>OY729512.2:1250000-6571218 GCA_963422445.2 Thalassobaculaceae bacterium
CTGACGCAGCGGACAGGGTTGGTGTGTTCCCGGGAACTGATGAAGCATCTTCGCATGAGGGCGTGCGTTAGCGGTTTGTACTGGCCTTTGGTCCGGTGCGGGCTTGCGGTGTTTGTCCGTATGCGATGTTGATCAAGCGTCAGAAGGGCATTTGGTGGATGCCTTGGTGCCAAGAGGCGATGAAGGACGTGACACGCTGCGAAAAGCCGTGGGGAGCTGCGAGTAAGCTTTGATCCGCGGATATCCGAATGGGGAAACCCGGCCGCAAGGTCATCGTATGGTGAATACATAGCCATGCGAAGCGAACCCGGCGAACTGAAATATCTCATTAGCCGGAGGAAAGGACATCAACCGAGACTCCGTCAGTAGCGACGAGCGAACGCGGACCAGGCCAGTGATGGCGACAGGGGAACCGGAACCGTCTGGAAAGTCGGGCCGTAGAGGGTGAGAGCCCCGTACGGGTAAGACCTTGTTGTTATCCTTGAGTAGGGCGGGACACGTGAAATCCTGTCTGAACATGGGGGGACCACCCTCCAAGCCTAAGTACTCCTTGGCGACCGATAGCGAACCAGTACCGTGAGGGAAAGGTGAAAAGCACCCCGATGAGGGGAGTGAAACAGACCTGAAACCGGATGCCTACAATCAGTCGGAGGGGGCATGTCCCCTGACGGCGTACCTTTTGTATAATGGGTCAGCGAGTTGATGTATCGAGCAAGCTTAAGCCGATAGGTGTAGGCGTAGCGAAAGCGAGTCTGAACAGGGCGTCGAGTTCGTTGCATCAGACCCGAAACCTGGTGATCTAGCCATGGGCAGGTTGAAGGTGCGGTAACACGCACTGGAGGACCGCACCCACCAATGTTGAAAAATTGGGGGATGACCTGTGGTTAGGGGTGAAAGGCCAATCAAACCAGGATATAGCTGGTTCTCCGCGAAAACTATTTTGGTAGTGCGTCGTGTGCTTGCCGCCGGGGGTAGAGCACTGGATGGGCTAGGGGGGCGCGAGCCTTACCAAACCTAACCAAACTCCGAATACCGGCGAGCAGAGCGCGGCAGACAGACCATGGGTGCTAAGGTCCATGGTCGAGAGGGAAACAGCCCGGACCTCCAGCTAAGGTCCCGAAGTGGCGGCTAAGTGGGAAAGGATGTGGGAAGGCCAAGACAGCCAGGAGGTTGGCTTAGAAGCAGCCATCCTTTAAAGAAAGCGTAATAGCTCACTGGTCTAGACAAGCCGGCCTGCGCCGAAGATGTATCGGGGCTAAAGCCGTCCACCGAAGCTGAGGATGTATGTGATGTGACTTGTCATGTCATGTGCATGGTAGCGGAGCGTTCCGTAGGCCGTTGAAGGTGTCCTGTGAGGGGCACTGGAGGTATCGGAAGCGAGAATGCTGACACGAGTAGCGACAAAGAGTGTGAAAGACACTCTCGCCGAAAGCCCAAGGGTTCCTCAGCAAGGTTAATCCGCTGAGGGTGAGCCGGCCCCTAAGACGAGGGCGAAAGCCGTAGTCGATGGGAATCAGGTTAATAGTCCTGAGCCTGGCGAAGGTGACGGATGCCGATCGTCGTGCGTGCTGAACGGATTGTGCGTGCGGCCTGGGTGTCCCAGGAAATAGCCTCGCCGATAAGACCGTACCCGAAACCGACACAGGTGGGCAGGTAGAGCATACCAAGGCGCTTGAGAGAACGACGTTGAAGGAACTCGGCAAAATGCCCCCGTAACTTCGGGAGAAGGGGGACCTCTGTTTGGGCAACCATTCGGGGGTGGCACAGAGTAGGGGGTGGCGACTGTTTACTAAAAACACAGGGCTCTGCGAAGCCGCAAGGCGCGGTATAGGGTCTGACGCCTGCCCGGTGCCGGAAGGTTAAGAGGAGAGGTTCACGCTTTGAATCGAAGCCCCGGTAAACGGCGGCCGTAACTATAACGGTCCTAAGGTAGCGAAATTCCTTGTCGGGTAAGTTCCGACCTGCACGAATGGCGTAACGACTTCCCCGCTGTCTCCAACGTCGGCTCAGCGAAACTGAATTCTCCGTGAAGATGCGGAGTTCCCACGGTCAGACGGAAAGACCCCGTGCACCTTTACTACAGCTTTGCAGTGGTAACAGGAGATGAATGTGTAGGATAGGCGGGAGGCTTTGAAGCGCTGGCGCCAGCTGGTGTGGAGCCATCCTTGAAATACCGCCCTTTTGTGTTCTGTTATCTAACCGCGGCCCGTGATCCGGGTCCGGGACCCTGCATGGCGGGTAGTTTGGCTGGGGCGGTCGCCTCCCAAAGAGTAACGGAGGCGCGCGATGGTAGGCTCAGGCTGGTCGGATATCAGCTGACGAGTGTAATGGCACAAGCCTGCCTGACTGCGAGGCCGACGGGCCGAGCAGAGACGAAAGTCGGTCATAGTGATCCGGTGGTCCCGCGTGGAAGGGCCATCGCTCAACGGATAAAAGGTACGCCGGGGATAACAGGCTGATACTCCCCAAGAGTTCACATCGACGGGAGTGTTTGGCACCTCGATGTCGGCTCATCACATCCTGGGGCTGGAGCAGGTCCCAAGGGTTCGGCTGTTCGCCGATTAAAGTGGTACGTGAGCTGGGTTTAGAACGTCGTGAGACAGTTCGGTCCCTATCTGCCGTGGGTGTACGAGACTTGAGAGGCGCTGTCCCTAGTACGAGAGGACCGGGATGGACGCACCTCTGGTGGACCTGTTGTCGCGCCAGCGGCACAGCAGGGTAGCTAAGTGCGGACGGGATAACCGCTGAAAGCATCTAAGCGGGAAGCCTCCCTCAAAACCAGGTCTCGCATGAGAACCGTGGAAGACCACCACGTTGATAGGCTGGGGGTGGACGCGTGGCAACACGTGAAGCTGACCAGTACTAATCGTTCGATCGGCTTGATCAACGCGCATACCGGCAAGCACCGGCAAGATTGCTTCACAGAAAACATGGCTTCGCTGCTCTGGCCTGGTGGTTATGGCGAGGGCCCCGCACCCGATTCCATCCCGAACTCGGCCGTGAAATCCCTCAGCGCCGATGGTACTGCGTCTTAAGGCGTGGGAGAGTAGGTCGCCGCCAGGCCAGAACAGCGAAGATAACTCACATCAGACACCAAGCCTTATTCATGCGGGGTGGAGCAGCCCGGTAGCTCGTCAGGCTCATAACCTGAAGGTCGCAGGTTCAAATCCTGCCCCCGCAACCACCGAGACCGACATTCCCGAGATGGGAATGTCGGTCTTTTCCTTTTCGGTTTCGGTTTCCGTCCACTCCAGAATCCTGCCGAGCTCACCACGTAGAGTGACTTGGAGTTCGCCGCGCTTTTCGCCGGGCGTCAGAACGATCCCGTCGATCAATCCCCGGATCGCAGCCGCGGCCGCATCGCGCTCTTCCGGCTTGACAAGGGCTTTGGCGAGACGCCCCATCTTGCGGCGATAGACGCCGGAGACGTTCGGGTGGATGTCCGGGAGTTCGAGAGGCGCGGTTGCAAGGCGATCGTTCAGCTCCGCCTTTCGAACTTCGAGCTTGTGCAGCCGTTCCTTGAGCACGGCACTGTAGGCGCCATCCTGGATGGCGTCGACGACGCCGTCGATTTTCTTCTCGATGTCTGCGAGCTCCTTGCGTTCAGCCTCGCTTGAGGCACTGCGCTCGCGGTTGAGCCGGTTGGTCTCCTCCGCCCACGCGCGCACCGCCGCGTCGGCAGCCTCGGGCGCCATCAGGTGGTCCTTGAGACCGACCAGGACACGCTCCTCGAGTTCGGTGCGGCGAATACCCCGGCTGTTCGAGCAGCTGTCGTTCATGACGTGGTTGGAGCAGCCGTAGCGGTCCTGCCCCCGCATGGAATAGGGACCGCCGCAGACGCCGCATTCCAGGAGGCCCGAAAGCAAGTGGCGGGGCCGGTGGGTGCCGTTCAGGCGTTTGGCGCGCGCACTGCGCGTGGCCTCGATGACGGTCGAGTATTTTGCGGTCAGTTCTTCTTGCCGGTCCTTCACCGCCTGCCAGAGCTCATCGTCGATGATGCGGAGCTCGGGAACCTCGGCGATTATCCACTCCTCGCGCGGATTGACCCGCGAAACCCGCTTGCCGGTCTCCGGGTTCTTGACGTAGCGCAGCCGGTTCCAGACCAGGCGCCCGATGTAGAGCTCATTGTTGATCAGCCCGGTGCCGCGCTAGACCTGGCCGCGGATGGTGGAGTCCGTCCAGAGCTTGCCCGAGGGGCAGGAGAATTTCTCGGCGTTGAGGCGCCTAGCGATCGTCCGTGGGCTGACGCCCGAGGCGAAGTCCCGGAATACGCGCCGCACAACGTTGGCTTCGGCATCGTTGATCGTGCGCTCACCCCGCACCGGTTCGCCGGCGGCATCGAAGGTCGTGACGACATCGTAGCCGTAGCACAGCCCGCCGCCGGAGCGGCCCTTCTCGACCCGGCCGCGCAACCCGCGGTGGGTCTTGGCCGCGAGGTCCTTCAGGAACAAGGCGTTCATCGTGCCCTTCAGGCCGACGTGGAGTTCGTTGATCTCGCCTTCGGACAAGGTGACGATCATTACGCGGGCGAACTGAAGGTGCTTGAACAACGCCGAGACGTCGGCTTGGTCCCTGCTCATCCGGTCCAGGGCTTCCGCCACGACGACGTCGAACGCGCCCGAGCGGGCATCCTCCAGCAGCGCCTGGATACCGGGGCGCAGGATCATGCTGTCGCCGGAGATGGCCGCATCGCGGTAGGTGTCCACGACCGTCCAGCCCGCCCGCTCCGCGTGCTCCCGGCAGATCCGGAACTGGTCCTTGATCGAGGCCGCGCTCTGAAGGTCCGAGGAGTAGCGCGCGTAGAGGGCGGCGCGGATCATGTCATCGCTCCTGTCGGTCTCCGGTCTCCTTGACCGGCGTATTGTCGTTGGCCGAAGCCTGTCGCTCGAACTGCTCGCGGGCGATCTGGCGCCCGAGCAGGCGTGCGATGGTCAGCACGGCGGACCGGACCCGGGCCTCCGCCGCGCCGTTGTCGTTGGCGGCAACGCGGTCCCTGGACCGTCCGCTTCCATTTCTTCCCATAACGCCCCGCTTCCCCGCAACACCGACCCGCATGGGAGACGATCTTTGGGACGAATAGGGCAATGTCAAGGGTTTTAATATGTAGTATCAACGAGTTAGAGGGACACATGGACATCCCTGCATCGCAGTGCAGCGTATGGCCGCGGGTGCCGACGATCAAAAATGTTGGCTCAATTCGCAAACCGTAGGCGCGGTTTGGCCATCGCCGCATCGAGACACGCTCCGGGCGATGGCTGATCGCCGAGTTCGATGAGATGGAACCACCTGAGATAGCTGTCGAGGTACTTGGTGGCGACGCCGCGGAAGCCCCGCAGGAAGCCCTTGATCTGGCTGTGGCGGCTATTGACCGTCTGGATATGCACAGTGCCCCGGACCCGCTCGTCAGCAGAAGCGTTGATGCTCTCGTGAGGGATGTCGAGCGCCGCCGCGACGGGCGGATAGCAGCGGTTGGCGTCGGAGACGAGCAGCGCATCCGGGGCGAGGGCCGGCTCCAGCACCTCCTTCACGTTGTCTGCGTTCAGCGCAGGCAGGGTATGGCCGAGGGTCTCGCCGCCACGGTCGGCGGCGACCAGGATCGGCACCTGCTCGCGCGAGAGGCCGCGCTTCCTGGCCTTGCCGCCGCGCCGGCGCGGCTTGCGCTCCAGCTTCCGCGCCTCCTTGCGGCTCTCCGGAACGAAGGTCTCGTCAGCCTCGACGATCCCGGCAAGCCGACCCGGCGCCTGGCGCACCGCCGCCGGAAAGCGGTGTCGCCAGCGATGCGCCGTGCTCGGCGCAGTCCCGCAGCGCTCGGCGGCCTCCTTGATCGTCTCGCCCTCGGCAAGCGAGGCGCCAAAGGCCAGCCAGCGCTCCTTATGGTGCAGACCCGACAGCGCTGTGCCGGTCAGCGCACCGAACGTCTTCCCGCAGTCCTTGCACCGGAACCGTCGAAGACCGCGCGCCTTGCCCCGCGACACCGCCCCGCCAGCGCCGCAATGCGGACAGCGCCGCTCGTCATCCATGCCCGGCTCGATCGCCGCCAGCGGGGCCGCGCCCTCCGAAGGCTCCGACAGCACCGCCGCCACCTCCCTGCGCTGCGCCGCCGTCAACTCATCGACACGCGAGAACCAATCCCGAAATCGCTCGTGATCCATCTGTCTGACCTCCAGGGCGAATCGGGCGACATTCTATCACGATGCCTACTATTCACGAATTGAGCCAAAATGTTGGTGCCGGATTGCCGCAAACCATGCCGATGGGCGCTTTTCCGGGGACAATCATCGTGGTGTCCGCCGATAGGCGTCTCGCCGGTGCGCGACACGAACCACCAGCACGACAAGCTCCTCGTCCCGGACTTCGTACACGACGCGGTAGTCCCCCACCCTGAGCCGCCGCAGACCCCGCGGGTCGCCCTTCAGCGCGGCACCGAGATGAGGGGGCTCGGCCAACCGGTCAATCGCGGCGACGATGCGCGTCCGGTCCGCCTTGGCCACCCGCCTCAGCTCCTTGGCTGCGCTTTCCTTAATCCGTATCGAGTAGCTCACGCCGGACCTGGTCCCAGTCCAGCACCGGATCCGTGGGATCGCGGAGCCGGTCGATGGCGGCGGAAAGATCGTCGAAGTCTTCGAGGTTTAAGCGTCTGGCGTGACCGCCCTTGCGGCGGGTCTGTTTGAAGCCTCAGTTTCGGATAGGATGGTTTGGAGGTCGATGGTGTCCACCATCGGCGGTGGACACCATCGAAGGAGGCTTTGCGGTGGCGCGTCGGACACGGCGGTTCTGGTCGGAGGATGAGAAGCGCCGGATTGTGGCGCAGACCTGTGCGCCGGGGGTTTCCGTGTCCCAAGTGGGCCGTCGCTACGACGTCAACGCGAACCTGATCTTCAAGTGACGCCGCGATCCGCGCTACCGGCCGACGGAGGATGGCGAGGGCGCGCTGTCCTTCCTGCCGGTGGAGGTGGTGCCGGAGCCGGCTTCGGCGCCGCAGGCTGCATCGGACGGTCGGATCGAGATCGTTCTGCCGAGCGGGCGCCGGGTAAGCGCGAGCGGGTCGTTCGATGTGGACGCGCTGTGCCGCGTGGTGCGGGCGCTCGGCGGATGATCCCGGCGCCGTCTTCGACCCGGGTCTGGCTGGCGAGCGGCGTGACGGACATGCGCAAGGGGTTTCCGGGCCTCGCGGCGCAGGCCGAGCGGGTGCTCAAGGCGGATCCTTGTTCGGGGCATCTGTTCGTGTTCCGGGGACGCCGGGGCGACCTCGTCAAGATGATCTGGTGGGACGGCCAGGGGGCGTGCCTGTTCGCCAAGCGCCTGGAGCGCGGCCGTTTCGTGTGGCCGTCGGCGTCCGGGGGCAAGGTGACGGTGACGCCGGCGCAGCTGTCGATGCTGCTGGAGGGGATCGACTGGCGGGCGCCGGTGCGCACCTGGAGGCCTCTGGTTGCAGGGTGATTCATCGTTTATTAACAACAAGTTGACTTGTATTTGAGCTTCCCTTTTGCGGCCCTTTCCGCTAGGGTGCGGCTGATCCTCCCCCATTGGATTGGTCCACCCTTAGGTTATGGAAAGAGGGGGACCGACGATGGCAAGGAAGCGTTACAAGCCTGAGGAGATTGTGAGCCTGTTGCGGCAGGCAGAAGTCCTGCACGGCCGGGGCATGTCGATGGCGGACGCGATCCGGCAGCTCGGGATCAGCGAGGTCACGTTCTATCGATGGCGCAAGGAGTACGCCGGCATGAGCGGCGATCAGCTCCGCCGTTTGAAGGAGCTTGAGAAGGAGAACGAGCGGCTGCGCCGTGCGGTCTCTGACCTGACGCTGGACAAGCAGATCCTCAAGGAGGCCGCAGGGGGAAACTTCCAAGCCCCTCGCGCCGCCGCCAGTGCATCGATCATGTCTGCGACCGGCTCGGGATTTCGGAGCGCCGGGCCTGCCGAGTGCTGGGGCAGCATCGCTCGACCCAGCGCCGCAACCCGCGTGGCCGTGCCGACGAGGAGCGCCTGGTCACGACATGATCGAGCTGGCCCGCCAGTACGGCCGCTACGGATACCGGCAGATCGCGGCCCTGCTGCGCGCCGCCGGCTGGCAGGTCAACGACAAGCGGGTCGAGCGCCTGTGGCGGCGCGAGGGGCTGAAAGTGCCCGGCAAACAACCGAAGCTGTGTCTTAGATAATGTAAAATAGGTCAGCTCTGCGGCATCCGAGGGATGGGGCGCACGAGCGGGCGGATGTGTCTTAGATGGCTGTTTTCATTGTTGTATCTCCATTCTTCTTCCTTGCCAAGGTGCTTGCATCTGCGGCGAGGATGCGCTTTCATGGACATCCGAACGGGTTCAGTCGGTTGCGATTTGCTTCCGCATTGTCGGACCCGTCCAGCGCAGGAGGGAAAGCGTTCGGGAAAGCGTTCGGTCACGCGGTGATGAGTGTGTCGGGTTCAACGATTGAGAGTTCGCTTCCAGTCTTTTCGGAGGGGCCGCAGCCAGATGTCCTTTTTCGGCTGGGCTCGTTTCGTATGCCTGTCATAGCGTCCTCTTCCCTGGGTGGTTCCGACGGGGATCCAGCCCGACGCCTTGTAGACGGCGCCGGTGTAGCGTGGGGTCTCGACGAAGGTCTCGATGAGCACGGGCGTGGTGTTGTAGCGCTCGGCCCAGTCCCCCGGCAGACGGCGGCGAACGATGGCGAGGATGTGCGAGCCGAGGTTTGGGATTTCGACCCACGGCAGGATCAGGAAGCGTGGGTTGTCGACCACCAGCGCCAGGTTCTTCTCGCGCAGCTCGGGCGTCCATCCGATGAACCTGTCGCGCGGGGCGAGCTTCCAGGCGGCGGTGGAGAAGCCGAGCATGGCGACGGGCCAGCCGTCGCGGTCATGGACGGCGTAGCGCATCTGGGCGCCGACCAGGAGCTTGTAGCCGAGGTAGTGGTAGCGGGCGACGAACTCGTTCCAGAGCTTTCCTTCCCGGGTGTTGCGCACGACGGTGCGGAAGTCGAGGGGGCGAACCTCGTCGAGGGTCGTCGGCGCGGGGAACAGCGGCGGCTCGGTGTCCGGTCCGAAGACGATGGGTTTGGGCCGACCCTGCCTGCCCCTCGGCGGCGGCAGAACGATGACGCCGTCGCGGTGCATGGCGAGCATGGTCACCTTTGCCATCATGTCCTTGAGGCCGCCGTCGGGCTTGAGCCAGCCGATACGCCGGCAGAACTCTCGGGACAGGGCGGCTCGGGTGGGCTGCGGATCGGCGGCGATCAGGGCGCGCAGCAGCGCCATCTCGTCAGCGGTGAAGTCGCGACCGTAGTAGCGGCACTCGATGGCGCCGGTCATTCCGGCGTCGTGAACTCGCGCCTGCGCTCCTCGCTCATCGTCCAGGGCAGCCAGGGCGACAGGTCGTCCGGCGGTTTGCCGCCGTTCTTCGCGCAGACTTCGAGCCACGCCTCCAGCCAGCGCAGGACGTCGATACCGTTCAAGGCGAGGGTGCCGAGGACCGAGTACATCGCCGCCGTGAGGTCGGCGCCGTCCTCGCTGTCCGAACCGAAGCTCAATCGTCGCCCGATGACCGCCCCTCGGAGTTCGCGCTCCGCGACATTGTTGTCCATGGGGACCTGGGGATTGTCGACGAAGACGCTCATACCAAACGCAAGTCATATGAACCGATACAGTGAGGCATCGGGATCAGCACGATGGGGCTACGGCCCAGCTGCGCCGGGTTGTATTGGTGATGACGTCGGGCTGGTCGGTCAGCCATTGCCACCCCGTCCAGCAGGCGTCCCTCAGGGCGGAGACATCCTTGAACACGCGGTTGGCGAAGCGGTTCGATTTCAGGAACAGAATGATCTGCTCCATCGGATTGAGTTCCGGACTGTAGGGCGGCAGATGCACGAGCGTCAGGTTGGGGGGAACGAGAAGGTCGCCCGAGCGATGCCAGCCCGCCCCGTCCAGCACAATCACGCCGTGCGCACCCGGCGCCACGGCCGCGCCGATCGCCGCCAGATGCTCGTTCATCGACGCCGTGTTCGCCCTGTCCGCCACGTGGGCGATGCCGACGCCGCGCTCTGCGCAGGTGGCGCCGAACAGATAGACGTAGCCATAGCGATGGTCGCGCAGGATGCGCGGACGCTGCTTCCCATTCGCCCAGACCCGTGTCGTCATCCCCTTCTGGCCGATGCGCGCTTCGTCCTGGAACCAGATTTCTATCGGACCCGCCAGCGCCTCAGAGCTGAGCGCCGACGTCAACTGTGCCTCGAACTCCGCCACGAACGACCTCTGCCGCTCCGCGTCGGCTTTGGGGTGGACCGGCCGCCCCGAGACAAAGCGAAACCCGGCCCTTCGGAGCATCATACGGGCACCGCTCTCCGTATAGATGACCCCGAAGGCCTCCTCGATTTTCCGTACGATGTCCTGAACGCGCCAGCGCGTCACACCGTCCCGCTCAAGCTCGGGACCCGCCTCGATCCAGGCGCCGATCTCGGCGATCTGCGCGTCCGTCAACCGGCCCTCGCTCCCGCCGCGCGGGAGATCCGCGAGGCCGTCGAAGCCCTCCGTGTTGTAGCGCAACACCCAGTCGCGCAGGATTTGAAGCTCCATGCCCTGCGCCCGAGCCGCCTCCGTGCGAGACGCACCCTCCATGATCATGGCGAGCGCACGCGCGCGCGACGCTTGCTTCGCGTCCCCGCAGTGCCTCGAAAGCGCGTGGAGCTCGTCCGCTGTGTGTGCCGTCCAGGTTATCGGCGTTGCCGCACTCATCGTCATCCTCCGGCGCTGGTGAGTCGATCACCACAGTCTATGAAGGTCGTCCGGACCGTCACCCCAACATATTGGGATGGTGAGTCAATTTGGAGCGCGCTTGGTATCAGTCCCTCGCGATGCTTGAGCAGCGAGCGCAGCGCCTTGCCCTGGCGCGCCTTGACCGGCAGGCCGGCCAGCTCCGCTTCGGCCTGCGCGAACAGCTCGTCGACCGCCTTCTTCAACTCGTCCTGCGCCACGCCGAACGCTGGCGTCTGGCGTTCGAGAGCGGGGTCGTAATGCTTCAACCGCTCCTTGTTCAGCCGGCAGACCGACGCGAACCGCTCGATCCATCCCTCGCACCATTGCCTCAGCTTCGGCTGGCCGGCCGCGCACTCGATGAAGTCGCGCCTCTGGTGGATCCAGCACCAGCACAGAATCACCTTGCCGTCGAGTTCGCGCGCCATCTTGGTGTAGGCGCCGTAGCGGTCGCAGACCAGGAACACGGTGCCCTTGACCGAACCGAACAGCTTCATCGCGGCCTCGACCCGGCGCCGGCGCCGCCCGCGCGGGAGCCCGCGGGCGGCGGATCTCGCCGAGCGCTACATGACGGCGCATGTGGAGGTGAACTGTCGTCCCGGGACAGTCGAGACCTTCGGACGGGTCGTCAGGCACTACATCGTTCCGGAACTCGGCCATCTCGCGCTCTCGGCGGTGGACCGCTCCCACGTGTCGACGCTGCACTACAAGATGCGGGACAAGCCGTACCAAGCCAACCAGACGGTGGGCGTTCTGGCCAGGATGTTCAAACTGGCGGAGGGCTGGGGCATGACGCCGCCGCGGCGCAACCCGTGCCGCTCGGTTCGCAGATACAAGGAGCATCGGCGCGAGCGGTTTCTGACGCGCGAGGAATACCGGCGCCTGGGGCGGGTGCTGGCCGAGGCGGAGGCGGACGGATCGGTGTTTCCCTCGGCGGTGCCCGCGATCCGGCTGCTGCTGCTGACCGGCTGCCGCAAGGGCGAGATCCTGAACCTGCGGTGGGACGAGGTAGACTTGGAGGCGCCGGAGCTGCGGCTTCCGGACACCAAGGTCGGCCCGCGGACGATCGCGCTGTCGCCGGAGGCGGCGGAGGTGCTCGCGGCGCTTCCCCGGGTCGAGGGCAACCCGTTCGTCATTCCGGGCAAGGTCGGGGGAAGGCCCATGCGCAATCTCAACGACCCCTGGGACGAGGTGTGCCGGCGCGCCGGGCTGAAGGACGTGCGGCTTCATGACTGCCGTCATTCGTTTGCCTCGCGCGCTGGCCCTCGGCGAATCGCTGCCGATGATCGGGCGCCTGCTCGGCCATGCGCAGGTCGAGACGACCGCGCGCTATGCCCATCTGGCGAAGGACTCGGTACACGACTCGGCGGTGCGGGTGTCGGACAGCATTGCGGCCGACATCTTTGCGAACGACCGGCCCCCGGCGCCGTAGCGCAGGGCGGAGACGGCGGGAGGCGGCCCGAATGCGGCGCCGGAGTCAGCCCGACGGCTACCCGTCGCACCCGAGCGCGGTGGAGATGGATCCGGTGCGGGTCTGGCAGGCGCGACGGGACTCGACGACCCGGTCGGCCACGGCCTCTCTCCGGTGTTATGGCGCAAGCTGCCGGATCTGTCCGGATGACCTGCACGCCCCCGGCGACTGCACAACGCTCGACGCCAATACCACCTGTTGGGTGAGTTTTCACGAGGGAACTGCCGATCCTCCGGCAGGAAGTGGGCGTGTTGAAGACAGACCGCCACCCCGGCGATACGCAGGCCGTACCGCACCGGCGCCGACACCCCGTCGGGGAACGCCGCCCGGGTCACCGTCCCGCAATGCCCACAGCACCTGGCATGCGCCCGGTGCCCGGTCACCTCCAGCGGACGCGGCTCGGGCAGATCGACCACCTGGCTGGCGGGCGACCGGCGTTTCCGCCCTGGCCGCATCCAACAGGGGTGAACCGCATCCCTTGCAGGAAGAAGGCACATGGTCCTTCACCCGGTCCGGGTGATCGGCGCGGCGCAGCGTCTTGCCCTTGTGGCCGGGCTGCCCACCGGGCTTGCGGCCCGATGTGCCGCGCAGGCTTCGGGTTCGCCGCTTCGAATTCGGCTTCTTCAGCCCATCGCTCGAAGGCGGCTTGCCGCTGTTCAGGCCGAGGCGGCGCTCCAACTCCTCGATGCGCTCGACAAGACGCGCGACCTGCTCTTCCAGCCACGCGTTCTGCTGCCGAAGCCAGGTGTTCTCCTCCTCCGGATGGGCGTTTTTCTGCGCGGGCGTTTCGGGCGATGCCCCCGACGAAGGGCCGTGTGGCGACTCGGGATTGCTCATGTCGCTGTTGAGTCATTTCCCGAAATTCCTGTCAAGCCCTCGCGTAAATTCCGAACGAGACACGCCTCAACTCACTGGCCCAAAGTGACAAATCAGACAACTTGGACATTTATAAAGTCCGCTCAGAGGAGAACTCTCTGCCTCATCGCCGTCAGTGTCCCAAACGCTCGCGAACACCATCCTGATTGTCCCACCATTGCGCATACTGGTCGTAGCTGACTGCGATTTGCTCAAGCATGTTCGCGGTGAAGGGGTGTTCAAAAGCCACCTCTCGGGACCAGTTTCGATACTGTTCTGAGAGCTTGCGTTCCTGGGCTCCGCCCTCGCCTCGCCAAGTCGCCCCGTGAGCGCTGTAGATATCGAAGAGCATGCCGATCGCGATTTTCTGCGATCCGATATCGTCTATGGCCTCGCGCACGGGCTCGCACGGCCAAATGCCGTCATCGCCGGGCGGGCAATGGGAAAGCAGTCGACCAATCATTTCATCGCCGATTTCTGCGCGGCCATGTTCGCGGGTGAGCGTGCGCACTTGCTCCAGCCAATCCCTTAGCCTCTTGAGATCAATGCTGCCATCGGCCTGGGTTCCGGGAATTCGGCTGGCACTGGTGAGGAGTGCACAAGCAGCGCGCGCCACAGCGTCTCGGCTGTCAGAATTAGGCAGCCGCAGTTGGGCCGGGTCTTCTCCGCCGTCGTTGCGCTTAAAGGCGAGTGAGAGCGCCTGCATGAACAGTGCGGGCGTCTCCGAGAGTTGCGCCTCCAGATTTCGAATTCCGTGCTCGGTACGGTCAAGCGCCCCGATAAACAGGTACTCGAGTCGGGCAAGGTCGTCAGGAGACGTATCGCCCCGTTGTTCGAGCGTATCGAGTGCTTCCGAAACAGAGCGGCCATCAAGTCTGTAGTCGCTCGAAGGTTCCGCGCCATTGGTCGCAACTTCCGTCAACAGACGTATCAGCCGGGGAGAATCGACGATTTGCCAATTCATGCGGGCGGCGTGGAATGCGGCGCGCGGCCGCTCCACTTTGAGCAGTTTGTCAATGAACGTGGCTATCTCAGGAGCATCATGGTGCCTCCAGAGGGGATTCACTTCCTTCCAATATCGCCGCTTCAGGCCATTGGGCAGCCGGTCAACGTGTTGCCAGGTGCCGCCGTTGAAAGGCGCGCAGCGCAGGAGGCGAATACGCGCATTCTTATCAGAGCCAAGGCGCGCGAGAAGTCCTTCGAGAACGGCGTCGCGGTCTGGCATATCGAGCCTGGCCAGAAAACCGGCGATGCACTGCTCGTACTTGTCCCGTAGCTCGTCTGACTGCTCGGCCACAATGTCCTTGAGAAAATCCGACGCCTGCCAAACCCCGGTGCAGATTTCGGTCATGTGCCACCCCACCACGCGAGAAGCGTCGCCGGATCGGCACAGCTCCTTGATTCCGTCCAGCCCTGATTGCCCCCACACCTCCTGCAAGGCGTCACGTCGCTGGCGAGCGATGCGCTCCTCTCTCTTCCGGTAATCGAACTCTTCGTCTTCAAGCTCGTTGGCCGATTCATCCACCCACTCGCTGAGAAAAAGCCACTGATGACGCATTACGGCGTCCCGGGATTCGAGCAGCGCATAGGCATTTCCGGCGCGTTTCCTCTCGACGTCGTCAATACCGCGGCGCCGGCTGCGCCGGGTTAGGGCGCAGCGCCGTATCCGCTCGCGCAACGCCGCCTTCTTGCTGTCGGTAGGACCAGTGTCATTCCAGGCGCCAACAAGCTCCCACACTCGCTTGCAGTGGTCAGGACCCAGCGCCTTGATGCGGCCGACCAGATCGCCGAGCGAGTGCTCGTCGTGCGTCGACCAGCCAAGCGCAAGCTCTATCGCTTTACGTTTACCCTGCCGCATCTCGCCGCGAGTAGTGACCTCTCCCGCGTCATAGGCATCGGTGCGCCAGCGCGGTCTATTGCTGCAAGTCCCGACGGTCGAACCCGGAACGAACTGATCGACGCAAATTTGCCAGCCGATGTCCGGGAACTTCCTGGTGAGCCATTCAAGCGCCTGGTTGCGCTGATCCAATGAAGCAGCCGTCTGAGGCATCCAGAACCGAAAGATCGATTTGAGCGTGTCCATGGGCTTGTTGGCCCAGTTGTCATCGATCTGCCACGCGCACAGTCTTGCGAGAATAGACGTGACGCGAACCAGCCGCTCCGGCTTCCAAGCCAGCAATTCGAGCGCCCACAGCATGCCTGAGCGCGGGCAATCGCCGAGAATCCCGGTATCCGCAGGCGCGAACAGGGCGGCAATCTTCGGATCCTCGCTGTCGAGATCCGCTTCGACGATGCGGAGAAATGTATCCGGAGCGGCCTCGGCGTATTGTGGTAGATCGTTCTTCTGAGATAGCCACGTCAACGTTGCTGAAGGGGTCAGCAGGGGGCGGACGACGCCACCAACAGCGGCCTCAAGATCGATCCCGAGGCGCTCACCGACAAGGGCATTACCGTGCACGGCCAGAAGCACGAGCGTATCGCAAAGACCTTGGCGCAGGGCAGATGAGTGATCCCGGCTCTTTCCGTAGAGGTTGGCCGCCCACCGCTGGTCCTCCGGGAGCTCCAACGCGGGGTCTTGTTCAGACAGAACGATTTCAGCGACGAACAGGAAGTTCTCCAAGTCCTTCTTGGTGAGGGCTCGGTGCGTGGCATCAAGCGCATCAATCTTGGAGACGACCCCACGGAAATTGTCGATCGACCAGATCGGCGGTTCGTCCGTTGTCTGGAGCTGAGCGATCGTTTTCTCCGCGTCTTCGTAGGGTTTGTCGGTCAGGCAGCGCAGTATTTCCTTGTCCGCGTCGGCGCTGGAATCCCACGCGCCAACGAATATGAGCGGGATCAGGGCCTGCGCGACATTGTTGTGATTGGCCCAAGGCGGGATCTTGACGGCCTCAACCTGGGCGAGGCGACGCCGGAGGATAGTTGGCGAGCGTGCAGATTCCCGTGCGAGCCGGTCTTTCCGGGGGTCTTTGAACCCGATACCGCGTAGGGCCTCGCGGAACGGCTCATGGCCGAGCAGGTCGAGCGCGATGTTCGCGTCGTTTCTCACCGTATTGCGTCCGCGCACGATGATGGTGTGAGTTTTCCTCTGCAGTCCAGCGAGGGCCCGCTCGACCTCAGGCGAGGCGACAATCGCAATGAAGTTCGATGATACCCTGGCGATGGTCCTGAAGGCCTCAAGGGAACGAATGACGACGGCACGCTCGCAGGCACCCGGGCACGTCTCTTCCAACCGTTCCAGCGCGCAGCTCAGGAAGGCCAGCGCCTCCAGGGTCGAGTCGGCGGTGACGACGAAGGGACTGGCTGGAGGTGCCTTCAGCCATGTCTCGAGCTGTTCCCGGGATCGTTCGGCAGCAGGAGTGAATAGCGCTTTCGGCAGCTCGGGCTCGGTGGCGCCCGCCCACTCAAGCCATATCCGATCCAGCGTTGTGACCTCCTGACCTGCGCCTCCCTGGAATTCCCGCATTCGGGTCTGCGCCGGGATCGACTGTTCCAGCCATTGTTCCAGGTCGCTGGCGTCGAAGGCGCGCACATCCTTCCATTCATCCCGCGCTTTCTTGTCCTTGGCCCACTTGTCTTTGCCGGTCCAGTTTCTCGGCGTTACGAACACGAACGTCGTGGATTTCCGTTCCGTCGAGGGAACATTGGCGGTACGGGCTCGATAGTCCTTCTCCGCCTTGGATTTGGGTATCTTGTCGCATCCGAACTCCCAGCCGGATTTCCCGCGCGGTATCCACGGAGTCGTCGATCCAGACATGATCTGCCCGTCCCAGCCCTTCCGCTGGGAATTGTCGAAGGCCGGGAAATCGACCGCAGTCAGATTGCTGCCAGTCGTGTGCACCAGCGTGCGCAGCAGCGCCGGAAGCTGTGCACGCGCATCTATGGTATCCGCCCATGCGGCGACTTGACGGGCAGTAATCCCGAGAAATGCAGGCGTGTACGCGCGGACGACGATATCGTCCTCGCGATCGCGCGCCTCGAATTCGTCGTACCGCGCCTGCATTTCAAGAAGCGCTGAGGCGTCGGCGTGAAACGCCTTCTCGAACCGCACGGCCATGCCGGGGGAAAGCGCGGCTCTGCCGTTCAGCAGATTGGATAAGGCAGGTCTGCCAACCTGAAGCATCCGGGCGGCCTTCGTCACCGAGAGTTCGGCGGGAAGAATCGATTGCTTGATGTGGGTTCCCGGATGAATCGGGGGCTTTCTCCGTAGCGATGTCATGGCGCATCCAATCCCGTCTTCAGCGCAATCAGGCACTCAGGTTGAAATGGTGACCGCTCTCCTGATGCACCTGTGCACACGCAGGACTATAGTGTGTCGCGCGACAGGATACAAGCGGATCATCTGCGCGAAGGCAGCCCTGCCTGTGGCCCCTCACGCAAGGCGGTGCCACGGAGTGCCGGCTGACAGCTACGGCAGTCGGCCAAGTCGCCTTCATCATTCCGCGCGCGGAGGCAGGATCGGCCGGCTCAGGCTTCCTCGAACCCGTGGATGGCGAATCGCAGCGTGCGGCAGTTCTCGTCGACGACCCGTTGCACGTCCCCGGAGACGCCCTCCGCCATCTCGGCCTCGATCTCGACCGTGACCCGGACCTTCCCGCCGGGCATCGTCGTCAGGTGTTGCAGGACCTCTTCGGCAACCTTGCCCATGTCGCGTCCGGCGCGATCCGGATCGATCTCGACCGTGCCGAAGAAGCGCCGCGGAAGGAGCGAAGGACGCAGCTCAGGATCATACTCCGGCGGGTCCGACTCCCGAACTCCGCCAGACCCCGCATGCGGATCGGGCTCCGGGCGTTTCGTCTCCAGCCGCTCGGCCTCGATCTGCGCGCGTGCGGCGTCCGGTTTGACCAGAACGCTTGCCGCGTCGACATATACCGTGGCGGCCGGCGCACCGAACGTCAGCCCCTCGTAGCGTCCGCTCTCCGACACGCTGGTTGCGTATGCAAAGTACTCCCCGCCCGCGATCCCGTCCTGGACTGCCTCGACGAAAACCGCCCGATCCCGCAATCGCGGCAGATAACAATAGGATGCGAGCGCATCCCATACCGTCTTCGCCGAGACGTGATCCCGGTCGTTCCAGAACCAGCGGTCGAGCTCCATCCGGAGCAGCGCCGGCGACCAGCGGACGATGACATGCTCGGCGGCGCGCACGTGCCGGGACGCCCGGAGCAGGATCGACTCCCCGGCGCCCGCCGCCCGGGAGATATCCCAACCGAGCTCGCCGACATCGCCGTTCGCGACCGGCTGCGACGGCGCCAGGAGCCAGCGCCACGCTTCGTCGAACCGGATGCGGACATTGCGCTCGCTCGCCGTCTCGCCGTCGGACGCCTCGCGCCGCTGGTGCGCGTCGAGATTGAGCGCCTCCTGGTCGCGGACCACCGACTGCCAGGCGAGGAAGCGCCTTGTTTCCTGCTGCAGGCCGTCCATCGCCTCGCGGTCCGCGTCGAGAAACACGAGTGCGTTGCGGTGCTGGCGCGGCGCCGTCCCACGGTTGGCGAGGATGTCGCCTGCGGCCTGCAGTGCGGCACTCTCCGGGTCGTTGCTCCGATGGGGCGTGTCCGGCCGCAACACGACGAGTCGGCATTCCTGCTCGTCGGGCACGTCACCTGGCGACGCCGGACAGGCATGCATGCCCCGGAATTCGCCCCGCTCGCGGCGGGCGGTCTCGCGCACCCGCCGCTCGATCTCACCCTCGACCTCGTCGTCCGCAAATTGCTGCGCGCGCTCCTCGACGGTTCGCCGCAGGTTCGGCCGCGTGTCGTACCAGTAGCGCCGGTCCTTGCGGTAGAGATAGGTCAGCCGTTCGGAAAGCTGCGACAGGGCATCGTTGAACACCGAGACGGCCTCGCCCGGCTGCACCGCGCCAAGACGCACGTGCACGTCCTCGACGCCGCGCACCTGCTGCTGGACCACATGCGGTGCGCTGTCGAGGAAGATCGAGCGCGCCACGCGCCGCGCCGCCAGCGGCTGACCGAAACGCGGGTTTTCGGAATCGATCCGCAATGGCCCGGAGTTGCGCCCGTCCACATCGCTCTCCAGCACCGAAGTCCAGCCCTCCGGCAGATAACGCGTCAGCTCCTCGCGCACCGCCACTGCGTCGAGGCCGAGCGCGCCCGGCAGGATCAGCAGGCTCGCGTCGTTGCGCGCCCACAGATCGTGGATCACCGCCGCCATCAGGCGCAGCACACCACGCGTGCGCTGGAAACGCTCGAGGGTTGCCCAGTCCGCGTAAAGCCGGTCGAACATCTCCGGATGGATCGGATAGCAGGCCTGCATCCGCGCGAGATAGCGCGCTTCGCCACATTCTCTAGGGAAGGAATCGCCCTCGTCGCGATAGAGCCGGCTGAATGCACGGCACACATCGTCGCGCGCCGGCTCGTCGTCGATCGGCAGGAAGAGCCGCCGGCGCACCACCTCGAAGCCCTCCTCGGAGCCGACCGGCTTCCATATGGCCTCCATGCGACCGAAGGTATGTTCGATCCGCGCGAGGGTCTCCTTCCCCGCCTCGCCGCCGATCTCGATGTCGGACTCCGGGATCGTCGCCACCAGCGCCGTGTTCCTGCTCGCGCGCACCGCCTCGGTGAGTTCCTGGATGAAAGTCTGCACGGCGTCGAAGCTGCCCGCCGGCAGGCCCTCGACACCGTAGATCTTGCGCGCATAGGCGACGATCTCGTCGATCAGGATGAGGCACGGCCCGCAGGCGTCGAACAATTCGCGCAGCGCCTCGGAGCCGGGCGGCACGCCCTTGCGGTCGGCGGCCCGCACATGGTCGTAGAGCTTCCGGTTGCCGGCCTGCTCCGCAAGCTGCGCGCCGATCTCGCCCCACAGCGTGCGGATCGCGATGCCCTGAAGATTGGGAGGCCTGCGCTCCCGGGCCGGATTGAGCGCAGTCCCCACGATCACGGCGATGCGCGCCCCGGGTGGGCGCCCGATACCCGTTTCGCGAAGCAGTTCCGCTACCTGCGGCACGCGATCGAGCGGCGCGCGGCCCCGGCACAGGTGCCAGAGCGCAAGCAGCGAGTGGGTTTTGCCGCCGCCGAACGCCGTCTTGAGCTGGATGACCGGCTCGCCGCCATTGCCGCCCAGGCGCTTCAGTGCCTGCACCAGCAGCCCGCGCATGCCCTCGGTCAGATAGGTGCGGGCGAAAAACTCGACCGGATCCTGGTATTCGACATCCGCCGTGCCGCGCGCGACCTGCGACAGGTCGGCGGCAAACTCCGCCTGCCGGTAGCGCCCGGCCGCGACATCGGGGTGTGGGCGCGCAATCTCGCGCCACGGTCTCAGCCCCTGTCGGGGAACGACGGCGAGAACCCCCTCGCTGCGTGCCCGGTGCGGCGCCGCGTCGTCTGCGTCCTCCGCGCCCCGCGCCGCGGTCGACGGACCCTCGGTACCGTAGCGCACCGTGCGCGCGAGCGCGCGCAGGCGCTCGGTCGCTTCCGAGTCCATCTGCTCGACCAGCCGCGTCATCGTGTCGAGCGCTCGCCAGGCGTCGTCGTCGGCCATGTCCAGCAGACCCTTGTGCGCCCACTTGTTGCGCGTCGCGACGAGCTCCTTGATCCAGTTCCGGTGCTCGCGGTCGAGCTTGCGCCGGAACAGTTCGTTCCACTGCACGTCCATCAGGATCAGGCTGCGGGCCGCATCGAGATGCGCGACCAACTCGTCATCCTCGCCCGCCGGCGGCAGCCCGCGCTTCTGCTGGTCGTAGAGCACGCCGAGGACTCCCCGGTCCCACCACTCGTCGCCGAACCGCGCCCGCAGCTCGCCGCCGACATAGGGCGCCAGGACGCCGGTCAGGATCTCGAGGCCTTCGGTCACGCGCTGATGATTCGAGGTCACGCTATCGCCCCCTGCTACAGTGCAAGCTCGCCCTGGGTCCCGGCGCCCGCCGCGAGACGGGCCATCGCGTCGCGGATATCCGGCCACGAGGTGACGAGAATGTTGCAGGCGAGCGCCTCGTCGGTCCAGCCCTTGCGCTCTGACACGGTATAGAGGCGGTAGGCGAGCGCCCGTGCGTTCTCCGCGCGCTCCGGCCCCATGGCGCCGGCGAGGCGCGCCGCTTCCTCGACCCCGCCGCCGGTCTTCGGGTCCATCGCCCGCACCAGATACTGGACGCACACCCAGTTGGCAATGCGCTTGTCCGTCGCCGGATCCCAGTCCGGTTCCAGTTCGTCCCGGCGCCGGAGGCGGACCTTGCCGCCTCCGCCGACGAGCACGCCGGCCTTCTCCAGGCCCGCAAACGACGTGTTCTTGGCGGTGAACAGCACCTCCGCCTCGCCGTAGGCGCGCTCGGCTGCGCCGTGCTGCTCGAACCAGGCGACGCAGAATCGGGTATCGGCGTCCATGTCGCCCTCGGCCTCGGCCAGGGTCTCGTCGAGCACCCGATTGATCTCGACGAGCGCCTGGCGCACCGGCATCGCCGCGCCGTCGGCCTCCAGCACCCGGGCGTAGCGCGAGAACACCGCCATGCCCGGGCCGATCGCCGCCTGGGCGAGATCGACAGGAGCAATGTTCTCTGCCTGCAAACGCCGAATCGCACTGGGCAGTTCGCGCTTCAGGGCGGTGGTAAAGTCGCGCCGGGTCGCCATCGGCGCATCGTCCGGGCGCGGGCGGCAGGCGAGTACGATGGACGAGGCAAGGGCGGACACCCGCTTTTTCAGATTACCTGCCAGTTCGGTTTGAATGGGCCAGGTTCCATCGACTGTGAAGCCTGCGTCGATAACGCCGGTCAGCATGGTTTCCCAACCGGTGGAGACCGTCGATCCATTGCCTTCGCCATCGCGCTTCGTCTCCGCCTGCTTATACCAAGCGCGCTCCAAATTGACTCACCATCCCAATATGTTGGGGTGACGGTCCGGACGACCTTCATAGACTGTGGTGATCGACTCACCAGCGCCGGAGGATGACGATGAGTGCGGCAACGCCGATAACCTGGACGGCACACACAGCGGACGAGCTCCACGCGCTTTCGAGGCACTGCGGGGACGCGAAGCAAGCGTCGCGCGCGCGTGCGCTCGCCATGATCATGGAGGGTGCGTCTCGCACGGAGGCGGCTCGGGCGCAGGGCATGGAGCTTCAAATCCTGCGCGACTGGGTGTTGCGCTACAACACGGAGGGCTTCGACGGCCTCGCGGATCTCCCGCGCGGCGGGAGCGAGGGCCGGTTGACGGACGCGCAGATCGCCGAGATCGGCGCCTGGATCGAGGCGGGTCCCGAGCTTGAGCGGGACGGTGTGACGCGCTGGCGCGTTCAGGACATCTTACGGAAAATCGAGGAGGCCTTCGGGGTCATCTATACGGAGAGCGGTGCCCGTATGATGCTCCGAAGGGCCGGGTTTCGCTTTGTCTCGGGGCGGCCGGTCCACCCCAAAGCCGACGCGGAGCGGCAGAGGTCGTTCGTGGCGGAGTTCGAGGCACAGTTGACGTCGGCGCTCAGCTCTGAGGCGCTGGCGGGTCCGATAGAAATCTGGTTCCAGGACGAAGCGCGCATCGGCCAGAAGGGGATGACGACACGGGTCTGGGCGAATGGGAAGCAGCGTCCGCGCATCCTGCGCGACCATCGCTATGGCTACGTCTATCTGTTCGGCGCCACCTGCGCAGAGCGCGGCGTCGGCATCGCCCACGTGGCGGACAGGGCGAACACGGCGTCGATGAACGAGCATCTGGCGGCGATCGGCGCGGCCGTGGCGCCGGGTGCGCACGGCGTGATTGTGCTGGACGGGGCGGGCTGGCATCGCTCGGGCGACCTTCTCGTTCCCCCCAACCTGACGCTCGTGCATCTGCCGCCCTACAGTCCGGAACTCAATCCGATGGAGCAGATCATTCTGTTCCTGAAATCGAACCGCTTCGCCAACCGCGTGTTCAAGGATGTCTCCGCCCTGAGGGACGCCTGCTGGACGGGGTGGCAATGGCTGACCGACCAGCCCGACGTCATCACCAATACAACCCGGCGCAGCTGGGCCGTAGCCCCATCGTGCTGATCCCGATGCCTCACTGTATCGGTTCATATGACTTGCGTTTGGTATTATAGGCGTAAAAGAGGGTCATCGGATAATGTGGCGCTTGCACTGCTCGCATGTGCGCCATCGCGCGGCCGAGTCCGGTCTCGAAAAACTTCCGGGCTTCGTCCCGGTCGCCATCGAAGCGGTATGGCGTAGCGACCAGTTCAGCGGATTTTGGAGTCAGGAGAGTCCTGAACAGATCGGGATAGACGGCGCCGAGCGATCGACGCAGCCAGACATAGAAGAAGTCTGAGAGATCGGCGTAGCCGATATTGTCGTAATAGGGCGGGTCGGTCGCCACGACCCGGGACGGTTGCGCCCTGCCGTCCGATGCCGCATCCGCCAGTCTCGCGGAACCGCCCGGAACACTCCGCGGGGACGCCGCCACCACGTTCGCGAGATAGCCGACCTGCCCGACGAAACTTCCGCTCGATCCGCTGAATGGGTTGGCTTCGCAGAAATCCCACACCATCGGCAGCGCCTGCCGCGCGAATACCTGTTGCACATTGGCTCCACCGGGATCCCAGAAGTTCAGATTCGACGACCGATTGGCCTGCTTGCTGACGCTCAGCCCCAAACAGGTAGCCACCGCGTCGGCATAGGCCTGGGCACCGTAGCCGCCTTCGGCGAGGCGGGGCGCGTCGGCGTCCATGCCAGCCGCGAGCGCATCTTCGAGCACCCGCTTCCGCGCCTCGGACACCAGATCGGAAAACGTTCCCAATGCCACCAACTGCCGGTCGGTGAACAGGTCGGCGAAAGTGGTCAGGCCATAGCCATAGCACGTACCACCGGTCAGCTTTCGGGGGACGTCACCGTCGGGCTTCCATTCCGGCTTCGCCTTCCGCGCCGCCCGCTCCATCTCTTCGGTGGGCGCCACGTAGACGCGCCCGCCTCTGCCTTGCGCCACCACCGCCATGAGCCGCGCGCCCATGCGCCCGGCCACCCCTTCGGCCTTGATGTAGGCGGCCGGGATCGGCGCTCCCGAAAGCAGGCAGGTAAAGTTAGCGCCTCGCCCGTTCTTGGTCCCCGCCCTGGCTCGCGCCAGTGCCTCCGGGCCGATATTGCCGGACTTGACGGTGAAGCGATACCGGCCCGCCTCGACTTCCGGCACCACGATGGATTCTCTTCTCTTCTTCGAAGACAGCACGAAGGAGCTCGCGAGCGGCACGTGCACGCCCCGCGCCGCCGGGTTGGGGCTTGCCACGGTGCGCGCCCACAGCCACGCGATCGCCGTGGCTTCGGAGCCGTCGGGCAGCCGCGCCTTGGGGTATAGATGACCGATCCGTTTCTCCGCCTCGTCGCGCATCCATCGGCCGTAGAAGCGCACATCCTCGGCCAGGCCCTGCGCGCCGTTGCCGTCCCAGTCCGCGCCGCCGGCGAGCGTCGCCCGCGCGTCCGGGTTGACCGGCGGGAGGTCGGCGAAGCGGGGCGGGATCTCGACCAGCGCCCTGGCGATCAGCACCGCCACCGGGTTGAGATCCGAGCCGTGCGCGTGCAGGCCCAGCCGCTGCGCCTCGAGCGGGATCGAGCCGCCGCCGCAGAACGGGTCGGCCACCGGCGGCGCCTTCTCCGCGAGAAAGGCATTGACTTCGGCCTTGCCCTCGGGCGCCACCTCGCCCAGGCTGCGGGCGACCGAGCGCGCGATCTCGCGCCGCGTATTAGCGATGACACGCTCGTTGTTGGAATTCTCCCACAGCACCAGTTCTTCGATGATGTCGAACAGGCGGCGGCGCTCCTTCGCCTGCGCCGCCTCGTCGGAGAACTCTTCCGGCGCCGAGGACGGATCGTCCACGAGCTGCGCGAACAGCACCGCCCGACACGCCGCGAGCGGACGGCGCGCCCACCACAGATGCAGGGTCGAGGGATGGCCGTGGCGGATCGACTTCTCCTTCGCCGCCGCCTCGTTGATCGCGGCAAGCGGCAACGCGACTTCGATGAGCTTCTTGCGACGGGATTTGTTCATGTGCGGTTTGCTCCCGGTCCATGCGCCATCGTCATCGATCGCGCCAAAATGGCGCTTCATCATCGTCGGAATGGTCATTCCGCACATTGGAAAGTCGTTCCGTCCCCTTCAGCATGAACCAGATGAGCGAGAAAAGCCGCATGAACAGATAGTCCTTCTCCCCGTTGTCGCCTACCGGCTCCTTTCCAACCTCCGAATGCCTAATGCGTAGTTCGTTGCCCATCCGGGTCAACGCCTGAAACTCTTCCGTAACGGCCAAACGAAACACGGCGGCGTCACAGGCGGTCGCTCTATCGATCAGCGAGGTCGCCCCCGCTTTCTTGTCTCCTGGATCTTCAATGGTCTTGAGGCGCTCGAAGGCGTCCCAGAGCTTCTCCATGGCGTCCTGCCGCGCCTCCGGCTTCGGCAACAGAAAGTGCTCGACGGCAGTATCGAGAAGGCCGTCGAGATCCCGGTCCCCCGTGGAGAACCCCGACTGCTTCAGCAGTTCCGCCATTGGCGCCGACACCGTTCTTTCGATGACACCCGCATCGGTCAGCCTGTATGCAAGGCCGTTCCGGGAAAAGAGACGATTGATGTCCTCGACGAACTTACACAGCCCTTGGTCTCTGTCGAGTTGCAAATGATCATGACAGTGAAACTCATGCCAACCGTGCCGGGCTGGTTGCGCGACATGTCTTGCCACGAATTCGAGGAGATCCAGTATCGCAGGGGTGTTCGGCAGGCTGTGCGACAAAATGCTCAAAAAGTCGGCGTCGAACCCGTCTTCTGGACCGTCGTCGGCAAGGTCCCCAATCTCCGCGCGAATGGCGTTCGACATGGCTTTCCAATCCGTACCGACGATAGCGTTGCCGTCCGGACAGTGCAAAGGGAAGCCGTAGGCCAGGGATCCGTCATCGGCCCTGGTCTTGATCAGTGAAAGGATTGCCTGCCACACGAATCGGCTGACAGTTTCCTCCACCATCGGTTTCGACCCGAACTCACGATCCGAGAAGTAGGTCGTCATGACGGCTCCGTTCTCCGTGCCAGCAGGTCGGCGAGCTTATAGGTCACGCTCGTCGCCCCGAAATCCGGCTCGCGCGCGAAGGGCCGCCGAACATAACGCGGCTCCGCTGCGAAGCCGTTCGATACTTCGACGATCGCGAGGATGAAGGCGTGCGGCGCATTGAGCGCGGTGAGGATCTCGTTGCGCGTGACCGTCACCGTCTCCGCGCCCCGGACCCGGCCCTTGACCTCAATGAAGCGGAGTCTCCTGCTGCCGCTCCCGCGCGACTCGATGTCGTAGCCCACCCGTTCGGCGCTCACATCCCTCGGTTCGTGGCCCAGGCGACGTTCCACTGCCATGACCGCCTCCATCGCCAGACGCTCGACGGTGGCCCGGGCCTCGGCCGTCGCCGCGGGTGGGACCGGATCCGACTCGGCGGCCGCTGCGCGCAGCAGCCCGGCTGGCACGATCAGGGCGCCGCCGCGCACCTGCGGCGGAAGGGCGCTGATGTCGCGCTCCCGGTCGAGCTCCTTGCGACGCCGTTGGAGGCGGTCGGCGAGATCGTTCGCCCGCGCCGCGGCCTGCGCGGCCGAGAGTCGGGTCCGCCTGCCGGCCCGCTCCTGCGCCTTCAGGTCCTCCGCGCGATGGTCCCAGTGGTTGATTTCCTTCTTCAGCCGCGCCGCGACCTCGCGCGCCACCTTGTCGATCTCCAGCAAGCGACGGGCGCGAACCTCCTCCACATGGCGCGGCGCGAGTTTGGCGATCGCGTGGCCGACGGCCGTGCCTTCAAGGTCCTCCGTGAGCCAGGACGCCTTCAACGCATCCGCGATCCGCGGCCGTTCGCCCTCTTCGAGCGGCCGGTAGTCGAGATAGGGCGCCGGACCCGCGTCGCGGATGCGTCCGCTTTCGTCCACCTCGACGAACTGGAGTCGCTGCGAGACCACCCGCTGCCGTCCGTCGCGGTCCGTACGCCCGTCCTGCACCGCGTGCTCGAGATAGAAAAGCACCCGCAACGCCGCGCCGCCGTCGGTTTCGTCCACCAGCGCGGCGCCCTGTTTCAGCAGGTCGCGGTGGCGTTCGAGGACCAGGTCCAGCGTCGCATCGAGCAACGGATGACCGGGACAGAGCCAGGCGGCTACGGGTGCGCGGTCGATCCGCTCCTTTTCGAAGCAGATGCGCTCGTATCGCGATTGCACGGGCGCGCCGGTCCCGATCAGGCGGTCACGGTCGTGCACCGGGCCGGGCACCCGCGCGACCTCCCATCGCCCGGCCTCGCGCCGGTGCGCCCTGCCGCCGAGATGACGGAACGCCTCGAGGAAAAAGCTCTGGATGTGGAAGGGTTGCAGTCGCCGCGCAGCGGCGCGCTCCATGATCTCGCGCATCCGCGCGAGATCCGCCGCGCTCATCGTGTCCCTGACGAGCGCCCGCTCCTCGATCAGATCCAGAAGCTGCTGCCGTCCCGCCGCATCGTCCACTGTCCGGAGCAGGCGCGCCTTCACCTCCGGCCGATCGCCGTAGCGGATCGCGTCGATCAGCAGCTCGTGCAGCGCACGGGCCTCGAAAAGGCGCCCGAGCACGTCGTACACCTTGCCGCCGAGCGCCGCCCGCGCCGCTTCGATCTTGTCGAGCAGCCGCGCATACACCTCGCCCTCGCGCGTATCGTCGGCGACCAGGTTCCAGCAGTGGCACACCTCCGTTTGGCCGATGCGGTGAATGCGCCCGAAGCGCTGCTCCAGCCGGTTGGGGTTCCAGGGCAGATCGTAGTTCACCATCAGGTGCGCGCGCTGCAGGTTGATCCCCTCGCCGGCGGCGTCGTTGGCCACCAGGACGAGCACCTCCTTGTCGTGGGTGAACGCCTCGACCGCCTTGCGGCGCTCCTCGCGTCCGACGCCGCCATGGATTGCCACGACGGCTTCCGGCCGGCCCAGCCGCGTGCGGATGCGCTCGGCGAGATAGTTCAGCGTATCGCGCGGCTCGGTGAACACGATGAGCTTGCGGCGGTTGCCGTCGCCGTCCGTCATCAGCGGGTGGTCGAGAATCCCGTTGAGCTCGGTCCACTTGGTGTCCGCGCCCGCGCGGCGAAGGGCCGCGGCCTGCGCATCGAGGCGGCGCAGCGTCGCGATCTCGGCTTCGAGCTCGGCAACGGTGCGCGCCGCGGTGGCCCGATCCACGATGGCGTCCTCGGCCGCCTCTGCCTCCGCGCCGGGCGCCTCATCGAGTGCGTCCTCGTCTTCGTCGAACCACTCCGGGAGGCCCACCCCAGCGCCGAGCCGGGCCTCCCGGCCGCGCCTCATCGACCGTTCCTCGGCGAGGCGCGCCTCAAGCCGCTCGCGCCGGCGGCGGAGCGACTCGTGGATGGCGGCGGGCGAAGACGCGAGACGGCGCTGAAGGACGGTCAGCGCGAAGCCGACGTTCCGCACCCGCCGGTCGCCGCCCTCCGCTGCGAAGCGCTCCACGCGGTTCATCTCGTCCCGCACGTAATCCGTCACCGCCGCGTAGAGCGCGGCCTCGGCGTCGGAGAGCATGTATTTGACGGTCTCCGCGCGGCGCTCGGGAAAGAGCGGCCTTCCGTCGAAGCGCAGCAGCTCCTCCTTGGTGAGCCGGCGCATCAGGTCCGACACGTCCGCACGGTGCACGCCGTCGCGGAAACGGCCCTCGAAGCGGTCGGCGTCGAGCAGCGCCATGAAGAGCTGGAAATCCTGCTCCTTGCCGTTGTGGGGTGTCGCCGTCATCAGCAGGAAATGCCGGGCGCGGGCGCCGAGCAGCCGGCCGAGCTGGTAACGCTTCGTGTACTTGACCTCGCCCCCGAAAAAGCTCGCCGACATGCGGTGCGCCTCGTCGACCACGATGAGATCCCACTCGCGCGCCGCCGTGAGCCGCGACTGCATCTCCGGGTTGCGCGACAGCATGTCGAGGCGGGCGATGAGCAGGTCGCGCCCGGCGAACGGATTGCCGGTCCGGGCCGCTTCCGCCTGCTCGCGCGTCAGGATGTCGAATGGCAGGCCGAACTTGCCGTCGAGCTCGTCCTGCCACTGCTCCGCCAGGACACCGGGCGCCACGATCAGGCAGCGCTCGATATCGCCCCGGATCATCAACTCCTTGATCAGCAGACCAGCCATGATCGTCTTGCCGGCGCCCGGATCGTCGGCCAGCAGGAACCGCAGCGGCTGGCGCGGCAGCATTTCCCCGTAGACCGCCGCGATCTGGTGCGGCAGCGGCTCGATGCGCGCGGCGTGCACGGCGAGATAGGGGCCGAACAGGTGGGCGAGCCGGATACGCCAGGCTTCCGAGACGAGACGCAGGAGCGCCCCGTCGCCGTCGAACGACCACGGACGTCCGGCCTCGATCACGTCCAGCGCAGGCTCCTCGTTGCGGTAGACGAGACGGTTCGCGACCGCGCCGGACACGTCTTCATAGGTGATCTTGACCGCTTGGTCGCCGAACCACTCCAGATGGACGATCCTGGCCGCCCCGCCGGGCGCCAGACCGCCGACGCGAACGCGCCCGGCTTCAAATCCTCAAGACGCACCACGACATGCCCCTTGCGCGGGCGCATCCAATGCCGGCCCCGTCGAGCCTCCCCGAGTGAACGATGCCCGTGCATCGGCCATATGCCCAGGGCCGTTCACCTGTCCGCTCGTTCTCCGCGTACCCATCACATGCCTCTCGACGCCGGTGCGTTCACCGCGGCACTATCGACCCTTATACCAAACACAAACCTGCTTATCCCTGAGATTCATCCAGCGATCCGCTGGTGAGGGGCGGGGGACCCGATGGTCCGGGGCGACCGCGAACGGCTCGATGCCCTGGAGCGCGGGAACCGGGCATTGCGCCGCGCGAACGGGTCCCTGCTGACGACCCTGGCGAATGTCGTCCGGTTGTTGCCGCCTGCGCCGCCCGCCTCTCCGCCGGCGGGCGGCTGCGGCCGGACGGACGAATTCGCGCAGTGGCGGGCGGCCGTGGAAGGCGATGCGCCCGGGGAGACCGTGCTCGTTCCGCGCGGCGCGGCGGCGGAACGCGCCGATGTTCCTGGCGCGCGTTCAGGCGCGCACGACCTTCCACAGCACCTTTCCGACGATGTGGATCTCGTCGGCCGGGCGTTCGTAGGGCGGGTAGTCGGGGTGGGCGGAGACGAGGCGGAGCGTGCCCTTGGCGGTGAGCGCGTCGATGCGCTTGACCACGAGCCCGGCGCCGTCCCAGAGCACGAAGAGCTCGCCGGCGGCGGGGACGCGGCGCGCGGTGTCGACGACGATGCGGTCGCCTTCGCGGAGCTCGGGCTCCATGGAGTTGCCGCGCACCTTGAGGATGCGCACCGCCTCGGGGTCGGCGTCGCCCTCGTGGCGGACCATGGCCTCGGGCAGGCGCCACCGGGCCTTCTCGTGGACGAAGTCCTCGTGCCAGGCGCCGGGGCCTGCGGCGGCCTCGACCTCCATCTCGGGCACCGAGGCGCCGGCGGTGCGCCGGCGCTTCGGTCCGGTCCATGGTTTCGGGGCGGGCAGCGCGTCGTGGCGGAGCCGGGCGGAGTCGCGGAACGAGAGCACCCGGGGCATGCCTCTTGCGAGGTACTGCTGGAGGTAGGCCTTGTTCCTGCCGATGGCGAGGGAGGCTTCGGCGAGCGAGGCGCCGTTCTTCCAAAGGGCCTCTTTGAGGTTCTCTCGCGGGGTATCGGGTTGCATGGCCGCTCCTTGCGTGGATGCCGCGTGACGAAGGATATTCCCTAACCACGGAAATTGTCAACGGCGGTAGTTCCAATTACGTTCGCCCGCATGACGCCTCTCGACGACAAGCTCCGCGATGCGGTCGGCGCTTCGGCCGCGAGGCGCTGAACGACCCCGGCTTCGTCGCCTCGCTCAAGCGCGGGCGGCGTCTGACCCTTGCCACCGCCGACAGGGTGTGCGCCGAGATGGGCGCCCCGCTCCTCGGGCCGGCCTTCCGGCGCGAGGTCGAGGCGTTTCTCGTCCATTCCGCGACCAAGCCCTACGTCTTCGGCGAGCTGGCCGCGGGCGATCCCTCCTTCGTGGAGCGGCTGCGCCGGGGCGTCTCGTTTCGCCTGGTCACCGTGGACAAGGTGCGCGCCTGGATGGGCGCGCAGGCGGACGCGGCGTGCCGGGCGGCGATGGCGCGCGCGGTGGCGGAGGTGGCTGCGCTGGCGCGCGCGGGGGACGATTCCACTGCACAGGGAGAGACTGGCATGCACCACGAAGAGAGCCCGCACCTGAGCGCGCGCAAGGCGGCGGCGTGGCTCGGGATCTCCGCGCGCACGCTGCACCGGCTGCGCGAGGAGGGCGGGGGTCCGGACCATTACCGCTTCGGCCACCGCATCCTCTACCGCCGCGACCATCTGGAGCGCTGGGCGGCCGAGCGCCACGTGCCCTCGGACGACCCCGGCGGGAGGGACGCGTGATGGGCGCCCGGCGGAGGTTCGCGGCTCGCGCGCGGGGCGGCGCGCCGGGCATGGCGGCCATCGACACGGACCGCGCGGGCGAGGCGCTGCGCATCGCTGCCGCGGCGGGTCTCGCGGTGGCGGCGACGCTGGCCGGGACGGACGCCGCCTTCGCGACCACCGACACCACCTTCGGCACGCCGCTGGACACGGTGGAGAACATCGTCGGCGGCACCGGCGGGCAGCTCGCCGCGGCGCTCGCGGTGGGCGCCGCCCTGGTGGGCTCGGTGCTGCGCTTCAACGCCATGCAGCTGATGGGCGCGGTCGGGGTCGGCATCGCGGCGGGCGCGGGCACCGGCATCGTCACCGGCCTGGTCGGCTCGGCGATCGTCTGATGAACGACACCGCGCGCCACACCATCCCGCGCCGTCTCGACGACCCGGAGCGCTGGCTGTTCTGGACCGTGGACGAGGCGGCGGCGCTGATGGGCCCGGCGCTGCTCGGGCTTGCCGCGAACCAGTTCGTGCCGGGGCTGGTCGCCGGGGTCGGCGGCTGGCTGCTGCTGAGGCGCGTGAAGCGCGGCGGCGGGGCCAACATCGCCCGCTACGCGCTCTACTGGTTCCTGCCGGACTTCGTGCTGCGGCTCAAACGCACGCCGCCGAGCCACCTCCGGCGCTTCGTCGGCTGAGGCCCGGGGAGGATCGAACCGATGCGGCGCATCGACATGGACTCCGCCATCCGCCGGGTGCGGGACATCCGCCTCGCGCTGGCCGGGCTGCTGGTGCTATCGATGACCGCCAACCTGGCGCTCGTCATGAGCTTCGCCGGGCGCGAGACGGTCACGGTGCTGGTGCCGGCGGCGGCGGGGCCGGCCTGGGAGGTCGGCGGCGCAAGTGCCGGGTCCGGCATGGCCGGCGCACGCTACCTGGAAGACATGGCGCGCACGGCGGCGGTGACGCTGCTGACGCTGACGCCGGAGAACGCATCCCATGTCCGCCTTGCGGCGGCGCGGATGAGCCATGCCTCGGCGCGCGGCGCGATCGGCGCCTGGGTCGAGGCCGAGGCGGCGCGCATGGCCGGGCGCGACATGGCGAGCGCCTTCTACCCGACGGAGATCGAGGCCGACCCGGCGCGGCTCGGCGTCGAGATCGCGGGCGAGCTGGTGACCTGGATCGGGCGCGAGGAGTCCTCGCGCGAGGACCGGCGCTACCGGCTCGCCTTCCGCATCGACGCGGGGCGGATCGGGCTGCTGCGCTTCGAACAGATGGAGGACGGACAATGACACGACGGACCGGCATGGCCGCGCTGCTTGCGGCCCATGTCTTCTTCATGGCGCCGCCTGCGGCGGCGATGCAGATCCTCGATGCGGCCGACCATGCCGAGCTCGCGGCGGAGATCTCCGCGACGCAGGTCAACCGCATCGCGCTTCATGGCGACCGGATCGCCAGGGTGGTGCGCTCGCCGGACGGGATGCGGTCGAGCACGACGGCGCCTCGGGCGACCTCTATCTGCGCCCCTCGGCCCTGGATCGGGGTCCGGGGCAGGCCGGGTTCGATCCCGTCACCCTGTTCGTCGGCACGGAGAAGGGCTTCACCTACCGGCTGACGCTGACGCCTTGTATGACCCGCCTTGTATGACCCGCCTTAGCCCCTTTGAACAAGAGGTTATCCACAGTTGTTGTGGTCGCGAATTTTGTGGAAAACCGCCGCTCTTCGGCGACCAACGCCATGCCATGGCCCGGTCACTGAGTACGGTTTGGGAATGCTGCGGCTCCGTCGTTAGATGGAAAAGCAGTGCGGGGAAAGCGGCCGCTTTCCCCGCTGGGAGGAGTCGGACCGTCTACGCGCCAAGGACACGGATCCGCAGCGGAGCTTGGTCGGCTCATCCCTTGTTCGTTCCGTGCGTCCTGAACGGATGCGTGGGTGTGAGACCCGGATTGAGTTGCAAGGACAGGAGTCACGGGACATGAACCAAGAAAAGGTAGTCGCCGGCATCGATGTCAGCAAGGCCACTCTCGACGTCCACATCGCCCCTTCGGGCGCGGCGCGGCAGTTCCAGAACGATGCCGGCGGCCGCCGCGGCCTTCGCAAGATGCTGCACAAGGCGAAGGTCGATCTTGTCGTAGTCGAGGCCACGGGGCGCTATCACAGGCCGGTGCACATCAGCCTCGACGATGCAGGCCTCCGCGTCGCCGTGGTCAGCCCGCTACAGGCTCGGCGTTTCGCCCAGGCCCTCGGCCAACTGGCGAAGACCGACCCCATCGATGCGGCCATGCTGGCACGCCTTGGCCAGGCGATGGACCCGGATGCGACGCCGCCACGCAGCGGCGCTCACGTCCGGCTCGGCGACCGCGCCCGGGCGCGTGCACAGTTGGTCAAGACCAAGACCGCGCTCTCCAACTCCATCAAGGAATACGAGACGCCGGAAACCGTCGCTGCGTTCAAGCAGTTGGTCGACGACATCAATCGAGAGATCAGCCGACTCGAGGCCGCGACCCGCGTCGTCATCGTCGACGATCCCGAGCATGCTCGGCGCGACCGCATTCTGCGCTCGATACCCGGCATCGGCCCCGTCACCGCCGCCGTGCTCTGTGCCGAGATGCCGGAGCTCGGCACCCTCGGTCGCCGCCAGGCCGCCTCCCTGGTGGGTGTCGCCCCCTTCCCGGACGACAGTGGAAAGAGGGTCGGGAAGCGATACTGCAAGGGTGGCCGAGCCGTGCCTCGAAACGTCCTCTTCATGGCCGCGATGACAGCCAGCTTGTACAACGTCGAGATGAAGCAGCTCTACCAGCGCCTGACCGAAGAGGGCAAGCCGCACAAGGTTGCGGTGGTGGCCGTCATGCGCAAGCTCATCATCCTCGCCAACGTGCTCGTGCGCGAGGACCGCGAGGGGGCGCCGTCCGCTCCCACTCCGATCACTGCATGATTGTCGGGCCTGTGGAGAAATCAGTGAACGTCGCTGGATGAAATACCGGTAGACCGCCTTCAACCCCCGAGTCCGGGTTGACTGTAAACACGGATGCTTCAGTGCGGGATTCGGCGCAGATCCTGATCCGCAACGGCGAGGCGGTGGCGGACGCCGCGGTCCGTGCCCCGGCCCCCGGGGACAGCGCGCGCATCGCGGCGCTGGTGCGCGTCGTGCGCGCCGTCGCCCGCCGCGAGCTGCCGCCCGGTTACGAGATCCTCGCGTCCGCCGCCGGTCCGGCTGCCGGGCTGACGCTCATCGAGACCTGGCGGGGTCCGCGCTTCGCGGCGCTCGTGTTCGAGGCCGCGCGTCCGGCATCGGAGGATGCGGAGGGCAGTGCGGGCCTCGCCGGGACCACCGGAGGCGTTCCGGGCATCGGCCGTCTGGCCGCGCTCTGGCTGGCGGCGCCCGGCACCGGGCCCTCGGGCGGGCGTCTCGTGGTGGCGGTGACCGAAACCTCCCCGGCGGGAGCGCCGCGATGAGCGCCCGCAACGACCGGCCCCGCGGCCGCGACCTGGCGGACGCCGACGCCGTGCGGCGGCGCCAGCTGATGCTGTTCTCCGTGATCGCGGCGGTGCTGCTGGTCGCGGTGGCCGCGTGGCTCGGCATGGGCGGCGGCAAGGGCACGGCGCCGCCGAGCGGCATCGAGGCGGAAATCGCCGGGCCGGACGCGGCGGAGAAGGTCTAGACGCGGCGCTCCGAGGCCCGGCTCGGCGGGATCGAGACGCAGGTCCGCGAGCTGCGCCAGGAGGCGCGGACGCTGAGAGCCGACAACGAACGGTTGCGCGCGAGGCTGGAGGACGATGCCGCCAACGCGCGCGAGGTCATCGACCGCCAGGCGGCGCTGATCGACGAGCTGCGCCGCGGCCTGCCGGGGCGGGACGCCGCGCCCGGCGACGATCCCTGGTTCCGGGGACAGGCGCCGGCGGGTGCGCGGCCGGGCGGGCAGGCGCAGCCGGCAATTCGGGCGCCCTGGCGCATGATCGAGACCTTCGAGCTCGACGGCGCGCCGCAGTTTTCCGCAACCCATTCGCCCGGCGGACCCGAGCTCGTGGCGGACGCCGTGGCGAAACCGGTCTCGTCCTGGCTGCCGGCGGGCGCGCACGCGGAGGCGGTCGTGCTGGCCGGGGTCGACGCCTCGGCCGGGGTCTCCTCGCAGGGCGATCCGCGGCCGGTGCTGCTGCGCATTACCGGCCCCGCCTGGACCGCCGCCGAGGACGGGACCGCCCTGGCCGTCGACGTGGACGGCTGCACCGTCACCGGCGCGGCGCATGGCGACCTCTCCTCGGAGAAGGTCTATCCCGGATTTCTCATACTGGGTAGGATTTCCGGTTTTGGCGCGGTGTGCGGTTGGATTTTGGCCGGTTGGCGTTTTTGGGGCGAGTTCGTTCGCCCGCCGTTTGGCGGTTTGGTCTGTTCGGCGCTGTTTCCGTGTTGTTGCGGGGAAGTGTGAAGGGAGCCGCTTTACGCTGCGGCGGCGGATAATCGGGCGTGGGCGATGCGGAACTCGTTCTGGCACGGGTGGGTAGACGCCATGGCGATCTTGACCCGGCGCACGCTGACCCGGACCCAGGCGGCGATCTTCAACAGCTTCAGGCGCAGGGTGGCGCAAGTGGCGACGGCGAGGCGGGTGTGGGCGAGGCCGATGCGCCGCAGCGCGCACATCAGCACATAGGCCATGGAGGCGAACCACAGGCGCAACTGGTTGGCGCGCATGGTATGGCTTGAGGTGCGGTCGGCGAACAGGTCGAGTTGGCATTCCTTGATGCGGTTCTCCATCTCGCCGCGCCGGCAGTAGAGCCGTTCGTAGAGGCGCCGGGCCCGGGTCTCGCCGGCAGTGAGTGAGGTGACGACGAAACGCGGGTTGGCCTTGCCATGGGTGAACTCGGCCTTGGCGACGACGCGGCGCGGGCGGCTCCAACTGTCGTGCGTGCGCCACATGAAGTCCCTGAAGCGGCGTTGCGGCTTGCCGGTGCGCACGCTGTGGGCGCGGGCTTGCGCCAGTTCGGTTTCGACCTCGCGCGCCAGTCGCCTGTTCTTCGCGAGACCGAACAGGTAATCGACACCGTTGGCCTCGCACCACGCCATCAGCGGGTCGCGGGCGAAGCCCGAATCGGCGCGCAGCAGAACCTGCAAACCCGGCCAGCGGCGGCGCCATTGCGACACGATCCGCGCCACTTCCTCGACCGCTCCGGCCGCGGCGTCGATGTTGGAGCGGCGCAGCTTCGCGGCCAGCAGGTGACGCCCGCAAAACACATACAGCGGCAGGTAGCAGTAGCCGCGATAGTAGCCGTGGTAGAAGCGGCCCTCCTGCGTGCCGTGCAGCGGATCGTCGGTGGCGTCGAGATCGAGCACGATCCGGTCCGGCGGCGTGCGGTGCGCTTCCATGAACAGCGTCACCAGCAACGCCTCGATCGCCGCGCCGTCGTGGGTGATCCTGTGCCGGCGCGACGGCTCCGGCCCGCCCAACTCCAGGCGGTTCAGCGTCGACTTGCCCGCCACCGCGGCGCAATCGGACCGCTTCGCCGCCAGCTTGCCCGCCACCACCGCCATCGCCGGATCGTGACGCAACAGGTCGTGATCGTTCAGGTCCTCGTAGCCAAGCGCGATCCCCATCACCCGCTGCCCCACCAGCGTGCGCACCTCATGCTCGATCAGACGCGGATCGCGATGGTCGGTGAAACAGGCGGCAAAACGCTCGATCAACGCCACCGCCCGATCCGTTTCCCCGAGCAGCAACGCGCCCGCGTCCGAACTCAGCGTCCCGCCATCGAACGACGCCACCACCGAACGCCCCTCGACCGCTTGGAAACCGAACGATGCCGCGCTACACTGTGTTTGCATCGGGGAACCCCTCTGTCCTGAGCTATGTCCTTGTCAAAGAACACTATCTCACAGACAGAACCCCGATGCACCTACCCAGTATGAGAAATTCGGGCTAAGATTTTCGCCCTAAGGGCGCGGAATCTCGTCATTGAGGGGGAGTGGTGAATCCTGTTCTGTCTACGGTAGTGCGGGTGAGCATTGCGCTGGTTGTTGCGCTGTTTTTGTCTCTGACCACCGTTGTTGCTACTTCGGATGTAGCGAGCGCGGTTTCGCCGCCGAGGGTGACGCTGGTTCTCAGCCCGTCCTCGATATACGAGAGCAACGGCACAAATGTCGCCACGGTGACGGCGAGGCTGAGCGGGGCGTCGAGTGCGGCGACCACGGTGACGGTGTCGGCGGCGGCGGTGAGCCCGGCGGTGTCGGGAGATTTCACGCTGAGTTCGGACAAGGTGCTGACGATCACGGCGGGGGCGACGGTGAGCACCGGGGTGGTGACGATCACTGCGGTGGATAACGATGTGTACGCGCCGACCAAGATCATCACCGTCTCGGGAGCCGCGAGCGGCGGCAACGGGGTGGCGGACCCGTCCGATGCGACGCTGACCATCATCGACGACGAGTGGGTGCCGAGGGTAGCGCTGGCTCTCAGCCCGTCCTCGATCGCCGAGAGCGGCAGCGGCAATGTCGCCACGGTGACGGCGATGCTGAGCGGGCCGTCAAGCGTGGCGACCACGGTGACGGTGTCGGCGGCGGCGGTGAGCCCGGCGGTGTCGGGAGATTTCAGGCTGAGTTCGGACAAGGTGCTGACGATTGCGGCGGGGGCGACGATGAGCACCGGGGTGGTGACGATCACCGCGGTGGACAACGCGGTGGACGCGCCGGACAAGACGGTGACCGTCTCGGGAGCCGCGAGCGGCGGCGACCGGGTGCTGGACCCGTCCGATGCGACGCTGACCATCGCCGACGACGAGGGGGCGCTGACAGTGACGCTGGCTCTCAGCCCGTCCTCGATATCCGAGAGCGGCAGCGGCAATGTCGCCACGGTGACGGCGAGGCTGAGCGGGCTGTCGAGTGCGGCGACCGAGGTGACGGTGTCGGCGGCGGCGGTGCGTCCGGCGGTGCCGGGAGATTTCAGGCTGAGTTCGAACCCGGTGCTGACGATTGCGGCGGGGGCGACGACGAGCACCGGGCTGGTGACGATCACGGCGGTGGACAACGCGGTGGACGGGCCGCCCAGGAGGGTCACCGTCTCGGGAGCCGCGAGCGGGGGCAACGGGGTGGCGGACCCGTCCGATGCGACGCTGACCATCATCGACGACGAGGGGGCGTCGTTGGTGACGCTGGTTCTCGACCCGTCCTCGATTGCCGAGAGCGGCAGCGGCAATGTCGCCACGGTGACGGCGAGGCTGAGCGTGGCGTCGAGCGCGGCAACCACGGTGACGGTGAACCCGGGGCTGTCGGGAGATTTCACGCTGAGTTCGAACAAGGTGCTGAGGATCGCGGCGGGGGCGACGACGAGCACCGGGGTGGTGAAAATCACCGCGGTGGACAACGATGTGGGCGCGCCGGACAAGAAAGTCTTCGTCTCGGCAGCTGTGACCAACCAATACGGGACGGGGAACCCTGGGGCCTGGGCGACACTGACCATCACCGACGACGACGCGAAGCCGACGGTGACGCTGGCTCTCAGCCCGTCCTCGATATCCGAGAGCGGCCGCGGCAATGTCGCCACGGTGACGGCGACGCGGAGCAGGAAGTCGAGCGCGCCGACCGAGGTGAGGGTGTCGGCGGCGGCGGTAAGCCCGGCGGTGTCGGGAGATTTCACGCTGAGTTCGGACAAGGTGCTGACGATCGCGGCGGGGGCGACAACGAGCACCGGGCTGGTGACGATCACCGCGGTGGACAACGCGGTGGACGCGCCGGACAAGACGGTGACCGTCTCGGGAGCGGCGAGCGGGGGCAACGGGGTAGCGGACCCGTCGGTCTTGACGCTGACCATCGCCGACGACGAGGGGGCGCCGACGGTGACGCTGGTTCTCAGCCCGTCCTCGATTACCGAGAGCGGCAGCGGCAATGTCGCCACGGTGACGGCGAGGCTGAGCGGGCTGTCGAGTGCGGCGACCGAGGTGACGGTGTCGGCGGCGGCGGTGAGCCCGGCGGTGTCGGGAGATTTCACGCTGAGTTCGGACAAGGTGCTGACGATCGCGGCGGGGGCGACGACGAGCACGGGGGTAGTGACGATCACGGCGGTGGACAACGCGGTGGACGCGCCGGACAAGACGGTGACCGTCTCGGCGACCGCGAGCGGCGGCAACGGGGTGGCGGACCCGTCGGTCTTGACGCTGACCATCACCGACGACGAGGCGGCGCCGACGGTGACGCTGGTTCTCAGCCCGTCCTCGATTACCGAGAGCGGCAGCGGCAATGTCGCCACGGTGACGGCGAGGCTGAGCGGGCTGTCGAGTGCGGCGACCGAGGTGACGGTGTCGGCGGCGGCGGTGAGCCCGGCGGTGTCGGGAGATTTCACGCTGAGTTCGGACAAGGTGCTGACGATCGCGGCGGGGGCGACAACGAGCACGGGGGTGGTGACGATCACGGCGGTGGACAACGCGGTGGACGCGCCGGACAAGACGGTGACCGTCTCGGGAGCGGCGAGCGGGGGCAACGGGGTAGCGGACCCGTCGGTCTTGACGCTGACCATCACCGACGACGAGGGGGCGCCGACGGTGACGCTGGTTCTCAGCCCGTCCTCGATTACCGAGAGCGGCAGCGGCAATGTCGCCACGGTGACGGCGAGGCTGAGCGGGCTGTCGAGTGCGGCGACCGAGGTGACGGTATCGGCGGCGGCGGTGAGCCCGGCGGTGTCGGGAGATTTCACGCTGAGTTCGGACAAGGTGCTGACGATCGCGGCGGGGGCGACAACGAGCACCGGGCTGGTGACGATCACCGCGGTGGACAACGCGGTGGACGCGCCGGACAAGACGGTGACCGTCTCGGGAGCGGCGAGCGGGGGCAACGGGGTAGCGGACCCGTCGGTCTTGACGCTGACCATCGCCGACGACGAGGGGGCGCCGACGGTGACGCTGGTTCTCAGCCCGTCCTCGATTACCGAGAGCGGCAGCGGCAATGTCGCCACGGTGACGGCGAGGCTGAGCGGGCTGTCGAGTGCGGCGACCGAGGTGACGGTGTCGGCGGCGGCGGTGAGCCCGGCGGTGTCGGGAGATTTCACGCTGAGTTCGGACAAGGTGCTGACGATCGCGGCGGGGGCGACAACGAGCACCGGGCTGGTGACGATCACCGCGGTGGACAACGCGGTGGACGCGCCGGACAAGACGGTGACCGTCTCGGGAGCGGCGAGCGGGGGCAACGGGGTAGCGGACCCGTCGGTCTTGACGCTGACCATCGCCGACGACGAGGGGGCGCCGACGGTGACGCTGGTTCTCAGCCCGTCCTCGATTACCGAGAGCGGCAGCGGCAATGTCGCCACGGTGACGGCGAGGCTGAGCGGGCTGTCGAGTGCGGCGACCGAGGTGACGGTGTCGGCGGCGGCGGTGAGCCCGGCGGTGTCGGGAGATTTCACGCTGAGTTCGGACAAGGTGCTGACGATCGCGGCGGGGGCGACAACGAGCACCGGGCTGGTGACGATCACCGCGGTGGACAACGCGGTGGACGCGCCGGACAAGACGGTGACCGTCTCGGGAGCGGCGAGCGGCGGCAACGGGGTGGCGGACCCGTCGGTCTTGACGCTGACCATCGCCGACGACGAGGCGGCGCCGACGGTGACGCTGGTTCTCAGCCCGTCCTCGATTACCGAGAGCGGCAGCGGCAATGTCGCCACGGTGACGGCGAGGCTGAGCGGGCTGTCGAGTGCGGCGACCGAGGTGACGGTGTCGGCGGCGGCGGTGAGCCCGGCGGTGTCGGGAGATTTCACGCTGAGTTCGGACAAGGTGCTGACGATCGCGGCGGGGGCGACAACGAGCACCGGGCTGGTGACGATCACCGCGGTGGACAACGCGGTGGACGCGCCGGACAAGACGGTGACCGTCTCGGGAGCGGCGAGCGGCGGCAACGGGGTGGCGGACCCGTCGGTCTTGACGCTGACCATCGCCGACGACGAGGCGGCGCCGACGGTGACGCTGGTTCTCAGCCCGTCCTCGATTACCGAGAGCGGCAGCGGCAATGTCGCCACGGTGACGGCGAGGCTGAGCGGGCTGTCGAGTGCGGCGACCGAGGTGACGGTGTCGGCGGCGGCGGTGAGCCCGGCGGTGTCGGGAGATTTCACGCTGAGTTCGGACAAGGTGCTGACGATCGCGGCGGGGGCGACGACGAGCACGGGGGTGGTGACGATCACGGCGGTGGACAACGCGGTGGACGCGCCGGACAAGACGGTGACCGTCTCGGCGACCGCGAGCGGCGGCAACGGGGTGGCGAACCCGGCAGATGCGACGCTGACCATCACCGACGACGAGGCGGCGCCGACGGTGACGCTGGTTCTCAGCCCGTCCTCGATTACCGAGAGCGGCAGCGGCAATGTCGCCACGGTGACGGCGAGGCTGAGCGGGCTGTCGAGTGCGGCACCGAGGTGACGGTGTCGGCGGCGGCGGTGAGCCCGGCGGTGTCGGGAGATTTCACGCTGAGTTCGGACAAAGTGCTGACGATCGCGGCGGGGGCGACGACGAGCACGGGGGTGGTGACGATCACGGCGGTGGACAACGCGGTGGACGCGCCGGACAAGACGGTGACCGTCTCGGGAGCGGCGAGCGGGGGCAACGGGGTAGCGGACCCGTCGGTCTTGACGCTGACCATCACCGACGACGACAGTGCGGGCGTGACGGTGTCGCCAACGGCGGTGACGGTGGAGGAGAACGGCGGCACGGACAGCTTCACAGTGGTGCTGACGAGCGAGCCGACGGCGAACGTGACCATCGCGGTGTCGAGTTCGGACACCGATGCGGCGACGGTCTCGCCGACGTCGCTGACCTTCACATCGTCGAACTGGTCGAGTCCGCGGGCGGTGACGGTCACCGGGATGAATGACCCTCTCGGCAAGGCCGACCGCTCTGCCACCATCACCCACGTGATATCGGACAGCGGCGGTTATGGCGGGGTGACGGCCGCCAACATGGCGGTGACGGTGCTCCACGTGAACGAGCCGCCGGTGGCGCATGCGGGGGAGGACTGGACGGTGGCCCAGAACGCGACGATCATGCTCGACGGCGGGGAGAGCAGCGATCCCGAGGGCGGGGAGCTGAGCTATTCTTGGCGTCTGGTTTCGGGCGGTGCGACGCCGAAGGTCATGCTGCGCGACGCGGACACGGCCAGCCCGACCTTTGTCGCCCCGGGCGGCCTGACCGAGGACGCCATCCTGACCTTCGGCCTTACGGTGACGGACGGGTTGGGCCTGAACTCGCCGGAGGGCCGTGTGGCAATGACGGTATCGGCGGCGGTCTCCGTGGTGGACGGCAAGGTTGCCTTCGCGCCGCCGGCTCCGGGCAGGTTCGTCGTGCATCTGAGGACGGCGCTTGACGCAGCCGTCCTGCCCGAGGCGAGCGAAGCGCCCGCCGGTATGGAGTTCGCCCTCCCCCTCGATCCGATCGGCGAGGGCGGGATCGCCCGGGTTTCGTTCGATCTCGCCCCCGCCGATCCGCCACCGCCGCCAGGGCGCCGGAGCGGCTCGGCGGCGGTCGTGGACATCGCTCTGAACGACGGCCGTCTGACATCTTTACCGGGGGGGGGGGGGGGGGGGGGGGGGGGGGGGGGGGCGCGACGCTGTGCTTGCCTGCGAACGCACCGGAGCGCGAAGAGATGGCGGTGTACCGCTATGAAGCGGGTGCTCCCGATGGCTCCCGATGGCTCCCGTTGCCGACACCGCGCGCCGAGACGCGCGCCGGTATCGCCGTCGTCTGCGCCGAAACCCGCACACTCGGGCTCTTCGCGCTATTCTACCCGATCGTCAGCGACGCGGACCGCGCCCGCATCGCCGAGCACTGGCTGGCGCGCTTCGGACGCACGGTGGCGAGCCAGGCGGTGGATATGATCAGCGCCCGCCTCGACGGCTCGCTGCCGCCGACGGGGCGCTCGCGGATGACGGTCGGCGGGCAAACCGTGGAATTCGGTGTACCGGTTTCGGCAAGCGGCGCGACCATCGACGCCGACGGAGGCGGCGCGGATCGGGATGCTTTCGTCTTTCCCTCTGCCGGTATCGATGGCGATCCGGTCTTCCACCGCCGAGAGGAGACCCGGAGCTTGTCAACCCGGGAGTTCCTGCTGGGAAGCGCGTTCCAGCTCTCGACGGCCGCCGCCGACGACATGGCGGCCGGACCGGATGGCGTCTGGACCCTGTGGGGCCGGACCGCGGCTTCCGGGTTCGAGAGCGTGCCGAAGGGCGCCCTGTCCCTGAAGGGTGATGTGGTTTCTGGCTGGATCGGTCTCGACTATGCCGGCGAGCGCAGCATGGCGGGGCTTGCGGTTTCGTATGTCGACGGTCGGGGCGACTTCGACCTCGGGATCGAGGACGGCCGAGGCGATGTGGCGTCGTCGTTGACGAGCCTGTATCCCTATCTGCGCTGGTCGCCGCGCGAGGATCTGGAACTGTGGGGGCTGCTTGGTCTCGGCTGGGGCGATCTGTGGATCGAGGACGCCCGCGGCCGGGTCGAGACCGCGATCGGGATGCGGATGGCGGCAGCCGGCGGGCGGGCGGGCGTCGCCTCAGCCCACGGCGTGGACCTGTCTCTGAAGGCCGACGCCCTGGCCGTGCGGATGGACTCGGAAGGGGTGGTGGGCCTGCCTGCCGTGGATGCGGAGGCGCAGCGCGTGCGGCTCTTGCTGGAGGGTCGGAGCGACTGGGCGCTGTCGGACGACGAATGGCTGCGGCCGAGCCTGGATCTGGGCGCGCGTCTGGACGCGGGGGACGCGGAGACGGGCCCGGGCCTGGAGTTGGGCGGCGGGCTCGCCTATGAGAACACGCGTCTCGGCCTGTCGGTGGAGGCGCGCGGTCGGTGGCTGGCGAAGCATCGGGAGAAGGGTTTCGAGGAGTGGGGGGCGAGCTTGGAGGCGCGTCTCGATCCAGGCGCCCCGGGACTCGGGCCGGCATTCTCGCTGACGCCGGTCTGGGGTCGGGCGTCGAGCGGGATCGACGCGCTGTGGGAGGACGAAACAAGTTCGTCGCCGGGCGGGGTCAGCACGAAAGAGGCCGCATCGACCACGCCGGACCGGCTGGATGTCGAGATCGGCTACGGGTTGAGAGCATTGGGTGGGCGCGGTGCGATGACGCCCTACGGAGAGCTGGGGCTGGAGGATGGGCGGGTTCGCCGCGTGCAGGAGGGCCTGCGGCTGAAGGCTCCGGATTTGGCCGATGGTTTGGGGCTGGAGTTCTACGCCGAGCAGGTTCTGCGCAATGGCGCGGGTTTGGAGCACCGCGTCGGGCTCACCGGCTCCCTCCGGTTCTGAGGCGGCCGGACGTGAACCGGCTCTCCCGGGGCATCGTCTCGAACGGGTCACGCGCCCGCGCGGCTGGAAGGCGGCCAAGTGTCGCCGTCCTTCGCGACCCTTCGCCGCTACGCCGAAGCAACCCGGCACGCGGCTGACCGTGGGCCTTGTGCCGGCGGATGGCTGAGGCATGCGACAGGCCGACGGCCAGCGCGGGTGATTCGCGGGCGACGAGTTCCAGCCCTGACAGGCTTACGCAGGGATACGCCTAGTGTCCTGATTCCAAAGTTCGTACCGTTATGATGTTGCGGCTGCAGCGGTTTCGAGGGTCCTGAGGCAGAAGCGCTTGATGGACGCCAGGATTTCATCGGCTGTCTTGTGCCAGCGGAAGGGCTTGGGGTCCTCGTTGACGGTGTCGATGTACCCGGTGATCGCCTGCTCCAGCTCGACGGTCGATCGGTGAACCCCGTGCCGGATCTGCTTCTCTGTCAGATCGGCGAAGAAGCGCTCGACTTGGTTGAGCCACGAGGCAGAGGTCGGGGTGAAGTGAACATGCCAGCGCGGTCGCCGGGCGAACCCGTCGCGGATCGTCTTCGTCTTGTGGGTCGAGTAGTTGTCCATGACGATGTGGATCTCGAGGTCGGGCGGCACGTTGGCCTCGACGTGATCCAGGAACTTGCGGAACTCCACGCTGCGGTGGCGCCGATAGCACTGTCCGATGACCTTGCCTGTGGCGACGTCAAGGGCTGCGAAGAGCGAGGTCGTGCCGTTGCGCTTGTAATCGTGAGTGCGCCGCTCGACCTGCCCCGGGCGCAGCGGCAGCAGCGGCTGGGTGCGATCGAGGGCCTGAACCTGCGATTTCTCGTCCACGCAGAGGACCATGGCATGCTGCGGCGGGTCCACGTAGAGCCCCACGATGTCGCGCGTCTTGTCCACGAAGTAGGGGTCTGCCGAGAGCTTGAAGGTCTCGCTCCTGTGCGGCTGAAGGGAAAAGGCTCGCCAGATGCGATTGACCGTCGACGGCGCATACCCCGTCGCCTGCGCCATCGAGCGCGTGCTCCATTGGGTCGCGTCACGAGGCTTCTCCTCAAGCGTCTTGCGCACCACCTCGGCCACGGCGTCGTCATCGATGCGCCGGGGACGGCCGGAGCGCGGCTCGTCGTCAAGCCCGTCAAGACGATGCTCTGCGAAGCGATTGCGCCACTTCCTGGCGGTCTGGCTGGTCACGCCCAGCACGCTCCCAATCTGCACATTGGTAAGCCCTTCGGCCGCCAGCAGCACGATGTGCGCCCGATCGGACAGGCCTCGCCAGACTTTGCGCCCGCGCGACAGCCGCTCAAGCTCGTTGCGCTCGTCCGCGCTCAGCTTGATCTCCACCGAAAGTCGCATCACCATGCCCCCCGAATCGACACCACCCCCTTAACAATACGAACTTTGCGTACAGGACACTAGGTCGGAACAAATCTGCTTTCAGAATGACTGCGATCTTTTCCGAAGGCTCAATTCGTGAATCGCAGGCGTCATGATAGAATGTTTCCCGATTCGCCTTGGAAGGTCAGACAGATGGATCACGAGCGGTTTCGGGATTAGTTCTCGCGTGTCGATGAGTTGACGGCAGCGCAGGGAGGTGGCGGCGGTGCTGTCGGGGCCTTCGGAGGGCGCGGCCTCGCTGGCGGCGATCGATCCGGGCGTGGATGACGAGCGGCGCTGTCCGCATTGCGGCGCCGGCAGGGCGGTGTCGCGGGGCAAGGCGCGCGGTCTTCGCCGTTTCCGGTGCAAGGACTGCGGGAAGACGTTCGGTGCGCTGACCGGCACGGCGCTGTCGGGTCTGCACCACAAGGAGCGCTGGCTTGCCTTTGGCGCCTCGCTTGCCGAGGGTGAGACGATCAAGGAGTCCGCCGGGCGCTGCGGGATTGCGCCGGGCACGGCGCATCGCTGGCGACACCGCTTTCTGGCGGCGGTGCGCCAGGCGCCGGATCGGCTTGCCGGGATCGTCGAGGCTGACGAGACCTTCGTTCTGGAGAGCTGCAAGGGGGAGCGGAAGCTGGACCGCAAGCCGCGCCGGCGCGGCGGCAAGGCCCGCAAACGCGGCCTCTCGTGCGAGCAGGTGCCGATCCCGGTCGCCGCCGACCGTGCGGGCGAGACCCTCAGCCATACCCTGCCCGCGCTGAACGCAAAGAGCGTGAAGGAGGTGCTGGAGCCGGTCGTCGCCCGCGATGCCTTGCTCGTCTCCGACGCCAACCGCTGCTATCCGCCCGTCGCGAAGGCACTCGACATCCCTCACGAGAGCATCAACGCTTCTGCTGGCGAGCGGGTCCGGGGTGCTGTGCACATCCAGACGGTCAATAGCCGCCACAGCCAGATCAAGGGCTTCCTGCGGGGTTTCCGCGGCATCGCCACCAAGTACCTCGACAGCTGTCTCATACCATCGAGCCTATGAAGTGACTCTTTGAGTTTAGCCCGGATTTCTCATACTGCCCAGGATTTCCGGTTTTGGCGCGGTGTGCGGTCGGACTTTGGCCGTTTGGCGTTTTTGGGGCGAGTTGGTTCGCCCGCCGTTTGGCGGTTTGGTCTGTTCGGCGCTGTTTCCGTGTTGTTGAGGGGAAGGGTGAAGGGAGCCGCTTTACGCCGCGGCGGCGGATAATCGGGCGTGGGCGATGCGGAACTCGTTCTGGCACGGGTGGGTCGACGCCATGGCGATCTTGACCCGGCGCACGCTGACCCGGACCCAGGCGGCGATCTTCAACAGCTTCAGGCGCAGGGTGGCGCAAGTGGCGACGGCGAGGCGGGTGTGGGCGAGGCCGATGCGCCGCAGCGCGCACATCAGCACATAAACCATGGAGGCGAACCACAGGCGCAACCGGTTGGCGCGCATGGTATGGCTTGAGGTGCGGTCGGCGAACAGGTCGAGTTGGCATTCCTTGATGCGGTTTTCCATCTCGCCGCGCCAGCAGTAGAGCCGTTCGTAGAGGCGCCGGGCCCGGGTCTCGGCGGCGGTGAGCGAGGTGACGACGAAGCGCGGGTTGGCCTTGCCGTGGGTGAACTCGGCCTTGGCGACGACGCGGCGCGGGCGGCTCCAACTGTCGTGCGTGCGCCACATGAAGTCCCTGAAGCGGCGTTGCGGCTTGCCGGTGCGCACGCTGTGGGCGCGGGCGTGCGCCAGTTCGGTCTCGACCTCGCGCGCCAGTCGCCTGTTCTTCGCGAGACCGAACAGGTAATCGACGCCGTTGGCCTCGCACCACGCCATTAGCGGGTCGCGGGCGAAGCCCGAATCGGCACGCAGCAGAACCTGCAAACCCGGCCAGCGGCAGCGCAATTGAGACACGATCCGCGCCACTTCCCCGACCGCTCCGGCCGCGGCGTCGATGTTGGAGCGGCGCAGCTGCGCGGCCAGCAGGTGACGCCCGCAGAACACATACAGCGGCAGGTAGCAGTAGCCGCGATAGTAGCCGTGGTAGAAGCGGCCCTCCTGCGTGCCGTGCAGCGGATCGTCGGTGGCGTCGAGATCGAGCACGATCCGGTCCGGCGGCGTGCGGTGCGCTTCCATGAACAGCGTCACCAGCAACTCCTCGATCGCCGCGCCGTCGTGGGCGATCCTGTGCCGGCGCGACGGCTCCGGCCCGCCCAACTCCAGGCGGTTCAGCGTCGACTTGCCCGCCACCGGAGCGCAATCGGACCGCTTCGCCGCCAGCTTGCCCGCCACCACCGCCATCGCCGGATCGTGACGCAACAAGTCGTGCTCGATCAGGTCCTCGTAGCCAAGCGCGATCCCCACCACCCGCTGCCCCACCAGCGTGCGCACCTCGTGCTCGATCAGGCGCGGATCGCGATGGTCGGTGAAACAGGCGGCAAAACGGTCGATCAAGGCCACCGCCCGATCCGTTTCCCCGAGCAGCAACGCGCCCGCGTCCGAACTCAGCGTCCCGCCATCGAACGACGCCACCACCGAACGCCCCTCGACCGCTTGGAAACCGAACGAGGCCGCGCTACACTGCGTTTGCATCGGGGAACCCCTCTGTCCTGAGCTATGTCCTTGTCAAAGAACACTATCTCACAGACAGAACCCCGATGCACCTACCCAGTATGAGAAATCCGGGCTACACGTTGGGATCGGCGCCGACGGGCGCGACCGGAACACCGGTCAACGCCGGCAGGGGGGGGGGGACGCGCGAGGGCGACAGCGTGTGGCCGATGCGCTGCTCCAGCGCGACGTAGTCTCGATAGAAGACTGGCCGGAGTTCGGCCGCGCGTCGCAGATCGGCGCGCGAGGCGAGGACGGAGAACAAGGCGATATTGGAGTGTTGGCCGCTCGTCAGCGTCTCGAAGACGCGCCGATGCTCGGAGGTGATGTCGGCCGACCCGGGACTCCGCCCCCCGCCGGCTGGACGGCAAGCGCGCGGTCATCGCGCTGCCCGGGGGAACTCGCAGCCCCCACCCCACGGGCGGTGCGCAACGGGGCGAAACGAGGACAACGGGTTGGATGGGCCGTCGCCGGTCCGCTGGTCCGCATGCATGACGAACCTCGCCGACAGCGCACGGGCTCGGGGCCTACACGGAGCGTGCCTCACGCCGACGGACGGCTCGAATGCTCTCGCGTAGCCTTCTTGGCGCGCCCCGGGAACCGTCCAGGCTCCTCCCTGAGGGCCAGCAGGGAATGCCGACCAAGGGGCGCAACTCATTCCGGGACTGGCGCCGCTCCCGCGTCTGCGGGTAGCCTCCGGACCATGTGCGGGCGGTTCACTCAACGCTTCTCATGGTCCGATGCGCATGCGTTTCTGCGCCTGAAAGGCCCGGCGTTGAATCTTCGTCCGCGCTACAACCTTGCCCCGAGCCAGAGCGCCGTGGTGGTGCGGAGCGACGCCGACGGGCGTCGTCTCTCCATGCTGCACTGGGGACTCATTCCGGCTTGGGCGAAAGAGCCGAACATCGGCCGCAGGCTCATCAATGCGCGCGCCGAAACCGCCGCGGCGAAGCCTTCCTTTCGGGCGGCGTTCTCGAAGCGCCGGTGTCTCGTCCCGGCCGACGGGTTCTACGAGTGGCGGCGCGAGGGGTCGGTCCACCAGCCCTGGTTCATCGCCCCGCGCGACGGAGAGCTGATAGCGTTCGCCGGACTATGGGAGCGTTAGATGCCGCCTGAAGGCATGGAGCTCCCGGGCTCGCTCCCCGCGTGCCGGCCGGGCGATGTCGTCGAGACCTTCACCATCCTCACCACCGAGGCGAACGAGACCATGCGGGCCCTTCACCATCGGATGCCGGTGATCCTCTCGCCGGAGACGTTCCCGCATTGGCTCTCGGGAGAAGAGGTCGAACTCGGACCCGCGCCCGAGGACCTGCTCGCGATGCATCGGGTGGGGCTCGGAGTGAACAACACGCGCGACGACGGCCCCGAGTGCGTCGTCGCGCTTGCGCCGGGGCAGGAACATGGTTGAGGAATGCCAGGGGCGGCGGTGTGCCGACCTCGCGGTGCTTGCCGGACGCACTCACTCACACACGATGCCGTCGCCATCGCCGTCGCGCATGTAGCGGTACGCAGGGTGATCGCGGTGAATGGGCGCGATACCGTGACGGCGCGCCTCCTTGCAGGTAATCCGGCCGTTACGGTTGTCGTCGTAGCGTGCGAGGGCATCTCTGCCGTCGCCCGGATCCGTGGCGGCGCCGGGATCGGGCGTGGTGGTCGTGTGGCAGACCATGGGCTCCATCGCGGTGCTCCCGCATCCGGCGAGAACCCGCTCCAGCGCGTCCGCCTCGCGGCGGTCGATGGTGAGGCCATAGGCGCGGCGCACCTCGACGATGCGGGCCGCGAACCAGCACCGGTTGCGGGCCGGAAGCCACTCCGCAGCGTCCCTGGCGCTCTTCGCGTAGCGGTTCACGCTCGGCGAGGCCAGGGTGAGGTTGCGAAGGTCCGTGGCGAAGCGCGTCCGGGTCGCCCGGTCAGCGGCGCACAGTCCCGAATCGTGAGCTTCGCTCGTGGCGACGACCTATTCGATGTCCGTTTCGGTCGTGGAGGCGAAGCAGGTGCCGGTATAGGGGCCGTAGACCGCACCAAGACGGCGAACGATCTGGCGCTCGATCGACTGTGGATAGCGGTAGTCGCGCTGCCTGTCGTAGGCGCAGCAGCGATGCTCGGGCGCCACCGTCAGGCCGCGCCACGTCTCGGCCCAGGCAGTGTCGGGAAGCGCCAGGACGGCAAGACAGCACACTGTGAGTGCGCGGCGGACGGCCATGGTTCCGGTCATGCTGTCTTGCCGCCGCCCGCCAGATCCGCCCGGAGGCTCGCGGCGACGCGGGCCGCAGACGCTTTCACCGAGTCCTGGGCGAGGTGGGCGTAACGGGCCGTCGTCTGCACCTTCCGGTGGCCGAGCAGCTTGCCGATCATCGGCAGGCTCTCGCCCAGCGCCAAGGCGCGGGATGCGAACGAGTGTCTGAGATCGTGGATGCGCACATCCTTGAGGTCGGCCCGCGCCCGCACGACGAGCCAGGCGTTGTTGAGATTGCTCAGCCGCGCGCCCGGCTTCGCGCCGACGATGACCCAGGGATTGTCGGGGAGACGCGGCAGCGCCTCGAGCACGCGTTGCCCCGCCGGCGACAGGGCGACGGACCGCGCGCCCGTCTTGGCGTCGCGCAGATGAAGCTCGCCCGCCTCGATATCCACGTCCTCCCAGCGCAGCGTGAGGATCTCGTTGCGCCGGCAGCCGGTGAGCATCAGCAGGCGGAACGCCGCCACCGCGCTCGGATGGACCTTGCCCTCCGCCTCGACCTCGCCCAGCACGCGCCCGAGACGGCGGAACTCCTCTTCCGACAGGAAACGCTCGCAACTGCGTTCCTTGTACTTCTTCACGAACCGGCACGGGTTGCCGCCCTCCGGCGCGCCCCCCACAGCTCGGCCATGTAGAAGAGCCGCGAGAGCATGTCGACGACCTGGTTCGCCATTGTCGGCGTCTCGTGCAGGCTGTAATGTAGGGCGGATACCCGCTCGCGCCCGATCTCGCCGAGACGCAACTCCCCCACCGCCGGCAGCAGGTGACGGTCGAGGATGTGCCGACACTGCCGCGCCGTGGCGGGTTTGCAGCGCACCACCACGTGTTCCCGCATGTAGCGCTCGGCCACTTCGGTGACCGTCGGGCCGGCATCGGACTTCGAGGCGCCGTTGCCGAGGACCGGCTCGTTGCCGGCCTTGATGTCGGCGATGACCTGCGCCGCCTTGCGCCGCGCCTGTTCCGCCGTGATCAGCCCGTGCCGGCCGACGGTCAGCCGGCGGGACTTCTCCGTCCGCGCGCGTCTGCACGAGATAGACCCTGGAACCCGACGGATAGACCCTCACGCCGAAGCCCTGAAGCTCGGAGTCCCAGTAGACCGCTTCCCGGTCCCCGACCGGGAGCGCCTCCACGGTCCGCCGCGAGATCGTCGCGCTGTCGAGCCGTGCCATGGCGCTACCCCAGGATGTCCGCGCCGATACTCTCGGCGACCTTGGCCGTCGACGCTCTGACCGACTCCCGCGCGAGATGGGCGTAGCGCGCCGTCGTCTCGATCTTGTTGTGGCCGAGAAGCTTCCCGATCATCGGCAGGCCTTCGCCGATCGCGAGCGCCCGCGAGGCGAACGTATGGCGAAGATCGTGAAGCCGGACGTCGTCGAGACCGGCGTGCCTGCGGACGCGGTCCTAGCCCATGTTTACCGGCAGGAGCCGCGATTGAGGAAGAAATCGGCTCAATTTCTCCGATATTCGCATGTAACTGATTGATGTGTGGTGGAGGAGGCCGATGTAGTGCCATAAATCTATTCATGGTATTGCACCGGGTGCAGCGCCACGCTATCGTCACCCCATGTTCATCCGGCGCACCCAGACCCGCAGCAGCACCGAGCACTATTTCACCTTCCGCTTCGTGCGCTCCGAACGCATCGGCCCCAAGGTGCGCCAACGCACCCTGCTCAATCTCGGACGACACTTCGATGTCGACCAAAGCGACTGGCCCGTCCTGTGCCAGCGCATCGACGACATTCTCGCCGGTCAACTCCCCTTGTCACCGGACTGCCCGCCGGCGCTCGAATCGCACGCCCAGCGCATCGCCGCCCAACTGCTCGCCCACGAGCATGTCGGCACCCCTGTCTCGTCGGCGAGCCGGGGACGCGACGTCCAGCACGTCGACGTCGACTCCCTGGAGCTGATTCGCCCACGCTCGGTCGGCGTCGAGCACGTGGGATTGTGGGCGATGGAGCAGCTCGGGCTTCGCACGCTGTTCGAGGAGTTGGGGATGGGTGCGTCGATGAGCGCCGCTGCCGTCGGTTCCATCATCGCGCGCATGGCACAACCGGGCTCCGAGCGCGCCGCCCGGCGCTGGCTCGGTGAACGTAGCGCGCTGGGCGAGCTGCTGGGGGTGGAGTTCGCCACCTTCGGGCCGATGCGCCTGTACCGCGCCTCCGATGCGCTGATGGCGCACCGCGAGGCCATCGAGCACCATCTGTTCGAGCGCGCGATGGACCTGTTCGACCTCCACCCCACCGTCACGCTCTACGACCTGACCAATACCTACTTCGAGGGCGAGGCGCGCGGCCAAGCCAAGGCGCTACGCGGACACTCCAAGGACAAGCGCACCGATTGCCCGCTCCTCACCCTGGGCCTGGTCCTCGACGCCAGCGGCTTTGTGCGCCGCTCGCAGGTCTTCGCCGGCAACGTGCGCGAGCACTACACGCTTGCCGAGATGCTCGATGCGCTCAACGCCTCGCGCGCCGCGCTGGTGGTGATGGACCGCGGCATCGCCACCGAGGACCGCCTGCACTGGCTGCGCGAGCACGGCTACCGCTACCTGGTGGTCAGCCGCGAGCGCACCCGGCACTTCGACGCCGAAGCGGCGCTGCGTATCGAGACCGCGTCGAAGCACGGCGTGCATCTGCACAAGGTGCTCTCCGACGACGCACAGGAGGTACGCCTGTGCTGCTTCTCCGAGGAGCGCGCGGCCAAAGAGCGCGGCATCACCGAGCGCTTCGCCCGGCGGTTCGAAGAGGGGCTCACCAAGCTCTCCGAAGGACTGTCCAAACCGCGTACCCAGAAACGCCTCGACAAGGTCTGGCAGCGCATCGGTCGGCTCAAGGAGAAAACCCGCGGCATCGCCCAGCACTACGACATCGAGATCGACACCGATGAGAGCGGCGAACGCGCCACGGCCGTGCGCTTCACCCGCCGAGCGCTCCCCGGCTCGATGATGACCCACCCGGGCGTGTACTGCCTGCGCAGCAGCGAAACCGACCGGGACGAAGCCACCCTGTGGCGCACCTACTTCATGCTGACCAACCTCGAAGCGGTGTTCCGCTCGCTGAAATCAGAGCTGGGACTACGCCCGATCTATCACCACAAGCCCATCCGTGCCGAGGGGCATCTGTTCGTCACCGTGATCGCGTATCAACTTGTGCAGGTGATCCGCACGCGGCTGCATCAGGCGGGCGAGAATGCCAGTTGGACGACGTTACGCCGTATCCTCGAAGGCCAGCAGCGCATCACCGCCACCTTCCGCCGCGCCGACGGGCGCACGCTGCACGTGCGCAAGGCGACCCGCGCCGAACCGCCCCAGCAGGCGATCTACGATGCCTTGGGCATCGGGTCCGCTCCGGGAGGGATATCCAAGACCGTCGTGTAAACGGTCATCAGGCCCAACGTGTAGTGCCACTCGCCGTCTCCGTACTTCATAACCGCATGATGTGACATAAAATTATCCGATAGGTGGTAAAGATCGGTTAGGGTTCAGCATGCCATGTCGCTCAGTATCGGATATCGGCCAGCCAGCCGGTCCGTCCAGAGCATTGCCAGCCGTCCTTCGTTTTGTGTGGCCGTAGGCGGGAGTCCTGCTTCGTGCGTTTGAACTTCTTGCCGCACATCCCGGAAAGTCTGGAGCGCCGCCAAGCCTGGAACCGGCACGCCCTTGAAGTCACATTTCTCTCGGACGACGTCGAGGATCGCCGACGCGGCTGGACGGAACGCTTCATTCCGGAAGAGATTGATGACGTCGTAGAGATCCCGTGGTCTCGCACGCTCGCCCAATGCACGGATCTTCTCGCCGAATACCTCCTCGAACGCATAGCAACGTGCGCTAATGCCGTCTTCAGGACCGTCCGTATAGGGATGGGTGACAGGACGTTTGTCGGGCGGGTGTTCGCCAACCGCTCGTCGGCGGTCAGATCGAGTTTGACTCGGGGGAGACTGCCGCCGGGCTGGAGAGGACCACGGTAGTAGACGCGCCCCTCGCAGTTGAGCCCGTTTCGCGGGGCGCACCCCGAAAATCCTTTCGGGCTTGACCCGCCTGAGGACGAAGGGGATGCCCTGGATCGTTTGCTCGCGTGGCCGAGCCATCCGCGCCGTGTAGACCAGCACGCTCCGGAACATCTGCTCCGTTAGGGAAGGTCTGAACAGGCCCGTTTTGGTGGGCAGACAGGTGGCTTTGTCGATGGGTGAAGCGCTGGCAACCGTCGGGCCTGCGAAGTGTTGCTTTTGGTATGGAGAAAAGGGGGGTTGCGGTGCACTCGATGACCGATCCGACTGTCCATCGCCGCCTTGCGACGGCGCCAGACGGATCGGCCCCACCTCAGGCGCTGGCGTAGCGCCCGGCGATGAGCAGATTGGTGAGCCCGAGCAGCACGACAATACATTGGGTGTTCTTCGCCAGCCCCCGATAGCGCCCCTTCGCGTAGCCGAAGTGGCGCTTCACATACAGGAACGGATGCTCCACCTTGGCCCGCACCGACGCCTTGCGCCTCTCCGCCGCCTCCTGCGCTCCCGTCTTGTCCAACAGCTTGCGCTTTCCGGGCTTCATCGCCACCCGCCAGTCCACGTCCGTGTCCCGGTTCTCCTCGCGCTTGCCCACCCCTTGATAGCCGGCGTCGCCCCACACCCGCTCCTCGCCCCCGTGCAGCAGCGCGTGCGTCACCGCCACGTCCGAGACGTTCGCCGGCGTCGTCTCCAGACTGTGCGTCAAGCCCGACTGCGCATCCACGCCGAGGTGCGTCTTCATCCCGAAGTACCACTGATTGCCCTTCCTCGTCCGGTGCATCTGCGGGTCCCGCTCCCCGGTGCGGTTCTTCGTCGACGACGGCGCGGCGATGAGGCTCGCGTCCACGATCGTCCCCGTGTTCAAGCGGTGCCCGAGCGAGGCCAGATGCGCGTTGATCTCCTCGAACAGCCTCTCCCCCAGACCGTGCCTCTCCAGCAGGTGGCGGAAGTGCAGAATCGTCGTCTCGTCGGGCAACGCACCCGAAAGGCGCAGCCCCACGAACCGCCGCGACCTGCTCCACTTCGTAGAGCAGGTCCTCCATCTCGGGGTCGCTCAGGTTGTAGAACAACTGCACGCAGTGCACGCGCAGCATCACCCCCAGCGGATAGGGACGCCGACCGCGCCCGGCCTTCGGATAGAACGCCTCGACCTGCTCCTCCAGACGACCCCAAGGAACCAGACCGTCCATCTTCTCGAGAAATGGCCTCGCGCCGTGTGCGACGCTTCTTCACGTCGTGCTCCAGCTCCGCAAACGTCGCTTGCTCCATGGCCCGCGCTCCACTTCGTCAGCAATGGACCCATTTTGCCAGAACCGACTTGTTCAGACCTTCCTTAACTCGCAGCGAGATGCGGATGGTAGCGATTTTGATCATGGCGAGGTAGTTGGCGGCGAGTTTTTCGTAGCGTGTTGCGATGCGCCGGAACTGTTTGATTTTGTTGAAGAAACGCTCGATCCGGTTGCGCATGCGGTAGAGAACTCGGCTGAAGGCATGTGGCGTGGTGGTGGTGCTGCGGTTGGGGATGATCGGCACCGCATCCTGCGCCTCGATCATCGCCCTGATCCATTCGGCGTCGCAGGCCTTGTCGGCGAGCACGAAGCTGTCGGGCGGCAGGTGATCGTCGAGCAAGGCTCCGGCAAGGGTGCTGTCATGGGCCTGACCGGGGCTCAAGGCGAAGCGGAGCGGCAGCCCGCTGGCGTCGCGCGGCCACCCGCGCCGAGCGCACGATGACCACGGTGTGGATCTTCGTCGTCAGTCCGCCTCGGGAACGACCCATGCAACGATCCGGCCCCCTTTTTGATCCCGCTGCGTGCTGGTGAACCCGGACACTGGAACTGTCGATCATCTGTATGTCGCCGTCGCAAGCCTCGACGATGGCGTCCATGAGTCGATCCCACACCCCGTTCTTGCGCCAGCGATTGAAGCGGTTGTAGCAGGTCCCGCCAGGGGGCGCCGGAGCGCAGCACCCACATGATACCGTTGAGCACGCGCCGGTCGTCCACACGGGGGACGCCGCGCGGCTTGTTTGGCAGCAACGCTTCGATCACGCTCCACTCGAAATCGGTCAGATCGTAACGGTTCATCGCCAAGCCCCCGCAATTCGGGAGCTTGAATCATGATTCGCTCTCACAGACGAGCTTCTTGCAAAATTGCCGGCCCGACCGGTTTTTGCCTTGTCGAGGCTGATTTTGTTGTCGAGAGCCTAGGTCCCGGGGCCACCCCGTGGCTCGACCCTATCCGACATTTGGCGCCGATTTCAAGGGGACCTTTTCCCTGCGTTGGCCGAGGCGGTCGGTCCTCTCCTGGAGACGCACAAGCGTTTCGTGACAGCTCTCGATCTCGTCAAGGTGGAGGGCTTCGTCGATGGGGTGTGGACCGGTCCGGGTCGGCCCCGGGAAGATCGCCGGGCGCTGGCCCGTGGCGTCATCGCCAAGGCGGTATGGGGTCTGCCGACGACCCGCCATCTGATCGACAGGCTCAAGGTGGACCCGACGTTGCGCCGACTGTGCGGCTGGTCGCGTGTCGCGGAGATCCCGAGTGAAGCGACGTTTTCGCGGGCGTTTGCCGAATTTTCGCAATCCCGTCTTCCGGAGAGGATGCACGCGGCTCTGGTTGCAGAGACACTGGGTGACACGCTCATCGGCCACGTGTCGCGGGACCCGACGGCCATCGAGGCCCGGGAGACGCCGGCCCCGACGCCGAAGGCCGGGACGCCGAACCGCAAGCGCGGCCGGCCCCGCAAGGGCGAGGAGAGGACGAAGGAGCCTGGGCGTCTCGAACAGCAAGCGAACGGGATGGATCTCGATGAGATGCTCGACGCGATGCCGAAGGTCTGCGATCACGGGGCAAAGAAGACTGCCAAGGGGGTCATGGAGGCTTGGCGCGGTTACAAGCTGCATATCGACACAGCAGACTGCGGGGTGCCGCTGAGGGCCATCCTCACCTCGGCATCCGTCCATGACAGCCAGGTCGCGATCCCGCTGGCGATGATGACCGCCGGGCGTGTGACCAATCTCTACGATCTCATGGACGCGGCCTATGATGCCAGGGAGATCTACCAGATGAGCGAACGGCTTGGCCATGTGCCGATCATCGATGTCAATCCGCGCCGGGACAAGGACCTCAAGGAGGAGCGAGACCGGGAGGCCCGGGCCCGGCGTGCAATAGGCCATGTCGATCCCGAGACCGTGCGGGTCCGGATCCGGTCCGGTGTCGAGAGGACCAACGCCCGCCTCAAGGATGAGTTTGGCGGGCGCCATGTCCGCGTCCGTGGATATTCCAAGGTCGCCTGCCATCTCATGTTCGGCATCCTGGCCCTGGCGGCTGACCAGTTGATACGTCTCGCCGCCCCATAGCGCGGCTCCGACAACGCATACCGACCCTTCGCGGCCCTCTCGAAGAGAGGGACCCGGAGAGGCGTGTCCCGATGTTCACAAAGGTCCCTGTTTGTTCTCATCATCTCTGATGAGACACCGCGAATCCATGGATTCCGATCTCCAGGTGCAGAGGTGAACGGAAGCAACCGACCGATCCGGGCTTACCGGACCCTGGGGACAGGAATTTTGCAAGAGGTTCAGACAATTATTTTATGGGTACAGGGCCTAGTTAATGCGTGGCGTCAAGCGTGACACCGTCCAACCTCCGTTTGGGTCCGGTCCGAGAGATCAGGGCGCTGGATCAGCGTGAACGTTCCTTGTATGATCAGAAAACTCCGGCGCGTAGCAGTTGCTGCTGTGCCAGTTCTTGCCTGAGAATCAAGAGATTACGGCGGCTCAGACCGGAACCTCGATCGAATGTTGGTCTCGGGGGTTGCGAGCCCCCGAGACCAAATGAAAACTCCGCCAAGTCAACAACTTGGCGGAGTTTTCATTTTCATTCAGCCCCTTCCGAAATGCTCTTCGGAATGTCCTCGGAACGGAATGCAAAACAACTCCTGGCATCTCCAACCATCTCCCGACGGCCTGACCGTAAGCGTTCGTATCCATCCGGGGTAGGCCGCCTGTTCCGGTGGCGCGGTCTTTGGCAGGCTGAGCGCTCGGGAAGTGGGTGCTTTGCAAGTGTCCACTTCGATTTAGGTGGACGCTTGGCTGATGTTGATTTCCGAGGTGAAGCCGGGTGTGGCGAGCGGCGGATCGGTTGGTCGCCGTCGGCGGCGGTGGAGCGAGGCGCAGAAGCGGCAGGTCGTGGCGGAGACTCACGAGCCGGGGCTCGGTGCCGATGGTGGCGCAGCGCTACGACCTGAATGCCAACCATGTGTTCAGGTGGCGCCGGCTGTTTCGCGAGCTTGAGCGCGGCGCCGGAGCCGGCCGGTTCGTGCCGGTTGTGGTCGAGGCGGCACCGGGCCAGGAGCCGGACGCGGCGACGATGAGCCCACCATCCGAGAGAGTGGTCGCAGAGGGCCAGCCTGCGACGGGCCGGATGGAGATCGTGCTTTCGAGCGGTCGACTCCTCGGCGCTGGCACGTGTGATCTCGGTGCTTGATCGGCGATGATCCCTGTTCCGAACGGTGTGCGGGTCTGGCTCGCGACCGGGGTGACGGACATGTGTCGGGGCATGAACACGCTGGCGCTGCAGGTTCAGGAAGACCTCGGGCGCGACCCGCACGCAGGCGATCTCTTCGTCTCCCGCGGACGCAGAGGCGACCTTTTGAAGATTCTCTGGCACGACGGTATCGGGATATCGCTTTATGCCAAGCGTCTGGAACGGGGCCGGTTCCCCTGGCCGTCGACGGCGGGCGGGGCGCTATCGATCAGTGCAGCGCAACCCGGCTACCTGCTGGAGGGGATCGAGTGGCGCAATCCGGTGCGGACCTGGCGCCCGTCGGGGGCGGGTTGAGGCCCGGCAACACACTCTGGATGGTCCGGTACGATTGGCAATTGCCACGGGTCAGCGAATCTGATTCGTTGCCGGCCCCATGACCGGCACGGCCCGCTGCGACGTTGAAGCCCTCGAAGCAGCACCTGCGGCCTCGCAGGCGCGGGTGTCGGCAGCCGAGGCGCAGATCGCTTCCCTGACGCTGATGATCGAGAAGCTGCGCCGCGCCCTCTACGGGTAGCGGTCCGAGCGCAAGGAACGCCGTAAGCGTCTGGCGTGACCGGCCTTGTGGCGGGACGGTTCTGAGCCGCAGTCTCTGGTGAGGTTCCGGAGATCGATAGTATCCATTATCGGCTAGAGCGTGTTCACACTAATGTTCAATGATGCTATCGTGGCGGCCGGTCCCTCGTCAGCGAGTCATCGGTATGGAACTCAGCCAGGCCCAGTACGAACGCATCGCCCCGCATCTGCCGGTCCAACGCGGCAACGTCGCCGTGTCCAACCTCCAGGTGCTCAATGCCTTCCTCTATGTCGTCGAGCATGGCTGCAAGTGGCGCGGACTGCCGCCTCGCTTCGGCAAGTGGCACACCGTCTACACCCGGATGAACCGGTGGTCGAAGAACGGCGTGCTCGCGCGGGTCTTCGAGCACCTGCAGCGCGAGCGGATGGTGCATGTGACGCTCGATGTGGTCTCGCTGGACAGCACCAGCGTGAAGGTCCATCCCGATGGCGCCGGGGCGCTGAAAAAAACGGTCCGCAATGCATCGGCAAGTCGCGGGGCGGATGGAATACCAAAGTTCATCTGGTTACCGCAGATGAGCGAACGGCCGTGACCTTCGCGCTGTCTGCCGGCCAGGCCCAGGATGCGCCCGAAGGACGCAAGCTACTCGAACGTCTGGGGCGCCAGAAGACACCCCGGTCCCTGCTGATGGACCGTGCATACGAAGGCGACGCGACACGGCGGTTGGCGTCAGCGCTGGGGTTTGTGCCAGTGGTGCCGCCGCTCAGGACTCGTACCGCGCCCTGGGAATACGACCGGCAGTTGTACAAACGCCGCAATGAGGTGGAGCGGCTGTTCCGACGGCTCAAGGGCTTCCGGCGCATCTTCACACGCTACGACAAGCTCGACGTCATCTTCCTCGGCTTCATCACCTTCGCGCTCATCGTCGAGGCACTGCGTTAGTGTCAACACGACCTAGATCGCACTTCTGCGATTGAACGCCGGATGGCTGCAGGATTCTTGCTAACGGAAGGTTTTGTAGACCGCCGTTGTTCCGTTTACGTTCCAATCATGGCAACCCCCGATCAAGGAATCCAGAGTACGGTGTTTCTCCAGCCGGAAGAGCGAGCATGCCGCCGCGAGTTCGTCTCGGTCGGCCTGAGAAGCTGCCCCAAGTTCCACCTGCGAAGTGATCAAGCACCACGGTGGCATCGACGTGAACACTAACGACACCGCCCTTTCTGACCTCGCACAGATCGCGGTCTTCCTGGACCCCTCGTACCGCACGCTCAACCGCTACAGGTCCATTAGCAATGGACCGGTCTTCCACCCTTTCGGGCATCGCGTCCCGTATCACGGGGCCCCGCCGGAGACCTTGGCAGCGAAGCGGCGACTGACACCGACTTCCAAAGATGGCAGCACCTGGCACAACTTCCCGAACGCGGAAGCGAGATTCGGTCCTGCCGCTGATCTCTCATTTGAAGCAGAAACCCCGGCGACATAAGGAAAAGGCTCAATTCGTGAATCGTAGGCATTATGATAGAATCTTTCCGGATTCGTCTTGGAGATCAGAGAGATGGATCACGAGCGGTTTCGGGACTGGTTCTCGCGTGTCGATGAGCTGACGGCGGCGCTGCCGGACCCGCCGGAGGGGCGGTGTCGCGGGGCAAGGCGCGCGGTCTTCGCCGGTTCCGGTGCAAGGACTGCGGGAAGACGTTCGGTGCGCTGACCGGCACAGCGCCGTCGGGCCTGTACCACAAGGAGCGCTGGCTGGCCTTTGGCGCCGCGCCTGGCGCCGGCGAGACGATCCGGGAGGTTGCCGAGCGCCGCGCTGGCGCCACCGCTTTCTGGCGGCGATGCGCCAGGCGCCGGACCGGCTTGCCGGGATCGTCGAGGCTGACGAGAGCTTCGTTCTGGAGAGCCGCAAAGGGGGCAGAAGCTGGACCGCACGCCGCGCCGGCGCGGCGGGACGGCCCGCAAACCCGGCCTCGCGCGCGAGGCCGGGGCCGATCTTGGTCGCCGCCGACCGTGCGGGCGAGACCCTCAGTCATACCCTGCCCGCGCTGAACGCAAAGAGCGTGAAGGAGGTGCTGGAGCCGGTCGTCGCACCGGATGCGCTGCTCGTCTCCGACGCCAACCGCTGCTATCCGCCCGTTGCGGCGGCGCTCGACATCCCTCACGAGAGCATCACCGCTTCTGCCGGCGAGCGGGTCCGGGGCGCGCTGCACATCCAGACGGTCAACAGCCGCCAGAGCCAGATCAAGGGCTTCCTGCGCAGGCGGCGCAGCATCGCCACCAAGTACCTCGACAGCTATCTGATGTGGTTCCATCTCATCGAACTCGGCGATCAGCCATCGCCCAGAGCCTGCCTCGAGGCGGCTATCGCCAGACCGTGCCTACGTTTTGCGAATTGAACCAAGGAAAAGGAAGCGAGCCATGGCTGAGGCCAAGGCGCAGTAACTACTACGCCGCGAAGAGGTAGAACAGCGATTCGGCGTATCGCGCAGTTGGATATATTGCGAGATGCGTGCCGGTCGATTTCCGGAACCGGTAAGGATCGGCAAGCGCGCGGGTGAGATGGAAAGTAGTTGATCTGGACGAGTGGGCTGCGGGCAAGCCAGTGGCGCACGGCGAGATCGGTCACTGCCGGACAGGCCCGAGAAAATCCGACGTGTGATTTGTCTGCCGGGTGCCGATCATCGGCACCCCACCCCGGTCCAGGGGCCTCCGGGAGGCCAAGAGGCAACCTCTGCGCGGGTCAGCATGGGCTGCAGGAAGGCGCGTAGATCATTGATGACTTGGACGAGTGATGCGGGTGCTATTGCGAGCCGGTCACGCGCCAGGAAGGCCCGCCACTGGGCTTCCTTCTCAAGGGCAAAACTGTCGCTGAGGCCGACAGGTACTTGTTCGGGCAAGGAGGTTCGGCGCCGCTCGAATGTCCGACGGATGGCTTCCGCCAGGTTGTCGCCTTCGAACGGGACTGTCCGCGCGATCGTCCAGAGGTCGTAGAAATCCTTCATGCGGCTGTTCGCGATGCCGAACGAGACGATCGCTTCGGTCTTCTCGGCGACGACGGTTTCAGGCGGATAGGCGCGCAGGATGGGTGCGGGCGCGTCGAGAAGGGTGGGGTATTCGATCTCGATTGGCTCCGGCGTGATCACGTCGCCGAAACCGACATCGATCTGGATGGGCAGGCGCGCGCCGGCGATGGTCGCGCCGGTTCTGACGCGCACACCGGGATATTGGTCTTCGCTGCGGATTGGAGCGGCTTCCACGCCTGCAGCGTCGAAGACGACCCCGTCGTCAGGTACATCGACAGAGCAGATGGCGCGGATGCTCGCCGCAACCATTGCGGGATCGGGATCGCCGTGACCCAGCAAGTCGAGGTCACGGGTCGGCCGGAAGGGATCGTCCTGCCAGATGGCGAAGAGCATCGCACCCTTCAGGACAAACCGCTCGCGCTGGTCGGAGACGCTGAGTCGATAGAGCAATCGTTCAAGCGCGTAACGGGTGAGAAAGATCTGAAAATCGGTTTTTTCGACACGGGCGCGCGCGAGCAGTCGGGCGCGCACGGAGGCAGCAATTCTCCTTATGGCGTTTTTCGTTGCATTGCGGCCTTTCGTGTTGGTTTTTTGGCGGTTTTGCGGTTGGAGGGATGGGCTTGGCGCGGGGGCCGGGGATCAGGCGTTTGCGGGAGGGGGGATGCCCGTGATGACGGTTTTCATGAGGACCGCCCATGACGCGAAGACATGGTAGGCGGTGATCGTGCGGATGTGCTCGAACAGGCGCCTTCGGGCTCCGAGTGCGTGCCGCGCCCGCCGCCAGGATGCTTCGATCAGGTCGCAGGCCGTGTGCAGGGCGAAGGCCAGCAGATTGAGCACGACCAGGATGCTGGCCAGTGTCTGGCTGCCATGCCCGAAATTGTGTTCGAGGTTGTAGCCGTTGGTCTTCAGGACGTTGAAGGTCTCGTTCTCGATCTTCCAGCGGGCACGCCCGCAGGCGGCGATGGCGGCGGCGGTGTCTCGCGTGACGGCAAGGTCGGTGACGAAGCTGTTGCGGTAGGTCACCTTGCCGTCGGGCTTGGCGATCTCGACCTCCAGCCAGTTGACGGCGAGCGCGTCGGCGCCGTCGCGCAGCGGCACGCCATTCATCCAGCGATAGCGCTGGCGGCGCCTGGCCGCGCCCCTGCCCACGGTCTGGCACACCTCGTCCAGCACGACGCCATGGGTGTATTCGCTCAACGTCTTGTGGCTGGACGGCTTGCACACGAAGATGAAGCTCCCGCCCGCGGCGCGCACCGCCTCGCAGATCGGCTGGCGGGAATAGAGATCGTCGCCCAGATAGACCGGTCTCAGCCCGGCCACACAAGGCCCCAGGCGGGCCAGCCAGCGCTGCGCCGCGCGGCTCTCGCAGTCCTGCTTCGCCGAGCCGTCTTGCGGGCACACGAACTCCGGCGCCAGAGGCAAGGCGCGGCGCTGCCCCGGCGCCACCAGAGCGGCGCCGACAAAGCTGTGGAAATACTCCACCTCCTCGCCCCGCCGGCGCGTCGAGCAGTGCGCGCAGTGGATCGTGCCGGAACGGAAAGGCTCCGAGCCGTCCAGCGCGATCAACACCCGATCGTCCAGGCAGCGCAGACCCGACAAGGCACCGGCGCCATCCAGGTCATCGACAAGCGCCAAAAACACCGCGTCGAAATGATCCGTCGGCGCCCCATCCAGCATCCGCCGGATATGGCTGTCGCACGGAATCCGCTCCATGCCGAACAGCGTCCCGGCGTTCGAAGCGCCGCGCTGCGCCGACAGCAGGCGCTGATGCGCCAGAAACGACGGGCTCTGCACGAAAAACACCGAAAACGCCGCAAGCCCGATGTCTCTCATGGCATAGCGCGTGTTGCTTCCCGAGCGCTTGTCGGGCACCGCCGCGCACCGCTTCCCCACCACTTCTATGTATCGTTCAAGACGCTTCATACAACAGCTTGAATCACATCTCCAAACCTTTGAAAACCCCCGATAACTCCAAAAGGAGAATTGCTGGCACGGAGGCGCCGATATTGCGAAGCTCACGCGCCATCGGCGACCATCGCTTCCACATAGGGCCGCATCACGGACCAGACACGCGCCGTGCGAGCGAACTCCCAGAGCTGGTCGGGTGTCACGCGCCCGCCACGGAGTCCTTCGCGGAGCCCCTCCAGCGCAATGTCGAGTCCGATCTTGTTGCGATACCGGAAGCAGTCGACGATCGACTTGCCGGGCTCGAATACAGGGACCTCAATCCCCTCGATGAGATGCCGCTTCACACCTCCCGTCAGGGCGTGGCCGCTGAAGCGCACGAAGCGGACCGGGGGGTACTCGACATCTGGCTTCCATCCGGTGCGGTCGATGGCGATCCAGACAGCGGAGGGCATCTGGAATGTCAGTTCATGGAACTGGAGCGCAGATGTAAGGCAGATCACTCCCTTGGGTACGCGGGCTGAGGCTTCTGCGAGGCTGTGTTGGGGATCCGGCATCGCGTCGGCGAGCCGATAGAGGCCGCGCGCCACGCGCGCCACGGCACCCTCGCGAACCAGCCGGGCAACGGTCTCGGGCCCAACGCCAGCGTTGCGAAGATCGCGCATGCGGACCAGTCCCCTCTGACGACTGAGACACAGGACCAGGTCGCGCTGTTTCGTCGGAGTTGGTGACATTAGCTCTTCTACATTGGACAAATGAAGAGATTTTCTCACATCGGGGCTGTGAAATCCAGTGCATCTTGAACACCGAATCAGATAGATCTCGGAAGCACGCAGCTATGGGACTACGCGATGTCGGGCATACGGGCCAGCGAGCACGATGTCTTGACGGAGCCGTGCCAAAGATCGATCTTCCCTAGCGAGGCGCAGGGTCACCTTGCCCTCCTTCCGAAGCCTACGTTCCGGCGCGGGCTTTCGTGTTTCTGGAAGCCAGTGTTGAGCGGCGCGACGGTTCGACGCCAATAGTCACTGTACAGCCGACGGCGCGCCGAAGGTTTGATCGGGACGGGTTCGGCAGATCGTGCGGGCGGCCATGGCGCGGACCGTCGCTGTCTGCATTCGGCGGTGATCCGCCGGGGCCGAAGCGGATAAATGCCCCGCCATGAGCGACGTGCCTGACGAACTCGACCGCCTCAACGAGCTGCTGGGCGCCATTCCGCTGGAATGCGAGGGCATGACCATCGGGGATCTGGACGGCTACGTGGCGGGGCTGATCGTCTGCCCCGAACCGGTGCTGCCCGCCGAATGGCTGCCGACGGTCTGGGGCGGCGAGAACGGGTTCGCGGAATTCGACGGGGCGGACGAGATCGCGGCGGCGGTGTTGGATCATTACAACCGGGTCGCCCGGGAGCTGGCCGAGGAGCCGGAGTCCTACGCGCATGTCATGGAAGTCGACCGGACCGACGGCGACCTGCTGTGGGGCCGTGGATCAACGGCTTCGAACGCGCAATGCGGCTGCGCGCCGATGCCTAGGACGCCATCGCGTTCGGCGACGACGAGGAGGCCGCGGCGTCGGTCGGCACGATCCTGGCCATGAACGCCTTCGACCACGGCGAATCGGAGGTGACCGAGAAAGAAGAGGACGAGATCGACCGGACGGCGCCGGACCTGATCCATCCGATGATGCGCCACCTGACGGCATGGAAGTCGGTGCGGTCGCTGCACTGGATCGGTCCTGGGGACATCGCGTTCGACGACCCGCCCGCCCATGGACGCAGCGCGGGGACCGATGAGCCCTGCCCCTGCGGGTCCGAATGACGGGCGTCGAAGGGCTGGCTGCCGTCCGCCGCGGGCCGTGCCCGGTTGGCGGCGGACCGACATCGACGATCCTCGACACCTGGGGTCCCCGGTCGCCCTGCACGATCTCGCAGGTCACGACGGCACCTTGGGGCAGCGTGTCCCGGCCGGACGCCTCGACGGCACTGAGGTGGCAGAACACGTCGGGCGAGCCGTCCTCGGGCTCCAGGAACGCGCCGCAGCAGGCGCGGGATACGCCCGCCTCTGGTCCCGGTCTCGACAGGCAGCCTCATAAGTCGGGGATCGCCCTTCCGGCCGACCTGGGCCGGTCCTTGCGCCTGCTGGACGATGCCCAGTTCGACCGGCTAATGGAGACGGTGACCGACGACGTCCGGCGGCGCGGACGCAATCCGCCGGACAGTCCATCGGTAGGGGGCCGGTCGGCAAAGCGCGCTCCACCGAGAGCAGCGCGAGAAAAACCGGAGGAGCCAGTCAGGGCCGCCACGGTGATCCCGGGACAGGAACGATTGATCCTCGCCGCTTTTGAAGCCGGCCTCAGGCCGGCGGCGATCGCGAAAGAGGTCAGGGTCTCGCGGTCGACCGTGCAGCATGTTATCACCGACGCGCAACACCACCGCCGCAAGACGGAGCGATAGATGGACGAGGGACACAGGCGGACGAATTCGGCGAGTGGGATCTGCTACAGCGTGATTTGGTGCGATTACTAGGCCGTGTTGACGAATGATCGAAGCATGATCCATGCTGAGACAATGTGGACAAAGGCGAGGACCGTCCGAGCGAGCTTGTCATAGCGTGTGGCGCTGCGACGGAATTGTTTGAGCTTGTTGAAGAATCGCTCGACCTGCTGGCGCCGCTTGTCCTTTGTCTTGATCGTGATGAACCGTCTCAGTCCGGTTCGACCGGGCGGGAATCACGGCTTCGACGTCCTGGTCGGCCAGCGCCTGGCGAATGCCCTTGCTGTCATACGCCTTGTCCATGACCGCAGCCTCCGGTGCGGGAGAGCTGGGCAAAGCCTTCCACAGCAGCTCGAATCTCACGCCATCATGGCGCTCGCCACCCGTCAACACGAAGGACACACCGGTTGTTTCGTTGGCACAGGCGACGTGCAGCTTGGTGGAGAACCCACCCCGGGAGTGGCCGAGAGCCTGGGCCTCTTGGCCACCGTTTTTTTACCGCGCCGGCGGCGTGTTGATGAGCGCGCACGATAGTCGAAGCGATGAATACTTCCTTGAGTGCTTCATCGTCTGCCTGTTGTCTCTGTTGCCAGAGCCGTGCCCGGAGGTGGCGCTTCTCCCAACGGCGAAACCGCTGATAGACGGCATTCCAATGGCCGAATTCGTCGGGCAGGTCGCGCCTGGGGGTTCCGGTCCGCGCCTGGTAGAGGACGGCTTCGATGAATATTCGATCGCTGAGCCGTGGCGGGGCGCCGGCGGCGTGTTTGCTCTCACGCAGTAGCGGCTCGAGTGTCGAGCAGACAGCATCCGGGATGAGCAGGCGTAACGCCATGATAAGTCCCCGGAAAGTGTCATTGATGGAGAAGGATCATCAGCATTTCATGAATTCGTCAACACGACCTAGTGGATAGATCGTTACAAGTATATCCGTTATTATGTTCTTCTGATTTGTCGATCACGGAGGTCTGCAAGATGCGCCCTGGTGTTTCATTCACGCTTACTTCAGGCGACCGGCATCGCCTTGAAACGGTTGTCTCTGACCCGAAGAGCCCGCAGAAGCACGTCTGGCGGGCGCGCATCGTTCTTCTGAGCGACGATGGGCTCGGCACGATGGCCATCATGAGAGAGACCGGTAAGGCGAAGAACAGTGTCTGGCGCTGGCAGGACCGCTTCTATGGAAGACGGTATGGACGGACTTCTGCGGGACAAGACGCGTCCGCCGGGCAAGACGCCTCCGACTCCTGAGCCAGTGGCGAAGATCGTAAGGTTGACCCACACCTCGCCGCCTCATGCGGCGACCCACTGGACGCTGCGGGCGATGGCGAAGGCTGTGGGGATTGCCGCTTCGACGGTATGGGCGGTCTGGAAGGCGCATGGCCTGATACCGCACCGCTGGCGGCCGTTCAAGCTTTCGAACGATCCCGCTTTCGTCGAGACGCTGACCGACATCGTCGGCCTCTCCGTTGCGCCGCCGGCTCACGCGGTCGTGCTGTCGATCGATGAAAAGTCGCAAATTCAGGCACTTGACCGCACACAACCCGGCCTGCCTCTGAAGAAAGGCCGCGGCGCCACCATGGCACATGATTACAAGCGCAACGGCACGACGACGCTGTTCGCCGCTTTGACCGTGCTCGACGGCACGGTCATCGGCCAGCACGCCAGTCGGCATCGCCACCAGGAGTTCCTGAGATTCCTCAACCGCATCGAGCGCACGATACCCGCCGGCGTCCCGGTCCATGCCATCCTCGACAACGACGCCACTAATACCAAACGCAAGTCATATGAACCGATACAGTGAGGCATCGGGATCAGCACGATGGGGCTACGGCCCAGCTGCGCCGGGTCGTATTGGTGATGACGTCGGGCTGGTCGGTCAGCCATTGCCACCCCGTCCAGCAGGCGTCCCTCAGGGCGGAGACATCCTTGAACACGCGGTTGGCGAAGCGGTTCGATTTCAGGAACAGAATGATCTGCTCCATCGGATTGAGTTCCGGACTGTAGGGCGGCAGATGCACGAGCGTCAGGTTGGGGGGAACGAGAAGGTCGCCCGAGCGATGCCAGCCCGCCCCGTCCAGCACAATCACGCCGTGCGCACCCGGCGCCACGGCCGCGCCGATCGCCGCCAGATGCTCGTTCATCGACGCCGTGTTCGCCCTGTCCGCCACGTGGGCGATGCCGACGCCGCGCTCTGCGCAGGTGGCGCCGAACAGATAGACGTAGCCATAGCGATGGTCGCGCAGGATGCGCGGACGCTGCTTCCCATTCGCCCAGACCCGTGTCGTCATCCCCTTCTGGCCGATGCGCGCTTCGTCCTGGAACCAGATTTCTATCGGACCCGCCAGCGCCTCAGAGCTGAGCGCCGACGTCAACTGTGCCTCGAACTCCGCCACGAACGACCTCTGCCGCTCCGCGTCGGCTTTGGGGTGGACCGGCCGCCCCGAGACAAAGCGAAACCCGGCCCTTCGGAGCATCATACGGGCACCGCTCTCCGTATAGATGACCCCGAAGGCCTCCTCGATTTTCCGTACGATGTCCTGAACGCGCCAGCGCGTCACACCGTCCCGCTCAAGCTCGGGACCCGCCTCGATCCAGGCGCCGATCTCGGCGATCTGCGCGTCCGTCAACCGGCCCTCGCTCCCGCCGCGCGGGAGATCCGCGAGGCCGTCGAAGCCCTCCGTGTTGTAGCGCAACACCCAGTCGCGCAGGATTTGAAGCTCCATGCCCTGCGCCCGAGCCGCCTCCGTGCGAGACGCACCCTCCATGATCATGGCGAGCGCACGCGCGCGCGACGCTTGCTTCGCGTCCCCGCAGTGCCTCGAAAGCGCGTGGAGCTCGTCCGCTGTGTGTGCCGTCCAGGTTATCGGCGTTGCCGCACTCATCGTCATCCTCCGGCGCTGGTGAGTCGATCACCACAGTCTATGAAGGTCGTCCGGACCGTCACCCCAACATATTGGGATGGTGAGTCAATTTGGAGCGCGCTTGGTATCACAAGCACAAGGACGTCCAGGTCTGGCTCGCACGCCATTCGCGCTGGACCTTCCACGTCACCCCCACCTCGAGCGCGTGGCTGAACGCGGTCGAAGGCGTCTTCGCCAAGCGGACGCGACGCCGTCTCAAATACGGCGTCTGCCGCTCCGTACGCGACCTCCAGGACGCCATCCGCCGCGTCATCGACGAACACAACACCACAGAAGCCAAGCCCTTCGTCTGGACCGCCGATCCCGATACCATCATCGCCGCAAGAAAAAGAGGGGCCCAAACATTGAAATCAATCTACTAGGGCGTGTTGACGAATGATCGAAGCATGATCCATGCTGAGACAATGTGGACAAACGCGAGGAACGTCCGAGCGAGCTTGTCATAACGTGTGGCAATGCGACGGAATTGTTTGAGCTTGTTGAAGAATCGCTCGACCTGCTGGCGCCGCTTGTACTTTTCTCGATCGTGATGAATCGTCTCAGTCCGGTTCGACCGGGCGGGAATCACGGCTTCGACGCCCTGGTCGGCCAGCACCTGGCGAATGCCCTTGCTGTCATACGCCTTGTCCATGACCGCAGCCTCCGGTGCGGGAGAGCTGGGCAAAGCCTTCCACAGCAGCTCGAATCCCACACCATCATGGCGCTCGCCACCCGTCAACACGAAGGACACACCGGTTGTTTCGTTGGCACAGGCGACGTGCAGCTTGGTGGAGAACCCGCCCCGGGAGCGGCCGAGAGCCTGGGCCTCTTGGCCACCGTTTTTTTTACCGCGCCGGCTGCGTGTTGATGAGCGCGCACGATGGTCGAATCGATGAACACTTCCTTGAGTGGTTCATCATCTACCTGTTGTATCTGTTGCCAGAGCCGCGCCCAGAGGTGGCGCTTCTCCCAACGGCGAAACCGCTGATAAACGGCATTCCAATGGCCGAATTCATCGGGCAGGTCGCGCCAGGGGGTTCCGGTACGCGCCTGGTAGAGGACGGCTTCGATGAACATTCGGTCGCTGAGCCGTGGCGGGGCGCCGGCGGCGTGTTTGCTCTCACGCAGTAGCGGCTCGAGTGTCGACCAGATAGCATCCGTGATGAGCAGGCGTAACGCCATGATAAGTCCCCGGAAAGTGTCATTGATGGAGAATGATTATCAGCATTTCATGAATTCATCAACACGCCCTAGTTATAGAACCTCTTGCAAAATTCCTGCCCCCAGGGTCCGGTGAGGCCGGGTCGGTCGGTTGATCCCGGTCACCTCTGCACCTGGAGGTCGGAATCCATGGATTCGCGGTGTCTCATCAGAGATGATGAGACCAAACAGGGACCTTTGCAGACATCGGGACACGCCTCTCCGGGCCACTCTCTTCGAGAGGGCCGTGAAGGGTCGGTATGCATTGTCGGAGCCGCGCTATGGGGCGGCGAGACGTATCAACGGGTCAGCCGCCAGGGCCAGGATGCCGAACATGAGATGGCAGGCGACCTTGGAATATCCACGGACGCGGACATGGCGCCCGCCACACTCATCCTTGAGGCGGGCGTTGGTCCTCTCGACACCGGAACCGGATCCGGACCCGCACGGTCTCGGGATCGACATGGCCTACTGCACGCCGGGCCCGGGCCTCCCGGTCTCGCTCCTCCTTGAGGTCCTTGTCCCGGCGCGGATTGACATCGATGATCGGAACATGGCCAAGCCGTTCGCTCATCTGGTAGATCTCCCTGGCATCATAGGCCGCGTCCATGAGATCGTAGAGATTGGTCACACGCCCGGCGGTCATCATCGCCAGCGGGATCGCGACCGGGCTGTCATGGACGGATGCCGCGGTGAGAACGGTACTCAGCGGCACCCCGCAGTCTGCTGTGTCGATATGCAGCTTGTAACCGCGCCAAGCCTCCATGACCCCTTTGGCATTCTTCTTTGCCCCGTGATCGCAGACCTTCGGCAGCGCGTCGAGCCTCTCATCGAGATCCATCCCGTTCGCTTGCTGTTCGAGACGCCCAGGCTCCTTCGTCCTCTCCGCGCCCTTGCGGGGCCGGCCGCGCTTGCGGTTCGGCGTCCTGACCTTCGGCTTCGGGGCCGGCGTCTCCCGGGCCTCGATGGCCGTCGGGTCCCTCGACACGTGGCCGATGAGCGCGTCGCCCGGTGTCTCTGCAACCAGAGCCGCGTGCATCCTCTCCGGAAGACGGGACTGCGACCATTCGGCAAACGTCCGCGAAAACGTCGCTTCACGCGGGATCTCCGAGACACGCGACCAGCCGCACAGCCGGCGCAACGTCGGGTCCACCTTGAGCCTGTCGATCAGGTGGCGGGTCGTCGGCAGACCCCACACCGCCTTGGCGATGAAGCCACGGGTCAGCGCCCGGCGATCCTCCCGGGGCCGACCCGGACCGGTCCACACCTCATCGACGAAGCCCTCCACCTTGACGAGATCGAGAGCTGTCACGAAACGCTTGTGCGTCTCCAGGAGAGGACCGACCGCCTCGGCCAACGCAGGGAAAAGGTCCTCTTGAAATCGGTGCCAGGGATCGGACAGGGTCGAGCCAAGGGTCATCGGGGTCACCTCCTCGGTATCTTGTTATTGTGGAAACACAACATACCACGGGATGCCCCGGGACCCAGGCCCTCGACAAGGCAAAAAACCGGTCGGGCCGGCAATTTTGCAAGAAGCTCTATATATATGGTTAAGTCAGAGCTCAGTCAAAATACGAAACATTTGTAAAGGATATGTCCGGTGGTGCCATACGAAATGTCACCGACGCGCCCTGCTCATTGAATAAATCAGACCGCTTATGCACTTAGCTCCGGTTGCGAGAGTTTGCCGCGAGAAGTTGACTCCTACCGGTCCATTTGGACGGTTTTCGATCAACATGTTGATCAAGCCGGAGCCAAGTGCATAAGCGGTTAAATCAGTACTGCACTATCGTTTTCAGGCCTGCCAGGCAGGGTCCATGAACGCTCAAAATCTCATTCGCCGCCAGTTGTCGTCCGCGGCGGGACCTCAGAACCTTGCGGCTCTGCCAGCGCCGGACAGCTTTCCCGGCCGCCTGGCTTATGCGCGTGCGGTTTGCGAGGCTTTCGAGTTTCGCGATCCTCGCGGTCGACTGCAGGAGACCGGGTGTCCGAGGGCGCCTGGCGGTCTTGACGACATTGTGCTGCCGCCTCCGGGCGCGGGATCGGATGTCAGCCGGTGGGCGCGCCGGCTTGCGGCCCCGATTAGCTCGGCGGGTGCCCGTTCGCGGCGTCGGCGCTGGTGTTGAAGCCGCGCGACCGGTGGATCGGGTGGGGCAGCGCCGGTCGGGAGGCCCATCTCGACCGGGTGATCGGATTGCTGCGCTTTCTCGTGCGTCCCGGTCTGTCGTGTCGCAACCTGGCCTCGCGGATTCTCGGCCTGTGTCTCGGCCGGATCGCCGGGGATTACGTCGAGCGTCATGGCCTCACGCTGCTTCTGATCGAGACCTTTGTCCGGCCCGCCTATGGCGCGCGGTCAGTCTGCGCGCGACGAACTGGACCCATGTCGGTATGACGGCGGGCGTCCGGGTGCCGGCAAAGACGATCTGGATGTATCCGTTGACGCGGCGCTGGCGCCACCGCCCGGGTGTTGCCGGCCCGAGTGTGGACCTGCCGACGCCCCCTGGACGCTGGCCCCCGGCAAGCGTCTGATCAGGAGCGTAGCGATCCAGACGACGGCGCCGATGAAGACAGTCTTCTCGGCGCCTGTTGCGTTTCGGACTCCGAACCGGGAATCATAAAAACAGGGATCATCTGATTTTAACTGGATTCAGGATGTCTGAAATTACAGGTCGATCAACCAGGTGGCGGCACAGGCACTGTCGGCAACCAACCCTGAAGGAATACAAGCGCACCCACTTGTAACGGTATCGCAGCCGCCTGCAACGGATTGGTCACGGCGCCCGTGACGGCACCGCCAGCCTATTCAGCCGCAGCCGCGGTCCCAATCTCGCCCCGTACCAGACGGTTATAGTCGGAGTCGAGGTTTCTGGTGATTTCACCGGGCGTAAAGGAATATTCGCCGATCACGCCAACCGGGGTCACTTCGGCCGCGGTCCCGGTCAGGAAACATTCAGTGGCATTGGCCATCTCTTCAGGCATGATCGTCCGTTCGACAATCTCGTAGCCGCGCCGTCTGGCAAGCTCGGTCACGGTCTGGCGTGTGATCCCGTCGAGGAAGCAATCCGGGGTCGGGGTATGAATCCGGCCATCCTTCATGACGAAGAAGACATTGGCGCCGGTCGCCTCAGCAATCCGGCCGCGATAATCGTACATCAACGCATCATGGTACCCGTTCCGCTCCGCATCATGCTTGGACATGGTGCAGATCATGTACAGGCCGGAAACCTTGGAATGGACCGGAGCAGTTTCGGGCGCCGGGCGCCGCCACTTCGCGATGCCGAGCCGAATACCCTTCGTCTTCGCTTCTTCATCGAAATAGGACGGCCAGTCCCAGACGGCGATCGCCAGATGAATTCGGTTCTGCTGCGCCGACACCCCCATCATCTCGGCGCCACGCCACGCGATCGGACGGACATAGGCCTCGGGCATGCCCATCATCCGCACAACCTCCTTCTTGGCGGCCTCGATCTCATCAAGCGAATAGGGAATCTCGTACCCGACCCCGAGAGCGGATCCCAGCAAGCGTTCGGTGTGTTCACGCGACCTGAAGATTTCCCCACCATAAACCCGTTCGCCCTCGAAGACAGCGCTCGAATAGTGCAGACCATGACTGAGGACATGAAGTTTGGCATCACGCCAGTTCACAAGTTCGCCGTTGTACCAGATGACACCGTCGCGGTCGTCAAAGGGGAAGAGGGACATGGTCTAAATTCCTGCGAAGCGATGATTCGATCCGGCCAGCGAACAAAAATTCGTGCGTCGTCGCCCATTACGGACGTATAATTTCGCGGTCACGGAACTGCGATTAACATTCTGCCACAAACCTGTCAATATGATCGCCTCCGAAAACATCTCCGCGCCGCGCCGTCAGCCGATCCGGACAACCAAGCCCGCAAGCATCTGCGTGAGCCGGATCCCGGTGACCGCACCGGGCGAATGCGAGGCCACAAGGTTGTTATCGGACTGGCGGCGCGGCAAGACCCGGGAGGCACACAGCCCGTTGAAACCATCAGCCGGCGTGCCAACGAAACGCAGCACGGAATGGCAATGAGCGAGCTACCGCATATACTCGTCGTCGACGACGACCAGCGCCTGCGATCACTGCTGCATCGCTATCTGAGCGAAAACGGCTTTCGGGTCAGCGAGGCCGAAGATGCGAAGCAAGCACGGCAACGGCTGCTTTCGGTCGAGTTCGATCTGATCATCCTCGACGTGATGATGCCCGGAGAAACCGGTCTGGAACTGACGATGTCGCTGCACAGCATCGGATCGGTACCAATTCTGCTGCTGACGGCGATGGGGCGGCCGGAAGACCGGATCGCAGGACTTGAAGGCGGCGCCGACGATTACTTGCCGAAACCGTTCGAACCTCGGGAATTGCTGGCCCGGATCCACACGATACTGCGCCGGACCATGGCCCCGTCGACCGTCGCGAACATTCCGTCACAAGTCTATTTCGGACCGTATCGCTACGATCTCAACATCGGTGAGTTGTTTCGCGACACTAGACGGGTCAAGCTGACCGAAGCTGAAACCGGTCTGTTGCATGCGCTGGTGCTCAAGGCCGGAATGCCCGTCGACCGCGACGATCTCGCGAATAACGATCATGCCCGTACCGTCGATGTCCAGGTCGCCCGGTTGCGCCGCAAACTCGAACCCGATCCGAAATTCCCGAGATACCTGCAGACGGTGCGGGGCCGCGGCTATGTCCTGAAAACCGACCGATGACAGATCTGGCCGACCGGCATCAGGTACGGCGGTTCATCCCGTCGATCAAGCGGTTTGTGCCACCGACACTGTTCGGCCGGGCGTTGTTGATCATCGTCACGCCGCTCATATTGATGCATGGGATCTCGACCTTCGTCTTCTTCGATCGTCATTGGGATACGATGGCCCGCCGTCTGAGCCAGTCACTGGCCGGCGAGGTCGCGCTTGTCGTCAATGCCGTGACGCCTCTGCCGCCCCCGGAGGAGATCGACGATGTGATCGGGCGCGCCAGCAGATTTCTCGGAATGAAGCTGACATTCGAGCCGGGCCAGCGGACATTTGACAGCATCGTTACGGGATCAGGCTACGACCCGGTAAAGTTTCAGTTGGTTAAGGCGATGAACGAGCGGGTCAAACTGCCCTTCGAATTCGATGCGGAACGCGGCAACCGCCGGTTGTATCTGCATGTCCAACTCCCGGACGGTGTGCTCACAGTCAATATCCACAAGAACCGATTATACAGTTCCACCCCCTATGTCTTCTTGATGTGGATGGTGGGCAGTTCGCTCATTCTGTTCGCGATCGCCATCATCTTCATGCGCAACCAGATCCGGCCCGTCAAGCGTCTCGCGGCGGCCGCCCGACGCTTCGGGATTGGCCGCGATGTCGACGATTTCAAGCCCGAGGGCGCGGCCGAGGTCCGTCAGGCGGCGCAGGCATTCCGGCAGATGCAGCGCCGGATCCGCCGGCAACTCAACCAGAGAACCGAGATGCTCGCCGGGGTTTCGCATGATTTGCGCACGCCGTTGACTCGCATGAAGCTGCAGCTTGCCATGCTCGGCGACAGCGACGAAATCGACCGCCTGAAATATGACGTCCATGACATGGAACGCATGGTTGAAGGCTATCTCGCCTTCGCCCGCGGAGAAGGCACGGAAACACCAGTCGTTGTCAATCTCTGCGACCTAGTGTCCGACATCGTCGACGCAGCACGCCGGGACGGAACCGGGATCACCCTGACCATCACCGGTGACCGGTCGGCGCGATACGAGGCACGGCCGCAGGCGCTGAAACGGGCCATCGACAACCTTGTCGCCAATGCCAAGAGTTATGCGACGATCACCGCAATCCATCTTGATATCGGCCGCGAGATCATCACGATTACCATTGATGATGACGGTCCCGGCATTCCACCGGAACATCGCACAGAAGTGTTCAAACCGTTCTTCCGCCTCGACCCCTCACGGAACCCGAATACCGGCGGCGTCGGACTCGGCCTGACAATCACGCGCGACATCGTTCGTGGCCACGGTGGCGAGTTGAAGCTGGAAACTTCGCATCTCGGCGGCCTGCGTGCGACGATCAGCGTCCCGGTCTGACCGGCCGCCGCTCGTCACCGGCCGGGCACGCGCAGAAATGTCAGAACAAACGCCCGCCATTGGCGACCGGTCGATCGATTCCGATCATGACCACATCGCCCGTCGCATCGGGAAATCCCAGAACAAGAACCTCGCTCATGAATTTTCCGACCTGTTTGGGCGGAAAATTGACGACAGCCGCGACCTGGCGTCCCGGCAATTCGTCCAGCTCATAATACTTGGTGATCTGAGCCGAAGTCTTGCGGATGCCGAGATCTTCGCCGAAATCGACCCAGAGCTTGAATGCCGGCTGGCGCGCTTCAGGAAAGGCCTGGGCCTCCAAAATCGTGCCAACCCGAATGTCCACCTTGAGAAAATCGTCATACCCGATAGTCACGGTCGCTCCATCTCGACACCGCCGTCAATCCGCAGATCATATCGCTGAAACCGGCGCACGCAACGCCGCATGCAGCCGGACGGATGTGCGGACATGCGATGGGACCGATCCTGTGCGATCAGGATCCGCTCTGTTTCTTGAGTTCATCCAGTCCTTCGGCAACCCGGCGCCCAAGAATCTCCAAGGCCTCGGTTCGTGATTTCTGCACCAGTTCCGATGATTCGCGGAGATTGCGGATCACCTGTTCAATCCCAGATTTCAACAGTTCGGTCTGACCCGCGAGCTGCTCGTTCATAGTGCCGGGCATTTTCGCAGCATCCACCTTGGCCTGCGCCTCGCCCATTGCAGTCCGCACAATCTCGGACTGACGTTGAGCGACAGCCTGATAGCCTTCGGCAACGACCTGACCGGCGCTTACCAGTGCCTCGATGTTTTTCTTCTGGGACGCCAACATCGCATCGAGATCGGCACCGGGAAACCCCGACTCGCTGAAAATCCTGGCGAAATCGAAATTCAGAAAAGGATTGTCCTGGTTTGCCACTTACGATCTCCCGAAACAGGTCCGACATTTCGAACCTGTTATGTTGCGTTGCACAATAGCAGGTTATCCCCTCACCTTGGCGGGCTGTCAATCCCTGGAGGTTCCCGCCGTACCATTGTTTGCGCGACGCGGACCACACCCTGGACATCCCTCAGCAAGACTCCGGACGATCCAGACCCGCAGTCTTAATAATCCATTCAGCTTGCCGCAGTCGTTCATCAAGGCGGCGCGCCGTCGCGGACAGGTCGTCACTGTCGTCCTTGATCCAGACAGGGAGCGCATCGAGAAAGATCATCACCAACCCCTTGGTGCGGAGTTGTCCAGAGAGCCCATTCGGTGACGCGTCGGCTACAGTCAGTTCGGCCTGCATGGACGTATGGAGTGCGTTGAGACCGCCAAGGCCAAGTGCCGGACTGGTAGGCAAGAGGCGTAATATGCCAGCGATGCCGGGCCGGTACAGGTGCATCGCCTCGAAACGCGCCAACAAGGTTTCAAGCAACCGCTCGCGTAACGGGATGTCGGGATCAGCGATTGCGTCGTCGAGGGTCGCCCGAACCTGATCGTCAAGGTAGTGCGAAAACGCGTTCAGAACCCCGTTGCTGTCACCATAGATCCGTTCGAGTTCGGTTAGTGCGATATTCGCCTCGGTCGCAATATCGGAAAGCCGGCAATCACGCCAACGGCCCTGCGCAGCGATCGACATTGCCGCCGCAAACACCGCCTTCCGATCGGCATCTCCAGTCATTCCGTGGCCATCCTTCCGACACTGCAGCCAAGACTTCGCCGGTTGCGGGCAACACAGCCAATCTCAGCCGGCGAGTTCCCGTGACCTTTCGGTCGCAGCGGCCACAGCGCGGTCCAGAAGAGGCTGCATGCCGTCTTCGGCCATCAACACGCTCAGGGCCGCCGCAGTCGTGCCGCCCGGACTTGTCACATTCTTGCGCAACTGCGTTGCCTCTTCGTCGGACATGCGCGCGAGTTCGCCGGCGCCGGCCACCGTGGCACGCGCGAGTTGAGTCGCCAGCGCCGCCGGCAACCCTGCCTTCACACCGGCCGCGGCCATGGTCTCGATCAGCAGGAACACATAGGCTGGACCACTTCCCGAAACCGCGGTCACCGGATCAAGCAGGGCTTCATCATTGACCGCTACGGCTTCGCCAACGGCGGACAGCAAGGTACCGCAGGCCTCGGTTTGCAATGGAGTCACATTGCCATTAGGCACATACACGGTAATACCCCGCCCCACCGCAGCCGGCGTATTGGGCATCGCCCTTACGATCGCAGCAGCATGGCCGAGCCTGCTTTCGAAATAGGAAATGGTCTTGCCGGCGGCGATTGACAGGAATACCGTCCCCGGTACCGCGAATCGCCGGAGCGGTTCGACAGCCTCATCCATGACCTGTGGTTTTACCGCAACCACCACTGTCGAAGGCGTGACATTGTCCGGAATACCGGACGCAGTGGCATGGATTGTCACGCTTGGCCTAGCCGCGAATCGCCCGACCGTATCGGCAACCGGTTCGATAACATGAACGCCATGGGCCGAGGCGTTGTTCTCGAGCCATCCGTCGAGCATGGCACCACCCATCTTCCCGCACCCGGCAAGTACGATCGGTCCGGTCATGGCCTCAGGCCTCTCCAACCACATCAATCAATGCCGCCGCCATCGCCTCTGGTGCCGATTTGCCGCCCCAGATGACATATTGAAACGCCGGATAATAGCGATCCGGCTCGTCGACAATGAACCGCATGAAATCTTCGATCTGAGCCGGGCTCGCCATGCCTCTCTCGCCGAGCAGCAACGTGTGACGGAACATCACCGTGCTCTCGATCGACGACAGATCAAAATGACCGATCCACAACCGTTCGTTCACCAAGGCGAGCAGGTGGTGGATCTGGTCGCGTCGTGCGGCTTCGACTCGGGCGTCAAAGAGGCAAGAGAAATGCAGCGCCCCGTGCCCGGGATCCCAGAGAAAAAACAACCTGTAGTCGCACCAGCGCCCCTGGATTTCGATAGCAAGTTCGTCTTCGCTGGTCCGATCATGATACCACTCGTTGGCATCGACGATCTCTTCCAGTAAATCCAGCGGATTGTGTGCCGGGTTCGTTAGCGCGGCCTCGCTCAGACCCATTCGATCTTCCTCTCGCTGCACATTGCGGAAATCTTTGCCAAACTCTACTATATATCGACAACAGGAACACGCCTTGCGGCAAAAAAAATTTATGCGCTATATCCTGTGCGCTCCGCGATGGGTTATGGTCGGCATACGGTCCGGTTCTGGCGTCTACGTCAACATCCAACCAAGTCTTTCGCGTGAACCGACCTCTTCGTAGATCGCGCTTGTTGACGACGGGTTCGCTGGCAAGATGCTGATTGAGGCCGCGCTTTGGCTTCGCGGCTGCAGCTCGGCGATGTCAGCTGGCGGCCAACGCAACCTCCCGGCTGATATCCGAATTCGGGCGGCAACCGCTGGCCTTCACGACTTCACGGAATACCGCCCATATTCAATGCGGGCTCTCCGCCCGACCCGCCGAGCGGCGTTATCAGAAATTGATCAACACGAACCGGCCGACAGCCTTGCCTTCGCGCAGTTCGCTAATTGCGACCGGAGCGTCCTGTAAGGGACGTTTGACATGCGGCACCGGTTTCGCCTTGCCGTTACGCAATAATTGCAACAGTTCGACGAGGTCCTGGCGGGTGCCGACATACGAGCCGGCCATGTTGACGACTTTCAGAGGCAACATCGATATCGGGATCTGCATGGCTCCGCCATAAAGCCCGACGACGACCATAGTCGCGCCCTTGGCCAGGACGCTGAAACCGAACTCCGATGTCGCCGGCGCACCGACAAAATCGACTACCGCGTCGGCGCCGCCGCCTGTCATCGCCATCAGCGAGCGGCGAGCGCCGGCATCGGAATTATCGATCACCTCGTCGGCGCCAGCAGCGAGTGCGGCGTCTCGCTTGGCCGAATCGATATCGGCAACGATCACCCTGGCACCGACAACGGCTTTGGCCATGCCGATTCCGGCAAGCCCGACACCGCCAGCACCGATAATCAACAACGATTGGCTAGCGGCAAGGTGGCTGACCTTCTTCAGTGCGCTATAAGCCGTAACCCCGGAACAGGCCGCGGTCGCCGCGACAGCTTCGTCAACACCGTCATAGGCAAGCAGATATCTTGCATCGGGAACGATCAGATATTCTGCGTAGCCTCCAGCGCACGTGACCCCGACCGTGCGCGGCTTCGTACAGAGCAGTTCGTCGTCATTCGTGCAATGGTTACATTCGCCGCAACCAATCCATGGGTACACTACACGCTTGTCGCCGATCTTGACGCCAGCCGTATCCGGACCGAGTCCGACCACTTCTCCGACCGGTTCATGCCCCATGGTAAATGGCAGCGACATGCCGCCAGCTTTCAGGCTCAATTTGCGCCCACCACCGAGGTCGAAATACCCGTCCCAGATATGAATATCGGAGTGGCAGATACCACATGCGGTAACCTTGATCAGAACCTCCGTGCCTTGGGGTTCCGGAACCGGCACCTCGCACTCTTGCAATGGCTGGCCCCAATCGATGATCTGATATGCGCGCATGATTCGCCTCCTGCCCTACGGTTCAGACAGGAATAAGCCTGTTCGCAATCCGAATCACCAGAAAATTGACATCCCTGTTCCAGTCAGTCGGTGGCGCCAGACAAGTCAGAGTGAATCCGGGCGGTCATCATTTTCTAAAATCCCGCCACGGACCGGCCGTCTCGCCAAGAATCGTCCCTGACGGAGCATGGTCGAGACGACGCGCGCAACGGCCGAATCGACGGACCGGCGCGACTGCAGGGTGTCAGGGAATGAGCATCCAGGATGTTGGCATGATTGCTCTGACGGCCGTAACCTTGCCGGACGAAGCGTTCTGACAGGCCTTCGCGCGCCCTGCGACCCATTCGATTCGGACAACGGGTTATCAGCGCGTTTCGGGGCGATTCCGTCGCGTCTCCTGGCCGTTGTTGGTTATCCGGCAGAATACCGGAGCACGGCAAGTATCAGACGATAGATTCTCAATGGTTCGGTCGCGGCTTCTCTCCGGCCTGATACGGATATCCGGGGTCGACAGCAATACGGGCAAACAGGCGACGGTTAAATGACACGGGTTTCATGACTTCGGATATCTTCGATCAGATGCAGTTGTGGTGATTCCCGAGATTTTCGGTCGGGTGAAGCGTGTGCTTACCGTTCCGGCAGGAGCTCAATGTCTGAATCCGTACTCGTTGCGCCCGAACCCTGTATTACACCGGCAATTCTGATTGGCGGTTTCGGCTTCATCTGGGACGCGATACCTGATGTCGAGACCAGACTGTCCCAGCGCATTAATGCCCTGAGCGATCGTCAATCGGACACGAACGAACGGATCACCCGCCTGCTGATACTCCGTGTCTCAGTGTCTGAATCATACTGATATCGATTAGTTCCAATGACTTGCATGCGTCCGAGGCGGCACATGAGAACACGGCTTAGAGCCAGCAGGAGCCAGGCGAGGGAGCTGGCGATGGATCGCTCGAAGTCTCTGGAGGGGCACCGGCAGCGGCGCAGCCATCCGAAGCTGCGTTCGACCACCCAGCGCCGGGACATGACGACGACCCCCTTGGCGTCCCTGGGTTTTCCGATGACCTCCACAGTGATCGGGCAATTCGCTTCCTTGAGCGCGCTTGCCAGCTTGTTGCCGCCATAAGCGCCGTCGGCAAACACGATCTGCACCGTGTTCTGACCGGCATGCAACGCCGGCAACAAGGGCCGCGCGCCATCCCGGTCCTGGATATGCGCCGGATGGACCTGGGCGGCAAACGTCATCTTGCCGGTATCGTAGCCGCATTCCTCGCTGCCCGCTTCGACCATCGACACGCTCCGACTGTCGATGATGGCCGTGCTCGGGTCCGCACTACGCCCCGACCGGAGCCGCTCGAGCGTCATAAAACGGGCGCAAACCTGCTCCAGGACCCCCGACTGGGATCACGCATAGAAATAGGTCTGAATCGTCGTAACCGCTTATTCACATAGATCCGGTTGCGAGAGTTTGCCGCGAGAAGTTGACTCCTACCGGTCCATTTGGACGGTTTTCGATCAACATGTTGATCAAGCCGGAGCCAAGTGCATAAGCGGTCGCCGGGAAATCCTTCGGTCATGCCCGCCAACTGCACCCGGTCCAGAGCATGCAGGCGATCGCGTTCACCACGTCGCGCAGATCCACCTGACGGGGCGACCAAGCCGGCACGACGGTGGAGGAAGCGGGTCCGGCAAGGCCCACTCGGCATCGGTCAGATCGCTTTCGTAACGCCCCGTCTTACGGCTATATTTCCGGGTGGTCTCGTTCCAAGGCATGATGTGCCCCCATGGTGTGGTTGTTCACCCATGAAGAACACCATGCGAGACCACCCAACCAGTTTTAGGTCAGGCTCTCAGTGACACCACCGCTAGGAGCCTGCGCCTTAGAAAACTCTCGCGGGACAGCACTACACAAACGTCACGATTTTGGGTCCAAATGTGGGACAAAGAAGCAAGAATTGCGGACTTTGGACTGAAATCCGGGTAGGTGGTCCACTGCGAGGGTGCGAAACCGTTCTGTGGCGCACCCTCCTAGATAGTGTCGTCATGAGTGATGTTTATCTGTCCTATCTGTCGAATTCACTCGATGGTTCTTGGAGGCGACTCATGGGATTGGCTCATCGGCGTCACGACATTTCGGACAGGGTCTGGCTGTTGTTGGAGCCTCATCTGCCTGGCCGGGCGGGACGTTGGGGTGGAGTGGCACAGGATAATCGACGGTTCATTAATGCGATCTTCTGGATTCTGCGTACCGGCGCTCCCTGGCGTGATGTGCCGCCAGACTATGGAGACTGGAAAATACCCATCGTCGGTTCTGTCGCTGGCGGGACAAGGGGCTCTGGGGGGCGTTGCTGGAGCCTCTGGTGGATGAGCCGAACGATGAGTGGCTGATGATTGACGCCAGTCATCTCAAGGTACATCCCCATGCGAGCAGTGCGGTCGGCGGCAATCAGGCGATGGGTCGCACAAAAGGGGGCTGAACACGACGCTGCACCTGGCTGTGGACGCGCATGGGATGCCGGTGCGGGTGTTGGTGACCGAGGGGACGGCAGCAGATTGCAGTCAAGCGGTCGAGCTGATTGAAGGGATAGATGCCGAGTATTTGTTGGCGGACAAGGCCTATGACACGAATGCCATCCTGTCTTATTGTGAGGAGCATGAAGTCATTCCAGTGGTTCCGCCGAAGCGCAACCGCAAGCACCCCAGAGCGTATGATGTCCCTCTCTACCGGCACCGGCATTTGGTGGAGAACGCCTTTCTGTGGCTCAAGCGTTGGCGTGGGATTGCCACGCGATACGCCAAGAATGCCGCATCGTTCCTCGCCGCGGTGCAGATTCGGTGTCTGGCGCTCTGGGCTGGTATTTCGTGACGACACTATCTAGCCCGAAAAGATCACCGAGGGAGTAGAAACGGCTGCTTCTCATGGCATACCGTTTGCGCGATCAAGGGCTTGTGCCAATCGAAGCGGAAGCAGCCTTGAAGACACAGTGTCCTGGCGAACAGCTTGAGTTTCACGCCCTGGGGCGGCGCTCGGTGACGGGTCGATTTGATGGCGGGCGCATCAGTTCCGACGGTGGCGGGGTGTTGCTTCGCGAGGTAGACCGGCGTGGCGGGGTGACGGAGCGGGTGTCGCGGTGTTTCCTGGATTCCCGCAATCGCGCGAGCATCGAGCATGGCGTCGACGACTTGGTGAACCAACGCATCGACGCGATGGTCCTGGGATACGAAGACCTCAACGACCCTGATGCGCTGTTCCCGGTGCTGGTGGGCAAAGCGGACGTGACGGGGGACAAGCGGGTGCGCACGCGACCGCGGCCACGCCCTGGCCAGTGCGAGCACCCTGAACCGCATGGAACTCGGTGAGCCTGGGGAGGCCGCGCGCCGGTCGCTACACACGCATCGTCGCGCGCCCCGGGGAATTCGATGAGCTGCTGGTCGAGCTGTGTGTGGGGTCCCATCGCCGGGCACCGCGCGCGATCTGGCTCGACCTCGATGCGACCGATGACCCGTTGCACGGTCACCGAGAGGGTCGACTCTTCCATGGGTCCGACGGGTGCTCCTGTTACCTGCCGCTGTCTATCTTCTGTGGCGTGCCCCTGCTGTGCGCGCGGCTGCGCCCTTCGGACCGGAAGGCCTTGGCGGGTCGCGTCGAGGAGCTCGCGCGCATCGTGGGGCAAGTGCGCCGTCACTGGCCCCACACGCGCATCGGCATCCGGGGTGATTCGGGCTTTTGCCGCGAACCGATCCTGCGCTGGTGCGAGGACAACGGCGTCGACTCTGTCTTGGGACTGGCGCGCAACAAGCGCCTGGTGGGCGCGATCGGGGCCCGGGCGGCGCATCGTCGCACGGGCAAGGCGGCCCGCCGATACCGGGACTTCGAGGACATGAGGCAAAAATCGTGGAGCCGCAGCCGACGCGTGGTGGGCAAGGCGGAGGATCTGACCAAGGGCGAGACCCCGCGCTTCGGGGTGACCCGTCTTCCCACTCGTCGGGCCGCTGCCAAGCGCCTGTCCGAGAAACTGTCCTGCGCGCGCGGCGACAGGGAGACCCGCATCAAAGAGCAGCAGCTCGACCTGTTCGCCGACCGCACCAGCGCGCAAAGGATGCGCGCGAACCAGCTGCGCCTGTACGTCTCCTCCTTCGCCTATGTACGGATGCAGCCACTTCGAACACGCGGCGCCCAGGGCACCGAGCTGGCCCGCGCTCAGGGCTCCACCCTGCGGCGCAAGCTGTTGAAGGTCGGGACACGGATCGGCATTACGGCCCGTCGGGTGTGGCTGTCCTTCTCCCGGGCCTATCCCTATGCCAGGGTCTTTGCCGAGGGGCTGGCGAACCTGCAACGAGAACCACTATGGCGTGAGCCCGGATAGCTTGACGACCTCTGCACCGCATTGACCTCACACCGGCGCCGCGCCGGGGACGGCGCACGCCCGCCGGTCGCCATCCAGGTCAATGTAGCCCTGTGAAACCGGCAACAAACGCTCCTGGAACGCTCCAAACACCCCTCAAGCGTAGCGCCGAACGACCCACAACGCGTATCGCGACCCAACCCGCGTCCCGAACCAGCAAAATGAAACCCAAATCCCAAATCGGTGACCGATGCGGGCTAGAAGCTCTAGAATAACGCTGGGGAGCAGGTGTCGGTCTTTGCAAGCCGATTTCAGCGATAGTCGCGCGAATTGATATCGGGTCGCTCTCAAGGGCGCAGCACAGACCCGTGACCCCGGCCATGACCATGACGCCGTGAAGAATGACCGGGTATCCGGACTAACGTTCATGCGCGTGTCGCTGATTGCGCACGATCTCCCCGCGGGCCGCGCATGCCCGGACTCATTCCAAATTGGTCCCCTCCCCCGACAGGCATTCATGGAGTGTTCTCATGGGCAACGAGCCCGCTGGGACCAAGGCAACAGCGTCCTTTGACGGACAAGATCTGGTAACGCCATGTCGCGGAGCCGTTCGGTCATTAATATCCCGACCATGACCAAAGACATTGTTCCACGCGAGCTGTACGGACAAGGGCTGGATTGACCGGAACATCCGATTCTGTTCCGGACCCTCGACCCTTGCAGCCGGACGTGACGCAGTTCCAAGCCCCCCGGTCGATGTGGCGTCAGGATCGTGCGGTCGGAGGCAGGTCGCCGCGCAACCAAAGGCGAGAGATCGAATCGCCCAACCCAAACAACATGATCCCGCCGCAGCCGCCCGGCGTTGCCCCGCGGCTTCGCGGATGACCTCTACGTGCTCGCCAGTAATACCCCAGCCGAAGCGTGATACCTCACAGGTCCGCTGAAGCAACCATGCGACATCGGCGCCGCGCGATTGGTGCCAGCGGTCTGCAGTCCCGATAAAAGAGGAGTGGTTTTCTGGTAGTCGCCAGGCAAAGTCCGGTGTTGTGGTCGCATTACTGCCTCTTGGCCTGAGCAGATCCGCTTGCCGAAGACAAGAGCCCGCTGCCGGCCTCATCGGTTCGGCCGGGCTGCCGCTCGATCCCGGAACCTGCAGATCCCGAACATCGGCGTTTGTCAGCCCGTGGTATAGTCGGAACAATCGCTCGAACTGGTCGTGCGATTATCGAATATCACAACGGCTGTCACCAGAGGATACATCTCATGCCCGAAGGCCCGCTTTCCGGAATCAGAGTGATTGAATTCGGCCAGAATCTCGCTGGTCCCTATTGCGGACAGATTCTCGCTTTCCTCGGCGCCGATGTCGCCAAGGTCGAACGGCCGGAAGGGGATGACGCGCGGCAATGGGGTCCACCATTCATATCCGATGACCGTGGTGCGCCATCCGTCGCTTTCGTGGCGCTTAACCGCGGCAAGGAAAGTGTGACAATCGACCTTCGCGAAGACGATCAGTGCGCTCAACTGGTTCGAGTAATCGGCGAAGCCGATGTATTCCTGCATAATCTGCGGGTTGATGTACCAGCCCGGTTCGGTTTCGACGCGGCCACCCTGACAAAGAGATTTCCGCGCCTTGTCTACGCCAATCTCGGCGCCTTCGGTCACAAAGGACCGTGGCGCGAGAAACCCGGTTACGAGCCGATCATCCAGGCCGTCACAGGGCTGATGTCCGTCAATGGGGATCCGTCGGCACCGCCGGCCCGCGTCGGGGTTTCGATCATCGATCTTTCGACTGGGATGTGGACAGCCATCGGCATCCTTGCGGCGCTGGCACAACGATCCAGGACAGGTCGCGGAGTCGTCGTCGATACGTCTCTCTTCGAGTCCGGCCTGATGTGGGTGTCGACCCATGCCGCCCAGTTCACCGCGAGCGGGAACCCGCCGCAGCGCCTGTCGTCAGGACACCCGTCGCTGGTGCCGTATCAGGCATTCGAATGTGCGGACAGTCCGCTGATGGTCTGCCCCGGCAACGAACGCCTGTGGCAAAAGTTCGCCACCGCGCTCGGCCACCCGGAATGGATCGAAGATCCACGCTACCGCACCAACAGCGACCGGGTGAGCCAACGCGATCACGTCAACGCAATGGTCACGGACGTCATGAAGACGCAACCGCGCGCCCATTGGCAGGAAAAACTCGACAAACTCGGCGTTCCCAACGGCCCGCTTACCACGGTGCCCGAAGCCCTTGAACTGGCGCAGACAGCTGCTCTCGGCATGATGTTCAAGTCCTATCCGGACAGCCCCGGCCTCTATCACGGCCTGCCGATAAGCTTCGACGGCAAACGCGCCGGTGACGTCTCGCAAGCCCCTGGCCTTGGAACCGGCCTGTGAACGGTCCATTCCAATGGGGCGTTTCTGACCTGACCGGCATCGCGCGACGTGATCGGTCATTGGCAGGGAGACTGTGATGAATGAATCCGCTCTGCGCGAGTCCATCGTCCGGCTCGCGAAATCGATGTTCGACCGTAGGCTCACCTTCGGCAGTTCAGGCAATATCAGCGTCCGTCTCGAAAACGGCTGGCTGATGACGCCGACCGGCTCGACAATGGGTGATCTCGATCCGGCTCGAATCTCCAAACTCGACAACGCTGGCAATCCGGTATCCGGCGACAAACCGACCAAGGAGAGCTTTCTTCATATTGCGATGTATGAAGAGAGGCCGGCAACCGGCGCGGTGGTCCATCTGCATTCCACGCATTCGGTCGCAGTCAGCTGCTTGGCCGATATCGACCCGACCAATGTGCTACCACCGATCACGGCCTATTATGTAATGAAGATCGGAACGCTGCCGCTGGTGCCGTATTTCCCACCCGGCGACCTCGACCTTGCGAAGGCGGTGCGGGAGATGGCATCAAAGCACCATGCGGTTCTGCTGGCCAATCACGGTCCGGTCGTTGCTGGAACATCGCTGGAAGATACTGTTTATGCGACCGAGGAGCTTGAAGAAACGGCGCGGTTGTTCCTGATGTTGAAGGACATGAAGACCCGCTATCTGACCGACCGGCAGGTTGCCGCTTTGCAAGATCGGTTCGCCCACTGAACCATCGCTGTCGGTGACAGCCGCGGGCAGCAACCCATGAGCCGTCGTGCTGCCATCCGCATCGAACGCAATAACTCGCGTGTTCCAGGCAAAACTCCGCAAGGGCGACCGAAACCGTAATCGGCCAGTTTGGCTTCGACGTCCCCGGCCGGCGTCCGGTCCGGCGCGGTATCAGTGGCTGCCGCCGCTTACAAAGACGGCGTCAACACTACCGGCCTTGAGGAATGTTTTCAGCCAGATGTCGATGTCCTCGGGGGTCCCATCTTGAATTCGGGCCTTCGTTTCGCTTGAGAGCGGACCGAACTGTCTCTCCATGAGCATCAGAAGCATTTCGGTCTTGCCCTTGACAATCCCCTGGGTCTCACCCTTGATCTCGCCCTCTTCGAGCCATACTTGTGCAACAGTTCCCATCAGATCCCTCGTCCGTTCCGGCCGTGCCACATGGAGCGCATCGCTGAACTCCTCTTTCGGCACATCACACACATAGGCATATTTGAGCGCCATGAGACCGGATCGCAAATCCGGATCGAACCGCAGATCGGCGCAGTCGAACGTCTTGAGATCGAGGAGATCGAAGCTCAACACCCGCGTTCACCAGCATACCAAGGCGGCGCGTTGACGGTTTCGAGAACCGATCGGCCGTCCATCGGTCGCGGCCATGGTCGATGACCAGCGTAACGATCATCGGCAGCACCCGCAGCACACCTCTGTGCGCCTCGGCACACGATCTCCAGATACCTTTACAATAGTTCAGCATCTGGAGCGGCGTTTTCAGGTCGTGCGTACTCTTGTGCTCAAGAAGGACGAAGCAACGGCGCCCGTCATCCAGACGCGCCATGAACAAACCGTCACTGTGGGGTCCTCTCCCAGCGCACCGTCGATGAAGCTGCGCTCCACCAACGCGACAGGGGTATCGGGCAACAACCGGCGCATGTCCGGCGGCAGACCATAGCGGATCAGGGCATCAGCCCACCCCGGAGTTCCGATCAGGGCGCGAAAAAGCGAACCATGGAGCTTGTTACGGAAGTGTCGGGGCACCGTCATTGGCTGGCCCCCCCTTATCTGGCTAAGACCGTTCAATGAGGTCCAGGATCCGGCAGGGACGAACCCACCTTCAATCCCGGACAATAGGGCATGCCATTCGATCACGCAACCCACCCGACGAGCGCTTCTAGTGGATTGATTCCAACGCTTGAACCCCTCTTTTTCCTGCGGCGATGATGGTATCGGGATCGGCGGTCCAGACGAAGGGCCTGGCTTCGGTGGTGTTGTGTTCGTCGATGACGCGGCGGATGGCGTCCTGGAGTTCGCGTACGGAACGGCAGACGCCGTATTTGAGACGGCGTCGTGTCCGCTTGGCGAAGACGCCTTCGAGCGCGTTCAGCCACGCGCTCGAGGTGCGGGTGACGTGGAAGGTCTAGCGCGGATGGCGTGCGAGCCAGACCTGGACGTCCTTGTGCTTGTGAGTGGCGTCGTTGTCGAGGATGGCATGGACCGGGACGCCGGCGGGTATCGTGCGCGCGATGCGGTTGAGGAATCTCAGGAACGCCTGGTGGCGATGCCGACTGGCATGCTGGCCGATGACCGTGCCGTCGAGCACGGTCAGGGCAGCAAACAGCGCTGTCGTGCCGTTGCGCCTGGAATCGTCATGGCGGCGCCGCGGCCTTTCTTCAGCGGCAGGCCGGGCTGTGTGCGGTTAAATGCCTGACTGTGCGACGTGTCATCGATCGACAGCACGACCGCGTGAGCCGGCGGCGCAACGGAGAGGCCGACGATGTCGGTCAGCGTCTCGAGGCAGGCGGGATCGTTCGAAAGCGTGAACGGCCGCCAGCGCTGCGGCATCAGGCCATGCGCCTGCCAGACCGCCCAGACCCTCGAGGCGGCAACCCCTCACAGCCTTCGCCATCGCCCGCAGCGTCCAGTGGGTCGCCGCGTAAGGCGGCGAGGTGTGGGTCAACCCTACGATCTTCGCCTCTGGCTCAGGAGCCAGAGGCGTCTTGCCCGGCGGACGCGTCTTGTCCCGCAGAAGTCCGTCCACACCGTCTTCCATAGAAGCGGTCCTGCCAGCGCCAGACACTGTTCTTCGCCTTGCCGGTCTCTCTCATGATGGCCATCGTGCCGAGCCCGTCGTCGCTCAGAAGAACGATGCGCGCCCGCCAGACGTGCTTCTGCGGGCTCTTCGGGTCCGAGACAACCGTTTCAAGGCGATGCCGGTCGCCCGAAGTGAGCGTGAATGAAACACCAGGGCGCATCTTGCAGACCTCCGTGATCGACAAATCAGAAGAACATAATAACGGATATATTTGTAATGATCAATCAACTAGAGACTGTCACGATCCCGTCAGCGGCCGCTGCCTGACCCGGCAAGCCCGCATTCGGCCGGGTCAGTCAAACACGCCAAGGCCCGACCCTCGTAACGGCATACGCCTCGACATCACACGGTGGCCACACCCGTGCCTTTGCCAGGCAGGCGAAGCCGCAAGTCCAGTCGAAACGTCCGAACGCCTGCGTAACCAGCCATCCCTGCCTTGCGGAACTGCCGCCGACCAGGCAACCCGGATAGCGCGGCAGCCCGGCAGGCGAGTTTATCGGAGCGCCGCCTCGATATTGCCGCCGTCAACCGTGATCACGCCCGCTGTCGTTCGCTCGCCGAGCGCGAGATCCAGAAAAGCGCGTGCGACATGATCGGCCGTCACCTCCTGGCCAAGCAGATTCCCGGCGAGATAACCCGCTTCGCTGACTCCGCGCACGGCGGCGCGTTCGCTGACCATCGTATCCGTGAGCAAGCCCGACCTGATGCGGTCAGCATTGACCGCGTTCGAGCGAATGCCGGATGAGCCATATTCCAGGGCATATTGTCGCGACAGAAAGAGTGTCGCCGCCTTCGGCAAACCGTAGGCACCGAAATTCCGGCCCGGATTCACGGCCTGTTTCGAAGCATTGAACAACAGGGTACCGCCGGTCTCCTGTGTCAACATGATCGCGACGGCAGCTTGGGCGACCCGCTGATGCGCGAAAAAGTTCAATTCGAAACTCGCCCGCAATTGGGCCTCGTCAATCCGGCCGATCTCGCCGGCCCATGCCGCACCGGCATTCGAGACCAGGATATCGACCCCGCCGAACGTCTCGAGCACCTCGCCGAACGCAGCATCGACCGACTGCGTGTCGGTCACATCGCAACCAACCGCGATCGCCACATTGCCGGCCGCATCGGCTGCCGCATCGGCCGCTGCCTCGTCAAGGTCGAAAACCGCCACATGGGCACCCGCATCAGCGAATGCGCGAACAATGGCGGCACCGATGGCGCCGCCGCCGCCCGTGATCACTGCGACCTGTCCGGAGAGCGGCCGGCCGACCACCGATTTGAGCTTCGCCTGTTCCAGCGACCAGTATTCCAGCTTGAACAGGTCTTTCTCTTCCAGCGGTGAAAACCGGCCGATCCGCTCGGCTCCAGTCACCGCCTCGATCCAGACCTCCGCAATGTCGGCCGCGATCGCGGCGTCCTTGCAACTGCGGCCAATACCGAACAGTCCCAGCCCCGGCACCAACGCAACCCGCGGCATCGGATCCAGCATGATCCGGTCAATCTCATCAAGCGCATCGCAGCGTTCGAAATACCGTTTGTAATCTGCTGCGTAGTCTGCGGCCCGTCGCCGCGTATCGCACTGAAACTTGGCGATCTCATCCTGCGCCGGATACTGCGTGATCAGTGGTTTCTGCTTGATCCTGATGACCAAATCGGGCGTGCTGACACCACGGGTCGCATAGTCCTCGAGATCGGTGCCATTTACAAAAGTGGCGATCTGAGGACTAGTCCTGAAATCAAGGATAAAGCGGCGGTAACGGCCGCCGCCGAGCGTTTCCGCCACGGCACCCCTGATAATCGGCGCGACCTCTTTCAATGCGGCTACCGGCTGTAGCCGCGGCGTGGAAATGAACACAGATACCCGCCCACGCTCGATATAGGCCTCGGCAACGCCGACCTGCCCGATCATCCGCACATAGGCGGTCTCGGCGGTTTCGCCGAAGGTAAAGATACCATGTTTGTCGAGAATCAATCCTTCGACCACGGGGTTGGAATCGTAGATATCAGCTGCAACTTTCGAAAGTTCAAAACCCGGCGGCACATAGGGAACGACAGCCATGCTGTCGCCGAAGACATCGCGACAGAGCTCCGCCCCGTCGGGTTGATCGACGATGGACAGGACCGCCGCGGAATGAGTGTGATCGACAAAGATCTCGGGCAGGAAGGCGTGCAGAAGCGTCTCGACAGACGGGTTCGGCGAGGCCGGATCGATCAGGTTTGCCCGCTGCAGTTTGACCATGTCCTCATCGGACAGCGCCGCGAATTTGCGGGCCTTGATCAATGGCCCCAGTTTGACCGCCGGCAGACCGGCTGGCTCGATTGTCGCCATGTCCCATCCGCTGCCCTTGACACACAATACGTCCCACCGTTCACCGACCATGTCGGTGATTACGGTCTTCAGCGATGTATTGCCGCCGCCGTGAACAACCAGACTCGGATCGCTGCCCAGCAGCCGTGTCGAATAGACCCGCAGCGCCAAGTCTTCCGGGATCCCGAGGACCGCATAGCGATCGACGGTCTTGCGGGCATCTTTCGCATTCCAAAGGCTCTTCATGTCCGGCCTCGCAAAGCTTCCAGTCAACCGGAGTCACAGGCGCCGCCGAAACCCGGTTGTCGCGGCAGATAAGCCATGTTCTGTCTGGTCGGTCAAGCCGGACGGCGGATACACAGACGCCTCAATGACCATGCGTGAACACATGCGATATCCGAAGTTCCGGACCATCGTTCCGCCATCACGACAATATTTGTCGTGAGAGATCAAAACGTCGACGTGGCCGTTACACGCCGGATCGATGTCCGATCAGTCAGCATTAACCATTGCACATTGCACAGGGTTCCCGGTGTTGTGTGAGGAGGGAAGTGCCGGGGTGTTGGGACGAGGCGATCACAGAATGTCGCGAAGTCCAAGCCCGGTATGTCGATAAGGACAAAAGGGCAAGAGTACACACAGGTCGTTCACGCAATAATGGAAATGCTCAAAGGAATGGCGACATTGACGATTCGATTTTCTTGATGTCTGCCAAAATGATCTCCGACAAAATTGCGCGTTGCATATTGGGCTTGGATACGAGTCAATCAAAACGCTCCGAAACATCGAAAGATGCTAGAGGTTCTGCTTTTGTCTTGGACATCGCAAAGACTGTTGTAAGCAGATCTCATTATGGTGTTGCGTCGACCACGACCAAAGATTATCCTTGGTGAATACCTGTTCGGAATGCTGCAAGACCTGACTGTCGTAATTCAGTTGCATGCGCGGGCCAACGGCATGGCGAAGTACGGGCTACCTATAGCGAGACCAAGGCTGTTTGGCGACCTGTCAGACTCTGTTCGAACAGATCGTTATTGTCCGTTTTCGGAAAGATGCCACAGGTCCAACATTGATTGCATTGCCTGCGGCGCCAATTCGAGCTTTTTGGAAAATACCGCAGCACCCTTGTGATCGCCGGTACGGTGACAACCAAGGTCGACGTGTGGGAGGCGGTTGCCTGATTGCCGACGGGAACCGGTACTTCTGGCGTGGACCGCGATAATCTTCAAAACGCGCCAGCAAAAGGAAGGCGGACTTATGAATGTCTGGACACGCTGTGCCGCCGTGGGATGCAACCCGGGCAAGGTCGGCGACATCTGGATCTTTCGCGGCACTCGGATACCTGTTGCGAGCTGTCCGAGAATCTCCCGGACGGGGCCACGATCGAGCAGTTTCTGGAATGGTTTCCCGGCGTCGAACGCTGGCATATCGAGAGCGTTCTGGACCTGGCAATCCGAACTCAGGCGGAATATGATTCTTGAAGATACTATCCGGTCAGGGGATTGGCGTCCCGGCGGCGCCATTGGAGGGTCTCACTTGTCACGACCCCTGTTGCATTTTGGACTCCGAACCGGAAATTATACGAACGTATGAATCATAAACTAACTCTGGAGACCGCTTATGCACGTGGCTCCGGTGAAACGCACATGTAGCGTTTGGCATGCCGGGAATAGTCGACATCGGGGGCAACATCGTGTGTCACCGGAACCATGTGCATAAGCGGTCTCCGGAATTTCCACGTAACCTCGTCAAACAATAAAACCGCCGCAGATCTGCACTAATTCAAGTTCATTTCCGGAACGGTGGCTGATATCATTGCGAGAAATTTGACGAGACGCTTAGCGTTGTGTCGCACGTCGACCAGAGCTCCGGATGCCGAGAAATCGAGCCCGCTCTTGATGACCGAGGGCACATTCTGCATCTTCCAAACATGGATGCGAAGAGATAGATCGCGATCTCGCATCGGAACTCCGATACACCCAGCCTGCATTTTTCAGAGCCACCAGTTCTTGACAGGCTAGCATCCGTCCAACAACGCATGGCTCGGCGTGGAACAGACAGAAAGGCGTTCTTCCGGGGCCATCACGAGATCCAATCGAACATTTCGATGTCACCGGCCCTTCCACACCGGATCACGTTTCTCGGCGAAGGCGCACGTGCCCTCCAGCAGATCCTCACTGGTGTAGAGTGTGTTGACCGCGGGGGTGCCTTTGCCGTGCATCAGGTCGAAAGCCTCCTGAACCTTGAGATTTTCCGTCATCCTGATGGTTTCCTTGATGGTGGCGAAGATGAGCGGCGGCCCGGAAGCCAAATGGTCAGCGGTGCACGGGCCCGGTCCATCAGACGGTCGGCAGGAACAACCTCGTTGACCAGCCCCCACCGGGCTGCTTCCTCGGCGCTCATCCATCGCCCCGTCAACAACAAATCCATGCAAATATGGAACGGGATGCGTCGATGCAACTTGATACTCGCGGCGTCGGCCAAGACGCCGACATTGATCTCGGGCAGGGCGAACCACGCCTGTTCGGTCGCAAGGATAAGGTCGCAGGAAATGGCGAGTTCAAGGCCGCCGCCAACGGCAATGCCGTTAACCGCCGCGATCACGAGCTTGTTGAGATCAGGAAGTTCCTGCAAGCCGCCAAATCCCCAACGCCAAAATCCGTGTCGGGAGTCTCACCGTCCGCGGCACCCTATGATACCAAGCGCGCTCCAAATTGACTCACCATCCCAATATGTTGGGGTGACGGTCCGGACGACCTTCATAGACTGTGGTGATCGACTCACCAGCGCCGGAGGATGACGATGAGTGCGGCAACGCCGATAACCTGGACGGCACACACAGCGGACGAGCTCCACGCGCTTTCGAGGCACTGCGGGGACGCGAAGCAAGCGTCGCGCGCGCGTGCGCTCGCCATGATCATGGAGGGTGCGTCTCGCACGGAGGCGGCTCGGGCGCAGGGCATGGAGCTTCAAATCCTGCGCGACTGGGTGTTGCGCTACAACACGGAGGGCTTCGACGGCCTCGCGGATCTCCCGCGCGGCGGGAGCGAGGGCCGGTTGACGGACGCGCAGATCGCCGAGATCGGCGCCTGGATCGAGGCGGGTCCCGAGCTTGAGCGGGACGGTGTGACGCGCTGGCGCGTTCAGGACATCGTACGGAAAATCGAGGAGGCCTTCGGGGTCATCTATACGGAGAGCGGTGCCCGTATGATGCTCCGAAGGGCCGGGTTTCGCTTTGTCTCGGGGCGGCCGGTCCACCCCAAAGCCGACGCGGAGCGGCAGAGGTCGTTCGTGGCGGAGTTCGAGGCACAGTTGACGTCGGCGCTCAGCTCTGAGGCGCTGGCGGGTCCGATAGAAATCTGGTTCCAGGACGAAGCGCGCATCGGCCAGAAGGGGATGACGACACGGGTCTGGGCGAATGGGAAGCAGCGTCCGCGCATCCTGCGCGACCATCGCTATGGCTACGTCTATCTGTTCGGCGCCACCTGCGCAGAGCGCGGCGTCGGCATCGCCCACGTGGCGGACAGGGCGAACACGGCGTCGATGAACGAGCATCTGGCGGCGATCGGCGCGGCCGTGGCGCCGGGTGCGCACGGCGTGATTGTGCTGGACGGGGCGGGCTGGCATCGCTCGGGCGACCTTCTCGTTCCCCCCAACCTGACGCTCGTGCATCTGCCGCCCTACAGTCCGGAACTCAATCCGATGGAGCAGATCATTCTGTTCCTGAAATCGAACCGCTTCGCCAACCGCGTGTTCAAGAATGTCTCCGCCCTGAGGGACGCCTGCTGGACGGGGTGGCAATGGCTGACCGACCAGCCCGACGTCATCACCAATACGACCCGGCGCAGCTGGGCCGTAGCCCCATCGTGCTGATCCCGATGCCTCACTGTATCGGTTCATATGACTTGCGTTTGGTATGAGATCCCAGCCCGCGGAAAAGAATTTCTGGCCGGCCGCCGTAATGACGGCCACCCGGAGTGCCGGGTCATCCCGGAACTCTGCAAACACGCGCCCCATCTCCCGGCTCGTAGGGACGTCAATGGCGTTCGCCTTCGGCCGGTCGAGGATAACCTCGAGAACACCGCCGCGCCGCTCGATGTGGAGAGGGGAATGCGTCATGTCGTGTCTCCTTCGGACACTCGAATAAAGGCGTCTACGGCAACCGCACCGTTTCCTGCCGATCGCACGATCACCGGATTGACATCCATCTCGATGAGACAATCGGTAATATCGAGCGCATAGGTTTGAATCGCAATAATAATATTGATCAGCGCCGGGAGATCGCCGGCGGGACGCCCGCGAAAACCGGCAATCAATGCTCCGATCTTCAGCCGGGAAATAGCGGCTTCGATCTCCGCCCGCGTTGCCGGTGGAATCAGCAGGATCCGATCCCCGAACAGTTCCACGAGTCCGCCACCGGATCCCAACCACAGGATCATGCCGATCTGGGGATCACAATAAAACCCGACGATAACCTCGGCCACCTTGTCCTCGATCATGCGCTCGATCAGGACACTGTCGTCAATCGGCAGTAATTCGCTGTCGGCAGCGCTTACTTCGAAAATACCCTGAAGATTAAGGGGAACCGCTTATGCACGTAGCTCCGGTTGCGAGAGTTTGCCGCGAGAAGTTGACTCCTACCGGTCCATTTGGACGGTTTTCGATCAACATGTTGATCAAGCCGGAGCCAAGTGCATAAGCGGTTAAGGGGATTATATTCAATGATTGACAACTGCGAGATCGAACAGCTAGTTTCCACGAAATCGCGCACGACAAGGGAACTGGCGATGACAGGACACAAGGGGCGATACACCTTGGTTGGGTATACCTGTTCGATATAGGCGGAGACCGTATAAAAGTCGGGTTTTCGACAGAAGAGAATGCCGTCAAGAGATTGGGCCAAGCAAAACGTTGGGCGGCACAAGCAGATATGATAGCGGTGTGGCCAGCGCTGTCTTCATGGGAAACTCTTGCGCGGAATTTCGTGATCGGCCAACTCGGCCTTGTGCGTATCGAAGACAGGGAACAAATCACAGAGGTCATCGACGCCCAAGCAGTGAAATCAGCCCTCGACAGGCTTTTTCCCATGCTTCCCAATCCCGACACGATCGACCGCGAGAAGGGGAGAGAATGAGACGGTCGTTCCTCAAATGTCATCGCAGTGGAGGCAGTCGAATGACCAAGGCTCCGGGCCAGGGGTTTCGAGCGGGGATCTCGCTAATCGATCTCATGGACACGGTCCCGACGGAAGACGCGGCACGGGAATGGTTCGAGGCGATTGACTGGCCTGACGAACGCCGGTGTGGACACTGCGACGGGGTGCGGATGCGCCCCGTCGTGTCCGGCAAGCCGATGCCCTATTGGTGCACGAATTGCCGGAAGTACTTCAGCGTCAAGACCGGCACGGCGATGGCGGACTCGAACCTCCCGCTCCGCAAGTGGGCGCTCGGCATCTATCTGTGCCTCACGTCGCTCAAGAGCGTGTCCAGCATGAAGCTGCACCGCGACCTAGTGTCCTGATTCCAAAGTTCGTACCGTTATGATGTTGCGGCTGCAGCGGTTTCGAGGGTCCTGAGGCAGAAGCGCTTGATGGACGCCAGGATTTCATCGGCTGTCTTGTGCCAGCGGAAGGGCTTGGGGTCCTCGTTGACGGTGTCGATGTACCCGGTGATCGCCTGCTCCAGCTCGACGGTCGATCGGTGAACCCCGCGCCGGATCTGCTTCTCTGTCAGATCGGCGAAGAAGCGCTCGACTTGGTTGAGCCACGAGGCAGAGGTCGGGGTGACGTGAACATGCCAGCGCGGTCGCCGGGCGAACCCGTCGCGGATCGTCTTCGTCTTGTGGGTCGAGTAGTTGTCCATGACGATGTGGATCTCGAGGTCGGGCGGCACGTTGGCCTCGACGTGATCCAGGAACTTGCGGAACTCCACGCTGCGGTGGCGCCGATAGCACTGTCCGATGACCTTGCCTGTGGCGACGTCAAGGGCTGCGAAGAGCGAGGTCGTGCCGTTGCGCTTGTAATCGTGAGTGCGCCGCTCGACCTGCCCCGGGCGCAGCGGCAGCAGCGGCTGGGTGCGATCGAGGGCCTGAACCTGCGATTTCTCGTCCACGCAGAGGACCATGGCATGCTGCGGCGGGTCCACGTAGAGCCCCACGATGTCGCGCGTCTTGTCCACGAAGTAGGGGTCTGCCGAGAGCTTGAAGGTCTCGCTCCTGTGCGGCTGAAGGGAAAAGGCTCGCCAGATGCGATTGACCGTCGACGGCGCATACCCCGTCGCCTGCGCCATCGAGCGCGTGCTCCATTGGGTCGCGTCACGAGGCTTCTCCTCAAGCGTCTTGCGCACCACCTCGGCCACGGCGTCGTCATCGATGCGCCGGGGACGGCCGGAGCGCGGCTCGTCGTCAAGCCCGTCAAGACGATGCTCTGCGAAGCGATTGCGCCACTTCCTGGCGGTCTGGCTGGTCACGCCCAGCACGCTCCCAATCTGCACATTGGTAAGCCCTTCGGCCGCCAGCAGCACGATGTGCGCCCGATCGGACAGGCCTCGCCAGACTTTGCGCCCGCGCGCCAGCCGCTCAAGCTCGTTGCGCTCGTCCGCGCTCAGCTTGATCTCCACCGAAAGTCGCATCACCATGCCCCCCGAATCGACACCACCCCCTTAACAATACGAACTTTGCGTACAGGACACTAGGTCGGAACAAATCTGCTTGGTTCATGCTGCATCGACGCCGCGAGGCGTGGGTCAGCGAACTCGGCGATCCCTTCGACGGGCCGCTCGAGGTTGACGAGACGCACAGGGGCGGCAAGCGTCGCAACATGTCCAATGCCAAGCGCAAGGAACTCGCGGGACCCGGACGCGGAGCCGTTGGGAAGACTGCCGTTCTCGGTGCCAAGGACCGAGCCAGCAATCAAGTCCGAGCCAAAGTGATCGAGAAAACCGACACCGAAACGCTGGTTCCACTCGTCGAAGACAGTGCCGCCCAAGGTGCCGCTGTCTATACCGATGAAGCAGCGGCCTATGCCTCACTACCGACCATGCTCAACGGCATCGAGCATGAAGCCGTCAAACACTCGGTCGGCGAGTACGTCCGAGGGAAAGTCCACACCAACGGCGTCGAATCGGTCTGGTCAATGCGGAAGCGTGCCCATAAAGGCACGTTCCACAAGATCAGCCCTAAGCACCTGGACCGCTACGTCCAGGAGTTCGCTGGCAAGCACAATCTGCGCGAGCAAGACACGCCCGCCCAAATGGCCATTGTCGCGTTAGGCTTGTCAGGGAAGCGCTTGAAGTACCGCGAGCTTATCGCTGACAACGGGCGCTCTTCGGGAGCGCGGGCATGAGCAAAAAAAACCGGAGCTTCCCGCCGATCCGCGCTTCAAAGGCGCGACTCCCGAGAAACTTGTTCGAGCGCTGAGAAAGCCCAAACCGGGAAAACCCAAAACCGCAACGAAACCAAAGGAATCGAAAGGAAATACGTAGTAATGCATATAATCCCCAAGATTAAGGCGCATCGCGCCTGTATCGCTCTTGTGGGTCAGATCTCTGCTTACGGCCTTGACCACGGCAGGATCACCAATATGGATTGCCGCACTCATGACGTCTCGCAAGGTGATTACGAGCACATTTGGTGGCACGGCCACGCCCGCACGGGCAAGGTGCTGTTTGGCGTCCCATTCGGAAAGTGTGACTGGCGCAACGCCGAGCGTGGGCCGTAATTCCTCCGGATTCGGGCTGGAGACATCCCAAGCCTCTCCGATGTCGGCCGCAAGCTCAATGGCGGCAAGACCCTCGTCAATCCCTGCCAGAGGTATGATCCCGAGCGCCATAAGATCGCTTGCAAGATCTTCAGAAAGTGAATCAGGCAAGGTGGCGAGAACCGCCCCGCGCGCTTTCGTCCGCGCGCAAGCAGTGGCGAAGGCGTTCATTGTAATCCACCAGTCGTCGTCCCGACAGCGGTCCTTCCGTGGCAGGTCGATAACCAGAATAACCGCTTATGCACGTGGCTCCGGTGAAACGCATATGTAGCGTTTGGCGTGCCGGGAATAGTCGACATCGGGGGCAACATCGTGTGCCACCGGAGCCACGTGCATAAGCGATCCAGAATATTCAGATCGAACCCGCATGCCACCACGGCCGAGAAGGCCGCAGTCAACCGCACCGCATCGCCCCAGATGAACGTGTGATAGTCCAATGGATTGGAGATCGTGACGAGGTCGCTGAGGGTTGCTTGCACGCTTTCGCTCTGACGTTTGGCAAACGGCCGCGGGTTCAGGTTTGTCCTTGCCAGAGCATCCGCCATCAGAGCCGCTTCCCCGCCCGAAAAGCTCAGGGACACGATATCACGTCCGTCAATCGGGCCCGCAATATGCAGGAACTTGAGCGTTTCAAGAAACACCGCCAACGACGGCGCACGTGCAACCCCGATGCGTTTCAGGAAGGCCGCCGCAACCATGTCGGCGCCGGCCAGCGATGCCGTGTGGGACATGCTAGGTCTGCCCTGTCCCCACATCTGGTGCTGAACCAAGGGCGCTGCGCTGCTCACGGACAACATTTTTCGCGGCCCCATATGGGCGCCAAATCGCTCGAACCTGAACCTGCTGCCCCATGTCACCGGGCTATCAGCCACCATGCGTAACGGAGGAAAGACAGATGTTGGAGAGGATCATAACCGGAGCCGCGGGCGCTGTAGTCGCCGTGCTCATCATTTCAGCTTTGACGAAGTTCACTGACTGGATCAGCGTCTTTTTTGAACCCGCCGTTCCTGACGGAGCCGTTATCGCGTTCCTGCACCCGTGCTAAGGACATCGATGGCTGGGAAGACTATGCGGACGGTACGGGTAAGTTCCTACTCGGTGTCGGCAAGGGCGTGTTGCGGCCTCAAGGGCCACACAAGCCGCCATCAAGTCCAAGCGAGGTATCGCTCAGTGAAATCAAACTCGGTGATCAAGGAGGCCAAGAGACGCTGACGATTCCCGAGATGCCTGTGCACAACCATGACAACGGGTCGGGGAAGTATCTCGTGCAGGTAACCGGCAGCGACACCGTTCATGCGAAAACTGATCCTAGTGAACATGAGATCAATATCAGGCACGGGGTCACGATAAACGCGGCCGGCGGCGGGCAACCACACAACAACATGCCGCCGTACATCGCGTTGCACTTCTGCCAGAAAAAGCGTTAGCCCTGCCCTGTGCCCGCTATTCGTTCTGGCCCCTTCCCGCGCGTCTCCGCCTCTCCGCAATCCGATAACCCAGCGTCGCAAGGGACATGCGCTCGTAGCCGCGCCACATGATCTGATGCCCGGGCGGCGGGTCATGCTTGCGATTCTGGTAGCCGCCGAGGAGAGCGACGAGCAGCACCGCACCGGCGAGGTTACGCGGCGTCGGCGGCATAATCGGTGAGGAAACGCAGCTCGATGTCGCTGAACAGCAGTTCTGCGTCGCACTCGGGGACCTCGCGCCCGAGCAGGGTCATGAGCATGAGGCGCCACGCGATGACGGCCTGGATGGTCAGCGCGCGCTCGAGCCGCTCGGCGCTATGAAAGCCGAGATGCTCGGCGCGGCATCCGGACTTCAGTACTCGGAAGAAGTCCTCCACGCGCCAGCGCCGCAGGTAGTGTTCGATGGTCTCGAGGGCGGCCTCGATGCCGTCGACGCGCACGCTGGTGAGCAGGAACCACTCGATCGGCTTCTCGCCCTCGGGCGGGGCGGTCTCGCGCACATGCACCGCCCACAGCGTCACCGGCGCCAGCCCTTCGACGGTGCTCGGCAGGGTCAGCCCCCGGTAGTGCACCTCGACCCGGCCGATGCGGCGCTGTGCGTCGAACAGCTCGAAGAAGTCCGCCTCGCGGTCCATGACGCTGAGGACTCGGGTCTTGCGGGGAAGGTGCGAGGCGGCCTCGGCCACATCGTGCAGGCCGTCGAGCCAGCACCGGGTCTTGCGCGCCGAGTCGTCGGCATCGGGCTCGGTGTCTGCGTTGCCGGAGGACGCCTCGTCGCCGTTCTCCGGGTCTTGCTCAGGAGATGCCTCGCCGGGCGGCGGCGCATCGAAGCCGCAACGCAGCACCCCCAAGGGCAGCCCTGCGCCGCTCACCGCAAGCGTCAGATGCAGGTGCAGGCCCAGCGTCTTCGCCGCGGTCTGGTTGCGCCCGATGATGCCGAGCCCCTCGCAGCCGGGGCGCGTCGCGAAGTTCAAGTCCGTCCCGTCCTGGATGCACAGCACCGTGTCCTGCCCGCGCATCGCGCGCGATGGTGCGCGACGATGTGCTCGGGCGTGACCTGCGACTCGTCCGGGTGGTCAATCAGGCGGTAGTAGCCCTTCACCGCCGCGCGGTCCGGGGCGCCGGTGAACGCATGGCCCGGACACGAGGCGAGCCGCGCCGACAAGCGCTTGTCTCCCAACGGGGCGCCTCCGAGCTCGTTCTGTGCCCATTGTGCACTGTCGAGGCCTTCGCCGGGACTGCGCGACGGCGCCGCATCGACCCGCGCCACGCCCAAGCTGCGCCGCCAGTGCGGGGCCAACTCGTAGAGGTAGACCGACTTCACCGTGCGGGCGCCCTCATGGGCGCGGTCACAGCGTCCCCGCCCCGCGGTGGGACCGACGCACACGAAGGTCGTCGCCTGGAAGCAGACTCCGTCGTGCTCGGGGGCAACGAAGGTCTCCACCAGCCACGGGCGGTAGTGGTAGCGGGCCTCGAAGTCCGCCGCCACCCGCCCCAGCACATGGCTGGCCAGATGAGCGCACCGCACCGCGGGGCGGATGAGGAACCGGCTCAGGCACACCACCCGGTGCAGATGCGCGGTACGCTGCCCATCGCTCCACCCCATACCACGCATCGCGCGCGCGAAGACGCAGCGCCGCGGCGGAGAACCCGACCGCGCCCAGCCAGCCATGGGCCGAGTCGATGAGATAGCGGACTTGGCAGCCGACGAAGGTGGTGGTGCCCTGCGGATGCTCGCGGGCGAGCAAGGTGTTCCATATCCGGCGCTGCGCCTCGTCCTCGACCACCACCAGCCGCAGCCCTTCGACATCGCGCACCTGAGCCGGCACGCCGACAGGCGCACGTACCAGTGCATCCAGGCATCGGGGCGAGGGCCGCTGCGGATGGGGACGAGGCGCGGGCAGCGCAATCCGTCGCTCCGTCTCCAGCACCGCGAGTGCCTTCAGGCACCCGGTGAGCTGCGCGGCCCCACAGGCATCGACGAAGCCGAACTGCGCGCAGACCTCACGACCCAGCGCAGCGCGGCTCTCGCACGCACCGTGTGCCACAATGGACGCAAGGCGTGCCCGGGCCTCGGGCGCACGCAGGGGGTGGAGAATCTGGCTCTGGGGCCGCATGGCGCAGGATTACACACGACGAACGGCCCCCTTTTGTCAAGCACCAAATGTGGGGACAGGGCAGCGCTAGGCCGTGTTGAGGGATTCATGAAATGCTGATAATCATTCTCCATCAATGACACTTTCCGGGGACTTATCATGGCGTTACGCCTGCTCATCACGGATGCTGTCTGCTCGACACTCGAGCCGCTATTGCGTGAGAGCAAACACGCCGCCGGCGCCCCGCCACGGCTCAGCGATCGAATATTCATCGAAGCCGTCCTCTACCAGGCGCGGACCGGAACCCCCAGGCGCGACCTGCCCGACGAATTCGGCCATTGGAATGCCGTTTATCAGCGGTTTCGCCGTTGGGAGAAGCGCCACCTCCGGGCACGGCTCTGGCAACAGAGACAACAGGGAGACGATGAACCACTCAAGGAAGTGTTCATCGCTTCGACCATCCTGCGCGCTCATCAACACGCCGCCGGCGCGGTAAAAAAACGGTGGCCAGGAGGCCCAGGCTCTCGGCCGCTCCCGGGGTGGGTTCTCCACCAAGCTGCACGTCGCCTGTGCCAACGAAACAACCGGTGTGTCCTTCGTGTTGACGGGTGGCGAGCGCCATGATGGCGTGAGATTCGAGCTGCTGTGGAAGGCTTTGCCCAGCTCTCCCGCACCGGAGGCTGCGGTCATGGACAAGGCGTATGACAGCAAGGACATTCGCCAGGCGCTGGCCGACCAGGGCGTCGAAGCCGTGATTCCCGCCCGGTCGAACCGGAGTGAGACGATTCATCACGATCAAGATAAAGGACAAGCGGCGCCAGCAGGTCGAGCGATTCTTCAACAAGCTCAAACAATTCCGTCGCATTGCCACACGCTATGACAAGCTCGCTCGGACGGTCCTCTCGTTTGTCCACATTGTCTCAGCATGGATCATGCTTCGATCATTCGTCAACACGCCCTAGACAGAAGCAGTCGTTGGCGGAGAGTCCCGCATGACGCCCCCTCACCGCGAAAGCCTGACCGACCTCCTCGGCAGTCAGGTCGTGCGTGATCATGCCGGCCTCGTCCAGCGCCTGCCATTCGGCCTCCGAAAAGTCGAGCACCTCGGAGGCCCGCACGGGGAACGGCACCACGAATCGATATGGCAGATCGCAAACGACACCCAGCAGACCTCCCTTGCGGAGGTCGATCAGGCACGAAGCGTCGTTGACGATAACGCAGGTCACTGGATGGCAGGACCGCTGATCTGCCGCTCGACCGATTCGAGCGACTGGTTGAGAAGCGCGGCCGCGCGCACGGGCGAGATCAGCTCCTCGCCCACGGCGCGCGAGACGAGTCGCTTGAATCGACGAGGCTTCTCGAAAGCCGCGAACCCATGGTCGGGGCGGATCGGATCCGGCTCCGACTTGCGCCAGGACCGGGCGAAGGTCGCGAAGGCGTGCTGCACGGAGCCCTGGGACAGTACGCCCACCTGTCCGAGACGCATCAGCAGGGCCGTGGCCGACACACCGTAGATTTGTTTCAGGCGGACGATCTCGTAGTAGGTGATCCTGTGGCGATCAGCGCCTACTTCGTCCCGAAGGCTCTGGCCGGGAACCAGGAACGCGCCGGCGAAGCGGTTCATCGCCCGTTCGAGGTCAATCGCCGGATTCCCGGTGGAGCGGATGATCCTGTGCGCGAGCTCGTGGGCCAGCGTGAAGCGCTTGCGCTCCACATTGATCCGGCTGGACACGACGACGGCCTCGGCGACGATCTCGCCGTCCCGGAGAACGTGGCACGAGAGCCCGTTGATGCTCTCCGGGAGATCGGCTTCCACCACCTTGATTCCCTTGTCTTCGAGCAGCTCGCACAAGCTGGGGATGGGGTCGAGGCCGAGATCCCAGACCCTGCGCAGTTCGTCGGCCCGCTCGTCGATCTGGGATTCGCTCGCGACGCTGTCGTAGCGGCGCCCCTCCACCCATTCGACGCTGGTTTCGATGTCGAGGATGTGTTCGATCGCCAGGTACCGCTCCAGGTTGTCCATCACCACCGCTTCGGCCTTTGCGCGATCGCGGGCTGAAGCGCGGGAATGCTTACGGAACTCAACCGCTTCGAGCGCCTCGACCTGCGCGCTCATCAGGAAGTCCAGCGAGATGTCAAGAGCCTTCCCGAGACCGACCAGCACGGCCGAGGAGGGCAGCATCTTGCCCGCCTCGTACTTGCTGATCGCCTGAGCGGTCACCTTCGGGTTCATCACGTCCGCGAGCTCCCGCATCGATAGACCTGCCCGCTTCCGGGCGAGCCGGAGTCGTTGTCCAAACATCGTCTCCTCCTCTCTCGTTAACCCTTAGTTGACAAAATATACAGTATATGTGATAGTGTAAACTCTACGTTGGCAACTGCCGGCGGACTCTATCGTCCTGAGCGTGGACCGCGCAATGGTGCCGGACAACGCACAACTCAGAGGACACCGAGATGGACAAGTTCGAATTCAAGGTGAACGGCGAGACCTTCTTCGCCGACCAACAGGCCGTAGACGCCGCCGTACTGTTGCAGATCACCTTCGCCGGCAAGGCCATCGGCGAGGACCCGGACAAGACCGGGTATGTGCTTAGAGTGCCGGATTCCGACGTCACTTTCGTCTCGGGCCAAGTGGTCGACCTCGACAAGTACAACCTGTTTCGGGCCGCTCCGGAGAAGGGTGCGCCGTTCGCATGAGCAACAACTCCGAGCGCATTGCTGCCGAACTCGCCGAGCTGCGCTATCACACGAGCCCATTCGCGGCGCCCGAGCAGCAGGGCGGCGCTTCCGGCGTCCGCTTCCCGTACCGGATCGAGGACGGCAGCCGCGCGGGGAAGACCGTGACCCTGGCCCTCGCGATGCACCAGAACGAGGGCGAGTGGCCCGAAGTTGCGCCCCATTGGCTTTACCTCTCGCCCCCCGACCCCGTCCTGGAAGAGTTGGTCAAGGGATCCCACTCTCCGGGCGCCATCCAGACCTTCCAATGCGCTGACGGCCTCGACTGGATGGCGATCAGCGCTCCGCCAAACGACTTCTGGGATCAGATCGATACCCCCAACGGCAAGAACATGGAAACCTACCTGAACAGGCACATCCGCAGAATCTGGAGTGCGCGTTGAACTATCGCGTCGTACTGCGCGAAGCGCTCCACCGCCAGCTCGCGGATCACCTCCTGAGCGGGATGCGCCGCGGTGGGCTGCAGGAAGAGGCATGCCTCTCGCTCTGGCACCGCGGCGACGGATTCAACCGCTATACGGGGATCCTCGCCGACATCTTCCTGCCGGAAGACGGCGACCGGGATCTGCACGGCAACGTCACGGTGCATGGCGGATACCTCAACCGCGTCCTCGATCGCGCGCTCAAGGCACAGGCCGGCGTCGCCGTCCTTCACAGCCATCCTGGTCCCGGCTGGCAAGCCCTGAGCGACATGGATGACGACACCGAACGCAACATCGTCGCGCCCTTCGTCCGAGAGACAGGCTTGCCGCTGCTCGGCCTGACCATGGGCTCCGACGGCGTCTGGAGCGCTCGTTTCTGGCAGGAAACCGGTCTTGGCCAGATCGCGCCCGCCCACTGTACGGACGTTCGAAGGGTTGGGCCGCGCCGCACCCGAGCGGATTGCGCTCCGGGCGCGCATCCGCCCTACGCTCGCCGACCAAATCTGGTGCGCACCGTCGACAGTTGGGGCATCGACGCACAGGCGCGCCTCGCTCACACCCACGTTTGCGTCGTCGGAGCGGGCAGTGTCGGTTCGATCGTTCTCGAATGCCTCGCCCGCACCGGGTTCGAGCAGATCACCGTAATCGACCCCGACCTGGTCGAGGACAGAAACCTCGATCGCCTGATCTACGCTGACCGACACTGCCTCGGACTGCCCAAGGCGGACGTGACGGCCGCTCACCTTCACAGAATTGCCACAGTGCGCGGCTCGCTCGTTCGCCCGGTGCCCTTGTCCATTCGAACGGAGCGCGCCTATCGGCTCGCAGCCGACGCGGACCTCATCGTGTGTTGCGTAGACAATGCGGAGGCGCGCGAAGTTCTCAATCACGTCGCCTACGCAAACTGCCTCCCCCTGATTGACGGGGGCGTTTTGGTGGAGTCCCGAGACCGCCTGCTTTCCGCGAAATGGTGCGTCCACCTCGTCGGCCCCGACATGCAATGCCTCCGTTGCCGCAGTCAGTACACCAGCGGCGATGCCCGCGATGAACGGATGGGCATCCGTCGTCACGGACGCTACATAAACGACGACGCCCCCGACGGCCCCGAACCGGGCCAGAACACCATCGCGTTCTGCAACCTGGTGGCGGCTGAGCAGATGCGCATGCTCGTGCGCTACGCGATCGGCGAGGATTGGTGGCACGACGGAACCTCCACCGCCGGTCAGTGGTCATTCGAACACCGCTTCGTCGAGGCCGAGACCGAGCCGTTCGAGCACCCCGGCCGCTGTGTGGCCACCTGTGAGTTCTCGCACATACGACTAGGACTCGGCGAAGCCGGAAGGCCCAGATATCCGTTCGCCGACGAGCCGCAAAACAGCTGGGCTACTCGCATGAGGTATCGCTACCGACAGCTCCGGATGAGGTTCGGCCGCGCGAAATCTGCGCTATGCACCTGATCCATGTCTTCTCCTAATCACGGTGCTTCCGGCTGCTGGGAACCGTACTCTCGAATCTTCAGGGAAACTCGACCTCGCCTTCCCGACGCATATCCCCCGACACACAGGCCCGCACATGCACCTTCACAAAGTCACAGTCAGGAACTTCCGCCTCTTAGCGGATGCCGACCTAGTGCTGGAAACTCCGACGACCCTCATCGTTGGGCGCAACAACAGCGGCAAGACGTCCCTGTCCGAGGCAATTCGCCGGTTCCTCGCGGACCAGAATCCCAGGTTCCAGATCGAGGACTTCTCCAACACCTCCTATGACCGCTTCTGCGATGCGCTTGCGGCCAAGAGTGCCGGGCGCCCTGACGATGAGTCCGCACCCTCATTCCGAGCATCGAACTACGGCTCCTGTTCCGCTACGACCCCAACCAACCTGATCTCGGCGCGCTCAGCGACTTCATCGTCGATCTCGACCCCGACTGCAACGAGGCCCTGATCGTGGCGCGCTACGAGGTTCGAGATGGCGCCATCGATTCGCTGTTCGCCGATCAACCGGCCGGCAACCTCACCAACCGCGATCGCATCGCCTTCTTCCAAGAACTCCGCCAGCGCGTACCCGACCTATTCACCGCCAGCATATGGGCCGAAGACCCCAACGACGACGCCAACCGAAAACAGATGACCGTAACCGCGCTCCGCTCGCTCTTGGAAACAGATTTCGTGAATGCCCAGCGTGGACTCGACGATGACACCTCAAGAGACACCGACGTCCTCGCCAAGATTCTCGAGGGTCTCTTTACCGCAGCGCAGTCGCCCACCGCCGACGAGCAAGAGCAGCTGATCGCCCAAGCACTCCAAGATGCCGTTCGCGATATCCAGAGCACGATTCAAGGCGGTTTCAGAGAAGAGCTACAGAAGCTCATGCCGACATTGAACTCCTTCGGTTATCCCGGTCTCGATGGCTCCGAGCTCGAAACCGAGACGACACTCGACGTCGAGCGCTTGCTCTCACGCCACACCAAGGTCAGGTACGCCGGCCATCACGGCATCCAGTTGCCGGAGTCGTACACCGGCCTCGGCATACGCAACCTTATCTTCATCCTGCTTCAGCTAGTCAGTTTCTATCGCTCTTTCCGCGCGGAACCGGCCGCGCCTGGAGTCCACCTCGTCTTCATTGAGGAGCCCGAGGCCCACCTGCATCCACAGATGCAGGAAGTGTTCATCCGCCAAGTCTCAAAGATTGCCCACCAGCTCAGCACGCAGGACAGCGCTCCCCTGCCGTGGCCGGTCCAGTTCATCGTGTCGACCCATTCTTCCCACGTCGCAAACGCGGCCGGGTTCGAGGCAATCCGCTATTTCATCCCTGCGTCTGTCGACGGTGTGCGCCACACCAGAATCAAGGATCTCCGCCAAGGGCTGCACGATACGCCCGAAGAGCGCAGGCGATTTCTCCACCAGTATCTGACTCTGACGCGCTGCGATCTCTTCTTTGCCGACAAAGCCGTGCTGATCGAAGGCACGAGCGAGCGCCTGCTGCTGCCCGTAATCATCAACAAGATGGAGGCCGCCGAGCCTGCTGAACCCAAACTATCCAGCCAATACGTGACGACGATGGAAGTCGGCGGCGCCTACGCGCACATCTTCTTTGCTCTTCTCGACTTTCTGGAACTGCGCACCCTCATCATCACCGACCTCGACTCCGTCACCGCCGATCGCAAGGCCTGCCCGGTGCACCAAGGGACCGCGACCAGCAATGCCTGCCTGAAATCCTGGTTCGGTGGCGGCGACTACTCCCCCGCAACCCTTCTCGCCAAAGACGACGCCTTGAAGGTCGAGAACCTCCGGCGCATCGCCTACCAGCGGCCCGAGGCCGAGGGCGGTCCATGCGGCCGCACTTTTGAGGACGCGTTCATGCTGGCAAACCCTGCCATGTTCGGCATCGAAGGTGACAAGCCAGACGACCAGGCCCAGTGTGCGTGGCACCAGTTCGACACCATCAAGAAATCCGAGTTCGCGCTCAAACACGCGATCGACGACACCGACTGGTCCCCACCCGGCTACATCCTCGACGGATTAAGATGACTCGCGCGTGGCGACATTGCGGACGACGGGACGATAATCGACCAAGCCGCCCCCATTTTCAAGGCCCCCGACGTCGCGGTGGCCCACGATGGTTGAACCCGTCCAACCCATGAACCCGGCTGAGGAAGCCAGCCAGAAAGCCCTCGACCAAGTCCATCACTGCCTCGAACACGGGGTGAGCTTTCTAGGTCGTGTTGACGAATTCATGAAATGCTGATGATCATTCTCCATCAATGACACTTTCCGGGGACTTATCATGGCGTTACGCCTGCTCATCACGGATGCTATCTGGTCGACACTCGAGCCGCTACTGCGTGAGAGCAAACACGCCGCCGGCGCCCCGCCACGGCTCAGCGACCGACTGGTCATCGAAGCCGTCCTCTACCAGGCGCGGACCGGAACCCCATGGCGCGACCTGCCCGACGAATTCGGCCATTGGAATGCCGTTTATCAGCGGTTTCGCCGTTGGGAGAAGCGCCACCTCTGGGCGCGGCTCTGGCAACAGATACAACAGGTAGATGATGAACCACTCAAGGAAGTGTTCATCGATTCGACCATCCTGCGCGCTCATCAACACGCCGCCGGCGCGGTAAAAAAAACGGTGGCCAAGAGGCCCAGGCTCTCGGCCGCTCCCGGGGCGGGTTCTCCACCAAGCTGCACGTGGCCTGTGCCAACGAAACAACCGGTGTGTGCTTCGTGTTGACGGGTGGCGAGCGCCATGATGGCGTGGGATGCGAGCTGCTGTGGAAGGCTTTGCCCAGATCTCCCGCACCGGAGGCTGCGGTCATGGACAAGGCGTATGACAGCAATGGCATTCGCCAGGCGCTGGCCGACCAGGGCGTCGATGCCGTGATTCCCGCCCGGTCGAACCGGACTGAGACGATTCATCACGATCAAGAAAAATACAAGCGGCGCCAGCAGGCCGAGCGATTCTTCAACAAGCTCAAACAATTCCGTCGCAGTGCCACACGCTATGACAAACTCGCTCGGACGGTCCTCGCGTTTGTCCACATTGTCTCAGCATGGAGTATGCTTCGATCATTCGTCAACACGCCCTAGATAGTGTCATCACGAAATACCAGCCCAGAGCGCCAGACATCGAATCTGCACCGCGGCGAGGAACGATGCGGCATTCCTGGCGTATCGCGTGGCAATCCCACGCCAACGCTTGAGCCACAGAAAGGCGTTCTCCACCAAATGCCGGCGCCGGTAGAGATGGACATCATACGCTCTGGGGTGCTTGCGGTTGCGCTTCGGCGGAACCACTGGAATAACTTCATGCTCCTCACAATAAGACAGAATGGCAGTCGTGTCACAGGCCTTGTCCGCCAACAAGTACTCGGCATCTATGCCCTTCAATCAGCTCGACCGCTTGACTGCAATCTGCGGCCGTCCCCTCGGTCACCAACACCCGCACCGGCATCCCATGCGCGTCCACAGCCAAGTGCAGCGTCGTGTTCAGCCCCCTTTTGTGCGATCCATCGCCTGATTGCCGCCGACCGCACCGCTCGCATGGGGATGGACCTTGAGATGACTGGCGTCAATCATCAGCCATTCATAGTCCGGCTCATCCACCAGAGGCTCCAGCAACGCCCCCAGAGCCCCTTGTCCCGCCAGCGACAGAACCGACGATGGGTATTTTTCCAGTCTCCATAGTCTGGCGGCACATCACGCCAGGGAGCGCCGGTACGCAGAATCCAGAAGATCGCATTAATGAACCGTCGATTATCCTGCGCCACCCCACCCCAACGTCCCGCTCGGCCAGGCAGATGAGGCTCCAACAACAGCCAGACCCTGTCCGAAATGTCGTGACGCCGATGAGCCAATCCCATGAGTCGCCTCCAAGAACCATCGAGTGAATTCGACAGATAGGACAGATAAACATCACTCATGACGACACTATCTAGACAATGGCAGATCCGCACGCGAATTGATCGCAATGGGCCTGCTACCCCGTGCCGGTGGCCGGGAAAACGCGCCGTAGCGACCATTTTGCAAGCAGAAAAGACGTTGTGGTGAACGGTGAGACCTCTCGTCAAGTTAGGTATATAACTCCCCTTCATATCGTCATCCGGGTTCGACCAATCATGTCCATCGGCCGGATGACTGGAACGGCGTCGGCATATTGCCCGGGCCACGCCGACTTGTCCTGGCACCGGTCGCGTTTCGAGTGAACGGTCATGGCTCACGGTCATCGGCGCTCAGAGTTGGCGCGCCAAAGGGCATCTCTTCCCGCGGGATGGCGAAGCCAGGTACGGGCCCTGTCGACACCGTCATGCGAATACGTATTCGTGACGACAGAGCAGCGCTCATCTGAGAGTCGCGGTGCATATTTATGACCGCGGCCTTAATCTGAATCCCCGACCCCAGATCATCCGGATTCGGCATCTTCCAGAATCCGCAAATCGGAGACGGGCGACATGGGACAGGGTTTTTCAGCCCGTTGCCGAGCACCACCGGGGCCGGGGCCGCAGTGGCCACCAAATGTCAGCGGCGTTCAGGACATGTCCCGGAACACTGTCCGCCCCTGCCGGCCGGAAATTCATATCCGGTATTTTTCGATCACGGTCGGATCGACTCGCACACCGAACCCGGCACCCTCTGGCAAACGTATCCGGCCTTCCCTGACCTCGGGGCCTTCGACCAGCATGCCAGCCCAGAGTGGGTCACGTTCAGGGTCGGCGAAACATTCCACGCAGAACCCGTGCGGTTGCGCAGCCAACAGATGTGCCGCGATTTGCGGTTCCTCATGATGAGTCAACTTGATATCGGCCAGTTTTGCGAGCGCCGCCACCCGCTGCCAGACCGTAACACCTCCCGATTCCGATGCGTCGAAGTTAATAAAATCGACCGCGCCAGCTTCGACCATGCGGCGCATTGCCTCGCCGGTAATCTCGCTCTGACCGGAATTGACAGGTATCGTGCTGGCCCGGCGCACCTCGACCATGCCCCGAATATCGTCCATCCAGTGGCATGGCTCTTCGAACCAAGCGATATCGAAAGGCTCGACGAGGCGCGCGAAGCGTACGGCATCGCGCCATGACCACCCGCGATTGGCGTCAACGGAAATCAGGAACTCCGGCCCCGCCCCGTCGCGCGCCGCACCGACCCGTTCGGCATCTGCCTCCGGCGATAGCCCTCCGACCTTGACCTTGCATCCCGCCATTCCGAGATCTTGCAGGGTCTGCATTTCACGAGCCAGATCGTCGAGGGCCCTGCCGTCCCCATAGTACCCGCCGATCGAAATGATGGGCATTTCGGCACGGCACCCGCCAAGCAGGCGACCGACACTGACGCCGTAGCATTTGCCGATAGCGTCCCAGATCGCACTGTCGACGCATGCAATGGCCTGAACCGGCAATTCGGGCGCCATCGCCGCGCTCGACACACGCGCTTCAAGTTGACTGTGCAGACGCTGCCAGTCGCGAACATCCGCGCCGATCAGTTGCGGAGCCATCTGATCGTTGACAATTGCCGCAATCTCGCGGCCATGCGTCCGGTTGTCGCCGTTATAGGTCTCTGCAGCGGGGCCGTCCTTGACCCAGAGACGGGTAACCACAGTGCACCGTGACGTGACGTTATAGGTGCTTCCTCCGAAGTCCCGAGCGAGTGGAATCCGGATCGGTGTTGCCTCTATCCTATCAATAATCATGCCTTGCCTCGTATCATAGCCGACAGGTCTTCGGTTGGCGCCCGCATCGAGCGTGATCCGTCGTCACTCAGTTTGCGGATTTTCGCCGACACGGCAATGTCTCTCGTCAGGCAGTTCCATAGCCGTGACCGTGTCTTTCGTGCCGGTCACCGAACCTAGTGAATTGATTCCAAAATTTGAAACCCTCTTTTTCTTGCGGCGATGATGGTATCGGGATCGGCGGGCCAGACGAAGGGCTTGGCTTCGGTGGTGTTGTGTTCGTCGATGACGCGGCGGATGGCGTCCTGGAGGTCGCGTACGGAGCGGAAGACGCCGTATTTGAGACGGCGTCGTGTCCGCTTGGCGGAGACGCCTTCGAGCGCGTTCAGCCACGCGCTCGAAGTGGGGGTGACGTGGAAGGTCCAGCGCGGATGGCGTGCGAGCCAGACCTGGACGTCCTTGTGCTTGTGAGTGGCGTCGTTGTCGAGGATGGCATGGACCGGGACGCCGGCGGGTATCGTGTGCGCGATGCGGTTGAGGAATCTCAGGAACTCCTGATGGCGATGCCGACTAGCGTGCTGGCCGATGACCGTGCCGTCGAGCACGGTCAGGGCAGCAAACAGCGTCGTCGTGCCGTTGCGCCTGGAATCATGTGTCATGGTGGCGCCGCGGCCTTTCTTCAGCGGCAGGCCGGGCTGTGTGCGGTCGCGGGCCTGACTGTGCGACCTGTCATCGATCGACGGCACGACCGCGTGAGCCGGCGGCGCAACGGAGAGGCCGACGATGTCGGTCAGCGTCTCGAGGCAGGCGGGATCGTTCGAAAGCGTGAACGGCCGCCAGCGGTGCGGCATCAGGCCATGCGCCTGCCAGACCGCCCAGACCCTCGAAGCGGCAACTCCCACAGCCTTCGCCATCGCCCGCAGCGTCCAGTGGGTCGCCGCGTGAGGCGGCGGGGTGTGGGTCAACTCTACGATCTTCGCCACCGGCTCAGGAGCCAGAGGCGTCTTGCCCGGCGGACGCGTCTTGTCCCGCAGAAGTCCGTCCACACCGTCCTCCTATAGAAGCGGTCCTGCCAGCGCCAGACACTGTTCTTCGCCTGGCCGGTCTCTCTCATGATGGCCATCGTGCCGAGCCCGTCGTCGCTCAGAAGAACGATGCGCGCCCGCCAGATGTGCTTCTGCGGGCGCTTCGGGTCCGGGACAACCGTTTCAAGGCGATGCCGGTCGCCCGAAGTGAGCGTGAATGAAACACCAGGGCGCATCTTGCAGACCTCCGTGATCGACAAATCAGAAGAACTATTTTCAGGCGTGCTCGACACGCGAACGGGTCTCAGAGCCTGACCTAAAACTAGGGCGTGTTGACGAATGATCGAAGCATGATCCATGCTGAGACAATGTGGACAAACGCGAGGACCGTCCGAGCGAGCTTGTCATAGCGTGTGGCACTGCGACGGAATTGTTTGAGCTTGTTGAAGAATCGCTCGACCTGCTGGCGCCGCTTGTCCTTTTCTTGATCGTGATGAATCGTCTCAGTCCGGTTCGACCGGGCGGGAATCACGGCTTCGACGCCCTGGTCGGCCAGCGCCTGGCGAATGTCCTTGCTGTCATACGCCTTGTCCATGACCGCAGCCTCCGGTGCGGGAGAGCTGGGCAAAGCCTTCCACAGCAGCTCGAATCTCACGCCATCATGGCGCTCGCCACCCGTCAACACGAAGGACACACCGGTTGTTTCGTTGGCACAGGCGACGTGCAGCTTGGTGGAGAACCCGCCCCGGGAGCGGCCGAGAGCCTGGGCCTCTTGGCCACCGTTTTTTTACCGCGCCGGCGGCGTGTTGATGAGCGCGCAGGATGGTCGAATCGATGAACACTTCCTTGAGTGGTTCATCATCTACCTGTTGTATCTGTTGCCAGAGCCGCGCCCAGAGGTGGCGCTTCTCCCAACGGCGAAACCGCTGATAAACGGCATTCCAATGGCCGAATTCGTCGGGCAGGTCGCGCCATGGGGTTCCGGTCCGCGCCTGGTAGAGGACGGCTTCGATGACCAGTCGGTCGCTGAGCCGTGGCGGGGCGCCAGCGGCGTGTTTGCTCTCACGCAGCAGCGGCTCGAGTGTCGACCAGATAGCATCCGTGATGAGCAGGCGTAACGCCATGATAAGTCCCCGGAAAGTGTCATTGATGGAGAATGATCATCAGCATTTCATGAATTCGTCAACACGACCTAGTTGGGTGAGCTCCTTGCAAAATTGCCGGCCCGACCGGTTTTTTGCCTTGTCGAGGCTGATTTTGTTGTCGAGGGCCTGGGTTTCGGGGCCATCCCGTGGTATGTTGTGTTTCCACAATAACAAGATACCGAGGAGGTGACCCCGATGACCCTTGGCTCGACCCTGTCCGATCCCTGGCACCGATTTCAAGGGGACCTTTTCCCTGCGTTGGCCGAGGCGGTCGGTCCTCTCCTCGAGACGCACAAGCGTTTCGTGACAGCTCTTGATCTCGTCAAGGTGGAGGGCTTCGTCGATGGGGTGTGGACCGGGTCCGGGTCGACCCCGGAAGGATCGCCGGGCGCTGGCCCGTGGCGTCATCGCCAAGGCGGTGTGGGGTCTGCCGACGACCCGCCACCTGATCGACAGGCTCAAGGTGGACCCGACGTTGCGCCGGCTGTGCGGCTGGTCGCGTGTCGCGGAGATCCCGAGTGAAGCGACGTTTTCGCGGGCGTTTGCCGAATGTTCGCAGTCCCGTCTTCCGGAGAGGATGCACGCGGCTCTGGTTGCAGAGACACTGGGCGATGCGCTCATCGGCCACGTGTCGAGGGACCCGACGGCCATCGAGGCCCGGGAGACGCCGGCCCCGAAGCCGAAGGCCAGGACGCCGAACCGCAAGGGCGGCCGGCCCCGCAAGGGCGAGGAGAGGACGAAGGAGCCTGGGCGTCTCGAACGGCAAGCGAACGGGATGGATCTCGGTGAGAGGCTCGACGCGCTGCCGAAGGTCTGCGATCACGGGGCAAAGAAGAATGCCAAGGAGGTCCTGGAGGCTTGGCGCGGTGACAAGCTGCCTATCGACACAGCAGACTGCGGGGTGCCGCTGAGGACCGTCCTCACCTCGGCATCCGTCCATGACAGCCAGGTCGCGATCCCGCTGGCGATGATGACCGCCGCGCGTGTGACCAATCTCTACGATCTCATGGACGCGGCCTATGATGCCAGAGAGATCTACCAGATGAACGAACGGCTTGGCCATGTTCCGATCATCGATGTCAATCCGCGCCGGGACAAGGACCTCAAGGAGGAGCGAGACCGGGAGGCCCGGGCCCGGCGTGCAATAGGCCATGTCGATCCCGAGACCGTGCGGGTCCGGATCCGGTCCGGTGTCGAGAGGACCAACGCCCGCCTCAAGGATGAGTGTGGCGGGCGCCATGTCCGCGTCCGTGGACATTCCAGGGTCGCCTGCCATCTCATGGTCGGCATCCTGGCCCTGGCGGCTGACCCGTTGATACGTCTCGCCGCCCGATAGGGCGGCTCCGACAACGCATGCCGACCCTTCGCGGCCCTCTCGAAGAGAGGGGCCCGGAGAGGCGTGTCCCGATGTCCGCAAAGGTCCCTGTTTGTTCTCATCACCTCTGATGAGACACCGCGAATCCATGGATTCCGACCTCCAGGTGCAGAGGTGACCGGGATCAACCGACCGATCCGGCCTCACCGGACCCTGGGGACAGGAATTTTGCAAGAGGTTCGGGTGGTCTCGCATGGTGCATCTTCGTGGATGAACAACCACACCATGGGGCACATGATGCCTTGGAACGAGACGACCCGGAAACAGTATAGCCGCAAGACGGAGCGTTACGAAAGCGATCTGACCGATACCGAGTGGACCTTGCCGGACCCGAGCGCGGCCATCATCGACAGTCGGAGCGTGCCGACGGTCGAAGCGGGCAGCGAGGAATGCGGCGACGATGCCGGCAAGACGATCGAGGACCGCAAGCGTCACCTTGCCGTCGATGTCGACGGCAACACGCTTGCCGCCCAGGTCCATCCGGCGCATATCCAGGACCGGGATGGTGCGCGTCCCTTGTTGCTGGCGTTGCAGGCCGGTCAGAACACGGTGCAGACCGTGTTTGCCGACGGCGCCTGTGGCGGCAACAAGCTGGCAAGCGCGCTCAAGGAAGCGAATTGCCCGATCACTGTGGAGGTCATCGGAAAACCCAGGGACGCCAAGGGGGTCGTCGTCATGTCCCGGCGCTGGGTGGTCGAACGCAGCTTCGGATGGCTGCGCCGCTGCCGGCTCCTCTCCAGGGACTTCGAGCGATCCATCGCCAGCGCCCTCGCCTGGCTCCTGCTGGCTCTAAGCCGTGTTCTCATGCGCCGCCTCGGACGCATGCAAGTCACTGTAACTAATTGATATAATTATGATTTAGACACTCAGAAAAATAAACGATGAACGCAAGAATGCGCTGCTGAACAACTGGGCGACGACACTTGATGTCGAACAGTGCCCCTGTCATTCGGCCGTCCATGGCAGGATTCAGTCTGGAATGTCGGGGTCCCGTTCAAATCTGATCCGCATGACCCTGTCCAAGTCGATATCGGATGAACGGCGATGCTGGTCGGGGAGAGAGGATTTGAACCTCCGGCCCCTGCCTCCCGAAGACAGTGCTCTACCAGGCTGAGCTACTCCCCGACCGTAATCGTAATGGGGCTTATAGCGGGTCACCGAATTATCGGCAAGGCATAAACGCGGATTGCATTTCGATTATGACCGTTCGAGCCGCCCCAAGCGGGCAACGCGTCTCTATGGGCTCCAGATCAGATCGTCCTGTATACAGACGTCAGAATAACACCGGAGGCCGTTCTCTACGGTATCGGGCATTTGAGTCGAAGCCGACCTCAATCAGAAATTCCGGAGGTGAGCAGTCCGGCGGTGTACCGGCCGAGCCTCCGCCGGCAATCATCCGACCTTCTACACAATATCGCCAACGGGTGTCCCAAGGCGGCCCATCTTCCGGAGAAACCGTATAGGCACTTCGGCCATCCGCGGTACCACAGCACCCGCGACGGGATGAGTGGCTTTTCCGTACGCATAACGGCGACAAAACACCCGCGGCGATCTGCCTCGATCCACGGCGATCCTGCGCCAGGTTTGCCCTGTATTTCTCATGCCTGCCAATTATGTGATCGACCGCGCGAACCGGGCCTTCACGGCGCGCTGACCCCGGATCGGTCGGTCGGTGCGGCGTATCGTCGGTCGGGCGATCCTTGAGACAGCCGTCGCGTTGTGCGGACGGCGGACACACCGGTGGTGTCGTGGTTTCGGGAGAGCGGTCTCGGTCGGATGGGCGTGAAGAGCGCCTTCATGCCGTCCTTGCGTCGATAGCTGAACCCAAGTTAGCACTTTTTCCGGCTTATCGGGGCCGACTTGGTCAGATTCTTCCGGTTGGCATACCAGATATAGAGACGGCGTGGAGGCCGCACTTCTATATTTGTGATTTCCGTCTTGAAGCCGCATTGTAGTGCCAGTAAATTCGAGGTATTGACGATTGCCCCTTGACCCCAGTCCCCAAGACGACAAATCTTGGCCCCTCGCAACAATCTCGCGACGGGCAACATGTTCATCGGGGCAACCAAAACCCACACCACCGACGGCAAGCCCGTCCGCAGTCATCGCCTCGTGCTCTCGCAGCGCATCGGCGACAAGGTCAGGCAGCGCACGCTCCTCAACCTCGGCGCCGACGATCCGGTGCCGAAGGAGAAATGGCGCGAAGTTGCTCAACGCGCCGAGGCGCTGCTCCACGGCCGCCCGCCGCTGCTCGCAGCCGCGCCGGACGTGCAGGCCGCAGCCGAGGACATCGTCGCCAGGCTCAGGGCCAGGGGGTTCCGCGTCGAGGCGATGCAGGAAGAGGCGCGCAAGCCCGAAGCCGCCACCGTCGACCTCGATACCCTGGAGCACGAGACCCCGCGCACGGTCGGCTGCGAGCGCCTGTGCCTCAAGGCCCTCGACGATCTCGGCTTCGCCGACATCCTCCACGACCTGGGCATCAAGGGCCGCGAAGGGCGCATCGCGAGCGCGCTGATTGTCGCCAGGATGGTCCACCCCGCCAGCGAGCGTGAGACCAGCCGCTGGTTGCGCCGCGACAGTGCGACCGCCGCGCTTCTAGATCTGGAGGGCGACCGCAAGGCTCTGCGGCGCAAGACGCTTGAGTGCATCGGCGACCTTCTCTGGCGCCACCGCGCCGCCATCCAGCGGGAGCTGTTCAACCGTGAGCGCGCGCTGCTCGACATCCCCGACACCATCGCCTTCTACGATCTCACCAACCTTCACGACCACGGCCACGCGCACGGCGAGCGTCCCAGGTTCGGGCGCTCCAGGCAGAAGCGCGACGACTGTCCGCTGATCACGCTGGCGCTGGCGCTCGACGGCGCAGGCTTCCCGCGCAGGTGCGAGATCCTGCCGGGCAACGTGAGCGAGCCGGGCAGGCTGGAGGACGCGCTGGCCAGGCTCAAGGCGGTGTGCGGCGGCACGGCGCCGAAGCCCATGGTGGTCATGGACGCGGGCATCGCCACCGAGGAGAACATCGTCTGGCTGGGCGAGCCGGGCTACGACTGGATCGCGGTCAGCCGCGGCGTCAGACCTGCACCGCCCGAGGGCGGACCCGAGGCGCTGCTGATCACCAGCGCGCGCCACGAGGTGCGCGCCTGGCGGCTTGCCAGCGAGGACGGCGCGGCTCTACGTCGTCAGCGAGGGCAAGAAGAAGGCCGAGACCTCGATCCTCGGCCTGCGGAGGAACCGCTTCGAGGCGGCGCTGGAAAAGCGCCACGGCGGCCTCCCGGTCAAGGGTCGCATCAAGCGCTACGACAAGGTGCTGGAGAGCGTGGGCCGCCTCAAGCAGCGCTTCTCCGCAGTCGCCAGGCCCTACGAGATCACTGTCGAGAAGGCGAAAACCGACCCCAATGCGAGCGCTGTGCGCTTCAAGCGCAGGCCCCAATACGACGAGGCCGACGAGGGCGCGGGCGCCTATGTGTTGCGCACCAGCCACGTCGACTGGGACATCGAGGCGGTCCTTCGGTCGTACTGGCGGATCACGGATATCGAGGCGACATTCAAGAGCCTGAAATCCGAGCTCGGCCTGCGCCCGATCTGGCACCAGCTCGACCGGCGCATCGCGGCTCATCTGCGGATCGCCGTGCTGGCCTACCACGCCGTGCATCTGATCCGCACCCGGCTGGCCGCGCGGGGCATCCACAAGGGCTGGGCATCGATCCGCTAGAGCATGCGGACCTGGGTGCAGATCACCACGCGCCTGCGCCAGACCGACGGCACGTTGATCGTCAACCGCCAGGACACGCGCCCCGCCGCCGAGGGTGCCGACATCTCCTCGGCGGCGGGCGTGGAACCCGCCATCCACCGCAGGAGGACCCGCCTGACGAGCTGACAGAATCTCACAAAATGGAGTGCCATGTTGGAACCGGCCAAGAGAATTATCTTGTTGTATCAGCATGATAAAGGGCATAGACATCAGAAAAGTGCCCACTTGGGTGAAGGCACGCAGGCTCTCGGCGAAGCCCCTCTTCGATTTGCCGATCCTACGGTTGTCCCCCAGGATCACGGCGGTCGCGATGGTGTTGATGATGGCATTGTCGGACGGTGCGGATCGGGTGCGGGCGGTACAATCGTCTTCTTTGAAGGTGACGTCCCGGACAGGGTGATGGCGTTCGACCGGCCCGTGACCGTGGGTCCAGGCGAGCCGGTCTTGCGGTGTTGCGCGGCGGGCGTCGACGGCAAGGGCCTGTGCGATGTGCAGACGCGGTTGCCCATGGCGTTGAAGCACCGCTTGCCTCTGCTCCGGGTCGAGGGTCTGTATGACCCGATACAGGGTCGATCCGGAGACCGGCTCATGGCGACCGGTGACCGTGTTCTTCCAGCTGCCGATGGCCGCAAGATCCTTCTGACCAAGGCTGGCCGCGAGCGCGGCCGCGGCCACCGGGCCCGTATGACCATCAGACGGGACAGCAGACCCACCGACAGCACGGAGGCCATGCAGGGCTTACGCCCCTGGCTTCGCCGAACGTCGTCAACCTGCGCGACGTTTGCGTCAATCGACGGCAACGGCCCGACGCTCCGGTTCGAGATAACGGCTTTAAGTTCCCACGCCGCCAGAAGCGCGTCGGGCGCGCGCAACCGGCGGCAGGCGTCGCGTTGCAACGGCAGACCATGACTCTGCCTGGGGTTGGCCATGCGATCCGGTATAGCGGCCGTTGCTGTGCGCATGGCCCTTGCTGGCGCCCGGGAGGCGCCAGTTCGCCGCGGCGTACAGGGTTCCCGAGAACGACTTCGGATCCACAAACGTTCCGCCGGCAACAGGGGATGGCCATACGCCACCTGCCAGTCCGCGCTCAGGCGCTCCATCATCTGTGCCAGTGCAAAACAGGCCAGACCGGGACATACGCCGGGTTTGCCGAACACGAGAAACCGGGTGTTGTTACCGATCAGATGAAGACGCTGGACCTGCTCCGCCGGAGCCCAGCCGATCCACCGGTCCCGCGGCGCATGGTTGAAAGCACCGGTCTGCCAGCCGGCGACCGCGACCCATTGACCGCGCTACAAGACCACATGGCGCAAATCGCGACCGGCAAAACCCTTGAACCCAGGATAATGACAGGCTGTGACCACAGTATCCCGACCCACCCGCTCGTCAGGACGAGCCAGACGAACCTCGATATCCGACAGGTTGAAATCGATTGGTTGCGCCTCGAAAATCCGATGCTCCAAAATCATGCTGGCCGCGATCACAAATCCGGACACATAAAGCCAGAAAAAAATCGGCTCAAATGGCAAAATGGCAAAATCACGCAAAATCACTAAGCACGGGGTCGTCGTGCCCGGACCCTTGGGAGGGTTGAAACGAAACCTCAGCCGGTTTACGATTCAAGGGGTTGGGGTACAGTCTTTGACACCAGACAATCGCCTGACACTATGGACAACCGACGGCGGTCAGAACCCATCCAGACCCGTTGGTGAATTATCCGGACACGATTATTGCCGGGACTCCCGGAGTCAGCATCTATGGCCAACCCCCGATCGCGCATAAATACCCGCGCCATGGTGGCTGACGGCCCGCTAGGCCGACGCCTCGCCGCCGAAATTGAAGGCGAGGTCCGGTTCGACGCATTCAGCCGCGGTCTGTACGCAACCGATGCCTCGATCTACCAGGCCGTCCCCATCGGAATCGTAATCCCGAAAACGGAACAGGATCTTGTGCGCGCGGTCGAGATCTCGGTCGACGCCGGGGCACCAGTCCTGCCACGAGGCGGTGGCACCAGCCAATGCGGGCAGACCGTAAATGAAGCAGTTGTAATCGATTGTTCCAAATATCTGGACCAGGTACTGGATTTCCGCCCGAAAGACCGGCGCGTTACCGTTCAGCCAGGCATGGTGCTCGACCGGCTCAACACATTCCTGAAACCGCACGGGCTATTCTTCCCGGTCGATATCTCGACTGCCTCCAGAGCCACAATCGGGGGCATGACCGCGAACAACTCCTGCGGCACCCGCTCAATCCGCTACGGCATCATGGTCGACAATGTCGAAGCCATCGATGCGCTATTGCCGACTGGAGATCATCTCGAATTTGGCAATGTGCCCGGCAATCTGGGCGAATTGAAGGCGCCGCCCCGCTATGACAGCCTCGTCCGGACAGTCCGCGACATCGCCCAGCGAGACCATGCGGAACTGGTCGAACGCTTTCCAAAACTGATGCGCAGGGTCGGCGGCTACAACATCGACACAATCGACCCGGCCGGCCACAACATGGCAAAACTTCTGGTCGGCTCCGAAGGTACCCTCGCTGCTTTCAAATCAATCCAGCTTCACCTGCATGAAATCCCGAAACACCGGGTCACCGGGGTCTGCCACTTTCCGGGATTCCATGCGGCGATGGATGCAACTCGGCATATCGTCGAACTGTCCCCGTCCGCCGTTGAACTGGTCGATCGGAGAATGATCGATCTCGCACGCGACATCCCGCTCTTCCGGCCGGTCGTCGACTCTTTCGTGCGGGGCAACCCCGACGCGCTGCTGCTTGTCGAGTTCGCTGGCGACGACCTCGCCGACCAGACAGCAAGACTTCGCGAACTTGATCAATTGATGAGCGACCTCGGCTTCGCCGACAGCATCGTCGAGGCCATCGACCGAACGTTCCAAGCTCGCATAACTAGTATCCGGCAGCAGGGACTGAACATCATGATGTCGATGAGGACCGACGGCAAACCCGTCTCCTTCATCGAGGACTGTGCGGTTCCGCTTGAGGATCTGGCGGAATACACCGACCGCCTGACCCGGATATTTGACAAGCACGGTACCAGCGGTACCTGGTATGCGCATGCCTCCGTTGGCTGTCTGCATGTCCGGCCGATCCTGAACATGAAGGATGACTCCGATGTCACAAAAATGCGCGAGATCGCCGAAGAAGCCTTCGAAATGGTCCGCGCCTACAAAGGCTCGCATTCCGGCGAACATGGCGATGGCATCGTGCGGTCTGAGTTTCACGAAAAAATGTTCGGCCGACGGCTGGTTGATGCCTTCGGAGAAATCAAGGCCGCGTTCGACCCGAAAGGTTTGATGAATCCGGGACGAATTGTCGATCCACCCAAAATGGACGATCGATCCCTCTTCCGTTACGGACCGGACTATACGCCGGCGCCGCCGGAAACAGTGCTCGACTGGTCCGAATGGCGCGGCTTTGCCGGCGCCGTGGAGATGTGCAACAATAATGGTGCCTGCCGCAATCTTGCGGCAGGTGTCATGTGTCCAAGCTACCGGGTCACCCGAGAGGAGCGGCATGTGACGCGCGGCCGGGCCAACACGCTGCGCCTCGCGATCTCAGGCCAACTCGGTCCCGACGCCTTCCTGTCTGACAGCATGGCCGAGACCATGGCGCTCTGCGTGTCCTGCAAGGGGTGTCGGCGCGAATGTCCGACCGGCGTCGATATGGCCCGGATGAAGATTGAGGTGACCCATGCCAGGGTCAAACGGCACGGCCTGATGCCGCGCGATCGTCTGGTGGCCTGGTTGCCGCGTTACGCCGAGGCTGCATCGCGGTTTCATTTCATCGCCAATCTGCGCGACCGCATCCCCGGACTGCCCTGGATGACGGACAAACTCTTCGGACTTTCCGCCGCGCGTGCGTTGCCGGCTTGGCATCCCGAGCCGTTCCGCGCCGATGAAGCGTCCGACGCACCGCGAGACAAGGCGGTGGCCTTGATGGCTGACACCTTCAATACCTGGTTCGAACCTGAAAACCTGCGCGCCGCACTACGGGTTCTCGAAGCCGCCGGTTACCGGATCCATATCATTGACCGCGGACCTGACGGCACCGGGCGGCATTTGTGCTGTGGGCGAAGCTGGCTTGCCTCCGGACTCATCGACCAGGCCCGGTCCGAGGCCGAACGCATGCTTGCAGCCTGCACTTCTTTTATTGAGAACGGCATTCCGGTTGTCGGCCTCGAACCGTCATGCCTGTTCACTTTGCGCGATGAGTATACGGTCCTTCTGCCCGGGGCCGCGACGCAACAGCTCGCTGACAACGCCCTTCTGTTCGAAGAATTTCTCGTGCGCGAGCAAAACGCCGCTCGTCTCGACCTGTCCCTGCAGCCGATTGGCGCCACTGCCCTTCTTCACGGTCACTGTCATCAGAAAGCTTTTGGAGCAATGGGCAGCGTCGAGGCCACGCTCAGCCTGATACCCGATCTCGACGTGTCGACCATAAATTCGAGCTGCTGCGGCATGGCGGGCGCCTTCGGCTACGAAGCCGAACATTACGGGGTTTCGGTCGCCATGGCAGAACTCGACCTCATACCCGCCATCAAGGCTGCAACACCTAATACAATTCTGGTCGCTGATGGCACCAGTTGCCGCCACCAGATTCGCGATATCACAGGTCGCAAAGCCGTTCATGTCGCCCAGGTTCTCGACTGGGCGCTGACCTGATTCATCAGACGAAACAAAGAAGGACCCGCTATGCCCCGTCGCGCCGGCAATCACTTTCTGCAGATCCCGGGACCGACCAATGTCCCGGGCCGTGTTCTTCGGGCCATCGAGCAGCCGACCATCGATCATCGCAGTCCGGAGTTTCGGGATCTGGCGAACCGTGTTCTGGCCAAACTGCAGCCTATATTCCAGACCAGCGGGCCGGTCATCATCTTTCCGTGCTCTGGAACAGGTGCCTGGGAAGCGGCCCTGGTCAACACGATGTCCGCGGGCGACCGGGTTCTGATGTATGAAACCGGCCAGTTCTCGACATTGTGGCGCGATCTCGCGAGTCGCCTTGGCCTTGTGCCTGACGTTATCGTCGGCGACTGGCGCAGCGGCGTCCGTGATGATGTGATCGAAGAACGCCTCGTGCAGGACAAGACACACGCGATCAAGGCCGTGTGCGTTGTCCATAATGAAACCTCGACCGGGGTGACGTCACATATCAAACGTATCCGCGACGCGATCGACCGGGCCCGGCATCCGGCATTGTTCATGGTCGACACCATTTCCAGCCTTGCTTCAGTTGATTATCGGCATGACGAATGGGGAGTCGACGTGACGATCGCCGGCTCGCAGAAAGGATTGATGCTACCGCCTGGGCTTGGTTTCAATACAATCAGCGGAAAGGCGGCTGCAGCCGTAGCATCTGCAGACTTGCCACGATCCTATTGGGACTGGGAAGCTCAATGCGAAAGCAACCGGACCGGCAACTTCCCTTATACGCCAGCAACAAACCTACTATACGGGTTGGCCGAAGCCTGCGACATGCTGATGGAAGAAGGGCTCGAAAATGTCTTTGCCCGACATGCGCGACACGCCGAAGCCACGCGCCGGGCTGTTCGCAGTTGGGGGCTTGATATCCAGTGCCGGGTCGCCGACGAGCACAGCCCGGTTCTGACCGGCGTTGTCCTGCCCGACGGTCATGACGCCGACGCCTTGCGCGCTACTATTCTGGACCGCTATGACATGTCGCTTGGCGCCGGGCTCGGCAAGGTCAAGGGTCGGATTATCCGGATCGGTCATCTCGGTGATTTCAACGACCTCATGATGGCCGGCACACTCGCCGGAGTTGAAATGGGGCTCGCGCTCGCCGGTGTGCCGCATGATAAGGGCGGCGTGCTCGCCGCGCTCGATTATCTGACCGGTAACGCCTGATCAGGACAGCATGGTTACACGGATGATACTGTCATGATATCGGATTCAATTATATTGGTCCGTTAATTGCTGTCATTGATCGATCAGACAGTATGTTCCTGTCGGTTGCGCTCAAAACTGACATTGTTACGCTAAACGCGACGGACAGTGCCTGACGGAAAAATCCGCATTGATGCTCGAATTGGGAGTGAAAGAAAGAATCTATACCCGGTCTATGGGTGGCGCTCTTTTGTGACGGAAGCGGCGGATGGGGTCTTTCGGATCGAAGACAATGGCGGGTTTGTGTTAGACGCTGATCGCGCTGATACCGCCGCACGATGTCTACATCGAGAATCATCCGGGGGCAGTGCATGCCTTTCTGTTGCGGTTTCCGTTCTCCGACCGGGAGTTGGGATCCGCCGCATCTCCGGGCGACCCGCCGATCGGCCCGGCGTTATCGTTTCGACTCCAGGGAAGCCGACCCTGTCACGCTTCTGGATCTGCCCAAGCATCTGCCCTGTCAGGTGATGGTCTCGGGTCATCCCTCGGCGCCGTATTACGCGACGCTGGCCGACTGGTGCTGCAAGTGTTCACCCAGGGCCTCGGGACCGAGGTCGTGTGGTTCACCTTCACGCCCGACCGGGTGCACTGGGCGAGCTTTGCCTGGCCGGACCTTCACCAACCGCCAGCGCATCAAACGCAAGGCGGCTAACCGGAGCCGGCACCACGCGACGCTGCCGCCGGGCGAATGTCTTGCGGTGCTATCCGCCATAATGGAAGGGACGGAGGATCTCGCCGCCTATCCTGAAGCCTTCGCCGGCCTAGGATCTCCCCCATCCGGGACATCCACGGTCATCGAGGACTGGGGCCGGAAATTGTTACACCTGGCCCTAGCGATCGTCGAGACGATCGCGGCGCTTGAGCAAGACTACGCTTGAGAGGGAGACCGTGGCTCTGCGGGACCGCATCGCCGCGCTTGAACGCAGTGCGACGCGCGACAGCACCAGCAGCAAGCGCGGGCGAAAAACGCTGCGTCGGGCACACCCTCGCCCTCCGTCTCCAGACACACAAGGACGGAGGCCTGCGGTACCTCGCCAAATTGCGAACGCCCTTCACGAACAATGAGGCCGAGCGTGATCGCGAATGGTGAAGCTGCGTCAGAAAATCTCTGACGGCTTCCGTTCCGAACAGAGCGCCCGCGACTTCGCCACCCTGCGCGCGGTCATTGCCACAGCCCGTAAGCAGGGCTGGACGATCCTCGAAACCCTGGCACACTCCGACCCGATGCAGTTGATCTCCAGACGGTGGCTCCGCCCCTCCCGGACATCGAAATTCCTCACACGGACAGGACCGATGTGTGTGGCCACTGGCGCGGCTCACCATACAACCACGCGCCGTGAACCAGGCAACCGGAAGTGGAACCCGTATCGGACCTTGGCAGTTACGTTTGCCGTTCACCGCTCGTTTGGCAAAGACCTGCGCTGTGTCACATCCTGAATGGGCCCAAACGAGCACTTTCACGCAAGTCTAAATCGGCCTGCACCAAGATCCTATAATCGTATTCACAGTCTTGCGCGGGGTGACTGCCAGAAAATCTCGCAGTCACTGTACACTCCAATAACAAGGGCAAGATGGTCACCGCATTCGCCTATCCAACCGGCGACGCCTACCCAAACCGCCGCAAATTAATTGCAAATACGTCCGCCACAGCAATTTGGGCCGTATTGTCTTGGCTATTCGCGGGTTTTCTGACAAGTTGCCGGCCCATGAGCAGAAATTGCCACGCTGACATGACGTATGATAAAGGAACAGACTCAATGGATGACAACCGCCTGATCCAGGTCGATGACCTCAGGGTGTACTTCCCGCTGGAGGATCAGACCGTCAAGGCCGTCGATGGCGTGTCCTGGAATATCGATCGTGGCGAAACACTGGCGGTTGTGGGCGAGTCGGGATCCGGAAAGTCGGTCACTGCAATGTCACTCATGCGGCTGACCGATTATGCTGGCGGCAAGATCTTTTCGGGAGAGGTCAAGTTCCGGCGCAAAGACGGCAATACCCTCGATATCACAACACAGCCCCAGGAGGTGATGCGCGACATCCGCGGTAACGATATCTCGATGATTTTCCAGGAGCCAATGACCTCGCTGAATCCGGTTTTCACCGTCGGGATGCAGATCGCCGAAGCCATTATCCTGCATCAGAACAAAAGTGAGAACGAAGCCCTCGAACTCGCACTTGAGATGCTAAAGCTGGTCCGGATTCCCGAACCCGAAAAACAACTCCAGCAATATCCGCACCAGCTCTCCGGTGGTATGCGGCAACGGGTAATGATTGCCATGGCGCTGAGTTGCCGGCCATCACTCCTGATCGCCGACGAGCCGACGACGGCGCTCGACGTCACAATCCAGGCCCAGATCCTCGACCTGATCAAACTGCTACAGCACGACATCGGGATGTCGGTGATGTTCATTACCCACGACATGAGCGTGGTTGCCGAGGTTGCCGATCGGGTCGTCGTGATGTTGCGCGGCGAGAAGGTTGAAGAAGGCCCAGCAATGGAAATTTTCCATAGCCCGCAACATCCCTACACCAAGGCGCTGTTGTCCGCGGTGCCACGCCTGGGCAGCATGAGCGGCCGCTTATTGCCGGCCAAGTTCGCAAATGTCGATATCAGACGGGCCGAAGGCGACGAGGTCAAGATCGCTAGCGCCGAGCAGGAACTGCTCGACGTCAAGGACACGGTGCGGCGCAATGCAGCACCGTTGCTCGAAGTCTCGAACCTGACTACGCGGTTCGATATCCGCAAGGGCATCTTCGGGCGCGCGACCGGACGCATTCACGCCGTCGAGGGAATCGACTTCGCCCTGCAGCCCGGCGAGACACTGGCATTGGTCGGTGAAAGCGGCTGCGGCAAGTCGACGACCGGGCGAAGCATCATTCGCCTGACCCAACCGACCCGGGGCAGCGTCCTGTTCGAGGGACACGAACTGACCAGGCTGAGTGCTGTCGAGATGCGGCCTTTCCGCCGCGAGATGCAGATGATCTTCCAGGACCCTTTTGCCTCGCTCAATCCACGAATGACAGCCGGCGCCGCAATCGCCGAGCCGATGGAAGTCCATGGCATTGCCAAAGGACGCGAAGCCCGTGACCGGGTTGCCGATCTGCTAACCCGGGTCGGGCTTGAGCCCGATCACGCGGCACGTTATCCGCATGAGTTTTCTGGTGGACAACGCCAGCGTCTCTGCATCGCCCGGGCTCTCGGACTCGAACCAAAACTGATCATCGCCGATGAAGCGGTCTCGGCACTCGACGTGTCGATTCAGGCGCAGGTCATCAATCTTATGATGGATCTGCAGGAGGAATTCGGCCTGTCCTACCTCTTCATCAGCCACGACATGGCGGTGGTCGAGCGGGTCAGTCATCGGGTCGCGGTCATGTATCTTGGCGAAATCGTCGAGCTCGGCAACAGGGGCCAGGTCTTCGAAGACCCGCGCCATCCTTACACCAGGAAACTGATGGCAGCGGTGCCGGTCGCCGACCCGCGGCTACGCAAGACCGAGCTTAATCTGATGACCGACGAAATTCCGAGCCCGCTGAAACCACTCGGATACGAGCCGCCCGAACGGTGCCTCGTCGAGGTTGCGGAAGGGCATTTCGTGATGCCGCATGAAGAGGATGCTCTCGCCGCGTAAAAACCGGTGCTGACCTTCGCGGCAGCAACCCGTATACCTCGCGAAGGGTAGACGGGCTGAAAGTCATCACGTCTTCAGGACATGGTCTGGTGCCATTCGTCCCGGTCAAATGCAACGTGACTGCCAAAGAAATCAACGCGCCCGTCGACTTCCTCAAGGTCCTGCCATCGATAAACGCTTGAGGCCGCCTCCAGCCAGCGCGCATTTTCGCCGCGACGCCGTACCCAAGGGTCAACCGGCTGCAGCGTGCTCTGACGCGACGTGATATCGACGATATAGTAATGATGCGGCACGACAACCTTGGGCTTGAGGCGGTCAATGATCGTCTCGACATGGACGAAACCCATCACATGCTGCGAGTTGTCGACCGGCAAAAGGACGATGTCGACCTGGCCGAGCGCCTGCCAGACAGCATCCGGCGGATCGTGGCGATTGTCGCCCCAGGCGAGAATGCGCAGGCGCCCGGTCTCGATCAGAATCAGGCAATGGTCCCAGGACCGAGGATTGTCCGGTGGTGTGATATCGACACCGTCGGTCATGCGGATGATTTTCCGGAAATCATAGAGCGAGGCGGATGAATCGGTCGCATGCTTGTCGGCGATTCCAGTGATCACGATGTCACCGAAACGATAGGTTCCGATGAGTCGGTCGAGCAAGACATGGGCGTCGAGCCGATGCAGCGCGTCATGGTCGAAATGCGCATGGGTCGATACCCCGATATCAACCGCCGTCAGCGGAAAATCGTGGAAATACCAGTCCCATTTGCCGGTTGGAAGATTGCGCCAGGGGTCGACCATCACCGTGATCCCGGACGGCGACGTAATGCGAAACGCCGAACTGCCGAAATAGGCAAGTTCCACGGGACCGTCCAGTGACTCCAGATCAGCCGCCTGCAGTACCATCATCCGGTTGTGGTTAGATTGCATCCGCCACGCGGATGGGCCGGAATCGATGCTAGGCATTCACGGATCCCTTCTGGCGCCGGTGCCGCTACAAGCATTGGCAGAGCTGATCACCGGATCAGCTCTGTGATCGCAGTTTTGGGTCCAGAACATCACGTACGGCGTCACCGAACAGATTGAAGCCGAATACCGCAAGAGTGATCGCGACACCCGGCCAGATCGGCACCCATGGCGCGCTTTCGGCATATTCCTCGGCGCCGCCCTGGAGCATCAAACCCCAGGCTGGAGTCGGTTCCTGAACGCCAAGTCCGAGATAGGACAGCGACGCCTCCAGCAGGATCGCCTGACCGACAAACGCCGTCAACATGATCAGGAATGGCGCCATCACATTCGGAATCATGTGTCGCAGCACGATACGGGCGTGGCTGTAGCCAATCGAACGTGCTGCATCAATGTAAGGCAGTTCACGCAGAGCCAGCGCGCTCGAACGCACTACCCGGGCACAACGCGGTATGAAAGGTATGGTGATCGCTATGATCACCTTGTCAGTTCCAGCCCCGAAGATCGCAACGATGGCAAGCGCCATGATGACCAGTGGAAATGCCATGAACACATCCATGACACGCTGAAAAACTAGGTCGACATAGCCGCCGAAATACGCGCTGCCGACCCCAAGAACGAGACCGGCAATGGCACCGATAAACGATGCCGAAAAGCCTACCAGAAGAGCCGTCCGGGCACCATGAATAATGCGTGAGAACAGATCCCGTCCGAACTGATCGGTGCCCAGAAGAAACACAGCCTCGTTGATCGCATCGTAGCCGCCAGGCGCCGTCAGCATGTACTCGAAATTTTCGAGTTCTGGATCGTAGGGCGCCACGAAATCAGCCAACAGCGCTGCGAACACCATCACGACAATGACAATCAGGCCAGCTAGGCCCAACGGTTGTTTCCTGGCCAGACGGCCGGCGGTATCCCAGATTGTCTTCTGTCTCGGCAGTTCGGCGCCGAGGCTGGCAGGTGGATCAATGGTCGCCATGTGCAGGCCCTCAGGAATATCGGATGCGCGGATCAAGCCACGCATACATCAGGTCGACGATAAAGTTCACCAGGACGAAAATGAAGACCACGAGCATGACCAGCGCCTGGGTCAGCGTGTAGTCAGCCTGGGTGACAGATTCAACGAACAGCTTGCCGAGCCCGTTCAGATTGAACACCTGTTCCGTGACCACCAGTCCCCCCATCAGGAACGCAAACTCGATTCCGATGATGGTCACGACGGGCAGCATCGCATTTTTCAGGGCATGTTTGTTGATGATGACCTTTTCGACCAGCCCCTTGGCCCGGGCGGTCCGGACGTAATCCTCGCGCAAGACCTCGAGCATTGCCGAACGGGTCATCCGGGTGGCGACCGCGGAATATCGGTACCCGGTGGCCAGCGCCGGCCAGATCAATTGTGACAGATTATGCGCCGGATCGACGAATATCGACTTGTAGTGGATCGGTGGCATCCAAGGCACGCCCCACCATGCCTGGGTGGAAATCAATAATCCGAGGATGATCATGATCCCGAGCCAGAATGACGGCAGCGCGATGCCGGCGATACTGAAGGCCCGCACGGCATAATCCGTCAGCGTGTTCTGTTTGGCAGCGGAGATCACGCCGAGCGGAATCGCGATGATCACCGACGTCAGGGTGGCCATGATCGCGATCTGCATCGATAACGGGAACCGGATCGCGATTTCCTGCACCACCGGGTTTCCGGTCCACATCGAGGTTCCGAGATCGAACGTGACAAATCCGATCATATAGTTGAAGAACTGTACAATCGTGGAATCGGCAATACCCAGCCGTTCCTGGCACATCGTGATCTGTTCCGGGTCGACGTAACCGCCCTCACCCCCGAACTTGATCATGCAGACATCGCCCGGGACGAGCCGCAATAACAGGAAAACTACGATGGCCGCGCCCAACAAGGTCGGGAACAGCAGCAACGTTCGCTTGACGATATAGGCGTACATTCAGATGTTTCCGGCCAACCGCGAACACAAATCAAGTGACGGGCCGCCCGGGGATACCGGAGCGGCCCGTCCCGACGCCCAGATCAAATCAGAGACCGTGGCGTTTCTTCTCTTCCTGATCGATCCAGATATTGTCGAGCGACTGGTTCAGGTAGTGGCTCGGCGCAATCTTCCAACCTTTCACATAGGAGCGATGCGGATTGATCTTGTACCACCACAGCGTGATCATCTGCGATGTAATATCGTTCAGAATCCGCTTTTCATACTGATGGACCAAGATCTTCTGCTCGTCGACGCTAGCAGTCTGCAACAGCCTGTCGTAGATCTGCTCAAGTTCCGCATCCTCGAAACTGGCATAGTTGTTGCCCGCCGAGGGAAGGAACTTGGAGATGTCGGCAATCGGGTTCACCACCGACTGGCAATTGAAGTCGATAGACACTTGAAAGTCCTTCTGCTTACGCAGCGAGGCGTAGAACGGAGTCGTCGGACGAACGTCCTGATCGACCTTCATGCCCGCTTTCTTCCACTGGCCGATCAGCCAGGTTCCGACGATCTTGTAAGGCTGGTCGACAGCACGGTTCAGCAGGGTAAACTCCAGATCTGACTGTCCGGCCTCGGCCAACAAGGCTTTGGCCTGCTCGATCGAACCCTGCAAATCGTCGGAATAACCGGCGATATTCTGCTTCAGATCGGAAATCGGCGTTGCCAACGGGTGGTTCGGGAAGACGATGCCGCCAACCGTTTTGACGATAGCGATATTCGAGAGGTATCTTGAGCCGCCATTGCGGTCGATTGCCAACGTCATCGCCTTGCGAACCCGCGGGTCGTCGAACGGCTTGACCCTGTGGTTCGGAGAGACCAACAGAACACAGTTCCAGTCGCTTTCCTGAACCGTGATCTTGTCGCCCAGGGCCGCTACGAGATCATCTCTGGCCTTCGGCGGAAATCCGCGAAACTCGATATCAGCGCGACCACCGCGAATTGCCTGAAGGCGAATCGACATTTTCGGCGCCGACAGGGCCGTGTAGCCATCGAGATACGGTTTGCCGGCGTGATGATAGGATTCATTCCGGGCGGCTTTGACATGGCTGCCCTGAACATGCTCGACAAACTTGAACGGGCCCGTGCCGTTGATGTTCTGTTGATGCCAGTTGTAACCATGGGCATCAAGATCCTTCTTCGCATAGATGAAATTAAACGGCATGGCGATCGAGGGGATGAATGTTCCGCTCGGATGTTTCAGCTTGAAGACGATGGTTTCAGCATCCGGCGTGGTGACCGACTCGACCATTTTGAAATACGCCTTGCGGTTTGACGCAATGCCTTCCGGCGGCGAAATGATCTTGTCAAAAGTCGCCTTGACATCGGCAGATGTCATTGGCGTTCCATCATGGAACTTGACACCCGTACGGATCTTGAAGGTGTATTTGGTACCACCTTCCGTCGGCTCCGGAACATCGCCCACGCAGACATCGCAGACGAAATCCGTCGGTGACGACGGATTGTCTGGATTGACCCGGATCAGACTGCTGTAAAATGGTTTGATCGGATGGATCATCCCGAATGTCGATTCGATATGACCGTCATAGGACGGGATCTTTGATCCGACGACGATATTCAGTTCACCGCCTTTTTGCGGTGTCTCGGCCTGCGTCGCGCCGGGACCAAAAACGAATGCCGTTCCCATGACCGCAGCCAAGATCCTTGGTGCGAAACCATTCATGCTCTTCTCCCTAACCAGATATAACGTGATGTATTGAGTTGGGGACGTTCAACGAAACCTGTCGCCGTTTGCCCTGATCACACAAATCAATCTGTCGCAAGTTACGTCCCTGGATCGTTCGTGCCGTGCATGACCCGAGGCCGACGGACTGATTGTTCCGACACTCCAGCATGCGACCCGGCTCTGTTATCATAATCCTGTTGCCGATCGCAAACTTTCACTCCCGCCGCCGCCGGTCAAGCAAATAATGGCGTTCGGATGATCGTGCAGCGTATCCCGGATTTAACAACGCAGTGAATATCGCAGTCCCGGTCGCGCTTGTGACAGTCATCACCACAGCGCGATCCAACGAGGTCATGTCCGCCGACGACTTGTCGCAGAGCATCATCTTTGTCCCAAAACTGGAGCCGCGGAATGATTTCGGCATCCGGCAGCAAGTCTGGCTCCTCCGCTCATCCGCAGTGAATGCCATGACAACCTTGGCACTTTGCGCCTTTTGAAGCCTAATTCGGGACACTCTTTTGACCCAAATATACTGAGCTTCTTGCAAAATTGCCGGCCCGACCGGTTTTTTGCCTTCTCGAGGCTGATTTTGTTGTCGAGGGCCTGGGTTTCGGGGCCACCTCGTGGTATGTTGTGTTTCCACAACAACAAGATACCGAGGAGGTAACCCCGATGACCCTTGGCTCGACCCTATCCGATCTCTGGCGCCGATTTCAAGGGGACCTTTTCCCTGCGTTGGCCGAGGCGGTCGGTCCTCTCCTCGAGACGCACAAGCGTTTCGTGACAGCTCTCGATCTCGTCAAGGTGGAGGGCTTCGTCGATGGGGTGTGGACCGGTCCGGGTCGGCCCCGGGAGGATCGCCAGGCGCTGGCCCGTGGCTTCATCGCCAAGGCGGTGTGGGGTCTGCCGACGACCCGCCACCTGATCGACAGGCTCAAGGTGGACCCGACGTTACGCCGGCTGTGCGGCTGGTCGCGTGTCGCGGAGATCCCGAGTGAAGCGACGTTTTCGCGGGCGTTTGCCGAATTTTCGCAGTCCCGTCTTCCGGAGAGGATGCACGCGGCTCTGGTTGCAGAGACACTGGGCGACACGCTCATCGGCCACGTGTCGAGGGACTCGACGGCCATCGAGGCCCGGGAGACGCCGGTCCCGAAGCCGAAGGCCGGGACGCCGAACCGCAAGCGCGGCCGGCCCCGCAAGGGCGAGGAGAGGACGAAGGAGCCTGGGCGTCTCGAACGGCAAGCGAACGGGATGGATCTCGATGAGATGCTTGACGAGCTGCCGAAGGTCTGTGATCACGGGGCAAAGAAGAATGCCAAGGGGGTCCTGGAGGCCTGGTGCGGTTACAAGCTGCATATCGACACAGCAGACTGCGGGGTGCCGCTGAGGACCGTCCTCACCTCGGCATCCGTCCATGACAGCCCGGTCGCGATCCCGCTGGCGATGATGACCGCCGGGCGTGTGACCAATCTCTACGATCTCATGGACGCGGCCTATGATGCCAAGGAGATCTACCAGATGAGCGAACGGCTTGGCCATGTGCCGATCATCGATGTCAATCCGCGCCGGGACAAGGACCTCAAGGAGGAGCGAGACCGGGAGGCCCGGGCCCGGCGTGCAATAGGCCATGTCGATCCCGAGAACGTGCGGTTCCGGATCCGGTCCGGTGTCGAGAGGACCAACGCCCGCCTCAAGGATGAGTTTGGCGGGCGCCATGTCCGCGTCCGCGGACATTCCAAGGTCGCCTGCCATCTCATGGTCGGCATCCTGGCCCTGGCGGCTGACCCGTTGATACGTCTCGCCGCCCGATAGGGCGGCTCCGACAACGCATGCCGACCCTTCGCGGCCCTCTCGAAGAGAGTGGCCCGGAGAGGCGTGTCCCGATGTCCGCAAAGGTCCCTGTTTGTTCTCATCATCTCTGATGAGACACCGCGAATCCATGGAGTCCGACCTCCAGGTGCAGAGGTGATCGGGCTCAACCGACCGATCCGGGCTCACCGGACCTTGGGGACAGGAATTTTGCAAGAGGTTCTACTATATGTAGTTTGTGTTGCTACATCATGGAACAGTTAATGGATTTTTATCGCAAGAAAGTCATTGGTGGAGCCAAGATCGTTCCTGCGCCCGTTGACGGCAAGCTGCGCGACACCTAAAAGGCTCATCAAAAGTTCGGATGTCCTGATCCCATGATTTGATCGGATTGATGGTCCGAGGTTCCAATCCCCAAATTTTCGGGGGGTTTTGTTGTCCGGGTACGCATGTCTTTGATAGTTGGCGCCAAAATTGAAAAAATACCGAGCTTCTTGCAAAATTGCCGGCCCGACCGGTTTTTGCCTTGTCGAGGCTGATTTTGTTGTCGAGGGCCTGGGTTTCGGGCCATCTCGTGGTATGTTGTGTTTCCACAACAACAAGATACCGAGGAGGTGACCTCGCTGACCCTTGGTTCGATCCTATCCGACATTTGGCACCGATTTCAAGGGGACCTTTTCCCTGCGTTGGCCGAGGCGGTCGGTCCTCTCCTCGAGACGCACAAGCGCTTCGTGACAGCTCTCGATCTCGTCAAGGTGGAGGGCTTCGTCGATGAGGTGTGGACCGGTCCGGGTCGGCCCCGGGAGGATCGCCGGGCGCTGGCCCGTGGCGTCATCGCCAAAGCGGTGTAGGGTCTGCCGACGACCCGCCACCTGATCGACAGGCTCAAGGTGGACCCGACGTTGCGCCGACTGTGCGGCTGGTCGCGTGTCGCGGAGATCCCGCGTGAAGCGACGTTTTCGCGGGCGTTTGCCGAATGGTCGCAGTCCCGTCTTCCGGAGAGGATGCACGCGGCTCTGGTTGCAGAGACACTGGGCGACGCGCTCATCGGCCACGTGTCGCGGGACTCGACGGCCATCGAGGCCCGGGAGACGCCGACCCCGAAGCCGAAGGCCAGGACGCCGAACCGCAAGCGCGGCCGGCTCCGCAAGGGCGAGGAGAGGACGAAGGAGCCTGGGCGTCTCGAACGGCAAGCGAACGGGATGGATCTCGATGAGATGCTCGACGCGCTGCCGAAGGTCTGCGATCACGGGGCAAAGAAGACTGCCAAGGGGGTCTGGAGGCTTGGTGCGGTTACAAGCTGCCTATCGACACAGCAGACTGCGGGGTGCCGCTGAGGACCGTTCTCACCGCGGCATCCGTCCATGACAGCCAGGTCGCGATCCCGCTGGCGATGATGACCGCCGGGCGTGTGACCAATCTCTACGATCTCATGGACGCGGCCTATGATGCCAGGGAGATCTACCAGATGAGCGAACGGCTTGGCCATGGTCCGATCATCGATGTCAATCCGCGCCGGGACAAGAACCTCAAGGAGGAGCGAGACCGGGAGGCCCGGGCCCGGCGTGCAATAGGCCATGTCGATCCCGAGACCGTGCGGTTCCGGATCCGGTCCGGTGTCGAGAGGACCAACGCCCGCCTCAAGGATGAGTGTGGCGGGCGCCATGTCCGCGTCCGCGGACATTCCAGGGTCGCCTGCCATCTCATGTTCGGCATCCTGGCCCTGGCGGCTGACCCTAGGCTGCCGACATCCGATGACGGTGCGATCGCACGCCGAACAACCGGCACCGGATCAGATCGAAACCGCAAGAAAATGTCGGCCTCGGATGTGGCGGGTCCCCGATGTCGCCGGGCGTGAAATCTGGCGCGCCCGAGAGGAAGCCCGGCAGGACAAGCAGGCGGGCCTGCCAGTCCGCTCCGGTCACCGCGCAGCGCTCCAGGTCGAGGCCGAAGCCGAGTTCGGCCAGCAGCGCCACCTCGTAGCCGACATAGGCCGCCGGCCAGGCCTCGCCGGCCAGCGTCTCCAGGAAGGCTACGAGTCCCGAAAACGCAGCCGGGTGCGGCTCGCGTTCCGGCAGGCCCATTTCCGCAACCGCACAGGCACTCTGGAGCGCAGCCAGGCGGAGCGGGTCGTCCAGCCAGAGCGCGGCATGGACCGTCTCGACCTCGCAGGAGAAGGCGCCGAGCTGGTCGGCCAGCCGCGCCCGCCAGCGCACTGTGGCAAGCGTGCCGGGCTGGAGCGCCTCGGTCAACACCTGCGCCACGGCCTTGCCCTCCCCGAACGGGCGGGCGGACAGCATGACGGCACGGTCGGTCCAGTCGATCATCGCAGGCCGTCATACCGGCGGTCATCGATCGGAGCCTGTTTCGATCACCGCCGGAAGACTCCTTCCCCGCTTGCGGGGGAGGCCGTGGGGGGCCGCGTTCGGCGCCAACGCCCCCGAATATGAGTCCTGCATTGAGCATCCCGGCATCGTACCATCCTCCACGATCCGGAACCGGCAACCTTTCCGGATTGTCATGAAATGTCGTAACTACGCAGGATGTGGGCCCTTGCTGCGGTCCGGCCTGGGCTTTGTTCAAGCGTATTGGATGTCCTGGATGAAGCTGTCGGGCGAGCTCTGAGGTGGCCTCGCCTATTCGGACAGCCTGGCGGCTCGGCTAAGGCTCTGTTTGCGACGCTCTCGCGCCGGCTTCCTCAAACCGTCGCTCGACGAAGGCTTGCCGCTGTTCCGGCTGTTCAGACCGAGACGGCGCTCCAAATCCCCTATCCGATCCCGAAGCCACGCGTTCTCCAGCTCAAGACGCGCGATCTTCTGTCCGGAAGTCTCGGAACCCGGCACCCTCAATGGGTCAAACGCCTCGGAACGACTCATCCAAAGGTTGATTCATTTTCAAACCCCCGCGTCAACCCCTCACCACATCGAACACGCTGGGCAGTTACGACATTTCATGACACTCGGGCGGTCCCACAGCCGGGCCGAAAGGAATCGGCGTGAGTTCCGCAAGGCGGACTCTCGGCCGGGATGCTGTAGAGTGGGACGCGGACCCTATCAATCTCCCACTGCTGAGAAGGTTCCGTTCATTGGATGTTGTCCCATGCGTTGATGAAGTCGATTCCGGCTTTGTATCGCTGCCATGCCTGCCAGATTTTCTCGGTTCCGGGGAGGGGCTGTTGCTTGCTGGGATGGAAGCCTGCGACGCGTGCGAGGTCGACCACGACGGTGCGGATGTCGGGAGGCTTGCCGGGCGGGGCGCGGATGATGCGATGGTATCTGAGCCAGACTTAGAGGACGTTGATTTCGTGCTCGGTGAAGCGCTCGCGCGCGGGCATGTGAGGCTTGTCGCGGGCGAGGCGTTCGAGGTCCATGACGCGCCATGCGGTGACGCCGTCGAAGGCGAGACACTTTCGCAGGTCGTCGGCGTCGTCGAGCCTGCGATCCTCGACGCGGGTGCCGACCTTGAGGATCCTGAAGTATTCCTCGACGGTCCAGCGCGCCTCGTACCAGGCAACGATGCGCCGGGCGTTGTCGATGTCGGCCTCGCCCTCGGTGGTGAGCAAGAGCCAGTGGAGCGGCTTGCAGCGCTTCGGCGGGTCGGGTTCCTGGACCGAGACGGCGAGCATGGGCAGCGGCGCCTGGTTGGCCCTGTTCCTCGGCGGCGCGAGTTCGACGCCGGCGGCGCGCAGGTCGAGGCGGGCCTTGCGCCTGCGGCGTCTGCGGGGACCGCCGCAGGGGAGGCGTTCGATGGTTTTCGTCCCCAGCACCGGCTGCGCCGCCACGACGTCCCACAAGTCCGGTGTCTTGCCGTCGACGACAGCCCGGCGCTGCCGGCCGCGGTCGGAGCGGATCAACAGCCCGTCGCCGCTCTCGCGCGCCTTGCAGAACATCTCCCATATGTCGCCCTCACGGTCGCAGACCGTGACCACGCGGGTGTCGGGACAGGCCATCGCGAGCTGCCCGGCGCTCTCGAGCCGGCGCAGCCAGCGCACGCTCTCCGGCTCGGCCTCGCCGGCCGCGTCCGCGCCGTCGCGCTGGGTGGCGTTGAGTTCGAACACCCCGAGCGGACGCCGGGTTTCGCTGATCGCAAGCCCGACATGGGCGAGGATCCCCCTTGTTCCCGAGCCGCCGCCGCCGAGGTCCACCAGGCCCGTGGTCTTGCGGTGGCCGTTGTAGTTCAGCGTCGTGGTGTCCTGGATGGCGAGGACCACCGGCTCCAGCCGGCAGCGCTCGACCGTCGCCTCGCGGTGGGGTTGAAGAATGTCGTCCATCTTGATCCTGTCGTTGGACAGCAGCCGGTAGGCGGCCTTCTGCTCCGCCTCTGCGGGGAAGATCACGGGCAGGGACGCACCGGGGGCATTCTCCCATGCCCGGCCCATCGCCAACAGCCGCTTGCGCAGGCGGCCGTCGGGATGCGAGCTGCGGCCGTACTCGAAGTCGGCCCAGTCCGCGCCTTTGACCCGGCAGGGCTCGGGCGTCGTGCCGAGGATGGGCGCCGGCTCCCGGCACAAGGCGTCCCGCCAGCCCTCGGCCAAGGGCTTGATCCACACCGATTTCGGCGCCGCCGCGCGGCGCCCCGGCGGAGACCCCGAGGTCCGCTCGGCGCAACACTTCCAGCCCGCCGCGCGGTAGCAGGTGCCGCGCCGCTCGGGACCCACATAAGTGTAGGCGGCCAACGGCACGGCCCCATGCGCCGCCTGCCAGTCGCCGGCCAGGCGCGCCGTCGACAGCGCCAGCACATGCGACGCCAGATTGTCGACCCGGACGCCGGGCAGCAGGAGAAAGCGATGCTGGTTGACCAGCTGCGTCAGGTTGGCGACCCGCGCCGCAGCCGACCAGCCGATGAAGGCGTCGCGGGCCGCCTGATGCCAGCTCGCGGCGCAGAAGCCGATGCCGCCAAGGCGGCCGTGAACCGACGAAACGATCCACCAGTTCAGCACCGCACCCGGCCTTCGCGACCACCCCTGCGGATGATGGCTCTCCATCATCTCCCGCCACGAGCGCTTGTCCGCCGCATCGCCGACCGGGACCAGCGTGACCTCCCCAAGCTCCGACAGCCCGCACCTCAGTTCCAGGTCCGGATAGCCCCGCTCGACCTCGCCGCCCACCGTTCCCGGCGTCCGGCACGGCATCGCCCGCGCCTCGGGCAACCAAATGCCCACCTTGTCCGCCAGCCGCGACAGAGCCTTGCTCGCTTGGGCAAGACACGGAACGCCCCGAGGGTTGCGCCAGTTCTCGCGCTCGCACAACTCGCGCGCCAGCGAATGGCGCGTCCGGCCCGTCTCGCCGGACGCCCCCTTCAGCCACTCAATCGTACCGGCGCTGAAATGCCGAAGCCCAATCTGCATGCCCAGAACATGCAGAACCGGCATTACCTTGAAAACTGTGTCCTATTGAAAGGCCGGGGGCGGGCCGGTTGGAACATTGTCACGTCCTTTTCCATCGCCGGCGCCAACAACTTCGACAGCAGGGGCCGGCGCTCCCATGCCGACCGGTACGAGCGGGCGGACGAGTTCGTGGAGGTCGCCAAGAAACTCTGGGACAGCTGGGCGGATGACGCCATCCTGGACGACCGCGAGGCCGGCTATTTCTACCGCCGCGAGCGGGTAAGGCCCATCGACCACCACGGCCCCACTACGATGTGGCGGGGCCGCTGAATATCCCGCGCGGCCCCCAGGGGTGGCCGGTGCTCGTTCAGGCCGGGTCCTCGGATACCGGCAGGGACTTCGCGGCAAGGCACGCCGAGGCGGTTTTCACCGCCCACATGACCAAAGCGACCGCGCAGGAATTCTACACGGACCTGAAGGCGCGAACGGTCGCCGGCGGACGGCCCGCCGACCAGTGCCTGATCCTGCCCGGCATCAGCATGATCATTGCCGGCACGGAGGTCGACGCCAAACGGATGGAGCGGGAACTCAACGAGATGGCCGATGTCGAGACGAGCCTCTCGCGCCTCTCCCAGCGCTTCGACGATCACGACTTCTCGCATATCCCCCTCGACCGCGTGCTCACGGTCGGCGATTTCCCCGACCCGGCCGAAAATCAGAGCTCGCGCGGCCGCACGGAGCTGATCGTAGGCGCTGTCGAGCGGGAAAGGCTGACGATGCGACAGCTCCTGGGAAAGCTGGCCGGCGCGCGCGGGCATTTCGTCATGACGGGAACGCCCGAGCAGATCGCCGACACCATCGAAGAGTGGATCGACGACGGCGCGGCCGACGGTTTCAACGTCATGCCGCTGCTTCTTCCGCATATGCTGGACGTATTCGCCGACGAGGTGGTACCGATCCTCAAGCGCCGCGGGCGTTTTCGTGCAGAATATACCGGCGCGACCATTACGGCTTGCAACGGCCATCGGCATAGCGCCCCGGCAAAGACGCGAGGCGGCAGCCTCCACGAGATTTTCCAGTGAGGAACACAGGACATGGCAGACGGTTCGCGAGCGAAGACCGGCTTGAGCGCAAACGCCGAGGCCGCGCGGCACATCGACGAAGCCATACGCGCGATTACGCTCAACTACGGCGACGCCAACGGGTATCTGGCGCAGGCGCGCGAGGCCGACCCCGGCTGCGCGATGGCGGATATCCTCGAAGCCTGGCTCCTGGCACTGACCAAGGACGGAGCCCAGCTGGCGCGCGCGCGAACTGCTTTCCGGCATCGCCGGGGCCGGGCTGACGGGGCGGGAGGCGCAGCATCTGGCGGCGCTGCGCCATGCCGCGAACGGCCGATGGCCGTCGGCCGTCGCCGTGCTTGACCGCCACCTGATGGAGGATCCGTGCGATCTGGCCGCCCATCAATGCGCCCTTCGCCTCGACGGCTATCTCGGCCGCTTCCATCGCGAGGCCGGCCGCGCTGCCCGCGCCCTGCCGTTCTGGTCGAAGGACGACCCCGACTACGGCATTATGCTGTCGTTCTACGGTTTCGGCCTGGAGGAGCTCGGGGACTTCGCCCGTGCGGAGGACACCGCCCGCGCCGCGGCAGAGCTCACGCCATACGGCTACTGGCCGCATCACGCTGTCTCGCACGTATTGGAGATGACCGGCCGGCCGGACGAGGGCATCGCCTGGATGGAGGATCGCCTGCCCTACTGGTCCAATCCGAAATGCAACAACCGGGTCCACATCTGGTGGCACAAGGCGCTGTTCCACATCGAACTCGGCCGGTTCGGGGACGCGCTCGCGCTCTATGACAGCGAAGTCCTGCCTGCGATGCGCGTTGCTGGCACACAACTCTGCAACGCCGCGTCGCTCCTCTGGCGGCTCGGGACGCTCGGTTGCGAGGCGGGCGAGCGCTGGAGCCAGCTGCTTCCGCTCTGGCAGGGGCTGCTCCCCGGCATGACGAGCCCGTTCAATGAAGTCCATGCCGCAATGGCCGCGCTCTGCGCTGGCGACAGGGCCGCCTACGAGGCGGTGCTCGGCGGCATGAAACGGACCGCCGCCGCGAACAGCGAGATCGCGCCCGCCTATCGGGACATTTCCATCCCCGTCGCCGAGGCGATGGCCTGCTTCGTCGATCGCGACTATGCCGGCGCCGTTGACGGCCTACTCGCGGCCGAAGCCCATCTCTGGCGCATGGGCGGAAGCATTGCGCAGCGCGATCTCGTGGCGTGGACGCTCACGGAGGCGGCCATCCGCTCAGGCCGGCGCAATGTTGCGCTGGCACTCGCAAACGAACGGTTGGCGCTCAGGCCCGGGAGCGCCGTGAACCGGCGCTTCCTGCAAGAGGCCCAGGCCATCGCGGCCTGACGCCGGCATGTTTCGTCAAGGTTGCGGCCTGCGCTTTCCGGCGGTCAGGCTTCGTACAGGTTTCGGGCTACGACATCTTCGTTCCACTCCAGGCCCACCCCGGGCACATCAGGGATGTGCAGATGGCTGTCCCTGATCTCATAGGGTTCTTGCAGGATCGGATCGGCCCAGTCCTGCCACTCCAGCCAATGCGCGGTTTCGGTCGCCCGCATCGCATGGGCGCCGACCTCGGGATAGAGGTGCGTTGACATCGGGATGCCGGCCGCGCCGGCAATGGCTGCCGCGCGCATCCATCCGGTGATGCCGCCGATGCGCATGAAATCCGGCATCGCATAGTCGCAGGCCCCGGCGCGCAATGCCTTGTGCAGATCGCGCGGCCCGTAGAAATTCTCACCGATCTGCAGGGGCGTCCTGAGCTCCCGGGCGAGTTGGGCGTATCCGTCGAAATTATCGTAGACAACCGGCTCTTCCAGCCAGGCCAATCCAAGATCGTCGAGCATGTGGCACCGGCGCAACGCTTCCGCCATGTCCAGGCCCTGGTTGAAATCGATCATCAGATGCATGTCTTCGCCAACCGCCCGGCGAACGGCATCGATCGTGGCAAGGTCGTCCCTCGGATCTTCCCGGCCGAGACGCAGTTTCACGCCCTCGAACTGTCCCTCATCGCGGATCTCGACGGCCTCGGCGGCGACTTCGGAGGGAGATTTCAGCCAGAGCCCGTTGCTGTTGTAGGCGCGCACCGGACCGGGCGAGCCGCCGAGCAAGGTGCACAACGGCATGCCGGCGGCTTTGGCCAAGGCGTCCCAGGCCGCCATGTCGATGCCGGAAACGGCGATCATGGCCATGCCTTCGTAACCGACGAAGTGCAGCGACTTTCGTGCGGTTTCGTAAATTTCGGCCGGCGCCAGCCTTTGGTCCTTGAGCATCGCCCCCATATCGCGCAAGGCCGGCACGAGATAGTTCATGGACTTGACGATGTAGGGCTCCAGATAGCTGCGCCCGACGATCCCTTCCTCAGTCTTCAGATCGATCAGGATAAGCGGCCAATCCGCAATGGTCGCGATCCTGGCGATTACGGGGCGCTTCAGCTTGAGAACCACGGCGCGCACATCGACGCTGTGGAAGGTCAGTGTTTCGGGCGTCATCTATCGGGACTCCATCGGCGTTGCGGGGGCTCTCGATGCATCCGTACAACTGGCGCTGAAAGGCCTGCGGATTGTCGATCGGGCTTCGGTTTACCGGTATCCGGCTTCTATCGGCCGCCAAGGGCATCGAGTTCGCGACAGACCCGGGATCCGGCGCTTAACAACAGGTCTGACGGCGCGGCGGCAACCGCCGTCCGCAGAGCGCCACGGCGCATCAGAACAACTCTTCGCTTGCGATCGCCGCCCCCTCGGCAAGCGCCCGAAGTTTTGCGAAGACGATTTCCGGGTCCACAACGCCATATCCCGCGAACGTCGCGAACCCGCAGTCGGTTCCGGCGATAACCCGCTCCCGCCCGACGATGTCGGCGAAGCGCAGGATGCGGTCGGCGACGTTGCGCGGGTGCTCGACATAGTTGGTGGTGCTGTCGATCACTCCGGGAATGAGCACCAGATCGTCGGGCAGGTCGGCATCCCGCCAGGCCCGCCATTCATGGCCGTGGCGGGGGTTCGCGGTCTCGAACAGCAGGCCCCCCGCCTTCACTTTGAGGAGCACGGGAAGCACCTTCTCCATCGCGATGTCGTGGGTATGGGGTCCTTCGTAGTTTCCCCAGCAGATGTGTAACCGGACCTGCTCGCGCGGCACGTCGGTCAGCGCCTCGTTGATCGCCTCGACATGCATTTCGGCGATGCTGAGGAACGCTTCGTCGTCCAGCTGCGGGAACACGACATGCCGGCCGAGGGCGAGATCCGGCGCATCGATCTGCAGCGTCAGGCCCGCCGCCGCGATCGTCTCGTATTCGGTGCGCATCGCGGCGCCGAGATCCCGCACATAGGATTCGTGATCCGGATGGAAATCGGACGGCTGGAACTGGGCGATGACGCCGGGCGAGGCGGAATTCATGAACCCGGCGGAAAATCCTGTCTTTTCGAGTGCGCCGCGGAACCTGGCAATGTCCTCGTCCAAAGGGCCGCGGTCCTTCACCGCGATGGGCCCGACACACCGCGGACTGCGGTAGGTCGGCGTGCCGCCGCTCGCGGCCAGCTTCTTCAGGTAGCCGGGAAAATCGGCGAGGTCCGCGGGCGGCCGCCGCGGGCTGTCCCCGTCGAAGCCGGTCAGGCGGTCTTTGATATAGGTGGCGTAGGAGATCTTGCCGAGCTCGCCGTCCGAAGGCAGGTCGATACCGACGGCGCGCTGCCGCGCGACGATGGCATCCACCGCATCGTCCAGGCAGGTCCGGAACGCGGCCGGATCGAAGTCCCCGCCGCGCTCGCGCGCGAAAAGCCCGGCGGCAATGCCGTCGGGCCTCGGAAGGCTGCCGACATGGGTCGTCTGGATATGGTCGGTATTGAACATGCTGCTTCCCTTGTATGGCGTGCCCGGCTGGGTCATTTCATCCCGGCGGGCGCCCAAATGACCGTTCCGTCCTGGTCGCGGACCGGTTCTCCCGGCAGACGCGCGCTGCCTCGCACCGCAAGGCGGCCGGGCACCACCCGGTGGTGCGAGAGTATCGACGAGCTCTCGATCTGTTCCATCATCAGCTCGACTGCCGCGTCAACCATAAGTGCGACCGGCAGCGTGAAGGAGGTGAGCGAAAAGCTCGGCCAGTTCGCCGCGCCGACATCGTCGTAGCCGACGATGGAGACGTCCTCCGGGACACGCAGCCCAAACTCGTGCCGGGCGACCTCCATGACGGCGAGCGCCATGTGGTCGCTGCCGACGAAAACGGCATCGGGCGGTTTGTCCGCCGCGAACAGGCCGCGCGCAGCGGCCCGGGTATCCGCCAATTCGAGGTTGCCCTCGGCATAGCCGATCTGCGCGATTCCGTGCCGCAACAGCCCCTCGCGAAACCCGGCCTCGCGGTCCCGGTTGGTCGAGGAGATCGCGGCGCCCGCGATGTAGGCGAACCGGCGGTGGCCGCCGGCGACCAGGAACTCGGCGATCTGCCGTCCGCCATTGCGGTCGTCGCTGGTCACGCTGGAGCATAGCGGGTGCTCGGTCATGCGGTTGAACATGACGACGGGCACGCCGGCGGCGGCGCATTCGTCGGACAGGTCGGAGGAGAGCGTCGTGGATGCGAGCAGGAGCCCGTCGACCCGATACTGCATGATCTGTTCGAAGACCGGGTCGGAATGGCGGTCCTTGAACCCGGTGAACAGCAGCATCTGGTAGCTGCGCTGCTGCAGCCTGGCGGCCAGTTTCTCGAGAACGTCGGGATAGATCATGTTGTCGAGATACGCCATCACGACGCCGACGATCCGCGAACGGTTGGTGATCAACGACCGCGCCATCGCGTTCGGCCGGTAGCCCAGTTCCCGCGCCGCGGCGAGGACTTTCTCGCGGGTCTTGGGAGCGACGCTTGCGCCCGGAGTAAAGGCCCTTGAGACGGCCGACTGGGAGACGCCGGCCCGGCGCGCGACTTCCTCCGCGGTCACCGCATGCCGGGCTGCTGCCGCAGGGCCGCCTTCCGGCCGTGGCATGCCGCCTCCGCCAGCGGACATCCCCGTCCTCCGCCCAGGCGGCGCGCAGCCGGCTATTGTTCGAACCGGGGCGCGACCGGATTGTCGCTGCCGCGCACGACATAGGCGATTGCGGGTTCCGGTCCGCGGCTCCGGAAGCTGCGGGGAATGCCCACCGGGACCGACATCGTGTCGCCGCGCCGCATGACGACCTCGCCGTCCGGCCAGGACACCGTGAGTTCGCCCTCATGCACGAACACCACCTCGGGCTCGAAGCGGGTATGCGGGGGAATGCGTGCACCGCCCGCCATGCGTAGCTGGCGCAGGGCGAATCCGTGTTGCCACCCGCCGTCTATCGGGCCTGCCGGGAACCCGTCAGCGGTATCGACCAGATTGAGGACCCCGCATTCCTCGACGCCCTCGCCCGCGAGAAGAGAAGCGGGATTGGCGGCCATGTCGCAACCGCGGCAGAGGCCCTTTTGCATCTCCGCCATCGGCGGTGTCGCCCAGGCGGCCAACTGGGCCGGCGATGGCGGCTCCTCCAGTTCGGCGCCGGGCGGGAGGCTCGCGCCCTCCGCAGTGTCGATCAGTTCGCCACCCTTGAGCAGCCGGAGCCCCGTCCGTTCGGCGCGCGCAAATACCTCGGGCGCCCATGCTACCTGGCCGGGATCGTCACTGCCCAGCACGACCCAGAGAAAGCCCAGCCCCTCGTCGAGCTTTTCGAAGCCTCGGAACATGCGGACCGGGACGGAAACCACGTCCCCCGGCGCGGCGTCGAGATGGCCGTCCTCCCTGTCGGGACCGAACAGAATCCGCCAATGCCCGCTATGGACGACGAAGACCTCCGCGGTCGTGTGGGAATGCTGGGAGTTGACGCAGCCTCCGGGCTGGCGCGCTCCGCCGATGTTGAAGCCGTGCGGCTCGGCGATATGCACATACTGCCCGGGGTTTTCCGCAACGCCCGGGCCGATGATGCAGAAATTCTCCTTCTTGTCGGAGCCGGGGGTGCGGGAATCGAGGAAAGCGGCCTCGCAAGCGACGAGATCGTCATATCGAACGAGCCTGCTTTCCATCGCATTCTGGGTCCAGGAAGTCACCACTATTCTCCTTGCGGATCGGGCGGCGCCGACGGCACGCGCTCGCCGCTGCCGGAATCGAACAGATAGATGCGCGAGGCGTCGACCTCAATGCCGACACGCTCGCCGATGCTGTACCGCACATGGCGGTCCGCCTTCGCAGCGATCCTGTTCTCGCCGATCTCCAGCGTCACCAACACGCTCTCGCCCGTGAGTTCGGAAGCGTAGACCGGCGCGTTGAAATCGCCCTCGCCCGCTGCCGTCAGTTTCAGGTCCTCCGGCCGCACGCCGAGCACGAGATCGCCGCGCGGAGGTGCGGCGATCGGCGCGACCGTCGTGCCGCCGACCCGGAACCGGTCTTCCGCGACCTCGCCCTCAAGCAGGTTCATCGCCGGCGAGCCGATGAAACCGGCGACGAACAGGTTCCTGGGATGGTTGTAAATCTCGTCGGGAGGCCCGAGCTGCTGAATTCGCCCCTCGTTCATGATCGCCACGCGGTCGGCGAGCGTCATCGCCTCGATCTGGTCGTGGGTGACATAGACCGTGGTGATCTGGAGCTCGTGGCTGAGATGCTTCAACTCGGCCCGCATGGTGACCCGGAGCTTGGCGTCGAGATTCGACAGGGGTTCATCCATCAGGAAGACCTGCGGACGGCGCACGATGGCCCGTGCGAGCGCGACGCGCTGGCGCTGACCGCCGGAGAGCTCGCGGGGCTTGCGCTCGAGCAGGTCGCCGAGCTGCACCTTCTCCGCCGCCGCGCCCACGCGCTTGCGAATCTCTGCTCCCGGCGTGCGCCGGACCTTCAGGGGATAGGCAATGTTCCCGAACACCGTCATATGCGGGTAGAGGCCGTAGTTCTGGAACACCATGGCGACGTCCCGATCCTTCGGCAGTTCGTCGTTGACCATGCGGTCTCCGATCCAGACCTCGCCCCCGGTCGGCTCCTCCAGCCCGGCGATCATCCGCATCGTCGTGGTCTTGCCGCACCCGGACGGTCCCAGCAGGACCAGGAATTCGGTGTCCGCGATTTCCAGCGACTGGTTGTCGACCGCGACCACATCCCCCCATCGCTTGGTCAGATTGCGCAACGAGATCGTTGCCATCCCATCCCTCCGGTTCCCTGCGCGATCGTTCGGTAGCTGCCGCGGCGGTGCCGGGCAACTCACGGCGCAAGGAAAATTGCATACGCATGCAAAAAAAGCTAGCGACCTTGAGTCCAATTGTGCAACCTACTCTGGAACGACATCCAAGCCGAAGGTTCTCCGGTGGAGAATCGCCTGCATGAGCCGGGTAGAGCTGGGTCTGGAAACCCTGTCCGGTTGTCGGAATAACATCATTCGGAGGAGACCATGCAAACAACCCGAAGGACGCTGATAGGCACCCTGCTGATCGGAGCGGTTGCGGCCGGACTCGTCTGCGGCGCGACCCTTGCGAACGCCGCCGATGCGTTGCCCTACGGCCTCAAGTCCGGAAAGCCCTATGCCGGAACCAAGCTCACATATCTCGCCCCGGTAGCCGGCCAGTACGAAGGCCACGAGGCGAGGGTCAAGGAGTTCACCGACCTGACGGGGATCGAGGTCGAGTTCGAGTTCATTCCCTTCCGCAACCTTCTGGAAAAGATCCTCGCGATCAAGGTCGGGGGCGACGCCGATCCGGACCTCATCAACTACAAGGATGACTGGGGACCGGGGCTGAAGGACATGTTCGTGCCCATCGACGAAATGATGGCTGAGGACAAGGTCACGCTCGACCGCTATTACCCCGCGCACCAGCTCGGTGTCACCTACGACGGCATGATCTACGGCCTGCCGCTGCGCGGCCATGCCCAGCTCATGTTCTACCGCAAGGATTTGCTGGAAAAGCACGGGCTTTCCGTGCCCAGGACCTGGGACGAGCTCGCCGAGGTGGCGAAGGTTATCAAGGACAAGGAAGGCATCGGCATCGGCATGTACTATTCGCCGAAGGCCGCCCAGAACGTCGCGGTGTGGATGAATATCCTGTGGAGCAATGGCGGCGAGCTGTTCCAGGACGGCAAAGTGATCTTCAACTCGCCGGAGGCGGTCGAGGCCCTGAAATACTATGTCGCGCTGGAGAACGACCTGAAGGTGAATTCCGAAGGCGCCAAGTCCTTCGAGCAGTATGACGGCTCGCTATCCATGGGCGCAGGCCAGAGCGCGTTCTTCATGGGCTGGTGGTGGCATTACGGCTCCCGCATTCTCGGCAAGAACACCACGCTCATGCCGGAGCAGGTGGGCTTCGCGCCGCTGCCCGCGTTCCGCGGCGAGGAGTCGACGACGTTTGCGATGTCGATGCCGACCGCGATCAACGTGAACTCCAACAAGCAGGAAGCCGCATGGGAATTCCTGAAATGGGTCAGCAACCCGGATTTGGAAAAGCTCAATGTCACCGAGAAGGAAAAGCGCAACGTCATCGTCGCGCTGCACAAGAAGAACATGATGGACGAGGAGGTCAACGCAGCGAACCAGGGACTGCAGATGGCCGCCGCGGGCAGCCTCGAGAGCTCGCGGATCTTCCCTCAGCTGGCCGTCTGGCCGGAGGTCATGCAGGTGTTGGCCAATGCGATCTCGGATGCGGTTAGCAACGGCGCCGATCCGAAGGAAGCGCTCGACGCTGCCGCCGAGCAGGCGCAGAAACTGGTCGACCGCGGCTGAGCGGGCGGCCCATGAAGGTGTGAGCCGGGCGCATCGCGATGCGTGACCGACACCTGAAATACCTGTTGATGATGCCGGCCTTGCTCCTGGTCACGGCAACCGTCATCTACCCGCTCGGCTATGCCGGCATCATCAGCTTCATGGACTGGCGCCTGAGCCGGTCCCGCGTGCCGACCGATTTCGTCTTCCTGGACAATTTCTCGCGCGCCTTCCTCGAAGACCCGTCGTTTCTCAACTCGCTCGGCGTCACCATCACCTTCGTCGCCGGTTCGGCGGGGGGCGCGGTCGTATTCGGATTGCTGATCGCGCTCCTGCTGGCGCGCCGCGGGCGCGGCTATTCGATTGCCCGCACCGTGCTTGTGCTGCCGTTCGCCATGTCGCCCGCACTCCAGGGCACCTCGTTCCGCTTCTTCCTCAATCCCGAATTCGGGATCTTCGATGCGGTGCTGGATGGGCTGTTCCCGTTTCTTGCCCATGTCGATTGGCTGGGCAGCGCGGGCTGGGCGATGACCTGGCTGATTCTTACCGACATGTGGCACTGGGGGCCGTTCCTGTCGCTGATGCTGATCGGCGGGCTGCTGTCGATCCCGAGCGACACGCTGGATGCGGCGCGGGTGGACGGCGCATCGGCCTGGACATCGTTCTGGACGGTCGTCCTGCCGCAGCTCATGCCGGTGCTGGCCATCGCCTTCGTCCTCAAGACGATCTTCTCGTTCAAGATGTTCGACTACGTCTATCTTCTGACCGGCGGCGGTCCCGGCGAGTCGACCAGCACGATGACCTACTACGCCTTCCGCATGGGGTTCAGCGCCTACGACATGGGCTATGCCTCCGCGATCGCCTTCGTACTCGCCTTGCTGCTGGTCGGCGTGTCTGCGGTCTATTTCCGTCTTCTGTTCCCCAAGGAGGAGGCGGGGCGATGACGGTCTCCCCGCGGCGGCGCGGACATATTCTCTTCTGGCTGCGCGGCATCGCGGTCGCGGTCCTGCTGGCGGTGCTGCTTGGACCGATCGCCTGGATCTTCCTCACCTCGATCAAGCCGCTCTCCGACGTCTATACGATGACCCTGTTCTTCGAGCCGACGCTTGAGAACTTCCGGACCATATTTGAGCGGCCCTTCTATGTCGGCGACCGGCTGCTGAACTCGATCGTGATCTCGGGGTTCACAGTGGCGATCGGCGTGCCGGTGGCGCTGGCGGCCGCTTACAGCTTCTCCCGCTTCGCAATGAGGTTCAAAAAGACGCTGTTCTTCGGCGTCCTCGCGACCCAATTCGTGCCGCCCATCGTTGTCGTGCTGCCATTCTTCCTGATGTTCCGCCAGCTCCATCTGCTGGACACCTGGACCGGGATGGTCTGGATCAATCTGTCGATCGTGCTGCCCTTCGCGATCTGGATGCTGAAGGGGTTCATCGACACCATCCCGGTCGAGATGGAGGAAGCGGCGATGACGGACGGAGCGACGCGGCTGCAGGTCATCCGGGACATCGTGCTCCCGGTCACCATCCCGGGCGTGTTCGTTGCCGGGATCTTCTGCTTCATCTTCTCGTGGAACGATTTCCTGTATGCGCTCATCCTGACCAAGAAGGAGGCCGTCACCCTGCCGGTGACGCTGAGCACGTTCTATACCGAGGAAGGCGACCGCTGGGAGCTGATGGCGGCGACCGGCACCTTCATCCTGCTGCCCATGTTCGCGATCAGCTATTTCGTCCAGCGGCATTTCGTACAGGGTGCAACTCAGGGCTCCGACCGCTGAGCGGAACCTCGCGCCCGGAGAGGATCATCCGGTGGGACGCAACATACTCTTCGTGACGACAGACGAGCAGCGCTTCGACGGGCTCGGATGCTACGGCGGACGGATCGCTCGGACTCCCGTCGCCGATCGGCTGGCCGCAGAAGGCGTGCTGTATGAGCGCGCCTACACCCAGAACGTCACCTGCATGCCGGCGCGGTCCACCATCGTCACCGGCCAGCATGTCAACACCCATGGCGTCTTCCGCAACGGCTATTCTCTGCCGGAGACCGACCCCAGCGTCGCGGCTCTGCTGAAACAGCAGGCCGGCTACCGGACCGCGCTCGTGGGAAAGGCGCACTGGCAGCCGATGGTGGACTCCACCGCCTTCGAGGCAACCGCCGCGATTGCTGGCGGGCACGGGCCCTATCGCGGTTTCGACCATCTCTCGCTTGCGGTGCATAGCGCGCATCCATATCGCTGTGTCACGCATTACAGCCGCTGGATGGCGGACGATCACGGCGAGCAGGTCGAAAGTTTTTACCCGCCGGTGGGCCCCAGGAACGGCCCCAACAACCTGCGGGGCGGCGAGACCGGCGCGATCCAGGTCCATTTCAACGACTGCCCGCGCGAGCTCTACCACACCGACTGGGTGGCGGACCGGGCAATGGACTGGCTGGCGACGCTCGGCGGCGACGACGACTGGTTCCTGTGGGTGAGCTTCCCCGACCCGCATCACCCCTTCGATCCACCGCGCTCCGAGCTCGGCCGGGTGAACTGGCGCGACCTCGACCTGCCGCCCGGCCATCCGGGCTCGCACGAAAAAGCGGTGAAACTCCTGTCGCGAAAGCCCAAACACTGGCTCGAGTTCTATCTCGGCAAGGCGGACATCGCCGAGGAAACCCCGGACGACTTCGTGCCATCGACGATGACCGCAGACAATGTTCGGGAAATCAACGCGATGGTGCACGTCCAGAACGAATTGATCGATGAGGCGCTGGGACGGATCCTCGATTGGCTGGAGGCGCGCGGGCGGCTGGCGGAGACCGACATCTTCTTCACCGCCGATCACGGAACCGCCCAAGGCGATTTCGGCCTGATGTTCAAGGGGCCGTTCCACGTCGATGCCCTGATGCGGCTTCCGCTGATCTGGCGGCCCGCCGCAAGCGCCGGGCTCGACATGGCGGGGACGCGCATTGACGACCCGGTGTGCCATGTCGACCTCGCGCCTACATTCGCGAGCATCGCCGGACTCGACCCGGCGTCATGGATGGAAGGCGCGGGCCTTCCACTCGCGCCGGGGCCGGAGCGGGAGCACGCGATCTGCCAATGGGATGCGGAGAAATCCGGGCTGGAGATACGCCTGCGTTCGGTTTACGACCGTTCGGGGTTCCTGTGCACGGCTTACGCGCCGACCAACTATTACCATGGCGGCGAGGGCGAGCTGTACGATGTCCGGGAAGACCCGCGGCAATGGGTGAACCTCTGGGATGACCCCGACTACCGCTCCGTCCGGTACGAACTGGTCGACAAGATCCGCGAAGGATTCCCCGAGCCGCGCAACCCGCCGCTGAAACGTCGCTCGCGAACCTGAAGCCGGGCTACGGGCTTGCCTTGCAGCCGCCGGGAGTGACAGGATTTGGGCATGCCAGCAGGACGGAGCCCTGCCATATTTTCGCGCCGCCGCTTCCTCGCAGCCTCGGCCGGTGCGGCGTTGCTGCCCTCGGCGGCCCGCGCCGTCGGCGCATCGTTGCCGATCTTCGACGCCCATATCCATTTCAGCCATGACGCGGCCGGGCTGTTTTCCGCCAACGAAGCTGTCGCCATTCTGGAGAAGGCGGGGCTGAAACGGGCGCTAGTGTCGAGTTCCGGCGACGCAGGCACCCGCGCGCTCTACGCCGCCGCGACGGACCTCGTCCTGCCCAGCCTGCGCCCCTGCCGCCGGCGCGGCGAGATCGGCAGTTGGGCGGACGATCCGCCGGTGATCGATTTCCTCGAGGACCGTGTGAAGCGCTTCAAGTGGGTTGCGGTCGGCGGATTCCACCTCTTTGCCTCGCAAACCGGCAAGGCCGTGCCGCGGCGCATGATCGAGCTAGATAGTGTCGTCACGAAATACCAGCCCAGAGCGCCAGACATCGAATCTGCACCGCGGCGAGGAACGATGCGGCATTCCTGGCGTATCGCGTGGCAATCCCACGCCAACGCTTGAGCCACAGAAAGGCGTTCTCCACCAAATGCCGGCGCCGGTAGAGATGGACATCATACGCTCTGGGGTGCTTGCGGTTGCGCTTCGGCGGAACCACTGGAATAACTTCATGCTCCTCACAATAAGACAGAATGGCAGTCGTGTCATAGGCCTTGTCCGCCAACAAGTACTCGGCATCTATGCCCTTCAATCAGCTCGACCGCTTGACTGCAATCTGCGGCCGTCCCCTCGGTCACCAACACCCGCACCGGCATCCCATGCGCGTCCACAGCCAGGTGCAGCGTCGTGTTCAGCCCCCTTTTGTGCGATCCATCGCCTGATTGCCGCCGACCGCACCGCTCGCATGGGGATGGACCTTGAGATGACTGGCGTCAATCATCAGCCATTCATAGTCCGGCTCATCCACCAGAGGCTCCAGCAACGCCCCCAGAGCCCCTTGTCCCGCCAGCGACAGAACCGACGATGGGTATTTTCCAGTCTCCATAGTCTGGCGGCACATCACGCCAGGGAGCGCCGGTACGCAGAATCCAGAAGGTCGCATTAATGAACCATCGATTATCCTGCGCCACCCCACCCCAACGTCCCGCTCGGCCAGGCAGATGAGGCTCCAACAACAGCCAGACCCTGTCCGAAATGTCGTGACGCCGATGAGCCAATCCCATGAGTCGCCTCCAGGAACCATCGAGTGAGTTCGACAGATAGTACAGATAAACATCACTCATGACGACACTATCTAGCGCGGCAGCACAATCTCCTCCTGCACGCCCATTCGGATGCCGGCGCGATCGATGGGATCTTCGCCCAATGGCCGGAAGCGCGTGTGCTGTGGGCCCATGCCGGCTTCGTCGATCCGGATGTCGCCGGCCCGATGCTCGGGAAGCACGCGAACCTGTGGACCGACCTGGCCTTCCGCAGCGAACATGCTCATGGCGGCCGGGTCGAGGACGACTGGCGCAGCCTGTTCGCCGTCTTCCCGGACCGCGTCACGGTCGACACCGACACCTTCACGCCGGAGCGCTGGCACTATGTCGCCCGGCACGCCGACTGGACCCGGCAATGGCTGGCCGACCTGCCGCACGACCTTGCCGAAAAGATCGCCTGGCGCAACGGCGAGGCGATGATCCAGCCCCACCTGGCGCAACTGCGCTAGCGCGCGATGGCCCGCTGGCGCCTCGGCGGACCGGTGCTGGCGGCCGCGCTTGCGCTCGTTCTCGCGGCCGACCGGGCGGCGGCCTGCCCCGTCCGCAGGGCTGAACCGGCGGCGCCAAGATCGCCCGCGAGCTATGGACGGCATGGTGGCGCTCGGAACCCGCCCCATCCCGGCCGGCGCGCATTTTTCCATCCGTTTTCATCTGTGCGGACCGCCGGTCGGCCGGGTCGGGGTACGCGGCTGGATGCCGGACCACCGGCACGGCATGAACTACCGGCCTGCGGTGACCCTGAACGGCTTGTCCGGAACGGCCGAAGGCCTGCTGTTCCACATGCCGGGGCGCTGGCAGCTGATACTGGATGTTCGCGGCGCGTCGGGCCGGGAGAAGCTGACCGCCGAAACGGCGCTGGCGTTCGACTTCACCGCCGGGGAAAAGCGCCGGATCCTGCGCCACGGGCCGTGGCCGCCGGCCTCAAAGCCCGATCCGAGCAACCGGGTTTCCGGCAAACCGGCCGCCATCGGCTTCGGTCGGGCGCTGTTCTTCGATCCGCGCCTGTCGCTCTCCGGCGCGGTCTCCGGCGCTACCTGCCACCAACCGGACCGGGCCTGGACCGACGGCCTGCCGCGCAGCCGCGGGCACCGGACCGTCGACCGCAATGCGCTCAGCCTGGTCAACCTGCGGTTCAACCGTTGGTTCGGCTGGGACGGCGCGCAGGATACGCTGTGGGCGCAAAACCTGCGGCCCCTGCTCGACCGACGCGAAATGGGTGTCGGCCCCGGCGGCGCGGTGCGGCGCCCGGCGCGGACGACGAACGGGTTTTCGTCGATCTTGGCAAGGCGCTGGCGGCGTTCCTGGAAACCCGGGTCACCGGCCGCACGCCCTTCGACGATTTCCGGGATGCGCTCGCCCGCAACGACGCCACCGGCATGGCCCGCTATCCCGCCGCCGCCCGGCGCGGCCTGCGCCTGTTCGTCGGATGGGGCAATTGCTCCTTCTGCCATTTCGGCCCGGCCTTCACCAACGGAGAGTTCGCTGATGCCGGCGTGCCGCATTTCGTCGATCCCGGCCGGCACGGCGGCATCCGCAAACTGCGCCAGAGCCCGTACACCCTGCTGGGCCGTTTCAACGACGATGCGGAACGCTCCACCGCCGCCAGGACCCGCTAAGTCCACCTGCGCCAGAGCAACTTCGGCGAGTTCCGGGTGCCGGGCCTGCGCAACGTGGTGCTCACCGCGCCCTACATGCATGCCGGCAGCCTCGAGACGCTCGCCGGCGTCGCCCTCCACTATTCGACGCTCGACGAGGAACGGCTGCACGCCGGAGGCGAACGGATTTTGCGTCGCCTGGACCTGAGCGCGCGCGAACGGGCCGATCTCGTCGCCTTTCTCGAAACACTGACCGAAAAAGGTCCGCTTCACGAATCCGCAAAGAAAACCGGAATCGCCCTGTGCCGATAGGCGGACGCCCATGGGATCGTAGCGGAGAGCTACCGGCCCTGGGTTTCGGTGTCGGTTGCGGCGCCGTTGCCGTCGCAGGCACGGTTTCGATTTCCGGTAGTGGGTCAGTTTGAAATCGCTTTCTTGTAGGGGCCGCGCGGGCCGGGCTTCGGGGCCGCTTCTTCCACCAGCCGCACAATGTCCTCTACATCCCAAAGCCGGTCCGTCACTCCAGCGGCCATCGCGGGCGTGACGCGAAGGCTGCCATGGATGCGGCAGAAGTTGTAGTGCATGAAGTGCAGCGCGACGCTGCAGGTGTGGTTCTCGATCTTCTTCGAGAACGCATTGGTCAGCCTGGTGAAGCGGCGGGTCGCCATCCGTATCGTCAGGTTGTTCCGCTCGACATAGGAAGTGCTGACGGCGGCCGGGTCCGGGTTGCCCTCGATCTTCCGCTTGATGATGCCGGTGCATTCCGCCGGCGAGTAGCGCCGCGAGGCGCTCTTGCCGGCGTCCGGCTGGCCGTAGAGCTTTACCAGCATGGCATAGTCCACATCGCCCCCGAACGCGCCTTCTACAGCCTCCAGGTAGGCTTTGAGGCCGTCCGTGGTGAGCTGGACCCGGCAGGCCAGCCGTGCCCGGAGATCGTCCATAAGCTCGATAGCCGTCTCGCTGGAGCGGTCCCCGACGCGCCATGACGGACCGAGCTTCGTATCGGCGCAGATCGCGGTCCAGGTCCACACATCGCCGGCTTCGGGCGGCGCAGCCTTGGCGCGAGGGACATTCTTCTCCTTCGCGTAGATGAACGACCAGATTTCATCGACTTGGATGCGCCTGCAGGGAAGGTCGCGGAGCACCTTGTCCTGATACGCCTCGCAAGCCTTGCCAGCGTCGATCAGCAGCTTGGCGACAGTGTTCTTCGACACATCCGCGATCCGCGTGGTTGAGCGGATGCTGTTGCCCTCGACCAAGAGCCGGAGAATCAGCGTGCGCTTCTTGGTATCCAGCCTGTTCATGGCGCGACTGTAGGGCCTGCCGGCCATTAGTCAAGCACAAAAGTCAGGTTATTTTAGGGATTGCGGGTAATAAGTGGCGTCATACTGCGGATGCTCAGCAAGCTGCCAATCCTTGTTCGCATTGAGAATAACGACGCCTTCCGCCTTCAGACGAGAGATTTGAGGCGACAAGGAACTGCGCGGGATCGTCAGCCCATGTGCGGTCGCAATCCATGCCGTAATCTCTTCCGCCGAGCCACCGCCAGGGTGCTCCCGCAAAGCCTCGACGACGCAATCCTTGATTGTGGCTCGACCCGATGGGCGCCTGCTTCCGTTTTCCGAGTTCTGCTCAGCCGTCGCATTGATCGCCTCCAGAGCCGCCTTTAGCTCCTGCGATTCGAGCCGAAGAGCTGCCTGTTCCGCCTTGATCTCAGCCTGTCGCTCAGTGATGAAGTCCCGAAGCGTCGTCATGGCCTCGCCCGTCAGATTGTGACTTGCGAGGCATATAGCGCGTCCTGATTTCATTGACAGGACTTGGACGCGCGTCTTTGTCGAAAAGAATCTGACTTAAGACTCTCCCCATCTTGCGGCTGCCGCTTTCCTGGCAATGGCGCGTCGTCGCTCCGATGTCAGGGAAGCCGCTCGCGCAGGACCGCCCTTCAAACCGCCCCTGCGCTGCCCCGGAGCTTTGCTGGACTTGGCGTCCTCAACCTCGCCGGTCGCCAAGTCCACGATGCGCTTGGCGCGTTGGTTCGTGTCGCGGGGTCTCTTCGGCCGATCCATGCTTTCAATATGACAAACGCTCCGCTGAATGTCTAGGTCTGGCTTCAGGCCCCCGGCGCTCAAAGACGATGAGCGCCGGGGGTGTGCCCTGTTTACATGCAGGCGCCATAGATACCGGAACCGGTGACGCACACGCCTCCGGGACCGCATTGCGTATCGAACATGCAGGTGTTGCCCTGCTTGCCGGTAATGTCGAGCGGGTTCCGCGCTGGCCTGCGGTCGTTGCTGTTGCCGGGGAACATGCCACCGACGCAATAGCCGTAAAGCGAACCCGAAGGTTTGACGCATTCCGATCCGGGCTTGCAGTCGGTGCTGAACATGCACGCATAGGATGGGGCGGCGGTTGCCACGAGGGCAAGAAAGACCAAGACCCCGAAGAAGGCTCTCATGTCTGTCCCCACAGTTTCAGGCCGTCCCGACGGGCGTCGGGACGGTCGCCAAACAATCGCCATAGCGCGGGACTCCCGCGTGTTCCCACAATGCGGTCTTGTATTGCGCGGGCGGCCCGACATGGGCCGTCGCTATGGCGTGTTTGGCGATGACAGAAGGCTACGAAGCGCTACCGTCGGGAATCAACAAGATTCAAACTGACCCACTACCGCATCTGGCGTCTGACTGCATCGCGGGTTATAGTCGGCTAATCGCTCCCCCTATGGCATTTTTGCCAGGTGATCGTTGCGCCGACCGTGAGCCGCCATGCCCGGTCAATGACATGGGTCAGGACTTGAACATGAAGATTGCAGCAGGACAGGATTTCTATCGGCAAGTCGCCGCTGAAGTCGATATCATCGCCCCAGGTATTTCTTGGTCGCTTATTGATGACGATGGCAACTGGTCAGATCCGCCGGATGGGGCTGACGTCATTGTCTATGCCGGGGACGCCTATAACGACGCCTGGGTCGATGCGGTCTCCAATATCGCGCCCCCGAAATGGGCGCATACGGAAGATGCCGGAATCGACGGACGCTTCTACGACAATATGCGGGCCCGGAGCGTTCCGGTGACCCACAGCCCGGGCGCAAACGCGCCGGAAGTGGCGGAACTCGCCTTTGCCGGAGTCATGTGGGGTGCGAAACGCCTGGGCGAATTGCGCCAACAGCAGCACCAGCATCTCTGGGAGAAACTCGATCTGCAGGCCTTGAGCAATAGCACCGTGCTGATCGTTGGTCTTGGCGCTATCGGCGGCCGGGTGGCGATTTTCGCAAAGGCCTTCGGTATGACGGTATACGGAATTCGCCGAAGTCCAGAGCTGGTGGCCGGCGTGGACCGGCAAGGGACACCAGCGGATTTTCAGGCCTTTCTGCCAGAGGCTGATTTCGTCGTTCTTGCGCTGCCAATTTCCGATGAGACCACTGGTCTTGTCGACGACGAGGCACTGGCCCTCATGAAACCGATAGCCACTCTCGTCAATGTCGGGCGAGGCGCCCTGGTGGATATCGATTCACTGCGCGCCGCGCTTGCCTCGGGCGGCATCGCCCAGGCCTGTCTTGATGTGCTCCCGGTCGAGCCATGGCCCGCTGCTGACGATCTGTGGGACATACCCAATCTGCTGATCACGCCGCATAACGGTTCCCGGTCTCCCCTCTACGCTGTCCGGGTCGGACAGATGTGGCTTGAAAACCTGCAGCGATATATGCGGGGAGAGGCACTGAAGTACCGTGCATTTTGAGTGGCGGAAGACTTCGGCATGAGGTATGCAGGACAGACCGTTAGAGTGCGCGGCGGAAAACGACCGCCCCAGTCGCGGCGCCGGCGGGTTGCTGGCCCGAACGGCCTGCGCCGTGAGCCGGATTGCTCGTCAATTGTAAGGAAAGACAGATTTTCATGAGTCGACAAACCCCTCGTTCAAACAGCCCCGTTGTGGGTATTTCCTGCAATCTCAAGGTTGATGGAGCGTTTCGTCATCACACGACAGGCAATCGCAATGTTACTGCGATCGCGGAGGTAACCGGGGCGTTGCCGCTGCTTATTCCGGCGTTCAGCGACGGGATTGACGTCGATATACTGCTTGACATGATGGACGGAATCATGCTGACCGGCGGTGTGTCCAATATCGATCCCCACCATTATGGTCAGGATCCGGCGCCGGGCGAGGATGTGCGTGACCCTGATCGCGATCATCTTGCTTTCGCCATTATCCGTGCGGCAATCCGGCGCGAGGTTCCGCTTCTCGGAACCTGTCGTGGAATCCAGGAAATCAATGTCGCTCTTGGAGGCACGTTGCATCAGCGCCTGCATGATGTACCGGGCCGCCACGACCATCGGCGGAATCGGGACCTTCCGATTGAGGAGGCGGTTCAGCCTCGCGAACATATTCGGCTCACATCTGGTGGCATGCTGGCGGGGTTACTTGGAGCCGATGAAGCGATCGTCAATTCCCTGCATGGGCAGGGTATTGACCAACTGGCGCCATCTCTCGTCGTTGAGGCGATAGCGGCTGACGGCACAATCGAGGCCGTGAGGGTCCACGGCGCAGAAACCTTCGCGCTCGGCGTGCAGTGGCATGTCGAGATCGGGGCTTCCGAAGAGGCGATCAATCGAGCGATTCTGACAGCGTTCGGCGATGCGGTTCGGTATCGAGCGTCAAGGCGCCATGTGTTGACCTATATGGATGAAGCGGCCGAGTGACGGTCGGCGGTCGGTCTGGAAACGCCGGTTTACGGGTCAGAAGGTTACTGATCGATGGCTGCGTGACTTTCCAGAGCATTGACACGGTCCCGGCTGGCGGGACCGTTTCACCTTGATCTGACCGTAATCGGTCTGGATGCCAACAACCGGACGGGAGGGTGTCATCAGCTTCAATTTCATCTTCATGCTGACCGAACGAGATCGGACGATTCCCGATGCCCGGGCGCGGCTCAACGATGTCCTTGCCGGTGGCGCCCGCCATATCGGCTTCAAGAACATCGGTTTGCCACTGCATGAATTGAAGTTGCTGTCTGACGAGATCCGTGTGGCTGGGGGCCGATCGTATCTCGAAGTTGTAAGTCTGGACGCCGAAAGCGAGCTCGCGTCGGCCCGGGCGGCTGTGGAGCTTGATGTCGATTGCCTGCTTGGCGGGACGCGGGCTGGTGAGGTCGTCAACATTATCAGCGGGAATCCGATACGATACTTTCCGTTTCCCGGCCGAATCACAGGCCATCCCAGCGTGCTTGAGGGATCAGTCGCGGAGATAACCGAAAGTGCCAGAAGGCTCGCGTCCCTCGAAGGCGTGCATGGGCTTGATCTGCTTGCCTATCGTTTCACAGGCGATGTCAAGGCGCTGATGCGGTCGGTGTGCCGGGCTTCGGCCAAACCGGTCGTGGTGGCCGGCAGTATTGACAGCGAAGAACGGGCAACGGCCGTGGCGATGGCCGGCGCTGCGGGATTCACCGTTGGCACGGCGGCGTTTTCGGGTGAGTTTCCGACGGAAAGCGATGGCCTGACCGCGCAAGTGCGTGCGATACTCGCGATTACCAATCGGGCTGCGCGGGTTTCGACAGCACCGCGTCGAATCGCGCTCGTTGCCCATAACGCCCGCAAGGCGCAGCTCACGGCCTGGGTCGGAAGGCATGTCAGCACTCTCGAACGCCAGCATCTGTTCTGCACTGGCGGGACCGGCGCACTGCTGCGCGCCGCGCAGCCCGGCCTCGTGATTCACCGTCTGCAACGTGGGACCCGTGGCGGTGACCAACAACTCGGTTCGCTGGTTGCGACAGGGGAACTCGACGCGGTGATCTTTTTCGCCGATCCGCATGCGCACTACGCGAACGACGCCGATCTGATCGCCCTCACCCGGCTCGCCATCATGCATGACACGCCGATCGCCTGCAGCCCGGCTGCGGCCGATCTCGTAATCATGGCCTGTGAAGGTACACGTTGAGTTGCTTCTTGCCAAGCGGGTGACCCGGCTCAATCACCAACATCGATCCGGTAGTTCTCGATAACAGTGTTCGCGAGCAGTTTCTGGCACATGTCCGTTGCCCGGTCCATGGCCGTCGACGGATCGTCTTCGGCAAGGTCAAGCTCAATATAGCGGCCGATCCTGACATCCTCAACGCCCGTGAAGCCGAGGGTTGCAAGCGCATGTCCGACCGCCTTGCCTTGCGGATCGAGAACGCCAGCCTTCAGCGTGACATGAATACGCGCCTTCATTGCCCGTCCTGCCGGCGCCGCCGAGGTCCGTTCACTGGACTGCCTTCGGGCCCTTCAAGTCCATTGGCCCGGCTTCGGGCAGGACGCCAAGGCGGCGAGCGACTTCCTGATAGGCTTCGCGCTCGCCGCCGAGATCCCGCCGGAACCGGTCCTTGTCGAGTTTTTCGTTGGTGCCGGCATCCCACAACCGGCAATTATCCGGGCTGATCTCGTCAGCCAAAACGATCTGGACAGCGTCCTCGGTATAATGGCGGCCGAACTCCAGTTTGAAATCGACAAGGCGCAGACCGACGGCGATCAGCAGGCCGGACAGGAAATCGTTCACCCGGAGCGACAGCGCCATCATGTCGTCAAGATCCTGAGGATTGGCCCAGCCAAATGCCGTGATATGCTCCTCGGCAACAAGCGGGTCTCCGAGTTCGTCGGATTTGTAATAATACTCGACGATCGACCGCGGAAGCGGCGTTCCCTCCTTCAGGCCGAAACGTCCGCAGATTGATCCGGCCGCGATGTTCCTGACCACCGTCTCGATCGGAATGATCTCGACTTCCCGGATCAATTGTTCACGCATGTTCAGACGCCGCATGAGATGGGTCGGTATCCCGACTTCGGCGAGTCGCGTCATCAGATACTCGCTGATCCGGTTGTTGAGGACGCCTTTGCCGGTGATGATACCTTTTTTCTCGTTGTTGTTTGCGGTTGCGTCGTCCTTGAAGTATTGAATGAGCGTTCCAGGCTCCGGGCCTTCGTAGAGCACTTTGGCCTTACCCTCGTAGAGTTTTCTGCGTCTGGGCATGATCTGGTTTGTCCCGTGGGACTGGGTCTTGGTTGCCGCGCCGGCCGTCCCTAGCCAGGTTCCAATCTCCTATATAGTGAATTCTGGACGGCACTCAACAACAATCAGTCAGCCGCCTGCCAGATGCGGGCCGGGTTTGCGCTATAGCTCGTGCACCGGCCGGAACGCGGCTTGTCCGGGCCGGCCATGGGCGAATAGCCAGACCGGCTTGCCGATGCCGGGCGCCGGCAGTGCGAGTAGGGATCCCGAAACGGTGCCGTATCCGATGTCCGTCACGACAGTCATGAAACGGTTGGGATCACGGTCCCCGGCAACGGCCTGTTCAGCCAGCAGGGCGATCCAGGCTGACCAGTCACCGTCGGCAATGTCAGGTTGCGGCGCGGCCCGGAACCGATCAAGATAACGGGCGATTCGTGGCACCGAAGAATCGTTCAGATCTTGTGCCGTCAGCATCGATACCCCGTCAGGAATTTCGTGTGCGGAGATCCCGGAGCGGCCCGGCAAGCCGGAATGGCGCAGCCAGTAGGCGTCACGGTTGTCGGCGACCACCATGTTGAACGGTCGATAACTGACAGGGTCAAGGTCACCGAGGGCCGTGACGGAGTCGATGGTGTCGGCGTGGCCTAAAGCCTCAAGCACGAGTTCGCCGCGGGATCGTTTGTCCGGCGCCGGACCGAGATGCCCGGTGCGGTTCAGCATGCAGGCGATTACAGCTGAATCATTCAGCCCCATCCAACTGCCGCCGGCCTGTTCGTCGAGCCCGGCAATCACTTCGTTGCGATCAGGCCAGTGGCGTCCTGGTGCTTGCCACGGACGGTCCATCATCTCGTCACGCAGCGCCGCAAGAATGATCGGCCAGTCATGGGTGGACCGGCGGAGGATGACGATCGTGCACATGGAGCGGCTCGATAACACACAGCGCGGACAGGTGCCACCGGTGAATGCCGATGGCGATGGTTTTGCCGCGAAACCCGCGGTCGATGATGGCATCGGACTTCCAATTGCCGCCACGATGCATTACCTCTAACCAGACTGCACGGGCTTTTAACCGTCCGGCCTGAGCAGATAGATCAGAACGGAGATCAAACCATGAGCAGTTTCGAGAAGAAAGAGCAGGGCGAGGAGCGCAAGTTTGTTCGCGACGAAGAATTCAAATTCAAGGCGACGGCCCGGCGCGACAAGCTTCTTGGCCTCTGGGTCGGCGAAACCCTGCTCGGCAAGTCACCCGATGAAGCCAGCGCCTTCGCTCTGGAAGTGGTGAAATCGAATTTTGAACGTCCCGGCGACGATGATGTGGTCGAGTTCGTTCTGAAAAGCGTCGAGGGAAGCGGCGCTGATTTCTCCGAGCATCGACTGCGTCACAAGATGGCGGAACTGATGGCCGAGGCCGAGCAGCAACTTTCCACGGAATGACCGACGGCGGACTCCGGGGGTAACCATGCCGCAAGCCTGCTTCGTGACACTCGCAGACCGGGGGCTGCTCGCAATCTCCGGCACTGACCGGGTTCGGTTTCTTCAGGGGCTGATTTCCAACGATGTCGAAAAGGTCACGGCGGCAACCGCCGTCTACGCCGCATTCCTGACCCCGCAAGGCAAATACCTGTTTGATTTCATCATTATGGTGGATGGCGACCGGCTCTTGCTCGACTGCGAGGCGGCTCGTCTTGGCGTGTTTGCCAAGCGGTTGGGCATGTATCGGTTACGCTCGCAGGTCTCGCTGGCCGAGGTTGGCAGCGGCTGGCGGGTTCACGCCGCATTCGGCGCCCGGACGCTCGCGACTCTGGGCCTCGATGGCCCGCCGGGAACGATGGTCCGGTGTCGTGGCGGCCTCGCCATGATTGATCCGCGTCTGAGTGATCTTGGAGTCCGGCTCGTGCTGCCGGCTGATATGGATCCTGCCGATCTCGGGTTGGCGCCAGGCTCCTGGTCCGAATATGAAATGCGGCGCATTGGTCTCGGTGTTCCGGACGGCAGCCGCGACATGACGGTTGACAAGACCATTCTGCTTGAGGCCGGCTTTGATGAACTGAACGGTATCGATTGGCACAAGGGCTGTTATATGGGCCAGGAACTGACCGCACGCACAAAGTACCGTGGCCTGGTTAAACGCCGCCTCCTGCCTGTTGATGTCGATGGCGCCTTGCCGGTGCCGGGCACCACGATAACGCTGGACGGGCGTGATGTTGGCGAGATCCGTTCCGGTTGCGGCAAACAGGCCATGGCGATGATCCGCCTGAACATGCTGTCCACTTCCGGCACGGTACTCCAGGCCGGTGATACCCGCGTGGTACCACAGCGGCCGGATTGGGCGAAGTTCTGATCTGTTACATGTCCAGGGCGACGCCGGAAGCCATATGTTCCGAAGCCGGCATCGCAGGTTACCGGTGGCCCGATGCCCGGCTTGTGGTTGCGATGGGAAAGCCGTAGTGTCGCCAGCGTGATCGCAAACTCCTTCAACCTTGGCAGAATACCGGTTACCGTACGCGCGGCTGGCTACATGGCGAGTGCCGCCCTGCTGTTTGTCGTCATGCATACCATCGTCCGCGGTATGTTCGGCGAACTGCACCCGTTCGAGATCGCCTTTTTCCGGGCGTTTTTGGGGATTTTCGTTCTCGCTCCCATGGTCATGCGAGACCGGTTTGCCGGCCTTCGGACCCGGAACTTCCGATTGCATGGTTTGCGCGCGGTTCTCAATGCCGGCGCGATGCTCTGTTTCTTTTACGGCCTCAGCATCACGCCGCTGGCCGAGGTTACCGCACTCGGCTTCAGTGCGCCCTTGTTCGCAGCCGTTCTCGCTGTGTTGTTTCTGGGCGAAGTCGTGGGTATCCGCCGCTGGACCGCGATCGGCGTCGGTTTCATCGGAACCCTTGTTATCCTCAGGCCGGGGGTGGGCGAGGTAATCGGGATCGGACCAATCCTGATCGTTGTATCGGCTGCGATCTGGTCCGTTGCCCTGATGGTGATCAAGGTGATGACCCGTACCGATTCCAGTGTCACGATTTCGATTTATGCGTCTTTGCTCCTCTCACCGATCGTGCTGGCCGCCGCCGCGCCATTCTGGGAGTGGCCAACCTTCGATCAATTCCTGCGCATGTTCGCTCTGGCGGCCTGCGGGACCATGGCGCAGACCCTGATGAATCAGTCGCTGAAACTCGCGGATGTCTCGGTGGTGCTGCCGGTCGATTTTACCAAGCTAATCTGGGCTGCCCTGCTCGGTTATCTGGTGTTCGAGGAAATCCCGGACATCTTCACCTGGATCGGCGGCGGCATGATCTTTGCCAGTACCACCTATATCGCGATACGCGAGACCCGTCTGAAACGGGTTGCCCGTGCGGCACAGACAGTTGACGATACCAGAGATGCGGGTGATAAGCCGGCCGCCTCCCGATGAACCGTCCGGCTCTTGTCCGATGAGCGATCTTGTTCGAATAGCCCGTGCCCTGATTTCCGTGTCTGACAAGACCGGTCTCGTCTCTTTCGGCCAGGCGCTGGCCGAAAGAGGTATCGAAATCCTTTCCACCGGTGGGACTGCGCGAGCCCTGCGCAGCGCCGGTGTCGCGGTGCGCGATGTTGCCGACCACACCGGGTTCCCGGAGATTCTCGATGGTCGTGTGAAGACCCTGCATCCGTTGATCCACGGCGGTCTGCTGGCGCGCCGTGACAATCCGGACGATCGTGCCGCCATGCAAAAACATGGTATCGCGCCGATCGATCTGCTGGTTGTCAGTCTTTACCCCTTTGAAACCGTATTGGCGTCCGGGGCCGGCTTCGACGACTGTATCGAGAACATCGATATCGGCGGATCGGCGATGATCAGAGGGGCAGCCAAGAATCATGCATCGGTTACTGTTGTCGTCGATCAGGCCGATTATGCTGCTGTCATCGACGACCTTGCGGCCAACGACGGCGCGACCACGGCAATATTACGTCGACATCTGGCGGGAATGGCCTTTGGCCGTGTTGCGGCCTATGATGCGGGGATTGCGGCCTGGCTTGACAAGACGACCGGCGAGACGGCGCCACGTTGGTTCACATTGGCCGGGACCGATCCGCTGCCAATGCGTTACGGAGAGAATCCGCATCAGACAGCGGTACTCTACCGCATTGGCAATGCCCGGCCAGGCGCTGGCACGGCGCGACAGGTGCAGGGCCGGGAGCTTGGTTACAACAATCTGAACGATACCGATGCAGCCATCGAACTCGTGGCCGAGTTTGAGAGACCTGCGGTTGCCATCATCAAACATGCAAATCCCTGCGGGATTGCCGAGGCTGACTCGCTTGTCGTTGCCTATGGCAATGCTTTCGACTGTGACCGTATCAGTGCCTTTGGCGGGATCGTGGCCGTCAACCGTCCTCTGGACCAGCCGACCGCTGAGCAGATCGTGAAGATTATGACCGAAGTGGTTGTCGCACCAGCTATCGAGCCTGCAGCTCGCGACGTGTTGGCGCAAAGGAGGACGATGAGAGTTCTGGAAACCGGTGGAATGCCTGATCCGGCGGGCCGCGGACGTCTTGTACGAACGCTTGCTGGCGGGCTGTTGCTGCAAGACCGCGACGACAGCCGCATCACGGCCGACGATCTTTCCGTTGTCACCCGGCGGGCGCCGAATGCAGGAGAGTTACGGGATTTGCTGATTGCGTGGCGGATTGCCAAGCACGTCAAATCCAATGCGATTGTCTTTGTCAAGGATGGCGCCAGCGTTGCCATCGGTGCTGGACAAATGAGCCGCGTCGATTCCGTGCGGATCGCTGGGCAGAAAGCTCGCGACGCGATGGAGTCTCTCAATCTACCGGGGCCTCGCACGGTCGGTTCGGCAGTGGCCTCGGATGCTTTCTTCCCGTTCGATGACGGTCTGGTGGCTGCTGCCGAGGCGGGCGCAACGGCCGTAATTCAGCCGGGTGGATCGGTTCGCGATTCCGAAGTCATTGCTGCGGCTGACAAATATGGCATCGCAATGGTGTTTACCGGGGTCCGCAATTTTCGTCACTGACCCGGTCGCCGACATTGCGCGGATCTTGGCAGGCTGGTCATCCCGTCTTATGTAAGCGTCAGGCTACGGTACGGATTCATCATGCAAGACAGCCACCATTCGACCGATGTGATCATCATCGGGGCCGGTCCGGTCGGTCTCTTCGCCGTCTTTGAACTTGGTCTGCTTGACATGAAGACCCATCTCATCGACATCCTCGATGTTCCTGGCGGCCAGTGTGCCGAACTCTACCCCGAGAAGCCGATATACGACATTCCGGCTATTCCGGTCTGCTCAGGGCAGGAATTGACCGACAAGTTGATGGCGCAGATCGAACCTTTCGAGCCGACATTTCATTTTGGCGAAATGGCCGCGTCCCTGATAAGGACCGACGAGGACAAATGGCGGATCACGACCGATATGGGGACCGTGATCGACGCGCCGGTCGTGGTGATTGCTGCCGGCGGCGGCAGCTTCGTGCCAAAGAGACCGCCGCTCAAGGGTCTGGAGCCCTACGAAGGCCGATCGGTGTTTTACGCGGTGCGTCGCATGGAGCAGTTTCGAGGCCGCAACATCCTGATCGCCGGCGGCGGCGATTCGGCGCTCGACTGGACCATTGCACTGCAGCCCCTGGCCGCAAGTCTGGCGCTGGTTCATCGCCGCGATGATTTCCGTGCGGCTCCGGATTCGGTCAACCGGATGCGAGGACTGGTTGATGATGGCGCGATGGTGTTGCATATCGCCCAGCTCAAGGCATTGAAGGGCGCGGACGGAATGCTCGAAGCGGTTGGCGTCATCGGACCGGATGGCGAGTTTGACATTCCCTGCGACACCCTGCTGGCATTTTTCGGCCTGACGATGAAGCTTGGTCCGGTTGCCGATTTCGGCATCAATCTCGACCGCAATCTGATATCGGTGGATACTGAAAAATTCGAAACCAACGTTCCGGGCGTCTTCGCGATCGGCGATATCAACACGTATCCCGGCAAGCTGAAACTGATCCTGTCGGGCTTCCATGAAGCGGCGCTGATGTCACAGCAGGCCTTTCGCTATGTGTATCCCGACCGCAAGTTGCGTTTCCAATACACGACTTCGAGTTCCGACCTGCAAAGGAAGTTGGGGGTGTCATGAAGATCTTTGTCACAGACCGGAACGGTGTCGAACACCAGATCGCCGGAATTGACGGCTGGCAGGTCATGGAGCTGATTCGCGACGAAGGGCTCCCGATCAAGGCGGAATGCGGCGGTTGCTGCGCCTGCGCCACCTGCCATGTCTATGTCGAGGCGGAATGGCTCGACAAGCTCGAGGACAAAGAAGAGGAGGAGATCGACATGCTCGACCTCGCCTTCGACGTTCAGAACGATTCACGACTGTCCTGCCAGATCACCATGCGCCCGGAACTCGATGGCTTGCAGCTGACCTTGGCGCCGGAGTGACTGCGCCCGGTCTCAGTGCAGACGGACTTCGGTCCCGGCATATCGGATTTCTTGCCGGCTGTTGATCTTCCCGTTGCTGATTTTCACAGAATGAAGCCGGCCTTCAATGTTGCCGGTCCAGTAGTCGAGGAATTTGCGCAGCCGCGGATACTCCGGGGCGCAATCCATGTGTTGCCAGATGAAGCTCTGCAGCAGGGATGGATGATCCGGCATGTGATAGAGGATTTCGGCTGTTGTCAGCCGGTGACTGGCCAGAACCGGATATGCTTTGGTCATGCCTGTGGCCTCCCGCAATGGTCATGGATGGAACTGTCACCGCCGAATGCACGGAGTTCAACAAAAAAATACGTGTTTTCAAGATTCTGTCAGCAGTGTCGGAAGACTGCTGACAGAAGCGCGGGCGCGGTGGACGCCGCGTTGCGGGGCGCTGGCCTCCGTGGTCCGAAAACGACTGAAGCAGGGCCATCGGACAAAGCGCAATTTTTTTCAGTGGTTGCCTTGACAGGCGCTGGCGCCGATCCCACATCGCTGGCACTCGCCGTGTGAGAGTGCTAACAAGATTTTCGCGTGAGTTCCGCACGGCGCCGTAAGTTTAACGCAGCAAGAATACCGGAGGAATGGCATGGGTTTCAGGCCTTTGCACGATCGAGTGCTGATCCGTCGTCTGGACAGCGAGGAAAAAACCGCGGGCGGGATCATCATTCCCGACACCGCCAAGGAAAAGCCCATGGAGGGCGAGGTTATTGCCGTCGGTCCCGGCGCCCGCGACGACAGCGGCAAGGTGACTGCGCTGGATGTCGCGGTCGGTGACACTGTTCTGTTCGGAAAGTGGTCCGGTACGGAAGTGAAGATCGATGGTGACGATCTCCTGATCATGAAGGAGTCGGACATCATGGGGATCATCGAGGCCGGGGCGGTGGACAAGAAGGCCGCCTGAGTTTTACTGGATCAGTTTACGGGAGACACAGCCAATGGCTGCCAAGGAAGTCAAATTCGGCGTTGATGCGCGCCAGAAGATGCTGAGAGGTGTCGATATTCTCGCCGACGCCGTGAAAGCTACCCTCGGTCCGAAGGGCCGTAATGTCGTGCTGGAGAAGTCCTTCGGTGCGCCGCGGATTTCCAAGGACGGCGTGACCGTCGCGAAGGAGATTGAGCTCACCGACAAGTTCGAGAACATGGGCGCCCAGATGGTGCGCGAAGTGGCCTCGAAAGCGAATGACAATGCCGGCGACGGCACCACCACGGCGACCGTTCTCGCTCAGTCGATTGTCAGCGAGGGCGCCAAGGCGGTTGCCGCGGGCATGAACCCGATGGATCTGAAGCGAGGCATCGATCTCGCGGTCGACGCCGTCGTGTCCGATCTCAACGCGAAGTCAAAGACGATCTCGACCTCGGGCGAGGTCGCGCAGGTCGGCATGATATCCGCCAACGGCGAAGACGAGATCGGCAACATGATCGCGCAGGCGATGGACAAGGTCGGCAACGAAGGTGTGATCACGGTCGAGGAGGCCAAGTCGCTTGCCACCGAGCTCGATGTTGTCGAGGGCATGCAGTTCGATCGCGGATATCTGTCGCCTTATTTCGTGACCAACTCCGAGAAGATGATCTGCGAGCTCGAGAACCCGTATATCCTGCTACATGAGAAGAAGCTTTCGAACTTGCAGGCGATGTTGCCGGTTCTGGAGTCGGTGGTCCAGGCCAGCCGGCCGCTGCTGATCATCGCCGAGGATGTCGAGGGCGAAGCGCTCGCGACCCTGGTCGTGAACAAGCTGCGCGGCGGTCTCAAGGTCGCGGCCGTGAAGGCTCCCGGCTTCGGCGATCGCCGCAAGGCCATGTTGGAGGACATCGGCATCCTGACCGGTGGCGAGGTGATCTCCGAGGAGCTCGGTATACAGCTTGAGTCGGTGACACTCGAGATGCTCGGCACGGCCAAGCGGGTTAACATCACGAAGGAAGAGACGACCCTGGTCGACGGTGCCGGCGACAAGGCCGATATCGAGGGACGTTGCAACCAGATCCGGGCCCAGGCGGAAGAGACCACCTCGGATTACGACCGAGAAAAACTGCAGGAGCGGCTGGCGAAGCTCGCGGGCGGTGTTGCCGTGATCCGCGTCGGTGGCGCCACCGAAGTCGAGGTGAAGGAGCGCAAGGACCGCGTCGATGATGCCATGCATGCGACCCGTGCCGCGGTTGAGGAGGGCATAATTCCTGGCGGTGGTGCCGCGCTGGTCTATGCCGCCAAGGCTCTTGACGACCTGGCGGCCGGAAATGACGACCAGTCGGTTGGCATCAACATCGTCCGCAAGGCGCTGCAGTCGCCGGCCCGCCAGATCGCCGAGAACGCCGGTGAGGACGGATCCGTGATTGTCGGCAAGCTTCAGGAATCCGCTGATGTGAACTGGGGCTTCGACGCCCAGAAGGGCGAGTTCACCGATCTGGTCGAGGCCGGCATCATCGATCCGACCAAGGTGGTGCGCATCGCGCTCCAGAACGCGGCCTCGGTTGCCGGCCTTCTGGTGACTACCGAAGCCATGGTTGCCGAGAAACCCGAGCCGAAGCCGGCCATGCCGGCCGGCGGCGCGCCCGATATGGGTGGCATGGGCTTCTGATTACCAGACGATATTCCGGATCTCCGGATCCGGATCGGGACACCCCCGGCGCGCAGGCGCCGGGGGTTTTTCGTGCCCTCTATCTGGTGGGTTTCACGCGGTCGTATGCGTGTTCTGGATCATGATCGGGCGATCAATGTGGTCTGTCGGCTGGGAGCGCCTCACATGCGCCGAGACCCGTCGACCATCGCATGGATGGTTTTAATGTCTCGTCATCGGTCTATCGGATTTAAGTTTTGTGTCATCGTTTGTACCGGAGGTTTCTCCATATCCTTGTCGCAAAACCGCAGAATGCGCCTATTAAACACCACTATGCTCGTACCAGAGACGATCAGCGCTGTCGAAATTATCTTCGGTTCGTAATCGGATTGATTCGGAGGTATCCAAAACACCGAATACGCGACAATGACACATAATAATACTATAGTAAAAGATGATAATATTGTGAAATATCTATGAATTACTATAGTTTGACTGTGATAAATCAGATCAATTTTTCGGATATTTTTCCCATTGTATGTCTTCATATTCCTGTTCAAAGTCTGGGAAATTTGGTAGTGGGTCAGTTTGAATCTTGTTGATTCCCGACGGTAGCGCTTCGTAGCCTTCTGTCATCGCCAAACACGCCATAGCGACGGCCCATGTCGGGCCGCCCGCGCAATACAAGACCGCATTGTGGGAACACGCGGGAGTCCCGCGCTATGGCGATTGTTTGGCGACCGTCCCGACGCCCGTCGGGACGGCCTGAAACTGTGGGGACAGACATGAGAGCCTTCTTCGGGGTCTTGGTCTTTCTTGCCCTCGTGGCAACCGCCGCCCCATCCTATGCGTGCATGTTCAGCACCGACTGCAAGCCCGGATCGGAATGCGTCAAACCTTCGGGTTCGCTTTACGGCTATTGCGTCGGTGGCATGTTCCCCGGCAACAGCAACGACCGCAGGCCAGCGCGGAACCCGCTCGACATTACCGGCAAGCAGGGCAACACCTGCATGTTCGATACGCAATGCGGTCCCGGAGGCGTGTGCGTCACCGGTTCCGGTATCTATGGCGCCTGCATGTAAACAGGGCACACCCCCGGCGCTCATCGTCTTTGAGCGCCGGGGGCCTGAAGCCAGACCTAGACATTCAGCGGAGCGTTTGTCATATTGAAAGCATGGATCGGCCGAAGAGACCCCGCGACACGAACCAACGCGCCAAGCGCATCGTGGACTTGGCGACCGGCGAGGTTGAGGACGCCAAGTCCAGCAAAGCTCCGGGGCAGCGCAGGGGCGGTTTGAAGGGCGGTCCTGCGCGAGCGGCTTCCCTGACATCGGAGCGACGACGCGCCATTGCCAGGAAAGCGGCAGCCGCAAGATGGGGAGAGTCTTAAGTCAGATTCTTTTCGACAAAGACGCGCGTCCAAGTCCTGTCAATGAAATCAGGACGCGCTATATGCCTCGCAAGTCACAATCTGACGGGCGAGGCCATGACGACGCTTCGGGACTTCATCACTGAGCGACAGGCTGAGATCAAGGCGGAACAGGCAGCTCTTCGGCTCGAATCGCAGGAGCTAAAGGCGGCTCTGGAGGCGATCAATGCGACGGCTGAGCAGAACTCGGAAAACGGAAGCAGGCGCCCATCGGGTCGAGCCACAATCAAGGATCGCGTCGTCGAGGCTTTGCGGGAGCACCCTGGCGGTGGCTCGGCGGAAGAGATTACGGCATGGATTGCGACCGCACATGGGCTGACGATCCCGCGCAGTTCCTTGTCGCCTCAAATCTCTCGTCTGAAGGCGTCGTTATTCTCAATGCGAACAAGGATTGGCAGCTTGCTGAGCATCCGCAGTATGACGCCACTTATTACCCGCAATCCCTAAAATAACCTGACTTTTGTGCTTGACTAATGGCCGGCAGGCCCTACAGTCGCGCCATGAACAGGCTGGATACCAAGAAGCGCACGCTGATTCTCCGGCTCTTGGTCGAGGGCAACAGCATCCGCTCAACCACGCGGATCGCGGATGTGTCGAAGAACACTGTCGCCAAGCTGCTGATCGACGCTGGCAAGGCTTGCGAGGCGTATCAGGACAAGGTGCTCCGCGACCTTCCCTGCAGGCGCATCCAAGTCGATGAAATCTGGTCGTTCATCTACGCGAAGGAGAAGAATGTCCCTCGCGCCAAGGCTGCGCCGCCCGAAGCCGGCGATGTGTGGACCTGGACCGCGATCTGCGCCGATACGAAGCTCGGTCCGTCATGGCGCGTCGGGGACCGCTCCAGCGAGACGGCTATCGAGCTTATGGACGATCTCCGGGCACGGCTGGCCTGCCGGGTCCAGCTCACCACGGACGGCCTCAAAGCCTACCTGGAGGCTGTAGAAGGCGCGTTCGGGGGCGATGTGGACTATGCCATGCTGGTAAAGCTCTACGGCCAGCCGGACGCCGGCAAGAGCGCCTCGCGGCGCTACTCGCCGGCGGAATGCACCGGCATCATCAAGCGGAAGATCGAGGGCAACCCGGACCCGGCCGCCGTCAGCACTTCCTATGTCGAGCGGAACAACCTGACGATACGGATGGCGACCCGCCGCTTCACCAGGCTGACCAATGCGTTCTCGAAGAAGATCGAGAACCACACCTGCAGCGTCGCGCTGCACTTCATGCACTACAACTTCTGCCGCATCCATGGCAGCCTTCGCGTCACGCCCGCGATGGCCGCTGGAGTGACGGACCGGCTTTGGGATGTAGAGGACATTGTGCGGCTGGTGGAAGAAGCGGCCCCGAAGCCCGGCCCGCGCGGCCCCTACAAGAAAGCGATTTCAAACTGACCCACTACCGGAAATTTCGATATATTATACCTTTTCTAATTTCATCTTACGTATCAAAATCTCTGTCGTATTCAGAGACTTCTGAGTCACTGTCAACCATGCTCGTCTTGTTCCTTCGGTTTATTCAAATAGTGGTCCTTTGAACCTCTTGCAAAATTCCTGTCCCCAAGGTCCGGTGAGCCCGGATCGGTCGGTTGAGCCCGATCACCTCTGCACCTGGAGGTCGGACTCCATGGATTCGCGGTGTCTCATCAGAGATGATGAGAACAAACAGGGACCTTTGCGGACATCGGGACACGCCTCTCCGGGCCACTCTCTTCGAGAGGGCCGCGAAGGGTCGGCATGCGTTGTCGGAGCCGCGCTATGGGACGGCGAGACGTATCAACTGGTCAGCCGCCAGGGCCAGGATGCCGAACATGAGATGGCAGGCGACCTTGGAATGTCCGCGGACGCGGACATGGCGCCCGCCAAACTCATCCTTGAGGCGGGCGTTGGTCCTCTCGACACCGGACCGGATCCGGACCCGCACGGTCTCGGGATCGACATGGCCTACTGCACGCCGGGCCCGGGCCTCCCGGTCTCGCTCCTCCTTGAGGTCCTTGTCCCGGCGCCGATTGACATCGATGATCGGCACATGGCCAAGCCGTTCGCTCATCTGGTAGATCTCCCTGGCATCATAGGTCGCGTCCATGAGATCGTAGAGATTGGTCACACGCCCGGCGGTCATCATCGCCAGCGGGATCGCGGCCTGGCTGTCATGGACGGATGCCGAGGTGAGGACGGTCCTCAGCGGCACCCCGCAGTCTGCTGTGTCGATAGGCAGCTTGTCACCGCGCCAGGCCTCCAGGACCCCCTTGGCAGTCTTCTTTGCCCGTGTTGGCAGTCTTCTTTGCCCCGTGATCGCAGACCTTCGGCAGCGCGGCGAGCCTCTCATCGAGATCCATCCCGTTCGCTTGCCGTTCGAGACGCCCAGGCTCCTTCGTCCTCTCCTCGCCCTTGCGGGGCCGGCCGCGCTTGCGGTTCGGCGTCCCGGCCTTCGGCTTCGGGACCGGCGTCTCCCGGGCCTCGATGGCCGTCGGGTCCCTCGACACGTGGCCGATGAGCGCATCGCCCAGTGTCTCTGCAACCAGAGCCGCGTGCATCCTCTCCGGAAGACGGGACTGCGACCATTCGGCAAACGCCCGCGAAAACGTCGCTTCACTCGGGATCTCCGAGACACGCGACCAGCCGCACAGCCGGCGCAACGTCGGGTCCACCTTGAGCCTGTCGATCAGGTGGCGGGTCGTCGGCAGATCCCACACCGCCTTGACGATGAAGCCACGGGCCAGCGCCCGGCGATCCTCCCGGGGCCGACCCGGACCGGTCCACACCTCATCGACGAAGCCCTCCACCTTGACGAGATCGAGAGCTGTCACGAAGCGCTTGTGCGTCTCCAGGAGAGGACCGACCGCCTCGGCCAACGCAGGGAAAAGGTCCCCTTGAAATTGGTGCCAGGGATCGGACAGGGTCGAGCCAAGGGTCATCGGGGTCACCTCCTCGGTATCTTGTTATTGTGGAAACACAACAGACCACGGGGTGGCCCCGGGACCTAGTGTCTTGTCATGCATCAAGTGTCGGATAGGGTCGTTTCAGTTTCACACGGGCATCGTCCGTGGTGAACTGCCAGTTGACCGTGCCCTTCACGCGGTCACGGGACACCTGCCAAGCCGCGACCTCGTCGCGCAGGATCTCAATGGAGGCGATACGGCGGTTGAGGCACTGACGGATCATGACGTTGATCTCGACCTCGGCGACGTTGAGCCAACTGCCGTGCTTAGGCGTGTAGACGAACTCGAAGCGGTCCCACAGAGCTTTCGCCTCGGCCGGCGGAAAGACCTCATAGAGGGCACCGGGGCGGTGGATGTTCAGGTTGTCCATCACCCGTGTGATCCTCTTGGCGTCGGGATAGCGCTCGGCGATGTCGTTGAGGAAGTGCGCCCGGTCGGCATTGGTTCTGCGCGCTGTCACCTTGGTCATGCGCCATCCGGCCAGAGGTTCCGTGGCCATAAACACGTTGCAGCTTCCGCAGCGCCGGTCCTCGTAGTCTTCGCGCGCTGGCCGACCCGGCGCCGCCGAGACCGGTTCGCGTATCTCGCTGATCAGTTGCCGGGGCGTCTCGTCCATGCACACCACCGGAAAGGCCGCATCGTAGGGGCGCCGGTAGACATCGAGAACCGTCTCCATCGCCGCCGCGAAGTCCGCGTTGCCCTGTGGAGGAATCACCCAGCCGACACGCCGCCACGGCTTGAGCGCGTTTTTTTAGAACCCGCCGTACTGTCTCGTGCGACACGCTGTCGATGTGTCCGAGTTCCACGACGCGGTCGGCCAGCAACCGCAGAGACCACTGCGAGTGACCCTCCGGCGGCTCGGCGCAACGCAGCGCCACCAAATGCGCCTCGAACGCGCCGTCGGCCTTGCGAACGTAGTTGAAACGCCGACCCTGTCGGCTGCCGAGAGCCATCTCCATGCCCTCCTCGACGAATCGCTTCTTGACCCGGTCCACCTTGCGCGCACTGACGCGCAGGACCTCGGCAATGGCCTCCCCGTGCACCCGGTTGTCGTTGAATTCGCCTTCGTCGCAGTTGAGCAGAACCAGTGCATTGATCACCTTCCGCGATTGATGCGAGCCCTTGCGCGTGATCTCCGAGAGCGTGTCCCGCTCCTCCTTCTCCAAGGTCACTACGTAACGCTTCATGCCAACCCCCTCGTCGCCGTTGGACGACGAGGAAGTTACCACGGAGTATGCGACATATCATGCGTGACATGACACTAGGCCCTCGACAACAAAATCAGCCTCGACAAGGCAAAAACCGGTCGGGCCGGCAACTTTGCAAGAAGCTCCTTTATCAAAAAATTTGGCTCAATTCGTGAATTGTAGATGCGGTCTGGCGATAGCCGCCTCGAGGCAGGCTCTGGGCGATGGCCGATCGCCGGGTTCGATGAGATGGAACCACCTCAGATAGCTGTCCAAGTCCTTGGTGGGATGCCGCGGAAGCCGCGCAGGACGCCCTTGATCTGGCTGTGGCGGCTATTGACCGTCTGGATGTGCTGCGCGCCCCGGACCCGCTCGCTGGCAGAAGCGTTGATGCTCTCGTGTGGGATGTCGAGCGCCGCCGCAACGGGCGGATAGCAGCGGTTGGCGTCGGAGACGAGCAGCGCATCCGGTGCGACGACCGGCTCCAACCCCTCCTTCACGCTGTCTGCGTTGATGGCGGGCAGGGTATGGCTGAGGGTCTCGCCCGCACGGTCGGCGGCGACCAGGATCGGCCCCTGCTCGCGCGCGAGGTCGGGTTTGCAGGCCGTCCCGCCGCGCGGTCCAGCTTCCGCTCCCCCTTGCGGTTCTCGAGAACGACGGTCTCGTCAGCCTCGACGATCCCGGCAAGCCGGTCCGACGCCTGGCGCACCGCCGCCAGAAAGCGGTGGCGCCAGCGCGGCGCCGTGCCCGGCGCAATCCCGCAGCACTCGGCAGCCTCCCGGATCGTCTCGCCGGCGCCAGGCGAGGCGCCAAAGGCCAGCCAGCGCTCCTTGTGGTGCAGGCCCGACAGCGCTGTGCCGGTCAGCGCACCGAACCTCTTCCCATAGGCCTTGCACCGGACACGGCGAAGACCGCGCGCCATGCCCCGCGACACCGCCCCGCCGGCGCCGCCGCCACCGCCTTGCGCGGCGCCGCCTCAACTCATCGACACGCGAAAACCAATCCCGAAACCCTCGTGATCCATCTGTCTGACCGCCAAGGCGAATCGGGCGAGATCCTATCACGATGCCTACGAGTCACGAATTGAGCCTTGGGAAATGACGCTCACATCTTTTTCGTCCATTTCTTTTTCAACACGTGCGGGGAGACGCGCATGCCGTCTAATAACGACTTCGACATTGGCTTGTTTTGCAAATGCGTCGTACAAAACCGGAATGACGGGACCATAGCGCCATGCTTCGATGGTGCTCATGATCAGTGGTCGGTCAAGCAGGGCGAGCGTCCAGCCATGCGCAATATAGACCAATTTCAACATCGTGGTGATGTAGAGAGGTCGGTTGTTGCGCTGAGCAAGGTCAACGAAATGATTGCCAACCTGCCGACTGTCGTTAGCCATCATCACCCCAGCTGCGTGCCGTGTTCGCTTCCATCAAAGACGAATCGATGCAGAATAAGCGGTCCAATTTTCGTTGTGCATCTATTAACATATTAATATTCAAAGAAAATTTTACGACTTCAGCACAATTTACCATAGAGTGAAAGAGTTTACATTTGCCAAGTCCTTGCATCGGATCGTCGGATTTTCGACTATGGCGGAACTGTTGCAGTAGTTGGGCGAGTGGTCGCGTTTCATTCGTCATGACGAAATTTACAGCCCGGTCGTCCCGGCAGGCTGTTGCAACTTTCCCGCCAGTATAGGATTCTGTCAAAAGCAGTTCCTCTAAACCCGCTCAAGGATCTTTTCATATGACCTCATTCCCATCCGATCCTTTGGAGAGCGGTGGAATTGCTGGCTTCTCCGCTGACTTGCGGGCTGGCCGGGCGACCGCGACTGCCGTAACACGGGCCTATCTCGACCGCATTGCGGCGCTTGATGACAGGCTTGGCGCATTTCAGCATGTTGCAGAACAGCAGGCCATGGCTACGGCGAACGCGATCGACAATCTCCTAGCTGCCGGTACGGACCTCGGTCCGCTGATGGGCGTGCCGGTCGGGATCAAGGACATCTACGCAGTCGACGGGATGCCGATTACCAATGGCTCCCTCTATGACGCTTCGCATATCACCGGTCCGGAAGGTCCGTTCGTAAAACGCCTGAAATCGGCCGGTTGCATCATACTTGGCAAGACCAGAACTGTCGAATTCGCGCTCGGTGCGACAGGTGTCAGTTCAGCTAGGGGCACCCCCTGGAACCCTTGGGATCCTGAGACCCATCGGACGCCCGGCGGTTCGTCGAGTGGATCGGGAGTGGCAATGGCCGCTGGCCTCTGTGCCTTTGCCATGGGGTCCGATACCGGGGGATCGGTACGGATACCGGCTTGCCTGAATGGAATTTTCGGTCACAAGACAACGATCGGCCTGTTTCCGACGGATGGTGTATTCCCGCTGTCGTCGACCTTGGACACCCTTGGGCCTCTGACCAGGACTGCGGCTGATGCCGCAATCATTCACGCGACAATGACTGGCGAAGATCTGCCGGTTGCGGCTGAGTTGCGCGGCCTTCGGCTCGGGCGACCTACATCGTTCTTCTTCGAGGACATTGACCCGGATGTCATGGCCTGTGTCGAACAGGCTCTGGCTTTTCTTGTCGAGGCAGGCGTCGAGATCGTCGATGTCGATATCCCCGATGCCCATGAACGTGACTGGCTGTTCCCGTCGATTTGCCCGCCGGAACTGCTTGCTGCCCTCGGTGAAGATGCCTTTCGGCAATTGCAGCCGAACATGGATCCGGTGATCGCCGCCCGTGCCGAAAAAGGCTTCGAGGTTTCGGGTCGCCAGCATGCTGCGGCCATCGCACGACATCGCCAGTTGGCGAAACTGGCCGAGGCCGCGATGGAGGGTCTCGATGGCTGGGTGGCGCCAACCTGTCCGTTTGTGCCGTTACCGGTCGACAGCTTCGACGATCCTGCCGCGCTAGCCCGTTCGATGCTCGCGTCGCGCAATTGCCAGCCAGGCAACCTGTTCCGGCTCTGCGCGATCACGACGCCGGTGCACCGGTTTGGTTCGAACCTGCCGGTCGGACTGCAGGTGATCTGTCGCCATGGCGCTGATACCCAGGCATTGTCGATCGGAATGGCGATTGAATCACATTTCGGCCCGTCCCCGCGCCCGGATCTGTCGCGGCTGACCGGCTGACCGGCTGACCGGCTGACCGGACTGCGGCACGGGAGATCCCGCGATCGACGGTTTGACAGGAGGGGCCCGGACTCAGGGCTTCGGGGCAGCTCGCTGGACAGGAGGTATAGCAGCATGGCCACGCCGGACGACATTTACGACTACATCATCGTCGGAGCGGGCTCGGCCGGGTGCACGCTGGCCAATCGGCTGACCGAAAATCCCGACATACGGGTTTTGCTGCTGGAGGCCGGCGGCCAGGACCGCAATATGTGGATCCATATCCCGGTTGGCTACATCAAGACCCTGGATATGCCCGGCCTTAATTGGCGGTTCGAGACCGAACCCGAAGAAGGAACCCGCAATCGTGCCATTCCGATCCCCCGTGGCCGGGTTCTTGGCGGGTCAAGCTCCATCAACGGCATGGTTTATGTCCGCGGCCAACCGCTTGACTACGATACCTGGTCGCAACTCGGCAACCGCGGCTGGTCTTACGAGTCGGTGCTGCCTTACTTCCGCAAATCCGAGAACTACGAGAGTTCGAACGATCCGTGGCGTGGCAAGGGTGGACCGCTCAATACCGCGGATGGTCCAGAACGGGCCGAACTTCTCGACGCGATCATGAATGCCGCGGAAGAATGCGGCTATCCGAAGAACCCGGACTATAATAGCGGGGATCAGGAAGGGTTCGGTTATTTCCAGGTAACGCAGAAGAACGGCCGGCGCTGGTCAACGGCCCGGGCGTTCCTGGAACCGGCCTTGAAGCGTTCCAATCTTCGGCTAGAGACCGACGCCCATACCACCAGGGTGATCGTCGAGGACCGGCGGGCGGCCGGAGTGGCCTATCGCCAGGGCGGTACTGAACGGACGGTACGGGCGGGCCGCGAAGTTCTGTTGGCCGCCGGAGCCGTGCAATCGCCCCAGATCCTCGAACTCTCGGGCATTGGTCAGCCTGACCTGCTGCGGGCGCACGGGATTGACGTGGTTCACGAACTGCCCGGGGTCGGCGAAAACTATCAGGATCATTTCATCGTTCGTCAGACCTGGAAGGTCACGAAACCGATCACGCTGAACGAACAGACCCGGGGGATCGCGATGGTCAGGGAACTCTTGCGTTATGCTCTGACCCGTCGCGGCATCATGACGTTTCCCGGTGGCATCCTTAGTGGCTATGTGCGCACGCGGCCGGAAGTGGCAGGGCCGGACATTCAGTATACGATCGTTCATGCGAGTTTCAGGGACGTGAAGAAGCGGGTTTTCGACAACCATCCGGGAATGACAATCGCGCCGTGTCAACTGCAGCCGGAGTCGCGCGGTTCGATTCACCTCAAATCCGCCGATCCGATGGCGGCACCGGCGATCCGGGGCAACTTCCTGTCGGAGGGTCTTGACCAGAGGACAATTGTCGCCGGAATGAAGATCGCCAGACGCATCGTCGCCGCGCCGGCGCTTGCGGCCTATGCGGGCGCCGAGATGCTTCCCGGCGATGCGATCCAGTCGGACGATGAATGGCTCGACTTTGCCCGGTCCAACGGCAACACCGTCTACCACCCGGTCGGCACCTGCAAGATGGGACGTGATGCAAAGGCTGTGGTCGATGACCGGCTTCGGCTGCACGGGATTGCCGGATTGCGGGTGATCGATGCCTCCGTCATGCCGACGCTGGTTTCAGGAAACACCAACGCGCCGACGATCATGATCGCCGAGAAGGGAGCCGACATGATCAAGGACGATGCACGCAACTGATCGGACCGTGCCATGACCAATTTGGTCGCGCGTCTGGCCGAGGCTCGTCTGGCTGGGGGAACGGTGACCTTTAACGAAGCCGAAAGCCTTGGCGACAGCGATTTCGACTATCGGATGCAGGGCGAAATTCTGACCTGGCTCGGCCCGGTATCGGACGCTTGGAAGGTCGGCTCGACATCGGTCGAAGCGCAGACGAAGCTTGGAACCAGTGAGCCGGGCGCGGCACGAGTGCCGGCGCGATATCGTCATGACACAGGTGACACGATCCCGGTTCATGCAACCCATGACCTGTGGGTGGAGGCCGAATTCGCATTGCGCCTTGGCCGGGATCTGCCGCCAAGGGCCGCCAGGTATGAATACGATGACGTTGCGCGGGCCATTGACGGCGTTGCGTCGGCCCTTGAGGTCGTCGGATCGCGTCTGGCCGGTGGATTGGCCACCGCTGGCCGGCATCGGGTGACCGTCGATGGCGGAGCCAATGTCGCTCTTGTCATCGGACCAGTGGTGAGGGAATGGCGAGATTTCCATCTACCTTCACATCCTGTGGTATTGCTGCGCAACGGTATCGAAATTGCGAGCGGAACCGGTGCCAGGGCGCTCGGAGATCCGGTCGCCGTGATGGTTTGGCTGGCCAACCATCAGCGCCAATATGACGGATTGCAAGCTGGAGAGATTGTATCGACAGGAACCTGTACCGGACTGGAGCGGGTTACGCCGGGTGATCTGTTGACGGGAGATTTTGGCGCCATCGGGATGGTCGAGGGTCGTCTCGCCGATGCTGCCGTCAGCCGGCTTGACTGATAACGTCCGGCGTTGTCATGGCGCGCGCAGGCCGTGATACGGGGGCTTGTTCGCGACCAGGCGTGATTCGGTCTGCGGCTACGACCGGTGGAGGAATGTTTCGACCGCCGCGACGGTTTCGGCGAGACCACAGCGCCGGACAGGTGCTTCGGCCGGAAAAGCCCCTAGCAGGCGGGATGGCATCCTTCGGTCGAGCAGGACAAAAACGCCGTGATCGTCAGCGCGACGGATCAGTCGCCCAAAGGCTTGTTTCAGCTTGAGACGGGTCAACATGTCGGAATAGGCATATCGCCCAAAAGCAGAAAAACGGGCCTTGTACAAGATGTTCTGGCGCGGCCACGGGACGCGGTCGAAGGTGATCAGGCGCAACGACCTGCCGGGTACGTCTACCCCGTCGCGCACGCCGTCGGTTCCGAGCAGACAGACCTCCTCGTCGGCCCGGAAGATCTCGATGAGGGTCGCGAGATCAAGGCCGTCGATATGCTGCGCGTAGAGTGGATAGCCGGCACTGTCAACATCTGCAGCGATGCGCTCATGGACCTGGCGGAGACGCCGGATTGCGGTAAACAGCCCCAACGCGCCGCCACGGGATGCCAGAAAAAGCTCGCGATAGGCTGCGGCGACCTGATTGGGGTTATTGTGGTCGACATCCTGAACGATGAAGACCCGTGTCTGACGCGAATAGTCGAACGGCGAGGCGACGGAGACGCGCACCGCCGGCTTCGGCAGGTGGATCGCGCCGGTTCGCATTTCCGCTGCCCGCCAGTCCTCGACGGCATCGCCAGAGGCGTCGCGAAGCGTTGCGGATGTCACCAGAATTCCCTGTGCCGGCCGCATGACGATGTTGTGAAGCGGCACGGTCGGGTCGAGCCAATGCCGCCGCATGCCGATATCACGGTCACGGCCCCCACTGCGCTCGATCTCGAACCAGTCGACAAACTCGCCCGTTTGTTCGTCCGACAGTGCTTCGAGCATCGACCGCCAACTGCCGATGGTTTCCTCACCGCGCCGGGTGAGGGCTCGAACCGTCGCTTCGATACGGATCCGCTCCGGCGTTTCCATGTCCCTGGACTCGTCGGAGACAAGCTCGCCCAACATGCCGCGTAGATCCAACACCGGCGTCAAAAGCGCGTGTAGCGCCCTGTCCAGCGCCTGGGCGGATTCAAGTAGGTTGTCGACCTGCGGCCTGACCTCGGTCTCGATCGAATAGGCCGCGTCGGCATCGGGATTACGGGCTATGATCTGACGTCGCACATGGGTGAGAAACATCTCGGTCGGACCACGCGGCGCGCCGTCCTGAATGCGCGACAGCCAGCCATCACCTGGCAGCGCTTGAGCCGCTGTCAGAATCTCGTTCAACGCTTGCCGCATGCCCGTGTTTTCTCCAAGCAAGTCACCGATGCGGGTCTCCAGGCCGCGCGCCCGGCTTCGACGCCGGGTTCCGGTGCCGCTCAGCCAGCCGCGCAATTCCGCGGTTTCCGCACCGCTCAGATTGGCTGAAAACGCGCCATCGGCCGCATCGAAGATATGATGGCCTTCGTCGAAGACATAACGGCTCGGCATGTTGGCTTCATCAAGGCCGCCGGCCGCCTGGTACATGACCAGCGCATGGTTCGCGATCACCACGTCGGCGCGCTGGGCCAGACGTATCGATTTCTCAACGAAACATTTGTTGTAATGCGGACAGGTCGAGTAGAGGCATTCGCCCCGGCGATCGGTCAGTCCAAGTGTATGGTTGCGGCCGAGAAGATCGGCAAGCCAGGCCGGGAAGTCGCCGCCGACCATGTCGCCGTCCCGGGTGATGACTGCCCACCGCGCCATCAACCCCAATGCGGTTCCATCCTGCCGGTTGAAACCCATGAAGCCATCGCTCATTGCTTCTTCGAGATTGAGAAGACAGAGATAATTTTCCCGGCCCTTGCGGATCACGACCTTGCGGGATTTGCTGACCGGGTCGCGGTGCAGTCGGTCGAATTCACTGTCAATCTGGTGCTGAAGATTCCGGGTGTAGGTTGAGATCCAGACCGGACCGGAATTCTTTTCCGCCCAGACGCTCGCCGGCGCGATGTATCCAAGGGTCTTGCCGACTCCGGTGCCGGCCTCGGCGAGGACGACATTTGGTTCGTCTTCCTGTTCGCGCGGCAGGAACGCGTCGGTCGCTGCCGCGGCATAGTCGGCTTGACTCGGGCGGGGTTCGGCGGGACTGCCGAGCAACCGGGTCAGCCGGCTGCGCGCTTCGTCGCGTTCAACGGATTTGTTGCCGGAAGCCGACTCGGGACCGTATTCCGACCATTCCGGGAGATGCTGCCAGATGGCAGGTCCCGGACTCCGGTCTCGCGCGGCAGCCGGATCGTCAAGGTCCAGGGCCGCTGCAACCGATGCCGACCAGGTCCAGCCGCAGTCCCGCATCATCAGGGCAATCACAGCGATGGACGGATCGTTCGACTGGTCGGAAAGTTCATCGAGCAGGTGTTCAGTCAGATTAAGCAGCAACAGCGCCCGCGAAATCGAGCCATCGGGACGCGGCAACCCGAAATAAGCCGCGAGGCCGTCAGGTGTCGGCACGCAGAATTGAGCCGGGCGGACGAAGGCAAACAGTTCCAGTATATCGAAGGCTGGAAAGTCCGGGATGCCAATGCGGCGGGCTGCCGCACGGGCATGGCATACGATCGGGACTTCGTTCTGGAGGCGCGCCTGTATCGCCTGCCGTGACAGATCCTCGATCTCGCCTGAGCCGGAAATCCAAATAGTCCGTCCCAGTGTCGGCCACAGCACTGGTGGCGGCCAAGCATCGTCGGAATGATCAACACTGATGGTCATTCTCACGATGTAACAGATGCAATGGCATTCTGCCAGTTCAAGGTACTGAGGCGCTGTCCGGTGACCGGAAAATGATTGGTTCTGCCGGTTGCCGCAGGCTTGGTGCCTCATATTTCCCCGGTATCCGGGTCATGGGCCGTAAAGGCCCGCATGATGTGAAGCACGGTCTTCTGTCGCTGTCTCGAACATCCGGCATCAAACGGTCAAGACGGGCGTCCGGTTCAGCAGGTTGCGCAAATCGGTTCCATTATCTTGCCGGTCTGACCAGCGGTGTCCAGATACGGGGAGGCAGGTCATCATGACAACAGAACGGTCTGCTTGCGAATCGATCCGGTCGCCAGAAGAGTTTCGAAGAGCAAGCAAGTTAAAAAAAAAGCGGTTCGCACCCCGCCTCGTCGTCAATGCGATACGGTAAGGCCGGGTCGGAACATGCGTGACGATTCGTATGGTCATCACCGAGGCCGACAAGGGTGCTGTCATAGTACCGGACGCGATGGCCCGGTTCGAAGGCGCGACCCGAGAGCCCGTAAAGGACAATGTCAGCCCTGACTGCGCAAACCGCGTGCCGTGGCGCGCAGGCCGATCGGATACTGGGATCGCGCGTGCCATGAAGAGGCAAACGGCTACCGGGTTCTGGCCTCCAGACATCTCTGGTATGGTCGGTATCGCAGGACAGGATGTCTGGAGTTCAGTTTCACTAGGATGTTCGTTGCACTTGGGCGTGCCTTTTTTCCCGCTTTCCATGCCGGTCCGGCTGTGGGGCGGCCGCGATGTCGACGAGCCGCATTTATCAGCCGGGCAGGCAGGTAGCATGAAACCCGATTATTCAACCCTGAGCGGTCGTGGTAGTTGTCCAGCACCGACATCCTGCAGGTCTTGCCGAAACGGCGAGGCGGAACTGCTCCCAGGTCGCGGATGAAGCGGGTCTTGTACACATAAAGACAACCTTGCCGATGAAGAAGTTCAAAGTCGGCCATCTCGTATGGAAGAGACCAGGATGACGGCATGGTCGCTCCGAAGGCGGTGGCCGCCGGCATCATGGAAATGGTTCGCCCATCATGCTATCCATTCAGTTCAGTATGCAGGATACCGTATGGTGTTTCCGGCGGGACTCTGTTGCGGGCTCGGCCGTCGTTGCAGCCGGTTACGGTATTTGGCGGCCGTATAGGGCGCGTCGAACGTTGGGCGGTGTTCCGGGCGGACTTGGCCGTGTTCGGGGTTTTCAATCTCCGGAACACTGTCGATATCCGAACTCGGCATGAACAGGACGGATACTCATTCGGTGTGGCGCCGGCATGGCGCGGTTGCTGCGTGGTCAAACATTTTGGCCGAAGACATCATAGCCCGCGCAACAGTCCAGGATTGAACCGCATTGGCATGACAGGATCCGGCTGCCGTTATCGCAGTCGTGTTTCGGATCGCAGCAGGCGCCAAACCGGGCTTCGACTTGCGGGAGCTCTGCCGTCTGGGCCCGCCGCCGAGCCAGAATCAGCGATTCGATGCGGAGGGTCGGAAACCTCTCGCCCGTTCGTCCCGGCCTGTAACAGCGAGATCATGGGCCGGATTCCCGGCAATACGGGTCGCCTGGAGAACCCGGGCCTCGCTGAAATCATAGGAACGGGCACGGTGCAGGACGCAACGGTTGTCCCAGATCAGCAGGTCACCGACGGTCCACCTGTGGGTGTAAATCCGTGGGGCCTGACAGGCGCGTTCGAGCAGATCGTCGAGCAGGGTTTGTGCTTCCGCGTCGGCCATGCCCTCAATACGATAGGCGTGGCGGCCAATACACAGGGCCTTGCGTTCGGTGACCGGGTGAACCTTGACCAGAGGCCGTAACGGTGCCCCTTTATCGTGATAGCCGTAACCTGATCCGGTCTCTATCTCAAAACCGATTTTCGCCTGCGAGGCGTATAGCGAGTGATATGCGCTCAGGCCCGCGATCCGCTGTCTGGTCATATCATCGAGCGCATCATAGCCAGCCCGCATATCAGCCAGTTCGGTCTCACCGCCTTGCGGCGGCACCGTAATTGCCGACAGAAGACCGGCCTTGGCCGCAAGCGGCATATAAGTGCTGTCGTGGTGCCAGCCTTCATTGCCACGCAAAGTCTTGAACCGGAATTCGTCAGCCGTGAGCGTGTTTCCGTCCTGCTTCACATTGCTGATCTGAACCGATTGCATGCCCTCCCGCAGAATCTCGATATCTCCGAACCGGGCTCCGAAAGCGACTTGCGCCTCCTGGCTCAGGAACTGGCCCGGGAAGACCAGCGCGGCGTACTCGTGAAACGCATCCTCGACCAGACGCCAAGCTGCGTCGTCCAGATTGGCGAGATCGACATTAGTGATGGTTGCACCAAAGGATCGGCCGTCATGAGATTCAATAATCGAAGGCATGAGGTCTCCTGAGAAATGGACCATAGGTGACTGTGTCAGAACCGGAAAACCGTTGCAACCTGGCTGTCGCCGTTGTCGGATATTGTCACAGATATGGCCGTAATCCGGTGTGCGGCAAACCCCAACATACCGCGGGCCTGGTCCGGCCGCGGTGATGGTCGGGACGTCGGCTCGGTCGGATGCGGGCTGCCCATTGTACAAATACGCCGAACGTTTGACGATTCTCCGGAATTTTTTTTGCGATTTACCGCAAATCATGCGTTCGTCGGCATCAGCTGGCAGGACGGAGGGAATCATGGCGGAAACGTTGCTATTCTGCCGAATTCTTGAGTGGGTCCGCCCGAATCCTGTGACTGAATCGGTGACGGACCGAATGCTGTCAGCGGTGTCTCCGGGAACGCGACCCATGCCGGTTCTGAAGTATCATGGCCGCGTGGCAGTCTTTCCGTCTTCAACGCTGCGGCGATCTGTGTCTGCAGGGTCGGCCTGCTGTCCGCCAAGTTCTCCGAGACGGTGTTGCAGCAGTTTGCCGAGCGGGGTCTCCAGACCGGTTTGCATCAGAAGCCGATTCCACAGCGCGCGGGCTTTGACGGTGTCTCCGTTCACGGCGGCGATCACGCCGCCAAAGTAAAGGGTCTGTGGCAGATCGGGCGCGAGTGCGAGGAGCCGGTCGATAGTCTTGCGGAACGCCTCCGGCAAATCCGATTCCGGTGTCTCCGGCGTGTACATCGCCTCTGCAAAGGCGAGCTGGGCATCAATACGGTCTGGCGCCAGTCTTGTCGCCTGACGATACGCTTCAATGGCGTCCCTGCGGCGTTGGAGTACCATGTACGACTGGCCAAGTCGCAGCCAGCCTTCGATGTCATTCGGTTCCGATTCCAGTCTGGTTGCCAGCCTTTCAACCATGGCGAGAATTCGGGGATTGTTCACCGCCGATCCGGCGCGTCGGCTTTGCTCTGCCTGTCGGAGGGCAGTGACGTCTGCTCCGGTCTCACGTGCTGCGGTCTCGATCCAGCGCGACACCTCGGTTTTGCGGGAAGCACCGGCCGGCATGTCAATTTCGAGCGCAATCCAGCGCTGAAGCGCCATCTCCTTGTTGCCGGATTGGTAGGCAGCAAGCCCGAGATAGAAACGGGGCACATTGGCTTGCGGTGCCTGCTCCAGGACTCGCAGAAACAACTGTTCCGCTCTCGCCGTAACCAGACCACCGGCGGCCACGCTCAGTGCCTCGCCGTAGGCGGCAAGCAAATCCGGGTTATCCGGTGCGGTTTGCAGAGGACCTTCGAACATTGCAACAAGGCGTTGTTCGCTTTCGTCATGTGGACTGCCGGGTAGCCCCGGCCTGCCCAGCGCAACGTAGATCGCAAGCGTCACAGCCGGAACGAGGACGGTAACAAGGCTAGCCGCACGATGCAGTCGCCGCCGGCTGACTGGTGGTGTGGTGCGGCTGGAACCGGGTTCGTTGGTCGTTGCCAGAATACGCCGCTGGATCTCGAGTCGGGCAGCCGCTAGCTCATCCGCGGCAATCCGGCCGTTTCTCTCGTCGGCATCGAGTTCGGTCAACTGATTGCGATAGATTTCCAGTTCGTACGCATCCCGACCGCCCGCTCCGCGTACGGTTCTGGACGCTGGCCAGATTATCAACAGCACAGCGGCCATGGTCATGACGCCGGTGGTGATCCAGAAGCTCATAGCCGCGGCTCGCCATCGTTCCGCATCAAGGCGGCAAGCTGTGCGGTCTCTTCCGAAGTCAGCGGGGGCGGCGGTTTAACTGCGCGTCGGCGCCGGAAGAACAAGACTGCCAACCCAGACCCGATTGCCAGAAACGCGGCTGGACCGTACCAAAGGAGGTAGGTTCTCGGTTTCACGGGTGGCTTCAGCAGGACAAAATCGCCGTAACGGGCGACCAGAAACTCGAGGATCTCGGCGTCGCTGTCGCCGGCTACAAGACGTTCGCGGACGATGATCCGGAGATCTTTTGCCAATTCGGCGTTGCTGTCGTCGATTGACTGGTTTTGGCAGACCAGACAACGGACGCCGCGTCCAAGAGCTCGTGCCCGCGTTTCGAGAGTCGGATCGGAAAGGCTCTCACCGGGATCAACGGCCACTGCCGGTCGCGGCGCGACTCCCGATGTGAGCAGGACGGCGAGCAGGATTGTGACGGCTCCGTGCCACCGGATCACGGGTCGATCTCCCCCAAGGTCTGAAGCAGCGGGATAATCTCCTGTTCCAGAACCAGTCTGGTCAGCGGACCGACATGCCGATGCCGGATGCGGCCCCCGGCATCAACAACGAAGGTCTCCGGGACTCCGTAGACGCCCCATTCTATAGCCGCCCGGCCATCGGGGTCGCGGCCGATCCGCTCGAACGGATCGCCCAGGCGGACAAGCCAGTCGCGTGCTGCGCCCATGTCGTCCTTGTAGTTCACGCCATAGACCGGGGCGATCTGGTTTGCGGCAATCCGCATCAGTTGCGGATGTTCGGCCTGGCATGGCAGACACCAGGACGCAAAGAAATTAACGACCCTGACACGACCGGAGAGGCTTGTCGGGTCTATCCCGGGCTTGTTCTGCAGAAGAGCGGTGAGACTCAGTTCCGGGGCCGGCTTGCCGACAAGAACCGAAGGCACTGCGCCGGGATCCCGACCCTGAAGGATCGGTGCCGCAAAATAGGCTGCCACGGCCAGGAACACCAGGAACGGCAAAATGTGGAGAATACGCGGCATCTGCTCAGTCGGCACCCGCTGCCAGTGCCTTGGGCCGGTGCGGGGCGCCGATCCGGAGACGCCGGTCGGAAAGCGATATCAGGCCGCCGAGCACCATCATGAAGCAGCCGAACCAGATCCACGGGACCAAAGGATTGTGCCAGAGCCGGATGGTCCAGCCCCGGGTTGCGTCGCCTTCGCCGACCGCCGCATAGAGATCTGCTCCTGCCGTACTGTATATCGCCGCTTCGCTGGTCGGGGTTCCCTGCACAGGATAGAAGCGGCGCTCAGGCGCAAGCAGAGTGATGGTGACACCGTTTTGGCGGATATGCAGATAGGCGGTTTCAGCCTGATAGTTCGGTCCGCTGGATTGCCTGATATCGTCGAGTGTGACTTCGAATCCGGCAATTGAGAGGGCGTCGCCTGGTCGCGCATTGGCCACAATCTCCTGTCGCCAGAAGCTGTCGGCAACGGCACCGCAAATGAAGACCGCGATGCCGATATGGGCAACGGTCATACCGTGCGCTGCGCGCGGCAAACCGGCCAGCCGGCCTGGGACACGGGACAGGGACGTTCGGAACAAACCGATACGGCCAGTCCATTCGACAAGTGCGGCACCGGCGATCCAGCCGGCAAATGCAATGCCGATGACGGGCTCCGGCGTCGTTCCAGTCTGCATCCAGAAGGCGAGGAGGGCGGCCACGACCGCGGTCAGGCCAGCGGCCCAGAGCCGCGACAACGCGCCTTCGAGATCTCCGCGCTTCCATCCCAGCAAGGGCCCGATTGCCAGCAGCAGCAGCAACGGCAACATCACCGGAACGAAGGTGGCATTGAAGAAGGGTGGACCAACCGATACTTTCTGCCCGGTCGTTGCCTCCAGAAACAAGGGGTAGAGCGTGCCGATGAATACCGTTGCGGTTGCCACTGACAACAACAGGCTGTTCATCATCAATCCACCCTCGCGGCTGATTGGACGAAACAGGCCGCCTGGCCCCATGGAGGGTGCGCGCAATGCATACAGGAGCAGGCCGCCACCGGTCGTCAGGGTCAGCAATGCAAGGATGAACAGGCCGCGTTCGGGGTCGACGGCAAAAGCATGTACCGAGGTCAGAACCCCTGAACGGACGAGGAACGTGCCCATCAGGCTGAGTGAAAAGGTGATGATCGCTAGCAGAATTGTCCAGATCTTCAGGGCGTCGCGCTTTTCGACGACAACCGCCGCGTGCAGCAATGCCGTGCCGGCTAGCCATGGCATGAAGCTGGCATTCTCGACCGGATCCCAGTACCACCAGCCGCCCCAGCCGAGCTCGTAATAGGCCCACCAGCTCCCCAGAGCGATCCCGGCGGTCAGTGCGGTCCACGCGCCCAGTGTCCAGGGCCGGACCCAGCGTGCCCAGGCGGGATCGACTCGACCTTCGATCAGCGCCGCGATGGCGAAAGAAAACGTGACAGAAAACCCGACATAGCCGAGGTAGAGCATCGGTGGGTGGAACGCGAGGCCGGGATCCTGCAGGAGCGGGTTCAGGTCGCGGCCGTTGAGCGGCGGCGGGTCGATCCGTTCGAATGGATTTGATGTCACCAGAATGAAGACCAGGAAGCCGATCCCGATGACACTCTGGACGCCGACCACTCTGGCCCGAAGCGTCGGCGGCAGATTGTTGCCGAATGCCGCGACGGCAAAACCGAACAGCGACAGGATCAGAACCCAGAGGACCATGGAGCCCTCATGGTTGCCCCATACTCCGCTGACCTTGTAGAGCATGGGTTTCAGCGAATGCGAGTTTTCTGCGACATTCGCGATGGAAAAGTCTGATGTGACATAGCCGTGCGTGAGAGCGCCAAAAGCGGCTGCGACGGCCGCGAACTGGACATTTGCGGCCATGCGGCTCATGGTCATCAACCCGTGATCGTGGCGGGCGGCCCCGATTATCCCTGCCGCGGCCTGAACCACGGCAACGGACAATGCGAGAACCAGGGCATAGTGGCCAAGTTCTGCGATCATTGACCGCGGTCCCCCTTCCACTGGCCAGCTTTCATCAGAGCGTCGGCGACATCCTTCGGCATGTAGTTTTCGTCGTGTTTGGCAAGAATCTCGGTCGCCCGGAACACACCATTGACGACGGTGCCGGCCGCCACGACGCCTTGGCCTTCACGGAACAGGTCAGGCAGGATTCCGTCATAGGTGACCGGGACGGCCGTCTTGAGGTCGGTCACGCGAAATCGTGCACGCAGACCGTTGCCGGATCTTTCGAAACTGCCGGTCTCAACCAGCCCGCCGATCCGAATCTGCCGGCCTGACGGAATGGTTTCGGTCGCGATTTCGGTCGGGCTGAAAAAGAACACGACATTGTCCCGGAGGGCCGTCAGAACCAGCGCGGCGGCGGTGCCAAGTAGGATGAGTCCTGCGATGATAAACCAGAGTCTACGGCGTTTCGGGGTCATCGCGGTCTCCTGCCGCATCCAGATCGCCGCGCCTGCGCCACCGCCTGCTGCCGGCGGCTTCAAAAGCGGCAAGTTCGCCGCGCCGCGCCCGGCGGTCGTGCAACGACAGCATGAGCATTCCCAGGAGAAACAGGCCCGCGATAGTATAGGCGGACCAGATGAAGCCGGCGTGTCCGCCGAAGTTGAGACTGTCGAAAATTGTCCGTAACTCCCGTCGACGGATTTCCCAAAGGCGTCGGGAGAATAGGCCAAACCGTGCCAGGATCAAAGATCTGTTGCCGGTTCATTTCAGCCGCGGCGCACAATGTCTTTGCGTTTCGGTACGCGGACCTGTCGGGCCGGCTGAATGGTTTGCCGCAGCCTTCATCATACCCTTCGGGGTCGGCCGGAAACCGGCAAATCGCCAGATGCGTCTTTCCGGGCATGCACAATTCAACATCCATGATGCTTGCATGCGGATCCGGAAGCCTGCGGCGATGAGGCATGGCCTTCCGAGTGACCTTTGGCGTACGGACGGTCTTTCGAGTGGGCGGCGGAAACAATCCCGGCCGATGTCATGTTGCGAGACGGTGATGGTCGCTACGTGTCACCGAATGATCTGACTCCAGGTGGTTTTGCGCGGACGCTGACCGGACCGGAGGGATGTCCCTGTGCAAATCCGAAACACGGATGCCCTCGCTATCCACGCGAATACCAGCATGATCGCGGCCGCAACGCGCGGCCCCATGCTTCAAGTCCGGCAGTGACGCCCGAAATGTGGGTATCCTTGGCGCGGTTCGGCACGCGATGTGCTGTGCCTCGTCTGCCCGGCCGCGCTGCTCGAAAGTCGTGCGACGATATCGACCCGGCTGGTCATACGCAAGGTCGACTTTGCGCCCCGGGTGTCATCCGGGCGGACTGCCAAGTTGGACGCGGCTCGCAATGTCATACCAAGCGCGCTCCAAATTGACTCACCATCCCAATATGTTGGGGTGACGGTCCGGACGACCTTCATAGACTGTGGTGATCGACTCACCAGCGCCGGAGGATGACGATGAGTGCGGCAACGCCGATAACCTGGACGGCACACACAGCGGACGAGCTCCACGCGCTTTCGAGGCACTGCGGGGACGCGAAGCAAGCGTCGCGCGCGCGTGCGCTCGCCATGATCATGGAGGGTGCGTCTCGCACGGAGGCGGCTCGGGCGCAGGGCATGGAGCTTCAAATCCTGCGCGACTGGGTGTTGCGCTACAACACGGAGGGCTTCGACGGCCTCGCGGATCTCCCGCGCGGCGGGAGCGAGGGCCGGTTGACGGACGCGCAGATCGCCGAGATCGGCGCCTGGATCGAGGCGGGTCCCGAGCTTGAGCGGGACGGTGTGACGCGCTGGCGCGTTCAGGACATCTTACGGAAAATCGAGGAGGCCTTCGGGGTCATCTATACGGAGAGCGGTGCCCGTATGATGCTCCGAAGGGCCGGGTTTCGCTTTGTCTCGGGGCGGCCGGTCCACCCCAAAGCCGACGCGGAGCGGCAGAGGTCGTTCGTGGCGGAGTTCGAGGCACAGTTGACGTCGGCGCTCAGCTCTGAGGCGCTGGCGGGTCCGATAGAAATCTGGTTCCAGGACGAAGCGCGCATCGGCCAGAAGGGGATGACGACACGGGTCTGGGCGAATGGGAAGCAGCGTCCGCGCATCCTGCGCGACCATCGCTATGGCTACGTCTATCTGTTCGGCGCCACCTGCGCAGAGCGCGGCGTCGGCATCGCCCACGTGGCGGACAGGGCGAACACGGCGTCGATGAACGAGCATCTGGCGGCGATCGGCGCGGCCGTGGCGCCGGGTGCGCACGGCGTGATTGTGCTGGACGGGGCGGGCTGGCATCGCTCGGGCGACCTTCTCGTTCCCCCCAACCTGACGCTCGTGCATCTGCCGCCCTACAGTCCGGAACTCAATCCGATGGAGCAGATCATTCTGTTCCTGAAATCGAACCGCTTCGCCAACCGCGTGTTCAAGGATGTCTCCGCCCTGAGGGACGCCTGCTGGACGGGGTGGCAATGGCTGACCGACCAGCCCGACGTCATCACCAATACGACCCGGCGCAGCTGGGCCGTAGCCCCATCGTGCTGATCCCGATGCCTCACTGTATCGGTTCATATGACTTGCGTTTGGTATCAGTCGTCCGACTGATCCGGGAGGTCAATCCGCGCTTACTGTCGTACCTTGTTTGTGCCTGGTTTGATTCGGGTCTGCGGATGCCGGGCATCGCCAGTCCCGGGCACGGAAAACACGATGCTGAGGGTCTTGCTCCCGCATGGCCTACCACCGCCGGGTTATGGACGCGCTGACATCTGGTCTTGTTCATCTCTGACGCAGGCTGCGAATCCGGTGCCGCAGCAGACTTGTCTGCATGCGGATGATCAGAACCGACAGAAAGTAAAGGAGGAAGCCGGCCGCCATCAAAAGCAACGGCAATAGCATTGCCGGATGAATTGCCGGAGCGTCGAGGCGGGTGAGGCTTGCCGGCTGGTGCAGCGTGTTCCACCAGTCGACCGAAAACTTTATGATGGGCACGTTGACAACGCCCATCAGCGCTAAGACCGCGCCAGCCCGGGCCCCGCGTTCAGGGTCGTCGAAGGCATTCACCAGTGCCATGTAGCCGAGATACAGGAAGAACAACACCAGTACCGAGGTCAATCGGGCATCCCAGACCCACCATGTTCCCCAGATCGGCTGCCCCCACAGGGCGCCGGTAATCAGAGCCACCGCTGTGAAGCCAGTGCCAAGCGGCGCGGCCGCCTGCGCCGCGACATTTGCCAGCGGGTGTTTCCAGATCAGAAATGACGCGCTCGCCGCCGCGACCAGGGTATAGACGAACAGCGCCATCCATGCCGCGGGCACATGGACATACATGATGCGCACTGTTTCACCCTGTTGATAATCGGCCGGTGAGACAACAAGGCCCTGATAGAGACCCGCGGCGATGCAAAGCACGGCGGCAAGCGCTGCCCAAGGCATCAGCGTGTTGGCGATCCGCATGAAGCGAGCGGGATTGGCGAACCAGTGCATGGGAGTCGTTCTGCCTTAACTTACGGCCTGCCGCAAGGCGGCCGCGGTCGCCCACGGGCAGAGCGCCAAAGCGGCGAGCAGCAGGGCGGTAAGCAACATCAGTGGTACCGCCGGGTCGTAGCCGCTGGCCGTGGCTTCGGCCGCGGCGACGCCGAATATTAAGACTGGAATTGTCAGCGGCAAGATCAGGAGCGAAACTAGCACCCCGACTCGCCGCGCGCCCAGAACCAACGCTGCTCCCAGCGCGCCCAACAGACTGATGATCGGCGTGCCGAGTGCCATGCCGGCGAGAAGATCGGGAAAGGTACTCACCTGAATGTCTAGGAGTAGGCCAAGGACCGGGGCGATTACGGTAATGGGAAGACCGGTCACCAGCCAGTGCGCGAAGCATTTTGCCAGCACCACGAATTCCAGGGGGACCGGTGCGAGGACCAGAAGTTCGAGACCGCCATCCTCGTAATCGAACTGAAACAGACGGTCAAGCGATAGCATCGCAGCCAGCAACGCGGCCGTCCAGACAACGCTGCCGGCGATCTGCTCGAGGACTAGCGGCGCGACGCCCGAGCCGACCGCGAACAGGGTGAGAGTGACCACAAAAAATCCGAGCACGGCCGCCGCGTCGCTTCCCTGACGCAGGGCGAGTCGCAGTTCCCGGCCGATGATGACGGCAAAGCCGGTCACGTCGCGGCCTCAACGGTTTCGGCAAAGTCCGCCAGTTCGAGATAGCCGGTCGCATCAGGCAGATCGGCCGGCCGGTGCGAAGCGATGACGGCGATGCCGCCGTCACTGCAAAACGTGCCGAGGGCAGCCAGCAAGGACTCGATTCCGGCGTCATCAAGACCGACCGTCGGCTCATCAAGCAGCCAGAGCCGCGCCGGAGCGGTCAAGAGGCGGGCCAGCGCCAGCCGCCGCTGCTGACCCGCTGACAATAATCCGGTCGGGACATCGCGGATATCGGCAAGACCCAGCCGGGCCAGGGCACGATCGCAGCCCTCGGTCTGCCCGAAGCCTCGCAGGGATGACCAGAACGCCAAGTCTTCGGCCGCTGTCAGGGCTGTTTTCACGCCAGTCGCATGCCCGACATAGTGCAGATTCGCCGCGTGGGACTGCCGGTTCCGGCGGATGTCGGACCCGTCCCAGGCGATCATGCCTTCGCTGGCGTCGGCAAGCCCGGCCATCAGCCGCAGCAGGCTGGATTTGCCACTGCCGTTCGGTCCGGTCAGAATCAGCAGCTGGCTCGGCGCGAGCATGAAATCGAGCTGTCCGAAAACCCGCCGGCCGCTGCGGATACAGCCCAAGGATTGGCCGCTGAACAGGGGGGCTGTGAAGAACGTCATCATGTCCGTCTGTCTAACGGCACGGTCTCCCGGCGTCCAGAGCCAGGCAAATTGCCGCTGCTTGTTCGCAGGGGGGGGGGCGAACAGATGCAACGCCGCATTCGAGAGGAAGAACACCGCGCCACACCGGGTTTCCGACATCCCCTGAGGCGCAAGCCACCAAGGGCCCGGAATGGCCGGTCGGAACGCCGACCGGCGACAACTATCCAGATAAGGGATGATTCGGGTTGGTTTCGGGAGACGTGAAGGCGATTTTGTGGCAAATCGGCCTTGTTCCGTCTAAGCAGGTCGGTGCGATGCTGATATATCTCGCCCTGAGGATGCCGACATGTCTGCGATTCCCGCTTCAGATGCATTGAAACGATTCACTGTGCTTGACATGACCCGGGTCAGGGCTGGACCAACCTGCGTTCGTCAGCTTGCCGATTGGGGCGCCAACGTCATCAAGATCGAATTGCCGGAGGCGCTTGAAGCCGGCAATGCGCTTGGCGGCGCCCGGCATGGTCCGGATTTCCTGAACCTGCATCGCAACAAACGGGCGATGACGCTCAATCTCAAGGATTCGCGCGGGGTTGCCATTTTTCGGAAGCTGGCCGGCAGCGCCGATGTCGTGGTCGAGAACTATCGTCCCGATGTCAAGCATCGTCTGGGAATCGATTACGAAACACTCAGCGCCGACAATTCCGGCCTGATCTACGCAAGCATTTCCGGCTTCGGTCAGGATGGCCCCTATGCCAAGCGACCAGGTTTCGATCAGATCGCCCAGGGCATGGGTGGCATCATGTCGATTACCGGTCTTCCAGGCCAGGGACCGGTCAGGGCCGGTATTCCGGTTGCCGACCTCTGCGCAGGTCTGTTTGCCGCCCAGGGAATCATGATCGCCCTGCTTGAACGCGAAGTATCCGGCATGGGGCAATGGATCGATACGTCACTGCTTCAGGCACAGTTGTTCATGCTGGACTTCCAGGCGGCGCGCTGGCTGGTCGATGGCGAAGTGCCGCCGCAGGCCGGCAACAATCACCCTACCAGTATCCCGACCGGGGTGTTCAGGACCGGCGACGGCTACATCAATCTCGGTGTCGCCGGTCAGGTGATCTGGAAGCGCTTTTGCGATCTCGTTGGTCGTGAAGATTTGCGGGATCATCCGGACTATGCCGAAGCTACGGACCGGTCGCGTAATCGTGACGCGCTCAACGCCGAAATCGAGGTCTTCATGCAGACCCGAACGACCGCGGAATGGGTTGAACTGCTTAATCGTAACGGGGTTCCGAGCGGGCCGATTTACGCCATCGACGAGGCTTTTGCCGATCCGCAGGTCAAGCATCTCGGCATGGCGCGCGAGGTCGAGGGACATGAGCGCGGTACCATCAGTCTGCTCGGGCAGCCGATGCGCCTGTCGCGTACGCCGTCAGGCATGGCCATGCCGCCGCCGGAATACGGCGAACACACTGACGAAATCATGGCCGAACTGGGTTACAGTGAGGCGGAGATTGAGGCGTTGCGTGCCGAAAGTGTATTGTAGATCGCACGGCCGGGAGGAATGACAAGTCATGCTGAACAAACAGATTGCCGACGCGGAAGAGCCGCGCCTGCTCGACAAGATTCGTGGTGGTATCGCGTGGATCACGTTCAACAATCCGGCGCGCCACAATGCGATGTCGCGCGAGATGTGGGACGATACTGCCGCGCTGCTCCGGGACTACGGAGCAGATCCTGCAGCCCGCGCCATCGTGCTGACCGGTGCCGGCAATCGGGCCTTCGTGGCTGGCGCCGACATTTCGAGATTCGAGTCCGAACGAGCATCGAATGACGCCATTGAGGCGTATGATCGTTCCGTGGCCGGGTTTCATGCTGCATTGAATGCGGTTGATAAACCGACCATTGCCCGGGTCAACGGTTACTGCATCGGCGGCGGCCTTGCCATCGCGATCGGCTGTGACATCCGCGTCTGTTCCGACAAATCGACTTTCGGCGTTCCGGCAGCCAAACTCGGCATCGGCTACAAGTTCAAGGGTATCCGAGAACTCGAGCGGCTCGTGGGTCCTGCCTTCACGGCCGAGATCTTCTATAGCGCCCGGCAGTTCAGTGCAGCGGAGGCGCAGACCATGGGCCTGGTCAATCGTGTTGTCGCCGAGGCCGATCTTGACGTTGCGCTGGACGATCTGATCGGACGGATTGCCCGCAACGCGCCGCTATCGATCCGAGCGGTCAAGCAGGCCCTGATTGAACTTGGCAAATCGGAGACCGATTGGGATCTGTCGGCGCATGAAGCGACTGTCCTGCAGTGTCGGACCAGTGCCGATTACGAGGAAGGGCGTACCGCATTCGTGGAGAAGCGGATGCCGAACTTCATCGGGCGCTGAAGCCGCAGAAACTCGCCGGAGAACAAGCCAGGGATCCGCGACGCTTTCCTTTCCGTAACTGGCCCAAGGCTGGTGCGGCCTCTCGTCGTCGTGGAGCCGAGACGGTCGCTCTAAACAAATTCGATGCCGTCCATGTTTGCAGTGCGCGACGCCCTGCGTCATCCAATTCAGCCAACCGGCAACGCGAAGGCTGGCTGGCCCGACGGGCCATGCATTCAAGGTCCGATGGAAAGCGCCGAAATCCGGTTAGTTGAATGGATATCCGGTGCGGCTCCTCGCTTGCGGCAGGATACCGAAACGGGCAAGTCCAGTTGTCCTTGCCCGAAGGCGGATGTCGGGGGTTTCATCATTCGGCCGCGATTTCGTAGATCAGCCTGAAATCGGTTCAGGGATCGGCGTCTGAAACTGCACCGAGCGGTTGTGCGACGCTACCCGGAGCCCCTGACTTCGGTAAGGTCGTCGAGGGTTGTCCGTAACCGTTCCATGGTTCTCGGACCGAGTGTAAACGCCCAGCCTTCCGTGCGCGCGACGATCCCGGCGGCGTCCTCGCGGACGGTTTCATCAGCGTCGGCTGCGGTTTCCACCGTAATCAGGGCGAATGGTGTGGCGTTCTGAATTCCGGACGGATCGGGCGCAAACTCCAGCATGATCGTCAACCCGTCTTTCGTCCGCCAGGTTGCCCCGCCGAGCGCCGGATCGGCTGCCAGTCCGTCAGCCCGTCGGACATCTTCGAACACCAGCCGTTCCGCTTCCATTGCGGTCTGAAGCACTTTGTAACGGGACTTGATCTTGCGATCTGGCGGCAGGTCGACAATGTCGAAGCGTTTCAGTTTGCCGTTATATGTGAATTCGAGCGGACCAGAATCCTGCGCGGAATAGATCACGCGTTCGATCCGCTCACGCTGGATCGTGAGCAGCTTTACCGGCAGCCATTCGCGTGAGGCTCCGCGGATTTCCAATTCACCAGTCGCCAACCAGGTTTGCGGATCACCAGCCTGGCGCATATAGATCGATGGCGTACTGCCCGACAGACTCGGCACCGGTTTGCCGAACAGGGCATCCAGCAGACTCTTTCCGCCGCCGTCTTCGATAATCACCTGCGCCGCCAGCGACCCGGGTGCTGTAACATCTCGCAGGTGCAGCTTGTCGTAGCGGTTCGGGTTTGCAGTTTTTGCCTCGACAAGGTCCAGTTCGGACAGGCCGATCAGCATCTCCCGGATCGTTTCCTGTAACGCCGGGTACCCGTCCTTGCTGTCCATCACCCAGCGGTCGTTCTGGCGCAGAAAGCTGACGCTGTCGCCGGCGTGATCTTCGGCGCGCAGAATCCGGATGCGATTGACCGACTGGAGTTGTTCGGCAAAGCCGGGAAAAGCCGGACGTGCCTCGAGAATGCGGATGGTGTCCGACCAGTGGCTATACTGGGCAACGATTGCCGCTGCGGCCGTTATGGCGGTGAAAATGGCCAGAACGAGGATGAAGCGTCGGGTGAGCATCCCGTCTCCTTACCCGGCTGCCGCTTCATGCGCCCGGTCGCGCCGCCGGTAACTGCGCCACAGGGCGAGCACAATGGCGAAAATCGCGACGAGGACGGGCACCAGCACGATGTTGAAAAGCCACAGCCGGATTTCCAGCCGCTCGAAATCCTGCGTGATTGAACGGCGCACGGCTCGCAATTCGGCTCGCAATTGAAGAATCTTGCGTTGGAACTTCTGCATGGCCCGCCGGTCGCGATCGGAGAACACTGCCTTGCCGTCGGAGTTGCGGCGGCGCAGGTCGCGAAGATCGCGTTCGGTCTTCTTGAGCGTTTCGTCGAGTTCCCGCTCCTTGTCTTCAAAGCGCTGTGACGCTTTTCGCTGAAGATCCACGAGGACATCGAAAACGCGGTTGGCGGTCCCTCGGCCGCGCAGACCGGTCAGTGCGTCCGACCCGGATAGTGCTTCGATGCCGTTGAGTACAAAGTCTCCGTTGTCGGCGGTCGGCGCCGGCACTTGGCCACCGACGAAATCACGCATGATGACCCAGAACCGGTCGACGAGAACATCGGCGTCGGCAATCACGATGACGTTAAGCGGTTCAGCCGATTCAGTGAGAATCGGGCGTGTCCATTGCGTTTCTTGGCTCGTCGCTGACTCATCGGTTTCGACAGGCATGCCGTCGGGGAAGGCGGTCCTGACTGTCCCGGTTACGCGGGCTGCGACGATGTAGCGATCATCAGTCGGTTCGAATTCGCGAAGCAAGCGCAGCGGATTCCGGAAGCCCTGGACCTTGCTTGAATCGATCAAGGCCGACCCGGGCGACGTCACCAACAACGGATCAAGCTTGATTGTCGCATTTTCGGCGGCCCGGATATGGCCGGCACTGGCGACAGCGACGGTGTCTATTCCCGAGGTGATCGGCGAGGTCCGGCTGATATTGGGGCCACGCAATTCGAGCCACGGGAGGTATTCCACTGGCCGGTTCTGATCCTGAGCCAGAACCTTGCGGGCGGTCAGCCGGTCACCGACCACGTGCAACGGGTCATAGATCAGCCCCCAGGCGGCAAACATGTCCGCAAGATTGCTGCCATCGATGGTTTGCCCGACCATCTGGCCTTCCATGCCTTCGGCTTCGGCATAAGGGTCGACAAAGATCATCGCCGCGCCCCCGGCCAGAAGATACTGGTCGATTGCGAACCGTGTGCGCGCCGTCATCTCTTTCGGATGAACGACCAGCAGGACATCGACCTCCCGCGGCACCTCTTCGACGGCGGCCCCGAGAAACCGGGTTTCGAAGATCTGACCGATCTGGGTGCGGATGACATAAGGCGGAACCGGTTCCTGCTGCCCGGTCGCATTCATGCGCAGAGTACCGTCGGTCGGCAACGTGGTCAGGATACCGACGACAGTCGGGTCCGGCGTCGCCAGCGCGTAAAGCATCTGGGACAGGTCGTATTCCAGAAAGGCTTCCCGGTCAACTCGCATGAACGGGATGGCTTCCCGATCATCGGTGGTGTTGGTGCCGACCAGTCCGAAATACAGACTGTCGCCACCGGTGACCACCGGCACGCCTTGCAGGCCGGCCGCGACTGCACGATCCTCGACATCGGAGAATGGTGCCGGATCAAGAACCTCAAGCCGTACCATGCCATTTGAGAGGTTTCTGTACTCGCCAAGCAGGTTGCGTACCCGCTTGGCGTAGATTCCCAGCGCCGGGACATGCTGTGCCAGTTCCGAAGAGAGATAAAGTCGGAAGGTGATCGGTTCCATGACCGATTCAAGCAGCGATTTTGTGGAGTCCGAGAGTGTGTAAAGGCGATCCTCGGTGAGATCGACACGCGCTGACGTCAGCCACGCCGCGGCCAGTGCATTGATCGAAACGAACAGGATCGCGAGCAGGGCCAGAGCCAGACCGGAACGGCGCGGCCCCGAGTCCGGTGAACGGCGGCCAGCCTGTCGTGCCGCTGCCATTTCAGGACGCCTTTCGCCAGTCGATGACGATCGCATTGGCGATCAAGGCTATGGCGATGATCGACGCGAAGAAAACAAGGTCGCGAAGATCGATGACGCCGCGCTGAATGGACTGGAAATGTGGCAAGAATCCGAAGCTTCCAATCGCTTCGACCAGCACCGGCGACGCCCAGGCCGAGAAGAAGTCGAGCACTGCCGCGGAGCCGGCCAGAGTCAGCAGGAAACAGATCGCTGTCGTCACCACGAAAGCGATGACCTGGTTCTTGGTCGCAGCCGAGATCAGGGCGCCGATGGCAAGATAGGATCCGGCCATCAGCAGACTGCCGAAATAGGACGCGACGATGACCCCGTTATCGGGATTGCCGAGATAGTTGACGGTCAGCCAGAACGGGAACGTCAGGATCAGCGCGGTTCCCGTGAAGGCCCAGGCCGCAAGAAATTTGCCGAGAACCGCTTCGGCCATTGATATCGGCAGGGTCAGAAACATTTCGATCGTCCCCAATCGCCGTTCCTCAGCCCAGAGCCGCATTGACAGAGCTGGCACCAGGAACAGGTAGAGCCACGGATGGAATTCGAAAAACGACACCAGATCGGCTTGTTCGCGGCCAAGGAAATCGCCGAGCCGGAAACTCAGAAGTCCGGCCATCACCAGGAAGATCACGATGAAGATGTAGGCCAGCGGCGTTGCAAAATAGGCAGCGAACTCGCGTCGGAAGACAAGTCCGATGTTACGCATTGGCAGTCACCCTGCGAAAGGCATCGTCGAGGTTGCCGGTTTCGCTATTGGCCTTGAGCAGTTTCGGGGTGGCGTCCGCAAGCAGCCGACCCGCAGCGATCACGATAGCGCGGGTGCATACTGCGTCCACCTCTTCCAGGATGTGGGTCGAGATGACAATGCATTTTTCGCTCGCCATGGTCCGGATGAGATTGCGCACGACCTGCTTCTGGTTCGGATCCAGGCCGTCGGTCGGTTCATCAAGGATCAGCACCGCCGGATCGTGGAGCAAGGCCTGGGCCAGTCCGACGCGGCGTTTATAGCCTTTCGACAGGGTTTCGATGGGTTGTCGCGCAACCTCTCCGATACGGGTCATTCCGATAATGTCGTCGACCCGTGCCCGGCATTGCGCGCCGCTGAGGCCGCGGATACCGGCGACAAAGCGGAGAAAGCCGAGGGGCGTCATGTCGGGATAGGCTGGGGCTCCTTCCGGCAGATAACCGATTGATTTCTTGACTGCGAGCGGGTTTTCGAGAACATCGTATCCACAGACTACCGCAGTGCCGGCACTCGGTGTTAGAAAGCCGGCGACCATCTTCATGGTTGTCGACTTGCCGGAGCCGTTGGGTCCGAGAAACCCGACGACGTCACCGATTCCTGCCGTGAAGCTGATGTTGTCGACGACGGTCTTCGGTCCGAAGCGTCTGGTCAGCCCATCGATGGACAATGCAAGGTTCATTGTTTGGGTGTACTCGTCTCCAGAACGGGAAGATCGTTGGTTTAATCATTTTTTCCACAAATTCAAGACTTGGCGACAATGCGCTTCGATCTGCCGTATAGTTGGGTCGGGTTTCAAAGTGAACCGGTGCGATGACCGAAACTACAGAAACGGTCCTTGATCGTGCGGGCCCTGATCGTGCTGCGACAGGTTCGTCTTTTCAGCATCCTGGTCTTGATGGCTTATGTTCTCAGTCGTCTGGTTAATTACGCCTTCGGATTGTGGTCCCTGGATGTGTTTGAGTCGGCACGGGGCGTATTTCTGGGGGCTGGCGCGCATTGCCGGCGACGGTCCTGCGTTACGGATCCTTGCTGCTACATATGCTGGCGGCGATCCATGCGGTGATGACGCGTGTCAAGCTGCGCGCCATCAGCAGATCCGAGACCTTGCAGATGGTCTCGGATCTGCTGATGCCATATCTGTTGCTAGAGCATATTTCGGGACCCGGATGGCGCATGAGTTATACGGGGTTCAGGACAGTTACGTCTATGTCTTGATGATGCTCTGGGTGTTCAAACGCTACAGTACGATGCTCCAGATTCTGATACTGTTGCTGACTCGGGGTCATGGTTACCTCGGCTTGCATCTGTGGTTGCGTTTCAAACCGCTGTATCGCCGCTATAGCGCTTATACCAAGCGCGCTCCAAATTGACTCACCATCCCAATATGTTGGGGTGACGGTCCGGACGACCTTCATAGACTGTGGTGATCGACTCACCAGCGCCGGAGGATGACGATGAGTGCGGCAACGCCGATAACCTGGACGGCACACACAGCGGACGAGCTCCACGCGCTTTCGAGGCACTGCGGGGACGCGAAGCAAGCGTCGCGCGCGCGTGCGCTCGCCATGATCATGGAGGGTGCGTCTCGCACGGAGGCGGCTCGGGCGCAGGGCATGGAGCTTCAAATCCTGCGCGACTGGGTGTTGCGCTACAACACGGAGGGCTTCGACGGCCTCGCGGATCTCCCGCGCGGCGGGAGCGAGGGCCGGTTGACGGACGCGCAGATCGCCGAGATCGGCGCCTGGATCGAGGCGGGTCCCGAGCTTGAGCGGGACGGTGTGACGCGCTGGCGCGTTCAGGACATCTTACGGAAAATCGAGGAGGCCTTCGGGGTCATCTATACGGAGAGCGGTGCCCGTATGATGCTCCGAAGGGCCGGGTTTCGCTTTGTCTCGGGGCGGCCGGTCCACCCCAAAGCCGACGCGGAGCGGCAGAGGTCGTTCGTGGCGGAGTTCGAGGCACAGTTGACGTCGGCGCTCAGCTCTGAGGCGCTGGCGGGTCCGATAGAAATCTGGTTCCAGGACGAAGCGCGCATCGGCCAGAAGGGGATGACGACACGGGTCTGGGCGAATGGGAAGCAGCGTCCGCGCATCCTGCGCGACCATCGCTATGGCTACGTCTATCTGTTCGGCGCCACCTGCGCAGAGCGCGGCGTCGGCATCGCCCACGTGGCGGACAGGGCGAACACGGCGTCGATGAACGAGCATCTGGCGGCGATCGGCGCGGCCGTGGCGCCGGGTGCGCACGGCGTGATTGTGCTGGACGGGGCGGGCTGGCATCGCTCGGGCGACCTTCTCGTTCCCCCCAACCTGACGCTCGTGCATCTGCCGCCCTACAGTCCGGAACTCAATCCGATGGAGCAGATCATTCTGTTCCTGAAATCGAACCGCTTCGCCAACCGCGTGTTCAAGGATGTCTCCGCCCTGAGGGACGCCTGCTGGACGGGGTGGCAATGGCTGACCGACCAGCCCGACGTCATCACCAATACGACCCGGCGCAGCTGGGCCGTAGCCCCATCGTGCTGATCCCGATGCCTCACTGTATCGGTTCATATGACTTGCGTTTGGTATTAGTGGTGCGGCGTGGCGTTGTATTGGTGCCGGCGCTGTTGCTGGCATGGATGTGGTCCGGATGTCCGGCGATGGACAATGGATGCAACAGACGATCGCCGGATTCCGGTTCTCGGATCAGGCCGGTATTGCCGGGATTCTGATGATAATGCAGCGCGCGACCTGCGGCCACGTTGCTGTGGTGGTCGCTCTGTTCACCTTACGCGCCGGCTGGTTGGCGTTCCGCAATTTGCGGTGTGCCGTGACGATCCAGTACGCGGGTGGTCGGGATGTCACGGTTCCGCCGGGAACCACGATCCTGGACGTCAGCCGTCGATGGGGTATCCCGTATGCCAGCGTCTGCGGCGGTCGGGGACGGTGTTCGACCTGTCGGGTGCGGAATCGGCCGCGGCTTCGACGACCTGCCGCACGCCAGCGATTCCGAACGCAAGGTTCTCCATCGGGTTGGTGTGGCCCCGGATGTGCGTCTTGCATGCCAGACTCGCCCCCTCCGAACCGTTGAGGTGACGCCGCTGTTACCGCTGCATCAGAGTTCCGTGAACGATGCCGTGCCCAGGCTGGATACACCCATGACCAGGAGCGTGGCATTGTCGTCATGTTCGCCGATATCCGGGATTTCACACGCCTTTCGGAACAGCGCCCATCCTATGATGTGGTATTTATCCTGAACCGGTATTTTGCCGATATGGGCGCCGCGACGAGGCCGCCGGGAGCCGGATCGACAAATTCATCGGTGACGTCATCACGGCGTTGTTCGAGGTCGACAGCGGTTTTCCGGCAGGGTGCCGGGATGCGTTGGTTCCCTCGCACGGAATGTCGATGAACCTTCGCAGTCTCAACGAGAGCCTCGAGAACGATCTTTCCGAACTGCTGCGTATCGGTATCGGAATCCATGGCGGTACTGCCATGGTCGGGGAACTCGGCTACCGGACAACCCGTGGCTTGACGGCTGTCGGCGATACGGTCAATTCCGCAAGCCGTTCGGAGGGCGTGACGAAGGAATTCGGCGGCCGGCTGATCGTCTCGACGATGGTGGCCGAGGCGGCCGGTACCGATTTGTCGGCGGCATTTCCGGTGGAGACCGTTGCCGTCAAGGCCGTGAAGAAAAGCTGCCGGTGCGCGCGCTGTCCGATGCCGGGGATCTTGACACTGTCGTGAGGCGCGATTGACGGCCTGGCGATCTGGCCGGAGGCCGCCGTCAGTCTCCGGCAACCATGGCTCTGAGTCGCGCGACCGCGCTGTCTGGCGCAGTCAGTACCGGGACGCCCAGGACTTCCTTGACAGCGGTCTGTGCCGGCGCCATCGAAAACTGTGCCAGCATCACTGCGTCGCAATCTTCGAGTTCCGTGGCGGCTTCGGCAAGCAGGCGGTCATGGCCGGCCCGGTCGCCTTGTCTGAGCGCGGTCATTGCTGCCTCGACCAGACAGCATTCAAGCGACGCGGCTTGACCCCGGATCGCAACCATCGCATCGAACTCGGCGCTCATCGGAGCAATGCTGCCTTGGAAAGTCGCCAGCATACCGATCCGCATGCCGATATCGAGCGCCGCCGCGAACATCGCCTCGTTTGGTTTGAGGACCGGCACCGGTGCCCGGCTGGCAATCGCCTCGATTGCCGGGCCGAAGGCCGAACAGGTAAACAGGACACCATCAGCACCAATCTCGAAGGCATAGGCCCCCAGGCGCACGAAGCGCTTCATCATGGACTCGTCGAGACGCCCGGCGGCGGCCCGGTCGGTGCTCAGGGAATCGTCAAGCAGATTGACGGTTCCGGCTTCCGGCCAGAGCCGTTCGAAGGCATCCGCGACGGGATCTACGGCAACGGCGATGGCATGAATCAGGACGATGCGGTAGGCCATGGTATCCTTCTTCGGTCTGGAAGCGATCTGACACAATGCCGCGGTATGATCGTCAAGCATGGTATAATGGGTTTGCGGATGTCCTGCGCAGGATGTTTATACAACCTAGGGTGCCACGGTCGCGGGCGGTCCGATGTCGATGACCCTGGAGGTCTTTACGATTCGAGGATAATGGTATGGCAAATTATGATGACGCGGTACTGGTTGACGGGTTGGTGATCGCGAAGTTCTCGCGCGCCATTTTCGAGGACATGGTCCGGGGCGGCATCACTGCCGCCAACTGTACGTGCAGCATCTGGCACGATTTCAAGGGCACCATGGCAAATATCGCCCAGTGGAAACACTGGTTTGCCGAGCATGACGATCTGATCATGCAGGTTCACGGCGTGGACGATATCCGTCGTGCCAAGGACTCGGCGCGGGTCGGGATCATCCTCGGTTTCCAGAATACCAGCGGCATCGGCGACGACATCAACACCTTGGTGCTGTTCCGGGATCTTGGCGTCAGGGTCATGCAATTGACCTACAACTCACAGAATCTGGTCGGCTCCGGATGCTGGGAGAGCCGTGACAACGGGTTGAGCGATTTCGGACGGCATGTCATCGACGAAATGAACCGGCTCGGCATCCTCATCGACCTGTCGCATGTCGGGCCGGTGACCAGCGACGAGACGATTCGCCATTCGCGGGTCCCGGTTACTTATACCCATTGCTGCCCGATGCTGAAGCAACATGCCCGCAACAAGACCGATGAACAGATGCGAGCGATTGCCGATGCCGGCGGGTTTGTCGGTTTTGCAAGCTATACGCCGTTTCTTCCGAAAGGCGAACACAGTACGCTCGATGACTGTGTCGAAGCGATGGATTATCTGATTGACCTGGTCGGCGAGGACAATGCCGGGATCGGCACCGACTGGGTTCAGGATCAGGATATCGATTTCTTCAATTATCTGTCGTCCGACAAGGGCCGTGGCCGGGCAACCGCGCCGCCGCATGGAAAAGTGCCGTCGATGCCGAAGGGTCTCGAGACATTGGGAGATTTCCGGAATTTCATTCCGGCGATGGAGCGGCGAGGCTGGGCGGAGGGCCGTATCCGACGGGTTCTCGGCGAAAATTGGGTGCGTTTCCTGGCCGGGGTCTGGACGGATTGATCCGGATAATCATGGACCGCACGAGGGCGGGGTCACGATCCGCACCAGTCTTCGGACCATCACCGTCCATCCGCGTTTTCGATAGCCCGACGCGGAGAGTCGCATGCGGTTTCGTTGCCATGCCGGTGGCTGATGCGGCGTCCAGGGGTGTTGGTGATTTACGGACTCGCGACCAACCCGTGACCATTCCGTGATGCGGTAGCGAATGACGTCGTGTTGCGCTACCCACTGGTCAAGACGGCAGTCTCACGGGGCGGATTTGCATCTCGGAACGCCGGGTCCATGCGGACCGGGCCGGTTCGATCGATCTCGCGCTACGACAACGAGCCAGGGCCGCCTTCTGGATTCTGCCACCGGTTACGGTAATGGCCCGAGTTACTACAGCATGTTTCGGCACCTGCTTGTCAGGCCATTGCAACTCAATCCGGTCTTCGCGTCCGAGTTTCGCAGTCCCCGACGTATTCCGATCGCTGCAGGATTGCAGATTGTCGGCCGGCCGCTGTCGAATGAGAGAGGTCCTCCTTAAGACCGCATCTGTTCTGCCTGCCCGGTTGGTTCCGTCCCGGGTCGGGTCAACCATTCGTCAAGCTTCGAAATCCGCCGCCGTCCCGAAACGTTGCGGATCCCGATCGCCACCGCCTTCTGCTGGCCCACCAGGACCACCAGCCGTTTGCCGCGCGTCACTCCGGTATAGAGCAGGTTGCGTTGAAGCATGGCGTAATGCTGCGTCAGGATCGGAATCACAACCGCCGGGTATTCCGATCCCTGACTCTTGTGGATGGTGGCGGCATAGGCTGGAACCAGGGTGTCGAGATCGCCAAAACTGTAGCTGACGACCTGCCCGTCGAAGTCTGCCGTCAGTTCACCGGCTTCGGGGTCGACATCGGCAACAAATCCGATATCACCATTGAAGATGTCCTTGGTGTAGTCATTCTCGATCTGCATCACCTTGTCGCCAGGCGAGTATGTCCAGCCGTAGCGTTCGACCTTGCGCGCGCCCGCCGGATTGATCGCGGCCTGCAATGCGATATTGAGGGCGCGGACGCCGCAGCTGCCACGATTCATTGGGCACAAAACCTGAATGTCCCGGACCGGATCAAGCCCGAATCGCCGCGGGATCCGAGTCTTGACGAGGTCGATGATCAGGGGAACCGCGGCATCCGCGTTCTCGGCCCTGACGAAGTAGAAATCATTGTCCGTTGCGGGCCGAACCAGATCGGGTACGATGCCCTTGTTGATACCGTGAGCGATGGTAACGATCCGGCTTTCCGCTGCTTGCCGGTAAATTTCTGTCAGCCGTATGATCGGGGCGATGCCGGCCGCAATGATATCGGCGAGAACCTGCCCGGGGCCGACTGGCGGCAACTGGTCGATATCGCCGACGATCAGCAAAGCCGCGTGGTCGGGAATGGCCATCATGAGAGCCCGCATCAACGGCACATCGACCATCGACGTTTCATCGACGACCAGCAGGTCGCATTCGAGCGGATTTTCCAGGTCACGTTTGAAGCCTCCGTGTCTCGGGTCGACCTCAAGCAGGCGATGGATGGTTTTCGCTTCGAAGCCGCTGGCTTCCGACAGGCGTTTGGCGGCCCGGCCAGTCGGGGCACAGAGCAGGATCTTGGCGTTCTTGACCGCGAGGATCCGAAGGATGGTGTTGATGATCGTGGTCTTGCCGACGCCCGGTCCACCGGTGATGACCGTCATCTTGGACCCGAGAGCGCAATGGACGGCTTCGGCCTGGGCCCCGGCCAGCGTCAGTCCGGTCTTGCGCTCGACCCACGGCAAGGCCTTGGCGTCATCGATCCACGGCCAGGGCGGCCGGCCGGCGGCGATGGCGATGACTCGTTCGGCAATCGCGACTTCGGCCTGGTGCAGACTGGAAAGAAACACGCAGGGTGTGCCGGCGACGGTGTCAGCGATGATCGTCCGGTCGGCGCATTCAAGGCCCAGCGCGGTTTTCACCAGATCGTCTGCAACCTCGAGCAGGCCCGCTGCGGCCTGAATGAGATCTTCGGTCGTCAGACCGCAATGGCCATCCGACATTGCCTCGGCGAGGGCAAAGCTGATACCGGAGCGAACACGGATCATCGCGGTTTTCTCGACGCCGAGTTTCATCGCGATGGCATCGGCAATCTTGAACCCGATGCCATGAATATCGCGTGTGAGCTGATACGGATTCCGAGTCATGACCTGAACGGAGTCGTTGCCATAGGTCTTGTAGATCCGCAAGGCACGGCCCGTTCCGACTCCGTGGTGATGCAGAAAGACCATGATTTCGCGAATGGCCTTGTGCTCGGTCCAGGCTTCGATAATCCGGTTTGCCCTGAGGGCTCCGATTCCAGGCACCTCGCGCAGCCGTTCCGGTTCGGAGTCGATGACGTCGAACACGGCGTCGCCGAAGGCCTCGACAAGGCGTTCGGCGTAAACCGGTCCGATGCCGTGGACCATTCCGGATGCGAGATAACGCTTGATGCCTTGTGCCGACGGGGGCGGCGAAATCCGAATGAAACTGGCTCTGAATTGTTGTCCATATTTGCGATCGTTGACCCATGTTCCCGATGCGGTGGCCCATTCGCCCTCCGAGGCAGAGAGGACATGACCGACGACCGAGATCAGTTCGCGGTATCCGCGAGCCTTGACTCGAAGCACACAAAACCCGTTTTCGGCGTTATGGAAGGTGACCCGCTGTATCGAACCAGCCAACGTTTCCGGCACATCCGGGTCAGTGACCTGGTCGCTGGCGGTATTCACGACGGCAATGGTCCTGCGACAGTGGTGATCGTGACGCCACGAAACCGCTGGCTGGCAAGACCGGTTGCTGGCAAACAGTCACAACCTGCTGCACCGGAGAACGGCACAGTCATTCCCATGGTGGCATCGAGTGCCAGCGCTCGTCGGATCATATTGTACTCCCTCATCGGCCGCTGCTACCGGTTATCCATTGAACCGGTTAACGACCTTGCCGCATTGTCCGTCTTTTCGATACCGGGACGCAACCGTCACCCCGGCGCGTCGTTTCAGAGTGGTAGAAACGGCCGGAATCAATGGGGGTTCGTTGTGAGCGGTATTCCCGCAACCAACCTGACTATTGCGTTTCGGCCTCCGAACCGGGGTCTGAAAAATGAACGAGCGCCAAGAATTCGCGATTCAGGCTTTCAACAAGCTCCAAACCCAGGTTGGCACTTTTTTTGTTCCGCTGTCCTTTATCGCTTTGATATGGGTCGATATTTTCTCGGCCGATTTCAACATGGCCCCACATTTTGTTGGATTCTGTCAGCGCGTCAGGCGGGCCCTCCTGCGGTGGATGGCGGGTTCCACGCCCGCCGCCGAGGAGATGTCGGCACCCTCGGCGGCCGGGCGCGTGTCCTGGCGGTTGACGATCAACGTGCCGTCGGTCTGGCGCAGGCGCGTGGTGATCCGCACCCAGGTCCGCAGGACCGTCGCGGACCGATGCCCAGCCCTTGTGGATGCCCCGCGCGGCCAGCCGGGTACGGATCAGATGCACGGCGTGATAGGCCAGCACCGAGATCAGCAGGTGGGCCGCGATGCGACGGTCGAGCTGGTGCCAGATCGGGCGAAGGCCGAGTTCGGATTTCAGGCTGCGGAAGGTGGCCTCGATGTCGGTGATGCGCCAGTACGTCCGAAGGATCGTCTCGATATCCCAGTCGATGTGGCTGGTGCGCAGCACATAGGCGCCGGCGCCCTCATCGGCCTCGTCGTATAGCGGCCTGCGCTTGAAGCGAACGGCAGACGCGTTGGCGCCGGTGTCCGCCTTCTCGAGCGTGATCTCGTAGTGCCTGGCGACCGCGGAGAAGCGCTGCTTGAGGCGGCCTACGCTCTCCAGCACCTTGTCGTAGCGCTTGAGGCGGCCCTTGACCGGGAGGCCGCTGTGGAGCCTTTCCAGCGCCGCCTCGAAGCGGGTCCTCCTCAGGCCGAGGATCGAGGTCTCGGCCTTCTTCTTGCCCTCGCTGACGACAGAGAGCCGCGCCGCGCCGTCCTCGCTTGCGAGGCGCCAGGCGCGCACCTCGTGGTGCGCGCTGGTGATCAGCAGCGCCTCGGGCCCGCCCTCGGGCGGCGGCGGTTTGCCTCCCCGGCTGACCGCGATCCAGTCGTAGCCCGGCTCGCCCAGCCACGCGATGTTCTCCTCGGTGGCGATGCCCGCGTCCATGACCACCGTGGGCTTGGGCGCCGTGCCGCCGCACACCGCCTCGAGCCTGACCAGCGCGTCCTCCAGCCTGCCCGGCTCGCTCACGTTGCCCGGCAGGATCTCGCAACTGCGCGGGAAGCCTGCACCGTCGAGCGCCAGCGCCAGCGTGATCAGCGGACAGTCGTCGCGCTTCTGCTTGGAGCGCCCGAAGCGGGGACGCTCGCCGTGCGTGTGGCCGTGATAGTGAAGGTTGGTGAGATCGTAGAAGGCGATGCTGTCGGGGATGTCGAGCAGCGAGCGCTCACGGTTGAACAGCTCCCGCTGGATGGCGGCGCGGTGGCGCCAGAGGAGGTCGCCGATGCGGTAGAGCGTCTTGCGCCGCAGTGCCTTGCGGTCGCCCTCCAGGTCGAGACGTTCGGCGGTCGCACTGTCGCGGCGCAGCCAGCGGCTGGTCTCCCGCTCGCTGGCGGGATGGACCATCCTGGCGACGACCAGCGCGCTCGCGATGCGCCCTTCGCGGCCCTTGATGCCCAGGTCGTGGAGGATGTCGGCGAAGCCGAGATCGTCGAGGGCCTTGAGGCACAGGCGCTCGCAGCCGACCGTGCGCGGGGTCTCGTGCTCCAGGGTATCGAGGGCGACGGTGGCGATGTCGGGCTGGCGCGCCTCTTCCTGCACCGCTTCGGTGCGGAACCCCCTGGCCCTGAGCTTGGCGACGATGTCCTCGGCTGCGGCCTGCACGTCCGGCGCGGCTTGGAGCAGCGGCGGGCGGCCGTGGAGCAGCGCCTCGGCGAGTTCGGTGACCTCCTTCCACCTCTCGCGCGGGATCGGATCGTGGGTGCCGAGATTGAGCAGCGTCCTGTGGCGCACCCTGTCGCCGACGCGCTGGGAGAGCATCAGCCTGTGGCTTCGCACAGGCTTGCCGTCCTTGTCGGTGTGGGTCTTGGTGGCCTTGATGTACATGGCGCAGGCGAAGGGTTGGCGATGTGTTGCGCAGACACGCTCGCCGGCGCGCCTGGCAAGGGGGATATCGACGCAACGACAAAGTCCTGGCCCCACAAACGACCTCCGGGCGCCCACATCCGACATATAGGAGTTCAGGCGATGGCAGAGCCCAGTAGCAGAGCCCAGTATATGATGTTCTCAGGCCGCAAACATCCCCCGATCAGGCACGGTCAGTGGAAAAAACTGCCAACTTGGGTCTCGCTCGCCCGCCTTGCGCAACTGCCGCAGCGCCGCCCCACAGTCCGCCGGATACTCGGCTTCATCAATCGACAGGATATGATCGCTCGCCGATCCCCGGTCTGCCAGATCCTGATCGAACACGGCCAGAAGCCGCTCCAGATCGTTTCGGCGACGCCCGCGCAGATACGGGATCTGCACGATGGGCGACTGCTGGTGAAGCCCGGCCACGAAGGACTGGGTCGCATCCAGATCCCGCGCCGTGCAGCGTTCCGACACCCGTGGCGACACATCCACCACGGCCTCCTCCGACAGGCCCATCGGATAACTCAGAAAACAGATCGCCACAACGGGAGGCGCGCGCTCACCGGCCGTGCCGCCAGAGCGGATCAGATGCTGGCCAAGATATTTGCGAAAGCGCTCGATCACCCTCGGCGAGGGAGCCTTCCGGATCTCCACCAGAACATCCCGCAAGCTGCCATCGGTGGTGCGCAGCCGGGCCGCAAAATCCATCCGCAACAGAGTCAGCGGCAAGGCGTCGTCCCGGTCTTCATGCGACGCCGGGGGTGGCGACCGGCGCACCGTCGTCTCCTGCGGGCGCACGACCAGCTCGGCCACCTCCAGCTTCGCGATCTTGCCGATCAGCAGCGGGGCAGCTTCGAGATCCTCAAGCAGGTACTTGAAAACCACATCCTAGGAGCTTCTTGCAAAATTGCCGGCCCGACCGGTTTTGCCTTGTCGAGGCTGATTTTGTTGTCGAGGGCCTGGGTTTCGGGGGCACCTCGTGGTCTGTTGTGTTTCCACAATAACAAGATACCACGAGGTGGCCCCGATGACCCTTGGCTCGACCCTGTCCGATCCCTGGCACCGATTTCAAGGGGACCTTTTCCCTGCGTTGGCCGAGGCGGTCGGTCCTCTCCTCGAGACGCACAAGCGCTTCGTGACAGCTCTCGATCTCGTCAAGGTGGAGGGCTTCGTCGATGAGGTGTGAACCGGTCCGGGTCGGCCCCGGGAGGATCGCCGGGCGCTGGCCCGTGGCTTCATCGCCAAGGCGGTGTGGGATCTGCCGACGACCCGCCATCTGATCGACAGGCTCAAGGTGGACCCGACGTTGCGCCGACTGTGCGGCTGGTCGCGTGTCGCGGAGATCCCGCGTGAAGCGACGTTTTCGCGGGCGTTTGCCGAATGGTCGCAGTCCCGTCTTCCGGAGAGGATGCACGCGGCTCTGGTTGCAGAGACACTGGGCGACGCGCTCATCGGCCAGTGTCGAGGGACCCGACGGCCATCGAGGCCCGGGAGACGCCGGCCTCGAAGCCGAAGGCCCCGACGCCGAACCGCAAGCGCGGCTCGCCCCGCAAGGGCGTGGAGAGGACGAAGGAGCCTGGGCGTCTCGAACGGCAAGCGAACGGGATGGATCTCGATGAGAGGCTCGACGCGCTGCCGAAGGTCTGCGATCACGGGGCAAAGAAGAATGCCAAGGGGGTCCTGGAGGCCTGGCGCGGTGACAAGCTGCCTATCGACACAGCAGACTGCGGGGTGCCGCTGAGGACCGTTCTCACCGCGGCATCCGTCCATGACAGCCAGGTCGCGATCCCGCTGGCGATGATGACCGCCGCGCGTGTGACCAATCTCTACGATCTCATGGACGCGGCCTATGATGCCAGGGAGATCTACCAGATGAGCGAACGGCTTGGCCATGTTCCGATCATCGATGTCAATCCGCGCCGGGACAAGGACCTCAAGGAGGAGCGGGACCGGGAGGCCCGGGCCCGGCGTGCAATAGGCCATGTCGATCCCGAGACCGTGCGGGTCCGGATCCGGTCCGGTGTCGAGAGGACCAACGCCCGCCTCAAGGATGAGTGTGGCGGGCGCCATGTCCGCGTCCGTGGACATTCCAGGGTCGCCTGCCATCTCATGGTCGGCATCCTGGCCCTGGCGGCTGACCCGTTGATACGTCTCGCCGCCCCATAGCGCGGCTCCGACAACGCATGCCGCCCCTTCGCGGCCCTCTCGAAGAGAGTGGCCCGGAGAGGCGTGTCCCGATGTCTGCAAAGGTCCCTGTTTGGTCTCATTGTCTCTGATGAGACACCGCAAATCCATGGATTCCGACCTCCAGGTGCAGAGGTGACCGGGATCAACCGACCGATCCGGGCTCACCGGACCCTGGGAGCAGGCATTTTGCAAGAGGTTCCTAGTAGATTGATTCCAACGTTTGGACCCCTCTTTTTCTTGCGGCGATGATGGTATCGGGATCGGCGGTCCAGACGAAGGGCTTGGCTTCGGTGGTGTTGTGTTCGTCGATGACGCGGCGGATGGCGTGCTGGAGTTCGCGCCCGGAGCGGCAGACGCTGTATTTGAGACGGCGTCGTGTCCGCTTGGCGAAGACGCCTTCGAGCGCGTTCAGCCACGCGCTCGAGGTGGGGTGACGTGGAAGGTCCAGCGAGGATGGCGTGCGAGCCAGACCTGGACGTCCTTGTGCTTGTGAGTGGCGTCGTTGTCGAGGATGGCATGGACCGGGACGCCGGCGGGTATCGTGCGCGCGATGCGGTTGAGGCATCTCGGGAACTCCTGGTGGCGATGCCGACTGGCGTGCCGTTGCGCTTGTAATCATGTGTCATGGTAGCGCCGCGGCCTTTCTTCAGCGGCAGGCCGGGCTGTGTGCGGTCGCGGGCCTGACTGTGCGACCTGTCATCGATCGACAGCACGACCGCGTGAGCCGGTGGCGCAACGGAGAGGCCGACGATGTCGGTCAGCGTCTCGAGGCAGGCGGGATCGTTCGAAAGCGTGAACGGCCGCCAGCGGTGCGCCATCAGGCCATGCGGCTGCCAGACCGCCCAGACCCTCGAAGCGGCACCCCCACAGCCTTCGCCATCGCCCGCAGCGTCCAGTGGGTCGCCGCGTGCGGCGGCGAGGTGTGGGTCAACCCGACGATCTTCGCCACCGGCTCAGGAGCCAGAGGCGTCTTGCCCGGCGGACGCGTCTTGTCCCGCAGAAGTCCGTCCACACCGTCTTCCATAGAAGCGGTCCTGCCAGCGCCAGACACTGTTCTTCGCCTTGCCGGTCTCTCTCATGATGGCCATCGTGCCGAGCCCATCGTCGCTCAGAAGAACGATGCGCGCCCGCCAGACGTGCGTCTGCGGGCTCTTCGGGTCCGGGACAACCGTTTCAAGGCGATGCCGGTCGCCCGAAGTGAGCATGAATGAAACACCAGGGCGCATCTTGCAGACCTCCGTGATCGACAAATCAGAAGAACATAATAACGGATATATTTGTAACGATCAATCTACTAGATCGGGTTGGCGATGCGCATGGGATCTCATCTCTCGGACCGGACCGGCCGGGACGGACCGGATCCTGGACCTATCGGCCGACCTTGGCCCCGGGCAGATGCAGGACCCGATTGTCGGTCTGCGGCCGCCGGTTGTCACGCCCTGATTTCGGCGCGGCCGCGCAATGTCATCGGCTTTGGCGTGCGGACCGTGCTGCCAGATCGTTCGGCGTGCCCCGGCAACCCGCAGCCGGACGGCATGGTTTCAGTGAACGCGCCGTTTCGGGGGCTGGCGCCTTGCCGCTGCCATCCCGCGATCCCGTTGCCGGTGAGGAGTACGGAGCGTGCGACAACGGTCACGGCCGGAACGACAGGGCTCATGATGCGCAACCGACCCGGACTTCAGCCTGGGTCCCGGGCCTGTGCCGATCATCATCGACATCAACCTGTGCCGCGATGTCGTCCCCGAGGAGAATCCGGCCCGGGACACGACGGCCCCAAGTCGCGTCGGCACACCATGCCGGAACGGCAGCACCATCGCGAACCGACCACCGTCGAGTGCTCAACAACGGCCTCAAACACGATTTCGGCGGTCGTGAGATCCGTGTTCGAAGCCACCGCAAGCTGTTCCGCCACCTGACATTCGGGATCCTCGCGCTCACCATCGATCGGTCGATGCGCCTGACCGCCGGAAATCCCCTCGCAGGATCCGGCTTGACCGTCCCGGATTGACGGGGTGGCGGAACCGCTGTGACCCGAGAGGCGGCGGTAAACGGCCATGACAGCACGACCGGCACCCGGGATCCAATCAAAGCCAGCCGCTTGAGACGCGAAACCATCCCCGAAAAAATCAGTCCGGAAGGCCATTCCGATACACTATTCCCCATTGGATGGCCTCACTTGTCACGATCCCCCTGTTGCGTTTCGGACTCCGAACCGAGAAGTTATAGAAAAGCTCGCTTTCTCCAGCGAGTTGATCTCGTTTACGGACCAAATTGTGAAAATGACTTGGCTGTATGTTGTCAAAGCGTCGCTCGACCGGCGCTCAAATTTAGCATGGGATCGTCGTGGCCCGCGCGAGCCCCTACTTGCTGGAGGGCGGCACTTCGGCGCCCGCTGGGCGGGCCCGATGATTGCTTGCCGATATCAACTGTAGGCAGACGGAGGGTATAGTGCCATATCGAGCCAGAATGTGCCGATAACACTGTCGAGCCGTTCATGGCTGTTACTGTCCGGAAAACTCGGACAGTCGCGCGTCCCTGTTTCGATCATCGCGAGATATTTCAGTGCGCCCGGCCCGCCGCCATAGATTTTGCGTTCGGCCGTCATAATGCCCGAGACCACCTCATCGACATGATAAAGGCGGGCGCGACTCACACCGGGCATCGCCGCGACGGCGGGAGTCCAGATCTCTCTGTGCCAGGCAACGCCCTCGGCCTCGGTCCCGGATCGCAGGTTGAAGCGCAAGGTGGTCACGTAAGGCGCTTCGGTCCGCGGAGGTCCACCGACCTCTGCGAGCAGACGGAAGACATTGCGGTCAGCATTGCGGAACAGCGGCAAGGTCGCCTTCGTCCAGGGCGTCGGATCATTCAGCCGGGCATGGTAGGCATCGCTCGCCAGAACGGCGGGATCCGTGGTCTCGTAGTACATCAACACGGCCGGGGCGGATCCGATTCCCATGTAACGGCGCCCGGCCTCGAAGCCCGGAATCGAACAGCGCTCTTCCATATGTTCGCAATTGTGCCACTCGCGAAACGCCGGAAGATCCGACTCCGCGAAATCGGCCCAGAACGCCATGAGACCCTTCGATCCGGTCCTGTTTATCGTCATTCCTTCCTCTCCGCACCGCCGCGCGACCCGACTTGCAATAAAACCGCAATCGGATTATGCCCCGGATTGCATCAGCGGGGAAGCCTCCCCTCGATCTGCCGAAGCACCGCGCCAGCGGTTCGTGCCGGGATTACGGGCGTCACCACTGGTCGATATCGTCTCGCCGTCATGATCGTGTGGATTCGATGCGGTGCTGCCGGCACCAACGGATGGAGACCTCGTGGCATGACGGAAAGGGATCACGCATGTTACAGCGATTGAAGGCGGCGTTGACCCGAGTGCAGCAAACCGGACGGGCACCGGAGCCCGCAGCGGCAACGGACCCGGTCCGCCTTGCCAGTGCCGCATTGCTCGCCAGAGCCGCCTGGCTTGACGGCCGCCTGGACCGTGAGGAAGAGGATGCCATGTGCGCGGTGATGGTCGAACGGTTTTCGATCGATCCGGAAGAAGCCGGGCTGGTGCTTGACGAAGCGGTTGACGATCTCGATCGCAGCAACGACATATACCGTTACACCAAGATTCTCAGAGACGCGTTCAACGAAGCCGAACGGATCGCGTTGCTGGAGATGTTGTGGGAGGTCGTGTATGCCGATGGCGTCCTGCATGAATTCGAGGCGCAGCTGATGCGCCGGCTTGCAGGCCTGCTCTTCGTTGACGACCGGGATAGTGGAGCGGCGCGCAAACGGGCTCTGGCCAGGCTCGGACTCGCGGAGCGGCTGTAAGATCCTGGAGATCTGGCACTGGCTGGAAAGCTTGAAGGGAAATGACGGCGATGACCTATATCGTCAATGAAAACTGCATCAGATGTAAATACACTGACTGCGTCGAAGTCTGCCCGGTGGATTGTTTCTACGAGGGCGAGAACATGCTTGTGATCCATCCTGACGAATGTATCGATTGTGGCGTCTGTGAACCGGAATGTCCACCGGAGGCAATATTGCCGGATACTGAGCCCGGTGCAGAAGAGTGGGTTGAGCACAATCGCGAATTTTCCGAAAAATGGCCGAATATCACACGAATGGTCGCCCATGCCGACGATGCCAAGAGCTATGAAGGCATGCCTGACAAATTCAAATTCTTCAGTCCCAATCCCGGAAAGGGCAACTGAAGGGGCCGTCGGCAGGGCCGAACATCAGTGGGACCGTGCGGGCAAGTTCGGTTTTGTCATTGTCAAATCCCGTTCAATCATGATATGCTTGTCAGCGTTCCAGGGAATAGTGGGTGGCATTGCACCGCAATCGCCGCCACCGACGGGCCTCGCTCTGTGCGCGTGAGAGGGCCCTGAGGTTTTATCGGCTAGGATATGTCTGCTGATTTGCGGCCCGGATACGGGCCGCGCGCCAACTGTTATGGATACAGCACCGGATGTCTGGTGGATGATGAGAGAAAGGGAGGGTATGACCAAGAAAAGTGAATTCAAAACTGGAGAGTTTGTGGTGTATCCGTCCCACGGGGTTGGCAAGATCCTGGGAACGGAAGTCAAGGAATTTGCAGGGACCGAACTCAATCTTCTGGTAATCAATTTTGAGCATGAGCGCATGACTCTGAGGATTCCGCTTGCCAAGGCGCATGACTCGGGTCTCCGGCGCTTGAGTTCACGCAAGCAGATGGATCTGGCCCTGATCAAACTCAAGGGACGAGCCCGGGTGCGGCGTACAATGTGGTCACGGCGGGCTCAGGAATATGAAGCCAAGATCAATTCGGGCGACCCGGTTTCGATCGCAGAAGTGGTTCGGGACCTCCGGCGGAATGCCTCGCAGTCCGACCAGTCCTATAGCGAACGCCAAGTCTACCAACAGGCCCTTGAACGTCTGGCCCGTGAGTTCGCTGCGATCGAGAAGATTGATGAGGAGACCGCAACCAGCCGGTTGGAAAAGATTATGACGCCGCCGCCCGCCGTGACACCGGCGCCGGCACCGACTCCAACCTGATCGGATCTGTTCGAGCACTGGTTTCATAATGATGCCGGTTGTCGTGGCAGCCGATGGTTCAATGCGGCGTGGGCCGCTTCCTGCTCCGGGCCGGACGATCGTCGTTACAGCCAAGGATTGTGAATCTCGACGCGGCCCCATCGGGAACCCAGGGCCGGCAGCGCGATTCTCCGGCGCGGCTTCCGGGTTCTCCGGCAAAGCCGTCGCGGGACACGCGCTATTGGAGATGGTTGCACAACATCCACGCCTGTTTGCCGTGCGCCTCAAGCCGATTCGTCAGCATATTGGCGGTCACCGCGTTCCCTGTCATATCGGCCGGGGCAATCGCCTCGGGCAGGAACCGGCACAACGCTTCCTGGATCTCAAGCAGATCGGCAGTCATCGTTTCGGCCGGACCTTCGGCGACCGGGGCGCTGATCGTCGACAGCGACAACAGGGGTCGCAAGCCGGCAGGGGCCACGTCTCCAGGGCCCAAAGGCGGCTCGGCGAGATCATCGACGGCCTCGACAGCTCACGGTATTGATCTTGGAACATGGCGTGCAGGCTGCTGAAATTCGGCCCGCGAACATTCCCAGTGATAAGCCTGCGCTTTTGCCGCCAGGGCGTTTGTTGTATGGGTCGGCGTGATCATGTCCTTCTGCTAATGTGGCGAACGAACGTGACCCTCAATATCGGTGTTGCCCCGAGCACAATCCAATTGATTGAATTTAACAGAGCGATATACATTGTTGATAAATAACAGAGACGACCGATTCAGACTTGCCCTGCCAAAGCTGATGTCAGCAAGGTTGTCGACGCTATCGCGTTTTCTGCCGTCCGGTGCAGACAGCTGCCTGTTGCCATCCGTTGCGTCATATCGTGCGATGGCGATGGACGGGGCGTATCGGCGGATTCGCTGCGAGCCTGGAGCGGAGTACTGAACTGGACCGCATCGTGACCCGAAGAACTCTGTATCCGGAAACCGGGCCGACTCGTTTCGGGTATCTGCAGGTCTCCGATCTGCACAGCCTCTACTGGGAAGAGACGGGGTCTGGCGACGGTATACCCGTGCTTTTTCTGCATGGCGGTCCAGGATCCGGAATCGCCAGCATCCATCGCCGTTTTTTCGACCCTGATCACTATCGCGCAGTTCTCTTCGATCAGCGTGGTACTGGCAAATCAACGCCGGTCGCCGAGATTCGTGAGAACACGACAGCGCATCTGATCGACGATATTGAATCCCTGCGCCGCCATCTCGGAATCGATCGCTGGATTCTGTTCGGTGGGTCTTGGGGCAGCACGCTAGCGCTCGCCTATGGCCAGCAGCATCCCGGGCGCTGCCTGGGTTTTGTGTTGCGCGGGATATTCCTCGGGCGCCCCTGCGAAATCAACTGGTTCATCAATGGCATGGGGTATTTCTTTCCCGAAGCTCACCGCCGGTTTCTGGGATACCTGCCAGCCGGGGACCGTGATGACCCGCTTTCTGCCTATATCGCTCGACTGAACGATCCCGACCCGGCGGTTCACGGACCGGCCGCCGAGGCCTGGAGCAATTACGAGTCGGCGTGCTCGACCTTGCATGTCGAGGCATTCGGGCTGCCGGCCACAGTCACCTGGACGCGGATGCTCACATTGGCCCGCCTCGAAGCGCATTATTTTCACAACGGTATCTTCCTGCCGCCCGGCAGCCTGTGCGACGAGATGCCGCGGATCGCTGACAAGCCGGCCGTCATCGTTCAGGGTCGTTACGACGTGATATGTCCGATCCGTTCCGCTGATACACTCGTACGGCTGTGGCCCGCGGCTGAGTACGTAGTCGTGCCGGATGCCGGTCACTCGGCGCTGGAACCCGGGATCCGGGCGGCCCTTGTTGGAGCCATGGAAACCTTCAAAACAAGGGTGCGGCCCTGACAGCCTGTGGCCACTCGACTGTATCCCTGAATCCGTCGTCCAGCCGCCTGCAACTGCAGCGGCAGTGTCGGCCTGGCGCCGGCAACAGGGTTGTCAGGCGGCGAGCGCTGTCCGGACCGCCGCCGCAATCTTGTCGCGGTTCGGAAACACATGGTCTTCCAGAGTTGGACTGTAAGGGATCGGCACCTGCAACGCACACACCCGACTCGGTGCGCATTTGAGGCAGTGGAACGTCACCGGGTCTTCGGTTACGAGCGCGGTGATTTCCGCCGCCGCGCCGCAGGTCGGCCCGGCTTCATCGGCCACCACGAGCCGGCCGGTCTTCTGGACCGAAGACTGAATGCACACGCTGTCCATGGGCACGAGAGTCCGCGGGTCGATCACTTCCGCCGAAATCCCCTCGCCGGCAAGCGTCTCGGCCGCTGCCAATGCTTCGTGAACCAGCCAGGCAAGTGCGACAATGGTGACGTCGGATCCTTCCCGCTTGATATCAGCCTCGCCAAGCGGGATCGTGTATTCGGAATCCGGAACCTGGCCGGTTATGGTCAGCAATCGGGTTGACTCGAACGAGATGACCGGATTGTCATCGCGCAGAGCCGTCTTCAGCAGGCCCTTGGTATCATAGGGCGTTGACGGCAGGATCATCTTCAGACCGGCGAGATTCATGAACATCGAATACGGGCTCTGCGAATGCTGTGCCGCCATGCGCACACCCCCGCCGACCGTGCAACGGTACAGGATCGGAAACCGGGTCTGGCCACCAAACATGTAATGGATCTTCGAGGCCTGGTTCACGATCTGGTCCATGGCCACGAAGGAGAATGTGACCATCCGCCAGTCAATGATTGGCCGGAAGCCCGAACCGGCCGCACCAATCGCCATTCCGGTCAGCGCCCCTTCCGCAATCGGCGTGCCGCGCACACGGGCCGCGCCGAATTTTTCGACCAGCTGCGGCGGGGCATCGGTTGACAGGTGGAAGATTTTCGGATCATGGCCCATTTCCTCGATCAGGGCTTCCATTCCGGCGTCGGCATAGCTGATCTCGCGCATCGCTGTCACTCCCTGTCAGGCGGCGAACACATCTTCGGTCGCCTTGTCTGGCGCCGGGAAGGGACTCGCCTTGGCGAAGGCAACGGCATTGTCGATGCTGCGCAGGATGTCAGCATCCATGTCCTCCCATTCCACATCGGTCAGCTGACCTTGTTGCGACTTCAAGTGTCGCAACAGCCGGTCGATCGGATCCTTCCTGAGCCAGGCGTCGATTTCGTCCCTGGGACGAATATCGACCTGGGTCGGCCGTTCCGTGTGCCGGCGGTGCCGGTAGGTCTTGCATTCGATCAGGGTCGGCCCGTCGCCGGCCCGCGCCCGCGCCACCGCTTTGGCGGTTGCGGCATGGACGGCAAAGATATCGTTGCCGTCAACAACAACGCCGGGAATGCCGTACCCTTCAGCCCGCGCCGCGACATCCTGAACCGATAACGCCACGGAGGCCGCGGTATTCACGGCCCAGAGATTGTTTTCGCAGACATAGATCATCGGCAGATTCCAGGCCGCCGCGATGTTCAGGGATTCATGAAAAGGTCCTGCGCAGGACGCGCCGTCCCCGAAGAAAGACACCGCAACCCGGCCCTTGCCTTCGAGTTGCGCTGCAAGCCCGGCGCCGGTGATGATCGAGATGCCGCCGGCGACGATGCCGTTCGCGCCAAGCATGCCGATGTCAAAATCGGCGATGTGCATGGAGCCGCCCTTGCCCTTGCAGTAACCGTCCTCCCGGCCGTAAAGCTCGGCCATCATGCGGTTCAGGTCCGCCCCCTTGGCGATGCAATGGCCGTGGCCGCGATGCGTGCTGATAATCTGGTCGTCCCGGTTGAGAGCCGAACAGACGCCGACGGCAATTGCTTCCTCCCCGATATAGCAGTGGACGGTACCGTAGATGTCACCGCCGACATAATCCGCCGAAGCGCGCTCCTCGAAACGGCGGATGGTCTGCATCAGACGCAGCATCTCACGCTGTTTTTCAGGTAAAATTTCCATTGACCGGATACTCCGAAATAATCTGCAGCGTTGGCATTCTAGCGAGTATGTCTGCGTCGGCAACCGACTGCGGCCGAAGCAGACAGCGATGCCGGGTCAGGCAACGAACGGCCCGGGCAACCCTGAACCCGGATGTCCCGCCGCAGATGCGGCGGGACATCCGGCTGTCACGTCTTCACCAAGCGCGGCAAGGTCTCGAAGCGGTCGATGACTTTTGAGAGCGACCGCGATGACAGGAGCGTCTTCTGGCCTCTCGTCAGGACAAAAATCGGTTCGGGCCGATCTGGCGGTACGGTCTTGACGAAAGAGTAGATCGGGTGCTCGTGGGTGTTTCGAAAAATCGAGAACATCGCCATATGGCCTTGCCGGTCGATGGCGTAGTCACGCCAGTCCCCCTTGATAACACCAAGACTGTATGCCGAGAGGATCTGCCCGAGTTCGCGCTTGCTGAAGAAAACATCGTGTTTCGCGTTACGGTTGCGATTGAGCCGGATCAGTTTTGCCATTGATGCATGACGGCCTTTTGTTTGACGGGATACATGACAGCAATGTTAACGAAAAATGTCAGTTGGTAAAGACCCGAAGAGCATGTATCCGGTTTCCGCTCGCGGGTTTCGCGGCAGCGCGGCGCATGCTGGCCGTCCCGCTTGTCCGGGGTCATCACGCTCCGGGCCGGCACGATGACCGGCGGCGGAGGGACTCGGGATGGCGGCCGGGCGAAACGCGGTTTGTTCCGGCCGGCATGCATCGTTGATTTTATCGGTTAACCGGCGTAGGGTCCCGCCGTTCGCGGGTCAGATGAGGTCCGGTAGGACTGCAGGACATCGGCGGAGTACGGCATGACCGAAATTTTTCACGAAATCGACGAACAACTGCGCCATGACCGCGCCCTTGCACTCTGGAAACGCTACGGCCGTTATCTGATCGGTCTTGCGGTTGTCTTGGTCGCCGGGGTCGGCGGATACCGCTTCTGGATTTATCAGGATCTTGCGAACCGGGCTTCTTATTCAACGAACTATCAGAGCGCGGTCACGGATCAGGCCGACGTCGAGGATAATGTCCTGGCTGAAGCGTTTGGCGCCTTGGCTGCGGACTCAGGTGGCGGCTACGTCGCCTTGTCTCGCCTTCAGCAAGCTGGGGCTGCGTCGCGGGCGGGAGACGGGGAAGGTGCAATTCTCGCTTATCAGGCAGTTGCTGTGGACGACAGCGTGCCGCCGGCACTCAGGGCTCTTGCGCGGCTGAAAGCGGCGGCGGAGCAGGTCGCCGGCGCGCCGGGCGATGACATGTCCACAATCCTTGATGAGCTGGCGCTGAATGGAAATCCGTGGCAGCCGATGGCGCGGAGCTGCAAGCCATAAAGGCTATGGAATCGGGCGACAAGGACACGGCGCGAGAGATCTTTACCGAACTTGTCGACGACGAGGCGACACCGGACGGATTGCGGACACGGGCGGCCGAAGCGCTCGAGGCCTTGGCAATAAAATGATTGGACTGATGATGAATAAGACGAGCTTCGCACGTCATCTGCTGGCATGTTTCAGTGTTCCTGTTTTATTATCGGGATGTGATGGTGGGTTTCTGGGAGCGACCGACGATAAGGAACCGCTTCAGGGCGAACGCATTTCCGTCATGGCGTTGCAGCAGGACCTGACAACAGATGCCGGGATTGCAAATCTCGAGGTTGTCTTGCCACCGGCTCGGGAAAATGCGGCATGGGCGCAACCGGGCGGAAATGCCGCGCATCGGATGGGGCATCTCGCGCTTGGCAAGGCGGACGATGCGCTCTGGAGCATCAGTATCGGGGCCGGAGCCGACAGCGATACAGCCCTTATGGCGCCGCCGGTAGTTGACAGCGGCCGTATCTTCACCATCGCTACAGACGGTGTCCTGCGTGCCTTCGAGGCTGCGACCGGTCAGGCAGTCTGGGCGGCGGAGACGGCACTGCCGGATGAAGAAGAGCTGATCTATGGCGGTTCGATATCCACGGGGGGCGGGGCGGTCTATGTCGGGACCGGCTACGGTGCCGTGATCGCTTTCGACCAGGGCAGCGGGGCGCTGCTGTGGCGCACGACTGTGTCAGCTCCGGTGCGAAGCGCACCAACTCATGACAATGGCCGGTTGTTTCTGACCACGATCGACAATCAGGCAGTCGCATTGTCGGCGACAACCGGTGAGCGATTGTGGACTCACGCCGGAATCACCGAAAATGCCGCTCTTTTGGGGCGGGCGAGTCCGGCGGTGGCTGGCGACATCGTCATCGTGCCGTATTCATCGGGAGAGGTCTTCGCACTGAGAGCTGAAACCGGGCGACAATTCTGGAGTGATGGCCTTGCCGTACTTCGCAGCGCCGATGCGGTCAGCAGTCTGGGCGACATTAGCGGCCATCCCGTGATCGACAATGATCTCGTTGTCGCAATCAGTCATTCAGGCAAGATCAGCGCACTTGATCTCAGATCCGGCCTCAGAATCTGGGAACATCTGATAGGGGGTGTGAACATGCCCTGGGTTGCCGGTGAGTTTGTGTTTGTTATTTCCAATAATGGCGAGGTGGTCTGCCTGACCCGGCGTGACGGCAGGGTGCGCTGGCTGACGAGATTACCCGAATTCGAGGATCCGGAAGACCGCGAAGGACGAATCCAGTACGCCGGCCCGGTACTCGCCGGCGGAACCTTGTACCTAGTGTCGTCGCTCGGCGAACTTTATCGGGTCTCGCCACTGGACGGCAAGGTGATCAGCAGCGTCGACATCAGTGGAACCGTTTTTCTTCCACCGATTGTTGCCGGCGGTATTCTTTATGTTCTGAACGACGGAGGCCAGCTTCAGGCTTGGCGGTGACTCCGCACGACGTCACGGATTCGAGCCCTGAATGCTGACTGTTGCCATCATCGGTCGCCCGAATGTCGGCAAATCAACCTTGTTCAACCGGCTGGTCGGTCGCCGCGAGGCCATCGTTGACGACACACCCGGCGTCACTCGCGACCGCCGTGAAGGTCAGGGCCGAATCGGCGATCTGACATTCCGGATTTTTGATACGGCAGGCCTTGAAGACGCGGACCGCGCCGCGCTCGAAGGCCGGATGCGGCTGCAGACCGAAGTTGCCGTCGACGAATCCGATGTTGTCGTGATGATGATGGACGCCCGCGCCGGCCTCAATCCAATGGACGAATATTTTGCCCGGTGGTTGCGGCGCGCCAAGGATAAGGTCGTTCTGGTTGCCAACAAATGCGAAGGCCGCGCCGCGACCAGCGGCCTTCTCGAAGCCTATGACCTTGGCCTCGGTGAGCCGGTCGCAATTTCGGCCGAGCACGGCGAGGGAATGGCCGATCTTTACCAGGCATTGGCGGCCTTCGCGGACGACATTCCGGCAACGGCCGTTGGGCCGGGTGCAGCCGAAGACGTCGATGATGTTGTCGATGAGTCACCGGACGGGGCGACGACATGGCGCGATACCGGTGCACCGCGGGTTCTGAGCCTCGCCATCGTCGGCCGTCCAAATGTCGGTAAATCGACGCTGATGAACGGTTTGCTCGGCGAGAACCGGGTTCTGACCGGGCCGGAAGCCGGTCTGACCCGCGATGCGATCGCCGTCGAATGGTCCTGGCAGGATCAGCCGATCCAGCTGGTCGATACTGCGGGCTTGCGCCGCCGCGCCCGTATTGACGGCCGCCTCGAACGTCTGTCTGGTGCGGATACGCTGCGCGCCGTGCGCTTTGCCCATGTCGTGGTTCTGGTTCTCGACGCGACGATGATGCTGGAGCGCCAGGACCTGACGATCGCGCGCAGCGTCGTGGAAGAAGGGCGGGCCCTGGTTCTTGCTGCGAACAAATGGGACTTGGTCACCAATCGGGATGTTGCGATGCGATCGTTGCGCGACCGCATCGAGACCTCTCTGCCCCAGGTTCGCGGCATTCCCCATGTCACGATGTCGGCCTTGCAAGGACGTAATCTTGATCGGCTGCTCGGAGCTGTCCTGTCAGTCTATGACATCTGGAATCAGCGGGTTTCGACAGCGCAACTGAACCGTTGGCTTGCCAATGCCGTCGAACGCCATCCGCCCCCATTGTCGGGCGGACGCCGGATTCGTCTGCGCTATATCACCCAGGCCAGAACCCGGCCACCGACCTTCGCATGTTTCTGTAGCCGACCGGAGGCCCTGCCGGATGCCTATATCCGTTATCTCGTCAACGGACTCCGCGAGACTTTCGCGCTTGACGGGGTGCCGATCCGGCTGGCGCTTCGCCGCGGCCGCAATCCCTATGCGGGCCGCGTTTGATGCAGGATCCTTGGGCTGGACGGCTACGCCCGGACCAGTTTGCCATGCCTTGTACAGGCTGGCGATGCCAACTCCAGAAAATGCGGCACCAGCGCCTCGGGTGACTTCAGTGTGGCGGGATCTTCGCCTGGAAATGCCGCCGCGCGCATGGCCGTGCGGGTTGCGCCGGGATCAAGAATGTTGATCCGCAGACCCGACCAGGCATTTTCGGCTGCATAACACCGCACCATCGCTTCAAGCCCTGCCTTGCTCGCGGAATAGGCACCCCAAAACGGCGGGGCCATGCCGGCGGCGCAGGATGTCACGAAGATCGCGCGGCCGGCATCCGATTGGCGCAACAACGGGTCCATACTTCGAATCAGACGCTGGTTGACCGTGAGATTGACCGCGATAACATCCGCGAAGCCGGCCGGATCATGTTGATGAACTGGGGTCAGCTGGCCGACAATCGCACCATTCGCGACCAGAATATCGAGTCGGCCCCAACGCTCGTAAATGCTGGCGCCGAGCCGGTCGAGCGCCTGGTAATCACGCAGGTCGAGAACCACAAGGGACGCCGAGCCGCCGGCATTCCGGATATCGTCGTCGACTTCTTCAAGCCCACCGACGGTGCGGGCAACGAGGATGACATGCGCTGCTTCGGCAGCAAAGGCCCGGGCAACAGTGGCGCCGATGCCGCGTGACGCCCCGGTGATCAAGGCAATGCGTCCGTCAAGAAGCCTCGCCACCGATTCGATCTCCGGCCGGGATCAGGATGCGGCTGCAAGCAGGGAGAGTTGCGCCGCGCTGGCGCCACCCTCCCGATCAAGCAGCGGGATGGGATATTCGCCGGTAAAACAGGCGTCGCAGTAGCGCGGGCTGACAGGGTCGCGTCCGGTCTCGCCCATCGCCCTGTACAGTCCGTCGATTGAAATGAACGCCAGGCTGTCGACACCGATGGCCGCCGCCATTCCTTGTATCGTCATACGTGCCGCGAGCAACTGGTCACGCTCCGGGGTGTCGACGCCGTAGAAACAGGAATGGGCCGTTGGCGGGCTGGCAATCCGCATATGGACTTCGGTGGCGCCGGCCGCCCTGACCATCTCGACGATCTTGGTCGAGGTTGTACCTCGGACGACTGAGTCGTCAACGAGGACGACCCGCTTACCGTCAATGCTCGTGCGATTCACGTTGTGTTTGAGTCTGACCCCGAGATGGCGCACGTGATCGGTTGGCTCGATGAAAGTGCGTCCGACGTAGTGATTACGGATGATGCCGAGATCGAAGGAGATACGAGACGCCTCGGCATAGCCGAAGGCGGCGGGAACGCCTGAATCCGGAACCGGAACCACGACATCCGCGCCGACGCCCTGTTCGCGCGCCAATTCCCGTCCGATCGCCTTCCGGGCATCATAGACGCTGCGGCCCTCGACCAGGCTGTCGGGCCGCGCGAAATAGATGTATTCAAAGATACAGAATCGACTTGGCCGTGGCCGGAACGGCCGGAACGAAGTGACGCCTTCGGACGACAGCACGACCATCTCGCCAGGGTCAATATCGCGAACAAACGTTGCGCCGATGATGTCAAAGGCGCAGCTTTCCGACGCGATGATATGGCTGTCGCCAAGTTTTCCGAGAACCATCGGCCGCACGCCAAGCGGGTCGCGGATGCCGATGACGGAATCGCGAGTCAGGCAGGCGAGAGAATAGGCGCCCTCGACCTGGTTTAACGCCTCGATCATGCGGTCCGCCAGCGTTGGCGCCGTGCCACGCGCAATCAGGTGGATGATGGTTTCGGTGTCGGTGGTCGATTGGAACAGGCAACCCTCGCGGACCAGACCGCTGCGGAGTTCCAGTGCGTTTGTCAGATTGCCGTTGTGACACAGCGCCAGTCCGCCAAGAGCGGTGTCAGCAAACAGGGGCTGAACGTTTCTGAGATCGGTGCCGCCGGTGGTCGAGTAACGGTTATGGCCGATTGCCGCATGGCCGGTGAGGTTGCGTATGGCGCTTTGCGACCCACCGCCAAAATTTTCTCCGACCTGACCGAGGCCGCGATGAGCCCGGAAGCTTTCGCCGTCCCAACTGACGATTCCGGTGGCTTCCTGTCCCCGGTGCTGCAGCGCATGGAGGCCGAGGGCGGTATGGGCCCCGGCATCCGCTGAGCCGAATATCCCGAAGACCGCGCATTCTTCACGCAGATGATCGTCATCGTGAAGCGGATGCTCCTGTTTTACGCCTGGTTCCACAGGATCAGGCGATCATAGTCTGGACATAGGGCATGGTTGGCATATCCGGTACAGGGGGGGGGGTCACTGCATCTTCTCGATGATGCTGTTCATGTCGCCTCGTTGCTCTGAAGTATAGCCTGGATCGTCCGGCGATGCAGGCGATTTCGGAGGCGGGCTGACAAGGCGCTCCAGAACCTGCTTCCTGATGACGCGTTTCGCTTCGGCATCGACCGCGCTGATGTTGGGGCGGAGATTATCGGGCAGCAGTCTGGCTAGCAGATTGGCGCCCATTGTTGCAATAGGAAGCGACTTTGCGTCATTCAGCCAACCCGGGTAGTCGCGCTTGTCGACCATCCATTGCAGGGCGAGGAACACAAGCGAGACCAGCACTGCGCCGCGAACCAGGCCGAACAGGAAACCGAGCGACCGGTCGATCGCGGTCAACCCGTCCAGCCGCAACATCTTTGCCAGGTGATGTCCGAGCAACGACAGAACGATCACGGTCACCACACCGATGCTGGCGCCGGAAATCCAGGACGCCATCACCGGATCGGGCACAAGCGACAAAATTTGCGGCACCAGCTGTGGATAACCATAGACACCGGCGAATGCGGCGCCGATCCAGCCTGCAATCGAGAGTACTTCGCGAATGAACCCCCGCGAAAACGCGATGAAGCCCGAGATCAAGATGACCGCGAGGATCAGAAGATCGGTCACATTGATCGGAAAATCACTCATTAACGAGTTCTCCTGACGAGAATGTTACCTGGCCCGGACGCCGGGTCGGGCTTCATCGTCGAAAAACGACACAAGCTTCCGAAGCCCCGTGACCTCGTCGATTTGTATCGCAAGTGTAGCATGCGCCTCGCCCTTTACGGTACTGTCCGGCGGTGTCAAGGCCCGCGTGAAACCGAGTTTGGCCGCTTCCTTCAACCGGGTTTCGGTATGGCTTACGGCGCGCACTTCGGCTGAAAGCCCGATTTCGCCGAACAGGACTGATTGTGGCGGTGCCGGAATTCCCGACCGCGACGACAACAGGGCGGCGGCGACCGCAAGATCGGCAGCGGGTTCGGCGATTTTCAGGCCACCGGCAATGTTCAGATAAACATCATTTCCGGCAAACGATAGACCGCAACGTGCTTCAAGGACGGCGAGCACCATGGCAAGGCGCCCGGGATCCCACCCGATCACAGCGTGCCGGGGCGTGCCAAAGGGAGACGGGGCGACAAGCGCCTGGACTTCGACCAGAATCGGGCGGGTTCCTTCGATGCCGCTGAACACGCAGGCGCCGGAGACATCGGCGCGGCGTTCTCCCAGAAACAGCGCGGACGGGTTGGACACTTCGGCGAGACCGCGTTCGGTCATCTCGAAGACGCCGATTTCATTGGTCGGACCGAAACGGTTCTTGACCGAGCGCAGAATCCGGAACTGGTGACCGCGTTCGCCCTCGAAATACAGCACGGTGTCGCCCATGTGTTCGAGGACGCGCGGCCCGGCGATTGCTCCTTCTTTCGTGACATGGCCGACGAGGAGCAAAACGATGCCACGCCGCTTGGCAACCCGGATCAGTTCCTGCGCAGCGGTGCGGACCTGCGAGACGGTTCCGGGCGATGAATCAAGTGCATCGACATACATGGTCTGGATTGAATCGATAACCAGAACTCCCGGAGCATCGGTCTTGTCGATACCGGCGATGATATCGCGGATGCTGGTCGCCGCTGCGAGGCGGGCCGGAGCGGTCTCGACCTTCAGCCGGATTGCCCTCATGTGGATCTGATCCAGCGCCTCTTCACCCGAGACGTAGAGGTAATCGACTGTTTCCGCCAGCCGTGCCACGACCTGCAGCAGAACTGTCGATTTGCCGATGCCCGGGTCACCGCCGATCAGAACGGCCGAGCCGGGGGCCAGCCCGCCTCCAAGAACTCGGTCGAACTCCGAGAGACCCGTTGCCTGGCGCGGCGACCAGTCGAGTGCGCCGGACAGCGGAACCGTCGCGATGCCAGTGCCCTTGCTACCGCCACGGCTACCCGGCGGAGCCGCCTTGACAACCTCTTCGATTACCGAATTCCAGGCTTCGCAGGTCGGGCAGCGTCCAGTCCAGCGCGGATGAATGGCACCGCATTCCTGGCAAACATATTGGGGATTATGTAGGAAAGTGCCGAAATCATTCATTCTCTGGACTTCGGACTGTCGATGTAGCAGACGCAAACGGGTTGCACGAGCGCGTCGACCGCTTCCTCGAAGGCGCCGTTCACCCGCATGTCTTCCTCCACCTCCGCCATGCTCGGTTGGTCGTCGGGACGGCCGATTTCTACGTCGCGGGACGGTTCGCGGCACCTCACGAATGCGCTCCGACCGACAGTCCGTTGTCCGCGGTCAAGTCCCGATAGCGAAGCCGCTTCCCGTCCATGCCGGAAGCGATCACGGCCATGCTGGCGGTAGTGTCTTCGTCGCGGCGATTGTGCCGCGCCGCGACGTCCTGGATGTCGCGGTTCGGATGCTTCGGCGGGGGTTTGTGGACCGTGCCTTGTGGGCTCGCGTCATCATCGACCACAACGACTCCATCCCGTTGCTGTGGACATCGCCGCGGACAAACCCGGAGAGCGAAGGCGTGACCGTCTCGTGGTCGAACGGCAGTCCCTCGCAGGCGTTGGCATCGTCGCTGTCGACCTTGGCGCCCGGTGCGGCATGGTTGCCGACGAAACACTGTCGTGTGGGAGTATCGGTCCGCGCGACCACCTTCGCCGCAACCTGATCGGTCTCCGGTCCTTTGCACTGATCACGACAGTCTTGCCAACGGCCCCGTGTCCGGTCCCGGACAACTCTTTCCGCTTCGCGGTGCTCATGGTCTCCCGGCGACCGTCGAAATCGGTCTCGTCCACCTCGACCGGCCCCGCGAAATCGCCGCCCGTCTCCGCCAGCGCAGCCGGTGCGCAAGGACCCACGCGCTGCGCTGGTTGATGTTCAGGTCGCGATGCCGCTTCATGCGCGATACGCCCTCAAGATTCGGGGACAGCAAGACGGGGGCGGTCGCCCACACCTGAAAGCCGGGTTCGGAGCCGTCCATGACCGTGCCGGTCTTCGCGCTGAACCGCTTGGCGCACTCCTTCTCCCGGCAGCGGACGGGCATGGTCTTGTGCGTCGCCCCGGCCGGCACATTCAGCGACCCACAGTGCGGACAGCGACGGTCGATGAACCATGCTTCGGCGGGTGCATCGTCAGGAACCTTCCGCATGATCTCATACCAAGCGCGCTCCAAATTGACTCACCATCCCAATATGTTGGGGTGACGGTCCGGACGACCTTCATAGACTGTGGTGATCGACTCACCAGCGCCGGAGGATGACGATGAGTGCGGCAACGCCGATAACCTGGACGGCACACACAGCGGACGAGCTCCACGCGCTTTCGAGGCACTGCGGGGACGCGAAGCAAGCGTCGCGCGCGCGTGCGCTCGCCATGATCATGGAGGGTGCGTCTCGCACGGAGGCGGCTCGGGCGCAGGGCATGGAGCTTCAAATCCTGCGCGACTGGGTGTTGCGCTACAACACGGAGGGCTTCGACGGCCTCGCGGATCTCCCGCGCGGCGGGAGCGAGGGCCGGTTGACGGACGCGCAGATCGCCGAGATCGGCGCCTGGATCGAGGCGGGTCCCGAGCTTGAGCGGGACGGTGTGACGCGCTGGCGCGTTCAGGACATCTTACGGAAAATCGAGGAGGCCTTCGGGGTCATCTATACGGAGAGCGGTGCCCGTATGATGCTCCGAAGGGCCGGGTTTCGCTTTGTCTCGGGGCGGCCGGTCCACCCCAAAGCCGACGCGGAGCGGCAGAGGTCGTTCGTGGCGGAGTTCGAGGCACAGTTGACGTCGGCGCTCAGCTCTGAGGCGCTGGCGGGTCCGATAGAAATCTGGTTCCAGGACGAAGCGCGCATCGGCCAGAAGGGGATGACGACACGGGTCTGGGCGAATGGGAAGCAGCGTCCGCGCATCCTGCGCGACCATCGCTATGGCTACGTCTATCTGTTCGGCGCCACCTGCGCAGAGCGCGGCGTCGGCATCGCCCACGTGGCGGACAGGGCGAACACGGCGTCGATGAACGAGCATCTGGCGGCGATCGGCGCGGCCGTGGCGCCGGGTGCGCACGGCGTGATTGTGCTGGACGGGGCGGGCTGGCATCGCTCGGGCGACCTTCTCGTTCCCCCCAACCTGACGCTCGTGCATCTGCCGCCCTACAGTCCGGAACTCAATCCGATGGAGCAGATCATTCTGTTCCTGAAATCGAACCGCTTCGCCAACCGCGTGTTCAAGAATGTCTCCGCCCTGAGGGACGCCTGCTGGACGGGGTGGCAATGGCTGACCGACCAGCCCGACGTCATCACCAATACAACCCGGCGCAGCTGGGCCGTAGCCCCATCGTGCTGATCCCGATGCCTCACTGTATCGGTTCATATGACTTGCGTTTGGTATCAATGAGGGAAATACCCTTCGGTGCGTCTTGCCGAGTACCCTCTGTGTCATGTCCGCTCCCCTCACCATAGCCACAGATCACATGACAGTGCCGAATACCTCAAGCGCCATTTCGGCACTGTCCTACATAATCCCCAATGAATTGACGGGCGGATCGGGCCATGTCTGTTTCAGGGTCTCATTCCGATGGCGAACCGGCAACGGTCAAGGGGCCGGTGACTCGGCCATGGATGAACTGGTCGACACGAGTGTCACCTGATCGGTCGATATCCGCGGCCGGTCCGGTCCAGATGATATGCCCGCCATGCAGCATCGCGATACGGTCGCCGATGCGGCGGGCACTGTCCATGTCGTGCGTGATCGTCAGTGCTGTGGCACCCAGTTCGCGCACGCATTTGATGATAAGCCGGTCTATCACATCGCCCATGATCGGATCGAGGCCGGTGGTCGGCTCGTCAAACAGCAGGATATCCGGGTCGCTGGCGATCGCGCGGGCGAGCGCGACCCGTTTGCGCATGCCGCCTGACAGCGCGCCGGCGATCAGGTGCGCAACATCGTCACTGAGTCCGACTAGCGCAAGCTTGTCGCGCGCGATCCGGTGCGCGGCGGCCCTTGAACGGCCTTGGGCATTGATCAATCCGAAGGCGACATTGTCGAGAACGGACAGGGAGTCGAACAGGGCGCCGTTCTGGAACAGCATGCTCATCCGCTGTCTCGCGGCGGTTCGCCGGCCCCGTTTCGGTCCAGACATCATCTCTCCGTCGATCGCGATGGTTCCGGAATCGGGCGTGAACAGACCGATCAGGCATTTGATCAGCACCGATTTACCGGTTCCCGAGCCGCCGATGACGACCATCGACTCGCGCGCCTCCACATCGAGATCAAGTCCGCGCAGAACCTGATTGGATGCGAAGGTCTTGAACAACCCCCGGATCGAAATTTTCGGATGCGCACTGTTGCTCACCCGAACACTCCGCTATCGCCTGAAAAACAGTTCGGTGATGCCGTAATTGGCGACCAGAATCAGGATCGAGGCCGATACCACAGCATTGGTGGTTGCCCGGCCCACGCCCTGCGCGCCGCCGCCGGACTGATAGCCGTGATAACATCCCATGAGTGTGACCAGGAATCCGAAAGCCGCCGCCTTGACCAGGCCGGAGATGACGTCGATGGGTTCAAGAAACTCGATGGTGCGATGCAAATAGTTTCCGGCGTTGAAACCGAGCTTGTATACCCCGACGATGTAGCCGCCGAAAACGCCGATGATGTCGCCGACGAGAACCAGAAACGGCAGACTGACGATGCCCGCGAGAACGCGGGGGACAACGAGATATTTGAAGGGGTTGGTGGACAGTGTGGTCAGTGCGTCGATCTGTTCGGTCACCCGCATGGTACCGATCTCGGCGGCCATGGACGCGCCGACCCGTCCTGCCACCATCAGACCGGCGAGGACCGGCGCCAGCTCCCGTGTCATCGACAGGACCACCACGGTTGCAACCGCGCTCTCGGCAGAGAAGCGTGCAAAGCCGGTATAACTCTGCAACGCAAGAACCATGCCGGAGAACAGTGTTGTCAGGCCGACCACCGGGAGCGAAAAAAAGCCGATGTCGATCAATTGGCGCAATAGCAGGCGCGGATACCAGGGTGGACGAAAGCAGTGTGAAATCGTGGTTCCGGCAAACAGCCCGAGACGTCCGGTGGCGGCAAGGAAGTCGCAGAACGCGCTGCCGATCGCGGCGATCGGATTCATTGCGTCAGAGCCTCCGTAGCATTCGCATCGTCTGTCGCTTCGCTGCCGACATAGATACGGTGATAGCGCTGCCCGAGGCCGGTCAGGATTTCGTATGAAATCGTGCCGGCTGCCTCGGCCATATCGTCCGGTGTAAAATGATCGCCAATAATTTCGAGCAAGGTGCCCGGCCTTATGGCACCCGGCGGTGCCTCGGTAATGTCGATGGTGATCAGATCCATTGAAATCCGCGAGACGATCGGCAGCGGGGTCGAGCCGAAATGGACGACACTGCGATTCCCGAGGCACCGAAGATAGCCGTCGGCATACCCTGCCGCCACGGTCGCGATTGCTGTAATCGTATCAACCTGACAGGCCGCACCATAGCCAACCGTCATGCCGGGCTTGAGCACCCGGGTCTGAAGGACTCGGCCGAAGACACTGACCACCTGGCGCATGGGATTGGGCTGCCCGGGTTGCGGATTGCCCCCATAGAGCGCGACCCCGGGACGGGCGAGGTCGAAATGAAAGGCCGACTCCAGGAAAATGCCGGCAGAATTGGCCAAACTCGCGGGCATGGACGGCAGCATGGCGCGGGCCGTCTGAAACCGCGTCAGTTGTTCAGCATTGGCTGGATGATCTGGCTCGTCGGCGCAGGCGAGATGGCTGATCAGACAACGCCAGTTCGGTGTGCGCAGCAGGTCTCCAGACTTGACGAGGTGTTCGAGATCGCCCATCGGCAATCCGAGCCGGTTCATTCCGGTATCGACATGGAGCATGGCGTCAAGCGGGCGTCCGCTGCGCACGCATTCACCGCACCACAATTCGCACTGTTCAATGTCGTTGATCACGGGAATCAGGTGATGTGCGCGGAACGTGGCTTCACTACCCGCAAGGACTCCATTCAGCACGGCGATGGTGATGTCATGGTCCGGCAGTACGTTGCGCAGCGCAATGCCTTCGTCAATGGTGGCAACGAAGAAGGTGCGGCATCCAGCCGTAACCAGAGCCGGCGCGACCTGCGCCGCGCCGGTCCCGTAGGCATTGGCCTTGACCGCGGCGGCGCAGGCGATTTTGCCCAGCCGCCGGCGCAGCAGCTGGTAGTTGTCAGTGATCGCCTTGAGATCAATACGAAGTATCGACGCGGCAGCCGCACTCCCCGCGTACGCGGTTGCCATCAGTACCGGTCCGGCAGATGGTCGTCTGCGACGAAGTCCGAGAACTTGGTGGTCGGGCCGTGGAAATGCAGGGTAACGGTGCCGGTCGGTCCGTGACGCTGTTTGCCGATGATGATGTCGGCTTTGCCATAGGCTTCGTTACAGCGTTTTTTCCAGCGATCATGGCGTTCGTGATATTTGTCCTCGCTTTCATCGGCCTTTTTCATCGGTTCCGATTTCGCAAGATAGTATTCTTCCCGGAACACGAAGATGACGACATCGGCGTCCTGCTCGATCGACCCGGATTCGCGCAGGTCGGAGAGCACCGGGCGTTTGTCTTCGCGGTTCTCGACGGCGCGCGACAATTGCGAGAGGGCAAGCACCGGGACGTCCAGTTCCTTGGCGACGGCCTTCAGGCCCCGGCTAATGATGGAGATTTCCTGGACCCGGTTCTCCGGACGCTGGCCCATCGCGGGACGCATGAGCTGCAGATAATCGACGACGATCAGGCTCAGGCCCTGCTGGCGTTTCAGGCGTCGAGCCCGGGTTCTGAGCGCCGAAATCGTGAGCGCCGGCGTCTCGTCGATATAGAGCGACGCGGACTCGAGGGTATGACTGGTTTGCACCAGCTTGCCGAAATCCTCCTTCGATAATTCGCCACGGCGAATTTCTTCCGACGGCAGACCGATATTTTCCGCCAACACCCGGGTTGCGAGTTGGTCCGCGGACATCTCGATCGAAAAGAATGCGACGACCTGCCGCTCCTGTTGCGCTGTGGTTGCGACATGAAACGCGATATTGGTGGCGAGTGCGGTTTTACCCATTGACGGTCGGCCGGCGAGGATCAGCAGGTCGGAGGGATGCAGCCCGCCGAGTTTATTGTCGAGCTTTCTGAAACCGGTTGCGACGCCGGCAAGCGACCCGTCCCGTTTGTAGGCCGCGTCGGCCATTTCGATCGACGTCCTGAGCGCATCGCGGAATTCGATGAAACCGCTCTCGATCGTCCCGGATTCGGCGAGGGAGAAGAGTCTGCCCTCGGCTTTCTCGATCTGGTCTCTGGCCGGGGCGTCGAGATCATGGGCATAGGCGTCATTGACAACATCCTCGCCCAGATCGATCAGTTCGCGCCGGAGGTAGGCGTCGTGGATTGTCCGTCCGTAATCCGCTGCATTGATGACGGTGACCACGGAAGTAGCAAGATCGATCAGATATTGAGCACCGTCGACATCCTTCAGCCCGACATCCTGATCGAACAGCTGCTTGAGGGTGACCGGGTTGGCCAGTTGTCCGCGGTCGATGAGGTGTCCGCAAGCGGCAAAGATCCGTCCGTGCACCGGGTCGGAGAAATGGTCCGGTATGAGAAATTCGGAGACCTGTTCGTAGGCCCTGTTATTGACCAGGATTGCGGCAAGCAAACCTTGTTCGGCTTCAAGGTTATGGGGTTTGTCCCGATAGGGTGCCGATGCGACTTCGGGCGCTTCCAGACGGGTCACATTCGTGGCGGGTTCCTGATTTGACATGACTGGCAGCATAGCAGGGTCGGTCCCGGTCTGCACGGAAAAAGAATTCACAGGAAAAAATATTATCAATATTTTTCAATAAGATAGGAAACGGAGAAGGTGTGAATAATGGGGAAACTTCCCACAGACAGTGCACGGACTCGACAGCCGCCAGATCCGCCAGCTGCCGCGCTCCGGCCGGAAGCCCAGTTCGCGCAGGCGCCGCCGCCCCGATTCGTTGCGGCGTCAGGTTGCCGATTCGGTGTTGCCTGATTCGCTCGCAGTTGCGTCAGTGCTGCCGGTCTTTTCGTTTTCGGTCCGAGCGGCCCTGAACCGGGCGTTGGCTTCCTCCCGAATGTCGTCTTCGTCCTCGAAGTCTTCGATGGTGCCGACCGCCCGGCCAAGCTGAAGCTGCCGCTTGGCCTCTTCGGCGGTCCGGGCAATGTTGACGGTCACCATGACCGAGACTTCCGGATGGAGTTGAATCCTCACCTGTTCGAGGCCGAGGTTTTTCAGGGCGCGATCAAGTACCACCTGCTGGCGCTTTATGGTGATACCGTTTTCGATGGTGGCCGCGGCGATGTCACGGGCGGTTACCGAACCGTAGAGCTGGCCGCTTTCGCCGGCGGCCCGGAGCACCGGCACGGTCAGACCGTTGATCCGCCCGGCGATCTGTTCAGCTTCGGACCGGCGTTCCAGATTCTCCACCTCGAGCTGCGCTCGATCGACTTCGAACAGGGCAAGATTATCCCTGGTCTTGCGCAGTGCCTTGCGTTGCGGCAACAGATAGTTACGCGCATAGCCGGGCTTGACAGTGACGACATCGCCCATCTGGCCGAGTTTTTCGATTCGTTCGAGAAGAATGATTTCCATGTCATTCGCTCCTGTGGAGGATGATGGGGGTCGTTGACCGAACCGCCTTCAGACGGATGGGCTTCCGCGTCGCAAGCGCGACTTCAGCCCTGTGAAATGGTCGACGAGACCAACGATGACCAAGGCCATCGAGGCCCAGCGGCTGACGATCAGGACCACATAAAGCACGGAGAGGATGCCGTAGCGGAGGCGGGTCCGCGCGGCGGCGGCGTGAACCACGCCAAGTCCCGACAGAAAGACCGGAAATGCCAGGATTGCCGAAAGGTTGGACGCAAGAAATCCGGGCGATCCCCCGATCGTGATTCCGATCAGAAATGTCGCGGCGAAGGCCACGATGATCCATCGCGGCAGTTCGATATCGGCCAGCCGCGGCGCCGGACGCATGTTCCAGCCAAAGCGGGTTACGATGGCTTGCGCCATGACCGCGTTCAGCAGCATGACCGTCATCCAGATCACGGCCACCATTGCCGGCGCGACATTGACCAGGAGTTTTTCGATCAGCGCGATCTGATTCGGCGGCAGGGCCGCGGTCTCCGGGAAGTTGGCGCCGATCCCCGAACGGTAGACCTCCATGATCGCCTTGATCTTGGGCGCGATCACGGCCTCGAGCCCGCTTCCGGTCGCCGTCAGATACAGGAAGCTGACGACCAGGATAGAGACCGGAAGGGCAATCAGCCAGAGACACAGGAGACCGGACGGATACCAATGGACCGTTCCGCTGGCGCTGCCGGGATGCGACAGTCCCGCCTTGTCGCAGATGAGCGCGACCGGCAGGGCGCAGGACAGAAAATACAGGATCGCGCTTGCCGATCCGTTGATTGCCCAGATGAGAAAGGCGCCGAGCGTGCCAACGACCCCAGCCGTTGATCCGCCATAGGACAGCCCGACCAGGAACAGGGGCATGGGGGCCAGATAGGTCAGCGCGATCGTTCCGAGCGATCCCAGACCGATCGCAAGGAACAATCCCGCGCTGCAAAGGGCGGCAATGGCACTCGAGAGCCAAGCAAAGATCATCGCGCATCGCCGAAGGTTTTCGTCCTGGAATCCGGATCCTTCAATTGATTGTGTAAGGCAGCAGCGCCAGAAACCGGGCCCGTTTGATCGCCCGCGACAGATCGCGCTGCTTCTTGGCGGAGACAGCGGTGATCCGGCTGGGTACGATCTTGCCGCGCTCCGAAAGGAATCGCTGCAGCAACCTGATGTCCTTGTAATCGATCTGCGGTGCGGTCTTGCTGGAAAAAGGACAGGATTTGCGGCGTCGCACGAATGGCCGGCGGACTGCCGGACGGGAAATCGAAAGGGTACTCACAGGGGTTCTCCCGTTCAGGTTTCGGCCGGTTCCGGCGCGGGTTCCGGCGTTGCCGGTTCCACACCCGAAGCGGTGCCCGTGGCAACGGGCTTCTGTTTTGCTTCGCCCCGATTTGCCGAGGCCGGACGGTCCTGGCGCGGCGGGCGGTCCCGGCGTCCCCGATCGCCGCGTTCCGACCGTGCCTGCATCATGATGGATGGGCCTTCCGGCAGTGAGTCCATGCGGATGATCAGGAATCGCAGAATATCTTCGCTCAGCCCCATGTTGCGCTCCATCTCGAGAACAGCGTCCGGCGGGGCATCGATATGGAACATCGTGTAGTGGCCCTTCCGGTTCTTCTTGATCCGGTAGGCGAGGTTCTTGAGGCCCCAATACTCACGCGTCTTGATCTCACCGCCGTTCTCGGCGATGATGCCGGCCATTTGATCGGCCAACTGCTCAGACTGGGTGGACGACAGCTCCTGGCGTGCGATGAACACGCACTCATAACATGTCATTTTGGCTCCTTACGGCTCATCGGAACCCGTCTCGGCGGGTCCGAGCCGGTTACACCGGCAAGGAGATTTCAGCAAAGACAACGGCCGGAGACAGAAACACCCATACTCCGACCGCCGCCAGCAGACCTTATCGCTGTTCTCCGGCCGGTGCAAGCCAAATATCCTTCTCCCGGAGAATCGCCGCAATACCGGGCCGGTCATGTGCGGCCGGGACCAAGCGCGGGTTGTGGTAGTTGCGGGTCTTATCCGATTGTTGACATCATGGCAGGTACTGGCGATGTCTCGCGCCGTCGGCGGAACGTCCCGAAGTCCATGTCTGGAGCAAGACAGATGAAGACACTTCAAACGGCGCGCGCCTTCGTATTCCCGGGCCAGGGATCCCAGGCCGTGGGTATGGGCAAGGCATTCGCGGACGCTTTTCCGGTGGCGCGCGAGGTCTTTGCCGAGATTGATGACGCGCTCGGCGAGTCGCTGTCACAGCTCATGTTCGAGGGCCCGGAAGACCGCGTGACGCTGACCCGGAATGCCCAGCCAGCCCTGATGGCTGTGAGTATCGCGGCGCTTCGGGTGCTTGAGGCCGAGTCGAAACAGCCGCTGACCGCGCTTGTCGATTGTGTTGCCGGTCACTCGCTTGGCGAGTACACTGCTCTTGCCGCCGGTGGTGCTATTGATCTGGCCGATACGGCGCGGCTGTTGCGGCTGCGAGGCGAAGCGATGCAGACGGCCGTTCCGGTCGGAGAGGGTGCCATGGCCGCGCTGCTCGGCGCCGAACTCGAAACCGCGCAAGCAATTGCGAAGGCGGCAGCAGCGTACGGCGTCTGCGATCTTGCCAACGACAATGCGCCAGGCCAGATTGTCGTTAGCGGAGCAAAGCCGGCGGTCGAGGTGGCGGTGGTGCTTGCCCCTGAGCACGGTGTCCGCAAGGCGATCATGTTGCCGGTGAGCGCGCCTTTCCACTGTGCATTGATGGCACCTGCCGCGGAGAGGATGGCAGAAGCACTGAACGGGACACGGATAGCTCCGTTGGCCCTGCCTCTTGTTGCCAATGTGTCGGCAGGGCCCGTGGAAAACGACCCGGAAGCCATTCGCGCCAGCCTCGTAGCGCAGGTGACTGGTCTGGTCCGGTGGCGTGAATCGGTGTTGCGGATACGGGATGACGGCATAAGATCGTTGTATGAGGTTGGCTCCGGCCGGATTCTGACCGGGCTGCATCGGCGTATCGACCGCGGCCTCAACGCGGCGGCCATCAACGGGCCGGACGACATAACAGCTTTTCTCGAGCAGCTTTAGGGTGGGCCAGCGCGACGATGTTTGATCTGCAGGAAAAATCGGCGCTGGTGACTGGCGCTAGCGGCGGCATCGGCAATGCCATCGCCCGGGCGTTGCACGTCCGCGGGGCCGAGCTCGTGCTGTCTGGCACGCGCCGTGCAGCGCTGGACCAGTTGGCCGCGGACCTTGGTGAACGGGTTCACGTGATTCCGGCCGATCTCGGCGATCCCGAGTCGGTCGCGGCACTGGCGGCCGCGGCGGAAGATGTTGCGGATGGCGGGATCGACATCCTGGTCAACAACGCCGGTTTGACCCGCGATGGCCTGTTGCTTCGCATGAAGGACGAGGACTGGGATACAGTCCTGGCGGTCAATCTGGGTGCCGGATTCCGGTTGTCGCGTGCCGCGCTGCGCGGCATGATGCGGCGGCGCTGGGGGCGGATCATTGGCGTTTCGTCGATTGTCGGCGCCACCGGCAATCCCGGTCAGACCAATTACGCCGCCTCGAAAGCTGGCATGGTCGGTTTTTCCAAGGCTCTGGCGGCTGAAGTCGCGACACGGGGGATCACAGTCAATGTTGTCGCACCGGGCTTCATCGAAACGGCGATGACGGACGGGCTTGGCGACGATCAGCGCCAGCGTCTGCTTGCCTCGGTTCCTGTCGGCCGGCTCGGACAGCCGGCGGATATCGCTTCTGCGGTCGTTTACCTCGCGTCCGCGGAGGCGTCTTACGTGACCGGTGCGACAGTTCACGTCAACGGCGGTATGGCAATGATCTGAGTGTCGCTTCGGCCTGGGCGGCGCCATTGGGGGCTGTGGCGGATCTGGCGGCGTGGAGCAGGCAACGGCGCCCTCGTTTTGCCGGGAAGAAACCGATATTTTCAGGCAACGGCCGCGGGCGAGTCTGGCGATCATGACGGGCCGGCACGATATCGTCTTGAAACTGGTGGATGCCTGCGCGATATGGTGTTGCGCCGCCCCGTGATGGAAGTGATTGAACCAATTGGCTCTCGTGGTATAGGAAGATGCGTTTACGGCGTGGATACGCGGCCCGGCCGGTTGGCGTTCTTCGGCGTTACCAATCGTTGAGTGGAGAAAATCCAGATGAGTGATGTTGCCGAAAGGGTTAGAAAAATCGTGGTTGAGCGACTGGGTGTCGAAGCCGAAAAGGTCACCGATTCGGCCAGTTTCATTGATGACCTCAAAGCGGACAGTCTCGACACCGTTGAACTGGTGATGGCCTTCGAATCGGAGTTCAACATTGATATTCCTGACGATGAGTCCGAGAAGATTGTCACAGTCAAGGATGCAATTGCTCTCATTGAACAACATCATGATGGGTCAGATTGACGCAGCGTTCTGATTCGCTGTTCAGTCCGGCATTCAACCAGCCGAGCAGGTCTGTCCAGGATGTTTGGTGAACCTCGATGAGACGCGTTGTTGTTACCGGCATGGGGCTCGTAACGCCGCTCGGTGTGGGGTGCGAGCACAATTGGCGTCAGCTGGTCGAAGGAACCTCGGGCATTCGCCGGATCGAGCATTTCGATGTGTCGGATTTGCCGGCGAAGACCGGCGGGGTGGTGCCGGCGGGCGAAACGGCTGATGGCCTGTTCAATCCGGATGACTGGGTCGTCCCCAGGGATCAGCGGCGGATCGACCGGTTCATCATGCTCGGGCTTGCCGCGGCGGTTCAGGCTGTCGCGGATTCCGGGTGGAAACCGGAAACCGAATCGCAATGCAACCGGACCGGTGTAATCGTCGGGTCTGGCATCGGCGGGCTGGAACTGATCAGTACGACCGCCATGCAATTGCATGGCAGCAGTCCCAGGCGCATTTCACCGTTTTTCATTCCGGGCGCCTTGATCAATCTGATATCCGGACAGATCTCGATTCGCTTCGGTTTCAAGGGTCCGAATCATTCGGTTGTCACAGCGTGTTCGACCGGTGCGCATGCGATCGGCGATGCGGCCCGCATGGTGATGCTTGATGATGCCGACGTCATGGTGGCTGGCGGTGCTGAAGCAGCGGTGCTGCGTCTCGGTTATGCCGGATTTTCGGCTGCGCGGGCGTTGTCGACAAAATTCAACGACAATCCGGAGAAGGGATCACGACCATGGGATGTCGACCGGGACGGTTTCGTGATGGGTGAGGGATCCGGGATCGTGGTGATCGAAGAATACGAGCACGCCAAGCGGCGTGGCGCAAAGATTTACGCCGAGATCGTCGGTTACGGAATGTCGGGTGATGCACACCACATCACGGCACCCGCGGAAGATGGTGATGGCGCGTATCGTGCAATGAACAATGCGTTGCGCCGGGCCGGACGCAATCCGGACGAGATTGATTACATCAATGCACATGGTACATCGACGCCGCTCGGTGACATGATCGAACTGAATGCGGTTCGCCGGTTGTTTGGTGATGCCGTCGGTTCGCTGTCCATGTCTTCAACCAAATCGGCGATCGGCCATCTTCTCGGGGCGGCGGGAAGTGTCGAGGCAATATACTCAATTCTCGCAATGCGCGACGGCGTAGCACCGCCAACCCTCAATCTGGACACCCCGTCACCGGGCTGCGAAGGAATCGATCTGGTTCCGCGTGAGGCGCGGGAACGGCCTATCAACGCCGTCCTTTCGAACTCCTTTGGTTTTGGTGGAACCAACGCGTCGCTGGTGTTCGTCCGACCGGAGTGACCGGTGATGGGTCGTCTGGTCGTTTTTCTGTGCTACCTTTTTTTGGCGGCTCTGATATCCAGCGTTGCGGTGGCGTTGTGGGGTTATGCCGAATACACCCGACCCGGTCCGCTTCAGGTTCCGCGCGTTGTCGTCATTCCGAAAGGGCAGGGTCTCGAAGCGATCGCCGATTCGCTGGCGTTGGCCGGTGTCATCGAATACGCGTTGGTTTTCGTTGCCGGAGCCAGGATATCCGGGTCCGCCCGCGCGTTGAAGGCTGGAGAGTATCGGTTTCAGGATCGGGTGAGTCCGCGTGATGTCGTGGCTGTTCTCGTGAGTGGCGAGACCGTGACGCGGCGGCTGACGCTGGCCGAGGGGCTGACGGTCAGTCAGATTCTGCAGAAACTCGCCGTCAGCGACGGTTTGTCCGGCGCCGTCGAAGCGATTCCGGAGGAGGGGAGTCTGCTTCCGGAGACCTATCATTTCTCGTTTGGCGAAGAGCGTCTGGCGGTCCTGGCCCGAATGCAGAAAGCGATGACGGACACATTGGCGAAGCAGTGGGCCGCGGGTCAGAGAGGGCTTCCCTACGCAACGCCGCGGGAGGCGCTGATCATGGCGTCGATGATCCAGCGGGAGGCTGGCTCGGAAGAGGAGATGCCGCTGATCGCGGGCGTGTTCGTCAACCGCTTGCGCCGTGGCATGCGCCTGCAATCGGATCCGACTGTCGCGTATGGCATTGCCCCGGAGGGCCTGAACCGACCGCTGACCAAGGCTGATCTGAAGCATCAGAGCCCTTACAACACCTACCGGGTCAAGGGGTTGCCGCCGGGGCCGATTTGCAATCCGGGTCAGGCCGCAATCCATGCAGCTTTCAATCCCGTCGCCACGGAATTTCTTTACTTCGTTGTTGACGGGTCCGGGCACCATGCCTTTGCCAAGACTCTCCAACAGCATAATCGGAACGTCGCCCAGTGGCGCCGCACCAGGCAAGACAAGATACGAGCGGGACAACCCTGACTGGGCGGATGGCAGGTGCTGACAGGTGAACGGGAGTCCGAATCCGAGCTTGCATCCAGGGGCTATCTCGCCGGAATGGCATCGATAACCGTATCCGACAATCATGGTGGCGCTTTCGCACCGCAAGGACTGCGGCGATTGCTCCCGACTTGTTTCGCAGATATGATCGTTGGTGGAATTTCAGCATCATCCTTTTGGGATTTCCGATCATTTTCAGCATGACCGGATACGCACGCGCTGAAGGCCGCGCAATCGTCGGACCAACGGAACAGGCATGGGCTTGGGTCTGGGAACTGAAGAGTGTCAACGCCCGTGGACTCGACATACGATTTCGGCTTCCGGGCGGGACGGAGAGACTGGAAAGCGGTTTCAGGAAAGCGATTGCGAGCCGTGTCTCACGGGGGTCGGTTACGGCGCAACTCATCCTGCGGCCAGAAGACGGCGAAGGCAAGGCCGGACGGATCAACCGGCCGTTGCTCAAGTCCATCGCTGGTCTCGGGCAGGAATTGGCCGGGACCGGAATCGGGATGGATACGCGGCTGCGTCTTGATACCTTGTTGACAATTCGCGGCGTCGTCGATCTTGAACCGCCTGACATCGAAGACGAGGGTGTACGGCGGGAGGTCGATGATCACGCCGTCCGCGGTCTGACTTGTGCGCTGGAGCAACTGCGGGAGATGCGGGCGGCCGAAGGGCGGGGGCTGCATGACCTTCTGTCTGGGCAGTTGGATGTGTTGGAACAATTAGGCCGGCGGGCCGCCAGCGCTGCCGAGGACCAGATCGACAGTCTGCGTGATCGTCTAAGGTCTCAGGTCAGCCTGTTGCTCGACAGTTCTTCGCCATTACCGGAAGACCGGCTCGCGCAGGAACTGGCTTTGCTTGTGACCAGGGCCGATATTCGCGAGGAGATCGAACGGCTGGCGATTCATCTGGATGCTTGTCGCACTTTGCTGAACAGCAATGGACCGGTTGGCCGTCGTCTTGACTTTCTTTGTCAGGAACTTAACCGGGAAGCGAACACGATCTGTTCGAAAGCTGTTGATATACCGCTCACCCGCACCGGACTCGATCTCAAATCAGCGATTGAACAGTTTCGCGAACAAGTCCAAAATGTGGAGTGACGGCGATGGCTGATGGCCTGCCGATTTTCCGGCGTGGTTTGATGTTTGTGCTGTCCGCGCCGTCCGGTGCCGGCAAGACCAGCATTGCGCGGCGGTTGCTCGCTGAAGAGACGGATCTGGATCTCTCGGTTTCTGCAACGACCCGGCCGCGCCGGGCGGGCGAGATCCCGGGCCGCGATTACGAATTCGTTGATGTCGCGACATTCGAGAGGATGCGCCGGGAGGGTGCGTTTATCGAACAGGCACGGGTATTTGGTCAGTTCTATGGTACCCCCAAGTCACCGGTCGAGGCGGCGCTTGGCCAGGGCCGCGACATCTTGTTCACGATCGACTGGCAGGGGGCGCGGCAACTCGCCGAATCGGCATCGGACGATGTTGTACGAGTGTTCCTGCTGCCGCCGTCAACCGGTGAACTGGAACGCCGCTTGCGCGAGCGTGGACGGGATCCGGATAATGTTGTCGCAGAGCGCATGGCGCAGTCGATTTCGGAGATCAGCCATTATGTCGAATCCGACTATGTTGTCGTGAATTCCGACCTTGACCAGAGCGTCGTCGACATTCGGGCGATTTTGTCTGCCGAGCGTCTGCGTCGGCTGCGGCAGAGTGGCCTGGCGGCTTTCGTGCGGCAGCTTCACGAGGATCACTGACGGACTGTTGCTGATCGTGGGGAAACGGGATTGTCTGCGCAGATAGGGCGGGGAATGTGCCCGGAGTTCGGTCAGCGATCTGAAAGACAACGGGCAAGACGGCAAAACGCTTCAACGTCGAGATTCTCGGGCCGTGCCGTCGGATCAATGTCGGCGTCGGCGAGGAGGAGTTCGCCGCCCAGGGATTTGAGGCTGGCACGCAGCATTTTGCGGCGCTGTCCGAAAGCGGACGCGGTGAGGCTTTCGAGTGTCTCGCGGCAGGCAGGGAATAGTGGTGCCGGTCGTGGCACAAGACGAATCAGGGCAGACGTCACTTTCGGTACTGGCGTAAAGGACGTGGCGGGCACCTCGAAGGCAAATTGCGGTTCGGCAAGCCAACGCGTGATGACCGAAAGCCGTCCATATCCTGTATCGCCGACGTCGGCGCAGAGGCGCAGACCGACTTCTTTCTGAACCATGACCGTGATGCTTTTGAAGGCGGCCGGTGTCCGCAGCCAGTCGATGATCAGGCGGGTGGCGATGTTGTAGGGAAGGTTTGCGACCAGCTGGCGCGGCGCGGTGCCCAGTTCCGGAACGGCGAGATCAAGCGCATCGCCAGCGATCAGTTCGAGTCGACCATCCGCTGCCTCGACAAGGTCTCGCAAGGCGTCGATTGCACGGTGGTCACGCTCCACGGCGATCACTTTCCCTGCCCCTTCGAGCAGCAAGGCCCGGGTCAGCCCGCCCGGCCCTGGACCGACTTCGATCGTGGTACCGCCAGTGACCTGCCCGGCTGTCCGTGCAATCCGTCGCGTCAGATTCAGGTCGAGCAGGAAATTCTGTGCCAGCGAACGGCGCGCGGAGAGGCGGCTGCGCGCGATCACTTCACGCAGTGGCGGCAGGCCGGCGATGCGGCGGTTCGAGTTTTCGATCACCGTTCCGCCGCAGCATGAAGGCGGAAGCGCGCCATGTCAGCGGCCAAATTCAAGGCGGCCACGAGGCTCTCCGGGTTGGCCGTCCCGCCGCCGGCCAGATCAAGGGCGGTGCCATGATCTGGCGATGTCCTCACCAATGGAAGACCGAGCGTGACGTTCACGCCGCTCCAGAAATCGAGCGTCTTGAGCGGAATCAGGGCTTGATCGTGGTACATGCATAACGCGGCGTCGTAACGCTCGCGAGCACTGGCGTGAAACATTGAATCGGCAGCGTGCGGTCCGCTGGCATCAATGCCTTCTGCCCTGAGACCGGCAATGGCCGGGGCAATGATCGCGAGATCCTCCTCTCCGATCGAGCCGTCCTCGCCGGCATGCGGATTGAGGCCCGCGACCGCAATTCGGGGGGTCGGGATCCCGAAATCACGTCGTAACGCTTTGGCCGTGACCCGACCGGTGTCCACGATCAAGTCGCGGCTCAACAGGCTCGGAACCCGGCTTATCGGTTCATGAATGGTAACCGGTACGACACGCAATATTTCGGACGCCAGCATCATAACCGGTCGGGCGGACCCGGTCAGACTGGCGAGGAATTCGGTATGCCCGGGATAGGGAAATCCTGCTTGATGCAAACAATGTTTCTGGATCGGATTGGTGACAATGGCGGCAGTCGTACCCTTGACCGTCATGGAAACAGCGTCGCGGATCGCATCGATGATGACATCGGCATTCTTCGGGTCAGGTTGTCCGGGTGTTACCAGAACAGGGAAAGGCCGCGCGAGGACCGGCAGACCCTTGTCCCATGCCGCGCACGCATCCTCGGGCTCGCTGATGGTGACGACCGGCGTATCGAGTCCGGCGGCCTGGCCAAGAGCCGTAAGGCGGTCTGGATCGTCAATCAGAAAAAACACGGGGCCTCCGGATCTCCGCCACGCCTTCAGTGCGATTTCGGCGCCGATACCGGCGGGTTCTCCCGGCGTCAGCACCAGAGGCGGAATGTCATCGAAGGCCATGTGGTCCCTTACCGTCGTGACCGGTGCAAATCAGAGGCGTGGTTCGATGAATGCGTTACGCCGGAGGTTGCGCATATAGCGCTGCCCGAGAGACTGCAGTTTCCGGCCATGCAGTTGCTGTTCGATATCGTTCGAGGTCGGGATATTGCTCGGCGGTTCGACGCGGTTGCATACCATCATGACGGCTATTCCGGTGGGAAAGCGTATCGGGTCGCTCGCGGTGCCGACCGGGAGGTCGGCGACGGCTTCACGCGTCGCCGTTGACAGGTTGCCAAGCTGGAATTCTCCCAGATCGGTTTCGACCGTGGATTTGACATCCTCGGCCAGACGGTCGAGGTCGGCACATCCAGCAGCTTCGGTCGCGACGTTGCGGGCGGTTGCCAATGCGGTTGCGAGCGCGGCCTCATCGGGTTCGGAGGGCAACGGCACCAGAACATGTTTCAGCGAAACCCTGGCGAGCATCGGGTTGGCGGCTTCGACGATCTGCCGGTCTTCGAGGATGATGATGTGATAACCGGACCGTGTGCGGATGGGATCGCTGACCTGCTTCGGTTCCAGCGTATTGATGACGGCATCGATTTCCGGGGCTAGTTGTCCGGGTGCGACCCAGCCGATACGTCCGCCGGCAGCCGCGCCGGCGCTGGTCGAGAATTCGCTTGCGATTGCATTGAAATTCCCGCCATTGCGGATTTCGTTGACGAGGCGGGCGGCAAAGGTCTTGACGTTGTTTTCGCGCGCCGGGTCATCGACAGCCAGGAAGATTTCGGCGACCCGGTATTGAGGCTTGCCGAGATTGCGTTCGAACGTTTCGAGTACTGCGTTGATTTCTTCGGTGGTGACGTTTGCAATTCGGGAAAACCGGCCATTGACCAGTTTTGACCATGCAATGGACGCGCGCAACTGCGCGTGTGCCGTCCGGATACTGATCTGGTTGGCCTTTAGAAACTGGTCGTAGGCGCCTTCCTGCATTCGATTGTGTATTTCGATGCCGCGTTTCGCCGCCGTGATTTCTGCCTCGGATACGGTCACGCGCCGCTGCCGGGCTTCCTCAAGTTGCAGATGCTCGTCGATCAGCACCTGGATCACCTGGGGTCGGAGCCGTTCGTGATTCGCTGGTGTGACCGCCAGGCCGGAGGCAGCGAGAACCAGTCGGATTCGTTCGTTCAGGTCGCGCATGGAAATCATGCTTTCGTTGACCACTGCTACGATTCTCTGGCTGGTTTGCGCGATTGCCTGTGGACCGTGGACCTGCAAAAACAGGAAAAATGTCAGCCATGCCAGAAGCACCGTCCGGCATGGCAGGGATCTGGTGACGTGCTTGAAGATGTTCGGCGCGTTTTTTCCGAGGCATGACAATATCATTGCAGGTTCGACCACTCGTTCGCCGTTTCGATGTGTCGCTGCTTCAGGATCGGTTCGACCGACCGGACGGGAGTCCCGATCAGCTTCAAACATTGCGGTGATGCGCAATGTGATATTGCGCCAGACAAGGTGCAGACAAGCATTTTTTGTTGCCAGAAATATATCAAGTTCAATCCTGTGCCTCGCAGCGTCAGGAACTCGCATGCCGACAGATTGTAAGCCGCTCACAGTATTTTTGCAAGAACACGAACATGTCCTTGATTCGGCAGGGTCGGTTCGGCTCTTGCTGTCGAACGCGAACCACCTCTCGGTCCAGGCATCTGGTTCAGCGCCTGAACTCATGGAATTGGTGGTTTGATCGCGTGTTTCGGGTCAGTCTGTCGATACGGGTGGATGAGACGATCAAGGCGCAACGCGTGTCTGTTGTCGCGACCGCGGGGACGGGATGTGGAGAACCGGTTCCGGCCGGCGATTTGTCGATTGCATTGGACGTGACCGGGTTTCCGCCCCGGGACGTTCCTGCATCGTTGTTCATTCTTCGGTTGGCGCGTTGCCTTTCAGGAGGCGATCGACAAGATCGTGCCACTCCTGTTCCGGAAAGTCGTGGTCACGGAGCCATGACGGCGCCTCCTGTTTCGGGCGCCAGAGGAACCGGAAAGCGTCGATTGGCTTGCCGCCACCGCCGAACGGATGATCCCAGACTACGACGAATTGATTCGGGGGACTACCTTGATGACGCCGTCGTGGTCGAGCACGGTAGGCGGCGGTCCGTTATGGATATAATCAGGCGGCTCGTATCGAACATCACCGGCGACTGCCGGATGCAATTGGCGAATCGGCTTGACCTGTGCTGCCGGCCCGGTTGTTGGTCCGGCACTACAGCACTTTTGCCGCATCCCTGAAGGCTTCGAGTGTTTTCTCGATGTCGTCTTCATCATGGGCCAGCGATATGTAAAACTTGCTGTCGCCCTTGAAGATACCACGCTCTCGAAGAAGCCCATTGAATCGTGATGCCTTGGCCGCATCGGCTGTCAGCACGCCGCGATAGTCCTCGATCGCGTCCGCCGTGAAGAAGACATCGAACAAGGGCGGTTCGCCGGTCACCTGGGCAGCATGACCGTTACTCCGCAGCGCTGTCCCGAGACCGTCCATCAGACGGCGGCCGGTCTCGAACACCTTTTCATAGGTTCCCTGGCGACCGAGAACCTTGAGCGTCGCGAGACCAGCGATCGATGCTATCGGGTTGCCGCTCAAGGTTCCAATCTGCGGCAGGAAGCTGTCGCTGTCGACCGCGGATTTGTCGAATTGCGCCATCAGATCCTCACGACCGACAATGGCCGAGAGCGGAAAGCCGCCGCCGATGATCTTGCCGAGCGTGCACATGTCGGGGACAACGCCGTAGTATTCCTGGGCGCCGCCATAGGCAAACCGGAAACCGGTGACGATCTCGTCGAATATCAACGGGATGTCGTGGGTCGCCGTGACCTCGCGCAGAGCCTCTAGGAAACCGGGTTTCGGCGGGATCAGGCGCTGGAACGGTTCGACAATGACACCGCCGAGGTCATCGTGATACTCGCTGATCAGGGCTTTGGCGGTTTCGATATCGTTGAACGGCGCAATGACCACTTCATCGCTGACGGCGCCTGGAATGCCGGCTGAGTCGGGAACGGCCTGCGGGTAGTTGGCGCGAACGGACGGCGACTGGCTCATGAGCGAGTAATCGCTCATGCCATGGAATCCGCCTTCGAACTTGAGAATCTTGTCACGCTTGCGCAGTGCCCGGGCGGCACGCATGGCATACAGCGCGGCTTCGGTTCCAGAACTGAAAAAGCGGAGTTTGCCGGCACATGCCATCGCGCTGCAGATCATCTCGGCGAGCGCGATACCGTGCTCGTTGTTCGCGAAGAAGGTTGTCCCTTTTGGAATCTGTTCGGCAACCGAGGCCATGACCTCCGGATGGCAATGGCCGACGAACATCGGGCCGGACCCGAGCAGATAGTCAACGTACTCGTTGCCGCTGAAATCCCGGATGCGGCCGCCACTGCCGTCCCGGATCACGATGTTCCCGGCCATATTGCCGAAACTACCGGCCGGCAGTACGGCCTGAGCCCGTTCGATCAGGGCGTCTTCCGCCGCTCCACGTTGCATACCCGGCATCGTCTCTTCCTCATCTGACCTTGGAGACCCACACCTTATCAGCATTAGCGAGACGAAAACACCGCATCGGTCGAAACGATTTTTCTGTCATTCATCCATGCATCATCCGTGCGGGGCCGTGTTCGCACGGGATCATATGGACGGCCTTGTTGTTTCACGATGTTGCCTGCAGGTAATCGCAGGAACCGCTTATGCACGTGGCTCCGGTGAAACGCACATGTAGCGTTTGGCGTGCCGGGAATAGTCGACATCGGGGGCAACATCGTGTGCCACCGGAGCCACGTGCATAAGCGGTTCGCAGGATAACAGTCATGCCCTGCTGGTGCCAGAACCAGATATCTGATGTGTCGTACTGCTCATTGTGGAGCTGTGCCGTAATCCGTTGAAAAAAAGACTCTGGATACGATAGTTTCAGACTTCCTGACCTCTTGGCGTTGACGCTGCCGGACGGCGTGCCGCGAGCCCCTTGAAGTCTGCCACTTTTCGGCCGTTGCGGGCCGATTTTCGGTGGCAGTCGCAGCCGATGTCGTATATTGTAATATGACACTATATACGCGGCCTCAGCCATGCCCATGACCCTCCCGCTGTGCCCCCAGAGGCGGTTCCGATCGGCAACAGCTGCTTCGCCGTCCTGATCTCGGACGACACCTTCACCTACTTCTCAAACCTCGTTCCCTTCGACAGCCACCCCGCCGATGACCGCGCCGCGATGCTCATGCGCATCGGCCGCCTCGCGGTGATCAGCGCGCTCTCGCCGCAGGATCTGGCCGACGCGTTCTGTGTCTCGCGCTCGACCGTGCAGCGAGCACGGCGGCGCTACCTGGCCGAGGGTGAAGCGGCGTTTCTGAAACCCCGGCGCGGGCGCGGGCCGTCGGTGTTCACGCCGGCGTTGGCCAAGAGGGCGACAGCGTTGCTGGAAGCGGGCCTGAGCGGCGCTGCGGTGGCCCGGGTTCTCGGCGTGTCGAAAGCCTCGGTCCACAAGTGGCGCCGGCGGGGGGCTGATCGGCAAGGCGGTGTGCGCGCAGGAGCCCGCAGGCTCGGCAGTGGGTGCGCCATGCGAGGCGCGTGTCGCTGAAGAGGCTGGCGGCGCAGCCGGGCCCGAAGCGGGCGAAGCGCAGCCCTTGGCGGACACGGCGCAGAGCGGGGAGCCAGGTCCTCTCGACGCCGGGACGCAGACGGATCGCAGCGCGCGCGACCGGCCGGCGCCGATGGGGCGCGCGACCTGCGATGTCTCGGGCCGGGTGCTGGCCAGCAGCGGGCAGGCGGGACCGGTCGAACCGCAGTTCGCCAGCGCCGCCCGCGGCGTGCGCTCAGGCGGCGTTCTCACCGCCCTGCCGGCCCTGCTCAAGGAAGGTCTGCTGGCCGCGAGCGACGCCCTGCCGCTCCTGCCCAAGGGCTATTACGGCCTGAACACGATCCTGCTTTTCCTGGCCTTCATGACCCTGGCGCGGGTACGCAACCCCGAGAGTTTGCGCTATCGGCCGCCGGGCGAATGGGGCGCCATCCTCGGCCTCGACCGTTGCCCCGAGGTCAAGACCCTGCGGCGCAAGATCGCTCTGATCGCCAACGACGAGGCCGGCGTGCGGGCTTGGCAGCGCGCCCTTGCCAGGCGCTGGCAGGCCGACGAGCCGGAGCTCTGGGCGACGCTGGCCGTCGACGGGCACGTCAAGGTCTACGCCGGCCGCAAGGGACGCCTGCCGAAACACTTCGTCTCGCGCCAGAAGCTGTGCCTGCCGGCCAGCACCGGCTACTGGATCAACGCCCTGGGCGGCAAGCCCCTGCTCTGTCTGCATAAGACGCTGGATCCGAAGATGGTCGCCGCCATCGAAGCCGACGTGGTGCCGGCGCTGCAGGACCTCGGGATCGTCGACGCCCAGGCGCCGGACCTGACCGCAGAGGCGCCCGGCCACCCCGCGCTCACCCTGGTCTTCGACCGCGAAGGCTGGAGCCCGGATCTGTTCCGCCGGCTGGCGAGGCGCGGCATCGCCTGCCTGACCTGGCACAAGAACTTCGGCGGCGAGGATTGGCCGGTCGAGGACTTCGGCGCGACGACCGTTCCCATTCACGGACCGGCGACAAACCGCACCGCCTCCGTGCGGCTGTCCGAAAAGCCGGTGACGTTGCCGAACGGCTTCAGGGTGCGCCAGATCCGCCGCCTGCTGGACAACGGCCGTCAGATCCCCTTCATCGTCACCGATCCGCACAAACCGATGAGCGAGGCCGCAGGCGCCATGTTCTCGCGCTGGTCGCAGGAAAACTTCTTCAAGTACATGCGCGACGAGTTCAATCTCGACGCCCTGCCGACCCACGAACTCGAGCCTCTCGATCCCGACACCATGGTCGTAAACCCGCTCCGGCGGGCCTATGACAAGGCAATCCGCAGCGCCGAACGCCGGCTCGCCAGCCTGCGCAACCGGAGCGCCGGCGCGGCCAGGAAAAAGAGGCCGAAGGCGCAGCTCAGGAGAGAAGTCAGCGACCTCGAGGGTGCCCTCGAGATCGCCAGGGCCAGCCGCAGGAACGTGCCGAAGCACTGTCGAGCCGGCGACCTCGACGAAGACCAACAGCTCGATGCCCTGCCCTCACGCGACCGCATCCTCCTCGACATCATCCGCATGATCGCCTACCGCGCCGAAACCCGCATGATGCTCCCCGTCATGCAGGGACAAGGCAAGAAGCCTCATCCCCGGAAACTGCTTCAGGCTCTCATGACCGCCGACGCCGACATCCTGCCGGACCCCGCCAACGGCGTTCTCCGGGTCCACATTCTCGGCCTCGCAAATGACGCTTGCGACCGCCAGATCGATGCCCTCCTGAACGAGCTCAACGCCACCGAAACGCTCTTCCCCGGGACCGATCTGCGCATGGTCTACGAGATCGACGCAGCCCCGGAACCCACCCAGCCGGTGTCACACCAAATCACTAGAGGTCAGGAAGTCTGAGTTTCGTAACTGCTTCATTTTTTGTTATTTTCTCCTTCTTGAGCTACGAGAAGGTTTTTACAATATGGCGCATTACCATTACTCGCCGTCAGCAATTCTCCTTTTGGAGTTATCGGGGGTTTTCAAAGGCTTGGAGATGTGATTCAAGCTGTTGTATGAAGCGTCTTGAACGATATATAGAAGTGGTGGGGAAGCGGTGCGCGGCGTTGCCCGACAAGCGCTCGGGAAGCAACACGCGCTATACCATGAGAGACATCGGGCTTGCGGCGTTTTCGGTGTTTTTCGTGCAGAGCCCGTCGTTTCTGGCGCATCAGCGCCTGCTGTCGGCGCAGCGCGGCGCTTCGAACGCCGGGACGCTGTTCGGCATGGAGCGGGTTCCGTGCGACAGCCATATCCGGCGGATGCTGGATGGGGCGCCGACGGATCATTTCGACGCGGTGTTTCCGGCGCTTGTCGATGACCTGGATGGCGCCGGCGCCTTGTCGGGTCTGCGCTGCCTGGACGATCGGGTGTTGATCGCGCTGGACGGCTCGGAGCATTTCCGTTCCGGCACGATCCACTGCGCGCACTGCTCGACGCGCCGGCGGGGCGAGGAGGTGGAGTATTTCCACAGCTTTGTCGGCGCCGCTCTGGTGGCGCCGGGGCAGCGCCGCGCCTTGCCTCTGGCGCCGGAGTTCGTGCGCCCGCAAGACGGCTCGGCGAAGCAGGACTGCGAGAGCCGCGCAGCGCAGCGCTGGCTGGCCCGCCTGGGGCCTTGTGTGGCCGGGCTGAGACCGGTCTATCTGGGCGACGATCTCTATTCCCGCCAGCCGATCTGCGAGGCGGTGCGCGCCGCGGGCGGGAGCTTCATCTTCGTGTGCAAGCCGTCCAGCCACAAGACGTTGAGCGAATACACTCATGGCGTCGTGCTGGACGAGGTGTGCCAGACCGTGGGCAGGGGCGCGGCCAGGCGCCGCCAGCGCTATCGCTGGATGAATGGCGTGCCGCTGCGCGACGGCGCCGACGCGCTCGCCGTCAACTGGCTGGAGGTCGAGATCGCCAAGCCCGACGGCAAGGTGACCTACCGCAACAGCTTCGTCACCGACCTTGCCGTCACGCGAGACACCGCCGCCGCCATCGCCGCCTGCGGGCGTGCCCGCTGGAAGATCGAGAACGAGACCTTCAACGTCCTGAAGACCAATGGCTACAACCTCGAACACAATTTCGGGCATGGCAGCCAGACACTGGCCAGCATCCTGGTCGTGCTCAATCTGCTGGCCTTCGCCCTGCACACGGCCTGCGACCTGATCGAAGCATCCTGGCGGCGGGCGCGGCACGCACTCGGAGCCCGAAGGCGCCTGTTCGAGCACATCCGCACGATCACCGCCTACCATGTCTTCGCGTCATGGGCAGTCCTCATGAAAACCGTCATCACGGGCATCCCCCCTCCCGCAAACGCCTGATCCCCGGCCCCCGCGCCAAACCCATCCCTCCAACCGCAAAACCGCCAAAAAACCAACACGAAAGGCCGCAATGCAACGAAAAACGCCATAAGGAGAATTGCTGACTCGCCGTCATGCTGTTCAGGATTTCAAACCAGATGGCATTAAAGCGGCCGGACTTCAGCAGAGCCCGGATGCTCAGGATCCCTTGACCGCCATCAACTGTCCACCGCATCCCCGACCGTTTCGTCCGCTGCATGACCAGAACCTTGTTGGCGGCTTCGACGGTCCCGGACCCCACGATCAGGGTCCGGGACTGCCACTCATGATAGCCTATGCGTGACGGTTGAGCTTGAAGAAGGCCAGTTCCCGCTCGAGATCGGCATGGCCGGACGAGGCGGTTTTCAGAACAGCCCCGATCGCCGCGATGACCCGGCCGACACCATCCGGATCATTGAGCAGGAGGTCGCGATGCGTCTCGGACCAGTCCGTGTCCGCGGCATGGTCCGCGACCGTCTTGAAATACTGGCAGGCGTGCCAATAATCGACCCCCTGGACGTCCGGCTCAAGGCTCTCCAGGATGATCCGGTTGTCCCGTGCGACGGCGACGACGATCAGACTGTCCGGGCGCAGGGCACGGATATGCGCCACTTCGGCCGCAAGCTGCGCTTTCAGATCACCTTTTCCAGCCTCCGGCATGCGATCGAAATGCAGTATCTTCAATTGCTTGCCATCGCTGTCGTAAAACCCGACCGGGCCACAGGACGTCTCCCGCCAGGCCGCGTCCGGACCCGCGGCTGAAGCAGCACCATGATGCCGTCCAGCGACACCGTCGCGCTCCGCGTCGCCGCCGGAATGCCCTCCTCGACCCGGAGACCGGACAGAACCGGCGCGCAGATCGACTTCCAAATCTACAGTTTGTGGGTTGGAGCATCCCCCGATCTCACATCAACGCCGCAGGCGGCGCCGACACCTCGACAGATCACCGGATCTTGTAGTAAATCACCGCATCACGACCCGACCCGAAAACCCTTGGCTCATTGATAATACACAGCTCTCCGTTCGTCATGCCAGAACAACACCCATCATAGCCGTACGAACTTTGGAATCAGGACACTGGGTTCGAAGCTAGATTGAGTGACCTCGAGATGGAGTCAAGTTTTTCGCAAATCTCTGGGTGAATCTCGTCTTTGTGCATTATGGTGGCCAGCAGATACAGATCACGCTTCGGCGTATTCTTTTCAACATTGTTCAACAACGGAATCAAAAATTCATCGCTTGCCTTTATACGCCCAAGAGAGACGTGGTCTCCGAAGAGATCAGTACCCAGCGGCACCTGTTTCCAAAATGCTTCGTCTATCTTGAACTGCATCAGCGGGAAATTTAAGAATCTCTTGATAGCTTCCGGCTGCAAGAGATAATTTTCGATTTCGTAGCGGCGCCAGCGCAATACCAGCAATTCCGCATTCGTTGTCTCCTCATCCGGTTCATCGCGGTTGTCCCCATCGAGCAGGCAGACGCCACGAATTGCTGGAAACGCTGCCTGCATGGCGAAAAAGTGCGATTTTGCTTCGTGCAGGCTTCTTCCACCGAGCCAATGTACGAAGGGCCGTTTGAAGAATTTTTGTGCAGGATGATTTAGGATCCGCGCCCATTCGGTCAGAATTTTCTCATCCGTCTCGCTTTCGACATAGAGCACGCCGCCTACATCCTGACCGAGCAGAAGATCTGTGGTAGTGATACGCTTGAGTGCCTCGCGAAGTCGATTGCGTTCGGTTTCGCTAGCGAGCGATCGGGGAGCTTCTCCCAAGAACCCGAGCACCCGGTCGGGTGTCGTCGCATCGAGGATGACCTCGGAGTGCGTCGCAATGATTACTTGCCCGCCCTGGTCGTTTGCGACTTTGCGAATCAAGCCGTAGACTTGCTTTTGCAGGATGACATGTTGGTGCGCATCGGGCTCGTCAAGCAGGATCACGGTGGCGGGCCGCGCATACAGAAAGGCAAGTAGAAGAAGAACTTGGAGTGTCCCACTTCCAGCGTTGGAAAGGTCGAGCGGCCGAGTATGATTCGATTCACGATATTCGCACACGATGTATGGTTGAGCTGGAGAATAGGCAGGCTTGAGCAAATTGGTCTGGAATAGATCCCGTATGTGCTCCGCGAGTGCCTGCCAATGCTCCGCACGGCCACGTTCGGAAATCTCCAACAGGAGATTCCGCAAGATCTCTCCCGGCCGTCCTTGGCCGACAAGCAGATTCTGCATACCCCGATCGCGTCGCGGCTCATCGCGCTCGATTCCCGAGAGCGGAGGGATATGGACAACATTAAGAACCTTTGCCGCTTCCGGTGGAAAGTTCCGGATCGTTTTGCTATCAAGTTCTTTCGCGCCCTTTGGCCGGGCGTACGCCAACTCGGGATTGGTGTATTGAAGCTTGATCCCACAGGTCCACGCTTCCTCGTTCGTATGGCCTTCTATCACGATCTCGATCAGCCGCCGCGTTCCAGACATTCCCTGGGAACCCGTAACCTTCCGATCTTCCCAGAGGAGATTCATTTCCCGGAGCGGTACCGCCGTGATGTCGGTTCGAGGGATGGCCACGCCCGACCGCCGAACGGCCTTGCCCCCCTCTCTCTGAGCGACCCAGCGATCAAGACCAAGCTTCCATGTGGCGATCGCCTGGAGCAAAGTGGACTTCCCCGCGTTATTCGGTCCGGCAAGCACGACCGAATCCGCGAGATCAAAGGTCTGTTCGCGGAAACGCTTGAAATTCTTGATCGTGACGCGACGGATCATTGGATCGCCTCAATGCACGAAACACTATTCGTAACGGTTGGGTTCCGGATAACGCAGTAGCGTATCAAGCCGAGTGTTCCATGAGGTGGGATATAAGGGAATCGCTGAGGCTCGACGCCGCTTGGACGCTAGTTTCAGCGATGGCAGGGAGGTTGCGTGCGGATTCGATGATTTTCGCATATCGCCACTGCAGTGATAACGGCGACCGTGGGATGCGCCAGCCTTCAATCATCGTCTTGCGCATGGACGGTGGATCAGTATCGGAAGCAAAGTCGCTAAGATACTTGTGAAAGATGAAGTCACAAAAATACCACGGTGATCCTATGCTGTAAACAGCGAGTCCATGACAAGAGTTTAGCGGCATGAATTCTGCCCAGTTCGCAGTCTGAAATGCGACAGAGGGGCATGACAAGTGAGGCCCTCCAATGGGGAATAGTGTAGCGGAATGGTGGCTGGGCCGCCGCGATCTTCGATTAATTCATCCTCCGGCTGCGCATTTCGGGACGGGCGAGCAAGGCTGAACAGCGTTACTGAATTATTGCAGTGTGTTTTCCGGGGGCCGCGCCGTTGCTGTCGTCAGTCGGAGCAGTCAATCGTAGCGGCATTGCTTCGGTCGCCATGAACCCGTAGGAAGCACCTTTTCGGCGACCGAACCTGCGCTTAGACTGCTGGCAAGCGAATGATGGCGAGCCTAGTACGGGTGATTGGATCCAAGAGGAGCAGGGAGACACTGCCATGAACAAGATCCTGGCAACTGCCAGAATTCCGGCGGAAACCGGATTGTGGCAAGACGGCGCAGCTTTTATCGACGATACCTACATGCCGATTGCCGATGCGAAAATTCCGGTTCTGGATTGGGGGTTCACGCGGTCCGATGCCTGTTACGATATTGTTCACGTCAAGGACGGGGTGTTCTTCAGGCTCGATGACCATCTCGTCCGGTTCGAAGCCTCGATGGCCGGTTTACGGATGTCCATCCCGTTCGATCGGCCCGGTATTGCCACGATCCTGATGCGTTGCGTGTGCCTGACCGGATTGCGTGACTCCTATGTCGCCATGGTCTGCACCCGGGGCACGCCGCCACCCGGACCACGCGGATCCTTGCAGGCATTCAATAACCGGTTTATCGCCTATGCCCTGCCTTGGATTGACGTTCTTTCGCCCGAGATTCAGGAACGTGGCGGCCATATGATCATCGCGAAAACGCCCCGAATCCCGTCTGATTCCGTTGATCCGACGATCAAGAACTACAATCGGAGCGACATGACGAAGGCGTTGTTTGAAGCCGAGGACGCTGGTATGGACAGCGCGATTCTGCTCGACCATGACGGATATGTCACGGAAGGGCCGGGCTTCAATGTGTTTGTGGTGCGCGATGGCGAACTCACGACACCGGACCGCGGCGCGCTCGAAGGTATTACCCGCAAGGCAACGCTCGAACTCTGTGCCGAATTCGGTATTCCGGCCCGGGAAGGGAGATTGCGCGCGGTTGATCTGCATGATGCCGATGAGATCGTCACCGTGACCACCGCCGGTGGCATCATGCCAGTGACCCGGATCGATAACAGAATATTGTCGAATGATCGGCCGGGCCCTGTCGCGCGCCGGTTGAAAGATCTGTATTGGCAGCGTCACACGGACGGGCGCCATGTCACGCCAGTCGATTACGGAGACGAAACGCCATGACCGACTCACTCGTCACTTATCGATCCAACGACCGGATCGCGCTCATAACTCTGAATCGGCCGGACAAGCTGAATGCATTGAGCAATGCACTGGTGGCGGAATTGCGCGATGCCTTTATTCGATATGGTGAGTCCGAAGATCGTTGCGCCGTTCTCGCCGGGGCTGGCGAAAAGGCATTTTCGGTCGGAGCTGATCTCCGCGATCCGCCCACCGATCCGGATCTTTGGGAATGCATGCCGGGTGCCGGTGTGGTACTCGACAAGCCGGTGATTGCCGCAGTGTCCGGCTACTGTGTCGGTGGCGCCTATTGCCTGGTGCAATTTTGCGACATCGCGGTTGCGGCCGATAATGCCGATTTCTTCTACCCCGAAGCGCAGATGGGCTTTTGTGGCGGACTGATCGCGAGTACGGCGGCCCGCCTGCCGCACAAGATCGCCATGGAGTTCATGCTGACGGGCAAGCATTTTTCAGCGGAGCGCGCCTATCAGACCGGGATGGTGAACGCGGTTGTGCCGGCCGGTGAAGAAATCCCGGCGGCGATGGATTATGCTCGCATACTGGCTGATAGTGCCCCGCTTGTGGTTGGCATGCTTAAGCGGTTCGTTCGCGATACCGTGACCGCAAAGGGGCCGTCGGAACAGCATGCCTTGGCGCGGGCCGAACTGCTCGGGATCCGCCGCAGCGCAGATCAGCAGGAAGGGGGTGCTGCCTTCCGGGACAAACGTAAACCCGTCTTCACCGGGTGTTGACGCAATGCAGCACGATTTTCGGCCGAAGGAGATCAAGAATGCGTAAACCAACAGGTCTTGGCATCTGGTGTGCGACCAATGTGCTTGGGCAGACAGAGCTTGCCGAACTTGCGACCGGTGTCGAACGGCGCGGCTATGACACGTTGTGGTATCCTGAGTCCCTTTCTTACGAATGTTTCGCGATCGCCGGGTTTCTGCTGAGCCAGACCGGTGCGCTCACCGTCGCCAGCGGTATAGCAAACATCTATGCCCGCGACGCCGTGACGGCGGCACAGGGACATGACAGTATGAACCGCTTGTTCAACGACCGCTTCATACTTGGTCTTGGCGTCAGCCATGTGCCGCTGGTTGAGGGAGCCCGCGGCCATACATATGGCAAGCCGGTGGCCACGATGCGGGCGTATCTGCAGGCGCTCGCGGCGGCTCCGATCGATGTGACGATTCGCCATGACGACCGCGCCGTTGTACTGGCAGCGCTTGGTCCGAACATGTTGGCGTTGTCGCGAGACGGCTCGAAAGGGGCGTTGCCCTACTGCGTGATGCCGGATCATACCGCCGAAGCCCGCCGAATTCTCGGTCCCGATGCCTGGCTCTGCGTTGAGCAAAAAATTTGCCTGACTACCGATCGAAGTACTGCCCGGTCAGTGGCCCAGAAGCAGATGGCCCGATACATGGCCCTGCCAAACTATCGTGAGAACTGGTTCCGGCTGGGATTCAGTCCGGAGGACGTGATGGGCGATGGCACGCCGCGCTTTCTGGATGCGATGGTGATCTGGGGCGGAGAACGGCAGATTCGCGATTGCATCGAAGCCCATCGGTATGCCGGCGCCGACCAGGTCGTTCTGCAGGCGTTCCGGCCGGATGGGGGTACTGGTACCGACCCGAACGCGCTCGACGCTTTTGCTCCAGGTGGCGCCTGAGGCTGCGCGCCGGCCTGTCCTGTGTCCGGGCGAATGCCGGTAAAAAGAGGGATTACAAGACGTTCTCACAGGGCGTAGCGGTAGTTTCGGCTGTTGCGGACCCGGTGCCTGCTGGCCGATTTCCGGGACGGAACAACGATGATTTCTTCGATGTCTGCAACGCCAATCGGCAAGTCTGGTGACATCGACGGTTCTTATGCTTGGGTGCGCTTGGTAGCCTCCGTGATTATCAGTGGGGCCGGCGGCGTCGGACTCTGGTCGTCCGTCGTGCTGTTGTCCGTGACCGAAAGTCATTTCGGGGTCGACCGGGCCGCCTCCTCGCTCCCTTATACCGCAGCGATGGTCGGCATTCTGGTCGGCAACATCGTGATCGGCCGCATGGTCGACCGGTGGGGTGTTGTGAAGCCGGTTCTCCTCGCGGCCGTCAGCCTGGCTGTCGGTTACACCGGATCAGCCAATTCGACAAGCCTTTGGGAACTGGCGTTGTTCCAGGGCGTCCTGGTCGGCGCTCTCGGCACTTCGGTGACCTTCGGCCCTCTGATTGCCGCGATCACGCTCTGGTTCGTACGTTATCGGGGTATTGCGGTCGCGCTGGTCGCCTGTGGTAGCTATGTCGCGGGAACGGTTTGGCCACCGATCATTCAATATCTGATCGACAACATCGGCTGGCGTGACACGCATCTGACGATCGCAGCCGCCTGTTTCGTCGTGATGGTGCCGATGACCCTGCTGTTGCGTCGGCCACCTCCGGTTCAGGTGCCTGTGGCGGTGGGCAGCGCGGCTTTTTCGGGCGTCCGGCCGCCGCCATTGCCGTCGAATGCCCTCCAAGTGTTGCTGATCATTGCCGGAATCGCCTGTTGTGTCGCGATGTCGATGCCGCAGGTTCATATCGTCGCGTATTGCGTGGACCTCGATATCGGCGCTGCTCGGGGCGCCAATATGTTGGCGCTCATGCTTGGGCTGGGGATCGTCAGCCGGATTGTTTTCGGTTTTGTAATGGACCGGATCGGTGCAGCCCGAACCCTGTTGATCGGATCATCGCTTCAGGCGGTGTGTCTGCTGCTCTATCTGCCGGCCGATAGCGTGGTGTCGCTTTATCTGGTCTCGGCGTTGTTCGGCCTGTTTCAGGGCGGGATTGTCCCGTCCTATGCCGTGCTCGTTCGCGACTATTTTCCAGCATCGCAGGCCGGCACGCGAGTCGGTCTGGTTCTGTCAGGAACGATTGGAGGCATGGCGCTGGGTGGTTGGATGTCGGGAGCGATTTATGATCTGACATTGTCTTATCAGGCCGCTTTCCTGAACGGTTCCGCATGGAATTTGGTGAACATTACCATCGTGGTCCTGTTGTTATGGTTCGGGCGCAAGCCACCGCTACCGGTCCCGTCCTTCCGGACGCCGATGGTCGAAACGCCATTGATCAGCCGCTGGCCGGGGGTGTTGTCACGGTCCTGATCAGCAACGCCAGTCCGGGCATCGGGATGGCTTCGGCGGCCGATATTGCCGAGTGCGACCCGGACCATTAAGGTCGGCGCAGGCCTTTGGTTCCGGGTTCACCCATTCCTCTTGAGGTTCAGAAGACATCGACATGGCAGAAACACGAATGCGGGCGTTGGACCGGTTCCGTCTTGACGGCCAGGTCGCGCTTGTCACCGGCGCTGGTCGCGGTCTCGGCAAGGCTTGCGCGATTTCGCTCGCTGATGCTGGCGCGGACGTCATCCTGAGCAGCCGTACCCGGCAGGAGCTCGACGCTCTCAAAACGGAAATCGAGGCCGAGGGCGGACGGGCCAGGGTGGTCGTCTGTGACGCGGCCGATCCTGAATCGATCGCTTCGGCTATTCCCCCGCTGGGACGGATCGATGTGTTGGTCAACAATGCCGGAACCAACATTCCCGAACCGTTTGCGGAGGTCAGCCTCGAGCATCTCGACACGATCCTGAATCTCAACGTCCGTGGCGCATTTCTGGTGGCGCAAACGGTGTCAAGAGGCATGATTGACCGTGGGCATGGTGGTTCGATTATCCACATGTCTTCGCAGATGGGGCATGTCGGCGCGCCGAACCGTACCGTCTATTGCGCCAGCAAACATGCTATTGAGGGCCTGACGAAGGCGATGGGGGTGGAACTGGCGGCGTATGGCATCCGGGTGAACTCGGTCGGACCCACCTTTGTTGAAACTCCACTGGCCCGTCAGTTCCTGAAAGACCCGGTGTTTTCCAGGGATGTTCTGGATCGCATTGCGATGGGCAAGCTAGCGCGCCCTGAAGATGTGGCCGATGCGGTCCTTTATCTGGCGTCTCCGGCGTCAGGTATGGTGACGGGTACCAGCCTTGTCGTTGACGGTGGATGGACGGCGCGCTGATCGGATCTGATGATCCTCGGCGGCCAGTGACGCAATCAAACTTGTCTTCTACAGTTGTGCGCGAACATCGCGGCTTTGAAGAACAGGAAATAGCGGAAGCCCTGAGGTTTTTAGCCCCGGGATCCTGATTTCTGTCAGAGATGTAGTACAAGTCGAAACGGGTTGATTTTGAGGCAATCAACTGAATTTTTTGACATTTTTCAGAATTTCATACGAATCGATGTAGCGTCCTGACAGCAAGACGGTCCGCCATGGTCTCTCGCACCAGGACCCCCGGCAATTACAGTTATCTCCAGATCGTCTAAAACCGCCGCGACGGCAAGGTCGTCCGCCAGTCGGTTATCGCCATCTCGAGCGCCTCCATACGCTCACGGAGGCCGGCAAGGTCGACAGCCTGATCCAGTCGGCGAGCCGGTTCGCGGACCGGCTCATGGTGCTGGCGAAGCACGGCGCCGACCCCAAAGCCGAAGTGATGTCGATCGGACCGGCCCTGATCTTCGAGGCTGGTGCCGCGAGACCGGCTGCCGGGATGCGCTTCGCGAGGTGTTGTCGGGGCGCAAATATCAGTTCGATGTCGAACGGGCTGTATTCCTGACCGTGCTGCATCGGCTCATGGTCTCCGGTTCGGGCCGCAGCGCTCTGAAGTAGGGATGTGGTCAGGCGGTTCCGGCGACGGACGGTTTCACGCTGCATCAGCTCTATCGCGCCATGGGCTGGCTCGGGGGAAAGCCATGGCAAGACCCCGGAGGTCCGGCTCGCGCGCCGGACCAGGGATCTGATTGAAGAGGAACTGTTCCAGAGCCGCCGCGACCTGTTTGCCACTCTCGATCTCGTGTTCGACACGACATCGCTGGTCTTCACCGGAGATGATGGCAAGAGCCTCGGCCAGTACGGCAAAAGCAAGGATCGCTGCAATGACTGCAAACAGATGGTGCTCGGGATGGTGATCGACAGCGCCGGCATTCCGATCTGCTGCGAGATGTGGCCGGGCAATACCGCCGACGTGACCACGCTCGATCTGGTTGCGGGACGCCTGCAACAGTATTTCGGGTGGGCTTGGTCTGTCTGGTCGCCGGTTCCGGGATGATCTCGAAAACGATGATCGACGCCGTCGGAGCGCGGGGCGGGCAGTACATTCTTGGTGCGCGACCGCGCCGGATGCCGAACCGCCGGTCCAGATCGTCCGGCGCTATGTGGTGTGCCGCAATCCGGCGCAGGCGCGCAAGGATGAACGGACCCGGGCGCAACTTCTGGAAAAGCGCAGGGACACGCTGAAACCGGCAGGCCGAAGAGTGTCGTCGGCAACACGGGCTTCCGGCGCTATCTCAAGGCCGACAGCACGACCTTCGAGATCGATACCGACAAGATCGAAGACGAAAAGAGGTTCGACAGGATCCGGGTGCTGCGCAGCAACCAGTCTTGCCGCAGACGATATTGTATGTCGCTACAAGCCGCTCTGGAGGGTTGGCCAGATCTTCCGGACGGCAAATCCCGGCTCGAGACCGGCCCGGTCTTCCACAAGATCGACGCCACCCTCTGCGGCCATGTCTTCTGTTCTTTCCCGGCGCTGGTGCTCCGGAACGCCTTGCTGCGCCGTATGGACGCCGCCGGCATCACGGCCAACCTTCGTTGTCCGCAGCAAGATCGGCGGGGTTGCCGGCAAGATCGCCCAGAATGTCGGCGTGCGGCTCCCGGCTATCACGCGTCAGATCAATCGGAAGACCGATACGAATGTGTCATCCTGACCCGGCCGCCCACGAGGCCATGACCGCGGCGGAGACCACAACGAGTAATGGCAAGACAGTTCTTGCGTCTGTAATTGATTGAAATGCAATAATGTCTGAACCTCTTGCAAAATTCCTGCCCCCAGGGTCCGGTGAGCCGGGATCGGTCGGTTGATCCCGGTCACCTCTGCACCTGGAGGTCGGAATCCATGGATTCGCGGTGTCTCATCAGAGACGATGAGACCAAACAGGGACCTTTGTGGACATCGGGACACGCCTCTCCGGGCCCCTCTCCTCGAGAGGGCCGTGAAGGGTCGGCATGCGTTGTCGGAGCCGCGCTATGGGACGGCGAGACGTATCAACTGGTCAGCCGCCAGGGCCAGGATGCCGAACATGAGATGGCAGGCGACCTTGGAATATCCACGGACGCGGACATGGCGCCCGCCACACTCATCCTTGAGGCGGGCGTTGGTCCTCTCGACACCGGACCGGATCCGGACCCGCACGGTCTCGGGATCGACATGGCCTATTGCACGCCGGGCCCGGGCCTCCTGGTCTCGCTCCTCCTTGAGGTCCTTGTCCCGGCGCGGATTGACATCGATGATCGGCACATGGCCAAGCCGTTCGCTCATCTGGTAGATCTCCCTGGCATCATAGGCCGCGTCCATGAGATCGTAGAGATTGGTCACACGCCCGGCGGTCATCATCGCCAGCGGGATCGCGACTTGGCTGTCATGGACGGATGCCGAGGTGAGAACGGCCCTCAGCGGCACCCCGCAGTCTGCTGTGTCGATAGGCAGCTTGTCACCGCGCCAGGCCTCCAGGACCCCCTTGGCATTCTTCTTTGCCCCGTGATCGCAGACCTTCGGCAGCGCGTCGAGCCTCTCATCGAGATCCATCCCGTTCGCTTGCCGTTCGAGACGCCCAGGCTCCTTCGTCCTCTCCTCGCCCTTGCGGGGCCGGCCGCGCTTGCGGTTCAGCGTCCTGGCCTTCGGCTTCGGGGCCGGCGTCTCCCGGGCCTCGATGGCCGTCGAGTCCCTCGACACGTGGCCGATGAGTGCGTCGCCCAGTGTCTCTGCAACCAGAGCCGCGTGCATCCTCTCCGGAAGACGGGACTGCGAAAATTCGGCAAACGCCCGCGAAAACGTCGCTTCACTCGGGATCTCCGCGACACGCGACCAGCCGCACAGTCGGCGCAACGTCGGGTCCACCTTGAGCCTGTCGATCAGGTGGCGGGTCGTCGGCAGATCCCATACCGCCTTGGCGATGAAGCCACGGGCCAGCGCCTGGCGATCCTCCCGGGGCCGACCCGGACCGGTCCACACCCCATCGACGAAGCCCTCCACCTTGACGAGATCGAGAGCTGTCACGAAGCGCTTGTGCGTCTCGAGGAGAGGACCGACCGCCTCGGCCAACGCAGGGAAAAAGTCCCCTTGAAATCGGTGCCAGGGATCGGACAGGGTCGAGCCAAGGGTCATCGGGGCCACCTCGTGGTATCTTGTTATTGTGGAAACACAACATACCACGAGGTGGCCCCAAAACCCAGGCCCTCGACAACAAAATCAGCCTCGACAAGGCAAAAAACCGGTCGGGCCGGCAATTTTGCAAGAAGCTCGTCTATAAAAACACTGTAGAAGACGAGGCAAACAGGTCAGGCGCCAGCCTGACGATGGGCCCAGACATCCTGCGGTGGTGTATTGGCCGGATCTCGGGCGCGCAGCGCATAGTATTCGATGTAGGGCGCATAACCGTCATGGACGCGACGGAGTTCGGTTACTGCATCATCATGCAGGTCAACCCTGAGGTCGATATCCCGCACGATATCCCTGCCGCGGATGACCAGGGCGGCTGAACGTTCCGGTAAGTGCTGGCCATCGCCACCAGCCTGCCCGCCAGCATCGCGGCCGGCCTCCAGCGTTGAAAGCAAACGCTGGTCGAGCGTTTGATCGCTGCTGGCCCGATAGGCGTCAGCCATCGCCTGAACGGTCTCGGCACCGGCGAGGACATTTCCGAACACTGCAAAACCGGGGCCTGTCTCATGATCGGCCCAAACCCGGCAGCAAGAGCCGGTATGTATCGCGATCGTTCCATCGGCCGCAACGATGCTAACCTGGCGGTATTCGAGGTCGGGGTCGGCCGCAGCGAGATCGCAGAGCGTCTGCGCCGGCGATCGTCCGGCTGAAAGCGACTGCATGGCAAGCGGACCGAGAGCCGGATTAGCGAAGGCCTGGGTCGAGAGCACAGCGGTGTCCCGGACGAAGAATGGGCAATACCCGCCGACGCCAAGAGAGTAGGTGGCGATCCCGACGCCAAGACGGTCGGTTTGGGGGCAGTGAGCCAGAATGGTGTAGGTCATCAATGCGCTCCCTCAAAAGCGGTCCGGTAGCCGACATTGAAAAGGCGTTCGGCAAGCCGCCGCAGGACAATCCGTCTGTCGTGACTCCGGGGCCGTTGGACCACACGGCACGGGTTTGTTGTCATGTCTGCCGGTTCAGATTCGGTATTGTTGCATCCACGATGCCGGAACGCGTCGACTGATTGCAAGCAGCCAGTGATTCTTTCGTCTCGGAAAGGGATAACGCGGACGAGTCCTGGCTGGTCAGTCCGATTCTGTCCCACTGTCATCGCCTGGCCTTCCGGCAGCATTGCCGCCGCCGTAACGCCGGACTCTGATGTCGGCCTGTTCCTGATGTCCCGCAAAGCCTTCGATCGCGCAGAGCCGTGAACAGTATTCACCGATCATGGCGCTTGCCTCGGACGTCGTGATCCGCTGATAGGTGCATGTTTTCAGAAATTTCCCGACCCAGAGGCCGCCGGTATAGCGCGCCGCCTTTCGGGTTGGCAGGGTGTGATTGGTACCGATCACCTTGTCGCCATAGGAGACGTTGGTTTCGGGACCAAGGAATAGGGCGCCGTAATTCGTCATGTTTTCGAGGAACCAGTCCGGGTCGCGCGTCATGATCTGGACATGTTCGGATGCAATATCATCAGCAACGGTGAGCATTTCTTCCGCGTCGGCGCAAAGGATGACCTGGCCGTAGTCCCGCCACGCCTGGCCAGCAACTTCGGCGGTTGGAAGACCGGTGAGTTGGCGCTCCACTTCGGCCATGGTGTCGCGTGCAAGGCGCTCGGAACTGGTCACGAGAATCGCCGGCGAGGTCGGTCCATGCTCCGCCTGCCCGAGCAGGTCGGCGGCGCAGAGTTCGCTATCGACTGTCTCGTCGGCAACGACGAGTGTTTCGGTCGGGCCAGCGAACAGGTCAATTCCGACCCGGCCATAAAGCTGCCGCTTGGCTTCGGCGACAAAGGCGTTGCCGGGACCAACCAGCATGTCGACGCCGGCGATTGTTTCAGTGCCGAGCGCCATTGCGCCCACGGCCTGGATACCGCCAAGGCAATAGATTTCGTCGGCGCCGGCAAGATGCATGGCAGTGATGACGGCAGGATTCGGTTCGCCATTGAATGGCGGTGTTGCCGCGATGATCCGCGGCACTCCAGCAACCTTCGCCGTGACGATGCTCATATGGGCCGACGCGACCATCGGATATTTGCCGCCAGGGACGTAGCAGCCGACGCTGTTGACCGGGATGTTCTTGTGGCCGAGCACGATTCCGGGAAGGGTTTCGATCTCGACATCCTGCAGGGCGTCGCGTTGGATCCGGGCGAAGTTCCGAACCTGTGTCTGGGCAAATTTGATGTCGTCGATGTTCTGCCGGCTCATGCGCGAGAGACAGGACTCGATTTCGACCTCTGACAGATGGAAATTTTCCCGCTCCCAATTGTCGAACTTTAGCGACATTCCGGTAACCGCGGCGTCGCCGGACGCTTCGATCTCTGCTAGTGCCGTCTCCACGATGGCCCGGGCCTTCCGATTTTCTTCGGCCTTTTCGGTTTTGGACAACCCGGTTTTCAGATGGACCGCCATTGCTTGCTACACCTCCGTTGCTTCATGAGTCGGGAGTTTCTATGGTGTTTGTCAGGGGACGCCAAGGGTTCTGATGGTCTTTTGTTTCGTTGCAGCGGATTTGCAGCTGCAGACCCTTACCCCCCCCCCCCCGGAATTTAGGCCTTGCGTTGATACCCGGGTGAATTCAACACGTCAGAGTTTCTGAATCAAAGCCGTTACCTGTTGCCAAAATGAGTGACCGAAGAGGCCGATCTATAGGCCCGGACAGCCCGAGGACCGGTACTATCCGACAGACGGCATTCTAGATAGTGTCGTCACGAAATACCAGTCCAGAGTGCCAGACGCCGAATCTGCACCGCGGCAAGAAACGATGCGGCATTCTTGGCGTATCGCGTGGCAATCCCACGCCAGCGCTTGAGCCACAGAAAGGCGTTCTCCACCAAATGCCGGCGCCGGTAGAGATGGACATCATACGCTCTGGGATGCTTGCGGTTGCGTGAGGTGGCCTCGGTTCGTCGGACAGTTTTCTAAGTGTCTGAATCATAATGATATCAATTAGTCTCGTCTTCTACAGTTTGACTGGGATATTTGAGGATCGCTCCGGCAAAGGTTCAGTGAAATGAAGGCCTTGGCTCTGTTGAGCGCCGGAACTTTGAGAAACTGTAGTGCGATATTCGAGGTACGGCAGAGGCTGATATACAGGCATACTTTGACTATTGAGCCGGTTTTCCCGATCATGTCGTAGTGCATACGAGGGCCGCGCCATGTTCTTTCGCCTCAAGCCTGCCGGCAAATACAAGTACCTCCAGATCGTCGAGACCCACCGCGAGGGCAACAAGGTCAAGCAAACCGTCATCGCCACCATCGGAAGGCTCGACAAGCTCGCCCCTTCCGGAACCATCGACAAGCTGGTGGCCTCCGCCGCCCGCTTCGGCGAGACGCTTGGCGACGATGAAGCCGGCGACCGTTTCGAGCGGCGCACCAAGGACTGGATCGAGGAGACCCTGTTCCATCGACGGCGCGACCTGTTCAGCGATCTCGATCTTGTGTTCTTCGGTACCACATCGCTGTACTTCACTGGCGAGGGCGGCGAGAGCCTGGGCCAGTACGGCAAGAGCAAGGACCGTCGCAGCGATTGCAAGCAGATGGTGTCGGGGATGGTGCTCGACGGCGACGGACTGCCGGTGTGCAGCGAGATGTGGCCCGGCAACACCGCCGACGTGACGGCTGGACCTGGTGGCGGCACGCCTGCAGAAGCGCTTCGGGGTCCGCTCGGTGTGCCTTGTGGCCGACGCCGGGATGATCTCCAAGGACATGATCGCGGCGGTCGAGGCGCGGGGCTGGCAGTACATCCTCGGTGCCCGCCCGCGTCGGACGAAGGAGATCCGCGACACGGTTCTCGCTGACAGCTCAGCGTTCGAGACCATCGAGGTTGTCCACCAGCGCCCGGATCCGATGGCCCTGGAGGTCAAGGACGTCACGGTTCCCCCGGGCAAGGATGGGGACGAGGCGCATCGCTATGTCGTGTGCCGCAATCCGGCCGAGGTGCGCAAGGACGCCGCGACGCGCGCGCAGATCCTGGCCAGCCTGGAGACCAAGCTGCACAAGAAGGGGCCCAAGAGCATCGTCCCCAACCGGGGCTTCAAGCGCTACCTGAAGATCGACAGGGGTTCGGTCGCGATCGATCACGACAAGGCACGCGACGAAGAACGCTTCGACGGCATCCGGGTGTTGAGCACCAATACCTCCCTGACGGCCGTGGACCTCGCCCTGAGATACAAGCAGCTATGGATGGTGGAACAGGTGTTCCGAACCGCCAAGAGCCTGCTTGAGACCCGCCCGGTCTTCCACAAGACCGATGCCACGATCTGCGGCCATGTCTTCTGTTCGGTCCTCGCCCTGGTGCTGCAGAAGGAGCTTCAACGCCGCATGGAAGACGCCGGCATCGTGGCCGAGTGGGCGGACATGCTGCGTGACCTCGAGGCGTTGACGGAAACCCGCATCGAGCACCATGGCAAGAGCTTCGCGGTTCGCAGCAAGACGGTCGGCGTCGCCGGCCGGATTGCTCAGTGCATCGGCGTGCGTTTGCCCAACACCGTGCGACAGATCGCCACAGGGAAGGAGGATACCGCGACGATCGGCGCCTGAACCGTCCTCAAAATCCCCGCAACAGGCCAGGGCGTCGAAATGTAGTGCCAAAACCTCCGTCGCGTCATCTAACCGACGAAATCAACTTAGCTTTCCCAAAACTACTGTAGAAGATGAGTTAGTGACAGTGACCTGCATGCGTCCGAGGCGGCGCATGAGAACATGGATCAAAGTCAGCAGGAGCCAGGCGGGGCGCTGGCGATGGATCGCTCGAAGCCTCTGGAGAGGCGCCGACAGCGGCGCAGCCATCCGAAGGTGCGTTCGACCACCCAGCGCCGGGACATGACGACGACCCCCTTGGCGTCCCTGGGTTTACCGATGACCTCCACAGTGATCGGGCAATTCGCTTCCTTGAGCGTGCCTGCCGGCATCGTCGCCGCATTCATCGCTGCCCGCTTCGACCGTCGGCACGCTCCGACTGTCGATGATGGCCGCGTTCGGGTCCGCACTACGCCCCGACCGGAGCCGCCCGAGCGTCGTAAAACGGGCGCAAACCTGCTCCGGGATCACGCGTCGAAATAGGTCTGAACCGTCGTAAACGCCGGACAATCCTTCGGTCATGCCCGCCAACTGCACCCTGTCCAGAGCATGCAGGCGATCGCGTTCACCATGTCGCGCAGATCCACCTGACGGGGATTACATACATAGGTTGACTTCCGCGCGTTTCGATGCTACATAAAACGGGAAGTAACGGAGGCTCGTCATGCTCCAGAAAGCGCCCGGCAAAGCCCACCGCGAAGGCATCACTCTGATGCAGCTTGCCAGCATGTTCCCCGACGAAGCGGCGGCAAAGCGCTGGTTCGAGGGGCAAGTCTGGCCCGAAGGCCGTCACTGCCCGCGCTGCGGGAGCGCACGCACGCATGAGGCCAGCCATGCGAAAAGCCCCTACCGCTGCACGGACTGCCGTGCCTACTTTTCAGTGAAGACAGGCACGGCCCTTGAACGCTCCAAGGTGACGTTGCGCCAGTGGGCATTCGCCATCTACCTGGAGGTGACAAGCCTCAAGGGCGTGTCCTCGATGAAGCTGCATCGGGACATCGGCGTCACGCAAAAGACCGCATGGTTCATGCTGCACCGGCTGCGGGAAGCATGGGCGCAGGAGAACTCAGGGCCGATCCTCGGCCCCGTCGAGGTGGACGAGACCTACATGGGCGGACTCGAGCGCAACAAGCACGCCTCGAAGAGGCTCCGCGAGCGCTGGCCCGAAGGGAAGACCGCTGTCGTCGGCGCCAAGGATCGAGCGACGAACAAGGTCTCGGCCCGCGTGGTCGAGGACACCGACAAGCCGACTCTGCAAGGCTTCGTCGCCGAGCACGCGGCCCCAGGCGCAGCCGTCTATACCGACGAGGCCAGTGCCTACCAAGGGATACCCTTCGAGCACGAGACCGTGAAGCACAGCGTCGGCGAGTATGTCCGGGAGCAAGTCAGTACGAACGGCATGGAATCTTTCTGGTCGATGCTCAAGCGCGCCCACAAGGGCACCTTCCACAAGATCAGCCCGAAGCACCTTCAGAGGTACGTCAACGAGTTTGCAGGCCGTCACGGCATCCGCGACGCAGACACCATCGACCAGATGAACGCCGTGATTGCCGGCATGGTCGGGCGCCGTCTCATGTACCGCGATCTGGTCGCGGGACCGTCGGGGCGATGAAGTATCCACCTGCCGCCGGCGCCGCGCCCGAAGCTCTGGCGCGGGCGCTCTTGCGCCGCCCTCAACAACACCGCGAAGAACCCCCGATGAAGCAAGGCGAACTGCCGCTCATCCCTCACGAAGTTGAGGACCGCCTGATCCACCAACGGGCCTCCGACGGCTATATCAACGCTACCGCCATGTGCCAGGCGACAGGGAAAGCATTCGCCGATTATGGGCGTCTATCCACGACGAAAGCCTTTCTGCAAGCCCTTCATGCCGACATGGGAATTCCCATGTCAGAACTGATTCAAATGGTTAGGGGTGGTTTCTCCGAGCTTCAGGGAACTTGGGTGCACCCGCAGGTCGCCATCCATCTTGCCCAATGGCTATCGCCTGCGTTCTCTGTCCAAGTCAGCAAGTGGGTGTTCGAGTGGCTCAGCGGGCAAGCCGCCCAACGATCGGCCATCCCCGATCATGTCCGCCGCTACATCATCAACCAGCCGAAGATCCCGGTGACGCACTTCTCGATGCTCAATCAGATGTTCCTGCGTCTCTTGGCACCCCTGGAGAATCGGGGCTACATCCTGCCGGCCAACCTGATGCCCGATATTGCGCTTGGCAAGATGTTCTTCAGGTGGCTACGGGAGCGAGGATTCAATCCAGACTCGTTCCCGACCTATCAGCACCGGTTTCTCGACCATCGGCCCATCGTTGAGGCACGCCTCTATCCGAACGAACTGATGACAGATTTCAATGTGCAACTCGACAGATGGATCAGAGACGGCCAAGCGCGCCTGTATTTCAAGACTCGGGACGGGGAAGCACTGCCGGCGCTTGATCAAGTGCTGGCAGCACTCCCCCCTCCCTCGGATGGGGATCAGTGGCAGTGATACCCGCCCGTGGCGGTTTCTTTGTGGCAACCGTAAGAGTTTGTACCCCCGCTATGCGCACCTGATTCGTTCGTTAGCGAAATCAGAGGCAGAAGAAGGCCGATAGCGAAAGCGAACGGAACGATCCATCTCATCATGTCGTCTCTCCTCAAGGCGGTTACAGCCCGGCGGGCGCCGGGCCGTTGCAAATCACCACACGGAGTGTGAAGACCCCGCCTATTCGCCAAGCGCGGGGAGCTACCCCGTGCCGGGTCTAAGGCTGTTCTATTCAGCGGGCGACCCGACAGAGCGGGAGGCCGTATGGTGATTTGCAGGAAAGAGCTTGACGGGTCAGCGCGCGGAAGTCAACCTATGTATGTAATCCCCCACCTGACGGGGACGACCAAGCCGGCGCGACGGTGGAAGAAGCGGGTCCGGCAAGGCTCACTCGGCATCGGTCAGATCGCTTTCGTAACGCTCCGTCTTGCGACTATACTGCTTCCGGGTCGTCTCGTTCCAGGGCATGATGTGCCCCCATGGTGTGAGTGTTCACCCACGAAGATACACCATGCGAGACCACCCAATTGGTTTTAGGTCACGCTCCCAGGCCTTCGCTCTGATTTGCCGCGAGGTCGCGTGCGTCCATTCTACATTCGCACCGTCACGGGCCTTTCCAGCGCTGACGCGCGCGATTCTTGAACGCTTGACCGTTCAACGTCTTGTGGCGTCGAGAAAGGCGGCCGAAGCGCAGGTATTTTTCGCTGCCAAGAATCCGATGTCATCCATGGAAACGGGATCGATCTCGCAAACCAGTGGGCAAAGTTGTGGTGCGAAGAGCTCGAACACGACCGGGTCGACACAATCATCGCCGCTCTGCAAGTCTATGCCGGACCTTGCGAGGAGGCCCGCAAATGCGCAGGCTATGTCAGAAACAACACTTGGCGCATGCGCTTGCCGAATTCTGCGCCATGGGACTGTGCATCTTAACAGGGGTCGTCGAAGGCGCATGCAAGGCCGTCAACAGCCGCCTCAATCGCGGCGGCATGCACTGGACAATCAACGACGCGAATGCGACACCGCGCTGCAGTGCACCGTCATATCGATCCGGTTTGACGGTGTCCGGGATTGGCGAGCCGATAATAATGCATCTTGATCCCGCAATCGTGTCGTACGCCCCGATCGCTAGATCCGTCATCTCGAAACCCCCGTACCTTGTAGGCAGGAACCGAAACACATACCACCTGGACAGAATCCCGCAGAACCACTTCATAAGATCGCTGGTATCAGACGACTCTCACCACCATACAGGCGGCCGCGCTGCGAACCCCAAGATCGGGGCGGTGTCCCGGTTTGATCATTGGAATCGGCTTTCGTCTTGCGCCAGTGGTGCATCCGCGCCATCTCTTTATCGTCATTGCCCGGACTTGTTCTGAGCACCCACGACGCTGTCTCGATTGCGCCTCGCAAGTATCGTGGAGAGCCTGCCTGCACCCAATTCGAGGTCAGCGCGCCGGGTCGAGATTCCTGTCGAAGAAGGCCACCATTCGTCGTTGAGAATCCTGCCGCGCTTCGGAGTTTCTTGCCACCGTGTGCATGGTGATGCGCTCACTGTCGTGTCCCTTGATCCTGTAGGGCCCTCTCATGGGGAGGTCGAACGAATGGTGTACGTCCGGATAGACTTTCAACGCGATCGCATCGATCTAGTGGCCTGCAAGCTCGCGGCATGGCGCCGCCGGTGTTCGGTCTTCGGTGGTACCGATCAGGATCAGAAGCGGGTGCTTGCCGAAGGTGTAGTGACGTTGCCGGTTTCCGTATTTCTATGCTTGGTCGCGAAGCGATGTGCTCGATCACATGATGGAGGCCCTGCGCGGGCTCACCCGGGTCTGCGACAGTCGCTCGGCACCGCCGACGGCGGCGATCATTGACAGCCAGAGCGCGTCGATCACCGAGAGTGGCGACACGATGCCGGCAAGACGATCAATGGCCGCAAGCGGCATCTGATGGTTGACGTGGATGGCTCTCCAATCGTCCTGCATGTGCACGAGGCAAATATCCAGGATGGGGACGGCGCGCCGGATCTGATCGCGGTCGTGGCAAAAACCAAGGATAGCAAGGGGTTCACGGTTCTGTATCGGCACTGGGTGGTCGAGTGGACCTTTGCCTGGATGGGGCGCTGCCGTCGTCTGGCGAAGGATTTCGAACGGTCGGAGATAAGTTTACTGGCCTGGGCGACGCCGGCGGCGTGCCGCTTCATGATGCGGCGTGTGGCGTGGGGCGCAACAAGCCTGCGTCATCCACGCGGCCTATACTGCCTGAGCGAACCCTACATGTGAACCGGATGCGTCAACGCGCATGTTCATGTCTGTGCGGGGAGGGTGGGTAACATCCCCTGCTTGGACCATGGGCATCGGTCGTTTCAGAACATCTTGAGTGGATTGGTCGCGCCAATATGGCTTTGCTGTCGACCCATTCGAGTTTACATCACTCACCCACTATCGCCATTTTTTGGGATGCAACCCGTTATGATAGTCAAGGTGCTTTATCTGGTTCAGGCCGGTCAGGACTTCTACGACCTGATCCGCGAGGCCATGCCGCAAGACCGCTATCAACTGATGACGTTTTCGGATGGCACGCAGGCAGAACGCGAACAAATGCTCGCTGAGGCCGAGATGATCGTTGTCGGCGGTATGCGGTTGTCCGAGGCGGATATCGAATCGGCCAAGCGTCTGCGGGTGGTTCTCCACCAGGGCGTCGGCTATCACGATACCGTGGCCATGGGGCCCCTGATGCGGCGCCAGATCCGGCTCGCCGTAACGCCGCAAGGAACCAGCGAGGGCGTGGCCGAACATGCCATCATGCTGATGCTGGCGGTCGGCCGGCGGCTCGCCTTCTGCGATGCCGAATTGCGCGCTGGGCGCTGGCATTCGAACACCTTCCGCTCGACGGCCCGGCAATTGCTAGGGGCCACCGTCGGCATCGTCGGGTTGGGGCGAATCGGCAAACAGGTTGCCAGACGCCTCATCGGCTTCCAAACCCGGACGCTCTATCACGATCTGCTTGAGATGGACCCGGATATCGAACGGGCGTTGCAGGTCACCCGTGTTGGGTTCGACGATATCCTTGCGCAATCGGATTTCTTGACCCTACATGTTCCGTTGACCGAACTAACCCGTTATCTGATTGACGAGACTGCACTCGCGCGCATGCGTCCGGGCTCGACACTGATCAACTGCGCCCGCGGTTCTGTAGTTTCGCAGGCGGCACTGGTCGCCGCGCTCCGGTTCGGGCATCTCGGCGGGGCTGGTCTGGATGTGTTCGAAGTCGAGCCGCCGCCATCGCCGAACCCCTTTGCCGAATTCCCCAATGTCGTGCTGACCCCACACCATGCACCGGGCACACGCGACACGATGATGATCAAATTCGCCGAGATCTTCGCCAATGCTGACCGCTTCTTTGCCGGCGAGCGTATGAAAAACGAGGTCTCACTGTCCTGACACTGCATGATCGGACTGGTTATCTGATGCTGCGCCCGCCATCCACCTCGATGGCCTGCCCAGTGACGTAACCGGCCTGGTCGCTGGCCAGGAACACCGCGACGGATGCAACTCCTCCGCCAGGCCAAGTCGGCCCATGGGGTGCTTTGCCCGCAACGCGGCGAGGACACTGTCCGGATCTGAGGCCTGTTCGAGCGGGGCCCGCGCCATCGGCGTGTCGATGGTTTCCGGACAGATGCAGTTTACGCGGATGCATCGGGTCGCATAATCGAGCGCCATTGATCGTGTCATTGCAACGATGCCGCCTTTGGCGGCGGAATAGGCGATCAGGCCGGTATTGCCGCGGATGCCGTTGATGGAGGCCATGTTCACGGTCGCGCCGCCGCCAGCGAGCATGATGGGGACAACGGCGCGGCAACCGAGAAACTGACCGGTCAGATTGACTGTAATCATGGCATCCTGCAGCGCCCGGTCGGTCGCCTCAAGATCGCCCCAGGTTGTCAATCCGGCATTGTTGAACAGGATATCGATATCCCCAAGTTCAGCAACCGCCTGCTTCGTCACCCTGGTCCAATCCTCTTCGATGCGAATGTCGAGTTTTGCCGCGACCGCTGTCCCGGCAACCCGCGCGACGGAGTCGATCTGATCTTTGGTCTCGACAGTCGCGACCACCCGGCAGCCTTCCGCTGCGAACAGATGAACGGCAGCATTGCCGATGCCCGATGCGGAACCGGTTATCAGTGCCGTTTTGCCGGATAGAGTCATTGTCTCGCCTCTCTCATATGCGATGATCCATCATGGTTCGAGATTGCGCCGGCATTGTGCGGCGGGCGGACTACCGTTGCGGAACCATGGCTGTTACCCTGCCGATCGACCACCCCGACCCGGAGGATAGGATGATCGATCTTTATTATTGGCCGACCCCGAATGGGCACAAGATTTCCATCGCGATGGAAGAAATGGGGCTCGCCTACAATGTGATACCAATCAATATCGGCAAGGGCGAACAATTTCAGGAACAGTTTCTAGTGGTGAATCCAAATCACCGGATTCCGGCGATCGTCGATCCCGCCGGCCCCGGCGACGGGCCATTTTCGCTATTTGAATCCGGCGCGATCCTGATGTACCTCGCACGCAAAACGGGCAAGTTCATGCCAGCGGACGATGCCGGACAGTATCGCTGTCTCGAATGGCTGATGTTCCAGATGGGCGGCGTCGGGCCGATGTTCGGACAGGCAAACCATTTCATCTCCTACGCTCCAGAGCGGATCCAGTATGCCGTGGACCGGTATGGCAACGAGGTCAAACGGCTTTGCAATGTCCTCGACAAGCGCCTCGCCGACGTTGAATATCTCGGCGGCGATTATACCATCGCCGATATGGCGACATACCCATGGGTTCGACTCTACGAACGCTACGGGGTCGTGCTCGACGACATCCCGAACGTAAAACGCTGGATGGAGGCCATTGCGGCGCGGCCAGGAGTGCAACGCGGGTTAGAGGTTCTGGCCGATCGGCGGCGCAGCGGGCCGATTTCGGATCAGGAGCGCGAAAACATGTTTGGCGCCACGCAATATCAGCGCCGGTGAAAACCGGTGAGCGGTGCGGTCTGGCCCGACGGCGCCAGACTGGCGCTGTCGCTTGTTGTCAATGTCGAAGAGGGGTCGGAACTGTCGGTCGCCCAGGGCGACCGTGGTGCCGACCCGGTTGACGAACTCGGCGTCGTCCTGCGCAAGCCGGTTCGGAACTATGGTAACGAAAGCAATTATCTGTACGGGATCAAACGCGGCGCTCCCAGGATCATGGAGTTGCTGGAACGCCGGGGACTCGTCGTCACCTTTACGGCCGCGGCCCAGAGTCTGGAACTTGCGCCGGACTTGAGTCGGCAGATTGTAGACGGCGGACATGAGGTTTGCAGCCATGGCTGGCGCTGGGTGCATCAGTTCCATATGGATGAAGAAAGCGAGCGAGCTTTTATCCGCAAGGCTGCCGACTCAATCGAGCGAAGTACGGGCATCCGGCCCGTCGGGTGGTTGTCGCGCTATCTGTTGACCCCGAACACGAGGCGATTGCTGGTCGAGGAAGGATTTTCCTATCATATGGATGACTATTCCGACGACCAGCCATTCTGGGACGAGGTGGACGGCAAGCCAATCCTGATCCTGCCTTATGCCGTCGACAGCAACGACATGAAGATGTGGGTGGCGCCGGCCTATACGCCGGAACAGTGGTACCGCTATGCAGTCGACACCTTCGAACAGCTGTATCGTGAAGGTGCGGCCGCGCCGCGCATGATGTCGTTCGGCATTCACCTTCGAATTGTCGGCCGGCCCGGACGTTTTGTCTGGTTCGAGAAATTCATCGACCATGTGCTGAGCCGGAAGGATGTCTGGATCACGACCCGACGGGATATCGCCCACCACTGGGCCAGCCTGTATCCGTACCGGTGACATTCGGCAGGGACCGGTCAATGGCAGACCCGATCCGGAGGAACGAAGACCATGAAGGACGCTATCGAGGCTCTGGCCGATCATGTCGTCGGCACGCGGTTTCATGATATCCCGGACTCCGCGGTTCGGGCTGCGAAGACCTATATTCTCGATACTATCGGGGTCGCTCTCGCCGGATCGACCGGCCCCCATGTCGAGGACCTGTGCCGGAGCTTTGTGAGGTCCGGTCCATCCCGGGTTCTGGGGCAGGCGTTCGCGTTGGCGCCGGGCGATGCGGCATTGCTGAACGGCTATCAGATTCATCTTTCAGAATTTGACTGCGTTCATGAAGAAGCCGTGATTCACACCATGACCGTGCTTCTATCTGTGTTGGTTGCCGATGCCGACCGGCGTGGCGGTATTTCGGGCGAAGCCCTGATCAGGGCTTCGGTTGTGGGCGTCGATGTCGCCTGCAATCTCGGTATTGCTTGCACGACCGGGCTGCGTTTCTTTCGTCCGGCCACTGCCGGTGCCTTTGGCGCGGTTGCCGCGGTCGGCGCCGCGCGGGATTACGACCGGGACATGATGTTGCGGGCCTTCGCGCTGGTCTATTCACAACTGTGCGGAACCATGCAGGCGCATACCGAGGGATCCCCGCTGTTGGCCTTGCAGATCGGATTCAACGCCCGCAACGCGATCGCGGCCTGCGACCTTGCGGAAAACGGATTGCCGGGTCTCGAAGGGGTGTTGGAAGGACCGTTCGGGTATTTCGGTTTGATCGAGGCGGCCGGTGATATCCGGGCCCTGCTGCCGACACTTGGCCGCCGGTGGCGCATCACCGAAGTGGCTCACAAGCCATTTCCAAGCGGCCGGGCGACGCACGGGATCATCACCGGGATTCAGGAACTTCAACGCGGCCCGGGGGTTGCGGCCGGGTCGGTGGTCCGAGTTGAGGCGCGGGTGCCTCCACTCACCCATCATCTCATCGGCAGGCCGGTGCACGAGGCCATGCAAATCAACTATGCTCGGCTTAACGGGCAATATGCTGGCGCCGTCATGTTACGCAATGGCCGCATTGGGATCGAGGACTTCACGGTCGAGGCAGCGCGGGATTCGGATACGGTTGCATTGGCCCGCAAGATCTCCATCGAAATCGATGATAATCCCGACCCGAACGCGCTCTCGCCGGTCGAGATCGATATTCACTTGAAGAACGGCGACATCCTGTCCCGGCGTATCGAAACGGTCTACGGCAATCCGGACAAGCCGATGTCGCACGCGGCACATCTGACCAAGTTCCGGGCCAACTGGCAAGCCGCTGTCTGTGGCCTTGCCGCTGCGGATGGAGAAACCATGATCGAGCAGGTCGACGACCTCGAAGAGGTCAGCGACATCCGCGCGCTGATCGATCTCGCGACGGGGTGAGCACGGGATGAGCAGATATTACAGCGAGGCGGATCCCGCTACTATTCTGCGCGATTATCCAATCGGGGAGGCATTCCTTACGGACATTGCACAGATCGACCGTGGCGCCCTGCGCGCGCTTCAGGAGCGGCGCTTCCTCAATCTGGTCGATCGAGCCTGGCAAAATCCGTTTTATCGCCGTCGATGGGTGGCGGCCGGGCTTGAGGCGGGCGATATCAAGGGTCTTGACGACTTGTCCCGGATTCCGGTTTTTTCCAAATCGGACCTGATGGAAAGCGTCGAGGCCTTTCCGCCATTCGGTGACTTTCTTGGCCCGGACGGATGGGTCGGCAGCGACCGGGTTGTCATGCACACAACCAGCGGAACGACCGGTGCGCCGCAGCCTTTGTTTTACGGGCCTCGCGACCGGGAAATCCAGAATGTCCTGTTGGCCCGGGCCTATCTCTTGCAGGGTCTGCGGCGGGACGATGTCGTACATTCCGTGTACGGTTTCGGCATGGTCAATGGAGGTCATTATATCCGGGAGGCTGTGCTGCATTACACCGATGCGCTGCTTTTGCCGGCGGGTACAGGGCTTGAAACCCGTTCTGAACAGCAGGTCGACCTGATGCGCCGGTTTGGCGTGACGGCCATCGTCGGTTTTGCGGACTACATTCTGAAGCTTGCAGAGGTAGCGCGGGAGGTCGGTCTGGAGCCTGGCCGCGATCTGCCGGTGCGGATGATATCCGGACATATGGCGGAAGATGGCGGTGAGGTATTGTCCGAAGCTTGGGGTGGTGCGGAGGTGTATGATTGGTACGGCGTCGGTGATACCGGGATCGTCGCGTCCGAGGGCCGGGATCGCGATGGTCTTCATATCTGGGAGGACGCCCATCTCGTCGAGATTCTGGACGCGGATACCAGCGTGCCGGTCGCTGATGGCGATCCCGGCAATATCTGTGTCACGGTGTTGTTCAAGAACACTGTTTATCCAGTGATCCGGTTTGACACTAGGGACATCTCGATGGTCCTCCCGGGTCAGGGACCGTTTGCATTGCGGCGATTGGCGGGTTTCCGCGGGCGAAGCGACAACATGGTCAAATTGCGCGGCATCAATGTTTACCCGACCGGCATCGGCGCCATTTTGCGGGATACTCCGGATCTCGGCGGCGAATATGTCTGTGAGGTAACATCGGTTGACGGACGTGACGTCATGACGGTGATATGCGAGACGGTGCCCGGTGTAGAACCGGAGCTGGCCCATGCCAGCGTTGTCGCGGGGATTCTGCGCCAACGGCTTGGCGTTTCCATCGAGGTGTCGCTGGTGCGGCCTGGCAGCACGGCGGACCTGACGCAATTGAACCGCCGTCAGAAACCTATTCGGCTGATCGACCGGCGTGGATAATGCGATGACCACGGAACAACCCGTTCGCTATGGGTTTACCGATCGGGATCTGGCTGGTCACAGCACGGTCTATCGGGACGATTTGTGTGCCGGCCAGGTCGTACTGGTGTCCGGCACTGGGAGCGGCCTTGGCAAAGCCATTGCCTGTCTGTTCGCGCGGCTCGGGGCCACCTTGATCGTTTGCGGCCGGGATCGGAAAAAATTGAAACGGCGGCGGAATTCTTCCGTGGTTTCGGCGGCTCGGTCACGAGTGAGGTGATGACGATTCGCGATGCGGATGCCGTTGAAAAGCTGTTCGACACGGCCTATGAGCGCCACGGCAGGGTCGATGTGGTCGTGAACAATGCGGGTGGCCAGTTCGCCCAGGCTGCGATCGATTTTACGGTGAAGGGCTGGCAGGCGGTCATTGATACCAATCTGTCGGGAACCTGGTACATGATGCAGGCAGCGGCGCGGCGCTGGCGGGATATCGGGACCGCCGGCGCCATCGTCAATATTGTTGCCGATATCTGGCGCGGCATGCCCGGCGTTGCGCACACGATCGCGGCCCGGGCGGGTGTGGTCTATCTCTCGAAAACCGTTGCCGTCGAATGGGCACCGCTGAAGATCCGGGTTAATTGCGTTGCCCCGGGTTGTTGTGAAACCCGGGCGTTTTCCTATTATCCGCCCGAGGGCGCGGCGACATATTGGGAATCCAATCCGATGCTGCATCCCGGCGATGCCATAGACATCGCGGAAGCCGTGGTTTATCTGTCGGCCGAGTCAGGAAAGTTCGTCACTGGCGAGGTTCTCACCGTCGATGGCTGCCAGCAGCTGTGGGGCGATCCCTGGACCATCGGCCGGCCGGACTATTTCGAAATCGGCAAGCGTTGATGCTGGTGATCGCGTCGACGAAATGCAGAACGATGGACGCACCGCTCGCGCTGTTCCTTCATTTGAGTTGAATGGGCGGGAATTAATCTCGGAGAACACCAATGCCGCAGATTTATAAACGTTGCGGATGTCTACCGGCGTCTCGTCGAGGAATCGACCGATGATTGGTTGTCTGGAGCCTTGGCATTTGCTGTTGTCGAGGGATCGCGGATCTAATGGATGCCGTATGTTCGTAACAAGCGAGAACGGTATCGTCGGTTGATGAAATGTTTGCTGTATGGGTTGTACTCAAGAGATGTTCCGGTGACCTTGTTGTGGGAGACTTTGTTCGGCCAACAGCGGGGCAGCGATGGCGAAGTGAACACCTAATCGGGACGTGATCAGTAGACGCGTGGCATCCACAGTGGCGAAGGTCTTGCACGATCCGAGAGATAGCAAAGCAGCGAAAATGGCAGCAGGGTTGGCGCTTTCGCAGAGGCTAAACCGCAACAGGAAGAAATTACTCTGGTTTCGCTGTGTGTGAGCGAATGAAATTCAATAGGGATCCGGAAAACCGCACGCTGTTTACCAATGGACGCTACGCTGGCCTGAAATTACACGGCGATTGCGGGGCAGGGTGTGTCGGATGTGATCGAAATCGTTAACAACCGAGGGATAGCAAGGAACCGCTTATGCACTTGGCTCCGGTGAAACGCACATGTAGCGTTTGGCGTGCCGGGAATAGCCGACATCGGGGGCAACATCGTGTGCCACCGGAGCCACGTGCATAAGCGGTAGCAAGGATTTCACGGTACTGCACCGGCACCGGTTTGTAGATCAGATCTTTGCATAGATAAGGCACTGCCGCCGTTCGGCGAAAGATTTCGAGTGGTCGGAAGCGATTTCTCTGGCTTGGGCGGTGCTAACTGCGTGACGTTTCATGATGTAGCTTGTGGCGCGTGTTACCACGACTTGAGATTAAGTCGCCGGAGAAAACGAGCTTTTCTATCTTTTTTTTGGTAAGAATTCGTCGCCAAACTCTTGTCATGGACTCGCTGTTTACAGCGGGAGATCACCGCGAGTCTGATGCTTCCGATTTTCTCCGCTACGAGTTCACTCCCCTTCTCAGATTATTTCCAGACGCTACGAGGCGAATCATTGCGCAGAAACCCTTCCTTGACAAGGGTCAGTCGAGCCCATTGGGGGGTGTTCCACCATTTTTGCTGGCCACCTGACACATCTTTGAAATCACAACCCAAGTTGGCAGTTTTTTCCACTGACCGTGCCTGATCGGGGGATGTTTGCGGCCTGAGAACATCATATACTGGGGTCTGCTACTGGGCTCTGCCATCGCCTGAACTTCTATATGTCTGATGTGGGCGCCCGGAGGTCGTTTGTGGGGCCAGGACTTTGTCGTTGCGTCGATATCCCCCTTGCCAGGCGCGCCGGCGAGCGTGTCTGCGCAACACATCGCCAACCCTTCGCCTGCGCCATGTACATCAAGGCCACCAAGACCCACACCGACAAGGACGGCAAGCCCGTGCGAAGCCACAGGCTGATGCTCTCCCAGCGCGTCGGCGACAGGGTGCGCCACAGGACGCTGCTCAATCTCGGCCCCCACGATCCGATCCCGCGCGAGAGGTGGAAGGAGGTCACCGAACTCGCCGAGGCGCTGCTCCACGGCCGCCCGCCGCTGCTCCAAGCCGCGCCGGACGTGCAGGCCGCAGCCGAGGACATCGTCGCCAAGCTCAGGGCCAGGGGGTTCCGCACCGAAGCGGTGCAGGAAGAGGCGCGCCAGCCCGACATCGCCACCGTCGACCTCGATACCCTGGAGCACGAGACCCCGCGCACGGTCGGCTGCGAGCGCCTGTGCCTCAAGGCCCTCGACGATCTCGGCTTCGCCGACATCCTCCACGACCTGGGCATCAAGGGCCGCGAAGGGCGCATCGCGAGCGCGCTGGTCGTCGCCAGGATGGTCCATCCCGCCAGCGAGCGGGAGACCAGCCGCTGGCTGCGCCGCGACAGTGCGACCGCCGAACGTCTCGACCTGGAGGGCGACCGCAAGGCACTGCGGCGCAAGACGCTCTACCGCATCGGCGACCTCCTCTGGCGCCACCGCGCCGCCATCCAGCGGGAGCTGTTCAACCGTGAGCGCTCGCTGCTCGACATCCCCGACACCATCGCCTTCTACGATCTCACCAACCTTCACTATCACGGCCACACGCACGGCGAGCGTCCCCGCTTCGGGCGCTCCAAGCAGAAGCGCGACGACTGTCCGCTGATCACGCTGGCGCTGGCGCTCGACGGTGCAGGCTTCCCGCGCAGTTGCGAGATCCTGCCGGGCAACGTGAGCGAGCCGGGCAGGCTGGAGGACGCGCTGGTCAGGCTCGAGGCGGTGTGCGGCGGCACGGCGCCCAAGCCCACGGTGGTCATGGACGCGGGCATCGCCACCGAGGAGAACATCGCGTGGCTGGGCGAGCCGGGCTACGACTGGATCGCGGTCAGCCGGGGAGGCAAACCGCCGCCGCCCGAGGGCGGGCCCGAGGCGCTGCTGATCACCAGCGCGCACCACGAGGTGCGCGCCTGGCGCCTCGCAAGCGAGGACGGCGAGGCGCGGCTCTCTGTCGTCAGCGAGGGCAAGAAGAAGGCCGAGACCTCGATCCTCGGCCTGAGGAGGACCCGCTTCGAGGCGGCGCTGGAAAGGCTCCACAGCGGCCTCCCGGTCAAGGGCCGCCTCAAGCGCTACGACAAGGTGCTGGAGAGCGTAGGCCGCCTCAAGCAGCGCTTCTCCGCGGTCGCCAGGCACTACGAGATCACGCTCGAGAAGGCGGACACCGGCGCCAACGCGTCTGCCGTTCGCTTCAAGCGCAGGCCGCTATACGACGAGGCCGATGAGGGCGCCGGCGCCTATGTGCTGCGCACCAGCCACATCGACTGGGATATCGAGACGATCCTTCGGACGTACTGGCGCATCACCGACATCGAGGCCACCTTCCGCAGCCTGAAATCCGAACTCGGCCTTCGCCCGATCTGGCACCAGCTCGACCGTCGCATCGCGGCCCACCTGCTGATCGCGGTGCTGGCCTATCACGCCGTGCATCTGATCCGTACCCGGCTGGCCGCGCGGGGCATCCACAAGGGCTGGGCATCGGTCCGCGACGGTATGCGGACCTGGGTGCGGATCACCACGCGCCTGCGCCAGACCGACGGCACGTTGATCGTCAACCGCCAGGACACGCGCCCGGCCGCCGAGGGTGCCGACATCTCCTCGGCGGCGGGCGTGGAACCCGCCATCCACCGCAGGAGGGCCCGCCTGACGAGCTGACAGAATCCAACAAAATGTGGGGCCATGTTGAAATCGGCCGAGAAAAATATCGACCCATATCAAAGCGATAAAGGACAGCGGAACAAAAAAAGTGCCAACCTGGGACAAGATGGATAGTGTCGTCATGAGTGATGTTCATCTGTCCTATCTGTCGAACTCACTCGATGGTTCTTGGATACGACTCATGGGAATGGCTCATCGGCTTCACGACATGTCGGACAGGGTCTGGCTGTTGCTGGAGCCTCATCTGCCTGGTCGAGCGGGAAGTTGGGGTGGAGTGGCACAGGATAATCGACGGTTCATTAATGCGGTCTTGCTGGATTCTGCGCACCGGCGCTCCCTGGCGTGATGTGCCGCCAGACTATGGAGACTGGAAAAATACCCATCGTCGGTTCTGTCGCTGGCGGGACAAGGGGCTCTGGGGGGCGTTGCTGGAGCATCTGGTGGATGAGCCGGACGATGAGTGGCTGATGATTGACGCCAGTCATCTCAAGGTCCATCCCCATGCGAGCGGTGCGTTCGGTGGCAATCAGGCGATGGGTCGCACAAAAGGGGGCTGAACACGAAGCTGCACCTGGCTGTGGACGCACATGGGATGCCGGTGCGGGTGTTGGTGACCGAGGGGACGGCAGCAGATTGCAGTCAAGCGGTCGAGCTGATTGAAGGGTATAGATGCCGAGTCCTTGTTGGCGGACAAGGCCTATGACACGACTGCCATCCTGTCTTATTGTGAGGAGCATGAAGTCATTTCGGCGGTTCCGCCGAAGCGCAACCGCAAGCACCCCAGAGCGTATGATGTCCATCTCTACCGGCACCGGCATTTGGTGGAGAACGCCTTTCTGTAGCTCAAGCGCTGGCGTGGGATTGCCACGCGATACGCCAGGAATGCCGCATCGTTTCTTGCCGCGGTGCAGATCCGGTGTCTGGCACTCTGGGCTGGCATTTCGTGACGACACTATCTAGAAGGTAAGATGACAAACACGCCATCGAGTTGGGGCGTAAGTCCTTGACCACTGCCGAACCTCACACCTCGTAAAGAACCTCCGGCAAGGGGTGTCAAAATTCCTTTTGGGGCAGACCGTTCTGCCTGCATCGGGATCTGCCGTCCCGACGGATGCCAGGTGGCGCTGCGATGAGGCCCCCGCAGAGCCCCGAATTCGGGGCTCTGCGCGTCTTCTTCGGCTGCGTCCAGCACTTTCCGCGAGCGCCGAGTCCCCGTGTCTTCCAGCGGTTCCGCCTACATCTCGAGGCGAGCCATCGTTTCCGCTGAGACGCTGATTGCAGGCATGGAACGATCCTGTATATAGTGATCTGTCATCTTGCAACAATCGGTTTCTCTGGCCAATCAGTTTCGGGCAGTCCGGGTCAACATACGCCCTGATCGAGTGCCGCAACCCGTGCCAGGTCGACGATGGCGTTTCAACCGGTCGCTGATCTTCAAGAGCTCTGCCGGCTATGCGAACTCGAGCGCCAGATAGGATCTGAGCACAGATTCGATGGTGTCTTTCCCCAGATCCCGGACGATGAACACGAGCCGCGACCGTCGGTCTTCGTCAGGCCAGTCATCGATTTTTGCGGGCGGATGGAACATGTGCTGAATCGCGTGCACCACTACAGGTTGATCGTCGAGTTCCGCGACGTTCAGCAATCCCTTGATCCTGAGAATGTTGGCGCCGTGGGTCTGCGACAGCATATCGAGCGCGCCAGCGATCTTTGCCCATTTCAATGGCTCGTCGAAATACATCGAGAAACTGTGGATATGCTCATCGTGCCGGTTCACGTCATGGCGATGATCGTGATGATGATGCCCATCTTTTCCGTGCCGGTGATAAACATGACCTTCGCTGTCACGATAGGCTTCTTCCCGCAGCCAGCGGCCAACATCGGCGGTCTTGGTCAACGGATTGTACAACCCGGCGTTGAACAGGTCGGTCGGGTTGGTATCTCCGAATAACGCCTCGATGACCGGTGCGGCCGGGTTGAGGTTGGAGATTCGGGTTTTGACCGTTGCCACAAGTTCCGGGTCCGTGACATCGACCTTGCTGAGCACGATCCGGTCGGCGACCGCGACCTGTTTGACAGATTCGAACTGATCGTCGAATTGCTGCATTGCATGATGCGCATCGACCACTGTGATCACGCCGTCGAGGCGATACCGGGTGACCAGGAACGGGTCGGCCATCATCGTGTGCAGGATCGGTGCCGGGTCGGCGAGACCAGTCGTCTCGACCACAAGCCGGTCGAACTCCGGAACGTCGCCGTCGACCCGCTGCATGAACAGGCGGCGCATGGTATCGACCAGATCGCCGCGTACCGTGCAGCACAGGCAACCGCTGTTCAGCAGGATCGTGTCTTCATTGGATTTCATTACCAGGGCATCGTCGATTCCGACTTCGCCGAACTCGTTCACGATCACGGCAACCTGGTCCATCGTCGGATTGATCATGAGTTTGGAAAGCAGGGTGGTTTTGCCGCTGCCGAGAAATCCGGTCAGAATCGATACCGGGATCAGATCCCGTGATGTGGTCGCGCGTCCGTCGGCCATGGCTTTACTCCCGATTGAGACCGGCTGCGGCGCGGACTTGCCCCGGCCGATGGCGGCGACAGTAACCATCTGATGGCCAAAGGCCAAGATCCTGTTTACGCGGGCAAGTCGTTTCCACCGTGACCCAGCTCGTGCTGATACGAAACCGGGATGAAACGAGACCGCAACAGGCAAACGCCTTACGGTGCCGGCAGATCCGCGAACGGCGACGACCGGGATTTTAGCGTACGGATCGCTATCGCCAAAGGGGTTTTATGGCAGTTCGGGTTGCAGAGCGATCGCGGCAGGTCAGCGAGGTCTTTCAGGCCGGGAGCGTCGATACAGCTCTCGCATTGGCGCCAGGTCAGGATGTCAGGTTTGGAGGGTGTCTTGCCAACCTGGCAGGCTGTCGCCATCATCGCCGCCATTCAGAATGCCCATCCGAGGATATCTTATGAACGGCGCAGAATCGTTGGTCCGGACTCTTGTGAACTCCGGTGTAGAAGTCTGTTTTTCGAATCCCGGCACATCCGAGATGCATTTCGTCGCGGCGCTCGATTATGTCGACGGTATGCGCTGTGTCCTCGGGTTGTTTGAAGGTGTGGTCACCGGCATGGCCGACGGTTACGCCAGAATGGCCGATAAGCCGAGCTCGACATTGCTTCATCTCGGGCCCGGCCTCGGCAACGGCCTCGCCAATTTGCACAATGCCAAAAAAGCGAACTCTCCGATCATCAACATCGTTGGTGAGCACGCAACCTATCATATCGAGCATGATGCGCCGTTGACGGCCGATATCGAAGGGATCGCCCGGCCGGTGTCGCATTGGGTCAGAACCTCACGCTCGGCAAGGGATGTTGCCGCCGACGGAGCCGATGCCGTTGCCGCTGCTCGGACCGGAGCGGGGCAGATCGCGACGTTGATTCTGCCGGCCAACACCGCCTGGGACGATGCGGATCAGGCAGCCCCGCCGGTCGCGGCGCCGGCGCGCGGTCTGGTGCCCGAACAGACCGTCCGCGCAGCTGCTGCGGCCCTGATGTCCGATGAGGAAACCCTGATTCACCTGACCGGTCAGGCTCTGCGTGAGGATGTTCTGGCTATCCTCGGCAAGATCCAGGCCCGGACCGGGTGTCGGCTGTCCTGCATGACATCGAATGCGCGATGGCAACGCGGCGCCGGCCGGGTGCCGGTCGAACGCATCCAGTACCCGGTGGATGTCGCGTTGAAGCAGCTCGCCACTGTCAAGCATATCGTGTTGCTTGGGACAAAGGTTCCTGTCGCCTTTTTCGCCTATCCGAACAAACCCAGCGTCCTGATTCCTGATCATTGCGAAGTCTGCGAGCTTGCCGGAATCGGGGATGATCATCTGGCCGCGGCGATCGCTCTGGCCGATGAACTCGATGCGCACAACGCCACACCGCATCTTCAGGAGTCGATCCGGCCGGATCTGGGCACCGGTGAACTGACCTCAAAGGCGATCGCGGCGGCGCTCGGCCATTATATGCCGGAGAATGCCATCGTTGCAGACGAGTCGGTGAGTTCCGGCCGCGGATTCATGCCGTTTACCCAAGGCGCCGCGCCGCATGACTGGTTGGCGTTGACCGGCGGGTCGATCGGCCTCGGTCTGCCTTATGCGACAGGTGCGGCAATCGCCTGTCCAGATCGCAAGGTGATCTGCACTGAGGGGGACGGTTCGGCCATGTACACGTTGCAAGCGCTATGGACCCAGGTCCGAGAAAGTTGTGACGTGGTGAACATCATCTTTAACAACGGCAGCTATGCCATCCTCAAGGGTGAACTAGCCAATGTCGGCGCCCGTAATCCCGGCCGCAAGGCTCTCGATATGCTGGAAATCAATCGTCCCGATCTTGATTGGGGCGCGTTGGCCAAAGGGATGGGCGTTCAGGCAAGCCGGGCAACGACAGCTGATTCGTTCAATGATCAATTGGCGCGCGCCGTTGCGACGCCGGGACCGCATCTGATCGAGGCGGTGATGTGACGGCAAGGTCGAAGCGCTCCGCCTGTCATGAGCGTCAAAGCGAGCAGGTCCGCGCTTGATGTCGGGAAAAGCCTGCCGTAGCCCATGACAACGGGACTCTATTCGTCCCCGACGCCGATAGAAATGTCACTTGCCAGGCTCGAAAGTGGGGTCCGAGGATACCTGTTCGTGTCCGGGCCGCGGCCCCCGCTACGGTTCTTGAACTGGTCGACGCCGGTCGCATGTTATCCTCCCGGCCAGTTTCCATAATGACAAGTATCGCCTCATCGACGATATCCGCCGCCGCTCGGCAGGGTTGCGGCTGAGCCATGCCGATATGACCGATCGAGGCGCCCTCGAAGACGCTCTCCCGACCGGACACCGCAATGATCTGGTTGGAAAACCCCGCCTCGTTGGACATGGAGATCGCCGATCTCGACATGATTGCGGCCTTTGCTCGGAAACATGATCTGATAAGCGTTTGCGACAACAGTTTCGCAACGCCCTGTCTGCAACAACCGCTGAATCACGGGATCGATCTCGTTGTGCATACCGAAACCGGCTACATGTTTGGCGATAGCGATATCCGGCTGGGTGCGGTGGTTCTCGGTCAAAACCGCGCCATGCTGTTCGATCGGCTGGATTTCATGAGATCGGCGCTCGGGGTTGCCGCATCGGTTACGTATGCTGGTCGTCGGCCTAGTGCCGGCATTGCTGGAATCCAGAATGAAGATCATCGGCAGGACGGCCGCGGATGTTGCGAAATATCTGGAGACCCGTCCGGACCTGTCGGCGTCATACCCTGGCTTGCGGAGCCATCCGCAGCGAGATCTTGTGACCCGGCAGATGTGGCATCCCGGTGGCGTCATGTCAATAAATCTTGTTGGCGGCGTCGCCGCCGCCCGCGGCGTTCTCGAACACACGAAACTGTTTCGTGTAACGGCCGATCACAACGATGCGCGCAATACCATTAACGGTCCGGCGTTGATGACGGTTCGGGAGGTTCCGCGTGAGATCCGGATTGCAATTGGAATTCCCGATGGCTTGATGCGGCTGCGTATCGGCACCGAGAACAGCGAGGATTTGATTCGCGATCTTGAGACCGCGCTTGACTCTTGTGCAAGGTCTATCAGGGCGGTGCGGTACCGGCCGTGATGACGGGGTTCAATGCCGGTATTCCGGCTCGCGTTGGTCGAGGACGCGACGAAGCGCCGTGAAATGCCTGTCGGCAAGTTTGGGGACTTCATGGGATACCTGTTTTCGGGTCACCTCCCGAACCTGGTCGGAAACTGTTCTCAGCTTGCCGCCCTGAGCGCGGGCCAGAACCTGGAACATTGCCGCGCGCTCGAGATAGTAGAGATCATTGAAAGCCTCCGCTACGGTCGGACCCGCGACGACGATGCCGTGGCTCGCCATGAACAGGACCGTGTTGTTACCGATCTTGCGGGCCAGTCGGTCGCCTTCGTCGGCATCCAGCGCCAAGCCTTCGTAGTCGTCATCATACGCGATCCGGCCATCGAACAGCAAGGCGTTCTGTTCCATCATTTCAAGCCGACCGCCTTCGACAAGAGTGATCGAGGTCGCATACGGCATATGGGTATGCAGGACGCAGGTCGCGTGGGGGACGCCGATATGGATACGGCTGTGAATATAGAAAGCTGTATCCTCGACGCTGTTGTGACCTTCCAGGACCGTACCATTCCTGTCGCAAAGCACCAGCGACGAGGCGGTGATTTCCGACCAGTGCCAGCCATAGGGATTGATCAGGAACCGATTGCCCCGGATCACACCGTCATCGTCCGGGATCGCCAGAGAGAAATGGTTATCGACGCCTTCGTGCAGATCGAAACGCGCAGCCCAGCGCAGGGCGCAAGCGAGATCGATGCGGTGCTGTGTGAGATCGTTGCTCATCGCGATGGGTCCGCGGCCTTGTCAGAATGAACGCGTCGCCGATCATAATGCCGGCGGCGTCCGGATAGAAGGGCCATTGACGGTTTTGGAGCGGTTTCCGGGATATCAGCAGTCCGGTCGTGGCTGTCGGTCCGGATCGGCCGGTCTCAGGCAAGATCGATCCGATAGAAGGCGGCGGCGTTGTGGCAGAAAATCCGGTCGCGTTCATCGTCCGTCAACCCGGCGGTGATTTCCAGCATGCCGTTCAACTGCTCGCGGTAACCGACGCGCAGGCCGGCGACAGGGAAATTCGACGCCCACATGCAGCGATCGACACCGAAGATCTCGATGGCGTCGAGGACGACGCCGCGATTGCTCTCGATGGTCCAGGCCGCATCTTTCAGACCAAGCTCGGAGAGTTTTACAGACACGTTGGGACAGGCGGCGATTGCCCTCATGGCGTCTCGCCATGCCGCCAGTCCATCCGGACTGCGGTCCCACGGAAATCCGGTATGGTTCAGAACAACCCGCAGATCCGGGTGCCGGCCGATGGCTTCGGCGGCCTCGTGGAGGTGCCAGAAGGGAACCCGCAGATCATAAGTCAGATCCAGGCGTTCGAGGACTGCCAGGCCTCCTTGCCAGGCCGGATCCTGAATCGTCCAGGGTGCTCCCGGCTCCATCGTGTCCGGCGTCGGCATGGTCACCGGCTTCGACCGTACTCCACGGAACAGCGGATACTCCATGTGCTGGCGCAGGATGTCCTCGCAATTTTCGGCGGCCAGCCAGACATGTCCGACCACGCTGTTCGGAAGGCCATGACTGGCATGGAGCTGATGCAACCAGGCGGTCTCGGCGACTTGACGGCTACGGTCGACCTCCGCCTCGACATGCACCGTCGCGACAATGTTGAAATCCCGGGAATCCTGTCTGTAGTCGTCAGGCAGGTAGTTGCGCTTGAGCGCACTGTAGTCGCCCAGGAAGAAATCTTTCCCAGGCTCGTCCGTCAGCCAGGGATGATCCCTCCGGCCGAGATCCCAGAAATGATGATGAGCATCGACGATCTTCATGGCGTGCAAGAGGGATCTCCGTTCAGGTGGCCGGACGGGGCACCGGGCGGCGGTCGGTCCGGTCCGGCGTTGCGGGGACGCCAGACCCGAGGCTGGCACAGGCATGGACCGTCAGCACGACGATAATCAGGGCGCCGCCGATCAGGGTCGAGAGCGGCGGTTCCTCGCGGATGAAAAGCCAGACCCAGAGGGGGCCGAGAATCGTTTCCAGGAGCAGGATCAAACTGACTTCCGACGCGGGAACAAGCCGTGGCGCCCGGGTCAAGAACACGAACGAAAGCGGCAGCAGGATCAGTCCGAGAAGCGTTATGTATCCGAACTGTCCCGGCGCCAGATACAGATCGCTGGCAACCACAAGCCCGGCCATGGAGGTCATGATGGCGCCGATACCGACCGCCGGGGCCATGTCGATCGACCTGCGCAGGCGCACCAGCACGAAGTGCGCGCCGAGACCGACAGCGGTCATCAAGGCCGCGATGTTACCGAACAGGTCACCGGGGCCGAGGCTTCCGGACACCACGATAATTACACCGACAAGCGCGCCCGCGATCGCGATCCAGGTTTTGAGCGGCACGCTCTCGTTCAGGAACAGAACCGAGAAACAGGCTGCGAAAAGCGGGGCAGTGGCAATGATGATCAGGGTGTTGGCGACAAGGGTGCTTTGCACGGACAGTTGGAAGAAAACATTGTTGATACCGAAGAACACTGCAACCAGAAGGCCCGTCCAGCCGATGAGGCGGGTTCGGCGCCAAAGATCCGTGCCGTAGCGACAGCCTAAAATGACGAAGACGCCGATCGCCATCAGAAGGCCGCGCCAGGCGATGAAGACCCAAGGGTCGGCATCGACCAGACGGATGATTAGGGTGTCCGGCGACAGAAGCAGCACGCCAAGCAGACCGTAGGCAAAGCCTCTGGCATGGCTTCCTGCGAACAGCGGCGTTTGCATGATTGCCAATCCGGATCGCGGGAGGGGCCGTTGACACGGACATGCAGCCTGAGCACCGGGGGTCGGGGCGTTGCCGGTCCGTACGGGCTGTTTACATGTGGATTCACCCGTTGACAATCGGTTTGGCGATCCATATCCTTCGCCAAACCTCGCGAGAGAAGCTGGAAGTGTGGCGATCATGAAGGTTGCAAACTCCCTCAAGACCTTGAAGAAGCGCGACCGGAACTGTCGACTGGTTCGGCGCAAGGGCCGCGTTTACGTCATCAACAAGACCAATCCGCGTTTCAAGGCCCGGCAAGGTTGACTGGATCGGGCTTGATATTCGCGCCGTTCGGGCTTCCAAGATTCACCGTGCGATGACGCCATTGCGCTGCTAAGGTCCGGTCTGACCGCATCTCGGGGGCATATGGCGGTGTGTCCGCTCCCCGGCGCGCAGGGAGGGACTGGTCATGCAGATGCCCGAACTTGATGAGTCGGTGCTCGTCCGCCGCTCCGAAATCGTGAAGCATCTACGCGCGATCGTGCCTGGTGAGGGTGTGATCGCGGATGAAGACGAGATGCGGGTTTACGAATCTGACGCGCTGACTGCTTATCGGCAGATTCCGATGATCGTGGTTCTTCCGGAGACCACCGCGCAGGTCGCCGAAGTCCTCGGCTATTGCCATCGTGAAGGAATCAAGGTCGTTCCGCGCGGGGCCGGCACCTCCCTCTCCGGCGGTGCGCTGCCGCTTGGCGACGCTGTGTTGCTGGGGCTTGGCAAGTTCAACCGGATTCTCGATGTTGATTTTGCGAACCGCGCCGTCGTGACCCAGCCCGGCGTGACCAATCTCGGTATCACCCATGCAGTCCAGCACGAGGGGTTCTATTACGCCCCGGATCCGTCAAGCCAGATCGCGTGTTCGATCGGCGGCAATATCGCCGAGAACTCGGGCGGCGTGCATTGCCTTAAATACGGCTTGACCACCAACAATGTGCTCGGCATCGAGTTCGTCACGATCGAGGGCGAGGTGATGCGGATTGGTGGCAAGCATCTCGATTCCGGCGGTTACGACCTGCTCGGTCTTCTCACCGGGTCGGAAGGATTGCTTGCGGTAGTTACCGAGGTTACGGTCAGGATCCTGAAAAAGCCCACTACGGCGCGGGCCGTTCTTGTCGGCTTCGGCTCCAGCGAAGACGCTGGCGCGTGCGTGGCCCAGGTGATTGGTGCGGGCATCGTTCCGGGCGGCATGGAAATGATGGATTCACTAGCCATCAACGCCGCAGAGGATTTCGTCAACGCCGGCTATCCGCGTGATGCCGCCGCCCTGCTGATCGTTGAACTCGACGGACCTAAGGTCGAGGTTGATCACCTGATTGGCCGAGTTGGCGAGATCGCTAGGACGAATGGCGCGATATCTCTCAGGGTGAGCAAAAGCGAGGCCGAACGCGAGGCCTTCTGGTCCGGGCGCAAGGCGGCGTTTCCGGCCTGCGGCCGGATTGCGGCAGACTACCTGTGCATGGATGGAACAATTCCGCGCAAGATGCTGCCCGAGATCCTGACCCGGATCTCGCGGATGTCCGAGAAACATGGCCTGCGCGTCGCGAATGTGTTTCACGCGGGCGACGGGAACCTGCATCCGCTAATTCTGTTCGATGCCAACAAGCCGGGCGAACTGGAAATCGCGGAAGCTTTTGGCGCGGATGTCCTGAAGGCCTGTGTCGAACTCGGCGGGGTGCTGACCGGCGAGCATGGCGTTGGCATCGAAAAACGCGACCTGATGGGAGAAATGTTTACCGAGATGGACCTGAATCAGCAACAACGCGTCAAATGCGCTTTCGATACCAAGGGCTTGCTGAATCCCGGCAAGGTCTTCCCACAGCTCCATCGTTGCGCGGAACTCGGCCGGATGCATGTCCACAAGGGCCGAATGCCCTTTCCTGACATTCCACGTTTCTAGCGATGATGCGCACCGATGGCCGACAGCTTCCGACCGACTGACGACAGCCAGGTTCTCGATGCCGTATCTTGGGCAATCAATGCCGAAGCCCCGCTGGAGGTTGTCGGGACCGGCACCAGACGGTCGCTCGGCCGGCCGTTGCAGACCAGTCATACACTGGATCTGTCCGCGCTGGACGGGATCAATTTCTACGAACCGGAAGAACTGGTCCTGTCGACGAAACCGGGGACTCCGCGCGCCTTTATCGAAGCGGCGCTGGCCGAACGTGGCCAGATGCTTGCGTTCGAGCCGACGGATACCGGGCCGCTCTTTGGCCGGCCGTCCGACGAGGGCACCATCGGCGGTGTCTTTGCCTGCAATCTGTCCGGCCCGCGGCGGATCAAGATGGGGGCAGCCAGGGATCATCTTCTCGGCTTCAATGCGGTTTCGGGGCGCGGCGATGCCTTCAAGTCGGGGGGCAGGGTGGTCAAGAACGTCACCGGGTACGATCTCTCAAAACTGATCACCGGATCCTACGGGACGCTCGCTGTTATCACCGAGCTCACGTTCAAGGTCTTGCCGGAGCCGGAGAAGACCTACACGGTGCTTGTCACTGGGCTGGACGATAGCGCGGCGACGCAGGTGATGGCGTTCGCCATGAACAGTTCACATGAGGTCGCCGGGGCGGCGCATCTTCCGGCGCCGATCGCGGCGCGCTCCGATGTGTCCTACATCGCCGGCTCCGGGACGCCGGTCACGGCACTTCGTCTTGAAGGTTTCGGGCTTTCGGTTGAACAGAGATGCCGGGAGTTGACGCAAGAGCTTTCGTCCTGGGGACCGGTCGAGGAATTGCATTCCCGCAATTCCTTACGGTTCTGGCGTGAAGTGCGTGACGCGGCGTATTTGGCGAGACCGCCGGATCGTGTCATCTGGCGGCTTTCGGTTCCGCCGACGAGCGGACATGCCGTGGTTGCGCAACTCGGATCGCAGTTGGCACTCGAGGTATTTTACGACTGGTCGGGCGGCCTGATCTGGCTGTCGTTGCTGCCGTCGGCCGATGGGTCGGAACATCTGGTGCGCAGCGCTGTCGCGCCGTTTGGCGGTCACGCAACCCTGGTCCGCGCTCCGGTTGACATCCGGGCCTCCGTCGCGGTGTTTCAGCCGCAGCCGGGACCGCTGGCTGCGTTGTCCGCACGGATCAAGGACAGCTTTGATCCGCGGCGGATCCTCAATCCCGGGCGGATGGAAGCAGGGCTGTAAGAGAGGGCCATGCAGACTCATTTCACACTGGCTCAACTCGCCGATCCCGAGACCGAGGCGTCGGCCGGGATTCTTCGTTCCTGTGTGCATTGCGGATTTTGCACGGCGACCTGTCCGACCTTCGTCCTGCTTGGCGATGAACTCGACAGCCCGCGGGGCCGAATCTATCTGATCAAGGACATGCTGGAAAATGACCGCCCCGCGACTGCCGGTGTCGTCAAGCATCTCGACCGATGCCTGTCCTGCCTGTCCTGCATGACGACCTGCCCGTCCGGCGTGCATTACATGCATCTGATCGATCATGCCCGGAAACGGATCGAAGACACATTCCGGCGGCCGCTCCTCGACCGTTGGTTGCGCAGTCTGTTGGCGATTTTGCTCCCGTCGCCGACTTTGTTCCGAATCGCCCTGACTTGCGCGACCCTGGCACGGCCGTTCGCTTCGATGTTTGGCAGTATTCTTGGTGGCCGTATGAGGGCAATGTTGAGACTGGCGCCGTCATGGGTGGTTCCGCCAAGCCCGGTTGATCGGCCGCAGGTCTTCCCGGCGGAGAGTCGTACGGTCGCCCGAGTTGCCTTGATGACCGGATGTGCGCAGAAGGTGCTGGCGCCGGAAATCAACGAGGCGACGGTCCGGCTGCTGACCCGGCACGGGATCGAGGTCGTGGTTGCGCGAGGCGCCGGTTGCTGTGGTTCGCTGGCTCACCACATGGGCAAGGAGCCAGCGGCTCTGGACGCGGCGCGGCGCAATATCGATGCCTGGATGGATGAAGCAACGCGAAACGGTCTTGATGCGGTGATTATCAATGCGTCGGGATGCGGCACGACGATCAAGGACTACGGGTGGATGTTGCGTGCGGATCCAGACTACGCCGGCAAGGCCGCCCATATTGCTTCGATCAGCCGTGATATCAGTGAGATCATGAACGAAACCGGTCTTGTCGAGCCGGTGACCGCCACAGGCCATGTTGTGACTTACCATTCGGCATGTTCAATGCAGCATGGCCAGCAGATCAAGACAGCCCCCCAGGCGCTGCTGCGCCGCGCCGGGTTTATCGTCAGTGACGTACCCGAAGGGCATTTGTGCTGCGGGTCCGCCGGTGTCTACAACGTTCTGGAGCCCGATATAGCGGAGCGTCTTAGAATCCGCAAGTTGTCCAATATAGCGACGACCGCGCCGCAGATCGTGGCGACGGGCAATATCGGGTGCATGACACAACTCGCTGATGGTCTTGATGTCCCGGTGGTTCACACCGTGGAGTTACTCGACTGGGCGACGGGAGGGCCGACCCCGGGAGCGGTGGCGCAGGCTATGGCCCCGGACGGGTCGTCGGTCCCGACGGTTTGATTTTCGGGAACGGGTGGTTGGTTTGACGGCAAACCCATGGCATCATCCGTGCCATGGGTATTTTCTTCGCTTTCGCCTTGATGATCGCGGCCCTGGTTTCAACCGGCGGGGCAGCGCATGGCGATCAAAACGATCCGCGTATGCCGGGTCTGTTCGAGTTGCTGCTGGCCGCCCCGGATTCCGAGAGCAGCTGGTTGATCGAACGGCAGATCTGGGCGATCTGGTCACAAAACGGCGACCGCAGGATCAATCACCTCATGGAGGCGGGATCATGGCTGCTCGGGGCCGGATCATATGATCGGGCGTTTGAGGTATTCGACAGGATCACCGTTGACGCGCCGGAGTTTTCCGAAGGCTGGAACAAGCGGGCGACGGTTCTGTATCTGCTGAGGGATTACGCGGCATCGGTCCGCGACATTCAACAGACTCTCGCGCTCGAGCCGCGGCATTTCGGCGCGTTGTCTGGCCTTGGCCTGATCTACCGTGCAATCGGCAAGCCCGAAAGTGCGCTTCGGGTGTTCAGGAAAACTCTCGAGATTCACCCGCAATCAGCCAGCGCGAAAGCGCATATCGAAGCACTTCGCGACGAGTTGGAAGGCTTTATGCAATAGGGAGTGTCTTGATCCTGTGCGGCGTCGCCGCGCTGACGCCGCACAGGATCAAGGGCCGTTCAGTAGGCTGCCGGCGGCGCGGTGTGGCTGTCAGGCTGTGGTAATCAAATCGATCAATGGGGGTGCCATGACCGAGATCCACGATCTTGTCATTCAAAACGGGCGTGTCATGACACCGTCCGGGCTGGCTGAGGCCGATATCGCTGTCAGCGATGGCCGGATTTCGGCGATCGGCGCGCTCAACGCCGATGGCGCCGGTGAGATCTTCGACGCGACCGGCCTGCATGTCCTGCCAGGCGTGATCGACAGCCAGGTGCATTTCCGCGAACCCGGGCTCGAGCACAAGGAAGATCTCGCCCATGGCACCATGTCGGCGATAAAGGGCGGTGTGACAACAATATTTGAAATGCCCAATACCAGCCCTTTGACACTGGATGAGGCGACTCTCCAGGACAAACTCGACCGAGCGGCCCGGACGGCCTGGTGCGATCATGCCTTCTTCATGGGGGGAAATCACGAAAACGCGCACCGGCTGGCCAAACTCGAGCGACTTCCGGGTTGTGCCGGGGTGAAGATATTCATGGGGAGTTCGACCGGTACGCTGCTTGCCAAGGACGATGATGTGATTGCGGCTGTTCTGGCGAATGGCACGCGGCGGGTTTCGGTGCATGCCGAAGACGAGGATCGCTTAGTCTCTCGCCAAGCCATTGCGACGGGCGCCGGGAGCGCCGCCGCCCATCCTGACTGGCGGGATGTTGAATCGGCGGCCAGGGCGACCACGCGCCTGGTCGGTCTGGCGCGCCGGGCCGGGCGCCGGGTGCATGTCCTGCATATTTCCTCGGCCGACGAAATGGCGATTCTCGCACGGCACAAAGATCTCGTCACAGTCGAGGTTACCTTGAACCATCTCACGTTGACGGCACCGGATTGCTACCGGGAACTCGGGGCGTTCGCTCAGATGAATCCGCCGGTTCGCGACCGCAACCATCGCGACGGGCTGTGGCAAGCGGTCCGCAACGGCATCGTCGATGTGTTCGGATCGGATCATGCGCCACACACGGTCGAGGAAAAGGAGCGTCCATATCCGTCGAGTCCGAGCGGCATGCCGGGCGTCCAGACCTCCTTGCCCCTGCTTCTGGATCACATGCATCGGGGTCGTTTGTCGCTGGAACGCATGGTCGATCTGACGGCGGCCGGCCCGCAACGGATTTTCGGTATCGCCGGCAAGGGCCGCGTTGCAGTGGGCTATGATGCCGATTTCGCGATTGTGGATCTTGGCGCGAGCCGGACGATTACCGATGAGTGGATCGCAAGCAAATGCGGCTGGACGCCGTTTGATGGCATGACCGTCACGGGTTGGCCGGTTGCGACGATCCTCCGCGGGTCGGTGGTGATGCAGGACGGCGAGGTCCTTGGGCAACCGGCCGGCCGGCCGGTCGGTTTCGTCGAATCGATGGATAAAGGGTGATTCGGGTCGTTGACCGAACGACATGGCATCTCCGTGATGATGAGGCTCGAACTGGGACCGTAACGGGATCTTGGACAAGGCTGCCGGCGGGTTATCGCGAAATCTGTGCGGTCATTTGTCTGTCACGAATTCTGCCGGAGGATTTCACCGTGCATTCGGTGTTCTACGGGCATCCGGTGCGGGGGCATTATTCAATTCATGCGATCAACCAAGACCAAGTATCACTGGCAAAGGAGGCAGGTTCCGGAGCAGGATTCCAATTGTTGGCGGGTCGTAGATCTCAGATGCGACGGATCGGGCATCGGGGTTATGCACCAAGCCTTGATGAAAATCCCTAACCGGCAAGTGCCGCGTCCTTGGCAAACTCGGCAAGATCAAATTCGTCGTGAAGGATGCCCGTTTGCCGGGCATACGATTGCGAGCCTCATGCATCCGGATCCGCGAAATGGGCTTGCAGATCGTTGAACGCGGTGCGCACTGTACGAATTTCGTCACAGAATCGGACTTGCACCAGCTGGGTCGCGGACGCAACTCCGCCTGCATCGTTGTGCCGAAGCACGAATGCAATGTTTTACTTGTCCTTTTCCTTGCGTCGTGAATGGGTAGCTGCTGCCTTGTCGAGCAAGAACCCTGCCAATCCCGCGACATTTACGTCGATACTGTGAGCGACGCCATCGACCACGGCACTTAGTTCATGCCCCTCGATGTCGCGGGCCGCGAACCCGGTGCCCCGGAGATCAGGGCCCCGAGATTTTCGCATTCGTCGAACGCGATTGTCGCTTGTCCCGGTACATTGTGGAGACCGGCCAGCAATTCAAATTTCAGACCCGACCTCCTGTTAGCAATGTCCGGTATCCAACGCCAGATCCTGCAGTTCTCAGGAACGAACCCGTCACCAATAAGGGCTTGTTCGAGTCGGCCAGCATTTATCACTCCACAAGCAATTTCGAGGTCAGCTTGCACGTTTATATCCATTGTTCTGTATGCAAGAACGTACTGTTCTGGCAAAGGAAGTCGGGAACCTGTTCTCAGAGCACGACAAATTCAGGCCGTTATCCGTAGCGATGGACAATATTTACGAGCGCCCTCGTCGCGACTTGCCGTGCCATTCGTGAGCAGGGGTCAGTTCATCGACCACGGGTTATCTCCCGCAGATGCTCGGCGGCGTCCTAGCCTCGCACACCATAAAGACCCAGGTCCGCGTATACCCGGGGCCACGGCATCACGCGCAGACCGTCTTCCATAAAGACATGCAACCTGGACGTGGTCGTGGGGAATGGGCGCAAGATGAGCGGCCTGCCTTCGAACATCTTCAAGCTCGCTCTCATTGCGACCCATTCGAGGCCGGCCATCGTTTTCTTGTCAACGTAAACATCACAGATTCTGAACATCGTGAGATGGGGCGAGGACAGATGCCGCCACGGCGCTTGTAACCGCCCAAGCGAGACCTACATTATCCCATATCCGTCCGGTTTGAAGCAGACCGTCCACGGGATTACGCCAAGTCACGCCGATTTGGAGCGTGGTGGTTGATATCATCTTCTGCCGCCGGTGTGGCATATGCCTGCAGTAGTCGATCCTCGTCGGGAATCTGGCGTGCGGATTTACAACCACGGCGCGCCGCTTTGCTGGGACGTGTTAACACTATATAAATTTGAGTGCATCGACGATCAGGGCGAAGACGATGAAGAATGTGAAGGCCACATCGAGCTTGTCAAAACGCGTGCAGACCCTCCTGACCCTCTTCAGTCGCCTGAACAGACGTTCGCCTTCATTGCGTCTCTTGTACAGCTCTCGGTCATAGTCCCAGGGAGACACCCGCTTCTGCTTCGGCGGGACAACCGGCTCAAGCCCGAGGTCAACGACGAGCTGACGGGTGTCATCGCCTTCATAGGCCTTATCCATGAGCAAGTAACGCGCCGTGGTCGGCAGCACGGTATGGGTCAGCACTTCGCGTCCTTGCGGCGCATCTCCTGCCTGGCCCGCAGACAGGGAGAACCCGGTCGCGCTCCGCGCATCTGCGGCAACCAGATGAAGCTTGGTGCTCCAGCCCCCGCGCGACGTCCCGATGACTTGGGGACCGTTTTCTTGAGCGCACCCCTCCCATCCGGGTGCACCGTCACCGCCGTGCTGTCGAGCGAGAGGACCTCTACCGTCACACGAAGGATCTCCTGGCGCTGCAACTCGGCGAACACCCGGTCTAGCACCCCGCTCTTCGCCCAACGGTTCGTCCGAGTGTAGATCGTGTGCCAATTGCCAAAATGCGCCGGCAACCCTTGCCACCTGCACCCATGTTCGGCCACGGACAGGATCGCATTGAGCACCGCGAGATGGCTGAGCGAGACATTGCCGCGTGGACGAGGAAACACGTGCGCGATTTGGTCGTACTGTGGTTGTGTGAGCTCCATCCTCGGGACTCTCCTCCATCGACCGTGTTTCCAGAATCTATCACAAATAGTGTTAATACACCTTAGTAACCCCAAGATCAGCGAGAACTTGCAGAGCATTTGTCGTACTCCCGACAGCATTTCCTGCATGGCATTGACAGTGGCTCGTCCGTCGCAAAGCAATGCCTCCGCGACGGCAGGTATCGAGGACGTCCAGCAGGGTGGTTTCCGCGGGGATTTGGGAGGCTGTCGGCTGTTGGAGCCGATCACGGTTTCTGTCGAAATTTCCGCGGTGCCGGTCTCGTCTGCCCAACCATACCGGTGGTCGATAGCGGTTTTCGGGCGCCAGGTGACAAATGTCGGGCCGCCACGACATCCGCGCGGTTCTTCTCTTCGGCGACCAGATTTCTGACCTGTCTTAGTCGGCCTTCGTCCAGTCATCTGACATCAATGACTTCCTTGTCATTGATTCGATCTTGATCGAATAACCATCTGCGTGATGGCGCCGGATCCGGATCGAATGCGGAAACACGGCTGCGACCGCGGCTTCGGAACAATAGGCAATATCGGCGTTCGTCATGCTCGCCTCCTGACGGTCCGAATTCTCATTCTTTTACAGCACCTTATCTTCACGGTGAAGTATCGATAATTTCTGAGGATTTGGTACCACTTTACATTCTGTCCCGTATTCTGACAGAGCCGACAGGGCAAATGGCACCGTCGCCGATCGGGAAGATCGGCGTTGAGAAGACGGGACGGCAGTCCGTTACTGTCTTCACATGCAATGATGGGTGCGCGAAGATCTATGATGACAATGTCGCTTTCACCGAATTGCAACGGCAAGCGGAATCCATATTGGTCCGAGAGGGCGGCGAACGGTACATTGACGAGGCAAACTCACTGACCGGATTCGTAACCATGCGCAAAAGCCCCGAGAAACTGCCATGACCGGAACGGTTCTCGACCGGGTGATATATCTGACCATCGCCGAAGCCTTCCGACAGACCGTCGATCACTATCCTGACAATGCATTCATCGCGGTGCCGTCGATGCAGGGCCGCGGCTATCTCGACGATGGCGCCGAACTGACCTACAGCGGCGCGGCGCAGGCGATGGATGCGCTCGAGGACCGTTATCGGGAGGCCGGATACGGATGCGGGCATCGCGTCGCAGTCGCGCTGGACAATCGTCCCGAACATGTCCTGCATCGACTCGCGCTGAACAGCCTCGGCATATCCTGCGTGCCGCTCAATCCGGATTACCGGCCGGCCGAAGTCGGTTATCTGCTCGAACATTCCGAAGCGGCGCTCGTCGTCCATCTTGCACGCCACCGGGACACCATCGCCGCCGCCATTGCCGGATCCGGGTGCAGACCGGCCCGCTGGTGCCCTGAAGACGGCGAAGACATGATCCCTGCCGCACCGTTCCGTGTCGAGCCTGACGACCCGGGCCCGGATACGGAAAGCAGCTTGCTGTACACATCAGGCACGACAGGTAGGCCGAAAGGATGCATGCTCTCGCATCAATATGAACTCATGTGCGGGGCTTGGTACGCCGACATGGGTGGAATGGTCAGCCTCAGGCCGGGACGGGAACGGTTGTACAATCCGTTGCCGCTCTACCACGTCAACGCTGGCGTCGTCTCCTTGCTGGCGATGATGCTTACCGGCGGTTGCCAGATACAGCCGGACCGGTTTCACCCACGGTCCTGGTGGTCCGATATCCTTGAGACCAGGGCCACTCTGATCCACTACCTTGGCGTGGTGGCACCAATGTTGTTGAACCAGCCCGAAAACCCGATGGAACGTCAACACGATGTCAGGTTCGGATTCGGCGCTGGGGTTGAGCCGGACCTGCATGCCGTTTTCGAAGAGCGTTTCGGATTTCCACTGATCGAACTGTGGGGCATGACGGAGATGTGCCGGGTGCTCGCCGCCTGTCACGAGCCGCGCAAACGTGGCACACGAGCAATGGGCAGACCGATGCCGGGCTTGGATGTCGAGATTCGCGACAATGACGACCAGCCGATCCCTTCGGGAGAAATCGGCGAAATGGTGGTCCGACATTCGAAGACATCGCCGCGCTTCGGAGCGTTTTCCGGTTATCTGAAAGACCATCCGGCAACCGAAGATGCGTGGCGCGGCGGCTGGTTCCATACCGGCGATAGCGTCATGCGGGCTGCAGACGGAATGCTGCACTTTGTCGATCGCAAAAAGAATATCATTCGGCGCTCCGGCGAAAACATTGCCGCGGCCGAGGTTGAGGCTGTCCTTCAGGTTCGCGCCGAGGTCGATCAGGTTGCCGTGCTCGCCATACCCGATGCAATTCGCGAAGAAGAAGTCCTGGCCTGTATCGTGCCGGCGGCCAGCGTCAGGACCGATGACCGGCTTGCCATCGCATTGTTCGAGCATTGCAATGACCGGCTCGCCTATTTCAAGGTGCCGGGATGGATCCGGTTCGTCGACGATCTCCCGAAAACCGGATCGCAGAAAATCCAGAAGCACAGGATCTTCGACCCGGAGACGGATCCGGCCATGGCGCTGGGGATGATCGACCTGCGCGATCGCAAACGACGGGGATAACGGATGTGACCCAAAAGACGATTCTGGTTGTGGGTGCGACCGGCCTGCTTGGCCGAGCGGCTCTCCGGCACTTTCGCGACCTTTCCGACTGGCAGGTGATTGGCCTGTCCCGACGCGCGCCAGACATCGAAGGGATCAAACATGTCCCGGCCGATCTGAAGGATAGGGACTCGCTTGCCGCCCACCATGCGATGTTCGCCGATGTGACCCATGTTCTCTATGCTGCGCTTTACGAACTGGACGATCTGATTGCCGGCTGGCGGGACCCGGGTCAGATGGACGTCAATCTTGTAATGTTCCAGAACCTGATGGACGTGATCACTGACGCGAGCGCCGGTCTCGTTCATGTGCACCTGCTGCAGGGCACCAAGGCTTACGGGATCCACGTTGAGCCGATGCGGGCGCCGGCAAAAGAGCGATGGCCTCGCCATCGGCATGAAAACTTCTATTGGTTGCAGGAAGATGACCTGAAAGCCCGTCAGGTCGACCGGAACTGGGTTCATACCATCTGGCGGCCGCAAGTGGTTCTTGGCCAGGCGCTCGGCAGCCCGATGAATCTGATTGCCGCGCTCGGCGTTTATGCGTCGATCTGCCGGGAGGCCGGGATACCTTGTCGCTATCCCGGCGGCGCTCCGATCGTAACCGAGGCGACTGACGCAAGACTGCTGGCCCGCGCGGTGGTGTGGGCGGCCGACAATCCGGCTGCAGTCAACCAGACCTTCAACATTACCAATGGCGATACCCTGCTCTGGCCGCATCTGTGGCCAACGATATGTGATCACTTCAGGGTCTCGATGGGCGAGCCCGAACCGCAAACACTGGCCGAGACAATGCCGGAGAAGGAAGCAATCTGGGACGAGCTGGTCCGCGCCCATGACTTGAGGCGCTACACCATGGCCAGATTTGTTGGCAACTCATGGCAATTTCTCGATCGCGCCATGCGGGCCGGCAACGGACCGGCCCCGCCGTCACTGGTTTCGACCATCAAACTTCGGCAGGTAGGCTTCCACGATTGCTTCGATACCGAGGATACCCTTCGGTATTGGTTCACAGTGATGCAGAATGATCGGCTGCTGCCCCGCTGGCCTAATGACTGACGTTGTTCCGGTCAGGTGGAGCGGTTGCGAAGATCGGCGACCGCTATCGCCAATCGGTCAAGGGCTTCGTCGACGATCGTGCGTGGGCAGGCGAGGTTGACGCGCTCGTAACCGGCCCCTCCGGGGCCGAAGATGACTCCTTCGTCGAAATAGAGGCACGCCTTGTTCAGTATCAGATCCTCGAGCGCGTCCGCCGCAAGTCCGAGACGCCGGCAATCGAGCCAGAGAAGATAGGTTCCCTGAGGCTGGATCACGTCGATTTCGGGGATACGCCGGTTCACGACGCTGGTCACCCGGGCAATGTTGGCAGCGACGTAAGCGAGCATGGCGTCGAGCCAGGGTCCTCCGGTCCGATAGGCGGTTTCCGTCGCGACCAGACTGAACGGGTTCATGCCGAACAGACCGTTGGCACGAATCGTGTTGGAAATCGCGGTCCGTACCGCTTCGTCCTTCACCATGATGTTGGAACAGTGGAGGCCAGCGAGATTGAAGGTCTTGCTGCCCGAAGTGCAGATAATGGCCCGGTTTACATGTACTGCGCCCAGGGTTCCGTAAGCGGTGAACCGGTTGCCGGGCAGAATCAGGTCGCCGTGGATTTCATCGGCTATGACAAACACATCGTTACGCAGACAGATATCGGCAAATCTGGTCAACTCATCCGGGTCCCAGACCCGGCCCACAGGATTATGCGGCGAACACAGGATCGCGAATGTCGTTTTCGGATCGGCCGCCTTGCGTTCGAGATCGTCGAAGTCCATGCGGTACACGCCGTCTTCAAAACACAGCGGGTTGGTCACGACCCGGCCGCCATTATCGTCGATTCCCCAGTAAAATGGGTGGTAGACCGGTGGCTGGATCAGGACGCCGTCGCCCGGTTTGATCAGGCAGCGGAGCGCCATGTTTATTGTCGGGACGACGCCGGGCGTGGTCAGAATGCTGGACGGATCGACCGGCCAGTGGTGTCGCGCCTCCATCCATCCGATGACGGCCTCGGTATAGCTGTCGGGCTTGCCGGTATAGCCGTAGATGCCATGAGCGGCTCGCTCCACCAGCGCTTCGACAACGGTTTCGGGGCAGCCGAAGTCCATATCGGCAACCCACATGGGCAACACCCGGTTGTTGCCATGTCGGCTTTCTGTCGCGTCCCAACGCCGGACGGTTCCGTGTTCCGAGCGAAAGTCCCATTTGATCGAACTGGTGTTCTGGCGGTTGATGATCCGGTCGAAATCGAAATCCATTGAAACTCCTTCAGGCATGCCTAGTTTTCTGATCGGTCGAAATATGGCAATTTGCACAGGTTGACAGACAACAACACTAGCATTCCGGGTTTTGCTCGCCGAGGAATTTCGCTGCAGTGACATCCGGTCGTTCCCGCTTAGCCTCTCCGCGCGACCGGGAGAGGCGGATGGGTCGACGTGAACTGTCATGCGGGACTGGAGGACGCCGTGCTTTCGTCCAGAAGCTGTCGTTTCGCTGGCGCGCCGCGAGGCTCGGAGCCTTTCTGTGCGCAGGATCCATGACGTCTGGATGGCGTCCGATGTTTCGTGGATCTTTGCGGCTACTGCGGTACAGATTACTGATTCCGATGCTGCGCAGCAAGGAGGGTCCCCAATTCCGTGCCCGGGGGGTTCTGATCGGGTTGCTTTGCGCCATGACCCCGCTGGTGGGAGTACAAATGGCGATGGTTGCCGGTGTCTGGGCGGTCCAGCGCCTGATCGTGCCAAACTGGCGCTTCAGCGTCGTGATCGCGATGGCTTGGACATGGGTGACCAATGTCTTCACCGTGCCGCCGCTGTATTACCTGTTCCTTCTGACCGGGCAGTTGATGCTAGGCCGCCGGGACAGGTCTATATCCTTCGATGCTTTTGCCGTGGAACTTGACAGCGTTCTGGAGACAGACGGTCATTTTCTCGAGGCAGTCTGGAACATTACCGTCGGGATGCTCCAGCTGTGGGGCTTGCCGATGTTTCTTGGGTGTATCCCCTGGGCCATCGCTTCGGGCTGGATTGGCTACCGCTGGTCGTTGCGGTTCATCAGCCGCCACCGCTCGGCGGCGGATGCAGGGTGAACGCGATAGAGCGGTTGCCAATGCTCGCCTAGCCGGATGACGAGGACATACGCGAATCACGCTAGTGGTTCGAATCTTTCACTTCGAACCACTGGAATATTGAGTTTATGGATCAACTTATCAAGACATTTGAATTAGTTACGGTTATCGAACCCTTGCAGGCCGAAGGACTCAAATGTCTCGGTCGATCCACTAGTCACCGAGCATCGTCAAGCTGGCAGCCCCGGTTTTGGTCTTCATCTGTTTCGGGTTGGCGTGGTCGTGACGCGTGTGTCTTTGCGACGCGGTTCGAGATTCTGCCGGTTCATTCGGCGGTCCGGGCCTTTTCGCGCAGGTCCTGCTTGTCGATTTCTGCCTGGACCGCCTCGGCGCCACGACCCGCGAACACCTCACGGTTGGCATGGCTGTAGTCGTAGCTCGCCCGCCGCAGCGTGTTCAGGTTCTGGAAATGCGGTGCCACATGGCGGGACATCAGCTCGTAATGCCGCTTGGTTGCGGTCCAGTCGGCCCAGTTATGAGCGAGTTCCAGATAAGCCCCGAACCCGCCTGTGCCGTTCTGCAGTTTTTCGATATACCGGATGACGTCATCCGGAGTCCCGATACACGCCATGTTGTTCTCCAACAGGTAGGATACGGGGTCGCCAATATCCGGTGGCACGATCGGGAAGGTTGTGACTTCGCGGAAATACCGTGCCCATTTCTCAAGTCCGAACTGAACGTTCTTGAGCGCCTGTTCACGGGTATCGGCGATATGGGCGAGGGTAACCACACGCCACCCTTCCCGGCTTACGCTTTTGCCGTTTTCGGCCGCGGTTCTTTCACAGAGAAGCCAGTTGTTGGCATGATGGGCGAGCGCCTCGTCCGAGGTTCCGCCGATCGACAACATGCCAAGTCCATGTTTGCCGGCTGCCAGGGCACCCGACGGCGACCGTGCGCAAGCTACTGCCATTTCCATATGTGGGCGGGTATAGCACGGCAGTTGCAACTGGCATTCCCGCATCTCGAACCAGTCGGTCTTTGCCGTCACCACCTCGTCATTGATGAGCGGCATGATGACGTCCAGCGCCTCGTTCATTCGCTGGCGTTGATCCGCCGGATCAATGCCCATCCGGAATGCGTCCCCGACCAGCGCACCCGGCCCGACGCCGAACATTGCCCGTCCCCTGGTCATGTGGTCAAGTTGTACCATGCGGTCAACGGTCATGAACGGATGATGGTAGGGCAGCGAGACCACACCGGTTCCGAGGCGGATATGCTTGGTCCGTTCGGCGGCAGCGGCAATGAAGACTTCCGGCGAGGCGATGATCTCGAAACCGCCCGAGTGATGTTCCCCGACCCAGACCTCGTCATATCCGAGGTGATCAAGATGCTCGATCAGTTCCATGTCGCGATCGAGTGCATTGGTCGGATTTTCCTCAAGCGCGTGGAACGGCGCCAGGAAAATGCCCAAGCGAAGCCGTTTGTTGGCCACCGGGTATTCCTCCTGTTGGGTTGGAGCAACGAGTGCCCGCGCATCTTAGCGGTCTGCCGGCGGGTCTGATAGGGCGCATGGTCCAGAATCAGCAATTGAAGCATGTCGGTGATGCCTGAAGGCCGTTTACAGGCCGCGAGCGGAGTGAAGATTGAGCCCGAGGGCCACGACGATCAGGCCGAGCGCGGCGATTTCATGCCAGCCGACAGTTTCATAGGGCAGCAGCGTGCTTGCGAGAACCCCGACCACCGGCACCGCGAGGGTGCCGAGTCCGGAGACCGAGGCGGGAAAGGCGGCGACTACGCGGAACCAGGCGAAATAGGCGAGCACATTGGAAATGATAATATTGAAGACCAGTCCGCTCCAGCTCAGCATCGTGACGATGCCAAGATCGGGCCAGCGTCCGACCAGAGGACAGATCAGGATCACCGGAATTGATCCCAGCACAAGCTGCCATCCCGCGACGACAGTCGGATCGATGGTCCATTGTACCCGTTTGATCCAGACTGTCCCGAGCCCGAATGCGATCGCACCGATCAATGTGCAGCCGGCGCCAGTCCAGGCGTCCCGTTGCGTCGTGAAGTCCTGACTTACCAACACGCACAGCCCGAGCAGACCAAGGCCGAGGGCCATGACGCGAAGCAGTGTCGGACGTTCTCCCAACAGGGGCCACGCGAACAGCATTGCCCATAACGGCATGGTGTAGACTACGACCACGGTTCGTCCCGCGGAAAACAAGTCGATGCCGACCGTCATGCCGATCTGGAAGATTGTCATGTTGAGGATCGCCGCGATCACGAGATCGCGCCATAGTTTGCGCGGTACCCTGACCGGATGACCGGCGGCGACCGCCAGCGCCAGGAGAAGCAGGCCGGCTACGGCCATGATGAAGGCCCGACCAGTCCAGACGTCGATCGACCGCAGGACCAGACTGGTTGCGGGATAACTGAACCCCCAACAAAACCAAACCGTCACGAGCAGAACAAAGCCGGTTCGTCGGGACACCGGATCGGTCATGTCGGCGCGGAACCAAACCGGTGGCGCTGACCCGCCTGTTCCATCAGTGGCATGACCTGGTCGATCCATTGACGGGTTTCGCCGAGGTAATCGACGAAGGACAGCAGTATGCCATCGACGCCTATCGTCGAAAGCCGGTCCATCCGGTCGACAATCTGCTCTGCTGTGCCGACCAGTGGATAGCCACCGTGGCCAGCTTTGAAGTGGAACCTGAACGCCTCCATCACGGCCGGCTCCAAGGTCGCGGACTGGATGCCGAAAATGTCAAGCATGTTGGTGACCGCGGTATCATCGCCACGATCGACAACGTAGTGATGCAGATAGTCCAAAGCTTCGCGTTCGGTGTCCCGGCACACGACATAACCATGAATCCAACATTGCGATGTCCGCCCGAGATCGGCTGCAAGAGTCTTGAGATGAGCAATCTGGGCAGCGTCGCTGTCTTCGTTCTTCTGTGGCAGCATCACGAAGTTCATGTCCGCATGGCGAGCCGAAAACGCCTGACCGAGCGGCGAACTTCCGGCATTCATGATCGGCGGACGCGGCGATTGCAGCGGCTTCGGCTGGCTCCACAGCGACGTCCCGTGGAAGAAATCTCCATTAAAATCAAATTCTTCGTCTTTTGTCCACAGCTTTTTGACCAGAGTGATCCATTCATCGGCGTACTCGTAACGCCGGTTACGGTCCCGCCACTCCGCGCCAAACATTTCGAATTCGTTGCGGAACCATCCGGCAACCAGATTGAGCGCGAAGCGTCCGCCCGACACATGATCGGCCGTCGCGGCCATCTTGGCAGCCGCGACCGGATGGATCAGCGGCGCGTGCACGGTGGCAAAGACGGTGCAATAGCTTGTTATTGCGCCGATACCCGACGCCCAGGTAAAGCTCTCGAAGGTCCGGTTGTTGAAATTGGTCTCGCCGCCATATCCCTTCCAGCGGCCGACTGGGAGCAACGCCTCCATGCCGGCAGCGTCGACCATGCGGGCCAGCGCGGCGTTGTCAGTCCAGGTCATGGGCCAAGCGCCATCTGCCGTCGTCACGGTCGAACCGTGCGAGCAATTGAACGCCATCACGCCGAGTTTCACACGGTTGTTGCTGTAGAGCGCATTGATCATGATGCGACAGTACCTGCGACCCATGCCGTGTCCAAGGCTGTCATGATCAAATGGCCGGCCTGTCAATTCAACTGTGGGCAGCGGGCGTATTCCGCAGTATGGTTCCGTGCCAGTCTGCGACAATAGGTGACAGGAGACAGTGCATGGTGATCGAAAAGCGCCCTTTCGGACGGACCGGGCATCTGAGTTCAGCGATCATCTTCGGGGCGGCTGCGCTCGGCAAGGTGGATCAGGCGGCAGCCGATCGGGCGCTTGATCTGTTGCTGGAGTTTGGCGTCAATCATATCGATACGGCCGCCGCCTATGGCGACGCCGAACTGCGTATCGGACCATGGATGGACCGGCATCGGGAGGCGTTTTTCCTCGCAACCAAGACCCGGGACCGGGGTTATCTAGCCGCTCGCGACAGCATTCACCGTTCGCTTGACCGATTGCGTACCGATATCATCGATCTTCTGCAACTGCACGCGCTGATGCATCCGGACGAGTGGGACGTGGCGATGAGTGAGGATGGAGCGCTGCGTGCCGCCGTTGAGGCACGGGATGCCGGGCTTGTTCGGTTTATTGGCGTGACCGGACATGGCTGGAATGTGGCGGCGATGCATCGCAGGTCGCTCGCCCGGTTCGATTTCGACTCGATCCTGATGCCCTATAACTGGGTGACGGCCCATCACGTGACCTATGCGGACGATTTCGAGAGGACGCTGGCGCTCTGCCGCGAGCGCAATGTCGCCGTGCAGACCATCAAGAGTCTCGCCCGCGGGCCATGGGCTGCGGGCGTTATCAAGCGGCGGACGACCTGGTACGAACCTCTGGAAGCGGAAGAGGATATCCGGGTCGCGGTTCATTATGTCCTGGGGCGTTCCGGCATCTTCCTCAATTCGGTCGGAGATCTCGGCCTGTTGCCGTCCGTGTTGCGGGCGGCGTCGGAGCGGGTCGAGATACCGGACGATGCTGTGATGGCGGCGCAAAGCGAACGCACCGGCCTGTCTTCGATTTTCGGACTCTGACCGGCCATGCAGTTCGACACCAAGATCGCCTTCGTCTTGCGTGAGGATCTTGCGGTCTGGCAGAAACTGAACGTGACAGCATTCCTCACCACAGGACTCATCGGAACGAACGGTAGCCTGATCGGTGAGGACTACGAAGACGCAGCGGGTAATTTTTATTCTCCGTTGCTGATCCAGCCGGTGATCATATTGTCGGCCGATGGTAACCGGCTGCAGACGATCTATCGCCGGGCCATGGATCGCGGTGTGCGATTGTCACTCTATATCGAGGACATGTTTGCAACCGGGCATGACGCAGCCAACCGGATGACAGTGAAGGCGCGGCTGCCGGACGATATGCCGGTCGTCGGTCTCGGCTTTCGGGACGACCGCAAAGTCGTCGACAAGATTACCAAGGGTGCAAAGATGCACATATGAAACCGGGAGAGATATCATGAGTGCCGAACAACGCCTGCAGAACCTGGGAATCGTCCTGCCGAAAGCTTCCCCGCCCGCAGGATCCTATGCGAAGGTCGTCTTGCTCGATAGCTTTGCCCATCTGGCGGGGCAGGGGCCGCGCGATCCCGATGGCCGGCCGGTGACCGGACGGGTGCCGACGGAACTGACGGTCGAGGAGGCCGTTGCCGCGGCCCGTAATGTCGGTCTGAATTCCCTGGCAGCGCTGCGTGAGGCGATCGGATCGCTGGATCGGGTCGCCCAGGTCGTCCGCACGTTCGGGATGGTGAATGCGGAAACCGGGTTCACGCAGCATCCGAAAGTGATCGACGGTTTTTCCGATCTGATGATCGACGTATTCGGCGAAGCGGGTCGAGGAGCACGGTCCGCGGTTGGCATGGGCTCGCTGCCGTTCAACATCCCGGTCGAGGTTGAAATGACAGTGCGGTTGAAGGAAACTTGAACCGGTTGCTGCAGCCTCTGCCGGTCCGGATGGTCTCTGGACTCCGCGTTTTCGGACTATGCAGGGTTCTGCCGAAATCCGGGCTGTTGATCGATCTCATGACAACGGTTTCCTGTTTCGCTCCGGTGTTCTCTGCAGTGCCGGGTTCTCGCGATACAGGATGCAGACACTGGCCACGAGGATCAGCGTCATCCCGATGCAGGCTATAAGGTGCGGTTTGTGTCCTCAGAACGGCAGGTTCCATGCGAGGGCCATTGGAAGGCAGCAATTCTCCTTTTGGAGTTATCGGGGTTTTTCAAAGGCTTGGAGATGTGATTCAAGCTGTTGTATGAAGCGTCTTGAACGATATATAGAAGTGGTGTGGAAGCGGTGCGCGGCGTTGCCCGACAAGCGCTCGGGAAGCAACACGCGCTATACCATGAGAGACATCGGGCTTGCGGCGTTTTCGGTGTTTTTCGTGCAGAGCCCGTCGTTTCTGGCGCATCAGCGCCTGCTGTCGGCGCAGCGCGGCGCTTCGAACGCCGGGACGCTGTTCGGCATGGAGCGGATTCCGTGCGACAGCCATATCCGGCGGATGCTGGATGGGGCGCCGACGGATCATTTCGACGCGGTGTTTCCGGCGCTTGTCGATGACCTGGATGGCGCCGGTGCCTTGTCGGGTCTGCGCTGCCTGGACGATCGGGTGTTGATCGCGCTGGACGGCTCGGAGCCTTTCCGTTCCGGCACGATCCACTGCGCGCACTGCTCGACGCGCCGGCGGGGCGAGGAGGTGGAGTATTTCCACAGCTTTGTCGGCGCCGCTCTGGTGGCGCCGGGGCAGCGCCGCGCCTTGCCTCTGGCGCCGGAGTTCGTGCGCCCGCAAGACGGCTCGGCGCAGCAGGACTGCGAGAGCCGCGCGGCGCAGCGCTGGCTGGCCCGCCTGGGGCCTTGTGTGGCCGGGCTGAGACCGGTCTATCTGGGCGACGATCTCTATTCCCGCCAGCCGATCTGCGAGGCGGTGCGCGCCGCGGGCGGGAGCTTCATCTTCGTGTGCAAGCCGTCCAGCCACAAGACGTTGAGCGAATACACTCATGGCGTCGTGCTGGACGAGGTGTGCCAGACCGTGGGCAGGGGCGCGGCCAGGCGCCGCCAGCGCTATCGCTGGATGAATGGCGTGCCGCTGCGCGACGGCGCCGACGCGCTCGCCGTCAACTGGCTGGAGGTCGAGATCGCCAAGCCCGACGGCAAGGTGACCTACCGCAACAGCTTCGTCACCGACCTTGCCGTCACGCGAGACACCGCCGCCGCCATCGCCGCCTGCGGGCGTGCCCGCTGGAAGATCGAGAACGAGACCTTCAACGTCCTGAAGACCAATGGCTACAACCTCGAACACAATTTCGGGCATGGCAGCCAGACACTGGCCAGCATCCTGGTCGTGCTCAATCTGCTGGCCTTCGCCCTGCACACGGCCTGCGACCTGATCGAAGCATCCTGGCGGCGGGCGCGGCACGCACTCGGAGCCCGAAGGCGCCTGTTCGAGCACATCCGCACGATCACCGCCTACCATGTCTTCGCGTCATGGGCAGTCCTCATGAAAACCGTCATCACGGGCCTCCCCCCTCCCGCAAACGCCTGATCCCCGGCCCCCGCGCCAAGCCCATCCCTCCAACCGCAAAACCGCCAAAAAACCAACACGAAAGGCCGCAATGCAACGAAAAACGCCATAAGGAGAATTGCTGATGCGTGGCGGTGCCCCTCTGCAAAGTTGGCGATCATCGATATCCTCCGTTGCGCGCGCCTCGCCCGGACACCGCCAGGCTCGGCCTCCCGGCGGAGAACGGAGGGATGGGGGCGCTGTGGAGGGTGCGGGGCCGTTCAGGCGCGGCGAGGACCGCCTGACCAGCAACAGAATCGAAGCGCGGAATGATGCGCCCGGTGGCCGGCCGGGCGCGGTGCGTGATTGCAGCGGCGAGCGAACTATAGCGGAATCCGGGCTAACTCATCACCGGCGGAAGCCCGGACGGGGCAGTCCGGTACGGCTTCGTCGGTCGGCGATGTGGCGAGCGCTTCAGCTTTGGCGCTGACGGACGAGCTCACTCGCACACCATGCCGTCGCCATCCCCGTCGCGCATGAAGCGGTACGCCGGGTGATCGCGGAGAACGGGCGCGATGCCGTGGCGGCGCGCCTCCTTGCAGGTGATGCGGCCGTTTCCGTTGTCGTCGTAACGGGCGAGTGCGTCGCCCGTCCCGTCCGGCAAAGGACCAGTCCCCCGTTCACGGTCGCTCACGGTCGGTGCGTGACAGACTACCGGCTTCATCTCCGTGCTCGCGCACCCGTCGAGAATCCGGTCCAGGGCGTCGGCCTCGCGCCGGTCGATGGTGAGGTCGTAGGCGCGGCGCACCTCGACGACCCGGGCCGCGAACCAGCAGCGGTTGCGCTCCGGCAGCCATTCCCCGGCGTCCTTGCCGCTCTTGCGGTGGCGGTTCACCCCCGGCGAGGCAAGCGTAAGGTTGCGAAGGTCCGCGGCGAACCGGGCTCGTGTCGCCCTGTCGGCAGCGCAGAGGCCGCTGTCGTGGGCCTCGCTCGTCGCTACCATGTGTTCGATGTCCGTCTCGGACGTGCTGGAAAAGCAGGTGCCAGTGTAAGGGCCATAGACCGCACCCAGGCGGCGCACGATCTCCCGCTCGATCGACTGCGGGTAGCGGTAGTCTCGATTGCGGTCGTAGGGAGAGCAGCGATGCTCGGGCGCCACGGTCAGGCCGCGCCACGTTTCCGCCAGGACCGCGCCGGAAAGCGCCAGCACGGCGACCTCGGCAACTACGCAAACTGCAAGGACGGCGATCAGCTTCTCTTTCAGTGCGGCGGGATCCATGGGTGCCTCCTTTATCCGACACATGGTAAGATATTCCTACGAACCGCTTATGCACGTGGTTCCGGTGACACACGATGTTGCCCCCGATGTCGACTATTCCCGGCACGCCAAACGCTACATGTGCGTTTCACCGGAGCCACGTGCATAAGCGGTTCCTACGATACCGTCGAGTCAAGCCCGACACTTTTCGCCAGTTTGGGAAGCAGTGTCAGACAATGAGGCGAAAGCCGGATTATTCTCTTCATCAAGAGAAGAGAATTTGCTTGCCAAATGACGAGAGCGATGCATATTCTTCTCATTCAGAGAGGAGAATCATGTACATCTGGAAGCAGCCGGAGTGGCCCCACTCAACTTGGGACGATGGGCGGCTTCTTGAGCCGCTCGCGGCCGCGCGCCTGAAGCAAGGCCGACTCCTCGGAAGCATGGCAAGACTCGGCTTCGACTTGAAGCTCGAGGCACAGCTCGAAGCGCTTACGGAAGACGTCATCAAGAGCTCGGAGATCGAGGGCGAGGTCCTTGACCGTGACAGCGTGCGATCCTCGATCGCGCGCCGCCTTGGCGTGCCTGCCGCCGTCGTCGCGCCGGCCGACCGGCGGACCGAAGGCGTCGTCGAAATGATGCTCGACGCTACGGAGAACTATGAGGCATTGCTGACGCCCGAACGGTTGTTCGGCTGGCAGGCAGCGCTGTTCCCGACCGGCTATTCAGGATTACACAGAGTCAAGACAGGTGCATGGCGCGACGACGCGGAAGGGCCGATGCAGGTCGTTTCGGGGCCGATCGGCCGTCAGCGGGTACACTATCAGGCGCCGCCGGCCCAGCAGCTCGACGCCGAGATGCAGGCGTTCCTGGATTGGTTCAATCGCCGGGGCGAACCCGAAGGCCTGCTGCGCGCTGGCCTCGCGCATCTCTGGTTCGTGACTATCCACCCGTTCGAGGACGGCAACGGCCGCGTCGCGCGCGCGATCGCCGATCAGGCGCTGGCGCAGTCGGAGGACTCAGGGCAGCGCTTCTACAGCATGTCGAGTCAGATCCGGAAGGAACGGTCGGACTATTACGACAGGCTCGAACGCTCGCAGAAGGGCGCGCTCGACGTCACCGACTGGCTGGTCTGGTTCCTCAACTGCTTTTCGCGCGCGATCGACGGCTCCGAGGCGGCTTGCGCCAACGTTCTGCGCAAGGCCGACTTCTGGCAGCGCTACGCCCGTGAGCCCTTCTACAAACGACAGAAGACAGTGCTCAACAGGTTTCTCGATGGATTCGAAGGCAAGCTGACGGCAAAGAAATGGGCCGCGATCGGCAAGTGTTCGATTCCGACGGCGCAGCGCGACATTAATGAACTAGTCGCGCGTAGCATCCTTCGCCGCAATCCGGGCGGCAGCAAGAACACAAGCTATGACTTGGTGATGGCGGCATAAGCATGTTCGAGGCATCTGCCTTCCCGACTCTGTGCTACCTAATGGATTGATCGTTACAGATATCCGTTATTGTGTTGAGCTTCTTGCAAAATTGCCGGCCCGACCGGTTTTTTGCCTTGTCGAGGCTGATTTTGTTGTCGAGGGCCTGGGTTTCGGGGGCACCTCGTGGTATGTTGTGTTTCCACAACAACAAGATACCGAGGAGGTGACCCCGATGACCCTTGGCTCGACCCTATCCGATCTCTGGCGCCGATTTCAAGGGGAACTTTTCCCTGCGTTGGCCGAGGCGGTCGGTCCTCTCCTGGAGACGCACAAGCGCTTCGTGACAGCTCTCGATCTCGTCAAGGTGGAGGGCTTCGTCGATGGGGTGTGGACCGGTCCGGGTCGGCCCCGGGAGGATCGCCAGGCGCTGGCCCGTGGCTTCATCGCCAAGGCGGTATGGGATCTGCCGACGACCCGCCACCTGATCGACAGGCTCAAAGTGGACCCGACGTTGCGCCGACTGTGCGGCTGGTCGCGTGTCGCGAAGATCCCGAGTGAAGCGACGTTTTCGCGGGCGTTTGCCGAATGGTCGCAGTCCCGTCTTCCGGAGAGGATGCACGCGGCTCTGGTTGCAGAGACACTGGGCGACGCGCTCATCGGCCACGTGTCGCGGGACCCGACGGCCATCGAGGCCCGGGAGACGCCGGCCCCGAAGCCGAAGGCCAGGACGCCGAACCGCAAGCGCGGCCGGCCCCGCAAGGGCGCGGAGAGGACGAAGGAGCCTGGGCGTCTCGAACAGCAAGCGAACGGGATGGATCTCGATGAGAGGCTCGACGCGCTGCCGAAGGTCTGCGATCATGGGGCAAAGAAGACTGCCAAGGGGGTCCTGGAGGCTTGGCGCGGTTACAAGCTGCATATCGACACAGCAGACTGCGGGGTGCCGCTGAGTACCGTCCTCACCGCGGCATCCGTCCATGACAGCCAGGTCGCGATCCCGCTGGCGATGATGACCGCCGGGCGTGTGACCAATCTCTACGATCTCATGGACGCGGCCTATGATGCCAGGGAGATCCACCAGATGAGCGAACGGCTTGGCCATGTTCCGATCATCGATGTCAATCCGCGCCGGGACAAGGACCTCAAGGAGGAGCGAGACCGGGAGGCCCGGGCCCGGCGTGCAATAGGCCATGTCGATCCCGAGACCGTGCGGTTCCGGATCCGGTCCGGTGTCGAGAGGACCAACACCCGCCTCAAGGATGAGTGTGGCGGGCGCCATGTCCGCGTCCGCGGACATTCCAAGGTCGCCTGCCATCTCATGTTCGGCATCCTGGCCCTGGCGGCTGACCCGTTGATACGTCTCGCCGCCCCATAGCGCGGCTCCGACAACGCATGCCGACCCTTCGCGGCCCTCTCGAAGAGAGTGGCCCGGAGAGGCGTGTCCCGATGTCCGCAAAGGTCCCTGTTCGGTCTCATCATCTCTGATGAGACACCGCGAATCCATGGATTCCGACCTCCAGGTGCAGAGGTGACCGGGATCAACCGACCGATCCGGCCTCACCGGACCCTGGGGACAGGAATTTTGCAAGAGGTTCGTGTTCTTCTGGTTTGTCGATCACGGAGGTCTGCAAGATGCGCCCTGGTGTTTCATTCACGCTCACTTCGGGCGACCGGCGTCGCCTTGAAACGGTTGTCCCGGACCCGAAGAGCCCGCAGAAACATGTCTGGCGGGCGCGCATCGTTCTTCTGAGCGACGACGGGCTCGGCAGGATGGCCATCATGAGAGAGGCCGGCAAGGCGAAGAACAGTGTCTGGCGCTGGCAGGACCGCTTCTATGGAAGACGGTGTGGACGGACTTCTGCTGGACAAGACGCGTCCGCCGGGCAAGACGCCTCTGGCTCCTGAGCAGGTGGCGAAGATCGTCGGGTTGACCCACACCTCGCCGCCTTACGCGGCGACCCACTGGACGCTGCGGGCGATGGCGAAGGCTGTGGGGGTTGCCGCTTCGAGGGTCTGGGCGGTCTGGCAGCCGCATGGCCTGATGCCGCACCGCTGGCGGCCGTTCACGCTTTCGAACGATCCCGCCTGCCTCGAGACGCTGACCGACATCGTCGGCCTCTCCGTTGCGCCGCCGGCTCACGCGGTCGTGCTGTCGATCGATGACAGGTCGCACAGTCAGGCACTCGACCGCACACAGCCCGGCCTGCCGCTGAAGAAAGGCCGCGGCGCCACCATGGCACATGATTCCAAGCGCAACGGCACGACGACGCTGTTTGCCGCCCTGACCGTGCTCGACGGCACGGTCATCGGCCAGCACGCCAGTCGGCATTGCCACCAAGAATTCCCGAGATGCCGCAACCGCATCGCGCGCACGATACCCGCCGGCGTCCCGGTCCATGCCATCCTCGACAACGACGCCACTCACAAGCACAAGGACGTCCAGGTCTGGCTCGCACGCCATTCGCGCTGGACCTTCCACGTCACCCCCACCTCGAGCGCGTGGCTGAACGCGGTCGAAGGCGTCTTCGCCAAGCGGACGCGAACTCCAGGACGCCATCCGCCGCGTCATCGACGAACACAACACCACAGAAGCCAAGCCCTTCGTCTGGACCGCCGATCCCGATACCATCATCGCCGCAAGAAAAAGAGGGGCCCAAACATTGAAATCAATCTACTAGAGCCCGATCCGACCGGACGGATCGCACCCAGTCGCCGCGTGTTCTCACTTTTCATGCAGTGCGGTCCGAGAAAGCCCCACCTTACTCCCGCCCTCTCCGCCGCTCTTTCATCTCCCTCAAGCGCCGGGGGCTCGCTCCAATGGCACGAATATCGGCCTTTGTTATCGGTGTTGTTGAGCGCCCTTGTTGACCTTCCGCAATGCAGCAGGATCAATGGATTACCGTGCCGATCGGGACCGAACCTGCGCGCCGGGCAACAGCCATGATCGGCCTGCGTAAACCGTGACAGGTGAGTGGACGGGAGACGGCGCCGCCCTCCCTCAGTTCACATTCGCGGCCTCAATCGTCGGTCACGCGTTCAAGGAGCTCCAATTGGAAGAGCTCGTCAAGACCTGCATCAACTTCGGGAAGATCGGCCTGCCGCATCCCTTGTTGGAAGGTACGATGGGCTGCGTACTCATGGCTTGCGTGAGCGAAAGGAGAGGAAATGGCGATGAACAGGACGTTGGCAAGCGGGGTGGCCGTCGTCGTAAGCTTGTTTGTCGGCGCATGCTCCGCATTCGGGGGCAAAGCGGCCGAAGAACCCAAGTACAGGATCGTTCTTGCCGACGGCGACATCGAAGTGCGCGCATATGAGCCCTATGCGGTCGCTTGGACGACGGCGCAGGGATCGTTCGACGACGCGGTTCGCATCGGCTTCCAGCAGCTTTTCGAGTACATCACCGGCGCCAATGCAAGTGCGTCGGATATCGAGATGACGGTGCCGGTTCTGACCGAACCGGAGAGCCTGGAAGCAGGCGCGATCGTCGCCGCGCCGCAGCGCGGAGAAGACAGCGGTGCACCGACGACCTTGGCCGGCGCCGACATTGACGGCTGGTCCATTGGCTTTGTCCTGCCGGCGGGCTACACCGCCGCAACGGCGCCCGCGCCGACCGGCGCCGATGTCGTGGTCAGCGGTGTCGCCGCGCGCTGCGTGGCCAGCATCCGCTTCACCGGCAAGTTGGGCGACGAAGCAGGCGAAGCGGAGCGACAATCGCTTGTCGGCTGGATCGAGGCACGCGGTCTTGGACACGCGGGAGATTGGCAAATGGCCGGCTACAATCCCCCGTGGACGATCCCTATGCTCCGCCGCAACGAGGTGCTGGTTACCCTGCCGTCGTGCCCCTGATCGGACCGTCTGACGTCGTCGGTCCGGGAAAGAGTTACCTGGGCGCGCTGCGCCACAAGCAACGTTGCATTCCAATTCGGCTTCGGCGCACTCAAAGGCTCGAAGGCGCAATCTCCGGCGCGCCGTTCAACCTGGGGAACGCCAACCTTTACCGCGGTTTCTTTCGAGGGAGCCACAGTGTTTCTGTTACACTGCCGAGCACCTGCGACTCGCGAACAATCAAAGAGAACACGCCCATGGCCAGCGAACCGTCATCGCCCCGGATAGATGAAACCACATTGACGAAGGGACAACGCCGAAAACCGAATGCTCTGAGAAAATCAGTCGGCGATGCAATTGGAGAGCAGGCGTTTGTAGAATGGCTTGCCGCGCAGTCGTCAAGCAAGGACAGCAATGACGAGAACGCGGCATTGATCGTGGACACGCTCTGGCCACTCGTTCAGCAGGGCAAGCTGGCTATCCCGCGCGGCGGCTATCTCATCCGGCGCGGACGCGGACGAATCATGGTCGATAGGGTCAGGTCATAGTGTACTGTGATCCAATAAAATCATCGCAACTGCTGCCCGGTCTCCTGGACGTCGACCGATACGCGCTCCATTACCCACCTTAGAGCGGCAACTGCGGTCGCACACGCCCAGCGCTCTGCTGCCGACGTTACGACCGCCTCCGTTCCTTCGTCCACCTGAAATCTCCACGCTTTCGCAAAAAACACCATGCTATCCTGTTTCAGGCTGTTGATCGGCCTGGCGAAGCGGGGGGATTACTCAAAGTTAGTTACCCATGCTCATTTTTGCCGTGTCACTCCGGGACGGAGTAGACTCCGTCCCGGAGACCGTTCTCGCTGATCTTTTGGAGTACCACAATGATGGTCGTCAAAAGAACCGTGCCGTAGATCGACACGCTGATCCGCATTCAGTATGCTTTCCAGATTCCCCCCCCCCCCCCCCCAAGATATCCATCGGGTCATATTGACTTTACCAGGTTCTAGAGATTGACCTGCGACCCTTGGCTCCCTCATTCATGGGGTGAATCCTGGTGTTGATCGGCGTGGAATATTGACCCCCTATTGGAGTGGGCCCTTGGGGTCGGACAGTTTCATGCGGCGGTTTTGACCGGTTTGCGGGACTGCTTTTCCTCGAAGCGGTTGGGGTTCAGGTATCCGAGGGCCGAGTGTAGGCGTCTCTCGTTGTAGCTGTCGAAGAAGCGCGGCCGGTGCTCCGCGACGTCCGCCACGCTCTCGAAGGCCATGGGGTAGACGCCCTCGGCCTTCAGTGTCTTCATGAAATTCTCCATCATGGCGGTGTCGCAGGGGTTGCCGCGCCGGCCCATCGAGCCGGCCAGGCCGTGTTCGTCGAGCAGGGCCCTTTAGGCTTGGGCGGCGTATTGCGAGCCTCTGTCGGAGTGATGGACGCAGCCGGGTGGCGGTTCTCGATCGCCGTCGTGAGCACCGCGAGGGTGAGCCGGGTATCGATCCGTCGGCCGGGGCGTAGCCCACGATGCGCCGCGACCACGCATCCATGATCACCGCCAGACAGACAGAGCCGCCGAGGATAGCGATGCAGGTCGGATCGGCGACCCAGAGCGGGTTCGGGCCATCGACCTCGCGCTCCCTGGAACGATCGGGGAAGACGGGCTCGTCGTGATCGCTGTCGATGGTGGCGACGAAACCGCGCCGGCGCGGCGGATGCAAAGCGTGCTCGCGCATCAGGGCTTGATCTTCTTGTGGTTCACCACCCAGCCCCGATGCCTGAGCGCCGCCTGCAGGCGGCGCCATCCGCAGGCCTCGAACTCCTCCTTGATCGCGGGCATGGCCTCCACCAGGGCGGTGTCGTCTGCCGATCCGCCCGAAGCGCGGTAGTTAAGTAGAACGCGTGGTCCCCATCACTCGGCATCCTTCGGCGACGGAGAGGCCCTGGGGCCGGTGATGACGGACATGGGCGCGTTTCTCGACCGTCGTCCGTGCCGCTGAGCCCCCCTTGGAAACTCGAGCTCCAGCGCCTGCTTGCCGACCAGGCGCTGGAGCGCCGCGATCCGGGCCTCGTATTCCTGGACCATGCTTGCCGCCTCGGCGTCCTCGTCGAAGGCGCCAGCCTCGTACTTGTCGACCCGGATCCGGATCAGGGTGCGGGAGAGTTCGTGGCCTGCTTGCCAGGCCGTGGAGGGTCTCGCCAGCGAGATACTCCTGAACGACCCGGCCGCTTGAAGGCGATGCTATGGGTGCGGTGCTTGGCCATGGGCGGCTATCCTTCGAATGCCCAGCGCACCGGTCAAATCATTTCCGACCCCAGGAGCCCACTCCAACAGGGGGTCAATTTTCCACGCTTAACAACAGTCGGGACTTTGCCACCCAGCTTGACGTCTCTCAATTGAGATTCATATAGTTGGCAACTGTGGAGGACGCCCAATGCCAGCTCAGACTTCGATGCTCCATGTCCGCGTGGACGATCAGCTCAAGGCGAAGGCCGCCGACACGTTAGCCGGTGTTGGCCTGACACTCTCGGATGCCGTGCGCATCCTCCTGACCCGTGTCGCCACGGAGGGCGGTTTGCCGGCCGGCCTGACCGCCGATCCTGAAGCCCATGATGCGTGGTTCCGTGCCAAGGTGCGGGAAGCCCTAGACGACCCCGGCTCCGCGGTTCCGCATGAACGAGTAATGACCGATGCGCAGGCGCTGATCGACGGAAAGCGCGGTGCAAGATCTTGAATGGAAGGCTGCGGCGGTCGCCGATCTCATGGCGATCGTCGACTACATTTCCGACGATAACCCCGAAGCTGCCCAAGTCCTGAAGGACGATATCGAGACCAGGGTATCACGCTTGCGGGAGAACCCGCGGCTTTACAGGGTCGGCCGCATGGAAGGCACGCGCGAGATGGTCGTGCGCTCGAACTACCTCGTAGTCTATGCGGAGGACGCCTACACTGTCACGATCCTCCGCGTGCTGCACGGAGCTCAGCAATGGCCTCAAAAATGAACCCGACCGTCACGATTTTAGAACAACATTGCATCGTCATCTTCGACTGAGCCGAATCTTGATCAATGTCGGATCACGGCTTCCTGGAGCGAGCGAAGAACCTTTATGTCCACACTAGAAAAAATTGATGATGCCGCAGTACAGCAAGAAATTTTGCAGCTTCAGAATATTGTCGAAAACTGGGCGAGGCAACACAATCTCTGGGGCGATTGCACTTTCAGGAGCTATCTCGATTACGTTGACGCTCAACCGTGGAGAAACTATCCCGTAGTCACCGTCTTCATATCTGACGGCGAGTTTAATAGAGTGTTTGACGGGACCGAATATACCGAGCACCTCTATGAAGATTTCATATCTCTGCTGAAACGAAATGGTTACTGGTTTGAACGTGATACTGGACGGGTATACATTCTGGCTGACGACCCAGTCTGGAACGAACGATACAAGGATTACTTCCACTGGCGGTGGGTGTGCAGCTTGGTGAGGGAAGACTTTAGTGATCTGCATGATGAACTTTTTGCGTATTTCTCAAACAAGCCTGATCGGATGCACAAGCTCTCTCCGCGAGAATTTGAGATATTGATATACGAAGCGCTTAGGAATCAAGGGTTCGGAGTTCATCTCGGGCCGCGCAGCGGCGATGGAGGTGTTGACGTTAGAATGTTTCAGAGAGATCCCATAGGCGATGTCTTGACAGCAATACAGATTAAGCGCTATCGCCCGGACCGCTTATGCACATGGTTCCGGTCGCGAGAGTTTGCCGCCAGATGTTGAGGTTGAGGTTAGAGCGGGGGAGCGGGTAGAATGCCCCGATACGTTCCTGCCGACGGAGCCCCCACATGAAACAGGTCCCTGACAGCCTCTTCGCTTTCCAGCACATGGTCCCGGACGATGACGCCTGCGCCGCCTGGCTGATCGAAATGCGCTGGCCGGACGGCTTCGTCTGTCCCACGTGCGGCCATGAAAAGGGATGGGCGCTGCGCAGAAAAGCACACACCTTCGCGTGCACCGGCTGCCGCCGGCAGACCTCGGTGACGGCCGGGACGATCCTGCACGCCAGCATGGTCGAGCCCGAGCGCAACCCGTTGTCGGGCCTGGTGGACATCGACGAGGCCAGCCGTCCATTCCGGACCAAAGACGATCCTCCCACCGGAGGGCAAGGACGCAGCCACGACGGCAAGATGCTCATCGTCGGCGCCATCGAACTCGGGGACGGAAACATCCCGGGCGCCTGCGGCTGGCCGACATCTCCTCCTACGGCGCCGCCGACCTCGGACACTTCGTCGAAACCGCCGTCGATCCCGACGCCATCGCGAAAACCGACGGCTGGTCCGGCGACGCTGCGGTCCCCGCCGATCGCCACAATGTCCATGTCGTCGGGAAGACCGCCGCTCACCTCGTCCTGCCGTGGATCCACCAAGTCTTCTCCAACCTCAAAGGATGGGCGCGAGGCGTCGACCACGGGCTGCGCCGCAAGCATCTGCAAGCCGATCTCGATGAGGTCGTCTTTCGCTTCAACCGCCGCAAAACCCGCCACGATGCTTTCCGCTCGCTCCTCCGCCTCGCTACCAATGCACAACCCCTTACCTACAGCATGTTGATCGAACCGGAACCATCTGCATAAGCGGTTCGCCCGGATCGCAAAATTGGACTGCAAGCTGTTCAAGCACTTCATGGAGCCAAAACGGCCTATAGTATGGAAAAGAGCATGTTTGTTACTACGTCGGATTATCTTCCTGGTGCAAAGGCATTCGCCGCACGCGAGAACATGTCAATGCAATTGCGTACTTCGAGTGATGTGATCGAGTGGTGTCGACAGGCCAGCCAAGGGATAATTGAAAACAAGGCACAATTGGTTTCATCCCATCACGTCAAGCAAAAGTTGCAGGATGCGGTGCGAATTCCTCGCCAACATATTGTTTGTGCGAATACTGGAATCACCGTTACCATGGAACCTCTTGCAAAATTCCTGTCCCCAGGGTCCGGTGAGCCCGGATCGGTCGGTTGCTTCCGTTCACCTCTGCACCTGGAGGTCGGAATCCATGGATTCGCGGTGTCTCATCAGAGACGATGAGAACAAACAGGGACCTTTGCGGACATCGGGACACGCCTCTCCGGGTCCCTCTCTTCGAGAGGGCCGCGAAGGGTCGGTATGCGTTGTCGGAGCCGCGCTATGGGGCGGCGAGACGTATCAACTGGTCAGCCGCCAGGGCCAGGATGCCGAACATGAGATGGCAGGCGACCCTGGAATGTCCACGGACGCGGACATGGCGCCCGCCACACTCATCCTTGAGGCGGGCGTTGGTCCTCTCGACACCGGACCGGATCCGGACCCGCACGGTCTCGGGATCGACATGGCCTATTGCACGCCGGGCCCGGGCCTCCCGGTCTCGCTCCTCCTTGAGGTCCTTGTCCCGGCGCGGATTGACATCGATGATCGGCACATGGCCAAGCCGTTCGCTCATCTGGTAGATCTCTCTGGCATCATAGGCCGCGTCCATGAGATCGTAGAGATTGGTCACACGCCCGGCGGTCATCATCGCCAGCGGGATCGCGACCTGGCTGTCATGGACGGATGCCGAGGTGAGGACGGTACTCAGCGGCACCCCGCAGTCTGCTGTGTCGATATGCAGCTTGTAACCGCGCCAAGCCTCCATGACCCCTTTGGCATTCTTCTTTGCCCCGTGATCGCAGACCTTCGGCAGCGCGTCGAGCCTCTCATCGAGATCCATCCCGTTCGCTTGCTGTTCGAGACGCCCAGGCTCCTTCGTCCTCTCCTCGCCCTTGCGGGGCCGGCCGCGCTTGCGGTTCGGCGTCCTGGCCTTCGGCTTCGGGGCCGGCGTCTCCCGGGCCTCGATGGCCGTCGAGTCCCGCGACACGTGGCCGATGAGCGCGTCGCCCAGTGTCTCTGCAACCAGAGCCGCGTGCATCCTCTCCGGAAGACGGGACTGCGAAAATTCGGCAAACGCCCGCGAAAACGTCGCTTCACTCGGGATCTTCGCGACACGCGACCAGCCGCACAGTCGGCGCAACGTCGGGTCCACTTTGAGCCTGTCGATCAGGTGGCGGGTCGTCGGCAGATCCCATACCGCCTTGGCGATGAAGCCACGGGCCAGCGCCTGGCGATCCTCCCGGGGCCGACCCGGACCGGTCCACACCCCATCGACGAAGCCCTCCACCTTGACGAGATCGAGAGCTGTCACGAAACGCTTGTGCGTCTCCAGGAGAGGACCGACCGCCTCGGCCAACGCAGGGAAAAGTTCCCCTTGAAATCGGTGCCAGAGATCGGATAGGGTCGAGCCAAGGGTCATCGGGGTCACATCCTCGGTATCTTGTTATTGTGGAAATACAACATACCACGAGGTGGCCCCGAAACCCAGGCCCTCGACAACAAAATCAGCCTCGAGAAGGCAAAAAACCGGTCGGGCCGGCAATTTTGCAAGAAGCTCCATGAATTCATTTGCGCTGGTCCTGAAGGACACGAAACACGCTGCCCTGCTAATGGAGCTTCCGACTCAAGTAGTTGACGACGATGGCCACGGACAGAGAGGATCGGAAGTCCCTGTCTTTGATCAGTCCGCTCTGAACAACCACACGCTCGAAAGAGTGTTCAGGGCTAAAAAAAGACGTGGAACGATGGACATATTTCATATTGGACTGGTCAGAATTCATATTTTGCGTGGGATGGCCTACCTCGGCGCTTCGACTACTGCGACTAAAACATATCAAGGCCACAAACGAAGCCCTCCCCCGGTATTCGATAGGCCAATCCCTGGCACCGCGCCCAGCACTCTCGGCTTTCCCCTGCATACCCGGCTGGGTCGCCTCACCGGCGCCCATCCCACCGCGATACCTCCCAATCCGTTCTCTGCGCCACCCCCGCGCACCCGCAAGAGAGAGGGCTTGGCTGGCAGCGGGCGCTCCGGCGGCGGAGCGGATCATCCGCTGCGGGCGATCTGGGTTCTGGTTGACGAGGCCCTGGCGGCGTTGTCGGGGGATTTCGCGGTTCTGTATTCGACGACCGGGCGGCCGTCGATCGCGCCGGAGAAGCCAGGGCGATTTTGTTGTCCGTCTGGCTGACAGTTGTTTTCTCTCCTCATTGACTCTACTGGAGGGCGCGATTGAAATTTGGTCTGCCGCACGACACGCTTTCGGCGGAAAGTCCGCAATCGCAGCCGATCAGGATTCTCCGTTTAGTCGGATGAGTTCTCGGGAGAAGGCGGGAACCATATGCAGCATTCTCCAAGCACCGGACACGGAGCACAAAAGCATTTTTCTCCGTTCGCGGACGCTGTTTGGGCACGCGCCTCGGACACCATCATGGCCACATAGCAATCCGGGGGCAGGCAATTGGGGAACGGCCAATCAGGTACGGGAGGGCTCTCAGGCGATGAGGCGAACGTGGCTGCACGTGCCACACAGATGCTCCACGGTAGCACTCTTCAACGCGCTGCGGGCCAGAAGAACCTGCTCGTCCTATGCAGCGGTCAAAACATTCTCGATTCAAGTCGGAGAGTTCGACCGACGGAAGCTCGACAAGTAGCGGGGGTGGTCCGCCGTTATCGCCATTGTCCTGCGATAGAGAAGGGCCGCTGTTCAGCCATAACACGACCCCGATGATAACCAAAAACAGTCTGGTCGTTCCACGTTCCTCCGTTTCTACGTCTGATTCGCCCGCTGCTTTCGCCCTTCAGCGGAGAAGGTACACCCAGTCCGTGGGCTGATCGAGGAGCTCGCCAGTTCTCGTCCGCCCAGTGAGCAGCGTGTTCGGATGGCGCGGCTGACCATTTCTTTCTCGATGTGGCAGTGTGGCGGTCATGGCGACGCTACCGAACCCGGATTCGTCCATTGCTCTGCGCGAGGTCACGGTGCGTCCGACCTGGCGCGCGCGGGAGCACCGACGCTGGGATCGGCTGGTGCAGGAGCATCACTACCTGCCGTTCCACGGCGTCATCGGTAAGGGGTTGCGCCATGTCGCGGTGCATGGTGAGGCGTGGCTCGCACTGATCGGCTGGCAGCCGGGCACGTTCAAGCTGGCCGCGCGCGACCGCTGGATCGGTTGGTCGGCGGAGCAGCAGTTCCGGCGCCTGCATCTGATCGCCAACAACTCACGCTTCGTCATCCTGACGCATGGCCGGGTGCCGAACCTGGCCTTGCGGGTGCTGGGGCTGAGCCTGCGGCGGCTGTCCGGGGACATGCAGGAGCTGCATGGATATCCGGTCTTTCTGGCGGAGACGTTCGTGGATGTCTCGCGCTTGCCGGGACCTGCTACCGCGCGTCGAACTGGCGCTCGCTAGGCTTCACGCGCGGCTTTGCCCGCAAGCCCGGAGGCGCGGCACGCTGGCGCCACCACGGCCAGTCCAAGGAGATCTTCGTGTTCGAACTGACCGATGGCGCCGCAGAGGCGCTGAGCCGGGTCGAGATGCCGGCGCATTGGAGCGGGGAGCCGCACATCGAGCCGATGGCAGCGCCGCAACTGCGTAGCTTGTTCGAGTGCCTGGGCAAGGTGCCCGAGTGCCGCCACGCCCGGGGCAAGCGCTATCCCCTGAACACTGTTCTGACTCTCGCCGTTGCGGCCCGGCTTGCTGGCTACCGAGGGGTGACCGCGTTCGCCCAGTTCGCCACCCTGCTCTCCCAGGAGCAGCTCGAGGCGGTGGGCGCGTTCTGGAGCCCTTCCAAGCAGCGCTACACTGCACCCGCGATCACGACCTTCCACAATATCCTCGCCGCGTTGCCGCCCGAGACCCTGGACAACGCGATCGGCCGGTGGACCGGTCACACGGTACCGCGCACGCGCCGCTCGCCATGGACGGAAAGGAGCTGCGCGGTGCCTCGAAGCAGACCGAAGACGGGCGGCGGATGATGGTCGCGGCGCTCGAGCACAAGACCGGCATGGTCCTCGGACAGGTCGAGGTCGACTCCAGGAGCAACGAGATCCCCGCCGTGCGCGAGCTCTCCGGCAGCCTCGACCTCGCAGGCCGGATCGTCACCATGGACGCGATGCACGCCCAGCACGAGACCGCGCGCTGCCTGCTCGGGCGCCGAGCCGACTATGTGCTCAGCGCGATCAAGGACAATCAGGAAACCATCCTCGAAGACCTCAAGGCGATCGACTTCAGCGACGCGCCCTGGCACGAAACCGTCGACAAGGGCCATGGCCGCATTGAGCGCCGCCGCTGCGCCGTCGTCGACCTCTCCGCTGCCGAATGGGACGGATACGCCAACCTCCACGGGCGCCGTCAGGCGATGCGCATCGAGCGGGAGCGTGAGATCATCAAGACCGGAAAGCGCAGCATCGAGGTGATCTGGAGCCTCACCTCTCTCTGCGCCGAACGCGCCGGGCCCGAGGAGCTGCTGGTTCTGGTGCGCAACCACTGGCACATCGAGAACCGCCTGCACTATGTGCATGACTTCACCTACGACGAAGACCGCTGCCGGGCGTACGTGCGCTACCTGCCACGCAACCTCGCCTGCCTGACCAACGCGGCCATCGCCATCGTGCGCTGCAAGGGCCGCTTCCGCTACATGCCCGAGGCCAACCGTCACTATGCCGCCCGCGCGCAGGAGGCTCTCGACGCGGTCCTGATCGCACCCACCGTCTGATCCCCCGGGCATCATCGCAGAAACGAGCGAGGGGACGGCGCGTGCCGTCGGACACCCGCGCCCGTGCTCGGCTCGAGAACCCCGCCATCAGGCGTCGAACTGCCCAATGGCGCGGAAAGATCGCATCGATCCAGGGTCCCGCCGACACCTGTCGTCGGCACCCAAACCCACATCTTATCGTGGCTTGAGGACAGCGCGACTAAAAAATGTTCCTGCCAGAGAAGCTGTTGCGGGCGCTTCTGTTGCAGGCCTTCTACACGATCCGCTCGGAGCGCCAGCTGATGGAGCAGCTGGACTACAACCTGTTGTTCCGCTGGTTCGTCGGTCTGTCGATGGACGCGCCGGTGTGGGACGCCACGACCTATTCGAAGAACCGCGACCGGCTGGTTGCGGGGGATGTGGCGGTGCGCTTTCTCCAGGCGGTCCTGCACGGCGCGCGGGTTCGCCGTCTTTTGTCGGACGAGCACTTCTCGGTCGACGGCACGCTGATCGAGGCGTGGGCGTCGATGAAGAGCTTCCGCCGCAAGGACGACGGCGGCGACCCGCCGGCCGGGCGCAATGCCGAACGCGACTTCCGCGGCGAGCGGCGCTCGAACGCGACCCATGCGTCCACCACCGATGCCGATGCCCGGCTGTTCCGCAAGGGCGAGGGGCAGTCGAGCCGGCTGTGCTTCATGGGCCATCTGCTGATGGAGAACCGCAACGCGCTGATTGTCGATGCGGCGCTGACCCAGGCCAGCGGCACCGCCGAGCGGGAGGCGGCGCTAGCCATGCTGGGGCGCCGCAAGAAAGCGCGCCGGGTCACGCTGGGCGCCGACAAAGCCTATGACGTGGCCGAGTTCGTGGACGCGCTGCGGGAGGGCGCCGTCACCCCTCACATCGCCATCGACGGCCATGTCAGGAAGATCGGCAAGCTGTGCAAGACCCGGGTCGACCGGCGCACCATCCGCCATCTTGGCTACGCCGCCAGCCAAAGGCTGCGCAAGCGCATCGAGGAGGGGTTCGGCTGGATCAAGACCACCGACGGGCTGGCCAAGACCCGGCATCGCGGGCTCGACCGGGTGGGCTGGATGTTCACATTCACCGCCGCCGCCTACAACCTGGTCAGGCTGCCCAAACTCCTCGCCGAGGCGCCGAGTTGATGTCCGGGAACCGCCAAACCGCCGCCCCGCCGCGAGCGGGTCCCGAACCTCAACCCGCGCCGCCCATAACCAGAGAAAACCGACCAAACTCCATCAAACCGGCCGCGCGTGGCGAGTTTTTCAGCAGCCTGAGCTTCTTGCAAAATTGCCGGCCCGACCGGTTCTTTGCCTTGTCGAGGCTGATTTTGTTGTCGAGGGCCTGGGTTTCGGGGCCACCTCGTGGTCTGTTGTGTTTCCACAATACCAAGATACCGAGGAGGTGACCCCGATGACCCTTGGCTCGACCCTATCCGATCTCTGGCGCCGATTTCAAGGGAACCTTTTCCCTGCGTTGGCCGAGGCGGTCGGTCCTCTCCTCGAGACGCACAAGCGCTTCGTGACAGCTCTCGATCTCGTCAAGGTGGAGGGCTTCGTCGATGAGGTGTGGACCGGTCCGGGTCGGCCCCGGGAGGATCGTCGGGCGCTGGCCCGTGGCTTCATCGCCAAGGCGGTATGGGATCTGCCGACGACCCGCCACCTGATCGACAGGCTCAAGGTGGACCCGACGTTGTGCCGACTGTGCGGCTGGTCGCGTGTCGCGGAGATCCCGAGTGAAGCGACGTTTTCGCGGGCGTTTGCCGAATGGTCGCAGTCCCGTCTTCCGGAGAGGATGCACGCGGCTCTGGTTGCAGAGACACTGGGCGACGCGCTCATCGGCCACGTGTCGAGGGACTCGACGGCCATCGAGGCCCGGGAGACGCCGGCCCCGAAGCCGAAGGCCAGGACGCCGAACCGCAAGCGCGGCCGGCCCCGCAAGGGCGCGGAGAGGACGAAGGAGCCTGGGCGTCTCGAACAGCAAGCGAACGGGATGGATCTCGATGAGATGCTCGACGCGCTGCCGAAGGTCTGCGATCACGGGGCAAAGAAGAATGCCAAAGGGGTCATGGAGGCTTGGCGCGGTTACAAGCTGCATATCGACACAGCAGACTGCGGGGTGCCGCTGAGTACCGTCCTCACCTCGGCATCCGTCCATGACAGCCAGGTCGCGATCCCGCTGGCGATGATGACCGCCGGGCGTGTGACCAATCTCTACGATCTCATGGACGCGGCCTATGATGCCAGAGAGATCTACCAGATGAGCGAACGGCTTGGCCATGTGCCGATCATCGATGTCAATCCGCGCCGGGACAAGGACCTCAAGGAGGAGCGAGACCGGGAGGCCCGGGCCCGGCGTGCAATAGGCCATGTCGATCCCGAGACCGTGCGGGTCCGGATCCGGTCCGGTGTCGAGAGGACCAACGCCCGCCTCAAGGATTGAGTGTGGCGGGCGCCATGTCCGCGTCCGTGGATATTCCAAGGTCGCCTGCCATCTCATGTTCGGCATCCTGGCCCTGGCGGCTGACCAGTTGATACGTCTCGCCGCCCCATAGCGCGGCTCCGACAACGCATACCGACCCTTCGCGGCCCTCTCGAAGAGAGAGACCCGGAGAGGCGTGTCCCGATGTCCGCAAAGGTCCCTGTTTGGTCTCATCGTCTCTGATGAGACACCGCGAATCCATGGATTCCGACCTCCAGGTGCAGAGGTGAACGGAAGCAACCGACCGATCCGGGCTCACCGGACCCTGGGGACAGGAATTTTGCAAGAGGTTCGCCTGCTAACGATCCACATCCCGCCAACGCAACGTAAGGATGTCATTTTTTCGGCATCCGGTCAGCATCAGCAGGCGAATCGCCTCGATCCTGGTCGGTACGCCCGCCTCGTCCAGGATCCGGCCTGGGCGCTAGCCACCACCTCGTGATTGGCCATGAATCGCATGGCGGCACTGAAGAATTGCGCAGTTAGAGGAGACCCGTGCCCTTCGACAACGGCCGCGGGCGAACCGGCATTCCGTGGGACATTGCGCTTTTTTCCCCACCGTTACAGGCTTCGCGACGGCCCCTGTCGCGGTTCTGTGACTGCATCCGTCGCTCGGCCGAGAAACCCTCCATCCGCGACACGGCGTCTCGCAGGCGCCGTCTGGCGCCCTCCATCCGGTCTAGATGGGTGCCGTAGGTTGCGGGATCGTCGAGGATTGCCCTGCCCGCCCGCAGCAGCCGCTCGTTGCGCTCCATCCAGTCGAGGAACGGGCGCAGCGTGTCGGGAGCCACGTCGAGATCGTGAGCGCGGCGGTAGATGCTGTCGTAGCGCCGCCAGTGGCTGTCTGCGTTCTCGAACCAGGCCTCCGCTTCGAGGTGCAGGGTGTAAGCGCCGGACCAAGCCTTGGAGGCACCGGCGCGGTTCGGTGGGCAGGCTCTCGGCTTTCGCGAACTCGGCGATGCGCCGGATGAGCGCCGCCGCCCCGTCGAGGTCGAACGGGGACATGCCGGCCCGTTCTGCCCTGGCGGCATGACGCTGCCAGTCGATGCGGAGTTGCCGGTATGCCTCTTGCGAATGATCCGGCGACGGAGGTCTCCCGGGTTCGGCGGGAGGTTGGCCGGATCGGGCGCGGCTCCCCCTCGGCTGGATGCCGGGCTTCCGCGACGCGCTCCGAAGAGCGGGCGGGCGTCTAGACGAACGCATCCGCCTGCGCGAGCTCCTGCGACTGTTCCGTGTCGGTCTGCGGCGCCCGCGCCGCCTTGCCGGCGACAGAGCGGCGATAGCTGCCGGCCCGGGCGTGTACTTCCTCGAGCTCGGCGATCTCGCGCTCGGCGATCCCGGCGCGTTCGGCCAACAGGTGCTCGAACACCCGCGGCCTGGCACGGAACATTGCTGCCCGCTTCATCAGCGCACCGTGGCGATCGAGGGTCTCGCGGAAGGCCGGGCTAAGCGCCACTGCGTCACCCTCGTCGCGCGTCCGCTCGCGCAGCTCGTCCCACGCCGTCAGGACCTCGGAGCGCTCGGCCGCGAACGCGCCCACCGCCGCGCCGTGGTGCCAGCCGTTGACGACGTGGCGGATTTCATGGGTGATGCGCACGATCGCGTTGTCGTTCGCCGCGGTCTGTGCCGCGGTCTCTTCTTTCTGGCGTTCTCCGAAACCGCCGTGCTCCGCACTCCGCTGCCGGCCGTGGTCGTTCCCGACGCCGGCGCGCGCCTTCCCTCACATCGCGCCACATGCCGTCCGAGACGTAATCGAGCGCCGCCTCCTTGGGCTGCGAGCGCGACCAACGCTCGGCCAGATACGCCAGCAGGAATGCGCGGTCGACCGTGAGGCCCTGGGCCGAGGCGATGGTCATGGCGTAGCCGTAGTCGAGGCGGATGTTGTCGTGCCAGTCGCGGACCTCGTCATGGCGGAACGTGACGCGCCGGCCGTCGTCGGTCCGCGCGGTGATGTGGACGGCGAACTCCGGCTCGGCACGATCCGCATTCGCCTCCGGTCTCCGGCCAGAGGACACCGCGTTTCTGGCCTTGCGCGACACCGCAGTGGCGTACGCACGCCTCACCTCCAGGTCCTCGACCGTGACCACGGTACCGTTGAATAGCTGCTTCTCCCACTGCGTCGCGCCGATGCGGATGCGGTCCCCGACCGCGATTTCCAGCGGCTCGGTCACCCTCCCGTCCAGGTCCCGGCTCACCTCGATGACGGCGCGCTTCGCGTCGGGTGTCTGCGCGAGCACGCGTTGCCGCATCAGCCATGACAGTGCCCGTCCCTCCGCATTCGTGCGCGCGAGCACGACGGTGGATGCGTCGGGCTGTGCGCGCACATGGCGCTCCCAGTCGTTCACCAGACGGGTCAGGGTCTTCGCCTCGTCGTGGCAGAGATGGAGACGGTTGCGCAGATGCCACGCCTCGATGGCCTTCTCCGCATCCCCGTCCCTGAGCGCCTCGGAGACCGCCACCTGCCACGGCGTGAACAGGGGCTTCTTCTCCATCGCTTCGTACTCGGCAAGGATGGCGTCGCGTTCCTGCGGGTTCGTGAGACCAGCGCGGAACCGCGCCTGCTCCGGCGTCTCCCCGTGGACACGGACCAGCATGTCCTCCAGATCCGCTTTCTGGCGCCTGATGCGGTCGACCGGGTCTGGATGCCCTTGAGGGCGCGTCCGTCGAGCAGGGCCGAGGCCACGGCGGCGAAGGAGCGCCAGTCGGCGTCGCCGGCGGCCTTGAGGACATGGGCGGCGCGCAGTACGAGAAGGGCCCAGTCGTCTCGCCTCTCTTCGAGGCGCGACCGGAAGGTGTCGAGCGTCTGCCGTGGACCGTCCGCGGTCTTCAGGGATTCGTCGTCCCGGAAGATGCGCGCGATGGTGACACCGTGGCCGGACTTGACCACCACCACGTAAGCGGGTCTTTGGCGGATGCATACGTTGAATGGCTTCAGCAGTCTTTCTTTCTGCTAGATAGTGTCGTCATGAGTGATGTTCATCTGTCCTATCTGTCGAACTCACTCGATGGTTCCTGGAGGCGACTCATGGGAATGGCTCATCGGCGTCACGACATTTCGGACAGGGTCTGGCTGTTGCTGGAGCCTCATCTGCCTGGTCGAGCGGGAAGTTGGGGTGGGGTGGCGCAGGATAATCGACGGTTCATTAATGCGATCTTCTGGATTCTGCGTACCGGCGCTCCCTGGCGTGATGTGCCGCCAGACTATGGAGACTGGAAAAATACCCATCGTCGGTTCTGTCGCTGGCGGGACAAGGGGCTCTGGGGGGGCGGACAAGACCTGTGACACGAATGCCATCCTGTCTTATTGTGAGGAGCATGAAGGCATTCCAGTGGTTCCGCCGAAGCGCAACCGCAAGCACCCCAGAGCGTATGATGTCCATCTCTACCGGCACCGGCATTTGGTGGAGAACGCGTTTCTGTGGCTCAAACGCTGGCGTGGGATTGCCACGCGATACGCCATGAATGCCGCATCGTTTCTTACCGCGGTGCAGATCCGGTGTCTGGCGCTCTGGGCTGGCATTTCGTGACGACACTATCTAGGGCGTGTTGACGAATGATCGAAGCATAATCCATGCTGAGACAATGTGGACAAACGCGAGGACCGTCCGAGCGCGCTTGTCATAACGTGTGGCACTGCGACGGAATTGTTTGAGCTTGTTGAAGAATCGCTCGACCTGCTGGCGCCGCTTGTCCTTTTCTTGATCGTGATGAATCGTCTCAGTCCGGTTCGACCGGGCGGGAATCACGGCATCGACGCCCTGGTCGGCCAGCGCCTGGCGAATGCCATTGCTGTCATACGCCTTGTCCATGACCGCAGCCTCCGGTGCGGGAGAACTGGACAAGGCCTTCCACAGCAGCTCGAATCTCACGCCATCATGGCGCTCGCCACCCGTCAACACGACGGACACACCGGTTGTTTCGTTGGCACAGGCGACGTGCAGCTTGGTGGAGAACCCACCCCGGGAGTGGCCGAGAGCCTGGGCCTCTTGGCCACCGTTTTTTTACCGCGCCGGCGGCGTGTTGATGAGCGCGCACGATAGTCGAATCGATGAACACTTCCTTGAGTGGTTCATCGTCTCCCTGTTGTCTCTGTTGCCAGAGCCGTGCCCGGAGGTGGCGCTTCTCCCAACGGCGAAACCGCTGATAGACGGCATTCCAATGGCCGAATTCGTCGGGCAGGTCGCGCCATGGGGTTCCGGTCCGCGCCTGGTAGAGGGTGGCGGGGCGCCGGCGGCGTGTTTGCTCTCACGCAGTAGCGGCTCGAGTGTCAAGCAGACAGCATCCGGGATGAGCAGGCGTAACGCCATGATAAGTCCCCGGAAAGTGTCATTGATGGAGAAGGATCATCAGCATTTCATGAATTCGTCAACACGACCTAGTGTCCCGTTCTCGTAATTCGTACAATTCTGAGGGGGTTTGCGATGCGGGGGCACTGTGATGCGACGGTCGGCGGAGATCAAGCTGGGTGAAGTTGAGCGTAGCGATCTGGAACGGCTTGCACGGGGCCGAAAGGTCTGGCGGTCCCTGTCGGATCGGGCGCACATTGTGCTTCTGGCAGCCGAGGGGCTGACCAACGTGCAAATCGCCAACGCGCTCGACATCAACAATCTCCCCGCCAGGAAGTGGCGCAACCGTTTTGCCGAACAGGGCATGGACGGGCTCGAAGACGAGCCGCGGCCCGGCCGCGGTGCATCGATGATGACGCCGTGGCCGAGGTGGTGCGCAAGACGCTTGAAGAGAAGCCTCGGGATGCGACGCACTGGAGCACGCGCTCGATGGCCCGCGAAACGGGCTACGCGCCGTCGACGATCCACCGTATCTGGCAGGCCTTTTCGCTGCAGCCGCACCGGCGCGAGACTTTCAAGCTGTCTGCGGACCCCTACTTCGTGGACAAGGTGCGCGACATCGTCGGGCTCTACGTGGACCCGCCGCAGCATGCCATGGTGCTCTGTCTGGACGAGAAATTCCAGGTTCAGGCCCTTGATCGCACCCAGCCACTGCTGCCGCTGCGCCCTGGCCAGGTCGAGCGACGCACCCATGACGACAAGCGCAACGGCACGACCTCGCTGTTCGCCGCCCTCGACATCGCCACCGGCGCGGTCATCGGCAAGTGCTTCCGCCGCCACCGAAGCCGGGAGTTCCGCAGGTTCCTGGACCACGTCGAGGCCAACGTGCCCGAGGATCTCGACATCCACATCGTCATGGACAACTACTCGACGCACAAGACGAAGGAAGTCCGCGACGGGTTCGCCAAGCGGCCTTGCTGGCACGTGCACTTCACCCCGACATCTGCCTCATGGCTCAACCAGGTGGAGAGGTTCTTCGCCAATCTGACGGAGAAGCAGATCAGGCGCGGGGTGCACCGCTCGACCGTTGAGCTCGAGCAGGCGATCACCGAGTATATCGAGGCGGTCAACGAGGACCCCAAGCCGTTCCGACGGCACAAGTCGGCCGGCGAAATCCTCGCTGCCATCAAGCGCTTCTGACTGATACCAAACGCAAGTCATATGAACCGATACAGTGAGGCATCGGGATCAGCACGATGGGGCTACGGCCCAGCTGCGCCGGGTCGTATTGGTGATGACGTCGGGCTGGTCGGTCAGCCATTGCCACCCCGTCCAGCAGGCGTCCCTCAGGGCGGAGACATCCTTGAACACGCGGTTGGCGAAGCGGTTCGATTTCAGGAACAGAATGATCTGCTCCATCGGATTGAGTTCCGGACTGTAGGGCGGCAGATGCACGAGCGTCAGGTTGGGGGGAACGAGAAGGTCGCCCGAGCGATGCCAGCCCGCCCCGTCCAGCACAATCACGCCGTGCGCACCCGGCGCCACGGCCGCGCCGATCGCCGCCAGATGCTCGTTCATCGACGCCGTGTTCGCCCTGTCCGCCACGTGGGCGATGCCGACGCCGCGCTCTGCGCAGGTGGCGCCGAACAGATAGACGTAGCCATAGCGATGGTCGCGCAGGATGCGCGGACGCTGCTTCCCATTCGCCCAGACCCGTGTCGTCATCCCCTTCTGGCCGATGCGCGCTTCGTCCTGGAACCAGATTTCTATCGGACCCGCCAGCGCCTCAGAGCTGAGCGCCGACGTCAACTGTGCCTCGAACTCCGCCACGAACGACCTCTGCCGCTCCGCGTCGGCTTTGGGGTGGACCGGCCGCCCCGAGACAAAGCGAAACCCGGCCCTTCGGAGCATCATACGGGCACCGCTCTCCGTATAGATGACCCCGAAGGCCTCCTCGATTTTCCGTAAGATGTCCTGAACGCGCCAGCGCGTCACACCGTCCCGCTCAAGCTCGGGACCCGCCTCGATCCAGGCGCCGATCTCGGCGATCTGCGCGTCCGTCAACCGGCCCTCGCTCCCGCCGCGCGGGAGATCCGCGAGGCCGTCGAAGCCCTCCGTGTTGTAGCGCAACACCCAGTCGCGCAGGATTTGAAGCTCCATGCCCTGCGCCCGAGCCGCCTCCGTGCGAGACGCACCCTCCATGATCATGGCGAGCGCACGCGCGCGCGACGCTTGCTTCGCGTCCCCGCAGTGCCTCGAAAGCGCGTGGAGCTCGTCCGCTGTGTGTGCCGTCCAGGTTATCGGCGTTGCCGCACTCATCGTCATCCTCCGGCGCTGGTGAGTCGATCACCACAGTCTATGAAGGTCGTCCGGACCGTCACCCCAACATATTGGGATGGTGAGTCAATTTGGAGCGCGCTTGGTATGAGAACCCGCGAACTCGCGCCAACTCACTCATAACTGTGCGAACTTCGGAATTAGGACATTAGGGCGTGTTGACGAATGATCGAAGCATGATCCATGCTGAGACAATGTGGACAAACGCGAGGACCGTCCGAGCGAGCTTGTCATAGCGTGTGGCACTGCGACGGAATTGTTTGAGTTTGTTGAAGAATCGCTCGACCTGCTGGCGCCGCTTGTCCTTTTCTTGATCGTGATGAACCGTCTCAGTCCGGTTCGACCGGGCGGGAATCACGGCTTCGACGCCCTGGTCGGCCAGCACCTGGCGAATGCCCTTGCTGTCATACGCCTTGTCCATGACCGCAGCCTCCGGTGCGGGAGAGCTGGGCAAAGCCTTCCACAGCAGCTCGAATCTCACGCCATCATGGCGCTCGCCACCCGTCAACACGAAGGACACACCGGTTGTTTCGTTGGCACAGGCGACGTGCAGCTTGGTGGAGAACCCGCCCCGGGAGCGGCCGAGAGCCTGGGCCTCCTGGCCACCGTTTTTTTACCGCGCCGGCGGCGTGTTGATGAGCGCACACGATAGTCGAAGCGATGAACACTTCCTTGAAGCGTTCATCGTCTGCCTGTTGTCTCTGTTTCCAGAGCCGTGCCCGGAGGTGGCGCTTCACCCAACGGCGAAACCGCTGATACACGGCATTCCAATGGCCGAATTCGTCGGGCAGGTCGCGCCATGGGGTTCCGGTCCGCGCCTGGTAGAGGACGGCTTCGATGAACATTCGGTCGCTGAGCCGTGGCGGGGCGCCGGCGGCGTGTTTGCTCTCACGCAGTAGCGGCTCGAGTGTCGAGCAGATAGCATCCGTGATGAGCAGGCGTAACGCCATGATAAGTCCCCGGAAAGTGTCATTGATGGAGAATGATTATCAGCATTTCATGAATTCGTCAACACGACCTAAGGATTGTCTGAACAAGTCGGCTCTGTCACAATTGGTTTCTTGGTGACGGAGTGGAGTGCGAGCCATGGAGCAAGCGATGTCTGCGGAGCTGGAGCACGACCTGAAGACGCGTCGGACGCGGCGCGAGGTCTTTCTCGAGACGATGGACGGGCTGGTTCCCTAGGAGCGGCTGGAGGCCCGCATCGAACCGTTCGACCCGAAGGCCGGGCGCGGTCGGCGGCCTTATCCGCTGAGCGTGATGCTGCGGGTGCACTGCGTGCAGCTGTTCTACACTCTGAGCGACCCTGGGATGGAGGACCTGCTCTACGAGGTGAAGTCGGTACGGCGGTTTGTGGGGTTGCGCCTCTCGGGTGCGCTGCCTGACGAGACGACGATCCTGCATTTCCGCCACTTGCTGGAGACGCACGGTCTGGGCGAGACGCTGTTCGAGGAGATCAACGCGCATCTGGCCTCTCTCGGACACCGCTTGAGCAAGGGGACGATCGTGGACGCGAGTCTCATTGCCGCACCGTCGTCGACGAAGAACCGTAAGGGCGAGCGGGACCCGGAGATGCATCAGACGAAGAAGGGCAATCAGTGGCATTTCGGGATGAAGGCGCACATCGGGGTGGATGCGCAGTCGGGCTTGACGCACAGCGTGGAGACGACGCCGGCGAACGTCTCGGATGTGGCGACGGCGCACGCGCTGTTGCACGGGGGCGAGGAGCAGGTGTGGGGTGACGCGGGCTATCAGGGGGTGGACAAGCGCGCGGAGAACCGGGACACGGACGTGGACTGGGAGGTGGCGCTGAAGCCCGGCAAGCGCCGGAGGCTGGACAAGGCGGGCCCGGAGGCGGCGGCGGAGAGGCGCAAGGCGTCGGTTCGGGCCAGGGTGGAACATCCGTTCCTGTATGTGAAGCGCCACTTCGGCTACGCGAAGGTGCGCTATCGGGGGCTGGCGAAGACCACGCAACGTATCGCCGTGCTGCTCGGGTTCACCAATCTGCTCATCGCGGGGCGCGGCGCCACCGCCTGACGTGGGGGGAGTCCGTCCGCAACCGCCGCAAGGCGGCGGGGACAGTCGGCTCGGGCATCGAAATCCTCATTTCCTGGCGCGACAACACGTCCCCGATGGGCTCTGGCGTTTCATCCACGGGCCACGACACCCGTATACCCTCAAAAACCGACTTGTTCAGACATTCCCTAGTGTCCTGAATCGTAAGTTTCTATTATTATACTGTATTTTCTGCAATCTCGAGAGTTCTGAGGCAGAAGCGTTTGATGGCGGCGAGGATTTCGTCGGCCGACTTGTGCCACCGGAACGGTCTGGGGTTCTGATTGACAGTGTCGAGGCAGTCGAGAATCGCCTGTTCGAGCTCCTGTGTCGAGCGGTGGATGCCCCGCCGCAGTTGCTTTTCGGTGATGTCCGCGAAGAACCGCTCAACTTGATTGAGCCAAGATCCGGATGTCGGCGTGACGTGGGCATGCCAGCGCGGGCGGCGGGCGAACCCGTCGCGGATCATGTGCGTCTTGTGAGTGGCGTCGTTGTCCATGACGATATGACTGTCGAGGTCATCGGGCACGGCCTTCTCGATCTGGTTGAGGAACTTGCGGAATTCCGTGCTGCGGTGGCGGCGGTAGCATCGGCCGATGATCTTGCCGGTCGCGACGTCAAGCGCAGCAAACAGTGAAGTTGTGCCGTTACGCTTGTCGTCGTGAGTGCGGCGTTCCACCTGTCCGGGGCGCATGGGCAGCAACGGCTGGGTTCGGTCAAGGGCTTGTACCTGACTCTTCTCGTCGACGCACAGCACCATGGCGTGTTGCGGAGGATCAAGATACAGGCCGACAATATTCCGGACCTTGTCCACGACCATCGCATCCTTCGATACCTTGAAGGTCTCGCTGCGGTGGGGCTGCAGGGGAAAGGCCCGCCAGATGCGGTGAACCGTCGAAGGAGCGTACCCGACCGCATCAGCCATGGAGCGCAAGCTCCAGTGTGTGGCGTCCCTGGGCGTTTCCTCCAGTGTCTTGCGCACGACCGCGGCGACAGCGTCATCGGAGAGCTTCCGCGGCGCGCCGGGGCGCGGCTCGTCATGCAGCCCGTCCAGCCCCTGTCCTGCGAAACGCTTGCGCCACTTGCTGACGGTCAGAGGTGTGACCGCGAGAATTTCTGCAATGTTCAGGTTGCTCTTCCCGTCGGCCGCCAGCAACACAATGCGGGCCCGCCGGGCCAGGCTCTGCCAGACCTTCTGCCCACGCGAAAGCCGGTCCAGCGCGCTGCGCTCCGCCTCGGTCAGCTCGATTTTCACCGCAACTCTCATGATCCTGCTTCCCGTGTCGGAAGCCTCACCCACCACTATACATATTTATCGATCAGGACACTAGACTTGTTCAAGGGATTTGAAACCCGTGCCCATCGTCAATGTCCATCAGACCAAGATCTAGTTGTCCAAATTGCTGACTCGGGTCGAGACAGGCGAAGATGTGATTATTGCCCACCGCGGCCAACCTGTCGCGCGACTCGTCCTCTGCAAGCCTCCGGGCAAACGATAGTTCGGGACAATGAAAGACAAATTGAATATTCCCGACGACTTCTTTTCGCCCCACTCCTGCAAGCGGACGGTTTGCCGTAGGAGTGTTGCCGGACACTAATGCGTTCATCTGATGGGATGGCGGCAACGCGCGATTGTCGGACGCTGCCCGCCGGATGATTACAGACGGAACAAACGACATTCTCATCAGTGCTGCGTCGGCATGGGAGATCGCGACCAAACACCGCCTCGGCAACTTTCCGAATGCAGTGCCCATAGTGCTCGACATAAGCGGTGCTATAGCCAGACCGGGATTTGAGCAGGCTCACGGTCGAAGATGGGGAGCCCGCCGGACGACTTTCTGGGCTTCATAGTGACCCGTTCGACAGAATGCTCGTTACCCATGCCCTCGGGCGCGATCTACCGCTTGTTTCCGTCGACACAGTTTTCGACACCTTCGGCGGTTGGCGCCTTTAACGACAGGACCGGATTCCCGGTTTTCATCATCGGGCGCTTGAGGTGCATTCGCTCCATCATCTTTCGGGGCTTAGGTCGTGTTGACACTAACGCAGTGCCTCGACGATGAGCGCGAAGGTGATGAAGCCGAGGAAGATGACGTCGAGCTTGTCGTAGCGTGTGAAGATGCGCCGGAAGCCCTTGAGCCGTCGGAACAGCCGCTCCACCTCATTGCGGCGTTTGTACAACTGCCGGTCGTATTCCCAGGGCGCGGTACGAGTCCTGAGCGGCGGGACCACTGGCACAAACCCCAGCGCCGACGCCAACCGCCGTGTCGCGTCGCCTTCGTATGCACGGTCCATCAGCAGGGACCGGGGTGTCTTCTGGCGCCCCAGACGTTCGAGTAGCTTGCGTCCTTCGGGCGCATCCTGGGCCTGGCCGGCAGACAGCGCGAAGGTCACGGCCGCTCGCTCATCTGCGGCAACCAGATGAACTTTGGTATTCCATCCGCCCCGCGACTTGCCGATGCATTGCGGACCGTTTTTTTCAGCGCCCCGGCGCCATCGGGATGGACCTTCACGCTGGTGCTGTCCAGCGAGACCACAGCGAGCGTCACATGCACCATCCGCTCGCGCTGCAGGTGCTCGAAGACCCGCGCGAGCACGCCGTTCTTCGACCACCGGTTCATCCGGGTGTAAACGGTGTGCCACTTGCCGAAGCGAGGCGGCAGTCCGCGCCACTTGCAGCCGTGCTCGACGACATAGAGGAAGGCATTGAGCACCTGGAGGTTGGACACGGCGACGTTGCCGCGTTGGACCGGCAGATGCGGGGCGATGCGTTCGTACTGGGCTTGGCTGAGTTCCATACCGATGACTCGCTGGCGAGGGACCAGCCAACATGATAGCATCATTGAACATTAGTGTGAACACGCCCTAGTCGATGGGCCGGAATAGCTGTTCCGTGTACTGACACACGTAACTGCAGAAACGGCTGGGCTTGCGTTATCTTGCATATTGGGTGCCGGTTGCTCGTCCGCAGACCCTAGATAGTGTCGTCACGAAATACCAGCCCAGAGCGCCAGACACCGAATCTGCACCGCGGCGAGGAACGATGCGGCATTCTTGGCGTATCGCGTGGCAATCCCACGCCAGCGCTTGAGCCACAGAAACGCGTTCTCCACCCAATGCCGGTGCCGGTAGAGATGGACATCATACGCTCTGGGGTGCTTGCGGTTGCGCTTCTGCGGAACCACTGGAATGACTTCATGCTCCTCACAATAAGACAGGATGGCATTCGTGTTATAGGCCTTGTCCGCCAACAAGGACTCGGCATCTATCCCTTCAATCAGCTCGACCGCTTGACTGCAATCTGCTGCCGTCCCCTCGGTCACCAACACCCGCACCGGCATCCCATGCGCGTCCACAGCCAAGTGCAGCGTCATGTTCAGCTCCCTTTTGTGCGACCCATCGCCTGAGTGCCACCGCTCGCACCGCTCGCATGGGGATGTACCTTGAGATGACTGGCGTCAATCATCAGCCACTCATCGTCCGGCTCATCCACCAGAGGCTCCAGCAACGCCCCCCAGAGCCCCTTGTCCCGCCAGCGACAGAACCGACGATGGGTATTTTTCCAGTCTCCATAGTCTGGCGGCAAATCACGCCAGAGAGCGCCGGTGCGCAGAATCCAGCAAGACCGCATTAATGAACCGTCGATTATCCTGTGCCACTCCACCCCAACTTCCCGCTCGACCAGGCAGATGAGGCTCCAACAACAGCCAGACCCTGTCCGAAATGTCGTGACGCCGATGAGCCAATCCCATGAGTCGCCTCCAAGAACCATCGAGTGAATTCGACAGATAGGACAGATAAACATCACTCATGACGACACTATCTAGCGATATGAAACAGCGTCCCGCAGGACTGTCGGCTGCCGCGAGAAGCGCTGTGAGAATGTTTGAAGAGATGTTATTGTGCATCGTTCGTTTGGCGGCGGAGTGCTGCCGGTGCAAGGGAGGAGTGCAGTCATGGTGTTGCAGCCGAATTCCCCGGAGGCCCGGGATGTGGCGTATTTGCTTCATGGATATACGAATTTCCGCCGTCATGAGGCGGAAGGTCCGATGGTGATGGCGCGTGGTGAGGGTATCCATGTGTGGGACACGTCGGGCAAGCAGTATATCGAGGGTATGGCGGGTTTGTGGTCGACGTCTCTGGGTTTCGGGCATCCGCGTTTGGTTTCGGCTGCGGTGAAGCAGCTCGAGACATTGGCGTATTATCATCAGTTTGCGCAGAAGTCGCATTTGCCGGGGATCGATCTTGCCGAGAAGCTGATGGCGTTGGCTCCGGGTGAGATGTCGAAGGTGTTTTTCAACAATTCCGGGTCTGAGGCGAACGACACGGCGATCAAGATCGTCTGGTACTACAACAATGCGCGTGGTCGTCACGCGAAGAAGAAGATCATTGGCCGGGTGAACGGGTATCACGGGATCACTTTGGCTTCGGCGAGTTTGACCGGGCGGTCTTTGAACCATGCGGGGTTCGATGCGCCGCTGGATCGGTTTCTGCATGTTGGCAATCCTCACCACTACCGGGAAGCGGCTGCGGGGGAGAGCGAGGAAGCGTTTTCGGATCGTTTGGCAGCGGAGCTTGATGCTCTGATCGAGTTGGAAGGTGCTGAGACGGTGGCGGCGTTTTGGGCCGAGCCGATCATGGGTGCCGGCGGCGTGATCACGCCGCCGGCGGGGTATTTCGAGAAGGTTCAGTCGGTTCTCCGCAAGCATGATGTTCTGTTTGTCGCCGACGAGGTGATTTGCGGTTTTTGCCGGACGGGGAATTTTTGGGGTTCTGAGACCTATGGCATTCGTCCGGATCTTCTGGTCTGCGCCAAGGCGCTGTCATCGAGCTATCTGCCGATTTCGGGGACGCTGATCAGCGATGACGTGTATCAGGTGATTGCGGATGCGAGCGCCCGGCTCGGTGTGTTCGGTCACGGCTACACCTATTCGGGTCATCCGGTTGCCGCGGCTGTGGCGCTGGAGACGCTGGCGATTTACGAGGAGGATCAGGTTCTCGAGCATGTGCGCGCGATTTCGGGGCGTTTTCAGGCGCGTCTTCGGGGCTTTGCAGATCATCCTCTGGTCGGCGAGGTTCGCGGCGCCGGTCTGGTCGGGGCCAACGAGCTGGTGCGCAACAAGGCGACGAAGGAGCCGTTTGCGGCCTCGGAGGGGGTCGGGGCGCTGGTCAGCGACCTCTGTGCCGAGCATGGCCTGATCACGCGTCCGGTGGGGGATTCGATGTGCTTCTGCCCGCCGCTGATCATCCGCGAGACCGAGATCGACGAGATGTTCGACCGTTACGGCCGGGCGCTCGACGAAGGTCTCGACCGTCTCACCCGACAAGGCACCGCGGTGGCGTAACGGTGCAACTTTCGAACTGACACCTGACCGGACGCCGCCTGGTTCCAATGGGCGGTGTCCGGCTTGCAGCAATTGCGTGACTATCGGCCTCATGATGCGAGGGTCGGCTGGAGTCTGGTAGATTGCGCCAATTGTCGTCATCGGATCATCTGCGCGAGCCGGGTGATCGACAGTCATGATTGTCCGACACGGTTGATAACCGCCTTCCAATCACATCAACGGGCTGGAAAGTCGAATTCAATGAGTGCAGGAAAACGTTTGCCCGGAACTCCGAAGCCCCGTCATGTCTGGACCGGGCACGGCGGAATCAGGATCGCCGGTGACACATGGGGTAACCCCTCTGGCAGACTGGTTATTCTACAGCATGGCGGCGGTCAGACTCGACATTCATGGAAGGGTGCAGGAGAAACACTGGGCAAGGCAGGATACCATACAGTTGCATTCGATGCGCGCGGTCATGGCGATTCCGACTGGGGCGGCCAAGGTGGTTACGACGTTGATTACATGGTCGATGATCTGGCTGCAGTTGTCTCAGGGCTCGAAGCGGAGAATCCGATTCTGGTTGGCGCCTCAATGGGTGGCGGAACCAGTCTGGTCGCTGTCGGCGAGGAAAAACTCAAAGCGTCCGCGCTGGTTCTGGTCGATATGGCGCCGCGCATCGAACCTGAGGGCCAGGCGAAGATTCAGGCTTTCATGAACCAGAAACCGGAAGGGTTTGACAGCCTCGAGGAGGTTGCTGCGGCGATCGCGAATTACCAGCCGCATCGAAAGCGGCCACGCACTCTCGACGGCTTGGCCAAAAATGTTCGTCTGGCTCCGAATGGCAAATATGTATGGCATTGGGATCCGGAACGCCGAAGCCGTCGGCCCGGGATGCTGCATTATCGCGACCGGCTGCGGGCTGCCGCCGACAATCTTGATTTGCCGGTGCTTCTGGTTCGTGGCGGCCTGTCCGATGTTCTCAGCGAGGAGGGCGCACAGGAATTTCTCCAGCAATGTCCCCATGCTGAATACGTCAATGTGACCAATGCCGCGCATATGGTCGCTGGCGACCGGAACGATATCTTCGCCGGTTCGGTGATTGAGTTTTTGCTGCGGGTGGTGCCGAACCATGGCAACTGATGTTGGCGAGGACAGATCGCCGGCCCTGACGGCGATCCGCATCTATTCCCGGCATGGTGCGGCGCAAAACCTTCGCAGGTGCTCGGGATCCGTGCAGGGAATTCGCGTTCAAGAGGCCGCCTGAACGAGAAGGATCTGGCCGTGGCAGGTATCGTCACGCCGCCAGGGTCAGTATCTCCGTGACCTCGGCAGGGCCCGTGATTTTCCTGGGATTACGCGGAATCCATGGCGTGTCCATCGATTGTTCGGCGATGCGCTGGAAGTTTTCCGGCCCGATATTGACGGCGTTGAGACTGCGCGGCATGCCGAGTCCGCCAATAAAGGAGTCAAGGGCGTTTCCAAGGTCTTCCCCAAGCTGTCCCATGGCAGTTGCAACGAGAGCCTGACGCTCGGCGTTGGCTGTCTTGTTCCACTGCATGACTGAAGGCAGCATGATGCATGACGTATGCCCGTGCGGGACATCGAAAACGGCACCGAGAACATAGCCGATCCCGTGGCTTGCCCCCATGGGTACGCCGCTCGCGAGCGGCGCCATCGACATCCAGGTTCCCATCTGGCAATCAAGACGCGCGTCGATATCGTCAGGATCTGCTTTCACCCTGGGCAGGCTCCGGGTTAACAGCGACAAACCGTGCAACGCCTGAGCGTCGCCAAAGGGATGGGCTTCAGCGGAACAGACGCCCTCGACACAATGGTCGACGGCCCGCACGCCAGTGGACAGAAACAGCCATTCGGGCGTGTGTATGGTCGATGCGGGGTCGAGAACAACGGCATGCGGCATGATGCCCGGATGGCGGAACAGATCCTTGATACGGGTTCTTTCATCCGTGACGCCGGAGATTGCGCTGAACTCGCCGCCGGACAAAGTTGTCGGAACTGTAATTTGCGGCACGGTCAGCGGATTGATGGGAGGTGGTGCGGCGGTTCCGTCGGGACCGATTACGGCCCGGAGAGAATCCATCTGCTCCGGCCGGGTGATGTCATTGGCGAGGCATAACGCGACCGCCTTGGCCGCATCGGTGATCGATCCGCCGCCGAAAGTGACGATGATATCCGTGTCGGCCTGTCGCGCGACGTCGGTCGCGGCAATGACATCACTGCGCGGCGTATGCGGTGTCATGCGGTCGAACGTTCCGACAACCTTGTTGCCGAGGGCGCGGCGCAGTTTTTCGATCTCGTCGGTGTTGCGATTCAACGAACCGCTGACCATTAGGAACACGCGTTCAGCGCCGATGCGATTGACCTCTTCTGAAACGGCTTTGTCGGCTGGCACGCCGAAGGTTACCGAGTCCATGCTGCCGAACGCGACTCGTCCCGAATGTGTCATCTCTCGCTTCTCCTGTAGGGATTCTAGATCTAGCTGACCGCCGCTTCGGCTACTCCGGCCGAGACATAGCCGCCGTCAACAAAAAGGATATGGCCGTTGACATAGCCGGCTACCTCTCCGGCGAGGAACAGCGCGGCGTCTGCCATCTCGTCCACGGTGCCGTAACGCCCGGCGGGAATGAACCTAGTATAGTTGGTGCGGGTATTGTCGGTATGCAGTTTGCGTGTCAATGGTGTGTCCACCGGGCCTGGGCCGATCGCGTTGACGGTTATGCCGTATTGTGCTAGATCCCGGGCGCCCTGTCGTGTCAAACCGATCACGGCTGCCTTCGATGTACCATAAGCAAGCCGGTGTTCGCCGGCGCGGGCGCCGGCAATCGACGCAATATTGATGATGCGGCCGTATTGCTGTTTCACCATATGTCGCGCCGCGGCCTGGGCGCAATAAAACGTGCCGTTGACGTTGACCTGCATGACCCGATCGAACTCGTCCCTAGTCACGTCATTGAAATGCGCGAAACTTCCGATGCCTGCGACATTTGCGAGAACATCAATACGACCATGCCTGTCGACGGCGTCGTCAATGAGGCGTCGCGCGGCATCGATATCGGTGACGTCGACATCGGCGGCGGTGGCCGCGCCACCACTGGCCACTATCTGTCCGACCGTTGTCTCCGCGCCTGCAAGATTCCGGTCGGCGACCACCACGGTTGCCCCGTGTTCGGCGAAGAGCGTTGCAATTGCCGCGCCAATTCCACCCGCTGCTCCGGTGACGACCGCGATCCTGCTGGCAAGGCGCATGACCTCGTTTCCCGTTATCGTTCAATCCGGTTCATGAAAGAGACTAACCTTGCACTGGCACAGATGAAACTTCCGATCGGAGAGTACCACGCCAGATACCGGATGACGCGCGCAGGCAGTTGCGCGTGACCTTCGTGAACCATCGGATTGCCGGCTGGCCGCCGGTCCTTTGGAAATCATGTCATCAGGGCAATCCCGGTAACGCGGCGTCCAGTCCGTCACATGGCAACGCTGATTCCGGATCCGGTCGCAACGGCTTTTTCGTAGGCCAGGGTTGTGAGCGCGAGATCGCCAAGAGGATGCGCCCGGAAGATGAAGGCATTGCGTTCGGCGGCCGTCTCCCGTCCTGGAATCCGGCCTAGCACCAGGCTCGCGAGATCACCGTCTACAAGAGACGGGTTCACCAGTTTTTTCGGCATTGTCGCTTCTTGCGCGACATCATCGATCACGACGCGCTCGAACCCGACCATTCCGTCCTGGTGCCAAGGATCGGCAAAGTCCGTGATCGACGTGAAGGATCCGAGTTTGAGCCAACGCGCGTCGACAAAAGGCTTGATATCCTTGCTGGTCGTTATGGCGCTCACCAGCAGGTCGGCGCCATCCACTACATCTCGCGCTGTCTCGACAACATCGGCGCCGAGCCCCAGTTCGCCAGCGGTCGCGCAAAGGGCGTCGATGTTCGGTCTGCCGCGTCCGAGGATGCGAATGCGCCGAAGCGGAAACAACGCCGCATAGGCCCGGAGATGGCTCTGTGCCTGAACGCCGGCGCCGATGAAGGCTGCCACCGAAGACTCCGGTCTGGCGAGGACTTTCGCAGCCACCGCGCTCAGCCCGGCGGTGCGAACCGCAGTGATCCAGTTGGCATCCATGACCGCGACCGGAAGGCCGCTTTCCCCGTCAAGGGCAACAACCAGCCCATTGATGAGCGGCAGACCGGACTGCGGATTCGCAGGATTCAGAGTGACGGTTTTCACTGTCAGCAGGGACGGCTCGCTCGCCACCGACAGGGTCGCCATCATGTAACGATCGTCGGGCGGTTGGATCACGGCCTTCGGCGCGTTCCAGACCTTGGCCTCGGCCTGACTGCGAAACAGGTCTTCAATTCTGTCGACCATGTCGTCGACGGTAATTCCGAGGCCGGCCAAGGTTGTGCCGGACAGGAACAGGATTTTTCCGTTATTGGTCATGGACGAATCCACTCCCTTTGCGACTGACTGACTGTCATGGCTAACACGTCGCGATATACGACGGCAAAGAAACCCGGATTCGGGTCAGCGTGGTTGGCACCCTGTGACCGGTCGGATAAGCTTACTGTCGCAACTTGGCAACTACAGATCGTTTTGCAAGCCCGGCATGACCAAAGTCCTTTTTGAGAAAACGGGCCGGATCGGCCGGATCACGCTGAATCGCCCCGAGGTTCTGAATGCAATTGACGGCGATGTGCCGCGCCTTCTGTCCGACGCGGTCGCAGCTGCCAACGCTGATCCGGAAATCCATGTCATCGTGCTTTCCGGCGCCGGGCGCGCGTTCTGCGCCGGTTACGATCTCGCCTTTTATGCAGCCGGCCCCGGAGCCGGCCAGGCGACCCAGACCATGCCATGGGATCCGATGCGGGATTACGCTTTCATGGCCGGAAACACCGAGCATTTCATGTCGCTGTGGCGGTCGCACAAACCGGTGATTTGCAAGGTTCACGGGTTTGCGGTTGCCGGTGGTTCGGATATCGCGCTTTGCGCCGACATGATCGTCATGGCGGACGATGCGGAGATCGGATACATGCCGGCCCGGGTCTGGGGCAGTCCGACCACGGCAATGTGGATCTATCGCCTTGGCCCGGAGCAGGCCAAACGAATGCTTTTTACGGGTGACCGGATTGATGGGCGCGAAGCCGAACGGATCGGGCTTGTTCTCGGATCGGTTCCGGCGTCTCAACTCGATGCCGAGGTCGAAGCTCTCGCGAAACGGCTGGGAACAGTCCCGGTCAACCAGTTGATGGCGCAGAAACTGGTCATCAACCAAGCGATCGAGGCTATGGGTCTCGCGAATACACAGCGTTTCTCGACTCTCATGGATGGTATGGCTAGGCATTCGCCGGAAGGCGTCGAGTTTGTCGAGCGCGTCGCTGCGGTCGGTTGGAAACAGGCCGTCGATGAACGGGACCGGGGAATCTATGACTGGACCTTGGGCAAGCCGATCGATCCGGGAAAGGGCTAGAAGGAAACCAGACTCATGCGGGTTGGAATCTCGTTGTCAGTCCGGGAATTGCAGGACGATGTTGGCGCGATCAAGGCCTTTGCGCAGGCCGTTGAGGAATTCGGTCTGAGCCACCTGCAGTTTCCAGACCAGGTTATTTGGGCCGCTGCTGGTCCTCTGCACGAACCGATGACGTTGATGGCGCTGATTGCCGGCATCATCAGCCGGGTCGAACTGGTTCCGTCGGTCATCGTGTTGCCGGCACGCCAGACGGTATTGGTCGCCAAGCAGACGGCGACGCTCGACCGATTGTCTGGCGGCCATTTGCGGCTCGGTATCGGTGTTGGCCGTGATGCTACGGAGTATGACGCTCTTGGTGTTGACTTCGCCAGCCGCGGCGGGCGTTGCGAGGAGCAGATCCGGTTGTTGCGCCGGTTGTGGACCGAAGATATCGTGTCATTCAGCGGACGCTGGGATCGGGTGTCGAACGCGGGCATCAATCCGCTTCCTGTACAGCAGCCGATCCCGGTCTGGATTGGCGCATCAGGCGTGCCGAACCGCCGCATTCGGCAGCGTATCGGATCGCTCGTGGATGACTGGTTCGTCTTGTGTTCGCCGGAAGAGTTTTCCGGAATTCGGGACGACATTCATCATTTGGCAAAGGAGGCGGGGCGCGACCCGCGGACAATCGGAACCGAAGCCGGCATCGCTGTGGTCGGTCCGCGTGAGAAGGAATGGCGGAGCCGGGTTGCGGGATGGCGCGAAATCGGACTGACTCACCTCTGTCTCCGAACGCTTGGCGGCGGTCTCGCACCGGATCAGCATATCGTGCGAACCGCTTATGCACGTGGCTCCGGTGAAACGCACATGAAGCGTTTGGCGTGCCGGGAATAGTCGACATCAGGGGCAACATCGTGTGCCACCGGAGCCACGTGCATAAGCGGTTCGTGCGAATGGGTGAAGCGGTGGCGGACCTGCCGAGGTCGGGAGATTGATGATGAAGAGCGGCATACCGGTTCTCGATTTGCGTCGCTTCGAGACAGAAGACTCCGCGACGGTGGCCGAAGCGGCTCGGGATCTGGATCAGATCTGTCGTGACATCGGTTTTGTCGTGGTCAGCGGCCATGATGTCGCGCCGACGCTCCAAACAGCGCTGCATGACGCCGGTCGGGCGTTTTTCGATCTGCCGGAGGCCGAGAAAATGACAGTCCGCCGACCGCGGTACGACCAGAACCGGGGTTACATTCCGTATGGCGAGGAAACCCTTGCCCGTATGCATGGCGGCGATACCCCGCCGGATTACAAGGAAGTCTTCGCGATCGGACCTTTCGATCGGCCGGACGATACCTATCATTCCGAGGCCCGGTCCTACCCGAATTTCGCGCCCAATCTCTGGCCGGCTGCGGTGCCGGATCTGAAGGAGACGATGACGGCGTATTTCGTCGCGCTCGACGGGTTGTCGCGGCGCCTGGCGCGGTACTTCGCGCTTGCTCTTGGTCTGCCGGCTGGCTGGTTCGCCGACAAACTCGACCGTCATGCCAGCCAACTCCGTCTGTTGCATTATCCGGCCCCGGATCGGGAGTTTGCGCCCGGACAGCTGCGGTGCGGCGCCCATACGGATCTCGGTATGATGACCATTCTCCGAAACGAATCTGCGGCAGGCGGCCTGCAGGTTTGTCCCCGCGGACGGGACTGGATAAAGGCACCGGCCATCGACAACACCTTCATCGTTAATATCGGCGACTTGCTGATGCGCTGGACCAACGACCGTTGGGCTTCGACGCCGCATCGCGTAACGGTGCCCGATGCCGCCGATCGGTCACGCTCGCGCCGGCTTTCAATCGGTTATTTCACGCGGCCGAACTATGACGCGCCGATCGCGTGCATTCCGACCTGCGTGGATGCCGAACACCCGGTGAAATATGAAACGACCACGGTCAAGATCTACAATGACGAACGCTTCGCGCGTGGTGCGGGCCCCGCGGGGCCGGTTCAATCGACCTTGTGAACCCGGTCCTTGACGCTGAGAACGCCGTCCTTGACGACGCGGGCGTAAGTCCCGCGCAGCTTGTAGCGATCACCATCGCCGGTATTGACAAAGACGCAGGCGTCACGCCCGTAACGCTCAATGAATTTGGCACAACCCTTGTGCGGCGTGTCGGTAATCTGGATGACCGCATCGCCGATCGCAAGGCATTGTCCTGGCGGCATGTTATCCGGAGTCAGATCCATGTCGATAAACAGGTTGTCGCCGGCCGGCGCCCAATTGGTATCGTCATCCGCGATCAACGCGATGCAGCGCGCGTTTATGATGCAGATCTGCACATCCGGATGCGGCTTGCCATCATCGGTTGTTTTCCAACAGCCTTTGGCCCAGTGGTCGCCCTCAACGCCGCCGGCCCGGCTGATGTTACAGCTTGCCGGTTCGAAGCGTTCGTTTGCTGCTGGACGGACGACGATGTGTTCGAGCACGCCATTGTCAACCGGTGATGCAAGGATTTCTGGCAGGCCTGCCTGCAATTCATCACGGGTGAGGTGTCGGGCCATCGCGGTTCCAATAAGGTTATGGCGTTGGGACAGGGCGCGGGTTCGAATCCCGGGAGATTGCCGGGTAACGTCCCGGTGATCGGGATGCGTTTCTCCTGCATCGCGGTTGAATACGCAGAGAACGCTCGGTCCGGCTGTCGCAAAGGCTGAGGCCGAGCATCCTCGGTTATTTGGTCTGATCCGTAATCTTCACTTTCCGGTCAGAACTCGCATCAGGATTGTACGCCACTCAGTTTTTTTTGAATCTATATCATGATCGCGGCTTATTGCAAGTCAGGAGCTTTGGCCGCCTCGCGCGCCGAGACTTCGGAATCAAGTCGCGGACCGTTGTGGGGTCCGCATGGCAAGGGCCGGGCGCGGTCTCTTCCGATGTGCGGTGGCGACATCAGGGTGTTGAAGGTGCGAGTGGCGTGGTCCGCGCATGGTCTTCGGCGTCTGGATGTCCATGGGTTTCGGTGTGGGCCAGGGCGAAACCGTGGGCGGCCCGGAGTGGTTGTGGAGCGACCGCGCGGCAGGCGGCATGGCGATGCTGTTTGGTGGTCTTGGACGTTCGAAGAGGGCGTCGCTACCGTTTTGGCGTTGTGTCCGACCTCCGGGGTGCGCATCGCAGCTGCGGTGCCGGCGCGGACAAATTTAAAAAATACTGCTTGCTTCGCTGCCGCGCCTTTCCTTTGAAATATTGGACATCACCCGCACACAGGGCTGTGTGACCGTGGCGGATGCGGCGAAGATCACCGGAACAAGCCGCAATATGGTGAAGTGCCATCTCAAGACCTTTACCGAAAGAGGCCGTTTCGCCCGTCGTGGTGCCGGACGCGGAATCTGGTACGCACTCGCCTGAGTCCAGCCAAAAACAACGGGCATTGAATGCGTTTGGTTCGCGTGGGAACATCCCCACCGTCGCCGTGGCGTCGGACCCGAAAGCCGGGACGGGCCACACTGGACATCGAGCAGAGGCTGATAACACACCACGCAAGTGTTGCGCTGTATCATGTGGACCTTTCCGTTGCCCGGCTGGCGCCGACCAGGAGTTGGACGGGCTCTCTCTGACGTATCCCGGTCCGCAAGGACGGCAAGCCCGTCCGAAGCCACAGGCTGATGCTCTTCCAGCGCGTCGGTGACAGGGTGCGCCACAGGATGCTGCTCAATTTCGACCCCCACGATCCGATCCCGCGCGAGAAGTGGCAAGGAGGTCACCGCCCTCGCCGAGGCGCTGCTCCACGGCCGCCCGTCGCTGCTCGAAGCCTGCAGGCCGCAGCCGAGGACATCGTCGCCAGGCTCAGGGCCAAGGGGGCCACAGCGAAGCGGTGCAGGAAGATGCGCGCCAGCCCGACATCGCCACCGTCGCCCTCGATACCCTGGAGCACGAGACCCCGCGCACGGTCGGCTGCGAGCGCCTGTGCCTCAAGGCCCCCGGCGATCCCGGCTTCGCCGAAATCCTCCACGACTGGGGCATCAAGGGCCGCGAAGGGCGCATCGCGCGCGAGACCAGCTGCTGGCTGCGCCGCGACAGTGCGACCGCAAGACGCTTGAGCGCATCGGCGCCCTTCTCTGGCGCCACCGGGCCGCCATCCAGCGGGAGCTGTTCAACCGTGAGCGCGCGCTGCTCGACATCCCCGACACCATCGCCTTCTACGATCTCACCAACCTTCACGACCACGGCCACACGCAGGGAGAGCTCCCCCCGCTTCGGGCGCTCCAGGCAGAAGCGCGACGCTTGTCCCCTGATCACGCTGGCGCCGGCTTCCCGCGCAGGTGCGAGATCCGGCCGGGCACCGCGCGCGAGCCGGGCCGGTTGGAGGACGCGCTGGCCAGGCTCGAGGCGGTGTGCGGCGGCACGGCGCCGAAGCCCACGGTGGTCATGGACGCGGGGCATCGCCAGCGCGGAGAACATCCTGTGGCTGGGCGAGCGGGGCTACGACTGGATTGCCCTCGGCCTGAAGTGGACCTGCTTCGATGCGGCGCTGGAAAGGCTTCACAGCGGCCTCCCGGTCAAGGGCCGCCTCAAGCGCTACGACAGGGTGCTGGAGAGCATAGGCCGCTTCAAGCAGTGCTTCCCTGCGGTCGCCAGGTCCTACGAGATCACGCTCGAGACGGCGGACACCGGCGCCAACCCGTCTGCCGTACGCTTCAAGCGCAGGCCGCAATACGACGAGGCCGATGAGGGCGCCGGCGCCGATGGGCTGCGCACCAGCCACGTCGATCGGGATATCGAGACGGTCCTGCGGACCGACTGGCGTATCACCGACATCGAGGCCCCCTTCCGCAGCCTGAAATCCGAACTCGGCCTTCGCCCGATCTGCCACCAACGCGACCGTCGCATCGCGACCCACCTGCGGATTGCCGTGCTGGCCTGTCACGCCGTGCATCTGATCCGTACCCGGCTTGTCGCACGGGGCAGTGCGGGGCATCGGTCAGCGACGGTACTGCGGAGCTGGGTGCGGATCACCAGGCGCCTGCGCCAGACCGACGCCACGTTGATCGTCAACCGCCAGGACACGCGCCCGGCCGCCGAGGGTGCCGAAATCTCCTCGGCAGCGGCCGTGGAACCCGCCATCCACCGCAGGAGGGCCCGTCTGACGAGCTGACAGAAGCCAACAAAATGTCGGGCCATGTTGAAATCAGCCAAGAAAAATATCACCCATGAGCTTCTTGCAAAATTGCCGGCCCGACCGGTTTTTTGCCTTCTCGAGGCTGATTTTGTTGTCGAGGGCCTGGGTTTCGGGGGCACTCCGTGGTATGTTGTGTTTCCACAACAACAAGATACCGAGGAGGTGACCCCGATGACCCTATCCGATCTCTGGCGCCGATTTCAAGGGGACCTTTTCCCTGCGTTGGCCGAAGCGGTCGGTCCTCTCCTCGAGACGCACAAGCGCTTCGTGACAGCTCTCGATCTCGTCAAGGTGGAGGGCTTCGTCGATGGGGTGTGGACCGGTCCGGGTCGGCCCCGGGAGGATCGCCGGGCGCTGGCCCGTGGCTTCATCGCCAAGGCGGTATGGGATCTGCCGACGACCCGCCACCTGATCGACAGGCTCAAGGTGGACCCGACGTTGCGCCGACTGTGCGGCTGGTCGCGTGTCGCGGAGATCCCGAGTGAAGCGACGTTTTCGCGGGCGTTCGCCGAATGGTCGCAGTCCCGTCTTCCGGAGAGGATGCACGCGGCTCTGGTTGCAGAGACACTGGGCGACGCGCTCATCGGCTACGTGTCGAGGGACTCGACGGCCATCGAGGCCCGGGAGACGCCGGCCCCGAAGCCGAAGGCCAGGACGCCGAACCGCAAGCGCGGCCGGCCCCGCAAGGGCGAGGAGAGGACGAAGGGGCCTGGGCGTCTCGAACAGCAAGCGAACGGGATGGATCTCGATGAGAGGCTCGACGCGCTGCCGAAGGTCTGCGATCACGGGGCAAAGAAGACTGCCAAGGGGGTCCTGGAGGCCTGGCGCGGTGACAAGCTGCCTATCGACACAGCAGACTGCGGGGTGCCGCTGAGGACCGTTCTCACCTCGGCATCCGTCCATGATAGCCAGATCGCGATCCCGCTGGCGATGATGACCGCCGCGCGTGTGACCAATCTCTACGATCTCATGGACGCGGCCTATGATGCCAGGGAGATCTACCAGATGAGCGAACGGCTTGGCCATGTGCCGATCATCGATGTCAATCCGCGCCGGGACAAGGACCTCAAGGAGGAGCGAGACCAGGAGGCCCGGGCCCGGCGTGCAATAGGCCATGTCGATCCCGAGACCGTGCGGGTCCGGATCCGGTCCGGTGTCGAGAGGACCAACGCCCGCCTCAAGGATGAGTGTGGCGGGCGCCATGTCCGCGTCCGTGGATATTCCAAGGTCGCCTGCCATCTCATGTTCGGCATCCTGGCCCTGGCGGCTGACCAGTTGATACGTCTCGCCGTCCCATAGCGCGGCTCCGACGACGCATGCCGACCCTTCGCGGCCCTCTCGAAGAGAGTGGCCCGGAGAGGCGTGTCCCGATGTCCGCCAAGGTCCCTGTTCGGTCTCATCATTTCTGATGAGACACCGCGAATCCATGGATTCCGACCTCCAGGTGCAGAGGTGACCGGGATCAACCGACCGATCCGGGCTCACCGGACCCTGGGGACAGGAATTTTGCAAGAGGTTCCCATATCAAAGCAATAAAGTACAGCAGAACAAAAAAATGCCAACCTGGGTCTCGACTTTCGGCAAGGACGCCGTACTCGGCGAGTGCCTTTTACGGCTGACGAATTTCGGGAACCGCTTATGCACTTGGTTCCGGCTTGATCAACATGTTGATCGAAAACCGTCCAAATGGACCGGTAGGAGTCAACTTCTCGCGGCAAACTCTCGCAACCGGGGTTACGTGCATAAGCGGTTTTCGGGATAAGGACGCTGAAGAGGACCGTGAAGCGACGGAGGCCCCACGTGGCGTGATCTCCTTCGTCTGCGACGCACATCTGCCGCAGGGAGTGTCAAATGCCAGCGTGACCTCCGATCGGGTGAAGACGGCCAATGCCTGTGGCTGTGAGGCTTCCGTCGAGGAAACGGGTGACGAGGGACCGATCGATCCTCAGCTTGATGTTCGAACTGACGCGCCTCAAGTTGCCGGTTTTCAGTACCGGGGCGGCACTGGATAAGATAGATGTTGCGGCAGGAAACATCGCGCTGCGCGGCCGCGGTCATCGAGATCGACGCGGCATTTCAAGACGAAGCGTCAAGAAATTCAGCGTACAGGGAGTGTTCGGCAGACAAAATTTGGTCTCGATAGTACCAGACATCACTTGTTATCATGACTCCGATGAACCATTGGAACCCCGGCCATCATCGCGCACTTTGGCGCGACCGGATCCGGCATGTTGTTCCACAACATGCCATGTCTTGTCAGGTCAATGCCCCGATTTCTTCCGCTGACAGATTGCCGGGAACGATGGTAACCGGGATGCTGAGACTGTTGGCGCCTTTTCCTGACAAGAAACTGACCAGCGGCCCCGGTCCCTCCTTCTTGGTTCCCGCAGCGAGAACCAGTATCGAGATCATCGGTTCTTCGTCGATTAGCGCAACCAGCTCTCGAACGATCGGGCCGACCCGGACATAGATGGCGGGAATCTTCCCGGAAAGTTCAACGACCTCCTGGGCGAGTTCATTCAGTCTCTGTTCCGCCGTGACCCGCGCCTCGTCTTCCATCAGTTCGCTGACGCCGGCCCAGTGATGAAAGCCTATCGGCTCGATATCCCGGAACAACGCAACCCGGCCGCCGGTGTTCTTCGCCCGCAAGCAGGCAAAACGCAGGGCGACCCGCATCTCGTCAGTGTCGTCCACAACGACCAGGAAGACCCGATCGTGCGTTGCCACGGGCTGACGTCCGGAGCCTCTTGCATTTGGATCGTGCATTTTCTCTCCGTCTCAGATCTTGCGGAACACAACACCGCTGAGCCAGCCCGCGGCGACGGCGACAAGGATCGCGCCAACGCCGTACCAGGCGGACTGCCGATGCGCGATTTCGAAAACATCCGCTCCAAGTCCGACCTTCTCCACACGGATCGGCGTGCTGACCGCATGGACTGTCCCGATGTCGTCAAGCTGGTAGACCACGGCCGTATAGCTGCCGGTGGCCATGTTCGCCGGAAACTGAATTGACGTGCGAAACAGGCGGTCGGAAACCACGGTTACCCGAGCCGGTTCGTCGCTGTACAGGCCGTCTCGCTGCTTGCCGCGAATCAACGCGTCCCGGAACGGCGCAAGATCCTCGTCGGGCCAGGATTTGAACGCTCCGGCGGGCGCGAAAGACAAATTCTCAACGCCAATCTGTTGAGTTTTCCGGACATCCGGGGTCGTGACCCCGGCGAGCGGCCGGCTGGTGGCGATGGCATAGAAGTTGGGAACGTTCTCGAAAGTAACGCTTTCGGAATTGACCCAGATACCCGCGACCCGCCGTTTTTGTCTGACGACGACCGATTCGGAGGGCCCGGTGATGACGACAACGATGTCGCCACCGCCGTCGATCGCGCCGAACAGCAAGACATCGGTGCCGGTAAATCCCGTGCTGATGGCGACATGATTGCTGGAGAGATCGGCAACAAGACCCAGACCGCTCGAGGACCTGGCCGGTGTCAGGGCGAAGATCGCGGCCAGCATTACGGTCACAGTCGTGGCGACTTTCATCGGCTCGCCCTTAACCGATCCGCAGGTAGGCTATTGAAAACAGATGTTCCGGTGTAACAACGAGATCGTACACCATCTTCAGGCAGACCCCGAGGACCATGAGCGCCAGCAATCCACGAAGCTGTTCGCCTTTTAGCATCACGCTGTACTTGCTGCCGTACTGGGCCCCGACCACGGCGCCGAGCAATAGAAGAACGGCGAGCAGGACATCGACCGTTTGGGTCGTCATCGCATGCAGGAATGTCACATTCGCGGTTACGAATATGATCTGAAACAGCGATGTGCCGATCACCACCGAGGTCGGCATGCCGAGCAGATAGATCATCGCCGGCACCATTATGAAACCGCCGCCTACACCCATCAATGCTGACAGGACGCCGACTACGGCGCCGACGCTGAATGGCAGGATGGCGCTGATATACCGCCTTGACCGGCGGAACCGCATTTTCAGCGGCAGGCCATGAAGCCAGTTGTGATGTTGTTGTTTGCCGCGCCGGGGGGCAAGTCCGCGTGACCGCATGATCGTGCGGATGCTCTCCAGCAGCATGAGCGCGCCGATGATACCCAAGAACACCACGTAACACAGTCGGATTGTCAGGTCGATCTGCCCCAGCGTTTGCAGGAACTTGAACAACAGGACACCGAGCGACGAGCCGACAACGCCACCAGCGAGGAGCACTGCGCCCATCTTGAAATCGACATTGCCTCGGCGCCAGTGGGCGATTACTCCGGAGACCGAGCTGGCCACGATCTGGTTGGCCTCGGTTCCGACTGCCACAGGGGCCGGCACGCCAATGAAAATGAGTAACGGCGTCATCAAGAACCCGCCGCCAACGCCGAACAATCCCGACATGAAGCCGACTCCTGCTCCCATCCCGAGGATCAGGAAGATATTGACCGACATCTCCGCGATCGGAAGATAGACGTGCATGAAACCCTGTCGTGACGGCTAGGAACCGGCACCGCCAGTTCGTCTCATTCCAGTGCTGTCGGAATTCAACGCCAACGGATGTAACCGATTCTACAGGAAATTTCCGATGATGTCGCTATATATCGTTGATTGACGCCCGCGACACCCGACAAGGATCGTAACTGTCCAGATACCACGTTGCCGGTGGTGGCGAGACGATTGTAGGTGTTGGTGTCGTGTCGTTGAGCTCCTGTTTTTTATTCTTGACGTTAAAATCACCGATCTATGGGTGGCGCTCTCGTGTGACGGGAGCGGCGGCTGGGATCTTTCGGATCGACGGCGACGGCGGGTTCGTATCGGACGCTGATTGCGCTTATGCCGCCGCACGATGTCGACATCGTGTGTCATCTGGGGGCGGTGCGTTGATGATGCGCAAGTCGCCGATCCTGCGTTCGATGCCTTTGCCTGTGACCATTCGGTCGAACTGCTGCATGGCTGTGCGAATGCCTTTCTGTCGTCGTTTCCGTTCTCCGGCCGGGAGCTGGTCTACAGCGATCCGCCGTATGTGCAGGAAGGCCGACCCTGTCGCGCTTCTGGATCGGCTCAAGCGGCTGCCCTGTCAAGTGATGGTCTCGAGTCATTCCTCGGCGCCGTATGACGCGACGCTGGCCGACTGGCGCTGCAAGTGATCACCCGGGGCCTCGGACCTATCAATCTCCCACTGCTGAGAAGGTTCCGTTCATTGGATGTTGTCCCATGCGTTGATGAAGTCGATTCCGGCTTTGTATCGCTGCCATGCCTGCCAGATTTTCTCGGTTCCGGGGAGGGGCTGTTGCTTGCTGGTATGGAAGCCTGCGACGCGTGCGAGGTCGACCACGACGGTGCGGATGTCGGGAGGCTTGCCGGGCGGGGCGCGGATGATGCGATGGTATCTGAGCCAGACTTAGAGGACGTTGATTTCGTGCTCGGTGAAGCGCTCGCGCGCGGGCATGTGAGGCTTGTCGCGGGCGAGGCGTTCGAGGTCCATGACGCGCCATGCGGTGACGCCGTCGAAGGCGAGACACTTTCGCAGGTCGTCGGCGTCGTCGAGCCTGCGATCCTCGACGCGGGTGCCGACCTTGAGGATCCTGAAGTATTCCTCGACGGTCCAGCGCGCCTCGTACCAGGCAACGATGCGCCGGGCGTTGTCGATGTCGGCCTCGCCCTCGGTGGTGAGCAAGAGCCAGTGGAGCGGCTTGCAGCGCTTCGGCGGGTCGGGTTCCTGGACCGAGACGGCGAGCATGGGCAGCGGCGCCTGGTTGGCCCTGTTCCTCGGCGGCGCGAGTTCGACGCCGGCGGCGCGCAGGTCGAGGCGGGCCTTGCGCCTGCGGCGTCTGCGGGGACCGCCGCAGGGGAGGCGTTCGATGGTTTTCGTCCCCAGCACCGGCTGCGCCGCCACGACGTCCCACAAGTCCGGTGTCTTGCCGTCGACGACAGCCCGGCGCTGCCGGCCGCGGTCGGAGCGGATCAACAGCCCGTCGCCGCTCTCGCGCGCCTTGCAGAACATCTCCCATATGTCGCCCTCACGGTCGCAGACCGTGACCACGCGGGTGTCGGGACAGGCCATCGCGAGCTGCCCGGCGCTCTCGAGCCGGCGCAGCCAGCGCACGCTCTCCGGCTCGGCCTCGCCGGCCGCGTCCGCGCCGTCGCGCTGGGTGGCGTTGAGTTCGAACACCCCGAGCGGACGCCGGGTTTCGCTGATCGCAAGCCCGACATGGGCGAGGATCCCCCTTGTTCCCGAGCCGCCGCCGCCGAGGTCCACCAGGCCCGTGGTCTTGCGGTGGCCGTTGTAGTTCAGCGTCGTGGTGTCCTGGATGGCGAGGACCACCGGCTCCAGCCGGCAGCGCTCGACCGTCGCCTCGCGGTGGGGTTGAAGAATGTCGTCCATCTTGATCCTGTCGTTGGACAGCAGCCGGTAGGCGGCCTTCTGCTCCGCCTCTGCGGGGAAGATCACGGGCAGGGACGCACCGGGGGCATTCTCCCATGCCCGGCCCATCGCCAACAGCCGCTTGCGCAGGCGGCCGTCGGGATGCGAGCTGCGGCCGTACTCGAAGTCGGCCCAGTCCGCGCCTTTGACCCGGCAGGGCTCGGGCGTCGTGCCGAGGATGGGCGCCGGCTCCCGGCACAAGGCGTCCCGCCAGCCCTCGGCCAAGGGCTTGATCCACACCGATTTCGGCGCCGCCGCGCGGCGCCCCGGCGGAGACCCCGAGGTCCGCTCGGCGCAACACTTCCAGCCCGCCGCGCGGTAGCAGGTGCCGCGCCGCTCGGGACCCACATAAGTGTAGGCGGCCAACGGCACGGCCCCATGCGCCGCCGGCCAGTCGCCGGCCAGGCGCGCCGTCGACAGCGCCAGCACATGCGACGCCAGATTGTCGACCCGGACGCCGGGCAGCAGGAGAAAGCGATGCTGGTTGACCAGCTGCGTCAGGTTGGCGACCCGCGCCGCAGCCGACCAGCCGATGAAGGCGTCGCGGGCCGCCTGATGCCAGCTCGCGGCGCAGAAGCCGATGCCGCCAAGGCGGCCGTGAACCGACGAAACGATCCACCAGTTCAGCACCGCACCCGGCCTTCGCGACCACCCCTGCGGATGATGGCTCTCCATCATCTCCCGCCACGAGCGCTTGTCCGCCGCATCGCCGACCGGGACCAGCGTGACCTCCCCAAGCTCCGACAGCCCGCACCTCAGTTCCAGGTCCGGATAGCCCCGCTCGACCTCGCCGCCCACCGTTCCCGGCGTCCGGCACGGCATCGCCCGCGCCTCGGGCAACCAAATGCCCACCTTGTCCGCCAGCCGCGACAGAGCCTTGCTCGCTTGGGCAAGACACGGAACGCCCCGAGGGTTGCGCCAGTTCTCGCGCTCGCACAACGCGCGCGCCAGCGAATGGCGCGTCCGGCCCGTCTCGCCGGACGCCCCCTTCAGCCACTCAATCGTACCGGCGCTGAAATGCCGAAGCCCAATCTGCATGCCCAGAACATGAAGAACCGGCATTACCTTGTTAACTGTGTCCTATTGAAAGGCCTCGGACCGAGGTCGTGTGGTTCACCTTCGCGTCCGACCGGGTGCACTGGGTGCGCTTTGCCGGGCGCAACATCACCGACCGCCAGCACATCACGCGCAAGGCGGCCAACCAGGGCCGGCGCTCCGCGGCGCTGCCGCCGGGTCAACGCCTTGCCGTGCTATCCGCCATGATGGCGGTGACGCCGAGACGCCGTAATGAGCTGGACGGAGGATCGCACCGCCTCTGCCGAGACCTTCACGGGCCTGGGATCTCTCCCATCCGGGACATCCACGGTCATCGAGGACTGGCCCCAGCGCTCGTCGAGACGATTGCGGCGCTTGATCCGGACAAGACCGCGGCCCTAAGGGACCGCTTCGCGGCACTTGGACGCGGTGCGACGCTCGACAACACCACCAGCAGCAAGCCGTCGTCCAGCGATGGTCTGAACAAGAAGACCACAACACCGAAACACATCCGGCTCCAGCACGGATCACCCGCGAAGCCGAGCGGCGACCAGCCGGGCCAAAGGGGGCCGACCCTGACCCCGACTGCGATCCCGAACCATGTCATGGATCACGATCCGTCCGCCTGCGCCGCCGTGACCGACGAGGTCTTCCCGACGGGGGTGACCGTCCCGGTCCAGTACGGGCCACGCATCACCGCGTGGGTGAGCGATCTGCTGCATGTCCAGGTCAGTCCCGAGACGAGACTGGCCGACCTGATGAGCGACCGGTTCGCCGTGTCGATTTCCACGGCTACGATCGCCGCCATGAGCCGGTGCACCGCACAGCGCTTCGAGGACATCGTCGACCGGATCCGGACCGTGATCCCGGTCAAACACCTCGACGAAACCGGAGTCCGCATCGAAGGCCGTACCGTTGGCTCCACCTGCTGTGCACCCCGCTCCTGACCGTCCTGCGCATCGGCGCCGGACCCGGCGATGTCGACCGGGACGTCACGAGTATCCTCGTTCATGACGATTTCGCCAGTGACTTTAACCTTGAGGATGTGTGTCACGGGGCCTGCAACGCCGATCACCGGCGCGACCTCCAGGCCCTGACCGACATCGAGAAGGAAGACGGGGCCCGCAGCATGCACTGCCGCCTCGAACGCGCCCGCAGGGCCGTGCACATCGCACACGAGAACGGCCGGGATGGGGGCCCAAGTCCCGGGTTGATCTCATCTCAAAGCCTCAGAGCCTGACCTAAAACTGGTTGGGTGGTCTCGCATGGTGTTCTTCATGGGTGAACAACCACACCATGGGGGCACATCATGCCTTGGAACGAGACGACCCGGAAGCAGTATAGCCGCAAGACGGAGCGTTATGAAAGCGATCTGACCGATGCCGAGTGGACTTTGCCGGACCCGCTTCTTCCACCGTCATACCGGCTTGGTCGTCCCCGCCAGGTGGATCTGTGCGACGTGGTGAACGCGATCGCCTACATGCTCTGGACAGGATGCAGTTGGTGGGCATGACCGAAGGATTGTCCGGCGTTTACGACGGTTCAGACCTATTTCTACGCGTGGTCCCGGTCGGGGTGTTGGAGCAGGTTTGCGCCCGTTTTACCACGCTCGAACGGCTCCGGTCGGGGCGTGGTGCGGACCCGAGTGCGGCCATCATCGACAGTCAGAGCGTGCCGACGGTCGAAGCTGGCAGCGAGGAATGCAGCGACGATGCCGGCAAGACGATCAAGGGCCGCAAGCGTCACCTTGCCGTCGACGTCGATGGCAACACGCTTGCCGCCCATGTCCATCCGGCGCATATCCAGGACGGGAATGGCGCGCGTCCCTTGTCGCTGGCGTTGCAGGCCGGTCAGAACACGGTGCAGACCGTGTTTGCCGACGGCGCCTGTGGCGGCGACAAGCTGGCAAGCACGCTCAAGGAAGCGAATTGCCCGATCACTGTGGCGGTCATCGGCAAATCCAGGGACGCCAAGGGGGGTCGTCGTCATGTCCCGGCATTGGGTGGTCGAACGCACCTTCGGATGGCTGCCCCGCTGCCGGCGCCTCTCCAGAGACTTCGAGCGATCCATCGCCAGCGCCCTCGCTTGGCTCCTGCTGGCTATGAGCCGTGTTCTCATGCATCGCCTCGGACGCATGCAAGTCACTATAACTAATTGATATCATTATGAGTCAGACCCTCAGACCTCCTGATCCCATTTTAACACCGACATGCGAATCGCATTGAATGTCATCGCCCGTCATCCGGTTCGGTTTTCATACCGGCCGCCTTCCATGCCAGGATACCGCCATCAAGGCGGTGGATCGTTCCGGTAAATCCGGTTGTCCGCAGTATTCTGGCGGCTATGCCGCAGCGCACGCCGCTCTTGCAATGGAATACCAGATTGCGATCGGCTGCCATGTGTATGGTAGCGGGGTTGAATTGCGAAAGCGGCATCGGGACCGAACCGGAGATCCGTTCGGCCCGGTATTCCGGTTCTTCCCGCACATCGTAGAGATCGGCGTGACCGTCCTGCATCCAGCTGGCGAGCGTTCCCGCATCGATCATTATCGTATCGTCGTGAGTGGTCATGTCAGGATCTCCACAAACAGCTTTTCGCAGTCGGCTGTGTTGTCAAATCTGCTTCATCCGGTCTGGCTTTGACAGTGCCATACTTGCCGTAACCTAGCCGCGAAGGATATCGGCGATACCGGCCTTCATGGCCGTGAACGCCGGCAAACGCCTGATGTCGAGGTGGCGCGGGCGTTCGAAATTAACCAGGACCGAGTCCAGAATTCGGCCTGGCCTGGCTGACATCACCAGAACGCGGTCAGCCAGATACAAGGCCTCCTCGATATCATGGGTTACAAGCAAGACTGTACGCGGTTCCGTCTCCCACAGCATGTCCAGCAGTTCCTGCATCAATCCACGTGTTTACTGGTCCATGGATCCGAATGGTTCGTCAAGCAGCAAGTCCGACGGCGTCGAGAAGAGCATCGACAATGTGCTGTGAGGAGCGGGAACCAGCCACGCCGAATGCGACATTGCGGCGAATCGTAAGCCATGGAAACAATGCGAATTGCTGGAAGACCATTCCACAATGGGGGTTTGGTCCGGTCACGACAACGCCGTCGAGCAGAACCTGGCCGTCGTCCGAACGATCGAGTCCTGCGATCAGCTTCAGCAATGTTGATTTCCCGCAACCGGATGGGCCGACGATCGCAACGAATTCGCCGTTCGCAATATCGAAATCAACCGGCCCGAGAGCGTCGACGGCATTACCGAAGCCCGCACCGGTGAAGCGCCGACAAACCGATTGAATCGACAGTTTCTTCAAGATCGTAAGCTTCTCTCTCCGACCCGGTTGCGTGAACCGTTCCGGCCCACATAACGCTGGATCGGTTCGATCAATTCCGGCCGTCCGAGTGCCGGGAACATCCCTATAGCACGAGGACGGAATTTCGTTTCACGACGGCGGCCCGTCTGCCGGGACGCAAGTCATGTGAATGGGGTGCCCGGGCATCGGATCGTTCGGAATTTTGCCTTGCGACCCGGGATTGTCTGCACCACCGCCATAGTGTTTGTGTTCCGGTCAATATTTCGGGTCGAGCACATCGTGGTGTCGCGCAATATCCGTATCTTATCATGCTGGTGGTAGGTCCGGTTCCGGCACTTACACAGATTAGGCCGTGTTGACGAATGAACGAAGCATACTCCATGCTGAGACAACGTGGACAAAGGCGAGGACCGTCCGAGCGAGCTTGTCATAGCGTGTGGCGCTGCGACGGAATTGTTTGAGCTTGTTGAAGAATCGCTCGACCTGCTGGCGCCGCTTGTCCTTTGTCTTGATCGTGATGAACCGTCTCAGTCCGGTTCGACCGGGCGGGAATCACGGCTTCGACGTCCTGGTCGGCCAGCGCCTGGCGAATGCCCTTGCTGTCATACGCCTTGTCCATGACCGCAGCCTCCGGTGCGGGAGAGCTGGGCAAAGCCTTCCACAGCAGCTCGAATCTCACGCCATCATGGCGCTCGCCACCCGTCAACACGAAGGACACACCGGTTGTTTCGTTGGCACAGGCGACGTGCAGCTTGGTGGAGAACCCACCCCGGGAGCGGCCGAGAGCCTGGAACTCCTGGCCACCGTTTTTTACCGCGCCGGCGGCGTGTTTGCTCTCACGCAGTAGCGGCTCGAGTGTCGACCAGACAGCATCCGTGATGAGCAGGCGTAACGCCATGATAAGTCCCCGGAAAGTGTCATTGATGGAGAATGATTATCAGCATTTCATGAATTCGTCAACACGACCTAGTAGATTGATCGTTATAAATATATCCATTATTGTGTTTTTCTGATTTGTCGATCATGGAGGTCTACAAGATGCGCCCTGGTGTTTCATTCACACTCACTTCAGGCGACCGGCATCGCCTTGAAACGGTTGTCCCGGACCCGAAGCGCCCGCAGAAACACGTCTGGCGGGCGCGCATCGGTCTTCTGAGCGACGATGGGCTCGGCACGATGACCATCATGAGAGAGACCGGCAAGGCGAAGAACAGTGTCCGGCGCTGGCAGGATCGCTTCTATGGAAGACGGTGTGGACGGACTTCTGCGGGACAAGACGCGTCCGCCGGGCAAGACGCCTCCGGCTCCTGAGCCGGTGGCGAAGATCGTCGGGTTGACCCACACCTCGCCGCCTCACGCGGCGACCCACTGGACGCTGCGGGCGATGGCGAAGGCTGTGGGGGTGCCGCTTCGAGGGTCTGGGCGGTCTGGCAGCCGCATGGCCTGATGCCGCACCGCTGGCGGCCGTTCACGCTTTCGAACGATCCCGCTTTCGACGAGACGCTGACCGACATCGTCGGCCTCTCCGTTGCGCCGCCGGCTCACGCGGTCGTGCTGTCGATCGATGACAGGTCGCACAGTCAGGCCCGCGACCGTACACAGCCCGGCCTGCCGCTGAAGAAAGGCCGCGGCGCCACCATGACACATGATTACAAGCGCAACGGCACGCCAGCCGGCATTGCCACCAGGAATTCCCGAGATGCATCAACCGCATCGCGCGCACGATACCCGCTGGCGTCCCGGTCCATGCCATCCTCGACAACGACACTACTCACAAGCACAAGGACGTCCAGGTCTGGCTCGCACGCCATCCGCGCTGGACCTTCCACGTCACCTCCACTTCGAGCGCGTGGCTGAACGCGCTCGAAGGCGTCTCCGCCAAGCGGACACGACGCCGTCTCAAATACGGCGTCTTCCGCTCCGTACGCGAACTCCAGGACGCCATCCGCCGCGTCATCGACGAACACAACACCACAGAAGCCAAGCCCTTCGTCTGGCCCGCCGATCCCGATACCATCATCGCCGCAAGAAAAAGAGGGGTTCAAGCGTTGAAATCAATCCACTAGCCCGTCGTGGAGGGCCAGCCTCCCGAGCCTTTGCCTCCGCCTTTGGAACCGCCGCATCCACTACGTTTCGAGCCTTTGCTCATTACAGTCTCTTCCGTGCGAAATTGAATATTCTTATGATCGGTCGCGGCCGTTCCCGCTACAGGCGAAGATAGAAGCCCGGAATGGCGCAACGCTCAATGAGAAAGGCACGGCACCCCGGAGACCGCCACGCATCCGGGCATCGGGACACGTGACCGTGATGCAGGGGTTTCCGACAGTATCTCGATTCTTTCGGCCGGGCGAGCCTTGGGACTTCGTAAGGCTGCCCTGTTTCCCTATAATGAAAACCGGTCCGGCACACGTTTCGGACCGTCTGCGAAGCGTCACGGAACAGACTGGAAGCGCATGATGACAATGTCCCACGTAACTGTACCGAACGACCTGGAATCGCTGTGGATGCCGTTTACCGCCAATCGGCAGTTCAAGCGGAACCCCCGCCTTTTCGTCGAAGCCGAGGGCATGCACTATCTCACCCCGGATGGACGCCGGCACGGCCGGTCTGTGGTGTGTCAATGCTGGGCATCGTCGCAAGCCGATTATTGAAGCGGTTCGCCGGCAGGTCGAAACACTCGATTACTCGCCGGGCTTCTAGGTCGGACATCCATTGTCCTTCGAGTTTGCCGCGCGCCTGACCGAAATTCTGGATGGTTACAGCCATGTCATGTTCACCAATTCGGGCTCCGAATCAGTGGATACCGCGCTCAAGATCGCGCTGGCCTATCAACGCGTTATCGGACAGGGCACGCGGACCTGCCTGATCGGGCGCGAGCGCGGCTATCACGGCGTCGGATTCGGCGGGATCTCGGTCGGCGGAATGTCGCCAAATCGCAAGACATTCGGCAACATGCTGATCGGTATCGATCACCTTCCGCATACCCACAGTCTCGAAAACACTGCGTTTTCCCGCGGCCAGCCGCAATGGGGCGTACATCTCGCCGACGACATCGAACGAATTGTCGCGTTGCATGACGCGTCGAACATCGCTGCGGTCATCGTCGAACCGGTCGCTGGCTCGACCGGCGTTCTGGTACCGTCGGTCGGTTATCTCCAGCGGTTGCGAGAGATTTGTACGCGGCACGGGATCTTGCTGATTTTTGACGAGGTGATTACCGGCTTCGGGCGGCTTGGCGAAAGTTTTGCAAGCGAGTATTTCGGGGTTCAGCCGGATCTCTTCACCACGGCCAAGGGTATCACCAATGCGACGGTGCCGATGGGAGCGGTGTTCGTGCGCGAAGGCATCTATGAGGCATTCATGGACGCTGTGGCCAATCCCGATGCGATCAAATTTTTCCATGGCTATACCTATTCCGGGCATCCGCTGGCCTGCGCCGCCGGGCTGGCGACGGTCGATCTCTACCGCGACGAAGGGTTGTTCGAGCGGGCTGCCGGGTTGCGGGACTATTTCGAGGAGGCGGTGCATTCGCTGGCCGATGCCAAGCATGTCATCGATGTCCGTAATCTCGGCATCATGGGTGGGATCGATCTTGAACCAATTCCGGGCAAGCCGACCGCACGTGGCTTTGAAGCCTTCGTGAAAGCTTACGAAAGTGGACTCCTGGTGCGGACTACCGGCGATACAATCGCCCTGTCTCCACCGTTGATCGTCGAGAAACCGCAAATCGATTTCATCGTCGAGACCATGCAGGATGTCCTGAAAATGGTTGCTTAGCGGACGATGGCCGCACCGGAACCGGATCGGTGACAGTGGCCCGCATCGACAGATTGTGATCACCAGTGCAACCGCGTTACTTGAACAGGTCTGGTTCCGGAATGCCGTATGCCGGGTATGGCAGAAGTGCCGGCAACGAAGCGCTTCCGGCACCATGACACGTGGTTCCGACATCGGGAAATTTTCAACTGGTCAATATGACAATTATATGGTACTTTCCATTCCATCGATATGAACCTGAATCCTTGACTGTCGGCGGGACGGGCCAAGAAACAAAAGACAGTCCTACAAACAAGAAGATTTTTCACCCGTGAACATGGAACCGGGCTTTCGTTCCGCCGGAATTTTCCGCAACTCTGGCTGGCTGGTCCGGCAGAGGCTGCCGACGGATTGGAACATGCCGCATCCAGTCGCTCGCCCGTGACAGAGCCATTGCAGTTTCCCGTTTAGCCAGGCCATTCCGTTGCAACATTTCATTCGCGTATTGAATCTGGCGTTCGTGGCGGCCTTCTCGGCGTTCCTGTTGCTGGCATCCCAAACTGCAACATTCGCCCATAGTCTGACCTTCAAGCAGGCGATGGACTGGTATCACAAGGGCGCCGAGGCCGGGAATGCGAAGGCGCAATTCTATTACAGCCTTGCCCTTGCGGAAGGCGCTCAGGGTAAGCGTGACTTTGGCAAGGCGCTGAAATGGCTGCGAATGTCTGCCGCCTCCGGTAACGCCTTTGCCCAGTACAAACTCGGACTGATCTTGCAGAGCGGCGAATGGGGCGAGCGGGATCTTGTCGCCGCCCGGGCGAACTATCGGCTGGCCGCCGTAAACGGCATCGCTGAAGCACAGTACAATCTCGCCGTCATACTCCTCGAGGGCAAAGGCGGACCTGCAGCCCCGGTCGAGGCTGCGGTATTCTTTGAACAGGCGGGACGGGCTGGAGTAGCGTTGGCGTTTCTCCATCTCGCGGCGTTGGCCGTTGATGGCAGCAATGTTGTCACGGATCCGGTGGAGGCGCTTAAATGGGCCCTGATTGCGGATCGGAGCGGGGTTGAAGATGCTCCTGACGTCGTGCAACAACTACGGGCGCAAATGATAGACGAACAGGTCAGGGAAGCCGAAATGCGGGCTCGGGACTGGAAGTGACCGGGCAGCGCGTCCGGCCGCGATATCTTCCGTACCTTGGCGGGCAGTTTCGTCTTGCGATGGGGCTGATGGCGCTGAACGAAGCTGACTGGATCGAGCCCGATGAAGAGTTTGTCGCCGAGCTAGAAGCGAAACATCGTCTGCTTGCCGATGACGACGCCGATGTCGTCCGCATCCGACCTGGCAGCGAGATGGCCCAGCGTGAGGTTGCCGAACGTCTGATCGCTCACATGACGGATCGCCACCCCGAGATTCTGAGCCGGGACGGAGATGAACTGCGAGTCGGGCCGGTCGACCGGACCTACCGGCTCAGCGACTGGATGGGTGTGCTGATCGATCTTGCCGGCCGGCTCGTGCAGGAGGATTTTTGCCTGATGGCGCCTAGTGCCGAAGGCTATACGCTGGAAGCGGCTTCAATCTGCTTTCCGTCGCGCTGGCGGCTTGCCGAGAAAATGGGCAAGCCGATGGTCGCGATCCATGAACCGGTGCCCGACTTCCGGGCGCGCCTTGCGCGGCCGGTTGATCGGTTCTTCGATTTCTTGCGGGTCGGTCACCCGGTGTGGCGGGTCAACTGGTCCGTCAATGATGATCCTGCGCTTTATCAGCCTGTCCGCCGACAGAGGTCGGCGGCAGACCCGGCCATCACGGCCGCGAATGCCGGCGCGAAGCTGTTTCTCCGTTGCGAACGCCAGGCGTTGCATCGGCTTGCCGCGACCGGCTGGATCCTGTTCACCATCAAGACCTATGTCGATCCGGTGTCGACGCTGGAAGAGCGCCCCGATGCCGCGGCAGGTCTTGCCGCAGCGCTGCGCACCATGCCGGAACCGATACGGCGCTACAAGAATATCTCGTCCTTCGAGAGACCGTTGCTTGCTTATCTTGATGCAATTGCCGCTCGCTGAGAGCTTGCCCGCAGGGCCCGGTTACCTGGCATTGGCGGGTGACTCCTGTTCGATAATGGTTCGGAGTTGGGTCTTCAGGATCTTGCCGTAATTGTTTTTGGCAAGGGCGGGTACGAAACGGTAGTCTTTAGGACGCTTGAACCGGGCGATGTTTGCCAGGCACAACGCGTCGAGGTCCGCGGCGTCGACGGATTGGCCGGGATGCGAAACCACGAAGGCGACGGCTTCTTCTCCCCAATCGGCATGCGGCCGTCCGACGACCGCGCATTCAAAGACCGCCGGATGAGTCAACAAGACCTCCTCGATCTCGCGCGGATAGATATTGGTGCCGCCGGAGATGATCATGTCTTTCGACCGGTCCTTGAGCGTCAGAACTCCCTCTTCGTCGATGGCGCCGACATCGCCAGTCCAGAGCCAGCCATCGCGGATCGCATTTGCTGTTGCCTCGGGATTTTCCCAATAGCCTTCCATGACGACATCGCCGCGACAGATCACTTCGCCAACCTCGTTCGCCGGCAAGATCGAACCGTCCTCACCGACAATGCGAACTTCGACGTCCGTTCGCGCGATACCGGCCGATGCGAGGCGTTTGTGGTATTCGGGATGTCCTGAATCCCGAAACATTCGCTTTGGCAGCACCGAGATGGTCATCGGAGATTCTCCCTGGCCATAGATCTGGACGAGTTTGGGGCCAAACAGTTCGATCGCTTTCAGGGTATCCGACAGGTACATCGGGGCGCCGCCATAGACGATGGTCTTGAGATTCGCGAAATCGACCAGCTCGATTCCCGGCGTGTTGATCAGCCGGGTGATCATGGTTGGCGCAAAAAAGAATGAGCAGCCAGGCAAGCTGCCAATCAGGTCGACGGTTTCGGCTGTGTCAAATCCACCGCTGTTCGGGATGATGTTGTTGGCGCCCCGGGCAATATGGGGCAGGGCGTAAAGGCCGGATCCATGGCTCATGGGAGCTGCATGAACAATGCAGTCCGTCGGATCGATGACGTCGACATCGGCCAGATAGTTCATCGTCATCGCATAGAGGTTGCGATGCGAAAGCATCGCTCCTTTCGGCCGTCCAGTGGTACCGGAGGTATAGAACAGCCAGGCGAGGTCGGTCGGCGCGACATCCGCCATCGCCACTTCATCTCCGGTGGCGAGAGCCTCATGCTCTGGCAAGGCAGCTTCGATCACATGAGCAAGCCCGGGTGCATCAGTTCGCGCGTCGGCGATTGCATCGCCGAGGTCAGCGGTGATGAAACAGGCCTTCGCACCGCTGTTTTCAAGGATGTAACCGAATTCCCGCGGATGCAGTTTCGCATTGACCGGTACTGCTGCGAGTCCGGCATGCCAGCAAGCGTAAAGCACTTCCAGGGTTTCGGTGCAGTTTTTCATGATCAATGCGACACGGTCGCCGGTCGTGAGGCCAAGAGAATCATGCATGCGCCCCGCCAGCATACGGACGCGCCGGGCGAACTGACGATAGGTCAGAATCGGCGTGCAGCCGCGTGAGACGGCGGGGTGGTCGCCATAGCTCAGGGCGATTTTTGCCAGGGTCGCGGCAATATTCATCGTTATGGCTCCTTATTTTCTGCCACGACATGGATTCTATGCCTGATGGTGGTCTATATCCAAGTTGCCCCGGATTGACAAAGTCATATGCCGCAATCCAAAACCGCCACCGCGCCGAAAAGGCCATCACCATGCTGTTCGCAATATCAGGTGAGAGGCCGCAGGCCGCAGACTATGCTGTCGGGGTGACGCAAGGAGATATGCGATGATTATCCGAGACGTGCGTAGCCGCCATCTGCGAGCTCCATGGGTCGAACCGCCCGAATTCAGCTTGGTTGTCCCGGCCAATCGGGAAATCCTCATGGTTGAAGTCGAGACCGACAGTGACATCGTCGGCATGGGGTATCTGCTCCTGCTACGAGACGGTGTGTCGACAATGCAGGCATGCCTGAACGAACTGGTGATTCCCGATCTGCTCGGCCGCGACGCCACCGATATCGAGGGAATCTGGCAACATCTCTGGCAGCGAAACTACTGGATCGGCCGGATGGGCGTGACGGTGATGGCGCAGTCGGTGATCGATATCGCGTTGTGGGATGCGCTTGGCAAACGCACAGGGTTGCCGCTGCATCGGCTTTGGGGACATTGCAAAGGCAGCATCCCCGCCTATGGCAGCGGTTGCTGGCGCGGCTACGGACCCGAAGGCATGGTTGATCGGGCCAGACGTTATGTCGCGCAGGGCTTCGAGGCGATCAAGATGCAATGCGGCCATTTGTTCGACCGGCATCAGGATCTCCGCAATGTGACAATGATGCGGGACGCACTCGGCCCCGAAATCGACATCATGATCGACGTCAATATGGGGTGGCGGGCCGACGAGGCGATCATCATCGGCCGCAAGGTCCAGGATCATGATCTCTACTGGCTCGAGGAGCCTGTCGTTTGTGAGGATTTTGCGGGTTATGCTCGGATCGCCGAGGCCCTTGACCTTCGTGTCGTCGGGGGCGAGACGCATTTTACCCGGTTCGACATGCGGCCTTTTTTCGAGCATCCGAAGATTCCCGTCCTGCAGCCGGACATCATGCGTGGCGGGTTCACCGAACTCAGGAAGATCGCGACCGTCGCCGATACCTGGGGGATGACAATTGCACCACATCTGTTCCCGGAATTGATGGTGCAGTTGATGGCGTCAATTCCGAATGGGTTGATCATCGAATACGTCAACTGGATGGACGATGCTTGGGTCGATCCCGTTCTGCCGGAGAAGGGGATCTACGTCGTACCGGAACGGCCCGGGCACGGTCTCGCGTTCCGGGAGGATTTCATCAGGGCGTATACCGTCGCCGAGGCGTTGTAACGACGCCCCGGCCGGTTGGTTATTCGGCCGCTTCAAGCCCGAGATCAAGCCCGGCCAAGGCCGAGTGGATCGCCGCCTTGCGTGTTTCATCGGGTTCCGGCATCGGCGCCCGCGGCCGTCCCGCCGGACAGCCTTGCAGGGTCTGCGCGTATTTCGTGCAGGCTGGAAGGTTGTCGGACACGATCGCATTCCAAAGCCGTAGCAGTCGGGTATGAAGTTCAAGCGCGCGGGTATGGTCGCCAGTCCTGACCGCGTCCCAGAGGGCTACGCTGGCATGCGGGGCTGCTGTCAGTATGGCGGCAATCGAACCGCGGCAGCCGAGCATGTAGGACGGATACATAAGAGCGTCGACAGCACTGAAAACATGATCGTCAGGCCCTGCATCCATGACCAGGTCCGCCATCAGTTTCAGGTCACCGGCACTTTGCTTGACGCCGATCACCCCCGGAACGTCGCGCATGATCCGCAGCAGCAGGGTCGGCGACAGATAGGTCCAGGGCACAACATTATAGATGATGATCGGCACGCCGGTGGCCTCCGCCATGGCCCGGAAGTGCTCGATCATTGCCTGATCGTCTGGCCGAAAGAGATAGTGAACCGGAGTGACCTGCAGGGCTGCGACGTCGAGATCGGCGACTGCCTCGCCGCGTTTGATGGCGTCGCGTGTGCTGTCGGTGATGATGCCGGCTATAACCGGCATTCGCCCGGCGGCAGCATCAATGGCGGTTTCCACCAGCTCCCTGAATTCGCCGATCTCCAGGGTGTGGCCCTCGCCGGTACTGCCGCCGACCGCGGTGCCGTGAGCGCCGGCGGAAATAAGCCATTCGATCTGGCGTTGGACCAGGGCGTGATCAATTTCGTCATTAGCGCCAAATGGCGTTGTTGCGGGCGGGATAACCCCTTTCAGTTCGGACATGATCTGTCGTCCCTTTGCTGCGCTATCCTGTGATGCGCGGGTGAGTGTCTGCCATATAGTTTATCGGCGGTCCGGCTTCGGCCGCAAGTCTGCGTCCGGGTTCGGCCGATCCCGCTAGTGTCCTGATTCCAAAGTTCGTACCGTTATGATGTTGCGGCTGCAGCGGTTTCGAGGGTCCTGAGGCAGAAGCGCTTGATGGACGCCAGGATTTCATCGGCTGTCTTGTGCCAGCGGAAGGGCTTGGGGTCCTCGTTGACGGTGTCGATGTACCCGGTGATCGCCTGCTCCAGCTCGACGGTCGATCGGTGAACCCCGCGCCGGATCTGCTTCTCTGTCAGATCGGCGAAGAAGCGCTCGACTTGGTTGAGCCACGAGGCAGAGGTCGGGGTGAAGTGAACATGCCAGCGCGGTCGCCGGGCGAACCAGTCGCGGATCGTCTTCGTCTTGTGGGTCGAGTAGTTGTCCATGACGATGTGGATCTCGAGGTCGGGCGGCACGTTGGCCTCGACGTGATCCAGGAACTTGCGGAACTCCACGCTGCGGTGGCGCCGATAGCACTGTCCGATGACCTTGCCTGTGGCGACGTCAAGGGCTGCGAAGAGCGAGGTCGTGCCGTTGCGCTTGTAATCGTGAGTGCGCCGCTCGACCTGCCCCGGGCGCAGCGGCAGCAGCGGCTGGGTGCGATCGAGGGCCTGAACCTGCGATTTCTCGTCCACGCAGAGGACCATGGCATGCTGCGGCGGGTCCACGTAGAGCCCCACGATGTCGCGCGTCTTGTCCACGAAGTAGGGGTCTGCCGAGAGCTTGAAGGTCTCGCTCCTGTGCGGCTGAAGGGAAAAGGCTCGCCAGATGCGGTTGACCGTCGACGGCGCATACCCCGTCGCCTGCGCCATCGAGCGCGTGCTCCATTGGGTCGCGTCACGAGGCTTCTCCTCAAGCGTCTTGCGCACCACCTCGGCCACGGCGTCGTCATCGATGCGCCGGGGACGGCCGGAGCGCGGCTCGTCGTCAAGCCCGTCAAGACGATGCTCTGCGAAGCGATTGCGCCACTTCCTGGCGGTCTGGCTGGTCACGCCCAGCACGCTCCCAATCTGCACATTGGTAAGCCCTTCGGCCGCCAGCAGCACGATGTGCGCCCGATCGGACAGGCCTCGCCAGACTTTGCGCCCGCGCGCCAGCCGCTCAAGCTCGTTGCGCTCGTCCGCGCTCAGCTTGATCTCCACCGAAAGTCGCATCACCATGCCCCCCGAATCGACACCACCCCCTTAACAATACGAACTTTGCGTACAGGACACTAGTCATCGATTACTCGGCGGCATAGGAGGTCGAACGGGCACGCCCGAGATCGCCATCGCCGGCGGTCTTGCGCAGCGTTGCAGCAGGCGCTGGTGCGGATTGCCAGGGCGCCGACTTGATCCATCCGCAGAGGTAAGCGAAGCCGATGACACAGGCGATGCCGGAAAGGTTCACAATCGCGTAGATCCCGATATTGCGGCCGGTGAGATCCATGACCATGCCAGCGGCCTGCGCAAGCCAGATATTGAGGAGGAATACCGGCAGGGCTTGCTGCCCGACTTTCAGAATCGGTTTGGCCCAGCCCGCCAGAAGCAGATGCTCACGGCCCTTCACGAAGGCGATGGCCAGGTAGGCCAGGCACATGAAATGAATGTATCGCAGCAGCCCGTAATCGGTCTTGTTGCGATAGGGCACGAGAACATCGTGGATTTCCTTGTAGGCCGGGATCCGCGACCAAGTCGGCCAATGGGCGAACGGGATGCTGATGAGAACGAATGCCGCCGCCAGAATGATCAAGCCAGCCTTTACCGGTGGTGGTTTGATCCAGCCGCGCGATAGCGCGAATCCGGTGAAAAACAGCAATTGCCAACCGAGCGGATTGAAGAACCATTCAAGATGCGGGTATTTCGGATGGGCCGGCATGCCGCCATCGAGAATCCAGTTGCTGGCATACAGAGCTGCCGAAGCGGCGATCGGGAGCCAGGGATGGATCCGGGCCAGCAGCATCGCAACCGGAATCAGGATCAGCGCGCCCAGATACATCGGTAGGATATCGAAGTAGTTCGGGACATAGGTGAGCGTCACGAGGCCCAGCAAGGCCTCCGGCGTCTCATTCATGAAATAGCGGAGATTGAGCCGGCCAACGTAATCCTTGACTCCGACGACTTCATTTCCAAATACGCAAAGGGCGAGAATCAGGAAAAAGATCAGGATATGTGATGAGTAAATCTGCCAGATGCGGTAAAAGACGCGGAGGATGCCATGCGTGAAGCCGGTTCGAAGAAACGTGCCACCGAATGCGATCGCAGCAGCATAACCCGAGCAGAACACGAACATTTCGGCAGCGTCGGACCAACCGAAGCGGGCCGGAATGTAGATCGCCCAGAGATTGGTCGGTACATGAGCGATGAAGATGATCAGCATCGCAACGCCGCGGAAGAAATCCAGCCGTGGATCGCGTTGTTTCTTTGTCGTCCGCATGCTTCCCTGCCTGCACCACCCGGCGCGGCCGTGCTTCGATATGCTCGCCGCCCGCCCGGCCAGGATCTGTACGGGCAGACATCGCTTGCGTGATTCTCGGGCAGCGGAACAGTGACATCACCAAGCGAACGGCAATCTTATAACCAGTCGGCCGTGATGTGGGAAAATTGATCGACCTGCACCAGTCGGACGATACTGCCGCATGATTGACGAGTATCAGGAAGGCGAGGATACAGGATCTTGAATGCGCGACCACCATGGCTGGTATCCGGGAAACAGACTGCTGGAATCGTGGTGCGCCGGCGGATCTTTCTTGCCCTCGTGCTTGCAACGATGGCCGGTCTGACCACCGCGCTTGCGTCCGTTTTTGCCATTGAGGGGCTAACCGGATTCGAGATCGCAATGATCATACTCTTCGCGCTCAATACGCCGTGGCTTTCGATCGGATTCTGGAACGCGGTCATCGGCGTCGTCGTTCTGCATGCATCGCGGCACTGGTTGCCGCATGTGCTACCGATACAGGGTCTCGATGCGGGTGACGCTGCCATCAGCAGCCGGACGGCGGTCGTCATGCCAGTCTACAACGAGACGTCCGACCGGGTCGTCCAGCATCTCAAGGCTGTTGCGCGATCGCTGGATGCCACTGGCGAGGCGGACCATTATGAACTGTTTCTGCTCAGCGACAGCGACCGCCCTGACATCGTCGCGCAGGAAACGCAGTTGTTTGAACGCTGGCAGGCGGAGGATCCGCGGCCGGACCGGCTGCACTATCGCCACCGCCGCTATAACGTGCGGCAGAAGGTTGGCAATATCGAGGATTTCTGCGAGCGCTGGGGCGATCGGTTCGACTATATGATCGTGCTTGATGCCGACAGTCTGATGAGCGGTGATGTGATCGGACGCTTGGTCAGGTTGATGCAGGCGAATCCAACGCTCGGCATTCTGCAATCCCTGGTCTGTGGTCTGCCGGCCTCAAGCGCCTTCACGCGTGTGTTCCAGTTCGGAATGCGGCATGGCATGCGGGTGTATACGACCGGAAGCGCCTGGTGGCAGGCCGATCAGGGTCCATACTGGGGTCATAACGCGATCGTCCGGCTGGTGCCGTTTCGCAAGTTCTGCCGGTTGCCGACTCTGCCCGGCCGCCCGCCGCTCGGTGGTGAAATTCTGAGTCACGATCAGGTTGAGGCGGTGCTGATGCGCCGGGCCGGCTACGAGGTCCGGGTGTTGCCGATCGAGACAGGCAGTTTCGAGGCCAATCCGCCGACATTGCAGGATTATCTGAAACGGGATTTGCGCTGGTGTCAGGGTAACCTGCAGTATTTCCGGCTCCTCGGCATGCCTGGAATTCTTCCGCTTGGTCGGCTGCAGTTACTGCTCGCGATCATGATGTATACGGCAGCGCCAGTCTGGTATGCCTTCATGCTGATCGGCCTGGCGCAGTTCGTCTGGTATGCGCTGACCACGAAGACCACCCTGCATGATGAACTGATCGGTCCGCTGCTCGGGCCTGGCGAATTTCCGATTGGCGGTGCAATTCTCTTCGTGACAATCCTGTTGATGAATTTTGCGCCTAAGATCCTGGGCGTCGCCGATGTGTTTCTGAAACCCCGTGAACGGGCACGATATGGCGGCGGCGGCGCCTTGCTTGCCGGGGCCTTGGTTGAGGGTGTGTTCGGGATGATCCTGGCGCCGATCGTCGCGTTGGCGCAGACGATTTTCATTGTCGGGTTGTCTTTCGGGCGGCGGATTTCCTGGAATGGCCAGACCCGTGACGATCGCCTGGTATCGGTGCGTGAGGCCATTACCGGTTTATGGCCGCAAACCCTGATGGGATGTGTTTTTGCTGCCGGCCTGTGGATGTATGCACCGGAATTCCTGATCTGGGGCGCTCCTGTGATCCTGGGGTTGATCATGGCTGTGCCTTTTGCGTGCGCGCTGTCGGGCAAGACCTGGAGCCGGGCTTTCGAGCGCCGGCGGATGTGCGCGATTCCGGAGGAGCGGGAGTTGCCGCCGGAACTGCTCTGGACGGGTTACGGATCACTCCGGTTGGACGAGGCCCGGAACGCGCCAGAATCCGGTTTGCGTCCTTTGCCGGATACCGGCCTTCACTGACGGAAATTAGCCCCGCTGACAGCTGTGCCGCGACGTCGCTCAGCCTTGCATATTGTCATCGATGCGTCCATTCTTTGCAGGAAAAGGGTCGGGATCGGGATGGAGGGAGATCGTGACAGTCGATGACGTGACCATTGACGTGTTTCGTGAAGATGGTGCTGTGGTTCTCCGCGGCGCCTTGTCGCCGGCCTGGATTGAGACGTTGCGGGCTGGCGTCGAGCAAAACATCGCCACGTCGGGCCTCTATACACGCGGTTACACGAAACCGGGCGATCCGGGCCATTTTTTCGGTGATTACTGCAACTGGGCGCGTATCGACGCGTATCGGCGCTTTCTCTTCGACTCGCCGATCGCCGGGATCGCGGCAACACTTATGCGGTCGTCGAAGGTCAATCTGTTCCACGAGCATGTTCTGGTCAAAGAGCCAGGAACCCTCGACCGTACCCCCTGGCATCACGATCAACCCTATTATACCAAACGCAAGTCATATGAACCGATACAGTGAGGCATCGGGATCAGCACGATGGGGCTACGGCCCAGCTGCGCCGGGTTGTATTGGTGATGACGTCGGGCTGGTCGGTCAGCCATTGCCACCCCGTCCAGCAGGCGTCCCTCAGGGCGGAGACATCCTTGAACACGCGGTTGGCGAAGCGGTTCGATTTCAGGAACAGAATGATCTGCTCCATCGGATTGAGTTCCGGACTGTAGGGCGGCAGATGCACGAGCGTCAGGTTGGGGGGAACGAGAAGGTCGCCCGAGCGATGCCAGCCCGCCCCGTCCAGCACAATCACGCCGTGCGCACCCGGCGCCACGGCCGCGCCGATCGCCGCCAGATGCTCGTTCATCGACGCCGTGTTCGCCCTGTCCGCCACGTGGGCGATGCCGACGCCGCGCTCTGCGCAGGTGGCGCCGAACAGATAGACGTAGCCATAGCGATGGTCGCGCACGATGCGCGGACGCTGCTTCCCATTCGCCCAGACCCGTGTCGTCATCCCCTTCTGGCCGATGCGCGCTTCGTCCTGGAACCAGATTTCTATCGGACCCGCCAGCGCCTCAGAGCTGAGCGCCGACGTCAACTGTGCCTCGAACTCCGCCACGAACGACCTCTGCCGCTCCGCGTCGGCTTTGGGGTGGACCGGCCGCCCCGAGACAAAGCGAAACCCGGCCCTTCGGAGCATCATACGGGCACCGCTCTCCGTATAGATGACCCCGAAGGCCTCCTCGATTTTCCGTACGATGTCCTGAACGCGCCAGCGCGTCACACCGTCCCGCTCAAGCTCGGGACCCGCCTCGATCCAGGCGCCGATCTCGGCGATCTGCGCGTCCGTCAACCGGCCCTCGCTCCCGCCGCGCGGGAGATCCGCGAGGCCGTCGAAGCCCTCCGTGTTGTAGCGCAACACCCAGTCGCGCAGGATTTGAAGCTCCATGCCCTGCGCCCGAGCCGCCTCCGTGCGAGACGCACCCTCCATGATCATGGCGAGCGCACGCGCGCGCGACGCTTGCTTCGCGTCCCCGCAGTGCCTCGAAAGCGCGTGGAGCTCGTCCGCTGTGTGTGCCGTCCAGGTTATCGGCGTTGCCGCACTCATCGTCATCCTCCGGCGCTGGTGAGTCGATCACCACAGTCTATGAAGGTCGTCCGGACCGTCACCCCAACATATTGGGATGGTGAGTCAATTTGGAGCGCGCTTGGTATTATTGTGTCGATGGCCAGGACAACTGTTCGTTCTGGATACCACTTGATCCGGTGCCGCGGCAGAACGGCGTCGAATTCGTTGCTGGGTCGCATCGATGGGGGCGCTGGTTCACCCCGACCAAATTCGTTGGCACCCAGTATCGGCGCAGTGATCAAGGGTACGAGACAATGCCCGATATCGACGGCAATCGGGAGCAGTATCGGCTTCTGTCATGGGATATGGAACCGGGCGACTGTATCGCCTTTCATTTTCTGACAGTCCACGGGGCTCCCGGCAATCCGTCCCTGACCCAACGCCGGCGGGCCTTCGCGGCCAGATTCACTGGCGATGACGCTGTTTATGCGCGGCGCGCCGGCGAGATGTCGCCGCCTTTTCCGGAGGTGACACTAGAGCCCGGGCAACCGCTCGACAGCGATACGTTTCCAGTCGTCTATCGCGCATGATCCACTGTCACCGGACCCGGTAAGGCGTACTGTCATGACTCTCGTATTGCACGGATATTTCCGGTCGTCAGCCGCTTATCGCGTCCGTATCGCCCTGAATCTCAAAGGGTTGCCCTACAAGCCGGTCTCTTACCATCTCCGCCGTGGCGAACAGAATGACAAACGGTTCCTTGAGCTTAACCCGCAAGGCTTGGTGCCGGCTCTCGAAGATGAAGGCAGCGTCCTGACGCAGTCGCTGGCGATCCTGGAGTATCTCGACGAAGCTTTTCCCGAGACCCACCAATTGCTGCCGAGCGGGATATCGGACCGCGCGAGGGTCCGGTCGCTCGCCAACATCATCTGCAGCGATATTCACCCGATCGACAATCTCAGGGTGTTGAACTATCTTGGCGACCGCCTCGGTCAGGACGAAGCGACTGGCATCGAGTGGTTCAACCACTGGATCAGTCTCGGTTTCGACGCGCTGGAGGCGATGCTGTTCCGGGACGCCCGGACCGGCCGGTTTTGTCATGGCGACAAACCAGGGCTGGCCGATGTCTGTCTGGTGCCACAGGTATTCAATTCACAACGCCATGCGCTTGATCTTTCGCCCTGGCCAACCATCGTAGACATCGTCGAGAATTGCGCGGAACTCGACGCTTTCAGAACGGCGCATCCAGATTGCCAGCCTGACGCCGGCTGACGATCACTACCGTCGGCCGAACAGCTTCTCGATGTCCGAGAGTTTCAACTCGATATAGGTCGGCCGCCCGTGGTTGCACTGGCCAGAATGCGGCGTCTCTTCCATCTGTCGCAACAGGGCGTTCATTTCCGTGGCGTTGAGCTCGCGGCCGGCCCGCACGGAACCGTGACAGGCCATAGTGCTGCAGATATGGCCAAGTCGATCCTGCAGCGCCAGTGCTGTCCCCATGATCGCAAGTTCCTCGGCGAGGTCGTTCACCAGACCCTGGATATCGGTATCACCGAGCAAGGTCGGCACTTCGCGAACGACGACGGCACCAGGTCCGAAACCTTCCAGAACCAGACCGAGCGTTGCCAGGGTTTCGGCTTCGTCGCAAAGGCGTGTGACCGCCGGTTCATCCAGTTCGACGACTTCGGGAAGCAAGAGGATCTGGCGCTGGATGCCACCCTCTGCGAGCGTTTCCTTCATGCGTTCATAGACGAGGCGCTCATGCGCGGCATGCTGGTCGACGATTACGACACCGGTTTCGGTCTGAGCCACGATGTAGGTGGCATGTAACTGCGCGCGGGCAGCGCCGAGCGGGTACTGGCTCGATGGTATTTCCAGATCGCCGGCCGGCTTTGCCAGAGGTTCAGCCTGCAGATCCAGCATGCCGGCGTCGTTGACCGGCCGGTCGTCGTTGCCGGTCGCCGGGCGGTGAATTGACGGGCCCGGCATATACCAGGTCGGCGTTTGCCGTCCATTGGCAGCCACGGCGCCGTCGAACATGTCGAGCGCAGCGCCGGAAACCGTGTTCGAAGCGCGGTGGCCGCCCTCTGCCAGAGCGCGTTTCAGAGCGCCGACAATGAGGCCGCGAACGAGTCCCGGTTCGCGAAAACGAACTTCCGTTTTCGCCGGATGCACATTGATGTCGACGGCGTCCCCTGGCGCATCAAGGAACAGTGCAGCCACTGCGTGCCGATCGTGCGGCATGAAATCCGAGCAGGCGCCACGGACCGCGCCGTAAAGCAGCCGGTCCCGCACGGGTCGACCGTTGACGAACAGGAACTGGTGGCTGGTGGTTCGTTTGTGCATGGTCGGCAGGCCGATATAGCCCGTCAGATGAAATTCTTCACGCATGGCATCGACGGGCAGGGCATTGTCCTCGAATTCCTTGCCCATCACGGCCGCAAGCCGGCCGAGACGCTGGTGCGGATCATCCTGCATTATGGCTCGCAGGCGGACCGACGTGCGGGTGCCGTCACTCAGAGAGAAGCCGATGTCCGGATGCGCCATGGCCAGGCGTTCAATCACCTCGACGGCGTGTCCGAATTCCGTGCGCGGCGTTTTCAGGAACTTCAGCCGTGCCGGAATCGCGTAGAAAAGATCACGGATTTCAACCCGTGTGCCGCATTTGATCGAGGCCGGTGCCGGCTCGGCGACGGCACCGCCTTCCACCGAAATCATCCAGGCGTCAGTTGAGTCTCCGGCCCGTGAGGTGATGGTCATGCGGCTTACGGATCCGATCGACGGCAAAGCTTCGCCGCGGAATCCGAGTGTCCGGATCTGGATCAGATCGTCGCCCGGAAGTTTCGATGTCGCGTGGCGCTCGACGGCGAGCCGCAATTCGTCGGCCGACATGCCATGGCCGTCATCGGTCACTGAAATCAGCGTTCTGCCCCCATCCCGCATCAGCACATCGATGGTCCGGGCGCTGGCATCGATCGCGTTCTCGACCAGTTCCTTGACGGCGCTGGCTGGTCGTTCGACAACTTCGCCAGCCGCGATCTGGTTGACCAAGCGTTCGGGTAGCCGGCGTATGTGCGAGACGACAGGGGTGTCCGGAAATGCGTGTTTGAGTGCCATTGCCGTAACCATATAATGGGAGTGCGTTTCTTGCCTGACCAATATATCGTGCGCGAGGAGATGAGTGTCGAGTCGAAAAACCGGTTCTTTGCCGATCGGGCCGAAATAATTCGTTCAATGTTTGTTTCGGGCAGCGCGCGTGCATCGGATTCCACAAAAAAGGTCCATCGTGCCGCGGAGTCGAAAGCCCATAACGGCGAAACTCGCCGGAACCGCGTGGTTTCCGCCGCGTCGCAGACGGCGCCAACAGACGCGTTCGCGCCGTCGGTCGGACTCTCATTCTCTGTCAGGTCTTCTGTTGCAGGCGTCCTCGACTGTGCCTCGGCGCCGTGTCCGGAACGAGCAGTCAAATGCGTTTACGTATGGCCTGCGAGTCTCTCTCTTCCGGGCGTTGCCTGATGTCGGGTCATGCATCAACCATTCGAACAGCACTGCTCGAATGCAAATGCGCGGCGACGGACTATCGCCGCATAAGTGAAAATATCTGTCCCGTCGGTCCTTTGCCCGGTAACGCCGCCATCGATAACGCCAGCGCCACGACATCTTCGGGTTGTTTGACCCATTCGTTTGGATGCTGGAATGGTGGCCCGCCTCCGTCCAGGCTTATGTTTGCGGCGGTCAGTGGCGTTACCACAGGCCCGGGGATCAGTTCGTTTACGGTGACGTTGTCCTTTGCCAACTCGGTGGCGGCAACACGGGCTATCATTCGGGCTCCTGCTTTCCCACTGCAATAAGACGAATACTCATCCCGTGGGAGATGTCCGAGTCCCGATCCGGTAAAGATGATCTTGCCGCCGCCGCGTTTTTTCATCAGCGGGGCGAAGTATTTGATTCCGTAAAATATGCTGAACATATTCAGTTCGACATCGTAACGCCAGCGATCCACGTCGCTATCCACGATTTCCCGAATCTCGGCGTGGCCGCCGGCATTGAGATAGGCAATGTCGAGCGCTTCATGTCTGCTTTCTATTTCGTCGGCGAGCGCCGCCGTTGCAACGGGGTCTGTCACATCGAGCGAGATCGACCAGGCCTTGGCACCGTGTGAGCGGATGATTTCGGCTGTGTGTTCAACCTTCGACTCAGTCCGGCCTGTGCATAGAACCGTCGCCCCGGCCTGCCCCAATCCCAAGGCAATAGCCTTACCAATTCCCGTTCCGGCTCCGGTGACGAGGGTTGTTTTTCCTGTGAAATCTTCCGCAAAGTCCATGGGACTTTCCTTTCCGTCATATGAATAGTCTGAAGAACCATGAGGGGCCCGATTTTGACACCAACCACAGATGGCGGATTAATGGCAATCATGAGCATCGGCGCCCAAGTATTACCAGACGAAAATCCCCGTGTAACCGCCATGTCGACAGCGAACAATCGCAAGGCTCAATTCGCAATTCGTAGGCATAACTCGATCAAGTCTGTAGTCAAAACCACGCTCCATGGCGCGGAGGACGGGTAAGTTTCATGGCTTGAGCCGCCCGAGGTAGCTGTCGAGACCGTTGATGGCCATTTCGATCAACCCTTGCAGGAGGCTCGCTTTTCTGGCGTCCGACGTTGATGACCGTAGCCTCCATCAAGGCATGCCTACGATTCACGAATTGAGCCAATCGCAAACATGTCTTCGCGGCCGGCCGGGGTCATTGCCAGTATCAGGGGTTGACGGAGAACAACAAACGGCTGGTGAGGCACCGACAGCAATTCACGATCGCATCGCAGCGGTGGCGTTCACGTCGCTGTCGCGAAGGTCATGTCACTCGGACCAACTGCAGGCGCTCATCGTGAGCAACCGGAAGCATAGGTAACACTATGGACCGGTTCCATGGGTAACAGTGTTCATCGTTAGTTTGTCTTCCGCGCGGCCCGGCCGGGCCGCGCGGAAGACACGGAGTTTCCTGGTCCGGCGGTCGATGATGCCGAGATCGATGTCGGCGACGCGAAGGATCCAGTCGCCGCTGTTGGTCTCGGCGACGCCGACGGTCTCGCCGGTGAGCGTCTCGCTGATGAAGACGCGCTCGCCCTCACTTGATGGAGCCGTCGGTGCGCACCCGGCGCACCGCGTGCCAGGCGTCGTACCAGGTTTCGGCTAGGTCTCCGGCCAGGGGTTCGGGGCAGGCCCTCGGCGAGGGGAGCCAGAGCGCCGCGGGCGGTCGTTGGCCAAGCGCCTCATGGGGCGGTTGTGGTTGTAGTCCTGGCGGAAGCGGTCGAAGCGGGCTTGCGGCCGGCGGCCTGGCGGTCTCGGCCTTCAAGGTCCGATGCATGCGCTCGTGCCGCCCGTTCTGCCGGGGCTGGCCCGGCTCGACCCGTTCCAGCGCGCTGCCGGCCTTGACCCAGCCGACAGAGAGCCGGGACAGCCCGCCCGCACCGGTTCCGGCGAACGGTGCCCCGTTGTCCGAGCGCATCGCTAGCGGCAGGCCGTGGCGCGTGAAGAGCTGTTCGCGGATCGGGCGGACCTCCTCGGTCCGGGGCGGGACGATGACGTAGGCCAGAAGGTAACGGCTGTCGGTGTCGCTCACGGTCAGCGGGGCGCAGCGTTCGCCGTCGCGGGTGCGGAACCAGCCCTTGAAGTCGATGCACCAGACATCGTTGGGCGCGCTGACGGTACGAAACCGCCGGCAGGGTGCGGCCCCGCGACGACGGCGGGCGCTCACCAGCCCTTCCGCACGCAACAGATCGCCCATCGTGCTGGCCGTCGGCCACACCATGTCGGGATGCGAGCACATCAGAACCGCGCACAGCTTGCGCGGCCCCCCCCCAGTGGGGACGCTCACAGCGCAGCGCGACAATCGCCTCGGCGGTCTTCGGCGCCATGGATCGGTCGTGACGGTGTGGCACACGGGAGTGCTCGACCAGGCCCTCCGGGCCTTGCTCGCGATAGCGACCGAGCCACTTGTAGCCGGTCTTGCGGCTGAGGCCGTAGTCCTCGCAAAGCGCTGTCATCGGCAACTCACCACGCAGGCAGTCCACGACGAAACCCAGCTTCTCGTCCATGCAACTGGTCTCCTCCACGGCATCGGCCACCTCCCGGCCGATCCATAACCTCTCACCCATCTGTCCGGTCCAATCCGTTACCTCTCTATCCGGTCTGTACCATCGGACTGTACCCCCGCCCGCCAGATGGTCATGTCGTTCACTCGGTCCATGCCGCCTGAACGAACCTTACAGGGATCCGAATGCAACGCGGTCATTCAGGGTTGTGAGGGGAGGGGTTTGATAACAAGCTTTCTGCTCGGCCCTCCAACGGAGCCAGCCTCTTCTTTCGGCAGCCTGGAGGTTTCGCCGTTGGTTGCGGCCGGTCAAATTTGACTTCGCAAACGGGCAGCAAAGCTCGAAAATTCGGGAAAAGGCCATTAACCGCGTCGATCCGCGAGCGAAAGATGGCCCATTTTCGGGCCGCCAGCAGGAACCGGCCTCATCGAAGCTGGCACCGCCGGGCCTGCAGGGGCGGTTACCCGGGGGTGCGACCCGCCGGAACAGGGGCTGCGGTCGCAAAATCGTTCAGTATGGGCGGTGATGACGGCGACGGCCAGCAATCCGGCGCGCACAAATCATGACCATGGCCACGATCTCCGGGAGGCGGGTACAGATGAGTCCGCACTGGATCGAGACCAGTCCGATATCGGCGGACCGGATATCCTTGACGATCAGAGTCAGGCTGCCGGCTCCGGTCACGAGGCATGACGTTCTCCGGCGATCAACATTTTGGCCTGCTCGAAAGCACCACCTTCGCGTCCAAGGGTTGGTGCATTTGAGGTGTCGGACGTGTCGAGCAATGTCTGCAGGCCGCTGACCGATGACGATCCCCGGTGTTGTGCTGACCGGGACATCAGAACAGTTTGTCGAACAAACCGCCCTTCTTGCGTTTGATGACCGGCGTTTCACCTTCGGTCACCGGTTTGCCCAAAGCGGCGTTCTCTTGCAGCCGTTGTTGTTCCTTGGTTGCGTCAACGACAGCATCCTCGGCCTTCTTCTTGTTCCAGAATAGTAATCTGTCGATCAGATGTTCATCCTCGTAGATGAATGTTCCGCTTTCACTATTGATCAGGGTGCGGATCTCCGGATCAGCCTGGTCGGCGCCAAGCTGACGTTTGAAGGCGGCCGCGGCTGTACTGTCTCCATCGTCGGAGCCGGTCTCGGGCGTGTTTACAAGCAGACCCCGGGCGCCATCCCGGGTTGACGGTTCCTGTGGCCGTTCGACTCCGGGTGCCGGCGGTCGCAAGCCGAAGTTCGGCGGCACACTGAGGGGCGCTCGCGCCAGGACGGCGAACTCATCTGGCGTCGTCTTCCCGAGGCCGATGGCGCTGCGAAAATTGCTGCACCCCGACAGAGTCGGTCCAATCAGCAGGGGTGCCAGAAGGACAATCAGCAGGGTTCGGATTCGTACGGGGCTAGCAGTCATTTTTCAGTCTCCAGCCTTGTGACCGTTGGTTGCCTGTGTATCACGGTTTGCGAAACTGTCGAAGATCAGCAGGACAACACCTATTGTAATAGCAGAATCCGCGATATTGAAGGTTGGCCAGTGATATCCCGCCGCATGGATATCGATAAAGTCGATCACGGCATGAAAGCGCAGCCGGTCAATGATGTTGCCGATGGCGCCACCGAGGACGCAACCAAGGGCAATTGCGACGAATCGACGCGGCGCACGGATCAACCAGACTGTTAGGACGGCGGCAATGGTGGTGGCGAGAGCCGCCAAGATGTACGGCATAATCGAGGAATCGCCCGACAGAAAACCGAAGCTGACACCGGTATTGAGTACTGCGACCAGATTGAAGAACGGCGTTACCTCAATGGAACGGGGCGGGTCGAACCAGGTGACGAGTGCCCACGCCTTGCTGATCTGGTCGACAACGACAATCGCGACAGCCAGCGCCAGGCCGGTTCGGGTCTGATGCGATAGCATTGTCGTCGCCCGGCTGGGCCAAGGTCAGGCCGCGGCCAATGCGGTGACAGCGCTGGCGCAGCGGCCGCAAACCGGTTCGCCCGACGCTCCGACCTCTGGCAGAATCTTCCAGCAGCGTTCACATTTGCTGCCAGTCGCAATGGCCGTAACCACGGCGATGCCGTCAGCATCTTCAAGCCGGAAGGCGTTCTCCGGCGCCGGCTGGTCAGTCAGCACCGCGTCGGACGAGATGAAGATTTCGGCGGGATCAAGATTGTCGAATACGGCCAGGGCCGTCGGGTCGAGATAGACCGTCGGGGTCGCCTGGAGCGAAGAGCCGATACGTTTTTCCGCCCTTTCGACTTCAAGGGCACCGGTCACGACCCTGCGCACCGTCCTGACGGTGTCCCATTTTTCGGCCAGAGCCGGATTTCGCCAATGATCCGGAATCACCGGAAGAGTTCGGAGATGAACAGAGTTGTTTGGATCCCGAACCCGGTTTTGCCAGGCTTCTTCAGCGGTGAAACAGAGAATCGGCGCGAGCCAGGCGGTCAGACAATCGAACAGGATATCAAGGACAGTGCGTACCGCCTGCCGTCGCAAGGCGTCAACCGGGTCACAATACAAGGCATCCTTCCGGATGTCGAAATAGAATGCCGACAGATCCGTTGTGCAGAAATGATGAACCTGGGTAAACAGGGTGTGGAAATCGAACGCGTCGATGCTCTCGCGAACGATCGTTGCGAGTTCGGCCACCCGATGCAGAACCCAACGTTCCAGTTCCGGCAGATCCGCGACCGCAACCCGTTCGCGATCCTCGAAGCCGTTCAGGTTACCGATCAGATATCGCAGGGTATTCCGCAGGCGCCGATAGTGGTCGACCTGATGCTTGAGGATTTCCGGGCCGATCCGGAGGTCTTCCGAATAGTCGGATCCGACAACCCAGAGCCGCAGGATATCGGCGCCGTTCCGGGTAATGACTTCCTGTGGTGCTGTGACATTGCCAAGCGATTTGGACATCTTGCGGCCGGCTTCATCGAGAACGAACCCATGCGTCAGAACGGCGTTGAACGGCGCCCGGCCGCGTGTTCCGCAAGATTGCAAGAGTGATGTATGGAACCAGCCGCGATGTTGGTCGGACCCTTCGAGATAAAGCGCGGCCGGCCATTCAAGTTCAGCGCGTTGCTCAAGAACGAAACTGTGGGTTGACCCGCTTTCGAACCAGACCTCGACAATATCGCGGACTTGCTCGTAATCCGCACTGTCATAGTCAGGGCCGAGGAAACGGGCCGGATCGGAACTGTACCAGGCATCCGAACCCTCCGTCTCGAAGATTGAGGCAATCCGATCGATAACGGCCTGATCACGCAGCGGCTCGCCGCTGCGCTTGTGAAGAAAAATCGGGATCGGTACGCCCCAAGCACGTTGACGGGAGATACACCAGTCCGGACGTTGCTCAACCATCACATGCAGACGGTTGCGACCGCCGGCCGGCACGAACCGGGTATCGTTGATCGCCGTGAGCGCCTTGGTCCGGAGGTCGTTCGTCTCCATTGAGATGAACCATTGCGGCGTCGTACGGAAAATCAATGGCGCTTTCGAGCGCCATGAATGCGGATAACTGTGTGACAGTCGGCCTTGTGCCAAAAGGGCGTTCGCCTCTGCGATGTGCCCGGCGATCGCCGGGTTGTCCTTCAGCACGTCAAGGCCGCCGACGATCGGCATATGGTCGTACATGCGGCCGCCGTCGTCGACGGTCGCGACAACGTCCAGTCCGTGTTCGTGTCCAAGTTCGAAGTCGTCGATGCCAGCGCCCGGTGCGATATGCACGAAACCGCTGCCCTGATCGAGGGTCACAAAGTCGGCGGGCAACAACGGCACGTCGAAGTCATACCCGCGGCCTCGCCATGGATGGGCCGCGATGGTTCCGGCGAGGTCCGATCCGGCCAGACGGGCCAGTTCGGTCATCGAGGTGATGCGTGCCTCCTCCCTGACCTCAGCAGCAAGATCGACCCCGACCACGATGCGTTCGCCAACTCTGGCCCGGCTGTCGTCACCAATTCCCGTGACCTCATAGACGGCATAGCGACAGTCAGCGCCATAGGCGATCGCCCGGTTTCCGGGAATTGTCCATGGTGTTGTGGTCCAGATCACGATCGAGGCGCCGTCGAGGTCCGGCCGAGACGCCTTGATGACGGGAAACCGGACATAGACGGTGGTCGAAACATAGTCGTGATACTCGACCTCGGCATCGGCGAGCGCTGTCTTCTCGACCGGCGACCACAGCACCGGTTTCACACCCTTGTAGAGACCGCCGTTCATCAGGAACTTGCCGATCTCGCGGGCGATCTGCGCTTCCGACGGAAAGGCCATCGTCGTGTAGGGATCGTCCCAGGCACCGATCACGCCGAGCCGTCGGAACTCGTCGGTCTGAACCTTGACCCAGTGTCGCGCGAAATCGCGACACTGCTTGCGGAACTCGATGATCGGCACCGCGTCCTTGTCCTGACCACGCGCCCGATAATCTTCCTCGATCTTCCACTCGATCGGCAGGCCGTGACAATCCCAGCCGGGTACGTAATGGGCGTCCTTGCCGAGCATCTGCTGTGACCGGTTGATCACGTCTTTCAGGATCTTGTTCAACGCATGGCCCATGTGCAGGTGCCCGTTCGCATAGGGCGGGCCGTCATGCAGAATGAATTTCTCCTTGCCACGCCGGTCTTCGCGCAGGCGGCGTTCGAGACCGATCTCATCCCATTGCAAGAGGATGTCCGGTTCGCGATCCGGCAGGCGGGCACGCATCGGAAAATCCGTGCTCGGCAGGGAAATAGTCGATTTGTAGTCAATTGCCATGGTGTCCGGCTCCCGGACTAGGGTTCAAGTTTTCGGCAAGGAGGTTCCGTGCGTGTGCCGCATCCGCAGTGATCTGCGCGGTCAGTGCGTCAATGCCGCTAAATTTCATTTCCGGGCGAATAAAATCAATGACGCGAATTTCAAGACATTCTCCGTAGAGGTTGCGGTCGATGTCGAAGAGATGCGCTTCGAACAGCGCGCCACGATCATTGACGGTCGGCCGGCGCCCGAAATTGGCGACACCAGGGTGCCAGACCGTCTCTTCGCCGATGCGGGCGGTTATCGCATAGACGCCATGAGCGGGCTGGACCAGATCGATGATCCGGAGATTGCAGGTCGGAAATCCGATGGTCCGGCCACGGCGGTCGCCCTCTTCGACGCGGGCACTGAAGTTCCATGGCCGGCCGAGCAGGTCCGCGGCTCCGACAGGATCGCCTTCCGCCAGGCACTGGCGGATCCGGGACGATGAATAGGCGGCGCCGTCGGGCTCGGCAACCGCGCGCATGCAGGTGACACCGAGACCGATCTCGCGGCCGATGTCTTGCAGCATGTCCGGGGTGCCCCGGCGGCGGTGGCCGAATACGAAATCGTAACCGCAGACAATATGGATCAGAGCCAGGCGCTTCTGGAGAACATCAGTGACGAAGACCTCGGCGGAAAGCTGCGAGAATGCCGTGTCAAATTTGATTTCGACCAATAAATCGACATTTTGCGTTCCGATCACCGCAGCGCGCGTGTCGCTGGTGGCCAATCGGAACGGCGGCGCTTCAGGCTGAAACAGAACCCGGGGGTGCGGCTCGAAAGTAAGGACCGCATGCGGCGCGCCAAACCGGCGGGCAATGCGTCCGGCTTCGGCGATCACGCTCTGGTGGCCGAGATGAACGCCGTCAAAATTGCCGATGGCGGCGACGGAGCCCCGATCCAGTGGTGCCATGCGGCTGATATCCCTGATGACTCGCATGATGGTCGGCTACGATTTGCGCACAGCACGGCTAGCACGGCCCGTACGGCCGGGGCGGCGACGCCGGGGCTTGTTGCCGTCCGGCATGGCGACGAACACTATCGTCCTCCAGTTCCAGGTTCGGGGTGCGTCGCCCACTTCGGGCATCGGTTCGAGAATCGTGAACCCGGCCACGGAGCCTCCGTCAAGCTTTGTTGCGACAGAATTGGAACGCGCGTTTATAGCGACGAGAATGGCGCGGAACAACCTCCCTGCGACGCTTCGGTTTTCATGCACATGCCCGACGCCATACCAGCCACGACAACTGTCATCTCGGCACAGCGTCCCGACCGACGGCGCGGAGGACCGTTGCGACGATATGCGCTGCATCAAGGCCGGCACCCTGCAACTGTCGTTGCGGTGTATCGTGGTCGAGGAACCTGTCGGGCATGACCATGGGGCGGAACACCAGCCCGGCATCGAAGAGACCGTCGCATGCCAGCATATGCATCACCTGGGCCGCAAATCCTCCAATTGAACCTTCCTCGACCGTCACCAGGACCGCATGCTCCCGGGCCAGACGCTTGATCAGCTCCTCATCAAGAGGCTTGGCAAACCTGGCGTCGGCAACGGTTGTCGATATACCGATGTCAGCGAGTTTCGTGGCGGCCGCCAGACAATCCTGCAGCCGCGCCCCGTAAGACAGCAGAACGGCGTCCGTACCTTCGCGGACCAGCCGGCCGCGGCCGATCTGGAGTATTTCAGGTTGGTCCGGCAGCGCCACACCGGTGCCGCTGCCACGCGGATAGCGGAACGCGCTGGGACGATCGTCGATCGTTACGGCGGTCGCCACCATGTGCACCAGTTCCGCCTCGTCTGCTGCTGCCATCAGAACCATACCTGGCAGGCATCCCAAATAGGCAATGTCGAAGGCGCCACAATGCGTCTGGCCGTCGGCGCCAACATATCCCGCCCGGTCGAGCGCAAAGCGCACGGGAAGGCCTTGTATTGCGACATCGTGGACGATCTGGTCGAAGGCCCGCTGCAGGAAAGTCGAATAGATCGCCGCGAACGGCTTCATGCCTTCGGCGGCGAGGCCGGCCGCGAATGTGACCGCATGCTGTTCGGCGAGACCGACATCGAAGGTCCGGTCCGGAAACACGTCGCCGAACCGGTCAATGCCGGTCCCCGACGGCATTGCCGCGGTGATTGCTACAATACGGTCGTCGCGGCGAGCTTCCGCAATCAGGCTGTCGGCAAAGACCCGGGTATAGGACGGGACTATCGAGCCGGCGCCGGCGGTTGCGCCGGTCACAGGGTCGAACTTTCCGACACCGTGATAACGATCGTCCGAGTCCTCCGCCGGCGAGTAACCTTTTCCTTTCCGGGTCACGATGTGGACTAGGACGGGACCATCGGCATCGTAGTCGCGCAGATTGCGTAACACTGGTATCAGATGGTCCATATTGTGACCATCGATCGGCCCGACATAGTAAAACCCAAGATCTTCGAACAGCGTTCCGCCGGTCAGCAGGTTGCGGGCGTAACTCTCTGCCCGCTGCGCCGACTCGCGAACCGTGCGTGACAAGCGTTCTGACATGTGCAGACCGATATCGCGCAGCGAGCGAAACGGCTTCGACGATGTCACTTTGGACAGATAGGCCGACAGGGCGCCGACCGGCGGCGCGATCGACATCTCGTTGTCGTTGAGAATGACGATGAGTTTGCCGGCCAGCGTGCCGGCGTTATTGAGCCCTTCGAAGGCCATGCCTCCGGTCATGGCGCCGTCGCCGATGACGGCGATGACCTTGTTCCCGGCTCCCATCAGATCCCGGGCCACCGAAAACCCGACGGCCGCAGAGATCGATGTCGATGCATGGGCAGCGCCGAACGGGTCGTATTCGCTTTCTGTCCGCTTGGTGAAACCCGACAGGCCGCCACCCTGACGAAGCGTACGGATCTGGTCGCGGCGGCCGGTCAGAATCTTGTGCGGGTAGACCTGGTGGCCGACATCCCAGATCAGTCGGTCGGCGGGCGTGTCGAAGAGGTAATGCAGCGCAACCGTCAACTCGACCACACCGAGACCGGCGCCGAGATGCCCGCCGGTCACCGAAACCGCGTCGATGGTCTCCGCCCGCAGTTCATTGGCAAGCTGCTGCAATTCATCAGGTTGCAGCGCCTTCAGATCGCCCGGGTTCCGGATCTTGTCCAGCAATGGTGTCTCTGGCATGGTGTCTCCGGATAGAGGCTTTTCGAAAGCGACAGACCTCGGTTTGGCGTGCCCAGCTCGCATGCGGATGCCGCATCGCCTGGAAACGACTCGCCATGGATATTTCAAACACGTTCGTTGTCGGATGACAAGTTGTGGCTGCTGCCGGAGTTTCCCGTTGCAAGTTCATAGGCACAGGCATGTGGCCCGGCTGTTGCCGATGCTTGGTGAAAAGTTCTGATCCGACCATGCCGAGACCCGGGTCCGGACGATCCAGACAACCTCTGTATTCTACGATGAACGGGTCCGATTTGTAGAACCTCTTGCAAAATTCCTGCCCCCAGGGTCCGGTGAGGCCGGATCGGTCGGTTGATCCCGGTCACCTCTGCACCTGGAGGTCGGAATCCATGGATTCGCGGTGTCTCATCAGAGATGATGAGACCAAACAGGGACCTTTGCAGACATCGGGACACGCCTCTCCGGGCCACTCTCTTCGAGAGGGCCGCGAAGGGTCGGCATGCGTCGTCGGAGCCGCGCTATGGGACGGCGAGACGTATCAACTGGTCAGCCGCCAGGGCCAGGATGCCGACCATGAGATGGCAGGCGACCCTGGAATATCCACGGACGCGGACATGGCGCCCGCCAAACTCATCCTTGAGGCGGGCGTTGGTCCTCTCGACACCGGACCGGATCCGGACCCGCACGGTCTCGGGATCGACATGACCTATTGCACGCCGGGCCCGGGCCTCCCGGTCTCGCTCCTCCTTGAGATCCTTGTCCCGGCGCGGATTGACATCGATGATCGGCACATGGCCAAGCCGTTCGCTCATCTGGTAGATCTCCCTGGCATCATAGGCCGCGTCCATGAGATCGTAGAGATTGGTCACACGCGCGGCGGTCATCATCGCCAGCGGGATCGCGACCGGGCTGTCATGGACGGATGCCGAGGTGAGAACGGTCCTCAGCGGCACCCCGCAGTCTGCTGTGTCGATAGGCAGCTTGTAACCGCGCCAAGCCTCCAGGACCCCCTTGGCATTCTTCTTTGCCCCGTGATCGCAGACCTTCGGCAGCGCGTCGAGCATCTCATCGAGATCCATCCCGTTCGCTTGCTGTTCGAGACGCCCAGGCTCCTTCGTCCTCTCCGCGCCCTTGCGGGGCCGGCCGCGCTTGCGGTTCGGCGTCCTGGCCTTCGGCTTCGGGGCCGGCGTCTCCCGGGCCTCGATGGCCGTCGAGTCCCGCGACACGTGGCCGATGAGCGCGTCGCCCAGTGTCTCTGCAACCAGAGCCGCGTGCATCCTCTCCGGAAGACGGGACTGCGACCATTCGGCAAACGCCCGCGAAAACGTCGCTTCACTCGGGATCTCCGCGACACGCGACCAGCCGCACAGCCGGCGCAACGTCGGGTCCACCTTGAGCCTGTCGATCAGGTGGCGGGTCGTCGGCAGACCCCACACACGCCTTGGCGATGACGCCACGGGCCAGCGCCCGGCGATCCTCCCGGGGCCGACCCGGACCGGTCCACACCTCATCGACGAAGCCCTCCACCTTGACGAGATCGAGAGCTGTCACGAAACGCTTGTACGTCTCGAGGAGAGGACCGACCGCCTCGGCCAACGCAGGGAAAAGGTCCCCTTGAAATCGGTGCCAGAGATCGGATAGAGTCGAGCCAAGGGTCATCGGGGCCACCTCCTCAGTATCTTGTTATTGTGAAAACACAATATACCATGGAGTGGTCCCAGGACCCAGGCCCTCGACAACAAAATCAGCCTCGACAAGGCAAAAAACCGGTCGGGCCGGCAATTTTGCAAGAAGCTCAGATAACAATAAATTAATCATATACGTTCTCCCGTGAGACTCGAAACGAAAGTGTTCAGTTGTCGGATGACCGGGCCGAATGAGCTTCGATCGGGAGCATCGGGCATGGAATTGGTCACGGTGACCGGATCGTGGAGGCGCGCTCGTCGAGGACAAGAGCAGGACAGGGCGATTTGTTGGCTGCGGACGATCGCGAGATCCATGGCTGGATTCCCACGATGATTGATACGCCCTCGGACCTAGTGGATAGATCGTTACAGGTATATCCGTTATTGTGTTCTTCTGATTTGTCGATCACGGAGGTCTGCAAGATGCGCCCTGGTGTTTCATTCACGCTCACTTCAGGCGACCGGCATCGCCTTGAAACGGTTGTCCCGGACCCGAAGAGCCCGCAGAAGCACGTCTGGCGGGCGCGCATCGGTCTTCTGAGCGACGACGGGCTCGGCACGATGGCCATCATGAGAGAGACCGGCAAGGCGAAGAACAGTGTCTGGCGCTGGCAGGACCGCTTCTATGGAAGACGGTGTGGACGGACTTCTGCGGGACAAGACGCGCCCGCCGGGCAAGGCGCCTCTAGCTCCTGAGCAGGTGGCGAAGATCGTCGGGTTGACCCACACCTCGCCGCCTCACGCGGCGACCCACTGGACGCTGCGGGCGATGGCGAAGGCTGTGGGGGTGCCGCTTCGAGGGTCTGGGCGGTCTGGCAGGCGCATGGCCTGATGCCGCACCGCTGGCGGCCGTTCACGCTTTCGAACGATCCCGCCTGCCTCGAGACGCTGACCGACATCGTCGGCCTCTCCGTTGCGCCGCCGGCTCACGCGGTCGTGCCGTCGATCGATGACAGGTCGCACAGTCAGGCCCGCGACCGCACACAGCCCGGCCTGCCGCTGAAGAAAGGCCGCGGCGCCACCATGACACATGATTCCAGGCGCAACGGCACGACGACGCTGTTTGCTGCCCTGACCGTGCTCGACGGCACGGTCATCGGCCAGCACGCCAGTCGGCATCGCCATCAGGAGTTCCTGAGATGCCGCAACCGCATCGCGCACACGATACCCGCCGGCGTCCCGGTCCATGCCATCCTCGACAACGACGCCACTCACAAGCATAAGGAAGTCCAGGTCTGGCTCGCACGCCATCCGCGCTGGACCTTCCACGTCACCCCCACCTCGAGCGCGTGGCTGAACGCGGTCGAAGGCGTCTTCGCCAAGCTGACACGACGCCGTCTTCCGCTCCGTACGCGACCTCCAGGACGCCATCCGCCGCGTCATCGACGAACACGACACCACCGAAGCCAGGCCCTTCGTCTGGACCGCCGATCCCGATACCATCATCGCCGCAAGAAAAAAGGGGTCCAAAACGTTGGAATCAATATACTAGACGTGTACCGGAGTTGTGTGCCGGCCGTTGGCATCGAACAGGACCGGCGTCGTGGCAACTGGCGACAAACCCGTTCCGCAACAGATTGACTCCGATTCGGCGGTGGTAATGCCGGTTCTCCGGGTTGCTCGTGGCTGGTTCGGCAGGGTGTCCGGCATCAGCGCGAGGCGCCCGGGTTCGGGACGGATCTCGACACCATGAAGACGGTCGTCCAATCTGGTCCGCGATGTGATTTCTCGGCCCCGGTGGGTCAGCAAGCCGGTATCCGGCCGGGTGCGGATGTCGTTTACAGGGACGGGAATCGTCAACGACATCCATCATGGCAACCCGACATCGCCCGACGGCTGAGCATTACCGTCGGAACGTCCAACTGCGGTCCTCTTATTTGCGTGTTGACCTCTTGGCCTGTCAATCCGGTTCACGTAATTGATATCGGTGATGCCAATGCAGCATTTTTCGACGATTGGAGTTACGTTACAGATACGATATGAACTGACCGAAGGTCCTCAAAATGCCGATTGATACCGCCACTGCCGCTGCCGAATTGTATCGGGCCAGACGGGATTTCCTGAAAATCGAAACCTTGCCTGAAGCCTGCCGTCCGATTACCGAAATCGATGGCTATGCGGTGCAGGTGGCCCTGGTCGAAAAACTGACCGCTGGCGGCGGCCGGAGGGTCGGATACAAGATCGGTGCAACCAATCCGGCGGCTCGGGCCATGTTGGGGACTGATGCCCCTTTTTCTGCCGTGCTGATTTCCGACTTCTGCTATCCCTCACCGAAGAGCCTTCGGGCATCGGATTTCCACGTCATCATTCTGGAGCCGGAAATTGCCCTGAGGCTGGGCCGCGATCTGCCGGCTTCGGGGACGCCCTACACTGCGGAATCGGTTGCCGATGCGGTCGATGCCGTGGTTCCGGCGATCGAAATTGTCACCTCGCCGTTTCCGGTCTGGAACGAGGCGGGAATCGGCGCCATCATCGCCGACAACGGGGCCAATGGCGGCTGGATTTACGGTGACCTCGTGACCGATTGGCACAAGCTCGATTTGGTCGATCTGCCAGTTTCGCTATCGATCAATGACGTTGTGGTTGCCGAGGGGGCTGGCCGCACTGTCGACGGCGGCCCCATGATCGGGTTGGCTTGGCTGGCGAATCACATGATTGCCGTAGGCAGCAGCCTGCGGGCCGGGGAGTTCGTGACCACTGGATCGACCACGGCACCGCATCCGGGCGGCGGCGGACAGAATGTGGTGGCTGACTTTGGTCCGCTCGGGCAATGCCGGCTGGCACTCGAATAGAGCATGATGAGGTGCGGCCGACTCCGATTCGGTGCCGGCCGGAGATTTGCGGGAAAGGGGGCCTTAGCCAGCCTGCTTCTCGATTCGTTCCATGTCCTCGTCGGAAAATCCGAAATGATGTCCGATCTCGTGTATCAGAACGTGACGGATGATATCGGTCAGAGCCTCACCGGTTTCGCACCAGTAGTCGAGGATCGGGCGTCGATAGAGAAATACCCGGTCGAGATCGGTTGGCGTGCCGGCCAGCATCTTTTCGCCGAAGGGTGTGCCCGAGTAGAGACCGAGGATATCGAACGGGCTGTCGAGTTCCATTTCGTTGCAGATTTCGTCATCCGGGAAGTCCTCTATAACGAAAGAGACGCCGTTGGTCCGGTCCTTGAGAACTGCCGGAATCGACGCCATCGCATCGCGAGCGATGGCGTCGAATTCATCAAGTGTGGGGGCGGTGATCGCCTGTACCATCAGTTGTGATTACGCCCTGTGGCTCTGCTCGGGAAGACGCCGCACCGAACGGCTTTTCCCGCACCTCAGCCTGTGAAATACTGACTTGTCTTTAGCGCACCGGAGAGGACGATGTCGAACCATTCCGTAGTCCCCGAGCCAGCGCGGGCCGAACGCCATGCCGAAAAAATGGCGAAGAAAAAGGCCGCGCGTAACAAGATCATGGCAACAAAAACAAAGACCGGCGGGCTGCTGATCGTCCACACCGGCAAGGGCAAGGGCAAATCGACTGCCGCTTTCGGCATGGTCTGCCGCGCGATCGGCCATGGTATGCGCGTCGGCGTCGTTCAGTTTGTCAAGGGCAAATGGGAGACCGGCGAGCGCAAGGTTCTCGAGGCATTCCCCGAACAGGTCACGATCCGTACAATGGGCGAGGGATTCACCTGGGATACCCAGGATCTGAACCGCGACCTCGCCGCGGCGAGGTCAGCTTGGGACGAAGCCCGTTCTATGCTGGAAGACCCTTCTTATGGTTTGATTTTACTGGATGAATTGAATATTGTACTGCGTTATGACTATCTTCCGGTCGATGAGATCATCGAAGTTCTGTCAGCTAACCGGGCACGACTGCATGTCATCATCACAGGCCGCAACGCGAAGGATGAACTGATCGAAATCGCCGATCTTGTGACCGAAATGACCATGGTCAAACACCCGTTCCGGTCTGGCTTCAAGGCCCAGGCCGGCATCGAATTCTGACCGATTCGTGACCGCGTCAGTCGCTGCGGGTGGTCCGGAGTACGGCCTCGGCATCAAGACCACGCCGTAACTCGCGACGGACTTCCTGCCACCGGAAGCGCACCGAGTTCATGACGATTTCGCTGTCAAGTTCTTTCAGGCTGTCGATGACCGGCGCGTAACGGACCAGAGCTGCCGGACTCTCGGCAAAGGCTGACTCATTATCGCCGATGGCAGTCCAGTTTGTGATGTCGACCCGCCTGATGGCCTTGGCCCTGGCGGCCGCAAAGCCGGGGCCGGCATCCGGAGGATCCCCCTGATCGTCAAGAACGGTTTCGACTGCCGCCGTGATCAGGGGCCGCAATTCGATTGAATCGACAGAACTACGCTGCTGAATCAAGCCGCCAGCATAGATTGCAAGATCGGAGAGGCAAGCCACCCAAACCTGCCATTTGGCGATGTTGACGGACACGATGAAGTCGTCATTCCGGAAGAGTTCGGGGTAGCTGGTACCGGCCCGAGTCCGGAGGTAACCGTAGAGCGAGGTCTGGGCGACATGGCTCGCCCGGGTCTGGAGAAATCCGGCGAGCTGAACGCTGTTGGTGACGGCGGTATCGGGTCGCGACCCCCGAAGATAGCCGGCCACGGCGCGGAGGAAAGTGCCCGGAGACTCGAAGTTGAGGGCAATTTGTTTCAGGAGCATCGGATTGGGCCGTGTCGTTATGTGAAAATTTTGTTGCGTCTTTCATTAATCGGGTAAACTGTATCAGTTATCTGATCGGTAGTGCATTGATCATGCAACCGACTGTCGGGTCAATCAACAGGATGCAGTCGCCGTTCGCTGGCGGGCATCGAATTGACGAGGAGTGATACATGGCTGATTCTGCCCGAATGGAAGAGCATTGGAGGCGAACTCGAATCTTGATGGTGATCCATCTCGTGATCTGGTTCATTTTCGCATATCTCATTCACTGGTTCGCGCCTTCGCTGAACGAAGCATCGTTCCTGTCATTCCCTCTCGGATTCTACATGGCCGCGCAGGGGTCCCTGGCAATATTCGTGATTCAGATATTTGTATTCGTCTGGCAGCAAAATCGCTTTGATGTCGAATACGACGTCGCTGAAGACGAATAGGGGAGGATGAAATGAGTGTTTTCAGAGGTAGTGGAAGCTTCGTCGAGAATCTTCCCCGGATTTACGGGTGGTACACTGGCGGCTTCTTGATTTTCATCGTTCTGATGGCGATCCTCGAGCAGCTCGGCGTTACGGCTGACGTCATCGGAATTCTTTTCGTCGCATTCACGGTGTTGATCTACGCTGGAATCGGCTGGTTGTCGCGAACGATGCAGGTCGAGGCCTATTACGTCGCTGGCCGGCAAGTGCCTCCGGTGTTCAACGGCATGGCCACGGCAGCGGACTGGATGTCCGGTGCTTCGTTTGTCGCGATGGCGGGCGGGATCTATATGGGCGGCCATGCCTATCTCGCGTTCGTTGTCGGATGGACCGGCGGTTACGTGCTTGTCGCGGTGCTGATGGCACCCTATCTCAGGAAGTTCGGTTGCTACACCGTGCCCGATTTCATCGGAACCCGATATGGCGGCAATGTCGCCCGTTTCTGCGCTGTTGTCGTGCTTGTGGTGGCGTCATTCACCTATGTGACGGCGCAGATCAATGCGACCGGGACGATCGCGGCCCGCGCCTTGCAGATCCCATTCGAGATTGGGGTCTGGTTCGGTCTTCTTGGCATTCTTCTGTGTTCCATGCTTGGCGGAATGCGGGCGGTGACCTGGACCCAGGTGGCACAGTACATCGTATTGATCATCGCATATCTGGTACCGGTGATCTGGATGTCGAACAAACAGGGCTTCGGTATGGTTCCGCAACTCGTCTATGGCGACGCGGTCGCTCGGCTAGTCGAACTTGAGGCACTGCACAAGGTTGGCGAGTTGCTGCCGGAACAGGCGGTCGCCGGGTTGAAGGCCTTGACCGTGCCGCATTCGACACCCGGCGAAGGTGGTCTTGCAGCCTGGAAGTTCGTGACGCTCGTTGCCTGCATGATGTTGGGAACTGCATCCTTGCCGCATATTCTGATGCGTTACTTTACGACACCATCGGTCAGGGCGGCGCGGTCATCGGTGGCTTGGTCGTTGTTTTTCATCTTCCTGCTGTATTTCACGGCACCGGCACTGGCAACTTTCACCAAACTTCAGGTTCTCGATCCGAATCTTGCCACAAGTATCATCGGCAAGGCCGTGGCGGATGTGAACGCTCTGGAATGGGTCCAGAAATGGAGCAGCATCGGCTTTGTCAAACTTGTCGATGCGAATGGCGACGGCATTCTGCAGATCAACGAGTTTTTCATGCGGGGTGACATCGTTGTGCTGGCGACCCCTGAAATTGCCGGCCTGCCTTATGTCATTTCGGGTCTCGTTGCGGCCGGTGGCATGGCCGCGGCCATGTCGACCGCCGATGGTCTGCTGCTCGCCATTGCCAACGCCCTGAGCCATGATCTTTACTACAAGATCATCGATCCGAAAGCGGAGACGGCCAAACGCCTGATCGTTGCCCGGGTTCTCCTGGTCGTCCTCGGTGCTGCAGGTGCCGCGGTGGCCAGCTTGAAGCTGACCAGTATTCTCGGCGCGGTCGCCTGGGCGTTCGACTTTGCGATGTCGGGCTTGTTCTTCCCTCTTGTGCTCGGCATCTGGTGGAAACGGGCCAACAAGCAGGGAGCAATCGCTGGCATGGTTCTCGGCTTCATTGCCGGAACCTGGTACCTGTACATGGTGCGTTTTGCTGGAATGGAACCGTGGATCGGGATTGACCATTTGCGCTTCGGCATCATCGGGGCCAGCGTCAGTCTGGTCGCAATGGTTGTTGTCTCGCTGGCGACGCCGGAACCGGATCAGGAAACCCAGAAAATGGTTGATGAAGTCCGAATCCCCAAAGGCGACACGATCCTGTCAGCGGAACACTGAACATCCGCAGGCAGCCGGTTACGGGGCGGAGATTTTCTCCGCCCCGTTTCATTCGCAATGCACGTCAAGGTCAGCGATCTGGTAACGGGCCGGCTGGAGTGCTTCTCGAGGACCGAGGTGCAGTCGCCATATCTTCGAGTCCAGCCGGCATTCAAGCCAGCGACACTATGACAGGCGCGACCCGCCGCTAGCAACGAAGCCTGTTTGTGCCGGATTCGTGCTCATGGACCCGAGGGGCCGACACTTGCGCGACGCAGCCGTTCCTTACTGGCAGGCCCTGTACTGATCGGTACATTACGGATTTCCCGGATCAGTTTGCGCACGAAGGCATCGGCATAGGCGTTGTAATCCTTCGCAATTTCCACGAAAGCTCCGGGTCCGCCGATAATCCGCTGCCTGAAATAGTAATTTAGGGTCGGGTGTTCGTTCAGGATCGTGAGGCCATTGATCGCCACACCGCGCCCGACCAGGACATCGCGTATCACCTCGACGACGGGCCCCTGATTGTTGCGGCCGTCACAGGACAGGTCGATCACCCGACGAAGTCCAGTGAAGCCGTTATTGTGGAACAGGGCGGCCGAAAATCGCAAGGCGCCCGAGATCGATGTCGCGCCACCTGCGATGCTGCGCGACATGCCGTCGAGACTGTCGGCCATCCACCTGGCCGAGGTCGGGCCGTCAATCAACATCCACGGCACATTGACCGTCTGAAGATCATTGCTTGCCCATTCCACGACCGAAACGGCAATGGCCTTGTTAGGTCCACTTTGTATTGCTGCGAGCACTTCGGTATCCCGGAAAGCTCGTGACATGCCCTGGACCTGCAAATGGAACTCGTGTGCATCGACACTAGCCGAGGAATCCACCGCCAGAACCAGTTCGAGATCGACCGGAGTCCGGGCGGTGGCGGGCAAGGCAACCGTCAGCAGGAAACCGGCCAGTAATGCGAACTTGGCATTGTACATGAATGAAGGATTGCACACTGGAGTGCCGGGTTCCAGTCGGCACCATGTAGGGTCTATCGCTTTTCGACGACGAAAATGTATGGCTCAATTCGTGAAACCGCTTATGCACGTAGCTCCGGTTGCGAGAGTTTGCCGCGAGAAGTTGACTCCTACCGGTCCATTTGGACGGTTTTCGATCAACATGTTGATTAAGCCGGAGCCAAGTGCATAAGCGGTTTCGTGAATTGTAGGTGCGGTCTGGCGATAGCCGCCTCGAGGCAGGCTCTGGGCGATGGTTGATCGCCGCGTTCGATGAGATGGAACCACCTCAGATAGCTGTCCAGGTCCTTGGTGGGATGCCGCGGAGCCGCGCAGGACGCCCTTGATCTGGCTGTGGCGGCTATTGACCGTCTGGATGTGCCGCGCGCCCCGGACCCGCTGGCTGGCAGAAGCGTTGATGCTCTCGTGTGGGATGTCGAGCGCCGCCGCAACGGGCGGATAGCAGCGGTTGGCGTCGGAGATGAGCAGCGCATCCGGTGCGACGACCGGCTCCAACCCCTCCTTCACGCTGTCTGCGTTGAGGGCGGGCAGGGTATGGCTGAGGGTCTCGCCCGCACGGTCGGCGGCGACCAGGATCGGCCCTGGCTCGCGCGAGGCCGGGTTTGCGGACTGTCCCGCCGCGCCGCCGCGGCGTGCGGTCCAGTTTCCGCTCCCCTTGCGGCTCTCGAGAACGACGGTCTCGTCAGCCTCGACGATCCCGGCAAGCCGGTCCGGCGCCTGGCGAGGCGCCAAAGGCCAGCCAGCGCTGTGCCGGTCAGCGCACCGAACGTCTTCCCACAGGCCTTGCACCGGACACGGCGAAGACCGCGCGCTGTGCCCCGCGGCGCCGCAATGCCGACAGCGCCGCTCGTCATCCACGCCCAGCTCGATCGCAGCCAGCTAGGCCGCGCCCTCCGGCGGGTCCGACAGCACCGCCGCCACCGCCTTGCGCGGCGCCGCCTCAACTCATCGACACGAGAGACCCGATCCCGAAACCCTCGTGATCCATCTGTCTGACCGCCAAGGCAAATCGGGCGAGTTTCTATCACGATGCCTACGATTCATGAATTGAGCCAAATGTATTGAGGCCAAGAAAAAGACAAATGAGTTAACCGGAGGGGCTGGCGTCGACACGCGTTCCGTTGAGATGTCTTGACCTCCGGTCGCGGTTTCGACAATGGCGCGCACCTGCTTCATCGTCATGAACAAGCGCGCGCTACTGCTGGCAAAACCCTGAAACCCGAATGAGTTATAACAGGCTTGGCGTCTTTCGAGCGCGTCCTTGCCTCCATCCGAAAGGGCATCCAGAAAGACGGCATGGCATTCTGCCTCATCTGCGATCGCTTGTGCTTTCTCTAAAGACATGGTGCATGAGGATTGACCCGATCCCGAGATCCTGGAATTTCCGATCAACCGCGATCTGGCCCAGAAACAGGATCGGGATTTTACCTTGACCCGGATCTCCGCGCGGTCGACGGGACAACTCGTCAACATTCATTACGCCGAGATCGATCGTGTGATATGCGAGACTCCGGGCATCGTCGTCTTCGACGGCAACATATACGCGGGCGATGTCGTCATTTTGCCGCTTTTCGGCTGAGAATTTGAAGTCGTTGTTCAGGCTGTCCTTAGAGCCTGACCTAACACTGGTTGGGTGGTCTCGCATGGGTGTATCTTCGTGGGTGAACACTCACACCATGGGGGCACATCATGCCTTGGAACGAGACGACCCGGAAGAGTATGGCCGCAAGACGGAGCGTTACGAAAGCGATCTGACCGATGCCGATTGGACCTTGCTGGCCCCGCTTCTTCCACCGTCGTGCCGGCTTGGCCGTCCCCGTCAGGTGGACCTGCGCGACGTGGTGAACGCGATCGCCTACATGTTCTGGACAGGGTGCAGACGACGCCTATGGCGGCGACAAGCTGGCAAGCACGCTCAAGAAAGCGAATTGCCCGATCACTGTGGAGGTCATCGGAAAACCCAGGGACGCCAAGGGGGTCGTCGTCATGTCCCGGCGCTGGGTGGTCGAACGCAGCTTCGGATGGCTGCGCCGCTGCCGGCGCATCCCCAGAAACTTCGAGCGATTCATCGCCAGCGTCCTCGCCTGGTTCCTGCTGGCTCTGAGCCGTGTTCTCATGCGCCGCCTCGGACGCATGCAGGTCACTGGAACTAATTGGTATCATTATGATTCAAACACTTAGGGAATGTCTGAACAAGTCGGTTTTTCCGGGTATACGGGTGTCGTGGCCCGTGGATGAAACGCCAGAGCCCATCGGGGACGTGTTGTCGTGCCAGGAAATGGGGATTTCGATGCCCGAGCCGACTGTCCCCGCCGCCTTGCGGCGGTTGCGGACGGACTCCCCCCACGTCAGGCGGTGGCGTCGCGCCCCGCGATGAGCAGATTGGTGAACCCGAGCAGCACGGTGATACGTTGCGTGTTCTTCGCCAGCCCCCGATAACGCACCTTCGCGTAGCCGAAGTGGCGCTTCACATACAGGAACGGATGCTCCACCTTGGCCCGAACCGACGCCTTGCGCCTCTCCGCCGCCGCCTCCGGGCCCGCCTTGTCCAGCCCCCGGCGCTTGCCGGGCTTCAGCGCCACCTCCCGGTCCACGTCCGTGTCCCGGTTCTCCGCGCGCTTGTCCACCCCCTGATAGCCCGCGTCACCCCACACCTGCTCCTCGCCCCCGTGCAACAGCGCGTGCGCGGTCGCCACATCCGAGACGTTTGCCGGCGTCGTCTCCACGCTGTGCGTCAAGCCCGACTGCGCATCCACCCCGATGTGCGCCTTCATCCCGAAATACCACTGATTACCCTTCTTCGTCTGATGCATCTCCGGGTCCCGCTCGCCCTTGCGGTTCTTCGTCGACGACGGCGCGGCAATGAGACTCGCGTCCACGATCGTCCCCTTGCTCAAGCGGTGTCCGAGAGAGGCCAGATGCGCGTTGATCTCCTCGAACAGCGTCTCACCCAGACCATGCGTCTCCAGCAAGTGGCGGAAATGCAGAACCGTCGTCTCGTCAGGCAGCGCACCCGAGAGGCGCAGCCCCACAAACCGCCGTACTGACTCCACCTCGTAAAGCAGGTCCTCCATCCCAGGGTCGCTCAGATTGTAGAACAGCTGCACGCAGTGCACCCGCAGCATCACGCTCAGCGGATAAGGCCGCCGACCGCGCCCGGCCTTCGGGTAGAACGGCTCGATGCGGGCCTCCAGCCGCTCCCAGGGAACCAGCCCGTCCATCGTCTCGAGAAAGACATCGCGCCGCGTCCGGCGCGTCTTCAGGTCGTGCTCCAGCTCCGCAAACGTCGCTTGCTCCAAGGCTCGCACTCCACTCCGTCACCAATAAACCAATTGTACCAAAACCGACTTGTTCAGACAATCCTTAGCGCAAATCCGTCGCGCAAATGCAGGGAAGGGCTGAATCTCTCGACCTGGAGAGCGGAATGCTAGTGGATTGATCATTACAAATATATCCATTATTATGTTCTTCTGATTTGTCGATCACGGAGGTCTACAAGATGCGCCCTGGTGTTTCATTCACGCTCACTTCGGGCGACCGGCATCGCCTTGAAACGGTTGTCCCGGACCCGAAGAGCCCGCAGAAGCACGTCTGGTGGGCGCGCATCGTTCTTCTGAGCGACGACGGGCTCGGCACGATGGCCATCATGAGAGAGACCGGCAAGGCGAAGAACAGTGTCTGGCGCTGGCAGGACCGCTTTTATGGAAGACGGTGTGGACGGATTTCTGCGGGACAAGACGCGTCCGCCGGGCAAGACGCCTCTGGCTCCTGAGCCAGAGGCGAAGATCGTAGAGTTGACCCACACCTCGCCGCCTCACGCGGCGACCCACTGGACGCTGCGGGCGATGGCGAAGGCTGTGGGAGTTGCCGCTTCGAGGGTCTGGGCGGTCTGGCAGCCGCATGGCCTGATGCCGCACCGCTGGCGGCCGTTCACGCTTTCGAACGATCCCGCCTGCCTCGAGACGCTGACCGATATCGTCGGCCTCTCCGTTGCGCCGCCGGCTCACGCGGTCGTGCTGTCGATCGATGACAGGTCGCACAGTCAGGCCCGCGACCGCACACAGCCCGGCCTGCCGATGAAGAAAGGCCGCGGCGCCACCATGACACATGATTACAAGCGCAACGGCACGACGACGCTGTTCGCCGCCCTGACCATGCTCGACGGCACGGTCATCGGCCAGCACGCCAGTCGGCATCGCCACCAGGAGTTCCTGAGATTCCTCAACCGCATCGCGCGCACGATACCTGCCGGTGTCCCGGTCCATGCCATCCTCGACAACGACGCCACTCACAAGCACAAGGACGTCCAGGTCTGGCTCGCACGCCATCCGCGCTGGACCTTCCACGTCACCCCCACCTCGAGCGCGTGGCTGAACGCGCTCGAAGGCGTCTTCGCCAAGCGGACACGACGCCGTCTCGGATACGGCGTCTTCCGCTCCGGATGCGAACTCTAGGACGCCATCCGCCGCGTCATCGACGAACACGACACCACCGAAGCCAGGCCCTTCGTCTGGACCGCCGATCCCGATACCATCATCGCCGCAAGAAAAAGAGGAGTCCAAATGTTGGAATTAATCCACTAGGGCGTGTTGACACTAACGCAGTGCCTCGACGATGAGCGCGAAGGTGATGAAGCCGAGGAAGATGACGTCGAGCTTGTCGTAGCGTGTGAAGATGCGCCGGAAGCCCTTGAGCCGTCGGAACAGCCGCTCCACCTCATTGCGGCGTTTGTACAACTGCCGGTCGTATTTCCAGGGCGCGGTACGAGTCCTGAGCGGCGGAACCACTGGCGCAAACCCCAGCGCCGACGCCAACCGCCGTGTCGCGTCGCCTTCGTATGCACGGTCCATCAGCAGGGACCGGGGTGTCTTCTGGCGCCCCAGACGTTCGAGTAGCTTGCGTCCTTCGGGCGCATTCTGGGCCTAGCCGGCAGACAGCGCGAAGGTCACGGCCGTTCGCTCATCTGCGGCAACCAGATGAACTTTGGTATTCCATCCGCCCCGCGACTTGCCGATGCATTGCGGACCGTTTTTTTCAGCGCCCCGGCGCCATCGGGATGGACCTTCACGCTGGTGCTGTCCAGCGAGACTACATCGAGCGTCACATGCACCATCCGCTCGCGCTGCAGGTGCTCGAAGACCCGCGCGAGCACGCCGTTCTTCGACCACCGGTTCATCCGGGTGTAAACGGTGTGCCACTTGCCGAAGCGAGGCGGCAGTCCGCGCCACTTGCAGCCATGCTCGACGACATAGAGGAAGGCATTGAGCACCTGGAGGTTGGACACGGCGACGTTGCCGCGTTGGACCGGCAGATGCGGGGCGATGCGTTCGTACTGGGCTTGGCTGAGTTCCATACCGATGACTCGCTGGCGAGGGACCAGCCAACATGATAGCATCATTGAACATTAGTGTGAACACGCCCCAGTCGGCATGCAGGACGCGGCTCCGGCAGGATTTTGCAGCGGCAAGGGCTCGCGGAGGCGGGGCGGGGCTGGAAGCCAGTGTCGCGACGAACTGTTGTGCGTTTTCCGATGTCAGAGCATGACTGGATTGCGATTCCAGTACCTGCGACGTTTCTTTATCTGATTGCGTCACGCAGAAACACCGATTTGTCGACGGCTAGGGCGCGTGCCGTCTGCTCAACAAGGGCAGCCAAGGCATTCCCATGCCGCACCTAAGTGGTTCGGGTAAATTTTTCGGGAATTATATAGCTGACTATGCGCGGGCCATCATCTAGGCGGTCGTCTCGGCCTCGCCTTCAGGCTTCAACCGAAATAGCGCCTGAGCGATTTCTTCGGGGGTCGCGTCGACAGGCGGGAGGGTGACGTTGGACGAGGGTTTGTCGGCCTCTTTGGACCCGTGAGGGCTGTGGGGCAGCTTTTCAGGCATGTCTCACCATGGGCGGTAGACGCATTCTTGTCGGACCGCATGATTTTGTATATATTGCAGAATGCTACGGAGATTCGTAGCGGCCCCAGAAATGACGAAGGCCGGGTGCCAGCCCAGCCTTCGACCTTGTTGGGGTCTGCCTTGTTGGGGTCTGGTGAAGCACTGGAGGGTGCACCGGATAGATTTGTGTGAGAGCGCTGTGATCGTACCGTCTCCCGCGAATCTGTCAAGCGTTCGCCCTCCGCCAATTGAGCGGAGGCTCAAATGTATTGGCGATGAGTGGTGCCCGTTCGGCGGGCTCGACTTGGCCAAAGTAACCGAACATGGAGTCTACATCGTCTGGCATGGAGGCACCGCCCCTCACACCGCTTACGTCGGGCAAGGTGACGTGGCAGACCGCATTGCAGATCACCGCAATGACCCGACGATCACAAGGCATGCTCAAAAGGGCGCCCTTTACGTCACGTGGGCATCTGTACCTGTTGCTCAGCGCGACGGGATCGAGCGGTATCTAGCCGACAAACATTCTCCCCTTGAGGGAGACTGGCATCCTGAGGTGGCGCCTCTGGCTGTAAACAGCCCGTGGAAGTAACTGACCGGGTTCCTGCTGCAAGCGAATCCACAGCTTCAACGAGCTGCATCAAGCGGTAGTATGTCCAAGGCGGCTCCGCTCCTGAGCGGAGCCGTTCCTGCGCCCAAGCCTTCGCGGTCTCAAGCGCCCATTCCGGTGCACCCATCCTCTTGCCCGCTGTATCCGCAGCCTAGCCGGCTACCAGTTCCCGATACATTAGCCGTTTCCCGACCATCCGGGCAACGGTCTCGGCCATCATGGCGTCCGTATCACGCGATCTCATGTTGTGCCGGGTCGCGAACTCATTGACATGGCGGTGCAGATGCTTGGGCGAAATGTGGTGGAAAGTCCCGTGATATCCCCGCTTCAAGGTGGCCCAGAAGCTCTCGATCCCGTTAGTGTGCGCCTGATCCCGGACATACTCGCTGACGGAGTGATTGACGGTCTCGTGATCGAAGTTCATGCCCTTGTAGCCGGCCGCCTGATCCGTATAGACCTTGGCTCCCTCGCCCGCCCGCGAAGCGACGAAACCCTGTAGCGAAGCGGCGTCGGTACTTTCGACAATCGCGGCACTGCTGGTGTTCGTGGCGCGATCCCGAACACCAGCAACGGTGGTCTTGCCCACGGCGCCGCGTCCGGCCCGCAACTTCTTGTTTCCGTGCTTGTTCTTCTCCTTGCCACCGACATGGGTCTCATCGACCTCGACCGGACCAGCCATGCCGCCATGCCCCTCGGTCCACGCCTCGCGCAACCGCTGGGCCATGAAGTAGGCCGACTTCTGCGTGATCTTCAGGTCGCGATGCAGCCGCATGGACGATACGCCCTTGAGCGACACTGACCACAGGTAGATTGCGATGGCCCATTTCTGGAGGCCGATCTTCGAGCGGTCCATCACAGTGCCAGTCTTGACGCTGAAATTGCGCCGGCATTCACCGCACCAGTAGGGCAGAGGCTTGCGGGAAGGAACGGGCCGCACTTTCTCGGTGCCGCCGCACATCGGACAATGAGAGGGCTTACCAGCCGCGCCCCAGCGCTGTTCCTCGAACCACCGTTCGGCGGTGGCGTCATCGGGAAACCGCCCGAACAGCTCTATCAGGATGATCCCCTCGCGATGGCTCTTTCCGGGTGCTTTCTGTGCCATGTCCTATCCACTCTGACATTGATTTGGGGACGGACGGCTGCATATTCAAGTATATAATCCCCCATTTTTCTGTGGACTTCTCAGTTTGAGCGAAATTCCATGGCAGGCTTTTTGGAGAAGAAGATCGTGTGGTTCGCATTACATGAAAAGCACCCATGAGGGGCTTGCATTCCTTATTTTGCTGTCGACTGGACGGTCGCGGGGCCTGGCGGGCCGGTACCGTCAGAAACGACATTCGAGGAGAGCTGGAGTGCTCGATTGACGCCGGATTTGACATTTCGTTTGGCTCAATTTGCGAAACGTAGGCACGGTCTGGCGATAGCCGCCTCGAGGCAGGCTCTGGGCGATGGCCGATCGCCGGGTTCGATGAGATGGAACCACCTCATACCAAGCGCGCTCCAAATTGACTCACCATCCCAATATGTTGGGGTGACGGTCCGGACGACCTTCATAGACTGTGGTGATCGACTCACCAGCGCCGGAGGATGACGATGAGTGCGGCAACGCCGATAACCTGGACGGCACACACAGCGGACGAGCTCCACGCGCTTTCGAGGCACTGCGGGGACGCGAAGCAAGCGTCGCGCGCGCGTGCGCTCGCCATGATCATGGAGGGTGCGTCTCGCACGGAGGCGGCTCGGGCGCAGGGCATGGAGCTTCAAATCCTGCGCGACTGGGTGTTGCGCTACAACACGGAGGGCTTCGACGGCCTCGCGGATCTCCCGCGCGGCGGGAGCGAGGGCCGGTTGACGGACGCGCAGATCGCCGAGATCGGCGCCTGGATCGAGGCGGGTCCCGAGCTTGAGCGGGACGGTGTGACGCGCTGGCGCGTTCAGGACATCTTACGGAAAATCGAGGAGGCCTTCGGGGTCATCTATACGGAGAGCGGTGCCCGTATGATGCTCCGAAGGGCCGGGTTTCGCTTTGTCTCGGGGCGGCCGGTCCACCCCAAAGCCGACGCGGAGCGGCAGAGGTCGTTCGTGGCGGAGTTCGAGGCACAGTTGACGTCGGCGCTCAGCTCTGAGGCGCTGGCGGGTCCGATAGAAATCTGGTTCCAGGACGAAGCGCGCATCGGCCAGAAGGGGATGACGACACGGGTCTGGGCGAATGGGAAGCAGCGTCCGCGCATCGTGCGCGACCATCGCTATGGCTACGTCTATCTGTTCGGCGCCACCTGCGCAGAGCGCGGCGTCGGCATCGCCCACGTGGCGGACAGGGCGAACACGGCGTCGATGAACGAGCATCTGGCGGCGATCGGCGCGGCCGTGGCGCCGGGTGCGCACGGCGTGATTGTGCTGGACGGGGCGGGCTGGCATCGCTCGGGCGACCTTCTCGTTCCCCCCAACCTGACGCTCGTGCATCTGCCGCCCTACAGTCCGGAACTCAATCCGATGGAGCAGATCATTCTGTTCCTGAAATCGAACCGCTTCGCCAACCGCGTGTTCAAGGATGTCTCCGCCCTGAGGGACGCCTGCTGGACGGGGTGGCAATGGCTGACCGACCAGCCCGACGTCATCACCAATACGACCCGGCGCAGCTGGGCCGTAGCCCCATCGTGCTGATCCCGATGCCTCACTGTATCGGTTCATATGACTTGCGTTTGGTATCAGATAGCTGTCCAAGTCCTTGGTGGGATGCCGCGGAGCCGCGCAGGACGCCCTTGATCTGGCTGTGGCGGCTATTGACCGTCTGGATGTGCCGCGCGCCCCGGACCCGCTGGCTGGCAGAAGCGTTGATGCTCTCGTGTGGGATGTCGAGCGCCGCCGCAACGGGTGGATAGCAGCGGTTGGCGTCGGAGACGAGCAGCGCATCCGGTGCGACGACCGGCTCCAACCCCTCCTTCACGCTGTCTGCGTTGAGGGCGGGCAGGGTATGGCTGAGGGTCTCGCCCGCACGGTCGGCGGCGACCAGGATCGGCACCTGCTCGCGCGCGAGGCCGGGTTTGCGGACTGTCCCGCCGCGCCGCCGCGGCGTGCGGTCCAGCTTCCGCTTCCCCTTGCGGCTCTCGAGAACGAAGCTCTCGAGAGCCTCGACGATCCCGGCAAGCCGGTCCGGCGCCTGGCGCACCGCCGCCAGAAAGCGGTGTCGCCAGCGATGCGCCGTGCGCGGCGCAATCCCGCAGCGCCCGGCAGCCTCTTTGATCGTCTCGCCTTCGGCAAGCGAGGCGCCAAAGGCCAGCCAGCGCTCCGTATGGTGCAGACCCGACAGCGCTGTGCCGGTCAGCGCACCGAACGTCTTCCCGCAGTCCTTGCACCGGAACCGGCGAAGACCGCGCGCCTTGCCCCGCGACACCGCCCCTCCGGCGCCGCAATGCGGACAGCGCCGCTCGTCATCCACGCCCAGCTCGACCGCCGCCAGCGAGGCCGCGCCCTCCGGCGGATCCGACAGCACCGCCGCCACCTCCTTGCGCTGCGCCGCCGTCAGCTCATCGACACGCGAAAACCAGTCCCGAAACCGCTCGTGATCCATCTCTCTGATCTCCAAGGCGAATCCGGAAAGATCCTATCACAATGCCTACGATTCACGAATTGAGCCTTTCGTTTCGTCTCTCGCCTGACAGATGTCCGTGCGGCCTTTGGGCCGGATTTCCATGATAGGATTCCGGTAAATTTCAGCGAAGTCTTCAACGCATTGACATACAATGCAAAATTGACTTAGCGTGTCAGGTTGGCTAGAGGAACATCTGGTTCCCATAGAAATATTATTGTTTTCAATAGGTTGTGGGCTATGTAAACATCCAGGTTCGTTCAATTCCTCATGTCCGATTTTTCGGCATGCGGTATTTCCAACGAAATCGTTGGCGCCATTGAGGCTGCGGCTCATGCGGCGCCCAGTGGCATCTTGCATACCGGACGATAAACTGGGCTGCCGCTACCCAGCAGACTTTCAAAGAGTGTGATGGTCTGGACCGAAAACAGGTCTGCGCGGAACATGGCCCTAGTCTCGAGGAAATCACGGATTTGCGTCGGCCCGATGTCCTTGCATCTGGCGAGCGTCACATGCGGATGAAAGTTGCGCTCCCGTGTCGGGAAGCCGCTATCGGCCACCGCGCGACTGACCTTGCGCTGCAGCGCAAGCAAGCCGTCATTCAGCGTGATGCCGGCCCAGACCGATCGCACCCGACCTCTGGATTGAAAGCAGCCGACGCCCGCGAGTTCCAGTTCGAAGGAACGTGCGCGGACGCCGGCAAGCGAATCAATCACGTCGTCGGTCTGTGGATTGTTGATCTCACCAATAAATCTCAACGTGACATGGAAGTTATCCGGAGCGACCCAGCGCGCGCCCTCGATACCACCCTGAATGGTCGACAGAGAATTGCGTGCCGGTTCCGGCACAGCCAGTGCGACGAACAATCTTGGCATGATGGTTCCCCGTGTATTGACCAGCGCACAGGTCGATCAGTTGATCCGCGCCAGCATGCGTTGAACCGCGGGCAGAATTCGCTCAACGATCACGGCGATGCCGGCGGCATTCGGATGGATACCATCGTTCAGATTGAGATCCGGTAATCCGGCTACTCCATCAAGAAAGAACGGATAGAAGTCGATATCGTGGCGGGTTGCCAGATCCTCGTAGACGTTCCGGAATTCTGTACCGTATTCCTTGCCCAGATTGGGTGGCGCATACATTCCGGCGAACAGGACCGGGATATTACGTGATTGTAGACGTGTGAGAATTGCGTCGAGATTATCGCGGCTGACGCGCGGTTCAATGCCGCGGAGACCATCATTGGCACCGAGTTCGAGGATTACCGCATCGGGCGGATCTGCCAGAGTCCAGTCGAGCCGCGCCCGGCCTCCGGCTGTCGTATCCCCGGACACCCCGGCATTGATCACGGTAACCGTAATTCCGGCTGCGCGCAGCCTTGCTTCGAGCTGTGCGGCAAAGCCCTGTGATTGCGGGAGCCCGTAGCCCGCGGTCAGGCTATCGCCGAAGGCGAGAAGCTTGAGGGGTTCGGACCGAGCCAGTGTTTCAGCCGCGAACGCAAGCATGATGACGGCAGCACAGGCGACCCCGACAAGCCGATTGATCGTGCCGCGGGAAATCCCATATAGCGGGTAGACAGACTTCCTTCTGCCGTTCAAAGCTAGGCATTTCATGGCAGTTCCCAATATTCAGGTGCCCCAAGCCGAATCGATTGTCAATCTGCATGACGTTCATCTCAATCTGAGGAGCGCAGTCGGCGACGTCAATATCCTGCGGGGCGTCAATCTCCAGATCAGACCCGGTGAAACGGTCAGCATCGTCGGACAGTCGGGAGCCGGCAAATCGACCCTGATGATGGTCATAGGGGGGCTCGAGAATGCCAGTTCCGGTCGTGTCGAGGTTGCTGGGCTTGATCTTTCGGTCATGGACGAGGACCAGCTGGCCCGATACCGCCGCGACAATGTCGGGGTGGTCTTCCAAGCGTTCCGCCTGATCCCGTCGATGTCAGCTCTGGAAAATGTCGCTATCCCGCTTGAGCTCAATGGCCGGCGCCATGCGTTCGAGACGGCGCGGCAGAGCTTGGGTCTGGTCGGTCTCGCGGATCGGGTGGATCATTATCCTGACCAGCTTTCCGGCGGCGAACAGCAGCGTGTTGCCATTGCCCGGGCCTTTGTCGGACATCCGTCCCTGCTGCTGGCTGACGAACCGACCGGCAATCTTGATCGCGCGACTGGTGACGGCGTTATCGACCTGTTGTTCGACCTGCAGCGCGAGCACGGTACAACGCTGGTTCTGATAACTCACGATGAACGCCTTGCGGCCCGGTGCGGAAGGATGGTTCGAATGGCCGATGGCGTCGTACTGGACGGCGTCATGTCCTGTGCTGCCGGGGCCAGCGCCTGATGCAGTTCCTGGATCTTGCTGTCCGGTTGGCGCTCAGGGAAATGCGCGGCAGCCTCCGGGACTTTTACGTTTTTCTGGCCTGCCTGGCACTCGGAGTCGCTTCGATTGCTGGCGTCGGTTCGGTTTCCGAGGCGATGCGTGCAGGTATTGCCCGTGACGCCCGACTGCTGCTCGGTGGTGATATCGAAGTTCGTCTGATCCACCGGAAGATCCCGCCGCCGGCCCTGGCAATGCTCGAATCGTCCGGCAAGGTTTCCGCGATTACGGCCATGCGCGCGATGGCGCGGCCTGGTGGCGGCGACCGCCGCACCCTCGTGGAACTGAAAGCAGTCGACGCGGCGTATCCGCTGTTCGGATCGGTCGTCCTGCGGCCTGCGATGCGTCTTGCCACGGCATTGGAGATGCGGGGCGGCATGCCGGGCATCGTCGTCGATCCGTCTCTGATGCAGCGATTCCGGATTGATGTCGGCGATGTCTTGGTTATCGGCGACCGTCAGTTCGAGATACGAGCGGAGATCCTGAAGGAACCTGACCGGACCGTGCGGTTTGCGACCTTCGGACCGCGCGCAATGATCGCGGAAGCAGCCCTCCCGGGGACCGGTTTGGTCACGACAGGCAGCATGGTCACTTACCACTACCGGCTTGATCTACCTGACACTGTCCATGCAGCGACCTGGAGAGAAGACGCCAGAGAGCAGTTTCCGAAAGCAGGCTGGCGTATTCGAGATACCGGTAACGCGGCGCCGGGTTTTGATAGATTTATCAAGCGGGTCACGCAGTTTCTGACACTGGTCGGCCTGACCGCGCTGCTTGTCGGTGGTGTCGGCATCGCAAATGCCGTACGCAGTTTTCTGGACCGACGCAGCGGCACAATCGCAATCCTGAAATGCCTCGGAGCGCCGGGAGCCCTCGTCTTTGCAATCTATCTGACACAGGTGATGATTCTCTCGACAGCGGGGATCCTGATAGGCGTGGGGGTCGGGGCTGCCTCGCCGCCCGTGGCTGGGTATCTGCTTTCTGGCCTGTTGCCGATCAGTGTTCCTCTGGGAATTTATCCGCAACCACTGCTGATCGCCGCCCTGTTCGGATATCTGGCAACCCTGGCCTTCACGATCTGGCCGCTTGGACGTGCCCGCGACGTGCGGGCCGGCCAGCTATTCCGGACCCTCATCGTGCCACCGCAGGGTTGGCCGAAGCCGACTTATATCGTCTTGACGGTTCTGACCGCCCTGATCCTGTCGGCACTGGCCTTTGCTGTCACGAAAGACCCGCGGCTGGCATCGTGGTTCCTGATCGGTGTCCTTGGTGTCCTGCTGGCATTCGGCGCTGGTACCGGATTGCTCTTGCAACAGGTTCGCCGGTTGCCACGGTCGCGTTATCCCGTATTGCGTCTCGCTATTGCCAATCTTCATCGGCCCGGCAGTCCGACGTCAGGAATCGTCCTATCACTCGGGCTTGGCTTGACAGTGATGGTGACCATCGCGTTGCTGCAGGCGAGCCTGTCGCAACAGATTGATCGACAGATGCCGAAACAGGCACCGTCTTACTTCTTCATTGATATCCAGCCGTATCAGGCGCAGGCGTTCAGTGACCTTGTTGCCGGTATGGACGGGGTCATCAGAACTGAACGAACGCCGATGGTGCGGGGCCGGATCGTTCGCATCGCCGGAACTCCGGTCGAAGACGTGACACCGGATCAGGATATTGCGTGGGCGGTCAACGGCGACCGTGGTCTGACCTATGCCGCAGAGCCGCCGCCCGGTGTCGAGCTTGTCGAAGGCGTGTGGTGGCCGGAGGATTATTCCGGACCGCCGCTGATTTCCTTTGACGCCAGTGTCGCGCGGGGTCTGGGCATCGGTATCGGCGATACCATAACACTCAACGTGCTGGGACGGGAGATTACAGCCGAGATTGCCAATCTGCGTCATATCGACTGGTCGACTCTTGGCATGAATTTCGTCTTCGTGTTCGCGCCGGGAACATTGGAGAATGCTCCGCACAGCGTGATATCGACGGTTTATGCCGACGGTATCGAGGCCGAGGAAGCGGTGCAGCGCAGCGTGACGGACGCGTTTCCCAATGTTTCGGCGATCCGGGTGAAGGATGCGCTCGAGAATGCCGGCCGGATACTCGGGGTGGTCGCAGCGGCGGTCCGGGGCACGGCGTCGATAACCCTCCTCGCTGGTGTTCTGGTACTGGCAAGCACGGTGGTCACCGGGCAGCACCGGCGTATCTATGATGCGGTGGTGCTGAAGGTTCTGGGGGCGAGCCGGCGGCGTATTCTGGCCACCTATGTCGCAGAATTCGTCATTCTGGGTTTGCTGGTTGCATTGGTCGCGGCGGTTGCCGGAAGCATCATCAGCCATCTCATCAGTACCCAATTGATGCGGGCGGATTTCGTGTTTAGCCCATCGGCGGTGCTTTGGACACTGGTGATCAGTCTGGTCTGCACGGTGGGTCTCGGCCTTGCCGGCACCCGGCGGGCCCTGGACCGCAAGGCTGCGCCACTGTTGCGCAACGAGTAGGTGCGATCTGGAGCAGACTGCCGTGAAGAGGTCACATTCGAGCGCAGGATGGCGGGTTTCGGGCCGACTCTCGCTAGCCCGGGCTTAGCAACCACAGGGAAGGACAGCGGACATGCAAAGGTCTACACTAAGCGCCGTTGCGGTGGTCTTGGTTTTGATGGTAGTGACACCGGCCGCACGGGCCGGCGAGACAGAACCCGGGGTCGAGGATCCGGGCGCGATGGTTTCCAAAGGGGTCGAATTGCTGCTCCAGGGGCTGCAGCAGTTCCTGGTGACGATCCCTGCATATGGTTCGCCAAGGATCTTGCCGAACGGTGACATTCTCATACCGAGGCGGGAACGCCCACCGGAACTGGACACCGGAGAATCGCAGAAATCCTTGTAGAATGAACCTCTTGCAAAATTCCTGTCCCCAGGGTCCGGTGAGCCCGGATCGGTCGGTTGATCCCGGTCACCTCTGCACCTGGAGGTCGGAATCCATGGATTCGCGGTGTCTCATCAGAGATGATGAGAACAAATAGGGACTTTTGTGGACATCGGGACACGCCTCTCCGGGCCACTCTCTTCGAGAGGGCCGCGAAGGGTCGGCATGCGTTGTCGGAGCCGCGCTATGGGGCGGCGAGACGTATCAACGGGTCAGCCGCCAGGGCCAGGATGCCGAACATGAGATGGCAGGCGACCTTGGAATGTCCGCGGACGCGGACATGGCGCCCGCCAAACTCATCCTTGAGGCGGGCGTTGGTCCTCTCGACACCGGACCGGATCCGGACCCGCACGGTCTCGGGATCGACATGGCCTATTGCACGCCGGGCCCGGGCCTCCCGGTCTCGCTCCTCCTTGAGGTCCTTGTCCCGGCGCGGATTGACATCGATGATCGGCACATGGCCAAGCCGTTCGCTCATCTGGTAGATCTCCCTGGCATCATAGGCCGCGTCCATGAGATCGTAGAGATTGGTCACACGCCCGGCGGTCATCATCGCCAGCGGGATCGCGACCTGGCTGTCATGGACGGATGCCGAGGTGAGGACGGTCCTCAGCGGCACCCCGCAGTCTGCTGTGTCGATAGGCAGCTTGTCACCGCGCCAAACCTCCAGGACCCCCTTGGCAGTCTTCTTTGCCCCGTGATCGCAGACCTTCGGCAGCGCGTCGAGCCTCTCATCGAGATCCAGCCCGTTCGCTTTCTGTTCGAGACGCCCAGGCTCCTTCGTCCTCTCCTCGCCCTTGCGGGGCCGGCCGCGCTTGCGGTTCGGCGTCGGGGCCGGCGTCTCCCGGGCCTCGATGGCCGTCGAGTCCCTCGACACGTGGCCGATGAGCGCGTCGCCCAGTGTCTCTGCAACCAGAGCCGCGTGCATCCTCTCCGGGAGACGGGACTGCGACCATTCGGCAAACGCCCGCGAAAACGTCGCTTCACTCGGGATCTTCGCGACACGCGACCAGCCGCACAGTCGGCGCAACGTCGGGTCCACCTTGAGCCTGTCGATCAGGTGGCGGGTCGTCGGCAGACCCCACACCGCCTTGGCGATGACGCCACGGGCCAGCGCCCGGCGATCCTCCCGGGGCCGACCCGGACCGGTCCACACCTCATCGACGAAGCCCTCCACCTTGACGAGATCGAGAGCTGTCACGAAGCGCTTGTGCGTCTCGAGGAGAGGACCGACCGCCTCGGCCAACGCAGGGAAAAGGTCCCCTTGAAATCGGCGCCAGAGATCGGATAGGGTCGAGCCAAGGGTCATCGGGGTCACCTCCTCGGTATCTTGTTATTGTGGAAACACAACAGACCACGGGATGCCCCGGGACCCAGGCCCTCGACAACAAAATCAGCCTCGAGAAGGGAAAAAACCGGTCGGGCCGGCAATTTTGCAAGAAGCTCTCTATTCATTCGTTTCCCCGGATCTGCCAGATGAACTAGTGGATTGATCGTTACAGGTATATCCATTATTGTGTTTTTCTGATTTGTCGATCACGGCGGTTTGCAAGATGCGCCCTGGTGTTTCATTCACGCTCACTTCAGGCGACCGGCGTTGCCTTGAAACGGTTGTCCCGGACCCGAAGAGCCCGCAGACGCACGTCTGGCGGGCGCGCATCGTTCTTCTGAGCGACGATGGGCTCGGCACGATGGCATCATGAGAGAGACCGGCAAGGCGAAGAACAGTGTCTGGCGCTGGCAGGACCGCTCCTATGGAAGAAGGCGTGGACGGACTTCTGCGAGACAAGACGCGCCCGCCGGGAAAGACGCCTCTGGCTCCTGAGCCGGTGGCGAAGATCGTCGGGTTGACCCACACCTCGCCGCCTCACGCGGCGACCCACTGAACGCTGCGGGCGATGGCGAAGGCTGTGGGGGTGCCGCTTCGAGGGTCTGGGCGATCTGGAAGGCGCATGGCCTGATGCCGCACCGCTGGCGGCCGTTCACGCTTTCGAACGATTCCGCCTTCGTCGAGAAACTGACCGATATCGTCGGCCTCTCCGTTGCGCCGCCGGCTCACGCGATCGTGCTGTCGATCGATGACACGTCGCACAGTCAGGCCCGCGACCGCACACAGCCCGGCCTGCCGCTGAAGAAAGGCCGCGGTGCTACCATGACACATGATTCCAGGCGCAACGGCACGACGACGCTGTTTGCCGCCCTGACCGTGCTCGACGGCACGGTCATCGGCCAGCACGCCAGTCGGCATCGCCACCAGGCGTTCCCGAGATGCCGCAACCGCATCGAGCGCACGATACCCGCCGGTGTCCCGGTCCATGCCATCCTCGACAACGACGCCACTCACAAGCACAAGGACGTCCAGGTCTGGCTCGCACGCCATTCGCGCTGGACCTTCCACGTCACCCCACCTCGAGCGCGTGGCTGAACGCGCTCGAAGGCGTCTTCCGCTCCGTACGCGACCTCCAGGACGCCATCCGCCGCGTCATCAACGAACACAACATCACCGAAGCCAGGCCCTTCGTCTGGACCGCCGATCCCGATACCATCATCGCCGCAAGAAAAAGAGGGGCCCAAACATTGAAATCAATCCATTAGGAGATCACGCTCGAGACGGCGGACACCGGCGCCAACGCGTCTGCCGTGCGCTTCAAGCGCAGGCCGCAATACGACGAGGCCGATGAGGGCGCCGGCGCCGATGGGCTGCGCACCAGCCACGTCGACCGGGATATCGAGACGGTCCTGCGGACCGACTGGCGTATCACCGACATCGAGACCCCCTTCCGCAGTCTGAAATCCGAGCTCGGCCTTCGCCCGATCTACCATCAGCGCGACCGTCGCATCGCGGCCCACCTGCGGATCGCCGGGCTGGCCTGTCACGCCGTGCATCTGATCCGTACCCGGCTCGCCACGCGGGCATCCACAAGTGCGGGGCATCGGTCCGCGACGGTCCTGCGGAGCTGGGTGCGGATCACCACGCGCCGGCGTCAGACCGACGCCACGTTGATCGTCAACCGCCAGGACATGCGCCCGGCCACCGAGGGTGCCGAAATCTCCTCGGCAGCAGCCGTGGACCCCGCCATCCACCGCAGGAGGGCCCGTTTGACGAGCTGACAGAAGCCAACAAAATGTCGAGGCATGTTGAAATTGGCCGAGAAAAATATCAATCTATATCAAAGTGATAAAGGATAACCGAACAAAAAAAGTGCCAACCTGGATTGAGATGTGGGTGCTGGTGGCGCAGGTCGGCGATGACCCGTTTCTACGCTTCACGCTCGCAGTCATTCTTCATGCTTCATCGGCCTTGACGACCGGTTCCGGGGTCAGCGGAAAGACCATGCGCCGCTCGGGATGGACGATGGCACCACAAAGCATTTTATAATAGAACCTCTTGCAAAATTCCTGTCCCCAGGGTCCGGTGAGGCCGGATCGGTCGGTTGATCCCGGTCACCTCTGCACCTGGAGGTCGGAATCCATGGATTCGCGGTGTCTCATCAGAGATGATGAGACCAAATAGGGACCTTTGCGGACATCGGGACACGCCTCTCCGGGCCACTCTCTTCGAGAGGGCCGCGAAGGGTCGGCATGCGTTGTCGGAGCCGCGCTATGGGACGGCGAGACGTATCAACGGGTCAGCCGCCAGGGCCAGGATGCCGAACATGAGATGGCAGGCGATCTTGGAATGTCCACGGACGCGGACATGGCGCCCGCCAAACTCATCCTTGAGGCGGGCGTTGGTCCTCTTGACACCGGACCGGATCCGGAACCGCACGGTCTCGGGATCGACATGGCCTATTGCACGCCGGGCCCGGGCCTCCCGGTCTCGCTCCTCCTTGAGGTCCTTGTCCCGGCGCGGATTGACATCGATGATCGGCACATGGCCAAGCCGTTCGCTCATCTGGTGGATCTCCCTGGCATCATAGGCCGCGTCCATGAGATCGTAGAGATTGGTCACACGCCCGGCGGTCATCATCGCCAGCGGGATCGCGACCTGGCTGTCATGGACGGATGCCGCGGTGAGGACGGTCCTCAGCGGCACCCCGCAGTCTGCTGTGTCGATATGCAGCTTGTAACCGCGCCAAGCCTCCAGGACCCCCTTGGCAGTCTTCTTTGCCCCGTGATCGCAGACCTTCGGCAGCGCGTCGAGCCTCTCATCGAGATCCATCCCGTTCGCTTGCTGTTCGAGACGCCCAGGCTCCTTCGTCCTCTCCGCGCCCTTGCGGGGCCGGCCGCGCTTGCGGTTCGGCGTCCTGGCCTTCGGCTTCGGGGCCGGCGTCTCCCGGGCCTCAATGGCCGTCGGGTCCCGCGACACGTGGCCGATGAGCGCGTCGCCCAGTGTCTCTGCAACCAGAGCCGCGTGCATCCTCTCCGGAAGACGGGATTGCGAACATTCGGCAAACGCCCGCGAAAACGTCGCTTCACGCGGGATCTCCGCGACACGCGACCAGCCGCACAGCCGGCGCAACGTCGGGTCCACCTTGAGCCTATCGATCAGGTGGCGGGTCGTCGGCAGACCCCACACCGCCTTGGCGATGAAGCCACGGGCCAGCGCCTGGCGATCCTCCCGGGGCCGACCCGGACCGGTCCACACCCCATCGACGAAGCCCTCCACCTTGACGAGATCGAGAGCTGTCACGAAACGCTTGTGCGTCTCCAAGAGAGGACCGACCGCCTCGGCCAACGCAGGGAAAAGGTCCCCTTGAAATCGGCGCCAGAGATCGGATAGGGTCGAGCTAAGGGTCATCGGGGTCACCTCCTCGGTATCTTGTTATTGTGGAAACACAACATACCACGAGGTGGCCCCGAAACCCAGGCCCTCGACAACAAAATCAGCCTCGACAAGGCAAAAAACCGGTCGGGCCGGCAATTTTGCAAGAAGCTCAATAGTCAGTCACGCTGCCGTTCCGGTGGTGCTTTTCGCAACAGTGTTCGCAGTGACTGTGTTTCGACGAGACATGATCGGTTCCGTCGAGGGACAGAAGGTCATGGTCGTCGATCCATATGTCGTTCTCAAGGTTCTTGCCACGCTGCAGGGTCGGGAACAGGGCCTTGAAGGCAGGCCGCAGGCTCCTCGGATCGACCCGATCGTGACACTTGCACAGGCCCGAATCGGAGGGACTGTCACTGATGCCGAACAGCACGGTCAGGGTCGTGTGCACGGCCTCGTCGCCACAGGCCTCGCTGTCGAACTGAAACCGCGAAGGGTATTCCAACGAGAACACCGCGAGCCCCGCCATCAGATGATCTTTCAGCGCGAACGCACGACCCGCAACCGGGTCTGCGACCGTTTTGAAGCACGTACTCACCCGTTCGAGCAGACCGGGTATGCCCCAGGCCTTGCGAAGACAACTCTGTTGCGCCATGACCGGGATCCTTCCGAAACAGTTTGCCATGGCAGACTCGTTGGCGGGTTGGGCGTGAGTTGTTCAATCCGATTTGCGGGCAGACCCTTCAGATGGGGCGGCGGCATCGTGGTACCCACAGGATACCCGTCACCCCATTTTCGGGTCAGATCGTGAGAAACCACGGAACATCCTTCGCAAGTCCTGAAATCTCGCGAAAGCCCGGCCTCCAAACCCCACGAGATCCCTGCAATTCCGGAGATAGTGGGAATTGCTTCGCAAGAGGCTCATATATATAAACATTTTCACAGGCTTCACTTCGCCTGTCTCAGAAAAATAGATTGCAATTCAATGAGTTAAATGAGGAATAGCGGTGGAATTTTAAATGAAGTTCCGTCTAGTCGGACCTTCGCAGGGTTTCAACTGCTCCAATCCGTATCCAGCAATTCTCCTTATGGCGTTTTTCGTTGCATTGCGGCCTTTCGTGTTGGTTTTTTGGCGGTTTTGCGGTTGGAGGGATGGGTTTGGCGCGGGGGCCGGGGATCAGGCGTTTGCGGGAGGGGGGAGGCCCGTGATGACGGTTTTCATGAGGACTGCCCATGACGCGAAGACATGGTAGGCGGTGATCGTGCGGATGTGCTCGAATAGGCGCCTTCGGGCTCCGAGTGCGTGCCGCGCCCGCCGCCAGGACGCTTCGATCAGGTCGCAGGCCGTGTGCAGGGCGAAGGCCAGCAGATTGAGCACGACCAGGATGCTGGCCAGTGTCTGGCTGCCATGCCCGAAATTGTGTTCGAGGTTGTAGCCGTTGGTCTTCAGGACGTTGAAGGTCTCGTTCTCGATCTTCCAGCGGGCACGCCCGCAGGCGGCGATGTCGGCGGCGGTGTCTCGCGTGACGGCAAGGTCGGTGACGAAGCTGTTGCGGTAGGTCACCTTGCCGTCGGGCTTGGCGATCTCGACCTCCAGCCAGTTGACGGCGAGCGCGTCGGCGCCGTCGCGCAGCGGCACGCCATTCATCCAGCGATAGCGCTGGCGGCGCCTGGCCGCGCCCCTGCCCACGGTCTGGCACACCTCGTCCAGCACGACGCCATGAGTGTATTCGCTCAACGTCTTGTGGCTGGACGGCTTGCACACGAAGATGAAGCTCCCGCCCGCGGCGCGCACCGCCTCGCAGATCGGCTGGCGGGAATAGAGATCGTCGCCCAGATAGACCGGTCTCAGCCCGGCCACACAAGGCCCCAGGCGGGCCAGCCAGCGCTGCGCTGCGCGGCTCTCGCAGTCCTGCTGCGCCGAGCCGTCTTGCGGGCGCACGAACTCCGGCGCCAGAGGCAAGGCGCGGCGCTGCCCCGGCGCCACCAGAGCGGCGCCGACAAAGCTGTGGAAATACTCCACCTCCTCGCCCCGCCGGCGCGTCGAGCAGTGCGCGCAGTGGATCGTGCCGGAACGGAAATGCTCCGAGCCGTCCAGCGCGATCAACACCCGATCGTCCAGGCAGCGCAGACCCGACAAGGCGCCGGCGCCATCCAGGTCATCGACAAGCGCCGGAAACACCGCGTCGAAATGATCCGTCGGCGCCCCATCCAGCATCCGCCGGATATGGCTGTCGCACGGAACCCGCTCCATGCCGAACAGCGTCCCGGCGTTCGAAGCGCCGCGCTGCGCCGACAGCAGGCGCTGATGCGCCAGAAACGACGGGCTCTGCACGAAAAACACCGAAAACGCCGCAAGCCCGATGTCTCTCATGGTATAGCGCGTGTTGCGTCCCGAGCGCTTGTCGGGCAACGCCGCGCACCGCTTCCACACCACTTCTATATATCGTTCAAGACGCTTCATACAACAGCTTGAATCACATCTCCAAGCCTTTGAAAACCCCCGATAACTCCAAAAGGAGAATTGCTGATCCGTATCAATATTTTGATATTACGGGATTTTTCCGAATGGAGCCAGCGCACCATCCGGGATTTATTGCCGGTAAATTCGCGGAACTCCGGCGCGAGTGCTGTCTCTGTCATCCGGCGACCTGATATCCCGAACCCAATCAAACTTGAGCGCCAGTCCCAGTTGTGGCCAACCTAGCCCTGCCCTGTACCCACATCTCGTGCGGGACAAATGTCACGGTATGTCACGTAACGCGTTGTTTTTCGGTCCCCGGCCTTCGCCGCCAACGGCAAATCGAATGCCAAGTCGGCCGTTGAGCGGTCCCGGCACCGTCCAAACCCCGGAGTCTGGACGGGCAGCTATGGCCAAACAGTTGGCAACCCATTGAATTTATGATGATTCATTCTGTCCTTTGTCCAGCCTCACTTGTGGGGACAGAGCAGACCTAGCCGGCAGGTTATCGACCAGAAACACTCTCCAGGGACGACATTTCGCCCAGTAACCTCGCCGAAATGCCGATATATGCGGAGCGGTCCACTTCGCTCAGGATCGGTTCAGAGTTTCGAGATACAGACCCTGCAACACAATATCGGTATTGCTGACGATACCGAGCACCTCGCCGTCTTCGATCACCGGCGCAACCGCGATGCCGAATCTTTCGAACAGCCTGACTGTGTGACGGATGTTCATGTTCGGTCCCACCGATACGACAGGCTTCGACATGATTTCGTAGACATTGATGCGTTCCGCCGAACGATCACGGGCGATGACCTTTCGGGTAATATCAGAGAGTACGACGATGCCGTATTCGTCGTGTTCATCGTGGCGGTTGACGATGATGCAACGGGCATTGGCGGCGCGGAGGCGCAGAAAGGTGTCCTGCACTGTTTCAAGATCACTGGCGCGAATATAGCGGTCGTTCATCACGTCCCGCACACGCACGGTCTTTGGTTCGCTCATATCTCTTTCTCCACCACTTCAGCAAGTTGCCGGATCTGATGGGATACGCCAACGACATCCTCGACATCGACCTGAATGGCGATGCCACGTCCCGGATAGGCCTCGAAGCCGCCGGCTTCGCAAATCTCCTCGAGAATGCGGCGGCTCAGATGCTCCTCCACGATCAACAGGAGGACATCCCTGCGCGCCTCCAGATCGAGGCCAAGAAAGGATTTTTTCGGTTCGACGCCCTCGCCCCGGGCGCTTGGCAACAGTGTCACTCCATGCGCCCCTGACCGGCGTGCCGCCTGTATCACGACATCAGTGTAACGGTCATCGACGAAAGCTAGGATCATCTTGAAGTGCATGTCATCTTCTCCACGAAGTTCAGATGGTTCGTCATGCCGCCCCGCGCCGCTGCCTGATGCGCCTGTACAGGGCCGAGAACTGGGCGTAACCCATGACGGTCATGACAGGAAACAGACTGGCAAACGCAATCAGGCCGAAACCTTCCAGGAGCGGATTGCGTCCAGGCACGGTTTCGGCGAGCCCCAGTCCAAGGGCGGCGACCAGGGGTACCGTAACGGTCGAGGTGGTGACGCCGCCGGAATCATAAGCCAATGGCACAATATGCCTCGGCGCGAAGCAGGTCTGGATCACCACCAAACAATATCCCACGATGATGAGAACATGGATCGGCATTCCTGTGACAATACGCACCGCACCGACCGCGATGCCGATGGCAACTCCGAGGGCGACGGCGATGCGCAATCCCCAGACGCCGACGGAGCCGCCCGAAACCACATTGGCCTTGAGCGCTACGGCAATCAGCGCGGGCTCCGCAATGGTAGTGCTGAGACCGATCGCGAAGGCAAACAGATAGACCCATCCGTAATCGAGCCAGTCGACCTGCCCGATGCCAGAGGGATCGATAAAGGACATTGCCGTGAGTTGCTGCGCCATGCTTCGTCCGATCGGGAAGATTGCCTGTTCCAGGCCGACAAGAAACAACGTCATACCCAGCAGCACGCAGACGAGACCGGTGGCAAGCCGTCGCGGGTTGGCCAGGCGGCGGCGCAGCACAAGAATCTGAAAGACCACGACGACGATGACGATCGGCGCAAGATCGCGCAGGGTCGCGGCGAGCGACGCGGCCAAGGACGCGAGAAATTCCATTACCAAAATACCATGCCGTAGATCATCACAAAGATCATCGGGGTCAGGGACGCAAAAGCGACCAGACCGAACCCGTCGACAAGCGGATTCCGGCCGCGGATCGACGACGCCAAGCCGACGCCCAGGGCAGTCACCATCGGAACGGTAATGGTCGAAGTGGTGACGCCACCCGAATCGTACGCGATCCCGATGATTTCGCGCGGGGCGACCGCGGTCAACCCGACGACGATGATATAGCCGCTGGCGATCATCCAGTGAATCGGCCAGCCCAGAAGGATCCGGACCACGCCGATCACGATCGCAAATCCGACCGACACGGCTACTGTCAGGCGAAGGCCGAGGGCTATCTCCGCGGCGGCCTCCGGTCTGTTCGCAACAACGCCAGCCCGGATCGCCACGCGCGCGGCCTCCTCGGTGACCACGATCAGCGCCGGTTCGGCGACGGTCGTGCCGAAACCGAGAGCGAAGGCGAAAGCCAGCAGTGCCAAAAGACTGCCTTTTTCGAGGAAAGCGGCAGCCATTGTCTCGCCGATCGGAAACAGGGCCATTTCCAGGCCGGCCACGAACAGGGTTAGGCCGGCTACCACGCACAACATGCCGGCGAGCAGGGCGGCGAAATCCTGCGGCGCCTGTTGCAGGACGACGATCTGGAAAAACGCAATGACCGCGACAATGGGAAGCAGGTCACGGCTGCTTGACAGCATGGCGCGGGCGAGGCTGTTCAACGATCCGGTCATGCCGTGTTGGGCTCCGCGCCGTTTGCGAGCGGCTGCCGCCCGCAAACGGCGCGGCCGAAGGCGGCGGATGGAATCTGATGATCGTCAGGCATGTCCGGTGAGAGAGAAGGCTGCACGGCGTTCGATGGTTCAAAAGTTCGGACGCCGGGCCATTCACCCGCAGCAAAATCCACCGCGATACCGGCACCTAGCGATCATACATCGGGTCTGGTCTCGATGCCATCCGAAACGGACGTTTATGGGGGAGACATGCCCATACCGATCAATGAGTAGGCGATTTCAGTCCAACGTCGGACGCAGAATTGGCTGATCGGTCGACATCCCGGACGGCAAGGTACAGGTCTGCCGAAAAGGCGCCAATCGGCGGCGGGATCCGCGGTGCCGCGGTCAAGTGGATTTCAGCGCACCATCGCTGTCGACAACCGAGTGAACGCAGTCGTGAAGTCGTTAAAGGAAAACCCGACCGTGAACGGCTTGCTGCCGGCGGACATCATCTACAAATTAGAGCGTGGCCGCTGGCCAGGTTTTCCACGGTCTTGCGCTCCAGTTTGCAACGCATCACGCAACCGTTCCGGATACAGATTATAGAACGGCGCCCGGACGGAGGCGTGGCAGAATCGATCCGTATTTGCGCACCGGCCTCAAGAAGCAGCCCGTTCGGAAGCGTAAACACCGCGAAGACTCGGCCAGCGGCGTCGGCGACCCAACTGGACCTCTGCCAGTTTGTCGTCTGGTCGGTTTTCTCGTCGCATCACAACAGCATCTGTTCGAGCGTGCAGTTGCAGACTGTCCGGTCGCTGGCCCGTCTAATTGTCCTGTGCGATTGATGTTGAGATCTTGTCGGCGTGCGCTGACTCCAGATACGGCCAGAGTGGTGTTGCCGGATTCTTCGCTTCCGGTATGACGAAAAAGAGCGACTTTCTATCGACTTAAAGCGAGAAACAACAGGGATGGCGGCGGCTTGGACGGTCTTCGCCGTTCTGGGGCTGCTCAGCGTGCTGGGCGCGCCGGGTGGTGGATTATTGGGTCCGTAGGGTGTCATCGGCTACACCGGCGTTCTCAGTCTGCCGGTCTGGATCGTCCACGCCGTTTGCCGGTTGCGGCGAAAGTAGCGCCCGCCCCAGCGCCGTCACGGTCTCCGTACAGCTTCGCCCGGCGGATTTGCGCCGACCGTGGAACACCCGGGCACCCGTGCGTCACCGGTCCGAGCCCGAACTCCCAGCGGACGAACGGGTCTTTTCTTTAGGGCACTTCTTCGAATTCGCTACGAGGCAACCTCGATTGCCGGATTATCGACCTCAGCGTGCCGGTCCGCAGTTCTCCGTGATCGGGCACTGGAACCATCACCGTCCCGCCCGCATCCTGCTTCTGCATTACGATGTGGCTGCCGTGCTTGCGCACTCGTGTAAAGCCGTGAGCGCCAAGGTGCGATACACCTCCCGGTCGGAAAGAACCCTCAGCCTAGACAGTGTCGTCACGAGCGATATTCATCTATCCTGTCTGTCGAACGATTGCTCCTGGAGGCGACTCATGGGATTGGCTCATCGGCGTCACGACATCTCGGCCAGGGTCTGGCTGTTGCTGGACCTCATCTGCCTGGCCGGGCGGGAAGTTGGGGTGGGGTGGCGCAGGATAATCGACGGTTCATTAATGCGATCTTCTGGATTCTGCGCACCGGCGCTCCCTGGCGTGATGTGCCGCCAGACTATGGAGACTGGAAAAATACCCATCGTCGGTTCTGTCGCTGGCGGGACAAGGGGCTCTGGGGGGCGTTGCTGGAGCCTCTGGTGGATGAGCCGAACGATGAGTGGCTGATGACGGCAGCAGATTGCAGTCAAGCGGTCGAGCTGATTGAAGGGATAGATGCCGAGTCCTTGTTGGCGGACAAGGCCTATGACACGAATGCCATCCTGTCTTGTTGTGAGGAGCATGAAGTCATTCCAGTGGTTCCGCCGAAGCGGAACCGCAAGCACCCCCGAGCGTATGATGTCCATCTCTACCGGCACCGGCATTTGGTGGAGAACGCCTTTCTGTGGCTCAAGCGCTGGCGTGGGAGTGCCACGCGATACGCCAAGAATGCCGCATCGTTCCTTGCCGCGGTGCAGATCCGGTGTCTGGCGCTCCGGGCTGGTGTTTCGTGACGACACTATCTAGCGCAGTGAGGGCAAACCGGGCAGTCGCCCCAGCGGACCTGCTCCAAAGTGCGCGATGCACGAGCCCTGGTCAGGGAACTGCCGGAAGATGCTGATAAGATCCATAAACCGTCCGCCAGCTGATTGGTGTTATTAGCTTACTTGCTGGAAATCCGGTTGTCAAGTCCCCATCTGGGCATTGCGATGACAAAATAACAAAATCACCGAAAATGTAGAGCCATGTTCGCGAGGCGAAAATTATTTTTACTCTAAATCAATGTGTTATGATCACCCTCACCCTACAAAATGCCAACTTGGGTTGAGGATGCATCCGACATCGCTTTCTGAGGCGATGTGCCCCTTCCCTGCAGCAGGACGGCGATCCCGGCCCGGCCCCACATCGGGTCGTCGCAGCGCAGGGCGCGGACGGCTTCGACCCGGTTGAGGACTCTGGTTTGAACGCACGCGCGGCGGGGCCTTCGGGATCGAAACTCAGGGCGCTTGTGCCAACGATAGAAGGTGGCGCGTTTGCCTCGGGGCGGCGAAAGAATGAAGTCTGTATCTGCCAGCCGAACCGGGATGTCTCCGCGAAATGTGGATGCTGCGGCCTGTTCGCGCATCCGTGCCAAATTGCGGCAAACTTTCAGATCAACGATACCGATGCCGGTACGAATGTGGCGACGCGCCGTCATGCACGACAGCGGTCAAACACCCGCCCGCCGAGTCTGGCCTCGTCCTATGGCCTTGCAAGGAAATTCGATCTCCTGCCTCAGATACCCGTCGCCGGCAGCAATCGCCCCGGTGTCTCCAACTGACGGGCCGTGCCATTGTCGGACGGATGCCGGATCCGGTCGAGGACAGTCGTTTTTTCAGGCCTGACGCAAGGTCTTTCGACCCCTCTGCGGGAATCTGGTATACAGAACCCGGCAGATTCCAGATCGGCAACTGAAACAATGGCCCGAAAACTCTTCAGCACCGATGGTGTACGCGGCACCGCGAACACCGCACCGATGACCGCCACGACTGCGCTCCGGATCGCAATGGCTGCGGGACATTGTTTTGCGCCAGATCACGGTCGGGCCTTAGCCGTAATCGGAAAGGACACAAGGTTATCAGGCTATATGCTGGAACCCGCGATGGTCGCTGGCTTTACCGCGATCGGAATGGATGTCGTCTTGATAGGGCCTATGCCGACACCGGGCGTTGCCATGCTGACCAGGTCCTTGCGCGCAGATCTCGGGGTGATGCTGTCGGCCTCGCATAACCCCTATCAGGATAACGGAATCAAACTGTTCGGACCGGATGGCTACAAGCTCTCCGACGATATCGAACTCCAGATCGAAGCGTTGATGGAGGACGACGAGAGCACGTTTTACACAACGCCGGACAGACTGGGGCGGGCACGGCGTCTCGACGATGCCGGAGGGCGCTATATCGAGATAGCCAAGGGCACGTTTCCCAAAGGTCTCCGGCTTGACGACCTGCGACTGGTTGTCGATTGCGCTAACGGTGCTGCCTACAATCTCACGCCCAAGATTCTGTTCGAACTCGGTGCCGAGGTAATTCCCGTGGCCGTCGAGCCCGACGGCTTCAATATCAACCGGACCTGTGGCGCGACCGCGCCGGACGTCATGCGCGCGGCGGTCGTCGCGCATGGCGCCGATGCCGGCCTTGCCCTCGACGGTGATGCCGACCGGCTGATCCTGGCCGATGAAACCGGCCGGATTGTCGATGGAGATCAGATCCTTGGTCTCATTGCCGCTGCGTGGCGGGCCGACGGACGCCTGACAGGCAATGGCGTGGTCGGCACCGTGATGTCGAATCTTGGCCTTGAGCGTTATCTTGATGGTCTCGGCCTGACACTTGAGCGCACAGCCGTCGGTGACCGCTATGTCGTCGAGCACATGCGCGCCCGGTCGTACAATCTCGGCGGGGAACAATCCGGCCATATCATCATGAGCGACCATATGACGACCGGTGATGGAACGATAGCCGCGCTGCAGGTTCTGTCTGTGCTGTTACAGCAGGGCCGAACCATGAGCGAGATTACCCGGGTCTTCGAGCCAACACCACAAGTGTTGCGTAATGTCCTCATTCATGGGCCGGCGCCGTTCGAGCAACCGGCAGTCAAGCAGGCAATCGATACAGCCGAGATGCGGCTGAACGGCGTGGGGCGTCTTCTGATCCGGAAATCCGGCACCGAGCCGGTTGTCCGGGTAATGGCTGAGAGTGAAGACGAGGCGCTGGTCAAAGAGATTGTCGCCATGGTTGCAGGGGAAATTGAAAGGGCTGCGGGGTGACAACAGGACAGGATTTGACACCGGTTTGCGGCCGTGTACTGGTTTGCGCCGGATCGGATTCCGGAGGCGGTGCCGGCATTCAGGCCGACATCAAGACGATAACGGCGCTTGGCGGATTCGCGACGACGGCAATCACGGTCTTGACGGCCCAGAACACCGAAGGCGTGTTTGGCATTTACGAGGTGCCGCCGGATTTCTTGCAGCAACAGATGCGCGTTGTACTGGACGATATCGGAACCGACTGTATCAAGACCGGAATGCTGCACAGCGAAGCTGTTATCCAGGCGGTCGTCGAAATTATTGACGATTCGGCACCGGGTGTGCCGCTGATCGTTGATCCGGTCATGGTCGCAAAGGGCGGGCACCATCTGCTTGATCCCAGCGCTCTGGAAGCACTGAAAGCAGAGATGCTGCCGCGTGCCACTCTCATAACGCCAAATGTTCCAGAAGCAGAATTGTTGACCAGTCAGACGATCCAGTCCGTCAACGACATGCACCGGGCCGCCGATATCCTGCTTGCGCTCGGGCCGACCGCGGTATTATTGAAAGGTGGCCATCTTACAGGCTCGGAATTGACCGACCTGCTAGTTACATCCGGCGGACCCCGAAGTTTCACTGGACAGCGGATCGATACCCGCCATACCCACGGGACCGGTTGCAGCCTTGCTTCGGCTGTTGCGGTCAGTATTGCCCAAGGCCTCGATATGGCAACAGCCGTCGGCCGCGGACGGGACTACGTGTTCCGGGCCATTGTCGCCGCGCCAGCGCTTGGACGCGGGCATGGCCCACTCAATCACGGCCATACGGTGCGACCAGTCCCCTGACTGAAACCAGATGCCGGCAGCAGAGGCATTCGAACCAGCAATTCTCCTTTTGGAGTTATCGGGGGTTTTCAAAGGCTTGGAGATGTGATTCAAGCTGTTGTATGAAGCGTCTTGAACGATATATAGAAGTGGTGGGGAAGCGGTGCGCGGCGTTGCCCGACAAGCGCTCGGGAAGCAACACGCGCTATACCATGAGAGACATCGGGCTTGCGGCGTTTTCGGTGTTTTTCGTGCAGAGCCCGTCGTTTCTGGCGCATCAGCGCCTGCTGTCGGCGCAGCGCGGCGCTTCGAACGCCGGGACGCTGTTCGGCATGGAGCGGGTTCCGTGCGACAGCCATATCCGGCGGATGCTGGATGGGGCGCCAACGGATCATTTCGACGCGGTGTTTTCGGCGCTTGTCGATGACCTGGATGGCGCCGGCGCCTTGTCGGGTCTGCGCTGCCTGGACGATCGGGTGTTGATCGCGCTGGACGGCTCGGAGCATTTCCGTTCCGGCACGATCCACTGCGCGCACTGCTCGACGCGCCGGCGGGGCGAGGAGGTGGAGTATTTCCACAGCTTTGTCGGCGCCGCTCTGGTGGCGCCGGGGCAGCGCCGCGCCTTGCCTCTGGCGCCGGAGTTCGTGCGCCCGCAAGACGGCTCGGCGAAGCAGGACTGCGAGAGCCGCGCGGCGCAGCGCTGGCTGGCCCGCCTGGGGCCTTGTGTGGCCGGGCTGAGACCGGTCTATCTGGGCGACGATCTCTATTCCCGCCAGCCGATCTGCGAGGCGGTGCGCGCCGCGGGCGGGAGCTTCATCTTCGTGTGCAAGCCGTCCAGCCACAAGACGTTGAGCGAATACACCCATGGCGTCGTGCTGGACGAGGTGTGCCAGACCGTGGGCAGGGGCGCGGCCAGGCGCCGCCAGCGCTATCGCTGGATGAATGGCGTGCCGCTGCGCGACGGCGCCGACGCGCTCGCCGTCAACTGGCTGGAGGTCGAGATCGCCAAGCCCGACGGCAAGGTGACCTACCGCAACAGCTTCGTCACCGACCTTGCCGTCACGCGAGACACCGCCGCCGACATCGCCGCCTGCGGGCGTGCCCGCTGGAAGATCGAGAACGAGACCTTCAACGTCCTGAAGACCAATGGCTACAACCTCGAACACAATTTCGGGCATGGCAGCCAGACACTGGCCAGCATCCTGGTCGTGCTCAATCTGCTGGCCTTCGCCCTGCACACGGCCTGCGACCTGATCGAAGCGTCCTGGCGGCGGGCGCGGCACGCACTCGGAGCCCGAAGGCGCCTGTTCGAGCACATCCGCACGATCACCGCCTACCATGTCTTCGCGTCATGGGCAGTCCTCATGAAAACCGTCATCACGGGCCTCCCCCCTCCCGCAAACGCCTGATCCCCGGCCCCCGCGCCAAACCCATCCCTCCAACCGCAAAACCGCCAAAAAACCAACACGAAAGGCCGCAATGCAACGAAAAACGCCATAAGGAGAATTGCTGCATTCGAACCCGTTGCATTTACAGCAAGCCGGATCCGGGATAATGTCGGATCAGGCTGGCGCGGCCTCGATGACCGCCTGGCGCAGCATCAGGGCTTGTCTGGTTTCGGCAACGTCGTGAACCCGCAGGAACTGCACACCTTGCTCGACAGCACCGAGTGCCAGCGCCAACGAGCCACCCAGGCGTCGCACTGGATCCTCACTCCCAGCGATGCGGCCAATCAGCGATTTGCGGGAGACACCGATCATCACCGGGACCCCGATGCCATGGAGCAATCCGATCCGCGCAAGAATTAAAAGATTGTGGTGGTCAGTCTTTCCGAACCCGATGCCCGGATCGACAATCAGATTGCTGGCGGAGATACCGTTGTCTTGACAGGCTGTGGCCCTGGCTTCGAGATAATCGATGACATCCAGTGGGGCACAATCATAGTAAGGCTGGTTCTGCATGGTCCGGGGGCGGCCTTGCATATGCATGAGGATCACCGGCACTCCAGCCCGGCTGGCAACACCCAGACTTCCAGGATCGCCCGTCAACGCCGTCGTATCGTTAATAACGGAAGCGCCAGCCGTGAGCGCGGCAATCATCACCGCCGCCTTGCTCGTATCGATACTGACCGGCACGCCGAAACCGGCTACCTGCTCGATAACCGGTATGACGCGATCGAGTTCCTCTGCCTCGCTGATACCAACAGATCCGGGGCGGGTCGATTCACCCCCGATGTCGAGAATATCGGCGCCAGCCTCGATCAGAGCATGGGCATGTGACACCGCGACCGCCGCATTGCGCCGGTTGATACCATCTGAAAAACTATCTGGCGTCGCGTTGACGATCCCCATGATCAGAGGCCGATCCCAATGACGTCCGAGAAATGGCGGACGGCGATGTGTGATCCGGTAAATTCCGGCGTCAAGCATTTCCAGACAACCAGCGCCGATAGCCCAGTCACGCAGGTTCTGGACCGACCCATAGAATGCGACAATCCGATCTGGAGACCGCAGCACAACCTCGATCTTCTGGAATCGGTGGGGCCCACCGCCGAACAACCGGTCGGATTCGTGTTTCGAAACTGCCGTCTTCGACAGGCTGTGAATCAGATCCGCAGGGCGCAGATAAAGCTTGGTTCTGCCCGCGACGTACAGATTGCCTTCCGGTTCAGGGAGTATCTGAACAGGTCTCATCGCTATCGCGTGATCGTTCCGTCAATCGCCGAGCTGTGGATCCGGTTCCATGTCACCAGCACCACCTGTCGGCACTGAACTGCGTCTCCCGCTGCTGGGCCGCGGAGTTTCGTCGCCGCCATCCCGAACAATCGGCTCGCCCTGAAGCAGGTCGTGAATTTCGTCGCCCGAGAGTGTTTCGTATTCGAGCAGGCCTTTTGCCAGGATCTCCAGTTCCTCGTCGTTTTCCTTGAGGATACGCGTCGCGTCGATATAGGCATCATCGACGATCCGGCGCACCTCGTCGTCGATCACCTTCGCGGTGGATTCCGAGACATTCTTCTGTTGGGTAACGGAATGGCCGAGAAATACCTCCTGCTGGTCAGCACCATATGCGAGAAATCCGAGTTCATCGCTCATGCCCCATTCGGTCACCATACGACGAGTCATGTCTGACACCATCTTGATGTCGGAGGATGCACCCGTCGTGACCCGATCAGCCCCGAAGATCATCTCTTCCGCAATGCGGCCACCGCAGGCAACCCTCAGATCGGCGAATATCTTGGCCCGCGACAGCGAGATCCGGTCGTTTTCCGGCAGCCGCATTACCATGCCGAGCGCCCTGCCGCGTGGAATGATGGTAGCCTTGTGGATCGGATCGGAATCAGGACAGTGCAAGGCCACGACCGCATGTCCGGCCTCATGGTAGGCTGTCAGTGTTTTTTCTTCATCAGTCATGACCATAGAGCGCCGCTCCGAGCCCATCATGACCTTGTCCTTTGCCTCTTCGAATTCGCTCATTGCGACCAGACGCTTGCCCTTGCGCGCTGCGAGCAGGGCTGCTTCATTCACGAGGTTGGCGAGATCGGCACCTGAGAATCCAGGCGTACCGCGAGCAATGGTCCGGGCCTCGACATCGGGCGACAACGGCACCTTGCGCATATGAACCTTGAGGATCCGTTCCCGTCCGAGAATATCCGGGTTCGGCACCACCACCTGGCGGTCAAACCGGCCCGGACGCAGCAAAGCCGGATCGAGAACATCGGGCCGGTTGGTCGCAGCGATCAGAATGACGCCTTCATTGGCCTCGAAGCCGTCCATTTCGACAAGGAGCTGGTTCAGGGTTTGCTCCCGCTCATCATTACCGCCGCCCAATCCGGCACCGCGATGCCGGCCAACAGCATCAATTTCGTCGATGAAAATGATACAGGGAGCGTTCTTCTTACCCTGTTCAAACATGTCGCGGACCCGTGATGCGCCAACGCCGACAAACATCTCGACAAAATCGGAGCCGGAGATGGTGAAGAACGGAACATTTGCCTCGCCAGCAATGGCACGGGCAAGCAAGGTCTTGCCGGTGCCCGGCGGCCCCACGAGCAAGCAGCCTTTCGGGATCTTCCCGCCAAGCCGCTGGAATTTCTGCGGGTCTTTCAGGAATTCGACAATTTCCTCGAGTTCGGTCTTGGCCTCGTCAATTCCTGCAACATCCTCGAAGGTGATACGACCGGTTTTCTCAGTCAGCAGACGCGCCCGGCTCTTGCCAAAGCCCATCGCCTTGCCGCCGCCGCCCTGCATCTGGCGCATGAAAAAAATCCAGACACCGATGAACAAGAGCATCGGGAACCACGAGATCAGGATGCCGAACAATCCAGACATGCCTTCTTCGGGAGGCGCTGCCGATATCCGGACACCGCCTTCGCGCAAACGATCAACAAGTCCCGGGTCATTCGGCGTGTAGGTCGAGAATGGTCGTCCATCGGTGAATTTGCCCTGGATCGTATTGCCTTCGATCGTTACCTCACCGATCCGTCGGGCCTCGACCTCGGCGAGGAAATCGGAAAATGCGAGATTCGTGTAGCCGGACCGACCGGAACTGTTCTGGAACAGATTGAACAGCGCCACCAGCAGTACGCCGATGATGATCCAGAGAGCAAGGTTCTTGCCGAAATTGTTCACGCGGAATTCCTCGGAAACGATCCTGTAAAATCGCCTATTGCGCCTGTCCGGTCAAGCCCGCCCGTCCTTACCAACTGTCAATTCGCCTTCATCGCCGCCAATCGGCCCACCCAGTCGGCATCGGGGCAAAAACGGGTGTCCAGCAACGATTCCATCTCCCCGCTTTGGCGCACAGCGTTACCGTAAAGGTGGGGAATGTAAAGGGTCCCGTCAAGCATCTGGATCGCTGGATGTGCCAATCTTGCCGGCCTTGGCAGCGATTCCAGTGCCGGATACGAAGAAAATTCCTGATTGCGGGTAACAAGATTGGCCAGACCAGCTTCGCCGAGTGCCCCGAGCCAGATCGGCGACGACCCGCTCCAGATCGCCTCGAAACGATTGTCCCAGCGGGTTCTCCTGCCCGGCTGCAGGCACACCAGACCTTCAACCTTGCCTGGTTCTCGGCATAAGAGGATCTGTCCTCCGTGATCAGCAATGACGATGCAACCGCCTAGCGTTCGTGTCCTCGCATGGGTTACGAATCGCAATTCGGTGGCAAGCCGACTGACGCGCTTACGACGAGGGGGATAGGGCCGTCCTCCGAGCCCCCATAACAACCGGGTCAACAGGCCATCGCCAATGATTGTCGGCAAGTCGCAAAAGGCAATGCTGTCGAACCAGGCCCAACCAGCCGGTGCGATACCACCATGGTTCCGAAGGAATCTGCAGCACGCCCGGTCTATCGCTTGCCGAGCAACGGTCATGCAGGCGGCAAACCGCCGGACACGCTCGGCCCCCAAGCCGCTGGCCGCAAAGCTGGCGGCGGACCGGCGTAGACGGACCCGGGTGAATGCAGGATTCCGATTGCTCGGATCATCGATCCAGCTCTGTTGTCTTGCCCGGCAGGTCGCGATCAGGCAGGGCTTGGAAATATTGAGTAGAGGCCGGGCGATGGTCAGGCCCGCAACCCGGGTTTCCGGTATCATGGCAGCGAGGCCATCGGGTCCGCTATCGGCGAGAATGCGCATCCAGGCGGTCTCGGCCTGATCTTCAGCGGTGTGGGCGAACATCACAGCATCGTGATCGTGATCACGACACCAGCGATCGATCTGATTGAAACGCCGGTCACGGGCAATCCGTTGCAGCGCCGTCGCGGGCCGCCCACCGGGTGCGGGCAGGATCCGATGGGCGATGTCGCGGGCTGCGAGCCATGTGGCAACCTGTTCAGCTTCGATCGTGGCCGCCGCTCGCAATCCGTGGTCGACTGTCAGTGCGGTGAGTTCAACACCTCTGTTGCGCGCCCAAGTATCGGCGAGCAGGCACAGAGCCATGCTATCGGCTCCGCCGGATACGCCGACGGCGATGCGGCGAGCCACGAGAATTGTCGGACAGGTCCGAACGAGCATAGCAAAGCTATCATCGGTGACCGGTGACAGGGTATGTTCCGTCACGATTGCGTCCTGCTCGTCAGATGGATAGAATGGGAATACAGGCTTGTGCATCACGGTTCACCAACCTGGGGCGGTGCTGCTTCTGTCCAGACCATCGAGTCATACATCCCGTCGCAGCCCCTTGTCTGCCCCTCAACACCCCTGGAGATAGATATTTATCCACAGTGGTTGTTGAGCGCAAAGTCTGTGAACTCCGGCGCCACGGTGAATTTAAGAGTCATGCTACCTCAGTCCCGCGCGGGGTGGGTTGGACCGTTCAGGCCCTGGTTTCAGAACCGTATTCGAGTTTGGTCGGCCTGCCCCTTTTCCGATCCCCGGGTCCTGAATGGATGCCTGGGTAACGCCCCGAATCATCGCAAGGACAGGAAGCAAGGGATCATGATAACCGTAGTAGCCGGGATCGATGTGAGCAAGAGCAGCCTTGACGTGCACACGGCGATCCCATGCTAAATTTGAGCGCCGGTCGAGCGGTGCTTTGACAACATACAGCGAAGTCATTTTCACAATTTGGTCCGTAAACGAGGATATTGAATTTACCGCTTATGCACATGGTTCCGGTTCGATCAATATGCTGTAGGTAAGGGGTTGCGCATTGGTGGCGAGACGGAAGAGCGAGCGGAAAGCATCGTGGCGGGTTTTGCGGCGGTTGAAGCGAAAGACGACCTCATCGAGATCGGCCTGCAGATGCTTGCGGCGCAGCCCGTGGTAGACGCCTCGCGCCCATCCTTTGAGGTTGGAGAAGACTTGGTGGATCCACGGCAGGACGAGGTAAGCGGCGGTCTTCCCGACGACATGGACATTGTGGCGATCGGCGGGGACCGCAGCGTCGCCGGACCAGCCGTCGGTTTTCGCGATGGCGTCGGGATCGGTGGCGGTTTCGACGAAGTGTCCGAGGTCGGCGGCGCCGTAGGAGGAGATGTCGGCTAGCCTCAGGCGGCCCGGGATGTTTCCGTCCCCGAGTTCGATGGCGCCGACGATGAGCATCTTGCCGTCGTGGCTGCGTCCTTGCCCTCCGGTGGGAGGATCGTCTTTGGTCCGGAATGGACGGCTGGCCTCGTCGATGTCCACCAGGCCCGACAACGGGTTACGCTCGGGCTCGACCATGCTGGCGCGCAGCTTGTGGGCGAGCAGCCAGGCGCTGCGGTAAGAGCCGATAGCGAGCTGCTTCTGGAGCTGCAGGGCAGAGATGCCGTTGGAGTGGGTCGCCATCAGGTCGGCGGCCCAGAACCAGACGGTGAGCGGCAGCTTGCTGGCGTGCAGGATCGTCCCGGCCGTCACCGAGGTCTGCCGGCGGCAGCCGGTGCACGCGAAGGTGTGTGCTTTTCTACGCAGCGCCCATCCCTTTTCATGGCCGCACCTGGGACAGACGAAGCCGTCCGGCCAGCGCATTTCGATCAGCCAGGCGGCGTAGGCGTCATCGTCCGGGACCATGTGCTGGACGGCGAGGAGGCTGTCGGGGACCTGTTTCATGTGGGGGCTCCGTCGGCAGGAACCTATCGGGAGCATTCTACCCGCTCCCCCGCTCTAACCTCAATATCTGGTGGCAAACTCTCGCGACCGGAACCAGCTGCATAAGCGGTTTGAATTTTTTGTAAAACGAGCTTCTTGCAAAATTGCCGGCCCGACCGGTTTTTTGCCTTGGCTCGACCCTATCCGATCTCTGGCGCCGATTTCAAGGGGACCTTTTCCCTGCGTTGGCCGAGGCGGTCGGTCCTCTCCTCGAGACGCACAAGCGCTTCGTGACAGCTCTCGATCTCGTCAAGGTGGAGGGCTTCGTCGATGAGGTGTGGACCGGTCCGGGTCGGCCCCGGGAGGATCGCCGGGCGCTGGCCCGTGGCGTCATCGCCAAGGCGGTGTGGGGTCTGCCGACGACCCGCCACCTGATCGACAGTCTCAAGGTGGACCCGACGTTGCGCCGGCTGTGCGGCGTGTCGTGTGTCGCGGAGATCCCGCGTGAAGCAACGTTTTCGCGGACGTTTGCCGAATGGTCGCAGTCCCGTCTTCCGGAGAGGATGCACGCGGCTCTGGTTGCAGAGACACTGGGCGATGCGCTCATCAGCCACGTGTCGAGGGACTCGACGGCCATCGAGGCCCGGGAGACGCCGGCTCCGAAGCCGAAGGCCAGGACGCCGAACCGCAAGCGCGGCCGGCCCCGCAAGGGCGCGGAGAGGACGAAGGAGCCTGGGCGTCTCGAACGGCAAGCGAACGGGATGGATCTCGATGAGAGGCTCGACGCGCTGCCGAAGGTCTGCGATCACGGGGCAAAGAAGACTGCCAAGGGGGTCCTGGAGGCCTGGCGCGGTTACAAGCTGCCTATCGACACAGCAGACTGCGGGGTGCCGCTGAGGACCGTTCTCACCTCGGCATCCGTCCATGATAGCCAGATCGCGATCCCGCTGGCGATGATGACCGCCGCGCGTGTGACCAATCTCTACGATCTCATGGACGCGGCCTATGATGCCAGGGAGATCTACCAGATGAGCGAACGGCTTGGCCATGTGCCGATCATCGATGTCAATCCGCGCCGGGACAAGGACCTCAAGGAGGAGCGAGACCAGGAGGCCCGGGCCCGGCGTGCAATAGGCCATGTCGATCCCGAGACCGTGCGGGTCCGGATCCGGTCCGGTGTCGAGAGGACCAACGCCCGCCTCAAGGATGAGTGTGGCGGGCGCCATGTCCGCGTCCGTGGATATTCCAAGGTCGCCTGCCATCTCATGTTCGGCATCCTGGCCCTGGCGGCTGACCAGTTGATACGTCTCGCCGTCCCATAGCGCGGCTCCGACGACGCATGCCGACCCTTCGCGGCCCTCTCGAAGAGAGTGGCCCGGAGAGGCGTGTCCCGATGTCCGCAAAGGTCCCTGTTTGTTCTCATCATCTCTGATGAGACACCGCGAATCCATGGATTCCGACCTCCAGGTGCAGAGGTGACCGGGATCAACCGACCGATCCCGGCTCACCGGACCCTGGGGGCAGGAATTTTGCAAGAGGTTCTGCATATTATTTGATCCCTGAATTCCCTCCCTCGCTTCGCTACCCTGGCTCCATGGTCGTCCGGCGCTCCAGAGCCCGTACCACCGAAAGCGGCAAGCCCCAATCTGGGCACTACGTTTGTTATTTTGTCATAGGAGTCCTCCGGCGGTGCAGTTGCGGCTTCACACCCGCGGTGCGGGCAATTCGCGCGACCTCTGGAAGGGGTCGGACATCCGGGCGGTTGACGATCGGTGATCTGTCGATTTTGCAGATCGTGGTGGTGATGCGTAGCCAGGTTCGCAGGCGGGTGCGGATCGACCTCCAGATGAGGGTGATGCCGGCAGTCTTGAGGCGTGTGCGGATCAGGTGCATGGCATGAAAGGCGAGAATGGCGATAAACAGATGCGCCGCGACGCTGCTCAAGAACAAGTTCTGCACCGATCCAAGCCTGCCCTTGCAGTTGGCGTCCTACATGATCCAGATCTGGAAACGCCATGTGGGGATAGATGCGGCGAAGCTGCGGGCGTCGCCGCCGATCATTCCGATCGTTCTCTTTCACGGTGAAGCTGAGGGAACGGTGCCGGCCTCGCTGGCAGCGGTCGTCGAAACCCAGGACGAGCCAGCGTTGGCGTTCGCGGAGGACTTCAACGAAATACTCCAGAATATCAGAAGGCTCACGACGGAGGACGTGTTGCGGAACGCTGATCTTAAGCCCGGTCTGGTCGTGCTGAAGCGTGAGGTGATCGAATTGCTGCAACCGCTTATGCACGTGGCTCCGGTGAAAGGCACATGTAGCGTTTGGCGTGCCGGAAATAGTCGACATCGGGGGCAACATCGTGTGCCACCAGAGCCACGTGCATAAGCGGTTTGCTGGATACGGTGCTGCGGGGGTTGCACGCCGACAGCGAATTACATCGTCAGGTACTGAACTATATTGTCCGGGTTTATGCGGATCTCGACCTGTCCTGATTCAAGACGACTCTGGAGAACAAACCTGATCATCCGGAGATGATTGTGAACACGATTGTGGGAATCTTGATTGCACAAGGGGAAGCCCGAGGGGAAAGTCGAAGGATAAGCAAAGATGCTTGCCCGCCTGCTCGAACGATGGTTCGATCCTCCGCCCCAGGCGGCGCAGAAACGCATTGCGGCAGCCTCGATCGGGCAAATTGACGCATGGTTCGACGATGCGTTCGAGGCGCGATCGCTGGATGATTTGACCGGCCGGTCAGAGATCTTCTGAAACGGTGCCTTGACATCCGGTTCAGGGATCCGCGCTTGCCGGAAATTTTCGCAAACGCCTGGGTGTGTTTTTCGGAAGGTGCTACGACGCCGCCACAGAGGTGAGAGCAGGCGCGCCTTTTTCCGGGGCGAAGGATCGTGTGTGCAGCGCCGCCGGTTTTCATCCTTTGTCGATGTCCCGGTGGCGCCCGGAGGCGTTGCCTTTGCACCAGAACAAACCCTGATAAAGGACGGCTCGGAAACGGGACGCACGACCGGCTGAAAAGCCATCGAAATCCGCCGCTTCCGGCCTGCCGGGCAAACTTTTGAGCATTCCGTCAAGGCTCCCGGACGGCTCGCCAAAATCATCCGGCACAACCCGAAACCGCAGGCACGGCAGCGACTGCTCAAGGTCTTGGGAACCGAAGGACACCGCGCGACAAGTGGCAGCGGCTTTGATTGTCATGGTGAGCGCGACGGTTGCGCTGTCGTTCGGGCGAATAACGATGTCCACTGCGGCTTTGACAGTTTGGGCCGGGCCGGATATGTCTTCCGGCAAATGCCGGTTTAGCTCAGCTGGTAGAGCATCTGATTTGTAATCAGAGGGTCGGGGGTTCGAGTCCCTTAACCGGCACCACCGTATTTTCGGGCGATGTCTTGCTTCGTCCGGCTACCACATCGAAGTGGCGAATCATCTTGTGGGGAGACGGCCTCCGCCGGGAGACTCCGTTAATCCGGTGGCCGCGCTGTCAATTTGCGCAGTTTATGCGCTTCTCTTCAATCATTGCGCGGCGCTTGAGAGTAGCCTGTGCCTTCGGGAACTGGTGATGGAATTGGGTTAGCGCAACGCAAGCGTCTTCAATGCGTTGCATGCGGGCCAATGCCAGCGCGAGCTTGAGGAGATTGTCAGGAGCTTTCGGACTATTCGCATATTTTTCGTACCCGGTAGCAAAGGCTGTGGCCGCCTCGGCATACTGTTCTCGAACATAATGGGTTTCGCCGAGCCAATACATTGCATTGCCTGCGAGCGGGTTGTCGGAAAATGTCTCGACAAATCCCTGGAACGCGGACTCCGCGGCCGGATAATCATGTTTCATCAACAGCGCGAATGCTTGCTTGTATCGGGTCGGGGGATCAGTCGCGGGGGCGGGCTGCGGCGGCGCATCGGTCTGTGCCGCGCCACGGTCTCGCATCCGGCCGGCTTCTGGATGTCCGGGGGCGCCCGGCGTGACTTCCAGTCGATTTGACGCGACTGTCGGGGCCGGACTGCTGTTCGCCGCTATTTCGGTTGCGACTGTGTCGGCTGCCACGGCAGTTGCAATGTTCGGACCTAAGGCGGTCATCGCGGCAGGCGCGCGTCGTTGCATCTCGGTCTCGATGTGGTCGATGCGCGCAGTTTCCCTGGTCAGCGCAAACTGGACCTCCGCCACGCGACCGTTCAGATTCCGCATCTGGTCCTCAAGCTGTTGCAGCCGGATAATAGCGCGTTTTGCCCAACTCTGCGCCACAGGTCCATCACGACCTCCAGACGCCGTCTCTGGCGTCGAGGGCGCACCCGTGGCGGGCCGGGACCTGTCGTCCTGTGTGAACATTCGCCGCTGCAGTTCCCGAAGATCCAGCTCCAGACGTTCAATCCGGCGTTGCAGGTCATTCCGGGTTTGCGCGCCGACAGTCGCCGGCAGGAACAGACTCCCCGCGAGCATCATGAGAGCCGAAACCAGAATTAGGGATCCTCTGGCCGACATGTTCACCTCCCGTCCGGTACTAGCACAAATCTGCACGTCACGGCTTGGAGGACACCGAATGGATACGGCAAAATCAGGGCATTGATCCGGTCGGGTCCGAACGGTCGTGGCGGAAATGATGCAGCGGTCGATCAGTGGATTACGGAAACCGCGCGCCGGTTCTGGGCCCAGGATGCTTCATCGCTGCCAAAGGCGACTGGCCTTTCCTTGCCGTAACTTTTCGTATTCAGGCGATTCGGATCGATGCCGCTCGCGATCAGGTAGTCGCGTACCGCATGGGCGCGGCGGTTGCCGAGAGCCAGATTGTAGTTTCTGGTCCCACGCTCGTCGCAATGCCCCTCGATGGTGACCATAGTGCCGCGGTACTTCTGGAGCCAGACCACCTGCCGGTCAAGCGTCGCCTGAGAATCTGGCGTCAGGTCCGAACGATCGTAGGCGAAGAACACCCTGTCGCCCACATCCGTTACGAAGTTCTCTTTCGCTGTTGGGGTCGGTCCTGATCCCGTTGCCGATGACTCGACCGGCTTTGATCCTACGCTTGATCCTGTATTTGGTGTCGTCGGGGCACCGATCTGCTGCGTTGCACCCTGCCCCCCTGTTTCATCAGTCATCGTCTGATCTTGCGCGCAGGCAGAGATCAGAACAACGGCAGAGACCAAACACAAAAATTTCCAACACATTTCTTCTGTCCTCCCAATAGGGGGTTGCATTACCGGAGCAGCTACACCTGTAAACAACAGGCCGACGCCAGCGAGATCAGCACTGCCAGGAGACATAACAGAAAAACCGTTCCAGAGAAACCACATTCACAAAGCCGGCCGGATTCAACCGGAAACAAGGCCGCTGTCATGGAAGCAGCGGTGACCAGGCTGGATCCGACGCATCTCCGAGCGTGTCGATCAAGCGTTCATTAGCGCCCGTCAGATCGATGGAATACAGTCTGAAGCTGCCGCCCTGACCATACTTGTCGGAAGGTTCTTGCCGGCAAAACATCAGAACCCGGCCATTGGGTGCCCAAGTCGGCCCTTCGACCAGAAAACCCTTGGCCAGCAAACGCTCTCCGTAGCCGTCGATACCCATGACTCCGATGTAGAAGATGCCGCTGTCAATCTTGGTGAAGGCGATCAGATCGCCGCGGGGTGACCAGAGCGGAGTTCCATATCCGGCCTTGCCGAGGCTGATGCGACGGACATTGGTGCCGTCAGCCTCCATGACATAGAGTTGCTGTGATCCCTCGCGGTCGGAACTGAAGACGATTTTACGGCCATCCGGCGAATAACTCGGCGAGGTGTCGATCGCCGATGTATCGGTCAACTGGACGATCTTCCGCGTTGCCAGATCCATTGTGAAGATATTGGTCATACTGCCGCGAACATGGCTCATGATGACGCTGGTGCCGTCCGGCGAAAACCGCGGCGCGAAGGTCATGCCGGGAAAATCCCCGAGTACCTCCTGCTGCCCCGTCTCGATGTTGAAGACATAAACCCGTGGTTGGTCGTTGTAATAGGCGAGATAGGTGATCTCATGGGTCAGCGGTGAAAACTGCGGCGTGAGAACCAAGTCCTTCCCATCAGTTAGAAAGCTCCGGTTGGCGCCGTCCTGATCCATGATCGCGAGGCGTTTTATCCGATGGTCTGGAGGACCGCTTTCTTCGATGTAGACAATGCGGGTGTCGAAATACCCGGTTTCGCCGGTGATCCGATGGTATATGAGATCGGAAATGATATGCGCGACCCGTCGCCAGTTATCCTTGTCCGTGAAATACGCGTTGCCGACCATTTGCTGTTCGGCATAAGTGTCCCAGAGTCGGAATTCGACCCGTAATCGCTCGTCTTCCAGGATTGCGACCGCGCCATGGACAAGCGCCCGGGCCCCCGACAATCGCCAGTTGGCAAATTGTGGCATGACGGCGAGCGGAACGGCATGCTGGATGAACGCCTTCTGGTCGATTGGCTCGAACAAACCTGATCGTTCGAGATCTGCCGCAACAACCGAACTGACATTTCGTCCGAGCTGTGCTGACGCTCCCTCAGTAGCCGTGAAGTCGGCGATAGCGATCGGCATCGGATCGGATCGGCCTTCCGTGATATCGATCCGGAGTTCAGACCGCGCCGATTCCGGTACCAGCCACATGGCGATTGCCAGGATCAGCAAGATGCCGGACATGAGCGACACGCGGCTTCGTGCCAGGGTGTCGCTGAAGGTGATGTTGTTGACCATGCATTATGCTCCGGGGGTTACTGCAGCATTTTTCTCGGGTCGAAATTGAAGATGAACGTCTTCCATAACGCGTATTTGTCGGGCGGCAACAGCAACCGCCGGCATTGCGGATCGTTGAGAGCCCTGAGGGCGCTTTCGGCTGCCGCCCGGAAATGTGGATCCGTTCTCATTCGCGTCTGATTGACGACCGTCGCGTCGCGGATGGTCGCATCCGGGTTCACGCTCATTTCGATCTCGACATTCAGGGTCGCCGCTGCGCGGGCTCCGGCAGCGATGTTCCAGCATCGTGCGATTTGTTGGCGCACCACCTGAATCTCGTCGACCGTCATCTTCCGGTCGGCGTCGAACTTCCGGTCGGTTCGGTTGCGGGTGGCCTCGCGAACCCGTGTTAGCAGATCTTTTGTTTGATCTTTCAGCGGTTTCTCCGCTGTTTGAGGCGGTGTCTTTTTCAGATTCTTGAGCAGTCGGGCGAGTTTCTGTTTGTTCGGCACAACCTGCTTCGGCGCGGTTTCGGGCTCCGGTTGCGGTTCCGGCTTCGACAATGCTGCAACCGTTTTCGGAGTCGGTTTTGGTTGTGGTGCCGGTTCGGCTGCGGGCTTCGGTTTTGGGGCAGGGGTCGTCTTGACTACAGGTTTCGGTTTGGGCGGAGGGGCCTTCTTGACCACAGGTTTCGGCTTTTCCGGTGGGCTTGATGCGGCATCCGGCACTGTTAAAATCGGGGCGGTGGGCTTCGGCGGCGGCTTCCGGCGGGTTTGTCCCGGTGTTGGGTCTGGAACCGTTTTCTGAGTTGTCGGGCTTGGTTGGTCGGGTGGAACATTGGTGACGTCGCTGAGGTCTGCCATCCTGACGAACACGATATCGTCGAGAACTGGCGGATCGTTCCAGAGATGTGGCAAGCCAAACCACGCGAAAGCAATGACAATGGCGTGCAGTCCAGCTGACAGCGCAACGCTTGTCTGCATTGTGCTCATCCACTTCCGGGGCTGCCTTCTGCCGGCGCCGTCCAGACCGGAAAGGCTTCGATTTCGCTTTGGAGCGTTGCAAGATCGGTGCGCAGCGCAATGACCGGAATTCCAGCATTACGGATCTCGCCAAGAACGACAGCGATGGCCCCGTAGTTCAGCTGGGCATCGCCGCGCAGGTGGACCTTGACCTTGGGATTGGCGGTGCGAATTCCGCGCAACCGTGGCGTCAATGCCGCCAGGGTGATCTCCGTCCGGTTCAGATAGATTCGTTTGTCACGATCGATTTCAACATTCAGCGGCTGGTCTTCATCCGCGATGATGAATTCCTTGCCGACCTTAGGCAATTGTACCGGAATTCCGAGAACCAGCAGCGGCGCTGTTACCATGAAGACGACCAGGAGCACCAGCATGACGTCAACGAAGGGCGTGACATTGATCTCACTCATCGGACGGTAGCGGCCACGATGACCGGTCGTCTTGCGGCGTGCCGGTTGAAGCGCCATCGTTCAGGCTCCTTCGTCAAGCTGACGCGACAGGATCGAGATGAATTCCGCCGAAAACCCTTCGAGACGATCGGCGAACCGGTCGAGATCGTGACTGATCTTATTGTAGGCGATAACCGCCGGAATCGCTGCGGCCAGACCGAGGGCAGTTGCGAACAGCGCTTCTGCAATGCCCGGCGCGACGACCGAGAGGGCCGTGGTTCGCGTTGCCGCAATCGACTGGAAGGAGTCCATGATACCCCAGACCGTGCCGAAGAGGCCGACGAAAGGCGCTGTCGAGCCGACCGAGGCCAGAAACGACATCCGACGTTCGATGAACTCCATCTCGCGCCCGATCGTGAGGTTCATGATTTGCTCGACACGAAGCCGAAGGCTGGTCCGAACCTGTTCACCTTTGGAAACCAGACCGCGCTCGGTCGAACGGCGCCATTCGCGCATCGCCGCCACAAACACCGCCGACATCGGATCCGGCGGCATGTCGCCAATCCGGTTATAGAGATCATCAAGCGACCCGCCTGACCAGAAACTGTCCTCGAAGGTCCGGGCTCGCTGTTGCATACGTCGGATGCGCCGGGTCTTGTCGATGATGATCGCCCAGGTCCACACCGATGCAATGATAAGGCCGGTGATAACGGTTTTCACCACAGGATCGGCTGACAGGAACAAACCAACAATGCTCACATCCAATTCCGGTGCGTTCACAAGTTGCACACTGTCAACGAGAGTCTGTTCCATCTGTCTTTCAATGTCCTTTTGCTGAATCAGGTCGACAGGCCGCAGCCAGAGCCCGGACGACTGAAGCAGGCCATCGGACCGGCCGACCCTCTTGATTGATGCAAGCGAGCACAGGGTCGAGACGAGCCAGCCAGACCTCGTCAACACGATCACCGCTGATCAGGTGAATGCATTGAACCGCGGCAGCCCGGGCGCCGCGCAGATCATGCAGCATAGTGCGGACCTCAAGCAGGTCGTCGAGCCGGGCCAGTGCCCGGTAGTCTATTGCGCAGTAACGGACCGTAAAACCCACGCCTGCGGACTGTCGAAGCCTGTCTTGGGCGATGCCGTGCCGACGCAGGAATTCGGTGCGTGCCCGTTCCGCGAACTTCAGGTAGTTCGCGTGATAGACGATGCCGCCGGCATCGGTGTTCTCGTAATAGATCCGTACCCGGTAACAATGGGCCGGTCCGGTCATGATGCCGTTATCAGCGGGCATCACCAGGGTTCCCGGCTTTGCTGTTGGCGAACTCGTCGAACAGGTCCTGCTGACCTGCCGTGCTCGGTATCGGCAATCCCAGGTGGTGATAGGCCATCTTCAACAGTACCCGGCCACGCGGCGTTCGGCCAATGAATCCCTGTTGCATCAGGAACGGTTCGATCACCTCTTCAATCACATCGCGCTGTTCAGAGAGCGAGGCCGCCAGCGTCTCGGCGCCGACCGGACCGCCGTGATGATAATCGGCAATGCAGGACAGATAACGGCGATCCATCGCATCCAGGCCACGGTGGTCGACGTCAAGCCGGTTGAGGGCAGAGTCGGCCGCCACCGCATTGATTGCGTCCGGCCCGGGGGTGCCGGCAAAATCGCGCACCCGGCGCAACAGCCTTCCGGCGATCCGTGGCGTGCCACGGGAGCGCCGGGCGATCTCGTCGGCGCCATCTTCGGTGAGCGGCATGGATAGCAATTCGGCATTGCGCAACAGAATCTGGCGCAGTTCGGTGACCGTGTAGAACTGGAGACGCAATGGAATTCCGAAGCGGTCGAGCAGCGGCTTCGTGATCAGTCCGGAACGGGTTGTTGCGGCGATCAGGGTAAACTGCGGAAGATCAATCCGCAACGACCGTGCTGCCGGTCCCTCGCCGATGATCAGGTCAAGCTGAAACTCTTCCATTGCCGGGTAGAGCACTTCCTCGACGGCGGGATTGAGACGATGAATCTCGTCGATGAACAGGACATCGCGAGGCTCGAGATTGGTCAGCAATGCTGCAAGATCGCCAGCCCGCGCGATGGTCGGGCCTGAGGTCATGCGAAAACCGACACTCAGTTCACGCGCGACAATCTGTGCCAGGGTCGTCTTGCCAAGGCCCGGCGGACCATGAAACAGCACATGGTCAAGAGCTTCGTGCCGGCCACGGGCTGCATCAATGAACACCTTCAGATTGTCACGAAGACTGCGCTGCCCGATGAATTCGTGCAGGGCTACCGGACGGAGGGTCGTGCTGTAACGATCGGCAGGATCTTCCCGGCCATCAACAATGCGACTGTCGTCGCCGGTGCTCATGATGCCAATTCCTGCAGACTTGCCGAGATTAGGCGTTCCAGCGATGCCCCGGCACCAAGTGCGCCGTTTGCGGCCGAAACCGCCCCATAGGCGTCGGATTGGCTGTAGCCAAGGTTGACCAGAGCCGAAATCGCATCTCTGGCAGCCGTCTCGTCCGGCAATAATCCGTTTGCCGGCCTGGCCCCGGACACCGCAGCGAACACCCAACCAGACGCACGGTCCTTCAACTCGTTGATGATGCGTCCGGCGAGACGGGGGCCCACACCATTGGCTCGAGTCAAGATCGGTCTGTCCTGGGCAACGACAGCCTGCATGACCTCATCGGGCGCCAGCGCCGAGAGTATCTCCAGAGCCGCCCGGGCTCCAACGCCCTGAACGGTCTGAAGGATCTGGAAACAGTTGCGTTCGCTCTCGGTCGTGAAACCGTAAAGATGAATATGATCCTCGCGGACGTGAGTCTCGACATGGACCGAGACAGTGCCACCGCTGTCACCGAGTTGTGTCAGTGTTCGCGATGACGCGTAAACAAGATAGCCAACACCGCCGACATCAATCACCACGCCGTCCTTGCGGTGACTGTCAAGTATACCGGTCAGTTTCGCAATCATCGTCCAGCCTCCCGTGCCAGCGCCGCGGCGATTGCCTGTTGCAGGCCGGTGCCGACAGACCTCGGCCCGGAGCCTGACTGGCGGTGCTCCGCTGCAAAAGCCTGCACCGGTCCGAAATGCGCATGGCAGATCGCAACGGCCAGAGCGTCGGCCGAATCTGCGTTTTCTAGTGTCATGCCGGGGAGAATCCTGGAAACCATCATCTGAACCTGCCGCTTGTCGGCGTGTCCCACCCCGACCACGGTTTTCTTGATCCGGTTGGGGGCATATTCCGCCACCGGCAACCCGGCTAGCGCCGGGGCTAGCAAAACCGCGCCGCGGGCCAGACCGAGCTTCAGGGTCGACTCCGGATTCTTGTTGACAAAGGTCTCTTCGATCGCTGTTTCGTCCGGCCGGTACTGCGCTATGATCTCGACAATGCCGCGATGCAGGGTCACCAGGCGTTCGGAAATCGGCTGTGTTGCCTCTGAATGGACAACTCCATTGGCGACCGGGACAAGATGATTGCCGGTGACGTCAATGAGTCCCCAGCCGGTATGCCGCAGACCGGCATCAAGGCCTAGCAGGCGCCTGGAGGATTTCATGACGGGAACCCGGGCACGGTCATGCCGTCAGTTTGGTCAGGACATCGTCGGCGATGTCAAAATTTGCCGATACCAGCTGGACGTCATCATTGTCGTCGAGGACATCCAGCAATTTGAGCAGGGTCCCGGCCTGATCTTCGGTGACGTTGACAGTCGTTTGCGGTTTCCAGGCAAGATCGGCCGATTCCGGTGATCCAAATCGCTGTTCGAGATACTCGCGAACGGCATTGAAGTCGTCAGGCCGGCAAGTGATTTCATGGGTCTCTTCGGTCGACTCGACATTTTCGGCTCCGGCCTCGATCGCCGCCTCGAACATGTCGTCGCCCAGCGCGGCCGCGCTGGGATAGATGACCTGACCGACCCGGTCGAACATGAATCCGACACTGTTGGTTTCGCCGAGATTACCGCCAAACTTGCTGAAAGCGGCGCGGATTTCGGAGGCGGTGCGATTGCGGTTGTCGGTCAGGGTGTCGACGATCAGCGCGACCCCGCCCGGGCCGTATCCCTCGTAGCGGATTTCGTCATAGGTCGTACCGTCATCGCCGCCGGCCGCCTTCTTGAGCACCCGGTCGATGTTGTCCTTCGGCATGTTGGCGCCGCGGGCGGCGGCAATGGCGAACCGGAGACGCGGATTGGCGGCCGGATCCGCCCCGAGCTTTGCCGCAACCGAAAGTTCACGGATCAGTCGGGTGAAGACCTTCGCGCGCTTTTTGTCCTGAGCACCCTTTCGGTGCATGATGTTCTTGAACTGGGAATGACCTGCCATGCTTGCGTTCCGACGGGTGAATGACCGTGATGTTGTTGCAAAGGATTGCGATGCAGGACTGTCTCTATACCGGATTTGCGGGCCGAGTGCATCCGTGAGACGATCAAAACTGCTTTCCAATTTTGGCGGGAATATGACCGCGTCACGATGACTGTGTTGCATCGGTCATGGCCATTGCGGCCCGTCTGGTTGTCGTTGCCGGTTCCCGCCGCGCCCGGCTGCCAGCAACGGAATGACGCGCCGTCCTGCCGCACGGCCTGGTCAGGTTGCCGGCATCGCCGGGCTGAGCAAGCCGCCTACCCTGACGGCTTCGATTCTTGTCGCGAGGCCGGTCCGGTCGTCACTGACCACAAGGGCGCCACAGAGCGTGGCCTCGCCACGCGCTGGTTCCAGCCGGGGGCCTGGCATTCTGGTCACGAAACGGGTAATCGCCTTATCCTTTTTCATGCCGATGACAGAATCATAGTCACCGCACATCCCGGCATCGGTCTGGTAGGCGGTGCCAGATTCAAGAACCATCATGTCGGCCGTCGGGACATGCGTATGCGTGCCGATAATGGCCGAAACCCGGCCGTCGAAATGATGGCCGAACCCCATCTTTTCGCTGCTGGCCTCGCCATGCATGTCGATCAGAATGAAGTCGGCGGTCTCGCCCAGCGGCGAGTCCGCCAGCACCTGCTCGACGCATTCGAAGGGATCGTCGAGTGGCTCCATGAACAGCCGCAGCATGACGTTGATGACCAGGACCCGGCGTCCTTCGGTGGTCACGAACAGGCCGGCGCCACGGCCTGGTGTCGTTCTGGCCGGGAAATTGAGTGGCCGCAACAACCTAGGTTCGTGGTCGATATGGGGAATGATCTCCCGCTGGTCCCAGACGTGATTGCCGGTGGTAATGATGTCGGCACCGGCCTTGAACAGGCCGTTGCAGATCGTCGGCGTGATACCGAATCCGCCGGCCGCGTTTTCTCCGTTGATGACGACCAGTTCGGGTTTCAGGCGCTCCTTCAGCGCCGGCAGTTGGTCTTGTACGGCTCTGCGGCCGGCGTGACCAACGATATCGCCCAGAAACAGCACGCGCATGACTATGTCTCCACCGTGATGACCCGTTTTTCGGTCAGAATTGCGTCGAGGCGCGCATCGGATGGTCCGTGCGGCACATGGTCCACTTCCTGCCCGTCGAACGCCACGCCGAGCGCGAACACCGATTTCCGCCTGCGCAGATCCGCAAGTGTCGCGTCATAGAAACCGCCGCCATAACCGAGGCGGTAGCCTGCTTTGTCGTAGGCGAGAAGCGGTATCAGTAGCCAATCCGGCTCGATATCCGCGGCGTCCGCGGTCGGGACAGGGATTCCGAAGCACCCGGTTTCGAGCGCGGCTCCTGGCTTCCAGCGCCGAAACCGCAATGGCAACCCCGCCGCTTCGACAATCGGGAGTCCGGTTATCCAGCCGGCGCTGTCGAGTTCACATAGCAGTGGTTGCAGATCCGGCTCGCTACGGAATGGTAAAAAACCGCTGATCACACATCCCGACCGTGCCACCCATTTCGCCTGGAACCGTGTTGCAAGAGCGTGTGATACTGTTGCGCCTGCCGCTCGATGCAGGGCGGTCCGACGTGTTTCTGCCGGCGCCCTGAGCGCGGCCTTTGCGGCGGCAACCGCGGGCGGCGGTGTCATCGACAACAGTGTTCCTCGTGGCTTCCGGTGGAATAGACGGCGCCGCTCCGGCCGATGGTCCGGTATACCCTTTGTGGCCTGCTCATGCAGGTGGGTGCCGCAGTACCAGGACCAGAGTCCTCGCAGAGGCAGCTCCCGAAGAATGGTTTATAGCCCCAAGGATAAAATCAACCTGTCGAACCGGGCAGCGACCGTCATTGTCAACCTAGCTCTGATCTAGTCTTTCGGCAAGGGCCTCGATGCGTCCGGCAAGACGCTCCATGGTTTCCGCCGCCTGTTCGCGGTCTTCCTCGCGCACGTCCGCCGTGGCCTGGTCGGCAGATTCACGCAGATTGACCAGTTCATCCGTGATCAGAAGCGAGGCCATGGCCAGCAGACGGCCATGGCCGACGTGACCGAGTTGTCTGATGATCGCGCTGATATGACCATCGACAATCTCGGCGAGTTCGACAAGACGCTGCTCCTGCCCGTCTTCGCAAGCGATGCGGTAGACGCGCCCATCAAGGCGGATTTCGACCTGGGTCACAGCTCAGCGGCTCAGGGCGGCCTGCAGGCGCCCGATCGCGCTGTCGAGCCTGGTGCAGACGTCGTCAGTCACCGTCGCCAGTTCGGCATGCTGACTCCGCACCGTGTCGAGTTCCTGCTTCAGTTGATCACCTCCCGTGTTGCGCGCCAGAACAGCGCCCAGGGACTGATCAAGGTCGTCGATGGCACTGTTCAGGCGTTGTACCGCATTATCAAGCCTGTTCATGCCGTGCTCTCCCGGTAACCGGTCCGGTTGCGATTTGAGATGCCGGTACAATAGCCAGTGCACGGCGGCCGCGTCAATCGGTCAGACCGGCGGCCAGCAATTCTCCTTTTGGAGTTATCGGGGGTTTTCAAAGGCTTGGAGATGTGATTCAAGCTGTTGTATGAAGCGTCTTGAACGATATATAGAAGTGGTGTGGAAGCGGTGCGCGGCGTTGCCCGACAAGCGCTCGGGAAGCAACACGCGCTATACCATGAGAGACATCGGGCTTGCGGCGTTTTCGGTGTTTTTCGTGCAGAGCCCGTCGTTTCTGGCGCATCAGCGCCTGCTGTCGGCGCAGCGCGGCGCTTCGAACGCCGGGACGCTGTTCGGCATGGAGCGGATTCCGTGCGACAGCCATATCCGGCGGATGCTGGATGGGGCGCCGACGGATCATTTCGACGCGGTGTTTTCGGCGCTTGTCGATGACCTGGATGGCGCCGGCGCCTTGTCGGGTCTGCGCTGCCTGGACGATCGGGTGTTGATCGCGCTGGACGGCTCGGAGCATTTCCGTTCCGGCACGATCCACTGCGCGCACTGCTCGACGCGCCGGCGGGGCGAGGAGGTGGAGTATTTCCACAGCTTTGTCGGCGCCGCTCTGGTGGCGCCGGGGCAGCGCCGCGCCTTGCCTCTGGCGCCGGAGTTCGTGCGCCCGCAAGACGGCTCGGCGAAGCAGGACTGCGAGAGCCGCGCGGCGCAGCGCTGGCTGGCCCGCCTGGGGCCTTGTGTGGCCGGGCTGAGACCGGTCTATCTGGGCGACGATCTCTATTCCCGCCAGCCGATCTGCGAGGCGGTGCGCGCCGCGGGCGGGAGCTTCATCTTCGTGTGCAAGCCGTCCAGCCACAAGACGTTGAGCGAATACACCCATGGCGTCGTGCTGGACGAGGTGTGCCAGACCGTGGGCAGGGGCGCGGCCAGGCGCCGCCATCGCTATCGCTGGATGAATGGCGTGCCGCTGCGCGACGGCGCCGACGCGCTCGCCGTCAACTGGCTGGAGGTCGAGATCGCCAAGCCCGACGGCAAGGTGACCTACCGCAACAGCTTCGTCACCGACCTTGCCGTCACGCGAGACACCGCCGCCGCCATCGCCGCCTGCGGGCGTGCCCGCTGGAAGATCGAGAACGAGACCTTCAACGTCCTGAAGACCAACGGCTACAACCTCGAACACAATTTCGGGCATGGCAGCCAGACACTGGCCAGCATCCTGGTCGTGCTCAATCTGCTGGCCTTCGCCCTGCACACGGCCTGCGACCTGATCGAAGCATCCTGGCGGCGGGCGCGGCACGTACTCGGAGCCCGAAGGCGCCTGTTCGAGCACATCCGCACGATCACCGCCTACCATGTCTTCGCGTCATGGGCGGTCCTCATGAAAACCGTCATCACGGGCCTCCCCCTCCCGCAAACGCCTGATCCCCGGCCCCCGCGCCAAGCCCATCCCTCCAACCGCAGAACCGCCAAAAAACCAACACGAAAGGCCGCAATGCAACGAAAAACGCCATAAGGAGAATTGCTGACCGGCGGCTCTGCTCTGGTCCGAAAAGTCGGGGCGAGGTTGGTGGACAGGCCATGCTGCACGCTTCCGGCCGTTTGGGCGCCTGCCGCCGGCCGGGCAAGAATGCCAGGAAATTTCTTGTGGAATGCGAACTTCAAACTTGAGACCTCGAGGCAATGAGCGAGCGGCAGACATGGTCGCTTGAGGCATGACGGCAGGGATGATCGCTACTGGCTGGCTATGGATGGACCGATTGGGCCGTCTGGTCGAATTCGTAGCGGAGTGTTCGGGAAAGCGCGGGCTGAGGCACTGACATCGGCGAAGAGAACCGGTATCGCCAGGAAGGTGACGGCAAACGGAGGAAGAGGTCCATGATTGCTACACATCATCAAGGTTGCGAAGCATTATATCTTCGATGAAGAGGAATTACATGCGGCGAATATCAAGGGAACCGCTTATGCACGTGGCTCCGGTGAAACGCACATGTAGCGTTTGGCGTGCCGGGAATAGTCGACATCGGGGGTAAAATCGTGTGCCATCGGAGCCGCGTGCATAAACGGTTTTGGTGATTTTGACGAAATTACCAACCTTGATTTTTGAGAAGGTAATGCGTCACGGTCCTGGCATGAGCCATGCTGACCTGTATGCGGCGTGCCAGGATCTTGATGGGGATTATATCGAATGGCCACATTTAGGGGTTGACGCAAGGCCCGGTCCCGCGCCCAACTTCCCTATGCGATTTCTCGGGTTCCCGCTCCGTCGGGCTCCCCGCTGAATACGACAGCCTGATATCCGGCTGGGGTCGCTTCCCAGGCTTGGCGGATAGGCGGGGACTGCCTCTTGCCGAGAGATGTTTGCAATGGCTCGGCACCATTCCGGCACCGGCGCTCGGGAGAGCGCCATTGTCGCTATCAAGCGAGACGGTCACTGAGGTTTTACAGTTGCTGCATTCGAGGCACGCCGCCACACAGTGAGGGGCCGCATGAACGCCTAGCGCACAGTTTCACGGCTTGCGCCGGGCATGTCGTGGTCCTTTTCGTGTTCGGCCTTTCGGGGCTGGTGCGCGGTGGGCGGCAAGGCGATCTCGCGGGATAGGACACTTCTTGCTATCGATCATGCATCAGCTCCGAAGTTGGTTCAGCACTGATGCGGTCAGTGTAGCCCGTCAAGATGGCACTATCCGTCAATGATGAGGCGAGCTTGCAGGATCCTGTCGTCGCGCGAGCAATCCGCAATCATCAGACCCTGATCGTCCAGCGACCGGATGTAAAAGCCTGTTTCTCCTGTGTTCGCAAAGCCGCATTTTCGATCAGCAGGGCGCTGTCCTGCGCGCTCAAGGTCACGACGTTTCCCTGATATTCAACGGGGCCGGCGAAAGGCCCGGCCTCGGCTGCGAATGTCTTGCGCAGACGAGGCAGCATGAACCAAGCGGCTTTCTGGCCGCCGCATGGAGGATATGCCCTTGATGTTCGTCGTAAAGAGGTCGGTGCCGACGACCCACACGCGATATGTGAGGTTCGAGCTTTCCATGACCGTTCCCGTCTTGACCGAGAACATGCGCTTGTTCGGGCACTCCCGACAGCGGTGCGTCATGGACTTGTGTTTGATGTTCGACTGAACGTTGACGCTGCCACAATGTGGGCAGTCGGGGCCATCGGGCCACCGTAGAGCGGCGAGCCACGCCTTTGCGGGATCTTCGTCCGGGAACATGGCGGCGACCTGTAGCAGTGTCAAACCCTTGCGGTGTACCTTGCCCGGTGCCTTGCGAGTGATCGTTCAATTCCTTGAAATGGAACTGTAATATAGACCCAGATGTCCGCTTTATCAACCCCGGATGTGACTATTCGATATAATCCCCATCTTGATCCGCCGACAGGCCGAAACTTCGTCCGCGGACAATCGGAAGAACTCTATGGTATTATAAGTTATTTCAATTAACTATGGCAGTGAATAAATTGTTTTTGGGAGCCGTCCGCGAACCTTCCGCATGAGGGTGGGTGGATCTTCCATGAGGTGGATGTCGCCATCAGCACAATCAAGAAATCCCGGGCAACGGTGGTGAGGCCTGCAAGGACTGTTGCAAAAGCGCGGGCGAGATTAGGATGTCGGTGTGATTTCAGCATGACGAAATCGGAATTTCGGCTTCGCCATGCAAAAGAACGTCGCGATAACGAAGGTTGCGCCTGACAAAGCAGGTGACTTCCGAACAAGGACATCCCTGACACGCAAGCAAGCCGATTGCTACCTGTCTGACAGGCGGCCGGCCTGCTATCGGGTTCGGCCTGAAAGCCGAAAACAATCAAACTATCGACGACAAGTGTTGATCCTTTGTATCATTCTTACCGCTAGGGAGATATGGCCAGCCTGCGAATGTCCTTCTGGATCCCGAAGCGAAAGGCGATCACGTTCGATCTTGTGGGGTTGAGCGTTTTCATTCGTAGGCATGCCCGCGACAAGGCCCCCTTCTTCGTCGGACGCCAAGCGCAGATCGATCACATTGAAAACAGGCTCGAGGATATCATCGAATCCGTGCGCGCCGGTGATGACTGGCCGGCGAATAGCGCATCGCTTCTGATCGATGGCGCGCCCGGTGTCGGCAAGATATCTCTCCTTGATCACATCAAGACCCGACGGAATGCTGACAGCAGGGCGCTGCGGCGCCGTACAGATCCATCGTGCTAAACTCAACAATGAAGCCGCAATTGATCTCAGGGCGGAAAGGACACTGCGGCGGACCGACAGTGTCAACACCAGCGGCAAGGCCAGTATTGCCGGTACCGGCTTTTCCCGTGGCGCAACCACCACCACGGCCGCGCCCGGAATGTCCTTCAGCACCCTTGTCCGCATGATCCGGCGGAAAATGCGAACTCGGCCCGTCGTACTTCTGATCGATGAGACCCAGACCGCGCAGAAGAATCATGAGCTGACGCTGAGCATCTTGCATGAGGTCCGCCACGGACTGCCGATCATGACTCTGTTTGCTGGCTTCGCGAATTCCCGGAAGGTGCTGGTTCAACGCGGGATTTCCCGGCTTGGCCGGAACAGCGTCCATGCGATCGTCCGCCTTGCGCCCGGTGAGCTTGGCGAGGCCGTGCGGAAAATGCTGGACCGGTTCCGGATTGACGTTGCCGGTGCCGATGTGCCGCGTTGGCGGCTTTGCTGGAAGATGTCTCCGACGTCTGGCCGGGACATCCGGATGGCGGCATGCACGCTCTTGCAGAAGGTCTGGTGAGGACAAGTGGACCTCTTGTCGGCATGAAGGAATGCTTGGTGCTGAGTCGCGAACTGCCGCTCCATACCTATCGGCTGCGCCGGAGTGACGAAATGAGAGATTCAAGGCCCTTGCTCGGTCGTCATGAGCCGCCTGCCTGAGACCGGCGCGCGCCCGGAACCGTTCTGAAAATCATTGAAAGGATCGCGGGGATGCCGATGACGAGACGGAATGGCGCATCCCCAGAGACATGGATGCCGAGATCTACCGGGATCACCTGATCCACTGCGATGCCTTGTAGATTGACGCCATCGGCATTGCTGTGCCCTCTGGGATCTGAGCCTCTGTCCGGATCACTTCCGGTAATTGCCAGGCTGGCGCCTGCGATCGCATCATCCGGATTCCGCTTGACACTGATTGCCCGATCTTCACGCCGACACCGTATCCATCTCCGACATGGCGCCGCTTCTGCAATGGCCGGGCGACGCTGGAGTGGATCAACAGCCGGATTGACCAGGTTCATGGGTAAGAGCGGGACGTCATCCGGGGCCTGACCCGGATGCGGGCCAGCTTCGGGCTGTCGATCGTCGTGATGATGGCGACGGGGCCCGGTCATATCCTGGCGTAGCGGCCGGAGCGGATCCGGTCACTGGCCGTGCCGGTTCCGGTGCGGTGATCCGGTTGACCGCAGCCGTAGGCTTTTGACATCGCGGTCGGGGCGGGCCAGTTGCCAGTAACTGCGGACTTGCGATTCGGCTTCACCAGATGTTCGTGATATGATCCATTTTAGAGCTCGGGCGGCCGGTTCCCGCGCTAATCAGAGATCAAAACCGCCCTGGAGCCCCGACTGAGGGTCTCGGGGCACTGGCGCGCTTCCTGTATGCTCAATCGTGACGACAAAAAATGATCATGGTCGCTGCGGTTCTGAGCCACTCCGTAGCATGAAACAAGAGGCGTTCAGGTGAAGCGTTCTCGCTGATCGACCTGGTTTTGTTGTGGCAGGATTGGTGTGGCGGCGGCGGGGAGGCGTGAGCGTGATTTTAACGGTGACCCGTTCCCGACAAAAAACTGCTTCCGGCGGTCGGCTCCGCACCCCGTACTGTACCCGGCCTGTGGCCGTGGACGCGCGGCAAATCGAAGCGCACCCGCTCGGCGGATGCGTGTCCTTCCGACCGCTGTCCCTGCCTCCGCTGTGGTAATGCCACCGCATGATCGTACGCCGCGGTGGTGAGATCGCAACGAGGAGGAAGGCGATGAAGACGGGGTTTACTGGCAGGCGCGCTTCGAGGCCCTGGAGGAGGCCGGGATCGAGGCGATCCTGGTGCATGCGCAGCAGGTGAAGGGGCGCAAAACCGACGGGGCCGACAGCGTGTGGATGGCCTGCATTTGCCAGTTCGGGCTTTGCACGCCTTCCCATGTGCCGCCTCAGCCGTTCCGGGAGGTGCGCTCCCTGAGCCGCCAGCGCCGGATCCTGATGGGTCAGCGCTCCACTGTGCACAACCGCGTGCAGAAGATCATCGACCGCGCCGGCGTGCGCATCGGCGGCATCCTTTCCAACGTCTTCGGCGTCAACGGCCGTAAGATCCTCGACGGGCTGGCGGCGGGGACGTCGCGCGAAGTCATTCTCGCCTCGCTCACCAGCCACGTCGCGAACAAGCTGGAAGGTCTCGGCGAGGCGCTCACCCTGAGCCCGGGCGACAACGACCGCGGCATGCTTAACGATCTGCTGGAGGAGCATGACGCGCTTGAGGCACACATCGCGACCTACGCGAAGACGATCGACGAGCAGTTGACGCCGTGGGAGGAGCAGCTCCGTCTTCTGACGACCGTCCCCGGCATTGAACGCAGCGCCGCGTCGACCATCCTGATCGAGATCGGACCCGATATCGAGGTGTTCGGCTCCAGGGAGCAGCTCGCCGCGTGGGCCGGTCTCTGTCCCGGCAACAACGAGAGTGGCGGCAAACGCCGCAATGCGCGCACCCGCATGGGCTCCAGGACCCTGCGCGCACAAGATGCTACGCATCATCTATAGGGTGCTGAAGAACGGTAGGCCCGACTACGACCGCACCGCCGACTACGACGCTCTGATGGTCAAGCGCAACGCCCCTCGCTGGATCCGAATGCTTCGCCGCTACGGCTATATCGAGCCGCTGGACGCGCAGCTCCAGGCCGCCTGACCGGCCCTGCCTCACGCTACCCGGCAACGTGGGACTGGCTCGGACCACATCGGGGAAGTCCTACACCCGGACCCGCCAAGCCGGCACAGGCGTTCGCCACCAACTCCGATATCCCGTGTTGGCGTGCCACCGCTCGTGCCAAATCCGAACCTGTTTCACGGCAAACCGGGCAACGCAAGTTCCTATTTATGGTCTCGGCTTGACCGTTTCGGCGCTCGTGGTCACGCTGTAATACCGGATAACCGCTTATGCACGTGGCTCCGGTGGCACACGATGTTGCCCCCGATGTCGACTATTCCCGGCACGCCAAATGCTACATGTGCGTTTCACCAGAGCCACGTGCATAAGCGGTACCGGATATTCGGGATGGAAGTATCGTCATGATCGTTGTTTTCGGCTCCATCAACGTCGACATTCTGCTACCAGTCAAGCGGTTGCCGGTGCGTGGCGAGACTGTCCTCTGTCAGTCCTGCGAGATGCAGCCGGGCGGCAAGGGCGCCAACCAGGCTGCTGCTGCGGCCCGTTGCGGCGGCGAGGTCAGAATGATCGGGTGCGTTGGCAAGGATCTCCATGCGGTTCCGGCCTTGGAGACACTGCGCGCTTTCGGCGTCGATCTGGATCTTGTGGCCGAGGCCGACGCAGTGACCGGCACCGCCGCGGTCATGATCGAAGAGAGCGGAGAAAACCAGATTGTCGCTGCCAGCGGGGCCAATCTGTCGGTTCGCGCGGACCAGATTCCGGCCGGAATTCTCGACCAGAAAACCACGCTGGTCCTTCAGATGGAGGTTCCGGTTCCGGAAATCGAGACCGCCATCGCCTGTGCCAGGCAAGCCGGAAGCCGGGTGCTTCTCAATCTGGCGCCGGCCCTGCCGATTGCCGAGGCGGCCCTGCAGCAGTGCGATGTGCTGGTGCTTAATGAAAGCGAGGCGCGCAGCCTTGCCGATGCTGGCCGGGATCCGGAAGTTCAGGCGCCTGAATTGGCCAGCCGCTTTACGCTCGATTGCATCATTACGCTGGGTGGCGACGGAGCGGTTGTTGCCACTTCAGAGGGCGTGTTTCGCATCGATGCCTTGCAGATCGATCCGATCGATTCCGTCGGCGCCGGAGATGCATTTGTCGGAACCCTTGCCGCGGCACTCGATCGTGGCACGATGCTTATCGAATCGGCGGGTATGGCCAGCGTGGCCGGCGGACTGACCTGCCTTCGTAACGGCGCCCAGACCGGTCTTCCGGATCTCGCTGAAATCGAGGCTTCGCTTTCCCGACTCGCGCCGCCAATCAGGTTGGCGTGAGCGAATGTCCAGACCGGATTGTGAGGCGGGATGTCTTGTGACTTTTTGCTTGCGGATGTCCGGGAATGCCCCTGCAGTGCGTATGGCCATGTTGCTGAATGATGTGGTGGCCTTAGCGGGACGCCGGGCGTCATGTCTGCCTGCCGGACTGCAAGCGGAGCTCGGGCGCTACCCCCCCCCTGATTACGATCTTGGGTCGAGAGCGGCCTGGAGGCCGTCACCTAGAAGATTGAAGCTGATGACCGTGAGAAAAATCAGCAATCCCGGCCAGACGGCGAGTTGCGGCGCCTCCGAGATCAGATCCTGCGCGCCGGTCAACATGTTGCCCCAGCTTGGCGTTGGCGGTTGAATGCCCAACCCTAGGAAACTTAGTACGCTTTCGAACAGGATTACATTACCGATGGTCAGGGTTGTTGAGACGAGCAGCGGCGAGGCGGCATTCGGAAGAATATGGCGAACCATGATGCGGGCCGGGCCGAAGCCCTGGGCCCTGGCGATCTGAACGAAATCCCGTTCGCGGAGGGTCAGGGTTACCGCTCGCACCAGTCTCGCCACCGTAGGCCAGCCAACCAGCGCGATAATTGCGATGATCCGGTACAACGTAAAAGACGGTGAGCCGGACACCGACTCCGGGAAGCCGAGTTTGGACGGATCGACGGCGGCAAGAACAATCAGTAACGGCAGTAACGGTAAAGAAATCACGCCGTCGGCAAACCGCATCAGGATTGCATCGATGCGGCCGCCGAAAAACCCTGACGCGAGGCCGAGCACACTGCCGATCAAGGCGGCTGTAACTGCCGCGGTCAGCCCAATGAACAGAGAGACACGGCCTCCATGCAACAACCGCAGGAACAGGTCGCGGCCGAGCTCGTCGGTGCCGAGCCAGTGCTGCAGGCTTGGCCGCTGCAATCGGCCGAACAGATTCACCGCGTCGGGATCAAGGCCGCGAACCAGGCCGATCAACGGTGCCGATACCGACAGCCCCAGCATCACGATCAGTACGGCAAGGCTGATGGCGGCCAGCCCATGCCGTCGAAACCGGCGCCAGACAGCATGGTCAAGCCGGCCGGGACCGGTCGCCGTCATGGAGTCTGCTCCGTTCGATAGGTGATCCTGGGATCGAGCACAGCATAGACAATATCGGCGAGGACATTGGCAAGCAGCGTCATCGCGGTCGCCAGCAACAAACCGACCAGAGCCAGGTTGTAGTCGTTGCCCATGACTGCGTCATAGATTGTCTTGCCCATACCGAGCCAGGAGAACATGGTTTCCGTGATTAGGGCACCGGAGAACAGCGATCCGAAATCAAGGGCCGCGATTGTCACAACCGGCAGCATTGCATTGCGCAAGGCGTGCTGCCAGACAATCCGTCTTTCGATCAGGCCCTTGGCGCGGGCGGTCCGGATATAGTCTTCCCGCAGAACCTCGATCATCGCGGCACGGACATGGCGGGTGTAACCGGCGATGCTCGCCGCCGACAAGGTCAGCACTGGCAGGATCATGTGGCGTGACCAGTCGATCAGGCTGCCGTCCCCGATGCTGTGCATGCCGCTTGCCGGCAAGGCGCCCAATGTTACGGCGAACAGCAGAATCAACAGCAGCGCCAGCCAGAACGGCGGCACCGACACACCAGCAAAACAGATGAGATTGATTGCCTGGTCCGTCCAGGACCCGGGTTTGCGAGCCGCGTGGAGCCCGGCCGGGATGGCAATCATCAGGGCCAGGCCGAGCGAAACCGCCATCAGGATCAGGGAATTGACGAGCCGCGGCCACAGAACTTCGAGGACCGGCCGGGCGAACAGTCGCGAATATCCGAATTCACCGTACAGGGCATCACCGAGCCAGGCACTGTAGCGTTCGAACAAAGGTTGTTCGAGACCGTGCAGGGCCTTGAGTCGCGCAATATCGGCAGCGGTCACGTCAGGATTGGCCCCGATCAACAGATCGATCGGGTCGCCCGGCATCAGTCCGAGCAGGAGGTAGATGACCAGCGACATCGCCAACAGCACGGTGGCCGACTGGATCATGCGTGCGAGGACGAAGCCGAACATGGTCAGATGCCTATTCGACCCGCCAGTCCTCGATCCAGTAGGTCGTGCTGTAAAGATGGCCGGTCGGACGGATGCCTTTCAGCCATTTTGGCAGAATATAGCCTTCGGCCCGGAAGTAAAGCGGCAAGGCCGGCAATTCCTCGGCATAGATCTGTTGCAACCGCTTCCACAGAAGCCGTCGCTTGTTCCGATCAAGCTCGATCTCGATCATGTCGATCAACTGATCCATTTCCGCATTGCGGAACCCAGTGGCATTCTGACCACCCCAGTTGTTCGCTTCAGTCGGGATTGATCCAGAGTGCAATGTGGTCCGGGGCAGCGTCTCCGGTGCTGACAGCCAGGCATACATTGCAAGTCCGGTGAACTTGCGTTTTGCGACTGTTTCGCCGAACAGGACGCGGGCCGGCTGGTTACGAATCCTGACTTCGATACCGACAGCTTTCCAATAGCTTTGCAGTACCTGCTGAACCAGTTCGCGGATCCGGCTGCCGGCCGTGGTCATGATTTCAAGGGACAGTCTTTCGCCAGCCGCATTGTGGCGGACGCCATCTTTCAGGACTGACCATCCCGCTTCGTCCAGGAGCGATTGCGCCGCGTCCGGGTCATAGGGGTACATCCGGGTCTCGTTAGTATGAATCCAGTCCAGTGGATTGATATTGGAGTGCGCGACCGGCTGTTTGCCCAAGAACAGGCGGTCGCTGATCGCGGTCCGGTCAACGGCGTGGAGCAACGCCCTGCGGATGCGGATATCAGCCAGAACCGGATTATCGAGCATCACGTCGATATGTTCGTAGATCAGTCCGGGCTTGTAGAGGACATCGAACCTGTCGCCGTGACGTTTTTCGAAGGCCAGTGTCTGATCAAGCGACAACCCGAGTTCGCCTGCGATGTAGTCCACGGCGCTCGAGAGCAGATTGGCTTCGAGCGCGGCCGTCTTTTCGATGACCCGGATCTGAATTTTCGAAAACGCCGGTGTCTTGCCTCGCCAATACTGGTTACGCTGCAATTCGATATAGGAGCCTCGTACCATTTCGCTGACCCGGTAAGGACCGTTGTAAAGGCCGGGATTGGTCGGATCGGTTTCGTACAGGGTGCGATTACGGTACTCCCGCGGTGTTGCAAAGGTTGCGGTTTCAAGATGGGCCGGCAACGGCATAAAGCCGTTCATTGTGTAGTAGCGATAATCAAGCTTGCGATTGACGAACGTGAAGGTTTTCGCATCATGGACCGTGATGTCGGTGATGTCCTCGAAGTTCTGGAAATTGGCGACGCCGGTTTCCGGGTGTCTGCCAACCTGCCAGGCGAACCGGATATCGGCGGAGGTGATGGGAGTGCCGTCGCCCCAGAAGATATCATCACGCAGCGTGAACCGGGTCTTGACGCCACGTTTGCCGGTCTTGTTGCCATCGGCATCGACGATGTCGAAGGCCTCCGCTCGACCGTTTTCGAAGGTGGCGTGTTCCGTACATAACATGCAGACTGATTCCCAGTCATGTCCCGTGATGGCGACGGGCCGTTGCGCCATTCCGAGCACATAGGATTTCGCCAGCATGGCGTCGACGAGAGGATTCAGGGTCGCCGGAAACTGGGTGATGCCGATAACCAGCCGATCCCGTATCTTTGCCGTGGCGGGTACCCAGAGGGCCAGCCCCGAGAAAACCAGCGCCAATCCGAGGGCAGTCAGCCGATGTTTGAGATCCATGGTGAATTCCGTCCCTTCCGGATCAGGTCAGCGGAATATCGAGAACGCTGGTCCTGAGCGCCGGTCGTTGGGTCAGTCGGTCGTACCATCCTTCGAGACTGGACATGACGGGCCGGTCCTTGATCAGGGTCAGCCACCGGTAGGCCATGATTCCGAGCGGAATGTCGGCCATCGTAAAATGGTTCCCGACCATATGTGAACGGTTGGCAAGCCAGTTGTCGAGGATCTGCATGATCGGGATCATGGCGAGCCGGGCCGCCTCGATAGCAGCGATGTTGCGCTCGGCTTCCGGCGTCCGGACCAGCCCCCAGAATATCGGCACCATGTTGGGGCCGACTGTGGTCTGTTGCCAGTCCATCCAGCGGTCAGCGTCGGCGCGCTGCCTCGCATCTGCAGGAAACAGGCCGCCAGTGTCATGCTTGGCAGTGAGATAACGCAGGATCGCGTTCGATTCCCAGAGTATGAAGCCGCCCTCTTCCATCGTCGGGACACGGGCATTCGGGTTCATTGCGAGGTATTCGGGCTCGTTGACGACGCCGAAGGCGCCGCCAGCATCAACGCGCTCATACGGCACATCCATTTCTGTCAGGGCCCAGACAACCTTCTGGACGTTCGAGGAGTTCTTGCGGCCATGGATCTTCAACATTTTCTGTTCTCCGTGATCCGGGTTTGATATCATTCTGCGCGGGCGCTTTGCCGGTCGGCCCAGCCATCCGGATTGTCCAGAAAGTCGCGGACTGCCGCGAGCCGTCCAGCTGTGACTCCGCGGCCCCGGGCGACCGCGAGGACATCGTTCCAGGTGCAAAGGTCGTGCAGCGTGACGCCGCGTTGCCGGAGGTTTTGGGTGCTTTCGGGGAAGTTGCCGTAGTGAAAGATCACGAAGCAATGCGCAATCGCGCCACCGGCCTCGCGAATGGCGTCAATGAACCCGAGTTTGCTGCCACCATCGGTTGCAAGGTCCTCGACCAGAAGGACACGGGCGCCGGGAGAGAAGGTGCCTTCGATGCGGGCATTCTTTCCAAATCCCTTGGACTGTTTGCGCACATAGGCCATTGGCAGGTCAAGACGTTCGGCAATCCACGCGGCAAAGGGGATGCCTGCGGTCTCGCCACCGGCAACAACATCGAATGCCTCGACCCCGGCTTGCCGGTTCAGGATGTCGACGGCCATTTGCATCAGGACATTGCGCGCCCGCGGGAACGAGATGATTCGCCGGCAGTCGACATAGACGGGTGAACTGCGGCCAGACGTAAAGATAAAGGGTTTATCGGGCCGGATATGGACAGCCTCGATATCAAGGAGAATGCCGGCAGCAAGGTTAGCCATGTTCGGGGGTATTTCTGAACCTGCGGTATCGGTCATGCCGTCTTGCCCATGATGAAGCGGGGTCCGGATTTTGGCTGGATGTCTTGCCAGAGCGTATCGTCGTAGGGTCCAAACCCGGTTAAACGTCATGTTATCAAACAATGAAGTGTAACGCAGATAAGATCTCATACAAACGTTCATGGTCGGGGCTGCACGGCGAGGATCTTGACAGGGCACACTGGGCGCCGGTCGGCAAGGCGGCGCTGGCCAAGCGCCTGATGGCCAGCGCGTGGATCCAGGCGACGGCGCCGATGAAGACAGTTTTACGGCCGCTTGCGGCGATGCGGCGGCGGTGTAGAGGTCTTGTTCGGATGATCGACTGTCCCGACGACCCGGCTCTGACACCGGAGGCCATGCTGGCGCCGCACCGGGCGCGGACGCTATGCCGCATGCGGGCGCAGTCGACGGTTTTGGCGATCAAGGACGGCAGCGACCTGAATGTTGCGCGCACCGGGCCTGCAAGGGTCTCGGCGTGATCGCGAAGACCAGAGGGTCTGCCGGGACGCTGGGCCTGCACAGGCCTACGATCTTTTCAGTCAACGCCGACGGCGTGCCGCTGGGCCTTCCGCGCATCGCGTTCGATGCGCCGGACGGTCAGGCGGACAAGAAGACGCAGCACTGGCTGCGGGGCTGGCGCGACATCAGCCGGCTGACGGCTGGTCTGGCCAACACCCGGGTGATCGCGGTGATGGACCGCGAGAGCGATGCCATCGATCTGTTCTGCGCCTGGCACGACGAGAGCGGGGCCGACCTGCTGGTCCGCGCGACGCATGACCGGGGTCTTGCCGAGGAGACGACCCTGTTCGAAACGATGCGTGCGGCCTCGGCATACGGGTCGATCGAGGTCCGGGTTGATCGTGCCTCGGCGCGGTGGGCAGCGCGGGGCCAGACGGCTTTCGCCGGGCGCGAGGCGCGTCCGGCGCAGTGCGCCCGGCGCTGGCAGACGGTCGACCTGCCGATCCCGAAATGCCGGAGCTCGGAGCTGACCCGGTGACGCTGACCCTGGTTCACCTGCGCGAGGACGCAGTACCGAAAGGCGGCGAGAGGATCGAATGGATGCCGATCACGACGCTGCCGGTCGGCAGCGTCAAACAGGCGCAGGAGATCGTCGAGCTGTATGCGCTACGCTGGCGCATCGAGGAGTATCACAGGATCCTGACATCCGGCTGCAATGTCGAGAAGATCGCCCATACCACCGCCGAACGGGTCAAGCGTGCCGTGACCGTCAACGCCGTCATCGCCTGGCGGCTCGCGACCCTGCTCAGACACGATACTTCGGAACGGCCGGCCGCAGCCATGCTGTCCGAAACCGAAATCAACCTGCTGCACGACGATGCCATAAGCCACAATGGCGTCGCGGCGGACCGGGCCGAACACACGTCCCTGTCCCTCGGCCGCGCGGTCATGCTGATCGCAAGGCTCGAAGGATATCTCAACCGCAAGGCCGACGCGCCGCCTGGCCATCAGATCGTCCGGGAAGGGTATATCCGCCTCGCCATCGGAACACGGACGATGGAGCGGTTCATGGACAATGGCCCCAAAAGTCCATTCTACAGGCAATACGCGCAGAGAGAAAATGACTGATGAGAAGGGCACCACTCCGATACTCTATTCCCCATTGGAGGGCCTCACCTGTCACGACCCTCTGTTGCGTTTCGGACTCCGAACCGGGTCTCGTTTGCGGACCAATTTGTGAAAATGACTTCGCTGTATGTTGTCAAAGCGCCGCACGATCAGCGCTAAAATTTGGGGATTATATACGAAAGTCACAATCTTGCCCCGTTTCGATTCCGTCCCGGTCTCCAAGTAGGAAGTCAGGCGTCCGGGTCTTCGATCATCCGCACGGGCCTCGGCACCGCCGCCGCAAGTTCGTCTGGCGTTGCGTCGATCCGCACCGGCTCTTCAAGCTCCGCCTTGCTCGGCTGGTAGACATGCGGTTTCACCCGAACGGTACGCCGTTCAATCGGGTGGGGTTCTCTCGGTTCCTTGCTCATCTCTTCCCCTCCTGTGTTAAGTGGACCGCCGCCAGGATGTCGCCTGACGTTTCGTCGCGCGTCCTCAAGTTGACTGTGTATGGCCTGCCCGGATGCAGGGGGTATCCCATTGCGACTTCCGCTGTCCCGTGCGTCCCTTGCCTGGATCGTTGATCCCGAAACCAGCCACGACCACATTCCACATTGGGCGATATTCGGCGCTCAGAACCTGCTCGGTTAGCCCGATCCCTCCCTCGTCGAGACCGAGCCACCGGCACGAGAAATCCCGTAGGTCGAGATTCTCTACCTGCTCTATCGAACGGGCATGTTTGGTCCGCCGATCATGGAGAACCACCCTTGCGGCTCTTGTGCGGGACCGTCCCTGCCGTTTGCCGGGCGGGTCAGCCTTCCCGACATAGATCGGCCCCGTCATGTCCCTGTAGGCCTCGAACGGTCCGCCATAGTGGATCGTGTCGAGGCCGGCACCGTCGAAGGTCGGTTCGGGTGGCAACGAAGCGGCTGGGTAGCTCATCAGAGCCCGCGCCGCATTCTGGCCCCGCTCATCGACGCTGAGCGGGTTATACGCACGCACGGGTTATCTCTCGCAGCTTTGCCCGTTGCGACAGACGATCCAGAAGCAATACCGCTTTCTCGCGTGGTGCGCCTTCTTCCACTGCGTCGAGACCATCGGCCCTGTCCGAATCTTCACGATCAGATCGCAGAGCGTGAACCCAGCCTCGTCGGCCATCCGCATGAAGTCGCAATGCGGCCATTTAGAGCGGTGGCAGTTCACCATGTCGGTCATCTTCGCCAGCGGCAGACCCTTCGGCGTCAATACCCGCTTCGCCTGTTCGAGAAACGGCGGGTACAGGTAGCTAAGCGTCCAGCCCTGTTGCTTCCCGCATTCGACCGTCGCGCCGAAATCCTCGTCGAACCGCTTGCGGCTCTTGTCGCGTCCCTGCGGGCCGACATGCGGGGGATCGTAGACCACCACGCCGAAGGTCGGGTCGGGGATGCCTTCCATCTTCCGGTTGTCGCCGACGATCATCGGCTTGTAGCGGGGATCGATGTCCATCGAGACCACGCGCCGCAGCGATCCCTTCCAGAACCGTCCGTAGTTGTAGGTTGCGTCGAGGATCGGGTCGACCGGGATGGACGGATAGAACGCGAACATCGCTTCCAGCAGGTCCGCGTCGTTCCCCTCCCATACGCTGCTGACAGGCTCGTAGCGGTCAGGCTCGGCGGGCTGGTGCGGTTCGCGGTCAAGATCGAGCTCGACCCCGGCGACCTCCTGCAGCGCCATGGCGGATCAGCCCGCCGAGGTCACGATAGCGGAGCCGCTTGCCCACCATGTCCGCGGCGATCATTCCCATCTGATCGGCCCCATCTGATCGGCGGTGTCGGCCTCGCGGATGTTGTGGCGACCGGCAAACTCGGTCACGGAACGGTCGCAGTGCTTCTCGCTGAAGTGGTGGAAGGGGCCCTGATAACCCCGCTTCAACAGGGACCAGAAAGACTCGATCCCGTTGATGTGAGCCTGGCCCCGGACGGACGCGCCGGCCGAGTGGTTCACGGCCTCATGGTCGAAGTCCATGCCCTGAGAGCCGCTGGCCTCGTCCGTGAACACCTTCGCACCCGGCGCGGTGTGCGCGCCGATGAAGCCTTTGAGCGTCGCGCCGTCCGTGCCTTCAACCGTGCGCGCCGCGATCTTGTTGCTCTCGCGATCCTTCGTCCCGACCACGATGGTCTTACCAACCGCCCCGCGCCCCCTCAGTTCCTTACCGCTTGCTCTTGGGCATGTTCTTGCGCTTGCCCCCGATGTCGGTCTCATCGGCTTCTACGGGGCCGCTGAACAGCGGGTTGACGCCCTCAAAGGCCTTGCGCAGCCGGTGCGCCAGATGCCACGCCGACTTTTGCGTGATCTCCAAGGCGCGATGCAGCTTCATGCTGCGCACACCCTTCAGGTTGCTCGTGACCAAGTAGATTGCGATGGCCCAGGTCTGATAGCCGAGCTTCGATCCATCCATGATGTTGCACGACTTCAGGCTGAACATCGGGCGCCCATCGCAGTCGCGGCAGCGGTGCGTCATTGTTCTGTGCTTAATCCCGCACTGGACAGTGTCGGAGCCGCAGTGCGGGCAGTGCGCGCCGTCCAGCCAAATCTTGCTCTCGAACCACTCGCGAGCCGCGTCATCGCTCGGCAACATCTTCATCAGCTTGGTGAAGCTGATCCCTTCCCTGTGAGCCTTGCCCGGTGCCTCTGAACCATCGTCCCACATCCCAAATTGGGACTTTCGTATAGCGGAATCGGGGTCAAGCGAAAAATGTGACTTTCGTATATAATCCCCTAAAATTTAGCATGGGATCGCCGGGGATATCCCGCAGCTCTGCCGGATTTGCGCGGATGTCCATCCAGCCGCCGACTCGTCGGCCTGTCGCAAGTCTCGGCGATACGCCCGGCGAAGATGCGTAACGAATGACGAATTGCCTGCCGCCTCCTTTCCGAACCGCGAACGCTTGATCCTCTCACGGCAAGAACGGCCTCGACCTGGCCGCGGAAAATCGCTCTGGTTGGCGGAGGCTCGCCTATGAACTCGAACACGCGATCCACGGTCGCAAGCCGCGGACCGCGTCCTCGGGACAGTGACGTGACGAAGTTCGGATCGCTCAACACGGCAGCGCCAAAGGCCCGCGTCGACATGCCCCTGCGGGCGCACCGGGTGGTGATGGCCCGGTCAAGCCACGCTTCGAGAATGCCGGCGGAAGGCGATTCGTATGGGATCTGTTACGACTGGCGAGCCTGTCGCTGCTCGTGTGCGCATGTCCGCGCAGGACGATGGGGAAATTCTTGAATGCGGTATACCGGCTTCCTGTATGGCGTTTGCGGCGCCAAGCAGACCGGATACGCCAGCCGGACAGGGTAATGGCGTTCGAGTAGCCGGTGACCGCGGGTCCAGGCGAGCCGGTGTTGCGTTGCCGGCGTCGACGGCGGTCATGCCGAGGGGCGTTTTCGGTGGGTTCGTCTTGGGTTGTCTTGTCCATGCTGTGACGGGTCACCCGGACGATCTGTTCACATGCGGATCATTGATCATTGCCTGTGGCGGCATAAAAACCGCAATGCTGCGCTGTTCGATGCGGCCATGCGCGAGGGTGACCTCGTCCTGGCAATGCCCCGTCGCCTCGGTCTGCCATTCGCGTGTCGTCAGCGTGGTCCAGGTTTCGGGCGCATTGCGCTTGATCGTGAACAGATCGTCGGCCTTGTGTGTCCCGACGATGATCCGGGCGGTATCGCGGGTGGTATGGAGAGCATCGAGGGTGATGACGCGGCCGGCGATCGGGAGGGTTCCGAGGACCGCCCGGACGGCTGCGATGTCACCGCCATGCTCAACCAGGGTCACGGTTTCATGATGATCCTCGCTGTTGCGATTGGCGCCGCACAAGCCATTGCCGTCGACGGCAATGGCTTGTGCGATGTGCAGACGTGGTTGCCCATGGCGTTGAAGCACCGCTTGTCTCTGCTCCGGGTCGAGGGTCTGTATGACCCGATGCAGGGTCGATTTGGAGACCGGCTCATGGCAACCGGTGACCGTGTTCTTCCAGCTGCCAATGGCCACAAGATCCGTCTGACCGAAGCTGGCTGCGAGCGCGGCCGCGGCCACCGGGTCCGTATGACCCATCAGACGGGACAGCAGACCCATCGATAGCACGGAGGCCATGCAGGGCTTACATCCCTGGCTGCGTCGGACATCGTCAATCTGCGCGATGGTTGCGTCAATCGACGGCAACGCGCCCGACACTCCGATTCGAGATCCCGGCTTCCCACTCCACGCCGCCAGAAGCGCGTCGAGCGCACGCAACCGGCGGCAGGCGTCTCGCCGTAACGGCAGACCATGACGCTGGCTGGGGTTGCCATGCAATTCGGTATAGCGGCCGTTGCTGCGCACATGGCCCTTGCTGGCGCCCGGAAGGCGCCAGTGCGTCGCGGCGTACAGGGTTCCCGAGAACGACTTCGGATCCACAAACGTTCCGCCGGGAACAGGGGATGACCATACGCCGCCTGCCAGTCCGCGCTCAGGCGCTCCGTCACCCGTGCCAGTGCAAAACGGGCCAAGCCGGGAAACACGCCCGGTTTGCCGGGCACGAGAAACCGGGTGTTGTTGCCGATCAGGTGAAGACGCCGGACCTGCTCCGCCGGAGCCCGGCCGATGCACCGGTCCCGCGGCGCACAGTTGAAGGCAGCGGTCTGCCAGCCGGCGACCGCGACCCATTGCCGCGCCACAGGGCCACATGGCGCAAACCGCGACCGGCAAAGTCCTTGAACCCGGGATACTGACAGGCTGTGACCACAGTATCCCGACCCACCCGCTCGTCAGGACGAGCTAGACGAACCTCGATGTCCGGCAGGTCGAAACCGACCGGTTGCGCCTCGAAACGATGTTTCAAAATCATGCCGGCCGCGGTCGCAAATCTGAATACGTAAAGTCCCAGAAAAAAAATCGGCACAACTGGAAAAATGGCAAAATCATGCTAAAATTGAGCCCGGTCGAGCGGTGCTTTAACAACATGCAGCGAAGTTTTCACAATTTGGTCCGTAACCCAGACCAACTCTTGTCATGGCCTCGTTGTTTACAGCGTGGGATTATCGTGGGATGCGCGTAACGTCCATTGTAGCGCAGACTTGTATGCTGTATTCTACACTATAATACACAAGATGGAATTTATGGCGCGACCCAGAGGCAGAAACCTCCCAGCCCGTGTGAGCGTCAGCCTGGATATGGACACATATGCCGACCTTTGTGCCATAAGCCGTCGTCATGGTGTTTCGTCCGTGTGGATGCTTCGAAGAGCGCTGGAAGCGTTTATTGAATGGAGCCGCGACAACAGTCAGACAGCTACCCCTCACCCGCCATGTCGCCGAGTGCAAACGTGGGGAATAGAACGGAAGATCAGAGAGCAATGCATGTATCGGACCAGACAACGGGCGTCTCTTGCGTGCAAGTGGTCGATGTCGATGAGCCGGAGCTTCCGTTCGGATGCACCGGCCTGACGGGTATCCCGCTTTCTGTTGCGCGTGGTCCGCGAGCGATCGAAGATGAAGATTTCCCCTTCGAAGCCTTTAGCGAGATTGCAGAAATCGAGAGCTGGCGCAAGGAAATCAACCGCCCTCTGTATTATATCCACAAGTGGTGGGCCCACCGGCTCGGCACGGTGTTCCGTGCAATGGTCATCGGCGTCTTCGCGCCGAAAAGCAGCAATCTTCTCTATAAACTGCTGCGCATCGCGAATGCCATCGTCTTTGATCCATTCATGGGGAGCGGAGCGACCGTCGGAGAGGCAGCGAAGCTGAGTGTGCGGACTATTGGCCACGATATCAATCCAGTCACATATTTCCCAGTCAAGAATGCGCTTTTGGTTAACCGAAAAGAAATTCTGCGGGAGTTTCGCGCCGTCGAACACGATGTTGCGGACCGGATATGTCAATTCTACCGTGCTTTGCTTCCGGACGGTACACAGGTCGATGTGCTCTATTTCTTCTGGGTGAACACCATCAACTGCCCGGAATGCCGGAAGGGTGGCGATCTTTTTTCGTTGTACGTATTTGCCCGGTCCGCTGATCCGAAGAAACACCCCGAGGCGCAGGCGGTCTGCCCAAATTGCAGCGCTATCCGCCAAGTCCGTTACGATGCTTCCGATACGCGACACGCCTGCTGTAAGCGGGCGTTCGATCTCCAGGCGGGACCCGCCAATGGGCGGAACGCGACATGTCTGTCATACTTGCATAGCTTTGCGATCGCAGAGGTGGTGCAAAACGGCGGCAGGGCTCCTTTCGTACCGTCTTTACGCAAAATCCGTCCTCGCCCTGAACGGGAAAAAGCCCATCTCCCCGCCCCCGACGAGGATCGCCGGCTTTACGCCGATGCTGCGCTGGCGGGGCCCTCGACGCTTTTCCGATTGTCCCGATCGAGCCCGGCTACAATACCCATCAGGCGCTTGGCGACAACGATGTTACTAGCACGAGATGTTCAATGCGCGGCAGTTGCTGTACCTCCCGGTCTTGGCGTCGGATATCGATGCGGTGGCAGATCCGGTCCGACACGATCTGCTGACCGGCCAGTTTTCAGGGACACTGACGTTCAACAATCTGTTCACGTCATACAATGGCAAGGGAACGGGTGCGTCGCCCCACATGTTCGCGCATTATGTTCTCAAGCCGGAGCAGGTTCCGCTCGAAGGCAGCGTATGGGGCACGCCGAAAAGCTCCGGATTGTTCTCCACGATTTTCCAGAGCCGCATCAGGCGCGCGCTGGATTATGCCGTCCGTCCGTTCGAACTGCGCCCGGAACACGGGAACGGCAAGACCGCGGGAGAGAAGGTTGTCACACCGGGGTGGCGATGGGAAACGAACAGGGCATGCTCCCCATCCTCCACGGAGCGATGACCGGCGAGCGGTTCCGAACATGAATCCGGCACATCGCGACCGGCGACCGGAAAATCCGTCGATACATATCGCGTTTTGGCTGACCGCAACCCTTCTGTTGCTCAACGTGCTCTGGCTCCCGACGATGATCGGGCTTGATGGTGTGGTGACCGGGTTTGTTGCCCTGCTGCTGCTGTGCAGCCAGTTGTTCCTCGCCAGTCTTGCCTTTCGCCTTCCCTTGCGGCGGGCGATCGGTGACGCTGGCTTGCTTATACTAGCCGCCCTGACATCCTATCTCGTCATCGGCTCGTTAATGGCTATTGGCGTAGCCACGTACCCTTTCGAGGATATGCTGAAAATCGGTTACTCCATTATGGCCGTGGCAGCGGCAGGGGTGGGCGGATCGTTGGTGCTGAGACAGGGCGGGATTGACAGGCTGGCGGTCGGAATGCTGATGCTACTCGGCGTGACGTGCATTTTCATACTCGCATCTCCCGCGCTTGAGGAAACGGTGTTCTCGCTTCAGCATCAGGACTTCGGCCAACAGGCCTTCGGCGTTTTCACCGATCCGAATGACGCGGGCTTTATGTGCTGCCTGGCGGCGGTTCTGGCCATCGCGTCGCTCGCTCCACATAGCCAGCATCGAACTCTGGCCGCCGCAGTTCTTGTGCTGAGCGTGACGGCCACGATTTTGACCAATTCGAGAACCGCGCTCGTTACGCTTGTGCTGATCCTGCTCTTTTTTTTGCCGTCGCTGTACCGTGCCTTCAGAGCATTTGCCATCGCCAGGCTAGCCATCGCGGGCATCGCCGGCAGCATAATCCTGGTGACCGTATTTACCGACCTTGTGTCATCGCAGCCGGAACATCAGATCCGCCGGATGGAAGAGCTCACGCAGCTTTTCGAAGCAGACGTCCTTGAAATCAGTCGTCTATACCTGTGGCGATTGGAGCTGCCGCAGATCGCCGAAGCTCCCATTCTCGGCAATGGTTTGGGGGCGATGCGGAATATCTATGGCACCTCTTGCGGCGGCACGGTCGACGATTTTTGCGGAGTTCATAATACGTACCTGATGCTTTTGGGAGAAGCCGGCATTGTTCCCTTGATGCTGTTTCTGCTGTTTATCGCTTCATTGTTGCGACGATGCCTGCGGCGGAAGTCTGCCATCGCCGCCGATGTGGCGGCCGGCTGGACTCTGGTGTTCGCCGCCAACGCCGTAACATTTCACCACTTGCTGAGCAGTCTTTGGTGCGGTTTCGTTATTGGCCTGATCTGCGCAATGGCGGCATATGCCGTTGAAACCGCGGCTGACCGGACGCAGCCGCGTGCCCCCGGCGAGACGGGCTTGTCAGTCTCGTGACGCCGACCGTCGCGCGAGAAACGGCCGCATCCCCAGGGAATCGAGAAATAACGCGCTGCCTGCCGCAGCAAAGAACCCAAAGATGCCAATGACGGTTAGAACGACGAGAGACTTGAGGAGCGAAACGGGGAGGGGGTGGACGAGCGCCGCGTCGGACACTGTACGAAGCGTCAAGTGAGCGGCCGCATCCTCAACAACCATCTCGACGGATTCGTCTTCCAGATCGACCATCGCTTTCTCCATCCGGTCCCGGTTCGCGAGGAGCCGTCTACGCTCGGTTTTCACCTCTTCCATTCTGCGTTGCATCTTCTGCAGATCATTCTCCAACTTCGAGATATGTTGCGAGGCCAACCCTTCGGCCAGAGCCAAACCCGGTAATGCGGAGGTCCCGTCAGGGGACGGGCCATCGGAGAGATCGACGATTTTCGCCTCGATCCGCCGGATCTGGCTTTGAAGCATTTGAATGAAGGCAGCGACATCGGCCTTCTGGTCGGCCACATTGTCGTGCATCATGTTCATGCCGTCGAACGCAAACTCCCAGGAGCTGTAATCGGCGGCATAGGTGGATGCTTGGGTCTTGAGGAGCAGGATTGCCAATCCGTTCGATCTGACGCCTGTTTCGCCGGCACTTCCGATTTGCTCGTGAAGTCCACGGGCGTCCATGAGAAGCCCATGGAGTAGCCGCCAGCGATTGAAGATGTCGGTTCGACTTGACCGCAGCGTTTTCGCGACCTCTTCGATCTCGAGTGTCTTTTCCCCTATCCGACGCTTGATCCTGTCGGCTTCATTGCGGGTTATATGTTCTTTCAGCTCCGACTGGGCAAGCGCGTAGTCGTCGACTATGCGGGATATTCCCCGCATGACCGAATCGTGCCTTTCCCCCGATGCAATCCAGGCAAGATTCGCCTCGCGCACGTATTCCTCGCTCCAGGTACTGACAATGGCCAGCGCTTTCTCCGGTGAGTTGGCAGTCGCCGCGATACGGATCAGGTCGCTGAGATTTTGTCTGCTTTGAGGTGTGGCCAGACGGGCGGAAACGGCTCCCAGAAGCCAGGGCATATTACGTTCGGCCTCATCCAACTGCCCGCTCAAGCGCCGGAGCACAGCCGAGGCTATCTTGCCGTTATGGACGAGCCCGAGCATAGCGGCCTGCCTGGAGGTGACGGCGGAAAGGTTTTGCAGTTCCGAGGTCTTGGAAACGATAAGCACTAAGTTCTCAGCCGTATATTTGGGAAAAACGTATCGCTGTCCATGAATTACGACAAAGCCGACCACCACGACCAGAATGGAGCCGAGGATAATCTCCCGCCACCATGAGAATAGCCTGAGCAGGTGTCGACGGAGGTTGACCTTGTCCGGCCAGTCATCTTCGTGCACGAGCGGTTGTTGCTGGGACATGGTTTCCTTTCCTGACTTCGACGGTTGGACTGGATTTTGCTGCATCTCCGACCGGAGATTTAATCCGTGACAATGACTTGGAACCTGACCTGAAACTGGTTGGGTGGTCTCGCATGATCTTCGTGGGTGAACACTCACGCCATGAGGCCCATCATGCCCTGAAACGAGACGACCCGGAAGTAGTATAGCCGCAAGATGAAGCGTTACGAAAGCGATCCGACCAAACCGCTTATGCACATGGTTCCGGTTCGATCAATATGCTGTAGGTAAGGGCAGCAATTCTCCTTATGGCGTTTTTCGTTGCATTGCGGCCTTTCGTGTTGGTTTTTTGGCGGTTTTGCGGTTGGAGGGATGGGTTTGGCGCGGGGGCCGGGGATCAGGCGTTTGCGGGAGGGGGGAGGCCCGTGATGACGGTTTTCATGAGGACCGCCCATGACGCGAAGACATGGTAGGCGGTGATCGTGCGGATGTGCTCGAACAGGCGCCTTCGGGCTCCGAGTGCGTGCCGCGCCCGCCGCCAGGATGCTTCGATCAGGTCGCAGGCCGTGTGCAGGGCGAAGGCCAGCAGATTGAGCACGACCAGGATGCTGGCCAGTGTCTGGCTGCCATGCCCGAAATTGTGTTCGAGGTTGTAGCCGTTGGTCTTCAGGACGTTGAAGGTCTCGTTCTCGATCTTCCAGCGGGCACGCCCGCAGGCGGCGATGGCGGCGGCGGTGTCTCGCGTGACGGCAAGGTCGGTGACGAAGCTGTTGCGGTAGGTCACCTTGCCGTCGGGCTTGGCGATCTCGACCTCCAGCCAGTTGACGGCGAGCGCGTCGGCGCCGTCGCGCAGCGGCACGCCATTCATCCAGCGATAGCGCTGGCGGCGCCTGGCCGCGCCCCTGCCCACGGTCTGGCACACCTCGTCCAGCACGACGCCATGGGTGTATTCGCTCAACGTCTTGTGGCTGGACGGCTTGCACACGAAGATGAAGCTCCCGCCCGCGGCGCGCACCGCCTCGCAGATCGGCTGGCGGGAATAGAGATCGTCGCCCAGATAGACCGGTCTCAGCCCGGCCACACAAGGCCCCAGGCGGGCCAGCCAGCGCTGCGCCGCGCGGCTCTCGCAGTCCTGCTTCGCCGAGCCGTCTTGCGGGCGCACGAACTCCGGCGCCAGAGGCAAGGCGCGGCGCTGCCCCGGCGCCACCAGAGCGGCGCCGACAAAGCTGTGGAAATACTCCACCTCCTCGCCCCGCCGGCGCGTCGAGCAGTGCGCGCAGTGGATCGTGCCGGAACGGAAATGCTCCGAGCCGTCCAGCGCGATCAACACCCGATCGTCCAGGCAGCGCAGACCCGACAAGGCGCCGGCGCCATCCAGGTCATCGACAAGCGCCGGAAACACCGCGTCGAAATGATCCGTCGGCGCCCCATCCAGCATCCGCCGGATATGGCTGTCGCACGGAATCCGCTCCATGCCGAACAGCGTCCCGGCGTTCGAAGCGCCGCGCTGCGCCGACAGCAGGCGCTGATGCGCCAGAAACGACGGGCTCTGCACGAAAAACACCGAAAACGCCGCAAGCCCGATGTCTCTCATGGTATAACGCGTGTTGCTTCCCGAGCGCTTGTCGGGCAACGCCGCGCACCGCTTCCCCACCACTTCTATATATCGTTCAAGACGCTTCATATAACATCTTGAATCACATCTCCAAGCCTTTGAAAACCCCCGATAACTCCAAAAGGAGAATTGCTGAGGTAAGGGGTTGTGCATTGGTGGCGAGGCGGAAGAGCGAGCGGAAAGCATCGTGGCGGGTTTTGCGGCGGTTGAAGCGAAAGACGACCTCATCGAGATCGGCTTGCAGATGCTTGCGGCGCAGCCCGTGGTCGACGCCTCGCGCCCATCCTTTGAGGTTGGAGAAGACTTGGTGGATCCACGGCAGGACGAGGTGAGCGGCGGTCTTCCCGACGACATGGACATTGTGGCGATCGGCGGGGACCGCAGCGTCGCCGGACCAGCCGTCGGTTTTCGCGATGGCGTCAGGATCGACGGCGGTTTCGACGAAGTGTCCGAGGTCGGCGGCGCCGTAGGAGGAGATTTCAGCCAGCCGCAGGCGGCCTGGGATGTTTCCGTCCCCGAGTTCGATGGCGCCGACGATGAGCCTCTTGCCGTCGTGGCTGCGTCCTTGCCCTCCGGTGGGAGGATCGTCTTTGGTCCGGAATGGACGGCTGGCCTCGTCGATGTCCACCAGGCCCGACAACGGGTTACGCTCGGGCTCGACCATGCTGGCGCGCAGCTTGTGGGCGAGCAGCCAGGCGCTGCGGTAAGAGCCGATAGCGAGCTGCTTCTGGAGCTGCAGGGCAGAGATGCCGTTGGAGTGGGTCGCCATCAGGTCGGCGGCCCAGAACCAGACGGTGAGCGGCAGCTTGCTGGCGTGCAGGATCGTCCCGGCCGTCACCGAAGTCTGCCGGCGGCAGCCGGTGCACGCGAAGGTGTGTGCTTTTCTGCGCAGCGCCCATCCCTTTTCATGGCCGCACCTGGGACAGACGAAGCCGTCCGGCCAGCGCATTTCGATCAGCCAGGCGGCGCAGGCGCCATCGTCCGGGACCATGTGCTGGAAAGCGAGGAGGCTGTCGGGGACCTGTTTCATGTGGGGGCTCCGTCGGCAGGAACGTATCGGAGCATTCTACCCGCTCCCCCGCCCTAACCTCAACCTCAACATCTGGTGGCAAACTCTCGCGACCGGAACCATCTGCATAAGCGGTCCGACCGATACCGAACGCGCCTTGCCGGACCCGCTTCTTCCACCGTCGCGCCGGCTTGGTCGTCCCCGTCAGGTGAACTTACGCGACGTGGTGAACGCGATCGCCTGCATGCTCCGGACAGGGTGCCGTTGGCGGACATTATCGAAGAACTTCCCGGCGTTTACGACGGTTCAGATCTATTTCGACGCGTGGTCCCGGTCGGGGCGTAGTGCGGACCCGAGCGCGGCCATCATCGACAGTCGGAACGTGACGACGGTCGAAGCGGGCGGCGAGGAATGCGGCGACGATGCCGGCAAGCACGCTCAAGGAAGCGAATGCTCCGATCACTGTGGAGGTCATCGGAAAACCCAGGGATACCAAGGGGTCGTCGTCATGTCCCGGCGCCGGGTAGTCGAACGCAGCTTCGGATGGCTGCGCCGCTGCCGGCGCCTCCCCAAAGACTTCGAGCGATCCATCGCCAGCTCCCTCGCTTGGCTCCTGCTGGCTCTAAACCGTGTTCTCATGTGCTGCCTCGAATGCATGCAAGTCACTGTCACTATGTGATATCATTATGAGTCAGACACTCAGAGAGTGTCGTATCGTCAAGTCACTTTTTGTGCCTGGTAAGCATGGCGATTCCACGCCAGGTTCGCCCTGTTTTTCTCATGCCTGCCGATTATGTGATCGACCGCACGAATCGGGCCTTCACGGCGCGTTGCCCCCGGATCGGCCGGCCGATCCGGAGCGGCGTGTTGTCGGTCAGGCGATCCTGGAGACAGCCGTCGCGTTGTGCGGGCGACGGACGCACCGGTGGTGTCGTGGTTTCGGGAGAGCGGTCTCGGTCGGATGGGCGTGAAGAGCGCCTTCATGCCGTCCTTGCGTCGATAGCTGAAGGCGCGCAGGGTCTCGGCGAAGCCTCTCTTCGGTTTACCGATCCTGCGATTGTCCCCCAGGATCACGGCGACCGCGATGGTGTTGATGATGGCACTGTTGGACGGTGCGGATCGGGTGCGGGCGGTCCAATCGTCTTCTTTGCCCAAGTTGGCAGTTTTTTCCACTGACCGTGCCTGATCGGGGGATGTTTGCGGCCTGAGAACATCATATACTGGGCTCTGCCATCGCCTGAACTCCTATATGTCGGATGTGGGCGCCCGGAGGTCGTTTGTGGGGCCAGGACTTTGTCGTTGCGTCGATATCCCCCTTGCCAGGCGCGCCGGCGAGCGTGTCTGCGCAACACCTCGCCAACCCTTCGCCTGCGCCATGTACATCAAGGCCACCAAGACCCACACCGACAAGGACGGCAAGCCCGTGCGAAGCCACAGGCTGATGCTCTCCCAGCGCGTCGGCGACAGGGTGCGCCACAGGACGCTGCTCAATCTCGGCCCCCACGATCCGATCCCGCGCGAGAGGTGGAAGGAGGTCACCGAACTCGCCGAGGCGCTGCTCCACGGCCGCCCGCCGCTGCTCCAAGCCGCGCCGGACGTGCAGGCCGCCGCCGAGGACATCGTCGCCAGGCTCAGGGCCAGGGGGTTCCGCACCGAAGCGGTGCAGGAAGAGGCGCGCAAGCCCGACATCGCCACCGTCGACCTCGATACCCTGGAGCACGAGACCCCGCGCACGGTCGGCTGCGAGCGCCTGTGCCTCAAGGCCCTCGACGATCTCGGCTTCGCCGACATCCTCCACGACCTGGGCATCAAGGGCCGCGAAGGGCGCATCGCGAGCGCGCTGGTCGTCGCCAGGATGGTCCATCCCGCCAGCGAGCGGGAGACCAGCCGCTGGCTGCGCCGCGACAGTGCGACCGCCGAACGTCTCGACCTGGAGGGCGACCGCAAGGCACTGCGGCGCAAGACGCTCTACCGCATCGGCGACCTCCTCTGGCGCCACCGCGCCGCCATCCAGCGGGAGCTGTTCAACCGTGAGCGCTCGCTGCTCGACATCCCCGACAGCATCGCCTTCTACGATCTCACCAACCTTCACTATCACGGCCACACGCACGGCGAGCGTCCCCGCTTCGGGCGCTCCAAGCAGAAGCGCGACGACTGTCCGCTGATCACGCTGGCGCTGGCGCTCGACGGTGCAGGCTTCCCGCGCAGTTGCGAGATCCTGCCGGGCAACGTGAGCGAGCTGGGCAGGCTGGAGGACGCGCTGGTCAGGCTCGAGGCGGTGTGCGGCGGCACGGCGCCCAAGCCCATGGTGGTCATGGACGCGGGCATCGCCACCGAGGAGAACATCGCGTGGCTGGGCGAGCGGGGCTACGATTGGATCGCGGTCAGCCGGGGAGGCAAACCGCCGCCGCCCGAGGGCGGGCCCGAGGCGCTGCTGATCACCAGCGCGCACCACGAGGTGCGCGCCTGGCGCCTCGCAAGCGAGGACGGCGAGGCGCGGCTCTCTGTCGTCAGCGAGGGCAAGAAGAAGGCCGAGACCTCGATCCTCGGCCTGCGGAGGAACCGCTTCGAGGCGGCGCTGGAAAGGCTCCACAGCGGCCTCCCGGTCAAGGGCCGCCTCAAGCGCTACGACAAGGTGCTGGAGAGCGTAGGCCGCCTCAAGCAGCGCTTCTCCGCGGTCGCCAGGCACTACGAGATCACGCTCGAGAAGGCGGACACCGGCGCCAACGCGTCTGCCGTTCGCTTCAAGCGCAGGCCGCTATACGACGAGGCCGATGAGGGCGCCGGCGCCTATGTGCTGCGCACCAGCCACATCGACTGGGATATCGAGACGATCCTTCGGACGTACTGGCGCATCACCGACATCGAGGCCACCTTCCGCAGCCTGAAATCCGAACTCGGCCTTCGCCCGATCTGGCACCAGCTCGACCGTCGCATCGCGGCCCACCTGCTGATCGCGGTGCTGGCCTATCACGCCGTGCATCTGATCCGTACCCGGCTCGCCGCGCGAGGCATCCACAAGTGCTGGGCATCGGTCCGCGACGGTATGCGGACCTGGGTGCGGATCACCACGCGCCTGCGCCAGACCGACGGCACGTTGATCGTCAACCGCCAGGACACGCGCCCGGCCGCCGAGGGTGCCGACATCTCCTCGGCGGCGGGCGTGGAACCCGCCATCCACCGCAGGAGGGCCCGCCTGACGCGCTGACAGAATCCAACAAAATGTGGGGCCATGTTGAAATCGTCCGAGAAAATATCGACCCATATCAAAGCGATAAAGGACAGCGGAACAAAAAAAGTGCCAACCTGGGTTTGGAGGTGACGTCCCGGACAGGGTAATGGCGTTCGAGTAGCCGGTGACCGCGGGTCCAGGCGAGCCGGTGTTGCGCTGCCGGCGTCGACGGCGGTCATGCCGAGGGGCGTTTTCGGTGGGTTCGTCTTGGGTTGTCTTGTCCATGCTGTGACGGGTCACCCGGACGATCTGTTCACATGCGGATCATTGATCATTGCCTGTGGCGGCATAAAAACCGCAATGCTGCGCTATTCGATGCGGCCATGCGCGAGGGTGACCTCGTCCTGGCAATGCCCCGTCGCCTCGGTCTGCCATTCGCGTGTCGTCAGCGTGGTCCAGGTTTCGGGCGCATTGCGCTTGATCGTGAACAGATCGTCGGCCTTGTGTGTCCCGACGATGATCCGGGCGGTATCGCGGGTGGTATGGAGAGCATCGAGGGTGATGACGCGGCCGGCGATCGGGAGGGTTCCGAGGACCGCCCGGACGGCTGCGATGTCACCGCCATGCTCAACCAGGGTCACGGTTTCATGATGATCCTCGCTGTTGCGATTGGCGCCGCACAAGCCATTGCCGTCGACGGCAATGGCTTGTGCGATGTGCAGACGTGGTTGCCCATGGCGTTGAAGCACCGCTTGTCTCTGCTCCGGGTCGAGGGTCTGTATGACCCGATGCAGGGTCGATTTGGAGACCGGCTCATGGCAACCGGTGACCGTGTTCTTCCAGCTGCCAATGGCTGCTAGTGGATTGATTTCAACGTTTGGACATCTCTTTTCTTGCGGCAATGATGGTATCGGGATTGGCGGTCCAGACGAAGGGCTTGGCTTCGGTGGTGGTGTGTTTGTCGATGAAGCGGCGGATGGCGTCCTGGAAGTCGCGTCCGGAGCAGCAGACGCCGTATTTGAGACGGCGTCGTGCCCGCTTGGCGAAGACGCCTTCGAGCGCGTTCAGCCACGCGCTCGAGGTGGGGGTGACGCGGAAGGTCCAGCGCGGATGGCGTGCGAGCCAGACCTGGACGTCCTTGTGTTTGTGAGTGGCGTCGTTGTCGAGGATGGCATGGACCGGGATGCCGGCGGGTATCGTGTGCGCGATGCGGTTGCGGCATCTCGGGAACTCCTGGTGGCGATGCCGACTGGCGTGCTGCCCTGACCGTGCCGTAGAGCACGGTCAGGGCGGCAAACAGCGTCGTCGTGCCGTTGCGCTTGTAATCATGTGTCATGGTGGCGCCGCGGCCTTTCTTCATCGGCAGGCCGGGCTGTGTGCGGTCGCGGGCCTGACTGTGCGACCTGTCATCGATCGACAGCACGACCGCGTGAGCCGGCGGCGCAACGGAGAGGCCGACGATGTCGGTCAGCGTCTCGTCGAAAGCGGGATCGTTCGAAAGCTTGAACTGCCGCCAGCGATATGGCATCAGGCCATGCGCCTGCCAGACCGCCCATACCCTCGAAGCGGCAACCCCCACAGCCTTTGCCATCGCCCGCAGCGTCCAGTGGGTCGCCGCGTGAGGCGGCGGGGTGTGGGTCAACCCGACGATCTTCACCACCGTCTCAGTAGCCAGAGGCGTCTTGCCCGGCGGACGCGTCTTGTCCCGCAGAAGTCCATCCACACCTTCGTCCATAGAAGCGGTCCTGCCAGCGCCAGACACTGTTCTTCGCCTTGCCGGTCTCTCTCATGATGGCCATCGTGCCGAGCCCATCGTCGCTCAGAAGAACGATGCGCGCCCGCCAGACGTGCTTCTGCGGGCTCTTCGGGTCCGGGACAACCGTTTCAAAGCGATGCCGGTCGCCCGAAGTGAGCGTGAATGAAACACCAGGGCGCATCTTGCAAACCTCCGTGATCGACAAATCAGAAGAACATAATAACGGAACCGCTTATGCACATGGCTCCGGTGGCACACGATGTTGCCCCCGATGTCGACCATTCCCGGCACGCCAAACGCTACATGTGCGTTTCACCGGAGCCATGTGCATAAGCGGTATAACGGATATACTTGTAACGATCTATCCACTAGTGTTCTGCTCCATAGGTTCGTACTATTGTGTTGTTGATGGAAGCAAGGAGGTTCATTCCGTGTCGAGAACAGCGGTGGACATTACCCTGACAGATGAGGAGCGCAAGGAGCTGGGTCGGCTGAGCCGGAGCCGCAAGTCGTGGCAGGCCTTGGCGCTGAGGTCACGGATCGTGCTGGCGGCGGCGGACGGGCTGTCCAACAAGGAAATCGTGGCCTTGTTGGAGGTCACGGAGTTGACTGTCGGCAAGTGGCGCCGCCGCTTCGCCGAAGACCGCCTCGACGGTCTGCATGACGCGCCGCGTTCGGGTGCGCCCCGGCGCATCGGCGACGATGAGGTTGCCGAGGTCGTTCGCATGACGCTGGAGGACACACCGCCCGACGCCACCCACTGGAGCCTGCGCTCGATGGCGCGCGCCACCGGGTATGGCGCCTCGACCATCCATCGCATCTGGCAGGCCTTTTCCCTGCAGCCGCACCGCAGCGAGACCTTCAAGCTGTCGGCGGACCCGTACTTCGTGGACAAGACGCGCGACATCGTCGGCCTCTACGTGGACCCGCCGCAGCATGCCATGGTTCTCTGTGTGGACGAGAAGTCCCAGGTTCAGGCCCTCGACCGCACCCAGCCCTTGCTGCCACTGCGGCCGGGCCAGGCCGAGCGGCGCAGCCATGACGACAAGCGCAACGGCACGACCTCGTTGTTCGCCGCCCTCGACGTCGCCACCGGCGAGGTCATCGGCAAGTGTTTCCGCCGTCACCGAAGCCGCAAGTTCCGCAAGTTCCTGGACTATATCGAGGCCAACGTGCCCGAGGATCTCGACATCCATATCGTCATCGACAACTACTCGACGCACAAGACGAAGGAAGTCCGCGCCTGGCTCGCAAAGCGGCCTCGCTGGCATGTCCACGTCACGCCGACCTCGGCGTCGTGGCTCAACCAGGTGGAGCGGTGCTTCTCCGATCTGGCGGAGAAGCAGATCCGTCGCGGGGGTCACCGCTCGACCGTCGAGTTGGAGCAGGCGATTACCGCGTATATCGAGGCGGTCAACGAGGACCCCAAGCCGTTCCGCTGGCACAAGTCCGCCGACGAAATCCTGGCGTCCATCAAGCGCTTCTGCCTGAGAACCCTCGAACTTGCGCCAGCTCAATCATAGCTATGCGAACTTCAGAATTAGGACACTAGCGTCGGCGTCGTGGTCCAGTGCGAACGAAATCTCCATGCCGGCGGCCCGAAACCCGCAACTCGCGCCGCCGCAGCCAGCGAAGAAGTCGTATACCTGAACAGTCGCTGGATCACTATAACGGGTCACGTTCGTTCACCGCAATCAGGTACCAAAGCGCTTGCAGCGTACAAGCCAGTGTCCGACCTATCCAGATCTGGCATCGACAGGGGATGCATCGGCGAATCGAGTCTATCGAGACTCGATGTCGAAGCTCGAGTTTCCATCGCTGTGACCGACGACGTGCCCTCTTGCTCGTTTGCAACCCGTCCCCGGTCGATCGCAGCAGCCAGCCTGCGCTCAACTGCCGCTACGCCCCTTGTCTCACACTGCCAGATCGTCAGAACCTGCCAGCCAAGCTCCCTCAAGGCGGCCTCCTGGCGCGCGTCCCGGACAACGTTGGCCTCGAACTTCGCCGTCCAGAACGCAACCCGTGACTTGGGAGTGGAGGCGTACCGACAGCCTTCGTGCCGATGCCAGAAGCAGCCATGCACGAAGACGGCAAGACGGTGTTTCGGGAGCACCAGGTCCGGGCATCCGGGAAGGTCCTTGCGTTGCAGGCGGAAGCGCAAGCCCATCCTATGAGCGATGCGGCGGACCATCAGTTCGGGAGTCGTGTCGCGCCCACGAATCCTCGCCATCAGCTCGCTTCTCCGCTTGTTGTCCACGATGTCGGTCACACGCCGTCTTCCAACAAACAGGACATGAGGGAGGATTCCAGAAGCAAAGCGGTATTCGTGTCCGTCTGCGCAGTAGTGATTATGCGCATCGCTCGGTTGACGATGCAAGCGAATTGCCGCTGCTTTTCGAGTGGCGGAAGGGGAACAAGTTTATTTTCCATAAATGACTTGGGAACGCGCTGTTGACCCGCTGTGCCAGAGAAGCTCCTTTTGGCTTCTTCTCTGAATTCTGCTCGACGAACAAAATGGTAGATGTACTCACTCAGAATCCGGTCGCTTGGTCGAAGAACATAAAACTCCGTCGAGCCGCGGCCGATACCGTTGGTCAGATTTCTGGCCAGGGCAATCTTGCCGTTTTCCATGCAGGGTGTGATCTTCGCAAACAGGATATCGCCTTCCTCAAATGACGTGTAACCCTTTAAGACTTCCGCGAGAGATAGCTCCTTGAGAGCCGTGATCACCCCCAACCGCTCGTCCACCGCAACCATCGGAACAAAGCTTACAACTATGTCTCCCGAATACTCGGCCTTTCCGGCACGTGGATTAACAGCGCAGACCTCACCGAGATGCCCGACCTCCCACCCCATCGGGTTGGTCGCGGGGGTGACCGGGATCAACCGACCGATCCGGGCTCACCGGACCCTGGGGGCAGGAATTTTGCAAGAGGTTCCCGCTTATGCACATGGCTCCGGTTGCGAGAGTTTGCCACCAGATGTTGAGGTTAGGGCGGGGGAGCGGGTAGAATGTTCCCGATACGTTCCTGCCGACGGAGCCCCCACATGAAACAGCTCCCCGACAGCCTCCTCGCCGTCCAGCACATGGTCCCGGCCGATGACGCCTGCGCCGCCTGGCTGATCGAAATGCGCTGGCCGGACGGCTTCGTCTGTCCCAGGTGCGGCCATGAAAAGGGATGGGTGCTGCGCAGAAAAGCACACACCTTCGCGTGCACTGGCTGCCGCCGGCAGACTTCGGTGACGGCCGGGACGATCCTGCACGCCAGCAAGCTGCCGCTCACCGTCTGGTTCTGGGCCGCCGACCTGATGGCGACCCACTCCAACGGCATCTCTGCCCTGCAGCTCCGGAAACAGCTCGCTATCGGCTCTTATCGCAGCGCCTGGCTGCTCGCCCACAAGCTGCGCGCCAGCATGGTCGAGCCCGAGCGCAACCCGTTGTCGGGCCTGGTGGACATCGACGAGGCCAGCCGTCCATTCCGGACCAAAGATGATCCTCCCACCGGAGGGCAAGGACGCAGCCACGACGGCAAGATGCTCATCGTCGGCGCCATCGAACTCGGGGACGGAAACATCCCGGGCCGCCTGAGGCTAGCCGACATCTCCTCCTACGGCGCCGCCGACCTCGGACACTTCGTCGAAACCGCCACCGATCCCGACGCCATCGCGAAAACCGACGGCTGGTCCGGCGACGCTGCGGTCCCCGCCGATCGCCACAATGTCCATGTCGTCGGGAAGACCGCCGCTCACCTCGTCCTGCCGTGGATCCACCAAGTCTTCTCCAACCTCAAAGGATGGGCGCGAGGCGTCGACCACGGGCTGCGCCGCAAGCATCTGCAAGCCGATCTCGATGAGGTCGTCTTTCGCTTCAACCGCCGCAAAACCCGCCACGATGCTTTCCGCTCGCTCTTCCGCCTCGCCACCAATGCACAACCCCTTACCTACAGCATGTTGATCGAACCGGAACCATCTGCATAAGCGGTATAATTGTCTTATAAGTTGGAGATAAGCAATGACTAACAAGGCATCCGGCTAGCACAAACATTCCCCGATGTGATCCTGGACAGATCGACAACGGATCGGCGCAACTGATGGGGATCGAGTTGAAAGATTGGTATCTGTTAGCGAAGGAGAAAGAGCCTACTTTTTGATTCACCGTCACCGAAAGAGCGTCAACCCATGTGACCCTCTTGTAGTTGTTCCATGGGTTCTTTCAAACATTCTTACCGGATCTCCTATGTTGCACAGACTATTTGAAGAACCGCTTATGCACGTGGCTCCGGTGCAACGCACATGTAGCGTTTGGCGTGCCGGGAATAGTCGACATCGGGGGCAACATCGTGTGCCACCGGAGCCACGTGCATAAGCGGTATGGATGATTACGTCTGTGAACGCATATCCGAACCAGTGTCCGCGTCCCGGTAGAGCGATGGGTGGGTTTTTTCAGAAAGAACGCAAGGGATTGAGAATGACCAAACAATCCAAACCCAAGACCGTCGAGGTTGCTCCGTCCGATAACCAGCCGACCAAGCCCGAGTTGGAGCAGGAATTGACACCTCTCGACATTCCGGGACGCACTGTGGATCAGCGCATGAAGAATCTGGCAAGGGCGTTGTTCCAGCCGGTCAAGCTACGCAGGGTCAGTCGTCGGGGGAAGCGGCGGCGAGTCGGAGTCCGAAACGCAACAGGGGTCGTGACAGGTGAAGTCCTCCAATGGGGAATAGTGTATCGGGGTGGCTGGCTTCTCCCCCCCCTCCCGAACTGATTTTTTTCGGAGATGGTTTCGCGCCTCAAGCGGCTGGCTTTGATTGGATCCCGGGTGCCGGTCGTGCTGTTATGGCCGCTCACAGGCGCCCGCAGGAGAGGCGTCACGGCCGTCTCTGGTGACGGAGAGCAAACCCTGAAACGATGCTGTGCGCCGCGTGTCCGGCGGCGGTGCCAGACCTGTCCCTGGGGTAGCGGCCCACGGAGCGTGCAAATCCGGCACGCGTCGGCATCGCACGCTCCGATGGCGGTCCTGCGGCCGAGACAAGGTCTCATCCGGTCATGACACAGGAGCAGGCAGGCCCGGCAGCACTCACCGTGTCAGCAACACTCCGATACCCCGAAGCGCGTCACCGAACACGGCCGCTGGCGTCCGGTAGCCCGGAACTCGGCGGCCGGGTCTTGAGCTGATACTCGACATCATGCACCGCCAACGCCGCAACGGTGCGGCAATCGGTCGTTTTGTCAAAGTACTGCCGAACCAGGCCATTCGTATGCTCGTTCAGGCCGCGGTCCCGGGAATGGTAAGGCGTAGCGAAGAAAAATCCCGCTGACAGGTCTTCGGAGAGGGCCTGATGGCCGGCAAATACCTTGCCGTTATCTGCCGTCAGCGTGTGCACCAGCGGCGCAAACGACGTCAGACACCACCGCACCCCGGTGCCGGGATCCGATGATCGTATCGACCTCCCGGTCGCCAATCCGGGTCGTCTCGTCGACCACCGCAGGGCGCTCGCGGATATCGACCCGGTTCGGGATCAGGCCGCGTCCGGTCGCCGTGCGACCGTGGCGGTTGTATGTCTTGCCACGTTGCCGGAGAGCGTGGCACAAGGTCCCGCCAGCCGCCCGACCCGCCCGGATGTGACGGTCGATCCAGGTCGCGCTGACGGACAGCAGGCCCTCAAGCCGGAGACGGCCGGATATCTGCTCCGGACCCCAACGCAGGGCCAGCGTCTCCTCGACCAGGGCCCAGGCCGCCGCGGTCATCTTGCGCGGCACGGACGAGGCCACATGACGGCGCTCTTTCGCCAGGCGATGCGCCTGCTTCATCCGGTATCCCCGCCGACCGGTATTCCGCTTCACCTCCCGGCTGATCGTCGAGACATGGCAACCAGGTGCCCGGGCGATCGACCGCAGCGCATCACCCCTTTCAGGAAGTGTCTCGATCCGGCATCGTTGCTCGAAGGTCAGGTGATGGTGGCCTGAGGGCAGGATATCTCTCCCTGGTGTCTACTTTGAAGAGTATCACCATCACTTGACCGCCAATAACATACTGCGGACGCAGGATCTTAAACCTCGATCAGACGTGTCGCGTTTCAAACTTAAATGGGCGCGTCGAAAGACTGTAATGATGGTTGTTCCGGCCGTGCATGATCCCCGGAGTTACCATCCCGACACTGCGACGAGGTCGGTGTCCGATTCGGGTCCGTTTGGCGGGTTCCGTAATCGATGCTGGGCGTGGTGATGACCGGATTGACGGGAAGAGAGCGTCTGCATTTTCTGGAGGCAAAATGGCAGAACATGGAACATTTTACTGGAACGAATATCTGGCCAACGATGTTGTTGCCGTCAGGACGTTCTATAATCGACATGCTGGGCTGGGATGCGGAAGACATGGAGATGCCCGAAGGCGGAATCTACACGGTTTTCAGGGCCGCCGGCCAGCCCGCGGCCGGCCTGATGGACATTCGTGCGTCGCAGGCGCCCGAAGGAACACCGTCGCATTGGTTCAGTTACGTGGCCGTAGGCGATGTGGATGCGAGTTGCAAGGCTGCCGAGGCTGCGGGCGGTGTGGTCATGATGGCACCGTTCGACATCCCCGGCGTCGGCCGTATCGCAGTGATCCGGGACACCGATAACGGATGTGTCGGCACCATGACCCCGGAAACCGGCAGTTGATAGCGTCTCGCGACCCGGATTGACCGCGCTACTCCACCATGTCGCCACGCTGACGGACATCGAAACGTCATTGAAAATAAACAGTTGTGCTATGATACGGACCGTATCCCCGGAATCCGGCGGCAGATCCGGGGATCGCCACTGCGCGCTGCCGGGCAGCGGTCTTGCAGCAAGGCAGAGGGGTTTCATCGCTCCTCTGTAAACTCGCCTCGAACCATCGACAGCCTGCCGGCGGTGGTCTAGGTTTTCCGCAGTCGTGCCTCGCCGGCATCGTTGTCGCAGAGTTTGGAGGATGTCGTTTTGCGCCAGATTACCCTTGTCGCGTTTCTGCAAGCGCAGAACTGCACGAATTTTCCCGCGTCGTGGCGCCATCCCGACTCCCGGGTCGATTCTACATCTCCCGATTTCTACCGCCACATCGCCACGGTTCTCGAAGCCGGGAAATTTCACGTCGGTTTCTTCGACGACCGCCTCGCGATGCCCGATATTCTTGGCGGCAACCATGAGCATACAGCCGAGGGCGGCATCCGCTGCGTCAAGATGGATCCGGTGACCGTGCTGATGACGGTGGGCATGGCAACGGAACGGCTCGGCCTCGGTTCGACCTATTCGACCACCTATTATGAGCCGTTTCACGTGGCCCGTGTGTTCTCCACCCTCGATCTCATGAGCGAGGGTCGGGCTGCCTGGAACATCGTGACTTCGCTCAACGACGGCGAGGCCATGAACATGGGCCGAACGGAAGTCATCGAACACGATACCCGTTACGACCGTGCCGACGAGTTCCTCGAAATCGTGCTCGGACACTGGAACTCTTGGGAGGACGACGCGATTCTGAACGACAAGGTGAACAACCGCTTCGCCGATCCCGGGAAAATTCATCGCCTTGACTACGGGGGACAGTTCTATCGCTCGCGCGGCCCGTTTACCGTGCCGCGGTCGCCGCAGGGGCATCCGGTGCTGATTCAGGCCGGATCGAGCGGGCGTGGCCTGCGCTTTGCGGCGCGCTGGGCCGAACTGGTCTTCGTTGCCTATCCGGGTCTCGAAATCGGACGCAGAGAATACAAGGCCTTCAAACAGAGCATCGCGGATCATGGTCGCGACCCCGAGAAGGTGACCGTGGCGACGCTCGCGCATTGCGTAGTTGCCGAGACCAGGGCTGAAGCCGAGGACAAACGGGCTCTGATCGATACCCTGCCGACCGACCTTGATCAGCTTTCACTGTTGTCCGAAGCGTTGAATTTCGATTTTGCCTCGAAAGGCATGGACGAGCCGTTCACGAAAGAGGAACTTGACGGCATGCAGGGGCTGCACGGAATTCGCGACAGGGTGCTGCAGGCCGCGGGAAAACCGGATCCGACAGTTCGCGAATTCATGCATTACAGCGGCCGCGGTCTGTTGCATCGGCCATGGGTCGGCAGCGGCAAGGATGTCGCGGACATTCTGGAGGAATGGTTCACGACCGGGGCTTGCGACGGTTTCGTGATTGCGGCCACCCATGTGCCCGGAGCCTATGAGGATTTCACCAGATTTGTGATCCCGGAACTGCAGCGCCGCGGCCTCTATCATAAAGATTATAAAGGTACGACCTTGCGTGAAAATCTCGGCCTCGACTTGCCGAAGCCGGAGCTCTGGCATCTGCCGATGCCGAGTGGAGGGCATTGATGCCTTGTCTGCCAATGGCCGCCATCGTGCCGGACTGCACCCCGTATCCGGGATGCGATCGTCTGGTCCGTCGTCCGGTTTCGGGGTCCGAAGCTCCGCGGGATAATCAGGAGATGACAGCATGCCGACCGTGATGGCAGACCGCCTTACCGAAATAGCCGACAACCTGCTGCAAGGGGCCGGCACGCCAGCCGACGAGGCCGCGACGGTCGCCCGTCACGTCATCGGCGCCAATCTTGCCGGCCATGACAGCCACGGCATCATCCAGATTCCGACCTATATCGACCGTGTCGACCGGAAGGACATCGTGCCGGGCGCCGAATGGCGGGTTGTTCGGGAATCGCCGACGACATCGGTCATCGACGGGCATTGGGGATATGGTTATGTCGCCAATGAACGGGCGATGAAATATACCATCGAAAAAGCCGAAGCGCAAAATGTTGCAGCTGCCACGGTATTCCGTCAAGGCCATATTGGTCGGCTCGCCAGCTACCCGCTGATGGCGGCCGAGAGCGGCATGATTGCAATGATCACCGCTGATTCGGGCCGCGGACCGAAGCATGTCACGCCGTTCGGCGGCCGTGAGAAACGACTTGGAACCAATCCGATCGCGATCGCCATGCCTTCGGATCTGCCTGGACCGTTCTTCATCGACATGGCCAGTTCGGCAGTGGCCGCCGGCAAGATCAATCTGGCGCTGGCGCGCAACGCCGCGATCCCGGGAGGGTGGATCGTCGACAAGGACGGGCGCGCGACAACCGATCCCGCAGCCTTCAAGACCGGTGGACCGCTGCTGCCGCTGGGCGGAACCGAGGGCTACAAAGGATACGGCCTCTCGGCGATGATCGAGATTTTCTCCGGCATCCTGACCGGCCTCGGGCATGGTGTCGAGCCGACCGGGCGCCATAACGACGGTTGTTTCATGGCGGTCTTCAAGGTTGCGGCTTTCCGCGACCTTGCGACATTCAAGGCCGAGGTCGCAGCCTTCGCCCACTATCTGAAGGATACGGCGCCGGCAGAAGGATTCAGTGAAGTCTTCTATCCCGGTGAAATCGAGTACCGCACCGAGCTGGAGCGGTGCGCCGCCGGTATTGCGGTCGAGAACGTCACCTGGGACAAACTGAAGGCACTTGCCGCAAAATACGGCATGAGCGACCGGCTCGGACTGTTAGGGAATGTCTGAACAAGTCGGTTTTTTCGGGTATACGGGTGTTGTGGCCGGTGGATGAAACACCAGAGCCCATCGGGGACGTGTTGTCGTGCCAGGAAATGGGGATTTCGATGCCCGAGCCGACCGTCCCCGCCGCCTTGCGGCGGTTGCGGACGGACTCCCCCCACGTCAGGCGGTGGCGCCGCGCCCCGCGATGAGCAGATTGGTGAACCCGAGCAGCACGGCGATGCGTTGCGTGTTCTTCGCCAGCCCCCGATAGCACACCTTCGCGTAACCGAAGTGGCGCTTCACATACAGGAACGGATGTTCCACCTTGGCCCGAACCGACGCCTTGCGCCTCTCCGCCGCCGCCGCCGGGCCCGCCTTGTCCAGCCCCCGGCGCTTGCCGGGCTTCAGCGCCACCTCCCAGTCCACGTCCGTGTCCCGGTTCTCCGCGCGCTTGTCCACCCCCTGATAGCCCGCGTCACCCCACACCTGCTCCTCGCCCCCGTGCAACAGCGCGTGCGCCGTCGCCACATCCGAGACGTTCGCTGGCGTCGTCTCCACGCTGTGCGTCAAGCCCGACTGCGCGTCCACCCCGATGTGCGCCTTCATCCCAAAATGCCACTGATTGCCCTTCTTCGTCTGATGCATCTCCGGGTCCCGCTCGCCCTTGCGGTTCTTCGTCGACGACGGCGCGGCAATGAGACTCGCGTCCGCGACCGTCCCCTTGCTCAAGCGGTGTCCGAGAGAGGCCAGATGTGCGTTGATCTCCTCGAACAGCGTCTCACCCAGACCATGCGTCTCCAGCAAGTGGCGGAAATGCAGGATCGTCGTCTCGTCAGGCAGCGCACCCGAGAGGCGCAGCCCCACAAACCGCCGTACCGACTCCACCTCGTAAAGCAGGTCCTCCATCCCAGGGTCGCTCAGATTGTAGAACAGCTGCACGCAGTGCACCCGCAGCATCACGCTCAGCGGATAAGGCCGCCGACCGCGCCCGGCCTTCGGGTAGAACGGCTCAATGCGTGCCTCCAGCCGCTCCCAGGGAACCAGCCCGTCCATCGTCTCGAGAAAGACCTCGCGCCGCGTCCGACGCGTCTTCAGGTCGTGCTCCAGCTCCGCAGACATCGCTTGCTCCATGGCTCGCATTCCACTCCGTCACCAATAAACCAATTGTACCAAAACCGACTTGTTCAGACAATCCTTAGGCATCGAAAGCTGATGGCGGATTCGGGTTCAGGGCGCTTGCCTCACCGGTCGGGAACCGGCCAGCCATCCGCCGGGACCGGCAAGGCCGGGATGGTGACGCGACCGGGAACAATCCGTCTTGTGTCGATCTTCCGACAAGCATTGACGGGGTCTGTTCATGCGTTCAATGTATCGTCACGAATGCAATGAGGTCTTCGTCCGAAAGTAACGATCGGAGCAGTGAGTAGCATGTCAATGGGAGGAAATTCTATGCAACGAGCGTCTATCCGGATTGCGGCGTTCGCCGCGGTCATTGCGATTGGCGCCGGTTTCGGTGCCGGTATTGCCTACGCGCAGAAATCAGGTGGCATTCTCAAATTCTATCACCGCGGGACGCCGCCGAGCGGCTCGATCCACGAAGAGGCGACCAATTCGACGGTTTCACCTTACATGGGGGTCTACAACAATCTGGTCATGTATGACCAGTCGGCCGCGACCAATAGCGTTGACACGATCGTGCCTGATCTCGCGACAAGTTGGGCTTGGAATGACGACAAGACGAAACTGATCTTCACACTGCGTGAGGGGGTGACATTTCATGACGGCAAGCCCTTCACCGCGAAGGATGTCGTCTGTACCTGGAACCTCGTGCTCGGCAATTCCAAGGCCCGACTCCGCAAGAATCCGCGCAAGTCCTGGTACAAGAATCTCGAAAGCATCGAAGCGAATGGCGACTACGAGGTCACGTTCAATCTGAAACGGAGGCAGCCGGCCTTCCTCGCTCTCCTCGCGGGCGGCTACTCGCCGGTTTATCCGTGTCATGTCCCGCCGAAGAAGATGCGTACGCATCCGGTCGGGACCGGGCCGTTCAAATTCGTTGCCCTGAAGCAGAATGAACACGTCAAGTTCACCAGAAACGAAAACTACTGGAAAGATGGCCAACCTTATCTCGATGGTCATGAATGGACGATCATCAAGAGCCGGTCGACCCGTGTTCTCGCATTCGTTGCGGGCAAGTTCGACATGACATTCAACAGTGACGTAACGGTTCCGTTGCACAAGGACGTCATGGAGCAGGCGCCGCATGTCGTCTGCTACAAGGGTCCGACCAACGTGACGACCAACCTGATCGTCAACCAGGATCGCGAGCCTTTCAACAATGCCGACATCCGCAAAGCGATGGTCTTGGCGATCGACCGGGATGCGTTCATCAAGATCCTCGGACATGGCGAGACGATCAAGAGTGGAACCTTGTTGCCGCCACCGGCTGGCGTTTGGGGCATGCCACCCGATGTGCTTGCCAATGTTGCGGGGTACAACCCTGACGTTGCCGCAAACCGGGCCGAGGGCCGCAAGATCATGGAAGGCCTGGGTTATGGGCCGGACAATCGTCTCAAGGTGAAGGTCGCGACCCGCAATATCGCAGTCTATCGCGACCCGGCGGTGATCCTGATCGACCATCTCAAGGAAATCTACATCGATGGCGAACTGGAAACGGTGGAGACCAGCAACTGGCATGCCAAGGTCGCCCGGAAGGATTATCAGGTCGGGCTGAACCTGACCGGTATCGGCGTCGACGATCCGGATGCGATGTTCTACGAGAACTATGCCTGCGGCTCGCAGCGCAATTATACCGGCTATTGCAAGCAGGAGATGATGGATCTCTTCGAGAAGCAGTCGATGATGGAGGCCGGTGAGGAACGCAAGAAGCTGGTCTGGGAAATTGACAAGCGTCTGCAAGAGGACGCGGCCCGCCCGATCATCTTCAATGGCGTCGCGGCAACCTGCTGGCAGCCCTATGTCAAGGGCTATACGGCCATGACCAACAGCATCTACAACGGCTGGCGTCTGGAAGACATCTGGCTCGACAAGTAGGGTCTGGCTGGAAATTGACTCGGACCCGCGCTTGATCGGCGCGGGTCCGGCTCATTGACAAGATTGTTATTTCAGATTGCGGCGGCCGCGTCGTGAAACCGGCTGACTGTTTTTTGGGGTCCGGAGAGACGGATCATGACGACTTATATCATTCGCCGTTTTCTTCTGATGCTCCTGACCCTGGTCGGGATGTCGATCGTGATCTTCGTGCTGTTACGGCTGGTTCCCGGCAACATCGCGGATATCATGTTCGATTCAGCCGGTTTCGTGGACCCGGAAGAAAAAGCCCTGCTGGAGAAGGAACTCGGCCTCGACCGGCCGATACCCGTTCAGTATTTTGACTGGATCAAGGGCCTGTTGATCGGCGATCTCGGATTCTCCTATGTGTCCGAGATGCCGGCAATCGATGAAATTGGCCCGCGCATTCCCATTACAGCCAAGCTTGCGGCGCTATCGCTGTTCTTTTCAGTTCTGTTCGGACTGCCGCTCGGCGTCATCAGCGCAGTACGTCAGAATACCGCGCTCGACTATGTTCTGAGGATTGTCAGTCTGAGTGGCCTGTCATTGCCGTCGTTCTGGCTGGCGCTGCTGATCCTGATGGCTTGCGTTGCATATTTCGGAGCCATACCGATTTATACCGATACCCCGGAATCGATATGGGAGGAGCTTGCTCTGTATCTGCTGCCGTCGGCCGCGGTCGGCTTCCGGGCGTCGGCGTTGATCATGCGCTTGACCCGGTCCTCGATGCTCGAAGTTTTGCGACAGGACTATATCCGGACCGCCAAGGCGAAGGGGGCTTCGGACGACTCAGTCAATTATGTGCATGCGCTGAAGAACGCGGTTCTGCCCGTGACGACGATCATCGGGATTGAGGCGGCATTCCTGATCGGCGGGCTGATCATCACCGAAACCGTCTTCAATATCCCGGGCGTCGCGCATTTCCTCGTCGAAGCGATTTTGATGCGCGACTACCCGATCGTGCAGAACCTTGTGTTGTTCATCGCGGTCATTGTTGTGGTGATCAATTTCCTGACCGATCTGATGTATGGCGTGCTTGATCCACGCATCAAGTATTCGGATTAGGAGACCGACGCATGACCGCGATCGATCAACAACGGGAACTGGACCGCGCCGGCGCCAATATCGACAGCTGGTGGGGATCCGTCGTTCATCTGACCCGGCGTTATCCGTTGGGCGCAATCGGAACAGTCATCGTGTTCTTCTTCGTGATGTCGGCCATCTTTGCCGATGTTGTGGCGCCGCACGACCCCCTGCAGACCAATGCCAGCCGGTCGCTGTCGCCGCCCGATATCTCGATGGTTTTCGGCGCCGACATGATGGGGCGCGATGTGCTGAGCCGAATCGTTCATGGCGCCCGGATTTCACTAGCGGTCGGCATTGGTTCGACTCTGCTCGGCGGCATTATCGGGGTCATTATCGGTCTGATGTCAGGTTACCTTCTAGGATGGTTCGACCTTCTGACCCAGCGCATTATCGATATCATGCAGGCGTTGCCGCTGTTAGTAATGGCGTTGGTGATGGCGGCGTCCTTGGGACCGTCTCTCGAAAACACGATCATTGCGATTTCGATACCGTTAGTTCCACAAGTCGCCCGTGTGGTCCGATCGAGTACCCTGTCGCTGCGGGAAATGCCATTCGTGGAGGCGGCCCGCGCTGGCGGTATGAGCGAATGGCGTGTTGCCATTCGCCATGTCCTGCCAAACACGGTTGCGCCGTTGATCGTTCTCGCAACCGCCCAGCTCGGGTCGGCCATTCTAACCGAGGCCTCGCTTTCGTTCCTTGGCCTCGGGGTTCCGGAGCCCTATCCGTCCTGGGGCCGGATGCTTTCGGAATCGGCTGCCGAATATGTTCGGGTGGCACCATGGCTGGTGATTTTTCCGGGTATCGCAATCAGTGCGGCGGTGTTCGGAACCAATCTCATGGGCGACGCGCTGCGTGACATGCTCGACCCGCGTGAGCGCAGCTGATGATGGCCGGGACACGCAGTCACGGGGCACTCGGTCAGGACGGAACTGGCACTGTGCCTTACAGCAACTTGTCGAAATCAGCAGGATTATCCCGGCAACCGGGCCTATGGCATTGCCTTTGGCGCAACAGCCGGGCGGGGAGCGAAGCGCATGGTTGAACAACCCGAGAATCCGGCAGGGGACGATGTTCTGGCGGTCAGTGATCTGAAGACCTATTTCTTCACCCGTAATGGCGTGGTCAAGGCGGTCGATGATGTATCCTTCACGGTCGGCCGCGGCGAGACGCTGGCGATTGTCGGCGAATCAGGCTGCGGAAAGAGCATAACTGCGCTTTCACTGATGCGTCTGGTTCCGGATCCGCCGGGCAAGATCGTGGCCGGTTCGGTCGAACTGGGCGGGCGCGATCTGATGACGCTTTCGGAAGACGAGATGCGGGATATTCGCGGCAACGAAATCTCGATGATCTTTCAGGAACCGATGACCTCCCTTAACCCAGTCATGACCATCGGTTCGCAGATTGCCGAAGCGCTGATCCTTCATCAGGATCTGAGCAAGGCCGAGGCTATGGCTCGCGCCATCGAGATGCTCGCCCTGGTCCGTATTCCCGAGCCTGAGCAGCGCGTACGGGAGTATCCGCACCAGCTTTCGGGCGGCATGCGTCAGCGGGCGATGATTGCGATGGCGCTGGCCTGCAACCCGCAAGTCCTGATCGCTGATGAACCTACGACGGCGCTGGATGTCACCATCCAGGCCCAGATTCTTGATCTGATCGTCCGGCTGCAACAGGAAGTCGGTGCGGCCGTGATCCTGATTACCCATGATCTCGGCGTGGTCGCGGAAACCGCGCGTCGCGTGATCGTGATGTATGCCGGCAAGAAGGTTGAGGAAACCGATGTCCGGACGCTGTTTCGGGACCCCTTGCATCCCTATACCCGTGGTCTTCTCGAATCGGTTCCCAGACTTGAGATCATGAGCGGCGGGGATGCGGTTGCCGAACGGTTGACTGAAATCGATGGAATCGTTCCGGCGCTTCATGAATTGCCACCAGGCTGCGCGTTCGCGCCCCGCTGTTCGATGGCAGTCGACAAGTGCCGTGACGCGGCGCCGCAATTTGAAAAACTGCGCAAAGATCACTGGGTTGCCTGCTGGCGTGCCAATGAGACATTGGGCGCAGCGGCTGACGGAGGCCATCATGGTTGAGGCGAATGGCACGGAAGCACCGCAGGTTCTCAGGGTCTCCGGGCTGAAAAAGCATTTTCCGGTCAAAAAGGGGCTGCTGTCACGGACCGTCGGGCAGGTCTATGCCGTCGATGGCGTCAGTTTCGAGATCGGCCCAGGCGAGACGCTCGGGCTGGTTGGCGAGTCGGGATGCGGCAAATCGACAGTTGGCCGCACCGTGTTGCGGCTGATCGAACCGACGGAAGGGGCCATCGAGATTGACGGTGTCGATATCACGCGCCTCGAGAAGCGTGATTTGCGCGATTACCGCCGCCAGATGCAGATCATTTTCCAGGATCCGTTTTCATCACTGAACCCGCGGATGTCGGCGGGCGATATCGTTGGCGAACTGCTCCTTGTCCATGGTGTTCATGAGCGCGGCGAACGGCGTGACAAGGTCGCCGAGTTGTTCGAGCGGGTCGGGCTGAGGCCCGGACAGATGTCCAGCCTGCCGCATCAGTTTTCCGGCGGCCAGCGCCAGCGGATCGGGATTGCCCGTGCGCTTGCGCTCAATCCGAAACTGATTGTCGGCGACGAGCCGGTGTCGGCGCTCGATGTTTCGATCCAGGCCCAGGTGATCAATCTGCTGATGGACCTGCAACGCGACCTTGGCCTGTCCTACCTGTTCATTGCCCATGACCTCGCAGTCGTCGAGCATATCAGTCATCGGGTGGCGGTCATGTATCTCGGCAAGATCGTGGAGTACGCCGACAAGAAGATACTGTTTACCGATCCGCTGCACCCTTATACTGAGGCATTGTTGTCGGCGGTTCCGATTCCCGACCCGGAAATGAAGCGTGACAAGGTCATCCTGCAAGGCGATGTGCCGAGTCCGATCAACCCGCCTTCGGGTTGTCATTTTCACACGCGATGTCCTTACGCGACGGCGCATTGCCGTGCCGAAGTTCCGGAGTTGAAGGAGAACACTCCCGGGCACTGGGTATCGTGTCATCTCCGGTAGGTCTGTATCAGAGGATTTCGCAGCCGCGCTCGTTCAGAATCTTGTCGATCCAGGATCGGTCGCTTGTACCGGCCTCGATTTCCTGCATTGACCGGACTTCGTCCTGTTGTTTGGCTTCGGTCTTTTCGAGCACTTCGGCGACATCGTCACAGGGGACGGGCAGCACGCCGTCCCAGTCGCCGAGAACCAGATCGCCAGCTTCGATCACCATGCCGTCAAGGGCAATCGGGACATTGAGTTCCCCGGGTCCATCCTTGTAGGGGCCACGATGGCTGACGCCAGCGGCAAAGACCGGAAGATTGATGTCGCGGAATGCAAGAATGTCGCGAATTGCGCCGTCGATGACAAACCCGGCGAAACCTCGTTTGACCGCATGGGCGAGCATGAGTTCGCCCATCAGGGCGTTGGTCAGATCGCCGCCGGCATCACAGACGATGACATCGCCGGGTTCGGCACAGTCGATTGCGTTGTGAAGCATCAGATTGTCGCCGGGCCGGGATTTGACGGTAAGAGCCGGTCCGGCCATTTGTCCGTCCCGATACATCGGCCGGATCCGGGATCCGCCCGCCGTCATGCGCTACATGCTGTCGCTGATATTGACGACGGGCAGGTCGAGGAATCTGTGCGCGATTTCCAGATCGACCTTTCGGACGCGCGGAAGGATTCTGAGTCCGATCGACATGACCATGACCTCCGGGTTGGCTACGGAACCTTGCCATAACGCGGGCTGGGCGGCAAACGGCGGTGCTGCGCGCACGAGGGTCTCGGGCTTTGGCAGATCGAATACGGTCGGCTGCTGTCGTTCCGCGCGGTCGCCGACCCCGCGGGTTACCGATCTGCCAAGGCTGTCATCGATGTATGAGCGTCAATGGCTGTACAATCATTGTCGTCGATGCGCGGCTGCGTAAGGTCGATCATAACGGATCGATCGGAATGCCTGAATTCTAACGAGGGGCGGGGACATTTCGGACAAACGCAAGGCGATATGGGGCTGGATGTTTTTTGATTGGGCCAATCAGCCTTTTCACACGCTTATTCTGACTTTCACTTTCGCCCCGTATTTCGCATCGAGGGTTGCCGCCGACCCTGTTCAGGGCCAGGTCGTCTGGGGTTACGCAATCACCGCAGGTTCGGTCATGATCGCGCTGTTGGCACCGGTACTCGGCGCCGTGGCGGATGCGCACGGGCCGCGCCGGCCCTGGATCATCCTATTTTCGGCTCTCTACGTTATGGGTGTCACGGGCCTGTGGATTGCAACACCGGGACGGCCTGATCCGACACTGGTTCTGATCTTTCTCGTTATCGCCCTGATCGGGAGCGAGTTCGCCATCGTGTTCACGAACTCGCTCCTGCCGGAACTGGGAAATCGGCAGGAAATCGGCCGCATTTCCGGTTCCGGCTGGGCCATGGGATATTGTGGAGGTCTGGTGAGTCTGGCCATCGTGCTTTGTCTGATGGCGCCGGTTCCGGGTTCCGAAAAGACCCTGCTCGGTCTGGATCCGGTGTTCAGTCTCGATCCGGCGGCCGGCGAGGGCGCTCGTGCCACCGGTCCCCTGTCGGCGTTCTGGTATCTCGTGTTCATGGTTCCGTTCTTTCTCTGGGTTCCCGACGTCAAACGGCAACCGCAGGTTTCAAATGCTGTCGTCAAGGGACTGGTTGCATTGAAAACCACACTGGTCAGCTTGCCGGCGCGCCCCAGTCTGTTCGCCTATCTGATGTCATCGATGTTCTATCGCGATGCCTTGAACGGATTGTATTTCTTTGGCGGCATTTATGCTGCCGGGGTGTTGGGGTGGGAAACTTTCCAGCTTGGCATCTTCGGCATTGTCGCCGCCCTTGCCGGTGCAGTGGGCGCCTGGCTTGGCGGCAGGGTTGACGAAAAGCTTGGTCCGAAACCCATAATCACCGTCACGATCGCGGTTTTGGTGGTCGTATCGGCCGTGATCGTCTCGACCAGTCCGAACGAGGTTCTGCTGATACCGGTCCGCGGGTCAGGAGCGCCGTCGATCCTGCCGACCATCGTGTTCTTCATCTGTGGCGCCGTCATCGGCGCGGCCGGTGGTTCGCTTCAGGCGGCCTCGCGAACCATGCTGGTCCGGCAGGCGGTCGAGGGAAAGATGGCCGAGGCTTTTGGCATTTACGCGCTGGCCGGAAAGGCAACATCCTTCATCGCACCCATATTGATTGCGGTGACGACAGATCTCGCCAACAGCCAGCGCATTGGCATCACACCGGTCTTGTTGCTGTTCCTGGTTGGGCTGGTTCTGATGATCTGGGTGCGGCCCAAGGGTGATGTCCGACGTTCGGGCTCATAACTTGAAAATGGCAGGTTCGAATTCTGCCCCCGAAACCAGTTCAAGTCATTCCCGGTTCGCAGTCCGAAATGCAACAGAGGGTCGTGACAAGTGAGGTTCCCCAATGGGGAATTAATGTATCGGAGAAGAGCCTGGGACACCCCGACCCGATGCAGTTGACCTCCAGACTGCGGCTCTGAAACCCCCTCCCGGACACCAAAATCCTTCACACAGACAGATCAGATGCGTGCGGCCGATGACGCGGCTCATCATACAACCATGCACCGTGAACCAGGCCGTCGGGAGCAGAACCCGTAATCAGACCTGGGCAGTTACCTTGGGTCTCGGGTTGACAGGGAGTCCCCGCCATCTATAGTGCCATTCGACTAGATCATCTTGGGAAACATGGACAGTGGCCAGTTTTGAACAAGCTTGCGGCGATACTGAAAAAGCCGCCGAAGCGGCGCGGAAATCTGCCAGCAGTGTGGTTTCGCAAGCCCGCGCGTTGGCAAAAGCCGCCCAGACCGGCAACATGGCAAGCATCAGGCGCTGCCAGGAAAAGTTGAATGAAGCGCTGACAGCACTCCAGCAAGAGGTTTCGAATGCCGGTTCGAGCTGGCCGTTTTCGGACCACGAAGAATCGCAGATGTTTCGCGAGCAGTATGTCGACGAGCTCAAGGCCGCGGCAGCCGCAAAGAGTTTGACGATTTATGAACGTGACGAGGTCCTGATTTCGTATCCGTCTATCGTGCGAATACTTCCCGAAGAACGCTCGGTCAGAGTGGACAGAAAAAAGATAACCACGGCACGACCGTCTTATCTTGTTGATGTTCTTCTCGCGAACCAGAAAAAGTCCAGCGGGTTTACTTCGCGACGATTTATCGAGTCTTTGTACGCTGTCTACAATGATATTGTGAAGGGAGCATCCCGCAATCTATTGTCAACGGGGGGTGCACGCGTTGTGCCTTTGGCCAGGATCTACAAACTGATGACAGCTCTCCCAGGTGCATCCCGCGAATATGATCGCAGCGATTTCGCCCGCGATCTTTTTACCCTGGATTCGGAGGGGCCACGTCAGACCAGAAATGGCGCGACGGTTTCATTTCCGTCATCCACCGGAGCCCGGAAGCGTTCGATCGACCTGTTTTCCTTTGTCGGTCCGAACGGCGATAACGCCGAGTATTACGGAGTTCGATTTACAGAGCAAGACCAATGACCAACGCGATCCCGGTCGGTGAGTGGCTGAACCATATCGATCGCGAGTATCTGTCCACATTCATCAAGGATGGAGGGTCCGCGGTAAAGTTCGCGGTGACCACCGAGGATCGAAAACCTAGTTTGGTTGAAGGTTTGAAGGCCCAGTGTGAGGAACATGACTATCTGTTTGTGGCGTTAGACGCAATCACAAGCCGTGTCCACATGCCGCAGGATGTATTTTTTGGCCTGGCGTCACAGATCGACTGGCGGCTCCTCGCGCGCCGCGTGGTTCTGCGTCTTCTCTCGGAGATGGCGTATCGTGTCGAGGGCATCGAGCCGGACAGCATGGTGAACGTCATCGACGCCGTTGCTCAGGCCAACAGCCTCGAACCGCAATCTGTCCTCATGGTATTGCGACCGGCTCTGGAGCGGGAGATTTTTAAAAACGCTTACATGGCCAAGGCTTTTCGGGTGGCCATGACCCATTTTTGCTATCTCGAGAGGGAAAGCGCGATATCGGGGGACTATGCTGGGCAACCGTTGTTGGATTGGCTGACCGGCACGAATACACGGATCGGTAACGTCAAGCCGTTTCAAATTCACACGCCCATCAATCGTACGACAGCGCGTGATTTCATAGAATCAGCCCTCTACTGGGTGCGTCAAGCGAACTATTCCGGCACGGTGATCCTTCTGGACAACACCCGGGCGACGCTGCCCCGCGATCCGAAGGACGGGATGCGGTATTATACGCGGGCGATGACCATGGATCATTATGAACTGCTTCGAGAGTTCATCGACGATGTGGACCGGTTGTCGGGGTCGATGCTGGTCACGCTGACGGACTATGTGTTTGTCGATGAGCAATCGTCCAGAGGCTGGGCCATTTACCCCGCCCTTCGCACCCGGGTGATGGATGACGTGCGAGATCGGAACATTGCCAATCCGGTAGCGGCTCTGGTGCGGCTTTCATGAAAGGGTGGGTCGCATGGACTCTCGCGTAACCGGAAAACTCGAGGCGCGGCTGGCAGTGGAAGCCTTGCGCAACGGTGTGCCGAACAGGGAGGCTGTGCGAGAACTGGGATGCAACCAGCCCTTGGCCGAAAAACGATTTCTCAAGATGCTGGACGGGGTCGAAGACACAAGTACCAGCGTGGCAAAGTCTCAAGGAATGCTCGTTTCCGGAGATTTTGGGGCAGGCAAGTCCCACCTCCTTGCGCATCTGGAACATCTTGCCCTTTCCAGGAACTTTGTTTGCAGCAGGGTTGCGATCAGCAAGGAGACGCCTCTCTACGATCTGGGAAAGGTGTTTGCGTCAGCCATGGAAAACGGTCGGATTTCCGGGCGGCGGGGGCGGTTCATCGAAGAGCTCGCACTGTCCATGAAGCCGGGCACCGAGTTCGCCCACTGGGCCGATAACGCGGCGTCCATTGGCCATCTGAGCATGATGTTCCCGGCGAGCCGGGTCGTGCACGAACGATCCGGAGATCTGGAACTGCAGAGCGAAATCGAATCCTTCTGGGCCGGTGACCGCATAATGATTTCCCGGATCCGCAACGGGTTGAGACAGATCGACCAAGCGAAATATTACAAATTCTCTGCCCCGAGAGCCGCCGAGCTTCCGCCACAGCGATTGAGGTTTGCTGTCGAATTGATCAAAAGCGTCGGCTATCGGGGGTGGGTCGTGCTTCTCGATGAAATCGAACTGATCGGCTCGTATTCGATATTGCAGCGTGGTCGTTCCTACGCGGAGATCGCCAGGTGGATGGGGTTGGCGAAGGGGGAGAATTATCCGGGCCTGATCGTGGTCGGCGCGGTCACGGAGGATTTTGCCTCGGCTATCATCAGTCCGGATGGACAGAAAAAGGATGGGGATTACGTTAGACCAAAACTCGGACAGAGCACGAGATTCAAAAGCCTCGGAGCCCGCGCCGAGACCGGAATGCGGTCGCTGGAGCGGGACTGTCTGGTGCTGAAACCTCCGACCGACGAAGATGTGAAGGCGACCGTGGAAACATTGCATCACCTGTACAGTAAAGCCTATGACTGGGAACCGCCGTCTTACAGCGCGGCAGCGGGGGGCGCGGGATTTCAGGGACGAATGCGTTACAAGGTTCGTGCAGCCATCAACGAATGGGATCTGTTGCGCCTGCATTCGGACTACCAGCCCGATATCGAGGCGGAAGATTTCATGATGTCTTATGACGAGGGTGGCGGCCTCGATGACGAGACCTTGAATCCGGAGTAAAGACCGTTGCCGTAATGGTCTAGGTACGGGGTTTTCGTGCCCACTCTCGACGGGATGATTATGGACAAAGGTATCGATACGGTCGGTTGGTTGAGGTTCGTTGAACTCCGGGGTGGGGGATACATCTGTGCCGGCCTGTTTGAGACCTCGGTGCAGGGTGAGCCTTTGGGATTCAGTTTCACCCAAGGCGAGTGTTGTAAGTCCGGAACCGATCGTTTGCTGACCGATCTGGCGGGACCCTTGTTCGGGTCGCGAATGACGGCCGTTTCCTTGCTGTTTGGCCTTGCGGAGGAGATTTCCCCGCAAGCGTTCGGTGCCCTGAATCCCGGTGTGCCCGCTTGCCGGGTTCATCCTGAACCGGTGACTCGTGACGGCGCTGTGGCAGCACGAAAACCGCAGGCCCATTCCCGAATGGCCTGGGCGACCGGCGTTCCCCTGCCGGAATCGGCCGCAGGGCGAATTTTCGGCCAGATCATGCGACAGGATAACCCGTTTGAGCCGTTTGAACGGGCTGCCATAGGTTTGACAGAGGCGTTCGCCGATCCGCAGGTTCGGGATGTGGCCGGGACCGGGTTGAGAACGGTGGTGGTGTTGCCACCTATCCCGGTGGAGCGACAGGAGGATAACGGCGTCCCCAGCCTGATCGAGCGGCTGTGGACAGCGCTGGCGGTGCCCCGGGCCGACCTTCCATCCGGACCAGCGAATGTGCGGCTGGAGTGGCCGGCCAATCTCTTGCCCTTTCAGCGCGACGGTGTTCGTGCCCTGGTCGAGATGGACCGGTTGCTTCTTTCGGACGACATGGGTTTGGGCAAGACGGTGCAAGCCGTCGCAGCGATACGGATTCTCAAGGCACGGGACGATATCGGGTCGTGCCTGGTGGTGGCTCCGGCCGGCGTGCTCGACCAATGGCGCCGTGAGCTCTCGCATTGGGCCAAGGACCTCACCGCGATTATCGTCCGTGGCGGGGCCGGCGATCGAGGCTGGCAGTGGCGGGCCCAAAAAGATGTCAAACTGGTGAGCTACGATGTCTTGCGTCAGGATGCGGGATTTCTTGGTAAATCAGGCGCCTTCAGGGACGCTTGGGGTCTGGTCGTGCTCGATGAGGCGCAAAGGATCAAGAACCGTAATGACACGAGTGAGGCAGCCAAGGGTATCCCGCGGCAGCGGTCCTGGGCTCTGACCGGCACGCCCCTCGAAAACGACGAGGAAGAATTGGCTTCTATCATGGAGTTTGTCGACCATGATGAGGGAACGCCGCGAAGACGCTACCGGCCCGGCGCGGCGTTGCGGTCGAGGCATCGTGATTTGCAACTGAGGCGCAAGAAGAACGATGTGCTGCGCGATCTGCCGCCCAAACTGGAAACCAGATTGACGATTTCCCTGCATCGGGATCAACGGAAGAGCTACGAGGAGGCGGAACGCGACGGGATCGTCTTCCTGAAGTCACTCGGCGCCGAAGTCGGAATCCAGCACATTTTGGAGTTGATCACTCGTTTGAAACAGATCTGCAATGTCGATCCAAGGACAGGAGCATCAAGCAAGCTGGACGACATCGCGGACAGATTGGGCACATTGACAGCTCAGGGCCACAGGGCCCTGATTTTTTCTCAATACGCGAGCAGTACTTCGGGGGTGGCGGCCGCGGCAAACCACTTGCGAGCTTTCAACCCGCTGACTTTGACCGGCGAGATACCGGTTGATCAGCGCTCGGAACTCATTAATCGTTTCAAGGCCGGAACGAGACACAAAGCGTTGATCATATCGTTGCGTGCTGGCGGCGTTGGCCTCAATCTTCAGGACGCATCCTACGTGTTCCATCTTGATCGCTGGTGGAATCCAGCAGTAGAGCGGCAAGCCGAGGATCGGAGTCACCGCATGGGCCAGACGGTCAAGGTAAACGTGATCAAGTACACCTGCGAAGGAACTATCGAGGAGCGTATTGATCAGGTTCTGCAAGAAAAGCAGACGCTGTTCGACCAGCTGGTTGACGATGTATCGATGGAACTTTCGACACGGATGAACCGCAAGGAACTGTTAGGATTTTTCGGCCTGGATTAGCGGGTGGCCTTTGTGTTGTTTGTCGCAAGGTTTCCAGACGGGCGAACATCTGATTGTCCGGGAAAAGGAATGAGGCGATGCGCCTGGCACCCAAAACTCCATTCTTTCCGACAGCAGCCGACAGACGGTCAATCTGGAACCGGGCATGCCCGGTACAGTTTTCGATCGCCGACAAGCATGGCGAACTGAACATCCGCCATCGATTGCGGACCGGTGAGCGCGACGGATGGGCAGAGCACGGAATCGGTTGCCGGATGGAAACCTCGTGATCTGACAGCCAAAATGAACGATACTCGCAGACTGGAATCTCGTGATGAATGGATCGGGACCGAAACCGGCAGGGCGGAAGATGTGGTGACGTCTACGGTATCAAAGATGGGACCAGCATATGGTACGGTCGACTCGAACGCAGCGGCCAGAACTATGCTGCGCCAGGTCCGGATACGGCCGACCCGCCAGCGGATATTGCTCGCGCGCATTCTCTTCGATGGCCGGGATCGTCATGTCACGGCGGAACTGCTGCACAGTGAAGCGGTGGCCAAAGGCGGCACGATTTCGCTCGCCACGATCTACAACACGTTGCATCAGTTCTGCGCGGCCGGATTGCTTCGTGAAGTGGCTTTGCAGTTTGGTCAAACCTATTTCGACACCAACGTGTCAGACCATCACCATGTCTATATCGAGGGTGAGGGCAATCTGCGTGACATTCCCGGCGACGGGATCACGGTGACAGGACTGCCGGCCGCGCCCGACGGTTATGCCGTCGACCGCGTCGATATCGTCGTTCGCTGGAGCGCGGTGCGCCAGGAGATATAAAATAATATTTTTAAACAAGAGCTTCTTGCAAAATTGCCGGCCCGACCAGTTTTTTGCCTTGTCGAGGCTGATTTTGTTGTCGAGGGCCTAGGTTTCGGGGTCACCTCGTGGTATGTTGTGTTTCTACAATAACAAGATACCGAGGAGGTGACCCCGATGACCCTTGGCTCGACCCTATCCGATCTCTGGCGCCGATTTCAAGGGGAACTTTTCCCTGCGTTGGCCGAGGCGGTCGGTCCTCTCCTGGAGACGCACAAGCGTTTCGTGACAGCTCTCGATCTCGTCAAAGTGGAGGGCTTCGTCGATGAGGTGTGGACCGGTCCGGGTCGGCCCCGGGAGGATCGCCAGGCGCTGGCCCGTGGCTTCATCGCCAAGGCGGTATGGGATCTGCCGACGACCCGCCACCTGATCGACAGGCTCAAGGTGGACCCGACGTTGCGCCGACTGTGCGGCTGGTCGCGTGTCGCGGAGATCCCGAGTGAAGCGACGTTTTCGCGGGCGTTTGCCGAATGTTCGCAGTCCCGTCTTCCGGAGAGGATGCACGCGGCTCTGGTTGCAGAGACACTGGGAGACGCCGGCCCCGACGCTGAAGGCCAGGATGCCGAACTGCAAGCGCGGCCGGCCCCGCAAGGGCGCGGAGAGGACGAAGGAGCTTGGGCGTCTCGAACAGCAAGCGAACGGGATGGATCTCGATGAGATGCTCGACGCGCTGCCGAAGGTCTGCGATCACGGGGCAAAGAAGAATGCCAATGGGGGTCATGGAGGCCTGGTGCGGTGACAAGCTGCATATCGACACAGCAGACTGCGGGGTGCCGCTGAGGACCGTCCTCACCTCGGCATCCGTCCATGACAGCCAGGTCGCGATCCCGCTGGCGATGATGACCGCCGGGCGTGTGACCAATCTCTACGATCTCATGGACGCGGCCTATGATGCCAGAGAGATCTACCAGATGAGCGAACGGCTTGGCCATGTGCCGATCATCGATGTCAATCCGCGCCGGGACAAGGACCTCAAGGAGGAGCGAGACCGGGAGGCCCGGGCCCAGCGTGCAATAGGCCATGTCGATCCCGAGACCGTGCGGTTCCGGATCCGGTCCGGTGTCGAGAGGACCAACGCCCGCCTCAAGGATGAGTGTGGCGGGCGCCATGTCCGCGTCCGCGGACATTCCAGGGTCGCCTGCCATCTCATGGTCGGCATCCTGGCCCTGGCGGCTGACCAGTTGATACGTCTCGCCGCCCCATAGCGCGGCTCCGACAACGCATACCGACCCTTCGCGGCCCTCTCGAAGAGAGGGACCCGGAGAGGCGTGTCCCGATGTCCGCAAAGGTCCCTGTTTGTTCTCATCGTCTCTGATGAGACACCGCGAATCCATGGATTCCGATCTCCAGGTGCAGAGGTGAACGGAAGCAACCGACCGATCCGGGCTCACCGGACCCTGGGGACAGGAATTTTGCAAGAGGTTCACAATAAATTCAGACTTCCTGACCTTTTGGCGTTGACGCTGCCGGACGGCGTGCCGCGAGCCCCTTGAAGTCTGCCACTTTTCGGCCGTTGCGGGCCGATTTTCGGTGGCAGTCGCAGCCGATGTCGTATATTGTAATATGACACTATATACGCGGTCTCAGCCATGCCCATGACCCTCCCGCTGTGCCCCCAGAGGCGGTTCCGATCGGCAACAGCTGCTTCGCCGTCCTGATCTCGGACGACACCTTCACCTACTTCTCAAACCTCGTTCCCTTCGCCAGCCACCCCGCCGATGACCGCGCCGCCATGCTCATGCGCATCGGTCGCCTCGCGGTGATCAGCGCGCTCTCGCCGCAGGATCTGGCCGACGCGTTCTGTGTCTCGCGCTCGACCGTGCAGCGAGCACGGCGGCGCTACCTGGCCGAGGGTGAAGCGGCGTTTCTGAAACCCCGGCGCGGGCGCGGGCCGTCGGTGTTCACGCCGGCGTTGGCCAAGAGGGCGACAGCGTTGCTGGAAGCGGGCCTGAGCGGCGCTGCGGTGGCCCGGGTTCTCGGCGTGTCGAAAGCCTCGGTCCACAAGTGGCGCCGGCGGGGGCTGATCGGCAAGGCGGTGTGCGCGCAGGAGCCCGCAGGCTCGGCAGTGGGTGCGCCATGCGAGGCGCGTGTCGCTGAAGAGGCTGGCGGCGCAGCCGGGCCCGAAGCGGGCGAAGCGCAGCCCTTGGCGGACACGGCGCAGAGCGGGGAGCCAGGTCCTCTCGACGCCGGGACGCAGACGGATCGCAGCGCGCGCGACCGGCCGGCGCCGATGGGGCGCGCGACCTGCGATGTCTCGGGCCGGGTGCTGGCCAGCAGCGGGCAGGCGGGACCGGTCGAACCGCAGTTCGCCAGCGCCGCCCGCGGCGTGCGCTCAGGCGGCGTTCTCACCGCCCTGCCGGCCCTGCTCAAGGAAGGTCTGCTGGCCGCGAGCGACGCCCTGCCGACCCACGAACTCGAGCCTCTCGATCCCGACACCATGGTCGTAAACCCGCTCCGGCGGGCCTATGACAAGGCAATCCGCAGCGCCGAATGCCGGCTCGCCAGCCTGCGCAACCGGAGCGCCGGCGCGGCCAGGAAAAAGAGGCCGAAGGCGCAGCTCAGGAGAGAAGTCAGCGACCTCGAGGGTGCCCTCGAGATCGCCAGGGCCAGCCGCAGGAACGTGCCGAAGCACTGTCGAGCCGGCGACCTCGACGAAGACCAACAGCTCGATGCCCTGCCCTCACGCGACCGCATCCTCCTCGACATCATCCGCATGATCGCCTACCGCGCCGAAACCCGCATGATGCTCCCCGTCATGCAGGGACAAGGCAAGAAGCCTCATCCCCGGAAACTGCTTCAGGCTCTCATGACCGCCGACGCCGACATCCTGCCGGACCCCGCCAACGGCGTTCTCCGGGTCCACATTCTCGGCCTCGCAAATGACGCTTGCGACCGCCAGATCGATGCCCTCCTGAACGAGCTCAACGCCACCGAAACGCTCTTCCCCGGGACCGATCTGCGCATGGTCTACGAGATCGACGCAGCCCCGGAACCCACCCAGCCGGTGTCACACCAAATCACTAGAGGTCAGGAAGTCTGATATTAAGATCTATATTTGAATCGTTCTAAAAATTTGACATCCGGATTCCGGTTCCGTATAACAGGGTCATACAGTCTAAAGCCGCTCGTGCTCGGAACATTGGCACGAGCTTAGGATTTTGATCGAATTTAAGTTTCCAACTTCACCGCGGGTGAAGTTCATAGTTCCAGTCACCGTGGAACTCGTTGCGATGTAGAGACAGCGCTTCCATTTCCGCCTTCGTCGCCGTCACTCCTTTCGGGTCCTCCCCCGTGTCGAGCTCAGCTCTGACCCGAAGCCCTGCGTCGGTGCGCGTAGTGCCGATCAGATCAACGATGGTTTCGAAGGGTCGCAATGGCTTGCCTCGCCAATTGTGCGTGATGTGACAGAACAGGCGGTGCTCAATCTTGTTCCACTTGCTGGTGCCGGGCGGGAAGTGGCTGACGTGTACGCGCACTCCCGTGTCGTCGGCACATTGCTGTAGCCCCTGCTTCCACGCGCGCAAGCGGTAGCCGTTGCTGCCCCCGCATCGGCAGTGATGAACAGCTCGCGAGCTTCAGGGTAACGGCTGCGGCCCCTCTCCTCCCACCACCGCCGAAGCGAGGCGAGCGCGAATGCAGGGGTGTCATGGTCACATCCAACACTGACCCATGCGTCGTTGCGGCCCATGTCATAGATGCCATAGGGGATCGCCTTGCCTGCGGCATCCTGGGGAAAGTCGTGGACCATGGATTTCTCGGGCTGCCCCTTCGGCTGCCACTCGCGCCCTGCGTTCTTGAAATCCCCGACCAGCTCCTTCTTCTTCGTGTCGACAGAGACCACCGGTCGGGCGCGCTGGAGACACTCATCCGCCTTCGCATTGATATGGTCGAACTGGGCGTTGCGGTCCGGGTGCGACGCCCCTTCGGGGCTCTTGCGCACCGATTGCAACCGATAGCCAAGCTCGTGCAGCAATCGTCCCACCGGCGTCGAGCTCACCTTCCAGACCGCGCGCGACAGCGCCGCGGCGAGCTTCGCCCGACCCTTGCATGTCCATCTCAAAGGCGACTGCGGGGCGCCGCAAGGCAACGGGTCAACGAGCCTCTCCAACGCTTTCTTGATGCCGGGCTGGGACTGCTCGATACGCGGGCGCCCCGCGCCCCTTGCGAAGGGTCGGGCGCGACAGCCCCGTCGCATCCGAAACCAGAGCCTCGCCTCCATACCCGAGGGCACGCGACCCCGTCGCAGCCCACATACGGCGCCCACGCTCGTCGAGATTACGCCTCGACCACCGCGTACTTCTCAACGATTGTCGCTTCGAGTTCAAGATTGCGTCGCATCGAAGGGAGTAGAACACAGGCGCGTACAAATGGACATATAATTTACACTACCCTCCTTAGTATAGTGTCGTCATGAGTGATGTTTATCTGTACTATCTGTCGAACTCACTCGATGGTTCCTGGAGGCGACTCATGGGATTGGCTCATCGGCGTCACGACATTTCGGACAGGGTCTGGCTGTTGTTGGAGCCTCATCTGCCTAGCCGAGCGGGAAGTTGGGGTGGGGTGGCACAGGATAATCGACGGTTCATTAATGCGATCTTCTGGATTCTGCGTACCGGCGCTCCCTAGCGTGATGTGCCGCCGGACTATGGAGACTGGAAAATACCCATCGTCGGTTCTGTCGCTGGCGGGACAAGGGGCTCTGGGGGGCGTTGCTGGAGCATCTGGTGGATGAGCCGGACGATGAGTGGCTGATGATTGACGCCAGTCATCTCAAGGTCCATCCCCATGCGAGCGGTGCGATCGGTGGCACTCAGGCGATGGGTCGCACAAGAGGGTGCTGAACACGACGCTGCATCGGGCTGTGGACGCGCATGGGATGCCGGTGCGGGTGTTGGTGACCGAGGGGACGGCAGCAGATTGCAGTCAAGCGGTCGAGCAGATTGAAGGGATAGATGCCGAGTCCTTGTTGGCGGACAAGGCCTATGACACGAATGCCATCCTGTCTTATTGTGAGGAGCATGAAGTCATTCCAGTGGTTCCGCCGAAGCGCAACCGCAAGCACCCCAGAGCGTATGATGTCCATCTCTACCGGCACCGGCATTTGGTGGAGAACGCCTTTCTGTGGTTCAAGCGTTGGCGTGGGATTGCCACGCGATACGCCAGGAATGCCGCATCGTTCCTTGCCGCGGTGCAGATTCGGTGTCTGGCGCTCTGGGCTGGTATTTCGTGACGACACTATCTAGGTTGTTCATCAATCAGGATCGGGAGACCAAGATGGCGGGCCTCAAGAATTCCAGGACGGAAGAAAATCTCAAGGCGGCATTCGCCGGCGAATCGCAAGCCAACCGGCGTTATCTCTATTTCGCCCAGAAGGCGGATATCGAGGGCTACAACGATGTGGCGGCGGTATTCCGTTCGACCGCCGAAGGCGAAACCGGCCATGCGCATGGTCATCTCGAGTTTCTCGAAGAAACCGGCGATCCGGCAACCGGTGAGCCGATCGGCGCCACCGATGCCAATCTCAAGGCGGCGATCGCTGGTGAGACCCACGAATACACCGACATGTATCCCGGCATGGCCCGGACCGCTCGCGATGAGGGGTTCGACGAGATTGCCGACTGGTTCGAGACTCTCGCAAAGGCCGAAAGAAGTCACGTTGGCCGATTCCAGAAAGCACTCGACACCATGGAATAGGGATAGCGGGCGAAACGGCGCAATGTTGTTCGCCCGTTCGTTTGTTGAACGGATTGCTGGCGCGCCACAGGCCGCGTGATGGCTGGTACGGCTGCCCGGACAACGGCCAATGCGCGTCAGGCCCGGTTGCGACAGATGTCCGGACCATTCACTCCGGAGACCATAGATGAAGGAAGGAAGCCTCGACGCGCCGATCCGTCATCCGCTTGCCTGGCAGGATCCGCAATTTCCCGATGAGGCGGATATCGATGCCGAACTCCGGCGCGTGTTCGACATTTGCCACGGGTGCCGGCGCTGCTTCAATCTGTGCGACAGCTTCCCGAAGCTGTTCAACTTAATCGATGACTCGGAAACCGGCGAACTTGACAGCGTCGACAGCACCGGTTTCGAAGCTGTGGTCGGAGCCTGCACGCTATGCGACATGTGTTTCATGACCAAGTGCCCTTATGTGCCGCCGCATGACTTCAATCTCGACTTTCCGCATCTGATGCTGCGCTATCGCGCAGCCCGGCATCACGCCAACGGCACACCGACCGCAATGGGCGGGCCGCAGGATTCGTCGCTCCGGTGGCGAACTGGGCATCACAACGCGGCAACCCGCTGACCCGGCCGGTTCTCGAATCTGCGCTCGGCGTCCATCGTGATGCTGCCCTGCCCAGGTTTCATGTCAACGATTTCGTGACGCGGGCCAAGGCCGAAATCCTGACTGTCAATACCGAGGCGCCGGGCTTTGGCCGCAAGGCGGTTCTCTACGCAACCTGTTTCGTGAACTATAATAATCCAGGCATCGGCCGGGCAGCCCGTCAGGTGCTTGCCCATAACGGAATCGAGACCGAGGTGACTTTTCCATCCTGCTGCGGCATGCCGCAACTTGAACACGGTGATATTGCAAGGGCTGCCGGACAGGCGCGTGTCATCGCTTCGGAGTTGCGCCCGTGGGTTGATGAGGGCTGGGATGTCATCGCTCCAATTCCCTCCTGCGCCCTGATGTTGAAGTTCGAATGGCCCTTGATCCTGCCGGACATCGAACTCACAGTAATCCAACGCTGTTCCGGTCACGGCGGATCCTGGGGGATCATGAAGGAAAATTTCGAGACCGCGATCAAGGTTGGTAAGCCGGTTGCGCGGCAGGCGCGACGGGCGGCGACGACCTATGTGGCGTCTGGTTGCCCGCTTGCCGGCGAACATATCGTTCAGGGTATGGAACGAGTTGAAGGCGAGAGATCATGCGCCGAACGGTCGAATCATCCCGTGGAAATTCTTGCTGCGGCATACGGGTTTTGAGAATGCCGCTGGCCTTTTGAGCCAGCTTCACCAGCATCGACATCCATCGGGATTGTCGTCGGAGCTCTACATATGGCCGCAAAACAGATTACCCGTAAGGACATTGTCGAGATGGACGCATATGAGGCAATGCGCAAGCAGCAACGCGGCCGGGTCATGGCGTTGAAACGTAGCCGCCGGCTCGCGGTTGGGCCGGAAGCCACATTTTATTTCGAAAGCTACGATACGATGTGGTGGCAGGTTCACGAGATGCTGTTCATCGAGAAGGGCGGTGAAGACCAGATTCAGGATGAATTGACTGCCTACAACCCGCTCTTCCACAGGGGAGGGATCTCGTCGCGACGCTGATGTTTGAGATAGATGACCCCGATCGCCGCAAGGCTCTGCTATCACAACTTGGCGGCGTCGAGCAGACCTGCGTGCTGACTGTAGATGGCGAGGACATCGTCGCCGATGCCGAGACCGATCTTGACCGCACCACGGCCGATGGCAACGCGTCCTCGGTGCAGTTCCTGCACTTCCGGATGAATGAGGTACAGGCTGCGGCCTTCAAGCGGGCCGGCACACGAATCCTGCTGGGAATCCAGCATTCGGGATACGGCCATATCGCGGTTGTGCCGGAACACATTCGAACGGCGCTCGCCGCGGATCTTGACTGACGAACGCGATACCCCGCTGTTACTTCTCGATGGCCTCTGTTGCACCGACTCCCCAGATGCCGTCGCGCTTGATCCAGCCCGAATAGCCGGTGACCTGGATATCGCACCATTGTCCGCGGCAGTCTTCAAGTTCGCCAAGGACGCCGCGCTCAAGCCGGGCAATGGCGTCGGCTGATTCAGACGGCGATACCCGCAGAACTGATGTTTCATCAGTCACGATGATGGTTCGCCGTCCCGACAACATGCTGCGGTGGACCCAGCCACCCATGCCTTCAAAGTCCCGGATCTTGCGCCAATTGTCGAACTCGGCCAGCACTTCGACTGGCAGGCTTTGCCGTTTGTAGACCCACTTGATCCCGTAACGTTTGCCCGGGCCCACGCGGGCATTGATATCATTCGCCTGCAGCGAGACGTAGCGGGGCACTGGCAAACCGGTTTCCCGACCAATCCGGGTTTCGGCTGCGCTTGACACCGACGGGCAGAGAGCCGTGAAAATGATCAGAAACAGGAATAGGCGAAACATCGTCGGACCTGAAAAACATGAGATGGTACAGGCGATTCCCCTGGTCGGTAACCGGCACTGCCATTGTGAGAGTTTCGCATCATGGGATTTATGGACAAGCCATCGCCAGACTGTTATGCCGGATAACGGTGCTGTCTCCCGATGTGGACGACACAGGCGGCTTTGAGGAACCTGACCATGGCGACACGGAAACCGCTGGTTATTGTCACGCGCAAGCTCCCGGACCGGATTGAAACCCGGATGATGGAATTGTTCGACACCCGTTTGAACCTGACGGACACACCTTTCGACCGTGCAGCACTGGCGTCGGCGATGCAGGAAGCAGATGTCCTTGTGCCAACCGTAACCGACCGGATTGACGCCGCGCTGATTGCGGAGGCCGGACCGCAACTCCGTCTTGTCGCATCCTTTGGAACCGGCGTCGATAATATCAACCTGGCGGCTGCCAGGGAAAGTGGAATCACCGTCACGAATACGCCCGGAGTTCTGACCGCCGATACCGCTGACATGACGATGGCGCTGATTCTCGCGGTACCGCGGCGTCTCGTCGAAGGCGAACGGCTGCTGCGGTCCGGTACCTGGGCAGGATGGGGACCGACGCTGATGCTCGGTCACCGGATTCACGGCAAGCGTCTCGGTATTGTCGGGATGGGCCGAATCGGGCGGGCGGTCGCGCGCCGTGCCCGCGGATTCAGGTTATCGATTCATTATCACAACCGGAAACGGCTTCACCCGGACATTGAAGACGAACTTGAGGCGACCTACTGGGAAAGCCTCGACCAAATGCTATCTCGCATGGACATTATCTCGGTCAATTGTCCGCACACCCCAGCCACCTACCATCTGCTTTCGGCTCGGCGCCTGGCGCAAATGCAACCGCACACCTATATTGTGAACACATCGCGTGGTGAAGTCATCGACGAGGCGGCGCTTGCGCGTGCGTTGCGTAACCGTGATATCGCAGGTGCTGGCCTTGATGTGTTCGAACACGAGCCCGAGGTCAATCCCGAACTTCTTGAACTCGACAATGTGACGCTCATGCCGCATATGGGGTCCGCGACCTACGAAGGCCGGATGGATATGGGTGAGAAGGTCATCGTGAATATCCGGACATTCTGTGACGGCCATACGCCGCCGGATCGCGTTATCGAGTCGATGTATTGACCGGCGGTCCGACGCCGATCCGATAATCCGTGCCTAACGCAAGAGCTGGTCAAGTACCGTAATGCTTGGCGTGTCGCCGCAGAGCGGGCAGTTCGGGCTGCGTCGATACCGCATCTTCCGGAAAGTCATGCCAAGGGCATCGAAGACCAGAAGCTGGCCGGACATCGACTCGCCGAGATTCAGCAGTTCCTTCAGAACCTCGGTCGCCTGCAAAGTTCCGATCACACCCGCCACCGCGCCGAGAATGCCTGCCTCTTCGCAACGGGGAACGGTGTCGGGCGGAGGCGGTTTCCGAAACAGGCATCGGTAACACGGCTCTTCGCGATGTCCGTCGGTGCCGCTGCGAAACGTCGTCAGATGACCTTCAAAACGCAGCAACGCTCCGGAGACCACGGCTTTTTCGAGAAAATAAGCGGCATCATTGATCAGATAGCGTGTCTCGAAATTATCAGTTCCATCCACGATCAGATCGTAGTCCGCGAACAAGGCTTCGACATTATCGGCCCGCAGCCGGCCGGCATGGGTGTTGACGGTGATCGTGGGATTGACCCTCCGTACGGATTCGGCGGCCGAGACTACCTTGGCTTCGCCGATCGAATCGGTCGCGTGGACGATCTGGCGCTGCAAGTTCGACAGATCGACCCTGTCATCATCGACGACGCCAAGGGTGCCGATGCCGGCGGCGGCAAGGTAGAGAAGAACCGGTGACCCGAGGCCACCAGCTCCGACACAAAGAACACGCGACTCGAGCAGACGCTCCTGCCCGTCATCACCGACTTCTTCAAGGATCAGATGCCGTGCGTAACGCTCGAATTGTTCGTCGTCGAGTTCCATATCAATCCTCAGATACCATCGGCGGCAATCCCGGTTGAACCGAATCCTGCGGTTCCTCGCAATGTTGCCGGCAATGTTCCGGTCTCCCGGAGTTCCATGCGTACGATCCGCGCGAACACGATCTGCGCAATTCGGTCGCCGCGACCGATCCTGAACACCTTATCGCCGTGATTGACAAGAAGGACGCGGATCTCACCGCGATAGTCCGAATCGATGGTTCCCGGATTGTTGAGTATGGTGACCCCATGCGCCAAGGCGAGCCCGGACCGCGGTCGGATCTGCGCCTCGTAATCATCGGGCAGCAACAAGGCGTAACCGGTCGGGATCAGCTTGCGGTCGCCGGGGTGAAGTTCCACGGTCGCTTCGACAGCCGCCGCGAGATCCATGCCGGCGCTTCCGGCTGTCTGGTAGCGTGGCAACGGCAGGTCCTGCGCATGCGGCAGACGGCGGATTGAGCCGGAGACGCGTTGCGCGTTCATACGTCAAAAAATTCCGCTATCCGGTCCGCAAGATGGGAGGCGACGACATCTTTGGACAGTCTTGGCCAGGTTTCCGATCCGGTTGCCGTGATCAGATGGACCGTGTTGTCGTTGCCGCCGAACGTACCGGTGCCGGGACTGACGTCATTGGCGACAATCCAGTCGCACCCCTTGCGCGAGCGCTTTTCGGCTGCATGCCTGACCACGGATTCGGTCTCCGCGGCAAAGCCGATGACCAGATCAGGCCGGCTGTCGCCCGCCGCGGAAAGTTGTGCCAGGACATCCGGGTTCTCTGCCAGGTGCAGAGTTGGTGGGCCGATATTACAAGTCTTCTTGAGTTTCTGGTCGGCTTGCCGGACAACCCTCCAGTCAGCAACGGCGGCGGCACAAACCGCGATGTCCGCGGGCAATGCCGACAGGCACGCGTCCAGCATCTCGTTTGCCGATTCGATGTGCACTGTTTCGACAACCGGCGGATCAGGCAGTTGGGTCGGTCCGGTCACCAACGTGGTGTCGGCGCCAAGTCCTGCCAGCGCCGCTGCAATTGCGTGGCCTTGTTTGCCGGAGGACCGGTTTCCGATATAGCGGACAGGATCGATCGCTTCCCAGGTTGGTCCCGAAGTCACTAGTGCCCGCCGTCCGGCGAGAGGGCCATCAGTGCCCAGGACATGCTCGATCGCGCAGAGAATTTGCGCAGGTTCCGACATCCGGCCGGGTCCGAATTCACCGCAAGCCATATCGCCGTCATTGGGTCCGACCAGAAAAATCCCGCGGTCCTTCAGAACGCCGATATTGCCCTGTGTCGCTTCATGCTGCCACATCCGGACATTCATCGCCGGGGCCACCAGAACCGGCTTGTCTGTAGCAAGCAGTACAGTCGAGGCAAGGTCATCGGCGAGACCGGCACGCATTTTTGCGAGCAGGTTTGCCGTTGCCGGTACGACCACCAGGATATCGGCGTCCCGTGACAACTGGATATGTCCCATGTCCGACTCGTCAGTCAGGGAAAACAGGTCGCCATAAACCTTTTCGCCGCTCAGGGCCTGCAGACTTAGTGGTGTAACGAAGGCGGCGCCGGCATTGGTCAGGACAGTGCGAACGGTTGCGCCCTCCTCGCGTAGCCGGCGGACAAGTTCGAGGCTTTTGAAGGCGGCGATACCGCCAGACACGATCAGCAGAACACGCTTGCCCCGGAGCATTGCCGGTCCCTTTTCCGCGACCCTAACGACTTCGAGACTATGTGCGCCAGTCGCATGGCGCAACAATGTCGGGTGTGTCAGTCGGCCGCCTCGTCGATTGTTCGCGTGCGATAACGAAACAGGCACGAGCAATAGGGGCACAGGATTTCGTTTTCCGGGCCGATACTCAGGAAAACCCTTGGATGGCCGAGCGGTCCGTTGCCGCCGTCGCAGGCGACGGTGTGTTTCTCGGTGTCAATGATTTCGGTCGGCTTTGCCATTATTTCGTTCCGCGTCCATATTGATCAGATTCTCTGGGCGAAGCTCCGAGAATTTCTAGCGAGTCGATCATACGCGAGCATTTATGATTTTCAAACGCTGCAAGTGTCTTGCGGCCCCTACCGTCATTTCGGCGCTGATGGCTTGCAGTCCGGTGGTTCAGGCTCCGCAGAACGGGAACGAGGTTCCGACGCTGAAACAAGACCACGCCGTCATGGCGGACGGCGCCCATCTGCCTCTGACCCGATGGTTGCCGAGCGCGGCTCCGGTTGCGGCCGTCATTGCGCTGCATGGATTCAACGATCATTCGGGGGCGTTCGAGGATCTGGGGCCGGCGCTCGCAGGCGCCGGAGTGGCGGTTTATGCCTATGATCAACGCGGTTTCGGCGGTGCGCCGGGACGCGGCCTATGGCCGGGTTCGGATATCATGGCGCGTGATCTCGCGGCGGTGGCGCGTCTGGTTAGTCAGAAGCATCCCGAGCAGCCGGTTTATGCCGTCGGCGAGAGCATGGGAGCGGCCGTGATCATGGTGGCGATGGCCGACGATTCGATGTTGGCAATCGATGGCGCGGTATTGTCGGCGCCGGCGGTCTGGGGCCGTCGCACAATGACAACGATCAAGCGCCATTTGCTCGATCTGTTCGCCCATCTCCTGCCGATGGTGCGGTTGAGCCCGCAAGGCCTCGATATCAAGCCGTCGGATAACATCGCTATGTTGCGCAAGATTTCCCGCGATCCGAGACTGATTCGTGAGACCCGTATCGATGCGATTTACGGTCTGGTCGGGCTGATGGATCAGGCGTTGGACGTGGTAACTGCGTTGCGACGGCCGTTGCTTGTCCTCTACGGGGAGAACGACGAGATCATTCCGGTCGGCGCGACCTGTCATATGCTGGGCCGGCTGATCCGGTCGAGGTCCAGACGTTTGCAGCAGCGTATGGTGCTTTATCCGGATGGCTATCACATGCTTTTCCGTGATCTGGCCGGCGATATCGTCACCGGCGATATCGTTGCCTGGCTGACCGATCCGGCTGGCCGGCTGCCATCCGGCCATGAACGCTATCCCGATCCGGTCACAGGGAATCCGTTGCCCGGGTTTTGCCCGGATGAGGGGGATTGAATCGCTCCGTCTTTTTCATGTCGGTCGGAGTTGTCCGGTCGTGAAAGGTTGCCCGGCAAGACGCAGCGACAGATGGTCACGGTCTCGCAGGTTCAATCCAGGGGTTGTGGGACCTGCTTCGCACTGGCACCGCCAAACCGTTTCGAGAGTAGGTAACTGTCCAGGTACCACGTTGCTGGCGGTGGCGGGATCATTGCGGAGTAATCCGGGTTCTGGAATAACCAGGCTGGGCAAGACCTGCGAATGGTGCAGCTGCACCAGAAAATCGCCGGTGAATTCTGCTCCGAACAGGGCGCCCGCGACTTCGCCAAACTTCGATCTAGCGAATTTCCTGCATTTCGTGCCAAAATACCGACATAATTACAATGGGTTACAAGGCAACAGGATTCCCGCTGGTTCTTTCCAGCCAACAATCAACACCATTGCAACACCGCGCCCCGATCGCAGTTCCGGGGGTTATTGGCGCTCTCTGGCGGCGTCCGGCATCTCCTGTCGGCTTCCCAAACGCTATCCGACCGGGACGGTGATGACTCGCCGCCGTCCGCGTCGATTCCTTCCCTCGATCGGCATCGGGCGCGATTTGATCGAGGCGTCGTCGCCGCGCATTGCCGACAGCATCGGCGCCGATATCCTCCACCGCAAGCGCCTGACGGCGGCGGCGGTCCAAGCTCGCGGCATGCGCGTCATCGGCCCGTGCCGCCGGCCGGCGCCCGATTTCACCGATGCGCCGGCGAGGCCGGGCCGGAAGCGGGCGCCACTTCGGCGCGCAGCTTCAAACCCAGAGCGGAGACGACCCTGAGAACCGTGTCCAATGTGGGATTGCGTTCTCCCGAGAGCGCCTTGTAGAGGCTCTCGCGCGACAGGCCGGCGTCGCATGCGACCTGCGACATGCCCTTGGCGCGGGCGATGTCGCCCAGCGCCCTGGCAACGAACGCAGCGTCGGCGCCGGCCTCCTCGATGGCGGCTTCCAGATACGCCGCCATGTCCTCCGCCGTGCGAAGGTGCTCGGCCACGTCGTAGGGTGAAGTCGCGGTTCTGGTCATGTCGCCCACCTACAGGTTTCGTGCGAGGCGCATGGCCGTCGCGATGTCGTCGTCCTGGGAACGCTTGTCCCCGCCGGCCAGCAGGACGACGACCGTGCGGCCCTGCTGCTTGTAGTACACCCGGTAGCCCGGTCCGTAGTCGATCCGCAGTTCCGATACGCCTTCGCCGACGGGTCTGACGTCTCCGGGGTTGCCGGCCGCCAGACGCTCGACCCGGACGAGGACGCGCGCCCGGGCACGGGTATCCCGCAGTCCGTCAAGCCACCTAGCATAGACCTCGCTCTTGCGGACATCGACCATGCGCACACCGTAGCCGTCAGGCTACAGTCCGTCAACTCCCGCCCCGCGTTCCGCGACGCATCGTCGGCCTGCCGCCGTCCCGGCCCCGGTCCGGCGGTAACGCCGTAAACGCGCGACCATGCCCGATCGCGCCCGGCGCCATCGAGAGGGGAGTCTGACCGGAAGCGGGGCGGCGGTCGGCGCCCCGGAGGGAGGCGTTGCCGCCGTTCCCCACCGACGGCAAGACGGAGAGGCACGATGAGCGCAGCGATGGCGATACCCGGCAACACGGCGGACACATTCCTGGTCCACATCTTCGGCACCGGTCTTGAAGACGACAGATACGTTGTCGAGCGTTTCAAGGCCCACGCCGACGGCGACATCCGCCCCTGGCCCGGCGAGGCGCCGGCGAAGGGCAAGGGCCGGCAGACGAAGCGCGTCACCGCCACGCTGAAGGCGGTGAGGGAGATGCGGCCCGCCTGCACCGAGATCATCATCTGCACGGGCCTGCGCACGCGCGGCGGCGTCCAGGTCTGGGGCTCCATCGCGGCCGGCCTCCTGTGCGACCGCAAGCAGCGGGGCTGAGCGGCGCTTCTGGAGGACGTCCGGCCGGCCGCGCCGGTCGGGCATCCCCCGCCCGGATTCCAACCCCGGCAGGGAGGACACGACGATGACCGAGCAGGACATCGCGCTCAGACGCGCGCGGGACCTGGAGCGCTATCACAGGCGGGTCGCCGAGCGCAGGGCGAAGGGCCTTTGCCTGAAGTGCGGGAGGCGCCCGCCCGCGCCCCATCGCAGTCAGTGCGAGCCATGCGCCGAGAAGCGCCGTCCCGCCGACCGCGCCAGCCATCACCGGCGCACCGGCGAACGTGCCGCCCAGGGTCTTTGCCCGAAGTGCGGGAAGCAGCCGCCCGCGGCCGGCCGGACCCTGTGCGAGCCGTGCGGAGACAGGCGAAACCGCGCCAGCCGCGCCCGCGACGCGAGGCTCCGGGCGGCCGGGATGCCGCGAAGGGACCCGGACCGGGCCAAGCTCTATGAGCGCGAGCGCTCCCGCCGCGAGGCCGACCAGCGCCGCGCCGCCGGATTGTGCGTGCGGTGCGGGGAGGCGCCGGCCTTGGAGGGACGCACGGTGTGCGAGCCCTGCGCCGAGGCGCGCCGGGCGCGTGAGCGGACGCGCTACGCGAAGGCGAAGGTCGAGGGGAAGCTCTACGGCGCGTTCCCGAACCGCTACTCCCCCGGCCGGACTTGCCTCCGGATTGCGCCATCGCTCCGTCCACCCGCCTGCCCGCAAGGCGTGACCTGACTACGTACCAAGCTCATCTTGCGACTGCCGGCCGCAGGAAACCGGGGTTCAGGCGGCCACGCAACGACGTTTCCGGCGGCCCGAACGTCAATTCGCGACCTCCAGAGAGCCGTCGATGTCGATTGCGTTTCGTCTCCGTAGCTCGGATGAGCTTGGTACGTAATCAGGAAAGATTTTGGGATGGGTTCCGTAAGGTTGGGTCCAGATGTGGGTGCCTCTAAGCCATCGTCTGCACCTCATAACCATACTTGTCTTGCGCCAGGATCAGTTTATTAATTGCACTTTCTGTGTAGCGATTGAGTGGATTCTGGAAACGCTTCTCTATTTCCTTTTGTGCCTCGTCTGGTGTTCTCTCGGTGACGAATACCTCAATCACAGCCTCGTTTGGAATCATGAATAGATTTACAGGATATCCTCGTGGATCTGTTTTTCCAGTTCCTAATGAGTTTTTTAACTCAAGAGTGAGGCGCCACTCCTGCTCGTAATTCCAGTAATCCGCTTTCGTCAATAGAAGGGCCGGCAAGTTTCTTTCATCCTTGAAAATCACGTGCCCTGAATGGACCGGTGGTTCCTTGGAATATTGAACGGCGCCCAGTCGTTCATATCCTGTCGTGATTCCCTTCAGAACAGACGTTCTATATCCTATGACTACACCAGTGCCTGAACCCGCATAATGGGACCAAAGGAGCGGATGATATGGGGAGCTACTGAACGATACAACGCCAAAACGAAGCGATAACTTTTTTCTAAACAGATCGTTCCATGCTTGGCTGCCCAGCTGCTGGCGCGCTAGCTGTAGATCGTTTTCGGTCAATGAATGCTCTGGCACGGCCGAGTTGAGCACCTCGAGCATTTCACGAACTTCGTTTTCTTCTGTGGGATATACGGCGGAACAACGGGTGGCGCATTCAAGAGGGTCGTTCAGGGCATCAGGTTGAGTTGCACGCAACGCCCCGTTTCCGCCTTCCGGAAGGACTTCCATTGCTCTGTCCGTGGTTAGGTACTTGTACACCACATCCGGTTCCCCGATATTCCGACTATCCGACATGGCCACAGCCCCCTAATTTGATGTTCGTATTGACCCAAGGCTCGCCGGGCAAGCATCTATCCCGCATTATGCGTCACGGCGCGACGATGTGATGGCGAACGTGGCGTAAGTCGTTGGCATCGGGTAGGAATTCGTTTTCCAGCGCATTTCTGCCGAAGCCACGAAAGTGCCACGCCGCCATGACCGAAGATACTCTTCTGCCGTTCGATCTTCCAGCCGTTCAACCAGCAATTCTCCTTATGGCGTTTTTCGTTGCATTGCGGCCTTTCGTGTTGGTTTTTTGGCGGTTTTGCGGTTGGAGGGATGGGTTTGGCGCGGGGGCCGGGGATCAGGCGTTTGCGGGAGGGGGAGGCCCGTGATGACGGTTTTCATGAGGACTGCCCATGACGCGAAGACATGGTAGGCGGTGATCGTGCGGATGTGCTCGAACAGGCGCCTTCGGGCTCCGAGTGCGTGCCGCGCCCGCCGCCAGGATGCTTCGATCAGGTCGCAGGCCGTGTGCAGGGCGAAGGCCAGCAGATTGAGCACGACCAGGATGCTGGCCAGTGTCTGGCTGCCATGCCCGAAATTGTGTTCGAGGTTGTAGCCATTGGTCTTCAGGACGTTGAAGGTCTCGTTCTCGATCTTCCAGCGGGCACGCCCGCAGGCGGCGATGTCAGCGGCGGTGTCTCGCGTGACGGCAAGGTCGGTGACGAAGCTGTTGCGGTAGGTCATCTTGCCGTCGGGCTTGGCGATCTCGACCTCCAGCCAGTTGACGGCGAGCGCGTCGGCGCCGTCGCGCAGCGGCACGCCATTCATCCAGCGATAGCGCTGGCGGCGCCTGGCCGCGCCCCTGCCCACGGTCTGGCACACCTCGTCCAGCACGACGCCATGGGTGTATTCGCTCAACGTCTTGTGGCTGGACGGCTTGCACACGAAGATGAAGCTCCCGCCCGCGGCGCGCACCGCCTCGCAGATCGGCTGGCGGGAATAGAGATCGTCGCCCAGATAGACCGGTCTCAGCCCGGCCACACAAGGCCCCAGGCGGGCCAGCCAGCGCTGCGCCGCGCGGCTCTCGCAGTCCTGCTTCGCCGAGCCGTCTTGCGGGCGCACGAACTCCGGCGCCAGAGGCAAGGCGCGGCGCTGCCCCGGCGCCACCAGAGCGGCGCCGACAAAGCTGTGGAAATACTCCACCTCCTCGCCCCGCCGGCGCGTCGAGCAGTGCGCGCAGTGGATCGTGCCGGAACGGAAATGCTCCGAGCCGTCCAGCGCGATCAACACCCGATCGTCCAGGCAGCGCAGACCCGACAAGGCGCCGGCGCCATCCAGGTCATCGACAAGCGCCGAAAACACCGCATCGAAATGATCCGTCGGCGCCCCATCCAGCATCCGCCGGATATGGCTGTCGCACGGAATCCGCTCCATGCCGAACAGCATCCCGGCGTTCGAAGCGCCGCGCTGCGCCGACAGCAGGCGCTGATGCGCCAGAAACGACGGGCTCTGCACGAAAAACACCGAAAACGCCGCAAGCCCGATGTCTCTCATGGCATAGCGCGTGTTGCTTCCCGAGCGCTTGTCGGGCAACGCCGCGCACCGCTTCCCCACCACTTCTATGTATCGTTCAAGACGCTTCATACAACAGCTTGAATCACATCTCCAAGCCTTTGAAAACCCCCGATAACTCCAAAAGGAGAATTGCTGCCAAGCCGCGATACCGCACAGGCGATGGCATTTTCCTGGATTGACACCAGGGAAGTGCGTTCTTCGGAGGCTCGCGCTTACGCAATTCTGAACGACTCCGAACAAGGGATTTCCGAGAACGTTCTGGATGCGATGCGCAATTATGAGGTGCATCCGATTCCTTGGTCGACCCGTGACGAAGCGCGCGATGAGTTGGCTGCATGACCCGCATCGCCGAGTCCGATGTCAAGGCCGCCGCTCTTGATTGGCTGGATAGCCTCGGCTGGGGCGTCGCGTACGGCCCCGACATCGCCCCCGACACGCCCGGCGCCGAGCGGGCCGGCTACGGCGAGGTCGTGCTGGAGCGGCGGCTGCGCGATGCGCTGGCCCGGCTCAACCCCGCGCTTCCCGGTTCCGCGCTCGACGACGCTTTCCGCAAGCTGGTCCGGCCCGAAGGCGCGACGCCGGAAGCCCGCAACCGGGCCGTACACCGGCTGTTGGTGGACGGTGCGAACGTGGAGTACCGCGCGGCGGACGGCGCGATCCGGGGCGCCCAGGTTCGCGCTATCGACTTCGACGATCCCAACGGCAATGACTGGCTAGCCGCGAACCAGTTCACCGTCGTCGAGAACGGGCGCGAACGGCGGCCGGATGTGGTGCTGTTCGTCAACGGGCTGCCGCTCGCCGTCGTCGAGCTCAAGAACCCGGCGGACGAGGACGCGACGATCCGGGCCGCGTGGCGGCAGCTTCGGACATACAAGGCCGAACTGCCGTCGCTGTTCGCCTTCAACGCGGCGCTTGTCGTCTCGGACGGGACCGCGGCGCGCATCGGCACGCTGACCGCCGGGTGGGAGTGGTTCAAGCCGTGGCGCACGATCGCCGGCGAGGCTCTCGCTGATCTGGACCTGCCGCAGCTTCAGGTGCTGCTCGCGGGCGCGTTCGAGCGCCGCCGTTTCCTGGCGCTCGTCCGTGACTTCATCGTCGTCGAGGACGACGGCAGCGGGGCGTTTACGAAGAAGATGGCGGGCTATCACCAGTTCCACGCCGTGGAGACGGCGGTCGCCGAAACCCTGCGGGCGACGGAACTGCAACGGACTCCCGCCCTCCGCGAGGAGGCCGCACATTACGAGTCGGGCCGCAGGCCGGGCGGCGATCCCGGCGACCGGCGCATCGGAGTCGTCTGGCACACCCAGGGTTCGGGCAAGAGCCTGACCATGGCGTTCTATGCCGGGCGCATCGTCCGCGAGCCGGCGATGGAGAATCCGACAATCGTCGTGCTGACCGACCGCAACGACATCGACGATCAGCTCTTCGGCGCCTTTGCGCGTTGCGCCGACCTGCTGCGCCAACCCCCGGTGCAGGCGGAGAGCCGCGCCGATCTGCGTGCGAAGCTCGCGGTCGAGTCGGGCGGCGTGGTGTTCACCACCATCCAGAAGTTCTTCCCCGAGGAGAAGGGCGACCGGCATCCGCTGCTGTCGGACCGCCGCAACATCGTGGTGATCGCCGACGAGGCGCATCGCAGCCAGTACGACTTCATCGACGGTTTCGCCCGTCACATGCGCGACGCGCTGCCCAACGCCTCGTTCGTCGGCTTCACCGGCACGCCGGTCGAGCTCCAGGACGCGAATACCTGCGCCGTGTCCGGCGACTACATCAGCATCTACGACATCCAGCATTCGGTCGAGGACGGCGCGACGGTGCCGATCTACTACGAGAGTCGCCTCGCCGGGCTGGCGCTTGATGAGGGCGAGAAGCCCAATATCGACCCCGGGTTCGAGGAAGCGACCGAGGGCGAGGAGTGCTCCTCCCCCCTGGCATTGGTGCATCCTTAGGTGATGGAACGAGGAGGGCGAGGATGTCGAGGATGTCGAGGATGTCGAGGAAGGGTTACAAGCCGGAGGAGATCGTCCGCCTGTTGCGGCAGTCTGAGGTTCTGCACGGCCAAGGCATGTCGATGGTGGACGCGCTCGGTCAGCTTGGGATCGGCGAGGTGACGTTCGATCGCTGGGGCAAGGAGTATGCCGGGATGAGCGGCGGTCAGCTCCGCCGTCTGAAGGAGCTTGCGAAGGAGAACGAGCGGCTGCGCCGTGCGGTCTCGGACCTGACGCTGGACAAGCAGATCCTCAAGGAGGCCGCAGGGGAAAACTGCCAAGCCCCTCGCGCTGCCGTCAGTGCATCGGTCATGTCTGCGACCGGCTCGGGGTCTCGGAGCGCCGGGCTTGCCGGGTGCTGGGGCCGCATCGTGCGACCCGGCGCCGCCTCCCGCGCGGGCGTGCCGACGAAGGACCGCCTGGTCGCGGACATGATTGAGCGGGCCCGCCAGTATGGCCGCTACGGCTACCGGCGGATCGCCGCCCTGCTACGTGACGCCGGCTGGCAGGTCAACGACAAGCGGGTCGAGCGCCTGTGGCGGCGCGAGGGGCTGAAGGCGCCCGGCAAACAACCCAGGCGAGGGCGTCTATGGCTCAACGACGGCTCCTGCATCCGGCTACGCGCCGAGCGGGCGGATCATGTCTGGTCCTGTGACTTCGTCCATCGCCGGACATATGACGGCCGGGCCTTGCGCATGCTCAACGTCCTGGACGAGTTCACCTGTGAGAGCCCGGCCATCCGGGTGCGCAGGAAGCGTTCCTCAACTGACGTTATCGACGTGCTGACCGACCTGTTCATTCTGCGCGGCGTCCCGGCCTGGGTCCGCTCCGACAACGGCCCGGAGTTCGTCGCCAAGGCTGTCAGGCAATGGATCGCCGCGGTGGGCGCCCGGACCGCCTTCATCGAGCCGGGATCGCCCTGGGAGAACGGCTACATCGAGAGTTTCAACGCGCGGCCGCGCGACGAACTCCTGAACGGGGAGATCTTCTACAGTCTCAAGGAAGCCCGGGTTCTCATCGAATCCTGGCGGCGCCACTACAACGCCGCACGCCCGCACAGCAGCCTGGGATACCGGCTGCCGGCGCCAGAAACGATCGTCATGCCAAGCTGGCCGCCCGGCTCCGCTCCGCCGGGCGGCCAGCTTGGAAGAGAAACCAGCTATGCACTAACATTCCAACTGGACCAGTCGACGGGGGCAGGTCAGGCATCGACACCCGCCGAACCATCACGATCAACCGGTATTCGCTATCGGGAGAGTATCTCCAGCGCCCGACGCCGGTCGAGTTGAGCGTGCGCGAACTGATTGCGGTAACTCCGAAGGCAGCCGTAGCAACTGGAGTCGCAGCCGCACTTGCCCTGTACGCGCTTTTTCGCAGCATCGAGCACATAGGCGAAAACCTCTTCGCGTTCCAGCTGCGCCACGAGCCCGGCGCCGCCCGGCACGTTGTCGTAAAGCACGACCGCGGACTCGCCCGGGTGGTCGCCACCGGCAATGGTGACGTTCAGGTCGGTGTCCGGCACTTCCAGTGTGTCCGCCGCACCCAGCAGGACGGCATAGGCGACCGAATACGCATCCCATTCGCCGTGGACCATCGGAAACTGGAGGCGCACGACATCGGTGACCAGTTCGTGGCCGAGGGAGAAGCGTTCGAGAGTGCCCATGCAGTCGGAGTCCGACGGCGATTTGTGGCCGGCCTGCGGCGCCGTCATGTGGCTGCCGCAGGAACGGCAGATGTAGAAGCCCTCCCGGTTTCGGCCTTCGCACAGGATGACCAGCACGCCGGGAACGGCCTGCGTCACCTGCACGCCGAACATGGTCTTGCTTTCGGGCTGCGCCTCGAAACCCCGGAAGAAGGGCCGCGTCGTGTACAGGCGGCGCGCGCGTCCCTGCGGCTCTGAGGGTTTCTTGAACAGGGGTGTCACGAAGCCGAACTCGGGAATGAGGTACTTCCGTTCGCCCGGCAGCACCTCCGCATCGCCTTCGTTCCGTTGTGTGAAGTTGCGCGCATCGTCGTAGCGGTAGTGGCGCACGGGCCATGCCTTGCCAGCGACCGCCTTGACGCCGCAGGACTCCCATTCGAGCTTGTTGGCGACCACCTTGCCGCCGGGAGCGTACTCGGCGATCGCTTGCGACAAATCCCGCTGGAGCGCGACGCCGGTTGATTGGCCGTCGGTGGAACGGACATCGAGCTCGACGACATCCACCGGAAATCCGTACTTCGGAATGACGGCCTTTCGGGAGAGAAAGTTGAGCGCCGGTTCGTCGGCGATGGTCTTCATGCGGTTGACGATACGATTGAGCGATCCATACTTGCGTTTCTCGACGTACTCGTTTTCCAGATCCTTCATCTCCACATAGTCGGCGCACACTTCCGCCTCCGCCCGGGCTAGGCGGCTGCCCGGCCCAGCAATCTTGTCAATCCAGGCATGGTCGTCGAGACCGACTCGGCCGTGCATGTTCTCCGGAACGATGCGGGACAGGGCATCCTTCAGTCCTCCATTGCCTTCGCAGAAGCCGTACAAGTCGCTCGTCGCCCGGGGCGTGTGCCAGTCGCAGACAAAGGTCTTGACATTCTCGAACCTAACGCGGTCATTCTTGAAGAACGCCGAAAGGGCGACGGCAACCATGTGCCGCAGCACGATCTTCTCGTTCGTCATGTGAAGGCGCGGCGGACGGATCGCGCCCTTGATCACCCCGCAGACGGGATCTTCGTAATGATAGAGGTCGTGCGGATTGCGACGGCAGTAGGTCAGCGCCAGCCCCGGCGTGTCTCGCCGGCCCGCGCGCCCGGCGCGCTGGGCATAGTTGAACGATTCCGGAGGTACGTTGCGGAGAAACACCGAGTCGAGGTCGCCAAGGTCGACGCCGACCTCGAACGTGGTGGACGAGCTGAGAAGATGAATGTCGCCGTTCTTGAAGCGGTCCTGTCTCTGACGGGCCTCTTCGGCATCGATCTGCGCGGTGTGTTCTTCCGCGCACAGAGCCGGAGGCAGTCCGGGGCTCTCGTAGAGTATCCGATAGTGGTTCCCGCCGAGGCGCTCTCGACTGACCGGCAAGAGCGTGCCCGGGCATTGGTTGCGCGGGCAGACACCTCGAACATTGTGGCTTGCGAGAGTGGCGCAGGTGTCGCACTCCCAGAGTTCGTCGGGGTCGGCGGGCTTGATCCGGAGCCAGTGCGGGGCGAGACGGAAGGTGCCATTGTCCATGGCCGGCGAGAGTAATGGGTCACGGACATGATCCCGCAAGGCGCGCCAAATCTCCTTAATCAGTTGCGTCGATGCGGACTGCATCTCTTCCCTGGACAGGCCGCTGTCCGAGAGGAGCCGGAGAAGGAAATGCTTCACGACTCCGGACTGCTTGCCACCCCATTGCAGGACGTTGCGCCGCCGGCCCGGCGGCGCGTTGCCGAATGCCTGTTGCGGCCAGGGGGAGATGTCGCTCCATGCCGGCGTTCCGGCCCCTTCGGGCAAGTTGATGGCGCGGCGCGGGCGCATCTCGTCCAGCAGGTGGCCGATCAGGGCTCGCGCCTCTTCCTCCTTGAAATTCCACGGCAGGCGCCCCGCGACGTCGGGCACGCGCAGACCCCGGGGAAGCGCGACGAACCATTTGACCAGGCCGACGCCGGCAAGGGACAGCCTCTTCTCGTCGGTCATCGCCTCGCGCAGGATCGACACGAGCACCCGGCGGGTTCGCTGCTCCTGCGTATCCGCTTCGCTGAAGAGCCCGGCCTCGTCGGACTCCCGGAGCAGGCGGTTCCGGAGGTCGTCGATCGACAGGCCTTCCTCGGCAACCGGTTCTGACACGATGGCTCTGAAGATGAGGTTCCGGTCGCGCAGCTTCTCGTAGGAGTCCTCCGCGTACCAAGCGAAGAACGCCGCCTCCTGGCGGCTGTCAGCGAAGGCGAGAACCCTGCGTCGATTCTTCGGTAGCAGCTCGTGAAGAGCGGTCGCGATCACGGCGTTCGGCCCGTCCGATCCGTGCACGATCTCCTGAACGGGGTCGCCGACCCCGCCGCGCCGGTAGCCGCAGACCTCGCACTGCTTCAGCTGGTCCGGGTTGTCCTCGTGCGAGTCGCACTTCTTCACGCGTATCGCCGCGCCGTGACAGTCGCAACCCGGCGTGGACGTTGACAGGGCGCCGCAGCGCCTGCACAGCAATTGATTTCCGTCGTCTGCCGGAAGGTAGTAGTCGACGCCGAAGTCCGGACGGCTCGGATCGCGGTCGGCCTCTCTCAGCTTCTCCTCTTGTTCTCGGCCGACATAATAGTGCTGGCCGCACTCCCGGCAGAGCGCGATCTCCAGCGGCTCGGCGTTGGCGCCGTTACCGCTGTCGCGCTTCCGGTTGAGCACGACGGCGTCCTTGCCGTCCCTATGGACGAGAAACGCCCCTTCGAGGGCTCGCAGAAAGGCGTGGTAGCGGTGTGGAGCTCCATCGCCGGCCGCCGGCTCCGAATCGCCAAAAATGACGCCGGGCATCGAGAAGGGCTCCCCGAAGAGCTCCGCCGCGAATTCGGCGACCTGCTGCCGGTCTTCGCAGCCTTGGCTGGAGGTGATCGTCGCGCTGGTGGCGATGCATCGGAACGGACCGCGCCGTCCTCCGTCACGCAAACGTTGCTTGAGGCGGCGGATCAGCATCCCCATCTCCATGCCCCTCGCGCCACGATACTGATGCGCCTCGTCCAGCACGACGAACTGCCAGTGCGCGCCGCGTCCGTCATCGAACAGCGGACTGTCGTCGGGACGGATGAGCAGATATTCGAGCATGGAGTAGTTGGTCAGCAGGATGTGGGGCGGCGAGCGCCGCATCTCGTCGCGGAAGACGAGCTCCCCGGGCAAGCGGCCCTCGGCGCGCGCGGCGGCGTTGCGCCCTCTGTCCTTGGCATCTCTCGGCGTCTGTCCGATGTATTGCCCGAACGTCGGTTCGAACCCGGATCCGGCATCCTTCAGCTTCTGGCAGATGTCGCCGAGGCGCCCGCGCTGATCGTTCGCCAGCGCGTTCATGGGGTAGAGGATCATGGCCCTCACCCCCGGTTCTTCCAGCTTCCCTGCCAGATGCTGGCGGTAGAGCTCGAACAGGATCGGGTAGAGGAAGCTCTCGGTCTTGCCGCTGGCGGTGCCGGTGGCGACAACCACGTTCAGCGAATCGACGTGTGTGGCGCGGATGGCGCGTTCCTGATGCGTATACAGCCGGCCACCGATCAGCGCGGGCAAGAGCTCTTCGGCCTCGCTCGGGAAACACTCGGCCGCCAGTGCTCGCGCGTCCAATCCTCTCGCCAACCCCCGGTGAGGTTCCGGAAAGGGTCCCTTCAGGAGGCTTCCCTCTTTGCGCAAGGCTTCCTGGAAGGACGCTCGCAGCAGGGGTTCCTTGAAGAAAAACGAGGTCTTCAGGTAGCTCTCATAGCGCTGCCGAATTTTCTCCGGGAAATCCTTGATGTCGATCTCAGGCATCGAGCATGCTCCTGATAGCCTCTACGTTGACCCGGTGGGTGGTTCGCCGACGCCTGTCGATGAGGATGGGACGATCCGCGGCTTCCGGCGCCGTCAGGCCGGCGTCCCGGATCTCACCGATGCTGAACCCCTTTCCGCTTCTCCATCCGCCGGTGGAGGACATGACGCGAGCGGCCGGCTGCTCGCCGGGCCGGGGCGCCGAACGGACGGCAACCGTTACGGTCCTGCTGATGTCGTCCACGCCGGAAATGGCCAGGGTGAGCGTGTAGCGGGTCGTTTCGGCGGGGCGGACGGTGCATGTCCCATCGCTTTCGATCACGCCTGTATCCGGTTCCATGGTCACGCGGGCGTCGCCGGCGTTCCGGGTCGTCCACTCCAGGGTCGCTTCTTCGCCGCCGAAAACCGTCGTCGGTTCGGCAGTGAACGAAACAATCTCCGGCAAGGGGTCGGCGGTAATCACGATGAGTGTCACGATCTCCCTGGCCCAATCCACGTTGAAGCGGGCGTCGCCATTCAGTCGCCGGTCGATCTGGGCATGGTCAACAAAGTTATCCAGGGGGATTGCGATACGATTATCGTCGATCTTTCGTCTGTACGGCCGGTCCGGCTGACCGCCGAAACCTGCGCGCACCGATGCCTGCCGTTTCGACAAGAGCGAGAGCGTCCCATCCGCGTAGGCGCGGCTCCTGAACTCCTCTCGTGTCATGACGAGCGGCGTATCGCGCCACTCGCCGGGGCAGGACCCACCGTCGTCCAGCCGCCACCAGAGTCTGGGAAGGTCCAGGACGACGTTCACGGCGCTGGCGCCCGATCCGAGGCTGCACGATATGCGGTCCGCGCCCGGGTGCGGCGGAACCGCGACGCCGCCCGTCGGCGCTATGGCCTGGAGAGCCGGGGGCGCCAGCTCCGGGACAAGCGTCGCGCCGTCCATGCCGACGAAGCATATCTCGGTGAGCGGGTATCCCGTCTTCCCCGGTACGAGGACCGTGTCCCGAACATATTCCGCTCCATCGACATCGATCCGTCTCAAGTCGCGCAGGCACCGGAACGCCATGCTGTCGACCAGGTTCCCTTCCGAAGCGTAAGCCCGGAGAAAGAAGCGACCTTCCTTATCGGCCAAAACACCCGACAGCGACTGCCGATCGGGACGGAAGTTCTGTCCCCAGCCCCGTTCGGTCTCCTCACCGACCCTCGCCCATGCAATGTCCGGTGAGGATTTCAGCCCCGGTGGGTCGCCGACGAACAGCTCGCCGCCGTCCGAGTTGTCGTAGATGCGCCGCCCGGTCAGCTCGATGCCGGCGGAGGAGGAGGCGCTCCACTCGCGGAAGCCGCCGACGTCCCCATCCGCTGCGGTCGCGTCCCGGTGGAAATAGTGCGCCCGGAATGCCGCATCGGCGCAACCGTCCGGCTCGACCGGCGCATGGCCGGTCCGTTGCCATGCGTTCAGCGCGATGACGATGAAGTGTCCGCTCGTGATCCTGGTGATTCTACGTCCCTCGCCGGCCCAGTTCTTGCGCAGTTTGAATATGAGGGGCTTGCCTTCGAACAGCGGAACGACGTGTTCGCGCCCATCCCGAGAGGAAACGATCAGGCGGCCCCTCAGAGACGGGACGCGGCATTGTCGGCGGGTGAAATCCAGAGGCTCGCCTTCGAGATGTGCCGCCGCGAGTTGACACTCCTCATCCGCGGACAGGATGACCTCCCAGGTTGCGGAGGCGGTAACTCTCCGGCAAACCAGTTCCGGGCGGGAATACGGTGACTGTCGCCGCTCCTTTCCCGGATTGCCGGGCTGTCGACCTCGTCTCCCGGAGATCCGGCGTGGCTTGCGTTTCGTTTTCCGAGAATTACCCGCGCTCGCATCGCCCTCCACACTGCCGTCTGGTTCGCCGACTTCTGGATGCTCGCCGCTCTTCGGTGGAGAGAACTCCGCATCGTCGTCGGCTGGTGGCGCGACGGAAGACGGCTCGTCGGATTCGGCCTCTGCCGAACAGGGCGGAACCTTATCGGCGGCGGAGGAACCGGACGTGGACTCGACGGAAGTGGGGTTCGATTCGTCGGGCTGCCGATCCTCGTCGAGGACTTCGCTTGAAGGCGGATCTCGGGGAGGTCCGTCCGGTTCGCTCGGGGTTTCGCGGCGAGTATCCCCCGCCAGTTGCTGCTCTGGGCCCGAGCCCGCATTGCTTGCGAAAGGCCAGAGAGATTTCACCCATGACCGCAGCGCGGCGATTACCGTTGTCATTCGCATCGATCATTCCAGAACCACATCGGGGCCCCACGGTCGGGCCCGATAAACCCACGCCCGACCGCCAAGCGTGGGTAAGGGCCTCCATGACGAGACCACGAGCCGGTTGGCGGAAACCTCGCGTTCCCCGGCGATCTTTTCGATGCGCGCCCACTGCTCCGACGTGACCCGGATGGTCCTCGTCAACGTCTCCGCCATCGGCTGATCCATCCCCCTCAGCAAGATTCGATCACGGTACGGTACGACAGCTTCGCCGGAATTCGTAGCGATCGGTGCATCGACAGACTTGGCTCGGTGCGATTGGGGCGAGCCAAGACGCCTTCAGTGTCGTAGTCAGATTGAGCGCTGTCAACAGCGAGCGCAACCGGGCGCGCAGGCTCCTGTCACACGCCAAACGCCTGATCGGGCGCACAGCCCGCAAGGCATTGATTCGGTGGGTGAATTCGTGCAGTCAGCCTGAGTGCTCCGGGCACCCGATCGGGCGTGACTCGGCCCAACAACACCCTGACGGTATAAGTCGTTGAAATTGCCTCCAAATGCATGACAGGCGCGCGCTTGGCGCTCCCCGCAGCCTGCTGCGTGTGGTGTGAGAACCAAGACCCCGACGGGGGTCCGGATGGTCGAAGCCGACCTGCACACCGTAACCGGCTTGAATCGCCGGCGCCGCAAGGGTTTGGAGCCGCCGCGGCGATTGAGCGAGACGACCGGGCCGCGACACCTGAGCGCGTTCCGCGTTGTCGTCCAAGGGATAGAGGTAACAAAACGCGTGTCCTGGCGCAAGTCGGCGGCGGCGTTCATCGCACATGGCGCACCGCGGCCGGGAGCGTTCCCTCAGCGCATACGCGCGGCCGCACATGTTCCGCCGGGCAAAGGGGCGCCGCGCACATGTTCCCGCAGCGCACGGGCGGACGGTGAATGCGACGCAGTTCATGGCGATGGCTCTCCTTTCACTCGTTACCGCGAGCGCGGGCGTGGTTGGGTAACCCGTTACCGCTGCGTCAGCCGCGCGGGTGCGGCGGACAGTGCGGTCCACGGACATCGGGGTGCGAACGGAGCCGCGGGCAGTCCCCGGATCGGGTCCGGGGCAGGCAGTGCGAAGCACGCTGCCGGACGCGGAGACGGCAGCGCCCGCACCGGAGCCGACAGCGCTGTCGGCGCGACTGCGGACGGTGGTGCCGATGCCGGTGGACGGCGATGGACGAAGTGCGGGGGCGAGCGAGGCGGAGACCACGACGGCAAGCACGGCGCGGAACGCCGGCGCGAGCGCCGGCCCCCGGATCAGGGTCCCGGGTAGGCTCCGTGTGGCAGGCAGTGCAGGGTGCGGCCCGTCCATTCCCGCCGTCACCGTCCGGTGCGGCGGCGCGGGTCCTCGATGAAGTGGATGAAGTATGTAGACATCGCCCGCGCTGAGGATGTCGGGGTGGCGGTACAGGTCGCCGACCACCTCGTCGTCGGGGAGTACACGGGCTTCGTCTTCGCCGACGCTCTGGAAGGCGATTTCGGTCATGGCAGTCTCCACACTGTCGAGGTGAGGCGGTGGCGCGCGACTCCCTGTCCCGCCGCGCGGCTCGCACTCGGAAAGCGAACCTCCGGCTCCCGGACCGTCGGCGCCGGGCTCCGGCCCGCCTGAACGAAAGAAGGGGCGGACCCCGCGCCGGATGCCGGCACGGGGCGCGCCCTCGAGGCGTGGAAGGCGGTCGTCCGTCAGAACGGAAGCGGGTCCGCATCCCCCTCTCCGGCCGGCGCCGCGGCACCGTTCACCGACTCCGCCGGCGTCCGGGTGGCGATGTCGCCGTTCGCCGCGCTCGCACGATCGAGGAACTGGATGCGCGAGCCGGGCGCCAGCAGGATCTCGGTGGAGAAGCGGTCGGCGTCCTCGCCGTCCTTGCGCCAGCGCCGCGTCTGCATCTTGCCCGCGACGTAGACCAGCCGGCCCTTCCTCGCGGTCTTGACCAGCATGTCGACGAGGCCGGGCTGGAACGTGACGACGCGGTGCCACTCGGTGCGGTCGATGCGCTCGCCGTTCCTGTCGATGTACGACTCGTCGGTCGCGATGCTCAGGTTCGCCACGCGGCCCCCGAGACGAGATGGTTGACCGTGACGTCGGCGCCGAGGCGGCCGATGACTTCCGCGCGGTTCAATCCGAAGCTCATGGCGATCTCCTTGCGTTCTGGATTCTGACGATGGGTTCGAGAACGGCGGGACCGGAACCTCTCGCTCCGGCCCCTTGTCCGTTCATCCTTCTTCCACTTTCCTCCAACTCCGGGTCTCCGGGACCTCGCGGTCGGGACAGCGCTGGGCCAGGTCGTCGGCGAGCGTCTGCCGCACGGCGTCGAGGTCGATGCCGACTTCGGCGAGCAGCAGGCCGCCGGCCGGGGTTACGAGGTCGTAGTCGTGGTACAGGTCGAACATTCCGGGCCTCCTGGGACGGTGCCGCGCCCGGTGCGGAAAGGACCCGCTCCCTCCCGTCCGCCGGGCGCTTGCCCGGCATTCGCCGTTCTCTACCTCCAGCATGTCGCGAGCGCCGCCGACGGGAGCCGCTCAGGACCAGCCCGTCACCGTCGCGGTGATCGGGGCGTCGCTGACGATTTCGACCTCGTGGAGTGAGAGCTTCGCGAACACCAGGCTGGCGGCGGCCTCGGCCTCGGAATCGAACGGGCCGTGCACCGTCCCGGTGTCGAGCTCGATCACCGCGAAGGTGGGCTCCCATACCGGAATGCCGCGGAAGTGCGCGGACCGCTCATACGACCGGTTGGCGCACTCGGGGCAGCGGCAGGCGCCGTACGCGGGTTGCCCGCAGTCCGTGCAGGCATTGCGGACGCGGCGCTCGGCATATCGCCGGCGGGCCGCGTCGTTCCTCCCGGCGCTGTCGCGCCGCTCGCCCTCCACGGTCGCGCAGACCCCGCACCGGGACTGACCGTCGAAAGCGGGCTCGCCGCACGTCACGCACAAGCCGCGCTCGCGGAGCCGGCGATACCGCCCGCGTTCGGCCGCGCGGCGCGCTTCACGGCACCGGTCGCAGACCGTTCCGCCGTCAACGGGAGGCCGGCGGCCGCATCGGGTGCATGTCACGGCCTCGACGCGGGCCCGTCGGCGCTTCGCACTCGCGGTGCGGGCGGCCTTGCGTTTGGCGCCGGGGTCCCTCCCGCCATAGAGCTCGCCCCGGGCTTTCGCTTCGACATACCGTGCGCGGTCGGCGGTCCGGCGCCGCAGGCTCCCTGCCGCATTCCGTGCAGAGCCCGCGCGCGATCCTGTCGGCGATCCGCCGCCGGTCACGCGCACGTTCGCTGGCCGGGTTGCGGCGGCGCTTGACGCCCGCGGCCCGCCGCCGGGCGTCGCGGGCGCGCTCCGATGCCCGGCGCTTCTCGGCGCACGCGCCGCACAAGGCAAACCCGTCCTCGGACCGGCGCTCGCCGCATCGCGGACACAATCCGGCCGCCTTGCGTTCGGCGGTGCGCTTTCTGAACCGCGCGCGGTCGGCGGCGCGGCCCTGTGCGGGGTCACGGTAGGCCATGGTCGGCTCCAGGTGGTGAGAGGGGGGTACAGGGGGTGGGACGCGGCGCACGCCCGCCCGGCGGCGGGACGTTCGCACAAGCGCGCTGTCAGCCCTTCTGGCGGCGGTCGGCGAATATCCCCAGGCTGCGCCAGCCCCAGATCTGCACCCCGCAGTGGCGCAGCTTGACCCCCGTCGCGATGATGATCTCGTCGCGGGCGGGCCGCATGGTCTCGACCGCCTTCCGCGGCAGGATCGTGCCGCGCGCCCTGCGCCGGCCCTTCGGCTTCGTCTCGCCGGCCTGGACGGGGACGATCTCGCCGTTGGCGAGCGAGTGGAATCGCTCCACGACGTAGCGGTCGTCTTCGAGACCGCCGCCGACGAAGTGGGTGAGAAACGTGCGCGCGTCGCCGCGCGGTGCGAGTGCCGTCTGCATGGTGCCGTGCTCCTTCGACAGGTGAACGGGAACGGCGGCGGCGGCCTCTCTCCGGACCGTCCGCCCCCGCGCCCGCTTCCGGCCGGACCTCTCCTCCCGGCGGCGCGGGAGCAGTTCCGGGGAGCAGGCAGGACGGCGGTCGTATTGACGTCTATACGGATACGCTGAGGGGGCGTATGGCCGCGGCCGGCGCTCTCGTCAGACCGGCGGCGGCGCGATACAAGGACCGGGGAAACAGCGAGGCTGGAATGACAATGACAACACTTGGTGTTATAGAATATGGACGGTGAGCGGCGGACCTAGATTGCATCGCAATCGGTGAGTAAATTTGGTTTCCGGACGAGCGGAGAACGTCACCATAGATATGCAGGTGCGGGCGTGAAGATATCCGCTAAAACCATCGAACGACTAACTGAGATCATCACGGGCAATACGAATAAGAGCCCGTATCGCTCCGGGCCGCAGCTCATCGAGTTCTTCCGTGACTTCGGCGAGCGTGACCTGTACGGCCAAGAGTTCCCGGCGCGAGGGTATTACGTGCAGGAGAAGCTGAGGAAGTTCAACGGAACGGAGACGGTTAAGCAGATTATTTCGGCGGCCTTCTATTTTTTCGCCGAAGACGGATTTAATCCCGAGGAACAGGCGCATGCATTCAATCGCCTCTTGGCCCAGGACGGGTATCATCTCGTGATCGAATACCGGTCGGGCTGGATGGAGGGCGACAAGTATGTGAAGGTGGATCCGTATTTCGAAATAGAACCGCTCTTACCTGCCATGATCGTCCCGGAGGGACTTTCTGCCATTAACTACAACGCGGTCAACGAACAAATTTCTAAGGCCAACAAGAGAATCGAGACGGGAGATTTCTCGGGCGCAATCGCCAGAAGTTACACCCTCATCGAGCATTTGTTAAAGCTTATCCTGCGGGAATCAGGAGTCGCGTTTAACGAAAACGAGGACGACATCCGGGCGCTGTACAGGCTCGTCCGCGAACCGCTCAACCTGAAACCGGATGGTGAAGGAATTGCTGCTCCGCTGAAGCCGATCCTGGACGGTTTTCAGAAACTGGTTTCCGGCCTCTACGAGATATCGAACAAGGCGAGCGATCGGCACGCCCGGCGCTATAACCCTGCTGAGCACCACGCCAAACTGGCGGTGAACGCAGCGTTCTCTCTTTGCGAGTTTCTGGTGAAATCAAGGGACTACCAGAGAAGTCTTGATGCGCATTCAACCGGAGCCAATATCCGGGAAACGCGGGCATGACCTGGACACGGGTCACGACCACCGTTACCAGCTTTATCGTCAAGACAATATTGATCGTATGCTCCTTCATCGGACTTGGGAATCCTCGATGCGTGTATGGTCGATTAGAGAGTGCATCAATGCCTCGTCCCTCTCCCGAGTACAGACCGCCGCCCCGTTCACGGTCCGACTCACCCTCTCCGTGGTACACAGCGCTGCATGGTCGCAGATAAACGGTGGCGGTGCTGACAGCTATACAGATACGGACGACCGAAACATGATCCCGACCGGCGTTGCGGGCCGGTCGTACGCTCGCGGTATCTTGATTGCATAGCAATCGTCGCATGAATTAGGTTCTGGACGAACGGGAGGCATAGCCATGGCGAGCATCACGATCCGCAGCCTTGACGACGACGTGAAGACCCGGCTGCGCGTACGCGCAGCCGAACATCACTGATCCAGGGAGGGGGAGATGCGGCTGATTCTGCGCGATGCCGTCGGGCGCAAAGCCGGGTTCGCGGAATCTCGCAAGCATCATCCGTTTGCATTTCTGCCCGGACAACGGGGTGGACCTGGATCTGCCGCCGCGCGAGCCGCCGGCGTTCGATTGAGCCGCCGGCCGTCCCCTCGAAGCCCTGTTCTTCTTGGCGGTCGGCGAGGCGGAGTTACGTTACGGTGCCGCCATTCTTCCGGCGGGCCGGCGCCGGAAAACGCTGGTCTTGGATATTGAGGCGATGCTGCGTGACGCATTCGAGAACCGGGTGCCGTCGTTCGACAGCGGCACCGCGCGCGCATACGCGGACATCGCCGCCACGCGCCGTTCCGCCGGGCGCGCCGTCGCCACCGGCCGACTGCTAGATCGCGGCGGTCGCACGGACGCGCAACATGGCGGTAGTGACGCGCAATGTTCGGGACTTCGAGCACATCGACGTCAAGGTTGTCGATCTGTGGGGGCGGCATGAGCAACGCGACCGAAGCCTTTGCGCGCGTCAGGATCCACGCCTTCCTCAAGCATGCGGGTTGGAACCTGACCGACGGTGTGAGCGTTCTGTTCAGGCACGCCCTTCTGGAAGATACGCTGGCAGACTACGCGCGGTGCGATCGGTCGGGCGATCCGATGGCGGTGATCGTGACCAAGCGCGCCAGCATCGACCCCATCGCTGCCCAGGACCGGGGACACCACTATGCCGAACAGCTCGGCGTGCCGTTCGTCTTCCTGTCGAATGGTGAGGAAGTGCGGCTCCTGGCCCGCGACCTACCGAAGGTCGCCATCGACCGGAAGGGCATCGACTGCGACTACCAGATCGAATGCGTCGATGTGCCGTCCGGCGAAGTGGCGCGCGGGCGGCGCAGGCTGCTCGTCGAGGTGATCACGGGCGCCTGCAAGACGCGGATGATGTTGACCAGGTATTCCGGGAGGAGACGCTGCGGCCGGTTTGGCTCGTGGTCCCTCCAGCTACCCGTTGAAGGGAGAATACGCACTCTTCAGACCAAATGCATGTTTGACGTGTGATGTTTTCGAACATCATGCGGCCCACCTCGCCGAGAGCGCCTCGGCTTGTTGCAGAACGGTCTGAACGGCGGCGTCCTGAAGATCGGGTGGATAGCCGTGCTTGCGGAGGATGCGCTTGACCAGAACCCGCATCCGGGCACGAGCTGACTCGCGGTGCTGCCAGTCCACGGAGGCGCTGCATTTCAGCCCGTTCAGCAACTCATGGGCGATGACGCGAAGGTGATCGTTGCCCATCACCTCAATCGCACTCTCATTCTGGGCCAGGGCATCATAGAAGGCGATTTCCTCCTGGCTGAGTCCCTCCTCCTCGCCGCGCTGGTGTGCGGCGCGGATGTCCCTGGCGAGCCCGATCAGTTCCTGAATGACCTCCGCCGTGGTGATGGCATTGCTGTGGTAGCGGGCGATCGCTTCCTCCAGACGCTGGGAGAAGGCGCGTGTCTGGACGACGTTGACCCGGCTCTGTGAGCGCAGCTCGCCATTGATGAGCTTGCGCAGCGCCTCCAATGCGAGGTTCTTCCTCTCCATTCCCTGAATCTCGGCGAGGAACTCGTTGGAAAGGATGGAGATGTCCGGCGTATCCAACCCGGCGGCTTCGAGAATGTCGACAATCTCGGTCGAGATGACGGCGCGACTGACGATCTGCTGCACGGCCAAGTCCCGCTCGGCGGAGGACTTGCCAGCACCGGGCGCACTCTTGGCGAGCGCAGCGCGGACGGTCTGGAAGAAACCCACTTCGTCGCGTATGTCGCGCGCTTTGTCGCTGGCGGCGGCGAGCGCGAACGCCCTGGAGAGCGCCAGTACGGCATCGTTGAAACGGCGATGGGCGCGTTTCTTGCCTTCTTCGGTCGCTTCCCTGGCCGACTCCCGCTGTTGCATTTCGAGGACCCACTCGATCGCGCCGGCAAGTGCTGCGAGCCGTTCCTGCGGCGATCCGGCAAGCCCCTTGCGGTAGTCGAAGCCATGGAACATGGCGCTCACTATCTCGTACTTCTCCAGCATCGCCGCGACGGCCTCGGCCTCGTCGATACCTGCGTGCCTCCGATCGTCGCGTGAATACTGGCCAAGCGCTGATTTCAGATTCTGCGCGATGCCGATGTAGTCCACGATCAATCCGGCCGGCTTGTCGCGAAACACGCGGTTGACGCGGGCGATTGCCTGCATGAGCCCGTGCCCCCGCATGGGTTTGTCGACGTACATCGTGTGCAGGCTTGGCACGTCGAACCCGGTCAGCCACATGTCCCGCACGATCACCAGCTTGAGCGCATCGTTCGGGTCCTTGATCCGCCTGGCAAGCAACTCCCGGCGCACCTTGCCTCCAATGTGCCGTTGCCATTGCTTCGGGTCCGACGCCGCGCCGGTCATGACGATCTTGATGGCGCCGCTTTCGTCGTCGTCGCTCTGCCAGTCCGGGCGCAGCTTGACGATCTCGCCATAGAGCGCGACGCAGATCCGGCGGCTCATGCAGACGGCCATGGCCTTGCCGTCCATGCCGACGACACGGCTCTGGAAATGCTCGGCCAAGTCCCGGGCAATCAGACGCAAGCGCTTCTCGGTTCCGACGACGGCCTCGACGTTCGCCCATCTGCGCTTGAGCCGCTCCTGTTCGCCCTGGGCCTCGTCCTCGGTCAGCTCCGCGATCTCGTCGTCGAGCACCGGCTTTTCGTCCTCGTCGATCTCGATGCGGGCGAGGCGGCTCTCGTAGTAGATCGGCACGGTCGCACCGTCCTCGACGCCCCGGTTGATGTCGTAGATGTCTATGTACTCGCCGAAGACGGCGGGCGTATTCACGTCCTCCTTTTCGATCGGCGTGCCGGTGAAGCCGATGAAGGAGGCGTTTGGCAGGGCGTCGCGCAGGTACTTGGCGAAGCCGTAGGAGATTTCACCCGTCCTGTGCTCCACCCTGGCGCGGAAGCCGTACTGGCTGCGGTGCGCCTCGTCGGCGATGACGACGACGTTGCGGCGGTCGGTGAGCGCCGGGTATGCGGTCTTGCCGGCCTCGGGCGCGAACTTCTGGATGGTCGTGAACACCACGCCGCCGGAAGCGCGGGTCAGCACCTTCTGCAAATCCTCGCGGCTTTCGGCCTGCTGCGGGGTCTGGCGAAGCAGGTCGCGGCACATCGAAAACGTGCCGAACAACTGGTCGTCGAGGTCGTTGCGGTCGGTGATGACGACAACGGTCGGATTCTCCATCGCCCGGTGGCCGACAATCTGTCCGGCGTAGAACGCCATGAGCAGGCTCTTGCCGGATCCCTGCGTGTGCCAGATCACACCGATGCGGCGATCGCCTCCGGGGCTCGTCGCGGCGATCGTGCGTTCGACGGCATGGCGCACGGCGTGGAACTGGTGGTAGCCGGCCACGATCTTGACAAGTCCCGCGCCCGTGTCCTCGAACACGGTGAAATCTCGGATCAGGGTCAGGAACCGGCTCTTCTCGAACACGCCCCCGATGACGGTTTCGAGTTCCGGCGCGCCCTTCGGGGCGATGACGAAGCCGTCCACGGTGCGCCAGGGCATGAAGCGTTCGAGACTGGCGGTCAGCGAGCCGAGGCGCGCGTGGAGCCCGTCCGAGGTCACGAGCGCGGCGTTGGTGCGGAACAGGGACGGTATCTGGTCCTTGTAGGTCTGGAGCTGGTTGAAGGCCCCTTCGAGGGTAGCGTTTTCATCACCGGGGTTCTTCAGCTCGATCACGGCCAGCGGCAGGCCGTTGACGAACAGCACCACGTCGGGGCGGCGATTGTGTTCGTGCTCGATCACCGTGAACTGGTTCACCGCCAGCCAGTCGTTGACGGCTGCATCGTCCAAGTCGATCAGCCGGGCGACATCTCCGCCGGCACTCCCGTCCTCGCGGGCGACCTCGACCGGAACGCCCTCGACCAGATAGCGGTGCAGGCGGCGGTTCTCCTCGACGAGCGAGGGGGTTTCCGTCTGCCGCACCTTGCGCAGCACGTCCTCCAGCGTCTCGGCGGGCAGGTGCGGGTTGAGGCGTGCGAGCGCCTTGCGGAGCCGCCCGGCCAGCAGCACCTCATCGTAGCTGCCGCGCTCCGGCGCCGTGCCTTCCGGGCCGATGTCCGGTCCGTGCAGCATTGCGTAGCCGAGCCCTGCAAGCCATGCGAGAGCGGCGTCTTCCACCTCGCTTTCGGCGAATTTGGCCATCAGGCCGCGGCCCCGCCCATTCCCAGGACGGATCTTGCGCGCTCGCGGCGGAGCATGTCGTAGGGGCTCATGCAGCGTAGCCCGAGGCCGACGCAGGCGTTCGGAATCTTGATTTTGCTGGTGGCGTCGGCGGGGATTTCGTGCGTAACTACGATGCGCTTGTGAGCCAGAGCGTGCACGACAAGCCAATAGTTGGCGACCTGCAGGAAGGTTGCGACTGCGGGCGGCCGGTATCCATGACCGCTCGCCCAATCGCTCACGGTGCGAAGTGTCGGCAACACGGCGTCGTCCGGTTGCAGAAAGAACCCGTCGCCTCGCGCTGCTGCCCACTCCATCAATTCGTCGTCTCCGGCTTGCAGTTCGTCCGCGACCTTCTCGATGCTCGCGACCTTGCCCGCACCGTTTTGTTCAACCAACCAGTCCCACAAGGCGGGGCAGAAATCGAAACCGTAGTGCAGGTTCCCGGCCCGAATGAACGCGTTGGCGTCCATCACGGTTTGAACGGTCGGTATTCGATCAAGGAGGACCGGCCGAGGATGTCGACGATGGTGACCGACAAATCCGAGCCATAGGCGTCCGTCAGCCGTATCGGTTTGCCGGGTCGAAACGGCACCGGCTGCTGCCGTCCCTCGTTGATGGCGATGTTGTCAGCGTATAGATAGGTCCGGTCGGAAGTATCGCGTATTGGGTTCAGCTGTCCGCGCAGGCTAGGAAGGTGCCCCGTGCTCTGCGCGAAAATCGCTGCACCGCCGGACTCCAGCGGTTCGAGTTCGAGCAGAAGACCACCCCGATTTGGCGTCCACGCTCTCTCCAGTCCGGCCGCGTACCCGGGCCCGGCGGCGTAGACCGTCATCGGTAGATGCGTCGTGTAAAGATCCAGGGCTGCATTGCCGTCCTCGTCGGTAATCGCCCGCACCCAGGTCTTGTTGGGAAAAAGCGCGAGGACCTCGATGCCGGCAAGAGGCTTGCCTCTGGAATGCACCGTGACTGTCGCGTCGGCGGGAACAAGCTCCAGCTTCGCGGCAGGGATTCGGAGCACCAAGCTGGAATCGTCAACTATCTCATATTCCGGCAGCACACCGGTGGCTTCTTCAGTTTCCGTACGGATGATCGACACACCGTCCCCCCGGCGTTCCATCAGGTACCTTCGCTGACCCGACCCCGCCATGTCGGCGACAGGGATGCGGCCGAACACGGAAGCGAGCACCTCGTTGCGGGTAGCCTGGCTGGCCTCCATGCCATCGATGGTCATGCCGTTGGGTAGCCTGGCCGGGCGAATCGATCTCCAGGCGGTCCTTGAACATGGATAGCCGGATCCTCCGCGAAGACATGGAATAGTCGCGGTGCGCGACCGCATTGACCACTGCCTCGAACACAGCGGCTTTGCTGTACTGGGAAATGTTCTCCCGCTCCGGAGTCTTGCGCGCGGAAACACGCATATTCCGAACGACGAACTGGACCGCGTCCCCGATCTGTGTGGGCAGCGGGCCAGCGATCTCCTGCGCGTCCAACTGGCCCGAGGCACGATCCAATCCGCGATAATGTGTCGCCGCGATGGTCGCTTGCGGCAACCAGTCCTGCGGTGAGGGGGCACAAAGCAATATGCCGGCCATGGTGGCTCGATCCACGCCGGCTTCATCCCGCGCCAGTAGGCGGAGATTCAGCAATCCACGCCGCGGATCCGCCGCGCTCGACACGCTGAGCAACGGCTCCCACAGGCGCTCGCTGAGCGTCTCGAAGCCCGTTTCGGGCACGACTTGATTGTCGAACCAGAGATAACGGCTCTGCGCACGATTCTGCGCCAGCCTCAGGCTCTCGTCCCTCAGGAGGCGCCGCTTGGTTGCACCAATCCGAATGAATGCTTGCCCGCCTCGCTCATGTAGAGCCTCGCCGCGCGGCACTGCCACCAGCACGAATGCCTCACCGTCCAATTCCCTGTGATGGACGTGGACGCGTAATGGCGGCTCAAGGGCGTCGGTGCTGATCTCTACCAGCAGACTATCCAAGGCTATCATCTGTTCTCGCGACATACCTTGGATTGTTCCGTCGTCGGCCACTCCGCACAGCACAACACCACCGTCGGCATTGGCGAACGCGCCCAGTTCGTTCGCGAGGTCGTCTCTGTTCGGACTGGTCGGTTTGTTGTCGGTGAACTCGATACGTTTGAATTCCCATCGACTGTCCTCGCCCAAGTGAAGCTGTCGGCGGATGTCTTCGTCTTGGATCATCACGCGACCGCCCCCACCGCCTTCTCGGCATCGCGGAGACGGATTTCGCCGGACATGAGTTTAGGGAGGAGTAGGTCTCGGGTCTGGGCGAGGGTGGACGTTTCGTGAATGTTTGCGCTAAGGTAATCGAGGAGTGGTTGCACGACACTTTGAAAGGCAAAAGTAACTTTCTCTGAAGGTAGGCATATCTTGTATTGAGCCATCGTCTTCCAACTGGTGCGTGGCATCTTAGTGCCGGTGGATGTACGGTCCGTGTAATGCACGAACTCATCCGAGGACAGGCAGGCGAGGGTGAACGCTCCCCATTTCTGTGCCTGAGGGACCACGACAATAATGTCAGTCGAGCAGATGCCTTCCAGGGAAGCAACTCCGACCTTATGAAAGTACGGGCGCAGCTTTCCATACAGGATTTCCCCTGGATGGAATTGGGTCTTGTTGCTTTTGACCTTACCCGCAGCTCCCCAATGCGAGAGTGCAATCGATCGGCGTGGCATATGCTCCAAACCGATATATGGCGTGTTCTCCGAAACGTCGGTAGGATTGACACTGCGGCGTGGAGATTCCGCGACGTCGGCAAGAGTTCCCCGATTCCACCCGACCGGCTTGTCTTCGTTGTCCAGCACGTCCGGGAACAGGTCCCAGGTTTCGGAGGTGAGGTAGGGGCCGCGCCCTTCTATCTTTGCCCGCACCGGGCCGAAATCGACGAACCAGTCCTTGAAGATCGCCCGCGCCATTGCCTCCAGCGTCTCGTTCATCCGCCGGTTCAAATCGATCTTGTTCTGAATTGGGCCGATGACGCCGACGATTTCTGCCTGTTCCTTGGCGTCGGGAACACCAATAAGCGTTTGCTTGAGGTCCTGTATCGTGACGTGCCCCAAACCGGTGGTCTGTTTGTTCCTTGCGATTTCTGCAAACTTCGGCTTGAGCCATTTCAAAAGGAAGAACAGGAAGTCACCGGAGACGCCATCACAAGGGGTCACCTTGAAGATATGTTGATTGAGCCAACCGTCTTCGCCGTCCCAGCGGAAGACATCGATGGAAGTATCGGGATTGCCAGACCAAGAGAAGAGCATATCGCCGAGTCCGACAGATACCGACGGGCCATAGTCCGCCATTGTTCGCGCAGTCTGCGAAGTTACTCCAGCCTTCAACTCGGCGATCTTGATTATCGGTCGCCCCGCCTCGGCGAAGTCGATGTTCTTGAAGGCCAGACCGTTCTTCCAGAGAGCCAGACTGAAGATGCTGGATCTCCGCCAATCTTTCGGAGCGGCAGACCCAATCATGCGCGCCAATCCTCCAGATTCTTCTGGATGACGGCGCTCAACTCCTCCGCTTCGGCGAACTGCTCCGCAAGCGTCTTCTTCAATTCCGCGAACCGCTCCTCGAATGGCGCACCGTCATCTTCGGTCGCCGCTGTGCCGACATAGCGACCGGGCGTCAGGACGTGGTTGTGTTCCCTCATCTCCTTCAGCGTGGCGGACTTGCAGAATCCCGGCTCGTCCTCGTACGCATGCGCTTCCGGAGCACCGCGCCAGACCCGATACGTGTCGGAGATGCGGGCAATGTCCTCGTCGGAAAACTCCTTTCGGGTCCGGTCGATCATGTGCCCCAGCTTCCGAGCATCAATGAACAGCACTTCCCCACGCCGGTCGCGCCGAGTGTTGCCGGGATTCTTGTTGCGCGCCAGGAACCACAGGCAGGCGGGGATCTGTGTCGAGTAAAAGAGCTGCCCCGGCAGCGCGATCATGCAATCGACCGCGTCGCCCTCGACCATGGCGCGGCGGATGTCGCCCTCGCCGGATGTGGCCGTGGACATGGAGCCGTTGGCGAGCACTACACCCGCGGTTCCGTTCGGGGCGAGGTGATGATGGATGTGCTGGAGCCAGGCGTAGTTGGCGTTGCTCGCGGGCGGAACGCCGAATGTCCAGCGGGCGTCCTCCCGCAGCCGGTCGCCTCCCCAATCGGAGACGTTGAACGGCGGATTGGCGAGGATGAAGTCGGCCTTGCGGTCCGGCAGCTCGTCCTTGTGGAAGCTGCCCTCGTTGTTCCAGCGGATATCGGCGTCGATCCCGCGCACCGCAAGGTTCATCTTGGCGAGCCGCCAGGTCGTGTAGTTGCTCTCCTGCCCGTAGATGGCGATGTCGCCGATGCGCCCGCCATGCTCCTCGACGAATCTCTCGGACTGCACGAACATGCCGCCGGAACCGCAGCAGGGGTCGTACACCCGACCCTGGTAGGGCTCCAGCATCTCCACCAGCAGCCGAACGACGGAACGCGGCGTGTAGAACTCGCCCCCGCGCTTGCCCTCGGCTCCGGCGAAGCTACCAAGGAAGTACTCGTAGACCCGCCCGAGGATGTCGCGGGAGCGGTCGGCTTCTTCGGCCATGCCGATCCCGCTCACCAGGTCGATCAGTTCGCCGAGCATCACCTTGTTGAGCGCTGGGCGGGCATACTCCTTGGGCAGCACGCCTTTGAGCGAGGCGTTCCTGGCCTCGATCGCCAGCATCGCATCGTCGATGTCCTTGCCGATGGCCGGCTGCCTGGCTCTGGCTCGCAAATGCGACCAGCGGGCATCCTTCGGGACCCAGAAAACGTTCTCGGCGAGATACTCCTCCGGGTCTTCCGCGTCGGCCAGTTCCTCCGCGAGCAACTGCGCCCGCTTCGCCTCGAAGGCGTCGGAGATGTACTTGAGGAAGATCAGGCCGAGCGCAACATGCTTGTAGTCGGACGGGTCCATGTTACCGCGCAGCTTGTCCGCCGTCGCCCAGAGCCGGGCTTCGAACCCGAGATTGGCGCCGTTGTTGTTCGCTTGCTTCGCCATGTGGCCCGAACCCTTGATCGCCGCCGAAGATACAGTTTGCCCCGCCGGTCCCATGAACGCCACATTGGGCCTGACCGGCACGGCCCGAGCGGGTGAATATCCCGCAGTACGCCGTGTCGCCATTCTGGCGTATCCGACGCTGGCCGACAAATCAATACGATGCCGGGTCATGAGGCGCGGATGGTTCCATGTCGCCCGGTTTGCCGTTCGAGCAACGGGCAATGAGAGTAGGGTCACAACCAGTCCAGGGCCGGGCGTACGGGAGGCGACCCGGCGTCGCCTTCCGATTCGGCGCCATCCGTCCGCTCGGTTTCCCTGGGTCTGACCCAAAGGGGAGCTCTCTCCTGTTCCGGCGTGGTCCGTCCCCTGGAGCTTGAAGACTCAGGCACGGCGGCCAATATGTCCAACTGTTCCGCTTGGTCCGGCAGCGGCGGCGGCTCGGCGCTGTACCCCATGGCGCGGGCGATGACGGCGGCGGCCTGCGCGGCGGCGTTTCTGAGCGCGCCGTCGTCGAGATGGGCGTAGATCGCGGTGGTCTCGCGCTGGCGGTGTCCGAGCAGCCGCCCGACGGTGGTCAGCCCGACGCCGTTCATGACGCCCTGCGAGGCCCAAGTGTGGCGGCAGTCGTGGATGCGAAGACCCGGAAGCCCCGCCTCGTCGCGGACGCCCACCCAGAACGTGTAGAGCCGCGCGGAGGTGATGTCCTCGGGAAAGACCCGGGCCCTGCCCTCGGATCGTGGCAGCGCCTTGAGCAGCCTTGCCGCTTCCGGCCCGAGCCAGACGGTGCGCGGGCCGGTCTTGGTGTCTTCGAGCCGCGCGCTCGCGCCGTCTCCGGTCAACTCGCCGATTTCGTCCCACTTGAGGTTGAGGACTTCGGAGAGCCGCGCCCCGGTGAGCGTCAGCAGGCGGATGACCGCCACCGGCCAGGGATGTTCTTCCCGGCGTCGGTCGAGCACCGCGCCGAGGCGTTCGAGCTCCGCATGATCGAGGTATCGGGCGACGGGCCTTCGCGCGTTCCTGACGATGTTGGCGCAGGCGTCGGGGACGTGCTCGTCCAGCTCTCCCCACTGGCGGGCGGAGGCGAGCATGGCGCGCAGGATCTCGAAGGCGCGGTTGGCCGCGCCGGGCTTGTCAACGCTCGCGGCGTCGAACCATGCGGAGACCCGCGCATGGTCGATGGCGTCGAGCTGGAGCCGCCCGAAGTGCGGCATCAGGCGATTGCGCAGGTAGATGTCGAAAGTCTTGAGCGAGGACGGTTTCCACCGATGTTCCCGCCGCGCACGGTAGCGGGCGGCGAAGTCCCGAAACAGCGGCGCCTTGTTCTTGCGCGGCGGCTTCACGCCCTCGCCGCCCCACAAGCGGGCGAGCACGGCGGCGCCTTCTCGGCGTGCCGCGTCGAGCGAGAGTTCGGGGAAGCGTCCCAGCGTGATTTTGCGCATGCGCCCGTTGACGCGGGTCTGGACGATGTAGGACCGGATGCCGGAGGGCTGCACCCGCACCCCGCAATGCGCCAGAAGGTTGTCCCACAGGGTGTATTCCATCGCCGCCGGCTTCGCGGCGGCGATGGCCTTCACGGTGAGCCGGATACGGTGCCTGCTGCCGCTCATCGCCCGTCCTCCTTCCCGCTTCCGGTCATCGCGCCGTGGACGATGCCGGAGATGCGCCCCGCCGCCTCGCGAACGTGTTCGTCGGCGAGATGGGCGTAGCGCTCGGTGGAGGCGGTGTCGGCATGGCCCAACAGGCGGCCGACGGTGTAGAGGTCGAGGCCGCTCATCACGGCATGGGAGGCGAACGTGTGCCGGCAGTCGTGGATGCGCACGTCGTCGAGCCCGGCGAGACCGCGCAGCTTCTGCCAGCGCAGACCAAGGTCCTTCATGGGGCCGTCGCCCGTCCTGTTCGGGAAGACGAACCGCCCCTCTCGCGGCAGGCCGTTGAGGACGGCCCGTGCGGGAGGCGGGAGCTGGATCGTCTTCGGCCCGGTCTTCGAGTCCGGCAGGACGGCGCGGGCGCCGCGTATCCAGTCCCACCGGAGCCCGGTGATCTCCGAGGACCGCGCCCCGGTGACCAGCAGGAGCCGGATCGCGGCGGCGGCCTGCTGGTCGTCGGCATGGTCGAGCACGAAGCCGAGGCGCTTCAGCTCGTCCGGCGAGAGGAAGCGCTCGCGCGGTGTCGTCTTGTAGCGGCGCATGTTGCGGCAGGGGTTCGAGCCTTGGGGGCGAAGGTCCCACAGCTCGGCGTACCGCATCATGACCGAAAGCACGGGCAGGGTCCGGTTGGCGTTGCCCGGCGTCCCGCTCATGGAGTCGAACCACCGCCGCACATCGGCGCGGTCGACCTCCGGGACGCGCATATTGCCAAAGAAGGGGGTAAGATGGCGGTCGATCAGATGGCGGTTGCCTTCGCGCGTGGACGGTTTCCAGCGCCGCCCCTGGCGGCGTATGAACTCCTGCACGAAATCGGCGAACAGCGGGCCGGCCTGGCGCTCGGCTTTCGTGGCCTCGATCGCCGCGAGAGCCTTCTCTCTCGCCTCGGCGGCGGTCATCTCCTCCGCCGTGCCGAGAACGACATTCTCCGCGCCGGGCCTGCGCGGAACCCGGACGAAGAAGGTCTTCGTCCCGTCCCTGGCGACCTTGAGGCCGAAGGCGGGCAGGTCCCTGTCGATGACGGTCAGGCCGTTCCGTCCGAACTTCCGCTCGCGGAAGCTGCGGCGGAGCGTGCGTTCGTTGATGGTGGCGTGGATGCGCATGGGCGTCTTCTCCGTTGTCTGTTCCCTCGGGCGCCGCCCGTTCCAAGGGAACGAAACGGCGGCTTTGGACAGACAACGCGGCCCGCGCGGGGGATCGCGGCGGCAGGCCGGTCCCAGCCTAAGCCACTGTTACGTAGCGGAAAATATCCGGTGTACGCGAACCGGTCAGGTCTCGCTCAAGGCACCACCGGTGCGTGTGGTGTGAGAATACAGCCGCTCAGCGGTCAGATGAGACCGAACCGGGCGGCATGATCGGAAGGGGAAATCGCGGCCGGCGAACGCGGCAGAGGGGAGCCGCTGCGGCGATTGAGCGGCGGGCGCTGCGGCGCGGAGTGCGCGAGGCAGCGGGGAGCGGCCTGCGGGCGTGGTCTGCATGAACGTCCGCAGGAACGCCGGGAGCATAGCGACGGGCAGTGCGCGGTTGCCGATGCACTCATGCGGAGCACGCTGCCGAGGGGGCGGGCGAAGCGAGGCGTCGGGCGCGTCGCTGCACTGGATCGTGACGGGAAGGATGTGCGGGCCGCGCCGTCTGCCCCGGACTGCGATCCGGGGGTGAGCGACGGCCAGTGTTGGCGCTGCGGTCAGGCGACGGCCTTCAGCACTCCGGCGGCGCGGTCCCCCTTTTTGGTCGGACACCGCGACCGCTACCCGCCTTCGCTTCGCGCGTCGCCTGCGGCGCCGCGCTCCGCGGCGGCTCCGCCGCTCCTTCCCCGCAGACCGCTCGCCAGACGACGATGATGTTCCCCCGCATCGTGCCGGTGTCGCCGACGACGATGCCGGCGCTGCGGTCGATGGTGACGAGGATGCTGCTGCCGGCGGTGTTGCCGGTGCTGGTCATTCCGCTGGTGCCCAAGATGCTGACCGGTGTGCCGGACGGTAAGGTGAATCTGGGCGCGTCGCTGCGCGCTCCGCTTGCCCGGCGGCTCGCTGCGCTCCCCGCCGTTGCCGGTCCGCCACCGTCGTCGTCATCATCGACGGCATCGGTCGCTCGACCGCCGTATGCTCCTCGCGACGGCGCTGCGCGCCGTGCTCGTCGTAGTGCTCGCCTCGCTCGCCCTGGCCGGCTGCGGGCATCGCCTCGGACCGTCGCGGCAACACTCCGTGCGTCGCCGGTGCCCGCTTCGCCGCGCACCGCGCTCCGCACTACGCCGTGCAGTCGTGTCCGCATCAGTGCGGACACTTCCGCCCGAGCCTCCGGCAGCGTGCTGCGCACGACTGCCTGCGGCTCCGTCCGCACCGCCGCCCGCTCACGCGCCGCGGCGGCTCCCCTCCGCCGGATTCCCCGGCGTCGATTCCCCAAACCTCAATGCTGCCGATTCGGCCGTCCCGACCGCCGGGTGGCCTTAGGTCTCACACCCGACGCATCGGCGATGCAGACATCGCGGTGGCTGCCCATGGCCGCGATTGGCCGACTATGCCCCCGGTCTTGCACACTTCCATCCACTCCTGTCCGCTCCTGGCATGCCGGAAAAAGCTGCCACCGATCGGTGGCGCGGACCACTGGTCGCAACCCGGAAATTTGCGCGGTTTTTCAGTGTGTTGTCGACCTGAGCACCGATTGCCACCGCCTCGTGTTTCGGCCGCGTCTATGGTATTTCCTGCGCGCCACCGATCGGTGGCACGGACAGCGCCACCATATGACCGCAACCCGTCGCCGGCGACCGTCTCATCCGCCGTTCGCACCGCGCGCGGTATGCGGTCCTTGCGGTCCGAGCGGTGCCTGAATTCGTGGCAAACTCGACCCGGGCGAGCCACATTCGTGACGAGTATCCAAGACAACAACGGCGACATGCAATGACGGATTCGACCAACAGGACCCTCAGCAAGCACATCCGCGTGCTCCCCGAGCAGTGGCAACGCATCGAGCGGGCCTCCCAGAGTACCGCCCTCACGGCCAATCAGCTCGTCATCGAGCTCGCGATCGAAGCCCTCGACCGGCGCGAATGGCCCAGGACCGAGGCCGAAATCAAGGTCGCGCGAGCCTCGTTGTTCGCCGCCCAGGCCCTCGCGCGCGGCCTCATCGCGGACGGACGCGACCAGGAAGTTCAGGAAATCCGCGAATTCATCTCGACCATCGTGCCCGATCCTGTCGCGAACTCGCCAAGTGACCGCGCCTAGGTTCTGTACCCATAAGTTACCAGATGTGGTATGTCTGGCGGCCTTTGGGGTGGAGATATGTGAGGTTGGCGATGGGGCGGCAGCACCCATTGCGGTAAAAGAACAAAAAGAGAGCACGCTGGTTCGTACATAGGTCCGGAAATTGGCGGACGCTCGTACCTGCGGCTCGAGCGACGCCGCGAAACACGATGGACATTCTCGGGGCGGCGCACCGCCGAAATGCCTGTTGCGCCAGATACCGTCTTTCGTCCCCGACGGAGACCAATTCCCCTGCCGGAGGACGCCTTCGCCTCACTCCGCCCAGCCGGCCGACAGCACTTCCGCCTGTTCGAGCACCATCCGCGTCGCCTTCTCCTGCCTGTCGGGCGGGTAGCCGTGCTTGCGCAGGACGCGCTTGACGAGCCTGCGGAGATTGGCGCGGACATTCTCGCGCAGCGTCCAGTCGATGGCGACGTTGCCGCGCACGGTCTCGACGAGCTCGCGTGCGATGGTGCGCAGGGCCTCGTCGCCGAGCACCTGCACCGCGCTCTCGTTGGTCTCCAGCGCGTCGTAGAAGGCAAGCTCGTCTTGCGACAGCCCCGGCGTCTCGCCACGCGCGTTCGCCTCGCGCAACTCGCGGGCGAGCCCGATCAGCTCCTCGATCACCTGCGCGGCATCGACGGCCCGGTTCCGGTAGCGCCCGAGCGTTCGCTCCAGCATCTCCGCGAAAGACCGCGCCTGCACCACATTCCTGCGCCGCCGGGCCGCGAGCTCGCCCTTCAACAGTTTCTGCAGCAGCTCGACCGCAAGATTGCAGTGCTTCATCCCCTGCACTTCGGCCAGGAACTCCTCCGACAGGATCGAGACATCGGGCTTTCCGAGCCCGGCGGCCGCGAAGATATCGACCATTCCCTCCGGCGCGACCGCCCGCGAGACGATCTGCCGAACGGCGTGGTCCAGATCCTCGTCCGCCCGCGCCTCCCCCTCGGCGCGCTTGGCGAGTACCGACCGGACGGCCTGGAAGAACCCGACTTCGTCTCGGATGGCGATCGCGTCCTTGTGCGGAACCGCGAGCGCGAAGGCATAGGAGAGTTCCCGCACGGCCCGGAGGCAGCGGTCCTTGCCGTCCTCCTGTGCTAGGATGTGTTCCTGCGCCGCCGGCAACAGGCCGATGCGTTCCGCCGGCGTCCCGTCGATCCATCGCGCATAGTCGAATCCGTGGAACAGGTCGCGGCAGATCTCGTACTTCTCCCGCATCGCCGCCACGGCATCCGACTGGTCGAGCGCCGCCCGTCCCCGACCGCCGCTTTCCGTATAGGTCGCGAGCGCCTGCCTGAGTTCAGGGGCGATCCCGAGATAGTCGACCACCAGCCCGCCCGGCTTGTCCCGGAAAACCCGGTTTACGCGCGCGATCGCCTGCATCAGCCCGTGGCCCCGCATCGGCTTGTCCACATACATCGTGTGGAGGCTCGGCGCATCGAAGCCGGTCAGCCACATGTCGCGCACCAGTACGATGCGGAGCGGGTCGCTCGCGTCGCGGAACCGGTCGGCCAGCGCCTCCCGCCGGGACTTGCTGCCGATATGGCGCTGCCAGTCCGGCGGATCGGAGGCCGCGCCGGTCATCACGACCTTGATCTGCCCCCTATCGTCGTCTTCGCGCTCCCAGTCGGGGCGCAGACGCACCAGCGCACGATGGAGATCGATGCAGATGCGCCGGCTCATGCACACGATCATCGCCTTGCCGTCCATCGCCTCCAGACGGCGCTCGAAATGATCGACGATGTCCTCGGCGACCAGGGCGATGCGCTTCTCCGCGCCGACGATGGCTTCTAGCTGCGCCCACCTGGTCTTGAGCTTCTCCTTGCGGTCGATCTCCTCGCCCTCGGTCGCTTCCTCGAACCCGGGGTCGATATTGGGCTTCTCGCCCTCATCGAGCGCCAGCCCGGCGAGGCGGTTCTCGTAGTAGATCGGCACCGTCGCGCCGTCCTCGACAGCGCGCTGGATGTCGTAGATGCTTATGTAGTCGCCGAACACGGCGCGGGTGTTGGCGTCCTGGAGTTCGACCGGCGTGCCGGTGAAGCCGACGAAGGAGGCGTTGGGCAGGGCATCGCGCATGTGGCGGGCGAAGCCGTCGATGAAGTCGTACTGGCTGCGGTGCGCCTCGTCGGCGATCACCACGATGTTGCGGCGGTCCGACAACAGCGGATGCCGGTCGCCCTTCTCCTCGGGGAAGAACTTCTGGATGGTGGTGAACACCACGCCGCCCGACTCGACCGCGAGCTTCGCACGCAGATCGGCCCGGCTCTCGGCCCGCGCCGGCGGTTGCCGCAGCAGATCCTGGCAGCGTGCGAAAGTGCGGAAGAGTTGGTCGTCGAGGTCGTTGCGGTCGGTCAGCATGACGATAGTGGGATTCTCCATCGCCGGCTCGCGCACGATGCGACCCGCATAGAACGCCATGGTCAGGCTCTTGCCCGAGCCCTGGGTGTGCCACACGACCCCGATGCGCCGGTCGCCGGGATCGCCGCCCGGCCTGCGGCCCGACTCGTAATGTGCGGCCTCCTCGCGGAGGGCGGGAGTCCGTTGCAGTTCCGTCGCCCGCAGGGTTTCGGCGACCGCCGTCTCCACGGCGTGGAACTGGTGATAGCCCGCCATCTTCTTCGTAAACGCCCCGCTGCCGTCGTCCTCGACGACGATGAAGTCACGGACGAGCGCCAGGAAACGGCGGCGCTCGAACGCGCCCGCGAGCAGCACCTGAAGCTGCGGCAGGTCCGGATCGGCGAGAGCCTCGCCGGCGATCGTGCGCCACGGCTTGAACCACTCCCACCCGGCGGTCAGCGTGCCGATGCGCGCCGCGGTCCCGTCCGAGACGACAAGCGCCGCGTTGAAGGCGAACAGCAACGGCAGTTCGGCCTTGTAGGTCTGTATCTGTCGCCACGCGGTCTGGATCGTCGCGTCCTCGTCGGCCGGGTTCTTGACCTCGATCAGCCCGAGCGGCAGCCCGTTGACGAACACCACCACGTCCGGCCGCCGCTTCCGCTTGTTCTCGACGACGGTGAACTGGTTCACGGCCAGCCAGTCATTGCCGTCGGGATCGTCGAAGTCGATAGCGCGAACCTGGGCGCCCCGGATCGCGCCGTCCGCCGCGCGGTACTCGACTGTCGCGCCGTCCACCAGCAGCCGGTGTATGGTCCGGTTACGCGCCTCCAGAGTCGCGCCGTCCGGCCGCAAGAGCTTGCGGAAGGCTTCATCGAGCGCGGAACCGGGAAGCGCGGGATTGAGCCGGGCCAGCGCATCGCGCAGCCGCCTCTCCAGCACGACCTCGCCGTAACCGGCCCGCTCGGCGCCCGGCGTATCGGGAGCGATGTCCGGGCCATGGGCGACCGTCCAGCCGGAAGCCCGAAGCCAGTCAAGGGCAGCTTCCTCGACAACTGATTCTGAAATTGATGGCATGGCGCTAGTTGTCCTTGCGCAGCGGAGGGAGTTCTTCCAACCGGGTCAGCCATCGCCCGAAATGACAGCACTCGGTGCGAATGCGCGCAAAACCCATATGGTCGGAGATGACCGTGCCGTGCTGCCTGCAACCGCGTGAACGAATGTCGCGCTGGACGCGATGCTGCGGGCGACATTCCAACCAAGGTTGCCAAGCCATTCGAGAGTGGCGACCTTCGACGTCAGACTCGGTGAATCGTCCTAGGCTCATGCCCTGACCGCCCCGTCTTCCGCCTCATCGGAATCCGCCGTCGGGGCTACGAGTTTCACCATCGCCGAAAAGTGCTCGCCGTCCAGCGAATCGATCATCTCCAACAGGTCTTTGAGAACAGCCGAACCCTCGGCGAGCGCTGTCAGGTCATGCTCCGGTTCTCCGACTGCAATGCTGTGCGAGTGTGTGTGCAGGAACCGGAGAATTCGGAGCTTCTTCGTTTCGTCAAACTGGACCGTCCTTAGTTTCTGCCTCAGATTCAACGAGACATCCGGCTGACGGAACGCGAGAAAGGCTTCCAACATGCGTCTGGCCATATTCGGGAGGACATAGTTCTGCTCGAGACCCTGCGATGGCAATTCGAGGGACGCCCGATGGATGCGAGCGAACAGGTATTGGTACTCCGACTCGTACCGCTCAAGCAAAGGATCGAGCCGTCGAATCGCGCTGCTCCGTGTGCTCTCGTCCAGCGTAGAGTCAAGCATGAAGAATCGAGCGGGCCGTTGGTTTATATCGTTCCTTCTCTGTCCCTCCAAATGGTCAAACCAATTGCGAATCTGTCGGAAGAAGGAGAAATTGTGGGTCAAGACGAATAGTTGGCCCGCGTGCTCCGTGCGCTCCTGAATAAAGCCGAAGGCGAGGAACAAGGCGTTCGCATCGAGACTCGACACTGGGTCGTCTAGCACGATGACGCCATCGGCAAGCGTAAGTCGCCTGTCTTGCAGCGACTTCAGGAAATACAGAAGGGCGACCGCCTTAGTTTCTCCCTCACTCAAAGACCGTGCTTGCACGCCACCGCGTGTGATTGTGTGGCCGGTTTCCTTGATTTCCAGGCATAGCTCTTGATGACCGAGATACTTGTGCAGTTCCTCGTTCAGTTCCTCGGCGGGCTGGCGATACTCGATGATCTGCCCTTCCAACCCGTCGATTTTATTATTCAAGCGTTGTACCTCTTGCGTCTTCGTTTGCACATCGGCTGTCGCACTGTCTGCGGCCTCCTTACAGAGCATGAACTTCTTCAGTTCCGCTGCAATCATATCGTTGGCCAGTCGTTTTCGGGCATCTTCGATCCGGGACTCGAAGCCATCGCACGCCTGATCGTGCTTTCGAATCACTGCGTTCAGCTTCTCGACCGCGTCCACGTCCACAGGCGGCACTTCAAGTCCCAGCTTGACGTGCTCGAAAACCCGACTCTTCTTTTCCTCCAACGCATCCACTGCGGCGTCAAGAAAGCCCCGCGTCGACTTCATCGCTGCTGTCAACCCGGCCTCCGCAGACTGAAACTCCGTGCCGAGGTCATCGTAAAGTTCCGCTTTAGTCGGCGGTCGAAGTCCTTATGACACCGTAGACTTGGCCTTTAACTCGTTGATATCCTTGTCAAGGCGCTGAATGAACTGCTCATATTGGGCGTTGAAATGTGCCTCCAGCGCTGCCAAGAGATCCTTCGGCAACGGTTGTTCGCAGAACAGACATCGTTCGGCATTTTGATCCTGGTGCAGCGCCAAACCTTGCCGGGTCCAGTCGGCGAGTTTGGGATTGTCTTTCAAGGCTTCAATCGCCGCTGATACAACTGTATTCGTCAGGAGTTTCGAAAGGTCATCAGTAATCGCGTTGAAGTCCGGAAGAGCGTAGACAAGTGCCTCCACTTTCGGCCTCGGCGTCGCCCTGAGCTTAATGAGTAGCTCCTCGCGTTCCACTTCGGTTAGGCGGTGAGTAGCGTTGTCGCCGGCACCGATCATCTTCTTTACATCATCCCGAAAATTGGTCTTGTCGTAGTTGTTGTACGGGTTTTGACCGCTCGACCGGAGCGTGTCTTTAATAACCTTCGCACGGTCGATACAGAATCGGTCCAAGTTGTCACGTTTCGCCTGTTTCGCAGAGCGTGCGGATTCCAGATTCGATTGGGCTCTCGCGTATTGCTCCTTCAGGTGTTCAACTTCCTTCTGTTTCTCAACATTCTCCGCGCCCAGCACAAGGATGGGCGGCATGTCGCCGCCCCCCACAGGAAACACATTCTCGTTGATGAAATCCGAGTTGAAGACGCGTACCTGAAGGTTCGATTGTGGGAATCTCTCGCCTTGGACATCGCTGCCGTCAATACACAGCACGGCATCTCCCATTGTCGGCGACCGCCTGAGTTCAAGGTCTCGAAGCAATCGGCTCAGTGTCGTCTTGCCAGTCCCATTCCAGCCGTAGATCAGGTTGTAACGTCCGAATCCCGGCAGGTCTGACGGCCATCTGAAGTTCTGGAAGATGCCGCAACTGCGTAGACGCGATATGCGAGTGATATGATTCAGACAGCCCTCCCGATGAACTTCTCGGTAGCCTTCATGCGCAACTCCCCGGATACCAGATTGGGGAGCAGTGCATCTCGAATCGCGCCGAGAAAGTGCGACTCTCGCTCGTTCTTGACGATCCGATCATAGAGCGATTGCCCCAGTTGGTTATGGGCTCTCCTAACCGATTCGTGCGGCACGATAGCCGGCAACTGCCGAAAATTTCGCTTGTTGATCTCTTGGAACGTGGAGCCGTTCGCGTGTTCTCTAATGCCGTCCATGTTCGTCTCGGTCCAGAGCCAAACGTACACGGCGGCCAGTCGTCGCCGGCACTTCATCGCGATGAAGCCCTGGTTGATGGCCACCGGCACGTCTGCTATCGCCACATAGCCTATCGGCGCACGCGACGACAGCAACACCGTTCCTCGCGACAAGAGTCCAGAACTAATCTTGCCCAACCCCTGCTCCGTTATTCTACGAGCTGTTTCCATCAACACTGGCGATGCAAGTCGCGATAGATCCTTCGGGGTCGCCCAGCGTATGGACCCGTCCCAATACGACCGCTCCTTGGTGCTCGGGGTAGAACCTCCTACCACATAGACCTCCTGGCCGATAGTAGACACCTCCCACCCCTCCGGTATCTCGCCCAACTCCGAATCGACCAGGCGATCGGGGAACAGCGCCGCAATCTCCGGGTTCATGTTGTTGAGGTAGGCGCGGGCGCGTTCGGCGGGCCAATCTGCCTTGCCTGTACCATCACTCACCTTAGGGGGAGGGGATGTCCGCTTGGCTTGGCGCAGGGCGGCCTTCGCTCGCACCGGGCCGAAATCGACGAACCAGTCCTTGAAGATTGCCCGCGCCATCGCCTCCAGCGTCTCGTTCATCCGGCGATTCAGTTCGATCTTGTCGTCAAGCGTGCCGAGGACGTGCGCGATGACGCGTTGCTCGGGGAGGGGAGGAACCGGGACTGTAAGGTGGTGCAGGGAGTCTGTGGGCACTCTTTGACGCCCGGAAGTGCCGGTCATCTGATCCACCGCGTAGCTCCGTACTTCCTCCCACTGAGTCAGATTAATGGGCAAACTCGGTATTCGTAACGTCGGGGCGCCCACGAATAACGATAAATTCGGTCGATCCGTGTGCGGTTCGCGACGTGTCCGACATACAGTAGCGAGCGATCTTGCCGTTCTCCAAGCAAGGCGTAATGCGCGCCATAAGCGTGTCGCCGCTCTGAAAGCGCGATCCGCCGCCGGAGTACGTGCGTTTCTCTACCGCGCGCACACACCGAGAACCTGCCTTAACAGCGGCCATATCGACGAACGGATAGATTTTTCCACGCTCAAGATGGACTGTCGGGTTAACCAAAACCGCGTCGCTGAATGGCATATCGCGCCAGTGACCTTGCCCACGCTGCCCCTCGCTGCCCGCCAACGTCACGTGATCCCGCTCGATCTCCCGGTGGAAGCGCTCGGGCAGGCGCACCCAGTCACGCGCCTCGACCAAGAAGGGGATCGTCGACTCCCGCACCGCTTCCTCGAATTTCCCTAGTTGTTCAGCCGGAATCTCTTCCAGCCCCGTCCCGCGCAGCACGAGGTCGAGAGCGCTGCCGTCACGGCCGCGCCCGTCCACGCGGCTGCCATAGGCCCAGACCTCGACGCCGGGCAGATGCTCACGCGAGAGCGATACCAATGTCCGGTGGTGCGTCTCCGGCACATTGAGCCGGCTCGCCAATGCGTTCTCCTGCTTTCTGTACAGTTCGATTCCGTCTCGCCGGACATGCTTGCGCAAGGCCGCATCTTCGATCCCGTCGTACAGGAGCAGGTCGACCCTCTGCGGAACGGTCAGCTCCTCCATCGCCGCCGCCAGACGGACTTGATCCGCCGTCGTCAGCGCTTCGCCGAACAACGCGATGTCCACGTCCGAGCCCCGGGTGAAGGTCTCCGTCGCCCGCGATCCGAACAGCACTGCCCGCTCCACGCGCCCGTTGGCGCGAAGCACGTTCACGATCGCGGTCCGGTGCGCATCCTTCAGTCCGTCCGTCATCGGTTCGCCTTCGCGCTCAGCGTCGCGTGAAGCCGCACAAGAACGGGATGGTAACGGTCCATGATGAGCGCTTCCGCTTCGAGAGCGGCGCTTTCCCGGTAGGCATGGCTCAGGACATTGCGCTTTTCCAGCACTTCTAGGAGGAACTCGCAGTCCTGCTCGTCTATGTAGTCGACCTCGAAGCTCCTGCGGATGGCCGAGCGGGGAACCTTCTCCTCGTAACCTTCGTAGAACAGAAGGTCTTTCAGGACGTTCCAGGACAGCTCGAAGCAGAACTCGAACGTCTTGACCAGCCCGGCGCGTTCGAGGTTCGAGTAGGATTTCTGCGCGCACGCCTCGCTGAGTTGCGCGAGCGCCAGCCCGAAACTGGCAAGACGCAGCTTCCAGCGTGTTTCGTCGGTACTGCTCATGTTTCGCCGTCCTAGAAACCCAGCTTCCTCAGATTCTCCGAGATGGCCACGTCCAGCCGCGCCCCTTCGGCCTGCTGCTCGTGCAGTTGCGCGACCAGCCGCTTCATCTTGCCCTCGAACGGCTCGCCGTCGTCCTCCTGCGGCGGGGCGCCGACATAGCGGCCCGGAGTGAGCACATGGCCGTGCTTGCGCACTTCGGCGAGCGGCGCGCTCCGGCAGAAGCCGGGGACATCCTCGTAACCGCTGCCGCCCCGCCAGGCATGGCAGGTATCGGCGATGCGGGCGATGTCCTTGTCGGTCAGTTCGCGGTGAGTGCGGTCCACCATGCGGCCGAGCGCCCGGGCATCGACGAACAGGATCTCGTTCGCGCGGCTGCGGTCCCGCGCCAGGAACCACAGGCAGGCCGGGATCTGGGTCGAGTAGAAGAGCTGGCCCGGCAGCGCCACTATGCAGTCCACGAGACCCGCCTCGATCAGGTTTTTCCGTATCGCGCCCTCGCCCGACTGGGCCGACGACATCGAGCCGTTGGCGAGCACGAAGCCGGCCGCGCCGCCCGGCGCCAGATGGTGCACCATGTGCTGCACCCAGGCGAAGTTGGCGTTGCCCTTCGGCGGGACGCCATACTTCCAGCGCTTGTCGTCGGCGAGCCGCTCGCCGCCCCAATCGGAGACATTGAAGGGCGGGTTGGCGAGGATGAAGTCGGCCTTGAGGTCGGGATGGCGGTCGGCGTGGAAGCTGTCGCCATGGGCGATCCGGCCCTCGATGCCGCGAATGGCGAGGTTCATCCTGGCGAGCCGCCACGTCGTGTAGTTGGACTCCTGCCCCCAGATCGAGATGTCGCCGCGCGCCTTGCCGCCATTGCCGTTCCCGGTCGCGTGCGCCCGGATGAATTCGACCGACTGAACGAACATGCCGGACGAACCGCAGCACGGGTCGTAGACCCGGCCCCGATACGGCTTCAGCATCTCGACCAGGAGCTGGACCACGCAGCGCGGGGTGTAGAACTCACCGCCCTTCTTGCCTTCGGCGCTCGCGAAGCGCGACAGGAAATACTCGTACACGCGGCCGAGCACGTCCCGCGAGCGGGCCTCCTCGTCGCCCACCCGGATATTGCCGATCATGTCGATGAGCTGGCCGAGCCTTTGTTTGTCCAGCGCCGGCCGCGCATAGTCCTTCGGCAGCACGCTTTCGAGCGCGGGGTTGTCGTGCTCGATCGCCGCCATGGCGTCATCGACCACTTGGCCGACGGTGGGCTGCCGCGCCTGGGCCTTCAAATGGCTCCAGCGCGCCTCGGGCGGGACCCAGAAGATGTTCTCCGCGAGATACTCGTCACGGTCCTCGGCCGCATCCTCGCCCCATTCGGCGAGCACCGCCGCGCGACGCTCCTCGAAGGCGTCGGAAATGTATTTCAGGAAGATCAGCCCGAGGACGACATGCTTGTATTCGGCGGCGTCCATCGAGCCGCGCAGCGCATCGGCCATCGCCCACAACTCTGCCTCGTGGCCGGTCGTCGCGCCGCTGTCCGGCTTGGCTGTCGCGTCGCCTCGCTGTTTTCCGGGTCGTCCCCGCGCCATGCCGCGCCCTTCCGGTCAGTTGTCGCTTCGCTATCCGCCCCGGACAATTGCCGGAGAGCGGCCCTTTGGTCCTGTTCCGAGGCTGAAATGCCCGCGGAAATCTGTAGCGCACCGCCGGACAGCTTACAATCGACCGCCCGCGCCGTGCGACCGTGACCGAAGTATGACCTGTTCCGGCGCGCGTGATGTAGTGACCGATTCCGGGCTTCCCATTGCACCCATCAGCTCATCTATCCGGTCGGCGATCCGCTGCGCCGGCTCCCGGAGCTGTCCGACGGTCCAGTCGGCGGCGTAGCCCTCGGTCACGTCCTGCGGCCGGGCATGGTTGACGAGCCGCTTGGTCAGCGAGCGCGGCAACATGAGTTCGCGCTCCGCCACCGTGATGAAGCAGTTGCGAAGCGCGTGGAACCAGAACTTCGCGCCGCCGGCCTTCGCGATGGCGGCGTAATGCGCGCGGGGCTCCACGACATGGCCCGACTTGCTGGTGAGCGACGGAAACACCCAGTCCCGCAACTCCGCGTGCATCGCTGCGCCGCCGGCCCGGCGGCGCGCGAGGATATCCCCGAGCTGGCGCGTGATCGGCAACTCCAGCGGCGCCCCCGTCTTGGTCTCCTCGACCCGGAACAACCCCGCCTCCAGATCCACCCGCTCCCAGCGCAGGGGGAAGATCTCGCCCCGGCGCATACCGGTGTAGAGACCGAACAGGAACACGTCCCGGTGCACCGGATTGCGCACCGCCGCATCGATGCCCGCACGCCATTTCGGCAGAACCTCCGCCGGAGAGGAAATCCGCTTCCGGGGCGTGCGGTGGTAGCGCCCGCCGCCGGCCAGCCACAGCTCGACCGGATTGCGCAGGCCCTCGTGGTCCACGCAGGGCCTGCGGAAGACCGAGCGCAGGAACGACATCGTCTGATTGGCCGGCACCGGGCCGCGCTGTTCGGTGATGAGGTGGAAGCGGGCCTCGATGTCGCGCCGGGTAATCGCATCAAGCGGACGCGACCGCCAGTCGCCCAGATAGAGGTCGGTATAGCGGCGGTAGGACTTCTGCGTCGAGTCTGCCCGCCCGCGGCCGGTCTCGATGTAGTCGTCGCAGGCCTCTCCCAATGTCGGCAGGGCGCGGGCATCGGCGCGCTTGCCGGCGGGGTCCTCGCCGCCGGCCACCCGCCCGAGCAAGTTCCTGAGCGCGGCGCCGGGCCTGGTCGGGGGCGACGCGGCCGTAGCGTCCGACGACGACCCGCTTGTTGGGCGCGTTGCGCCCGCCTTCGCCGGCGCGGTAGTTGATGACGAAGGACTTGGTGCCGGAGGGCTGCACGCGGCAGCCGAACCCCACCAGCCTGTCGTCCCATGCGATCCAGGGCTTGTCGGCGGGCTCCAGCGCCTCGACGGTGCGCTTGGTGAGGGTGAGCTTCACCTTGGCGACGCGTTTTGCGGAGTGCTGATTCATGGAACGATCCTACCGCCTGCGCCCGAATAGTCAACCCTGAGGTCAACCCAAGAAAAAGAATTGGAGCGTAGCAGAGCCACCGTCTGGCGGCGTATGGCGACGATGTCATCTCACAAAGCATTGTAAATGCGCTACTATTGTCACCCCCTGTCCACACCTGTCTACGCATGCCCTCGATTGAACGACGGGTTCTCCATCCTGCGTTCCGTTATTGCCACAGCCCGCAAACAGGGCTGGTATGTCTTCCAAACCCTGGCACATGCCAACCCGATGCAGATGATCTCCGGACTGCGGCCCTGCCCCTTGCCAGGCACCGAAATCCCTCGCACAGAGAGGTCAGGTGCGTACAGTCGCTGGCGCGGGTCAACCGCGCGCCGTGAACCGGCCGTCGGGAGCAGAACCCGAAATCAGACCTCGGCAGTTCCATGCCATGGAGACTTTGCGATACGACCCGATAGAAGCTTCGTTTCCCATGGTCTGTTGAAACCGCTTCGACAAGGATCCCGGACAGTCCTCCGATCGCGATCATAACGAGGGTTCGATCGGGTCGATCGGGCGCGGACGCTGATTGCCGGGCATCGTGCTGTCTCGCGGCGCGAACTGTCCCGCGAGAGGGTTCGGTGGATAGTTGGGGTGAAACACGATCGTCGTCCCGATCAATGACTTGTCAGACGCGTCGGCGACCGGTAAACATGTGTGGACGCACCCGTAGCTCAGCTGGATAGAGTGCTGCCCTCCGAAGGCAGAGGTCACAGGTTCGAATCCTGTCGGGTGCGCCAGCTCCCCCTCACCACGCGATGACCCGGGATACCGCCTGCCGGGCAGGTGTCCTCGTTCGTTCGGTTTGTGGTCACGGACCGAGATCGCCCCAGCCGACCACCCGTTCGATACGCAGAACGATCACCGGGCTATCATCAAGGGCCATGTCCAGATATTGTGGATAACGGTCACGCAGGCGGCTGATGGCCCGGGCTTGCTCCTGACCGGGTTCCAGCACGACCGCCGGGCCGCGCAGCATGATCCAGCCGAGACGGGTCCAGTCGTTATCGTCATAACGGTCAGCAATCAACGCGGCACGCGGGTTTTCGTAAATGTTCCGGAGCCGTTTCAGGGCGCGGCCGTCGATTTTCTTCGGCTTTTCGTCGAGCACGATATAGATGCTGTTGTCCACCGAAGCAAAACAGACCGGCACGACATGCGGCCAGCCCGCGGCGTCGGCCGTGGCCAGATGAGCGACCCGGCAGCTTTCCAGAAACCGTCTCTGTACTGCATTCAGCATCGCCATCCTTACTCGCCGGTCTGCATCAATTTGCCATGATTTCGGGCCGAGGCGAATGCCCAGGCAAAAAGTCCGGCGCCGACGACGAGATAGACCAGATTTGCGACAATGGCAGCGGTCAGCAGGTCGCTCCGGAACACGCCATCGATGAGGATCGCGCGCATCCCCTCGAAGACATAGGCCGAAGGCGTGCACCAGGCGACGACCTGCAACCAATCGGGCAGAGTGGCGACCGGGTAGTAGACGGCACTGATCGGTGCGAATGCGAAAATCGCCACCCAGGCCAGACTTTCCGCGCCAAGCCCGAACCGGAGAATCAATGCGATGACTGCCATGCCGATGGCCCAACCCATGAAAACCAGGCAGAAAAAGAAGACCACAATGCCGGGACCGAACGACAACACCGAAAACTTGAATGCGAGGTAGGCGAGAATCCAGGATGGCAGCAATCCGATGACGCAGCGCAACAGACTCATGACCATCATGGAAATGAGGAATTCATGGGGCCTGAGCGGGCTGACAAAGATATGGCCAAGGTTCCGCGCCCACATTTCTTCGAGAAAACAGATGGAAAATCCGATCTGACTGCGAAACAGCAGGTCCCATAGCAAAACGCCGCCAATCAGGGCGCCGGCGGCCTGGGCCACCCAGCTTGAATGTTCGGTGAAGAACTGTGTGACGAACCCCCAGACAATCATTTGCACTGTCGGCCAATAGGCGAGTTCCAGAATGCGCGGCCAGGATCCGCGCAACAGATAATAATGTCGCTTGACCATGCCGAGAATCCGCACGGCCGAAGCTCCGGCGTTTCTGGACATGGATCCGCTCTGGTCCGTCATTTCGGCATGTGTTCCGTCTGGTTGCGGGCGATGTCGAGGAACACGGCCCTGAGGGTCTTGCGACCAAACCGTGTGGTAAGCTCGGAAGGTGTTCCGCGAGCGACGATTTTACCATCACGCAGCATCAGCACGGTATCGCAAAGCTGCTCCACTTCACCCATGTTGTGCGAGGCGAGTAGGATCGTGGCGCCGACCTCGCTGGCATAGTTCTGCAGATAGGTTCGAACCCGATCGGCAGTGTCCGGATCGAGCGAAGCGGTCGGCTCGTCAAGCAAAAGCATGCGCGGCCGGTTGATCAGGGCTTTGGCAAGAGCGATCCGGGTCTTCTGTCCCGCGGAAAGCTGCCCGGTCCTGCGTTCGAGCAGCGGAACAAAGTTCAGGCGGTCCGCGAGTTCGCTGATCCGTCGCTCTGCGGACGGCACGGAATATAACGCGGCATAGACCCGCAGATTGTCGCGGACACTGAGACGCTGCGGCAGGTCGAGATAGGGAGAGGAAAAATTCATCTCCGGCAGCACGCGGTACCGGTTGCGCACAATGTCATGTCCGAGTACCCGGGCCGTGCCTGAGGAGGGAACCAGAAGACCCAGAAGAATAGCGATCGTGGTCGTCTTGCCGGCGCCATTGCCGCCGAGCAGACCGGTGACCGTGCCCTCTTCGATCTGGAAGGTGAGATTGTGGATTGCAGTGGTCGCGTTGAAATATTTGGTCAGCGCATCGACTTCGATTACAGACATGAAATGCTGCGCGGTTGTTTGCGACGACCGGGTCGAGCGCGGAAAATGGCAGAGCCGCGCGGACGGCATGGATGTCGGCTCTCCGAACAATCCGTTTCCCTGTAAATCGGCCGGGCATGCCGCGATCGACCTGGGCCGGGGCGATGTATGTGACTGGATCGGGTTGCTGTTCGATCCGGCCGTTGCCGCGATGGGAGCCGGATCGGCGATCGCGTCTGATAAGAGTCGGCTTTCAAGGTCAAGGTCATCATCGGGACTGTTGCAGGCCGGTTTGTGGCACGAAGTTGGGGTCATTATACGGGGCAATGCGGTTTTTTCGAAACAGCTTCGACCACGAAGGATATCGAGGTGGACTGCGGCCCCGGCCGGCATGTCGTATCTGGTATCTGAAACCCGGCGAAGACCGGTCCGTGCGACTGGGATGGGAAACCTGCCATATTGGTGATGAATGACGGGCTTTCAGTTGACCATCGGGACAATTCGTTACTTACTTTGATGTTCAGGTCAGGATTTTGGCCTTTCATACGGAGGAAGCCCATATGCTTAGTCGAATTTCCGCTCTCAGAGGCATTGCCGCCTCTGTCTTCGCCGCATTCTCCTTTACGGCGCTTGCTGCCGATCAACAGGGCACGCTTGTCGTCGCGCTCGATACTTTGGGTGGTCAGACGATGGATCCGATCCTCGAAGATCGGGCGCCGCACGCCCACTATCAGGCACCGATCTACGACGCGTTGATCGGGTTCAACTACGAAAAAGGGGGCCTCGGCCCGGGCGTGACCGAACGCTGGGAACTCGCAGAGGACGGCCTCAGCTGGTTTTTCCATCTTCAGAAAGGGCTCAAATGGCATAACGGCGACCCGCTCACCGCTCATGATGTCAAGTTCAGCCTCGAACGGACGATGTCGAAGGAATCGATCGCGTCCCGGGCGGCGGCGCTCCGCCGAAACGTCAAGAGCATCGAGGTTGTCGATGACCATACGGTCCGGGTCTATACCAATGGCGTTCAGGTCCACTTCCCGGCAGGGCTCAGCCGGGCCGTGTTTCAGGAAGGCCAGTTGATGCCCAGGAACTATATCGAATCGGTAGGCGTCGATACGTTCCGCCGCAAGCCGGTCGGCAGCGGTCCCTGGAAGTTCGTCGAAAGTGTTCCTGGCGATTATGTCGAGTTCGAGGCGGTCGAGGGACCGCATTGGCGCGGCACACCGAACTTCAAGCGGCTGCGCATTCTGCTGGTTCCAGAGGAAAGTACCCGGGTGGCAATGGTACGGACCGGCGAGGCAGCAATCGCCAGTATCAGCCCGGAATCGATCCGGGAAGTAGAGGCGGCCAATCTGCAACTCGTCACGGTGCCAGGTACCATGCAGGCGATCTATCAGTTCTGGGGTACCTACAAGGACGGCTACAAGGATGGCCCGCTGGCCGACAAGCGGGTGCGCAAGGCCCTGTCACTCGCCATTGATCGGCAGCAGATCATTGATCACGTGATGTACGGCCGGGCGAGTTGGCCCATGCCGTTTGCGACCTTCAGCTATGCGCTGGATACCGACATTGCCAAATGGCAGGCCTGGAGCCGCGACGCCCTGCGTTACGATCCGGAGCAGGCGAAGGCCCTGCTTGCCGAGGCCGGTTACCCGGACGGGTTTGAAATGACCTTCGCGAATACCGCTCTTCCGGGCACGCCCTACATGGTTCAGATCGGCATAGCGGTCGCCGACTTCTGGAACAAGATTGGTGTCAAGGTCAACATCAAGCATTACGAATGGGGTGCTTTCCGGTTGCTCTATCGCGGTGAACAAAAGAGTCTCAATGGTGCCGCGTCAATGTTCCGTACCGCTGGTCGTCCGATCTCGGTCGCCCGTTACGGGTCGGCGTTCCGGAGCGGTAGCGGCCATCATCTCTTCGGTGACAAGACGCTGTGCAATGCCCTCTGCCGATCCTATGACAAACTGCATCAGGAGGTCATCACCTCACAGGATGCAGGGGTCCGGGTCGCAAAGACGGACGATCTTCTGACCATGGTCGCTGAATCGTGGATGGCCGTTCCGATCATCGAGGGCATGGGGTATTGGGCTGTGAACCCCGACAAGGTCGGCAGGTTCAAGACGATTCCGGGACGCCACGAATTTGGCGATGTCTTTGAGCGGATGCCGCGGCCGGAACAGAACCCATGGTAAAGTAATTGCAGGACAGACGGGCTGCCGGCTGCGGCCGGGCGCCCGTCTGTCCCGTTCGACCTCGGGAAAAGCTCATGCAACGTTACATTCTGCAACGTCTCATCCAGGGTGCGGTGTTGCTTGTGGTTGTCAGTTCGATTGTGTTCTTTGTCGGACGGTTGACCGGTAATCCGGTCGACATGATGCTTCCCGAAGATGCGACGGAAGAAGACCGGCAGGACATGATCGAGCGGCTTGAGCTTGACGGCCCGATTCTGGCCCAGTTCAAGGTGTTCGTCGGCGACGCCATCACGGGCGATCTTGGAACCTCGATCAGATATCGCGCGCCGGCGACCGAGATCTTCTTCTCACGACTGCCGAACACACTCGCCATGATTCCGCCGGCGATGGTCCTCGCCATCGTCATGGCTATCCCGCTCGGCATTCTTTCGGCTTTGCGTCGTGGCGGCATTATCGACCGGGTATCGGCGACAATCGCCGTGCTCGGGATCTCGACCCCCAATTTCTGGCTTGGCATCGTCCTGATTTATCTGTTCAGCGTGACCCTGGGCTGGCTGCCGTCGAGCCGGATGGGCGGGGTACTCCACTATGTCATGCCGACCATTACGCTGGGGACCTTCCTGGTTGCCGGGTTCATGCGGCTCATCCGTTCGAGCATGCTCGAGGCGCTTGACAGCGAATTTGTCAAACTTGCCCGGATCAAGGGACTGAATGAATTTTCCGTAATCTGGAAACATTGCCTGCGCAACGCGCTCATCCCCGTGCTCTCGCTTTGGGGCGTTTTCATGGGTGGCCTGGTGACCGGCGCGATTGTCACCGAAACCGTGTTTGCCTGGCCCGGGATCGGGCGGCTGACCTATGAAGCGGTGATTTTCAGGGACTATCCGTTGCTTCAGGCCGTGATCATCATGGATGCCGTGTTCATCCTGTTCATCAATCTTCTCGTCGACATCCTTTACGCTTACGTCGATCCGAGAATTCGGTTCGAGTAGCCGGATGCGACAACTTCCTCTCGCCTCAATTCTGATCATCGGAATAATGGTGTTTGTTGCGATTTTCGCGCCCTGGCTCACGCCGTATTCTCCGACCGATCAATCGCTTCCCGACAAGTTGTTGCCACCATTCTGGGAAGACGGTGGCAGCACTAGATATCTGCTCGGCACCGATATTTTCGGCCGCGACGTTCTGACCCGATTGTTTTACGGTGCTCGAGTCAGTCTGATGGTAACGGCGCTGGCGCTTACTGCTGGCGGCGGGGTCGGATTGCTGCTCGGTATTTTGTCCGGATATATCGGCGGCCGCCTTGATGCATTCCTGATGCGCGTCGTCGATGCGGCTTTTGCCTTTCCGACCATCCTGTTCGCCTTGCTGCTGGCGGTTACCATGGGGCAGGGCATGGATACTCTGGTCATTGCACTCAGCCTGTTTCTGTGGGCCGGTTTTGCGCGTGTTATCCGGGGAGAGGTACTTGCACTTAAACAACGCGACTTCGTGGCTCTGGCGCGGGTTCACGGCTGTTCGTCGGCCCGGATCATGCTGACCCATATTCTGCCAAATGTGCTGAACACCTTCATGGTGCTGCTCACGCTCAATGTCGGTGTGATCATAGTGGCGGAAGCCTCGCTCAGTTTTCTCGGTGCCGGCGTGCCGCCACCGACTCCATCATGGGGGCTGATGGTGGCCGAAGGGCGCGGCAAGATTGCCAGTGCATGGTGGTTATCACTCATTCCCGGTATCGCGATCACGCTGGTCGTGCTTTCCTTCAACCTTTTCGGCGATTGGTTGCGTGACCGGCTCGACCCGAAGCTCCGGCAACTCTAGTCGTTATCGTACGGGGCATGGGGCAATGGCAGCGACTCCAATTCTCGAAGTTGATGACCTGCATACGCACTTCTTCCTGAAACGCGGGGTTGTCAAAGCTGTTGACGGGGTGAGCTTTTCGCTTGCTCGCGGCGAAGTCTTGGGGCTCGTCGGCGAGTCCGGTTGTGGCAAGAGCCTGACCGCGCTGTCGATACTGCGACTCCAGCCGGCCGCCGCGGCACGGATCGTCGGCGGTCGGGTCATGCTTGATGGTGAAGATCTGCTGACCATGACAGACCGCGAGATGCGGCTCGTGCGCGGGCGGCGGATTGCAATGATTCTCCAGGATCCCCAGACCTCGCTCAATCCGGTGTTCACCATCGGCAATCAGCTGGAAGAGGCGCTGGCGCGACGCGGTGCCGGAGATACCCGTTCGCTTCGGGATCGAGCGGTTGACGCGCTTCGCCGCGTCGGGGTAGCGGCGCCAGAGCAACGAACTGCGCAATATCCGCATCAACTGAGTGGTGGCATGAAACAACGGGTTGTCGGCGCCATCGCGATCAGTTGCGTACCCGAGATCATGATCGCGGATGAACCGACAACAGCGCTCGATGTCACGATCCAGCTCCAGTATCTCGACCTGTTGAAAGAGCTTCAGTCTTCCCTCGACATGGGTATCCTGTTCATTACCCATGATTTCGGAGTGGTCGCCCGCATGTGCGACCGGGTTGCGGTCATGTATGCCGGGCGGATCGTCGAGACTGGCCCCGTCGGTGAAATCTTCGACAATCCGGCCCATCCATATACCCGGGCCCTGATTGCATCGGTGCCGAAGATACGCCGTCAGACCGGACGGCTGCATACGATCGAGGGACAGCCGCCGACCCTGTCCGATGTCCCGGCCGGATGTCGTTTTGCCGATCGCTGCCCATTGGTCGAAACGCGTTGTCTCAAGCACTATCCGGCCGCGGTCGCCGTTGGCCCGGATCATGTTGCGCATTGCTGGAAGGCGAACTCTGGATGAGCATACCGCTGCTGCAAGTCAAAGGTCTCGAAAAGCATTATCCTATCCACAAGGGAATCCTGTTTTCCCGGGAGGTCGCTCAGGTTCGGGCGGTCGACGGAGTCGATTTCTCGATCGCTGCAGGCGAGACATTGGGTTTGGTCGGCGAGTCGGGCTGCGGCAAGACCACGACAGCGCGGCTGGTTCTCGGTCTTGAGAGACCGACCGCCGGAAATATCCTGCTGGACGGTCGCTCCTGCCAAGATCTTTCCGGCCCGGAACTGCAGGAATACCGGGCTGGGGTGCAGGCGGTATTCCAGGATCCGTGGTCGTCGCTCAATCCGCGCATGCATGTCGGAGATATCGTTGCTGAATCACTCAAGGTCGTGAAGCGGGGAACCCGGGCCGAAATCGCCGACCGGGTTTCCGAACTGATGCTCCTGGTCGGTCTGCGCCCCGAACACGCAAGGCAGTATCCGCATGAGTTCAGCGGCGGACAACGTCAGCGAATCGCCCTTGCCAGTGCGCTTGCGATCGAGCCGAAACTGATCGTTCTCGACGAGCCGGTCTCGGCGCTCGACGTATCGATCCGGGCTCAGATGATGAACCTGCTCAAGGACATACAGGAACGCGGCAATGTCGCATATCTGCTGGTCGCGCATGACCTTGCCACCGTTCGGCATATGACGGAATGGACAGCGGTGATGTATCTGGGCCAGATTGTCGAAATTGCGCCGACCGAAGCCCTTTTCAACAATGTCCGTCATCCCTATACTCGGGCCTTGTTCTCCGCCGTTCTGCCCGACCGCCCCAGTCAGCAGCGTGGGGATATCGTGCTGACGGGCGAAGTGCCGTCGCCGCTCGACCCGCCCTCCGGTTGCAGATTCCACACCCGATGTCCATTTGCCATGGACATCTGCTCGCAGACGGCGCCGTCATTGACGGAAACCGAATCCGGCCATCTGGCGGCCTGTCATCTGGAACAATGAAACCGGCACCGGGGCACCGACCGGTCTTAGTGTCTGAATCATTATGATATCAATTAGTGACAGTGACTTGCATGCGTCCGAGGCGGCGCATGAGAACACGGCTCAGAGCCAGCAGGAGCCAGGCGAGGGCGCTGGCGGTGGATCGCTCGAAGTCTCTGGAGAGGCGCTGGCAGCGGCGCAGCCATCCGAAGCTGCGTTCGACCACCCAGCGCCGGGACATGACGACGACCCCCCTTGGTGTCCCTGGGTTTTCCGATGACCTCCACAGTGATCGGGCAATTCGCTTTCTTGAGCGCGCTTGCCAGCTTGTCGCCGCATCCCTCGCTGCCCGTTTCGACCGTCGGCACGCTCCGACTGTCGATGATGGCCGCGTTCGGGTCTGCACTACGCTCCGACCGGAGCCGCTCGAGCGTCGTAAAACGGGCGCAAACCTGCTCTAGGACCCCCGACCGGGACCACGCGTAGAAATAGGTCTGAACCGTCGTAAACGCCGGACAATCCTTCGGTCATACCCGCCAACTGCACCTTGTCCAGAGCATGCAGGCGATCGCGTTCACCACGTCGCGCAGGTCCATCTGACAGGGACGACCAAGCCGGCACGACGGTGGAAGAAGCGGGTCCGGCAAGGTCCACCCGGCATCGGTCAGATCGCTTTCGTAACGCTCCGTCTTGCGGCTATATTGCTTCCAGGTGGTCTCGTTCCAGGGCATGATGTGCCCCCATGGTGTGAGTGTTCACCCACAGAAGATATACCATGCGAGACCACCCAACCAGTTTTAGGTCAGGCTCTTACAGCAATACGAGGCGAATCATGGCTTTTGTCGAAACTGAGACCCACGGTCAGGTCTTGATTGTCCGGCTTAACCGGCCCGACCGTCTGAACGCGCTCAGCGCGGTCATTCGTCAGGGCATGGCCGAGGCCTTCTCCATATTCCGCGACAGCGCCGAGCTCGAGGTCGCAATTCTGACCGGCGCCGGACGTGGTTTCTGTGCCGGCGAAGACATGAAGGAATCGGTCGAGCGCGGCGGTGTCGGCTCACCCGATAACGGCCTCGACGACCCGTTCAGGGATGGCAGCCTGCAGAAACCTGTCATCGCCGCCGTCAACGGATTTGCGATGGGTGGCGGCTTCATGCTCGTCGAGCGGACCGATCTGCGGGTTGCGGCAAAGGGCGCGTTGTTCGAGATCTCGGAAGCGAAGCGCTGGCTGCTCGGCGGTTATAATCACGGCCATATGGCCGGCCTGCCGCATCCGGTCGCAACCGAAATGGCCTTCGGTTTCCGGTTCAGCGCCGAAAGACTGCACCAGCTCGGCTTCATCAATCGACTCGTCGAACCGGATGACCTGATGCCGGAGGCGATGGGGATGGCTGAACATCTGCTGAGCTTGCCCCCGGCCTCACGGGTCAATACCTTGCACATGATGCGACAGATGCGGCCAAGCGTGGCACCGTCGCTGGAAAAACTTGCGGCCGCGCTTCACGAACATGGTTGTCTGGAGGATCGCATGGAGTCGCGCCGGGCCTTCGCGGAAAAGCGCAAGCCCGATTACAAGGGCTGGGATGATCCGGCCGATCGCTATCGGTTGCCAACCCTTGAATCGATCATGGAGGCGGAATAGCGAACCGGTCCATGACGTCGTACGCAAGAGTGCTACAAGGAGGCGAATCATGACCGATCGGCCGGGACCGCTTGCCGGTGTCACCGCCGTTGCCTGCTCGACAGCCCAAGCAGGCACTGTACCGTACATGCTGCTCGCCGACCTCGGCGCCGAAGTCATAAAAATCGAGGTTCCGGGAATTGGTGACGGTTCGCGCACGGCCGGCGAACTCAAGGGCGAGATCAGTTCCTTCTTCGAGACCAATAATCGGGGCGTGAAAAGCCTGACCCTGAATCTCAAATCGGAAGAAGGCCGCGAAGTCCTGTATCGTCTCGTGCGGGACGCGGACATCTTCGGACAGAATTTCCGTCCCGGAGCAGCCGAGAAGAACGGTTTCAGTTACGAGACCTTGAAGGCGATTAATCCGGCTCTCGTCTATGTTTCGATATCCGGCTACGGTCAACGCGGTCCGCATGCCAACCTGCCGGGGACCGATGCTGTCGGGCAGGCTCTCGGCGGTGTGACCGAGGCCTATGCCGGACCCGGTGAATCAATGCGAACCGGCGCCGTCTCGGTGGCCGACGAGTCCTGCGCCATGCTGGCGTTCGGCGGAATGCTCGCCGCACTCCACTGCGCCAGGACGACCGGCGTCGGACAGAAAGTCGAGACCTCGCTGGTCGCGGGTGTTGTCCGATTGATGGGCTGGACCCTGACCACAACCATGTGGCGCAACCGGAATCCGATTACCGGCGCGCGTTTTAACGGTACCCGCGAGCGCCCTGGGTTGGCCGCCAGCTTCAATGATCAGGACGGGCGGCCGTTGGTATTCCAGATCGGCCATCGTGACTGGAAGCCCGCCATGGACGCATTGGGTTTCTACGAGACCCTGGAGGCACGCGGTGCTGCGGATCTTGGCCTCGCCCTGGTCTCGGAGGAGAAGAAAGACCTGATTCTCGAGGTGCTGTCCGAACTGTTCGCGACGGGCGCACGCGACCATTGGGTGGTACTGCTACGTGCAGCCGACATCGTCTCTGCCCCGATCAACACATTGCTCGAGGCGTCGAATGACCCCGATGTTCTGGCGAATGGCTATGTGACCGAAATGGAATATCCGGAGATCGGCGAGACCCTGAAGGTGCACGGGACGCCGTGGCAATTTTCGGAAACCCCCGTCAAAATCGGCACCGCTCCGAAGCTTGGCGAACATACGGCGGAAATTCTGGATCGTCTCGGCTATGACACCACCGCAATCGCATCCTTGCAGGACCGCAAGATCGTGTAATCCGGGTGGCGATAAAGAGTCAGTCCTCACCCGCCCCGTGACGCGCGATCACTGTGTCGCGATTGGCATAGGCGCACATCAGCAACCCCAGAATGATCATCATTGTCAGAAGTACCGTACCGCCATAAGAGATCAGGGGGAGCGGAACGCCAACCACCGGAATCAGTCCGATGACCATCGCAATATTCGTGAAGACGTAGAGAAAAAGGGTCGTTGTGACCCCCAAACTCATCAGGCGGCCGAACTGGCTGTTGACCCGCAATCCGATGACAAAGCCGTAGGCGATGATCAGGCCGAACAGCGTCAGCAGGCCGAGCGCGCCCACCATTCCGAATTCTTCCGCGAACATCGTAAAGATGAAGTCCGTCTGCCTTTCCGGCAGAAAATTCAAATGGCTTTGCGAGCCTTGAAGAAATCCCTTGCCGAACAGGCCGCCGGAACCGAGCGCGATCTTCGATTGCAGGATATGATAACCGGCGCCGAGCGGGTCGGCTTCGGGATTGAGAAACATCAGGATCCGGTTTTTCTGGTAATCTCGCAAAAATGGCCATCCGACCGGTACCGCGAGAATCACAAGAGCCGGGATTATGTAGGCGAGCCAGCCGCGAGCACCGGCGAGAAAAATGACGGCCCCACCACCCAGGAAAATCATGCCGGCAGTTCCGAGATCGGGCTGTCCGAGAACCAGTGCGACCGGGGCCAGCACCAGTGCCAGCGGAATCAGAAGATAACGCGCGCGCCCGACCTGGCTGTGCGTGAGATCATGGTAGTAACGGGCGAGGGCAACGATGACCGCGATCTTCATGAGTTCCGACGGCTGCAGCTGGAAGATTCCGAGATTGATCCAGCGCTGTGCCCCCATACCGATCTCGCCAGCAAGTTCCACCGCCGCCAGCAGGGTAAAGACGGCCCCATAGGCGAGATAGGACCAGCGCATCAGTAATCGAAGATCAATCAAGGCAATGGCCGTTGCCAGGACCAGTCCGGCGCAAAAGCGAACGATCTGGCGAATCGCCCAAGGTTCCCAATTGCCGCTTGCAGCCGAATACAGCATCGCGAACCCGATGCAGGCAACGACGCTGAAAAGGATCATGAGGCTCCAGTTCAGATGCCGAAGCCTGTCGAGCACTGTCGGGATCGTCGCCGTCAAGGCGTGGCTGCCAAATCGCGGCGTCATGAGGGCGCCCCGGACCGCCCGGCGAAACCGGAGATCGTTCTCGACGGATCGCGGCGCATGGTGTCGATAATGATATCGCGTGCGATCGGCGCCGCCATTCGGCTGCCGCCGCCGCCATGCTCCACGACAACGGCGATCGCGTAGCGCGGTGACTGGATCGGTGCGTAACCGACAAACATCGCATGATCGCGATCTTCCCAAGGGCGATCCTCGTTCTTCACGATGCCCGCCCGGCGCTCCGCTCGCGTGATCCGCTTGACCTGAACCGACCCGGTCTTGCCTGCAAAACGGAAGAGTCCATCTTCAAGCCGGCTCGAATAAGCCGTGCCGCGCCGGCTATTGACGGCGTGGGTCATGCCATCCAGGATGATTCCAAGATTGTGCGAACGCAGGTTCAGGGACGGACTTTCGCCGTGATCGACGTCAAGGCTGCGTACCAGGCGCGGCCTGACCGCCCGACCGCCATTTGCGAGTCGTGCTGTCATCATCGCCATCTGCAAGGGTGTCGAGAGAAAGAATCCTTGGCCGATACTGGTGATCAGCGTCTCTCCCGGTTGCCACGGAACGCCGCGATGAACCTGTTTCCATTCCGGTGTCGGAACCAGGCCGCTGCGTTCCCCCGGAAGATCTATGCCGAGTTTTTCCCCGAAGCCGAAGCGCTTGGCAAAAGCGGCGATGCGGTCAATGCCCAGTTGTTTCGCCAATTCGTACATGTAAGCATCACAACTTTGCGCTATGGCATCAATCATGCCGATGTTGCCATGGCCATAACGCTTCCAGCAGTGAAATCGCGCCCTGCCGAGCTTGACATGGCCATTGCAGGTAAAATGGGTGCCCTGATGGGCAATCTCGGCTTCCAATGCCGCAAGGCAAACCAGCATCTTGAATGTTGATCCGGGTGAATACAGGCCGGAGATCGCCTTGTTGGTCATTGGCGAACGCGGATTCGACAACAGCCGTTCCCAATCCGCAGGGCTGAGGCCATCCGGAAACATGTTGGGATCGAAGCTCGGCGTCGACGCCAGAATCAGAATGTCGCCGTGGTGGATATCCATGACGACCGTAGCGCCACTTTCGGGCGGTACGACCCGCCCTTTGCTGTCGAGATTGACCATGGTCTTGTCCTGCGACAGGGTCTGCCCGGCATCCAGGGCTCGTTGAACGCGCGGGTCCGACAACGGTACTCGTTCCGATCGTCCTTTCGACAGTCGTTCAATGGCCATCTTCTGGAGTTGGATATCGATTGTCAGCGTAATGTCGCGGCCGGCTGTACCTTCGTCTCCCGGAAATTTGCGGATGACCCGGCCAAGAGCGTTGACTTCAACCCGTCGCCGGCCAGCGCTGCCGCGAATGTGCCGTTCGAAATGCTTCTCGATCCCGTTCTTGCCGATCCTGAAATCCGGCAGCGCAAGTACAGGGTCACTTGTCAATTCGGAGCCCGAGACAGCCGCGACATAACCGGTCAGATGGGCCGCATGGACCCCGAAGGGGTATTGCCGGGCCCGGCTGATCGCAATCTGCAGACCGGGCAGGTAAGGCATGTTGATCGCGATCCGTGATATGTCGGCGCGGGACAGATTTTCGACCACGGTAACCGGCAGGAAGTCATGTTGACGGCCGACTTCGCTCAGCACTCGCGCAATATCGTCGTCCGTGATACCAACGAGTTTGCGGAGTGCTGACAAGGTCTTCCCGACATCTTTGGTCTGTTCCGCAACAAGATGAATGCGGAACTGGTCGCGATTTTCTGCCAGAGCGATTCCGTTACGGTCGAAAATTCGGCCGCGGGCCGGGGTCGTGAGTTCGATGTTGAACTGGTTTTTGTCGGACCATGTCCGGTATTCATCGGCCTTGATGACCTGGAGATAATACAGCCGGCCCGTAATCGCCGTAAACAGGGCCAGTTTGCCGGTCGCCAGGAGCAATGCGCGGCGTGTGCCAACCCGTCGCCGTTCCTGATCACCGGTACTCCGCATGGCCGGGCGTTCTATCGCTCAAGATATCGGTGCATCCGGACGAACAACCATGCTACCAGCGGAAAGCTGGTCACCGTCGCTACATACGGAACAAGCAGATTCGGCATCAGCACGAAACTGGCCGACAACAGGCAGGTGAACAGCCAGGTAAGCAGCAGCGCGACTGCCAGGATCACACCGAAACCCAGCCAGGCAAGGCTGAAGGGTTTGCCAATGAAGATGGTCCTCTGGCTTAAGGTCGCACCATGGATGACAAGAAACACGAATGCCAGCAGACCTATCGGACCGCCGGTGAGGATATCCTGGATCAGACCGATTACAAAGACAATCGCCGGCGGCAACAGGTCGGGCCGGTAAATCGTCCAGTAGAATACCGCCATGACCGTCACACCGGCAGCGATATCCGGGAACATCGCGAGGCTGAAGGGTGTTCTTGCCAGCAGGATCAATACCAGTATCGTGACCACGGGCATGGCCTGCCGGGCCCAGATATCCATCTGGTTCGCGATCCCGATTTTCATCGAAAATCTCGACCCGAGCCGCGTGGGGGCTGGATCATGTCGTCAAGCCGGTAGTCGAGGATGCGGATATATTCGAGACGTTTCCAATCCACCAGGGGTTTGACCCGGACCCCGGTGGCACTGACCGCGGTGATCACGCCGACCGGCAGGCCGGCGGGAAGAACACCCCCGGTACCGGATGTCACGACCGGATCACCGGTCGACACCTTGGCATCCTGCGGCAGGAACAGCAGGCGTGGGCGATCGGAATTGTCACCGGACAGCAGTGCCGGATCACGGGTTGTCTGAACGACGACGGGGATCTGGGAGTTGAGGTCGGTCAACAGCAGAACCCTCGCATAAAATTCGCCGACATCGACGACAACCCCGACAAAGCCTGTGCTCGCAACGACAGACAGTCCTGGGCGGATGCCGTTGCGTCGTCCCGCATTGACCAGGACATTGCGCACGAAGGGGCCGCCGGCGTTGGAAATGACCCGGCCCGTGATGGCGTACGGCTCAGGCGGCACCGAGAGGCGTGACAGTTGCTGCAATGCAAGGTTTTCGGACGCCAGTCCAGTCGCGATGGAGTGCCAGCGAACCAGCCTGGTATTTTCCTCGCGCAATCGTTCCAGCTCGGCGTGCATGTCGAGCAATTCGCCGATGCTCTCGAATACATGCGAAAAGGATCGCGCCGGCTGCGCCATCGCGTCGAGAATAGGGGCCAGCATATCGATCGCGCCGGTTCGGGCGCGGTCGATGACGGCGATTTCCGCTTTCCCGAGAAGCAGGAGTGCAAAGGCCGTGAGGGTTAGCGTGCCGAAAGAAAACCAGTGCCGGAGCGAACGCACCGACGATTGTGCATTTCTGGAAAAGAGTTTCGGGCGCCGCATCATCAGCCTGTATTGGAATTTCGCGAAGCGCTGTGCTTACGATCGAATGGTCATGGAACTCCGATCAACACATTTCGGAGTGTCTTCATTTCTTCAAGGCAACGTCCGGTGCCAAGCGCCACACAGGACAGCGGGTCATCGGCGATCGAGACTGGCAGTCCGGTGGAATGGCGCAGAACGTGATCGACATTACCGAGCAGGGCGCCGCCGCCGGTCAGCAGAATGCCCTTGTCGACGATGTCGGCCGAAAGTTCGGGTGGCGTGTTCTCAAGAGCCAGTTGGACTGCTTCGAGAATCTGGCTGATCGGTTCGGCGAGACTTTCGGCGATTTGGGTCTGGTTGATGACCAGTTCCTTTGGCACGCCGTTCAGCAGATCGCGCCCCTTGATGGCAAGGGTCTCGCCGAGGCCGTCCTCCGGTGGGAACACCGAACCGATTTCTTTCTTGATCCGCTCGGCACTGCCTTCGCCAATCAAAAGGTTATGCGTTCGACGGATGTAACCGATGATCGCCTCATCCATCTTGTCGCCACCGACCCGGACCGAGTGGGAGTAGACGATGCCGCCAAGTGAGAGGACGGCAACTTCAGTCGTGCCGCCGCCGATATCGACGACCATTGAACCGGTTGGCTCGGTGACCGGCAGATTCGCCCCGATCGCTGCCGCCATCGGCTCTTCGATCAGAAACACGCGACGGGCACCGGCACTTTCCGCCGATTCCTGGATCGCACGGCGTTCCACCGGCGTCGAGCCGGACGGCACGCACACGATGATCTGGGGACTGGCAAAACTGCGGCGGTTATGGACCTTGCGGATGAAATGCTTGATCATTTCTTCCGCGACCTCGAAATCCGCGATGACGCCGTCACGCAGCGGTCGGATCGCCCGGATATCGCCGGGGGTGCGGCCCAGCATCAGCTTGGCCTCCTCGCCAACGGCCAACACCTGCTGTTTGGTCCGTAAGGTCGCAATCGCCACGACCGAAGGCTCGTTCAGCACGACGCCCTTACCCTTGACATAGACGAGCGTATTGGCGGTGCCGAGATCGATCGCCATGTCGGCGGAAAGCATTCCAAGAATGTTGGCGAGCATGGCTATATCTTCTACCCCGTTCCACCACACTGTCCGGATGGTATTGCATCGATACCGGATCAGTGCCTTGTTGTGGTTATCGTCATTGAAAACGCACTACGGCGCATTGCGCTACATCCTATACAAGCAGGCTGTGAATCATACCACAAATTGGGCACTTACAAAGCTGCACAGGACATTCTGCAGAAGTTGAACCCAAAGCACGGTTTCGTCGCGGGCGCAGGTTGCTTGTCAATCTTGCGTTGTGGAGCCCATTGCGGCATTCGGCATGTCAAGCAATGCGCCCCGGGCAATCGCGACGATGCCCCCGCGGCAGAGTTCGATTTCGCCCAATGCCGTCATCAATTCAACGAACGCATTAATCTTGCTGGGGCTGCCCGTCAGTTCGAAGACAAAGCTTTCGAGCGTACTGTCAATGGCGCGCGCCCGGAACATGTCGGCGAGCCGGAGGGCTTCGATCCTTGCTTCGCCGGTATTGCGGACCTTGATCAGAATCAGTTCGCGCTCGAGATGCGCGCCCTTGATCGACAGATCCTGCACGTCATGGACCGGCACCAGCCGGGCCAACTGCGCCTTGATCTGTTCGATCACCATCGCGGTTCCGGATGTGACAACCGTGATGCGCGACAAACCGCGATTGCCATCGACCTCCGAAACCGTCAGGCTTTCGATGTTGTAGCCACGGCCGGAGAACAGGCCGATGACCCGCGCCAGCACGCCGGGTTCATTGTCGACCAGTACGGCGATCGTGTGCCGCCGTTCGGTCTGATCGAGATATGCATTCACGGAACGACTCCTTCCGGCACGGCGTGCTATCGCAGCCGTTTCCCGCCGTCTCGGCAGGTTGTGCGGATCATGGCCGGATTTGCGCGGTCAGACCAGAACCATGCCGGTTTCAGATGTCTCGTGTTTCGCTTCGTCTTGCTGACCGAGCAGCATTTCGAAATGCGCGGCTCCCGAGGGAATCATCGGGAAGCAGTTTTCCTCCTGCCGGACCCGGATATCAGCGAGAACGAAGCGATCCTCTTCGATCATCTGATCGATCACATCATCGAGATCATCGACGGTTTCGGCCAGCAACCCTGCGCCGCCAAACGACTCGGCAAGCTTGACGAAATCAGGCAGGGAATCCGAATAGCTTTCCGAATACCGGCCGCCGTGGTTAAGTTCCTGCCACTGCCGGACCATGCCCATCCAGCGGTTGTTGATAATGAAGGCCTTGACTGGAAGCCGGTATTGGCAAAGTGTCGACAATTCTTGGATATTCATCAGCAATGAAGCTTCGCCCGCAATATCGATGACCAGAGCGCCGGGATGCGCGATCTGCACACCCATCGCCGAAGGCAGACCGTAACCCATCGTGCCGAGGCCGCCCGAGGTCATCCAGCGATGGGGTTCCTCGAAGCCGAAATACTGCGCCGCCCACATCTGGTGTTGTCCGACTTCCGTGGTGATGTAGACATCGCGGCCGCGGGTCTTCTGGAACAATCGTTCAATGGCGTATTGCGGTTTGATGACCTGGTCTTCCTGCCGGTAGGCAAGGCATTTTCGGTCGCGCCATTCGCTGATGCGTGACCACCAGTCGGGAATCGCCCGGGTGTCGGGGCCGTAGCCGCGGTCCTTCCAGATCGCGATCATCTCCTCAAGCACCAAAGCCGCATCGCCGACGACGGGAACATCGACAAAGACATTCTTGTTGATTGATGATGGATCGATATCGATGTGAATTTTTCTCGAATTGGGCGCGAAATCGCTCAGGCGGCCAGTCACCCGGTCATCGAAACGGGCGCCGACATTGATCATCACATCGCAGTGATGCATGGCGAGATTGGCCTCGTATGTGCCGTGCATTCCCAACATGCCGAGGAAATGCGGGTCTGTTGCTGGCAAGGCGCCAAGACCCATGAGGGTCAATGTCGCCGGATAACCGGTGAGGCGCACGAACTCGGTGAACAGCGCGCTCGCCCGGGTTCCGGAATTGATCAGCCCGCCGCCGCCATAAAAGATCGGCTGCTTGGCGGATGCGATCAGTTTCACGGCCCGTTCGAGTTGCCCGCGGTCGCCCCGTGTCTGCGGCCGATAGGAGCAACTGCGGGCTTGCGCCGGTTCATGGTACGGCGCGTCCGCGAACTGAACATCCTTCGGCAGATCGACGACAACTGGCCCAGGGCGGCCGTTGGCGGCAACGTAGAAGGCCTCATGCAGGATATCGGCGAGTTCGTCCGGATGTTTCACGAGATAGTTGTGTTTGGTGCACGGGCGCGTAATCCCGGTTGTATCGGCTTCTTGGAAAGCGTCATTTCCGATCATATGGGTCGGCACCTGGCCGGTCAGACAGACAATTGGAATACTGTCCATGAGGGCGTCGGTCAGCCCGGTTACAGCATTGGTGGCTCCCGGTCCCGAGGTGACCAGGACGACACCAACCTTGCCGGTCGAACGGGCATAGCCTTCGGCGGCGTGAACGGCGGCCTGTTCATGGCGTACGAGAATATGACGGACGGCGTTGGTCTTGAAGATTTCGTCGTAGATGGGCAACACCGCACCGCCGGGGTAGCCGAATACGACCTCGACGCCCTGGTCCTGCAGCGCCTTGAGAATGAGTGCGGCACCAGTCATGCGGGTCGCAGGGGATCGTAACTCTGGCATGCGGGGTGTCATAGTCCGTTTCCTTCTTTACGCGGAACTTTATGGCAATATTCTCGGAAAAGCGCTTCCCCGCCGAGGGCGCAGGCCGTCGCGAACCCTAACGCTTCAGTCAGGTGCGGTCAACAGGAATTGGTGAATTTCCGGGACAATGTCTGCCTCGGCACCTTCCTTGTATTGCGCAGTGTAAAGAATATCATGCCTGATCTGGTGCTGGAACCAGGTACATTGGCGTTTGGCGTAGCGGCGGGTTTCGCGCTGGGCGGCCGCCACGGCGTCCTCGCGGGTCATCCGGCCCGTCAGAACGGCGATCAGTTCCCGCAGCCCGAGCGCTTTCGTGCCAGGCAAGGTCGAGTCGAGATCGAGTGCCAGGATCCGACGCGCCTCGTCCATCGCTCCGGCCGTCATCATCGCCGCGAACCGGCGGTCGCAAGCCCGGTAGAGGGTTCCGCGTTCCGGCATCAAAACGATGGTGAACGTCTCCAGGCTGGTTGCTGGAGCCGCATCGGCATGCCATTCCGACAGCGGCCGCCCGGTGGCCTCGACCACGTCCCAGGCTCGCAACAGGCGTTGCCGGTCGCCATCGGTCAGGCGTGCCGCGGTCGCCGGGTCGCGTTTTGCCAGTGCCTGCCGGAACGCGGCGTCGCCGAGAACGGCGAGGCGTTGCCGCGACGCGCAGCGGATCGCTTCGGGAATATCCGGGATCTCCGCGATCCCGTTGATCAGGGCATGAAGATAAAGGCCGGTGCCGCCGCATAGGATTGGCAGGCGGCCAGCCGACCTGACCTCGGCGATCGCGTCTCGCGCCATGTCACGCCATCGCGTGACTGAACATCTTATCGCCAGTGGCAGAACGCCGTAGAGATGATGCGGTGCCCGGGCCAGTTCGGCGACTCCCGGCCGAGCCGACAGGATGGCAAGTTCACGATAGATCTGTATCGAGTCGGCGTTGATGACCGCGCCGTCGAAGGTCTCGGCAAGGCGGACGGCCAGGGCGGACTTGCCTGTTGCGGTCGGCCCGGCGACAACGACAAGTGGCGTCTTTTCGCCAGTTGCTGATGACGAACTGGACATGACCACCGGCGATACGCCATAAGCCGGCGTTATGCAACATGTCCTGACCCTGACCGGCACCATGAAGCCGGGATCGCTCGGCGCCGGGCATATCGACACTGCCAGGGTGGCGGTGCGCGCTGCCGGCGTGACAATATGCCGTATCGAAGATCTTGCGCCGGGCCGGGCGTCGGACATCCATATTGACGGTCTGCCGCAGTCCGCGATCATCGAAACGGTTCGCGAAGCGCTGGCCGGATTACCCGTCGACGTCAATGTCCAGAGACCGGACCTGCGGCGCAAGCGGTTGCTGATTGCCGATATGGATTCGACAATCATCACGACGGAAACTCTCGACGATCTTGCGGACCTGGCCGGCCTTGGCGCCGAGATCGCGCCGGTGACGGCGCGGGCGATGCGCGGCGAGATCGATTTCGATAGGGCGTTGAGAGATCGGGTTCTCCTGTTCGCCGGGCAACCGGTATCGTTGCTCGACCGGTTGTTGCGGGAGCGGATCACGATAACCGAAGGGGCCGTGGCGCTGGTACGAACCATGCAGGCCAATCATGCCTTCACAGCCCTGGTCTCCGGCGGATTCGTGTTCGTGACAGAGGTTATCGCCCGCAAACTGGGTTTCGATACGCATCGCGGCAACACCCTGCTCGTTGCCGGCGGCAGGCTGACCGGCGCAGTTGGCGAACCGGTCCTGGGCGCCCTGAGCAAACTCGAGATCCTGCGTGCATTCTGTGCCGAGCGAGGCCTGGGGGTTGAGCAGGCGATCGCGGTCGGCGATGGCGCCAACGACATCCCGATGCTGAAGGAGGCCGGTTGTGGGGTTGCATTCAGAGGAAAACCTGCCGCTACCCGTGCGGCACGCTTCCGGATCGACCATGGCGATCTTACGGCTTTGCTCTATCTGCAGGGCTACCGTGAATCAGAGATTGTGAACCGATAGCGCCGGCTCCGGGTCATCGCGGCTAGGGGTCGGTTGGCAGGCCGCGTTTCAACCAGCCCGGCTGCGGCGGTTCGAACGGGCGTCAGCGCCCCAACATGCCTTCACGAATATTGAAGACGGCCTGGAACCCGGCGCCTAGCAACCAGGACCGGGCACGTTCGGAGCGTATGCCGGTCGCGCAGATGGTCGCTGCCCGGTGGCCGGTAGAGACAGTGCGCCCCACCTTTTCGACGAAACCGTCGCGGCCGCGCGGGTCGTGGATGCTGATCGCAACGGCGCCGTGAGGGAGGCCGGTTTCCCGCCACTCGCCAGGCGATCGCACATCGATCAGGACGAGCGTACCGGCCTCGACCTGCCGCAGGGCCTCGGGCGCGGTCAGGACATGGTGGCCGGCGGCCGCCGAGCCGGACATAACGAGAAGGATCATAGTGACCCGAACCAGTCCACTCGCCGAACCCCGTTTCAATCGCAGGATCGGCTGGATGATCCGGGCGCGTTCCGGTTCGGCATCAGTCATGCGTGCCATCGTCATGAGCTCATCACGAACCGTTACGCAGCACTTGATCCAAGATCAAACATGGTAAGGGAAATTCCGGATCGGGACATCTGAAAGGCGGCTGGCGCCGTTTCTTTGGTTCTGGCCGAAAACCGAAGTCAGCTTTTCTTCATGCGGATACCGACATAACGAACCGATCCTTGCCGGTTGACGGTGAGCAGGACGGAGTTCTTTCGTCCCGTCTTCAACACATCATCGACAATCCGGGCGACCTCGGCGGCGCTGCCGATTTCGGTCTGGTCGACCTCGGCAATGACATCGCCTGGCTGGAGACGTTTCTCGGCTGCCGGACCATCGGCGTCAATTTCGGTGATGACGGTGCCCTGGACATCTCCTTCGATCAGGTAGCGTTCGCGAAGCGGTTCGGTTAGGGACGACAATTCAAGCCCGAGCGGATCGATCCATCTGTTTTCAGGTTCGGTGGGTGTACTGTCGGAGCCGGTCAGAATCGGACCTGATGCGTCGTCGTCCTTGAGTTCACCGACACGCACCGTCACGGTCAGACGGTCACCATCGCGCCAGATCTCGACAGGGACATCGACTCCGATCGGCGCTTCTGCAACGAAGCGTGGCAACTGGCGCATGGTTTCGATCTCATGCTCGTTGAATGACAGGATGACATCACCTGGTTCGATGTTGGCCGCCTTGGCTGGTCCGTCACCCGGAACCTGAGCGACAAGGGCGCCAACCGCATCGTCGAGCCCGACGCTCTCGGCGATCTCATCCGTCACGGTCTGAATGCGAACCCCGAGCCAACCGCGCCGGATCCGGCCATGATCGCGCAATTGCGTGACGACAGGCTCTGCCAATGCGGCCGCGACAGCGAATCCGATCCCGACCGAACCGCCGCTCTGGGAGAAAATGGCCGTGTTGACGCCGACAACTCGTCCCTCGAGATCGAACAAAGGACCTCCCGAATTGCCCTTGTTGATCGATGCATCGGTCTGGATGAAATCGTCATACGGTCCCTGGTTGATATCGCGGCCGCGGGCCGAGACGATACCGGCAGTTACCGTTCCGCCAAGCCCGAACGGGTTGCCGATCGCAAGCACCCAGTCGCCAACACGCAACCGGTCCGAATTGCCGAACTGCACGGCTGTCAGTTCGGCTCCGTCGGGATCGATCTTGAGCAACGCGATGTCCGTCTTGGGATCGCGGCCCAGAACTGTCGCTTCGAACTCCGTGTCGTTCTGCAGACGAACTCTGATCTCTTCGGCTTCCGCGATGACATGGTTATTGGTCACGATGATGCCGCTGTCATCAATGATGAATCCGGAGCCAAGCGACTGTGCCCGGCGGCGCGGCCGTTCGCCGCGCTGCTCGTTTTCGAAGAAATCCTTGAAGAACTTTTCAAAGGGGGAGCCCGGGGGAAGCTGCGGTCTTTCGAAATCGGGCCAGCGCGACCGCGACTCGATGATTTGCGTGGTTGCGATATTCACCACCGAAGGCAGCAGCTTTTCGGTAAGATCCGCGAAACTTTGCGGCGCCGCCCTGGCTTGCGCCGTACCAGCCGCCATGGTGCTGCCGAAGGCGATCATCATGGCCAGAGCCAGTCCGAACCAAAACAACAGGCCGGACGCCGGCTCTGTCCGGCTCATATGTCTGTGCGACAGTCCTAGCATCATTCAAACACTCCAGTTTTCATGTTCCACGACGCCTCTGTCCGTCGTTCCTCCTTGCCGGATTGCTGGTCCGGCCAACGTTCCCCGAATTTGGGGAGGGGGCCGGCCAACATCAACGGCCGCGGCGTCAGATCGCCATCAAAGCGACCGAGAGTGGAGAAAATGTGGCGATGTGGCCAACGATCATGACAACTTCTCGATCTATTGCGACGAGTCTTTGGACTCGCCGGCCGAACCCGGTCTCAAGTCCGGATCACCCAGACGGCGAAGACTCCGACGGCAACCGCGATCAGGCCGGTGGTGCGAAGCAGGCTGTCGGACGTCTCCGGCAGCCTGGCGAGAATACGCCGCATCGTTGCCGGGAACAGGGCATAAATAGCGCCTTCGATAACGAACACGAGAGCAAGCGCGGTCAGCAGATCTGTCACGGGAGGCGCTCCGTCCGAGGCCGTGTCGACAGTGTCGGGACCGATCGCTTATTTTACCGGAGCTTCGGGGTTGCCGCTGATATCATTGAAGAACCGGAAGAAGTCGCTGTTTGGCGTCAGAACCATGGTTGTGTCGCCCGATCCCAGAGACACGCGATAGGCCTGCATCGAGCGGTAGAATGCGAAGAAGCCCGGATCCCGTCCGAAGGCGTTCGCATAGATCTGGATGGCCTTGCTGTCGCCGGTGCCGCGCACGGTCTCGGCGGTTTTCTGCGCTTCGGCAAGAATAACGACCTTCTGTTTGTCGGCGTCGGCGCGAATCCCTTCGGCGAGCTCGAAACCGCGGGCCCGAAATTCCTTGGCTTCCCGTTCACGCTCGGATTTCATGCGGTTTTCGATATTGGTTCGGGTTTCGTCCGGATAGTCGGCTCGGCGCACCCGAACTTCGACGATTTCTATGCCGAAGCGCTTCACGGGGTCGTTCACCGCTTTCTGGATATGTACCATGATCTCAGCCCGCTTGGTTGACAGGATGTCGAGCAGCGTTTCGTTACCGAGCACCCGGCGCAGCGAGGAGTTGATGATCGGGCTCAATTTGCCCGGCACACCGGATATCAGGCGGGTGGTCTGATAGAACAGCAACGGGTCGATGATGCGGAAACGGGCATAGGAATCGACATCGAGACGTTTCTGATCGGCCAGAATTACCCGCTCGGTTGGCGGGTCGAGGTCGAGAACCCGTTTTTCGTAATAGACCACCTCTTCGGCGAACGGAATCTTGAAATTCAACCCGGGCTCGGTGATCGTTTTTTGCGGTTTGCCGAAAAACAGGACGATGGCCTGCTGGGTCTGTTCGACAATGAACAGCGAACTTGTCGCGATAATGCCAAGAACGACGATAACGCCGCCGAGAATCGCGAGGAATTTTGTCATGGCGTCAATTCCCTGTGTTGCTGTCGCCGGAGGCGGGTTGCCGTTTGTGGACTTCCGGCAACGGCAAATAGGGGACCACGCCGGATCCGCCGCCGCCCCCGACATCGTTGTCGATAATCACCTTGTTCACGTTGCCCAGAATCTGTTCCAGGGTTTCGAGATAAATCCGCTTGGTCGTGACTTCCTTCGATGTCAGATAGGCCTCATAGATGGCATTGAAGCGGTTCGCGTCACCTTCTGCCCGATTGACGACTTCCTGCCTGTAGGCTTCGGCGCCCTGCAACAATTGCTGCGATTCGCCGCGCGCGCGCGGCACGATATCGTTGCGATAGGCTTCGGCTTCGTTCTTCAGGCGATCCATGTCCTGCCGTGCCCGTGACACCTCGTCGAACGCGTCGATGACGTTTTTCGGGGGCAGAACCTCTAGCAGCTGGACCTGTCGGACCTCGATGCCGGCCTGATATTCCGTCATCAGCACTTGCAGTCCGGAATGGGTGCGTCGCTCGATGTCTTCACGGCGGCTGGTCAGGGCTTCCTGAATAGGAGTTTGGCCGATGATATCGCGCATTACCGACTCGGCCGCCATCTTTATGGTCTCGTCCGGGTTGCGGATATTGAACAGGTAGTCGGGCGCGTTCGAGATTTTCCAGAATATGACGAAGTCGATGTCGACGATATTTTCGTCGCCAGTGATCATCTGGCTTTCCTCTGGCATGTCGCTGACCGAGGCGCCGCGGCGGGTTGCCTCACCGGTTGTTCTGAGGCCGATCTCGATACGGTTTTCGGCCGTGACGTCGGGCGTGTAGACATTGCCGATCGGGCTCGGCCAGTTCCAGTGCAGGCCTGGCGTTGTCGTCGTTCCGACGAACCGGCCGAGCACCAGCGGAACGCCTTCCTGGTTAGGCTGTACTCGGTAGAAACCGTTTGCTGCCCAGATCAGGATCACTGTCAGCAACGCGACAACAATGATCTTGCGGCTGCCCAGGCCGCCAGGGATCATGCGTTTGATTCGATCCTGGCTGCGTCGGATGACTTCGTCGATGTCAGGTGGTTGCGGTCCGCCGCCACCGCCGCCGGGACGGCGTCCCCACGGCGAACCGCCGCTGCCATCACCACCACTGCCGCCGCTCCATGGACCGCCGCCACCACCGCCTTGATTGTTCCAGGGCATGTTTTCGCTCTCCAGTCGGGAAAATTTCCCTCCTCCTTAGTGTAGCAGCATCCTGTAAGGGTTGGCAAAGATTTCGGAGACCCGCGCGCAGATTGGTGTTCGAATCATGTTGAGACGGAGCCGTCTCCGACCTATTATCGGCGTCGGGGAGATATCAGACATGGTGGCGATTACAGATGCGCGGATCCTCGATACCCTGCGGACTGTCAAGGATCCCGACCGGAATGAGGACATCGTCAGCCTCGGCATGGTGAACGGTATCGTCAACAAGGACGGTAATATCGGCTTCGCGATCGAGGTCGATCCGGAACGCGGCCCGCGGCTCGAGCCGTTGCGGAAGGCAGCCGAGGCCGCGGTCGACAGGATCCCCGGTGTCCTTTCGGTGACTGTGGTCCTGACCGCGCATTCCAGCGGCGGTCGTCAGAGGCCGGCCCCGGTCCCGCCGTCGGCCCGGCCACGGCAAGCGGCTGGGCGTGACCTGGCGCCCGGTGTTAACGCGATCGTCGCTGTCGCCTCGGGCAAGGGCGGGGTCGGAAAATCGACGACGGCAATAAATATTGCGATGGCTCTCGCCGAATCGGGCCTGTCGGTCGGTATTCTTGACGCCGACATTTACGGGCCATCGCTGCCGCGCATGATGGGACTCACGGAGAAGCCGGCCAGCGAGGACGGACGGATCCTGCAGCCGCTGCGGAAGCATGGGGTCAAGTGCATGTCGATCGGGTTTCTCGTGCCGGAAGATTCACCGACGATATGGCGTGGTCCGATGGTCATGAGTGCGCTTGAACAGATGCTGCGTGACGTCGCCTGGGGCAATCTCGACGTGATGATCGTCGATATGCCGCCGGGCACCGGCGATGCCCAGCTGACGATGTCGCAACGGGTGCCGCTTGCCGGCGCGGTGATTGTGTCGACGCCGCAGGACATTGCGTTGCTCGATGCGCGCAAGGGGCTGAACATGTTCCGCAAGGTCGACGTGCCTGTGCTCGGGATCGTCGAGAACATGAGCACGTTCATCTGTCCGCATTGCGGCGGCCAGAGTGATATTTTCGGCCATGGCGGCGCCCGCGCCGAAGCAGCGGCGCTCGGAGTCGATTTCTTGGGTGAAGTGCCGTTGCACATCACCATACGTGAGACTTCAGATGCTGGCAATCCGGTTGTCGTGGCGGCGCCGGGCGGGCCGCATGCGCTGGCGTACCGGAGTATTGCTGAGGCTGTCTGGGTCCGGGTTGGCGCCGCCGCCAAGGCGGCGCCGCGGATTGTGATGACCTGACGCCCGGGCCGTTGTGATCCGCATCCTGCCGAAATCGATCGCCGGCAGGCTCCCGCCCGGGCCGATATTGGCAGAGTCCACATGATTGATGACGGGGAAGGCCGGAACGGTCCGGTGCGGGGGATCAGAATTGTGCCGAATCGGCCTTGCGTTCGAGGATCACGAAACTGAAGGCTGGCCAACCGCCGTCGGCTAGGTGATCTTCGCGGCTGGTTTCGATCCAGAGGACCGGATCGAGGTTCGGAAACCGCCGGTCCCCCCCGATCTCGATATGCACCTCAGTCTTGTAGATCCGCTGCGCACGGGGCAGGGCGCGGGTATAGATGTCCTCTCCGCCAAAGGCGACGACTTCGCCGGCTTGCATCTCGCGGGCGGCGTCACGGCCGGCCCTCATGGCGGCGTCGAAAGAGCCGGTGACGGTGACCCCGCCGGGCGCGAAACCGGCGGTGCCGCTTACCACGATGATCCGGCGCCCCGGCAGTGGGCGGCCGATGCTTTCATATGTCCGTCGCCCCATGATCAGGGGTTTGCCCATGGTCAGGCTTTTGACTTGTTTGAGATCGGCGGGCAAGGTCCATGGCAGTTTGCCGGCACGACCGATCACGCCGTTGTCCGAGACAGCGACAACAATGACAAGCGTTGGCCTGGATCCGGTGGCTGCCATTTGATTTCAGACGGCGACCGCCGCCGGGATGTGCGGGTACGGGTCATAGGCGTCGAGTGAGAAATGCTTGTAAGCAAATGCATCGATATCATCGACCGAAGACTTGATATGCAGCCGTGGCAAAGAACGCGGTTGCCGGTCAAGCTGAAGCCGCGCCTGGTCAAGATGATTGGAATAAAGATGCGCGTCGCCGAGCGTATGGATGAACTCGCCCGGACGCAGGCCGGTCACTTGCGCGATCATCCGGGTCAGCAAGGCATAGGACGCGATATTGAACGGAACGCCAAGAAACACGTCGGCGCTGCGCTGGTAAAGCTGGCAGGACAGGCGTCCGAGGGTGACATGAAACTGGAACAGGCAGTGGCATGGCGGCAGCGCCATGCTGTCGATATCGGCTGGATTCCAGGCCGAGACAACCAGACGCCGGGACTGCGGAGTGTGCCTGATATCATGGACCAGATTGCGGATCTGGTCGACCGTCGTGCCATCGGCCCCACGCCAGGACCGCCATTGCCTGCCATAGATCGGCCCGAGATCACCGTTCTCGTCGGCCCATGGATCCCAGATCCGGATGCCGTGGCGCCGCAGATATCCGACATTGGTATCGCCCTGGAGAAACCACAACAGCTCGTGAACAATGGATTCGAAATGCACCTTCTTGGTGGTCAACAACGGGAATTCGCCCGCGAGGTCGAAGCGCATCTGATGTCCGAACACGGACCGGGTACCGACACCAGTTCGATCGTCCCGGTCCGTCCCGGTCTCGAGAATCCGTCGCATCAGGTCGAGATATTGCTGCACCTGTTTCTCCTCTGGATACCGATGGCGGAGTTTCCTCGCTATGTTCAGTAGCTTGACCACCCTGTCAACGCCCATTGGAACACTTGGCAAGTCCGCGCTGCAAGAGCCGGTGGCATCGGCGATTGTGCGATCCCGGTCTTTTCAACGGCGGCCGCAATGCTTATATTGATGATGTCGGCTTGCCGACTATGGCGATAAACGGCATGTGAAATAAGCGTTGCGGACCCGGGGGCAGTACCCGGCGCCTCCACCAACCCGTCTTGGAAGCATGGCCTTGCGGGGGCGAAAAAGGATCGACGCGCGTGGTAAAGGCATGGATTTCGCTCGGCATGGTACCACCGTTACCGGGCCACAATGTAGTTGCGAACGACAACTATGCGGAGGTCCGCCTCGCTGCCTAGTGCAGTCGGGTGACTTCATTCAAGTCCATGAGGGTCGCACTTCATGGCGGGGTCGGGGGCGCACCTGGCAACAGAAGCGCCCCGCTTTGTTTGGCCGGTACGCCCGGCCTGTGTCGCAGGGGGACATCATGTCGGGACCGGCCATCAAATACGATGTCATGATCGAGGACGCTCTGCGTGGGGTCATGCGGGGTGTCCTGCGCCAGGTCGCCGCGCATGGCCTGCCGGGCAATCATCATTTCTACATCACGCTGAAGACCCGCCATCCGGGCGTCGAACTGCCGGCGGGCCTGGTGAAGCGGTATCCCGACGAGATGACCATTGTCCTGCAGCACCAATTCTGGGATCTCGACGTGCGGGACCATTTGTTCGAGGTGAGCCTGAGTTTCAACGACCGGCGCGAAAAACTGATGATCCCGTATGCCGCGGTTGTCGGTTTTACCGACCCGTCCGTCAAGTTCAACCTGCAATTCGAGGCCGACGACTCCGTGAGCACCGTGTCGGAAGGGGAGGTGGATCAGACTCCGGCCGGCGAGGTTGTTTCGCTCGACCATTTCCGCGGGAAACGTTAGGCAGCAGATATGGAGTGCCGTCGGAGCCGGCGCCGCAAGGCCGGACGGCCGGGTGAAGAAGACGATCATGGATCAGCACGTTTTGCCACGGTGTTGCCTCGCCGGCCGGCAATAGCGAGCTGTCAGACGGAAGATCGCGATTGCCGGGCTCGCGCTGCATCGGCGTCAGTCAGGTGAGGACATATCATGACAGAGATGCTGTACAGCGAAATGTTTCCACTGGACGCCGACAGCACCGAATACCGAAAGCTGACGAGCGATTACGTCAGTCTCAGTGCGATGGACGGCCGCAAGATTCTCGCAGTTGAGCCCGAGGGCCTCGCAAGCTTGGCCGAACAGGCATTCAAAGACATTTCACACTTGCTCAGGCCTGGCCATCTCCGGCAACTCCGGGCTATTCTCGACGATCAGGAGGCCTCGCCGAATGACCACTTCGTTGCCCTGGAACTGTTGAAGAACGCCAATATCGCTGCCGGTAGCGTGCTGCCGATGTGCCAGGATACCGGCACCGCGATCATCATGGGCAAGAAGGGGCAGAACATCTTCACCGGATTCGACGACAAGGAAGCGTTGTCGCGCGGCATTCACAGAACCTATCAGAACCACAATCTGCGATACAGCCAGCTGGCGCCGCTGGACATGTTCACGGAAATCAATACCGGCACCAACCTGCCAGCGCAAATCGAGCTCTATGCCGTGCCGGGAGACGAGTACAAATTCGCCTTTGTTCAGAAAGGGGGCGGATCGGCAAACAAGAGCTTTCTGTTCCAGGAAACCAAAGCGGTTCTCAATCCTGCCTCGTTGAAAAAATTTCTCGACGAGAAGATCCGGACCCTGGGGACTGCGGCATGCCCGCCCTATCACCTCGCGATCGTTGTCGGCGGGACTTCGGCCGAGTTCAACCTGAAAACCGTCAAGCTTGCATCGATCCGGTATCTCGACGGACTGCCGACTCGCGGCGGCGAGTCTGGACATGCCTTCCGTGACCTCGAGATGGAACAGGAGCTTCTCGCCATGACCCGGGAAATGGGCATCGGCGCCCAATTCGGCGGGAAATATTACTGTCACGACGTGCGGGTGATCCGCTTGCCACGTCACGGCGCATCCTGTCCTGTTGGCCTCGGGGTGTCCTGCTCGGCCGACCGTCAGGCCCTGGCGAAGATTACACGCGACGGAATTTTCCTTGAGCGTCTGGAGACAGACCCGTCGAAATATCTGCCGGACATCGACGAGTCGGAGATGTCCGGTGAGGTTGTTTCGATCGACCTGAACCGGCCGATGTTCGAAATCAGGCGGGCGCTGAGCCAATACCCGATCCGTACCCGGGTGGCGCTGTCCGGACCGTTGATCGTCGCGCGCGACATCGCTCACGCAAAGTTGAAGGAGCGCCTGGATTCCGGCAAGGGCTTGCCGGATTACGTCAAGGAGCATCCGATCTATTATGCCGGTCCGGCCAAGACGCCTGACGGCATGGCCTCGGGGTCATTCGGGCCGACCACAGCGGGCCGCATGGACAGCTATGTCGAGCCTTTCATGGCGGCCGGTGGGAGTTACGTGACGCTTGCAAAAGGAAATCGGTCCTCCGTGGTCCGCGAGGCCTGCCACAAACATGGTGGTTTTTATCTCGGTTCGATCGGCGGCGCGGCCGCGACTCTTGCGCTGAACGCCATCCGGAAGGTCGAGGTCGAGGAATATCCGGAACTCGGCATGGAGGCGGTCTGGCGTATCGAAGTCGAGGATTTCCCAGCGTTTATCGTCGTCGATGACAAGGGAAACGATTTTTTTCGCGCGATTTGATCGACCCGTCTCACGACATGACTCGCCGGATCCGGTGTCGGCCGGCACCATCGTCAGGGGATTGCCGCCGCCGGCTCCGCGAATGTCCTGTCCGCCTCGGCGAGTTGTTCCAACCCGTAACTTTACCTACGGGATCCGGCGGCCATCGGACCAGAGTCGGAAGATGCCCGCCACAATGTCGAGCGGGAACAGTGTATCGAGTTGAGCGATGCATGCCGCCGTCGGTACGGTCTCCAACGGGCGCCTGTGACCATGGGCCAGCAGCCACCGGTAAAGCCCACAATGCGGCGTTAGTTGCCAGTTCGGGATCTGATCCTGTACGCCAAGCAGGATTTCCACGCCGGCGGGATCGAGGTCACCGAGATAATGTGCGCCGCAGGCGGTCGTCCACGTGAGCAATGCCGAAAGTTGTCCCGCGCTTTGCCGGAAGGCATTGCCACCCCCATAGGCAATCGCGGCATAGCGGCGCGGGCTGCCCATCAGTCATTTTCTCTCTGTGCGTATTGCTTGTAGAACGGACTTTTGGGGCCATTGTCCATGAACCGCTCCATCGTCCATGTTCCGATGGCGAGGCGGGTATACCCTTCCCGGACGTTCTGATGGCCAGGCGGCGCGTCGGCCTTGCGGTTCAGATATCCCCCAAGCCTTGCGATCAGCATGACCGCGCGGCCGAGGGACAGGGGCGTGTGTTCGGCCCGGTCCGCTGCGGCGCCGTTGTGGCTTATGGCATCGTCGTGCAGCAGGTTGATTTCGGTTTCGGACAGCCATGGTTGCGGCCGGCCGTTCCGGGGTCTCGCGTCCGAGCAGGGTCAGGGTCGCGAGCCGCCAGGCGATGACAGCGATGACGGTCACGGCGCGCTTGACCCGTTCGGCGGTGGTCCGGGCGATCTTCTCGACATCGCAGCCGGATGTCAGGATCCTGTGATACTCCTCGATGCGCCAGCGCAGAGCATACAGATCGACGACCTCCTGTGCCTGTTTGATGGTGCCGACCGGCAGCGTCGTGATCAGCGGCCATTCGATCCTCTCGCCGCCTTTCGGTACTGGGTCCTCGCGCAGGTGAACCAGGGTCAGCGTCACCGGGTCAGCTCCGAGCTCCGGCGTTTCGGGATCGGCAGGTCGACCGTCTGCCAGAGCCGGGCGCCTTGCGCCGCGCCGAGGCACGATCGACCCGGACCTCGTCGACCCGTGTGCCGGCGCCGCACGCAACGTTTCGAACAGGGTCGTCTCCTCGGCAAGACCCCGGTCATGCGTCGCGCGGATCAGCAGGCCGGCCCCGCCCTCGTCGCGCCAGGCGCAGAACAGATCGATGGCATCGCTCTCCCGGCCCATCATCGCGATCATCCGGGCGTTGGCCAGACCGGCCGTCAGCCGGCTGATGTCGCGCCAGCCCCGCAGCCAGCGTTACGTCTTCTTGTCCGCCGTCGGTTTGCTCTCTCCGCCTGACCGTCCGGCGCCTGGAACGCGATGCGCGGAAGGCCCAGAGGCACGCCGTCGGCGTTGATTGCAAAGGTCGTAGGCCTGTGCAGGTCCAGCGTCCCGGCAGACCCCCTGGTCTTCGCGTTCACGCAGAGATCCTTGCAGGCCCGGTGCGTCGCAACATTCAGGTCGCTGCCGTCCTGGATCGCCAAAACCGTCGACTGTACCCGCATGCGGCATGGCGTCCGCGCCCGGTGCGGCGCCAGGATAGCCTCCAGTGTCAGCGCCGGGTCGTTGGGACGGTCGTTCATCCGACAAGACCCCTGCACCGTTGCCGCATCGCCGCAAGCGGCCGTAAAGACTGTCTTCATCGGCGCCGTCGCCTGGATCCGCGCGCTGGCCAGCGCCGCCTTGCCGACCGGCGCCCCACCGAATTCAGTCTGCGCCCAATGGTCCCTGTCAAGCCCTTGCCCGGCGCCAGCCGCCAGGCCGGTGGGGCGGCAGCGACACGGCCGGCCCAGCCACCCCCAGACGTCGCCGCCAGTCGCGCACCAGCGGATACATTCGGATCCCCTTCGCCGGCACTTGCGTCCCCGCGGCGGAGCGCCGCCCGCGCCCGGCCGTCATGCCGACATGGATCCGGTTCGTCGCCCGCAGGCTGATCCCGCCATGCGCCGGACCGACAAAGGTCTCGACCGGCAGCGGGGCAACGCCATAGCGGGCCGCATCGTCGTCGGCCAGGCGGCCGAGACACAGGCCGAGCACCGTCGAGGCCGGGGTCAGGCAGGCCAGACCGGGACGGATGATACCAAGCGCGCTCCAAATTGACTCACCATCCCAATATGTTGGGGTGACGGTCCGGACGACCTTCATAGACTGTGGTGATCGACTCACCAGCGCCGGAGGATGACGATGAGTGCGGCAACGCCGATAACCTGGACGGCACACACAGCGGACGAGCTCCACGCGCTTTCGAGGCACTGCGGGGACGCGAAGCAAGCGTCGCGCGCGCGTGCGCTCGCCATGATCATGGAGGGTGCGTCTCGCACGGAGGCGGCTCGGGCGCAGGGCATGGAGCTTCAAATCCTGCGCGACTGGGTGTTGCGCTACAACACGGAGGGCTTCGACGGCCTCGCGGATCTCCCGCGCGGCGGGAGCGAGGGCCGGTTGACGGACGCGCAGATCGCCGAGATCGGCGCCTGGATCGAGGCGGGTCCCGAGCTTGAGCGGGACGGTGTGACGCGCTGGCGCGTTCAGGACATCTTACGGAAAATCGAGGAGGCCTTCGGGGTCATCTATACGGAGAGCGGTGCCCGTATGATGCTCCGAAGGGCCGGGTTTCGCTTTGTCTCGGGGCGGCCGGTCCACCCCAAAGCCGACGCGGAGCGGCAGAGGTCGTTCGTGGCGGAGTTCGAGGCACAGTTGACGTCGGCGCTCAGCTCTGAGGCGCTGGCGGGTCCGATAGAAATCTGGTTCCAGGACGAAGCGCGCATCGGCCAGAAGGGGATGACGACACGGGTCTGGGCGAATGGGAAGCAGCGTCCGCGCATCGTGCGCGACCATCGCTATGGCTACGTCTATCTGTTCGGCGCCACCTGCGCAGAGCGCGGCGTCGGCATCGCCCACGTGGCGGACAGGGCGAACACGGCGTCGATGAACGAGCATCTGGCGGCGATCGGCGCGGCCGTGGCGCCGGGTGCGCACGGCGTGATTGTGCTGGACGGGGCGGGCTGGCATCGCTCGGGCGACCTTCTCGTTCCCCCCAACCTGACGCTCGTGCATCTGCCGCCCTACAGTCCGGAACTCAATCCGATGGAGCAGATCATTCTGTTCCTGAAATCGAACCGCTTCGCCAACCGCGTGTTCAAGGATGTCTCCGCCCTGAGGGACGCCTGCTGGACGGGGTGGCAATGGCTGACCGACCAGCCCGACGTCATCACCAATACAACCCGGCGCAGCTGGGCCGTAGCCCCATCGTGCTGATCCCGATGCCTCACTGTATCGGTTCATATGACTTGCGTTTGGTATGAGAAACCGTGCCAGTCCGACCACCTGGTCGAGATGGGCCTCCCGGCCGGCCGCATCCCGGCCGATCCACCGGTCGCGTGGCTTCAGGACCAGGGCCGGGGTTGCAACCACGCAACCGCCGAGCCGACCGGATAACACAGCGACCGCCCGACACGCAGACCGGCCTCCAGCGGATGCTCGGCGTCCAGCATCGTACCCAGCCGCCGACACACCGTGTCGGTCTCGATCAGCGTCACGACCGGACCCTCGACAGGGTAGACCCGGTCCGGAACCCCGACCGACGGCGGAACCGCAGCTGCCAGATCCCGGACAGCACGGTCAACACCAGCGCCGGGTCCGGTCGGCGGCAACGCTAGAATGCCCACATGCGCAAGATCGCGAAACCCGAAAGTCGTGCAGACCTCGCGGGCGAACGCCATGCGCCCCGGAACGGTCCCGGGCGCCGGCAACGCCGCCAATGTGCGCCGTCCCACCTCCGGGAACAGCGTGAGGCGGATCAGATTTATATGCCCATAACCTTATTATAGCAGGTTCAGAGAAAAAAGCTCAATGGGCAGGGCGCGATTCCGCGTCCCAGCGCCGGAAGCTTTCATAGGAATGGTGATTTTCGAGAACGAGAACAGGCCGCCCGGCTTCGTCGGCGTCGGCAATTTCGTGAGGTAAGGGCGGCGGCACGGGAAAGCAGGAAAGTATTGATCGCCTTTAAGGTCTCGCGGCGCATCGGATGGTGCTCGGTTGCTTCGACCGCAAGCATCGGAAGCTAGGCATAGGGCTGTTCCCGCGGCTGGTCTTCGACACTATCGACGAGGCCGGCGCTGCGCGGCAGAGGCGGGCGTTCGGTACTATCCCAGTTGTGGCGACCCGGAAGGGTCAATGCTCCATCGGTTTCAGCAGCCGTGTGGAGTGGGCTCCTGGGGTCGGAAATGATTTGACCGGTGCGCTGGGCATTCGAAGGATAGCCGCCCATGGCCAAGCACCGCACCCATAGCATCGCCTTCAAGCGGCCGGGTCGTTCAGGAGTATCTCGCTGGCGAGACCCTCCACGGCCTGGCACGCCGGCCACGAACTCTCCCGCACCCTGATCCGGATCCGGGTCGACAAGTACGAGGCTGGCGCCTTCGACGAGGACGCCGAGGCGGCAAGCCTGGTCCAGGAATACGAGGCCCGGATCGCGGCGCTCGAGCGCCTGGTCGGCAAGCAGGCGCTGGAGCTCGAGTTTCCAAGGGGGCTCAGCGGCACGGACGACGGTCGAGAAACGCGCCCATGTCCGTCATCACCGGCCCCAGGGCCTCTCCGTCGCCGAAGGATGCCGAGTGATGGGGACCACGCGTTCTACTTAACTACCGCGCTTCGGGCGGATCGGCAGACGACACCGCCCTGGTGGAGGCCATGCCCGCGATCAAGGAGGAGTTCGAGGCCTGCGGATGGCGCCGCCTGCAGGCGGCGCTCAGGCATCGGGGCTGGGTGGTGAACCACAAGAAGATCAAGCGCCTGATGCGCGAGCACGCTTTACATCCGCCGCGCCGGCGCGGTTTCGTCGCCACCATCGACAGCGATCACGACGAGCCCGTCTTCCCCGATCGCTCCAGGGAGCGCGAGGTCGATGGCCCGAACCCGCTCTGGGTCGCCGATCCGACCTGCATCGCTATCCTCGGCGGCTCTGTCTGTCTGGCGGTGATCATGGATGCGTGGTCGCGGCGCATCGTGGGCTACGCCCCGGCCGACGGATCGATACCCGGCTCACCCTCGCGGTGCTCACGACGGCGATCGAGAACCGCCACCCGGCTGCGTCCATCACTCCGACAGAGGCTCGCAATACGCCGCCCAAGCCTAAAGGGCCCTGCTCGACGAACACGGCCTGGCCGGCTCGATGGGCCGGCGCGACAACCCCTGCGACACCGCCATGATGGAGAATTTCATGAAGACACTGAAGGCCGAGGGCGTCTACCCCATGGCCTTCGAGAGCGTGGCGGACGTCGCGGAGCACCGGCCGCGCTTCTTCGACAGCTACAACGAGAGACGCCTACACTCGGCCCTCGGATACCTGAGCCCCAACCGCTTCGAGGAAAAGCAGTCCCGCAAACCGGTCAAAACCGCCGCATGAAACTGTCCGACCCCAAGGGCCCACTCCAGTGAATGTCGTCAACAGCCGCTGCCGGAGATCCAGGGCGTTTGACGCTTCGGGATGCGCGCGCAGATAGGCCGAGCGCAGTTCGGACAGACTGATCCGGCGTTTGCCGAGTGCTCGGAGTTCTGAGAGAAACGCTTGCATCAGGCCACAGGGTTGTTGTCGATTTGCCTGTCAATATGTGTTCTTGTGGACTCCCGCGACGTGGATCCGATGCATGCTGCGGGACTGGCGGCTGCGTCGGAGGCGTACAACATTTTCGAATTCGCCAAGCGCATTCGTATCCTGAATGCCGGTGGTATAGAAAAGTTGAATTCCCATTGCTTCGGCGAGGCCGATCTGGGTTTTCAAAAGCAGTGGAGCTTCTTGCAAAATTGCCGGCCCGACCGGTTTTTTGCCTTCTCGAGGCTGATTTTGTTGTCGAGGGCCTGGGTTTCGGGGCCACCCCGTGGTATATTGTGTTTTCACAATAACAAGATACTGAGGAGGTGACCCCGATGACCCTTGGCTCGACCCTATCCGATCTCTGGCGCCGATTTCAAGGGGACCTTTTCCCTGCGTTGGCCGAGGCGGTCGGTCCTCTCCTCGAGACGCACAAGCGCTTCGTGACAGCTCTCGATCTCGTCAAGGTGGAGGGCTTCGTCGATGAGGTGTGAACCGGTCCGGGTCGGCCCCGGGAGGATCGCCGGGCGCTGGCCCGTGGCGTCATCGCCAAGGCGGTATGGGATCTGCCGACGACCCGCCACCTGATCGACAGGCTCAAGGTGGACCCGACGTTGTGCCGACTGTGCGGCTGGTCGCGTGTCGCGGAGATCCCGCGTGAAGCGACGTTTTCGCGGGCGTTCGCCGAATGGTCGCAGTCCCGTCTTCCGGAGAGGATGCACGCGGCTCTGGTTGCAGAGACACTGGGCGACGCGCTCATCGGCCACGTGTCGCGGGACCCGACGGCCATCGAGGCCCGGGAGACGCCGGCCCCGAAGCCGAAGGCCAGGACGCCGAACCGCAAGCGCGGCCGGCCCCGCAAGGGCGCGGAGAGGACGAAGGAGCCTGGGCGTCTCGAACAGCAAGCGAACGGGATGGATCTCGATGAGAGGCTCGACGCGCTGCCGAAGGTCTGCGATCACGGGGCAAAGAAGAATGCCAAAGGGGTCATGGAGGCCTGGCGCGGTGACAAGCTGCATATCGACACAGCAGACTGCGGGGTGCCGATGAGTACCGTCCTCACCGCGGCATCCGTCCATGACAGCCAGGTCGCGATCCCGCTGGCGATGATGACCGCCGCGCGTGTGACCAATCTCTACGATCTCATGGACGCGGCCTATGATGCCAGGGAGATCTACCAGATGAGCGAACGGCTTGGCCATGTGCCGATCATCGATGTCAATCCGCGCCGGGACAAGGACCTCAAGGAGGAGCGAGACCGGGAGGCCCGGGCCCGGCGTGCAATAGGCCATGTCGATCCCGAGACCGTGCGGTTCCGGATCCGGTCCGGTGTCGAGAGGACCAACGCCCGCCAAACTTATGTTCGGCATCCTGGCCCTGACGGCCGACCCGTTGATACGTCTCGCCGTCCCATAGCGCGGCTCCGACAACGCATGCCGACCCTTCACGGCCCTCTCGAAGAGAGGGACCCGGAGAGGCGTGTCCCGATGTCCGCAAAGGTCCATGTTTGTTCTCATCGTCTCTGATGAGACACCGCGAATCCATGGATTCCGACCTCCAGGTGCAGAGGTGAACGGAAGCAACCGACCGATCCGGCCTCACCGGACCCTGGGCAGGAATTTTGCAAGAGGTTCTATTTATCAACGGATTATGAGTTCTCCCAACATCGGCGTAATCGGTCCGCAACCGGATTCGATCAATCCGCTGGCGTGAGTGCCCGAATGACCGCTTCCGGGTCGCGGTCGATCACCGTCAGCAGCACCCGCGCCGTCCGGTCGGGAACCCGCCGCCCCTGCTCCCAATCCTGCACCGCCCGCGCATCGAGCCCGAATCGGTCTGCAAACTTCTGCCGGCTCAGCTTCATGCGCTTGCGAAGCGCGACGATAAGCCCGGCGGCGGGGTCGTCCACGATCCGGCACGGCAGCGCCGTCTCGCCGCGCACATGGCTGAGGACTTCGCCCAGCGCCGTCTCGATTTCAAGGCCGGTCTCCGTGCGCTCGGTCGTCATCCTTCCCGTCCCTCCCGTTCGATGCTCGCCCCCAACCCCGACAGCGCATTGCGGTCCGCCGCCGTCAGATCGTCGCGATCCGCCTTGGCGTAGGCGGTCAGCATGTAGATCGCCTCCGGACCGGCGTGCCAGAAATAGATCGCACGGATGCCGCCGCGCTTGCCCCGGCCGGAACCGGCCCAGCGCAGCTTGCGAATACCGCCCGTCCCCCGAATGACCGGCGCGGCATCGGGTGCGGCGACGATGGCCGCTTCCATCTCCCTGCGGGCGTCTTCGGACAGCAGCTTGCGAATGGCGCGGTCATAGGTGCGGGTGACATAGAGATTCATCGAGTACGCATACTGCGGCAATGCCGCAATCTATGCAAGCGGCATTCGTTTTCCGATTCCCCTCCCCCGCTCGTGTCAATGTTGCCGGCGATATCGACGGGAAGTGACGCCGGCATCGAGATGGAGACGCCCGTCATCGTCCACCCGGCTCCTCAATCGATCCGGGCGGCCATCGCGCGGTAGTTCCAGCCGCGGCGCTCTTCGACGAAGCGCTTCGCCTTGGGTGCACGTCTGATTTGTGAGATTCACGATTGTGCGCTGGCGCGTCGTTCCCAGAAGTCGTCGAAGCGGTTGCTCTCGGCGGCGCATCTCAGGGTGATAATGGCGTTGGCGCCAGCGACGGTTCAGCGCATGCCGCCACGCTTGAGACGGGTGCCGACGATGTGCTTACAGCCCCCTTCGACAACGCCGGTCGCGACGCACAGGCCCATCGCGCGGAACTTCGGGTAGTTCATGCGCTCGCGGTTGGTGGAGAAGTACACGGCATCCTTGCGGGCCCCCTCGCAGGTTTCGTCATGGCTGCGCAGGGCGCCAATCACATCGTCGACGCGCCCCGCGTCGAGCTCTTCGCGCCGCTGCTTGGCCCATTGCTCGCCGACCTCGCTGGCACTGCCATAGATGGCCTTGGCGACCTCGAACAGATGGCTCTTGGCATGGAAGATGTCGACGATCTGGACGGCGTCGGGGAAGTGCTCGTCGGCGAAATTCCAGATCCAGGGCGCGCCGTCGCCGAGGAGGGCTTGGCGCGGCGCGGTGTCGGGTCTCGCGCAGGATGCACTTGGCGAACGGCGCGGGCTCGGTGTCGGTATCGCGGGTGGCGATGGCTTCGATGGCGGCGTTGTAGGTGGCCGAGCCGGGGTTGCGCACCGGGCGGCCTTCCTTGTCCTCGGTTTGCGCCGACCACACGACGGCGAGTTTGGCCTCTCGGGTTTTGGCGGTTCCATCGGGTTGCTTGCCCGTGCGGTCCTCGACCTCACTCTTGCGAGCCGGCACGCCGGTGCCGTCGAGGTCAAGATAGAGGGTGGGGGCATCGCGGGGATCGGGGTCGATGACGCGGCATTCGTCGCTGGCGACCTCGCGCCCGAGTACCTCGGCGTGTCGTTCCACCGTCTTCGGTGCGACGACGAGGCCGGCGAGTTCGCGCAGCAGGGCGCTGGCCGCGGCGATGCCGAGCATACGTAGCGCCGCCGGTGACAGGCAGGTGTGCTCCATCCCAAGGGCGCGATCCCGGGGCTGAAGCCGTGGTGGCACCGCTTGCAGTGATACCAGGCACGCTCGAGCGTCAGCGGGCCCAGCGCAGTGGTGAAGGTCTTGGGCCGCCGGCCGGCGACGCGTGCCTCGGCGCCGCACTCGCAGGGCAGGTACGGCCCCCTCCTCGTCGCCATGGTCGGCGTTGAGCTTGCGGGCGACGACTTGGCCCATGAGCTGCAACGCCACCCGCCGGGCTTCGGTCTCGAGCGCCCGAGCGCGCCGATACTCGGCGATGGGCGCGGTCAGGATCGCGTCGAGGGCCTCCTGGGCGCGGGCGGCGTAGTGTCGGTTGGCCTCGGGCAAGTAGCGGAAGCGCCCGTTGCAGCGCACGATGGCGATGGCCACGTTGGTCAGGCAGGCGAGATTGCGCGGGAGGTGGCGCACGTAGGCCCGGCAGCGGTCTTCGCCATAGGTGAAGTCGCGCACATAGTGGATCCGGTTCTCGATGTGCCAGTGGCTGCGCACCAGGGCGAGCAGTTCCTCGGGCCCGGCGCGCTCTGCGCCAAGCGAGGTGAGGCTGTAGACCACTTCGATGCTGCGTTTGCCGGTTTTGAGGACTTCACGCCCGCGTTCGATGCGCGCCGCCTGGCGGCGTCCATGGAGGTTGGCGTAGCCGTCCCATTGGGCGCCGGAGAGGCCGGCGCTCGATGCGGCCATGGCCCTTGTCGACGGTTTCGTGCCAGGGCGCGTCGCTGAAGTCGATCGCTTTGAGGTCTTCGAGGATGGTCTCCTGATTGTCCTTGACCGCGCTCATCACGTAATCAGCGCGGCGCCCGAGCAGGCAGCGCGCGGTCTCGTGCTGGGCGTGCATCGCGTCCATGGTGACGATCCGGTCTGCGAGGTCGAGGCTGCCGGAGAGCTCGCGCACGGCGGGGATCTCGTTGCTCCTGGAGTCGACCTCGACCTGTCCGAGGACCATGCCAGAGCCGTGCTCGACCGCCGCGGCCATCATCCGCCGTCCCTGTTCGGTCTGTTTCGAAGCGCCGCGCAGGTCCTTCCCGTCCCTGGCGACCGGGGCGTGCGCGCTGCCGTGCTGGCCGGTCCACCGGCCGATGGCGTTGTCCAGCGTCTCGGGCGGCAGGGCGGCGAGGATGTTGTGAAAGGTCGTGATCGCGGGCGCGGTGTAGCGCTTCTTCGAAGGGCTGAAGAACGCTCCCACCGCTTCGAGCTGCTCCTGCGAGAGCAGGGCGGCGAACTGGGCAAACGACGTCGCCCCCCGGTAGCCCGCAAGCCGGGCCGCGGCGGCGACCGCCAGCACGGTCTTCAAGGGATAGCGCTTGCCCCGGGCTTGGCTGCACTCGGGCACCTCGCCCAGATACTCGAACAGGCTGCGCAGCCGGGGCGCCGTCATCGGTTCGGTGTGTTGCTCGGCGTTCCAGCTCGCCGGCAACTCGACTCGGCTCAGCGCCTCCGCGGCGCCATCGGTTAGTTCGAACACGAAGATCTCCTTGGGCTGGCTGTGGTGGCGCCAGCGCGCCGCGCCGCCGGGCTCGCAGGCGAAGCCGCGCGTCAGCCCCAGCGAGCGCCAGTTCGACGCGCGGTAGCAGGTGCCGGCGAAGCGCGAGACATCCACGAACGTCTCCGCCAGAAGAGCCGGATATCCGTGCACCGCCTGGATGTCCTCAGACAGCCGCCACAGGCTCAGACCCAGCACCCGCGAGGCCAGGTTGGGCACCCGTTCAGGCGTCAGAATGACGAAGCGCGAGTTGTTCGCGATCAGATGCAAACGCCGGAACTACTGCTCCGCCGACCAGCTTGAACGCGCGCAGCTGCCAGCCGATCAGCGCGAGCCAAGTCTCGCCATGCACCGCGACATGGCGAAGCCCCTTGCCCACGACACCGTTGAACCGCAGGTAGTGGTGCTCCTCCACCAGCCGTCCCAACGCCGGTGCTCGCGCGCGCCCCAGGTCGGGCGCACCGTGACCGCACGCAGATCAATGGTCGAATCCGAAGCCGGCAGCGTGCCCATGAACGGCACACTGCCACATCGAAAACGAAATGGCCAGCCCCGAAATCACCTCACGACGCATGACGGCAGACAAAACCGAGCCCTGCCATGATCCCGATGCAGTTTCATGCTCGATACGCCCTTCAGGCTTGTCATTTCGAAATAGATGACGAAGACCCACTGGCGCATCGACACGCGCGACCGCTCCAGCGCCGTTCCGATCTTGACCGAGAATTTCTTGTGACAGCCGGTGCAGCGGTAGGGCATTTTCGCCGTCGGGGCGGCCGGGACCGTTTATGTGCAACCACAGGCTGGGCAGAACCGCCCATGCGGCTATACCAGCGACTCGAAATACGCCGTCGCCGCTGCCTCATCGGGGAACATGGCGGTCAACTGCATCAGGCTGATACCGTCGCGGTCTGCCTTGCCCGGTCCCTTGTGCTTCGCCATCGCCATTAAGCCCCTATTTCAGGATCGTTATGCTGAGTATAGGGCATCATTCATCGTCGGTCAAGTATATAATCCCCTTGAATATGTCGTGGGTTCGCACCGCTGGGGCCTGGCTCCGCCGGCCTTGCAGTTTCACGCTCCCGACGACTACGAGCGCGAGATGCACGAGGCCGCCGCACGGACAGGCGTCGTCCCCGAAGTGGTGCGGGTCGAAGTCCCGGCGGGAGGGGGATTCTTTCACCACGGACGAACCTTCCACGGCTCGGGCTCCAACCGCACCGAAGCGCCTCGACGGGCATTGGTGTCTCACTGCATGTCTTCCGAAGCACGCTACCACCCGACCAATGTCGGAAATATCTACGGCCGCTACAAGCGCGCCGGGAGCACGGATATGGACGAGTCCTTCTTTCCTGTGCTGTTGACCGAGAGAACGGCTACCGGAGCACCTTTCTCGACGGATATCTTGGCGCGGTTTCCGACGTCGCAGGCTGATCGGCGCATGCGGCTCGTCCTCGATGATCGGGGGTCCCGAAAATCGGGTAGTGGGTCAGTTTGAATCTTGTTGATTCCCGACGGTAGCGCTTCGTAGCCTTCTGTCATCGCCAAACACGCCATAGCGACGGCCCATGTCGGGCCGCCCGCGCAATACAAGACCGCATTGCGGGAACACGCGGGAGTCCCGCGCTATGGCGATTGTTTGGCGACCGTCCCGACGCCCGTCGGGACGGCCTGAAACTGTGGTGACAGACATGAGAGCCTTCTTCGGGGTCTTGGTCTTTCTTGCCCTCGTGGCAACCGCCGCCCCATCCTATGCGTGCATGTTCAGCACCGACTGCAAGCCCGGATCGGAATGCGTCAAACCTTCGGGTTCGCTTTACGGCTATTGCGTCGGTGGCATGTTCCCCGGCAACAGCAACGACCGCAGGCCAGCGCGGAACCCACTCGACATTACCGGCAAGCAGGGCAACACCTGCATGTTCGATACGCAATGCGGTCCCGGAGGCGTGTGCGTCACCGGTTCCGGTATCTATGGCGCCTGCATGTAAACAGGGCACACCCCCGGCGCTCATCGTCTTTGAGCGCCGGTGGCCTGAAGCCAGACCTAGACATTCAGCGGAGCGTCTGTCATATTGAAAGCATGGATCGGCCCAAGAGACCCCTTGACACGAACCAACGCGCCAAGCGCATCGTGGACTTGGCGACCGGCGAGGTTGAGGACGCCAAGTTCAGCAAAGCTCCGGGGCAGCGCAGGGGCGGTTTGAAGGGCGGTCCTGCGCGAGCGGCTTCCCTGACATCGGAGCGACGACGCGCCATTGCCAGGAAAGCGGCAGCCGCAAGATGGGGAGAGTCTTAAGTCAGATTCTTTTCGACAAAGACGCGCGTCCAAGTCCTGTCAATGAAATCAGGACGCGCTATATGCCTCGCAAGTCACAATCTGACGGGCGAGGCCATGACGACGCTTCGGGACTTCATCACTGAGCGACAGGCTGAGATCAAGGCGGAACAGGCAGCTCTTCGGCTCGAATCGCAGGAGCTAAAGGCGGCTCTGGAGGCGATCAATGCGACGGCTGAGCAGAACTCGGAAAACGGAAGCAGGCGCCCATCGGGTCGAGCCACAATCAAGGATCGCGTCGTCGAGGCTTTGCGGGAGCACCCTGGCGGTGGCTCGGCGGAAGAGATTACGGCATGGATTGCGACCGCACATGGGCTGACGATCCCGCGCAGTTCCTTGTCGCCTCAAATCTCTCGTCTGAAGGCGGAAGGCGTCGTTATTCTCAATGCGAACAAGGATTGGCAGCTTGCTGAGCATCCGCAGTATGACGCCACTTATTACCCGCAATCCCTAAAATAACCTGACTTTTGTGCTTGACTAATGGCCGGCAGGCCCTACAGTCGCGCCATGAACAGGCTGGATACCAAGAAGCGCACGCTGATTCTCCGGCTCTTGGTCGAGGGCAACAGCATCCGCTCAACCACGCGGATCGCGGATGTGTCGAAGAACACTGTCGCCAAGCTGCTGATCGACGCTGGCAAGGCTTGCAAGGCGTATCAGGACAAGGTGCTCCGCGACCTTCCCTGCAGGCGCATCCAAGTCGATGAAATCTGGTCGTTCATCTACGCGAAGGAGAAGAATGTCCCTCGCGCCAAGGCTGCGCCGCCCGAAGCCGGCGATGTGTGGACCTGGACCGCGATCTGCGCCGATACGAAGCTCGGTCCGTCATGGCGCGTCGGGGACCGCTCCAGCGAGACGGCTATCGAGCTTATGGACGATCTCCGGGCACGGCTGGCCTGCCGGGTCCAGCTCACCACGGACGGCCTCAAAGCCTACCTGGAGGCTGTAGAAGGCGCGTTCGGGGGCGATGTGGACTATGCCATGCTGGTAAAGCTCTACGGCCAGCCGGACGCCGTCAGCACTTCCTATGTCGAGCGGAACAACCTGACGATACGGATGGCGACCCGCCGCTTCACCAGGCTGACCAATGCGTTCTCGAAGAAGATCGAGAACCACACCTGCAGCGTCGCGCTGCACTTCATGCACTACAACTTCTGCCGCATCCATGGCAGCCTTCGCGTCACGCCCGCGATGGCCGCTGGAGTGACGGACCGGCTTTGGGATGTAGAGGACATTGTGCGGCTGGTGGAAGAAGCGGCCCCCCGAAACCCGGCCCGCGCGGCCCCTACAAGAAAGCGATTTCAAACTGACCCACTACCCAGCATCACGCTCACTTGTTCAGACAATCTTTAGCGCTTATGCTTCCCTCTCCCTTCTCCCCTTGGCATGGATATGACCACATCGTTTCATTCAGGATGAAGGCTATCCTGCTCTACCATGGCAACCAACACCGCCAATCCTGCGGTTCGCATCAGCTGCAAGATATATCACATCGGATGGTCTCAAATCCCAATATGCAGCACCAACACCACGAATTCCGGGCGAACAAAGAAGGTGCGACAACAAACTCACCGTCGGCTCTGACCTGGTCAGAAGCGGGAGTTGTCATTGTCTCGCTCCAGGCCACCGGGGCTCAGTCTGTCGGCGAGACGACGCAAAAAACGGGTAGTGCGGAAAGCGCTGAATCCGAAATCTTCATACCCAAGTAATGCTTAGCTATCCAGGCAATCTCCCGCGCCTGCGCGCGGTCACGAGCACACCTGACGGGGTCTCGATCGGCCGGCTCCGAAACCCAAGCCTTGTGCAACGCAAAGCACGCGGATCCACACACCAGAACCGAAGCGGAAACCCATCTCCACCAATGACGAAACCGCTCGACTTTGGCGCGTCGACGAGCCACTCGAGACCCTCGATGCCGGCACCGATCGGATCCTCCCGGTTTGCGCCATCGTCCCTGGCCGCAAAACCGTTGCCGGCCGGAGGGATTAGATCAACCATAAAACACGGTGACCCCACGCTGTAAACAGCGAGTCCATGACAAAAGTTTGGCGACATGAATTCTCGCAAAAAAATGGAAAAGTCCATTCTCTCTGGCGATTTAATCGTTTTACGGACTAATTTGTGAAAATGACTTCGCTGTATGTTGTCAAAGTGCCGCTCAACTGGCGCTCAAATTTAGCATGGGATCACCGTGACCATGAAACCATTCCGGTTGACGATCCGAGAATGTCGGCGATTGCTACGTTGGAATGATCGGTTTGCAGGTCCGAGATAGTCGATTACAGCTGTGCGGCAAAAGTCGCCGACACTCAGCTTGAGACTTTAACAGACATCGAACAGCAGATCAATGTCATTTATCGTAAGCAGATTACTCTTGAACTGCACACCCACCAGAGCTTCATAAAGGTAAAGACTGTTCGTACCAACGACAGCGATGTTCCATCCAAGGATACCGGCGCCTGCCAGATGGTGCAGGATCTGGGCGGTGATGTGGGGAACGCGGTTCAGACGGAGCGCTCAGTTCACGGGCGCCATCTCCTTGAGACACGCGCCAAGATCCGGACACCGTTTCCGCTCAGCGTCACAACCATCGCGGAATGAGCGGTAAATCTCCTCTGTCTCTTCAGTCTTTCGACCCGGAGAGACTTCGTTGTTGGCCTGCTTTCTCAACAGATAAAGATGCCCTTTCCGTTCTACCCACCGCATGGAGCCAGCGAAACGCCGAGCAAGCTCCGACCGGGATTTCTCCCACGCATCAAAACCCTGGATCGCGTCGACGAATTGGCACCTTTGGGCATTGTCAAGCTCTGCGATCATGATTTGTTCGATTCAATTGTGGCACGGCCCGCTTCCACAGGACATGACAAAGTCTGAAACATAGAGAGACACGGAACCGGTTGCGACGAAAGTATTCATACTAGATAGTGTCGTCATGAGTGATGTTTATCTGTCCTATCTGTCGAATTCACTCGATGGTTCCTGGAGGCGACTCATGGGATTGGCTCATCGGCGTCACGACATTTCGGACAGGGTCTGGCTGTTGTTGGAGCCTCATCTGCCTGGCCGAGCGGGACGTTGGGGTGGGGTGGCGCAGGATAATCGACGGTTCATTAATGCGATCTTGCTGGATTCTGCGTACCGGCGCTCCCTGGCGTGATGTGCCGCCAGACTATGGAGACTGGAAAAATACCCATCGTCGGTTCTGTCGCTGGCGGGACAAGGGGCTCTGGGGGGCGTTGCTGGAGCCTCTGGTGGATGAGCCGGACGATGAGTGGCTGATGATTGACGCCAGTCATCTCAAGGTCCATCCCCATGCGAGCGGTGCGGTCGGCGGCAATCAGGCGATGGATCGCACAAAAGGGGGCTGAACACGAAACTGCACCTGGCTGTGGACGCGCATGGGATGCCGGTGCGGGTGTTGGTGACCGAGGGGACGGCAGCAGATTGCAGTCAAGCGGTCGAGCTGATTGAAGGGATAGATGCCGAGTATTTGTTGGCGGACAAGGCCTATGACACGAATGCCATCCTGTCTTATTGTGAGGAGCATGAAGTTATTCCAGTGGTTCCGCCGAAGCGCAACCGCCAGCACCCCAGAGCGTATGATGTCCCTCTCTACCGGCACCGGCATTTGGTGGAGAACGCCTTTCTGTGGCTCAAGCGCTGGCGTGGGATTGCCACGCGATACGCCAAGAATGCCGCATCGTTCCTCGCCGCGGTGCAGATTCGGTGTCTGGCGCTCTGGGCTGGTATTTCGTGACGACACTATCTAGAACCTCTTGCAAAATTCCTGCCCCCAGGGTCCGGTGAGCTCGGATCGGTCGGTTGATCCCGGTCACCTCTGCACCTGGAGGTCGGAATCCATGGATTCGCGGTGTCTCATCAGAGACGATGAGAACAAACAGGGACCTTTGCGGACATCGGGACACGCCTCTCCGGGTCACTCTCTTCGAGAGGGCCGCGAAGGGTCGGCATGCGTTGTCGGAGCCGCGCTATGGGGCGGCGAGACGTATCAACGGGTCAGCCGCCAGGGCCAGGATGCCGACCATGAGATGGCAGGCGACCCTGGAATGTCCACGGACGCGGACATGGCGCCCGCCACACTCCTCCTTGAGGCGGGCGTTGGTCCTCTCGACACCGGACCGGATCCGGAACCGCACGTTCCCGGGATCGACATGGCCTATTGCACGCTGGGCCCGGGCCTCCCGGTCTCGCTCCTCCTTGAGGTCCTTGTCCCGGCGCGGATTGACATCGATGATCGGCACATGGCCAAGCCGTTCGCTCATCTGGTAGATCTCCCTGGCATCATAGGCCGCGTCCATGAGATCGTAGAGATTGGTCACACGCGCGGCGGTCATCATCGCCAGCGGGATCGCGACCTGGCTGTCATGGACGGATGCCGAGGTGAGGACGGTCCTCAGCGGCACCCCGCAGTCTGCTGTGTCGATAGGCAGCTTGTAACCGCGCCAGGCCTCCAGGACCCCCTTGGCAGTCTTCTTTGCCCCGTGATCGCAGACCTTCGGCAGCGCGTCGAGCCTCTCATCGAGATCCATCCCGTTCGCTTGCCGTTCGAGACGCCCAGGCTCCTTCGTCCTCTCCTCGCCCTTGCGGGGCCAGCCGCGCTTGCGGTTCGGCGTCTCCCGGGCCTCGATGGCCGTCGAGTCCCGGGAGACGTGGCCGATGAGCGCGTCGCCCAGTGTCTCTGCAACCAGAGCCGCGTGCATCCTCTCCGGAAGACGGGACTGCGACCATTCGGCAAACGCCCGCGAAAACGTCGCTCCACTCGGGATCTCCGCGACACGCGACCAGCCGCACAGCCGGCGCAACGTCGGGTCCACCTTGAGCCTGTCGATCAGGTGGCGGGTCGTCGGCAGACCCCACACCGCCTTGGCGATGACGCCACGGGCCAGCGCCCGGCGATCCTCCCGGGGCCGACCCGGACCGGTCCACACCCCATCGACGAAGCCCTCCACCTTGACGAGATCGAGAGCTGTCACGAAGCGCTTGTGCGTCTCGAGGAGAGGACCGACCGCCTCGGCCAACGCAGGGAAAAGGTCCCCTTGAAATCGGTGCCAGAGATCGGATAGGGTCGAGCCAAGGGTCATCGGGGTCACCTCCTCGGTATCTTGTTATTGTGGAAACACAACAGACCACGGGGTGGCCCCGAAACCCAGGCCCTCGACAACAAAATCAGCCTCGACAAGGCAAAAAACCGGTCGGGCCGGCAATTTTGCAAGAAGCTCACTATATTGATATGAATATGGTTTCCGCTACGAAATAGGATTCTCATCCTGATAGTGGAAACCTTGGTGCGTGTTCGTGGACGCCGTCCGTACGTCGTTTGTCCATGGCACCCGTACCGTGACCCCGAATTGCCGAAGGCGTTTCAGCAAGCGGCGTCCCGGATCGGATCGAAGTCGCCAACCTTCGTCTGACTCTCGATTTCAGCAGCGAAAGAGAGCGGACTTTACGACGGTTACCGGCAATGGTCCGTCCTTACTGACCCCGTCGAGGACCCGCCGGATCGACTGTCAGCCAAATCCCGATGATTTGCCGTCCGACCCGCGCTAGCCCCAAGCCTTGTTGAGTCAGGCGCCACGAAGAGCATTTGCCTGTACGGCAGACAGACAGCCGCCGGATCTGTGACCTATCCGTTGGGGAAATAATCGTCGCAACCGCCGTCCCTGAAGACATCGGTTGTCGCGCAATGCAAACCGCCGCCAAAGGGATAGACGTCCCGAAACGGCACCGGCAAGACTTCGAAACCAAATCGGTCGAGCTGTTCGATCTGGTGAATCTCGCTTGCCTCGACGCAGACCGTCTTCGAATCGAGAACCAATACGTTCATCGACAGCCAGACGCTCGAGTAACAGAGTGGAGGCGGGCTGTTATGAGCGGGACGCGCCGCCGCAGCAATCGTCCAGTCATTGCGCTCGAAGATCTGCCGTTGATCTTCCGGCAACGGCCGATCCGGATTGTTGATGATCAGGCCCGGCCGTAATGGCGCAAAAGTCGCATCGATATGAGTCGGGTACGGATCACCCGGGAAATTGAGGGCATGTACCCGATGGTCCGGGAAATGCCGGCGCAACCATTCGATGCCAGTCAGATTGGTCGTGAAACCATGCTGCACGAAAAGGTCGCGGCCAAAACGGAGGACGTCGGCAGCATCGAAGAGAGGCTCGATCTCGGTGGTCACAAAGTCCTTTTCCGCCACCATGGTGAGACGCTGCTCGATGATGATGTCATCGGAAAGATAATCCGGCTTGTAGGATGCATCGGTCAGCCGCGGCTTTGGCGCCGCTTCATGACACATGTTCGGATCGTCATCCCAATACTGCTTCAACAACCTGCGATAGCATAGATATTCAAACCAGCGCGACCGGTACGACATGGTCGCCTCAAGCATTTCGGAGCCGACTGTCAGGATGACATCACGCGGTGGCAGGCAGCCGAACATCGAACCGTGTTGCCAGTCAGGCGTTGCGACCGGCTGGTTGAAATCGATCGGATCGGGCCGATCGACCCGGATGCCACGGGCCTCCAGCAAGGCAACAAAGGCGTCGAGCTGTGCATTGGCCTTCGCCACCGTCTCATCACTGCGCGGCCCGTGTACGCCACGCATATCGCTGTCAATCGGGATCTTGGGATCGCTGGCCGGCTCCGGCGGCGGGATGCAGCACCCGTCAGCACGTCCGACGACGACATGGCGCAACGGACCCCATTCATTCCAGCTGTTGACGACAGTCTTCATGGTGTCACCACTCCATCAATGCCATATACCGAGCAACCTTACCGCACGGCGATTCTATGCTAAGTGATTTTGCGTAATTTTGCTATTTTTTTCCAGTTGAGCCGATTTTTGCTGGCTTTGTGTGTCCGGATTTGCGGCCGTGGCCAGCATGATTTTGAAACATCGAATTTTCGAGGCGCAACCAATCGATTTCAACCTGCCGGATATCGAGGTTCGTCTGGCTCGTCCTGACGAGCGGGTGGGTCGGGATACTGTGGTCACAGCCTGTCATTATCCTGGGTTCAAGGGCTTTGCCGGTCGCGGTTTGCGCCATGTGGTCCTGTGGCGCGGCCAATGGGTCGCGGTCGCCGGCTGGCAGACCGGTGCTTTCAACCATGCGCCGCGGGACCGGTGGATCGGCTGGGCTCCGGCGGAGCAGGTCCAGCGTTTTCATCTGATCGACAACAACACCCGGTTTCTCGTGTTCGGCACACCGGGCGTGTTCCCGGTGTGGCCCGTTTTGCATTGGCACAGATGATGGAGCGCCTGAGCGCGGACTGGCAGGCGGCGTATGGCCATCCCCTGTTGCCGGCGGAACGCTTGTGGATCCGAAGTCGTTCTCGGGAACCCTGTACGCCGCGGCGAACTGGCGCCTTCCGAGCGCCAGCAAGGGCTATGCGCGCAGCAACGGCCGCTATACCGGATCGCATGGCAACCCCAGGCAGCGTCATGGTCTGCCGTTACGGCGCAACGCCTGCCGCCGGTTGCGCGCGACCGACGCGCTTTTGACGGCGTGGGAGTTGAAAGCCGGGATCTCGAACTAGAGCGTCGGGCCGTTGCCGTCGATTGACGCGACCGTCGCGCAGGTTGACGACGTTCGGCGCAGCCAGGGGCGTAAGCCCTGCATGGCCTCCGTGCTGTCGGTGGGTCTGCTGTCCCGTCTGATGGTCATACGGGCCCGGTGGCCGCGGCCGAACTCGTGGCCTGCCTCGGTCAGAAGGATCTTGCGGCCATCGGCAGCTGGAAGAACACGGTCACCGGTCGCCATGAGCCGGTCTCCGGATCGACCCTGCATCGGGTCATGCAGACCCTCGGCTCGGAGCAGATGCAAGCCGTGCTTCAGCACCATGGGCAACCGCGTCTGCACATCGCATGCGAGACCGGCCGGGACGGGCCCGGGTCCCGGGTCGATCTCATCGGCAAAGCCCATGATCGTATCCTCGACTGGGCCATCGCTTTCCACGACGCGCAGCCGCCGCTCCAGAACGGCAAGCGCGGACGAAAAAAACGCCGCGTCGGGCACACCTTCGCCCTCCGTCTCCAGACACACAAGGACGGAAGTCTGCGGTGCCTCACCGACTTGCGAATTCCCTTCACGAACAATGAGGCCGAGCATGATCTGCGAATGGTGAAGCTGCGTCAGAAGATCTCCGATAGCTTCCGCTCCGAACAAGGCATCCGCGACTTCGCCGCCCTGCGCGCCGTCATTGCCACAGCCCGCAAGCAGGGCTGGAACACCGTCGACACCCTGGCACACCCCGACCCAATCCAGTTGATCTCCAGACGACGGCTCTGCCCCTCCCGGACACCGAAGTTCCTCACACGGACAGGTCAGATGCGCGCGGCCGCTGGCGCGGCTCACCACACAACCATACGCCGTGAACCAAGCCGCCGGGAGCAGAACCCGTAATCAAACCTGGGCAGTTACTTTTTGGCTTAAACCGCTTATGCGCGTGGCTCCGGTGAAACGCACATGTAGCGTTTGGCGTGCCGGGAATAGTCGACATCGGGGGCAACATCATGTGCCACCGGAGCCACGTGCATAAGCGGTTGGCTTAATTCGCAAAGCATAGGCGTGGTCTGGCCATCGCCGCCTCAAGGCACGCTCCGGGCGATGGCTGATCGCCGAGTCCGACGAGATAGAACCACCGCAGATGGCTAACGAGGTCCTTGGTGGGAGCCGCGGAAACCGCGCAGCCCAAGTTGGCATTTTTCTGCTCACCCCATCTTTTACACATTGATTTGACGCGACATTTCTCTCGACCGATTCCAACATGGCACGACATTTTGTTGGATTCTGTCAGCCCGTCAGGCGGGCCCTCCTGCGGTGGATGGCGGGTTCCAAGCCCGCTGCCGAGGAGATTTGGGCGACCGCGGCGGCCGGGCGCGTGTCCTGGCGGTTGACGATCAACGTGCCGTCGGTCTGGCGCAGGCGCGTGGTGATCCGCACCCAAGTCCGCATGCTCTCGCGGATCGATGTCCAGCACTTGTGGATGCCGCGCGCGGCCAGCCGGGTGCGGATCAGATGCACGGCGTGGTAAGCCAGCACGGCGATCCGCAGGTGGGCCGCGATGCGACGGTCGCGCTGGTGCCAGATCGGGCGAAGGCCGAGCTCGGATTTCAGGCTACGGAAGGTGGCCTCGATGTCGGTGATGCGCCAGTACGTCCGAAGGATCGTCTCGATATCCCAGTCGATGTGGCTGGTACGCAGCACATCGGCGCCCGCGCCCTCATCGGCCTCATCGTATTGCGGCCTGCGCTTGAAGCGCACGGCGGCCGCGTTGGGGCCGGTGTCCACCGTCTCGACCGTGACCTCGTAGCGCCTGGCGACGGCGGAGAAGCGCTGCTTGATGCGGCCGACGCTCTCCAACACCTTGTCGTAGCGCTTGAGGCGGCCCTTGACCGGGAGGCCGCCGTGGAGCCGTTCCAGTGCCGCCTCGAAGCGGGTCCTCCTCAGGCCGAGGATCGCCGCTCTCGGCTTTCTTCTTGCCCTCGCTCACGACGTAGAGCCGCACCGCGCCGTCCTCGCTTGCGCGGCGCCAGGCCCGCACCTCGTGGCGCGCGCTGGTGATCAGCAGCGCCTCGGGTCCGCCCTCGGGCGGCGCAGGCCTGACGCCGCGGCTGACCGCGATCCAGTCGTAGCCCTGCTCGCCCAGCCAGACGATGTTCTCCTCGGTGGCGATGCCCGCGTCCATGACCACCGTGGGCTTCGGCGCGGTGCCCGGCAGGATCTCGCACCTGCGCGGGAAGCCTGCGCCGTCGAGCGCCAGCGTGATCAACGGACAGTCGTCGCGCTTCTGCCTGGAGCGCCCGAAGCGGGGACGCTCGCCGTGCGTGTGGCCGTGATAGTGAACGTTGGTGAGATCGTAGAAGGCGATGGTGTCGGGGATGTCGAGCAGCGAGCGCTCACGGTTGAACAGCTCCCGCTGGATGGCGGCGCGGTGGCGCCAGAGGAGGTCGCCGATGCGGTAGAGCGTCTTGCGCCGCAGTGCCTTGCGGTCGCCCTCCAGGTCGAGACGTTCGGCGGTCGCACTGTCGCGGCGCAGCCAGCGGCTGGTCTCCCGCTCGCTGGCGGGATGGACCATCCTGGCGACGACCAGCGCGCTCGCGATGCGCCCTTCGCGGCCCTTGATGCCCAGGTCGTGGAGGATGTCGGCGAAGCCGAGATCGTCGAGGGCCTTGAGGCACAGGCGCTCGCAGCCGACCGTGCGCGGGGTCTCGTGCTCCAGGGTATCGAGGGCGACGGTGGCGATGTCGGGCTGGCGCGCCTCTTCCTGCACCGCTTCGGTGCGGAACCCCCTGGCCCTGAGCTTGGCGACGATGTCCTCGGCTGCGGCCTGCACGTCCGGCGCGGCTTGGAGCAGCGGCGGGCGGCCGTTGAGCAGCGCCTCGGCGCGTTGAGCAACTTCGCGCCATTTCTCCTTCGGCACCGGATAGTCGGTGCCGAGGTTGAGGAGCGTGCGCTGCCTGACCTTGTCGCCGATGCGCTGCGAGAGCACGATGCGATGGCTGCGGACGGGCCTGCCGTCGGTGGTGTGGGTCTTGGTTGCCCCGATGAACATGTCGCTCGGCGCGCTTTGGTAGTGGCGTATCCAGATATGTCGGCTTTGGCGGTGGGGTCAAGGGAAATCCTTATCAATCTACCATTTTCTGGCACTACAAAGAGGGTTCAAGACGGAAATCGCAAACGTAGGGGCACGCCCTTCGCCCCAAATCTATATCTGGTGTGTCAGCCGGAAGAACCTGGCCAAATCAGCGCCGGACAAACGCGAAAAGTGCCAACTTGGGGCAGGAAGCCCTTGATCTGGCCGTGGTGGCTATTGACCGTCTGGATGGGCCGCGCCCCGGACCCGCTGGCTGGCCGAAGCGTTGATGCTCTCGTGTGGGATGTCGAGCGCCGCCGCAACGGGTGGATAGCAGCGGTTGGCGTCGGAGACGAGCAGCGCATCCGGTGCGACGACCGGCTCCAGCCCCTCCTTCACGCTGTCTGCGTTGATGGCGGGCAGGGTATGGCTGAGGGTCTCGCCCGCACGGCGCGGTTTGTGGTCCAGCTTCCATTCCCCCTTGCGGCTCTCAAGAATGAAGGTCTCGTCAACCTCGACGATCCCGGCAAGCCGATCCGGCGCCTGCCGCACCGCCGCCAGAAAGCGGTATCGACAGCGCTGTGCAAGTCAGCGTACCGACGTCTTCCCGCAGGCCTTGCACGGGAAACGATGCAGACCACGTGCCTTGCCCCGCGACACCGCCCCGCCGGCGCCGCAATGCCGACAGCGCTGCTCGTCATCCACGCCCAGATCGATCGCCGCCAGCGAGGCCGCGCCTTCCGACGGGTCCGACAGCACCGCCGTCAACTCATCGACATGCGAGAGCCAATCTCGAAACCGCTCGTGATCCATCTCTCTGGCTTCCAAGGCGAATCGGGCGGGATCCTGTCACGATGCCTACGATTCACGAATTGAGCCTACATTTTTTTAAGATCCGCCTCGTCCCAATCATGGACGTATGCATTTGGCATCCATACCGAGGGTCAAGAGGCCGACAGGCGGTTTGGTAACATGGGCCTTGCCGGCATATGCGCATGACATGATGTCCCGTTTGATGTCCACAACCCGCCTTGCTCTTGGAGAACTGACAAGGTCGGGCGCTTCGACCTTCGTCGAAACACCTTCAAAGACGCTGTCACGCCCAATATTACCTGATTCCCACAGGCTTGCATCCTGTATGCCAGCCGTCGGACCCACGACCCGATGCCCGACGACCGACCCCGTGGATCCCGCAATTCACAGTGCCGATGGATTATTCCGGTCTTCTGATAATCGCTCTACCCTGCGGCCCGAACGACAACGACTTGTCGCTTGACCTGCAATTGACCAGTCATCCACCGCAGGAACCTCTGCTGATCCATGCCGGATCGGCCTTTGAGCGTGGCGACCGATCGAGACCTGTTGCGCCCGCCAGGCCGTTCGATCAGTAGACGCAGACCAACGATCCGGCTGCAGGGCGATTTCATTCCGGATGACTCGCAAAGTTCTACCGATACCACGATAACATCGCTGACATCCCACCACCATGCGGTAACATGGCGCTGTTTGAAACAATTCCTTGGAGGGCCGGGAACATGAAAACCGTTGAAGCGATCGTCGAAGTCCTGAAGCGCGAAGGGGTCGAATGCGTCATCGGCTACCCGGTGAACCACATCCTCGAATATGTCGCGCATGCCGATATCCGCCCGATCATCGTGCGCCAGGAGCGGATCGGACTGCACATGGCCGACGCCATCTCGCGGCTTTCGTCCGGCGAAAAAATCGGCATTTTTGTGATGCAGCATGGACCCGGTTCGGAAAACGCCTATGGCGGCATCGCGCAGGCCTATGGCGAATCTGTCCCGATCCTGGTCATGCCAATGGGCTATCCCCAAGCCATTGCCCATATCGACCCAAACTTCAATTCGTCGCGGACAATGGCCAGCGTTGCTAAGTCCTGTGAGCCGCTGGTCAATACAGCCGAGATTCCACACGCATTGCGCCGCGCCTTCGCCAGCCTGCGCAGCGGCCGCGGCGGGCCGGCCATTCTGGAAGTGCCGAGCGATCTGATGATGGCCGACGCCCCGGATGCGCTTGCCTACACGCCTCCTCAACCTGTCAGATACGGCCCCGACAGCGCCGACATAAAGGTCGCGGCAGCGATGCTGGTCCAGGCCGAACGCCCGGTGATCTACGCCGGCCAGGGTGTTCATTATGCTAAGGCATGGCCGCAGCTGAAACGGCTTGCCGAACTGCTGGCGGCGCCAACCACCACCAGCTTGCAGGGCAAGAGCGCATTTCCGGAGGATCATCCTCTGTCCCTGGGCTCCTGCGGTCTCGCGATTCCGCTCGCGGTCCGGCGTTTTCTCGACGATGCGGACCTGATCTTCGGAATCGGCTGCAGTTTCACGAGGACCAATTTTGGAACCGCCATGCCCGCGGACACGCCGATTATCCACTCGACACTCGATCCGATGCATATCAACAAGGACATTCCGATAACCCAGGCTCTCGTCGGCGATGCCGGGTTGACGCTTGACGCGCTCATCCCGGAGATCGAGGCGCAAATTGACGAGCCGCGCGATCCGGGCCCGGTCGCTTCGGACATTGCTACAATCTACGATGAATGGCTTGCCGAATGGCAACCTTTGGCCGACTCGGATGACTCCCCGCTCTCTCCGTATCGGGTGTTGCGCGATCTGCAAGCAACTGTCGACAAGTCCAACACGATAATCACCCACGACGCCGGTTCGCCGCGCGACCAGCTGTCGCCGTTCTGGAAGGCAACGGAACCGCTCAGCTACATTGGCTGGGGCAAGACCACCCAGCTCGGCTACGGTCTCGGCCTTGCGATGGGCGCCAAGCTAGCCTGCCCGGACAAGCTCTGCATCAATGTCTGGGGCGACGCCGCGATCGGCTTTACAGGTATGGACTTCGAGACAGCCGTGCGTGAGCGGATTCCGATCCTGTCGATTCTTCTGAACAATTTCTCGATGGCGATCGAACTCAAGGTGATGCCGGTCTCGACCGAGAAATTCCGGTCGACGGACATTTCCGGCGACTATGCGGCAATGGCACGGGCGTTCGGCGGTTACGGCGAACGGATAACGCAGCCCGCGGATATCATTCCGGCCATCCAGCGCGGCATAGAGCAGACCCGAAACGGGGTTCCCGCCTTGCTTGAATTCATCACCTGCAAGGAAACCCGGGTTTCCCGGCTGTAACCGGCAGTCCGGGTCTATCCGAAAGGGCTTATGATCATTACTTGACGAGTGGGAGGTAATTGACATGATGGCAGGATGGAATGGAGAGGTCCGCTCGCTTCGACGGTTTCCATCGTCATCGTCTTGTGCATCGGATTCTGGATGGAGACGATGTTCCCTCTAGGCGGCGATCGGTGGCTGATTGGGGCCGTGATAGGCGCTGTCGTGCTCGTTACGATCTATAGTGCGCCCGCTTGGCGATGGCTGAAAGAACGACCGCGCGCGACAAAGACCGCGGCCCGAAACTGGTGGATTATTTGACCGCCTGCATGATTGCCAACAGTTACATTGATCCCGACAACACGATGCGGGCTGGGGTACGGATCACCGTGCGGAGTCAGATTCTCACGAAGTCCGAGTCCGTGGTAGGGGCGAAGGTCGGCGCCGAATACAACCGCGATCTTCTGCACCAATGGTTTCAGAAAAACGCGGCGCGCACACTCGTGAACCATCAAGACGAGATCACATGATGCGCGTGTCACAGTTGAAGTTTAACGCGCAAATATTTCATGCCTCGCATGATCGGCAAATTGTCACCAGTCCATATCGTGCGGCTTGACCAATTGAGGGAGGAAGACATGACCCGAGGAGTCCCTGTTCTCGACCCGGCAGTGCACCTGAAGGGCGCGACGCCTGAGAAACTGGCCCGCGCCCTGTTCCGTCGCGTAGAGCCTCTACCGCCCCGCGTTGGACAGACCGTTGCCGGCGATGAGGTCGCGGTAGAGGAGATTACGACTGACGAGGCGAACGACGGTGTCGCGCATCTGGGCAAGCGTTCCTGAGTCGCGACCGTTGTGCTTTCCAGCGAACTTCCGGACGTAGCGGTCAAGATGCTTCGGGCTGATCTTGTGGAACGTGCCAGCGTGCGCCCGCTTCAGCATCGACCAGAAGCTCTCGATCCCGTTGGTATGAGCCTGCCCGCGAACGTACTCGGAAACGGAGTGCTTGACCGCCTCATGCTCGCGTTCGATCCCCTTGTAGGCCGCCGCCTCATCCGTATAGACCTTGGCGTCTTCCTCGGTGTTTTCCTCGACGAAATCCTGCAACGTCTCGGAATCGGTCTCTGTGATGACCTCCGCCCGGACCTGTTTCGTCTCCCGGTCCTTCATGCCGATCACCGCCGTCTTGCCCACGGCGCCCCGGCCCGTGCCCGCCAGTTCCTTACCGCTTGGCGTTCGACATGTTCTTGCGCTTTCCCCCAATGTAGGTCTCGTCCACCTCGACCGGGCCGTCGAAAGGCTGCTCGCCGTCATCCTCGCCCCAGGCTTCGCGGATACGGTGAAGCATGACCCACGCGGCGCGCTGCGAGACGCCGATATCCCGGTGCAGCTTCATGCTGGACACGCTTTTGAGCGAGGTCAGGCAGAGGTAGATCGCGATCGCCCACTTGCGCATCGAAATGTTGGACCGCGCCATGGGAGTTCCCGTGCGAACCGAGAAATAGGACCGGCAGCCCTTGCACCAATAGGGCATGGGCTTTGCGTTCGGAACGTCCTTGGTTTCGGTCGATCCGCACTTGGAACAGTGGCGACCGGCTTCCCAGACCACCGACTCGAACCACTTTGTGGCCGCTTCCTCGATCGGAAACATGTCCATCAACTCGACGATGGTCAGCCCTTCGCGATAGGATTTTCCGGGTGCTTTCTTCGCCATTTCCTGTCCCCCCCCCCCCCCCCCCCCCCCCCCCCCTGACACTCCGAATATAGGGATTCAAACAGCGAACGTCAAGTAATGATCATAAGTCCCTATCCGAACACCCCGATCAGGATGACTGACGGCACCACCAGGCATACTGCCGTCAGGATGCGGGATGTGATCCGCTCGCGCCTGAACAGAACGATACTCAGAATCAGGGTCACGATCGGCGAGGCTGCGATTATCGGAACGACCTGAACGACCTGCCCGTGCAGCAGGGCCGTGTTCAAGGCAAGCAAGGCGAGGCTGAAACAACAGCTTGCCCCCATGAACCAGCCAGCACCCCGGCTTATCCAGCGGATGGCCGGGGCGTCACGGCGCGCCTTGTGGATGCCAAAGGTCATCACCGCCGAAACCACGAAACCGATCATGGCCGCGTAGTATGGATCCGGGATCGAGTCCATCCCGACCTTGGAAAGCACATGGCCCAGGGACCGCAACCCGGCAGCCCCGATCGGCAGCAGCAAGGCCCAGGCTGGCCAGCCGGCCGATCGACGATCGCCGCGCATGGCAAGGACCATGATTGCGGCGACGATCGCGATCGTTCCCGATCCGGTTGCCCAATTGAGTGATTCGCCAAGCCACAGAACCCCGAAAGCGGCACCGAACAGCGGTGCTGTCGAGGTCAGCGTGGTCGACAGTGTCGGACCGAGAAAACGCATTCCCGCAAGAGCCAGATTGCCGGACAGCGCCGGCCTGAACAATCCGACCAGAACGAAGATCAAGGTCGCCGGGTGATACAAATAGCGCCAGTCGAGGAACATCGGCGCCGCCGCCAGCATCAGCAACGCGGATGTCGATATCGTGATTGCTGCGCCGCTTCGCGAGTCCATGTAAGCCAGCCCCTGGTTCTGAAATTGCGCGCCGAGACCGAACAGGAACGCGGCTATGACGGCGAGGAATACTGGCAAGAACTCGGCGGACAAGAGACGGGCGCGGCCTTTCGGGGCAAGTCTTCATCGGGCGGCGCTTGTGACGACAGGAGGCTTTGCTGCCTTGCTTGGCAGCTGACAGGTCGAATTTCGAATCCGGGGCGCCGCCCCGCCGGGACGATCCCGGCCACACAGACCCGTCCAGCACTTCAGGACATCGCTAACCTGCCATCGCTATCAGCGCAACCGCGGGCACGACCATGAACACGACAGTGATCGTTCGCGGCGTCACCCGCTCCCGGCGAAAGACCAGCACGCTCAACAACATCGTGAAAATCGGCGCAACCGATACGACCGGCACCACCTGAACGACGGTTCCGATCTGCAGAGCGGTATTCAAGGCGAGAATGGCGAAACTGTAACTGAGGCCGGCCGCGGAGACCCAGGCCACACCACGCCGGTCACGCGTTCCGGCCGGTGTCTCGCGGCGGAGTTTGTGGATCAGCAATGTAATGAAACTCGATACCGTGAACGTGACCATGCTGGCAATGTAAGGATCCGGCACCTCGTTCATCCCGACCTTCGACAATACATGCCCGATTGACCGGATGATCGCGGCTCCGATCGGCAAAGCCAGAGCCCAAAGCGGCCAGCTGGCCCTGACCGCGGCACCGCGGCGGGCCAGCAGCATAACGGCAAGAATGATGACAATTGTCCCGGCCGCAGTCTCGTAGCTCAGAACCTCGCCGAGCCAGAGAATGCCGAGCGCACTGGCAAACAAGGGCGATATCGAGGTCAGTGTCGCCGACAGCGTCGGTCCCAGATAACGCATCCCGGCAATCGCGAGATTGACCGAGACCCCGGGGCGAAACAGTCCGATCAGCACGAATATCAGGACGGGCGGTTGGGTCAGGTTATCCCAGTCAAGCATGAACGGCGCCAGCAACAGGAAAAACCCGGCAGAGACGCCAACCGACAGGGCCGCACCGGCACGCGAGTCCATATAGATCAGACCCTGGTTCTGAAACTGATCGCCAACTGCAAACAGCACGGCAGCGGCAAGCGCGAGCACGACGGGGGTAGACGGATCTGACAGAAAAAACACGGTGATGACCGGTTTGAAGAGCGATCCGGCGAACCGGGTCAGAATGCCTTACTACTCTGAATTATGCCGACATGAAAACAGTGCCATCAGAGTGCAGACGATCCCACGCTAAGTGATTTGACGTGATTTTGCCATTTTGCCAGTTAAGCCGATTTTTGCTGGCTTTGCGTGTTCATTCGATCGCGGCCGGCATGATTTTGGAACATTGAGGTGGCCTCGGTTCGTCCTGACGAGTGGGTGGGTTGGGATACTGTGGTCACAGCCTGTCATTATCCTGGGTTCAAGGGCTTTGCCGGTCGCGGTTTGCGCCATGTGGTCCTGTGGCGCGGTCAATGGGTCGCGGCCGTCGGCTGGCAGACCGGTGCTTTCAACTGCACGCCGCGGGACCGGTGGATCGGTCGGGCTGCGGCGGAGCCGTTTCGGCGTCTTCATCTGATCGGCAACAACGCCCGGTTTCTCATGCCCGGCAAACCGGGCGTGTTTCCCGGTCTGGCCCGTTTTGCACTGACGCGGATGACGGAGCACCTGAGTGCGGACTGGCAGGCGGCGTATGGCCATCCCCTGTTGCCGGCGGAACGTTTGTGGATCCGAAGTCTTTCTCGGGAACCCTGTACGCGGTGGCGGACTGGCGCCTCCCGGGCGCCAGCAAAGGCCATGCGTGCAGCAACGGCCGCTATACCGGATCGCATGGCGACCCCAGGCAGCGTCATGGTCTGCCGTTGCGGCGCGACGCCTGTCGCCGGTTGCGCGCGACCGACGCGCTTCTGGCGGCGTGGGAGCTGAAAGCCGGGATCTCGAACCGGAGCGTCGGGCCGTTGCCGTCGATTGACGCGACCGTCGCGCAGGTTGACGATGTCCGGCGCAGCCAGGGGCGTAAGCCCTGCATGGCCTCCGTGCTGTCGGTGGGTCTGCTGTCTCGTCTGATGGGTCATACGGACCCGGTGGCCGCGGCCGAGCTCACGGCCAGCCTCGGTCAGAAGGATCTTGCGGCCATTGGCAGCTGGAAGAACACGGTCACCGGTCGCCATGAGCCGGTCTCCGGATCGACCCTGCATCGGGTCATGCAGACCCTCGACCCGGAGCAGAGGCAAGCGGTGCTTCAACGCCATGGGCAACCACGTCTGCACATCGCACAAGCCGTTACCGTCGACGCCAGCCGCGCAACACGGCAAGACCGGCTCGCCTGGACCCGCGGTCACCAGCCTATCAATCTCCCACTGCTGAGAAGGTTCCGTTCATTGGATGTTGTCCCATGCGTTGATGAAGTCGATTCCGGCTTTGTATCGCTGCCATGCCTGCCAGATTTTCTCGGTTCCGGGGAGGGGCTGTTGCTTGCTGGGATGGAAGCCTGCGACGCGTGCGAGGTCGACCACGACGGTGCGGATGTCGGGAGGCTTGCCGGGCGGGGCGCGGATGATGCGATGGTATCTGAGCCAGACTTAGAGGACGTTGATTTCGTGCTCGGTGAAGAGCTCGCGCGCGGGCATGTGAGGCTTGTCGCGGGCGAGGCGTTCGAGGTCCATGACGCGCCATGCGGTGACGCCGTCGAAGGCGAGACACTTTCGCAGGTCGTCGGCGTCGTCGAGCCTGCGATCCTCGACGCGGGTGCCGACCTTGAGGATCCTGAAGTATTCCTCGACGGTCCAGCGCGCCTCGTACCAGGCAACGATGCGCCGGGCGTTGTCGATGTCGGCCTCGCCCTCGGTGGTGAGCAAGAGCCAGTGGAGCGGCTTGCAGCGCTTCGGCGGGTCGGGTTCCTGGACCGAGACGGCGAGCATGGGCAGCGGCGCCTGGTTGGCCCTGTTCCTCGGCGGCGCGAGTTCGACGCCGGCGGCGCGCAGGTCGAGGCGGGCCTTGCGCCTGCGGCGTCTGCGGGGACCGCCGCAGGGGAGGAGTTCGATGGTTTTCGTCCCCAGCACCGGCTGCGCCGCCACGACGTCCCACAAGTCCGGTGTCTTGCCGTCGACGACAGCCCGGCGCTGCCGGCCGCGGTCGGAGCGGATCAACAGCCCGTCGCCGCTCTCGCGCGCCTTGCAGAACATCTCCCATATGTCGCCCTCACGGTCGCAGACCGTGACCACGCGGGTGTCGGGACAGGCCATCGCGAGCTGCCCGGCGCTCTCGAGCCGGCGCAGCCAGCGCACGCTCTCCGGCTCGGCCTCGCCGGCCGCGTCCGCGCCGTCGCGCTGGGTGGCGTTGAGTTCGAACACCCCGAGCGGACGCCGGGTTTCGCTGATCGCAAGCCCGACATGGGCGAGGATCCCCCTTGTTCCCGAGCCGCCGCCGCCGAGGTCCACCAGGCCCGTGGTCTTGCGGTGGCCGTTGTAGTTCAGCGTCGTGGTGTCCTGGATGGCGAGGACCACCGGCTCCAGCCGGCAGCGCTCGACCGTCGCCTCGCGGTGGGGTTGAAGAATGTCGTCCATCTTGATCCTGTCGTTGGACAGCAGCCGGTAGGCGGCCTTCTGCTCCGCCTCTGCGGGGAAGATCACGGGCAGGGACGCACCGGGGGCATTCTCCCATGCCCGGCCCATCGCCAACAGCCGCTTGCGCAGGCGGCCGTCGGGATGCGAGCTGCGGCCGTACTCGAAGTCGGCCCAGTCCGCGCCTTTGACCCGGCAGGGCTCGGGCGTCGTGCCGAGGATGGGCGCCGGCTCCCGGCACAAGGCGTCCCGCCAGCCCTCGGCCAAGGGCTTGATCCACACCGATTTCGGCGCCGCCGCGCGGCGCCCCGGCGGAGACCCCGAGGTCCGCTCGGCGCAACACTTCCAGCCCGCCGCGCGGTAGCAGGTGCCGCGCCGCTCGGGACCCACATAAGTGTAGGCGGCCAACGGCACGGCCCCATGCGCCGCCGGCCAGTCGCCGGCCAGGCGCGCCGTCGACAGCGCCAGCACATGCGACGCCAGATTGTCGACCCGGACGCCGGGCAGCAGGAGAAAGCGATGCTGGTTGACCAGCTGCGTCAGGTTGGCGACCCGCGCCGCAGCCGACCAGCCGATGAAGGCGTCGCGGGCCGCCTGATGCCAGCTCGCGGCGCAGAAGCCGATGCCGCCAAGGCGGCCGTGAACCGACGAAACGATCCACCAGTTCAGCACCGCACCCGGCCTTCGCGACCACCCCTGCGGATGATGGCTCTCCATCATCTCCCGCCACGAGCGCTTGTCCGCCGCATCGCCGACCGGGACCAGCGTGACCTCCCCAAGCTCCGACAGCCCGCACCTCAGTTCCAGGTCCGGATAGCCCCGCTCGACCTCGCCGCCCACCGTTCCCGGCGTCCGGCACGGCATCGCCCGCGCCTCGGGCAACCAAATGCCCACCTTGTCCGCCAGCCGCGACAGAGCCTTGCTCGCTTGGGCAAGACACGGAACGCCCCGAGGGTTGCGCCAGTTCTCGCGCTCGCACAACGCGCGCGCCAGCGAATGGCGCGTCCGGCCCGTCTCGCCGGACGCCCCCTTCAGCCACTCAATCGTACCGGCGCTGAAATGCCGAAGCCCAATCTGCATGCCCAGAACATGCAGAACCGGCATTACCTTGTTAACTGTGTCCTATTGAAAGGTCACCAGCTGGTCGAACGCTATCACCATGTCCGGGACGTCACCTTTAAAGAAGACGATTGGACCGCCCGCACCCGATCCGCACCGTCCGACAATGCCATCATGAACACCATCGCGATCGCCGTGATCCTGGGGACAACCGCAAGATCGGCAAACCGAAGAAGGGCTTCGCCGAGAGCCTGCGCGCCTTCAGCTATCGACGCAAGGACGGCATGAAGGCGCTCTTCACGCCCCTCCGACCGAGACCGCTCTCCCGAAACCACGACACTACCGGTGCGTCCGTCGCCCGTACAACGCGACGGCTGTCTCCAGGATCGCGCGGTCGACAACGCGCCGCGCCACATCGGCCGGCCGATTCGGGGCCAACGCGCCGTGAAGGCCCGATCCGCGCAGCCGATCACATTATCGGCAGGCATGAGAAAAACAGGGCGAAGCTGGCGCAGGATCGCCGGGCGCATCTCATGCAAGAGCAAGCCGGAGTTCCGATGTGATTTCGTTGAGTGTCCAAGCATCTCTGATCGCGCACATAATGCACTCCCATCGTTCTGCATCGATAAAAACACATACCGTTTTTCGATCTCTCATGGAACAAATCCGCAATCATCACAGTGATCCGATCTTCCGCCGGCGTTTCCATGGATCGGACAAGAATTTTCGCCACCTCTGTTCAGTCGGAGGAAAGCGACCGTTTTCGAAACATTCCGGGCCAGACCTGTCGTTCAGGGACTAGCGAGTTACACCAGAAACATGAGAACACTCCGCATCTCGGTGTTCCCAACGTACGGTGTATTCGGTTAATTATAATTTTTCGAAAAATACACCCGAGTTATCGAGCTCTCAGAGTCTCCGGATGTGGCCACATATCCCGCCAGGTGTTGCAATTAGCAAGATCAGACAGATGTGTTGTTCGATTGGAGAGCCAAATCTACACCGAGCCTTTTTAGGGCGAATTAGTACTAAACCGATCTATGGTTTATTGACCTGATATTCGTTCTCCTATGGTCTATCAGAGGCGGTCGGTGTCAGCGAATCCAGTTTCTTCAGAGATTCTGTGACATAATTTTGTGCTGTAGATCAAACAATATTAAAATCTACTGAATCATAAATATGATCCAATATGTTATGCATTCTTATCGTCCAATTTTACGATATTTTCTTGTGCCGTTTCCGGAATAGTTGTGACGTTCATCCTGCTATCTCACCAATGATCTCGATCTGTCGAACCATAGAACCTTGCAAAACATTTATGCACGTAGTTCCGGTTGCGGGAGTTTACCGCGAGATTCTGACTCCTACTGGTCCATCTGGACGACTTTCGATCAACATGTTGATCAAGCCGGATCCAAGTGCATAAGCGGTTCTTTCAATTCGGACTCCATATCAACCAGGTCCAACAAGGTATGGGCGGAGTTCGGGGCGAAACTAACGGGCACATTGATATCGCTGTTCGGACCAAAATCATCGCGGAGGACAGAGCCAAACAGCGCGAATTCCGTAAACCGCTTATGCACATGGTTCCGGTCGCGAGAGTTTGCCACCAGATGTTGAGGTTAGGGCGGGGGAGCGGGTGGAATGCTCCCGATACGTTCCTGCCGACGGAGCCACCACATGAAACAGGTCCCCGACAGCCTCCTCGCTTTCCAGCACATGGTCCCGGACGATGACGCCTGCGCCGCCTGGCTGATCGAAATGCGCTGGCCGGACGGCTTCGTCTGTCCCACGTGCAGCCATGAAAAGGGATGGGCGCTGCGCAGAAAAGCACATACCTTCGCGTGCACCGGCTGCCGCCGGCAGACCTCGGCGACGGCCGGGACGATCCTGCACGCCAGCAAGCTGCCGCTCACCGTCTGGTTCTGGGCCGCCGACCTGATGGCGACCCACTCCAACGGCATCTCTGCCCTGCAGCTCCAGAAACAGCTCGCTATCGGCTCTTATCGCAGCGCCTGGCTGCTCCGCCCACAAGCTGCGCGCCAGCATGGTCGAGCCCGAGCGTAACCCGTTGTCGGGCCTGGTGGACATCGACGAGGCCAGCCGTCCATTCCGGACCAAAGATGATCCTCCCACCGGAGGGCAAGGACGCAGCCACGACGGCAAGATGCTCATCGTCGGCGCCATCGAACTCGGGGACGGAAACATCCCGGGCCGCCTGCGGCTGGCCGAAATCTCCTCCTACGGCGCCGCCGACCTCGGACACTTCGTCGAAACCGCCGTCGATCCCGACGCCATCGCGAAAACCGACGGCTGGTCCGGCGACGCTGCGGTCCCCGCCGATCGCCACAATGTCCATGTCGTCGGGAAGACCGCCGCTCACCTCGTCCTGCCGTGGATCCACCAAGTCTTCTCCAACCTCAAAGGATGGGCGCGAGGCGTCGACCACGGGCTGCGCCGCAAGCATCTGCAAGCCGATCTCGATGAGTTCGTCTTTCGCTTCAACCGCCGCAAAACCCGCCACGATGCTTTCCACTCGCTCTTCCGCCTCGCCACCAATGCACAACCCCTTACCTACAGCATGTTGATAGAACCGGAACCATCTGCATAAGCGGTTCCCGTAATTTTCCAGCGGTCGCAAAATGCTGCGATCACTTAAGCTCATCTTCTACAGTAGTTTTGGGAAAGCTAAGTTGATTTCGTCGGTTAGATGACGCGACGGAGGTTTTGGCACTACATTTCGACGCCCTGGCCTGTTGCGGGGATTTTGAGGACGGTTCAGGCGCCGATCGTCGCGGTACCCTCCTTCCCTGTGGCGATCTGTCGCACGGTGTTGGGCAAACGCACGCCGATGCACTGAGCAATCCGGCCGGCGACGCCGACCGTCTTGCTGCGAACCGCGAAGCTCTTGCCATGGTGCTCGATGCGGGTTTCCGTCAACGCCTCGAGGTCACGCAGCATGTCCGCCCACTCGGCCACGATGCCGGCGTCTTCCATGCGGCGTTGAAGCTCCTTCTGCAGCACCAGGGCGAGGAACGAACAGAAGACATGGCCGCAGATCGTGGCATCGGTCTTGTGGAAGACCGGGCGGGTCTCAAGCAGGCTCTTGGCGGTTCGGAACACCTGTTCCACCATCCATAGCTGCTTGTATCTCAGGGCGAGGTCCACGGCCGTCAGGGAGGTATTGGTGCTCAACACCCGGATGCCGTCGAAGCGTTCTTCGTCGCGTGCCTTGTCGTGATCGATCGCGACCGAACCCCTGTCGATCTTCAGGTAGCGCTTGAAGCCCCGGTTGGGGACGATGCTCTTGGGCCCCTTCTTGTGCAGCTTGGTCTCCAGGCTGGCCAGGATCTGCGCGCGCGTCGCGGCGTCCTTGCGCACCTCGGCCGGATTGCGGCACACGACATAGCGATGCGCCTCGTCCCCATCCTTGCCCGGGGGAACCGTGACGTCCTTGACCTCCAGGGCCATCGGATCCGGGCGCTGGTGGACAACCTCGATGGTCTCGAACGCTGAGCTGTCAGCGAGAACCGTGTCGCGGATCTCCTTCGTCCGACGCGGGCGGGCACCGAGGATGTACTGCCAGCCCCGCGCCTCGACCGCCGCGATCATGTCCTTGGAGATCATCCCGGCGTCGGCCACAAGGCACACCGAGCGGACCCCGAAGCGCTTCTGCAGGCGTGCCGCCACCAGGTCCAGCCGTCACGTCGGCGGTGTTGCCGGGCCACATCTCGCTGCACACCGGCAGTCCGTCGCCGTCGAGCACCATCCCCGACACCATCTGCTTGCAATCGCTGCGACGGTCCTTGCTCTTGCCGTACTGGCCCAGGCTCTCGCCGCCCTCGCCAGTGAAGTACAGCGATGTGGTACCGAAGAACACAAGATCGAGATCGCTGAACAGGTCGCGCCGTCGATGGAACAGGGTCTCCTCGATCCAGTCCTTGGTGCGCCGCTCGAAACGGTCGCCGGCTTCATCGTCGCCAAGCGTCTCGCCGAAGCGGGCGGCGGAGGCCACCAGCTTGTCGATGGTTCCGGAAGGGGCGAGCTTGTCGAGCCTTCCGATGGTGGCGATGACGGTTTGCTTGACCTTGTTGCCCTCGCGGTGGGTCTCGACGATCTGGAGGTACTTGTATTTGCCGGCAGGCTTGAGGCGAAAGAACATGGCGCGGCCCTCGTATGCACTACGACATGATCGGGAAAACCGGCTCAATAGTCAAAGTATGCCTGTATATCAGCCTCTGCCGTACCTCGAATATCGCACTACAGTTTCTCAAAGTTCCGGCGCTCAACAGAGCCAAAGCCTTCATTTCACTGAACCTTTGCCGGAGCGATCCTCAAATATCCCAGTCAAACTGTAGAAGACGAGTTAAGCTGTGTACCCATAAATTCAAAGGATTTTTCCAGGCTCTGACCTCAATTTTTTGAACGAAAGTTCGCATGATGTAATGGGAAACGGTGAGCATTATGGTGGCGAGGACATTGCGGTCGGTCTTGTCGTAACGTGGGCAATCCGCCGGAACTCCTTGGATACTGCCGAAGAAACGTTCGACGATGTTGCGCGTTGCATAGACCTTGCGATCAAGCGGACGCGGATCGAGGCGATTGGCTTTGGACGGGATCGCAGCTCTCCCTCCGGCCCTGGCGACATGGTCGAGACTGGCGTTGGTGTCACAGGCCTTGTCGCCGATGACGGTCGTACCATGTTCGATGTCTTCCAGAAGCGCCAGGGCTTCGCTGTAGTCGGCAGCCGGGCCAGGAGACATGCGGATGGTCTTGACGGTCCCCTTGCCATCGACGGCGACATGGATTCTGGTGCTCAATCTGCCGCGGCTGCCCGTCCTTGCGGACGCCGGCGCCATGCTTGTGGACGCGAACCGTCGAGGGGTCGATCATGCGGATGTTCAGTGTCCCCGCAGGTCCACCGCCGTCATCGTCGTTCTTGCTGACAAGCTCTTGTCAATCCGACCTGCTCTGCGACCATGTCCCATTCTTGCTCCAGCGGTTGAAGCCGGCCGTATAGGGTCCATAGCGGTCCGGCAAGTCGCGCCACGGAGCACCCGTGCGCAGGATGTAGAATACGCCATCCATGATCTGGCGGTCAGTCTTGCGCACCGGACCTTGCCGCCCCGTCGGAAGAACCTGCCGGAGAACATCCCATTCCGCGTCAGTCATATCGTGTCGGCTGCCATACATGAAAAAAACCTTCATCTACAAACATCTCTCGAACCATCATACCATATCTATAATTCGGTACACAGCCTAGTGTCCTGTACTCAAAGTTCGTATTGTTAAGGGGGGTGGTGTCGATTCGGGGGGCATGGTGATGCGACTTTCGGTGGAGATCAAGCTGAGCGCGGACGAGCGCAACGAGCTTGAGCGGCTGGCGCGCGGGCGCAAAGTCTGGCGAGGCCTGTCCGATCGGGCGCACATCGTGCTGCTGGCGGCCGAAGGGCTTACCAATGTGCAGATTGGGAGCGTGCTGGGCGTGACCAGCCAGACCGCCAGGAAGTGGCGCAATCGCTTCGCAGAGCATCGTCTTGACGGGCTTGACGACGAGCCGCGCTCCGGCCGTCCCCGGCGCATCGATGACGACGCCGTGGCCGAGGTGGTGCGCAAGACGCTTGAGGAGAAGCCTCGTGACGCGACCCAATGGAGCACGCGCTCGATGGCGCAGGCGACGGGGTATGCGCCGTCGACGGTCAACCGCATCTGGCGAGCCTTTTCCCTTCAGCCGCACAGGAGCGAGACCTTCAAGCTCTCGGCAGACCCCTACTTCGTGGACAAGACGCGCGACATCGTGGGGCTCTACGTGGACCCGCCGCAGCATGCCATGGTCCTCTGCGTGGACGAGAAATCGCAGGTTCAGGCCCTCGATCGCACCCAGCCGCTGCTGCCGCTGCGCCCGGGGCAGGTCGAGCGGCGCACTCACGATTACAAGCGCAACGGCACGACCTCGCTCTTCGCAGCCCTTGACGTCGCCACAGGCAAGGTCATCGGACAGTGCTATCGGCGCCACCGCAGCGTGGAGTTCCGCAAGTTCCTGGATCACGTCGAGGCCAACGTGCCGCCCGACCTCGAGATCCACATCGTCATGGACAACTACTCGACCCACAAGACGAAGACGATCCGCGACTGGTTCGCCCGGCGACCGCGCTGGCATGTTCACTTCACCCCGACCTCTGCCTCGTGGCTCAACCAAGTCGAGCGCTTCTTCGCCGATCTGACAGAGAAGCAGATCCGGCACGGGGTTCACCGATCGACCGTCGAGCTGGAGCAGGCGATCACCGGGTACATCGACACCGTCAACGAGGACCCCAAGCCCTTCCGCTGGCACAAGACAGCCGATGAAATCCTGGCGTCCATCAAGCGCTTCTGCCTCAGGACCCTCGAAACCGCTGCAGCCGCAACATCATAACGGTACGAACTTTGGAATCAGGACACTAGGGTGAAACATATGATGAGGCAGTCTTTACCTGACTGTTGATTGTCCAGACTTTGTTTTCAATAACGATGGCATTATTTCAACTCCCCGATTTTCAGACCCGTGGTGCTCGGCCGTCTGCCGTCTCGGTGCTCGGCGGCAGCAAATCGGTGTTGGACTTTGCCCCGTCCTGCAAGACTGGTTCGGTTCGCGAACGTGCTCCTAATCTGCGTAGTCGGATTCCTTGCGGTCGAGAATTCGTTTCAACGCGTCAAAATGCCAGTCTGCATTCGAGCGGTCGCCATACCGCATCGCGTTGCCTCGATAGACGGTATAGGTCTTTTCGATCACGTCATCCGGCAAGGGCCGCAGCGGCTGACCTGTCCACATGGCGTAAAGTTGCACCTGCGCAACCCGTTCAAGGTAGTAGAGCCGGTCATAGGCTTCAGCAACCGTCTCGCCAAGCGTAAGCGCACCATGATTGGCCATCAACAGCACCGTATTGTCGCCGCAGGCCTGAGCCAGGCGTTCGCCCTCGTTCGGATCGAGACCCGGGCCGTCATAGGATTCGTCATAGCCGGTTTTCATCATCGTGCCGAGTTCGGTCTGTCCGATCGGTTTGATATGCTGATCTTTCAGCCGCGTCAGCGCACTGGCAAACGGCATATGCGTATGGAACACGGCCTTGGCGTTCGGCATGTCCCGATGCATGGGCGCGTGGATGCAATAGGCTGATCTCTCGATGAAACCTTCGCCGCGCTTCAGGTTGCCATCGTAGCCGACTTCCATAAAACAGCTTGCGGTGACCTCCGACCAGTGCATTCCGAACGGGATCTGATAATAGCGGTCATCATGGCCCGGCACGCGCAGGGTCAGATGATTGAAGATACCCTCGTGAAGACCGTGCATGACAGCACAGCGATGAGCCGCGGCGAGATTGACGCGAGCGTTCCATTCCTCATCGCTGTAACCCTGAGCCTTCGCCTTCGATTGCATGTAGTTCATTAGGTCGCTCCGCCCGCTGCACAAGACAAGTCCAAAGTTTGAGGCCTTGGCCCGGCTAGGTCAATGGCCGGATCGTCCGACCAATCCAAAGGCCTTGGCCAACTCGGTATAGCTGTCGCGCCGCGCCTGCTCGTCATGTGTCCAGGTGACGACGGCAACTTCCTCAACATCGAGTTCGGTCGCGAGATCACCAATCCGGGCGGCGACTTCAGCGCCGGTCCCGACCATGGCGGTGCGCCGCAACTCGGCGATGCGGGCATTCTCCCGCTCGTTGTAGGATGCCGAAAGTGCGGCTTCGGGTGTCTCGAACGGCAAATGCAGCCCGCGGTCGCGGTAGAGCTGCCACCGTGCGCGCGAACTGAAATGATGCTGCGCGCTGTCGTGGTCTTCGGCGGCCAGAGCCCAAACGCAAATTCCGGGTTTCGGGTCCGGATGCCGGGAGCTTGGCCGGTATTGATCGCGATAGATTTGCAGCGCCTCCCGGCCGCCACGCCCGTCGGTAAAGAACCAGGCAAAGGAATAGGGCATCCCGAAATAAGCCGCGACCTGGGCGCCGTACAGCGAACTGCCGAGAATCCAGATCTCTGGAGCCGTTTCGCCCTGCGGCTGCGCTTTGATGCGTGCAAAGGCATGTCCGTCGGGCAGGTCCTCACCGTGAATCCAACAATCGAGATCTCGGATGTCAGCAGGAAACTGCGCCGGCCGCTCATTCGCTTGCGGATTGAGCGCGAACGAGGTCAGACCGTCCGATCCGGGCGCCCGGCCGAGTCCGAGATCAATCCGGCCGGGCGCCAGAGCGTCGAGAACGCGAAACTGCTCGGCGACCTTGAACGGCGCGTAATGCGGCAGCATGATTCCGGCGCTGCCGATACGAATGCGGTCCGTCGTCACGGCAATCGCGGCAAGCAGGATTTCCGGGGCGGTCCCGACGATGGTCGGATGATTGTGATGCTCCGAGACCCAGAATCGGTGATAGCCCAGAGCCTCGCAATGTCGCGCAAGAGCAACGGTTTCGCGGATTGCAGCCCCTTGGGGCCGGCCCTGAACGGCGATTGACTGATCGAGGATCGAAAGACGGAACACATGGTTCTCCAAGCGGATATGCGAGGTACCGTATATAACAGTTTGATTACCCTCGAATCTAAGCAGTATTTAATATCGAATACTGCCATGTAATTTGATGATAGAAAGAGGACATTCACATGGCGCGCAACCCAGTGCAGTTCCAGAAAAGAATCAACCTCAACGCGTTCCTCTCGCTCTACGGCAGCGAAGACCAGTGTTTCGACGCCCTCTTTACAATGGCGATGGCCGAACGGCTTTCTGTGCCCACACTGCGCCCATGACTGGTGCTGTCAGTTGAACACCCGAAAGCTCCAGCAGTGCAACCGCTGCTATCGCCAGACCTCAATGACCGCGGGCACCATCTTCGAGGTCATCAAGCTCCCGCTCACGGTGTGGTTCCAGGGCCTCTACTTCATGACCCAGGACAAGATAAGGTGCATCGACGATGCCTACCTCGGGGGCGAGCGCAGCGGCGGCAAGCGCGGACGTGGGCACCGGGCAAGACCCCTTTCGTGGCCGCGGTCGAGACCCATGAGGCGGGACATCCGCAGCGGGTGAAGCTCACCGTGGTCGAGGGCTTCCGTCTCACCGAAATCGCCGCCTGGGCGCAGAGCACCTGAGCCCGGGCACGCAGGTGCTCTGCGATGGGCTGACCTGCTTCAATGGCGTGACCCGCGGCAGGCTGTGTGCATGAGCCGATGGTGACCGGCGGCGGGAAAGCCGCGGTCGAGCGCCCCGGGTTTCGTTGGGTAAACACGATTCCCGGCAACATCAAGAGCGCCTTGCGTGGCACCGACCATGCGATTCGTCCCAAGTATGCCCAGCGCTATCTCGCGGAGGTCGTGGACCGGGTCAATCGTCGCTTCGACTTGCCCGGGATCATCCCCGGACTGCTCTACGTGGCGCTGCGGACACTGCCGATGCCGAAGCGGCTACTCAAATTGCGCTTGGCTTGAGTGATAATTAGGTAACAGTTTTGCCCGATCTTGGCGCGTTATGGGGAGCCGGGACCGGCACCAGCTCTGAACTCCAGCAAGACATTGCCGGATATCTGGCGCTGCACACCCTGATGCGAACGATGTCCCTGCCGACCGGGACAGGGTTGCGGTGGCCTTGCCGGATCCTGTGGAGTGAGCAGCCGCGCTTCGGTGTTTTCGGCCATGTCATCCGCCGGTCGGCGATACCGGTCCGATCGCTGTTGTGCGGCGGGCGCTTATCTCTTTATGATCCGGCCGTCATGATCGAGGAGGATCGAATGCGGTTCGCGAGTTTTACACGGAATGGGCAGGCAGTCTGGGGCCTTGCCAGTGACGAAGGGCTGACTGCGGTGACGGGCGACATCGCGGAAATCTATCCGACGATGAAATCCGCCATTGCCGCATCGGCTTTAGCCGACATAGGCGCCACATTGGCGGGCCAACCAGTCGATGTCGGACTGGAAGACGCCAGTTATCTGCCGCCGATCGATGATCCGGACAAGATTTTGTGCGTTGGCCTCAATTATCATGAACATCGCCTTGAGGGCGGCCATGGCGAGGTCGAAAATCCGACCATCTTCGTGCGTTTCTCGAATGCCCAGATCGGCCACAACCAACCGATGCTTCGCCCGCCCGAGACCCATACCCTCGATTATGAAGCCGAACTCGCCGTGGTTATCGGCAAGCCCGGCCGACGTATCACCGAAGCCGACGCGTTCGATCATGTCGCCGGATACTCCTGCTACAATGACGGCAGCGTCCGGGCTTTCCAGCGCCATACGACCCAGTTCACGCCGGGCAAGAATTTTATCGGAACTGGCGGTTTCGGGCCGGTTTTGGTTACACCGGACGACATCCCGGACCTTGAACGGGTCACGGTGTCTTGCAGAGTCAACGGAACCGTCATGCAGCACGCCGAAGTGGCTGACATGATTTTCCCGATTCCGCGCCTGATCGCCTATATCTCGACCTTTACGGCCCTGGCGCCGGGTGACGTGATCGCAACCGGAACGCCGGGCGGTGTCGGCTCGCGCCGCGACCCGCAGGTCTGGCTGCAGCAGGGTGACGTTTGCGAGATCGATATCTCCGGGGTCGGCGTTCTGCGCAATCCGGTCGTCGACGAAGGCAAAGGCGCATGAGCGTCCAGATCGCCCATGGCCGTGACTTTACAGTCCCTTACGGCGTGCTTGAGGATGTGGCTCCCGGAATACGCCGGATTACGGCAAACAATCCCGGACCATTCACGTTTCGGGGCACTGGCACCTATGTGATCGGTGAGGGGAAGGTTGCGGTCATCGACCCCGGCCCGGACATGCCCGATCATGTGGACGCGATGCTCGACGCCCTGAAGAGGGAGACGGTTACGCATATTCTCATCACACACACCCATCAGGATCATTCGCCGGCCGCGCGAGCCCTGAAAGCCGCGACCGGTGCGCCGACATTCGGGTTCGGGCCGCATGGCAGCGGCAAGGCGGAACAGGGTGTCAAGGTCGATGCCGGCGGCGATATGGCGTTCGTTCCGGACGAGGTGGTGAGCGACGGCGCCTTGATTGACGGTGACGGCTGGTCGGCCTTGTGCGTCCATACGCCGGGCCACACCTCAAACCACATCTGCTTTGCGTGGGACACGGAAAAAATCCTGTTTCCCGGCGACCATGTCATGGGCTGGTCGACCAGTATCGTCTCGCCGCCGGACGGCGATATGGGGGACTACATGCGCAGCCTCGACAAGCTGCTGGAACGGGACGACCGCCTGTATTATCCGACCCATGGCCCGGCGATCCGGAACCCGCATCCCTATGTCCGGTCGTTTGTTTCCCATCGCCGCCAACGCGAGAACAAGATCTTGGCCTGCATCGAATCCGGGATCGCGCAGATCGACGATATGGTGCCCGAGGTATATGCCGATGTCGCACCGTCCCTGCATGGCGCTGCCGCGCGGTCATTGTTCGCGACCGTGATTTATCTCGTGGAGGAGAAGCGCATCGTCGCGGATGGCGATGTGACATTGGACGGGTGTTATCGGGTTTCGGGCTGATCCTGATCGTCTGGTCGTATCCGCCAGGCGCCGATCAGGCTTGCCGCGCCGGCCAGCGGCGCCACGACGGTCAGCAGAAGGACGAGATCGTAGCCGCCGATGCCCCAGATCAGCGAGGCGGTAATCGGTGCGACCGCCGACCCGCCCATGAACCCGATCGCGAGTAGCCCTGCCGTGACGCCAAAATCCCGGCGGCCGAGTAGTTCGGCGACAACCGACGGCCTGACAATGCTGAACACGCCGGCGCCGGCGCCCTGAAGGGCGACGAAGATCGCGACCAGGACGATGGCGGTGGTTGACAGATAAAGCGCGGCGCCGGCAATCGACATCGACAGAAAACAGCACAGACAAATCGACAATGTCGTGACATGCCGTTCGGCCGCCATCATGAGCAGGCGGCCGACGACCTGCATCGGCCCGATCAGCGAGGCGGCGAGGACTGCGAGATGTTCGGGCAATCCCCGGTCGGCAAGAATGGGAAGCAGATGACTAATGATGAGGGCGTGGTCGAGCGCGAGAATGACGAAGCAAATCCCGATCAGCCAGAAGCAAAGGGTCCGGACCGCGCGGGTCGCCTGACGCGTACTGGTGCTGGGACGTATCGCGACGGATTGCGCGCGATGCGTGGCGTGACGGCACCCGTAGAGGATCAATGGTATGCAAATCGTCACGACGACGCCGGCAAAAACGATCACGGCGCCGCGCCAGCCGAAATACCCGGTGAGAACATGGGCGCTCGGAAAGGATACCGTGCCGGCAAATCCGGCAACAAGGCTGACCAAAGTGATGGCTCGCCGCGCCCGGGTTCCCATGCAGTGGATCAGAATCGCGAAACATGCCTCATAGAGCGATCCTGACATCGCGACGCCGATGCCGATCCATACGGCATAGAACTGCCAGACCTCGGTGACCATCGAAAGCAGGAACAGCAGGGCTGCCGCGAGACCGGTACCGCCGGCGAACACCGATCGCCCGTAACCGCGATCGATCAACCGGCCAGCTAGCGGCGCCAACACCGCGGAGACGACAAGCGAGGCGGTGAAGGCGCCGGTCAGCGTTGTTTTCGAAAAACCAAGATCGGATTCCCAAGTCGGCAACAGGGCCGGAAAAGAATAATAATAGGCGGCCCAGACCAGTGTTTCGGCAATGGCGAAGGGCCAGACGATCCGCAGGAATGCACCGCCGTCGGCGTCGTGGTCGCCGGTCACCTGCGGGTCAGCCTCGTTCGACATTGGCGCTGCGTATCGGCACGCCAAATTCCTGGTGACAGAGGTCGGCCAGCTGTCTGACGCCGTCGCGGATCATCTCGATTGAGGGATTGCCAAAACAGAGGCGCATCTTGGATCGCGCCTGGCCAACGTCTGACGACCATTCAGGGCCGGGATTGATTGCGATGCCGCGAGTCGCCGCAACGGCCGCCAGTTTCATCGTATCAACCGTGTCGGGAAGCGAAACCCAAAGGAAAATGCCGCCGGCCGGTGGCTCGAACTCGGCAGCTACGCCGTAATACTCTTCCAACGCGCTCGTCATCGCGTCGAGCTTGTTCTTGAGAACGACGCATGTGTTCGTGACATGGGTGTCAAACCCGCTAGTGCAGAACTCGGCGAGCATCATCTGTTCGAGGGCTCCGGTTCCGCCATCATTCTTGCACGCCAGCATTTGCATGATCAGTGCAGATTCGGCGACGATGTAGCCGACCCGCAGTGCCGGCGCGATAGTCTTGGAGAAAGATCCGCAATGGATGACCCGATTGCTGTCATCCATCGCCGCGATTGCCGGCGGGCGCTCGCCGCTCCAGAGCAGATCCGCGTAGCATTCGTCTTCGAAGATCGGAACCGCATATCTTTCCGATATCTGCAGAAGTTCGGCGCGGCGGTGTTCCGGCATGATGCTGCCGCCAGGATTCTGGATTGTCGGGATGACGTATATGAATCTCGGCTGAACGCCATCGTTCTGAAGTTCGACCAGTTTTTCCACGAGAAGGTCGGTGCGCATGCCGTCGCCGTCCAGCGGGATACCGACCGGATTGACTCCGATACGGCGCAGCCTGGTCAATGCGCCGCCGTAGCTGAACTGTTCGACGAGAACCGTGTCGCCCGGCTGGCAAAACAGTGTGTTGACGAGGTCCAGCCCCTGATTCGAGCCGGATGTAATCAGCACGTCATCGGGCGATACCGACAGACCGCTGCGTTTTTCGAGTTTGGTGGCGACAAAATCCCGCAATGGCCGATAACCCAGTGGTCCGCTTTGCATGCCGTAGGTCGCAAGCGTCGCTCCTTCACGTTTCAGAACGCTGGCGGTCGCTGCGATCATGTCATCGACCGGCATGCTGATATCGTCGACGTGACCCCCGACGAAGTTGTAGGACGGAAAGCCGTTCCAGTGCCTGGCTGGCGGTGGCAGGTCCGGGACGAGGAACGAGGCGTAGTCGATATCGGTCACTTTGCGGATCCTCCGGTTTGTACGGGCTGAGGGCACTATATCCCACAGATGATTGACGCGCCCCAGTCTTGCCACAGCCTTCATGCGGGCACCAAACTGCATGAACATGGCGGTGTTTGCCAGTGCTGCGATGCGCAAAACTGAATCGGGACAAATCATGCAGACCACGTCCAATTCGCTCCAGAGGCTCCGCGTCCTTGATCTGACCCAGATCTATAACGGTCCGTATTGCACCTTCTTGATGGCGATGGCTGGCGCTGATGTTATCAAGGTGGAACAACCCGGCGGCGAGCATTTGCGGCGGCGCAATGCGCGTGGCGGCGCCCTGTATCCCTTCGTGAGATTGAATGCGAACAAGCGCAGCATTTGCCTCGACTTCAAGACCGAGACCGACAGGACACTATTCCTCGACCTCGCTGAGATTGCGGATGTCGTCGTGGAGAATTTCGCGCCTGGCGTCGTGGACCGACTCGGAGTCGGATATGCGGCGGTAAAGGTCACCAATCCCGGCATTGTCTATGCGTCGGGCAGCGGTTATGGCCAGGACGGTCCGTATCGCAGCTATCAGGCGATGGAACCTCTTGCAAAATTCCTGCCCCCAGGGTCCGGTGAGCCCGGATCGGTCGGTTGATCCCGGTCACCTCTGCACCTGGAGGTCGGAATCCATGGATTCGCGGTGTCTCATCAGAGATGATGAGATCAAACAGGGACCTTTGTGGACATCGGGACACGCCTCTCCGGGCCACTCTCTTCGAGAGGGCCGTGAAGGGTCGGCATGCGTTGTCGGAGCCGCGCTATGGGACGGCGAGACGTATCAACTGGTCAGCCGCCAGGGCCAGGATGCCGAACATGAGATGGCAGGCGACCCTGGAATGTCCGCGGACGCGGACATGGCGCCCGCCACACTCATCCTTGAGGCGGGCGTTGGTCCTCTCGACACCGGACCGGATCCGGACCCGCACGGTCTCGGGATCGACATGGCCTATTGCACGCCGGGCCCGGGCCTCCCGGTCTCGCGCCTCCTTGAGGTCCTTGTCCCGGCGCGGATTGACATCGATGATCGGCACATGGCCAAGCCGTTCGCTCATCTGGTAGATCTCCCTGGCATCATAGGCCGCGTCCATGAGATCGTAGAGATTGGTCACGCGCGCGGCGGTCATCATCGCCAGCGGGATCGCGACCGGGCTGTCATGGACGGATGCCGCGGTGAGAACGGTCCTCAGCGGCACCCCGCAGTCTGCTGTGTCGATAGGCAGCTTGTAACCGCGCCAAGCCTCCATGACCCCTTTGGCATTCTTCTTTGCCCCGTGATCGCAGACCTTCGGCAGCGCGTCGAGCATCTCATCGAGATCCATCCCGTTCGCTTGCTGTTCGAGACGCCCAGGCTCCTTCGTCCTCTCCTCGCCCTTGCGGGGCCGGCCGCGCTTGCGGTTCGGCGTCCTGGCCTTCGGCTTCGGGGCCGGCGTCTCCCGGGCCTCGATGGCCGTCGAGTCCCTCGACACGTGGCCGATGAGCGCATCGCCCAGTGTCTCTGCAACCAGAGCCGCGTGCATCCTCTCCGGAAGACGGGACTGCGACCATTCGGCAAACGCCCGCGAAAACGTTGCTTCACTCGGGATCTCCGCGACACGCGACCAGCCGCACAGTCGGCGCAACGTCGGGTCCACCTTGAGCCTGTCGATCAGGTGGCGGGTCGTCGGCAGATCCCATACCGCCTTGGCGATGAAGCCACGGGCCAGCGCCTGGCGATCCTCCCGGGGCCGACCCGGACCGGTCCACACCCCATCGACGAAGCCCTCCACCTTGACGAGATCGAGAGCTGTCACGAAGCGCTTGTGCGTCTCGAGGAGAGGACCGACCGCCTCGGCCAACGCAGGGAAAAGGTCCCCTTGAAATCGGCGCCAGAGATCGGATAGGGTCGAGCCAAGGGTCATCGGGGTCACCTCCTCGGTATCTTGTTATTGTAGAAACACAACAGACCACGAGATGGCCCCGAAACCCAGGCCCTCGACAACAAAATCAGCCTCGACAAGGCAAAAAATCGGTCGGGCCGGCAATTTCGCAAGAAGCTCCATGGATATTGCGGTTTAGGCCATGGCGGAGGTCATGAGTGTGACCGGTTTTGCTGGCCAGCCACCAGTGAAGGTCGGTGTCGCGCTTTGTGATTTCCTTGCCGGAATTCACCTCTATGCCGGGATCATGACGGCGCTGGTCCGGGGCGAACGTTGCGAGGTCGGCGGATTTGTCGATGTTTCGATGCAAGAATCCGTGTTCCCTTGCTTTGCCTCCAATCTCGGGCTGATGTTCGATAGCGATACGCCGCGGGTCCCCGACCGGGTCGGCAACTTCCACGGCGGACTGTCGATTGCGCCCTATGGTGTCTATCCGGCACGGGACGGCTATGCCGCGATCATCTGCAACAACGATACGCACTGGCACCGTCTGCTCGACGCCATGGGTCGCGGCGATCTCAAGGACGATCCGCGGTTCAAGGACATGGCATCATGGGTCCGGAATCTTGATGCGGTCACGGATCTGATCTCCGATTGGTCGAAAGCCCGTGATCGTGACGAGTTGATGACGATACTGAATCACGCACGGGTTCCCTGCGGTTCGGTGAGGGATCTTGGCGAGATCGTCGAGGATGAAAATCTGCATGCCCGCGGCATGATCGAATGGAAAACCGACGCGGCGGGCGGCCGGTCGCTCGCAATGGCGAGCCCATTGCATATCGACGGCACCAACCGGGTTGACTACCGGGCGCCGCCGGATGTCGACGGCGATCGTGACGAGATCCTGGCAGACCTGCAGCAAAGGCGCCGATCGGCGATGGCATCCGGGGTCAGGCCAAAATAGCGCCTCGGTCGTGATATCGTCATCGCGGCCAGAGCCAACGGCAGCCCTGTGGTCTTGCCATGCAAACCATTTTCGACAATGCCGTCCTGTCACGCGGGGCCCGAAACATAATCGTGGTTGGCGACGGTACCCACTTCCTGTAACCCTGTCTGTGGTCAAGCGTTTGGGGCAGTTGCCATGCAGCACATGACACAAGTCGAACTTTCGAAACGGGTTCTGGCTCATGTCGATGCCGGGACCACGGATACCACTGAGTCCGTGTTCCGGAACGACATTACCGCCTTTACATGCGATCATCGGCTAGCGCGTGAATGGGAGGAGTTGTTTCTGGGGCGGCCGCAATATCTCGGTCTGTCCTGCCTGGTCTGTAAACCGGGCGACTATCTGACCAACGACGATCTCGGTGTACCATTGCTGGTCACGCGGGACGACAGCGGGGAGCTTCGCGCCTTTCTGAATGTTTGCCGGCATCGTGGTGCACGACTGGTTGACGGCTGTGGTCATGCTGGCCGGGGTTTCACCTGTCCCTATCACGGCTGGACCTATGATATTGGTGGCCGTCTGCGCGGTATTCCGGATCGGCGCAACTTTGACGGAGTCGCTACGGCAGAGCATGGATTACGAGAGATTGCTGTGGTCGAATATCACGGCATGATCTGGGGGGCACCGCGGCCCGGTGTCGAGTTCGATATCGCGGAGATGCTCGGTGGTCTGGAGTCCGAGTTCGCGAGTTATGATTTCGGCACCTGCCACCTCTACGGCACGCGATCACGGCGTTGGCGGATGAACTGGAAGATTGCGGTCGATACATTCCTCGAACCGTATCATTTTCCGGTCCTGCACAAGGACACCGTCGGACCGATCTTCTTTCCAAATCTCTGTGTTGTCGACGGCTTTGGTTCGAATATCCGGGAAGTGCTGCCGCGCCGCGGCATCGTTGCGATGCGCGACCAGGACGAGGCCGACTGGGATCTGGTGACCAATTCGGCGATCATCTATCTTCTGTTTCCGAATATCGTTGTGGTCGTTCAGATTGATCATTACGAGATCTGGCGGATTTATCCGGTTGCCGGCCGGCCGGATGAATGCACGGTGTATCTCGAATTCTACATTCCCGAACCGGCGACGACCGACAAGGCGCGTGGGCATTGGGATCGGAACCTCGATCTGACGATGCGGACTGTGGAAACCGAGGATTTTCCGGCCGGTGAAGGGATCCAGGCCGGCCTCCTGTCGGGGGCTCAGGACACGCTTGTCTATGGACGCAACGAACCGGCGCTCCAGTTGTTCGAAAAGGCTGTTGCCGACAGTGTCACCAGTGGCAACAGATTCTATGTCGGTACACAGATCAACGTGGGAGACTGAGTGTTATGGTCAATCATGATTTTTCCGGCCGTGCGGTGGTGGTGACGGGTGGCGCCAGTGGCATCGGGCTTGCGACCGCAACCCGGCTTGCGGGCAGCGGTGCGAAGGTTCGCTCTGGGACATGGATGGGGACGCGCTTGCCGCAGCGGCGTTGACAGTCGGCGGGACGGTCGATACCCGGCGGGTCGATGTGACCGATGCAGACGCTGTCGATGCGGCGGCCAGGATAAGCGCCGCGGCAATCGGCGGTATCGACATTCTGGTCAACAGTGCCGGGGTTGCCGGGCCGAACCACACGACATGGGAGTATCCGGTAGAGGCGTGGACCCGGGTCATCGATATTGATCTGAACGGCACCTTTTTGTGCTGCCGCGCCGTCGTGCCGGGGATGTTGGAACGCGGATATGGCCGCATCGTCAATATCGCTTCGATCGCCGGCAAGGAGGAGAATCCCAATGCCGCGCCATACAGCGCGGCAAAGGCCGGCGTCATCGGTCTGACCAAGTCGCTGGGCAAGGAAACCGCCGGAACCGGCGTCACCGTCAACTGTATCACGCCGGCGGCCGTCAGGACGGCGATCTTTGACCAGGTCAGTCAGGAGCACATTGATTACATGCTCTCGAAGATCCCGATGAACCGGTTCGGAACCGTTGACGAGATGGCAAGTCTGATTGCCTGGCTGGTCTCGGAGGAGTGTTCATTCAGCACCGGCGGCGTGTTCGATATTTCGGGCGGCCGGGCGACCTACTGACGACATTGCCGATATGACCGCGGGACTCGCGTCGGGCGCAACCGCAGTAGTCCGTTTTCGGTGTCATTCGGCAGATTTTAGAGCATCATCCGGGCCGTCGCCGGCGGTCTGGAGGTCTGGCTGCGCCATGAACCGGGTCTCAAGCCCGACAGGGCTCCGACTCCCTGATGATCGCGACATCTCAGGCTTTCGCCGATGGTCCGAAAGAAACCGGGAGGCAGCCGGTTTCCAGAGTTTTGGCGCACGAGCCTGCTCCCAGATGCCAGCTCCCGGTACTCGGCATCTGGGAGCAGGCGGTCTCGCCCTGGACCCCCTAAGCTGCGTCGTCACATGCAGCGCGAACAGGATCCGGAATTGGCCCGTTCCGGCAACGGGGCTTGTTCGCCGTGTTCTTTTGGCATTCGTCAAGGATCGGAAGATCTGAGCTAGTGTTTGGTTCGGTAGGCCTTGTGACAGGCGGCGCAAGCACCCTTGCCCAGCGCGCCGAGTGCCTTGCCGGAGGCGGCCATGTTGCCGCTGCTGACTGCCTCGCTGAATTGTGCGGCGAGGGCAACAAAATCGTTCGATACTTTTGCGAAGCCTTCCGGATCTGACCAGATTTCTGGTTTGGCTTCCGTCTTGCCGGCCTCCGGTCCCGAACCTGCGGGGAAGACGCGAATGGATACCTTCGCCAGTTCCTCCAGGGCATGCGCATGGCTCTTGAGATCGGCGACGGTACCGCCTTTGCCCTTGATGATGGATGCTGCGGCCCCAATGTGGGCGCCGATGGCCTTCATCACTTTCTGGCGGTAGTCGATGTCTCCGGCGCCGTCGGCCCAAGCCGTCAGTGCAACGCCCAGGCAAAGCGCGACCACGCCACCAGTCAGTTTTCGCATTATTCTCTCCTTCTTCGAAATGCCCGGATACGGCCTCGCAGGCTCAGGATACGGGGCGGGATACACTTTGTCGGCGCCGGATCATGTCGACTGCAGACAGCATCAACATCAATTCAGATTTTTCCAGCATTTGCGTCGTACGTCCGACAGATCATGTCGCACAACTGCAAGTTTAGCATGTCGGATTTCCGTAAGCTATGCAATCAGTCGGGTTTCGCGCGGCGACCCAAAGCGTTCGGAGGAACATGCATGGCCGATGACGAAGACGATATCGTCCTGTCCGAGCTTCAAGACGACGAACTTGTCCTGCAGATGCACGATGACCTGTATGACGGGCTGAAGGAAGAGATCGAAGAGGCCGTCAACATCCTTCTTGAACGCGGTTGGACACCGTATGACGTGCTGACCAAGGCCCTGGTCGAAGGCATGCGCATTGTCGGCATTGATTTTCGCGACGGTATCCTCTTTGTACCCGAGGTGCTCATGGCGGCCAACGCCATGAAATCCGGCATGGCGATCTTGCGGCCGCTGCTGGTTGAAACCGGTGCTCCGCAGGTCGGGAAGGTCGTCATCGGGACTGTCAAGGGCGATATTCACGATATCGGCAAGAACCTGGTATCGATGATGATGGAAGGTGCCGGTTTCGATGTGATCGATCTCGGGATCAACAACCCCGTTGAGACCTATCTCCAGGCCCTTGAAGAACATCAGCCGGACATACTCGGCATGTCGGCCCTGCTGACCACAACCATGCCCTACATGAAGGTTGTGATCGACGCGATGAAGGAAAAGGGGATTCGCGACAATTACATCGTGCTGGTTGGCGGCGCGCCGTTGAATGAGGCTTTTGCCGAAAGTATCGGCGCGGACGCCTATTGCCGCGACGCGGCGGTGGCGGTCGAAACCGCGAAAACGCTGGTCGCCGGAATGCGGGGGTCGAATTCGGCGGCAATGGGTGTCACTTGAGATCGTTGCCGCTGTGCGAGGGAGCGGATCATGACCAGCCCGGCAAGGTCCACATCGTTGCAGGATCCGGGGGCGGCGCGTCGACCGACCACGCTGTTTATCGCTTGCGGTGCTCTCGCTCGCGAGGTTGTTGCCCTCAAGGAGAGGACCGGCTGGGACGAACTGACCGTCACCTGTCTGCCGGCCCATTGGCACAATACGCCGGAGAAGATCGCGCCGGCGGTGCAGGCGCGGCTTCGCGGTATCGGTCGTCATTTCGACAATGTGGTCGTGCTCTACGGTGATTGCGGGACCGGAGGGGATCTCGACCGGGTTCTGGAAAGCGAAGGCGTGGACCGGATTCCCGGTCCGCATTGCTATCAATTCTATATGGGCGCCACAGAATTCACCCGCACCCATGAGGGGGAACCCGGCTGTTTCTATCTTACTGACTATCTGGTTCGTCACTTCGACCGGATCATTATCCGGGGGCTTGGCATTGACCGTCATCCCGAGCTTATTGGCGATTACTTCGGCAACTACACCACCCTGATCCATATCGCGCAGACCAGAGACAGCAGATTGCAGATGAAGGCCCGGGCTGCGGCGGACCGGCTTGGCCTCGCTTTCGACTACCGTTATCGCGGCTACGGCGAACTTGGCACTTTCATGCGCGACGCGCAGGACAAGAGCCGATAGCCATGGCAAAACTCACGATCGTTTACTGGCGGAATATTCCGGCTCAGATCATTGCCGAGAGCGTGGGCGGCCGTCGGCGTCGGCGAGCTAGCGTCGAAATGCCGGAACGGTTCGGAAAAGCGATTGATGCCGCAGCGATGCGTCATGGGGCCACCGATAGTGACAGCTATCTCGCCGACTGGCGGCGCTCCGAACCTGTCGATTGCGACGAAAATCTCGAGGCGGCGGTACAGGCGGAAGCCGAGAGGCTCGACAAGGCATTTGACGGCCTCCAGCTTGCGGCGTTGATTGGTGATGGCAGGGTTGCGGAATGATTGTCGGCGGACCGGTCAGTCTGAACCGGACTCCAGAAGCCCGTGATAGTCGCGGTACCAGTCGACAAAATGCGGAATGCCGACATCAATAGGTGTTGACGGACGGAAATCCAGATCGCGAATGCTGTCGGTGATGTCGGCAAAGGTCTCCGGCACATCCCCGGATTGCATTGGCTGGAAGTCGATGATGGCCTGAAGTCCGCAAGCTGCCTCGATGGTCCGGATATAGGTCATCAACGGGACCGGCCGGTTGTTGCCGAGATTGTAGATCCGGTGCGGCGGCTCATCGGCACTGACCACCGGTGGCCGGTCCAGTGCCGTAATTATGCCGGCCACGATATCATCAACATAGGTAAAATCCCGCATCATGTTGCCATTGTTGAAGACTCGGATCGGTTCGCCGTCGAGGATCTTTCGTGTGAAGATATATGGCGACATGTCCGGCCGGCCCCAGGGTCCGTAAACAGTAAACAGGCGTAGGCCGATCGACGGGATGCCGAAGAGACTGGCGTAGGACTGCGTCATGATCTCCCCGGACTTCTTGGTCGCACCGTAGAACGACACGGGGTTGTCAGTCCGATCCGATGTCGCGAACGGAACCTTCCGGTTTGCGCCATAGACCGATGACGAACTGGCGTAGACAAAATTGCGCAGACCACCGGGCCGCGTTATCATCGCGCGGCAGGTCTCCAGCATTGCGAGCTGGCCAGTGAGGTTGGCCGCCAGATAGTCGAACGGTCGGACCAGGGAATGGCGAACGCCGGCCTGTGCTCCGAGATGCACGATCCGGTCGATATGCGGGTGGCGGTTGACGAGGTCGGCTACCGCTCGCCGGTCTCGGAAGTCGACCTTTTCGAAGACGAAACCGGCCTTTTTTTCAAGTGTGGCCAACCGGGCATGCTTGAGGGCCGGGTCGTAATAGGCATTGATCGAGTCAATGCCGATGACCCTTTCGCCCCGGTCGAGCAGGTGGTGCGCGGCGTGCATGCCGATGAAACCGGCGACTCCGGTCAACAGAAGAGTCATTGCGAGCCCCAAGGTTTCGGAACGCCGGGATTATACCGGAATTGCCGTGAATTTCAAAGGGTTTTGAGTGCCAGACATGAGTGGCACGGCGGCACGCATGTAGTCGTCCGGAGGCTTCGGCGCTGGCGATATCGTCTCCTGAACCGGGTTTCAGGGCGGTCTGTCGTCAGCGCCGTTCCGGCGTCACATGCCCCACACCGTAATGGTCTGTCCGGCTCCGGTCTCGTCGCGCCGGAAGATCTTGTCGTCCGGGACCTCGTCTCATCGTGGTTGAAGATGAGGAGATGACCAGCTTGCGCCTTGCAACGGTCGATATATCCGGCCGTCTGCTCCAGACTCTTGGCGATCGTGTCTTCCAACCCCCAGTGGAGCATCTTGCACTGGATCACGAACCGATCCTCCAGAGCCCCCTGGCCTGTCTCGGCGCGGCCAGGTGAACAGATCGGTATGGCTGCGCCCTAGGGAAGGTCAGATCAAGTTGCGTGTGCCATGATTTGCGTAGGAGTCGCGGATTGGATGGTGAGCCATGGCCCAGGCAAGCTTTGCGGAACTGGAGCACGACTTGAAGAAGCGTCGGACGCGGCGTGAGTTGTTCCTTGAGAAGATGAACAGGCTGGTTCCCTGGGAGCGGCTGGAGCGACGGATCGAGCCGTTCTATACCGAAGGCGGGGCGCGGGCGGTGCCCGTATCCGCTGTCGGTGATGCTGCGCGTTCACTGCGTGCAGCTGTTCTACAATCTGAGCGACCCGGGGATGGAGGACCTGCTCTACGAGGTGGAGTCGGTGAGGCGTTTCGTCGGGCTGCGCCTGACGGCGGCGCTACCCGACGAGACCACCATCCTGAACTTCCGGCATCTGTTGGAGAAGCACGGCCTGCGCGAGGGTCTGTTCGAGGAGATCAATGCACACTTGGCGTCGCGCGGCCATCGGCTGCGCACGGGGAGGATCGTTGACACGAGCCTCATCGCCGCGCCGTCGTCGCCGAAGAACCGGCGCCGCGCACGGGACCCTTAAGAGGCATCAGACGAGGAAGGGTAAGCAGTGGTCTTTCGGGATGAAGGGGTCCATCGGGGTGGACGCCGGGTCGGGTCTGGCGCACAGCTTGACGACGACGGCGGCCAACGCAAGCGACGTGACGCAGGCGGGAGCGCTGCTGCATGGCGCTGAGACGACGGCGTGGGGCGACGCAGGTTACCAGGGGGTGGGAGAAGCGTCCCGAGCACCGGGATGGCGGTGTCGAGTGTCGAGTGGCGATGAAGCCGGGGCGGCGCTGGTTGCTGGCGGAGAGTGGCGTCGAAGATGCGGCTGAGAAGCGCAAGGCGTCGGTGTGGGCGGAGGTGGAGCATCTGTTCCTGTACGTGAAGCGGCACTTTGGCTACGCCAGGGTGTGCTACCGGGGCGTGGCGAAGAACAGGCAGCGCATCGCGTTGTTGCTGGGGGTCTCGAACCTGCTGATCGGCGGCCGCCACGCGACGGGATGACAGGGGAGCGGTCTACCCGGCGCTGGCGGATCTGTCGGATGTGGCCTTGTTGAAGCGGCTGAGGAAGTCAGGCGACTGGCTGCGGGCCCTGTGCATCGCGCTGTTCCGCGAACCGGGGATCGCGCTGTCGGGCGACGGCGGCTTTCAGGTCAGGGCGTTCGCCGCGACGACGGTGAAGGAGCCTGGACGGACCGGGTCGCTGTAGCGGCTGCACGACAGCGTGCGCCTTCTTCAAGCTGACGGCGAGCGCGGGGCCGGGTGCGGGCGAGACGTTCAGGCATTTGTCGATCGCCGAGGGCGACTATGTGCTGGCCGACCGGGGTTACTCGACCGCTGCGGGCTTCGATCATGTGGTGTCTGCGGGCGGCCATGTCACCGTACGGGTGAACACGGGGTCGCTGTCCTTTCGGACGACCGACGGCGCGCCGTCCGACCTTCTGGCGCCCGTCACGACGCTCAAGCGCACAGGCAGCGTGCCATCCTGGCCCGCAGTGGCGGTCGGGGACGGCATCGCGGTGCCGGGGCGCGTGTGCGCGATCAGAAAGACGCAAGCGGCCCTCCGGATCGCGCAGCGCAAACTGCGCAAGCAGGCCACGCGCAGAGGCAAGCGGCCTCAACCCCGAACTCTCGAGTTCGCGCGCTCCGTCATCGTGGTCACCCCCTTCCCCGAAGCGGGCTTCACCGCCGCCGAGGTTCTCGAGTGGTCTCGCACCCGCTGGCAGGTCGAACTGGTCTTCAAGCGCTTCAAGTCGCTGGCACAGCTGGGGCCTCTGCCGAAATACGACGACGAGAGCGCCAAGGCATGGCTCTACCGCAAACTCCTGGTGGCGCTGCTGGTGGAAAAGCTCATTCACCACGCCACCGCGGGTTTCCCCTGGGGGTACCGCGTGGAGGCGATCCCGACCGCACAGCCCTTGGCGTGACTTCCGGTTCAGGCTCAACCAACTCGCGCGAGCCATCGAACCCCAACGTCCTCTCGATCAGGTGATCGCCGAATCGAACCAGATCTCCAGCTCCCTGGCAAAGCCGCCCCGCCGGCGCGCGCCGCATTCCGCGAAGCGCTTCGCGAAATGCAGCTAAACAAGTTAGCGCTCATGCCCCCTCGAAGCCGCAGAGATAGGGTTGTTCAGACTTTCCGTAGTGGATTGATTTCAATGCTTAGACCCCTCTTTTTCTTGCGGCGATGATGGTATCGGGATCGGCGGGCCAGACGAAGGGCTTGGCCTCTGTGGTGTTGTGTTCGTCGATGACGCGGCGGATGGCGTCCTGGAGTTCGGGTACGGAGCGGAAGACGCCGTATTTGAGACGGCGTCGTGTCAGCTTGGCGAAGACGCCTTCGAGCGCGTTCAGCCACGTGCTCAAGGTGGGGTGACGTGGACGGTCCAGCGCGGATGGCGTACGAGCCAGACTTGGACTTCCTTGTGCTTGTGAGTGGCGTCGTTGTCGAGGATGGCATGGACCGGGACGCCGGCGGATATCGTGCGTGCGATGGGGTTGAGGAATCTCAGGAACTCCTGGTGGCGATGCCGACTGGCGTGCCGCCCTGACCGTGCCGTCGAGCACGGGTCAGGGCGGCAAACAGCGTCGTCCTCGCGAATGCCCGGCTAAGCGTCCTGTTGATTGTCTGGCTCATCTTCTACAGTGGTTTTGGGAAAGCTAAGTTGATTTCGTCGGTTAGATGACGCGACGGAGGTTTTGGCACTACATTTCGGCGCCTTGGCCTGTTGCGGGGATTTTGAGGACGGTTCAGGCGCCGATCGTCGCGGTACCCTCCTTCCCTGTGGCGATCTGTCGCACGGTGTTGGGCAAACGCACGCCGATGCACTGAGCAATCCGGCCGGCGACGCCGACCGTCTTGCTGCGAACCGCGAAGCTCTTGCCATGGTGCTCGATGCGGGTTTCCGTCAACGCCTCGAGGTCACGCAGCACGTCCGCCCACTCGGCCACGATGCCGGCGTCTTCCATGCGGCGTTGAAGCTCCTTCTGCAGCACCAGGGCGAGGAACGAACAGAAGACATGGCCGCAGATCGTGGCATCGGTCTTGTGGAAGACCGGGCGGGTCTCAAGCAGGCTCTTGGCGGTTCGGAACACCTGTTCCACCATCCATAGCTGCTTGTATCTCAGGGCGAGGTCCACGGCCGTCAGGGAGGTATTGGTGCTCAACACCCGGATGCCGTCGAAGCGTTCTTCGTCGCGTGCCTTGTCGTGATCGATCGCGACCGAACCCCTGTCGATCTTCAGGTAGCGCTTGAAGCCCCGGTTGGGGACGATGCTCTTGGGCCCCTTCTTGTGCAGCTTGGTCTCCAGGCTGGCCAGGATCTGCGCGCGCGGCGCGGCGTCCTTGCGCGCCTCGGCCGGATTGCGGCACACGACATAGCGATGCGCCTCGTCCCCATCCTTGCCCGGGGGAACCGTGACGTCCTTGACCTCCAGGGCCATCGGATCCGGGCGCTGGCGGACAACCTCGATGGTCTCGAACGCTGAGCTGTCAGCGAGAACCGTGTCGCGGATCTCCTTCGTCCGACGCGGGCGGGCACCGAGGATGTACTGCCAGCCCCGCGCCTCGACCGCCGCGATCATGTCCTTGGAGATCATCCCGGCGTCGGCCACAAGGCACACCGAGCGGACCCCGAAGCGCTTCTGCAGGCGTGCCGCCACCAGGTCCAGCCGTCACGTCGGCGGTGTTGCCGGGCCACATCTCGCTGCACACAGGCAGTCCGTCGCCGTCGAGCACCATCCCCGACACCATCTGCTTGCAATCGCTGCGACGGTCCTTGCTCTTGCCGTACTGGCCCAGGCTCTCGCCGCCCTCGCCAGTGAAGTACAGCGATGTGGTATCGAAGAACACAAGATCGAGATCGCTGAACAGGTCGCGCCGTCGATGGAACAGGGTCTCCTCGATCCAGTCCTTGGTGCGCCGCTCGAAACGGTCGCCGGCTTCATCGTCGCCAAGCGTCTCGCCGAGCCAGCCCATGGCCCGCTAGGGATTGTCTGAACAAGTCGGTTTTGGCACATTGGTTTATTGGTGACGGAGTGGAGTGCGAGCCTTGGAGCAAGCGACGTTTGCGGAGCTGGAGCACGACCTGAAGACGCGTCGGACGCGGCGCGAGGTGTTTCTCGAGACGATGGACGGGCTGGTTCCCTGGGAGCGGCTGGAGGCGCGCATCGAGCCGTTCTATCCGAAGGCCGGTCGCGGTCGGCGGCCTTATCCGCTGAGCGTGATGCTGCGGGTGCACTGCGTGCAGCTGTTCTACAATCTGAGCGACCCTGGGATGGAGGACCTGCTCTACGAGGTGAAGTCGGTACGGCGGTTTGTGGGGCTGCGCCTCTCGGGTGCGCTGCCTGACGAGACGACGATCCTGCATTTCCGCCACTTGCTGGAGACGCATGGTCTGGGCGAGACGCTGTTCGAGGAGATCAACGCGCATCTGGCCTCTCTCGGACACCGCTTGAGCAAGGGGACGATCGTGGACGCGAGTCTCATTGCCGCGCCGTCGTCGACGAAGAACCGCAAGGGCGAGCGGGACCCGGAGATGCATCAGACGAAGAAGGGCAATCAGTGGCATTTCGGGATGAAGGCGCACATCGGGGTGGATGCGCAGTCGGGCTTGACGCACAGCGTGGAGACGACGCCGGCGACTGTCTCGGATGTGGCGACGGCGCACGCGCTGTTGCACGGAGGCGAGGAGCAGGTGTGGGGTGATGCGGGCTATCAGGGGGTGGACAAGCGCGCGGAGAACCGGGACACGGACGTGGACTGGAAGGTGGCGATGAAGCCCGGCAAGCGCCGGGGGCTGGACAAGGCGGGCCCGGAGGCGGCGGAGAGGCGCAAGGCGTCGGTTCGGGCCAAGGTGGAACATCCGTTCCTGTATGTGAAGCGCCACTTCGGTTACGCGAAGGTGCGCCATCGGGGGCTGGCGAAGACCACGCAACGCATCGCCGTGCTGCTCGGGTTCACCAATCTGCTCATCGCGGGGCGCAGCGCCACCGCCTGACGTGGGGGGAGTCCGTCCGCAACCGCCGCAAGGCGGCGGGGACGGTCGACTCGGGCATCGAAATCTCCATTTCCTGGCACGACAACACGTCCCCGATGGGCTCTGGCGTTTCATCCACGGGCCACGACACCCGTATACCCGAAAAAACCGACTTGTTCAGACAATCCCTAGCGTTCCGGGCGTATGGCCCGGATGTGGTGGCAAGCATGATTGGCGGTCGGATCGGGTGGTACCGCTACTGCCTCGACGTTGCCATTTCATGGCTGCTCCGCCGTTTGCATTGTCCATCACGGTGACAGGCGTTATTGTCGGTACTTGGCCCTGATGTGCCGGAAACGGCACAAGGAGAAATCGTAATGTCGTTAGCTGCCGTCGACCTTGATGACAAATATACCCTGGACACCGGCCGGATCTATCTGACCGGCATACAGGCGCTGGTTCGTCTGCCAATGCTGCAGCGCCAGCGAGATGTCGCGGCCGGTCTCAACACCGCGGGGTTCATTTCCGGATACCGTGGCTCGCCGGTTGGCGGCTACGATCAACAATTGTGGCGCGCGAAAGGCTTCCTGAAGCAGAATCACATCCATTTTCAGCCGGGTCTGAATGAAGATCTTGCGGCGACTGCGATCTGGGGCAGCCAACAGAGCAATCTGTTCGAAGACGCCACCTATGACGGCGTTTTCGCCTATTGGTACGGCAAGGGGCCGGGTGTCGACCGCTGTGGTGATGTCTTCAAGCACGGCAACATGTCCGGATCCTCGCAGCATGGCGGGGTTCTGCTGATCGCTGGTGACGATCATGCTGCCAAATCCTCGACCTTGCCCCATCAGAGCGAACATGCCTTCGTCGCCACGAATATACCGGTGCTGAATCCGGCGGGGGTGCAGGAGATTCTCGATTTCGGCATCATCGGCATCGAGATGTCGCGGTTTTCCGGATGCTGGGTTGCCTTCAAGACGACAGCCGAGAACATGGACTCGTCGGCGTCAATCACGATCGGTCCCGGGCGGATCACTACTCGTCTGCCGGATATCGACCTGCCGCCTGGCGGGCTCAGCATCCGCTGGCCGGACGACTGGATCGAGCAGGAAGACCGGCTGCACCGGCACAAGATTTATGCCGTGCGCGCGTTTGCGCGAAGCACCGGTGTTGACCGGATGGTGGTTGACGGCCCGAAGGCTCGCCTCGGTATCATCACAACCGGTAAATCCTATCTTGATGTCCGGCAGGCGCTGGAAGATCTCGGACTCGATGATCGGCAGGCAGCGGATATCGGTATCCGTCTCTACAAGGTCGGCATGCCGTGGCCGCTGGAGCCAGACGGCGCCCGGATATTTGCCGAGGGTCTGGAAGAGATCCTCGTTATCGAAGAAAAGCGGGCGCTGATCGAAAACCAGTTGAAAGAGCAGCTGTACAACGATCCGCCGGCTGGCCGGCCGCGCGTGATCGGCAAGTTCGACGAAAACGGGAACTGGATTCAGCCATCATCCGGCGAGTTGACGCCCGCCCGCATCGCCCGTATCATTGCTGGCCGTATTCGGCGATTTCATACCAGTGACACCATCGAAGACCGCTTGAACTTCCTCGATCGCCAGGAAGCGCGGATTGCGAAGTCGAATACCGAATTCGCGCGGACTCCGTATTTCTGTTCCGGATGCCCGCACAACACATCGACCCGGATTCCCGACGGGAGCCGCGCGACCGCAGGAATCGGCTGTCATTTCATGTCGGTCTGGATGGACCGCAACACTTCCACATTTACCCATATGGGGGCCGAAGGGGCGTCCTGGATCGGCCAGGCTCCGTTTATCAAGACCAATCATGTCTTCGCCAATCTCGGTGACGGCACCTATACTCATTCTGGATTACTGGCAATTCGTGCGGCCGGCGCGGCTGGCGTCAATATCACTTACAAGATTCTGTACAACGACGCCGTCGCGATGACTGGCGGCCAGCCGGCCGATGGCGGTTTCACGGTCCCGGAAATCGCGGCCCAGGTAGCCGCCGAGGGCGCCAGGGAAGTTCGTATCGTTACCGATGAGCCGGACAAATATCTGATCGGCACGAAATGGCCGTCCGGGGCGTCGATTCATCACCGGGACGAGCTCGACGCAGTACAGCGGGATTTGCGCGAGGTCGAAGGATTGACGGTGTTGATCTATGACCAAACTTGCGCTGCCGAGAAACGTCGGCGGCGCAAGCGCGGCATCATGGTTGACCCGCCAAAGCGGATATTCATCAACGAACTGGTCTGCGAGGGCTGTGGCGATTGCGGTGTTGTGTCCAATTGCGTTTCGGTTGCACCAGTCGAAACCGAATACGGCCGCAAGCGAATGATCGACCAGTCGGCCTGCAACAAGGATTATTCCTGCACTAAGGGGTTCTGTCCCAGCTTCGTCAATGTCATCGGCGGCACGGTTCGCAAAATCCGTGCCAGTGAGGGTCACGGCGCGGATCTCTTCGATGTGTTGCCGGAGCCCGCGCAGCCGCGGCTCGACCGGCCTTATGGCGTGATGGTGACGGGGATTGGCGGAACCGGGGTGGTGACTATCGGCGCTCTGATCGGGATGGCGGCTCATCTGGAGGGCAAAGGGGTTTCGGTCCTCGACATGACCGGGCTGGCCCAGAAGGGCGGCGCCGTGGTTAGCCATATCCGTGTTGCCGAGACGCCCGAAAATCTGAATGCCGTGCGTATTGCGGCTGGTAGCGCAAGACTTCTGCTGGCTTGCGATATGGTGACGGCGGCGGGTACGGATAGCCTAGCGAAGGTGTCACGGGGTGAGACGACGGCGATCGTCAACACCCAGGAAACCATGACTGGGGCCTTCACGCGTAATCCGGATCTCGCTTTTCCGGGGGCTGCGTTCCGTGACGCCATCCGGGCTGCGGCCGGAGAGAACTCGACCCATTTCGTTGACGCGACCCGCATTGCCACGCAATTGCTCGGCGACAGTATCGCGACCAACCTGTTCATGCTCGGCTTTGCCATTCAAAAAGGGGTGGTTCCGGTATCGCTGGAGGCTGTCGAGCGGGCTGTCGAACTGAACAATGTGGCGGTCGACTTCAACAAGCGGGCGTTGCTCTGGGGACGCCGCGCCGCCCATGATATTGCGGTTGTCGAAAATCGGGCGACGCATCCGGCGCCCAAACCGGTTCATCGCGATATTGCCGATACGTTGCCGGCGATGATCGACAAACGGGTCGATTTCCTGAGCGCCTATCAGAATGCGGCCTATGGTCAGCGCTATCTTGACCTCGTACGTCGGGTCGAGATAGCGGAACGGAACCGGACCCCTGGTTTCGATGGGCTGACCGAGGCGGTCGTCCGTCATGCGTTCAAGCTGATGGCATACAAGGACGAGTACGAGGTGGCCCGGCTGTTTACCGATGGCAATTTCGAACGCCAGTTGCGGGACCAGTTCGCAGGTGATTACAAGCTGCAATTCAATCTTGCGCCGCCGTTGTTTGCCGAGCGCGATCCGGAAACCGGCGAACTGAAGAAAAAAGTCTACGGCAGCTGGGTGCTGCCGGTCTTCCGGTTGCTTGCCGGATTGAAGAGGCTGCGCGGTACCCGGTGGGATCTCTTCGGTTACACGTCGGAACGCAAAATGGAGCGCCAGCTGATCGAGGACTATTTCGTCCTGATGGCGGAGGTTGCGGATAGTCTCGGTCCGGACAACCATGCCGCCGCGGTCGAGCTTGCCAGCATACCGGACCAGATTCGTGGTTACGGTCATGTCAAGGATCGTCATCTTGCGGCAGCGAAATCCCGCAAGAAACAGGCGCTGACATTGTTCCGTAACCCCGATCTCAGACGAACCGAGGCCGCTTAGCGAGTTTGTGACATCGGGAATGCGCTTCTTCGCCAAACCGGTCCTGATCCGTATTCTGGTCTTGATTCTGGTGCTGTTTTTCATTCCGTTGGCCGTGAGTTACGCCGCCAGACAAGCGGACAGAGCCTTGCACTGGAGTGAAGCACGACGTGACAGCAGCCGGCAGGCGCCGGATCCGGCGGCCGAGCGGGAGCCGGTTGTGCAAGTCTATGCGGCGCGCGCCTGGGGCTGGCGGGGCGCATTCGGGGTTCATACCTGGATTGCGGCCAAGCGCCGCGATGCCACGCATTATGTTCGCCATGAAGTCATGGGTTGGGGCGTTCGTTATGGCAGAAAGGCCGTACGGGTCGGTCCCGGAACGCCTGATGCCTACTGGTATGGATCGCGCCCGATGTTGCTGGTCGATATTCGCGGCCCGCATGTCGAAGCCATGATCGACCAGATCCGTGATGCGGCGGAGCGTTATCCCTTTGGTGACCGCTATGTGGTCTGGCCCGGCCCGAACAGCAACACGTTCACTGCGTTTGTTGCGCGTGAGGTTCCGGACTTGCGGCTGGATCTGCCGCCGACCGCCATTGGGAAGGATTATCTTGCGGGATGGAATCCGGTTGCGAAGGCGCCCAGCGGGACCGGGTTCCAGCTTTCGTTCGGCGGTTTGCTCGGGATCATGCTGGCGGCCGAGGAAGGTTTCGAAATCAATTTTTTCGGTCTCACATTCGGTATCGACGCCAATCCACCGGCTTTGAAACTGCCCGGGCTTGGCCGTATCGGTGGTTGAATCCGAGCCTGTCATGCCAATAGCGTCAAATGCCTGTTGTGCGGACCGTAAAATACCTCTAAGGTAAGGTCCGATCAAGTTGCGTGTGCCATGATTTGCGTAGGAGTCGCGGATTGGATGGTGAGCCATGGCCCAGGCAAGCTTTGCGGAACTGGAGCACGACTTGAAGAAGCGTCGGACGCGGCGTGAGTTGTTCCTTGAGAAGATGAACAGGCTGGTTCCCTGGGAGCGGCTGGAGCGACGGATTGAGCCGTTCTATCCGAAGGCGGGGCGCGGTCGGCGCCCGTATCCGCTGTCGGTGATGCTGCGCGTTCACTGCGTGCAGCTGTTCTACAATCTGAGCGACCCGGGGATGGAGGACCTGCTCTACGAGGTGGAGTCGGTGAGGCGTTTCGTGGGGCTGCGCCTGACGGCGGCGCTACCCGACGAGACCACCATCCTGAACTTCCGGCATCTGTTGGAGAAGCACGGCCTGCGCGAGGTTCTGTTCGAGGAGATCAATGCACACCTGGCGTCGCGCGGCCATCGGCTGCGCACGGGGAGGATCGTTGACGCGAGCCTCATCGCCGCGCCGTCGTCGCCGAAGAACCGGCGCCGCGCACGGGACCCTTGAGAGGCATCAGACGAGGAAGGGCAAGCGGTGGTCTTTCGGGATGAAGGGGCACATCGGGGTGGACGCCGGGTCGGATCTGGCGCACAGCTTGACGACGACGGCGGCCAACGCAAGCGACGTGACGCAGGCGGGAGCGCTGCTGCATGGCGCTGAGACGACGGCGTGGGGCGACGCAGGCTACCAGGGGATTATATACATAGATTGACTCTCCTTCAGTTTCCGAGAAAGGTTGAACAGGAAATTCCCACATCCCGAGAACGTTCCTCCAAAAACAACTTGGTGGGCTGCATACGCTTATAGTTGGCAAACATCTTCCCAGCATCCTGAGACATTGCACCAGAGTCAACTTATGTATGTAATCCCCGGCTACCAGGGGGTGGAAGAAGCGTCCCGAGCACCGGGATGGCGGTGTCGAGTAGCGTGTGGCGATGAAGCCGGGCCGGCTGCTGGCGGAGAGTGGCGCCGAAGAGGCTGCCGAGAAGCGCAAGGCGTCGGTGCGGGCGAAGGTGGAGCATCCGTTCCTGTACGTGAAGCGGCACTTCGGCTACGCCAGGGTGCGCTACCGGGGCGTGGCGAAGAACAGGCAGCGCATCGCGTTGTTGCTGGAGGTCTCGAACCTGCTGATCGCCGGCCGCCACGTGACGGGGTGACAGGGGAGCAGTCTACCCGGCGCTGGCGGGACGGCGGGGAAGGAGGCGAATCGACGCGGCTATCGCCCGCTCGCTCCGTATCCCGTGACAAGAGCAGTCCCCGGCCTGTCGGCAATATCGTCGAGCTTCAAATCCAAGCCGCCTCTCCCCCTCCCCTCGAAGCCGCAGAGATTAGGGTTGTTCAGACTTTCCCTAATGCCTGGCAAGGTAGTATGAACTTGCGAACACCGTGCCATGTGGGCGCTGCGTGATTGTACGCCCGGGCATGCCGGCTCTCGCACATCGACAGTATTCCGGAGATTGAAAGCCCCGAACACCACCAGATCCGCCAGGACAAGGTCCGACGCGCCTGGCATTTCCACCAGACTCTGTAACTGGTTGCTATGGCAGCCGGCTTCACAATGAAGTCGCGCCGTAACCCGCCTTACAGTAGGCCGCGCGTTGAACGAATCGCATGGCGGGCAAACGCCCGCCGTAATGTTGGCCCGGCACGGCCACCGCCTTCGGAGCGATCATGCCGCCATCATGGCCCCTTATTCCATACGGCATGGCCGACTTCGCGGATATTCGTCGGACAGGCCAGCTTTACATGAACAAGACCCGGTTCATTCGCGACCTTAAGAGGGTACGCTAAGCTTTCCTTATCCACCCCCGCCGGTTCGGCAAGACCTGCTGGCTGTTGGTGCTTGACAACTACTACGACCGCAACAAGGCGTACAAGTTCGAGACCCTGTTCGGCGGCACCGATATCGGCCGTAACCCAACGCCGAACCGCAACCGTCATGTTGTCTTGTGGTTCGATTTCTCGGCGTTCAACAACACGCTCGAAACGCTTGAGGAACGATTCGAGCATTACTGCCACATTGAGCTTGGGGGAACGCTGAAACGCAACCTGGACCTGTTTCCAGAGGACACAAAACGACAGGCCCTCGATCAGCCTACCTTCGGTGACAAACTCAACGAACTGTTCGTTCACGTTCGCGACCTGGATATTCCACTGTATGTGCTGATCGACGAGTACGACAACGTCGCCAATACCGTATTGACGCAGCACGGTGACCGGGCGTACCAGTCCTTCACCCATGACGAGGGCTTCTATCCCAGTTTCTTCGCCACTCTGAAAGCCGGCACCGAGGCGGGCGGCATCGAGCGACTGTTCGTCACCGGGGTCTCGCCGATCACCATGGACGACGCAACCAGCGGCTTCAACATCGGTGCCAACATCAGCCTGCGTCCAGACTTCAACGAGATGCTCGGCTTCACCGAAGCCGAAGTGCGCCGCCTGCTGGAGACATACCGGGATCACGGTGCATTCGACCGGGACATCGATGCCACCCTCGAGCTCATGCGCGAATGGTATGACGGCTACCGCTTTGCTCGGCAAGCCGGGACGCGCGTCTACAACACCGTCATGGTGTTGTACTTTTTGAGTGAATCCATCCCGAACAAGCCGCTACCGGACGAGCTGATCGACCACAACGCACGCATCGATTACGGCAAGCTTCGGCATCTCCTCGTGGTGAACCGGCAGGCTGCGGCGCGGCAGGCCGACCTCAACAGCAATTTCGACATGTTGCGCGACGTCATCGCCGATGGTGGGGCGAAGACCCGGATCAATGTCAGCTTTCCTCTCGAAAGATTGACCGAGCGGGATAATTTCCTGTCCCTGCTGTATTATTTCGGGCTGTTGAGCATCCGCGGTGCCGATGACGATCTGACCGAGCTCGGCATTCCCAACGAGACGATCCGGCATCTGATGTACGGCTTTCTGCGTGATGCCTGGCAGGATGCCGATATGTTTTCCATCGAACACCACATGTTCATCTTGTTCGTGGGTGACATGGCCCGTCACGGCGACTGGCGACCGGCCCTGGATTATCTGTCGGAGGCTCTCGCCCGGCAGACCGGGATCCGCGACTTCATGTCCGGCGAGAAGGTCGTGCAGGCGTTTTTCATGGCGTATTTTGGTCTGTCGGAACGCTTTCTGGTTCATTCCGAGGCCGAGTTGACCAAGGACTATGGGGATCTGTATCTGGAACCGCACACGGCCCGCTATCCGAGGACCGTCTTCGGATACGTGATCGAGTTGAAATATCTGAAACAGAGCGAGACCGGGGACCAGGTCGGGTCGGTGGCGGCGGCGCTGGCACAGGCGCAACGGCAACTGCGGAGGTATCCGGGCGACGCGACCCTGAGGCGGCGCCACCCGGCGATCCAGCATATCGGTCTGGCGGTGGTGTTCCGGGGCTGGGAGATGGCAGCCTGCGAGGCAGTCACGGCTAAGGGTTGACTATCGGCCGGCAAAATGGGCGTATCAATAGCAATGAGGTAGCGTAAGGCGATCGTCGGTTACATGGTGCGATAACACTGTTCAGTCTCGGCCCAGATATCTTTCACGGTCTTGGTACTGATGCCGATCTCCATGTCATCATAGATTGGTCTCTTCAAGGCGCAGGATTGCGGATTTTGGTCCAGGTCGCGGCGAATCAGGTCGCGAATGTATTCGCTGCCGTACCGGCCACTTGCGATTTGATCCATCGTTCCTGTCGGTCGGTCACGGTAATGCTCTTCTTCACCAACGCCATATCGACCTCTACTTTGCCATGCGAACACATGTGACGATGTCGGGCCAAAACTTGCATCGCGCAACGACCAGAGATACGATATTCGATCCTGATCTTTCCGGTCTCACGACAGATCGAGCGACATTGGCGACCTCCTCATCTTGCCGATGACAGTCTGACCTGGCCGGTATTCGTGTACGGATCGTTGGCGAACTAGTAGATTGATTCCAACGTTTGGACGCCTCTTTTCTTGCGGCGATGATGGTATCGGGATCGGCGGTCCAGACGAAGGGCTTGGCTTCGGTGGTGTTGTGTTCGTCGATGACGCGGCGGATGGCGTCCTGGAGTTCGCGTACGGAGCGGAAGACGCCGTATTTGAGACGGCGTCGTGTCAGCTTGGCGAAGACGCCTTCGACCGCATTTAGCCACGCGCTCGAGGTGGGGGTGACGTAGAAGGTCCAGCGCGGATGGCGTGCGAGCCAGATCTGGACATCCTTGTGCTTGTGAGTGGCGTCGTTGTCGAGGATGGCATGGACCGGGACGCCGGCGGGTATCGTGCGCTCGATGCGGTTGAGGAATCTCGGGAACTCCTGGTGGCGATGCCGACTGGCGTGCCGTTGCGCTTGGAATCATGTGTCATGGTGGCGCCGCGGCCTTTCTTCAGCGGCAGGCCTGGCTGTGTGCGGTCGCGGGCCTGACTGTGCGACGTGTCATCGATCGACAGCACGACCGCGTGAGCCGGCGGCGCAACGGAGAGGCCGACGATATCGGTCAGCGTCTCGAGGCAGGCGGGATCGTTCGAAACCGTGAACGGCCGCCAGCGGTGCGCCATCAGGCCATGCGCCTGCCAGACCGCCCAGACCGTCGAAGCGGCAACCCCCACAGCCTTCGCCATCGCCCGCAGCGTCCAGTGGGTCGCCGCGTAAGGCGGCGAGGTGTGGGTCAACCCGACGATCTTCGCCACCGGCTCAGGAGCCGGAGGCGTCTTGCCCGGCGGACGCGTCTTGTCCCGCAGAAGTCCGTCCACACCTTCTTCCATAAAAGCGGTCCTGCCAGCGCCAGACACTGTTCTTCGCCTTGCCGGTCTCTCTCATGTGGCCATCGTGCCGAGCCCATCGTCGCTCAGAAGAACGATGCGCGCCCGCCAGACATGCTTCTGCGGGCTCTTCGGGTCCGAGACAACCGTTTCAAGGCGACGCCGGTCGTCCGAAGTGAGCGTGAATGAAACACCAGGGCGCATCTTGTAGACCTCCATGATCGACAAATCAGAAGAACACAATAACGGATATATCTATAACGATCAATCCACTAGCGATCTTCATCACCAGGCTTGATGATGTCGACCTCTCAGCTTGCAAGCAGGAGTGCTTTCAGGTGTCTTCGGTACGGTCGCCGTTTCGCGTCGTCGGGAAGCATGAAAATCGCGGCGCTCTATTGCGCGAACTTCCGATTGGCAATGGTTTCTTGAGCGTCGCTGAATCGAGATTGGCCTGGACCGAACTGCCTCGTCCGACTCCGCAAGGCCCGGGTTGCACGATCCGAAACCTGTCCTCCGGCCGACTGTGGCAGGGACGATGGATCCGATACCGCTCGCGGATTCGCGCTATATGCCTTTCAGTTCGACACCGTTGCCTTCGGGGTCGGTAATATAGATCGAGGGTCCGGAGCCTTCCGCCCCGAAACGGGTCTCGACCGCCCCGGCCTTGATGCCGTGGCTGGCGAAATGCGCCTGTATCGCAGACTCATCGAAGGGGCTGATCTTGATCGCGAAATGATCGACATTGCGGCCTTCGGCAGCCGGCCCGACGCCGCCCGCCCGTCCAAGCTGGCCGTCAAGGGTCACGAAATCGATCAAAGCCGTGCCGGCGTCGAGATGATAAAGGCCCAATCCCTCCTGATGCTTCACGACGGTGCATCCAAGTACGGTTCGATAGAACGTCAGCATGGTTTCGACGTCGCGAACCCGCAGCACGACATGATCAAGACCGCGTAGCCGGAATGGAGGTGTTGTCATGGCCCGTGCCCTCCTTATCATCAACCGCCACATCGCCAGCCAGCGGAAGACTGGCCAGCGACATTGTCACGGGTTAGTTTAACAAGCAACAGATGGACAGGACCAATGAATGGCGACTCTCCGCGAAATTTCCGAGCAGGACGCGACCGGTAACGTTCGGGCGATCTATGACGAAGTTCGCCGGGCCTACGCCGCTCCCTATGTGTCGTCATTGTTGCGGCACCTTGCAACCTATCCCGGGCTTCTCGAATGGATCTGGGAAACATTGCGTCCAGCCTTTGCCACGGGCGCCCTGCAACATGCCGGGTGGTCCCGCGTCGATGTCTCGGGACTACCCACTCTGCCCCCGTTGACACGATCGGCGGCAAGACGATTGGACCTCACGGACACGGACCTCGTGAGCATCGGCACTGTTTGCCGGACATTTGTCCGGGTCAGTCCGGTCAACCTGGTTTTTGCCGGATGCGTCCGGCAACTGGTCACTTGCGACCGACCGAAACAGGATTCCGGACCGGTTCTGACGCCACAGTCGCTGCCAGAGACGTTGCCGCAGTGCGCTGGTATGGTCAACTGGGCCGATCTCGACGCCGCCCGCCGCGAGGTGCTCTCAACGTTCGAGACCGAGCTTGCCGGTGATGTCTTCGTGCCCGGCCTGTATCGAATTCTCGCGCACTGGCCGGCATATCTGGCTTATGTCGCGGACGCGTTCGGACCCATGCTGCGCGACCCGGACATCGTGGTGGAATGCGAGCGGATCGCAGACCGGATCGTTGACGTGGCGCCGGAGATTCTGCGCGGCCTGCGACCCGGACCGAATCCGCCACCGCTTTCCGACCTCGAGATCGAGGCGGTCATCTCCGCGATTTCGACCTACCGCGGTACCAGCCCACAAATGGTCGGTTTCGGAACTCTCCTGCTGAGCGCGCTACCCGAACCTTGATTGCGCATCGGCGGGCGCAACAGTCTGACCACAAGGACATGATGGGGAACGTCATGAAGATCACCGGCATCCGGACACGGCAGATCGAGATTCCGTTCGCAGCGCCGATCGGCACGTCGATACACCGCATTTCCGGCGTCTCCGCGTTATTGGTCTGGTTGGATACGGACGATGGCATTACCGGGGAGAGCTATCTCTGGGTTATCGGAGCGTACAAATTGCCAGTGCTCGATGCGATGGTTCACGCGCTTTCGGGAACAGTGCTGGGCCGCGATCCTCGGGATACCGAAGCGCTCTATTCCGATATGTGGCGCGAGATCAATTTTCTCGGGCATAAGGGCGTGACCGTGTTCGGTATTGCGGCCATCGACTGGGCCTGTTGGGACATCCGCGGCAAGGCGCTGGGGCTGTCGGTTGGTCGCATGCTGGGCCGGGCCCGTGATCGAATCCGTGCCTATGCGAGTGGCGGGCTGTGGGTATCGCTGGACATGGCGGCGCTTCAGAAGCAGGCCTGCACCTTCGTCGATCAGGGTTTTCGGGCGGTAAAAATGCGTATCGGTCTTCCCGATATCGCTGCCGATCTCGAGCGTGTGGCTGCGGTGCGCGAGGCGATCGGTCCGACGATCGATCTCATGGCCGACGCCAATCAGGGCCTCACGGTCAATCACGCGATACGGCTCGGTCGGGGTCTCGAAAAATTCAATCTGGTCTGGTTCGAAGAACCGGTGCAGGCCTATGACCTGGCGGGGTCGGCATGCGTGGCCGCAGCCCTTGATACGCCGATTGCCAGTGGCGAGACGGAGTATGCCCGCTATGGATTCCAGGACATGCTTGAACGGGGTTCGGCCGATATCCTGATGCCCGATCTCGAACGGGTCGGCGGTGTCTCAGAATGGTTGAAAGTGGCCCATATGGCGCGTGCGCGGGACATTCCGGTCAGCCCGCATATCTTTACAGAGCACAGCCTGCAACTTTGCGCCGCCGTCGGCAATGTCAACTACGCCGAGCACATGCCCTGGTTCGAGGGACTGTTCCGAGAGCGTATGGAAATGGAGGATGGCGACATCATCATTCCCGATCGGCCGGGGATGGGGTTCTCTTTCGATCCCGATGCGGTAGAGCGTTTTGCTCTTGATCCGGCGCGGCGCGTTTGATGGTGGCATCCAGCCGGGCCGGGTCGATAGCCGGGCAGGGCCTGAAGACGACCGTCCTCCTGCCTTCGAGAATCAGGGCGCGCCCGCCGATCCTCTGAACAGTAAAGGTTTGCCGCGGTTGCGGATCCGGGACCGACAGGGTCGGTGCGACGGAAACCTTGTTCCCCTGCACACGGTAAGTCGAATGTGTCAGAATGAGTTGATTGGTTCCGCCGGTCGATCCGACATCCGGCAATACCCGATAGTACCGTCCACCGTCGAAGACGAGGACCGCAAGACCCCGGCAGACGGGGGTGTCGTTGCCGAGCACTGGGCCCCATGTGCCGGAGACGTTGTCGGACGTTGACGTGGCCGCAGATAGCGTCAGTGGAAACAGGGCGCAACAGATGTGGACCCCGAGGGCCGCTGCCCAAAGGCACGCTGACCGGACACCGATGTATCCGCGAGGCGTCATTCTATTCTGGATGTCTGACAGCCCCGTTTGCGCCGGAAAAACGGTTCCATCATTCGCCGGGGTTCGTCGGTTTGAAAGGCGTTCGCAAGTGCTGCGATTCCCGCCTTGATGCCATCTTCGAGCGGCAGGCGTTCCCAGTCCCGCACCAGTTGCTTCTGGGCGCGGACGGCATGGGGTCCCGCGGCGGCGACGGCATTCACTATCCGCGTGACTTCGGCATCAAGCTTGTCGGCGGGAACCACGCTTTCGACGAAACCCCAGTCGTAAGCGGTGGCGGCATCGATGTTTTCTGCCGTCAGAACCAGATAGTTGGACCGGCCCCAACCGACGAGCCGGGGCAACAGGGCGGCCTCGATAACGGAAGGCAATCCGACCCGGACCTCGGGCATTCCGAAGACCGCATTGTCGGAGGCAATGCGCAGATCGCAGGCCGCGGCCAGTTCCATGCCGGCCCCGAGACTGTAACCGTTGACCCGCGCGATCACGGGGACCGGCAGGGTCCGAATGAGCACAAACAGGTCGTGCAGGTTGCTGATGAAAGCGCGGGCGCTTTCGACATCAAGCTCCGAAAGTTCATTGATATCGGCGCCGCCGAAAAAGGATTTTGGCCCGGCGCCGGTAAGCACCACGGCGCGCAGGTCCGCCTGATCGGCCAACTCCCGGAAAGTATCGGTCAGATCATCGATACCTTGTTGATTGAGGGCGTTGAGTTTCTCCTGGCGTTCATACGTCACGGTCGCAACCATGCCCGTGCCGGATACCTGTTGAGTGGTTCTGGCTGTCATTGCTGATCGTTCTCCTGTCTGGTCGGCTCGCCGCCCTCATCGCGAATCAAGGCCTCGACCTCGGCGGCCGCGTTGTCAAGCGGCGTCATGTCGGTGCCGCGCAAGACCAGCGTGGTTCCGAACGCGCCGGCGCGAAAATATGGATAGCTGCCGATATCAATATCCGGATATCGAGTCTGAATCACGCCGAGGCCGGTCGCCAGTATCCCTTCTCCGAGTGATGAGGTGATTGCGATCGACAACATCCTTGCGCCGCCGGCAAGTGTCGGAACCAGTTCCTTGACCATCGCCTGAAATACCCGGGGCACGCCAGCCATGACATGGACGTTTTCGACAGTAAACCCCGGTGCGGCAGAAACCGGGTTGACGATCAGACTGGCGCCGACCGGGGTCCGGGCCATGCGCATGCGCACCTCGTTGAGTTCAATCCCGATCCGTTCGGAATGGGCTTGCATCCGCGCCACTGCATCCGGGTGATATTCGACGGCAAGGTTGAACGACGCAGCGACGGACTCGCAGGTGATATCGTCGTGCGTGGGACCGATGCCGCCCGACATGAAGACGTGATCGTAGCAATCGCGCAATGCGCGGATCGTTGTGGTGATCCGGTCCTGGTCGTCCGGGATAACCCGGACTTCCTCCAGGCGAATTCCGGCCTTGACCAGTTCGACGGCAAGAAACTCGAGATTGGCATCCGGCGTTCGACCGGACAGGATCTCATTGCCAATGATAACGAAAGCGGCCGTCACAATCGCAGGATCGGTTTCAGAAGACATGACAGGCATCATCGGTTTATGATCTGAAGGTCGGGCACAATCGCTTATCAGACGGATTCATGCAACTTCCGGAACCCCTCCATCCAGGCTATCTGGTTCGGCGCTACAAGCGATTTCTCGCCGATGTCCGTCTTGAATCCGGTGAAACGCTGACTGTCCATTGCCCTAATCCCGGGCGAATGACCGGTGTGCAGGATCCGGGCATGCGGGTGTGGCTTTCACGATCGGCAAACTCCAGGCGCAAGCTTTCCTATACACTGGAACTGGTGAAAACTGACGGTGGCCTAGTCGGTATCAATACCGGGCGACCGAATGCGATCGTGGCCGAAGCGGTTCAATCAGGCTCGGTGCCGGAACTTGCCGGTTACCGGTCCCTGCGGCGCGAAGTCAAGGCCGGCGCGGGCTCACGCATCGATATCCTGCTTGAGGACCCTGACCGGGCCCGCTGCTGGGTCGAGATAAAGAATGTTCAGTTGAAACGCGATGATGGACCTTATCCCGGTTGCGCCGAGTTCCCGGATGCCGTGACCGCCCGCGGCCGGCGCCATCTCGATGTCCTTTCCCACCATGTTGCCGCCGGTGATCGTGCGGTGATCTTCTTTTTGGTCCAGCGTATGGACTGCTCCGGTCTTGCCATTGCCGAACATATCGATCCGGAATATGGCGAAGGCTTGAGAACAGCCCTCGCCGCCGGTGTCGAACTTCTGTGTTACGATTGCACGATGTCGACGGCCAGAATCACCCTGCGTCGAAGGTTGCCGTTTGTGGCGTGCTGACAGGGCAGCTAATTCAATCTTCGCGACCTGTTTGGAGAATAGTGTTGACCGTTACGGACCCTGGTTTGCACGTTGCGGATGTCTGACAATCACGTAGACCATCGGAGTGGTCGGCGCAAATGTCTGGTCCGGGCGTCGTCGCGGGCGCGGCAAGCGGCGGTTCCGATAACAGACCAATACTAGGGCGTGTTGACGAATGATCGAAGCATGATCCATGCTGAGACAATGTGGACAAACGCGAGGACCGTCCGAGCGAGCTTGTCATAACGTGTGGCAATGCGACGGAATTGTTTGAGCTTGTTGAAGAATCGCTCGACCTGCTGGCGCCGCTTGTACTTTTCTCGATCGTGATGAATCGTCTCAGTCCGGTTCGACCGGGCGGGTATCACGGCTTCGACGCCCTGGTCGGCCAGCACCTGGCGAATGCCCTTGCTGTCATACGCCTTGTCCATGACCGCAGCCTCCGGTGCGGGAGAGCTGGGCAAAGCCTTCCACAGCAGCTCGAATCCCACGCCATCATGGCGCTCGCCACCCGTCAACACGAAGGACACACCGGTTGTTTCGTTGGCACAGGCCACGTGCAGCTTGGTGGAGAACCCGCCCCGGGAGCGGCCGAGAGCCTGGGCCTCTTGGCCACCGTTTTTTTTACCGCGCCGGCTGCGTGTTGATGAGCGCGCACGATGGTCGAATCGATGAACACTTCCTTGAGTGGTTCATCATCTACCTGTTGTATCTGTTGCCAGAGCCGCGCCCAGAGGTGGCGCTTCTCCCAACGGCGAAACCGCTGATAAACGGCATTCCAATGGCCGAATTCATCGGGCAGGTCGCGCCAGGGGGTTCCGGTACGCGCCTGGTAGAGGACGGCTTCGATGAACATTCGGTCGCTGAGCCGTGGCGGGGCGCCGGCGGCGTGTTTGCTCTCACGCAGTAGCGGCTCGAGTGTCGACCAGATAGCATCCGTGATGAGCAGGCGTAACGCCATGATAAGTCCCCGGAAAGTGTCATTGATGGAGAATGATTATCAGCATTTCATGAATTCATCAACACGCCCTAGTGGATTGATCCCAACATTTGAACCCCTCTTTTTCTTACGGCGATGATGGTATCGGGATCGGCGGTCCAGACGAAGGGCTTGGCTTCTGTGGTGTTGTGTTCGTCGATGACGCGGCGGATGGCGTCCTGGAGGTCGCGTACGGAGCGGCAGACGCCGTCTTTGAGACGGCGTCGTGTCAGCTTGGCGAAGACGCCTTCGACCGCGTTCAGCCACGAGCTCGAGGTGGAGGTGAAATGGAAGGTCCAGCGCGGATGGTGTGCGAGCCAGACTTGGACGTCCTTGTGCTTGTGAGTGGCGTCGTTGTCGAGGATGGCATGGACCCGTCGGCGAGTATCGTGCGCGCGATGCGGTTGCGGCATCTCGGGAACACCTGGTGGCGATGCCAACTGGCGTGCTGGTCGATGACCGTGCCGTCGAGCACGGTCAGGGCGGCGAACAGCGTCGTCGTGCCGTTGCGCCTGGAATCATGTGTCATGGTGGCGCCGCGGCCTTTCTTCAGCGGCAGGCCGGGCTGTGTGCGGTCGCGTGCCTGACTGTGCGACGTGTCATCGATCGACAGCACGACCGCGTGAGCCGGCGGCGCAACGGAGAGGCCGACGATGTCGGTCAGCGTCTCGACGCAGGCGGGATCGTTCGAAAGCGTGAACGGCCGCCAGCGGTGCGGCATCAGGCCATGCGCCTGCCAGACCGCCCAGACCGTCGAAGCGGCACCCCCACAGCCTTTGCCATCGCCCGCAGCGTCCAGTGGGTCGCCGCGTGAGGCGGCGAGGTGTGGGTCAACCCTACGATCTTCGCCTCTGGCTCAGGAGCCAGAGGCGTCTTGCCCGGCGGGCGCGTCTTGTCCCGCAGAAGTCCGTCCACACCGTCCTCCTATAGAAGCGGTCCTGCCAGCGCCAGACACTGTTCTTCGCCTTGCCGGTCTCTCTCATGATAGCCATCGTGCGTATGACGACACTCTGATCACGGCGATCCTGCGCCAGCTTCGCCCTGTTTTTCTCATGCCTGCCGATAATGTGATCGGCTGCGCGGATCGGGCCTTCACGGCGCGTTGGCCCCGAATCGGCCGGCCGATGTGGCGCGGCGCGTTGTCGACCGCGCGATCCTGGAGACAGCCGTCGCGTTGTACGGGCGACGGACGCACCGGTAGTGTCGTGGTTTCGGGAGAGCGGTCTCGGTCGGAGGGGCGTGAAGAGCGCCTTCATGCCGTCCTTGCGTCGATAGCTGAAGGCGCGCAGGCTCTCGGCGAAGCCCTTCTTCGGTTTGCCGATCTTGCGGTTGTCCCCAGGATCACGGCGATCGCGATGGTGTTCATGATGGCATTGTCGGACGGTGCGGATCGGGTGCGGGCGGTCCAATCGTCTTCTTTAAAGGTGACGTCCCGGACATGGTGATAGCGTTCGACCAGCTGGTGACCGCGGGTCCAGGCGAGCCGGTCTTGCCGTGTTGCGCGGCTGGCGTCGACGGTAACGGCTTGTGCGATGTGCAGACGTGGTTGCCCATGGCGTTGAAGCACCGCTTGCATCTGCTCCGAGCCGAGGGTCTGTATGACCCGATGCAGGGTCGATCCGGAGACCGGCTCATGGCGACCGGTGACCGTGTTCTTCCAGCTGCCAATGGCCGCAAGATCCTTCTGACCGAGGCTGGCCGTGAGCTCGGCCGCGGCCACCGGGTCCGTATGACCCATCAGACGAGACAGCAGACCCACCGACAGCACGGAGGCCATGCAGGGCTTACGCCCCTGGCTGCGTCGGACATCGTCAACCTGCGCGACGGTCGCGTCAATCGACGGCAACGGCCCGACGCTCCGGTTCGAGATCCCGGCTTTCAGCTCCCACGTCGCCAGAAGCGCGTCGGTCGCGCGCAACCGGCGACAGGCGTCGCGCCGCAACGGCAGACCATGACGCTGCCTGGGGTCGCCATGCGATCCGGTATAGCGGCCGTTGCTGCACGCATGGCCTTTGCTGGCGCCCGGGAGGCGCCAGTCCGCCACCGCGTACAGGGTTCCCGAGAAAGACTTCGGATCCACAAACGTTCCGCCGGCAACAGGGGATGGCCATACGCCGCCTGCCAGTCCGCACTCAGGTGCTCCGTCATCCGCGTCAGTGCAAAACGGGCCAGACCGGGAAACACGCCCGGTTTGCCGGGCATGAGAAACCGGGCGTTGTTGCCGATCAGATGAAGACGCCGAAACGGTTCCGCCGCAGCCCGACCGATCCACCGGTCCCACGGCGTGCAGTTGAAAGCACCGGTCTGCCAGCCGACGGCCGCGACCCATTGACCGCGCCACAGGACCACATGGCGCAAACCGCGACCGGCAAACCCTTGAACCCAGGATAATGACAGGCTGTGACCACAGTATCCCAACCCACCCACTCGTCAGGAAGAGCCAGACGAACCTCGATATCCGGCAGATCGAAACCGATCGGTTGCACCTTGAAAATCCGATGTTCCAAAATCATGCCGACCACGGTCGCAAATCCGGACACACAAAGCCAGCGCGAAAAAATCCGTTCCAGAGTTCGGATTTGGTGTATAGGTAACAAAAAGCCCTTGGGGGACTATGATGCATCATCGTTGCAAATGGATCGTTGCGCAGTTGGCCATGAAGCCGGTATTTGCCGTGCTGCCGTTCGTGCTGTGTTCGGCAATCGCAGGTGAAGGGCGGCGGAACCCACCCCGGCGACGTACAGGCGTTCAACGGCACGCGCCAACAAGTCGGCGTCGACATGGGTGTATTCACCTGTTTCGCGGATCGCGTGACACACGCGGGTCGGTTCATGGCTGTTCCGATGATGCAGAAAACTATTTCGAAGGGTGGAAGCCGTCGACTTCCTCGGTAGCATAGCAGAAGGAAATGACGATGACCAAACGTTACCCCGATATCGAGCCGATTCCCGACACTCCAGAGACCATCGCGCAGTCGATCATGCAGGGCCGGCCCAAGAAGGAACGGGACTTCGAGAAACCGGCTCAACATAAACCAGCTCAACATCTTGATCCGGAAGAGGTTGATAATTTAGTATATAATCCCCTATTAAAAGGTTGGAAAAATCTGAAACTGTGGGTCTTATTATTCTGCTTGACAGCAATATTCATGACGGGAAATCTGGTCGATGCACGGGAAATTCCGGAGTTTTATGGGGTATTTTTACGAGATCAAGGCGAGTTGAACAAACTCAAAAGTAAAACGCTTACATGGCCAATGGGTAGTCGGGCACATGATGTACAACATCGAGTACAGGATGTGCAGCATAAGGGTGCACCCAGTCTGGAGATCATTGTACATCAAAGAATCAAAACAAGAGAGAAAGCTGATTTCAAGCGCCTTTTTCTTATACGGAATACGATATATATAATCCCGAATCATCCAAATTTTCCATCACCAAGTAAAATCACCGATATTGATAAAGGACAACTTGTTGCATTTGGAGAAAATTTGGCATTCAATATAGGACCTGTAAAGGGGGGAACTCCGGAAATGATCCGATTTGTTCCCAGTACTTTGTTACAACGAGGGATATACCAACTAACGCTAGAGACAAGACAAATAGAAACAAAGCAGAAGGTTTTCATATTCTCTGTCGATGTAAATCCAAAAGAAATCAATTATTCTAATATCGGCTGCGTGGACAAGATAATCACAACAAAAACGGCATCGAGGCAGCTGATCCAAAATCCAGCGGACCTGTTGCGTCGGAACCAGAAGATAATACGCTATCAGAAATGCTCTCTACTTGACTTAGATGGCGCTAAATGGCGCTCCAAGGTCGAAGAGGCGATGAAAGCTGGATCGTATATCGATGCGGCGATACCGGCGAGCCTGTTTGCGGGCTACAATAAACAGACGGCTGCACCGCTCGTTCATACGCTCTCCGACCGATTGCGCGATCAAGCTAATCGTGCATATCAATTGGAAAAATGGGACGAGGTGGAACGGATAGCAGAAGCGTTTCTTACCCTTAAGCCAGATAATGTAATAATGACATCTTTGGTAAATAGAGCTCGTATTTCAAAACAAAAACAAGAAGTCCGAGTTCTTAAATCTCGATTTGAGATATCCAAGAAACCCGGCAAAGTCTTAGGGAAATTTAAAGCAATAAAATATCGCTACAAGAATTTTAAAAAAGTACGAATAGTTGGAGAAATTCATATCACTGAAACAGGCCTATTCGGAGCCGTTAGTTCCGAACACCAGGTAAATTTTACGGGAAAACTCCAAGATTTCGCTTGGTATTGTAAGTGGGCAGCCATTAAGAAGTTCAACTCCAAAGATGAAATGTTCGATCCCCTCCGCGAGAATATTATCAAAGCTTGGCCGCGCCAACGGCGCAACGGTCCGTATATGGCAAGATTCTTGCACGGCCAGAAAAATATCTATTTTTACACCGAAGCGGAGATGAATAATTTTATACGCACCACTAAATCTGCAGCAAATGCATGGTATAGGAAATATCACGACTTGAAGGAAGTGCATAAGTGCAGGGAGCCAAGTGTGCCGAAGTGATTTATGTTTGTGCAAGTTGAGCCGCTCCGGCTTTTCCGTAGGCTCCATCTTGTGAGAAGGAACAGCTATGCCGCGACCTCGTCGCGCAGGGTCTCAATGGAGGCGATGCGGCGGTTGAGGCACTGACGGATCATGACGTTGATCTCGACCTCGGCGACGTTGAGCCAACTGCCGTGCTTAGGCGTGTAGACGAACTCGAAGCGGTCCCACAGAGCTTTCGCCTCGGCCGGCGGAAAGACCTCATAGAGGGCACCGGGGCGGTGGATGTTCAGGTTGTCCATCACCCGTGTGATCCTCTTGGCGTCGGGATAGCGCTCGGCGATGTCGTTGAGGAAGTGCGCCCAGTCGGCATTGGTTCTGCGCGCTGTCACCTTGGTCATGCGCCATCCGGCCAGAGGTTCCGTGGCCATAAACACGTTGCAGCTTCCGCAGCGCCGGTCCTCGTAGTCTTCGCGCGCTGGCCGACCCGGCGCCGCCGAGACCGGTTCGCGTATCTCGCTGATCAGTTGCCGGGGCGTCTCGTCCATGCACACCACCGGAAAGGCCGCATCGTAGGGGCGCCGGTAGACATCGAGAACCGTCTCCATCGCCGCCGCGAAGTCCGCGTTGCCCTGTGGAGGAATCACCCAGCCGACACGCCGCCACGGCTTGAGCGCGTTTTTTTAGAACCCGGCGCACAGTCTCGTGTGACACGCTGTCGATGTGTCCGAGTTCCACGACGCGGTCGGCCAGGCCGCCAGGCGCGCCTCGAACTCGCCGTCGGCCTTGCGGACATAGGAGGCCGGCGCCCTTGTCGGACGCCGAGAACCGCCTCCAGCCCTTCCTCCACGAATCGCGTCTTGACCCGGTCCACCTTGCGCAGGCTGATGCGCAAGACCTCGGCGATTGTCTCCCCGTGCGCCCGGCGCTCGCTGAACTCACCCTCGTCGCAGTTAAGCAGAATCAAGGCGTTGAGCACCTTCTGCGAAGGATGGAACCCCTTGCGCGTGATCCCCGCAAACTCTTCGCGTTCGCGCTGCTGCAACGTCACCACGTATCGCTTCATGCCAGCCCCCTCGTCGGTCTTCAACGACGAGGGGGCTGGCATCTTCATATACGACATATCACGTGTGACCCGACACTAGGTCGTGTTGACACTAACGCAGTGCCTCGACGATGAGCGCGAAGGTGATGAAGCCGAGGAAGATGACGTCGAGCTTGTCGTAGCGTGTGAAGATGCGCCGGAAGCCCTTGAGCCGTCGGAACAGCCGCTCCACCTCATTGCGGCGTTTGTACAACTGCCGGTCGTATTCCCAGGGCGCTGTACGAGTCCTGAGCGGCGTCACCACTGGCGCAAACCCCAGCGCCGACGCCAACCGCCGTGTCGCGTCGCCTTCCTATGCACGGTCGATCAGCAGGGACCGGGGTGTCTTCTGGCGCCCCAGACGTTCGAGTAGCTTGCGTCCTTCGGGCGCATCCTGGGCCTGGCCGGCAGACAGCGCGAAGGTCACGGCCGCTCGCTCATCTGCGGCAACCAGATGAACTTTGGTATTCCATCCGCCCCGCGACTTGCCGATGCATTGCGGACCGTTTTTTTCAGCGCCCCAGCGCCATCGGGATGGACCTTCACGCTGGTGCTGTCCAGCGAGACCACATCGAGCGGCACATGCACCATCCGCTCGCGCTGCAGGTGCTCGAAGACCCGCGCGAGCACGCCGTTCTTCGACCACCGGTTCATCCGGGTGTAAACGGTGTGCCACTTGCCGAAGCGAGGCGGCAGTCCGCGCCACTTGCAGCCGTGCTCGACGACATAGAGGAAGGCATTGAGCACCTGGAGGTTGGACGCGGCGACGTTGGCAAATGCGGGGCGATGCGTTCGTACTGGGCTTGGCTGAGTTCCATACCGATGACTCGCTGACGAGGGACCAGCCGACATGATAGCATCATTGAACATTAGTGTGAACACGCTCTAATCCATGCTGCTTTCCTGTTAGCAACCCGAACCATACTCTTCCAAACGGCATCGTTGATCCAGGCATGCTTGACCGGCTGCAAGAGGATCAGCAGTGTCGCGAACTGCGAATGGCCTGACCCGATGGTGACCATGAACTATCTTTATCACATAAGGCACTGCAACAGTCACGACCTGACGGATCTTGTAATCTGGCATATCGAAGGCCGCAAGGCAGGCCTTGTCGGCCCGCAACTCGCAAGCCGGCTTCGGGACTTCCCGGACGTATTCATCCGGGATAGTTGCGCGCTTGAATTGAATAAGCGGCTGTCGACAGTGCGGGACCGGACTTCGGCAGTCTCCGACCTCCTCGACCGGTTGCGCGAGGACAGCTTTATCGGCCCGCTTCGCAACGAACCCTATGCGGTGGCGCACCGCCCGGGCGGCGAAGCGCTGATGATTATCGATCGGAGCGCAGCGACCGCGTTTGGCGTTATCAGCACCGGATTTCACCTCAATGGAACTATCGGCGCCGGGACAGATCTCGCGATGTGGATCGCGCGACGCGCGATGTCGAAAATGACGTTCCCGGGCCAGCTCGACAACATGGTGGCCGGCGGCCAACCGGCAACAATCACTCTGGCGGAAAACGTGCGAAAGGAATGCCATGAAGAAGCCAGCATTCCCGAAGCACTGGCACGGCAAGCTGTACCGGTCAGCCTTGTCAGCTACATCATGAAGAGCAATGACGGATTGCGCCGCCATGTCATGTATATCTATGACTTGGACTTGCCACCGGAATTCGTACCGCGGCCCTTCGACGGTGAAGTCGACAGTTTTGCCCTGACTCCGATCCGGCAAGTTGCAGAGACCGTGCGAAACCGACCCGATGCGTTCAAGTTCAATTGCAACCTGGTCATCATCGATTTCCTGATCCGTCACGGCATGATCGGACCGGACCACCCGGATTATTTCGATCTGGTCGCTGGCCTCCGCCGAACGCTCTCGTAGACGCCGGCCACACTATTCAACGACGAAACCCGAATCCTCACCGACAAGCGTGGCCCGCAACATCTGCCTGGACTGCCGGTGATCGTAATCCATGAGCGCGATGTGCATGGTCGTGCAATTGTCCTAGATAGTGTCGTCACGAAATACCAGCCCAGAGCGCCAGACACCGAATCTGCACCGCGGCAAGGAACGATGCGGCATTCTTGGCGTATCGCGTGGCAATCCCACGCCAGCGCTTGAGCCACAGAAACGCGTTCTCCACCAAATGCCGGCGCCGGTAGAGATGGACATCATACGCTCTGGGGTGCTTGCGGTTGCGCTTCGGCGGAACCGCTGGAATAACTTCATGCTCCTCACAATAAGACAGGATGGCATTCGTGTCATAGGCCTTGTCCGCCAACAAATACTCGGCATCTATACCCTTCAATCAGCTCGACCGCTTGACTGCAATCTGTTGCCGTCCCCTCGGTCACCAACACCCGCACCGGCATCCCATGCGCGTCCACAGCCAGGTGCAGCGTCGTGTTCAGCCCCCTTTTGTGCGATCCATCGCCTGATTGCCGCCGATCGCACCGCTCGCATGGGGATGGACCTTGAGATGACTGGCGTCAATCATCAGCCACTCATAGTCCGGCTCATCCACCAGATGCTCTAGCAACGCCCCCCAGAGCCCCTTGTCCCGCCAGCGACAGAACCGACGATGGGTAGTTTTCCAGTCTCCATAGTCTGGCGGCACATCACGCCAGGGAGCGCCGGTACGCAGAATCCAGAAGATCGCATTAATGAACCGTCGATTATCCTGCGCCACCCCACCCCAACGTCCCGCTCGGCCAGGCAGATGAGGCTCCAACAACAGCCAGACCCTGTCCGAAATGTCGTGACGCCGATGAGCCAATCCCATGAGTCGCCTCCAGGAACCATCGAGTGAATTCGACAGATAGTACAGATAAACATCACTCATGACGACACTATCTAGCAAAGCAGATCGCCAGCCCGCCAGACATGGCGGTAGACATTCCGCGATTCCGTTGCAACCCGGCATAAATAGTCGATCAGCGGCCGGCTTTAAGTCGGCGTCATGCCGTGGAAATGAGAGACCCGTTCGCTCACATAGAGCGCGCGCTTGCCGGAGCCGGGATGAACGCGAACCGCGGGATGCGCGACCGGCGGATTCAACTGCACGGTCTCGGCCGTCTCGGCTGCGTCGCGTTCACGCGTCCCGGCCGCGAGGTTGAAATCATACACGGCGCCGAGACCGTCCACGATACCACGCATAGTGTCTGAAAGCGATTCGTAGGCCCGGACCATGTTGCAAAACATCGTGTCTCCACCGATGTCTGGAGTCTCGACGCAATACAGCATCGAGGCCGCCGCCGGACGCCGGGTATTAAGAATAATCGGAATGCCAGTTGGATCCGACGTTGCGGGTTTCGGCCGGTTTGCCGTCTTTCGGCCGGTTGGTGATCTCCAGAAGTTCGGGCTAACCGTCGAGTCTGTAAAACCGGGTCGAGGCATGGTCATCAAGCGCCCCGAAGACGCCAGCAAAGCCGATGATGTCGTCAGGGTGACAATGCTGATCGCGCAGCACGATGACATGATGCTCATGCCAGACACTGCGGATTGCTGCAACCGTCACGCTGTCCAGCCGCTCGCGAATATCGATACCGCCAATTTCAGCGCCAAGCGCATAACCAGCGGACGCGACGAGATCAGGTCGTTCTTCAGTATCATGTTTCCGGTTCCGCCAATCCAGACAGTCGCCGTGAAGCGCACGGGTCCGCGAGACAAGTAGACCCAGACCCACGTGCCATGCCGGTCATAGCGGCTTCGGCACGCCGGCTTGCCGAAGCGCAACGGCCTGACGGGCCGCCACGGCCGTTTCGTCGAAATCCGCGATCAGATCATGAAACATCCTGTACCAATTCATCTCTGCGCCGAGATGCAGAAAGACCGAGCCGACCCCGATGGCCGCACGGTCCATCAGGACAAACTCACGCGGCGGACGAACCCCGTTCAAACGCCGCAACTCGGTATGCACCTTGCCGACCACCTCGCGACCATAGGTCCCGCTGTTGGTCTCGTCAATACGTCGGACCCGATCTTCCATGAGCGGCGCATAGATGAAGCGGGCCCAGTGATTCAGGACATCGATCGTCTCCCTGTCAATATCGACGAAACCCCAGTTCCGGTATGCCTCCACGGCTGCCGCAGCATCGTCGTCACGCAGCGCGTGATAGAGACTTATGACCCCGCTCACGAACCGGGTGTCAAAGACGCGAACGCACCCGAAATCAAGCAGGTTGACGGCACCGTCCGGACGCATCGTGTAATTCCCGAGATGCGGGTCTCCGTGAATCACACCATAACGGTAGAATGGGACATACCAAGCGCGAAACATGTGACGGGCAATCCGGTCCCGCAACGCAACATCAATGCCGTTCGCGATCAAATCAAGTAACGGCGCACCGTCAAGCCAGGTCATGGTCAGAAGACGCCGTGTCGAAAGCGCCGGCACCAGGTCCGGGACTTGGATGCCAGGCTCCCCGGCCAGCATGAGACGATACAGACTTAAATGCGCTGCTTCTCGTTCGTAATCGAGTTCCTCGCGCATACGTACGACAAGTTCCTTGTAGATCTCCGAAGCACTGATTGCCTTGTCGTACCGTTCATAGACCGCAATCGCCAGACGGAGCTGCCTCAGGTCCGCTTCCACAACCGAACTCATGTCCGGATACTGAAGTTTGCAGGCAAGAGCACGGCCGTCATCATCGCAGGCCCTGTGGACCTGACCGAGCGAGGCAGCAGCAGCAGCATTTTCGTCGAATCCGGCAAACCGCTCTGCCCAATCGGCGCCGAGCTCGGATCGCATGCGCCGACGCACGAACAGTCGCCCCATTGCTGGCGCATTTGCCTGGAGATGACGCAACGCCGCCGCGTAGTCCTCGGGCAACGCGTCCGGTATTGTCGCGAGAATTTGCGCGACCTTCATGATCGGGCCTTTGAGATCACCCAAGACAACTTTCAGATCCGCCGGCATATCGACCTTGCCGGATGCGATGCCAAGATAACGCCGTGCTGTCGCTCGCGCCGCAAGCCCGCCAACAGCACCCGTCATCTTCGCATAGCGGCGGACCCGTCCGCCGAACCGGTTGTCCTCACCGGCGTTCATGACAACCGGAACCGAATAGCACGCTCCGTAGGAATATGTACTTCGGCGAACGCGAAGTCACATGCAACGGTCGAGCCTTTCATGCACCAGCAACCCGCACGACATGGCAATGCCGAGCCACAGACTCTGACGCCATCGCCATAAAAAATCGCGCCCTGCACGGATCGCCCGCCGCTGTCGTCGTCATGTCGCATCGCGGCGCCACGGTGATGTCTCGAGATCGTAATCGCGGACGACTTCGGCTACCCGGATGCGATAGCGTTCGAACAGATCCACCCGGCCTCTGTCCTGCGCCGCCTGGTGTGCCGCCCGTTCACGCCAGATCCTGATTGCAGCCTCGTCGCGCCATGTCGAAAGGGACAGGATCTTGCCGGGTGCCGTCAGGCTTTCGAACCGTTCAATGGAGACAAATCCGTCAACATCCTCCAGTTCGTTTCGCAGTTGGCTGGCAATATCGAGATATTCGGCCTTGCCGTCCGCCGTCGGCTCCACCTCAAAGATGACAACATGCATGGATCGGACTGCTCCTGAACTGATTTTCGCGACATGCAGAGAGCAACCCTACCGTCGTGCCGGAACGCTGACAATCTGGACGTACAAATAGGGCCGCCGCAGCCGCCCCGCCCTCCCGATATCTGGTCTTCGACGAACGGAAATGCAATAACGTTCGGACTCGCGGCCGAGGCCGTAAAATGCTCGTGGATATCCAGCGGACAGCGAGGAACGATTATGGCTGCAGATGAAATCGAATACCGGATCGAGGGAGGCGCATCACCGCTGTTGACGATCCGGCTCGATCTCGGCGAGGCCGTTCAGGCCGAGGCCGGCGCCCTGGTGATGATGGAGACCGGGATCGTCATGTCGACGGAAATGCCCGGATCGCTCATGCGCAGTCTGTTCCGCAAACTGTCCGGCGAAACCTTCTTCGCAACCTTCTTCTCCAACGAAGCCGAGACACCGCAAGCCGTAAGTTTCGCGTCGCCAGTGCCGGGCCAGATCAAGGCTGTTGATATGGCCCGGAATGACGGCGTGTTCTTCTGTCAGCGCAGTGCCTAATCTTTGCAGTGCCGGGGCGTCGATCTCAGTATCGCCATGACCAAACGCCTCGCCTCCGGACTGTTTGGCGGTGAAGGACTGGTCCTTCAGAAACTGGAAGGAGATGGACTTGCTTTCCTCAGTGCCGGCGGCACCCTGGCATAGTGCGTCCAGAAACACGGCGAAACACTGACGGTCAGCACCGGTAACCTGGTCGGGTTCTCCAAACCCTGCACATACGAAATCCGATTCCAGCGCGGCATCAGGAATTTGCTGTTCGGTGGCGAAAGCATGTTTCTGACAGAGATTGCCGGTCCAGGCGTCGCGATCATCCAGACCCAACCGCTCGCAGCACTTGCCCTCGCCCTGCATCGCCTGATACCGGAGCCCGCGAAAGACTGAATGATCAAGCTCTGGCTACCGCCGAAGCGGAGGCTTGACGAAACAACCGGATGTTCGCAGACACCATAACCACTCACCGGACGGCCCGCAGTCCCGGCACCGCTGCCCGGCAAACAGCATCACCACAACCCAAGTTGGCAGTTTTTTTCCACTGCCCGTGCCTGATCGGGGGGGGGGGGGGGGGTGCGGTCTGAGAACAGCACATATTTGGCTTTTTCATCGCCTGAACTTCCATATGATGGATGTGGGTGCCCGGAACTCTTTTGTGGGGGCAGGACTTTGTTGTTGCGTCGATATCCCCCTTGCCAGGCGCGCTGGCGCGCGTGTCTAGGCAACACATCGCCAACCCTTCGCCCGCGCCCTGTACATCAAGGCCCCCAGGCCCCACACCGACAAGGACGGCAAGCCCGTGCGAAGCCACAGGCTGATGCTCTCCCTGCACGTCGGCGACAAGGTGCGCCACAGGACGCTGCTCCACGGCCGCCCGCCGCTGCTCGAAGCCGCGCCCGACGTGCCGGCCGAGCCGAGGACATCGTCGCCAGGCTCAGGGCCAGGGGGGGGGGGGGACTCGCCATCATTTGTAAAGTGCCTTCGGCGGTTTTTGTGCCCGCCGGTTTTCGGCAAGTTTGTGTCAGGCGGCATAGCGCTGCCTTGGATGATCGGGTGCGAACAGTGTCTGGTTTTCGAGCATGGCGCAGGCGACCGCGAGGAGCCGGTCGGCGACGGACCGCAGGGCACGGTCATGGCCGTGGCCGCGCGCTCTGAGCGCGGCGTATTTGGCCTTGCTGGCGGCGTCATGCTGCACGGCGACGCTGGCCCAGTGGTAGAGGGCATCCTGCAGCCTGTTGTGGGCCGCTAGGCGGCGCACCACGATCAGGGTCTTGCCCGAGCGTTTGGTGACGGGAGCGACGCCGGACAGGCGCCGCAAGGCCTGATAGTCTCGCCGTCGCAGAGGATCATGCGCTTCTGCGAGCAGCGTGGCGAGGACGATCCTGCCGACGCCGGGAAGCGAGTTCAGGATTTCCACGTCACGCTGCCCTTGCATCCCCGGCGGTTCATCGGGGGACGGCGCCGACCGAGCCAGCGCCGCGGTCAGGCGGTCGATTTTCCGATATGCCCTGGCGATCTGCTGGGTGACGACGGCCCGTTGCGAGAACACCACCTCGATATGGGCGACGGCGGCCACGGAGACGGCAGGCTCGCGAAGCCTCGCGAGCACGGTCTCGGCCTCGATGCGTCGAACCCGATGGCGTTTCAGGAGACCGGCGATGGTCTTGACGCGGACGCGCCGCGCCTTGTCGGGGGTCGGTGCAAGGGTCCAGAGGTCACGGACCCAGGCCTTGGCGAGATCGCCCTCGACCTTGAGGAGCTGCGGATAGGTGCGCCAGAGCTGCTGACGGACCCGGTTCACGAGCCGCGTCCGATCGCCGGTGAGGTCGTTCGCGATGCGCGACCACTCGCGCAACTCGACGATCTCCGGAGCGGCCGGGTCCAGGTGCCGGAACGCGTGGCGGTCGGTTCGCAACGCATCACCGAGCGTACGGGCATCGCGGCGGTCGTCCTTGGCGCCGGCTGGCGAGAAGCGGTCCCGGAACCGGTCCAGTTGCTTCGGGTTGAGGGAGTGGAGCGCGAAGCCGCGTTCCATCAGGGTTTCCACCACAGGCCCATGCGGAACCTCGATGGCGACCCCGATGGCGGGCAGCTCGGCGTTCGCCGTGGCGACGAGCCAGTCCGCCATCTCCGCAAGCCCGGCGCCGCCGTGCCGGAAAGCCCGTTCTCCCAGGATCGTCCCTTCGCTGTCGATGATGCCGGCTTGGTGGGTCTCCGAGCCCCAGTCGATCCCCACGAAGCACTCAAGCCTTTCCATGGCATTCCTCCGGTCTGTCGTGCCAACGGGCCGCCATGATGCCTTCCGGTCCCTGTACTGGCGCTCAAGGCGCAAACTCCCCACTGGGCGTCCATCATGGCCAGGGACCGAGGCACAGGTCCCCCCCCCCTCTCAGGTGCTCAAGGCGCAGGGGGCGTTCGGTCGCTCCCGATCCCTTGGCCCGTCCCGCCCGGAATGGACGGGCATCGCTGCTGCTATCCGAGCAATGGAGCAGACCCTCAATCACAACGTAACCTCACCGCGGACGAAGCGTCGTAAGAGGTACAGGGGGCCGCAGCGAAGCGGTGCAGAAAGAGGCGCGCCAGCCCGACATCGCCACCGTCGCCAGCGATACCCTGGAGCACGAGACCCCGCGCACGGTCGGCTGCGAGCGCCTGTGCCTCAAGGCCCTCGGCGATCCCGGCTTCGCCGAAATCCTCCACGACCGGGACATCAAGGGCCGCGAAGGGCGCATCGCGCGCGCTGATCGTCGCCAGGATGGTCGATCCCGCCAGCGCGCGCGAGACTAGCCGCTGGCTGCGCCGCGACAGTGCGACCGCCGCGCTTCTTCCGCTGGACGGCGACCGCAAGGCGCTGCGGCGCAAGACGCTTGAGCGCATCGGCGCCCTTCTCTGGCGCCACCGGGCCGCCATCCAGCGGGATCTGTTCAACCGTGAGCGCGCGCTGCTCGACATCTCCGACCCCATCGCCTTCTACGATCTCACCAACCTTCACGATCACGGCCACACGCAGGGAGAGCTCCCCGCTTCGGGCGTTCCAGGCAGAAGCGCGGCGCTTGTCCCCTGATCACGCTGGCGCCGGCTTCCCGCGCAGGTGCGAGATCCGGCCGCACACCGCGAGCGCGCCGGGCCGGCTGGAGGACGCGCTGGCCAGGCTCGAGGCGGTGTGCGGCGGCACGGCGCCGAAGCCCACGCTGGTCATGGACGCGGGCATCGTCAGCGCGGAGAACATCCTGTGGCTGGGCGAGCGGGGCTACGACTGGATCGCCCTCGGCCGGGGCGGCGAGGTCTTGGTGATCACCAGCGCGCATCACGAGAGGCGCGGCTCTCTGTCGTCAGCGAGGGCAAGAAGAAGGCCGAGACCTCGATCCTGGGCCTGACGCGGACCCGCTTCAAGGCGGCGCTGGAAAGGCTCCACAGCGGCCTCCCGGTCAAGGGCCGCCTCAAGCAGCGCTTCCCTGCGGTCGCCAGGTCCTACGAGACCACGCTCGAGACGGCGGACACCGGCGCCAACCCGTCTGCCATGCGCTTCAAGCGCAGGCCGCAATACGACGAGGCCGTGAGGGCGCCGGCGCCGATGGGCTGCGCACCAGCCACGTCGACCGGGATATCGAGACGGTCCTGCGGAGCTTGGGGCGGATCACCACGCGCCTGCGCCAGACCGACGGCACGTTGACCGTCAACCGCCAGGACACGCGCCCGGCCGCCGAGGGTGCCGAAATCTCCTCGGCAGCGGCCGTGGAACCCGCCATCCACCGCAGGAGGGCCCGTCTGACGAGCTGACAGAAGCCAACAAAATATCGGGCCATGTTGAAATCGCACGAGAAAAATATCAACCATATCAAAGCGATAAAGGACAACGGAACAAAAGAAGTGCCAACCTGGAACAAGATCCTGACGATGCGTTTTACAACCCTTCGATGATCCCGACGCAATTCGGTTTGCAAAACCATGCGATCCGTGAAACATGTCCCCGACAGACTGTCCGATCAGGCTCGCGACACCCATGTCCGAAACAGAACGGAAATCGTATGCCCCGACAGCGTGATAACTCTTCGCCGACCATCGGCGACCCGGTCCGGTTCAGCCATCGCGGCAGGATCATCGAAGGACATCTCCTTCAGCGTCAGGGACGGCAACGCCTTGCACGCGTAATCGACACGGAAGAACGCACCTGGAGAGTTCCGGAATCGGCACTGCAACCCTCGGACGGTACACGACGGACAACACTCGTCACCCAGCATGACACGGCACGGGCCGCGTTTCGGATCGGGGACAGGGTCACGTTCACGGGCACCGAGGGAATCGTGCGCGGCAAGATCGAGAAGCTCAATCCGAAACGAGCGAGAATCCGCAATGAGGCCGGCTGTTGGGATGTCCCCTACAGCATGCTCCATGACGATGGAAACCGGAGCGAGCGACACGGTGTCGAGAAACTGAATCAAATGACAGTAATGGCCCGACGGCTGATGGACGAACATGGACTCGCGGACTGGACGTTGATGTTGGTCGAATCGAAACATCGTCTTGGCGACTGCAGCTTTCGGGATCGCGTCATCCGAATCAGCCGCCGCCATGTGCTGGACGGCAGCGCGGCCCAGATTCAGGATACTGTTCTGCACGAGATCGCGCACGCGATCGCGGGCCCTGCTGCCGGCCACGGGCCGCTCTGGAAGGCGGTTGCCCGGCGGATCGGAGCAACGCCGCGGGCCAGCATCTGGGAAAAAGATGCCTTCGGCTGATCCGTCCGGTCGCCGTGGCCCGAAAACCTGAAGCCCGACGCTTCACGCGCCGCGGTCACGTCGACGCGTTCGCCTCGTCGTGATTGACCGGATTGCTGACGCAGGTGCTCCCGTCCCGGGCGACCTGACCGTCAAACGCGCCGAATGGCTCCGGGACACCGCAGCCGATTTGGGCTGTCGGCGACCGCCACAGGTCAGGTACCTGTCCGATAATGTTTCTTTGCTTTGCCGCGCGATTTGTGGTTTTCTGCACGTGACGTTCGCTGATGTCTGTGTTGCTCGCAGGGTCGGTTCGTGCGTCATTGTGCAGTAAAGATCGAACCTTGAGGAATTTGAGACGTGGTCTCCAAGCGAGCTTCCAGTTTTGGCTACAAGGATCTGATCGAGTGCGCGCAAGGACGGATGTTCGGCCCCGGCAATGCACAACTGCCAATGCCGCCGATGCTGATGTTTGACCGGATTACACGAATCACCGATGCCGGTGGCAAGAATGAGAAGGGAGAGGTCGAGGCGGAACTCGACATCAAGCCCGACCTCTGGTTTTTCAAATGCCATTTCGAGGGTGATCCCGTGATGCCCGGGTGTCTCGGAATGGACGCATTATGGCAGTTGCTGGGCTTCACGCTCGGTTGGCTCGGCGGCCTTGGCCGCGGGCGCGCCCTGTCAGTTGGTGAAATAAAGTTCACCGGTCAGGTTCTGCCGACAGCAAAACTGCTGCAATTCCGCCTCGATATCAAACGCGTCATCATGCGCAAGCTTTTCCTTGGAATCGCCGACGGCTGGGTCATGTGTGACGGGCGGACGGTCTTCGAGGCCAAGGACATTCGGGTCTGCCTTGTCAGCGAGCCAGTGCTGGCGCAAGGATTCAACTGATGCGACGTGTCGTCGTCACCGGCATCGGTATCGTGTCGAGCATCGGCGACAACGCCGCAGAAGTTTCTGAATCACTCCGGACCGGTCAATCCGGCATAACTTTTAGTGACGAATACTGTGAAATGGGGTTTCGCAGCCATATCCATGGCGCGCCCAAAATCGATCCGGCCGACCATATCGACCGCAAGCTCCTGCGGTTCATGGGAAACGGCGCCGCCTACAACTACATTGCAATGGACCAGGCCATCACCGATTCCGGTCTGACAGCATCAGAGGTAAGCAACCCCCGAACCGGTGCGGTTCTCGGCTCCGGCGGTCCCTCGACGTCCAATATGATGGCCGCGTTCGATCTCGCCCGTGAACGCGGCCCGCGCCGCGTCGGTCCCTATATGGTGCCGCGGGTCATGTCGAGTACGAACTCCGCAAATCTCGCAACGGCATTCAAGATCAAGGGCCTCAGCTACACGATCAGTTCCGCCTGTTCGACCAGTTCGCATTGCATCGGCAATGCCTATGAAATCATTCAGCTCGGCAAACAGGACATCATGTTTGCCGGGGGCGGCGAAGAACTGCACTGGACGCTGACCGTCCTGTTCGATGCGATGGGCGCATTGTCATCGAAATACAACGACACGCCAGATCGGGCGTCGCGCGCCTATGATGTCAATCGTGACGGTTTCGTGATTGCCGGCGGCGGCGGCGTTCTGGTGCTCGAAGAATACGAGCGGGCCAGGATCCGCGGTATCCCGATCTACGCCGAGATCGTTGGATATGGCGCAACATCGGATGGCGCCGACATGGTGCAACCGTCTGGCGACGGCGCTGCGCGCTGCATGAAACTAGCTCTGGCCGACGTCCACGACCCGGTCGACTATATCAACACACATGGGACAAGCACACCAGTCGGCGATGTGATCGAACTTCAGGCGATTGCAGAAGTGTTTGCCAGGCACAACAGGATTCCGGCGATCAGTTCAACCAAATCCCTGACCGGGCATTCGCAGGGCGCAGCCGGCGTTCACGAAGCGATCTACACGCTGATGATGATGAAACACGGGTTCCTGTCAGCATCAGCAAACATCGAAACACTTGATCCCGAAGCCGAAGCAATGCCGATCCTGACACAACGCCAGGATGGCGCGCGTGTGAATGTCGCCATGTCCAACAGTTTCGGGTTTGGTGGAACCAACTCTGTCCTGGTGTTCCGGGCCTGTGATGCCTGAACGTCAGCCAGGGATCCCGTAACCCGGCCAAAAGAGGTACCGATGACCGCACCGCTGCAGCCAGGCACGGGGCTGATGAATGGCCGCAAAGGCCTGATCATGGGGGTCGCGAATGACTACTCCATTGCCTGGGGCATCGCATCGAAACTCGCCGAGCACGGAGCTTCGCTTGCCTTCACCTTCCAGAATGATGCGATAGAGCGGCGGGTGCGGCCACTCGCCGAGTCGGTGGGCAGCAACCTTGTTCTGGAATGCGATGTGTCACAGGCGGACCATCTCGACGCGGTCTTTGCCCAGTTGAGAGAGGAATGGGGCCGCCTGGATTTCGTGGTTCATGCCATCGCCTTTTCCGACAAAACCGAGCTCAAGGGCCGGTATGTCGACACAAGCCGGGAAAATTTCCGCAATACCCTCGATATCTCCTGTTTCTCGTTCACGAATGTCGCACGTCATGCGGTCGAACTCATGCAGGATGGCGGCAGTCTGGTCACGCTCACCTATCTCGGATCGACTCGCACCATCCCAAACTACAATGTCATGGGGATTGCCAAGGCTGCGCTTGAGGCGAGCGTCCGTTACCTCGCCGCAGATCTCGGAAAGAATGGTATTCGGGTCAATGCGTTATCGCCGGGGCCAATGCGCACGCTGGCCGGATCGGCGATCTCGGGCGCACGCCATGTCTATCGCTATTCGGGAAACCATGCCCCTCTGGCCCGTAACATCGACTTACACGAAGTCGGCAATTCCGCCCTGTTCCTGCTGAGCAACCTGTCATCCGGCGTTACCGGCGAGATCCATTATGTCGATGGTGGCCTCAAGGTGGTCGGGATCCCCAACCCGAACCGTGACGCCGGGGCTTCGAACGGGACCGAGTAAACAGTCGTGACCGGCGCCGGGTGGTTCTGTCTCGGACAGCACCCGCCTGCCTCACCTCGCCCGCCGGTCAACTGCATGGCAATTGCCGTCCGGCCCGCCGGAAGGCCGGGCAAAGGGCGATGCGGCGCCCCCGGATCGCCGAGGGCGCCCCGCTGTCATTCAGAAGCTTCCAGATCGGCACCAGTTTCCTGGTCAACCACCCGCATGCTGAGCTTGACCTTGCCACGATCATCGAGGCCGATGACCTTGACCTTGACCGCATCGCCGACATTGACGACATCGGTCGTCTTGTTGACCCGGCCGGGCAGCATCTCACTGATGTGAACCAGTCCGTCACGCGGCCCCAGGAAGTTGACGAAGGCGCCGAAATCGACGGTCTTCACAACCTTGCCCGAATAGATCACGCCAACCTCGGGCTCCGCGACGATTTGCCGAATCCGGTCGACAGCCGCCTGACCGGCAGCCGCGTCGACAGCCGCGACCTTGACCGTACCATCATCATCGATATCGACCTTGGCCCCGGTTTCTTCACAGATCTGGCGGATCATCTTGCCGCCAGGACCGATGACGTCGCGGATCTTGTCCTTGTTGATCGTGATTGTGGTCACCCGCGGCGCGTGTGCCGAGACGCCTTCGCGGCTGGCCGCGATCGCGCGCTCCATCTCGTTCAGGATGTGCAGGCGGCCGTCGCGGGCCTGCGCGAGCGCGACCTGCATGATTTCTTCCGTGATCGAGGTGATCTTAATGTCCATCTGCAGAGAGGTCACGCCCCTGGCCGTACCGGCGACCTTGAAATCCATGTCGCCGAGATGATCCTCGTCGCCGAGAATGTCTGACAGTACCGCGTACCGGCCTTCGTCCTTGATCAGGCCCATCGCAATCCCGGCGCAAGGCCGGACCAACGGCACACCGGCGTCCATCAACGACATGGACGCGCCGCAGACCGAAGCCATCGACGAGGAGCCATTGGATTCCGTGATTTCGGAGACCACCCGCATCGTGTACGGGAAATCGTCCTTGTCCGGAAGGAGCGGCCTGATCGCGCGCCAAGCCAGTTTACCGTGGCCAATCTCGCGCCGACCCGGACCGGACATGCGCCCCACCTCACCGACCGAATAGGGCGGGAAATTGTAGTGGAGCATGAAATTCTCGCGATACTGGCCCTCAAGGGCATCGACGATCTGCTCGTCCTGTCCGGTACCGAGCGTGGTCACGACGAGAGCCTGGGTTTCCCCGCGTGTGAACAGGGCCGATCCGTGCGTCCGCGGCAGAACCCCGACATCGGAAACGATCGGCCGCACCGTTGTGGTATCGCGGCCGTCAATACGCTGTCCGGTGTCGAGAATGGCGCCACGAACAATGTCGGATTCGAGCGATTTCAGAACATCCTTCGCGACATCCTGTTCGGCTTCGGTCTCGAGCAGGTCGAGCCCCTTGCGCCGCGCCGCGGCAACCCGGTCCTGGCGCTTGGTCTTGTTGGCAATACTATAGGCATCCTTGAGGTCGGCGCTGATTGCCGCCGACAGCGTTGCCTTGACAGCCGCAACTTCTGGTGGTTCGGGCGCGATCTCGCGCGGTTCCCTGGCGCAGGCTTCGGCCAGTTCAACAATTGCGCCGATCACATCCTGATAAGCATTGTGGCCAAACATGACAGCGCCAAGCATCTGGTCTTCCGAGAGCTCACTGGCCTGGGATTCAACCATCAGTACGCCGTCCTCGGTGCCGGCGACGATCAGATCGAGATCCGAAGCTGCGGTATCTGTCTGGGACGGATTGAGCAGATAAGTCCCCTCCCGGAAGCCGACACGGCAGCCGCCGATAGGCCCTAGGAACGGCAAGCCCGAGATCGTCAACGCAGCCGACGCCCCGACCATGGCCACGATGTCCGGATCGTTTTCAAGGTCGTGCGAGAGCACGGTGCAGACGATCTGAGTCTCGTTCCGGTATCCATCCACGAAGAGAGGCCGGATCGGCCGGTCGATCAAACGGGAGGTCAGCGTCTCTTTTTCGGTCGGACGACCTTCTCGTTTGAAGAAGCCGCCGGGAATCTTGCCGGCAGCGAAGGTTTTCTCCTGATAGTTCACGGTCAATGGAAAAAAATCCTGACCAGGTCTGGTCGATTTGGCGCCGACCACCGTGCACAGGACAGTGGTTTCTCCGAGGCTCGCCATTACGGCACCGTCCGCCTGACGAGCGACCTTTCCAGTCTCGAGGACGAGTTTGCGCCCGCCCCAATCCAATTCCTTGCGGTATGTTTCGAACATTCCCTCTGTTTCCCAAGTCTCGGGCCGCGCCGGTCAGGCCAAACGGTGCATCAACACAATAGCGCACGCCTGCCCAAGCCATCTGCCCGGAGTCCGCGCACCCACGCTTGGTCAAGCTAGAGAGTTTGCGCATGCGCCGGTGCGAATGCGCGTCGGTATTGTGCGACCCTGCGATTTTTCTGTCATTCTCAAGCCTGCGTCTCATGGCACGGGCGGCCGCAGAAAGCAAGCTTCCGTTTTAGCAACGGCACGGTATCGGCAAACATTGCGACAATCACCGTTCCGGCGTTGATCCACCCGCTCACCTCCAGAGCGCCAGCCGATGGAACGACGGACATGGCGAACAGGACATTGCGGTTCGCGACACGGGCCCGGCAGCTGGGATACGGGACCCTGGATCGTACCCGGCATTGCCTGCGGACACGGAGGTCAAGCATCGATTCGACAAACCCGGCGGTCCGGTGCCGGCGCTTGCGATCAGGACAGGTCGTCGGCGACCTCGACGACCATGCCGTCATGTCCCATTTCGAAATCGTTTTTCCCTGCCCGGTCCTGACCAAGTAGAAGGAACAAGGCGCGCTGGCTCAAATCGGTCTGCACATCGTCCTGACCACTGCCCACGCGCATCGACCGATCGTAGAGCGAATGTCCCGGCATGTAGCGAACAGCAAAGCCGGCACGGCGTCGGTCGGACAGGTTTGCGGTTGCGCCATGGGCTGTATAGACATCGAATAGAACCATCTGTCCGGGCTCGAGTGGAATGGTAACGACGTCGGCTTCATCGAATTCGCCCGGCGCAATCTGTTTGTCGAGAGCTGCCCCCTGGCCTGTCAGGCTCACGTGACGCATCAGCCGTTGACCGCGATGCGACCCTCGAACCAGTTTCAGGCACCCGTTCGCAACGGTGGCCCTGTCGATGGCGATCCATGCCGTAACTGTCGCCAGGGGCCGGATCGGCCAATATTCACCATCCTGATGCCACGGGGTCGTACGGCCGGTCCAGGCTGATTTCGAAAAGCTCAATTCGTGACTCGTAGGTATCGCGATAGAAACTCGCCCGATTCGCCTTGGCGGTTAGACAGATGGATGACGAGCGGTTTCGGGATTGGTTCTCGCATGTCGATGAGCTGACGGCGACGCAGCGCATGGCGGTGGCGGCGGTGCTGTCGGACCCGCCGGAGGGCGCGGCCTCGCTGGCGGCGATCGATCTGGGCGTGGATCACGAGCGGCGCTGTCGGCATTGCGGCGCCGGCGGGGCGGTGTCGCGGGGCACGGCGCGCGGTCTTCGCCGTGTCCGGTGCAAGGCCTGTAGGAAGAGGTTCGGTGCGCTGACCGGCACAGCGCTGTCGGGCTTGCACCACGAGGAGCGCTGGCTGGCCTTTGGCGCCTCGCCTGGCGCCGGCGAGACGATCCGGGAGGCTGCCGAGCGCTGCGGGATTGCGCCGCGCACGACGCCTCGCTGGCGCCACCGCTTTCTGGCGGCGGTGCGCCAGGCGCCGGACCGGCTTGCCGGGATCGTCGAGGCTCTCGAGACCGTCGTTCTCGAGAGCCGCAAGGAGGAGCGGAAGCTGGACCGCACGCGGCGCCGGTGCGGCGGGACGGTCCGCAAACCCGGCCTCGCGCGAGCCAGGGCCGATCCTGGTCGCCGCCGGCCGTGCGGGCGAGACCCTCAGCCATACCCTGCCCGCCCTCAACGCAGACAGCGTGAAGGAGGGGCTGGAGCCGGTCGTCGCACCGGATGCGATGCTCGTCTCCGACGCCAACCGCTGCTATCCGCCCGTTGCGGCGGCGCTCGACATCCCACACGGGAGCATCAACGCTTCTGCCAGCGAGCGGGTCCGGGCGCGCGGCCCATCCAGACGGTCAATAGCCGCCACAGCCAGATCAAGGGCGTCCTGCGCGGCTCCGCGGCATCCCACCAAGAACCTCGACAGTTATCTGAGGTGGTTCCATCTCATCGAACCCGGCGATCAGCCATCGCCCAGAGCCTGCCTTGAGGCGGCAATGGTTGGACCGAACCTACGAGTCACGAATTGAGCCTTTCGAAAAGACCCTGGTGGCCCAGAGAATGATGTCGCGGCCGATCAATTGCTCGACAATATCGAGGATGGCAGGGATACGGCAGAACCCCAGATACCGGTCATGAACATCCGGATGCCTGGTCCCGGCGTAACGGATAGGCGGAGAAACCAGGCCTTCGGTCGTGATATGCGGATAGGCGGCAACCAGATCGTGAAGGGCCTCGCGCATGGCCATGACCGTGTCGGCGTCAAGCTGGAACCATAGCACGACAAAACCGTCATCGTGATACGTCCTGACCTCGTCGGAGGACAGCACGGCAGGGGCGTGTGAGTAAGAGGCCATGACTATGACTCCAACAGTTCAGATGTCTTTGTGATGTTACAGTGCTTTCGCGGGTTTTTGAGTATCGTCATGCGGTAGCCTGAGCCTCGTCTGACCTCCGCCGGCGGCTACACGCCCCCTCCAGCGCCGGACCCTGGACCCGGTCGGGCCGACGGTGCTGTCGAGTCCGATCGCTGGACGCCACGACAGCGTTGACGGTTGCGGCTGTCGCGGAAGCGTGAAGAGGATCAGGGATTCCCTGTTGCGTTCGATGGCTGCCAGGCCATGTTTGACGTCGGCTTCGATGTCGAGCCCGCAGTCGTCCATGTTTTTTCCAGGACGGCATTGCTGAAGCTGGTGAAAGCCCGTGCCATCATGACGAGGTTGAGATGGGCAAAGACCTCCTGTGCTACGTCATGCGGGCCCTGCTGTAGATGCCATCGATATCAAGCAGCGACTGGCCGACATCATGCGGGATCTCGATCTCGCCGGCAATTCCTTGAGCCAGACTGTCACGGCGATCCCACACCCCAAACAGCGATCGTTCCAACGGTTCGGAGACGTGAATTCTTGAAAACTAGAAAAACCCTTATACTGTAGAACCTCTTGCAAAATTCCTGCTCCCAGGGTCCGGTGAGCCCGGATCGGTCGGTTGATCCCGGTCACCTCTGCACCTGGAGACAGGAATTTTGCAAGAGGTTCTCTGATCAATCTTCGGTTTGTCGATCCTATTTACTTCGATACCGCCTTGCCGCCTGCCCTGAATCTCTACCTGTCGAGAACCGACCGATGAACACCTCGCATCTTTACGATACCCTTTGCCGTCTATCCGCGCGGGCAGCTTCCTCCGTCGTCGCACGGGGGCGGATTGCTTCGCCTGCGCTGAACGCACTCCTCCTGCGTCGGCTTTCCGCCTTACCCGGGGAAACGGACGCACTCTTGGCTGATCCAGTGTTCGAAGCCGCCCGCACATGGGAGACGGCCGATTGCAGCCTCGATGATCTTGCCGGCGAGCTTCTGCATCCCGACCTTGTCGCAGCTCTGGACGAAGCCGACGCAGAGCGTATGCCGCGCAAATTGCATCCTTGGTCCCACCAGCTTGCGGCATGGCAAGCGGCGCACGAAGGATTGTCCTGCCTCGTGAGTTCCGGTACCGGCTCGGGAAAGACCGAATGCTTCATGATCCCCTTGCTGGACGATCTGTTGCGCGATCCGGCGGGTGGCCTGCTCTCGGGCGTTCGTGCAATCGTGATCTATCCGCTCAACGCCTTGATCGAGAGTCAGCGTGAGCGGCTCTCGGCCTGGACCGCACCCTTGAATAGCCGGATCAGGTTTGCGCTTTACAACAGCTTGACGCCAGAGACGCCGTGGCAACAGGACAGCGACCGGCTCGCAGCTGCCGAGATCGGCAACAGGCGCGCAATCCGCAAAACCCCACCCGCGATCCTCGTGACCAATGTCACCATGTTGGAGTACTTGCTTCTGCGCGCTCAGGATCGTCCTATCCTGAAGCGATCGCAGGGACTGTTGCGCTGGATCGTTCTGGATGAGGCGCATGGGTACATCGGCGCCCATGCGGCTGAAATGGCGTTGCTTTTGCGCCGGGTACGAGCAGCTTTCGGCGTCGCGCCGGAGCAGGTCCGGTTGCTGGCGACCTCGGCGACAATCGGTGACCAAGAGGGAACGGATGTAAAGCTGAAACGCTTTACCGCCGACTTCGCCGGCATCGACGAGAATCGCGTGCGAGTGATCCAAGGGCGTGTAGTCGAATCCGACACCCCATTGCCAGGAGCGGATACGCCTTTGGACACGGCAACGCTTGCGAATCTACCTCCTGAGATGCTTTGGGAGCAACTATCCTCCCATCCCCGTATCTAGAAACTCAAGCGAAAGATTTCGGAGCAGGGCACGACTCTTTCGGAGGCTGCCAACACGCTGTTCGGTACCACCAACAGTGCTGGCGACGATGTTCGAAGAAAGGATGCCCAGACATTCCCTAGATAGTGTCGTCATGAGTGATGTTTATCTGTCCTATCTGTCGAATTCACTCGATGGTTCTTGGAGGCGACTCATGGGATTGGCTCATCGGCGTCACGACATTTCGGACAGGGTCTGGCTGTTGTTGGAGCCTCATCTGCCTGGCCGAGCGGGACGTTGGGGTGGGGTGGCGCAGGATAATCGACGGTTCATTAATGCGACCTTCTGGATTCTGCGTACCGGCGCTCCCTGGCGTGATGTGCCGCCAGACTATGGAGACTGGAAAACTACCCATCGTCGGTTCTGTCGCTGGCGGGACAAGGGGCTCTGGGGGGCGTTGCTGGAGCCTCTGGTGGATGAGCCGGACGATGAGTGGCTGATGATTGACGCCAGTCATCTCAAGGTCCATCCCCATGCGAGCGGTGCGGTCGGCGGCAATCAGGCGATGGATCGCACAAAAGGGGGCTGAACACGAAGCTGCACCTGGCTGTGGACGCGCATGGGATGCCGGTGCGGGTGTTGGTGACCGAGGGGACGGCAGCAGATTGCAGTCAAGCGGTCGAGCTGATTGAAGGGATAGATGCCGAGTCCTTGTTGGCGGACAAGGCCTATGACACGAATGCCATCCTGTCTTATTGTGAGGAGCATGAAGTTATTCCAGTGGTTCCGCCGAAGCGCAACCGCAAGCACCCCAGAGCGTATGATGTCCATCTCTACCGGCGCCGGCATTTGGTGGAGAACGCCTTTCTGTGGCTCAAGGGCTGGCGTGGGATTGCCACGCGATACGCCAAGAATGCCGCATCGTTCCTCGCCGCGGTGCAGATTCGGTGTCTGGCGCTCTGGGCTGGTATTTCGTGATGACACTATCTAGATATATCGGCCCTAGCACAGCACCCCGAAACGGGGGAACGGCTTCTTCCGTGGCGGGCGCATGGTTTCCATCGTGCACAAGGAGGGTTTTGGGTCTGCGTCGATCCCTCTTGTAAACAGCGAGATCCAGAGCTTTCGGCTGACGGCTCTGGATGGGAGTTCGGATCGGTCTGGTTCAAACAGCGAGATCGATGCGAGTGCGGTGCTCCGGTGTTCGAACTGTTCGCTTGCAACGAATGCGGTACCCCGCATCTTGTCGCGGGAATAGAGTTTGGTGCCATGCCGCGGCTGGTGCCGTTGCGTGCGATTCAGACCGACGATTTCGCAGTGGATGCCGAACCCGATGCGGACGGCGGTGACCGGGAGCCGATCGCGCTTGGGAGAGGGGTGCTTTCGCCGGGACGGGGCATGAGTCTGACCGATTCCTGAAGTTCGACGACGGAACGGTGTTCGACAACGAACCGCCCTCTGATGCGCGATGGGCTCGGATCGTTCTGGAAGAAGACGAAGCTGACCGTAAATACTGCCCGGGAGCTAGGACCGCACGGCTCGCGCCGCAGCGTTACGGCCCGCCATTCTTCATGGGCGTCGCCATGCACGCGATGGTCGAAGCTCTGGCAAAGCCCTTCGACGCACCTGGCAGACCGCTGGGTGGGCGGCGTAGTCTCACCTTTTCCGATAGCCGCCAGGCACTGCGCGACTGGCAGCGAAACTTCAACAGGACGCGGAACGCAACCTGACGAGGGCGTTCCTCTATCATGCAGTACAGGAGGAGAGCGGTCCGAAGGGCGACGAGCGGGTGAAGCTCGAGAAGAAGCTCGAACGTTTCCGAAAAGCGAACGATCCGGAGTTCGACGGATATATTCAGGAAATCGAAAATAAGCTGCGTGGCGAGGTCAAGCCGATACCATGGTGTAATCTCGTCGAGCGTTTTGCCCAACAGCGAGAACTCCGTTTCGCCACAGAGATTTGGCGTGAACGGGCCGGAGGCGGTCATGCCATGGCCGAAGATCCGGCGAAACTCGCGGAGATGTTCCTATACCGCGAACTTCTTCGCCGCCCGAAAGTGCAGAATAATTCCGAGACAATGGGGCTCATGCGTCTGTCATTTCCCGAACTCGAGCGAAGGGCAAGGATGGAAGTGCCTCGGGTTATCGCCGAAGCGGATGTGGACAAGGAGGGCTGGACAGCGCTGGCTCTGGTGGCAATCGATTTCGTGTTCCGGGATCAACTGGCGACGAGGCTTGCCTCGGACCGGATGATGCGATTCGTTAGTCCGCGGTCGGGAAGACAACTCTATTCGATCTGTCATCCTAGTGTCCTGTACGCAAAGTTCGTATTGTTAAGGGGGTGGTGTCGATTCGGGGGGCATGGTGATGCGACTTTCGGTGGAGATCAAGCTGAGCGCGGACGAGCGCAACGAGCTTGAGCGGCTGGCGCGCGGGCGCAAAGTCTGGCGAGGCCTGTCCGATCGGGCGCACATCGTGCTGCTGGCGGCCGAAGGGCTTACCAATGTGCAGATTGGGAGCGTGCTGGGCGTGACCAGCCAGACCGCCAGGAAGTGGCGCAATCGCTTCGCAGAGCATCGTCTTGACGGGCTTGACGACGAGCCGCGCTCCGGCCGTCCCCGGCGCATCGATGACGACGCCGTGGCCGAGGTGGTGCGCAAGACGCTTGAGGAGAAGCCTCGTGACGCGACCCAATGGAGCACGCGCTCGATGGCGCAGGCGACGGGGTATGCGCCGTCGACGGTCAATCGCATCTGGCGAGCCTTTTCCCTTCAGCCGCACAGGAGCGAGACCTTCAAGCTCTCGGCAGACCCCTACTTCGTGGACAAGACGCGCGACATCGTGGGGCTCTACGTGGACCCGCCGCAGCATGCCATGGTCCTCTGCGTGGACGAGAAATCGCAGGTTCAGGCCCTCGATCGCACCCAGCCGCTGCTGCCGCTGCGCCCGGGGCAGGTCGAGCGGCGCACTCACGATTACAAGCGCAACGGCACGACCTCGCTCTTCGCAGCCCTTGACGTCGCCACAGGCAAGGTCATCGGACAGTGCTATCGGCGCCACCGCAGCGTGGAGTTCCGCAAGTTCCTGGATCACGTCGAGGCCAACGTGCCGCCCGACCTCGAGATCCACATCGTCATGGACAACTACTCGACCCACAAGACGAAGACGATCCGCGACGGGTTCGCCCGGCGACCGCGCTGGCATGTTCACTTCACCCCGACCTCTGCCTCGTGGCTCAACCAAGTCGAGCGCTTCTTCGCCGATCTGACAGAGAAGCAGATCCGGCGCGGGGTTCACCGATCGACCGTCGAGCTGGAGCAGGCGATCACCGGGTACATCGACACCGTCAACGAGGACCCCAAGCCCTTCCGCTGGCACAAGACAGCCGATGAAATCCTGGCGTCCATCAAGCGCTTCTGCCTCAGGACCCTCGAAACCGCTGCAGCCGCAACATCATAACGGTACGAACTTTGGAATCAGGACACTAGATTGGCGCTGTCGGATCGACCGGAGGACAGTCGACCGTGGCCCGGCCCCGTACCTCAAACTGGACGGCCATCACGACTGCATCGCCTTGTGTACGCTCTGATCGGTGGAGATTACGGAAACCAAGCGGATCAGGGTCGCGCCGCTGAGGTGCTTTCGTGTCTCTGGTCATTGATTGTTTCGACTGCCGCCAGGGACATCGGAGGCGGTGCCTATCAGCTCGATTTCGAGAACGCTGCTGTGGCGCGGCTCTACGAGGGCTGGGTCTGTCCGGTTACCCGACGGGTGTTTGGCTATTCTCCGGCCGGGCTGTCACCCTACGATCCGGACCGCGAGCTTAAGGCGATCGATCTACCGCGCTTGCCCACGGCAAATCCGGGTGGCTTGAACCCTGATGCTCGCGCCGAAATGACTCGTTGGTGCGAGAACGATAGCCGTATTGCGGAGCTGCGCCGCGAGGGACTTTGGACCGAACTCCACGACCGAGCCGCTGTTTACGCTCCTTTCCTGCGCACGCAGGAACATTCCGCTCAGATTGAGCGCCCGGTACTCACCCACTACGAGCAATTGTTCAAGGAGGGCCGGATAAATCTGCTCAACTGTTCCACCACAATGGAAATGGGTGTCGATATTCCCGATATCCAATTGATCGCAAACGCCAACGCGCCGCCATCCGTCTCGAATTATCGCCAGCGGGTGGGTCGTGCCGGAAGGCGTGGAGAGCCCTATGCCTTTGGCATGACATTCTGCAGGAATCTTCCGCTGGACCAGATCATTTTCGAGGATCCGGAAAGGTTCTTGATGGCACCCGTAACGGCTCCCGCTGTGAGATTGGACAGCCCGGGTCTCGTGGAACGCCATGTTCACGCTGCAATGCTAGTGGATTGATCTCTACAGATATATCCGTTATTGTGTTCTTCTGATTTGTCGATCACGGAGGTTTGCAAGATGCGCCCTGGTGTTTCATTCACGCTCACTTCGGACGACCGGCGTCGCCTTGCCCGGCGACCCACTGGACGCTGCGGGCGATGGCGAAGGCTGTGGGGGTTGCCGCTTCGAGGGTCTGGGCGGTCTGGCAGGCGCATGGCCTGATGCCGCACCGCTGGCGGCCGTTCACGCTTTCGAACGATCCCGCCTGCCTCGAGACGCTGACCGACATCGTCGGCCTCTCCGTTGCGCCGCCGGCTCACGCGGTCGTGCTGTCGATCGATGACACGTCGCACAGTCAGGCACTTGACCGCACACAGCCCGGCCTGCCGCTGAAGAAAGGCCGCGGCGCTACCATGACACATGATTACAAGCGCAACGGCACGCCAGTCGGCATCGCCACCAGGCGTTCCCGAGATGCCTTAACCGCATCGCGCACACGATACCCGCCGGCGTCCCGGTCCATGCCATCCTCGACAACGACGCTACTCACAAGCACAAGGACGTCCAGGTCTGGCTTGCACGCCATCCGCGCTGGACCTTCCACGTCACCCCCACCTCGAGCGCGTGGCTGAACGCGCTCGAAGGCGTCTTCGCCAAGCTGACACGACGCCGTCTCAAATACGGCGTCTGCCGCTCCGTACGCGAACTCCAGGACGCCATCCGCCGCGTCATCGACGAACACAACACCACCGAAGCCAAGCCCTTCGTCTGGACCGCCAATCCCGATACCATCATTGCCGCAAGAAAAAGAGGGGTCCAAACGTTGGGATCAATCCACTAGGTGCTTTCCTGCGGGAACTACCTGAAGGTTTCGATCTTCGTTCATCAACCGGTGCATTCTTTGGTGCAACCGACGACGCTAATTCGGCAATTGAAGAATCCATTGCCGACAATTTTCTTCAGGCGTTGCGAGGACAATGGGGTCAAAATGATTGCCTTGCATCGGATCTGAGGACTTTAACGCGAGGCACCGCACTCGAAGGAAAGGATACGGCACATCTAGATAGTGTCGTCACGAAATGCCAGCCCAGAGCGCCAGACACCGAATCTGCACCGCGGCAAGGAACGATACGGCATTCTTGGCGTATCGCGTGGCAATCCCACGCCAACGCTTGAGCCACAGAAACGCGTTCTCCACCAAATGCCGGCGCCGGTAGAGATGGACATCATACGCTCTGGGGTGCTTGCGGTTGCGCTTCGGCGGAACCACTGGAATAACTTCATGCTCCTCACAATAAGACAGGATGGCATTCGTGTCATAGGCCTTGTCCGCCAACAAATACTCGGCATCTATCCCTTCAATCAGCTCGACCGCTTGACTGCAATCTGCTGCCGTCCCCTCGGTCACCGACACCCGCACCGGCATCCCATGCGCGTCCACAGCCAGGTGCAGCGTCGTGTTCAGCCCCCTTTTGTGCGACCCATCGCCTGATTGCCACCGACCGCATCACTCGCATGGGGATGGACCTTGAGATGACTGGCGTCAATCATCAGCCACTCATCGTCCGGCTCATCCACCAGATGCTCCAGCAACGCCCCCCAGAGCCCCTTGTCCCGCCAGCGACAGAACCGACGATGGGTATTTTTCCAGTCTCCATAGTCTGGCGGCACATCACGCCAGGGAGCGCCGGTGCGCAGAATCCAGAAGATCGCATTAATGAACCGTCGATTATCCTGCGCCACCCCACCCCAACGTCCCGCTCGGCCAGGCAGATGAGGCTCCAACAACAGCCAGACCCTGTCCGAAATGTCGTGACGCCGATGAACCATTCCCATGAGTCGCTTCCAAGAACCATCGAGTGATACCGACAGATAGGACAGATGAACATCACTCATGACGACACTATCTAGGCAACATGACAACCAAGTCCTTCGAGAGGTTATCGTGTCGCTGGCGCCGGGAATACACTGAACTCCTCGATCGTCGCGACGCGGTTTCCGAACAGGAGGTGAAATCGGCTTTCGCGATGAAAGCACGCCGAATGAAGGGTGAGTTTCTTTTGGCTGAGCTTGCCCGTCGCGGCTTCACGCCATCGTATGGCTTTCCAGTCGATGTCGTAACCTTCGACCATCTCTCCGGCCACGACCGCAAATGTGCTTCCGAAACGGTCGCTTTTGGGGAACGTCGAGGGGGAGCTTCGCGCACTCTCGATATAGCGATCCGTGAATATGCGCCAGGTGCCGAAATCGTTGTTGACGGCCTTGTGCATCGTTCGGAAGGCGTTCTGCCGGCATGGGGTGCAATGGTCGATGCCTCGAAACTCGAGGATCTGCAGTACTACTGGGAATGCACAGCTTGTCGCTCTTTCGGACTGGAGCGTATGGTGCCTACGGCATGTCCCAACTGCCAAGCGCCGGGTCCCGACTGGAAACGAAGTTTGCGGCCTGCAGGATTTCTCGGCTGACGTCCTCCGCATACAGGTTACGAAAATCTCGGTCATGCGCCGTATGAAATGCCACGGCTATTGGCGTCCGGAGGAACATGGCGGTCATTGCCGGATCCGAAAGCCGGACGTTGGCGGACCGATCCGCAAGGACAGATCGTGACGCTCGGTTCTGGCCCGCACGGAATGGGCTATGCGATCTGCCTCGACTGCGGACGAGCCGAAGCGGAGAAGGAGAACACTAGCGCTTCCATTCCCGAAGCAATCAAGAAACACGTCCCGCTGGCTATGTCGCGGAAACTGGTGCTGAAGGGAGGGTATTGTCCAGGTGGGTACATCAAGGTAGAGCGTGTACAGCGCAATGTCCGCTTCATCCATAAGGCACAGACGGACGTATTCGAGTTGCAGCTCCCACCCGACGCTAACCGGGAAGGGGGTATCGCCTTGGCCGCCGGTCTGCGCGAAGCGTTGGCAGAGAGATTAGGGGCCGAGGCACGCGAAATCGGGATTTCCGTCGGCCGCTCAAAGGGGCAGCAAGACGAGAACAGGATCTCTGCGTTTCTCTATGATCGGGCTTCCGGCGGTGCGGGGCTCTCTTCACGACTGGTAGAAACGGAATGGTTCGACCATTGCGTGAAACAAGCTTCCGATCGGCTAACCTGTCCCGAAGAGTGCATGCACGGCTGTCCAGCATGTGTTTTGCGCCCGGACCTCAACTTCGGGGAAGAACGGCTCGACCGGCCGGGAGGCCAAAAGCTCGCAAAGTTGATCGACGAGCACTTCGAGTTGCCGGATCCCATGCGTGTTTTCGGTCCCGAAACTAGACCGTTAGGCACCACACTTGACGAGTGGCTCGACCGGAGAAGTCGGACAAGGGGGCTGGTGTCTGTCACGCTCTATCTGCATGGAACACCGGCGAAATGGGAAATTGCGGACTGGCCGGTCGGCGGTTTGTTGGGACGTTTGAAAGATGCTGGAGCAAAAACCACGGTCGTGCTGGATGCACAGGCTTTGACAGACAGGGGAATGAGCCTCGCCCAAAAACTGGATATTCACCGGCTGTCAGTCAACACGTTCTTGGCGCTCGCGTCCGATCTGCCATTTGCAAACGGCGCCCCCGTACTTTCTTGCATTGAGGATCAAGAAGGGTCGAGTGCCGTCGCTGCTCCCGTCGTGAGCGAAGCGATACCAGGGCCGAGTTGGGGATTGGGCGAACAGGGTCCATTGGTTTATGGGAAAACAAAAGATATGCCGGAAACCACGGCGTTTGCGAGCGAACAGCTCGTAACACTATCCAGCGGCAATGCTAGGATGATCCGGGTGGGTGCGCGACTCGACGGTCGGGCGACGGACTTCGGCCGTGCTTTTTGGGAAATGCTGGAGGCCGAGGATCCGCTAATGATCGCTTCGATACGAACACACGGGGTTCGAGACGCAGTCTATACCGACCGTTATCTTCTGACGCCACTTGCTTTGCGACTCTTGTCGGAAGTGGTTCGCAGAATGCCTGGGAACAGAGCCTTGAAGCTGAAGGTGTCGACAGCGCGGGTGCGCAGGAGTGAACACAATGGATGGGCCGTCTTTGATACATTTTCCGAGGACGGGGTGCGCCATAAGATCTTGCAGGAGCTTCTTCCAGGCGTCCGGATTGATGTTCGACACAAAGCCGAGCTTCCCCATGAACGCAGTCTGCGGCTTCACCTCGAGGACGGTCGAAGCACCACAATGCTGTTGGATCAAGGGTTCGGAGCGTGGCGGGCACGCGGCACTCCAAGGCATAATTTCGCCGCAGAACCCGTCAGACAGGCACGTGACCTCATGTCTCTGGACTTCAATGTGGCGGTGGAAACAGGGCGCGAAGCGCCCCTTGTTCTGGAAATCGAGGAAGCATAGTCTTCTGGATGGAGTGTGACGTGCAAGCTGCCGTATGGCGTGAGATGCGTGATTGGCCGCATCGACCGGGCTCGGGCCAGTAAGGAATATCGTCAGGGCAGACGCGGCTATCGGAGAGAAAATGGAACACGGCTTCTGTGTCGGTTATGGTGTATCCGTTCCTGTCGCGTTGCCCGATCGCAGCCTTGGAACTGGCCCCTGCATCGGGACGGAAGATAAATGGCCTCTTGCGGTCGGTCGATCACACAATCGGCAGGCACGAGAAAAACAGGGCAAACTTGGCGTAAGATCGCCGTGTGACGTCAACCGTGTTGTTCTGGAGGCGACAGGCCGCATCCACCGGGGCGTCCACCAGTCGCTGCATGATCGTGATCAACCCGTTGCGGGCCCGCCGCTTCGCCGAGGCCATGGGTCATCTTGAGAAGACCGACCGTGTCGATGCCAAGGTGCTGACGGTGTTCGGCCAGGCGTTTCCGGCCTTCGTGGCCGCGACGCCGCGCACGGCGTTCCTCAACCGTCTGGAGGATCCGTTGACGGTTTGTGCGCACTGTGTCGCGATGCGCGCATCGCTGAACCAGACATTCTCGATCGCTTAAGACCGTGCGATTGAGAACACCAGGGCGGTCGCGGCTGCGTTGGGCAGCGAGATCGAAGGGGTTGATGTCGACATCAAGACCCTGATCATGGACAACGAGGCCTCTGCGGAGAGCTGGCGGATCCTGCGCTCGATCCCCGGCATCGGGGTCGTCAATGCTGTCGCGATGATCTGCTGGATGCCAGAACGCGGCATCCTCGGCAACCGTCAGGTGGCGGCACGGGTCGGGGTGGCCCTTTGCCCGTGACAGCGGTCAAAGGGCCACCCCGCCATATCCGGGCGGCCGCCGGCGACCGCGCGACCTCCTCTACATAGTAGCCATGACGGCCTCGCACCACAATCCGGACCTCAAGGCCCTGTATGACCGCCTGACAGTGGCCGAGACACACCACAAGGTCGCGATCGTCACGGTGATGCGCAAGCTCATCATCCACGCCAATGCCCTGCTGCGCCAGGGTCGGCGCTGGTCACCCGAAGCATCGGACATCGCGTCCTGACCGGACAGCGGACAGCAAAAGGCGAGCGGCGTCCCGATGCCGGTGTGGTATGACGAGCGGCATCCCGGCATCGCAGCCCGGACCGATCACCCATCATCGCGGCATCGTTTCGGCTTCGGATCGGATGTGGGAAACCCAGTGGATAGTCCGTGAACAGTTTTCACACTATCCGCCAAGAATGCTTGCGCTGAGACATGGATGCTTGTCCTGCAGCTGGATCAGGGACATCGGGAGGCGGCGATTCTCAGCCCGGCCATGATGATGGTCACGCCGACCACGCACAGGATGATGCTGTTCTTTTCGCCATTGTGATTGGTGCTGTGGTCTCTTGACACAGGCTGCGATATCGGCGGTTGCGAGGCGAAGCTGCATTCGAGCCGCAGACGTCGCTTCTGCTTTCCGACCGACCAGCAGAAAAAGCAATGCGGATGTTTCTCAATCTGATACATTCGAGGTGGAGTTCCGATCGTACTCGACCTGAACCGTATCATCGTCGGCGCAGCCTGGTATGAGGCCGTCGACGATGATGTCATGCCTCCTTTCAGATGACGCTGCAAGACGAGAACACAGGAGGCATAATGATGTTATGGTGCCATTCGGGTCGATGACTGTGCGGATGGCAATGGAGGGGCCGGGCCAGTCCGGCGCGCCCCTTGTCCGCTTGCCGGGGTCGGTCGGCCCTGCATCCGCGGCGCTCCCGAAGCACGGGTTTGCCGGGGTCCGTCCGGTCGCCTTTTTCGGGACCGGCTGAATGGCCGCGGGTTCAGGGGACGGGACGCGGGAACCGGACGAGACATTGCCGCCGCTGCCTACGCCGCATGACAGATTTTTTCAGGCCTTGCTGTCCGATTCCAGGCGCGCCGGTGCTTTTCTGCGCGATCATCTGCCCAACGACATCGCCGGGCTGCTGGACCAGACAATACTGCCGGTCGCCCTGGAGGGCCGGTTCGTGGACGAGGCTCTGTCCAGGAGCCAGAGCGACCTGCTGTTCCGGGTCACGTTGAAGTCCGGCAAGGAAGCGTTTGTCTACACGCTGCTTGAGCACAAGTCCTACGCCGATCCGGGTCTGCCCTTGCAGTTGGCGTCCTATATGATCCGGATCTGGAAACGCCATGCGGGGACGGATGCGGCGAAGTTGCGAGCGTTGCCGCCGATCATTCCGATCGTGCTCTTTCACGGTGAGTCCGAGGGGATGGTGCCGGCCTCTCTGGCGGCAGCGGTCGACACGGAGGGCCAGCCGGCGTTGGCGTTCGCGGAGGGTTTCAGCTACATATTCCGGAATATCATACCAAACGCAAGTCATATGAACCGATACAGTGAGGCATCGGGATCAGCACGATGGGGCTACGGCCCAGCTGCGCCGGGTCGTATTGGTGATGACGTCGGGCTGGTCGGTCAGCCATTGCCACCCCGTCCAGCAGGCGTCCCTCAGGGCGGAGACATTCTTGAACACGCGGTTGGCGAAGCGGTTCGATTTCAGGAACAGAATGATCTGCTCCATCGGATTGAGTTCCGGACTGTAGGGCGGCAGATGCACGAGCGTCAGGTTGGGGGGAACGAGAAGGTCGCCCGAGCGATGCCAGCCCGCCCCGTCCAGCACAATCACGCCATGCGCACCCGGCGCCACGGCCGCGCCGATCGCCGCCAGATGCTCGTTCATCGACGCCGTGTTCGCCCTGTCCGCCACGTGGGCGATGCCGACGCCGCGCTCTGCGCAGGTGGCGCCGAACAGATAGACGTAGCCATAGCGATGGTCGCGCAGGATGCGCGGACGCTGCTTCCCATTCGCCCAGACCCGTGTCGTCATCCCCTTCTGGCCGATGCGCGCTTCGTCCTGGAACCAGATTTCTATCGGACCCGCCAGCGCCTCAGAGCTGAGCGCCGACGTCAACTGTGCCTCGAACTCCGCCACGAACGACCTCTGCCGCTCCGCGTCGGCTTTGGGGTGGACCGGCCGCCCCGAGACAAAGCGAAACCCGGCCCTTCGGAGCATCATACGGGCACCGCTCTCCGTATAGATGACCCCGAAGGCCTCCTCGATTTTCCGTAAGATGTCCTGAACGCGCCAGCGCGTCACACCGTCCCGCTCAAGCTCGGGACCCGCCTCGATCCAGGCGCCGATCTCGGCGATCTGCGCGTCCGTCAACCGGCCCTCGCTCCCGCCGCGCGGGAGATCCGCGAGGCCGTCGAAGCCCTCCGTGTTGTAGCGCAACACCCAGTCGCGCAGGATTTGAAGCTCCATGCCCTGCGCCCGAGCCGCCTCCGTGCGAGACGCACCCTCCATGATCATGGCGAGCGCACGCGCGCGCGACGCTTGCTTCGCGTCCCCGCAGTGCCTCGAAAGCGCGTGGAGCTCGTCCGCTGTGTGTGCCGTCCAGGTTATCGGCGTTGCCGCACTCATCGTCATCCTCCGGCGCTGGTGAGTCGATCACCACAGTCTATGAAGGTCGTCCGGACCGTCACCCCAACATATTGGGATGGTGAGTCAATTTGGAGCGCGCTTGGTATCAGAAGGCTCACGACGGAGGAGCTGTCGCGGGACGCTGATCTCAAGGCCGGTCTGATCGTGCTGAAGCGTGATGCGATCGAGTTTCTGGATACGGTGCTGCTGGGCTTGCAGAGCGACCCTGACTTGTACCACCAGGTGCTGGAATATATTCTCCATGTCTATTCAGTCCCCGATCTGGAATGGCTCAGCACGGTCCTGGAGAACAAACTTGGTTATCCGGAGGTGACTTTGAACACGATTGCGGAAACCTTGATCGCACAAGGGAAAGCACAAGGAAAAGCAGAAGGGAGAGCCGAAGGGCAAGCAGAAGGGCAAGCCGAAGGGGAAGCGAAGATGCTTGCCCGCCTGCTCGAACGACGGTTCGGCCCTCTGCCCCGGTCGGCGCGGGAACGCATCGCGGCAGCCGCGATCGAGCAGCTCGACAGGTGGGGCGACGGCGTGTTGGAGGCGCAGTCGCTGGATGATCTGCTCGGCCAGCCAGAAGCCTCCTGAAACGGTCTTGACATCCGGTCAGAGACCGACGCTTGCCTGAGGGAATTTTGAAACACGCATGCGTGTTTGCTGAAAGCTTTGTGACGCTGCCGCAGAGGCGAGAGCAAATGCTTCGGTCCGAGGGCGAAGGATCGTCTGGTTTCCGGCTGCTTTCGCCCTCCGCCGATGGCCCGCAGTCGCCCGAAAGGCGTTGCCTTCGCGGCAGGACAAGTCCCGACAAGGGCAGCGCGAACACAGGACGTATGACAGACCGAATGTCTGACTCATAATGATATCACACTAGGCCGTGTTGACGAATGAACGAAGCATACTCCATGCTGAGACAACATGAACAGACGCGAGGACCGTCCGAGCGAGCTTGTCATAGCGTGTGGCAATGCAACGGAATTGTTTGAGCTTGTTGAAGAACCGCTCGACCTGCTCGCGCCGCTTGTACTTTATCTTGATCATGATGAATCGTCTCAGTCCGGTTCGACCGGGCGGGAATCATGGCTTCGACGCCTTGGTCGACGGTAAGCGTTCCGCGAGGCCGTGGAGATCTCTCACCTGAGTGATCATCGACATCGGATCGAGGCCTCACAAGGGGGCTGGTAACACGATTTGACCTGCGCTATTGTCGAGCGCATGGGGGTTCTGAACGATGATTTCTCCGTAGGCGCGACGCTGGCCGAGGACGGTGCCGGGATTTGGTCGTCGCCCAAGTCGACTGCGACGGCCTCGGCGCAAGATTTCAAATCCCTGTATGAGCAGCAGCGGGCGCGGGCGGATGCGGCCGAAGCGCGTTGCGAAGAATTGCGCCAGGCGGAGGTATCCGCCCGTAGCGGTGCCGGTTATTGGAAGTGTCCCTTCAAGTCCTGTCGGCGCTGGCTGAGCGAGGCCGGGGAGGAGACGAAGGCGCTCAGCAAGGAGGTTGCCCGGCTGCACGATGCCCTGGCGGCATCGCCGGCGCGCAGGGGCGGCGGTCGGCCGGGGACGCCCGGAGGGCTCGCACGGCCCTGGAAGAGGCGTCGCAGCGCAAGGAAATCACCCGGCTGCGCAGGGCGGTGGGCCGGGGGAACAAGGCGATCGGCGACTTTCACAAGACGCTGGACAAGGAGAAGGGGCGGGCTGAGAGCATCAGGGAGGCCGCCAAGATGCTATCGCGCGAGAACCTGAGCCTGCACAGGGAGAAGGATACTGGGCGAACCGGCGGCCAAGGTTCGGGCCATGACCGACGAGAACTACTGGCTGCGCCTCGCCTTGGAAGGATCCCGGTTCACAAACAAGAAGCTGACGGCCCGGATTGCCAAGCTCCGCGCGACCGGGGCGACGCTGACAAAGCTGCCGTTCGCCGAGGCCGCTCACCTGCGCACCGTCCTGAGGCGGTCGCGGCGCCAGAAGGCGACGATAAAGTCGCTGTCCAGGGAGAATGCCCGGCTGCGCAAGGCCGCGAAATCGGCAAGGACCGGCAGGGAGAAGGCGGAAGCCCGGCTGCGCGAAGTCGTGAAGGCATCGCGGTGGCGGATCGAGACGCTGGAAGCCCAACTTGCGAAGCTGCGTGCGACCGGGGCGATACTGTCGAACCGGCTTTACGGGCGCAAGAGCGCGCAGCAGGACAAGCCGCGCTCGGAACGCACGCGCGGCCAGCAGCCCGGCGCGCCCGGCCACGGCCGCACCCAGCGGCCCGGGCTCGCGGAGCGCCACGAAGAGATCGACCCGCCGCCGGATGCATGCGTCTGCGAACAATGCGGACAACCCTATGCGCCCAACAGCGCCGGGGAATCCACCCTCGTCGAGATCGACGTCAAGGCCCACAAGCGCGTGATCAGCCGTCCGCGCTGGCGTCGAAGCTGCGAGTGCCCATCCTCGCCTGGGGAACAACCGCGCCCCCGGTGCCGCGGTTGTTCCCCAGGACGCCCTACGGCATCAGCGTCTGGGCGCGCTTCCTATTCGAACACCGCGCCGCCATCCAGCGGGAGCTGTTCAACCGTGAGCGCTCGCTGCTCGACATCCCCGACACCATCGCCTTCTACGATCTCACCAACCTTCACTATCACGGCCACACGCACGGCGAGCGTCCCCGCTTCGGGCGCTCCAGGCAGAAGCGCGACGACTGTCCGCTGATCACGCTGGCGCTGGCGCTCGACGGTGCAGGCTTCCCGCGCAGTTGCGAGATCCTGCCGGGCAACGTGAGCGAGCCGGGCAGGCTGGAGGACGCGCTGGTCAGGCTCGAGGCGGTGTGCGGCGGCACGGCGCCCAAGCCCATGGTGGTCATGGACGCGGGCATCGCCACCGAGGAGAACATCGCGTGGCTGGGCGAGCCGGGCTACGACTGGATCGCGGTCAGCCGGGGAGGCAAACCGCCGCCGCCCGAGGGCGGGCCCGAGGCGCTGCTGATCACCAGCGCGCACCACGAGGTGCGCGCCTGGCGCCTCGCAAGCGAGGACGGCGCGGCGCGGCTCTCTGTCGTCAGCGAGGGCAAGAAGAAGGCCGAGACCTCGATCCTCGGCCTGAGGAGGACCCGCTTCGAGGCGGCGCTGGAAAGGCTCCACAGCGGCCTCCCGGTCAAGGGCCGCCTCAAGCGCTACGACAAGGTGCTGGAGAGCGTAGGCCGCCTCAAGCAGCGCTTCTCCGCGGTCGCCAGGCACTACGAGATCACGCTCGAGAAGGCGGACACCGGCGCCAACGCGTCTGCCGTTCGCTTCAAGCGCAGGCCGCTATACGACGAGGCCGATGAGGGCGCCGGCGCCTATGTGCTGCGCACCAGCCACATCGACTGGGATATCGAGACGATCCTTCGGACGTACTGGCGCATCACCGACATCGAGGCCACCTTCCGCAGCCTGAAATCCGAACTCGGCCTGCGCCCGATCTGGCACCAGCTCGACCGTCGCATCGCGGCCCACCTGCTGATCGCGGTGCTGGCCTATCACGCCGTGCATCTGATCCGTACCCGGCTGGCCGCGCGGGGCATCCACAAGGGCTGGGCATCGGTCCGCGACGGTCCTGCGGACCTGGGTGCGGATCACCACGCGCCTGCGCCAGACCGACGGCACGTTGATCGTCAACCGCCAGGACACGCGCCCGGCCGCCGAGGGTGCCGACATCTCCTCGGCGGCGGGCGTGGAACCCGCCATCCACCGCAGGAGGGCCCGCCTGACGCGCTGACAGAATCCAACAAAATGTGGGGCCATGTTGAAATCGGCCGAGAAAAATATCGACCCATATCAAAGCGATAAAGGACAGCGGAACAAAAAAAGTGCCAACCTGGGTACAGCGCGTACAAACTGCTCGCCCACCTTCTCGGGGATAAGGTGATCCTCTCATTCTGCTGGTCCCATACACGCAGAGACTTCATCGACTGCGCGTCAGGCCAGGTGCGGCTGACGCAATGGTGTCAGGGATGGATCGAGCGGATCGCGGAGATCTTCCTGCTGAACGACACGGGGCCGACGCATTACGACCCCGGGCTCGAACTTCAGACACCGGCGTTCGACGCGGCGCTGGCCGCCCTGCCGGATACCGCGCGCGAAGGCAAGGCACTGCGCTCCCTGGTGAACCATCGCGAGGGGCTGTGCGTCTTCGTCGACAATCCCTTGGTCCCCATGGACACCAACACCGCCGAGAGAATTTTGCGCGCTCCGGCGACAGGACGAGGGTTGAGCTTCGGTTCCGACAGCGAGGACGGAGCCAGGTTCACGGCGATCATGGACTCCGTCGTGGGCACGCTCTCAATGAACGGCATCGACGTCCTGCGTTGGTTGGAGGCATGGCTCAAGGCATGCGCCGAGAACGGCGGCCCGGCGCCGGACGACCTCTCGCCCTGACTAGCGTGGTCGATGAGCGAGGAGCGCCGGCGCGAACGCGCGGCACCGGGATGAGCGGCGCGATCGAATGCCGCTATTACGGGCGCGACTTCACCGCCGACGCGTTGGCGCTGCTGCGCGCCCTGATCGCCACCGAGCCCCAACCGAACCGCGCGGCGTTGTCGAGAGAGTTCTGCCGGCGCATCGGCTGGATCAAGCCCGACGGCGACCTCAAGGATATGATGGCCCGGGTCACCATGCGCGCCATGCACCGCGACGGCGTGATCGCTCTGCCGCCGCCGAGAGGGCGGCGCAACCCGCCTCGCCCGATCATCTTCGGACCCGACACCGAAGCGCCGCTGTTCCCGGCCCCGACCACCCTCGACGAGGTCCGCACGCTGGAGATGCGCCCCGTCATTCGCGAAACCCGCGAGGGCAAGCTGTGGAACGAGGTCGTCGCTCGCTACCACGACCTCGGATACAAGACCCTGGTTGGCGCCCGGATGCGTTACGCCGTCCACGACCGAAACGGCTGGCCGCTGGCCATGCTCGGCGTCTCCACCGCCGCCTGGAAGCGCGCTCCGCGCGACAGGTTCATCGGATGGACGCCCGAGAAGCGCGAGAAAAACCTCCCTCTGGTGGTCGACAACCCGCGGTTCCTGATCCTGCCCTGGATCGAGATACCCAATCTCGGCTCGCACATCCTCGCCATCGTGCGCCGCCGTCTGCCCAAGGACTGGAGCGAGCGCTACAACATCACCCCGATGCTCATCAAGACCTTCGTCGAGACCCCGCGCTACACCGGCGCCGTCTACCGGCATCAGGCTGGAGGATACGGGTCGGGACCACCCAGGGACGCGGACGCTACGACCGCGACAAGCGTTACGACAAACCCTGCAAGGACGTCTGGCTCCGGCCCCTCAGAAGAAATTGGCAGCGCACCCTCAACCGCTAAATCTCGGCCCCACGGGTCGGGCATGCGCGCAACCGTGCCAACAAGAGGATGACTTTCTCCACGGCCTGGCGGAACGCTCACGGTCGGCCAGCGCTTGGCGAATGCCCTTGCTGTCATACGCCTTGTCCATGACCGCAGCCTCCAGTGCGGGAGAGCTGGACAAGGCCTCCCACAGAAGCTCGCATCCCACGCCATCATGGCGCTTGCCACCCGTCAACACGAAGGACACACCGGTTCTTTCGTTGGCACAGGCCACGTACAGCCTGGTGGAGAACCCACCCCGGGAGCGGCCGAGAGTCTGGGCCTCCTGGCCACCGTTTTTTTTACCGCGCCGGCGGCGTGTTGATGAGCGCGCAGGATGGTCGAAGCCATGAACACTTCCTTGAGTGGTTCATCGTCTACCTGTTGTCTTTGTTGCCAGAGCCGTGCCCGGAGGTGGCGCTTCTCCCAACGGCGAAACCGCTGATAGACGGCATTCCAATGGCCGAATTCATCGGTCAGGTCGCGCCATGGGGTTCCGGTCCGCGCCTGGTAGAGGACGGCTTCGATGAACATTCGGTCGCTGAGCCGTGGCGGGGCGCCGGCGGCGTGTTTGCTCTCACGCAGTAGCGGCTCGAGTGTCGACCAGACAGCATCCGGGATGAGCAGGCGTAACGCCATGATAAGTCCCCGGAAAGTATCATTGATGGAGAATGATCATCAGCATTTCATGAATTCGTCAACACGCTCTGGGCAGTTACGAAGATGACCAATAGTTGGACTCTAACAGAAGAAAGCGAACTTCGCATCAAACGATATGAGGGTCGGCTTCCAGACTCATTGCTCGAAATGTTCCTGGACTTCGTGCAGAATCGATGCTGCGGCATCCGCCAGCACCTGACAACCGGTGACGATGTCAGCCTCATGACTGTCCTCGGCAAAGTCGTGGCTGATTCCATCGATCGACGGAATGAATAGCATCGCGCAGGGCAAACGCCGGTAGATGACCATCGGGTCGTGGCCGGCCGCGCTCGGCATCCGGCGCCAACGCTCGGATGCGTGGACTTCAGCAGCGCGGTCCAGATGGTTCTGGAATCCCGAATCCATCTTCGATGGCCGGACCGGCACCCGGGTTGGCATGATCGATATCCCGACCCCGCGTCGCCTTTCGACATCCTTGCCAATGGTCTCCACAATCTGCTGCATCTGATCGAGCAGATCGTCATCCTGATCGCGAAACTGCAGGATCAGCTCGGCCCGGCCCGGCACGATCGATGCGGCGCCAGGTTCGATGATAGCATTGCCGAACGTCCAGACGGTTCGCTCGTTCGCAATCTTGGCAAAACCCTTGTCAACGCGATGGGCCAGTTCGAACAGCGCGGTGGCCGCATCGCGGCGCCGGGCCATCGTCGTCGTCCCGGCGTGGTTCTGTTCGCCACTGAATTCCATGCGCAGACCACGGATCCCGACGATGGCCGTCACGACGCCGATCTGTTCTCCGGCGTCTTCAAGAATACAGCCCTGTTCGATATGCGCTTCGAGATAACCGATCTGCCGGTTTTCTTCCAGCCGAACTCGCGGGATGTCGGCCAAGCCGGTGCGGGCGAGCGCGTCAGCGAGGCGCTCGCCATCACGTCCGCGGGCGGCCGCTTCAGTGTCCGGGTCCAGAAAACTGCACCACGAAAGGCTGCCAAGGCAGCCAAGAAAGTTGCTTTCTTCATCTTGCCACGACACCACGTCGATTGCGAGGTCGGCAGTATGCGGATCCTCGGTGCAAGCTCGGGCAATCTCCAGTCCGTAGATAACGCCGAGGGCGCCATCAAGCCATCCGCCTTCGGGTTGGGTATCGGAATGCGAGCCCACGACCAGAGCCGGACCCGGCCGGGTTGAGCGCCCGAAGACATTGCCGACGCCATCAAGCGTGGTGTCGAGACCGGCAGCTTCAAAGCGTTGTTTGAGCCAGTATCGCGCAGTCATGTCAGCGTCGCTGAAGGCCGGACGGATGACGCCCGTGCCGTGGGCGCCGATGCTACGCAAAGCCTGAAGATCGTCGATCAGACGTTCGGGATTGATTTTCGGCATCGCAAGTCTCCCGGGATCGCGGGCAGAAACGGTCGGGAGGGCGAGAATAGTGCAGATCGGCCGATGTGAAAACGCCGCCGCGCACCGTCGCAATCACGGTTGCGCCGATGGCCGGGCTCCGGCATCGTGTGATGGCGGCAAGGACAGGGGAGGCAGGTTGTGATCCGCATTGCAACTGGCGGCAAGGCCGTTTACGGCGTAAGCGTCGGTATTCTTATGCTTGATGCACGGTTTCCGCGCATTCCAGGCGATATCGGTAACGGTTTGACCTGGCCGTTTCCGGTGCACTACCGGGTGGTGCCGGGCGCCGCGCCGGAACGGGTGGTGATGCGCCGCGCCGAAGGCTTGCACAATGTCTTCATCGATGCCGCGCGTGACCTCGTAGCCATGGGATGCGACGGCATCACGACGAATTGCGGGTTCCTGTCGCTGCTCCAGAAGGATCTTGCGGCTGCTATCGAAGTGCCGGTCGCAACCTCGGCGCTCATGCAGCATGGCATGATCCAGTCATTGTTGCCGCCGGGAAAACGGGTCGGCATCCTTACGGTCTCCGCCACATCACTGACTGAAGACCACCTGGCTGCAGCCGCCGTGCCAATCGATACAACCGTTGTCGGGACTGATGAGGCCGGCGAGGAATTCAGCCGGGTTCTGCTCGGAAACGAGGAACGGCTTGACGTCGAGGCGGCCGAACGCGACCTGCTCGAGGCGACCGATGTTCTTTTGCGACGGGACCCTGCCGTTGGTGCGATCTTGCTGGAATGCACCAACATGACTCCCTATGCCGCTGCCATCGGACATCATACCGGCCTGCCGGTTTTCGACATGTACGGTTTCATCTGCTGGTTCCAGTCGGCGTTGCGACCGCGATCGTTTGCATGAGGTCGGGAGCTGGTGGCGAATTCACGATAGAGGCGCGGTCTTTCTGGTTGCGCGGAGATTTTCTCTCGCAATAGAGTGCCCGCCGGGCATGGTCAGAAACCAGGGAGTAAACGCATGTCATCCGTCAAACCGGATGTGACGGCTTTTGTGCACCAAACTTCTTCAACGATTACCTACCTGGTTGCCGATCCGGCGACTGGCATTGCCGCGGTGATCGATGCGGCTGCGGACTTCGATATCGCGACCGGAGTGCTGAATTATACATCAGTGGAAGAGGTCGTCTCGACGATCAGGGCCTGCAAATTGAAACTGGCATGGATTCTTGAAACCCATGTCCATGCCGATCATGTTTCGGCGGCCCAGTTTTTGAAAGACCGGTTCGGCGGCCGGGTCGCGATCAGCAGCCGTATCACAGACGTTCAGGAAACTTTCGCAGCGGTCTATTGCGAGGATCCGGATTTCCCGTGCGACGGCTCACAATTCGATCATCTCTTCGAGCCGAACGAGGTGTTCCAGATCGGCTCGTTACAGGCCCGCGCGATTGCCACACCCGGACATACACCGGCCTGCATGAGCTATCTTGTCGGCGATGCCGTCTTCGTCGGCGACAGTATCTTCATGCCGGACAGCGGCACAGCGCGCTGCGATTTTCCCGGCGGTAGCGCCGAGACGCTCTATCGTTCCGCGCAGTTGCTGCTTGCGTTGCCCGAACGGACCCGAATGTTTGTCGGGCACGACTACGGTGGCGAAGACCGCGGGATCAGCTGGGAGAGTTCGGTTGGCAGGCAAAAAGAGAATAACAAACATGTCCGCGAAACGATTGGTTCTGACGAATTTGTCGTGATGCGGCGCGACCGCGATGGCGAGCTTGGCTTGCCCGGCATGATCATCCCGGCGATCCAGATCAACATGCGCGCCGGCAGGCTGCCGGATCCGGCAGCCAATGGCGTGTGCTATCTCAAAACCCCAATCAACGCTTTTCCAGGCGCATCTTAGGCTTGCGGGGTCATCATTCTGCCGGCTGAATCCTCGATACACGCCGGAACGATCGGCCTTCGATGGCCGCGAGAAACAGTGACAGCATTGGCGGAATGATCAGAAGTGTCAGGACCGCGGACAGTGCTAGGCCGCCGATGACCACGGACCCGAGACCGCGATAGAGCTCGGCGCCGGCGCCTGGAAACAGTACCAGAGGCAGCATTCCCAGTATGCTGGTCAGGGTCGACATGAAGATCGGCCGGATGCGATTTCGTGTGGCTTCCAGAATGGCGTCGTTGGGGCTCATGTCGTCATTGCGGAAATGGTACAAGGTTTGATGGACCAGCAAGATGGCATTGTTGACGACGATTCCGATCAGAATCACAAATCCGAGCAGCGTCAGCATGTCGAGATTTTGAAGCTGATACTGACTTAGTATGACCAGCCCGATGACACCGCCGGCCATTGCCAACGGAACCGAAAAAATGATGATCAGTGGGTAGAAGAAACTCTCGAAAAGCACGGCCATCACCAGATAGACAATGATCAGGGCCATGATCAGGTCGAGCACCATTTCGTTCCACGTTTCGGTCAGTTTATCGGCGGTGCCGGAGAGACGGAGCTTGGTGCCGTCCGGAAGACCTTCGGATCGAAGGGGGTCAATGACCCCGGTCCGGACCCTTGCCATTGCTTCTTCGAGTGCCATGTTGGCTGGCGGGCTGATCTGCAGCGTGACTGTGCGAAGACGCTCGCTGTGACGGATTTCAGTCGGGCCGGCGGTAACCACGATGTCGGCCAGCGAACTCGCGGGAACGATTGTCCCGGCGCTGGTGACGACTGGCAGATCGTTGATGCCCTGGGTCGACAGCACATGTTTCTGTGGTCCGCGCAAGGTGAGGTCGATACGTTCTCCGCCGACCGTAATTTCGGCGACCGTGAGGCCGTCATTGAAGGCGTCGACGGTCTGCCCGAGTTCCTGCGCCGTGACACCGTTGTCTGCCAGGCGCATGCGGTTCGGCACGACCCTGACCTCGGGTGCGCCAAGGCTGAGAGACGGACGCGGGCGAATCTGGGTGCCCTCGCTGCGCAGCAGAACCTGATTGACCTTGCCGAAGGCGCGCTGCGCCACATCGACGGTTTCCTCCAGAGTGCCGCCCGAGATATCAAGGTCGAGCGAACGCGCACCACCGATCCCACGCCCGAACAACGACCGCTTCTGGAAGAATCCGAATGTCGCCGGTTCGGAACTGAGCGATTGCTGCAGGATTGGCAGAAGGTCGGTGACACGACGCGGGTCGACGGCAATCGCGCCCGCGATGGCGTTGGCCCGGAATGCAGCGAAGAAAAATCGCCGAATCGTCGGGATGCCGTCGTCGGTTTCGGTGCGGTCTCCGTCAGGATCCCATAATTGTGCGGTCGCGCTTTCCAGCTTGCCGGCAATCGACGTCATGGTCTCGAGATTGTAACCTGGTGGCGGCAATACGAAGCCGAAGATGAGGTTGCGATTGCCGTCGGGCAGATAATCGAGCTTTGGCAGCAGTTGATAGCTGGCGAAGCCGGAAATGGCAGTGATCGCTGCGACGACCGTGGCTGCGAGCCAACGTCGTTCCGACACCGTGCGTGTGAAGCGCATCACCAGTTCGACAAAGACTTTTGCAAAACCGTCGATACCCGGGATACGTCGCCGATTGACTGTCGTCTGAAAATCGCTCCGTAGCAGGCGACTGGAAAGCGCCGGGATAACAGTTATGGAGACGATCAGAGACAAGAGCACGGACACCGAGATCGCAACTGCAATGTCCCGGAACAATTGCCCTGCTTCAAGCTGCATGATCAGGATCGGGATGAACACCATGACGGTGGTCAATGCTGAGACCAGCACGGCGCCCCAGACTTGGTTGGCGCCATGGAAGGCCGCTTCGTTCGCTGGCAATCCGCGCTGCCGCAGGCGGAAGATGTTTTCGAGCACGACGATCGCGGCGTCGACGACCATGCCGACCGCGAAGGCGAGGCCGGCAAGAGAAATGACGTTGATCGACCGGCCCATCGCCGCCATGGCGACGAAGGAGCCGATCACCGAGACCGGTATCGCAAGTGAAATCACCAGGGTCGCCGCACCGCTGCGAAGGAAAACGAGCAGCAGGATCGCGGCCAGGGCACCGCCAATATAAATGTTCTGTTGCACGAGTTCGATCGCTGAATGGATATAGGTGGTCTCGTCGTAGACTTGGGTCAGCGAGAGACCTTCTTCCCGCAATACGGTCTCGTTGATCTCGCGGACGCCGTCTTTCACGCCGCGCATAACCTCGATGACATTGGCGCCGGTCTCCCGATAGACTGGCAGCGCCAGAGCCGGCTCGCCCATCGTCCTAATATGCGCCACCGGCTCCTTGTAGTCGAACCCGACATCGGCGACATCGGACAGCACGACACGCGCGACCCGGCCGGACATGTCGTCCCGAATGGATCGCAGAACGACATTGTGTACGGCCTGAAGCGTTTCAAACGTTCCTTCGGTCCGCACGACATAGCGACGTTTGCCTTCATCGACCGCGCCCGCCGAGATCGACGCATTGGCCGCGCGCAGACCATTGACGAGTTGTGGAATGGTAATCTGGTACTGCGCCAGCCGTGCCGGATCGACCACGATCTGCATTTCCCGTTCGGCGCCGCCATAGACCCGGACCTCGGACACGCCGCCGACCCGTTGCAGGCGATCCTTGATCACATCGGTCGCGAGATCGTAATAGGTGTGGATGCTGCGTTGGTTGCCCGGTACGCGCGTCAGGATCAGCCAAGCTATCGCGTTGTCTTCAGACCCCGCTGTATTCAGGGTTGGTTCGTCCACTTCGGCGGGATATCCGCCGACCCGGTCGAGACGATTGGCAACGAGCAGCAAGGCCTTGTCCATGTCCTGGCTGACACCGAATTCCAGGGTGACCCGGGCGCGGCCGGTTTCGGACCGGCTGACAATGGATTTGAGGCCTTCGAGACCGCGCAGTTCGTCTTCCTGACGATTGACGATTTCGCGCTCGACCTCGGCTGGAGCCGCACCGCGCCAGTGCGTGGTGATGGTGATGACCGGCCGGTTCACGTCCGGAGTCAGCTGGATCGGAATGGTTTGCAATGCGACGGCGCCGAACATGACGACCATCAGAACGGCAGCGATGACGGCAATCGGACGCAGGATCGAGATCGAAATCAGAGGATTCATGACGATCTATCCCGACGGCAGGGGTTTTACAGACTGGCCGGAACGAAGCCGTTCGTTGCCGCGGACGACGACAACCTCGCCGGGTTTCAGACCTTCCAGAACCTCAAACCGGGATCCGGTTGCATTGCCGGTGGTAATCGGCCGGACGGTAACCTTGCCGTCCTTGACGACATAGATCATCTGCCGTCCCTTCAGGATGACGATGGCGTCCTTGTGAACCGTAACCACGTTTCTGGCTCCGCCTACCGGGATCTGGACCGTGACCGCCTGATTGCCGGCGAAAATCGTGCTGTTTGCCGCGTCGAGGCTGAATCTGACGCTGCGTGTGCGTGTGCGGGGGTTTTCTTCCGGAACCACGGCCCGGACGGCCGCCGGCATCGACGACCCGTCCGCCAGCACGACATTCACGACAAGCCCGGTTTCCAGACGGGTCGTGCGCAGGGCCGGGACATCGGCTTCGATTTCCATTGCCTGATCGTTGAGCAGGGTGACGATCGGATCCCCGATCTTGACATAGTCACCTGCCACGGTGTGCCGGACGACGACAACGCCGGGATAGGGGGAGGTGATCGCGGCATCACTGATCGCGATATCGGTGAGGCGCAGACTGGCGCGGGCTTGAGCGCGTTGCGCTTCGGCTTGGCCGAGACTGCTGCGGGCGATTTCTAGGTCACGTTCGGCATCGTCCAGACGGTCCTTGCGGAACGCCGTCGAACCGCGGAGCGCAGCTATCCGACGATACTGCTGCTCCGATCGTGCGAGGTTTGCCGTTTCGCGCGCAACCGATGCGTCCGCCTTGCGAAGTTCCGCGACCCTGAGCGCGCGGGTGCCCTTGAGGCGGTCAGTCGAAAGTTTGGCAAGGACATCATTCTTGGCTACGCGGTTGCCAACCTGTACCAATACGGCATCGACCCGTTCGGCGATGCGGGTTGCAACCGTGCCGGACTCAACGGCTACGAGCTGGCCGATCACCGGGATGGTCTGGGCCAGGGGCGCCCGGATAACTGTGTCGACTCCGACGGGTGAAACCCGTTCCTGCGCGGCAAGGGTTTGAATTCCGAGCAAACCTGTGAACAGCAGAGCTGGTATTGAACGAAACTTCGGAATCTGGATCACGAATAATATCCGTCCTGTCTGACCGCAATTTCCATGAGATGGACGACTATAATCAATTCACGGTCTGTCCCCAAGTTGAACTTACGTCCGTTCAGGCCATTCCTCGATATCTGCGGGAGATTCGGGCATCATGCACAGATCACCGACCAAAGACGACTTCGGCGGGACCGGCGGCGTCCGGGCCGGTTCGGCGCGATCCGGTTGCTCCGTCAAGTTTTGCTCTGGACAGATGGACGTGACGGTCATACAGATAAGCTTGTCCTTGACGAGCCCTGAGACCGGAATTTTGTCGCGGAATGCAACGTCCGCGTTTTCCGACCGTGGTGTCGGGTCACAAGATCATGCCACTGACCACTAGCGCAGCGGCCCGGCCGATCCCTCAGCAATGACAACTCGGCCTGTTTTGCATGGACTTTCAGCCCCAGTGAGCGTGACCAAGTAGCCCCGCATGCGGTGCAAGATATCCGGGGTACTACGGCCGGCCTCCAACGGAACGAAATCGGGTGTCCTTCCAGTCGTTTCTTCGTGCGGGATAACGTGTTGAAGCGGTCGGGCAGTCTTTTTGGGGATGGATGTATGCCACCGTTTACAGCCCCGCTCCAGGCGCAAGATCTTTCGTCGGGGGCTGTGAGAGTGTCTTCCATGTTCAGGGTTACGAGCGCAGCGCCACTTTATCGCTCTGCATCGCTGCCGGAACAGCGTTCGATCACAGCCGACTCTAATCGAGTGGACCGACGCAACCTGGAACCCGGTGACCGGTTGCACCCGTATCGGCCCTGGCTGCGACAACTGCTATGCGCTGCGTTTCGCCGAGCGTCGGCGTGGCATTCCCGGGTATCCTTATGAGTAAAGCTTCGATCTCCGGCTTTGGCTTGACCGTCTTGATATCCCGTTCAGGTGGCGCAAGCCTCGGATGATTTTCGTCAATTCGATGAGCGATCTGTTCCATAAATGGGTACCGACGACATTCGTGGACCGGGTATTCGACACTATGGAGCGAGCCGATCATCACGTTTATCAGGTGTTGACCAAACGTTCTTCGCTCATGGGGCACTATGTTGCTCGCCGTCACAATGGTACATCAACGTCGGCCTATATCTGGCTCGGGGCTTCGGTCGAGGACTAGGTCCGTCTGGCCCGGATCAAGCATCTCAGACAGACCCCGGCGGAAATCCGCTTCGTCTCTTTTGAACCATTGCTTGTAGTCGACCCTGTCGACCTGACTGGCATCGCTTGGGCAATCGTTGGCGGTGAAAGTGGTTCACGGGCCCGGGTTCTGGATCCCGACTGCGCGCGTCGGCTCCGAGACCGCTGTCTCCAACAGGACACTGCGTTCTTCTTCAAACAATGGGGTGGCAGACATTCCAAATCCGGGGGCCGCTTGCTCGACGGCAGGACATGGGACGGCTTTGTAAGACGATCTTCCGGTTCCTAATACAAGTGCTTCAGCAGACATTGTACGGAGGCGACGACCTGAATGGAGCGAAGATAAGATTCCTGACCATATGTTATTCAAGATATGTGACACAAGATTCTTTGCAATAAGAACTCCTTTAGGATATCCAAAACAAACATTAATTCGAACCGCTTATGCACGTGGCTCCGGTGGCACACGATGTTGCCCCCGATGTCGACTATTCCCGGCACGCCAAACGCTACACGTGCATTTCACCGGAGCCACGTGCATAAGCGGTTAATTCGAATAGAATTGAAGAGCTTCTTGCAAAATTGCCGGCCCGACCGGTTTTTTGCCTTCTCGAGGCTGATTTTGTTGTCGAAGGCCTGGGTTTCGGGGCCATCTCGTGGTATGTTGTGTTTCCACAACAACAAGATACCACGAGGTGACCCCGATGACCCTTGGCTCGACTCTATCCGATCTCTGGCGCCGATTTCAAGGGGACCTTTTCCCTGCGTTGGCCGAGGCGGTCGGTCCTCTCCTCGAGACGCACAAGCGCTTCGTGACAGCTCTCGATCTCGTCAAGGTGGAGGGCTTCGTCGATGAGGTGTGGACCGGTCCGGGTCGGCCCCGGGAGGATCGCCAGGCGCTGGCCCGTGGCGTCATCGCCAAGGCGGTGTGGGGTCTGCCGACGACCCGCCACCTGATCGACAGTCTCAAGGTGGACCCGACGTTGCGCCGGCTGTGCGGCTGGTCGCGTGTCGCGGAGATCCCGAGTGAAGCGACGTTTTCGCGGGCGTTTGCCGAATGGTCGCAGTCCCGTCTTCCGGAGAGGATGCACGCGGCTCTGGTTGCAGAGACACTGGGCGATGCGCTCATCGGCCACGTGTCGAGGGACCCGACGGCCATCGAGGCCCGGGAGACGCCGGCCCCGAAGCCGAAGGCCAGGACGCCGAACCGCAAGCGCGGCCGGCCCCGCAAGGGCGCGGAGAGGACGAAGGAGCCTGGGCGTCTCGAACGGCAAGCGAACGGGATGGATCTCGATGAGAGGCTCGACGCGCTGCCGAAGCTCTGCGATCACGGGGCAAAGAAGACTGCCAGGGGGGATCCTGGAGGCCTGGCGCGGTTACAAGCTGCATATCGACACAGCAGACTGCGGGGTGCCGCTGAGTACCGTTCTCACCTCGGCATCCGTCCATGACAGCCAGGTCGCGATCCCGCTGGCGATGATGACCGCCGCGCGTGTGACCAATCTCTACGATCTCATGGACGCGGCCTATGATGCCAGGGAGATCTACCAGATGAGCGAACGGCTTGGCCATGTGCCGATCATCGATGTCAATCCGCGCCGGGACAAGGACCTCAAGGAGGAGCGGGACCGGGAGGCCCGGGCCCGGCGTGCAATAGGCCATGTCGATCCCGAGAACGTGCGGTTCCGGATCCGGTCCGGTGTCGAGAGGACCAACGCCCGCCTCAAGGATGAGTGTGGCGGACGCCATGTCCGCGTCCGCGGACATTCCAGGGTCGCCTGCCATCTCATGGTCGGCATCCTGGCCCTGGCGGCTGACCAGTTGATACGTCTCGCCGCCTCATAGCGCGCTCCGACAACGCATGCCGACCCTTCACGGCCCTCTCGAAGAGAGTGGCCCGGAGAGGCGTGTCCCGATGTCCGCAAAGGTCCCTGTTTGTTCTCATCATCTCTGATGAGACACCGCGAATCCATGGATTCCGACCTCCAGGTGCAGAGGTGACCGGGATCAACCGACCGATCCGGCCTCACCGGGCCCTGGGGACAGGAATTTTGCAAGAGGTTCTAAATTCTTGGAATTTTTCAACTGTCTGGATTTATCCAGATATCGTTCTCCGAATAACGATTTAAGATTTTTCTTGTATATGTCGGTTAATTCTTCGGTATCAGAACTTCTTTTAGAGAAGATATTTGCAATTATATCAATGTTTTGCGTGTAAGGGTTCTTCCAACCACCATTGCTGTATATTTGGATAAACCGTTTATGCACGTAGCTTCGGTTACGAGAGTTTGCCGCGAGAAGTTGAATCCTGCCGGTCCATTTGGACGGTTTTCGATCAACATGTTGATCAAGCCGGAGCCACGTGCATAAGCAGTTTATAAGAATAACTTGATGGGTGTGCCCGCTCTCGTACTTCGGATAGCACCAACTGTCCAGCCAAACTCGACTCTCGAACCACTCCCGTGCCGACGCTTCGTGCGGGAATATATCCGAGAGTTGCATCATCGTGATGCCTTGGCGGTACGTTTTTTCCATGGGCCGTCTATGCCGTTCGAAAATCTTCTCTAACTATCTGCGATATGGAAGTTTTCGGATCGTGCGCCAAGCCATTCCTATAACTCCCTATACTTCATTCAGGCTTGCCAGCAATTCTCCTTTTGGAGTTATCGGGGGTTTTCAAAGGCTTGGAGATGTGATTCAAGCTGTTGTATGAAGCGTCTTGAACGATACATAGAAGTGGTGGGGAAGCGGTGCGCGGCGTTGCCCGACAAGCGCTCGGGAAGCAACACGCGCTATACCATGAGAGACATCGGGCTTGCGGCGTTTTCGGTGTTTTTCGTGCAGAGCCCGTCGTTTCTGGCGCATCAGCGCCTGCTGTCGGCGCAGCGCGGCGCTTCGAACGCCGGGACGCTGTTCGGCATGGAGCGGGTTCCGTGCGACAGCCATATCCGGCGGATGCTGGATGGGGCGCCGACGGATCATTTCGACGCGGTGTTTTCGGCGCTTGTCGATGACCTGGATGGCGCCGGTGCCTTGTCGGGTCTGCGCTGCCTGGACGATCGGGTGTTGATCGCGCTGGACGGCTCGGAGCCTTTCCGTTCCGGCACGATCCACTGCGCGCACTGCTCGACGCGCCGGCGGGGCGAGGAGGTGGAGTATTTCCACAGCTTTGTCGCCGCCGCTCTGGTGGCGCCGGGGCAGCGCCGCGCCTTGCCTCTGGCGCCGGAGTTCGTGCGCCCGCAAGACGGCTCGGCGAAGCAGGACTGCGAGAGCCGCGCGGCGCAGCGCTGGCTGGCCCGCCTGGGGCCTTGTGTGGCCGGGCTGAGACCGGTCTATCTGGGCGACGATCTCTATTCCCGCCAGCCGATCTGCGAGGCGGTGCGCGCCGCGGGCGGGAGCTTCATCTTCGTGTGCAAGCCGTCCAGCCACAAGACGTTGAGCGAATACACCCATGGCGTCGTGCTGGACGAGGTGTGCCAGACCGTGGGCAGGGGCGCGGCCAGGCGCCGCCAGCGCTATCGCTGGATGAATGGCGTGCCGCTGCGCGACGGCGCCGACGCGCTCGCCGTCAACTGGCTGGAGGTCGAGATCGCCAAGCCCGACGGCAAGGTGACCTACCGCAACAGCTTCGTCACCGACCTTGCCGTCACGCGAGACACCGCCGCCGCCATCGCCGCCTGCGGGCGTGCCCGCTGGAAGATCGAGAACGAGACCTTCAACGTCCTGAAGACCAACGGCTACAACCTCGAACACAATTTCGGGCATGGCAGCCAGACACTGGCCAGCATCCTGGTCGTGCTCAATCTGCTGGCCTTCGCCCTGCACACGGCCTGCGACTTGATCGAAGCATCCTGGCGGCGGGCGCGGCACGCACTCGGAGCCCGAAGGCGCCTGTTCGAGCACATCCGCACGATCACCGCCTACCATGTCTTCGCGTCATGGGCGGTCCTCATGAAAACCGTCATCACGGGCATCCCCCCTCCCGCAAACGCCTGATCCCCGGCCCCCGCGCCAAACCCATCCCTCCAACCGCAGAACCGCCAAAAAACCAACACGAAAGGCCGCAATGCAACGAAAAACGCCATAAGGAGAATTGCTGCAGGCTTGCGGTTGACCTTGACGAAATATCATCAGCAATCTTGAAATCGAAAGCATTCGAGAAACTGTTCCAACAGAAAACAGAATCTACATGTCAAGCGCTCTTATTTTTGGGAACCGCTTATGCACATGGCTCCGGTCGCGAGAGTTTGCCACCAGATGTTGAGGTTGAGGTTAGGGCGGAGGAGCGGGTAGAATGCCCCGATACATTCCTGCCGACGGAGCCCCCACATGAAACAGGTCCCCGACAGCCTCCTCGCCGTCCAGCACATGGTCCCGGACGATGACGCCTGCGCCGCCTGGCTGATCGAAATGCGCTGGCCGGACGGCTTCGTCTGTCCCAGGTGCGGCCATGAAAAGGGATGGGCGCTGCGCAGAAAAGCACACACCTTCACGTGCACCGGCTGCCGCCGGCAGACCTCGGTGACGGCCGGGACGATCCTGCACGCCAGCAAGCTGCCGCTCACCGTCTGGTTCTGGGCCGCCGACCTGATGGCGACCCACTCCAACGGCATCTCTGCCCTGCAGCTCCAGAAACAGCTCGCTATCGGCTCTTATCGCAGCGCCTGGCTGCTCGCCCACAAGCTGCGCGCCAGCATGGTCGAGCCCGAGCGCAACCCGTTGTCGGGCCTGGTGGACATCGACGAGGCCAGCCGTCCGTTCCGGACCAAAGACGATCCTCCCACCGGAGGGCAAGGACGCAGCCACGACGGCAAGAGGCTCATCGTCGGCGCCATCGAACTCGGGGACGGAAACATCCCGGGCCGCCTGCGGCTGGCCGACATCTCCTCCTACGGCGTCGCCGACCTCGGACACTTCGTCGAAACCGCCGCCGGTCCCGACGCCATCGCGAAAACCGACGGCTGGTCCGGCGACGCTGCGGTCCCCGCCGATCGCCACAATGTCCATGTCGTCGGGAAGACCGCCGCTCACCTCGTCCTGCCGTGGATCCACCAAGTCTTCTCCAACCTCAAAGGATGGGCGCGAGGCGTCGACCACGGGCTGCGCCGCAAGCATCTGCAAGCCTATCTCGATGAGTTCGTCTTTCGCTTCAACCGCCGCAAAACCCGCCACGATGCTTTCCGCTCGCTCTTCCGCCTCGCCACCAATGCACAACCCCTTACCTACAGCATGTTGATCGAACCGGAACCATGCGCATAAGCGGTTTTTGGGATTATATCGAATAGTCACATCCGGGGTTGATAAAGCGGACATCTGGGTCTATATTACAATTCCATTTCAAGGAATTGAACGATCACCCGCAAGGCACCGGGCAAGGTCCACCGCAAGGGTTTGACACTGCTACAGGTCGCCGACATGTTCCCGGACGAAGATCCCGCAAAGGCGGGGCTCGCCGCTCTACGGTAGCCCGATGGCCCCTACTGCCCACATTGTGGCAGCGTCAACGTTCAGTCGAACATCAAACACAAGTCCATGACGCCCCGCTGTCGGGATTGCCCGAACAAGCGCATGTTCTCGGTCAAGACGGGAACGGTCATGGAAGGCTCGAACCTCACATATCGCGTGTGGGTCGTCGGCACCGACCTCTTTACGACGAACATCCAGGGCATATCCTCCATGCGGCGGCCAGAAAGCCGCTTGGTTCATGCTGCATCGTCTGCGCAAGACATTCGCAGCCGAGGCCGGGCCTTTCGCCGGTCCCGTTGAAGGGGACGAACCCTATATGGGCGGGACACGCAAGACCATGCCGAAGGCCAGAGGCAAGGCGCTCACGGGGCGCGGGGCCGTCGGCCAGACGGCGGTTGTCGGCGCCGGGGATCGTGCGACGAAGGCCATCACTGCCCGCGTCATCAAGCAGACCGGGACGCCGACCCTTCAAGGCTTCGTCGCGCGGCAGGCCCGTAAGAACGCCACGGTCTACACCGACAAGGCCGCAGCCTATCGAGCACGCAGCGGTCAATCATTCGGTCGACGCATATGTCCGGGGTATGGCGCATACCGACGGGATCGGGTCCTTTTGGTCTACGCTCAAGCGGGGGCGCAACGGCATCGATCACAAGATGTCGCCCAAGCACCTTGACCGCTACGTCACCGAATTCGTCGGGCGGCACAACATTCGCGATGCCGACACAATCGAGCAAATGGCAGGGGGTGTCGCCGGGATGGCTGGCAAGCGTCTGCGCTACACTGACCTTATCGCCGACAACGGCTTGGCCTCGGGAGCGCGCATGTGAGGATGACCACACGACAGAGGCTGGATGGCCTGCGAAGCAATGTGACGCGCTCTTTAGAATAGCAGGGAAACGTCGTGACCTTGAGCGCGCAGGACAGCGCCCTGCTGATCGAAAATGCGGCTTTGCGAACACAGGAGAAACAGGCTTTTACATCCGGTCGCTGGACGATCAGGGTCTGATGATTGCGGATTGCTCGCGCGACAACAGGATCCTGCAAGCTCGCCTCATCATTGACGGATAGTGCCATCTTGACGGGCTACACTGACCGCATCAGTGCTGAACCAACTTCGGAGCTGATGCATGATCGATAGCAAGAAGTGTCCTATCCCGCGAGATCGCCTTGCCGCCCACCGCGCACCAGCCCCGAAAGGCCGAACACGAAAAGGGCCACGACATGCCCGGCGCAAGCCGTGAAACTGTGCGCCAGGCGTTCATGCGGCCCCTCACTGTGTGGCGGCGTGCCTCGAATGCAGCAACTGTAAAACCTCAGTGACCGTCTCGCTTGATAGCGACAATGGCGCTCTCCCGAGCGCCGGTGCCGGAATGGTGCCGAGCCATTGCAAACATCTCCCGGAAAGAGGCAGTCCCCGCCTATCCGCCAAGCCTGGGAAGCGACCCCAGCCGGATATCAGGCTGTCGTATTCAGCGGGGAGCCCGACGGAGCGGGAACCCGAGAAATCGCATAGGGAAGTTGGGCGCGGGACCGGGCCTTGCGTCAACCCCTAAATGTGGCCATTCGATATAATCCCCTTATTTTTCTATGGCCTTTATGTCTGACCACTCAATTTGTGTGGCGAACGGAACAAGGAAAAGAACACCGCGTCATTATCATCAGTTAATTTAAAGATTTCGAAAACCTGAAAAGGCATCAATATACATCAAGATGAAGCGTTTATTGTTGAGCACAATCGTGTAAGCATCAAGATACCTTCTTAATACTTCCAATTTCGTTTCCGTCCATGATATTCCAAGCTTCTGGTTTTCCATTCTCACTACAAATTTCCTGAATTCATAAACTGTGTCTGAATGGAAGAGATGCATACAACACAATTTGGTTGCTGTAGTTAATCTGGTTTGGATCGATAGTTCTCCGTTTGAACGAACTTCACAACCACGAGCCTTGTTCCTGGAGTGAAAAAGGACCACGGCCAAATGGATGATCTTCGGATATTTTGAATTTGTCCATGAATCTGGCGAGGTTGTGCCACGAATCATATATCGAACGTACTGCTAAACGGCGCAGCGTTGTCCAGGTTGGCGTTTTGGTAAAGTGATACATGAAATGGTTGTAATCACAACGATTGATGACTGTTTGGCATGGGCTGTTTCATTATACAGATACCGCTTATGCACGTGGCTCCGGTGAAACGCATATGTAGCGTTTGGCGTGCCGGGAATAGTCGACATCGGGGGCAACATCGTGTGCCACCGGAGCCACGTGCATAAGCGGTATACAGATTTCGTTGTAGGTGACGGCAAGAAAATGCTTTTGGACCGAGCAACATGGCAGTCTGATTACGACGCCCCAGGCATGTGCTGAGGATTGTTCCGCGTTGAAAGTGACAGAGGGACGGAGATATCTGGAGTGAAGCCCCGGGTAGTGGCACTGTTGGTGGATGTTGACGAAGCACGGGATCGTATTCGATTCCGACTCAAGCAGAAACCGGCGAGCAAAATTGGCAATTGCGGACGACGATATCTGGGTCGTTGGAATCCATGGCGTGATTTTGCGGGCTGCCGGCGCCCGTTTGCGGTCGCAAGCCAGAGGCTGTGAGGCATCGTCACTGGATTTTGTGCCTGTTAGACTGGCATAATAGGCTGGCACGACAGGACAGAACCATCATGGCCGAAGACCGGAAGACAGCAAGCGGAAAGGAAGTATCGCCTCAGGGTCCGCTCTCCACGGAATCGGAAATCGAGGCGTTCCTCGACAACAGCCGGAAGACGCCCCGGCAGGAGGTCGACGCCTTCCTGACACGGATGCGCCAGATGGCGCCGGCTGCCGCGCCAGGCCAGCGCGGTCGGCTGATCTTCGCGATGGACGCGACCGCCAGTCGTGGGCCGAGCTGGGACCGCGCCTGCCATCTGCAGGCAGAGATGTTCCAGGAGACCGCGAGTCTCGGCGGTCTGGAGATTCAACTCGCATATTACCGAGGCTTCGGCGAGTTTCACGCTGGCGGCTGGATGACGAACTCCGACGATCTGCTGCGGGAGATGACCGCCGTTCATTGCCTCGGCGGCCAGACGCAAATCGAAAAGCTCCTCCGCCATGCAATCAGGGAGACCCGTGAGAAACGCGTGCAGGCGATGGTGTTCGTCGGCGATGCCTTTGAGGAAGATATCGACATTGTCTGTCACAGCGCCGGTGAACTCGGGATGCTCGGTGTGCCGGTGTTCTGTTTTCACGAAGGTGACAGCCTGATCGCGCGGCGCGGCCTTGAGCAACTCGCCCGCCTGACAAAAGGCGCCTATTGCCCATTCGACAGTTCAAGCGCCAAACAGCTGCGTGAACTGCTCGGCGCCGTGGCGGTTTACGCTGCGGGCGGCCGCCGGGCGCTTGAGAACTATTCGAAACGCAAGGGTGGTGACGTCTTGCGGCTGACCCATCAGATGCGGAATTGAGTCAGGTAACATGCTGCACCTCCTGGTTCTCGGAGTCTGCCTCGTCGTCGGTCTTGGACTGCTGGGCTACTGGATTCTTAACGCCAACCCGGCAACATTGCGCATGGTCCTGAAATGGGTGCTGATTCTGAGCGCTGCCGCGGTAGCCTTGGCTTTTGTCGTGCGCGGTGGCGGGTCGTATTTCTGGTCGCTCGCATTGCTCTTGCTCCCCGTACTCATGCGCTGGCGCGCTCTTGCTCGGCACTTTCGCAACGCCGCCAAGACCGCGGCCGGTCCAAGTCCAGGCCGGTCCTCGACGGTGAACACGCGTTATATTGAAATGACTCTCGATCACGACACGGGAACCATGGCTGGTTTGGTAACCGCTGGGCGCCATGCCGGATCCAGGCTGGAGGACATGACCCTTGAAGCTCTGTTGGATCTGCTGATCGAATGTCGTGACCACGAACAGTCGGCACAGTTGCTCGAGAGCTATATCGATCGGGTGCATGGTGATGAATGGCGCTACGCCAGGTCCGAATCAGCATCGGGCGGAAGCCGCAAACCAACCGCCGGCGCCATGACCCGGGCTGAGGCCCTGGATATCCTCGGACTTGAAGAAGGAGCTAGTGACCAGGAGATTCGCGAGGCGCATCGCCGTCTGATGCTGGCAAATCACCCTGATCGCGGCGGCTCGACCTTTATCGCCGCCCAGATCAATCAGGCCAAGGAAACGCTTCTCGACGTGGTTTGACGGTCGGGTTGGATTTGCCACCGGGATGTGGCATTACCGCGCTCGTGCACTGTTCCCGAACGGTGCCTTTCCTGACACCAATGCCGTCCGGGCCGGCAATCGGCCAGAACTGGAGTTTGCATGCCCGTTCCAGTCCGCAAGGCGATTTTTCCTGTCGCCGGTTTCGGAACCCGATTGTTGCCGGCAACTCGGTGCCTGCCGAAAGAGATGATACCGGTTGTCGACAAGCCTCTGATCCAGTACGTCTTCGAAGAGGCTAGGGCCGCCGGAATCGAGGAATTCATTTTCGTCACGGCGCGTGGCAAATCGGTTATCGAGGACCATTTCGATCATGCCCACGAACTTGAGGCAGCTCTCACGGCGAACGGGCGCCATGAAGCGCTGGCGCTCGCCAGATCATCAATGGCGCTGCCGGGCCAGATCACTTGTATCCGTCAGCCGGAACCGCTCGGTCTCGGACATGCCATATGGTGCGCCCGCAATCTGGTCGGCCGGGAGCCGGTGGCTGTTCTTCTTGCCGATGACTTGGTTCTCTCGGACATTGGCTGTCTCAGCCAGATGGTCGAGGCCTATGCCGCGACCGGCGGCAACATGGCAGCAGTGATGAATGTGGCTGCCGACGAGGTCTCTGCCTATGGCATCGTTGCCCCTGGTAACGTCAGGGGGCATCTGGTCGAGATCCGTGATCTGGTCGAAAAACCGCCAGTCGCGGACGCGCCGTCCACCATCGCGATGATCGGCCGTTACATTATTCAGCCAGAGGTATTCGATGACCTTGCGCGGTTCGAAAAAGGGGCCGGTGGTGAAATCCAGCTGACCGATGCCTTGGCACGGCAGATCGGGCAGCACCCCGTCAACGGTTACCTGTTTAACGGCCAGAGGTTCGATTGCGGGAACCGGGCCGGGCTGCTCGAAGCTAACATTGCTTTTGCGCTTGCGCGGACCGACCTCCGGGACACCGCTTCCAAGCTTCTCCGATCATACGCCTGAATCGGGTGTACAATGCGTATCGCAATGATCGGCACCGGCTATGTCGGACTTGTAACCGGAGCCTGCTTCTCGGAGTTCGGAGTTGATGTCGTTTGCGTCGACAAGGACGACGCAAAAATCGCGATGCTCAACCGTGGCGAGATTCCGATTTTCGAACAGGGCCTCGACGATCTGGTTTCTAGCAATGTCCGGGCTGGCCGTCTGACCTTTACGGTGGATTTCAATGCGGCTGTCACTGGCGCCGAGGCCGTGTTCATCGCCGTCGGCACGCCGAGCCGGCGCGGTGACGGTTATGCCGATCTCAGCTATGTCCGTACTGCGGCCGCAGAGATTGCCGCCGCGCTTACCGGATATACCGTCATTGTGATCAAATCGACCGTCCCGGTCGGAACCGGGCGCGAAGTCGAAACCATCATTCGCAAATGCCGGCCGGACGCGGAATTCGACATTTGCTCCAATCCCGAATTTCTTCGCGAAGGTGCTGCGATCAGTGACTTCACGCGGCCGGACCGGGTGGTGATCGGAACCACCAGTACCCGCGCACAGGGGATAATGCGGGAACTGTATCGTCCGCTTTTCCTGATCGAAACGCCGATCCTGTTCACAACGCTGGAGACCAGCGAACTGATCAAATATGCCGCTAATGCCTATCTTGCGACCAAGATCACCTTTATCAACGAGATGGCCGATTTGTGCGAACAGGTAGGTGCCGATGTACATGACGTTGCCAAGGGAATCGGCCTCGACGGCCGCATCGGGAGCAAGTTCCTACACCCCGGACCGGGTTACGGAGGATCCTGCTTTCCCAAGGACACGCTGGCGTTGATGCAAACCGCTCAGGAAGCCAATTCGCCATTGCAACTCGTCGAAACCGTCGTCAACATCAACGAACAGCGCAAGCGAAGCATGGCCGGACGCATTATTGCCGCCTGTGGCGGCGATGTTGCGGGCCGGGTCATTGCCATTCTGGGCGTGACCTTCAAACCCAAAACCGACGATATGCGTGAGGCCCCGTCGCTTGAGATCATCCCGGCGCTGCAGGCTGCCGGCGCCCGAATTCGCGCCTATGATCCCGAAGGCATGACCGAGGCGCGCGACTTGTTGCCGGGTGTCATCTGGTGTGAAAACGCCTATGACGCGCTGACCGGAGTCGATGCCGTGACCCTGTTGACCGAATGGAACGAATTTCGCAGCCTCGATCTTGAGCGGGTCAAGATGCAAATGTCGACGCCGGTCATGGTCGATCTCCGAAACGTCTACAATCCGGCCGAAATGAAGGCGGCCGGCTTTACCTACAGTTGCATCGGCCGCCCTGTCCCGGTTCCGGAGGCGCCGCAGTGAGTGACGGACATGTCCTGCGTCCAACCCTGTTGCGCGAATACGATATTCGCGGCGTGGTCGACGAGACCTTGTTTGCCGCCGATGCCACGGCTGTCGGACGGGCCTTTGGTACACGCATTGCCGAGGCGGGCGGTACCAGCATCGCAGTTGGTCGTGACGGCCGCCACAGTTCGCCAATTCTGGAGCAGGCCCTGGTTGCAGGATTGACAGCGACCGGGTTGACGGTCTATCGGATCGGCTGCTGTCCGACGCCAGCGCTTTATTTTGCGGTGCATCACCTTGCTGCTAGTGGTGGCATCATGGTCACCGGATCACACAATCCCCCGCGCTACAACGGCTTCAAGATGATGCTTGGCACCGCCGCGTTCTTCGGGGCCGATATCGTTGACTTGGGCAACCGTGCTGCAGCCGGCACCTTTACGCATGGCGCCGGTTGCACTGCGGATGTGGTGATCGGTGAGGCCTATGTCGCGCGCTTGCTTGACGACGTCCGTATCGACCGGCCGCTGCATGTTGTCTGGGACTGCGGCAACGGGGCGTCCGGACCGACGATCGAAGCACTTTGCAGCCGGCTGCCTGGAACGCATCGCATCCTGTTCGCAGACATCGATGGCGATTTTCCGAACCACCATCCGGATCCGACGGTGCCGGAAAACCTGCAATCGCTGATTGCTGCGGTCGAGGCGCAGCGGGCCGACCTTGGTATCGCGTTCGATGGTGATGGCGACCGTATCGGTGTGGTCGACGACGCAGGCCGTATTCTCTGGGGGGATCAGCTGCTCGCGGTATTTGCGGACCATGTCCTGGCCGGGCAGCCGGGAGCGTCGGTGATTGCCGATGTCAAGGCGAGTCAGGCGTTGTTCGACCGAATTGCGCAACTTGGCGGAACACCGGTCATATGGCGCACGGGTCATTCACTGATCAAGCAGAAGATGGCCGAGACATCTGCGCCGTTGGCCGGAGAAATGAGTGGCCATATCTTCTTCTCGGACCGCTATTACGGTTTTGACGATGCACCCTATGCCGCCTTGCGGCTGATCGAGATCCTGGCCGCCAGCGCGCAGCCGCTCTCGGCGATACGGCGGGTTCTGCCAGATCTGGTGAATACACCCGAACTGCGGTTTTCTTGTGCGGGTACTCGGAAATTCGCCGTGATCGAAGAGGTGAGGGTGCTCCTCTCGGAGCATTCCGACCTCGAGATCATCGATATCGATGGATTGCGGGTTCACAACGCCGACGGCTGGTGGCTGCTTCGTGCCTCAAACACCCAGGACATGCTTGTTGCCCGTTGCGAATCGGACACTGTGGCCGGTCTCGAGCGGCTGCAGAACATGTTGGCCATGCTGCTATGCAGCATTGGAATAGAACCGCCGGAATTTCAGGATACCGCCAGTGGCCTCATCAGCGGTCCGGGAGCACCGCTAGCGAAACATCACTGCTGACCGGAACACAGGGAAGATACGCGGCAATGAGAGTCGTGCAGATTTTTCGCGCTTCTTTTTCGTGCAGGCCCATGATTTGCGCCCTGAATATGGTATCGGGTCCACGCTTGACCTGTTCGATTCGGGTCTTGCCGTGATAGAGGGCCGGCCCGACCTGTTTGCGTGCTGTCGCGATCGCGGCCCGGGCTGGCCCGATGCTCGAATATGCGCCAATCTGGACTCCCCAGATCTGGTGTCGGACAAGATCTGTTCGCGGTCTCGATATCGTGGCGACGCCGGACCTGGCCTCCGCGTTGGTATCGCCGGCCTTCCTGTCCTGCCGATCGAAGGCGAGCAGTGCCTTTGCGGCCATGATCCCGAGCCGGTCAGCCGGTTGGCCGGCTCTTGCCAGACGAAGTTCGGTCTGGCTCGGTCGCGATCGTGGTAATGGCGGCGTGTTCCGGGCCAGTACGGCCATCTTTTTCAGACTCCTGTTGATCAGTGATACCATATGGCGGTCGCGCCGTGGGCTGGTTCTTCCTCCGAAAACGACACCAATGAGATGATGTCCGTTACGCTTGACGGACGTGATCAGATTGTAGCCCGATGCATTGGTATAGCCGGTCTTGATACCATCGGTTCCCCGATAGCGTCCGAGCAATCTGTTGTGATTACGATAGATCCGGCCCCGGAAGCGAAACCGCTTGACCTTGAAAAAGTGATAGAACTCCGCGAAATCGCGCTGGATTGCGAGTGCCAGTTTGGCCATGTCGCGGGCCGTGGTGCGTTGTTTGCTGTTCGGCAGACCGGAGGCATTGCGGAATGTCGTTCGTGTCATTCCGAGTGCGTGCGCCTTCCGGGTCATGCGTTTCGCGAACACCCGTTCACTTTCGGCGAGATTCTCGGCAACCACTGTGGCAACGTCATTCGCCGAACGGACGATTAATGCGAGAATAGCGTCCTTTACCGTAATCGTACTGCCGGTCTTCAGGCTCAGCCGGATTCGCGGCTGGCGTACGGCACGCGAGGACACCTTAAGTCGCGTCTTTAATGTCAGTTCGCCGCGCTCGATCGCATCGAAAATTATGTAAAGCGTCATGATTTTGGTGAGCGATGCCGGGTAGCGTCGGGAATCGGCATGACGGGCGTGGAGTTCCGTACCGGTGCGGGCGTCGATGACCAGGGCTGCGTAACGGGCGGCGGCTTGTTGCGTCCCGCCGGCCAGCGCAGCGAGCAGGACGACGACGAAAAGAAGCCCGCCAGACCAAGCACCCGGTCTCACGATCCGGGATCGGATTTCGGTCGGTGCAAGGTGTCTTGGTGCCAAGGTCCGCCTCACGAGAGCTAGTTTGTGTCCAGATTCGGGTCGATATTAGATTCAATCTTAGATTTTATCTATAACATATTGAAAAAATATATAAACTTTGCCAACCGATCGCAGGTTCAAGCTCGAGCAAAAAAAATGCTGCGCCGCACAAAGAAACTGGTTGATCAGGGTCGGTATCGCTCTATATTTGTTGCAATGCAGCATGAATGGCTGCGAGGGAAGGCTGGCGCTGCAGTTCGAGCGCGGGCGCCAGTCCTTGAAGATGCAAGCGAATGTGGAGAGAAGACATGACTGCGAGCAAGAGTCCCGGGACCGGCGAGGCGACGCCGGTCGAGACAGCGATCGCTGCCGGCCAGGAAACTGTCGAGAAGATGATGCAGGCCGGACGCGAGGTGATGTGCATGGCCGATATCGAGAAGACCGTGGAGACTGCAAAACAGCAGGCCGACAAGATGCAGACGGCGCTGTTCGGTGGCTACGACCGGATCGCGGCGCTGAATCAGGCGAATTTCGAGGCCTTTGCGGCTTCGGTCGGGATCGTCGCCAAGGGCAGCGAGGTGATCGGCAGGGAATTTGTCGAATATACACGCAAATCCCTCAAGACGAGTGTCGACCATAGCAAGGCGGTGATGGCTTGCAAGAGTGTTAATGAGGCCTTCGACCGTCAGGGAAAAATCTTTTGCGACAGCCTCGATTCGGCTCTTGCGGAGACCACGCGGCTCTCGGAAATGTCCGTGACGACCGCGAACGAGGCCATGATGCCGGTCCGCAAGCGGACTAATGAGGTGCTGAGCGGGATGTTCGGACCCGCGACATCCTGAACTCGATAATCCGGCGAGAAGGGCCCGGCCGCTGCGGTGACCGGGCCCTTTTTGTTTGGGGATTATATACGAAAGTCACATTTTTCGCTTGACCCCGACTCCGCTATACGAAAGTCCCAATTTGGGATGTGGGACGATGGTTCAGAGGCACCGGGCAAGGCTCACAGGGAAGGGATCAGCTTCACCAAGCTGATGAAGATGTTGCCGAGCGATGACGCGGCTCGCGAGTGGTTCGAGAGCAAGATTTGGCTGGACGGCGCGCACTGCCCGCACTGCGGCTCCGACACTGTCCAGTGCGGGATTAAGCACAGAACAATGACGCACCGCTGCCGCGACTGCGATGGGCGCCCGATGTTCAGCCTGAAGTCGTGCAACATCATGGATGGATCGAAGCTCGGCTACCAGACCTGGGCCATCGCAATCTACTTGGTCACGAGCAACCTGAAGGGTGTGCGCAGCATGAAGCTGCATCGCGCCTTGGAGATCACGCAAAAGTCGGCGTGGCATCTGGCGCACCGGCTGCGCAAGGCCTTTGAGGGCGTCAACCCGCTGTTCAGCGGCCCCGTAGAAGCCGATGAGACCGACATCGGGGGCAAGCGCAAGAACATGCCCAAGAGCAAGCGGTAAGGAACTGAGGGGGCGCGGGGCGGTTGGTAAGACCATCGTGGTCGGGACGAAGGATCGCGAGAGCAACAAGATCGCGGCGCGCACGGTTGAAGGCACGGACGGCGCGACGCTCAAAGGCTTCATCGGCGCGCACACCGCGCCGGGTGCGAAGGTGTTCACGGACGAGGCCAGCGGCTCTCAGGGCATGGACTTGCGACCATGAGGCCGTGAACCACTCGGCCGGCGCGTCCGTCCGGGGGATGGCGCACACCAACGGAATCGAAGCGTTTTGGTCCCTGTTGAAGCGGGGTTATCAGGGCCCCTTCCACCACTTCAGCGAGAAGCACTGCGACCGTTCCGTGACCGAGTTTGCCGGTCGCCACAACATCCGCGAGGCCGACACCGCCGATCAGATGGGGCCGATCAGATGGGGCCGATCAGATGGGGCCGATCAGATGGGGCCGATCAGATGGGAATGATCGCCGCGGACATGGTGGGCAAGCGGCTCCGCTATCGTGACCTCGGCGGGCTGATCCGCCATGGCGCTGCAGGAGGTCGCCGGGGTCGAGCTCGATCTTGACCGCGAACCGCACCAGCCCGCCGAGCCTGACCGCTACGAGCCTGTCAGCAGCGTATGGGAGGGGAACGACGCGGACCTGCTGGAAGCGATGTTCGCGTTCTATCCGTCCATCCCGGTCGACCCGATCCTCGACGCAACCTACAACTACGGACGGTTCTGGAAGGGGTCGCTGCGGCGCGTGGTCTCGATGGACATCGATCCCCGCTACAAGCCGATGATCGTCGGCGACAACCGGAAGATGGAAGGCATCCCCGACCCGACCTTCGGCGTGGTGGTCTACGATCCCCCGCATGTCGGCCCGCAGGGACGCGACAAGAGCCGCAAGCGGTTCGACGAGGATTTCGGCGCGACGGTCGAATGCGGGAAGCAACAGGGCTGGACGCTTAGCTACCTGTACCCGCCGTTTCTCGAACAGGCGAAGCGGGTATTGACGCCGAAGGGTCTGCCGCTGGCGAAGATGACCGACATGGTGAACTGCCACCGCTCTAAATGGCCGCATTGCGACTTCATGCGGATGGCCGACGAGGCTGGGTTCACGCTCTGCGATCTGATCGTGAAGATTCGGACAGGGCCGATGGTCTCGACGCAGTGGAAGAAGGCGCACCACGCGAGAAAGCGGCATTGCTTCTGGATCGTCTGTCGCAACGGGCAAAGCTGCGAGAGATAACCCGTGCGTGCGTATAACCCGCTCAGCGTCGATGAGCGGGGCCAGAATGCGGCGCGGGCTCTGATGAGCTACCCAGCCGCTTCGTTGCCACCCGAACCGACCTTCGACGGTGCCGGCCTCGACACGATCCACTATGGCGGACCGTTCGAGGCCTACAGAGACATGACGGGGCCGATCTATGTCGGGAAGGCTGACCCGCCCGGCAAACGGCAGGGACGGTCCCGCACAAGAGCCGCAAGGGTGGTTCTCCATGATCGGCGGACCAAACATGCCCGGTTCGATAGAGCAGGCAGAGAATCTCGACCTACGGGATTTCTCGTGCCGGTGGCTCGTTCTCGACGAGGGAGGGATCGGGCTAACCGAGCAGATTCTGAGCGCCGAATATCGCCCAATGTGGAATGTGGTCGTGGCTGGTTTCGGGATCAACGATCCAGGCACGGGACGCACGGGACAGCGGAAGGCGCAATGGAATACCCCTGCATCCGGGCCTATCAATCTCCCACTGCTGAGAAGGTTCCGTTCATTGGATGTTGTCCCATGCGTTGATGAAGTCGATTCCGGCTTTGTATCGCTGCCATGCCTGCCAGATTTTCTCGGTTCCGGGGAGGGGCTGTTGCTTGCTGGGATGGAAGCCTGCGACGCGTGCGAGGTCGACCACGACGGTGCGGATGTCGGGAGGCTTGCCGGGCGGGGCGCGGATGATGCGATGGTATCTGAGCCAGACGTAGAGGACGTTGATTTCGTGCTCGGTGAAGCGCTCACGCGCGGGCATGTGAGGCTTGTCGCGGGCGAGGCGTTCGAGGTCCATGACGCGCCATGCGGTGACGCCGTCGAAGGCGAGACACTTTCGCAGGTCGTCGGCGTCGTCGAGCCTGCGATCCTCGACGCGGGTGCCGACCTTGAGGATCCTGAAGTATTCCTCGACGGTCCAGCGCGCCTCGTACCAGGCAACGATGCGCCGGGCGTTGTCGATGTCGGCCTCGCCCTCGGTGGTGAGCAAGAGCCAGTGGAGCGGCTTGCAGCCCTTCGGCGGGTCGGGTTCCTGGACCGAGACGGCGAGCATGGGCAGCGGCGCCTGGTTGGCCCTGTTCCTCGGCGGCGCGCAGGTCGAGGCGGGCGGCGCGCAGGTCGAGGCGGGCCTTGCGCCTGCGGCGTCTGCGGGGACCGCCGCAGGGGAGGCGTTCGATGGTTTTCGTCCCCAGCACCGGCTGCGCCGCCACGACGTCCCACAAGTCCGGTGTCTTGCCGTCGACGACAGCCCGGCGCTGCCGGCCGCGGTCGGAGCGGATCAACAGCCCGTCGCCGCTCTCGCGCGCCTTGCAGAACATCTCCCATATGTCGCCCTCACGGTCGCAGACCGTGACCACGCGGGTGTCGGGACAGGCCATCGCGAGCTGCCCGGCGCTCTCGAGCCGGCGCAGCCAGCGCACGCTCTCCGGCTCGGCCTCGCCGGCCGCGTCCGCGCCGTCGCGCTGGGTGGCGTTGAGTTCGAACACCCCGAGCGGACGCCGGGTTTCGCTGATCGCAAGCCCGACATGGGCGAGGATCCCCCTTGTTCCCGAGCCGCCGCCGCCGAGGTCCACCAGGCCCGTGGTCTTGCGGTGGCCGTTGTAGTTCAGCGTCGTGGTGTCCTGGATGGCGAGGACCACCGGCTCCAGCCGGCAGCGCTCGACCGTCGCCTCGCGGTGGGGTTGAAGAATGTCGTCCATCTTGATCCTGTCGTTGGACAGCAGCCGGTAGGCGGCCTTCTGCTCCGCCTCTGCGGGGAAGATCACGGGCAGGGACGCACCGGGGGCATTCTCCCATGCCCGGCCCATCGCCAACAGCCGCTTGCGCAGGCGGCCGTCGGGATGCGAGCTGCGGCCGTACTCGAAGTCGGCCCAGTCCGCGCCTTTGACCCGGCAGGGCTCGGGCGTCGTGCCGAGGATGGGCGCCGGCTCCCGGCACAAGGCGTCCCGCCAGCCCTCGGCCAAGGGCTTGATCCACACCGATTTCGGCGCCGCCGCGCGGCGCCCCGGCGGAGACCCCGAGGTCCGCTCGGCGCAACACTTCCAGCCCGCCGCGCGGTAGCAGGTGCCGCGCCGCTCGGGACCCACATAAGTGTAGGCGGCCAACGGCACGGCCCCATGCGCCGCCGGCCAGTCGCCGGCCAGGCGCGCCGTCGACAGCGCCAGCACATGCGACGCCAGATTGTCGACCCGGACGCCGGGCAGCAGGAGAAAGCGATGCTGGTTGACCAGCTGCGTCAGGTTGGCGACCCGCGCCGCAGCCGACCAGCCGATGAAGGCGTCGCGGGCCGCCTGATGCCAGCTCGCGGCGCAGAAGCCGATGCCGCCAAGGCGGCCGTGAACCGACGAAACGATCCACCAGTTCAGCACCGCACCCGGCCTTCGCGACCACCCCTGCGGATGATGGCTCTCCATCATCTCCCGCCACGAGCGCTTGTCCGCCGCATCGCCGACCGGGACCAGCGTGACCTCCCCAAGCTCCGACAGCCCGCACCTCAGTTCCAGGTCCGGATAGCCCCGCTCGACCTCGCCGCCCACCGTTCCCGGCGTCCGGCACGGCATCGCCCGCGCCTCGGGCAACCAAATGCCCACCTTGTCCGCCAGCCGCGACAGAGCCTTGCTCGCTTGGGCAAGACACGGAACGCCCCGAGGGTTGCGCCAGTTCTCGCGCTCGCACAACGCGCGCGCCAGCGAATGGCGCGTCCGGCCCGTCTCGCCGGACGCCCCCTTCAGCCACTCAATCGTACCGGCGCTGAAATGCCGAAGCCCAATCTGCATGCCCAGAACATGCAGAACCGGCATTACCTTGAAAACTGTGTCCTATTGAAAGCATCCGGGCAGGCCATACACAGTCAACTTGAGGACGCGCGACGAAACGTCAGGCGACATCCTGGCGGCGGTCCACTTAACACAGGAGGGGAAGAGATGAGCAAGGAACCGAGAGAACCCCACCCGATTGAACGGCGTACCGTTCGGGTGAAACCGCATGTCTACCAGCCGAGCAAGACGGAGCTTCAAGAGCCGGTGCGGATCGACGCAACGCCAGACGAACTTGCGGCGGCGGTGCTGAGGCCCGTGCGGATGATCGAAGACCCGGACGCCTGACTTCCTACTTGGAGACCGGGACGGAATCGAACCGGGGTAAGATTGTGACTTTCGTATGAACCTCTTGCAAAATTCCTGTCCCCAGGGTCCGGTGAGGCCGGATCGGTCGGTTGATCCCGGTCACCTCTGCACCTGGAGGTCGGAATCCATGGATTCGCGGTGTCTCATCAGAGATGATGAGAACAAACAGGGACCTTTGCGGACATCGGGACACGCTTCTCCGGGCCACTCTCTTCGAGAGGGCCGTGAAGGGTCGGCATGCGTTGTCGGAGCGCGCTATGAGGCGGCGAGACGTATCAACTGGTCAGCCGCCAGGGCCAGGATGCCGAACATGAGATGGCAGGCGACCCTGGAATGTCCGCGGACGCGGACATGGCGTCCGCCACACTCATCCTTGAGGCGGGCGTTGGTCCTCTCGACACCGGACCGGATCCGGAACCGCACGTTCTCGGGATCGACATGGCCTACTGCACGCCGGGCCCGGGCCTCCCGGTCTCGCTCCTCCTTGAGGTCCTTGTCCCGGCGCGGATTGACATCGATGATCGGAACATGGCCAAGCCGTTCGCTCATCTGGTAGATCTCCCTGGCATCATAGGCCGCGTCCATGAGATCGTAGAGATTGGTCACACGCGCGGCGGTCATCATCGCCAGCGGGATCGCGACCTGGCTGTCATGGACGGATGCCGAGGTGAGAACGGTACTCAGCGGCACCCCGCAGTCTGCTGTGTCGATAGGCAGCTTGTAACCGCGCCAGGCCTCCAGGATCCCCCCTGGCAGTCTTCTTTGCCCCGTGATCGCAGAGCTTCGGCAGCGCGTCGAGCCTCTCATCGAGATCCATCCCGTTCGCTTGCCGTTCGAGACGCCCAGGCTCCTTCGTCCTCTCCGCGCCCTTGCGGGGCCGGCCGCGCTTGCGGTTCGGCGTCCTGGCCTTCGGCTTCGGGGCCGGCGTCTCCCGGGCCTCGATGGCCGTCGAGGTCCGGGAGACGTGGCCGATGAGCGCGTCGCCCAGTGTCTCTGCAACCAGAGCCGCGTGCATCCTCTCCGGAAGACGGGACTGCGAAAATTCGGCGAACGCCCGCGAAAACGTCGCTTCACGCGGGATCTCCGCGACACGCGACCAGCCGCACAGCCGGCGCAACGTCGGGTCCACCTTGAGCCTGTCGATCAGATGGCGGGTCGTCGGCAGACCCCATACCGCCTTGGCGATGAAGCCACGGGCCAGCGCCCGGCGATCCTCCCGGGGCCGACCCGGACCGGTCCACACCTCATCGACGAAGCCCTCCACCTTGACGAGATCGAGAGCTGTCACGAAACGCTTGTGCGTCTCGAGGAGAGGACCGACCGCCTCGGCCAACGCAGGGAAAAGGTCCCCTTGAAATCGTTGCCAGAGATCGGATAGGGTCGAGCCAAGGGTCATCGGGGCCACCTCGTGGTATCTTGTTATTGTGGAAACACAACATACCACGAGGTGGCCCCGAAACCCAGGCCTTCGACAACAAAATCAGCCTCGAGAAGGCAAAAAACCGGTCGGGCCGGCAATTTTGCAAGAAGCTCGTATATAATCCCCTTTTGTTTTGCATGCGCAGGACGGTGTCCAATCGCGGCCCGTTCCGGCGTGCCCGGCGACCGAGTAATCGTTGATGCGGGTACCAGCGAAGCGTATCGCCCTGCGTGGCTCGTGACCTCCGTTCGATCGGCCCTGACATGCCTCAATTCTGAAACAGCGGCGGCACCGATACGGTGCGTCAATTCCGGGCAGCCCTTCGACGGAGACTGCGCGGAGCCCGGGCCGGTGCGGCGGATCATCGTCAACGGGGACGATGTCCGGATTGGTGGTGTTTGCTCTGCCAGACCGCTGTGCCAGGATATCGGTCAACCGCCACTGACGAAGGACGGACCGCTTCGTCGGGACACTGGCCATTTTGCGTTTGCGCAGCAGGGGGCGCTCTGGCACCCTCGGCCCATGCATGATGACTTCGCGCATTTTCAGGCTTTAACATCTGTCGGGGAATTTCGTATGATCATCAGGGTGAGGGATGTCCTGACCTTGGGTATGACAGCTATGAGCGATGACGATCATCAGAACGGCAGCAACCGGAACAACACTAATGTCGTTGTCAAGGTTCGACCGAAGACCAAGAAACCGTCGATGTACAAGGTCATCATGCTCAATGATGATTTCACGCCGATGGAGTTCGTCGTCCATGTTCTTGTCCGGTTTTTCGCCATGAGCGAGGACGCGGCGACTAAGATCATGCTGCATGTGCATCAGCGCGGCGTCGGGGTTTGCGGCACCTACACCTATGAGGTCGCCGAGACCAAGGTGACGCAGGTCATGGACTTCGCGCGCCAACATCAGCATCCCCTGCGATGCACTCTGGAAAAGGCATAGGTCAATGATCTCGAAGAATCTCGAGGAGGGGCTGCATCGTGCATTGGCATACGCCAACGAGCGGTATCACGAATACGCCACGCTGGAGCATCTGCTCTATGCCCTGACCGAGGATCAGGACGCGGTCGCGGTGCTGCAGGCCTGCGGAGTCGATATCCCCCGGCTCAGTTCCGATCTGCTCGCCTATATCGACGATGACCTTTCGAATCTGGTTTCGCCGAATGCGGGCGAGGCGAAGCCGACCGCAGGATTTCAGCGGGTCGTGCAACGGGCAGTGATCCATGTCCAGTCTTCCTCCAGCAGCAAGAGCGAGGTAACTGGCGCGAATATCCTGGTCGCGCTGTTTTCGGAACGCGAAAGCCATGCAGTCTATTTCCTGCAGGAGCAGGACATGTCGCGCTTCGATGCTGTCAATTTCATCTCCAACGGCATTGCCAAGGCGCGCGGTGAAACCGCGGACCACCGGGTCGATGGCGCCGATGTGGATGCGAAGGCCGACAACGTGAACAAGAGCGGCAACGCCGCCCTCGACGCATATTGCGTCGATCTCAATGCCAAGGCGACTGCCAACCGGATCGATCCACTGATCGGCCGCGACTTTGAGGTTGAGCGGACAATCCAGATCTTGTGCCGGCGTACCAAGAACAATCCGCTTTATGTCGGGGATCCGGGCGTTGGCAAGACCGCGATTGCCGAGGGGCTGGCGCGGCGGATCGTCGACAAGGAGGTACCCGAAGTTCTCACCGAAGCGCAGATCTTTACGCTCGATATGGGCGCGTTGCTCGCCGGCACCCGCTATCGCGGCGATTTCGAGGAGCGGTTGAAGGCGGTGATCGCCGAGATCGAGAAAAACCCGAACGCGATCCTGTTCATCGACGAGATCCACACCGTGATCGGAGCCGGCGCGACCTCAGGCGGCGCGATGGATGCCTCCAATCTCTTGAAACCGGCCTTGCAGTCGGGTTCTCTGAAATGTATCGGCTCGACGACCTACAAGGAGTACCGGCGGTATTTCGAAAAGGACCGGGCGCTGGTGCGCCGCTTTCAGAAGATCGACGTGAACGAGCCGACAGTCGAGGATTGCGTCAAGATCCTGAAGGGGCTGAAGCCGTATTACGAGGAGCATCACAAGGTCCGGTATACGTTCGATGCCCTGAAATGCGCGGTCGAGTTGTCGGCGCGGTATATCGGTGACCGGAAGTTGCCGGACAAGGCGATCGACGTGATCGACGAGGTCGGCGCAGCGCAGATGCTTCTTGCGCCGTCGCGGCGCAAGAAGACGGTGACAGTTCGTGATGTCGAGGACATCGTGGCCAAGATAGCCCGCATTCCGCCGAAGAGCGTGTCGACCGATGACAAGACTGTCTTGCAGAATCTCGAAGCTGACCTCAAACGGGTCGTGTTCGGGCAGGACAAGGCGATCGGGGCACTGACCAGCGCCATCAAACTGGCCCGTGCCGGTTTGCGGGAACCGGAAAAACCGATCGGGAACTATCTCTTTTCGGGTCCGACCGGCGTTGGCAAGACCGAGGTAGCCCGTCAGCTTGCCGCGGTGCTCGGTGTTGAACTGACCCGGTTCGACATGTCGGAATACATGGAACGGCACAGCGTTTCACGCCTGATCGGCGCCCCTCCGGGTTATGTCGGTTTTGATCAGGGCGGGCTTTTGACTGATGCGATCGACCAGCACCCACATTGCGTGCTGCTGCTCGACGAGATCGAGAAGGCGCACCCCGACCTGTTTAACATTCTGCTGCAGATCATGGATCACGGCAAACTCACCGACCACAACGGCAAGACCGTCGACTTCCGTAACGTCATCCTGATCATGACGACGAATGCCGGGGCTGCCGATCTGGCGAAAGAAGCGATCGGTTTCGGGCGCAGTAATCGGGTTGGCGATGACACCGAAGCAATCAACCGGATGTTCGCGCCGGAATTCCGCAACCGGCTTGATGCAACCATTGCCTTCGCCGGCCTAATGCCGGAGACCATTGCCCGGGTGGTCGAGAAGTTCGTGATGCAGCTCGAAGCCCAGCTTGCGGACCGTCATGTCGTGATCGAACTGACGGACGAGGCTCGTAACTGGATTGCCGAAAGGGGCTATGACAAGCTTTACGGGGCGCGGCCGCTGGCGCGCATGATCCAGGAGCACATCAAGAAACCGCTAGCCGAAGAGCTGTTGTTTGGTGCTTTGGTCAAGGGCGGGGTGGTTCGAATCCGACTCGAGGACAAGGCACTGGCGTTCGATTTCGAGCCGACGAAACGACCGACCCGCAAATCGGGTGAACCAGCGGGAAAAACATCCGAACTCGTGCGATGAGTTTAAAATCGGCGTCCGGTCGGTCCCGTCTGGCGCCGGTGCCGCAAACTGCAGTGACGGAAGCAAGCCGGGCCCGCTTCCGGCCTGTCAGGCGGCGTGGCGAATGTCGGCGTTCCGAAGCGCTGCCGACAGCAAGTCGGGGTCGACGCGCCAGCGATCATCAAGTCTGAGTCCGACGTCCTGCCTGTCAGCAATCAGTGCCATCAGGTCGTCAATCCCGATATTCGCCATTTCGGCGGCTTCATCGGCGGTCAGGCAGTATCTTTCAAGCATCTCTGATGCTCCTCGATTGCTGCAATGGTCCAGATGATCCGGGCGTCACAGGGCAATCCCGTTGGCGCACCCGAAACCGGGCCGATACATAATCGCCATGTTTTCTGATTTCAAGGGATTGTGTGCACTGCAATATCGCTGGTGTTGCAAAGATATCGAAACCGCGCTTATTCGGCCTTTCTGAATGGGCTGGCGTCTTCGATATGGACTTTTTCGAGAGCCATATGGTGCGCTTCCCGGTTCACGAAATCCTCGACGGCCCGGCGGAAGCCCGGGTTTGGAATGTAGTGGTTGCTAAAGGTATAGCTGGGCCGATAACCGCGCTGGATCTTGTGCTGGCCCTGGGCGCCGGCTTCAACCCGGGCGAGGCCATGTTCGATAGCGAAGTCAATGGCACGGTAATAGCAGGCTTCAAAATGCAGAAATTTGAAATCCGCGACACAACCCCAATTGCGGCCATAAAGGGTGTCATTGCCGATCAGGTTCAACGCACTGGCAACCAGCTGACCCTGAAATTCCGCGGTGATCAGTAATACCCGATCAGCCAGATTTCTGCCGAGCGATGTGAAGAAGTCACGTGTGAGATAGGCTGATCCCCATTTCCGGTCAGAGGTATCAAGGTAGAATCCGTAAAACGCATCCCAATGCCTGGGCTTGATATCATCTCCGGTCAACATCCGGATCTCGATGCCATGCGCCGCAACTTCCCGCCGTTCCTTGCGGATCGCCTTGCGCTTGCGAGAGTTGAGCGTGGCTAGAAACGTGTCGAACGAGTCGAAGTTCTGATTCTGCCAGTGATACTGCAAGGCCCGGCGTTTCAGGAAACCCATTTCGCCAAGCAGTTCCCATTCCGCCTCGGGCGGGAAGTTGATGTGCAGCGACGATACTTCGAGTTGTTTGGCCGCACCAAGCAGGCCGCCAGCGAGAATTTCCGAAATCGTCAGTTTGTCCTGACCGGTTCTGATCAGAAGCTTCGGACAGGTTACAGGCGTAAAGGGGACAGCGGACAGAAGTTTCGGGAAATATTTGCCGCCGGAACGTTCATAGGCGTCGGCCCAGCCCCAGTCGAAAACATACTCGCCGTAGGAATGTCCTTTCAGATAAAGCGGAACGGCCCCGCACAACCGGCCGGTTTCGTCCTCATACAACAGATGTTGCGGCAGCCATCCGGTCTGCGGGCAAACCGAGCCGGACTCTTCGAGGGCCGACAGAAAAGCATGCGACAAGAACGGGTTGTCTGTCCCAGCACAGGCATCCCATTCGTCCGGCGAAATCTCGGCGATCGACCGGATCAGGCGCACGGATTTGAAGGGTTCGTTGCCGTCGGGCATCACGTCTCTCCGGCGCTGGTTTCGAGAGCCGGGATCACTGTCCTATATCAGTTCGAAAATTCCCTCGACCTCAACGGCGGCACCGCGTGGCAGGGAATTAGTACCAACTGCGAAGCGGGCATGCTGTCCAGCTTCGCCGAACACATCGACCATGAGGTCGGACGCGCCGTTCACGACCTCGGGATGTTCCGTAAAGTCATCAACACAATTGACGAAACCGCCAAGCTTGACAACCCGCGTGATGCGATCGAGATCGCCGCCGCTTGCCGCCTTAGCCTGTGCAATCAGGTTGAGGCCGCAGATGCGGGCGATCTTCGCGGCTGCCGCGGTGTCAAGATCGCGGCCGACCTTGCCGGCGCCTTCCAGGGTTCCGTTCCACATCGGCAATTGCCCGGCCACCATGACCAGTCGGCCGGATATGGCATAGGGGACGTAGTTCGCAGCCGGGGCCGCTGCTGCGGGTAATTCCACACCAAGATCTGCGAGCCGTGCTTCGATTGTTCCCGCCATGAGTTGGGCCTCCAGTTCCGGATGATCGAAACGGCAGCTTAGCCGCTCCAGCCTTGTTCTGCCAGAACTGATGGCGGATTCCGGAAGCGAGACATCGCCATGAGGCGGGGTGGGTCAGATTGGTGGTACTCCCCCCCCCCCCCAAGGCACGGAGGACGGAGAAACCGTTCACAGGAGTTGCAAAAGGCTCTGAAAGCGGCTCGAAGAGACCGTTCCCGACACTTATCCGATAGACATCGGATGATCTCCGAACTGTAACCGTCAATCTGGAGACCGGCCAGATCGGTGCAAAGGAATCTACGCACACTACCAATTTATTAAACATAAAACAACACGGACTGCAACACTACAATATATCGAAAGCTCAAATTCCCGAAATGCCGTATCTTATGACCTGTGCAATTGGTAGCGGCATCATCTGCGACATAGGCAATAAAAAATACCGCTTATGCACGTAGCTCCGGTTGCGAGAGTTTGCCGCGAGAAGTTGACTCCTACCGGTCCATTTGGACGGTTTTCGATCAACATGTTGATTAAGCCGGAGCCAAGTGCATAAGCGATTAAAAAATATTGTTGGGAATCAGCTTCAAAGAAAGAGCGTCCCTCGGCCTGTGCAGACATGCTCAGCGTAATGCGATCATGCGGCCGAAATCTTGGCACTGCAGCCGGACAACGACCAGTGCCGTCATGCGGGGTGTTGCGAATCGAAAAGGCCTTTGCAGCCCCCGGTACAAACCAGGTCAGTCCTGGTGGGAATACAGCTTGGCGCCAGCGATTGGCAGTTCAGCTTGGAGGATCGTTCCGGTCGCCGATTCGGTAATGTACAGCGTTGCATTATCCGGACCGCCGAAAGCGATATTTGTGGTCATCAGGCCTTCGCAGGAGTGGATCCGATACAATGGTTGGCCAAGAGGATCGAAATGCCAGACGGTCCCGAGTCCGGCATGGGCGATGAGCAGACCGCCCTCCTGGTCCATGGCGAGGCCGTCCGGGCCGCTATTTCCTCCTGAGAGCTGGATATAGATGCCGACCTTGGTGGTTGTGCCGTCGGGCAGCAGTGGCAGGCGCCATGCGGCATTGCCGCGGGTCATGCCGACATACAGGATGTCCTCGGCCGGGCTCAGAACCAGGCCGTTCGGACTCGGGCCGTTTCCGACAAGGATCTGCAGGCGGCCATCAGGGGTGTAGCGGTAAACCCGGCCGGTTGGATCGTGCATGCCGGTCTGGCCCTGGTCGGTGAAATAGATTTCACCATTGGCCCCGAGGTGAAGATCGTTGCAGCCGCGGAAACTTTCCGACCAGCGATGGTCGATCACGGGTTCCACCGTTTCGCTGGCTGGGTCAACCCGCATGATGCCGTGCCGGTAATCGGCGATATACAGCAGGCCATTCTTGTGGACCTTCAATCCGTTTGGCCAGCCGTCATACTGCACCACGACCGTCCAGTCGCCATCCGGGCTGATCCGGAGGATTTCTCCGTAAGGGATGTTAACGACATAGAGGTTGCCGTTGCGGTCGAAGCTTGGCCCTTCCAGAAAACAGTCGACATCTTGTCCGGGGCGATTGGCCGCGCCCCAGGCCGGACGACCACCGGGCCGGCGTAACCGGTCAGGTATTCGGGTAAAGACCGTGGTCTGGATATCAACGGGCGGTGGGTAGAACGACATCACTATTCCCTGCAAGGTCGTGGTGGGACACAATACAGGCGAGACAGATCGGGGTGCAAGGGACAGGCACGAATTTCCAGAGCAACACCGGGAGGCCGTTAGATAGTGTCGTCATGAGTGATGTTCATCTGTCCTATCTGTCGAACTCACTCGATGGTTTCTGGAGGCGACTCATGGGATTGGCTCATCGGCGTCACGACATTTCGGACAGGGTCTGGCTGTTGCTGGAGCCTCATCTGCCTGGCCGGGCGGGAAGTTGGGGTGGAGTGGCACAGGATAATCGACGGTTCATTAAATGCGGTCTTGCTGGATTCTGCGTACCGGCGCTCCCTGGCGTGATGTGCCGCCAGACTATGGAGACTGGAAAACTACCCATCGTCGGTTCTGTCGCTGGCGGGACAAGGGGCTCTGGGGGGCGTTGCTGGAGCCTCTGGTGGATGAGCCGGACGATGAGTGGCTGATGATTGACGCCAGTCATCTCAAGGTCCATCCCCATGCGAGCGGTGCGGTCGGCGGCAATCAGGCGATGGATCGCACAAAAGGGGGCTGAACACGACGCTGCACCTGGCTGTGGACGCGCATGGGATGCCGGTGCGGGTGTTGGTGACCGAGGGGACGGCAGCAGATTGCAGTCAAGCGGTCGAGCTGATTGAAGGGATAGATGCCGAGTCCTTGTTGGCGGACAAGGCCTATGACACGAATGCCATCCTGTCTTATTGTGAGGAGCATGAAGTCATTCCAGCGGTTCCGCCGAAGCGCAACCGCAAGCACCCCAGAGCGTATGATGTCCCTCTCTACCGACACCGGCATTTGGTGGAGAACGCCTTTCTGTAGCTCAAGCGCTGGCGTGGGATTGCCACGCGATACGCCAAGAATGCCGCATCGTTCCTTGCCGCGGTGCAGATCCGGTGTCTGGCGCTCTGGGCTGGCTTTTCGTGGCGACACTATCTAGATAGTGTCGCCACGAGTGATGTTTATCTGTCCTATCTGTCGAATTCACTCGATGGTTCTTGGAGGCGACTCATGGGATTGGCTCATCGGCGTCACGACATTTCGGACAGGGTCTGGCTGTTGTTGGAGCCTCATCTGCCTGGCCGAGCGGGACGTTGGGGTGGGGTGGCGCAGGATAATCGACGGTTCATTAATGCGATCTTCTGGATTCTGCGTACCGGCGCTCCCTGGCGTGATGTGCCGCCGGACTATGGAGACTGGAAAAATACCCATCGTCGGTTCTGTCGCTGGCGGGACAAGGGGCTCTGGGGGCGTTGCTGGAGCCTCTGGTGGATGAGCCGGACGATGAGTGGCTGATGATTGACGCCAGTCATCTCAAGGTCCATCCCCATGCGAGCGGTGCGGTCGGCGGCAATCAGGCGATGGGTCGCACAAAAGGGGGCTGAACACGACGCTGCACCTGGCTGTGGACGCGCATGGGATGCCGGTGCGGGTGTTGGTGACCGAGGGGACGGCAGCAGATTGCAGTCAAGCGGTCGAGCTGATTGAAGGGATAGATGCCGAGTATTTGTTGGCGGACAAGGCCTATGATACGAATGCCATCCTGTCTTATTGTGAGGAGCATGAAGTCATTCCAGTGGTTCCGCCGAAGCGGAACCGCAAGCACCCCAGAGCGTATGATGTCCATCTCTACTGGCACCGGCATTTGGTGGAGAACGCGTTTCTGTGGCTCAAGCGTTGGCGTGGGATTGCCACGCGATACGCCAAGAATGCCGCATCGTTCCTCGCCGCGGTGCAGATTCGGTGTCTGGCGCTCTGGGCTGGTATTTCGTGACGACACTATCTAGGGAAGGTCTGATTTATTTCTCAGGAGTCTCTGAAAACCCTTGTCGGGCTCTGGAATCGACGATAATTCATTGATTTCTTGAAGTCCGAAATGCTTCAAACAGGGGGCGATGGAGTTTCTCAGAGGTTCCTTAGTAGTGTGCTGCGGCTCGCAACTCAAACAAGCGTTCGGATGCCCGATTGGTGGATGCAGCGTGCGACCTCTGAGCATGCCTCCCAATCGTGCATGCGTCATCGCGGACAGCGAGACCGTTGTCATGTTGCTGGCGGCGAAGCAACATCAGGCTTGGCACGAGCATGCAGAGCGTTTTGATACCAATTTCCCATGCGCTGTGTAAAGGCGCGTTTCCCTGGTGCGTGCGAACCCCACCCGACACCTGTCGTTTCTGGTCGGTAGCAACCGGGGTGGTTTGTGGAGATCAAGATATGGACTGACGCCCCTCTGTGGCGGAGGGCCGCGTGAGCGGTTCGGCGACCATGCAGGCCGGACCGTAAGTGAATGCCGAACATGCTTCGAAACAGGCGATACGGAAGCCGCCCCTCGGGGACCAAGGGGAAGGCTGCCGACGGGTCGGGAAGAGACACGAGACAAGCACCGGTCCGTTTCCGCCGGGGGTATTGGCGCTGGCATGTGTGGACGATGGAAGACGTGGCAATACGGGACGCCCTGTCGATGACGCGCACGGGTCAACCGGCCCTGCGGCCAACCGGGCCGGCCGGGTGGTGGATGGGTCCGTAATCCCGGAGACGCCGGGTCATGCTGGTGGAGGACAAGGGACAGGGATGGTGGCGACTGACGAGAGTCTGGTAGGGCCTGCAAAGGTTCGGACCTTCCAGACCGTGCTACACGACAAAGCGAAGGGTGAACCCGAGTTCCGGTTTTACGCGATCGACAAGGTGTGGCGGACCGACATTCTGGCGGACGCCTGGAAGCAGGTCAGGCGCAACGGCGGCTTTGCCAGGGTTGATGGACAGACCGTCGAGACCATCGAAGCGTGTGGCGTTGAGCCGTGGCTCGGGGACATGTCGCGGGATCTGGGGAAGGGACCCTACGTACCGAATGCGGTGCGGCAGATGCTGCTCCCGAAGATACAACCCGGCAAGGTCCGGCCCCTTGGCATTCCTTGCATCAGGGATCGGGTGGCGCAGACATCGGCGATGCTTGTTCTGTCGCCGATAATCAAAGCCGATTTACAGCCCGAACAGTTCGCCTACAGGCCAGAGCGGAGTGCGCAGGACGCGGTAAAGCGTGTCCACAGCCTCCTGAACAGGGGTATGACGAAGGGTCGATTGCGACCTGTCCAACGATGTCGGCGAGATACTGCATGCCGAACTGATGACGAACATCGCCCGGCGCGTGAGCGACGGGCGGATGCTCACATTCATCAAGGCGTGGCTGGACATGCTTGTCGAAGAGGACGACGGCAAGGGCAGAAAACGCCGCACGAACCGTGCCCGCGGGGAGCGGAAGGGATCCCCGCAAGGAGCCCCGATATCGTTGCTTCTCAGCACCCTCTCCATCCGTCGCTTCATGCCGGACTGGAAGGCACTGGGCCACGCCCGGCGTTCTGCGCGATCGTATGCTATGCGGACGACCTGTTCCTGCCTGGCAAGGCGCCGGCGGCAGACATGCCGGCGGTGCTCAAGCGGATGATGGGACAGCTGCGGAGACCGGTCAACGAGAACACATTGGGGACGACCAACATAACGTAAAAGGTCATATAATGGAGCTTCTTGCAAAATTGCCGGCCCGACCGGTTTTTTGCCTTCTCGAGGCTGATTTTGTTGTCGAGGGCCTGGGTTTCGGGCCATCTCGTGGTATGTTGTGTTTCCACAACAACAAGATACCGAGGAGGTGACCCCGATGACCCTTGGCTCGACCCTATCCGATCTCTGGCACCGATTTCAAGGGGAACTTTTCCCTGCGTTGGCCGAGGCGGTCGGTCCTCTCCTGGAGACGCACAAGCGTTTCGTGACAGCTCTCGATCTCGTCAAGGTGGAGGGCTTCGTCGATGGGGTGTGGACCGGTCCGGGTCGGCCCCGGGAGGATCGCCAGGCGCTGGCCCATGGCTTCATCGCCAAGGCGGTGTGGGGTCTGCCGACGCCCCGCCACCTGATCGACAGGCTCAAGGTGGACCCGACGTTGCGCCGGCTGTGCGGCGGGTCGCGTATCGCGGAGATCCCGCGTGAAGCGACGTTTTCGCGGGCGTTTGCCGAATTTTCGCAGTCCCGTCTTCCGGAGAGGATGCACGCGGCTCTGGTTGCAGAGACACTGGGCGACGCGCTCATCGGCCACGTCTCCCGGGACTCGACGGCCATCGAGGCCCGGGAGACGCCGGCCCCGAAGCCGAAGGCCAGGACGCCGAACCGCAAGCGCGGCCGGCTCCGCAAGGGCGCGGAGAGGACGAAGGAGCCTGGGCGTCTCGAACGGCAAGCGAACGGGATGGATCTCGATGAGAGGCTCGACGCGCTGCCGAAGGTCTGCGATCACGGGGTAAAGAAGGCTGCCAAGGGGGGCCTGGAGGCCTGCGCGGTTACAAGCTGCCTATCGACACAGCAGACTGCGGGGTGCCGCTGAGTACCGTCCTCACCTTGGCAACGGCTTGGCCATGTTCCGATCATCGATGTCAATCCGCGCCGGGACAAGGACCTCAAGGAGGAGCGAGACCGGGAGGCCCGGGCCCGGCGTGCAATAGGCCCTGTCGATTCCGAGACCGTGCGGTTCCGGATCCGGTCCGGTGTCGAGAGGACCAACGCCCGCCATCTCATGTTCGGCATCCTGGCCCTGGCGGCTGACCCGTTGATACGTCTCGCCGCCCCATAGCGCGGCTCCGACAACGCATGCCGACCCTTCACGGCCCTCTCGAAGAGAGGGACCCGGAGGGGCGTGTCCCGATGTCCACAAAGGTTCCTGTTTGTTCTCATCGTCTCTGATGAGACACCGCGAATCCATGGAGTCCGACCTCCAGGTGCAGAGGTGACCGGGATCAACCGACCGATCCGGCCTCACCGGACCCTAGGGACAGGAATTTTGCAAGAGGTTCAATGGAAAAAATTTATGATCAGGTTATAGCGTAGCACTTCACACGATATGGTAGCGAAATAAAAATACGTTGCTTCAATTTTTGAAACAGAACATCACAATTAGATAAAGTCTTTCGGGTCGAATTCACATATAATGATTGCGAATAAAATCGTAGAGACAGGCGGCACGATACTGATGTATTGAGAACGGTGTTTCCGTGGTGGTCAATTGGGTGGAATATCTTTTGTCTCGGACTCGATTTGTGTGAGAACAGGCAACAGATAGCGACGAAAGGCTGCGGGATTTTCGGACATCGGAAAATGACCGACACCGCGCATGACCTCGAAATACCTAGCACCGACAAGGTCGGCGAGTTCACGGCCCATTTCCGGTGTTGCCGAAGCATCGTAGTCGCCGCTCAGGAGATAAAGCGGGCAGGGGGAGTCACGCAGCTGCTCCGCGAGACCGTTTCTGAGGTCGCCATCAGTAAAATAATAATGAAGATCGCCCAGGAATACACCTGGTCCACCCTGCATATAATGCCACATCGTTTCCCAGCGTTCGGTCGGCGGTGATTGTGGCGCGATCATTCCGGCCATGGATGCACCAGCGGTTTTGGGCCCGTGAATGTCGGGGCGATGTAGCACCATATCAGGTGCAGGATCCCCGAGACTGCGGTCTTCCGCATAGAGGGCCGATTGCAGTCCGATTGCGGCCCGGAAACGATTGCCGTACTGCAAGGCAAGGTGCAACACCACGCGGCCGCCAATCGAGCATCCAAGAACTACCTGCCGTTCGAGGCCGAGCACCTCGACCACGGCCATGACGATTGCAACATACCGATCAGTCGTGAGTTGGTAAACATCCGTCTGGAACCCAGATGGTGGCGAGGACTTTCCGTGCCAAGGCAGATCGAATGCGATGATCCGGAACCTGCTGGTGATCTCGGGATCGTTAAGGAGATGCCGATACTGACGCCCGTCGCTGCCGGCTGTGTGCAGACAGAGAAGCGGTGTGCCGACGCCAGCCTCCTCGAAATACACCCGATGTGGCCGGCCTCCGATGGAAAGGCGGAGATAATGTCCGGTCACCGGTTCGATTCCTGTCGGCATGGCGTCACCGGAGCCCGACTCCGTGATGCCGAGACTGGAAAACAGCATTTCCAGCAACAACAAATGCTGGTTGAACTTCACCATATCGCCGGTGACGATCAGGTTCCGTGTTCGCCGCATGGTCGAAAGACACTGGAATCCGGGTGCTGGTTCGGGCTTGCGCAACTCGGTCCAGGCTTCTGGCGTCGCGTGCAGCGTGATGTCGGCCCTGTCGTGGAACGCCGACAGGGTCGCGCCCTGGCCGTCGACTGTAAGAGTGGCGGAAGATTCACCCGAACTGAGCGCGACAGTGAGGGGACCGAAGCGGCAATGCAGCCTGCAGTTCTCATTTGCATGAGCGCGATCAAGGACATAATTGAACATCGCTTTTCATACTCTAGGACGATGCTGCGGTCTGGCAGCTGGTGTCGCGAACCTTCGGTATTGAAGCACGGTCGTGCAGTCGGTGTGAAGCGGCGGGCCGTGATCCACGGTAAATTCGTTCTGATTTTTGTCTCTGGTTCGGGGTCTTCAATTGCGGATTGGCCGGTTTCGCTGGCGTTCCTTCAACGTTTGGGCGGCGGATTTGGCTGCCATCGCGCCGCGCTATAGCGATCCGCCTGGACGCGCGAGGCGAGGACGGTGTGATCCGGGCATGACCCCTCGCCCCCGTGTGGCGAGGGTTGGGTTGGCGAGGAGGGGTGGACGCGGCCCGGAGGAGCGGTCAGCCGGGTGCTGGCTGCAGGGCGGCGTTGTTGGTCATTTTCAGGAAGTCGAGGACGCGGCGCGGGTTCCTGGCCAGATTGCGCATGGTCTGGGCGACGGCGCGCCCGCGCCCCTTGATGAGACCGATAGCGAAGCGCCGCAGCCGGGTCATGGTCTCCGGGCCGTTCCCGGTGCGGATGCGGCTTCGATTCTCCTCGAAGCTCCCGTTGAGGATGTGGTGCATCGCCTTGATCGTCCAGAGCCCGCGATTGAGGGTGAGGAGGCGTTCCGGGGATGCGGCCTGCGCACTCAGCCTGGTGACCCCGTAGGCCGTCTCGCGGCGGCGCTTGCCGGACGTGACCGCGACGGTTTCGCGGCGCAGGGCGAAGACCTGTCCGACGCCGGGGAAGTTGAGGTCGCTGGAGATCCGGATGGAGCGCCGCTCGCGGCGACCGTGCTCGGGCTTTGGGCTCTGGTCCGTGAAGTCCGGCGCGCGCCGGAGGCGGATATCGTCATGCAGGTTCGGCTGGTTGCCCTTGACGGTGAACAGAGAGTCGGCGCCGCGACCGAGCAGATCCTTGGCCAGCGCGCGCTGGATGAGCAGGGCCTCGGCGGTGACGGTGCGACCCGCGATGTCGGGCACCGTCTCGAGCCGGGGGATGACGGTGCCGATCTCGTTGGTGCGCTTCTCCCCTTCGTCGGCGTCGGGCCTCATGCCGACTTTTTTTGCCCCCAGGGCGCTTTGGTGTCGTGGCCTGTGATGCCGGGCACATGAGCCTGTTTGCCATCGTCATCGATGGCGCCGTGGAGGGTGTTGCCGTCGATGGCCAGGGCACTGTCGTCTGGGCCATGGGCCTGGTGCCGGGCCCTCAGGGCGGCGTCGATCTGGACCGGATCGACGCGGATCAGCAGGCGGCGCATCGCCGAGAGGCTGGGCGGGCGGTATTGGCCGTCGCGGCGGCGCACGCGGAAGCGCTGCAGCATCTTGGGGCTGAGATCGTCGACCCCTTCGCTGATCGCCTTGTCGCCGCGCATGCCGCACAGGGTCGCGGCGCTGGCCAAGGCCAGCACCGTAGGCAGGGTATGGCGGCGGCGGGAATCGTCGATGCCCTGTAAGACCACGGGGAGGGATCGCATCTGTGCGGTGCTCAGCGTCATCTTGGGCACTCCATGTCACAGGCGGGGGTCGAGATCGGCGGCGCGCAACCGGAGCCGCGCGCCCCGGCACAGGGGGTGAAGGAACACCAGCCTGGGTCGCGCCGGCGCGCTGTAGCCGTGGTCCTCACGGCCGAAGCCGCGGGGCCCTCGACCTCGATCCAGTTGGCGGCACGGTAGACCGTGCCCCGGAAGCGCGCCGGGTCGACGAAGGTCTCCGCCGGGAGCACGTCGTGACCGAAGCGGGTCGGCCAGTCGCTCACCAGACGGCGCGCGCAACAACGAGAGCACCCGCGAGCCGAGGTTGCGCTCACCGCCGGGGAGGATCAGGACGCGCGCGTTGGTGCTGACAAGGTGCAGACGGCCGAACGGGACGCCACGGCTCCAGCCGATCCAGCGGTCGCGCGCCCCGCACTTCAGCGCCGGCGCCGAGAACACCAGAAGCGCCTGCCATCGCCCTCGATGGTGCGCGACATAGCGCACGGTCTCGCCCATCCCAGACACCGCGCCGAGATCGTGGTGCGCCTGCGTCACGTCGCGGAAGCGGGCCTCGTCCGCCGCCGCCACGATGTCGACGGCCACCTCCGAAAGAACCACCACGGCGCCCTCGCCCCAACGGTTGCCTCACGGCTCTCATATCAGGACGTGGGGAAGAACTCGACTATCTCAGGCAACTCCCTGGCAAAGCCGGCAAAAGGTCGAAATACAAATCCGCCCTGCCGTGATCACGCACGACTATGATCTACCAGGATGGTATGCTTCGGCGGTTTGATTTCCGGGTTTCGCGACGTAGGCCTTGCTAGTGGATTGATTCCCGTTTGGACCCCTCTTTTTCTTGCGGCGATGATGGTATCGGGATCGGCGGTCCAGACGAAGGGCTTGGCTTCTGTGGTGTTGTGTTCGTCGATGACGCGGCGGATGGCATCCTGGAGTTCGCGTACGGAGCGGCAGACGCCGTATTTGAGACGGCGTCGTGTCAGCTTGGCGAAGACGCCTTCGAGCGCGTTCAGCCACGCGCTCGAGGTGGGGTGACGTGGAAGGTCCAGCGCGGATGGCGTGCGAGCCAGACCCGGACTTCCTTGTGCTTGTGAGTAGCGTCGTTGTCGAGGATGGCATGGACCGGGACGCCGGCGGGTATCGTGCGCGCGATGCGGTTGAGGAATCTCAGGAACTCCTGGTGGCGATGCCGACTGGCGTGCTGGCCGATGACCGTGCCGTCGAGCATGGTCAGGGCGGCGAACAGCGTCGTCGTGCCGTTGCGCTTGTAATCATGTGTCATGGTGGCGCTGCGGCCTTTCTTCATCGGCAGACCGGGCTGTGTGCGGTCGCGGGCCTGACTGTGCGACGTGTCATCGATCGACAGCACGACCGCGTGAGCCGGCGGCGCAACGGAGAGGCCGACGATGTCGGTCAGCGTCTCGAGGCAGGCGGGATCGTTCGAAAGCGTGAACGGCCGCCAGCGGTGCGGCATCAGGCCATGCGCCTGCCAGACCGCCCAGACCCTCGAAGCGGCACCCCCTCACAGCCTTCGCCATCGCCCGCAGCGTCCAGTGGGTCGCCGCGTGAGGCGGCGAGGGTGTGGGTCAACCCTACGATCTTCGCCACCGGCTCAGGAGCCGGAGGTGTCTTGCCCGGCGGACGCGTCTTGTCCCGCAGAAGTCCATCCACACCGTCTTCCATAGAAGCGGTCCTGCCAGCGCCAGACACTGTTCTTCGCCTTGCCGGTCTCTCTCATGATGGCCATCGTGCCGAGCCCGTCGTCGCTCAGAAGAACGATGCGCGCCCGCCAGACGTGCTTCTGCGGGCTCTTCGGGTCCGAGACAACCGTTTCAAGGCGACGCCGGTCGCCCGAAGTGAGCGTGAATGAAACACCAGGGCGCATCTTGCAGACCCCCGTGATCGACAAATCAGAAGAACACAATAATGGATATATCTATAACGATCAATCCACTAAATGCGATTTTCTGCCAGGATCATGTCGGCAGCTTTTTCCGCGATCATCAGAGTCGGGGAATTGGTATTCCCCGAGGTGATGATCGGCATGATAGAGGCGTCGGCAATGCGAAGCCCATCGACGCCATGGACTCTGAGCTTGTTGTCGACGACCGCCATTGCATCATCTGCAGGGCCCATCTTGCAGGTGCCGACAGGATGGAAAATCGTCGTGCCGATATTGCCGGCCTCGCGGGCAAGGTCTTCCTCCGACTCGAATTGAGGCCCAGGCAGGTATTCTTCGGGTTCGAAGCGCGCCATGGCAGGTGCCGCGAGAATACGGCGTGTCAGCCTGATTGCGTCGGCCGCGACCTTGCAGTCGGCCGGGTCGGCGAGATAGTTTGGCTGGATTGCTGGGGCCTGCCGTGGATCGTTGCTCCGGATGCGGACATGGCCGCGGCTTTCCGGCCGCAAATTGCAGACCGAAGCCGTGAATGCTTCGAAAGGATGCAGCGGGCCCCCGAGCTTGTCGGTCGACAATGGCTGAATGTGATATTGCAGATTCGGAGTCTCCCGGCTTTCGTCGGATTTTGCGAACGCGCCAAGCTGACTTGGCGCCATTGTCATCGGCCCGCGTTTGAACAGGAAATACTCTAGACCCATCCCCATTTTCCCCAACACACTGTTGGCGCGCAGGTTGAGGGTCCGGGTGTTCCGAACCTTGAATACAAGCCGCATCTGCAGGTGATCGCGGAGATTTTTACCGACACCGGGAAGGTCGGCCGCCGGTTCGATACCCTGTTCCTGCAATAGCGCGGTGGGTCCGAGTCCTGACAATTGCATGATCTGCGGCGAACCGATGGCGCCTGCCGCCAGAACCAGTTCACCGGCAACTCTGGCATGTCCGAGTTCGTTGCCGTGTATCAGATCGAGTCCGGTCACGCGCTTGCCGTCGAACCGGATACGATTGACATGCGCGCCTGTCAGGATCGTCAGGTTGGTCCGCCGGCTGACCGGGTGCAGGAAAGCATCCGCGGAACTCCAGCGGATCCCGCGTTTCTGATTGACCTCGAAATACCCGCAGCCTTCGTTGTTGCCGCGGTTGAAATCGTCTGTATGGGGGATGCCGGTTTCGGCCGCTGCTTCCCGGAAACCGTCGAGAATTTCCCATGACAGCCGCTGTTGCTCGACCCGCCATTCTCCTCCGGTGCCATGCATCGCGTCCACGCCGCTTACGTGATCCTCGGCTTTCTTGAAGTAAGGCAGAATGTCATCCCAGCCCCAACCGGCGTTGCCCAGTTGGCGCCAATGATCGTAGTCGCGAGCCTGGCCGCGCATATAAATCATGCCATTGATGGAAGAACATCCGCCGAGAACCTTGCCACGCGGGTAATCGAGAGCGCGGCCATTGAGTCCGGCAGAGGGCTCGGTTGTGAAGCACCAGTCGGTGCGAGGGTTGTTCATCGTGAACAGATAGCCGACCGGAATACGGATCCAGAAGTAATTGTCCTTACCGCCAGCCTCAAGAAGAAGAACCCGCGTCTGCGGATTGGTCGACAGCCGATTCGCCAGCAGGCATCCTGCCGTGCCGGCACCCACGACCACGTAGTCAAAGAGCCCGAGATCACGCGCGCCAGCTTCCTTCATGGTTGTCTCCCATAACAAGGTCAGTCTGTTTCGTTCGAATCATAACGGTTTCAGTATACGGGTGCATCCCTGACCCGGCGCGGTCTCTTCGCGCCGCCTGCCTGCTTCCGGGTGCATGGATCCCGTGAATGCTGGATAGCGGCTGAACATACGTCACCGGTTCAACAGGACCGGCCTCAGGCGGTTGCCAGACGATAGACCCGCGCTGCGGTGCCGCTGAACAACGCCGATTTTTCATGCGGTATTAGACCCTGGGCCCAGTTTCTTGCGGGCATTCCAGTACACCGGATAGCTGTAGAGGAGCCCTTGTCCACCGGGAAATTACTCTCGAACATGCAGCGCTCGGCACCGAAGGCTTCGATACGGTGCTCGACATAGGGGCGCCAAGCTTCGGCCAATCGGTCCGAACTCGGAGGATAGGCGTGTGTGAACGGACGGAAGTCTCTGTGAATCGGTGGGGCGTCGGTGGGCGGCAATCTGCGGGCGGACGGAAGTCTTTGCGAATCGGCCTGTGCAGGGGCGGCGAATGGGCCGGAAACGGTGATTTTCGGGGCGTTTCAGGGGTGTTGAAACGGCGTCGATTTCCGGCGGTTTCGAGGGTGTCGTTTCGGGGGTAGATCCCGGTGCGAGGCGGCGGCCCCGCATCGGCCTCCTGCTCTTCGAGATCGGCGCGCCGCGGGTCGCGGGTGATCTCCTCGTCGGTGAAGGGCTTGCGCCCGGGGCTCTCAACCTTCTAGCTTTCCATCCAAGGCAGCGACTGGCATCCGCAGTTGATCGTCTCGGCGGCGGGTCCGGCGGGATCGCGGGGGTACATGAGCGAAGCGCCGCCGACACTAAAGGGCTTGCCGGTTTCCCTGATCTGGCCGTCGACGGCGTCGTGGGCGATGCGGCTTCTGAGCTTGCCGGACCGGCGCCACTGCTTTTTCAGACCCGGCAGAACCTTGGCGGCCTGTTCCATGCGCTGCTGTCCGGCCATGGAGTAGGCGCGGCCGAGCTCGGTCCGGACGATGGTTAGGGCGTGATCTTCCGCCGGTCTTGAGGATGGCGGCGAGGCGTCCGGTGGTCTCGCCGACGGGGACGGAGCCGACCATGGCGCGGCCGAGCTGGGTGTTGACGCGGTCTGCGAGGGCGGGGTGACGCCCGTTATCTTGCTCGTGAGGAAGGATCGCATGGCGAGGAGCTGTCGGGTGTCGACCTCGGGCAGGACGGCGGCGATGCGGAAGTCGGGGGCATCGAGGCGCATGGCGGCGGCGACGGGGGCGTCTATGGTATCGACGCTGGCGTCCCAGGCGCGGGTTGCACCCTCGGCCATGGTCTGACCGGCGTCGGCGTCCAGGCTGTCGAGGGCGTCGCGGACGGAGGCCTGGAGGGAGGGTAGCACCCAGAGGCCTGGTAGTCGGAGGGGCACCGGTGAGGGTGGCGCGGATATCGCGTTCGGCGCGTCTGAGGAGGCCTGCGACCTCGCCAGCGGTATCGCGCTGGATGCGGGGGAGGACGCGGGACCGGCGGGAGCGCTTGCCCTTGAGCTTGTGCTGGCGCTGACGCGGTTGACGTCACCGCCTGTTCGGGCATGCCTGCGCCGCCGAGATCGGGGGCGAGGGGCTGCCAGGTCTCGCTCTCGTTGTGGACGCGCACGGTTCCGGGGCTGGTGCCGTGACCTTGGCGGCGCGCTCCTGGACATCTTCCTGCTTGGCGCCGGTCATGGTGACGTTCCAGACGAAGGCGCGGAGGAAGTGGGCGTGGTGAGCGCGCCGAAGAGGGGGCGCTCGTATCCGTCGAGCCAGTCGATGGCGGCGAGCAGGTCCGAGCGTCCGCGCCCGCCGCCGGGCCGCCGAGGTCATGGTCTCGCGGATGTCGCGGCCTTGGGGGCAAGGACGGTCTCGGGCCCGCTGACGGCGACGCGGTAGCGCCGGGCTGCGCTCTTGCGGTCCTTCGCGGTGACGACGCCGATGGGGCGCGATGCGTTGTCGGGGTTCATGACCACGGTCTCGACGGCGTCCGGGTCGAGCCATGCCATGCGGACGTGGCCGGATGCGGGATCGGTGAAGACGGGCCATGCGGCCTCGCCGGCGAGCGCCAGGTCGCGCATGAGCTCGGGCAGGCGGAGCGGCATGTCGGTGACGGGGTCGCGCCACCATTAGTCGAGCATTTCTGGGAATCCGGGTCAAGGACGCGGACGCGCAAGCCGTCAGCGAGGAGGAAGGCGATGGGGAGTTCGACGAGCTGTCGGGCGAGGAGGTTGGTTTCCCAGAGGTGGGTGGCGAGCTTCCTCATCCTGCTCTGGGTAAGCGGGGAGAGGTCGCGGCGTCCGTCGCCGGTGAGCGGGCGCCACTGATCCTCGTCCCTGTCGATGCTCTTCCCCGCCGCCTCTCGGAGGGCGGCGTGCGGCGGGGTACCGCAGAGCATACGGATAAGGGCGGAGCGGATCATCGTGCGCCTGCGCGCGTGGACGCGCGACGCCACCCTCGGTCGGCCTCGCCGGACCGAGGGTGGCGTCCTGCCGGCCAGCGCGCTAGGGAATGTCTGAACAAGTCGGTTTTTTCGTGTATACGGGTGTCGTGGCCCGTGGATGAAACGCCAGAGCCCATCGGGGACGTGTTGTCGTGCCAGGAAATGGGGATTTTGATGCCCGAGTCGACCGTCCCCGCCGCCTTGCGGCGGCTGCGGACAGATTGACCCCACGTCAGGCGGTGGCGCCGCGCCCAGCGATGAGCAGATTGGTGAACCCGAGCAGCACGGCGATGCGTTGCGTGGTCTTCGCCAGCCCCCGATGGCGCACCTTCGCGTAGCCGAAGTGGCGCTTCACATACAGGAACGGATGCTCCACCTTGGCCCGAACCGACGCCTTGCGCCTCTCCGCCGCCGCCGGGCCCGCCTTGTCCAGCCCCCGGCGCTTGCCGGGCTTCATCGCCACCTCCCAGTCCACGTCCGTGTCCCGGTTCTCCGCGCGCTTGTCCACCCCCTGATAGCCCGCGTCACCCCACACCTGCTCCTCGCCCCCGTGCAACAGCGCGTGCGCCGTCGCCACATCCGAGACAGTCGCCGGCGTCGTCTCCACGCTGTGCGTCAAGCCCGACTGCGCATCCACCCCGATGTGCGCCTTCATCCCGAAATGCCACTGATTGCCCTTCTTCGTCTGATGCATCTCCGGGTCCCGCTCGCCCTTGCGGTTCTTCGTCGACGACGGCGCGGCAATGAGACTCGCGTCCACGATCGTCCCCTTGCTCAAGCGGTGTCCGAGAGAGGCCAGATGTGCGTTGATCTCCTCGAACAGCGTCTCGCCCAGACCGTGCGTCTCCAGCAAGTGGCGGAAATGCAGGATCGTCGTCTCGTCAGGCAGCGCACCCGAGAGGCGCAACCCCACAAACCGCCGTACCGACTTCACCTCGTAGAGCAGGTCCTCCATCCCAGGGTCGCTCAGATTGTAGAACAGCTGCAACCCAGTGCACCCGCAGCATCACGCTCAGCGGATAAGGCCGCCGACCGCGACCGGCCTTCGGGTAGAACGGCTCGATGCGGGCCTCCAGCCGCTCCCAGGGAACCAGCCCGTCCATCGTCTCGAGAAAGACCTCGCGCCGCGTCCGACGCGTCTTCAGGTCGTGCTCCAGCTCCGCAAACGTCGCTTGCTCTAAGGCTCGCACTCCACTCCGTCACCAATAAACCAATGTGCCAAAACCGACTTGTTCAGACAATCCTTAGGTGTGAAGGCGTCGCGGGGATCGCCCTGCGCCCAGGCGCCGGCGGGCGCCGGACGGCTTTCGACGGCGGCCGCGCAGGCCAGCGCTAGTGCCCAGAAGCGGACGGCATGGCCGTCGGTGCCCGAGCGTTCGGCGACAAGGCGGGGCTGCCGGTGAGTCCGGCCTCGGCGCGGAAGTCGCGCCTGAGCGCCTCGTCCTTCGGGATCCTGAGGCGCCCGTCCTCCATGGCCTCGCGCAACGCGGTGGTGACGTTCAGGCGGCGGGGGCTGGACATGATGACGCCGTCGACCCGCAAGCTGCCGTGGTCCTCCTGGTACTGCTCCACCACGGCCTCGCCCGTACCGGTCTGGTCGACGGCGATGCGGACCGGGCGGTAGCGTTCGGCGAGATCGCGCACGATCCTGGCTGCTCGGAGAAGGATATGTCGCGCTCGGCGCGCAGCTCGCGCAACCACAGCGCGCCGGCGGCCTTCTCGACGACGGCCGCTTGTCACGTCGACGCCGATGTATGTGTGTCCGCCGGCGAAGCGCCCGGGGTCAAGTCCACACCAACGGCGTCGAATCGGTCTGGTCGATGCTGAAGCGCGCCCATAAGGGCATGTTCCACAAGATCAACCCGAAGCACCTGGACCGCTACGTCCAGGAGTTCGCTGGCAAGCACAATCTGCGCGAGCAAGACACGCTCGCCCAAATGGCCATTGTCGCGTTGGGCTTGTCAGGGAAGCGCCTGAAGTACCGCGAGCTTATCGCTGACAACGGGCGTTCTTCGGGGCGCGGGCATGAGCAAAAAACCGGAGCTTCCCGCCGATCCGCACTTCAAGGGCGCGACTCACGAGAAACTTGTTCGGGCGCTGGGCAAGCCGAAACCCGGAAAGGCGAAAACCGCAACGAAACCAAGGGGATCGAAGGGTGATGCGTAGCAATGCATATAATTCGAACCTCTTGCAAAATTCCTGTCCCCAGGGTCCGGTGAGCCCGGATCGGTCGGTTGATCCCGGTCACCTCTGCACCTGGAGGTCGGAATCCATGGATTCGCGGTGTCTCATCAGAGATGATGAGACCAAACAGGGACCTTTGTGGACATCGGGACACGCCTCTCCGGGCCACTCTCTTCGAGAGGGCCGTGAAGGGTCGGCATGCGTTGTCGGAGCCGCGCTATGGGACGGCGAGACGTATCAACGGGTCAGCCGCCAGGGCCGGGATGCCGACCATGAGATGGCAGGCGACCCTGGAATGTCCACGGACGCGGACATGGCGCCCGCCACACTCATCCTTGAGGCGGGCGTTGATCCTCTCGACACCGGACCGGATCCGGAACCGCACGGTCTCGGGATCGACATGGCCTATTGCACGCCGGGCCCGGGCCTCCCGGTCTCGCTCCTCCTTGAGGTCCTTGTCCCGGCGCGGATTGACATCGATGATCGGCACATGGCCAAGCCGTTCGCTCATCTGGTAGATCTCTCTGGCATCATAGGCCGCGTCCATGAGATCGTAGAGATTGGTCACACGCCCGGCGGTCATCATCGCCAGCGGGATCGCGACCTGGCTGTCATGGACGGATGCCGAGGTGAGGACGGTACTCAGCGGCACCCCGCAGTCTGCTGTGTCGATATGCAGCTTGTAACCGCGCCAAGCCTCCATGACCCCTTTGGCATTCTTCTTTGCCCCGTGATCGCAGACCTTCGGCAGCGCGTCGAGCATCTCATCGAGATCCATCCCGTTCGCTTGCTGTTCGAGACGCCCAGGCTCCTTCGTCCTCTCCTCGCCCTTGCGGGGCCGGCCGCGCTTGCGGTTCGGCGTCCTGGCCTTCGGCTTCGGGGCCGGCGTCTCCCGGGCCTCGATGGCCGTCGAGTCCCGCGACACGTGGCCGATGAGCGCGTCGCCCAGTGTCTCTGCAACCAGAGCCGCGTGCATCCTCTCCGGAAGACGGGACTGCGAAAATTCGGCAAATGCCCGCGAAAACGTCGCTTCACTCGGGATCTTCGCGACACGCGACCAGCCGCACAGTCGGCGCAACGTCGGGTCCACCTTGAGCCTGTCGATCAGGTGGCGGGTCGTCGGCAGATCCCATACCGCCTTGGCGATGAAGCCACGGGCCAGCGCCTGGCGATCCTCCCGGGGCCGACCCGGACCGGTCCACACCCCATCGACGAAGCCCTCCACCTTGACGAGATCGAGAGCTGTCACGAAACGCTTGTGCGTCTCGAGGAGAGGACCGACCGCCTCGGCCAACGCAGGGAAAAGGTCCCCTTGAAATCGGCGCCAGAGATCGGATAGGGTCGAGCCAAGGGTCATCGGGGTCACCTCCTCGGTATCTTGTTGTTGTGGAAACACAACATACCACGAGGTGGCCCCGAAACCCAGGCCCTCGACAACAAAATCAGCCTCGACAAGGCAAAAAACCGGTCGGGCCGGCAATTTTGCAAGAAGCTCATTCCCTAAAATTTAGCACGGGAACCTCTTGCAAAATTCCTGTCCCCAGGGTCCGGTGAGGCCGGATCGGTCGGTTGATCCCGGTCACCTCTGCACCTGGAGGTCGGAATCCATGGATTCGCGGTGTCTCATCAGAGATGATGAGACCGAACAGGGACCTTTGTGAACATCGGGACACGCCTCTCCGGGCCACTCTCTTCGAGAGGGCCGCGAAGGGTCGGTATGCGTTGTCGGAGCCGCGCTATGGGACGGCGAGACGTATCAACGGGTCAGCCGCCAGGGCCAGGATGCCGAACATGAGATGGCAGGCGATCTTGGAATGTCCACGGACGCGGACATGGCGCCCGCCAAACTCATCCTTGAGGCGGGCGTTGGTCCTCTTGACACCGGACCGGATCCGGACCCGCACGGTCTCGGAATCGACATGGCCTATTGCACGCCGGGCCCGGGCCTCCCGGTCTCGCTCCTCCTTGAGGTCCTTGTCCCGGCGCCGATTGACATCGATGATCGGCACATGGCCAAGCCGTTCGCTCATCTGGTGGATCTCCCTGGCATCATAGGCCGCGTCCATGAGATCGTAGAGATTGGTCACACGCGCGGCGGTCATCATCGCCAGCGGGATCGCGACCTGGCTGTCATGGACGGATGCCGAGGTGAGAACGGTCCTCATCGGCACCCCGCAGTCTGCTGTGTCGATAGGCAGCTTGTAATCGCGCCAGGCCTCCATGACCCCCTTGGCAGTCTTCTTTGCCCCGTGATCGCAGACCTTCGGCAGCGCGTCGAGCCTCTCATCGAGATCCATCCCGTTCGCTTGCCGTTCGAGACGCCCAGGCTCCTTCGTCCTCTCCGCGCCCTTGCGGGGCCGGCCGCGCTTGCGGTTCGGCGTCCTGGCCTTCGGCTTCGGGGCCGGCGTCTCCCGGGCCTCGATGGCCGTCGGGTCCCTCGACACGTGGCCGATGAGCGCATCGCCCAGTGTCTCTGCAACCAGAGCCGCGTGCATCCTCTCCGGAAGACGGGACTGCGAAAATTCGGCAAACGTCCGCGAAAACGTCGCTTCACGCGGGATCTCCGAGACACGCGACCAGCCGCACAGTCGGCGCAACGTCGGGTCCACCTTGAGCCTGTCGATCAGGTGGCGGGTCGTCGGCAGACCCCACACCGCCTTGGCGATGAAGCCACGGGCCAGCGCCTGGCGATCCTCCCGGGGCCGACCCGGACCGGTCCACACCTCATCGACGAAGCCCTCCACCTTGACGAGATCGAGAGCTGTCACGAAGCGCTTGTGCGTCTCCAGGAGAGGACCGACCGCCTCGGCCAAGGCAGGGAAAAGGTCCCCTTGAAATCGGCGCCAGAGATCGGATAGGGTCGAGCCAAGGGTCATCGGGGTCACCTCCTCGGTATCTTGTTATTGTAGAAACACAACAGACCACGGGATGCCCCGGGACCCAGGCCCTCGACAACAAAATCAGCCTCGACAAGGCAAAAAACCGGTCGGGCCGGCAATTTTGCAAGAAGCTCCAGAACCAGTTTTTCTTTCACATTGGGCGGTGGCCGAAGCTCTGCTGCCATCTCGGCGGCGACGAGAGGCGCATCGACCATGGATTGCAAGTAGTGGTTGAAGGAAGGGAACCCTGCCGGTCGACCAAGCGGCTCGAGGTCACCCACGCCCTAGATAGTGTCGTCATGAGTGATGTTTATCTGTCCTATCTGTCGAATTCACTCGATGGTTCTTGGAGGCGACTCATGGGATTGGCTCATCGGCGTCACGACATTTCGGACAGGGTCTGGCTGTTGTTGGAGCCTCATCTGCCTGGCCGAGCGGGACGTTGGGGTGGGGTGGCGCAGGATAATCGACGGTTCATTAATGCGACCTTCTGGATTCTGCGTACCGGCGCTCCCTGGCGTGATGTGCCGCCAGACTATGGAGACTGGAAAACTACCCATCGTCGGTTCTGTCGCTGGCGGGACAAGGGGCTCTGGGGGGCGTTGCTGGAGCCTCTGGTGGATGAGCCGGACGATGAGTGGCTGATGATTGACGCCAGTCATCTCAAGGTCCATCCCCATGCGAGCGGTGCGGTCGGCGGCAATCAGGCGATGGATCGCACAAAAGGGGGCTGAACACGACGCTGCACCTGGCTGTGGACGCGCATGGGATGCCGGTGCGGGTGTTGGTGACCGAGGGGACGGCAGCAGATTGCAGTCAAGCGGTCGAGCTGATTGAAGGGATAGATGCCGAGTCCTTGTTGGCGGACAAGGCCTATGACACGAATGCCATCCTGTCTTATTGTGAGGAGCATGAAGTTATTCCAGTGGTTCCGCCGAAGCGCAACCGCAAGCACCCCAGAGCGTATGATGTCCATCTCTACCGGCGCCGGCATTTGGTGGAGAACGCCTTTCTGTGGCTCAAGGGCTGGCGTGGGATTGCCACGCGATACGCCAAGAATGCCGCATCGTTCCTCGCCGCGGTGCAGATTCGGTGTCTGGCGCTCTGGGCTGGTATTTCGTGACGACACTATCTAGGTAACAACCTGCATCTCCAGCTGGCCAGTGTCGTGTCCTACAGCGCCGAGGGATGACCCGAGACTATCACCTGACAGGGTAGTTGCTTGAGCCGATCCGGAACCGCGACAGGGTCGGCCTCCGTGGAGTCGAAGCGATAACGCTCGGCCGACCGCCGGATCTCCTGCAGATACGGCGGACCGCTGTAGACCAGGTTCTGGCCGGAGAACGAAGACGACGGCATAAAGGTATGCACACAGCCATGCACCAGCGCTCGACCGGATGATCACAGACAAAGGCATCGAGCGCTTGGATGTCGCGATCGATGTCGACCGAGCGCAGGACCGGCAGCCTGCGCATCATCAACGCACCGTCCCGAATGACTCTCGATGTCGACACCGTGCGGCGGCATCAGCGCGATCAGCGTCTGACACAAACCTGCTGGCACCGTCGATCCGAAAGATCCCAGCCGCCGCTCCCGTCACATGAACGCCACCCATAGACCGGCGATTCTGTAACGTCTAAGCATTTTCTGTGGTATCTTGCTGTAAAGAATGTTTATCTGTTTTTTGGGAATTATATACTAACTTGACGAGAGGTCTCACCGTTCACCATAATGTCTTTAATCTGCTTGCAAAATGGTCGCTACGGCGTGTTTTCCCGGCCACCGGCACGGGGTAGCAGGCCCATTGCGACCAATTCGCGTGCGGATCTGCCATTGTCTAGTCAGGCATATAATTTCCTTTCTTTTCAGCTCACTAAGCTGAAAATGTACCTCGGCCCCTTGTGGTAAAATCGGTATGCGCTGTAACGGAGGAAAACGATGCACAGCACGAAGATCCTGAAAATCTGTACGGCCCTTGCCTTTGCGATTGGCCTGAATGGTCCGGCCCTGGCAGTGGATCCAGTCAAGATCGGCTATGTTGGCGGTATCTCTGGCGCTTGCGGCGGGTTGACGCATTCGGCCATCAAGGCGATGAAAATCGCATTGGAGGAAATCAATGGTGCCGGCGGTGCTTCCGGCCGGCCGATCGAGATCATCTGGCGCGACAGCAAGACCAAACCCGATGAGGGAGCCAAGCAGGCGCGCGACCTGATCCTGACCGAAAAGATCGATATCATGACCGGGGTCTGTTCAAGTTCGGTCTTCATGGCAATCAATCCGATCGCAAAGCAATATGGCGTCCCGCTGGTCAGCGCGATCAGCGGCACGCACAAAGCGACGATCGACTTCGGGCACCCGTTCGTGTTCCAGACCCAACCGCACACCCTCATGGAAGGCAAGGCGCTCGCCGAATACGCGGTGCGTCAGGACTGGAACAATATCGTTACGATGGGCCTCGACTATGAATGGGGCCGGACCACTGTCAAGGTCTTTACGGAAGAACTCGGGAAACTGAAGCCCGATGTGAAGATCGCGAAACAGTTTTGGCCGCGTATTGGCGAGACCAACCTGACCTCCTACATCACCGCAGCGCTGGCCGAGCGACCGGATGCGATCATGGCGGTTATGTTTGGCAGCGGCACCAACAGCCTGATCAAGCAAGGCAAATCTTACGGGCTGCTCAAGCGGACCGAGCTCCTGACCTTTCTGAGCACCGAGAGCTACATGTCCCTCGGGACCGATATTCCCGACGGCGTGCACGGTTGGACCCGTGGGCCGTTCTATGCGCTCGAAAGCGAGAAGGCGAAGACTTTCGTCGCGAAGTACCGCAAGGCTCACGATGGTGAATATCCGAACGATTGGGGGATGCTGGCCTATGATGCGATGTATGTCATAAAGGCCGGTATTGACGAGGCGGGCAGCACCGACCCCGAGAAATTCCGCCGGGCTTTGGGTGCGCTCACGTTCGATACGCTGCGCGGACCACTGAAAATGCGCATGATCGACAACACCTTCAATGCGCCGAGCTTCATGGGCGTTACAAGGATGACCGATGCGTATCCGTTTCCGACCATGGCTGACATCATGGTGATCCCGGGTGATATCACGTTGCCGTCAGAGGAGACGGTCAAAGCGCTCCGGGCGGCTGCGGCGAAGTAGTCGGCACACGCGCTCATCTGCCATATCCGATTTCCTCCCCGGGCCGTTCAGGTCGCGGGGAGGATTGTCCTGCCATGATGGAAATCCGGCGATGCTGTTGGTGCAGATAATGCAAGGCGTCATGGAGGGGATATTCCTCTTCCTTATCGCGTCTGGCCTGACGCTGATTTTTGGTGTCTCCCGGATCGTCAACTTCGCGCATGGTTCATTTTATATGGTTGGGGCTTTTCTGACTTATCAGATCTATCCATGGTTCGCCGCGGGTACAACCCTCGGGTTTTTCGCGACCATCTTGATTTGCGGTTTTCTGGTTGCTGCCCTCGGATTGTTGTTCGAGATATTCCTGCTGCGTCGGGTTTATCATGCCGAAGAACTGATGCAACTGGTGCTGACCCTGGCCGCCGTGCTGATTATCCGTGACGTCACCAAGTTCATCTGGGGATTGGATGACGTGTCCGTTTCGCTACCCGATGCTCTGTCCGGGGCGGCCGTGATCGGCGACATCTATCTGCCGACATACCAGCTGGTCATGGTTGGTGTCGGTATGGTCGTGCTCGCCGTTGTTTGGGGATTCCTCAAGTTCACTCATGCCGGGATCATCCTCAGAGCGGCAACCGATGACCGTGGCATGGTCGCTTTGCTTGGAACTAATCAGGCGCATGTCTTCTCCGGGGTGTTTGCCGTTGGCTGTTTCCTGGCCGGGATTGCCGGCGGCTTCGCTGCCGCTTTCGAGAGCATAAACTACCTGCTTGATACCCGGGTCATCGTGCTTGCCTTCATCGTTGTCGTGATTGGTGGTCTCGGGAATCTCTATGGCGCCCTCTATGCGTCGCTTGCCGTCGGCATTCTGAAGGCGCTCGGACTGCTCTTCGCACCGCGGCTTTCGATGGTCATCATATTTTTGCTGATGGCCGTTGTTCTTCTGGTCCGCTCAATGCGCCGGACGACGGAGTGATCATGGCCGGTGGTGAGCTAAAGCAGATGGACTCCGGATCGACGATGCGTCACCGGGAAACCTACGCAATCAACTGGCGCTTGGTGGCTGGCGTGGCCGTTGTCCAGTCGCTCCTTCTGGTTGTTTCACCGCCGCTAGTCGTCTTTGCACTGATCGAAGTCATGATTTTTGCGCTCTACGCGAGTGCTCTCAACCTGTTACTGAGTTTCAGCGGCATGGTGTCGTTCGGGCATGCCGTGTATTTTGGTTTGGGTGCCTATGGCCTCGCGCTCTCGATCACCCATTTCGATTTTCCCATCGTGCTCGGAATTCTCGCCGGCCCTCTGGTGAGCGCCTTTTTCGGCCTGCTCTATGGCGTGCTTTGCGTCCAGCTGACAGCGATCTACGCGGCCATGTTGACTCTGGCCTGTGCCGAGGTGACCTATGCTGTGGTATTCCAGTGGTTCGACGTCACTGGCGGCGACTCCGGGATCTCGGGCCATGTGCCATCCATGCTGGGTCTCGAACCATATCAGTTCGGTCTAGTTGTCCTGGTTGTCGTGACTGTGGCGATACTGATTCTGTGGCGGGTCGTTTATTCGCCGCTCGGGTTGACAATTCGTGCTGTCGGGCGGAATCCGGCCCGTGCGGCGGCGCTCGGGCACGGACGCAAACAGGTTCAACTGATCGCCTTCGTCATTTCGGCGTTTTTTTCTGGTATCGCAGGCACATTGTTCGGGATTTTCCACGGCAATGTCTTTCCTGACTATGTCGGAGTCCTGTTTACGGTCGACGGCCTGTTGATGGTGGTTCTGGGTGGTCTCTACAGCTTCGGGGCCGGTATCTACGGCGCGATCGTCTACAAGCTCCTCGACAATCTGGCGGCGCATTATTTCGAATACTGGCAGTTTGCCGTCGGCATGATCATCGTTGCTGTCGTGCTGGTTTCACCAAGCGGTATCGCCGGTCTGGTCCGGCGTGTCGTTGACAGGATCGGACGGCGGCAATGACCAATGGCGCGATACAACCAGCTCTTCAGGTTCGCGGATTGCACAAGGAGTTTGGACGGTTCGTGGCGCTCGACAGCGTGGACCTGACAGTTGGCGCCGGCGAAATCCGTGCCATTATCGGCCCGAACGGTGCCGGCAAGACGACGTTGATCAATGTACTCGGCGGGCAGATTGTTGCCGACCGCGGTACCGTCGAGATCGCCGGGCGCAGGCTCAGTCGTCAGCATCCGCATCACGTCGCGAAGTTCGGCGTTGGCCGGACCTATCAGATTTCCAGCACGCTTCGGCGCATGACGGTTTTTGACAACATGCTATGTGCTCATAATGCCGTCTCGGGTCACTGGTTCAGCCTGCGGGCCAGCCGGCTGAGGGGGATGGAAGATGCCGTCATGGGCGATCTCAAAACTATCGAACTTGACCAGATTGCCGGTCAGATGGTGGACGATATTTCGCATGGTGACCGCAAGCGGCTGGAGTTCGGCATGGTCTTGGCGACCCGGCCGAAACTGTTGTTGCTTGATGAACCGACGGCGGGGATGGGCTTGCGCGAGCGTCACAAACTGATCGATCTGGTCTTGGCGGTGACGCGCGAACGACAGCTGACCCTAGTCTTTGTCGAGCACGATATCGATGTCGTCTTCAAGGCTGCGCAATCAATCACGGTGATGGCGTTCGGCGGTGTCTTTGCGGAAGGAACGCCGGATGAAATTGCCTCGAATTCGGCAGTGCAAGACATTTATCTCGGTGGTCACAGCTGATGCTAGTTCTTGAACAAGTGACCGCCGCCTACGGGCAGAGCCGGGCGCTGAGTGGTGTCGATCTCGAGGTCAGGGAAGGCGAGGTCGTCTGCATGGTCGGGCGCAACGGCGCCGGCAAGACAAGCACCATGCGTTGCATTGTTCAGGACATCATTCGGGTGACCGGCGGTTCGGTCCGTTTCAAGGGCGACGAGATCGCCGGCCTTGAACCGCATCTGGTTGCCCGCAAGGGTATTGGCTATGTCCCGGAAGATCGCCGGGTGTTTGCCAGCCTGACTGTCGCTGAGAATCTCAAGGTGCCGCGCCCGCGGGCTCAACAACGCGGCTACTGGACAATCGAGCGGGTGACGGAGCTGTTTCCGCAACTTGAGGAGTTTCATGCCCGGCTGGCCGGCAATCTCAGCGGCGGACAGCAGCAGATGTTGAGCATTGCACGGTCGTTGCTGACGAATCCGGATCTCTTGCTGCTTGACGAGCCACATGAAGGACTTGCGCCGATTGTTGCCCAGGATGTGATCAAGGCGGTCAATGTCCTTAAATCCTTGGGCGTATCGATGCTAATTTCGGAACAGCAGTTGCATCTGGTACACGAGACAGCCGACCGGATCTATGTTGTTGACCGTGGTCACATGGTATTTTCCGGCATCATGGCGGATTTCGAGAGTGATCCAGACATCGCCCGGCGCTATCTCATGGTTGTCCAGTAACCGGTAGCGGCGCTATTTGCAGGCTGTTACCATGATCTCGACGAGCAGTTCCGGAACTGCGAGATCGGCCCGGACGCAGGCTCGCACCGGAGGGTTCTCCAGATCGACCCAAGCATTCCAGACCTCGTTCATGTCACTGAAATTCGCCATGTCGGTGATCCAGAGATTGGCCTGGAGGAGTTTCGACTTGTCGGCGCCGGCTTCGGCCAGATAGCCATCGATCTTGTCGAGGATCTGTTGCGTCTGCCCCTTGATATCGGCTGACCGGTCGCTCGCGGTCAGGCCGGCTATATAGACCATATCACCCTTGACGACGCAACGGCTCATTCGTGGGCCGGGGCCGGTGGTGACTTCAATACGGGTGATGGACATGAGGTTTCTGACTCCAGTCTGATGGCTGTTTGCGGCCCGTTCAGGCGCTATGGGTCTATTTGGCGTCGTGTCGGCAGGTCGGTCACGGTGTTTGCTCGGTCAGAATGTCGCAAGGCGGCGCTGTTTGCAAGAGCCATCCTGACATTATCCACGGCGATCCATGTTAAATTTGAGCGCTGGTCGAGCGTTGCTTTGACAACATACAGCGAAGTCATTTTCACAATTTGGTCCGTAAACGAGATTAAACCGCGGGAGAAAACGGGCTTTTCTATCTTTTTGGCTCAATTCGTGATTCGTAGGCATGCCTTGATGGAGGTTACGGTCATCAACGTCGGACGCCAGAAAAGCGGGTTGATCGAAATGGCCATCAGCGGTCTCGACAGCCACCTCGGGCGGTTCAAGCCATGAAACTTACCCGTTCTCCGCGCCATGGAGCGTGGTTTGGCTACAGACTTGATTGAGTTATGCCTACGAATTGCGAATTGAGCCATCTTTTTTGGCAAGAATTCACGCCGCCAAACTCTTGTCATGAACTCGCTGTTTACAGCGTGGGATCACCGTGCGTACGGCTCACCCCGAAGTCGCGCGGATCGCCCGCGCCGCGGGTGTGGAGCCATAACTGCACCGCAGGAGAACTTCGATGCTGGAATAATAGAGTCGTCAAAGTGTGGGGCCATGTGCGTCAGAGAGAAAATTATTTCTTATGAACCTCTTGCAAAATTCCTGCCTAGGGTCCGGTGAGCCCGGATCGGTCGGTTGATCCCGGTCACCTCTGCACCTGGAGGTCGGAATCCATGGATTCGCGGTGTCTCATCAGAGATGATGAGACCAAACAGGGACCTTTATGGACATCGGGACACGTCTCTCCGGGTTCCTCTCTTCGAGAGGGCCGCGAAGGGTCGGCATGCGTTGTCGGAGCGCGCTATGGGACGGCGAGACGTATCAACGGGTCAGCCGCCAGGGCCAGGATGCCGACCATGAGATGGCAGGCGACCTTGGAATGTCCACGGACGCGGACATGGCGCCCGCCACACTCATCCTTGAGGCGGGCGTTGGTCCTCTCGACACCGGACCGGATCCGGAACCGCACGGTCTCGGGATCGACATGGCCTATTGCACGCCGGACCCGGGCCTCCCGGTCTCGCGCCTCCTTGAGGTCCTTGTCCCGGCGCGGATTGACATCGATGATCGACACATGGCCAAGCCGTTCGCTCATCTGGTAGATCTCCCTGGCATCATAGGCCGCGTCCATGAGATCGTAGAGATTGGTCACACGCCCGGCGGTCATCATCGCCAGCGGGATCGCGGCCTGGCTGTCATGGACGGATGCCGCGGTGAGAACGGTCCTCAGCGGCACCCCGCAGTCTGCTGTGTCGATATGCAGCTTGTAACCGCGCCAAGGCCTCCAGGACCTCCTTGGCAGCCTTCTTTGCCCCGTGATCGCAGACCTTCGGCATCGCGTCGAGCCTCTCATCGAGATCCATCCCGTTCGCTTGCCGTTCGAGACGCCCAGGCTCCTTCGTCCTCTCCGCGCCCTTGCGGGGCCGGCCGCCCTTGCGGTTCGGCGTCCTGGCCTTCGGCTTCGGGGCCGGCGTCTCCCGGGCCTCGATGGCCGTCGGGTCCCTCGACACGTGGCCGATGAGCGCGTCGCCCAGTGTCTCTGCAACCAGAGCCGCGTGCATCCTCTCCGGAAGACGGGATTGCGAAAATTCGGCAAACGCCCGCGAAAACGTCGCTTCACGCGGGATCTCCGCGACACGCGACCAGCCGCACAGTCGGCGCAACGTCGGGTCCACCTTGAGCCTGTCGATCAGGTGGCGGGTCGTCGGCAGATCCCATACCGCCTTGGCGATGACGCCACGGGCCAGCGCCCGGCGATCCTCCCGGGGCCGACCCGGACCGGTCCACACCTCATCGACGAAGCCCTCCACCTTGACGAGATCGAGAGCTGTCACGAAGCGCTTGTGCGTCTCGAGGAGAGGACCGACCGCCTCGGCCAACGCAGGGAAAAGGTCCCCTTGAAATCGGCGCCAGAGATCGGATAGGGCCGAGCCAAGGGTCATCGGGGCCACCCCGTGGTATCTTGTTATTGTAGAAACACAACAGACCACGGGGTGGCCCCGAAACCCAGGCCCTCGACAACAAAATCAGCCTCGAGAAGGCAAAAAACCGGTCGGGCCGGCAATTTTGCAAGAAGCTCTATGGAGAATCTCAAGCTATAAAGTGCCAATTTTGGTCAAGTACCGCGGCGTCGCGGTCGATACCGATCGAGCGCAGGGCCGGCGGCTTGCGCATCATCAACGCACCGCCCCCAGATGACTCTCGATGTAGACATCTTGAGACGGCATCAGTGCGATCAGCGTCCGACACAAACCCGCCATCGCCGTCGATCTGAAAGACCCCAGCCGCCGCCCCCGTCACACGAGATCGCCACTCATAGACCAGCGATTCTATACCGCTAAGAATAAAAACAGAGCCTCAACGACCCCACACCAGCACCCACAATCATTCCGCCACCGTCAGTAACATGGTGCTTGGGCAGTTACGAATTATGAGCTGGTAGAAGTTAATTCTATCGTTCATCAAGCGCGCGTTTGATCTGGGAAATGTAAATCTGCCATGCCTGCAACACGGTACCGTGTTGTGATTCGATATGTTGCACATCGTTCCGGGTCAGCCGTGCGATGGTCCCACGTTAGGACCAATCGCCTGGTTTCTGTTCGCCGATGCTGTCTTTTCGAGATGATCGTCCGGGCACAATCGAGGTACCCGGATTTGATCAGGGCACGCAAGTCCAGGATCGCTTGACCCCCCCTCCTAAAGACATCCGGTCTGCAACGCGAAACCCACACCAACAAACTGCAGATCGTGATACCGCATCCTCATTTCTGGCGCCTGGATTCTTACCGACACCCGGACTAGCTATTCAGGACTGTTGCGTTGCTCCACAACCTGATTGGCTAGGCGGCCGGTCAATTCGGCGAGATGATGGAAATCCCATTCATAGGTTCCCGCCCCCATTGTCACCGACCGGATCTCGATGATCAGGTCATGGACTTCAGCCTCCGGAATGTTGGCCTCGACCTCATCCCAGCCCTTCCAGTTCTCCTTGGCCTGAAAACCCAGAATCTGACCGCGGCGTCCGGTAATGATCCGCTGAACCCGTGCCGTGGAATCGTTCGGTATGGAAATTTTCACATACAACACCGGTTCGAGCAGCACCGGATTGCATTTCGGTATTCCCTCGGTCATAGCAATCCGGGCTGCCGTTCGGAACGCCATGTCGGAACTGTCGACCGAATGATACTGACCGTCATAGAGTTCGACCGAGAGGTCCACGACCTCGAAGCCAAGCGGTCCACGCTTCATGAAGTCCTTGACCCCCTCTTCGACCGACGGAATGTAATTCCGCGGTACCGCACCACCGACAATGCTGTCGACGAATTCAAAACCGGCACCGCGCTGACGCGGTTTGATCTTCACCTTTACGTCGCCGAACTGGCCATGGCCCCCGCTCTGCTTCTTGTGCCGGGCGTGCTGTTCGACCGGTTTGCGGATGGTTTCCTTGTACGGCACGCTCGGCTGTCTGGTGTTGACCGTAAGGTTGAACCGGTTGGCGAGCCGTTCGCAGAGAACCGTGATCTGGGTGTCACCCTGGCCAGAAATGATCAGTTCACCCATGGCCGCATTCTGGGCAATGTTGATCGAGATATCTTCTTCGGCGAGGCGTTGCAGGGCGCCGGAGAGCTTGACCTCGTCATTGCGATTGGCGGCGGAAATCGCCATCGAGTAGACCGGCAACAACGGGACCGGCCAGGTCAGAGCATCGGCCGGAGCTTTGCCGGACGGTGTCAGGATTTCGCCGGTCGTGACATTTTCCATCCGTCCGAGAGCAACGATCTCGCCGGGACCGGCGCCCGGTTTCTTTTCGAGCTTCGCGCCGAGCACGGTGTTGATGCCGCTGACCCGGCTATTGTTCAAGGTCTCGCCATCCTTGATCGAACCACGCCAGACCCGGGCATAGGACAACTTCCCCATGTGCTGCACATGCATCGTCTTGAAAACCTGCAGAACGGTTTCACCGTCACCTTCGAGCCCGCGGCGTTCCGCCGTCTGTCTGTAATCTGGTGCCTCGTGGCGCAGCATTTTCAGAAGGCGCTGAACGCCATGGTCGTTTTCACCCGCGCCGATGACCACCGGAACCAGAAGGTCGTTTTGCAGGGCCTGGGTCAACTGGTCATAGAGTTCGGACTTGTCGGGCTTGATATCTTCGAGAACCTTGAGCATCAGATCGTCGTCAAAATCGGCCAGAGTTTCCAGCAACGCGTTGCGCGCTTCAGCCTGACGCTCAACGGCCTGCTCCGGTAACTGAATCAGGCCTGAAGGCCCGTCCACCTTGTATTCATAGGCCCGTTCACTCACCAGATCAGCATAACCGGTTATGGATTCATTGTCGCGGATCGGGACATGTCTGAGGGCGAGCGGCCGATCCGATGCATCCTGGAGCAGGCCCATCAGATCGCGGACAGCATCGGTAGAGGTATCTATCTTGTTGATGAAGATAATATGCGGAATCTCATACTCGTCGAGGAATTTCAGGGTCGGCGCGACGGCTGGCGCCTTCTGTGTTTCCGGATCGACAACAACGATTGCGATGTCAGCGACCAGCGCGGCGTTTCGCGTCTCCTGGTTGAATTCGACGGATCCCGGCGTGTCGATGAACGCCCAGGGCTCGTCCAGGAACGTGCCATATCCGATTGACAATTCTGTGCTGATTTGCCGTTTTCGCGCCTCGTCGGCGGCGTCCCCCACTGTATTCCGCGCACCCACACGTCCCTTGCGCTCAATCGTTCCAGTCGCGTGAAGCAAGGCTTCGAACAGCGATGTCTTACCGCTCTGATACAGGCCGAGCAGAACTGCACATCTGGTGTTTTCTCCGCTTGCACTCGGCATATTGACTTTCTCCCTTCGAGCATCCTGGCGACGTCTGGCAACAGGCCGACGCCCGCAGCCTGTCCGATTCCACCGAACTGCCTATGTTACACATTGATGGCGGATCTCAATACCCGCTTGTCTGGCGATACTGTGCAATACCCGGTAACCGATACCGTGTCCTTCCAAAGATCCGCCGCACACGGGGTCGCCGCTCTTCCAGCAATTCTCCTTATGGCGTTTTTCGTTGCATTGCGGCCTTTCGTGTTGGTTTTTTGGCGGTTTTGCGGTTGGAGGGATGGGTTTGGCGCGGGGGCCGGGGATCAGGCGTTTGCGGGAGGGGGGAGGCCCGTGATGACGGTTTTCATGAGGACTGCCCATGACGCGAAGACATGGTAGGCGGTGATCGTGCGGATGTGCTCGAACAGGCGCCTTCGGGCTCCGAGTGCGTGCCGCGCCCGCCGCCAGGATGCTTCGATCAGGTCGCAGGCCGTGTGCAGGGCGAAGGCCAGCAGATTGAGCACGACCAGGATGCTGGCCAGTGTCTGGCTGCCATGCCCGAAATTGTGTTCGAGGTTGTAGCCGTTGGTCTTCAGGACGTTGAAGGTCTCGTTCTCGATCTTCCAGCGGGCACGCCCGCAGGCGGCGATGTCGGCGGCGGTGTCTCGCGTGACGGCAAGGTCGGTGACGAAGCTGTTGCGGTAGGTCACCTTGCCGTCGGGCTTGGCGATCTCGACCTCCAGCCAGTTGACGGCGAGCGCGTCGGCGCCGTCGCGCAGCGGCACGCCATTCATCCAGCGATAGCGCTGGCGGCGCCTGGCCGCGCCCCTGCCCACGGTCTGGCACACCTCGTCCAGCACGACGCCATGGGTGTATTCGCTCAACGTCTTGTGGCTGGACGGCTTGCACACGAAGATGAAGCTCCCGCCCGCGGCGCGCACCGCCTCGCAGATCGGCTGGCGGGAATAGAGATCGTCGCCCAGATAGACCGGTCTCAGCCCGGCCACACAAGGCCCCAGGCGGGCCAGCCAGCGCTGCGCCGCGCGGCTCTCGCAGTCCTGCTGCGCCGAGCCGTCTTGCGGGCGCACGAACTCCGGCGCCAGAGGCAAGGCGCGGCGCTGCCCCGGCGCCACCAGAGCGGCGCCGACAAAGCTGTGGAAATACTCCACCTCCTCGCCCCGCCGGCGCGTCGAGCAGTGCGCGCAGTGGATCGTGCCGGAACGGAAAGGCTCCGAGCCGTCCAGCGCGATCAACACCCGATCGTCCAGGCAGCGCAGACCCGACAAGGCACCGGCGCCATCCAGGTCATCGACAAGCGCCGGAAACACCGCGTCGAAATGATCCGTCGGCGCCCCATCCAGCATCCGCCGGATATGGCTGTCGCACGGAACCCGCTCCATGCCGAACAGCGTCCCGGCGTTCGAAGCGCCGCGCTGCGCCGACAGCAGGCGCTGATGCGCCAGAAACGACGGGCTCTGCACGAAAAACACCGAAAACGCCGCAAGCCCGATGTCTCTCATGGTATAGCGCGTGTTGCTTCCCGAGCGCTTGTCGGGCAACGCCGCGCACCGCTTCCCCACCACTTCTATGTATCGTTCAAGACGCTTCATACAACAACTTGAATCACATCTCCAAACCTTTGAAAACCCCCGATAACTCCAAAAGGAGAATTGCTGCCGCTCTTCAGGGTCATTTGACCCATGGCCGATTTGTTGTACCGTTGCGCGCCAGCAACTTGCCCGGACCGCCCGATGATCTCCATCAGCGCCCGATTCGATGGCAGTAACCTCAAGGTGGTGGACAGCACCAGACCGCAGGATATCCGCCTTACAATCCGTCCCGACACCGGCGCGAAATTCTTCCAGTGGTTTTCCTTCCGTCTGATCTGCGGGCGCGATCAGTATTGTGTGTTGCGAATCATGATGAGAACACGGCTTAGAGCCAACAGGAGCCAAGCGAGGGAGCTGGCGATGGATCGCTCGAAGTCTCTGGAGAGGCGCCGGCAGCGGCGCAGCTATCCGAAGGTGTATTCGACCACCACAGCGCCGGGACATGACGACGACCCCCTTAGTATCCCTGGGTTTTCCGGTGACCTCCACAGTGATCGGGCCATTCGCTTCCTTGATCGTCTTGCCGGCATTGTCGCCGCATTCCTCGCTGCCCGCTTCGACCGTCGTCACGCTCTGACTGTCGATGATGGCCGCGCTCGGGTCCGCACTACGCCCCGACCGGGACCACGCGTAGAAATAGGTCTGAACCGTCGTAAACGCCTGACAATCCTTCAGTAATGCCCGCCAACTGCACCCTGTCCAGAGCATGCAGGCGATCGAGTTCACCACGTCGCGCAGCTCCACTTGACGGGGACGACCAAGCCGGCAAGACGGTGGAAGAAGCGGGTCCGGCAAGGCCCACCCGACATCGGTCAGATCGCTTTCGTAACGCTCCGTCTTACGGCTATACTGCTTCCGGGTGGTCTCGTTCCAGGGCATGATGTGCCTCCATGGTGTGAGTGTTCATCCACGAAGATACACACCATGCGAGACCACCCAACCAGTTTTAGGCCAAGCTCTAAGGGGTGGCAGGATTATCAGGCCGTCGCTTCGGAAGACCAGATCCACTGGCTGCGAGTGCCGACACAGTATCGCGACGGCGTCCTGTCTATATCACCATCTTCTCAATAGCGATTCCGTCCATTACGTCTATTTCGCGCCCTATTCGATGGATCGGCATGACGATCTGATTGCCCGATGTCAGACTGCCGACGGTGTGACCCTGACAGTTCCGGGAACCACAATCCAGGAACGGCCGCTCGAGGTCTTGCGCTTCGCCGCGTCTGATCCAGGCGACCCGTCGATCTGGGTGATCGGCCGCCAACATCCTGGCGAAACAATGGCCGAATGGTTCGTGGAAGGCTTCCTCGACCGCCTTCTCGACCTTGAGGATGGCGCGGTTCGGGCGTTGCGCGACCGGGCCGGGCTCCATGTCGTGCCGAACATGAATCCTGATGGCAGCGTGCTCGGTAACCTTCGGGTCAACGCAGCCGGCGCCAATCTCAATCGGGAATGGGAAAGTCCGGACATTGCCAGAAACCCGGAGGTGTTTCACATACGGCGTCTGATGATCGAGAGCGGCATTGCGCTTTGCCTCGATGTGCATGGCGACGAGACCCTTCCTTACAATTTCATCGCTGGCTTTGAGGGGATAGCCGAATCCGGGCCGACGCAACTCGCTGCGCTCGAACGGTTCCGGACCGGGCTGGCACGGATCAATCCGGACTTCCAGACTCGACGCGGCTACCCGAAAACCCGGCCTGGCAACGGCATGACGACGACCTGCACCGGGTATTTCGCGCGGCGCCATGGCGTTGTCGCGATGACCCTGGAGATGCCATTCAAGGATCCGGCAAACGCGCCAGACCCGCGTGTCGGATGGTCGCCGGCCCGGGCCATGGCTCTGGGTCGTTCAACTGTCGAAGCATTGCTTGATATTCTCGATCAGTTGCCACGATCCCGAGGGCGTGCGTGTTGCGATTGAACATGAAGCCTTTTCATCTGGAACACATTCGAAACCCGATCTCAAGGATGTTTCGCTTGCATTCGCAGCAGTGATATCGCTCTGCCAGACGCCAATAAGCATCATGAAAGGCCGACTGGCCTCCGAGTTTACAATTCCGGACCGATATCTTGATGACGTTTCGTATCGCGCCATTGAGAGAAAATCATGCAGTGCAAATACCAAAAATGATTAATGAACCTCTTGCAAAATTCCTGTCCCCAGGGTCCGGTGAGGCCGGATCGGTCGGTTGATCCCGGTCACCTCTGCACCTGGAGGTCGGAATCCATGAATTCGCGGTGTCTCATCAGAGACGATGAGACCAAACAGGGACCTTTGTGGACATCGGGACACGCCTCTCCGGGCCCCTCTCTTCGAGAGGGCCGCGAAGGGTCGGTATGCGTTGTCGGAGCCGCGCTATGGGGCGGCGAGACGTATCAACGGGTCAGCCGCCAGGGCCAGGATGCCGAACATGAGATGGCAGGCGACCTTGGAATATCCACGGACGCGGACATGGCGCCCGCCACACTCATCCTTGAGGCGGGCGTTGGTCCTCTCGACACCGGACCGGATCCGGAACCGCACGGTCTCGGGATCGACATGGCTTATTGCACGCCGGGCCCGGGCCTTTCAATAGGACACAGTTAACAAGGTAATGCCGGTTCTGCATGTTCTGGGCATGCAGATTGGGCTTCGGCATTTCAGCGCCGGTACGATTGAGTGGCTGAAGGGGGCGTCCGGCGAGACGGGCCGGACGCGCCATTCGCTGGCGCGCGCGTTGTGCGAGCGCGAGAACTGGCGCAACCCTCGGGGCGTTCCGTGTCTTGCCCAAGCGAGCAAGGCTCTGTCGCGGCTGGCGGACAAGGTGGGCATTTGGTTGCCCGAGGCGCGGGCGATGCCGTGCCGGACGCCGGGAACGGTGGGCGGCGAGGTCGAGCGGGGCTATCCGGACCTGGAACTGAGGTGCGGGCTGTCGGAGCTTGGGGAGGTCACGCTGGTCCCGGTCGGCGATGCGGCGGACAAGCGCTCGTGGCGGGAGATGATGGAGAGCCATCATCCGCAGGGGTGGTCGCGAAGGCCGGGTGCGGTGCTGAACTGGTGGATCGTTTCGTCGGTTCACGGCCGCCTTGGCGGCATCGGCTTCTGCGCCGCGAGCTGGCATCAGGCGGCCCGCGACGCCTTCATCGGCTGGTCGGCTGCGGCGCGGGTCGCCAACCTGACGCAGCTGGTCAACCAGCATCGCTTTCTCCTGCTGCCCGGCGTCCGGGTCGACAATCTGGCGTCGCATGTGCTGGCGCTGTCGACGGCGCGCCTGGCCGGCGACTGGCCGGCGGCGCATGGGGCCGTGCCGTTGGCCGCCTACACTTATGTGGGTCCCGAGCGGCGCGGCACCTGCTACCGCGCGGCGGGCTGGAAGTGTTGCGCCGAGCGGACCTCGGGGTCTCCGCCGGGGCGCCGCGCGGCGGCGCCGAAATCGGTGTGGATCAAGCCCTTGGCCGAGGGCTGGCGGGACGCCTTGTGCCGGGAGCCGGCGCCCATCCTCGGCACGACGCCCGAGCCCTGCCGGGTCAAAGGCGCGGACTGGGCCGACTTCGAGTACGGCCGCAGCTCGCATCCCGACGGCCGCCTGCGCAAGCGGCTGTTGGCGATGGGCCGGGCATGGGAGAATGCCCCCGGTGCGTCCCTGCCCGTGATCTTCCCCGCAGAGGCGGAGCAGAAGGCCGCCTACCGGCTGCTGTCCAACGACAGGATCAAGATGGACGACATTCTTCAACCCCACCGCGAGGCGACGGTCGAGCGCTGCCGGCTGGAGCCGGTGGTCCTCGCCATCCAGGACACCACGACGCTGAACTACAACGGCCACCGCAAGACCACGGGCCTGGTGGACCTCGGCGGCGGCGGCTCGGGAACAAGGGGGATCCTCGCCCATGTCGGGCTTGCGATCAGCGAAACCCGGCGTCCGCTCGGGGTGTTCGAACTCAACGCCACCCAGCGCGACGGCGCGGACGCGGCCGGCGAGGCCGAGCCGGAGAGCGTGCGCTGGCTGCGCCGGCTCGAGAGCGCCGGGCAGCTCGCGATGGCCTGTCCCGACACCCGCGTGGTCACGGTCTGCGACCGTGAGGGCGACATATGGGAGATGTTCTGCAAGGCGCGCGAGAGCGGCGACGGGCTGTTGATCCGCTCCGACCGCGGCCGGCAGCGCCGGGCTGTCGTCGACGGCAAGACACCGGACTTGTGGGACGTCGTGGCGGCGCAGCCGGTGCTGGGGACGAAAACCATCGAACGCCTCCCCTGCGGCGGTCCCCGCAGACGCCGCAGGCGCAAGGCCCGCCTCGACCTGCGCGCCGCCGAGGAACAGGGCCAACCAGGCGCCGCTGCCCATGCTCGCCGTCTCGGTCCAGGAACCCGACCCGCCGAAGCGCTGCAAGCCGCTCCACTGGCTCTTGCTCACCACCGAGGGCGAGGCCGACATCGACAACGCCCGGCGCATCGTTGCCTGGTACGAGGCGCGCTGGACCGTCGAGGAATACTTCAGGATCCTCAAGGTCGGCACCCGCGTCGAGGATCGCAGGCTCGACGACGCCGACGACCTGCGAAAGTGTCTCGCCTTCGACGGCGTCACCGCATGGCGCGTCATGGACCTCGAACGCCTCGCCCGCGACAAGCCTCACATGCCCGCGCGCGAGCGCTTCACCGAGCACGAAATCAACGTCCTCTAAGTCTGGCTCAGATACCATCGCATCATCCGCGCCCCGCCCGGCAAGCCTCCCGACATCCGCACCGTCGTGGTCGACCTCGCACGCGTCGCAGGCTTCCATACCAGCAAGCAACAGCCCCTCCCCGGAACCGAGAAAATCTGGCAGGCATGGCAGCGATACAAAGCCGGAATCGACTTCATCAACGCATGGGACAACATCCAATGAACGGAACCTTCTCAGCAGTGGGAGATTGATAGGGCCCGGGCCTCCCGGTCTCGCGCCTCCTTGAGGTCCTTGTCCCGGCGCGGATTGACATCGATGATCGGCACATGGCCAAGCCGTTCGCTCATCTGGTCACGGCAAATTCGTTCTGATTTTCGTCGCTGACTCGCGGCACTTAATCATGGTCGGCCCGCTTTCGTTGGGGTCGTTGCGTGGTCTGGGCAATGGATTTGGCCTCCATGGCGGCGCCGTATAGCGGTCCCCTGGCCGCGAGGGTCGGGCACGGCTTCATCTGTGCATGACCGCTCGCCCCGGCGTGCCGAGGGTTGGCGAGTCGATGGAGGCGGACCGGAGAGGGTGGTCAGCCGGGTGCTGGTCGCGGGGCGATGTTGTCGGTCATTTTCAGGAAGTCGAGGACGCGGCGCGGGTTCCTGGCCAGATTGCGCATGGTCTGGGCGACGGCGCGCCCGCGCCCCTTGATGAGACCGATAGCGAAGCGCCGCAGCCGGGTCATGGTCTCTGGACCGTGCCCGGTGCGGCTGCGGTCCTCGTCGACGCTCCAGTCGAGGCTGTAGTGGGTTGCCTCGATCGTCCAGTGCCCGCGATTGAGGGTGAGCAGCCGTTGCGGGGTTGCGGCCTCCATGGTCAGGCTGGTGACCCCGTAGGCGGTCTCGCAGCGGCGCTTGCCGGACTTGACCTCGACGGTGTCGCGGCGCACGGCGAAGACCTGTCCGACGCCGGGGAAGTTGAGGTCGTCGTTGCGCTCACTGGAGACCCGGATGGAGCGCCGCTCGCGTCGGTCGTGCTCGGGCTCTCGTCCGTGAAGTCCGGTGCGCGCCCGGCGATGGCCTCGTTGAGAGTGAGCCGGATATCGCTCGGCAGGGTCGGCTGGTTGCCCTTGACGGTGAACAGGTAGGCCGCGCCGCGATCGAGCAGATAGGAGGCCAGCGCCGCTGGGTGAGCAGGGCGTCGGCGGTGACAGTGCGGCCCGCGATGTCGGGCGCCGTATCGAGCAGGGGGATGACGGCGCCGATCTCGTTGGTGCGCTTCTCCCCTTCGTCGGCGTCGGGCCTCATGCCGACTTTTTTTGACCCCAGGGCGCCTTGGTGTCGTGGCCTATGATGCCGAGCACATGAGCCTGTTTGCCATCGTCATCGATGGCGCCGGTCTTGCCGTCAATAGCCAGGGCGCTGTCTGCCGAGCCGTGGGCAGGGCATGGCGCCGACCCTGGCGGCGGCGGGGATCGTCGATGTGCTGGAAGAACTCGGGCAGGGATCGCATCTGTGCGGCGCTGAGCGTCATCTTCGGCACTCCATGTCGCAGGCGGGGGTCGAGATCGGCGGCCCCAAGCCGGGCCCGCGCGCCCCGGCACAGGGGATCAAGGAACACGAGTTTGGGCCGCGCGTGCTCGCTGGAGCCGTGCCTGTCGCGGGCGAAGCCGCGGGTGCGCCCGATCTCGATCCAGTTGGCGGCGCGGTAGACGGCGCCCCGGAAGAGCGCGGGGTCGACGAAGGTCTCCGCCAGGAGCACGTCGTGACCGAAGCGGGCCGGCCAGTCCCTCACCAGACGGCGCGTGCACAGCGAGAGCACGCGCGAGCCGAGGTTGCGCTCACCGCCGGGGAGAATCAGAAAACGCGAGTTGGTGGTGACCAGGTGAAGACGGCCGAACTGGACGCCGCGGTCCCAGCCGATCCAGTGATCACGCGCCCCACACTTCAGCGCCGGCGCCGAGAACACCGCCAGCGCCAGCCAGCGCCCTCGATGGTGCGCAACATAGCGCACGGTCTCGCCCATCCCCGGCACCGCGCCGAGGTCGTGGTGTGTCTGCATCAAGTCGCGGAAGCGGGCCTCGTCCGCCGCCGCCACGATGTCGACGGCCACCTCCGAAAGAACCGCCACGGCTCCCCCGCCCCCACGATTGCCTCGCGGCACTCATATCAGAACACGGGGAAGAGGGCCACGATCTCAGGCAACTCCCTGGCAGGGCTGGCGAAAGGTCGAAGTACAAATCCGCCCTGCTCATCTGGTAGATCTCCCTGGCATCATAGGCCGCGTCCATGAGATCGTAGAGATTGGTCACACGCGCGGCTGTCATCATCGCCAGCGGGATCGCGACCGGGCTGTCATGGACGGATGCCGAGGTGAGAACGGTCCTCATCGGCACCCCGCAGTCTGCTGTGTCGATAGGCAGCTTGTCACCGCGCCAGGCCTCCATGACCCCCTTGGCAGTCTTCTTTGCCCCGTGATCGCAGACCTTCGGCAGCGCGTCGAGCCTCTCATCGAGATCCATCCCGTTCGCTTGCCGTTCGAGACGCCCAGGCTCCTTCGTCCTCTCCGCGCCCTTGCGGAGCCGGCCGCGCTTGCGGTTCGGCGTCCTGGCCTTCGGCTTCGGGGCCGGCGTCTCCCGGGCCTCGATGGCCGTCGAGTCCCGGGAGACGTGGCCGATGAGCGCGTCGCCCAGTGTCTCTGCAACCAGAGCCGCGTGCATCCTCTCCGGAAGACGGGACTGCGAAAATTCGGCAAACGCCCGCGAAAACGTCGCTTCACGCGGGATCTCCGCGACACGCGACCAGCCGCACAGTCAGCGCAACGTCGGGTCCACCTTGAGCCTGTCGATCAGGTGGCGGGTCGTCGGCAGACCCCACACCGCCTTGGCGATGACGCCACGGGCCAGTGCCCGGCGATCCTCCCGGGGCCGACCCGGACCGGTCCACACCCCATCGACGAAGCCCTCCACCTTGACGAGATCGAGAGCTGTCACGAAACGCTTGTGCGTCTCCAGGAGAGGACCGACCGCCTCGGCCAACGCAGGGAAAAGTTTCCCTTGAAATCGGTGCCAGAGATCGGATAGGGTCGAGCCAAGGGTCATCGGGGTCACCTCCTCGGTGTCTTGTTGTTGTGGAAACACAACATACCACGGGGTGCCCCCGAAACCCAGGCCCTCGACAACAAAATTAGCCTCGAGAAGGGAAAAAACCGGTCGGGCCGGTAATTTTGCAAGAAGCTCGTCAAGAAAAAACAGGGACTCGACGACACCACACCAGCACCCACAATCGTCCCGCCGCCGTCAGTAACAGGGGACTTGGGCAGTTACATTTCTGAATCAAACCGGCCCTGCAACGGGTTACTCGGCCTTCACGTTGCCAGCGAACAACCTGACAGCGGCGTCATGCGCATTACTGGCCGGCAATTGACCATTCCTGCGGTGTCAGACTTCGTCCCGGGAGCAGAAAAGTCAGGATGCGGTAGTCTCTCTGCTTTTTTGTGCCCAAATCCGAAGCTGTCTTGACTTTGGTCAAGGATCGGGCGCGCTCACCAGCTTACAATTGGCACGATACATCATTGCAAGGGTGAGCGCCCCGGCTTCCCGTGCAAGGACTGCTGACGATGCACGATCCGATCAAGATCACTTCCGGTAAACAACACCGCATGCTCGGTTTCAGCACGCTCGCGTTCACGGTGTGCTTCGCCGTCTGGACGATCTTCTCGATCATTGGCGTCAAGATAAAACAGGATCTCGGCCTCTCCGAGACCGAGTTCGGGATCCTGGTGGCGACCCCGGTGCTGACCGGCTCCGTCAGCCGCATCTTCCTGGGCGTCTGGACCGAGCAATATGGCGGTCGCCTGGTCTTTGCCCTGCAAATGCTGGCGACCGCCGTCGCAACGGTCCTCGTCTCGATCGTCACGACCTATGAAATGTTCCTGGTTGCCGCTCTCGGCGTCGGCGTTGCCGGCGGTTCGTTCATCGTCGGTATCGCCTATGTCTCACGCTGGTATCCGGAAAACGCACAGGGCACGGCGCTGGGAATCTTCGGGGCCGGCAATGTCGGGGCTGCCGTAACCAATTTCGGAGCGCCATTCCTGCTCCTGGCTTTCGGCTGGGAACAGACCGTCCAGATCTACGCCGGTTGTCTGGCCGTCATGGCCATACTGTTCTACGTCACGACCGAAGACGATCCGGAGACCCGCAACCGCAAGGCCGGCCGCATCGCCAAGGTCTCGGTCATGAACCAGATCGAACCGCTGAAAAAGCTCCAAGTCTGGCGCTTTGCATCTAGGCAACGCGACCATACATTCCGGAGCTGTCGTGGCACGCGGCCGCTTCGTCGAGTCGGGTTCGTACATCATTGCCTCATGCCTGCACCCTGCCTATTGGGTTTTTCTCTTGATTTGAAATTCCAGGCCCACTATAATGGCAGTACGATCGCACAAAATCTGAATAATCCGCCGCACGGCTGTTCCAGGAAGTGGGACGGTGCACATTGGCGGCGTTGCCGCCGGCCGGGCCTGCGCCGGTGTTGACCGCGCTGTCCGGGGTCTGGCCGCTGCGGTTCCGCCGCCGGTCGGCAACGCGGCGCTGGCCAAGCGCTTGGTGGCCAGCGCGCGGATCCGGGCGACGGCGCCGATGAAGATAGTCTTTACGGCCGCATGCGGCGATGCGGCAGCGGTGCAGGGGTCTTGTCGGATGATCGACTGTCCCGACGACCCGGCTCTGACACCGGAGGCTATGCTGGCGTCGCACCGGGCGCGGACGCCATGCCGCATGCGGGCACAGTCGACGGTTTTGGCGATCCATGACGGCAGCGACCTGAATGTTGCGACGCACCAGGCCTGCAAGGGTCTCGGCGTGATCGCGAAGACCAGAGGGCCTGCCGGGACGCTGGGCCTGCCGCGCATCGGGTTCGAGGCACCAGACGGTCAGGCGGAGAAGAGCAAACCGACGGCGGACAAGAAGGCGCAGCGCTGGCTGCGGGGCTGGCGCGACACCAGCCGGCTGATGGCCGGTCTGGCCAACACCCGGGTGATCGCGGTGATGGACCGGGAGAGCGATGTCATCGATCTATTCTACGCCCTGCACAGGCAGACGGTCGACCTGCCGATTCCGAAACGCCGGCGGTCGGAGCCTGGAGCTGACCTGGTGACGCTGACCCCGGTTCACTTGCGCGAGGACGCCGCCCCGAGCGGGGGGGGGGGGGGGGCGAGAGGATCGAATGGCTGCTGATTACGACGCTGCCGGTCGGCACCGTCAAACAGGCACAGGAGGTCGTAGATCTGTATGCACTGCGCTGGCGCATCGAGGAGTATCACAGGATCCTAACATCCGGCTGCGATGTCGAGAAGATCGCCCGGACCACTACCGAACGGGTCAAGCGCGCCGTGACCGTCAACGCCGTCATCGCCTGGCGGCTCGCGACCCTGCTCAGACACGATACTTCGGAACGGCCGGCCGCAGCCATGCTGTCCGAAACCGAAATCAACCTGCTGCACGACGATGCCATAAGCCAGAACGGCGTCGCGGCGGACCGGGCCGAACACACGTCCCTGTCCCTCGGCCGCGCGGTCATGCTGATCGCAAGGCTCGGGGGATATCTCAACCGCAAGGCCGACGCGCCATCTGGCCATCAGATCGTCCGGGAAGGGTATACCCGCCTCGCCATCGGAACGCAGACGATGGAGCGGTTCATGGACAATGGCCCCAAAAGTCCATTCTACAAGCAATACACTCAGAGAGAAAATGACCAATGGGCAGATTGCACCAACCCAAGCCGGGTTCGTTGCAACTGTCGGACGAGTACTATCAGCACCTCCTGCACGAGGGCTGACACACCGAAACCGATATGGATGCCCATATCAGTTCTTGCCGTCTAACTGGCGGGGGTATCCCACCGGTTTCCTCGAAAGGTCACGCCATGTTGAAGAAGTTTCTCGTCGGGATCGCCTGTATATCGATTCTCGGTGCGCTGATGATCTCTTTGATGTATCTGGCATCACTCTTATAGACGAAAGAGAGTAACTACCCAGGTACTATGTTGCTGACGGCGGCGGGACGATTGTAGGTGCTGGTGTGGTGTCGTTGAGTCCCTGATAGAATTGACCGGGACTCCATTCGCTTCGGGTCGGGGTGACATTCTGCCCGATGTATTTTCGACGAATAGAGGACGATATTGAGCTTTTATGGGGAGATCGAGTCCCGCCAGGAGCGACCTGCGCGACTTTTCTGGCAGATCCCAATATTGCCAAGGTTTCGGTTGTTGATATGGTGAGCCGCCTGTGCTCTGTTGTTGATTGGTTCCTGAGCCTTGACACGGTGAAGATCTCCGATTGAGGACAGGGCCTCGCTGTAACCTGGCCTGAAATTGGCTCACAGTCCGCAAAACCGTGGCACTTTTCTGGTACTTCGATGGAACGCCTGATCGTCAAACATTGACCGTAAGATTTGAGAATAATTTGAAAAATGTAATAATCTCTACCAAAGCTGAGCGGTGTGTGGTGGGGAACTCTATCGCCAGATTTTGCCATATTCGGTGACTTTTATCCTGAAATTGCGGACGAGGCTGCAGTGCGATTTCTGGCAGAGTATTTTGAATTCTAGACGAACGAGATCGAGCCGAAGGAACTTGCGAAGCTTGTGTCTGCAGGGCCGGTATCGACTGCATTATCTGTTTGGAAAAACGGTTATGCATTTGCTCTTGATGTGCTGGAGGCTGCAGATTCCTTGCCGCAGGCTCCCAGGACCGGACTTGAGAGCATGTTGAGGAACCAGAATACAGGTGAAAGAGATCGACTTGGGTGAAAAGCGGCCGCGAGGCGTTGTGCTTGCAGGAAACAGCCTTCGTCCAACAATACCTCTCAATCGGTAGAGTCCAAGGAACGCCCACATTGGCGGCAAGCGTTTCACCCTGGCCCACGAACTCTGTCATATCCTTTTCGACCGCACTTGCGCCCGGCCATTGGCGCATAGCAGAACGCCATAGGCTTACTGCCGGTAGAGCAAAGCGCCAATGCTTTTGCGGTAATGCTGCCGGTGCCGCCCAACCGCGCAAAACGCCCTTCAGCGTCCCGATCTGCGGAACTCAAGGCTGCTCTTGCACGGTTAGCGAGACGCTTTCAGATGAGCTTTGCCGCACTTCTGCAGGCTACCAGAAATATCCAGCGCCAATCAGCGTTTCAAATGACAATAACCCACTGATAACACGAAATTTCTTTCATTCAGTGCAGGCTGCCTGAATCCACTCCAGAAATTTGCGGAAGCACTCCGTAACCGGAGTTGGCTGTCTCGCCGTCACCTCCTGCCAGCCATGTCGCCCGCAACTCCTGCACCTTCGCTGTAAGCGTTCGGGTTCCGGGGGATGAGGAGACGATTATCGGCTTGTTGGCATGCTCACCCGCATCCGGCCGCGCCCGGGCATGCTTCTACCGATTGAGGGCGCGCCGCCAATCCCTTCTGAGAGGCCAGAGCCAGACGTCCTTGCGGGGTTTGTCGTAGCGCTTGTCCCGGTCGTAGCGACCGCGCCCCTGGGTAGTCCCGACGCGTAGCCAGCCCGATGCCCGGTAGACGGCGCCGGTGTAACGCGGGGTCTCGACGAAGGTCTCGATCAGCACGGGGGTGGTGGCATAGCGCTCGGTCCAGTCCCCGGGCAGACGCCGGCGCACGATGGCGAGGATGTGCGAGCCGAGGTTGGGGATTTCGATCCACGGCAATATCAGGAAGCGCGGGTTGTCGGCCACCAGGGGGAGGTTCTTCTCGCGCAACTCGGGCGTCCATCCGATGAAGTTGTCGCGCGGGGCGAGCTTCCAGGCCGCGGTGGAGAAGCCGAGCATGGCGAGCGGCCAGCCGTTTCGGTCGTGGACGGCGTAGCGCATCTGGGCGCCGACCAGGGTCTTGTATCCGAGGTCGTGGTAGCGGGCGACGAACTCGTTCCAGAGCCTGCCTTCCCGGGTGCTGTGCACGACGGTGCGGAAGTCGAGCGGGCGCACCTCGTCGAGCGTCGTCGGCGCCGGGAACAGCGGCGGCTCGGTGTCGGGTCCGAAGACGATGGGCCTGGGCCGTCCCCGCTGCCACCTGGGCGGCGGCAGCTCGATGAGGCCGTCGCGGTGCATGGCGAGCATGGTGACGCGGGCCATCATGTCCTTGAGCCCGCCGTCGGGCTTGCGCCAGCCGATGCGGCGGCAGAACTCGATCGACAGGGCGCGGCGCGAGAGCTGCGCGGGCCCGGCGATGAGCGCGCGCAGCAGCGCCATGTCCTCGGCGGTGAAGTCTCGGCCGTAGTAGCGGCACTCGACCGCGCCGGTCATCCCGACGCCGTGAGTTCGCGCCGGCGCGCCTCGCTCATCGACCACGGCAGCCAGGGCGACAGGTCGTCGGGCGGCTTGCCGCCGTTCTCCGCGCACGCGGTCAGCCATTCGCGGAGCCAGCGCCGGACATCGATGCCGTTGATCGCCAGCGTGCCGGCCACCGAGTACATCGTCGCCGTGAACCCGGCGCCCTTCTCGCTGTCGGAACCGAACGAGAGCCGTCGCCCGATGACCGCGAAGCGCAGCGAAAGCTCGCCGCGGTTGTTGTCCATGGGCACGAACGGCTTGTCGACGAAGACGCACAGCCCCTCGCGGTGTTTGACGAGCGATCGCAGCGGCTTGGTCCTGCGCGCCCTGTCCGTCAGTCCGGCCAGGTCCGCTTCGGCGGATGCGAACAGCTCGTCGACCGCCTTCTTCAGCCTGGCGTGCGCCGCATCGAACGCCGGCGTCTGGCGTTCGAGAGGGTGAGCGGGGTCGTAATGCTCCAGCCGCGCATCGTTCAGCCGGTCGATCAGCGCGATCCGCTCGATCCATCTCTGGCGCCAGCGCCTGAGCCGCACACGCCCGGCCGCGCAGTCGATGAACGAGCGCCTTTGATGCGCCCAACACCATTGCAGGATCACCTTGCCGGCGAGCTCGCGGGCCAGTTTCCTGTAGGCGCTGAACCGGTCGCAGACCAGAACCACGATGCCCTGTGTCGAGCCGAACAGCTTCATCGCGACCTCGGCGCTGCGTGAGGGATCGATGTGGTAGTAGACCGCGTCCGGGCTCACCGAGGTCCACAGCCAGGCGCGGCTCGACCGGCCTTTCTCACGATATGCCTGAACGCGCCAGGATGTTTCGTCGGCATGGCGCAGCGCGGCGGTGTTCTGGTGCGCGAGGATCGCCTCGGCCAACGGCTCGAACAGCGGCACGAAGCGCTTGATGCTGTCGGCCAGCGTCCCCGGCGAGATCGCCAGCCCCATGTCGGCGAGCCACGCCGCGACCCGATGCAGGGGACGGCAGCAGACGAACCGTTCGTAGAGCACACACGTCCAGACGCTGATCCCGTAAGGCGTGGTCTCGAACAGCCGCGTCACCGCAGGCGCGGTCACCTCGCGCGGCGAGGACGCGCAGTCGCAACCGCGGCGGTAGCGCGGCCGGACGATGGTGTTCTCGTAGGCCTCGACCTCGATCTCGAAGAGAGCGGTGCAGCGCTCGCCGTTGGCGGCATAGGGCTTGCCGCAGCGCGGACACACGCGCGCATCCTCCGGCGGTTCGCGCGTTTCCTTCTTCCGCCCGAGCGCGGGGCGCCGCGCTGCTGGCCGCACCCAGCGCCCCGCGCTCGGCTTCTGCTTCTGCTCGCTCCTGCTGCCGTAGAGCGCCTTCGACAGGACGCTCCGGGTCGAGCGCAGCTTGTCGAGGTCGAGTTCCAGCGTCTCGACACGCGAGGCCAGCGCCGCGTTCTCGCCTTTCAGATCCCGCACCTCGGCACGCAGCCGGGCATTCTTCTCACGCAGCGACACGATCAGCTCGGTCGCCCGCACGACCGCCGCCCGCATCCGGCCGTTGCGCTCGCGCAGCCATGCGATCGTGCCCTCCCGGGTCTCCACCAGCCGCCTGGCCGCCGCGAGCTGCCGGTCGAACTGCTTGCGCAGCGACCCGGCCACGCGCTCGCCCTTGCGGAACACCTTCACTGTTTCCGAGCGCGCTCGATCGAGATCCTGCTTTAGCCAGTTGATCTCGTCCTGGTGTCGTTCCTCGACCCGTTCCCGGTGCTCGTGAGCCCTGTACAGCGTAACGCGAAGATCGGCCACCTCGTCGTCCAGGAACCTGACCCTGCGCTCCAACGCCTTGGCGGCCCGCGACCCGATCTTCGGCGCGGAGGACACCGCGCTACCGGCATCTTTGGCCTCAGCGACAGCCGCCTTGAGTTTGAACCGGCAGATGTCGAGCTGCCTCTCCAGCGAACGCACGCGCGAACAGGCATCACGCTCTGCCCGCCGCAGCGGCTCGCAGCGCAGGTCCGCCACGACCGCCCGGTCCCGTTCTTCCTTGACGCGCGCCTCTGCCTGCTCAAGCAAAGACTCCCAGTCGGGCGGCTCGCAGGTCGGCACCACCAAGGAAAGCGACCACAGGGTGGCGCCGCCCTCGCCCGACGTCAGGTCAGTGCAGAAATCCGCGGCGAGAACCGCCATGCGCCCGACGGTAGCGCATGCGCGGAATAGTTATCAGCGGGAAAATTCGTAGAAGGTTACGATCCCCCGGAACCCGAACGCTTACCCTTCGCTGTAAGCGTAGTAAGCGTTCCGCAGTGATCATCGACATCGAATCGAGGCCTCACAAGGGGGCTGGTAACACGATTTGACCTGCGCTATCGTCGAGCGCATGGCGGTTCTGGACGATGATTTCTCCGTAGGCGCGACGCTGGCCGAGGACGGTGCCGGGATTTGGTTGTCGCCCAAGTCGACCGCGACGGCCGCGCCGCGCGATTTCAAATCCCTGTATGAACAGCAACGGGCGCGGGCGGGCGCGGGCGAAGCGCGTTGCGAAGAATTGCGCTGGGCAGAGGTAGCCGCCCGTAGCGATGCCGGTGCATGGAAATGGCGATTCACGTCCTGCCGTCAAAGGCTGAGCGAGGCCGAGGAGGAGGCGAGGGAACTCCACAGCGCGGCACGCGACGTACCCTCCTTGCGGGCGCAGGTGGCGCGCCTGGAGGCACTTCTTTCCGAATTGGCCGACCCGTCGAGCGAGGCCGCGTTGGTCGAGGCGCTCAGCAAGGAGGTTGCCCGGCTGCAAGATGCCCTGGCAGCGTCGCCCGCGCGCAGGGGCGGCGCCGGGCGGCCGTCGGCCGGGGAAGCCCGGAGGGCTCGCACGGCCCTGGAAGAGGCGCCGCAGCGCAGGGAAACGATCAAGACGCTGCGCAAGGAAATCACCCGGCTGAGCAGGGATGTGGGCCGGGGGAACAAGGCGATCGGCGACTTCCACAAGAGGCTGGACAAGGAGAAGGAGCGGGCCGAGAGCATCAGGGAGACCGCCAGGAAGCTGTCGCGCGAGAACCTCAGCCTGCACAGGGAGAACAGGATACTGGGCGAGACAGCGGCCAGGGTTCGGGCGATGACCGACGAGAACTACTGGCTGCGCCTTGCCCCGGAAGGGTCCCAGTTCACGAACAAGAAGCTGATGGCCCGGATTGCCAAACTCCGCGCGGCCGGGGCGACGCTGACGAAGCTGCCGTTCGACGAGGCCGCTTATCTGCGCAACGTCCTGAGGCGGTCGCGTCGACAGAAGACCACCATCCGTCGGTTGCACAAGGAGAATGCCCGGCTGCGCAGGGCGGTCAAGGCGGCAAGGGCCGGCAGGGAGGCGGCGAAGACCCGGCTTGCGCGGCTTCGCACGGCCCGGAAGGCGTTGTCGAAGAAGCTGTCCGGCATGGATGCCGATCTGCGCAGGGTCCTGCGCAGATCGCGCCGCCAGAAGACCACGATCAAGTCGCTGGCCGGGAAGAACGCCCGGCTGCGCAGGGCCATCAAGGGACCGCGGCGCCGGATCGAGATACTGGAAGCTCAGCTTGACAAGCTGCGCGCGGCCGGGTCCGTGCTGTCGAAGAAGCTCTACGGACGAAAGAGCGAGCAGCAGGACAAGCCGCGCTCGAAACGCAAGCGCGGCCAGCAGTATGGCGCGCCCGGCCACGGCCGCACGCAGCGGCCCGGGCTTGAGGAGCGCCGCGAAGACCACAACCCGCCGCCGCATGCATGCGTCTGCGCGGGCTGCGGCCAACTATATGCGCCGAACGGAGCCGAGGAATCCAGCCTCGTCGAGATCGAGGTCAAGGCGTACAAGCGCATGATCAGCCGTCCGCGTTGGCGCCGGACGTGTGAGTGCGCGTCCTCGCCCATGGAGGTGTCGGCGCCCCCGGTGCCGCGGCTGTTCGTTCGGACGCCCTATGGGATCAGCTTCTGGGCGCGATTCCTCTTCGAACACTGCGCCTGCTTCCGGCCCGTGCGCCGCGTCGCCGCGTGGTTCTCCAGCCACGGACTGGCGGTCTCGCCGGGAACGCTGACCAACAGCCGTAAGCGCTTCGCGGCGCTGTTCGAGGCGATCCTCGCCCACCAGAACGACGCGGCGCTGCGCCATGCCGACGAGACCTCCTGGCGCGTGCAGGAACTTCGCGGCGAAGAGCGGTCGAGCCGCGCCTGGTTGTGGACGTCTGTCAGTGCTGACGCGGTCTGCTTCCATATCGACGCATCGCGCAGCGCCGAGGCGGGGCTCAAGCTGTTCGCCGAAGCCCGGTCCGACACTGTCATCGTTTGCGACCGCTACAGCGCCTACAAGCGGCTCGTCCGCCTTCTCGGGGACAAGATGATCCTCTCATTCTGCTGGAGTCACGCACGCAGAGACTTCATCGACTGCGCATCAGGCCAGGTGCGGCTGACGCAATGGTGTCAGGGATGGATCGAGCGGATCGCGGAGATCTTCCGGCTGAACGACAGACGGCTGGAGCATTACGACCCTGGGCTCGAACTTCAGACACCGGCGTTCGACGCGGCGCAGGACGATCTTGAGAAAGCGGTCGAGCTCCGCTTCGGCGAAACATCGCGAGGGGCTGTGCGTCTTCGTCGACAAGCCGCATGTGCCCCCGACGAACAATATTGCCGAGAGAATCTTGCGTGCTCCGGCAATCGGACGGGGCTGAGCTTCGGTTCCGACAGCGAGGACGGCGCCAGGTTCACGGCGATCATGTACTCCGTCGTGGCCACGCTCTCGATGAACGGCATCGACGTCCTGCGTTGGCTGGAAGCGTGGTTGACGGCGTGCGCCGCGAACGGCCGGCAGCCGCCGGACGACCTGTCGCCCTGGCTGCCGTGGTCGATGAGCGAGGAGCGCCGGCGCGAACTCACGGCGCCGGGATGAGCGGCGCGATCGAGTGCCGCTACTACGGTCGCGACTTCACCGCCGACGAGATGGCGCTGCTGCGCGCCCTGATCGCCGCCGAGCCCCAGCCCAACCGCGCGGCGTTGTCGAGAGAGTTCTGCCAGCGTATCGGCTGGCTCAAGCCCGACGGCGGCCTCAAGGATATGATGGCCCGCGTCACCATGCTCGCCATGCACCGCGACGGCGTGATCGCTTTGCCGCCGCCGAGAGGGCGGCGTAATCCGCCCCGCCCGATCGTTTTCGGACCCGACACCGAACCGCCATTGTTCCCGGCCCCGACCACCCTCGACGAGGTCCGCCCGCTGGAGATGCGCCCCGTCGTTCGCGAGACCCGCGAGGGCAGGCTGTGGAACGAGTTCGTCGCCCGCTACCACTATCTCGGATACAAGACCCTGGTCGGCGCCCAGATGCGCTACGCCGTCCACGACCGAAACGGCTGGCCGCTCGCCATGCTCGGCTTCTCCACCGCCGCCTGGAAGCTCGCCCCGCGCGACAACTTCATCGGATGGACGCCCGAGATGCGTGAGAAGAACCTCCCCCTGGTGGTCGACAACCCGCGGTTCCTGATCCTGCCCTGGATCGAGATCCCCAACCTCGGCTCGCACATCCTCGCCATCGTGCGCCGCCGCCTGCCCGGGTACTGGACCGAGCGCTACAACGTCGCGCCGGTGCTTATCGAGACCTTCGTCGAGACCCCGCGTTACACCGGCGCCGTCTACCGGGCATCGGGCTGGCTACGCGTCGGGACTACCCAGGGGCGCGGTCGCTACGACCGGGACAAGCGCTACGACAAACCCCGCAAGGACGTCTGGCTCCGGCCTCTCAGAAGGGATTGGCGGCGCGCCCTCAACCGCTAGATAGTGTCGTCACGAGTGATGTATCATCTATCCTGTCTGTCGATATGACTGGATTGCTCATGGAGGCGACTGATGGGATTGGCTCATCGACGTCACGACATCTCGGACAGGGTTTGGCGTTTGTTGGAGCCTCATCTGTCTGGCCGAGCGGGAAGCCGGGGTGGAGTGGCACAGGATAATCGACGGTTCCTTGACGCGGTCCTCCGGATTCTGCGCACCGGCGCCCCCTGGCGTGATGTGCCGCCAGACTATGGAGACTGGAAAAATACCCATCGCCGGTTCTGCCGTTGGTGGGACACGGGGGTCTGGGGGGCGTTGCTGGAGCCTCTGGTGGATGAGCCGGACTATGAGTGGCTGATGATTGACGCCAGTCATCTCAAGGTCCATCCCCATGCGAGCGGTGCGGTCGGCGGCAATCAGGCGATGGGGCGCACAAAAGGGGGCTGAACACGAAGCTGCACTTGGCTGTGGATGCGCATGGGATGCCGGTCCGGACGTTGGTGACCGAGGGGACCGCAGCAGATTGTCGTCAAGCGGTCGATTTGATTGAAGGGATCGATGCCGAGTATTTGTTGGCAGACAAGGCCTATGACACGAATGCCATCCTGTCTTATTGTGAGGAGCATGGAGTCATTGCGGTGGTTCCGCCGAAGCGCAACCGCCAGCACCCTGGAGCGTATGATGTCCATCTCTAACCGGCACCGGCATTTGGTGGAGAACGCCTTTCCGTGGCTCAAGCGTCGGCGTGGGATTGCCACACGATACGCCAGGAATGCCGCATCGTTTCTTGCCGCGGTGCAGATCCGATGTCTGGCACTCTGGGCCGGTATTTCGTGACGACACTATCTAGAATCCAAGCCCCACGGATCGAGCATGCGCGCAACCGTGCCAACGACAGGATGACCTTCTCCACGGCCTGGCGGAACGCTTACCGGTAACCCTTCGGGTCCCGGGGGATCGTAGCCTCCCACTGGTTTTTCACTGGTAACTAGGGCGTGTTGACGAATGATCGAAGCATAATCCATGCTGAGACAATGTGGACAAACGCGAGGACCGTCCGAGCGAGCTTGTCATAACGTGTGGCACTGCGACGGAATTGTTTGAGCTTGTTGAAGAATCGCTCGACCTGCTGGCGCCGCTTGTACTTTTCTTGATCGTGATGAATCGTCTCAGTCCGGTTCGACCGGGCGGGAATCACGGCTTCGACGCCCTGGTCGGCCAGCACCTGGCGAATGTCCTTGCTGTCATACGCCTTGTCCATGACCGCAGCCTCCGGTGCGGGAGAGCTGGGCAAAGCCTTCCACAGCAGCTCGAATCCCACGCCATCATGGCGCTCGCCACCCGTCAACACGAAGGACACACCGGTTGTTTCGTTGGCACAGGCCACGTGCAGCTTGGTGGAGAACCCGCCCCGGGAGCGGCCGAGAGCCTGGGCCTCTTGGTCATCGTTTTTTTTACCGCGCCGGCGGCGTGTTGATGAGCGCGCAGGATGGTCGAATCGATGAACACTTCCTTGAGTGGTTCATCATCTACCTGTTGTCTCTGTTGCCAGAGCCGTGCCCAGAGGTGGCGCTTCTCCCAACGGCGGAACCGCTGATAAACGGCATTCCAATGGCCGAATTCGTCGGGCAGGTCGCGCCAGGGGGTTCCGGTCCGCGCCTGGTAGAGGACGGCTTCGATGAACATTCGGTCGCTGAGCCGTGGCGGGGCGCCGGCGGCGTGTTTGCTCTCACGCAGTAGCGGCTCGAGTGTCGAGCAGACAGCATCCGGGATGAGCAGGCGTAACGCCATGATAAGTCCCCGGAAAGTGTCATTGATGGAGAATGATTATCAGCATTTCATGAATTCATCAACACGCCCTAGTTCGCGCCTGCGCTACCGTCTCGCGCATGGCGGTTCTCGACGAGGATTTCGGCACCGACCTGACGCCGTCCGGGGGCGTCTACACCCTGTGGTCGCTTCCCATCGTGGTGCCGATGCGCGAGCCGCTCGACTGGGCGTCTCTGCTCGAAGAGGCGGAGGCGCGCGTCGAGGAGGAACGGGACCGCGCGAATGTGGCGAAGTTGCGCCGCGAGGAACTGCGCCGGTCGGAGAGGGACGCCCGAGCGCTTGCGAACTCGCTGACGAGGCAGCTCGACACCTGCCGGTTCAAGCTCAAGGCAGCCGTGCCGAAGACCGCATCGCGGGCCACGAAGGCGTTGGAGCGCAGGGTCGAGTCCCAGGACGCCGAGATCGCCGATCTTCTCCTCTCGTTGCGCCGGTCTCACGAGCGCCAGGAGCGGATCGAAGTACGCCACCAGGACGAGATCAACTGGCTGAAGCAGGACATCGACCGAGAGCGCTCGCGGATCGCGAAGGTGTACCGCGAGGGCGAGCGGATGGCCGAGTGGCTGCGCAAGCAGTTCGACCGGCAGCTCGCGGCGGCCAAGCGCCGGGTGGAGGCTCGGGAGGGCACGATCGCGTGGCTGCGCGAACGCAACGCCCGGATGCGGGCGGCGATCGTGCGGGCCACGGAGTTGATCGCGTCGCTGCGAGAGAAGAATGCCTGGCTGCGCGCCGAGGTACGGGATCTGACAGACGAGAACGCGGCGCTGGCCTCGCAGGTCGAGACACTGCAAGCCCAGTTCGACAAGCTGCGCTCGACCCGGAGCGTCCTGTCGAAGGCGCTCTACGGTAGCAAGAGCGAGCGGCAGAAGAAGCCGGGCACCGGGCGCAAGCGCGGCCAGCAGCGCGGCACCGCCGGACACGGTCGCACCCAGCGCCCCGGCCTCGAGAAGAAGAAGGAACGGCGCGACCCGCCGAAGGAAGCGCGCGTCTGTCCGCGTTGCGGCAAGCCCTATGTCGCCAACGGCGAGCGATACACCACTCTCTTCGAAATCGATGTCGAGGCCTACGAGAACACCATCGTTCGGTCGCGCTGGCGCCGGACCTGCGAGTGCGCGTCCTCGCCGCGCGAGGTGACCGCGCCTGCGGTGACGCGGCTGTTCGATACCACGCCCTACGGGATCAGCGTCTGGGCGTGCATGCTCTACGAGCGCTTCGCCTGCCTGCGCCCGCTGTGCCGGGTCGCGGCCTGGATGGCCGACATGGGGCTGGCGATCTCGCCGGGGACACTGGCCGACAGCATCAAGCGCTTCGTGCCGCTGTTCGAGCCCCTGGCCGAGGCGATCCTCGCGCACCAGAACGAGGCGGCGCTGCGCCATGCCGACGAAACATCCTGGCGCGTTCAGGCGTATCGCGAGAAAGGCCGGTCGAGCCGCGCCTGGTTGTGGATATCGGTCAGCGACGACGCAGTCTACTTCCACATCGACCCCCTCGCGCAGTGCCGAGGTCGCGATGAAGCTGTTCGGTTCGGTCAAGGATACCCGTGGTCCTGGTCTGCGACCGGCTCTCGACCTACAAGCGGCTGGCTCGCGAACTCGCCGGCAAGGTGATCCTCCAGTGGTATTGGGTCCACCAACGTAGATCCTTTATCGACCGTGCCGCCGGCCATGTGCGGCTCAGGCGCTGGCGCCAGAGATGGATCGCGCGGATCGCGCTGATCTACCGGCTGAACGATGCGCGGCTGGAGCATTACGACCCTGCTCACCCTCTCGAACGACAGTCGCCGGCGTTCGATATCGCGCACGTCAGGCTGAAGAAGGCGGTCGACGAGCTGTTCGCGGACGCCGAAGCGGAACTGGCCGGGCTGACGGACAAGGCGCGCAGGACCAAGCCGCTGCGATCGCTGGTCAAACACCGCGAGGGATTATGCGTCTTCGTCGACAAGCCCTTCGTGCCCATGGACAACAACCGCGGCGAGCTCGGCCTGCGCGGTCTGGTCATCGGGCGCCGATTATGCTTCGGTTCGGACAGCGAGAAAGGCGCCGGGTTCACGGCGACGATGTACTCGGTGGCTGGCACGCTGGCGATCAACGGCATCGACGTCCGGCGCTGGCTCCGCGAATGGCTGACCGCGTGCGCGGAGAACGGCGGCAAGCCGCCCGACGACCTGTCGCCCTGGCTGCCGTGGTCGATGAGCGAGGCGCGCCGGCGCGAACTCACGGCGTCGGGATGACCGGCGCGGTCGCGTGCCGCTACTACGGCCGAGACTTCACCGCCGAGGACATGGCGCTGCTGCGCGCGCTCATAGCGTGTCCCACATCGCTCTCTCGCCGGGCCCTGTCGATCGAGTTCTGCAAGCGCATCGGCTGGCTCAAGCCCGACGGCGGGTTCAAGGACATGATGGCCCGCGTCACCATGCTCGCCATGCACCGCGACGGCCTCATCGAACTGCCGCCGCCCAGGTGGCAGCGGGGACGGCCCAGGCCCGTCGTCTTCGGACCCGACACCGAGCCGCCGCTGTTCCCGGCGCCGACCACCCTCGACGAGGTCCGCCCACTCGACTTCCGCACCGTCGTACACAGCACCCGGGAGGGCCGGTTCTGGAACGAGTTCATCGCCCGCTACCACGACCTCGGATACAAGCCCCTCGTCGGCGGCCAGATGCGCTACGCCGTACATGACCGAAGCGGCTGGCCGCTCGCCATGCTCGGCTTCTCCACCGCAGCCTGGAAGCTCGCCCCGCGCGACAACTTTATCGGATGGATTCCCGAGTTGCGCGAGAAGAACCTCCCGCTCGTGGTCGACAACCCGCGGTTCCTGATCCTGCCCTGGATCGAGATCCCCAACCTCGGCTCGCACATCCTCGCCATCGTCCGCCGCCGCCTGCCCGGGGACTGGACCGAGCGCTACGCCACCACCCCCGTGCTGATCGAAACCTTCGTCGAAACCCCGCGCTACACCGACGCCGTCTACCGGGCGTCGGGCTGGGCCCGCGTCGGGACCACCCAGGGCCGTGGGCGCTACGACAGGCACACGAAACGAGCCCAGCCGAAAAAGGACATCTGGCTCCGCCCCCTGCGAAGAGATTGGAAACGCACCCTCAATCGGTAGAATCACACCCTGGCGCGGTCGGGTTGGTGTGAGCATGCCAACAAGCGGATAACCGTCTCCTCATCCCCCGGGACCCGAAGGGTTACACTCCTGCACCTTCGCTTGGGCGTCTTAATCGTTCGTTCGGGCCGTGGAGACGCTATCTGCTTGATGCCCGGCTTTGGCGTGCCCTGGATGGCGTTGGCTGGGATTCTAGCGGTTGAGTGTCCTTCTCGTGGCGAAGCTCCGAACGGATTCCGGCCGTCTCCTCGCGATATTCAGCGACATCCCCGCCCTTGGCTCGATGTGGGTCCCCGTTCAAGGCCGGACGACGAGTCGGGACGAGGCGAAAGCGCTATGCGCATGGTGCAACGGCGCGCTCGGCTTCCTGATGAGGCGCGGAATAATGCTGACAAATCCGTCGTTTTCGCAGGCCGCGCTCTCCACGCTACGCGTTTTAGATTTCCGGGCAGCGAGCCCGCGGCCCCTCGCCGCAGCGTATGACCGCGTCCGGCGCATGCCGGTCAAAACATGGAAACATTCCGCTGATGACGAATTGCGCGACCGTCTCGACCAGGCCGCCACCGAGACAACCGGGGTCGCGCTCGCCACAATTCGCGATTTGAGGGCGCGGATCAGCCGCGAGCCGACCGTTTCCAATCAGCGCGGGGAAGAAGACGGCAAGGGCAAGACATCGTAGGGCAATGCCGGAAACGCAAAGCTTCCCGCCCTCACGCTGCAGGCGACACGATGTCAACAAGGAAACCCATCGCGCCTTCATAGCCTTTCCCTACGGGTGCCATGACCATGCCCGATGGGCTGTTACCCCTGTTCCCCTGATTTCCCGCAAATGAAAATGGCCAAACCACAGATGTAGCATTTTCGACAGCAGTCTCGACGTGCACCGTAGTCTCGACATGCACTATAGATCCGTGACTACTTACTTGGTATTCTTTCCCACTCAGCACTTCCAAAATCTGCTGTATCTGTTCCGCGTTGCTTCGGCAAGGAGCATCGCTACCCTCCGGTTCAATTGCACTGCCGTTCATGTATCTCTGAATAGCGTCTTCAAACGCTCCCATCTTGACTTTGCAATTCCCCATGGCGAGCGCAGCATCACTTCCTTCCTCTTCCGACCATGCCGCCTCGAAATCCGCGTGAGCCTCTTCGAACATCTCCAATTCGAACTTCGAATTCCCTCGATTGTACAGCACCGTCCTTTTCGGGTCGTAACCTTGCTGTAACGCTGCGTCGAAGTCTGCCACAGCGCCGTTGTGATTACCGGCCGCCGCGCGCACATTGCCCCGATTAAACTCAGACTTCCTGACCTTTTGGCGTTGACGCTGCCGGACGGCGTGCCGCGAGCCCCTTGAAGTCTGCCACTTTTCGGCCGTTGCGGGCCGATTTTCGGTGGCAGTCGCAGCCGATGTCGTATATTGTAATATGACACTATATACGCGGCCTCAGCCATGCCCATGACCCTCCCGCTGTGTCCCCCAGAGGCGGTTCCGATCGGCAACAGCTGCTTCGCCGTCCTGATCTCGGACGATACCTTCACCTACTTCTCAAACCTCGTTCCCTTCGACAGCCACCCCGCCGATGACCGCGCCGCGATGCTCATGCGCATCGGCCGCCTCGCGGTGATCAGCGCGCTCTCGCCGCAGGATCTGGCCGACGCGTTCTGTGTCTCGCGCTCGACCGTGCAGCGAGCACGGCGGCGCTACCTGGCCGAGGGTGAAGCGGCGTTTCTGAAACCCCGGCGCGGGCGCGGGCCGTCGGTGTTCACGCCGGCGTTGGCCAAGAGGGCGACAGCGTTGCTGGAAGCGGGCCTGAGCGGCGCTGCGGTGGCCCGGGTTCTCGGCGTGTCGAAAGCCTCGGTCCACAAGTGGCGCCGGCGGGGGCTGATCGGCAAGGCGGTGTGCGCGCAGGAGCCCGCAGGCTCGGCAGTGGGTGCGCCATGCGAGGCGCGTGTCGCTGAAGAGGCTGGCGGCGCAGCCGGGCCCGAAGCGGGCGAAGCGCAGCCCTTGGCGGACACGGCGCAGAGCGGGGAGCCAGGTCCTCTCGACGCCGGGACGCAGACGGATCGCAGCGCGCGCGACCGGCAGGCGCCGATGGGGCGCGCGACCTGCGATGTCTCGGGCCGGGTGCTGGCCAGCAGCGGGCAGGCGGGACCGGTCGAACCGCAGTTCGCCAGCGCCGCCCGCGGCGTGCGCTCAGGCGGCGTTTTCACCGCCCTGCCGGCCCTGCTCAAGGAAGGTCTGCTGGCCGCGAGCGACGCCCTGCCGCTCCTGCCCAAGGGCTATTACGGCCTGAACACGATCCTGCTTTTCCTGGCCTTCATGACCCTGGCGCGGGTACGCAACCCCGAGAGTTTGCGCTATCGGCCGCCGGGCGAATGGGGCGCCATCCTCGGCCTCGACCGTTGCCCCGAGGTCAAGACCCTGCGGCGCAAGATCGCTCTGATCGCCAACGACGAGGCCGGCGTGCGGGCTTGGCAGCGCGCCCTTGCCAGGCGCTGGCAGGCCGACGAGCCGGAGCTCTGGGCGACGCTGGCCGTCGACGGGCACGTCAAGGTCTACGCCGGCCGCAAGGGACGCCTGCCGAAACACTTCGTCTCGCGCCAGAAGCTGTGCCTGCCGGCCAGCACCGGCTACTGGATCAACGCCCTGGGCGGCAAGCCCCTGCTCTGTCTGCATAAGACGCTGGATCCGAAGATGGTCGCCGCCATCGAAGCCGACGTGGTGCCGGCGCTGCAGGACCTCGGGATCGTCGACGCCCAGGCGCCGGACCTGACCGCAGAGGCGCCCGGCCACCCCGCGCTCACCCTGGTCTTCGACCGCGAAGGCTGGAGCCCGGATCTGTTCCGCCGGCTGGCGAGGCGCGGCATCGCCTGCCGGACCTGGCACAAGAACTTCGGCGGCGAGGATTGGCCGGTCGAGGACTTCGGCGCGACGACCGTTCCCATTCACGGACCGGCGACAAACCGCACCGCCTCCGTGCGGCTGGCCGAAAAGCCGGTGACGTTGCCGAACGGCTTCAGGGTGCGCCAGATCCGCCGCCTGCTGGACAACGGCCGTCAGATCCCCTTCATCGTCACCGATCCGCACAAACCGATGAGCGAGGCCGCAGGCGCCATGTTCTCGCGCTGGTCGCAGGAAAACTTCTTCAAGTACATGCGCGACGAGTTCAATCTCGACGCCCTGCCGACCCACGAACTCGAGCCTCTCGATCCCGACACCATGGTCGTAAACCCGCTCCGGCGGGCCTATGACAAGGCAATCCGCAGCGCCGAACGCCGGCTCGCCAGCCTGCGCAACCGGAGCGCCGGCGCGGCCAGGAAAAAGAGGCCGAAGGCGCAGCTCAGGAGAGAAGTCAGCGACCTCGAGGGTGCCCTCGAGATCGCCAGGGCCAGCCGCAGGAACGTGCCGAAGCACTGTCGAGCCGGCGACCTCGACGAAGACCAACAGCTCGATGCCCTGCCCTCACGCGACCGCCGCCTCCTCGACATCATCCGCATGATCGCCTACCGCGCCGAAACCCGCATGATGCTCCCCGTCATGCAGGGACAAGGCAAGAAGCCTCATCCCCGGAAACTGCTTCAGGCTCTCATGACCGCCGACGCCGACATCCTGCCGGACCCCGCCAACGGCGTTCTCCGGGTCCACATTCTCGGCCTCGCAAATGACGCTTGCAACCGCCAGATCGATGCCCTCCTGAACGAGCTCAACGCCACCGAAACGCTCTTCCCCGGGACCGATCTGCGCATGGTCTACGAGATCGACGCAGCCCCGGAACCCACCCAGCCGGTGTCACACCAAATCACTAGAGGTCAGGAAGTCTGAAAATATAGCACTCGGGACATCAGTCTGGCCATTGTTTCCCGCACCCCGGCCGTTTGCGGATCAGGATAGACGGGCCGATCGAGATTCTCCATCGCCTTTGTGTAAGCCGAGTCCGCATCCTCGAATCGCCCCAGCGCGGCGAGCGTGTCTCCTATTAGACAATATGGCTGCGCTACGTCGGGCAGCGCCGTCGCGAACCTCTCATATGCTGCAACGGCGTCTTCATAATGTCCCGACTGATAGGCGAGATTGCCTCGGTAGCGATGCTGTTCCGGAAAAAGTCGATCCATGCGTTGCAACGGCCTGTCTGCGCTATTTTCGGCCGAAAATCCCGGAATATCCGTGAAGAGAGCCATCTCCGACAGGCCTAAGGAATGTCTGAACAAGTCGGTTTTTCCGGGTATACGGGTGTCGTGGCCCGTGGATGAAACGCCAGAGCCCATCGGGGACGTGTTGTCGTGCCAGGAAATGGGGATTTTGATGCCCGAGCCGACCGTCCCCACGTCAGGCGGTAGTGTCGCGCCCCGCAATGAGCAGATTGGTGAACCCGAGCAGCACGGCGATGCGTTGCGTGGTCTTCGCCAGCCCCCGATAGCGCACCTTCGCGTAGCCGAAGTGGCGCTTCACATACAGGAACGGATGTTCCACCCTCGCCCGAACCGACGCCTTGCGCCTCTCCGCCGCCGCCTCCGGGCCCGCCTTGTCCAGCCCCCGGCGCTTGCCGGGCTTCAGCGCCACCTCCCAGTCCACGTCCGTGTCCCGGTTCTCCGCGCGCTTGTCCACCCCCTGATAGCCCGCGTCACCCCACACCTGCTCCTCGCCCCCGTGCAACAGCGCGTGCGCCGTCGCCACATCCGAGACATTCGCCGGCGTCGTCTCCACGCTGTGCGTCAAGCCCGACTGCGCATCCACCCCGATGTGCGCCTTCATCCCGAAATGCCACTGATTGCCCTTCTTCGTCTGATGCATCTCCGGGTCCCGCTCGCCCTTGCGGTTCTTCGTCGACGACGGCGCGGCAATGAGACTCGCGTCCACGATCGTCCCCTTGCTCAAACGGTGTCCGAGAGAGGCCAGATGTGCGTTGATCTCCTCGAACAGCGTCTCACCCAGACCGTGCGTCTCCAGCAAGTGGCGGAAATGCAGGATCGTCGTCTCGTCAGGCAGCGCACCCGAGAGGCGCAACCCCACAAACCGCCGTACCGACTTCACCTCGTAGAGCAGGTCCTCCATCCCAGGGTCGCTCAGATTGTAGAACAGCTGCACGCAGTGCACCCGCAGCCTCACGCCCAGCGGATAAGGCCGCCGACCGCGACCGGCCTTCGGGTAGAACGGCTCGATGCGGGCCTCCAGCCGCTCCCAGGGAACCAGCCCGTCCATCGTCTCGAGAAAGACCTCGCGCCGCGTCCGACGCTTCTTCAGGTCGTGCTCCAGCTCCGCAGACATCGCTTGCTCCATGGCTCGCATTCCACTCCGTCACCAAGAAACCAATTGTGACAGAGCCGACTTGTTCAGACAATCCCTAACGACTTTAGATATTCACGCAGAGCTTCTTGCAAAATTGCCGGCCCGACCGGTTTTTTGCCTTCTCGAGGCTGATTTTGTTGTCGAGGGCCTGGGTTTCGGGGCCACCCCGTGGTCTGTTGTGTTTCCACAACAACAAGATACCACGAGGTGACCCCGATGACCCTTGGCTCGACCCTATCCGATCTCTGGCGCCGATTTCAAGGGGACCTTTTCCCTGCGTTGGCCGAGGCGGTCGGTCCTCTCCTGGAGACGCACAAGCGTTTCGTGACAGCTCTCGATCTCGTCAAGGTGGAGGACTTCGTCGATGGGGTGTGGACCGGTCCGGGTCGGCCCCGGGAGGATCGCCAGGCGCTGGCCCGTGGCTTCATCGCCAAGGCGGTGTGGGGTCTGCCGACGACCCGCCACCTGATCGACAGGCTCAAGGTGGACCCGACGTTGCGCCGACTGTGCGGCTGGTCGCGTGTCGCGGAGATCCCGCGTGAAGCGACGTTTTCGCGGGCGTTTGCCGAATGGTCGCAGTCCCGTCTTCCGGAGAGGATGCACGCGGCTCTGGTTGCAGAGACACTGGGCGATGCGCTCATCGGCCACGTGTCGAGGGACCCGACGGCCATCGAGGCCCGGGAGACGCCGGCCCCGAAGCCGAAGGCCAGGACGCCGAACCGCAAGGGCGGCCGGCCCCGCAAGGGCGCGGAGAGGACGAAGGAGCCTGGGCGTCTCGAACGGCAAGCGAACGGGATGGATCTCGATGAGAGGCTCGACGCGCTGCCGAAGGTCTGCGATCACGGGGTAAAGAAGGCTGCCAAGGAGGTCCTGGAGGCCTGGCGCGGTGACAAGCTGCCTATCGACACAGCAGACTGCGGGGTGCTGCTGAGGACCGTTCTCACCTCGGCATCCGTCCATGACAGCCAGGTCGCGGTCCCGCTGGCGATGATGACCGCCGGGCGTGTGACCAATCTCTACGATCTCATGGACGCGGCCTATGATGCCAGGGAGATCTACCAGATGAGCGAACGGCTTGGCCATGTGCCGATCATCGATGTCAATCGGCGCCGGGACAAGGACCTCAAGGAGGAGCGAGACCGGGAGGCCCGGGCCCGGCGTGCAATAGGCCATGTCGATCCCGAGACCGTGCGGGTCCGGGTCCGGTCCGGTGTCGAGAGGACCAACGCCCGCCTCAAGGATGAGTGTGGCGGGCGCCATGTCCGCGTCCGTGGATATTCCAAGGTCGCCTGCCATCTCATGTTCGGCATCCTGGCCCTGGCGGCTGACCCGTTGATACGTCTCGCCGTCCCATAGCGCGCTCCGACAACGCATGCCGACCCTTCGCGGCCCTCTCGAAGAGAGGGGCCCAGAGAGGCGTGTCCCGATGTCCACAAAGGTCCCTGTTTGGTCTCATCATCTCTGATGAGACACCGCGAATCCATGGAGTCCGACCTCCAGGTGCAGAGGTGACCGGGATCAACCGACCGATCCGGCCTCACCGGACCCTGGGGACAGGAATTTTGCAAGAGGTTCATGGGGCAGAACAGTCGGACAGAGTCGGTCCAGAAAATGTATGAATGCAAGATGGGCAGATGTTTCTCCCCGGAGAGGGGTTGAAGCGGGACGCAACGATCGTCAATAGTGACCGTGACCACAATTCCGTTCGGCCAACAGATCAGGACACGCGCCAAGATGATAACCGTTCATGGCATCGCCAATTGTGACAGCTGCCGCAAGTTGCGGAAATGGCTTGATAACAAGCAGATCGCGTACCGGTTTTCTGACTTTCGCAAGGACGGCCTGCCGCCGGCACGAATCGCCGGCTGGCTCGAGGAGATCGGGTCGGACAAACTGATCAACCAACGCGGAACCACGTGGCGGCAGTTGGCCGCGGACGCGAAGGTGCGCCTCGAGTCTGACGATCCGACAGCGCTGTTGGCCGAAAACCCGACACTGCTGAAGCGACCGGTGGTGGATCTCGGTGATCGACGGACTGTCGGATACCACGACGCAGTGGCGGCCATCAGCCAGGCCCGGTCTGTATCATCATGACGCGGCGGGTTCTCATCTCCGGGTTCAAGCACGAGACCAACACCTTCTGCAAATGGCCGGCTGACCTTGCAGCCTATGAGGCGCGCGGCCTGCATAGGGGCGCCAAGGTTCGCACCATGGCGGCCGGGGCCCGGATCGAGATCGCGGCCTATCTTGACGCCGCGGAGACCGAAGGCTGGAATGTGGTCACGCCGGTTTCGGCAAATGCGACGCCATCAGGACCGGTTACAGAACACTGTTTCGAAACCATTACCGGTGAAATTCTGCGCGCGATCGATATCGAAGGGCCATTTGACGCGATTCTGCTGGCCCTGCATGGCGCAATGGTGACGACGCATCTCGAGGATGGAGAGGGAGAATTGCTGCGGCGCATCCGGGCCAGGGTCGGACCCGAGATTCCGGTCGGCGTGTCGCTCGACCTGCATGCCAATGTCACCCGGATGATGGCCGACAATGCCGACGTCATGATCGCCTACCGGACCTATCCTCATATCGATGCCTACGAAACGGCGGCAAAGGTTGCGGCCCGTATCGCTGGCGTTCTGAACAGCAACTCCAGGCCGACCACGACTGTCGCGCGTGGCGCCATGATTGATGGCGTCGACCATGGCCGCACGACAGCACCAGGTCCGATGCGCGACATCCTGGAGCAAGCTGATGCTATCGTCGAGCGTGAGGACGGCGTCCTCAACATTACCGTCAACGCCGGTTTTCCGTGGGCCGATATTCATGATGCCGGTCCGACTGTCATGGTGGTTGCGGAAGGTACGAGCCCGCGCTACCGGCAGATCGCCGACAGCCTGGTCGAGCAGATCTGGTGCCGCCGTCACGACATCACGATCGATCCGGTGACCCCGGACGAGGCCATGCGGGAAATAGCGCGTCTCGGACCGGGCCCGAAGCCGATTGTGGTTGCCGATTTTGCCGACAATCCCGGTGGCGGCGGCTACGGAGACGCCACGGGCCTGCTCGCCGCCATGCTTGAGGCCGGCCTCGGGAACGCTGCGATGACAATGTTCTGGGATCCCGAGGTTGCGGCAATCTGCACGGAGGCCGGCGAAGGTGCTGAACTCGATCTTGAACTTGGTGGCAAGACCGACCCGGCCTATGGTGCGCCGCTCCGGGTTCACGCCGCCGTCAAGGCTGTGACCGACGGAGCCTTCCGGTTGGAAGGTCCGATGGCAGAGGGCGTTCAGAGCCGCAATGGCCCATCGATCCGTCTCGGTATCGAAGGCGTCGACGTTTGCGTGTCAACCCATCGAGGTCAGGCCTTCGACCTCCAGCATTTTCGTCATTTCGGAATAGAGCCGGAAAACATGACGGTCCTCGCTGTCAAGTCGGCGCAGCATTTCCGCGCCGCGTATGCGCCGATCGCCCGAGCTGTCATCGTTGCCGACGGTGGCGGTGGGCTGACATCGCGGAACTATACGTCGTTGCGGTATGATCGGGTGCGTCGACCGGTGTATCCCCTGGATCTGGAGTGATTTGTGGCCACCGATGTCATAGTGGTTGGTGGCGGCCTCGTTGGCGCTGCCGTGTCCTACGGTCTGGTCAAGGCCGGTGCCAGCGTCGTTGTCCTCGATGAGGGTGACACTGCATTCCGCGCTTCGCGTGGCAACTTCGGCCTGGTCTGGGTTCAGTCCAAGGGCGACGGACTGCACGACTATGCCAGTTGGAGCCGGACCTCTTCCGATCTGTGGCCGGAATTTGCGGCCGCCCTGGGCGCCGAAACTGGCGTTGACGTTGGTCATCATCGTCCCGGAGGCATGGAACTTTGCCTCGACGAGGCGGAGTACGAGGCGCACGAAACATCGATCAAGCGTATGCACAATCAGCGTGATGTTGGGGCCAATGACCGCTGCATGATCAATGGCGACGAGGTGCGCCGAATGGAACCGAATGTCGGGCCGGAGGTGATCGGCGCGTCATTTTGTCCGCATGACGGCATCGTCAATCCGTTGCTGACGCTTCACGCCCTGCACCGGGCCCTGCACGCCGCCGGAGCAGACTACCGTCCGGATGATCGGGTCGACCATGTGGTTCCGGATGGCGGCGGGTTTCGCGCCATCACCCGTCACGGTGTGATAAGCGGCGACCATGTGGTGATTGCGGCGGGCAACGGAAGTCCGCGCTTCGGCCCCGATCTCGGTCTTGATATCCCGGTCGGCCCTGAACGTGGACATATAGTGGTGACCGAGCGCACGAAACCGCTGTTCCACCATGTTCTCGGCCAGATCCGGCAGACCGATGAAGGCACGGTGATGTTGGGCGCGACCAGGGAAACGGTCGGATTTGACACGGGTTTCAATCTTGTGATGGTGCGGGAGATCGCAGGGCGAGCGGTGCGGAAGGTGCCAGCCTTGCGGACTCTCAGAATCATCCGGAGTTGGAGCGCACTTCGGATCATGTCGCCGGACGGATTTCCGGTCTATGCCGAATCCGAAACTTGTCCCGGCGCTTTCGTGGTGACTTGCCACAGTGGCGTCACCCTGGCAGCCGCGCACGCACTGCGCCTCGGGTCAAAGCTGCTCGAAGGTGACTTCAATCGGGAATTCGCAGCATTTTTGCCTCGGAGGTTTGATGTTTCTGCGACTTGACAATGTGATGCGCAAACCTGTGTCGATTCAATTCGAGGGTGAGGATATCACGGCATTTGAAGGAGACAATGTTGCCGCGGCATTGCTCGCGGCCGGGTTGTCTGCAATCCGCACGACGCCGGTATCCGGCGCGCCGCGCGCTCCCTTCTGCATGATGGGGATCTGTTTCGAATGCCTGGTCGAGATTGATGGCGTCGCTCATCAACAGGCTTGCCTCGTCCCCGTGCGCGAGGGCATGGCGATTGCCCGACAGCCTGCGCTGAGAGAGATCGGTCATGCGATCTGAGACCGATATCGCGATCATCGGCACCGGCCCGGCCGGTATGGCGGCGGCGCGTGGCGCCGCTGCTCATGGAGCCCATGTCACGATTGTGGACGAGCAGGCGGAGCCAGGCGGTCAGATTTACAAGGCGATCGAGACGGTCCGCCGGACCCGTCCGGCCGATCTGACGTTTCTTGGCAAGGCCTATGCGGATGGCGCGGCGGCAGTTGATGCATTCAGGGCGGTGCCGACAGACTATCGGGCCTCGGCGACGGTCTGGCACATTGGCCAAACCGAGCGGGGGTGCCGGGATGTGATCTATAGTGCCGGCGGCCGAGCTTTTCGGCTTTCGGCAAGATATCTGGTGATCGCGACCGGGGCACTGGAACGGCCGGTTCCGGTCCCGGGCTGGACGCTCCCGGGGGTGCTGAGCGCCGGTGCCGTTCAGTCAGCCCTGAAATCCTCCGGCGTCTATCCGTCCGGACGTTTCGTGCTGGCCGGTTCGGGGCCGTTGATGCTGCAGCTCGCAGCCCAGCTTGTTGCCGCCCGTATTCCCGTTTCGGCCATTGTCGACACGGCGCCGCCCGGCGGGTTGAGCCGGACGATATGGCATCTGCCACGGGCGTTGCTGGCTCCAGACTACCTGTGCAAGGGTTGGGTGCTGTTGCGTGCCGTCCGTCGGTCCGGCGTGCCGGTGTATCATGGCGCCAGCCATCTCGCGGTGACCGGCCGGAACCAGGCGACCGGCGTCGCGTTCCAGGCGCAGGGGCGCGCGTGGCGCCTCGAAGCCGATGTCGTAGCCTTGCATGAAGGCGTCATCCCGAATACCCAGTTGACCCGTCTCATCGGTTCTGCACATCAGTGGGATCATCGGCAACGCGCGTTCCGTCCGGTGACCGGCCAATGGGGAGAGACCTCGTTCCCGGATGTCCATGTCGCTGGAGATGGCGGCGGCATTGCCGGGGCCGCGGCTGCCGAGCGGAGCGGCCTTATCGTCGGGACAAGACTAGCCCAGCTGCTCGGCCTGATCGGAGAGAGCGAACGTGACCTGACGGTCGAGGAGTTGCGGTTGCGACGGCTGGCCGATCTGAATATCCGTCCGTTTCTCGACAGCCTGTATCCTGCGCCGGATTGGGGCGGCATGATCGGTGATGATGTCGTTGTCTGCCGCTGCGAAGAGATTACGGCCCGACAGATCCGCGCCGCGGTCACTGAAGGCGCTTCCGGGCCGAACCAAGTCAAGGCGTTTCTGCGTTGCGGTATGGGACCGTGTCAGGGCCGGATGTGCGCCAGCACCGTTACGGACGTGATATCCGCGGCTGGCAACCGGTCGCCGGCGACGGTCGGCAGTTACCATGTGCGCCCGCCAATCAAACCTGTAAGCTTGGGGGAGGTGGCAGCGCTGGAGACCATATGAATGCGACCGGGCCCTGGACCAGCCATCCGGGTTGCGGAAGGAGGAACGGGGCGATGAGCGGAGTCGAGCAGCAGTTGACCAGGACCGCTGGCGGTCCGATCTCCTATCGCGCATCGGGCGCCGGTCCGGCCCTGTTGCTCATGCACGGTATTGGTGGAAACAGTCGATCCTGGCATCATCAGTTGAAAATGCTGGCAAGCCAATTCCGCGTCGTCGCATGGGATGCGCCCGGCTATGGTGCGAGCGGCGTGCGGGAACCGACTCTCGCCGGCTATGCAGGTGCCGTCGCCGATCTTTTTGATGCCCTCGATATCGGCAAGGCGCATGTGCTCGGCCATTCCATGGGCGGACTGATTGCCCAGGGCGTCGCAGGTCTGATGCCCGAACGTGTCGACCGTCTGATCCTGTCGTCGACCTTTGCGGGTGATGCTGCGATCGGACCTCTCGGTGCCCACTGGATGGCGCGGCTCGACGATCTCCGGCGCATGATGCCGAAAGATTTCGGCCAGGCTCGCGCCGCCGCCATGGTCGCCGCATCGGCCGCACCGGAAATCCGGGCCATGGCTGCCGCCATCGCAGCTGAGGTGACCCAACAGGGGTTGCTTGGCGGGTGCATGTTGCTGCATCACGCTGATGCCCGTCCATTGGTTGCAAGGTTCTCGATGCCGGTTCTGGTGATTACAGGGGCCGAGGATTCGATCATTGCGCCGGAGCGGACCGAAGTGATGGCCGAGTTGATTGCCGATTGCCGGACTATCCGTATTCCGGCCACTGGCCATGCGGCCTATCTTGAAGACCCCGACCGTTACAATGCTGCCGTCACAGATTTTCTGAACGGTTGATCTGCATCGAGAGAGTGAGCATCTCAGGAATATGGGCTTCGGGAGTGTCCGCAATGGCGACTTTCTGGAAACTGTGGTGTTGCTGCTTCGCCACGATGGTCGTCACGTCGCCGGTATCGGGTTCGGCCCAGGCCACCGATGCCGTCGAACTGCTGGATGTCGATCTGCAACTGGTCTTCGCGGTCGATGTTTCTGCCAGCATCGATGTGTCGGAAGCCCGCCTGCAACGGCAGGGCTATATCAATGCCCTCCTTGATCCGAACGTGATCAGGGCGATTCAGAATGGTCCGCTTGGACGGATCGCGATAACCTACAGTGAATGGGCCGGCCCCTTGACCCAGCGTGTCGTGGTCGACTGGCGTCTTGTTGACGGTCTTGAATCAGCAGCGGGATTTGCTGCCGCCCTGCAAAAGATGCCGATCCGTGGTGGCCAGCGAACCTCGATCAGCAATGCGATCTTGCACGCGCTGACCCTGTTCAGGAAAAATGGGTTTCGGTCGTTGCGCAAGGTCATCGATATCTCCGGCGACGGGCCCAACAATGGCGGCTTCTATGTCCACGAGACCCGTTATCACGCCATTGATCAGGGGATCACCATCAATGGCCTGCCGATACTCAACGGACGCCCGTCACCGCTCGGGATTCCGGCAATCGAGAATATCGACCTGTATTACGAAGACTGCGTGATTGGCGGGGACGGCGCTTTCATCGTTGTGGCCGAGACACTGAACAGTTTCGCAGCTGCGGTTCGTCGCAAGATGATTCTTGAGATCGTCGGGCTGCAGCCGTCGGGACGATCACGGATCGCTGCCAGATACGGTTCGGGGATCATCCCGGCACAGGCGAATTTCGCGTTGACCGACTGCACGATCGGAGAAAAGCAATTCGACATCTTCCGGCGTCAGCACAATCTCAAGAACTGATCCGACCAGCGATGCCGGCTGCGGTCATGGCGGTTTGGTCCGGCGTTCGCTCCACAGGTTGAGCAGGTTGCCCGAGAAGATCACCGCGCCGCCGGCCAGGATCAGCAGATCCCAGCGTTCATTGTAGAACAGCAGCCCGACCACGGCGATCAAAGGCAGGCGTATGAAGTCCAGTGGTGAGACGACCGTCGCATCTGCGTGACGGAAAGCATGGGCAAAGCAGAAATGCGAGCCGAGTCCCGAGACGCCGAGCAGCACGATCCATGGCCAGAGATCCAGCGACGGCAGGGTCCAGGCCGGCAGCGACGCTGCCAACCCCATCGGAAGCTGAACCAGGTTCATGTAGAAGATGACGGTGAGCGGGGTTTCGCTCGTCGACATGTGGCGGGTGAAGACATAGGTCGAAGCGAAGCAGATGGCAGCGAACATCACGACAAAGGCTGCCGGCTGGATGGCTGCGAGGCCGGGTCGCAGAATGATCATGATGCCGGCAAAGCCGAGCAGGATCGCGAGCAGGCGATGCTGACTCAATCGCTCCTTGAGAATGATCGTGGCCAAGATCGCGGTCCAGATCGGCGCTGTGAATTCGATAGCGAAAACCTCCGCCAATGGCAGAATTGCGATGCCGTAGAGCCATCCGGTCTGGCCGCCGAAATGAATGACATTGCGGGCGACATGCATTTTCTTCTGGGCTGTACGCACCTTGTCGAACCCGACCACGCAAAGCAGGAGAAGGATGACGGCAAGACAGACGAAACTGCGAATGAAGGTGATCTGGAAAGCGTTCAACTCGATTGACATCTCGCGTCCGGAGATCGCCATGCCGCAAAGAAAGAACAGGGCACCGAGCATCCAGGCCCCGGCCAGGAATGGACGTTGCGATCGGGTATCGTGCAAGGCAGTGCCTCCGGCTGGCATTCGGGATCGGCACAGTGTCGAATCGTTCCGGGTCTGGCAGGTTCCGGCAGGATTCGGTTCCGGTTTTCCTCGAACCGTCCGGCTATCGGTTCGGATCCGGGGTCAGGATCGCTGCCCGGGTCGATATATCCGGTCATGCCGACAGAGGCAGGGTGCGGATATCATGCCGTGAAGGCCCAAGCCTCGGGAATCAGGCAATACCCGTTACCGTCACGGGTCATGTAGGAAAACCCCGGGAAATGCAGGTGCATGCCAGCGACCAGCAGCCTGTCAGCGACTGCCATGTCGAAGGCGCGCCTGCGGGTCCGGATTGCGGCGTCCTGGTCAACGTCAAAGGCCATCGTGACCTCGGGGCGGCGCACCTGAATGTCCGGGACATGGCAGATGTCGCCCCAGATCAACAGCGAGTCACCACCCGATTGGACGAGATAGCCGGTGTGCCCCGGTGTATGGCCGGCCAACGCGACTGCACTGACATTCGGGAATACATCCTCGTCCGGAGTCTTGCGCCGGTCCTGATACGGCGCGATCTGACGGCGCGCGCCGTCGAAATACCGGAGTTGCTGACTTTCGTCAGCCCGGCTTCTCGCTCCGTCGTCATGCCAATACGCGACATCCCGCTCATCAACGACGATCTCGGCTTCGGAAAACAGGCGGCTGCCATCCGGTCTGGTCAGTCCGTTGGAATGGTCAGGATGCATGTGGGTAAGGAGCACCGTATCGACATCGCGCGCCGTGATCCCGATCCGTGACATCAGATCAGGCAGCTTGCCAAGGGTTGGTCCCATGGTATCGCCCGAGCCGGTATCGACCACCGCCGTCCGCCCTCCGGTCTGAAGCAGGTAGCAATTGACCGAGATTCTGGGTGGCGACGACCGGAAGCATCCGCGCAGGATTCCGTCGGCATCGGCAGCCTCGATGCCGCGTAGAGCGGCAAATGGAGCATCAATGTAGCCGTCTGAGATGGCGGTCACGAGAACCTCGCCGATGCGGCGTCGGTACAGCCCTGGAACCTGTACATTGTCTGGGTCGGCCACGGTCTCAGCTCCTTTCGCCGGATTGCACCAACTCGGATATCACAACACCTGATCGAGAGCCTGACAAGCGGTGACGGCTGCTCAGTGGGGTAAACCTCGAACGACCTGTGTCCACGCTGATATTCTGCCCGCGAACTCATGCCAGCCGCGCATGGCCTGGAATTCCGGTGTTTCCAGAACCTCCGGGCCATCGATCTCATAAACCGTGGTGTAGGTTCTTGAGTCCGAAATCGTCCTTTGGCCGTGGACGGTCACCGAAGCCGGACTTTCGGAAACATAACGCCGGCCGACATGGATACCGGGGCAGGCCAGGGCGTCCGGGAGATGCACAGTATCGTACCAAGTGTTTCACGCTGCTTCGACCTCGGCGTCGATTTCCGCGGTGATGATGAGCAAGCAGTCCGGCAAATCAGCCATTGTTTCATCCTTATCGATTGTCGTCATTCGAGTCGGGCCGATTGTGAAGGGCACGCCAGATTTGTTCTTGCGCCGCCGGCATGTCGATATGGCCGCCGCCGTGACTGGCGACCGCGTCACGGATGGCGTTCATGACTGCAGCCGGTGCACCCGACGTCGCGCCTTCGCCGGCGCCTTTGACGCCAACCGGGTTATCGGTCTCGATGATTTCGTTCAACTCCACCAGGATCGTCGGCAGATCGTCGGCGCGCGGCAGCGTGTAGTCCATCATGCTGCCGGACACTGTCTGGCCGGTGTCCGGATCGTAGACCACGCGTTCGAGCATGGCCTGTCCAATTCCCTGAGCAGCCCCGCCATGGATCTGGCCATGGACAATCATGGGATTGATTGCCTGTCCGACATCGGCAACGACGACATGGGAGACAAGTCGCACCTGGCCGGTTTCGGGGTCAATCTCGACCTCGGCGACATGACAGCCGTTTGAATGAGCTTCCAGGGGTGTCGTGAAATCAGCTTCGCCGCTGAGCGTCGCGCCGCGGCCTGCGGCATAGACTGCCAGTTCGGCAAGGCTGGCAGAACGGTCGGTTCCCGAGACGATGAAACGCTCGTTGCGATATTCGATATCGACTACGGCTGCCTCGAGTATGTCGGCTGCAAGATCACGCCCCCGTTCGATCATTTTGCGAACTCCCAGCACAGTGGCACCGCCGCCGATCCGGGCCGACCGGGAGCCATGCGATCCGCTGCCCCGCTTGATCCGGTCGGTATCGCCGAACACGATCTCGACATCGTCAAATCCGATGCCAAGATGTTGCGACACAATCTGGGCGAAGATCGTGTCGTGGCCCATTCCGAAATCCTGCGTGCCGACATGAACACGGACGCCACCGCTTTTCAACGCGACGATTTCGGCGAATTCGCTTGGTGCTCCACCATCGTTTTCGATGTAGTTGCCGACACCGAATCCACGAAGCTGACTAGCCCGCGCGCTTGCGGCGCGGCGGGCCGGGAATCCGGTGATGTCGGCAAGCTCTAAAGCCCGGCTCATGTTGGCGCCGAAGGCGCCTGAACTGTAGATGTTCCCGCCTGGCGAGATCCAGGGCATGTCCGCTGGCGTTAACATATTGAGACGCCTGAGCGCGACCGGGTCCCGGCCGAGTTCACGAGCGGCCTGATCAACAAGACTTTCCATGAGGTAATTGGTTTCAAGGCGTCCGATGCCACGGTATGCAGAGTGCGGGGTGGTATTCGAGAATACACCGCGGATCGTGGTATGGGCGGCCGGCATTCGGTAGACGCCGCCCATCGTCGGCGGCAGGAAGCGGCAGATGACCCAAACGTTGCGGCTGCCGAGATATCCGCCGTGCCGCCAGTCGATTTCTGCCTTCATGGCCAGGAACCGGCCATCTCCGTCCAGCGCCAAGTCGCCTCTCATGACCATATCGCGCGCCTGATTATCCGTGAGAAAGCTCTCGCTCCGCTCTGCCGTCCACCTGACCGGCCGACCAAGTCTGCGGGCCGCAACCAGGACCAGAACAAACTCTGGATAAACCGACCCGCGACTGCCGAACCCGCCGCCGGTATCGGGCACCGTGACCCGGATCTCGTCTAGAGAGAGTCCGAGAATCCCGGTCAGGACACCCTGCAGACCGTGGGCCGATTGGCAACCAGCCTGCAGATGCAATCGGCCGCTTGCATCATCGATCGTGGCGATCGCTGCGCGTGGTTCCATGAAGGCTGGCGCCACACGATTGTTGACCAAGGTCAGGCGTGTAACATGGGCCGCTCTGGCGAATCCGGCGTCTGTGGTGTCCCGGTCGCCGCCCTGCCATCGAACAGAAACGTTATCCGGATGCTCGTCCCATATTGACGGCGCATTCGGCGCCAACGCCTGATCGATCTCCATGACTGCGGGCAATGCGGTGTAGGCGACCTCAATAGCGGTCGCCGCATCGCGAGCCTGTTCCAGGGTTTCGGCGACGACAAAAGCAACCGCTTCCCCCTGATAGCGGACCTTGCCGCGGACGAGCGGATATTGCGCGGCATCGGCGACCGGACGGCCGTCGGAGGTCTTGATTTCGAATCCATGGGCATTGGAAAAGGACGGAATTGGGCCCTTGATGTCCCGTTCCAGATCCCGTGCAGTGAGGACTAGCAACACGCCCGGCATTGCTCTGGCTGCCGCTGTATCGATGGTCTGAATCGTAGCATGGGGGTGCGGTGAGCGCAGAACTGCCGCGTGGGCCTGTTCGGGTATTCGGATATCGTCGGTGAACCGTGCGTTTCCGGTCAGAAAGCGGCTGTCTTCACGACGCCGGACCGATGATCCTATTCCTGTCTTGCTTGACATTGCCATCCCGTCCCGGTGTATGGTCTCGGGGTGCCGATTGGACCGGCGTCCAGTGGTGATGTGCCGTCAGCTGGCTGTTTCACCGTCCATCTTCTCCATTTGGCGGCCTTCGGCAAGCGTGTTGCTCATGTTCGCCCGAACATGAGCCAGATTTTGACGCAGCTTGGGCATGACGATATGGTGCCGCCCTGTGGTGGCGGGGCATCGTGCGATGGCGCGTGCTGGGACACCAGGATGCAGCACTGACAAGAGGACGGGATGCAAGTATGGAAATTTCGGGACACGCAGCCCTCGTTACCGGAGGCGGCTCCGGGATGGGAGCGGAAACGGTTCGCGCCCTTGCTGATGCCGGCGCTCGTGTCGCGGTATTGGATGTCGATCTCGATCGCGCGTCCGATGTTGCCACGGCGGTCGGCGGGATCGCGTTACACTGCGATGTTGCGGATGCGGCAAGCGCCGAGGCTGCGACGACAGCGGCCCGCGATGCACATGGTCCGGCAAGGATCCTCATCAATTGCGCCGGGGTTGGAACGCCGGGTCGAATCGTGTCGCGGACCGGTCCGTTACCGCTTGCGGACTATGTCAATGTGATAAACATCAATCTCGTCGGCACTTTCAATCTCATGCGCCTTGCCGCCACCGGCATGAGTGATCTTGAGCCGGTCAACGAGTCGGCAGAACGCGGGATCATCATCAACACTGCCTCGGTCGCGGCTTATGACGGTCAGGTCGGACAGGCGGCCTATGCGTCGTCGAAGGGAGGCGTGGTCGCGCTGACCTTGCCGGCAGCCCGTGAACTTGCCCGTTTCGGGGTTCGCGTGCTGACGATCGCACCCGGTCTTGTCGAGACGCCGATGCTTGGCTCCCTGCCGGCCGATATCCAGGAAAGCCTTGCCGCGTCCGTACCGTTTCCGCAGCGGTTGGCCCGGCCGGACGAGTTTGCCCGCCTCGTCCTGCATATCATCGACAATACAATTCTGAATGGTGAAACCATTCGCATGGACGGAGCGCTCAGGCTTGCGCCTCGATAAGGCCGTCTGTCCGCAGGATTCGGGACGGCGGAACAACAATCCGAGTTCGGGTGTTCGAATCCACCCGTCCGGGGTGCTGTGTGTCTTGTCATGACACTCGCCTCTCGAACTCGTCTGGATCAGCGGCCGTAACCTGTTGGCAGTCCTTATAACACATGGACGCTTGGGTTGCAGTTTGCTGTCCGCGAAATTCCGGTAACCGCTTATGCACTTGGCTCCGGCTTGATCAACATGTTGATCGAAAACCGTCCAAATGGACCGGTAGGAGTCAACTTCTCGCGGCAAACTCCCGCAACCGGAGCTACGTGCATAAGCGGTTACCGGTATTGTCGCCTGCGTCCGCTGGTTCTCGTTCGTTCTTCTGCGGGCCATGCCCGGTTTGCCGGATCTCTGCCATTGGTCGCCGGACGGATCCAGGATTGAAGCGTTTGTAAATGTGCGGATGACCGTCGGAAAGTTCTCATGCCCCGCCGTGGCTTGAAATTCGGAATCTTTCTGGTCCCGTTTCATCGCCTTGGCGAAAACCCGACCTATGGCATGGCGCGCGACCTCGAATCGATCTCGTGGCTGGACCATCTCGGCTATGACGAGGCTTGGATCGGCGAACATCATTCCGCGGGCTGGGAAACCATTGCCGCGCCCGAGATATTCATCGCCGCGGCTGCCGAGCGCACCCGACACATCATACTTGGTTCGGGTGTGACGAGTCTGCTGTACCAAAACCCGTTCATGGTCGCGCAGCGTTTTGTCCAGCTGGACCACATGACCCGGGGTCGGATCATGCTTGGTTGTGGTCCCGGAGCCATGCCGTCCGATGCCTACATGCTCGGTATCGATCCGATCACGCAGCGCAATCGGATGGTCGAGTCGCTCGAAGCGATCGTTGCCTTGCTCAAATGCGAAGAACCGGTCAGCCGCAAGACGGGCTGGTTCGAACTCAACAGGGCTCGGCTTCATCTCGCGCCTTACACCGACCCGCGATTTCAGATCGTCGTGGCCAGTACGATCACGCCGTTCGGCATGATGGCGGCCGGCTGACACGGTCTTGGCGTGCTGTCGATTGGCGCCGGCCTGCCTGGCGGACCAGAAGCGCTCGCCGGGCAGTGGAAGATTGCCGAAGAGACCGCAGCCGAGCATGGCGAGATCATGGACCGTAAGGACTGGCGCGTGGTTGTCGTCGTCCATCTTGCCGAGGACACCGAGCGGGCGTTGCGTGAGGTGCACCAAGGTGAGCGGGCCGAAACCGTTTCCTATTTCGAGGACACTCTTGGTCGGCCACCAGGCCGTTCGGATGAGCCGCTCCGCGACGGCGTCAGGATGGGCACGAATTTTGTTGGCACGCCAGAGGTTGCAATCAAGGGAATCGAGCGTTTGCTTGAATTGAGCGGCGACGGTTTCGGCGGCGTGATGTTCCGCGCCCATGAATGGATCAATCGCGAGCAGGCCCTGCGCAGTTACGAACTGTTCGCGCGTTATGTCATGCCTCATTTCCAGGGATCGCTTGATACGCTCTACGCCTCAAACAGTTTTGCCCGTGACAATCGGCCCGAAGTTGTCGGTCGCAACGTCGAGGCTGTGCGTCGGGCCTTTACCGATACTGGCTGCGCGGTTCCTGATGCCTGTCGCGAACGGACGCTCGGTATTCAGGATATGGAGCCCGAGATGGAGTCGGCGGACGCGGTACCGGCCAGGAGAACGCAACAGGAAGGACGACGCACGCAGTGATTAAGGACTGGCGAACCCTCGACCTACGACTTCATTGTCGTTGGGCGGGCTCGACTAGAGCGGTGATCGCGCATCGCTTGTCCGAAGATTCCAAACATCGTGTCCTGCTGCTTGAGGCGAGGCCGGCCGGCCATCCCTGGTCGCGGATTCCGGTTGGTTACGTGAGATTGCTGCGTAATCCGGCGACCAACTGGTGTTATGTGTCCGTACCTGTCGCCGGTGCCGCCGATCGTCGTTTGCCCGTGCCGCGCGGCCGTGACGGTCCGTTGCGGTCACTGATCCCGATGAAGGCGGCATCCTGTACGAGGCAATCTTCGGGGCTGCGGCCGAAGTCGGCATAGAGCGCGACCCCGATTACAACGGCACCCGTCAGGATGGCATTGTCATGAGCTAGTGTCCTGTACGCAAAGTTCGTATTGTTAAGGGGGTGGTGTCGATTCGGGGGGCATGGTGATGCGCCTTTCGGTGGAGATCAAGCTGAGCGCGGACGAGCGCAACGAGCTTGAGCGGCTGGCGCGCGGGCGCAAAGTCTGGCGAGGCCTGTCCGATCGGGCGCACATCGTGCTGCTGGCGGCCGAAGGGCTTACCAATGTGCAGATTGGGAGCGTGCTGGGCGTGACCAGCCAGACCGCCAGGAAGTGGCGCAATCGCTTCGCAGAGCATCGTCTTGACGGGCTTGACGACGAGCCGCGCTCCGGCCGTCCCCGGCGCATCGATGACGACGCCGTGGCCGAGGTGGTGCGCAAGACGCTTGAGGAGAAGCCTCGTGACGCGACCCAATGGAGCACGCGCTCGATGGCGCAGGCGACGGGGTATGCGCCGTCGACGGTCAATCGCATCTGGCGAGCCTTTTCCCTTCAGCCGCACAGGAGCGAGACCTTCAAGCTCTCGGCAGACCCCTACTTCGTGGACAAGACGCGCGACATCGTGGGGCTCTACGTGGACCCGCCGCAGCATGCCATGGTCCTCTGCGTGGACGAGAAATCGCAGGTTCAGGCCCTCGATCGCACCCAGCCGCTGCTGCCGCTGCGCCCGGGGCAGGTCGAGCGGCGCACTCACGATTACAAGCGCAACGGCACGACCTCGCTCTTCGCAGCCCTTGACGTCGCCACAGGCAAGGTCATCGGACAGTGCTATCGGCGCCACCGCAGCGTGGAGTTCCGCAAGTTCCTGGATCACGTCGAGGCCAACGTGCCGCCCGACCTCGAGATCCACATCGTCATGGACAACTACTCGACCCACAAGACGAAGACGATCCGCGACGGGTTCGCCCGGCGACCGCGCTGGCATGTTCACTTCACCCCGACCTCTGCCTCGTGGCTCAACCAAGTCGAGCGCTTCTTCGCCGATCTGACAGAGAAGCAGATCCGGCGCGGGGTTCACCGATCGACCGTCGAGCTGGAGCAGGCGATCACCGGGTACATCGACACCGTCAACGAGGACCCCAAGCCCTTCCGCTGGCACAAGACAGCCGATGAAATCCTGGCGTCCATCAAGCGCTTCTGCCTCAGGACCCTCGAAACCGCTGCAGCCGCAACATCATAACGGTACGAACTTTGGAATCAGGACACTAGTTTTAGGTCAGGCTCTCAGACCGAGGCCGGCATTCCGGGCGCTGTCCGGTGCATTGTTATCTTGCGCCAATCCGGTCTCGTCGCAATCTGTTCATTGAGACCGGGGCCTTGACCGAGCGTCGCGTGTTCGACGGCAAGCGTTGCTCCGGCGTGTCCTATTCCGTGGATGGCTAGCCAAAAGAGGCCCGGACGGCGCGAGACGTCATCGTCAGCTCGGGTACGATCAATTCGCCGGAGTTGCTGGAACTGTCCGGCATCGGGCGGCCGGATCATTTGCGTGAACTGGGGATTGAGATTCACCACGCCCTAGTCGATTGATTTCAATGTTTGGACCCCTCTTTTTCTTGCGGCGATGATAGTATCGGGATCGGCGGTCCAGACGAAGGGCTTGGCTTCGGTGGTGTTGTGTTCGTCGATGACGCGGCGGATGGCATCCTGGAGTTCGCGTACGGAATGGCAGACGCCGTATTTGAGACGGCGTCGTGTCAGCTTGGCGAAGACGCCTTCGAGCGCGTTCAGCCACGAGCTCGAGGTGGGGGTGACGTGGAAGGTCCAGCGCGGATGGCGTGCGAGCCAGACCCGGACTTCCTTGTGCTTGTGAGTAGCGTCGTTGTCGAGAATGGCATGGACCGGGACGCCGGCGGGTATCGTGCGCGCGATGCGGTTGCGGCATCTCGGGAACGCCTGGTGGCGATGCCGACTGGCGTGCTGGCCGATGCCTGTGCCGGCGAGCACGGTCAGGGCGGCAAACAGCGTCGTCGTGCCGTTGCGCCTGGAATAATGTGTCATGGTGGCGCCGCGGCCTTTCTTCAGCGGCAGGCCGGGCTGTGTGCGGTCAAGTGCCTGACTGTGCGACGTGTCATCGATCGACAGCACGACCGCGTGAGCCGGCGGCGCAACGGAGAGGCCGACGATGTCGGTCAGCGTCTCGTCGAAAGCGGGATCGTTCGAAAGCTTGAACTGCCGCCAGCGATATGGCATCAGGCCATGCGCCTGCCAGACCGCCCATACCCTCGAAGCGGCAACCCCCACAGCCTTTGCCATCGCCCGCAGCGTCCAGTGGGTCGCCGCGTGAGGCGGCGGGGTGTGGGTCAACTCTACGATCTTCGCCACCAGCTCAGGAGCCAGAGGCGTCTTGTCCCGCAGAAGTCCGTCCACACCGTCTTCCATAGAAGCGGTCCTGCCAGCGCCAGACACTGTTCTTCGCCTTGCCGGCCTCTCTCATGATGGCCATCCTGCCGAGCCCGTCGTCGCTCAGAAGAACGATACGCGCCCGCCAGACGTGCTTCTGCGGGCTCTTCGGGTCCGAGACAACCGTTCCAAGGCGACGCCGGTCGCCCGAAGTGAGCGTGAATGAAACACCAGGGCGCATCTTGCAGACCCCCGTGATCGACAAATCAGAAGAACACAATAATGGATATACCTGTAACGATCAATCCAATAGCGGGTGTTGGAGAGAACCTTCGGGATCGTCATGCGCCGCGGACCCGGTGGCGGATTGATGCACCGCGTGTGACCTACAATGATCGCGGCCGGGGGTTGGGCTTGCTGTGGCAGGGTCTTCGCATTCGCCTGACGCGTAAAGGCCTGCTCGGCATTCCGGTTGCGCCGCTGCGGGCTTTCGTGAGGAGCCGGGAGGGGCCGGACGGTTTGCTTGGATGGGTGCCGTTGCTTTAGGAGCCGGATTGCACGATCTCGAAAATCCTCGGCGTGACCTGTTATGCCTATGCCATGCGTCTGGAGAGCACCGGCAGCATTCATATCACCTCGAACGATCCGCGCGTGGCGCCTGCGATCCGGTTCAATTTCCTGTCGAATGCGCAGGACGTTGAAATCACGCTGGCCACGATCCGGATCGCATGCGCCACAATAACCGCCCCTGCCATGCAACCGTTGCAGGTGATGCAGATTGCGCCTTCCGAGGTTGATGTCTGCGACGACGACGCCCTGTTGGCTTGGACCAGGGCATTCGGGGAGACGACTTATCATCCGATTGAAACCTGCAAGATGGGGTTGGATCCGATGGCGGTTGTTGACAACCGCCTCAGAGTCCACGGGCTTCATGGTCTGCGGGTTGCGGACGCCTCGATCATGCCGACCATGACTTCGGGTAATACCAACGCGCCGGCAATCATGATCGGCGAGAAGGCTGCGCCGATGGTGCTGGACGGCGCGGTGTGACAGGGTGGCTGATTTTCCGGGGTCGTTCAGACAGGTTTTTCGAGAGGGCTGTGGCGTCCGGCCCGGCTGCATCGTGGGCCACATCGTTTGGACCACAGCCGCAAAATCGTCGCTGTGGCCTCGGTTCACTGCATTTGAGGCTTGGCCGTCTCAATTGGGGCGCAGTTCATGGTTGGGGGGCAAGACAAGATCACCGTGTCTGAACGGCTGTTTTCCCAAAATGGTGTAGCGTGCGGGCTTTCGCAATGTCCGGTAAAACGATATCCAGGTTGGTTGCGAGGTGTGCGCCCGGCAAGGAATCCGGATGCTATTGCAGTCGGAAACCCAAGCGATGCAGGACTGTCGAGAGCGTTTCGCGTCCATTCATTCCTGCCAGCTTGCCCATTCTGCCAAGAACTTTCGTCGTCCAGCTTTGTTCGACCATTTCGTTGCGTCGGCTGAAATCCGTCATCAGGTCGTCGTAACGCGCGCGAATGCCTTGTTCTTGCGGACTGCCATAGGTTTCGCGATGCACGACGACACCTTGAGGCAATCGGGGCTTGACCTGATTGGTCGCCTTGGGTGCGGCATAACCGACACAGAGACCGAACAGGCCAAACACGCCAGCCGGTAATCCAAGCAACTCGGCAACCCGGGCCGGATCATTACGCATCGCGCCAATATAGACGGTCGATAACCCGAGAGATTCCGCGGCTGTGACAGCGTTCTGGGCCGCCAGCGCGGCGTCGACCGATGCGACCAGAAATGTCTCGACGTAAGGTATGGATTCCATCTCGACGCCCTCTTCGGTGCAGAGGCGCTGATTGCGTGAGAGGTCGGTCAACCACACCATGTAGAGCGGGCATTGCCGAATATGGTCCTGATTGCCGGCGACTTTCGCAAGTTCGTCCCGGGTATCGGGATTATCGATCACGATCACGGACCAAAGCTGCATGTTGGAGCTGGTCGCAGCGGACTGAGCCGCCGCGACCAGGGTTTCAAGGGTACCTTCAGGAACCGGATCGGAACGGTAGGAACGGATCGACCTGTGCGATAGCAGCAGTTCGATATGGTCGTTCCACGGGCCGATATCCGGTCTCGCGTTCATGCCGTAGCGTTGCGCCAGGGCATTGCATCGGGATTCTGGTCGGGATGACGGTTTATTCATGGACTTGAGGCCGGTAGGAAAAGTCGATGGGCGATCAACTGTTGCGAATAATGGTCCCGTATGATCGATAGTGCTGACCCACGACCATTTTCGCCGCATTCGTGTCCGATTGGCGCGACATCATCATCGCAAGCGTCAGATCGCAAATCGACCAGATCATTATCCCACAATCTTCAATAATCTAACTGCCATCTGACGTAAACGCAATCTTCTTCGGCGGTTTCGTCTCGTAACGGATGCAAGCGAGGCGGATTCCCTGATCTTCATGAAGCATTGCTGGATCGGTCCCATGGGGCCAACGCACAGCAATTGCCTGCGGCCGGTTCCTTATCGGCGGTAGGGTATCGCACATTTCATACGATATCATTGACCGAACGCGTTCAGACGGTTCGGACTTGTTGAATGCCGTTCCACAGATAATGTGTCGTTATTGAATTATGCAGACTTATCTTTCCCGTTTTGATCAATATATTTCAGCAAATCCTCAACGGTTTTCGAGCCTTTATTCTGTTGATTAATCCGAACTAGTATTCCGATTTTTGAAAACTATATATTGGAACCCCGGATAGTTTGAAAGGATCATTTTCTATCTTTTAATCAATTGTACGATATGACATAGGTGTTGTTATCTGTTAAAAAATTCAAAGTCTTTCTGCTTTCTCTTGATTCATTTGAATCCGTTGTTCTGTGCTCTGTTGAGCCGACTGGAACGACACATATGAATTTTTCGAACCAGTCTCTTTCTTCGCATTGATCGATAGAGGTTTTCGAAACGTAATTCGCTTATACACTCAGCATGATCAAGTCAAGTCATCGCAAACCAGTACCACTGGCAATTCAAGGCCTTTGATATTGCACGCACCATCATGGATGCAACGTACATGGTTATCTTGGATCATGAATTCTTACCGCGGTCGACGATGTCAGGCGAATCGCTCCCATCAATATGGCGGTGATTGAATAATTAGCACCGCTTATGCACATAGCTCCGGTTGCGAGAGTTTGCCACCAGATGTTGAGGTTGAGGTTAGGGCGGAGGAGCGGGTAGAATGCCCCGATACATTCCTGCCGACGGAGCCCCCACATGAAACAGGTCCCCGACAGCCTCCTCGCTTTCCAGCACATGGTCCCGGACGATGACGCCTGCGCCGCCTGGCTGATCGAAATGCGCTGGCCGGACGGCTTCGTCTGTCCCACGTGCAGCCATGAAAAGGGATGGGCGCTGCGCAGAAAAGCACACACCTTCGCGTGCACCGGCTGCCGCCGGCAGACCTCGGCGACGGCCGGGACGATCCTGCACGCCAGCAAGCTGCCGCTCACCGTCTGGTTCCGGGCCGCCGACCTGATGGCGACCCACTCCAACGGCATCTCTGCCCTGCAGCTCCAGAAACAGCTCGCTATCGGCTCTTATCGCAGCGCCTGGCTGCTCGCCCATAAGCTGCGCGCCAGCATGGTCGAGCCCGAGCGTAACCCGTTGTCGGGCCTGGTGGACATCGACGAGGCCAGCCGTCCATTCCGGACCAAAGATGATCCTCCCACCGGAGGGCAAGGACGCAGCCACGACGGCAAGATGCTCATCGTCGGCGCCATCGAACTCGGGGACGGAAACATCCCAGGCCGCCTGCGGCTGGCCGAAATCTCCTCCTACGGCGCCGCCGACCTCGGACACTTCGTCGAAACCGCCGTCGATCCCGACGCCATCGCGAAAACCGACGGCTGGTCCGGCGACGCTGCGGTCCCCGCCGATCGCCACAATGTCCATGTCGTCGGGAAGACCGCCGCTCACCTCGTCCTGCCGTGGATCCACCAAGTCTTCTCCAACCTCAAAGGATGGGCGCGAGGCGTCGACCACGGGCTGCGCCGCAAGCATCTGCAAGCCGATCTCGATGAGGTCGTCTTTCGCTTCAACCGCCGCAAAACCCGCCACGATGCTTTCCGCTCGCTCCTCCGCCTCGCCACCAATGCACAACCCCTTACCTACAGCATGTTGATCGAACCGGAACCATCTGCATAAGCGGTTAATTAGCTTAGAATAGTAAACTGAGAAACGCTAAATTACCATGCAATACTGTTCTGATTTTTTCCTTGAGTAATCACCGCCCAGTATATCGTCCACTGCGGCGAAAGGACTTGACAACTCGGCAGCGAATGCGCGTTTCATTTTTTCCGAACCGCTTATGCACGTGGCTCCGGTTGCACACGATGTTGCCCCCAATGTCGACTATTCCCGGCACGCCAAACGCTACATGTACGTTTCACCGGAGCCACGTGAATAAGCGGTTTTTCCGATAGCTGAGCGTCCGCGTTGCAGGAAACAGACATTCGCCAAGCTGTTCCATCCGGTTGCTCAGCAAGCGGTCCTCGATTGGACGCGCAATGTCGAATCGTCGTCTCGTCACCCAATTCGATCTTAGAGACACGCGCGAGCGGCTACCGTCCCTGTTCAGTCCGAAAGATACCCTGTCTGAGCCTCTATCATATTGGAATATCGCACTGGGCGTAGTTCCCGCCAACTCCGCGAGTTTGACGTCCGAAAGCGGATGCCCGTTCAAATTCACATGATCCCGAATTGCCCGCGCTATAAGATCCCTTATACGCTAGGCTTCGATTTCCCCTGGTTGCGGTATATTCGCGATATTGTCCAAGACGATGGGATCGTTTAGATTGGTGTCGAAACCTCTGCTCCTTGAGATATCATGAAGTTATCTCACTGATATCATGTCATCCAGGGTGTCACCATGAAGGGCTGTATTGGCAGCAAGGTCGCAGCCGAGTTGCGCCTCAAGTTTCCGGAAGCGTGCGTGATCTAGGTCCAGTGTTTCCTCCTCCTGATCATTTTACAGATGACGGAGGTTTGCAACGTGGAGGTGCATTCATCAAGCCTGCTCAGAACATCGTCTACAAGTCCGCTGATCGCGGCCTCCAGTTCAACTGTCGAAACAATTTCGCGTCGCGCAGAATCGATGTAACGGAACAAGACTATTTTCGGAATTCTGGTCGGCTCGGAAACGAGAAAAGATCGCATCCCGTTCAAAGATATCGTTATATTTGGTCACACATGGCTATCGTCGATTGCGGACATCTTGCGGGCGACGTCCCATCTGTCCCACTTCCTTCATCAGACGACCGGTCGACGTCTCACCAGATGATCGGCGAGTGGATAACCCAAAACATGCAGGTTGTAACGACGTATCCCGCCCGTGGTTTCCACGTCCCCAGTAAGGATCATATCGTTCGCTGTTATCGCGGATATGCCGAATGTTTTCTGTTGCTAAGTCGGTCTTGATTCAAGAGATTTTGAAGAGAAAGAAATTGTTAGGCTGTCTGATATGTCACATGTGATTCTTTGATGATTTATCGCTTCATGGCCTCGTAATCATCGTGTAAATCATACCCATGATAGTTCCAGTTATTCTGTTCGAATTTACCCTAATAGGCGTGTTCTTTGGAGGCAGTTCCCCATACATAGTTTGGTAATTCATCTTCAAGATATCTGCTTATCATGTCTCGTTTATGGGTTCGCGAGAGAGGGTTATTGCCTCATCGAATGGAGTCTGTCTCTTGGCGTCGTGCAATAACTTGTTTGGGCGCGAGTTCACTGGCAAGATGAGTCCATAATCTCCGGTCATCCGTTTGTGGTGAGCATGCCCCGTATAGTGGAACTGTTCACGGCACGATCCAGTAAATCCAGGGTTGTATCGTTCTTTGGGACAATCCTCCACTTTGGGTTGTTTTCCTGGCGTTTGGGTATGGAAAAATCTGCCGGTTAGAGTTCGATAAGTTTACACGACTTCAGAATATGGATGCATCTGCTGCCAATGTCCATTTGTTTTGAGCAGGGCGGATTTGTACTTCGACCTTTCGCCAGCCCTGCCAGGGAGTTGCCTGAGATCGTGGACCTCTTCCCCGTGTTCTGATATGAGTGCCGCGAGGCAATCGTGGGGGCGGAGGAGCCGTGGCGGTTCTTTTGGAGGTGGCCGTCGACATCGTGGCGGCGGCGGACGAGGCCCGCTTCCGCGACTTGATGCAGACACACCACGACCTCGGCGCGGTGCCGGGGATGGGCGAGACCGTGCGCTATGTTGCGCACCATCGAGGGCGCTGGCTGGCGCTGGCGGTGTTCTCGGCGCCGGCGCTGAAGTGTGGGGCGCGTGATCACTGGATCGGCTGGGACCGCGGCGTCCAGTTCGGCCGTCTTCACCTGGTCACCACCAACTCGCGTTTTCTGATTCTCCCCGGCGGTGAGCGCAACCTCGGCTCGCGCGCGCTCTCGCTGTGCACGCGCCGTCTGGTGAGGGACTGGCCGGCCCGCTTCGGTCACGACGTGCTCCTGGCGGAGACCTTCGTCGACCCCGAGCTCTTCCGGGGCACCGTCTACCGCGCCGCCAACTGGATCGAGATCGGGCGCACCCGCGGCTTCGCCCGCGACAGGCACGGCTACAGCGCGCACGCGCGGCCCAAACTCGTGTTCCTTGATCCCCTGTGCCGGGGCGCGCGGGCCCGGCTTGGGGCCGCCGATCTCGACCCCCGCCTGCGACATGGAGTGCCGAAGATGACGCTCAGCGCCGCACAGATGCGATCCCTGCCCGAGTTCTTCCAGCACATCGACGATCCCCGCCGCCGCCAGGGTCGGCGCCATGCCCTGCCCACGGCTCGGCAGACAGCGCCCTGGCTATTGACGGCAAGACCGGCGCCATCGATGACGATGGCAAACAGGCTCATGTGCTCGGCATCATAGGCCACGACACCAAGGCGCCCTGGGGTCAAAAAAAGTCGGCATGAGGCCCGACGCCGACGAAGGGGAGAAGCGCACCAACGAGATCGGCGCCGTCATCCCCCTGCTCGATACGGCGCCCGACATCGCGGGCCGCACTGTCACCGCCGACGCCCTGCTCACCCAGCGGCGCTGGCCTCCTATCTGCTCGATCGCGGCGCGGCCTACCTGTTCACCGTCAAGGGCAACCAGCCGACCCTGCCGAGCGATATCCGGCTCACTCTCAACGAGGCCATCGCCGGGCGCGCACCGGACTTCACGGACGAGAGCCCGAGCACGACCGACGCGAGCGGCGCTCCATCCGGGTCTCCAGTGAGCGCAACGACGACCTCAACTTCCCCGGCGTCGGACAGGTCTTCGCCGTGCGCCGCGACACCGTCGAGGTCAAGTCCGGCAAGCGCCGCTGCGAGACCGCCTACGGGGTCACCAGCCTGACCATGGAGGCCGCAACCCCGCAACGGCTGCTCACCCTCAATCGCGGGCACTGGACGATCGAGGCAACCCACTACAGCCTCGACTGGAGCGTCGACGAGGACCGCAGCCGCACCGGGCACGGTCCAGAGACCATGACCCGGCTGCGGCGCTTCGCTATCGGTCTCATCAAGGGGCGCGGGCGCGCCGTCGCCCAGACCATGCGCAATCTGGCCAGGAACCCGCGCCGCGTCCTCGACTTCCTGAAAATGACCGACAACATCGCCCCGCGACCAGCACCCGGCTGACCACCCTCTCCGGTCCGCCTCCATCGACTCGCCAACCCTCGGCACGCCGGGGCGAGCGGTCATGCACAGATGAAGCCGTGCCCGACCCTCGCGGCCAGGGGACCGCTATACGGCGCCGCCATGGCGGCCAAATCCATTGCCCAGACCACGCAACGACCCCAACGAAAGCGGGCCGACCATGATTAAGTGCCGCGAGTCAGCGACGAAAATCAGAACGAATTTGCCGTGGTTTTGATTTACGTCCGTAGTTTTTCATTCATCTGGAGGTCAGCAGGGCGGATCGGATGCACGACCTTGGTAGAAACGGTTTTCGAAAGGTCTGGATCTCCAGATTGACGCTGAAACTGGAATCTCGTTTCGTCCCTGGACCGGTCAGGACCTTCTGGGCCTTGGGATCGGATTTCCGCGCCAAAAGCTTAGGCCGTGTTGACGAATGATCGAAGCATGATCCATGCTGAGACAATGTGGACAAACGCGAGGACCGTTCGAGCGAGCTTGTCATAACGTGTGGCAATGCGACGGAATTGTTTGAGCTTGTTGAAGAATCGCTCGACCTGCTGGCGCCGCTTGTACTTTGTCTTGATCGTGATGAATCGTCTCAGTCCGGTTCCACCGGGCGGGAATCACGGCTTCGACGCCCTGGTCGGCCAGCACCTGGCGGATGCCCTTGCTGTCATACGCCTTGTCCATGACCGCAGCCTCCGGTGCGGGAGAGCTGGGCAAAGCCTTCCACAGCAGCTCGAACCCCACGCCATCATCATGGCGCTCGCCACCCGTCAACACGACGGACACACCGGTTGTTTCGTTGGCACAGGCCGCGTGCAGCCTGGTGGAGAACCCACCCCGGGAGCGGCCGAGAGCCTGGGCCTCCTGGCCACCGTTTTTTTCCGCGCCGCCGGCGTGTTGATGAGCGTGCAGGATGGTCGAATCGATGAACACTTCCTTGAGTGGTTCATCGTCTGCCTGTTGTCTCTGTTGCCAGAGCTGTGCCCGGAGGTGGCGCTTCTCCCAACGGCGAAACCGCTGATACACGGCATTCCAATGGCCGAATTCGTCGGGCAGGTCGCGCCATGGGGTTCCGGTCCGCGCCTGGTAGAGGACGGCTTCGATGACCATTCGGTCGCTGAGCCGTGGCGGGGCGCCGGCGGCGTGTTTGCTCTCACGCAGTAGCGGCTCGAGTGTCGAGCGGACAGTATCCGGGATGAGCAGGCCTAATGCCATCATATATTCCCCGGAAAGTGTCATTGATGGAGAATGATTATCAGCATTTCATGAATTCGTCAACACGACCTAGGGATTGTCTGAACAAGTCGGTTTTTTTCGGGTATACGGGTGTCGTGGCCCGTGGATGAAACGCCAGAGCCCATCGGGGACGTGTTATCGTGCCAGGAAATGGGGATTTTGATGCCCGAGCCGACCGTCCCCGCCGCCTTGCGGCGGCTGCGGACGGGTCGGCCCCACGTCAGGCGGTGGCGTCGCGCCCCGCGATGAGCAGATTGGTGAGCCCGAGCAGCACGGCGTTGCGTTGCGTGTTCTTCGCCAGCCCCCGATAACGCACCTTCGCGTAGCCGAAGTGGCGCTTCACATACAGGAACGGATGTTCCACCCTGGCCCGAACCGACGCCTTGCGCCTCTCCGCCGCCGCCTCCAGGCCCGCCTTGTCCAGCCCCCGGCGCTTGCCGGGCTTCATCGCCACCTCCCAGTCCACGTCCGTGTCCCGGTTCTCCGCGCGCTTGTCCACCCCCTGATAGCCCGCGTCACCCCACACCTGCTCCTCGCCCCCGTGCAACAGCGCGTGCGCGGTCGCCACATCCGAGACAGTCGCCGGCGTCGTCTCCACGCTGTGCGTCAAGCCCGACTGCGCATCCACCCCGATGTGCGCCTTCATCCCGAAATGTCACTGATTGCCCTTCTTCGTCTGGTGCATCTCCGGGTCCCGCTCGCCCTTGCGGTTCTTCGTCGACGACGGCGCGGCAATGAGACTCGCGTCCACGATCGTCCCCTTGCTCAAACGGTGTCCGAGAGAGGCCAGATGCGCGTTGATCTCCTCGAACAGCGTCTCACCCAGGCCATGCGTCTCCAGCAAGTGGCGGAAATGCAGGATCGTCGTCTCGTCAGGCAGCGCACCCGAGAGGCGCAGCCCCACAAACCGCCGTACCGACTTCACCTCGTAGAGCAGGTCCTCCATCCCAGGGTCGCTCAGAGTATAGAACAGCTGCAACCCAGTGCACCCGCAGCATCACGCTCAACGGATAGGGCCGCCGACCGCGCCCGGCCTTCGGGTAGAACGGCTCGATGCGCGCCTCCAGTCGCTCCCAGGGAACCAGCCCGTCCATCGTCTCGAGAAACACCTCGCGCCGCGTCCGACGCGTCTTCAGGTCGTGCTCCAGCTCCGCAAACGTCGCTTGCTCCAGGGCTCGCACTCCACTCCGTCACCAAGAAACCAATTGTGACAAAACCGACTTGTTCAGACAATCCCTAGTGTCCTGTCCCACAGATACGCGCAGATAGACGTTCGAGCTTGTCGAAGATCGGTTCCGCCGTCGCGACCCCGATGAAGGGCGAAGAGGAGGCATTGTATTGTGTGATGAAGCTCTCAATCGTCTTGACGCGTTGAGCGACGCTGTCGACCGAGCCGCGCTTGATGGCCGGTTGGCTGATGAGGCCGAACCCGCGCTCCACCTGATTGAGCCATGAGGCGGAGGTCGGCGTGAAGTGAAGATGGTCGCGCGGTCTCTTTGCAAGCTACGCTTGGACCTCGGGTGCTTGTGGGTCGCATCGTTGTCCACGACGCGATGGATGTCGCGTTCGGGCGGCGTCTCGCGGTCAATGGGTCGCAGGACAGCGAGACATTCCTGATGGCGATGACGCTGGGACCATTTGCCGATCCCCTTGCCGGTCGCCCCATCGAGGGCGGCGAACAGGGTCGTGGTTCCGTGTCGAACATCGTCATGGGTATCGCCTTCGGCAGAGCCCAGTCCCAGCGGCAGCGTAGGCTGGGTGCGATGGAGCGCCTGACAGGGAGAACCAGCGCTGCACGGTGCTCTTCGACACGCCCTGGGCCTGGGCCATCAGCCCTACGCTCCAAGCACTGGCGGTGTCGGGTTTCTCCTGCAAGGCGCGGTTGATGAGGTCTGCCACCTTGTCATCGTCATAGGGGCGTGGCCGTCCCGGGCGACGATCGTCATGCAGACCCTGCACGCCGCGCTCAACAAATCGTCGCCGCCATTGGCCCACCGCCGAGGGCGAAGCGTTCCGTCGCGCGGCCACCGCCGAATTGGTCAGTCCCAGCGCACAGGTGAGAATGATGCGGGCCTGGTGGACCAAACCGTAGAGCATCGAGGTGGACTGCGACACAGCGGTGAGCTGTTCGCGTTGCGCGCTGGTGAGCACCAGAGGGGGAAGGGGGCGGCCGCGCGGCATCGAAGGGCCTCCCGTTGCGCGTGAGACCGATATTATAAGGCGCGGACTTGAGAGACACTACTACTAGTGTCCTGTACGCAAAGTTCGTATTGTTAAGGGGGTGGTGTCGATTCGGGGGGCATGGTGATGCGACTTTCGGTGGAGATCAAGCTGAGCGCGGACGAGCGCAACGAGCTTGAGCGGCTGGCGCGCGGGCGCAAAGTCTGGCGAGGCCTGTCCGATCGGGCGCACATCGTGCTGCTGGCGGCCGAAGGGCTTACCAATGTGCAGATTGGGAGCGTGCTGGGCGTGACCAGCCAGACCGCCAGGAAGTGGCGCAATCGCTTCGCAGAGCATCGTCTTGACGGGCTTGACGACGAGCCGCGCTCCGGCCGTCCCCGGCGCATCGATGACGACGCCGTGGCCGAGGTGGTGCGCAAGACGCTTGAGGAGAAGCCTCGTGACGCGACCCAATGGAGCACGCGCTCGATGGCGCAGGCGACGGGGTATGCGCCGTCGACGGTCAATCGCATCTGGCGAGCCTTTTCCCTTCAGCCGCACAGGAGCGAGACCTTCAAGCTCTCGGCAGACCCCTACTTCGTGGACAAGACGCGCGACATCGTGGGGCTCTACGTGGACCCGCCGCAGCATGCCATGGTCCTCTGCGTGGACGAGAAATCGCAGGTTCAGGCCCTCGATCGCACCCAGCCGCTGCTGCCGCTGCGCCCGGGGCAGGTCGAGCGGCGCACTCACGATTACAAGCGCAACGGCACGACCTCGCTCTTCGCAGCCCTTGACGTCGCCACAGGCAAGGTCATCGGACAGTGCTATCGGCGCCACCGCAGCGTGGAGTTCCGCAAGTTCCTGGATCACGTCGAGGCCAACGTGCCGCCCGACCTCGAGATCCACATCGTCATGGACAACTACTCGACCCACAAGACGAAGACGATCCGCGACGGGTTCGCCCGGCGACCGCGCTGGCATGTTCACGTCACCCCGACCTCTGCCTCGTGGCTCAACCAAGTCGAGCGCTTCTTCGCCGATCTGACAGAGAAGCAGATCCGGCGCGGGGTTCACCGATCGACCGTCGAGCTGGAGCAGGCGATCACCGGGTACATCGACACCGTCAACGAGGACCCCAAGCCCTTCCGCTGGCACAAGACAGCCGATGAAATCCTGGCGTCCATCAAGCGCTTCTGCCTCAGGACCCTCGAAACCGCTGCAGCCGCAACATCATAACGGTACGAACTTCGGAATCAGGACACTAGTGTCCTGTACGCAAAGTTCGTATTGTTAAGGGGGTGGTGTCGATTCGGGGGGCATGGTGATGCGCCTTTCGGTGGAGATCAAGCTGAGCGCGGACGAGCGCAACGAGCTTGAGCGGCTGGCGCGCGGGCGCAAAGTCTGGCGAGGCCTGTCCGATCGGGCGCACATCGTGCTGCTGGCGGCCGAAGGGCTTACCAATGTGCAGATTGGGAGCGTGCTGGGCGTGACCAGCCAGACCGCCAGGAAGTGGCGCAATCGCTTCGCAGAGCATCGTCTTGACGGGCTTGACGACGAGCCGCGCTCCGGCCGTCCCCGGCGCATCGATGACGACGCCGTGGCCGAGGTGGTGCGCAAGACGCTTGAGGAGAAGCCTCGTGACGCGACCCAATGGAGCACGCGCTCGATGGCGCAGGCGACGGGGTATGCGCCGTCGACGGTCAATCGCATCTGGCGAGCCTTTTCCCTTCAGCCGCACAGGAGCGAGACCTTCAAGCTCTCGGCAGACCCCTACTTCGTGGACAAGACGCGCGACATCGTGGGGCTCTACGTGGACCCGCCGCAGCATGCCATGGTCCTCTGCGTGGACGAGAAATCGCAGGTTCAGGCCCTCGATCGCACCCAGCCGCTGCTGCCGCTGCGCCCGGGGCAGGTCGAGCGGCGCACTCACGATTACAAGCGCAACGGCACGACCTCGCTCTTCGCAGCCCTTGACGTCGCCACAGGCAAGGTCATCGGACAGTGCTATCGGCGCCACCGCAGCGTGGAGTTCCGCAAGTTCCTGGATCACGTCGAGGCCAACGTGCCGCCCGACCTCGAGATCCACATCGTCATGGACAACTACTCGACCCACAAGACGAAGACGATCCGCGACTGGTTCGCCCGGCGACCGCGCTGGCATGTTCACTTCACCCCGACCTCTGCCTCGTGGCTCAACCAAGTCGAGCGCTTCTTCGCCGATCTGACAGAGAAGCAGATCCGGCGCGGGGTTCACCGATCGACCGTCGAGCTGGAGCAGGCGATCACCGGGTACATCGACACCGTCAACGAGGACCCCAAGCCCTTCCGCTGGCACAAGACAGCCGATGAAATCCTGGCGTCCATCAAGCGCTTCTGCCTCAGGACCCTCGAAACCGCTGCAGCCGCAACATCATAACGGTACGAACTTTGAAATCAGGACACTAGTAGATAATATTCTATTCTTTAACGCATTAAAATACAACAATAATTTATTCATTCTGGCAAAACGAGTGGGATCAACTCCATGTCGAGCATAAATAAAGCGCCGAGCCGACTGGCCATGTTGCTGTTTGCGACAATCAATGGATCACGGCTTGCGAACCGGTATCGGCGGACCGGCAGAAAAATGACCCTGCAACACGAGGGCCGGGGTTGACATCCGGTAATGTCGGATCGATATAGTGGACGAAATTAGTCCGATATGGATGAACAGTGCTCAAACTCAACCGAATGACCGACTACGCCGTTGTGGTTCTTGGCCGGATGGCGCAGAACCCCGGCGTCACGCAGACGGCGTCAAGTCTCGCGCAAAGGACCGCTATTCCGTTGCCGACGGTTGCCAAATTGTTGAAACAGATGGCGGGAACCACCTTGATCCAGTCGCATCGGGGTACCGGTGGCGGTTATTCCCTGGATCGCGCCGCAACCCAGGTCCGGGTGTCGGAAATCGTCGAGGCCCTCGAAGGGCCGATCGCGCTGACGGCTTGCGTCGATGGCTCCGAAGGTCACTGTGGCGTCGAGTCGCTTTGCCCGATGCGTGGAAACTGGAATCGTGTCAACAGCGCCATTCGGGCGGCGCTTGAAAATGTCAGCCTTGCCGAAATGATCGATCCGGCAGAGATGTTTCCGGTCCCGGGGCTTGAACGGACGCCGGATCAGCCGTCGGTGATGCGTTGACAGCGCAGCGCGCAGTCAACGAACGAACGGAGCAGAACGGAAACATCATGTCGGCAACCGTTGAGCAGGTCAGTGATCTCGTAGCCGGAAAGTACAAGTACGGCTTCGTGACAGACATCGAGATGGAAACCGCACCGAAGGGTCTGGATGAAGACATCATCCGGTTCATCTCGGCGAAGAAGGACGAGCCGGACTGGATGCTCGACTGGCGTCTGAAGGCCTATCGTCACTGGCTGATCATGCGTGAACCGAACTGGGCCAAGGTCGGTTACCCGGAGATCGACTACCAGGATCTCCACTATTACGCCGCACCCAAGAACCGGGTTCGCCCCGAGAGCCTGGATGACGTTGATCCGGAACTGCTCCGAACCTATGAAAAGCTCGGTATTCCATTAAAGGAACAGGAACTGCTCGCCGGCGTTGTCGCTGTCGATGCGGTTTTCGATTCAGTCTCGGTCGCGACCACCTACAAGGCGAAGCTGACAGAGATGGGGGTGATCTTCTGCCCGATTTCGGAAGCGATACGAGACTATCCGGACCTGGTACGCAGATATCTCGGCTCGGTTGTGCCTTATTCGGACAACTTTTTCGCGACGCTGAACTGTGCGGTGTTTACGGACGGCTCTTTTGTCTATGTCCCTAAGGGCTTGCGATGCCCGATGGAACTCTCAACCTATTTCCGAATCAATTCGGAAAATACCGGCCAGTTCGAACGAACCCTCATCATCGCCGATGAAGGCTCCTACGTGAGTTATCTCGAGGGCTGTACGGCCCCGCAACGCGACGAGAACCAGCTGCATGCCGCGGTTGTCGAACTGGTGGCGCTCGGCGACGCCGAGATCAAGTATTCGACAGTGCAGAACTGGTATCCCGGCGATGAGACCGGCAAGGGTGGTATCTATAACTTCGTGACCAAGCGTGGCGCTTGCCGTGGCGCACGATCCAAGATCTCCTGGACCCAGGTCGAGACCGGTTCGGCCATTACCTGGAAATATCCAAGTTGCATCCTGCAGGGGGATGGGTCGGTCGGAGAGTTCTACTCCGTCGCCATAACCAACAACGCCCAGCAGGCCGATACCGGCACCAAGATGATTCATCTGGGCCGCGATACGCGCTCGACCATCATCTCGAAGGGGATAAGCGCCGGTCGTGCCGACAATACCTATCGCGGTCTCGTCAAGGTCATGCCGAAAGCCGACGGGGCTCGCAACTTCACACAATGCGACAGTCTGCTGATCGGTGACCAGTGCGGCGCCCACACCGTGCCCTATATCGAAACCCGCAATCCTTCGGCCCGGGTCGAACATGAAGCAACCACTTCGAAAATCAGCGAGGACCAGCTGTTCTATTGCATGCAGCGCGGCCTGTCGGCAGAGGACGCGGTCGGACTGATCGTGAACGGCTTCTGCAAGGAGGTCATGCGCGAACTGCCGATGGAGTTTGCCGTCGAAGCGCAGAAACTGATCGGGATCAGCCTCGAAGGGAGTGTTGGCTGACACAGCCACCACATGAGCACGGGAATACCGGAAACATGACGATACTGAAAATCGAGAACCTGCACGCCACCGTCGATGGCAATGATATCTTGCAGGGTATCAACCTGAGCGTCGGACCGGGTGAAGTCCATGCCATCATGGGACCGAACGGGTCTGGCAAGAGCACGTTGTCCTATGTTCTGGCAGGCCGTGACGGATATGAGGTGAGCGCCGGGTTCGTCACGTTTCAGGGGCGAGATCTTCTCGAAATGGATGCCGATGCGCGTGCCAATGAAGGGCTCTTTCTGGCCTTCCAGTATCCGGTGGAGATCCCCGGAGTGGCCGGGCTGACGTTCCTGAAGGAAGCCTATAACGCAAGACTGCGTTATCACGGCCGCGAGGAAGCTGACGCCATGCAGTTCCTGAAGCTGGTCCGGTCGAAGGCAAAGGCGCTCAACATGACCGATGAGATGCTCAAGCGCCCGGTCAATGTCGGATTTTCCGGCGGTGAGAAGAAGCGCAACGAGATTCTGCAGATGGCTGTGCTTGAACCGATGTTCGCGGTCCTCGATGAAACCGATTCCGGGCTCGACATCGATGCGCTGAAGCTTGTCTCGGCCGGCGTGAATGCACTGCGCTCGACTGACCGCAGCATGCTGATCATCACGCATTATCAGAGATTGCTGGAGCATATCAGGCCCGATCATGTCCATGTCCTGGCGCATGGCAAGATCCAGCGATCAGGCGGCAGTGAGCTGGCTCGGGATCTTGAGGCCAACGGCTATGCCGAATACATCGGTGAGGCTGCCTGATGCCTGATGGTCGCGTGCAGGCCCTGCCATTCGGCGATCTGATCGCTGCGGCCGAGTCGCGCCCTGCATCCGGTGCCGGCTGGCTGTCCGACCTGCGGGCGCGGGCCGGACAGCGCTACGCACGGGCCGGCTGGCCGCATGCGCGGACCGAGTCCTGGAAATACACCAGCCTGAATGTTCTGGCCGCCGAGACCTTCGTTCTGGAACCAAGATGTGATGCCGCGATACCTGAAGGCCACATCCTTGCCCTTGATGCGCCGCGCATTGTCCTGATCAACGGCATCCTGCACCCCCGTCTGTCGGATCTCGATCATCTGCCGGCGGGGGTTACATTGCACCGCCTCTCCGACTGCGGCGATTGGGTTCACGATATTGCGGCAGAGCTGATCGAAGAGACTGTATCAAGCGACAGATTGCCGCTTGCGGCGCTGAACTCCGCCATGTTCCAGGACGCGGTTTTGCTGGACATTTCCAACGGTGCAATGGCTGACCGGCCGGTGCATGTGATTTCCGTGGGCGCAGGCGCCAATGCCGGGTATGCGCCGCGGATCATGATCCGGGCTGGCCGGGACAGTGCGGCAGACATCGTCGAAAGCCATGTGGGGACCGGAACGTCGATGTACTTTGCCAATGCGGTTACCCAAGTTTCGGTCGGATCGGGGGCCGTCGTCGGTCACTACAAATTCCAGAACGAGATGCTGGATGCATTTCATATCGCAATGACCGCGGTCGAGCTTGCCGAAGGTGCGGTCTATGACAACTTCGTGCTGTCCATGGGCGCACGGCTGGCCCGTAACGAGATTCGCGGACGTATCAGCGGCGCTAGAGCCGAATACAGGGTCAATGGCGCTTACCTTGGAACCGCTCGCCAGCATCTTGACAACACGACGTTCATCGACCATGCCGCAGCTGGAAGCCGCAGCCGGGAAGTTTACAAGGGCGTTCTTGACGGATCCTCGCGTGGTGTGTTCCAGGGCAAGATCCTGGTGCGCCCGGATTCCCAACAGACAGACGGCTATCAGATGAACCGGGCAATGCTGTTGTCCGACCGTGCGGAGATCGATTCCAAGCCTGAACTCGAAATCTATGCTGACGATGTGCGCTGCAGCCACGGCGCAACTGTCGGTTCACTCCAGGAAGATCAGGTGTTCTATCTGCAGGCGCGTGGTATCCCGCGTGATTTAGCCCGGCGCTTGCTCCTGGCGGCTTATCTGGACGATGCGATCGATGAGGCGCGCTCAGAAACTGTGCGTGAGGCGATGAAACGGGCGGTTGCCGGCTGGCTCGCCGGAACCGATGCCGGGGGCGGGACATGACAGCCGGATTCGACGTGGATGCTATTCGGCGCGATTTCCCGATTCTGGGACAGACGGTGCGTGGCAAACGGTTGGTCTATCTCGACTCGGCTGGCTCTGCCCAGAAGCCACGTCATGTGATCGACACTGTGAAGCATGTCTATGAAGCGGAATACGCCAATGTCCACCGCGGCTTGCATTTCATGTCGGAACAGACATCGGCACGATATGAACATGTCCGCGCGAAGGTTCGGGCCTTTATCAACGCCGAACATGATCATGAGGTGATCTTTACCGGCGGCACGACCGGGGCGATCAATCTTGTTGCGGCGAGTCACGGCCGCGCCGCGGCCATCGGGCCTGGCGATGAAATCCTGATCACATATGCCGAACATCACTCGAACATCGTGCCCTGGCAGTTGCTCCGTGATCAGACTGGCTGCACCTTGAAGGCCGTACCGGTGGATGACGATGGAGATTTTCATCTGCCCGATTTCGACCGCTTGATCACTGACAACACCCGGATCGTCGCCTGCTGTCATATCTCGAACGTGCTCGGCACGGTGTTGCCGATCCGGCGGATTGCGGATCTCGCCCACGACAGGGGGGCGGTTCTGGTGGTCGACGGGGCACAGGGGATCGTTCATCAGCCTATTGATGTTCAGGACCTTGATGTCGATTTTTACGCTTTTTCAGGCCACAAGCTTTATGGCCCGTCCGGAATCGGTGTCTTGTACGGTAGAGAAGCCTTGCTCGAGGCGATGCCGCCTTATCAGGGTGGCGGCGGCATGATCAGCACAGTAAGCATTGAGGTGACCAGTTGGGCCGACCTGCCGGACAAGTTCGAGGCCGGAACGCCGCCGATTGCCCAGGCGATCGGGCTCGGGGCGGCGATCGACTATTTGAACGGGATCGGCATGGCGACGATTGCGGATCATGAGCAGGGCCTTCTGAACTACGCGATCCAGCGTCTGTCTTCGATCGAAGGATTGCGCTTCATCGGGTTGGCGCCGGGCAAGGCCAGCCTCGTGTCGTTCGTCATGGATTGTGCCCATCCGCACGACATTTCGACGATTATCGATCGGAACGGTGTTGCCGTGCGTGCCGGACATCATTGTGCGCAACCCTTGATGGACCGCTTCGATCTGCCTTCAACCGCACGGGCCAGTCTCGGCCTGTACAACACCACCGAGGATATCGATATCCTGGTTGACAGCCTCGAGAAGGTCAGGGAGATCTTCCAATGAATGAGTTCGGACCCGCGGTGAATCCTTACGGCTCCTTCATGATGGATCCGGGCGCTCCAGAAGGGATGACTGCCCGGGCTGGCAAAAAATTGCCCGGTGAGGCGGAGCAGGCCAGCGACGAGTCGATTGTCGCGGCGCTCAGAACAGTGCATGACCCGGAAATACCGGTGAATATCTATGATCTTGGCTTGATCTACGAGACCGAGCGTCTTGAAGACGGTGACGTGAAAGTGCTGATGACCCTGACAGCACCGGCCTGTCCGGTCGCCGGCGAGATGCCTTATGACGTTGCCGCAGCGGTGTCCGACGTTCAGGGCGTGGGTGAGGTCGAGGTCGTGTTGACATGGGATCCGCCCTGGACACCGGAGCGGATGAGCGATGAGGCGAAGCTGATTCTCGACATGTTCTGAACGATGATCTTGATTATCGTGTTACGGAATGTCATGTCTTGATAAGGAAGACCTAACGGCGGACCAGATCATGTTCCAGTTCGAACCAGGCAGGGCTCCGATCACACTGACAGAGGCGGCGGTCGAAAGGGCGCGCGCACTGATGGCGGGCAATCAGGACGAAAAGGTCCTCGGTCTTCGCGTTGGTGTGAAATCAAAGGGCTGCTCCGGGCTCAGCTATTTCGTCGAGTATGCGACCGAACAGAAGAGATTCGAGGACAAGGTCGAGGAAAAGGGGGTGACCCTGTTCATTGACCCGACTGCCGTCATGTTCATTCTCGGGTCGGAGATGGATTACCGCGAAGACAAGATGTTTTCCGGTTTCGTCTTCAACAACCCGAACGAGACGGGCCGTTGCGGTTGTGGCGAGAGTTTTTCGGTCGGCTGAACACGTTCGGACCAGACTTGAACCCGGTCGGTCTCGGCTTCTTCCGATTCCGTGCGACGGATATCTTCACGCAACCCGGACATCATCTTCCGTTTGAGCAAAGCCTGACGCCAGAGTCCGGACCGAGCTCACAGATTCCGTAAATGTCGCCGGCGCATGCCGCTCTGCGGTCTGAGCGATATGGCGGCTTCGCACGGCGTGTCTCTTGCGACGACTGGTCATCAATCCTGCCGCTCGTCGTTCCTTCAGATCGGCTTTGCCGAGCTTGCGGGACCCTGCCTTTGCAATATATTGCGACGGTTCGACGACGAGACTGGATGCTTCATGTCTGTCACGCTCCGTTTGGTGTGCAGCGACCCTGCCGGGTCGCGACCGCGGCGGTATTGCCGCGCCCCGGTTGCTGACAGGCCATCCGGCGGCGGGCAGCGGCATTCACGAATGCAGGCACAACATTACCGCGTCTGCGACCATGTGGAAACGGGGATATCCCTGGACGATCGCCTGGTGCGGAACGAGAATGGCCGGAATGCGGCAGTCCTGCAGTTCGTTCCAGCCAAGGAGGACGAAACCGGTCTGATCGAGCGATCGGTTTCCACCGGTGTTGTCCGACTGGCCGTGCCAGACTCCTGTCCGGCGATGCGCAGTGAATGACATCCTGCAAGGGCTGATCGAGGCCGCATATCTGATTGTCACCCTTGACGGTGATCTGGTCGAAATTTCGGCCCGGTCGCTGCAGGTCACGATGACGGCTGTCGCCGTGGCATCGGCGATCGGTTTTCCCCTGGGTGCCTGGCTCGCTGTCAGCCGGTTCCGGTGGCGGCGGCAAGTCATTGCTGTTCTGAACGGACTGATGGGGTTGCCACCTGTCGTTGTCGGCCTCGTCGTTTATCTTCTTTTCAGCCGATCCGGGCCGTTCGGAGTACTCGATCTGCTATTTTCGCCGGCGGCAATGATCATTGCACAGATCGTGATTGTCACACCGCTCGTCGCTTCCATCGCCCATCAGGCAATTCGCGATCTTTGGGCCGAATACCGGGATCTCCTAATTTCGATCAACACGACTAAGCTGCAACGAATCCAGGCGTTGATCTGGGATGGCAGACGAGCGTTGCTGACAGCAGCACTGGCCGGGTTCGGCCGCGGTATCGGCGAGGTCGGGGCGATCATGATCGTTGGTGGCAACATTGACCATTCGACCCGGGTCTTGACCACAGCGATTGCCCTTGAGACCAGCCGTGGTAATTTCGATCTCGCCCTCGCTCTCGGCTTCATCCTGATCGCACTGGCGATTGCCGTGAACATCCTCATCCACACCTTCGCACGTACGGAACGGACCAGTCAGTGGTAGCACCCATCCTGCCGCTTCATCTGGAAGCCGTTGAAGCCCGGCGGGGCGGCACAAGGCTGGTTGGCCCAGTCGACCTTGTGATCGGGGTGGACGGTACGACAGTCGTTATCGGGCCGAACGGGTCGGGCAAGACTTCGCTCCTGAGGCTCATGCACGGGCTTGAACGTGCCGCGACGGGAACGATACGCTGGGCCGCCCAGGACGCGGAGGCTCGTCAGGCCTATGTTTTTCAGACCCCGATCACGATGCGCCGCACTGTCCTCGAGAACATTGCCTATCCATTGCGGGTTCGCGGCGTCAGGCGCGTCGCGGCACGGGAACAGGCGGCGATGTGGGCTGACTCTGTTGGTCTCGGATTGATGCTCGAGCGGCAGGCGACAGTTCTTTCCGGTGGCGAAAAGCAGAAGCTCGCGCTTGCGCGCGCGCTGGTGCGCCGACCCGAGATTTTGTATCTTGACGAGCCCTGCACCAATCTTGATGGCCGGGCAACACGCGAGATTGAACAGATCCTGACCACAGCCCGGGCAGCAGGAACCCGTCTCGTGCTGGCAACCCACGATATGGGGCAGGCCCGGCGGTTTGCGACCGAAGTATTGTTCATGCTTGATGGCCGGCTGCACGAGCTGTCGCGCGGTGTCGCTCCGCTTGACGAGTTGAAAACAACAGAGGCCCGGGCATTCCTCAAAGGGGATATCGTCGAATGAAACATGTCATGGTCGGCGTGATGACGATGCTGACCGCGACGCTGGCGCATGCCGATACGCTGCGGATGGCGGTCACCACATCCTTCAACAGTTCCGGTCTTGCAGACATTCTGATCCCCGCCATCGAGAGGGATCTTGGTCTGGCTGTCCATCTGCTTGTCGTCGGAACGGGGCAAGCTCTGCGACTGGGGCGGTCCGGGGATGTCGATGTGGTTCTGGTCCATTCCAGGTCTGCCGAAGAGAACTTCATTGCGGCAGGGTTCGCGACGCACAGACGGGAGATCATGTACAATGATTTTGTCGTGCTGGGACCGTCTGATGACCCGGCAGATGTTTCAGGGGCCGCGACAGCGGTGCAGACGTTCGCCCGTATCGCCGTGTCTGGATCACTTTTCGTCAGCCGCGGCGACGACAGCGGAACCCACAATCGCGAAACTGAACTCTGGCGTCTGACCGGGATCGCCCCCGAACCCTCGGGCGACTGGTACCGGTCGGTCGGAGCCGGCATGGGCGCCGCATTGAATGTCGCCGCGGCAATGCACGCCTATGTGTTGTCGGATCGGGCCAGCTGGTTGAATTTCAGACGCAAGGTCGGGCTCGTACTTCTTTTTGCTGGAGATCCATTGCTTTTCAACCAGTACAGCTTGCTGCCGATAAATCCGGAGAAACATCCGCATATACGGTCGGCCCCGGCGCGGAGTCTCGAGGCGTGGCTGGTATCGTCGCGGGCTGCTGCGCTCATCGATGGATATCGGATCGGCGGCGAGCGCCTGTTCACGCATAATGCGAGGGTGTCCGCAAGGATCGACGATCATCAATGATCGACATGCCTTTCGAAATATTCAAGGTGGCGTCCTGCGTTTTGATCAACCGGAAGCTCTCCCGGCTCCGGCCTTGGTCAGATGCTGTGCGACCGTGCGCAACGGATTGGTCTCGTGTTCCATGTCGGCCCGAAGATTGCGTTTCCGCAGACGATTTGGTCAGCGTGTCAGTGACACGCCTCACTGCGGCAATGATCGGCCAAGTCCGGGATCACGGCCAGCGTGGCATTACATCCGGCGCGATTTCGGAACGGTGCCACAGATCTGGCCCAATCAGCAGAAGATGCAAGACAATTGCCGGGCAGGGATCGACGAAAGCGTCTGATCGCCGGGCACGCGCAACTACGACAAACTACGGTCTAACCGGAACGAGGCACGGCTTGTGCCCGTCCCTCGCTCGCGGTCCGAAGCATGCCATTGGCGTTTCAAGGTTTACTGGTGCTCGCCAGATTGGATCACGTCGAGACATGGGCCGGACGGTCTCCGGGCTCGGCCATAACCCGCGATAGGCGACAGCAGGCGCTTCGTCAGGCCGATGCGACAGATCCCAAGCGAGCCCGCGTTCTCGATGGTGGGACTCAGTGCGGCCCCATCATCAACACCATCATCGTCTGCTCGATTTCCGTTAGTGCGCCGGCAACCTCTCGGCCGATCAGATCCATCTTGCGAATCTGTGCGATGCGGTCGCTGATGCGGCCGATCTCGCGTTCGGAAAACACCTCGCCGAGGACGCCGCTGGCGTCGACCAGACAGATCAAAGCAACATCCCTAGGATCGGGAATCTCGTCGGAGAGAAGCACGCCGGCAATCCGCTGTTTGACCTCGCGTTCCGCGCGGCCATCGATTACTGGGTATACGCGCGAACGGAATACCCAAAGGAACTTGTCGTCGCGAGCTTCCAGAATGCCGTGTTTGATCAGGCTTTCCAGCGCCTGTTCCCTGATGGACGCGGATTCGGATACCGCGAGGGTTCCAATCCACTCCCTGACATTTCTGGTCTCGCCGTCGTCGGCGATTCGGGCCAGGAGACGGTCAAGGACCGGCGTCCCGGTGGGAGTCCGGTCGATCACGATGAGCTGCTCGGGGTCGGTATCGATCCGGTTGGCAAATGCCAGATCCATCAGAACTGCACCGGTAAGGACATGTTGCACGGTGTTTTCCCTGATCGGCAGGAGCGCGCCGTCATCGTCGAGCATCATCAGCAGAATTTCCTCGGCAAATGTCAGCATGGCCTGATTATCCAACTTCCTGTGTTTATTACTGGATCCGCAATGGTTCATGTTTAGCCCGCGTTTCTCCCTGGAGTTTAATGTGCAGACAGTCGTTCTGTCCATCCTGCCAGGCTGAAAAGTCTTCCGCTGTCTTGGTTTGGGCTGCCGGACATCCCGGGCCGTACTGCCGGGTGCCAGGATTGCGCGATTTGACGGCTGTGACTGGGGCGTGGGCCGCGAAGCTGCCGGTGATTGCCGGATGGGTGGACGGGACTTTTCGGCGCGACCGCATGGACTTCTTCCGTTGCAGGATACCGGGCTGTCTGGTTCGTGGCGCTGGGCGGGTCGAGCCGACTTGGCCTTGCGACAACAGCACGAAGATTCGACGACCAGTATCCAGAGACACCCGGGCGACGCGTTCCCAGGACTCGCGCCTTGACGTTGCAGACTCGATGACGGGCCACAGGATCGGGATGGTCATAACAGCCGACCGTAGCCGGGCAACGGTATCCGAGAGCGCCCCTGTTCTCCTTGAAGTCATAAACCGGCGTGGCAGGTTGGCGTCCGGGCCTCTGCAGATGGACCACCGGAACCGTGACGCGTTCGGTGCCGGTGGCCTGCAGGACGTTCCGGTGACAGTGGATATCGACCCATCTCCTGCGCGCTCGGTGTGCCGGGCATGCCTTCCTGCGTTTTGTCAGGTGGTCGATAGGACACCCGGCAGCAAGTCGCCGTCCAGCGATGGTCTGAACAAGAAGACCACAACACCGAAGCGCGCCCGGCGCCAGCGCGGACAGTCCGCGAAGCCGAGCGGCAGCCACCGGGCCACACGGAACCGACCCTGACCTCGACCACGGCCCCGGACCATGTCGCGGATCACGATCCGTCCGCCTGCGCCAATCTCCGTCATGAGCCGGTGCACCGCACAGCGCTTCGAGGACATCGTCGACCGGATCCGGACCGTGGCTCCGGTCAGACATCTCGACGAAACCGGAGTCCGTATCGAAGGCCGCACCCGTTGGCTCCACCTGCTGTGCACCCCGCTCCTGACCGTCCGGCGCATCGGCGCCGGACCCGATGATGCTGCCCGTGACTTTACCCTTGAGAACGTGCGTAGCGCGACCTGCAACGCCCGCCACCGGCGCGATCTCCAGACCTTGATCGACATCGAGAAGGAAGACGGGGCCCGCAGCATGCACTTCCGCCTCGAACGCGCCCGCAGGGTCGCGCACATCGCACGCGAGACCGGCCGGAACGGGCCCGGATCCCGGTCGATCTCATCGCCAAACCCATGATCGCATCCTCGACCGGGCGACCGCTTTCCACGACGCGCAGCCGCCGCTCCGGAGCGGCAAGCGCGGACGAAAAACGCCGCATCGGGCACACCCCCGCCCTCCGTCTCCGGACACACGAGGACAGAGGTCTGCGGTGTCTCACTGCCTTGCGAATTGACTTTACGAACAGTGAGGTCGAGCTTGATCTGCGAATGGTGAAGTTGCGTCAGAAGATCTCCGGCGGCTTCTGCTCCGAACAGGGTGCCCGCGACTTCGCTACCCGGCGCGCCGTGATTGCCACAGCCCGCAAGCAGGGCTGGATGATCCTCAAAACCCTGACACACCCCGACCCGATGCAGTTGTCTCCAGATGGCGGCTCTGAATCTCCTCCCGCACACCGAAATTCCTCACACGGACATGGCCGATGCATGCCGCCGCTGGCGCCGCTCACCATAGAACCATGCGTCGTGAACCAGGCCGCCGGGAGCAGAACCCGTAATCAGACCTGGGCAGTTACCAACATTTTCCAAACCATTCGACGAAAATGCTTGCGCTGACTCATGGATGCTGCCGGACTTGTGTCAGGCGGCTCCGCACACAGCGACCGGACCGCCCAAATCATCGTGCCGGCTTGTGCCCGACCGGGCGGTCACCAACCGAAAACCAGGGCAATCCAGAGGCTCGCGGTGATCCCACGCTGTAAACAACGAGTCCATGACAAGAGTTTGGCGATATGAATTCTCCGTTTACGGACCAATTTGTGAAAATGACCTCGCTGTATGTTGTCAAAGCGCCGCTTGACTGGTGCTCAAATTTAGCATGGGATCACCGTGTCTGGAGGCTCGTTGGGGTTGACATGGTTGACTGCCGACATACAATCGACGGCAGAATCCTGTTGATCGCCGTGGATCCAGGCAAGGTCGTGAGCCGGAGCCCGCCGTGAACCGGCGCTTTATACAAGGCGGATGCTTGAGAGCCGGACAAGGTGTCCCGGTCACGTGAATTTGAGGCCGTTTGTCAACCGGACGAATGCGGGACGTGGTTTGAACTTGGAGGGTCGCGGGAGACGAAGACGATGGATATGACGTCCGAACGGCACGGAGATATATTGTCCGCGAGGGTGAGCGGGCGCATGGACGGCTCCAATATCACCGAGTTCGAGGCGGCGGTCGGCGGCTTGATTGAGGACGGCGACCGTGCCGTGGTCATGGATCTGGAGAATCTGTCCTATATCAGCAGCGCCGGCCTGCGGGCTGTCCTTTTGCTTGCCAAATCACTCCAGCAGCGGAATGCCAAGCTGGTGCTCTGCTCGTTGTCGGACCCGATTCGGGATGTCTTCCGGGTAAGCGGGTTCGACACCATTCTGCCAATTCATGCCTCCAGTGCCGACGCGCTCGCGTCCTTCGACAAATGATACCCGACGGCACCCTTTAGCGGCGATCTCGCCGCGAAATGCCAGCGCAACGGTCTACCGGACAGTCTGCGGGAGGAGGCGTGGACCTTTGGGAGCAATTCATGACCGCCGCCACCAGCGACGATCTCGCGGTCACGCTTGGAGTCTAGGAAGAGTTCTTTCTCGTCGATCCCGAATCGGGCGACCTTCTCGCCGACCCGACCCCGCCATCATGGAGACATGCAAGAGAAATAGTGGGCCGCACAAGGTCGCGCACGGACTCATGCGTTCCGAGATCGAAACCCGGCGGATCGTGATTGAAACGGCCGAACAGTAAGGGGCCGGGATGATGGTGGCGTCCACCCATCCATTGGCGGCATGGCAAGCCCAGCCCGTTACGCCGCAGGAGTGATACATCCGGTTTGCGATGATCTTCCAGAATGCCATCCGCCGCACTGTCGTTACCGGCATGCACTTCCCTGCAGGATTCGGTGATCCGGATTGACGCATCCGGATTATGATCGCGGTTCAGCGTTTTCTGCCGCTGCTCCATGCGTTGTCGACCTCCTCGCCGTTCAGTTCCGGGCGGGAGACGGGGTTCAAGTCCTAATCTTCGGCAATCTCCCGCGAACCAACCTGCCGAACCCGATGGGGTGGAGGGCGGAGTACGACGCGCTCGTCGACGACTACCGGCGGATGAAGTTCATCGAGAGTGGCACCGAGTTATGGTGGGAATCGCTTATGCACGTGGCTCCGGTGACACACGATGTTGCCCCCGATGTCGACTACTCCGGCACACCAAACTCTACATGTGCGTTTCACCGGAGCCACGTGCATAAGCGGTTGGTGGGATATCCGCCCGGCTCGTGTCTATCCGATGGCGGAAGTGCGGGTCTGTGATATCTGTGTGCGGATCGACGACGCGGCGAGCATCGCGGCATTCAATTCGTCCCTCATTCGGTGGCTGATGAGCCGGGCCGGGACAATGGACTGCCGCCTACCGAGATTATCGCGGAGGATCGCTGGATCGCCCAGTGCTATGGCGTGTTGGCCTTTTTGACGACTGGAAGAGCGGTGGCGGACGGGTGGATATTGACGATTATGCGGCCGGATTGGTCGAGGAACTCGCAGCGGATGCTCGCGTGTTGGACTGCGAGCCGGAGTTGCGTCACGCATTGACCACTATTCGCGAGGGGACCAGCGCGGACCGGTACATTGACCTCTACCCGCTGCGACGCTTGGAAGGAGACAGCGAGGAGGCGTTGCGCAGTGTGGTCGACATCATCTTCGCGGAAACTCGTGAGGGGATCGTAGCAGCGGTTGATTGAATGGAGTCCGGAGGGATGACAATGCGGCCTGCCCGTGAAGTTTGGATCCTCGTCCGCCCGACATCGTGCGCGAGCGCGTGGACGACAGGGCAGCCCGGTGCAGCGGAAGGTCGGCGAACGGCGGGTCGGGACACCTGATCCGCCCGCGAATCCCGGCCATCAACCCGCGTCACCCCTCGTTATCCACCATACCGGTCCTATGGCCGTTCCCGGCGGGCGGGACAAGAAAGACGCGCAAGGCGAAAGCGCCCTCGTCCGGGGCCCGGAGGCTGTCAGTCTCCTTGCCAACGCCCACACAGTTCCGGGTGTTCCGTTCCCTGACGTCGGTCCAAGTCTCCCGAGCCCGGGATGAATGCCTTGTGGTACGGATGTTCCAGTTGCGCCATAAGCCGCTGCAACCTCACGGGCCGGCTGTTGTCCGGGATGCAGAGCCCCGCGGCTGTAGTTCCGGCGGGTCTTCCCGCGGTGCGGTTACGGAGTCTGCGCGTCCTCGCTGTGCGAGGACAGTACGCTGTGCCGCGGCAGGCGCACGATCATCTCCGTATATTCGCCAGATTGCGTCTCGACCCGGATTTCGCCGCCATGTTCACGGACAATGTCGTTCGACAGCGCCAGTCCGAGGCCGGTGCCTTTGTTGGCGGGTTTGGTCGTGAAGAACGGATTGAAGATCTTGTCGGCCACCTCCGGAAGTATACCGTTGCCGTTATCCCGCACGCAAATCTCGATACTGTCGCCGAGGTTTTTCGAGGTGATCCGCAGTTCTGGATCGTAGCGCGGAGTATCGTCCACCCGTTCGGGGTGCGCCGTCCGTTCCGCGTCCATGGTCTGCCGCTTTTCATCTGTCGCATAGCAGGCATTGTTGGCAAGATTCAGAAACACACGGCCCAGATCCTGCGGGATGATGTCAAGTTCCCCGACTTCGGGATCCATGTCCACGACCAGTTCCAGGCGAAAGTTCGGATCGGCGGCCCGGGCACTGTGGTAGGCGAGGCGGAGATGCTCATCTACCAGGGCGTTGACGTCGGTCAGCTGGCGCTCGCCTGAACCGCGGCCCATCATCAACATGCTCTGGACGATGTTGTCGGCCCGTGTACCGTGTTGCTGGATGGTCTTGATGTTCTCGAGAAGATCGTTGTTGATTTCCGCGATCAGGGCACGGCGTTCCCTGGTTTCCTCGTCCTCCTCGTCGTTGCCCTCGCCGATCATTGCCTGCAGTTCTTCCATCAGTTCCTCGAGAAGTTCTGCCGAACCTTCCGCAAAATTCTTGACGAAATTGAGAGGGTTCCTGATCTCGTGGGCAACCCCTGCGGTCAGTTCGCCCAGTGCGGCGAGTTTTTCGCTCATGACGATCTGGTCCTGGGCCTTCTGTAGGTCGGCCAGTGCTGCCTCGATTTGCTGATTCTTGCCCTGCAGTTCCTCGGCAAGCTTCTCCACGAGGTTGAGGCGCTGCACTTCAAGCGCGTGACGTCGAAACACCTCCAGCGCGGAAGACATGTCGGCGATCTCGTCGTTTCCGCGAACCGTGATCTCCTCTTCCAGATCACCTCCGGCCATCCGGCGCATTCGTGCCGAGAGCCATGCGAGGCGCCGTACGAGCATGCGACCGACAAAAAGCCAGCTGATCAGCATGGCCCCTGCGATACTGAGGGCGCTCAGTCCCAGGAGAACGTTCCGGCCCGCCAGCGTCACTTCGTGAGATGCGCTTGCCGACGCGCCCGCACTAGCGCGGGCTGTCTGCACAAGGCCTTCGACATTGTCTACAAGTTCGATGGCGAGACCCTGGTTCAGGGAGAGCAGGTCATCTCTGCTCTTGTTGAGTTCGAGTTTGCGGGCCCGGACATCGATATGCCCTCCCGGAGCGATTCCGAGTTCGGCGAGGTCACCGAAAATCCGTTCAAGCGTGTCGTGCAGCGGTCCGGGCGGCAGGGCTGACAGATCCTGTTCGATGCCGCTGAGCGAGGCCTCGAGGCGTTCCCGCGAGGGCTCGATCAGGGAGGCGTCCGAGATGCTGAAGACCGAGGCCAGCAGCTCGAATGCAATGACGGCATTGGAATGCATCCGGGCCAGCAGACGGTAGCGGTTGAACTCGGTCTCCGAGAAGTGCTGGTCGCGCGGGACGGGCGGCTGGTCGAATTCGCGGCGTCCGGTCATGGCGAAGAACAGCTGATCATCGATGGCTGGCAACAGGACTCCAGCCAGTTCGCGGTACAGCGCTGCGGCCATTTCGCTCAGAGCCTCCCGCCTTTCGACGAGAATAACGTGCTCCCACATCAGGTCCTCGACCTCGGCTATGTTCCCGGTCAAGGACCGTCCCTGCATCCTGATCCGTTCAAATTCCGTCTCTTCATGGCCGGGCCCGGCCAGGGCACTCAACTGGACGTTGAACGCCATGCGACGTTCCTCGATGCTGTTTCCGATATAGGTCAGTTCCAGTTGTGTCGTGGCGGCGGCAAGGCGGGGCGCAGCTACTGCAAGAGCGCCGCTCTGCTGGGCGACGCCGAAGGCTGCGACCAGGGAGGGCACGCTGTTTTCGTTGACCCGGCGTTGTGCCTCTTCCACCCGTTCGATGAAATACCAGCCCACCATTCCGGTAATCACGGTAAGGGCGACGGCACCGCCGAACGCGGTATAGAGCTGCGTCGAGATTCTGGATCGGCTGTCAAGCGCCCATTGTAGAAAGACCTTCACGGATCTGTCCGGTTGCCCGTGGTGCGGAGCGGCTGGTAGCGCCCGTCTGCATCGACGACCGTCAGGAAGACGGCGTCCGATCCCTGGTTGTCGTCTCCGTAGCGGAGCGTGAAACCGTCGATGTCGATAACTTCGGTTCTCTTCATGTTATCGAGAAAGCAGGCCCGCTCGGGTCGCGGACCGCACCAGTCGAGCAGATGGATGACAAGGCGGCCGGCGAGGTAGCCCTCGAATGAGACGAAGCCGGGGCTTGCGTCGGAATCATGGGTCGCAAGCGCCTGGCGATAGGACGTAATGACTTCCATCCGGCCAGTCGTGTCGGTGACCGAACCGCCGGGGGAAAGGGCAGGCGGGTCCATCAGCGGGACCGGCACCACTTGGGTGACGAACACGCCGGTACCAGCCGGACCCAATTCCCGGATCAGCGTGTTACTGCCCACGAAGGAAATTGTCACGAACACAGGTTCGAAATCGATGTGCTTGGCCCAGGCGATGAATGCGGCCACCGGTCGGTAGGCGCCGACAAGCACGACTGCCTCGGGGGCCGCGGCTCGCAGATCGAGCAATCCCGTCTTCACGGCTGTGGTATTGCGCGGATAAACCCCGGTCGCGACCGCTTCGAGATTGCGCCGCTTCAGAGCCAGGCGGACCCCGCGATAACCGGCCTGACCAAAGGAATCGTCCTGGTAGAACACGCCAATCCGGTCAATACCGAGGTCGCGGGTCAAATACTCCACGATCTCCTCGGTTTCCTGATAATAAGAGGCTCGCAGGTTGATGACGTTGCGCCACTTCGGGTCGCGCAGGAATGCTGCCCCGGTGAAGGGTGCGACATAGGGAACACCTGCTTCCGCTGCGACCGGTACGGCGGAACGTGATGTGGGCGTGCCGACCGCTCCGATCAGCGCGAAGACCTTTTCCTGTTCGATGAGCTGGCGCGTGTTGGCGATCGCGGCCTCGGGCTCGTAGGCATCATCGAGCGACACCAGTTCGAGACGGCGTCCATGGACGCCGCCGCGGGTGTTGATTTCGCGGAAGGCGGCCTCAATTCCAATCCGCATTTCCGTGCCCAAATTCCGGGCCGGGCCGCTGAAGGCGGCGGATTGACCGAACAGGATCCGCTCGTCGGATATGCCCTGACCCTGTGCGCGGGCATGTCCGGTGGCGTACAGCACCGCGATGACGACATGCAGGATGATCCCGATGCTGCGCGGGCGGCGTGTCATTCCTGTCTCCGCTTGACCAGGGTCATGCGGTTCTTGCCTCCTTCACGCTGGTAGTCCGCCTTGTCGACCAGTGTTCGCACAAGGTGAATGCCGAGCCCACCCAGAGGACGGTCTTCCAGTGCGGATTCCGTGTCGGGTGGCGGACCTTCGGTCAGGGGATCGAACGGCTGACCATCATCGGTGATATCGATCGTGATCGTCTCTGGCCCGGAGGTCAGTTCGATCTCGATCTCGCCCGAGTCTCCGTCACCGTATCCGTAGTTGATGATGTTGGAGCTGAGTTCATCAAGTACAAGTTTGATCTGATATTCGAGGGATGATGTCCACGCTTCGCTCCGTGCGAGGTTCCCGACCGTCTGCTCGAGTTCCTGGAGGCTGTCGAGCGTTGCCTGCAGGCGCAGGGAGAGCCGGGCGCTCATCGAGCCGGTTTCCGGCAAAATAGTGTCATGCAGGTGATGTCGTCGAATTGCGGAGCCTCGCCCGCAAAGTCACGGACCGCCTGAAACACCGCGTGATTGGCTTGCCGGGCGTTCATCCCGCGCCGGTCGACGAATAACTGCTGCAGGCGTTCGATACCGAATTGCTCCTGATCGGGATTTTCCGCCTCGGTCACGCCGTCAGTATAGAAAATCACCATATCGCCAGGAGCGAGCATCACTTCGGCTTTGGCGTAAGGGATATCCGGCGCTAGTCCCAGGGCAATGCCGTCGGTCTGGGGAAGCAGCGCCGAATTGCCGTCCGGATGAACGACAAGTGGCGGGTTGTGACCGCCATTGGCGTAGACGAGCCTGCCTGTCTCCGGGTCGAACGAGGCGAAAAACAAGGTCACGAACATCAAGGTATCGTTGTTCTCATTGAGCAGCTGGTTGACCTCTTCGAGCACATCGCCGGGATCGGAACGCCCTATGGCGGCGCCCTTGAGCAGGGTACGGCTCGACATCATGAACAATGCCGCCGGCACGCCCTTGCCCGAGACATCCGCGACGGCGATGCCGGTGCGTCCGCTTTCCAGTTGAAAGAAGTCATAGAAGTCGCCGCCCACGCTGCTGGCCGGTTCCATATTGGCGTGCATCTGGAACCTGTCGGTCTCGGGAAACGAGGTTGGCAGGATAGCCTGCTGCATGGTCCGCGCCAGATTGAGTTCGTTCTCCAGAGCCACGAGTTTGTCCCGCGATTCAAGCGCTTCGCGCAGCATGGCCAGATGGCGCAGTGTACGGTCGATCGTGACTCGCAGATCGTCAAAATCGAGAGGCTTGGTGACGAAATCGAAGGCACCCCGGTTCATCGCGGTCCGGATGTTCTTCATGTCGCCATAAGCCGACACGATCACTGAACGGATGTTGGGATCGATTTTCGGGATCTGTTCGAGAAGCGTGAGGCCGTCCATTTCTGGCATGTTGATGTCTGAGAGCACCATATCGATCCCGGGGTCCCGGTTCAGGCAGGCCAGCGCCTCGATGCCGTGGCGGGCAAAGACAAATTCGAACTGCCCCCGGCGGATCTCGCGACGCATGCGCTGCAGCATGAGCCGTTCCAAATCGGGTTCGTCATCGACCACAAGTATCTTGTTGGGTCTTTGCATGTTCCTCTGCTCCGATCCCCGTCGCTTTCGTCCTGACATGCCGTCCGGCTGCGATCGGGTTCAGAGAATGATGTACGCCAATTCGCGGAGGGCGCAATGCCTCAACCTTGCGGCGCAGCATTTCTCAGTCCCTGGTTGCGGCCAGCGCTTCAGCCCGGGTCTCGCAGATCTGGATGATCTTGTCGAAACCGGCGATGGCAAAAACCTGATAGATCGGTTCGGCTGGCGCGTAGAGCGCGAATCGCGCGCCACGCTTCCAGAGCTCTTTGGCGATCAACAGCACGGCCCTCAGGCCCGTACTGTTGATGTAGCTCAGCTTTTCGAGGCTGATGAGCACGGCCGTGTCGTTGTCGGTGATGGCCGATTCCGTGGCATCCTGGAATTTGCTGACTGTAGTGCTGTCGATACGGCCTTCGACAAGGAGAATCAGCGCCCCGTCGTCGCGGTCCGTCTTGACTTCCATCGCGTTCTCCTCGATTTTGCACCCATTCGGCCGCTGGATCAGCGCTGATCAGGAGAGGCATCCGGACGCGCTCTGTTCCGGCCGTCGAGACTGATACGACGGAGAGCATGCCGGCCCGGAGGCGGCCGGATGACTTGGGCGATGCGGCGGCCATCTGCCTTCTTTATCCGTCTTTATCACATACCGCTCGCGCGGTGACCGGACGCTCTGCTTGTGACATCGTCAATGATCCGTGTCAACTATACGGCACTGCCGCCGACGAGTGTCTCGAAATGCTGCGCGACGCGGTGCGCGACATCCTCGATCGACTCGCTGAGAGCGTCGGTGACCAGCTTGCCGCCGAACCGGCCGATGGTGGCATTCTCCACGGTTTCATCCCCGATGGTGAGCCGCATCATGCCCTGAAGGTTGCGCCACAGTGTTGCGGCCTCTGACAGGTCGCGGGCGGTTTCATCATCGAGCAGGCCCAAGGCGCCGGCGCTTCCGTAGACGGAGAGGACGTCGCCACGGAGAATTTCGGGCGCTTCGGACGCATGCAGCAGCTGCAGGAATTGCGCAATGAACTCGATATCGACTAGGCCGCCCGGCATGTGCTTGATCGAGCCGACGCCGCTGCCATATTTGCGCCGCATGCGCTCGCGCATGTCCGTCACATCGGCTGCAAGCCTGCCGCGGCTGCGCGGGATGCACAGTATGGCGCGCTGGATACGCTCGAAGCGCTCCCCGAGATCGTCTTCGGCATAGATGATGCGTGCTCGGGTCAGTGCCTGGTGTTCCCAGGTCCAGGCCCTGGTCCGCTGGTAGTCCTCGAATCCGGTCAGTGAGCAGGCGATCGGCCCTGCATTCCCGGACGGACGAAGTCGCATGTCGACGTCGTATAGCTTGCCCTGGGGTGTCAGCGCAGTGACCGCGGAAATGAGGCGGCGGCATAAACGGGCGTAGTACCGGGTCACGTTTAGCGGCCTCCTGCCATCCGACTCGACGGCTCCGGGCGCGTGATCGTACAGGAACATCAGGTCGAGATCGGAATTCACGGTCATTTCGCGGCTGCCAAGCTTTCCGAACGCGACAACGGCGAACTGGCTCCCCGGGACATGGCCGTGCTCGGCCGCAAACTCCGCCTTCAGGGACGGCAGCAGCGTTGCGATGCAGACATCCGCGAGGTTGGACAGCGGTCCACCGACCTCGACCGGGGACAGCAGACCGCGCAGCATGTGCACGCCGATCTGGAAGATCCTGTCATTAGCCCAGCGTCTTACGATATCCAGTCGATCCTGGAGATCCAGGGCCTGGGAGATCGCGCCGGCAAGTTGGGTCTTCATCTCCTCCTTGTCGAGTTCGTGCAGGTAGAACAGGCGGACCAAGCCCCGCCGGGCGGCGTCAGCCGTTTCCGGATCCAACCCCTCGTCATCGAGGTCGAGATCGGCAAACTCCCGGCTGAGGATGCTGTCGAACAGGATCGGATAGCGGGTCAGCCAGTTGGCAAGCCGCGGTGCGGAGCCCATGATCTCGGCGAGCAGTCCGAACAGTTCGGGATGGGCCTCCAGCAGGGAGAACAGCTCGGTGCCGACAGGCAGGCGGGCGAGGAAATCGTCGAACCGCCGTAGCAGGGCGTCCGGATCGGGCGAAGCAGCAAAGGCGGAAAGCGCGGCAGATACCAGACGCAGCAGGCGGTTGCGGGCCTGGTCGTTTCGCAGTGCGGGATATCGCCCGGCTGCCCAGACCTGCACCGTGGCCGGAATGCGCTCGGGGTCCGCATAGCCCATGGCCGCCAGGGTTTCGAGGGTATCCGGCTCGTGCTCAGTGCTGTCGAACACGAGGTCATGGACCTGCGAGACGGCCACCCTGTCCTGGAACAGCATCGCATAGTGCTGTTCGACGGTATCGATCACGGAGCCAAGCGTATCGTGGAGGTCTTCGGCCGAAGCCATACCCATGAAGGCGGCGATGCCCGCGATTCCCTCCTCACTGTCGGGCAGGCTGTGCGTCTGTTGGTCGTTGACCATCTGCAGCCGGTGCTCGAGACGGCGCAGAAACCGGTATGCCGCCTTGAGTTCGGTTGCGCAGCGATGCGTGACATGCCCCTTGACGACCAGTTTGTCGAGAGTCTCGCAGGTCCCGCGCAAGCGCAGATCCGGATCGCGGCCGCCCCAGACGAGTTGCTGCGCTTGGACGAAGAACTCGACCTCGCGGATGCCGCCGCGTCCGAGCTTGACGCTGTGACCCCTGAACAGGCTCCCGCTGGCACTGCGCGACGTGTCGATCTGTTGCTTGATGGAGCGAATGTCCTGCATGGCGGCAAAGTCGAGATGGCGGCGCCACACGAAGGGATGGAGACTCTCGAGAAACCTTTCGCCGGCGGCTGTATCGCCGGCGACGACGCGCGCCTTGATCATGGCTGCCCGTTCCCAGTTCCGGGCGGATTTGCGGTAGTAGGTCAGGGCGGACCGCACGGAGACGGCCGGCGGTGTCGAACCGGGGTCAGGGCGCAGCCTTAGATCCGTGCGGAACACATAGCCTTGGGCCGTTTGTTCGCCGATGATCCGGATCAGGCCCTGTGCTAATCGCGTGAACATCTGTTGCAGGCCGCTGTTGCCGGTCGTGGGCACGCTATCGGGGTCGAAGAGGACGATGAGGTCGATGTCGCTGGAATAGTTCAGTTCGCGCGCGCCCAATTTGCCCATGCCGAGAATGAACAGCCCTGAACCCGATTCCGGCGTTTGGCGGTCCGGCAGGGTCAGATTTCCCTTGTCATGCAGAGTGCGGAGCAGGGCGGAACAGGAAGTTCCGAGCGCCGTTTCGGCGAAGTGCGAGAGTCGGCCAGTCACCGTCTCGACAGACCAAGCCGACGCGATGTCCGCCATTCCGGCCGCCAGTGCCGCCCGCCGCTTGGCGCGGCGCAGGCGCTCCATCAGCTGTTTGCCATCTTCCTCACCGGCGCTTGCGCCTGCCCCGTCCAGAGCTGTCTGGAAGGCCGCATCGGGGCCGTGCTCGATCAGGCATTGCGCGAAGGGTAGATCGCCGAGCAGGCAGCGAGTGAGATAAGGGCTGCTGTCGAAGATCGCGGTGAAGAGGGCTCTGGCACCAGGCTCGCGGCTGACGGCGTCAATGAGGACGTACTGTGAGTCGTCTTCCTCGTTCCTGGCTGCTTCGCGCCAGCGTTCCCAGTGAGTGTCTGGAGTTCCCGTCCCTGACGGATGTCCGCTGAAATCGGCCCACGCTTTCGCAATGTTCACCATCGGTAAGGGGTCCGTACGCTACCCGATGCGTGGAGCCTATGGTTGGTTCCTGACGGAGTCAAGTGCGCGAGGGCGTCGCGATCTTTGGTCATACGCGCGAGTCGCTTCGGGGGCCGACCGGTCTGGCGGGTTTCCGGATATCGGATGATCGGTATGTGCGCCCGCCGCAGTACTTGCCATGGTGAGGTCCGTGGAGCTGCCGACATTGCAGTTGTCGCGCGTATCCGTTTATGTCAACCTGCGGCGGCGCGCCGTGCTCCACCGCTGTGGTCAGACTACTACATGCTATCGAGTTGATCATATCGACAGGCTATCAGAATCGGCAATACTCCAGTACACTACACAATGCTCGCGGCAGACCATATCGTTGCGGTGTCCAGATGCAGTTGGCGCGACAGCGACCTGCGGGCGGGGATGAAGGCGCCGAACCTGAACGGCCCGGTCGCTCATGGTGTGAAGGGACGAGATTTGAGACGACGAGACAACGGTGCGATGTGGGCGGGGCGGAAGGTTGTGTCGGCGCCGCCGTCGATGGTCCCTGACATGTGGTGCGATGGTCATGCCTGCCTGACCCGTTGCGATGATCCCACTACGGGCGACTGCGCGGGTGTCGGGGTTCGCGTCAACCGAAGGGAACAGGTTCGAAATGACTCTCCATAATTCTGGTTGGTCCGGCCGATGGACGTTCGCTGCCATCTCCGGTGCTCTGGCGGTCATCGTCCTGATGACAGTCTTCGCCGCCGATGCGCGCGCAGCAATCGACGAGGAGACCCGGTTCGTCATCAACAGTTTTTCGTTCCTCGTGTGGGGCGTGCTGGTGATGTGGATGTGTGCCGGCTTCACGATGCTCGAATCGGGCTCGGTCCGAACCAAGAACGCGTCGGTGATCTGCCTCAAGAACATTGGCCTCTATGCCATCGCCGGATTAACATTCTATCTGGTCGGATACAACATCATGTATGTCGACGTCGAACCCGGCGGCTGGTTCGGCGACTTCGCGTTCCTTTACGGGAACACGCCTGCGGAGATCGCGTTATTAGCGGGTGCAGAGGAGAACGCTGGCGCCGTCATCAAGACCGGTCATGCGACGATGTCGGGCTGGTTCTTCCAGATGGTGTTCGTGGCGACCACCGCCTCGATCATTTCGGGCACGCTGGCCGAACGGATCAAGCTGTGGTCGTTCTTCATTTTCATCGCCTTCTTCACCGCTATCGTCTATCCCATCATCGGTGCCTGGACTTGGGGCGGCGGTTGGCTTGCCGAGATGGGTTTCAAGGATTTCGCCGGTTCGACCATCGTCCATTCGACCGGCGGCTGGGCGGCGCTGGCCGGTACTCTCGTTATTGGCACGCGGCGGAACAAGTTTCGCCCGGACGGCAGCGTCAGGGCGACGCCGCCGTCGAATGTGCCTGCGGTCACGCTGGGCGTGTTCATCCTGTGGCTCGGTTGGTTCGGTTTCAATGGCGGCTCCCAGCTCGCGTTGGGCGGCGCGGTCGATGCAGTGGCGGTGGCCAATATCCTGGTCAATACCAACCTTGCAGCGGCGGCCGGCGTGATGGCCGCGATCAGCCTGTCGCGGCCTGTTTTGGGGCGCGTTGACCTGCTTGCGAGCCTCAATGGCGCCATCGCCGGGCTGGTCGCGATCACAGCGGGGCCTGACATCGTCGAGCATCATTGGGCGGTCATCATCGGCGCTGTTGGTGGCGGCCTGTGCGTCGTCGGCCTGAAACTCATGGAGCGTTTGAAGATCGACGATGTGGTCGGCGCGGTTCCGGCCCATCTGTTCGCCGGTATCTGGGGAACCCTTGCGGTTGCCATTGCCGGCGGCGGCGACTTTCTGGTGCAACTGACCGGCGTTGTGGCCATTGGCGTTGCTGTCTTCGCTGTCTCGTGGTTGACATGGTCGATCATCAAGTGGACCATTGGCGTCCGCATCACGCTGATCGTCGAGGAGCTGGGCCAGGATGTGGCGGAGTTGGGCATCGAGGCCTATCCGGAATTCGTCGTTGTTCCCGATGATGACGCCTGAATCTGGCGGCCCGTCCCGGTAGTGAACCATTGATCGGCGTTAGTCGCCGTGCAAACCGACGCTGCGGTTTCGACGGGCACCGTCGCAGGAGACGAAGATGATGGTGGATGTCATGACTGAACGACAGGCGGATGTCCTGTCGGCTGATGTGAGTGGACGCATTGACGGTTCCAATGCCCTCAAGTTCGAGGAAGTCATTAGAACCGCGATCAGCGAAAACGACCGCGCGGTAATCATGGACTTTGAGAAGCTCGTCTATATCAGTAGCGCGGGCCTGCGCATCATCCTGTTGACGGCCAAATCGCTCAAGAGTCGTAACACCAGGCTGGTGCTGTGCTCTCTCCCGGGCCCGATTCGCGAGGTTTTCGAGATCAGTGGGTTTGACAAGATCGTGGCGATTCAACCCACCAGAGCTGCAGCGCTGGCGTCCCTCGACGGGTGATTCAGAGGCGTTCGGAGTCGAGTCACGCGGGCAGGGCCAGCGACAGAGGATTCGCACCGGGACCGATATCGAGGTCAGTGGTACGGTGACGCGCCGCTGTCAGGCCGCGCAGGGTTGTTTACAGGCGCCAGAGTCGTTGCGGGAACGCACTGGGGTCTCGACATTTCTCTTGGGCGCGAGCGTGACGGATAATCATCAGCATGGCTATCGGACGAAATTCCGAGGCACGAGATCATCGACTTGTGACATGGGGTGCAGGGGGTCTGCTATCCCTCGAATTGTGAGGAGTTCGTATGGTTTCGGATCGGGCTTCCGTGGATTTTTCAGGGCTTGCGCACGATTTCTTGTGGTTTCCAATGATTTGGCGCGAGGACATGCGAGCCGATACCTCGTGAGCGCCGCGGCGGCGCAGGTCCTGTATGAAGATTCTTCTCATATATCAGCCTGAATACCGGATCCTGGGGCTGTTGACGATTTGACGATGGCGATGGTTCCGGAAGGACGCCGGCCATGGCGCAACAGATATGTCTTCGCTAATATATTGATCGTTACAGATATATCCATTATTGTGTTCTTCTGATTTGTCGATCACGGAGGTCTGCAAGATGCGCCCTGGTGTTTCATTCACGCTCACTTCGGGCGACCGGCATCGCCTTGAAACGGTTGTCCCGGACCCGAAGAGCCCGCAGAAGCATGTCTGGCGGGCGCGCATCGTTCTTCTGAGCGACGACGGGCTCGGCAGGATGGCCATCATGAGAGAGACCGGCCAGGCGAAGAACAGTGTCTGGCGCTGGCAGGACCGCTTCTATGGACGAAGATGTGGACGGACTTCTGCGGGACAAGACGCGTCCCCCGGGCAAGACTCTTCTAGTGTCCTGATTCCAAAGTTCGTACCGTTATGATGTTGCGGCTGCAGCGGTTTCGAGGGTCCTGAGGCAGAAGCGCTTGATGGACGCCAGGATTTCATCGGCTGTCTTGTGCCAGCGGAAGGGCTTGGGGTCCTCGTTGACGGTGTCGATGTACCCGGTGATCGCCTGCTCCAGCTCGACGGTCGATCGGTGAACCCCGCGCCGGATCTGCTTCTCTGTCAGATCGGCGAAGAAGCGCTCGACTTGGTTGAGCCACGAGGCAGAGGTCGGGGTGACGTGAACATGCCAGCGCGGTCGCCGGGCGAACCCGTCGCGGATCGTCTTCGTCTTGTGGGTCGAGTAGTTGTCCATGACGATGTGGATCTCGAGGTCGGGCGGCACGTTGGCCTCGACGTGATCCAGGAACTTGCGGAACTCCACGCTGCGGTGGCGCCGATAGCACTGTCCGATGACCTTGCCTGTGGCGACGTCAAGGGCTGCGAAGAGCGAGGTCGTGCCGTTGCGCTTGTAATCGTGAGTGCGCCGCTCGACCTGCCCCGGGCGCAGCGGCAGCAGCGGCTGGGTGCGATCGAGGGCCTGAACCTGCGATTTCTCGTCCACGCAGAGGACCATGGCATGCTGCGGCGGGTCCACGTAGAGCCCCACGATGTCGCGCGTCTTGTCCACGAAGTAGGGGTCTGCCGAGAGCTTGAAGGTCTCGCTCCTGTGCGGCTGAAGGGAAAAGGCTCGCCAGATGCGATTGACCGTCGACGGCGCATACCCCGTCGCCTGCGCCATCGAGCGCGTGCTCCATTGGGTCGCGTCACGAGGCTTCTCCTCAAGCGTCTTGCGCACCACCTCGGCCACGGCGTCGTCATCGATGCGCCGGGGACGGCCGGAGCGCGGCTCGTCGTCAAGCCCGTCAAGACGATGCTCTGCGAAGCGATTGCGCCACTTCCTGGCGGTCTGGCTGGTCACGCCCAGCACGCTCCCAATCTGCACATTGGTAAGCCCTTCGGCCGCCAGCAGCACGATGTGCGCCCGATCGGACAGGCCTCGCCAGACTTTGCGCCCGCGCGCCAGCCGCTCAAGCTCGTTGCGCTCGTCCGCGCTCAGCTTGATCTCCACCGAAAGTCGCATCACCATGCCCCCCGAATCGACACCACCCCCTTAACAATACGAACTTTGCGTACAGGACACTAGCTCCTGAGCCAGAGGCGAAGATCGGCGGGTTGACCCACACCCCGCTGCCTCACGCGGCGACCCACTGGACGCTGCGGGCGATGGCGAAGGCTGTGAGGGGTTGCCGCTTCGACGGTCTGGGCGGTCTGGCAGGCGCATGGCCTGATGCCGCACCGCTGGCGGCAGTTCAAGTTTTCGAACGATCCCGCCTGTCTCGAGACGCTGACCGACATCGTCGGCCTCTCCGTTGCGCCGCCGGCTCACGCGGTCGTGCTGTCGATCGATGACAGGTCGCAAATTCAGGCACTCGACCGTACACAGCCCGGCCTGCCGCTGAAGAAAGGTCGCGGCGCCACCATGACACATGATTCCAAGCGCAACGGCACGACGACGCTGTTTGCCGCCCTGACCGTGCTCGACGGCACGGTCATCGGCCAGCACGCCAGTCGGCATCGCCACCAGGAGTTCCTGAGATTCCGCAACCGCATCGCGCGCACGATACCCGCCGGCGTCCCGGTCCATGCCATCCTCGACAACGACGCCACTCACAAGCACAAGGACGTCCAGGTCTGGCTCGCACGCCATCCGCGCTGGACTTTCCATTTCACCCCCACCTCGAGCGCGTGGCTGAACGCGCTCGAAGGCGTCTTCGCCAAGCGGACACGACGCCGTCTCAAATACGGCGTCTGCCGCTCCGTACGCGAACTCCAGGACGCCATCCGCCACGTCATCGACGAACACAACACCACCGAAGCCAGGCCCTTCGTCTGGACCGCCGATCCCGATACCATCATCGCCGCAAGAAAAAGAGGAATCCAAACGTTGAAATCAATCCACTAGATCTCGGGCATGTCGGGTTTGCTCAAATTGGTTGGTGGGTGTTTCGGAAAGATCGACGCCTCGATTACGGGACGCGCGTTCACGTCGGGACTCTCCGGTGCCGCGCTCGTGACGTTCTTGCTGAAACACGCCTTGCTGTTCCGGTTCGGCGCCCGGGCCCGCAGTGACGAGGCGGTTGCACGCTGACGGATGCCGAGGCGCAGGGCGGCTTCAGCGTCGGGCAGATCTGCGACCGATTGCCGGAATCGGACAATGGCGGCCCTGGCACCGGGCGCCGGTGACGGCGATGCCAGCGGCTCCGGCACGGGCAGCGGCGTCGGCGTTTCGCCGAGCTTCGATCTTTCCGGCACCGAGCCACGCTGCGGATGGCGATCTGTTGCAGATACAAATCTGTTACGGGGATCGAGGTGCATCTGCCAGTTCATTTGAACCCTGTCAGGCCCTTGTCCGATAACGTCATTGCCGCCTGATCCAGGACTTGTTGTGATCGGAGTAGGAAATCATGGGGATCGGTGATGACAAAACGACGAATTGCACGGGAATGCGACGGAGAGATTGCGACCATCCGGTTGAATCGTCCGGAAGTCTTGAACGCGTTGGATCAGTCGATGTGGGCGGAACTGGTGGATGCGGTACGCAGCTTGGCGCGGAACACCGATATCCGGGCTGCAATCATCACGGGAACCGGCCGCGGTTTCTGCGTCGGTGCCGATCTGAAAGAAACCGCATGGCGCGACGAAAGCCAGGATGAATCGCGGCGACGAATTGAACGCAATCAGCAACAACTTGCTCGCGAGATGATTGCTGCACCATTCCCGATCATTGCTGCGATCAATGGTTACGCTCTGGGTGGCGGTCTGGAAATCGCACTGGCAGCCGACCTTCGGATCGCGAGTGTCGAGGCACGGTTCGGATTTCCGGAAACCACGATCGGTCGGTTTATTTCTGGCGGTGCAAGCCTGTTGTTGCCGCGCCTCGTCGGTATCGCATGGGCCCGGCGCCTGATTTACACTGGTGCACATGTCGATGCTGACGTCGCGCAGACGATCGGGCTGGTCGAGGAGACCGTGTCTGCGAGTGATCTCGTTGATCGTGCCAGCATCCTCGCAGCGACAATCGCCGGTAACGCCCCGGTTTCTGTCGTGCTTGCCAAACGGGTGCTGAACCGGGTTGCTATTGGCGATCTTGAAACTGCTCTGGCCTTCGAGACCGAAGGCTTGCTGGCGACCTATGCCACCGAAGACAATGAACGCGGCGCTTCGGCTTTCATCAGAGGGGAAAAGCCTTTTTTTACAGGTAACTGACCCCGCTCCGGTTGAAGTCAACGCAACAGTCGCGGCGTTTGACCCGGTTGCTGCAATGAAAGCTGGCCGGGCCGACAGGCGGATAACCCCGGTTACGGGCCGGAATAGATCACACTGAAAATGCGGATGAAATGGAGGGGCTACGCGGCTTCAGCCTTGTCTGCCCGGGCCAATTCCTCGATCAGGATCGGAACGCCTTCGGTGCATGAGTGCAGGCCGCAGACCGAAACCAGAGCGATGACCTCCATGATTTCTTCCCTGGTCGCGCCCGGATCGCGTTTCGCATGTGAATGCGGGTACCCGGAAGGAACAGATGGGTGGTCGCGATATCGATCGCGATATAAAGAAGCTCCTTGATCTTCGGCTCCAGCACGCCGGTTTTCCACGGGACCGAGGACAGATCCAGATAAGCCTTGAAAAGCCCCGGGGAGAATTTGACGAGGGTTTCCCAGATCGGCATCCAGTAACCCCGATTTTCGATGAATGCCTGTTTCAGGGCCTCGCCATCCGCATCAAGTTCCGTCGCCTCGACCGACCCGCCCTCACCCGCCCGGTTCAATTCCTCGACCAGGATTGGCAATCCTTCGGTCATCGAATGGATGCCGAGAACACTTACGATCTGCAGAACTTCCATCAGTTCTTCTCGTGTCGCTCCGTGCTTGAGCGCATTGGCCATGTGGATTCGGGCACCGGGCAAGTAAAGATGGGTGGTCGCGATATCCATCGCGATATAGACCATTTCCTTGACCTTCGGCTTCAGGGGGCCGGTCTTCCACGGAACTGATAGAGAAGGTGCTGTAGGCTTCGAAGAACTCCGGGGTCAGTTCGAGAACCTGTTGCCAGAACGGGTACCAGTAACCACGGTTTTCGATGAAATCGTCCTTGAGTTTTTTCTGATACTCGGTCAACTCGGCCATCCACCCGCTCCCGGATTGTCCGCAAGAAGACGCGAATTGATGCAGAGGATCGCTGTCCGCGCAAGCCGGATTGATGGATATCGCGTGTGTGGCGCCCGCCGGCATACAGATTTCCCGTTTATCCGGCTGCTGTGACACACGCCCGAACAGGATCGTCAATCGGCATTGTCGCATCGGCGGGTCCGTCTTCAGGGTATCCGTGGCGGCCGCGTAAAACAGGCAACAACGGCCGCTGCCGATGCCATGACGGCAAAAAAGCAAAGCGACAATGTGTAGTCGCCGGCCATGTCACGGAATGCTCCAGAAATGACTGGACCGGCGGCCTGGGCCGAAACCTGTGCAGTCAGAGCGACGCCCCGGATTGCGCCGAAACTCCGGCGGCCGAAGTAATCGGCCCAGACGATTGGTGGAATTGTCAGCATGCCGCCGATACCCAGTCCAAATATAACGGACGATGCGACGGCCTCCGCGGCTGTGGATATCTCGATCATCATCGCCGTGCCGATACCAAGTGTCAGGGCCGAAACCACCAGGCTGATCCGGATGTCGAAGCGGCGGGCAACGGCGCCGTAAACGAGCGCGGCCACACCCGATACCAGCGAAAACGTGCTGACGACCAGGGCGGCCGTGGTGGTGTCGAGGCCGCGTTCGACAAGATGGGGCGCCTGATGCAGGCTGACGCCGGCCTGAACCGGATAGACCATCAGGGTGAACCCAAGCAGAAGCCAAAAGGTTGGCGTCCGCATCGCTTGCGCCCGGGTGAATTCCGGCTCGATCGCAGCCGTTGTTGATCCTGTCTGGTTGTCGTCAACAGCATTGCCGGGCCGTGCGCCATCGGGGCGCAATCCCAGATCTTCCGGCTGCCGGACCATCAACAGGATTCCGGGAACAAATCCGATGATCAGCATTATCAGACCGACGATCAGCCAGCCGCTGCGCCAGTCATCCCGATAGATTGCCGCATGGGCAATCATGGGCATTGCGGTCAGTCCGACCATCATGACCAGCGTTACGACCGAGGTGGCTTGTGGTCGTTTGCGTACGAACCAGGTGTTGATCGCGCTGTAGATGCCGAGATCGAACGGTCCGGCAAAGTTCATTCTGGCGAAGCAGAACAGCATGTAGAACATCAGCAGCGATGTCGTCCAGGACAGTGCAAGGGCCGCCAGGCCGGTCGTGAGGACGGCACCGCAAAGCATCAGTCTGGCGCCGTGACGATCGACCAGAGGACCAAGCAGGGGAGACGCGACAGCAGCCAGCAGGCCGCCAATAGAGACTGCACCCGAGATCGCCGTTCGTGACCAGCCGAATTCTGATGTCATCGGTTCCACGAAAATCGACAATGTCGCGACGGCCGGGCCCTGCCGGGCGAAGCCGGCGCAACAAACGCACCCGATCACCACCCAGCCATAGAAAAACGGGAGGCGGGCGGAAAGAATGGCCGGGAGGTTGAACACTGGCGGTTTCCGCAACGGGCAAGGATGGACAGCTTATAGTCAGTCGCCTCCCCAATGTAATCCGGTGCCCTCTGTCCATGAGCTATTTTTCTCTCAGCATCTAGGGATTGTCTGAACAAGTCGGTTTTGTCACAATTGGTTTCTTGGTGACGGAATGGAATGCGAGCCATGGAGCAAGCGACGTTTGCGGAGCTGGAGCACGACCTGAAGACGCGTCGGACGCGGCGCGAGGTCTTTCTCGAGACGATGGACGGGCTGGTTCCCTGGGAGCGACTGGAGGCGCGTATCGAGCCGTTCTACCCGAAGGCCGGGCGCGGTCGGCGGCCCTATCCGCTGAGCGTGATGCTGCGGGTGCACAGCGTTGCAGCTGTTCTACAATCTGAGCGACCCTGGGATGGAGGACCTGCTCTACGAGGTGAAGTCGGTACGGCGGTTTGTGGGGTTGCGCCTCTCGGGTGCGCTGCCTGACGAGACGACGATCCTGCATTTCCGCCACTTGCTGGAGACGCATGGTCTGGGCGAGACGCTGTTCGAGGAGATCAACGCGCATCTGGCCTCTCTCGGACACCGTTTGAGCAAGGGGACGATCGTGGACGCGAGCCTCATTGCCGCGCCGTCGTCGACGAAGAACCGCAAGGGCGAGCGGGATCCGGAGATGCATCAGACGAAGAAGGGCAATCAGTGGCATTTCGGGATGAAGGCGCACATCGGGGTGGACGCGCAGTCGGGCTTGACGCACAGCGTGGAGACGACGCCGGCGACTGTCTCGGATGTGGCGACCGCGCACGCGCTGTTGCACGGGGGCGAGGAGCAGGTGTGGGGTGACGCGGGCTATCAGGGGGTGGACAAGCGCGCGGAGAACCGGGACACGGACGTGGACTGGGAGGTGGCGATGAAGCCCGGCAAGCGCCGGGGGCTGGACAAGGCGGGCCCGGAGGCGGCGGCGGAGATGCGCAAGGCGTCGGTTCGGGCCAAGGTGGAGCATCCGTTCCTGTATGTGAAGTGCCACTTCGGCTATGCGATGGTGCGCTATCGGGGGCTGGCGAAGACCACGCAACGCATCGCCGTGCTGCTCGGGTTCACCAATCTGCTCATCGCGGGGCGCGACGTCACCGCCTGACGTGGGGTCAATCCGTCCGCAGCCGCCGCAAGGCGGCGGGGACGGTCGGCTCGGGCATCGAAATCTCCATTTCCTGGCGCGACAACACGTCCCCGATGGGCTCTGGCGTTTCATCCACGGGCCACGACACCCGTGTACCCGAAAAAACCGACTTGTTCAGACAATCCTTAGCGTTCCGCGGTTGATATCCGCAAGGACCGGCATGGCAAGCCTGTCAAAACAGTACCGGAACGGCAGATGCCTCAAACATGCTCATGCCCCGTCACTAGGGCGTGTTGATGAATTCATGAAATGCTGATAATCATTCTCCATCAATGATACTTTCCGGGGACTTATCATGGCGTTACGCCTGCTCATCCCGGATGCTGTCTGCTCGACACTTGAGCCGCTACTGCGTGAGAGCAAACACGCCGCCGGCGCCCCACCACGGCTCAGCGACCGACTGGTCATCGAAGCCGTCCTCTATCAGGCGCGTACCAGAACCCCATGGCGCGACCTGCCCGACGAATTCGGCCATTGGAATGCCGTCTATCAGCGGTTTCGCCGTTGGGAGAAGCGCCACCTCCGGGCACGGCTCTGGCAACAGATACAACAGGTAGATGATGAACCACTCAAGGAAGTGTTCATCGATTCGACCATCCTGCGCGCTCATCAACACGCCGCCGGCGCGGTAAAAAAACGGTGGCCAGGAGGCCCAGGCTCCCGGCCGCTCCCGGGGTGGGTTCTCCACCAGGCTGCACGTGGCCTGTGCCAACGAAACAACCGGTGTGTCCGTCGTGTTGACAGGTGGCGAGCGCCATGATGGCGTGGGATGCGAGCTGCTGTGGAAGGCCTTGCCCCGCTCTCCCGCACTGGAGGCTGCGGTCATGGACAAGGCGTATGACAGCAAGGGCATGCGTCAGGCGCTGGCCGACAGGGCGTCGAAGCCGTGATTCCCGCCCGGTCGAACCGGACTGAGACGATTCATCACGATCAAGAAAAGGACAAGCGGCGCCAGCAGGTCGAGCGATTCTTCAACAAGCTCAAACAATTCCGTCGCAGTGCCACACGCTATGACAAGCTCGCTCGGACGGTCCTCGCGTTTGTCCACGTTGTCTCAGCATGGAGTATGCTTCGATCATTCGTCAACACGGCCTACTGTCCTAATTCCGAAGTTCGCACAGTTATGAGTGAGTTGGCGCGCGTTCGCGGGTTCTCAGTCAGAAGCGCTTGATGGCGGCGAGGATTTCGCCGGCCGACTTGTGCCATCGGAACGGCTTGGGGTCCTCGTTGACCGCCTCGATATACGCGGTGATCGCCTGCTCGAGCTCGACGGTCGAGCGGTGCACCCCGCGCCTGATCTGCTTCTCCGTCAGATTGGCGAAGAAGCTCTCCACCTGGTTGAGCCATGAGGCAGATGTCGGGATGAAGTGCACGTGCCAGCAAGGCCGCTTGGCGAACCCGTCGCGGACTTCCTTCGTCTTGTGCGTCGAGTAGTTGTCCATGACGATGTGGATGTCGAGATCCTCGGGCACGTTGGCCTCGACGTGGTCCAGGACCCTGCGGAACTCCCGGCTTCGGTGGCGGCGGAAGCACTTGCCGATGACCGCGCCGGTGGCGATGTCGAGGGCGGCGAACAGCGAGGTCGTGCCGTTGCGCTTGTCGTCATGGGTGCGTCGCTCGACCTGGCCAGGGCGCAGCGGCAGCAGTGGCTGGGTGCGATCAAGGGCCTGAACCTGGGATTTCTCGTCCAGACAGAGCACCATGGCATGCTGCGGCGGGTCCACGTAGAGCCCGACGATGTCGCGCACCTTGTCCACGAAGTAGGGGTCCGCAGACAGCTTGAAAGTCTCGCGCCGGTGCGGCTGCAGCGAAAAGGCCTGCCAGATACGGTGGATCGTCGACGGCGCGTAGCCCGTTTCGCGGGCCATCGAGCGCGTGCTCCAGTGCGTCGCATCCCGAGGCTTCTCTTCAAGCGTCTTGCGCACCACCTCGGCCACGGCGTCATCATCGATGCACCGCGGGCGGCCGGGCCGCGGCTCGTCTTCGAGCCCGTCCATGCCCTGTTCGGCAAAACGATTGCGCCACTTCCTGGCGGTGAGATTGTTGATGTCGAGCGCGTTGGCGATTTGCACGTTGGTCAGCCCCTCGGCTGCCAGAAGCACAATGTGAGCCCGATCCGACAGGGACCGCCAGACCTTTCGGCCCCGTGCAAGCCGTTCCAGCTCGCTACGCTCAACGTCACCCAGCTTGATCTCCGCCGACCGTCGCATCACAGTGCAACCGCATCGCAAACCCCCTCAGAATTGTACGAATTACGAGAACGGGACACTAGGTCATAGCTCATATTCTTGCTGCCGCCCGAATTGCGGTTGAGGATGTTGCGCCCGATCAGTTCATTGATGTCCCGCTGCGCCGTAGGAATCGAACACTTGCCGATCGCGGCTCATTTCTTTGCCGCCAATTTGCCTTCGAAGCCATCGAGAAACCTGTTGAGCACTATCTTCAGACATCCTGATCTCAGCTAAAATCAGATGATCCCTGTTTTTGTGATCCGGCTGCGATTTCGTAGATGGGTCCGAGGTCGGTTCCGGGGTAGATGGTCCGGGTTTCGGTGAGGTCCGTGAGGAGCGGAGCCAGTATCCGGTCAAGGGCATTGTTGGCGAGGCCAAGGATCCGGACCCTGAGGATGCCGTTTTCGGGTTCGGGCCGGATGTTGGCGTCTGAGGTTGGCAGGGCCTGGAGTTTGTCCGTTTCGCTGAGGTCGCCGGCCCGGACATGTTTTGGCGTGGCGTCGCGTCGCTGTTTCAGATCATCGATCTCGACGGTGAGGGCCTCGACGGTCTCTTTGGTTTCGCGATCGGCCTTGGTCTCGCGTCCCGCGGCTTCAACGATGCGGTTGCGCAGCCGGCCCGGGCCTCGATCCTGCGCCAGACCGGATTGAAGACGGTCTGGTCGGGATCGAGCGGTTCGAGGGTATGAGTGATGAGGGTATCAAGGTTGAACGCATCGGGCATGTATTCGAGTCAATACCGGTTAACGATGATCATCCTGGGTATAAGGGTGTGGTTCTTGTATCACACCGATCCCGGATGTCGTTGAACCGATCTGAAACGTAAGCATTCGGTTCACGGATCCTTTCAAGGCAGCTGCTGCTTGCCGGTTTCGGTGGTCTTCGGTTCCCGGAACCTCGGCCAATGGCAGCCGCACTTGCGGTTATCGGGTTGCGCCGGATGGTTTCGGCGGGCCGTCCGGAGGTCTTGATGGATTGCTGAAGAGAGTTCGCCGGGCCGGCCGCGGACTTCGAGGGGTTTTCAGTCTGTCATGCGTCCTGTGTCCGCGCTGCCCTTGTCGGGACTTGTCCTGCCGCGAAGGCAACGCCTTTCGGGCGATTGCGAGCCATCGGCGGAGGGCGAAAGTCGCCGGAAACCAGACGATCCTTCGTTCCGGGACCGGCGCATTTGCTCTCGCCTCTGCGGCAGCGTCACAGCTTTCGGCAAACACGCATGCGTGTTTCGAAATTCCCTCGGGCAAGCGCCGGTCTCTGACCAGATATCAAGACCGTTTCAGGAGGCTTCTGGTTGGCCGAGCAGATCATCCAGCGACTGCGCCTCCAACACGCCGTCGCCCCACCTGTCGAGCTGCTCGATCGCGGCTGCCGCAATGCGCTCCCGCGCCGACCGGGGCAGAGGGCCGAACCGTCGTTCGAGCAGGCGGGCAAGCATCTTCGCTTCCCCTTCGGTCTGCCCTTCTGCTTGCCCTTCGGCTCTCCCTTCGGCTCTCCCTTGTGCTTTCCCTTGTGCGATCAAGGTTTCCGCAATCGTGTTCAAAGTCACCTCCGGATAACCAAGTTTGTTCTCCAGGACCGTGCTGAGCCATTCCAGATCGGGAACTGAATAGACATGGAGAATATATTCCAGCACCTGGTGGTACAAGTCAGGGTCGCTCTGCAAGCCCAGAAGCACCGTATCCAGAAACTCGATCGCATCACGCTTCAGCACGATCAGACCGGCCTTGAGATCAGCGTCCCGCGACAGCTCCTCCGTCGTGAGACTTCTGATATTCCGGAATATGTAGCTGAAACCCTCCGCGAACGCCAACGCCGGCTGGCCCTCCGTGTCGACCGCTGCCGCCAGAGAGGCCGGCACCATCCCCTCGGACTCACCGTGAAAGAGCACGATCGGAATGATCGGCGGCAACGCTCGCAGCTTCGCCGCATCCGTCCCCGCATGGCGTTTCCAGATCCGGATCATATAGGACGCCAACTGCAAGGGCAGACCCGGATCGGCGTAGGACTTGTGCTCGAGCAGCGTGTAGACAAACGCCGCCTTGCCGGACTTCAACGTGACCCGGAACAGCAGGTCGCTCTGGCTCCTGGACAGAGCCTCGTCCACGAACCGGCCCTCCAGGGCGACCGGCAGTATTGTCTGGTCCAGCAGCCCGGCGATGTCGTTGGGCAGATGATCGCGCAGAAAAGCACCGGCGCGCCTGGAATCGGACAGCAAGGCCTGAAAAAATCTGTCATGCGGCGTAGGCAGCGGCGGCAATGTCTCGTCCGGTTCCCGCGTCCCGTCCCGCGAACCCGCGGCCATTCAGCCGGTCCCGAAAAAGGCGACCGGACGGACCCCGGCAAACCCGTGCTTCGGGAGCACCGCGGATGCAGGGCCGACCGACCCCGGCAAGCGGACAAGGGGCGCGCCGGACTGGCCCGGCCCCTCCATTGCCATCCGCACAATCATCGGGATCGATCCGGATGGCACCATAACATCATTACGCCTCCTGTGTTCTCGTCTTGCAGCGTCATCTGAAAGGAGGCATGACATCATCGTCGACGGCCTCATACCAGGCTGCGCCGACGATGATACGGTTCAGGTCGAGTACGATCGGAACTCCACCTCGAATGTATCAGATTGAGAAACATCCGCATGGCTTTTTCTGCTGGTCGGTCGGAAAGCAGAAGCGACGTCTGCGGCTCGAATGCAGCTTCGCCCCGCAACCCCGATATCGCAGCCTGTGTCAAGAGACCACAGCACCAATCAGCAATTCTCCTTATGGCGTTTCTTGTTGCATTGCGGCCTTTCGTGTTGGTTTTTTTGGCGGTTTTGCGGTTGGAGGGATGGGCTTGGCGCGGGGGCCGGGGATCAAGCGTTTGCGGGAGGCGGGATGCCCGTGATGACGGTTCTCATGAGGACCGCCCATGACGCGAAGACATGGTAGGCGGTGATCGCGCGGATGTGCTCGAACAGGCGCCTTCGGGCTCCGAGTGCGTGCCGCGCCCGCCGCCAGGACGCTTCGATCAGGTCGTAGGCCGTGTGCAGGGCGAAGGCCAGCAGATTGAGCACGACCAGGATGCTGGCCAGTGTCTGGCTGCCATGCCCGAAATTGTGTTCGAGGTTGTAGCCGTTGGTCTTCAGGACGTTGAAGGTCTCGTTCTCGATCTTCCAGCGGGCACGCCCGCAGGCGGCGATGGCGGCGGCGGTGTCTCGCGTGACGGCAAGGTCGGTGACGAAGCTGTTGCGGTAGGTCACCTTGCCGTCGGGCTTGGCGATCTCGACCTCCAGCCAGTTGACGGCGAGCGCGTCGGCGCCGTCGCGCAGCGGCACGCCATTCATCCAGCGATAGCGATGGCGGCGCCTGGCCGCGCCCCTGCCCACGGTCTGGCACACCTCGTCCAGCACGACGCCATGGGTGTATTCGCTCAACGTCTTGTGGCTGGACGGCTTGCACACGAAGATGAAGCTCCCGCCCGCAGCGCGCACCGCCTCGCAGATCGGCTGGCGGGAATAGAGATCGTCGCCCAGATAGACCGGTCTCAGCCCGGCCACACAAGGCCCCAGGCGGGCCAGCCAGCGCTGCGCCGCGCGGCTCTCGCAGTCCTGCTTCGCCGAGCCGTCTTGCGGGCGCACGAACTCCGGCGCCAGAGGCAAGGCGCGGCGCTGCCCCGGCGCCACCAGAGCGGCGCCGACAAAGCTGTGGAAATACTCCACCTCCTCGCCCCGCCGGCGCGTCGAGCAGTGCGCGCAGTGGATCGTGCCGGAACGGAAAGGCTCCGAGCCGTCCAGCGCGATCAACACCCGATCGTCCAGGCAGCGCAGACCCGACAAGGCACCGGCGCCATCCAGGTCATCGACAAGCGCCGAAAACACCGCGTCGAAATGATCCGTCGGCGCCCCATCCAGCATCCGCCGGATATGGCTGTCGCACGGAACCCGCTCCATGCCGAACAGCGTCCCGGCGCATCAGCGCCGCGCTGCGCCGACAGCAGGCGCTGATGCGCCAGAAACGACGGGCTCTGCATGAAAAACACCGAAAACGCCGCAAGCCCGATGTCTCTCATGGCATAGCGCGTGTTGCGTCCCGAGCGCTTGTCGGGCAACGCCGCGCACCGCTTCCCCAGCACATCCATGTATCGTTCAAGACGCTTCATACAACAACTTGAATCACATCTCCAAGCCTTTGAAAACCCCTGATAACTCCAAAAGGAGAATTGCTGAGCACCAATCACAATGGCGAAATGAACAGCATCATCCTGTGCGTGGTCGGCGTGATCATCATCATGGCCGGGCTGAGAATCGCCGCCTCCCGATGTCCCTGATCCAGCTGCAGGACAAGAAGGAATCTTGTGTGGCCGCTTTTTCTTCCCCGGTCCTGGACCACACTGGCTGCCTGACAGAGGATGTGGTTCTAGCATGGCGAAGAAGGAATTATTTATTATCAATGAGTCAAGGGTTTCCAGATCGGGTCGCACGGTGATCCCACGCTGTAAACGGCGAGGCCATAGGCAATAATTTGGCGACATTAATTCTCACCCAAAAAAGATCGTTTTGTCCAGCGTTTTTATTGTACGGACCAATTTGTGAAACCGCTTATGCACGTGGCTCCGGTGAAAGGCACATGTAGCGTTTGGCGTGCCGGGAATAGTCGACATCGGGAGCAACATCGTGTGCCACCGGAGCCACGTGCATAAGCGGCGTTTCAAGCCGGTCATGGTGTGCAGGGCAGCACTGCCCTCTCGACCCCCGTAGGGGTTGTTTTCCTCACACCTCACGCACCCAAGGTGCATCGAGCGAGACCCTACCGGCTCGCGTACACCGGATGTTTTCAGCTACGTAACAGTGGCTTAGGTCGAGCCCGGTCCAAGGCTGCGATCCTCCGCGCGGGCCGCGTTGTCTCCCCCAAACCGCCGTTCCGTTACCTCGAAACGGACGGCGCCCGAGGGAACGGACAACGGAGACACGCCCCATGCGCATCTACGCCACCATCAACGAGCGCACGCTCCGCCGCAGCTTCCGCGAGCAGAAGTCCGGACGGAACGGCCTGACCGTCATCGACAGGGACCTGCCCGCCTTCGGCCTCAAGGTCGCCAGGGACGGGACGAAGACCTTCTTCGTCCGGGTGCCGCGCAGGCCCGGCGCGGAGAATGTCGTCCTCGGCACGGCGGAGGAGACGACCGCCGCCGAGGCGCGGGAGAAGGCCGAGGCCGCCATCGCGGCTGCGAAGAACGAGTGCGAGACCGGCCCGTTGTTCGCCGACTTCGTGCAGGAGTTCATGCGCCGCCAGGGACGGCGCTGGAAGCCGTCAACGCGAGAGAGCAACGCCCACCTGATCGGCCGCTACCTCCTGCCCTTCTTCGGGGCGATGCGGGTCGCGGAGATCGACCGCGCCGATGTACGGCGCTGGTTCGATTCCCTGAGCGGTACCCCCGGCAACGTCAACCGGACCCTGCCCGTGCTCTCCGTCATGATGCGCCAGGCGGAGTTGTGGGACCTGCGCCCACAAGGATCGAACCCCTGCCGCAGCATGCGGCGCTACCGGACCGCCCCGCGCGAGCGGTTCCTCTCGCTGGACGAGCTGAAGCGCCTCGGCTTCGTCCTCGACCATGCCGAGGACAGGCAGGCCGCCGCCGCGATCCGGCTGCTGCTGTTCACCGGCGCGCGGTCCTCCGAGATCACGGGGCTCCGGTGGGACTGGATCCGCGGCGCCTGCCCGGTCTTGCCTGACAGCAAGACCGGGCCGAAGGCGGTTCAGCTCCCGCCGCCCGCAAGGGCGGTGCTCAACGGCCTGCCGCGTGAGGGACGGTTCGTCTTTCCCAACCGCAAGGGCGACGGTCCGATGACCAATCTCGGATATCGCTGGAGCAAGCTGCGCGCGCTCACCGGACTGGACGGCGTGCGCATCCACGACTGCCGACACACGTTCGCCTCCCACGCCGTGATGAGCGGGCTCGACCTCTACACCGTGGGCCGCCTGCTCGGCCATGCCGATACCGGCTCGACCGAGCGCTACGCCCACCTCGCCGACGAGCATGTCCGCGCGGCGGCGGGGCGCATCTCCGGCATCGTCCACGAAGCGATGACCGGAAGCGGCAAGGGGGATGGACGATGAGCGGCCACCGGCACCGTGTCCGGCTCACCGTGAAGGCCATCGCAGCGGCGAAGCCGGGGAAGAGGGAATACACCCTCTGGGACAACCTGCTGGGACATTTCGGGGTGCGGGTGCAGCCCTCCGGCATCTGGTCCTACATCGTCCAGACCCGCGCCCAGGGGCGCATGCGCAAGATCACCCTCGGGCGCTTCCCCGAACTGTCCCTCGACGCGGCGCGCCGGGAGGGGGCCGCCGTGCTCGCCCGCCTGTGGGGCGGCGAGGACGTGACACCGCCGCGGAAGAAGGCGCCGCTGTTCCGCGACTTCGCCGCCCGCTACCGCGAGCGGCGCAAGCACCGCTGGAAGCCGTCCTCGCTGGAGACCTACGACATCTACATGAGGAACCGGCTGATGCCCCACTTCGGGAGGGTGCGGCTCGACGCCATTACCCATGCCCGGGTCTCGGCCTGGTTCGACGCGGCGAGCGCGGATCGACCCGGCGCGGCCAACCGCGCCTTCGAGATACTCCGCGCCATGCTCGCCGCCGCCCGGTAGTGGGGCGAGATCGGCGAGCATGTCCCCGATCCCTGCGCCAACATCGCGAAGAACCCGCGCCGGCCCGTCGCCCGATCCCTCGACCGTACGGAGCTGGAACGCCTCGGCGCGGTGCTGAACCGGCATCGGGAAGAACATCCCTGGCCGGTCGCTGCCATCCGCCTGCTGACGCTGACCGGAGCGCGGCTCTCCGAAGTGCTCAACCTGCGCTGGGACGAGATCGTGGAGCTGTCCGGGGACGGCGCGAGCGCCCGGCTCGAAGACACCAAGACCGGCCCGCGCACCCTCTGGCTCGGGCCGGAAGCGGTGCAACTGTTCGCGGCGCTGACCCGGACCGGGTGTTCCGCGCGGGTGTTCCCTGAGGATCTCACATCGAATCGGCTCTATGCCTTCTGGGTCGACATCCGCGAGGAAGCCGGGCTGCCCGGGCTGCGCATCCACGACTGCCGGCACACCTGGGCCTCCCAGGGCGTCATGAACGGCGTTGGGCTCACCTACCGTCGGGCGGCTGCTCGGGCACCGCCAGCGCGAGACCACCGCCATCTACGCCCATCTCGACGACAGCGCGCTCCGGGACGCCGCCGCACAGGCCGCCGCCGTCATCGCCCGCGCCATGGGATACAGTGCCGAACCGCCGCCGCTGTCCGACCAGACGGACGATGTGGACGACACCGGAGGAGGCAGGGAACTCGACTGGTCGGACGTTGCCGACAGGCGTGCCGTGCCGCCCGACCCGCTCGCCCCTGCCGCAACGGCAGACCGGTCAAGGCCGCTGGACTGGACCGAGCAGGAAGACAGCGCGGAGGAGACGCCTCGCCGACCGAATCTCGACTGGCTGTGAGCGTGTTCCCTTGCGGCGAATGGAGTCTCGACAGCAGGGAAACGGAGCCGGTATTCCATGCCATGCGGGTTGCAGCGGAATCGATTAAGAGAACCAATCCCTCGTCCCCTTCACCGGACTTGGTACCGCGCAGTGTCGTTACAGGGCGAGAACCGTCCCCACGCCGCAATCCCAGAGGCCGAGACTGCAATCGGGGCTCTTGTCGTCAGTCCGTTTGTGGACTATTCTATTAGAAATAGACAAATGTGGATAACGCCATGACCGTACAGGCACGATCGGCAACGGCTCTCGACCGCAAGGGCCTGTCCGGCCCGGCCCTGCGCACCTTCTTCCGCATCGCGGAACTGTGGGGCCTCTCGGTCGAGGAGCAGATGACTCTTCTCGGACTGAGCGCCCGGTCGACCTTCTTCAAGTGGCGGAAGAATCCGGCCATCGTCCTGCCGAAGGATACGCTGGAGCGCATTTCCTACATCGTGGGCATCTACAAGGCGCTTCAGATCCTGCTGCCCGACGAGAAGGCGGCCGACGAATGGGTGAAGCGGCCCAACGCGGCGTCCCCGTTCGGCGGCCGGGCGGCTCTCGACCGGATGCTGTCCGGCCAGGTGGCGGACCTGTTCCTCGTCCGGCAATATCTCGACGCGGAGCGTGGCGGCCGGGCGTGACGCCGCCGCTCGTCCCCATCGCGTGGAAGCCGTGCCGGCGCATCGTCTCCAGCCGGTTCCCGCCGATCCAGCTCTTCGAGCGGGTGACGGACCCTCAAGACCTGGAAGCGATCTTCGCGGTGGACGCGCTGACCAATCCCAGGCTCCGCGACGAGATTGGCGACATCCGGCTGGTGCCGCCCGAGGACCGCGTCAGCGGACCGGGCGCAAGCGTCATCATGGCGGCGTTCACCCACCTGAACCCGAGCGGCAGCCGGTTCTCGGATGGCGCCTACGGCATCTTCTATGCCGCGAACGACCTCGATACCGCCATCGCCGAGACGAGGCATCACCGCGAGCGCTTCATGCGCGCCACCGGGCAGCCACGGATGGAACTGGACATGCGGGTCTATCTGGTCGACCTTGAGGGCGAACTGCATGACCTGCGCGGACAGATGCCCGTGCAGCCGCTCGTCTATCACGCGGACAACTACGCCGCGGGGCAGCATCTGGGGCGAACGCTGCGCGAGGCCGGGTCCAACGGCATCGCCTATGACAGCGTTCGCTGGACCGGGGGCGAATGCGCCGCTGTGTTCCGACCGCCCCTTCTGTCGAACGTCCGGCAGGAGCGGCATCTCTGCTATGTCTGGGACGGTCGGCAAATCGCTACCGTCTACGAGAAACGGGAGATCGACAACGATGGGTTATCCTGAGAACTTGGCGACACTCGGACCGGCAAGCCGCTCGTCGCAATGGTCCGGCGTCGCAAGGGTTGTGGGGGGGGGGGGGGGGGGGGGGGGGGGATCGCTTCGATTACTTGTCGGGCGCTGGCAATGGCGATAGTCCAAGTTCCTTCAGAAACGCATTGTGCTTCGTCGTTGACTCCTGAATCTGCCTCTCGATCTCGACCAACCCTCCATGCGCGGCCGCCAGATCGATTTCGACTTCCGGCTCGGCCGTGCTGACATAGCGGGAGATATTCAGGTTGCAGTCGTTGGCCTCAATCTCGTCCATCTCCACGCGTCTGGCATACCGCTCGATGCTCTCCGGACGCTGCTGGTAGGTGTCGATGATGTTCTCGATATGCTCGTCGGACAGGTAGTTTTGCCGCTTGCCCTTCTCGAAATGCTCGGACGCGTTGATGAACAGGACGTCGTCGGGCTTCTTGCACTTCTTCAGGACGAGAATGCAGACCGGGATGCCGGTCGAGTAGAACAGGTTCGCCGGCAGGCCGATGACGGTGTCGATGTGCCCGTCGTCAAGGAGCTTGCGGCGGATCTTCGCCTCCGCGCCACCGCGGAACAGCACGCCGTGCGGCAGGATGATCGCCATCGCACCGTCGTCCTTGAGGTAGTGAAACCCGTGCAACAGGAACGCGAAGTCAGCCGCCGACTTCGGGGCCAGCCCGTAGTTCTTGAAGCGTACATCCTCGCCCAACGCCTCGTTCGGGGTCCAGCGGTAGCTGAAGGGTGGGTTGGCGATCACGGCGTCGAAATAGGGCTTCTTTGCCGGGTTCGTCTCGCGGAGCATGTCCCAGTCGTTGGCCAGCGTGTCGCCATGATAGATCTCGAACTCCGAGTCCTTCACCCCGTGCAGCAGCATGTTCATCCGCGCGAGGTTGTAGGTGGTGACGTTCTTCTCCTGCCCGTAGATCCTGCCGATGCCGTGCGGCCCCATGCGCTTGCGCACATTGAGCAGCAGCGAGCCCGATCCGCAGGTGAAGTCCATCACGCTGGCGAGGTGCTTCCGCTTGCCAGTCTTCGGCTCCTGGCTGTCGAGCGCGACGATCGCGGAGAGGATGTCCGAGATCCGCTGCGGCGTGTAGAACTCACCTGCCTTCTTCCCCGAGCCCGCGGCGAACTGGCCGATCAGATACTCGTAGGCGTCGCCTAGCGTGTCGCCGTCCGTGGAGAATTCCGCGAGGCCCTCGGCTATCCTGGTGATAATTGTGCAGAGCTTCGCGTTCCGGTCCGCGTAGGTCTTTCCGAGCTTGTCGGAGCCGAGATTGATCTCCGAGAACAGCCCCAAGAACGTGCTCTGGAATGACTCGTTCTCGATGTATTTGAAGCCTGCCTGGAGCGTGTCGAGCAGCTCGATGTCCTGAGTGCGGGCCATGTGGGTAATGGACGCCCAGAGGTGCCAGGGGCGGATAACGTAATGGGCTTTGAGCCGCATCTGTTTCTCGAACACCGGCACATCGCCGGGGTTCCGATCGTACCAGACAGATAGGGAGGACCGCCCCCCATTGTCGATAGCGTTGGGGTCAGGGTAGTCGCGCCCGAGTTCCTTCTTCGTAGCCTGCTCGTAGTTGTCCGAAAGGTAGCGAAGAAACAGGAACGCGAGCATATAGTCGCGAAAGTCGTCCGCGTTCATCGCCCCGCGGAGTTGATCGGCGATGGCCCAGAGCGTCTTGCCGAGCTTTTTCTGGTTCTGTTCTGTCATGTCGCATCATTCATTGCAGCCGCCGGCTCACTCGGGAACAAGGCGGAATTGAAGGGGTATTGGTTGATGAACTCGTGGAGGATCCCGAAAGTAGCGTTTGTTCTCCTCCAGCATCTCCTGCGGCTCGAACAATGAATAGTGCCCGTGGTTGAGGATGTTGATCAACCGTGTGTGAAGGATGCCGTCTTCATCGTCAGCGTCGCGTTTGATGCACGCGGAAAAGCTCTGGTAGCCATGAAAAACTTGCGGTCTTCTCCAGGATTGCTCGAAGCATGTTGAAGTGATGGATGTACAGCCTGCCATCGCGTGCCACCTTGTAGAGCCCAGCGAGCGCGGCCACATGGTGGAAAAATGGCGTATCCCCGGTCTTGCGCAGGAGAAGCCCCTCCGGCGACCCGTCGCGGCTAAGAAAGTACTTGTTCGCCTTATTCAGTTCGTTGCACAGCACGTTGAAGAACAGCGTGTGATGCGTCGAAATCACCGTCTTTATCCCGCTCTTATGCCTCTTGAGAAGCCTCGCCAGATGATTTGCCACGGCGATGGCATTGTGCTCATCGAGCGATGAGATCGGGTCGTCAATGTAGATGTGCTTCACCCAGTTGTAGGGGCCGGTTCCATCGTCATCGAGCGTAAGCTCGACGATGGCGAGGAAGAAGCACCAGATGAAGATATTCTCCTCGCCACGGGAGATCTTGATGGCCTCCTCACGGCGGGTTTCGTACTCGTCTCCGCTCTCACCCTGCCCCGCGTCCGCACTGTCGGCCTCGTCGCCGGCGGTACCATTCTTCTTCATTCTAAACTCTCGGGCGAAGACCACATCCCAGGTGGTGGTGTCAATCCGGAACTCAAAATCGGCGTAACGCTTGAGCAGGGTACGGATTCGATTGTCCATCTCCATCGACTCGAGACCGGAGAAGAAGCTCGAATCCGTGTTGAGCGTCAGCTTCCGCTCACTGTCATTCTCCAGATCGTTGTCCCACGAGAACAGGTCTTCGGTGAAGGCGTTGAAGTAGAGCGTGTCGCGCTGTTCGGCCTCGTCATCGGTGTTCACGCCCTTGCCGAGGTCCTTGAAGGCGGTGGACAGCCGGGTCTTGCCCGTGCCGTTATAGGCATAGAGCAGGATGAACTTTTTATTCTCGAGCTCTTGCCGCAGGTGTACGGCGAGGGCGTCAAGGTCCGTGAACGTGGTTGCGTCGCTCATGACTTACTGCCCGTCCAGCGAGGGAAAGAGCTTCTGCATCAGGCCTTGCTTGTGCTGCCGCAGGGCGTCGAGCTTCCGGCCCTCCGCTGCGATCAGGTCGTCCAGCGAGCCGAGGCAGTCGGCGATGACGCGCTGTTCGAACTGCGGAGGAATTCGCAGCTCACGCGCTTGGCAGGCTTTGCGGTTAAGCCCTGGCACAGCGGAATCGGTATTCATCGCCGCCAAACCTAGTGCATTGAGAGCGTAGTATTTGAATCTCACTAACTCCGCATCGCTACCAGATACAAAAAACGTGGTGTCGATAGGCCAGCAAGGGACTGGCGAATAGTGAACCGCTCCTACCGTTCCTTTGCGTCCGATAATAATCGTCGGACCATCTGTAAGCGCTTTGTCATGCCAACCAACATGGCCATTAGAGCCGAATACAGGGATATGCCCTGCCAAGTTACGTATATCCTTCCGCAGGCTCTTGCCGTAGGAGAAAGGGGAAAATTCACCAATAGTGGCTTGTCGCCAACCCGGAGCGTCCTCAAACTCCGGAAACCGCAGCTGCGGCACAGTTTCGCCGGGCCGAGGAAAGAGCTGTTGCATCAGCCCCTGCTTGTGCTGCCGCAGGGCGTCGAGCTTCCGGCCCTCCGCCGCAATCAGGTCGTCCAGAGAGCCGAGGCAGTCGGCGATCTTCTGCTGCTCGAGACGCATTGGGTAAGCTAGCCACACTTGCGTTAGCTGCTTCGGGTAAAGATGAGCGACCGTATCGCCTTGAGCCATTCTTGCGATTGTATGGCGAAGCGGACTATTCAGCAGATAGCTGAAAAACGGGCCGTATAGATCCGAGCGAAGAATATTCAGATCGCTCCCCAGCGCTACGCGTTCAGGCAAGACGCAGGCAGCCCTTGCAATGTCCGCCCTTGTCTCTCCTGAAGCGGGGACAATGACATCCTCAGCCAAGCTGAGCATGAGATCTTCGTGCGGTATATTCGTGCGGGACACCACCTCGTGAATCACCTCGCGGTAGTGAGTATAAAGTTCCGCATATCTGATACAGGGAATCACTCCACCCTTCGTGATGTCCGCTTTTGAGACACCCTTTCCCTTGGTGATGCTTGCAACATTGCCGATTTGATCATGTTTCCAATCACCAGCACGCCGAAACTCCGGAAATCGCAGCTGCGGCACAAGGTGCAATGGCTTGTGGGCCGTCATCGCGCCTCTCCATGCTCGTAGGCGTTGAGGCCCGAGATGTTCCGGCCGTGGGCCCGCTTGTTCAGGAGCGGAGCGAGATCGGCCATGAGGGCGAGTTCCCGCTCGCGACGTTCGCGCCAGCCGAGGTCGAGCGGCTCCATCAGGTCGGTGAGCTGCTCGCCGTCGAAGATCATGCGCTGGAGGATGGTGTCGGTGAAGGCCGTGAGGGATTCGGTCGTCAGACCGTGGGCCTGAGCGAGGTCGGCGATCTCCCCGGCCTGCTTCCTGACCTTGAACTGCTCGTAACCGGCGCGGATCGCAGCCTCGTCGAGGCCCTCGCCCTCCTTGAGTGAGCGGACGTACTCGGTGATCTCCTCCCGCTCGTCGAGGAACTTGGCATCGGACTGTATCAGCCCGATGAGCTGCTCGCGGCTGATCTGGACCCTCGTGGGGTCCTGTCCGGAGTACTTGGCGATCAGCCTCATGATGTAGTCGTAGTCGATAATGGCGGAGGCGAAGAGAACGAACTCGAAGTCGAGCTGGTCGATCTCGGGCTTGGTCGGCTCGCCGTCCCTTCCGGGTGCGCCCTGCTGCTCTTTCAGGCGCTGGGCGGTTTCGAGGTACGCGCCGCGGAAGGCGCGGAGGTCGTCCTTGGGGAGGATCTGCGCGATCTGCTCGTGCTGCTCGTCGGTGAGGTCGGTGTACTGGTCGAGCTCGGTTCGGAGGCGCTGGACCTCCTTGAAGCGCTTGATGAACTGGGCCCGGGCGTCGTCGCCCATCAGATTGTTCACCTGATCGGGCTTGGCTTCAAGGCCTTGCGAACGCATGAACTCGCCGAGATCGTCAACGGCCTGCTTGAACTTGTCGATGACGACGGGAGCCTTGTCGACCAACCAGATTTCGCGGGCCCGGTCGGGCTGGGCGCCGGAGAAGAGAGCGATAGCGGCATCGACGCTGTCCCGCTGATTGCGGAAATCGAGGATGTGGCCGTAGGGCTTGGTCGCGTTGAGAACGCGGTTTGTGCGGGAAAAGGCCTGGATCAGGCCATGGCGCCTGAGGTTCTTGTCGACGTAGAGCGTATTGAGGAACTTGGAATCGAATCCGGTGAGGAGCATGTCGACGACGATGGTGATGTCGATCTTTTCCTGGCCCTTGCGGGGCAGGTCGCGATTGGGGAACTGCTGACCCTTGATGCGCTGCTGGATGTCCTGGTAGTAGAGGTCGAAGTTGTTGATGTCGTGGTTGGTGCCATACCGCTGGTTGTAATCGGCGATGATGGCCTTGAGCGCGGTCTTCTTGCCCTCGGGATCGTGCCGGTTGTCCTCCTTCTCCTGGGGAAGATCCTCCTGGATCTGCCGAACGTCCGGGTTGCCCTCCGCAGGCGGCGAGAACACGGCGGCGATCTTGAGAGGGACGAACTCCGGGTCGGCGGACTGCCGTTCGGCCTGGAGCTCCTCGAAGACTTTGTAGTACTCGATGGCGTCGTTGATCGAGGCTGTAGCGAGCAGCGCGTTGAAACGTCGGCTGCCGGACGCAGCATCGTGCTTGTCGAGGATGGCCTGGGCGACTGCCTGCTTGGTAAGGGTCTGACCGGGTCTGAGGGCCGAGGCGTCCTTGGGCTTGTAGTAATCGACGTGGAAGCGGAGGACGGTCCGATCCTCGATCGCGTGGGTGATGGTGTAGGCGTGGAGCTCGCTCTGGAATAGGTCCTTCGTGGTTCGAAGGGTGGCGGCCTCTCCCTCGATCTGCCTGACGGTCGCGTTGTCCTCGAAGATCGGGGTGCCGGTGAAGCCGAAGAGCTGGGAGTTGGGGAAGAACGCCTTGATGGCCTTGTGGTTCTCACCGAACTGCGAGCGGTGGCACTCGTCGAAGATGAAGACCATCCGCTTGTCTCGGAGCGGATCGAGCCGCCGCTTGAACGTTGAGCGCCCCCGAGCGATGTTCTGCCGGTTGTACTTGCTGTTCTCGTCGAGGGCGAGGCCGAGCTTCTGGATGGTCGTGACGATGACCTTGTCCGCGTAGTCGTCGGACAGGAGGCGACGGACGAGCGCCGCGGTGTTGGTGTTTTCCTCGACGCAGTTCTTCTGGAACCGGTTGAACTCCTCGCGGGTCTGGCGGTCGAGGTCCTTACGGTCGACGACGAACAGGCACTTGTGGATGCTCTCGTTGGTCTTGAGGAGCGTCGAGGCCTTGAAGGAGGTGAGCGTCTTGCCCGAGCCGGTCGTGTGCCAGATGTAGCCGTTGCCGCAGTTCTGATCGATGCAGTCGACGATGGCCTTGACGGCGTAGATCTGATACGCGCGCATCATCAGGAGCTTCTGCTCGCTCGCGATAAGGACCATGTACTTGCTGATCATCTGGCCGAGCGTGCATTTGGCGAGGAACCGATCGGAGAAGTCGTCGAGGTGGGTGATCCTGGTGTTGTCCTCGGCCGCGAACTGGTAGACTGGAAGGAACCGCTCGTCGGCGTCGAAGGCGAAATGCCGCGTGTTGTTATTTGCGAAGTACCACGTGTCCATGCGATTGCTGACGATGAAGAGCTGGACGAAGCAGAGCAGCGTCTTGGCGTATCCGTTACCGGGGTCGTTCTTGTAGTCGACGATCTGCTCCATCGCCCGCCGCGGGCTGATCCCAAGCGTCTTCAGCTCGACCTGAACGACGGGGACGCCGTTGATCAGGAGTATGACGTCGTAGCGGTGATGGCTGTTGTCCGTATTGATGCGGAGCTGATTGACGACCTCGAAGGTGTTCTTGCACCAGTCCTTGATGTTGACGAGGGTGTAGTTGAGCGGCGTACCGTCGTCGCGGATGAACGCTTCCCGGTTCCGGAGAGAGCGTGCGGCTTCGTACACGTCGGGTGTGACGATCTCATCGAGGAGTCTCTGGAACTCGCCATCGGTAAGTGTGACACGATTCAGGGCTTCGAACTTTTCCCTGAAGTTTGCTTCAAGCGTTGCTCGATCGCGGATGTCGGGGCGATATTCGTACTTGAGGTCCCGTAGCGTCGTGACAAGGGACTCTTCAAGATCGCGTTCGGGTGTGATCATCGCCATCGTCGGGACTCACTCCTTTTAGCGTCTGCTGAAAGCGTCCGAGGTGCGCCGCGCGACAAGATCGACTCTCATGTCGCGGCCGTCGAGGCCGGTCAATGCTTCGCGCTTGGGCCAGTCGGGCCAGCGCCAGATACCGGCGATCTCGAACTCGGGCTGCTGAATCGCGATGCGCATGAACAATTGCTCGAACCAGCGCCCCTTCTCGGACTCGTCCCGGCTCTCGGCGCGGATACGGTCGAGGATGACGCGCCCGCTCGGCCGTCCCGCGAGATCGAGGTTCATCTGTGCGGCCGTCATGACATGGACCCCCGACGAGACTCGAACCCGGCGCCGCCGCTCTCCACGCCGTTCATGGTGGCGGGCGCCGTCACGCGATCACGCCCAGGCCGTTCCTCTCGGCCGCTGTCAACGGGTTCGACGACAAGCGTGGGCGTAGGTGGACGACTTTGAAATAACGCGACACTTCGGACATGCACAAAGGCTTCGGTGGTGCCGCTCATGCCGCCGTCCAGGGATCGACAACCTCGATGGCCATGTCCGCAAAGTCCCGGACGTTGCGCGTCGCCACCGCCATGCCGCGGGACAGGGCGATCGCCGCGATCTGGCAGTCTGCCGGCGCGACGGGACGTCCGGCCGCGCGCCGCGCGGCGGCGATCTCCGCATAGGCGCGCGCCGCCGCGCTGTCGAACGGCAGCACCCGATCCTCGAAGGCGTCGCGCAGCATCGCCTCGATATCCGAGACCAAGGTTTCCCGGCGACGGCCCTCGGGCAGGATGGCGGCACCGTAGCGCAGCTCCGCCTCGCCGACCGCCGAGAAGAACAGATCCTCCAGAGGACAGGTTGCGACCCACGCTGCGACGGCGGGATCGGGCGACTTGCGCATCAGTTCGGACACGGCGTTGGTGTCCAACAACACGGTCATGGTCGCAGGCTCAATCGAAGGACGGCGGCTCGCGCCCGGGCTCGCGCGGCGGCAACTCCAGGTTCACGCCTTTGGCCGGCCCGAAATGCGAGCGGATGACGCTCGCGAGGTCCCGCGAACGCGGTTTGCGTCCCACGGCATCGCGCAGGATCAGCCGCACCTCCTCCTCCATGGAGCGATGGTGTTCGGCGGCGCGCACGCGCAGGCGCGTCTTCACCTCGTCGTCGAGATTGCGGATCGTGATGCTCGCCATGGCCATGCCCTCCGTTCGTCCGGGAACCTCAATCTATGCCTCGATTGCGATGCTATCAAGACGCCGGGGGCGATTGTAACGGCCGGCAACGCCGGGGCGGTGTCAGCTCGCCCCGGTGATCCTTTCAGACGAACGGTCGCCCGGAGCGCGGCGGAAGTCGGATCGGCTCCCGCGCACTGACGCATGACCCCGGCCCGGCGGCAGCGCCGACAGCGGTTATGTCAGGGTTGTCCCTATCCGTATAGCCGTCAGAACCGCCTCCGCTCGTCTGTACCCACGCAGCGCCGTCCGCCGCCGGGAGAGGAGGTCCGGCCGATAGCGGGGCGGCGGTCGGGGCTCTGGCGAGAGGGGTGCGGCCGCCGTTCCCTGACAATCGGCACGATGGAGACGACACGATGAATACAGCGATGGCGATGCCCGGCAACACGGCGTCCACCTTCCTCACTCATTTCTTCGGAAACGGCCTCGAAGACGACCGCTACGTCGTCGAGCGCTTTCGCACGTTCGCCGACGGCGACATTCGCCCGGTGCGGCCCGAGGCGTCTCTGGATCGGGGTCCGGGACAGGCGAAGGCGAAGGGCCGGCGCAAGGCGAAGCGCGTCACCGCCAGTCTGGCAGCGGTCAAGGAGATGCGGCCCGCGCGCACCGAGATCATCGTCTGCACGGGCCTGCGCACCAGGGACGGTCAACAGCTGTGGGGCGATCTCGCCACGTCCCTGTTCCACGACCGCAGGCAGAAGGGCTGAGCGGCGCTCTCCAAGGACATCCTGCAGGCCCTGCGTCGGCGGGGCGTCCCTCGCGTCCGGATTGCAACCCCGACAGGAGAACGCCGCCATGGCCTATCGAGACCCGGAGGTCCAACGCCAACGCGACCGCGAGCGTTTCCGGCGACGCACCGCCGAGCGCCGTGCCCGAGGCTTGTGTCCGCGCTGCGGCGACCGCCCTCCCGCGACCGCCCGGACCGTCTGCGAGCCGTGCGCGGACAAGCGCAACCGGACCGGCCGCGCCCGTGACGCCAGGCTGCGGGCTGAGGGCAAGCCGCGCCAGGACCCGGAGAAGGCGCGAGCCGCCGGACGGGAGCGCGACCGTCGGCAGCGTGCCACGCGCCAAGCCCAAGGTCTGTGCGCGAAGTGCGGCAGAGAGCCTGCGGCGCCGGGCAGCCGCTTGTGCGAGCGGTGCGCCGGGAAACGTCGCGAGGCCGACCGGGCGCACTACGAAGCGGCCAGGGCCGAAGGCAAGCTCTACGGCGGGCGCGACCCGGACGCCAAGCGCCGCAGCGCCCGCGCGGGCAGCCGGAAGCGCGACAACGCCCGCCGCGACGCCGGCCTCCCATTGAGGGCGGCACGACCTGCGGGCCCTGCCGGGTGGCGCGACAGGCGGCGGAGCGGGAACGGTATACCGCGCGCAGGGCGGCGGGGCTTTGCGTGCGCTGCGGGGGGACTGTCCTCGACGGCGCCGCGCGTTGCGCTCCCTGCGCCGTGCTCGAAGAAGAACGCCGGTCGCTGGAGCGCAAGAACGCCGCGGCCCGCAAACGCTATGCCGAACGCCGCGCCAGGGGCGCCTGCACAAGCTGCGGCGCTCCCGCATAGGGGGCGGCCCGCTGTGCCCCCTGTGCGAAGCGCTCCTACGAGCACTCGGACCACTTCCGCGGCATACCGCTCTGGCCGCCCAGCTTCGCGGTGTTCCTGCGCGAGACCGACGAATGCCTCGCCACCTTCGACGACGAGATGGAGGCCGTCGCCTGGCTCGCCTTCGAGAAGCTCGACAGGGACCGGATCGAGATCGTGGCCGACCGCTCCCCTCTGGCAACCCTGGCCGGGTGGGAGTGAGCCGACGCCCGGGGTCGGGGCGCATCGGCTCGCGGTTCCGCCCCCGGGGCGCCGGTCCGGGAGAGGGAGAGGAAAGCGGGTGTCGGGCGAGCGTCCGGCGGGAGAGGGAGAAGGGCTCCGTCGCTGCCGGGCGCGGCAACCGCACAGGAGACCGCGACCATGTTCTTCGATTCAGACTTCGACCCCGTGACCCCGACAGCCGGGGATCTTCTCGACGAGCTTGGCTTCGATATCGCCGCCGTCCGCGAGGCGCTGGCCGACGACCGGGTTCGGCGCTGTCCCGACCGCGCGGTCCTAGCAGGCCGCGACGGAGAGTGAGAGGGAAGCGGGAGAAGGGTGAACGGGAGGGGCCGGGAGATGAGGTTCCGGTCCCGTCCGTTCGCAACTCATCGTCATCATCCAGACCCTGAAGGAGCATCGCCATGAGCTTCGGTATCAACCGCGTCGAACTGATCGGCCGCCTCGGCGCCGACGTCACCGTCAACCACCTCGCATCGGGGGGCCGCGTGGCCAACATGAGCATCGCGACCGATGAGGGGTATATCGATCGCAATTCCGGCAACCGGGTGGACAAGACCGAGTGGCACCGCGTCGTCACCTTCCAGGACGGGCTGATCGACATGCTGGCCAGGCACGCGCGCAAGGGCCGGCTGGTCCACGCCGAGGGCAAGCTGCAGACCCGGCGCTGGAAGAAGGACGGCGAGGACTCGGACCGCTTCTCGACCGAGATCCTGGTCGTTCCCGGCCACCGGGTGCAGTTCCTCGACAAGCCGGCCAACGGCAACGGCGCGCAGGCCGAGGCGGAGCCGACGTCCGTGAACGGCGAGGCCATGCCGTCCGGCGGCGCCCCGGCCCAGGTCGACGACTTGGCCGCGGACGAGATTCCGTTCTGAGCCGCCGCATCCTTTCCTCCCCCGACTCGGGCCGGTGCGCAAGCGCCGGCCCTTTCCTTTTGCAGCCGGTCCGGAGCAGGCCCGGTCGCGGCGTCCCCGTCCATGCCCGGCGGCATGGAGAGGGAGTGGAACGGGAGAGCGGGCAAGCCCACCGGGAGAGAGAAGAGAGACCGTGGAAGCCATCGTCAACCTGAAGCGCGAGCCTGAACTGCGCGAGGCGCTCGACCGCCATCCGGTGCACAACGCCACCGTGCTGATCGACCGCCGCACGAAATGGGGCAATCCGTTCAGGATCGGCCCGTCCTGTTCGAGAGAGCAGGCGGTCGTGCGCTATCGGGAAGATCTGTGGCGCCGCATCCGGGCGGGCGAGGTCGGGCTGGAGGAACTCGCGGAGCTGGACGGGTGCTGGCTGGCCTGCTGGTGCGAGCCGCTGCCCTGTCACGGCCAGGTGCTGGCCCGCGCCGCCGCCTGGGCCGCCGGGGTCCTGACCGAGCGGGCCGATGGGTGACGCGGGTCCGTGCTTCCTGCCGAGCGCGTGCCGGGCGGCACCGCCGATGGGGTCCGAGCGTGGGGCAAACAAAATGCCTGCTGCTGTGATGCTTCATTGTGCCATGTGTGCACACTGCGCCAACCCCTCCGGGGTCCTTCACTCCGCTGACGCTCCGTTCCGGCCGCGACTCGGAATGAAACGGCGCTGAAGCGCCTGAACCCGGCGGAACGCGCGACCGTGGCTCCGCACTCCGGTCGCTGCGCTCCCTCCGTTTGTGCGCCCGCACCACTCGCGCATTCCACCGGACCATTCATTCCGGCCCCGGTGGCTCCCCTGCGCGTACATGACCCGAGGAACCATCACATCGGGGCAGACGCTCCGAACCGTGCAACTCAAGATCGGGAGATCGTCATGACCTTCGATACAGACACCTTCGCCGAACAGTCCGTCACCGCCACCGTCTGCGAGCAGGCCGCCCTCTACGGCGCGACGCCCGAGCGCGGCGAGTTCGACAGCCGTGACATCTGGGACGCCGACGACGCCATCGCAGCGGTCAGCGAGTCCTTCCGCATCCTCGCCGAGGGCGTCAGCCCGGACGGCGCCCAGCTTGCCGACGAGCGCGAGAGCCTCCTCTGGGGCTTCGTCAACATGCTCCATGCCCAGACCCAGCGCCTCGACCGCTCCGTCGACAGGCTCACGCCGGAGATGCGCGACCTTCAGCGCGCCCAGGACGGCACCGAGATCAAGGCCCGCGAGCTGGAGCTGGTGACGGACCGGGCGCAGAACCTCGGCCGCCGCCGCGACGCCTTCGAGACCCTGCGCGACACCGCCGCCGACGCCTACCGCAGCGCCACCTGCCCGGCGGAACATGTGTGGCCGCGCGTATGCGCTGAGGGAACGCTCCCGGCCGCGGTGCGCCATGTGTGATGAACGCCGCCGCCGACTTGCGCCAGGACACGCGTTTTGTTACCTCTGTCCCTTGGACGACAACGCGGAACGCGCTCAGGTGTCGCGGCCCGGCCGTCTCGCTCAATCGCCGCGACGGCTCCAACCCCTTGCGGCGCCGGCGTTCCAGGCCGGTAACGGTGTGCAGGGAAACCCAGCCCCTCTCGACCCCCGTAGGGGTTGTTTTCCTCACACCACACGCACCGGATGGTGCCTTGAGCGAGACCCGGCCGCTTCGCCTTCTCTGGATGTTTTCTTTGCATGATAACATGTCAGGCTTGACTCGGCCGATGTACGCGACCCCAAGCGGGCCGCGTTGTCTGTTCCGAATCACCGTCCCGTTCCCTGCGAACCGGCGGTGCCCGAGGGAACAGACAATGGAGACGTGTCCATGCGTCTTCACGCCCGTATCAATGAACGGACGGTTCACTGCACCGTTTGCGAACAGAAGTCCGGTCGATCCGGCCGGACCGTCATCGACAGGGACCTGCCCGCCTTCGACGTCAAGATTCTGAAGTATGGGACCAGAACCTTCTTCGTGCGCATGGCGCGCAAGCTCGGTGCGAAGATTATCGTTGTCGGCATGGCGGACGAGGTCATCGCGATCCTGCGATGGTACATATCGATACCTGAGCGTAAAACAATATGCTGACCCGCGGTCAGGCGATCCGGGACATTGATGACTCACTGGCTGTCGACCTCGAACGCCGCCGGGTGAAGGTGCGTTCTTCGACTATCATCTGGCTCATGCCTCGGACCCCGATACCGGCAGCGGCCACTGGATCGGTATCGGCATCAGGGATATCCCGCCGTCTGAGGGACAGGTCCGGGCTCTGTATGGGATTCCGCATCGTTTGTCCATGGCGGCGATCGTTACGGACATGTCGCGCTGGAGCCAGAGCCGGCCCGTGACCCCGATCTGGTTACAGTTGCGTTTCATCGATGCGCCGATGCGGAACAACGAAAAATCTATAGCGGTGCCAGAACCGGAGCGACCGCGGAGCAGGATAGTTCCGGTTTCGTTTCAGACGGCGCATTCCTCATGAACACAGATTTCCTGTCCAGTAGCCGCGAACACTGGTTGATCCGCAGAGCGACCGGATGCTGGCAGCTAGTGCATTGATCGTTATAGGTATATCCGTTATTGTGTTCTTCTGATTTGTCGATCACGAAGGTCTGCAAGATGCACCCTGGTGTTTCATTCACGCTCACTTCGAACGACCGGCATCGCCTTGAAACGGTTGTCCCGGACCCGAAGAGCCCGCAGAAGCACGTCTGGCGGGTGCGCATCGTTCTTCTGAGCGACGACGGGATCGGCAGGATGGCCATCATGAGAGAGACCGGCAAGGCGAAGAACAGTGTCTGGCGCTGGCAGGACCGCTTTTATGGAAGAAGGTGTGGACGGACTTCTGCGGGACAAGACGCCTCTGACTCCTGAGCTGGTGGCGAAGATCGTAGAGTTGACCCACACCCCGCCGCCTCACGCGGCGACCCACTGGACGCTGCGGGCGATGGCGAAGGCTGTGGGGATGCCGCTTCGAGGATCTGGGCGGTCTGGCAGGCGCATGGCCTGATGCCACACCGCTGGCGGCCGTTCACACTTTCGAACGATCCCGCCTGCCTCGAGACGCTGACCGACATCGTCGGCCTCTCCGTTGCGCCGCCGGCTCACGCGGTCGTGCTGTCGATCGATGACACGTCGCATAGTCAGGCACTTGACCGTACACAGCCCGGCCTGCCGCTGAAGAAAGGCCGCGGCGCCACCATGACACATGATGACAAGCGCAACGGCACGACGACGCTGTTTGCCGCCCTGACCGTGCTCGACAGCACGGTCATCGGCCAGCATGCCAGCCGGCATCGCCACCAGGAGTTCCCGAGATGCCGCAACCGCATCGCGCGCACGATACCCGCCGGCGTCCCGGTCCATGCCATCCTCGACAACGACGCTACTCACAAGCACAAGGACGTCCAGGTCTGGCTCGCACGCCATCCGCGCTGGACCTTCCACGTCACCCCACCTCGAGCGCGTGGCTGAACGCGCTCGAAGGCGTCTTCGCCAAGCTGACACGACGCCGTATCAAATACGGCGTCTGCCGCTCCGGACGCGACCTCCAGGACGCCATCCGCCGCGTCATCGACGAACACGACACCACAGAAGCCAAGCCCTTCGTGTGGACCGCCGATCCCGATACCATCATCGCCGTAAGAATAAAGAGGGGTTCAAACGTTGAAACCAATCCAATAGGCCGGGTTCTTAAAACCGCTTGCATCAAGTGCGAATCAGGCTTGCGATAACAATTTCCGCATGGCAGCGATCGTTTGCGTCACAAGTGTTTTGTCCGTCATGCTTCGATTACCACTGATGTGGAAAGTAGGGTTCGGAGGGGTCGAGATGGCTTATGATCTAATGATCAGGAACGGTTTGTTGGTTGACGGAACAGGCGCTGCTGCAAGACATGGCAATGTTGCGATCGCCGATGGCAAGATCGTCGAAGTCGGTGATGTCGACGGTCTGGCGGATAATGCGATTGACGCTAGCGATTGCGTGGTGTCGCCCGGTTTCATTGATCCGCACACCCATTATGATGCCCAGATCTGCTGGGACGGTGCCGTGACGCCGTCGTCATGGCATGGCGTGACGAGTGTCGTGCTCGGTAACTGCGGTGTCGGACTCGCCCCGTGCAAACCCGAAGCACGGGACATCGCGATGCACGATCTCGTCAATGTCGAGTCGATTCCCTATGAGGTTCTGAATCAGGGCATTACGTGGGATTGGGAAAGTTTTCCGGATTACATGAATGCGGCTGAGAAACGGAACCCCTCTTTGAATCTGGCCTTTTTGGCGCCACTGACGCCGTTTCGCCATTACATCATGGGCGAAGAATCGATGGAGCGGGCGGCGACCTCTGAAGAGACGGCAAAGATCAAGGCATTGCTCTCGGAGGCCATGGATGCCGGGGCTTACGGAATTTCCAGCACGACCCTGAACCAGCATCTGGGTTTCAACGGCCGTCCTCTGGCTTGCCGGCTGGCGAGCGACGACGAACTCGGATCCTATGCCAATGTCCTGAAGGAAAAGAACAAGGGGGCAATCGAGATTGCGTTGACCCGGCAAATCGCCGTGCTTGACGATGAGCAGTACGAGACGCTCGACATGCTGCTGGCTGAAAGCGGCCGGCCAGTCACTTTTATTGCAATGTTTGATCGTGACGATATCCCGGAAGCAGTTCGCGACACGTTGCGCAAGGCCGCGCCGCTGATCGAACGGGGTGCCCGACCGCAAACCTCGCCATTACCGCTGACCCGTGAAGTCAGTATGCGCAGTCCGTTTTCCTTCGCCTCGTTTCCGTCCTGGAAATGGGTGTTCCAGGACAAGTCGAAAGCGGCGCAGGCAAGAGTCTATGCTGATCCTGCCTTCCGTGATCAGTTCCGTGAAGAACTGAAGCGGCCGCTCAGTTTCGGCAACTGGGAACGGGTGACCTTGCACGAGGTCCAGAATCCGGATCTGAAACAATTCGAGGGTCGTACTGTAGCCGAGATTGCCCGCTCCCAGGGCAAGGACGGCGTCGATACATTTCTTGATCTCACGTTGGCCGATGATCTTGAACTCGAATACACCATGGCTACCTTCAATAACCGCGTCGACCGCATGATCGAGATCCTGAACAACCCGGACATGTTGCTGGGCCTCGGCGATGGTGGGGCGCACGTAGATATGCTGTGCGATTCCGGGTATCCGACCTATCTCCTCGGCAACTGGGTTCGTGACCACAATGCGCTGACGCTTGAGGAAGGTGTTAGGCGCCTGACTTCCGATCCGGCAGATTTCTTTGGAATTACGGATCGCGGGCGATTGCAGGCAGGCCTTGCGGCCGACGTGACGATATTCGACCCGATGAACATTGGCTCGTCCAATCGCGGGGAACGGCGATACGATCTCCCGGGCGGCGGAAAGCGCATGGTCATGCCGTCACGCGGCGTGGAATGCGCCATCGTCAATGGAGAAGTGACCTATGCCGGCGGTACGCTGACCGGTGCTATGGCCGGAAAGGTTCTGCGGTCCTGATTTGATTTCGGTACAGGTTTGACGTGCCTGACCGGAGCAGGGACGGCCCTGCAGGTATCGTTCTCCTCGCGATGCTACGGCTTGTGGTTGACCCGCCGGACAGGACGGCGCGCACGCCTTGAGTCTCAGGGTCTGACCTAAAACTGGTTAGGTGGTCTCGACACGAGCGATTTAATCTCGTTTACGGACCAATTTGTGAAAATGACTTCGCTGTATGTGCCAAAACGACGCTTGATCGGCACACAAATTTAGGCCGTGTTGACGAATGAACGAAGCATACTCCATGCTGAGACAACGTGAACAAACGCGAGGACCGTCCGAGCGAGCTTGTCATAGCGTGTGGCACTGCGACGGAATTGTTTGAGCTTGTTGAAGAATCGCTCGACCTGCTGGTGCCGCTTGTCCTTTTCTTGATCGTGATGAATCGTCTCAGTCCGGTTCGACCGGGCGGGTATCACGGCTTCGACGCCCTGGTCGGCCAGCGCCTGGCGCATGCCCTTGCTGTCATACGCCTTGTCCATGACCGCAGCCTCCGGTGCGGGAGAGCGGGACAAGGCCTTCCACAGAAGCTCGAATCCCACGCCATCATGGCGCTCGCCACCCGTCAACACGACGGACACACCGGTTGTTTCGTTGGCACAGGCCACGTGCAGCCTGGTGGAGAACCCACCCCGGGAGCGGCCGGGAGCCTGGGCCTCCTGGCCGCCGTTTTTTACCGCGCCGGCGGCGTGTTGATGAGCGCGCAGGATGGTCGAATCGATGAACACTTCCTTGAGTGGTTCATCGTCTGCCTGTTGTCTCTGTTGCCAGAGCCGTGCCCGGAGGTGGCGCTTCTCCCAACGGCGAAACCGCTGATAAACGGCATCCCAATGGCCGAATTCGTCGGGCAGGTCGCGCCAGGGGAGGGGCCGGTCCGCGCCTGGTAGAGGACGGCTTCGATGACCATTCGGTCGCTGAGCCGTGGCGGGGCGCCGGCGGCGTGTTTGCTCTCACGCAGTAGCGGCTCGAGTGTCGAGCAGATAGCATCCGTGATGAGCAGGCGTAACGCCATGATAATTTCCCGGAATGTCATTGATGGAAAATGATCATCAGCATTTCATGAATTCGTCAACACGATCTAGTATGGAATCGCCGGGACCAGTTTTAGGTCGGGCTCTCAGATTTCTCCGGCTAGCCCTGCCATCGCGATGCCGCCCACGATCATCACGATGCCGCCGATGCGTCCGATCATCGGTCCGCCGGGTGCGGCCTTTTCAACCAGAACCAGAACTGTGAGCGCTGCGATCCACAGAAGGTTCATCACCCCAAAAACAAACAGGAGCACCATCAAGACCCAGCAGCATCCAAGGCAATACAAGCCGTGTTCGATGCCCATGGTCAAGGCGCCGTCGGGGCCATCGCGCCAGCGATTGATGATGAAATCAAGCGGCGAGCGGCAGTGCCGCAAACACGCATGCTTGAAGGGCATGAACTGGTAGATGCCGGCGGCAATCAGGAGGCCGCCGCCAAGTGAGGAGGGGAGCGCCAGCGACATGGACGGTAGCAGCGCCAATTGTTCCAGTCCCCACTGCGCTGCAGTCGCTGCAATGCTGAAGCCGCCCCACGCGATCCCGTAGCCGGTCGCAAATACCAGGGTACCAACATGATGTTGGCCTCGATCGCGCCGCCGGCGGTTTACCGTTGCAAAGGTCATGATCATCATCGTCGCACTGGGCAGCATCATCGCGATCATCATGACCTGCCACATGATAAACATCAAAGCGGCCTCGACCCCGGACCACGCTCGCGGAACTGTCGTCACGGCCATCGCCGGCATGTCTGACATCTCGGTGGCAAGATGGATCAGATAGATCCAGGCGAGAAGCGAGACCATGGCGACGCCGACGGCTGAAAGCAGGCGTTCATGCATTGCCGGTGGCTTGACGGAAAACTGCGCGGTCTTGCCGGTCCTCAATTGGTCCAGTCAAATGGCGCAAAATGCCCGTTATTGCCGAGGCTTGACATGTCAAGCTCGAGGTCGAAGGCGTGCAGGCGGGTTTCGGACGACCGGGCGAGCGCAAGCCGGCTGTTCGCCGGATGTGCGGTATTGTCGATCGAAATCGGTTTGCCGCTTCCGGTCCGCGACGACACACCACTGATTGCGAAAGAGAAGATGTCTCCGACGTTGCAGGAGCGGTCCAGACCATCCATGATGAAGGAGATCGGCGCGAACGCGACACCGCGAAAATCCCCGACCAGATTGTCATGGATCATCGCCGGACGTCCGCCCACCTCGCCATTCAGGATGCGGCCGAGCGCCAATCGTTGTGAGTCATTCGCGCGTTCATCGACCACGCAGGCAAAAATCCAATTTCCATCCGCCATCACTTTGCCGGATCGGATGATCAGGCCGAAATGCAATCCATCAAGTGCGGTTTTGTCGAAGTGGCCTCTGTCAATGCGGTAGACCATGAGAGCCGTGCATTGGTCGTATGTGACCTCGCCCTGAGGATTCGTATAGATGCACGGGCAGAGGTAGTCGCAGTTGCAGCTTTCCATATACTCGCCGCTTAGTTGCCAGTTTGCCGCGCCCATTTTTCACCTGCTGTTTTCTTTATCTCGTTACATTGTCGAGATTGGGGCGTTAAATGTAAAGAGCCGGTACGATGTTGCGGCCGTGGTGGGGCCGCGCAAGATCAGTCATCCGTCTTTTATCCACAATCAGGGAGGGCGGAACACGGTGATCCCACGCTGTAAACAATGAGGCCATGACAAGAGTTTGGCGACATGAATTCTTGCCCGGTTCGGAGTCCAAAGTGCAACAAGGGGTTGTGACAAGTGAGGCCATCCAAGGGGGAATAGTGTATCGGAGGGCCTGCGGTTGGGTATTGCTTGCCAGCTTTCAGACGGACGATTCGGACGTCTCCAGTCGACCGGGCGGGTTTGCCTGGAGCCCTGCTATTACTTGACATGTACCGGTCTGGTGCCGTCGTGAGGATATTGGCACATCAGAAGATCGCGTGGGGCGTATCGGTTCGAAGGCCGCGACCGATTGCGACAAGGTCAAGACGGTTGGTCTTGTCCTTCCGGCCCGACGACCGTTCGGAAGAGCCTGTGTCAAATCTTCCTGCTCAGTGCCGGTCGGAGCGTGTCGAAAGCGTGCGCTGCACGGAGTCATGCCAGCCGGCGATCTTTGCTGCACGGGTCGGCTCGTCCATTTCCGGCCAAAACCGCCGGTCCAAGGCCCAATGTGTGGCAAAACCGTCCTGATCAGGCCAGATTCCCGACTTTGATGCCGCCAGCCAGGCCGCGCCAAGCGCAGTGGTCTCGAGAATTTTGGGACGATCGACGGGAGCCGCTAGCAGATCCGCGAGCCGCTGCATGGTCCAGTTCGATGCGACCATGCCGCCGTCGACCCTAAGGACGGTTTCGCTGGCGTCACCGATCCAGTCGACGCGCATCGCGTCCAACAGGTCTCCGGTCTGGTATGCAACGCTTTCCAGCGCGGCCCTGGCAAGTTCACAGGGCCCGGTGTTACGGGTCAGTCCAAACAGCGCACCGCGCGCCTCGGGATCCCAATGCGGAGCACCAAGGCCGGTAAAGGCAGGAACAAGATAGACGGATTGACTGTCGTCGGCCGTGGCAGCCCACGGCCCTGATTCTGATGCCGCCGGGATGACGCCGAGCCCGTCGCGCAACCACTGCACGGCCGCCCCAGCGACGAAGATCGACCCTTCAAGCGCATAGGTTGTCACGCCGTCGATGCGATAGCTGATGGTTGTCAACAGGCGATACTGTGACGATACCCGGTCGATGCCGGTATTGAGCAGAGCGAAACAGCCGGTCCCGTAAGTCGCCTTCATCATCCCGGGGTCGAAACAGGCATTGCCGATGGTTGCTGCCTGCTGGTCGCCGGCGACCCCGGTGATCGAAATGGCGGCACCGAATAGGGACGGAGCCGTAGTGCCAAAATCGTCCGCGCTGTCCCGTACCTCGGGCAGTATGGAGTCTGGAATATCGAGGATTTCCAGCAGTTGCGGATCCCATTTGTTCTCGCCAATATCGTAGAGCAACGTTCGGGACGCGTTGGTCGCGTCTGTGGCGTGCACCTGCCCTCCGGTCAGGTTCCACAACAGCCAGCTGTCAACGGTGCCGAAACAGAGCTGTCCTGCGGTCGCGCGCGAGCGCAAGCCTTCGACATTGTCCAGAAGCCACGACACTTTGGTTCCGGAAAAGTACGGATCGAGAAGCAAGCCGGTGCGCTCGGTGAAGAGCTCTTCGTATCCGGCAGCCTTCAGTCGCGCGCAGAGATCGACCGTGCGCCGGTCTTGCCAGACGATGGCCGGATGGACCGGGCGCCCGTCAGACCGATCCCAGACCACCACGGTCTCGCGCTGGTTGGTGATCCCGGCTGCCGCCACATCGCCAGCGCCAATCCCGGCTTTCGCCAGGGCCGTTCGCACCGTGGCTATCACACTGTCCCAGATTTCGTCCGGATCGTGCTCGACCCGGCCTGAGGCCGGAAAATGCTGTGTCAACTCTTGTTGGCCGACGCCAACGGGCGTGAACCGATTATCGAAGATGATCGCTCGGGTTGACGTCGTCCCTTGATCAATCGCGAGAACATATTCGGACATGGCGATCCTCCGGCAGATGCGGACTCATCGGCGGCCAGCCCTGAGGTGGGGCGCCACTTTGTCATGATCCGCGAGCCGCGTGGCGTTTTCAAGGTCCGGCGCAATGACCGGACCGTTGCACGGTACCGAATGCGACCGGTTTCAGAGAGCCAGCGCAGTCATGAAGCCTTGCGCGTTCGTGGCAACGGTTTCTGCCGGCATGGCAGGTTTGTAGAGGGCTGATCCGAGGCCGAAACCTGCGGCGCCTGCCGCGAGATATCCGGCTATCTTGTCAGGCGTGATGCTGCCGACCGGCAGCACCGGAACGTCGGCCGGCAGCACCGCCTTCATGGCCTTCAGGACTGTTGGCGGATTTGCTTCGGCCGGGAAGAGTTTAAGGCCATCGGCGCCGGCATCAAGCATGGAGAAGGCCTCGGTTGGGGTCACGAAGCCCGGTATCGTGATCAGTCCGACGGATTTGGCGGCGCGAACGACAGACGGTGATGCGTGTGGTGTCACGACAAGGCGGCCGCCGGCGGCCGCGATGTCCGGAACCGTATTGGCGTCAAGTACCGTACCGGCTCCGATCAGGACATCGTCACCGACTCCTTGCGCCAGACGTCGGATGCTTTCGATCGGTTGTGGGGAATTCAGCGAAACTTCGATGATGCGGAACCCGGCACCCACAAGGGCGCCGGCAATGCCGGTGACCTCGTCGGGGGTGACACCGCGGAGGATTCCGACAAGAGGGCATGAGGCAAGCCAGGACTGCAATGACTTCATGTCGGGTTTCCACCAATCGACAGGCCAGCAAGACGGGCATGTCCGGCGGCTGCGACATGGGGCGGGGCCGCACGCGTCCGTCGGCCGATATGGCACAATGCGCAGGCATAGAGCTCAGTAAGACGGCCCGAGCCAATAAGGACTATGTCGGTCATTTCCTGGTCGCAAGCGGCACGGACCTCGTGGCCGATCAGCAATCCCGACAGATAAGCTGCGGCGCCCTTGTCGTCGATTTCACCGAACAGCCCCTTCGCTCTCAAGCCGAACAGATGCGCGATGACACCGCCAGGAATGGAGGCCCGCTCAAGGCCCTGAGAAAAGGCATCGTCATCCCAGGACCGCGTGTCCATCATGCGGCCGAGAATCGTATGATCGCGGACCGCTTCAAAAACTTCACCGGTCATGTAGGTGGTGAAGCCGGTGACGGTTCCGTGCTCTACCCGGGCCCACTTGCTGTGGGTTCCGGGAAGGCACACTGACGCGGTGCGATTACCAAGGGTTTCGAGGGCGCCAAGGATCTGGACCTCTTCGCCGCGCATGACATCGGGGGTTCCGTCATGGTCGCGACAGCACAGGCCGGGTGCAATCAACAGTTGCCGGTCCTGGCGAACCGGAACGGGCCTCATTGCATCGACGAGGTTCGCGAGTCTGGCAGGGCACTCAAGATAAGGTGCTTCCCGCCATCCTTGGCGGCTTCCGACCATACCCGACAGGATGACCGGAACTTGCGGGTCGTGATCAAGCCAGTCGCCGATCGTCGCCTCGAAAGCGGCTTCGAAGCCACCGGCCGGAATCGCCATGATTCCGAGTGGCTCTTCCCGATGATCGATAACCGTACCATCAAATGCCAGTCTATAAGCGCGCAGACTGCTGGTACCCCAGTCGCACCCGATTGCCGCGGTATCCACGCCTATCTTCCTCTGTTCCGCCCGGTTTCGAGTTTGACACTTGCAGATTGTGACCGTCCCGGCAAGCGCCCAACCCGGCGCATCTCATTGCAAGACAGCCTGCTTGACTTCCAGAAAGGCCGTCGCAATGCTGCCTGAGCAATTGCCGGGACCGGGATCTGTCCGGAGCTCCCGACTTTTATCATGAAACCCGATCGTGAAGGGACTTAGTCCATGAAGCTGTTGCGCTATGGCCCGGCGGGCCAGGAAAAACCCGGTATACTGGACAACTCAGGAGCGATCCGGAATCTCTCCGGCGTTATCGGTGATATTGGCCAGGCAACGTTGAGCGATGAGACACTCACCGAACTTTCCGGCATCGACCTCAGGACGCTGCCTGAGGTAACCGGCAATCCTCGTCTGGGGCCCTGTGTCGGCGACATCGGGAAAATGGTTTGTATCGGTCTCAACTATTCCGATCATGCGGCTGAAACCGGTGCGACGCCGCCGCCGGAGCCGATCATTTTCATGAAGGCGAACTCGGCAATCTGCGGTCCGAATGACGATGTCCGGATTCCCCGGACGTCGGTCAAGACCGACTGGGAAGTCGAATTGGGTTTCGTCATCGGCAAGACGGCCAAATATGTCTCCGAAGCCAACGCGATGGATTACGTCGCGGGTTACTGCATCGTCAACGACGTATCGGAACGCGCGTTTCAGGCCGAGCGGTCGGGGCAGTGGACCAAGGGCAAAAGTTGCGACACCTTTGGGCCGACCGGCCCTTGGTTGGTCACCCGGGATGAGGTCACCGACCCTCAGAATCTCAAGATGACGCTTGATGTGAATGGCAAACGCTATCAGGACGGCAGTACCAGCACGATGATCTTCGGCGTGCGCCACCTCGTTCACTACCTGTCGCAATTCTTTACGTTGCATCCCGGTGACGTGATCTCCACCGGCACGCCGCCAGGGGTCGGCCTGGGTGTCAAACCCGAACCGGTTTTCCTCAAGCCGGGCGATGTCATGCGCCTTGAAATCGAGGGCCTTGGCGTGCAGCAACAGAGATGCGTTCCTGAATGAGACACCGTTATGACACTTGCCCTTACCGTCGAGGCGTGTCTTCCAGAGGATCGTGAGCGGGCGACGCTGGTCGGTCGAATCTGGTTGCCGGGAATGCCGGCCGGACCGGCCGTGGTCGTTCTGCGCGATGACCGTGTCATTGATATCTCGGCGACGATGCCGACGGTGTCGGAACTGATGAATGAACCCGAGCCCCTGGCCGTCGTTCACGGGGCCAGGGGTCACGATGTCGGTGACATCGCTTCGATCCTGGCGAATTCAGCTCATGATCAACGTGACGAAGCCGTCCCGCATTTTCTCGCACCGGTGGATCTACAGGCTGTGAAGGCCTGCGGCGTAACCTTCGCCGAGAGCATGCTGGAACGGGTGATCGAGGAACGCGCCAAAGGTGATCCGGCTGCGGCGGCTGGTATTCGGGATGACTTGCAGGCATCGGTTGGCATTGACTTCGGCCGGGTCGTGCCGGGTTCGGACGAGGCGATGCGATTAAAGGCCACGCTCATCGAGAGAAAGATGTGGTCACAATATCTTGAGGTCGGAATCGGCCCTTATGCCGAGATCTTCACGAAGGCGCAGCCAATGTCGGCCGTCGGGATCGGTGCCGAGATCGGGTTGAATGCGATCTCGACGTGGAACAATCCGGAACCCGAGATTACCTTGATCGTCAATACGCGGAGCGAGTGTGTTGGTGCGACGCTGGGTAACGATGTCAATTTGCGGGATGTTGAAGGCCGCAGCGCCTTGTTGCTCGGCAAGGCAAAAGACAACAACGGTTCGGCTGCGGTCGGACCGTTTATCCGGCTGTTCGACGACCATTACAGCCTCGACGACACCCGCGCATCGGAGTTGTCTTTGACGGTTGAGGGGGCCGATCAATTCATCCTGCGGGGCTACAGCTCGATGTCGCGGATCAGCCGCGACATTCTCGATCTGGTCGCCGAGACGATCGGGCCGCATCACCAGTATCCTGACGGTTTCTGCCTGATGACCGGGACATTGTTTTCGCCGACCCAGGATCGGGATTCCGAGGGTGGTGGGTTCACGCACAAGCTGGGCGATATCGTGCGTATCGCCACACCGAAGCTCGGTGCTCTGGTCAATCGGGTGAACTATTCGGACCGAATTCTCCCATGGGAGTTTGGCACGGGTGCCTTGATGCGGAATCTTGCGGTGCGGCAGTTGCTCTGATTCAGGTTCCGAACACGAAGATATCTGCCGAGCATACCCCGCAGCGTGAACTCCGTCGTTCCGGTATTTTCGTGAACGAGAATGACAATCTTGCTGACGTCAAGAACATTGGGGGTTGAGGCCCTGCCGTCCTTTTCGACGATTTCATCTACGCCCACCCATCACAGGGACTGTTCGATTTGGAATCGGCGAATCACGCTCTGGAGAATTGCTGTGTCTCGGTCGCTTCGCACCCTGATCCACAGAGGCGGGTTCCTGTGGTCCGAGTTTACCGTGCCGCTTGAATACATTGAAAATCGGAATAAAAACGTTACGTATTATGTAATCCGGTTCGGAGTCCGAAATGTAACAGGGGGTCGTTACAGGTGAGGCCCTCCAATGGGGAATAGTGTATCGGAGTGGCGGCCGGGAGCCACCTGCCCATTGAGCTTTCGTTTGGGAATTATATACCTGACTAGGGCGTGTTCACACTAATGTTCAATAATGCTATCGTGGCGCCGGTCCCTCGCCAGCGAGTTATCGGTATGGAACTCAGCCAAGCCCAGTACGAACGCATCGCCCCGCATCTGCCGGTCCAACGCGGCAACGTCGCCGTGTCCAACCTCCAGGTGCTCAATGCCTTCCTCTGTGTCGTCGAGCACGGCTGCAAGTGGCGCGGACTGCCGCCTCGCTTCGGCAAGTGGCACACCGTTTACACCCGGATGAACCGGTGCTCGAAGAACGGCGTGCTCGCGCGGGTCTTCGAGCACCTGCAGCGCGAGCGGATGGTGCATGTGACGCTCGCTGTGGTCTCGCTGGACAGCACCAGCGTGAAGGTCCATCCCGATGGCGCCGGGGCGCTGAAAAAAACGGTCCGCAAGGCATCGGCAAGTCGCGGGGCGGATGGAATACCAAAGTTCATCTGGTTGCCGCAGATGAGCGAACGGCCGTGACCTTCGCGCTATCTGCCGGCCAGGCCCAGGATGCGCCCGAAGGATGCAAGCTACTCGAACGTCTGGAGCGCCAGAAGACAGCCCGCTTCCTGCAGATGGCCGAGGGGATCGCGAAACCTGAAAGTCGTGCAGACCTCGCGGACGAACGCCATGCGCCCCGGAACGGTCCCGGGCGCCGGCAATGCCGCCAATGTGCGCCGCCCCGCTTCCGGGAACAGCCGTGCGGCGGATCAGATTTGTGCGTTCATGACCCCATTATAGTGGGCACGGAATTTCAAGTTCAGAGAAAAAAAGGAAATTATATACCTAACTTGACGAGAGGTCTCACCGTTCACCACAACGTCTTTTCTGCTTGCAAAATGATCGCTACGGTGCGTTTTCCCGGCCACCGGCACGGGGTAGCAGGCCCATTGCGACCAATTCGCGTGCGGGTCTGCCATTGTCTAGGGCGTGTTGACACTAACGCAGTGCCTCGACGATGAGCGCGAAGGTGATGAAGCCGAGGAAGATGACGTCGAGCTTGTCGTAGCGTGTGAAGATGCGCCGGAAGCCCTTGAGCCGTCGGAACAGCCGCTCCACCTCATTGCGGCGTTTGTACAACTGCCGGTCGTACGTATGCACGGTCCATCAGCAGGGACCGGGGTGTCTGGCGACGTTTCGCGATCTTGCGCATGTGGGCGTTCTGGCGTTGCCGCCGACCCGGGGCCCAGCGCCGGTGTTGACCGTGCTGTCCGGGATCTGGCAGCTGCGGTTCCGCCGCCGGTCGGGATTCCGGACCGCGTCGACCCTGTCGAGGGTCCGGTCGTGACGCTGGCCGAGACCGACACGGCGCGTCGGCGGCTGGGTACGATGCTGGACGCCGAGCATCCGCTGGGGGCCGGTCTGCATGTCGGGCGGCCGCTGCGTTATCCAGTCGGCTCGGATCCCGGTTGGCTCGGCGGTTGCGTGGTTGCAACCCCGGCCCTGGTCCTGAAGCCGCGCGACCGGTGGATCGGCCGGGATGCGGCCAGCCGGAAGGCCCATCTCGACCGGGTGGTCGGACTGGCACGGTTTCTCATCCGTCCCGGTCTGGCCTGCCGAAATCTGGCCTCGATGGTGCTCGGCCTGTGTCTCGACCGCCTGGCCGACGACTATGCGGCTCGCTATGGCGTTGCCCCGCTGCCGGTCGAGACCTTTGTCGGTCCGGCGCATGGCGGGATCAGCCTGCGGGCGACGAACCGGATCCATGTCGGCATGACGGCCGGGCGCGGGCAGCGCTCCGCCGCGGGGCGCAAGTACCGGCGAAGGGGATCCGGATGTATCCGCTGGTGCGCGACTGGCGGCGACGCTTGGGGGTGGCCGGGCCGGCCGTGTCGCTGCCGCCCCACCGGCCTGGCGGCTGCCGCCGGGCGAGGGGCTTGACAGGGACCATTGGGCGCAGACTGAATTCGGTGGGGTGCCGGTCGGCAAGGCGGCGCTGGCCAGGCGACGGCGCCGATGAAGACAATCTTTACGGCCGCTTGCGGCGATGCGGCGGCGGTGCAGGGGTCTTGTCGGGTGATCGACCGTCCCGACGACCCGGCGCTGACATCGGAGGCCATGCTGGCGCCGCACCGGGCACGGACGCCATGCCGCATGCGGGCACAGTCGACGGTTTTGGCGATCCAGGACGGCAGCGACTTGAATTTCGCCACACACCGGGCCTGCAAGGGTCTCGGCGTGATCGCGAAAACCAAGGGGTTTGCCGGGACGCTGGGCCTGCACAGGCCTACGACCTTTGCGGTCAACGCCGACGGCGTGCCGCTGGGCCTTCCGCGCATCGCGTTCGAGGCGCCAGGCGGTCAGGCGGACACGGACAAGCCGACAGCGGACAAGAAGACGCAGCGCTGGCGCATCGAGGAGTATCACAGGATCCTGACATCCGGCTGCGATGTCGAGAAGATCGCCCGGACCACCCCCGAACGGGTCAAGCGCGCCGTGACCATCAACGCCGTCATCGCCTGGCGGCTCGCGACCCTGACCCTGCTCGGACGCGAGACCCCGGAACGGCCGGCCGCAACCATGCTGTCCGAAACCGAAATCAACCTGCTGCACGACGATGCCATAAGCCACAACCCCGTCGCGGCGGACCGGGCCGAACACACGCCCCTGTCCCTCGGCAGCGCGATCATGCTGATTGCAAGGCTCGGGGGATATCTCAACCGCAAGGCCGACGCCCCGCCTGGCCATCAGATCGTCCGGGAAGGGTATACCCGCCTCGCCATCGGAACACGGACGATGGAGCGGTTCATGGACAATGGCCCCAAAAGTCCGTTCTACAAGCAATACGCCCAGAGAGAAAATGACTGATGGGCAGGCCGCGGGCGGTGCAACCGTCTTCTTTCAAGGTGACGTCCCGGAGAGGGTAATGGTGTTCGACCAGCCGGGGACCGCGGGCCCAGGCGAGCCGGTCTTGCGGTGTTGCACGGCTGGCGCCGACGGCGGTCATGCCGAAGGCGGACCCGGTGGATTCGTCTTCCCCAAGTTGGCAGTTTTTTTCCACTGCCCGTGCCTGATCGGGGAATGTTTGCGGCCTGAGAACAGCACATATTTGGCTTTTTCATCGCCTGAACTCCTATATGATGGATGTGGGCACCCGGAACTCTTTTGTGGGGCCAGGACTTTGTCGTTGCGTCGATATCCCCTTTGCCAGGCGCGCCGGCGCGCGTGTCTGGGCAACACATCGCCAACCCTTCGCCCGCGCCCTGTACATCAAGGCCCCCAGGACCCACACGACAAGGACGGCAAGCCCGTCCGAAGCCACCGGCTGATGCTCTCCCAGCGCGTCGGCGACAGGGTGCGCCACAGGACGCTGCTCCACGGCTTCCCGCCGCTGCTCGAAGCTGCGCCGGACGTGCAGGCCGAGCCGAGGACATCGTCGCCAGGCTCAGGGCCAGGGGGCCGCAGCGAACCGGTGCAGGAAGAGGCGCGCCAGCCCGACATCGCCACCGTCGCCTTCGATACCCTGGAGCACGAGAGACCCCCCGCGCAAGGTCGGCTGCGAGCGCCTGTGCCTCAAGGCCCTCGGCGATCCCGGCTTCGCCGAAATCCTCCACGACCGGGGCATCAAGGGCCGCGAAGGGCGCATCGCGCGCGTTGATCGTCGCCAGGATGGTCCATCCCGCCAGCGCGCGCGAGACCAGCCGCTGGCTGCACCGGGACAGTACGACCGCCGCGCTTCTTCCGCTGGACGGCGACCGCAAGGCGCTGCGGCGCAAGACGCTTGAGCGCATCGGCGCCCTTCTCTGGCGTCACCGGGCCGCCATCCAGCGGGATCTGTTCAACCGTGAGCGCGCGCTGCTCGACATCCCCGACACCATCGTCTTCTACGATCTCACCAACCTTCACGACCACGGCCACACGCACGGAGAGCTCCTCCGCTTCGGGCACTCCAGGCAGAAGCGCGACGCTTGTCCCCTGATCACGCTGGCGCCGGCTTCCCGCGCAGGTGCGAGATCCGGCCGGGCACCGCGCCGAAGCCTACGCTGGTCATGGACGCGGGCATCGCCAGCGAGGAGAACATCCTGTGGCTGGGCGAGCGGGGCTATGACTGGATCGCCCTCGGCCGGGGCGGCGAGGTCTTGCTGATCACCAGCGCGCATCACGAGCGGCGCGCTTGGCGCCGCGCCGCCGAGAATGGCGCGGTGCGGCTCTCTGTCGTCAGTGAGGGCAAGAAGAAGGCCGGGACCTCGTCTTGGGCCTGACGCGGACCCGCTTCGATGCGGCGCTGGAAAGGCTCCGCAGTGGCCTCCCGGTCAAGGGCCGTCTCAAGCGCTACGACAGGGTGCTGGAGAGCATAGGACGCCTCAAGCAGCGCTTCCCTGCGGGTCGCCAGGCCCTAGGAGATCACGGTCGAGACGGCGGACACCGGCGCCAACCCGTCTGCCGTGCGCTTCAAGCGCAGGCCGCAATACGACGAGGCCGTGAGGGCGCCGGCGCCGATAGGCTGCGCACCAGCCACGTCGACCGGGATATCGAGACGGTCCTGCGGACCGACTGGCGTATCACCGACATCGAGGCCCCCTTCCGCAGCCTGAAATCCGAGCTCGGCCTTCGCCCGATCTGGCACCAGCGCGACCGTCGCATCGCGGCCCACCTGCGGATTGCCGTGCTGGCCTGTCACGCCGTGCATCTGATCCGTACCCGGCTCGCCGCGCGGGACATCCACAAGTGCGGGGCATCGGTCCGCGACGGTCCTGCGGAGCTGGGTGCGGATCACCACGCGCCTGCGCCAGACCGACGCCACGTTGATCGTCAACCGCCAGGACACGCGCCCGGCCGCCGAGGGTGCCGAAATCTCCTCGGCAGCGGCTGTGGACCCCGCCATCCACCGCAGGAAGGCCCATCTGACGAGCTGACAGAAGCCAACAAAATGTCGGGCCATGTTGAAATCGGTCGAGAAAAATATCACCCATATCAAAGCGATAAAGGACAGCAGAACAAAAAAATGCTAACCTGGGCTTCGGTTGTCTTGTCCATGCTGTGACGGGTCACCCGGACGATCTGTTTCACATGCGGATAATCGATCATTGCTTGTGGCGGCATGAAGACCGCAATGCTGCGCTGTTCGATGCGCCCGTGCGCGAGGGTGACCTCGTCCTGGCAATGCCCCGCGTCGCCTCGGTCTGCCACTCGCATGTTGTCAGCGTGGTCCAGGTTTCGGGCACATTGCGCTTGATCGTGAACAGATCGTCGACCTTGTGTGTCCCGACGATGATCCGGGCGGTATCGCGGGTGATATGGAGGGCATCGAGGGTGATGACGCGGCCGGCGATCGGGAGGGGTTCGAGGACTACCCGGACGGCTGCGATGTCACTGCCATGCTCGACCAAGGTCACGGTTTCATGATGATCCTCGCTGTTGCGATTGGCGCCGCGGATGCGTTTGCCGTCGACGGCAATGGCTTGTGCGATGGGCAGACGCGGTTGCCCATGACGTTGAAGCACCGCTTGCCTCTGCTCCGGGTCGAGGGTCTGCATGACCCGATGCAGGGTCGATCCGAAGACCGGCTCATGGCGACCGGTGACCGTGTTCTTCCAGCTGCCGATGGCCGCAAGGTCGGTCTAACCGAGGTTGACCGCGAATTCGGCCGCGACCACCGGGCCCGTATGACCCATAAGACGAGATAGCAGACCCACCGACAGCACGGAGGCCATGCAGGGCTTACGCCCCTGGCTGCGCCGGACATCGTCAACCTGCGCGACGTTTGCGTCAATCGACGGCAACGGCCCGACGCTCCGGTTCGAGATCCCGGCTTTCAGCTCCCACGCCGCCAGAAGCGCGTCGGTCGCGCGCAACCGGCGACAGGCACCGCGCCGTAACTGCAGACCATGACGCTGCCTGGGGTTGCCATGCGATCCAGTATAGCGGCCGTTGCTGCGCGCACAGCCCTTGCTGGCGCCTGGAAGGCGCCAGTTCGCCGCCACGTACAGGGTTCCCGAGAACGACTTCGGATCCACAAACGTTCCGCCGGCAACAGGGGATGGCCATACGCCGCCTGCCAGTCCGCACTCAGGCGCTCCGTCATCCGCGCCAGTGCAAAACGGGCCAGATCGGGAAATACGCCCGGTTTGCCGGGCACGAGAAACCGGGTGTTGTTGCCGATCAGATGAAGACGCTGGATCTGCTCCGCCGGAGCCCGACCGATGCACCGGTCCCGCGGCGCACAGTTGAAGGCAGCGGTCTGCCAGCCGACGACCGCGACCCATTGACCGCGCTACAAGACCACATGGCGCAAACCGCGACCGGCAAAGCCCTTGAACCCAGGATAATGACAGGCTGTGACCACAGTATCCCGACCCACCCGCTCGTCAGGACGAGCCAGACGAACCTCGATATTCGAGAGATCGAAACCGATCGGTTGCGGCTTGAAAAATCCGATGTTTCAAAATCATGCCGGCCGCGGTCGCAAATCTGAACATACAAAGCCAGTAAAAAATCCTCACAACTGGAAAAATGGCAAATGATCGTCGTGAGGGCAATACCGCTAGCTTGATTGTTATCGAGACATCCACCACCATGGCAACCTGGCGGAAATTACGGGCATCGCAGTAAAGTTCGCAATCGAGATACGAGGTCTGGAGGCAATTGATGCTGTCACTACCCAACCATGTCACAGTGGTTGAAGTCGGCCCCCGGGACGGTCTTCAATCGCTCGGGCGCTGGGTCGATACCGACAAGAAAGTCGCCATGATCAATCGTCTCAGTGCAGCCGAATTTCCGGTTATCGAGGTGACCAGCTTCGCACACCCCGAATTCGTGCGGATGCTGAACGACGCCGAAGACGTGGTCTCCCGCATCGAACGCCGTCCGGGAACGATCTATCGCGCCTTGGTGCCGAACAAGCGCGGCGCCCTGCGCGCGATCGAAACCGACATTGACGAGGTTCTCGGGCTGATGACCGTGAGCACCAGCTATCTTTCGCGCAACCAGAACATGACTCTGGATGGCGTGATCGATGCAGGCGGCGCCTGCTTTTCCGTCGCCGACAAGGCCGGGCGGGATTTCATCATGGCCCTTGGCATGGCGTTCTATTGCCCTTATGAGGGCGTGATCCCACCGGAAAACACCCTCGATTGCGTCGCTCGCCTGCGGAACCAGGGAATCCGGCGATTTTATCTGGCAGCGAGCACCGGCATGGAAGAACCGCGGCGGGTCAATACGCTCTTCCGCATGGCGCTCGACAGGTTTTCCGATTGCAGTTTTGGTCTTCATGTCCATGAGCGACGCGGCTGGGCAACAGCCAATATGATTGCTGCCCTCGACGCCGGCGTAACGATGGTCGAGGGATCGATCTGCGGTATTGGCGGCGGCATCGCCTTCCCTGGCGATTACGGTTCCGTCGGAAACGTGCCGACCGAGGATATCGTGAGTTTTCTTGACGCAATGAATGTCCAAACCGGATTGGCGCCAACCGATGTCGTGGCCGCTGCCAGGGAGATTGGCAAAATGATCGACGTGCCGGTGGCTAGCAGGGCTGGTGGAAGTCTCGATAGATGAAGGATCTTGCCAAACCGTTTGTCGGACACGAGAATGCGGCGCTATGTTCAAAGCCAACTATTCTGGGCCAATTGAAATTGGGCTTCGGTCAGTGTTGATGCGGGTCCGGAACTTCTGTGATTGGTGAAACAATTCAGAAGCGCTATCCATACACCGAATGTGTAAACAGAGAAATGAAAAGGATGATCAAGACGACCTAGCGCAAATCTGTAAATCTTTGACTGAAAGAAATCGAAATACCCTATTGTGTTGAAGCATTAGGTCACAGTGGTGGAATCTTCGTCTTGGCGTTCAGGAGATTTTCAAAAAATCGTCTCCCAAGTTCCGGGGCGTTTTCCTTGATATAAAGCATCACCGACGACCCACACTCGGTGCACGCTAATACGACTTTGCGATCTGCAAAGAGCAACTGGTGCCGAACCGACCAAAAGACAGGAAGTAAGTTGCCTGACGATTGGAAAGGCTACATACCACTCGACGTTGACTTATTCTGCCATCATAAGACAGAGCGAAGGACTTTCGTTCCTATACAACGTCAGCAGTAGACCCAATTCTGGGTAGCAAGCACAGATCAGTCGGAATTTCTGGCCCGAACTATGCATCTATCTGGGTATCAGACAACTTGTTCAGGCTCTATCTGAAAAAAAATCCAGAGAATCCGAAACACCCTGCGAACACTGATCTGGAATTCGGTAACTCTTCATTACCGTACAACAGCGTGGCCATATCGTCATATCCCATCCTTACCGCATTATCCAGGGGCGTGTTTACGGTATTATTTTCCAACGTATTTACATCGGTACCATGCTCGAGAAGAAGCTCCGCGACATCTACTGGATTCATAGTTTCCACTGCGTGCAGCAGTGCAATGCCGCCGCCGTTCCGTTCATGGGCATCGACACCGTGCGCGAGAAACAGTTCCAATACCTCCGCCTAATTTCTGGTCGCCGCTACATGGAGCAATGTCCTGTCTTCGGCGTCCCGCACCTGGGTATCGGCATCGTACGCAAGCAGAAGCTACGCTACCTCCACCGCATTCCGATATACCGCCTAGTGCAGCAGGGTCTGATCAATATTTTCCCGAGATTCCGCGATTTCCAAATAATCTGAGCTCTCACCCACCAACAACTGCCTTATTGCATCCTCTAAATCCGTTATCTCCGACGACTGCGGATCGAGCAGAATCAAGCATTTTCAGCCCCTCCATAGAGCAACATTTGAGACGGCGCTTCGCAAGAATTCCTCACCAATACCCTAAAGTTCTTACCGTACAAAGACTCACACATTTCTCTATATGAAACTTACCAGAAAAGTGATTCAGATACAGGAAAACTTGCAGAGCGTGATCGATAACATAGTGCCAAAACTGTGCGACGAGAGCGCGTTTTCACGCACTACAGGATACAGGTCAATCTTAATACCAGATGTTTTCAACATCGAAACCTGTGCTTCCACATTTTCTCGAACGAAGGAGCACCCACTGATCCGGTAGATACCCATACGGAAAGCAGTGACTGCGGGACGAAAATCTGGCTGTATTCGGAGACGAGAATTGTCCGAAGTGTGAACTACAATCGAAGGCGCTTCTCAGAATTGACCGAACCGCTTATGCAGATGGTTCCGGTTCGATCAACATGCTGTAGGTAAGGGGTTGTGCATTGGTAGCGAGACGGAAGAGCGAGCGGAAAGCATCGTGGCGGGTTTTGCGGCGGTTGAAGCGAAAGACGACCTCATCGAGACAGGCCTGCAGATGCTTGCGGCGCAGCCCGTGGTAGACGCCTCGCGCCCATCCTTTGAGGTTGGAGAAGACTTGGTGGATCCACGGCAGGACGAGGTGAGCGGCGGTCTTCCCGACGACATGGACATTGTGGCGATCGGCGGGGACCGCAGCTTAGCCGGACCAGCCGTCGGTTTTCGCGATGGCGTCGGGATCGGCGGCGGTTCGACGAAGTATCCGAGGTCGGCGGCGCCGTAGGAGGAGATTTCGGCCAGCCGCAGGCGGCCTGGGATGTTTCCGTCCCCGAGTTCGATGGCGCCGACGATGCGCCTCTTGCCGTCGTGGCTGCGTCCTTGCCCTCCGGTGGGAGGATCGTCTTTGGTCCGGAATGGAAGGCTGGCCTCGTCGATGTCCACCAGGCCCGACAACGGGTTACGCTCGGGCTCGACCATGCTGGCGCGCAGCTTGTGGGCGAGCAGCCAGGCGCTGCGGTAAGAGCCGATAGCGAGCTGTTTCCGGAGCTGCAGGGCAGAGATGCCGTTGGAGTGGGTCGCCATCAGGTCGGCGGCCCAGAACCAGACGGTGAGCGGCAGCTTGCTGGCGTGCAGGATCGTCCCGGCCGTCACCGAGGTCTGCCGGCGGCAGCCGGTGCACGCGAAGGTGTGTGCTTTTCTGCACAGCGCCCATCCCTTTTCATGGCCGCACCTGGGACAGACGAAGCCGTCCGGCCAGCGCATTTCGATCAGCCAGGCGGCGCAGGCGTCATCGTCCGGAAACATGTGCTGGAAAGCGAGGAGGCTGTCGGGGACCTGTTTCATGTGGTGGCTCCGTCGGCAGGAATGTATCGGGAGCATTCGACCCGCTCCCCCGCCCTAACCTCAACATCTGGTGGCAAACTCTCGCGACCGGAACCATGTGCATAAGCGGTTTGACCGAATAGACCCAAAGTCACCTGGAAAACATTGAAAAGCATGGAATGAGCAGTTCGATTATAGCCAGAAAACTCGCCTTTGACGACGACACGATATGTAGATTGAGATGGATGGCGGCCGTTCCCTCCGAGGGCCATTGGCATGGTTTCCGCGACTGATGCATGCAATCCCCAAATAGCGGATGAACTGCAGGATTGACTATCCCGGCAATGGCCTGCATCGGGACGACTTGGACGAAGACATCTCCATCGAAGGTCTGCTCTGACTGGGCGCGGGGATGAAACCCGCACGGGTTCCCAGGACGCCTGATCGTTGACTATCCCTGTCAATTTTCCCTTGGAAACGGGAATGCTTTCAGCTGCCAGGTTGATGTCCAGAGGACTGGCCAAAACCGCGTGTAGCCGAGAGCAGGGCTGTTCATTCGCACCGACCTCGCCGGCGCAGTACGGTCCGCTAGGCCAGTGCCTGGCCACAACCATGGCGCAGCAACACATACGCACCGAGAAAGCGGCTCGGTGTTGCCAAAACCAGCGACAGGCTCCCGCATTCTTGTTCGCGCAGACGCAGCGACATTTCCACGATCGAACCTGACTGGGCCGCCCGCAGCCGATGGTTTTGGACAACCATAGTATCCGCAGCATATCGTCAATGGTCTCGCACCCCACGGAGCCACTTTCAGGAACATCCATTCACCACGATCAACGCGGCCTCCGATGTCGTGACGGCACCGGAACTCCGAAAGATTGACCCCTGCGCTCGTAGCACCACCCGGTGGAACCTCGTACCGGAAACCAGCCAACCATCGGCGATCGGCCCGCAGCGGCAACGATACAGATCGACATGTCGGCACGCACTCCGGGCATCAGGCCATCATCACCGATACGATCATGTCGAAGGCCGGATGCAGCCGCGCCGCTAATCGTGCATAAATGACACCGTCTGGGGCGGGAAATCTGGAGCAGTGATATGGAAACCGTCGGGTTGGGCTTTCACTTCGAGGATCTGCCAGTCGGCCGGCAGTTCAAAACCATCGGGCGGACCGTGACCGACGCCGACATCACCAATTTCGTCAACGCCACCGGCATGGTCGAAAATCTCTTCGTCGATCTCGAATTCCTGAAATCCGACAGCGACATCAAGGGGCGGGTCTCGCCCGGCGCACTGGTCTACAGTTTCGTCGAGGGCCTGCTCGTCCAATCGACCATGCAGCACACCGGTTTTGCCTTCCTCAACATGGAACTCGACGTCCACGCACCGACATTCGCCGGCGATACGATCCACGTCGAATGCGAGGTCATTGAAGCCCGGCTTACCCGCCGGCCCGGTCGCGGTCTGGTGCGAACACGCAACCGGATCATCAATCAGCGCGGTGAAACCGTGATCACCTACACACCGCTGCGCATGCTCAAATGCCGCGATGAACGCGCGCAACGGGAAGCTGCCGAATAGACCGACATGAACACTGCCGCCAATCAGGGACCGTTGACCGGACTTCGGGTCATCGACCTCACGATCAACGTCCTGGGGCCGGTCGCAACCCAGATTCTTGGCGATATGGGAGCCGAGATCATCAAGGTCGAGACCCCTGCCGGGGATCCGATGCGGCTTATTGGGCCCAGCAGGACCGGCCAGATCGGGCCGTTCTTTCAGACGACCAACCGCAACAAGAAAAGTATCGTCCTTGACCTCAAGCGACCTGCGGCGAAAGCCGCGCTGGAACTCCTGGTTGCAACGGCCGATATCTTTGTCCACAACATGCGGGAGGCCGCAACGATGCGGCTCGGGATCGACTACCCGAGTCTTCGCGCCTGCAATGAGCATCTGATTTATGCTTGGGCGACCGGCTATCGCCGCGGCGGCCCGAAAGATGGGCGACCAGCCTATGACGATGTTATCCAGGGCGAAAGCGGCATCGTGGGATTGATTGACAGAACCAATGGCGAGGCCCGTTTCGTACCGATGCCGATCGCCGACAAGTTCTGCGGCCATGCGCTTGCATCGGCCATCGGCATGGCTTTGTTCCACCGGGAGCGCAGCGGTACGGGCCAGGAAATCCATGTCCCGATGCTGGAAACGATGCTGGCATTCAACCTGACCACACATCTTTGGCGTGGTGGTCAGGGCGATCGGGACAAGCTGGGATATCCACGCGCCCTCTCGCCGCATCGCCGACCTTACCGGACCCGGGACGGGATGCTGTGCGTCCTCGCCCATACCGACGATCAGTGGCACCGGCTCCTGCATGCCGTCGGGCTTGACGATCTGGTCGACGACCCACGATTCACCCAGCTCGCCCAGCGTGCTGAAAATATCGCCGAGTTGCAGTTGCATCTTTCCGATGCGCTCGCAACCTTCACGACCGAAGAAGCGTTCCGGATCCTTGACGAGGCGGACATGCCGTGCGGACCGGTCGCGACGCTCGACGGTATGATGGACGATCCATATCTCGACGAAACCGGGTTTTTCCGAACATTCGCCGATCCGCATGAGGGTACGGTCGTCACCACGGCCCTGCCGACGGAATTCTCGGAAACGCCAGGGACCCTCCGGAATGCTGCGCCAACGCTTGGCGCAGACACGAAAACAGTTCTCGCCGATGCCGGCCTCTCTGACGCGGACATTGCGGCGGTCTGCGGAAACCCGGCCGGATCCAGCCGTGATGAGGACCGGCCGTGAAGAAGCTTACTGACTATGTCAGCTATGCCGACGCCCACAGGCATTTTTCCAAGGCGGCCTTGTGGGATCTGTTCGACGGCGACCGTGAGAATCTCAACATCGCCCATGAATGCCTCGACCGTCACGCGCGCAACCGCACGGCCGTAAGGATTGCCCATGCCGACGGTCACGATACCGCAATCACATTCGGCGAACTCTCCGATCTGTCCAGCCAGGTCGCCAACTGGCTGACCGAACGCGGCCTTGCAAAGGGAGAACGGGTCGCGATCATGCTCGATCCGTCACCGACCTTCTATGCCGCCCTGTTCGGCACCATGAAAGCCGGCGCGGTCGCCGTACCGCTGTTTACCGCATTCGGCCGCGACGGACTCGCGGCCCGTCTTGAAGACTGCGGGGCAACCCTGTTGCTGCTGGCGCCCGGCAAAGACGAACTGGCCGGCATCGGCGGCACCGAAACTGTCATTGCCGATGATCGGTTTCTCGCCGAAATCGGCCGCGCCGACCTGGACTTCACGCCAGCGACCGCATCGTCCGACATGGCGATGTTCCAGTATACCTCCGGCACGTCCCGGCAGCTGCCGGAAGCAGTCCGGCACCGGCACCGCGCCGTGGTCACGGTCATCATCGCCGCCCTCTATGCCACCGGTGTGCGTCCGGGCGACCGCTACATGTGTCCATCTTCACCGGCCTGGGGCCATGGCCTCTGGCACGGTACACTGGCCCCGCTTGCACTCGGCGTTGAAATCGCGAGCTACGCCGGCAAATTTGATCCGGAACGCCTGCTTGATGCTATCACGGAATTCGGCATCACCAACCTGTCGGCCGCCGCAACCCATTACCGGATGATGCGCAACAGCGGCACGACCGGAACGCGGACCTTCCAACTGAAAAAACTTTCGTTCACGGGTGAGCCGCTGGACACCGACACCGCCCACTGGGCGCGGGCCACCTTCGGCCATGACGTATGCAGCATTTACGGTTCGACCGAAGTCGGTGTCATTATCGCCGCCTATCCCGGCGCGCCGGATCTACCGGTTCGGTTCGGGTCGCTCGGCAAGCCCCTGCCCGGATGCGTTGTCACCATTCGTGACAGAACAGGAGCCTCCTGCCCGCCCGGGACGATCGGGGAGATCATGCTGCACCGCAACGACGGCTGGTTCCGTGTCAAGGATCTCGGCAGCGTCGACGAAAACGGTTATTTTTTCCACCATGGCCGCGCCGATGACGTGATCATCTCGGCGGGCTGGACCATGAGTGCCGTCGAAATCGAGGACATCCTGCTCAAGCATTCTGATGTCGAAGAGGCCGCAGCGATCGGTGTTCCCGACGCCGAGCGCGGGCAGGTCATCAAGGCTTTTATCGTTTCGCAACGCCCCGGTGATCCCGATTTCATCCGGGAGCTTCAGGATTCCTCCCGCAACCGTCTCAGCCGGCATGAATATCCGCGTCGGGTCGTCTTCGTCGCTGAATTGCCAAAGACCCCCGCCGGCAAGGTCAATCGCAAGGCGTTGCGGGACGCCGAAGCCAGACAGCGGGAGGCCGTGTGAGCACCGATAACGAGGGTTTCCCGCACATTCGCGATGCCGACCTTGACGATCTACGCCGGCGGATCGACGTCAGGATCTCGCGCGATCCGGAACCGTGGTGTTTCGAGGCCACCCGCGACAACATCCGTCATTACGCGCACGGCATCGGTGACGATAATCCGTTGTGGTGCGATCCCGACTACGCCGCAACAACAGGGCATGGCGGTCTTGTCGCGCTGCCCTCCTTCCTGTTCGCAACCAGCCGGATTGCGTCTGGCTATGTCGGCGGTCTGCCGGGAGTACATGCCATGTGGGCCGGCGCCAACTGGACTTGGCACGATACCGTCCGGCGCAACGACGAGATTGCCACCGAATCCTGGCTCAAGGATCTGGTCGAGCATCAGACCCGGTTTTCCGGTCGCGCCATCCAGCAGATCTATCACGTCGATTTCTTCAACCAACACGGAACCCGGGTCGCCGAATGCGACAGCTGGTGCTTCCGGACCGAACGAGATACGGCGCGCGAACACGGCACCAAATATGCCGGAATCAGGGAACGGGGTGAAAAACGGTACAGCGAAGCTGAACTCGAGACCATCTTCAACTACTACGCGAATGAAGATATCCGTGGCGCGATGCCACGCTTTTTCGAAGATGTCGCGATTGGCGAGCCCCTGCCGCGGATGGTGAAGGGGCCGATGACCGTTACCGGGTTCATTGCCTATGCGCAGGGTTGGGGCGGTCTCTACATCCGCGCCAACAAACTTGCCTGGAAACAGATCACTCGCCACCGAGGCCTTGGTATCGCCAACCGGTTCAACATTCCAGACTGTCCGGAACGAGTTCACTGGGAACAGGACTTCGCAACCAGGGTCGGAGCACCCGGTGCTTACGACTATGGGCCTGAACGTTGCTCCTGGATGACCCACCACATAACCAACTGGATCGGCGATGACGGATTTCTGGTCTCGTCGAACACCAGAATCCGGCGCCATAATCCTGAAGGCGATACATTGTTCATCGATGGCCGGGTCACCGGGACATTCGAACGCGATGGTGACGGTTTTGTCGAGATCGAGCATCAGGCGCGCAACCAGGACGACGAACTATCGACGGAAGGCACCGCAGTTGCCCGATTGCCACGCAAATTCCGGCGACCGTAGCCGAACAAGACAGAGGCTGACTTACGCGAACCGAAACCAGGGATACCAAGATGCCGCTCGATGAATCCAAGTATCAGCAACTCCAGCTCGACCGACCGACCGACCGGGTGCTGCGCATTACCTTCAACCGGCCCGAAACCTACAACTCTCTCGATTCCGTCGGACATCGCGAACTCGCCTATATCTGGCGTGACATCGACGACGACCCCACAATCAATGCCGCCGTACTGACCGGCGCCGGCAAGGCGTTCTCGTCGGGTGGCGACTTTGGAATGATTCGCAAGATCATCGATGACTATGACGAACGCGCCAATGCATGGAAGGAAGCCCGGGATCTGGTCTACAATATCGTGAACTGCTCCAAGCCCGTGGTTTCGGCCCTGAATGGCCCGGCGGTCGGTGCCGGCCTGGTTGCCGGATTGCTCGCCGATATCTCGATCGCAGGCAAGCGCGCCAGAATCGTCGACGGCCATACCCGGCTCGGGGTTGCCGCAGGCGATTCCGCAGTGATCAACTGGCCCTTGCTGTGCGGCATGGCCAAGGCGAAGTATCTGTTACTGCTTTGCGAGCCCGTGAGCGGCGAGGAAGCCGAGCGGATCGGCTTGGTCTCGCTTTGCGTCGAAGACAACGAACTGCAGGATCGGGCTCTTGAAATCGCCGTCAGGCTTGCCAGCGGTGCCCAGAGCGCCATTCGCTGGACCAAATATGCGCTAAACAACTGGTACCGCATGGCCGGGCCGGCGTTCGATACATCGACCGCCCTCGAAATGCTCGGCTTCACCGGACCAGAAGCGCGTGAGGGACTTGCCGCGCATCTCGAAAAACGTAAGCCCGATTTTCCTGACGGCAGTCCGGTATAGGAGGAAATCCGTGGTATCGAACAACGACGTGCGTGGTCTCGTAACCCCGGTGCCAGCAGCCACGGTCATGACCCTTCGGGACGGCACGGACGGTCTCGAAGTCCTCATGGTGCAACGGACCCGGAAGGCCGATTTTGCCGGCGGCGCCTTGCTGTTCCCAGGCGGCAAGGTCGATGACGCCGACTTTGCGGTCATTCGCGCCGGCCGATGCGCCCTGCCGGACAATATTCCCGACGAACGCCGGGCCTTGCGCGTTGCCGGCATCCGCGAAGTCTTCGAAGAGGCAAATATCCTGTTCGCACGGGAAGCCGGGTCATCCGGGATCGTTTCGACGCAACGCACCACGGATCTGAGCCGCCGCTACCGCAGCGATCTGCTGTCCGGTACAGTCACATTGCACGACATTGCCGAAACCGAAAATCTCGAGATCGCAACCGACCGGTTGGTCCCCTTCGCCCATTGGATAACCCCGGTCGGCGGCCGGCGGCGCTTCGATACACATTTCCTAGTCGCTCGGGCGCCACGCGGCCAGCTCGCGTCACATGACGGATGGGAGACATTGGAAACGCTCTGGATCGCCCCTGCAACCGTGATCGCCGAAGCCGAAGCCGGCAAACGCCGAGTTGTATTTCCGACCCGGATGAACCTGAAAAAGGTCAGCCAGTCGGCAACTGCCGACGAGGCCGTCGAGACCGCAGCCAGCATCCCAGTCGTGACGGTCTTGCCCGAGGTCAGGGAAGCCGACGGCGTTCGTCACCTTTGTATTCCGATCGAAGCCGGTTACGGCATCTCGGAGACGACAGTCGATTACTCGGCATCCGATCAGCCACCGCCGGAGCCGATCCAGAAGCAGGAGAAATGAAGCATGGATTTCGCACTTACCGAAAATCAACAGACGATTCGCGACACCATCCTCCGGATCGCTGGCGATTTTGGCGATGAATACTGGCTTCGGAAAGACTCCGAAGGTGGTTTCCCGGATGAGTTCTATGGCGCATTCGCCAGTGATGGATGGCTCGGCATAGCGATGCCGGAAGCTTATGGTGGCGCTGGCCTCGGGATCACCGAAGCTTCGTTGATGATGCAGGCCGTCGCCGAATCCGGGGCTGGACTGAGCGGCGCTTCGTCACTGCATATGAATATCTTCGGTCTCAAACCGGTGGAAATTTTCGGCAACGAAGAGCAGTGCCAGCGGTTTCTGCCGCCCCTGATCCAGGGCAAGGAAAAAGCCTGTTTCGCTGTCACCGAACCGAATGTCGGCCTAGACACCACCAAACTCAAGACGAGGGCGACGCCGGAAGGCAACGGCTATGTGGTCAACGGATCCAAAGTCTGGATCTCGACCGCTCAGGTCGCCGACAAGGTTCTGCTTCTGACCCGGACCACGGACATCGAAGATGTCTCGAAACCCTCCGAAGGGCTGACATTGTTCTACACCGATCTCGATCGTGACCGGATCGAAGTACGCGAGATCGACAAGATGGGACGCAAGGCAATCGACAGCAACCTGCTTTTCATCGACGGCCTGAAAGTCCCGATCGAGGATCGCATTGGGGAAGAGGGTATGGGGTTCCGCTATATTCTGGACGGCATGAACCCGGAACGCATCCTGATCGCGGCCGAAGCCGTCGGCATCGGCCGGGCCGCGCTGAAGCGGGCGGCCCGATATGCCAAGGACCGGGTGGTGTTCGGGCGGCCCATCGGACAGAATCAGGCCGTTCAACATCCGCTTGCCAAATGCTGGGCAGAACTCGAGGCCGCCAATCTGATGATGATGAAGGCGGCCGCTCTGTTTGATGCCGGCAAGCCTTGCGGCGCCGAAGCGAATGCCGCCAAATATCTCGCCGCGGAAGCCGGTTTCGAGGCCTGCCAGACCGCTGTGATGACGCATGGCGGCTTCGGCTATGCCAAAGAATATCAAGTCGAGCGCCTGCTGCGCGAAGTGATTATCACCCGTATCGCGCCAATCAGTCCGCAGCTTGTGCTAAGTTATCTCGCCGAACGGGTGTTGGGCCTGCCAAAGTCCTACTGATATCTAATCGGAATCGAACATCCCGGCGGCAACCGGTCTCGACGGCTGACGGCGATGCGACCGCCAGAGACCTCGAACCGGTCTGCAGGCGGGAATTGGCGGAACTGATGTAGCACTGCGCGGCCCGTTGCCGCTTTTCGTGTCCGTATCGGGCTCTGATCGCCCGTCTTGCCCGCCGGTGTTCAACGCTCCGCCGTGACCGCTTCGCAGGCCACCATCTCCCAGCCCCGATACACCACCGCCAGACCGACATGCCGCACCGTCGGATGGCGCCGCCCCAGGGTCGCATCGGCCAGATATCCCCGTAGTTGCCGTTGCGCCTCTGCCAACGCCGTCCCCGGCCGGTCCCCCGTCTCGTTGCGTTTCAGATACTTCAGCTCGATCACGTAGTCATAAATCATGCCGGGAAACCGGGCCAGATCCGGCTCAAGGTAGAGATCCGCATAGCCCTTGTTCAATTCGTACTCGGACCGAACCAGAAAATACTCCGTCAGACCGAAATGCGTCGCCAGGACGACCTGCACAACCTTCTCGCCGAACATGTAATCGCAGATCCCGGTCTGCTGGGCGAGAACAGTGCTCAAATAATCGAAGGCCGGTCGCCATGTGCCTGCGTAAGCCATATCGTTCATCAGAGCGATCAAGTCGTCCATGTTTGCCGGGAACAGCCTTGCGTCATCCCAGGCATCGCGCGGGTAGCCGTACATCAAGTGCCGGACAGTCTGGTTCGGGATCGTGAGATGGGATCTCACGTGATCACTGCCGCGAATGCTCAACAGCCCGAAATAATAGGCGATGTTATAGTTGACAAACCATAGGGGCGCTCGACCGCGGCTTTCCCGCCGCCGGTCACCATCGGCTCATGCACGCAGCCTGCCGCGGTCACGCCATTGAAGCAGGTCAGCCCATCGCAGAGCACAGGTGCTGCTGCGCCCAGGCGGCGATTTTGGTGAGACGGAAGCCCTCGACCACGGTGAGCATCACCCGCTGCGGATGTCCCGCCTCATTGGTCTCGACCGCGGCGACGAACGGGGTCTTGCCCGGCGCCCCGTCCGCGCTTGCCCCCGAGATAGGCATCGTTGCGTTGGACCGACCCGCCGAGCGGGTGCTCCCGGTCGCGCTCCATCATCACCTGCATCAGCTTGTGGCGCATGCGCCACGCCGCGTTGTCGGAGATGCCGAGCTGGCGGTGCAGCGTCATCGCCAATGCACCTTATCTTGTCTTGGGTCATGAAGTAGAGGCCTTGGAACCACACCGTGAGCGGGAGCTTGGTGGCCTCGAAGATGGTTCCGGCGGTGATGGAAGTCTGGTGATGGCAGCGGTTGCACTGCTGGAGCTTTCGGGTGTTCAACTGACAGCACCGGTCATGGGCGCAGTGTGGGCACAGAAAGCCGTTCGGCCATCGCCATTGAAAGAGGGCGTCGAAGCACTGGTCTTCGCTGCCGTAGAGCGAGAGGAACGCGTTGAGGCTGATTCCTTATCTGAAACTGCACTGGGTTGCGCACCATGTGAATATCCTTAACCGCTTATGCACGTGGCTCCGGTGAAACGTACATGTAGCGTTTGGCGTGCCGGGAATAGTCGACATCGGGGGCAACATCGTGTGCCACCGGAGCCACGTGCATAAGCGGTTATCCTTATTTCTATCATTAAGTTACATGGCAGTATTCGATATTAAACACTGCTTAGATTTGAGGGTAATTAGGACAACTTATGCCTTGACGGAAGAAAGGGCAGGGTTGTCCGCAGATCAAGCGGCACGGTCATGCAGACCTCGTACGCGGAGATTGTCCTCAACCAGGTCTGCGACACATCCATACCGGATATGCGCGAGGGATCGGCGGAGCAGAGCGGGCGGTCGAAGAAGACGCCGCGCTTCGCTTTACGGGCGGCGAATATGGATCGGGAAAGACGATCTTCCTTACACCCGTTCAGCACATTGCTGGACAAGAGCATGGTTGTACTCTCCGCGAATTTTGCGCCGGACCGGCGGGTTTGTGGCACAAGGAGCAAGCCCGCTCGATTTATGCGGAACACCTCGCCGCGCAAGACCAGAAAGCGGCACGATCGCCAACATGGAAGAGTGGAGAAGGACAGCGAGGGCGCGCTTCATGCGCATGGGGATCAGAACATGCGGTTTCGCCACAACACTCGATCTCTATCCCAAGGATCGGGCGGGCGTATTTGGCGACCTCCCGAAGATCGAATGACAGCCGATGCGCCGCCGCTCTGTCGAACGCAGGCGAGCCGCTGGTATGACCCGTGCGACGATACGGCGCGGTCATGCAAGACGCGGCCGTTGCTGTTGCGAAAGGCCGGGCCCAATACCCCGGAATCAAGGACCGGAATTGCCGAAACGCTATTCGTTCAGGAAATTCAATGGCAATCCTGCGCGCGGCCAAGTTCCCTCGACCAGCAGGCCATGCCATGAACAGGTTACATAGGCCCGTCTCATATCCGGTCCACCGAAACAGATATTCGTGGTATAGGGGTCTTCGGCAAGGAAAAATCCGTCCACGCGGCCGTCCGGCCGGACCGCGGTGATGCCGGCAGTCATCAGAGTTGCAACACAGATATGGCCGTCTTCTTCGAGAGCCAGGGAGTCGAAACGCGCGAACCCGCCAGCGGTGGCAAGCACGCGGCCGCCGTTCAGCGATTCCGGAAATGGCAGCAGTTCGACCGCGCCATCACCAGTAATCGGGAAACAGTTCAGGCGGGCACTTTCGGTCTCGGCAACATACAGCGTGCTCTCGTCCGGTGACAGTCCGATACCGTTCGGCGTCATTATTGGCTGGATCACTTCCCTGATCTCGCTGCCGTCCGGGCGCGCCCAGTAGACCGCGCCGCGATCCATGTCGCGGGGACGGGATTTGCCGATATCGGTAAACCACATGTTGCCTTTGCGATCGAACACAAGGTCATTCGGGCCTTTCAGCCGATGTTCGCCGCAGCAGTCGTACAAGCGTTCGACCTTGCCAGTCGCAAGATCGACGCGCTCGATGCGCCCGGTCTCGTAGTCATCGGCCTGGCGAATTGGCCGGATGCCGCCGCTGTCTGGATCCCGGTCCCATTCGAAGCCGCCATTGTTGCAGACATAACAGGCCCCGTCGGGGCCGATCGCCGCTCCGTTCGGACCGCCTCCAAGCGTCGCAATGACTTCGGTTCGCCCTCCGGACCAGACCCGGGTCAGGGTTTGACCGGCGATTTCTACCAGAAGGATGGAACCGTCCGGCATCGCGATGGGCCCTTCCGGAAATCGCAAACTGTCGACAATAGTAGTGAATATGGTCCGCATGGTTTCTGGCTCCCGATGCTACCCGGCAATGACGACACAGAGTGATGGAAGATCGGGAACGGTGCCAGATGTTTCGGTTCCGGTTCCCGGAACGCCTTCAAAACCGCGTAAGACGGAATTCCGGTGATCGCGCCGGATGACAGTCCGGCGCTGGATTTGCCGGATCACGCACCCGATCAAGGCCGCTAGGCCCGGCATTCCGGCTTGCTGCTGCGACCAGCGTCGGAATAGCCTTGTCGACCATGGTAACGGAGTCTTGGAATGGTCACACTGAGCAAGGATGACCTCACATTCATCGGCTGCGATCTGGTGCGCCCGGAATGTGTCGTAGCAACCGAAAAGGGCGACCTTTTCGCCAGCCATGCCGGCGGCAGCGGCGGCATCGCACGACTCAATGGCGATGCGCCGCCCGATCTGTTTCTTGCAACCTCCGGTGATATTCCGAACAGCTTCATTCCGAACGGGTATTCGCTCCTGCCGGACGGCTCCTTCCTGATCGCCAATGTCGGCGATGATGGCGGCATCTTCGTTCTGCAGCGTGACGGCACGCTGAAACTTTTTCTCGACGCGGTCGACGGGCGCACCCTGCCGGCCTGCAATTTCGCAAACCGGGACGAGCGCGGCCGGATATGGATTTCCGTCAGTACTTGGGCACGCAATCGAGATGACTCATTCCGGAAGGACTATGCCGACGGCTTCATCGTTCTGGTCGATGAGAAGGGCCCGCGCATCGTCGCCGAGCATATCGGCTTTACCAATGAGAATAAGGTCGATCCGTCCGGCAAGTGGCTTTACGTCCATGAAACCATGGGGCGATCGATCCAGCGTTTTCCGATTCTGACGGATAACAGTCTTGGCCCGCGCGAGACGGTGGCGGATTACGGTCCCGGTATCTTTCCGGACGGTTTTGAATTCGATTCCGAAGGCGGTATCTGGTGCACCAGCGTCGTCAGTAACCGGATTGCGCGAGTGGCCGCAGACGGATCCCAGCACACGGTATTCGATGGCGGCGATCCGAATCTCGTCGAACGGGCCGAACATGCGTATCAGAACGATACCTACAGCCGGGCGCTTCTGAATGAGGGCCATGAGAGCATTCTCGGCAACTGCGCTAGCATCGGCTTCGGCGGACCAGATCTGAAAACCTGCTACATCGGATCGCTCGCCGCAGACCGTATTGCCAGTTTCCGCTCACCGGTCGCTGGCGCCGTGCCACCGCACTGGCGCTTCTGACTCCCGTCCAGTAATCGGCCCACCGCGGACCCCGTTGCCATCGGTAGGTCAGCGCAGGATCTCGACCGTCTTCGCCTTGATCAGATCAAAATCGATCTTTGCCCCGAGACCCGGCTCCATCGGAGCAGAAATCATTCCATCGGCGTCTGGCTTCAGGTCGTCAATGATGCCATACTTCTGTGCGCCCGACGGTAACAGAACTTCAAAAAATGTCGTATTCCTTATCGACAGAATCACATGCAGGTTGGCCCAGTTATTCAGAGAATTTCCACCATGGTGGACTTCATATCGAATACCGAAAGCCTCGGCCAGATGGGCTGTCTTGATCAACGCGGTAATCCCGCCCTTCACCGCAACATCGCCCCGCAGGTAGTCAGTCGCCTTGTTGAGAATCCACGGTACGTAGTTGGTAAAGCCGCCCGGCGAATATTCCGTCGCCATCAGCGGGATCGAGAGTTTTTCCCGCAACTTGATGCATCCCATCAAATCGTCATCGGCCAGCGGATCCTCGTACCAGAAGAAATTCATATCCTCGATGGCGCGTCCGACCTTGATCGCCTGATCGTAAGTATAACTCCAGGTTGAATCCAGCATGACGTCGTAGTCGTCGCCGACAGCCTTGCGGACAGCTCGGCAGACTTCGATATCCTCGCGCCAGTTCGTGGGCGGATGAATCTTGTAGGCAGCCCACCCGGTCTCCTTGTATTCGACCGCCTGTTCGGCATAGGCCTCGCGTGACGGCAGCAGGGGCGAGGACGCATAAGCCGGTATTGCTTCGCGATAACCCCCAAGCAGCTTGTAAAGCGGCAACCCTGCCGCTTTCGCGGCGACATCGTAAAGCGCGATGTCGACCGCACCAATCGCGCGCAAGGTCGTGATCCGGTTGCGCCGCCACATCGCCTGATAGAGTCTTTCACGGTCCAGCGGATCCTGCCCCATCAGCAGCGGCTTCAAGCTGCGGATCAGGCCCTTGGCGTCAACCTCGGCACTGAACGTCGCGGCGCCGAGGAAGGCGTAGCCATCGATCCCGTCATCTGTCCGGATGGTCAGCAGACCGAGCATGCTTTCGCCGGTCTCGTTACCGGACCCGGGATGATACCGGGTCGCCGGGATATCATCCCATTTGAACAGGGTGAGCGTAACATCATCGATTTTCATGGCCCGGCTCCTTCAGAACTGCGATCGGTGACTGCTTCAGTATCGTTATCCTAGCGGCCGATACGGCCCAGAAAATTCACGGACTTGCCGCCGGTCATCCTCATGACGATGCAATTTGACCCTGCCGGTTCAAGACCTGAACGGCGCCGGAGTTTCCAGCAAGATGGCGATCCGGGTCCGCAATGCCGGCAATAGTTCGGTCTCAAACCACGGGTTCCGCCGTACCAGATTGGTCGACCGCCAGGACGGATGCGGCAGCGGCACGATATCGGGTGCGTAGTCACGCCAGGCGGCGACAGTCGCGGTGAGGGTCCGGCGCCGCCATCCGCCAAGATAGCGGGCCTGAGCATACAGGCCGATCAGCAGGGTTAACCGGATGTCCGGCAGATGATGTTTCAGTCTTTCATGCCAAAGCGGTGCGCATTCCGGCCGCGGCGGTGCATCACCGCCGTTCGGCAACACGCCCGGATAACAGAACCCCATCGGGATGATGGCGACCCGGCTTGCGTCATAAAAGGTCTCGCGGTCGAGCGCGAGCCACTCGCGCAAACGCTCACCTGACCGATCGTTCCACGGAATACCGGTCTCATGCACCCTGGTTCCCGGGGCCTGTCCGACAACGAGCAACCGGGCCCGCGAATCGGCGACCACGACGGGACGGGGACCGAGCGGCAGGTCGGCCGCGCACCGCGTGCAGGACCGAATTTCGGAAAGCAGGGCCGGTAGGGTTTCGATCATGCGGAGGCCCGGCTGGTATGGCAGGACCAAGATGTTGGCACGGGCCGCCGAACGCATCAAGGCATCTGGTGTCAGCAGGCGCATGATGCTATTCCTCGGCTCCGGGCGGTATCGTGCTGCCAGGACGAAGGCAGCGGATCGGGAGCAGATCGATGCAGTACGATGTTGTGGTTGTCGGCGCCGGAAATGCTGCCATGTGCGCGGCGCTGGCGGCCCAGGAAAACGGGGCCTTGGTGCTGGCCATCGAAGCGGCGCCCGAGGCACTCGGCGGCGGCAATACCCGATTTACCGCCGGCGCGATCCGTACCGTATACAACGGCGTTGACGATCTGCGCGAACTGATGCCGGATCTGACAGATGCCGAATGCGAGATTACCGATTTCGGAACCTATACCGAAGACCAGTTCTTCGATGACATGTTCCGCGTGACCGAATACCGGACCGACCCCGAACTGGTTGAAATTCTGATCAGAAACAGTTTCGGAACGCTCAAGTGGATGCGGAGCAAAGGCGTCCGCTTTGCCCCGATCTGGGGTCGTCAGGCTTTCAAGGTGGATGGCCGGTTCAAGTTCTGGGGCGGGCTTTCCGTCGAGGCCCATGGCGGCGGTCCCGGTCTCTGCGAAGCCCTTTGGTCCGCTGCCCGTCAGCGGGGAATCGAGATGATGTTCGAGGCCCGTGCCGTCGACCTGCTTTCCGACGGAAGCGGAATCGAAGGCGTCAGAATTCGTCACCAGGGCGAGATCAGGGATGTTCGGGCCAAAGCCGTGGTGCTGGCATCCGGCGGCTTCCAAGCGAACAGCGAATGGCGCACACGATATCTCGGTCCCGGCTGGGATCTCGCGAAGGTTCGCGGCACGCCCTACAATGTCGGCGACGGCATTCGCATGGCGACATCTGTCGGCGCGAGCACGGTCGGCAACTGGTCCGGTTGCCATGCCGTCGGCTGGGATTGCAATGCGCCGGAATTCGGAGATCTGGCGGTCGGCGACGCCTTTCAGAAACACAGTTATCCGTTCGGCATCATGGTCAACACGACCGGCCGCCGCTTTGTCGATGAAGGTGCGGACTTTCGCAACTATACCTATGCCAAATACGGCCGGGTCATTCTCGAACAGCCGCATCAGTTCGCATGGCAGATTTTCGACCAGAAGGTCACCCATCTGCTGCGCGACGAATACCGTATCCGTCAGATCACCAAGGTTACCGGCGATACTATCGAAGCGCTTGCGGCAAAACTCGACGGCGTTGACGCCGAGGCCTTTATCGACGAGATCCGGACCTGGAACGCCGCCGTCCGAACCGACATCCCGTTCAATCCGAACGTGAAGGATGGCCGCAGCACGAACGACCTGAAAATTCCGAAATCGAACTGGGCCAACACCATTGATGAAGGACCCTTCGAAGCCTACCAGGTAACCTGCGGAATCACCTTCACCTTTGGTGGAATCCGTATCGACGGCAATGCGCAGGTGCAGAGCACCGACTACCGGCCGATTGACGGGCTCTATGCGGCCGGGGAGATGGTCGGCGGCATCTTCTATTTCAATTATCCCGGAGGCAGCGGCCTCATCAACGGTGCAGTGTTCGGAAAGATTGCCGGCACTTCGGCAGGCCGCGCCGCAACCGTTGGCCGAACGGCTGCTGCAGCAGATTGACGCTCGTGCGCCCCCATCGGCGCTTCAATCCCGACATCTGGCGGAAGATTGCTAGTTTGCATTGATCTCGCGGGTACGACAATATCCAGATTTGTCACAGGTGGTAAACTTCGCAAATAACCTAGTTATTTATTCGACAGAATATGCTGTTTAGACAATGGAAAATTCCATTTTTCACAAACATACAACATGTTATTGGTCATGAAAGACTCGAAGCTGCATACATGCTGATCGGGAGTCGACTCCTCTGTCTCAACAGCATTTCAACTATCGTTTCGTCACTGTCCCGCAGTACAGCCGGGCGAACCATCACCGACAACACAACCTTTTGGCTTCGACGCAAATGGGCAGCTTGATCGATCCTGGAACTTCAACGAGACTCTATTAAGCATTCAAAGACAAGCCAGGTCTGAAATCGTCGCGACCCGAAGACAACCATGGCGCGACCTGAACGCACTGACTGGGACGGCAGAGATATGAAAATTGCTCACCGATTTTCGTTATTTCATGCCCAGAGAAATGACGGCGGCCTGTTCTCGCTGAACCGTGAGTTCACCGTGATTCCATCAAGCAGAGAGACCAGGAAGATGTAAAAGCGGCGATGCACTCTGTCGCAGACCCAAACCGACCTGCTCGATCAGTTGTTCACCGATATCGTAACCGGCGAGAGGCAATCGGTGATGACTAACACGCCCAGTCACTTCAGCACTAGCTACAACTATCAAGGTGAATTCAAGAAACGGCATCCGGCTTGGATCCACCAACAACTCGCTAAGCTGTTTGGCCTAGAGATGGTAGAATCCGACAACGCTATTCCTTTCCATGGAAATTTCACAGCAGTCGTTGTCTGTGCGGCCCGCAAGGGCGCGCGTGGTTTCGAGGATGTTAAGGTGAATGTCGAGTTCCACCTCGTCCATATAATGAATGTCTGCTGCTTCCATTTCCTGCGGGGTTTCAAAGGCGTTGAGCAGTCCGACCGGACGCAGCACAGTGTTGCCAGCCTTGCCCGCACGCTGGCTACCAACCGCGACGCCGATCACTACAAGAAAATGCTCGTCAAGGGTTAGACAATAGACAAGCCGGTTCTCTTTCCGGAGACGCGTCCTTGGACTATCAACACACAACCTTTATCGTGCTGCTAGGAATTGCCCTGTTTAGAGTCCGAAATTCACCATTCACTGCGCTTCTTCGGAGCGATGGCACAACCCGAGTGGAGAAGGACCTCGACGAATTGACAAAGTTGCCTGTCCCTGCCGGCAATACAACCTTCACTTCGGTAGATGTCAGAGCGTCGAGATACAAGGCAAGCGCTACCGGCAACTCGCCTGTTCGGTCGATGGACTGGTGTCTTGGGGTCAATAGTGCCTACGGGCAGGAAGAGAAATTCTCGTAGTTGCGCGAGCACTAGCGTCGGGTCCGCATTCACGCTGAGGTTCGGGTCCGGGCATCGAGAGCTGAAGTGTCCCGTGTCGAGCGATGGCAGAAAGATCGCCCGGGCCAGCGAACACGAAAGCCGCGCTGCGCCATTTGCATGGAAGGTTTCCAATCTGACATCATCCTGCAAACGGATAGGGATGCTTTTCTCGCAGGTTATGCCAAGCTACGGTTCCGAGGGATCCCCATTTAAGATGCTCGATTCGTGATTCGTAGGTATGCCCTGATGGAGGCTGCGGTCATCTACGGCGGGCACTAGAAAAACGGGCCTCCCGCGAGGGTTGATCGAGATGGCGATCAGCGGTCTCGACAGCCATCTCATGCGGTTCAAGCCATAAAACTTGCCCGCCCTCCACGCCTTGGAACGTGGTCTGGCTACAGACTTGGTCGAGTTATGCTTACGAATTGCAAATTGAGCCGTGAAAAACCAGTGGAAGGCTATTATCCCCCGGGACCCGGCAATCGAACCGGGTTCAGGCGAAATCTGCCTCGACAACGGCGGCCGACGAGCCCCACACGCTATCCGGTTTCCATCGGCAAACTGTCGTCAACCGACCACTCCGACATGGAGTTGTCGTACAAGCCGACATTCTCGTGCCCGAGCATTACGAGAAGCATCGCCGTGGCGCTCGCGGCGATGCCGCCGCCGCAGTAGGTGAGCACCCGCTGCGACTTGTCGGCACCGAAAATCCGGAAGCGATCGGCAATCTGAACCGCCGGAATGAAGGCGTTGGTCCTCGGGTCGAGCAACTCCGCCGTGGGTACGTTGGCGCTCCCAGCGATACGTCCGGTCCGGCCATAGGTCCGACCGCCGGAGCCGCGATGCTGTTCATCGGAGAGAGCGTTGATGGTGCATATCGCGCCATCCCCGACCGCTGCGAGCACCTCGTCCTTCTGCACGATCAGGCCGTCGCGTGACCTCGGCGTGAAAACGGTAGCCGGATAGGCTGCCGGCGCTGTCGAGACCGGCCGTCCCTCGGCAACCCACTTGACAAGACCGCCGTCAAGAACCCGCGCCCGGTCAAATCCGAAAGCCCGCAGCATCCACCAGACCCGGGTCGCCCATTGCGGTGACGTGGAACTGTACAACACGACCTCATGGTCGTCGCCAAGGCCATGGCGGCCGACCGCTTTAGCAAAATGCTGCGGTGACGGGAAGGTAAATCGGAACGGACTGTCCGGATCCGACAACTCGCCCTGAAGGTCGAGAAAATCGGCGCCCGGAATATGAGCCTTGTCGTAGTCGGCGCGGCCGCTTTCCACTATATAGGGTCGAGTTGGATGCGGCAGCAGATGTGTCGTACAGTCATAGATGCGAAGATCAAGCGTCTCCATTTTGCCGGAAAGCCATTCGGTGTCAACGAGAAATTCCGGATGCTTGAAAGCCGTTGCCTCTCTGATCATTCTCATGCTCCCTTCAGATGGGCGACGGAACCGGCGCCCGCTTCGCAGTCCTCATGGTCATTCTAGTCAATGCCGAGCATCGCCGATATACGCAACGGCTGGTCGCGTCTGTCCCCAAACGCTCAGGGGATGATCTGGATGGCCGTCGCCGGACTGATATTCGCATCTTTCATGGCAATAGTCCGGTATGTCGGTACATCAATGAACCCGATCCAGGTCTCGTTCATGCGCTATGCCATCGGCCTGCTGTTCATGCTGCCGTTCTTCCTACAACTCAATCTCGCCGATATCAGAAGCGCGCGATTCGGCCTGCATGCCACCCGCGGCGCACTTCATGCTGTCGGAGTCATGGCCTGGTTCTACGCAATGAGCCGAATTCCGATCGCTGAAGTCACGGCAATCGGCTTCACCGCCCCGGTTTTCGCGACGATCGGCGCCGCGCTCTTTCTCGGCGAACGGGTCCGAACCCGTCGCATCGTCGCGGTGATTCTCGGTCTGTTCGGCGCTGCGGTCATACTCCGGCCGGGTTTTACGGAAATCGACAAGGGTGCCCTGGCAATGCTGATTGCCGCACCCATCTTCGCGGTCGCCGACCTCATATCGAAAGTATTGACCAGGAAAGAGACAGGCCCGGCGGTCGTTGCCTACCTCTCGGTGTTCGTGACCCTGACCATCATGGGCCCGGCGCTTTATGTCTGGCGGGCGCCGACCATCGAAGAATGGATCCTGATGGCCACGACCGCCGGGCTCGCGACCCTTGGCCATCTCTGCATGGTGCAAGGCGTGAAACTCGCGGAGGTCTCCGCGATCCAGCCAGTCAAATTCCTGCAGCTGGCCTGGGCCGCGCTCATCGGTTTCGTGGCCTTTTCCGAAGTCCCCGAAATCTGGACTTGGCTTGGCGCCGCCATCATTGTCGGCAGCGTAACCTATATTGCACATCGTGAATCCCGCAGAAAACGCGAGCCGTAACCAACGCGGTCGCGAAGAAATCCGCATGACATCACGTACAGAACCGGAATTTCGGCATTTGCACTGGATTCCGGAGTTCGGCAGGATATAGTTGTCTTGGTGAGAGCGTATGTGGAGGGCTTGCCCGATGCTGAAAGACCTTGAAGCCCTGATCGGCCATGTCCTGACCAAGGATCGAGCAGAGATCGGGATGGGAATCTGCGGTCTGGTGGCGCTCTTGACTCCGCTTTTGCTGTGGGTTTCCTGGTCGGTCGTCGGCCTGAAGATCATTCTGATGATCGGCTTTGCAGCCTTCCTGCTGGCAACCTGGTTTGCCCAGTATGCCGCTCCGGAAACCGTGGACCCGGATGCGGAACGGCTACCGAAGCCGGGTGAGATCCCGCTCTCGGCAGTTGACCGCAACGAGGACAAGCGCAAGACTTGGCGGGATGTCACCTGATCCGGGACAGATGTTCTCATTGCCTCGCACATACAGCGTATCGGCGCGACGGCCACGGCGGCCCGTGGCAGTGCGCTTCCTGCGACACCGATTTACCGGATCGTGGAGCAGACGGCAATTCACGGTCGCGGCGCCATGGCCTGTCATGACACCGGACGGCCGAAGACAAGGTCCCGGTCCCCGGTGTCCGGGGTGTCGAGATCGTGGATCGCCATTTCAAACGCCTTGAGCCGCTTGTAGATCGAAATCAGTTCGACAATGGTCGTCCACGAATTGACCAGAAACTGGAAAGAGTTCTCTACACGATCGAAAGCGCGGACAACTTGCTGCAAAACGCCGAGAGTGATAATGCCGGCTACGATGGTCGGCCCCATCATGATGTATGGAACGATGACCGCGAATTGCAGATAGGACCATTTGGCGATATCGAAATAGAGATAGTGCTGATACAGGCGAAAATAGTTTCGGCGGACATTCGTGAACAACTCGCCGATGGTCTCGGGCTCAGCCCTTTCCTCATGATCTTCACCATATACGAGTTCCTTGCGATAGGCTGCCTCCACCTTCTGGTTGTTGAACTCGAGACCGGGCAGCTTGATACCGACGATCGCCAGCAATACGGTGCCAGCTGCGGCCGAAATGATGGCGAGATAGACGAGCGAATGGTCAACCGCTCCGATCCAGGGAAGTTCGGTGATATGTTCGCTCATTGTCCAGAGCAGCGGCAGGAACGCAGCTAGGGTCATGATCGACCGGACGAACGCAACGCCAAGACCTTCGACAATGCGGGCGAAGCGCATCGTGTCTTCTTGCACCCGCTGGGCGGCACCTTCGATATGACGTACCTTGTGCCAATAGGACATGTAATAGTCATTCATGGCCGTACGCCAGCGAAAGACGTAATGGCGCACGAAAAACTCAAGCAGGACCGCTATCGTGACGTAGATTCCGGCTATCTCTGCGAAGGTCAGGCATTTGGCCAGAAAAGTGGAGAAATCGACTGAACCGGGCGCCTCGAGCGCCTCTTGTAGCGTGTCGTAGAAATCACCGAACCACTCATTGATACGAACATCAAGCTGAACCTTGTACCAGGTCACGAGCAGGATTGCGGCGCTGCCGAGCAGCGACCAGCGCATCCAGCGCCGGTTGCCAAAGAATGACTTGAACACGTATTTTCTCCCGTTACATCTGGATGACCTTTACGCATGCAGAACTGCCTGCCGTGCGAAAAGCAGCCGGTATAGTAAGCTCGCAGCATCCGGCAACATCATGGTGATGCAAAGGCGAAACCGGTTTTCCGCCGTTGAATAGTCCGAAGGCGGCGGGTTGAGCTCGACTGTCGGCGCTGCATTGGTATGCTGCGACATTCGTCGCCGGTTAATGCGGACCGGCACTGGTGCGTCCCGGACCTGTCGCTCGACCGGCGTCGCGGCGCATTGTTGCCGGCAAAATCGATGCCCGCGGACATCTCGCCGTTCGGGCCGGGCGCCATTGCCGCGGTCCGGGAGAACGCTCTCCACAAACCGGCCGCCACGGTCCGCTTCGAGCGATCGCCGCGATCTGATGACCGGACTGCGACTCGAAAGGCCGTTGAATCGGCGTCACGTCGCGTACCGGAACGTGTATGATATCATCACATCTGAACGCCGGGAGACGAGGAATGGGCCAAGCGACAATATCGTTTACAGCTATGGATCGGGTCATCATCGGAAAACCGGCGGCGGAGGCCGTTGCCGAGGAAGCGGATCGGCAAGGCGCAAACCATGTCTTCGTGATTGCCAGCGGAACGCTGGACCGTGAGACCGACCAGATCGACCAGGTGGCGCGGGCTCTCGGAGCCCGTTATTGCGGCCGGTTTGCCGTAATGCCCGCACATTCACCGCGCGATGCCGTCGTTTCCTGCGCCAATGCCGCCCGTGACGTTGGCGCCGACCTGTTGGTGACCTACGGCGGCGGCTCCGTCACCGATGGCAGCAAGGCGGTCGCGATCTGCCTCGAACACGACGTGACCGATATGGATGGTCTCGAACCGTTCCGCACGTTTGTGGATGTCAACGGCAAACGACATTTTCCGAACTACACGGCGCCGGCAATCCGCCAGGTCACTGTCCCGACGACGCTGTCCGGTGGCGAATTCAACGCCCGTGCCGGGATCACCGACCCCCGGCTCAAACTGAAGCAATCTTTCATGAACCCGGGAATTGTTCCGGTTTCCGTTATTCTTGATGGTGCGGCAACCAGGCATACGCCGGACTGGCTGTTTCTTTCGACCGGAATCCGGGCTGTCGACCATGCCGTCGAAACCTACCTATCGCTCGACGCAAATGATTACTGGGATGGTGCCGCGCTGCACGCGCTGCGACTGCTCGGCGAGGGTTTGCCGCGAGTCAAGGCTGACCCCGCCGATATGGAGGCCAGACAGAAATGCCTGATTGGTGCCTGGCTTTCAATGACCGGCATCGTCTCTGGTTGCCGACTTGGTGCGAGCCACGCGATCGGCCACATTCTTGGCGGTACCGCGGGGGTTCCGCATGGTTATACATCCTGCATCATGTTGCCCTATGTGCTGTCCTGGAACGAGCCTGCAAATGGCGAACGGCAGACCGACCTCGCAGCCGCGCTCGGTAAACCCGACACGCCAGCCGCCGAAATTCTCGACACGCTGATCAGCGGACTCGGCATGCCGCGTCATCTCGACGTCGTCGGGGTTCGCGATGATCAGCTTCCGCAGCTCGCTGAAAACTGCATGCTCGACGACTGGACATTCTCGAATCCCCGAGAAATCCGTTCGCCCGATCAGGTGATCGAAATTCTGACAGCCGCGCTCTGAGGCCGTTTTCCGGCACAAATTCACAGACACCGGTCGTTCTTGCGTACGCCAATCCCGCGCCCGGGATAGGAACTCTCTGCATGGATTGCCGGATCCGCCGGTCTGACCGATCTTCCCACGCATATGGTCTCTCGGCCACGACCATTCCAGCGGCACCGAACTCGGGTAATCTGCACCAAATCCATCAACCCGGGAGTGAACCAATGGATACGAAGGATCTCTTCGACCAGGGCCTCGCAACACGAAAGTCCGTCCTCGGCGAAGCGTATGTCAACAATTCGATCGACAATGCCGACGATTTTGCCATGAAACTGCAGGAGTTCATCACGACCCATGCTTGGGGGGCCATCTGGGGTCGTGAAGGCCTGCCCCTCAAAACACGCAGCATGATCAACATCGCCATGTTGGCCGCACTCGGGCGCACCCACGAATTCCGGTTGCATCTCGGCGGCGCTCTCAACAATGGCGTAACCAGGGACGAGATCGCCGAAATCCTGATCCAGGTCGGCGGTTATGCCGGCTTTCCGTGCGCCGTCGACGGTTTCCGTCAGGCCCGCGAAGTTTTCAAGGAACGCGGCCTCTGACCCTGCCGACCCCTTGTATGACCCTTCCACACCCCTGGAGACAGATATTTATCCACAGGGGTTGTTGGTCGCGAAATCTGTGGATAACCCTATGGTCACCGCAAGTTGCAATCATGGTCACACAGGGCCCCTTCCCCGCGTTGGTAACGCAGGGAAGGGGCTGCAGGGGGGCATTCCCAGGCGGGGTGGCCTAACCCAAGTTCAACAACCCGTTTCGAAGTTTGTTGTGCATCAATGCGTTAGAGAGCAAGACTTCCGCGTATGGCACTACATTTCGGTTGCCTGTGCCGATTTCGTGGTCAGACGATTATTTTCCTGATGCCTCCGGGACCGGGGTCCGCGCCGCGCGCCCGATAGATGGCCCGTTGCCGGAGTTCAGCGCGGGTGGCCTTGCGCAGATGAAGCGTGCGGCCGTCCTTGCTCCGGACGGTCGCCGTGCCGCGCTGCTGGCCCTCGAGGATGCGTCGCAGGCTGGCCCAGCTTGCGCACTCGCCCTGCTCACGGAGGCGCCGGCGGATGGTCTGCACCATCTGGTCGGCGCTCACGGTGATGAACAGGGGCCCGTCGGAGCGCCTCTGGGTCTGATGGAAGATGGGGCGGAGGCCGAGTTCGGATTTGAGCGAGCGGAACACGGCCTCCACATCGGTGAGCGCGGTGTAGGTGCGCCACAGTACCTCCTCGTCCCAGTCCTCGACGTTGGTGCGCAGGCAGTAGACGCCTTGATGTGTGATCATGGTGCCGGCGCGCGGGCGGCGCTGCCAGGTGACGGCGCGGGCCTTCTTGCCGCTGTCATCGGCGATGACAGCGATGACGTAGTGCGCGCCGACGCCGCGGCTCTTCTCCTTGATCCGGCCGATCCGCTGCCAGACATGGTCGAGGCGCTTGCGGGTGCGCGGCCGCGACAGGCCCTCGAGGCGCTTGCGCAACGCGCCCTCGAAGCGCGCGGCAATGCCCTGTTCCTTCTTCGCCCGCGCTTCGGAGTAGCAGTAGAGCCGCACCTCTCCGCCGTCCGCGTCGACCAGCTTATGCACATGGACCGTCTGGCGCGAGCGGGTCTCAAGCGCAATCGCCAGATCGGGATCGAAGCGGCGGGCGCGTTCCCGGCTGACCGCCAGATAGCGGTCGCCGTTCTCGCGCAGCCAGACGATGTTGGCCTCGGTGGCAATCCCCGCATCCATCACCACCAAGGCGTCCGCCGGAGCGTGCAGGGCGTCGAGCATGGGCGCCAGGGTCGTGTCTTCGTTGACCGCACCCGCGAACACTTCGGAGCGGCGTACGAAGCCCGAGCCGTCGAGCACCAGCCCCAGGGTGAGCAGCGGGCAATCCGAGCGCTTCTCCTTGGAGTGGCCGCGTTCGGCCTTGGTCTGGGCCGCCGCCTCGCCCTCGAAGAAGGTATTGGTCAGGTCGTAGAGCGTGACCGTGTGGGGCAGACCGAACAGGTCCGTCACCGGCTCGAAGAGGGGGGCCTCGATCGCCGAACGGTGCGCCAGCAGGGCATCGGAGGCGCGGGTGAGGCGCATCATGCTCATCCGCTCGAAGTCCACGCCCAGAAAGCTCGCCGAGGGCCGAACGCGCGCACAGCCAGCGCCAGCTGGCGCGCTCAGACCCCGGTGCCGCCATGCGCGCGATGATGCTGGCCATGGCCAGCGCGCGCTGCGTGCCGTTGAAGCCCAGCCGCTCCAGCAGGGCCTCCAGGCCGAGCTGCTCCATGGCCCACAGCCCGACAGCCTCGACGCCGACCGAGCGCGGGCGGATTAGCGCCAGAGTGCTCACGTCCACCGTCTGCATGTCTGGGCGCTCGACGGCGGCGGGCGGCGCCCGAGTGAGCAGTGGCGCGGCGATGTGCTGGGCATGCCGCTCGACCTCTTCCGGGCAGGTCAGCGGCACCCGCTCGCCCTGGCGGTCGAGCAGCTGCTGGATCCGGGCGCACAGCACGGGCCAGCGCCGTCGCGCGAGCGAGAAGTCGCTGCCGAAGTTGAGAAGGGTGTGCTGGCGGACCCTGACAATTCAGCATTGAAACACAAAACGAACAAAATCAACGAGTGCCGGATGCCCAGAGCCTAAATACGCTAATTTCGGCGTGCCGAATGTTAAACTTGGGTTAGGGCGTGTTGACACTAACGCAGTGCCTCGACGATGAGCGCGAAGGTGATGAAGCCGAGGAAGATGACGTCGAGCTTGTCGTAGCGTGTGAAGATGCGCCGGAAGCCCTTGAGCCGTCGGAACAGCCGCTCCACCTCATTGCGGCGTTTGTGCAACTGCCGTGTCGCGTCGCCTTCGTATGCACGGTCCATCAGCAGGGACCGGGGTGTCTTCTGGCGCCCCAGACGTTCGAGTAGCTTGCGTCCTTCGGGCGCATCCTGGGCCTGGCCGGCAGACAGCGCGAAGGTCACGGCCGTTCGCTCATCTGCGGCAACCAGATGAACTTTGGTATTCCATCCGCCCCGCGACTTGCCGATGCATTGCGGACCGTTTTTTTTCAGCGCCCCGGCGCCACCGGGATGGACCTTCACGCTGGTGCTGTCCAGCGAGACCACAGCGAGCGTCACATGCACCATCCGCTCGCGCTGCAAGTGCTCGAAGACCCGCGCGAGCACGCCGTTCTTCGACCATCGGTTCATCCGGGTGTAAACGGTGTGCCACTTGCCGAAGCGAGGCGGTAGTCCGCGCCACTTGCAGCCGTGCTCGACGACATAGAGGAAGGCATTGAGCACCTGGAGGTTGGACACGGCGACGTTGCCGCGTTGGACCGGCAGATGCGGGGCGATGCGTTCGTACTGGGCTTGGCTGAGTTCCATACCGATAACTCGCTGGCGAGGGAACGGCGCCACGATAGCATTATTGAACATTAGTGTGAACACGCCCTAGGCCCTTTGTCCTCTGGTTTTAGAACCGTGTTTGAGCCCTCGGTCGGCCTGCCCCTTTTCCGATCCCCTGGGTCCTGAATGGATGCTTGGGTACCACCCCGAATCATCGCAAGGAACAGGAGCAACGGATCATGACAACCGTCATGGCCGAAATCGATGTGGGCAAGAGCAGCCTTGACGTGCCTGTCAATGGTGAGGATCGCCGGTTCGACAACGACGGCACCAGCTGGCGGGCTCTGAACGCATGGTTGAAACAGCGCGACGTCAAGCGTGTCGTTCCGGAAGCGACAGGCCGCGCCGCCGGGGCGTCCACCAGTCCCTGCATAATCGTGATTATGCCGTGATCGTAATCAACCCGTTGCGGGCCCGCCGCTTCGCCGAGGCCATGGGTCATCTTGAGAAGACCGACCGTGTCGATGCCAGGGTGCTGACGGTGTTCGGCCAGGCGTTTCCGGCCTTCGTGGCCGTGACGCCACGCACGGCGTTCCTCAACCGTCCGGCGGATCTGTTGACGGTTTGTGCGCACTGTGTCGCGATGCGCGCATCGCTCGACCGGACGGCCTACGCGGTCGCCGAAGGCTGTGCGATCGAGAAGACCAGGGTGGTCGCAGCCGCCTTGGACAGCGAGGTCGAAGGGGTTGATACCGACATCAAGACCCTGATAATGGACAATGAGGACTCTGCGGAGAGCTGGCGGATCTTGCTCTCGATCCCCGGCATCGGGGTCGTCAATACTGCCGCGATGATCTGCTGAATGTCGGAACGCGGCATCCTCGGCAACCGTCAGGTGGCGGCACGGGTGGGGTGACGCCCTTTGCCTGTGACAGCGGTCAAGGCAGCGAACCCCACCATATCCGCGGCGGCTCCGCCAGCGACCACGCGACCTGCTGTACGTGGCAACCATGACGGCCTTGCGCCACACTCCGGACCTCAAGGCCTTGTATGACCGCCTGACCGTGGCCGGGGGACACACCACAAGGTCGCGATCGTCGCGGTGATGCGCAAGCTCATCATCCTCGCCGATGCCCTGCTGCGCCAGGGTCGGCGCTAGTCACCCGAAGCACCGGACATGGCGTCATGACCGGGCAATGGAAAGAACAGGCGAGCAGCGCCCGATGCGGGTGTAGCATGGCGAGTGGCGTCCCGAGATCGCGGCATCGTCTTGGCTTCGGATCGGATGTGGGAAACCCGGTGGACAATCCGTGAACAGTTTTCACCTGACCCGCCGAAAATGCTTGTGCTGACCCATGGATGCTCAGGTCAGCCGACATTCTCTTCGCGAAGCTCAGCGAAAACCCGTTTCGCGACGAGCATTGCACCACGGACCGACGGAACGCCGATGTAGCCGGAAAGGTGCAGCATCGTCTCGATCAGTTCCTCTTCGGTCCACCCCTGCCCGACGGCAAAGCGCAGATGAATTTCCAGTTCGTCCTCGCGCTGGGTGGCAATGTCGGACACAACGCAGATCAACGCCCGGGTCTTGATGTCGAGGCCCGGGCGAGTCCATAGCGCGCCGAAGACCGTCTCGGTCGCAACATCAAGGAACTTGCGCATCATCGGATCGGCGTAAACGGTGGAATTGGCGCGCTCATAGGCTGCCTCGCCATACATCTGACGCCGCAGGGCGTCACCCTTCTGGTACAACTCGCTCTTGCTCATCAAGCGTCTCCGTTCGGTTCTCTCCAGCGACTCGGGCCGGGCGCGAAATCCCTCCTGTCAGACCAGACCGCCAGAGACGTCTATTGTCTGACCGGTTACGTAATCGGCGTCCGACGAGGCGAGGAAACAGACAACCCGGGCTTGGTCGATAGCCTCGGCCATCCGCCGCAACGGTATCGTTGCAATCGCTGCCTGCTGGTCGTCGGGACTGCGCTGGTCCCAGCGCGGCCGGATGCGTTCGGTCAAGGTCATGTTCGGCGCAATCGCGTTGACCGTAATGCTATCTGGTCCGAATTCACGCGCCACCTTCTTGGTAAAGGCGATCACACCGCCCTTGGCCGCAGCATAGGCGCTGCTGCTGGCGTCGCTGAAACCGCGGCCCGCGATCGAAGCGAGATTGACGATCTTGCCGCCGCCCTGACGCTGCATCACCGGGATGACGGAATGGCAGAACAAAAACATGCCATCGAGGTTGAAACGGTTGATTGCCCGCCAGTCGTCCAGGCTGAGATCAACTGTCGACGCCGCCGGATCGGAGATGATGGTGCTGCCACCGACCGCGTTCACCAATATGTCGATTCGGCCGTGATTTTCCACAACGGCCGAGACGGTCTGCGCGACGGCATCACTCGAAAGGGCGTCGGTGTTGTAAGTTACCGCGTGGCCACCAGCATCAACAATCCCCGAGACCACATCTTCCAGGCCCTTGTCGTTGACGTCAACGGCGATCACCGTTCCGCCTTCCGCTGCAATGATGTCGGCGGTCGCTCGACCGATGCCGCTGGCTGCAGCAGTGATCAACGCAACCTTGCCGGTAAAGCGCATGACATCTCCTCGGATCCTGTGTTTCCGGGGCAACCCTAAGCAGCCGGAGTCCCCGGCCACAATCCGCCACCCATCATTGATCATTATGGCGATTGCCGCTTCAGGGCGACAGTCTCGTTAACAACACGATGCCGGAGGATCACAAGACGGCAGCGGGTGATTCGTCCCGAACTGTCTGCGAGCTGGCCGGACACCAGAGCACCGGGCCCATCAAAGAATTCTGTTACCAGCACGCCGCACGCGACACCCACCAGGTTGAGCCGGTGCCGGATCCCATCCGAAAGGCCGGAGGCCCTGGAGGCAATTGTCGGACCGGTCAGAATGACAAGGGCGCGGTATGATGTCATGGCCGGGTTGCGCCCGATAATATCAGCGACTCGCTGCACCCTCTCGCGAATGGCTGGACGCGACATGCGGGCACGGGCAGATTGTCGCCCGATTTGCTCAGTCCGACCCCAACGCCGGACTGGCAGGTGGTACCTCTGAAGACTGAAGACGCACTGCAGGTTCGAAGGCTGTACAGGACGGCCTGCGAAAGGTCGGCCAAAATCTCGATCGTGATTGTCGCAGACCAACCCGGTGGCGCGGCGCGATCACCTGAGATCAGTGCCCCACCTGTCATCAGCAGGGCGATGAAACGGCGCACCGATGTACCAGAGTTAGGACGCCACTCTATGATCACTTAGAATAATGGCCGCTTCAACCGCCACGTATATCCGGGACCGTCCCATGAAGTTCGGAATTTTCTACGAATTGCAGTTGCCGCGCCCTTGGGATGACGAAAGCGAACGCGGCCTTTTGAAGAACGCAGTCAGCCAGATCGAGTTGGCCGACCAGCTCGGCTACGACTACGCCTGGGCCGTGGAGCATCACTTCCTCGAAGAGTATTCGCATTGTTCGGCACCTGAAGTGTTTCTCGGTGCGGCAAGTCAGCGGACCAGGCAAATTCGACTTGGTCACGGCATCATTCAGTCGACGACCAATCAGCCACATCGGGTCGCCGAAAAAGTCGCAACCCTGGACCTGCTGTCGGACGGACGGGTTGAACTTGGTCTCGGTGAAGGTGCAGGCCCGGCCGAACTTCACCCCTTCGGCACGCAGGTCCGCACCAAACGCGACCGATGGGAAGAGTCGGTCAAGGCAATCATTCCGATGTTCACCGAGACCTCTTGGGAATTCCACGGCGAGTTCCACGATTTTCCCGCCCGCAATGTCGTGCCGAAGCCCTATCAGAAACCGCATCCGCCGCTCTGGGTTGCCTGTTCCAACATCAAGACCATTGCCAAGGCCGGAGAATGGGGCATGGGCGCGCTCGGCTTTACCTTTGTCAGCCCGGAAGCGGCAATGGCCTGGGTACATCGTTACTACAACGCCCTGCTCAATGAGCCGGGACGCCTTGCCGACTACCCGGCCAATCCGAACATTGCGATGGTGAATGGCTTCATGTGCGCCGAGACCGATGAGGAAGCCCGTGAGAAGGCTTCGGGATGGACATTCTTCATCTTCGCGCTCAGTCACTATGGCCGCTCCGGGATCAGCGCTCCGGGCACTGGCAATCTGTGGGAAGCCTATCAGGACTGGCGTGGCAGCGAGCAGGAACGGCAAGCTCTTGAGAGCGGGTTGATCGGCTCGCCCGAAACGATTCGCGAACGGCTGCGACAGTTCGAGGTTGCTCATGTCGACCAGATCATCCTCCTCAACCAGGCCGGTAACACCAGCCACGAGGACATCTGCGGCAGTCTGGAAATGTTCGCGCGCGAGGTTATGCCGGAATTCCACGAACGCCATGTTGAGCAGGACGCGTGGAAGGCCGATGTCCTTGCCAGACGCATCGAACTCGAGGATCTGGCGACCGAGGGCTATGATATCTTCAGCCACCAGAACAAGGATATCGTGCGGCTTACGCCGGACGAACTGAAAGCGATGATGGCGGCGAAAGAGGTCGCGGACGCCAAATCCGGGCAACGGGTCGCAGCTGGCGAGGCCGACTGATCCGCTGCACGGCACGGGCAAACCGGACAATCCCGCACGGCCCCACCCGTCTCAAGTGAATGGCCGCAGCAGAATCCTATCCGAGGGTCGGCCGCAACAAATGAGCATGTTCGGCGTCGTAAAGCGCGCTGTCATCAAAGTCGTCCGTCGCCAGAACGTGCCCGACCAACAGAAGCGCAGTGCGGGTAATCCGCGCCGACCGCACTTTGCCGGCAATATCCGCAAGGGTGCCGCGAATGACCATCTGCTCGGGCCAGCTCGCTCGATAGACTGCAACTGCCGGGCAGTCCGCACCGTAAAGCGGTTCAAGCGCACGCTGGACATGCCGCAGATTGCGGATCGAAAGGTGGATTGCCAGCGTCGCGCCGGAGCGGCCCAACCGTTCGAGATTCTCCCCCTTTGGCATTGACGACGACTTTCGCGACGTACGGGTTAGAATCACCGTCTGGCTCACGCCCGGCAAAGTCAACTCTTGCCCAAGTGCGGCGGCGGCGGCGGCGAAGGCCGAAACCCCCGGCGTGATGTCATAGGGGATATCAATCGCTCTCAGACGGCGTATCTGTTCCGCAATGGCGCCATAGAGCGACGGATCGCCCGAATGCACCCTCGCAACGTCAAGGTCTCGTTCGTGCGCCTCGACGATTTCGGCGATGATCCGATCAAGGGTCAGCGCCGCGGTGTCAACTACGCGGGCACCTTTGGGAGCACAGGCAATCACGGCTTCAGGCACCAGCGAGCCGGCATAAAGACAAACCGGGCACCGGGCGATCAGGTCGCGACCCCGCACCGTAATCAGATCCGCCGCGCCGGGGCCAGCCCCGATGAAATACACCGTCATGAGCCGCCCGCACCGTCATCGACGACATAGCCGCGCGGTGTGAACACCCGGCCATTGGCAATACGCGACTGCGCGTTGCCTACGATCACCAGCGACAGCATGTCGATGGTCTCCGGCTCAAACGTGGCAAGCTGCGATACCGTTACGCTTTCCCCGGGTCGCCCAATCTGGCGTCCCGTAACTACCGGGGTTTCCGGAGGTCGGGCAGCGCCAAGAATTTCCATGGCGCGGACCAGCAACCGGCGCCGACGACCCGAAGCCGGATTATAAAGCGCAACCACGAAATCACCCGCGGCTGCCGCGGCCAGGCGCCGCTCGATAATAGCCCGGGGCGTCAGCAGATCGGACAACGAGATCACGCAGAAATCGTGGCCGACAGGCGCCCCGATCCGAGCCGCACAGGCCTGCAGGGCGGAAATGCCGGGCGCCACCGTGATATCCACCCGATCCCAGTCGGATCTCCCAGCCGCTTCCATGCATTCGAAGACCAGGCTCGCCATTGCATAAATTCCGGGATCGCCCGACGACACCAGTGCGACGGCGCGGCCGGAGGCCGCCAGATCAAGTGCCGCAACCGCCCGGTCGCGTTCTTCGCCAAGCGCATAGGCATGGCACCGTTTTTCGGTTATCAGCGGACCGAGCAGATCGAGATAAGGCCCGTAACCGACTAGGTCGCCGGACAGGCCGACCAGGCGCGCGACTTCCGGCGTCTGCCAGTCGCTCGAACCCGGCCCGGTTCCGACAACGAACAATCGACCGCGCGGTTGTCCCACACCTTCAACGTCAATCACACCTGGCGCGCGCGCCACGGCGCAGGTCGCCTCCGATATACGGCGTTTCGGGACCACGAGAACGCCGCTGTCTCCAGCGGCGGCAAGCGCTGCCGCCTCGGCAACGCCGTGACATCCGACAAGGTCGAACACCGTTGCTGACGGAGTTGCAAGCCGCGGCGTTTCTGCCTCAAGACGCGCAGACCCAAAGAACCGGACCGGGCGCCCCAGGTCTTCTCCGACTGCGTGGATGGCCGGTTCATCCATTTTGACGTCGACCGAAACGACAACCGCAACGCTCTCGCGGGCCAATCCTGCATCTGACAACGTCTGGTGCGCATGTGCGACCACAGCCTCCGGCGGCGCATTACGAACGCAGCCGAGTCCAAGGGCCAATGTTTCCGGATGAAACACCAGCTGGCTGATATCGCTTTCAACCTGTTGATCAATTGCACGAATTGTCAGTTCAGCGTCCGCCGCGAGCGGCAAACCCGCTTCCGTGAGCCACGGTACCACCCCGTCGAGACGCACCGCAGCTCCGGCCAAAAGCCGAGTCATGAACGAGCGGTAATCCGTTCCCGGTGCCATGTGCCAACCAGCCCGCGGCTCATCGAGAGCCATACCGAAGCGCAAATCACTCGCGGTCGTGATAGCTGGCACAACTCCCAGTTTCCCGCCGATCTGGCGGGCCAGGTCATTCGCCCCGTGATGTCCACCAAGAACCGGGATTACGGAACTGCCATCCTCTGCAACCACCACAACCGGCGGATCACTGGTCTTGCCGGTCATGGACGGCGCCAACACGCGGACCAGAACGCCAAGCGCGCCAACGAAGACGAGTCGAGTCCGCGCCCCGAACAGCCGCCTGAGGTGATCGGGTATATCTGCAACCATCAGGTCAACGCCGGTCATGCGGCCATGCAACGGGACGCCGAGTTCGTTCGCCAGACGTCGGGCAAGCGGATAACCCGATACCGACAGAACAACCAGGGCAGTCATTGCCATGCCTGTCTCCGCCGATGGAGCAGAATCATCGAGAAATACGGGACCTCCGCGGCCTTGACGGCATCCAGCGTCCGAATCCGCTGATGCGCCATCGTTGCGCGCTCAATGTAGCGGGCATCGCCAGCCAGCCCAAGCCTGTCGAGCAGGGCGGCAATTCTCTGAAAATGCCGGCTGAGTTTGATGATGACGGCGGAATCGGTGCCGGCCAACCTCGCTTCGAGCACCACGTCGTCAAGCGGGGCCGGAAGCACCGTCAGAATGTCGTTCCGGGCCGCCAACGGCGCCGATGACACCGCCGCACAGGCCATGAGCGAAGAAACACCTGGTATGACCTCAACGGTGTGGAGATCAGTCAACCGCGCAAAGAGATACATGAAAGAGCCGTAAAAGAACGGGTCGCCCTCACACAGGATGACCACGGTCTGTCCGGCCTCAAGCGCGGCTGAGACATGCAAGGCTGCCTCGTCATATACTGCGCGGGCTGGGAATCGCGCCGCTTCGAGCGGCATCCGGATGATATATTCTGCAACCCCGTCCGGGATATGCGGTGCGGCAATGGCACGTGCGAGGCTGTCCCCCTCCAGCGGCGCCGGTGAGACGACAAGATCGGCTGATTGCAGAACCCGGCAAGCCTTGAGCGTGATCAACTCCGGATCACCAGGGCCTACTCCGACACCGTAGAGACAACCTTTCATTGCCCTGAGTTCCACGGTTTCATGTAGCACCACTGGGTCACCGGCATCAGAGCGTCCCAGCCGCGATAGGATCCGACCGGCCTGACACGGGAAATTGCAATCCGTATCAAGGATCCACCAAGGCAGAACTGATGATCCGACAGCACCGCCTCCCCTTCTAGCGTCACTGCATTTGCGACGAGCCGGCCGCCGGGCCGAAGGGCAGCCACACAAGCCTCGAGCATGCCTTGCCGGGTCAAACCGCCGCCGATGAAGATAGCGTCGGGAGCAACAAGGCCGTCGAGCGCTTCCGGTGCCGTTCCGGCAATGATCTCAAGGCCGGGCACCCCGAGCGCGGACGCATTTTGTGCAATCATTCCCCGACGGTTCTCATTCGTCTCGACGGCATATGCGCGGCAGCGGCGGTCAGTCCGCATCCATTCGATCGCAATCGAACCGCAGCCTGCTCCCACATCCCAGAGTACCGCATGCGGTGTTGGCGCCAACGACGATATCGTTACGGCTCTGATCTCGCGTCTGGTCAGTTGTCCATCATTGACGAACACTGCATCGGACAGGCCTGAAATGCGCGGCCGAAGCGGCGTCTCTGCGTTTGCGACCAGATTGACGGCAATGGTGTTGAGATCGGCTCCGGGCGGATGCGGCCAGAGTGCCGCTACCGCCTCGAAACTGCGCTCTGCCGGTCCGCCCATGCGCTCGAACACCCGGACCCGGCTATCACCATAACCGCATCCGGAAAGATAGGCCGCAACCTTCCCCGGCGTTGTGCGGTCTTCAGACATCAACAGCAGCCGCCCGTCCGGTTGCAAGAACGGTTCCAGCAATGTCAGTGGACGTCCATGCAGGGTCAGCTGGTCAACCATGTGCTCTGGCCAGCCGAGCCTCGCACAAGCAAGCGCGAATGCCGATGGCGCCGGAATGATGAACATCTCTGTCATCGGAAAATTTGCAGCCAGCGTGTTGCCGATGCCGAAACACATCGGGTCGCCGGTCGCCAGTACGCAGACCCGGCTGCCGCGCAAGCCTCCGATGCGCTTGACAAGCGCCGAAAGCGGTGAAGGCCAGGCCAGGCGTTCGCGGCCATCCGCAGGGATCATGGCAAGATGCCGGTTGCCGCCGATCAGGACTTCCGCCGCATCAATCAGGGCCCGTCCCGCGGCTGACAAGCCGTCCAGCCCGTCCTCACCGACACCGACGACACTGAGCCAGCGTATTGTCATCCCGAAACGCCCGCGGACAGACGGATCAGAGCATTGACCGCCGCGGCTGCCATGGCGCTCCCGCCACGTCGGCCCAACAGGGCGATATACGGAATCGCCGGCACCGCCTCGACAAGCATCTGCTTCGCTTCCGACGCACCAACGAAACCGACCGGAAATCCCGCGACAAGGGCGGGCATCGGGGCACCGTTCCGAATTTCTTCGATCAGGCGGAACAATGCCGTCGGCGCGTTTCCGACCGCAATGACTGCACCGCCCTGGTGGTCGCGCCATAATGGAACCTGGGCTGCAGACCGGGTTGTCCGTTCGGCTCCCGCCCGATCCGAAACGGCCGGATCGTCAAGGAAACAGAGAACCGGGCTGGCTGACGGCATGCCCGATACTGTCAGGCCGACTTCAACCATCCGGCAGTCGGAGATGATCGGGGCACCGGCGGAGAGCGCGCGCATCGCGGCCCGTACGGCGCCGGGCGAAAAACGCAGATCGGAGACAATGTCCGGCATGCCGCAAGAATGAACGATGCGCTCGACGATCTGGACTTCGTCGGCGGCAAAACACGACAGATCAGTCTCGCGTTGCACCGTCTCGAAGGACTGTCGGTAAATTGCCTCGGGATCCCGAAGGTAGTGCTGCGGATGCATGGCGTCAGGTGCCTTCGCCCACCTTGATGCTGCGCGGCCCCAGGGGGTGATCGGCATGAGGATAAGGCGGATGGTGATGATGATGGCCTTGGTGATGAGTGTGGTGATGATCGAGTTTGGCGCCGGTTCCAACGCCTTCGACATGATGGTGATGACTTTCCTGCACAAGACCGACATCGGCCTCGAAACCGAGAACCTGATTACGGTATTTGCACATCTGACAGTTCATGTTGCCGGTGCCGTCGAGAATCTCGCCGATACGGTCAATGAACGTTTCGACGACCAGAGGGTGATCCCTGAGATAGGGCGCCTTTACAAATTCGATCTCCGGATAGGCCGCCGCGGCCCGGTTCGTGTAGTCGTAAATCCGGCGTACCAGAACCCCGGTGAACAGGAAATACGGGAAGACGATGATTCGGCGGTACCCTAGCCTGGCGACATGGTCGAGCGCCGCGCCGACCAGCGGGAAGGTCACCCCGGAATACGCGGTCGCGCCCCAGCCGAAACCCATACCCTCCCAAAGCAGGCGCGTCACCTTGGACACATTGGCGTTGGCATCGGGGTCCGACGCACCGCGTCCAACCACAACCAGACAACTGTCATGACGGGAGACTTGATCGCCCGTGCTTGCCAGCGCTTCCTCAATCCGGTCGGCCGCCGCGCGCAGCATCTTCGTGTCCATGCCGAGCTCACGGCCATAGCGAATCGGCAGCCCGGTCCGAGCCTGATACGTGTTGAGAACCGAGGGAATGTCGTTCTTGGCATGCCCGGCAGCGAACAACATGCCAGGGACGGCGAGCACGCCAGTCGCGCCGCGCCGCGCCAGCGCGTCAAGTCCGTCGCGAATGATCGGCGTCGCAAACTCGAGATACCCATATTCGACCGGATATTCAGGTAGACGTCCCGTCAGGCGTTTGGCCAGATGGGCAAACTCCCTGACCGCTGCCTTGTCGCGGCTGCCATGGCCGCAGATCATCACACCCAGCTGGTCGTCCATCCCGCGCTCCTCTCCACCCGCCGTCGCGGCCGCGCGGCGTGAAGGCCTACAGGAACCTTCCGGATCGCGTACTGCCGCGGACGTCCATTCAAGATCTACCCGGTTCCATATCCAGAACGTCCGTCATGACGCGCATGTCCCGGACCGCTCCCCGACAACTACCCTTGTCGCAGGGTCTTGGCAATCCCGGTATCAGGCACGGAAGCTGCAGCGTTCCGGCACATCGGCGAAGAACCGGTTCACGGGCCGCGGCAACCCGAGGTTCTCGCGCAGCGTCCGGCCTTCATAGGCTGTGCGATGGATACCTCTCCGCTGCAATTCGGGAACCACCTTTTCCACGAAATCGTCCAGACCTGCCGGCAGATAGGGAAACATGACGTTGAACCCGTCGCACGCCTCGCTTTCAAGCCAGTGCTGCATCTCGTCGGCGATCGTCGCGGGTGTGCCGACCATAGCGAGTCCGGAATATCCGCCGAGCCGCTGTGCCAGCTGACGCACCGTCAGGTTATCCCGTTCCGCCAGTCTGATGGCGCGACCGCGGCTACTCTTTGACGCGTTGGTCTCGGGAATTGCGGGCAGCGGCACGTCTGGGTCGAAAGACGATACATCATGGCCAAGCGCGATCGAAAGCGACGCAATTGCACTGTCGTAATGCACTAGGCTGTCGAGCAGGGCTCGCTTTTCCCGCGCCTCGGACCCGGTTTCGCCAACGACGACAAGGCAACCTGGCAAGATCTTCATGAAATCGCGCGGCCGTCCGAGCGCATCCATACGCCCCTTGAGATCTTGAAACAGATCACGGCCATCGTCGATCGTCGGGCAACCGGCAAACACCATTTCAGCCGTCTCGGCGGCGAGCTGACGGCCTGGTTCGGAAGCGCCGGCCTGCACGATCACCGGCCAGCCTTGCAGCGGCCGCGCGATGTTGAGAGGTCCGCGCACCGAAAAATACTGTCCCTTGTGGTCAAGGACATGCATCCGGTCCGGGTCAAAGAAAACGCCGGAGTCGGCATCGCGGACGAAGGCGTCTTCGGCCCAGCTGTCCCAGAGGCCGGTGACGACATCAAAATATTCCCGCGCGCGCAGATAGCGCTCGCCATGTTCCATGTGCTCATCGAAACCGAAATTGAGTGCCGCATCCGGATTTGAGGTCGTGACCAGATTCCAGCCGGCCCGGCCGCCGCTGATATGGTCAAGCGAGGCGAATCGCCGCGCGATCACATAGGGTGGCTCGAAGGTCGTCGAGGCCGTCGCGACCAGCCCGAGATGCTCGGTGACCATGGCCAGCGCCGGCAACAGGGTCAGGGGATCAAAGGAGGTCACGGTAGCGCTGCGTTTCAGCGCCTCGATCGGCATGTTGAGAACTGCGAGATGATCGGCCATGAAAAAGGCATCGAATTTGCCCCGCTCAAGGGTCCGCGCGTAGCGGACGAGATGCCGGAGATTGAAATTGGCATCCGGCGCACCGCCGGGATAGCGCCATGCGGCGGTATGTATGCTGACCGGCCGCATGAAGGCCCCGAGATGCAATTGTCTTGCAACGGCCATTCCCAATCTCCCGGCAATTTTCCAGCAGTCTCGACAGCCAACGCAGGATGGCGGTCTAGCCCGCGTGAGGCAATACGGTTTCGTCATTCCCCAGACCGGAAGCGGTCGCACCCGAAGGTTGACCGGCCGCGCCCTGCCCATTGACCTTCTTTATCTCTGAACTTGAGATTCCGGACCCGCTATGACGGGGTCATGAACGCACAAATCTGATCTGCCGCACGGCTGTTCCCGGAGGTGGGGCGGTGCACATTGGCGGCGTTGCCGGCGCCCCGGAACCGTTCCGGGGCGCATGGCGTTCGTCCGCGAGGTCTGCACGACTTTCGGGTTTTGCGATCCTCTCGGCCATCTGCAGGACGCGGGCTGTCTGGCGGCGCTTCGCGATCTTGCGCATGTGGGCGTTCTGGCGTTGCCGCCGGCCGGACCCGGCGCCGGTGTTGACCGTGCTGTCCGGGATCTGGCAGCTGCGGTTCCGCCGCCGGTCGGGATTCCGGACCGCGTCGACCCTGTCGAGGGTCCGGTCGTGACGCTGGCCGAGACCGACACGGTGTGTCGGCGGTTGGGTACGATGCTGGACGCCGAGCATCCGCTGGGGGCCGGTCTGCATGTCGGGCGGCCGCTGCGTTATCTGGTCGGTTCGGATCACGGCTGGCTCGGCGGTTGCGTGGTTGCAGCCCCGGCCCTGGTCCTGAAGCCGCGCGACCGGTGGATCGGCCGGGAGGCCCATCTCGACCGGGTGGTGCGCGAGGCCGCCGGGCTCGACGGCGAGCTCACGGCCGAACAGGCGGACCTGCTGCGCTTCGTCGCCCGCATGACCGACGCCGCCGAGCGCCGCGACCCCGCGGACGCCGACACCGGCAGCAATGCCGGTGCGGCCTTCCCGCCATTGAGGAAGCGCATCCGGCCCGTGGAACCGGGCCGGGCGGCGCGGCTCTGGCTGGCGCGCTACGCCGCGCTGACCGGGCCGTCCGGGGAGGGCGCCGCCGGGGAAGCCGGCGGACAACCGAACACCATCGAACAGAGGGAGAACGACGATGTCGCGAACTTACAGAAGGCGCGATCGACGGAAACGGCGCATGGGACGGAACGGGACGACGGCGAGCGACCGCTGGCGGCATGACCGGCGGCGCCGGGCCGCATTCGGTCTGCGTGTCGTGCGCGACGCCGAGGCGGTGTTCCGCACGGCCATCCTGGCGGGCGTGCTGTCGGCCGAGCGATCCGAGCGCAACTGGGTTGGCTACTACCTCTACATGTTCCACGACGAGGACGGCGCGGCCTGGTTCAAGCACCGCGATACGCGGGCGTATGTCTCGATGTCGGCGCGCCGCCAGGCCGCCGCCGGAAGCGGCGCATGAACGACCTCCGCATCCTCGCCTCGGCGATGCTGCTCGCCGCCGGGCTCGCGCGCATCGCGGACGACGATGCGCCGCGGATCGCGAGCGTGCGCTTGGCCGAGCTGGTGGCGGAGCACGCCGCCGAGGCCGCCCGCGGCAGCGCGGGTGCCGAGGGGACGGCGGCGGCGACCCGCCTCTGGGCGCACGCGCTCGAAGACGCGCTTGGGAAGACCGCGGCCCGCCACGGCGCGGTGCTGCTGCCGGCCCGGGCGGTCGCCGCGGGCGCGCCCGACCTGACCGTCGAGGTCCGGGCCGAGAGCCTGCGTGCCTTCACCCAAGTTGGCACTTTTCTGATGTCTATGCCCTTTATCATGCTGATACAACAAGATAATTCTCTCGGCCGGTTCCAACATGGCACTCCATTTTGTGAGATTCTGTCAGCTCGTCAGGCGGGTCCTCGTGCGGTGGATGGCGGGTTCCACGCCCGCCGCCGAGGAGATGTCGGCACCCTCGGCGGCCGGGCGCGTGTCCTAGCGGTTGACGATCAACGTGCCGTCGGTCTGGCGCAGGCGCGTGGTGATCCGCACCCAGCTCCGCATGCTCTCGCGGATCGATGCCCAGCCCTTGTGGATGCCGCGCGCGGCTAGCCGGGTGCGGATCAGATGCACGGCGTGGTAGGCCAGCACGGCGATCCGCAGATGAGCCGCGATGCGCCGGTCGAGCTGGTGCCAGATCGGGCGCAGGCCGAGCTCGGATGTCAGGCTCTTGAATGTCGCCTCGATATCCGTGATCCGCCAGTACGACCGAAGGACCGCCTCGATGTCCCAGTCGACGTGGCTGGTGCGCAACACATCGGCGCCCGCGCCCTCGTCGGCCTCGTCGTATTGGGGCCTGCGCTTGAAGCGCACAGCGGCGGCGTTGGGGCCGGCGTCCGCCTTCTCGACCGTGATCTCGTAGTGTCTGGCGACCGCAGAGAAGCGCTGCTTGAGGCGGCCTACACTCTCCAGCACCCCTGTCGTAGCGCTTGAGGCGACCCTTGACCGGGAGGCCGCCGTGGAGCCTTTCCAGCGCCGCCTCGAAGCGGTTCCGCTTCAGGCCCAGGATCGAGGTCTCGGCCTTCTTCTTGCCCTCGCTGACGACGTAGAGCCGCGCCAGCGCCTCGTGCAGCGTGCCCGGCTCGCTCACGTTGCCCGGCAGGATCTCGCAACTGCGCGGGAAGCCTGCGCCGTCGAATGCCAGCGCCAGCGTGATCAGGGGATAATCGTCGCGCTTCTGCTTGGAGCGCCCGAACCTGGGACGCTCGTCGTCGGTGTGGCCGTGGTCGTGAACGTTGGTGAGATCGTAGAAGGCGATCGTCTCGGGCAGGTCGAGCAGCGCGCGCTCACGGTTGAACAGCTCCCGCTGGATGGCGGCCCGGTGTCGCCAGAGCAGGTCGCCGATGCGGTAGAGTGTCTTGCGCCGCAGCGCCTTGCGGTCGCCTTCTAGTGTCCTGTACGCAAAGTTCGTATTGTTAAGGGGGTGGTGTCGATTCGGGGGGCATGGTGATGCGACTTTCGGTGGAGATCAAGCTGAGCGCGGACGAGCGCAACGAGCTTGAGCGGCTGGCGCGCGGGCGCAAAGTCTGGCGAGGCCTGTCCGATCGGGCGCACATCGTGCTGCTGGCGGCCGAAGGGCTTACCAATGTGCAGATTGGGAGCGTGCTGGGCGTGACCAGCCAGACCGCCAGGAAGTGGCGCAATCGCTTCGCAGAGCATCGTCTTGACGGGCTTGACGACGAGCCGCGCTCCGGCCGTCCCCGGCGCATCGATGACGACGCCGTGGCCGAGGTGGTGCGCAAGACGCTTGAGGAGAAGCCTCGTGACGCGACCCAATGGAGCACGCGCTCGATGGCGCAGGCGACGGGGTATGCGCCGTCGACGGTCAATCGCATCTGGCGAGCCTTTTCCCTTCAGCCGCACAGGAGCGAGACCTTCAAGCTCTCGGCAGACCCCTACTTCGTGGACAAGACGCGCGACATCGTGGGGCTCTACGTGGACCCGCCGCAGCATGCCATGGTCCTCTGCGTGGACGAGAAATCGCAGGTTCAGGCCCTCGATCGCACCCAGCCGCTGCTGCCGCTGCGCCCGGGGCAGGTCGAGCGGCGCACTCACGATTACAAGCGCAACGGCACGACCTCGCTCTTCGCAGCCCTTGACGTCGCCACAGGCAAGGTCATCGGACAGTGCTATCGGCGCCACCGCAGCGTGGAGTTCCGCAAGTTCCTGGATCACGTCGAGGCCAACGTGCCGCCCGACCTCGAGATCCACATCGTCATGGACAACTACTCGACCCACAAGACGAAGACGATCCGCGACGGGTTCGCCCGGCGACCGCGCTGGCATGTTCACTTCACCCCGACCTCTGCCTCGTGGCTCAACCAAGTCGAGCGCTTCTTCGCCGATCTGACAGAGAAGCAGATCCGGCGCGGGGTTCACCGATCGACCGTCGAGCTGGAGCAGGCGATCACCGGGTACATCGACACCGTCAACGAGGACCCCAAGCCCTTCCGCTGGCACAAGACAGCCGATGAAATCCTGGCGTCCATCAAGCGCTTCTGCCTCAGGACCCTCGAAACCGCTGCAGCCGCAACATCATAACGGTACGAACTTTGGAATCAGGACAGTAGTTCGAGAAGCGCGGCGGTCGCGCTGTCGTGGCGGAGCCAGCGGCTGGTGTCACGCTCGCTGGCGGGATGGACCATCCCGGCGACGATCAGTGCGCTGGCGATGCGCCCGTCGCGGCCCTTGATGTCGAGGCCGTGGAGGATTTCGGCGAAGCCGAGGTCGTCGAGGGCCTTGAGGCACAGGCGCTCGCAGCTGACGGTGCGCGGGGTCTCGTGTTCCAGGGTATCGAGGTCGACGGTGGCGATGTCGGGCTTGCGCGCCTCTTCCTGCATCGCCTCGACGCGGACCCCCCCCCTGGCCCTGAGCTTGGCGACGATATCCTCGGCTGCGGCCCGCACGTCGGGCACGGCTTAGAGCAGCGGAGGCCGGCCGTTGAGCAGCGCCTCGGCGAGTTCGGCCACTTCGCGCCATTTCTCCCTCGGCACCGGATAGTCGGTGCCGAGGTTGAGGAGCGTGCGCTGCCTGACCTTGTCACCGATGCGCCGGGAGAGGACGAGGCGATGGCTGTGGACGGGCTTGCCGTCGGTGGTGTGGGTTTTGGTTGCCCTGATGAACATGTTGCCCGTCGCGAGATTGTTGCGAGGGGCCAAGATTTGTCGTCTTGGGGACTGGGGTCAAGGGGCAATCGTCAATACCACGCATTTACTGGCACTACAATGCGGCTTCAAGACGGAAATCACAAATATAGAGGTGCGGCCTCCACGTCGTCTCTATATCTGGTATGCCAACCGGAAGAATCTGACCAAGTCGGCCCCGATAAGCCGGAAAAAGTGCCAACTTGGGTTTGGCCAGCCGGGATGCGGCGGAGTCCCGGCCATGAGCGCGCGGCACGCCGGCAACCGCGCCCGCGCCGGACTCCTCGTTCTCGTGGCGCTCGCCGGGACATGGCTGTTCGCGGCGTCTCGCGTTCATGTCAACGTAAGCTGGTCGGACGGGGCCTGGGGCTATGCGGCCTTCCCGCTGTTCGACGAGGACCCGGCGATCGGCGACCGGGTGCTGTTCGATCCGCCGGACGCGGTGAATGCGCCGGTGCCCTACCTCAAGACCGTGCGCGGCCTGCCGGGCGCCATCGTTACCGTCGATGCCTACCACACGGTCAGGATCGACGGCGTCGCCATGGGCCGGGCGAAGACGCATGGGCTGGACGGCCGGGCACTGGTGACGATCCGGTCCGGGACGATTTCTCCTGGCCACTACTACCTGCAGGCGGACCATCGCGACAGCCACGACAGCCGCTACGCAGAGATCGGCCTCGTGCCCCGCGCGCGGATCCTCGGCCGCGCCGTTGCGCTGCCCGACTTGCCCTGGCTCGGGCTCGAGGGGCCGCTGGTGGGACCGGAGCACATCGGGACCGATGCGGCCGTGGAGACACGGCGATGAGACGCTTCGTCCTGCCTTCGCTCGCGGTGGGGTGCCTCGCGCTGACGCTCGGCCTCCCGGTGGACGCGCGGGACCTCGGCGTGCGTGGCGCGACCTGGCCGGTGGCCGAGCCCGACCTCCTGGTTGCGATCGAAGCACGCCTCGCGGAGATGCGGCGCTCGGGCGAGATGGCCCGGCTGGAGGCGGAGGCCCGCGCGCGCAGGCGTCGCTGGAAGAACCGGGGCCGGTTCCCGGCATTGCGCCGGCCCGCGAGCTGAAGTCCAGGCTGGTCGATCCCGCTATCGTCGTGGGCCAGGACATCCGCGGCCCCAATGGTGCGCTCATCGCCGCCGCGGGGACAAGGATCGTTCCGTTCGAACACGCGCCACTCACCCGCACCCTGCTGTTTGTCGACGGCCGGCGCGAGGCGGAAATCGCCTGGGCGCTCGCCCACGAGGGGCCGGCAAAGATCGTGCTGCTCGCCGGCCGGCCGCTGGACCTGATGCGGCAGCACCGCCGGCCCTTCTTCTTCGACCTCGGCGGGCGGCTGACCGAGCGCTTCGCCGTCCGCGCCACGCCGACGCTCGTCGAGCGCGACGGCGCGCTTTTGCGCCTGACCGAAACCCCTCTCGATGACCTGCGGGATTCCGGACCGGCGTCGGCGGCAGGAGCCGCACGCTGCGCCTCGACCGCGCCCGCCGCCGGATCGACCAACGAACCAGACCACAGGAGACAAGAACCATGTTGAACATGAACCGCGCGACGCTGCTCGGCCATGCCGGGCGCGACCCCGACATCCGCACGCTGAAGGGCGGCGGCAAGGCGGCGTCCTTCGGCCTCGCCACCACGCAGATGTGGAAGGACCGGGAGGGCGAGACGGCCGAGAACACCGAATGGCGCCGCGTCGTGGTCTACGGCCCGACGGTGGATGCGGTGGAGACGATGGTCGCCAAGGGCGTCGCGGTCCTGGTCGAGGGGCGGCTCGCCACCGGCGGCTACCGCGACCGGGACGGCCAGATGCGCAGCGTCACCGAGATCGTGGTGGCCGGGCCGCAGGGCCTGGCGAACGTTCCGGGCGGACGGCGCGACGCGGCGCGGGTGGACGACGCGAACGGCCCGGAGGGTCCGCGCGCATGAGGTTCCCGGCGTCGCTTGCCGCGCTCGGCATCGCTTTGGCGGCCTTCCTGTGGGCCGCGCCCGCATCCAGCCAGTTGTGCACCGGGCGCTTCGTGAACCCGATCACGGACGTGTGCTGGGAGTGCCTGTTCCCGATCTCGATCGGGCCAGTCCGTATCGGCAGTGCGTCGGGTGCGCCGGATACGCCGAACCCGGGCTCCCCGATCTGCTTCTGCGGCTCGCCCATTCCGCGCATCGGGCTCTCGCTCGGGGTGTGGGAGCCGGCGCGGCTCGTGGACGTGACCCGGACCCCCTGGTGCTTCCCCAATCTCGGCGGGCTCACCATCGACCCGGGGCTCCCGGCCGCCCGTGGCCGCACGGGGTCGTCCGGCGGCGTCGGCGCCCAGGGGTCCGTCTGGCATGCGCACTACTACGTCTATCCGCTGCTGTCGTGGATCGGCGCGCTGCTCGATCTCGGCTGCCTCGAGGGCGGCTCGCTCGACATCGCCTGGACCTCGGAGCTCGACCCGGCGTGGCTCGACGACGAGCTGTCGTTCCTGCTGAACCCGGAGGCGGCGCTGTTCGCCAACCTGCCGGCGCAGGCCGCGTGTTCGGCCGACTGCGCGGCGGCTTCGGCCGCACTCCCGCTCGATCCGCTCTTCTGGTGCGCCGGCTGCCAGGGCGGGATGTATCCGCTCACCGGCAATGTCGCCGCCCATGTCGGCGGGGTGCAGGCTTCGCTGCTCGCGGCCCAGCGCCTTGTCTATCGGCTTCATCGGGCGGGGCTCGCGTGGGGCACATCGGGCTCCGCGGCGCTCTGCGGGCGCTATCCCATGCCGATCATGAGGAAAAGCCAGTACCGCTGGCAGATGACCCAGCCCGTGCCGGCGACATCGCCTCTGACCGGCTGCAACCCGACGGGGCGCTCCTCGGTGCTCTGGGAGACGCTCCGCGAGCTGCCCGTCTCGGGCGAGAGCTTCGGCTACCTGCTGTGGAGGAAACGCAATTGCTGCCTCTTGTAGAAAGCCTCGGACAGCGCGCCGGAGACACTCGTGCCGGGGCCTTCGCCCGAGACGGGCTCGCCGCGATGCTCGTGGCGGCCGCGTGTTGCGGGCCGGCGCTGGCCGATGACCCTTCGCCCTCCGCCGAGGATCGGGCACGGATGCTGGCCGACGAGGTGCTGCGCCGGGCGGAATCTTCCGGCCCCGAGGGTCTTGGCGACTGGACCCGCTCGATCATCGGCCGCGCCCTGGAGCGCGCCGGCGAAGCGGCGTCGCAGACCGCCGCAAGCTCCGGAATCGGCGGCAGCGCCGGCGCCACTCCCGCGTCGCTGCCGGCCGAACGGCATGCAGTCGCGACCGGGGCGGGCCTCGCGGGCCGGGCGAACACCGGCGACGTGCTGGTGTTCCTGAGCCTCGCTGTGCCGCCCGCGAGCTGGGAGCAGTGGGCGCGGGCGGCGGCGCGGACGGGCGTCCCGCTGCTCCTGCACGGGGCCGGCCCGGCCGGATTCCGGGCGACCGTGATGGCCATCGGCGAGCGCCTCGACGGCCACGGCGCCGGTGTCGCCATCGACCCCCGGCTGTTCCGCCTGTTCCGGGTCGAGCGGGTCCCGGCCGTCGTCGTCGTGCCGGGCGGCGTGAGGCCTTGCGCGAGCCCGGGCTGCGCGGACGACGCGCCGCCGCCGTTCGACATCGTGACCGGGAACATCGGCCTCGCCGCCGCGCTGGAGGCCATCGCCTCCGAGGGCGACGCCGGGCGGCACATCGCGCGGGCGCGACTCGAACGCCTGCGAGGGGAGGACTGACGACCATGACGGAACGGCCTGAACCTCACCCCGACCGGGTCTCCGTCGCGGTCGACCGCATGACCCGAATCGTCCGGCTGCTCGCCTGGACGGCCATGTTCGCCGCGTGCTGCCTGATGCTCTGGATCCTCGCGGGCCAGGCGGCGCATGCGGACGACCCCAAGGCGGCCGCCCGCGAGATCGGCCAGGTCGGGGCCGCGGCGGCGGGCGCGATCGCCACGGACGCGTCGAAGGCCCGAACGGTGCCCGGTTACGCGGGGACGAACGGATCTTGATGCCGACCGGGCTGCCCAAGGTGCCACGGTGCCCGGTTACGCGGGGACGAACGTGTCGGAGCGCAACTTGAACGCCGCCGGCCTGGAAGATGCGGCCCGCGCACGGCTTGGCCGTCCGGACGATCCCGGGGCCAAGGCCGGGCGCGCGGTGATCGAGGGAACGGCGGTGCGCCCCGCCGCGCCGGTCTCGTCGAACGATCCGGGCATCGCGCGGGCCAGGGCGGTGGAGGCCAGTCCGGAGGATCCGGCGCACCGCGCCGACGGTCTCGCTTCGGGGCGCGTCACGGACTGCACCGCCGATGTCGCCGACGCCGGCCGCGGCGGCTCGTGCGGCAGCGTCGTGACCTGCGTGGAATCGGGCTGCGAGACCGTCAGCAGTCAAGCCAACACCAGCTTCGCGCGCTCCGCGGCCATGCTCAACATGGTGCTGGAGATGGGCGGCGAGGAGTTCGACCGGAACAATCTTCGCTTCTTCGCCGGCGAGCGCCGGGCCTGCACCATCAAGTTCGGCGGGCTCGCCAACTGCTGCAAGAACTCAGGCCTGCTGGTCGGAATCGCCGGGTGCAGCCGCGCCGAGATCGAGCTCGGCAAGGAGCGCCACGCGGGCAACACGCACTATCTCGGCAAGCGCTGCGCCAAGCGCGTGTTCGGGGTGTGCATCCGGCGCAAGCGCGAGTGGTGCGTGTTCGGCTCCAGGCTCGGGCGCATCCTGCACCAGCAAGCGCGCCCGCAGCTTGGGCTAGGCTGGGGCAGCTGCCGGGGGTTCACCGTGGCTGAGGTCGAGCGCATCGACTTCGACCGGCTCGACCTCACCGAGTTCACCCAAGACCTCGTCGACGGGTCCCGGGAGCCGTCCATCGCGCTGCCGGGTCGGGACAGCACCCAGTCGTTCATGCGGGACCGGGTGCGCGCGTTCTACGAGCGGAGCCCGTGATGGCCGGGGCGCGGAACGTGGGGCTCCTGTTGCGGGCGGGCTGCCTGGCGCTGGCGTTGGCGGCGGCCTTCCCGGTCAGCGCGGGCGAGTGGCGCGGCTGGTGCGGCTCGGCGGACACGGTCGCCGCCCTCGGCTGGCACTTCTACTGCGACCGGGACGACGAGGACATCGACGAGGCGCCAGGACAGGACGCGTCCGCCCCGCCGGCGACGCAGAACGCGATGGCGCGTATCAAGGCGATGCGCCAAGCGTTGGAGGAGGCCCGCGCCCAGGCGATCCTCGATCCGGCGCCCGCGAAGGTCGCGGCCTATCTGCGCCTGCAACAGGAGACGCTGCAGCGCGCCGTCGCCTTCTCCGACGCCTTCCGCCGCACGGTCTGGGCGACCCCGGAGATCGACTACACGCTCACGCGCCCGGTCGGCGCGCTCGCCAAGCAGGTCTGGGGGCAGGCGCGGCGCAAGGAGCGCGACGCGGTGCTCGCGAACCTGAGCGAGCGCTACGGGCTCATCTATCTGGGCCACACCGACTGCTCGGGGTGCCGGGTGTTCGGGCCGCTCCTGCGCGCGTTCGCCATGCGTCACGGCCTCGACGTACTGGCGGTCTCGATGTCGGGCGGACCGCTCGAAGGCTGGCCCGAGGCGGTGCCGGACAACGGACGCGCGGCCCGGCTCGGGCTCGCCGGCGGACCGCTGCCCGCCGTCGCGCTGTTCGACACGGTGACGAAACGGGCGCTGCCGGTCGGCTTCGGCGTGCTCGCCGAGGACCAGCTCGCCGAGCGTATCTTCCTCCTCACCGCGCGGGAGAGCGGACATGACTACTGACCGAAAGACCACGGCCGCGGCGTTTGCCCTCGCACTGGCGCTCCTGGCCGCCCTCCCGGTCCGTGCCGACGTGCTCTCGGAGATGGAGTCCTTCTGGCGGGGCGCGGCAGTCAACACCACCGGACCGACGGCCTTCCAGGGCCAGGCCTCGGGGCACTGGACGCTCGGCAACCTGTATCTCCGCGCGCCGGTGCGCTCCGAGCAGATCGCTACCGTGAACCTGCCGAGCTTCCGCGCCGGCTGCGGTGGCATCGACGCCTTCGCGGGCGCCTTCTCCTTCATCAACTCCGACCAGCTGATTGCCTTCGGGCGTGCGGTCGCGCAGAACGCCGCCGGCTTCGCCTTCGAGCTCGCGCTCGAGACCATCTCGCCGGTGATCGCCGAGACCATGTCGAAGCTCCGCGCGCTCGCCCAGTGGGTCAACAGCCAGAACCTCAACTCCTGCGAGACCGCGCAGGCGCTGGTCGGCGCGGTATGGTCGAAGAACGACCGTGCGTCCTCGGCGATTTGCGCCGCCATCGGCGCCAGCCAGGGCATCTTCGCCGACTACGCCGCGGCGAAGCACGGCTGCGGCGCCGACGGACGGCGCAACTCGACCCTCGCTGCGGCCTCCGGGCCGATGGCCGACCAGGTGCCGGTCAACGTCAACTACGCCTGGAAGGCGGTGCAGGCCTCGTCCTTCCTCTCGGCGGACACCGAGCTCGCCGAGTTCGCCATGTCGGTCTCCGGCACGGTGATCGTCATCGCGCCGACCTCCGACGGCGACGCGTCCGGTCCCCGGGTGCGGATCCTGCAGCCGCTTATCCTCGACCGCCGGGTGACCGAGGTGCTGATGGAGGGTGGCGGCGCTCTGCCGGTCTACCGCTGCGACACCCCGGCCGACTGCCTGAACCCCACGCTCGGCGCCGTGAACGTCCCGGCCGACCGGGGCTTCCGGGCACGAGTCGCGGACCTGCTCCGCCGGCTCGCCGAGGCGGTGCGCACCGACACCGCGCCGCCGGCGGACGCGCTCGGGCTCGTCAACCTCACCACGCTCCCGGTCTACCGGGTCATCAACGCGGCGGCGGCCTATCGCGGCGCGGTCATCGACGCCGAGATCGACGCGCTCGCCGAGGCCGTCGCGCTTGACCTGTTGCAGGTCTGGATCGCCGACCTGCACCGCACGGTCGAGGAGCGCGCCGGGACGCTCGACATCGCCGACGGCGAGCAGCTCGAGCGCTGGCGCGAGGGCTTGCGCGCCAACCGGGTGGCCTTGAGCCGTCACCGCAACGAGGGGCTCGCCCGCTTCAACACCGCGCTCGCCGTGGTCGAGAAGCTCAGGCTCATCGAGACCGAGCTCGCCGGCGCGCGGTAGGGACGGCGAGCGCGCATGTACGAGATCTTCACGCTCGGCGGCGGGACCTACCTGGTCGACCTCCTGAACGCGGTCGCCGCGATCACCTCGGGCGGCGCCTATGTCGTGCTCGCCCAGCTCAGCGGTGTAGCGGGGCTCGCCTGGGTCCTGTTTCGCACCGCCTTCGGCGGGTCGTGGAAGGACAACGCCAAGTGGATCCTGCTGTTCGTCGCCGTGTGGGGCGCGATGATCGTGCCCAGGGCCACGGTGCGGGTCGTGGACCGGCTCGACCCGGCGCTCGCGCCCGCGGTGGTCGCCAACGTGCCGGTCGGACTGGCGCTCTTCGCCTCGCTGACGAGTCAGGTCGGCGACGGGCTGACGCGCCTCACCGAGCAGGCCTTCGCGCTGCCGAACGACCTCGCTTACCAGCGCCACGGGCTCATCTTCGGCGCGCGGCTCGCCGCCGCCGCGACCCGGCTCGAGGTGACGGATGCCGTGTTCGCGCGCAACCTGCGCTCCTTCTCCCGCCAGTGCGTGTTCTACGCGTTGCTGCTCGGCCACGTCTCGGCGGACGAGCTGCGCGAGTCCACCGACCTCTGGCGGTTCGCGACCTCGTCGCGAACGCCGTCCGCGGGCGCCTCGCCCGCGCGCATGACGGAGTTCGCCGCCAGGAACGAGGACGGCGGGGTCGACAGGGCGGTCGTCACCTGCGCCGAGGCCGCCGCGCGGCTGAACGCGCAATGGGCGGCGGAATTGCAGCGCGCCGGCGCCGTGTTCGGCCGGCGGCTGTTCCCGGACACGGCCACCGACGCGCTGGCACGCGCCGAGCTGATGGTGGCGCTCCCGGCCGCCCACCATTTCCTCATCGGCATCTCGCTGGTGGCCCAGGCCGGGATCCGGGCGGTGGCGGCGGACGTGGCGGTGATGTCGGGCTACCTCTCGATGTCGGTGCCGTTCCTCGCCGCGGCGCTCGCCTACGGGCTCTCGAAGGCCACGGTGCTCGCGGTCGGCCAGGACGCAGCCTCGTCCGCCGCGCACGAGGGCACGACCGGCAACCTCTCGCTCGGCAACACCAGCGCCGATACCCACCGCTTCGCGACCCTCGATGGCCGCCAGATCCGCACCTCGGCCCATGTCGACGACCACCGGTTCTCCGGGTTCGCGCCCGGCGGGGCCGCGTACACCGTGACCGGGGACAGCACCGTGGTGACCGACGCGGGCGCTGCCACCAGCCGCATCCCGGCCGCCGGGGTGCGGCTCTCGGAGTCGCTGGCGGTGAGCCACGAGCAGCGCGCGGCGCAAGCCCGCGGCCTCTCTCAGGCCTTCTCGGTCGAGGCCGGCACGGCGCGGAGCGCCGCGGTGACCGACGCGACCCGGCTCGCCGAGCGCTACGCCCGCGACGTCTCCACCGGCGAGGCCTTCGCCCGCGGCGTCACCGAGAGTGAGAGCGCCCAGGTCCAGGCGCTGGAGAGCCACGTCGAGCGGATGTCGGAGACCGCCGGGATATCGAAGAGCCGGATGGCGACGCTGGCGGGCGAGGCGCGGATCGGGGGCGGGTGGAACTTCATCGCGAAGCTCGGCGCCGACGGCTCGGCGTCCTGGCGCGGCCAGACCATCGAGAAGGAGTCGTGGGACCGGCTCAAGGGCTACGCCGAGAGCCACCAGGTACTCGACCTCTGGTCGAAGGTCTCGGAGGCGTCAAGGCGCTACTCGACAAGCACGGGGGACAGCGAGCACGCCGGCCTCGAGGAGAGCCTTGGGGCGAACCTCACCGACATGCGCCGCTTCGAGGAGCGTGCGGCGCTCAGCCGGCAGGAATCGGAGAGCTGGTCGGAGCAGGTCGCGCGGGTGCGATCGGAAGCGCAGGCGATCGACCGCGAGCTCGGCCAGCCCTTCTTCGTCTGGCTCTCCGAGCGCACCGGGGCGGACGGGCGGCCCATCGAGACGGCCGGCGCCATCCGCATCGCCTCGCCGCAGACGCCCGAGGACACGGAGGTGCTGCGGAGCCACGCCGCCGCGTTCGTCGCCGAGCGCTTCCCCGCCCCCGCCGGTCCCGACCCGGCCAGCGTCGGGGGCGAGGCGGAGTACGGCGCGCGCTCGGGGTCGTGTTCTCGAACCCGAAACACCCGCCCTACCGGATCGCGGGCGTGCCCTGGCCCGAGCGTGCCGAGACGCAGCACACCATCGTCTCCGGCACCACCGGCTCGGGCAAAGGGGGCTGAACACGAAGCTGCATCTGGCTGTGGACGCGCATGGGATGCCGGTGCGGGTATCGGTGACCGAGGGGACGGCAGCAGATTGCAGTCAAGCGGTCGAGCTGATTGAAGGGATAGATGCCGAGTATTTGTTGGCGGACAAGGCCTATGACACGAATGCCATCCTGTCTTATTGTGAGGAGCATGAAGTTATTCCAGTGGTTCCGCCGAAGCGCAACCGCAAGCACCCCAGAGCGTATGATGTCCATCTCTACCGGCACCGGCATTTGGTGGAGAACGCGTTTCTGTGGCTCAAGCGCTGGCGTGGGATTGCCACGCGATACGCCAAGAATGCCGCATCGTTCCTTGCCGCGGTGCAGATCCGGTGTCTGGCGCTCTGGGCTGGTATTTCGTGATGACACTATCTAGCCAATCCCGGAACACCGGGCAGGAATCGAAGCCGTATTGCAGGTTCTTGGCCTGAATGAACACGTTGGCGACCATTATGGTTCGAACGGTCGGTATTCGATCAAGGCGGACCGGCCGATGATGTCCACGATGGTGATCGACAATTCCGCACCATGGGCGTCCGTCAGCCGAATCGGTTTGCCGGGTCGAAACGACACTGGCTGTTGCCGTCCCTCGTCGATGGCGATGTTATCGGCGTACAGATAGGTTCGGTCGGAAGCATCGCGTATCGGGTTCAGCCGTCCGCGCAGGCCAGGAAGGTGCCCGGTGCTCTGAGCAAAGATCGCGGCGCCGCCGGGTTCAAGCGGTTCGAGTTCGAGGAGCAGGCCACCTCGACTTGGCATCCACGCTCGCTCAAGTCCGGCCGCATACCCCGACTTGGCGGCATAGATCGTCATCGGCAGATGCGTCGTGTACAGGTCAAGAGCCGCATCGCCGGCCTCGTCGGTCGTCGCGCGCACCCAGGTTTTGTTGGGAAAGAGCGCGAGGACCTCGATGCCCGGAACGGGCTCGCCTCCAGAATGCACCGTGACTGTCGCGTCGGCGGGAACAAGCTCCAGCTTCGCGGCAGGAATGCGGAGTATCAAGTTCGATTCGTCGACCACTTCGTATTCAGGCGGGACTCCGGTGGCTTCCTGGGTTTCCGTGCGGATGATCGACACGCCGTCCCCCCGGCGTTCCATAAGGTACCTGCGATCACCCGACCCCGCCACGTTGGCGACGGGAATGCGACCGAACACGGATGCGATCACCTCGTTACGCGTGGCCTGACTGGCCTCCATGCCTTCGATGGTCATGCCGTTAGGAAGCTGGCCGGGCGAATCGATCTCCAAGCGGTCTTTGAACATGGATAGCCGGATCCTCCGCGAAGACATGGAGTAGTCGCGGTGCGCGACCGCGTTGACTATGGCTTCGAACACGGCGGCTTTGCTGTACTGGGAAACGTCCTCCCGTTCCGGAGTCTTGCGCGCAGATACGCGCATATTGCGAACGACGAACTGGACCGCGTCCGCGATCTGTGCGGGAAGCGGACCGGCGATCTCCTGCGCGTCCAACTGGCCCGAGGCACGATCCAATCCGCGATAATGCGTCGCCACGATGGTCGCTTGCGACAACCAGTCCTGCGGTGAAGGAGTACAAAGCAATATGCCGGCCACGGTGGCCCGATCCACGCCAGCTTCGTCCCGCGTCAGTAGGCGGAGATTCAGCAATCCACGCCGCGGGTCCGTCGCGCCCGATACGCTAAGAAGCGGCTCCCAAAGGCGCTCGCTAAGCGTCTCGAAGCCGGTGTCGGGCACAACTTGCTTGTCGAACCAGAGATAGCGGTTCTGCGCACGATTCTGCGACAGCCTCAGGCTCTCGGCCCTCTGGAGGCGCCGCTTGGTTGCGCCAACCCGAATGAATGCCTGCCCGCCCCGTTCATGTAGAGCTTCGCCGCGCGGCACTGCCACCAGAACGAATGACTTTCCATCCAGTTCCCTATGATGGACGTCGACGCGTAATGGCGGCTCAAGGGCGTCAGTGCTGACCTCTACCAGCAGGTGATCCAAAGCTACCATCTGTTCTCGCGACATACCCTGGATTGTTCCGTCGTCGGCTACCCCGCACAGCACAATGCCGCCGTCCGCATTGGCAAACGCGCCCAATTCGTCTGCGAGACCGTCTCTGCGCGGGCTGGTCGGTGTGTTGCAGCTGAACTCGATCCGTTTGAATTCCCACCGACTGTCCTCGCCCAAGCGAAGTTGCCGGCGGATGTCTTCGTCTTGGATCATCACGTGACCTCCTTCACCGCAGCCTCGGTATCACAGAGACGGATTGCGCCGGACATGAGTTTCGGTAGAAGAAGGTCACGGGTCTGTGCAAGAGCGGAGGTTTCTCCAATGTTCGCATCCAGTAGATCAAGAAGCGGCCGTGCGACGCCCTGATAGGCACAAACAACGTGCTTCGGTGGCAAGCACACTTTGTATTGCGCCATCATCTTCCAGCTCGTGCGTGGCATTTTGGTGCCAGTAGATGTTCGGTCCGTGTAATCCACGAATTCATCCGAGGACAAGCACGCGAGTGCAAACGCTCCCCACTCCTGTGCCCGTGGAATCACAACAACAATGTCGGTCGAGCAAATGCCGTCTAGCGGAGCAATTCCGACCTTATGGAAGTATGGCCGCAGCTTCCCGAACAGGATTTCCCCCTTAAGGAATTGAGTCTTGTTGCTCTTGACCTTCCCCGCACTATCCCAATCCGAGAGCGCAACCGATCGGCGCGGCATGTGCTCCAGGCCGATATACGGTATGTCCGCGGAAACGTCAGCAGGACTGACGCCGCGCCGCGGAGATTCCGCAACATCCGCAAGCGTTCCATGGTCCCACCCAACCGGCTTGCCCTCGTCGTCGAGCGCGTCGGGGAACAGTTCCCAGAGTTCCGGGGCCAAATATGGAGCGCGACGCTCGGCCTTAGCGCGGGTCGGGCCGAAATCGACGAACCAGTCCTTGAAGATCGCCCGCGCCATCGCCTCCAGCGTCTCGTTCATCCGTCGATTCAGCTCGATCTTGTTTTGGATTGGGCCGATGACGCCAACGATTTCTGCCTGTTCCTTGGCGCCGGGAATACCAACAGACGTTCGCTTCAGGTCCTGTATCGTGATGTGCCCCAAACCGGTAGTCTGCTTGTTTCTGGCGATTTCTGCAAACATCGGCTTAAGCCATTTCAGCAGAAAGAACAGGAAGTCACCGGAGACGCCATCACAAGGGGTCACCTTGAAAATATGCTGATTGAGCTAGCCGTCTTCGCCTTCCCAGCGGAAGACATCGATGGATGTATCGGGATTGCCAGACCAAGAGAAGAGCATATCGCCGATTCGGACAGATACCGATGGGCCATAATCCGCCATTGTGCGTGCAGTCTGCGAAGTTATTCCAGCCTTCAATTCGGCAATCTTGATTATCGGCCGCCCCACCTCGGCGAAATCGATGTTCTTGAAGGCAAGACCGTTCTTCCAGTGGGCCAGACTGAAGACGCTGGATCTCCGCCAATCTTCCGGGGCGGCACACTCAACCATTTGAGCCGATCTTCTCGAGTTTCTTCCGTATGAGGGTGCTTAGCTCGTCAGCCTCGGCGAACTGCTCCGCAAGCGTTTCCTTCAATTGTGCGAACCGCTCCTCGAATGGCACGCCGTCATCTTCGGTCGCTGCCGCGCCAACATAGCGGCCGGGCGTCAGGACGTGATTGTGTTCCCTGATCTCCTCCAGCGTGGCGGACTTGCAGAATCCCGGCTCGTCGTCGTACGGGACCGCGTCCGGTGCGGTGCACCAAGCGCGGTGCGTTTTAGCGATTCGGGCAATATCCTCGTCGGAAAACTCCCTACGCGTGCGGTCCACCATGTGCCCGAGCTTGCGTGCGTCGATGAACAGAACCTCGCCGCGCCGGTCGCGCCAGCCATTGTCGGGGTTCTTGTTGCGCGCCAGGAACCAAAGGCAGGCGGGAATCTGGGTCGAGTAGAAGAGCTGCCCCGGCAGCGCGATCATGCAATCGACCGCGTCGACCTCGACCAGGGCGCGGCGGATGTCGCCTTCTCCGGATGTGGCCGTGGACATGGAGCCGTTGGCGAGCACCACGCCCGCCGTCCCATTCGGGGCGAGGTGATGATGGATATGCTGGAGCCAGGCGTAGTTGGCGTTGCCCAGGGGCGGAACGCCGGACGTCCAGCGGGCGTCCTCGCGCAACCGGTTGCCGCCCCAGTCGGAGATGTTGAACGGCGGATTGGCGAGGATGAAATCCGCCTTGAGGTCCGGCAGCTCGTCCTTGTGGAAGCTGCCCTCGTTGTTCCAGCGGATGTCGGCATCGAGCCCGCGCACGGCGAGGTTCATCTTGGCGAGCCGCCAAGTCGTGTAGTTGCTCTCCTGTCCGTAGATCGCGATGTCGCCGATGCGCCCGCCATGCTCCTCCACGAATCTTTCGGACTGGACGAACATGCCTCCGGAACCGCAGCACGGGTCGTAGACCCGACCCTTGTACGGCTCCAGCATTTCCACCAGCAGCCGGACGACGGAGCGAGGCGTGTAGAATTCACCCCCGCGCTTGCCCTCGGCCCCGGCGAAGCCACTCAGGAAGTATTCGTAGACACGTCCGAGGATGTCGCGGGAGCGGTCGGCATCCTCGGCCATGCCGATGCCACTCACCAGGTCGATCAGTTCGTCGAGCATGACCTTGTTGAGCGCCGGGCGGGCATACTCCTTGGGCAACACGCCTTTGAGCGAGGCGTTGTTGGCCTCGATCGCCAGCATCGCGTTGTCGACCTCCTTGCCGATAGCCGGCTGCCTCGCTCCGGCTTGCAGACGCGACCACCGTGCCTCCTTGGGAACCCAGAAAACGTTCTCGGCGAGGTACTCCTCGGGGTCTTCCGCGTCGGCGAGATCCTCCTCGAGCAGCGCTCCCCGCTTCGCCTCGAAGGCGTCCGAGATGTACTTGAGGAAGATCAGGCCGAGCGCAACATGCTTGTAGTCGGACGGGTCCAAGTTGCCGCGCAGCTTGTCCGCCGCCGCCCAGAGCCGGGCTTCGAACCCGAGATTGGCGCCGTTGTTGTTCGCTTGCTTCGCCATGTGGTCCGAACCCTTGATCGCCGCCGAAGATACAGTTTGCCCCGCCGGCCCCATGAACGCCACGTTGGGCCTGACCGGCACGGCCCGAGCGGGTGAACATCCCGCAGTACGCCGCGTCGCCGTTCTGGGGCGTATCCGACGCTGCCCGACAAATCAATACGATGTCGGGTCATGGGGCGCGGATGGTTCCATGTCGCCCGGTTTGCCGTTCGAGCAACGAGCAATGAGAGTAGGGTCACAACCAGTCCAAGTCGGGTCCGGGAGGCGACCCGGCGTCGCCTCCCGACTCGGCGCCATCCGTCCGCTCGGTTTCCCTGGGTCAGAGCCAAAGGGGAGTTCTTTCCTGTTCCGGCGTGGTCCGCCCCCTGGAGCTTGAAGACTCAGGCACGGCGGCCAATACGTCGCAGTGCTCTGCCTCGTCCGGCACCGGGGGCGGCTCCGCGCTGTACCCCATGGCGCGGGCGATGACGGCGGCAGCCTGCGCGGCGACGGCGCGCAGCGCGCCATCGTCGAGATGAGCGTAGATGGCGGTAGTCTCGCGCTGGCGGTGTCCGAGCAGCCGCCCGACGCCGTTCATGACGCCCTGCGAGGCTCAGGTGTGGCGGCAGTCGTGGATGCGCAGCCCGGGCAGCCCGGCTTCCTCCCGGATGCCGCACCAGAAGGTGTAGAGCCGCGCGGAGGTGAGGTCCTCGGGGAACACCCGCTCGCAGCCTTGCGTCCGTGGCAGCGCCTTGAGCAGCCGTGCCGCTTCCGGGCCGAGCCAGATGGTGCGCGGCCCGGTCTTGGAGTCTTCGAGCCGGGCGCTTGCGCCTTCGTCGGACAGCTCGCCGAGCTCGTCCCGGCGCAGGTTGAGCACTTCCGAGAGCCGCGCGCCGGTGAGGGTCAGCAGCCGGATGGCCGCGACCGGCCAGGGGTGTTCCTCTTGGCGCCGGTCCAGCGCGGCGCCGAGGCGTTCCAGTTCCTGATGGTCGAGGTAGCGGGCGACGGGCTTTTGCGGGTTCCTGACGATGTTGGCGCAGGCGTCGGGGACGTGCTCGTCCAAGTCGCCCCACTGGCGGGCGGCGGCGAGCATGGCGCGCAGGATCTCGAAGGCGCGGTTGGCAGCACCCGGTCGGTCGACGCTCGCCGTGTCGAACCAGGCCGACACGCAGGCATGGTCGATGGCGTCGAGCCTGAGACGCCCGAAGGCAGGCATCAGCCGGTTCCGCATGTAGATGTCGAAGGTCTTGAGCGAGGACGGTTTCCACCGATGTTCCCGCCGCGCGCGGTAGCGGGCGGCGAAGTCACGGAACAGCGGCGCCTTGTTCTTTCGCGGCGGCGTCACGGCCTCGCCGCCCCACAGGCGGGCGAGAACGGCGGCGCCTTCCCGGCGCGCCGCGTCGAGGGAGAGTTCCGGGAAGCGCCCGAGGGTGATCTTGCGCATGCGTCCCCGCACGCGGGTCTGAACTACGTAGGACTTGACCCCCGACGGCTGCACCCTGACCCCGAAATGCGCCAGCAGGTTGTCCCAGAGCGTGTATTCCTTTGCCGCAGGCTTCGCGGCGGCGATAGCCTTCACGGTGAGCCGGATACGGTGCCTGCTGCCGCTCATCGTCCGCCCTCCTTCCCGCTTCCGGTCATGGCGTCGTTGACGATGCCGGAAATGCGCCCCGCCGCCGCGCGGACGTGCTCGTCGGCGAGATGGGCATAGCGTTCGGTGGAGGCGGTGTCGGCGTGGCCGAGCAGGCGGCCGACGGTGTAGAGGTCGAGCCCGCTCATCACCGCATGGGAAGCGAACGTATGACGGCAGTCGTGGATGCGAACATCGTCCAGCCCGGCGAGACTGCGCAGCTTCTGCCAGCGCAGCCCGAGGTCGGTCATCGGCCCGTCCTCCCTGCGGTTCGGAAACACGAACCGTCCCTTGCGCGGCAGGCCGTTGAGGACGGCACACGCGGGAGGCGGAAGCTGGACCGTCTTCGGCCCGGTCTTGCTATCGGGCAGAACGGCGCGGGTGCCGCATATCCAGTCCCACCGCAGGCCGGTGATCTCGGACGACCGCGCGCCGGTGAACAGCAGGAGCCGGATCACCGCGGCGGCTTGCCGGTCGTCCGCGTGATCAAGAACGAAGCCGAGGCGCTTCAGCTCGTCCAGCGACAGGAAGCGCTCGCGCGGCGTGGTCTTGTAGCGCCGCATGTTGCGGCAGGGGTTGGAGCCCTGCGGGCGAAGGTCCCAAAGCTCGGCTTGGCGCATCATGACGGAGAGCACCGGCAGGGTCCGGTTGGCGTTGCCGGGCGTGCCGCTCAGGGAATCGAACCAGCGCCGCACGTCGGCGCGGTCGATCTCCGCAACGCGCATCGCACCGAAGAAGGGCACGAGGTAGCGGCCGGTAAGGTGGGCGTTGCTCTCTCGCGTGGACGGCTTCCAGCGCCGTCCCTGGCGGCGCATGAACTCCTGCGCGAAATCGGCGAACAACGGGCCGGTCTCACGTTCGGCTTTGACGGCCGCGATGGCGGCGACCGCCTTCGCTCTCGCCTCGGCGGCGGTCATCTCGTCCGCCGTGCCGAGGATCGTCTTGGGCACGCCGACCGGGCGCGAGGCCCAAACGAAGAAAGTCCTGGTTCCGTTCTTGGCGACGGTGAAGCCGAACTGGGGCAGGTCGGTGTCGATGACGGTGAGGCCGTATCGTCCGGGCTTTTTCTCCCGGAAGGTGCGGCGGACGGTCCACTCGTTGATCGTGGCGTGGATGCGCATGGGCGTGTCTCCGTTGTCGGTTCCCTCGGGCGCCGTCCGTTCCAAGGGAACGAAACGGCGGTTCTGGACTGACAACGCGGCCCGCGCGGGGCATCACGGCGGTCAACCGAATCCGGCCTAATATACTGTTATAAAACGGAAATCTCCCGATGAAGGCGAGCCAGCCGGGCCTCGCTCAATGCACCGTCGGTGCGTCGGGTGTGAGAACCGAGCCGCCTCCGGCGTCGAGGCCGGTACCCAGAGGCGGCATTCACGATGGGAGAATCGGCGCCGGAGGACCCGGCGGGATGGAGCCGCCGCGGCGATTGAGCGGGGCTCTGGTGCAGCGGGAACTGCACGGGGTGGCGCCCGGCGCGATGCCGGAGCGTTTGGCGGAAGCGTCCGGGGTTCGCCGGACGCGAGTGAACGGCGAAGTGATTGAGCAGATGTACGGGGCCACCGACACGACGCCGGACACGAGCGCACGGGGCGGTGCGCGAGCCGGTGCACGCCGAAGGCGGCACGCGATGCAAGCGCGGCGAGCCGGAGCACGAGCAGCGCGCGAAGCGCGCGCGAGCTTCGCTGTCGCGCCATCGTGTCCGGGCGGATTGAAACGGGCCGCGCCGGAGCGACGCGACCCGTTGCGGTGTTGCGGGTCAGGCAGCCACCTTCATCACCGGGATGCCCATCGCCTTCGCCTTGTCGGCGAGGTTCGCGGTGATGCCGTTGCCGGGGAAGACGATGACGCCCTTGGGGAGGAGGTTGAGCAGATCGTCGTTGCGCCGGAACGGTGCGGCCCGTCCGTGCCGTTCCCAGTCCGGCTTGCATACCACTTGGGGCACGCCGCGCTGCTCGGTCCACTGGGCGGCTATCTTCTCGACGCCGGGGCCGCCGCCGTGCGCGAGGACGAGGTCGGCGTATTTTGCGCGGGCCTTGTCGAGGCTGCGGAAGACGGCGATGGCGACGAGCGTTCCCTCGGGCAGGTGCGACTTTGTCTCGCGGTCCTTCGCGCGCGGCGGTCCTTGCGCGCGCGAAGGAAGTCGCGGGCGTCGATGGCGGCGGAGGTCAGCGCGCCGGTCTGGCTGATGTGGCTGCCGCGGCGCGGGCGCCAGACCTCGCCGGTGTCGGCGCGGTACTGTTCGGCCGCCGCGTCGCGCATCTGCTCGAAGGCGTCGCGGCGGTCGCCGAGGTTGCGGGCGCGGTCGATGGTCAACTCCAACTCGCGCGCCTTGACCTCTCTGCCGTCCTGCGCCGATTGCAGGTCGCGGAGTTCGGGGCTGAGGCGGTCGACGCTGCGGTCGAGCCTGCGCACCTGGGCGTCGAAGGCGTTGACGATGCCCCACAGCAGGTGCTCGCTTTCGTCGGCGAGCTGGAAGCCGTCGGGCGCTACGCCCTCGGCCAAGATGCGGAAGGCTTCGCTCACCGCCGTGATGGCCCCGTCACGGTCCCAGACCTCGCGCGGGTCGAACTCGCCGCGCTCGGGGGTGGCGCCGAAGAGCTGCGCGTTCTTGCAGATCATCGCGGTGGGGGACTGCGCTTCGTGGCTGTCGATGTCGTACATGATCGTCTCCTCGCTTGTGTTGGTGAGCCGTCCGGCCCGGTGACCGGTGCGGTGCTCGCTCCGGCGCATGTCTCATTGGGACACGCGCGCGCAGCGGAGCCACCGGGTCCAGGCGCTTCAGCGCCGTTTCATTCCGAGTCCCAGCCGGAGCGAAGCGGAGGACCCTGCCGCAGGCAGGGTTGGCGCAGTGAGCACGTGTGGGACGATGGGACATACAGAGGAGGGAGCTTTGGTTGGGTCTGGCACGACCCCCTTGGGCCTCTCGGCCGGCACGGCGCTTCCGGTCGCCGACGGACCTCGCGGCCTCCGCACAGAACTTGAACGCCGTGCCGACTACTCGATGCCGCCAACATCTGCAATCCGACCTCGATGAGGTCGTCTTCCGCTTCAACCGCCGCCGAACTCGTCACGCCGCCTTCCGCACCATCCTCGGTATCGGCGTCGCAATCACGCCAGCAATCTACAAAATGTTCATCACACCGGAGCTACAGCGATAAGCCTTTGCCGCCAAAGGCAAGGATCTCGACCGCAATCTATTGATATCGTCGATATTCGCCGAGCGGATCTGCGTCCCGATGCTGGCAGAGGGCAACTTCGCCTTGCGCGGGGTCGCGGCCCAGCAAAAACTGTTTGGAATTGCCTGACACCGGGCGACTGCTCAAAAATCGGTGCAACGGCCCTTGTGCTCCCAGTCACCGTACCGGGTCGGTTCCGGACCGTCATAGCCGCCGGTCTCGGGAGGAAGATCAGCCCCATCAGCACGGGGATCCCGGCGCGCCGGGATTTTGACTCGGGGCGGGTCGGCCGGCATCGCGGTCTCTCTTGCAACGAATTCGACAAATTTGCGACGGGATCCCTTCATGCCTCAATCATGACAGATACCGCATCACGTGGCAAGAGTCCGGGCGGAATCAGGCATGGATTCTGGCCAGGACCGGCCGATTGCGACATGATCAGTGAACATCCATCCTATTCGGTTGGCAGGGTTTGGCAGGAGAAACGACCCATGACAATTTCCGCCCCGACCAGGCCGGATGCACCCGGCCACCTGTTTTGCTTTGGCCTCGGATACACTGCGGAAAGACTGGCGCTGCGCCTACGCGCAACCGGGTGGACCATCTCCGGCACGGTGCGAACGCCCGTGCGTCAGGCTGCCCTGCGCGAACGCGGCATCGCAACCTGTCTGTTCGGGCCGGGAATGCCGCTGACCGACCCACGGGACAGACTCTCGACCGTTACCCACCTCGTCGCGTCAATCCCGCCGGCAGCCGCCGGCGATCCGGCACTCAATGCCCATGGCAATGCCATTCGCGATGCCGGGAACCTCGGCTGGATCGGCTATCTTTCGACGCCAGCCGTTTATGGCGACCGCGGCGGCGCTTTGGTGAGCGAGGATGACACGCCGGCACCCGCATCACTCCGAGGCCGCCGCCGTCTCGCCGCGGAGCAAGCCTGGGCCGCAGTGCCCGATAACGGCCGGACTGCGGTCCAGATTTTCCGACTATCCGGAATCTATGGCCCTGGCCGTAACGTCATCAGGCAGGTCCGAACCGGTACGGCACGAATCATCGACAAGCCGGGCCAGGTGTTCAACCGGATTCATGTTGACGACATTGGCACGATCCTCATGGCGTCGATGGCACGGCCGACCCCTGGCAGGATCTACAATGTCGCCGACTCCGAAGCCTGTTCCAGCGGCGATGTGGTGCGCCACGCCTGCCGTTTGCTTGGAGTCGAACCACCGGCGCCGGTACCATTCGGTTCGGCCGAACTGTCCGCAATGGCCCGATCCTTCTACAGCGAGTGCAAAAGGCTCGACACCCGGCGATTGACCGAAGAACTCGGGGTTACCTTGCGGTACCCCACCTATCGGGACGGTTTGACGGCTCTTTTGCGTGAAGACTGATCCTGCGCCTCTGGCGCCTGGATGAGTCTGAGCCCAACAGTCATCGCCCGCGCGCCGTTGCCAGCGCGGGTTTATCCTACCTGCGCGCCGATTCTATAACGCGCGAACACAGATCCGGAGATTAGCGTGATGTCCGCCTCGTCGCTTTATGAACAACGTGGTTCCGCAACGGAGATCGAGGACGGATGCCAGCTGACCCCGAAATTCGACAAGGACGGGCTCCTGCCCTGCATCGTCACCGATCACGCGACTGGCGGCGTCCTCATGCTGGCCTACATGAACGCGGAGACACTGGCCCTGACGATCGAGTCCGGCGAAGCTCATTACTGGAGCCGTTCGCGCGAAGAAATCTGGCGCAAGGGCGCAACCAGCGGCCATATCCAGAAAGTCATCGAACTGCGCGTCGACTGCGACCAGGACACCGTCTGGATCGCGGTCGAGCAGACCGGCGCCGCCTGTCATACCGGGTACCGATCCTGTTTCTACCGATCCGTGCCGCTCGGCGCCCCGGTCACGCCGGGCTTTCCGGATCTGCGCCTGACCGAACCGGCAAAATTGTTCGATCCGGCGACAGTCTACGGCCAAAGCCCGGCCACGAATGATGCCGGGGACGCTGACATCGGTCCCTGATCCGAGTCATAGCGTCAACGGCATCCGGACTCCTGGCGCCGGGCATCTCAAAGCGCCTGCACCGCAGTCAGAACATTTTGGACATGCCCTTTGACCCTGACCTTGCGCCAGACGTTTCTAATCACCCCGTCCGCGCCGATCAGAAAAGTCGCCCGTTCGATCCCCATGAATTTGCGGCCATAAAGGGATTTTTCGATCCAGACGCCGTAAGCTTCGCAGACTTGTCCGTCTTCGTCCGAACCTAGGGTGAAGGAAAGATCGTGTTTCGCCTTGAAGCGGGCGTGCCGTGCCACGCTATCGCGCGACACGCCGATGATCGCGGCATCAAGGCCGGAGAAATCAGGCATAAGGTCACGAAAGCCGCAGGCCTCCGTCGTGCATCCGGGTGTATCGTCCTTGGGGTAGAAGTACAGGACGACTGGTTTGCCGCGAAACTCCGCGAGCGACACCGGATTGCCACAATCGGACGGAATCGTGAATTCTGGCGCCACATCACCAAGACCGACAGCCATGTCGAAGCCCCCTCGCGTTTGCGCAGTTCGCCGTTGCAGTGCTGCGGCCGAATACCGGCCGTGAGACCGGGCACGGCAGTGCCCCATGATCCAAGAGGTGCGCCCGTGAAGTCAACTATCATACATCCAAGCAATCAATTCCGGATACATGACCAACACGGTGCCGTCGCCGGCAAACCAACAGGCCGATTTCCAGCGGAAACCAGCCCCGGTTTGATAATGAACCGCGATCGGCTACATTGGCGGATGACCTGATGGAGCAGTCCAAGATGCTCCCGGTTCGGCCAAGGTCGGTCTGCATCGTCATTCCATGCCAATCGGATACGGAGGCCGATATGACCGAGCTGAAACCACGCACAAATCTCGGAGGCCGGGATCACAACGGGCAGAAGATCGGGTCGTCTCGCAACAGTTGTTAAGGTTGCGCTCAGGACCCTTGGAGTCATCACGGTTGGGGCCGTGCTTCTTGTTCTCGCCCTGGCCTGGCGCCTTAACACGGGCCCGATCTCGCTTGAATTCGCGCGCACCATGATCACCGAGGCGCTCCAGCCTAGTGATCTGCCGATTTCGGTCAAGATCGGCGAGCCGATCATTATCTGGGGCGGTTGGCGACGCCTGTTCGATGTGACCGTCGATGGCATTCAGCTCACCGGTTACAACAATTCGGTCACAGTCACCGCCCCGAGGATCAGTCTTCAGTTGTCGGTCCGGGCCCTGCTTGAAGGCGTGGCCGCACCGGTCCGGGTTTCTGTTGACGAACCCGTCGTCACGATCACGGAGACGTTTGCGGCAACCGGCGGCAATGGATCCGCAAGATCACTCGCCTCGCTGGTTCACCCCCCGGATTACGATCATCCGCTCGCCCGACTCGACAGCCTCGTGCTCCGGAACGCACATTTCTCGCTACCGGCGACGATGATCAATGGCCTGAGCGAAATCCGGACACTGGACGCCGAAATCTTGCGCGACAACGGCAAGATTCATATGGATATCATCGCAATTCCGGTGCTTGACGGTTACCCGGTTCCGCTCAATGCCGAGATCACCTATGATATCGAGCAGAATCGGGTCAAAGGCACCGCCGGTGCCGACGGCATTCCGTTTTCCCGGATCGTCGCTTTCGCTCCCCAGCTGAGCGACCAGGTCTCCCTGTCAAGCCCGCTGGCTGGCGACATCATCTTCGAGTTCGAACCGCCATCCAGCATCATCAGAACGGCGCTCTCCCTGAACACCCGGAATGGCAGGATTATCCTTTCCGGCGTTCACAATCACAGCCTTTCCTTCGATGCTTTGGGTCTCGAAGCTATCTATGACGCGGTAACCGCGGAGCTTGACGTGACGAGACTTGAGTTCCGGGACGATGGGGTCAGTGCTGCGGCCACTCTCGCAGCACGGGATATCTTCGACCACCCGGCATTTTCCCTGGCCGCCGCGGTGGCCGGGCTCCCGGTTGACGGCCTCGAACAATACTGGCCTGAGACGATCGCAGTGGGGGCACGTGCCTGGCTTCTGACAAATATCGAGGGCGGAATCGTGGAACAAGCGACCTTGCAAATGAGCGGAACGCTCTCAGCAGGCGAATCACCGAAATTCGACCTCACCGATCTCGACGGTGCGATGAATGTGAGCGGCGTCACGACACATTACTTTCGCCCGTTGCCGCCCGCTGTTGATGTCGCTGGCCGGGCCGAATTCGGACCTGACGCAGTCCTGATCAACGTAGAGTCCGGCCGACTTGATGACGTGAACATTCTCCCGTCGACGATCACGATTTCGGGATTCGATATCGGTCAGGAGGTCGTAGACATCAATGTCAACATCCAGGGCCCTGTCAGGACCGTCCTCGATGTCCTGGCCCATGAGCGGCTGGGGTTGGCCGACAGGATCGAGCCTGATCCGGGTATGATGTCGGGGCAGGTCGCGGGCAACGTCCACTTTACCTTCCCATTACTCAAGAACCTGAGGCTTGACGATGTTGCATATGGAGTATCAGCCAGTCTGGACGATTTCGGCATTGCAGACGCGATCAATGGATGGCCCCTGTCCGGCGGCCGATTCACACTACGGTTGGATCCCGAGGGTATGGACCTTGCCGGCACCGGAATACTCGCCGGCTGGCCGGTAGCGCTCAAACGCCGGGATGTTTTCACGAACACCGAAAAGGCGCGGCAAATCCTTAAGCTTACTTCGCGACTCGATGCTGCCTTGGCAAGGACGCTCGGATTGCCCGACGATGTTGCCATGGACGGCATCGCCGGTATCGAAGCCGAAATACAGCAGATGACCGGTGGCCACATGACGATTTCCGCCGATCTCGATCTTGCGGATGCAACGCTGGCAATCCCGTTGTTGCAGTGGGAAAAGCCCAAAGGCGCGGGCGGCCAACTGCATCTGGATGTTGACCTGCAAGATCAACGCCCCGTGCGCCTGCGGTCGGCGCATTTTCGGGGCGCCGGGCTCGTTGTTGATGCCGCTGTCGAATTCGATCCGCAAAGCGGCAGCCTGCAGAGAATCCATCTGGAACGATTGGCGCTGCCCGATTTTGAAGTTGCGGGATCCATCATCGCCACGACCGCTGGTGGATATACTGCCGATTTGTCGGGCCCACGTTTTGATGTCCGGAGATTCCTGACGACCGAATCAAAGGATCCGGATAACCCCGGACCGTCATTCACCATCAATGCGAGTATCGAAGAGCTGGTGCTCGAGGAGTTCCCGACAATCCATCGTGCGGTCATGCGAGCGAGCCATGATGGCCTGGTGATGGATGTGAAGATCGCGGGACGCGTGAACAACGAACCGGTCACCATCAATTATCTGTCGGACAGCAATGATATCGGACATTTCGAAATCAGATCGGAAGATGCCAACGCATTTCTGAGCGAGATCGACAACCTCGATTCGCTTGTCGGCGGCGAACTCGTCATCACCGGCAAATCCGTCGGTAAAGGCGACGCCCAAAATACCCGCCTTGAGGTGCTGATAACGAATTTTGGCATTATTAATGCCCCGTTGCTTGCCCAGATCCTCAATGCGGCTGTTCTGCCTGCGCTGGTCGCGACTCTGGGCGGTCAACAGGGAATTCGTTTCAATCGCTTAAAGGCAGATATCATCATCACGCGCGATCGTATCAAGATTCTGGATTCGCTGGCCACAGGCATTTCAGTTGGCATTTCCGCCAAAGGGATAATCAACCGGGCGCAACAACAGACCAATATCGTGGGAACCCTGATTCCTGCCTATCAGCTGAACCGGCTGATCGGCAAAATTCCCATTCTCGGCAAACTCCTGGCCGGTGAAAAGGACGAAGGGCTGCTTGCACCCACCTTCCATGTCGGCGGATCGTTGGCGAAACCGGACATTACCGTCAACCCGCTGACAATCCTGACGCCAGCGTTCCTGACCAACTTTATCCGGGAAGAGATGATCAGGAGTGGCAATCGTTCGTCCGCCGGAATCGAGGACTCCGAAAACAACCGTTGATCTCAGCCGGTCCGGAGCAGGGCGTGGCGTTTGCGCCCTGACGACAGCTTGATGATACCATCGGTATTCAGGTCGCCGACGCCGAGAGTCATGGTCTCGTCGGTTACGGCCGCATCGTTGACCCGGGCGCCGCCGTTGCGAATCAGGCGCCTCGCTTCGCCGTTCGAGGTCACGAGGCCGGCATTTCGAAATGCCTCGACGACCCAGAGGCCGGCATCAAGATCTGATCGCGCAATATCGACAGTCGGCAGTGCATCTCCCGCCGTTCTGTCCTCAAAGGTCCTGCGTGCGGTCTCAGCGGCCTCGGCCGCAGTCTGCGATCCATGGCAAAGACGGGTTGCCGCATCCGCCAAGGTCTTCTTGGCATCATTGAGTTCCCCGCCCTGCAGGCTCTCGAGACGTCGGATTTCGATGAGAGGCAGTTCCGTGAACAACCGCAGGAACCGGCCGACATCGTCATCGGCGGTGTTGCGCCAGAACTGCCAGAAATCATAAGCACTGACACGTTCAGCGTTGAGCCAGACGGCACCGCTGGCGGTCTTGCCCATCTTTGCGCCTGACGCCGTCGTAATCAGGGGCGAGGTCAATCCGAATACGGATTCGCGGTCGACACGCCGGGTCAATTCGACACCGTTCACGATGTTTCCCCACTGGTCCGATCCACCCATTTGCAGGTTGCAACCAAAGCGTCGGCACAGTTCCAGAAAGTCATAGGCCTGCAGGATCATGTAGTTGAATTCAAGGAAAGACAGCGGCTGTTCCCGGTCGAGCCGTAGCCTCACGCTGTCGAAAGACAGCATGCGATTGACCGAAAAATGCCGGCCGAACTCCCGTAGGAAGGGGACATATTCAAGGTTCGACAGCCAGGCGTCGTTGTCGCACATGACGGCGTCCGTCGGCCCGTCGCCGAATGTCAGGTAGCTCTGGAAAATCCTGCGAATGCCGGCCTTGTTGCGTCCGATATCGGCATCCCCCAGCACCCGGCGCGTCTCGTCCCGGCCCGAGGGGTCACCGACCTTGGTCGTGCCCCCGCCCATCAAGACAATCGGCCGATGACCATTCTGCTGCAGATGTCGCAACATCATGATCTGAACAAGGCTTCCGACATGCAGGCTGTCGGCGGTGCAATCGAAGCCGATATAGGCTGTCGTCACGGTATCGGCCATGATATTGTCAAGCGCAGCCGCATCGGTGATCTGATGAATGAAGCCGCGTTCCTGCATCGTTCGGAGGAACGATGATCTGTAACTGGGCATGGCAGCGGCCTCAGGTTTCGAGATTGGTAATGCCGGGCCGATGTAACACAGCGGCTCCGCCCTCTCAAGAACGGTGCTGCCTCAGGGAAGGTCTATGCTCCGGCGATTGCCACGCGTATCCGGAGCCCCGATTTGCCCTCCGGCCGCGGACCCCAAAATCGATCGGCAACGTCACGACTGTTGATCCTGGATTCCGCAGTCAAGGGGAACCCTTAGCCTCATCTTCTACAGTGGTTTTGGGAAAGCTAAGTTGATTTCGTCGGTTAGATGACGCGACGGAGGTTTTGGCACTACATTTCGGCGCCTTGGCCTGTTGCGGGGATTTTGAGGACGGTTCAGGCGCCGATCGTCGCGGTATCCTCCTTCCCTGTGGCGATCTGTCGCACGGTGTTGGGCAAACGCACGCCGATGCACTGAGCAATCCGGCCGGCGACGCCGACCGTCTTGCTGCGAACCGTGAAGCTCTTGCCATGGTGCTCGATGCGGGTTTCCGTCAACGCCTCGAGGTCACGCAGCACGTCCGCCCACTCGGCCACGATGCCGGCGTCTTCCATGCGGCGCTGAAGCTCCTTCTGCAGCACCAGGGCGAGGACCGAACAGAAGACATGGCCGCAGATCGTGGCATCGGTCTTGTGGAAGACCGGGCGGGTCTCAAGCAGGCTCTTGGCGGTTCGGAACACCTGTTCCACCATCCATAGCTGCTTGTATCTCAGGGCGAGGTCCACGGCCGTCAGGGAGGTATTGGTCCTCAACACCCGGATGCCGTCGAAGCGTTCTTCGTCGCGTGCCTTGTCGTGATCGATCGCGACCGAACCCCTGTCGATCTTCAGGTAGCGCTTGAAGCCCCGGTTGGGGACGATGCTCTTGGGCCCCTTCTTGTGCAGCTTGGTCTCCAGGCTGGCCAGGATCTGCGCGCGCGGCGCGGCGTCCTTGCGCGCCTCGGCCGGATTGCGGCACACGACATAGCGATGCGCCTCGTCCCCATCCTTGCCCGGGGGAACCGTGACGTCCTTGACCTCCAGGGCCATCGGATCCGGGCGCTGGCGGACAACCTCGATGGTCTCGAACGCTGAGCTGTCAGCGAGAACCGTGTCGCGGATCTCCTTCGTCCGACGCGGGCGGGCACCGAGGATGTACTGCCAGCCCCGCGCCTCGACCGCCGCGATCATGTCCTTGGAGATCATCCCGGCGTCGGCCACAAGGCACACCGAGCGGACCCCGAAGCGCTTCTGCAGGCGTGCCGCCACCAGGTCCAGCCGTCACGTCGGCGGTGTTGCCGGGCCACATCTCGCTGCACACAGGCAGTCCGTCGCCGTCGAGCACCATCCCCAACACCATCTGCTTGCAATCGCTGCGACGGTCCTTGCTCTTGCCGTACTGGCCCAGGCTCTCGCCGCCCTCGCCAGTGAAGTACAGCGATGTGGTATCGAAGAACACAAGATCGAGATCGCTGAACAGGTCGCGCCGTCGATGGAACAGGGTCTCCTCGATCCAGTCCTTGGTGCGCCGCTCGAAACGGTCGCCGGCTTCATCGTCGCCAAGCGTCTCGCCGAGCCAGCCCATGGCCCGCTAGAGCTGGTGCAGCTCAAGCGCCCCCGCGCCTTCTATTTTCTGGCTCCGCCGCCATTCCAGGGCGCTGCGGTCCGAACCGGAGATCATGAGGCGATGCAGGACGGTGAAGAACACGGCACGCTCCACATCGAAGCCGAAGTTCCGTCCGGCAAGCAGGGAGCGTATCGCCTCGCGGCATCCGCTCTCGCGCCACAGGCGCTCGAAGATCAGGGAGGGGCCGATGGCGACGACTTCTGCGTCCGGCCCGTCCTTTGCGTCGTACTCGGACAGGACGATGAGGGTCTCGCCGAAGCGGGCGGCGGAGGCCACCAGCTTGTCGATGGTTCCGGAAGGGGCGAGCTTGTCGAACCTTCCGATGGTGGCGATGACGGTTTGCTTGACCTTGTTGCCCTCGCGGTGGGTCTCGACGATCTGGAGGTACTTGTATTTGCCGGCAGGCTTGAGGCGAAAGAACATGGCGCGGCCCTCGTATGCACTACGACATGATCGGGAAAACCGGCTCAATAGTCAAAGTATGCCTGTATATCAGCCTCTGCCGTACCTCGAATATCGCACTACAGTTTCTCAAAGTTCCCGCGCTCAACAGAGCCAAGGCCTTCATTTCACTGAACCTTTGCCGGAGCGATCCTCAAATATCCCAGTCAAACTGTAGAAGACGAGTTACAGGCCGGCTGACAGCCCGATGTCCTCTAATTTCGGCAGGACTGGATCAGGTTGGCAGCAGGCCAAGCGCTGGTTTCGGCACGCATTCACGCAGGAATTTTAGCGATGCCCGACCGTGAATCAGCATTAAGGAATGTCTGAATAAGTCGGTTTTTTCGGGTATACGGGTGTCGTGGCCCGTGGATGAAACGCCAGAGCCCATCGGGGACGTGTTGTCGTGCCAGGAAATGGGGATTTTGATGCCCGATCCGACCGTCCCCGCCGCCTTGCGGCGGTTGCGCACGGACTCCCCCCACGTCAGGCGGTGGCGCCGCGTCCCGCGATGAGCAGATTGGTGAACCCGAGCAGCACGGCGATACGTTGCGTGGTCTTCGCCAGCCCCCGATAGCGCACCTTCGCGTAGCCGAAGTGGCGCTTCACATACAGGAACGGATGCTCCACCTTGGCCCGAACCGACGCCTTGCGCCTCTCCGCCGCCGCCTCCGGGCCTGCCTTGTCCAGCCCCCGGCGCTTGCCGGGCTTCAGCGCCACTTCCCAGTCCACGTCCGTGTCCCGGTTCTCCGCGCGCTTGTCCACCCCTTGATAGCCCGCATCACCCCACACCTGCTCCTCGCCCCCGTGCAACAGCGCGTGCGCCGTCGCCACATCCGAGACGTTCGCCGGCGTCGTCTCCACGCTGTGCGTCAAGCCCGACTGCGCATCCACCTCGATGTGCGCCTTCATCCCGAAATGCCACTGATTGCCCTTCTTCGTCTGATGCATCTCCGGGTCCCGCTCGCCCTTGCGGTTCTTCGTCGACGACGGCGCGGCAATGAGACTCGCGTCCACGATCGTCCCCTTGCTCAAGCGGTGTCCGAGAGAGGCCAGATGTGCGTTGATCTCCTCGAACAGCGTCTCGCCCAGACCGTGCGTCTCCAGCAAGTGGCGGAAATGCAGGATCGTCGTCTCGTCAGGCAGCGCACCCGAGAGGCGCAACCCCACAAACCGCCGTACCGACTTCACCTCGTAGAGCAGGTCCTCCATCCCAGGGTCGCTCAGAGTGTAGAACAGCTGCAACCCAGTGCACCCGCAGCATCACGCTCAGCGGATAAGGCCGCCGACCGCGACCGGCCTTCGGGTCGAACGGCTCGATGCGCGCCTCCAGCCGCTCCCAGGGAACCAGCCCGTCCATCTTCTCGAGAAAGACCTCGCGCCGCGTCCGACGCTTCTTCAGGTCGTGCTCCAGCTCCGCAGACATCGCTTGCTCCAAGGCTCGCACTCCACTCCGTCACCAAGAAACCAATTGTGACAGAGCCGACTTGTTCAGACAATCCCTAACGACTTTAGATATTCACGCAGAGCTTCTTGCAAAATTGCCGGCCCGACCGGTTTTTTGCCTTGTCGAGGCTGATTTTGTTGTCGAGGGCCTGGGTTTCGGGGCCACCTCGTGGTATGTTGTGTTTCCACAACAACAAGATACCGAGGAGGTGACCCCGATGACCCTTGGCTCGACCCTATCCGATCTCTGGCGCCGATTTCAAGGGGACCTTTTCCCTGCGTTGGCCGAGGCGGTCGGTCCTCTCCTGGAGACGCACAAGCGCTTCGTGACAGCTCTCGATCTCGTCAAGGTGGAGGGCTTCGTCGATGGGGTGTGGACCGGTCCGGGTCGGCCCCGGGAGGATCGCCAGGCGCTGGCCCGTGGCGTCATCGCCAAGGCGGTGTGGGGTCTGCCGACGACCCGCCACCTGATCGACAGGCTCAAGGTGGACCCGACGTTGCGCCGACTGTGCGGCTGGTCGCGTGTCGCGGAGATCCCGCGTGAAGCGACGTTTTCGCGGGCGTTTGCCGAATGTTCGCAGTCCCGTCTTCCGGAGAGGATGCACGCGGCTCTGGTTGCAGAGACACTGGGCGATGCGCTCATCGGCCACGTGTCGAGGGACCCGACGGCCATCGAGGCCCGGGAGACGCCGGCCCCGAAGCCGAAGGTCAGGACGCCGAACCGCAAGCGCGGCCGGCCCCGCAAGGGCGCGGAGAGGACGAAGGAGCCTGGGCGTCTCGAACGGCAAGCGAACGGGCTGGATCTCGATGAGATGCTCGACGCGCTGCCGAAGGTCTGCGATCACGGGGCAAAGAAGACTGCCAAGGGGGTCATGGAGGCTTGGCGCGGTTACAAGCTGCCTATCGACACAGCAGACTGCGGGGTGCCGCTGAGTACCGTCCTCACCTCGGCATCCGTCCATGACAGCCAGGTCGCGATCCCGCTGGCGATGATGACCGCCGGGCGTGTGACCAATCTCTACGATCTCATGGACGCGGCCTATGATGCCAGGGAGATCTACCAGATGAGCGAACGGCTTGGCCATGTGCCGATCATCGATGTCAATCCGCGCCGGGACAAGGACCTCAAGGAGGAGCGAGACCGGGAGGCCCGGGCCCGGCGTGCAATAGGCCATGTCGATCCCGAGACCGTGCGGGTCCGGATCCGGTCCGGTGTCGAGAGGACCAACGCCCGCCTCAAGGATGAGTGTGGCGGGCGTCATGTCCGCATCTGCGGACATTCCAGGGTCGCCTGCCATCTCATGGTCGGCATCCTGGCCCTGGCGGCTGACCCGTTGATACGTCTCGCCGTCCCATAGCGCGCTCCGACAACGCATACCGACCCTTCGCGGCCCTCTCGAAGAGAGGGGCCCGGAGAGGTGTGTCCTGATGTCCGCAAAGGTCCCTGTTTGTTCTCATCGTCTCTGATGAGACACCGCAAATCCATGGATTCCGACCTCCAGGTGCAGAGGTGACCGGGATCAACCGACCGATCCGGCCTCACCGGACCCTGGGGACAGGAATTTTGCAAGAAGCTTCGTTCGAGTTTCATTAGCCGCGGCGCAGTTTGGATCTGCCCCAAAATAGCGTGCGGAGATCGACAATTTGGCGAAATTCACCTGGGTGGCACCTCAGAAGAACGAATGTCTAGACCCATCTTTCTGAGAGCCTGACCTAAAACTGGTTGGGTGGTCTCGCATGGTGTATCTTCGTGGGTGAACAAACACACCATGGGAGCATATCATGCCCTGGAACGAGACCACCCGGAAGCAGTATAGCCGTAAGATGGGGCGTTACGAAAGCGATCTGACCGATGCCGGGTGAGCATTGCCGAACCCGCTTCTTCCACCGTCGCGCCGGCCTGGTCGTCCCCGTCAGGTGGACCTGCGCGACGTGGTGAACGCGATCGCCTACATGCTCCGGACAGGATGCAGTTGGCGGGCATTACCGAAGGATTGTCCGGCGTTTGCGACGGTTCAGACCTATTTCTACGCGTGGTCCCGGTCGGGGGTCCTGGAGCAGGTTTGCGCCCGTTTTACGACGCTTGAGCGGCTCCGGTCGGGGCGTAGTGCGGATCCGAGCGCGGCCATCATCGACAGTTGAAGCGGGCAGCGAGGAATGCGGCGACGATGCTGGCAAGATGATCAAGGGCGGCAAGCGTCATCTTGCCGTCGACGTCGACAGCAACACGCTTGCCGCCCAGGTCCATCCGGCGCATATCCAGGACCGGGATGGCGCGCGTCCCTTGTTGCTGGCGTTGCAGGCCGGTCAGGACACGGTGCAGACCGTGTTTGCCGACGGCGCCTATGGCGGCAACAAGCTGGCAAGCACGCTCAAGAAAGCGAATGGCCCGATCACTGTGGAGGTCATCGGAAAACCCAGGGACGCCAAGGGGGTCGTCGTCATGTCCCGGCGCTGGGTGGTCGAGCGCACCTTCGGATGGCTGCGCCGCTGCCGGCGCCCCTCCAGAGACTTCGAGCGATCCATCGCCAGCGCCCTCGCCTGGCTCCTTCTGGCTCTGAGCCGTGTTCTCATGCGCCGCCTCGGACGCATACAAGTCACTGTCACTAATTGATATCATTATGATTCAGACACTGAGACATTCAATAACACGGCTTGGTGATCCCGCACGCCACCCAATTTCTTGACTTTGAACGCCGGACATATGATCGCGCCTGACTCAGCGCTCCGATTTTGTTTCAAATCACATTTGCAATGCGGGATGTCCACATGCGGATCAAATTCGGCCCGTATATCAGGCAGTCGATCCGCCCGCCCCGGCCATAGCTGGACATTCATGTCTGACTGGCGACTGGTGATTTCAACGAGACGTCCATTATCAGACAAAGGTTTATACCTGAGTGTCCGGTGTGATGAACATTTTGTAGGTTGCTGGCGTGATTGCGACGCCGATACCGAGGATGGTGTAGAAGACGGCGTGACGAGTTCGGCGGCGGTTGAAGCGGAAGACGACCTCATCGAGGTCGGATTGCAGATGTTGGCGGCGGCGACCGTGGTAGACGTCCAGTGCCCAGGTTTTGAGATTGGCGAAGACGCGATGATCCCGGGGCAGGACGACAGGGGCGGCCCTGTTTCCAACGACGTGCGGGTTGTGTGACGCGGACGCGCCGGGATCGCCGGTCCCGCCGTCGGTCCTGGCGGTGGCGCCGGTGGCGCGGTTGGCATCCAGGAAGGCGTGCAGGCTGTGATCTGCGCCAGGCGGATCCGGCCGGCTCCACCCTCGCCGACGGCGGGAAAGGCGGTAAGTGCCTGCCGATTGGCGGCAACCCGTTCCACGGACGGCGGATGGGTCGCGAACAGCCCTGCAAGCCAACCGCTGCGGCAGCCTTTGGCAAGGGTGACGAATTCTTGCTGCAATGTCACGGCCGCCATCGTATTATGGTTAGCGTGATACATGTATTTCATGTCGTAAAAGTTGGTCGCGTTCTGCGTCACGGCTATACTGGCGACCTGTCAGACTAAGAGCGATCTTCGCCCCGAGATCGGCGCAACCAGCATTTCCGGACCCGCCAAGGGCCAGCTCGATACCCTTGAACAATATTCCACGCTCCACGGCGCATGCACGATTTCGCGGCCTAGGACAGCAGCGAATTCAGCCTCGTTCTCAAGCTCCGTGAGCAGGCCGCGGGTGACCGCAATCTTGCCGCCAGGCAAGTGCCTAGGCGTTCGGCGTATCATCGTTCAGAACGATAAACTCTTAGGGTAACGTCCGGTCGCTCGCCGCCGTCACTCGCCGTCCGACCGAAGTAACGTATTCCGCCAACCCGGGGTCCGCGCGGTATAGCCCGCCGCCGACCTGCTGGGCCGGGCTGAACTCCCGGTTGCCAAGCGCGATCTCGTCCTCCTGCGACAGAAGCGAGAACTGCCTCTCCTGTGTTATCGAATTGACGGTACAGCCGACAAGAATATTCAGGACGACAATGAGCGCGAGCAGTACAGTCCGCAAACGCATGGGCGTCTCCCTGACAGTCATCGAGCGCAGTGGAAATATACTGGTATCAAGCGGTGCTTCAATAGCCTCGGGCCGCCATCACCCCGTTCAGAATGGCCCCGACATGACATTTCACTCTTTGCGCCAGACATTGTCGATCGTTCGACACCGGTGATCAGAAACGTCACGGGTTTGATGCCCGGGACGATGCAAAACGGGGGCTTCAAGGTTTCAAGTCCAGCGATCCATTGCGAAACGTCCTTGCTCCGCCGATTGACGCAGATATCTGACAACTCGTATGTAGCAGCATGCATTATGATATCTTTACGGTGATCGGCCTGATGAGCGGAACCTCAATGGATGGGGTCGACGCTGCTCTCTTGAAAACTGATGGACTGCAGTATCTTGAAACCGGGCCGTTTCTGACCCTGCCCTACGACGACGCATTCCAACGCGACCTGCGCAACCTGATAGCGTCCCGTCAGGAGCACCGTGCGACCGAACGCGCACTCACACACTATCATGTCCGAGCAGTGGCGGCCCTGCTCAGCCTGGCCTCCCTGTCGTCATCCGACATCGATTTTGTCGGGTTTCATGGGCATACCATCCACCACGACCCGGAGAACGGCCGGACCTGGCAAATTGGTGACGGGCCCGATTTGGCCAGGGAGCTTGGCATTGATGTCGTCTACAATTTCCGCGCCAACGATGTCGCCCTCGGCGGACAGGGGGCTCCGCTCGCTCCGGTTTACCATCGTGTGCTCGCAGCCGGGTTCGAAAGGCCGCTAGCCGTGCTGAACATTGGGGGTGTGGCAAATGTGACTTGGATCGGCCCAGGTGATTTCAATCTGATTGCTTTCGATACCGGTCCAGGCAATGCCTTGATCGATGACTGGGTCGCTCCTCATACGGATAACCGATTTGATGACGGAGGCAGAATAGCGACGGCGGGCGTCGCATCGCCCGAGAGGCTCTCCGCGTTGATGGCACATCCATATTTTTCTGCCGAGATTCCAAAGTCGCTCGACCGACGCACGTTTTCTTGCGCGGCCGCGAAAGCCGTCGAAGGGTTATCTGTTCAGGATGGGGCAGCGTTATTGACAGCGTTTACCGTGGAATGCATAAAGGTTTCCGTGCACCACCTGCCATCGCCGCCGCAACGCTGGATCGTTATCGGCGGCGGCCGACACAATACCGCGATCATGACCGGCCTGGCGCGGCGATTGGAGTGCGAGGTTATTTCCGGTGAGGATGTTGGCTGGTTTGGCGACGCCGTCGAAGCTCAGGCATTCGGGTATCTGGCCGCGCGGCACCTGCTCGGAGAGATGATCAGTTATCCCCAAACGACCGGCGTCCCCTATCCGGCGTCCGGCGGCATACTCGCTACAGTCCCGAAGGCGGAATAATTCGACCATATGCGGGTCTGGTGTCCATAACGAGGCATTTTAGCGTTATCACGGAAGTATTATCTGGATATCTTCCGCGATTATCCCTTCGGTAGATTGTTTAAACTGTAACAAATTGGCGATTATCGTTTTCTCCAAGCCAATTGATTATTTCCATAAACACACGAACGGATATATTTCCACCGCAATTCAAATAGTTACTAAAATTTTCGGCTGACATTCCTGCTATCTCTGCGAATTTTCGAAAGTAATCATTTTGGGTCTTGCCTAGTTGAGGGGATTTTGCCGGAGGTAGCGTAGCAGGGTTTTGTACTTGTCGGCATGGCGATGGTTGTATCGCCATTCGGTTTCCTGGAGGTGCAGGTGGAAGGTGTGTCTGGGCAATCCCTTGAACTTTGCCAGCCGGACCTTTGCTAACCCCCAGAAGCCCTCGATGCCGTTGATGTGGACGGTGCCATTTGCAAACTCGTCCTTGGAATGTTCGACGCGGAAGTGACCGTAGCCGAGATCGACCAGCCCGTTGTAGCCGCCCCAGCCATCGGAGTTGATGACGGTACGGGGGTCCACCCGGCCGCGGAGATGCCCTGCAGGGTCGGGCGGGAGCAGTCAGGCACGATCTCGGTGTAGACTTGGCCCTGGCGCTCGAAGATGCCGAAGACGACGGTCTTGCCGTAGGCGCCGCGCCCGCGCCTGCCCTTGACCCGGCGCGCCCCGAAGAAGCTCTCGTCGACCTCGACGATCCCGAACAGCGGACGCTGGGCCTCGCAGGCAGCCAGGATGCGTTCCCGCAAGCTGCGGTAGAACCGGTTCACGGTGTTGCGGTTCAGACCGCTCAGCGTCGCCGCCTGGAGGGCTGTCAGATCGGCGGCGAAGTAACGAACCAGCTCGCGGACCTTGCCCTCAGAAATCCTCGAACGCCTCGCGTACTTGTTCTTCATTGCCATGCCTAGGCTTAGCACACATCACAAGACACTCAGCTAGGCAAGACCCATCGTTTATCGTCTTCGACATAGATTTAGAATATCGAAAGACCGGTATTAACATCATTAGAAAATATATAATCAATCGACTTCGATAGTCGTTTATATCTATTATAACCGGCTTCTCGACTCCCTTCTCGACCAATATTTTTACCCGAATCTCATTAACCGCTTATGCACGTAGCTCCGGTTGCGAGAGTTTGCCGCGAGAAGTTGAATCCTACCGGTCCATTTGGACGGTTTTCGATCAACATATTGATCAAGCCGGAGCCAAGTGCATAAGCGGTTTAAGGAATTATTTCTGCTCGGCATCTTGATTCATAATATCTACCACAATTATCACGGATATCCTATGCTAAATTTGAACTCTGATCGTGCGGGTTTATGATAACATACAGCGAAGTTATTTTTAAAATTTGTTCATTAAACGAGATTAAATCGCCGAAGAAAACGGGATTTTCTATCTTTCTTAACAAGAATTCCTGTCGCCAAACTTTTGTCATGGACTCGCTCTTTACAGCGTGGGATCACCGTGCTACCATTAGTGCTGACTGTGTACCCACTTCAGATCACCCCTTATGTTCATCGGCTGTCTTTGACATTCCCGATCTCAACCATTGCCACAGGTAACAGATTTCCACCATTTGAAAGATCCGCCTGCTAATTGACTCTCGGATCATCGATCCGTCCAAAACATTGGGACCGTAACGCGACCGGTGGAAAATTTACATGTTCGCCTCATCACAGACTTCGTTCGCTTATTATTTCCACTAATCATTTTCCAACCGTTTAAAGTGCCTCTCCATCCGGCAAGAACGACGATCGATTTTCGATGCGTTGCCGCCCCGACATTGGCAGCAATCCGCAGGGTCATTCTCACGATCAAAATCAACAAGCCATGGTGATCCGCTCTTGTCCTTCAAGATTTCCTGGTTGCGCACCTGACGTAAAATGGTCTTCGATTAGGGCGTGTTCACACTAATGTTCAATGATGCTATCATGTTGGCTGGTCCCTCGTCAGCGAGTCATCGGTATGGAACTCAGCCAAGCCCAGTACGAACGCATCGCCCCGCATTTGCCGGTCCAACGCGGCAACGTCGCCGTGTCCAACCTCCAGGTGCTCAATGCCTTCCTCTATGTCGTCGAGCACGGCTGCAAGTGGCGCGGACTGCCGCCTCGCTTCGGCAAGTGGCACACCGTTTACACCCGGATGAACCGGTGGTCGAAGAACGGCGTGCTCGCGCGGGTCTTCGAGCACCTGCAGCGCGAGCGGATGGTGCATGTGACGCTCGATGTGGTCTCGCTGGACAGCACCAGCGTGAAGGTCCATCCCGATGGTGCCGGGGCGCTGAAAAAACGGTTCGCAATGCATCGGCAAGTCACGGGGCGGATGGAATACCAAAGTTCATCTGGTTGCCGCAGATGAGCGAGCGGCCGTGACCTTCGCGCTGTCTGCCGGCCAGGCCCAGGATGCGCCCGAAGGACGCAAGCTACTCGAACGTCTGGGGCGCCAGAAGACACCCCGGTCCCTGCTGATGGACCGTGCATACGAAGGCGACACGACACGGCGGTTGGCGTCAGCGCCGGGGTTTGCGCCAGTGGTGACGCCGCTCAGGACTCGTACCGCTCCCTGGAAATACGACCGGCAGTTGTACAAACGCCGCAATGAGGTGGAGCGGCTGTTCCGACGGCTCAAGGGCTTCCAGCGCATCTTCACACGCTACGACAAGCTCGACGTCATCTTCCTCGGCTTCATCACCTTCGCGCTCATCGTCGAGGCACTGCGTTAGTGTCAACACGCCCTAGGTCGGAGAGCCGCATCATGACAGTTTCGAAATCATCGGATTTCAAATCCGGTGGACACCCTCTTTGATCGATTCGTTGACCTGTGGCATGATTTTGTGAACAGCCTCATGTAAATTGGATCGCAACTCAAGGGGAGGGCTGAAGCCCATGGTACTTTGGTCGGGACGATCCTGACATTCATATCGCAAAAATCCCCTCACCATGTTGGTATGATTGAAGCAACGGCTCTGGGAGGTAGTAGATGTCCGGCCATCCATTCGAAACCGGCCTCGACAAGAATGCTGCGAATTATGTACCGCTTTCGCCGTTGTCGTTTCTTGAGCGGACGGCCGCAGTGTATCCGACGCGGACTTCCGTCATTGAGGGCGACCGGCAATATACATGGGAGCAAACCCGTGACCGATGCCACCGGCTGGCCTCGGCACTCGCATATCACGGTATCGGCCGGGGCGACACGGTTGCCGTGATGGCCCCAAATGTGACACCAGCCTTCGAGGCGAGCTTCGGTGTACCGATGGCCGGCGCGGTGCTCAATGCGCTCAATACGAGGCTGGATGCAGCGACCATTGCTTTCATTCTTGAGCATGGCGATGCCAGGGCATTGATCACGGATAGCGAATTCGCCCCGACAGTCCGGCAGGCGCTGGCCCTGCTCGACCGTGACATCCTTGTCATCGATCATGTTGATCCGATGGCCCCCGGCGATCAGTTGGGCAACATCGACTATGAATCATTCCTGGATGCCGGAGACCCCGACTTCGTCCCCGTGATGCCGCTCGACGAGTGGAACGCATTGGCACTCAACTATACCTCTGGAACCACGGGCAATCCGAAGGGAGTCGTCTATCATCACCGCGGCGCCTATCTCAACGCCATGGCCAATGTGCTAGTCTGGAGCATGAAACACCACCCAGTCTATCTGTGGACCCTGCCGATTTTCCATTGCAATGGCTGGTGCTTCCCGTGGACGGTGACATTGCTCGGCGGTACCCATATCTGCCTGCGCCGGGTCGAAGCGAAACCGATCTTCAATGCCATCGCCGACCATCAGGTAACCCATATGTGCGGCGCGCCCGTGGTCATGAACATGCTGGTCAATGCGCCGCAGGATGCGGTCCGGTCCTGGAACCACCCGGTTGCGATGATGACGGCAGGCGCTTCACCGCCGGCCGCCGTGATCGAAGAAATGGAGGCAATGGGTGTGTCTGTGACCCATGTCTATGGCCTGACCGAAGTCTATGGACCAGTCACCGTCTGCGCCTGGCATCATGATTGGGACACGTTGTCGCCAGCCGAGCAAGCGGGCAAGAAAGCGCTCCAAGGCGTGCGCTATCCGGTTCTTGAAGGGCTCATGGTCGCAAATCCGGAAACCCTCGAGCCAACCCCGGCCGATGGCGAAACGATGGGCGAGGTGTTCATGCGTGGTAATGTCGTCATGCGTGGCTACCTCAAGAACGAGACGGCCACTGAGGACGCATTCGCTGGTGGATGGTTCCATACCGGAGATCTCGGCGTCATGCATGACTCCGGCTATATCGAGTTAAAGGATCGATCCAAGGACATCATAATTTCCGGTGGTGAAAACATCAGTACGATTGAGGTCGAGAATGTTCTGTTCAGCCACCCCGACATCCTCGAGGCTGCAGTCGTCGCCAGGCCCGATGACAAATGGGGTGAGACGCCATGCGCCTTCGTGACCCTGAAACCGGGCGCATCCGTCAATCAAGACCAATTGATCGGCTGGTGCCGCGACAATTTGGCCCATTACAAGGCTCCAAAGACTGTCGTGTTCGGTGATTTGCCCAAGACCTCGACAGGCAAGATCCAGAAATTCACGCTTCGGGAACAGGCTGCCGCCTTATGACGTGCACGTGACCGGAACGGGGGAAGCCGCCTGCAACAAATATCCCGGAACCGCTTATGCACGTGGCTCCGGTGGCACACGATATTACCCCCGATGTCGACTATTCCCGGCACGCCAAACGCTACATGTGCGTTTCACCGGAGCCACATGCATAAGCGGTATCCCGGAAACGGACTTCGACCGACGAATGTCCATCGTATCCTTACAGATACGGCACTTCCGTAAAGCCCGCAGAAGTTCGACAACGGATTCTTGAAAACAGTCGCCGGAAACGTGCCCAACCCGACAATTACGTCCGCAGATATTAAAGAACCCGGTTCGGGGTCCGAAACGCAACAGGGGTCGTGACAGGTGAGGCCCTCCAATGGGGAATAGTGTATCGGAGTGGCGATCTGCCCATTAGGCCGTGTTGACGAATTCATGAAATGCTGATAATCATTACTCCATCAATGACACTTTCCGGGGACTTATCATGGCGTTATGCCTGCTCATCAAGGATGCTGTCTGCTCGACACTCGAGCCGCTACTGCGTGAGAGCAAACACGCCGCCGGCGCCTCGCCACGGCTCAGCGACCGAATGGTCATCGAAGCCGTCCTCTACCAGGCGCGGACCGGAACCCCCTGGCGCGACCTGCCCGACGAATTCGGCCATTGGAATGCCGTTTATCAGCGGTTTCGCCGTTGGGAGAAGCACCACCTCCGGGCACGGCTCTGGCAACAGATACAACAGGTAGACGATGAACCACTCAAGGAAGTGTTCATCGCTTCGACCATCGTGCGCGCTCATCAACACGCCGCCGGCGCGGTAAAAAAACGGCGGCCAGGAGGCCCAGGCTCTCGGCCGCTCCCGGGGCGGGTTCTCCACCAAGCTGCACGTGGCCTGTGCCAACGAAACAACCGGTGTGTCCTTCGTGTTGACGGGTGGCGAGCGCCATGATGGCGTGGGATTCGAGCTGCTGTGGAAGGCTTTGCCTAGCTCTCCCGCACCGGAGGCTGCGGTCATGGACAAGGCGTATGACAGCAAGGGCATTCGCCAGGCGCTGGCTGACCAGGGCGTCGAAGCCGTGATTCCCGCCCGGTCGAACCGGACTGAGACGATTCATCACGATCAAGAAAAGTACAAGCGGCGCCAGCAGGTCGAGCGATTCTTCAACAAGCTCAAACAATTCCGTCGCATCGCCACACGCTATGACAAGCTCGCTCGGACGGTCCTCGCGTTTGTCCACATTGTCTCAGCATGGATCATGCTTCGATCATTCGTCAACACGCCCTAGTCATTTTCTCTCTGTGCGTATTGCTTATAAAATGGACTTTTGGGCCATTGTCCATGAACCGCTCCATCGTCCGTGTTCCGATGGCGAGGCGGGTATACCCTTCCCGGACGATCTGATGGTTAGGCAAGCGCGTCGGCCTTGCGGTTGAGATATCCCCCGAGCCTTGCGATCAGCATGACCGGGCGGCCGAGGGACAGGGACGTGTGTTCGGCCCGGTCCGCCGCGGCGCCGTTGTGGCTTATGGCATCGTCGTGCAGTAGGTTGATTTCGGTTTCGGACAGCATGGTTGCGGCCGGCCGTTCCGGGGTTTCTCGTCCGAGCAGGGTCAGGGTCGCGAGCCGCCAGGCGATGACGGCGTTGATGGTCACGGCGCGCTTGACCCGTTCGGCGGTGGTCCGGGCGATCTTCTCGACATCGCAGCCGGATGTCAGGATCCTGTGATACTCCTCGATGCGCCAACGCAGCGCATACAGCTCGACGACCTCCTGTGCCTGTTTGACGGTGCCGACCAGCAGCGTCGTGATCAGCGGCCATTCGATCCTCTCGCCGCCTTTCGGTACTGCGTCCTCGCGCAGATGAACCAGGGTCAGCGTCACCGGGTCAGCTCCGAGCTCCGGCGTTTCGGGATCGGCAGGTCGAGCGTCTGCCAGCGCAGGCCGTCTGGCCCCGCGCCGCCCGCCGCGCCGAGGCACGATCGACCCGTGTACCGGTGCCGCACGCATCGTTTCGAACAGGGTCGTCTCCTCGGCAAGACCCCGGTCATGCGTCGCGCGGACCAGCAGGCCGGTCGTGTAAAGACTGTCTTCATCGGCGCCGTCGAGGCTAGGTTTCGGCAGGCCAGACCTGGACGGATGAGAAACCGTGCCAGTCCGACCACCCGGTCGAGATGGGCCTCCCGGCCGGCCGCATCCCGGCCGATCCACCGGTCGCGTGGCTTCAGGACCAGGGCCGGGGCTGCAACCACGCAACCGCCAAGCCAGCCGGGATCCGAGCCGACCGGATACCGCAGCGGCCGCCCGACATGAAGCCCGGCCCCCAGCGGATGCTCGGCGTCCAGCATCGTACCTAGCCGCCGACACACCGTATCGGTCTCGGCCAGCGTCACGACCGGACCCTCGACAGGGTCGACGCGGTCCGGAACCCCGACCGGCGGTGGAACCGCAGCTGCCAGATCCCGGACAGCACGGTCAACACCGGCGGCCGGGTCCGGCCGCCGGCAACGCCAGAACGCCCACATGCGCAAGATCGCGAAACGCCACCAGACAGCCCGTGTCCTGCAGATGGCCGAGGGGATCGCGAAACCAGAAAGTCGTGCAGACCTCGCGGACGAACGCCATGCGCCCCGGAACGGTCCCGGGCGCCGGCAACGCCTCCTATGTGCGCCGTCCTACCTCCGGGAACAGCGTGCGGCGGATCAGATTTGTGCAATCATAACTTTATCATAACGAGTCCAGAGAAAAAAGCTCAATGGGCAGCCCGCACCCGATACGCACCATCCAACAGCGCCATCATCAACACCATCGCGACCGCCGTGATCCTGGGGGCAACCGCAGGATCGGCAAATCGAAGAGGAGCTTCGCCGAGAGCCTGCGCGCCTTCAGCTATCGACGCAAGGACGGCATGAAGGCGCTCTTCACGCCCATCTGACCGAGACCGCTCTCCCGAAACCACGACACCACTGGTGTGTCCGCCGCCCGCACAACGCGACGGCTGTCTCAAGGGTCGCCAGACCTTCAACGCGCCGCGCCGCATCGACCGGCCGATCCGGGGCCAACGCGCCGTGAAGGGCCGATTCGCGTGGTCGATCACATAATCGGCAGGCATGAGAAAAGCAGAGCGAACGTGGTGTAGGATTGCCGTGACTGCCGATTTGTCGACCGCAGGAATCGTGAGATTTGCCGCAATTGGACGTAGCTGTGTTCAGGCTTGCTGCAGTCCGGTCTTGGTCAAAGGCGTCCGGAACGGATCTTGCCCGGACAGAAAAGCGGTGTCGTCACACTTGCAATGCATGCGTTGAGCGTTTCTCGATTGCAATCGGATTTCAGGATATGGTCCGTATATTAGGATTTACCTGAGTACATTCATTCCGGGTAATTGGTCGCAATAATAGCAAATGCCGATACCGCATGGCGCGGCGCACCAGGCAACGTTTCGTGCCCGTCTTGGTACAGCATGTTCCTCTTTCGATCAGCGCGGGATCAGTTGCACCACGCGGTCTTGGCTCGCATTGTTTCAAGGGAAGACATGAGGTCTCCGTTCATCCAGGCTTGGGGTCAGGATCACCCCGGCCTGCGCTGCGGAGCACTGTCATGGCGCTCTGGATGCGACCGCGTTTGGTTGCCGGACCCCACCGTATCCACTTTCCGATAACGCATGGCTCTGAATGAGAGCGCTATGACGCCTGATCATGGTCGTCGAGCGTCAGACCGGCTTCAACCAACTGTGCCTCGTCGAACCCGAGACGATCAATGAGAATTCTGCGGTTGTCGTATCCTAGCTTCGGGCCGGCATGACGAATTTCACCCGGCGTTCGCGAGAACTTTCCAACCACATTCTGCATGCGAATACTGCCTCCGAGTTCTTTGTCCGCGACTGCAATGATGTTCTCACGGGCCTGAAAATGAGGATCTTCGAAGATCTCGGCAACGCTGTTGCATGGCGCGGCGGCGGCGTCGAAGCTGTCGAACAGAGCGATCAGGTTATCGCGGTCATGACGTTCGATCGCGCTTTGCAGGGCGTCGTCGAGCGCAATCGCGTTCTGTATGCGCAAACGATTGTCAAGAAACCTCGGATCGCTGATGAGTCCAGGAATCTCGAGGGCTTGGCACATCCGTTCGAATGTCGACTGGGCGCTGCCCGAAATCGATACCCATTTGTTGTCCCGCGTCCGATAGGTATTGCGCGGAGCGGTAAATGGCAACCGGCTGCCATTGCGTTCCTGCACGATGCCGAGTTGGTCATAATCCACAACCTGCGGACCGAGCAGGGTGAACAGAGGCTCGTAGATCGCAAGATCGATAACCTGTCCTTTACCCGAACGTTGTTTTTCCTGAAGCGCGACCATGCAAAGAAAGGCAGCCATGAGGCCGGCACTGTCGTCCGCAAGGCCGAAGCCCGGCAGTAATGGCGGACGGTCCGGATAACCTGTGACATAAGCGTAACCCGAATAGCCCTCGGCCAGGGTGCCGAAACCCGGTCGGTGGCTGTTGGGGCCGGTCTGGCCGAAACCGGTCATGCGCAACATGATCAGTCCCGAATTGATCGCGCTCAGCACATCGTAATCGAGGCCCCAGCGCTCCAGCGTGCCTTTGCGGAAATTCTCGACGATGATATCGGCATCGACGACAAGCCGTTTGACGATCTCGACGCCGAGCGGCGTTCTGAGATCGGCCGTGACTGAGTGTTTGCCGCGATTCACCATCTTGTACATCAGGCCAACGCCGTTCTTGTCATTGCCCCAGAACCGCAGTTCGTCGCCGGTACCTGGCCGTTCGATCTTGACGACTTCGGCGCCGAAATCGGCGAGGAACATTGAGCACACCGGTCCGGCAAGAAAATTCGCGATCTCGATGACCTTTACGCCGTTGAGTGGGTGTGTGGCTTTTGACATTGTTGTGGTTCCGCGCTGTTTCCCGGTTGACAGATCGCGTGCGGGTCCAGCCCGCGCCTGTCAATGATAGTCGAGTCGGGGGCTCGCGGGAAGCACGGGTTGCGACCTGGTCGGGACTGGCTTGTCGGCGCGTGAATGACCCGACGGACGGAAACCGTCGTTTTCGGTTTCCTCTGACCTCGGAGAAAGATGATTACATTGCCCGATGGCGGTCTCCGTCGTTTTCCGTGAAGTGCCGCAATGTATCGAGCAGGCCCCGGGTCGAGGAATTCTCTGTCGGGGTGTTTTTGTCCTGCAATACGGACAGGATCTGTCCGGCACATTCCTTTCCGAGTTCCACGCCCCATTGGTCGAAACTGTTGACGCCCCAGAGGGTTCCCTGAACGAAGGTCGTGTGTTCGTAGAGTGCCAGAAGCATGCCAAGCATATACGGGTCGAGCTGCCGGTAGAGCAGGGTGGTCGACGGGCGATTTCCCGGAAACGCCCGATGCGGGGCCAGCCTTTCGGCCTGATCCCGTTCCATGCCTTGTTCCATGAGCATGGACACAGTATCGGCAATGTCGCGTCCGGTCATCAGCGTCTGTGATTGGGCCAGGCAATTGGCGAGCAGCATGTCGTGGTGATCCGAGCGGCCTTCATGCGCAGTTGCAGCCACCAGGAATTCGCATGGGATGATGTCGCTGCCCTGGTGAAGCAACTGAAAGAAAGAATGCTGGACGCTCGTACCTGTTCCGCCCCAGACCACACCCGCAGTGGGAACGGCGACCGATGTCCCGTCGGCCCTGACCGATTTGCCATTTGATTCAAGATCGACCTGCTGGAGATGCTGAACCATGCGGGCAAGCCGTTGGTCATAAGGGATGATTGCACTCGTGGCGTAACCAAGAATTGAGCGGCACCAGATCTTGACCAGACCAAGAACCATCGGAAGGTTTTCGCCGATCGGGGCGGTCGCGAAATGCCGATCCATGCGGTGGGCGCCAGCCAGAAGCTCGCGGAACCGTCCAGCGCCGCAAGCGATGGCAGCGGGCAACCCGATCGCCGACCAGACGGAAAAGCGGCCGCCGACCCAGTTCCATATTCTGAAGGTGCGGTCCGGGCGGATGCCGAACTCCGCAACGGCGGCCATGTCCATTGCAATGGCTGCAAAGTGATCGCCGATTGCTGCGTTGCCCAATGCGTCAGTGATCCATTTTCGCGCCGATGCGGCATTCAGCATGGTTTCCGGGGTCGAAAACGATTTCGAGGCAATCACGAACAGGGTCGTCTCGGGGTTGAGTTTCCGCAACTTGTCGTGAATGTCGGCACCATCGGCATTGCTGACGAAATGAACATTGATACGATCATGATGATACGGTGCCAGAGCGTCAGTGATTGTCGCCGGGCCGAGCACCGACCCACCGGCGCCAATATGAACGATGTCCCGGAGCGTTTCCGTCCCGCTGCGAACTGTTTCGGCAAAGGCGAGGGCCCGGTCGAGTTCATTATGGACGTCAGGGATTACATTTCGTCCGTTTACGGTAATGACGGTGCTGCGCGGTGCCCGAAGCGCGGTGTGCAAGGCGGCCCGGTATTCCGAAGCGTTTACGGGTGCGCCAGCGAGCATCGCATCGCGGCGCCGGGTAAGGTCTGCCACGTCCGCTGCGTCCTGCAACAGGGCCATGGTCTCGGTCGTGACGAGATTCTTTGAATAGTCGACCAGCAGGTCGTCAAGCTGGAGCGAAAACCGTTCGAACCGTCGTGAATCCGCCGCGAACAGATCGTTCAGAGTGCGTTTACGTATCACATCTCCGTGCCGTCGCAACACGGCCCATGCATTCTCCATACTGTCAATGACCTCCTTCAGAAAACCACGATGATTCCACGCTGTAAACAGCGAGTCCATGACAAGAGTTTGGGGGCATGAATTCTTGCCCAAAAAGATGGAAAAGTTATTTTTTCCAGCGATTTAATTTCCCAGTTTGGAGTCCGAAATGCAACCGGGGTCGTGACATGTGATGCCGTCCAATGGGGAATAGTGTATCGGAGTGGCGGCCGGAAGCAGCTCGAGCCATTACTGTGCGAACTGTTAAACCGCCTAAACACAACGGAAAATCAGCTGGCGTTGATCAGGGCAGCGATGGCCCACCTGAACCTGGTGATGCTGGATCCCTTTTCTGACGGTACGGGCGTATAGTCCGATGCATTCAAACCGCGGTATTGGCTAACGAAGGGGACATTGCGCCCAGTTTTTCAAGCATCGGAGAGTATATCAGACGTAATCAGAGTGCGCATTATGATGTTCTCGCTGATGTGGGTGGAGGAGATTGGAATCCCCATCGTGATGTCCGTCCCTGGATCCGGTTTTGTGTTTTGGATCATTATTCGGCAGGCGCAAACCCTTTCCTGATTACCCTCGAATCTAAGCAGTATTTAATATCGAATATGGCCATGTCATTTGATGATAGAAAAGGACATTCACATGGCGCGCAACCCAGTGCAGTTCCAGATAAGGAATCAGCCTCAACGCGTTCCTCTCGCTCTACGGCAGCGAAGACCAGTGCTTCGACGCCCTCTTTCAACGGCGATGGCCGAACGGCTTTCTATGCCCACACTGCGCTCATGACCGGTGCTGTCAGTTGAACACCCGAAAGCTCCAGCAGTGCAACCGCTGCCATCTCCAGACCTCCATCACCGCGGGCACCATCTTCGACTCCACCAAGCTGCCCCTGACGATGTGGTTCCAAGGCCTCTACTTCATGACCCAGGACAAGAAAGGTGCATCGACGATGCCTGCCTCGGCGGCAAGCGCGGACGGGGCGCTGGGCAAAACTCCTTTCGTGGCCGCGGTCGAGACCCATGAGGCGGGACATCCGCAGCGGGTGATTCACCGTGGTCGAGGGCTTCCGTCTCACTGAAGTCGCCGCCTGGGCGCAGCAGCACCTGGGTCCGGGCACGCAAGTGCTCTGCGATGGGCTGACCTGCTTCAATGGCGTGAGTGCGGCAGGCTGCGTGCATGAGCCGATGGTGACCGGCGGCGGGAAAGCCGCGGTCGAGCGCCCCGAGTTTCGTTGGGTGAGCACGATTCCCGGCAACATCAAGAGCGCCTTGCGTGGCACCTTCATGCGATTCGTCCCAAATATGTCCAGCGCTATCTCGCGGAGGTCGTGGACCGGTTCAATCGTCGCTTTGACCTGCCCGAGATCATCCCCGGACTGGTCTACGTGGCGCTACGGACACCGCCGATGCCGGAGCGGCTACTCAAGTCGCGCTTAGCTTGGGTGGGAATCAGGAACCCTTTTGCGACGCTCTCAGGAGATGGATCGAATCTGCCAGGATCTGGAGGATCTTGTGAAGAAACGGGCTCTTGCGGATCGGATGATGCCGGCCCTGATCGAGGCAATCTTCGGGTACCGGATTCGAAATTCGTCATGCCGAGTCACCACGGATATCTCCAACAACCCGGTGAGCCGAGATCTCAAGATATTCGCAGATGCAGGATTGCTGATCCCCGCCGGTAAGTGGCCAGGCAGGCATTGCACGGTGTCAGAAGATCTTCGCAAGATTCGGCAGTGCCATCGCTTGCCGCGTGAACGACGACTCGTTTGCTTCGCCGGTGAATGTAGATCCACAGCTCTCCCTATCGTTTTGATCATCGGCAGCGATTGCAGACAGCTACTTGCGATACGAGCGACCGGACCCTTTACCGATCTTGAAGTCATCCAGCCAAATTCGGCGAACCGCTTATGCACTTGGCTCCGGCTTGATCAACATGTTAATCGAAAACCGTCCAAATGGACCGGTAGGAGTCAACTTCTCGCGGCAAACTCTCGCAACCGGAGCTACGTGCATAAGCGGTTTCGGCGAAACAGGACGACAGGTGCGATACGATAGCGGTTCGGTCGCTGCGCTACCGACGGCCGCAAGGATTCCGAACAGATCGTTGCCTTGAACGAGAACTCATACCAAGCGCGCTCCAAATTGACTCACCATCCCAATATGTTGGGGTGACGGTCCGGACGACCTTCATAGACTGTGGTGATCGACTCACCAGCGCCGGAGGATGACGATGAGTGCGGCAACGCCGATAACCTGGACGGCACACACAGCGGACGAGCTCCACGCGCTTTCGAGGCACTGCGGGGACGCGAAGCAAGCGTCGCGCGCGCGTGCGCTCGCCATGATCATGGAGGGTGCGTCTCGCACGGAGGCGGCTCGGGCGCAGGGCATGGAGCTTCAAATCCTGCGCGACTGGGTGTTGCGCTACAACACGGAGGGCTTCGACGGCCTCGCGGATCTCCCGCGCGGCGGGAGCGAGGGCCGGTTGACGGACGCGCAGATCGCCGAGATCGGCGCCTGGATCGAGGCGGGTCCCGAGCTTGAGCGGGACGGTGTGACGCGCTGGCGCGTTCAGGACATCTTACGGAAAATCGAGGAGGCCTTCGGGGTCATCTATACGGAGAGCGGTGCCCGTATGATGCTCCGAAGGGCCGGGTTTCGCTTTGTCTCGGGGCGGCCGGTCCACCCCAAAGCCGACGCGGAGCGGCAGAGGTCGTTCGTGGCGGAGTTCGAGGCACAGTTGACGTCGGCGCTCAGCTCTGAGGCGCTGGCGGGTCCGATAGAAATCTGGTTCCAGGACGAAGCGCGCATCGGCCAGAAGGGGATGACGACACGGGTCTGGGCGAATGGGAAGCAGCGTCCGCGCATCCTGCGCGACCATCGCTATGGCTACGTCTATCTGTTCGGCGCCACCTGCGCAGAGCGCGGCGTCGGCATCGCCCACGTGGCGGACAGGGCGAACACGGCGTCGATGAACGAGCATCTGGCGGCGATCGGCGCGGCCGTGGCGCCGGGTGCGCACGGCGTGATTGTGCTGGACGGGGCGGGCTGGCATCGCTCGGGCGACCTTCTCGTTCCCCCCAACCTGACGCTCGTGCATCTGCCGCCCTACAGTCCGGAACTCAATCCGATGGAGCAGATCATTCTGTTCCTGAAATCGAACCGCTTCGCCAACCGCGTGTTCAAGGATGTCTCCGCCCTGAGGGACGCCTGCTGGACGGGGTGGCAATGGCTGACCGACCAGCCCGACGTCATCACCAATACGACCCGGCGCAGCTGGGCCGTAGCCCCATCGTGCTGATCCCGATGCCTCACTGTATCGGTTCATATGACTTGCGTTTGGTATCACAACGCCTAACAGGCAGCTTATTTCGATCGCTTTGCATCTGCAGAATACGGATGCATTTCGGGAGGCCGATCGGTATAAAGGTTTCAGTATCGTGGCTGGAGGTGGTGGACGCATGGTGATTGACCGACTGATCGAACTGCGACACCCCGGCCTGTCGATGCGAGCCCCACGATCCCGTGTGGGTGCCGTCCCTTGAACGACGTCGTCCAAACCCCATGGCAGTCACTGCCTGAGATCGCCGTGCAAACCCGGCTGCCCAATATCCCGGAATCGGACCGATATCGACACGTGGCTGCAGATCCACTCTACGCAGTCTGCTATGCGGGATTACTCGCTGCCATGGCCGTAAAACCTCTGGTTATCGCCCAGATCGGACAGAGTCTCGACGGACGGATTGCCACCGAGTCCGGGCATTCGTCCTGCATCAACGGACCTGAAAGTCTCGATCACCTGCACCGGTTGCGGGGACTGGTGGATGCGGTCGTCGTTGGCGCGACAACCCTTCAGCTTGACAATCCGCGCCTGACAACCCGGCGGGTCGCCGGACGCAATCCCGTCCGCGTGGTCATCGACCCGAATGGCCGGCTTAATCCCGGTCTTCAGGCATTGAGCGACGCCGCATCCGACACGCTCGTGATCACGACGCCAGGTCGCCAGCCGGCCGCGGCTGGCCGGTTCGAGACCTTGGCGCTTCAGGCCGAGGACGGCGTGATTCCGCCGGCAGCGATTCTAACCGCGCTGCGCCAGAGGGGGTTGTCGACGATTCTTGTCGAAGGTGGCGCCAGAACACTGTCGGCCTTTCTGCTGGCAGGTTTGATCGATCGACTGCATGTCATGATCGCGCCCCTTATTCTCGGATCCGGAAGAATGGGCCTGCAATTGCCCTCGGTGGCGCGAATCGACGACGGTTATCGTCCGTTTGTCCGAACCTACAGTCTTGGGGTTGACGTCCTGTTTGACTGTGATTTACGCCAGTCTTGTGATGCTCTGGCTGCCGGGCAAAGCGAGGATGTCCCGATGACCAACCCGCACTTTTAGCGCCGGGTCCGCAAGCCGCTTTTCGAGCCAGCCGGAGACCCGTGTATCCAGGGTCGGCGCCTGTTCGCGAACCGCCTTGGCCCATCCAGTGATCAGCATATCCAGCGCCGGGCGATTCCGCGCAGCGCTGAGCAGCCAGTCGCTGCGCCTGACCGTGACCGTCCAGCCAGAGTTTCGAGCGATATCGACGGCAACAGCTGCGGCGCGCGGACCGAGGGCGGGCCCGAATCTCTTATCGCGGCGTTGATGTCGGTTGAACCGGTCACGGATTACGGTATCCAGATCATGCGGTGGATGCAGCGCAATCCGTCCGTCATAGTTCAGAGTGGCGAGTAGGGGTGTTTCCCGATCTTCGATGATTCGCCACAGCCGACGGAACCAAGCCTCGGAGACCAGATCGAGCAGAGCGGATGCAGTAACCAGATCGATGCCCTCAAACAGCCCGCCGATGTCAGCAATGGCAAGATCGACCTGATGTATTGAAGCTTGCGCCGCGCCCATGTTCTCGAAGGTTTCGGCGGCAATTGCCAGCAACTCCGGATCGTTATCGACAAAGCGCCAGTGCAGAGGGCCAGCCAGGTGACTGCCGATGCGTCGGGCGGAACTTCCAGTCCCGCTCCCTATGTCGAGAATTCGCAGTGGAAGTCCAGACCGTGAACGCAAGCGCCACGCGACGAGGGCGGCGTCGACGTCAGGGGCCTGCGCTTCCCGGTCCAAAGGTTCGCGCAGGGTAAGCCACTGTGCGGGGAATCGGGTCACGTTGTTCCCGTCAGCGCATCGACGGCGGCCAGAAACTTGCATCCTGCTGCATTCCAGGACAGGAGCTGCCCGGCAACCCGCCGCGCAGCAAGGCCGTAGCGTATGCGGCGCTCCCGGTCGGTCATGCACAGACGCAGGGCCGTGGCCAGGGCCGCGGCGTCGCCGGGCGGAACGAGCAAACCGGCGGCTTCCGGCACGGTGTCCGGAATCGCACCCGCCCGGCAGGAAACGATTGGCAGTCCGTGCGCCATCGCCTCGGCAAGCGCCATCCCGAAACCCTCGTGTCGCGACGGCAGGACAAAAAGGTCGGCGGCGGCATAATGGGCCGACATTGCCGTATCCGGAAATGCGCCGCGGAACGTTACCCGACCGGCGAGTGATGGCTGGTGTGCCATGGCCCGCAGCATCGCTGCGAATTCGGGATCGCGGGGCGCGCCAACCAGATCGAGCCGCCAGTCGATATCCGACAGGTCTGACAATGCGGACAAAAGAATGTCTTGCGCCTTTCGGGGGGTCAGCGATCCGGCGCAGAGTAACCGCAGTGCGATGTCGGCACGGCTAGTGTGACAGGTAACCTTGGTGGGCATGTCGAGACCCGGAGGGGCGACCCGGATGCGGTCCGGCGCCACGCCGAAGTCACCAAGTCGTCGCGCTGTAGCAGTACTGGTCACGATAACGCCGGCGACGCATGTGAGCGCTTGACGCTCCGCCTGGAACAGGTGCTGTGCCGGTGCGCCAATTGGCCCGTTTTCATCAGCGAGCGGGTGGTGGACCAATGCGATCAGCCGTTGCCGTGCCGGAAGGCGTTCGGGCGTTTCGGCGAGCGCGGTCAGAGCGAGGCCGTCAATGACGACAGGTCCGGCTCTGGGCAATGCGTTCACGCGCTGCCGTGCGATCTCAAGATCCTGGCTGTCGGGATCGGGGAACCAGCCGTCGAGGCAAAGAAGAGTTCCAAGCCGGCCGGAACCGGAGAGGACATTCGCGATTTTTCGGTCATAGATGAAACCACCCGTGAGCGTATCGATCGGGCCGGGAACGACAACATGGATCGGACGCATCCCAACGCGATGCCGGCTCAATCCAGCACTCCTTCATAGGACGCCTGGGCCACATGCGACTCACGCAGGGTGACCTTGAGCCCGGTCAACCCGCCGGCATGCGGGCCTAGCTTGCCATCGGCGATCACGCCGACCATGCGGCGGTGAATATGACGGGCCAGGAACTCGGTAGTGGTGTTGGTGTCCTTGAACTCTTCGATATCGTCAAGATTACAATAATTGTACTGCGAAAGAATGTCCCGGAGCGCCGTATGCGCGCGGCCGATATCGACCACAATGTTATCAGGGTCTAGATCCGGCCTTTGGAATTCCGTATCGACGACGAAGGTCGCGCCGTGCAGAGCTTGCGCGGGCCCGAACACGGCGCCGCGGAAACTGTGCGCGATCATGATGTGCTCTCTTACAGTTACTGTATACACGACAGTCGCTCCATGGATTCACTGGCGTCAGGGATAGACAATCCGCCGACATAAGGCGGGAAGAGCACCGTTCGCAAGTGCAGCCATCGTTGCCGGCAGATCGTCGAACATGGTCTCGCCCGTGATCAGGGCATCCAGACGATCGTCGCGCAGCAGTTCCAGGGCCTTGTCGAGACGAAGGGCAGGCGTGCACCGGCCGCGTCTCGACGGGGCGACGCTGCCGACCTGTGAGGATTGTAGGGTCAGCCGCCGATCATGGAAATCTTCTCCAAGTTGCAGAGTAACAGGGCGGTTGCCATACCAGCTGAGATCAATGATACGGCCCTCGAAAGCTGCCATGCGAAGCGCCTGTCCAAGACCGCCTGGATGCCCGCTGGCATGGAAAATCAGTGAGTATTCCGCGTCTCCGGAATCACCGGTAAACTCGAGGCCCAGCCGCGCTGCGACCTGTGCCTTCTCAGGCTTGACATCGATGACCGTCACCCGCCTCGAGGTTCGCCGGTGAACCAGATAAGCGGTCAGCAATCCGATGACCCCGGCTCCGATGACGCAGATACGATCACGTTTGCGCGGTTTTGCGTCCCACAAGGCGTTCAGGGCTGTCTCCATGTTCGCAGCTAGGATCGCGCGGTCCGGCGGCAGGTCCGCGGGCAGTGGCCGTGCCACTTCTTCCGGAACCGTGAACAGATCCTGATGCGGATGCAGGCAGAAGACTGGCCGGTTCAGCCAGTCCGCCGGCCCGTCGACGACGGTGCCGACGATGCTGTAGCCGTATTTGACGGGACCGGGAAAATGTCCTTCCTGAAAGGGGCACCGCATCCGGTTGTGCAGACGCTCCGGAACATGACCGCGGTGGACAAGGGTCTCGGTGCCGCGGCTGATCGCACCGTAGCTGGCGCGTATCAGCAGTTCACCAGGCCCTGGCGCCGGCAGGATCTGACCGCGGATCGCCCCGTGGCCGGGCCGAACGGTCCAATATGCTCGCGCGCGCCGGCGATGGTTATCGTTTCCGGGTTGCGGGTCGCTGGATGCCGTCATAACCTTGGTCCGTCGCTGGATGCCGGATAGGGCCGAATCGCCATTGATGGAGACTGACCATACCCCGAGTCATACATGGTTTCCGCCGTTTCAGAATGCTCGCCGTGTTGCTTGCTGTCATGTCGGTGCCGTTACCGGCGCGCTGCGAGCCGGTCCGCCATGTCCTGGACACCGAGCATCTGTCGATCGCCTTTCTCGTCCACCACATCGGCTTTGCCAAGACGCTCGGACTGTTCCGCAATGCGGAGGGCAGCTTCGTGTTTGACGAAACCGTTCCCTCGGTATCCGACATTGAGGTGACGATTGATGCTGAGAGTGTTTACACGAACCATGCGGCGCGGGACACGCATTTGAGAAAGAAGGATTTTCTCTGGATTGATCGCTATCCGACAATCACCTTCGTCGGCAGCTCTGCCAGGCAAACCGGGCCGCGCACCGGTGAGATCACGGGCGCGTTGACACTCCGTGGCGTGACCAGAGTCGTATCCCTCGACGTGACCTGGAACCGGACCGGCGCTTATCCGTTCGGAGACAAACATGCCGCGATGGGAATTTCAGCCCGAACGGTTTTTAGGCGCAGCGATTTCGGCATGACCTATGCCGTTGCGAATGGTTGGGTCGGCGACGAGGTCGAGGTCATCATCGAATTCGAGGCCCTGCGGATTCCGTGACATTGGGCTTAAACAATGGTAAAGGAAGGGTCATGCGGATCTGGCTGCCGAAAAATGGAACGGGACTGTGCAGGAAATCCCCGTATGGCAGGCGTTGTTCCGGATTCCGGCGGTTCGCTCGATGCGTTGATTGGCGACTTGTACCCAGGAGTTGACCATGCCCAGTCTGGAGATCACCCCGCTTTCACCCCATGTCGGCGCAGAGATTCGCGGTATTGATCTTGTCGATCTCGAGGATGCGGTTTTTGCCGCCATCAGCTCGGCTTTCGACGAATTTGGCGGATTGCTGTTTCGCAATCAGACTCTGTCCCCGGATGATCTGGTGGCGTTCAGCCAGCGTTTCGGTGAGCTTGATCATGCGCCAGTCATGGAGAATGGCAAGACCGCGGTACCCGGTTATCCCGAAATCTACATCGTGTCCAATATCAAGGACGATACCGGCAAAGCCATCGGCAGCCTTGGCAGCGGCGAGGCGGTATGGCACACAGATATGTCGTATCTTGAAAATCCTCCCGATATCTCAATGCTGTATGCGCTTGAAGTACCGCCCGAAGGTGGTGATACGTCACTTTGCAGTATGGCTGCGGCCCATGATGCCTTGCCGACGGATTTGCGCGACAAGGCAAGGATGCTTTCGATCAAGCATGACGGGACATTCAATTCCGGTGGGCTGCTTCGCAAAGGCGTGCGCGCCGACGATGACCCGATGACTTGCGAGGGGCAGCCGCATCCGGTGGTTTGCGCGCATCCCCGGACCGGGCGCCCGGTACTTTATCTTGGCCGCCGTCGCAATGCCTATGTCATAGGGCTCGAGCGGCAGGCGTCGGAGAATCTCCTCGACAATCTCTGGGAGCATGCGACCCTGCCGGAATATACCTACTGTCATTGCTGGCAGGTCGGTGATCTGTTGATGTGGGACAATCGTGTCACCATGCATCGCCGGGAGCCATTCGACGCGACGGCGCGCCGCTTGATGCAACGCACGCAGATCCAGGGTCATACGCCGCCACGGCCGCACTTGGATCAGGCGGGTAATGCTGACTGACAGGGACCGTTGCCAGCGAGGCCCTGCCAAGGGTGAAATCCGTCAAAGTCTGGCGCGGATCGCGGTCAATCCGTGAGCGATGCCATGACTTTGGTACAGAAGCCGCCAATGCTGCCGCCTTCGATCCAGCGGATAACAGCAACGAGGTCGGCTTCGGGTTCGATCCAGATAACATTGGTGCCGAAACCGAAGGCGCAGTAACCCGAGCGGCCGGCGCCAGGCAGACGAGTGCCAGAGGTGTTCAACCACCAGAGAAACCCGTAATCTTGGTTGATTGGGCAAGGTGCGACTGCTTGCCGCATATAATCCGGCGATAACAGACGGTTACCGTTCCAGACACCCTCGCGTAGCATCAACAGGCCGAGGCGCGCCTGATCGCGTGAACTGATAAACACCCCGCCGCCCCAATGAGATCCACCCGATACCGACTGAACGGGCTCACCTCCGATCTCGATCCAGGAGTTGTGATAGCCGTGCCATTCCCAGTCGCGGGATGCTCCGATCGGGTCCATGATTCGCTCGCGGAATACTGTCGGCAGTCCACGTCCGGCAACGCGCAGCAGGGCGAGCGAAAGCCGGTTTACTCTGACATCGTTGTATTCCCAGAATGTCCCTGGCATCCGGAGCGGGCGGGCCTGCCCTTTGGTAACGTTGTCTGCGGGGGATACGGAAAGATCGCGGTTGTGGTCGACGAGATCCGGTTTGCCCCATAGCTCGCCTTCCCATTCACTGGTCTGCTGCAGCAATTGCTGCCAGGTGATCTGGTGATTGTGTGGCGGTTCGAATCCGCCATCGCTGACCAGTTGATGAACCGGGGCGTCAAAGTCCGGGATCCGGCCGTCGTCGTGCAAGAGGCCGGCGCAAATCGAAAGCAGGCTCTTGGCCACGGAAAACGTGATATCGGCACGACGGGTATTGCCCCATTCGGCGATAATGTGGCCACCGCGCAAGATCATGCCGCTTGGGCCGCCACGCGGTCGTGTCGGACCGATAATTTCGTTCCAGGGTGGCGGTTCGGCGAAGGCCTTGTTCTCCAGTGCCCTCTGGACATCCCGGTCCATGACCGATTCGTTCCTGATCGCGAAGGCAACCGAATCGGCGAGGCCGTCGGGGTCAAAGCCAGCGTTGGCGGGCGTGACGGATTGCCAGTCGTCACCCCGACCTGGGAAATACGGTGTTGTCATCGTCCGATCCTTTCAGTCCGTAACAATAGATCGCCTTGTCGAGTTCGTCACGGTTCAGCGTGACGTTCGATTTCCAAACCGTGTTCGGACTGCATGCCGGCTGTCGCGACGCTGGGCCCGGTCAATGCCTGCGGCCGTTACTCGATCCCGGTATGCAGTCCAGTGACCGGGCGGATCAATTGCCGTGCAGTTGGAACTCCAGAAATTTACAGGACGGTCCCGACCTGACGTCCCTGTTCGGCGACCAAACGAAGTTGCGGTCTTGGTTGGCCGAAAAATGGCGCCGGAGACGGGCGTTCATGGTCCGGCGCGTGATAAAGATCACGCACCGCATGGCTGGCCGTGCTACACTCGGTGCTGTTCGGCCAACCAGAATCCGGAGAGTGTGATGGCGATGACACCGGATAACCTTGATCGAATGAGTCAGGCCAGATATCTCGGCCTGCCGACATTCATGCGAGCGCCGTACTCGGAGGACCCGGCTGGGCTCGACATCGCAATGATCGGGGTTCCCTACGACGGTGGCGTGACCAACCGCCCCGGCGCCCGTCATGGACCGCGGGAGGTTCGTAATCAATCGTCCTTGATGCGGTTGATGAATCAGGCGACCGGAGTCAAACCCTATGACCTTTGCAAGGTTGCCGATATTGGTGATGCTCGGGTTGAGTGCCCGTTTCATCTGGAAAACGCCCATGAAGAAATCCGGCGGGCGTTTGAACCGGTGATCGCAGCTGGAGCGGTGCCGCTGTCGGTTGGCGGTGATCATTCGATCTCGCTGCCGATCCTGCGGGTAGTCGGGGCACGGTGTCCGGTCGGCATGGTCCATATCGATGCCCATTGCGATACGGGCGACGATTATCTCGGTTCCCGCTTCCATCATGGCGCGCCGTTCTCGCGCGCTGTTGAAGAAGGGCTCCTTGATCCGCTTCGGACTGTGCAGATCGGCATTCGGGGCAGCCTGAACAATCCCGATCAGTGGCGTTTCAGCTACGAGCACGGCATGCGGGTCATCCAGATGCATGAAGTCCATGCCATGGGGCTTGACGCCGTGATCGCCGAAGCCCGACGGGTTGCCGGTGATGGTCCGACCTATCTTTCCTTCGATATTGATGCGCTCGATCCGGCCTACGCGCCGGGTACCGGCACGCCAGAGATCGGCGGATTTACGTCGCTGGAAGGGCAACTGCTTGTTCGCGGTCTCTCCGGGCTGGATCTGATTGGCGCCGATCTCGTCGAAGTCTCTCCACCGTTTGATCAGGGCGGTTTGACTGCGCTGACGGGAGCCACCCTGATGTTCGAAATACTCTGCGTTCTTGCCGAGGCCGTCGCGCGGTGCCGGTGAGGGTCTTGCAGCGTGGAAGCCCGGAATCCGGAAGATACGGCTATTCCGGTGTCAGGAGTTTCGGACGAGAAACGGGGCGGACAGTCTGCCGGAGACAATGAAATGAGCGATAACGTCACTGTGGTTGATGCCAGCGGGCTTAAATGCCCCTTGCCGGTCCTCAAGGCCCGAAAGGCGATAAAATCCTTGGGAACGGGCATGGCATTGCGCGTGATTTCCACAGATCCGGCCTCACCACTGGATTTCAGGCATTTTTGCAATACCGCGGGACACGAACTGTTGAGCGTGACCGAAGGCGACGGGCGTCACGAATTCCTGATTCGCAAGGTCGATGCCTGACTGCAGGGCGGTTTGGCCGGCCGGAGAGACGGCGTGATCAACGAGACCGTATGGATCGCGGCACCGGTCGGACAGGTGTGGCGGCATCTGTCCGAACCCGTACGCATGTCGATATGGATGCCGGGCATCCGGACAATGCGGTCGCGCGACGGTCTCGAGTTGCGGGCCGGCAGTTGCGTCGTGTTTGCGGCCGGGGCGACGGAGCGACTGGCCGATGTCGTCGAGTTCGAGCCGGAACGGGTCATCACCTTGAGCGCGAGCGACGGGGCTTTCACGCTGACCTACCGGTATTGTCTTGCCGAGGCTGGCGGTGGCAGTGACGTCAGCCTTGATGCGCGCTGCGATGTCCGCGGATTCATGATCATCCTGGCGCCGCTGTTGCGCGCCCGTATACGAAAGGCCGACCGCTGGCAATTGGCCTATCTGAAGGGCGTCGTCGAAAAGGACCGCGATGCGCGGCGGTGATGATCGCTTGATCAGCACAGAAGCAGCCGCGTAATCGCGATAGCCGCCGGAACACAAGGTGGTTCGGAATGCCCAGAATAGAATCGGAGGCACGGAGCGGAAGATGGAACAATTCGATCGCATGCTCGAGGTGAACGGGCGGCGCTATGCTTGGCCGGTGCGGCCATTGGTGGTGGTCTGCATCGATGGCTCCGAGCCTGCTTATATCGAGATGGCGGTTGCTGCCGGCGCCATGCCGTATACCCGAACCATGTTGGCGCATGGCGCCGATCTCAGGGCCGATTGTGTGATTCCGAGTTTTACGAATCCCAACAATCTCTCGATCGTGACGGGATGTCCGCCATCGGTGCATGGAATCTGCGGAAACTACTTTTACGACCGGGACAGCGGCACGGAGGTCATGATGAACGACCCGGCGTTGCTGCGCGCCGCGACAATCTTCTCGGTCTTTGAACAGGTGGGCGCCAAAATCGTCATCGGGACAGCCAAGGACAAGTTGCGCGGTCTACTTGGCCATGGTCTGCGACATGGCCAAGGCGGTTCAATCTGTTTTTCAGCTGAACGGGCCGATACGGCGACCCTTGCGGATAACGGCGTTGCAGGGCTGATTGAACTGACCGGTTTGCCGCGTCCGTCAGTGTACAGTGCCGAACTTTCCGAATTCGTTTTTGCTGTGGGTTTGCGGTTGATGGAACGGGATCGTCCCGATTTGATGTATCTTTCGACCACGGACTACATTCAGCACAAGGCCGCACCTGGCAGCGAGACGGCCAATGCCTTTTATCGCATGATGGATCACTATTGGGCTGGCCTCGATGCCTGCGGCGCGACACTGGTGCTGACAGCAGACCATGGCATGAGCGCCAAGCACGATAATACCGGAGCGCCAAATGTGATCTATCTGCAGGACGAGCTGGATCGCATGTCCGGCGCGGGAATGGCGCGGGTGATCTTGCCGATCACGGACCCTTATGTCGTTCATCACGGCGTGCTTGGATCATTCGCGACCATTTATCTGGAGGCGAACGCCAGCGCTGCGGTGTTGATGGACAAACTTGCGGAGTATGAAGGTATCGAAATCGTGCTCGACCGGGCCGAAGCCTGCCGGCGTTTCGAACTCCCACAGGATCGCCTGGGCGACATCGTTGTCATTGCAACGAAAGCCATGACCTTTGGAACCCGCGCGTCCGAGCACGATCTATCGGGACTCGACGCTCCATTGCGGTCACATGGCGGGCTGGCCGAACAGACCGTTCCATTGATCTGCAATGTGCCGGTTCAAGCATCCGGCAGGATATGCCGATGGCGCAACTTTGACGCGTTTGACCTTGGACTCAATTTTGCCGACGGCCCGGTTCCGGCTGGCTGGTGATCCGTATATCCGCCGGAGTGCCCGTGGGATCAGGTTCCGGCGATCATCGGTGCAGTGAGACGCCGGAGTGTTGCAAGAATGCTGAGTGCCGTGATCTTGCCTGTCCGCGGATTCTCTTCCGTCGGTATGTTTTCGATCGTCATGGAGAAACGGGCACTGTCAGCCTCGACCGTGATGGTGTGGTTGTTGCGGTCGGCGGCAGGGTCGGCCCATATCTGAAGCGTGGTGCGGTCCGGGCCGATACCGGCCAGGCTAAGTGCCGCGGCGACATTAACATTGGCCGGGAACCCGGCGGCGCCGTCACGGGCCGTCCCGCTGAAGACCAGTTTGGCTTCCGCCAGGTTGTCGATCGAAATGTTGTTGTTCACCAGATGCGGCGCGCCGCGCAGGCTGTTCGGGGATTTTCTGGTTATCAGGGTTATGTCGGCAATGTTGCCTTCGGCGGCAGCGCGCACGGCGTCGAGGCCGATCAGGGCGCCGGTCGGAATAACGATGCGCGCGCCGGTCTCGGCGGCGCGTTCCACGAGATGCATGCGCGGCAGCAATGCGCCGACGCTTGCCGGGATGAAAACGCGTCCTGCTTCCACAGCCGCTCGCGCGACCTCGTCGAAGACGGCGGCGGGGGCGCATTCGACGATCACGTCAGTTGCGGCTGCGAGTCCGGCGAGCGTTGTCACAGGGGGTGGAGCCGAGAACCCGGCCAGGTTTCGCCGGACCTTTTCGGTGTCCCGGGCCGACACTGCGGTGAGCCGTAATCCTCCGATGGCGCCTGCGTCAAGCGCCCGGGCGATGCTGAGACCGATTGTACCGAGACCGCCAATTCCGACTCTCAGTGGATTTGTCATGCCGACCTCCAGGAAGATTGAACCGTGTCATTTTCAGCAAGGCATATTTCCAGATTGAAGACAATTGCGTTCGCTGGTGGTGATCACTCAGTTTGTGAGGCCGATACAGTATGCGTTCGAGCAGCAAAGGAACAATAGGCGTAACTGCCTAGGTACCATGTTGCTGACGGTGGCGGGATTATTGTGAGTGCTGGGGTGGTGTCGTCGAGTTCCTGTTTTTTTATTCTTCGTACCGCTTATGCACGTGGCTCCGGTAAAACACACATGTAGCGTTTGGCGTGCCGGGAATAGTCGACATCGGGGGCAACATCGTGTGCCACCGGAGCCACGTGCATAAGCGGTTTCTTCGTTATAGAATCGCCAATCTATGGAGGCGCTATCGTGTGACGGGATCGGCGGATGGGGTCTTTCGGATCGAAGGCGCCGGCGGGTTTGTGTCGGACACTGATTGCGCTGATGCCGCCGCACGATGTTGACATCGAGAGTCATTCGGGGCGGTGCGTTGATGATGCACGAGTCGCCGATCCTGTGCTCGATGCCCTTGTCTGTAATCATCCGCTCGAGCTGGTGCATGGCTGTGCGCATGCCTTTCTGTCGTCGTTTCCGTTCTCCGGCCGGGAACTGGTCTACAGTGATCCGCCGTATCTGCAGACGACCCGGCGGTCGGCCCGGCGCTATCGCTTCGACTCTACGGAGGCCGACCCTGTCGCACTTCCGGATCGACTCAAGCAGCTGCCTTGTCAGGTGATGGTCTCGGGTCATGCCTCGGCACTGTATGACGCGATGCTGGCCGGTTGGTGCCGACTGGCGCTGCAGGTGGTTACCCAGGGCGTGGTGCGGGCCGTGGTCGTGTCGTGGTCGTGTGGTTCACCTTCGCGCCCGACCGGGTGCACTGCGCGCGCTGAGCCGGGCGCAACGTCACCGACTGCCAGCGCATCAAGCGCAAGGCGGCCAACCGGGGCCGTTGCTCTGCGGCGCTGCCGCCAGGCGAACGTCTTGCGGTGTTATCCGCCATGATGGCTGTCGAGGCAGAGACCCCGTTGGGCTGGACAGAGGATCCCGCCGCCTCTGCCGAGGCCTTCGCTGGCTAGGGATCTCCTCCGTCCGGGACATCCACGGTCATCGAGGACGGGGGCCGAGGGCTGTTGCGTCTGGCCACGGCGCTCGTCGAGACGATTGCGGCGCTTGAGCTGGACAGGACCGCCTCGAGCGGGAGACCGCGGCCCTGCGGGACCGCATCGTCGCACTTGAACGCAGTGCGACGCTCGACAGCACCACCAGCAGCAAGCCGTCGTCCAGCCGGGCCAAACGGGACCGACCCTGACGCCGACCGCGACCTCGGACCATGTCGTGGATCACGATCCGTCCACCTGCGCCGGGTGCGGCACCGCGCTGACGGCGACCAACCGTCACGGCGCGCCAGTTTGCCGGCAGGTTTTGGATCGACCCGACCCGCAACCACTGGAGGTCACCGAACGCCGCGCCCACCGCTGTCTTTGCGACGCCTGCGGCACCGTGACCGGAGCGGCCTTCCCGATGGGCGTGGCCGCCCCGGTCCAGTACGGTCCCCACATCACGGCATGGGTGAGCGATCTGCTGCATGTCTAGGTCAGTCCCGAGACGAGACTGGCCGACCTGATGAGCGACTGGTTCGCCTTGCCGATCTCCACAGCCACGATCGCCGCCATGATCCAGCGTACCGCACAGCGCTTCGAGGACATCGTCGACCGGATCCAGACTGGATCCGAACCGTGACCTCGGTCAAACACCTCGACGAAACCGGAGGCTGCATCCAAGGCCGCACCCGTTGGCTCTACCTGCCGTGCATCCCGCTCCTGATCGTTCTGCGCATCGGCATCGGACCCGGCGATGTCGAACGGAACGTCACGGACATCTTCGTCCATGACGATAACGCCAGTGACTTTACCCTTGAGGGCGTACGTCACGCGGCCTGCAACGCTCATCACCCGCGCGAACTCCAGGCCTCGATCAACATCGAAATGGAAGACCGGGCCCGCAGCATACACTGCCTCCTCGAACGCGCTGGCAGTGCCGCGCCCATCGCACGCGAGACCTGCTAGGACAGTCCTGGGTCCCTGGTCGACCTCATCGGCAAAGCCCATGATCGTATCCTCGACCGGGCCATCGCTTTCCACGACGCGCAGCCGCCGCTCCGGATCGGCAAGCGCGGACTAGAAACGCCGTTTCGGGCACACCCTCGCCTTCTGTTTCCGGACACACAAGGACAGAGGTCTGCGGTGTCTCACCGACTTGCGAATCGACTTTACGAACAATGAGACCGAGCGTGATCTGCGAATGGTGAAGCTGCGTCAGAAGATCTCCGGCTGCTTCCGCTCCGAACAGGGCGCCCGCGACTTCGCCACCCTGCGCGCCGTCATTGCCACAGCCCGCAAGCAGGGCAGGGCTATCGTCGAAACCCTGGCACAGGCACACCCCGATCCAATGCAGTTGATCTCCAGACTGCGGCTCTGAAACCCCCTCCCAGGCATCGAAACCCCTTACGCGGAAGGGGATGCATGCCGCCGCTGGCGCGGCTCACCATACAGCCATGCGCCGTGAACCAGGTCGCCGGGAGCAGAACCCGTAATCAGACTTGGGCAGTTACGCTGAAGAACTCTCTGCATCTGAACGTGAACACCTTGCCAGCGCCGAACTGCTTCGGTACTCGACTGACCTGCAGTAGATGCATGCCGTCCTGTCGGGTTGGTTCCCGTCCATGTCTCCAACTGGTCCGCAAAGCAGCCGCGCCTAGTCGCTATAACAAGCCATTGATGCCGTATGCGAGAGCGTTCTGGCGCGATTGCGCGCAGACAAGTATCGGTTGCGGGACAGCACATCGCTCGCGGTAATCCCTGCGGCTCCATACCATGAAATTCGCCGGCAATATTCGAGCTGCCAATGATGTTCGCGGTGCGCGGTCGGAGATCTGAAGATTGGTCGAGGTTGAGATTGAACGGATCATTGCCGCCGCCGCGGCATCAGCCACACCAGCCCGACAGATAATGCGGCCGCAATTCCCAAAGTCAGGAATACCGGGTCATAGGATTGTTCGATGTCAAAAACGGTGGCGCCGCTGAATGCGCTGATGCCGCCGCAGATATGATGGACCGACGTTATCAGGCCGCTTACCGTGCCAAGGTGGCGTGTGCCGAACGCGTCCCGCACCAACACGACCAGAAGCACGGCGCTCATCCAGAACGTTATCCCGAACAACAGCGCAAAGATTGCGATCGTCAGTGGATCCTGTACCAGCAGGATGCCTCCGAACAACAGGATGCGCAGCACGAAACTGGCGGCCAGCGGCGCTAACGGGCCACTGAAATCGCTCCAGAAACCGGTCGCGACCACTCCGATCAATCCGGCGAGCCCCATAAAGGCCAGAAGATTGCCGGCTAGGAGTGGATCGGCGCCATGGTCGCTCGCGAATGCCACAACATGGGTGGAAACAAAGAAATCCTGCGCCCCGCAGATTGCATAAATCGCCAGCAGTATCCAGAATACCGGTCGGCGTAGAATTTCCATAAACGGCAGGGCTGCGCTCGAATCCGGCTGAGGCTTGGGTGGTCCGCGCTGTTCTTTCGAGCCGTTCCAGATCAGGAACGGGACCAGTATCAGCGTGATGGCGCCAAGACCAAGAAATACCGGGCGCCAGCCAGCGGCGGCGAGTACTGCCGTCATTCCGGAAATGATCACCAGTTGGCCTAGCCCCATGCCCGATATGGCGATACCGTTGGCCGATGCGGCGCGCTGGGGAAAACGCCGCATGATCATGACGCCGACGGGAATGATTGACACTGCGCCATTGCCGGCGGAGAAAACGATCCCGTAAAGCACCAACACCTGCCAAGGTTTGGTGATCTCCGCCATAGCGGCAATGCCGCAGGCACTGAGAACAAGACCGCCGGCCAGAATCCAGGACACCGCAAAACGATCTGCGAGACGTCCCACAACCACCATCGCTACGGCTGTTGTCAGCATGAAAATCGCCACCGCGGCGCCAATCACGCTGCGGTCCCAACCGAAATCTTCCGCAATCGGCTTGAGGACGAGCCCTATCGCAAAGCGGGTACCGCCGCCGACGAATAGAACTGCGAAGGCGACTGCGAGAATGGCAAGCCCGGCGAGCGGGATATGGCGGATCAAACCCGGGGTCCGCGGCACCAGTGAGTCGCGCCGTCGCCGGAAACCCGGCACTCAGGCTCCAGTCGGCGATTTGCCTGGTTGTTGCCGGACGACTGTCGCCTCATGCTGCCCGGATCCAGACGGAAGTGTCGTGAAACACTCCGCCGCCGACGGGCCCCGCGGAATCAGCAGACGTCAGCGCGTTGATTCCGATGCCGTTTTCGAATGCGTCGTGCGGCCAGATACTTTCAACGATCACGACACCGCGGCGGACGCCCTTGAACAGCCGGGAATGGACGACGACGGAGGCCTTCGCATTGCCGATACACACACGCATTTCGTCATCGATGCCAAGCGGCGCTGCGTCCTCGGGATGGATCATCACGGTCGGCCGACGCTCGCGTTTGCGCGAGGTCGGGGTTTCGGTGAAACTGGAATTGAGAAATCCGCGAGCCGGCGAGGTTGCCATGCGAAACGGGCGTTCAAGCGTGGCGGGATCGAGAACATCCCAGTGATCGGGCAAGGCCGGCATCGCCGCGCCGGTGTTGTGAGCATGCGGGGCGAAGGCCGTCCAGTCGGGTTTGAAACGGAATTTCCGGTCTGGCCATGCAAAGCCATCGAGATAATGCGCCGTTCTGAAATCTGGCTGGACATCCACCCAATGCCGGGTTTTCAGGCTTTCCCAACCGGGATGACCCGATCGCCGCAATGTCGCGTCGGCAATATCCGCCGCGGACATCGCAAATCCGGGATGTTCGGCGCCAAGACGTTGCGCAAGACCTTGCAGAACTTCGTGGTTTGATCGGCATTGACCGGGCGAATCAATGATCTTCGGGCCCGCAATGATGTAGCTGTGTCCGCCTCCCTGATAGATATCGTCATGTTCCAGAAACATCGTTGCAGGCAGCACCACATCGGCCATTCTCGCCGTATCGGTCATGAACTGTTCGTGAACGCATACAAAAAGATCCTCACGGGCAAAACCGTCACGGACCAGAAGATGCTCGGGCGCGACCATCATCGGATTGGTGTTCTGGATCAGCATGGCGGTGACTGGTGGTCCGCCCTGCAGATCGTCTGGATTGCCGGTCAGAATTGGGCCGATCCGTGTCTGATCGAGGAGTCGTATATCCGGGTCGCGAAGATCGAGGCCCTCGATCAGGGTTTTGTCCCAGCCATAGATCGCGCCGTTGTTATGGAAGGCACCACCACCTTCATATTGCCAGGCGCCCGTGACCGCGGCGATGCAGGAAGCGGCATGCATATTGACGGCGCCGTTGCGCTGCCGGGCAAAACCGTAGCCGAGGCGCAGATAGGTCCGTCTGGTCGTGCCGATAGCGCGGGCGAGCGACTCGATTTCGCTTGCCGGCACGCCGGAAATCGCTTCGGCCCAGGCCGGGGTCTTGTCGGAAAGATGGGCTTCGAACTCGTCCGGGATGTCGGTCATGGCGGCGAGATATTCGCGATCGGCGAAGTCGTCACGGAACAGGACATGCATGATGGCACAAGCAATGGCGCCGTCCGTGCCGGGTTTGACGCACAGGAAATGGTCGGCCTGTTTGGCGGTGTCGTTGCGGTAGACATCAATAACGGCGATTTTGGCGCCACGCTCCTTGCGGGCCTTGACTGCGTGGGTCATGACATTCACCTGGGTGTTCACTGGGTTGGTGCCCCAGATCACGACTAGGTCTGCCTTTGCCATTTCACGCGGGTCAGACCCGGCTAGTTTGCCGGTGCCGGCGATAAAGCCGTTCCATGACAATGTCGTGCAGATGGTGGCGTGAAACCCGGAATAGCGCTTGGCGTGGCGCAGCCGATGAATGCCGTCACGTTGCACAAGGCCCATCGTGCCGGCGTAGAAATATGGCCAGACAGTCTCAGGCCCGTGTCGCGCTTCGGCATCCAGGAAGCGTTCGGCCACGATGTCAAGCGCCATGTCCCAGGACACCGGGCGAAAATCTCCGGAGCCCTTGGGTCCGGTTCGAATGAGCGGTTCGAGCAGCCGGTCCGGGTGGTGGATCCGCTCGGCGTAGCGAGCGACTTTCGCGCATATCACGCCGTCGGTATAGGTATTTTCCTTCGCTCCATGCACGCGCCCGATGGTCAGGGCGTCGATCTTCTCGATTTCCAGGGCGCAGGTTGACGGGCAGTCGTGCGGGCAGGCGCTGAAATGAATTGTTGGGCTTCCCCCGTCCATCGGATTTCGCTCCTTAGTGTTGTGTGCCGGGACTGTTATATCAGGTTCGACCGAATTTTTCAGGCCTTCCGCCTGGATGCTGCCGGGTGCCGCTCGCGATGACGGCACCGTTTTTGTCCTGAGCCACGATACACCAGTTATAGGCAGGGACGGTAGTCGAAAGCTGCGAGCAGAATGGTGATCGCAATCAATCTTGCAGTTCGGCTGGCGCGCGCCGCCTGTCAGTCTGTTCTCTTATCTGATCGTCTGGCTTCTGGATCGTGCTTCTGTGTCATTCCCGACGACGTCCCAATGACAGCGTTCCGACGGTGAGCCCTGTGCGCCATTTCGAGGAGGGAGTAATATCCTATCTTCTGAGCTTCTTGCAAAACCGATCGGTCCGGCAGTTTTGCAAGAAGCCCCACAGGCTGTATAGCGGAGAGACTATCTTTAGCGACACGATCTCGATGAGGTATCAAATGGAAAAAGACGGGGGCCACAACATAGCAATGACGCCGGCGCCAATAGGGATGGCCAAGTGCCAGCGGATATACCACCATGCATATGAGTTTAATCTAGTGTCCTGTACGCAAAGTTCGTATTGTTAAGGGGGTGGTGTCGATTCGGGGGGCATGGTGATGCGACTTTCGGTGGAGATCAAGCTGAGCGCGGACGAGCGCAACGAGCTTGAGCGGCTGGCGCGCGGGCGCAAAGTCTGGCGAGGCCTGTCCGATCGGGCGCACATCGTGCTGCTGGCGGCCGAAGGGCTTACCAATGTGCAGATTGGGAGCGTGCTGGGCGTGACCAGCCAGACCGCCAGGAAGTGGCGCAATCGCTTCGCAGAGCATCGTCTTGACGGGCTTGACGACGAGCCGCGCTCCGGCCGTCCCCGGCGCATCGATGACGACGCCGTGGCCGAGGTGGTGCGCAAGACGCTTGAGGAGAAGCCTCGTGACGCGACCCAATGGAGCACGCGCTCGATGGCGCAGGCGACGGGGTATGCGCCGTCGACGGTCAATCGCATCTGGCGAGCCTTTTCCCTTCAGCCGCACAGGAGCGAGACCTTCAAGCTCTCGGCAGACCCCTACTTCGTGGACAAGACGCGCGACATCGTGGGGCTCTACGTGGACCCGCCGCAGCATGCCATGGTCCTCTGCGTGGACGAGAAATCGCAGGTTCAGGCCCTCGATCGCACCCAGCCGCTGCTGCCGCTGCGCCCGGGGCAGGTCGAGCGGCGCACTCACGATTACAAGCGCAACGGCACGACCTCGCTCTTCGCAGCCCTTGACGTCGCCACAGGCAAGGTCATCGGACAGTGCTATCGGCGCCACCGCAGCGTGGAGTTCCGCAAGTTCCTGGATCACGTCGAGGCCAACGTGCCGCCCGACCTCGAGATCCACATCGTCATGGACAACTACTCGACCCACAAGACGAAGACGATCCGCGACGGGTTCGCCCGGCGACCGCGCTGGCATGTTCACTTCACCCCGACCTCTGCCTCGTGGCTCAACCAAGTCGAGCGCTTCTTCGCCGATCTGACAGAGAAGCAGATCCGGCGCGGGGTTCACCGATCGACCGTCGAGCTGGAGCAGGCGATCACCGGGTACATCGACACCGTCAACGAGGACCCCAAGCCCTTCCGCTGGCACAAGACAGCCGATGAAATCCTGGCGTCCATCAAGCGCTTCTGCCTCAGGACCCTCGAAACCGCTGCAGCCGCAACATCATAACGGTACGAACTTTGGAATCAGGACACTAGAAATATCATGTTTTATCTCATCTAGTCGTTCCAGAATTCTTTCTTTCATTTTTTCGTTTTTGCATTCGTTTCTGACGAACGCCAAAGTGCTTATCAATCTTGACGTGAGCGAAGAGTCTGAACCAAATCCGGCAACACTAGTTTCCTTGTCCCCGATGTTCCATCCTTTGTAACTGATGTAGTTTCCGTACCAATTTAATAAATGATTTATTAAGAGAAAGGATAGAGCACCGATATAGAAAGTAGAATACAAGTTGGGCGGCAGCGTTATTTCGCTAAACTTCAAATCTACAATGTCTACATCGTAGAATTTTATCAACCATACCGTGAACGATAGAGAAATAAGAAGACGGCTTGTAGAACGTGTCGGACGTGAAATGGCTTGCCGGCTCATGAAATTCATCTTTGAATCCTCGATGGAAGTTTTGTTTTTGATTTCGACAACTTAGACGACATTCTCGAAGTCGGTACGGGAGAGAGATTCAGAGTCAGCAGTTCACGCAGCGCGCCGTCTTCGAAAATATCTTCTCGCCAACCATACGCTGCTGCTACGGCCGCATCGAGCGCGGCATGGGCATCGGCCAGCCATTGCGGGCGGGAGTTGTAGAGGTTGGTGAGGGTGCGTCTCTTCAGCTCCTTCGCGGTAGCCTCATCGCGGGGAACGGCGCGCTTCGGGTAGCCGGGTGCCGGCTCGTCCACCCACTCCATCCATTCGGGCGGGTTGAGCCAGCGGTCGCGCAGCTCCAACAGCCGGCGCGCGGCTTCGGCGATGGCCTGGTCGCGCGAGTCGCCCGCGTAGCCGGCGGCGGGCATGTCGGGCGACAGCCCGTCCGGGAAGGGGAAGGTCTCGAAGGTGGTGGTCGGCGTGTAGCGCGGCCGGTCTTCGAGGCTGGTGCCGAGCCGCAGCGACCACGCCTCGTGGAACCGGCTGTGCAGGATGCCGAAGGTCGTGTCGTCGTCGCGTGTAACGACGATCAGTTGATGGTCGGGACAGACGCGGGCGTCAAGCCACGCGAACAGCCGGTGCTTGGCGACCGTCGGCGTCGTGATGAAGCGCGCCATGCCATCGAGCGCCTGCCACATGCCCTGTCTCGGCTCGACATGCCGCCACCAATGGACACACGCGGTATAGCTCGCGCCGGTTCCGCTGCCGCATCGGCCAGATGTGTTCCTTGACGTGCGCAAAGGGCGCTTCGTAAAGCGCGGCATCCGCTTCCGTCATGCTCCACCCGAAATCCACGATCCACTTGCCCACCTGTCGGCGGGTCAAGTCCATACCGTTGACCCAAGGCTTGAGAACATCGGCATTGGGCCGCTCGTTCGGATTGGCCGGTAGGCGGAGCCATTCACGGGCCAAGTCGCCCGGAATGTCGAACGGCCCGCCTTTGGTGTCGCCCATGAAGGCAATCCCGACGTTCGCCGGGATGCGCTTCGACCCGGTCAGGTCGCTCCCGGTCCCGCCGCGTCTGGCCGTTAGGTCGGAATGGATTTCGTCGGCGGGCTAGTCGTCCATGCGCGTCTCCGGCCTGTGCGCGTCGTCCGCGCCGGAGAAGCAGACCAGCGACACCCGAACCGCCGCACCGTCGATCACCCACGGCTCATCGCTCCACGCATCGAAGATCGGGCGACCGTCGGTCGTGGCCTGCAAGGCCCGGCGGTTCGCGCCGCCGCGTATCGAGTTGGTGGCGACGAGCCCAACACGCTGAGCCTTGCCCGCCCCGACTTGCTCGCCCGCCTTCACGAACCAGTAGCAGACGAGATCGGCTTCGGGCGGTACACGCCCTTTCCATACCGCCAACATCCGGGCGACGTAATCCTCGCCCAGCCCGCCGATGAGCAGCTTGCCGCCGAGAAACGGCGGGTTGCCGATCACGACATCGGCTTGCGGCCACTCCGGCTCCTCGCCCTCTGGCGTCAGGATCGCGTCGCGGCATTCGATGGTCTCCAGCGGCTTGAGGATAGGATCGCGCGACTCATGAAACCCGTTGCGCCGCATCCACTGTATATCGCCGATCCACACCCACACGCGGGCGAGTTCGGCGGCGTAGGCGTTGACCTCGATCCCCTTGACGTTGGCCGGGCCGATAGCGGGGAAGGCCCTCTGAAAGCCCATCGCCTCGGCCTCCAACTGCATCCGGTGCTCCAGGTCCTTGAGCGCGTGCAGCGCCAGGTAGAGGAAGTTCCCCGAGCTGCAGGCGGGGTCGAGCACGGTGAACCGCCGCAACCGTTCGAGGAACGCGCGAAGCAGCCGATCCGCCTGGCCGTGCTGCCGCGTCCGCCCGTTCCAGAGCGGCCGCGATCTTGGATTTCGCCGTCTCCCACTCAGCGAGCCAGGGACGGACGACCACCGGGTCTACGATCCGCATGATCTTGTCGCGATCGGTGTAGTGCGCGCCGAGCTGCGAACGCTTGTCCGGGTCGAGCCCGCGCTCGAACAGCGTGCCCAGGATCGAAAGGTCGATCTCCGACCAGTCGAGCGCAGCCGCCTTCAGCGTCGCCTCGATCTCGGTCTTCCCGAGCGGCAGGACGGAGTCATCGTCGAACAGCCCGCCGTTGAACCACGCCACCGCCTCGAACCCGATCCGCCCGCCCGTCGCCATGGCCCCGAACAAATCGCGGGCTAGATCGACGAAGTCGATCGGCCGCCGCCGCGCGTGCTCCAGCATCCGCGTGAACATGTTGTCGGGCAGCAAGCCCGCATCCTCGGCGAACATGCAGAACACCAGACGGTTCACGAAATGCGCCACCGCGCGGCTGTCGTGCCCGCGTTCCCGCAGCGCTTGCGCGAGCGCCGCGAAGGTCGCCGCCGCGCGCTCCGTCAGCGCCTGCCGGCTCTCGCCCGGCTTGAGCCGTTCCGGGTCCGACATTGCCCATTCGAGCTTGTCGCGGTTGGCCGCGTCCGCGAGATCGTCGAGCGTGAATTCATGCGTCGCGCTGACGCTGTTGGTCCAGTTGGTGCGGATGCGGAACCGCGCCATGTCCGAGACGATCAGGAGCGGCGGGTTCTCCAGCGCCAGCGCGTATTGCCGCAACTGGTTGAACGCCGCGTCGAGGTCGGCGTGCTTGCCCTTGTACTCCCAGGCGAAACAATGCCGCTTCTACACGTCCGCCCAGCCGTCGCCGCCGGTGTCCTTGCGCGCGCCGCGCTCGAAGCAGTAGCGCTCGCCCATTGGGTCCGCTTCCGCAGGCGTCGGCTGGCCCAGCAGCCGGCACAGGTCGATGAAGTGCTCCTGGCTCCCCGAACTCTCCTTCAACTCGGACGCCCGCCACTTGGCGATGAATTCTCCCGGAGTCATGGCATCGCCCGCGCGGGCGCGACGTCCCCGGCGCCGCGGCCCCTGTCTCCGAGCGAGTACATGTTCATGCCCGTCAATCCGCATTTCCGCGGCCGGTCTCGGACGGATGCGCCCACATCGTCAACTCATCCAATGGCGGGAACCGTGTCGGCAACATGCGCACGTCGAACGGCATCGCGGGGTCGTCGTCGAGTTGGTCCAGCGCCGAGTTGAGGCATCCGTGTTCCTCGCAGTATCGCGCCACGATCTTGATGTACCGGCGCAGCAGGAGGACCGGCGGGAAACGGTTCTTGGCCGTCATCCATTCGAGCAGATCTCGACCGCCCTTCGATCCATTGCACCGGCGGCACGCCCAGATGAGATTGTCGGACGCGTCCGATCCGCCGCGCATCTTCGGAATCAGATGATCCACGCACAGCCTGTCCGTGCCGCCGCAGTAATAGCAGGCTTGCGGCGCCGTCATCTTGATCCGCTCGTCATCGTAGAGTGACCGCATTCTCATCGTGCCGTCGATCAGCCGGCGCCGAAGCTTGGCGCACCTCGTTCGAGGGCCGTATGCGCGCGCCAGGTTCGCGTAGCTGAGGGCGATTTGCTCGCGGACGGTCGTTGGCTGTCCTGGCATGGCTCCCCGCGCCCTGATTGGCGTTCGCATTGCGTTCCGGTCAATATGCCGTGGCGCCGTGCGCACGGCAAGAGCTTGCGGCGAACGATCATCAGGGATGCCCGTCGCCGATTGCGACACGTTCGCGGGTAGTGGTGCATGGACCGGTGCGCGAAGTGTGAAGCCGCGAGACATCGGGTTCACGGCGCCGACGGCACCGTCCCAAACACGCTTTGCACGCTGCTGGTTGCACCGACCTTGGATGCGTCGCGGTAACGTGTGCAGACGGCATAGATGCGGCGAGGTAACGGGTGAGCCGTACTTCGGCGCAGCAAGTGTCACGGTGCGCGTTATGTGCAATTCATCACCGCCTGCTTGCCTGGTGCGCGGCGTTCTGTTACCTCTCGTAGTCGGAAGGCGATGCGGAACGCGCTCGGAGACCGCGGGAGGGTCGTCTCGCTCAAGCGCCGCTCGGGCTTCAAACCCTTGCGGCGGCGGTCTTCCTAGCTGATGACGGTGTGCAGGGCGCAGGTGCCCATCGGACTCCATTCGGAGTCTTTCTCTTCACACCCCACTCACCTGAAGGTGAGAGAGTGCCAAGCGCGCGCCTGTCGTGTATTCCATTGCGTTTTCAAAGACTTGTGACGACACGGCGTTGTTGGGCCGAGTGAGTTCCCCGAAGATTAAGCGCGTAACACAACCCGCATACACTGTGAGATATCAAGACCTTGCCCACGACCGGGAGCAACTTTCCCAAGACTTGTAAATTGCCTCGCTTCTAGAAAACACTCAGAAGGAGTGTGTACGGATCTGCGTTCCCGGTTGACAGCCACCAGTCTGTTGGCAGGGCCAAGCCCTCTCGGGCCGGGCCCACTGCTCAGTCGCCGGCCAGCCCCCGCCATAAGTGAGATCGAGCTGGCGGACGGCCTTGGTGTTCCGGCCGGCGAGGCGGAGTGCCACGTCGCGCGCGAGCTCCCGCAAGGGGAAGGTCGGATAGGTCAGCGCGAAGAATCGGCCCGGGTCCTCGTAGACCGGCCGCGCGCCCTTCTGCATCACCACGTCGCGGATGTCGGCGGCGAAGTTGGCGAGCGTGAGCTCGCCCGTGCGCACATCCTCGCGCAGTTCCACGATTTCGTGCCAAGGCTTCCAGGGGAAGGTCTGCGCCATGTCAGCCTCGCTCAACGAAGTCGAGAGACGGCTTCGAGACGCAGGGCGAGGGCGTTGAAGTCCTCGGAGCACTTCTGGCGGATCGCGGAAATTTGCCGCGCGGCTTCTTCACCCAAGGCTTTGCGCCCTCCGCCGGGACCGTCGGCGACAGCGCGTTGTTCGGCAAGCGGCTTGAAATATCGTTCCTTGACGTCGATCTCCGAACGAATTTTCGCCCAGCGCCAGCCCGAAGGAAGCTTCAGACCCGCCAGAACCCAGGTTTCGATCTCCTCCCAGGCGTTCACGGCAAGGAAGGAGTAGCCATTGCCGAACTCTTTCTCGATTTGGCTGAGCCTGTTCTGCCGCGAGGGTTCACCGTCGCGGTCGACGCAGAGGATGAAGACGTCCGTCATTCCTTGATGTTTCTCGACGACTTCCGCCAAGCGTTCCGATTTCAGAGCCGCAACAACTCCGCCCAGCACAGGATCTTGGCAAATCTGGACATTTGTCTTCTGTCCGCCGAAAGACCGAAACAGCCGTTCGAACAATGGCTTCAGGATATATTGATCGTGCCGGGGATTCTCGGGAATAACCAAGACGTTCATTCCGAACTCCCGTTGTTCCCGTTCCCTTCGGTGAAGGCGAGCGCGGTCTCCATCCATCCGCCGGAGAGAAGCCGGCCCAACTCTTGGGTTTCCCGCAGGTGCTCGGCATTGGGTAGGTCTGCGATCCGGCGGATGATGGCGTCGCTCTTATCCGGCAGGCGGCAGACGAGGGCAGTGTTCCTAAAGGTTTCGTCGTTCACCATGGACAGCAGGTCGGGCGAATGGGTCGTGGCGACTACCTGCACCCTGCCCTTCGCGGTCTGCCGCTCGATCAGATCAACCAGGAGATGAAGCCGTGACGGGTGAAGCCCGGTTTCGATCTCCTCGAAGAAATAGAGACCGCTCGAGTCCTCGTCGAGCAGCGCGGCCAGCATGGCGAGAAATCTCAGCGTACCATCTGATGCGGCATATGCGGATACGGATTGGCCATTCGCCTCCTGTATAACCATGTGAATCCGGTTGGACGGGTCGTCACAAAAAACAAAGTCTTCCACATCCATAGGTGTCAACTCTCGAATCCAGTCGATCAGAATGCTTTTCCGTCCTGCGTCTTTACATATGTTCATCAGAACTGCAGGAAGATGCTCGCCTCTATCGCCCAAGGATTGACCCGCAGAGGTCGGCTCTCGCATGCGGTCCGATACAAAATCGAAAAAACGCGATCTATGAAACTCCTCTATAACTGTTCTGGGTTTCTCGTAAGTTTGGTAGTCGGATGCCCGGTGCAGAATTTGGAACAACGCCGGCTGAATTCGGCTTAGGCTCATTTTCTCATCGTCGAAAATCTTCTCTGAATAAACCTCCTCCGAATCGATCGTCAAACTTTCCGCCTCGATCCGAAGTCTGCCGCTGAACAACGACATGGAATCAGCCCGGATACGATAGCGCGCATCGCGAAGATCCAGGTGCATCCCGACTTCCAGTTCCCAGATCGATGTGGAGGCTCCGAACCGAGGGATTCCGCTCGCCGATCCTCGGATCGGCTTCCAGTCGGCCCCGTATTTCCCGTCGATAATTTCCGCGAGCGTGTAGCCGCGTCCGACGCCATGGAGGAAACGAAAGGCATCGCGGATATTGCTCTTGCCGCTGGCGTTGGTGCCGACGATGACGGTGAACGGGCCAAGCCGCAGCGTTTCGTCGGCGAAATTCTTGAAGTCCTTGAGCCGAAGCGAGGCGATCACGGTCTCTTCCCCGGCGGCGCATTCGCCCCGCGTGACGCGGCGTGTGCCACATGCACGATCCGGTCCGACAGATAGGGATGGCCGCGCACCTTGTCGTGGAAATGCGCATCGGCCGTTACCATCGGATACTGCGTCTGGACCGTCAGGGCGAAGTAAAAGCTGTCATAGACCGGATGGTCGAGATCGCCAGCCAACCGTGCGGCGGAGGGGGCGAGCTGCGGCATGGCGGCGGGCAGCGGGACGGGAGTTGTCCGCAGCGCATCCACCGTGTCCGCCAGATCGTCTGCCGCGATATCGCTGCGCCAGCGCATCGCCCACAGCGCGTTGGCGGCCTCGGCGAACACCAGCACCGGTGCGGCAAACGTCGATCCGTCGTTCAGAAGACCAGCCGCCTCGTCGGAATGGTCCTCGTCGACCAGCCATTTCACCGCTCTCACCGTCAGTTGGGCCATTGCATCTGCCTTCAACGCGATGCTTTCATTGCCGTTGTCAACATAGTCTCGTCCCACGCGGTGGGCAACCCGGTGCGCCGGCATGCCAGGCGGGGCGCCGCGATGCCGGCGCAGACGGCTATATGGTTGGACAGCGATTCTGAGGATCGCGCGTTCCTCCGAGCCCGCCGGTGCCAGCTCGATCAGCGCTTGCAGCAGCCGGGCGAACAAGGCGTGGCGCGCAAGGCCGTTGTCGTCGATGTAGTCGTTCACGTTGGCCTCGTCGCCGGCGCGCCAGAGGTGCATCAGCCGGTGCGCGTGGTCGATCAGCAGCACCGGCCGCTCCCGGCCTCTCGTGGCCGAGCCATTTGGCCTTGCGCCGGGTCCAGGGCAGGAGCCTGACCTTGCCGCCCCCGGCGTTCCCTTCTCCCATCTCGTCGTCCTCCGGTTCGATGAACAGCGTGCGGCCGGTGCGCGAGAGGAGACCGAACCGATCCGACAGGTCGCGGTCGGAGAGATTGCACGATAGTGTATAGAGAATGCAAGCTCCGGCGGGCGCCTCGTCCAGGCCGAAATCGTCCCGGTGCAGCAGGCAGTAGGTGGTCACGTCGTCGAGCCCGCTCGCGGCGTCCGCGTCCTCGCCGCCGGTCAGCACGCGGCCGACGACGAAATCTACCACCATCCGGTGCACCTCGCCTAAGAATTCGGAGACCGTCATCAGCGCGCCGGGCTCGTCGGCCTTCTTAACCATCGGGTGCTTGGAGAAGGCTTCGAGTGCCGGCCCGGTCGCCGCTCACACGAAGTCCGGCCCGCGAATGCCGGCGTGCCAGAAGTCGCGCAGCCTGCGCGCGATGTTCTCGCGCATCTCGCTTGGCACGGGATTGTGCTGCCGGTCGAGCATCCCTTCTGGCGGACCCAATGCCCTCCGAACGGCTGGTTCTGCCGGTGCCTGGTGCGGCAGCTCTCGGAGTCCGGCTTGAAGCGCTACGGCTACCGGGTCTCCGCCGACTCGGCAATCGAGACCCGAGCGTGGCGGAACCGGCGAACCGGGGAGACCCTTCAGGTGCCGGTCGACATCGACCCGGGGTAGGCGTACAATGTCGGCGCGGCCGATCAGGTGCGAGACGCCCGCGCAAGGCTCCGGCAGCACCGGAGTTTAGCCAGCGGATGCGCGCCGAGCTCCACCGCACCTTGCGCACCGAATGCAGTGCCGGAACCGTCGCACCGGACGTAGCGCCGCTCACCCTGCGTGCCGCGGACCAGGCCGCCGCCGAGCGCGTGCGCGGCGCCATCGGTTGGATGCCGGCGTCGTGGGTGCGGGCCGTGAACACCACTCCGGCCGACATGGCCGGCGATGGACAACGCTCCGGGGGGACCTACTACCAGGCGGGCGGCGCCGACACATCACGCACCTTCGACGGCGGGCGCACCGTCACCCAGCGCGCCGGACGCGCCCTCCTCGAGATAAACGCTGACTATGGCAACGCTCTCCACGAGTACACCCACCACCTGCAAGCCGCCCGGCGCGACCTCGACGCGCTCTTCCAGGGCCTCCATGCCGTGCGCGGCGCTGGCGAGTCGGTCATTACCCTGCCGAGCTACCCAAGGACGACCGGACGCAAGGACCAGTACATCGGCGGGTATTTCGGGTGCGAGTACCCCTGGGCGGGGCCGCCGGCCTACGCCGGACCGACGCTCGAGGTCCTCACCCGCGCGATGCAGACCGTCGCTCACCCCCTCTACGGCAAGGATCGGCTGTCCGAGCTGTTCCGCGACGATCCCGAGATGCTTTACCTAAGGATTGTCTGAACAAGTCGGCTCTGGCACAATTGGTTTATTGGTGACGGAGTGGAGTGCGAGCCTTGGAGCAAGCGACGTTTGCGGAGCTGGAGCACGACCTGAAGACGCGTCGGACGCGGCGCGAGGTCTTTCTCGAGACGATGGACGGGCTGGTTCCCTGGGAGCGGCTGGAGGCACGCATCGAGGCGTTCTACCCGAAGGCCGGGCGCGGTCGGCGGCCCTATCCGCTGAGCGTGATGCTGCGGGTGCACAGCGTTGCAGCTGTTCTACACTCTGAGCGACCCTGGGATGGAGGACTTGCTTTACGAGGTGGAGTTGGTACGGCGGTTTGTGGGGCTGTGCCTCTCGGGTGCGCTGCCTGACGAGACGACGATCCTGCATTTCCGCCACTTGCTGGAGACGCATGGTCTGGGTGAGACGCTGTTCGAGGAGATCAACGCACATCTGGCCTCTCTCGGACACCGTTTGAGCAAGGGGACGATCGTGGACGCGAGTCTCATTGCCGCGCCGTCGTCGACGAAGAACCGCAAGGGCGAGCGGGACCCGGAGATGCACCAGACGAAGAAGGGCAATCAGTGGCATTTCGGGATGAAGGCGCACATCGGGGTGGATGCGCAGTCGGGCTTGACGCACAGCGTGGAGACGACGCCGGCGACTGTCTCGGATGTGGCGACGGCGCACGCGCTGTTGCACGGGGGCGAGGAGCAGGTGTGGGGTGACGCGGGCTATCAGGGGGTGGACAAGCGCGCGGAGAACCGGGACACGGACGTGGACTGGGAGGTGGCGCTGAAGCCCGGCAAGCGCCGGGGGCTGGACAAGGCGGGCCCGGAGGCGGCGGCGGAGAAGCGCAAGGCGTCGGTTCGGGCCAAGGTGGAGCATCCGTTCCTGTATGTGAAGCGCCACTTCGGCTACGCGAAGGTGCGCTATCGGGGGTTGGCGAAGACCACGCAACGCATCGCCGTGCTGCTCGGGTTCACCAATCTGCTCATCGCGCGGCGCCACCGCCTGACGTGGGGGGGGGGGAGTCCGTCCGCAAGGCGGCGGGAACGGTCGGCTCGGGCATCAAAATCCCCATTTCCTGGCACGACAACACGTCCCCGATGGGCTCTGGCGTTTCACCCACGGGCCACGACACCCGTATACCCGAAAAACCGCTTATGCACGTGGCTCCGGTGGCACACGATGTTGCCCCCGATGTCGACTATTCCCGGCACGCCAAACGCTACATGTACGTTTCACCGGAGCCACGTGCATAAGCGGTCCCGAAAAAACGGGGTTGTTCAGACTTTCCCTAACCTCAACCTCAACATCTGGTGGCAAATTCTCGCGACTGGAACCATGTGCATAAGCGGTTAACAAGATACCGAGGAGGTGACCCCGATGACCCTTGGCTCGACCCTATCCGATCTCTGGCGCCGATTTCAAGGGGACCTTTTCCCTGCGTTGGCCGAGGCGGTCGGTCCTCTCCTCGAGACGCACAAGCGCTTCGTGACAGCTCTCGATCTCGTCAAGGTGGAGGACTTCGTCGATGATGTGTGGACCGGTCCGGGTCGGCCCCGGGAGGATCGCCGGGCGCTGGCCCGTGGCTTCATCGCCAAGGCGGTGTGGGGTCTGCCGACGACCCGCCACCTGATCGACAGGCTCAAGATGGACCCGACGTTGCGCCGGCTGTGCGGCTGGTCGCGTGTCGCGGAGATCCCGCGTGAAGCGACGTTTTCGCGGGCGTTTGCCGAATGGTCGCAGTCCCGTCTTCCGGAGAGGATGCACGCGGTTCTGGTTGCAGAGACACTGGGCGACGCGCTCATCGGCCACGTGTCGAGGGACCCGACAGCCATCGATGCCCGGGAGACGCCGGCCCCGACGCCGAAGGCCAGGACGCCGAACTGCAAGCGCGGCCGGCCCCGCAAGGGCGCGGAGAGGACGAAGGAGCCTGGGCGTCTCGAACGGCAAGCGAACGGGATGGATCTCGATGAGAGGCTCGACGCGCTGCCGAAGGTCTGCGATCACGGGGCAAAGAAGAATGCCAAAGGGGGTCTTGGAGGCCTGGCGCGGTGACAAGCTGCCTATCGACACAGCAGATTGCGGGGTGCCGCTGAGGACCGTTCTCACCGCGGCATCCGTCCATGACAGCCAGGTCGCGATCCCGCTGGCGATGATGACCGCCGGGCGTGTGACCAATCTCGACGATCTCATGGACGCGGCCTATGATGCCAGGGAGATCTACCAGATGAGCGAACGGCTTGGCCATGTTCCGATCATCGATGTCAATCCGCGCCGGGACAAGGACCTCAAGGAGGAGCGGGACCGGGAGGCCCGGGCCCGGCGTGCAATAGGCCATGTCGATCCCGAGACCGTGCGGGTCCGGATCCGGTCCGGTGTCGAGAGGACCAACGCCCGCCTCAAGGATGAGTGTGGCGGGCGCCATGTCCGCGTCCGTGGACATTCCAGGGTCGCCTGCCATCTCATGGTCGGCATCCTGGCCCTGGCGGCTGACCCGTTGATACGTCTCGCCGTCCCATAGCGCGGCTCCGACAACGCATGCCGCCCCTTCGCGGCCCTCTCGAAGAGAGGGGCCCGGAGAGGCGTGTCCCGATGTCCGCAAAGGTCCCTGTTCGGTCTCATCGTCTCTGATGAGACACCGCGAATCCACGGATTCCGACCTCCAGGTGCAGAGGTGACCGGGATCAACCGACCGATCCGGGCTCACCGAACCCTGGGGGCAGGAATTTTGCAAGAGGTTCTACACAGATAGAAGGCGATATACTACGTTTGTGTCATATGATTATTGCCGTCATTCTTATCGAAGCTGGGCGGCTCACGCGGCGGCAGTTCTAGTGTATTGATCCCAACGTTTGGGCCCCTCTTTTTCTTGCGGCGATGATGGTATCGGGATCGGCGGTCCAGACGAAGGGCCTGGCTTCGGTGGTGTTGTGTTCGTCGATGACGCGGCGGATGGCGTCCTGGAGTTCGCGTACGGAGCGGAAGACGCCGTATTTGAGACGGCGTCGTGTCCGCTTGGCGAAGACGCCTCCGACCGCGTTCAGCTACGCGCTCGAGGTGGGGGTGACGTGGAAGGTCCAGCGCGGATGGCGTGCGAGCCAGACCTGGACTTCCTTATGCTTGTGAGTGGCGTCGTTGTCGAGGATGGCATGGACCGGGACGCCGGCGGGTATCGTGCGCGCGATGCGGTTGCGGAATCTCGGGAACGCCTGGTGGCGATGCCGACTGGCGTGCTGGCCGATGACCGTGCCGTCGAGCACGGTCAGGGCGGCAAACAACGTCGTCGTGCCGTTGCGCTTGTGATCATGTGTCATGGTGGCGCCGCGGCCTTTCTTCAGCGGCAGGCTGGGCTATGTGTGGTCGCGGGCCTGACTGTGCGACCTGTCATCGATCGACAGCACGACCGCGTGAGCCGGCGGCGCAACGGAGAGGCCGACGATGTCGGTCAGCGTCTCGAGGCAGGCGGGATCGTTCGAAAGCTTGAACGGCCGCCAGCGGTGCGGCATCAGGCCATGCGCCTGCCAGACCGCCCAGACCCTCGAAGCGGCACCCCCACAGCCTTCGCCATCGCCCGCAGCGTCCAGTGGGTCGCCGCGTGAGGCGGCGGGGTGTGGGTCAACCCGACGATCTTCGCCACCGGCTCAGGAGCCGGAGGCGTCTTTCCCCGCAGAAGGTCGTCCACACCTTCTTCCATAAAAGCGGTCCTGCCAGCGCCAGACACTGTTCTTCGCCTGGCCGGTCTTTCTCATGATGGCCATCGTGCCGAGTCCGTCATCGCTCAGAAGACCGATGCGCGCCCGTCAGACGTGCTTCTGCGGGCTCTTCGGGTCCGGGACAACCGTTTCAAGGCGATGCCGGTCGCCCGAAGTGAGCGTGAATGAAACACCAGGGCGCATCTTGTAGACCTCCATGATCGACAAATCAGAAGAAACCGCTTATGCAGGTGGCTCCGGTGGCACACGATGTTGCCCCCGATGTCGACTATTCCCGGCACGCCAAACGCTACATGTGCGTTTCACCGGAGCCACGTGCATAAGCGGTCAGAAGAATACAATAACGGATATCTCTGTAACGATCAATTCACCAGGTCCACGCTGCCGAGAGGGGCGATGCGGGGGCGGATGGCACTTGCGAAATTCCGCGGAGCCACTTTGTCATCCACAGCGTTCCGCAGGATCAGCCGCGCTTCCTCTTCCATCGAACGGCCTTGATTGGCCGCGCGCGTGCGAAGACGGATCTTCACATGATCGTCGAGATTGCGGATCGTGATGCTCGCCATGGCCATGCCTCCCGTTCGAACCTCTTGCAAAATTCCTGTCCCCAGGGCCCGGTGAGGCCGGATCGGTCGGTTGATCCCGGTCACCTCTGCACCTGGAGGTCGGAATCCATGGATTCGCGGTGTCTCATCAGAGATGATGAGAACAAACAGGGACCTTTGCGGACATCGGGACACGCCTCTCCGGGCCACTCTCTTCGAGAGGGCCGTGAAGGGTCGGCATGCGTTGTCGGAGCGCGCTATGAGGCGGCGAGACGTATCAACTGGTCAGCCGCCAGGGCCAGGATGCCGAACATGAGATGGCAGGCGACCTTGGAATATCCACGGACGCGGACATGGCGCCCGCCACACTCATCCTTGAGGCGGGCGTTGGTCCTCTCGACACCGGACCGGATCCGGAACCGCACGGTCTCGGGATCGACATGGCCTATTGCACGCCGGGCCCGGGCCTCCCGGTCTCGCTCCTCCTTGAGGTCCTTGTCCCGGCGCCGATTGACATCGATGATCGGCACATGGCCAAGCCGTTCGCTCATCTGGTAGATCTCCCTGGCATCATAGGCCGCGTCCATGAGATCGTAGAGATTGGTCACACGCGCGGCGGTCATCATCGCCAGCGGGATCGCGACCTGGCTGTCATGGACGGATGCCGAGGTGAGAACGGTACTCAGCGGCACCCCGCAGTCTGCTGTGTCGATATGCAGCTTGTAACCGCGCCAGGCCTCCAGGATCCCCCCTGGCATTCTTCTTTGCCCCGTGATCGCAGACCTTCGGCAGCGCGTCGAGCCTCTCATCGAGATCCATCCCGTTCGCTTGCTGTTCGAGACGCCCAGGCTCCTTCGTCCTCTCCTCGCCCTTGCGGGGCCGGCCGCGCTTGCGGTTCGGCGTCCTGGCCTTCGGCTTCGGGGCCGGCGTCTCCCGGGCCTCGATGGCCGTCGAGTCCCGCGACACGTGGCCGATGAGCGCGTCGCCCAGTGTCTCTGCAACCAGAGCCGCGTGCATCCTCTCCGGAAGACGGGACTGCGAAAATTCGGCGAACGCCCGCGAAAACGTCGCTTCACGCGGGATCTCCGCGACACGCGACCAGCCGCACAGCCGGCGCAACGTCGGGTCCACCTTGAGCCTGTCGATCAGATGGCGGGTCGTCGGCAGACCCCATACCGCCTTGGCGATGAAGCCACGGGCCAGCGCCCGGCGATCCTCCCGGGGCCGACCCGGACCGGTTCACACCTCATCGACGAAGCCCTCCACCTTGACGAGATCGAGAGCTGTCACGAAACGCTTGTGCGTCTCGAGGAGAGGACCGACCGCCTCGGCCAACGCAGGGAAAAGGTCCCCTTGAAATCGGTGCCAGAGATCGGATAGGGTCGAGCCAAGGGTCATCGGGGTCACCTCCTCGGTATCTTGTTATTGTGGAAACACAACATACCACGAGGTGGCCCCGAAACCCAGGCCTTCGACAACAAAATCAGCCTCGAGAAGGCAAAAAACCGGTCGGGCCGGCAATTTTGCAAGAAGCTCGTTCGTCCAGAACCTAATTTATGCCACGATTGCGATGCAATCAAGGTGCCGCGAGCGTCCTCACCGGACCGTAACGCCGGTCGTGTGCTCGCGCTCCGATGGCGGCCCTTCCACGCGGGCGATAGCGCGGAACGCGGCGCGGGCCGGACCGTCTCCCGCTAAGCTGGCGAGCGCCTCCGGCCCGGCATTCCGGATCTCGTCGAACAGCGACACGACCGGCGGATTCCACAACTCCGGACCGATCACATGGCCAAGATTATCAAAGGAGGTTTCGAGCGGAAACGTGGTTGTCCCGATGATGCCGGCGCCGAATGTGCCCGTCCGTGCGCCGACGGTATTGGTGAATACCCGGTGCGACACATCGACAAGGCCGGGCTACGCCTCAAGGCAATTCACCCACCTGAACCGCCTGAACAGTGGACCTGTCAGGACACGCTCATGTTTTCGTCTGTATCGAGAATGTTCGGTAGGTATGCGGATTGACAGGTTATATGAGGCAGACCGTTCCGGAAGGGCCAGTCGGCCGGGCTACGCTATCAGGCGACACGATTCTTCATCGGTATTGGCACCACACCCTCGACATCTCCGGCACAAAGGATGTGTTTTCGGCGCGATGACATGACGTTCTGTATCGCGGTCTTCCAGCGTCAAAAGACCACGTCACACGGACAAGAGATCGCCGCGCAGGCTCTGCAACGACGGTGCTCCCGCCCTGTCGGCGGTGTATTCGGAAGTCTGGACAATCGGTCTGCGCTCCCGTCTCGATCATCGGTCCGCCGAATGTCGACCGACAGACTTGTTCCGATCGGGTTCGGTAATGCCTTGATTGATCAAGACCTTGTTCTTATTTTTGCGCCGCAACATGACCTGAACTGGCAACATCCGATGCGCGGCAGCGCCGAAACTGAACCACGAAAAGATTTTCAGTCGCTGATCATGACGCTCCAGCGTTATTGGGCGGATCAGGGCTGCATGATTTTGCAGCCATATGACATGGAAGTCGGTGCCGGAACATTTCACCCGGCCACGACACTGCGTTCGCTCGGACCCGATGATGTCTGGAACGTGGCCTATGTGCAGCCTTCGCGCCGGCCCACCGATGGCCGCTATGGCGACAATCCCAACCGATTGCAGCATTACTACCAGTTCCAGGTTCTGATGAAACCATCCCCGGCGGACAGCCAGGCGCTGTATCTCGGTTCGCTCGAGGCGATCGGACTGGATCCGACGCGCCACGATATCCGGTTTGTCGAGGACGATTGGGAGAGCCCGACACTGGGTGCCTGGGGTCTCGGCTGGGAAGTTTGGTGCGACGGGATGGAGGTGTCGCAATATACATATTTTCAACAGGTTGGCGGCATCGAATGCGATCCGGTTCCGCTCGAATTGACCTATGGCCTGGAACGTCTGGCAATGTATATCCAGGGCGTCGACTCGATTTTCGATCTGGACTGGGACGGAGTACCTGCCAAACGCGGAGGCAAGCGGTATCGCGACATTTTTCATCAGGCCGAGCAGGAATACTCTGCACATAATTTCGAGGCCGCGAACACCGATACGCTGCTTCAGCATTTTATCGATGCCGAACAGGAATGCGGTGACCTGCTCACCCGTTCCGGTCCGCTGCCGCTGCCGGCTTACGACCAGTGCATGAAGGCAAGCCACCTGTTCAATCTGCTGGATGCGCGCGGCGTTATCAGTGTGGCCGAGCGTCAGGCCTATATCGGTCGCGTGCGCTCGCTCGCCCGTGGTTGCTGCGAAGCCTGGGTCGTCGCAGGACAGGCTTGGCGGACGCGGGAGAACGGCAATGGCTGAATTGCTGGTGGAGCTGTTCTGTGAGGAAATCCCGGCCCGGATGCAGGTGCGTGCCGCCGAAGATCTGAAGAAACTTGTCACCGACCGGCTTGACGAGGCCGGTTTGACCTATACCAGCGCAGTGTCTCATGTAACGCCGCGCCGGCTTTGTCTTGTGATTGAGGACTTGCCCGACCGACAGCCGGACCAGCGCCACGAACGGCGCGGTCCGCGCATTGATGCGCCCGACCGCGCCGTCAGCGGATTTCTGGATTCCGTCGGTCTCGCCCGTGATCAGGTCGAAGAACGGAAAACGCCAAAAGGGACGTTCCTGTTCACGGTTGTCGAAAAAAAAGGCGAAGACACACGGAAGATACTTCCCGGTCTTCTGGTAGACGCCATTCGCAGCGTATCGTGGCCGAAGAGCATGCGATGGGGGCGGAACCGGTTCCGCTGGGTTCGTCCCTTGCATCATGTTCTGGCGGTTTTCGACGGCGAGACGCTCGACGGCGGGTTGCCGCTTGGCGATCATACGTTGACATTCACCAATGAAACCCGCGGTCACCGTTTCCTGGCGCCGCATCCGGTTCCCGTCACCGGATTTGACGATTATCGGACGAAACTGCGCTCTGTCTTCGTGATCCTCGACCGCGGCGAGCGAAAGACAACGATCAGATCGGCGGCGAGAGTTCTGGCCGAAGCTGAGGGGCTGACATTGCGTGACGATCCCGGATTGCTCGACGAGGTCTGCGGTCTTGTCGAATGGCCCGTGCCTTTGGCCGGGCGGATCGAGACGGTCTTCATGGATTTGCCGGCCGAGGTTCTGGTTACCGCCATGCGCGCGCATCAGAAATATTTTGCGCTGGAGACCACGTCGGGACAGCTGGCGCCACGTTTCATCACGGTCTCCAACACGGCGGCTAGTCCGGAACGGGACGTGACGATCGTTGCCGGAAACGAAAAGGTTTTGCGCGCCCGTTTGTCTGACGCGCGGTTCTTCTGGGATCAGGATCGTCGTCAGACCCTGGAGAGCAGGGTTCCGGCGCTGGCTGATGTCGCGTTCTATGACCGTCTCGGTACGCTTGCCGACAAAGTTGGACGGATGGAGAGTCTGGCAGAACAACTGGCTGCTTTCGTGCCCGGTTGCGACCCGACTGACGCTGGACGGGCCGCGCGGCTGGCCAAGGCGGACCTCACGACAGAGATGGTCGGCGAGTTTCCGACGCTGCAAGGTCTCATGGGCCATTATTACGCGTTGCATGACGGAGAACCGGCTGCGGTCGCGCAGGCCCTCGCCGAACACTACGCGCCTTCGGGCCCGTTCGACAGTTGTCCGATAGCACCGGTCAGTGTTGCAGTAGCGCTTGCCGACAAGATCGACACGTTGACCGGATTCTTCGCGATCAATGAGCGGCCAACCGGATCCCGGGATCCTTTCGCCTTGCGCCGTGCGGCGCTTGGCGTCATCCGTCTGGTCATCACCAATGGTTTGCGGCTGCCGTTGCGCAAGGCGGTCGCCATGGCGTTGTCCGGTTATGACGGATTGGGCGAACCGGCTGGCCTGCTCGAATTTTTTGTCGATCGGCTGAAAGTGCATTTGCGCGATCGGGGTGTCCGGCATGACGTGGTTGCGGCGGTTTTCGCTCTGGGTGACGAAGACGATCTGTGCCGGTTGATCGCCCGGATTGACGCGCTCACTGGGTTCCTTGCATCGGATGATGGCAACAACCTGCTGGTTGCGCATCGGCGAGCTGCCAACATCGTCCGCATCGAGGCGGCCAAGGATGGCGGCACCTACCGCGGGTTCCCGAATCCGGAACAATTCGAGGTGCAGCAGGAAAAGGTCTTGCACGATGCCATTTCAACAGTGATTTCGGCATTGTCGGGGCGTATTGTGAACGAGGATTTCGGCGGCGCGATGGGTATTCTGGCAGAATTGCGCCGACCGATTGACACCTACTTTCAGGACGTGACTGTCAATGTCGAACAGCCTGCATTGCGGGCGAACCGCTTGGAGACCTTGGCAAGTATTGTCGACACGATGAATCGGGTTGCCGATTTTTCGAAGGTCGAAGGGTAATCGAATGGCGTACCAGCGATGACTCGGTGGGTTTATGCCTTCGGTGACGACCGGGCCGGCCGGCTTGAACTGCTTGGCCGCAAGGGGTCCAGCCTGGCGGAGATGAGTTCGCTCGGCTTGCCAGTGCCGCCGGGGTTTACAATAACGACCGAGGTCTGTTCGTACTTCTTCCAGAACAGCAGAACCTATCCCGACGATCTTCAGGGGCAGGTCACAGTTGCGCTGGCGGACATGGAAGCATCGGCCGGCGCCAGATTCGGGGCAAGCGATCTCCCGCTGCTGCTCTCCGTTCGATCAGGTGCGCCAACCTCGATGCCTGGCATGTTGGATACTGTCCTCAACCTCGGCCTGAACGACGAGACAGTCGCCGGGCTGGCCGCGCGGTCTCGCAATCCGCGCTTTGCCTTTGACTGTTACCGCCGATTCATCCACATGTATTCGACCGTGGTACTCGGCATTGATTACGCTGAATTCGAGGACTGTCTTGGTTCATTGAAGAGGCGTGAGGGGACCGGTCTCGACACGGATCTTGACGCCGATGCTCTGGAGCATCTGGTTCATGCTTACAAGTCCGTGGTCAAGGCCGCGACCGGCGAAGAGTTTCCGCAAGATCTTCAGGAACAGCTTTGGGGCGCCATTGGCGCGGTATTCGGATCCTGGATGAACCGGCGGGCGGTCGCTTACCGCAGTCTTTACAATGTGCCAGCTAGCCCGGGGACGGCTGTCAGTATCCAGGCAATGGTATTCGGGAACATGGGCGAGGACAGCGCGGCCGGTGTCGCCTGCACCCGCAATCCTTCGACCGGAGAGAATCGCTTCTACGGGGAATTCATGGTCAATACCCAGGGCGAGGATCTGGTGGCAGGCATTCGCACGCCGCAACAACTGACGGCAGCCGGCCGGGCCGAAACTGGCTGCGGTCTGCCGGCGATGGAAGAGCTCATGCCTGACGCCTTCCGTGAACTGGACGCAGTTCGGCAACGTCTCGAAGCCCATTACCGGGACATGCAGGACATCGAGTTTACGGTGCAGCAGGGGCGCCTTTACATGTTGCAGACCCGGGCCGGCAAGCGAACGGCTGCGGCTGCAATGCGGATCGCTTTCGAGATGGCCGAGTCCGGCATCATTTCACGTGAGGACGCTGTATTGCGAATCCGGCCGGAGTCGCTCGAGCAACTCATGAAACCGGCGTTGTCCCCGAAGGCGATTCGCAGGGTCATTGCGGCTGGGCTGCCGTCATCCCAGGGGGCGGCGAGCGGTCTCGTGGTGTTCACGCCTGGAGAAGCGGAACGTCTGGCTGAGCAAGGCGAGAATGTCATTCTGGTTCGCACGGAGACCAGTTCGGAGGATATTCGCGGTATGCATGCGGCACAGGGAATCCTGACCGCCCGCGGTGGGAGAAACAGTCACGCCGCTACAGTTGCCCGGGCCATGGGCCGGCCTTGCGTATCCGGTACTGGACGGATGCGGATTGATGGAAAGGCCGGGTGTTTCCACGTCGATGATGTGACGGTCAAGGCCGGTGACAGGATCACGATCGACGGATCGACCGGTGAGGTGATGCTAGGTACGGTCGCCACAACCGAACCATCGCAGTCCCAAGCGTTCACAGCCGTCATGACCTGGGCTGACGCCGTTCGCGGATTTGACGTCCGGGCCGGCATCAGAACGTCAGCGGCCGTCGAGTCCGCCCGTGGGCTCGGAGCCCAGGGGTTCGGACCGCTCGATCTTGGAGATTGTATCGGAAACGCCGGATGTGGCATCGTGATCGAGTCGGAAATTGCCCTTGGCCGGGCCACTGAAGGAACGGAACGACTGGAAGGTTTGGCGGAGTGGCGGCAGGGTTTCGGAACGATGTTCCGGATTCTGGCGGGTTTGCCGGTGGCGATCCGACTGTATCGGCATCCAGAAGCCGATTCGTCGCCTGTACGATCCGATGGCGGGTATGCCGGTTCGGATTCCAGAGGCGTCGTCACGCCGATCGCCCGGACGATTTTGGAAGCGGCGGCCATGGTGAGGGCGCATGGTGGCGCTGACGTCAGTCTGGAGTTGCTGGTTCCGTGCACCATTGAAGAGGCTGAATTCAGCTGCCTGAAGGATGCGATCGGCACCATGGCGGATGCGGTGCAACGAGAGACTGGTGTCAAGGTCACGTATTTTCTGGGCCGGGTGGCCGATCTGCGAATTCCCAGAGCTTGTGCTAACCGGGTGTCGGATTTCGGCATTGATCCGGACGACTTTGTCCGTTTCGCCATCGGTATTGGTCGCGACGAGTCTGTCGGTCTTCTCGACCTGTGCCGGCAACGCGGCATTGTCGAGATCAATCCCTTTGCCTGTCATGACGGAACTCTGACGCAAGAGATCGTCGATGGGTGCGACTCTATCCGGATCACCGTGTGCGAGACGGCCGGGCGGAGTTACATTTCCTGTGCGCCGTCCCGGGTTCCGGTTGTGCGGATTTCCGCAGCCCAGGCAGCGCTCCGATCACGCGGATCGTGAACCGCCTCGTCCGTCCACGGCGATCGTGGCGCCCGCTTGTAATTCCGGCTTGACCGTTGCGTTCGGTTTCGCCAAAGTCGCAGCCGGTTGCGGGCGTGGCGGAATTGGTAGACGCGCCAGACTCAGACAGATGGGTCGCCGTCGGGGAAATCCGGCGGTAGCAGGTGTCAAATTCGGGGAAGGCTGACGGGTTGCGCCGCTGCTGATCCCGAGCCAAGCCTTTCGGTGCACGCGGCCCGGAAGGAAGGTGTAGAGACTTGACGGCACCCACCTAAACCCCTTTGGGGCATGGTGATGAGAAAGTCCAGACCACAAACGTCCCGACAATGGGACGGCGACGGAAGCCGTAGTTGGTAAGCAAAATCTGGTTTCCTTTGGAAGTGGGAGTTCGAGTCTCCCCGCCCGCACCAAACTGACTGACGGACCGTCAAGACTCCGGGACATGCATCGGGTGGTCTGGAGGATGCGTTATCGTCTCCATCTCCATGCATTCTATGTCCGATCTGACGGATCGACCGCCACCGAGGGCCGTCAAATGGATCGGGAACCGCATTTCGCGTGCTTACGCGGATGGATGGCGCGCAAATCCGGTCCTGATTCGGCAAAGTCATTGCTGGCGCAGCGGCCATAACATTGATCTCAGTGCGAATCTGAACATTTGTTGTTCAGAAACATCATCCTGCAACAGAAAGAAATATCTCGCACCGTTTCCGGCCATACGTTAGCGTCAGTGACGCCGTCATGTCTGGGTCGTCGCGATTATGACCGTATGCCATCAGCAACAGCCCGTTATCCTCTGGTATCGCGCCGATCTCAGAGTGAGCGATCACTCCGCCTTGACGGCGGCAGCTGCGGCCGGGTCCGTCATACCGCTCTATATCTTCGATGATGTGACAGATAATCGCTGGGCTCCCGGTCCGGCCCGGCAATGGTGGCTGGAGGGTAGTCTCCAGGCCCTCGAGTCCGATCTGCAGGCGCTTGGCAGCCGCCTGATTCTCCGCCACGGCCAGACCATTGTCTCGCTTGTCGATCTGGTCGACGCGACCGGTGCGACGACGGTCTTCTATACCCGCCGCTATGAACCGCACCATGTCGCAGAAGAGAAGACGATTGCAATAGTTCTTGCCGCCCGCGGGGTTGCTTTCCAAGGTGCCGGAGGAACGCTGCTTCACGAGCCGGAGACCGTGACCACCGGCGACAGTGCGCCGTACCGGCATTTTACGAAATTTGCCAGAGCGTGCCAGGATCGTCACCCATTGGGTGATCCGTTGCCCGCTCCGGTCAGTCTGACGCCGCCACGGGACTGGCCGGCAAGCGAAAAACTGTCCGACTGGAGATTGCGTCAGGTGGCGCCGGAACGCGTCGCGGGCCTGGGGCAGCACTGGTTGCCCGGCGCTGGCGGCGCGGCGGCCCGGCTCGAAGAGTTTCTGCGCGACGGGCTGACTGACACGCCCGCGGAGAAGGCGCAATCGGACCGCGTGGGATCCTCGATGTTGTCGCCGCATCTCAGCCATGGCGAGATCGGCCCGCGGCAGATCTGGACCCGGGTTCAGGTGGTAGCGGGCGCGGCGACAAGGACCGGGGACAAGGCCGGGGGGTGTTTCCGCAAATTGCTGTCGCGAGAATTTGCCTGCCATCAATTCTACCATCGGCCCGAACTGCTCGAGAGCGGCTTCAATCCGGTTCTCCCCTCTGCGCCCTGGCGTACCGATGCGAACGGACTGGCGGCCTGGCAGCAAGGCCGCACCGGGTATCCGATCGTTGATGCAGGCATGCGGGAATTGTTGCAGACCGGCTGGATATCTCATGATATGCGTGTGACCGTGGCCATGTTTCTGATCAGACACCTGCTCATCGCGCCGGAGCAGGGGGCACGCTGGTTCTGGGATACGTTGGTGGATGCCGACCTCGCCAACAATTCCGCGAACTGGCATTGGATGGTACGCAGTGCGATAGCAGCAAAATTCCTTCCTCCTGACCCTGTCAAACGAGGCCGCAGAATCGACCCGAGCGGCTATTACATTCGCAAATGGGTGCCCGAACTCGCGGATCTGCCCGCTGAGTGGCTTCATGCCGCCGGGTCGGATCGCGGTCGGCCGGACGGCTACCCCGCACCCGTTGTCGAACACGGATTTGCCCGGCGCCGCGCCTATGCGGCAATCAACAGGATGCCGGGATCCGGACAAACCCGGCTTCCGCCGACAATGCGCACAGCGCCGTCGTGACACCATGATCCGAAACCGGTATCGCGCCCGGTACTGTGGTTTGACAGGTAAACGCTCCACCCTTGCGGTTATGGTCCGCGGCAGGCTGTATCGGGGCGACGGCCAGGATCCGTCATCTTGGCACGGGCGCCGTTCACAGACGTGGAACGATATCGTTCGCAAATCGCTTGAGATGGTCCATCTGCGCTGTCGCGCTGTCACCACGATATCGGACGATAATCGACCCGAAACCGCAGCCTAGTATCGATTTCAGGTCATCGATGATCTGTGCTTTCGAACCGCTTCCCATCTCGCGGCTGCCGAAGGGGCCGGGTTTCGGGTCGCCGGGGTTGAGAAAGATCTTGTAGACCAGCGCCAGATCCTCGAACCGGCGGCCATGTTCGTCGCAAAGCGTCCGGAGCGCAATCATGCGTTCGTTGAGCGAGGCAGCGTCAAGCGCCACCGCCAGCCAGCCGTCGCCATGGCGGACTACCCGGCGCAGCGCCGGATTCGAAACCCCGCCGATCAGGATCGGCGGATGCGGTTTCTGCACCGCGCTCGGAACCGAATGAACTGGCTCGAGGCGGTAGGTTTCGCCCTGGTAACCGACGGCGCCGCCAACCGACAACGCCTTGAAGATCTCAAGATACTCATCGGTGACCTTGCCGCGCCGGCTGAAATCGTCGGTGTTCAGGGCTTCGAATTCTTCCTTCAGCCAACCGACTCCGGCGCCGAGAATGATCCGGCCGCCGGAAAACTGATCGATGGTGATCAGCATTCGGGCCAGCAGAACAGGATTGCGGTAAGGAATGATCAGGACGGCCGTCCCGATCCGGAGACGCTCGGTCGTGCCGGCCAGGACGCCCATGGTCGCGATCGGCTCGAGCAGAGGGTCCGAAACCGGGGCCGGAAACGCTCCGGTCGCGCTGAACGGATACTGTGACGAGAACTTTGCCGGAAACACCACATGGTCAGCTAGCCAGATTGAGTCAAAACCTGCGGATTCGGCGAATTCGGCAAGACTCAAGACGGTATCCGGTTCGGCAAGCGGTCCGTATATGCCGACATCAAGACCGAATTGTTCGATACGGGCCATGGCTGTCCAACTCCGTTGCGCCGGCTTCCGGCTCAAGGCTTGTCAAGCAGATACGGGACTCCCGCATCCCGCGTGACATCGCGGATCAACTGTCGCAGATTTTCGTTGACCGGCACACCGTTGGCCGATCGATCGATATGGGTCAGGTATTCCGGCTCGCCGGCGACCAGAACGGGTTTTCCGGGGTCGGCCGGGGTGACGTTTTTCAGGATCGCCACTGCGTCTTCAATGTCGGCGATGAAATCGTCATAGGGCCGGAACGCGTCTGGATTGATGGCCTGGAAATAATGACCGAGATCATCCGGATCGTCCGATTTCTGATTCTGAACCCTGATTGGCGAAAACGAGGCGCCGGGCAATGCGCCGCTCATGATGTGCGAGAACAGCGCTAGTCCATACCCCTTGTGACCGCCCAGGGTCTCGCCGGTCCCGCCCACCGGATTGAACCCGCCTGTCGTCCGCCGGGCAAAGATCGACAGCGCCTCTTCGGGATCGGTGACTGTCCGGCCGTCGCCGTCGCTGACCCATCCCTGTGGCAGTTCGAGATCTCGAAGATGCCGGACCTTCACCTTGTTGACTGCTGCGACCGTGGTCGCGAAATCCAGCACCAGTGGCGGATATCGCCCGGCTGGAGATGCAAAGGCGAAAGGATTGGTTCCGAGAACAGGTTCGATGCCCCGGGTCGGAACCAGAGTGATGCCCCGCGTCGATGTGGTGACGATACCGATCATCCCGGCCCGTGCCGCCCGTTCGGCATAATAGCCGGCGGCGCCGAAATGATGCGAATTGGTCACACAAACGAGTCCGATATCGTGCCGGCGCGCCTTTTCGATCGCCCTGTCCATCGAGTCGACAGAAACCGGATGGCCGAGGCCACGATCGGCGTCGATCAGTGCCGAGGTCGGTCGGTCACGCAGCACCCGGATTGTGGCCTTCACGTTCAGGGCGCCGCGCCGAAACGTCTCGCGGTATTGCTGAAGCATGTTGATGCCGTGCGAATCTACACCGCGCAGATCGGTCTCGACCATCACTTCGGCGGCGGTAGCCGCCGTCCCGTCGGGCATGCCCCAGGCCTTGAACACACTCAGGATCTGGGCCTTCAGGACATCGGCCGAAACCCGTGGCATATCGGTGTTCAGGGCGGTCATGGTAGGCTTTCCGCTCGGTCGTAGCGGCGCCAGGCGCTCATCTGCAGTGCCGATGTCAGGCAATGGACCACGACGGGCCTGGTCCTGACGGCAAAGGCCGCGGCGATGGTATCGGGGATATCGGCCTCTTCGCGAATGGTGAACCCTTCGGCCCCGAAACTCCGGGCCCATTGTGCAAAGTCGGGGTTGGTCAAGCGGGTTCCGTCCATGAAGGCGCGCTCGGGATAACGGACATAGGAATGCATGCCGATGGTGCCATACATCGCATTGTCGGAAATGATCATGACCGGATTGACGCCGTACTGCCGGGCGGTGGCGATTTCGTTGCCCATCATCAGCGCGCCGCCATCTCCGATGAAACAGACGATCTGGGTATTCGGCCGACGCAGGCCGGCGGCAACCGCCATCGGCATCCCGGATCCCATGGCTCCGACAATCGAGCCGAGAAATTTCTGCCCTTGCCCGAATCCGATATAGCGGTGCACGAAACTTCCGAAATTGCCGGCATCCGAGGTGACCGTGGCATCGTTGGCGAGATGTTTGTCGACTTCGCAGACCACTGCGGCGAAGTTGACGCCATCGCTGGCAGGATTCCATGTCTTGGTCAGCAGTTTGCGGTGAATGGCGTGCAGACCATCGATCCAGCCGCGCCGTTTTGCCGTATCGGCCGGTACCTCACGGGCCAGCAGGGCCTTGAGGACTTCATGCGGATTGGCCGGAATCCCGAGATCTGGCCGCCAGACCCGGCCGACTTCATTGGGGTCAGGCCAGATGTGAACGAACGGAAGCTGCGGCTCCGGCGCCGCCGGGAACGTGTAGGACTGGCTGACGGTATCGGTCATGCGCTCGCCGAACGCGACCATCAGGTCGGCTTTTTTCATTTCATTGATCAGCATCGGCGGGACCCGGATACCGACATATCCACCGAAATTCGGATCCCGGGCATCGAATAGTTGCGGCCGCCGGTGGGTCGGGCTGACCGGCAGTACCCAGGACTTGGCAAGGCGGTTGAGATCATCAAGCACGGACCGGTCGCGGACGGTATCGGCCAGCATGGCGCCGCCGACCAGAATCAGGGGGCGCTCGGCATCCGCGATCATGTTTGCAAGCTGCTCGGTATCGTCGGCACCTGGGGCTGCCGCTAGATGCGGCCGCGGGATCGCGACCGGCGCGGTTGTCTCTTCATCGAAGACATCTTCGGGCAGAATGACCGCGACCGGTCCGGGGGTGCCGCTCTCCGCGACATGGAACGCGCGGGCGATTGCCTCGGACGCAGTTTCCGGTTGATTGACCTCAATCACCGATTTGGTGATGTCGGCAAGCAGCAATCCGTAATTCTGTTCCTGTAGCGCAAGACGGCCGTAATCAGCCCGTTCCACTTGGCCGATGAGAGCCACCATCGGGGTCGCATCGTGATAGGTCGAGTGCAAGGCGACCAGGCCGTTGGAGAGCCCGGGGCCGCGGCTGACTATAACCACGCCGGCACGCCCATTGAGCGCACCGTCTGCTGCCGCCATGAAGGCGGCGCCGGCTTCATGGCGGCAGACGATGATACGGATCGAATTTCGTGCCACGAGAGCGCTGGTCAGACCGATATAGCTTTCCCCCGGTACGCAGAAGACTTGGTCGACGTCATGGGCTTCAAGGCTGTCAGCCAGCAGATTGGCGACGGATCGAGACATGGCGATAAACTTCCTCTGGAGATGCCGAAGAGGGTGGTGGAGCGATCATAGAGTGTTGACGCGAGTACGCTCTATCGCATGCCTGATGTCTGGAGCAGGTGTTGTGCGATGACAGAGGTCTATTCGGCCGCCTCCGGCGTCAGATCCTTCTGATCCTCGGGTCTGTAGTTGGAGTCGTACCACCAGGAGATATAGTCGCTGTACCGGATCGACGGGTATTTGGGCGGGTTGTCCGGACCCTGGCAGGTCTGCAGGCAGGCAATTTCGGTATCGAGATGCGGACCGAGGAAATAGGGAATGGCGTAACGCGGTTTGCCGACCGGCGGCAATGCCCGGTGCGGTGTCGACTTGTAACGGCCGTTGGTCCAGCGATGGAGCATGTCGCCGCTGTTGACGACGAATGAATTCGGTACATAAGGGACATCGACCCAACGGTTCTCGCCAATGCGGATCTGCAGGCCGGGGATATCCGATTGGGCCAGGAACGTCATGAAGTTGGAGTCGGTATGCGGCGCAATCCCGTACTGTCCAGCCTCCCGTTCATCCACCGGGGGGTAGTGTGAAAGGCGAAATGAGAACTGACTTTCGGTAAAAGCCGGGGTGAAAAAGTCTTCCGGCAGATCCAGGGACATCGCCAATGCCGGCAACAACCGCCGGGCCATGGCGTCAACAATGTCGGTATATTCGAGCAGGGTTTCCCGGAATCCGGGAAGATTATCCGGCCATTCGTTGGGGCCGGCAAAGCGCCGGTTGGCGCGGACCAGAGGATCCTCAGAACCCCGTTCACGCTTGATGAAGAATGACTCGTTGCGGTCTAGTCTTGCTGTCGCTTCGCTGACTCGCGAGGTTCGGACAGTATAGCGGTTGATCGCCATGTAGCCGTTGTTATGCGCGTTCATCATGACGGCCTGTTTGGCCTTCATCGGCTGTGCATGGAATCGCCGGGTCTCGGCAAACGTGCGGTCAATCAGGGTTTGCTCGACTCCATGATTGACAAGAATGAAGAACCCGACGCGTTCGAACACAGTCCGCAATGCGTCCGCAACGATGCGTTTACCGTCCGCACTGCCATCGGCCAGAGGTGACATGTCGATTGTCGAGACACGATCAATGAAGGTTTCGTCAGTGGCTGCGGTCATCTCAGTCCTCCCGAGTCTGCCCATCCGCATGGTAACGCATGGTAACGCATGGTTCGCCGCAAGGCCAACAGCCGCCTTGGCGGTTCATGGCCGGCACGATGCCGAGCCGCACGGCGCCGGTGATGTTGAGGATCTTTCACCGATATCTCTATCGGTCATGCCGCGGTCAGTCGCGGCGTTAGTGGTTTCAATACCCGGATGCCGGGCCAGTCCATGGCCGTTCTCCCGCGTTCAGAATCGTGGCAGACGGCAATGGCGCGCCGCTGCGCGCTGCGGTCGAGTCCGGTCGCCATCAACCAGACTGGGGTCACGCCATCAGGCCAGCCGCTGTCGATACCATCTTCGATCACCAGCAGCAGTCCGGTTTTCGGAACCTCCGGGGTATGATCAAGGCCGGCGAAGACATTGCGGCGCCAGCTGTTCATCCTGCTGCGCCATTCCCCGGTGCCCGACGGTCCGGCCTGAGCCTTGTACTCATCGGACTCGAAGACCTCCGGGCCGTCGATTTCGTGCAACGCGACAAAAGGCGAGGGGTCGTCATGCAGGCATTCGAACCGCTGACTCGCATGAATGCCGGGAATGGTGATGAGCAACCGCATATGCGCTACATACCAAGCGTCCCAGTCCGCGCGGCGGTCGGGGTCGTCAGGTTCATTTCTACCAGGTAGATCACGGGACCACTCTCACAGATCCTCGAAGCTGACCGGAAACAGACTGAGTCGTTCGCTGTCGCCGGTCAGTTGCATGACGTGATGTAGCGAGAACCGCCAGGCCGGCCCGACTTCGAGTTCAGGCGGCGTGAACGGAAAGGCGAGGTTGCCGGCGGTCGACTGGCGCCCTGGAAAACCATGATGCAGGAAATACTGCTTGGTGATTGTGATTACGGCCTTTGCCCGTTCCCGGGTCGGCGCGATGCATTCGACAAGAATTCCGAGTTCCCTCGGCAATGTCTCCGGTGGTCCGGGCCAGTCCACGACACCATTGAGGCCGTAAAACCGGGCGCTGAGAAGGTCGCCGGCGCCATCGCCAGCAATATCCGTGACGGTTTCCCGTACCGCCGCCCAGATATCCTCGATTCCGGCAATCACTCGTGGATCGCTGGTACCTGCGAAAAATGCGCTTCGGAACCCGACCGGCGCCGCCGCTTCCAGCTTCAGGGTCGGTATCGTATCGCGCCAGCGGGCGCCGGTGACCCTGACGCGATGGGTATCCAGCGCTGTGTACCTGGCGGAGGAGAGGTCGAGTTCGCCTGCCGGTTCGCGGACGGTGTAAGGATCGCCCTGTTCGTAAAGGGCGTGGGCGGCAACCGACATCGGGGTGGCGTTGCGGTTCGGGTTCATGCAGTCGAGGGTGAAGCCATTGGAATCAAGTGTTGCCAACATCGCCTCGCGACCGCCGGGGTCGCAGCAGAGCGATCCGCATTCGATGATCTTCGCAACATGGGTCGAAAGGGCGCGACCATGTCCTTTCGCCAACGCGACAGTCGTATAGATGGCGGTATCACAGGCTCGTCCGGTGACGACGACATCGGCTCCTCCGGCGAGAGCGGCTTCGATCGGCGCATCGTCCATCTGCGCGACAATATGCGGACTGTCATGAACATCCGCTTCGGTAGCGTCGGGGAAGGCGCCGAGCGGGGTCAACTGACCGGCTCCGAGAGCTGCGAGAACGCGTTCCTTCGGAATATCGGCCCGGATCCACGCCAATCTGAACGATAGGCTTCGTTCCGAAGCAATATCGCGGACCAGCGCCAAAACGGCATCGAGATGGGGCGCGGCGCCAGCCGTTCCGGCGGTTCCGATGATCAGGGGAATATCGAGCGCGCATGCGCCTTCCAGCAACAATGTCAAATCGCGCCGGGTGGTTTCCGGATCGGTTGCCATGTGTCCAGTGCCCAGATAGGCCGGGCCCGGATCAACCGAACCCATATCTGCGCCGATCATGTCAGGTTTGCGGTCAAGACCGCGCCTGAAGGCGGTTTCGAGAACACCGTAACCGAGCTGGCCGGAGGCCGCGAGCAATTTGACGGGGGTGAGCTGGTTCATGGTCTGTCTCCGGCAGGAATGCGGACGTCAAGCAGCAGCGCGTGTTGTTGGGCGCCATACACGTCGCTGTCACCGGGTCGGCCCGCGGTGATCGGCCGATCCATGGTGATCTTTATGGCGCGGGCGAGCGGGTAGGGTATCATGCGAACCTGGTTCGCGGACAGTCGGTAGCGAGCCGCGATCGGTCCGGGCTGGAGACCTTTGGCCGCGACCGCATCGGCGAAATCTTCGTCGCTGTCGAAGAACAGGTCTATGGTCAACAGGCCGGGGCCCGCATTCTTCGAGCGAATGATGTGCGCGAGGTTGCCGAGCAGGCGCTCTTCGGCGCCGTCAGGATCGGACTGGTTTGCCGACATGCGATTCAATCTTCCGTATCAGAGGGCGTCGATCCCAGTGTCTGGTACACTGCGGTTTCGAAGTCGAGAAAGAGCGGCAGGGCGACATGATCGGCGAAGGGCAGAATCTGCGTTGCCCAGCTGCCGGCGATGCCGGTTGCCGGATCGATCCAGAAATAGGAGTTCGCAAGTCCGGCCCAGGCGAGGGAACCGGCGGATCGCCCGGTGGGCCCCCTGGTTTCGTTGATCATGAAGGTAAGACCCCAGGTCTTGTCGATCCCCGGAAAGAATTCGGCGTCGCGGGAGCGTGGCGGGTCGCAGCTTTTCAGGGTCGTGACCCGGCAGTCCCCGATCTGGTTCACGGACATCTGTTCCACCGTGTCGGCTTCGAGCAGGCGGTTGCCGTTGCCTTTTCCCTTGTTCAGGATCATCCGCATGAACCTGGCGTAGTCCGGCATGGTCGCGTAGAGACCACCGCCGCCGGCCTCGACTTCGGGATCCTGAACCATCCGGAACTCCGGCCGCGGCCGTAGGCCGTCAGTCTCGCGCTGGTGCAGCGTGGCAAGCCGTGTCGCCATGTCGCCGGTAATGCGAAATCCGGTGCTGTTCATGCCAAGCGGCGCGAAGATTTTCTCGGCGAAGTAGGCTCCGAGTGCCTGTCCGGTCACCGTTTCGATCGTCAAACCGACCCAGTCAATGTTGATACCGTACTGCCAGCGGCAGCCCGGATCGAAAACCAGCGGCAGGTCGAGCGCCGCTTTCAACCCGGTGGCGCGGGACGGAATGTCAACAGTCTGGACGTAGCGCCGGATCATCGGATCCCAAGTATCGTAGCCGAAGCCGGCCGTGTGGGTCAGCAGTTGCCGCAGGGTAACGGCGGAGGCAGGCGGGCGCAGGATCGGCTGGCCTGCAGCGTCGAAACCGTCCAGAACCTTGACGGCGGCAATCTCGGGAATCACGTCGCCGACGGGCGCGTCAAGCGACAGTTTGCCGCGTTCGACGAGTTGCATCGCGGCGACGCCGGTGACGGCCTTGGTCATGGACGCAATCCAGAACACCGAGTCCGGTGTCATGGGGATGCCGCTTCCGGCCTCGCGGGTGCCGAATCCGGCCTCGTACAGTGTCTCGTCGCGATCCGTCACGACCGCGGCGATACCCGGGATGTCACCGCGCGTTGTCGCCGCATGCAGCAGATCATCAAGGGTTCTGGCCAGGGTCACGTCAATGCTCCGAAGACAACGCGAAAGAATGGAGCGATGCTAACCCGGATTGCCGGCATGACCGCAAGAGTATTCTGATGTCCCCCGTGGATGTTGTCGCGGCCGTTACGTTAGCTTGTACCTGTTAATCCGAGGATTGGGACATCGGCATGCGTATCGCTGTAATGCGGTGCATCTGACGGTCAATGGCATGGGTGACAAGAGGTGCTATGGCTGGACCCACTCGAATAGTTTGCCGCAGATTGGCGAGGATCTGGACGTTGCTGCGCACCGGGCGGACTCCAAGAGGCCCTTGTTTAGACGGATTCAACGGCGTGGTGACGGTATAGGTAGAGTGCTGAACCCGGAAGCGATAATTGAAAACATGGCGCGGCCTTTACACGGCGTCCGAGACTGGCGGAGATAAGGTTGGTGGTTCTTGGAACTCTTGAATGAATGATATCAAACCTCGGGTTGCGTTAGAAACCAGTTATCCACATTCATTTCTAAAGGTTGAGATCTATCGAAACGCTAAAGAATACATCACTGTGATAAAATACACTCATAGAATAGTTTGGGAATTATATAGATGACTATGCGCGGGCCATCATCTAGGCGGTCGTCTCGGCCTCGCCTTCAGGCTTCAACCGAAATAGCGCCTGAGCGATTTCTTCGGGGGTCGCGTCGACAGGCGGGAGGGTGACGTTGGACGAGGGTTTGTCGGCCTCTTTGGACCCGTGAGGGCTGTGGGGCAGCTTTTCAGGCATGTCTCACCATGGGCGGTAGACGCATTCTTGTCGGACCGCATGATTTTGTATATATTGCAGAATGCTACGGAGATTCGTAGCGGCCCCAGAAATGACGAAGGCCGGGTGCCAGCCCAGCCTTCGACCTTGTTGGGGTCTGGTGAAGCACTGGAGGGTGCACCGGATAGATTTGTGTGAGAGCGCTGTGATCGTACCGTCTCCCGCGAATCTGTCAAGCGTTCGCCCTCCGCCAATTGAGCGGAGGCTCAAATGTATTGGCGATGAGTGGTGCCCGTTCGGCGGGCTCGACTTGGCCAAAGTAACCGAACATGGAGTCTACATCGTCTGGCATGGAGGCACCGCCCCTCACACCGCTTACGTCGGGCAAGGTGACGTGGCAGACCGCATTGCAGATCACCGCAATGACCCGACGATCACAAGGCATGCTCAAAAGGGCGCCCTTTACGTCACGTGGGCATCTGTACCTGTTGCTCAGCGCGACGGGATCGAGCGGTATCTAGCCGACAAACATTCTCCCCTTGAGGGAGACTGGCATCCTGAGGTGGCGCCTCTGGCTGTAAACAGCCCGTGGAAGTAACTGACCGGGTTCCTGCTGCAAGCGAATCCACAGCTTCAACGAGCTGCATCAAGCGGTAGTATGTCCAAGGCGGCTCCGCTCCTGAGCGGAGCCGTTCCTGCGCCCAAGCCTTCGCGGTCTCAAGCGCCCATTCCGGTGCACCCATCCTCTTGCCCGCTGTATCCGCAGCCTAGCCGGCTACCAGTTCCCGATACATTAGCCGTTTCCCGACCATCCGGGCAACGGTCTCGGCCATCATGGCGTCCGTATCACGCGATCTCATGTTGTGCCGGGTCGCGAACTCATTGACATGGCGGTGCAGATGCTTGGGCGAAATGTGGTGGAAAGTCCCGTGATATCCCCGCTTCAAGGTGGCCCAGAAGCTCTCGATCCCGTTAGTGTGCGCCTGATCCCGGACATACTCGCTGACGGAGTGATTGACGGTCTCGTGATCGAAGTTCATGCCCTTGTAGCCGGCCGCCTGATCCGTATAGACCTTGGCTCCCTCGCCCGCCCGCGAAGCGACGAAACCCTGTAGCGAAGCGGCGTCGGTACTTTCGACAATCGCGGCACTGATGGTGTTCGTGGCGCGATCCCGAACACCAGCAACGGTGGTCTTGCCCACGGCGCCGCGTCCGGCCCGCAACTTCTTGTTTCCGTGCTTGTTCTTCTCCTTGCCACCGACATGGGTCTCATCGACCTCGACCGGACCAGCCATGCCGCCATGCCCCTCGGTCCACGCCTCGCGCAACCGCTGGGCCATGAAGTAGGCCGACTTCTGCGTGATCTTCAGGTCGCGATGCAGCCGCATGGACGATACGCCCTTGAGCGACACTGACCACAGGTAGATTGCGATGGCCCATTTCTGGAGGCCGATCTTCGAGCGGTCCATCACAGTGCCAGTCTTGACGCTGAAATTGCGCCGGCATTCACCGCACCAGTAGGGCAGAGGCTTGCGGGAAGGAACGGGCCGCACTTTCTCGGTGCCGCCGCACATCGGACAATGAGAGGGCTTACCAGCCGCGCCCCAGCGCTGTTCCTCGAACCACCGTTCGGCGGTGGCGTCATCGGGAAACCGCCCGAACAGCTCTATCAGGATGATCCCCTCGCGATGGCTCTTTCCGGGTGCTTTCTGTGCCATGTCCTATCCACTCTGACATTGATTTGGGGATGGACGGCTGCATATTCAAGTATATAATCCCCATAGTTTGGGAATTATATAGATGACTATGCGCGGGCCATCATCTAGGCGGTCGTCTCGGCCTCGCCTTCAGGCTTCAACCGAAATAGCGCCTGAGCGATTTCTTCGGGGGTCGCGTCGACAGGCGGGAGGGTGACGTTGGACGAGGGTTTGTCGGCCTCTTTGGACCCGTGAGGGCTGTGGGGCAGCTTTTCAGGCATGTCTCACCATGGGCGGTAGACGCATTCTTGTCGGACCGCATGATTTTGTATATATTGCAGAATGCTACGGAGATTCGTAGCGGCCCCAGAAATGACGAAGGCCGGGTGCCAGCCCAGCCTTCGACCTTGTTGGGGTCTGGTGAAGCACTGGAGGGTGCACCGGATAGATTTGTGTGAGAGCGCTGTGATCGTACCGTCTCCCGCGAATCTGTCAAGCGTTCGCCCTCCGCCAATTGAGCGGAGGCTCAAATGTATTGGCGATGAGTGGTGCCCGTTCGGCGGGCTCGACTTGGCCAAAGTAACCGAACATGGAGTCTACATCGTCTGGCATGGAGGCACCGCCCCTCACACCGCTTACGTCGGGCAAGGTGACGTGGCAGACCGCATTGCAGATCACCGCAATGACCCGACGATCACAAGGCATGCTCAAAAGGGCGCCCTTTACGTCACGTGGGCATCTGTACCTGTTGCTCAGCGCGACGGGATCGAGCGGTATCTAGCCGACAAACATTCTCCCCTTGAGGGAGACTGGCATCCTGAGGTGGCGCCTCTGGCTGTAAACAGCCCGTGGAAGTAACTGACCGGGTTCCTGCTGCAAGCGAATCCACAGCTTCAACGAGCTGCATCAAGCGGTAGTATGTCCAAGGCGGCTCCGCTCCTGAGCGGAGCCGTTCCTGCGCCCAAGCCTTCGCGGTCTCAAGCGCCCATTCCGGTGCACCCATCCTCTTGCCCGCTGTATCCGCAGCCTAGCCGGCTACCAGTTCCCGATACATTAGCCGTTTCCCGACCATCCGGGCAACGGTCTCGGCCATCATGGCGTCCGTATCACGCGATCTCATGTTGTGCCGGGTCGCGAACTCATTGACATGGCGGTGCAGATGCTTGGGCGAAATGTGGTGGAAAGTCCCGTGATATCCCCGCTTCAAGGTGGCCCAGAAGCTCTCGATCCCGTTAGTGTGCGCCTGATCCCGGACATACTCGCTGACGGAGTGATTGACGGTCTCGTGATCGAAGTTCATGCCCTTGTAGCCGGCCGCCTGATCCGTATAGACCTTGGCTCCCTCGCCCGCCCGCGAAGCGACGAAACCCTGTAGCGAAGCGGCGTCGGTACTTTCGACAATCGCGGCACTGATGGTGTTCGTGGCGCGATCCCGAACACCAGCAACGGTGGTCTTGCCCACGGCGCCGCGTCCGGCCCGCAACTTCTTGTTTCCGTGCTTGTTCTTCTCCTTGCCACCGACATGGGTCTCATCGACCTCGACCGGACCAGCCATGCCGCCATGCCCCTCGGTCCACGCCTCGCGCAACCGCTGGGCCATGAAGTAGGCCGACTTCTGCGTGATCTTCAGGTCGCGATGCAGCCGCATGGACGATACGCCCTTGAGCGACACTGACCACAGGTAGATTGCGATGGCCCATTTCTGGAGGCCGATCTTCGAGCGGTCCATCACAGTGCCAGTCTTGACGCTGAAATTGCGCCGGCATTCACCGCACCAGTAGGGCAGAGGCTTGCGGGAAGGAACGGGCCGCACTTTCTCGGTGCCGCCGCACATCGGACAATGAGAGGGCTTACCAGCCGCGCCCCAGCGCTGTTCCTCGAACCACCGTTCGGCGGTGGCGTCATCGGGAAACCGCCCGAACAGCTCTATCAGGATGATCCCCTCGCGATGGCTCTTTCCGGGTGCTTTCTGTGCCATGTCCTATCCACTCTGACATTGATTTGGGGATGGACGGCTGCATATTCAAGTATATAATCCCCAATAGTTTTACGAAATTATAGGGTCACAAAACTTTAATAATGACCATTTGCGCTTTAAATGAAACCGCTTATGCAGATGGCTCCGGTTCGATCAACATGCTGTAGGTAAGGGGTTGTGCATTGGTGGCGAGGCGGAAGAGCGAGCGGAAAGCATCGTGGCGGGTTTTGCGGCGGTTGAAGCGAAAGACGACCTCATCGAGATCGGCCTGCAGATGCTTGCGGCGCAGCCCGTGGTCGACGCCTCGCGCCCATCCTTTGAGGTTGGAGAAGACTTGGTGGATCCACGGCAGGACGAGGTGAGCGGCGGTCTTCCCGACGACATGGACATTGTGGGGATCGGCGGGGACCGCAGCGTCGCCGGACCAGCCGTCGGTTTTCGCGATGGCGTCGGGACCGGCGGCGGTTTCGACGAAGTATCCGAGGTCGGCGGCGCCGTAGGAGGAGATTTCGGCCAGCCTCAGGCGGCCCGGGATGTTTCCGTCCCCGAGTTCGATGGCGCCGACGATGAGCATCTTGCCGTCGTGGCTGCGTCCTTGCCCTCCGGTAGGAGGATCGTCTTTGGTCCGGAATGGAAGGCTGGCCTCGTCGATGTCCACCAGGCCCGACAACGGGTTGCGCTCGGGCTCGACCATGCTGGCGCGCAGCTTGCGGGCGAGCAGCCAAGCGCTGCGGTAAGAGCCGATAGCGAGCTGTTTCTGGAGCTGCAGGGCAGAGATGCCGTTGGAGTGGGTCGCCATCAGGTCGGCGGCCCAGAACCAGACGGTGAGCGGCAGCTTGCTAGCGTGCAGGATCGTCCCGGCCGTCACCGAGGTCTGCCGGCGGCAGCCGACGCACTCGAAGGTGTGTGCTTTTCTACGCAGCGCCCATCCCTTTTCATGGCGGCACGTGGGACAGACGAAGCCGTTCGGCCAGCGCATTTCGATCAGCCAGGCGGCGCAGGCGTCATCGTCCGGAAACATGTGCTGGACGGCGAGGAGGCTGTCAGGGACCTGTTTCATGTGGGGGCTCCGTCGGCAGGAACGTATCGGGAGCATTCCACCCGCTCCCCCCCCCCCCCCCCCCCCCCCTAACCTCAACATCTGGTGGCAAACTCTCGCAACCGGAGCCATGTGCATAAGCGGTTAAGTGAATATAATTTGCAAAGAGTGAGTTGTCAATGAAATGTCGACGCATGACAGAATTAATCGCCTTGTACTGATTGAATTTAAAGAAAAGTATAGTGCTGTATCGCAGATGATGAGCTGATCCCGAAAATCGGGTACTCGAATTTTCCACGCGCGGGGGTGCCCTCGCAGCCCCTTCCCTGCGTTACCAACGCGGGAAAGGGAATCTCTGTGACAGCATTATTGCAACTCACGGCGACCATGGAGGAATCCACAGATTTCGCGCTCAACAACCACTGTGGATGAATATCTGTCTCCAGGGGTGTGGAGGGGTCATAAAAGGGCATAGGGTCTCGCGGTCGTCATCCCGCATTCAGGAGTGAGAGCAGAGACGGGCTAGTGTCCTGTACGCAAAGTTCGTATTGTTAAGGGGGTGGTGTCGATTCGGGGGGCATGGTGATGCGCCTTTCGGTGGAGATCAAGCTGAGCGCGGACGAGCGCAACGAGCTTGAGCGGCTGGCGCGCGGGCGCAAAGTCTGGCGAGGCCTGTCCGATCGGGCGCACATCGTGCTGCTGGCGGCCGAAGGGCTTACCAATGTGCAGATTGGGAGCGTGCTGGGCGTGACCAGCCAGACCGCCAGGAAGTGGCGCAATCGCTTCGCAGAGCATCGTCTTGACGGGCTTGACGACGAGCCGCGCTCCGGCCGTCCCCGGCGCATCGATGACGACGCCGTGGCCGAGGTGGTGCGCAAGACGCTTGAGGAGAAGCCTCGTGACGCGACCCAATGGAGCACGCGCTCGATGGCGCAGGCGACGGGGTATGCGCCGTCGACGGTCAATCGCATCTGGCGAGCCTTTTCCCTTCAGCCGCACAGGAGCGAGACCTTCAAGCTCTCGGCAGACCCCTACTTCGTGGACAAGACGCGCGACATCGTGGGGCTCTACGTGGACCCGCCGCAGCATGCCATGGTCCTCTGCGTGGACGAGAAATCGCAGGTTCAGGCCCTCGATCGCACCCAGCCGCTGCTGCCGCTGCGCCCGGGGCAGGTCGAGCGGCGCACTCACGATTACAAGCGCAACGGCACGACCTCGCTCTTCGCAGCCCTTGACGTCGCCACAGGCAAGGTCATCGGACAGTGCTATCGGCGCCACCGCAGCGTGGAGTTCCGCAAGTTCCTGGATCACGTCGAGGCCAACGTGCCGCCCGACCTCGAGATCCACATCGTCATGGACAACTACTCGACCCACAAGACGAAGACGATCCGCGACTGGTTCGCCCGGCGACCGCGCTGGCATGTTCACGTCACCCCGACCTCTGCCTCGTGGCTCAACCAAGTCGAGCGCTTCTTCGCCGATCTGACAGAGAAGCAGATCCGGCGCGGGGTTCACCGATCGACCGTCGAGCTGGAGCAGGCGATCACCGGGTACATCGACACCGTCAACGAGGACCCCAAGCCCTTCCGCTGGCACAAGACAGCCGATGAAATCCTGGCGTCCATCAAGCGCTTCTGCCTCAGGACCCTCGAAACCGCTGCAGCCGCAACATCATAACGGTACGAACTTTGGAATCAGGACACTAGAGTGGCCTTTTGTCAGTAAAACACATTGACGGCGAGATGAGCTTGGCAGTGAGTCAGCCGAGATGATGATAGACAGCGTCCGGTTCCTGCCGTCTAATGGCAGCATCGGCTGCGCGGTCGAGGTTATCGCAATCAGGAGACTTTGGCATGGATATCGGTGTTTTCATCTTCGATACGGATTACAGCATTGCAATCGACGGGCTGGCCCGGGCGCTTGAAGAGCGCGGTTTCGAGTCGCTCTTCGTTCCGGAGCATACGCACATCCCGACCAGCCGGAAATCCCCGTTTCCGGGTGGTGGCGAACTGCCGAAAGAATACGCCCATACCCATGATCCTTTCGTCTCCCTGTCTTTCGCAGCGGCGGTTACCGAGAAACTCAAGGTCGGGACCGGAATTTGCCTGGTTCCGCAGCGGGAACCGATTGTCACGGCCAAGGCGATCGCCAGTCTCGACATGATGTCGAACGGACGATTCGTCCTCGGGATGGGAGGCGGTTGGAACGTTGACGAAATGGAACATCATGGCGCGACCTACAAGACGCGTTTCGCGATCGTGAAGGAACATGTACTTGCCATGAAGGCATTGTGGACAGAGGAGGCGGGTTCGTTCCACGGCGAGCATGTGAGTTTCGAGAAAAGCTGGGCCTACCCGAAACCGGTTCAGAAGCCGCATCCGCCGCTCTTGATGGGCGGCGAAAGCGATCACACGCTGCGCCGTGTTGTCGATTATTGCGACGGCTGGTTTCCGCGTGCCCGCGGCGGCTTCGATCCGCAGGCGAGCATGGATCGCCTGCGGGCCATGGCCGATGAAGCCGGTCGTGACATGTCGACGTTGTCGGTCAGTGTGTTCGGGGCGCCGTCCGATCCTCAGGTTCTCGAGAGCTATGCACAGGCCGGTATCGACCGGGCACTTCTCAGATTGCCCTCGGAAGACCGGGATACGGTGATCGGAATACTCGACAAGAAGGCGAAACTTCTCGGATAGGACCAGACCTTGGCGGTATCGCGATCCGATCGCAGCGTTGACGCATCGTCGCCAACCAATTTGAGCTTCGTAGTATTGTTGTCATCCTTTTCGGTAGGATGGATGACATGAGACGGTACCGAAGCACCAAGATCGTCGCGACCATGGGACCCGCGACCATGGGCACCGATACCATGCAGCGCCTGTTCGAGGCTGGCGTTGACGTGTTTCGTCTGAACTTCAGCCACGGAAGGCACGAGGATCATCGGGCAATCTACGAAACCATTCGCGGTCTCGAAGCGGACCTGAGACATCCAGTTTCGATCATGGCCGATCTGCAGGGACCAAAACTGCGGATCGGTACGTTTCGGGATGAGTCTGTCGAACTTGTAACCGGTCAGCAGTTCCGGCTTGATCTTTTGGACGCGCCCGGAACCGGCAAGCGGGTCTGCCTGCCGCACCGGGAGATCTTTGACGCGGCCAATCCGGGCATGGATTTGCTGCTTGATGATGGTCGTATCCGCCTGCAGATCCGCAATGTCACTGATTCGGTTCTGGAAACTGAAGTCATAACCGGTGGTGTGCTGTCCAACCGCAAGGGCGTCAATGTTCCGAACGTGATGATTGGTCTTTCATCGCTGAGCGCGAAGGACCGGGCCGATCTGGATTTTGCCCTCGATCTCGGTGTTGACTGGATTGCCCTCTCCTTCGTTCAGCGGCCGGAAGATGTTGCAGAGGCGCGGCGGTTGATCGGTAGGCGCGCTTCGGTCATCACCAAACTCGAAAAACCCGCGGCAATCGAACATCTGAACGAATTGGTTGAATTGAGCGATGCCGTCATGGTGGCGCGCGGCGACCTCGGTGTCGAGTTGCCGCCGGAGAAGGTGCCCGGGCTCCAGAAGATGATCGTGAAACTCTGTCGGCAACTCGGCAAGCCGGTGGTGGTCGCGACGCAGATGCTGGATTCCATGATTTCGTCGCCGGCACCGACCAGGGCCGAAGCGTCCGATGTCGCGACTGCGGTCTATGATTCCGCCGACGCGGTGATGCTTTCGGCGGAGACCGCCTCCGGAGGGTATCCGGTCGAAGCGGTCGAGATGATGAATCGCATCATCCAGGAGGTCGAAAGTGACCGGATCTACCATGCGATATCGAAGGCGAGCCACGAGCCGCCGGAGCCCACGGTGTCCGACGCGATCACACTGGCGGCCCGTCAGGTGGCACACACGATCAGCGCCAACTGCATCGTTACCTATACGACGTCGGGATCGACCACACTCAGGGCCGCGCGCGAACGGCCGCATGTTCCAATCCTCTGTATAACCTCGAATCTGTGGACGGCCCGGCAATTGTCGATGGCCTGGGGTGTACACGGCGTTCACATCCCGAATGAGGAGCGGTTCTCCGAGGTCGTCAAACGCGCGGTGGCGATTGCCCGGTCCGAAGGCTTCGCGATTTCCGGCGACAAGATCGTGATCACAGCCGGTGTGCCGATGGGCACGCCCGGGTCGACCAACGTGCTGCGGGTTGAACGCGTCCCCTGAGCGTTCAGCCGGACTCGGGTACGCCCGAAAGCCGTGGCAGGCGGCGATGCCTGGCCGGAAGAACAGGGCTTGCGCGTTTCGGCTGCTGGCGGCAACGCCCTGCCGTCTACACGAAACGTTTTTCAAGCGTGCTCCGGACGCTTTCATGCGCCATGAGGACCACAAGGCTTCTTGCCCTCGACATCCGACATAGAGAAGTGGCCTCGGCCCGTCCGTAATTTCCTTGTCGACATTGACAATTATGATCAAGGCGCTTTCCAGATCCTTGAAGGAATGAATCGTGGAAAGCCTCAGGACATTATCCGCCGCGTCGTCCATTTGGGACAAGTTCATGATTGGAAATCCCGCAATGCCCGTCACATCGGCCAGACTGGTTTTTTCCTGGACCCGGGCATCAGGATCACGATGTCAGCAACCGGGATTTCATCCTTGACAAGTCCCCTGACCGTTTCCGGTAGGACACGCGACACGTCCTCCGGCTCCTTGCAGTGTTCGCGTTCGACCGAAAGGCCGAGCGTATCTCGCCAGATATCCGGCGCATTCCCGAAGCCGGTAACGCTCGCGGTGGCCTTGGCGATCTGCGGCGTGTTTCGGCAATTCGTTTTCAGTTTATACCGCACGAAACTCTTTCTGCAGGAGGCGAGTACGGCTCGGGAGAAGCCTCGTCATGATAGATATTCTGCTGCGTAAAGTCTCCGAAAAGCCCCACCGGTCGTCGGACAGCGGTCCTGAAACAGCGAGATTCAGAACGGCGCGCATGTCCGCCTTGCGGAGATCGTGGGCCTCGTCGATCACGAGCACATCGAATTGGGGCCGCTTTCATCAAGGGCAGTCGTTCCGAACAGTGGATAGCATTGAACAATGATCCGGCATCCCCGCTGTCCAGGATTCGTTTTTCTTCATTCTCGCTCCTCGGAGACGCTGCTCTTGAGAATGAAATCCCTTACCACGCCGTGCCATGTGCCGGCTGTGATCCTGGCCGCCGCCGTCTGCTGCCGCAATCTCTCACTCAGGAGGCGGTTGTAGCAGACGAGGATCGACCCGCTGTCCGTCCAGGGCCGCGCGCTATTCGCTGGCGAGAGCGGTCTTGCCCGTCCCCGCAGCGCCTTCGAAAAGATAACGGTCATTGTTCGCGAGCTGGTCGACAGTCGTATTGCTGCTCCGCCAGGTGCAGCAGCTTGTCCTCGATGCGTTCGACGGATATTGATTTTGCCTCGACGATGTCGAAGTTCGAACGGGAAAAACCCCGGATTGCTCCCACTTCACGGGGGCCGGGGAGACTCTCGCCATGCCCGGGCTGCCGGAACCGGAGGTGGTCGCGCGCGAGTGTCATGAGCGGTTTCGAGATCGGACTCTTGAGGTCGTCGGAATTCATGAAATCGAAGCGTTCGTATTCGGGTGACGTTACGGAAAATGTCAGGTCGGGAAACGCCACGGCAGACGTGATCAGGCACCAGCTTTCCGGAGCACGGGATCAGAAATGCCCGGCAATCAAGTCTTTCAACGCGAACATCGCGCGCACCTGAATGAACGGGCTTCGTTTGAGGGGATTGTGCGTCCATGACGGTCTTTCGACGACCAGAGCCCGCCCTCGCACGAGATGCGGCCGCCCTTCATCTCGATGAAGACGATTCCCTCTTTGGGAATCACGACGACAAAATCGATTTCTGTGTAGGGACCGGGCGCCGCTGCGAAAGCCCCAGCGAGTGGAAGACGATCCAGCCTTCGGCTTCCGGATCTTCTCCGAACATATCAAAGACCCGTTGTTCAGCCGGGCTGGTCTTGTCGTCACGGATATGGGAAGGGATCATCGTTGCCATTCGGAATGCTCCGTCAGAACGCATGCGGTCAAGAGCCGGTCACCGCGACGACGAGCATCGGCGCGCGGCACGAAGTCATCATCATGCCGGATTGAACTGGAGACCAGGTCAAGCACCCGAGCATGGGGACTTTGCCGTCGTTCCGAGTGTGGGCGAAACGCGGCTGTTCTCAAACCGGATCGTGGCGGGTGGCATTGTCCTCATTAGCGCGGCGAGCCCGGCTCGCGCGATCCGGACCCGCGGGATCGGATCTGTCCAGTCAGGCGTCACGTGCCTTCGCGGTGCCAGGCGATGATTGCAAGGCCGAGGATCAGGAGCAAGGCGAGTAGGCCGGGCAAGAGCGGAGCCGACGCGACGCCAGTCACCACATAATCCTCATTCGCTCTCAGACCAATCCAGTTCTGCCCGGCCGTCGCCCGCCCGGCCCGAACCCGGCGCAGATCAGGCAGGCCATCTTCGATGGCCCAGTGCAGGCCGCCGCCCGTGGCCTCGACGGCCGGCATCAGTATGGAGTCGGCAGTGCGCAAATCGTCGTATTCGACTGGCTTGAGGACTCCGACAGCAGCAAGCCTGATCCGGTCATTATCACTGAAACGATGCAGCCCGACTTGATCGGTTTCAAATTGCGCCGACGACCGTCCGGGTCCTTGCCGTGACAACACGCGGACCACCGTGGTGCCGTCCGGCTTTGTCATGGTGATATCCGGGAGATCATTGTCGAGCGCCCAACGCCGTACCCTGATACGCGTTGCATCAACGGACACCTGGAGCTGATCTTCCTCAAGATCGGGCTCCTTCATCAACCAGTGCGCGGTCCGGCGCAGCATCTCCGCCTGAGGGCCTCCGCCCTCATACCCCCGGCTCCAGAGCCAGATATGGTCTGACAGAAGGTGCGCGACCCGGCCTTTGCCAACCCGGTCGAGAATCAGGACCGGGCGCTCGCCCGGCCCGTCAATCAGAACGACTCCGCGTTTCTGATCGGCGTCGACCAGCCGCAGCCAACGCCCCCAACTCGCGGCCTCAACTCGCTTGCCAACGCTGTCGACTCGGCCGCCGCCGGGCAGGTCGACCGTCACCGGGTGCCGGAACCCGATGTCCGTCACCCGCGGCCGGTATCCGCCATTGGTGACCGCACCGGTTGGCGTTGCCGGCAGAATGGCGCCGAGCGGAGTCCGAGTCAGGCTGAGATGACCGGAAAAAGTCGGGCCGGAGGCCTCCAGAAATGCGCCACCTTCCTTTACGTAATTGACAATGTTGCTGAGATAGTTGCGGGCAAGAACCCCGCGCCGGCGGTACCGATCGAAGACGATGAGATCGAAATCCGGCAGGTTGAGTTCGAACAGTTCCTTGATCGGGAACGGAATCAGGGACAATTCCTGAACCGGCGTGCCGTCCTGTTTCTCCGGCGGGCGCAGAATGGTGAAATGCACCAGATCAACCGACGGGTCGGATTTGAGGATATTGCGCCAGGTGCGTTCACCGGAATGTGGCGCACCGGATACCAACAGGACCCGCAACCGGTCGCGCACGCCGCTGATGGCTTGCACGGCCTGATTGTTGATGAGACTGAGTTCACCCGAGCGAGGACCCGCAACCAGTTCGACAATGGTCTCGCCAGCATGATCGAGCGGGACCGTGAAACTGTGCGAACGATTGGCCGGAACGGTCAGAGTGCCGCTTTCGATGCCGTCGACGCGGAACCCTATTGAGACCGGCTCGCCGTCGCCACTGTCCGGATCGTCGACGCGTATGGTCATTTTCACGTCACGGCCGACCATGCCGAAGGTCGGGGCATGGTCGATCCGCAAGCGCCGGTCGGTCTCATGACGCCGTCCGGTCAGTATGACATGGAAAGGCGTCGGCAGATTGCCGCGCGCTATGGCTCGTTTCGCATCATGGACCTGGCCGTCCGTGATGGTGATAACGCCGGCGAGACGGTCACGTGGAATTTCCCCAATGACCCGATCCAAGGTCCGGAACAAGTCGGTTCCCTGGCGGAGCGCGTCGTCAGCTCCCCCTGAACGGGCCCCGCGTACCGTGACTGTGCGAACCTCGAGATCGGCCATGCCGTCCAGCGCTGTCAGGATGTGGCGCCGCGCCATCGCGCTTGTTTCCGGCCGGTCACCGATCATCTGGCTCGCACTCTCGTCAACCGCGATCACGGCAATGTCGGGTTTTGTTTCACGCTGCTCCTGGACCAGGGTCGGATTGGCCAGAACGCCAGCGAGGATGATGAACACGGTCAGGCGGCAGACGCTGCCGGTCGCTCGCCGCCACACCCCCAGAAGACTCAGGATCAGGGCCGAGGTGCTGATCAGGGCCAATACGAGCCACGGGATCAAGGGATCGAAAACGATGTTCACGGCACCCAGCGTCATTGGCTGAGTCGCTCCAGAATTGATGGAACATGAACCTGGTCCGCCTTGTAGTTTCCGGTCAGGGCATACATCACGAGATTGATGCCGAACCGGAATGCCTGTTCGCGCTGAAGTTCACCGCCCGGGATGACCGGAAACGCGAACAGGCCTGACGGACTTCGGGCCCAGGCACCGCTCCAATCATGACTGCCGACGATGATTGGTGTCACTTCGGAGTTTGTTTCATCCTCGCCGTCGCGGATCCAGACCAGGCCGCCTTCGAAACGCCCGGGAAACTCTGAGAGAAGATAGAAGGATTTGGTCAGGACATGATCCGTGGGCACCGGAGTCAGAGCCGGAATTTCAAGGGCGTGACTCAGGGTCCGCAGACGCTGCATGCCGCTGCCATAACCGGACACACTCGCTTCGAACTGATCCCGGGTGTCAAACAGGACTGTCCCGCCGTTATGCATGAACGTGTTCACACGTTCCGCCGCGAGATCGCTCAAGGGTGGATGATCGGGCGGGATCGGCCAGTAGAGCAACGGGAAAAAGGCGAGTTCGTCGCGCTCCAGCTGGACGCCGATCGGGGTGCCCGGTTCGACGGCAGTGCGGCTGCGCAGAGCCCCGGACAGACTCGAAAGGCCGGCCTCGCTGACCGCGTCGACATCGTCGATCCCGGTGACGACATAGGCAAGGTGGGTTTCCCCGGATGCCATCTGAGCAAATGCATCAGGATCGTAGGACTGGGCCTTGGACGGATTGTTCGGTATGGTCAGCGCATTTCCGAATGCGAGGGCAGTCAGCGCCAGCCCCACGGCTTGCCGTGGACCGCGGCGCGGGGACAGGTGGCCGCGCATGAATAGGGTGACCAGAAGATCAAGCAGGAACAGGATCGTTGCTGCGGCAAACAGAGCAGGCCGGAATTCGATCTCGGATGTCGACATGAAGGACCGCTGCGATATCCCTGCTGCCGGTGCCGGCTCGGGTCCCAGACGATCCGGGGTGATCGTGAGATTGACAGCCCGGTGGGCTTCCGGCGTGCCATAATATCCTGGCGGATGCCGGGGGCCGATTACAGGTTTCGGATTTGCTGCATCAAGTCTGATGGCCCGGGCACTGGCCAGAGGCTGGCCGAGATCGCCAAAACCGTCGAGATTTTCAAGAGGTTGCAATATCTCGCCCCTGTCGCTGCTTGGCCGGATCGCTGTCCCAAGCGCAACGATCTGACGAAGCATATCGACAAACAGGCCGGAAAGGGCCAGTTCGCTCCAGTCCGGCGTGGCTGTGGTATGGAACAGGATCAACCAGCCTTGGCCGCGCGCTTCTGCGGTAACGATCGGGGTTCCGTCTGCCAGTTTCGCCCAGCTGTGTTCGTCAAGATCGATCGCCGGTTCGGCCAGGACCTGGCGACGCACGACCACCTCGCCATATGTGTCCATACCCGCGAACGGCCCCTGTGGTGAAAAATCCGTGATCGCGAGGGGTTTCGACCATGACAAAGCGCCGCCCATGGCCCGATCGCCATGGCGTAAACGCACCGGGATCAATTCACCGGCGTCGAGGCCTTTCGAGTCAAATCCTGCCGCTGCCAGGCGCGGTCCGGCGAAACGGACCAGGATGCCGCCAGCTTCGATCCACGCGACAAGCCGGGTTTTGTCGGCCTGTGGCAGGACACCGGTGTCGGGCAGGATCAGGTTCGATGTTCCAGCATCGATCAGATCGTCGAGCGTACCCCGGTTCACTTCGCCAAAGGGTGCGAGTGCCCGTTCAAGATAATACAGTTCGTCGAGCAGAGGCTGTTGTCTCTGGAAACCGGTCTCCGCGATCAGCCCGACCGACTGCCGCCGGAAGCCTTCGTCGAGCAGAATCACAGCGGCCGCGGTGTTTTCGCCTTCAAGTTCGAGCCGGCTGACCTCATTGCGGATATCTATGGGCAGCGAAATCCGCGCCGTGGTCTCGCGCTGATCCGCCGAGAACTGCACTTCGCGCCGCGTCAGGATCCGGTCGTTCGCAGCAATGGCACGGATCGCGGCTGTCTCGGCTGCACCGGGCGTTGTCCGCACGACCACGACATCAATATTCCGGCCGCTGTTTTCCGGCGGCATCAGGACTTTCGGGCCCGCACTTCCGGCGGTGACGATGGTCAGGCTTCCGAGGCGTTGAAGGATACCGGCGAGATCAGTCTCGCCGGTATCCGCGATGCCATTGGTGAACCACACGACATCGGCTGATTTCGGCAGATCGGTTTTTGCCAGGGTCGCGGTAAACGATTCAAGATCTACAGACCAGGGTTGCGGTACCATCCTCTTCACCATGGCTTTGGCCTCACCCGGTATCAGCGGCTTCACGGAGCCGCCCTGACCGCTGGTCGGCAGCAGGAACAGGATACGGTCCTGACGCTCGGCTTGCGCAATGACCGCAATGATGCTGCGTTGCCGTTGGGTCCAGTGATGTCCGGATGCCCATCCATCGTCTATGACAACAACCACGGCGCCGTTGCCCGGCAGGGTCGGGATCGCGTTGAGGATAGGGCCGGCAAGCGCAAGGATTGCCAGTACCGCGAATGTCAGGCGTAACAACAGCAACCACCAGGGAGCCGAGTCCGGTGTGTTCTCGCGCGATTGCAGATTGTAGAGCAGCCGGATCGCCGGAAACCGCAGGATGCGCGGCGAGGGCGGGGTGACGCGGAGAATCAGCCACAGGATCGGCAGACCGAGCAACGCGGTGAGGAACCAGGGACTGGCGAAGGCGAGCATCACGCCTCCCGTTCGACCGGTATGCGGGCCAGGGCAGCATAGAGTGACAGCAACGCCGCTTCGACGGGTTGTCCGGTGTGGTGGCGAGCAAAGTTCCAGCCGACTGCACGAGTCATGTCTTGCATCGCGGCGGCGTGGTCAGCGAGGGATTGACGATAGCTGTCGCGCACTTGAGCGGCCCGTTGCAACAGATGCGGCTCTTCCTGTTCGGCGCCTTCGAACCGGATGCGTCCATCGAATGGAAAGGTTTCTTCGGCTGGGTCAAGAACCTGCAGACAGTGCCCGTTACAGCCTTGTGCGACCAGGATAGCGATCGCCTCGGCATGGGCTGGAACCGGATCCAGGAAATCACCGATGAGCACGGCCGTACTGTGGCGAGGCAGGGGTTCGGCCGGCGGAATACTCAAGGTCGAACTGTTCAGGGTCATGGCATCGACGAAGGTATCGCGGCCGCGGTGACCGCTCCGGGCCGGCATGTTGGCGCCGAGCAATGCGACGTTCTCGCCACCATCGGCAAGCAGAAATGCCAGTGCCATGGCCAGGATGTCGGCTCGTTCACTTTTTTCCGGGAGATTGCGCTGCGAGCGATATCGCATCGATGCCGAAGCATCACGCCAGATCCAGACGCTCTGCGCGGCTTCCCATTCGGTTTCCCGAACATAGAGATGCCGGTCGCGGGCCGAACGGCGCCAGTCGATCCGCCGGATCTGGTCATTCGGCTGATAGCGGCGGAATTGCCAGAAGGTTTCGCCCTGCCCGGTTCGGCGCCGGCCGTGCAATCCCTGAATCACGGTCGAGGCAACGCGCTGCGCTTCGACCTGCAGTGGTGGCAAGCGCTGGGCGGCAGTTTCTGCCTGCGTCCTGATCACGGAGTTCCGTGCCTCATGTCAGCGGCTCGCACATACGGCCGATGACCGTGTCGAGCATGACGCCTTCGGCTCTTGCGGCAAAATTCAACGCCATCCGGTGCCGCAGCACCGGATGAGCCAGCGCGAGAACATCGTCGACTGACGGCGAGAGGCGCCCTTCGAGCACTGCGCGGGCGCGGACAGCGAGCATCAGGGCCTGGCTGGCGCGCGGACCCGGGCCCCAGGCAACATGGCGCTGGACATCGTCGAGTGTCGTGGTTTCAACTCGGCCAGCGCGCACGATTGACAAGATCGCATCAACAACGCTTTCGCCGACTGGAATCCGGCGCAACAGGCCTTGGGCTGCGATCAGCTCTTTGGTGGTCATTATCGACAGTGGCGTATCTTCTTCGGCACCCGTCGTAGCAATCAGCATATGGTGTTCCGCCGCATGATCGGGATAACCGACATCAATCTGCAGCAGGAACCGGTCGAGCTGGGCTTCGGGCAGCGGGTAGGTTCCTTCCTGTTCCAACGGATTCTGGGTCGCGAGAACATGAAATGGCTTCGGCACTTTGTGTGAATTGCCGGCCACTGTAACGATTTGCTCCTGCATGGATTGCAGTAGCGCCGACTGGGTGCGGGGGCTGGCGCGATTGATTTCATCGGCCATCAGAATCTGACAGAACACGGGGCCGGGGACGAACCGGAAGTGGCGTTTTCCGGCACTGTCCTCGTCAAGAATCTCCGAACCGATGATATCGGCCGGCATCAGGTCGGGGGTGCACTGGATGCGTCCGGCGTCAAGCTTCAGCACCAGGCCGAGTGTTTCGACCAGCCTGGTTTTTGCCAATCCCGGCACCCCGATCAACAGAGCGTGGCCGCCGGCCAGAATAGTGATCAGGGTCTGGTCGATGACGTCCCGCTGACCGAATATCACGCGCTCGATCTGACCGCGTACCTTGTTCATGCGGCCGGACAGCGTGTCCAGTTCGTCCAGCAGATGGTCGGTGGATGTATCGGTGGTGGTGGAGATTTCGGACATTGGCGTGTATTCTGCTCTACGGGTTTCGGGCCTTGGACCCGAACTCGGAGAGGAATTCGGGGTTTCAGTTGTCGGTGCGCCACGTTCAATCCGACGCGCCGTCCGGGTCAGAACTAATGGCAGATGACGTATCCGACAAGACCGGGAAACGCGACTGGGGGGTGCCACGCGATTATCGGATGCGGATTGCGCGGGATGGAACCTGGTTTCATCAGGGAACTCCAATCAACCGGATGGCACTGGTCAAGCTGTTTTCCACTGTCCTGAAACGCCAGACGGACGGCTCGTACTGGCTTGAGACGCCCTTTGAATGCGGTCGCATCGACGTTGACGACGCCCCATTTCTTGCTGTCGAGATGATGCATGTGCCGGGGACGGATTCGCAAGGCCGGAATGATATCGTACGGTTTCGTACCAATCTCGACGACATGGTCGAGTGCGGACCGGATCATCCGCTCAGGATCGAGACCGACCCGGTGACGCAAGAGGCGCACCCCTATGTTCTCGTGCGCGACCGGCTCGAGGCACTGCTGTCGCGTTCGGTCTTTCATGAACTCGCCGATCTGGCGCGTGAAGGTGACATCAGTGGAGAGAGGGTTTACGGCATATGGAGCAAGGGCAGTTTTTTCCGGCTCGGGCCGGCGGTGTCGTCATGCTGACCCTGGAGGAGTTTCGCAGCACGTTTGCCCGTGCCGTCGCGGCAACGGAAGATGATATCCCGAAGATCCGATCCTCGACTGTAACAGGCCGCGGCGATCATGACCTGAACCCAGGTATGGGACCGCCGGACCAGCGTCGGCCGGCTGCTGTACTGGTACCGGTCATCGGCCGCCCCGGCCAGACCACCATTCTGTTGACGCAGCGATCGTCCGACCTGCCGCATCATGCCGGGCAGGTCAGTTTTCCTGGCGGGCGTATAGAGAATGATGACAGCGATGCGATCGATGCGGCGTTGCGCGAGACGGAAGAGGAAATCGGCCTCGACCGCGGCCAGGTTGAAGTCATCGGACATCTGGATACCTATGTTACGCGTACGGGTTTCGTGGTGACGCCGATTGTCGGGCTGGTGCGACCTCCCTTCGAACTAACGCCGGACCCGGTTGAGGTCGCGGCGGTGTTCGAAGTGCCGTTATCCTTCGTTCTCGACCGCGCCAATCACGAACGCCACAGCCGCGAATGGCAGAACCAGATCCGGCATTTCTATGTTCTGCCGCATCCCGAGCGCTATATCTGGGGTGCAACAGCCGGAATGCTTGTCAATCTGGCCGATCTGATGCTCGGGGCCATGCAAGTTGGAGAGAACTGTGGAGGATGATCCTTTCGGCAAGGCATGGCGTGAGCATCCGTCGGTCCGGGAATTGATGGCCGTACTTGATGCGGCCGGGGGGTGTGCGCGTTTTGTCGGCGGCTGTGTCCGGAACACACTGCTCGAACGTCCGATTGTCGATATTGATGTCGCCACGACTCATCATCCGCAGGAGACCATGCGGAGGCTTCGCGCGGCCGGCCACAAGGCGATTCCCACCGGGGTCTCGCATGGCACCATCACGGCCGTCGTGGACGGCCGGACATTCGAGGTCACAACCCTGCGTCTTGATGTCGAGACCGACGGGCGCCGGGCCGTGGTTGCTTTCACCGATGACTGGGCCATTGATGCGGCCCGGCGGGATTTCACCATGAACGCGATGTTCATGGATCTCTGTGGAACCCTGTACGACCCGGTCGGGGGCAAGGTGGACGCAGCAGCTCGCCTTGTCCGCTTTATCGGGGATCCGTATGCACGAATCGACGAGGATGCCTTGCGCATACTGCGTTTCTTTCGGCTTCTGGCGCATTACGGACGACTGCCGCCCGACCCCGACAGCTTGGCGGCCTGCCGCGCGATGGCTGGCAGGCTGACCGTGTTGTCAGGCGAGAGGATCCGCGACGAACTTTTGAGACTCCTGTCCGCACCGGGCGCGGGACCAGTTGTTGCGGCGATGCGGGACGCCGGGATCTTGCAGCCGCTGTTTCCGGGTCGGCTCGGGGTTGACGCGTTATGCCGGTTGGTTGCCATTGATGGCGATGACGTCGATTCTTTGCGGCGGCTGGCAGTGTTGTTGCCGGCCGCGGCAGATGACCTGTCGCGGCGTTTGCGGCTGTCGCGGGCACAGCGGGAGAGGCTGACCTTTATGACGACCGACCGATTGCCAACCGATGCCAGTGACAGGACGTTGCGAGCGGTGTTCTACCGGCTTGGACAGGCGCGGTTCCGCGATGCTGCCTACATCTCCGCGGTATTGAGCCCTGATGACGCGGGCGGGCATTACCGCGGGCTCGCGATTGCCGCAAGCTGGGATCCTCCGGCTTTCCCCCTGCGCGGGGCCGATCTCAGGGAGCTCGGCCTCTGTCAGGGCCAGCGCGTTGGTGCCCTGTTGAAGCAGCTCGAGGCGCATTGGGTGGAACAGGATTTCAACGGCGACCACGACCAGTGCCTGGATTGGGCTCGTGCACTGGTCGCCGTCAGCGATGAAAGGCAGACGACATGACGAACCGGGCGGAGATCGCAGCGCGGGCCTTGCTCAAGGCATGGTCAGACAATCAGCCGCTGGACGTGTTTCCGGACGGAACGGCGCCCGACAGTGTCGAGGCGGCGATGGCTATCCAGGATGCGATGGTTCGGATGACGGGCGAGGTGATCGGCGCCTGGAAGGTGGGACCGGCGACGACGGATTACCCGGCAACCTCGGCACCGATTTCGGCGCGTCGGGTGCTGCAGGCGCCGGCCAGCTTGTCAAACACCCTCCGGCGGAAAGCGGTGGAGGCCGAGGTCGCGTTTCGGCTGGGCCGCGATTTGCCGGCAAGCGACGGTCCGTACACGGCCGAAGATTGCCGCGCAGCCGTCGCAAGCGTCATGCCCGCCATTGAGGCGGTCGAGACCCGCTATGCCTGCTGGCCGGTTGCCGACCGTCATTGGGCGCTCGCCGATAACCAGTCGAATGAGGCCTTGATCCTCGGTCCCGAGATCGCTTTCGCCAATGACGGTCTGCTGTTCGGCATGACTGGTACGCTCGATCTCGGCGGTACCGTCAAACCGGCTGATCGCGGGTTTCCCGGCGGCGATCCGTTCGGCCTGATCGCGTGGCTTGCCGGGCATCTCGGCGAACGCGATCCGATCCTCGCCGAGCGGGGGTTGAAGGCCGGCGACGTCATCACGACCGGATCCTGGAACGGTGTCGATTTCGCCGGTGACAGCATGACAGTCGTGGCTGATTTCCCGGGTCTTGGATCCGTCAGCATCCATTACGGTTAGGTTGACGGTCCCCGATCAAGGGCCGCCAGGCGACGGCGCAATGGATTGGGTTTGCCTGGAACAGAAGGCCGGAAGCCTCGGCGTCTGCGCACGCCCGGTCCCATATCGCCTGTCCGTCCGGATTCATCTGGCTGCGGGTATGCCCCGTCCGATAGGACCATATCGGACCGCCCGGGCGGTCCAAGGTCAACAGATAGGGGAAGCCCCGGGTTTCCACGAATCCCGCTTCCGTCACGCGGCGATACAGTGACCGGTCTGCGACAGCTCCCGGGGACATCGATTGAGGTTGTATCGCAGCCTTGACGGCAAGGTCTGGCGGCAGGTCGAGATTCCACCATTGTGACATGTCGATGGCCCGGACCGCGACCGGGGTGCCGGGACGAAGGACGCGAAACAGTTCCTGCAAGGCGCGGCCGGCGTTGCATTCCTCCAATACGGTGACGGAGAGCGCGGCATCGAAACTGCGGTCCGGAAACGACAGGTTCGTCGCATCCCCCTCGACGAGATGCAGGGTGCCGGATGCCAGTTCGACATCCGGGTCAGGGCCCGTCATCGGGATCCCGGCGTCGCGGGCGATCTCCGCGCCTTCGCGCAACAGATAGGCGTTGGTGTCGAGACCAACTAGCGAGAGATCGGGGCGACTGGCAGGAATCTGGTGGCACACTGCCCCCGGCCCGCAGCCGGCATCCAGCATGCTGGCGCCGTGCGGCATCGCCATTCGTCCGGTCAGGATCGTCACGAGATCACGAAACCCGGGCAGGGCCGCGCGATCCTCGAGCATCGGCACCCCGCCGATGTGGCGGCCGCCGAGCACGATGGTCGTGAAATGTTTCGCAAGGACTTCCAGAGCCGGTTCCCATTGCGAGGCCGCGAGGGAGAACGGCGGCAGCAGCAAGGTCGGTTCGGTTCCCCTGATCCGATAGGTCACGCCGGCGACGGTACCCTTGGCGGGGGCGTGTTTCGGGGCCGGTGTCGGCGGCAGGGTCGTGAAGAACCCGGTCAGGGCGGCGCAGAGGTCGAGGCCGTGCTCGGCGGCGATATCCAACCAGGCGGTTATGCCACAACCGCCTGGTTGGATATCGCCGCGCGCGGAAGCGCCGCCATCGCGGCGTTCACGATGTCCGCCGGCACGCCGCTGTCACCGGTGATCAGCAGCAGGCGATCGCCCAATGGTGCGAAGGCTTCGGGCGTGAGGCTCAAGTGCGGCGCCGGCGATGCGGTCTGGGTGGCGACGAAGGCCTGGTCGAGCCCGAGATGATCGAAGACGGCGGCGATGCGTTCCGCGAGCGTGATCATGGTTCCGGTCAGTAGATTGTCTGGCGGAGACGTTCGGGGTAGGCGCGGTCATAGGCGTCGGCATCGAAGCCGCCGCCGATCAGTGCCTTTTGCATCTGGCCGCTGGTTGGCAACGCGGATCGCGGTATCTGCGTTTCCTGCGCCCAAAGCCGAGACCGGACGAGGGCCTTCGGGCACTGATAATAAATTCGTTCGACAGTGACGACGATCACGGTCGCCGGCACCTTGCCCTGCATGGTGAAACTTTCGAGCAGGGGGCGATCGGTGACAAGGGCCGCCGTGCCGTTGATCCGCATCGTCTCGCCGACCCCCGGTATCAGGAAAAGCAGGGAGATGCGCGGATCGTTGATCAGGTTTCGCAGGCTGTCGAGCCGGTTGTTGCCGCGCCGGTCGGGCAGCATGACGGTTTTGCGATCGGCGAACCTCACGAAGCCGGGCGGGTCGCCGCGCGGCGAGCAATCGAGGCCGTCCGGTCCGACGGTTGCCATCACGACGAACGGCGCAGCTTCGATGAACTGTTGGTAGTGATCCGAGATGTAGTCGATTTCCTTGGTGAGTGCGGCTGGAACGGGTGCCCCGTAGAGACGTTCCAGCGCGTCGATCGAATTGACCCGAGTGTTCTGGTCGTACAGCGGTTTGCTTGTCTGGCTCATTTGACGATTCCTTCCCGTGGTGCTGTGCGGCATTGTATCACGTCGACGGGATATCTGACGGCATTGCCGCTGACGCGCACCCCGAAAGTCCCGTCGCCGGTCTGTATGCGAGAGTGCATCCCGGTGCGAGCATCGTTGGCCGGCGCGGCGACTGTTGAGGTCTGGTGTCCCACCAGCTGTCGGCTGCAACGCCGATTGAGGAATCTATGAGTGTCATGTTGATAATCTTGTGGATTTCGCCGACGATCTGGGGAAAAGTCGGTCCCTTGACCGTTTGGCGCCGCTACCGACCTGTATTGAAACAGGGATTTGCGTTATTAGGTCATACGGATGGGGGCGGCAGGACGCTCGAGCGTCCGCGCTAGGGCAAGAAATTTTCATCTAAAACAATGATATAGAGAAGGATCGCCGGACCATTGAAATCACGGCCAGCCGAAATTCAGCCCTCTATTCGGTAAAGTTGGGCTAACCGGAAACGCGGCAGTGGCCTCGACAGTGGATCCAATCCGGAAGCAGAGCGCTGTATGACAGAGGGCGCAAGGATTGCGAGCGCGCTTACCAAAAGACAAGAGCCCGCATCTCGATACTCTCCCGCGGTGCCGCATCGGCAGGCGTCGCCGGATCGTCGAAGGCGCTGTGGGCAGTGAAACGGACGCTGCTCGAAGAATCACTGTCGAAAACCTTGAACACGAGGACTTCATCGTGCGCCATCCGTGGGAAATAATACCAGCGATGCGCTGGATTGTAGGTGATGTGATAGGTCTCTGCGGTGCGGTAACGGTAACGGCGTTCATTCCGAATGAACCCGGTTTCCGGAATGGTCTTGCCGTCGCACATCGCAATCGGCGTGGATTCGACATACGGTGCGATCGACCGCCATGTCTGGATGATCGCGTAACGACGAGATAGCAGCGTGTCGGCCTCGCCGGGGAAGAAATCTCGCACCCGCTGTGGCGCGGAACGCTCGGTATAGTCGTTGTGCACATAGTTCACAGGGCCGCGAATCAGGTCCAGCGACTGCCGGCTCTCCACTGGTGAGCGGATGGTATGATCGAAGACATGGACCAGCCGCCCGCCGCTTTGCTGCGCGATCAATGCGGCGGTTTCAGGATAGTAGATGCGACGGATCTTGTCCTCGTCCGCAAAATCGCCCGTCAATGTCGGCCAGTCGAGCAGCCTGAAACCATGGGTCGGCAAATCGAACGGCTCGCCGGCCTTTCGGCCATCGGCAATCCGGGTCATTCGCGCTTCGTAGGGCGCGATATGCTCTTCGTGCTTCATCTCCGGCCAGTCGACGTAACGCACTGAAACCCGACCATCGTCGACGATATAGTTCAGGGCGGCATCGATGCCTGGACGCGCTGATTCTGCAATCGACATTGGGGTCTCCGTTTCCACTACCATCGGAACGATGATAGTGCGGTGTGGCTGAGTCCGCGATATCTATCTTGCCGACCTGCCGCCACAACGAACGACGCCGCACGCTTCACCGGCATCACGTTCGAGTTTTTCGTTGTCGCGGCCAATCTGCCATTTGACGCCAGAGGCGATTTTGATTGATTTGAAGTGGTGACCGAACCGGGCTCGCTTTAGCATCGACCAGATCGCATGGCAGTTTCGCCGACAAAACGTGTTGCACTCAAATGGATGACGCTCGTGGGGCTGATCGCCGGGATCGGGTTTGCCGCCTTCGAGGCCGTCCACTGGTACACGCATGTTTATGAATTCGACGCCCGTATCCGAACCGACATGACTCGGATTTCCAGCCGTGTGAACGGTACGGTCGCGGATATCGCGGTCGGGGAAGGCGACCGGGTCACGGCTGGCGACCTTCTGGTGACCATGGAAACTGGAATGGTACGGCAACGGATCGTGGCGTTGAAGGCCGATTTGTCCGGGGTCGCGGCACGGCGCGAAAAGCTGCGTGCGGAGAAACATGCCCTCAAGACCTATATCGAAGCGCGGATTGCGACACGGCGGGAACTAGTTCGTGCACTGGAAGTCGAACACAAGGCGCTCGTCGACCGCCAGGTGCTGGCCGGAAAGAAGCTCAAACGGACGCAATTCCTGGTATCCCGGAATTTGACGTCACAGCAGGTTCTCGAGCAGGACCAGGACGCCGTGCTCGACCTCGCGGGGCAAGTCAGCGTCGCGTGGGCGAAGGTCGGCGTCGCCAAGCGTGAAATCGCGGAAATCAAGGCCGAAAGGGCGAGACTCGCTGTTCTCGACGAGGAAATCCAGATGGCGGAGATCGATGCCGAACGGTTCGAAGCCTTGGTAAAGGAACGTGAGGCCGACCTGTCCGAGCGTTTCATTCGCAGCCCGATCGACGGTGTTGTTGACAGGGTGTTCAAGAACAAGGGTGAATATGTCGAGGACGCCGACGAACTGCTGATCCTCCATGATCCGGATAACATCTGGATCGAGGCGAATATTAGCGAGGACCAGATTCGTCACCTTCGGATCGGGCAACCCGTCAAGATCGATCTCGACGCCTATCCCTTCGAAACGTTCCGGGGCGAAGTCGTCCGGATCGGTATGGTGACGGTTGCCGATCTGACTCCCGCGGGCAACGGCGCGACGGCGAGGACACTGAAAACGGCACAGAGGATCCCGGTGAAGATCAGGTTGCTCGACCCTCCTGAATTGACGGCACCCGGCATGCTGGTTGAGGTGAATATACAGATCTACGAGAAGGTCGGCTTGCCGTGAGACTTGATCGGTTCGATTGGCGGGTCATTCTCACGCTCGCCACCGTATCGATGCTGATTCAGCAGGCATTCTCATATGTCTGTCAGATCGTCATGCCATTCCTCGCTGATCGGATTGCGGAAGAATTCGGGATTTCGCGCGCCTGGCTCGGACTCTATCTCTTCATCCAGAACATCGCGGCGATCTGTGCGGCGATGGGATGTGGTGCGCTCATCGTACGCATCGGCGCCATGCGGATCAGTCAATGGTGCCTGATCTTCATGGGCGGCAGCCTGTTTGTAATCTCGACAGGCATATTGTGGCTCTATCCGCTGGCTGCGATCCTTCTTGGTGCAGCCTCTGTCTCGACCCCAGCGAGTTCGCATATCCTGGCACGGTACTGTCCGGCTGCGCTGGCGCCATTGGTTTTTTCGATCAAGCAGACTGGCGTACCGGTCGGCAGTCTTATTGCCGGGCTTCTGATTCCAGCCCTTCTAGGTCTCGGTCTGTATAGCGCTCTCCTAGGCCGGTCGATCCATCTCGATGCGTTCGGCACTGCCTTTGTTTGCGGACTTATCGTCTATGGGATCGCGTTGATTCTTCAGCCCTTGCGGGTGCATTTCGATGCCGACCGGAAACCGGACACCGGGTTCAGCTTCGCCGGCGTGGCGCAGACGATGAAGGTGGTGGTGTCCGATCCCGATCTTCGGGATCTTGCCTTGCTGGCCTTCTCATTGGGCGGTCTGCAGGCGGTCTGGTCAGGCTTTTTCATTCTTTTCCTGATAGATGGTCTCGATTTCAGCGAATTCGAGGCTGGCACGGCGTTTGCCATTGCCAGTTTCACGGCTATTAGTGCCCGCATTCTGTGGGGCTGGCTCGGCAGTGCAGTGGTATCGCCACGAGTCGTGCTGGGCGGGTTGTGCCTGTTTGCGACTGTCGCGACGGTGCTGACAGCCTTCTATGATTCCAGCTGGAGCACAAACGCTATCATTGCCGTCGCGATCCTCTTCAATATTACTTCTCTGAGCTGGCACGGCGTATTGTTGGCCGAGACGGCGCGGTTGGCGCCGCCTGGCCATGTCGGCGGTGTTACCGGCGGTGTCCTGGCTTTTACGTCGGTTGCCATGATGATCTACCCGGCAATTTATGGCGGATTGCTGGCCGCGACGGACTCGTACGGTGCCGGATTTGTCCTCGGCGGTGCGCCAGCCTTGTTCTGTGCCTTCGTGTTCTTCAATCCGCCGCTCAAGGGATCCTGGCTCGGTGAAATCCTGCGTGGCCTTGGTTGGCTATTGGTTCCGGGGCGCCTGATCTTGCTCGTTACGGCATCGTTGATCACAGCGGCTTGCGCGGCGTTTCTAGTTTACAGTGATCTGGAACCTTCTGGTATTGGTTAGTATTGCTGCTTGTGTGTAGGCACATCCTGCCCGGAGACTTTTAGACGTAATGCGCGTGGAACGGAATATTGGGGTAATTTTTGATGAATCGCCCCATCGTCTGTATTCCAACGACAAAGTGGGCATGATCTTTCAATATCTAGATAGTGTCGTCACAAAATACCAGCCCAGAGTGCCAGACACCGAACCTGCACCGCGGCGAGGAACGATGCGGCATTCTTGGCGTATCGCGTGGCAATCCCACGCCAACGCTTGAGCCACAGAAAGGCGTTCTCCACCAAATGCCGGTGCCGGTAGAGATGGACATCATACGCTCTGGGGTGCTTGCGGTTGCGCTTCGGCGGAACCACCGGAATGACTTCATGCTCCTCACAATAAGACAGGATGGCATTCGTGTCATAGGCCTTGTCCGCCAACAAGGACTCGGCATCTATCCCTTCAATCAGCTCGACCGCTTGACTGCAATCTGCTGCCGTCCCCTCGGTCACCAACACCCGCACCGGCATCCCATGCGCGTCCACAGCCAGGTGCAGTTTCGTGTTCAGCCCCCTTTTGTGCGATCCATCGCCTGAGTGCCGCCGACCGCACCGCTCGCATGGGGATGGACCTTGAGATGACTGGCGTCAATCATCAGCCACTCATCGTCCGGCTCATCCACCAGATGCTCCAGCAACGCCCCCCAGAGCCCCTTGTCCCGCCAGCGACAGAGCCGACGATGGGTAGTTTTCCAGTCTCCATAGTCCGGCGGCACATCACGCCAGGGAGCGCCGGTGCGCAGAATCCAGCAAGACCGCATTACGTTGATGGTGACGTGCACACCAACACAATCGAGGGGGTCTGGTCACATCTGACGCGCGCGTGGTTCGGCCAGCACCACCATTACACCAAGCCCGACAGGCCGCTCTACATCGCTGAAGCATGTTGGAAGTACAACCGGCGCAAGCACTCGGATGGCTTCGGGGCTTTCCTCAACGCAGCAATGGAATAAGGACACCCGTGCGATGACTATTGAGAATACCGAGAAAATAGGTCCCCCAAATGCTGGAGTTGTTTTCCAATTTCGACGGCCGCTTTCGGCGACAAAGCGAACTCGAACGACTGCGCAGCGGCGTCTGATAGTTTCGTTCTGGTCGTTAGAAGAAGGCCAACTTCTGGACGAGAATCGCCTTCTAGAGCTCCTAAACCTACCGCCATTTCCTCAACAATGTCCCCATCAAAGTCGGAAAGAACCCTCTCTCGGCCCTCGCATCTAACGACAGTTTGGCGAGAAGGACTTTGTCATGGTTGCTCCGCCTCTTCACAGGAAGGGCTTCTGCTCATCCCATCCCAATGATGGATAGAAAAACCACCCTCGTTAAGCCCCTAACGTCTGATTGTGGAAACAAATGACCGGTCTATAGTGGAAGCACATCCTTGGAAGGATATGGAAACGTTGCGTTTAGCGAACTGTGTGTTGCTGTTCTCCGACGAAACTCTTGCGGAACTCCAAAACCGCATTTCCATCGCAAATTTGACGGCTATATCAGTAAGGGAGGCAGGGCGGTGTTTCTCACCCAATTTCAAGCAATCTCGGAATGGGTCTCGGTTGCAGGGGTCAAGCTGGGATGTCATGATCCGGATGACGACAACTTCCTTGAGACAGCAATGATGGAGAAAGCGGACTTCCTGTTCACTGGAGGCGAGATCTCTCGAAAATGTCTTCGTTTCAAGAGATTCCAATATTGACCCCGACGCAATTTTGAGATTTCTTGCAAGCTGATGAGTATCACTTGACCGCATTGTCCGTGCACTTCCTATCAGCATCTGACACCGCATGAGAGGCCAGAACCTTTGTAGACACGGACAGTATGGTTCGCTCCGTCTCCTTCCGCGACGCGACGTCCAACGGATTTCGAAATGTCAGCAATGTTGAAGCGGTCTTCCATCCTCTTCAACAGCGTACTTTCGATTGAACGCCGTACTTGAATCTGCGCGCTTGGCGCAGGTGAATTGAGAAGGGCCGCTCAAACCGAACGGGCCTGTACGGAATTTGGTAGTGGGTCAGTTTGAAATCGCTTTCTTGTAGGGGCCGCGCGGGCCGGGCTTCGGGGCCGCTTCTTCCACCAGCCGCAGAATGTCCTCTACATCCCAAAGCCGGTCCGTCACTCCAGCGGCCATCGCGGGCGTGACGCGAAGGCTGCCATGGATGCGGCAGAAGTTGTAGTGCATGAAGTGCAGCGCGACGCTGCAGGTGTGGTTCTCGATCTTCTTCGAGAACGCATTGGTCAGCCTGGTGAAGCGGCGGGTCGCCATCCGTATCGTCAGGTTGTTCCGCTCGACATAGGAAGTGCTGACGGCGTCCGGCTGGCCGTAGAGCTTTACAGCATGGCATAGTCCACATCGCCCCCGAACGCGCCTTCTACAGCCTCCAGGTAGGCTTTGAGGCCGTCCGTGGTGAGCTGGACCCGGCAGGCCAGCCGTGCCCGGAGATCGTCCATAAGCTCGATAGCCGTCTCGCTGGAGCGGTCCCCGACGCGCCATGACGGACCGAGCTTCGTATCGGCGCAGATCACGGTCCAGGTCCACACATCGCCGGCTTCGGGCGGCGCAGCCTTGGCGCGAGGGACATTCTTCTCCTTCGCGTAGATGAACGACCAGATTTCATCGACTTGGATGCGCCTGCAGGGAAGGTCGCGGAGCACCTTGTCCTGATACGCCTCGCAAGCCTTGCCAGCGTCGATCAGCAGCTTGGCGACAGTGTTCTTCGACACATCCGCGATCCGCGTGGTTGAGCGGATGCTGTTGCCCTCGACCAAGAGCCGGAGAATCAGCGTGCGCTTCTTGGTATCCAGCCTGTTCATGGCGCGACTGTAGGCCTGCCGGCCATTAGTCAAGCACAAAAGTCAGGTTATTTTAGGGATTGCGGGTAATAAGTGGCGCCATACTGCGGATGCTCAGCAAGCTGCCAATCCTTGTTCGCATTGAGAATAACGACGCCTTCCGCCTTCAGACGAGAGATTTGAGGCGACAAGGAACTGCGCGGGATCGTCAGCCCATGTGCGGTCGCAATCCATGCCGTAATCTCTTCCGCCGAGCCACCGCCAGGGTGCTCCCGCAAAGCCTCGACGACGCGATCCTTGATTGTGGCTCGACCCGATGGGCGCCTGCTTCCGTTTTCCGAGTTCTGCTCAGCCGTCGCATTGATCGCCTCCAGAGCCGCCTTTAGCTCCTGCGATTCGAGCCGAAGAGCTGCCTGTTCCGCCTTGATCTCAGCCTGTCGCTCAGTGATGAAGTCCCGAAGCGTCGTCATGGCGTCGCCCGTCAGATTGTGACTTGCGAGGCATATGGCGCGTCCTGATTTCATTGACAGGACTTGGACGCGCGTCTTTGTCGAAAAGAATCTGACTTAAGACTCTCCCCATCTTGCGGCTGCCGCTTTCCTGGCAATGGCGCGTCGTCGCTCCGATGTCAGGGAAGCCGCTCGCGCAGGACCGCCCTTCAAACCGCCACTGCGCTGCCCCGGAGCTTTGCTGGGTATGGCGTCCTCAACCTCGCCGGTCGCCAAGTCCACGATGCGCTTGGCGCGTTGGTTCGTGTCAAGGGGTCTCTTCGGCCGATCCATGCTTTCAATATGACAAACGCTCCGCTGAATGTCTAGGTCTGGCTTCACACCCCCGGCGCTCAAAGACGATGAGCGCCGGGGGTGTGCCCTGTTTACATGCAGGCGCCATAGATACCGGAACCGGTGACGCACACGCCTCCGGGACCGCATTGCGTATCGAACATGCAGGTGTTGCCCTGCTTGCCGGTAATGTCGAGCGGGTTCCGCGCTGGCCTGCGGTCGTTGCTGTTGCCGGGGAACATGCCACCGACGCAATAGCCGTAAAGCGAACCCGAAGGTTTGACGCATTCCGATCCGGGCTTGCAGTCGGTGCTGAACATGCACGCATAGGATGGGGCGGCGGTTGCCACGAAGGCAAGAAAGACCAAGACCCCGAAGAAGGCTCTCATGTCTGTCACCACAGTTTCAGGCCGTCCCGACGGGCGTCGGGACGGTCGCCAAACAATCGCCATAGCGTGGGACTCCCGCGTGTTCCCACAATGCGGTCTTGTATTGCGCGGGCGGCCCGACATGGGCCGTCGCTATGGCGTGTTTGGCGATGACAGAAGGCTACGAAGCGCTACCGTCGGGAATCAACAAGATGCAAACTGACCCACTACCCGGAATTTGGCACTGTTGGCCGATCTGTTATACGCGTTTAGATTGGCCGGGAATGGAGCGCAGCAGGTCGTGGATACGGTACAAACAGGTAAACATGCTGCTGCAGGTTAAAGGGTGCAACGGAGCCTTCGGATGAATCTCGACAAATGCATCAACCTTGAAGATCTGCAGGTCTTGGCCAAAAAACGGCTGCCGAAACTGATCTACGATTTCATCGAAGGCGGCGTCGACGACGAACAGGGGCTTGCACGCAACGAAAACGCCTATGCCGCGCGGATGTTGGTGCCCCGCTACATGGTCGATATCTCGATGCTCGATCAGTCGACAACGGTGTTCGGCCGCAGCTATTCGAGCCCCTATGGCATCGCGCCGACCGGTGGTATCGGCAACTATCGCCGTGGCGGCGACATGATGCTGGCCCGGGCAGCTCGCGATGCCAACATTCCCTTCATCATGTCGGGCGCGGCCACGGCGTCAATGGAAGAAATGGCGCGGGTGGCTCCGGAGCATGGGTGGTATCAGCTCTATTCCGCGAAAGACCGCGCGATTTCGGATGACATGATCCGGCGTGCGTCCGGTCTGGGGATTCCGGCGCTGGTGGTGACAGTTGACGTTCCGGCCCCGGCCAACCGGGAACGGAATCGGCGTAACGGTTTCGGGCGCCCTCTCAAGCTATCGCTGGGCACCCGGCTCGATGCGCTGCGGCGGCCCCTTTGGCTCAAGGACTATCTGTTCCATGGCGTTGCCATGTTGGAAAACTGGCAGCCTTATGCGCCCAGCGGGGCCAGTGCTCTCGCCGTCGGCGAGTTCGTCGCCGACCAGATGCCGTCGCCGCCGACCTGGGCAGATATCGAACGCTTTCGCGAACTCTGGCCGCGAACACTCATCCTGAAGGGTGTCATGCGCGTCGACGACGCCGTCAGAGCAGCGGACCTGGGCGTTGACGGACTGATCGTTTCGAATCACGGCGCCCGACAACTCGACCGGGCGCCGGCGCCACTGGATGTTCTGCCGGCACTCGATGCGGCCGTCGGCGAGCGTTTGACGTTGATGCTTGATGGTGGAATCCGCCGCGGTGCCGATATCCTGATCGCAATCGCGGCTGGTGCGAGGTTCGTGTTCATGGGGCGTCCGACACTGTATGGCGCCGTTGCCGGCGGCAGTGCCGGAGCGAACAAGGCCATCGCCATTCTTCGGGACGAGATCAACAAGGTCATGGGGCAGATCGGCTGCCCGGATCTCGATCAGCTCGGGCCGGAATTCCTGCACTGGGAAGACACCGGCAGAGGACGCAATTTCCCGGTCTGAGCGGTCTCGCGACGGTCCGTGGCGTGAACTCAGAATCGGCGCAGCAGACGGTCTATGTAATCAAGTTCAAGGACTGGCCGATGGCGGTCGCCAGATCGGCGCTGCAACTCATGGATGATTTCACGCGCCTTCTGAAAGTCCGATTTCGTGGGAAGTCCGACCGTCCCGGTATCGGTGTACCCGTCGCCGAGCCGTCTGCGGTTGAACGGGTCGCGGCCGGGCAATCTGCCACCACTCTGGCCGTCGACCGTGGTAAAGCCTCTGCCGTCCTTCCCGCCGAATTCCGACAGGGACCGGGCGCCATCCATCAGTGCTCCGACGGCATCCGATTGTGACCCGACCGCGTTGCCGGGCCGCGCCTCGCGGAGAAATCCGGACGCCTTGCCCATGAACTGGTCCGCTTGGCCGAACTCTCCCGGAACCTGATCGAACATCTCACCGATCCGGTCCATGAATTCCCCGAGCCGGCGCCGCAATTGCTCTTGCAGGTGGGCAAGCTCGGCGCTTGTCATCCGTGAGCGTTGCTGACCGGCCCGCTGTTGCTGTTGATCCCCCTGCTCGGATTGCGGATCGCGCTGCTGATTGTCCATCATGAACTGTTGGTAGCTCCGGTCCATCAGCGACTGCTGCTCGCGCGCCATTCGACCGAGTTGATTCACCAGATCTTGGGCAGCGGCCTGCTGCGGCGAAAGCGACGGGTGGCCCATCCGCAGATTTTCCATCATTTCTTGCAATTGCGAGAGCATGTCGCGGGCCATGTCACGGGCGCCGCCCTGTGCCATGTCACGCATGCGCTGCATCATGTCGCGCAGGTCTCGCTGATCGAGCATCTCGTTTCCGGACTGCCACTGTTGCGGCTGTTTGGCCGCCTGTTCAGCCATTGCCCGCAGATAATTGCCGATCGCGGATTCGAGTTGGTTCATCAAATGCTGAATTTTGTTGTCGTTGGCATCGCCCGCCAATGCCTCTTGCAGACGGCGTTCGAGTTCACGCAGTCGATCGAGCGCGGTCGCGATCTCCCCGTCCTCGATTCGCAGAGCAACGTTCCAAAGCAGTTTCGTGACGGACCTATCCTCACTGCCGTCCTTGTTCAGCAGCAGTCGGGTGGCAGCCGACTTCAGACCCATGAATGCCACGGTGTCATGGGTATACTGGTGCGGCCGGACCGCAAGCGTCATGACGATCTTGGCGATGTCCTGCTTGCTGTCCGGGTCAGCGACCAGACGTTTCCGCTGTTCGACGACAGCGCGGGCCACCGGGTGGTGAAAAATCCGCTCGGGCAGTGTTGTGTCCAGCGGGTCGGACAAACCAGTCTGACCGATTTCGTCAGTCGTTTCCAGAATGATCCGGACAGCTTGTCCTGCCCAGGGATGGGCGGTCAGGTCGCTGAAACTGCGGCCGGTGACCTCGGGTCTGCCGACACCCGGTACCGGCATCGGAACTTCGATCGCCTCGTCGCCCTCGACCGTTCCGTTCTCCGCGAGTTTGTTGATCGTGGCTTTGGCGCCGACGATGCCATAGTCGTCGCTCGCCAGGTATCGGATCTGCAGGGCGTCGCGCTGGGTCGCCGACGGCGCCTCCACGAAATCGATGTCCGGGCGCAAGTCCGGAATGACCGAGATAGCCCAGCGTCCCAGTTCGGTACCGGTCTGGCGCACGGCGAGACCGAGACTGGACTCAATATCCAGCTCGAGGCGGAAGCTGTCGTTACCGATGGCCTCGAACCTCTGTATCTGATCAGCGCGATTGGGTCGTTGAAGTAGAAGATCCGGAGCGCCGGATCCGCCGGACACGGCGGCTAACAGACGGCTATTGACGGGGACCATGACAGTCGCCGATTCGGCCATGTTGGCCGCTAGCCTTGTGAGCAGGACCGGCGGCTGGTCGGTATAGGCTGGCGCACTGATCCAGACATCAAGCGATGCCGGTACTACAATATTGGCTTTCGAAAAGTCCGGCACGACAGCGGCATGCAACCGGGCAACGGGTTCGTTCCATGCCACGGTCACGGCGATGACAAGGGTGACGCCGAGACCGGCTCTGATCGCAAAGCGATCTAGGTAAGACAGGACCGGACGCGGTCCGCCTGACCGCAGTTGCAGGTTGCTGGAAATCATCCGTTGCTGAAACGCATTCCACAACAGACGGGTTCTCGGGTCGGCGCTGTTCGCGAGCCGGTCCGTGAGCGCTGTCAGCGGCCGATGCGACAGACCGCTTGCCGATTCGAGGCGCCGCCGGGTCGCGGTTTCGTCTGGCATATGGAAACGCACGACCGCGAGGCGCAGGGTCCATAGCAGGGCGATCAGAAGAAGTCCCAGAACGCCAGCGTGGATCCAGCCGCCAAAAACCTGTCCGATCCATTGCGGGATTCCGAGAAGGCCGGCGGCAAGGATGCCGGCACCAACCGCGACAGCCGGCGTCGCGGCAACCCAGAACGCCTCGTACACCAATGACAGGCGGGCTAGAAGGTGTTTGAACCGGTAGCCGGGCGAACGCAGAAATCTGCCTGAACTTTCCATTACGGTCCTGTTGCCGTTGCTTCGATACAGTGTCGCGCTATCGGTTCTTCCAGGTCAAGTTTCGCATGCCCTCATGTCACCGGAACAGCAGACGTTCGGAGCGCCTGTGGCGCGGGCAGGGAACCCGGCGGTTCGTTCTGCCCGGTTTTCATCTTGTTGGACAGGTTCTATGATCCAGTCGGGTCGCGGTTCGATGCGGCTGCAGCATCGGAAAGGTTGAGCCGAGGTGATACGCTTCGAGGATGTGGACATGCGGTATGCGGGCGGGCCGTTGATCCTTGGCGGCGTGAATTTCACGATTCAGCCATCGACGTTCCATTTTCTGACCGGTGAAAGCGGCGTCGGCAAATCATCCCTTTTACGTATGATCTATCTTTCTTTGCTGCCGGCGCAGGGTCGAGTCGATATCTTCGAACAGGATACCCGGCATGTCAACCGCCGTGACCGGGTCGACATTCTCCGGCGGATCGGCATCGTGTTTCAGGACTTCCGTCTGATTGATCATCTTAGCGTGCGTGAGAACGTGGCGTTGCCGCTTCGTATCGCGGGTACGCGTGAGGCCGCGATACGCCGCCATGTTCCGGAATTGCTTGAATGGGTCGGCTTGCAGAATCATCTGGATGTGTTGCCGCATACATTGTCTGGTGGGCAACAGCAACGGGTGGCGATCGCGAGGGCAGTGATCACGAGGCCATCCCTGTTGCTCGCGGACGAGCCGACCGGCAATGTCGACGAGCGGGTGTCCGATCGGCTGCTTCAGCTTTTCGAGGAATTGCACCGAACCGGCACAACAGTCCTGGTTGCGACGCATGACATGACACTCGCCACCAGGTTCCTGCATCCAAAACTGGAGGTGGGTGATCGCACCCTGCGCCTCATCTCGGAGCAGAGCCACATTGCTCGAGATGCCTCGCAGCCAACACCGTCCACAAGCGCGTGGGCCACGCTGTGAGGACCGGTTGATGGCAAGACGGTCCCAGAACGTTCTGATCATTGGTCGCGGCGGATCGGCGGTCGGCCTCGGCTGGCTTATCGTTTCGATGGTCTATCTGGCGGTCCTGGCGTCGGCTGGCGCCTTTCGGGCGCAGTCAGTTGCCGAGCACTGGTCGCTTTCGCTCGCCGATGTCGTGACCGTGCAAGTGCCGTCCGCCGGCGTGAAGGCCGGCGAGACCACCAGGCTTGGCTCGGTGCTTGAGGTGTTACGGACATCCGACAGGATCGACGACGTGGTGATTTTCGATGCTGAACGGACGCGGAATCTGCTTGATCCCTGGATCGGCTCCAGAGTGGTTTTCGAAGTCCCGATGCCGGTGATGATTGATGTAAGACTCGTAAAGAACAATGGACCGGATCTCGCCGCATTGCGCGACCGTCTGGATACGGTGGCACCCGGCACCGAAGTCAGCGATCACGGTCCCTGGTTGATACGGATCGCTGCGGTGACGGCGGCCGCATCTTACGGTTGCTGGCTGATCGTTCTGTTGGTCGGCACGGTTGCGGTGATTTCTATCGTGTTTGCGGTGATTGCCGGGCTGGCCGGGAATCGGGACACTGTCGCGTTGCTGCATCTCATGGGGGCCAGAGATTCCTTTGTCGCGGGGCGTTTTCAGAATTATGTCCTCAGGGTCGCATTGCCGGCCTGTGTGATCGGCGGGATCCTAGCTGCCATGACCGTGCTTGTCGTGGCGCAGATTGGCAGCGTGGCCGGACCGATGACGGCTCCCGCGACATCGGATTTCAACATACCGAGCGACTTTCAGGGTTTTTTCGGCAGCGGCATTCTCGGTGCTCCGGTCGAGTTGTTCGGGATGCAGGTTTCGCGCTGGACCGGGGTCGCGATGGTTCCGGCCGGATTCTTGTTGATCGCGGTCCTGGCGGCACGTCTCTCGGTGCTGGTCGTTCTGCGGCGTTCTGCGTGACAGGTGAGTCGTGATCCGCGCCGACGGAGGTCGCCGTCGCAAACCGCGGATTGCACGCTTCATCGTGATATCGTTCTTGATCTTGCCCCTGTTGGTCTGGTCGATCGGGTTTATGTGGTTCGTTGGTATTGTCTCGCGGGTCACGCCGGACAACCCGGCGCCGGCCGACGGCGTGGTGGTGCTGACCGGTGGCACAAAGCGATTGAGCGCCGGTTTCGACCTGCTTGCGTCTGGACGGGCCGGTCACATGCTGGTTTCCGGTGTCAATACCGAGGTCAGCCGCGCCCAACTCCGGTCGATCATTGTTGGCAAGGGCGAAAGTGCCGGCGGCGATCTGTTCGATTGCTGTGTCGAACTCGGGTTCCTGGCACTTGATACAGAAGGCAATGCCAGGGAAGCGGCAGCCTGGGCAAAGCGGCACAATGTTCAGTCCGTGCTTCTTGTTACGAATAACTACCACATGGCACGAAGCCTGATCGAATTTGCCCACGCCGTGCCCTGGGTGAGAATCGAACCCTACCCGGTCATTGCAACGAATGTGGTTCTTGAAGCGTGGTGGCGCTGGCCCGGTTCGGTCCGGCTTCTCGCCGTCGAGTACCACAAGTTGATTCTCGCCGGTTTGAGGGTGTTGATAACGGACGCACTGGATTGACGGGACATTTTCTGATTGTCAGGGTTGCAGGATGCGGTCCGTTTGGCTATAAAAACAAAAGACGAACATGTAACATTATCGAGACGTGACCATGAAATCGCTGGAGCCGATCTCCAACCAGATCTGGGATCTGAAATACCGTCTCAAGGATTCCGACGGGACGCCATCGGACCGCACGGTGTCGGACACTTGGCGCCGGGTTGCGGCCGCGCTTTCCGAGGCCGAACCGGAGGCTGCGTTTTGGCGGGAGCGGTTTTATGGGGTGATGGAAGATTTCCGGTTCCTGCCGGCCGGACGTATCGTTGCCGGTGCCGGAACCGACCGGAACGTGACCCTATTCAACTGTTTTGTCATGGGGACCATACCCGACGATCTGTCGGGTATATTCGATGCCTTGCGCGAGGCCGCGGTGACGATGCAGCAGGGCGGCGGAATCGGTTACGATTTTTCGACGCTGCGTCCGAACGGAGCGCTGGTCCACGGTGTTGCCGCCGATGCATCCGGCCCCTTGTCATTCATGGATGTCTGGGACTCGATGTGCCGGACCATCATGAGCGCCGGGTCGCGCCGGGGCGCAATGATGGCGACCTTGCGATGCGATCATCCCGATATCGCGGCGTTCATCGCGGCGAAGAAGGACGCGGCCCGGCTGCGCATGTTCAACCTTTCAGTTCTGGTCACCGACTCCTTCATGCGAGCGGTCGATGCCGACGAGCCCTGGGATCTGGTTTTCGACGGCACTGTCTACCGCACTGTGCAGGCCCTCGATCTGTGGGACCAAATCATGCAGGCGACTTACGATACGGCAGAACCCGGCGTGATTTTCATCGACCGGATCAACCAGCGCAACAACCTTGCGTATTGCGAGACGATCGCCGCCACAAATCCCTGCGGCGAACAGCCGTTGCCGCCCTATGGCGCCTGCCTGCTTGGTTCGATCAATCTCGCCCGGCTGGTCACGCACCCGTTCGAGGCCGAAGCCGCCCTTGATCTTGACGTCTTGCAGGCGCTTGTGCCGGTGGCGGTCAGGATGCTGGACAATGTTATCGATATTTCGCAGTTCCCGCTGCCGGAACAGCACAACGAGGCGTTGACAAAGCGGCGCATCGGCCTCGGGGTCACCGGGCTGGCCGACGCGCTGATCATGTGCGGGGTCCGCTACGGGTCGGCGGAAGCCGTGCGACTGGTCGAGGCCTGGATGCGACAGCTGCGCGATACCGCTTATCGGGCGTCGGTTGACCTTGCGCGCGAAAAGGGGGCCTTCCCGCTGTTCGACCCCGACCGTTATCTTGCCGGCGAGGTGGTTGCCGAATTGCCGGAGGACATCCGGGCCGGTATCCAGAGCGATGGCATCCGAAATGCCCTGCTGACGTCAATTGCGCCCACCGGAACGATTTCCTTGCTTGCCGATAATGTGTCCTCGGGCCTGGAGCCGGTATTCGCTTTCAATTACGACCGTACCGTGCTCGCGTCGGACGGCACCAGACACCGCGAACCGGTGAGCGATTACGCTTACCGGTTGTTCCGCCGGACGTATGGCGAGGCGGCGCCGTTGTCCGACGCTTTCGTCGATGCCCAGACCTTGCGGCCGGAGGATCATGTGGTCATGCAGGCGGCGGTTCAGAAATACGTCGACAGCGCAATCTCGAAGACCATCAATTGCCCGGAAGGCATAGAGTTCACGGCATTCAAGGACGTTTACCGCGCGGCCTACGAGGCCGGTTGCAAGGGGTGTACAACCTATCGGCCGAATCCGGTCACCGGGGCTATTCTGACAGTCAAACCGGAGTCCTCGGATCGAGCGGCGACGCCGAGGCGTGGCGATGGCAATGTCGTACAGATGGCGGAGCCCCTGGATCGCCCCGGGAGTTTGTCCGGGCATACCTACAAGACCAAATGGCCGGAGAGCGATCACGCGATCTATATCACGCTGAATGATATCGTGCAGGATGGCCGCTGCCGCCCCTTCGAGATCTTCATCAATTCGAAGAACATGGAGCATTATGCCTGGACGGTCGCGCTGACCCGGATGATCAGCGCCGTGTTCCGGCGTGGCGGCGATGTGTCCTTCGTGGTCGAGGAACTGAAGGCCGTTTTCGATCCGCGCGGCGGTGCCTGGATGAACCAGCGTTATGTTCCGTCATTGTTGGCCGCCATCGGCGAAGTGATCGAACGGCACATGGTTGCAATCGGGTTTCTGAAGGATCCGAACACTCTTGAGATGACCTTCGAGGCTGGTTTCCCGAAAGCCGCTGCGGCCGCTGGACCTGGCCAGTGCCCGCAATGCGGTTCGGCCGGTGTGTTGCAGCAGGAAGGCTGCGACCTGTGCACGGCTTGCGGCTATTCGAAATGCGGTTAGCGTCGGGAAGGCTCCATCGGATTTCCTGATTCTCACTCAAGCTAAGCTCAATTTGAGTAGCCTCTCCGGCATCGGCGGTGTCGCAGCGCCACGTAGACCAGTCCGGGGATGATCTCGGGCAGGTCGAAGCGGCGATTGACCCGGTCCACGACCTCCGCGAGATAGCGCTGGGCGTACTTGGGGCGAACCGCATCACAGGTGCCGCGCAACGCCGTCTTGATGTTGCTGAGAATCGTGTTCACTCAACGAAACTCGGGACGCTCGACCGCGGCTTTCCCGTCGCCGGTCACCATCGGCTCATGCACGCAGCCTGCCGCGGTCACGCCATTGAAGCAGGCCAGCCCATCGCAGAGCACCTGCGTGCCCGGACCCAGGTGCTGCTGCGCCCAGGCGGCGACTTCAGTGAGACGGAAGCCCTCGACTCTCGACCACGGTGAGCGTCACGCGCACGGATGTCCCTGCTCATTGGTCTCGACCGCGGCGACGAACGGGGTCTTGCCGGGCGCGCCCGGCCCGCGCTTGCCCCCGAGACAGGCATCGTCGCGTTGGACCGACCCGCCGAGCGGGTGCTCCCGGCCTCGCTCCATCATCACCTGCATCAGCTTGTGGTGCATGCGCTAGGCGGCGTTGTCGGAGCTGCCAGGTTGGCGGTGCAGCGTCGCAGAGCCCCCTTCTTGCCCTGGGTCATGAAGTAGAGGCCCTGGAACCACACCGTGAGCGGGCGCTTGGTGGAGTCGAAGATGGTGCCCGCGGTCATTGAGGTCTGGCGATGGCAGCGGTTGCACTGCTGGAGCTTTCGGGTGTTCAACTGACAGCACCGATCATGGGCGCAGTGTGGGCACAGAAAGCCGTTCGGCCATCGCCATTGTAAAGAGGGCATCGAAACACTGATTTTCGCTGCCGTAGAGGGAGAGGAACACGTTGAGGCTGATTTCTTTCTGGAACTACACTGGGTTGCGCGCCATGTGAATGTCCGCTTTCTATCATCAAATGACATGGCGAACCTCTTGCAAAATTCCTGTCCCCAGGGTCCGGTGAGCCCGGATCGGTCGGTTGATCCCGGTCACCTCTGCACCTGGAGGTCGGAATCCATGGATTCGCGGTGTCTCATCAGAGATGATGAGAACAAATAGGGACCTTTGTGGACATCGGGACACGCCTCTCCGGGCCACTCTCTTCGAGAGGGCCGCGAAGGGTCGGCATGCGTTGTCGGAGCCGCGCTATGGGACGGCGAGACGTATCAACGGGTCAGCCGCCAGGGCCAGGATGCCGACCATGAGATGGCAGGCGACCTTGGAATGTCCGCGGACGCGGACATGGCGCCCGCCAAACTCATCCTTGAGGCGGGCGTTGGTCCTCTCGACACCGGACCGGATCCGGACCCGCACGGTCTCGGGATCGACATGGCCTATTGCACGCCGGGCCCGGGCCTCCCGGTCTCGCGCCTCCTTGAGGTCCTTGTCCCGGCGCGGATTGACATCGATGATCGGCACATGGCCAAGCCGTTCGCTCATCTGGTAGATCTCCCTGGCATCATAGGCCGCGTCCATGAGATCGTAGAGATTGGTCACACGCCCGGCGGTCATCATCGCCAGCGGGATCGCGACCTGGCTGTCATGGACGGATGCCGCGGTGAGGACGGTCCTCAGCGGCACCCCGCAGTCTGCTGTGTCGATAGGCAGCTTGTCACCGCGCCAGGCCTCCAGGACCCCCTTGGCAGTCTTCTTTGCCCCGTGATCGCAGACCTTCGGCAGCGCGTCGAGCCTCTCATCGAGATCCATCCCGTTCGCTTGCTGTTCGAGACGCCCAGGCTCCTTCGTCCTCTCCTCGCCCTTGCGGGGCCGGCCGCGCTTGCGGTTCGGCGTCCTGGCCTTCGGCTTCGGGGCCGGCGTCTCCCGGGCCTCGATGGCCGTCGGGTCCCTCGACACGTGGCCGATGAGCGCGTCGCCCAGTGTCTCTGCAACCAGAGCCGCGTGCATCCTCTCCGGAAGACGGGACTGCGACCATTCGGCAAACGCCCGCGAAAACGTCGCTTCACGCGGGATCTCCGCGACACGCGACCAGCCGCACAGTCGGCACAACGTCGGGTCCACCTTGAGCCTGTCGATCAGGTGGCGGGTCGTCGGCAGATCCCATACCGCCTTGGCGATGACGCCACGGGCCAGCGCCTGGCGATCCTCCCGGGGCCGACCCGGACCGGTCCACACCTCATCGACGAAGCCCTCCACCTTGACGAGATCGAGAGCTGTCACGAAGCGCTTGTGCGTCTCGAGGAGAGGACCGACCGCCTCGGCCAACGCAGGGAAAAGGTCCCCTTGAAATCGGTGCCAGAGATCGGATAGGGTCGAGCCAAGGGTCATCGGGGTCACCTCCTCGGTATCTTGTTATTGTGGAAACACAACATACCATGGGATGCCCCGGGACCCAGGCCCTCGACAACAAAATCAGCCTCGACAAGGCAAAAAACCGGTCGGGCCGGCAATTTTGCAAGAAGCTCTCTATTATCAAATTACATGGCAGAATTCGATATTAAATACTGCTTAGATTCGAGAGTAATCAGATCGGATTTTGAAGGGTTACGAGTTACATATACGCTTCTCAGGACCCTTCCGTAGTTATGGCGTACCGGGACTTTCTGTCTTTATTATCAAGTTAGATCTCGCTGTATGGCAGCAAACATCTCTATCGCATCGGGGTGGACGTACGTGTCATTATTTGTTCGTGTTACACAGTATAGAAGAACGCCAGGACGTCAGATATCCTGAATTGTTGCGGCTTTCTTCCCCAAAGCGACAATCGCTTTTGGCGCGGGGATGTCAACGGCTGGCTTGATGATATGCATCAGGGCCGCCCTACGCACAGCCACCGGCGGTATCTTGTCGTCTTGTGTTCGGTAAGGAACTAGATTCATGTAAGCTACCTCGTCGAGTCTTAGAGCCTGACCTAAAACTGGTTGGGTAGTCTTGCATGGCATATCTTCTGTGGGTGAACGCTTACACTATGGGGGCCATCATGCCTTGGAACGAGATCACCCGGAAGCAGTATAGCCGCAAGACGGAGCGTTACGAAAGCGTTCTGACCGATGCCGGGTGGACCTTGCCGGACCCGCTTCTTCCACCGTCTTGCCGGCTTGGTCGTTCCCGTCAGGTGGATCTGCGCGACGTGGTGAACGCGATCGCCTACATGCTCTGGACAGGGTGCCGTTGGCGGGCATGACCGACGGATTGTCCGGCGTTTACGACAGTTCAGAGCTATTTCCACGCGTGGTCCCGGTCGGGGGTCCTGGAGCAGGTTTGCGCCTGTTTTACGACGCTCGAGCGGCTCCGGTCGGGGCGTAGTGCGGACCCGAGCGCGGCCATCATCGACAGTCGGAGCGGGCCGACGGTCGAAGCCGGCAGCGAGGGATGCGGCGACGATGCCGGCAAGACGATCAAGGTGACGCTTGCGGCCCAGGTCCATCCGGAGCATATCCAGGACCGGGATGCGCGCGTCTCTTGTTGCTGGCGTTGCAGGCTGGTCAGAACACGGTGCAGATCGTGTTTGCCGCCGGCGCCTTCGGTGGCGACAAGCTGGCAAGCGCGCTCAAGAAAGCGAATTGCCCGATCACTGTGGAGGTCATCGGAAAACCCAGGGACGCCAAGGGGGGTCGTCGTCATGTCCCGGCGCTGGGTGGTCGAACACACCTTCGGATGGCTGCGCCGCTGCCGGCGCCTCTCCAGAGACTTCGAGCGATCCATCGCCAGCGCCCTCGCCTGGCTCCTTCTGGCTCTGAGCCGTGTTCTCATGCGCCGCCTCGGACGCATGCAGGTCACTGTCACTAATTGATATCATTATGAGTCAGACACTTAGGGACGCAAGTTTCCGCAGAAACATTTCTCTGTCCAAGCAGTCTTTCCGGGTACGGCAACTAGTCGAGTCGCGTTTTACCCACCTCAACAAAAACAGCATAGCACAGAAATTGAGAATACGGGAGCCGAATGTCACCACAGGTCGGATTTGTATTTCGATCGTTCACCGGCCCTGCCAGCGCGTTGCGTGAAATAGTGGACGTCCTTCCCGTGTCTTGATATGCCTGCCGCGCGGCAGCTGTGGGGACGGGGAAGCCGTGTCGGTTTTATCGGAGGTGGCCATCGATAGCGTGGCGGCGGCGGACGAGGGCCGTTTCCGCGACTTGATGAGACACACCCCTACCTTGGTGCGGTGCCGGGGATGGGCGAGACCGTGCGTTATGTCGCGCACCATCGAGGGCGCTGGCTGGCGCTCTTGGTGTTCTCGGCGCCGGCGCTGAAGTGCGGGGCACGGGATCGGTGGACCGGCTGGGACCGCGGCGGTCCGTTCGGCCGTCTTGACCGGGTCACCACCAACGCGCTCTTTCTGATCCTCCCCGGCGGTGAGCGTAACCTCGGCTCGCGCGTGCTCTCGGCTGTGCATGCGCCGTCTGGTCAGCGACTGGCTTGCTTGCTTCGGTCACGACGTGCTCCTGGCGGAGCCCTCCGTCGACCCCGAGCTCTTCCGGGTCACCGTCTACCGCGCCGCCAACTGGATCGAGGTCGGGCGCACCCGCAGCTTCGCCTGCGGTGGGGGCCGGCGATAGCGCGCACGCGAGGCCCGGGCTCGTGTTCCTTCATCCCCTGTGCCGAGGCGCGCGGGCCCGGCTTGGGGCCGTCGATCTCGACCTCCGCCTGCGACATGGAGTGCCGAAGATGACGCTGAGCACCGCACAGATGCGATCCCTCCCCGCGGTTTTTCTGGGCATCGACGATCCCCGCCGCCAGGGCCGGCGGCCACGCCCGGCCTACGGTCCTCGCGCTCGCCGCCGCCGCGACGCTGTGCGGCATGCGCGGCTACAAGGCGATCGGCGACTGGCTCGACGACTCAGCCCCAGAGGACTGCAACGCTTCCGCGTGCGCCGCCGCGACGGCCGGGACCGTCCGCCCGGCCTGTCGGCAATACGCAGCCTGCTGATCCGGGTCGATCCGGCCCGGCGCGACGCCGCGCTCGGGACCTGGCACGAGGCCCATGGCTCGGGCGACAGCGCGCTGGCCATCGACGGCAAGACCATCCGCGGCGCCATCGATGACGATGGCAAACAGACTCATGTGCCCGGCATCATAGGCCACGACATCAGGGTAGCCCGGGGTCAAAACCAGTCGCCATGAGGCCCGACGCCGACGATGGCGAGAAGCGCACCAACGAGATCGGCACCGTCATCCCCCGGCTCGAGACGGTGCCCGACATCGCGGGCCGCACCGTCACCGCCGATGCCCTGCTTGCCGCGCGCGCTGGCCTCCTGTCGGCTCTACCGCGGCGCGCACCACCTGTTTCACCGTCACGGGAAACCCGCCGGCCCGGCTCGACGACATCCGGCTCACTCTCAACGAGGTCATCGCCGGGCGCGCGCCGGACTTCACGGACGAGAACCCGAAGCCCGAGCACGACCGCCGCGAGCGGCGCTCCATCCGGGTCTCCGGCGAGCTCAACGACGACCTCAACTTCCCCGGCGTCGGACAGATCTTCGCCGTGCGCCGTGAAACCGGCGAGGTCAAGTCCGGCAAGCAGCGCTGCGAGACGGCTTGCGGCGTCACCAGGCTGAGTGCGCCGGCCGCATCGCCGGAACGCCGGCTCACCCTCAATCGCGGGCACTGGACCATCGAGGCGACGCATCACATCCTCGACTGGAGCTTCGAGGAGGACCGAAGCCGCATCCGGTCAGGCCACGGTTCGGAGAACATGACCCTGCCGCGGCGCGCCGCCATCGGCCTCTTCAAGGGACGCCGGCTCGCCGTCGCCGAGACCATGCGCAATCTGGCCAGGAAACCGGGGCGGGTTCCCGACTTCCTGAAAATGACCGACAACGTTCCCCCGCGGCCAGCACCCGGCTGACCGCCCCCTGCGAGCCTCGTCCATCGCCAACCCCCGGCACGCCGGGGCGAGCCCTTATGCCCGGCTGAATGCCGTGCTCGGCACTTGCGTCCAAGAGGGCCCTCCGGGGCGGCACGATGCCGGCTGAATCCGGCGCACAGCCGCTGCAAGAATGCCAACAAAGGCTACGGCCCCAAACTGAGTGGCGCAAGCCGCAGGCCAAAATCAGAACGAAATTGCTGTGAATGTCATCACCAGCAATGGTCACGGCCGAACATCGGATAATCGTTCAGGCCCGTCTGCCCGACGCACCGGTCTTCCGGCAACCAGTCCGACCTTGTTCGACCAAATGATAGACGGCACATGTGTCTTACCAGCTCCCGCAAGATCCATCAGGACGCTGCAATCTTGTCGCCGGTCTCTTTTGCCGCCAGTTCGGTGATGATCCGTTGCAGGAAATTTGGCCCCTTGTCTATCGCCAGCCGCACCGGCCGGCGGCCTCTCGGTTTTACCTCCCGCTCCTGGATCGCTTCGAGAATGGCCTTGTCCTCGTCAAAGGCAACCCTGAACTGCTCGTTCATGCGATCACCCATGGTCGGATCGTCAACGCCGATGTTGCGAACATGCATCCAGTGGTCAATCGTATCGGTCTCGCTGACCGGCGTCAGGAAATGAATGGCAAACAGGCGGACGCCATCCTGCCGATCGTCCTCCCCGGCCTCGGCCACTGACTCGATACTGCCAAAATCAATTACGGCCGTCGCCGGAGCATGGAAATAGTAATAGTGCCAACGGTCGACATTGCCGGCGAAATTGCCGAAAGCCTTGAAAAATCCGATCGGCGGCGCATTCCGGATCCAGCGCGACGTGATCACGGTTTGTCCGTCGCGCGCAACATCCACCGGAACGCCCACGCTCTCCGGGCTGCCGAGCGTGGTCGGATGGACGAATGCAACATGCGCCGGATCGCAAAGATTGTCGGCCAGATGAACATAATTGGCGCCGACATAAAGACCGTCCCCGTAATGCGTCGCCCAGCCGGACGAATGCAATTCCGGCAGATCGAATATCAACCCGATATCCGCAAGGTCAGGATCCCCCATCCAGACCCAGACGATCCCCAGCGATTCATGCACCGGATAACGCCTCACGAAAGCGGACTCCGGAAAATTCGACTGGCCTGGAATCCGGACGCATCGGCCGTCGGGACCGAATGTCATGCCATGATAGCCGCATTCCACGGCATCGCCCTTGAGACGCCCGAGTGACAACGGCAACCGCTTGTGTGGACATTGGTCCTCGAACGCAACCGGCGTACCATCGGTTGTCCGGTAGAAAACGATATCCTCGTCCATGATACGCAGCGGGGTCAGTTCTCGGGGAATCTCCCGACTCCAGCCAGCGACATACCAACTGTTGCGGACGAAGGTCATTCGGGCCTCCATCTGATGTTTCGAAGGAACAGGTTACATTCTATCATGTTCGAACGCTCCTGTCCGTCCTGAAGTACCCGCTGGCAGACTATTACCATAGCATTGTCCCGATAGGGCAAGACTGGCCCGCCCGCATACTTCCAGACTCCCAGGCATCAAACAAAACGAAATCCTCCGGGACAAAACCGGCTCTTTAGGCGCTGGCAGGCAACCCCCACGCAACTTTTGGAACCGCTTATGCACATGGTTCCGGTCGCGAGAGTTTGCCACCAGATGTTGAGGTTGAGGCTAGGGCGGAGGAGCGGGTAGAATGCCCCGATACGTTCCTGCCGACGGAGCCACCACATGAAACAGGTTCCCGACAGCCTCCTCGCTTTCCAGCACATGTTTCCGGACGATGACGCCTGCGCCGCCTGGCTGATCGAAATGCGCTGGCCGGACGGCTTCGTCTGTCCCACGTGCAGCCATGAAAAGGGATGGGCGCTGCGCAGAAAAGCACACACCTTTGCGTGCACCGGCTGCCGCCGGCAGACCTCGGTGACGGCCGGGACGATCCTGCACGCCAGCAAGCTGCCGCTCACCGTCTGGTTCTGGGCCGCCGACCTGATGGCGACCCACTCCAACGGCATCTCTGCTCTGCAGCTCCGGAAACAGCTCGCTATCGGCTCTTACCGCAGCGCCTGGCTGCTCGCCCACAAGCTGCGCGCCAGCATGGTCGAGCCCGAGCACAACCCATTGTCGGGCCTGGTGGACATCGACGAGGCCAGCCGTCCATTCCGGACCAAAGACGATCCTCCCACCGGAGGGCAAGGACGCAGCCACGACGGCAAGATGCTCATCGTCGGCGCCATCGAACTCGGGGACGGAAACATCCCAGGCCGCCTGCGGCTGGCTGAAATCTCCTCCTACGGCGCCGCCGACCTCGGACACTTCGTCGAAACCGCCACCGATCCCGACGCCATCGCGAAAACCGACGGCTGGTCCGGCGACGCTGCGGTCCCCGCCGATCGCCACAATGTCCATGTCGTCGGGAAGACCGCCGCTCACCTCGTCCTGCCGTGGATCCACCAAGTCTTCTCCAACCTCAAAGGATGGGCACGAGGCGTCTACCACGGGCTGCGCCGCAAGCATCTGCAGGCCGATCTCGATGAGGTCGTCTTTCGCTTCAACCGCCGCAATACCCGCCACGATGCTTTCCACTCGCTCTTCCGCCTCGCCACCAATGCACAACCCCTTACCTACAGCATGTTGATCGAACCGGAACCATGTGCATAAGCGGTCTTTTGGAAATGTCCTGTGTCGATCCAAGCATTTTTCCTGTCTGTTACGGTCTTGAAGCTGGTCTTCAACGAATTGACATTCAGAACCTCACTGCATAGATACCAGACGCTGGATCGTGATGTTCCAGACCTTGTTTCAGCAATAATCGGGTACGATAAACAATACCTAAGGCGACCACCCGGGGGAGGCGTGATAGACGCGATGAATGCGACCGTCTCCGCCGCAAACAGCGCGACATTTTCGAGGCCGTCATCGCTGTCTGAAGCATTGGATTTGATGGCCTCGAATCCGTCCGTTCTGCTTGCCGGCGGCACAGATTTCTTTCCAGGTCTCCGCGACCGGCGCGCGTCCGGCCGACTGATGGATCTCACGGCGATAACCGAACTGCGCGGGATAACCCGGAACGCCGATACGTGGCGGATCGGCGCGCTCACGACCTGGAGCGATATCGTCGCAGCTGACCTGCCGCCCGCCTTCGATGCCTTGAAACAGGCGGCGCGCGAAGTTGGTTCAATCCAGATCCAGAATCGCGCAACAGTGGCCGGCAATCTATGCAACGCCTCGCCCGCCGCTGACGGCGTGCCGCCCTTGCTGACGCTGAACGCGCAGGTGGTCATCGTATCGAGAAACGCGGTTCGGCAAGTCCCGCTCCATGCCTTCATTCTCGGTAATCGCAGAACGGCGCTCGCCGACGGCGAGATCGTGTCCGAAATCCGAATTCCTGCCGATGCAACCTCAGGCCGATCCTGTTTCTTGAAACTTGGCAGCAGGCGTTATCTTGTGATTTCGATTGCGATGGTTGCGGCTCGGCTCGTCATATGTCCCGAAGGTCGGATTGCCGAAGCCGCGATTGCGGTCGGCGCCTGCTCGGAAGTGGCGATTCGTCTCTCCGCGGTGGAACATCGGATCACCGGATGCGATGTGCACGCCCTCCCACCGATCACCGCGACAAGACTGGATGAGCTTCAACCGATTGACGACGTACGCGCCTCTGCCGAATACCGGCGCGATGCCGCGGTCATCCTTATTGATCGTGCGGTGCGCGCTTGCCTTGATGCGGAAACACGGCCATGAAAATCGATCTTGAGGTCAATGGCCGGACAGTCAATGTCCAGGCGCGGCCGGGAGAACGTCTCACGGACCTGCTGCGCGACCGGTTGTCGCTGACTGGAACCAAGAGCGGATGTGACGCAGGCGATTGCGGAGCCTGTTCAGTCATCATCAATGATGACCTCTGTTGCGCCTGCCTCGTCGCCGCGGGCCAGGTCGCAGGCGCAAGGATAACGACGGTCGAAGGCATTGCAGCCGATTCCCGTTGGCAGCGTCTCCGTGACGGATTTCTTCGCCACGGCGCTGCTCAATGCGGGATCTGCACACCCGGTATGCTGGTGAGTGCGGCCGCGCTGTTGCAGAAGATATCAAGGCCCGACCGGTCAACGGTCGAGGACGCTCTCGGCGGCGTATTGTGCCGTTGTACCGGCTACCGTGCGATCGTGGACGCAACGATTGAGGCCGGCTTGGACGATGCCGGGCATCCAGCCACGATTGAAACCCCTGGCGCCGGTAATGCTGTCGGCAGCGCGATTCCGCGCCTCGACGGGCCTGCAAAGGTAACCGGCGAGGAAAAATTCGCGGCCGATACAGTCCCGGCTGACGCCGCGCTCGTGCGTGTGATCCGAAGCCCGCACCAGGCTGCCCGGTTCACAATCGGCGACATCGACACCTTTCGCCGGGAACGACCCGGTATCGACGTTGTTTTGACAGCTGCTGACATACCGGGGCGCAATCTGTTTGGCGCCATTCCCGATTTCGAGGATCAGCCCGTTCTTGCGTCAGGTTTCACCCGGTTTTCCGGTGAAGCGATTGCCATTGTCGCTGGCGACCAGGACGCAATGGCAGCCCTGGACACTGACGAGTTTCCGGTAACCTGGCACCCGGTCACACCTCTGCAAACACCGGAAGCGGCAGCTGCGCAGGACGCACCGCGGATTCACGCAGGCCGGGCAGGCAATGTTCTGGTCGAGGGATACGTTCAAACCGGCGATATCGAGCTCGGCTTCGCCAACGCCGCGCATGTTGTCGAGGGCACCTTCCTGACGCCGTTTGTCGAACATGCCAGCATTGAACCCGAAGCTGGCTACGCCCTGCGTCGCGGCGACCGTATCGAGATCCATGCCTGCACACAGGCACCGCATATGGATCGTGTCGCGACCGCGCAGATCCTCGGACTCGATGCCGAGGCGGTTCGCATCGTGCCAAGCGCGTGCGGCGGCGGCTTCGGTTCGAAGATCGATCTTTCCCTCGAACCTTTCATCGCTCTGGCAGCATGGCATCTCGGCCGGCCGGCCTACATCCGCTACACCCGTAACGAGTCGATGCGGAGCACGACCAAACGTCATCCCGCGAAGATCAGGGCGCGTATTGGCGCCGATGCTGAGGGCCGCCTCACCGCCATGACGTTTGACAGCATCTTCAATACCGGCGCCTATGCCAGTTGGGGGCCGACCGTGGCCAACCGGGTACCGATCCATGCATCCGGCCCCTATTGCATTCCCAACTATCGTGCTCACAGCCGGGCCGTCCATACCAATGGCCCGATTGCCGGCGCGTTTCGCGGTTTCGGGGTTCCGCAATCGGCTATTGCTCAGGAAAGTCTGTTTCACGAACTCGCGTTGGCGCTCGAGATCGACCAGTTGGCATTCCGGATCGCCAATGCCCTCACAGATGGCATGGCGACACCGACCGGTCAGGTTCTTGAACAAGGTGTTGGCATCAGGGCCTGCTTTAAAGCGCTTCAACCGGCCTGGGACCGCGAAACGGCCGCGGCGCGCGAATTCAATGCCCGGACGCCAATGTCGACTGTTCGCCGTGGGGTCGGCATCGGATCCTGCTGGTATGGATGCGGCAACACGGCACTGGCCAACCCTTCGACAATCAGAATTGGATTGACCGCGACGGCCCGCGTCGTCTTGCACCAGGGCGCGACCGATATCGGTCAAGGCTCGAATACAGTGATCGGCCAGATCGCTGCCGACGGACTGGGGATCAAGCTTGGAGATCTGACAATGGTCGGCAACGACACTGACGTGACGCCCGATGCCGGCAAGACCTCCGCATCGCGCCAGACGGTCATCTCGGGGACCGCCGCCCTGCGCGCCGCCAGGCTGTTACGGACCCGGATTCTCCGCCAGGCGAACGCCGGAGAACAGGCGACGATCTCGTTCACGCCTGGCACCCTGGTTATCCACGAGGACGGCAGAATGCGTACTGTCGATCTTGGCGGCCTTGAGGAAAACGAGAGAGGCTATGTTCTAGAGGCCGAAGACACATATGATCCGCCAACCGTGCCACTCGACACCAATGGTCAGGGCATACCCTACTCGGTTTATGGCTATGGGGCGCAGATTGCCGCGCTCACGGTCGATATGGAGCTTGGAACCGTCAAACTCGATCGGATCATCGCCGCTCATGATGTCGGTCACGCAATCAATCCGGTTCTGGTCATCGGCCAGTTGCACGGTGGAATTGCGCAGGGTATCGGCCTGGCTCTCATGGAGGAATATGTCGACGGCAAAACCGGGAACTTGCACGATTACCTGATACCGACGGCTGGCGATGTACCGGAAATCGAGACCGTTATCGTCGAGGTGCCGGATCCGGCTGGACCGCTTGGCGCCAAGGGTCTCGGTGAACATGCCCTGATCCCGACGGCACCCGCGATCCTGAACGCCATCCGCGATGCCGCCGGAGTGCGGATCAATCGTCTTCCGGCTACCCCGGACCGGGTTCGCGCCGCTATTAAAGAAAGGTCTGGTATTCATGGTTGAAAGAACAGCTCGGTCCGCGACAATCCGCTGCGACGCCTGCCCGGTCATGTGCTATATCGCCGAAGGTCGATCCGGCGCATGCGATCGTTACGCCAATGAAGCCGGTCAACTGATCAGGCTCGACCCGCTCACGATCATCGAGCAACGAATAGACGATGGCGGATCGGTCGTCCCGTTCCTTGACACCTCCGCGGACTGGGAAGGCGACCTCCTCGCCGACAGCGATGCCTTCGTTACTGCCGTTGGCGCTGGCACCACCTATCCAGACTACAAGCCTGCTCCGTTCATCGTCTCCAGCGAGGTCGAGGGTGTCGACATGATCACCGTCGTCACCGAGGGAATTTTCAGCTATTGCGGCGTCAAGGTGAAGATTGACACGGACCGGCATCTGGGTCCGGAACGCAATCTCGTTCGGGTTGACGGCGAGCCCGTCGGGCATGTCACGACCGGCGAATACGGATCGCAGATGCTCTCGCTCGGCGGTGTCAATCATCTCACCGGCGGCAGCAAGAAGGAAGGCCGGGCGACCTGTAATACCCTGCTCGATCTCTGCAATCGCAAGTCGGCCGAACTTGTCATCGACGACGGCTGCACCGTCGTGGTTCAGGCGGGACATCCCCCGATCGTCAACGGTGCTCGGGAAAACCGCATGCGAGTCGGTTGTGGTTCGGCCGCCATCGGCATGTTCGCGTCGCAATGGCGCGGCCTCGTCGACGAAGTCGTGGTCGTCGACGATCACATCACCGGCGTGGTCTCGGAACACCAGGCCGGCAAGGTTCTTGGCTGGGAAAACACCGGAATCCGGGTTGCCGGACGAAAGTCCACGCCTGGCCGGTATTTCCAGGTCGCCGAGCCCGGCACCGGCTGGGGCGGAACCAATCTTCAGAACCCGCTCGATATACTGGAGTCCTTCAATCCGAAACACGCCCGGCCGGGGCAGACCATGCTGATGCTATCGACGACCGGGGAACACCATGCCTTCTATATCCTCGACGACAACCTGATTCCGGTCGAATGCGATCTTCCGGCAACCTTGCTGCCTTCGGTCCAGCGCATTACCGAAAACTGTGAACCGGCGATATGCTCCGTCCTGTTCATTGGCGGCGCCGGCGGATCCTTGCGCTCGGGCGTGACCGAAAACCCGGTCGACCTCACCCGGTCCGTCAAATCCATGCTAACATTCATCACCGTTGGCGGCGCGCCTGCTTTTGTCTGGCCTGGAGGCGGCATCACGATCATGGCTGACGTGATCAGGACGCCGGAAAACGCCTTTGGCTATGTGCCGACCCCGGCCCTGGTCGCACCGATCGAGTTCACCATGCGGCGGCAGGATTTCCAGGCGCTCGGCGGTCATATGGACCATGTACTTCCCATAGAAGATGTCGTAAGCGGCAAGTGCGACGATCGGAACGATCACGTCGTCAAGGGGCGGCGCCCGGTCGCGGCGATTTCTGACAATCCCTGGCCCACCCATCGCCATCACTACCGTTGGGACGGCAAGAGCGATCCGGAATGACTGCCAGCGGAACGTGCGGCCTGACAGCAAGAATGATGCCGGACGGCCGGCGTCTTCACCTTCAACATGGCCCGATCGACCTGATCGTCCGGGCCTATGGCGGGCCCGAGGATGTGCGTGCCGCCTATCGTCAAGTCGTGGAACGGTTCAGCACGATCCTCGATGAACTCGTGGCGGAGCTCGTAATGCTGCGACGCCCGGCAGATGCCGGCCGAATCTTCTGCGGCACTGTGGCACAGCGCATGCAGATGGCGGTGTTGCCGCATTCCGCGGGCTTTATCACGCCGATGGCGGCGGTTGCCGGTGCCGTCGCCGACGATGTCCTCGATAATCTGTTGCGCTGCCGGGTGCTGCGCCGTGCCTTTGTCAACAATGGCGGAGACATTGCGTTGTATCTCGCTGAGGGCGCGCGTTTCGATGCGGCGATCGTCACGGATCCGATTGCCGGAATATCGGCCGGTCGGACGACGATCAGGGCCGGCGACGGTATTCGCGGCATTGCGACCAGCGGCCGTCACGGCCGCAGTCACAGTTTCGGCATCGCCGATTCGGTGACGGTTCTGGCCGACTGCGCCGCGGCCGCAGATGCGGCCGCCACGATGATTGCGAACGCGGTCGATTTGCCGCATTCGGCCAAGATTACCCGGGTTCCGGCCAATCAACTCGATCCGGACAGCGACTTGGCCGATCGGCCGGTCACAACAGATGTTGCAGCCTTGACCGACACCGAGATTGACGAAGCGCTTGCAGGCGGGCTCGATCATGCTGACGCTCTGGTGCGGAACGGCGTGATCAAGGCCGCATTCCTGACGCTGGTCGGACGCGGCGGTGTCACGAAGGGCCGGTATGACGATATGGCGACACGGCAGATTGGAGAAGAAGGATGGCTGGAGTCAGGATACGGAAGTTGATGACGGTAACCGACGAGATCCATCGGGAAATGGGACAGGTGATCGATCCTCCGACCCGACGGGCCGCGGCCGCCGCCGTGATCGCCAACCCCTGTGCCGGACAGTATGTCGAGGATCTGTCGGAGTTGATGGACATCGGCGCGGAACTCGGAGGCCTGCTCGGCAGCCGGGCCGTTGCGGCCCTCGGAATTGCACCGTCGGAGGTCGAGAGTTACGGCAAGGCGGCACTGGTCGGGACCAACGGCGAGCTGGAACATGCCGCTGCCATCCTGCACCCGAAGCTCGGTGCCCCGTTGCGTCAGGCGGTCGAGAGTGGCACTGCTCTGGTTCCGTCGTCAAAGAAACGTGGGGGCCCCGGGCAGACCGTCGACATCCCGCTCGGCCACAAGGATGCGGCCTATGTCCGGAGTCATTTCGACGGCATGGAAGTCTGGATCAGCGATGCGCCCGGGCCTGACGAGATTCTGGTGGCGGTCGCCGTCACGGACTCCGGCCGGCCGCTGCCGCGCATTGGCGGATTGCAGGCACATGAAATCGAAGGCCGGGACGGTCTGCGATAGCGTTTGTCCGTGTATCCATCGGCCGTTCGGCACGCCGTTGGACAGGATGAGACACTGACAACATTGACCTTGAACATGGCGGAGCTGGTCACGAAGGGAGGTTTCGAGGCTCTGAAGGTAAGATTTCTGCGTCAGCCATTTTTGCTTAGTTCAAGTGCTCCTCAATACGCCGTGCCAGGACATCGAAGTCCTCTTTGCATTTGCGGCGGATAGCGAGAAGCCCACGTGCGGCTTCCTTTCCAAATTCGTCGCGCGGCCGCCGCCAAGGCTATCAGCAATCCCTCGTTCCCTTACAAGAGTGTCGAAATATCGCTCCTTGACATGAATCTCTGCGCGAACCTCGGATCAGCACCACGAAGCAGGTATTTCCAGGCCGGCAAGGGCCTATGTTTCAAGCTTTTCCTAGGCATTTTCGGTCAATAACGTGCGACCGTTGGCAAACTCGCATTCAATCTGGTCCAACCTCTGACGGCGCCAGGTATCTCCATCCCGGTCAACACACAAGATGAACAGATCTACCATGCCCTTGTGTAGTTCAAGGATTTCTGTCAAACGCTCCGATTTCAATGCTTCGCGAACTCCGCGGACCGCTTATGCACGTGGCTCCGGTGGCACACGATGTTACCCCCGATGTCGACTATTCCCGGCCAGCAATTCTCCTTTTGGAGTTATCGGGGGTTTTCAAAGGCTTGGAGATGTGATTCAAGCTGTTGTATGAAGCGTCTTGAACGATATATAGAAGTGGTGGGGAAGCGGTGCGCGGCGTTGCCCGACAAGCGCTCGGGAAGCAACACGCGTTATACCATGAGAGACATCGGGCTTGCGGCGTTTTCGGTGTTTTTCGTGCAGAGCCCGTCGTTTCTGGCGCATCAGCGCCTGCTGTCGGCGCAGCGCGGCGCTTCGAACGCCGGGACGCTGTTCGGCATGGAGCGGGTTCCGTGCGACAGCCATATCCGGCGGATGCTGGATGGGGCGCCGACGGATCATTTCGACGCGGTGTTTTCGGCGCTTGTCGATGACCTGGATGGCGCCGGCGCCTTGTCGGGTCTGCGCTGCCTGGACGATCGGGTGTTGATCGCGCTGGACGGCTCGGAGCCTTTCCGTTCCGGCACGATCCACTGCGCGCACTGCTCGACGCGCCGGCGGGGCGAGGAGGTGGAGTATTTCCACAGCTTTGTCGGCGCCGCTCTGGTGGCGCCGGGGCAGCGCCGCGCCTTGCCTCTGGCGCCGGAGTTCGTGCGCCCGCAAGACGGCTCGGCGAAGCAGGACTGCGAGAGCCGCGCAGCGCAGCGCTGGCTGGCCCGCCTGGGGCCTTGTGTGGCCGGGCTGAGACCGGTCTATCTGGGCGACGATCTCTATTCCCGCCAGCCGATCTGCGAGGCGGTGCGCGCCGCGGGCGGGAGCTTCATCTTCGTGTGCAAGCCGTCCAGCCACAAGACGTTGAGCGAATACACCCATGGCGTCGTGCTGGACGAGGTGTGCCAGACCGTGGGCAGGGGCGCGGCCAGGCGCCGCCATCGCTATCGCTGGATGAATGGCGTGCCGCTGCGCGACGGCGCCGACGCGCTCGCCGTCAACTGGCTGGAGGTCGAGATCGCCAAGCCCGACGGCAAGGTGACCTACCGCAACAGCTTCGTCACCGACCTTGCCGTCACGCGAGACACCGCCGCCGCCATCGCCGCCTGCGGGCGTGCCCGCTGGAAGATCGAGAACGAGACCTTCAACGTCCTGAAGACCAACGGCTACAACCTCGAACACAATTTCGGGCATGGCAGCCAGACACTGGCCAGCATCCTGGTCGTGCTCAATCTGCTGGCCTTCGCCCTGCACACGGCCTGCGACCTGATCGAAGCATCCTGGCGGCGGGCGCGGCACGCACTCGGAGCCCGAAGGCGCCTGTTCGAGCACATCCGCACGATCACCGCCTACCATGTCTTCGCGTCATGGGCAGTCCTCATGAAAACCGTCATCACGGGCCTCCCCCCTCCCGCAAACGCCTGATCCCCGGCCCCCGCGCCAAACCCATCCCTCCAACCGCAAAACCGCCAAAAAACCAACACGAAAGGCCGCAATGCAACGAAAAACGCCATAAGGAGAATTGCTGATTCCCGGCACGCCAAGCACGCCAAACGCTACATGTGCGTTTCACCGGAGCCACGTGCATAAGCGGTCTCCGCGGAATACAACGCCGGTGCAGATTTCAATTTGCGCCTACGGTGTGCCCCTGGAAGCGAGGAACCTTTTGAACGAGGGTCGCAATATGTACTGATCTTTTCGAAAGTCTTCGGGAACGAGAATTTCATCCTGTCGTCTCCTCATCGTCACCCTCGGTAAACGCTAACGCATTCTCCATCCATCCCGAACTGAGAAGCCGGCCCAACCCTTGGAATTCCCTCAATTCTGCTGCGTTAGGGAGGTCGGAGATCAGACGGATAATTTCTTCGTGGGAGCCTTTCAGACGGCAAACCACGGATGCATTCCTGGACGCCGTTTCGTCGGCGAAGGTCAAAATTTTCGGTGAATGAGATGTGGTGATGATCTGAAATGCGTTTTTGGTTTTCTTCTCGATCAATTCAAGCAAAGCCAAAGCCTTGAGGAATGAATTCCATTGTCGATTTTCTCTCCGGTTCGGAGTTCGAAATGCGACAAGAGGTCGTGACAAGTGAGGCCCGTCGGGCTTGGCTCAAACATCACCGCTAACAGAGCCAAAAATCGGAGCGTGCCGTCGGATACGCTGTAAGCAGACACCCGGTGTCCTTTCATTTCACGGAGGAACAACCGAATCCGCCCATCACAGGAATCTATCGGGAACTCGAATTTCTCCACATCCATTGGCGTTAGGGAAGGTTTGATTTATTCCTCGGGAGTCTCTGAAAACCCTTATCGGGCTCTGGAATCGACGATAACTCATTGATTTCTCGAAGTCCGAAATACTTCAAGGCTCAATTCGCAATTCGTAGACATAACTCGATCAAGTCTGTAGCCAAACCATGCTCCATGGCGCGGAGGACGGGTAAGTTTCATGGCTTGAGCCGCCCGAGGTGGCTGTCGAGACCGTTGATGGCCATTTCGATCAACCCTTGCAGAAGGCTCGCTTTTCTGGCGTCCGACGTTGATGATCGTAGCCTCCATCAAGGCAGGCCTACGAATCACGAATTGAGCCTACTTCAAACAGGGGGCGATGGAGTTTTTCAGAAGTTCCTTAGACCGCATCGATCACCGATTTGGGATTTGGGGTTCATTTTGCTGGTTCGGGACGCGGATTGGGTGGCCATACGCGTTGTGGGTCGTTCGGCGCTACGCTCGAGGGGTGTTTGGAGCGTTCCAGGAGCGTTTGTTGCCGGTTCACAGGGCTACATTGACCTGGATGGCGACCGGTGGGCGTGCGCCGTCCCCGGCGCGGCGCCGGTGTTCGGTCAATGCGGTGCAGAGGTCGTCAAGCTATCCGGGCTCACGCCAGAGCGGTTCTCGTTGCAGGTTCGCCAGCCCCTCGGCAAAGACCCTGGCATAGGGATATAGGCCTGGGAGAAGGACAGCCACACCCGACGGGCCGTAATGCCGATCCATGTCCCGACCTTCAACAGCTTGCGCCGCAGGGTGGAGCCCTGAGCGCGGGCCGGCTCGGTGCCCTGGGCGCCGCGTGTTCGAAGTGACTGCATCCGTACATAGGCGAAGGAGGAGACGTACAGGCGCAGCTGGTTCGCGCGCATCCTTTGCGCGCTGGTGTGGTCGGCGAACAGGTCGAGCTGCGGCTCTTTGATGCGGGTCTCCCTGTCGCCGCGCGCAGGACAGCTTCTCGGACAGGCGCTTGGCAGCGGCCCGACGAGTGGGAAGACGGGTCACCCCGAAGCGCGGGGTCTCGCCCCTGGTCAGATTCTCCGCCTTGCCCACCACGCGTCGGTTGTGGCTCCACGATTTTCGCGTCGCGTCCTCGAAGTCCCGGTATCGGCGGGCCGCCTTGCCCATGCGACGATGCGCCGCCCGGGCACGGCGCATCCGGGCCCCGATCGCGCCCACCAGGCGCTTGTTGCGCGCCAGTCCCAAGACAGAGTCGACGCCGTTGTCCTCGCGCCAGCGCAGGATCGGTTCGCGGCAAAAGCCCGAATCACCCCGGATGCCGATGCGCGTGTGGGGCCAGTGACGGCACCCTTGCCCCACGATGCGCGCGAGCTCCTCGACGCGACCCGCCAAGGCCTCCCGGTCCGAAGGGCGCAGCCGCGCGCACAGCAGGGGCGCGCCACAGAAGATAGACAGCGGCAGGTAACAGGAGCACCCGTAGTCCCCATGGAAGAGTCGACCCTCCCGGTGACCGTGCAACGGATCATTGGTCGCATCGAGTCGAGCCAGATCTCGCCCGGCGCCCGGCGATGGGACCCCCCACATAGCTCGACCAGAAGCTCATCGAGTTCCCCGGCGCGCGCGACGATGCGTGTGTAGCGACGGCGCGTGGCCTCCCCGGGCTCACCGAAGTCCAGGCGCTTCAGGGTGCTCGCACTGGCCAGGGCGTGGCCGCGGTCGCGCGCGCACCCGCTTATCCCCCGTCACGTCCGCTTTGCCCACCAGCACCGGGAACAGCGCATCAGGGTCGTTGAGGTCTTCGTATCCCAGGGCCATCGCGTCGATGCGTTGGTTTACCAAGTCGTCGACGTCATGCTCGATGCTCGCGCGATTGTGGGAATCCAGGAAACACCGCGACACCCGCTCCGTCACCCCGCCACGCCGGTCTACCTCGCGAAGCAACACTCCGCCACCGGCGGAACTGATGCGACCGCCATCAAATCGACCCGTCACCGAGCGCCGCCCCAGGGCGTGAAACTCAAGCTGTTCGCCAGGACACTGTGTCGTCAAGGCTTCTTCCGTTTCGATCGGCACAAGCGTTTGATCGCACAAACGGTATGCCATGAGAAGCAGCCGTTTATACCCCCTCGGTGATCTTTTCGGGCTAGCTGTCGTAACCAACTTGTCAGCATTGTGTAACAGTCAAGATCGACGCAGATTTCACGCAAAAGGGCCGACAAATTCTCGCAACGATCACCCAGGATCGCTTGGCCATGGACCGTCGGCTGCCTCATGTTATCCGGCCTTGGATCCAGCAACCGCATACCGGCGAATGCATTGATGATTCGATCAATCAAAAGTCCGCAGCGCTTATCGGGTTTGTTGTTCAGAATCAGAGCTAGTACCGGTTGGTCACGCCTGATCCTGAATCTTCTTTTTCCTCATCAAGAACGGCATATTCCTTCTCGTAGCGCGTCGTCGGCCTTTCGAAAATCACATCTCCCCCGACCAGGTAGTCTTCATATGTAATCCTGAAGCCATTCAACGGAGATGGCACGAGGTTGACTTCGATGCGGTAGATCGCATCCTCCTCGCCGAGTTTCAGTCCGATACCCAAACTGAAACCGGGCTCCCCGAACCGAATGATCTCGTTGGGAGTATCTCTGATCTGCTCTCATTCGGCGTGCCCGCCAAAGCCATGTTTCCCGTCGATAATCTCAGCCAACGTGTAACCACGCCCGACCCGGTGAAGAAGCCGGAAGGCATCTCGGATTTTACTCTTACCACTGACATTCGCTCCAGCAATGACCGTGAACGGGCCAACAACAACGTCTCGTCGGCAAAATTCTTGAAGTTAACCAGACGCAGATAGCTAATCACGATACATTCTTCACCCGACTTCCCGAAACATTTCGGACTCCCGATAAATGTTCGGAAAGCGCTTTTCCATATCCGATGTCTTGTATGCTAACGTTCGTCTTACGTATCCGAAGCTGCTGCGGAACTCCGGTAGCGCATCGTCAAAGTAAGCTTGGATCATTTCGTCAGGACCATACATCCTGATATCGTCGGCCTCGTTTTTGCGATCCAAAGGGCCGAATGTTCACGCTGACGCAGAGATCCCGCAAATCAACGGCCCGGCAGGATACCTACTCCTCGACGACCTCGGGCAAACGCGTCGCCGGGGGTGTGTTGCGAGACCGGCCGGACCGCACGATTCCGTCAATGATGGTCATCCCGACACCCGGCAGATTACCCTGACGGACACTTTCCAGCATGTCACGACCCGGCGCATGTTGGGCCTGGTCGATGATGATCAAGTCCGCAACCTTTCCGACTTCGAGAACCCCGCTGTCGAGATCACGCATGCGCGCGGTGTTTCCCGTTGCAAAGCAGAAGGCGGTTTCGGCAGGCACATCGCCAAGGCTGGACAGCATTGCGATCATGCGCAGGATGCCAAGCGGCTGCACGCCGGATCCGGCAGGCGCATCGGTCCCCAGAATGACACGCTCCGGCTGACCAAGTTCGAACGCCGTCCGCATCGCCAACAGCCCGGCCCGCTCATTGCCGTTATGGACAATCTCGATGCCGCGCCGACACTGCTCGCACAAGCAAAGGATCTGATCGTCTGGCAAGGCGGTATGGCCGCCATTGATATGACCAATAATGTCCGCATCGGCCTCAAGTACGACATCCTTGTCAATCAACCCGGATCCGGGAATTGACGGACCGCCAGTATGGATGGTGCTTTGCATGCCGTATTTTCGGGCCCACGTAACCATCTGGCCGGCCGTGTCGCCCGCTTTCACGGATCCCAGACCGATCTCGCCGAGCAGTTTGACACCGGCATCCGACAAGGCCTTGAAGTCGCCCTCTTCCATGCCCTCTTCGACGACCGGCGCCCCGGCGAGCACCTTGACCCCGGACGGACGGAAATTCTCGTACCAGCGCTGCGAAGCGATCGCGAGCGCCTTCAGACCGACAATATCCTTCGGACGGCCCGGAAGATGCACCTCACCGGCGGAAATCATCGTGGTCACGCCGCCATGCAGGCAGGACTCGATCCAGCTCAACTGTTGCTGGCGCGGCGTGTAATCACCGATCACAGGATGAACATGACTATCGATCAGCCCCGGCGAAACGGCGCTCCCGTGCACATCGATCACGGTTGTCGCGTTATCGGCATCAAGATCCCCGGCGCGGCCAATCGCGGCAATTCTGTCATCAACCACTATCAAGCAATCGCCATCGAGAACCGGCTTCTCTAACATCCCGGAGAGTATGAGACCGATATTCCTGATGACGAGCTTTGTCGATTGGCCTGCCATTGTCGATCTCCCGAATCGTGACCATCAGTCCATGCTAACGGTCCAGGATTTGAATTCAACGCGTTCCGTCACGATTCAGCAATTCTCCTTTTGGAGTTATCGGGGGTTTTCAAAGGCTTGGAGATGTGATTCAAGATGTTATATGAAGCGTCTTGAACGATATATAGAAGTGGTGGGGAAGCGGTGCGCGGCGTTGCCCGACAAGCGCTCGGGAAGCAACACGCGTTATACCATGAGAGACATCGGGCTTGCGGCGTTTTCGGTGTTTTTCGTGCAGAGCCCGTCGTTTCTGGCGCATCAGCGCCTGCTGTCGGCGCAGCGCGGCGCTTCGAACGCCGGGACGCTGTTCGGCATGGAGCGGATTCCGTGCGACAGCCATATCCGGCGGATGCTGGATGGGGCGCCGACGGATCATTTCGACGCGGTGTTTCCGGCGCTTGTCGATGACCTGGATGGCGCCGGCGCCTTGTCGGGTCTGCGCTGCCTGGACGATCGGGTGTTGATCGCGCTGGACGGCTCGGAGCATTTCCGTTCCGGCACGATCCACTGCGCGCACTGCTCGACGCGCCGGCGGGGCGAGGAGGTGGAGTATTTCCACAGCTTTGTCGGCGCCGCTCTGGTGGCGCCGGGGCAGCGCCGCGCCTTGCCTCTGGCGCCGGAGTTCGTGCGCCCGCAAGACGGCTCGGCGAAGCAGGACTGCGAGAGCCGCGCGGCGCAGCGCTGGCTGGCCCGCCTGGGGCCTTGTGTGGCCGGGCTGAGACCGGTCTATCTGGGCGACGATCTCTATTCCCGCCAGCCGATCTGCGAGGCGGTGCGCGCCGCGGGCGGGAGCTTCATCTTCGTGTGCAAGCCGTCCAGCCACAAGACGTTGAGCGAATACACCCATGGCGTCGTGCTGGACGAGGTGTGCCAGACCGTGGGCAGGGGCGCGGCCAGGCGCCGCCAGCGCTATCGCTGGATGAATGGCGTGCCGCTGCGCGACGGCGCCGACGCGCTCGCCGTCAACTGGCTGGAGGTCGAGATCGCCAAGCCCGACGGCAAGGTGACCTACCGCAACAGCTTCGTCACCGACCTTGCCGTCACGCGAGACACCGCCGCCGCCATCGCCGCCTGCGGGCGTGCCCGCTGGAAGATCGAGAACGAGACCTTCAACGTCCTGAAGACCAACGGCTACAACCTCGAACACAATTTCGGGCATGGCAGCCAGACACTGGCCAGCATCCTGGTCGTGCTCAATCTGCTGGCCTTCGCCCTGCACACGGCCTGCGACCTGATCGAAGCATCCTGGCGGCGGGCGCGGCACGCACTCGGAGCCCGAAGGCGCCTGTTCGAGCACATCCGCACGATCACCGCCTACCATGTCTTCGCGTCATGGGCGGTCCTCATGAAAACCGTCATCACGGGCCTCCCCCCTCCCGCAAACGCCTGATCCCCGGCCCCCGCGCCAAACCCATCCCTCCAACCGCAAAACCGCCAAAAAACCAACACGAAAGGCCGCAATGCAACGAAAAACGCCATAAGGAGAATTGCTGGTCACGATTGCCGGGCTGCAATCTGTTCGGCCATGGCAAGAACGTTGCGGGCCTGCTTGAGATGCGGCATGTCCAGCATCTTGCCGTCAAGACCAACCACCCCGAGACCCGGGTTCTGGTCGAACACCTCGACCACCCGGCGCGCATGGTCGATGTCTTCCACTGATGGTGTGAAAGCGTCATTGATGACAGCGGACTGGGCCGGATGGATTGCGATCTTGCCGATGAATCCAGACCGCCGGTCACGCAGGCAGTCCGACTCAAGACCCTCCATGTCCCGGTAATTGACATAGACGACGCCGACCGGCTGCACGTTGATGGCGCGGGCGGCAGCCAGACAAAAGGACTTGGCCATCAGATAGGGATCATCGTAACCGCCGGATGTCGGATGCATGTTGTCGCTGGCGCCGAGCGCGGCCGAAAGATCTTCGGCACCCCAAGTGATCGCTGACATCCGGTCGGTCACGCCATCAAGATAGGTGTGGAAGCTGAGCAGGGAAGCGGCGGTTTCCGTGGCGACAACCAGAATCCGGGTTGATCCGATCGTCAGGCCTTCGCGCGCTTCCAAGGCTGAAAGATAGTTGCCCAGGGTGTTGACGTCAAGAGCCGAATAGACCTTTGGCAGGCAGATGCCGTCTGGTGCGCCGGCCATGACGGCCGCCAGGTCGGGCAGCGAAAGATCAGTGTCCAGCGGGTTGATGCGAACCCAATACTGTTGGCGTGTCCAATCCTTGCGGTTCTGCAGATAGTCGCGCACCATATTGCGCGCGATCTCCTGACGGTCATCCGACACCGAATCCTCAAGATCGAGGATCAATGCGTCGGCTTCGTTGTCGCGGGCTTTCTCAAGCTTGCGTTCGGAATCACCGGGAACGAACAGCCAGGACCGGATAATCATGCCGGACGCTTCCGCATGAACGCGGTTCGAACGCAATAAGCGACCTCTTCATCGCGCTGATTGTGGCCGAAATGCTCGAACACTACGAGGCCGGCGGTGGGCCGGGATTTCGACTCGCGCTTCTCTTTCACTTTCGTGATCGAGCGGATCGTATCGCCGTGAAAAACCGGATTGGCGAACCGGGTATCGGTCATGCCGAGATTGCCGATCGTCGTTCCAAGCGTGGTATCGCCCACCGAAACGCCTATCACAAGGCCGAGCGTGAATAGGCTGTTGACAATTCGCTGCCCGTATTCGGTCCCCTTGCTGAATTCCTCGTCGAGATGCAGCGGTTGGGAATTATGGGTCAATGCACAGAACAGGGCATTGTCCGTTTCAGTGACCGTCCGGGTCAGTTCATGCTTGAATTCCATGCCGATTTCGAAGTCTTCATAGTAAAGACCGGCCATAAAATATCCCCTTGAACCAATGTCATTTCTGCCGACACCCGAGGTTATACACGGGTCGGCCGCAACACGCATCACAAGTCCGTCCCCATCACGATGAAGATAGACCTGTTCGGCGAAACCCGTTAGTGACTGTTCGACAGTCAGTGCTGCCATGATCGGACGCTGCGCCATTGCGGCCGCGTTGCCATTTTCCCGGAAACAATAACGCGCGTCCAGGCCTCCGCAGCGTCACAATCGTGTTTTGCCGGCTGCCAGTTTCCATCACGGCAACCCTGAACACCGCAACCGGAAAAACCTGCCCATAACCGTGATTACCGCAGCTGTCATCGACCTCGAAACCACTGGTCTCGATCCCGCTGCCGACGCCATCGTCGAAATCGATAACGCAGCGGCCGAAGGGCGTGGTTCGACACCGGCAACCCTGTTCGAGGCTCTGGTCCGCCCGAATGCGAGATTCCGGCGACCGCGTCCGCAATTCCTCACATCACCGACGATATGGTTGCGGACGCCCAGCCTTTCAAATTCGTCTACCCGGCGTTCGTCGATGCCCCTCGCGCACGGCAACCGGATATTCTGGTTGCCCACAATGCCGCTTTCGAGAGGCCCCCCGATCTGGCTGCCGAGGTTGCCGGCGACGACCCTCGCTGGGTTTGCACAGCGGTCATAGTCCGTCACATCTGGCCCGAGGCCCCGGGATTTTTCAATCAGGTCTTGAGATACTGGCGAGGTCTGGCCGCCTGCCCCCCCCCCCCCCCCCCCCCCCCCCCCCCCGTAACGCTGTTCACCGCTCGGCATTTGATGCCACCTGTACGGCACACCTTCTCGTCGACGCGGTCGTCGCCATTGAAGCCCGCGGCAAGGTTCCCGACGTCACCGCAAGCCATTTGCGTGACGGCACGGCGCAGGTTCCGCTCATCGCGAAAGTTCCTTTCGGAAAGCACAGCGGAACACATTGGTCAATAGTGCCAAGATCGTATTGTGAATGGACTGTCCAACGCGTGGCCGCCGCCGATACCGTGTTTTCGGCATCGGTCGTGAAGTCAGCCAAAGCCGCGCTGAACGGACGCTACGGGACCCCCGCGCCCGGTAACGGCTGACCTGGCCTGATCAGCTCGGATCGCAGCCGCGCCATCCCGGCGTCATACAGGCAAGACCCGACTCCACTGGAGGTTATCGTCCATTCCGCCCGGCCCGGAGGCACGCAACCCGGTGCCGATTGCAATAACCACGATGACGGCATCACGCTTCTGGTTTGGCAGAGCCGGCTCTTCAGGTCGGCGCCTCCTTCACAACATGTCTCGCAGTGCTGCCGCACGCTGCCGGCCAGCCGCCATCATCAATGCCAGATCGCTGCCGCCGAGAACCAGCCGTGCCCCCATCGTGATGTATTGCTCCATCAGGGATTCCTGGTAAACCCCGCCCATACCGGCGTACTTTCCGTGTTTCCAGCAGGCCGCAATCGTCGTCTCATAGGCTTCAACGACCTTCGGATGGTCGAGTTCACCGGGCACGCCGAGTTCCATGCAGAGATCATTGGTGCCGATCAACAGCGAGTCGACTCCGTCAATCGCAGCGATCGCATCAGCATTGGCGATCGCCTGCGGCGTCTCCAGCATCACAATCAGCAAGGTCGCAGCGTTGACAACTCGCGTAGTTTCGCCCATCGGATGGTTCTCGAAATCGAGCACCGGCTGCGCGCCGGCCACTGAACGATGTCCAACCGGCGGATATTTGCAGTTGTCGACCATCTGTGCCGCCGTCTCGACGGTATCGACATGCGGAACGACAATCCCCTGTGCGCCCCCGTCAAGAACACGTGATGCGTGAAAGTGCTGGAAACCCGGAACCCGGACAACCGGCGTTATGCCGGTATCCTGAGCCGCAACACTGATCTGCACGGCCATATCGACATCCATGGCATTATGCTCCATGTCGATGAAGAGCCAATCGAATCCAGCGGTTTTCATCGCTTTTGCGATGTCGACAGTCCGTGCTTGGCGCAAACCGACACCAATCGCCAGCTGCCCCGTCTCGAGCCGATCTTTTGCGACATTGCGAATTTCGACCATGACGTTCTCCCTCGGCATGTCACCTTCCGGTCAACCCGGCCCAGCCAGTGTGGCACGGAGTCACCGCAATGTCGAAACACCCGGCATCGCGGGCCGATCGCAAGAACCGCCATCCGGGCGCATCCCTCCGGCGGTTGCCGTGTGTTCTATCCGCCCTCTTCGGAAGAATCTGCCAGTAACCGATGCGCTCAGCGCCTTTCCGGCTGGACGGTGTCCGGCAGGATTGCAGCGATGCAGTCGGCCAACCGTTCAATCATCGCATGCTTCGGGAATGTTCTTCGAAACACCAGCCGGACCGACCGCCAGGCCAGCCCAGACCTTTCCCAGCGGAGCGCGATTCCGGTATCGGTGACCCATCCGCCGGCGAGGCTCATCGCCAGAACGAGTGTTATCCCGGCGCCGGTACCAACCAGGGTCAATATGGTCGGCAGGCTGGTATACTGCGTGCTGACCGGCGACATGCCGGCCAGTTGATCGGCGTAGAACGACAGGATCTGGTCGCGAAGACAACGCCCGTCCGCAAGCATCAGAAGGTCATCGCGGGCAATACCGGAAATCTCGATTTCGCCTTCGGCGGCGAGGGAATGATCACGCGACAACGCGACCCAGAACGGCTCGTCATAAAGCGGGATTTCGACAATATGCGGATCGTCCGGGGCTATCGCGGTTATCGCCGCGTTGATGCGGCCGTCAGTCAGCATCGTTTCCAGAAGGCTCAATTCGCAAAACATAGGCGGCGGTCTGGCCATCGCTGCCTCAAGGCACGCTCCGGGCGATGGCAGATCGCCGAGTTTGATGAGATGGAACCACCTTAGATAGCTGTCGAGGTCCTTGGTGAGATGCCGCGGAGCCGCGCAGGACGCCCTTGATCTGGCTGTGGCGGCTATTGACCGTCTGGATGTGCCGCGCGCCCCGGACCCGCTCGCTGGCAGGAGCGGTGATGCTCTCGTGTGGGATGTCGAGCGCCGCCGCAACGGGTGGATAGCAGCGGTTGGCGTCGGAGACGAGCAGCGCATCCGGTGCGACGACCGGCTCCAGCCTCTCCTTCACGCTGTCTGCGTTGAGGGCGGGCAGGGTATGGCTGAGGGTCTCGCCCGCGCGGTCGGCGGCGACCAGGATCGGCCCCGGCTCGCGCGCGAGCCGGGTTTGCGGGCCGTCCCACCGCGCCGGCGCGGCTTGCGGTCCAGCTTCCGCTCCCCCTTGCGGCTCTCAAGAACGAAGGTCTCGTCAACCTCGACGATCCCGGCAAGCCGATCCGGCGTCTGGCGCACCGCCGCCAGAAAACGGTATCGTCAGTGCTGCGCCGTGCGCGGCGCAATCCCGCAGCGCTCTGCAGCCTCCTTGATCGTCTTGCGTTCGGCAAGCGAGGCGCCAAAGGCAAGCCAGCGCTCCTTGTGGTGCAGGCCCGACAGCGCTGTGCCGGTCAGCGCACCGAACGTCTTCCCGCAGGCCTTGTACCGGACACGGCGCAGACTGCGTGCCTTGTCCCGCGACAGCGCCCCGCCGGCGCCGCAATGCGGACGGCGCTGCTCGTCATCCACGCCCAAACCGATCCGCCGCCAGCGAGGCCGCGTCCTCTGACGGGTCCGCCGTCAACTCATCGACATGCGAGAACCAATCCCGAAACCGCTCGTGATCCATCTCTCTGACCCCCAAGGCGAATCGGCGGTATCCTGTCACGATGCCTACGATTCACGAATTGAGCCTTCCAGAACCTTCTTGAGATCCTCGAACAGGTCCAGTTTGACCGTTGGAAGAGGGTGGGCGATCGACGATAGCAACAGTGGCGTAAGGTAATGGCCGATCGTCAGAATCATGCCCAGTCGCAACGGGCCCGAAAGCGGATCCCGGCGGGCCACCGCGGTCTCCTCGATCAGGTCGACGTGCGCCGGGGTCTCCCGCGTGATACGCACGATCTTGGTGCCTGTCGGCGTCATCTGGATCGCACGTGTCGTTCATTCGAACAATACGGTGTCCAGATCATCCTGAAGCTTGCGAAGCTGTATGCTGAGGGCTGGTTGCGTAACATGGCAGGCCGCGGCCGCGCGGCGGAAATGATCATGGTCGGCCACCGACACAATATATCTCAGGTCGCGAATATTCATGATCCCCGCAACAGCAACCGTCCATTGTCAGTCCGTTGTGACCACGAAAATGCATCAGCCTGCCGCTGATTCCCGTGCCCACAGCGAAGCCGCGCGAGAATGCGACGCATGGCACCAACAGTCACCCGGCGCTGAACTCGCGGACCGTAACCGTGGTTTATCGCAGGCCGCAATGACATCGGATCATGCGACTGCAGCTTCTCTCTCCAACGATCGGGACCGCTGCTATGCATCAGTGCGGACGGACGCTGCCAGTATCCGAATGGAGACCGATGACGCCGAGCCCTCCGGCCGCCGTGTTTAAGCAATGTGTAAACACCGCCGCCCGGCGTGAGTGGCACCAGCCTGCTGGCCTGAACGTCCGATTCTCGGCCGTTGCGCCATTGAAACGGACAGGGTCATACAAGATCCCGGAAAACCCCGATCACCGTAACCATGGCCAGACAGCCATCACGACAAACTTGCGCGAACTCTATCCAGCGGCGCCGTGTGAGCGTCTTGCGCCACCGTGCAACTCACGATTCACATATGACATGCCGACATCTCGTTGATGATTCGCTCATCAACCCTGACATATGCTCCACTCCATCGTCATCACGATACTTTCATCGCTCTCGCACCGGCCATCGGCACCAATTCATCATGACCAGTTCCCACGACCCCGCATTCCATCCCGAAAGTTCTCAGGTCGGTCAGGATTGGGACCGCCTTGCCCGGCACCTCGCCGGCCAGGGTCTGGTTTTCGATACGACCTATCCGGTCAGGCAATTCTCAGGCGGTTTCGGCAATCTCAATTACCTGATCCGGGTCGATGACGACCTGACCGTGTTACGCCGCCCGCCGCCGGGACCGCTGTCGCCGGGTGCGAACGACATGATGCGCGAAGCCCGCATCCTGACCGGCCTTGCGGACCTGTTTCCTCTGGCGCCGGCCTGCCGGTATCGGAGCGACGACACAAGCGTTCTCGGCGCCCCGTTTCTGATCATGGAATATCGGCCCGGACTTGTCGTCCGCGGCGACCTGCCCGACCCGCATCGCCAGCGTCCGGACATTGGCGATATCCTGTCGTCAATGCTGATCGATGTCATTACCACCCTGCATGCCGTAGATCCGGCCGCCGTCGGCCTCGACGATCTCGGCCAGCCGAATGGTTTCCTCATGCGAACCGCGCAAGGTTGGGCCCAGCGCGCGGACCGCGCCTGGGATGGTAACCCCCCGGCCTGCGTGCCGGAAATTCTCGCCTGGCTGGAGCGGCACCCGGCGCCCGAAGGCCGGGCCGCCCTGCTCCACAACGACTACAAAATCGACAACATGATCCTAGATCCGACGACACTGGCGCCACAGGCGTTGATCGACTGGGATCTCGGGACTCGCGGCGACCCGCTCTGGGATCTTGCTGTGCTGCTCAGCTACTGGTCCGAACCAGACGACCCGGCGGCCATGCACGCGCTCGGCCAGATGCCAAGCGCGTGCCCCGGCTTTCCGAGGCGGCGCGACATGATCGAGCGATACGCCAGAACGAGCGCACGGCCCGTCGAGGGTATTCGCCATCACCGGGTTCTGGCGCAGTTCCGACTCGCCGTCGTGTTCCGCCAGATTTTTCGACGGTATCGCGATAGTGGCGAAACCAACGCCCGTGCTGCCGATTTCGACGGCCTCGCCGACGGACTGATGGACTTCACCACCGACATCATGGCCGGCCGCTCCGATTGACGGTCGGCTCGCAGCGGATCACGCCTCTATGAGAAGCGCTGATCCATCTCGAGCGACGGCTGGGCATGGCCGGCCTCACCGACCTCCCGCGCCGGCACTCCCGCGACCGTGGTGTTGTCCGGAACATCCTTCAGAACCACGCTGCCGGCGCCAATCCGGCAACAGACTCCGACCTTGATATTTCCAAGTATCGACGCCCCGGTGCCGATCATGGTGCCGGGACCGATCCGGGGATGACGATCGCCGCGTTCCTTTCCGGTTCCGCCAAGCGTCACGCCGTGCAAAAGTGATACGCCATCACCAATCACCGCAGTCTCGCCAATTACCACGCCAGTCGCATGATCGATCATGATTCCACGGCCAATCCGTGCTGCCGGATGAATATCGACCTGGAACATCTCCGAAGCGCGGCTTTGCAGGTACAGCGCAAGCTTGCGGCGGCCGTTCTTCCAGAATGAATGCGCGACCCTGTAGGCCTGCAGTGCCTGATAGCCCTTGAAGTAGATGAAAGGCTCGAGAAAGCTTGTACAGGCCGGGTCGCGCTCATAGGTTGCCGAAAGGTCGGACCGTGACGCTTCGCTGATCGTTGAATCCCCCAATATCGCATCATGCAGAACCTGATACAGCGACAAGGTCGGAACCTCCGGACCTCCGAGCTTTTCCGAAAGAAGCAACACTAGCGCATCCTCGAACGCATGCCGATCAAGAACCACCGTGTGCAGCCAGTTGGTCAAAGCCGGCTCCTCGGCGGCCCAATCGACGGCGTCACGCCGCATCGAGGCCCATACCGGATCGACCGTCGACTTCAATCTGACACCCGATTCAACCATCGCACACACCTTCACCGCGTTTCGACTTTATCGGTATGCGACCAGTTTACCTCCAATTCGTGCCAACGCACCTGCTCCGCCGGAATTGTTGTCGTTCCGGACCGCCACTAATCAGAATGCCTGTGGTCCGGCGACTGCCGAGAATATCTGGAACAGATATGCTGCCATTAACGAGCCTGCCAGCGCGCAGGTCACATACCACAGGAACACCGGCCGCTTGACTAGTGCCAATATGGCCACCGCGGCCGGAATGCAGGTCGCACCCCCGGCGAGCATGAAACCCAATGCCGCCCCCGGCGCCATACCCAGTTCCATGAGCCCGCTGACAGTCGGAATTGCGGCAAAACCGTTCAGGTAGGCCGGAATGCCGATCAGGACTGAAACCGGAATGGCCAACCACGAGGCGCCGCCGACAACAGTGCCGATCTGGTCCGCTGGAAGATAAGCGATCATTAGACTTTCGAGCAGAAATGCCAGGGTCAGCCATTTGAGCAGAAACCAGCCCATCGTCCACCCTTCGACCAAAAAGCTGTGACGGCGCCCCGGATCGTCCCAGAACCGCCAGACGATCGGCGATTTTGCAAATGGGTCCGGTGCTCCGCAGTCTCGGGATATTGTCAGGGCCGGACGAAGCTGGTCGGCGAACCAGCCTTGTCCAACGAGAAATTGGGTTGCGAGTCCGGCAGAAAGACCGATACCAAAGGCCGCCAGCAACTTGGCAACGGTCATCGGCAGTCCGAAAACCGGGGTCATCAGCAGGAACATCTGCGGATCCATCAACGGCGACGCCAGCCAGAACGCCATCACAGGGGCCAGCGGCACGCCAGCCACCAGCAGTCCGGAGATGAGCGGCACGACCCCGCAGGAGCAGAATGGCGAGAGCGCGCCAAAAGCCGACGCCAGAATGACCGCGCGCAACGGGTGGCCGGCAAATGCAAGGGCAATCTGCCGATCAAGACCGGTTGCCTTGACGCTACCTGCAATCAGCACGGACAGCAGCAGGAACGGAGCAATTTCACCGAGCGCCTCTAGCATGAAGACAAGGCTGCGGCCAGCCTGCGCAGGCACAATGATGGCGAGCACGGAGAACAGCAGCAAAATTGCGACCGCGACCCTGTCGACCTGGCGCAAGCGGCGGGTGACGTCAATCGATTCGGTAAGCAGGGTCATCAGAACCTCCCGTCATGCCGTGGCGCCGGACTATCCGGACGGTATTCAGGCCACCCCGGCATCGACGTCTTGCACCATCACGACGCCATCACGACACTGGTCGATCAGAAAACTGGCCAGATCCGCGGCAAGATCAAAACTGGTGATGCAGCGAAGCATTCGCCCTTCCCGTCTCTGCACCATCAGCCTGGCCGAGATCAGGTGCAGGCAATGATGTGACAACGTCGACTTCGGGATCCCCAGATGTTTCTGGATCTGCCCGACTGTCAGCCCGGCCGAGCCGGCTCGCACCAATAACCTGAGCATTTCAAGGCGGTACGGGTCCCGAGTTCGGAAAACACTTCGATGCGCTATCGATATCCATGACGCGACGCATATGGCGGCGGATACGAACTTGTCAAGCGATAGTTCCAGAATTATCAAACTATTTCCGACGAACCCTATCAAAGGCCGGGCAGCGTGCGCGGCCCGCTGTTGTCTATTGCACCGCGATCGCATCGATCCCGGCGATTTCTTCTGCCGTCAGCGCCCAGCCAGCCGCAGCGACATTGGCGTTGATCTGTGCCGCCGTCGTCGCACCAGCAATCACGCTGGCCGTAGTCGGACGGGCCGCGGTCCAACTGAACGCGAGTTCCAGCAGGCTGTGGCCGCGCGCTTTCGCAAAGTCTTCGAGCTGCCCGACGATTTCGTAGTTCCGTTCCGTCAGATAGACCCGGTTGGCAAAGGTCGGCATGTCGGTCAGGCGCGCGCCGGTCGGCATGGCATCGCGACGGTATTTGCCGGTCAGCAAACCGCTGGCAAGCGGGAAATACGGCAACAGGCCGCAGCCATGGGCTTGCATCGCAGGCAGCAATTCCGCCTCAATGGCCCGGTTCAGCAGATTGTACTCATCCTGACAAGATACGAATCGAGCGATCCCCTGGGTTCGCGAAATCCACTGCGACTCAACAACCTCCCATGCGACCACATTGGAGCAGCCGATGTAACGGACCTTGCCCTGCCGGACCAGATCATCGAGGGCTTGCAGGGTTTCCTCCATCGGCGTGAGCGGATCAGGCTGGTGGAGTTGGTAAAGATCGATCCAGTCGGTCTTGAGGCGCCTGAGCGAGTCTTCGACCGCTGCCATGATGTAGCGGCGCGATCCACCAATTTTCGTTCCATCATCACTCATGGCCATACCGAACTTGGTAGCCAGCACGATATCTTTCCGGCGGTAACCGAGAATGGCGCCGAGCTGGTCTTCCGATCCGCCTCGACCACCGTAGATATCGGCGGTATCGAACAACGTGATACCCTTGTCGATAGCCCGGTCGACCACGGCGCGGGTTTCGTCGAGTCCAAGCCGCATCCCGAAATTGTTACAGCCGAGCCCGACCACCGAGACCCGCAGGCCGGAGTTTCCCAGATTTCTGTATTCCATGATCATCCTTCCAATGTTCGAATTCGCCCGCCGGCCACCGATCACTTGCCGTTTTGCGCATCTCTCTCATCGACCAGGCAGGATCCGGCAACCTGACGGTCAAATCCGCGTCTTGTCGAATGTTTTTTGGCGGAGCTTCTTGCAAAATTGCCGGCCCGACCGGTTTTTTGCCTTGTCGAGGCTGATTTTGTTGTCGAGGGCCTGGGTTTCGGGGTCACCTCCTCGGTATCTTGTTGTTGTGTTTCCACAACAACAAGATACCGAGGAGGTGACCCCGATGACCCTTGGCTCGACCCTATCCGATCTCTGGCACCGATTTCAAGGGGACCTTTTCCCTGCGTTGGCCGAGGCGGTCGGTCCTCTCCTGGAGACGCACAAGCGCTTCGTGACAGCTCTCGATCTCGTCAAGGTGGAGGGCTTCGTCGATGGGGTGTGGACCGGTCCGGGTCGGCCCCGGGAGGATCGCCGGGCACTGGCCCGTGGCGTCATCGCCAAGGCGGTGTGGGGTCTGCCGACGACCCGCCACCTGATCGACAGGCTCAAGGTGGACCCGACGTTGCGCTGACTGTGCGGCTGGTCGCGTGTCGCGGAGATCCTGCGTGAAGCGACGTTTTCGCGGGCGTTTGCCGAATGGTCGCAGTCCCGTCTTCCGGAGAGGATGCACGCGGCTCTGGTTGCAGAGACACTGGGCGACGCGCTCATCGGCCACGTCTCCCGGGACTCGACGGCCATCGAGGCCCGGGAGACGCCGGCCCCGAAGCCGAAGGCCAGGACGCCGAACCGCAAGCGCGGCCGGCTCCGCAAGGGCGCGGAGAGGACGAAGGAGCCTGGGCGTCTCGAACGGCAAGCGAACGGGATGGATCTCGATGAGAGGCTCGACGCGCTGCCGAAGGTCTGCGATCACGGGGCAAAGAAGAATGCCAAGGGGGTCATGGAGGCCTGGCGCGGTGACAAGCTGCATATCGACACAGCAGACTGCGGGGTGCCGCTGAGGACCGTCCTCACCTCGGCATCCGTCCATGACAGCCCGGTCGCGATCTCGCTGGCGATGATGACCGCCGCGCGTGTGACCAATCTCTACGATCTCATGGACGCGGCCTATGATGCCAGGGAGATCTACCAGATGAGCGAACGGCTTGGCCATGTGCCGATCATCGATGTCAATCGGCGCCGGGACAAGGACCTCAATGAGGAGCGGGACCGGGAGGCCCGGGCCCGGCGTGCAATAGGCCATGTCGATCCCGAGACCGTGCGGTTCCGGATCCGGTCCGGTGTCGAGAGGACCAACGCCCGCCTCAAGGATGAGTTTGGCGGGCGCCATGTCCGCGTCCGCGGATATTCCAGGGTCGCCTGCCATCTCATGGTCGGCATCCTGGCCCTGGCGGCTGACCCGTTGATACGTCTCGCCGTCCCATAGCGCGGCTCCGACAACGCATACCGACCCTTCGCGGCCCTCTCGAAGAGAGGGGCCTGGAGAGGCGTGTCCCGATGTCCGCAAAGGTCCCTGTTTGTTCTCATCATCTCTGATGAGACACCGCGAATCCATGGATTCCGACCTCCAGGTGCAGAGGTGACCGGGATCAACCGACCGATCCGGGCTCACCGGACCCTGGGAGCAGGCATTTTGCAAGAGGTTCAGTGTGCAACTTTTGTTCGATATACTAAAGATGGGATATTCGACTAGATGCTCCTTAAGGGCATGTGACGATGGTGGATCGAAAAACATCGAACTCTCCGAACAAACCCTCGGGACGTGTCATCAGTCGTTCGGGTGGTCGCGCACAAGAGCACACCAAGAGTGCGCGTAACGTGGCGCGGGCTGCCCATCAGTCATTTTCTCTCTGTGCGTATTGCTTGTAGAACGGACTTTTGGGGCCATTGTCCATGAACCGCTCCATCGTCCATGTTCCGATGGCGAGGCGGGTATACCCTTCCCGGACGTTCTGATGGCCAGGCGGCGCGTCGGCCTTGCGGTTCAGATATCCCCCAAGCCTTGCGATCAGCATGACCGCGCGGCCGAGGGACAGGGGCGTGTGTTCGGCCCGGTCCGCTGCGGCGCCGTTGTGGCTTATGGCATCGTCGTGCAGCAGGTTGATTTCGGTTTCGGACAGCCATGGTTGCGGCCGGCCGTTCCGGGGTCTCGCGTCCGAGCAGGGTCAGGGTCGCGAGCCGCCAGGCGATGACAGCGATGACGGTCACGGCGCGCTTGACCCGTTCGGCGGTGGTCCGGGCGATCTTCTCGACATCGCAGCCGGATGTCAGGATCCTGTGATACTCCTCGATGCGCCAGCGCAGAGCATACAGATCGACGACCTCCTGTGCCTGTTTGATGGTGCCGACCGGCAGCGTCGTGATCAGCGGCCATTCGATCCTCTCGCCGCCTTTCGGTACTGCGTCCTCGCGCAGGTGAACCAGGGTCAGCGTCACCGGGTCAGCTCCGAGCTCCGGCGTTTCGGGATCGGCAGGTCGACCGTCTGCCAGCGCCGGGCGCACTGCACCCGGCGCCGCACGCATCGTTTCGAACAGGGCCGTCTCCTCGGCAAGACCCCGGTCATGCGTCGCGCGGATCAGCAGGCCGGCCCCGCCCTCGTCGCGCCAGGCGCAGAACAGATCGATAGCATCGCTCTCCCGGTCCATCACCGCGATCACCCGGGTGTTGGCCAGACCGGCCGTCAGCCGGCTGGATGTCGCGCCAGCCCCGCAGCCAGCGCTGCGTCTTCTTGTCCGCCGCCGGTTTGCTCTTCTCCGCCTGACCATCCGGCACCTCGAACCCGATGTGCGGAAAGCCCAGCGGTACGCCGTCGGCGTTGACTGCAAAGGTCGTAGGCCTGTGCAGGCCCAGCGTTCCGGCAGACCCCCTGGTCTTCGCGATCACGCCAAGACCCTTGCAGGCCTGGTGCGTCGAAACATTCAGGTCGCTGCCGTCCTGGATCGCCAAAACCGTCGACTGTGCGCGCATGCGGCATGGCGTCCGCGCCCGGTGCGGCGCCAGGATAGCCTCCAGTGTCAGAGCCGGGTCGTTGGGACGGTCGTTCATCCGACAAGACCCCTGCACCGCTGCCGCATCGCCGCAAGCGGCCGTAAAGACTGTCTTCATCGGCGTCGTCGCCTGGATCCGCGTGCTGGCCACCGGCCTAGCCAGCGCCGCCTTGCCGACCGGCGCCCCACCGAATTCAGTCTGCGCCCAACGATCCCTGTCAAGCCCGGCGCCAGCCGCCAGGCCGGTGGGGGCGGCAGCAACACGGCCGGCCCGGCCAGCCCCAGGTGTCGCCGCCAGTCGCGCACCAGCGGATACATCCGAATCCCCTTCGCCGGCACTTGCGCCCCCGCGGCGGAGCGCCGCCCGCGCCCGGCTGTCATGCCGACATGGATCCGGTTCGTCGCCCGCAAGCTGATCCCGCCATGCGCCGGACCGACAAAGGTCTCGACCGGCAGCGGGGCAACGCCATAGCGGGCCGCGCGGTCGAGACACAGGCCGAGCACCGTCGAGGCCAGGTTTCGGCAGGCCAGACCGGGACGGATGAGAAACCGTGCCAGTCCGACCACCCGGTCGAGATGGGCCTCCCGGCCGGCCGCATCCCAGTCGATCCAACGGTCGCGTGGCTTCAGGACCAGGGCCGGGGCTGCAACCACGCAACCGCCAAGCCAGCCGGGATCCGAGCCGACCGGATACCGCAGCGGCCGCCCGACATGAAGCCCGGCCCCCAGCGGATGCTCGGCGTCCAGCATCGTACCTAGTGTCCTGATTCCAAAGTTCGTACCGTTATGATGTTGCGGCTGCAGCGGTTTCGAGGGTCCTGAGGCAGAAGCGCTTGATGGACGCCAGGATTTCATCGGCTGTCTTGTGCCAGCGGAAGGGCTTGGGGTCCTCGTTGACGGTGTCGATGTACCCGGTGATCGCCTGCTCCAGCTCGACGGTCGATCGGTGAACCCCGCGCCGGATCTGCTTCTCTGTCAGATCGGCGAAGAAGCGCTCGACTTGGTTGAGCCACGAGGCAGAGGTCGGGGTGAAGTGAACATGCCAGCGCGGTCGCCGGGCGAACCCGTCGCGGATCGTCTTCGTCTTGTGGGTCGAGTAGTTGTCCATGACGATGTGGATCTCGAGGTCGGGCGGCACGTTGGCCTCGACGTGATCCAGGAACTTGCGGAACTCCACGCTGCGGTGGCGCCGATAGCACTGTCCGATGACCTTGCCTGTGGCGACGTCAAGGGCTGCGAAGAGCGAGGTCGTGCCGTTGCGCTTGTAATCGTGAGTGCGCCGCTCGACCTGCCCCGGGCGCAGCGGCAGCAGCGGCTGGGTGCGATCGAGGGCCTGAACCTGCGATTTCTCGTCCACGCAGAGGACCATGGCATGCTGCGGCGGGTCCACGTAGAGCCCCACGATGTCGCGCGTCTTGTCCACGAAGTAGGGGTCTGCCGAGAGCTTGAAGGTCTCGCTCCTGTGCGGCTGAAGGGAAAAGGCTCGCCAGATGCGATTGACCGTCGACGGCGCATACCCCGTCGCCTGCGCCATCGAGCGCGTGCTCCATTGGGTCGCGTCACGAGGCTTCTCCTCAAGCGTCTTGCGCACCACCTCGGCCACGGCGTCGTCATCGATGCGCCGGGGACGGCCGGAGCGCGGCTCGTCGTCAAGCCCGTCAAGACGATGCTCTGCGAAGCGATTGCGCCACTTCCTGGCGGTCTGGCTGGTCACGCCCAGCACGCTCCCAATCTGCACATTGGTAAGCCCTTCGGCCGCCAGCAGCACGATGTGCGCCCGATCGGACAGGCCTCGCCAGACTTTGCGCCCGCGCGCCAGCCGCTCAAGCTCGTTGCGCTCGTCCGCGCTCAGCTTGATCTCCACCGAAAGTCGCATCACCATGCCCCCCGAATCGACACCACCCCCTTAACAATACGAACTTTGCGTACAGGACACTAGCCGCCGACACACCGTATCGGTCTCGGCCAGCGTCACGACCGGACCCTCGACAGGGTCGACGCGGTCCGGAACCCCGACCGGCGGCGGAACCGCAGCTGCCAGATCCCGGACAGCACGGTCAACACCGGCGGCCGGGTCCGGCCGCCGGCAACGCCAGAACGCCTGCATGCGCAAGATCGCGAAACGCCACCAGACAGCCCGCGTCCTGCAGATGGCCGAGGGGATCGCGAAACCCGAAAGTCGTGCAGACCTCGCGGACGAACGCCATGCGCCCCGGAACGGTCCCGGGTGCCGGCAATGCCGCCAATGTGTGCCGTCCCACCTCCGGGAACAGCCGTGCGGTGGATCAGATTTGTGCGTTCATGACCCCGTCATAGCGGGTCCGGAATCTCAAGTTCAGAGAAAAAAGCTCAATGGGCAGGGCGCGGGTGAGCCCAACGTCAAAGCGGATTAGCGAAGAGACTTCGGTGAAGTGGGGAAAGGTCATAGAGATCCTGGCCAATCGGTAAGCGCCACTGCCGCGTCACCTAGATAGTGTCGTCATGAGTGATGTTTATCTGTCCTATCTGTCGAATTCACTCGATGGTTCTTGGAGGCGACTCATGGGATTGGCTCATCGGCGTCACGACATTTCGGACAGGGTCTGGCTGTTGCTGGAGCCTCATCTGCCTGGTCGAGCGGGACGTTGGGGTGGAGTGGCACAGGATAATCGACGGTTCATTAATGCGATCTTCTGGATTCTGCGTACCGGCGCTCCCTGGCGTGATTTGCCACCGGACTATGGAGACTGGGAAAATACCCATCGCCGGTTCTGTCGCTGGCGGGACAAGGGGCTCTGGGGGGCGTTGCTGGAGCATCTGGTGGATGAGCCGGACGATGAGTGGCTGATGATTGACGCCAGTCATCTCAAGGTCCATCCCCATGCGAGCGGTGCGGTCGGCGGCAATCAGGCGATGGATCGCACAAAAGGGGGCTGAACACGAAACTGCACCTGGCTGTGGACGCGCATGGGATGCCGGTGCGGGTGTTGGTGACCGAGGGGACGGCAGCAGATTGCAGTCAAGCGGTCGAGCTGATTGAAGGGATAGATGCCGAGTATTTGTTGGCGGACAAGGCCTATGACACGAATGCCATCCTGTCTTATTGTGAGGAGCATGAAGTCATTCCAGTGGTTCCGCCGAAGCGCAACCGCAAGCACCCCAGAGCGTATGATGTCCATCTCTATCGGCACCGGCATTTGGTGGAGAACGCCTTTCTGTGGCTCAAGCGCTGGCGTGGGATTGCCACGCGATACGCCAAGAATGCCGCATCGTTCCTCGCCGCGGTGCAGATTCGGTGTCTGGCACTCTGGGCTGGTATTTCGTGACGACACTATCTAGATAAATGCGGTTCATGGCCATGAGGGGGCACTTCGAGATGGCGGGATTCTGGGAATCATAATGAACACGGGATTCGATCGGCTCTTGGCTGTCCATATCACGATTATCATAGCTCGATCCATCAAAAGGCAGCGGCACTGGTTCACGGCATCGTTTCAAATCACGGATACCGCTTATGCACGTGGCTCCGGTGGAACACGATGTTGCCCCCGATGTCGACTATTCCCGGCACGCCAAACGCTACATGTGCGTTTCACCGGAGCCACGTGCATAAGCGGTTCACGGATTTTCGGACGGCAACAAGCGCACGACAATGTATTTGATAGAGTTATTTGGTACAAAGAAGCCGCTATGAGTTCAATAAGAATGAGGATGAGGATGACGATGTCGTCGCAGATATCATTACAAGTTTCACGCGTGGTGACATGGACCCCGACGCACTCGCACGGTGCTTCAAGGAACGTTTGTTAAGGCCGAGTATCTGATAGCCATATCAACCCGAAGGGCTCTTAAAAGACTTTTCGACCGCATCGGTTTAGAGACGATCGAAATCGCAGCCAGGCGGACGGCCCTGTAGCGACGCTCGCGAATTCGCCTTCAATGTCAGGGTCGTTGCTTCCGCACGAAAACGACGAAATTCCAAGCCATAGGACTCCACATCTCGAACGGGGTCGCCGGGGCGCCATATTAAAGACGTCAACGGTCGCAAAAACGCGGCAGTCAGGCGCATTTACGGACGCAAACGCCGTCACTACGATGCAGCATCACCTCAAGCCGGTTCGACAATCTCCGGGAACGACGTACCGACAATCTCCCCCGATCTTTTGATTTGGCAGACACGCGATCTGCAACGCGCGCGCCTCCGAATTTGGAAAGCCGACCGATCAGTCCAGAATTGTGATACGCTGGTCAACAAGGACGCGTTCAACACCTGTAACGTGAACCTCAGTTCGACGCGTCCCCGCGCGGCCGTACCTTGGCGATCTCGTGGTAGACGTCACGCTTGTCGATGGGCGCCCGACAAGAATCCAGCCATCATGCCGCCATCGACAATGATGTGCTGGCCATTGAGCCAACCCATTTCGCCTTCGCTCAAAACGACGATGGCCTCGGCGATATCTTCGGGTCTGGTAGGTCGTCCGACCATATCGATCATGTTCCCCATGACTTCGGCGCCCACCGCGGCGGTGAAGTCGGGAAGGATCGGCGTGTCGACCGGTCCGGGGCCGATGTCGTTGACCCGGATGCCGCGCTGAAGCCCCCGCATGGTGTAGACCACCACGGTTTCCTTGGAGAAGGTGTAGCTGTCGGTGTCGATCTTGTCGGCGTTTTCGCGCCACCAGGCGAGGCCACCCTCGAAGCTGTCGCTCGCCAACAGCGTCGTGATTCCCTCGCGGCGCTTGCGCCATTGGTTCTTGGCGATGGAGGCAACGTTGACGATGGTGCCGCCGTCAGCGATGCGATCCCACATGCGTTCGGTCATCTGACGGAGGCCGAGAATGTTTACCGCGACAGTCTTCTCGTCGCCGACGGAGGCGGGAACGCGGGTGACGTTCAAAAGCGACGCGTAGCGGCCGTTCAGCCGAGCAACGGTCGCATCGATCGCCGACGGATCCGAAAGGTCACAAGAGCAATGCGCCGCGACGGCAGTGTTCGGCGGCTTGATGTCGATTGAAATGACCTCGTGCCCTCGCGCGATCAACTGCTGGGTAGTCGCATCGCCCACCCCGGACCCCTGGATATGCTCATGGTCAGTGCCACTCTGGGTCAATTCACGTTTGAGTCCTCACTCGGCCGCAACGAGTGCCGGCTCCGGCCGACGGCGTCCAGGGAGGAGGAGAGCTATGAGGGCCGCCAGAATAGCGGCGGTCCCAAAAAGTGTGTAGAGCAGGTCGAAGCCACCCTGCCGGTCGTACAACCAGCCGGCAAGGAGAACCGTCAACCCGCCAACACCGAGCGCCAGCACGAACTTGGCGCCATAGGCCAGAGCGCGCCAGCGGAAGGGTGTGTAATGCGCCACCAGCATGTTCTCTGCCGCCGTGAAGGTAAGGTTGAAGCTCACCACCAAGAAGGTTGCCAACAGCAGCGAGCCGCCTGACAGGTCGACTACGATGAACAGCAACGGCACCTGCAACAACCAGAAAACGACATAGATCGATCGGGCCGAGAAGCGATCTGCGAGCCAGCCACCGGCCATGGACGCGAACGAGGCGATCCCGGAAATCACGCCGACGAAAAGGCCGATTCGCGTGTAATCGCCCGCCATTGTCGGGTCCAGACCGCTCTCGAACAGCTTCGGCATGGTGTTGGAGATGCCGGCATAGACGAACCCGGTACAGGCCATGGTCACGGTCAGGATGAAGAAGACCCTGATCATGGCGCCACTATCAGCCGTTGCGACCGGCGCCCGATCGGTGGTCGCATCGCTGACTAGGCCGCGCCTCCAGGCAACGAACAGGACGATTCCGCTCGCTATGGAGAGGAGTCCCGGCAGAATAAAGGCGGCGCGCCAGTCGACATAATCGATCATCAGCCCGACAAAGACGGGCGCTAGCCCGTTCCCGACATTACCAAAGACGCCGTTAATGCCAAGCGACATGCCCCGGCGCCTGGCTGAAGCGACAATCCAGGCGATGCCGACGGGGTGGTAGATCGCGGCAAAAAGACCGATCAGGGTCAGGCCCAGCCACAACATCGCTGGTCCGTCGGCGAACCCGGTCAAAATCGCGCCGGCCCCCATGCCGACAAAAAAAACTACCATCATGCCGACTCGGCTCCAGCGGTCGGCGATCCAGCCGGCCGGGACCGCAGCGACACCAAACAGCACCAGACCGAAACTCGAGAGGCCCAACAGCTCGCCATAGGGCAGGCCGAAGATCTTCGGCAGATAGAGCACGGCGGTCGCATAAAGAACCGTGAACATATGGGTGTATGTGTGACCGACGTTTGAAAAGACGATCGCCAGTCTGTCCTTCAACTCTTCGCTCATCTTGCTTGATCCTTTGGCTTCCGCGGCGACCGTGCGATCGAAAATGACACGCCCGGCAGAACCCGCACCGGGATATCCCCGAAGCGAGTACCACGGCAACAGAATCGGAAAGGCTGGCCATGCCGGTGAGTATATTGACTTTCCGGCACTTCGGCCAGACACGACAATCCCATGCTAGATTTGAGCGCCGGTCGAGTGGCACTTTGACAACATACAGCGAAATCATTTTCACAAAAGGAGATTAAATCACCGGAGAAAACGGGCTTTTCTATCTTTTTTGGCAAGAATTCATGTCGCCAAACTCTTGTCATGGAGTAGCTGTTTACAGCGTGGGATCACCGTGGCTTCATGTCGATCCCACGCTAAGAGACTGACCTAAAACTGGTTGTGTGGTCTCGCATGGTGTATCTTCGTGGGTGAACATTCACACCATGGAGGCACATCATGTCCTGGAACGAGACGACCCGGAAGCAGTATAGCCGCAAGACGGAGCGTTACGAAAGCGATCTGAGCGATGCCGGATGAGCCTTGCCGGACCCGCTTCTTCCACCGTCGCGCCGGCTTGGTCGTCCCCGTCAGGTGAACTTACGCGACGTGGTGAACGCGATCGCCTGCATGCTCCGGACAGGGTGCAGTTGGCGGGCATGACCGACGGATTGTCCGGCGTTTGCGACGGTTCAGACCTATTTCTACGCGTGGTCCCGGTCGGGGGTCCTGGAGCAGGTTTGCGCCCGTTTTACGACGCTCGAGCGGCTCCGGTCGGGGCGTAGTGCGGACCCGAGCGCGGCCATCATCGACAGTCGGAGCGTGCCGACGGTCGAAGCGGGCAGCGAGGGATGCGGCGACGATGCCGGCAGGCACGCTCAAGGAAGCGAATTGCCCGATCACTGTGGAGGTCATCGGTAAACCCAGGGACGCCAAGGGGGTCGTCGTCATGTCCCGGCGCTGGGTGGTCGAATGCAGCTTCGGATGGCTGCGCCGCTGCCGGCGCCCCTCCAGAGACTTCGAGCGATCCATCGCCAGCGCCCTCGCTTGGCTCCTGCTGGCTCTGAGCCATGTTCTCATGCGCCGCCTCGGACGCATGCAAGTCACTGTCACTAATTGATATCATTATGATTCAGACACCAGATAGTGTCGTCATGAGTGATGTTCATCTGTCCTATCTGTCGAACTCACTCGATGGTTCCTGGAGGCGACTTATGGGAATGGCTCATCGGCGTCACGACATTTCGGACAGGGTCTGGCTGTTGCTGGAGCCTCATCTGCCTGGCCGAGCGGGACGTTGGGGTGGGGTGGCACAGGATAATCGACGGTTCCTTAATGCGGTCTTGCTGGATTCTGCGCACCGGCGCTCCCTGGCGTGATGTGCCGCCAGACTATGGAGATTGGAAAACTACCCATCGCCGGTTCTGTCGCTGGCGGGACAAGGGCTCTGGGGGGCGTTGCTGGAGCCTCTGGTGGATGAGCCGGACGATGAGTGGCTGATGATTGACGCCAATCATCTCAAGGTCCATCCCCATGCGAGCGGTGCGGTCGGTGGCCATCAAGCGATGGGTCGCACAAAAGGGGGCTGAACACGACGTTGCATTTGGCTGTGGACGCGCATGGGATGCCGGTGCGGGCGTTGGTGACTGAGGGGACGGCAGCAGATTGCAGTCAAGCGGTCGAGCTGATTGAAGGGGTAGATGCCGAGTCCTTGTTGGCGGACAAGGCCTATGACACGACTGCCATCCTGTCTTATTGTGAGGAGCATGAAGTCATTCCGGTGGTTCCGCCGAAGCGCAACCGCCAGCACCCCAGAGCGTATGATGTTCCTCTCTACCGGCACCGGCATTGGGTGGAGAACGCCTTTCTGTGGCTCAAGCGCTGGCGTGGGATTGCCACACGATACGCCAGGAATGCCGCATCGTTTCTTGCCGCGGTGCAGATTCGGTGTCTGGCGCTCTGGGCTGGCTTTTCGTGACGACACTATCTAATTGATTTGGCGTGATTTTTCATGTTTTCCAGTTGTGACGATTTTTTACTGGTTTTGTGTGTCCGGATTTGCGACCGCGGCCAGCATGATTTTGAAATATCGGATTTTCAAGGCGTAACCAATCGGTTTCAACCTGTCGGATATCGAGATTCGTCTGGCTCGTCCTGACGAGCGGGTGGGTCGGGATACTGTGGTCACAGCCTGTCATTATCCTGGGTTCAAGGGCTTTGCCGGTCGCGGTTTGCGCCATATGGTCCTGTAGCGCGACCAATGGGTCGCGGCCGTCGGCTGGCAGACCACTGCCTTCAACTGTGCGCCGCGGGACCGGTGCATCGGTCGGGCTCCGGCGGAGCAGATCCAGCGTCTTCATCTGATCGGCAACAACACCCGGTTTCTCGTGCCCGGCAAACCGGGCGTATTTCCCGATCTGGCCCGTTTTGCACTGGCGCGGATGACGGAACGCCTGAGTGCGGACTGGCAGGCGGCGTATGGCCATCCCCTGTTGCCGGCGGAACGTTTGTGGATCCGAAGTCGTTCTCGGGAACCCTGTACGCCGCGGCGAACTGGCGCCTTCCAGGCGCTAGCAAGGGCTGTGCGCGCAGCAACGGCCGCTATACCGGATCGCATGGCAACCCCAGGCAGCGTCATGGTCTGCAGTTACGGCGCGACGCCTGTCGCCGGTTGCGCGCGACCGACGCGCTTTTGGCGGCGTGGGAGTTGAAAGCCGGGATCTCGAACTAGAGCGTCGGGCCGTTGCCGTCGATTGACGCAAACGTCGCGCAGGTTGACGATGTCCGGCGCAGCCAGGGGCGTAAGCCCTGCATGACCTCCGTGCTGTCGGTGGGTCTGCTATCTCGTCTTATGGGTCATACGGGCCCGGTGGTCGCGGCCGAATTCGCGGTCAACCTCGGTTAGACCGACCTTGCGGCCATCGGCAGCTGGAAGAACACGGTCACCGGTCGCCATGAGCCGGTCTTCGGATCGACCCTGCATCGGGTCATGCAGATCCTCGACCCGGAGCAGAGGCAAGCGGTGCTTCAACGTCATGGGCAACCGCGTCTGCCCATCGCACAAGCCATTGCCGTCGACGGCAAACACATCCGCGGCGCCAATCGCAACAGCGAGGATCATCATGAAACCGTGACCTTGGTCGAGCATGGTAGTGACATCGCAGCCGTCCGGGTAGTCCTCGAACCCCTCCCGATCGCCGGCCGCGTCATCACCCTCGATGCCCTCCATATCACCCGCGATACCGCCCGGATCATCGTCGGGACACACAAGGTCGACGATCTGTTCACGATCAAGCGCAATGTGCCCGAAACCTGGACCACGCTGACAACATGCGAGTGGCAGACCGAGGCGACGGGGCATTGCCAGGACGAGGTCACCCTCGCGCACGGGCGAATCGAACAGCGCAGCATTGCGGTCTTCATGCCGCCACAAGCAATCATCGATTATCCGCATGTGAAACAGATCGTCCGGGTGACCCGTCACAGCATGGACAAGACAACCCAAGACGAACCCACCGAAAACGCCCCTCGGCATGACCGCCGTCGACGCCAGCAGCGCAACACCGGCTTGCCTGGACGTCACCTTCAAAGAAAACGATTGGACCGCTCGCACCCGATACGCACCCGTCCAACAATGCCATCATCAACACCATCGCGATATCTCAACCCCGGCGGTCGCTCCTTGACAATTCAGCGCCAGGATCGACGTCAGACCGGATGCCCACGATCCAGGCCTGTTCAGTCCGATTACCCGGCAGCTAAAGACTTTCCTTTACAAGGCCCGTGCAGGCGATATTGATCGAAGGCTTTACCAAGCCAATCATCGCTACCGGGAAAAGAAATGAGCGGCGCGCCTGTCGCACGATTTCGCTAAAAGCCGCACTTTCCGGCCATCATCGATCATCACCACCCGATACAAACCAATTCGCTCCCCGAGCAGACTGAAACAGACGCTTCAGTCCCGCCATCTAAAGATGATCGCATGAGCGGAAGACGGCACCTCTCCCGCCTGAGTTGCTTCAGGAATCCGTTCACCACACGGTCGCCGCCAAGGGCGAAAAAATCAGCAGCAAAAACTGCGGTGCGACGACGGCCGGGTCGCGCTGTCGGGGATTCATAACATCATTCGCTGCCACTTTTCCTGCCCACATCCCTTGCACGCGCTTCGCGATGGACAATCAGCAGCCCGCTGCTCACGACGAGCGCTATGCTGAGGAAACCCCAAGCGTCGGGAATTTGATTCCAGACGAAATAACCCAACACGACAGCCCAGACGACACTGGTGTAGCGGAAGGGGACGACAGCAGCGGTCTCGGCGTAGCGGAAACACTCGATCATCAACACCTGCGCGATCGCAAAGAACACACCTAACAGCGCCAGGAGAGCAAAGTACTCGGTCCCCATCTGAGCCCAGCCCAAGAATACCGTTGGCAGGCCCAGGATCATGGTGACAATGTTTGAGACGAAGACCAACGATATCGAGGTTTCGGCGCCGACGATGCGGCGCATCAGGATATCGCGCAGCCCCAGCAGCAGGGCGACAAAGAGCGGCAACAGGTAGATCCAGTCTGCCGTCCCGCTCGGCCGTGTCAGGTAGATGGCACCGGCAAAGCCGACCCCTGCCGCCGCCCAGCGCCGCCAACCGACCCATTCGCCCAATAGCAGGGGCGCCAGCGCCAACACCCAGATCGGGTTAGTGGATTGATTCCAAGGTTTGGAACCCTCTTTTTCTTGTGGCGATGATGGTATCGGGATCGGCGGTCCAGACGAAGGGCCTGGCTTCGGTGGTGTCGTGTTCGTCGATGACGCGGCGGATGGCGTCCTGGAGGTCGCGTACGGAACGGCAGACGCCGTATTTGAGACGGCGTCGTGTCCGCTTGGCGAAGACGCCTTCGAGCGCGTTCAGCCACGCGCTCGAGGTGGGGGTGACGTGGAAGGTCCAGCGCGGATGGCGTGCAAGCCAGACCTGGACGTCCTTGTGCTTGTGAGTAGCGTCGTTGTCGAGGATGGCATGGACCGGGACGCCGGCGGGTATCGTGTGCGCGATGCGGTTAAGGCATCTCGGGAACGCCTGGTGGCGATGCCGACTGGCGTGCTGGCCGATGACCGTGCCGGCGAGCACGGTCAGGGCGGCAAACAGCGTCGTCGTGCCGTTGCGCCTGGAATCATGTGTCATGGTGGCGCCGCGGCCTTTCTTCAGCGGCAGGCCGGGCTGTGTGCGGTCAAGTGCCTGACTGTGCGACGTGTCATCGATCGACAGCACGATCGCGTCAGCCAGCGGCATCAGTGACAGGCTGGTCACGAAGATGAAAAGTGATGCAGTAGATAGAGGGCGGCGCTCGCCACCTGTGCGCGGATGCTGCGGATCCGAAGCGCGGCCCTGCCCCCCCTCCGCGCCATGCGATCAACACCAGCGGAACCATGACCAAAAAGCCGCGCATGAAGATGATCTGCCTCACCGGCAGATCCTGTGTGAGCCACTTCATTGTCGCATCATTGGTCGTGAGGAAAGCGCCACTTGTTATCATCATCGCGACAGCGAGTAGAGAATTGGCTCCGCGAGGCGGCGCGCTGGTCGGTATGTTCATTTTGGGCGCCAAAGGCGTTGCCAATGCGATGGGTCCAGAACGCCACGGCCGTCATTGCCTGGTCGTGGACGCCGCGGCGCAGGTGAAGCACTCGGTCGTCCTGCGGCGGCTCGATCTTCGGACGCGGCTGGAAAGCCGGGCCATGATCCTCGGGCAGGCCCATAACCATGAGGCAGAGGTCGCTTTCCGCCAGGCTGTTCGGCACCCGGCCGAGCTTCGACCACCCGGTGCTGATGGAAGCCGACACTCCAGTCCTTGGGTACCATCATTCCTTTACCGCCGGGCCTGTTGGCAGCAAGCCGTCGCAGGCCAAAGCAGACACCACCTGCCTGATATCGTCTCGACCACCGGATAGGTGCATCCCGTAGAGAGTGACCCGATCAACTTGCCGCAAATACCGACGAAACCGTCAATGATGAGGTCAGGTTCGCCGCCGACGATGGCACGGGTATGGACCTTGCGCCCCGGATCGCCGTGTGCCAGCGGCCCGGAAAATGGTGAGACGGAACGGTGCCCCATTTGCGACGCCGGCAAAACCCTGCTGGTTCCGCGATGCCGGGTTTCATTTCGCGCCCTGCGTGGCGATGAGGACGTTTGCCTCTGCGCCAGCCAGCGTCGGGGCTCGGCCTATGGACCACACCGAGAATGGCACCGCCTTCGGCCATCACGGTCTTGCGCCCCGCGATCTCGTCACAATCGGCTGGCTGAACCGTACCGGGTTTCCCGGAGGCTCCAAACCTTGAGAGACTGGAGCGATGAAACATTCAAACAGATACTTCCCGGAGCTTCGGGAGCGGGCAGTGCGGTTGGTCCTGGCCCCAGGGCGGGCACGAAACGCAATGGGCTGTTCGGCCGAGACGCTTCGCAAGTGGGTCCGTCGAGCTGAACGCGATACGGGCGTTCAACCCGGGCTGACGAGCGAGGAGCGTGAGCGGCTCAAGGCGTTGGAGAGGGAAAACCTTGACCCAAGTTGGCAGTTTTTTTCCACTGCCCGTGCCTGATCGGGGGATGTTTGCGGCCTGAGAACATCACATATTTAGCTCTTCCATCGCCTGAACTTCTATATGATGGATGTGGGTGCCCGGAACTCTTTTGTGGGGCCGGGACTTTGTCGTTGCGTCGATATCCCCCTTGCCACGCGCGCCGGCGCGCGTGTCTGGGCAACACATCGCCAACCCTTTGCCCGCGCCCTGTACATCAAGGCCCCCAGGACCCACACCGACAAGGACGTCAAGCCCGTCCGAAGCCACAGGCTGATGCTCTCCCAGCGCGTCGGCGACAGGGTGCGCCACAGGACGCTGCTCAATTTCGGCCCCCACGATCCGATCCCGCGCGAGAAGTGGCAAGGAGGTCACAGCCCTCGCCGAGGCGCTGCTCCACACCCGCCCGCCGCTGCTCGAAGCCGCGCCGGACGTGCAGGCCGAGCCGAGGACATCGTCGCCAGGCTCAGGGCCAGGGGGGTCCACAGCGAAGCGGTGCAGGAAGAGGCGCGCCAGCCCGACATCGCCACCGTCGCCCTCGATACCCTGGAGCACGAGACCCCGCGCACGGTCGGCTGCGAGCGCCTGTGCCTCAAGGCCCCCGACGATCCCGGCTTCACCGAAATCCTCCACGACCTGGGCATCAAGGGCCGCGAAGGGCGCATCGCGCGCGCTGATCGTCGCCAGGATGGTCGATCCCGCCAGCGCGTGCGAGACCAGCCGCTGACTGCGCCGCGACAGTGCGACCGCCGCGCTTCTTCCGCTGGACGGCGACCGCAAGGCGCTGCGGCGCAAGACGCTTGAGCGCATCGGCGCCCTTCTCTGGCGCCACCGGGCCGCCATCCAGCGGGAGCTGTTCAACCGTGAGCGCGCGCTGCTCGACATCCCCGACACCATCGCCTTCTACGATCTCACCAACCTTCACGACCACGGCCACACGCACGGAGAGCTCCTCCGCTTCGGGCACTCCAGGCAGAAGCGCGACGCTTGTCCCCTGATCACGCTGGCGCCGGCTTCCCGCGCAGGTGCGAGATCCGGCCGGGCACCGCGCGCGAGCCGGGCCGGCTGGAGGACGCGCTGGCCAGGCTCGAGGCGGTGTGCGGCGGCACGGCGCCGAAGCCCACGCTGGTCATGAACGCGGGCATCGTCAGCGCGGAGAACATCCTGTGGCTGGGCGAGCGGAGCTACGACTGGATCGCCCTCGGCCGGGGCGGCGAAGTCTTGCTGATCACCAGTGCGCATCACGAGGGGCGTGCCTGGCACCGCGCCGCCGAGAAGGGCGCGGCGCGGCTCTCTGTCGTCAGCGAGGGCAAGAAGAAGGCCGGGACCTCGATCCTGGGCCTGACGCGGACCCGCTTCGAGGCGGCGCTGGAAAGGCTCCACAGCGGCCTCCCGGTCAAGGGCCGCCTCAAGCGCTACGACAGGGCGCTGGAGAGCATAGGACGCCTCAAGCAGCGCTTCCCTGCGGTCGCCAGGCCCTACAAGATCACGGTCGAGACGGCGGACACCGGCGCCAAGACATCGAGGCCCCCTTCCGCAGCCTGAAATCCGAGCTCGGCCTTCGCCCGATCTGGCACCAGCGCGACCGTCGCATCGCGGCCCACCTGCGGGTCGCCGTGCTGGCCTGTCACGCCGTGCATCTGATCCGTACCCGGCTTGCCGCACGGGGGCAGTGCGGGGCATCGGTCCGCGACGGTCCTGCGGACCTGGGTGCGGATCACCACGCGTCTGCGCCAGACCGACGCCACGTTGATCGTCAACCGTCAGGACACGTGCCCGGCCGCCGAGGGTGCCGAAATCTCCTCGGCAAAGGACAACGGAACAAAAAAAGTGCCAACCTGGATTGAGCTTTGCCGTGCGAACGAGATCCTGCGCAAGGCGTCAGTGTATTTTGCCCAGGCGGCGTTCGACCGCCGACCCAAGACATGACGAGGTTTATCGACGTGCACTGCGGCCAGTACGGGGTCGAGCCGATCTGCAGGGAGCTGCCGATCGCCCCGTCGACGTACTACGAGAGCAAGGCCCGGGATGCGGACCGCAGCCGGCGCGTGCCCATCGCGATGCGCAACTGCGCGAGCACGTCACCCGGGTGTGGGAGGAGAACTACCGGGTGTATGGGGTTCGCAAGGTGTGGCGCCAGCTTCGCCGCGAGGATGTCAAGGTGGCCCGCTGCACGCTCGCGCGGTGGATGCGCGAGCGTGGTCTTGGCGGCGTGGTGCGTGGCTCGGGGGTGAAAACGACGACGCCCGTCGTGACGCTCGCGTGCCCGGCAGACCGGGTCAACCGGGAGTTCCAGGCCCCGCGTCCAAACGCCTTGTGGCGCGGGGACATCACGTACGTCGCGACCTGGGCAGGGGTCGTCTACGTCGCGTTCGTCATGGACGCCTATGCCCGACGCATCGTCGGGTGTCGAAACGCGCTTCGCACCGACCTGGCGCTCGACGCGCTCGAGCAGGCCCTGTACGCCCGCGTGCTGCACCCTCACGATGCCTTGGTCCACCACGGCGACAGAGGCTCGCAATATCTGTCCATCCGCCACACCGAGCGCCTGGCCGAGGCCAGCATCGGGCTGGACAAGACCGAGGTGATTCGACCCCGCGGCCCGTGGCGGGGTCTTGAAGCAGTGGAGTTCGCAACCCTCGAGTGGGTCGATTGATTCAACAACCGCCGGATCCTCGAGCCGATCGGAGACCGACCTCCAGACAAGGCCGAAGCGCCGTACTATCGCCAAACCGAGCACACGGCGCTGGCCGCGTAACTCACACAAACAGTCTCCGGAATTCCCGGCGCGGTTCAGAGCGGCGTTGCGTTTCCAGGTCGATCGAACCAAGGCTGGGTTGCGCGGCAATGATGCTTTGAGCCTCGCCTCCAATATGCTCGAAGTTCGCCGGCAACCGCTCACCGTTGATACGTGGCATCGCCCTTGCTCTGCGTCGTCTTGATCGAGTCGCGAGTGTCGGTCATCCAATGACGGTCAACAAGAGTGACAGGGAGCGATTTCAGGACGATCATATCGAGTTACCAAGATGGATGACAGCAGGCGCGTGTTGCCACTCCAGTTCATGTCCTTCCCTGACAGAGCCGTAAATCCATGGCGTTTGGATATCGTGACGAGTAATTGCCGCCGGAAAGGATTGTCGAAACCGTCGGATTCCCCGTCTGCCATGATCTCGCCGCCGCGTCCGGGCAGAGGTCGGGCTCGCAGCGAAGTCCTGCGGCCCTGTCGCAGAATCTCATCGCCCATTCCTGTGTGGAATCGAAAGCCGATAACCAGAACGTTTTGCAAAATCCATGCGCTTGACAGACCATGGTGAACTTGATTGGGATCAAACGGGACGCTAGACAGTGCAGGCACGCAGAGTGAGCGGTTGCAAGTTTCCGTCTGGTTCGTGTAATCAGGACACACAATCTTCATGTGGCACGATAGAGTGTATTTTGCCGGAGGCAATTTATGGACAAGCTTGAAGTCATCGAGACTCCCGTGACGGTGGATGTGGAACCAAGATCGACGGCCTACGTCCCTTCCCTCCAGCTCACGGAAGGCCAATCGCCGCCGGTCGCCGCGAATGGCGGACTATCCTATATGGCGTTCGATCGGAACGGGGATGGCGGAACTGCCGCAGCGATGGCGGCGGCGTTCGCCCAGATCGCCGAAGGCAATGGGCAGGCGGTGATCGACATGCTCGACAATGATCCCCCCGGCCCTATCGAAACCCAGTGGGGGACCGGCTTTCGTGAATACTCGGAGTGCCTGGATTACATTCGGGCCAACAACATCGAAGCCCCCGAACGCGGCCTTGCACTTCCGCTGCGCTATACCATCAACGAGTACCCCTCCTACTCCATCGTCCCTTCCAACGCCATCTGGCGGGATCCATCACGTGCATCCGAGGCGAAAGCCTTGCGCAAGGCCGAACAGAATAACGGGCGGCGAAGCCTTTATTTTCCCCAGGTGATGCGCGATGCACGACGCATGGAGGAGTACTACCCGGGTCTCTCGCCCAACAGCCCCGAATGCATGGACAGGCTTGGCGTCGCGCTTGCGCATTGTGAGTCCAAATGCAAGAATTTTTACGACTCGGCGGAAGTGGAACGCATCTTCTATCCGGAGATCGAGAAACTTCTTCTGGAGTTTTTCCCGGAGGCCACGGACGCGCTCGTGTACAATCACGATGTGTTCGACAAGGACTACGAGGGCGACCGCACGGAGGATCAGGATAACAAGAATCCGGGCGTGAACGCCAATTACGCCAACCTCGTGCACAACGACCTGAACGACAACAGCGGCCGCGTGCGGTGCCGCGAACTGCTCATGAGGAATCTGCGGAACTTCGGACGTGAACAGCACTACACGGAAGCGGAGGCTGACGCGAAGATGTCGCGGCGCTTCATGTCGATCAATCTTGCCAAGCCGATGGAAACCGTGGGGCAGTTCCCCTTCGTGCTCTGCGCTTGGCCTTCTTTCGCCGACCAGCCTTACATCAACAACTACCGGATCTACGACGACCGTGTCGGTGAGACCACGCGTTTCACCTACCGACCCGATCACGAGTGGTATTGGTTTCCGCAACAGAAACCCACAGAGGTTTCGATGCTCAAATGCTACGATTCCATTGCGGACGGGTCGGTTTCGCGCTGGTCGTTCCACACCGCCTGCATTGATCCGACAGCGCCCGACGACGCTCCCTGCCGCAAGAATGTCGTGGTGCGGTCCTATGTCTTCTTCTGACCGGGAGATCGCACTGGAACGGTTCGCGCATGTTTGCGACTCCCGCCAGATATAGCGGATTTGATTGTCGACGGATTCCGCGAGGCCAACTCCGTTCGAACCGCCTCCGGCGCGACTGGCTTTCCTTGCAACCGAAATACGGTCGCTGGATCCGATGGCGGGCATTCGTCCCGCTGGGTGCACATTGCTCCCTTTTGTTGTGAGCTGTCCGGTTTGCCCGACAGGGCGGCGGGGCAGCCCGCTTTATCGACCTTCGTGATCAGGACCAGACCGAGCATTCGATTTAACAGATGTCATGACGAGGACAGTGGCCGGATTTTCGCAAGAAACCAGCCTGTAATACCAAGCGCGCTCCAAATTGACTCACCATCCCAATATGTTGGGGTGACGGTCCGGACGACCTTCATAGACTGTGGTGATCGACTCACCAGCGCCGGAGGATGACGATGAGTGCGGCAACGCCGATAACCTGGACGGCACACACAGCGGACGAGCTCCACGCGCTTTCGAGGCACTGCGGGGACGCGAAGCAAGCGTCGCGCGCGCGTGCGCTCGCCATGATCATGGAGGGTGCGTCTCGCACGGAGGCGGCTCGGGCGCAGGGCATGGAGCTTCAAATCCTGCGCGACTGGGTGTTGCGCTACAACACGGAGGGCTTCGATGGCCTCGCGGATCTCCCGCGCGGCGGGAGCGAGGGCCGGTTGACGGACGCGCAGATCGCCGAGATCGGCGCCTGGATCGAGGCGGGTCCCGAGCTTGAGCGGGACGGTGTGACGCGCTGGCGCGTTCAGGACATCTTACGGAAAATCGAGGAGGCCTTCGGGGTCATCTATACGGAGAGCGGTGCCCGTATGATGCTCCGAAGGGCCGGGTTTCGCTTTGTCTCGGGGCGGCCGGTCCACCCCAAAGCCGACGCGGAGCGGCAGAGGTCGTTCGTGGCGGAGTTCGAGGCACAGTTGACGTCGGCGCTCAGCTCTGAGGCGCTGGCGGGTCCGATAGAAATCTGGTTCCAGGACGAAGCGCGCATCGGCCAGAAGGGGATGACGACACGGGTCTGGGCGAATGGGAAGCAGCGTCCGCGCATCCTGCGCGACCATCGCTATGGCTACGTCTATCTGTTCGGCGCCACCTGCGCAGAGCGCGGCGTCGGCATCGCCCACGTGGCGGACAGGGCGAACACGGCGTCGATGAACGAGCATCTGGCGGCGATCGGCGCGGCCGTGGCGCCGGGTGCGCACGGCGTGATTGTGCTGGACGGGGCGGGCTGGCATCGCTCGGGCGACCTTCTCGTTCCCCCCAACCTGACGCTCGTGCATCTGCCGCCCTACAGTCCGGAACTCAATCCGATGGAGCAGATCATTCTGTTCCTGAAATCGAACCGCTTCGCCAACCGCGTGTTCAAGGATGTCTCCGCCCTGAGGGACGCCTGCTGGACGGGGTGGCAATGGCTGACCGACCAGCCCGACGTCATCACCAATACGACCCGGCGCAGCTGGGCCGTAGCCCCATCGTGCTGATCCCGATGCCTCACTGTATCGGTTCATATGACTTGCGTTTGGTATAACATGTCCTGCTTGTCGAACGCGGTCTCGGTCGAGCGGCGCAGAAGGCGGTTCGCGTTCCCGTCACTGACGCATTGCCACTACGCCGCACAAACCCTGAAAGTGCTTGAAGCAGTCCTCAAGTCGTTCGCAAAACAGCACCCGTGCGCCAAGCCCGGCTCGGCGATCCTCCTCCGGAGCCATCGGAATGTCACCGCTAGCCCGGCACTGGCCCCAGCGGCCGACATGGGCGCTATACTCAGTTGTTATACTCTCGTCTGTACCAGCGTTACTTTGTCGGCAAGACACAAATGTTCTTGGAACGGATATAGACATCCGAGATGACCAGTCATATTGTATAAACCGCTTATGCACTTGGCTCCGGCTTGATCAACATGTTGATCGAAAACCATCCAAATGGACCGGTAGTAGTCAACTTCTCGCGGCAAACTCTCGCAATCGGAGCTACGTGCGTAAGCGTTTTGTATAATTGTTCGTAATGCCCAGATTGGGGCTTGTCGGTCGAACAGTGTGCGGGGCTTTATCTCGTCCACCCAGCGGGGTCCACCCAGGCCGTTCACGCCTGGAACGCAGCAATCTGTTCCGACATCAGGTTATCGGTGGCAATCCGTCCTGCTCTCCGCGCCATGAGTATCGTTTCATCAGGTGTCAGCCGATTGCTCTTGTCGCTGTTGCAAGGCGAACAGGACAAGGCCCGGTTCCAACAGTCATCGTTGGAGCCGTCGCGGGCGTTCGGTTCTATGTAGAAAGTTGCAACTCCCGCCTATCCGCTGACTTTGCCTGTCTGCCGTACCAGCAAGCCGGCCCCCTGCCTCAACAAAGGGGAATTATATGGGGCTTATATACCTAACTTGACGAGAGGTCTCACCGTTCACCACAACGTCTTTTCTGCTTGCAAAATGGTCGCTATGGCGCGTTTTCCCGGCCACCGGCACGGGGTAGCAGGCCCATTGCGACCAATTCGCGTGCGGATCTGCCATTGTCTAGTCAAGTATATAATTCCCCAACAAAGGCCGTCCATATCGTTGCGGAATCCTCAATGGCTTGTTGACGGAACGGTATCGGCGGCAACTCCCGCAGTCCCAAGGCAGATTGCTGCCGATCCGCGGAGGGTGGGGGGAATATCAAGTGGGCCACGCACCCTGATAATGCGCCCTGGCCCCAAGTCAGGCTGTACGCCGGTATTCTGCTCGGTGTACTCGCCTTCGGTCACAATCCGCAGGTCGGGCTGCTTGTGAAACTGGCGGCGCACCACCGTCCAGGCTCTGGGAGACATATCGCAGGCAATCCACCGCCGATCCGTTAGATCGGCGGTCACCGGCACATGGGCACCCGCAAAACAATCAAGCACCACGTCGCCCGGATTACTGGACACCGCTATGATGCGCCGGGCTAATGCCTGCGGCTTCTGGGCAGGATTGAGGTGGCTCGGGAAAATCGGACAGGTCTCTAAGGTGTATTCCACCGTCTGACGGAGGAATACAGATAAGCAGCAAACGACGCTGGTTTTCGGGGGAGCTGAAGGCGACGGTTGCGATGGAATCGCTTCGGGGCGAGCGAAGGCTTCAGGAGATCGCCTCGCAGTACCAGGTTCATCCGAACCAGGTGGGCGCCTGGAAGCGCCAGGCGGTCGAAGGTCTGGCGGAGGTGTTCTCGAAGGGCGCCGAGCGGCGGACCCGGGACTATGAGAGCGAGGTGCGCGCTCTTCACACCAAGATCGGGGCGTTGATCGTGAAGCGGGATTTTTTGTCGCGCGGGTCCGGTCGCTGATCCGGTCCGAGAGGCGGGCGATGGTGGTGCGCGACCATCCGGCGCTGAGCCTGAGCCGGCAGTGCCGTCTGCTGACGATCGGGCGGTCGTCGCTCTACGACGAGCCGACGGGGGAGAGCGCGGAGACGCTGGCGCTGATGCGGCGGATCGACGATCTGTTCCTGAAGTCTCCATTCTACGGCGCGCGCCGGATGGCGCTTCATCTGCGCCGCGAGGGCGTGCGGGTCGGGCGCGGCCGGGCCGGCCGTCTGATGGGGCTTGAGGCGATCTATCGAGCGCCGCGGACCAGCGATCCGCACCCCGAGCACCGGGTTTACCCTTGTCTGCTGCGCGGCCTGGCGATCGAGCGGCCGGATCCCGTCTGGTGCGCCGACATCACCGATATCCCGGTGCAGCGCGGCTTCCTCTACCTGGTGGCGATCATGGACTGGGCGAGCCGCCTCGTCCTGGCCTGGCGGCTGTCGAACACGCTGGACGCGGGCTTCTGCACGGACGCGCGGCAGGAAGCCTTGGCGCGCTACGGCACGCCGGAGATCTTCAACACCGATCAAGGCGGCCAGTTCACCAGCATGGCCTTCACCGCCCGCCTTTAGGCAACCGGCATCCGCATCTCGATGGACGGCAGGGGCCGGTTCATGGACACCATCTTCATCGAGCGGCTGTGGCGCTCGCTCAAATACGAGGCGGTCGACCTGCACGAGATCGCCGACGGCTTCACCGCCCGTCGCGTCATCGGCGAGTGGATCGGCGTCTACAACGCCGAGAGGCCCCACGCGGCGCTGGGCGGGCGACCCCCGGCCGAGGCCTACCGGGGCGAGACGCCTGTGGATATGATGGACAAGCCGCTGCGCGCCTTGCCCACATCTCCGCAGGCGCAACAGCAGCAACAGGAAGATCGATTCAAGGGGATTCTGGTGGCATGAACTTCAACCGGAATACACCTTGGCCAAGCTGCCAGGCTGTCCGAATAGGCGAGGCCACCTCACACCTCCCGGCCGATCCATAACCTCTCACCCATCTATCCGGTCCAATCCGTTACCTCTCTATCCGGTCTGTACCATGACCAGCCCCCCGAGGGCCGGCGCGTCAGCGTCCATCCACGTCATGGAATCTCCGTTTGCTCTCATCGTTGTTCACCTCCGCCGCCCTCCACTAATTCCAAGGGTAGCCGGTGGCTCAACGATGTTGGCAGAAAGGGTTATACTGACGATCGGCTTGACGCGCCCGTGCGGGTGTGCACAGAACCTCCGGCCTCAAGGTCGGCAATCTGAACGCTGTACTTTAGGTCTTTTGGATATCGGAAGCCGCGCACCTTCGGTGCCGGCAGGAATGGATGTGCGATGGCTGACACAAGTCGCCTGTATCTCTTCGATACCACCTTGCGTGACGGGCAGCAGACCCGGGGTGTGGATTTTACCGTGGCCGACAAGACGGCGATCGCATTGGCCCTCGACGAGATCGGAATCGACTACGTAGAGGGCGGTTGGCCGGGAGCCAATCCGACCGATGATCGTTTCTTCGCCACGCCGCCCGCCTTGCCGAATGCGCGTCTGGTCGCGTTCGGGATGACCCGGCGCGCTGGCCGCAGCGCCGAGAACGATCCCGGATTGGCCGGTGTCCTGGCAGCGCGTGCACAGGCGGCATGCCTAGTCGGCAAGACATGGGGCTTCCATGTCGATCTGGCTCTCGAAATCCAACGTGACGAAAACATCGCGATGATCGCCGACAGCGTTGCCCTGTCCGCCAAGCGCGGTTTCGAACCGATGTTCGATTGCGAACATTACTTTGACGGCTACAAGGATGATCCAGCTTTCGCGCTGGCTTGTGCCAAGACGGCCCTTGATGCCGGCGCCCGGTGGATCGTTCTTTGCGATACTAATGGCGGCACGCTACCGCATGAGATCGAGGAGATCGTTGCCGAAACCGCTGCCGTCATTCCCGGTTCGCATCTCGGAATTCACTGTCACGATGACACCGGAAACGCCGTCGCCAATTCGCTTGCGGCGGTTCGGGCGGGCACCCGCCATGTCCAGGGCACGATCAACGGTCTCGGCGAGCGCTGCGGTAACGCCAATCTCTGCTCGTTGATTCCGTCACTGGTCGTCAAGATGGGATACAGGACCGGGGTCACGCAGGAGGGCCTGAAAAAACTGACTGCATTGTCGCGTCTGCTCGACGATCGTCTCAACCGGGAGTCGAACAGTCATGCCGCCTATGTTGGCGATGCCGCTTTTGCTCATAAGGGCGGGCTTCACGTGTCGGCAGTCCAGAAGGATCCGCGGACCTACGAACATGTCGATCCTTCGATTGTCGGCAACCGGCGGCATATCCTAGTCTCTGATCAGGCCGGGCGGTCGAATATTCTGGTTCGGCTGGCCCAGATCGGGATGGAGATCAACCCCGAACATCTGAAGATCCAGCGTTTGGTCGAGGATGTGAAGGAAAAGGAATATCTCGGATACGCCTTCGATAGTGCCGAGGCGAGCTTTGAATTGCTTGCCAGGCGCCTGCTTAAGGGCATTCCCGACTATTTCTCGATTGACAGGTTCCGGGTGATCGACGAGCGCAGGTTCAATGCGCGCGGGGTTCTGGTTCTTGAGTCCGAAGCAACCGCAACGATTGAGATCGGGCAGGACCGGATGCACGAGGTCGCAATTGGCAATGGTCCGGTCAACGCTCTCGATATAGCGATCAGGAAGGCGTTGATGCGCCATTACCCGGTTGTCGAAGGAGTCAGGCTGATCGATTACAAGGTCCGGATCATGACGCCTCCGGATGACGGTGGCGGAACGGATGCAACCACGCGCGTTATGATCGAAAGCGGCGACGAAACCAGCCGGTGGACGACCATCGGCGTATCCGAAAACATCATCAATGCTTCGATCATGGCACTGTCCGACAGTCTGATTTACAAGTTGCTGAAGGACAAGGTGGCGCCGGCCTGACCATGGCGGGGACCGATCGCAGTCGTGGCGCGGATCCGGGTGGCGAGGCAGGGCCTGCGATCGTCCTGATCGAACCGCAACTTGGCGACAATATTGGCGCGACCGCCCGCGCGATGCTCAACTGCGACCTTCATGATCTGCGCCTAGTTCGGCCACGGGATGGTTGGCCCAATCCGGCGGCGGTGGCAATGGCATCAGGCGCGGTGAGCGTTCTTGAGCGTGCCAGGGTGCATGAGACGACACTTGATGCGGTCTTGGACCTCGAATTGGTGCTGGCGACAACGGCGCGCGAGCGTGATCAGGCGAAAACGGTCCTCACGCCGCGAGCCGCGGCGCTGCATCTGCGTCAGCATGTCCGGAATGGCGGCCGGGCCGGAATTCTCTTTGGTCCCGAGCGGGCCGGGCTGGTGAATGACGATATTGCATCCGCCGATCTGGTGATCAACGTACCGCTCAATCCGGGCTTTTCGTCGCTCAATCTCTCGCAGGCCGTGCTGTTGATCGGATATGAATGGTATCAGACCTCGCAATCCGGCATCGAGCCACGCCATTGGGGGGCATCGCCGCCGGCAACAGTTGCCGAACAGGAATTTTTTTTCGGGCGTCTCGAGACCGAACTGGAGGCGGCGGGGTTCCTGTTTCCCACTCATCTCGCGCCGACAATCCGCCGCAATCTGCGCGGGATGTTCAAGCGCACAGCGCTGACGGCGCAAGAGGTCCGCACCCTGCATGGCGTTCTGAGCGCATTGATCAAGCCAAGGTCGTGATGTCTCGACTCAGATCGGAACCTTCCTTTTCTTCCGGTGGGCAAGAAAATTGAGGCCTTCGACGGCAGCCGAGAAGGCGATGGCAAAGTACAGATAACCACGCGGTATGTGGAAATGTAGACCGTCCGCAACGAGGGCAAGACCGACCAGCAGCAGGAAGGACAGGGCCAGCATTCGCGCAGTCGGATGCTTATGAATAAACCGGCTGATCGGTCCGGCCGCCGTGATCATGACGGCCATGGCCACAACGACCGCTGTGATCATGACCCAGAGATGTTCTGCCATACCGACGGCGGTGATGACAGAATCGATCGAGAACACGAGATCCAGGATGATGATTTGACCGATGACCGCTGCAAATCCGGCCGTGGCCGACCCACTGTCGCCTTCGGCCTCGCCCTCGATGCTGCTGTGGATTTCGCTGGTGCCCTTGTAAAGCAGGAACAATCCGCCAGCGATCAGAATGATGTCACGCCATGAAACAGTCTGTTCGAAGATCGTGAACAAGGGTTCGGTCAGGCCGACGATCCAGGCGATCATCGACAGAAAGGCCAGACGCAGCGCCAGCGCGGCGCCGAGGCCGATTGTTCTCGCCCGCCCGCGTTGTGCCGCAGGCAAGCGGTTGGCGACGATCGAAACGAAAATGATATTGTCGATTCCAAGAACGACTTCCAATAGCGTGAGGGTCAGCAGGCTGGCCCATATAGAAGGGTCGGCAATCCAGTTCATCGATCATTACCCGGTTGACGGTTCAGAATAAAAAAGGTCCGATGATCTGTCCGCGCTGCCCCACCGGCACGCGGACGCTCCATTCATATCCTGTTTGCGCAGATGTATCATCGACCGGACCAAAACAGAACGCGCAACATTCGTCGTGTTGAGCGGGGTCATCTCTTATTGTCCGAGTGCGGACTATCGTCCCCAGTTCGCCGGGACCGAATATGACGCCTTGCTAGGCGCGCCCCGGCAACCTGCCGTCGAGACTGGCTGGCACGCCCGGGATTTCGTGTGACTTGATGCGCATACGTCTCAACCTTGGGGTTTCGGAAACGGGACTAGGGCGTGTTGACACTAACGCAGTGCCTCGACGATGAGTGCGAAGGTGATGAAGCCGAGGAAGATGACGTCGAGCTTGTCGTAGCGTGTGAAGATGCGCCGGAAGCCCTTGAGCCGTCGGCATAGCCGCTCCACCTCATTGCGGCGTTTGTACAACTGCCGGTCGTATTCCCAGGGCGCGGTACGAGTCCTGAGCGGCGGCACCACTGGCGCAAACCCCAGCGCCGACGCCAACCGCCATGTCGCGTCGCCTTCGTATGCACGGTCCATCAGCAGGGACCGGGGTGTCTTCTGGCGCCCCAGACGTTCGAGTAGCTTGCGTCCTTCGGGCGCATCCTGGGCCTGGCCGGCAGACAGCGCGAAGGTCACGGCCGTTCGCTCATCTGCGGCAACCAGATGAACTTTGGTATTCCATCCGCCCCGCGACTTGCCGATGCATTGCGGACCGTTTTTTTCAGCGCCCCGGCGCCATCGGGATGGACCTTCACGCTGGTGCTGTCCAGCGAGACCACATTGAGCGTCACATGCACCATCCGCTCGCGCTGCAGGTGCTCGAAGACCCGCGCGAGCACGCCGTTCTTCGACCACCGGTTCATCCGGGTGTAGACGGTATGCCACTTGCCGAAGCGAGGCGGTAGTCCGCGCCACTTGCAGCCGTGCTCGACGACATAGAGGAAGGCATTGAGCACCTGGAGGTTGGACGCGGCGACGTTGCCGCGTTGGACCGGCAGATGCGGGGCGATGCGTTCGTACTGGGCTTGGCTGAGTTCCATACCGATAACTCGCTGGCGAGGGACCAGCCAACATGATAGCATCATTGAACATTAGTGTGAACACGCCCTAGTGGATCAAAGCCATCCGGTCAAGATCCCGGATGGCCGCAAGGCAATGGCAACGGTCGCATCGCGGGCTTCCCGCTCGAACTCCATTACGGAAGCGAAAAGTCCGATCCGGCGCAGGGCTGCGCCGGCGATATCCGTGACGGTCATGTCTTTGTCAAGCGGCGATATGGCGTTTTACGTTCAGCAGCTCGGGGTGCAATACAGTTACAATGCCTGGTAAGACTCTGGTTCGGGAAAAGTTCTTGTAATTCTCGTTTCCATAGTGCCGCTTATGCACGTGGCTCCGGTGACACACGATGTTGCCCCCGATGTCGACTATTCCCGGCACGCCAAACGCTACATATGCGTTTCACCGGAGCCACGTGCATAAGCGGTTCCATAGAGCTTCTTGCAAAATTGCCGGCCCGACCGGTTTTTTGCCTTCTCGAGGCTGATTTTGTTGTCGAGGGCCTGGGTTTCGAGGGCATCCCGTGGTATGTTGTGTTTCCACAATAACAAGATGCCGAGGAGGTGACCCCGATGACCCTTGGCTCGACCCTATCCGATCTCTGGCGCCGATTTCAAGGGGACCTTTTCCCTGCGTTGGCCGAGGCGGTCGGTCCTCTCCTGGAGACGCACAAGCGTTTCGTGACAGCTCTCGATCTCGTCAAGGTGGAGGGCTTCGTCGATGAGGTGTGGACCGGTCCGGGTCGGCCCCGGGAGGATCGCCGGGCGCTGGCCCGTGGCTTCATCGCCAAGGCGGTATGGGATCTGCCGACGACCCGCCACCTGATCGACAGGCTCAAGGTGGACCCGACGTTGCGCCGACTGTGCGGCTGGTCGCGTGTCGCGGAGATCCCGCGTGAAGCGACGTTTTCGCGGGCGTTTGCCGAATTTTCGCAGTCCCGTCTTCCGGAGAGGATGCACGCGGCTCTGGTTGCAGAGACACTGGGCGACGCGCTCATCGGCCACGTGTCGCGGGACTCGACGGCATCGAGGCCCGGGAGACGCCGGCCCCGACGCCGAACCGCAAGCGCGGCCGGCCCCGCAAGGGCGAGGAGAGGACGAAGGAGCCTGGGCGTCTCGAACGGCAAGCGAACGGGATGGATCTCGATGAGAGGCTCGACGCGCTGCCGAAGGTCTGCGATCACGGGGCAAAGAAGACTGCCAAGGGGGTCATGGAGGCTTGGCGCGGTTACAAGCTGCATATCGACACAGCAGACTGCGGGGTGCCGCTGAGGACCGTCCTCACCTCGGCATCCGTCCATGACAGCCCGGTCGCGATCCCTCTGGCGATGATGACCGCCGCGCGTGTGACCAATCTCTACGATCTCATGGACGCGGCCTATGATGCCAGGGAGATCTACCAGATGAGCGAACGTCTTGGCCATGTTCCGATCTCGATGTCAATCCGCGCCGGGACAAGGACCTCAAGGAGGAGCGGGACCGGGAGGCCCGGGCCCGGCGTGCAATAGGCCATGTCGATCCCGAGACCGTGCGGTTCCGGATCCGGTCCGGTGTCGAGAGGACCAACGCCCGCCTCAAGGATGAGTGTGGCGGGCGCCATGTCCGCGTCCGTGGACATTCCAGGGTCGCCTGCCATCTCATGGTCGGCATCCTGGCCCTGGCGGCTGACCCGTTGATACGTCTCGCCGCCCCATAGCGCGGCTCCGACGACGCATGCCGACCCTTCGCGGCCCTCTCGAAGAGAGGGGCCTGGAGAGGCGTGTCCTGATGTCCGCAAAGGTCCCTGTTTGGTCTCATCATCTCTGATGAGACACCGCGAATCCATGGATTCCGACCCCAGGTGCAGAGGTGACCGGGATCAACCGACCGATCCAGGCTCACCGGACCCTGGGGGCAGGAATTTTGCAAGAGGTTCCATAGTATATATTTTCCTGATTACCACTCAAACCAAGCGTAACTTGAGCAGTCGCTCCGGCATCGGCGGTGTCCGCAGCGCCACGTAGGCCAGTCTGGGGATGATGTCAGGCAGGTCGAAGCGACGATTGAACCGGTACTCGAACTCCGCCAGATAGCGCTGCGCGTACTTGGGGCGAACCGCATGATAGGTGCCGCGCAACGCCGTCTTGATGTTGCCGAGAATCGTGTTCACCCAACGAAACTCGGGACGCTCGACCGCGGCTTTCCCGCCGCCGGTCACCATCGGCTCATGCACGCAGCCTGCCGCACTCACGCCATTGAAGCAGGCCAGCCCATCGGAGAGCACTTGCGTGCCCGGACTCAGGTGCTGCTGCGCCCAAGCGGCGATTTCAGTGAGACGGAAGCCCTCAACCACAGTGAGCTTCACGCGCAGCGGATGTCCCTGCTCATTGGTCTCGACCGCGGCCACGAACGGGGTCTTGCCCGGCGCGCCCCGCCCGCGCTTGCCGCCGCTGCGCTCGCCTCCGAGTATAGGCATCGTCGCGTTGGACCGACCCGCCGAGCGGGTGCTCTCGGTCTCGCTCCATCATCACCTGCATCAGCTTGTGGCGCATGCGCCAGGCGGCGTTGTAGGAGATGCCAAGTTGGCGGTGCAGCGTCATCGCCGATGTACCTTTCTTGTCCTGGGTCATGAAGTAGAGGCCCTGGAACCACACCGTCAGGGGCAGCTTGGTGGCCTCGAAGAGGGTGCGGCGGTAATGGAGGTCTGGCGGTTGCAGCGATAGCACTGCTGGAGCTTGTGAGTGGTCAGCTGACAGCCTCGGTCGTGGCCGCAGTTCGGGCACACGAAACCGTTGGGCCAACGCCATCGGTACAGGGCGTCGAAGCACTGCTGTTCGGTTCCATAGAGCGAGAGGAACGCGTTGAGGCTGATTCCTTTCTGGAACTGCACCGGGTTGCGGGCCATGGAATTCTCCCTCTCTATCAGTGAATTACATGGCTATATTCTATACTAAGAACCTCTTGCAAAATTCCTGCCCTAGGGTTCGGTGAGCCCGGATCGGTCGGTTGATCCCGGTCACCTCTGCACCTGGAGGTCGGAATCCATGGATTCGCAGTGTCTCATCAGAGATGATGAGACCAAACAGGGACCTTTGTGGACATCGGGACACGCCTCTCCGGGCCACTCTCTCCGAGAGGGCCGCGAAGGGGCGGCATGCGTTGTCGGAGCCGCGCTATGGGACGGCGAGACGTATCAACGGGTCAGCCGCCAGGGCCAGGATGCCGACCATGAGATGGCAGGCGACCTTGGAATGTCCACGGACGCGGACATGGCGCCCGCCACACTCATCCTTGAGGCGGGCGTTGGTCCTCTCGATACCGGACCGGATCCGGAACCGCACGGTCTCGGGATCGACATGGCCTATTGCACGCCGGGCCCGGGCCTCCCGGTCTCGCTCCTCCTTGAGATCCTTGTCCCGGCGCGGATTGACATCGATGATCGGCACATGGCCAAGCCGTTCGCTCATCTGGTGGATCTCCCTGGCATCATAGGCCGCGTCCATGAGATCGTAGAGATTGGTCACACGCCCGGCGGTCATCATCGCCAGCGGGATCGCGACCTGGCTGTCATGGACGGATGCCGAGGTGAGAACGGTCCTCAGCAGCACCCCGCAGTCTGCTGTGTCGATAGGCAGCTTGTCACCGCGCCAGGCCTCCATGACCCCTTTGGCATTCTTCTTTGCCCCGTGATCGCAGACCTTCGGCAGCGCGTCGAGCCTCTCATCGAGATCCATCCCGTTCGCTTGCCGTTCGAGACGCCCAGGCTCCTTCGTCCTCTCCTCGCCCTTGCGGGGCCGGCCGCGCTTGCGGTTCGGCGTCGGGGCCTTCGGCTTCGGGGCCGGCGTCTCCCGGGCCTCGATGGCCGTCGAGTCCCGCGACACGTGGCCGATGAGCGCGTCGCCCAGTGTCTCTGCAACCAGAGCCGCGTGCATCCTCTCCGGAAGACGGGACTGCGACCATTCGGCAAACGCCCGCGAAAACGTCGCTTCACTCGGGATCTCCGAGACACGCGACCCGCCGCACAGCCGGCGCAACGTCGGGTCCACCTTGAGCCTGTCGATCAGGTGGCGGGTCGTCGGCAGACCCCACACCGCCTTGGCGATGACGCCACGGGCCAGCGCCCGGCGATCCTCCCGGGGCCGACCCGGACCGGTCCACACCTCATCGACGAAGCCCTCCACCTTGACGAGATCGAGAGCTGTCACGAAGCGCTTGTGCGTCTCCAGGAGAGGACCGACCGCCTCGGCCAACGCAGGGAAAAGGTCCCCTTGAAATCGGTGCCAGAGATCGGATAGGGTCGAGCCAAGGGTCATCGGGGCCACCCCGTGGTATCTTGTTATTGTGGAAACACAACAGACCACGAGGTGGCCCCGAAACCCAGGCCCTCGACAACAAAATCAGCCTCGACAAGGCAAAAAACCGGTCGGGTCGGCAATTTTGCAAGAAGCTCCCCTGTTTCGAAGTTTATTGTTTATCAATGCGTTATCGAGAAGAGATTCTGCGTATGGCCCTACATTTCGATTCCCTGTACTGGATTCAGGGTCGGACGATCATTGTTCTGACGCCTCCGGGAGCGGGGTCCGTGCCGCGCGCCTGATAGATGGCCTGTTGCCGAGGCTCGGCGCGGGTGGCCTTGCGTAGATGAAGGATGCGGCCGTCCTTGCGCCGAACGGTTGCCGTGACGCGCTGCTGACCTTCGAGAATGCGTCGCAGGCTGGCCCAGCTTGCGCGCTCGCCCTGCTCGCCGAGGCGCCGGCGGATGGTCTGCACCAGCTGGTCGGCGATCACGGCGATGACCAGGTGCCCGTCGGAGCGCTTCCGGGTCCGGTGGAAGATGGGGCGCAGGCCGCGTTCGGATTTGAACGGGCGGAACACGGCCTCCACATCGGTGAGCGCGGTATAGGTGCGCCACAACGCTTCCTCGTCCCAGTTCTGGAGATTGGGGCACAGGCAGTAGACGCCGGGATGAGTGATCATGGGGCCGGCGAGCGGGCGGCGCTCCCAGGTGACGCGGGCCTTTTCGCCGCTGTCATCGGCGACGACATCGATGAGGGAGGGCACGCCTGCGCCGCGGCTCTTCTCCTTGATCCGGCCGACCCGCTGCCAGACATGGTCGAGCCTCTTGCGGGTGCGCGGCCGCGACAGGCCGTCGTCGAGCTTGCGCAGCGCGCTCTCGAAGCGCGCGGCAATGCCCTGTTCCTTCTTCGCCCGCGCCTCGGAATAGCAGTAGAGCCGCCCCGTCCGGGTCGGCCACCTTGTGCACATGGACCGTCTGGCGCGAGCGGGTCTCGAAGGCAATCGCCAAGTCGGGATCGAAGCGGCGCGCGCGGTCCCGGCTGACGACCGGATAGCGGTCGCCGGTCTCGCGCAGCCAGACGACCTTGGCCTCGGTGGCGACCCCCGCATCCATCACCACCAGGGCTTATCGCCGGAGCGTGCAGGACCTCGAGCATGGGCGCCAGGGTCGTGTCTTCGCTGACCGCGCCCGCGACCACTTCGGAGCGGCGCACGAAGCCCGAGCCGTCGAGCACCAGCCCCAGGGTGAGCCGCGGGCAATCGCTGCGCTTTTCCCTGGAGTGGCCGCGTTCGGCCTTGGGCTGGGCCGCAGCCTCACCCTCGAAGAAGCTGTTGCTCAGGTCGTACAGCGTGACCGTGTGGGACAGGCCGAACAGGTCCGGCACAGGGGGCCTCGATCGCCGCGCGCCGCGCTAGCAGGGCATCGGAGGCGCGGGTGAGGCGCATCATGCTCATCCGCTCGAAGGTCACGCCCGGCAACTCGCCGAGGGCCGAACGCTCGCACAGCCAGCACCAGCTGGCGCGCTCCGAGCCCGGTGGCGCCATGCGCGCGATGATGATGGCCATGGCCAGCGCGCGCTGCGTGCCGGTGAAGCCGAGCCGCCAGGCCGAGCCGCTCCATGGCCCACAGCCCGACAGTCTCGACGCCGGCCGAGCGCGGGCCGATCAACTCCAGAGTGCTCACATCCACCGTCTGCAGGGCGGGGCGCTCGACGGCGGGGCGCGATTGAGGAGTTGCGCGGCGATGCGCTGTGCATACCGCTCCACCTCTTGCGGACAGGACAGCGACACCAGTTCGCCCTGGCAATCGAGCAGCCGCTGGATCCGGGCACACAGCACAGGCCAGTGCCGTCGCTCGAGCGGGAAGTCGCTGACGAGGTTGAGCAGGGTATGCTGGCGGACCCTGTCTCCGCTGCGCTCACTGCGCACCAGACGGGACGGGTACATAGACCTCGCCGCGGTCGCTTGTGCGTATCTTGGCGCCCCGGATGAACAGGGGGCCAAGATAGCGGCGGATCCGGCCCCTGAGAATCCCCATCCTAAAATATGAGCTCACGACATCGCGGCCCAGAAACACCAAAACAAGCAAAATCAATGAGCTGGTGGACGACCGGCGCCCAAATACACCAATTCCGAGCCGCTGAATGTTAAACTTGGACTAAGGAGCATGGTCCCACTATGGCGTCGTCATTTGTTTTCTATAAACCGCTTATGCACGTGGCTCCGGTGAAACGCACATGTAGCGTTTGGCGTGCCGGGAATAGTCGACATCGGGGGCAACATCGTGTGCCACCGGAGCCACGTGCATAAGCGGTTATATTTTTCCTCAAGTGATGTACGATAGCGACCTCAACAAAGTTCGGGCCACCTCTCTCGGCACACATGTAAGTCACAAGAGAGCATAGTCTACAGACTGGGGGAATCCAATCGATATGAATGGGATGATCAAGCAATGTTTACATTTTTGAATGTCCTGAAAGCGCCGTTGAGATCATAACCTTTATCTTCTTACCCATTACTTTCATTAGCATATACTGCATCTTCACGGGCTGATATGGTTGTTACGATAAAAATTAAAAATTCTACCTGTTTTGATGTAAGCTATATAAAATAGGATAGTTTCATTCAAAAACAATCGCATTTTCGATCTGAATATAAGAATTCAATCACTGGAGAATTCCGTCGATAGCTTGATAATATTTCACTACCGAATTCGGAGTACTGTTGCAACGTGTAATGAGATTGTCTCATAAACGAACAGGGGGATGTACACGACCATGAATGAATTTCAGAAGATAATCTATTGTTCCATTATTAAATTCCAATATGATGTCCGTGTTAAATTTTTTTTGAACTTGATCAGGAATAGATATTGTATCTTGACATTGAATATCGTATCCGATACAAAGTCCACACCATTGAACCAGTAAGGGGGTTGCAGATGAAGACGATAATATCGTTTTTCACGACCTTGTTTCGGGTAACCCTCATCGGCTACGTATTACTTGTGATAAATTCGTGATGATGTCGATTTTGAGTACAAGAAGAGCGCATTACCAACTGCAAGATGGCTGTTGATTTTCAGCACGAGAGCTTGCGACCTTGAGACCCTCGATACCCGATCGGTCACATGATATCGGAACACCGGCAAGAAATGAAGGACATAGACTATGTTTGATGACGACGACGCCGATATCAAATTAATAATTGACGATCTGGAGGACGGCGAGGCCGTTGATTTTGGCGATGATGACGATATCGTTGCTCAGATAATCGTCCGGAAAGTTGAAAGGGACGGGGCGGATCAGGTCATCATCGTTTGCGACCGTGATAATGCATGGGAACCGCAGGATGTTCACCTGATCGTGAAGGCCATTCAACGCGGTTTTCTGGCAATGTTCGAAGACGGGCTGGCCGGACATGCCGGAGACGGAAGGCACACGATTCACTGATCCAATGGCAGCCGCCAGGGTGATGTGGACAATTGGAGGCCGCGGCGAGATCGTCCCGGAACTCATATTGCATGTCCGGGCGGGACAATCCGCGGTCGCGATTGCCTTGCTGGAGCGCGCCGCCGTTTCCACAATCGGATCCTGCTGTCCGATGTATCGCTTCGGCGGGCTTCGGGAAACGGCCGCCGGCCCGTATCCGGTCTTGCGCTTCAGTTTTGGACGGGGGACCTGCACGGATCCGGATTTCCTGAGAACGATTGCGGAACAGCTCATGGTCCTGGAACGTCGAGCGGGCGTGACCCCCATATTTGATTCGGCTTCCGGCCACTTCGCCCACCTGCTCGAGGTGCTGCATGAGCGCTCAGGGCAACGCTGGTCGCCTTGGTCGAAGAATACGACAAGCCGATTCTGGACGCTCTTCATGAACCGGACACGGCCGAAGGCAATCGTGAACACCTGCGCGGTCTGTACGCGACCATCCTGGAGGTTCACCAAAGCCTGAACGGGAGCTTTCTGGAAGCGGTGACGCAGGATCCAGCGGGGAGTCAGGCACGGTTCGATGCGTTGTACAACCTGCTGCTTGCGGACAACTATGCGGGGCTCAGGCAAATGTTCGGGTCACTGTTCGCGGGAATCCCGTACGAGTTGAGCATGAGCGGCCGGCGAGGACAGTATGAAGGCCATTACGCGGTGGTGTTATATGCCTATGTGGACGCGTCCGGTCTGGCGGCGCAGCTCGAGGAGCCTTTCTGCCAACATCGTTGAGACACCGGCTACCCTTGGAATTGGGTCGTGTTGACGAATTCATGAAATGCTGATGATCATTTTCCATCAATGACACTTTTCGGGGACTTATCGTGGCGTTACGCCTGCTCATCCCGGATGCTGTCTGCTCGACACTTGAGCCGCTACTGCGTGAGAGCAAACACGCCGCCGGCGCCCCACCACGGCTCAGCGACCGAATGTTCATCGAAGCCGTCCTCTACCAGGCGCGGACCGGAACCCCCTGGCGCGACCTGCCCGACGAATTCGGCCATTGGAATGCCGTCTATCAGCGGTTTCGCCGTTGGGAGAAGCGCCACCTCTGGGCGCGGCTCTGGCAACAGAGACAACAGGGAGACGATGAACCACTCAAGGAAGTGTTCATCGATTCGACCATCGTGCGTGCTCATCAACACGCCGCCGGCGCGGTAAAAAAACGGCGGCCAGGAGGCCCAGGCTCTCGGCCGCTCCCGGGGTGGGTTCTCCACCAGGCTGCACGTGGCCTGTGCCAACGAAACAACCGGTGTGTCCGTCGTATTGACGGGTGGCGAGCGCCATGATGGCGTGGGATGCGAGCTGCTGTGGAAGGCTTTGCCCAGCTCTCCCGCACCGGAGGCTGCGGTCATGGACAAGGCGTATGACAGCAAGGGCATTCGCCAGGTGCTGGCCGACCAGGGCGTCGAAGCCGTGATTCCCGCCCGGTCGAACCGGACTGAGACGATTCATCACGATCAAGAAAAGTACAAGCGGCGCCAGCAGGTCGAGCGATTCTTCAACAAGCTCAAACAATTCCGTCGCATCGCCACACGCTATGACAAGCTCGCTCGGACGGTCCTCGCGTTTGTCCACATTGTTTCAGCATGGATTCTGCTTCGATCATTCGTCAACACGGCCTAGTGGATGGCGGCGAAGGTGAACAACGATGAGAGCAAACAGCGATCCCATGACGTGGATGGACGCTGCCGCGCCGGCCCTCGGGGGGCTGGTCATGGTACAGACCGGATAGAGAGGTAACGGATTGGACCGAACAGATGGGTGAGAGGTTATGGATCGCCGCGCGGTCACCCGCTCCCGTGTCCAGCGATTGCCGTTGCCGGTGACCAAACCGTTGCGGTTCAAAAGCCCCGCGATCAGATCGTCGCCGGCGATGCGGACCGGCAGGCGGACGGCTTCGATGATGTCGGGCGCGGTGCTGTTGCGCGGCCCGCGCCGCGGCTTCGGCCGGCGCCGTTCGGTATGGACGCCGCCCGCCTAATGAACGGTCAGCACGATCTCGCTGGTGTCCTGATCGATATCGGCGACCCCCTCGCGTATCACGGTTCTGACGATGCGTTTCCTGAGCCGGGCATCCGTCGTCGGTGCGGCCCAGAGATCTTTCAGATCGTCGGCCAGGCTGGTGAAGGAGGCGGGCGACAGCTCCGCGCATGGCGGCGCGCTCGCATCGTGTTCAGCGATCGTCGTCACGATCCCGGCGACGGCGGCGAGTGCGGCGGTCCAGCGCGCCTCCAGCTCGATCGCCACCAGGCGGTTGGCTGGATCGGTGGCATCGTAGTGGCGGACGGCGCGGTTCGCCGCACAGCGCGCCGCTTCGAGATCGCGGACCAGCATCTCGCGAGCATGATCGCGTCTCTCGGCCTGTCGCGCATCGGCCTCCACGGCCGCCGCGGCCGCCCCCGGCTTCACCACCTGGAGCAGCATCTCCTCGATCGCCTCGTCGACCCGCAGTCTGCCGAACGCGATGCAGCGGGGCTCGCCGTTGTCGAGCCATCCCCGGGGACAGCTGTCGCGCGGGATGTTGTGCTTCTGTCCAGTATAGCGAACCGTCAGCTTCCGGCCGCAGCGGCGGCAGCGCAGGAGACCCGCACGCAGGGCATCGCCGTGCTTCGGCGCGCCGTGATGACGGCTTGCCGGGACAGTGTCGCTGACCCTCTTGCGTATCGCCTCCGCGTGGCTTGCGCCGTATCCTCGGCCGCGCCCGTGCCCCATCATAGCCCGGCCTCGCCGGCAACGTCAGATCGTGCTCGTGGACCCGCAGCCGCGCCGGTCGCGCGCTGCCCAGCTCCTCGACCGTGTCGAAGACCAGTCGGATCGCCTCCTGTACCCTCCGGTCCGGGTGCTTCTCCAGCCGGTCGCCCGCCTTGACGAAGCCAACCGGCGCGCCGACCACAAGCGCTGGCGCAGCAGGTCGAGTTCGTCCTCGTTGAGGTTACCCTTGAGCCCGAGCAGGAGGCGCTCGTTGCTCTGGCGCGGTGCGTACACCGTGTCCTGGTCGATCAGCAGCGTGTCGACCACGCGGCACATCTCGACCAGCTGCTGCCAGTCGCGGCTGGTCCTTGGCAAAGCGCGAGACCGCGCGCGCCGCCACGGCGCCGACCGTGCCAAGACAGATCTCTGCCACCATGCGCTCGAAACCCAGGCAGGCGACCGCGCCCGCCGCAGACCGGCCCAGGTCCGCGTCGACGACCTCGATCCGTGAGAAGCCGAACGCCTGCAGCCGGCCCGTCATGGCGTATTGCAGGGTGTCGCTCTCGCGGTTGTGCATGACCTGGTGGGGCGAGGATTGCCGGACATAGAGCATCGCCTTGCGGCGCAGGTGCTGCGGCCCGATCTTCTCAGACATCATCACCGCCCGCCCCCGGATCGCGGGGATCGTGCACGTGGTCCAGCATCAGCCGAACCACCAGCCCGGTCGCTTTCCGGCGTGTCCGCCGGAAGGCTGCTCTCCGCCCGAGCGAACAGATCGAGCTGATCCGATCCGTTCCCGCGCTTGCGATGCGCCCCGTGTCGATCCCGCATGGGTCTCTCCCCGATCCTGGTCATCGCAGACCCAGCCTGTGCACGTCGCGGGAGCCTTACCCAGCGCATCCGACACGAGCGATGCCAGAGACGATAGTGTGCGAGATCCACCTGGCCACGCTCCTCAACGCGCGTCCCCGCGCAGACCACGCGGTCGAACATCCACAGCGGAACTTCCTGCCAGAGGCCCGGTACAGCTCCGTCGAGAGCGCATCGCGCGCGAGCGATGCCCGCCTTCTCTACGACATTACCGACCCGCACAAGCCGGCCGGCCCACGGATGCCTTCGATAAAGTACCCTGCGGGTGTCGGGCCTATGGGCGCTCTCGTGCTCGGTTGTACAACCACAACTGCCCCCATGAGGCGCTTGGCCAACGACCGACCGCGGCGCTCTGGCGCCCCTCCGCCGAGGGCCTGCCCCGAACCCCTGGCCAAGACTTGGTACGACGCCTGGCACGCGGTGCGCCGGGTGCGCACCGACGGCTCCATCAAGTGGGGCGGCGCGCGCGTCTTCATCAGCGAGACGCTCACCGGCGAGACCGACAGCGGCGACTGGATCCTTCGCGTCGCCGACATCGATCTCGGCATCATCGACCGCCGGACCAGGAAACTCCGTGGCTTCCGCGCGGCCCGGCCGGGCCGCGCGGAAGCCAAACAAACAATGAACACTGTTACCCATGGAACCGCTCCATAGTGTTACCTATGCTTCCGGTTGCTCAGACGAAGCCCCCGGGGCCGAGATCGCGCAAGCCAGGCGAGCGCCGACCCTGGAGGTGGTGGCCAAGCCCACCCGGCGCCAGTTCACCGCGAGTACCGGCTACGGATCGTCGAGGAGGCCGACCGCTGCACCCGGCGGTGAGGTCGGACGGCTGCTTCGCCGAGAGGGGCTGTACACCTCGCATCTGTCGGCGTGGCGCAAGGTCCGACGCAACGGTTCGCTGCAGGGCCTGACGCCGAAGAAGCGCGGCGCGAAACCCGCCGAGCCCCCTCAGCGTCAAGGTCCGCCAGCTCGAATCGAAGGTGGCGCGCCTTGAGAAGGAGTTTGCCACCGCGCACACGATTCTCGAAGTCCAGGGAAAAGTTGCCGGGCTGCCGGGATTCAGCCTCAACGACGGGAAGGACTGCTGATGGCAGCCACCTCGCTCGCACAGCACGTCGGCACCGCGCCGGCGTGCCGAGCGCTGGGGGTGTCCAGGGCAACGTTCTACCGTCGTCAAAGGCCCGCTCCCGGGCGCCAGCAGCCCCGAAAGACGCCCGCCCGGACGCTTGCGGAATCGGAACGCGAGCAGGTCCTCGACGTGCTCGCCTCTGCGCGATTCGTCGACCGCGCGCCCGCAGAGCTCGTCGCAACGCTGCTCGACGAAGGGCAATACCTGTGCCTGGAGCGCACCATGTATCGCATCCTGGCCACCGAGCAACCGGTGCGCGAACGGCGCTATCAGCTCACCCATCCGCGCGACACCAAGCCCGAACTCCTCACCACCGCCCCGAAGACCTGGTCGTGGGACATCACCCGCCTGCTCGGGCCGACATCGTGGACCTGCTTCTACCTCTACGTCCTGCTCGATATCTTCAGCCGCTACGTCATGGGGTGGATGGTCGCCGAGCGCGAGAACTCCTCCCTCGCCGCCAAGCTCATCGAGCAAACCTGCCTCAACCAAGGCATCGAGCCCCAGCTGCTCACCCTGCATTCGGACCGCGGCGCACCCATGACCAGCAAGTGCACCGCGCAACGGCGCGCCGACCGCGGCGTCACCCGCTTGCTCAACCGCCCCCAGATCAGCGACGACAACCCGTTCTCCGAGGCCCGGTTCAAGACCCTGAAATACCACCCCGGCTTCCCCGAGCGCTTCCCCGATATTGCCGCCGCAATCGAGTCTTGCCGGTCAGTCTGACCCTGCTACAACACCGAGCACCGCCATGGCGGAATCGTGATGTTCACGCCCGCGCCCAGCGCATCCTCGAGCAACGTGAACGTACGCTACGCGCGGCTTGGGCGCAGCACCCGGAACGCTTCGTTCGCGGAACCCCCAAACCCTCCCCAAAGAAGTCTGGATCAACCCACCGAACGCCGCGACGACACCGCACAATGCTCACTAAATTGTGACCACCGATGTCTCAATGGCGTTGACACACTCCGTAACGCGAATCCGCCGAGACAGATTCAATATTATCCATTGTGCAACGCCGCCGGAGGGCACAGAACAGTCAACGGATAATTCGCTGTGTTGACTGTATACATCTGGTCTGGATCGAAGTGCCCGGAACGATCGGTCACAACAATTTGACCCTGTCGTTTCATTCGAGACCTTACCACAGGAAAGAGATGAAACTCGTCCGCAAACCCACTGTTGGCAGTGACGACGAAAAATTTCGCCGGCACCAGCGTTGAAGCTTTACACGGCGCGAGGAGGAGGCCGGAACACGGCCCTGCGATGCCAATCGACATACGCGGGAGACGGGGCCCAGATTTCCTTTTTCGGAAAGGCGATCAGGTCGCCCTGACGGGATACCAAGCTATCGACCGACTCGCCCGACAACTGGTCCGATACGATTACGCCATACGACCTGCCAATCGGCTCAAGTCCGATTGCCCCTATGTCGAAGGCCTTGTGATGCAGCGTGCAAAGCGCAAGGCCGTTTTGCAGTTCATTGGGCCCTTCATGGCAGATTGCCCGGATGTGGGCGGCTTCAAGGCCGAACAGTAGCCCGCCCACCGCAAGATGCTGCCCGCAGATTACGCACCGTTCATCATAAGCATTGAGAACCATCTCCCGAAACTTCGGATTCCTCGCTCTCATTGCTGCTGCGTCTGGCATGACCGGAACGAGGTGCCGGAGGTCCGATTGCAGCCCCACTGCCCACAAAATGTCCTCGTGAAGCGACTAGGAAAAATGGTATTCAGAAGGTACTGGATTCCTGTCAGCCGCACCATAGGACCGGCGCACAGTAGTTCGTACGTTTGCTCGTTAAATCCGCCCTTGACGCATTGTTCAAGGAGTTTCTTCCTATTCAACGTTCCATTTGGAGCCTTTTTAAGGGTCATGTACCCGGTAATCTCCCATAGCCCCGAGTTGTGTAATGCTCCGAAGGGATAATTTGATCGGTGTGTCTTCGTATCTAGCGGGCTGAAATTCTCAAGGAGCGTCTTCACCGGAGTCTTAAGCTCACTGTAGGATCGGAGACGCGACCCGCCACGAACGAGATCCCCCATAGCATACAGCAACAGTTGATGAGGTGCCTTGCGTCCGTGAACGGAGTTTTCTCTCAGAGCCTGACCTGAAACTAGTGGATAGATCGTTACAAGTATATCCGTTAACCGCTTATGCACATGGTTCCGGTTCGAAAAATATGCTGTAGGTAAGGGGTTGTGCATTGGTGGCGAGGCGGAAGAGCGAGCGGAAAGCATCGTGGCGGGTTTTGCGGCGGTTGAAGCAAAAGACGACCTCATCGAGATAGGCTTGCAGATGCTTGCGGCGCAGCCCGTGGTCGACGCCTCGTGCCCATCCTTTGAGGTTGGAGAAGACTTGGTGGATCCACGGCAGGACGAGGTGAGCGGCGGTCTTCCCGACGACATGGACATTGTGGCGAGCGGCGGGGACCGCAGCGTCGCCGGACCAGCCGTCGGTTTTCGCGATGGCGTCGGGATCGACGGCGGTTTCGACGAAGTGTCCGAGGTCGGCGGCGCCGTAGGAGGAGATTTCGGCCAGCCGCAGGCGGCCCGGGATGTTTCCGTCCCCGAGTTCGATGGCGCCGACGATGAGCATCTTGCCGTCGTGGCTGCGTCCTTGCCCTCCGGTGGGAGGATCGTCTTTGGTCCGGAATGGACGGCTGGCCTCGTCGATGTCCACCAGGCCCGACAACGGGTTGCGCTCGGGCTCGACCATGCTGGCGCGCAGCTTGTGGGCGAGCAGCCAGGCGCTGCGATAAGAGCCGATAGCGAGCTGTTTCCGGAGCTGCAGGGCAGAGATGCCGTTGGAGTGGGTCGCCATCAGGTCGGCGGCCCAGAACCAGACGGTGAGCGGCAGCTTGCTGGCGTGCAGGATCGTCCCGGCCGTCACCGAAGTCTGCCGGCGGCAGCCGGTGCACTCGAAGGTGTGTGCTTTTCTGCGCAGCGCCCATCCCTTTTCATGGCTGCACGTGGGACAGACGAAGCCGTCCGGCCAGCGCATTTCGATCAGCCAGGCGGCGCAGGCGTCATCGTCCGGGACCATGTGCTGGAAAGCGAGGAGGCTATCGGGGACCTGTTTCATGTGGTGGCTCCGTCGGCAGGAACGTATCGGGGCATTCTACCCGCTCCCCCGCTCTAACCTCAACATCTGGTGGCAAACTCTCGCGACCGGAACCATGTGCATAAGCGGTTCCGTTATTATGTTCTTCTGATTTGTCGGTCACGGAGGTCTGCGAGATGCGCCCTGGTGTTTCATTCACGCTCACTTCGGGCGACCGGCATCGCCTTGAAACGGTTGTCCCGGACCCGAAGAGCCCGCAGAAGCACGTCTGGCGGGCGCGCATCGTTCTTCTGAGCGACGACGGGCTCGGCAGGATGGCTATCATGAGAGAGACCGGCAAGGCGAAGAACAGTGTCCGGCGCTGGCAGGACCGCTTCTATGGAAGACGGTGTGGACGGACTTCTGCGGGACAAGACGCGCCCGCCGGGCAAGACGCCTCTGGTTCCTGAGCAGGTAGCGAAGATCGTAGAGTTGACCCACACCCCGCCGCCTCACGCGGCGACCCACTGGACGCTACGGGCGATGGCGAAGGCTGTGGGGGGTGCCGCTTCGACGGTATGGGCGGTCTGGCAGGCGCATGGCCTGATGCCGCACCGCTGGCGGCCGTTCACGCTTTCGAACGATCCCGCCTGCCTCGAGACGCTGACCGACATCGTCGGCCTCTCCGTTGCGCCGCCGGCTCACGCGGTCGTGCTGTCGATCGATGACACGTCGCACAGTCAGGCCCGCGACTGCACACAGCCCGGCCTGCCGCTGAAGAAAGGCCGCGGCGCCACCATGACACATGATTACAAGCGCAACGGCCCGACGACGCTGTTTGCCGCCCTGACCGTGCTCGACGGCACGGTCATCGGCCAGCACGCCAGTCGGCATCGCCATCAGGAGTTCCTGAGATTCCTCAACCGCATCGCGCGCACGATACCCGCCGGCGTCCCGGTCCATGCCATCCTCGACAACGACGCTACTCACAAGCACAAGGACGTCCAGGTCTGGCTCGCACGCCATCCGCGCTGGACCGTCCACGTCACCCCCACCTCGAGCGCGTGGCTGAACGTGCTCGAAGGCGTCTGCCGCTTCGGACGCGAACTCCAGGATGCAATCCGCCGCGTCATCGACGACCACAACACCACCGAAGCCAAGCCCTTCGTCTGGACCGCCGATCCCGATACCAGCATCACCGCAAGAAAAAGAGGGTTTTAAACGTTGAAATCAATCCACTAGTTGGGTAGTCTCGCATGGTGTATCTTCGTGGGTGAACACTCACGCCATGGGGGCACATCATGCCCTGGAACGAGACGACCCGGAAGCAGTATATCCGCAAGACGGAGCGTTACGAAAGCGATTTGACCGATGCCGAATGGGCCTTGCTGGACCCGCTTCTTCCATCGTCGTGCCGGCTTGATCGTCCCCGTCAGGTGGATCTGCGCGACGTGGTGAACGCAATCGCCTGCATGCTCTGGACAGGGTGCAGTTGGCGGGCATGACCGAAGGATTTCCCGGCGTTTACGACGGTTCAGACCTATTTCTATGCGTGGTCCCGTCGGGGGGTCCTGGAGCAGGTTTACGCCCGTTTTGCGACGCTCGGGCGGCTCCGGTCGGCGCGTAGTGCGGACCGGAGCGCGGCCATCATCGACAGTCGGAGCGTGCCGACGGTCGAAGCGGGCAGCGAGGAATGTGGCGACGATGTCGGCAAGACGATCAAGGGCCGCGAGCGTCACCTTGCCGTCGACGTCGACGGCAATATGCTTGTCGCCTAGGTCCATCCGGCGCATATCCAGGACCGGGATGATGTGCGTCCCTTGTTGTTGGCGTTGCAGGCCGGTCAGAACACGGTGCAGACCGTGTTTGCCGACGGCGCCTGTGGCGGCGACAAGCTGGCAAGCGCGCTCAAGGAAGCGAATTGCTCGATCACTGTGGAGGTCATCGGAAAACCCAGGGACGCCAAGGGGTTCGTCGTCATATCCCGGCACTGGCTGGTCGAACGCACCTTCGGATGGCTGCGCCGCTGCCGGTGCCTCTCCAGAGACTTCGAGCGATCCATCGCCAGCGCCCTCGCCTGGCTCCTGCTGGCTCTGAGCCGTGTTCTCATGCGCCGCCTCGGACGCATGAAAGTCACTGTCACTAATTGATATCATTATGATTCAGATACTTACATTCGCAGCTTCTAAGCTGGGTTGGATAATCCTCCAAACATTCCAGCGGTGCACCGCTCCGGAAAAGCATCCCGGTTCGCAGTCCGAAATGCCCGCCTGGCAAGGATGATCGCTATCTGGCTGCGCCCGGAGTCGACCTTTGGTCGAGGTCGGGAGGCGGTAGCGGGAAGGCCGGGATCGGACGACGCCCCGCCCGCATGTCCTGCACCATCCTGTGCAGGACCTCAAGATTGCGATCCGGCATACCCATCTCGATCAGATGATCGACGGTGTTGGCGAGATAGTCGCGGCCGCGGCCTGCCGAACCGACGCCGCCGGTCACGATCGCTGCCCGCTGTTCCAGAGAAAGATCCCCGGCATATTGCGGATGCCGCCGGTCGACAACATAGGTTCGTGCTTGCACACGCTTGCCGGCCCGCGGCCAGGAGAGCAGCGTCACCGGCAACTGCCAAGGGCGGTAAACGCCGTAAATCATCTCGCGGTCATGCAGATAGGCCATCACAGCGTCGACCCTCCCCGGGGCGATTCGGTAGGCGACGCCGCGGCAGGAACCACCGTGGTTGAGACCAAGGACCAGACCGGGATTATGCGGTGACCCGCGATAGCGGTGCGACCAGACGCAAAAATCCCGATGATAGCCATGCAAATGGGTCGCAGCCCGCTCGATAAAATCGAAACCGGGCCATCAGATCAACGAGCCGTACCCGAAAATCCAGACCTCATCTTTTGCCGACATGCCAAAACTGTCAAAATGATCACGATGGACGATATGACCAATAGCGACAGCAACCGTGGTACACAACCGCCGCGACTGATCGTGAGAACGATCCTGTTGCTGGCGTCTGTCATCGTTATCTATACTGGCCTCTGGTATGCCCTTTCGGAATATGCAAAAGGCTTGATCGTGGATTGGGTCGCTGCGCAGACCCGGCTGTCGATAAAACCAGACCATACCGGGATGCGTCGTTCCGGGTTTCCGTTCGCCGTGCGCTGGTCTGTGGCCAACCCGCGTCTTGAGACGCGCTGGGCGTTCGGCACGATACGGGCCCGGGGGGAGTCGATCACCTACGAGTTTTCGCTGCTGTCACCGTTGACCCTGCGATTCCGTATAACTGATCCGGGTGTTGCGGTCGACGGTCATCCAGACGAATTGATACTACGGGCCGAACGCCTCGACGGCAACGTGAGTGCCGACGGGTCGGACGGCGTCACCGTCGCGTATCGTCTTGATGATATCGCGGCTGCCGGGGTCGGTGCGGCCCGTAGTGCCACCGGATCGGTCAGCCTTTCCACGGAGTCGGGGCAGCCCGAGCGGTTGTTGATGCTGGCCCTCGATGGGGTCACGACGCCGTATGGTGAACGAATCTCGTTGACCGGTGCCGGCCAGTTCGAAATCACGGCCCGGCTGCGCGGCGATATCGGCTCGACCGACGGCGCAGACCTTGTCGGTTGGCGCGATGCCGGCGGCGCGATCGAGCTTGAAACGCTCCGCGCCGCATGGCCGCCCACGACGGCAACCCTCACGGGTACGCTGGCACTTGACAACAAGATGCGACCGCTGCTCGTGGGGGCGGCCCGGCTGCGCGGTGAAAGCAAACTCGTTGACGGTCTGGTCGCGGCCGGCTCGCTGAAACGCTCCAGGGCATCAACCGCCAAGAGCATACTTGCATTGTTGGCCCGGCCCGCTGCCGACGGCGGTCCGCCAGTGTTGAGCCTCCCGTTGACGATCCGGGGCGGCAATGTTCGCCTTGGACCGCTCGTGGTTGGATCTGTCGGGTCAATTGTCCGCTGACGGAGGCACTTCCTGACGGGCATCGATGACGCCGCGTCGAATTGACCGGGTCCGTGTGAACAGATCTTGCAGGGTCTGGCCTTCGCCCCAGCGGATGGCGCGCTGCAAGGCCGTCAGGTCTTCGGTAAAGCGTTGCAGCATCTCCAGGACCGCTTCCCGGTTGTTGAGGAAAATGTCGCGCCACATGATCGGGTTCGAGCCGGCAATCCGGGTGAAGTCGCGAAATCCGCCGGCGGAGAACCGGATTACGTCATTCTGGATATCCTGTTCGAGGTCTACGGCCGTGCCGACAATGGTGTAGGCGATCAGATGCGGCACATGCGAGGTGAGGGCCAGAACCTTGTCATGGTAGTCGGCATCCATGATCTCGACCATTGCGCCCAGTCGCCCGTAAAGGGCTGTCAGACTGCCGACGGCGGCTTCATTGGTGCCTTCGGGCGGGGTCAACAACCAGTAGCGTCCGTCGAACAGACCGGCGAAACCAGACTCGGGACCGGAATGTTCAGTGCCTGCAACCGGGTGTCCTGGTACGAGGTGGACGGAATCGGGCAGATTGGGACGCATATCGCGAAGCGGGGCACGTTTGACCGACCCGACATCGCTGACCACGCAGCCCGGCTTGAGGAACGGCGCCATGGCTTTTGAAATCGCACGATAGGTTCCGACCGGCGTACAGAGTACGACGCAATCGGCCTCCCTGACTGCATCGGAAGGACCGTCATGTATGGAATCCGCGATGCCAAGGTCGCGGGCGCGGGATCTGACGGTCTCGTCGAAGTCGCTCATCGCGAGATGGCCGACCACGCCGCCGTCTCGCTTGATCGCGTGGGCGAGCGAGGAGCCGATATGGCCGATTCCGATCACCGCCATGCGCGGGAAAATCACCGTCTCCTTGGTCGCCTCGGTCATCGGCCGTGAGTTCGCGCGTTCAAAAAATCACCAATCGAGTCGACAACGATCTGCATGTCGTCGCCAGTACCGATCGACATGCGGATGAAATCCGGCGCGCCGTAACCTGCCATGCCGCGGGTCAGGATGCCGCGTCCGGAAAGCCAGTTGCCGGCTTCGGCGGCGCCGTAGCCGGGCGCATCGGGGAATTGCACCATCAGGAAATTCGCGACACTTGGCAGCACGGCAAGACCGAGACCCTGTAGCCGTGCCGACGTCCAGGGTAGCCATTGGCTGTTATGCTCGACCGCGCAGGCCAGGAACTCCGTGTCCTCGAGAGCCGCAGTCGCTGCCGCAACAGCGAGCCGGTTGGCGCCGAAGGGTTGTTTGACTACATGCATCGCTTCGGCGACATGCTGCGGCGTGTAGGCCCAACCCAACCGCAGCCCGGCCATTGCGTAGAGTTTCGAAAAGGTGCGAAGCATCACCACATTCTCGGTGCTCTCCACCAGTTCGGCACCGGGAGAATAGTCGTTACGGGTGACGAATTCGGCATAGGCCGAATCGATAGCCAACAACACGTGGTCCGGTAACCCGCGATGCAGGCGATGCAACTCCTGCCGTGACAGATAGGACCCCGTGGGATTGTTGGGGTTCGCGAGGAACACGATCCGGGTGCGGTCGGTGACCCGTTCGAGGACGGCATCGACATCGACCCTGTAACCGTTATCAGGGGCCGACACCGGGATGCCGCCGGCGGTTCGGGTCGAGATCGGATACATCAGGAAGCCGTATTCGGTGTGGATAGCTTCATCACCGGGTTCGAGATAGGCGAGGCAGAGCGCAAGAATCAGTTCGTCCGAACCGCAACCGAACACTATACGCTCGGGATCGAGGTCGTAAGTGCGAGCGATGGTTTCAGACAGGGCCGCCGGATCTTCCTCGGGATAAAGGTGAACCTTGTCGGATATTGCAGCAATCGCTTCGAGAGCGCGTGGACTCGGTCCGAGCGCGCCCTCGTTTGCCGAAAGGCGAATGATCCGGCCAGTCGGGGCGGTGTTGAGATTGGGCTGGTAGCGAGCCATCGCAGCGACGGTTGAGCGTGGTTTTGGTGCGGGCATGGGGTTTCCGGCGATATGGATTGCAGCGTTTTCAGGCGGTGACGGGACGGGCACATGCGCCGAGCCAGAGGGTGTTTTCGTCTTTCTGCCGGTCCGGCCCCGTGGTGAAACCGTCCGTCTCGATCAGATCCCAGGCCTCGTCACCGGTCCAGCTGTCGATGATCCGGCCGTCTAGGGCACTAGTACCCCGTCTGACCGCAAACAGAGTCAGGTCATCGCCTGAACTCTCGGGATCCTGGGCGGCAATGACAATCGCTGCCGGTTTGTTCTGCCCGCAATTGACGACAGGCAGCCGGGCGATAACGCGCGGTCGGCGGGCAGCCATCATCGTGAGCAGATACGGCCACCAGCGATCAGGTTGGCCGGAGCCAGGATCCGGGAGGATGCCGATCTGCGCACGGTCGTCTGCGACGGCATCAAGGACCGGACTAGCGGCATCATGCAGCGTGAGGGCGGTCGGGCTGCCGCAATAGTCATGTGCGAGCATCGCAATTCTGGCGTTCGGCGCGAACAACGCAGCCGTCAATGTCGTTTGCTGGCTTAAGTTCGCGCTGAGAATCTCACGCCAGATCCGGACGATCGTTTCCACAGACAAGGGAGCATGGTCGCGCTTTGCCAGCCGGCGGATGATGCTGGCTTCGCGTCCGGGGCGGCGGCTGGGGCTTGAATCACTGTCCTTGGCCGCGGCAACTTTGCAGCCAATCGCGACCCGGCGCACAAGCAGATCAAGCAGTGTCCTGTCGATCTCGTCAATTTCGCGTCTCAGCATGTCAAGTTCCGCCACAATCAACTCCCGACCAGCCTGTCATCTGCGACGATGATGTCGCGCGGGCGCAAGGCGGCAAGGCGGCTAGCATTAGTCCGACGGCGTGGTGAATGCAAGTCGGACCGAACACGGTTAACGATCCCGGCGGGTCCGGATGCAGAGTCTGACAACCGCAAGTCTAACGGGCCGGCAAGGGCATGAAGGCCGGTGCCGAAACCCGCGCCGGGCGTGGCCGGTTAGCCGCATAAATTTGCTTGCTGGCCTCGATGATGACGATGCCGCCGAGCTGGTTGAACCAGCGTGTCCCGATGTCTTCGATCCGTAGCGCCGAACGCAGAACGATACGCCACGGATAGGGTGGAACATACAAGGCCCGCGTGGTCAGTGTCGGCGTAAAGCCGTTGGTCCGTAACATGCGCGACAATTGTGACGGCGAGTAGGGGTGCCCGTGGCCGAACGGCGTGCGGTCGAAACGTGCCCAAAGGCCTCGTCGGTTGGGTACCACAACCAGCAGGCGGCCTTCTCCGGTCAGCACTCGCCAGACTTCATGGAGCATCGGCCGCAACTGCTCTGTGCATTCCAGGCTGTGAACCAGAAGGACGCGATCCACGGACACATCCTGTAACGGCAATGCGCCCTCATTGACCAGGGCCACAAGATTGCGTCCCTGTTGCGGCCAGTGCAGCACGCCCTGCTGGTCCGGCATCATGGCAATGATCCGCGACGCATCATTAAGGAACGGAGTCAAAAACGGGGTCGCGTAGCCGAGGCCGAGCATCGTCGTGCCGCTGGCGTCGGGCCAGATGTGCTGGATACGGCGCCGGATCAGCTGCCGCGCGACCCGGCCCAGATCGGTGCCGTAGAATTCCCAGAGGTCGACAGCGTCATTATACATCCTGATCTGCCCGTTCAGCCCGACAAGGTCCGAAACTGCAACACCTGCCGGTACAGGATATGATGCAGGCATCGGTGGTGCCAGAATGATTGGAACAGGCAATTTGAAAGATCATGTGGGACACCGGGTGCCGGCCGGTTTGACTCCCGCAACTCCAGCCTGATGCCTTTCGCCGGTGCTCGGTGTTTGCGTGGTTGCAACGGAGTCCCACGAGATCGGCAACAACGGTGCGGCTCACCGGTCCGTTCAAACGGTTGGTGCGGTCTTGTGACCGGTGATGCTCCGTGTTATCCAGGACGGATTAAAGATGGCGACCTGCGACTACTGCTCTGTCAAGCGAAGCGGTCAGATCGGTGTGCGGCAGTGTTTCGGCCGAAGACCAGCGGAACGGCGATAATCGAATCGGGGTGGAATAGCAATGATCACGCAGGAAATGGCGGCGCTGATCCGCACCAACACGATTGCCATGGTCGCGACGGTCACCCCTGAAGGCCGGCCTGCAGTATCGCCGAAAGCGACGGTTGTGGTACTCGATAAGACGCATATCGCGTTCACCAATCTTCGTTCGCCCGGCACGCTGCACAATATCTCGGTGAATCCTGCCGTCGAACTCAACTTCATCGATGTGTTTCGGCGCAAGGCGGTCCGCCTTGCCGGACAAGCCAGCTATACCAGTCGCGGCAGTGACCGTTACAACGTCTTGCTGCCGCAACTTGCCTTCTGGAGCGATTACGAACCGCGGATGCGCGGCGTCTTTGAGGTCACTGTCGAAAAGGTCGAAATGGTGCTCTCTCCGGCCTATGACCGCGGCGCCCGGGAGTGCGATCTCGTCGATGAGTGGTTCGAACGCTACCGCGCCCTGATCAAGGGGGCTTGAATGTTTCGCGCCGGTTCGGCTCGGCCAGGCCGCGCTTCAGCCGACCCGGTAGCGCGCGATGACCGCCAGGTCGGGCTCCAGTCCGAGGCCGGGACCGGACGGAACACCGAAGACGCCAGCGATCGGGTCATGGGTACCGCCCGGATAGATATCGGCCTCGAGATCAATGAATATCCGTTCGATCATGCCGGGATTCGGCAGCGCTTGGGCGAGGTGTAGTGTGGCCAGAAATCCTGGTCCGAAATAAGGCGAGTGCGGCATGATCTGAACGCCGCCGGCTTCGCAGAGGGCCACCACCTTACGGAACTCCGTTATCCCGCCGACCTTGGTGACGCTGGGCTGGGCATAGTCGACCGCGCCAGCTTCGATCATGTTGTGGAATTCGAAGGCGGTGCAGGCATTCTCGCCGGCAGCAACAGCGACACCGGTTTCGTCGCGAAGCTTAGCAAGTCCGGCAAAATTCTCCGGCGGGTTGATCGGCTCCTCGATCCAGAAGATGTCGTGTTCGGCGAATTGCAGGGTCATCGCCTTGGCTTGTTCAGGTGTCCAGGGACAGTTGACGTCGACCATGATCGGAATGTCGGCGCCCGCCGCTTCACGGGCTGCCGCGACCATCGCAAGATCGATTTCGTGCAGCTTGACATGGTCGTAACCGAGGCTCCGGGCAAAGCTGACGCGATCGGCGACCAGAGCCGGATCTTCATAACGAAACAGGCTGGCATAGGCCGGGACCGAAGCATGACCGGCGCTTCCCAACAGTCGGTAGAGCGGCAGTCCTGCTGCTTTGCCAGCAATATCCCAGAGCGCGATATCGACGCCGGAGATCGCAAACATGGTGATCCCGTATCGCCCGAAGAGGTGCAGGCCCTGTTGCAGGTCATGGTTGATCTGTGTGATGTCCGCGGCATTGCGGCCAATGATGCGAGGGCCGACCATGGTTCTGACCGCCTCGGCAACCGGACGCCGACACTGAAAACAGAAGGCATCGCCCCAACCGGTCAGGCCGGCGTCTGTCTCGATCCTGATCAGGCAGAAGTCGATGTTTCCCCAATTGAGAAATCCCACTTCGAGCTCTGACTCGACGCCGCGACTAAACGGCATCTCGAGTTCGATGACATCAATTCCTGTGATTTTCATGTGTCCTGTCTCCGCCTGCTGTCGGCAATCATAGCCGTGGATCAAAGATGGTGGTAGACTGGCTCCTCGAATCTGAAACTATCGACGAGCGGAGATATCCGGATGGCCCCTTTCGAGATCGTGCTGATACCGGCAATGTCGGACAACTATGTCTATTTGCTGCATGACGTGGACAGCGGTGCGACCGCGGTCGTTGACCCGTCCGAGGCCGAACCTGTCGAGATGGCGCTCGATGCGCGGGGATGGACGCTCAGTCATATTCTCAATACGCATCACCATATGGACCATATCGGTGGCAATGAGCGTCTCCGGGCCAGGTTCGGCCCGACCCTGATTGGACCCGCGTCCGAAACCGCGCGAATTCCAAACATGGATATCACGGTGCAAGAGGGTGACACCGTCGAGATCGCCGGACACAAGGGTGTCGTCTACGAGACACCGGGTCACACCAGCGGGCACATCGCTTTCTGGTTCGCTGATTGCGACGCATTGTTCTGTGGCGATACCCTGTTCGCCCTCGGTTGCGGCCGGGTCTTCGAGGGAACCATGGAGCAAATGTGGAGTTCGATGCTCAAGCTCCGGTCAGTGCCGTCAACGGCACGGATCTATTGCGGGCATGAATATACCCTCGCCAACGCAAAGTTCGCCCTGAGCGTCGATCCGGATAACAGCCGGCTGCAAACACGGACCCGGGCATTCGAAGAAATGCGGGGGCGCGGACAGCCGACCATTCCGGCGGTATTGGCCGACGAACTCGATACCAACCCGTTCCTGCGGGCTGACGATCCGGTCCTCGCGGCCGCGGTTGGTCTACCTGGCAGCGACCCGGTTGCGGTGTTTGCCGAGGTCAGAACCCGCAAGGACAATTTTTGATCCGCGTTGCCAATCTGGAGACCAAAACGATGAAGCTCTTTCACGCCGCAGCGTCGCCCTTCGTCCGCAAGGTGATGGTAGTGGTCCATGAAACCGGCCTCGACGGCCGGATCGAACTGATCGCCGGCGCGACCACGCCGGTTGACGCCAATCCAGACCTTGCCCGATCGAATCCGGTCGGCAAGATCCCTGCCCTTGTGCTTGGCGACGGCACCACGCTTGCCGGTTCGGCGCTGATCTGCGAATATCTCGACAGCCAGCATGATGGTGTCAGGATGATACCGGCATCCGGCGTCGTGCGCTGGCAGGTCTTGGGTCTTCAGGCGATTTGCGACGGCATGCTGGATGCCGCTGTTCTCAACCGGTACGAAACCATGATGCGCCCCGAGGATCTGCGCTGGGACGCCTGGAGCGCCGGCCAGATGGGCAAGGTCGACCGGGTGATGGACAGTCTCGAAATGGCGGCCGCCGATTTCGGGGACCGTGTCGATCTCGGCACGATCAGCGCCGGTTGCGCTTGCGGATATCTGGATTTTCGCTATGCCGACCGCGACTGGCGCGGTTCGCGTCCGGCGCTGGCAGCATGGTATGCGGATTTTTCCGGCCGGCCGTCGATGCAGGCGACGAAGCCGTCCACGTGATCTCCCGGTGATGGCGGACTTGGCTGGCTCGATGATGGTCTTTGCGCCGGGCGATCCGCTGCCCTTTGGATGACCGAGTTGCAGACCGACAGGGTGTGACCGGGACATTGCAGCTGCATGTTGCGGCAACGGATTTTGCTCCGCAGGGTCACACCCGGTCGCGGCCTTTCAGGGCTTGGGCGAGGGTTCCGTCATCGAGGTAGTCGAGTTGTCCGCCAACCGGCACGCCACGGGCGAGGCGCGATACTTCGACATCGCATCGGGCGAGTTGGTCGGCAATGTAATGAGCCGTGGTCTGGCCGTCGACGGTCGCGTCGAGGGCCAGGATGACTTCCTGCACCTCTGGAGCCGAAGAGCGGCGCACCAGGGTATCGAGGCCGAGATCGCCGGGCCCGATGCCGTCCAGCATCGACAGTAATCCGCCGGTTACGTGATACAGACCGTCATGGACCGCAGCGCGCTCCATGGCCCAGAGGTCGCCGACCTCCTTCACAACACAGATCCGCGCCGGATCACGGCGCGGGCTGCGGCAGATCCCGCAGGGATCCTGGCTGTCGAAGTTTCCGCATTCCGAACAGGCCGCAACGCTATCGGCGGCGGCCATCAGCGTGTCGGCCAGTGGCCGCATCAGCGTATCCCGGCGTTTCAGGAGATGCAGGGCGGCCCGACGGGCGGATCGCGGTCCGAGGCCGGGCAGGCGCGAGAACAGCTGAATGATCCGTTCAAGTTCGCCGGGACCAGACGACGGACTCATGGTCAGGGGCCTAGATCAGCATCCGAAGGTTGAGGGGATCTGGCAGTTCTTTGGATATTTTGCCCATTTCCTCGGTTACCTTCTCCAGGCGTTTATTAAGGGCGTCGTTCACTGCGGCCAAGATCAGGTCTTCCATTATCTCGATGCTGTCAGGGTCGACGATCGAAGGAGAGATTTCGATTTTGGTCAATCTGCCGGTGCCCAGAACTGTCACCTTGACCATACCGGCCCCGGATGCGCCCTTCGTTTCCATCCGTTCGATCTCGGTCCGGGTATCGGAAATTTTTTTAGTCAGCGCATTCAGTTGTTTGAACTTGCTGCTGGGGTTCGTCATCCGTTTCCTCCTGATCGATCGTTATTCTTGGCTTGATATCAAGTCAAAAGCTGTCTTGCCGCCTGCTGGTCCGGTGGTGTCACGGTCGGCTGGCGGCGTTCGGACGGCCGTCGTCATCATTGTCGGAGAGCGAGCGTACGGACTCGATTGTCGCGCCCGGAAAATGTTCGAGAACGGCTGCTACTGTCGGATATGCCGCAACTTCGCGATAAATTTCGGCGACCCGGTCCTGTTCCTGTTCGAAGAGTGTCCTGGCACCGGTCCGGTCGACAAGCGAAACCTGCCATGTCCGGCCGGTCCATTCTTCCAGCCGGCGGCGGGTGATCGTAATCAATGCGTCGTCGACGCCTTCGGACGCTGCGATCTCGAGAACGCCGGGGTGAACCCGCACGGGACGGGCAAAGCGGGACAGACGGGCCCCCATCATGCCTTCGCGATTTGCGTCAAATAACGCAACGATTTCATCGAAACTGGTTGGATCGGGATAGTTCAGTTCCGGCTGGACCGGTGTCAGATCCTGAACGGGCGCGTGGCCCTGACCAGGCGGCTGAGTGATTACGGCGGCCGCGGCAGGGCCGGATGCTGGCGGACCGCTGCTGTTTGTCGGAGAGGGGCCGCCCCGCAACTGCTGGATCGCACTGTCCGGACTTGGCAGATCGGAAAGATGAGTCAGACGAATGAGGACCATTTCGAGAGCTGCCAGCGGTGTCGTGGCCTGCTGGATTTCGGCGATGCCCTTGAGTATCATCTGCCAAGCCCGGCCAAGATGCGGTATTGAAAGGGTACCGGCAAGTGCGGTGCCGCGGGTGCGTTCGAGTTCGGAGGCATCGCGCTCCGCGGTTTGCGGCGTGACCTTGAAACGGGTGACAAGGTGAATTGTGTCAAGCAGATCCTGGGCGATCACAAGCGGGTCGACGCCGCGGTCGTTCATGGTGCGGGTGCGAGTCAGGAGTTCCGGCACTTTCCCTGCCATCAGTTCCTCGAACAAATCCAGGATCTCTGCCCGGTCGGCAAGACCGAGCATCTGCTGCACCAAGTCCGATGTGATCGGGCCTGTGGCCAGCGCCATGGCTTGATCAAGCAATGACAAACCGTCGCGGGCAGATCCGTCAGCGGCGCGCGCGATCTGCCGCAGGGTTTCGCCATTGTCGTCGACGGTCATCTGTTCCTGCGTACAGATTCCCGAAAACAGGCCGATCAGGTCATCCATCGAAATGCGGCGCAAGTCGAAGCGCTGGCACCGCGACAGCACGGTGATGGGCACCTTGCGGATTTCCGTCGTCGCGAAGATGAATTTGACGTGATCCGGAGGCTCCTCAAGTGTCTTGAGCAACGCGTTGAACGCGTTGCGCGACAGCATGTGGACCTCGTCAATGATGTAGACCTTGTAGCGGGCCGCGATCGGCCGGTATTGCACACCCTCTATAATGTCGCGGATATCGTCGACGCCGGTCCGGCTCGCGGCATCCATCTCGAGAATATCGACATGCCGGTCTTCGGTGATTGAGGTGCAGTTGTCGCAGACGCCGCAAGGATTGACCGTCGGCCCACCGGTTCCGTCGGCACCGATGCAGTTCAGGCCTTTGGCGATGATTCGAGCCGTCGTGGTTTTTCCGACTCCGCGTACGCCGGTGAGCACGAACGCATGCGCCAGCCGACCGCGGGCCAGAGCGTTCTTCAGGGTGCGGACCAAGGGGGCCTGGCCGATGAGATCATCGAAGGACTGCGGTCGGTATTTTCGGGCGAGGACCCGGTAGTCCGCTTGGCCTTCTGGATTTGCAATATCGTTCATGCACGGATCGCAGATCAGATTGGCGTCGGCATATATGTCCTGATATCGCGGCCGTGACGCCATGGCAGCGTACCATCGGTGGCTCCGTCCGCGACCACAGGCGGCGCTGTGCCGAGAATTTGAAGGAAGGCTGGTTGCGACCCAGATCGAACTCGTTGCGGCTGCTTCCTTCCGGACCTGACCGGGTTGGCGAGGAAATCTGTCCGCACCAGCCTTCCATCCCGGACTATACCGTCGGCAACGACCGTGTTCAAGGCCGGATGCAGTCGCTGATGTCTATGACGACGCGCGATTGCCGATTATCATCGTGTTGGAATTTCGAACCGGTCTGGCAGGAGACTTTCAATGCGCGCCGAAACCCTGTTGCCGCTTGGCAAGGTCGATCCCGGATTGCGGGCCCCGGAAACACCGTTGGACATTCGCAGGATCGGAGCCGACGCCCAGATCGTCGAATCCCTCGGCTACGACAAGTTGATGGTCGAGGAGACCAAGGACGACCCGTTCGTCATTCTCGCCCTGGCTGCCCAGGCAACCACGACGCTGGGCCTTGGCACGGCGGTGACCATCGCCTTCCCGCGCAGTCCCGCCGTCATGGCGATGAGCGCGTGGACCATACAGAAACTGTCGCGTGGCCGTCTGACGCTGGGATTGGGGCCGCAGGTTCGCGGCCATATCGAACGGCGCTACGGCATGACGTCGCTTCCGGCGGGACCCTGGATGCGCGACTACGTCGGAGCCTTGAGGGCAGTATGGGATTGCTGGCAAACCGGGCGCAAACTTGACTTCGAGAGCGAGCATTACCGTCTCAATCTGATGGTACCGCTGTTCAACCCGGGGTCGCTTCCGGATCCGGATATCCCGATCCATCTCGCCGCCGTCAATACCGTGATGTGTCGTGTCGCCGGTGAAGTCGCAGACGGAATCCGACCGCATCCGGTTTGTTCGCCAGCCTATATCCGCGATGTAATGCTGCCAGCGGTTCGAGTCGGCGCGGTCAGGGCCGGCCGGTCGCTGGAAAACTTCAAGGTGAGTATCAAGCCGCTGATCGCAACGGCTCCGGACGAGGCGGCGTTGCAGGCGAAGATTCGTGATGCCCGTGCCCGTATCGCATTCTACGCTTCGACTCCAGCCTATCGGGCAGCCTTCGTACATCACGACCTGGAAGACCTAGCCGATAACGCTAAGCTCTTGTCTCGGGCGCAGCGTTGGGAGGAACTGCCGGCGTTGATTCCGGACGATGTCCTGCATCAGTTCGTCACTGTCGGTACATACGACAATGTCGCCGACAAGTTGCTCGAACGCTATGGATCGGTAGCGACCAATACCGAGTTCTCGATTCCGGCCAATGACGACGATGAAAAATCGATTCTCAAGGGCATGGTCCGGGCCATGCAAACCCACGACCCGTCCGCAGTCCGCGTCACGATTACCGGTTCGCCGGCTGGTGCCTAACCGCTGGAATCGTTGCCCAAACCGGCAATGGCGCCCTTGACGGCCTTCCACAACTCGCGCTTGTGGCCGGTATCGATACTGATCGTGGCTGTCATGCCGGCGCGCAGGGGGGGATGATCCTTGGCGTCGTCGAGTTCGATTCGAACCGGGAGACGCTGGACTACCTTGACCCAGTTGCCGGACGCGTTCTGCGGCGGTAGAACCGAAAATTCGGCACCGGTCGCCGGGCTGATACTGCTGATGCGGGCGCTCCAGACAAAATCGGGATAAGCGTCGATCTCGGCGACGACTTGCTGGCCCTCACGGACATGGTTCAACTGGGTTTCCTTGAGATTGGCTTCGATCCAGGTCTCGTGAATCGAGATCAGACCGAAGGCCGGTTCACCTTCTTCGACCCATTCGCCCGGCTCAAGTTTTAGGCGCGTGACCACTCCGTCGGCCGGCGCGCGGATTTCGGTGTAGCCGAGCCGCATCTGGGCCATTGACAGTTCGTTCTCGGCAGCCATGTAGTCGGGATGGTGTTCCGTTGCCCGCTTGGGGTCTCCCCCGAGCTTGGCAAGAACGGTCCGGAGTTTCTGGCGCAGCGTCGCGACATCCTTCTTTGCCGCTGTCACGTTGAATTCGGCTTCATCCAGGCGCCGCCGGGTGGTGACAGCTTTACTCGCAAGTTTGCGTTGACGTTCAGCCTCGCGCTCGTAGTAGGCGACGTTTGTTCTGGCTTCGTCGATCTCGGCGATGATCTGATTGTATTCTGCCCGTGTCGCACCGATGTCGTGGCGGGCGGTCTCCCGTTTGGCTTCGGCCTGCCGAACCATGATTTCGAATGGTTCCGGATCGATCCTGAACAGCAGATCGCCGGTTCTGACCAACTGGTTCTCGTCGATCGGTACACTGACGACGCGGCCGTCGATATTCGGACTGACGGCAATCACGTGCGCTTTCACATAGGCGTTTTCCGTGGTGACATACCGACCGGTGGTTTCGTACCAGTAGCCGCCGGCGACGATCGCTATGAGAGGGATGACGATCAGCAGGACCATCCGGAATACGGTTCGTCCCCACCGTCGCCGGATCCGTGGTGGTGGAAGCGGTTGAGGATCCGGTTGCGCTGTTGTTCCTGGCGTCTGTTGGCTGTCACTCATGGTCTGGTCTCAATCGTCCGATGCAGCGAGCATTGCGCTGCTGTTCTGGCTCTGACGTATCGCGTCGTTGGAAAGCAGGTTCGACTTGATCTTCATAAGGGTGTTGACGAAACGGTCACGCTCGTCCTCGCTGAGATCGTTCAGAGCGTCACGTCGAACCTCGGCTGCGATGTTGCGCAGGGCACGCATGATTTCCTGGACCGAATTCGTCAGATAGAGCCGTCTGACACGGCGGTCCATCTCGTCGGACCGGCGTTCGATCCAATCCTTTTCTTCGAGCCTGTCGAGGAGGCGTCCGAGTGTCGCCTTTTCGAGGTCCATGAACTGCGCCAATTCGGACTGGGTCACACCTTCGCAAGCATACAGCATCGTCAATACCCACCATTGCGAGCGCGTCAGCCCGAGTTCGCGCCCGCGCCGGTCGAAGGCGGTGCGCATGAGACGCGCCACATCGTGGAGGAGGAATCCGAAATTCCGATTCAGGTTTTCTCGGTCCATACCAATGATATAGTTGCCTTGCTTACTTTTGCCAAGCACAAGATTGTTTAGGTTACGATATCGGCCTCATGTTTTCCCTGTTCTGACCGCATTGTCTTGCAGGTGATGGCCGCCGCTGGGGAGGGTGGGTTGTTGAGCACGGGCATTCCCATGGTTGGGGCGAAATACCGGGTGCCCTCTTTCCCGGCAAGGCGGATCGTGAGGGATATACCACGGTGCAGTTCCCAATCTCGTTTCCCGGCCTCCCAACACGGGTTTCAGCGGGATTGTCTGTGAGCAAGGGCGTGCCCGTCCCCTTTCTGTCAACATCGTTGAGCCACCGGCTACCCTTGGAATTAGTGGATGGCGGCGGAGGTGAACAACGATGAGAGCAAACAGCGATCCCATGACGTGGATGGACGCTGCCGCGCCGGCCCTCGGGGGGCTGGTCATGGTACAGACCGGATAGAGAGGTAACGGATTGGACCGGACAGATGGGTGAGAGGTTATGGATCGGCCGGGAGGTGGCCGATGCCGTGGAGGAGACCGGTTGCATGGACGAGAAGCTGGGTTTCGTTGTGGACTGCTTGCGTGGTGAGTTGCCGATGACAGCGCTTTGCGAAGACTACGGCCTCAGCCGCAAGACCGGCTACAAGTGGCTCGGTCGCTATCGCGAGCAAGGCCCGGAGGGCCTGGTCGAGCGCTCCCGTGCGCCGCATCGTCACGGCCGATCCATGGCGCCGGAGACCGCCGGGGCGATTGTCGCCCTGCGCTGTGAGCGTCCCCACTGGGGGCCGCGCAAGCTGCGCGCGGTTCTGATGCGCTCGCATCCCGACATGGTGTGGCCGACGGCCAGCACGATGGGCGATCTGTTGCGTGCGGAAGGGCTGGTGCGCGCCCGCCGCCGTCGCAGGGCCGCACCCTGCCGGCGGTTTCGCACCATCAGCGCGCCCAACGATGTCTGGTGCATCGACTTCAAGGGCTGGTTCCGCACCCGCGACGGCGAACGCTGCGCCCCGCTGACCGTGAGCGACGCCTGCAGCCGTTACCTTCTGGCCTGCGTCATCGTCCCGTGCCGGTTCCGGCGAACGGGCGGCACGAGCGCATGCATGGGACCTTGAAGGCCGTGACCGCCAGGCCGCTGGCCGCAAGCGCAAGCCAGCAACAAGCCCGCCTTCGATCGCTTCCGCCAGGGCTACAATCCGGCATTACAACCCGCATTTGTCTATGCCATTGAAGAGAAGAGGTTTTGTTGATCGGGATGCGGTCCTGCGGGGTGTCTGGGGTGTGATCCGGCGGGCTCGACGAGGGTTTTCCCGCTTCGCCTTCGAGACCCGGCCGGCTGAAGATCCACGGACCGTCGGCGAGCGGATGGACGGCGTAGATCTCACCGTTCTCTGCGGCCCGCTTGAGTGTCTTGGGGGTGATGTGAAGAAGCCTGGCGGCCTTGGTCAGGTTGAGCCCGGGCTCAATGCCGTCGGGTGCCGGGCGATGGACCGGGATCCGGTGGTGGGATCGCCGCGCGGTCACCCGCTCCCGTGTCCAGCGATTGCCGTTGCCGGTGACCAAACCGTTGCGGTTCAAAAGCCCCGCGATCAGATCGTCGCCGGCGATGCGGACCGGCAGGCGGACGGCTTCGATGATGTCGGGCGCGGTGCTGTTGCGCGGCCCGCGCCGCGGCTTCGGCCGGCGCCGTTCGGTATGGACGCCGCCCGCCTAATGAACGGTCAGCACGATCTCGCTGGTGTCCTGATCGATATCGGCGACCCCCTCGCGTATCACGGTTCTGACGATGCGTTTCCTGAGCCGGGCATCCGTCGTCGGTGCGGCCCAGAGATCTTTCAGATCGTCGGCCAGGCTGGTGAAGGAGGCGGGCGACAGCTCCGCGCATGGCGGCGCGCTCGCATCGTGTTCAGCGATCGTCGTCACGATCCCGGCGACGGCGGCGAGTGCGGCGGTCCAGCGCGCCTCCAGCTCGATCGCCACCAGGCGGTTGGCTGGATCGGTGGCATCGTAGTGGCGGACGGCGCGGTTCGCCGCACAGCGCGCCGCTTCGAGATCGCGGACCAGCATCTCGCGAGCATGATCGCGTCTCTCGGCCTGTCGCGCATCGGCCTCCACGGCCGCCGCGGCCGCCCCCGGCTTCACCACCTGGAGCAGCATCTCCTCGATCGCCTCGTCGACCCGCAGTCTGCCGAACGCGATGCAGCGGGGCTCGCCGTTGTCGAGCCATCCCCGGGGACAGCTGTCGCGCGGGATGTTGTGCTTCTGTCCAGTATAGCGAACCGTCAGCTTCCGGCCGCAGCGGCGGCAGCGCAGGAGACCCGCACGCAGGGCATCGCCGTGCTTCGGCGCGCCGTGATGACGGCTTGCCGGGACAGTGTCGCTGACCCTCTTGCGTATCGCCTCCGCGTGGCTTGCGCCGTATCCTCGGCCGCGCCCGTGCCCCATCATAGCCCGGCCTCGCCGGCAACGTCAGATCGTGCTCGTGGACCCGCAGCCGCGCCGGTCGCGCGCTGCCCAGCTCCTCGACCGTGTCGAAGACCAGTCGGATCGCCTCCTGTACCCTCCGGTCCGGGTGCTTCTCCAGCCGGTCGCCCGCCTTGACGAAGCCAACCGGCGCGCCGACCACAAGCGCTGGCGCAGCAGGTCGAGTTCGTCCTCGTTGAGGTTACCCTTGAGCCCGAGCAGGAGGCGCTCGTTGCTCTGGCGCGGTGCGTACACCGTGTCCTGGTCGATCAGCAGCGTGTCGACCACGCGGCACATCTCGACCAGCTGCTGCCAGTCGCGGCTGGTCCTTGGCAAAGCGCGAGACCGCGCGCGCCGCCACGGCGCCGACCGTGCCAAGACAGATCTCTGCCACCATGCGCTCGAAACCCAGGCAGGCGACCGCGCCCGCCGCAGACCGGCCCAGGTCCGCGTCGACGACCTCGATCCGTGAGAAGCCGAACGCCTGCAGCCGGCCCGTCATGGCGTATTGCAGGGTGTCGCTCTCGCGGTTGTGCATGACCTGGTGGGGCGAGGATTGCCGGACATAGAGCATCGCCTTGCGGCGCAGGTGCTGCGGCCCGATCTTCTCAGACATCATCACCGCCCGCCCCCGGATCGCGGGGATCGTGCACGTGGTCCAGCATCAGCCGAACCACCAGCCCGGTCGCTTTCCGGCGTGTCCGCCGGAAGGCTGCTCTCCGCCCGAGCGAACAGATCGAGCTGATCCGATCCGTTCCCGCGCTTGCGATGCGCCCCGTGTCGATCCCGCATGGGTCTCTCCCCGATCCTGGTCATCGCAGACCCAGCCTGTGCACGTCGCGGGAGCCTTACCCAGCGCATCCGACACGAGCGATGCCAGAGACGATAGTGTGCGAGATCCACCTGGCCACGCTCCTCAACGCGCGTCCCCGCGCAGACCACGCGGTCGAACATCCACAGCGGAACTTCCTGCCAGAGGCCCGGTACAGCTCCGTCGAGAGCGCATCGCGCGCGAGCGATGCCCGCCTTCTCTACGACATTACCGACCCGCACAAGCCGGCCGGCCCACGGATGCCTTCGATAAAGTACCCTGCGGGTGTCGGGCCTATGGGCGCTCTCGTGCTCGGTTGTACAACCACAACTGCCCCCATGAGGCGCTTGGCCAACGACCGACCGCGGCGCTCTGGCGCCCCTCCGCCGAGGGCCTGCCCCGAACCCCTGGCCAAGACTTGGTACGACGCCTGGCACGCGGTGCGCCGGGTGCGCACCGACGGCTCCATCAAGTGGGGCGGCGCGCGCGTCTTCATCAGCGAGACGCTCACCGGCGAGACCGACAGCGGCGACTGGATCCTTCGCGTCGCCGACATCGATCTCGGCATCATCGACCGCCGGACCAGGAAACTCCGTGGCTTCCGCGCGGCCCGGCCGGGCCGCGCGGAAGCCAAACAAACAATGAACACTGTTACCCATGGAACCGCTCCATAGTGTTACCTATGCTTCCGGTTGCTCAGACGAAGCCCCCGGGGCCGAGATCGCGCAAGCCAGGCGAGCGCCGACCCTGGAGGTGGTGGCCAAGCCCACCCGGCGCCAGTTCACCGCGAGTACCGGCTACGGATCGTCGAGGAGGCCGACCGCTGCACCCGGCGGTGAGGTCGGACGGCTGCTTCGCCGAGAGGGGCTGTACACCTCGCATCTGTCGGCGTGGCGCAAGGTCCGACGCAACGGTTCGCTGCAGGGCCTGACGCCGAAGAAGCGCGGCGCGAAACCCGCCGAGCCCCCTCAGCGTCAAGGTCCGCCAGCTCGAATCGAAGGTGGCGCGCCTTGAGAAGGAGTTTGCCACCGCGCACACGATTCTCGAAGTCCAGGGAAAAGTTGCCGGGCTGCCGGGATTCAGCCTCAACGACGGGAAGGACTGCTGATGGCAGCCACCTCGCTCGCACAGCACGTCGGCACCGCGCCGGCGTGCCGAGCGCTGGGGGTGTCCAGGGCAACGTTCTACCGTCGTCAAAGGCCCGCTCCCGGGCGCCAGCAGCCCCGAAAGACGCCCGCCCGGACGCTTGCGGAATCGGAACGCGAGCAGGTCCTCGACGTGCTCGCCTCTGCGCGATTCGTCGACCGCGCGCCCGCAGAGCTCGTCGCAACGCTGCTCGACGAAGGGCAATACCTGTGCCTGGAGCGCACCATGTATCGCATCCTGGCCACCGAGCAACCGGTGCGCGAACGGCGCTATCAGCTCACCCATCCGCGCGACACCAAGCCCGAACTCCTCACCACCGCCCCGAAGACCTGGTCGTGGGACATCACCCGCCTGCTCGGGCCGACATCGTGGACCTGCTTCTACCTCTACGTCCTGCTCGATATCTTCAGCCGCTACGTCATGGGGTGGATGGTCGCCGAGCGCGAGAACTCCTCCCTCGCCGCCAAGCTCATCGAGCAAACCTGCCTCAACCAAGGCATCGAGCCCCAGCTGCTCACCCTGCATTCGGACCGCGGCGCACCCATGACCAGCAAGTGCACCGCGCAACGGCGCGCCGACCGCGGCGTCACCCGCTTGCTCAACCGCCCCCAGATCAGCGACGACAACCCGTTCTCCGAGGCCCGGTTCAAGACCCTGAAATACCACCCCGGCTTCCCCGAGCGCTTCCCCGATATTGCCGCCGCAATCGAGTCTTGCCGGTCAGTCTGACCCTGCTACAACACCGAGCACCGCCATGGCGGAATCGTGATGTTCACGCCCGCGCCCAGCGCATCCTCGAGCAACGTGAACGTACGCTACGCGCGGCTTGGGCGCAGCACCCGGAACGCTTCGTTCGCGGAACCCCCAAACCCTCCCCAAAGAAGTCTGGATCAACCCACCGAACGCCGCGACGACACCGCACAATGCTCACTAAATTGTGACCACCGATGTCTCAATGGCGTTGACACACTCCGGGACAGCACGAGTGTCGATCTGGCCGACCTGACGGTGCGGGCCGACCGCAAAGTTTATCTGTTCGAGTTCAAGATGGTGGACGACGCGCCGACAGGGCAGGCCCTGGCGCAGATTCGCGCAAAGGGCTAAGCCGAGAAACACTGCCATCTCGGGGATGCCATGCATCTGGTGGGGGTGGAATTCAGCCGCGCGACACAGCAATTGGTCGGGTTTGAGCCAACGCCCGCATTTCCTTATGTCTAACCCGTATGTCTGGATCCACGCAGGGGGAGTGGAGCAATCCGCAGTCTTGCCGCGATTAAGCTCATCTTCTACAGTGGTTTTGGGAAAGCTAAGTTGATTTCGTCGGTTAGATGACGCGACGGAGGTTTTGGCACTACATTTCGGCGCCTTGGCCTGTTGCGGGGATTTTGAGGACGGTTCAGGCGCCGATCGTCGCGGTATCCTCCTTCCCTGTGGCGATCTGTCGCACGGTGTTGGGCAAACGCACGCCGATGCACTGAGCAATCCGGCCGGCGACGCCGACCGTCTTGCTGCGAACCGCGAAGCTCTTGCCATGGTGCTCGATGCGGGTTTCCGTCAACGCCTCGAGGTCACGCAGCACGTCCGCCCACTCGGCCACGATGCCGGCGTCTTCCATGCGGCGCTGAAGTTCCTTCTGCAGCACCAGGGCGAGGACCGAACAGAAGACATGGCCGCAGATCGTGGCATCGGTCTTGTGGAAGACCGGGCGGGTCTCAAGCAGGCTCTTGGCGGTTCGGAACACCTGTTCCACCATCCATAGCTGCTTGTATCTCAGGGCGAGGTCCACGGCCGTCAGGGAGGTATTGGTCCTCAACACCCGGATGCCGTCGAAGCGTTCTTCGTCGCGTGCCTTGTCGTGATCGATCGCGACCGAACCCCTGTCGATCTTCAGGTAGCGCTTGAAGCCCCGGTTGGGGACGATGCTCTTGGGCCCCTTCTTGTGCAGCTTGGTCTCCAGGCTGGCCAGGATCTGCGCGCGCGGCGCGGCGTCCTTGCGCGCCTCGGCCGGATTGCGGCACACGACATAGCGATGCGCCTCGTCCCCATCCTTGCCCGGGGGAACCGTGACGTCCTTGACCTCCAGGGCCATCGGATCCGGGCGCTGGCGGACAACCTCGATGGTCTCGAACGCTGAGCTGTCAGCGAGAACCGTGTCGCGGATCTCCTTCGTCCGACGCGGGCGGGCACCGAGGATGTACTGCCAGCCCCGCGCCTCGACCGCCGCGATCATGTCCTTGGAGATCATCCCGGCGTCGGCCACAAGGCACACCGAGCGGACCCCGAAGCGCTTCTGCAGGCGTGCCGCCACCAGGTCCAGCCGTCACGTCGGCGGTGTTGCCGGGCCACATCTCGCTGCACACAGGCAGTCCGTCGCCGTCGAGCACCATCCCCAACACCATCTGCTTGCAATCGCTGCGACGGTCCTTGCTCTTGCCGTACTGGCCCAGGCTCTCGCCGCCCTCGCCAGTGAAGTACAGCGATGTGGTATCGAAGAACACAAGATCGAGATCGCTGAACAGGTCGCGCCGTCGATGGAACAGGGTCTCCTCGATCCAGTCCTTGGTGCGCCGCTCGAAACGGTCGCCGGCTTCATCGTCGCCAAGCGTCTCGCCGAGCCAGCCCATGGCCCGCTAGAGCTGGTGCAGCTCAAGCGCCCCCGCGCCTTCTATTTTCTGGCTCCGCCGCCATTCCAGGGCGCTGCGGTCCGAACCGGAGATCATGAGGCGATGCAGGACGGTGAAGAACACGGCACGCTCCACATCGAAGCCGAAGTTCCGTCCGGCAAGCAGGGAGCGTATCGCCTCGCGGCATCCGCTCTCGCGCCACAGGCGCTCGAAGATCAGGGAGGGGCCGATGGCGACGACTTCTGCGTCCGGCCCGTCCTTTGCGTCGTACTCGGACAGGACGATGAGGGTCTCGCCGAAGCGGGCGGCGGAGGCCACCAGCTTGTCGATGGTTCCGGAAGGGGCGAGCTTGTCGAACCTTCCGATGGTGGCGATGACGGTTTGCTTGACCTTGTTGCCCTCGCGGTGGGTCTCGACGATCTGGAGGTACTTGTATTTGCCGGCAGGCTTGAGGCGAAAGAACATGGCGCGGCCCTCGTATGCACTACGACATGATCGGGAAAACCGGCTCAATAGTCAACGCATGCCTGTATATCAGCCTCTGCCGTACCTCGAATATCGCACTACAGTTTCTCAAAGTTCCCGCGCTCAACAGAGCCAAGGCCTTCATTTCACTGAACCTTTGCCGGAGCGATCCTCAAATATCCCAGTCAAACTGTAGAAGACGAGTTAAGGGGATAGGCTTGCTATCAACTCCTCCTGCTCGGCCGGACAAGACATGTACCCGCGGTGTCCAACGCGTTTGACATTCCGGCGGAGGCCACTATATTGCGTCACCATTCTCGGGAACGCGGGGTATCGAACACGTGGTATCCCCGGCCATTAGGCCCTACTGGGACACGACAAAAGAAAAATGGAGCACGCGATGAGCAACCGCGTCCGTTCGAAACACAAGATTGACCGCCGTCTCGGCGTCAATCTTTGGGGGCGCCCCAAATCTCCTTTCAACAAACGGGAATATGCACCAGGTCAACACGGCCAGCGCCGGCGCAAGCCGACGGATTTCGGCATTCAGTTGATGGCGAAACAGAAACTGAAGGGCTATTACGGCAACATCGGCGAAAAACAGTTCCGCAAATATTACCGGGAGGCCGTGCGGCGGCGCGGTGATACCGGTGAAAACTTGGTTGGCATTCTCGAATGCCGTCTCGATGCCGTGGTCTACCGGATGAAATACGTTCCGACCATGTTCGGGGCTAGGCAGTTCGTCAGTCATGGTCATGTCGTGGTCAATGGCCGGCGGGTTACCGTTCCATCCTATCTGTGCAAGCCTGGTGACGTTGTTTCGATCAAGGAAAAATCCCGTCAGGTTCCCATGGTTCTCGAGGCGATCGATTCGCCGGAACGCGACATTCCGGATTACGTCGAGGTCGATTACGCCAAAATGACCGGCACATTTCTGCGTCAGCCCAAATTCGAGGAAGTGCCCTATCCGGTGCAGATGGAACCGAACTTGGTCATCGAGTTCTACTCTAGAACCTGACCCGTTTTCGGCGCGTCGGCTGGTCTGGCAAGTCCCTCGACGATTTCCACGGCGGGCAAACCGGTTAGAAGTTCGGGCAGCACTTTGAGTTTGGAACTGCGGTTGCCGCCGCCGAGTATGATGAACTCGCGGTTCATGACCGCAGCGTCAACCCACAACGGCAGGTCAGGTGGCAGCGTCAGCGCCGTGACGCCGCCGGGTGTCATTCCGGTCAGGGCTCGGGTTTCGTCTTCGTTCGCGAAGGAGACCTTTCGTGCACTGAGTTTCTTTCGAATTGTGTGGTTGACGTCCAGACGATGTGTCGCGAGCACGACGCAGGCGGCATATTTGATGGGACCAGTCTTCGATCTGACCAGAATGGTGTTGGCGGAGTCTTCCGGCGCGACGCCATAACGTTCGCAGAACACCATGGTGTCGGCGAAATCCGGGTCGCAGTCCCAGACTTCAAACTCGAGGCCTGATTGTTCCAGGATGAGTCTGATCTCGGGGAGTGTGTCGGTCATCTTCGCTCTCGCTAAGTCCTTCGGCCCAGTCTGTCCACGTTGCCACTGCCGAGCAAGGGGCTATCACGGCCATCCTTGAATGGCGGACTCCATACCCGGCGCTCAGCACCTGGAATTTGCGTGAGAATCATTCAGGGGTCAAGGGATCCAGGCTTGCGGTCGCGCCCGGTCCGACGGTCGTGCAATCAGGTTTCCGGGTCGGCAGGTTTGGCTGTCTTTGCCTTGTCCTTCTCATGCAGACCGAGCGCCAAAGCGGCAAAACCGACGAGCGCAAGCCAGATCGGACGAGTCCAGGGCACAAAGAACTCGATTGGCAGAATGCGCACCGGGCGGTCGCGCATGTAAATGACGGGAAGGACCACGCCGGGAGTAAGGTTACGCCGGTCTGATTCGATAAAGCCGTGTGGGCTATCGCCCGGAACGCCGATCAGGCGCACGGCATACCGGGCGTAGTCGCTGGTTGGTGTCTCGATCCTGACGATCTCGGCTTCGCCGCCTGCGCCCCCGGTGACGAAGGGGAGAAACGGCCATCCGGTAAAGAATGCGCCGCCGAGCGCGAGGGCACCAACCGTCAGCAGTGTTTTTGCTGACGGGGTCAGCAACCTCCGCATCACTGTTTGTCGCAGCGGTGGGCCCGGCTGTGTCATGGATGTCGAAGTCTCGCCGGTGTTACGGAAAGACGCCAGGGCGGCGTGCGCCAGGGCCGAACCAGACCGCTGCCGTTGCCCAGGGCGGATCAGGTCTGCGCCACGATGCCCTTCTGATCGAACATTTCCGTGAGTTCGCCAGTTTCGTACATCTCGCGGACAATGTCGCAACCGCCGACGAATTCGCCTTTCACGTAGAGTTGCGGAACTGTCGGCCAGTCGGAATAGGCCTTGATTCCTTCTCGCAGATCGGGATCGTCGAGGACATTGACACCGCGGAACTTGATGCCGAGATGAGTCAATACCTGCACGACCGCAGCGGAAAAGCCGCATTGCGGGAATACCGGCGTCCCCTTCATGAACAGGATTACATCGTTTTCGTCGACTTCGGTCTGTATGCGTTGGTGTGTCGGGGCATCTAGCATTGTCGGGTTCCTGAAGCTGGTTATCGGGTGGGTCAGGCGTCGGGCGTTGCCGTTTGCAACGCCAGGGCATGCAACTGGTTGCCCATGCGGCCTTTCAGGGCGGCGTAGACCATCTGGTGTTGTTGAATGCGGGTCTTGCCCGTGAAGGCCGATGATACGACAAGCGCGGCATAATGATCGCCGTCGCCGCGCAGATCCTCGATCGTGACCTGGGCATCCGGAAAATCTTCCTTGATAAGTCTTTCGATCTCTCCGGCTTCGATTGCCATTGCGATTGATACTCCTCTTCCGACTCTAGGTGCCCTGCATATAGTCGGGCAGCCAGGATTCATGAACAGATCGCAACATCTCCACCAATATGACCTCATTCGGGGCGAGTGTCAATCTGCCATCATCGGTCGTCAGGCCGATGACAGTGATCGTCACGCCGGCCGAACCTGCCAGATCGGCAATGGTCTCGGGCATCGATGTCGTCACGATATAGCGTCCCTGGTCCTCACCGTAGAGGAGGGCCTTCGCCGGAATGTTCGGCAGCGCCGTCAACCGTAGTCCCAGACCGCGGGCTGCTAGCGCCATTTCCGTGAGCGCAACGGCGATGCCACCATCCGACACGTCATGGCAGGCCGTAACCATCTTGTTGCCGATGAGGTCACGAACGAAATCTCCGTTTTTCCGTTCGGACCGCAGATCGACGGGGGGCGGGGCGCCGTCGGTCCGTGCCAGTATGTCCCGCAGATAGAGCGATTGGCCAAGCCAGCCGGACGTTGCCCCGATCACGATGACCGCTTCGCCAGCGGCTTTAAGTGCTAGGGTCATATGTCGCGACAGGTCGTCAATGATCCCGACGCCGCCGACCACCGGCGTCGGCAGGATCGCTTCGCCATCGGTTTCATTGTAAAGCGATACATTGCCCGAAACCACCGGGAAGTTGAGCACCGACGCAGCAGCCCGCATTCCTGCGATGCAGCCGGCGAACTGCCCCATAATCTGCGGCCGTTCGGGATTGCCGAAGTTCATGTTGTTGGTAATCGCAAGCGGCCGGGCGCCAACGGCCGTCAGATTACGCCAGGCTTCGGCCACCGCCTGTGCGCCGCCGGTCTTCGGATGTGCAAGGCAATAGCGCGACGTGCAGTCAACCGTCATGGCCAGCCCTCGATTGCTGTCACGTATCCGTACCACGGCGGCATCGCCGCCGGGACGCACAACCGTATCGTTCATCACCAGATAGTCGTATTGCTCCCAGATCCATCGCCGGCTTGCGATATCGGGCGTTGCCATGATCCTTACAAGAGCTTGACCCAGGGGCGGGCCGGGTTCGATATTTTCGGCTTGAAGGATCGGCGGCAACGGGGTTTCCGTCCATGGACGGTCATATTCGGGAGACTGGCCTACCATCGGATCAATAGGAATGTCGGCTTGGGTCGTGCCATCCTTGCGAATTACCAGCCGTCCGGCGGTGGTTAGCCGGCCGATGACGGCAAAATCAAGATCCCAATGCTCGAAAATAGTCCGCGCCCTGGCCTCGGCCTCCGGCTTCAGGACCATCAACATGCGTTCCTGGCTTTCCGAAAGCATCATTTCGTAGGCGGTCATGGCTTTTTCACGGACAGGTACGGAATCGAGATCAAGAACCATGCCAAGCCCGCCTTTGCCGGCCATTTCAACCGAAGATGAGGTAAGGCCAGCGGCGCCCATGTCCTGAATAGCGATGATGGCGTCTTCGGCCATCAGTTCAAGGCAGGCTTCAAGCAACAGTTTTTCGGTAAACGGATCACCGACCTGGACCGTCGGGCGTTTTTCCTCCGTGTCCTCCGAAAACTCGGCCGATGCCATGGTCGCGCCATGAATTCCGTCCCGTCCGGTCTTGGCGCCGACATAGATCACCGGATTGCCCGGCCCGGTGGCAGCCGCGTAGAAAATCCTGTCCGCCTGGGCCAGACCGACGGTCATGGTATTGACGAGAATGTTTCCGTTATAGGCGGCATCGAAGTTGACCTCCCCGCCAACCGTCGGGACGCCGATGCAGTTGCCGTAGCCTGCGATACCCGCGACGACGCCTGACAGCAGATACCGCGTTCTCGGATGGTCCGGGTCTCCGAACCTGAGGGCGTTGAGACTGGCGACCGGCCGGGCGCCCATTGTGAAGACATCTCTCAGGATCCCGCCGACCCCGGTCGCGGCGCCCTGATACGGCTCGATGAAGCTCGGATGGTTGTGGCTTTCGATCTTGAAGACGGCCGCCAGACCGTCTCCGATATCAATCACGCCGGCATTCTCGCCAGGCCCTTGAATCACGCAGACGCCGTCTGTCGGCAGGGTTTTCAGCCATGTCTTCGAAGACTTGTAGGAACAGTGTTCCGACCACATGGCCGAGAAGATTCCGAGTTCCGTCATGCTCGGCGACCGGCCGAGGATGTTCAGGATATTCGTGTATTCCTCTGGTGAAAGGCCGTGTGCCGCGATCTCGTCCGGGGTGATGACGGTACCGTTGCTCATGACAGGCTGGCAACCATGGCATTGAAGAGGGGGCAGCCGTCGGTACTGCCCAGCCGCGGGTCGACGGCGTTTTCGAAATGCGGCATGAGGCCGAGAACGTTCCGCTTCCGGTTCAGAATACCCGCAATCGCGCGGGCCGAGCCGTTCGGGTTGCCGGAGTCCGTCATATGCCCCTCCGCGTCGACATAACGGAACGCGATCTGGTCTTCTGCTTCCAGCGTATCCAGAGTCGCCTCATCGGCAAAATAATTGCCGTCATTATTGGCGACCGGGATCGACAGGCATTGACCGGCCCTGTAGCCTTTCGTGAAGAGCGAATCCGTAGTCGCGATACGCAGATTGAGATTGCGGCAGATGAATTTGAGTGTGGCATTCCGCATCAGGGCGCCGGGCAACAGGCCGATTTCGGTCAGAACCTGGAAGCCATTGCAGACGCCGAGCACGGCGACGCCGCTGTGGGCGCGTTCGGAGACGATACGCATGGCCGGTGCGCGGGCAGCCATGGCGCCGGCCCGCAGATAGTCGCCATAGGAAAATCCGCCCGGTATGACAATGAGGTCGACTCGCGGTAGATCCGTATCCGTATACCAGATCAATGCCGGTACCCGGCCCGAAGCGCGCATGAGCGCCGTGGCCATGTCGCGCTCGCGATTGGTGCCTGGAAATACAACGATGGCTGACTTCATGAGGACGATCGCATGCAGATCGACGGCCGGAGAGCCCGGACACTATGCATCGGGCAGGTGGCTTGCAAGATCTGACTGCCGGCTGTGAACCTGCCCGGCGCCCGGGTTGCCAGCCTCAGTGATGCGACGGTACGGAAGCGGTCGCATTGCGAAGGCAAACTCCGCCGGGACGGAACCGGATGTCTTATAACGCGTTGCAAGGCCGTCTCAGGGTTCGCCACATATGTGAGGCCGGTGTGTTGTCGTTGCCAAGACCCTCCGGCGGTTGCCGGAAATGCCGGCCTATGATGTCCTCGAACGCATCGATCGGAATCACCACGTTCGGATCGAAGGAGTAAAGATCGTTCACGCAGATCATGCGCGCGGACATGTACCATTTGTGATTTCTGGCCCGCTCGTAGTCGGCAACGATGTAAGGTTCGGGTTGGTAGTCATCACCGAACATGCGAATGTAGTTTTCTGGATAGGCATAGCCGACGTTTTCGTCCGGGAAGAATCGCAGGGCCTGATGCATGCGAATGGCCCAGCTGACTTCCTCATCGACATAGGGTTCGATCAACTGGGCGCCCCAATAGCCGTGGTCCGAGCGGATGAACCCGACCACGGCAATATCATGCAGAAGGCAGGCGAGCACCATCGACTCCGGCAACCCGTTGGTTCTGGCGAGATTGGCACTTTGCAACAGATGTTGTGTCGACGGCGCGAAGCGACACCTGAAAAAATCCATCAGTGTCGGTTTTTCCGGCATCGCCGGCAATCTCGGGTCCTCGCCCATCAGCAACTGTTTGCCGGTCCCGGCCCCGAAGCCGTTGCCGAGCGATTGGTCGCCGTCGGCAAGATTGTAGAGCAGAGATTTGGTGACGAGCTTGTCTCCGAGATCCTGCATCTGCTGGAATTCCAGCGCATCGGCACGTTCGGACAGTGTCGGATTTGCGACCATGCGGTCAGTCTCCAAGTAAATCGGTTATCGACAAGACTAGGGCTGTTCTTTCGAGCCGTCAAACCCGGCAGGCGTTCGTTCGCCGGTGATCCGGAAAATGGTGAGAAAGGTCAACAACCCCGAAGCCTCTGCGGCACCGACCGCCAGGCGCCCGTTCCGGTAACCCCTGCGTCGGCGCGGCGCGGTTCCGCAGAACGGTATCATGTGGTTTCGTATACGGCTGCAATCCGGACTGCGCCATGGCAGACCTCCGGCCCGGATCACTCTTCGGGCAGGAAACGTACCCAGCGATTGACGAACGCGGACAATGTGCGCATCGACGGCTGGCGGATCTTCTTGCCTGCGGCCTTGTCCTTCTGCGTCAACATCTTCGTCGGCCAGGCGCCTTTCAGGATCTCCGTGGCAAGAAGGAACCCTTCTGCCCAACCTTGGATCTGCTCCGGTTTCAACACATTGAACAAGGCCGGGATGAATGTATCGCCATGACCGAGAGCGGATATCTTTGTCTGATGAGCTTCTTGCAAAATTGCCGGCCCGACCGGTTTTTTGCCTTCTCGAGGCTGATTTTGTTGTCGGGCCTGGGTTTCGGGGGCACCTCGTGGTCTGTTGTGTTTCCACAATAACAAGATACCGAGGAGGTGACCCCGATGACCCTTGGCTCGACCCTATCCGATCTCTGGCGCCGATTTCAAGGGGACCTTTTCCCTGCGTTGGCCGAGGCGGTCGGTCCTCTCCTCGAGACGCACAAGCACTTCGTGACAGCTCTCGATCTCGTCAAGGTGGAGGGCTTCGTCGATGGGGTGTGGACCGGTCCGGGTCGGCCCCGGGAGGATCGCCAGGCGCTGGCCCATGGCTTCATCGCCAAGGCGGTGTGGGGTCTGCCGACGCCCCGCCACCTGATCGACAGGCTCAAGGTGGACCCGACGTTGCGCCGGCTGTGCGGCTGGTCGCGTATCGCGGAGATCCCGCGTGAAGCGACGTTTTCGCGGGCGTTTGCCGAATGGTCGCAGTCCCGTCTTCCGGAGAGGATGCACGCGGCTCTGGTTGCAGAGACACTGGGCGACGCGCTCATCGGCCACGTGTCGAGGGACCCGACGGCCATCGAGGCCCGGGAGACGCCGGCCCCGAAGCCGAAGGCCAGGACGCCGAACCGCAAGGGCGGCCGGCCCCGCAAGGGCGCGGAGAGGACGAAGGAGCCTGGGCGTCTCGAACGGCAAGCGAACGGGATGGATCTCGATGAGAGGCTCGACGCGCTGCCGAAGGTCTGCGATCACGGGGCAAAGAAGAATGCCAAAGGGGTCATGGAGGCTTGGCGCGGTGACAAGCTGCCTATCGACACAGCAGACTGCGGGGTGCCGCTGAGGACCGTCCTCACCTCGGCATCCGTCCATGACAGCCAGGTCGCGATCCCGCTGGCGATGATGACCGCCGGGCGTGTGACCAATCTCTACGATCTCATGGACGCGGCCTATGATGCCAGGGAGATCTACCAGATGAGCGAACGGCTTGGCCATGTGCCGATCATCGATGTCAATCCACGCCGGGACAAGGACCTCAAGGAGGAGCGAGACCGGGAGGCCCGGGCCCGGCGTGCAATAGGCCATGTCGATCCCGAGACCGTGCGGTTCCGGATCCGGTCCGGTGTCGAGAGGACCAACGCCCGCCTCAAGGATGAGTTTGGCGGGCGCCATGTCCGCGTCCGTGGATATTCCAAGGTCGCCTGCCATCTCATGTTCGGCATCCTGGCCCTGGCGGCTGACCCGTTGATACGTCTCGCCGCCCCATAGCGCGGCTCCGACAACGCATACCGACCCTTCGCGGCCCTCTCGAAGAGAGGGACCCGGAGAGGCGTGTCCCGATGTCCGCAAAGGTCCCTGTTTGTTCTCATCGTCTCTGATGAGACACCGCGAATCCATGGATTCCGACCTCCAGGTGCAGAGGTGAACGGAAGCAACCGACCGATCCGGGCTCACCGGACCCTGGGGACAGGAATTTTGCAAGAGGTTCTGATATCGTTCCTTTACGGCAATCTTCGGTCTGCGCTCCGATTCCGGCTTGTTGTCGGTCCCGAAGGCGGCATTCACGTGCTTTTCCCAGAGATTCGGCGCCAAGTCGGCGGGGTCGATTGCGGTTGTCGTCAAGAATCCATCGAGGCGTGGCACATCGACAGTCGCTAGAATCCCTTTCTGTGCAGATCGTGACAGGGTCTCGGTTTCAAGCGCTGCAAGATCCCGTTCCCGCATAAAAGGCGTCCTTGATTACCCTCGAATCTAAGCAGTATTTAATATCGAATACTGCCATGTAACTTAATGATAGAAAAGGACATTCACATGGCGCGCAACCCAGTGCAGTTTCAGAAAGGAATCAGCCTCAACGCGTTCCTCTCCCTACGGCAGCGAAGATCAGTGCTTCGACGCCCTGTCCCGATGGTGCTGGCCCAACGGGTTCGTGTGCCCGAACTGCGGCCACGACCGAGGCTGCCGGTTGACCACACACAAGCTCCAGCAGTGCTATCGCTGCAACCGCCAGACCTCCATGACCGCGGGACCATCTTCGAGGCCACCAAGCTGCCCCTGACGGTGCGGTTCCAGGGCCTCTACTTCATGACCCAGGGCAAGAAGGGGTGCATCGGCGATGACGCTGCACCGCCAACTCGGCATCTCCGACAACGCCGCCTGGCGCATGCGCCACACGCTGATGCAGGTGATGATGGAGCGAGACCGCGCACACCTGCCCGGCGGGTTCATCCAGCTCGACGATGCCTATCTCGGCGGCGAGCGCGGACGGGGCGCCACCCCGTTCGTCGCCGTGGTCGAGACCAATGAGGCGGGACATCCGCAGCGGGTGACGCTCACCGTGGTCGAGGGCTTCCGTCTCACCGAAATCGCCGCCTGGGCGCAGCAGCATCTGGGTCCGGGCACGCAAGTGCTCTGCGACATGCTAGGTCTGCCCTGTCCCCACATCTGGTGCTGAACCAAGGGCGCTGCGCTGCTCACGGACAACATTTTTCGCGGCCCCATATGGGCGCCAAATCGCTCGAACCTGAACCTGCTGCCCCATGTCACCGGGCTATCAGCCACCATGCGTAACGGAGGAAAGACAGATGTTGGAGAGGATCATAACCGGAGCCGCGGGCGCTGTAGTCGCCGTGCTCATCATTTCAGCTTTGACGAAGTTCACTGACTGGATCAGCGTCTTTTTTGAACCCGCCGTTCCTGACGGAGCCGTTATCGCGTTCCTGCACCCGTGCTAAGGACATCGATGGCTGGGAAGACTATGCGGACGGTGCGGGTAAGTTCCTACTCGGTGTCGGCAAGGGCGTGTTGCGGCCTCAAGGGCCACACAAGCCGCCATCAAGTCCAAGCGAGGTATCGCTCAGTGAAATCAAACTCGGTGATCAAGGAGGCCAAGAGACGCTGACGATTCCCGAGATGCCTGTGCACAACCATGACAACGGGTCGGGGAAGTATCTCGTGCAGGTAACCGGCAGCGACACCGTTCATGCGAAAACTGATCCTAGTGAACATGAGATCAATATCAGGCACGGGGTCACGATAAACGCGGCCGGCGGCGGGCAACCACACAACAACATGCCGCCGTACATCGCGTTGCACTTCTGCCAGAAAAAGCGTTAGCCCTGCCCTGTGCCCGCTATTCGTTCTGGCCCCTTCCCGCGCGTCTCCGCCTCTCCGCAATCCGATAACCCAGCGTCGCAAGGGACATGCGCTCGTAGCCGCGCCACATGATCTGATGCCCGGGCGGCGGGTCATGCTTGCGATTCTGGTAGCCGCCGAGGAGAGCGACGAGCAGCACCGCACCGGCGAGGTTACGCGGTGCGGGCAACGCGGCGTCGGCGGCATAATCGGTGAGGAAACGCAGCTCGATGTCGCTGAACAGCAGTTCTGCGTCGCACTCGGGGACCTCGCGCCCGAGCAGGGTCATGAGCATGAGGCGCCACGCGATGACGGCCTGGATGGTCAGCGCGCGCTCGAGCCGCTCGGCGCTATGAAAGCCGAGATGCTCGGCGCGGCATCCGGACTTCAGTACTCGGAAGAAGTCCTCCACGCGCCAGCGCCGCAGGTAGTGTTCGATGGTCTCGAGGGCGGCCTCGATGCCGTCGACGCGCACGCTGGTGAGCAGGAACCACTCGATCGGCTTCTCGCCCTCGGGCGGGGCGGTCTCGCGCACATGCACCGCCCACAGCGTCACCGGCGCCAGCCCTTCGACGGTGCTCGGCAGGGTCAGCCCCCGGTAGTGCACCTCGACCCGGCCGATGCGGCGCTGTGCGTCGAACAGCTCGAAGAAGTCCGCCTCGCGGTCCATGACGCTGAGGACTCGGGTCTTGCGGGGAAGGTGCGAGGCGGCCTCGGCCACATCGTGCAGGCCGTCGAGCCAGCACCGGGTCTTGCGCGCCGAGTCGTCGGCATCGGGCTCGGTGTCTGCGTTGCCGGAGGACGCCTCGTCGCCGTTCTCCGGGTCTTGCTCAGGAGATGCCTCGCCGGGCGGCGGCGCATCGAAGCCGCAACGCAGCACCCCCAAGGGCAGCCCTGCGCCGCTCACCGCAAGCGTCAGATGCAGGTGCAGGCCCAGCGTCTTCGCCGCGCTCTGGTTGCGCCCGATGATGCCGAGCCCCTCGCAGCCGGGGCGCGTCGCGAAGTTCAAGTCCGTCCCGTCCTGGATGCACAGCACCGTGTCCTGCCCGCGCATGCGCGCGATGCGGCGCGACGATGTGCTCGGGCGTGACCTGCGACTCGTCCGGGTGGTCAATCAGGCGGTAGTAGCCCTTCACCGCCGCGCGGTCCGGGTCCTTTCAATAGGACACAGTTAACAAGGTAATGCCGGTTCTGCATGTTCTGGGCATGCAGATTGGGCTTCGGCATTTCAGCGCCGGTACGATTGAGTGGCTGAAGGGGGCGTCCGGCGAGACGGGCCGGACGCGCCATTCGCTGGCGCGCGCGTTGTGCGAGCGCGAGAACTGGCGCAACCCTCGGGGCGTTCCGTGTCTTGCCCAAGCGAGCAAGGCTCTGTCGCGGCTGGCGGACAAGGTGGGCATTTCGTTGCCCGAGGCGCGGGCGATGCCGTGCCGGACGCCGGGAACGGTGGGCGGCGAGGTCGAGCGGGGCTATCCGGACCTGGAACTGAGGTGCGGGCTGTCGGAGCTTGGGGAGGTCACGCTGGTCCCGGTCGGCGATGCGGCGGACAAGCGCTCGTGGCGGGAGATGATGGAGAGCCATCATCCGCAGGGGTGGTCGCGAAGGCCGGGTGCGGTGCTGAACTGGTGGATCGTTTCGTCGGTTCACGGCCGCCTTGGCGGCATCGGCTTCTGCGCCGCGAGCTGGCATCAGGCGGCCCGCGACGCCTTCATCGGCTGGTCGGCTGCGGCGCGGGTCGCCAACCTGACGCAGCTGGTCAACCAGCATCGCTTTCTCCTGCTGCCCGGCGTCCGGGTCGACAATCTGGCGTCGCATGTGCTGGCGCTGTCGACGGCGCGCCTGGCCGGCGACTGGCAGGCGGCGCATGGGGCCGTGCCGTTGGCCGCCTACACTTATGTGGGTCCCGAGCGGCGCGGCACCTGCTACCGCGCGGCGGGCTGGAAGTGTTGCGCCGAGCGGACCTCGGGGTCTCCGCCGGGGCGCCGCGCGGCGGCGCCGAAATCGGTGTGGATCAAGCCCTTGGCCGAGGGCTGGCGGGACGCCTTGTGCCGGGAGCCGGCGCCCATCCTCGGCACGACGCCCGAGCCCTGCCGGGTCAAAGGCGCGGACTGGGCCGACTTCGAGTACGGCCGCAGCTCGCATCCCGACGGCCGCCTGCGCAAGCGGCTGTTGGCGATGGGCCGGGCATGGGAGAATGCCCCCGGTGCGTCCCTGCCCGTGATCTTCCCCGCAGAGGCGGAGCAGAAGGCCGCCTACCGGCTGCTGTCCAACGACAGGATCAAGATGGACGACATTCTTCAACCCCACCGCGAGGCGACGGTCGAGCGCTGCCGGCTGGAGCCGGTGGTCCTCGCCATCCAGGACACCACGACGCTGAACTACAACGGCCACCGCAAGACCACGGGCCTGGTGGACCTCGGCGGCGGCGGCTCGGGAACAAGGGGGATCCTCGCCCATGTCGGGCTTGCGATCAGCGAAACCCGGCGTCCGCTCGGGGTGTTCGAACTCAACGCCACCCAGCGCGACGGCGCGGACGCGGCCGGCGAGGCCGAGCCGGAGAGCGTGCGCTGGCTGCGCCGGCTCGAGAGCGCCGGGCAGCTCGCGATGGCCTGTCCCGACACCCGCGTGGTCACGGTCTGCGACCGTGAGGGCGACATATGGGAGATGTTCTGCAAGGCGCGCGAGAGCGGCGACGGGCTGTTGATCCGCTCCGACCGCGGCCGGCAGCGCCGGGCTGTCGTCGACGGCAAGACACCGGACTTGTGGGACGTCGTGGCGGCGCAGCCGGTGCTGGGGACGAAAACCATCGAACGCCTCCCCTGCGGCGGTCCCCGCAGACGCCGCAGGCGCAAGGCCCGCCTCGACCTGCGCGCCGCCGGCGTCGAACTCGCGCCGCCGAGGAACAGGGCCAACCAGGCGCCGCTGCCCATGCTCGCCGTCTCGGTCCAGGAACCCGACCCGCCGAAGCGCTGCAAGCCGCTCCACTGGCTCTTGCTCACCACCGAGGGCGAGGCCGACATCGACAACGCCCGGCGCATCGTTGCCTGGTACGAGGCGCGCTGGACCGTCGAGGAATACTTCAGGATCCTCAAGGTCGGCACCCGCGTCGAGGATCGCAGGCTCGACGACGCCGACGACCTGCGAAAGTGTCTCGCCTTCGACGGCGTCACCGCATGGCGCGTCATGGACCTCGAACGCCTCGCCCGCGACAAGCCTCACATGCCCGCGCGCGAGCGCTTCACCGAGCACGAAATCAACGTCCTCTAAGTCTGGCTCAGATACCATCGCATCATCCGCGCCCCGCCCGGCAAGCCTCCCGACATCCGCACCGTCGTGGTCGACCTCGCACGCGTCGCAGGCTTCCATACCAGCAAGCAACAGCCCCTCCCCGGAACCGAGAAAATCTGGCAGGCATGGCAGCGATACAAAGCCGGAATCGACTTCATCAACGCATGGGACAACATCCAATGAACGGAACCTTCTCAGCAGTGGGAGATTGATAGGGGGGCGCCGGTGAACGCATGGCCCGGACACGAGGCGAGCAGCGCCGCGCTCCTGACCAGCAGCGCCGACAAGCGCTTGTCTCCCAACGGGGCGCCTCCGAGCTCGTTCTGTGCCCATTGTGCACTGTCGAGGCCTTCGCCGGGACTGCGCGACGGCGCCGCATCGACCCGCGCCACGCCCAAGCTGCGCCGCCAGTGCGGGGCCAACTCGTAGAGGTAGACCGACTTCACCGTGCGGGCGCCCTCATGGGCGCGGTCACAGCGTCCCCGCCCCGCGGTGGGACCGACGCACACGAAGGTCGTCGCCTGGAAGCAGACTCCGTCGTGCTCGGGGGCAACGAAGGTCTCCACCAGCCACGGGCGGTAGTGGTAGCGGGCCTCGAAGTCCGCCGCCACCCGCCCCAGCACATGGCTGGCCAGATGAGCGCACCGCACCGCGGGGCGGATGAGGAACCGGCTCAGGCACACCACCCGGTGCAGATGCGCGGTACGCTGCCCATCGCTCCACCCCATACCACGCATCGCGCGCGCGAAGACGCAGCGCCGCGGCGGAGAACCCGACCGCGCCCAGCCAGCCATGGGCCGAGTCGATGAGATAGCGGACTTGGCAGCCGACGAAGGTGGTGGTGCCCTGCGGATGCTCGCGGGCGAGCAAGGTGTTCCATATCCGGCGCTGCGCCTCGTCCTCGACCACCACCAGCCGCAGCCCTTCGACATCGCGCACCTGAGCCGGCACGCCGACAGGCGCACGTACCAGTGCATCCAGGCATCGGGGCGAGGGCCGCTGCGGATGGGGACGAGGCGCGGGCAGCGCAATCCGTCGCTCCGTCTCCAGCACCGCGAGTGCCTTCAGGCACCCGGTGAGCTGCGCGGCCCCACAGGCATCGACGAAGCCGAACTGCGCGCAGACCTCACGACCCAGCGCAGCGCGGCTCTCGCACGCACCGTGTGCCACAATGGACGCAAGGCGTGCCCGGGCCTCGGGCGCACGCAGGGTGTGGAGAATCTGGCTCTGGGGCCGCATGGCGCAGGATTACACACGACGAACGGCCCCCTTTTGTCAAGCACCAAATGTGGGGACAGGGCAGCGCTAGCTGTGAGCTTTCAATAGGTTGTCCATCCGGGATTAATTCTTGAAAGCTGATGGGTGACGAAGCCTGTCAACGAACCAAGAAGCGAGCCCCGGATGAACGTCCATAAGAATGCAAAACTGACACCGCGCGGTCGTGCCGAGATCGTACGACGGGTTATCGACCAGGGGCAGACCCCGAAGGCCGTGGCTACGGCCTTCGGGGTCTGCGAAAGCACCGTGCGCAAGTGGGTCCAGCGCTACCAGGCCGAGGGCGTCGAAGGCCTGTAGGACCGCTCGTCGCGACCGCATAAACTGCGCCGGCCGACGCCTGCGCCGGTGGTCCGCCAGAGCGCCGTGGGCGGTCGTTGGCCAAGTGCCTCATGGGGCGGTTGTAGTTGTAATCCTGGCGGAAGCGGTCGAAGCGGGCTTGTTGCTGGCTTGCGCTTGCGGCCGGTGGCCTGGCGGTCTCGGCCTTCAAGGTCCGATGCATGCGCTCTTGCCGCCCGTTCTGCCGGGGCTGTCCCGGCTCGACCCGTTCCAGCGCGCTGCCGGCCTTGACCCAGCCGACAGAGATCCGGGACAGCCCGCCCGCGCCGGTTCCGGCGAACGGCGCCCCGTTGTCCGAGCGCATCGCCAGCGGCAGGCCGTGGCGCGTGAAGAGCTGTTCGCGGATCGGGCGACCTCCTCGGTCCGGGGCGGGACGATGACGCAGGCCAGAAGGTAACGGCTGTCAGCGTCGCTCACGGTCAGCGGGTCGCAGCGTTCGCCGTCGCGGGTGCGGAACCAGCCCTTCCGCACGCAACAGATCGCCCATCGTGCTGGCCGCCGGCTATACCATGTCGGGATGAGAGCGCATCAGAACCGTGCGCAGCTTGCGCGGCCCCCAGTGGGGACGCTCACAGCGCAGCGCGACAATCGCCTCGGCGGTCTCCGGCGCCATGGATCGGCCGTGACGATGCGGCGCACGGGAGTGCTCGACCAGGCTCTCCGGGCCTTGCTCGCGATAGCGACCGAGCCACTTGTAGCCGGTCTTGCGGCTGAGGCCGTAGTCCTCGCAAAGCGCTGTCATCGGCAACTCACCACGCAGGCAGTCCACAATGAAACCCAGCTTCTCGTCCATGCAACCGGTCTCCTCCACGGCATCGGCCACCTCCCGGCCGATCCATAACCTCTCGCCCATCTATCCGGTCCAATCCGTTACCATCTATCCGGTCTGTACCCTGCCCGGCCCCTGTTGCATTTCGGCCTCCGAACCGGGACATCAAACGAATTGGCAGTTCAGCAAAATGGTTGTCAACGAATTTGTCGAACCGCTTATGCACGTAGCTCCGGTTGCGAGAGTTTGCCACGAGAGTTTGACTCCTACCGGTCCATTTGGACGGTTTTCGATCAACATGTTGATCAAGCCGGAGCCAAGTGCATAAGCGGTTTTGTCGAATCCAATTTCGTGGATGGAGTTCCAGCTTGCAGCGGCAGATTTAAAGGCGAGTGTCCCCGTCGCTCCAGAATCGAAGCTGCCAGTGCGACCGCCTGACTGATTGAAATTCTTGATACTGTCGCCCACATTGACAGGATGCGCGACTCATTCACCGATTATATCCTCGGACCCAGTCCTGACGATCCCCGCTTGGTTGAACATGTCGACGGCATCGATCACGACGGCCGGACCGTCAATACCGCAGTCGTTGTCGAACGACCGCTGACGATCTTCCTCAATCGCCAGGAAATCGTGACCGCCATGACCATCGGCGACCATCCGGACATGCTTGCCATCGGGTTTCTCTTGAACCAGAACATGCTGCATCACGACGATGTGATCATTGGCGTCGATCACGACGATGACCTCGATGTGGTCGTCGTCCGGACCGAACGGCAGACCGATTACGAAGACAAACTCCAGAAACGGGTTCGCACCTCCGGCTGCGCCCAGGGAACAGTATTTGGCGATCTCATGGATACATTCGAAGCCGCCGCGCTCCCCGCCGACGCGCCGCTTCGAACGTCATGGATCTATGCGCTGTCCGCCAAGATCAACCGGACTCCCAGCCTGTATCTCGAAGCCGGGGCAATCCATGGCTGTGTGCTGTGCAAACAGGATGTGCCGTTGATCTACATGGAAGATGTCGGACGCCACAACGCCGTCGACAAAATCGCCGGCTACATGTTCTTGAACAGGATTCCGGCCACCGACAAGATGTTGTATACTACTGGCCGGCTCACTAGCGAGATGGTCATCAAGACCGTGCAAATGGGCGTGCCAATCCTGATCTCCCGGTCAGGCTTTACCGCATCCGGCGTCGCTCTGGCCCGGGACGCGGGCCTGACACTTATCGGCCGTGCCCGTGGCCGGCGCTTCGTTTCGCTGTCTGGCACCGAACGTCTGGTCTATGATGCCAATTTGGACGCAATTGCCGAAGAATCGGCACATCTGCGGCGCAAGGCAAGCCAAGGTACGGAAACTGCCTGACATGTCCGTTCCCCGAATGACCGGCGTGTTGCTCGCAGGCGGGCAGTCCCGACGCATGGGCGGCGGCGACAAATGCCTGCGACAGCTTGGTCGGAAAACCATACTCCACCACGTTATCGATCGCGCTGCGCCGCAGGTCTCGGATCTCGTGCTGAACGCAAATGGAGACCATGGACGTTTCTCCACCTTCGGTCTTCCAATGACAGCTGACGACGTGCCGGATTTTGCTGGCCCTCTCGCCGGCGTCCTCGCCGGTCTCGACTGGGCGGCCTTGCACACGCCCGCAAATGAATGGGTCGCGAGTTTCGCGACCGACGCGCCGTTTTTCCCGCATGACCTGGTCGAACGACTGCTTGCGGAAGTCACCCGGAACGATGCCGACATGGCATGCGCCGCATCGAACGGCCGCCATCATCCAGTCTTCGGCCTCTGGTCATTGCAATTGCGCGATGCCCTCCGGCATGCGATAGCCGTCGAAGGAATTCGCAAGGTCGACGCTTGGACCGGCCGGTATAGGCTGGCTGTGGCGGAATTCGATGCCAAGGGGCCGGATCCGTTTTTCAATGCCAACAGGCCCGAAGACCTGCAACGGGCCGAAGACCTGCTCTACCGATCCTGACATCTTCCGGACCGCCGCTATCCGGTCTGCATCACGTCAACACAGGCCCGTGCCGCCATATCGAGAATTGCGTCCGCGTCGACCCGATAGGTCCGATAGATATCCGGCAAATCACCCGACTGGCCGAAATCCGAAATCCCGAGCGGATAGACCCGAGATCCGGCTACCGATCCCAGCCAGCTGAGGCTCGCCGGATGGCCGTCAAGAACCGTCACCAGACCGGCTCCCGGACCCAGAGCCGACAACAAGCTCTCGATATGGCTTCCGCGATGTCCTGCACCATTGGCAGGTCGGGCCAGGGAGTTTCGCCAGTCAGTATACAGCCGGTCATATGACGTCACTGCAAGTACGCCGATACCCGGAACCTCTTCCTCCAGTGCCGCGTGAACGTCCATGACTTCGGGCGCGACCGGTCCGCTGTAGACGAGAGTCAGTTTCTCGCCGGCCGCTGGTGGGATGTACCAGTAGGCACCACGCAGGATCCCTGCTTCCAGCTCCGGCGTCATCTCCCGTTTCGGCTGATCGATCACGCGGGTTGAAAGCCTGAGATATACCGAACCGCCGTCGTCAGCCTGCATGTGCTCAAACCCCCAACGCATGATCGTCGCGAGTTCATCGACAAAGGCGGGTTCATATGACGTCAAGCCGGGTTGCCCCATACCGATCAGGGGCGTTGAGACGGATTGGTGAGCGCCGCCTTCCGGCGCCAGCGTCACACCGGCCGGGGTCGCCACCAGCATGAACCTGGAATCCTGATAGCAGGCATAGTTCAGTGCGTCGAGCCCGCGGGCTATGAACGGATCGTATAGCGTTCCGACCGGCAGCAACCGTGTCCCAAATAAAGGGCCGGACAATCCGAGAGCAGCGAGCAGGATGAAGAGATTGTTCTCTGCAATCCCGAGTTCCATGTGCTGGCCGCCGCCATGGCGCAGCCATTTCTGTGCCGACGCCACGTTTTCTTCGCGGAAGACGTCATTGCGCACATCAAGACTGAACACACCGCGCTGATTCACCCACGGGCCAAGGTTTGTCGAAACCGTAACGTCCGGCGACGTCGTCACAATCCGGTTTGCAAGCGCGGAATTGCCCCGGCTCAACTCATGCAAGATTGCGCCGAACGCCGTCTGCGTGGCGCTTTTCTCTCGATAGGCCGGCGCCAGACTGGCCGGCACCTCTATCTTCGGCGCGTCGAATGTCCGTGACCCGCCCTGATTGAAAGGCGCCGCCATGCAGTATTGGCGCACTTTATCTTCAGTGATTTCGAGATTTCCGTAAGGGGCCCACTCGTCGCCTTCGGGAACCTGCATTGCAACTCGGAAATGCTCCATCTGATCCGGGGTCATCAGACCCGCGTGATTGTCCTTGTGCCCGGCGAGCGGCGTTCCATGTCCCTTGATCGTGTAAGCGATGAAACATTGCGGCGTGTCACCCTCGACCGCCTGGAACGCCTCCAGGACAGATTCCATGTCCTGGCCAGCAAGATTGGTCATCAGCGCATGCAGCGCCGCATCGTCATGCTCATCGAGAATCGCCCTGATGCCGCGTACACCGCGCAAATCGGTCTTGAGCGGTTCACGCCAGACACCGGGTTCGCCGGATTGCCCCTTGAATGTCAGAGCGCTGTATAGATCGTTCGGGCAGTCATCGATCCATTGCCGCAAGACATCGCCGCCAGCCTGCTGAAACACCCGCTCCTGTTTCTTGCCGTATTTGAGCAGAACGACATTCCAGCCCACCGTGCCGAAAAACTCCCGGATCTTCTGAAACAATCCATCCGACACAACACCGTCAAGGCTCTGCCGGTTGTAATCGATCACCCACCAGAGATTTCTGACATCGTATTTCCAGCCTTCCAACATGGCTTCATAGACATTGCCCTCATCGAGTTCGGCATCGCCCATGACCGCGATCAGTCGCCCGGGCGCCTGGCTGGCAGTTTCCGAATCCTGCACCAGATTGTGCAGACGGGTGTAATCTTGGACCATTGAAGCAAAAAGCGTCATGGCGACGCCAAGCCCCACCGACCCGGTAGAAAGGTCCACCTCATCGGTGTCCTTGACCCGCGAAGGATAGGACTGGGCACCGCCAAGGGCTCGGAAACGCTCAAGCGCATCGACCGATTGCCGTCCCATCATGTATTGAATCGCATGAAACACCGGACTCGCATGCGGTTTGACGGCAAGCCGGTCTTCCGGACGCAGGATATCGAAGTAAAGCGCTGTCAGTAGGGTCGTGACCGATGCACAGGACGACTGGTGTCCTCCCACCTTGAGTCCGTCACGACTTTCGCGGATATGGTTCGCGTTGTGGATCGTCCACATCGCAAGCCATAGAACCTTGCGCTCCAGCGTCCGCATCATTTCAAGATCGGTTACGTGTCTGGCGCTATTCGGATCACTTTTCATGGAGCCGCTCGGATCGGGGCGCAGTTGAGCATGAATTATGCAAATCTGACCCTACGCTGTCGAGTGATATCCCTTACGCCTCCGTTCGTCAGATGCCTGAACGGGAACGCTATGGCTGGTATTTCAACAGCCATGTCATCAATACTATCCAGCTTCCGGCCCATCCTCTGACCCCGCAGTTTCGTCTGGTTTCGGGCTTTGCCATGGAACGGAGCCGATAACCGGAAGGCCCGGTCCATCCTGTTTTCGCCCGGCTGTCCGACGAGTCGTTGGACGGGACCGTGTTTCATCTCGCGTTTCACATAGCGCACGGAGCGCCATATGGACATGCGGATACTGGCCAAGCAAATGCCGATGACGAGCGAAATGCCAGCGGACGTGCTGTTCCCCGCTGCTCTTCGCACGCGGTTCACCGACCAAGTTCGGATCCCGTCCATTGTTCCGATCCGAAAAATGGACAGTATCACGGATTTTCAGGAGACGCTTCACGTTGTCTGCCGCGCATCTTCTGAGAAGAGGCAAGACGCATCGATATCAGGATTGGTCAGGACTCTGACATTATGAAGGCCGTCATCTGGCACTTTACGGACCAGAACGAAGCGATGACATCAGCAATTCTCCTTTTGGAGTTATCGGGGGTTTTCAAAGGCTTGGAGATGTGATTCAAGCTGTTGTGTGAAGCGTCTTGAACGATATATAGAAGTGGTGGGGAAGCGGTGCGCGGCGTTGCCCGACAAGCGCTCGGGAAGCAACACGCGCTATACCATGAGAGACATCGGGCTTGCGGCGTTTTCGGTGTTTTTCGTGCAGAGCCCGTCGTTTCTGGCGCATCAGCGCCTGCTGTCGGCGCAGCGCGGCGCTTCGAACGCCGGGACGCTGTTCGGCATGGAGCGGGTTCCGTGCGACAGCCATATCCGGCGGATGCTGGATGGGGCGCCGACGGATCATTTCGATGCGGTGTTTTCGGCGCTTGTCGATGACCTGGATGGCGCCGGCGCCTTGTCGGGTCTGCGCTGCCTGGACGATCGGGTGTTGATCGCGCTGGACGGCTCGGAGCCTTTCCGTTCCGGCACGATCCACTGCGCGCACTGCTCGACGCGCCGGCGGGGCGAGGAGGTGGAGTATTTCCACAGCTTTGTCGGCGCCGCTCTGGTGGCGCCGGGGCAGCGCCGCGCCTTGCCTCTGGCGCCGGAGTTCGTGCGCCCGCAAGACGGCTCGGCGAAGCAGGACTGCGAGAGCCGCGCGGCGCAGCGCTGGCTGGCCCGCCTGGGGCCTTGTGTGGCCGGGCTGAGACCGGTCTATCTGGGCGACGATCTCTATTCCCGCCAGCCGATCTGCGAGGCGGTGCGCGCCGCGGGCGGGAGCTTCATCTTCGTGTGCAAGCCGTCCAGCCACAAGACGTTGAGCGAATACACCCATGGCGTCGTGCTGGACGAGGTGTGCCAGACCGTGGGCAGGGGCGCGGCCAGGCGCCGCCAGCGCTATCGCTGGATGAATGGCGTGCCGCTGCGCGACGGCGCCGACGCGCTCGCCGTCAACTGGCTGGAGGTCGAGATCGCCAAGCCCGACGGCAAGGTGACCTACCGCAACAGCTTCGTCACCGACCTTGCCGTCACGCGAGACACCGCCGCCGCCATCGCCGCCTGCGGGCGTGCCCGCTGGAAGATCGAGAACGAGACCTTCAACGTCCTGAAGACCAACGGCTACAACCTCGAACACAATTTCGGGCATGGCAGCCAGACACTGGCCAGCATCCTGGTCGTGCTCAATCTGCTGGCCTTCGCCCTGCACACGGCCTGCGACCTGATCGAAGCGTCCTGGCGGCGGGCGCGGCACGCACTCGGAGCCCGAAGGCGCCTGTTCGAGCACATCCGCACGATCACCGCCTACCATGTCTTCGCGTCATGGGCGGTCCTCATGAAAACCGTCATCACGGGCATCCCCCCTCCCGCAAACGCCTGATCCCCGGCCCCCGCGCCAAGCCCATCCCTCCAACCGCAGAACCGCCAAAAAACCAACACGAAAGGCCGCAATGCAACGAAAAACGCCATAAGGAGAATTGCTGCTATGACATGCTGTTTGTCGACAGTTGTGGGATTTGGCGCATTGAAACTTCGCGATTCACCGGTCGTTCAGGCATTCTTGTCGTAACTGCCCAAGTCTCACGTTGCTGACGGTGGCGGGACGACTGTGGGTGCTGGTGTGGTGTCGTCAAGTCCCGATTTTTATTCTCGACGTTATAGGATCCCGGTCTATGGGTGGCGCTCTCGTGTGACGGGAGCCGCGAACGGGGTCTTTCGGATCAACGGTGACGGCGGGTTTGTGTCAGAGCCTGACCTAAAACTGGTTGGATTGTCTCGACATGATGTAATTTCATGGGTGAACAATCACACCATGTGGCGCATCATGCCTTGGAACGAGACCACCCGGCCGGGACGGGCCCGGGTCCCGGATCGATCTCATTACCAAAGCCCATGATCGCATCCTCGACCGAGCCATCGCTTTCCACGATACGCAGCCACCGCTCCAGAGCAGCAAGCGCGGACGAGAAAACACTGCATCTGGCACACCCTCACCCTCCGTCTCCAGACATACAAGGACGGAGGCCTGCGGTGTCTCACCAACCTGCGAATTGACTTTACGAACGATATCGCTGAGCAAGATCTGCCAATGGTGAAGCTGCGCTAGAAGATCTCCGGCGGCTTCCGCTCCGAACAGGGCGCCCGCAACTTCGCCACCCTGTGCGCCGTCATTGCCACAGCCCGCAAGCAGGGCTGGACGATTCTCGAAACCCTGGCACATCCTGACCCGATGCAGTTGATCTCCAGACGGCGGCTCTGAAAACCCCTCCCGGACACCGAAATCCCTCACACGAACAGGGTCGATGCGTGCGGCGTCTGGCGCGGCTCACCATACAACCACGCGTCGGGAACCAGGCCGCCGGGAATAGACCCGTAATCAGACCCGGGCAGTTACGTTAAAATTACATCGAAGCGTCAGGTTGCTTTGCTCAAGTAAGTGATGAAGGCCATGGGCGTACAGCCCGGAGACCGGCTCCGTCTGGAAGAGGATGCCGACGGCTTCGTGCTGCGGTCGCAACGCATCGATTGCGCCCGCCTCGCGCCGTTACGCGATATGCTCCAACGTGGGCATGGCGATTTCGATCCGGAAACGTTCCGCGAACACCCCAATGAGCCCGCGCTCCGGGATTGCTACATTGGTTCTGGTATGACGACCCACTGGGATCCCAATCCAGAGTTTAGCCATTGCGTTCACATGTCGAGTGCCTCGATCACGGCGGTGAGGGGTTCGGCAGCCGCTCCCCATTCGCGGGCGACTGATCTGCCCATAGGCACGACGATGCCGGGACGGGCCGCAGCCCGTCCCTTGAAACCCGAACAGAAACCGGTGAGACCGAACCCCAAATGCCAATCGTTTCGCAGACCGCCATCTGACCGGACCCGCCCGGCTTCACCGCCATGCCAAGCCTTACGACCGTACGAAGGTGCCATGCAGACCCAACGGTAGTGGATATGGCAGGAGGCCCTGCCAGACCGGGCCGTCGGCAAGATGCATCGCATCGAAAACATCCAGCCCAGTGACCCCGCGCCCGGCGTCGAGGAACGGTCCGATAAGCCAACCCTCTCCCTCCCTGTCTCCGCGCGGGACAAATACATGTTCTTCGGGGAGATGATCGGCCGGATAGGACCAGCCATCGAGCAAACCGTTGGCCGGATCGAAGCGAACGATGCGTCGAAGCGGCCAATCGCCCGCTGCTCCATCGCCGGCCAGGGCGAAGACCGCCCGGTGCCGAGATCCGGTTTGCCGCAAATCGATAACCGGGAACTCGGCCACACCCGGCGCCATCCGCTCGATCTCTGCGCGTCCGCCCGGCCTGAGAACGACATGATGATAGGCCGGATGTGTCGACCCGAACTCCCGCGCCCCGCACATGACGGCGCGCAGATCGTTCGTCACAAATCCGGGGTCGGGCGCCTGACACAGATCCAGGCGGATCGTGCCATCGGTGTCTTCCCAACCATTGCCATGATGAAAATGAAAACCCGGCGGCAAGTCGTGATACCGCTCGACCTCCAGGCTATCCTTGTTGACAACAACAACCCTGGTGCCGAGATCCGGACGCCACTCATGCGCGTCAAGATAACTCACATGATCCGGCGCGAACCGGTCCGGTTCGATGACGAACGGCGCGAGCATGACAACGATATGCCCCGCCGTCACGACGAAGTCGTGCACCATGCCCAAAGGGGCTATCGGCACCGGGTTCGCATGAACGAGACGGCCGTCACGGTCAATCCGGTAAAACACCAGAATCGGCCTTGGTGCCGGTATGCAGCCGATGTTCCACAATGTACCGTCCGGCTCCACTTTCGGGTGAGCGCCAAACGGCGTACCGGCAAATTTGGCGCCCCAGACGACAAACCGGCCGGCGGCAAGCGTCTCAGGCGTGATTGTCAGGGCCGACCCGCCTTCCCACAACGCCATCAGGCGTCCGGCATGAGCAAGTATCGATGTGTTGGCGGTGTTCATGTCGTCGGGTCCCGTCACCGGCCGTATTTTTGCCGGAACCGTTCCGAATGCAGGGACCACGCGATCGCCGGCCTGGGTCTCGTACCGGCGTTTACGGGTGTCCAGCATGCGGGCCCGATGACTCACGCCAGCCTCCGTGAAGGTTACCGCATGGACCATCCCGTCACCGTCGAACCAGTGCGTATACCGCTGTCCGAAACGATCATGGCCCGCCGGACCATTCCGCCACAGAACACCGGTGAGGTCCGGCGGCAAGCGGCCGGCCAGAGGCGTCAGCGATGCCGCGAACGCGTCGGCATGAGCCGACGCGAACCCGGCAAGCCAGGGCGCCCGGACCGCCGCCTTGGCGAACGCTTCGATGCAGCCCGCGATCGCGTCCCCGGTCAGCACGAATGGCAGACCGCAAACGCCGCCCAACAGGCTGCGCCGGGTCAGACCGCCCGTCATTGTCCTGCCTCCAGCATATAGCCGATCGGCACGACCGTCGTGACACGGGTATCGTCGGCACCGATCCGTACGGCCGCCGCGTCGAAACTCGGCGGCCCGAAAACGCCCACGGCTCCGTTGGAAAACCCGTAACCTTCGGTCGGCATGCCGAGAAAATTCGTCGCCAGCTCCCCATCCCGGTCAGCATCGTGAAACGTTGCAACCGCGTACTCGCCTGGCGCCAGATTCTCGAACACGATCACGATCGGCCCGGGCTCGGCTTTGTGGATGCGCGCCGCAACGGTGCTCGATGGATCCGGGAACGATGTCCCGGCCACGCGTTGATGCACCGCGACACGCAGGTCGCCGCCCGGACGCAGATCCTTGACCACGACCTCAAGTTCGGCTGCTTCGACATTCGATGCAGCAAACGGATTGGCCAACGCCAGCGCCGAAATCAGGCAGATCGCGCCGGCCAGTGTCAGATTGGTTGTCCTTGTCATTGGATGTATCCTCATTTTGGCTGTAGCAGACACTTACAGGAGTCGCACGGACAGAGGGATCCGGTCACAGCCTGATACGCGAACGTCGCGGGAAATTTCGTCACGTGCAGAAAATGCAATTCACGCTTCGTAAACTGACGAGTGCCCGGTTATTGGCCGGCCAGGCGATCGCACTCGCTGGAACCGTCGGGCTCTTTACCTTCATCGGGCCGTTCGGAACCTACGATTCGCTCGGCCCGATCAACCGCCTCGGGTATTGGTGCCTGGCAATGGGCGTCAACTGGCTCGTCTGCGCCGCCATGATCATGCTGGCGCTCCACGCCACCGGGAACCGGGCCTGGCAACAGCGCGCCGCCATGACGGCCGCGGCAGCCGTCGCCGCGGCAATTCCGGAAACCGGCGTCGTCTTCACTGCCGAAAACCTGTTCCGCCCGGGCTACACCGATGCGCAAACACTACCCACGATCTATTTTGCGGTTGTCATTCTCAATCTGATTATTGGAGGCCTCGCCGTCGCGGCCGCCACCTCGCCGCGTCCTGAAAAGGATCCGGCGCCCACCGGATCCGGGCCAGCCCCGTTTCTGGACCGCATGCCACAAAAGATCGGACGTGACCTCATCTGCCTGAAAATGGCGGATCACTATGTCGAAGCCTTTACGGCCTGTGGATCGACCTTGGTCCTGATGCGGTTCGCCGACGCAGTCACCGAACTGAACGACATCAGCGGACTGCAGGTTCACCGCTCCTACTGGGTCGCGCTCGACCACGTCATCGGCGCAGAACGCAAGGACGGCCGGATCGTCCTTCACCTTACCGGCGGCCACGACATTCCGGTCAGCCGCAGCCGCATCACCGCCGTCCGCGCCGCCGGCATTGCGATCTGACCGGTCATGCCCCGGGGTACGCCCGTTGCCCGACCAGCGGGCCGTACCGGACACGGAACCACCACCCGCAGGCACTGCCTTGCCGGCATCCTGCCAATCCCTGACAACCCACGGCAAGATGCAGCGGATTCAGATCTTGTCGGTCCCTGCGCCTGCCCGCTCCAGAGCGCCTGTCAAATTACGCAACACGAACAGCCTGATCGCGCTCGACAAACCGCCGGTTCGAGTCTGATCAATCCCGAAATCAGATCATTCACCGAACGACGCTCCGACTCCACGACCGCCTTGAGCGCATCCCGGAAATCCTGCTCCAGCGACACGCTGGTCGCATGCCGAGACACTAGGCCGTGTTGACGAATGATCGAAGCATAATCCATGCTGAGACAACGTGGACAAATGCGAGGACCGTCCGAGCGAGCTTGTCATAGCGTGTGGCAATGCGACGGAATTGTTTGAGCTTGTTGAAGAATCGCTCGACCTGCTGGCGCCGCTTGTACTTTTCTTGATCGTGATGAATCGTCTCAGTCCGGTTCGACCGGGCGGGTATCACGGCTTCGACGCCCTGGTCGGCCAGCGCCTGGCGAATGCCCTTGCTGTCATACGCCTTGTCCATGACCGCAGCCTCCGGTGCGGGAGAGCTGGGCAAAGCCTTAGGAGGGTAGTGTAAATTATATTTCCATGAGTACGCGCCTGTGTTCTACTCCCTTCGATGCGCCGCAATCTTGAACTCGAAGCGACAATCGTTGAGAAGTACGCGGTGGTCGAGGTGTATTTCGACGAGCGTGGGCGCCGTATGTGGGCTGCGACGGGGTCGCGTGCCCTCGGGTATGGAGGCGAGGCTCTGGTTTCGGATGCGACGGGGCTGTCGCGCCCGACCCTTCGCAAGGGGCGCGGGGAGCTGGAATCGGGCGGCGCCGCGGTCGGGCGCATTCGCCGTGCGGGGGCGGGGCGCCCGCGTATCGAGCAGTCCCAGCCCGGCCTCAAGAAAGCGTTGGAGAGGCTCGTTGACCCGTTGCCTTGCGGCGCCCCGCAGTCGCCTTTGAGATGGACATGCAAGGGTCGGGCGAAGCTCGCCGCGGCGCTGTCGCGCGCGGTCTGGAAGGTGAGCTCGACGCCGGTGGGACGATTGCTGCACGAGCTTGGCTATCGGTTGCAATCGGTGCGCAAGAGCCCCGAAGGGGCGTCGCACCCGGACCGCAACGCCCAGTTCGAACCTATCAATGCGAAGGCGGATGAGTGTCTCCAGCGCGCCCGACCGGTGGTCTCTGTCGACACGAAGAAGAAGGAGCTGGTCGGGGATTTCAAGAACGCGGGGCGCGAGTGGCAGCCGAAGGGGCAGCCCGAGAAATCCATGGTCCACGACTTTCCCCAGGATGCCGCAGGCAAGGCGACCCCCTATGGCATCTATGACATGGGCCGCAACGACGCATGGGTCAGTGTTGGATGTGACCATGACACCCCTGCATTCGCGCTCGCCTCGCTTCGGCGGTGGTGGGAGGAGAGGGGCCGCAGCCGTTACCCTGAGGCTCGCGAGCTGTTCATCACTGCCGATGCGGGGGCAGCAACGGCTACCGCTTGCGCGCGTGGAAGCAGGGGCTACAGCAATGTGCCGACGAGACGGGAGTGCGCGTACACGTCAGCCACTTCCCGCCCGGCACCAGCAAGTGGAACAAGATTGAGCACCGCCTGTTCTGTCACATCACGCACAATTGGCGAGGCAAGCCATTGCGAACCTTCGAAACCATCGTCGATCTGATCGGCAATACGCGCACCGACGCAGGGCTTCGGGTCAGAGCTGAGCTCGACACGGGGGAGTACCCGAAAGGAGTGACGGCGACGAAGGCGGAAATGGAAGCGCTGTCTCTACAGCGCAACGAGTTCCACGGTGACTGGAACTATGAACTTCACCCGCGGTGAAGTTGGAAACTTAAATTCGATCAAACTCCTTAGCCGTGCCCAGAGGTGGCGCTTCTCCCAACGGCGAAACCGCTGATAGACGGCATTCCAATGGCCGAATTCGTCGGGCAGGTCGCGCCATGGGGTTCCGGTACGCGCCTGGTAGAGGACGGCTTCGATGACCAGTCGGTCGCTGAGCCGTGGCGGGGCGCCGGCGGCGTGTTTGCTCTCACGCAGTAGCGGCTCGAGTGTTGACCAGACAGCATCCGGGATGAGCAGGCGTAACGCCATGATAAGTCCCCGGAAAGTGTCATTGATGGAGAATGATTATCAGCATTTCATGAATTCGTCAACACGACCTAGTATATTGGTTCCAACGTTTGGAACCCTCTTTTTCTTGCGGCGATGATGGTATCGGGATCGACGGTCCAGGTGAAGGGCTTGGCTTCGGTGGTGTTGTGGTCGTCGATGACGCGGCGGATGGCATCCTGGAGTTCGCGTACGGAGCGGAAGACGCCGTCTTTGAGACGGCGTCGTGTCAGCTTGGCGAAGACGCCTTCGACCGCGTTCAGCCATGCGCTCGAGGTGGGGGTGACGTGGAAGGTCCAGCGCGGATGGCGTGCGAGCCAGACCCGGACTTCCTTGTGCTTGTGAGTAGCGTCGTTTTCGAGGATGGCATGGACCGGGACGCCGGCGGGTATCGTGCGCGCGATGCGGTTGAGGAATCTCGGGAACTCCTGGTGGCGATGCCGACTGGCGTGCTGGCCGATGACCGTGCCGTCGAGCACGGTCAGGGCGGCAAACAGCGTCGTCGTACCGTTGCGCTTGTAATCATGTGTCATGGTGGCGCCGCGGCCTTTCTTCAGCGGCAGGCCGGGCTGTGTACGGTCAAGTGCCTGAATTTGCGACCTGTCATCGATCGACAGCACGACCGCGTGAGCCGGCGGCGCAACGGAGAGGCCGACGATGTCGGTCAGCGTCTCGAGGCAGGCGGGATCGTTCGAAAGCGTGAACGGCCGCCAGCGGTGCGGCATCAGGCCATGCGCCTTCCAGACCGCCCAGACCCTCGAAGCGGCACCCCCCACAGCCTTCGCCATCGCCCGCAGCGTCCAGTGGGTCGCCGCGTGCGGCGGCAGGGTGTGGGTCAACCCTACGATCTTCGCCACCGGCTCAGGAACCAGAGGTGTCTTGCCCGGCGGACGCGTCCTGTCCCGCAGAAGTCCGTCCACACCTTCGTCCATAGAAGCGGTCCTGCCAGCGCCAGACACTGTTCTTCGCCTTGCCGGTCTCTCTCATGATGGCCATCGTGCCGAGCCCATCGTCGCTCAGAAGACCGATGCGCGACCGCCAGACGTGCTTCTGCGGGCTCTTCGGGTCCGGGACAACCGTTTCAAGGCGATGCCGGTAGCCTGAAGTGAGCGTGAATGAAACACCAGGGCGCATCTTGCAGACCTCCATGATCGACAAATCAGAAGAACATAATAACGGAAATATTTGTAACGATCAATCCACTAGCGTGAGCCCGGATAGCTTGACGACCTCTGCACCGCATTGACCGAACACCGGCGCCGCGCCGGGGACGGCGCACGCACGCCGGTCGCCATCCAGGTCAATGTAGCCCTGTGAACCGGCAACAAACGCTCCTGGAACGCTCCAAACACCCCTCGAGCGTAGCGCCGAACGACCCACAACGCGTATCGCGACCCAATCCGCGTCCCGAACCAGCAAAGGCAACTCCAAGTCCCAAATCGGTGACGGATGTGGGCTAGTCGAGCGGCGTTTTGACAACATACAGCGAAGTCATTTTCACAATTTGGTCCGCAAACGAGATTAAATGGGCGGCCGGGGAAAACGGGCTTTTCTATCTTTTTTGGCGAGAATTCATGTCGTCAAACTCTTGTCATGGGCTCGCTGTTTACAGCGTGGGATCACCATGTCCGGGCACCAATGCCGTCTGGCGGGGTCGTTAGAAATCGTGTTACCGACCGGCCGGACGCGGCAGCTGAACCGAAACGCTTACTCCGGCTGACATTCTTCACAACCTTGTCGACCAAGGCCCGGGCGTCGTCATTCCGCATCCAGCTACGGATCAACGGAAGTTGAGCGGCGTAAGCCGGCGAAAACGTGCTCCGTCGCGTCCGCTCAAGCGGGCTACTGGCGGCACCAGTGCGCATGGAGTGAGAAGAACTGAGCAACATATGTAGTGCGAGATATTCGCTGGTTTCGTCGTCAAAGCTCCGACCACATTTGCGAAACTGCGATCGGGTCCATTCGGGATGGTGCTGATCAGATCCTCGATCATCACGTGTAGTATGAACCGGTCGTCACCAGCGGTTTCGCGCATGGTGTCGAACATCGTGTTGTGTACGGCTAGTCCGTCGGTATCCGTCGGGTCTTCGGGTATCGGCCTCTCGAGCAACGTCAGCAGCACGTTCGGAACGTTCATTTCAGCGGCGGTAAACGTCTGGACGAGAGAATACACCGTAAGGGGGTCGATGGCGCTGGCATCGGCCCGCACGGTGATCGAAACCATCGCTTCGTCGACGAAATTTCGGTCCAGACGCCCGCGGTTTCGCTCTGGGTGTGCGCCTCATCGAGCAGCAACGTGAGCAATTCCATGGGCATCTCGGCCTCGATCTCTCCGGTATCGACTGCTGTTGATCAGACTGGTTGCGACGCCGGGGGTTTCGAGCAGGGCCATATGGCGCCTCGTAATCACATGTCCGACGGCGTCAGCGCCGCCATCGCGAACGATTTCTGTAGGCGGCGTTTTATCAGATCGGTTGTGGACATTCAGAATTTCTCTTCACACAGATGGTATCGCGGCTGGCCGACCGATGTCTCGTCGGGAGTCACGGTCACCTCTGATCGTGATCATCTCATGATCCTAGCACTGCGCTAAGGATTGTCTGAACAAGTCGACTCTGTCACAATTGGTTTCTTGGTGTACGGAGTGGAGTGCGAACCATGGAGCAAGCGATGTCTGCGGAGCTGGAGCACGACCTGAAGAAGCGTCGGACGCGGCGCGAGGTCTTTCTCGAGACGATGGAGGGCTGGTTCCCTGGGAGCGGCTGGAGGCCCGCATCGAGCCGTTCTACCCGAAGGTCGGGCGCGGTCGGCGGCCCTATCCGTTGAGCGTGATGATGCGGGTGCACAGCGTTGCAGCTGTTCTACACTCTGAGCGCCTCTGGGATGGAGGACCTGCTCTACGAGGTGAAGTCGGTACGGCGGTTTGTGGGGCTGCGCCTCTCGGGTGCGCTGCCTGACGAGACGACGATCCTGCATTTCCGCCACTTGCTGGAGACGCATGGCCTGGGTGAGACGCTGTTCGAGGAGATCAACGCGCATCTGGCCTCTCTCGGACACCGCTTGAGCAAGGGGACGGTCGTGGACGCGAGTCTCATTGCCGCGCCGTCGTCGACGAAGAACCGCAAGGGCGAGCGGGACCCGGAGATGCATCAGACGAAGAAGGGCAATCAGTGGCATTTCGGGATGAAGGCGCACATCGGGGTGGACGCGCAGTCGGGCTTGACACACAGCGTGGAGACGACGCCGGCGACTGTCTCGGATGTGGCAACCGCGCACGCGCTGTTGCACGGGGGCGAGGAACAGGTGTGGGGTGACGCGGGCTATCAGGGGGTGGACAAGCGCGCGGAGAACCGGGATACGGACGTGGACTGGGAGGTGGCGCTGAAGCCCGGCAAGCGCCGGGGCTGGACAAGGCGGGCCCGGCGGCGGCGGAGAGGCGCAAGGCGTCGGTTCGGGCCAAGGTGGAGCATCCGTTCCTGTATGTGAAGCGCCACTTCGGCTACGCGAAGGTGCGCTATCGGGGGCTGGCGAAGAACACGCAACGCATCGCCGTGCTGCTCGGTTTACCAATCTGCTCATCGCTGGGCGCGACGCGACCGCCTGACGTGGGGTCAATCTGTCCGCAGCCGCCGCAAGGCGGCGGGGACGGTCGGCTCGGGCATCGAAATCTCCATTTCCTGGCGCGACAATACGTCCTCGATGGGCTTCGGCGTTTCACCCACGGGCCACGCCACCCGTATACCCGGAAAAACGGGGTTGTTCAGACTTTCCCTAACATCAGGTTGCCCAGTCTCCGGTTGGATTCAAGTCGACGATGCCGGATCGCCTGCAATACACCGATCTTGCATGATCGGGCGACCCGCGCCAATGTGGACCGAGGATACGCGACGACCGGTCCCACTGGAAGGGTTTGCTCATGAAGTTCGGCATCACGGCATCCAAGATCGACGAAATCGGCCTGTTCAGCCACGCGGAAAACCTCGGGTACGATTATTGCTGGATCACCGATACCCAGATGATTCGTTCGGATCCTTGGGCGGTCCTTGCACTTGCTGCACAGCAGACCCGGACAATCCGGCTTGGAACCGGCGTCGCGGTTGCCGGTCTGCGGCTTGCGCCGGTCACGGCCAATGCGATTGCGACGATCAATCGGCTGGCGCCCGGACGCACGTTTCTCGGTCTTGGTACTGGCAACACCGCAATGCGGGCCATGGGACAACCGCCCATGCGCCTGGGCGCGTTCCGGGAGTATGTCCGTGTCGTAAAGGCGCTGATCAGAGGTGAAGAGGTCGATTACACACTCGACGGTATAACGCATCTGATCCAGTTCCAGAACCCGGAATTCCGATACATTGATGTCGCCCATGCGATTCCGGTTCATATCAGTGGATTTGGGCCGCGGACCCAGGCGCTTGCCGGCGAGATTGCCGACGGCCTGATCACAGGCGTTCCGCGCGGCGGCACGGTACAACAGGCGCTCGCCAATATGCGGCAGGGCGCGGCACGGTCCGGACGTTCGCTCGACGGATTCGAGACTTTCGCGCTGGTCAATATCCTGATGCTCGAGCCGGGGCAGAGCCTGACCGATGATGCGGTGATTCAGAAATGCGGCTCGGCCATCATGGCCAATGTGCACTATCTGGTCGACTGGGTGAGGGAGAGCGGCAATCCGCCGCCCGATTATGTCGCCCCGTTCTGGGGTGAATACATGGCGTTTCACCGGATGCGCGACGCCAGGCGTACGCATATGAAACTTCATCAGAGCCATTACAGTTTTCTCGATCCGGAAGAGGCGCGATTCATTACCCCCGACATGATCAAAACATTCACGATCGCCGGACAGCCGGAAGACATCGTCGAGCAACTGCGCGATTTGGAGCGGGCGGGTCTCGATGCAATCAATTTCATCGCACCGCTGGAACAGCAATACCGTCAGATCGAGGACTTCGCGCACAACGTCATGGCCCGGATGTAGGGCGCCAGGTTGGGGCGGGCGGTGAGGTGCCGGCATCTACAGCGACGATGGCCCGGGTCCCGGCGTGTGTTGTCGGGTCCGTCGAAACAACACCGGGTCTGGTCTTCGGGATTATTCGCCGGACGCGAACTGCACGATGTCGAGCGGAGGTGGCTCCAGACCGGCATGTGACAGCATGTGATGGGTTTGGCCGCGATGGTGGATCTGGTGCTGAAATAGATTCGCCAGACAATCGCGCAGCGGCAGACTGAAGAATTCGCCGGTTTCGACGGTATCGAAAGACAGCGTCCCGTCGAGGTCCGCCGGGGCCATGGCGTCACAGAACGCGACATACCACTGGTCCTGGATAAACTGGGCATGGCGCAACGACTCGAAATCGGTATACAGAATCTCGTCGAGTCTGGTGAACGTGGTCCGTTTGCGTTCCAGCCGCTCGCGATAGATCAGATCGGCGAGAAGGATATGATTCAGCGTGCCGAGAATGGAACCGAAGAAACCGCGCCGGTCGGCCGCGATTTCGCCAGCCGGTAGTTTTCCGGCCACGGCATAGAGCCGCCGGTTTGCCCAGGCATTGTAGCGTGCTGCTGTTGGCAGGTCGATGAGCATTGGAGCCCTCCGCGCAAGAGATGATGGCCGTTCCGCCCGGGATCCGTTTTGGCTTCGTTTCCAGACATCATTCGGTTGATCAGGCGAGTGGTGGCTGCCGGCGATGCCAGTTGGTGACACCCTGATAGCTGTGACCGGCCTGGAGCAGGACGGGTTCGTTCCACCAGGCGGCCTCGAGTTGCAGGCCGACCGGCAGTCCATCACTGCTGAAACCGCAGGGGATCGATAATCCCGGCAACTGGCCGAACGCGCCGGCATAGGTGTTGCGTGTGGCGTCCCTAGTTGCCTCAAGGAGCGATTTATCGTCCTTGATCGGCGGCACCAAGCTCGGCAGGGTCGGCGAGAGCAGGATATCGACCTCCTGAAACAACCGTGCAAGATCGGCCTTCCAGAGCGCACGGGTTCGCATGGCGTTGGCGTAGTCGACACTGGTATATGCAAATCCCGTGGTCATCCGATCCCGGACCGGTTTCGAGAACTTTTCCGGCGCCGTTTTCAGCCGTTCGGCATGAAACGCGCAGGCATCGGAAAAGATCATGACGGTGGCCCAGTGCTGCATGTCGGCGGCGCCGGGTACATCGACATCGATCAGTCGGGCGCCGAGCGTCTCGAGACATGCGGCTGCCGCATTGAAAGCGGCCTCGATATCCGGATGTAGGGCTTCGCAATAGAACGTCTTCGGAATCCCGAGGCGAAGTCCGTTGATGCCGTCGTTCAGACCCGGCAGGAAATTGCCGAGCGACCGGTCGGTGGAATACGAATCCCTGGAGTCCGGCCCGGCCATGACCGCCAGCAGACGGGCGACATCCGCAACTGAACGGGCCATTGGTCCGATCGTGTCGAAGCTTTCACTGACCGGGGTCGACAGACTGTTGGGAACCCGGCCATGGGTCGGACGCAGGCCACTGACACCGTTGACCGAAGCCGGGAGCCGTACCGAACCGCCCGTATCCGATCCGAGAGCGCCGAGGCTCATGCCGGCCGCGACTGCCGCGCCCGAACCGCCGCTTGATCCGCCCGGAACCCGTTCGGTGTTCCACGGATTGCGGCAGGGCGGCGAGACAGTGTTGTCGGATCGAATGCCGAAGGCGAATTCGTGCAGCGTGACCTTGCCGATCATGATCGCACCGGCTCGCATCAGGCGCTCGACCACTGGTGCCGACTGGTTGGGCACATGGTCGGTAAAAAAGGCCGATCCGGAGGTTGTCCGGATGCCAGCGGTCGCGATGTTGTCCTTGATCGAAACCGGCATGCCGTGCAGGAGACCGAGCCAACGCCCTTCGCCGGTGGCCTTGTCGGCTGCTTCAGCTTGCCGCATCGCCGCATCGCCAGTGACGGTGATCATCGCATGGATGGTGTCGTTATGCGCCGCAACGGCGTCGAGACAGGCCTGGGTTGCGTCGCGAGCGGCGGTCATGGGTGCCATCTTCAATCTCTCCATCGATTGTTCAGGGCGCAACCGAAGGGGCCGGACTATTCGGATCGCGCAGGAATTGGGTCACAACGGCGACCAGGACCGGCATTACTGCAAGACAGTACAACATGACACTGTAATTTTCGAACAGGTCAAAGGCGATTCCCAACGGCACCGGGCCGACCGACGCGCCGACCACGCCGATCATCTGGCCCGTACCCTGAATGCTGCCGAGATGGCGGCGCCCGAAATACCGCGGCCAGAGATAGCCGAACAGGGTCAAGCTCGCAGAATTGTTGACTCCGAAGACAACGCCGTAGACCAGCGCGCTCGGGAGATCCCGGACAAAGGTGATGGAAATCAGCGAACCCGTGAGAATCAGTAACGACATTCCGAACACGCGCTCGGTCGGGAAACGATCGAGGCAGCGTCCGACGATCGGTTGCGCGAGGACTGCGACTATCGCCGACAGCGGAAACATCCAGGCCGCAACCGCCGGGCTGAGGCCCTGATGTTCGAATATGGACACCTGGAAGAAATGCAGCGAGGTGATCAGCATCGACATGGTGAACAATCCGGTCGCCACGATATAGAAGGCCGGTGTGCGAAGGGCTTCACCGAGGGACAGGCCAAAATCCGCTGAATGCCGGTTCTGGCTGCCATCCACCTTTTCGGAAGCGACCGTACCGTCGGGAGTCAGTCCCAGCGGTTCCGGCGCATCATGCAGCAGCAACCAGATCAGGGGCAGCATCAGAATCCAGGTCGACAACCCGAGCCAGAGCCACGCGGCGCGCCACCCGGTCTGCTCGATCAGCCACTGGGCGGCCGGTGGATGGACCGCCATCGAGACCGCAAAACCGAGCAGCATGAGGCCCATTGCAAAGCCGCGACGGCGTCCGAACCAGTGGGACACGATATTTGCGGAGTTGAGCATCAGCGATCCCTGGCCGAGAAATCGCAATGCGCTGAAGGCCAGGGCCAGCCAGATCAGTCCCGGCACCATCCCGAACGCGATGCAGGCAAAGCCAAGCATAATGACGACGATCTGCATGACCAGGAAGACGCCATGACGGTCGACTAGTCGTCCCATCAACGGCAATCCGAAAGCGGCGATCAGGGTTGCGAGACCGTAGGCGGATGCTATCGCGGTGGCGCCGATACCAAGGTCAAGGGAGATCGGCCGGATGAACACGCTGAAGGTATGCGATTGGCCCGGACCACTGGCGAAGATCGCGGCGCCGGCGACGATCAGAATGACCCAGCCATAGAAAATCCGGTCGCCAACAGTTTCAACGATACGCTGACGAATCCGGATCACGTCCGTGTCGCTCCGGGACCGATCGCTGTTATTGCCCTTCGGCCTCGGCGGTAAGCGCGGTCCTGACGCTGTCAGGCATTGTCGCCGACAGGCGGGTTTCCGGGTCGAAGAAGACCTCGACGACATCCTGATAGGCCAACACCTTACCGGTCTCGACATGGGTCATGCGCTGCCGGAAGGTGACGCTCTTGGTTCCGCAGCGGGCGACGCCGCCGTCGATGACGAACAGATCGGCGGCGGTGATTTCCCGGCGAAAATGCGTCGTCGTGCTCGCGGTCACCGTATGAACGCCGAATTCGGCCATCGCCTTCCAGCCGCTGCCGACCTTCGGCCAGATGTGGAAGATCGCGTCGTCGAAGAAATGAGCGTACCAGCGGACATTCATGTGGCCCCACTGGTCGCAATGCCACGGGAAGCAGACTCCTCGATGCAGTTCGTACCAGCGGTTGACCGTCGGGCTTTCGCGCGGAACTGCCGGCAGCTCCGGCGCCTTGTCCGGCCCGTTCAACTGTTCGTCGATAATTGGCCGCAGGGCTGCGGGGATCGGCGCAGACTGCCGAGTTTCCGGGTCGAAGAACACTTCAAGGGAATCGAGGGTGGCGTGGATGGCGCCGGTTTCCTGATGGCGCATGCGCAGCAGGAAGGTGATTGTCTTGTCGGTGGACCGAACCAGCGCGCCCTCGGTGCGAACGAGGGATCCGACCGGCAATTCCTCGATGAAGGTCGTTCGGGTGATTCCGGCCACCCCATGACCGCCATGCTGCATGATGACCCGTTCTCCGAGCCCAGTTCGGGCCCAAATATGGAACATGCCTTCGTTGAACAAGTTGGAATAGTTGCGGACATTAAGATGCCCGAATTGATCGCACAGCCAAGGATGCACTACACCGGTGTGCACGTCATGCCAGATGGTCATTTGGTCGCGCCGTTTCATGGTTGTCGGAAAGAATGCCGGGTCATACCAGAATCCACGCATGGCTGGCGAGTCATGGCGGTTGATTCCCGGCGGCCCGAGCCCTGAAAAATGCCTTAGCTGGTGTCGTCGGACCGGTCAAGCGCATCAGCGCGGGGCCGTGGAAACAACGTTCGGTGGCCGCAGGCCAACAGTATCGATATTGATGATCTTGAACGCGAGTCCCGCATTATCCATGGTCAGGATGGTAGGTCCGGGCCACTGGACAATGACGTGGTAACGTGACATGCTAACGGCTTCCCGTGGACCCGGGATATCAGGACACGGGTTGGTGGGCCGTATTCCAACAGCAAGTCCCCCGAAGGTGCAGTGACCGCTGATTCGTCCGTAAAATCCGCCGTTTCCAGCTCGGAACCCGTCCTGCGCCGGGTTGATATCCCGCCACGGTCCGGTCAGGCTTGGGCGTCCGGGCCAACTCCCGGCTTTCCCTGATCGGGGATTTCTGGCAGACAATGCGGCGTCAACAGGGAGTCAACCTGATCGATGAGCATGGGAGACGCTGGTCCCTCCGGTCCCACGGACTACATTCGCGAACAGATCCACGCCGATCTTGCGGCTGGCGTGATCGGGCAGGTGGTGACCCGGTTTCCCCCGGAACCAAACGGCTATCTGCATATCGGTCACGCGCTGTCGATCTGTCTCAATTTCGGGATCGCGGACTCCTTTGGTGGCATTTGCAACTTGCGCTTCGACGACACCAATCCAAAGCGTGAGGAACAGGAATATATCGATGCGATCCAGCGTGACATCGCCTGGTTCGGTTTCGTCTGGCAGGGCGAAGCGCGTTTTGCTTCTGACTACTTCGAACAGCTTTACGACTGGGCCGAATACCTTGTCAGCGCTGGAAAAGCCTATGTTGACGATCTTTCAGCCGACGAGATCCGGATCTGGCGTGGCACCCTGACCGAGCCTGGCCGGCCAAGCCCGCGGCGCGACCGGCCGGTGGATGAAAACCTGGCTCTGTTCCGCCGCATGCGGGCCGGGGAATTTCCCGATGGTGCGATGGTGTTACGGGCAAAAATCGATATGGCTTCGGGCAACATCAATCTTCGGGATCCGGTGCTCTACCGGATCCTGCATGCCGCGCATCCCCGGACTGACGACGTCTGGTACATCTATCCGACTTACGACTTCGCGCATGGCCAGTCCGATGCCATCGAAGGCGTGACCCATTCGCTCTGTACACTGGAGTTTGCCGACCACCGCCCCCTGTATGACTGGTTGATCGAGAACCTGCCGGTTCCGTCCGTGCCGCGTCAGTATGAATTTGCGAAACTGCAAGTGACCCACACGGTGCTTTCCAAGCGGCGGATGACCCGATTGGTCGAAGAGGGGCATGTCCGCGGTTGGGACGACCCCCGCATGGCGACGCTGGCGGGCTTGCGTCGGCGCGGTGTCCCTGCTGCGGCGCTGCGCGATTTCGTTGGACGGCTGACAGTGTCGAAGAACGAGGGCACGGTCGACTTCGCGTTGCTCGAACATTGCATACGCGAGGCGTTGAACCGCGATTCCCTCCGCCGAATGGCGGTCCTCAGACCTCTGAAGCTGGTCGTCGAGACATTTTCCGCGACAGAAACCGACTGGCTTGACGCGGCGAACCATCCGGGCGACCCACAGGCCGGAACCCGCAAGATACCGTTCACCCGGGAATTATGGGTCGAGCAGGAGGACTTCATGGAGGCCCCGCCGCGGAAATTTTATCGGCTCGCGATCGGTCGCGAGGTTCGGTTGAGATATGCTTATTTCGTGACTTGTACGGATGTTGTCCGGGACGAATCCGGAACCGTCGTCGAATTGCGGTGCCGCCATGATCCGGCGTCCCGCGGCGGTGACGCGCCCGATGGCCGGCGGGTTCGGGGCACCATTCACTGGGTATCCGCGGCTCATGCGGAGACTGCGGAGGTCCGGCTTTACAATCCGCTCTACACCCGGTCCGATCCCGGCGCCGATGGCGATTTCGTCGATGACATATACCCGGACTCCCTGGAAACCCTGGCAGGGTGCCAACTGGAGCCGGGCCTTGCCGACCTTGCCGATACGGCGGTGCAGTTCGAGCGTCTTGGTTACTTCTGCCGGGATCCGGACAGCACGGCAGAGCATCCGGTCTACAACCGGACAGTAGCGCTCAGGGACAGCTGGGCGAAGCTCTCATCCAGAGACACGGGATAGCTCCGGCCGGTCCCCGCGGGCAGAGATGTGCTGCAGTTCCTACCGACGGGTTCGCCGGCCCGGTTCAGTCGGATTGTGCCGCCTTCGCCGGTTCCGGCAGTTGCAGGGCGTTCAGCAGATCGCGGACTTCTTGGCGCGCAGCGATATGGCTGAGACGACGGGGCTCCACGGCCTCGATTTCAAACAGGTCCAGTATGGTCAGTCCGCGCAGGAACAATTCCCGATAGATCACCCGTTCGCTGAACCCTGGCGCGATCCGGAAGCCGACCCGGCCTGACAAGTTCTCAAGCACCCGCGCCATTTCCGTCTTGTTGCGGGCGTTGAGGTTCGAAAGCCGGTTACGCATCACGATCCAGTCGATTGACCGGCGAAACCGCATGGCCCTGGTCTTGCGCTGTTCCCAGACCAGTTCGGCGTAAATGCTGGGGCGCGTGACAGTGATGCTTTCCGGATCGACAGTGGCAAGCAGATCGAAATCGACGAAACTGTCGTTGATCGGCGTGATCAGCTTGTCGGCATGGGCGATAGCCAGGCGGCCAAGGAAACTGTCGGTGCCGGCGCAGTCGATCACCAGGAAACTGGATTGCGCTCCGAGGGTCCGGACGGCGGCTTCGAAGTCAGCCTGTTCGGCAGACTCCGCCAGCTCGCGATCAGTGAGGTCGTTTCTGGTCAAGGCGATGTGCCGGGGTCTCGGTAATGGCAGCGACTCGCGCGCGATTGTCGCCGAACGGTTGGCAAGATACCGGGTCAGTGTCTGTTGCCGGGTATCAAGGTCAATCGACCCGACCGTGTGACCGACACGCAACAACCCGACAATGAGGTGCATGGCACAGGTCGACTTGCCGGATCCGCCTTTTTCGTTACCGAAGACGACGACCATGGGCGAAGCCGTATCCGGCTTGCCGGTGTTGGCAACGTCCGCACGAGCCGGCGCCGGGCTGACATCGATTGAGACCATTGGTTTTTTCCGGTCTGTTGGGGCGGGTCGTGGGCCGTTCGCGAGGATCCAAGCCCGTATGTGCGCTCAATATCTGGCACAGATAGAAACATCAGACACTATATCATTTTTGAATTCTTTACGGCAACCGTGCTCTGTCGGAATCGGAAAGGGCTTGCGTTCCTATCTTTTTGGCTGAAGGGCAACGGAGCTTGATCAGACTCCGGCAATATCGGAGATCAATCGCACTAACCTGGATTGCCGGATTGATGTCCGGATCGACATCTCGTTTCGTCTCTCTTCTGGCAAAAGCCCTTGTGGCCTCGAGCTGGAATTTTCCCAACTGGTGCTCGGCAGGTTTCATCGGGTTCTTCAACGCATTGAAACACAATAGGAGGTTTCGCTGGTAAGGCAGAGCGTCTGTGGTAAATGTTATTGTTCATGGCGCACGGACAACATTATCTAAAGATCGTAGTAGTGTTGTAGTGAATCGGGTACACAGGCCATCGTACAATAGTATTCGGCTATCCAGTCTTCTGTCTCGTTCTTAAAAAAAACCAAGGAAATACTTCTACCATCGGGAGTGTTGAATCGAATAAACCGCTTATGCACATGGCTCCGGTGAAACGCACATATAGCGTTTGGCGTGACGGGAATAGTCGACATCGGGGGCAACATCGTGTGCCACCGGAGCCACGTGCATAAGCGGTTCGAAAAATTTCCCCCATATATTTGAATGTCACGCGAAATATCTGTGTCTGATAACTTTTGTGTTAAAAAAATAAACATCGTTCCGATAACTATCTTGAAATATTTATACTTGAAATATCATTAGGATAACAATCATTATTTTAATTTAACGGTACAGTATTATCAAGGTTAACTGCTTATCTTATCTTGATTACCCTCGAATCTAAGCAGTATTTAATATCGAATACTGCCATGTCATTTGATGATAGAAAAGGACATTCACATGGCACGCAACCCAATGCAGTTCCAGAAAGGAATCAGCCTCAACGCGTTCCTCTCCCTCTACGGCAGCGAAGACCAGTGCTTCGACGCCCTCTTTACAATGGCGATGGCCGAACGGCTTTCTGTGTCGACACTGCGCCCATGACCGGTGCTGTCAGTTGAACACCCGAAAGCTCCAGCAGTGCAACCGCTGCCATCGCCAGCCCTCCATCACTGCCGGGACCCTCTTCGAGGCCACCAAGCTGCCCCTGACGGTGTGGTTCCAGGGCCTCTACTTCATGACCCAGGGCAAGAAGGGGTGCATCGGCGATGACGCTGCACCGCCAACCTGGCATCTCCGACAACACGGCGTGGCGCATGCGCCACAAGCTGATGCAGGTGATGATGGAGCGAGACCCGAGACCGGGAGCACCCGCTCGGCGGGTCAGTCCAACGCGACGATACCTATCTCGGGGGGCAAGTGCGGGCCGGGCAAGACCCCGTTCGTCGCCGCTGTCGAGACCAATGAGCAGGGATATCCGCAGCGGGTGAAGCTCACCGTGGTCGAGGGTTTCCGTCTCACCAAAATCGCCGCTTGGGCGCAGCAGCACCTGGGTCCGGGCACGCAAGTGCCCTGTGATGGGCTGGCCTGCTTCAATGGCGTGACCGCGGCAGGCTGCGTGCATGAGCCGATGGTGACCGGCGGCGGGAAAGCCGCGGTCGAGCGCCCCGAGTTTCGTTGGGTGAACACGATCCTCGGCAACATCAAGAGCGCCTTGTGTGGCGCCTACTGGATTGATTCCAACGTTTGGACAGTTTCATGCGGCGGTTTTGACCGGTTTGCGGGACTGCTTTTCCTCGAAGCGGTTGGGGTTCAGGTATCCGAGGGCCGAGTGTAGGCGTCTCTCGTTGTAGCTGTCGAAGAAGCGCGGCCGGTGCTCCGCAACGTCCGCCACGCTCTCGAAGGCCATGGGGTAGACGTCCTCGGCCTTCAGCATCTTCATGAAGCTCTCCATCATGGCGGTGTCGCAGGGGTTGCCGCGCCGGCCCATCGAGCCGACCAGGCCGTGTTCGTCGAGCAGGGCCCTGTATGCTTGGGCGGCGTATTGCGAGCCTCTGTCGGAGTGATGGACGCAGCCGGGTGGCGGTTCTCGATCGCCGTCGTGAGCACCGCGAGGGTGAGCCGGGCATCGTTCCGTCGGCCGAGGGCGTAGCCCACGATGCGCCGCGACCACGCATCCATGATCACCGCCAGACAGACAGAGCCGCCGAGGATAGCGATGCAGGTCGGATCGGCGACCCAGAGCGGGTTCGGGCCATCGACCTCGCGCTCCCTGGAGCGATCGGGGAAGACGGGCTCGTCGTGATCGCTGTCGGTGGTGGCGACGAAACCGCGCCGGCGCGGCGGATGCAAAGCGTGCTCGCGCATCAGGCGACGGACATGGGCGCGTTTCTCGACCGTCGTCCGTGCCGCTGAGCCCCCTCCTTGGAAACTCGAGCTCCAAGGCCTGCTTGCCGACCAGTCGCTCGAGCGCCGCGATCCGGGCCTCGTATTCCTGGACCAGGCTTGCCGCCTCGGCGTCCTCGTCGAAGGCGCCGGCCTCATACTTGTCGACCTAGGGATTGTCTGAACAAGTCGGCTCTGTCACAATTGGTTTCTTGGTGACGGAGTGGAGTGCGAGCCTTGGAGCAAGCGACGTTTGCGGAGCTGGAGCACGACCTGAAGAAGCGTCGGACGCGGCGCGAGGTCTTTCTCGAGACGATGGACGGGCTGGTTCCCTGGGAGCGGCTGGAGGCCCGCATCGAGCTGTTCTACCCGAAGGCCGGGCGCGGTCGGCGGCCCTATCCGCTGAGCGTGATGCTGCGGGTGCACTGCGTGCAGCTGTTCTACAATCTGAGCGACCTTGGGATGGAGGACCTGCTTTACGAGGTGGAGTCGGTACGGCGGTTTGTGGGGCTGCGCCTCTCGGGTGCGCTGCCTGACGAGACGACGATCCTGCATTTCCGCCACTTGCTGGAGACGCATGGCCTGGGTGAGACGCTGTTCGAGGAGATCAACGCGCATCTGGCCTCTCTCGGACACCGTTTGAGCACGGGGACGATCGTGGACGCGAGTCTCATTGCCGCGCCGTCGTCGACGAAGAACCGCAAGGGCGAGCGGGACCCGGAGATGCATCAGACGAAGAAGGGCAATCAGTGGCATTTCGGGATGAAGGCGCACATCGGGGTGGATGCGCAGTCGGGCTTGACGCACAGCGTGGAGACGACGCCGGCGAATGTCTCGGATGTGGCGACCGCGCACGCGCTGTTGCACGGGGGCGAGGAGCAGGTGTGGGGTGACGCGGGCTATCAGGGGGTGGACAAGCGCGCGGAGAACCGGGACACGGACGTGGACTGGGAGGTGGCGCTGAAGCCCGGCAAGCGCCGGGGGCTGGACAAGGCGGGCCCGGAGGCGGCGGCGGAGAGGCGCAAGGCGTCGGTTCGGGCCAAGGTGGAGCATCCGTTCCTGTATGTGAAGCGCCACTTCGGCTACGCGAAGGTGCGCTATCGGGGGCTGGCGAAGAACACGCAACGCATCGCCGTGTTGCTCGGGTTCACCAATCTGCTCATCGCGGGGCGCGGCGCCACCGCCTGACGTGGGGGGGAGTCAGTCCGCAACCGCCGCAAGGCGGCGGGGACGGTCGGCTCGGGCATCAAAATCCCCATTTCCTGGCACGACAACACGTCCCCGATGGGCTCTGGCGTTTCATCCACGGGCCACGACACCCGTATACCCGAAAAACCGACTTGTTCAGACAATCCCTATCTGGCGGAGTTCGTGGACCGGCATGCCAGACCGTGGAGGGTCTCGCCAGCGAGATACTCCTGAACGACCCGGCCGCTTGAAGGCGATGCTATGGGTGCGGTGGGTGCGGTGCTTGGCCATGGGCGGCGATCCTTCGAATGCCCGGCCCACCGGTCAAATCATTTCAAGCCGCCTGTCCGACCCCAAGGGTCCACTCTACTGCCGGATCAGAACATGACAATCCGGCCCGGCGGATGCCGGAGAGACAACGCCTCGCGTTCGCCTCGTTCGATGAGGAACTGGCGAAAACTCGGGATGGGGCAGAAGAAAAAAATCATCTGCGTTGATCTGCAGGGCGCCTTGGTTGGTCAGGTGATCCAGATAGAGTTCTGGGGTCATGGCTCCCGGAAGACGCCACCCTATCCTGTCGTCAGCGTTCGTCGGAGTCTGTTCAATGACATCGAGCAGCATATCCATTTCGACGCCATCTTCCGGCAAGGATGCCATAACCGTCCCAAGCAATGCGCGGGATTGACGTATTTCCGGGTTCCGTCGAACGTGGTAGGCCTTCAGGTGTCGTTCTTGCGCCCGCGTCAGCATGGCGGCCTGGTTGACGCGGGCGAGACGTCCGTTCGTCCTCACCAGAGCTTCTGCAAGGCCCGTATGCCATTGTAAAGGTGCTGCGGCTAGCTGTCGGAAATTTTTTCGAGCCGTGCAGCGTGAAACATCCGCGCCCGCGATATTGATCCGGAACTGTTCCAGCATCATTCGTACGGCCTGACCCGGTTCACCGGATTCAAGCCCGTCGATGGTATGGATATCACTCCTGCCGAACCGGGAAATGCCGAGTCGAACCAGAACATCACGGGAATTCGCGAAACCGGCGAACAGCGGGATGATCGGCAACCCGTGTTTGCCCTCATGCAGAGTGCGGAGGGTGCAGCCGGTATCGGCCTCGACCGCCCGGGTCTCGTCGATCATGAGCACAACCGGCCGGCGCCACAAATTCGGGTCGATCACCCGAGCCAAGGCCCTGAAGGAGGCGTCCGGCGCGGCCGTGGGCGTGGTCGTGCCGGCGGAAACACCGGTGCTGGATACCCCGACGCTGCCGCCGGTAGTCACACTGTAGGTGCGGCGCAACACCTCGGCCGCGCCGGGATTGACCGCGTCCGCAATCATTGTCGCGATCATGGCGCTGCTGCCGAGTTCTTCCGGCAGGCCCGTCAGGGCCCGTGGTGCGGTGTCGTCAGCATTCCAGGCCGTCTGCAGCTGGTGAGCAGGGATGTCTTGCCGGAACCGGGCGCGCCCTGGATCAGAAAGGACGCGCTGGGCGCTGGAACCGCCACTCCGGCGCGGACCTGAGTCTGCACTCTCCACCAGCGGTGCTCGATATGATCGATTTGTGCATGGCGTCCGACGAAGAAGCGGACGCTGTCGCGATCATTTCGGGAAAGTCGGGGGTCGAATTGGAGAGTCGCATCGTGGTTACATCTCTTTGTGAGCCAGAATAACACAGTTGCAAACCCGGCTATACCGAACAGCCCCACGGCGATCCTACGCCAAGTTCGTCCTGTTTTTCTCGTGCCTGCCGATAATGTGATCGACCGCGCGAATCGGGCATTCACGGCGCGTTGGCCCCGGACCGGCCGGTCGGCGCGGCACGGCGCGTTCTCGGTCGGGCTATCCCGGAGACAGCCGCCGCATTGTGCGGGCGGCGGACACACCGGTGGTGTTGTGGTTTCGGGAGAACGGTCTCGGTCAGAGGGACGTGAAAAACGCTTTCAGGAGAGGCGTCATGGCCGTCTCTGGTGACGGAGAGCAAACCCAGAAACGGTGCCTTGCGCCGCGTGTCCGGCGGCGGTGCCAGACCTGTCCCTGGGGTAGCGGCCCTCGGAGCGTGCGGATCCGGCACGCGTCGGCATCGCACGCTCCGATGGCGGTCCTGCGGCCGAGACAGGGTCTCATCCGGTCATGACACAGGAGCAGGCAGGCCCGGCAGCACTCACCGTGTCAGCAATACTCCGATACCCCGAAGCGCGTCACCGAACGCGGCCGCCGGCGTCCGGTCGCCCGGAACCCGGCGCGGCCGGGTCTTCAGCTGATACTCGACATCATGCACCGCCGACGCCGCAACGGCGCGAAAATCGGTCGTTTTGTCAAAGTACTGCCGAACCAGGCTATTCGTATGCTCGTTCAGGCCGCGGTCCCGGGAATGGTAGGGCGTGGCGAAGAAAAATCCTGCTGACAGGTCTTCGGAGAAAGCCTGATGGCTGGCAAACGCCTTGCCGTTATCTGCCGTCAGCGTGTGCACCAGCGGCGCAAACGGCGTCAGACAACGCCGGGTCGCATCCCCAACCGCGACCGCCGTCTTGCCGGCCACCAACGCGAGACAGGTGTCTTTCAATACCCGATCGACCCCGGCACCACCGCACCCCGGTGCCGGGATCCGATGATCGTATCAACCTCCTAGTCGCCAACCCGGAGCCAAGTGGATAAGCGTTTTTTTAATTTGTTGAGCTTCTTGCAAAATTGCCGGCCCGACCGGTTTTTTGCCTTGTCGAGGCTGATTTTGTTGTCGAGGGCCTGGGTTTCGGGGCCACCTCGTGGTATGTTGTGTTTCCACAACAACAAGATACCGAGGAGGTGACCCCGATGACCCTTGGCTCGACCCTATCCGATCTCTGGCGCCGATTTCAAGGGGACCTTTTCCCTGCGTTGGCCGAGGCGGTCGGTCCTCTCCTGGAGACGCACAAGCGTTTCGTGACAGCTCTCGATCTCGTCAAGGTGGAGGGCTTCGTCGATGGGGTGTGGACCGGTCCGGGTCGACCCCGGGAGGATCGCCAGGCGCTGGCCCGTGGCTTCATCGCCAAGGCGGTATGGGATCTGCCGACGACCCGCCACCTGATCGACAGGCTCAAGGTGGACCCGACGTTGCGCCGACTGTGCGGCTGGTCGCGTGTCGCGAAGATCCCGAGTGAAGCGACGTTTTCGCGGGCGTTTGCCGAATTTTCGCAGTCCCGTCTTCCGGAGAGGATACACGCGGCTCTGGTTGCAGAGACACTGGGCGATGCGCTCATCGGCCACGTGTCGAGGGACCCGACGGCCATCGAGGCCCGGGAGACGCCGGCCCCGAAGCCGAAGGCCAGGACGCCGAACCGCAAGCGCGGCCGGCCCCGCAAGGGCGAGGAGAGGACGAAGGAGCCTGGGCGTCTCGAACAGCAAGCGAACGGGATGGATCTCGATGAGATGCTCGACGCGCTGCCGAAGGTCTGCGATCACGGGGCAAAGAAGACTGCCAAGGGGGTCATGGAGGCTTGGCGCGGTTACAAGCTGCCTATCGACACAGCAGACTGCGGGGTGCCGCTGAGGACCGTCCTCACCTCGGCATCCGTCCATGACAGCCAGGTCGCGATCCCGCTGGCGATGATGACCGCCGGGCGTGTGACCAATCTCTACGATCTCATGGACGCGGCCTATGATGCCAGAGAGATCTACCAGATGAGCGAACGGCTTGGCCATGTGCCGATCATCGATGTCAATCCGCGCCGGGACAAGGACCTCAAGGAGGAGCGAGACCGGGAGGCCCGGGCCCGGCGTGCAATAGGCCATGTCGATCCCGAGACCGTGCGGTTCCGGATCCGGTCCGGTGTCGAGAGGACCAACGCCCGCCAAACTTATGTTCGGCATCCTGGCCCTGACGGCCGACCCGTTGATACGTCTCGCCGTCCCATAGCGCGGCTCCGACAACGCATGCCGACCCTTCACGGCCCTCTCGAAGAGAGGGGCCCGGAGAGGCGTGTCCCGATGTCCACAAAGGTCCCTGTTCGGTCTCATCGTCTCTGATGAGACACCGCGAATCCATGGATTCCGACCTCCAGGTGCAGAGGTGACCGGAAGCAACCGACCGATCCGGGCTCACCGGACCCTGGGGACAGGAATTTTGCAAGAGGTTCGTGAGCAATGAAATTCCCTCGTTGGCCATTTCAATCTAGGGCGTGTCTTACGATCATCGCGATCGGCACCATCCGACTGATGGCGGTGCGACGGAATTCGTCGATGGCGGCAAGAGCGGCTGTCGCGGTCGTCGGTTCCGGACCGCGATCGATCTGGTTGGCGATACGGGCGGCATGATCCTGGCCAGCCTGTTCGACGTCGCGGATCAATGTATTAAGCCGGCCGTCGGCATGCATCGGCGAGATCAGACTCCATATCAGAGTGAGGAAACCAGGCCAGTAAGCAAGGTGGCGATACATGCTGGGAATGATGCGGTGATTCGGACCGGCCCCGAGTTCGCTCAATGTGAGAACCAGATCTCGGGTATCAGGCTCAAGTTGGTCGAGGCTGGGAAGGGCGGGGATCGGGGTGTTGACAGTGGGAAGGGGTGCAGATGGCTGTGTTCCGGTCATTCTGCTCGGGCTTGCGTGGAGAGCTGACAGCGCCACCAGGTTGATGGTGTTGCCCCGGTTGTAGCTGTCGAGGATGGCCAGAATCGTTGCCTTGTCGTCGTCCGCGACGCCGGCCAAGCGGAACAGAGCCGGCGTCATCGTTCCGGTTTTTGGCAGGTTCAGCCCTTCATAAAGGGCCGCTGCTTCACAGGCGGCCGCACCGGAGACATAAACCGGTTTCACCGCTTGCCATACCCAGGGTAGAGCGCCGTCAAAGACTGCGAGATGACGCCAGATCAGATTGACGACGCCAATTCCGAGAGAGGACCGGATATCGGCGTAAATCTCGGCAGTCTCGCCTACGGCGTTGGATTCAGTGATGGCTGGAACGGGATCAATTGCCATGGTCTAGGCCGTGTTGACGAATGATCGAAGCGTACTCCATGCTGAGACAACGTGAACAAACGCGAGGACCGTCCGAGCGAGCTTGTCATAGCGTGTGGCGATGCGACGGACTTGTTTGAGCTTGTTGAAGAATAGCTCGACCTGCTGGCGCCGCTTGTACTTTTCTTGATCGTGATGAATCGTCTCAATCCGGTTCGACCGGGCGGGAATCACGGCTTCGACGCCCTGGTCGACCAGCGTCTGGCGAATGCCCTTGCTGTCATACGCCTTGTCCATGACCGCAGCCTCCAGTGCGGGAGAGCTGGACAAGGCCTTCCACAGCAGCTCGCATCCCACGCCATCATGGCGCTCGCCACCCGTCAACACGACGGACACACCGGTTCTTTCGTTGGCACAGGCCACGTGCAGCCTGGTGGAGAACCCACCCCGGGAGCGGCCGGGAGCCTGGGCCTCCTGGCCGCCGTTTTTTACCGCGCCCGCGGCGTGTTGATGAGCGCGCACGATAGTCGAAGCGATGAACACTTCCTTGAGTGGTTCATCGTCTCCCTGTTGTCTCTGTTGCCAGAGCCGTGCCCGGAGGTGGCGCTTCTCCCAACGGCGAAACCGCTGATAGACGGCATTCCAATGGCCGAATTCGTCGGGCAGGTCGCGCCATGGGGTTCCGGTCCGCGCCTGGTAGAGGACGGCTTCGATGATCAGTCGGTCGCTGAGCCGTGGCGGGGCGCCAGCGGCGTGTTTGCTCTCACGCAGTAGCGGCTCGAGTGTCGAGCAGACAGCATCCGTGATGAGCAGGCGTAACGCCATGATAAGTCCCCGGAAAGTGTCATTGATGGAGAATGATCATCAGCATTTCATGAATTCGTCAATACGACTAGTCTCCTTGCCTTTTGGCACTATGACAGCAGCACGGCCGGACTTCAGTCAGCCATCCCGCTGGCTCTCCTGCGCTTGACGCTCATAACACCGGCCGTTAAGCGATGCTTGCTTGTTGCAGAAGGAGGCGATGGTGGTCGAAACCGTGGATTGCGTGGTGACCGGTGCTGGCGTCGTCGGTCTGGCTTGTGCCCGGTCACTGGCCCTGCATGGCCGCGAGGTGATTGTCCTTGAGCGGGCGGAGGCGATCGGCACGGAGACCAGTTCAAGGCACTCCGAGGTCGTGCATGCCGGGATCTACTACGAACCCGGCAGCTTGAAGGCCCGGTTCTGTGTCAATGGAAAGCTGCAAATGTACCGCTACATGGAGGAGCGCGGTATTCCGCACAAGCGACTCGGCAAACTGATTGTTGCGACGGTCGATAACCAGCTTGCGGCCCTTCAACAGATCAAGGATCGTGCGACCAGGAACGGCGTCGAGGATCTCGAATTCCTGTCGCGCGACGAGATTGCCCGACGCGAGCCCGAGTTGAATTGCGTGACTGCGCTGTGGTCGCCGTCGACAGGAATTGCCGACAGTCATTCCTTCATGCTGGCGTTACAGGGCGATGCTGAAGACCGCGGGACGATGATCGCGTTCCATACCCATGTCGAAAGCGGCCGGATCGAAGACGATGGAATCAGACTCGACATTGACGGCGAGGACCCCATGACCCTGAAGGCGCGAGTAGTCATCAATGCTTCCGGCCTCCATGCCCAGCAACTGGCGAGCAGATTTGCCGGGTTCCCGACTCATCTGATTCCGCCCTGGCACTATTGCAAGGGCAATTACTATGCCTTGTCGGGATGCCGGGTGCCGTTCAAGAGCTTGATCTATCCAGCGCCGGAGCAGGCGGGACTCGGAGTACATCTGACTCTGGATCTAGCCGGTCAGGCACGGTTCGGGCCGGATGTCGAGTGGATTGACGAAATCGACTACGATGTTGACCCGGCACGCGCTGACAATTTCTATGCGGCTGTCAGGACGTATTGGCCGGACTTGCCGGACGGGGCCCTGCAGCCGGCTTATTCCGGCATCCGGCCGAAAATACAGGCACCGGGCGAGCCTGCCACCGACTATGTGATTCAGGGGCCGGCCGACCATGGAATCGAAGGTCTGGTCAATCTCTATGCGATTGAATCACCTGGAATGACGAGCTCGCTGGCGATCGCGGATCATGTCGTGACCCTGATTGCATGACTTGACCGCAGCCCGGTCTGGACCGAGCGTAGATCGGTTGGAATCTCCATTCCTCCGCGTTCAGGTGACGAACTGATTCGGACCTATTGTCTGATTTGGGTTCTGTGCAGGCCACCACCTTCAAGGGCTGCCTCGAAGGTGGTGGCCTCTATAGGCACTTGCGGGCGGTGATGTGATCACTGGCGGTGGAGCTTGCCGAGTAAGCTCTGCAACCGGTGCATGCTGACCGTTCAATTAGACGGCTCACAGTCTGAGTGTCTGAATCATAATGATATCAATCAGTGACAGTGACTTGCATGCGTTCGAGGCGGCGCATGAGAACACGGCTCAAAGCCAGCAGGAGCCAGGCGAGGGCGCTGGCGATGGATCGCTCGAAGCCTCTGGAAAGGTGCCGGCAGCGGCGCAGCCATCCGAAGGTGCGTTCGACCACCCAGCGCCGGGACATGACGACGAACCCCTTGGCGTCCCCGGGTTTGCCGATGACCTCTACAGTGATCGGGCAATTCGCTTCCTTGAGCGCGCTTGCCAGCTTGTCGCCGCCATAGGCGCCGTCGGCAACACGCTTGCCGCCCTTGATCGTCTTGCCGGCATCGTCGCCGCATTCCTCGCTGCCCGCTTCGACCATCGTCACGCTCCGACTGTCGATGATGGCCGCGCTCGGGTCCGCACTACGCCCCGACCGGCGCCGCTCGAGCGTCGTAAAACGGGCGCAAACCTGCTCCGGGACCCCCGATCGGGCCACGCGTGGAAATAGGTCTGAACCGTCGTAAACGCCGGACAATCCTTCGGTCATGCCCGCCAACTGCACCCTGTCCAGAGCATGTAGGCGATCGCGTTTACCACGTCGCGCAGGTCCACCTGACGGGGACGACCAAGCCGGTATGACGGTGGAAGAAGCGGGTCCGGCAAGGTCCACTCGGCATCGGTCAGATCGCTTTCGTAACGCTCCGTCTTGCGGCTACACTGCTTCCGGGTCGTCTCGTGCTAGATAGTGTCGTCATGAGTGATGTTTATCTGTACTATCTGTCGAATTCACTCGATGGTTCTTGGAGGCGACTCATGGGATTGGCTCATCGGCGTCACGACATTTCGGACAGGGTCTGGCTGTTGTTGGAGCCTCATCTGCCTGGCCGAGCGGGACGTTGGGGTGGGGTGGCGCAGGATAATCGACGGTTCATTAATGCGATCTTCTGGATTCTGCGTACCGGCGCTCCCTGGCGTGATGTGCCGCCAGACTATAGGAGACTGGAAAACTACCCATCGTCGGTTCTGTCGCTGGCGGGACAAGGGGCTCTGGGGGGCGTTGCTGGAGCCTCTGGTGGATGAGCCGGACGATGAGTGGCTGATGATTGACGCCAGTCATCTCAAGGTCCATCCCCATGCGAGCGGTGCGAGCGGTGGCAATCAGGCGATGGATCGCACAAAAGGGGGCTGAACACGAAGCTGCATCTGGCTGTGGACGCGCATGGGATGCCGGTGCGGGTGTTGGTGACCGAGGGGACGGCAGCAGATTGCAGTCAAGCGGTCGAGCTGATTGAAGGGATAGATGCCGAGTATTTGTTGGCGGACAAGGCCTATGACACGAATGCCATCCTGTCTTATTGTGAGGAGCATGAAGTCATTCCAGTGGTTCCGCCGAAGCGCAACCGCAAGCACCCCAGAGCGTATGATGTCCATCTCTACCGGCACCGGCATTTGGTGGAGAACGCGTTTCTGTGGCTCAAGCGCTGGCGTGGGATTGCCACGCGATACGCCAAGAATGCCGCATCGTTCCTCGCCGCCGTGCAGATTCGGTGTCTGGCACTCTGGGCTGGCATTTCGTGACGACACTATCTAGTGTCCTGATTCCAAAGTTCGTACCGTTATGATGTTGCGGCTGCAGCGGTTTCGAGGGTCCTGAGGCAGAAGCGCTTGATGGACGCCAGGATTTCATCGGCTGTCTTGTGCCAGCGGAAGGGCTTGGGGTCCTCGTTGACGGTGTCGATGTACCCGGTGATCGCCTGCTCCAGCTCGACGGTCGATCGGTGAACCCCGCGCCGGATCTGCTTCTCTGTCAGATCGGCGAAGAAGCGCTCGACTTGGTTGAGCCACGAGGCAGAGGTCGGGGTGACGTGAACATGCCAGCGCGGTCGCCGGGCGAACCCGTCGCGGATCGTCTTCGTCTTGTGGGTCGAGTAGTTGTCCATGACGATGTGGATCTCGAGGTCGGGCGGCACGTTGGCCTCGACGTGATCCAGGAACTTGCGGAACTCCACGCTGCGGTGGCGCCGATAGCACTGTCCGATGACCTTGCCTGTGGCGACGTCAAGGGCTGCGAAGAGCGAGGTCGTGCCGTTGCGCTTGTAATCGTGAGTGCGCCGCTCGACCTGCCCCGGGCGCAGCGGCAGCAGCGGCTGGGTGCGATCGAGGGCCTGAACCTGCGATTTCTCGTCCACGCAGAGGACCATGGCATGCTGCGGCGGGTCCACGTAGAGCCCCACGATGTCGCGCGTCTTGTCCACGAAGTAGGGGTCTGCCGAGAGCTTGAAGGTCTCGCTCCTGTGCGGCTGAAGGGAAAAGGCTCGCCAGATGCGATTGACCGTCGACGGCGCATACCCCGTCGCCTGCGCCATCGAGCGCGTGCTCCATTGGGTCGCGTCACGAGGCTTCTCCTCAAGCGTCTTGCGCACCACCTCGGCCACGGCGTCGTCATCGATGCGCCGGGGACGGCCGGAGCGCGGCTCGTCGTCAAGCCCGTCAAGACGATGCTCTGCGAAGCGATTGCGCCACTTCCTGGCGGTCTGGCTGGTCACGCCCAGCACGCTCCCAATCTGCACATTGGTAAGCCCTTCGGCCGCCAGCAGCACGATGTGCGCCCGATCGGACAGGCCTCGCCAGACTTTGCGCCCGCGCGCCAGCCGCTCAAGCTCGTTGCGCTCGTCCGCGCTCAGCTTGATCTCCACCGAAAGTCGCATCACCATGCCCCCCGAATCGACACCACCCCCTTAACAATACGAACTTTGCGTACAGGACACTAGGGCATGATGTGCCCCCATGGTGTGAGTGTTCACCCACGAAGATACACCATGCGAGACTACCCAACTAGTTTTAGGTAAGGCTCTTAAGGATTTAAACGTGCAAACGTCTGTCAACGTGTACAGAATCGATATTGGTACGATTCAGCAGAATCTCGACATCGGCTAATGGATCCTCGTTCACCATGTTGCCTTGATGGATATACCATACGGAGCTACGATTAATTATAGACTTTGGCAATTTCATCCCGTCGATCGTTAACAATTCTTATGTCGTATTGTTCCTCATCATTATCCCATACGAAATCATCAATATATCCTAGTTCGATTTGTGAAACAGCATTGTTACCTTGTAAACTCGGGCAATGATGCGAATATTTTAAACACGTTTCCGGTGTCCAGACAAACCTCAAATCATGACGTATAATCCAAACGGTTTATCTGAATTTGGTTCCGATTGATGCTTAGCCACCGTGTTAGGATTCCGTCTTTCTTGTAACGATCAAAGAATATTAGCTGTGCCGGTGGTGCATTATACGTCGCTCCTGCCTGGATCTTTATCGATAACCCTTGTGGGCTGACTGCTTTCGGAGGAAAGTCTTTCCAGCGTTCATGCGCTTTTGAAACTTGAACGGTATCCGTGAAGCTGAACGGGTCGCGTACATGTAACGCGAATATCACCTCAGCGATTGCGTGTGCGGCACCATTTTTCCTGAAGGACATCGTGCCTTGATATTCCTTTGTTTGAGGCATAGCGTCGGCAGTGACACGACTCACATCAAGCCCAACACTGATCAAAATAGGATGGTAGGATATCAACCTACATTGTATTTAACATATATGGCAGTACTCGCAAGCTGCATATTGAACACCATCTATAGGGACATAGTGGTGCCTACTGGCTCATCCTTTGCTCATGGCTTTGCGACATAAGCCGTATGGACCGGTCGAGATCGGATTTGCGGTTCTGGTATCCGCCGAAGATGGTAACGGGGCGCACAGCTCTGTTGATGCTGGTCGATGGCCTCCGTCCGATACGCACGGTGTAATCGCACAGGCATCGAGTTCGATGTCGAAAAAGACCTGATCGAGTTCGCATTCCGGCACTTGCCGGCCGGGCAATACGAACAGCATGGGGAGACAACGATGGCAGTATTGATGGCGCGATGGAGCCCTCCAACCATAACCTCGGTTTCATAGCAGGATTTCAGGATCTGGAAAATAGTCCACGCGCTAACGTCGGAGATGGACTCAGATGACTTCGATGACCCTCTCCAAGCGATTGACCGCGAGCGTGGTCAGCAGGGTCCATTTGACGGCTTCGTCGCCGTCGGCGTGACCTTGCGCGGATAGACCGCTGAAACCGTGACCGGTTCGGTACCGGCAGGGCGCCCCGGCTACGTGAATGGTGATTTGTGCTTTCATGGTGAACGAAAGGGCTCCGGTTCGAGGCGCGTCAGGCACGTCTTCACAAGACCCTGAGCATGCCAGATCCGCTCGAACGGGTCAGTGAGTACTTTGAAAGATTGATAATCTGATAGCGGACCACGCGGTCTCGCTGAAGGACCACTTGATGACAGACTTGCGATGTTTTCCATGTTCAGCCGATTCGCGTGCCCGACAACATAACTGGCATGCAGGGTAAGGAACCTCTGAAAACCCCATCGCCCCCTGTTTGAAGCATTTCGGACTTCGAGAAATTAATGAGTTATCGTCGATTCCAGAGCCCGATAAGGGTTTTCAGACATTCCTGAGGAATAAATCAGACCTTCCCTAAAAGCACGCCAATTTCGGGATGAGACCTCCGTGGCGCCCAGTTGCGCCAGATCCCGGTCACGGTAAGATGCCGGTCTCGAATCGAACACAGGAGCCATCATGTCAATCACGGTCGACTATTTCCTTTCGACATCCAGTCCCTGGACATATCTCGGCAGCAAGCTGTTCACCGACATGACCAACCGGGTCGGAGCGACGGTGAACGTCTATCCAGTAAATTTCGGTGAGATCTTTCCGGTGTCGGGCGGACTGCCGCTACCCAAACGGGCCCCACAACGCCAAGCCTACCGGCTGATGGAATTGGCCCGCTGGAAACGCCGGCGCGGATCGTCGATGCAGATCCAACCGGCAAATTTTCCATCGACCGCACCCGTTTCATCCTATGCGATCATTGCCGCGCGCGAGGCTGGAATGGATGTCCTGACGTTGTCTAACGCCATTCTGGCAGCGCTTTGGGAAGACGACCGCAACATTGACGATCCCGACGTCGTTGCCGGAATCTGCGACGCGAACGGACTTGACGCCGACCGCACCATGGCCGCGGCCGAGACCTCGGCCATCGCCAAACGTTTCGAGGACGATACCCGGATGGCAATCGATCGTGGCGTGTTCGGCGCGCCGACCTATCTGATCGACGAGGAATTGTTCTGGGGTCAGGATCGTCTCGATTTTGTCGCCGAAGCCCTTGGCGTCGGATGAACCCCGTCAAACGGTGAAGCACGGTGCGATGGATCTTTATTACTACGAGACGTCGAATCCCCGGAAAGCCTGCGCGGTCGCCAGACATCTCGACCTCGACGTGACCTATGTCCGGATCGATCTCGACCGGCTTGAAAACCGCCAGCCGGACTTCCTTTCGATCAATCCCAACGGCAAGGTGCCGGCACTGGTCGACGACGGCCTGACGTTATGGGAAAGCAACGCGATCATGTGCCATCTGGCGCGTAAAGCAGGGTCTGATCTGTTTCCTGGCGATCTTCGCGGTATCGAAGTGATGAACTGGCTGTTCTGGGACACCGCGCAGTTCAGCCGTTATGCCGGTGTTTTCTATTCCGAGGTCGCGATCAAGACGCGGTACGGCCTGGGCCCGCCGAATACCGCGGCCGTCGAGGCGGCGGTGAAACCCTTCAAACGGCTCGCGCGTATTCTCGACACCCATCTCGAGGGCCGCGAATTTCTCGTCGGTGACGGCCTGACCGTGGCCGATTTCGCGGTTGCGGCGATGCTGCCGGATGCCGAGGCGGCGCGGATACCGCTCGAGGGGTTCTCTGAAATCCGGCGCTGGCATGACGGCCTGATGCGGCTGCCATCTTGGGCCGACCCGTTTCCGGCACGCTAGGCGGCGCAGGTGAAAGCTGTCGGGTCGTATTTTGCGAGCGGCTCGCGCCGGCCTGCCTGGAAAAGCCGCGCCGGGATTTATCGCGTTTGTCCGGCCCGGACAGAGGCGGGGGTCTCGCGATCGCTGAAACCGGGCTCCGGCAACGACGCAAACGGATGTATGGGAGTATTCGTGTGGTGACCGAACTGGTTCCGGAACCGTTGACCTGCGAGGCTTTCGCGCCCTTTGGCGATGTCATTGACGTGCAAGGGGAGCGGCGCCTCACTATCAATAACGGGACGACGATCCGGTACGATGCCCTTGCCCGAGTGGATGCAGCAACGCACGGTGGTCATGGGCTGATCAATATCTTCCGAACCGAGCCCCTGGCGCTGCCGTTGACGATCTTGATGATGGAGAAGCATCCGATCGGCTCGCAGGCCTTCATGCCGATTCGCGGCGAGCGATTCCTGGTCGTGGTCGCGCCGCCAGGCGACACCGTGGCGCCGGCAGACCTGCGCGCCTTCATTGCCGAGAGCGGTCAGGGCGTCAGCTATGCTCGCGACACCTGGCATCATCCGGTCATCGCGATGGACCGGCAGACCGATTTTCTGGTGATCGACCGGGGTGGTCCGGGCAATAATCTCGTCGAGTTTTTCTTTCCTGGCGATCAGCCCGTCTCAAGGCTGACACTTCAGCCTTGAGACCACGGAGCGCCGGACCTGGAGGTGTTCGGTTCAGGCTTCGATCTTACGGCAGAAGATCTCGATCGGCAAGATGCGCCGTTCTCGCAGGGCCCGCGACGTATTCGCCGTCGCGGCTTGGCCCAATGGGCCGAGAACCAGCGGAACAGCGCGATGCGGGGACCGGCCGCCATCTTCAATCAGGGCGCGGACACGGGCGGCATAGGCGAGCGACTCTTCGGTTCGGTCTTCGAAGGTCTCGATCGCAAAACCCGCCTCTTCGAGATTGCTGTGGGTTTCCGCCTCCGTCGCGAGGAAGCTCGTTGCCGCAGTCCGCGCCCACGGCAGCGGAAAATCTGGCTCGCCGACAGGCCCCTGCGCCACCTCCGAAAGCTGCAGCCAAGCGCCTGATCTGAGCACCCGGTGGATTTCGCGATAGAATGCCAGTTTGTCGGCGATATTCATCGAGACATTCATTGAATAGGCGCCGTCGAACGCCGTGTCGGCAAAGGGCATGGCCAGCGCATTGCCCTGTTCGAACGATACACGGCCGGCAAGCCCGAGGCGGGCCGTCAGATCCCGTGCGGCTGCACAGAACTCGGCTGTCAGATCGATGCCGAAAACGCGGCAACCAAAACGCTGCGTCAGATAACGCGCCGGGCCGCCAATACCGCTACCGATATCGAGAATATGGTCAGTTCCGGCAATCGGCAGCCGGTTCGCCATTTCCGCCGTGGCCTCGATGCCGCGGCCGTGAAACTGATCGTAGGGTGCCAGGGTCTCGACCGTCGGCCGGGCCGGATCAACGCCGTCGGCGCGCAGGGCGACATCGAGCCGGGTCAGCAGCGTACCGCTGCTGTAATGGTCGGCAATCATCAACGGATTGGTCACGAATATCCCTTCCTGACCAATTTCACGGCAGCCACGGCTGACTCTGCTGCTCATCCCATGAACCGGTCAAGCGCCGGAACCGACATCGTCCCGAAATTACAGGGTTGCATTCTTTCGTGTCTTGGCGCACTGAGCGCGTGAAATTGCCGCACGAGATTCTCGCTTGGTTTTCAAAGTGCCTTTAGAGTAATGTGAGCGACTTTTCGCATCACCTTGCCCATTCCTGACTAGATAGAGACTGCATCCATGACCTGTTCGGCTCCGGATCTCGCAGAACACGACACCTTTCCCAAATTGCTCAGATACAACGCCGAACACCGGCCCAGCGTGTCGGCGATCCGGGAAAAGGATCTTGGGATCTGGCAGACATGGACCTGGACGGAGTTTCGCGACGAGGTCCGGCGGTTGGCCAGCGGTTTCGCTGCTCTCGGCCTCGGTCTCGGCGACAAGGTCGCGATCATCGGTGACAACCGGCCACGCCTGTATTTCGCCATGAGCGCTGCACAGAGTGTCGGTGCGGTGCCGGTTCCGCTCTATCAGGACTCGGTCGCCGAAGAGATGCGCTATGTGCTCGAGCATGCCGAAGTCAGTTTCGTTGTTGCCGAGGATCAGGAACAGGTCGACAAGGTGCTGTCGCAGATCGAGTCGTTGCCGCAGATAAAGACCATCGTCTATGACGATCCGCGCGGCCTGCGCGATTACCCGGAGGCCTTCCTGTATTCCTACGATGCCGTCCAGACGATGTCCGGCGGGACCAGCTGGGAGCAGATGATCGATCGCGGAAAGGGCAGCGACATCGCGATCATGCTTTACACATCGGGCACGACCGGCCGGCCGAAAGGTGTCGTGCTGAGCTACGACAATCTGATCAGATGCGCCGATATCGGCGCCAGATTCGAGAATTTGCGGGAGGACGAGGTAGTCCTCGCATATCTCCCCATGGCCTGGGTCGGCGACAATGTCTTGTCCTATTGCCAGGGCCATCTGGTTGGCTTCAGCTTTGCCTGCCCGGAATCCCCGGAAACCGTGATGTATGATCTCCGGGAACTCGGGCCGACCTATTTTTTCGCGCCGCCGCGAGTCTTCGAGAATCTCCTCACCCAGGTGACCATACGGATGGAGGACGCCAGCCCGTGGAAGCGGCGCATGTTCCGGTATTTCATGGATGTCGCTGAACGGATCGGTGCTGACATTCTTGAGGGAACGCCGGTGCCGTTTGCCGAACGTCTGCGCTATCGTCTCGGTGAACTCTGTGTCTACGGGCCGCTGAAAAACGTCCTTGGCTTCTCCCGTCTTCGTGTGGGTCATACTGCCGGTGAGGCCATCGGTCCGGAGATCTTCCGGTTCTTCAGGGCTCTCGGGATCAACCTCAAACAGATTTACGGCCAGACCGAAGCGAGCGTTTTCGTGACGATCCAGCCGAACGATGGTGTACGTTCCGACTCGGTCGGTCCGCCAGCGCCGGGCGTCGAACTGAAAGTGTCGGAGGACGGCGAGGTTCTGTATCGCAGTCCGGGTGTGTTTCTCGAGTATTTTAAGAATGCCGAGGCGACCGCCGAAACCAAGACGGCCGATGGCTGGGTCCATACCGGCGATGCAGGCGTCATCGACCCGGATGGCCATTTGCGGATCATCGACCGGGCGAAGGATGTCGGGAGGCTGGAAGACGGTACGTTGTTTGCGCCGCGATATCTTGAGAACAAGCTCAAATTCGCTCCCAACATCCGCGAAGCCGTCACCTTCGGTCACGAGCGGTCCTATGTGGCCGCCATTATCAATATCGATATGGAAGCGGTCGGAAACTGGGCCGAACGCCGCAACATCCCCTATTCGAGCTATCAGGAACTCGCGGCCCATCCAGACGTGCTTGAGATCGTTGCGAACGATGTCGCGGAGGCCAACGCCGCCCTGGCCGCGGATCCGCAATTTGCCAGCTCGCAGATCCGGCGCTTCATGGTGTTGCACAAGATGCTCGACGCTGACGACGGCGAGTTGACCCGAACCCAGAAGGTGCGCCGTCGTTTCATCATCGAACGCTATGAGGACGCGGTGGCCGCGCTTTATGGCGATGTCGACCGAATCAGGCTTGAGACCCCGTTCACCTTCGAGGACGGCCGATCCGGGACGATAAGCGGCGACGTTGAAATCCGCGAAGCCCGGGTGTTCACACCGGGTGAGACGAAGGTGGCGGCATGAGCAGTGAAGGGTCACGGCCCGGCGACATCCTGCTGAGCGTCCGGAATGTTTCCCTCCGCTTTGGCGGCGTGCGGGCGCTTACAGATGTCAGCTTCGATATCCATGAGGGCGAGATTTTCGCCATTATTGGCCCCAACGGCGCCGGAAAATCGTCGATGCTGAACTGCATCAACGGTTTTTATCATCCGCATCAAGGCAGCATCGCATTCAAGGGCATCGAACGCCGGCAGGTGCGCCCTTACGAGGCAGCGGAACAGGGGATAAGCCGGACATTCCAGAACATCGCGCTGTTCAAGGGCATGACGACGCTCGAAAACATCATGACCGGCCGCATGCTGAAGATGCGGGCCTCATTGTTCGAACAGGCTTTCTATATCGGCCGCGGCCGCAGCGAAGAAATCGCCCATCGGGAGAAGGTCGAGGAGATCATCGATTTTCTGGAGATCCAGGCGATCCGCAAGACGCCGGTCGGACGTCTGCCATACGGTCTTCAGAAACGGGTTGAACTTGCGCGGGCGCTCGCAGCCGAGCCATCCCTGCTGCTGCTTGACGAGCCGATGGCGGGGATGAACGTCGAGGAAAAAGAGGACATGTGCCGTTTCGTGTTGTCGACCAACCACGAGCTTGGCACGACTATCGCGTTGATCGAGCATGACATGGGCGTGGTGATGGATCTGTCGGACCGGGTCGTGGTTCTTGATTACGGCCGCAAGCTTGCCGAGGGTCCGCCGGACGAAGTTCGCAGTAACCAGGTGGTGATCGACGCCTATCTTGGCGCCAGCCACGACTAGGGATAGGACGAACGCCGACATGGACATACTCTATCTCATCTTCATTGACCCATTTGTCCAGATGGTCACCGGGCCTTCGTTCCTTGTCGAAGTGCTGATCGGCGGCCTGATGTCGGGGGTGATGTATTCGTTAGTCGCGCTGGGTTTTGTGCTGATCTTCAAGGCGTCGGGAATCTTTAACTTCGCTCAAGGCATCTTTGTCCTGTTCGCGGCGCTCAATTTCGTCGGTCTGATGGATCTCGGCGTTCACCCGATCCTGGCCTTCGTCATAACGCTCGGCATCATGACCACGGTCGCGTTCGTGATTGACCGCCTGGTCCTTCGCCCTCTGGTCAATCAGGATCCGATCATCCTGTTCATGGCAACCATCGGCATTGCGTTCTTTCTTGAGGGTTTCGGCGAGTTGATCTGGGGTGGCGATGTCCGTCCGGTGCGGGTCGGCATTCCCGATGCTGCCTTGTTCTGGGACTCAGGTTTTGGCGAGATTCTCGTCCAGTCATCCGATCTCTTTGCCGGCGTGATCGCAGCGTTCCTTGTGACCGTACTAGCGTTGTTCTTCCATTTCACGCCGGTAGGCCGGGCCTTGCGCGCTGTTGCCGATGATCATCAGGCGGCGCTTTCGGTCGGTATCCCGTTGAACAATATCTGGGTTATCGTGTGGGCCGTGGCGGGTTTCGTGGCTCTTGTCGCCGGAATCATGTGGGGCGCCAAGCTTGGCGTGCAGTTCGCGCTTTCGACAATTGCGCTCAAGGCGCTGCCAGTCCTGATCCTCGGCGGTTTCACCTCTATTCCGGGCGCTATCATTGGCGGCCTGATCGTCGGTGCGGGAGAAAAGCTTTTCGAGAACTTCTGGGGCGTCCCGTTGCTTGGCGGCGCGACCGAGGAATGGTTCGCCTATATCGTCGCCATGATATTTCTGTTTTTCAGGCCGCAAGGCCTGTTCGGCGAAAAGATAATCGAACGGGTCTGATGCAATGTTCTATCGTGAAGCTGGACAGTTCAAGACAAGCTATGCTGCAGATCAGGCGATCCTTACGATATCGCTCGACCGGGTCTTCGTCTTTGGTCTGATTGTCGTTGCCATCGTCGCCGTGCCGCTGATGGCCAGCGAGTATCTTCTGGCATCGATCCTGATCCCGGTGCTGATTCTGTCGGTCGCGGCCCTTGGGCTCAATATCCTGACCGGCTATTGCGGCCAGCTTTCACTTGGCACCGGCGCTTTCATGGCTGCCGGCGCTTATATGGCCTACAAGATTGCGACCAACATCACGTGGTTGCCGATCTGGGTGGTCATTCCGCTTGCCGGTTTATGCGCTGCGGCGATCGGCATTGCCTTCGGCTTGCCGAGCTTACGCATCAAGGGCTTCTATCTTGCTGTTGCGACGCTGGCGGCACAGTTCTTTCTACTCTGGTTATTCGTGAAGACGCCTTGGTTCGTCAACCATTCGATTTCCGGCGTTCCGACCGCGCCGCCGCGGTCCGTCCTGGGGTTCGACGTGACCGGGGCCGCGGCCACCGAACATGCCAAATACCTGTTCGTTCTGACTTTCGTGGTTCTGTTGGCCTGGATTGCACGCAACATGGCGCGCTCGCGCATCGGACGGTCCTGGATGGCTGTGCGCGACATGGATATCGCGGCCGAGTTGATCGGGATCCGGCCATTGTACGCAAAGCTTTCCGCATTCGCGATATCGAGTTTCTATTGCGGTGTTGCAGGTGCGCTCTGGGCCATGTGCTATATCAACACGGTTGAGCCGACGGCTTTTGACATCAATCGGTCATTCCAAGTGTTGTTCATGGTGATTATCGGCGGGCTCGGCAGTGTTCTCGGATCCTTTCTTGGGGCTGCCTTCATTTTTCTCCTGCCGATTTTTCTCAACAGTGTACCGGGCTGGTTTGGCTATGCGGTAGCCGGGGACCTGATTACTCATATAGAGTTCATGCTGTTCGGCATTCTGATCATCTTTTTCCTGATCGTCGAACCGCATGGTCTGTCACGATTGTGGCAGATCGCCAAGGAAAAGCTGCGCCTTTGGCCGTTTCCGTACTGAGCGGGCCGGCATGAATGCAGGAGTGTAGGAAACAAGGAGGTTGAAGAAATGTCATTGAAAACATCTATGGTTGCGGCCCTCGCCGTTGCCGTGACGATCGGCGCTGTCGATATTGCGGGAGCAGAAGACGGCCAGTTCATCCCGGTCCTGTCGTATCGGACAGGACCATACGCGCCTAACGGCACCCCCTTCGCCAATGGTTATGTCGACTATTTCCAATATGTCAACGAACGCCACGGTGGTGTGAACGGCGTCGAGTTCATCGTCGAGGAATGCGAGACCGGTTACAGGACCGACCGCGGAATCGAGTGCTATGATCGTCTGAAGGGCAAGCATGGCGGCATGACCACGGTCAGCCCGTGGTCGACCGGAACCACCTACGCGTTGATCGAGAAAGCGACTAACGACAAGATTCCGATCCTGTCGATGGGGTATGGCCGGACCAGCGCTGCCGACGGCCGGGTCTTTCCCTATGTCTTCAACTTTCCGTCGACCTACTGGAGTCAGGCGACCGCCGTCATCCAGTATATCGCCAACGAACTTGGCGGTACCGACCAGTTGAAGGGCAAGCGCTTCGCGTTCATCTATCTTGATCATCCCTATGGCCGCGAGCCGATCCCGACCTTCGACATTCTTGCCGAGCGCTTCGGGTTCACCTACGACAAATACCCGGTGCCACCGGCAACCATGACCGAGCAGAAATCGATCTGGCTTCAGATCCGGCGAACCCGGCCGGCTTATGCGATCATGTGGGGTTGGGGCGCAATGAACTCGACCGCGGTCAAGGAGGCGGGCAATATCAGATTTGATATGAGCCGTTTCATCGGCAACTGGTGGTCGGCTGCCGAACCGGATGTTCTGCCGGCCGGCGAAGGTGCCATCGGCTACAAGGGTGCGACCTTCCACGGCGCAGGGACGGACTACGCTGTCTTCGAGAGCATGAAAAATGTAAGTGGTCTCAAGGGTGGCGATGACAAGGGTACGGTTCTTTACAATCGCGGCCTGGTCAACGCGGCCTTCATTGTCGAGGCGGTGCGGCTGGCGCAGGAAAAATATGGCAAAGGCAAGCGGGTGACTGGCGAGCAGGTTCGTTGGGCATTCGAGAATCTCAATATTGATGCCGCTGCCGTGGAGAAACTTGGGCTGACTGGCCTGATGCCACCCACCGAGGTCACTTGTCTCAACCATGAGGGCACCAGCCCGGCTATTCTGATCCAGCAATGGAACGGGTCGGCTTGGGAGATAAAGTCCGACTGGATTCCGGCAATGACCGATATCGTGCGGCCTCTTGTCGAGCGGGATGCCGCGCAGTATGCGGCGGAAAACAATATCACGCCTCGCAGCTGTTTGTAACGGCAGGTCCGCGACGCTGACAGGAAGGGCCCTGACGCAATGAACGAGACGCGCGCAAATCACCTGGAAGTCAACAATGTCGAGGTGATTTACGATCACGTCATTCTGGTGCTGAAGGGCGTTTCCCTGCAGGTGCCGAAGGGCGGCATTGTCGCCCTTCTCGGCGCCAACGGCGCTGGCAAGACCACGACGCTGAAAGCGGTGTCTAACCTACTGCGTGCCGAACGCGGTGAAGTGACCAAGGGATCAATCCTCTACGAAGGCGAGCAGATCGATCGGCAAACCCCGACCGATCTTGTGCGCAAGGGGGTTATCCAGGTTATGGAAGGCAGGCATTGCTTCGAACATCTGACGGTCGAGGAAAACCTGTTGACCGGCGCTTACACGCGTCATACCGCACGCTCGGTCCTGAATGAGGACATGGAGACCGTATTCTCGTATTTTCCCCGGCTGAAGGATCGGCGAAAGTCACTTGCTGGTTACATCTCCGGTGGCGAACAGCAAATGTGCGCTATCGGCCGGGCATTGATGTCGCGGCCCCGGATGATTCTGCTCGACGAGCCATCGATGGGGCTTGCGCCGCAACTCGTCGAACAGATTTTCGAGATCGTGAAGCAGATCAACGCCGAGGAAGGGGTCTCGATTCTGCTCGCTGAGCAGAATACCAACATGGCGCTCAAATACGCCCATTACGGCTACATTCTCGAAAACGGTCGTATCGTCATGGACGGCGATGCAGCAGTTCTGCGAGAGAATGAAGACGTGAAGGAGTTTTATCTCGGTCTCAGTTCGACCGGGCGCAGGAATTTCCGCGACATCAAGTTTTATCGGCGCCGCAAGCGCTGGGTTTAGACCCCGCTTCCCGGCATTATCGGATTACCGGTTGAAGTTGACTCGCGCCGGTTCGAGCGGGAGCCCGGGAACGTCGACCCTGGTCCGGTAGATCGTGCCGCAGTTGGCGCACGGTCCGCCCGTGCTGCCGGTCACGACGTAGAGGTCGCGCAGATCATCGCCTCCGAAACAGACCGACGTCACCATCGGCAGCGGAACCGGCAGGTTTTTCCTGAGCTGGCCGTTGGGTTCGTGGACGGCGACCCGGGAGCCATGCACCATGGCGATCCAGACCGATCCGTCCTCGGCCACTGCAAGGCCGTCAGCGTGGCCGTCTGAGGTCTTCACGAACGGCCGCCAGGGACCGACGTTGCCGTCTGGATGCACGTCATGGGCGCGGACAACATTGTCGCAGGCATCGGCGTGATAGAGCGTCTTGCCATCCGGCGAAATTCCGATGCCGTTGGTTAGCATCACACCGTCTGACAAGGTTCGGACCGAACCGTCGAGATCGATCATGTGCAAGTGTCCCGGTTTCGGCGTGTCGTCGCTAAAGACCTTGTAGGCGAGCGAGCCGACATAGATGCGGCCGCTCGGGTCAGTCGCAAAGTCGTTGAATCCGACGGCGTCCGGAGTCACGTCACTGTCGAGAAGCACGACCGAGCGTTGCCCGTCCCAACTCTTGTACGTGATGTTGCGCCCGCCAACGACGAGTCCGCCGGCCTCGTGCAGGACTATTCCACCGATTCCCCGGCGATGTCGGACAACGGTGCTGATCGTACCGTTGCCGGCAAGGGCGTAAACGCCACCGTTCAGCACATCGCTGAACAGCAATCCTTTTGCGGGATGCCATGTCGGACCTTCAACCAGCCCGTAACCTGTCGCGAGTTCTTGCATCGAGTCGTTGCTTTCGCTGTCCACCGGCGTGGCGGGCCGAAGCATTCCGGTGCCGCCACGCCGAAGGTTTGTTGTTATGCATCGTCGCCCAGAACTTCCTGCAGAACGCGGCCGGCATTCACGGCGGTCGGCCATCCGGAATAGAAGGCGATATGCGTGATCATGCCGAAAAGCTCTTCCTTCTTCACGCCATTGTCGAGTGCACGCCGGAGATGGCCTTTCAACTCAGGCGTGCGATACAGGGCTGCAAGAACCGAACAGGTCACGAGGCTGCGATCACGCTTGGAAAGTTCCGGCTGTTCCCAGACGTCGCCGAACAGCACGTTATCGCGCAATTTGCCGAATTGCGGGATCATCTCGTAGACAGTCTGCTTTGCCATGGTCATGTCCTCTGATGGGGTTGGTGGCAGGGAATACAGTGTTGTTTCATCAGCGGTCCGATGTCACGTCGCCGTTTGACGCCGTCGCATGTGGTCTGGTCGCCGTCCAGTTGTGCCATGTCGATCGGCGCCACCGCCAAACCTGGATTGATGAGAGAAGTCATGATCGCTTGTTTGTTACGCGATGCTGGTGCCGTCGATCAGAACAGACGCCGGCTGGCTAGCGCCGCGCCGTCGCTGAGGGCGCGGAGTTTGGCCCAGACGACATCGGAGGTGATGCGGCCCATGCCGGCGGAGGTATCGAATCCGCAATCCGTGCCCGCCATGATCCGGGCCGGGTCACCGACCGCTTCGGCAGCCTGTTCGAGCTGGTCAGCAATCACTTCGGGGTGTTCCACAAATGCCGTAAGTGTGTCGATCGCGCCGACGATCAGGTATTGGTCGGGGGCAAGTCTGTCGTTCCGGAACAGCTTCAATTCGTGCCGATGCCGGGGATTGGCAAATGGAAATAGAAAGCCGCCGACATTGGCCTTGAGCAGGCTGTCGAGGACGTCGGCCAATGGAACGTCGCGATCATGCGGTGATTCGTAATTGCCGTAACAGACATGCAGGCGTATTCGATCGCGCGGCAAACCCTCGATCATCCGGTTGATACGGGCGATGACTTTGTCGACGAACGTGACGAAGTCGGAGAGCGGCCTGTCGTGAAACAGCATATGGCGCTCCAGGCCGAGGTCCGGCGCATCAATCTGGAGAATCAGACCGGCGTCGACCGCGGCCTTGTATTCGATGGCGAGTGCGTCGGCGAGCGCGTCGAGATAGCTGTCTTCGTCAGGGTAGTAGGCGTTTCTGATCGCGGTTGCGACAATGCCCGGCGACGGTGCTGTCATGAAGGCGTCACTGAAGGCATCGCCGGTGTCGGCGAGCGCGGACTTGAAGATAGCAATCTCTGCGGCATTGGCGTCGGGGGCCGTATGGGCGATCGGGGCTATCGCTTCCGGCGGTTCGAGATTGCTCACGGCCCGGCGTCCGGTCAGGAATGCTTCCCGGGTCTTGCGGAATTCGGGATAGTCGTCCAGTTCGGATCCGGACGGCCGTGCCCAACGGCCGCCGAAGCCGGACATGCGCCGTCGGACATAAAGGAAGAAGGCTTCCCGGAGTTGTTCCCCATCGCTCGGAATATCTACACCAGCCTCGCACTGGCGTTTGACCACCCAATGGGTCGCGGCCTTACCTTCGTCGTGGAGAATTGTTTCATCGATGGCTTTGCCGTTGGCTCGATCAACATAGAGTTCAACAAGTCCTTGCGGCCGCGGCAAGCTTCCTGCATGCGTGGTCAATATGCGTCCGGGACTCTCTGGCATGGCAGGGCGTCTCTCCCAATGAAGCGGGAGCGGCTCCCGCAGGTCTGTTGACTACCATAAAAGACCGCGGTGATCTGGCAGGCAATTGTGAATTTCCGGATAGCGACGTCATCACCGTTCTGTTGCGCTCCGAGGCACATCATGTGCCGGCAAGGGGAACGGTGTCGCTGGACAGCCGTGTGCGGTTAGATGGCCGCGGCTGCGAAGCGGTTTGCTGTTGTCAGATTTGCTGGGATGCCGGGACCGATTTCGGATATCCGTCTCGGCAGGACGGTTTCAATTCATGACTCGAAAGGCTCAATTTGCAATTCGTAGGCCATAACTCGACCAAGTCTGTAGCCAGACCACGCTCCATGGCGTGGAGGACGGGCAAGTTTCATGGCTTGAGCCGCCCGAAGTGGTTGTCGAGACCGCTGATGAACATTTCGATCAACCCTCGCAGGATGCCCGCTTTTCTGGTGCCCGCCTTAGATGACTGTAGCCTCCATCAGGGCATGCTTGCGAATTACGAATTGAGCCTACTTTGTTCGTGATCAGCGCGAATCAGCACTCGACTTGAGTTGGGACACGAGGCGTCGGTTGGGGTGACGTGCAGGGGTAGCGCGACCTGTGAGCAATCTAGGCACGAACTTTCGGATTCTTGTGCTTGGTATGGGTGTCGACAACAAGGAGACTGCCGAGACCTCCGGGATTACTAGTATATTGATCGTTACAAATATCTCCATTATTGTGTTCTTCTGATTTGTCGATCACGGAGGTCTACAAGATGCGCCCTGGTGTTTCATTCACACTCACTTCAGGCGACCGGCATCGCCTTGAAACGGTTGTCCCGAACCCGAAGAGCCCGCAGACGCACGTCTGGCGGGCGCGCATCGTTCTTCTGAGCGACGATGGGCTCGGCACGATGACCATCATGAGAGAGACCGGCAAGGCGAAGAACAGTGTCTGGCGCTGGCAGGACCGCTTCTATGGAAGACGGTGTGGACGGACTTCTGCGGGACAAGACGCGTCCGCCGGGCAAGACGCCTCTGGCTCCTGAGCAGGTGGCGAAGATCGTCGGGTTGACCCACACCTCGCCGCCTCACGCGGCGACCCACTGGACGCTGCGGGCGATGGCGAAGGCTGTGGGGGTTGCCGCTTCGAGGGTCTGGGCGGTCTGGCAGGCGCATGGCCTGATGCCGCACCGCTGGCGGCCGTTCACGCTTTCGAACGATCCCGCCTGCCTCGAGACGCTGACCGACATCGTCGGCCTCTCCGTTGCGCCGCCGGCTCACGCGGTCGTGCTGTCGATCGATGACACGTCGCACAGTCAGGCACGCGACCGCACACAGCCCGGCCTGCCGCTGAAGAAAGGCCGCGGCGCCACCATGACACATGATTCCAGGCGCAACGGCACGACGACGCTGTTTGCCTCCCTGACCGTGCTCGCCGGCACGGTCATCGGCCAGCACGCCAGTCGGCATCGCCACCAGGCGTTCCTGAGATGCCGCAACCGCATCGCGCGCACGATACCCGCTGGCGTCCCGGTCCATGCCATCCTCGACAACGACGCCACTCACAAGCACAAGGACGTCCAGGTCTGGCTCGCACGCCATCCGCGCTGGACCTTCCACGTCACCCCCACCTCGAGCGCGTGGCTGAACGCGCTCGAAGGCGTCTTCGCCAAGCGGACACGACGCCGTCTCAAAGACGGCGTCTACCGCTCCGTACGCGACCTCCAGGACGCCATCCGCCGCGTCATCGACGAACACAACACCACCGAAGCCAGGCCCTTCGTCTGGACCGCCGATCCCGATACCATCATCGCCGCAAGAAAAAGAGGGTCCCAAACATTGAAATCAATCCACTAGGTTTATGAGCCGCAGGATGTCGAGACAGTCCTGATGACATTGCTTGCATTTGGTGATGATCCTGCTGTTGGCGATGTCGAGGACGGCGAACAGGATCATGGTACCGTAGCGGATGTCGTCGTGATGTGTAACCTTCGACATACCTCAGATCAAGCGGCAACATCAGGTACGTGCGGTCAAGCGCCTGAATCTGCGACGTCTCGTCAACACACAGTACCATGGGCGTGGTTCTGATATGGCGTCGTCATTTGTCTTTCTTTGATAGTTCCGTAATAGGTTTATTTTTGTTGTTTTCTCTCTCTTGAGCTACAAGAAGGTTTTCACAATATGGCGCATTATCATTACGCGCCGTCATGCTGTTCAGGATTTCAAACTAGGTGGCATTGAAGCGACCGAACTTCAACAGGGCCCGGATGCTCAGGATCCCTTGACCGCCATCAACTGTCCGCATCCCCGACCGTTTCATCCGCTGCGTGACCAGAACCTTGTTGGCGGCTTCAACGGTGCCGGACCCCACGATCAGGGTCCAGGATCGCAACTCATGATAGCCCATGCGGTGACGGTTGCGCTTGAAGAAAGCCAGTTCCCGCTCGAGATCGGCATGGTCGGACGAGGCGGTTTTCAGAAGAACCCCGATCGCCGCGATCACCCGGCCGACACCATCCGGATCATTGAGCAGGAGGTCGCGATGCGTTTCGTACCAGTCCGTGTCCGCGGCATGGTCCGCGACCGTCTTGAGATACTGGCAAGCGTGCCAGTAATCGCCCACCTAGACGTCCGGCTCAAGGCTCTCCAGGACGGTCCGGTTGTCCCGTGCGGCGGCGGCGATCAGACTGTCCGGACGCAGGGTGCGGATATGCGCCACTTCGGCCGCGAGGTGAGCTTTCGGATCACCCTTGCCGGCCTGCGGCATGCGACCGAAATACAGCATCTTCAATCGCTTGCCATCGCTGTCGTAAAACCTGACCGTGCCACAGGATGCCTCCCGCCAGGCCGCGTCCGGATGCGACCGGGCCCGCGGCTGAAGCGGCACCATGATGCTGTCCAGCGACACCGTCACGCTCCGCGTCGCCGCCGGAATGCCCTCCCTGGCCCGGAGACCGGACAGAACCGGCGCGCGGATCGACCCCCAAGTCTCATGGATCCTCACCATCAGACGCTGAAGCATGCTGACAGACGGTCTCATGCCGCCAACTCTCTCAAGGATATCGACACAGTCGTGCGGCGTGCATTCCCCCATCATGAAAGGTCCGATCTCCGCCGCCGGATCGGTCGGATAATCCGCGACAAGACCCAGGCTCTCATCAACCGGACCAAGCGATGTCGACACGCCTGAACAGCGATAGCGCGGCCGCAGAGACACGATCGGACCTAGGGACGACATGATCGTGTGTCGGATCGGAGCAACACGTCGATAACCCTTGAACGGGACGTGGCAGCCCACATCATTCAATGTTGTTTTGAGCTACGCCTCCAAAGTCGCGAAACTCCAGGGACTACCGCTGGCCTTCAACGGCTCCCGGCACAGGGTCGGATTCTCGGCGAAAACGAGGTCGACATCCGGCCTGGGCGCGTCACCGGACAACGGGCTGTACTCGGCGGACGGAAGCAATATAGCCGCAAGACGGAGCGTTACGAAAGCGATCTGACTGATGCCGAATGGACCTTGCTGGACCCGCTTCTTCCACCGTCGCGCCGGCTTGGTCGTCCCCGTCAGGTGGACCTGCGCGACGTGGTGAAGGCGATCGCATACATGCTCTGGACAGGGTGCAGTTGGCGGACATGACCGAAGGATTTCCCGGCGTTTACGACGGTTCAGACCTATTTCTAGGGGAAGAGCTTCTTGCAAAATTGCCGGCCCGACCGGTTTTTTGCCTTCTCGAGGCTGATTTTGTTGTCGAGGGCCTGGGTTTCGGGGCCACCTCGTGGTCTGTTGTGTTTCTACAATAACAAGATACCGAGGAGGTGACCCCGATGACCCTTGGCTCGACCCTATCCGATCTCTGGCACCGATTTCAAGGGGACCTTTTCCCTGCGTTGGCCGAGGCGGTCGGTCCTCTCCTCGAGACGCACAAGCGTTTCGTGACAGCTCTCGATCTCGTCAAGGTGGAGGGCTTCGTCGATGGGGTGTGGACCGGTCCGGGTCGGCCCCGGGAGGATCGCCAGGCGCTGGCCCGTGGCGTCATCGCCAAGGCGGTGTGGGGTCTGCCGACGACCCGCCACCTGATCGACAGGCTCAAGGTGGACCCGACGTTGCGCCGACTGTGCGGCTGGTCGCGTGTCGCGGAGATCCCGAGTGAAGCGACGTTTTCGCGGGCGTTTGCCGAATTTTCGCAGTCCCGTCTTCCGGAGAGGATGCACGCGGCTCTGGTCGCAGAGACACTGGGCGACACGCTCATCGGCCACGTGTCGAGGGACTCGACGGCCATCGAGGCCCGGGAGACGCCGGCCCCGAAGCCGAAGGCCGGGACGCCGAACCGCAAGCGCGGCCGGCCCCGCAAGGGCGCGGAGAGGACGAAGGAGCCTGGGCGTCTCGAACGGCAAGCGAACGGGATGGATCTCGATGAGATGCTTGACGAGCTGCCGAAGGTCTGTGATCACGGGGCAAAGAAGAATGCCAAGGGGGTCCTGGAGGCTTGGCGCGGTTACAAGCTGCATATCGACACAGCAGACTGCGGGGTGCCGCTGAGTACCGTCCTCACCGCGGCATCCGTCCATGACAGCCAGGTCGCGATCCCGCTGGCGATGATGACCGCCGGGCGTGTGACCAATCTCTACGATCTCATGGACGCGGCCTATGATGCCAGGGAGATCTACCAGATGAGCGAACGGCTTGGCCATGTTCCGATCATCGATGTCAATCCGCGCCGGGACAAGGACCTCAAGGAGGAGCGAGACCGGGAGGCCCGGGTCCGGCGTGCAATAGGCCATGTCGATCCCGAGAACGTGCGGTTCCGGATCCGGTCCGGTGTCGAGAGGACCAACGCCCGCCTCAAGGATGAGTTTGGCGGGCGCCATGTCCGCGTCCGCGGACATTCCAAGGTCGCCTGCCATCTCATGTTCGGCATCCTGGCCCTGGCGGCTGACCAGTTGATACGTCTCGCCGTCCCATAGCGCGGCTCCGACAACGCATGCCGCCCCTTCGCGGCCCTCTCGAAGAGAGTGGCCCGGAGAGGCGTGTCCCGATGTCCGCCAAGGTCCCTGTTTGTTCTCATCATCTCTGATGAGACACCGCGAATCCATGGAGTCCGACCTCCAGGTGCAGAGGTGATCGGGATCAACCGACCGATCCGGGCTCACCGGACCCTGGGGACAGGAATTTTGCAAGAGGTTCGGAATTATGTAGGAAAGTGCCGTAAGTGCCTTGACAATCTCGGCACTCTCGTGCAATATATAGCCATAGTCAAGGAGGGGTGACATGGTACACAAGGTACCTGGAAAGTCCCACCGCAAGGGTATCTCGCTGATCGAGATTATGCGGTAGTTCCCTGACGACGCGATCGCCGAAGCATGGTTCCTTGAGCGCCGTTGGCCGAGCGGGATTGCCTGTCCGCACTGTGGATCGGCGAACTTGCAGACCGGCGCGAAGCACAAGACGATGCCGTTCCGATGCCGCGAGAAAGAGTGCGCAAAGCGGTTCAGCGCAAAAACTGGAACGGTCATGGAGAGGTCGAAGCTCGGCTTCCAGGTGTGGATGGTCGTCACCTTCCTGTTGGCAACGAACCTGAAATCGGTGTCGAGCATGAAGCGCTCCACCGCGACCTGAACATCGATCAGCGAAGCGCATGGTTCCTCGCCCACCGGCTGCGGGTTGCGCTAGCCGAGAAAGGCGGGGTGTTCGCAGGGCCTGTCGAAGTGGACGAGACCTATTTCGGCGGCAAGCGCAAGAACACGAGCAACGCCAAGCGAAAGGAACTGGCCGGAACAGGACGCGGAGCGGTCGGCAAGACCGCCGTGATCGGGGAGAAGGATCGCGGGACCAATCAAGTTGCCGCCAAGGTGATCGAGCGCACCGATGCGCCGACGCTACAGGGGTTCGTAGGCGACCACGCGGCACCGGGCGCCGCGGTGTACAGTGACGATGCCAGCGCCTACGAAGGGATGCCTTTCGACCACGAAACGGTCACGCACTCGCTCTCCGAGTACGTCCGGGGCGATATCCACATCAACGGGATCGAGTCCCTATGGTCAATGCTGAAGCGTGCCCATACCGGTACGTTCCACAAGCTTTCGCTGAAGCATCTTGACCGCTATGTGCAGGAATTCGCAGCGCGTCACAATCTCCGTGACGAAGACACTATTGATATCATCAGCGCGGTCGCATCCGGGATGGACGGGAAACGCCTACGCTATCGCGAACTCATCTCGGACAACGGATTGGAATCGGGAGCAAGAACGTAATGAGCCCTACTGTCGGAGAAAAAATCCACCGAGTTTATTGTGTTTTGCTTGCCGGATCGGACCGTGTTCCGTCGCAAATAATCCGTGTCCGGGCAGATAGGATGTGCCCGAGAGACGGCGGCGGATACATCTTCACGCGGGAGGGGCACACTGTCGGTGAGATAATGGGGGCTCCTTCTGAAGCATGGTGGATCGAGGAAGGGAAGGCGCATGACCGATAGCATGAAGCGGTTATGGCGGTTGTGGTCGGACTTCTCATGTCCGAGGGAAGGAGACACACAGAAATTTGGGGCACATGGCGAGTGGGGTACTCCCTTCTGTGGGCTTATTGCGTATACTTGACCTCCCCGTTATGGCCCTCATATCCGCCCTATCCGCGCTTATGGCACTGTTCAAATGGCGGCTCGAAGAGCTTTGGTGGTGGTCGTAAGCAAGTGACCATCCGAAGCGACAAGACCAAGCCGCGCGAGGTTGAGATCGTGTGTCCGTCCTACCAACCGTCGTCGGAAGAACTGGAGGAGGACATGCGAGTAAACGCCACCTTGGATGAGGCGGTAGACGCACTCACCCAGCCCGTCCGCATCCGTTACATCAACCGACCGAAACCTGCTTCATGGGCGAGCTTCGGCATTTTCCTATATATCCCCATACCGCTTATGCACGTGGCTCCGGTGAAACGCACATGTAGCGTTTGGCGTGCCGGGAATAGTCGACATCGGGGGCAACATCGTGTTCCACCGGAGCCACGTGCATAAGCGGTATCCCCATTTCTACGCGTGGTCCCGGTCGGGGGGGGGGGGGGGGGGGGGGGGGGTCCTGGAGCGGGTTTGCGCCCGTTTTACGACGCTTGAGCGACTCCGGTCGGGGCGTAGTGCGGACCCGAGCGCGGCCATCATCGACAGTCGGAGCGTGCCGACGGTCGAAGCGGGCAGCGAGGAATGCGGCGACGATGCCGGCAAGACGATCAAGGGCCGCAAGCGTCACCTTGCCGTCGACGTCGGCGGCAACACGCTTGCCGCCCAGGTCCATCCGGCGCATATCCAGGACCGGGATGGCGCGCGTCCCTTGTTGCTGGCGTTGCAGGCCGGTCAGAACACGGTGCAGATCGTGTTTACCGACGGCGCCTATGGCGACGACAAGCTGGCAAGCACGCTCAAGGAAGCGAATTGCCCGATCACTGTAGAGGTCATCGGCAAACCCGGGGACGCCAAGGGGGTCGTCGAACGCAGCTTCGGATGGCTGCGCCGCTGTCGGTGCCTCTCCGAAGACTTCGAGCGATCCATCGCCAGCTCCCTCGCTTGGCTCCTGCTGGCTCTAAGCCGTGTTCTCATGCGCCGCCTCGGACGCATGCAAGTCACTGTCGAGCTTCTTGCAAAATTGCCGGCCCGACCGGTTTTTTGCCTTCTCGAGGCTGATTTTGTTGTCGAGGGCCTGGGTTTCGGGGCCACCCGTGGTCTGTTGTGTTTCTACAATAACAAGATACTAGGGAGGTAACCCCGATGACCCTTGGCTCGACCCTATCCGATCTCTGGCACCGATTTCAAGGGGACCTTTTCCCTGCGTTGGCCGAGGCGGTCGGTCCTCTCCTCGAGACGCACAAGCGCTTCGTGACAGCTCTCGATCTCGTCAAGGTGGAGGGCTTCGTCGATGAGATGTGGACCGGTCCGGGTCGGCCCCGGGAGGATCGCCGGGCGCTGGCCCGTGGCTTCATCGCCAAGGCGGTGTGGGGTCTGCCGACGACCCGCCATCTGATCGACAGGCTCAAGGTGGACCCGACGTTGCGCCGGCTGTGCGGCTGGTCGCGTGTCGCGGAGATCCCGAGTGAAGCGACGTTTTCGCGGGCGTTTGCCGAATTTTCGCAGTCCCGTCTTCCGGAGAGGATGCACGCGGCTCTGGTTGCAGAGACACTGGGCGATGCGCTCATCGGCCACGTGTCGAGGGACCCGACGGCCATCGAGGCCCGGGAGACGCCGGCCCCGAAGCCGAACCGCAAGGGCGAGGAGAGGACGAAGGAGCCTGGGCGTCTCGAACAGCAAGCGAACGGGATGGATCTCGATGAGAGGCTCGACGCGCTGCCGAAGGTCTGCGATCACGGGGCAAAGAAGAACCTGATTACCACTCAAACCAAGCGTAACTTGAGTAGCCGCTCCGGCATCGGCGGTGTCTGCAGCGCCACGTAGACCAGTCCGGGGATGATCTCGGGCAGGTCGAAGCGACGATTGACCCGGTCCACGACATCCGCCAGATAGCGCTGGGCATACTTGGGACGAATCGCATGACAGGTGCCACGCAAGGTGCTCTTGATGTTGCCGAGAATCGTGTTCACCCCTTGACACTCGGGACGCTCAACCGCGGCTTTCCCGCCGCCGGTCACCATCGGCTCATGCACGCAGCCTGCCGCGGTCACGCCATTGAAGCAGGTCAGCCCATCGGAGAGCACCTGCGTGCCCGGGCTCAGGTGCTGCTGGCCCAGGCGGCGATTTCGGTGAGACGGAAGCCTTCGACCGCGGCTACGAAAGGGGTCTTGCCCGGTGCCCCCGTCCGCGCTTGCCGCCACTACGCTCGCCCTCGAGGTAGGCATCGTCGAGCTGGATGAACCCGCCGAGCACATGCTCTCGGTCGCGCTCCATCATCACCTACAACGCCGCATGGCGCATGCGCCATGCGGCGTTGTAGGTGATGCCGAGCTGGCGGTGCAGCTTCATCGCCGATGCACCTCTCTTGTTCTGGATCATGAAGGAGATGCTCTAGTGTCCTGTACGCAAAGTTCGTATTGTTAAGGGGGGGGGTGGTGTCGATTCGGGGGGCATGGTGATGCGACTTTCGGTGGAGATCAAGCTGAGCGCGGACGAGCGCAACGAGCTTGAGCGGCTGGCGCGCGGGCGCAAAGTCTGGCGAGGCCTGTCCGATCGGGCGCACATCGTGCTGCTGGCGGCCGAAGGGCTTACCAATGTGCAGATTGGGAGCGTGCTGGGCGTGACCAGCCAGACCGCCAGGAAGTGGCGCAATCGCTTCGCAGAGCATCGTCTTGACGGGCTTGACGACGAGCCGCGCTCCGGCCGTCCCCGGCGCATCGATGACGACGCCGTGGCCGAGGTGGTGCGCAAGACGCTTGAGGAGAAGCCTCGTGACGCGACCCAATGGAGCACGCGCTCGATGGCGCAGGCGACGGGGTATGCGCCGTCGACGGTCAATCGCATCTGGCGAGCCTTTTCCCTTCAGCCGCACAGGAGCGAGACCTTCAAGCTCTCGGCAGACCCCTACTTCGTGGACAAGACGCGCGACATCGTGGGGCTCTACGTGGACCCGCCGCAGCATGCCATGGTCCTCTGCGTGGACGAGAAATCGCAGGTTCAGGCCCTCGATCGCACCCAGCCGCTGCTGCCGCTGCGCCCGGGGCAGGTCGAGCGGCGCACTCACGATTACAAGCGCAACGGCACGACCTCGCTCTTCGCAGCCCTTGACGTCGCCACAGGCAAGGTCATCGGACAGTGCTATCGGCGCCACCGCAGCGTGGAGTTCCGCAAGTTCCTGGATCACGTCGAGGCCAACGTGCCGCCCGACCTCGAGATCCACATCGTCATGGACAACTACTCGACCCACAAGACGAAGACGATCCGCGACGGGTTCGCCCGGCGACCGCGCTGGCATGTTCACTTCACCCCGACCTCTGCCTCGTGGCTCAACCAAGTCGAGCGCTTCTTCGCCGATCTGACAGAGAAGCAGATCCGGCGCGGGGTTCACCGATCGACCGTCGAGCTGGAGCAGGCGATCACCGGGTACATCGACACCGTCAACGAGGACCCCAAGCCCTTCCGCTGGCACAAGACAGCCGATGAAATCCTGGCGTCCATCAAGCGCTTCTGCCTCAGGACCCTCGAAACCGCTGCAGCCGCAACATCATAACGGTACGAACTTTGGAATCAGGACACTAGAGCCACACCGTCAGAGGCAGCTTGGTGGCCTCGAAGATGGTGCTGGCGGTGATGTAGGTCTGACGGTGGCAGCGATAGCACTGCTGGAGCTTGTGTGTGGTCAACTAGTGTAGTGTCTCTCAAGTCCGCGCCTTATAATATCGGCCTCACGCGCAACGGGAGGCCCTTCGATGCCGCGTGGACGCCCCCTTCCCCCTCTGGTGCTCACCAGCGAGCAACGCGAACAGCTCACCGCTGTGTCGCAGTCCACCTCGATGCCCTACGGTCTGGTCCACCGGGCCCGCATCATTCTCACCTGTGCGCAGGGACTGACCAATTCGGCGGTGGCCGAGCGACTGAACACCTCGCCCTCGGCGGTGGGCCAATGGCGGCGACGATTTGTTGAGCGCGGCGTGCAGGGTCTGCATGACGATCGTCGCCCGGGACGGCCACGCCCCTATGACGATGACAAGGTGGCAGACCTCATCAACCGCGCCTTGCAGGAGAAACCCGACACCGCCAGTGCTTGGAGCGTAGGGCTGATGGCCCAGGCCCAGGGCGTGTCGAAGAGCACCGTGCAGCGCTGGTTCTCCCTGTTCGGGGTCAAGCCCCCTCTGAGCGACACCTTCAAGCTGTCCAGCGACCCGTTTTTCATCGAGAAGCTGCGTGATGGGACCGGTCTCTCTCTCAATCCCCCGGACAACGCGATGGTGTTGTGTGTCGATGAGAAGAGTCATACCAAGCGCGCTCCAAATTGACTCACCATCCCAATATGTTGGGGTGACGGTCCGGACGACCTTCATAGACTGTGGTGATCGACTCACCAGCGCCGGAGGATGACGATGAGTGCGGCAACGCCGATAACCTGGACGGCACACACAGCGGACGAGCTCCACGCGCTTTCGAGGCACTGCGGGGACGCGAAGCAAGCGTCGCGCGCGCGTGCGCTCGCCATGATCATGGAGGGTGCGTCTCGCACGGAGGCGGCTCGGGCGCAGGGCATGGAGCTTCAAATCCTGCGCGACTGGGTGTTGCGCTACAACACGGAGGGCTTCGACGGCCTCGCGGATCTCCCGCGCGGCGGGAGCGAGGGCCGGTTGACGGACGCGCAGATCGCCGAGATCGGCGCCTGGATCGAGGCGGGTCCCGAGCTTGAGCGGGACGGTGTGACGCGCTGGCGCGTTCAGGACATCTTACGGAAAATCGAGGAGGCCTTCGGGGTCATCTATACGGAGAGCGGTGCCCGTATGATGCTCCGAAGGGCCGGGTTTCGCTTTGTCTCGGGGCGGCCGGTCCACCCCAAAGCCGACGCGGAGCGGCAGAGGTCGTTCGTGGCGGAGTTCGAGGCACAGTTGACGTCGGCGCTCAGCTCTGAGGCGCTGGCGGGTCCGATAGAAATCTGGTTCCAGGACGAAGCGCGCATCGGCCAGAAGGGGATGACGACACGGGTCTGGGCGAATGGGAAGCAGCGTCCGCGCATCGTGCGCGACCATCGCTATGGCTACGTCTATCTGTTCGGCGCCACCTGCGCAGAGCGCGGCGTCGGCATCGCCCACGTGGCGGACAGGGCGAACACGGCGTCGATGAACGAGCATCTGGCGGCGATCGGCGCGGCCGTGGCGCCGGGTGCGCACGGCGTGATTGTGCTGGACGGGGCGGGCTGGCATCGCTCGGGCGACCTTCTCGTTCCCCCCAACCTGACGCTCGTGCATCTGCCGCCCTACAGTCCGGAACTCAATCCGATGGAGCAGATCATTCTGTTCCTGAAATCGAACCGCTTCGCCAACCGCGTGTTCAAGGATGTCTCCGCCCTGAGGGACGCCTGCTGGACGGGGTGGCAATGGCTGACCGACCAGCCCGACGTCATCACCAATACGACCCGGCGCAGCTGGGCCGTAGCCCCATCGTGCTGATCCCGATGCCTCACTGTATCGGTTCATATGACTTGCGTTTGGTATCAGATCCAGGCGCTCCATCGCACCCGGCCTACGCTGCCGCTGGGACTGGGCTCTGTCGAAGGCGATACCCATGACGATGTTCGACGCGGAACCACGACCCTGTTCGCCGCCCTCGATGGGGCGACCGGCAAGGGGATCGGCAAATGGTCCCAGCGTCATCGCCATCAGGAATGTCTCGCTGTCCTGCGACCCATTGACCGCGAGACGCCGCCCGAACGCGACATCCATCGCGTCGTGGACAACGATGCGACCCACAAGCACCCGAGGTCCAAGCGTAGCTTGCAAAGAGACCGCGCGACCATCTTCACTTCACGCCGACCTCCGCCTCATGGCTCAATCAGGTGGAGCGCTGGTTCGGCCTCATCAGCCAACCGGCCATCAAGCGCGGCTCGGTCGACAGCGTCGCTCAACGCGTCAAGACGATTGAGAGCTTCATCACACAATACAATGCCTCCTCTTCGCCCTTCATCGGGGTCGCGACGGCGGAACCGATCTTCGACAAGCTCGAACGTCTATCTGCGCGTATTTGTGGAACAGGACACTAGCAGCCTCGGTCGTGGCCGCAGTTCGGGCACACGAAACCGTTAGGCCAGCGCCATCGGTACAGGGCGTCGAAGCACTGCTCTTCGGTTCCATAGAGCGATAGGAACTCGTTGAGGCTGATTCCTTTCTGGAACTGCACCAGGGTGCGGGTCATGGAATTCTCCTTCTCTATCAATGAATTACATGGCGACATTCTATACTACATTCCACTTAGCTTCGAGGGTAATCAGGAAGAAGACTGCCAAGGGGGTCATGGAGGCTTGGCGCGGTTACAAGCTGCCTATCGACACAGCAGACTGCGGGGTGCCGCTGAGGACCGTCCTCACCTCGGCATCCGTCCATGACAGCCAGGTCGCGATCCCGCTGGCGATGATGACCGCCGCGCGTGTGACCAATCTCTACGATCTCATGGACGCGGCCTATGATGCCAGAGAGATCTACCAGATGAGCGAACGGCTTGGCCATGTGCCGATCATCGATGTCAATCCGCGCCGGGACAAGGATCTCAAGGAGGAGCGAGACCGGGAGGCCCGGGCCCGGCGTGCAATAGGCCATGTCGATCCCGAGACCGTGCGGTTCCGGATCCGGTCCGGTGTCGAGAGGACCAACGCCTGCCTCAAGGATGAGTGTGGCGGGCGCCATGTCCGCGTCCGTGGACATTCCAAGATCGCCTGCCATCTCATGTTCGGCATCCTGGCCCTGGCGGCTGACCCGTTGATACGTCTCGCCGCCCCATAGCGCGGCTTCGACAACGCATGCCGACCCTTCGCGGCCCTCTCGAAGAGAGGGGCCCGGAGAGGCGTGTCCCGATGTCCGCAAAGGTCCCTGTTCGGTCTCATCATCTCTGATGAGACACCGCGAATCCATGGATTCCGACCTCCAGGTGCAGAGGTGATCGGGATCAACCGACCGATCCGGGCTCACCGGACCCTGGGGACAGGAATTTTGCAAGAGGTTCTGATATCATTATGATTCAGCACTAAGCCAACGAGATCGAACTCGCGATACTCAGCAACGTGGTTCCTTCCTCCGGTTCTAGAACGATCTGTGCAAGCGGATGTCATGATATATATTTGAGGGACACAAGACTAGATAGTGTCGTCACGAAATACCAGCCCAGAGCGCCAGACACCGAATCTGCACGGCGGCGAGGAACGATGCGGCATTCTTGGCGTATCGCGTGGCAATCCCACGCCAGCGCTTGAGCCACAGAAACGCGTTCTCCACCAAATGCCGGTGCCGGTAGAGATGGACATCATACGCTCTGGGGTGCTTGCGGTTGCGCTTCGGCGGAACCACTGGAATGACTTCATGCTCCTCACAATAAGACAGGATGGCATTCGTGTCATAGGCCTTGTCCGCCAACAAATACTCGGCATCTATCCCTTCAATCAGCTCGACCGCTTGACTGCAATCTGCTGCCGTCCCCTCGGTCACCAACACTCGCACCGGCATCCCATGCGCGTCCACAGCCAGATGCAGCTTCGTGTTCAGCCCCCTTTTGTGCGATCCATCGCCTGATTGCCACCGCTCGCACCGCTCGCATGGGGATGGACCTTGAGATGACTGGCGTCAATCATCAGCCACTCATCGTCCGGCTCATCCACCAGAGGCTCCAGCAACGCCCCCCAGAGCCCCTTGTCCCGCCAGCGACAGAACCGACGATGGGTAGTTTTCCAGTCTCCTATAGTCTGGCGGCACATCACGCCAGGGAGCGCCGGTACGCAGAATCCAGAAGATCGCATTAATGAACCGTCGATTATCCTGCGCCACCCCACCCCAACTTCCCGCTCGACCAGGCAGATGAGGCTCCAACAACAGCCAGACCCTGTCCGAAATGTCGTGACGCCGATGAGCCAATCCCATGAGGCGCCTCCAAGAACCATCGAGTGAATTCGACAGATAGTACAGATAAACATCACTCATGACGACACTATCTAGTGTCCTGTACGCAAAGTTCGTATTGTTAAGGGGGTGGTGTCGATTCGGGGGGCATGGTGATGCGACTTTCGGTGGAGATCAAGCTGAGCGCGGACGAGCGCAACGAGCTTGAGCGGCTGTCGCGCGGGCGCAAAGTCTGGCGAGGCCTGTCCGATCGGGCGCACATCGTGCTGCTGGCGGCCGAAGGGCTTACCAATGTGCAGATTGGGAGCGTGCTGGGCGTGACCAGCCAGACCGCCAGGAAGTGGCGCAATCGCTTCGCAGAGCATCGTCTTGACGGGCTTGACGACGAGCCGCGCTCCGGCCGTCCCCGGCGCATCGATGACGACGCCGTGGCCGAGGTGGTGCGCAAGACGCTTGAGGAGAAGCCTCGTGACGCGACCCAATGGAGCACGCGCTCGATGGCGCAGGCGACGGGGTATGCGCCGTCGACGGTCAATCGCATCTGGCGAGCCTTTTCCCTTCAGCCGCACAGGAGCGAGACCTTCAAGCTCTCGGCAGACCCCTACTTCGTGGACAAGACGCGCGACATCGTGGGGCTCTACGTGGACCCGCCGCAGCATGCCATGGTCCTCTGCGTGGACGAGAAATCGCAGGTTCAGGCCCTCGATCGCACCCAGCCGCTGCTGCCGCTGCGCCCGGGGCAGGTCGAGCGGCGCACTCACGATTACAAGCGCAACGGCACGACCTCGCTCTTCGCAGCCCTTGACGTCGCCACAGGCAAGGTCATCGGACAGTGCTATCGGCGCCACCGCAGCGTGGAGTTCCGCAAGTTCCTGGATCACGTCGAGGCCAACGTGCCGCCCGACCTCGAGATCCACATCGTCATGGACAACTACTCGACCCACAAGACGAAGACGATCCGCGACTGGTTCGCCCGGCGACCGCGCTGGCATGTTCACTTCACCCCGACCTCTGCCTCGTGGCTCAACCAAGTCGAGCGCTTCTTCGCCGATCTGACAGAGAAGCAGATCCGGCGCGGGGTTCACCGATCGACCGTCGAGCTGGAGCAGGCGATCACCGGGTACATCGACACCGTCAACGAGGACCCCAAGCCCTTCCGCTGGCACAAGACAGCCGATGAAATCCTGGCGTCCATCAAGCGCTTCTGCCTCAGGACCCTCGAAACCGCTGCAGCCGCAACATCATAACGGTACGAACTTTGGAATCAGGACACTAGCGTGTCGCTATCCAGCAATTCTCCTTATGGCGTTTTTCGTTGCATTGCGGCCTTTCGTGTTGGTTTTTTGGCGGTTTTGCGGTTGGAGGGATGGGTTTGGCGCGGGGGCCGGGGATCAGGCGTTTGCGGGAGGGGGGATGCCCGTGATGACGGTTTTCATGAGGACTGCCCATGACGCGAAGACATGGTAGGCGGTGATCGTGCGGATGTGCTCGAACAGGCGCCTTCGGGCTCCGAGTGCGTGCCGCGCCCGCCGCCAGGATGCTTCGATCAGGTCGCAGGCCGTGTGCAGGGCGAAGGCCAGCAGATTGAGCACGACCAGGATGCTGGCCAGTGTCTGGCTGCCATGCCCGAAATTGTGTTCGAGGTTGTAGCCGTTGGTCTTCAGGACGTTGAAGGTCTCGTTCTCGATCTTCCAGCGGGCACGCCCGCAGGCGGCGATGGCGGCGGCGGTGTCTCGCGTGACGGCAAGGTCGGTGACGAAGCTGTTGCGGTAGGTCACCTTGCCGTCGGGCTTGGCGATCTCGACCTCCAGCCAGTTGACGGCGAGCGCGTCGGCGCCGTCGCGCAGCGGCACGCCATTCATCCAGCGATAGCGCTGGCGGCGCCTGGCCGCGCCCCTGCCCACGGTCTGGCACACCTCGTCCAGCACGACGCCATGAGTGTATTCGCTCAACGTCTTGTGGCTGGACGGCTTGCACACGAAGATGAAGCTCCCGCCCGCGGCGCGCACCGCCTCGCAGATCGGCTGGCGGGAATAGAGATCGTCGCCCAGATAGACCGGTCTCAGCCCGGCCACACAAGGCCCCAGGCGGGCCAGCCAGCGCTGCGCTGCGCGGCTCTCGCAGTCCTGCTTCGCCGAGCCGTCTTGCGGGCGCACGAACTCCGGCGCCAGAGGCAAGGCGCGGCGCTGCCCCGGCGCCACCAGAGCGGCGCCGACAAAGCTGTGGAAATACTCCACCTCCTCGCCCCGCCGGCGCGTCGAGCAGTGCGCGCAGTGGATCGTGCCGGAACGGAAATGCTCCGAGCCGTCCAGCGCGATCAACACCCGATCGTCCAGGCAGCGCAGACCCGACAAGGCGCCGGCGCCATCCAGGTCATCGACAAGCGCCGGAAACACCGCGTCGAAATGATCCGTCGGCGCCCCATCCAGCATCCGCCGGATATGGCTGTCGCACGGAACCCGCTCCATGCCGAACAGCGTCCCGGCGTTCGAAGCGCCGCGCTGCGCCGACAGCAGGCGCTGATGCGCCAGAAACGACGGGCTCTGCACGAAAAACACCGAAAACGCCGCAAGCCCGATGTCTCTCATGGTATAGCGCGTGTTGCTTCCCGAGCGCTTGTCGGGCAACGCCGCGCACCGCTTCCCCACCACTTCTATATATCGTTCAAGACGCTTCATACAACAGCTTGAATCACATCTCCAAGCCTTTGAAAACCCCCGATAACTCCAAAAGGAGAATTGCTGGTCGCTATCGTAAATTCTTGGATGCGTGCTATAAGCTCAACACGCTGGACCGATTGCAAATGCGGTTCTGATGACAACGGTATGTTCAGAAATGCAAATCTGCCATGCGCCACTGCGGCAGGTTCGGAAATCAAATTTTACGGAAAGGTCGGTTCAAAGACATGTTCTACAGTAACCACAGGCAACATGGCCTGAAACATAATCCATTCAAGGCACTGGTCGCACCGCGCCCAATCGCCTGGGTTTCGAGCCGAAGCGCGTCCGGGGTCGTCAATCTTGCGCCGTACAGTTTCTTCAACGCGATGTCGGATTCGCCGCCGATCATCGTCTTTGCGCCGAACAATCCCCGGCTTGGCGGCGGTCGCAAGGACACGCTGACCAATATCGAAGAAACCAATGACTTCGTGGTCAACTTCTGCAACTGGGATCTGCGTGACGCAATGAATCTGAGTTCTGCGCATGTTGACCCCGAGGTCAATGAAATCGAGCTTGCGGGTCTAACTGCAGTCGATAGCGAAATCGTCAAGGCTCCACGGGTTAAGGAAGCGCCGGTGGCGCTGGAATGCGAATTCTTGTTCCGTATCCGGTTGCCGAGTGACAGCCCGAAAGCCGAAAACAATGCCTGTTTCGGCAAGGTGGTAGGGATTCATATTGCAGACGACATCGTTGTCGATGGCATGGTTGATATGAGTCGCTACAGGCCGGTCGCGCGCTGTGGCTATATGAATTACACGCTCGTCGAAAGCGTGTTCTCCATGGACCGCCCCGATCAAACCCTTGAACAATATGAGAGCGGGAAGGCGCATCGGGCCGCGGCGGAATAGTTGGCTGAGGCCAGTGATACCTTCTGTCGTCGATCTGATAACGGATGAATACCAGCCGGCCGTACTGTCATTGCGGGATCTGTTCTGGTCCGGGTCGTCCATTCTGGAATGCATGTTCAGGTGGTGCTCGCTACGGATTGTCTGAACAAGTTGGTTTTGGTACAATTGGTTTCTTGGTGACGGAGTGGAGTGCGAGCCTTGGAGCAAGCGACGTTTGCGGAGCTGGAGCACGACCTGAAGACGCGTCGGACGCGGCGCGAGGTCTTTCTCGAGACGATGGACAACCTATTGAAAGATCACAGCTAGAGGCGCACCTCGAGCCGTTCGACCCGAAGGCCGGGCGCAGGCGGCGGCCCTATCCGCTGAGCGTGATGCTGCGGGTGCACTGCGTGCAGCTGTTCTACAATCTGAGCGACCCTGGGATGGAGGACCTGCTCTACGCGGGTGGAGTCAGTACGGCGGTTTGTGGGGCTGCGCCTCTCGGGTGCGCTGCCTGACGAGACGACGGTTCTGCATTTCCGCCACTTGCTGGAGACGCATGGTCTGGGCGAGACGTTGTTCGAGGAGATCAACGCGCATCTGGCCTCGCTCGGACACCGCTTGAGCACGGGGACGATCGTGGACGCGAGTCTCATTGCCGCGCCGTCGTCGACGAAGAACCGCAAGGGCGAGCGGGACCCGGAGATGCATCAGACGAAGAAGGGCAATCAGTGGCATTTCGGGATGAAGGCGGACATCGGGGTGGACGCGCAGTCGGGCTTGACGCACAGCGTGGAGACGACGCCGGCAAACGTCTCGGATGTGGCGACGGCGCACGCGCTGTTGCACGGGGGCGAGGAGCAGGTGTGGGGTGACGCGGGCTATCAGGGGGTGGACAAGCGCGCGGAGAACCGGGACACGGACGTGGACTGGGAGGTGGCGATGAAGCCCGGCAAGCGCCGGGGGCTGGACAAGGCGGGCCCGGAGGCGGCGGCGGAGAGGCGCAAGGCGTCGGTTCGGGCCAAGGTGGAACATCCGTTCCTGTATGTGAAGCGCCACTTCGGCTACGCGAAGGTGCGCTATCGGGGGCTGGCGAAGACCACGCAACGCATCGCCGTGCTGCTCGGGTTCACCAATCTGCTCATCGCGGGGCGCGGCGCCACCGCCTGACGTGGGGTCGACCCGTCCGCAGCCGCCGCAAGGCGGCGGGGACGGTCGGCTCGGGTATCTGAAATCTCCATTTCCTGGCACGACAACACGTCCCCGATGGGCTCTGGCGTTTCATACACGGGCCACACCACCCGTATACCCGGAAAAACGGGGTTGTTCAGACTTTCCCTAGCGCGCTTTGAGCAAGGGCGGCCCGGTACCTGATAACGCTGTGACCAAGGTTGCTGTGTGGTCACGGTCGGCAATATGGATTTGTGGGAAAATGCCCCGGCCCGACATCCCTTGACAGGTTCGGAATATGACATCCCGTTTCGGGGCGTGACGGCTTTGACAACGGTGGGGCTTGTCGTCTTGCACGGCAAATTCGTTCTGATTTTCGTCGCCGGCTCACGGCACGCAATGATGGTCCCTCCGCGTTCGTTGGGATGTGTGCAGCGGCTGGGAGGGGGCGGTCAGCCGGGCGCCGGGCGCGGGCCGGTGTTCGCCGTCATTTTCAGGAAGTCGGGAACCCGCCCCGGTTTCCTGGCCAGATTGCGCATGGTCTCGGCGACGGCGAGCCGGCGTCCCTTGAAGAGGCCGATGGCGGCGCGCCGCGGCAGGGTCATGTTCTCCGAACCGTGGCCTGACCGGATGCGGCTTCGGTCCTCCTCGAAGCTCCAGTCGAGGATGTGATGCGTCGCCTCGATGGTCCAGTGCCCGCGATTGAGGGTGAGCCGGCGTTCCGGCGATGCGGCCGGCGCACTCAGCCTGGTGACGCCGCAAGCCGTCTCGCAGCGCTGCTTGCCGGACTTGACTTCGACGGTTTCACGGCGCACGGCGAAGATCTGTCCGACGCCGGGGAAGTTGAGGTCGTCGTTGAGCTCGCCGGAGACCCGGATGGAGCGCCGCTCGCGGCGGTCGTGCTCGGGCTTCGGGCTCTCGTCCGTGAAGTCCGGCGCGCGCCCGGCGATGACCTCGTTGAGAGTGAGCCGGATGTCGTCGAGCCGGGCCGGCGGGTTTCCCGTGACGGTGAAACAGGTGGTGCGCGCCGCGGTAGAGCCGACAGGAGGCCAGCGCGCGCGGCAAGCAGGGCATCGGCGGTGACGGTGCGGCCCGCGATGTCGGGCACCGTCTCGAGCCGGGGGATGACGGTGCCGATCTCGTTGGTGCGCTTCTCGCCATCGTCGGCGTCGGGCCTCATGGCGACTGGTTTTGACCCCGGGCTACCCTGATGTCGTGGCCTATGATGCCGGGCACATGAGTCTGTTTGCCATCGTCATCGATGGCGCCGCGGATGGTCTTGCCGTCGATGGCCAGCGCGCTGTCGCCCGAGCCATGGGCCTCGTGCCAGGTCCCGAGCGCGGCGTCGCGCCGGGCCGGATCGACCCGGATCAGCAGGCTGCGTATTGCCGACAGGCCGGGCGGACGGTCCCGGCCGTCGCGGCGGCGCACGCGGAAGCGTTGCAGTCCCCTGGGGCTGAGTTGTCGAGCCAGTCGCCGATCGCCTTGTAGCCGCGCATGCCGCACAGCGTCGCGGCGGCGGGGATCGTCGATGCCCAGGAAGACCGCGGGGAGGGATCGCATCTGTGCGGTGCTCAGCGTCATCTTCGGCACTCCATGTCGCAGGCGGGGGTCGAGATCGACGGCCCCAAGCCGGGCCCGCGCGCCGGCACAGGGGATGAAGGAACACGAGCCTGGACCTCGCGTGCGCGCTGTCGCCGGCCCCGCCGCAGGCGAAGCCGCGGGTGCGCCCAACCTCGATCCAGTTGGCGGCGCGGTAGACGGTGCCCCGGAAGAGCTCGGGGTCGACGAAGGGCTCCTCCACCGATCCCATGCCCCGCACTTCAGCGCCGGCGCCGGGAACACCGCCAGCGCCAGCCAGCACCCTCGATGGTCGCGACATAGCGCACGGTCTCGCCCATCCCCGGCACCGCGCCAAGGTAGGGGTGTGTCTCATCAAGTCGCGGAAACGGCCCTCGTCCGCCGCCGCCACGATGTCGACGGCCACCTCCGAGAGAACCGCCACCGCTTCCCCGTCCCCACGGCTGCCTCGCAGCACTCGTATCAGGACAACGGGGAGGAAGTCCACTATCTCAGACAACTCCCTGGCAGGGCTGGCGATAGGTCGAAATACAAATCCACCCTGAGTCGTCTTGTGATCGGGATGGACTATTGTACACTTGAATGTTGACGCTGTAGGAGTATCTCCCGCACGACGAGACAGTGCCAAGAGTCAATGTGACAGCCATATTGATGACCGGACCGGATCAAGCGCTAGATAGTGTCGTCATGAGTGATGTTTATCTGTACTATCTGTCGAACTCACTCGATGGTTCTTGGATGCGACTCATGGGAATGGCTCATCGGCGTCACGACATTTCGGACAGGGTCTGGCTGTTGTTGGAGCCTCATCTGCCTGGTCGAGCGGGACGTTGGGGTGGAGTGGCACAGGATAATCGACGGTTCATTAATGCGGTCTTGCTGGATTCTGCGCACCGGCGCTCCCTGGCGTGATGTGCCGCCGGACTATGGGAGACTGGAAAAATACCCATGGTCGGTTCTGTCGCTGGCGGGACAAGGGGCTCTGGGGGGTGTTGCTGGAGCCTCTGGTGGATGAGCCGGACTATGAGTGGCTGATGATTGACGCCAGTCATCTCAAGGTACATCCCCATGCGATCGGTGGCAATCAGGCGATGGGTCGCACAAAAGGGGGCTGAACACGAAGCTGCATCTGGCTGTGGACGTGCATGGGATGCCGTTGCGGGTGTCGGTGAGCGAGGGGACGGCAGCAGATTGCAGTCAAGCGGTCGAGCTGATTGAAGGGATAGATGCTGAGTCCTTAGTTGGCGGACAAGGCCTATGACACGAATGCCATCCTGTCTTATTGTGAGGAGCATGAAGTCATTCCGGTGGTTCCGCCGAAGCGCAACCGCAAGCACCCCAGAGCGTATGATGTCCATCTCTATCGGCACCGGCATTTGGTGGAGAACGCCTTTCTGTGGCTCAAGCGTTGGCGTGGGATTGCCACGCGATACGCCAGGAATGCCGCATCGTTCCTTGCCGCGGTGCAGATCCGGTGTCTGGCGCTCTGGGCTGGCATTTCGTGACGACACTATCTAGATAGTGTCGTCATGAGTGATGTTTATCTGTACTATCTGTCGAATTCACTCGATGGTTCTTGGAGGCGACTCATGGGATTGGCTCATCGGCGTCACGACATTTCGGACAGGGTCTGGCTGTTGCTGGAGCCTCATCTGCCTGGTCGAGCGGGACGTTGGGGTGGAGTGGCACAGGATAATCGACGGTTCATTAATGCTGTCTTCTGGATTCTGCGTACCGGCGCCCCCTGGCGTGATGTGCCGCCAGACTATGGAGACTGGAAAAATACCCATCGTCGGTTCTGTCGCTGGCGGGACAAGGGGCTCTGGGGGGCGTTGCTGGAGCCTCTGGTGGATGAGCCGGACGATGAGTGGCTGATGATTGACGCCAGTCATCTTAAGGTCCATCCCCATGCGAGCGGTGCGGTCGGTGGCAATCAGGCGATGGGTCGCACAAAAGGGGGCTGAACACGAAGCTGCACCTGGCTGTGGACGCGCATGGGATGCCGGTACGGGCGTTGGTGACCGAGGGGACGGCAGCAGATTGCAGTCAAGCGGTCGAGCTGATTGAAGGGATAGATGCCGAGTATTTGTTGGCGGACAAGGCCTATGACACGAATGCCATCCTGTCTTATTGTGAGGAGCATGAAGTTATTCCAGTGGTTCCGCCGAAGCGCAACCGCAAGCACCCCAGAGCGTATGATGTCCATCTCTACCGGCACCGGCATTTGGTGGAGAACGCCTTTCTGTGGCTCAAGCGCTGGCGTGGGATTGCCACGCGATACGCCAAGAATGCCGCATCGTTCCTCGCCGCGGTGCAGATTCGGTGTCTGGCGCTCTGGGCTGGTATTTCGTGACGACACTATCTAGCGTATCGTCGAATACGTCAGATTGCACGGATGAATTTGCCGATGAAAAGTCAGGAACGCCGAGGACTGTTAATCGTGATCGGTGACAGCCGTGGAATCGGGGCAGCGACCGCAATCCGCGCGGCCCGTAACGGCTGGGATATTGCGGTGAACTATGTTCATGATGCGGGCGCTGCAACAAAGGTGGCGCGGCAGGCGCGGGATGCCGGTGTTCGGGTCATGACGATCCAGGCCGATATGAATGCGCAGGATTATATCCTGCGCATGTTCGAGACGACCGAAGCCGAACTCAGTCCATTCAGGGATCTGGTGACGAACGCTGGCACCACTGGACGTTCGACCCGTGTTGAAGACATGTCGGCAGATGTCATGCGCCAGGTCATCGGACTGAATGTGATTGGTCTGATGTTGTGTTGTCGGGAGGCAGTCCGGCGAATGTCGACCGGGCGGGGTGGTTCCGGAGGCCGGATTGTCAATGTCGCATCGGCGGCGTCTCGGCCCGGCGGTCCGAACGAGTTTGCGCACTATGCTGCTTCGAAGGGCGCCGTCGATTCCTTTACCCTCGGACTGGCTCGCGAGGTGGCGAGCGAAGGAGTCCTGGTCAATGCCGTTTCGCCAGGCATGATCGATACCGAAATTCATGCAGCGGCCGGATTGCCGAATCGGGCGGAGAAAGCTGTGCCGGGGATCCCCATAAAGCGGGTCGGGCAGGCCGAAGGGGTCGCCGAGGCGATTGTATGGCTTCTCAGCGCCGGGGCGAGTTATTGCGCGGGCAGCATCATCGACGTGACCGGCGGACGTTAGATTCATTCTGCCATGACAGGTTCGAAAGGTCCGATGGACCGCTATCAGGCATTGGTAGAGGCCGGCAGGTTTGCGCCGGATCCGGCCCAGGAGGGCGCGGTCAGGGCGCTTCAGGGTTTGCACGAACGGCTGAAAGGGTATCGGCCGGAGGCCGCGCAATCAGGTCTGGCGGCGAGATTGCGTTTCCTGTGCCTACGGCCTTTGCCGGCGCCACGCGGCCTCTACATTCACGGCGCGGTTGGCCGCGGCAAATCGATGTTGATGGATATGTTTTTCGATGGCGCCGAGGTCGCCCGCAAACGACGGATGCATTTCCATGCCTTCATGCAGGAGGCTCACGATTTCATTCACGACTGGCGGCGCAATCAAGGTTCCAGCGCAGCGGAACCGATCGGTCCGACGGCAGAACGGTTGGCGGACAGAAACTGGCTTCTGTGTTTTGACGAGTTCGAAGTGCGGGACATCGCCGATGCCATGATTGTCTCACGGCTGTTCGGAGCAATGTTCGAACTTGGCGTTGTGGTGGTCGCGACCTCGAACCGCCGTCCCGACCAGCTCTACAGGCACGGCCTGCAGCGGGATCGGTTCCTGCCGTTCATCGAGATCCTGAAATCCCGGCTCGACGTCTTTCATCTCACGGATGGCCTCGACTACCGTCTGGAACAGTTGCGGGCTATGGATGTTTATCATGTGCCCGTCGGGCCTGCGACGGATGCGGAGCTCGACAGGGCGTTTTGCGCGTTGACCGACGGCCGGTCGGGCGGTTCCGAAAGCATCGAGTTTCGCGGGCGCCATATTGTGGTCCCCAAAGCGTGCGGGGCCGTGGCCCGGTTTGATTTTGCCGATCTCTGTGAATCGCCGCTCGGCCCGGGCGATTTTCTTGCCATCGCAAACCGTTACCGGTCCATCGTGATTTCGGGTATCCCGATCATGAATGCCGAGCGGCGCGATGCTGCGCGCCGGTTCATTACCATGATTGATACGTTTTACGACAATCACGTGCATGTCGTGCTTTCGGCCGATGGACCGCCGCAGGAACTCTATGTTGGTAACGACTGGGGGTTCGAGTTTGGTCGGACCATTTCAAGACTCATGGAGATGCAGTCGGTAAACTACATTGAAGTCGCTCGCCAAGGCGTCAGCTAACATTTGGTGATTTGCTGCAAGATCCGGTGCTCTGTCGCGGTGCCGCCGCCTGTGGCGTTGATATGAGATCAGGGGATGCTCCAACCCACAAAATGCAGTATGACAGAGTATGGGTACACTAGATCAGGAGTATCCCGATGCCAGTATCGCTGTTACCGTCCGCCGGGCCCAGCCCGTTATCCACAGCGGGGGCCATCGCGGTTCCAGTTTAGGGTTTGGGTGAATCCGAATCGGCCCGAGTCCAAGAAGGAGAACCACGATGGCCGACGACATGATGACCCTGCGGGGTCTGTTGGAAAAGAGTTCGGATACCGATCTGTTGCGCGAGATGATCGGCTTCTCGGCCCAGCGCCTGATGGAGCTGGAGGTGCAGGGCCTGACCGGCGCCGCGCATGGCGAGCGGACGCCGGAGCGGATTAACCAGCGCAACGGCTACCGCGCTCGGCCCTGGGGGGACGCGGGCCGGCACGGTCGATCTGAAGATCCCGAAGCTACGCAAGGGGAGCTACTTCCCCGGCTTCCTGGAGCCCCGTCGGACGGCGGAGAAGGCGCTCACGGCGGTGATCCAGGAGGCCTACATCCAAGGGGTATCGACCCGCTCGGTCGATGACCTGGTTCAGGCCATGGGCATGAGCGGCATCTCGAAGAGCCAGGTCTCGAGGCTTTGCGGGGAGATCGACGACAAGATCCGCAGCTTCCTCGGCCGCCCGCTTGAGGGCGACTGGCCCTGCCTCTGGCTGGATGCGACCTATGTGAAGGTGCGTGAGGCTGGGCGCATCGTCCCGGTCGCGGTCAACGACCAGGGCCGGCGCGAGGTGCTCGGCATGGCGGTCGGCGCGCCGAGACCTTCTGGACCGAGTTCTTGCGCTCCCTTACCAGGCGCGGGCTCAGCGGCGTGCAACTGGTGATCTCCGACGACCACAAGGGCTTGAAGGTCGCCACCAGCTGGATCCTCGGCGCCACTTGGCAGCGCTGCCGCGTGCACTTCATGCGCAACCTGCTGGCCCATGCCGGCAAGCAGGGCCGGCGCGTCGTCTCCGCCTTCGTCGCCACCGCCTTCGCCCAGGACGACGCCGAGGCCGCCGCCGCACAGTGGCGCCTGATCGCCGACCAGCTCAGAGCCAAGGCACCCAAGCTGGCGGCCATCATGGACGAGGCTCAGCACGACGTCCTCGCCTGCATGAGTTTCCCCAAGGAGCACCGGGCCAAGCTCCACTCGACCAACCCGCTCGAACGCGTCAACGGTGAGATCAAGCGACGCACCAATGTCGTCGACATCTTCCCCAACGAGGACGTCATCACCCGCCTGGTCGGCGTCGTGCTGCTCGAGCAGAACGACGAATGGACCGTCGGAAGGAGGTACATGACGCTGGAATCGATCGCTCCCCTGAGCGACAATCTCACGATCAAGCTGTCCGCCGTGGCAGCCTGAAAACCCGACCCTATCCGCCGGATGCCGCGTAAAGCGCGAGCCTCTTACACCACCGCACGGGACACGATCTCCGATGACAAGCCCAGGCCGGATGTTGACCTCGTTTTCGCGGCTTTGAAGACGCAGGCCAAAACGACATTGAATGATGTGGGCTGCCACGTCCCGTTCAAGGGTTATCGACGTGTTGCTCCGATCCGACACACGATCGTGTCGTCCCTGGGTCCGGTCGTGTCTCTGCGGCCGCGCTATCGCTGTTCAGGCGTGTCGATATCGCTTGGTCCGGTTGATGAGAGCCTGGATCTTGTCGCGGATTATCCGACCGGTCCGGCGGCGGAGATCGGATCTTTCATGATGGGGGAATGCACGCCGCGCGACTGTGTCGATAGTCTTGAGAGAGTTGGCGGCATGAGACCGTCTGTCAGCATGCTTCAGCGTCTGATGGTGAGGATCCATGAGACTTGGGGGTCGATCCGCGAACCGGTTCTGTCCGGTCTCCGGGCCAGGGAGGGCATTCCGGCGGCGACGCGGAGCGTGACGGTGTCGCTGGACGGCATCATGGTGCCGCTTCAGCCGCGGGCCCGGTCGCATCCGGACGCGGCCTGGCGGGAGGCATCCTGTGGCACGGTCAGGTTTTACGACAGCGCCGGTCACCAATTGAAGATGCAGTATTTCGGTTGCATGCCGGAGGCTGGCAAGGGCGATCTGAAAGCGGAACTCGCGGCCGAAGTGGCGCATATCCGCACCCTGCGTCCGGACAGTCTGATCGCCGCCGATGCCGCACGGGACAACCGGACCGTCCTGGAGAGCCTTGAGCCGGACGTCCAGGGGGTCGATTACTGGCACGCCTGCCAGCATCTCAAGACGGTCGCGGACCATGCCGCGGACACGGACTGGTACGAAACGCATCGCGACCTCCTGCTCGATGATCCGGATGGTGCCGGCCGGGTTATCGCGGCGATCGGGGCTCTTCTGAAAACCGCCTCGTCCGACCATGCCGATCTCGAGCGGGAACTGGCTTTCTTCAAGCGCAACCGTCACCGCATGGGCTATCATGAGTTGCGATCCCGGACCTTGATCGTGGGGTCCGGCACCTTTCAATAGGACACAGTTAACAAGGTAATGCCGGTTCTGCATGTTCTGGGCATGCAGATTGGGCTTCGGCATTTCAGCGCCGGTACGATTGAGTGGCTGAAGGGGGCGTCCGGCGAGACGGGCCGGACGCGCCATTCGCTGGCGCGCGAGTTGTGCGAGCGCGAGAACTGGCGCAACCCTCGGGGCGTTCCGTGTCTTGCCCAAGCGAGCAAGGCTCTGTCGCGGCTGGCGGACAAGGTGGGCATTTGGTTGCCCGAGGCGCGGGCGATGCCGTGCCGGACGCCGGGAACGGTGGGCGGCGAGGTCGAGCGGGGCTATCCGGACCTGGAACTGAGGTGCGGGCTGTCGGAGCTTGGGGAGGTCACGCTGGTCCCGGTCGGCGATGCGGCGGACAAGCGCTCGTGGCGGGAGATGATGGAGAGCCATCATCCGCAGGGGTGGTCGCGAAGGCCGGGTGCGGTGCTGAACTGGTGGATCGTTTCGTCGGTTCACGGCCGCCTTGGCGGCATCGGCTTCTGCGCCGCGAGCTGGCATCAGGCGGCCCGCGACGCCTTCATCGGCTGGTCGGCTGCGGCGCGGGTCGCCAACCTGACGCAGCTGGTCAACCAGCATCGCTTTCTCCTGCTGCCCGGCGTCCGGGTCGACAATCTGGCGTCGCATGTGCTGGCGCTGTCGACGGCGCGCCTGGCCGGCGACTGGCAGGCGGCGCATGGGGCCGTGCCGTTGGCCGCCTACACTTATGTGGGTCCCGAGCGGCGCGGCACCTGCTACCGCGCGGCGGGCTGGAAGTGTTGCGCCGAGCGGACCTCGGGGTCTCCGCCGGGGCGCCGCGCGGCGGCGCCGAAATCGGTGTGGATCAAGCCCTTGGCCGAGGGCTGGCGGGACGCCTTGTGCCGGGAGCCGGCGCCCATCCTCGGCACGACGCCCGAGCCCTGCCGGGTCAAAGGCGCGGACTGGGCCGACTTCGAGTACGGCCGCAGCTCGCATCCCGACGGCCGCCTGCGCAAGCGGCTGTTGGCGATGGGCCGGGCATGGGAGAATGCCCCCGGTGCGTCCCTGCCCGTGATCTTTCCCGCAGAGGCGGAGCAGAAGGCCGCCTACCGGCTGCTGTCCAACGACAGGATCAAGATGGACGACATTCTTCAACCCCACCGCGAGGCGACGGTCGAGCGCTGCCGGCTGGAGCCGGTGGTCCTCGCCATCCAGGACACCACGACGCTGAACTACAACGGCCACCGCAAGACCACGGGCCTGGTGGACCTCGGCGGCGGCGGCTCGGGAACAAGGGGGATCCTCGCCCATGTCGGGCTTGCGATCAGCGAAACCCGGCGTCCGCTCGGGGTGTTCGAACTCAACGCCACCCAGCGCGACGGCGCGGACGCGGCCGGCGAGGCCGAGCCGGAGAGCGTGCGCTGGCTGCGCCGGCTCGAGAGCGCCGGGCAGCTCGCGATGGCCTGTCCCGACACCCGCGTGGTCACGGTCTGCGACCGTGAGGGCGACATATGGGAGATGTTCTGCAAGGCGCGCGAGAGCGGCGACGGGCTGTTGATCCGCTCCGACCGCGGCCGGCAGCGCCGGGCTGTCGTCGACGGCAAGACACCGGACTTGTGGGACGTCGTGGCGGCGCAGCCGGTGCTGGGGACGAAAACCATCGAACTCCTCCCCTGCGGCGGTCCCCGCAGACGCCGCAGGCGCAAGGCCCGCCTCGACCTGCGCGCCGCCGAGGAACAGGGCCAACCAGGCGCCGCTGCCCATGCTCGCCGTCTCGGTCCAGGAACCCGACCCGCCGAAGCGCTGCAAGCCGCTCCACTGGCTCTTGCTCACCACCGAGGGCGAGGCCGACATCGACAACGCCCGGCGCATCGTTGCCTGGTACGAGGCGCGCTGGACCGTCGAGGAATACTTCAGGATCCTCAAGGTCGGCACCCGCGTCGAGGATCGCAGGCTCGACGACGCCGACGACCTGCGAAAGTGTCTCGCCTTCGACGGCGTCACCGCATGGCGCGTCATGGACCTCGAACGCCTCGCCCGCGACAAGCCTCACATGCCCGCGCGCGAGCGCTTCACCGAGCACGAAATCAACGTCCTCTAAGTCTGGCTCAGATACCATCGCATCATCCGCGCCCCGCCCGGCAAGCCTCCCGACATCCGCACCGTCGTGGTCGACCTCGCACGCGTCGCAGGCTTCCATCCCAGCAAGCAACAGCCCCTCCCCGGAACCGAGAAAATCTGGCAGGCATGGCAGCAATACAAAGCCGGAATCGACTTCATCAACGCATGGAACAACATCCAATGAACGGAACCTTCTCAGCAGTGGGAGATTGATAGGGCCGGCACCGTTGAAGCCGCCAACAAGGTTCTGGTCACGCAGCGGATGAAACGGTCGGGGATGCGGACAGTTGATGGCGGTCAAGGGATCCTGAGCATCCGGGCTCTGCTGAAGTCCGGTCGCTTCAATGCCGCATGGTTTGAAATCCTGAACAGCATGACGGCGCGTAATGATAATGCACCATATTGTAAAAACCTTCTCGTAGCTTGAGATGAAGAAAATAACAAAAAATGAAGCTGTTACGAAGGCTCAATTCGCAGTTCGTAGGCATAACTCGACCAAGTCTGTAGCCAAACCACGCTCCATGGCGCGGAGGGCGGGCAATTCATGGCTTGAGCCGCTTGAGGTGGTTGTGGAGACCGCTGATGACCATCTCGATCAACCCTCGCAGGAGGCCCGCTTTTCTGGTGCCCGCCGTAGATGACTGTAGCCTCCATCAGGGCATGTCTACGAAACACGAATTGAGCCATTACGAACTATCAAAGAAAAACAGGTGACGACGCTATAGTGGAACCACACCTTCTTGGACCAGCAGCCGGTTTGCGGAATCGGCGCACGGGAATAGAGGCTGCAATTTATCTCACCAAGGAGCGGAAATCGAATGCTTTTTGCGGACAGGCCTGACAGTGGTGGCGGGATCGTTGCTGCCGTCGTCAAGCTATAGTGCACGACTGTACCCGCGCGGAATATCAAGCCGACAAGATCCGTGCCCGAATTCCCAGGCCACGAGTTCAGGTGCCGGTAAGCGTTCGGGCGGGCCGTGGAGACGCTATCTGCTTGATGGTCGGCTTTCGCGTGCTCTGGATGTCGTCGGCTGGGATTCTAGCGATTGAGGGTGCGCTGCCAATTTCTTCTGAGGGGCCGGAGCCAGACGTCCTTGCAGGGTTTGTTTTGGAGCTTGCCGCGGTCATAGCGTCTGCGCCCCTGCGTGGTCCCGACCCGTATCCTCCAGCCTGATGCCGGTAGACGGCGCCGGTGTAGCGCGGGGTCTCGACGAAGGTCTCGATGAGCACCGAGGTGATGTTGTAGCGCTTGCTCCAGTCCTTGGGTAGACGGCGGCGCACGATGGCGAGGATGTGCGAGCCGAGGTTGGGGATCTCGATCCAGGGCAGGATCAGGAACCGCGGGTTGTCGACCACCAGAGGGAGGTTTTTCTCGCGCTTCTCGGGCGTCCATCCGATGAACCTGTCGCGCGGAGCGCGCTTCCAGGCGGCGGTGGAGACGCCGAGCATGGCCAGCGGCCAGCCGTTTCGGTCGTGGACGGCGTAACGCATCCGGGCGCCAACCAGGGTCTTGTATCCGAGGTCGTGGTAGCGAGCGACGACCTCGTTCCACAGCTTGCCCTCGCGGGTTTCGCGAATGACGGGGCGCATCTCCAGCGTGCGGACCTCGTCGAGGGTGGTCGGGGCCGGGAACAGCGGCGCTTCGGTGTCGGGTCCGAAGATGATCGGGCGAGGCGGGTTGCGCCGCCCTCTCGGCGGCGGCAAAGCGATCACGCCGTCGCGGTGCATGGCGAGCATGGTGACGCGGGCCATCATGTCCTTGAGGCCGCCGTCGGGCTTGAGCCAGCCGATGCGCTGGCAGAACTCTCTCGACAACGCCGCGCGGTTCGGTTGGGGCTCGGTGGCGATCAGGGCGCGGAGCAGCGCCAACCGAACCGCGCGGCGTTGAAGTCGCGCCCGTAATAGCGGCACTCGATCGCGCCGCTCATCCCGGTGCCGCGAGTTTGAGCCGGCGCTCCTCGCTCTTCGATCACGGCAGCCAGGGCGAGAGGTCGTCCGGCGCATGGTCGCCGTTCTCGGCGCATGCCTTCAGCTATGCCTCCAACCAACGCAGGACATCGATGCCGTTCATCGAGAGCGTGCCCGGCACCGAGTACATGATTGCCGTGAACCCGGCACCCTTCTCGCTGTCGGAGCCGAACGACACCCCCGTCCGATTGCCGGCCCGCGCAACAGTCTTTCGGCGCGTTTGTTATCCATTGGGGTCTGGGGCCGCTCGACGAAGACGCACAGCCCCTCGCGGTGATTGAGGAGCGAGCGGAGCGCCTTGTCCGGCAGGCCGGCCCGCTCCTCCCTGGCATCCGCGAACAAGCGATCGAGCGCGTCCATCAGCGCCGCCTGCATCGCGTCGAACGCCGGCGGCTGGCGCTTTAGACCGGGGTCGTAATGCGCCAGCCGCGCCTCGTTCAGCCGATAGATTTCCGCGATCCGCTCGATCCATCCCTGGCACCATCGGGTGAGCGTCACCTAGCCGGCCGTGCACGCGATAAAATCCCTCCGAACGTGGCTCCAACAGATCGCAAGGATGACCAAGCCCCCGAGAAAGCTCACCAGCCGCTTGCAGGCGCTGTATCGATCGCAGACGATGACCGTATGGAGGAGGGCCCCGGCGAACAGCTTGTGCGCCGCTTCGGCGCTGCGCGAAGGATCGATACGGAAGCAAACCGCGTCGCTGCAGACCGACACCCACAGCCCGGCCCGGCTCGACCGGTCGTCTCCGCGACGCTCCTGGACGCGCCAGCGGGTCTCGTCGGCATGGCGAAGCGCCGAGGCGTTCTGGTGCGCGAGGATCGCGTCTGCCAGCGTCCCCGGCGAGACCGGTACGCCATGGCCGGAGAACCACGCCGCGACGCGGTGAACGGGCCGCAAGCAGGCACAGTGCTCGAACAGGAAGCGTGCCCGGACGCTGATGCCGTAGGGTGTGCCCCGGAACAGCCGTGGCACCGGCGGCGCTGACACCTCCATGGGCGAGGATGGGCACTCGCAGGTCCGACGCCAGCGCGGACGGCTGATTACGCGCTTGTGCGCCTTGACGTGGATCTCGACAAGGATGGATTCCTCGGCGCCGTTCGGCGCATAGGGTTGCCCGCATTGTTCGCAGACGCGTGCATCCGGCGGCGGGTTGTGTTCTTCGTGGCGCGCTTGCGTTCGGAGCGCGGCCTGTCCTGCTGCTCGCGCTTGCGTCTGTAGAGCGTCTTCGACAGCACGGACCCGGCCGCGCGCGGCTTAGCAAGCTGGGCTTCCAGGATCTCGATCCGGCACCGGGTTCCCGTGATGGCCCTGCGCAGCCGGGCGTTCTTCCTGGCCAGCGCCTTGATCGTGGTCTTCTGGCGCCGCGACCGCCTCAGGACGTTGCGCAGGTTAGCGGCCTCGTCGAACGGTAGCTTCGTCAGCGTCGCCCCGGCCGCGCGGAGCTTGGCAATCCGGACCGTCAACTTCTTGTTCGTGAACCGGGACCCTTCCAGGGCAAGGCGCAGCCAGTAGTTCTTGTCGGACATGGCCCGGACCCTGGCCGCTGTCTCGCCCAGTATCCTGTTCTCCCTGTGCAGGCTCAGCGTCTCGCGTGACAGCTTCTTGGCGGTCTCCCTGACGCTCTCGGCGCGCTCCTTACTCTTTGTCCAGCGTCTTGTGGAAGTCGAGGATCGCCGTGTTCCCCCGGCCGACCGCCCTGCTCAGCCGGGTAATTTCCTTAGCGCAGCGTCTTGATCGTTTCCCGGCGCTGCGATGCCTCTTCCAGGGCCGTACGAGCTCGTCTGGCGTCCTCGACCGACTGCCTCCCGGGGCTGCCCCTGCGCGGCGGCGATGCTGCCAGGGTATCTTGCAGCCGGGCGACCTCCTTGCTGAGCGCCTCGACCAGCACGCCCTCGTTCGACCGGGCGCAGGCTTCGGAAAGAAGGGCCTGCAGGCGCGCCACTTGCGTCCGCAAGGAGGGGACGTCGCGTGCCGCGCTGCGGAGTTCCTTCGCCTTCTCCTCGGCCTCGCTCAGCCTTTGCCGGCAGGACTTGAACCGCGATGTCCACACACCGGCATCGCGACGGGCGGCCACTTCCGCCCAGCGCAGTTCTTCGCAACGCGCCGCGGCCGCGGCCGCGGCCGTCCGCACACGCTGCTCTTCATACAGAGATTGGAAATCTTGCGACGAGGCCGCCGCCGTCGACTTCGGCGACGACCAGATCTCTTCGCCGCACTCGGTCAGCGTCGCATCTATGGAGAAATCATCGTCCAGAACCGCCATGCGCTCGACGATAGCGCAAGTGAAATCGTGTTATCAGACCCCTTGTGAGCCGTCGATTCGACTTGGACGATAATCCAGATGAGGGGATCTACACGGCCCGCCCGAACGCTTACAGGTGTCGGTCTCCACGGGGAAAGAACGAATTTTCCTGTCCGGCCATACGTTCGCGACGTAAATATCTGGCCGCTGGATGATGTCAAGATCGCCGTGACTTGGTTGTGGTCTCGGTCGATCCCTGCAGCGTTGGCCGATGCCCTGACCGCCAAGCAGTGTTGGATGGTTTGTCGTGTAGCGAGTCCAGGTTTACCAAAACATCTCTCTTGTCGGTCGGCGTGATGCGTCCCTAGCTTGACAGTCTTGAGATGACAGGGCGACATTGGCGTTTTCTGGATGCTCCACTGATAGTGAGCTGGCGTCGGTCTCAGCCTGGCAGCACAAGAATGATGTTCCGGACTCTGTGGGATCCGGGTCTATGTCGTCATTGTTGATCCGCAGGGTTCAACGGGGGCTTTTGACCATCATCGCCTCGTGGCCACGAGGCTGCGCGAGGATATTGTTGCGCTCAACGCTGCCACCGATATCCTGCCAAGTACCGGCGCTATGTTCCGGGACAGCATTGTACGGATGTAGTGCAATGGCATTCACCTCGTTTCTGTCAGGTCTTGTCAGTCGGTTGGCAAATCTTGGCGTTGGGAGGGATTTGGTAATGTGACACGCACATGCACATTGCGTTGGTATGGGCCTTGCCTCTCGTGCCATGGGGGATACATCTCATTCAAAATAGTCGAATCGGTCCCACTGGCTTTGCTATGTGCCATCGACAGAATTGGAACACCAAGTTGAAGGAGTCTCACTTGGTGTTTCTGTTCGAGCATGTCGATATGTTCGATCGATGGCATGGCAAATATGCTGGCTGGAAATATCGAAAAACGGGAGCGATCAGGACGACCCGTAAACCGGCATTCCGCTTGCCTGATTCGGCACGCCGGCATCTCGTAGCCTGACCAGATCCATGCAAACCCTCAATTTCTCGCATGGGATCTGGCCTCTGCGCCGCCAATTTCACGGCAATCGGATCGGTGCACTTGTCTCTGCCGTGATGATGTTCGCGATTGGAAAATGGAGGCATTCGAATATCCTGCCTCCGGTCCTCTGAAACAGACACGCGTCTGTCACGAAACCCACAGCATGGCCTTGCCGTGACCGGCCAAATTCGCTAGACAACAGGCTGTTTCGGGCCTCTCGGCGAATGCGCACGGCCCGTAATCCGGTCATATGAACATTCGGCACGGGAGATGGCTATGGCCCGTAACAAGATTGCGCTTGTGGGCGCAGGCAATATTGGCGGCACCCTCGCCCTGCTGGCAGGGGTCAAGGAACTGGGCGATGTCGTCCTGTTCGACATCGTAGAAGGCATGCCGCAAGGCAAGGCGCTTGATATCGCCGAGGCCTCCCCGGTCGAGGATTTCGACGCCAGCGTCACAGGCGTCAACGACTATTCCGGACTCGCCGGTGCCGATGTCGTCATCGTCACCGCTGGAATCGCGCGTAAACCCGGCATGAGCCGTGACGATCTGATCGGAACTAACACCAAGGTCATGCACGCCGTCGGCACCGGGGTCCGGGAACACTGCCCGGACGCGTTCGTGATCTGCATTACCAACCCACTCGACGTCATGGTCGGGGTTTTACAGCAGGCTTGCGGCCTGCCGACAAACAAGGTCGTGGGGATGGCCGGCGTGCTCGACAGCGCCCGTTTCCGGTACTTTCTGGCGGGAGAATTCGGTGTCTCGGTCGAGGACGTGACGGCGTTCGTCCTGGGCGGTCACGGCGATACCATGGTTCCGCTGGTCCGATATTCGACGGTTGCCGGCATCCCGGTGCCGGATCTGATCCGGATGGGATGGAGCACCGAAGAGAAGATCGCAGAAATCGTGCAACGGACCCGCGACGGCGGCGCCGAGATCGTCCAGCTGCTCAAGACTGGCTCGGCTTTCTACGCGCCGGCATCCTCGGCAATTACCATGGCGGAAGCCTATCTCCACGATAAGAAACGAGTGCTGCCCTGTGCCGCCTATTGTGACGGTGTGTACAGCCTTGACGGCCTGTATGTCGGGGTTCCGGCCGTGATTGGCGCCGGGGGTATCGAACGCGTTGTCGAAATCGAAATGAACGCTGACGAACGTGCCATGTTCGACAATTCGGTCAATGCGGTAAGAGAACTGAATGCCGTGGCCGCGCAACTCGGAGACTGACCGGTCGGGTTTGGGCAGATTGGCCGCAGTGTTAGAATCCTGCATCGACATGACGTATGACCTGTACATCCCGCCGCGATGTGTTTGCCTGGCGGTTGCACCGTGTTGCGGGTGGTCCTAAGGTAACGCCATGCTTCGCGAATGAATCAGCGGGTCGACCTCGGTATGAGGCAGGGATTTTCACACAGCGTCGCCGAGGGTTCGCGAGGGTCTGGCAGTCTCTGTCGCATTTGCATTGTCACAGGCAATGGAAGCGGGTTGGCATGAACATCCACGAATATCAGGCCAAGCAGCTGCTGGCGAACTTCGATGTCCCGGTGCTTGGCGGCGCCGTCGCCTACACGCCGGCCGAAGCGGAAACCGTCGCTAGATCGATGGACGAACCGCTCTTCGTGGTCAAGTCCCAGATCCACGCCGGCGGTCGCGGCGCCGGGCGTTTTAAGGGAAACGAAACGGGGGCCGGCGGAGTGCGCTTGGCAAACTCGCCTGATGAGGTGCGGGCGCATGCCGGCGAAATGCTCGGCAACACCCTTGTGACGCGGCAGACGGGGCCGGAAGGCAGGGAAGTCAAGCGCCTCTACATCGAGGCCGGCTGCGACATCGATCGCGAACTCTATCTGTCCATGCTGGTCGATCGGGCCACGGGCCGGCCCACGGTGGTGGCATCGACCGAGGGCGGCATGGCGGTCGAAGAGGTCGCGGAACAGACACCCGAAAAAATCATTACCGTCCCTATCGATCCCGTAACCGGTTTGCGGCCGCATCATGCCAGAACCGTCGCGTTCGGTCTTGGCCTTGAAGGCAGACAGATCGGCATTGCGGTCCGGCTGCTCTCGGATCTCTATCGTGCCTTCGTTGCGCTTGATGCGTCGCTGATCGAAATCAACCCCCTGGTCGTGACCGGCGACGGGACGCTCGTTGCGCTTGATGCCAAGATGAATTTCGACGACAACGCGTTGTTTCGCCATCCCGATGTTTCCGATCTCCGCGATATCGACGAAGAGGATCCCGCCGAGATCGAGGCGGCGCAGCATGAACTCAACTACGTCAAACTCGACGGCAACATCGGTTGCATGGTTAATGGCGCCGGCTTGGCCATGGCGACCATGGATATCATCAAGCTCTATGGCGAAGAGCCGGCGAATTTCCTCGACGTTGGCGGTGGTGCGACAAAGGAACGGGTAACGGCCGCCTTCAAGATCATTCTGTCTGACCCCAATGTCGAAGGCATTCTCGTCAATATCTTTGGCGGGATCATGCGCTGTGATGTGGTCGCCGAAGGTGTCGTTGCGGCGGCTCGAGAAGTCAGCCTGCATGTGCCTCTGGTGGTGCGCCTCGAAGGAACCAATGTCGATCTCGGCAAGGCTGTCATGGCCGAAAGCGGTTTGCCGATCGTGGCAGCGGACAACCTGGCGGATGCCGCAGAAAAGATCGTGACTGCCGTTAGGGAGGTAGCCTGATGGCTGTACTCGTAAACCGCGAAACCAGGGTCATCTGTCAGGGACTCACCGGGAGCCAGGGAACCTTTCATACCCGGCAAGCCATTGACTATGGCACGCGTATGGTTGGCGGGGTCACGCCGGGCAAGGGCGGTCAGGAGCATCTCGGCCTGCCGGTCTTCGATACCGTCGCCGACGCTGTCGCCGCAACCGGGGCCGATGCGTCGGTCATCTACGTGCCACCGGCCTTTGCGGCCGATTCCATTCTCGAGGCGATCGAGGCCGAAATCCCGCTGGTTGTCTGCATCACCGAAGGGATCCCGATTCTCGACATGGTGCGCGTCAAAAGTCGCCTACAGGGGGCTGGAACCAGATTGATCGGCCCTAACTGTCCGGGTGTCATCACACCGGATACCTGCAAGATCGGCATCATGCCCGGACATATACACCACTGTGGTTCGATCGGGATCGTCTCCCGGTCGGGGACGCTGACCTACGAGGCGGTGGCCCAGACCAGCGCGGCTGGTCTCGGTCAGTCGACCTGTATCGGCATCGGCGGCGACCCGGTCAACGGAACAAGCTTCATCGACTGCCTGGAAATGTTCCTCGGCGATGATGAGACCGAAGCGATCGTGATGATTGGCGAGATCGGCGGGTCCGCCGAAGAAGATGCGGCGGATTTTCTCAGGCAAAGTTCGATCAGGAAACCGGTCGTCGGATTTATCGCCGGTGTCATGGCGCCGCCCGGGCGCCGTATGGGTCACGCCGGCGCGATCATCGCTGGTGGCAAGGGCGGGGCCGGTGACAAGATGGAAGCACTTCGGTCGGCTGGCGCCCGGATTGCGGAGTCGCCGGCGGCGATTGGGTCCACAATGGTCGAGTTGCTGAAAGAACGGGGTTGATCGTTGGACCGGCTGTCTCGCATGCATTGACCGCGGATGACAGGAAAAGAAAGAGGCGCGCCATGGCGACACTTCACGGAAACCTGACATTCCTGAATGCTGGCAACGCTACGTATATTGCCGAGATGTACGAACGCTATCTGGAAAATCCGGATGCGGTCGATGGGCACTGGCAGGCCTGTTTTGCCGGACTTGGCGATAACGGTGCGTCGACGGTGTGCCTCCCGGGGCCGAGCTGGGCACCGGCGAGAACACGGGTCATCGGTGAATTTGACGAGGCGGCGGCAGCGTCTGTCGCCGCCACGCCCGAACAGGTCTCGAATGAAGATGTCCGGCGTGCGACTCTGGATTCGCTGAGAGCGATCATGCTGATCCGGGCCTACCGGATCCGTGGCCATCTCAAGGCCCGGCTTGATCCGCTCGACCTCCACAAACAGGAACCGCATCCGGAACTCGACCCCGCCCATTACGGCTTCGGACCGGATGACTGGCATCGGCCGATCTTCATCGACAATGTCCTCGGACTCGAATACGCCACGCTTGTCGAGATCATGGAGGTTCTCGAGAAGACCTATTGCGGCAGCATCGGCGTTGAGTTCATGCATATGCAGGATCCGGACCAGAAGCTCTGGATCCAGAAGCGTATCGAGCAGATCCATAACCAGACTGATTTCACGATTCTTGGAAAGAAGACGATTCTCGAACGCCTCACGGCAGCCGAATGCTTCGAAAAATTCCTCGCGATTAAATATGTCGGGACCAAGCGCTTCGGCCTGGATGGCAGCGAATCGGTGATTCCGGCCCTCGAACAGATCCTCAAACGGGGCAGCCAACTCGGCCTCGAAGAGGTGGTGGTCGGGATGGCACATCGCGGTCGACTGAACGTGCTTTGCAACTTCATGGACAAACCGTTCCGCGCGATCATTTCGGAGTTTCTGGGCAATCCCGCCAATCCGGAGGATGCTGGCGGCACGGGCGACGTCAAATACCATATGGGCGTGTCCGCTGATCGTGAATTCGATGGTCGCATGGTGCATCTCACCCTGAATGCCAACCCTTCACATCTCGAGGTGGTCAATCCGGTCGTTGTTGGCCGGGTCAGGGCAAAGCAGGTTCAGCGAAACGATACCGACCACAAGAAGGTTCTCGGTGTGTTGATGCATGGCGACGCCGCTTTTGCCGGCCAGGGCATGGTCGCCGAGGTCTTCGATTTTTCGGGTCTGCGCGGTTATCGTACTGGCGGTACGATCCATGTCATCATCAACAACCAGATCGGTTTCACGACCAGCCCGGCCTATTCGCGGTCGGGGCCCTATTCGACCGATGTCGCGAAAATGGCCATGGCGCCGATTTTCCACGTCAATGCCGATGATGTCGAAGCTGTCGTCCATGTCGCGCGCATAGCGACCGAGTTCCGGCAGGAATTCGGCGTTGACGTGGTGATGGACATCATCGGATACCGGCGCTTCGGTCACAACGAGGGCGACGAGCCGATGTTCACGCAGCCGGCAATGTACCGGAAGATCGCCGGCCAACACTCCTCCCGGCAAATCTATGCCCGACGCCTTGAAGAGGAAGGCATCGTGGAGTCGGGGGGCGGGGAGGCGCTGGTTGCCGCGCATAACGACTATCTCAATACGGAATTCGAAGCCGGAGTCAGCTACAAACCAAACAAGGCCGATTGGCTTGATGGCAAATGGTCGGATTTCAGGGCGGCCCATGGCGATGTTCGGCGGGGTGAGACTTCGGTCGATATCGAAACCCTGCACCGGGTCGGAACCACGCTGCACCGCGTTCCTGACGGGTTCCGGGTCAACAGCAAGCTGGAGCGGGTTCTGCGTCAGAAGGAGCGCATGTTCGAAACCGGCTCCGGAATCGACTGGGCGACCGCGGAGGCGTTGGCTTTCGGCACATTGCTGACGGAGGGCAGCCCGGTCCGGTTAAGCGGTCAGGATTCCGGTCGTGGCACGTTCTCGCAACGCCATTCCGTCTGGGTCGACCAGAATACCGAGGAACGATTTGCCCCGCTTAACCATGTGGCAGAGGGTCAGGCGTATTACGAAGTCATCGACAGCCCGTTGTCGGAGGCCTCGGTTCTCGGTTTTGAATATGGTTACAGCCAGGCCGAACCTCATGCCTTGATCCTGTGGGAAGCGCAGTTTGGTGATTTTGCCAACGGCGCCCAAGTCATTGTCGATCAGTTCATCAGTTCCGGCGAACACAAGTGGCTCAGGATGTCAGGACTGGTCATGTTGTTGCCGCATGGCTATGAGGGGCAGGGTCCGGAACATTCCTCGGCCCGGCTCGAACGCTATTTGCAGCTTTGCGGCGATGACAACATGCAGGTGGTGAATTGCTCGGCGCCGGCCAGCTACTTCCACGTATTGCGTCGGCAGCTGCGCCGGGATTTCCGCAAACCGCTCGTGATCATGACGCCGAAATCGTTGCTGCGGCATCGGCTTTGCGCATCGTCGCTTGCCGATTTCGGACCAGGGACAAGTTTCCATCGGGTGCTCTACGACAACGAGCGTCTGTGCGATGACAAGGATGTTCGCCGCGTCGTGCTGTGCAGCGGCAAGGTCTATTACGACCTTTTCGAGGAACGAGCCAAACGGGGGATTACCGATATCTTCTTCCTGCGCCTTGAACAGCTCTATCCGTTCCCTCGAGCTGCGTTGATGGAGGAACTTGCGCGTTTTCCGCAAGCCGACGTCATGTGGTGTCAGGAGGAACCCTGGAACATGGGAGCCTGGACCTTCATCGACCGGCGTCTTGAGGATGTTCTCATTGAACTCGACGGTGCTTGCACGCGCCCGGTCTATATCGGCCGGCCGGAAGCGGCGTCACCGGCGACCGGCAACATGAAGCGGCACATTGCCGAACAGGCTGCGCTGGTCAACGCAGCGTTGAGCCCGACGGAGCGCCCTGCTGCCGGACGCAGGCGGGCGCATCTTGCAGCGGCCGAATGACGTAGTTGTGTCGATCGGGCACAGAAACCAGGGCGACGGGAGACGAGGAGCGCAATGGCGACTGAAGTGAGAGTGCCGGAATTCGGAGAATCGGTATCGGAAGCGACGGTTGCCGCCTGGCGCAAGGCGCCAGGCGAGTCGGTCGCGATTGACGAACCTCTGGTTGAGCTGGAAACCGACAAGGCGACGCTGGAAGTCAACGCGCCTGTGGCTGGCGCGTTGACGGAAATTCTGGCGCCAACCGGCACCGATGTCGAGGTTGGCGCCCTGCTTTGCATGATTGCCGAGGGTGCTGCCGGCACGGTGTCGACGATGGAGACGCCGGTCGAAATCCCGGCCCCTGCCGCGCCGCCGCAACCGCTAGCCACATCCCCCGAGACATCGGCAGATCGATCGACGAAGCCATTGTCTCCGGCGGTCCGCAAACTGATTGCCGAGAACAATCTCGATCCGGGACGGATTACACCGACTGGAAAGAACGGTCGTCTGACCAAAGGGGATGTTCTGGCCGCGATTGCGGCAGGAACCGCCGCGGCACCAACATCAACTATCTCTCCAGCGGCGTCGGACGTGCCGCCCCGCGAGGCGCGGCCGCGTGAGGAACGCGTTCGCATGAGCCGTTTGCGTCAGGCGATTGCCCGGCGCCTGAAGGAAGCCCAGAACACCGCGGCGATGCTCACGACCTATAATGAGGCCGATATGGGAGCGGTCATGGGCCTGCGCACGGAATACCGGGAGGTTTTCGAGAGCAAGCACGGGGTTCGACTCGGCTTCATGTCGTTCTTCGTCAAGGCTTGCGTCAATGCGCTCAGGGAACTGCCTGCGGTCAACGCTGAGATCCATGGCGATGAAATCATCTACAAGGATTACTACGATATCGGCGTTGCCGTTGGCACGCCGCAGGGCCTGGTTGTTCCCGTACTCCGTGAGGCCGATGCTCTCGGGTTTGCCGAAATCGAGCTGAAAATCAATGATTTCGGACGCAGGGCGCGGGATGGGAAGCTTGGTCTCGACGAGATGAGTGGCGGTACGTTCACGATTTCCAACGGCGGGGTCTACGGGTCGCTGATGTCGTCGCCAATTCTCAACCCGCCGCAATCCGGTATTCTCGGCATGCACAAGATACAGGACCGTCCGATGGCTGTTGGCGGCAAGGTTGAAATCCTGCCGATGATGTATCTTGCCCTGTCCTACGACCATCGCATTGTCGATGGCCGGGAGGCTGTGACGTTTCTGGTACGGGTCAAGGAGGCGATCGAGGATCCGCGGCGCCTGTTGCTCGGGCTTTGATGCAGCCGGCCGGCACAGTGGGGATCGTCCATGAGCGATAGCTATGATCTTGTCGTCATCGGCGCCGGGCCGGGCGGTTATGTTGCCGCAATCCGTGCCGCCCAGCTTGGAATGAAAGTGGCCTGTGTCGACAAACGCGCAACGCTTGGCGGCACTTGCCTCAATGTCGGCTGTATCCCGTCTAAGGCAATGTTGTCGGCGAGCTGGAAATACACCGAAGCCACAGCCCATCTGGAAAAAATCGGTGTCGAAGTCGGGGCGGTAAACCTGAATCTCGAACAGATGTTTGCTAGCAAGGATGAAATTGTTGCCGATCTCACTAAAGGCATCGAGTTTCTGTTTCGCAAGAACAAGATCGATCGGTTTACTGGTGCCGCATCATTGTTATCGTTAGGCGAGGTTCGGATCGATGGAGGTGGTGACGGGCTGGCCAATATCGCCGCCGAACGGATCCTGATTGCCACGGGATCGGATACCGCGCCGCTTCCGGGTGTCGAGGTTGATGAGGATCGAATTCTGAGTTCGACCGGGGCCTTGAGTCTGCCGGCGGTGCCCAAACACCTCGTGGTGGTCGGCGGCGGCTATATCGGTCTTGAAATGGGATCGGTGTGGGCGCGGCTTGGTGCCGAGGTCACGGTCGTGGAGTTTCTCGACCGCATTGTCCCGAACATGGACCGTGAGATCGGAAAGCGCTTGCACACGATTCTCCGCAAACAGGGGATGCGTTTCAAACTGTCGACCAAAGTAACTGCGGCCCACATCGGCGAGAGCGGTGTCGACCTGACCGTGCAAGGTGTCGGCAGGGATGAGACGGAAACCATCGGCGTAGACAGGGTTTTGGTGGCGATTGGTCGGCGCCCCTGTACCGAGGGACTAGGGTTGGAGGCGCTCGGGGTCGCCATCGATTCGCGCGGATTCATTGAAGTCGATGAGGACTTCGAGACTTCGATCGAGGGAATCTTCGCGATCGGTGATTGTATCCCCGGTCCAATGCTCGCTCACAAGGCCGAGGAGGATGGGATTGCTGCCGTCGAGATCATGGCTGGGCAGGCTGGCCATGTGGATTACAGCTTGGTTCCCGGTATCGTCTACACCCATCCAGAGGTTGCTGCGATCGGCAGAACCGAAGACGAGTTGAAAGCGGCGGGGGTGGAGTACCGCAAGGGCAGTTTTCCGTTTGCCGCCAACAGCCGGGCCCGAACGACGGGCGAGACCGACGGCATGGTGAAGATACTCGCCGATTCGGTCGATGACACGATCCTTGGTGTCCACATTATCGGTCCGGATGCCGGAACCGTCATTCATGAATGCGCGACCGCGATGGCCTTCGGCGCTTCGGTGGAAGATATCGCGCGGACCTGCCACGGACATCCGACTCTGAATGAGGCGGTGAAAGAGGCGGCCCTCGCTGTGGATGGCCGCCCGATCCATATCTGACCGAGATGGCTGCCGGGGGCAGGGTTGTACGCAATCGATGCGACGGTGTATGCAGGACAGTGTGGCGGCGGCAGGAGGCAGCAAGCGGGAACCGATGTCCGCAGCCTGTGGCCGTTGACGCTGGCCCTAGATCTGAGACGGGTCTCTGATGCCGCTTGAATCTCTTGGCTTGGCCGCGTTGCATCGTCTCGATCCTGAACGGGCACATCGGCTTGCGATCCGGCTGTTGCAGGCCGGTCTGTATCCGCGCCGACCGTTACCCCCGGACCCGCTCCTCGAGACCACGGCTTTCGGGCTGACATTTCCCAATCCTCTGGGCCTTGCTGCCGGATTCGACAAGAGCGCGGAGGCCTATGCTGCATTGCTCGATCTTGGCTTCGGACATGTCGAGGTCGGAACGCTGACGCCTCGCCGGCAAACCGGCAATCCGCGGCCCCGGGTGTTCCGGCTGGTTGAGGATCAGGCTGTCTGCAATCGTTACGGCTTCAATAACGACGGCTTGAAGCGTGGATTGCAGCGTCTCGCCGGGCGCAATCGATCAGCCGGTATTGTCGGTATCAACATCGGTATCAACAAGGATTCCACGGATCCTGTGGCTGATTATGCCGGCGCAATGAGGGACGCGGCTGAATTCGGGGATTATCTGGCTGTCAATGTCTCCTCACCGAACACCCCGGGTTTGCGGGATCTGCAGGAAGCAGACCGCCTTGATGGACTGTTGAAGGCGGTGACGCTCGAAGGCGGCAGCGCGGTTCCGATCCTGCTGAAAATTTCACCGGATGTCACTCGGCCGATGGTCGTTGACATCGTTGAGATCGCCGTTGCCCGCGGTATCGCCGGGATCATCGTTGCAAATACGACAATTACCCGCCCCTCAGGTTTGTTTAGCCCTCACAGGAAGGAATCTGGCGGTCTCAGCGGGAAGCCGCTATTCGCTTTGTCGACCCGGGTGCTTGCATGGACCTATTTGGCCGCGGCCGGCCGAACTTCGGTCATCGGAGCCGGCGGTGTCGACAGCCCCGAGACCGCCTATGCCAAGATTCGGGCCGGCGCGAGCCTGCTGCAGGTTTATACCGGCCTGATTTACGGTGGCGCCAGTCTGGTCCGGAAGATTTGCGATGGCCTTGCAAACCAGCTTCGCGTTGACGGCTTCTCTAGGGTCGTCGATGCCGTCGGTAACGAAGCCGTCGCTTGGGCCGCTGCGACGGATGGCGCGGAGTCGGGGATACAGACAGTCCGGGAGTGTGACATGACTGAAGGTGAGATCTGATCATGTCGGCGCAGCCACAGATCCTGAGCGGATTGAATACCATTATGGGGTCGTTCGATCTCTATCTTTTTGATGTCTGGGGAACCATTTATGACGGCCGGGCGGCATTCCCGGGCGTTGTCAATCTGCTGAACGGGTTGCGCAGGCAGGGCAAGCGGGTTGTCCTGCTGTCTAACTCGCCGCAGTTGCGGAAAACTGTCGCAGCTCGCATGAACCGGATCGGTATCGGCCCGGATTGTTACGACGCGATCGTCACATCGGGCGGCGAGACCCATGATGCCCTCTGCAGCGGCGTCGTGCCGGAGATGGCGCCGTTTGCCGGCCGCGTGCTGCAGACCGGTTCGGCACGGTTTCCGGACGCATTGCCCGAACACCGATTTCCGGTAGCAGCCAGCGTCGAGGAAGCGGACTGGATTCTGAATGCCGGACCCAGCGGTCCGAACGAAACGGTCGAGGATTATGAAGATCTGTTGCAGGCAGCGTTCCGGCGGAACCTGCCGATGTTGTGCGCCAATCCCGATCGGATCGTGTTTCACGGTGGTGTACGCCAGATCTGTGCCGGAGCCCTGGCGGAACGCTACGCGGACCTCGGGGGTCACGTGCATGAAATCGGCAAGCCTCATCCGGCGGTATTCGAACGGTGCTGCGCGTTGTTCAGCGGGATTGCCGCAACCCGTGTTGTCATGATCGGTGATAATCTCGAGACCGATATCCGGGGCGCCAATCAGGCCGGTTTCGCTGCCATCCTGATTGCGTCCGGCGTGCACGAACTCGTTGACGGCACGGGCGCAATTGACCTCGCCGGACTTGAACGGTTGCAGCACGCCTGCGGCGCGAACGCGGACTTCGCGTTGCCACGGCTGACCTGGTAATGGACTGATCCAGAGATCAGGCGCTGCCGCCGCTGACCCGCTGCATGGCGTCGTGGACGACTGTCAGGTTTGCGATACGGCCGTTGATCCGGTCGGCGTCATCATCGGCGGTCGCGTCCTTCAATTCTTCTCGCAGGTTTTCGATCTGCTGCGCCAGCCCGGCCGGGTCGAGGTCGGAAACCGGTGTCGCGTTTTCGGCTAGAACCGTGCACCGATCCTCGGTGACTTCGGCGAATCCGCCGTCAACGAAGATCTGCTCGGTGATTGTCCCGTCCTGATAGACATCGATCACTCCGAGGCGCAATGCCGAGATCAGCCGCGAATGACGCGGCAGAACGCCAAACAGGCCTTCGGATCCGGGAATCACGACCATGCTGACGGCTTGTGACAGCAACAGGCGTTCTGGTGAAACCAGTTCGAATTGGGTTGTATCGGCCATCGTTCGGACTCCACTATCGCCGGCGATCAGGCAGCCTCTGCGGCCATCCGCTGCGCCTGGGCCACCGCATCATCGATGGTTCCAACCATGTAGAAGGCCGACTCCGGCAGGTCGTCATGCTGGCCATCGACGATTTCCTTGAACCCGCGGATGGTCTCTTCAAGCGGTACCAGAACGCCCGGTGAGCCGGTAAAGACTTCGGCGACGAAAAACGGTTGCGAGAGGAAACGCTGGATCTTGCGGGCCCGGGCCACGGTCAGGCGGTCCTCTTCGGACAACTCGTCCATGCCCAGAATGGCGATGATGTCCTGCAGCGACTTGTAGGTTTGCAGAATTTGCTGAACCTGCCGGGCGACGGCATAATGCTCATCGCCGATGATCCGGGGATCAAGCATGCGTGATGTCGAATCGAGCGGATCGACCGCAGGATAGATCCCGAGCTCCGCGATCTGGCGGCTCAATACCGTGGTCGCGTCAAGATGCGAAAACGAGGTCGCCGGGGCCGGATCGGTCAGGTCGTCGGCCGGAACATAGATCGCCTGAACCGACGTGATCGATCCCTTGGTCGTCGAGGTGATACGCTCCTGCAGTGCGCCCATGTCGGTGGCTAGCGTCGGCTGATAGCCGACCGCCGAAGGAATGCGGCCGAGCAGGGCGGACACCTCGGATCCGGCCTGGGTGAAGCGGAAGATGTTGTCGACGAAGAACAGCACATCTTGGCCTTCTTCATCGCGAAAATATTCGGCGAGGGTCAAACCGGTAAGACCGACCCGGGCGCGGGCGCCCGGCGATTCGTTCATCTGCCCGTAAACCAGAGCGGCCTTCGAGCCCTCTTCGCCGTGCTCCTTGATGACACCCGATTCCACCATCTCGTGGTAAAGATCGTTACCCTCGCGGGTTCGCTCGCCGACACCCGCGAACACCGAAAACCCGCCATGGGCCTTGGCGATGTTGTTGATCAATTCCATGATGATAACGGTCTTGCCGACACCGGCGCCGCCGAACAGGCCGATCTTGCCGCCCTTGGCGTAGGGCGCCAGAAGGTCGACGACCTTGATGCCGGTGACCAGGATCTCGGCCTCGGTCGACTGGTCGACATAGGCTGGCGCCGGACGGTGGATCGGATAGGTCATTTTCGAGACGATCGCCTTGCCCTCGTCGATGGGGTCGCCGACGACATTGATCAGGCGGCCGAGCGTCTCCGAGCCTACCGGTACTGTAATCGGGCTGCCGGTATCGGTCACTTCGGCGCCACGGACCAGCCCTTCGCTGCTATCCATCGCGATCGTGCGGACCATGTTCTCGCCAAGATGCTGCGCAACTTCAAGCACAAGGCGATTGTCGCCGTTACGGGTATGCAAGGCGTTCAGGATCTGTGGTAGGTCGCCGTCAAACTGAACATCCACAACGGCGCCGATTACCTGGCTGATCCTACCTGTCGCATTCGTTGCCATATTTCACTCCTGTAGGCCCGGTTGCATCCGGTCGGCTGACTTGACGTTCTGAATTAGCGATGCCACGGCGCTTAAAGCGCTTCGGCACCAGAGATAATCTCGATCAATTCCTTGGTGATGAAGGCCTGACGTGTCCGGTTGTAGGTCAGCGTCAGCTTGTCGATCATTTCACCCGCGTTGCGGGTTGCGTTGTCCATTGCGGTCATCCGGGCGCCATGTTCGCTGGCGGAATTTTCCAGGAGCGCCGAGAAGATCTGCGTCGACACGTTGCGCGGCAGCAAGTCCGCGAGGATGTCCTGCTCGTCGGGTTCATACTCGTATCCGCTCGATATCCCGCCGGCTTCCGTCTCGTCCGGTGTGTCGACCGTCGCCGGGATGATTCGTTTCTCGGTCACGATCTGTGTCATTGCAGACTGGAACCGGTTGAAGATGATGGTGCAAATGTCGAATGCGCCATCCTCGTACATCTTGATGAGCCGTGTTCCGATCTCGTCGGCGCTGGCGTAAACGACCTGACGGCGGGCGATGCCTTCGACGGTATCGGTAATCCGGTTGGCAAAATCGCGTCGCAGCTGGTCACGTCCCTTGCGGCCGACACAGAGCACGGATACGGTTTTCCCGTCGCGTTCGAGGGTCCGGATGCGTTTGCGGGCTGCGCGAGTGATACTGGAATTGAAGCCCCCGCAAAGGCCGCGGTCGGCTGTCATGACGACAAGCAGATGCCTGTCTTCGCTGCCCGTCCCATTCAGAAGCTTCGGACCGTCGGCCCCGCTTGACCGGCCGGCGAGCGACGCGATCATGCGATCCATACGCACCGAATACGGCCGCGCCGCCTCAGCCTGTTCCTGGGCCCGGCGGAGCTTTGCGGCCGCAACCATCTTCATTGCGGATGTGATCTTCTGCGTCGACTTGACGCTGTTGATCCGTATTTTCAGGTCTTTGAGGCTCGGCATGCTGCCTCCGGGCGGGTCGCGGCGCTAGACGGCGCCAGATGCGAAGTCAGGCAAAATTCTTGACATAGGTTTCGACGAAGGCGGTCAGTTTCCGGTCCGTTTCGTCGTCGAGCTCCTGTAGCTCGCGAATCGCTGCCAGGATGTCGACGCCATTGGCCCGGATGTCCGAAAGCAGGCCCTGCTCGAAGCGGGTCACCTGGTTGACATCGATCCGATCGAGGAAGCCGCGGACGCCTGCGAAAATCGAGACCACCTGCTCCTCAAACGGGAATGGCGCGTACTGGGCCTGCTTCAGCAACTCGGTCAACCGGGTGCCCCGGGCCAGCAAACGCTGTGTCACCGGATCCAGGTCAGACGCAAACTGGGCGAAGGCGGCCATTTCGCGATACTGGGCGAGTTCGAGCTTGATGCGGCCGGCGACCTGTTTCATCGCCTTCACCTGCGCCGCCGAGCCGACGCGGCTAACCGACAGGCCGACATTCACGGCCGGACGGATGCCACGATAAAACAATTCCGTCTCGAGAAAGATCTGTCCGTCGGTGATCGAGATCACATTGGTCGGAATATAGGCCGAGACGTCACCGGCCTGGGTCTCAATGACGGGCAGGGCTGTCAGCGACCCGGCTCCGTTTTCGTCATTCATCTTGGCGGCCCGCTCAAGCAACCTAGAATGCAGGTAGAAGACATCGCCGGGATAGGCTTCGCGTCCCGGTGGGCGGCGCAGCAGCAGGGACATCTGCCGATAGGCGACGGCCTGTTTGGACAGGTCATCATAGACGATGACCGCATGCATGCCGTTGTCCCGGAAATATTCGCCCATCGTGCAGCCCGAATAGGGTGCGAGGAATTGCATCGGCGCTGGTTCCGATGCGGTCGAAGCGACGACGATGGAGTATTCCATGGCGCCGTAATCTTCCAGTGTCTTCACAATTTGGGCGACGGTCGAACGTTTCTGGCCAATCGCAACGTAGATGCAGAACAGTTTTTTGGAGTCGTCGTCACCGGCGTCATCGTTGACGGATTTCTGATTGATGAAGGTGTCGACCGCGATCGCGGTCTTTCCGGTCTGGCGGTCGCCTATGATCAGTTCGCGCTGCCCGCGTCCGATCGGGATCAGGCTGTCGATGGCCTTGAGACCGGTCTGCATCGGTTCATGGACACTCTTGCGCGGCATGATGCCAGGGGCCTTGACCTCGACCCGCCGGCGTTCGCTACCTTCGATCGGTCCCTTGCCGTCGATCGGGTTGCCAAGTGAGTCGACGACGCGTCCGAGCAACCCTTTGCCGACCTGCACGTCGACGATGTTGCCGGTGCGTTTGACCGTATCGCCTTCCTTGATATTGCGGTCGTTACCGAAGATCACGATGCCGACATTGTCGGTCTCGAGGTTCAGCGCCATTCCCTGGATGCCGTTGGGGAATTCGACCATCTCGCCGGCCTGGACCTCGTCGAGGCCGTAGACACGGGCGATACCGTCGCCGACGGAGAGAACCTGCCCGACCTCCGCAACCTCTGCCTCGGTGCCAAAGCTGGCGATCTGGGTTTTCAGAATCGAGGAAATTTCGGCAGCTCTGATATCCATCAGCCTACACCCTTCATGGCAAATTTCAGCCGTTGCAATTTTGTGCGAATCGAACTGTCGATCATGCGCGACTCGACGCGAACCACGAGACCGCCAAGCAGGGCCGGATCGACCGACAAGTTGACGGCGACTTTCCGGCCGGCCGTCGCCCTTAGCGCCTCCGTCACGGCGATCACCTGACCGGGATCAAGATCGACAGCAGAGGTCACGTTGGCCGCGACTTCGCCACGGCGCCGTGCCAGTTCGGAAAGATAGGCGGTGATCATGTCTGAGATGGCGAACAGCCGGCGATTGCCAGTCACGGCGCCGACGAATTTCCGGGTGAGTTCGTGGGCGCCGGCCTGTTCGAGGACCGCTGCCATCCCGCTGGCCTGATCTTCGCGGCTCAGGGCCGGTGAGCGGATCAGGCGCTCGAGATCGGAACTCTCCGAGATCAGTTGGCGCAATTGCGTCAGATCCTCGGCTACGGTATCGAGTGCCCGTTTCGAGTCTGCCAGTTCATACAGTGCTGACGCGTAACGCGTCGCGATGCCTTGCGAGTTAGAAGCCACCGGGGCGGTCCCCTGAATGAATCTGCGAGAACCCCATCTGGACGATACCGTTCCAGATGGGGTTCAAACCGGTTATCTGGACAGGGCAAGCCGCTGTCCATTCAAGCGTGGCGGTTGTTAGCATAAACCCGCGGATGGTTGCAAGCGGCCCGAACGGGCAAAACTCACGATCCGCCCGCGATATCGCACGGGTCCCGACCGGTCCGGTATGTTTTGAGCGCCCGAATTCCGTTGACGGCGACTTGCCGAAGTACCTCCGGTGCACTGTCCTGCCACCCGCAAGACCGTGATCCAGGCTTGCCGGGCGAGGCGAAATGCCGGCTTCGACCTCTGATGCAGGGGTCATGGCCGGGTCGCCGCGATGCCTCAACCGTTCGCGGGACGTGGGGCTGACGCAGATAAAGGCTATCGCGCGAAACTCGGTGTCAGGACCATGTGCACGGCCGTCGGGCCCATCCGAGCGAATATCAGGTCGTTGGCAGGGCTCCGTTTGACCATGCGAAGGACGACGGAGAGTTACAGGGAACCCATGTCTGTTGGCGTCTCCAGGACGGGGCGGTCTGACGGCCGGTACAGCATCCTCATCCGTGCCGGTATCGACGCAGAATCCATGTCCTGTACAGGCCGTTACAGGCGTTCAGGAACGTTGATACCCGACTTTGTCCACCGTATCCCGAATTTTTCCACAGACATTTCCACAACCAGTCGCGGATTAACCCTGTATCAGCCGGAATAGTCGCTTTCGGTACCGGGGCTGGTGTCGGGACGATATCCGACGATAACCATACTGACGGACTAAGGCAAGCGCTGCAGCGCTTGCCTACCGAAAGAATGATTACGACCTTGAGCGGCATTCCGGTCGTTCCGGTGATCAGAGGCCGTCATGTGAGGGTTGGACTCCCGCCTGCGCTCGGTTCTTTACAGGCGATCGTGCGGTTATTGGTCGCACCGCCGTTGCAAACCCGTTCGATCGAGGAGCCGGGACGGCATTCTGGCGGGGGCGCGCAATCAGGATCCGGATCTGTCCGGAAAACACCGCGAGATCCCGGGCATTAACGCGGTCCTTGCGACCCGAGGCAGGTCGCTGCAACGCCCGTCTAATACCAAACGCAAATCATAGGAACCGATATAGTGAGACATCGGGATCAGCATGATGGGGCGACGGCGCAGCTGCGCCGGGTCGTTTTGGTGATGCCGTCGGGTTGGTCGGTCAGCCAGTGCCACGCCGTCCAGCAGGCTTTCTTCAGGGCAGCGACATTCTTGAACACGCGGTTGGCAAAGCGGTTCGATTTCAGGAACAGAATGATCTGCTCCATCGGATTGAGTTCCGGGTTGTAGGGCGGCAGATGCACGCGCGTCAGCTTGGAGGGATCGAGAAGGTCGTTCGAGCGATGCCAGCCTGCGCCGTCCAGCACGGTCACGCCGTGCGCACCCGGCGCCACGGCCGCAGCGATGGCCGCCAGATGCTCGTTCATCGACGCTGTGTTCGCCCTGTCCGTTACAGGGGCGATGCCGACGCCGCGCTGCGCGCAGGTGGCGCCGAACAGATGGACGTAGCCATAGCGGTGGTCGCGCAGGATGCGCGGACGCTGCTTCCCATGCGCCCAGACCCGCGTCGTCATCCCCTTCTGGCCGATGCGCGCGTCGTCCTGGACCCAGATCTCGATCGGGCCCGCCAGCGCCTCGGGGCTGAGCGTAGACGTCACCGGCGCCTCGAAGTCCGCCACGATCTCCCTGTGCCGCTCCGCGTCGGCTTTGGGGTGGACCGGCCGTCCCGAGATAAAGCGAAACCCAGCCCTTCGGAGCATCATACGGGCGCCGCTCTCCGTATAGAGGACACCGAAGGCCTCCTCGATCTTCCGCACAATGTCCTGAAGGCGCCAGCGCGTCACGCCGTCACGCTCAAGCGCGGGACCAGCTTCGATCCACGCGCCGCTCTCGGCGATCTGCGCCTCCGTCAAGCGGACCGCGCTCCCGCCGCGCGGACGGTCCGCAAGGCCGTCCAAGCCTTCGGCGTTGTAGCGCAACACCCATTCGCGCAGGAGTTGAAGGTCCATGCCCTGCGCCCGTGCCGCCGCCGAGAGGGCGGCGCAACCCGCCCCGTCCGATCGTCTTCGGATCCGACACCGAACCGCCGCTGTTCCCGGCCCCGACCACCCTCGACGAGATCCGTCCGCTGGAGATCGCCCCGTCGTCGCGAAACCCGCGAGGGTCGGCTCTGGAACGAGGTCGTCGCCCGCTACCATTCTCCCGGCTACAAAACCCTGGTCGGCGCCCGGATGCGCTACGCCGTCCATGACCACAACGGCTGGCCGCTCGCCAACCTCGGCTCGCACATCCTCGCCATTGTGCGCCGCCGCCTGCCCGGGGACTGGACCGAGCGATACAACGTCACCTCGGTGCTCATCGAGACCTTCGTCGAGACCCCGCGCTGCACCGGTGCCGTCTACCGTGCATCAGGCTGGATACGGGTCGGGACCACCCAGGGGCGCGGGCGCTACGACTGGAAAGCTCTACGACAAGCCCAGGAAGGATGTCTGGTTGAGGCCCCTTCGACGGGATTGGCAGCGTACCCTCAACCGCTAAGGAATGTCTGAACAACTCCGTTTTTTCGGGTATACGGGTGTCGTGGCCCGTGGATGAAACGCCAGAGCCCATCGGGGACGTGTTGTCGTGCCAGGAAATGGGGATTTTGATGCCCGAGCCGACCGTCCCCGCCGCCTTGCGGCGGTTGCGGACGGACTCCCCCCACGTCAGGCGGTGGCGCCGCGCCCCGCGATGAGCAGATTGGTGAACCCGAGCAGCACGGCGATACGTTGCGTGGTCTTCGCCAGCCCCCGATAGCGCACCTTCGCGTAGCCGAAGTGGCGCTTCACATACAGGAACGGATACTCCACCCTGGCCCGAACCGACGCCTTGCGCCTCTCCGCCGCCGCCTCCGGGCCCGCCTTGTCCAGCCCCCGGCGCTTGCCGGGCTTCAGCGCCACCTCCCAGTCCACGTCCGTGTCCCGGTTCTCCGCGCGCTTGTCCACCCCCTGATAGCCCGCGTCACCCCACACCTGCTCCTCGCCCCCGTGCAACAGCGCGTGCGCCGTCGCCACATCCGAGACATTCGCCGGCGTCGTCTCCACGCTGTGCGTCAAGCCCGACTGCGCGTCCACCCCGATGTGCGCCTTCATCCCGAAATGCCACTGATTGCCCTTCTTCGTCTGATGCATCTCCGGGTCCCGCTCGCCCTTGCGGTTCTTCGTCGACGACGGCGCGGCAATGAGACTCGCGTCCACGATCGTTCCCTTGCTCAAGCGGTGTCCGAGAGAGGCCAGATGCGCGTTGATCTCCTCGAACAGCGTCTCACCCAGACCATACGTCTCCAGCAAGTGGCGGAAATGCAGGATCGTCGTCTCGTCAGGCAGCGCACCCGAGAGGCGCAACCCCACAAACCGCCGTACCGACTTCACCTCGTAGAGCAGGTCCTCCATCCCAGGGTCGCTCAGATTGTAGAACAGCTGCACGCAGTGCACCCGCAGCATCACGCTCAGCGGATAAGGCCGCCGACCGCGACCGGCCTTCGGGTAGAACGGCTCGATGCGGGCCTCCAGCCGCTCCCAGGAAACCAGCCCGTCCATCGTCTCGAGAAAGACCTCGCGCCGCGTCCGACGCGTCTTCAGGTCGTGCTCCAGCTCCGCAAACGTCGCTTGCTCCAGGGCTCGCACTCCACTCCGTCACCAAGAAACCAATTGTGACAACCGCTTATGCATGTGACTCCGGTGAAACGCACATGTAGCGTTTGGTGTGCCGGGAATAGTCGACATCGGGGGCAACATCGTGTGTCACCGGAGCCACGTGCATAAGCGATTTGTGCCAAAACCAACTTGTTCAGACAATCCCTAAGTGTCTGAATCATAATGATATCAATTAGTGACAGTGACTTGCATGCGTCCGAGGCGGCACATGAGAACACGGCTTAGAGCCAGCAGGAGCCAGGCGAGGGAGCTGGCGATGGATCGCTCGAAGTCTTCGGAGAGGCACCGACAGCGGCGCAGCCATCCGAAGGTGCGTTCGACCACCCAGCGCCAGGACATGACGACGACCCCCTTGGCGTCCCTGGGTTTTCCGATGACTTCCACAGTGATCGAGCAATTCGCTTCCTTGAGCGCGCTTGCCAGCTTGTCGCCGCCACAGGCGCCGTCGGCAAACACGATCTGCACCGTGTTCTGACTGGCCTGCAACGCCAGCAACAAGGGACGCGCGCCATCCCGGTCCTGGATATGCGCCGGATGGACCTAGGCGACAAGCATATTGCCGTCGACGTCGACGGCAAGGTGACGCTCGCGGCCCTTGATCGTCTTGCCGACATCGTCGCCGCATTCCTCGCTGCCCGCTTCGACCGTCGGCACGCTCCGACTGTCGATGATGGCCGCGCTCGGGTCCGCACTACGCGCCGACCGGAGCCGCCCGAGCGTCGCAAAACGGGCGCAAACCCGCTCCAGGACCCCCCGACCGGGACCACGCGTAGAAATAGGTCTGAACCGTCGTAAACGTCGGAAAATCCTTCGGTAATGCCCGCCAACTGCACCCTGTCCAGAGCATGCAGGCGATTGCGTTCACCACGTCGCGCAGATCCACCTGACGGGGACGATCAAGCCGGCACGACGATGGAAGAAGCGGGTCCAGCAAGGCCCATTCGGCATCGGTCAAATCGCTTTCGTAACGCTCCGTCTTGCGGATATACTGCTTCCGGGTCGTCTCGTTCCAAGGCATGATGTGCCCCCATGGCGTGAGTGTTCACCCACGAAGATACACCATGCGAGACTACCCAATCAATTCTAGGTCAGGCTCTAAAGGAAAGAATAGGGATCGACATCGATACTGACCCGGACGGACGGGGGCAGTTTCAGGAGGGCGAGCCAGTCACGCACGATCCGTTGAACATTGACCCCGCGTTTTGCCTTGAGCAGAAATCGCAACCGGTACCGACCCCGCAGTCGCGCGAGGGGCGCCGGCGCCGGTCCCAACACCTGGACATCGGTAAACCGTGGGGCCGTGCGTGCGAGAACAAGCGCAGCATCGTCAGCCGGTTTGGGATCCGTGGCGCTGATGACGAAGGCGACGAGACGGCCGAAGGGCGGCATGTCGGAGGCTTTGCGGGCATCGGACTCGGCTCGCAAAAAACCGTCACGGTCCCATGACACCAGGGCTTGCATGACCGGCGTTTCAGTTTGATGGGTCTGCAGGTAGACATGGCCGGACCGCTGTTCGCGTCCCGCCCGTCCGGCGACCTGGTGCAGCAACTGGTAGGTCCGTTCGGCAGCCCGGAGATCGCCGCCGGCAAGGCCGAGATCGGCGTCGACGACGCCAACCGTGGTCAGAAGCGGGAAGTGGTGGCCCTTGGCAACGACCTGAGTGCCGATGATGATGTCGACCTCTCCTGCCTGAACCGAATGGACGAAGGCGGCCGCGTTGCTCGGTCCGGACAATGTATCGCTTGACGCGATGTGCACCCGAGCGTCCGGGTATCGGTCATTGACTTCTTCGGCCAGCCGTTCGACCCCGGGCCCGCTGGCGACCAGACTGTCGGCGGTTTCGCATTCCGGGCAGGTATTCGGGCGCTGGCTCGCATGTCCGCAATGGTGGCACTGCAGTTGCAGGGACAGACGATGTTCAACCAGCCAGGCGCTGCAGTTCGGGCATTCGATTCGATGACCGCATTTGCGGCACAAGGTCAGCGGGGCGTAACCGCGCCGGTTGAGGAAGAATAAGGTCTGTTCACCACGCTTCAGCGTTTCGGTGACGGCGCGGTCAAGGGCGGGCGCGATCCATCGGCCGCGAGCCGGACCGTCGCGGCGCATGTCGATCGCCGTGACGTCCGGCAGTCCGGCACTGCCGTGCCGGGCTGGCAGGGACACCCGCGTATAGCGGCCTTGCTCGACATTGGTCACGGTTTCCAGCGACAGCGTCGCGGAGACCAGGATAGCGGGGATCTCGCCGAGCCGCGCCCGAACGATCGCCATGTCGCGCCCTTGATACGACACCCCGTCGGTCTGTTTGAATGCGGCCTCATGTTCTTCGTCGACGATGATGAGGCCAAGATCGGGGAAAGGCAGGAACAGGGCCGAACGGGCGCCGACGAGCACGCGAATATTGCCGGTGGCGACGCCCCGCCAGGTTCGGCGCCGTCTTGGCGGCGTGAGCTCTGAATGCCATTCGGTCGGGCGTGTTCCGAAACGTGCGTCAAATCGATCGAGAAACGGTGCTGACAACGCGATTTCGGGCAGCAGAACCAGAACCTGGCGGCCCAGTCGGAGGGTTTCTGCAATGGCTTCGAAATAGACCTCGGTCTTGCCCGCGCCGGTGACGCCGTCGATCACGGTCACGGTAAACCCGCCGGTGTTCACAGTCTCGGTCAGCCGGTTGACAGCATCCTGCTGTTGCGCGTTGAGCACCATTGATCGCGGAGTATCGGGATCCGGAACCGGAAAACGGTGTTCGGTAGGCAGAGACCGCAGTTGAAGGACGGCCAGCGCGAACATCCCCCTTACCACGCCTTGGGTGACGCCTGCTTCGGCCGCGATCTCGCCAAGCGACCGTGGTGGACTGTCCGTCATGAGATCGATAACGCGACGCCGGGCCGCGGTCATGCGGAATGTTTCGGGAAGCGGATCGTTCGTAAGCACGCAGGCGGCGGTCCGAGGCGGCGCTCTCAACGCTGCGGGCACACTGATGAACATGCGCAGGACAGCGCCCGGGGGTGTCACCGTATAAGACGCGATCCATGTCATGAAGCGCAGGCTGACTGCCGGCAGGCGAGGAACATCGAATCGCCGGATGACTTTCCTGAGCCGACTTGCCGGCATGTTTCCGGTCCCCTTGCCGATAACGACACCCGCGAGCTGCCGCGGACCAAACGGCACTTCAACGATATCACCCGCCTGAAGCCCACCCTCATCGTCAAGATAGTCATATGTATCGGTTAGCGGCAGCGGCAGCAGCACTGCAACCTGAGGGTCTGTTCGGACCGATTCCATGGTCATCTTGCAACACCAATTCCAGCTGCGGCGGCGCGAGTGTGCGTTGGACACGGCGAGACCGCAAGCCTCGGGGTCGGGGTGTTGCACGGCGACCCCATGTTAAGGATTGTCTGAACAAGTCGGTTTTGTCACAATTGGTTTCTTGGTGACGGAGTGGAATGCGAGCCATGGAGCAAGCGATGTCTGCGGAGCTGGAGCACGACCTGAAGACGCGTCGGACGCGGCGCGAGGTCTTTCTCGAGACGATGGACGGGCTGGTTCCCTGGGAGCGGCTGGAGGCCCGCATCGAGCCGTTCTACCCGAAGGCCGGTCGCGGTCGGCGGCCTTATCCGCTGAGCGTGATGCTGCGGGTGCACTGCGTGCAGCTGTTCTACAATCTGAGCGACCCTGGGATGGAGGACCTGCTCTACGCGGGTGGAGTCGGTACGGCGGTTTGTGGGGCTGCGCCTCTCGGGTGCGCTGCCTGACGAGACGACGGTTCTGCATTTCCGCCACTTGCTGGAGACGCATGGTCTGGGCGAGACGTTGTTCGAGGAGATCAACGCGCATCTGGCCTCGCTCGGACACCGCTTGAGCACGGGGACGATCGTGGACGCGAGTCTCATTGCCGCGCCGTCGTCGACGAAGAACCGCAAGGGCGAGCGGGACCCGGAGATGCATCAGACGAAGAAGGGCAATCAGTGGCATTTCGGGATGAAGGCGCACATCGGGGTGGACGCGCAGTCGGGCTTGACGCACAGCGTGGAGACGACGCCGGCGACTGTCTCGGATGTGGCGACGGCGCACGCGCTGTTGCACGGGGGCGAGGAGCAGGTGTGGGGTGACGCGGGCTATCAGGGGGTGGACAAGCGCGCGGAGAACCGGGACACGGACGTGGACTGGGAGGTGGCGATGAAGCCCGGCAAGCGCCGGGGGCTGGACAAGGCGGGCCCGGAGGCGGCGTCGGAGAGGCGCAAGGCGTCGGTTCGGGCCAAGGTGGAACATCCGTTCCTGTATGTGAAGCGCCACTTCGGCTACGCGAAGGTGCGCTATCGGGGGCTGGCGAAGAACACGCAACGCAACGCCGTGCTGCTCGGGTTCACCAATCTGCTCATCGCGGGGCGCGACGCCACCGCCTGACGTGGGGGGAGTCCGTCCGCAACCGCCGCAAGGCGGCGGGGACGGTCGGCTCGGGCATCTGAAATCTCCATTTCCTGGCGCGACAACACGTCCCCGATGGGCTCTGGCGTTTCACCCACGGGCCACGCCACCCGGATACCCGGAAAAACAGGGTTGTTCAGACATTCCCTAAGTGATTTGGGCGTCCTTTTTTTGGGAATTACATACATGGGTTGACTCTCCTTCAATTTCCGCGAAAGGTTGAACAGGGAATTCCCGAGAAAGTTCCCCAAAAACAACTTTGTGGGCTGCATACGCTGATAGTTGGCAAACATCTTCCCGGCATCCTGACACATTGCACCAGAGGCAACCTATGTATGTAATCCTCCTTTTTTGGTAAGAACTCATGTCGCCAAACTCTTGTAATGGCCTCGTTGTTTACAACGTGGGATCCCCGTTGGGGTGTTGTTCGCGGCTATGGCCTTCCTGATGGTCCTGCGTTAAACTCGCCGTTCTTGGTCATATTCGCGCTCAGGATCGCGTGCGAGGCTCATCATGAAGTTCTTTGTCGACACCGCCGATATAGCGGAAATCTCGGATCTCGTTTCAACTGGATTGGTCGACGGGGTGACGACTAATCCGTCGCTCATTGCCAAGTCGGGGCGGCCGATCGGCGCCGTCATTGCCGAGATCTGCGATCTGGTTGCGGGACCGGTCAGTGCGGAGGTCGCTGCGACCGACTTGCAGACCATGCTCGCGGAAGGGCGTTATCTTGCGTCAATCGCGTCAAATGTCGCGGTGAAGGTGCCGTTGACCGTCGATGGACTTAAAGTTTGCAAGGCGTTGTCCGACGAAGGCAACGTGGTCAATGTCACGCTGTGTTTCTCCGCGGCACAGGCATTACTTGCGGCGAAGGCGGGCGCCGGCTTCATCTCGCCATTTGTCGGCCGGCTCGATGATATCGGGGCGGTTGGCATGGACCTGATTTCGGACATTGTCGAAATCTATGCCAATTACGATTTTGGCACGGAGGTCCTAGTCGCTTCGGTCCGCGGTCCTCAGCATGTCGTTGACGCCGCGCGCCAGGGGGCGGATGTCGCGACATTGCCACCCGGTGTGATCAGAGCGATGTATCACCATCCGTTGACCGACAAGGGCCTTCAGTCGTTTCTTGAAGACTGGGCGAGGACCGGACAGACAATTCTCGACACGAAAAGCGACGCGGCATGACTAAGAAGCGGTCCGTCGTGACGCCGGGCAGCGCTGCGTCGGGCGCGGCGGACGACGTGACTCCGCTTCCCGTTTCCGAAGATGCTGTCGTCGAGTTTCTCTACCTCAATCCGGAACTGCTCTCCCGGCACCCCAGGCTCCTTGAAGCCATTGTTCTGCCGTCCCGTTCGAAGGGCAGTGTCGTCGACATTCAGCATGTCTTGCTGCAGCGTCTGCGTGAAGAAAATGACAAGCTGCGTCGTGCTTATGACAATGTTGTCGGAACCGCGCGGTACAACCGTTCGGCTCAGAGGCAGGTGCATGCTGGCGTGCTTCAGATTCTTTCGGCCACCAGTTTCGAGAGGCTCATCCATACGGTGACGACCGATCTGCCGCTCGTGCTGGATGTCGACGCCATCACGATCTGTCTCGAGGCCGGTGACACGCCGATACCGCGGGCGTTCGCGGCGGCCCTGCGATGCCTTCCGAAAGGTACGGTCGAACGCCTGCTTGGCGCTGAAAGCGATATTGTGCTGTGTTCGGATATCGAAGCCGACGAGACAATTTTCGGCCCCGCGGCCGGATTGGTTCACAGTCAGGCCCTTGCCAGGCTTTGTATAAACGAGAGAGCCCCCAAGGGCCTTCTGGCCCTCGGCGCCCGGGATGCCAAAGCCTTTCGCCAAAATCACAGTACGGAACTTATTGGATTTCTGACCCAGGCTCTGGAGGTCACGATCCGGCGATGGCTCAACCTTCCAACTTGATCGAATTGTCTGCCGCGCCGGATGTTGCCGGCGCTCGTATCGATTGGCTCGACTGGATGGTCGGCGAACGCCGGATGTCGCCGCATACCCGGAATGCCTATGATCGCGACCTCCGCAGTTTCCTGGCTTTCATGGCCGGGCATCTCGGTTGCGTCCCGGCGCTTGCCGATCTTGGACGTTTGACTGTCGCGGATTTCCGGGCTTGGCTGGCACGGCGACGTGGCGAGGGCTTATCCGCTGCGTCGACGGCACGGGCGCTGTCGACGATTCGAACGTGGTTCCACTATCTCGAACGTCGCTGCGGTGTGCACAATCCAGCAATTCAGATCTTGCGGACGCCGAAGCGGCAGCAGATTCTCCCGAGAGCGCTGGGTGTGGAGGAGACCGCCGAAGTCCTCGATGCTCCTGCCGCTATCGCATCCGAGCCGTGGATCGGAGCGCGCGATACGGCGGTCCTTACATTGCTCTACGGCTGTGGTCTGCGAATCGGTGAGGCGTTGGCTTTTGATCGAAAAGACGCGCCGACGGGTGACGCGATGACCGTGCGCGGCAAAGGCAATCGGGAACGCATGGTTCCGGTGCTGCCGGCGGTTCGCGATGCCATTGCGATCTATCTTGACCTTTGTCCTTACCCCTGCGACCCCAAGGATCCGTTGTTTCTGGGGGCTCGCGGCAAACGCCTGCAGCCTGCGGTCCTGCAGCGATCAATGCGGCTGGTGCGCGGTGCTCTCGGTTTACCCTCGAGCGCGACTCCGCATGCCTTGCGTCATTCCTTCGCTACCCATCTGCTGGCAGGTGGTGGAGATTTGCGGGCGATCCAGGAGTTGCTCGGTCACGCGTCGCTATCGACAACCCAGCGTTATACCGGCGTTGAAGCCGAACGATTACTTGCCGTGCATCGCAATAGCCATCCACGGGATCGGCGGTAGCGCGGCCTGTTTTCGGTCACGGCGGCAGTTGACCCTGGTGGGCGCGAACGGTAAGGCGATCAGAGTCGGGATTTTTCGATTGTCGCGCCAACGCCGGCACAATCGTCAAAAATATCCAGTTTCTCGATGGCGACCGCCACGGTTCTGACCCGACTGTCGGTCAAGGCGAAATCGGCGATGCGTTCGCCGAAGGTCTCTACCAGAATTACATGACTTTCGGCCGCGATGGTCCTGATTCGGTCGATCAGCGTCTCGTAGCAGAAGACCTTGCGATATTGCCCGTCAGGGAAGCCGCCCGCGGGGTAGTCGAGGTCCAGTTCGACTCCGATCTGAATACGTTGCGGTGTGATTTTTTCGTGCGCATGCACGCCGATTGACATAGTCAGTACCAGATCCCGGATCCGGACCCGATAGCGCCTTGAGAGAGCCCGCTGCTGCGGCGGGTCGACCGCCCAATAGTCCGACAGAAGTGCGTCGTCAGATGCCATGGCAGTCGTTTTTCCCGGTTTCCTGAGATCGGTTCATTGTGGCATATCCCGGATGGCAAGACCATCGGGAGGACGGGCTTGTGACAAGGGGTTTTCCAGATGGTATGGTCCGCCCGTTGGGCGGGACGGACCTGCCTTTGGGCCAGGCTACGTTTATCGCTTCGGCGGATCGTAGAAATCAACCGGACGCATCAATCTGTTTTCCTGATTGATGAGCGCACCGAGCTTGGCACTCTCCTGCGTATAGCGCACCCAGTCTGGATCCGCCTGCATCGCGGCGCGCTTGGCCTCGCGGTCGCCGGCATTCTCATAGGCCCAGATATGGATGTACTGGTTCACGTTTCCGGTCTCGGTCAGGAGATATGCGACGGGTTGGCCGAGATGCCGGCTCTGCGGTGCCTTGCCGTATTTCTCGTAGACCTCAAGATGAGCCTTGATGGTCCCCGGCTTGCATGTATAGGTGCGGACGTCAAGCAGCATGGTTTTCTCCTGTGCAGGTTCACGCGCCGGACCTGGCGCGCCAGGTCCGGCGAGAGTAACGCAGCTTGTCGGCGATGTCTGTAGAGAATTGCGATCCCGGTTTGCTTGACGATGCAACCAGTTCCGGAACAGGGTCGTTTCACGGTTTCATCCGGGAGAGTCATCTTGAATTCATACCATCGGAACGGGCAATGGATCTTGACATCATGAAGGCTCAATTAGCGAAACATAGGTGCGTCTAATGTCCTGATCGATAAATATGTATAGTGGTGGGCGAGGCTTCCGACACGGGGGGACAGGATCATGAGAGTTGCGGTGAAAATCGAGCTGACCGAGGCGGAGCGCAGCGCGCTGGACCGGCTTTCGCGTGGGCAGAAGGTCTGGCAGAGCCTGGCCCGGCGGGCCCGCATTGTGTTGCTGGCGGCCGACGGGAAGAGCAACCTGAACATTGCAGAAATTCTCGCGGTCACACCTCTGACCGTCAGCAAGTGGCGCAAGCGTTTCGCAGGACAGGGGCTGGACGGGCTGCATGACAAAGCCGCGCCCCGGCGCGCCGCGGAAGCTCTCCGATGACGCTGTCGCCGCGGTCGTGCGCAAGACACTGGAGGAAACGCCCAAGGACGCCACACACTGGAGCTTGCGCTCCATGGCTGACGCGGTCGGGTACGCTCCTTCGACGGTTCACCGCATCTGGCGGGCCTTTCCCCTGCAGCCCCACCGCAGCGAGACCTTCAAGGTATCGAAGGATGCGATGGTCGTGGACAAGGTCCGGAATATTGTCGGCCTGTATCTTGATCCTCCGCAACACGCCATGGTGCTGTGCGTCGACGAGAAGGGTCAGGTCCAAGCCCTTGACCGAACCCAGCCGTTGCTGCCCATGCGCCCCGGACAGGTGGAACGCCGCACTCACGACGACAAGCGTAACGGCACAACTTCACTGTTTGCTGCGCTTGACGTCGCGACCGGCAAGATCATCGGCCGATGCTACCGCCGCCACCGCAGCACGGAATTCCGCAAGTTCCTCAACCAGATCGAGAAGGCCGTGCCCGATGACCTCGACAGTCATATCGTCATGGACAACGACGCCACTCACAAGACGCACATGATCCGCGACGGGTTCGCCCGCCGCCCGCGCTGGCATGCCCACGTCACACCGACATCCGGATCTTGGCTCAATCAAGTTGAGCGATTCTTCGCGGACATCACCGAAAAGCAACTGCGGCGGGGCATCCACCGCTCGACACAGAAGCTCGAACAGGCGATTCTCGACTACCGCGACACTGTCAATCAGAACCCCAGACCGTTCCGGTGGCACAAGTCGGCCGACGAAATCCTCGCCGCCATCAAACGCTTCTGCCTCAGAACTCTCGAGATTGCAGAAAATCCAGTATAATAATAGAAACTTACGATTCAGGACACTAGGGCGTGTTGATGAATTCATGAAATGCTGATAATCATTCTCCATCAATGACACTTTCCGGGGACTTATCATGGCATTACGCCTGCTCATCACGGATGCTATCTGGTCGACACTCGAGCCGCTACTGCGTGAGAGCAAACACGCCGCCGGCGCCCCGCCACGGCTCAGCGACCGACTGTTCATCGAAGCCGTCCTCTACCAGGCGCGGACCGGAACCCCTTGGCGCGACCTGCCCGACGAATTCGGCCATTGGAATGCCGTTTATCAGCGGTTTCGCCGTTGGGAGAAGCGCCACCTCTGGGCGCGGCTCTGGCAACAGATACAACAGGTAGATGATGAACCACTCAAGGAAGTGTTCATCGATTCGACCATCCTGCGCGCTCATCAACACGCCGCCGGCGCGGTAAAAAAAACGGTGGCCAAGAGGCCTAGGCTCTCGGCCGCTCCCGGGGTGGGTTCTCCACCAGGCTGCACGTCGCCTGTGCCAACGAAAGAACCGGTGTGTCCGTCGTGTTGACGGGTGGCGAGCGCCATGATGGCGTGGGATGCGAGCTGCTGTGGAAGGCTTTGCCCAGCTCTCCCGCACCGGAGGCTGCGGTCATGGACAAGGCGTATGACAGCAAGGACATTCGCCAGGCGCTGGCCGACCAGGGCGTCGAAGCCGTGATTCCCGCCCGGTCGAACCGGACTGAGACGATTCATCACGATCAAGAAAAGTACAAGCGGCGCCAGCAGGTCGAGCGATTCTTCAACAAGCTCAAATAATTCCGTCGCATTGCCACACGTTATGACAAGCTCGCTCGGACGTTCCTCGCGTTTGTCCACATTGTCTCAGCATGGATTATGCTTCGATCATTCGTCAACACGCCCTAGCCATAGCCGCCTCGTCAGGGCGGATTTGTACTTCGACCTTTCGCCAGCCCAGCCAGGGAGTTGCCTGAGATCGTGGACCTCTTCCCCGTGTTCTGATATGAGTGCCGCGAGGCAATCGTGGGGGCGGGGGAGCCGTGGCGGTTCTTTCGGAGGTGGCCGTCGACATCGTGGCGGCGGCGGACGAGGCCCGCTTCCGCGACTTGATGCAGACACACCACGACCTCGGCGCGGTGCCGGGGATGGGCGAGACCGTGCGCTATGTTGCGCACCATCGAGGGCGCTGAAGTGTGGGGCGCGTGATCACTGGATCGGCTGGGACCGCGGCGTCCAGTTCGGCCGTCTTCACCTGGTCACCACCAACTCGCGTTTTCTGATTCTCCCCGGCGGTGAGCGCAACCTCGGCTCGCGCGTGCTCTCGCTGTGCACGCGCCGTCTGGTGAGGGACTGGCCGGCCCGCTTCGGTCACGACGTGCTCCTGGCGGAGACCTTCGTCGACCCCGCGCTCTTCCGGGGCGCCGTCTACCGCGCCGCCAACTGGATCGAGATCGGGCGCACCCGCGGCTTCGCCCGCGACAGGCACGGCTCCAGCGAGCACGCGCGGCCCAAACTCGTGTTCCTTGATCCCCTGTGCCGGGGCGCGCGGGCCCGGCTTGGGGCCGCCGATCTCGACCCCCGCCTGCGACATGGAGTGCCGAAGATGACGCTCAGCGCCGCACAGATGCGATCCCTGCCCGAGTTCTTCCAGCACATCGACGATCCCCGCCGCCGCCAGGGTCGGCGCCATGCCCTGCCCACGGCTCGGCAGACAGCGCCCTGGCTATTGACGGCAAGACCGGCGCCATCGATGACGATGGCAAACAGGCTCATGTGCTCGGCATCATAGGCCACGACACCAAGGCGCCCTGGGGTCAAAAAAAGTCGGCATGAGGCCCGACGCCGACGAAGGGGAGAAGCGCACCAACGAGATCGGCGCCGTCATCCCCCTGCTCGATACGGCGCCCGACATCGCGGGCCGCACTGTCACCGTCGACGCCCTGCTCACCCAGCGGGCGCTGGCCTCCTATCTGCTCGATCGCGGCGCGGCCTACCTGTTCACCGTCAAGGGCAACCAGCCGACCCTGCCGAGCGATATCCGGCTCACTCTCAACGAGGCCATCGCCGGGCGCGCACCGGACTTCACGGACGAGAGCCCGAGCACGACCGACGCGAGCGGCGCTCCATCCGGGTCTCCAGTGAGCGCAACGACGACCTCAACTTCCCCGGCGTCGGACAGGTCTTCGCCGTGCGCCGCGACACCGTCGAGGTCAAGTCCGGCAAGCGCCGCTGCGAGACCGCCTACGGGGTCACCAGCCTGACCATGGAGGCCGCAACCCCGCAACGGCTGCTCACCCTCAATCGCGGGCACTGGACGATCGAGGCAACCCACTACAGCCTCGACTGGAGCGTCGACGAGGACCGCAGCCGCACCGGGCACGGTCCAGAGACCATGACCCGGCTGCGGCGCTTCGCTATCGGTCTCATCAAGGGGCGCGGGCGCGCCGTCGCCCAGACCATGCGCAATCTGGCCAGGAACCCGCGCCGCGTCCTCGACTTCCTGAAAATGACCGACAACATCGCCCCGCGACCAGCACCCGGCTGACCACCCTCTCCGGTCCGCCTCCATCGACTCGCCAACCCTCGGCACGCCGGGGCGAGCGGTCATGCACAGATGAAGCCGTGCCCGACCCTCGCGGCCAGGGGACCGCTATACGGCGCCGCCATGGCGGCCAAATCCATTGCCCAGACCACGCAACGACCCCAACGAAAGCGGGCCGACCATGATTGCGTGCCGCGAGTCAGCGACGAAAATCAGAACGAATTTGCCGTGGCCGCCTCGAGGCAGGCTCTGGGCGATGGCTGATCGCCGCGTTCGATGAGATGCAACCACCGCAGATAGCTGTCGAGGTCCTTGTGAGATGTCGCGGAAGCCGCGCAGGACGCTCTTGATCTGGCTGTGGTGGCTATTGACCGTCTGGATGTGCCGCGCGCCCCGGACCCGCTCGCTGGCCGAAGCGTTGATGCTCTCGTGTGGGATGTCGAGCGCCGCCGCAACGGGTGGATAGCAGCGGTTGGCGTCGGAGACGAGCAGCGCATCCGGTGCGACGACCGGCTCCAGCCCGCCCCTCCTTCACGCTGTCTGCGTTGAGGGCGGGCAGGGTATGGCTGAGGGTCTCGCCCGCACGGTCGGCGGCGACCAGGATCGGCCCCTGCTCGCTCGCGAGGCCGGGTCTGCGGGCCGTCCCGCCGCGCCGGCGCGGCGTGCGGTCCAGCTTCCGCTCCTCCTTGCGGTTCTCGAGAACGACGGTCTCGTCAGCCTCGACGATCCCGGCAAGCCGGTCCGGCGCCTGGCGCACCGCCGCCAGAAAGCGGTGGCGCCAGCGAGGTGCCGTGCCCGGCGCAATCCCGCAGCGCTCGGCAGCCTCCCGGATCGTCTCGCCGGCGCCAGGCGAGGCGCCAAAGGCCCGACAGCGCTGTGCCGGTCAGCGCACCGAACCTCTTTCCCCAGGCCTTGCACCGGACACGGCGAAGACCGCGCGCCATGCCCCGCGACACCGCCCCGCCGGCGCCGCAATGCCGACAGCGCCGCTCGTCATCCACGCCCAGCTCGATCGCAGCCAGCGAGGCCGCGCCCTCCGGCGGGTCCGACAGCACCGCCGCCACCGCCTTGCGCTGCGCCATCTCAACTCATCGACACGCGAGAACCAATCCCGAAACCCTTGTGATCCATCTGTCTGACCGCCAAGGCGAATCGGGCGAGATCCTATCACGATGCCTACGATTCACGAATTGAACCATCATGAGTGATGAAATCCGGCAACTCGTGAACCAGGGTTGGCAAGGTTGAGTGCAGTCGGATCATCGTGGATGCATTCCATGAGTTTCTGTCATATGGCCCGTGTGCATCGGACCGCCGCGCGCTTGTTCTCCTGCATCTGGACGGTTGGGTGGCCCGGCATTTGAACCGATTGTCGGTGGCTTAGGCTCATGCGTAATGCTAATCACGCCTTCGGGGGCGGCTTCCATGAGCCATCGCATCAACATCTTCATTCAGGAAGACATCTGTCGTTGTTCCGGATTTTTTTATTTTGAAACCCGGTTCGGAGTCCGAAACGCAACAGGGGGTCGTGACAGGTGAGGCCCTCCAATGGGGATATAGTGTATCGGAGTGGCTGGCCCCTCGGACTGATTTTTTCGGGGATGGTTTAGCGCCTCAAGCGGCTGGTTTTGTTTGGATCCCGGGTGCCGGTCGTGCTGTCATGGCCGCTCACAGGCGCCTGCAGGAGAGGCGTCAAGACCCGTCGCTGGCGATGGAGAGCAAACCCTGAAACGGTGCTGTGCGCCGCGTGTCCGACGGCGGCACTTGACTGCCCCCGTTCACCTTGCGGCTGGAGTCGGCGGGCACCGCGTCGTGCCTCAGGTCGGCCGCGGTCGTGCCGTCGGCATTTTCCATGATGGTTCCGCCGTTGAGGGAGAGCGCATCGGTAGCGATGCTGATACCGTCCTCGTCCATGTCGCCGGCCGCCACCTCGTAGCGGAAGGACCCCATTGGGCCGCTTTGATGTTTCACACGATAGACCGCCTGTTTCGTCGCGCTGCCGATGGTCAATGCCAACTGCGGGCTGCCCGTCACCGTCACGTCCGCGATGAACTTGACCCGCACCTCGATCACCTCGCCGAGGCCGTAGGTGTCGCCGCTCAAGGGTGTGGTCGTGGTGGAGAAGATGATCTCCCGCACCGTCGGCGCGGGTCCTTGGGCCTAGCCATCGGATGGTGCCCACCGCGCCCGACAACGCCAGCGGCCCGAAAAGACCGGTCAGGAAGCGGCTGGTCCGGCTGCGCCTGCATGCACGAGGATTCCGTCGGTATGGCGGCTTGCGCTCATCGAACCGGCCTCGCGGGAATCGGAGGGGGGGGGGACTTCCCACCATTTGTAAAGTGCCTTCGGCGGTTTTTGTGCCCGCCGGTTTTCGGCAAGTTTGTGTCAGGCGGCATAGCGCTGCCTTGGATGATCGGGTGCGAACAGTGTCTGGTTTTCGAGCATGGCGCAGGCGACCGCGAGGAGCCGGTCGGCGACGGACCGCAGGGCACGGTCATGGCCGTGGCCGCGCGCTCTGAGCGCGGGGTATTTGGCCATGCTGGCGGCGTCATGCTGCACGGCGACGCTGGCCCAGTGGTAGAGGGCATCCTGCAGCCTGTTGTGGGCCGCCAGGCGGCGCACCACGATCAGGGTCTTGCCCGAGCGTTTGGTGACGGGAGCGACGCCGGACAGGCGCCGCAAGGCCTGATAGTCTCGCCGTCGCAGAGGATCATGCGCTTCTGCGAGCAGCGTGGCGAGGACGATCCTGCCGACGCCGGGAAGCGAGTTCAGGATTTCCACGTCACGCTGCCCTTGCATCCCCGGCGGTTCATCGGGGGACGGCGCCGACCGAGCCAGCGCCGCGGTCAGGCGGTCGATTTTCCGATATGCCCTGGCGATCTGCTGGGTGACGACGGCCCGTTGCGAGAACACCACCTCGATATGGGCGACGGCGGCCACGGAGACGGCAGGCTCGCGAAGCCTCGCGAGCACGGTCTCGGCCTCGATGCGTCGAACCCGATGGCGTTTCAGGAGACCGGCGATGGTCTTGACGCGGACGCGCCGCGCCTTGTCGGGGGTCGGTGCAAGGGTCCAGAGGTCACGGACCCAGGCCTTGGCGAGATCGCCCTCGACCTTGAGGAGCTGCGGATAGGTGCGCCAGAGCTGCTGACGGACCCGGTTCACGAGCCGCGTCCGATCGCCGGTGAGGTCGTTCGCGATGCGCGACCACTCGCGCAACTCGACGATCTCCGGAGCGGCCGGGTCCAGGTGCCGGAACGCGTGGCGGTCGGTTCGCAACGCATCACCGAGCGTACGGGCATCGCGGCGGTCGTCCTTGGCGACGAGCCAGTCCGCCATCTCCGCAAGCCCGGCGCCGCCGTGCCGGAAAGCCCGTTCTCCCAGGATCGTCCCTTCGCTGTCGATGATGCCGGCTTGGTGGGTCTCCGAGCCCCAGTCGATCCCCACGAAGCACTCAAGCCTTTCCATGGCATTCCTTCCGGTCTGTCGTGCCAACGGGCCGCCATGATGCCTTCCGGTCCCTGTACTGGCGCTCAAGGCGCAAACTCCCCACTGGGCGTCCATCATGGCCAGGGACCGAGGCACAGGTCCCCCCCCCCCCCTCTCAGGTGCTCAAGGCGCAGGGGGCGTTCGGTCGCTCCCGATCCCTTGGCCCGTCCCGCCCGGAATGGACGGGCATCGCTGCTGCTATCCGAGCAATGGAGCAGACCCTCAATCACAACGTAACCTCACCGCGAACGAAGCGTCGTAAGAGGTACAGGGGGGATGGATGAATCATTGCCGGCGAACGTCTCGGATGTGGCGACGGCGCACGCGCTGTTGCACGGGGGCGAGGAGCAGGTGTGGGGTGATGCGGGCTATCAGGGGGTGGACAAGCGCGCGGAGAACCGGGACACGGACGTGGACTGGGAGGTGGCGATGAAGCCCGGCAAGCGCCGGGGGCTGGACCAGGCGGGCCCGGAGGCGGCGGAGAGGCGCAAGGCGTCGGTTCGGGCCAAGGTGGAGCATCCGTTCCTGTATGTGAAGCGCCACTTCGGCTACGCGAAGGTGCGCTATCGGGGGCTGGCGAAGACCACGTAACGCATCGCCGTGCTGCTCGGGTTCACCAATCTGCTCATCGCGGGGCGCGACGTCACCGCCTGACGTGGGGGGAGTCCGTCCGCAACCGCCGCAAGGCGGCGGGGACGGTCGGCTCGGGCATCGAAATCCCCATTTCCTGGCACGACAACACGTCCCCGATGGGCTCTGGCGTTTCATCCACGGGCCACGACACCCGTATACCCGGAAAAACGGGGTTGTTCAGACTTTCCCCAACCTTATCATTTCCTGATTCCCACTCAAGCTAAGTGCAACATGAGTAGCTTCTCCGGCATCGGCGGTGTCCGCAGCGCCACGTAGACCAGTCCGGGGATGATCTCGGGCAGGTCGAAGCGACGATTGAACCGGTCCACGACCTCCGCGAGATAGCGCTGGGCATACTTGGGACGAATCGCATGGTCGGTGCCACGCAAGGCGCTCTTGATGTTGCCGGGAATCGTGTTCACCCAACGAAACTCGGGGTGCTCGACCGCGGCTTTCCCGCCGCCGGTCACCATCGGCTCATGCACGCAGCCTGTCGCGGTCACGCCATTGAAGCAGGTCAGCCCATCGCAGAGCACCTGCGTGCCCGGACCCAGGTGCTGCTGCGCCCAGGCACTTCAGTGAGACGGAAGCCCTCGACCACGGTGAGCGTCACGCGCTGCGGATGTCCCTGCTCATTGGTCTCGACCGCGGCGACGAACGGGGTCTTGCCCGGCGCCCCCGCCCGCGCGTGCCGCCGCTGCACTCGCCCCGAGACAGGCATCGTCGCGTTGGACCGACCCGCCGAGCGGGTGCTCTCGGTCTCGCTCCATCATCACCTGCATCAGCTTGTGGCGCCTGCGCCAGGCGGCGTTGTCGGAGATGCCAGATTGGCGGTGCAGCGTCATCGCCGATGCACCTTATCTTGTCCTGGGTCATGAGGTAAACGCCCTGGAACCATACCGTCAGGGGCAGCTTGGTGGCCTCGAAGATGGTCCCGGCGGTGATGGAGGGCTGGCGATGGCAGCGGTTGCACTGCTGGAGCTTTCGGGTGTTCAACTGACAGCACCGGTCATGGGCGCAGTGTCGGCACAGAAAGCCGTTCGGCCATCGCCATTGAAAGGGGGCTTATGATCATTACTTGACGAGTGGAAGGTAATTGACATGATGGCAGGATGGAATGGAGAGGTCCGCTCGCTTCGACGGTTTCCATCGTCATCGTCTTGTGCATCGGATTCTGGATGGAGACGATGTTCCCTCTAGGCGGCGATCGGTGGCTGATTGGGGCCGTGATAGGCGCTGTCGTGCTCGTTACGATCTATAGTGCGCCCGCTTGGCGATGGCTGAAAGAACGACCGCGCGCGACAAAGACCGCGGCCCGAAACTGGTGGATTATTTGACCGCCTGCATGATTGCCAACAGTTACATTGATCCCGACAACACGATGCGGGCTGGGGTACGGATCACCGTGCGGAGTCAGATTCTCACGAAGTCCGAGTCCGTGGTAGGGGCGAAGGTCGGCGCCGAATACAACCGCGATCTTCTGCACCAATGGTTTCAGAAAAACGCGGCGCGCACACTCGTGAACCATCAAGACGAGATCACATGATGCGCGTGTCACAGTTGAAGTTTAACGCGCAAATATTTCATGCCTCGCATGATCGGCAAATTGTCACCAGTCCATATCGTGCGGCTTGACCAATTGAGGGAGGAAGACATGACCCGAGGAGTCCCTGTTCTCGACCCGGCAGTGCACCTGAAGGGCGCGACGCCTGAGAAACTGGCCCGCGCCCTGTTCCGTCGCGTAGAGCCTCTACCGCCCCGCGTTGGACAGACCGTTGCCGGCGATGAGGTCGCGGTAGAGGAGATTACGACTGACGAGGCGAACGACGGTGTCGCGCATCTGGGCAAGCGTTCCTGAGTCGCGACCGTTGTGCTTTCCAGCGAACTTCCGGACGTAGCGGTCAAGATGCTTCGGGCTGATCTTGTGGAACGTGCCAGCGTGCGCCCGCTTCAGCATCGACCAGAAGCTCTCGATCCCGTTGGTATGAGCCTGCCCGCGAACGTACTCGGAAACGGAGTGCTTGACCGCCTCATGCTCGCGTTCGATCCCCTTGTAGGCCGCCGCCTCATCCGTATAGACCTTGGCGTCTTCCTCGGTGTTTTCCTCGACGAAATCCTGCAACGTCTCGGAATCGGTCTCTGTGATGACCTCCGCCCGGACCTGTTTCGTCTCCCGGTCCTTCATGCCGATCACCGCCGTCTTGCCCACGGCGCCCCGGCCCGTGCCCGCCAGTTCCTTACCGCTTGGCGTTCGACATGTTCTTGCGCTTTCCCCCAATGTAGGTCTCGTCCACCTCGACCGGGCCGTCGAAAGGCTGCTCGCCGTCATCCTCGCCCCAGGCTTCGCGGATACGGTGAAGCATGACCCACGCGGCGCGCTGCGAGACGCCGATATCCCGGTGCAGCTTCATGCTGGACACGCTTTTGAGCGAGGTCAGGCAGAGGTAGATCGCGATCGCCCACTTGCGCATCGGAATGTTGGACCGCGCCATGGGAGTTCCCGTGCGAACCGAGAAATAGGACCGGCAGCCCTTGCACCAATAGGGCATGGGCTTTGCGTTCGGAACGTCCTTGGTTTCGGTCGATCCGCACTTGGAACAGTGGCGACCGGCTTCCCAGACCACCGACTCGAACCACTTTGTGGCCGCTTCCTCGGTCGGAAACATGTCCATCAACTCGACGATGGTCAGCCCTTCGCGATAGGATTTTCCGGGTGCTTTCTTCGCCATTTCCTGTCCCCCCCCTATCAATCTCCCACTGCTGAGAAGGTTCCGTTCATTGGATGTTGTTCCATGCGTTGATGAAGTCGATTCCGGCTTTGTATCGCTGCCATGCCTGCCAGATTTTCTCGGTTCCGGGGAGGGGCTGTTGCTTGCTGGTATGGAAGCCTGCGACGCGTGCGAGGTCGACCACGACGGTGCGGATGTCGGGAGGCTTGCCGGGCGGGGCGCGGATGATGCGATGGTATCTGAGCCAGACTTAGAGGACGTTGATTTCGTGCTCGGTGAAGCGCTCGCGCGCGGGCATGTGAGGCTTGTCGCGGGCGAGGCGTTCGAGGTCCATGACGCGCCATGCGGTGACGCCGTCGAAGGCGAGACACTTTCGCAGGTCGTCGGCGTCGTCGAGCCTGCGATCCTCGACGCGGGTGCCGACCTTGAGGATCCTGAAGTATTCCTCGACGGTCCAGCGCGCCTCGTACCAGGCAACGATGCGCCGGGCGTTGTCGATGTCGGCCTCGCCCTCGGTGGTGAGCAAGAGCCAGTGGAGCGGCTTGCAGCGCTTCGGCGGGTCGGGTTCCTGGACCGAGACGGCGAGCATGGGCAGCGGCGCCTGGTTGGCCCTGTTCCTCGGCGGCGCGCAGGTCGAGGCGGGCCTTGCGCCTGCGGCGTCTGCGGGGACCGCCGCAGGGGAGGCGTTCGATGGTTTTCGTCCCCAGCACCGGCTGCGCCGCCACGACGTCCCACAAGTCCGGTGTCTTGCCGTCGACGACAGCCCGGCGCTGCCGGCCGCGGTCGGAGCGGATCAACAGCCCGTCGCCGCTCTCGCGCGCCTTGCAGAACATCTCCCATATGTCGCCCTCACGGTCGCAGACCGTGACCACGCGGGTGTCGGGACAGGCCATCGCGAGCTGCCCGGCGCTCTCGAGCCGGCGCAGCCAGCGCACGCTCTCCGGCTCGGCCTCGCCGGCCGCGTCCGCGCCGTCGCGCTGGGTGGCGTTGAGTTCGAACACCCCGAGCGGACGCCGGGTTTCGCTGATCGCAAGCCCGACATGGGCGAGGATCCCCCTTGTTCCCGAGCCGCCGCCGCCGAGGTCCACCAGGCCCGTGGTCTTGCGGTGGCCGTTGTAGTTCAGCGTCGTGGTGTCCTGGATGGCGAGGACCACCGGCTCCAGCCGGCAGCGCTCGACCGTCGCCTCGCGGTGGGGTTGAAGAATGTCGTCCATCTTGATCCTGTCGTTGGACAGCAGCCGGTAGGCGGCCTTCTGCTCCGCCTCTGCGGGAAAGATCACGGGCAGGGACGCACCGGGGGCATTCTCCCATGCCCGGCCCATCGCCAACAGCCGCTTGCGCAGGCGGCCGTCGGGATGCGAGCTGCGGCCGTACTCGAAGTCGGCCCAGTCCGCGCCTTTGACCCGGCAGGGCTCGGGCGTCGTGCCGAGGATGGGCGCCGGCTCCCGGCACAAGGCGTCCCGCCAGCCCTCGGCCAAGGGCTTGATCCACACCGATTTCGGCGCCGCCGCGCGGCGCCCCGGCGGAGACCCCGAGGTCCGCTCGGCGCAACACTTCCAGCCCGCCGCGCGGTAGCAGGTGCCGCGCCGCTCGGGACCCACATAAGTGTAGGCGGCCAACGGCACGGCCCCATGCGCCGCCTGCCAGTCGCCGGCCAGGCGCGCCGTCGACAGCGCCAGCACATGCGACGCCAGATTGTCGACCCGGACGCCGGGCAGCAGGAGAAAGCGATGCTGGTTGACCAGCTGCGTCAGGTTGGCGACCCGCGCCGCAGCCGACCAGCCGATGAAGGCGTCGCGGGCCGCCTGATGCCAGCTCGCGGCGCAGAAGCCGATGCCGCCAAGGCGGCCGTGAACCGACGAAACGATCCACCAGTTCAGCACCGCACCCGGCCTTCGCGACCACCCCTGCGGATGATGGCTCTCCATCATCTCCCGCCACGAGCGCTTGTCCGCCGCATCGCCGACCGGGACCAGCGTGACCTCCCCAAGCTCCGACAGCCCGCACCTCAGTTCCAGGTCCGGATAGCCCCGCTCGACCTCGCCGCCCACCGTTCCCGGCGTCCGGCACGGCATCGCCCGCGCCTCGGGCAACCAAATGCCCACCTTGTCCGCCAGCCGCGACAGAGCCTTGCTCGCTTGGGCAAGACACGGAACGCCCCGAGGGTTGCGCCAGTTCTCGCGCTCGCACAACGCGCGCGCCAGCGAATGGCGCGTCCGGCCCGTCTCGCCGGACGCCCCCTTCAGCCACTCAATCGTACCGGCGCTGAAATGCCGAAGCCCAATCTGCATGCCCAGAACATGCAGAACCGGCATTACCTTGAAAACTGTGTCCTATTGAAAGACCCCTGACACTCCGAATATAGGGATTCAAACAGCGAACGTCAAGTAATGATCATAAGTCCCATTGAAAGAGGGCGTCGAAGCACTGGTCTTCGCTGCCGTAGAGGGAGAGGAACGTGTTGAGGCTGATTCCTTATATCTGAAACTGCACTGGGTTGCGCACCATATGAATATCCTTTTTCTATCATCAAATGACATGGCAGTATTCGATATTAAATACTGAGCTTCTTGCAAAATTGCCAGCCCGACCGGTTTTTTGCCTTCTCGAGGCTGATTTTGTTGTCGAGGGCCCGGGTTTCGGGGGCACCCCGTGGTATGTTGTGTTTCCACAACAACAAGATACCGAGGATGTGACCCCGATGACCCTTGGCTCGACCCTATCCGATCTCTGGCGCCGATTTCAAGGGGACCTTTTCCCTGCGTTGGCCGAGGCGGTCGGTCCTCTCCTCGAGATGCACAAGCGCTTCGTGACAGCTCTCGATCTCGTCAAGGTGGAGGGCTTCGTCGATGGGGTGTGGACCGGTCCGGGTCGGCCCCGGGAGGATCGCCGGGCACTGGCCCGTGGCGTCATCGCCAAGGCGGTGTGGGATCTGCCGACGACCCGCCACCTGATCGACAGGCTCAAGGTGGACCCGACGTTGCGCTGACTGTGCGGCTGGTCGCGTGTCGCGGAGATCCCGCGTGAAGCGACGTTTTCGCGGGCGTTCGCCGAATTTTAGCAGTCCCGTCTTCCGGAGAGGATGCACGCGGCTCTGGTTGCAGAGACACTGGGCGACGCGCTCATCGGCCACGTCTCCCGGGACTCGACGGCCATCGAGGCCCGGGAGACGCCAGCCCCGAAGCCGAAGGCCAGGACGCCGAACCGCAAGCGCGGCCGGCTCCGCAAGGGCGCGGAGAGGACGAAGGAGCCTGGGCGTCTCGAACGGCAAGCGAACGGGATGGATCTCGATGAGAGGCTCGACGCGCTGCCGAAGGTCTGCGATCACGGGGTAAAGAAGACTGCCAAGGGGGTCATGGAGGCCTGGCGCGGTGACAAGCTGCATATCGACACGGCAGACTGCGGGGTGCCGCTGAGGACCGTTCTCACCTCGGCATCCGTCCATGATACCAAACGCAAGTCATATGAACCGATACAGTGAGGCATCGGGATCAGCACGATGGGGCTACGGCCCAGCTGCGCCGGGTCGTATTGGTGATGACGTCGGGCTGGTCGGTCAGCCATTGCCACCCCGTCCAGCAGGCGTCCCTCAGGGCGGAGACATCCTTGAACACGCGGTTGGCGAAGCGGTTCGATTTCAGGAACAGAATGATCTGCTCCATCGGATTGAGTTCCGGACTGTAGGGCGGCAGATGCACGAGCGTCAGGTTGGGGGGAACGAGAAGGTCGCCCGAGCGATGCCAGCCCGCCCCGTCCAGCACAATCACGCCGTGCGCACCCGGCGCCACGGCCGCGCCGATCGCCGCCAGATGCTCGTTCATCGACGCCGTGTTCGCCCTGTCCGCCACGTGGGCGATGCCGACGCCGCGCTCTGCGCAGGTGGCGCCGAACAGATAGACGTAGCCATAGCGATGGTCGCGCAGGATGCGCGGACGCTGCTTCCCATTCGCCCAGACCCGTGTCGTCATCCCCTTCTGGCCGATGCGCGCTTCGTCCTGGAACCAGATTTCTATCGGACCCGCCAGCGCCTCAGAGCTGAGCGCCGACGTCAACTGTGCCTCGAACTCCGCCACGAACGACCTCTGCCGCTCCGCGTCGGCTTTGGGGTGGACCGGCCGCCCCGAGACAAAGCGAAACCCGGCCCTTCGGAGCATCATACGGGCACCGCTCTCCGTATAGATGACCCCGAAGGCCTCCTCGATTTTCCGTACGATGTCCTGAACGCGCCAGCGCGTCACACCGTCCCGCTCAAGCTCGGGACCCGCCTCGATCCAGGCGCCGATCTCGGCGATCTGCGCGTCCGTCAACCGGCCCTCGCTCCCGCCGCGCGGGAGATCCGCGAGGCCGTCGAAGCCCTCCGTGTTGTAGCGCAACACCCAGTCGCGCAGGATTTGAAGCTCCATGCCCTGCGCCCGAGCCGCCTCCGTGCGAGACGCACCCTCCATGATCATGGCGAGCGCACGCGCGCGCGACGCTTGCTTCGCGTCCCCGCAGTGCCTCGAAAGCGCGTGGAGCTCGTCCGCTGTGTGTGCCGTCCAGGTTATCGGCGTTGCCGCACTCATCGTCATCCTCCGGCGCTGGTGAGTCGATCACCACAGTCTATGAAGGTCGTCCGGACCGTCACCCCAACATATTGGGATGGTGAGTCAATTTGGAGCGCGCTTGGTATGACAGCCCGGTCGCGATCCCGCTGGCGATGATGACCGCCGCGCGTGTGACCAATCTCTACGATCTCATGGACGCGGCCTATGATGCCAGGGAGATCTACCAGATGAGCGAACGGCTTGGTCATGTGCCGATCATCGATGTCAATCCGCGCCGGGACAAGGACCTCAAGGAGGAGCGAGACCGGGAGGCCCGGGCCCGGCGTGGAGTAGGCCATGTCGATCCCGAGAACGTGCGGGTCCGGATCCGGTCCGGTGTCGAGAGGACCAACGCCCGCCTCAAGGATGAGTGTGGCGGGCGCCATGTCCGCGTCCGTGGACATTCCAAGGTCGCCTGCCATCTCATGTTCGGCATCCTGGCCCTGGCGGCTGACCCGTTGATACGTCTCGCCGCCCCATAGCGCGGCTCCGACAACGCATACCGACCCTTCGCGGCCCTCTCGAAGAGAGGGACCCGGAGAGGCGTGTCCCGATGTCCGCAAAGGTCCCTGTTTGGTCTCATCATCTCTGATGAGACACCGCGAATCCATGGATTCCGACCTCCAGGTGCAGAGGTGAACGGAAGCAACCGACCGATCCGGGCTCACCGGACCCTGGGGACAGGAATTTTGCAAGAGGTTCTACTGCTTAGATTCGAGGGTAATCAGGTATCATTTTATGCGACAGGACCGCCACGCCCTTCCGGGAATGTCGATCTCGGTGGTTGTGAGGGCAGATTTCGAACCTGCAACCACCAGCTGACGAGGCCGGGTGTTAAACATACGGGGCCTTCGGCCTACGCAACCCGGTACTGCAGCCTCGACAAGGACACGTTCGGGCCGAGAACCGATTTTGCCAAGTCCACCAGATGCGGATGATGCGTGAACAACAGAACCTGGGTCTTTTCGGCGAGCTTGCCGAGCACCCGCAATCCTGTTGCCGCTCGTTCGTCGTCGAAATTTATGAACAGGTCATCGGCAATGAACGGCAGTGCTTGGGCTTGGTCCAGATAGTCTTCAATCGATGCAACCCGTAACGCGAGAAAGAGCTGATCCGTGGTGCCACTGCTCATGCCATCGATAGCAACGGCCTCATTATTCGGTCGAACCCCTCGCAGTTGCGGTTGATCTTTTGAATCGTATGCGATCTCCAGGCGATCGAATGAACCGCTGGTCATGATCGCGAACAACTCGGCGGCGCGCCGTAGCAAGGGTACCTGCTTCTCCTGGCGATAGCGGTCGATCGCCCATTGGAGTAGAATGGCTGCACCCCGAACCTGGACATACCGGCCCGCCACCGTAGCCATTTCCGTAATGGCACTCTGGCGTTGCGCTTCGGCAAGCGCTGCCGCGCCACCTCCGCTGACCGCATCGAGGTCTGCCTGCGCCGCTGTGCTCGCCTGGACCGCGGATCCAAGCTGGCGTTTCAGATCTTCAAGCTGCGTCGTGAGGGCCTTTTCGGCCGCAGCCGCGGTCGCAATGTCGATGTGAGCGCACTCCACAACCAGACTGTCGATGTCGTGGCCATCAGCATCTGTTGTGAGGTTTGTAAGGACTGTCTGCAGATCGTGCTCGCATTTGCGAAGCGTCTCGGATCGCTCGATTGCCGTCCTGAGCTCTGCGTCTGTTTCGGCCTGAGCCTGGTCCCGAAGAGACTGGATCGAGGAATTGATCTCCGCGATGACCTGCCGTTCCCCGGCGATGTCTTTCTGAAACCTGACGATTTCCTTTTCGGTCGCGTCCCGGTGAACGCGGCGCTTGCGAACGTCATCGACCCGTTTCTCGATTTCGAGCATGGCATCTTCTGCCGGTTGGTTCTTCAAATTCGGTGCCACTGCCTCGACTAGGTTCCGCACCTTGGATTCAAAATCCTCGATATCCCGTCTGATCTTGGCGATGCGGTCTTCGCGCGTAATCCGCATCCGACCGGCGATGTCTCGCATCTGGCCAATCGTCTCAATGTGTTCCGCGACGGCTGCAAGAGTTGAATCGTCGGGCAACCTCAATACGGTGAGGCTCTCGCGCCACCGATTCCGCCAATTCGACAAGTCCTTTTTGGCTTGTGCGACCGCACTGTTGCGCCGTTCGATCTCGGCCATGACAAGATCGAGTTCTTGCCGCAACTGTTGCCGCGTAGCCGCCGCTTTCTCAAGATCGTTTCTGGTGATGTCGGCCATTTCGAGAAGGACTGACAGCGTGTCGGTGGACTTAGCTGCGGGGTCAACACCGACGGCCTGCAATTCCCCGACAAGCTGTTCCCTTGCGTCCTCCTCCTGCTGCCGCAGGCGGTCCCGGGAGGTCTGGGCCTTTTCCCGGTCAACGATCAGGCCCTGAATCTGGTGATATTTTTCCGTCCACGCGGACATCAATTCCGGATCGAGCGGGTCGAACGGATATTCGGCCCACATGAAGCGCCAATCGGCTTTTAACGCGGTATCTTCGTTTTCAAGGGCTGAGCACTCATCGTTCAGATAGGCGATCTGGGCTTTCGTCTCGTCGATCAGACGCGAGGCCTCCGCGTGTTTGGCTGCGGCTTTGGCGTTTCTGAACCTGTGGTCGACCAGTGTGTCGGCTTCCTGTATCGCCGGCTCGAACGCTGTCACTGGGTCTTCCGGCATGCCCTCCGGGATGTCGGAGGCGCCATCCGGATCCGGCCAAACATGGGTCGTCAGGATCGCGGACCAGAGGTCGTCACGGTAGCGGCGCGCCTCGGCAATCTGCTCCGGCGTCACGAGCTGCTTTTCCTGCATCGCCGACGTTTGGGCCTGTTCGTGGCTTTTCATCTGTCGAACCTCTTGCAAAATTCCTGTCCCCAGGGTCCGGTGAGCCCGGATCGGTCGGTTGCTTCCGGTCACCTCTGCACCTGGAGGTCGGAATCCATGGATTCGCGGTGTCTCATCAGAGACGATGAGAACAAACAGGGACCTTTGCGGACATCGGGACACGCCCCTCCGGGTCCCTCTCTTCGAGAGGGCCGCGAAGGGTCGGTATGCGTTGTCGGAGCCGCGCTATGGGGCGGCGAGACGTATCAACGGGTCAGCCGCCAGGGCCAGGATGCCGAACATGAGATGGCAGGCGACCTTGGAATATCCACGGACGCGGACATGGCGCCCGCCACACTCATCCTTGAGGCGGGCGTTGGTCCTCTCGACACCGGACCGGATCCGGACCCGCACGGTCTCGGGATCGACATGGCCTATTGCACGCCGGGCCCGGGCCTCCCGGTCTCGCTCCTCCTTGAGGTCCTTGTCCCGGCGCGGATTGACATCGATGATCGGCACATGGCCAAGCCGTTCGCTCATCTGGTAGATCTCCCTGGCATCATAGGCCGCGTCCATGAGATCGTAGAGATTGGTCACACGCCCGGCGGTCATCATCGCCAGCGGGATCGCGACCGGGCTGTCATGGACGGATGCCGAGGTGAGGACGGTCCTCAGCGGCGCCCCGCAGTCTGCTGTGTCGATATGCAGCTTGTAACCGCACCAAGCCTCCAGACCCCCTTGGCAGTCTTCTTTGCCCCGTGATCGCAGACCTTCGGCAGCGCGTCGAGCATCTCATCGAGATCCATCCCGTTCGCTTGCTGTTCGAGACGCCCAGGCTCCTTCGTCCTCTCCTCGCCCTTGCGGGGCCGGCCGCGCTTGCGGTTCGGCGTCCTGGCCTTCGGCTTCGGGGCCGGCGTCTCCCGGGCCTCGATGGCCGTTGGGTCCCTCGACACGTGGCCGATGAGCGCGTCGCCCAGTGTCTCTGCAACCAGAGCCGCGTGCATCCTCTCCGGAAGACGGGACTGCGACCATTTGGCAAACGCCCGCGAAAACGTCGCTTCACTCGGGATCTCCGCGACACGCGACCAGCCGCACAGCCGGCGCAACGTCGGGTCCACCTTGAGCCTGTCGATCAGGGGGGCGGGTCGTCGGCAGATCCCATACCGCCTTGGCGATGACGCCACGGGCCAGCGCCTGGCGATCCTCCCGGGGCCGACCCGGACCGGTCCACACCTCATCGACGAGGCCCTCCACCTTGACGAGATCGAGAGCCGTCACGAAGCGCTTGTACGTCTCCAGGAGAGGACCGACTGCCTCGGCCAACGCAGGGAAAAGGTCCCGTTGAAATCGGCGCCAGAGATCGGATAGGGTCGAGCCAAGGGTCATCGGGGTCACCTCCTCGGTATCTTGTTGTTGTGGAAACACAACATACCACGAGGTGGCCCCGAAACCCAGGCCCTCGACAACAAAATCAGCCTCGAGAAGGCAAAAAACCGGTCGGGCCGGCAATTTTGCAAGAAGCTCTGTCGTTTTTCGGAGTCGAGCTGCCGACTGTTTTCAGATCGGCGTCGTTGCAGATCCTGAGCGCGGTCACAATAGGCCTGCAGGGTTTCGCGTGCCGGGACAGGAATTCGCAGCGTCGAGGTGTCGTCGGGAAGGGCTGGATGCATCTGCGCCAGAAACGAGTCGATCTGGTTCTGAATACTCTCCACCTCACGGGTGGCATCGCGAAGATGCCTCGTGACGTCTTTGTCTCGGAGCACCCGGATCGTCGCTGCAAGTCTGGCGAAATCGGTGACTTCACCGATCGCCTCAAGGCGTTTCATAAATCTTTTCTGTCGTTCCCTGGTCTCAAAAAGCGCTTGTTCCTAATTCTTGAGTTCGGTCTCTATCCCCTCATGGTTTTGCAACAGTGCGCGCATCTCCCTGAGCCGTACATCCTTGGGCATGCGCGATTCCAGTGCGGCAATCCCGGTTTCGGTCCATCCCAGCTGACTCGCATGGATCAGAAATTCTCTCTCGTGACCGGCGAGCTCAGCTTCACGCTTCGGCAGATCGTCTCTCGACCGGAGAGTCTGGATACGCTCCTCCTTGAGCCTGTCCGACTCATCGGCGTGCTGTGCCAGCGCATCGTCGACTCCAAGCCCCGCAAGTTTGGCCTGTTCCTGCTCCAGTTGCGTCGAAAAGGTCGAAATCCGTGTTTCAGCGATGGAAATCTTCTTGCTGGCGTCGTCGAGTTGTAAGGATGCGTCTTTCGGTAACGGAACGACATCTGTCATGCCGGCAATATCTCGCTCGAGCTTCGTCTTCAATTGCACATTCCTGTGGACCCGGCGAATTAGGCTTGACCGGTTAAGTCGAGCCGAACACGCCTTAAAATCGTCGTCGACCTTCCTGGAAGTCTCGGCGTCGTCGTCGTGCGCCTTCTTGAGGTCCGAATAGTCGCTCGTCTTGAATGTCGCGTTGCGCAGTTTGGCTGTCGCGTTCTCGAAGCGCTCAAAAGCCTGATAATATCGACGCTTCGTCGAACGTCTTTTGCCCCACAGGCCGTCCGCTTCGATTTGCATCTCGTCGAGGTCGCGCCGCAGTCCAGACATCCCCGCGCTCGCGGCGAACAGCATTTGTCCGACATCGTCTTTCGCATCGAGGATTTCCCGTCCCCCGGTCCTGAGGCGAACGTGATCGAGGCTGAACATGCGCTCGAAAAACGCGCGATTGGCATTAACCAGAAACGGCGCTAGGGCGTTGTCTCCGCCGGTGACCGGCTGCCCCTCCGGCGTGAGGAGGGTGCTGGTTTTCCCTTTGCGACGAACCGCGTGAAACTGGCGTTCACCGTTCTCGATCAGGCCGGCGATCCGCATCGCCTCGTTGCCGTGCAGAAAACCGTGCGGCGAGCGTGGCGGAATCCCGAACAGGAACCCTTAGATCGCCGCCAGAGTCGTGGACTTTCCGGCTTCGTTCGGGCCCAGCACGATGTGGATGTCGGGGGTGGACGGATCAAATTTTAGCGATCGGTCCGTGAAGGCCCCGAATTTCAGAATGTCCAGACGTCGGAACCGCATCTTATTCCTCCCGTAGGGTCAATCGGATTGCCAGATATGGTACGACGGCGTCGATCGTCACTGCGTAGTCGGCCTCAGGCCCCGAATCAATCAGTGTGCGGAGCAACTCATCCTCGACACTGCTGCGGACCGCTTCCGGCAGTTTCCGGACAAGGTCACCCAAATCGTCGCGCAGCCTGTCCAGCAATCCGGTATCTGTATTGCCGCTGGCCAGGATCCGCAGCAGTTCACCGACCGCGTCTTCCCGTTCAGCGAGGGTTTGCGGGTCGGTTTCGGGTGTGGTGCGAACTTTCACCTTCTCGACCCATGCCGCTTCGTCACCGAGACCGACAGCGATCGAGCGAGCTTCGTTTAGAAGGTTTTCTTCGGAGCAGGCTAGTTCGGCGTGAGTCGCCGTCCGTCCGCCGATTTCAATGCGGCAGGCGAGCAGTCGGCTATCGCCCTGGTTCGCGACGGTATCGGAAATCGCAGTCTGGATCGCCTCGATGACTTGATCGCGATTTACCAGGCCGCCGGCATCAACAGGTATCGAAGCCCAGCGCACGACATCGCAAGGGACCGGGATGAGGCTGTTGACAGACAGGTCGACGACCGAAACTAGCGCAGCACCCTTGGCGCCGGTTTCACGAATATGGCGACCCTGCAGATTACCCGGAAAGACGATATGAGGATCCTTGTGAAGAATTGCTGCGCTGTGGACATGTCCGAGCGCCCAGTATTGATACCCCTTGTTCACGAGATCGGAGAGCGAGCAGGGCGCATAAGTCTCGTGGTCGCCCATTCCACCTAAGGCTGTATGGAGGACGCCGATGTTGAAGGAACCGGCTGATGGTTCCGGATAGGCGAGGGCAAGATTGTCGGTGATGACGCGTTCGCGAAAGCTCTGACCGTGCAACGTGACCGGGTAACCCTCCATCTGGAACGTCTGCGGTTTGCGCGCGGCGAAGACATTCACATTCGGTGGCAGGGTCAACTGCTTCGTGATCTGGCTTTGCGCGTCGTGGTTGCCGTGCAGCAGATAGACCGGGATGCCGGCTTCGTGAAGCCGTCCCATCTGCTGGGCGAAAAACAGGTCGGTATTTATAGTCCCGCCAGTCACCGTCATACAGGTCGCCGGCAATGATCAGAAATGCGACATTTTCTTCGAGGGCGCGCCCGACAAGATTGCGCAAGGCCTCGCGGGTGGCCGAACGAATGCGTCTGACGGCATGGTCATCAAGGCCCGAAAGGCCATTGAGCGGGCTGTCGAGATGGATGTCGGCAGCGTGAAGGAATCTGAAAGAAGACATGGTTTCCGGCCTGACGTCGAAAGGTCCGGCACTTGCATCTGAACTGATGACAAGGGCAGGCCGAGAGCGGAATGAATCCAGAGGGCAACCTAGGCCGGGGTACCGCCGAAGGCAAGATCGGGAGTCGCGAAACCTTGCCTGGGCCGGAATTTTGCGGCCAACGTGCAGAATGGGTCATTGACCGGTCAGCGGCGGGGCGTCAGTCTGCATGGTTGTCATCAGTTAACGTGGTCAAATCCATGCATTTTGGGTGGCTTACGCTTTCAATGTCCCCGTCTCCCGAACAGGACGCGGCGCGGATTGCCCAACTGATCGAACAGGTTCAGGAAGCCGAAAGGCTCGGTTTTGAGGATGTCTGGCTTACTGAGCACTATTTCACCGGAGAAAGCGTCTACAATGACGCAATCCTGTTTGCTGCGGCCTTGGCGATGCGCACCAAACGCATTCGCCTGGGGTTCGCCGTCGTGCAGATGCCGTTTCACCATCCGGTTCGGCTGGCGACACAACTCGCTCTTCTCGACAATCTATCGGGCGGCCGCGTCGATGTCGGCGTTGGCAAAGGCACGATCTACAACGAATACGAATTTGTCGGCCACGGCATGCGAAGCGACGACAGCCGCGAACGCATGCAGGAGGCGGTCGACATCCTTCAGCGGGCATGGCGGGAGGCGCCGCTCTCCTATGACGGTCGCTACTACCAGCTTGAAATTCCGGCGATCCGGCCAGTGCCGGTCCAGCGTCCGGGACCGCCAATCTGGCGTGGCGTGATTTCACCGGGATCTTTTACCGAATGCGGACGTCTCGGGATTCCGATACTGACCTCACGCCTGCCGGTTGACCGGATCGGTGAACGCTGGGCGCTTTATGAGCGGGGATTGCTGGACGGCGGACACGATGCCGCGACCCGTGGCCGGCTGCTCGAACAGAGCGCGTTATGGCGCTATGTCTATGTCGCCGAGTCCGACGCGCAGGCAGAGGATGAACTGTCCGAACTGTTGACCCGGACCCGTGTCCACATGATGCATGTCCGTGAGGCCTACAATCCGGCCGATTTCACCCCCGATCCCGCAACGCTCAACGCCTGGACCGATCCGGCAGTGAGTCATGACAAGGGGGTGGCGATGGCGCTGGAGACCGGGTCCATCTACGGTTCGCCCGTCAAAGTCAGCGAACAGGTCGCGGAACTCCGGGATGCCGGGGTTCGCCATCTGCTGTGCCAGACTGGGTTCGGCGACATGGACCATTCGCAGAATCTTGCGTCAATGCGCCGGTTCGGCGCCGGGGTCATGCCCGCCTTCACATGATGTTTCCGTGACCAGCGGCCGACCAAATCGCGCAGATGAATGGTCGCAGGACGGCGATCCTATACCAGGTTCGCCCTGTTTTTCTCATGCCTGCCGATTATGTGATCGACCGCACGAATCGGGCCTTCACGGCGCGTTGCCCCCGGATCGGCCGGCCGATCCGGCGCGGCGTGTTGTCGGTCAGGCGATCCTGGAGACAGCCGTCGCGTTGTGCGGGCGGCGGACACACCGGTGGTGTCGTGGTTTCGGGAGAGCGGTCTCGGTCAGAAGGGCGTGAAGAGCGCCTTCATGCCGTCCTTGCGTCGATAGCTGAAGGCGCGCGGGCTCTCGGCGAAGCCCCTCTTCGGTTTGCCGATCTTGCGATTGTCCCCCAGGATCACGGCGATCGCGATGGTGTTGATGATGGCACTGTTGGACGGTGAGGATCGGGTGCGGGCGGTCCAATCGCCTTCTTTGAAGATGACATCCCGGACAGGGTGATGGCGCTCGATCAGCCGGTGACCGCGGGTCTAGGCGAGCCGGTCTTGCGGTGTTTGCGCGGCTGGCGTCGACGGCGGTCATGCCGATGGTGGACTCGGTGGATTCGTCTTCGGTTGTCTTGTCCATGCTGTGACGGGTCACCCGGACGATCTGTTTCACATGCGGATCATTGATCCTTAGCCTGTGGCGGTATGAAGACCGCAATGCTGCGCTGCTCGATGCGGCCATGCGCGAGGGTGCCCTCGTCCTGGCAATGCCCCGTCGCCTCGGTCTACCACTCGCATATCGTCAGCGTGGTCCAGGTTTCGGGCGCATTGCCTTTGATTGTGAACAGATCGTCAGCCTTGTGTGTCCCGACGATGATCCGGGCGGTATCGCGGGTGGTATGGAGAGCATCGAGGGTGATGACGCGGCCGGCGATCGGGAGGGTTCCGAGGACCGCCCGGACGGCTGCGATGTCACCACCCTGGTCGACCAGGGTCACGGTTTCATGATGATCCTCGCTGTTGCGATTGGCGCCGCGGATGCGCTTGCCGTCGACGGCAAAGGCTTGTGCGATGTGCAGACGTGGTTGCCCATGGCGTTGAAGCACCGCTTGTCTCTGCTCCGGGTCGAGGGTCTGCATGACCCGATGCAGGGGCGATCCGGTGGCCGACTCATGGCGACCGGTGACCGTGTTCTTCCAGCTGCCAATGGCTGCTAGTGGATTGATTTCAACGTTTGAGCCCCTCTTTTTCTTGCGGCGATGATGGTATCGGGATCGGCGGTCCAGACGAAGGGCTTGGCTTCGGTGGTGTTGTGTTCGTCGATGACGCGGCGGATGGCGTCCTGGAGTTCGCGTACGGAGCGGAAGACGCCGTATTTGAGACGGCGTCGTGTCCGCTTGGCGAAGACGTCTTCGAGCGCGTTCAGCCACGCGCTCGAGGTGGGGGTGACGTGGAAGGTCGAGCGCGGATGGCGTGCGAGCCAGACCTGGACGTCCTTGTGCTTGTGAGTGGCGTCGTTGTCGAGGATGGCATGGACCGGGACGCCGGCGGGTATCGTGCGCGCGATGCGGTTGAGGAATTTCAGGAACTCCTGGTGGCGATGCCGGCTGGCGTGCTGGCCGATGACCGTGCCGTCGAGCACGGTCAGGGCGGCAAACAGCGTCGTCGTGCCGTTGCGCTTGTAATCATGTGTCATGGTGGCGCCGCGGCCTTTCTTCAGCGGCAGGCCGGGCTGTGTGCGGTCGCGGGCCTGACTGTGCGACGTGTCATCGCCCGCAGCGTCCAGTGGGTCGCCGCGTAAGGCGGCGAGGTGTGGGTCAACCCTACGATCTTCGCCACCGGCTCAGGAGCCGGACGCGTCTTGCCCGGCGGACGCGTCTTGTCCCGCAGAAGTCCGTCCACACCTTCGTCCATAGAAGCGGTCCTGCCAGCGCCGGACACTGTTCTTCGCCTTGCCGGTCTCTCTCATGATGGCCATCGTGCCGAGCCCGTCGTCGCTCAGAAGAACGATGCGCGCCCGCCAGACGTGCTTCTGCGGGCTCTTCGGGTCCGGGACAACCGTTTCAAAGCGACGCCGGTTGTCCGAAGTGAGCGTGAATGAAACACCAGGGCGCATCTTGCAAACCTCCGTGATCGACAAATCAGAAGAATACAATAATGGATATACCTGTAACGATCAATCCACCGGGTCCGTATGACCCATAAGACGAGACAGCAGACCCATCGACAGCACGGAGGCCATGCTGTGCTTACGTTCCCCCGGACATCGTCAATCTGCGCGACGTTTGCGTCAATCGACGGCAACGGCCCGATGCTCTGGTTCGAGATCCCGGCTTTCAGCTCCCACGCCGCCAGAAGCGCGTCGGGCGGGCGCAACCGGCGGCAGGCGTCGCGTCGCAACGACAGACCATAAAGCTGCCTGGGATTGCCATGCGATTCGGTATAGCGGCCGTTGCTGCGCGTATGGCCCTTGCTGGCGCCCGGAAGGCGCCAGTTCGTCGCGGCGTACAGGGTTCCCGAGAACGACTTCGGATCCACAAACGTTCCGCCGGCAACAGAGGATGGCCATACACCGCCTGCCAGTCCGCGCTCAGGCGTTCCGTCATCCGCGCCAGTGCAAAACGGGCCAGGTCGGGAAATACGCCCGGTTTGCCGGGCACGAGAAACCGGGTGTTGTTGCCGATCAGATGAAGACGCTGGATCTGCTCCGCCGGAGCCCGACCGATGCACCGGTCCCGCGGCGCACAGTTGAAGGCAGCGGTCTGCCAGCCGGCGACCGCGATCCATTGGTCGTGCCACAGGGCCACATGGCGCAAACCGCGACCGGCAAAGCCGTTGAACCCAGGATAACGACAGGCTGTGACCACAGTATCCCAACCCACCCGCTCGTCAGGATGAGCCAGACGAATCTCGATATTCGCCAAGTCGAAACCGACCGGTTGTGTTTTGAAAATCCGATGTTTTAAAATCATGCAGGTGGCGGTCGAATGAACATGCAAAGCTAGTCAAAATTGGCTCAACTGGAAAAATGGCAAAATCACGCCAAATCACTCAGCGTGGGATCGCTGGTCGCAGGGTCTGGTCTTGCGCAGCCATATGGAATATGCAGTAATCTGTTGTCGAGTTCGCACAAAGAACAGGTCGGGACATGGTGGAGAATTCGAACTCAATTACTGATCGCTCTGGAACGTTGGGCTATGGCGCAACTGCTGGGTTCGTGCCGGAGATCCCGCGCCGAACCTACACCATTCCCGGGATGTCGAGCTCGTCGGCTCGTCGGCGGCCGGATATGCCGATCGCCGAAAATTGCCTCGCGGTTGGTTGCGGCGTGCATCTGACCGGAACGATCGAATCCTGCGATTCGCTGATCGTTGAAGGTTTTGTCGAGGCGGATGTTGACGATTGCCAATCGTTCGAACTGACCGAACTCGGGCGTTACTCCGGCAAGATCAAGGCCAATATCGCGGTTGTCGACGGAACCTTCGAAGGGACGCTGACCGTTACGGAGCGTCTTTCGGTGCGCTCGACAGGCCGTATTACCGGAGTCGTCTGGTTCAACGGAATCGAGATCGAACCCGGTGGGCGGATCGACGGTGAGATGCGCCCGCTGTCAGCAGGGGCGGAAGCTGCTGTCGTCACGCCGTGATCTCTGTCCAGCCTGCGCCGGATCAGTACAGATTCGCGAATTGTCCGGGAGTCGTAATGGCTGTGCGGATCGCGGCGGGCGGTAACTACCGTTGCAGGGCCCGCCAAGCGATGTCTCGGCGGCAAAATCCGTCCGGCCAGTCGATGCGATCAACAGCGCCATAGGCATGATCTCTGGCCGACCCGATCGTATCGCCGAGCGCCGTAACGCCAAGTACACGACCGCCGTTTGCCACGAGGTCGCCGTCATCCGACAGGACCGTGCCTGCGTGGAAAACCATTATGTCGTCGTCCGGCGGGTCCAGAGTCCCCCGGATCACGGAGCCTTTGTCGTAAGCGTCAGGATAGCCGTTTGCAGCCATCACGACACAAACCGCCGCCTCGTCGAGCCAGCGCAGATCGAAACTGCCAAGCTGTCCGTCCGACGCCGCAATCAGGGCTGGCAGCAAATCGCTCATCAGCCGAAAGATCAGCACCTGACATTCGGGATCGCCGAAACGGACATTGTACTCGATGAGTTGCGGACCTGACGCCGTGATCATCAATCCGGCGTAAAGCACCCCCTTGAACGGATGGCCTTCCGATGCCATGCCGCGCACGGTCGGCATGATGATATCCGTCATCACCTGTTCGGTCATCGCGTCGTCGATCACCGGTGCTGGGGAATAGGCGCCCATGCCGCCAGTATTCGGGCCGGTATCGCCGTCACCGACGCGTTTGTGATCCTGCGCCGTGGCGAGCGGAATCGCGTGTGTGCCGTCAACCAACGCGAAAAAGCTCGCTTCTTCGCCGATCAGGCAGTCCTCGATCACGACGGAAGCGCCGGCAGACCCGAACACTGAATTGGTCATCATTGCGGTCACTGCCGCTTCCGCTTCATCCACCGTGGTTGCGACCGTCACACCCTTGCCGGCGGCAAGTCCGTCCGCCTTGATCACGATTGGCGTACCCTGTTGCCGGATATATGCGAGGGCCGGTTCGGGAGAAACAAAACACTGAAACCTGGCCGTCGGTATCGAATGCCGGGAACAGAACGCCTTGGTGAATGCCTTTGACCCCTCAAGGGCTGCCGCGGCCGCGTGCGGTCCGAAAGCCTTGATCCCGGTATCGTCGAGCCTGTCGACCAGCCCAGCCACAAGCGGGGCCTCCGGACCGACAACCACGAAATCGATCGCCTGGGACCGGGCGAAACCGATAATCCCGTCAATGTCCGTGACCCGCAACGGCACGCATTCGGCGTGCTTTGCTATTCCCGCATTGCCTGGAGCGCAGTAAAGGGCGTCACAGAGCGGCGAGGCGGCAATGGCCCAGCACAGGGCATGCTCGCGTCCGCCCGACCCAATCACGAGAATCCTCATTTGAGATACCCCACGATCTTTCGTCGCCGCGACTTGTAGCATAGAATTCGGTTCATGGATGACAGTTTCCTTCACCGCCGGGGCAATCTGCCGGAACTCTCAGTCAGCGAGCTTTCGCAAGAAATTAAGAGCACGCTCGGCAGGGCGTTCGATCGCGTTCGCGTTCGCGGCGAGATTACCAAGCTGACCGACCATCGGTCAGGCCATCTGTATCTGACCCTGACCGAAAATGACGCAGCGCTCGACGCGCTATGCTGGCGCAGCAGCCGGAGCCGACTTTCGATCAAACCGGAAGACGGAATGGAAGTGATCTGCACCGGGTCGGTTTCGGCCTACGCGCCGCGGTCCAGATACCAACTGGTGATCGAGCAGATGGAGTTGGCGGGCGAGGGGGCTTTGCTCAAGCTGCTTGAAGATCGCCGCCGCCGTCTGCGCGACGAAGGCCTGTTTGACCAGGACCGCAAGCAGCCGCTGCCGGACATGCCGCAAGTGATCGGGGTCATCACGTCGCCAACCGGGTCGGTCATCCGTGATATCCTGCATCGTCTGAACGACCGGTTTCCCGTTCATGTTCTGGTTTGGCCGGTGCAGGTCCAGGGAACCGGCGCAAAGGAACAGATCGCCGCCGCGATCGAAGGCTTCAATGCGCTCAAAGATGGTCCGGTTGGTGCCCTGCCAAGGCCCGATCTGCTGATTGTCGCACGGGGCGGGGGCAGTCTGGAGGACCTCTGGCCGTTCAACGAGGAAGAGGTGGTACAGGCGGCAGCGGCCAGTTCGATTCCGCTGATATCGGCGGTGGGTCACGAAACCGACACGACGCTGATTGATCTGGCGGCTGACCGGCGTGCACCGACGCCAACTGCCGCGGCCGAGTTCGCGGTGCCGATTCGCTCGGAACTGCTGGCGCAGGTCAACAGCAATGACTTGAGATTGTTCAACGCCGTAACCCGGCAAATCGCCGAACAGCGTACCGGTCTTTCCGGTCTGGCCCGTGGCCTCGGCGACCCGCATTCGGTCATCGAGACTCGGGCCCAGACTGTCGATTATCTTGAACAGCGACTCGCTGCTTCGTTGCAGCAACGGCTTGATCAGCAGGCTCTCGTCATGGCCCGGCTTGCGGATCGGCTGCCACGGCCTGAAGTCAAACTGGCCGAGACCGGTGGTGTGCTCGCGGTTTTCGGACAGCGGCTGCTCAACGCCGGGACCGCCCGGATTGAACGCAGTCTGGCAGGGTTCGACAGGGTCGCGGTGCGGGTCCGGTTCGAACCGCTGTCGCGGCGGCTCGAACAAGCCGACAATGGCCTTGTCGCCGTCGCAAGGCAGCTCCGGCACGCGGCCGGCCGGCGTCTCGCCGAAGCCGTCAACCAGCTCGCGGGCCTCGTGCGTTTGCTGCGGTCGGGATCGTACGAGCGCATTCTCGAACGAGGCTTCGTCCTGGCGCGCGATCAGTCCGGTACCGCAATTAGCCGTCTGACGGACACCAGGCCCGGCCAAAAGATCTCGCTGCGTTTCAGCGACGGCGAAACCGGCGCCGTTATCGGCGGGGCGCCGCGTCGCCGCAAGTCTCCCGATCCCGTCCCCGAGGATGATCAGGGAAGCCTTTTTTGAGAGCGGTCCTGAGCGTTCTTCTGCTGGGGGTACTGATCGGGCCAGTTCTGGCGGAAACCCGGCTGGAGGGCCAGTTCCAGCAGGGCGGGCTGGTCATTGGCATAACCGATCCGGACAACATCGTGAGGCTCGGCGACCGGCGCCTCCGCGTGGCGCTGGACGGGACGTTCGTGTTCGGGTTTCATCGCGATGCGCCGGGCGCGGAGATACTGCGCGTGACGGCGCCCGACGGCCGGACCGAACGCCAAAGCCTGACAATCGAAAAGCGCGATTACGATATCCAGAGAATTGACGGATTGCCGGAAGCCCAGATCACGCCGCCGGCAAGAGTCCTCGACCGCATCAGGCGCGAGGCGGCGGTGATCCGCGAGCGTCGCGCCCGCGATACCGCCGAACCCCTGTTCCTGTCGGGGTTCATCAGGCCGGCGCCCGGCCGGATTACCGGTGTTTACGGATCCTTGCGCATACTCAACGGCAAGCCCCGGCGTCCGCATTACGGGATTGACTTTGCAGCACCCGAGGGAACGCCGGTGGTGGCACCGGCCGACGGCATCGTGACTCTCGCCGAGCCGGATCTGTACTACTCGGGCGGCACTGTCATTCTCGACCATGGTCATGGCCTCAGTTCGGCCTTCCTGCATATGGCCAGCCTTGCCGTCAAGGCGTGCGACCGGCTGTCGCAGGGCGATGTTCTGGGGACTGTCGGCGCCACGGGTCGGGCGACCGGGCCGCATCTCGACTGGCGCATCAACTGGTTCGAGCGACGCCTCGACCCGGGCCTGCTGCTTCCGGCGCCGCGTTGATGACCGCTACTTGCCCCACCGTCGGTGCAACCACAACCACTGACCGGGATACTCGCGGATCCAGTCCTCGACCCGTTGGTTGATCGTGGTCATCAACGTCATGGTATCCGTCTTCGGGTCGCCGCTGTCCGGAAGATCGAGCGGCGGCTCTATAACAACACTGAAATGCGGTCCGCCGCGGCGGATTACGCGAACCGGCAGGACCGGACACCGGTATCTGAGGGCGAAGATGGCGACGGCCGGCGATGTCGGCGCCGGCCGGCCGAAAAAAGGGACCGTGATTCCTTCGTTCAACTTCTGGTCGACCATGATAGCGATGTGACCATTGTTGCGCATCGCACGGGCGAGTTGATAGGCGCCTGCCGGTTTCTTGCGGATCATCACACCCGACTCGGGTCCGCCGGTACGGCGCAGAACCCATTCCGCGAGCGGAGCGTTCATGGAGCGGTAGACCATGTGCAGCCGGAGTTCGAGCGGCCTGTTCAACTGGGTCATGAGTTCCCAGTTGCCGACATGGGCGCTGAAAAAGATCCCGGGTCCGCCGCTTGATACCAAGGCGGCGACATGGTCTCGGCCGCTGACTTCGATCCGGGCATCGTTGCCGTCGTAGTCCAGATGGTGCAGATGCGCGAATTCGCCGGCGATTCTGCCGAAATTGTCCCACATCTCGACCAGCGTGGCCTCGATCTGCGACTCGGGCCAGTCCGGAAAACAGTTACGGATGTTGGCCCGGGCACGGTCGCTGATGGGCAGGCGTGGACCGATCACTCGTGCAAGACCGCCCGTGAGAGCCGACGCGGTGTCAATCGACATCCGTTCAGTGCAGCGGATGCCGAGCCATGCGGCAGCCCCGGCCAGTGGCCACGAGATGTAACGTTTGCGCCATGGCGCCGACGCCCGGCCTGAGTCAGTCGGCGCCACTGGCCAGGCATTCGTCAAGCAGACGCGTGAGACCGGATGTGTTCTGCCAACAGATGGCGACGTCGAGCCGTCGCACCGCATCGCGGAATCGTCTCGGCAGGCGAACATGGTCTTTTGCGGTGGTGACCGGTATTCCCCCCAGCCTCGCGGCAGTGGCAAGCAGGTCGTCGAGATCCGGTTCGGAATACTTGTAGTGGTCCGCAAAGGCCGCAAATCCCGCGATCCTGAGGCCAAGAGCCTGGAGACTGTTCCGAAATTTCTCCGGGCGTCCGATTCCCGCGAATCCGAAGACCGAACGGCCAGGGCGGAGGTTGTCGTCCGGCAATGGGTCCAGCGTGGCCGTCAGGACCGGCAAGTGCGGCGGCAGGATGGCAGTCACGCTGGCCCGGTCCGCACCGACAATGACCACGGCATCGGCACGGGCCAAGCCGCCATTGATCGATTCCCGCAACGGGCCGGCCGGAACGATTCGCCGGTTTCCGAACCCGTAATCGCCATCGATCACGACCATGGAACAGGTCTTGACAAGGCCCGGATTCTGGAAACCGTCATCCATCACGATGGTATCGGCACCCCGGCGCCGAGCGGCAGCGGCACCAAGTGCCCGATTGCGCGCGATCCAGGTTGGCGCGACTTCGGCGAGCAGAAGGGCTTCGTCGCCGACATCGTCGGCATCATGTCGCGTCGGGTCGACGAGAATTGGACCGCGGAGCCGGCTGCCATAACCACGTGTCAGAAAGGCAACCGCACGGTCCTGTTGTTTGAGGCGTTCTCCAATGGCGAGTGCAACCGGGGTTTTGCCGGCGCCGCCGGTGACGAGATTGCCGACACATAGCACCGGAATATCGAGCCGCACCGACCTGGCGAGACGCCGGCGAATCAAGCCGCCGAAATGAAATAGCGCGCCCATCGGCGTCAGAAGTTTCGGTACGGTGCCGTCTCGCGCCCAGAACGCCGGCGTCATCATGCCCGGATCTTGCCAGGTAATGGTGGGAGGAAAGGATCGAGTGTGGCGATGACCTGTTCCAGCACCGTTGCCCCATCCTCGACATACCGGCGGGCGTTGCGGGCCATGCGGAGACAGCGGCCGGAATCGTCCAGCAGCGCCTCGACGGTGGGCGCCAGGGCCGGGGCGCCGGCCAATGTCAGCGCTGCGCCGCATTCGACCATTTCGCCGGCGGTTTCGCGGTTGTTCGCCATCAGCGGTCCGAACAGGATGGCGCAATCGAAATGTGCGGCTTCCAGCGGATTATGCCCGCCGATCGGCACTAGTGAACCGGCGATGAAAACGATCCTGGCAATTCGGAAGAACAGCGCCATTTCGCCGAGCGTGTCGGCGATATAGATGTCGGTATCTGGTGTGATTTGCCGGCCGCTGCTCCGCAATGCACTGACTAGGCCGCGGTCGTTGGCCACGGCGGCAACCGCGGCGCCGCGCTGCGGATGCCGTGGCGCAATGACCGTCAACAGATTCGGATGCGACCGGCGCAAGGCTTGATGGGCGTCGAGTACCGGCTCTTCTTCCCCTTCATGCGTGCTTGCTGCCAGCCAGATCGTGCGGCCGGCTGTTGCGGTCGACAATGTTTCGGCTGCCGTCCGATTAGTGGGCAACGGTCTTGCTGCACGCTTGAGGTTACCGGCGATCTGGATGTACGGCGCGCCAAGTGTGGAAAATCGCTCGGCCTGGACCGGATTGGTTGCCAGAACGAGGTTGAAGAGCGAAAACAGGGGCCGGACCAGCGGACCCATCAGGCGCCACCGCGCAAAGGACTTTTCCGACATCCGGCCGTTGATCAGGACGACCGGAATGCCCCGGGCCCTGGCCTGCGCAAGTTGGGCCGGCCAGATATCGCATTCCATGACCAACGCCAGGTTCGGGCGCCAATGATCGAGAAAGCGCCGAGCCCAGGCCGGTCGGTCGATCGGCACGAACTGATGCAGGGCCCGGTCCGGCAGGCGCTGCCGGATCAGGCCGGCGGAGGTTACCGATCCGGTGGTCAGCAGGACATGGCGATCCGAAGAGGGGTCCAGCAGCCGTTCGACCAGCATCAGGGCTGCGACGCTTTCCCCCACACTAGCGGCATGGAGCCAGATCAACTCGCCGCCGGGGCGCGGCCGGCATGGCCGACCGCGTCTTTCGTCCAGTCGTTCGGGGTCTTCCTTGCCGCGTCGCAACCGTCGCGAAAGCAGCACCTCGATCGCCGGTTCCCCTAGGGTCATCAACCCTTCATAGAGCGGCAGTATCATCGGTTCGCCTGTTTCCGGACCACCTCGTTCGGGTCGGCTGGGCTCATCGGTTCATGTCCGAAATAAAAGTCAGCCCGCCGCGTGACATCATTCAGCGCATCTTCGATGATTTGGCGATGAATTTCAAACTGTTCGCCGGCCAGTTTCGGTGGAACCCAGATCGGTCCGCCCCATGCGAAGACGCCGTCGCTGAACGGGCGCGCCAGGAGCAGCCTGTCCCAGGTGTCGAGTGTCATCCGGTATCTGGTATTCCAGGACATGGGCAGAACAGGTGCTCCGCTCAGGCGTGCGGCGGCAACGACGCCCCGGCTGAGTCTCATGCGCGGGCCGCGTGGTCCGTCGGGGGTGATGCCGATACTGATTCCGCGGCGCAGGGTTTTAACAATGTTTATCAGACCACTCGCACCACCCCGGCCCTGGGTCGAGGATCCCCAGATCGTCCTGAAACCGAGACGCTGGATGGCGCTGGCAATGATGCGGCCATCTGGGTGGGGCGACTGCAACATCGCCAGCGTCTCCGGAGACTTCCAGATCGCGCACATCAGCATGAGTCGATTATGCCAGAATATGCAGATACCGGGCCGCCCGGTGCCCAGGAAGGTCCTGGTCGCGTCCGGCATGATGGTGTGCCAGCGAATCGAAGCGGTGCTGAATTGGATGATGCCGGCAATCGACCGGCTGAGAATCGCCTGCCCGGCGGCACTGCGGCTCAGTTGCTTGAGCATCGCCGGCGGTCAGCGCCCGATCCGGACGAGTTTCGCAACCGTCGTTTCATAATCGGTCCGGGCGAACTGCAAACGGTGCAGATTTGCATAGACGCCGCCACGGGCCAGCAATTCGAGATGACGGCCCGACTCGACGACACGCCCGGCGTCAATGACATGGATCATGTCGGCCGACTGAACGGTGGACAGCCGGTGGGCAATGACAATGGTGGTGCGGCCGTGCATCAGATTGGCCAGTGCCGCCTGGACCATACGTTCCGATTCGGTGTCGAGAGACGAGGTTGCCTCGTCGAGTAGAAGAATTGGCGCATTCTTGAGCAACGCCCGGGCGATGGCGATCCTCTGACGCTGACCACCGGATACGGATACGCCATGTTCGCCGACCTGGGTCGAGAACCCGTCGGGAAACGCCGTGATGAAGTCGAATGCAGCGGCGTTCCGGGCAGCTTCACGAATTTCCCCGATCGTGGCCCCGGTTCGTCCATAGGCAATGTTGGCTTCGACCGTGTCGTCGAACAGCGTGATATCCTGGCTGACCAAGGCGACATTGGCGCGTAGCGACGCGACGGTGAAATCGCGAAGATCCGAACCGTCAAGGGTGATCCGGCCGGACTCGGGATCGAAGAATCGTGGAATCAGATTCAGGATCGTACTCTTACCGCCACCCGAGAGGCCCACCATGGCCACCGTGGTTCCGGCCTCGACCGACAACGTTACGCCGTGCAATGCCGGCTTGTCGGATCCGTAGGAGAAGTTCACATCCTTGAAGGCGAGGTCACCGTGAACCGTTTCGAGCGCCCGGGCTCCGGGATGATCGAGGATTTTCGGCCGGGTATCGAGGAGCGCGAACACGCGGTCGGCCGCGGCTAGCCCTTCCTGGATCTGGGCGTTGAGATTGACCAGTTTCTTGACCGGGTCGTAGGCAAGCAACAGGGCGGTCACGAAGGAAAAAAATGTCCCGGTGGTGCGGGTTCCGTCGATTACTTGCCAGCCACCATAGCAGACGACCACGACGATGGCGGATCCGCCCAGAGTTTCCATGATCGGATGGGCCGCGGCCTTGATCCGGGCCGCCCGGAAGACCAGGCGGAAGACCTCTTCGATCACGGAATTCGCGCGAGCCTGTTCGTAGGCTTCCATGCCATTGCTCTTAACGTGGCGGGCGCCCTGGAATACCCCGTTCAGGAGCGTGGTGAAACCGGCAAGCTGGTGTTGCGTGTTGCTCGAGACCTTGCGCATTCGCCGGCCTATTCCGACCAGCGGCAGGATCGCGGTCGGAAACGCGAAGAACGCCACGATGGTCAGAAGCCAGTCCTGATAGACCATGACGCCGATCAGGAATATCACAGTCAGGCTGTCGCGGCCGAAGGCGGTGAGGGCGTTGGTCACGCAGACGCGCATGCTTGCGACATCGTTGATGAAGCGCGATATCAGGTTGCCGCTGGAATATCCGTGAAAGAACGCCAGATCGGCCTGCAGCAGATGCCCGAACATGCGCTTCTGCAGATCCGAAAGGATGCGCTGACCGACGTAGCTGACCAGAACGGACTGTCCGTAGGTCGCAAATCCCTTCAGCAGGAACACGCTCATGATCACGGCGGCGACGATGATCAGGTTGCTTCGATCCTTCGCCGTGAAGACGTCATCGAGGATCGCTTCCATCAGCCAGGCCAGCGCGGCCGTACTGGCGGCGACGACAGTCATGAGAACCAGCGCCAGCGCCAGCAGCCAGATATGGGGCCGTATATGGTCGGCGACCAGGCGTTGTATGAGCAGGCGGGTTGGGGTTCGGTCCCGTTGACTCATGGTCGTGGTCACTGGGTCTGGTCTCCCTGAAAACGCAAGATCCGGACACTTCACCCGGTCATGTTACGAGCCGCGGTCCTCTGGTCCAAGAGGGTATCGGTCCGGCACCCTTCGTGACTGGTTGTCAGGCCTTCGCGCGCCCGATATGCAGGATCAGCCGTACCGGAAACCGGGCCACCCTGACGCAATGAGCGTCCATTCGGGCGAATCCCACAGGATCCTGAACAAGGCCATTCATTGCCTCTGTCAGGGTCCGTTGGACCGCCGCGGTCGATCGGTGTCGGGCTGCCGGCGAACATTTTCAGTAGCAGCGACATGCGCTGGCGCCGTTCCGTTACCGACACGATCGGCGAAAAATCATTCGCCGGGTCCGGCAACTGTCATGCCGTCAACCCGGACGGTCGGGGCGTCGATGCCGTATTTGAATTCAAGATTGCTCGCCGGGACGAGATTGAGGAACATGTTCGTCAGGTTTCCTGCGATGGTCACATCGCTGACCGGGTAGCTGATCCGGCCATTCTCGATCCAGAAACCGCCGCAGCCGCGGCTGTAGTCGCCTGTGACCATGCTTACGCTCATGCCCATCAGTTCGGTGATGTAAAGGCCGTTGACGATATCGGCCATCAGCTCGTCCGGTGAAACGGAACCGGCGGCGAGAAACAGATTACCGGGCGCCGGCGCCGGCATCCCGCCAGCCGACCGGCTGGCATGGCTGGTGGATTGGAGTTCCAACTGCCGGGCGGTGCCAAGGTCCAGAAACCAGCTCCGGATGTATCCATCCTTGACGATGGCTTTGGGTCTCGTTGCCAAGCCTTCGGCGTCGAACGGTTTTGACTTGAGTCCGCGCGAACGGTGTGGCGCGTCCCTGATGTCAATTCCGCGCGCGAACACCTGGGTATCCAGACGATCTTTCAGGAAACTCGTTCCGCGCGCGATCAGTGTTCCGTTGAGGGCGCTGGCGAGATGTCCGACAAGACTGCCGCTCACCCGCGGGTCGAATACCACTGGAACGGCGGCACTTGCCGGCCGTCTCGGATTGAGCCGCCGCACGGCCCGCTCCGCGGCTTCGCGTCCGACCGTGGCCGGATCTTCGAGATCGGTTTCGTGAACGGTATGGGACCAAGCGTAGTCGCGCTCCATGTCCTGGCCTTCACCAGCGAGGACCGCGGCGCTGACGCTGAAGCTTGAGCGTTTGTAGGATGCCGCGAACCCGTTACTGGTGACAAGAGTCATGCAATGTGTCGACCAGGACGCTTCGCCACCTTCCGAATTGGTTATGCCGGTGACCGCTAGAGCGGCATCTTCGGCCGCGGCCGCGCGCTCGACGAGGCGCCCGACGGAGGGTTCGGTGGCATCGAACATGTCGATATCCGGCCAGGATGTCGCGATTTCGCTGGCCTCGGCGAGGCCGGCATAAGGATCGTCCGGCGCGGCCTTGGCCATCGCGATGACCCGGTTCACCAGTTCGGGCATGGCATCTTTGGCGATATCGGTCGTCGAAACGATAGACTGACGCTGGCCGACCAGAACCCGGAGACCGAAGTCACACCCTTCGGAGCGTTCGACGGCTTCTGGCTTGCCCAGCCGCTGCGTCGCCGACAGACCCTGCCCTTCGACCAGAACAGCATCGGCGGCGTCGGCGCCAGAGCGCCGCGCGGTTGCAAGCAAACTCTCCAGGAAATCGAGTTGTTGTTGCTGGTCCATTACGCCTCCGCTTCAACCTGTGGCCATCACATAGGCGGGTCGCATCGGCAAGGCAAGGGGTTGCCGCATCTCATCACGACGATCCCACACTACGGTTGCACTGTTTTTCTCGCCCATGCCAATCGTGTGATCGGCCGCGCGAAACGGACGCTCCGGCTCATTGGTCTGGGATCAGACGGCCGGAGCGTCGCCGCGTGGTGTCGGTCGGGCCTTCTTGACCCAAATTGGCACTTTTGTGCTTTCCGAAGCCTGATTCGGGAAATTTTTTGACCCCTACATACTGTATACGGCTTGTATTGATCCATCATGGCACAGTTTATGGATTCTTATCGCAAGAAAGTCACTTGTGGGGCAAGATCGTTCCGGGCCCGTCAAGGTTCCGACATCAAACAGAGAGGCCCGGCGAACCTAAAATGACAGTCCATGCGCACCAAACGCACTGGTGGGTTGATCGTTACAGGTATATCCATTATTGTGTTCTTCTGATTTGTCGATCATGGAGGTCTACAAGATGCGCCCTGGTGTTTCATTCACACTCACTTCAGGCGACCGGCATCGCCTTGAAACGGTTGTCCCGGACCCGAAGAGCCCGCAGAAACACGTCTGGCGGGCGCGCATCGTTCTTCTGAGCGACGACGGGCTCGGCAGGATGGCCATCATGAGAGAGACCGGCAAGGCGAAGAACAGTGTCTGGCGCTGGCAGGACCGCTTCTATGGAAGACGGTGTGGACGGACTTCTGCGGGACAAGACGCGCCCGCCGGGCAAGACGCCTCCGGCTCCTGAGCCAGAGGCGAAGATCGTCGGGTTGACCCACACCTCGCCGCCTCACGCGGCGACCCACTGGACGCTGCGGGCGATGGCGAAGGCTGTGGGGGTTGCCGCTTCGAGGGTCTGGGCGGTCTGGCAGGCGCATGGCCTGATGCCGCACCGCTGGCGGCAGTTCAAGCTTTCGAACGATCCCGTCTTCGTCGAGACGCTGAGCGACATCGTCGGCCTCTCCGTTGCGCCGTCGGCTCACGCGGTCGTGCTGTCGATCGATGACACGTCGCACAGTCAGGCCCGCGACCGCACACAGCCCGGCCTGCCGCTGCAGAAAGGCCGCGGCGCCACCATGACACATGATTCCAAGCGCAACGGCACGACGACGCTGTTTGCCGCCCTGACCGTGCTCGACGGCACGGTCATCGGCCAGCACGCCAGTCGGCATCGCCACCAGGAGTTCCCGAGATGCCGCAACCGCATCGCGCACACGATACCCGCCGCCGTCCCGGTCCATGCCATCCTCGACAACGACGCCACTCACAAGCACAAGGACGTCCAGGTCTGGCTCGCACGCCATCCGCGCTGGACCTTCCATTTCACCCCCACCTCGAGCCTTTCAATAGGACACAGTTTTCAAGGTAATGCCGGTTCTGCATGTTCTGGGCATGCAGATTGGGCTTCGGCATTTCAGCGCCGGTACGATTGAGTGGCTGAAGGGGGCGTCCGGCGAGACGGGCCGGACGCGCCATTCGCTGGCGCGCGAGTTGTGCGAGCGCGAGAACTGGCGCAACCCTCGGGGCGTTCCGTGTCTTGCCCAAGCGAGCAAGGCTCTGTCGCGGCTGGCGGACAAGGTGGGCATTTGGTTGCCCGAGGCGCGGGCGATGCCGTGCCGGACGCCGGGAACGGTGGGCGGCGAGGTCGAGCGGGGCTATCCGGACCTGGAACTGAGGTGCGGGCTGTCGGAGCTTGGGGAGGTCACGCTGGTCCCGGTCGGCGATGCGGCGGACAAGCGCTCGTGGCGGGAGATGATGGAGAGCCATCATCCGCAGGGGTGGTCGCGAAGGCCGGGTGCGGTGCTGAACTGGTGGATCGTTTCGTCGGTTCACGGCCGCCTTGGCGGCATCGGCTTCTGCGCCGCGAGCTGGCATCAGGCGGCCCGCGACGCCTTCATCGGCTGGTCGGCTGCGGCGCGGGTCGCCAACCTGACGCAGCTGGTCAACCAGCATCGCTTTCTCCTGCTGCCCGGCGTCCGGGTCGACAATCTGGCGTCGCATGTGCTGGCGCTGTCGACGGCGCGCCTGGCCGGCGACTGGCAGGCGGCGCATGGGGCCGTGCCGTTGTCCGCCTACACTTATGTGGGTCCCGAGCGGCGCGGCACCTGCTACCGCGCGGCGGGCTGGAAGTGTTGCGCCGAGCGGACCTCGGGGTCTCCGCCGGGGCGCCGCGCGGCGGCGCCGAAATCGGTGTGGATCAAGCCCTTGGCCGAGGGCTGGCGGGACGCCTTGTGCCGGGAGCCGGCGCCCATCCTCGGCACGACGCCCGAGCCCTGCCGGGTCAAAGGCGCGGACTGGGCCGACTTCGAGTACGGCCGCAGCTCGCATCCCGACGGCCGCCTGCGCAAGCGGCTGTTGGCGATGGGCCGGGCATGGGAGAATGCCCCCGGTGCGTCCCTGCCCGTGATCTTCCCCGCAGAGGCGGAGCAGAAGGCCGCCTACCGGCTGCTGTCCAACGACAGGATCAAGATGGACGACATTCTTCAACCCCACCGCGAGGCGACGGTCGAGCGCTGCCGGCTGGAGCCGGTGGTCCTCGCCATCCAGGACACCACGACGCTGAACTACAACGGCCACCGCAAGACCACGGGCCTGGTGGACCTCGGCGGCGGCTCGGGAACAAGGGGGATCCTCGCCCATGTCGGGCTTGCGATCAGCGAAACCCGGCGTCCGCTCGGGGTGTTCGAACTCAACGCCACCCAGCGCGACGGCGCGGACGCGGCCGGCGAGGCCGAGCCGGAGAGCGTGCGCTGGCTGCGCCGGCTCGAGAGCGCCGGGCAGCTCGCGATGGCCTGTCCCGACACCCGCGTGGTCACGGTCTGCGACCGTGAGGGCGACATATGGGAGATGTTCTGCAAGGCGCGCGAGAGCGGCGACGGGCTGTTGATCCGCTCCGACCGCGGCCGGCAGCGCCGGGCTGTCGTCGACGGCAAGACACCGGACTTGTGGGACGTCGTGGCGGCGCAGCCGGTGCTGGGGACGAAAACCATCGAACGCCTCCCCTGCGGCGGTCCCCGCAGACGCCGCAGGCGCAAGGCCCGCCTCGACCTGCGCGCCGCCGAGGAACAGGGCCAACCAGGCGCCGCTGCCCATGCTCGCCGTCTCGGTCCAGGAACCCGACCCGCCGAAGCGCTGCAAGCCGCTCCACTGGCTCTTGCTCACCACCGAGGGCGAGGCCGACATCGACAACGCCCGGCGCATCGTTGCCTGGTACGAGGCGCGCTGGACCGTCGAGGAATACTTCAGGATCCTCAAGGTCGGCACCCGCGTCGAGGATCGCAGGCTCGACGACGCCGACGACCTGCGAAAGTGTCTCGCCTTCGACGGCGTCACCGCATGGCGCGTCATGGACCTCGAACGCCTCGCCCGCGACAAGCCTCACATGCCCGCGCGCGAGCGCTTCACCGAGCACGAAATCAACGTCCTCTAAGTCTGGCTCAGATACCATCGCATCATCCGCGCCCCGCCCGGCAAGCCTCCCGACATCCGCACCGTCGTGGTCGACCTCGCACGCGTCGCAGGCTTCCATACCAGCAAGCAACAGCCCCTCCCCGGAACCGAGAAAATCTGGCAGGCATGGCAGCGATACAAAGCCGGAATCGACTTCATCAACGCATGGAACAACATCCAATGAACGGAACCTTCTCAGCAGTGGGAGATTGATAGGGGGGTGGTAGCGCCCGCCACCGGCCAGCCACAGCTCGACCGGATTGCGTAGACCCTCGTGGTCCACCGCAAGGCCGGCGGTAGACCGAGCGCAGGAACGACATCGTCTGATTGGCTGGCACCGGCCCGCGGCTCTCGGTGATGAAGTGAAAGCGGGCCTCGATGTCGCGCCGGGTGATCGTATCGAGCGGACGCGAGCGCCAGTCGCCGAGATAGAGTTTCGTGTAGCGGCGATAGGATTTCTGCGTCGACTCGACCCGCCCGCGGTCCATCTCGATGTAGTCGTCGCAGACCTCGCCTAATGTGGGCAATACACGCGCATCGGCGCGTTTGCCGGCGGGATCTTCGCCGCCAGCGACGCGCCCGAACAGTTCCTGGGCGCGGCGCCGCGCCTGGTCGGGATGACGCGGCCGTAGCGCCCGACGACGACCCGCTTGTTGGGCGCGCTGCGCCCGCCCTCGCCGGTCCGGTAGTTGATGACGAAGGACTTGGTGCCCGAAGGCCGGACGCGGCAACCAAAGCCGACCAGCTTGTCGTCCCATGCGATCCAGGGCTTGTCGGCCGGCTCCAGCACCTCGACGGTGCGCTTGGTGAGCGTAAGCTTCACCTTGGCGACGCGTTTTGCGGAGTGGTGATTCATGGGACCATCGTAACGCCCACTGCCGAATAGTCAACTCGAGAAAAGGAATTGGAGCATAACGGAGTCATCGTCTGGCGGCGTCTAACGGCAATGGCATAACATAAGGCATTGTAAATACGATACTTATGTCACTCCTGTCTACGCCTGCGTCAGGGTGAATGCTCAAAGAACGCATCCGCCCTGGTGTTTCATTCACGCTCACTTCGGACGACCGGCATCGCCTTGAAACGGTTGTCTCGGACCCGAAGAGCCCGCAGACGCACGTCTGGCGGGCGCGCATCGGTCTTCTGAGCGACGACGGGCTCGGCAGGATGGCCATCATGAGAGAGACCGGCAAGGCGAAGAACAGTGTCTGGCGCTGGCAGGACCGCTTCTATGGAAGACGGTGTGGACGGACTTCTGCGGGACAAGACGCCTCTGGCTCCTGAGCCAGAGGCGAAGATCGTCGGGTTGACCCACACCCCGCCGCCTCACGCGGCGACCCACTGGACGCTGCGGGCGATGGCGAAGGCTGTGAGTGGTTGCCGCCTCGAGGGTCTGGGCGGTCTGGCAGGCGCATGGCCTGATGCCGCACCGCTGGCGGCCGTTCACGCTTTCGAACGATCCCGCCTGCCTCGAGACGCTGACCGACATCGTCGGCCTCTCTGTTGCGCCGCCGGCTCACGCGGTCGTGCTGTCGATCGATGACAGGTCGCACAGTCAGGCCCGCGACCGCACACAGCCCGGCCTGCCGCTGAAGAAAGGCCGCAGCGCCACCATGACACATGATTACAAGCGCAACGGCACGACGACGCTGTTCGCCGCCCTGACCATGCTCGCCGGCACGGTCATCGGTCAGCACGCCAGTCGGCATCGCCACCAGGAGTTCCTGAGATTCCTCAACCGCATCGCGCGCACGATACCCGCCGGCGTCCCGGTCCATGCCATCCTCGACAACGACGCCACTCACAAGCACAAAGAAGTCCAGGTCTGGCTCGCACGCCATCCGCGCTGGACCTTCCACGTTACCCCCACCTCGAGCGCGTGGCTGAACGCGCTCGAAGGCGTCTTCGCCAAGCGGACGCGAACTCCAGGACGCCATCCGCCGCGTCATCGACGAACACAACACCACCGAAGCCAGGCCCTTCGTCTGGACCGCCGATCCCGATACCATCATCGCCGCAAGAAAAAGAGGGTTTCAAATATTGAAATCAATTCACTAGCGGCTCCGCATCGGCGGATCAGGGAGGCTACCATCATGAAGCAGGGAAACGACAGCGGCGCTCCGGCTGGGTCGATCGTCATTGACGTCCACTATCGGCATGTCGACGGCTACCATGTATTCATGTCGGACGACGTGTACGGTTTCTATGTAGCGAGCAAGGATGCGTGCAAAGCGTTCGACGGCGTGGCCCCGGCGCTGGCGGCGCTGTTGAAGCAGAACTACGAGATTGTCGCTTCCGTCGAGACCGCCGTGCCGTTCGCGGACGTCCTCAAATCTCGGTGGCCGAAACGACCGAACGCACCAGCCTAGCCGCCAGGTTGGTCACTTCAGTATATAATACCCAATAAAATCATCCGAAAATGTGGGCCATGTGTACCGGAACGAAAATTATTTCTACGAAAAATCAATTCGTTATGGCGAACATCAAGCCACAAAGTGCCAACTTCGGTCAGGACAGCATCTGGGGAGATCTTGGGCTGGTCTTGAACTGCGCAAGAGCTCCGACCTGTCTTGGACTGCAAACGATAACCGTAACGGGCCCTAGGCGCGATCCGCAAGGCTCGGAGTTCAAACTCCGCTCGGATTCTGTCCATTCACCAGATCGCCGCACCGCTGCCTGGCAACCCGTACCGTTGCCACTTGCTGTCCACCAGATCGATCACGTCCTGGTCCATGCGGATCGCGGTGCCCCAGTCGCGCCGGGTTTCCGGCGGCCACTTGTTGGTTGCGTCGAGGCCGATCTTGCTTCCGATGCCCGGTTCGGGGGAGGCGAAATCCAGATAGTCGATCGGCGTGCTCTCGATCAGAGTGATATCGCGGGCCGGATCCATGCGGGTTGAAACCGCCCACATCACGTCCGCCCAGTCGCGGGCGTTGATGTCGTCGTCGACGACTATCACCCATTTCGTGTACATGAACTGGCGTAGGTAGGACCAAACGCCCATCATGATGCGTTTTGCATGGCCAGCATAGGCCTTACGCATTGAAATCACGACTATACGGTAGGAACAGCCTTCCGGCGGCAGCCAGAAATCGACGATCTCCGGAAACTGCTGGCGCAGCAGCGGTATGAACACTTCGTTTAGCGCTTGTCCAAGAACCGAGGGTTCATCCGGCGGCCGGCCGGTGAATGTCGTGAGATAGATCGGATCGCGGCGCATGGTGATCGCGCTGACCCGGAACACCGGGAAGGGCTCGACCACGTTATAGTAACCGGTGTGGTCTCCATAAGGGCCTTCATCGCCATGGTCCGCTAGCGAGACATGACCTTCGATGACGATCTCGGCTTCTGCCGGCACCTTGATCGGAATGGTCTTGCAGTCAACCAGATCGACCCGGCGGCTGCGCAGCAGTCCGGCAAACTGGTACTCGCTGAGAGTGTCCGGAATTGGCGTGACAGCTGCGAGTATGGTGCCGGGGTCGGCACCGATCACGGCCGCGGCGGGTAGCGGTTCCGGCCGGTTTGCTTTCCATCGGGCGTGATGCTGCGCGCCGCCGCGGTGTTTCAACCACCGCATGAGCGTGGAATCGTGTCCGGTAACCTGCATCCGGTAGATGCCCAGATTGAATGCATCTTCACGCCGTTTGGTGGGCCCCCTGGTGACTACCAGGGGCCAGGTGATCAATGGCGCTGGTTCGTTCGGCCAACAGGTCTGGATCGGGAGAGCGGAAAGATCCACGTCCTTATCCTGCAGAACAACATCCTGACATGGCCCGTAGGCAACAGTGCGGGGCTTCATCGCGACGATGGTTTTGAGCAACGGGAACATTCCGGCAGCCTCGCGCCAGCCGCCTGGCGGTTCCGGCTGTCGCAGGAACGCGAGGGTCTCGCCCACTTCGCGCAATTGGTGCGGTTCGCGATCCATGCCCCAGGCGACGCGTTCGATCGTGCCGAACAGATTGGCGAGCGCCGGCATGCCGTAGGAGATGCCGTCGCTTTGCAGGACGGTCTCAAAGAGCACAGCTGGTCCCTGTTCGGCGAGCAGCCGGGTCTGGATTTCGGTCATTTCCAGTATCGGCGATACTGGTTCGCGCACCCGGACCAGACGTTGGTGTCGTTCCAGGCGGTCAATGAATTCTCTCAGGGACGCATAGGGCATGTCGGGCTTTCGACCGGTTCGCCGGCACGATATCCGGTCCGTGCCGACGGTGCAATTCGGGTGTGGAATCGGGTCTCCGGGTCCCGAATGCCCCAAGTATCGTCTCGGCCGGCTATTCCACGCTCTACCGACCTTTGGCATCCTGGGCCGAGGCGGCGCGGAGGGGGCCGGATCGGGAGAATAAGTTTCGATCTGTCCGGCACGGCTGCGCCAGCCTGCGTTGCGGCTCGATATTCTGTTTGTGCATTGGCGACCCGGTCCGAAGCGTTGACCTCGGTCTGTCGCCGACAGCAAGATGGGCGTGATGCCTGTTTGCCGGCGTCCGGTCGTCAGCAGTCGTGGCGTCAGAAAAGCGCCGGGCAGAACAACCGCCGGCGGTCCGCGAGACTGGTGCCGCCATCGCGGTTGATCTGGGTTTCGCGCACCGGCCGTTGCAGGCAGATGCGCGTTATCCCGATCGTAAACGGTCTGCACGGGCGTGTCGCAACAGGACTCAGGGAGATCGAAGATGGGGCCATTGAACGGGATCAGGATCGTCGAACTTGCCGGTATCGGCCCGGGACCGATGGCGGCGATGTTGCTGGCCGACATGGGGGCCACGGTTCTGCGGATTGAACGGGTCGCTTCGGCCGATCTTGGCGTTCGCCGGCCGCTCAATTGCGACATCACGCTGCGCTCGAGGCCCGCGATCGCACTCGACTTGAAACAACCCGAAGGCATTGAACGGGCCTTGCGTCTGATCGAGACCGCAGACGCTCTGATCGAGGGGTTTCGGCCCGGCGTCACCGAACGGCTCGGCCTGGGCCCCGACGACTGCATGCGGCGTAACCCGACGCTGGTTTATGGCCGGATGACCGGGTTCGGGCAAGACGGGCCGATGGCGCAGGCTGCCGGCCACGACCTCAACTACATTGCGATGAGCGGGGCACTTGCAGCGATTGGCCGCGTCGGTCAGGCTCCGGTGCCGCCGCTGAATCTGGTGGGGGATTACGGCGGCGGCGCCTTGTATCTCGTTGTCGGTCTTCTCGCGGCATTGTTGGAAGCCCGCGGGTCCGGCGTCGGCCAGGTTGTCGATGCCGCCATGGTCGATGGCGCCGCATCCCTGATGGCGGCGCCGTTCGGGATGTTCGCAGCCGGAGTTCTGACCAAGACCCGAGGAGCCAATGTCCTCGATAGCGGGGCCTATTTTTACGAGGTCTATGAATGCGCGGACGGCAAATATGTCTCCGTCGCCGCAATCGAGGCGAAGTTTCACTCGGAAATGCTGGACCTGCTGGATCTGGATCCCGCGATTGTCAACGACCAGATGGACCGGTCCGACTGGCCACGCCTGAAGGAGATTCTCGCGGAGCGGTTTCGGACCAGGACCCGCGATGAATGGGTCGAAATCATGGGCGGCAGCGACGCCTGTTTCGCACCGGTTCTGGACCTTGACGAGGTTGCCGACGATCCGCATAACAAGGTGCGCGAAACCTTCATCGAAATCGACGGCGTCGTTCAACCGGCGCCCGCGCCGCGTTTCAGCCGTACTCCCAATCCCGTGCCAACGTCGCCGGTGCGCGCGGATATGGTTGCTTTGGAGGACGCCTTGGCGGACTGGCTGCCGGCCGGTGAAATCGCCGACTGGAAGGCCGGATAGCCACCAGACCGGGACAAGGAAGCAGGCGTGCGCAACAGACTGACCGACGAGCATCAAGACATCCGCGATCTGGTCCGTCGCGTGGCAGCGGACAAGGTAGCGTCGCGGGCTGCGGACATCGATGCCCGGGCGGAATACCCGCAGGACATGTTCGACCTGTTGCGCGATCTCGGCTTGTTCACATTACCGTTCCCGGAACATTTCGGCGGCCGGAACAGTATTCTCGGTGCCTGCATCGCGATCAAGGATCTTGGCCAGCAATTCTCCTTATGGCGTTTTTCGTTGCATTGCGGCCTTTCGTGTTGGTTTTTTGGCGGTTCTGCGGTTGGAGGGATGGGTTTGGCGCGGGGGCCGGGGATCAGGCGTTTGCGGGAGGGGGGAGGCCCGTGATGACGGTTTTCATGAGGACCGCCCATGACGCGAAGACATGGTAGGCGGTGATCGTGCGGATGTGCTCGAACAGGCGCCTTCGGGCTCCGAGTGCGTGCCGCGCCCGCCGCCAGGATGCTTCGATCAGGTCGCAGGCCGTGTGCAGGGCGAAGGCCAGCAGATTGAGCACGACCAGGATGCTGGCCAGTGTCTGGCTGCCATGCCCGAAATTGTGTTCGAGGTTGTAGCCGTTGGTCTTCAGGACGTTGAAGGTCTCGTTCTCGATCTTCCAGCGGGCACGCCCGCAGGCGGCGATGGCGGCGGCGGTGTCTCGCGTGACGGCAAGGTCGGTGACGAAGCTGTTGCGGTAGGTCACCTTGCCGTCGGGCTTGGCGATCTCGACCTCCAGCCAGTTGACGGCGAGCGCGTCGGCGCCGTCGCGCAGCGGCACGCCATTCATCCAGCGATAGCGATGGCGGCGCCTGGCCGCGCCCCTGCCCACGGTCTGGCACACCTCGTCCAGCACGACGCCATGGGTGTATTCGCTCAACGTCTTGTGGCTGGACGGCTTGCACACGAAGATGAAGCTCCCGCCCGCGCCGCGCACCGCCTCGCAGATCGGCTGGCGGGAATAGAGATCGTCGCCCAGATAGACCGGTCTCAGCCCGGCCACACAAGGCCCCAGGCGGGCCAGCCAGCGCTGCGCTGCGCGGCTCTCGCAGTCCTGCTTCGCCGAGCCGTCTTGCGGGCGCACGAACTCCGGCGCCAGAGGCAAGGCGCGGCGCTGCCCCGGCGCCACCAGAGCGGCGCCGACAAAGCTGTGGAAATACTCCACCTCCTCGCCCCGCCGGCGCGTCGAGCAGTGCGCGCAGTGGATCGTGCCGGAACGGAAATGCTCCGAGCCGTCCAGCGCGATCAACACCCGATCGTCCAGGCAGCGCAGACCCGACAAGGCGCCGGCGCCATCCAGGTCATCGACAAGCGCCGAAAACACCGCGTCGAAATGATCCGTCGGCGCCCCATCCAGCATCCGCCGGATATGGCTGTCGCACGGAACCCGCTCCATGCCGAACAGCGTCCCGGCGTTCGAAGCGCCGCGCTGCGCCGACAGCAGGCGCTGATGCGCCAGAAACGACGGGCTCTGCACGAAAAACACCGAAAACGCCGCAAGCCCGATGTCTCTCATGGTATAGCGCGTGTTGCTTCCCGAGCGCTTGTCGGGCAACGCCGCGCACCGCTTCCCCACCACTTCTATATATCGTTCAAGACGCTTCATACAACAGCTTGAATCACATCTCCAAGCCTTTGAAAACCCCCGATAACTCCAAAAGGAGAATTGCTGGATCTTGGCCGGGTCTGCTACAACACGGCCTATCTTCTGGTCGTTCAGTGGGTGCCCTTCGGCGCCATTCTGGCTGGCGGCACGGCTGCGCAACAGGATTGCTATCTGCCCGGCCTCGCCGACGGGACATTGCGTGGCGCATTTTCAACGACCGAAGCGCAGAGCGGGTCGGACGTAGCCGGGATCCGGACCCGTGCAATCCCGGTCGCGGGCGGCTACAGGATCAACGGCAACAAGATCTGGTGCACTAGGGATTGTCTGAACAAGTCGGTTTTGTCACAATTGGTTTCTTGGTGACGGAGTGGAGTGCGAGCGTTGGAGCAAGCGACGTTTGCGGAGCTGGAGCACGACCTGAAGACGCGTCGGACGTGGCGCGAGGTGTTTCTCGAGACGATGGACGGGCTGGTTCCCTGGGAGCGACTGAAGGCGCGCATCGAGCCGTTCTACCCGAAGGCCGGGCGCGGTCGGCGGCCCTATCCGCTGAGCGTGATGCTGTGGGTGCACTGCGTTGCAGCTGTTCTACAATCTGAGCGACCCTGGGATGGAGGACCTGCTTTACGAGGTGGAGTCAGTACGGCGGTTTGTGGGGCTGCGCCTCTCGGGTGCGCTGCCTGACGAGACGACGGTTCTGCATTTCCGCCACTTGCTGGAGACGCATGGTCTGGGTGAGACGCTGTTCGAGGAGATCAACGCACATCTGGCCTCTCTCGGACACCGCTTGAGCAAGGGGACGATCGTGGACGCGAGTCTCATTGCCGCGCCGTCGTCGACGAAGAACCGCAAGGGCGAGCGGGACCCGGAGATGCATCAGACGAAGAAGGGCAATCAGTGGCATTTCGGGATGAAGGCGCACATCGGGGTGGATGCGCAGTCGGGCTTGACGCACAGCGTGGAGACGACGCCGGCGAACGTCTCGGATGTGGCGACGGCGCACGCGCTGTTGCACGGGGGCGAGGAGCAGGTGTGGGGTGACGCGGGCTATCAGGGGGTGGACAAGCGCGCGGAGAACCGGGACACGGACGTGGACTGGGAGGTGGCGATGAAGCCCGGCAAGCGCCGGGGGCTGGACAAGGCGGGCCCGGCGGCGGCGGAGAGGCGCAAGGCGTCGGTTCGGGCCAGGGTGGAACATCCGTTCCTGTATGTGAAGCGCCACTTCGGCTACGCGAAGGTGCGCTATCGGGGGCTGGCGAAGACCACGCAACGCAACGCCGTGCTGCTCGGGCTCACCAATCTGCTCATCGCGGGGCGCGACGCCACCGTCTGACGTGGGGCCGACCCGTCCGCAGCCGCCGCAAGGCGGCGGGGACGGTCGGCTCGGGCATCAAAATCCCCATTTCCTGGCACGACAACACGTCCCCGATGGGCTCTGGCGTTTCATCCACGGGCCACGACACCCGTATGCCCGAAAAAACCGACTTGTTCAGGCCTTACCTAGTAGATTGATTCCAACGTTTGGACCCCTCTTTTTCTTGTGGCGATGATGGTATCGGGATCGGCGGTCCAGACGAAGGGCTTGGCTTCTGTGGTGTTGTGTTCGTCGATGAAGCGGCGGATGGCGTCCTGGAGGTCGCGTCCGGAGCGGCAGACGCCGTATTTGAGACGGCGTCGTGTCAGCTTGGCGAAGACGCCTTCGAGCGCATTCAGCCACGAGCTCGAGGTGGGGGTGACGTGGAAGGTCGAGCGCGGATGGCGTGCGAGCCAGACCTGGACGTCCTTGTGCTTGTGAGTGGCGTCGTTGTCGAGAATGGCATGGACCGGGACGCCGGCGGGTATCGTGCGCGCGATGCGGTTGAGGAATCTTAGATAGTGTCGTCATGAGTGATGTTCATCTGTCCTATCTGTCGAATTCACTCGATGGTTCTTGGAGGCGACTCATGGGATTGGCTCATCAGCGTCACGACATTTCGGACAGGGTCTGGCTGTTGTTGGAGCCTCATCTGCCTGGTCGAGCGGGACGTTGGGGTGGGGTGGCGCAGGATAATCGACGGTTCATTAATGCGATCTTGCTGGATTCTGCGTACCGGCGCTCCCTGGCGTGATGTGCCGCCAGACTATGAAGACTGGAAAAATACCCATCGTCGGTTCTGTCGCTGGCGGGACAAGGGGCTCTGGGGGGCGTTGCTGGAGCCTCTGGTGGATGAGCCGGACGATGAGTGGCTGATGATTGACGCCAGTCATCTCAAGGTCCATCCCCATGCGAGCGGTGCGGTCGGCGGCAATCAGGCGATGGATCGCACAAAAGGGGGCTGAACACGACGCTGCACCTGGCTGTGGACGCGCATGGGATGCCGGTGCGGGTGTTGGTGACCGAGGGGACGGCAGCAGATTGCAGTCAAGCGGTCGAGCTGATTGAAGGGATAGATGCCGAGTATTTGTTGGCGGACAAGGCCTATGACACGAATGCCATCCTGTCTTATTGTGAGGAGCATGAAGTCATTCCAGTGGTTCCGCCGAAGCGCAACCGCAAGCACCCCAGAGCGTATGATGTCCATCTCTACCGGCACCGGCATTTGGTGGAGAACGCGTTTCTGTGGCTCAAGCGCTGGCGTGGGATTGCCACGCGATACGCCAAGAATGCCGCATCGTTCCTCGCCGCCGTGCAGATTCGGTGTCTGGCGCTCTGGGCTGGTATTTCGTGACGACACTATCTAGATAGTGTCGTCATGAGTGATGTTCATCTGTCCTATCTGTCGAACTCACTCGATGGTTCTTGGAGGCGACTCATGGGATTGGCTCATCGGCGTCACGACATGTCGGACAGGGTCTGGCTGTTGTTGGAGCCTCATCTGCCTGCTAGGAACTCCTGGTGGCGATGCCGACTGGCGTGCTGGCCGATGACCGTGCCGTCGAGCACGGTCAGGGCGGCAAACAGCGTCGTCGTGCCGTTGCGCTTGTAATCATGTGTCATGGTAGCGCCGCGGCCTTTCTTCAGCGGCAGGCCGGGCTGTGTACGGTCGCGGGCCTGACTGTGCGACCTGTCATCGATCGACAGCACGACCGCGTGAGCCGGCGGCGCAACGGAGAGGCCGACGATGTCGGTCAGCGTCTCGAGGCAGGCGGGATCGTTCGAAAGCTTGAACTGCCGCCAGCGGTGCGGCATCAGGCCATGCGCCTTCCAGACCGCCCTGACCGTCGAAGCGGCACCCCCACAGCCTTCGCCATCGCCCGCAGCGTCCAGTGGGTCGCCGCGTGAGGCGGCGAGGTGTGGGTCAACCCGACGATCTTCGCCACCGGCTCAGGAGCCGGAGGCGTCTTGCCCGGCGGACGCGTCTTGTCCCGCAGAAGTCCGTCCACACCGTCTTCCATAGAAGCGGTCCTGCCAGCGCCGGACACTGTTCTTCGCCTTGCCGGTCTCTCTCATGATGGTCATCGTGCCGAGCCCATCGTCGCTCAGAAGACCGATGCGCGCCCGCCAGACGTGTTTCTGCGGGCGCTTCGGGTCCGGGACAACCGTTTCAAGGCGATGCCGGTCGCCTGAAGTGAGTGTGAATGAAACACCAGGGCGCATCTTGCAGACCTCCATGATCGACAAATCAGAAAAACACAATAATGGATATATTTATAACGATCAATCTACTAGGGCGTGTTGACGAATTCATGAAATGCTGATAATCATTCTCCATCAATGACACTTTCCGGGGACTTATCATGGCGTTACGCCTGCTCATCACGGATGCTGTCTGGTCGACACTCGAGCCGCTACTGCGTGAGAGCAAACACGCCGCCGGCGCGGTAAAAAAACGGTGGCCAGGAGGCCCAGGCTCTCGGCCGCTCCCGGGGTGGTTTCTCCACCAGGCTGCACGTGGCCTGTACCAACGAAACAACCGGTGTGTCCGTCGTATTGACGGGTGGCGAGCGCCATGATGGCGTGGGATGCGAGCTTCTGTGGAAGGCTTTGCCCAGCTCTCCCGCACCGGAGGCTGCGGTCATGGACAAGGCGTATGACAGCAATGGCATTCGCCAGGTGCTGGCCGACCAGGGCGTCGAAGCCGTGATTCCCGCCCGGTCGAACCGGACTGAGACGATTCATCACGATCAAGATAAAGTACAAGCGGCGCCAGCAGGTCGAGCGATTCTTCAACAAACTCAAACAATTCCGTCGCATCGCCACACGCTATGACAAGCTCGCTCGGACGTTCCTCGCGTTTGTTCACGTTGTCTCAGCATGGATTATGCTTCGATCATTCGTCAACATGGCCTAATTCACGAGTATCGGATTTCATCGTTGTCGCGGCCCGCACCGGTAATGTCGCCAAAAAGGCGGCGATCAACTTCTTCATCGTCGAACGAGCCGCGCCGGGGTTCACGATCGGCCCGCCAGAAAACAAGATGGGTACCCGCGGCGTTCTGTCCTGTCCGTTGTTCTTCGATGATGTCTTCGTGCCGAACTCGGCTATGCTCGGTCTGCCTGGCAAAGGGTTCCGGATCGTGATGGATGCTTTCAACCTGTCGCGTCCGATCATCGGTACCCGTGGTGTCGGTTTGTCCCAGGGTACCTTCGATCATGCGTTGGATTTTGTCCGCAACCGGCGGGCATTCGGACAGGATGTCGCCGATTTCCAGGGTGTGCGCTGGATGCTCGCCGAGATGCATGTCCAGATCGAGGCGGCCCGCGGTCTGGTCTACAATGCGGCTGTCGACGCTGGCGTAACTGGAAAGGCCTTGGCGTTGCAGGCCGCCGTTACCAAATGCCACGTTAGCGATACCGCGATGAAAGTTGCGACCGATACCGTTCAATTGTTTGGCGCGGCCGGGATTTCCGGCGACTACCCGATCAACCGGTACTTCCGGGATGCGAAGGTCTTGCAGATCGTCGAGGGGACACAGCAGATCCAGCGTAATCTGATCGGGCGCTACCTGGTCGACGGCGTGTGACCGACCATATATGGCGCTATTGCCTGTGCACCGCCGGCTGTTGCGGCAGCGAGTGGGCTGCGGCGGGACAACTGCCCGAAAATCGCAAGGGCATTGCGCTGGACGGGCCGGTTTCTGTACATAACCACTTATTGTGTCGGGATTGTCACCGTAACTGGAGCCGGGAGTGACCGACCCTCATGCCGCTTGACAAGGATATCGTCGATCGCATTGCTCATCTCGCCCGCATCCGGATGGCGGACGGTCAGGTCGAAACCATGGTCGGCGAGCTGAATGCGATCCTGACCTGGATAGAGCAGTTGAACGAAGTGGATACCGACGGCGTTGAACCGCTCGCGAGCGTGACCGGCCATTCGCTGCCGTTTCGGACCGATACTGTGGCAGCCGGCGCCAATGCGGAAGCGGTCCTGGCCAACGCGCCGGACCGTGCTCTCGATTTCTTTGCCGTACCGAAGGTGGTCGAGTGATGTCGGATGTGCTCGCTCTTGATCTCGCCTCGGCCCGAGACGCCCTGCGTCAGGGCGAGGTTTCCGCGGTCGAACTGACGGAAACCTACCTGACCGGCATGGCGGCGGCGACCGAACTCAATTGCTATATCACGCCGACGCCGGATCGCGCGATGGCAATGGCGGCCGCGGCCGATCGGAAGATTGCCGCCGGAGCTGCCGGACCTCTGGAAGGTCTGCCGATCGGCATCAAGGACCTGTTCTGTTCCGACGGTGTTCCAACCTCTGCCGGATCGCGGATTCTCGATGGATTCACACCGTCTTACGAAGCGACCGTGACGGCCCGGCTCTGGCGGGACGGCGCGGTGATGCTTGGCAAATGCAATATGGACGAGTTCGCTATGGGCTCGGCGAACGTTACGAGTTGGTACGGCGCTGTCGAAAATCCCTGGCGCTCCGATGACAGCAGCAATGCCTGCCTCGTGCCCGGCGGCTCCTCCGGGGGCTCCGCAGCTGCGGTGGCAGCACGGATCGCGCTTGCAGCGACCGGGACCGATACGGGTGGCTCAATCAGGCAGCCGGCCAGCTTTTGCGGTGTCGTTGGCCTGAAACCCAGTTACGGCCGTTGCTCGCGATGGGGAATTGTCGCATTTGCTTCTTCGCTCGATCAGGCCGGACCGCTGACCCGAACCGTTCGCGACAGCGCCGTGATGTTGCAGTCGATGGCTGGCCATGATTCTGGCGATTCAACGTCGGCCGATCTCGCAGTGCCGGATTTCGAGGCATCGCTGACCGGCGATATCCGGGGTCTTCGCATTGGCGTGCCGGCCGAGTACCGGATCGACGGCATGCCGGACGACATTGAAACCCTGTGGACCCGCGGTATCGAAATGATGCGGGATGCCGGCGCTGTGATCGTCGATATCAGCTTGCCGCACACGCGCTACGCGCTGCCGGCGTACTATATTGTTGCGCCTGCCGAGGCCTCGTCGAATCTCGCGCGGTATGACGGCGTGCGCTACGGCCTTCGGGTCGATGGCGAGGACCTGGACGACATGTATGCCGAGACCAGGGCCGCCGGGTTCGGGGCCGAGGTCAAGCGACGGATCCTGATTGGCACCTATGTTCTGTCGGCCGGATATTACGATGCCTATTATCTGAAGGCGCAGCGGGTGCGGGCGCTGATCAAGCGGGATTTTGAATCGGCTTTCGAACGTGTCGATACGATCCTGACGCCAACCGCGCCGTCTGATGCCTTCGCGATCGGCGACCATGACGATGATCCGATCAGAATGTATCTGAATGACGTCTTTACGGTTCCATCGAGCCTGACCGGGTTGCCGGCGATTTCGGTTCCGGCCGGCTTGTCCGGGCGCGGTTTGCCACTTGGACTGCAAGTGATCGGGCGGATGTTCGACGAAGAGACAGTGCTCCGGGTCGGCGCTGTACTTGAGGCCGCGGCCGGCTTCACCGCCCGCCCGGCGCGAGGGACATGATATGGCGGACCTGATCCAAGGCGAAACCGGTGACTGGGAGGTCGTTGTCGGCCTTGAGGTCCACGCTCAGGTGGTTTCGCAGGCCAAGCTGTTTTCCGCTGCGTCAACGGCTTTCGGAGCCGCGCCCAACCGGCAGGTTTCGCTGGTTGATGCAGCCATGCCCGGCGTGTTGCCGGTCATCAATCAGGAATGCGTCCGCCAGGCGGTTCGGACCGGGCTCGGCCTGAATGCCCGGATAAACCGGGTCAGCGTCTTCGATCGCAAGAACTACTTCTATCCCGATCTGCCGCAAGGCTATCAGATCAGTCAGTACAAGCAACCGATCGTCGGGAAAGGCGAACTGTCGGTCGATCTGCCGGATGGTGAGAAAGTGATCCGGATCGAACGCCTGCATCTCGAGCAGGATGCCGGAAAATCCCTGCATGATCGCGATCCGGGCCGGAGCTATATCGATCTGAACCGTTCGGGCGTCGCGTTGATGGAAATTGTGTCCGAGCCGGACATGCGGTCGGCCGGCGAGGCCGCGGCGTATCTCCGCAAGCTTCGTTCGATCCTGCGCTATCTCGGAACCTGCGACGGGAACATGGAGGAGGGATCATTGCGGGCCGATGCCAACGTGTCGGTACGCCGGCCGGGTGACGGCCTTGGCACCCGTTGCGAAATCAAGAATCTGAATTCTCTCCGCTTTCTGCAACAGGCAATCGATTATGAAGCGCGCCGGCAAATCGCGGCCATCGAGGGCGGAGGGTCGATTCGTCAGGAGACAGTCCTGTTCGATTCGGTCCGGGGCGAGACCCGATCAATGCGCTCGAAGGAAGACGCGCATGACTACCGGTACTTTCCTGATCCGGATCTTTTGCCGCTGTGTTTGAGTGAGGAATACATCGCAGCGATCGCGGCCGATATTCCGGAACTTCCTGACGCCAAGCGGGCCCGGTTCGTCAGCGAATACGGTATCGGCGAGAGCGAGGCCTTGCAATTGGTCGAAAACCGCGAAACCGCCGTCTATTTCGAAACCCTGGCCGCCGGTCGCGACCGAAAACTGGCCGTGAACTGGATGCTGACGGAACTGTTCGGCGCCCTGAACAAAGCCGGCATGGACCTTGCAAACTGCCCGGTTTCCGCAGAGTCTCTAGGCGGACTCATTGATCTGATTTCCGATGACACGGTTTCCGGGCGGATCGCGAAAGATGTTTTCGTTAAAATGTTCGAAACTGGCGCTGAGGCAGCGGCCATCGTCGAGACCAGAGGGCTGCGGCAGATCGCTGATTCCGGTGCGATTGCAAGTCTGGTAGATGACACGCTGGCCGCCAACCAGGACAAGGTTTCCGAATTCCGTGCCGGTAAGGATAAGTTGTTCGGTTTCTTTGTCGGTCAGGTCATGAAACGCAGCCGGGGCAAGGCCAACCCCCAGATGGTGAACCAGCTCCTGCGGGAGCGCCTGGGCAACTGACCGTAGTGGGCCGACGCTTGGCGACGGCTGCCGAATTTGCGACATTGACCGGGTCGCAAGAAATCAATGGTCGGCTGGCTCGTGCATCCGGATTCCAATCTCACCGCCATTGCCATCGTGTTTTCCGTGGCGTTGATCTGCGGTTTGCTCCTGATGCGCATCCGGCAACCGGCGATCATCGGATACATCCTCGCTGGCGCGATACTCGGGCCGACCGGCTTCGGTGTGATCGGGGAAACCGAGGCGGCCAGGACACTTGCCGAACTTGGCGTGTTGTTGCTGCTGTTTCTCGTCGGCATGGAACTCAGTCTTAAGGGTTTCAAGACGGTCTTCCGGACGGCGTTGATCGTCGTTGCCGTCCAGATCGCGCTGTCGCTGGTTGCAACAATCGTGATCGGTCAGTTGATGTCCTGGCCGTTCCAGCAGGGGATCCTGCTCGGGTTCGTGCTGGCGATCTCGAGTACCGCGGTGACCATCAAGGTGCTGTCGGGCATGAGGCAGCTGGGGACGACATTCGGCCGCATGACCGTTGGTGTCCTGATTGCGCAGGATCTCGCTGTTGTCGCGATGTTACTGGTGATCGAAGGGATCAGGCCGGGCGCCGAATTCGACAATTCGATCATCTGGCGCATGGTCCTGGCAGCAGTGATTGTGGTGGGCTTGGTCCGGTACCTGTCGCGGCGCGAACGCATATCGCTACCGTTGCGTCGTGCCTTCGGCGCTGATCTCCAGGTCGTTCCGATTGCCGCGCTGGCATTTTGCGGGATTTGCGCGACGATGTCGGGTTTGCTCGGGCTGTCAACTGCATTTGGCGCTTTCCTGGCCGGTCTTGTTGTCGGCAACTCCACGGAGCGGCGTATTGTTCTGCGTGGCACACGGCCGATCGAAAGTGTTCTGCTTGCCACCTTTTTTCTGTCTGTCGGCCTGCTGATCGATGCTCGATTCCTGTTCGACAACATTGGAACACTGCTGGTTGTGCTTATCCTGGCCACGGTGATCAAGGGCGTCATCAATGTTGCGGCATTCAGGATCGCCGGAGAGTCGTGGGAGCAGTCCGTTCTGGCCGGCGTCACGATCGGGCAGATCGGAGAATTCGGTTTCATCATCGCCGGTGTCGGGCTGACCAGCGGCGCAATCGGAATTGACGGCTACAAGACCGCGGTCGCGGTTATTGCCTTGAGCCTGATGCTTGGACCAGCCTGGGTGGAACTGGAGCGTCGCCTTCGGGCCGCAGAGGATCTTGGTGGGCGTCTGTCGCGTGCTGAACGCGCAGCGCTTGATACTGCAAACCGACTCCCGGGCGTGGCTGTTCAGCGCTTCCGTGACACCGGTGCCCGCATGCGCTGGCCGGGCATCTTCAGACTGGGTCGTCACAGTCATCTCAAGTCCGGTATTTGGCCACCACGGCTCACGGTCCGGGCAGAGGATCCCGCTGACCGCAAATCGGACTGATACCCGGACGATCATTGCTGCTATTCTCATCTTCGGTGCCAGACCGAGGAGATAGCGAATGGCAATTATGCGTTACATGGTGCCCGGCGAAATGGAACCGGTCAGCCATTATTGTCACATCGTGACATCCGGGCGTCTGGTCTGGATTTCCGGAATGGTTGGAGTCGCTGCCGATGGCTCAATCCCGGAGAAAGCCTCGGTGCAGGCCGGCATTGCCCTGGATACGATCGGCCGTTGTCTGCGTCATGCCGGCGGCCGGCCGGACCAGATTGTCAAGATGCAAGTGTTCATGACTGATATCAGCGAGCGGGTGACGATCAATCCCGTTCGTATCGCGTGGTTCGGTCCGCACCGGCCGGCGTCAACGCTAGTTGAGGTTCCAGGTCTGGTCGATTCGCGTATGAAGGTTGAGATCGAGGCGGTCGCGTGGCTGGATGCCGCCCGGAAAGGAGAAGACGGGATGGGAATAGAACGTTTCATGGTGCCGGGCATGCGAGAGCCGGTCAGCCATTTTTGTCATGTTGTTCGGGCTGGCGATACGATCTGGCTTTCAGGCATGACTGGTGTTGCCGATGATGGATCGATACCGGAGAGCACTGTTGAACAGTTCAGGCTAGCCATGGCGGCGCTCGACAAGGCATTGCGCCATGCTGGCGGACGACCGGACCAGGTGGTCAAGGTCCAGGTGTTCATGACGGACATTTCCGAACGCCCGCTGATCAATCCTCTGCGAATCGAATATTTCGGTTCCCACAAGCCGGCGTCGACGCTGGTTGAAGTCAGTGGTCTCGTTGACCCGCGCATGACGGTCGAGATCGAGGCAATGGCCTATATTGGCTGACCGAAAGCGATCAAGGGCGGAGATCGGGGCCGGGTCGTCCGGCCGTCAAGCGAAGCTGTGACGCGACGGGATCAGGGCCGAATCGGGAAATCGGGAAATCCGGTTCGGACCCCGAAACAGGATCTCGAAACGGCGTGGAAACAGGGTCTTGATTTCCCGGGACCCGACATCAAGACCGCCGGTGAACGCGCCGAAGGCCGGCATGACCAGTCTGCGGCCGTCGGTCACGAAACAGGCCCCGGATATGGTGCTGCCACGCAGCCCGACCCGGGCTTTTGGGTGATAGTGGCCGCTGACCTCACCATGTCCGGTTATGGAGACTGCCTGGTGGCGAAAGACCAGCGGTCCTTTCGTGATCTCGGCGACGGCCCGGCCGCCCCAGACGGGATCCGGCGCCGGGTCGTGATTTCCGGTGATCCAGATCCATTCGAATCGTGCGGTCAAGGACCGGATGCGGTCGAGAAGGACCGGGGTGATGCGATCCGGCGCCGCTTGATCATGAAAACTGTCGCCGAGACAGATCACCGAGACGGGTTGATGGCGATCGAATGCCAAGGTCAGCCGGTCAGCGGTTGCGATTGTATCATAGGGCGGTAGTGGCACATTGCGTGCGGCAAAGGCGGATCCTTTTTCGAAATGCAGGTCCGAGACGACGACTGTACGGTGTGCTGGCTAGGCTAGGGCGCCGGACGGGTCGGCAACAAGCGCAGCACCATTGACCATGAATTCCAGCATCCGGCGAATGTCGCGACAGCCGCGGTCATGGTCAAGTGCTGCATTGCGATTGCCGATCTCGAATCAGACGGGCCGGGTATTCGGGCCTCATCGGCCATCGCTTCAGCGACGAGTTCGGCCTCGGCTTCGTCGAGCAAGATTTCCGCAGCCCGTTCGGATTCGCTCTCCCGACCGATCTCAAGGAGCACGGGAACGGCGAGTGGTGACACCCGGTCCAGGGCCCTGATATCAATACGGCCCTGAATCTGCACCAGAAAGTCAGCCAGGCGGCGAATATCAGTTAATCTGCGGGCTGCGTCGGCACGGGTGGCGCGTAGCAGAATATGGTCCGGCTGGTGTTGGCGCAGGACATCATAGATCAGGTCGGAGTTGAAGGTGACCTGCCGGCCGGTTTTTTCGTGCCCCGACAGTCTGCGTTCGATCAGTCCGGCGATCACCGCGACATTGCGGAAGGTTCGCTTCAGAAGGCTCGACTCGGCCATCCATTCTTCGAGATCATCTCCGTGCATGTCGGGGGCAAAGAGGTCGTGGATATCGCGGGCCGGTTTCAGGCTCCACACCGCGATGACATAATCGGTCGCGACGAACCCCACCGGATCAAGCTGCCTGCGCTCCATTCGTCGGGTCAACAGCATGCCGAGTGTCTGATGCGCATTGCGGCCTTCGAAGCAGTAGGCGACCATGTAATGACGTTCGCCGCGGGGGAAGATTTCAACTAGCAGGCGGTCGCTCTTGGGCAGGACAGAGCGCAATTGCTGTATCCGTAGCCATTCCTCGACGGGCGCTGGCAAGTTCGGCCAGTCGCGATCGTCCTCGAGCAGTGCCCGCACGCCGTCGGCGAGATTTGTCGTCAGGGGCAGCCGGCTGCCGGCATAGGACGGAACCCGGGGGTCATTGCCGCGGCCGGGTGAGACCTCGACGATGGTTTCACGCAGGCCCTCGTATTGCAGCAGTTGCCCGGCGAAGATGAAGGTGTCGCCGGGCTGCAGGCCTTGGACGAAATGTTCCTCGATCTGCCCGAGAAACCGGCCACACCGGAACCAGACCTTTAACGTGGCGGTTTCGACGATGGTGCCGACATTCATGCGGTATGACGCCGCGACCTGCCTGCTGGCGACAGCAAGGCGCCCGTCGTCGGGTTTCAGGCGCCTGAACCGTTCATAGACGCGCAAGGCGTAACCACCGGTGTTGACGAATTCGAGAACATCGTCAAACTCGGCCCGAAGCAGATTGCGATAGGGAGCGGCTCCGGTAACCTCGTCGTAGATGTCGTCCAGGTCGATGGGAGTGCTGCATGCCGTACCCAGAACGTGTTGCGCCAGTACGTCAAGATCGCCGGGATGCGGACGGTCACCGTCAAGCTGGCTAGCTTTCAGTGCTGACAATGCCGCCTGGCATTCGAGGACTTCGGAGCGATTGCCGGGGACCAGCAGGGCACGGCTCGGGGCGTCGAGGCGATGATTAGCGCGTCCGATTCTCTGCAACAGACATGATGTTCCTTTCGGAGCGCCAACCTGGATCACCAGATCGATGGCAGCTCAATCGATGCCGAGATCAAGTGATGATGTGGCGACAACAGCACGCAATTTGCCATGGACCATCGCGACCTTGACTTTGCGGCGTTGCGCTCTATCGAGCGAGCCGTGATGCAATTCGATCTCGAGACCGTCTTCATTCAGATGCCACAATGCCTGGAAGATCAATTCTGCCTGCGCACGGGTATTGACGAACACCAGTGTCGACCGGTGCGCCGCAATCGCTGCGAATATGTCTTCCGCAGCATAGATGGCCATATGGCCTGACCACGGCAAATGGTTCCTGCCGATGACGATTTGCGCCGTGGCCTCCACCGTACCGCTTCCGGCGATGCGCACGATATCGGCCTGGGTGCCGGAGGACAGATAGGCTTCCATGTCGACGGGATAGGCGATTGTTGCCGACAGGCCAACGCGCCGGGCCTGTGGTGCGAGCGTGGCGAGTCGTGTCAGTCCGAGCGCGAGCAATTCACCGCATTTGTTGGGTGCGAGGGCATGAAGCTCGTCAATGATCAGGCGTTCGAGAGATCGGAACAGTCTTGCGGCGTCGCCATAGGATAAAAGCAGTGCAAGACTTTCCGGTGTTGTCAGCAGGATATTCGGTGGCTGGCGGCGCTGTCGTTGCCGCTTTTGCGACGGCGTATCACCGGTCCGGGTTTCTGCCGTGATTGCCAGTTTCATCTCTGAAATCGGCTCAAGCAGGTTGCGATGGACATCGACCGTCAGCTCTTTCAGCGGCGAGATATAGAGTGTGTGGAGAGTAGGGGCAGGGGTCTCGGCCAGGGCAATGATACTGGCGAGAAATCCTCCGAGCGTCTTGCCGCCGCCGGTTGGCGCCGTCAACAGGGCCGAGCGGCCGTTGTGTGCGGCCGCCAACATCGCGAGCTGATGGTCATGCGGAGCCCAGCCGCGGCCATCGAACCAGTGGGAAAGCCACGGCGGCAGGTCGGAGTTTGAAGCCGGTACGGGGCTGGCATCGGCTGGCTGTTGCGGTCAGGTTCCGGGATACCAGGCCGGATGGCGTTTTTCATTGAAGCTTGCGAGACCTTCTTGCGCTTCGCCGGTCTGGCGTTTCGCTGCATGGGCGGTGACCAGTTCGTCAAAATAGTTGTCAATCACCAGAAGCCCGGCGTCTCGCAGGATCGCATGTTTGGTCTGGGTTGTCGCGTCAGGTGCCGCCAGAAGCAGGTTGTCGAGTACGGGCGCCACGGCGTCGTCGAGTCCTCCGGTCGGGCACAGTTGGTGGACGAGTCCGATCGTATGGGCCGTTGCTGCATTGAAGCGTTCGCAAGTCAGGGCATAGCGTCGCGTGTTCCGTGGTCCGATTGCAGCATTGAGTTGCGGGATGATGACGCTTGCGATGACGCCCCAGCGGGCTTCGGTAATCGAAAACAGGGCATCTTCGCTAGCGATCACGATATCACAAGCTGCGGCGATACCGGTTCCCCCACCGAAACATCCCCCATGAATCAGGGCGATCGTCGGCTTCATGACTTCGCTCAGGCCCCGGATGGCCTGAGCGGTCCGGCGTGATACTTCGAGATTTTTCTCGGGTGACAATGTGCCGACCTGTTTCAGCCATTTCAGGTCGGCGCCAGCTTGGAAGTGCCGTCCGTTGCCGCGTATGACGATGACCCGGACGTCGTCATCGGCCGCGCAGCGGGTGACAATTTCGATCAACAGTTTGATAAGGTCGCCGTCATAGGCGTTGTTGACCTCGGGCCGGTTGATGGCGATGGTGGCGACGCCACGGTCGTCGACATCAAGCAGCACGACTGGTTCTGTCATGAGGGCACTCCGTATCGGGCAGTTTGGCGAGGCTATGCCGAGAGTGGGCCTCGGGCAAGCCGATGATGTACGGTGATCCCACGCTGTAAACGGCGAGTCCGTGACAAGAGTTTGGCGACATGAATTCTTGCCAAAAAAAGATACCCGATTCGCAGTCCGAAATGCAACAGAGGTCGTGACAGGGTCAAGAGACGAAGAACCGATTTGAAAACAGCCAGCGGTCTCCGCATGGTACAGGTCTTCGTGACAAGGCTTGTCCCAGCATGCCGATTCGTTGAAATCGATCTGATCCGGGAACCGGATTTCGGCAGGAACCACGTTCAAAACCCGGTACAATGCAGAAAAGCTCCGGAACCGAGGGCAGTAAGACGAATGTGGCGCCTGCCGCAGTTCTGATTGGCAAGCGCGACCATCCGAATGCCCCACAAGGTCATCAGTGCAATAGGGTTTGTAGACGGCATTGCGAATATCCTGCTGGCGAGGTAACGAACAGGTCAACCCGAAACACACGGTGATCCCATGCTAAATTTGAATGCCGGTGGAGCGGCGCTTTGATGACATGCAGCGAAGTCATTTTCACAATTTTGGTCCGTAAACGAGATTAAATCGTCGGAGAAAACGGGCTTTTCTATCTTTTTTGGCAAGAATGCATGTCACCAAACTCTTGTCACGAACTCGCCGTTTACGGCGTGGGATCACCGTGACCCGAGGCAGAATCCATCTTGAATTTCAGACATTCTGATCCCGTGATTCGACCGGATTGATGGTCCGAGGTTCCAACTCCCGAATTTTCGGGGAACCGCTTATGCATTTGGCTCCGGCTTGATCAACATGTTGATCGAAAACCGTCCAAATGGACCGGTAGGAGTCAACTTCTCGCGGCAATCTCTCGCAACCGGAGCTACGTGCATAAGCGGTTTCGGGGATTTTTGTTGTCCGGGTACGCATATCCTTGATAGTTGGCGCCAAAAGTGAACCTGATTACCCTCGACGCTAAGTGGCATTTAGTATAGAATACAGTCATGTAATTTGATGATAGAGAAGGAGAATTTCATGGCCCGTAACCCGGTGCAGTTCCAGAAAGGAATCAGCCTCAACGCGTTTCTCTCGCTCTATAGGAACCGAACAGCAGTGCTTCGACGCCCTGTCCCGATGGCGCTGGCCCAACGGGTTCGTGTGCCCGAACTGCGGCCACGACCGAGACTGCCAGTTGACCACACACAAGCTCCAGCAGTGCTATCGCTGCAACCGCCAGACCTCCATTACCGCCGGCACCATCTTCGAGGCCACCAAGCTGCCCCTGACGGTGTGGTTCCAGGGCATTTACTTCATGACCCAGGACAAGAAAGGTGCATCGACGATGACGCTGCACCGCCAACTCGGCATCTCCGACCGCGCGCATCCGCTCGGCGGGTTCATCCAGCTCGACGATGCCTACCTCGGGGGCGAGCGCAGCGGCGGCAAGCGCGGACGTGGGGCACCGGGCAAGACCCCTTTCGTGGCCGCGATCGAGACCCATGAGGCGGGACATCCGCAGCGGGTGACGCTCACCGTGGTCGAGGGCTTCCGTCTCACCGAAATCCCGCCCGGGCACGCAGGTGCTCTGCGATGGGCTGACCTGCTTCAATGGCGTGACCGCGGCAGGCTGCGTTCATGAGCCGATGGTGACCGGCGGCGGGAAAGCCGCGGTCGAGCGCCCCGAATTTCGATGGGTGAACACGATCCTCGGCACCATCAAGAACGCTTTGCGCGGTACCTACCATGCGGTTCGACCCAAGTATGCGCAGCGCTATCTGGCGGAGTTCGAGTACCGGTTCAATCGTCGCTTCGATCTGCCCGACATCATCCCGAGACTGGTCTACGTGGCGCTGAGGACGCCACCGATGCCGGAGCGGCTGCTCAAGTTACACTTAGCTTGAGTGGTAATCAGGAAAGTGAATAAAGTTCCTTGAACGGGTTTTGCAGTTTCTGGTGCTCGCCTGCACCCTGCCTCTGCAATGTCCGGACGCGATCCCGATCGGCACGCTGTTCGCCATGACGCCCGTCGAGGGCGTCACCCTTTGGTTTTGCAATCTCGAACCTGTCGACAGTCATCCGGCTGACGATGTCCGGGCTTGGACCTTGCGCATCGCCCGCCGTTATGTCGGCGACCATCTTCGGTAGAGCGAGCTGTCCGAGGCCTTCGGTGTCTCGCTTCCGACAGTTCGTGCGCCATCCAGTTGTATCGGCATGGCCAAGGCTTTCGGTTTCTCGTCTGCCACCTTGAACAAGAATTGCCTGACACCGGGCCGACAGCGCCCCGGGATCCCGTCTCCGACCTTTCTGCCGCCGGAACCATGACCGCCCGCGATCGTGCGCCGCGTGAGGCCCGCGACCGCACAACGCCGATAGGCCGTGCCACGCATGATGCCGATGGCCGCGTGCTAGCCAGTCTCGGCGCCCTTGAAGACGCAACACCGCAGGTCCTGGAACCGACGAACGCGGTCGCCAATGGCGGCACTCACAGCCCTGCCAACCGTGTTGGAGGACGGGCTGCTCGACACCGCCGCCGGCCTGACCATGATCCTGCTCGTCCTGGCGTTCATGACCCTGGCCCGGGTCCGCAACCCCGAACAGCTGCGCGATCTGGCACCCAGCGAATAGGGGCTGCTGCTCGGCCTCGACCGCTGCCCCGAGGTCAAGACCTTGCGCGAGAAGATCAGGCTGATCGCCGGATCACCGGATACGGTCCATCAGTGGCAGATGGCGCTGGTCGAACGCTGGGCGGTGGCCTGAAGGCCGATTCGGTGGCCGTAACCTGGCGCTTGACGGTCATGTCAAGATCCGTGCCGGGCGCAAGGACCCGTTGCCCGAACACCTCGTCGCCCGTCAGACACCGTGTCTGACGGGCACCGTCGGATACCGGGTCAACGCCCTCGGCGGCAAGCCGCTGCCGTGCATCCACAAGCCACTCGATCCGAAACCGGGCGCCACGATCCGGGAGGATATCGTGCCGGACCTGACGCGGCCGGACCCCGGTGATCCGGCGCAGACCCTGGTCTTCGATCGCGAAGGTTGACGCCGGGCCCTGTTCAGGACTCTCGCCCGTCAGGACATCGCCTGCATCACCTGGCACAAGACCCATAAGGGAGACGACGGGCCGGACAGCGACTTCCGCCCGGTCGCGGTCCTGCTCCAGGGGCCGGCCGGTGTCCATGACGTCACCGTCAGCCTGGCTGAGAAAGATGTCACCCTGAAGGTCGAGCTGACGGCCCGACAGATCCGTCGGCGTCTCGACGCTGGCCGTCAGGTGCCACTGATCACGACCCATCCGACCCTGTCGAGTGCGCGTGTCGCTGGCGCCATGGTCTCACGCGTGTCGCAGGAGAATGTCTTCGAATACATGCGCCACGCGTCCAACCTTGATGCCCTCGTCACCCATGACCTCGAACCGCTCGATCCTGCGCCAGACCATCGTCAATCCGGTCTGGCGCAGGATCGAGGGCCGGATCAAGGCGATCCGGGCGCGCCCGGGCCGGCTGCGCAACCTTATCGTCGAAGCCGCGGGACGCGAGGCCAGGGCCGACCGCAACACCAAGGAGACCGTCGAGGCCCTCACCGTCGAGATTGACGATCTGAAACAGCGACGCGACGCCACGCCCAAACATGCCCGGACCGGCGATCTTATCAAAACGGACAAACTCGAGGCCTTGCCGATCACCGGGTCCTCGACATCATCCGCATGATCGCCTGCCGCGCCGAAACCCGGATGTGCCACCCGTGATTGAAGTGCAGGGCAAGGCGCCCGACAGCCGGAAGCTGCTCCAGACTCTGCTGACCTCCGACGCCAACATCAGGCCCGAACCCGAAAACGGAACCCTCAGGGCCCGGATCCCTGGCCTCGCCGACAATGCCCTCGACCGGATACTGGCGCCGCTCCTCAAGGACCTCACCGAACCCCGGACCATCTACCCCGGAACCGACCTTGAACCCGTCTACGAAATCGTAGCCAAATCACAAAAACAGGGATGGTCTGATTCCAGATGGGATCAGGAAGATTGAATTTGTTGCTCCAAGGACGCCGTCATCAGGGGCGGATTTACAGATTCAATTGGCCAATGCTGCCCACAATCGGTAGTGTCCGGCGTTATGAGCGCGACGGTCAAAAATCTTACCAGCCTCGATCCGGTCACTGATCGGATCCGCCGGGTCCTTGATGCCGAAGCCGAAGCGATTCGGGAGGTTTCGATTGATGATTCCTATAGTCGGGCGCTTGATCTGCTTTATGACTGTCGGGGCAAAATTGTCGCAACCGGTATGGGAAAGGCGGGTTTTGTCGCCCGCAAATTTGCCGCTATCCTGAGTTCGACGGCGTCGCCGGCGATCTTCATCCACCCGGCCGAAGCCGCGCATGGTGATCTCGGGATGCTGGCGCCGGGTGATTGCATCGTCGCATTCTCTACCAGCGGCAAGACTCGAGAAGTTCTCGAGTTCATTGAACTCAGCCGCCACATGAATGTCGATGCCGTAATCGGCATCACCTCGCACAGCGACTCCGGTTTGCGATTGATGTCCGATGTCATTATCGACATGGGGGTAATCAACGAACCCTGCCCGCTTGGTGTGACACCCACCGCAAGTATGGCTGTGATGTCGGCTGTTGGCGATGCGCTTGCGCTGGTCTTGATGGAACGCAAGGAAGTGACCCGGTCCGATTACGGATTGCGGCATCATGGCGGCTATCTCGGAAAGCGGATCCGTACCGACAACCTGCCGGATTGTTGATTGGCCGGTCTCGATCGAACGCCCTTTCTTTTATTGACAGTACCTCGTTGGACGCCGTTTCCTCAATCGGACGTTGACCGATGGTTGGGCGATGTCCGGGTGCCGGCGGCGACGCGCAGACCCCCGATCAATGCGACGAGAGCCGCGGGAGAAAGGCCGATGTAGAGCCATGCGGCAACCGTGCGGGCCGAGTCGGAGTTGTGATCCTCGGCAAATCCGGCCGCATTCGCAATCAGACCGGCGGTGCTTGATCCGAAAGCGATTCCGACCGACTGGAACGTCGGTATTACCGATGCGACGCGATGTCTGTCGGCATCTCCGGCTGCTTCGAACACGAAACGTCCGATATGGCCCCAGGCCAACCCGATCCCGAACCCGATAATCGCAATCCCCACGATTGCAGCCCAAACCGGCCCCGACGGCAGAAACGAGCCTGTTATCAACACCCCGGCACCGGTGATCGTCGGGCCGGCAATGGTCGCGAGCCGGCTTCCGGTTCGACCGATACCCGAGAAGGCGATCGCGGCCAATGTCCACATCATCGACTGTGCTGTAACGATATAGCCGGTGGTCAGGATCGGGATATCATGAATCACGCGGAACAGGAGCGGTCCATAGACTGCGGTGACGACTGTGGCGAAAGTGATGCCGAAGACGTACATCACGCCGCCGCCGAGCACCGTCTGAGGCCGGAGCATATCCCGCGGAAACAGTGGGTCGCGACTACGGCGTTCCAGCATGACGGTTGTCGCCAGGCAAATCACGCTGATCCCGGCCAGCACGAAATCCGCGCCCGGGCTGGACAGCTTGCCGATCCCGCCGAGAACCAGGGCCGCGGCGCCAAGAATGGCAAGCCGGATAATCTGTGAGGGAGATCCGGTATCTTCCGAGTTGTTATCGGCCGGGATTGATTTCAGTGTCAGCAGAACGAATACGCCCGCCGCCACGACCATCATGACAAATCCCCAGCGCCATGCGTCGTACTCCGCGAAGATTCCGCCAATCAGCGGGCCGGTCAGGGCAGCCACGCCCCAGCCACCGGACACCACGGCAAACAGGCGGGCCCAGGATGCGGGTGGAAAGAGATCCCGGATCATGCCATGCGAGTACGCCGTCAACAGGCCGGCGCCGAGCCCCTGGACTGTCCGCCCGACAAGAACATTCTCCATTGTTGGCGCAAGGGCAGTGAGCAGGCTGCCGAGCGCGAACACGATAGCGGCCAGAACCAGAGATCGCCTGGCGCCGAAGCGGGCTTTCAGCATGCCGCCCGCGGCGGAACTTACGATCACGCTGACGACGAACAGCGAGGTCGCCCAACTCAGCAGGTCGAGCCCGCCGATATCGTTGACCACGCTTGGAGCGAGTGTTGCGAAAATGAAAAAATTGGATGCATGCAGCGCGATGCTGAAAACAAGCATCAGCGTGAAACGCCGATATTCCGGGCTCAGAAGGTCGCTCCAGGTTAGAACCCGGTCGGCGTCGTTCATGATTGCTCCCGTGTTTGATAAAATGGCGGCCCGGCACGCCAGTCATTGGATGTTGATTCCGGAACGTTCCGGCCGACGATCCGATTGCGTCCAGAGACCATGATGTCCGCATGATCGGCTTTCTTCTTCGATAAGGCTATCATCAATGCAACAGGAACAACGACCGTGCTCCCGAGATGTCGAGACGCCCTTTGGTCCGACTGGTAACGGTCGTCGTGCGTCCGGCCTCCCTGTTCCAGGCAGAACCGCGCGCTGGCCCGCTGCGTGTCGCGTGGTTTGGCTGTGAAAGGCAGCAAACGCGCCGCCAGAGCGGCTCGTCTCAAACTGCGGCAACTCCCGCCGGTCGGTATTGGTCATAACATGGGGCCGCAACGGGAGCCTGCCTATTATCGATATTGCTGGACCCGGGCCCAGAAGACGGCTTGGAAACAACCGGATCCGATGATTGTCAGGCGGCGCATGGCCCGTGCTCGTGCTCTCGGCATGAGTTATCGTGATTACACGCTCGAAATTCTCGAGCGCGGCCGGCATCTCTGACGTGCGGAATTCTTGCCGGTCCGGGCCCACATCGGCGATTGTTCATGTCCGATCGGTTCACTACATTGCAACTCACATACAGAATGTCGGTTCGCCCGAGTTCGGCAGGTGGTCCGAAGGGCGGTCCAGTATGCCAAGGAGAACAATCAATGGCTCTCAGAATCAACGACACGGCACCGAACTTCACTGCCGAGACCACGGAAGGTACGATCGACTTCCACGAATGGATAGGCGACAGCTGGGCAATTCTCTGCTCGCATCCGAAGGACTTCACACCGGTCTGCACGACCGAACTCGGATACATGGCGAATCTCAAGCCGGAGTTCGAAAAGCGGAACTGCAAGATCATCGGCATCAGTGTCGATCCGGTCCACAACCACAATGAGTGGTCCAAGGATATCGAGAAGGTCTCCGGCAGCGCGATCAACTATCCGCTGATCGGCGATCCTGAACTCAAGGTCGCGAAGACCTACGAAATGCTGCCGGCGGAAGAAGGCGAAAGTTCGGAAGGTCGTACCGCGGCCGACAATGCTACTGTGCGCACGGTCTTTCTGATCGGCCCGGACAAGAAGATCAAACTATCCCTGACCTATCCGATGAGCACCGGGCGGAATTTCGACGAGGTGTTGCGGGTGCTCGATTCCTGCCAGCTGACAGCTACGCACAAGGTTGCAACGCCGGTCAACTGGAAGCAGGGCGAGGACGTGATCATCGTTCCGGCCGTTTCCGACGAAGATGCGAGAAAAGCGTTTCCCGACGGTTGGGACGCGCCGTTGCCTTATCTGCGCAAGGTTCCACAGCCGAACGCCTGATCGTTCTGCCGATTTAGCCGGTATCCGGGCTGGACCGTGTCTCCTGGCCCGGATACCGTGACGGTCTTTCAGTGACCGGGGAGTATCTGTACCGGGACCCGGGTGCGTGGTTGAAGACCCGAGACTCAAGCCAGTCATGGAGGTTATCCAATGACGTTGCTGCCCAATTCCGTCCATGCCCGCGACATCGCGACGATAATCCACCCGCAGACTAACCTCGCCAGACACCAGGATGTCGGGCCAATGGTGATTACCCATGGCAGTGGCGCAACGATCTACGATGACAACGGCAAGGACTATATCGAAAGCGTTGCAGGTCTATGGTGCGCCTCACTCGGCTTCGCCGTGGAGCGTCTTGCCAAGGTCGCATATGACCAGATGTGCACCCTTGGCTACTATCACAGTTATCGGCATCGCACGAACGAACCCAATGTCGACCTGGCGGAGAAACTGTTGTCGATTGCACCGGTTTCGATGTCGAAGGTGCTGTTTCAGTGCTCAGGATCGGAGGCTAACGATACTGCGATCAAACTCGTCTGGTATTACCACAATGCGATCGGCAAACCGGAGAAGCGCAAGATCATTGCCCGCACCATGGGGTATCATGGCAGCACCGCAGCTGCTGTCAGCCTGTCCGGGAAGCCGGACATGCACGCCGGGTTCGGTCTGCCTTTCGAGCTGTTCCGGCATACCGAGTATCCACATTACTATCGCCGCCATGTCGAGGGCGAGAGCGAAGACGAATTTGCAACGCGCATGGCTGATGCGCTGGAAACACTGATTCTTGACGAAGGTCCTGAGACGGTCGGCGCGTTCTTTGCAGAGCCGGTGATGGGAGCCGGGGGCGCTGTGCTGCCGCCAGCGACTTATTTCGAGAAAATTCAAGCGGTTCTGCAAAAATACGAAATTCTTTTCATCGCGGATGAAGTCATCTGCGGCTTTGGTCGCACCGGGACAATGTGGGGATCGACGACCTTCGGCCTGAAACCGGACATGATTTCCAGTGCCAAGGCGCTGTCGGCAGCAATGCAGCCGATTTCGGCGCTGATGGTGAATGCGAAGATCTACGACGCGATGGTCGGGCAGAGTGGTACGCTTGGCGCTTTCGCGCACGGTTATACCTATGCCGGGCATCCGGTCACGTCGGCCGTGGCTCTCGAAGTGCTGAAGATTTATGAGAACATGGATATCGTGAATCGCGTGCAGTCGTTCTCTCCGGTTTTCCTCGGCGCTCTCGAAGCCCATGCAGACCATCCGCTGATCGGTGACATCAAGGGCGTCGGGCTGATCTGCGGGATCGAATTGATGCGCGATGGTTCGTCCCGCGTTCCGTTCGATGCCGAACTCAATGTACCCGGACGTTTCCACGAAAATGCCCTGAAGCATGGTCTGATCCCGCGAATTGTCGGCGATCGTCTGGTGTTTGCACCGCCATTGATCATCACGGAAACCGAGATTGCAGAGATGTCGGCTCGGCTCGGGCGGGCGCTTGATGATACTTGGGCCGAGATCCGATGAACGCGTGGTCACACTCCGGTCATTTCGTCGAGACCACGTCGCAGGATCCGGTTGAATTCGTCCGGCACCTCCACATTCGAGAAATGGCGTTGACCATCGATCACGGTGAGCGTTGACCCGCGAATTCGTTTCTGGATCTCCGTCGCGCGCTCGAGCGGGGTGACCAAGTCGGCACCGGCAGCAATGATGCGGGTCGGTGCGATGATCCGGGGCAGCAGATCGCGGTAGGCGAGGTCGGCGACCGCCGAGGTTCCGCCCAGATACCCTGCGACAGGCGTCCAGACGAATACATCGCGAATCCTCTTGTAGTCGGAGTTTTCGGCTTCGACATAGGCATCGGTGAACCAGAGTGCTTTGGTCATGTCCCAGACCGGCGCCATACCCCCGCGTCGGACCACGGCTTGGCGTTCGGCAACCCAGTTCCGGTACCAGGCACTGGCCTGTGATGTGGTGTTACACAGTGTCAGCGATGCGATCCGGTCGGGATGGTGGATACCAAGGCCCTGGCCAATCATGCCGCCGGTCGAAATTCCGACCCAATGCACCTGTTCGAGACCCAAGGCGTCCAGCAGGCCCACGGCGTCGGCAACGAACTGATCGAGACTGTATGGGCCAACTGGCGCACTGGTATCGCCGTGGCCGCGCCAGTCGTAACGCAACAAGCGGTACCGGTCGGTGAGAGCCGGGACTTGAGGATCCCAGAGTCTGTGGCTCGTCCCCATGGCGTGAGCCATCACGACCGGGGGCCCGTCTACCGGTCCGTCCTCCACAAACGCGATCTCGATGTCGCCGACGTCAACGCGCTGTTGTGTCAAGGGGTTCGGTTTTCTGCCGTGGCACGGCCGTAACGGACCAGGGTCTTTCCGGCATGGGCACCGGCTAGCATATCGTGAAGTGCTGATGGGGTGTGTTCGAATCCCTCAACGACATGGTCGATCGATTGTATCAGGCCTTCGCAGCAGAGGGCGATCATGCGGTTGCGTGCGAACGCCCAACGCTCAGGATAGGAATAGCGTGAAAAGCACGTGATGCTTGCCTCCCGCGCCCAGAGTTGCCGCATGTTGACGGGATCGAGATCCGGCCGGTCGCTGTTGTTGGATACCGTGCGTCCGATCACAAGAACCTTTGCATATCGGGCCAATTGGTCGAACACCGTGTCAGCGACGGGGCCGCCGAGGGTATCGAAGAAGAGATGGACGCCGTCGGGGCAATATCCGGCCAGTCTTTCCACGAATCCGGGATCACTGCGATCGACGCAGGCATCTGCGCCAAGCTGCTCAGTAACGAGTGCGCATTTCCGGACGTTGCCGGCGACACCGATGACCCGCATGCCGGCGAGCTTGCCCAGTTGCACGGCATAACTGCCGACGGCGCCGGCTGCCGACGTCACAACAAGCGTCTGGCCGGGCATCGGACGGCCGAACAGATCCATGGCGCAATAGGCTGTCAGGCCCGGCGAACCCAGAGCCGTCAACCACAAGGTTTCCGGAAACGAATTGTCGGCGGCACGAAGCTGCCCCGGTGTGGTGACGGCAAATTCCTGCCAGCCGAGCCGTCCGGTCACAAGGTCGCCCGCGCATAAACCACCAGCCTCGCCAGCATACACTTCGCCAAGAACATCGCAATCGATAAGCTCACCAATGGCGAATGGGCGCGTGTAATTCCGAAAGTCCTTCATGCGCTGGTTCTGCCATGGTGACAGTGCGGCAACAAGCACGCGGACCAGCAGTTGGTCCTGGTCAAGGTCGGGAACGGGAACGGTTTCGATGCTGAAATTCGAATCGCCGGGCAAACCGATTGGCCGCGACCGAAGCACGAAGCGGCGATTGTGTTCGGGCATGGTATACATGAAATCCGCAGCGGTGGTCGCTTTTCGGTGTGAACCGCAATAGTAGTGATGGAGGACTTGCATGACAACCGGACGGATCGGCGTGGGCGAGGTTGCGATGAACTACCAATTGAGCGGCCCGGACAATGCCCCGGTGGTCTGTCTCAATCATTGTTTCGGGGCCGATCTAGGATACTGGGATGCACATCTTCCGGCTTTCGAGGGATTTCGCGTTCTTCGGTATGATACCCGTGGCCACGGTGGCAGCGACGCGCCTCCCGGCCCATACACGCTCCCGATGCTGGCCGGCGATGTAGTCAGGTTACTCGACACGCTGGGGATCGACCGGGTGCATTTCTGCGGTGTTTCCCTGGGTGGCCAGATTGCGCAGACATTTGCTCTTGCTTGTCCCGGACGTCTTTTGTCCCTGATTCTGGTCAATACAGCCTGTGAGTATGATGATGCGCAGCGGGCGTTGTGGCGGGAGAGGGCGGACCTGGTACTTCGCGAGGGTATCGAATCCGTGCATACGGCGCTTATGGCGCGCTGGTTTACCCGTGCGGCGGCGGTCCGTCGCGACCTTGGTTACCGCTATATGGAAGAGGCGATCCTCCGCTTCCGGCCGCAGAGCTTCGATGCGGCGGTGTCCGCCATGCGGCAACTGGACACGACGGACCGGCTACCGGAGATTTTGGCGCCGACCCTGGTGATCGGAACGCCGAACGATCCTGGTGCCCCGCGCGAAGTCACGGAAAAGATGGCGCGGTTGATACCATACGCATCCCTTGAATGGCTCGAGCCAGCCGAGCATCTGGCGTCGCTTGAACACCCCGAGCGTTTCAACGCACTCGTGAAGGCTTTCTTGTCCGAAAGAGATTGAGTCCGGCGTTGGGCCTCGCCGGGTGCTGTATTCGGACATTGTGTTGCTGGTATCGTTTCTCCGGTCCGATTATCGACGAAAATGCGTCCGCGTTCGTAACTGCCCAGGTACCGCGTTGCTGACGGTGGCAGGATGATTGTGGGTGCTGGTGTGGTGTCGCCGAGTCCCTGTTTTTTTATTCTTGACGTTGTAGAATCGTAGGTCTATGGGTAGTGCTCCCGTGCGAGGGGCGGCGGCTGGGGTCTTTCGGATCGAAAGCGATGGCGGGTTTGTGTCAGGCGCTGATTGTGCTGATGCCGCCGCCAGTTGTCGTCCGCGGCGGGACGTCGGAACCTTGCGGCTCTGCCGGCGCCGGACAGCTTTCCCGGCCGCTTGGCTTATGCGCGTGCGGTTTGCGAGGCTTTCGAGTTTCGCGATCCTCGCGGTCGCCTGCAGGAGACCGGGTGTCCGAGGGTGTCTGTCGGTCTTGACGACGTTGTGTTGTCGCCTCCGGCCGCGGGATCGGACATCAACCGGCGGGTACGCCGGCTTGAGGCCCCGGTTGCGCCCGCCGGTCGGCGTTCCGGACCGGGTCGATCTGGTCTCGGGGCTGTTCGTGCAGGTGGCCTATGATCCGGGATCGCTGCACCTGTTCAACGAACGGCTGATCGGTGAGCACCCGGAGGGTGCGACGGTGCCTGTCGGGCGTCAGCTTCGCTATCTGACCGGTTCCGATCATGGCTGGCTCGGCGGATACCTGTTTGCGGCGTCGGCGCTGGCGTTGAAGCCGCGCGGCCGATGGATCGGATGGGACAGCGCGGTCGGGAGGCCCATCTTGACCGGGTGAACGGATTGTCGCGCTTTCTCGTGCGTTCCGGTCTGGCGTGTCGCAACTTGGCCTCGCGGATCCTCGGCCTGTGTCTCGGTCGGGTCGCCGGGGTTTAAGTTGACCGTCATGGCCTGACGCCGCTTCTGGTCGAGAGCTTTGTCCGGCCCGCCTATGGCGCGGTCAGCCTACGCGCGACGAACTGGATCCATGTCGGCATGACGGCAGGCGTCCGGGTGCCGGTAAGGCGATCCGGATGTATCCGTTGACGTAGCGCTGGCGCCACCGCCCGGGTGTCTCCGACCCGGGTGTGGACCTGCCGCTACCATCGCCCTGGACGGTGGCGCCCGGCGAGGGTCTTGAGAGAGCGCACTGGGCGCAGACTGACTTCGGCGATGCGCCGGTGAGCTATGCCGCGATCGGCAAGCGTCTGGTCAGGAACGGCGAAGAAAGGTCCGTTCATCAACTGTCGATCCGGCGCAACGTGAAGGCGACAGCCGCGCAGCGCTGGTCGGGATCCCGGAGACAGCGCTGACAGCGTCCGGTCCGCCGCCGATCCGACCACAGGATTCGGCAGAGTGGCAGCGCGTCCGCTATGACACCATCCTCCCTGCTAGCCCGGATTTCTCATACTGGGTAGGATTTCCGGTTTTGGCGCGGTGTGCGGTTGGATTTTGGCCGGTTGGCGTTTTTGGGGCGAGTTCGTTCGCCCGCCGTTTGGCGGTTTGGTCTGTTCGGCGCTGTTTCCGTGTTGTTGCGGGGAAGTGTGAAGGGAGCCGCTTTACGCTGCGGCGGCGGATAATCGGGCGTGGGCGATGCGGAACTCGTTCTGGCACGGGTGGGTAGACGCCATGGCGATCTTGACCCGGCGCACGCTGACCCGGACCCAGGCGGCGATCTTCAACAGCTTCAGGCGCAGGGTGGCGCAAGTGGCGACGGCGAGGCGGGTGTGGGCGAGGCCGATGCGCCGCAGCGCGCACATCAGCACATAGGCCATGGAGGCGAACCACAGGCGCAACTGGTTGGCGCGCATGGTATGGCTTGAGGTGCGGTCGGCGAACAGGTCGAGTTGGCATTCCTTGATGCGGTTCTCCATCTCGCCGCGCCGGCAGTAGAGCCGTTCGTAGAGGCGCCGGGCCCGGGTCTCGCCGGCAGTGAGTGAGGTGACGACGAAACGCGGGTTGGCCTTGCCGTGGGTGAACTCGGCCTTGGCGACGACGCGGCGCGGGCGGCTCCAACTGTCGTGCGTGCGCCACATGAAGTCCCTGAAGCGGCGTTGCGGCTTGCCGGTGCGCACGCTGTGGGCGCGGGCTTGCGCCAGTTCGGTTTCGACCTCGCGCGCCAGTCGCCTGTTCTTCGCGAGACCGAACAGGTAATCGACACCGTTGGCCTCGCACCACGCCATCAGCGGGTCGCGGGCGAAGCCCGAATCGGCGCGCAGCAGAACCTGCAAACCCGGCCAGCGGCGGCGCCATTGCGACACGATCCGCGCCACTTCCTCGACCGCTCCGGCCGCGGCGTCGATGTTGGAGCGGCGCAGCTTCGCGGCCAGCAGGTGACGCCCGCAAAACACATACAGCGGCAGGTAGCAGTAGCCGCGATAGTAGCCGTGGTAGAAGCGGCCCTCCTGCGTGCCGTGCAGCGGATCGTCGGTGGCGTCGAGATCGAGATCGAGCACGATCCGGTCCGGCGGCGCGCGGTGCGCTTCCATGAACAGCGTCACCAGCAACGCCTCGATCGCCGCGCCGTCGTGGGTGATCCTGTGCCGGCGCGACGGCTCCGGCCCGCCCAACTCCAGGCGGTTCAGCGTCGACTTGCCCGCCACCGCGGCGCAATCGGACCGCTTCGCCGCCAGCTTGCCCGCCACCACCGCCATCGCCGGATCGTGACGCAACAGGTCGTGATCGTTCAGGTCCTCGTAGCCAAGCGCGATCCCCATCACCCGCTGCCCCACCAGCGTGCGCACCTCATGCTCGATCAGACGCGGATCGCGATGGTCGGTGAAACAGGCGGCAAAACGCTCGATCAACGCCACCGCCCGATCCGTTTCCCCGAGCAGCAACGCGCCCGCGTCCGAACTCAGCGTCCCGCCATCGAACGACGCCACCACCGAACGCCCCTCGACCGCTTGGAAACCGAACGATGCCGCGCTACACTGTGTTTGCATCGGGGAACCCCTCTGTCCTGAGCTATGTCCTTGTCAAAGAACACTATCTCACAGACAGAACCCCGATGCACCTACCCAGTATGAGAAATCCGGGTTAGCACGAATGACCCATCGGAGCGCCTGTGCATCGGCAATCGCAGTGCGCTGCGTTTCGGCACGGAGCGCCCATCGTAAGCTGCGCTTCCTGCCCGCCGGCCGGCAATTCCCGCCAGGCCCGGGGCCAGGCGTCGACTCCGATTCATGCGCAAGGCCCGCTACCGCACGGCTGCGCCCTGCGCCGCGACGGTGACGGATACGCCGACCAGGATGATGAAAACGCCCAGCCAGTACAGAAGGTTCAGCCGCTCGCCGAAGAACGCCGCGCCGATCAATGGCACGATGACGAAGGTCAGGGCGACGAAGGGTATGGCCCGGCCGAGCGGCACGCGGGACAGCGTGAACACCCACAAAAGCGTCGCCGCGCCGTAAATGAAAAGGGCGGCCCAGAAGTGCGGGCTGGCGAGCAGCGAACCGAGAAATCGGGACAGCGAATGCGTGACCGCCGCGTCCGCTGTTTTCTTGAATAATACCTGTCCGGCGGACAGCAGTACGGGCGCCAGAAGCAGACAGAAATAATCAGAGGGCTTCATGGCGTTTCATGCTGCGGCTTGTGGTTTGGTCACGATGAGACTGTCCATCAATCGGGACTGAATTCACTCGTCCACAGTCTGCCTTGACCCTGTATGAACTGGCCGGTGTGGATGCGGCCAATGGGATAGTCGGGAAGGCTGCGCACCGCAATGCATCTTCCGTCCAAGTATAAAACTCTTCTGCCGGGATGAAAATCTAGGTTGTCAAACCCGTCACGGCGGCGGCTGTCGGGCAGGTCGGCCTTGTCCATCGGGAAGACGTGCAGAAAGAAACGGGCTTCGAAATCCTCGGCGCGGCATCCTTCCTTAACGTAAATCAGCCTGTAGTCGTCCAGGTACAGGTCGAAGTCGGCGCGGATAATCGGTCCGTCAGCCATGATTTTCTGGTACGACGGATGGGGTTCGGCGTCGTCGGAAGGGTCGAGCCATACCCTCCATATCTGCCCTTCGTCGGTGAATTGGCCGGTGTCTACCCGGGCGATGGTGTAGTCGGGGAGATCACGCACCGCAATGCATCTTCCGTCCAGGTATAAAACTCTTCTGTCGAGATGAAAATCAAGGTGTTCAAACCCGTCACGGCGGCGGCTGTCGGGCAGGTCGGCCTTGTCTATCGGGAAGACGTGCAGAAAGACAGGGGCGTCGAGGTCCTCGGTGCGGCATCCTTCCTTGACGTAAATCAGGCTGTAGTCGTCCAGGTACACGTCGAAGTCGGCGCGAATAATCGGTCCGTCAGCCATGATTTGCTGGTACGACGGACGGGGCTCGGCGTCGTCGGAAGGGTGGAGCGATACCCTCCATATCTGCCCTTCGTCGGTGAATTGGCCGGTGCGGATGCGGGCGATGGCGTAGTCGGGGATATCGCGCTCCGCAACGCAGGCCGTGCTCAGGGGCAAGCTCTGCCTGTCAACGTCGAAGTCGAGGTTGTTGTACCCGTACTGCCGGCGGTGCTCAGGAAGGTCGGCAGGGTCAACCGGGAAGACGTGCAGAAAGAAACGGGCTTCGAGGTCCTCGGCGCGGCAATTTTCCCTGACATAGATCAGCTTGTTCTCGTTCTTGTCATAGGTCACATGGAAGCCGATGCGCGGCCCCACGGCTTTGAACACGACGCCGTCTTCCAGAACCGCCTCCACCTGCACGCCGGGCAGCGCAGCGAGCTCCGCAAGGTCGTAGTCGTAACGCGCTTCGTTCACGCTATGGAACCAGACGATGTACGGATAAAACTGGCTGACCCAGCCGTCGATGCCCAGCCAGCGGCGCAAGTTGTCCGGTGTCGGCCGGGCGTAAGGCAGCTTGTTGCTGTTCCGGCCGGGCGCATCCAACAGGAATTGAATTGAGGTAGCGTTGTTGCTCCAGACATATTCATGGTGCAGGTAATTGTCCAAATAGCGGACGGTGCTGGAATCTCGCCATTGCCTGGATGCGTAGCCGTAACCGTTGTTCACCCAATGTCGTATGTCACTATAGTTTTCGTAGGAATGCGAGAAGAGCCAGAGCGACAGACAGGCCGTCAGGGCGAGTGCAGGTCCGTTTGCAATCGTTTTGGCCCCGCCGCTCCATTTCCGCAGGAAGGATGGCATTGCCAACGAACGCGCAGGGGCGACGCAACGCAGGACCTCGTTCAGAAACAATGTTGCCGCCACCAGCAACGGCACATAGAGCGGCGCAAGATACCTTGTGGGGAGGTTCACATCGGTAAGCGGCAGGTGAAACGCAAGGAAAGCCCCATAGATGGATGCAAAGGCGGCGGGGACGGCCCATATGCTCCAGCTTTGCGCGTAACCTCTTCGACGCAGGCGTATCAGCGCATAGCCGACACCGGATGCCACCGCCAGCAGGAAACCGACCTTCAACGACATGAAGACAATCGCGTCCCCTTCGATGATGCCAGCTACAATTTCGGCGAGCCTGGCGCCTAAAAGACGAGACGCGTTCTCCCCAATCATCCACCCGATAAACTCATCACTGGCAACATGGAGACTGGACAGCAGGGAGAAGCCTGTCGGATACACAACGCCCAACGGCATACCCGTGTGCAGAACGTTGCGCAGCATCCACAGGCCCACGGGCGCCCCGGCAATGATAGCGTAGAGGGCGGCGTACCTTATTCTGGTGGGGAACGCCGTCCTGCCCTGCAACAGCAACAGAAGCAGTGCGCTGGCCACCAGGGTGACGCCGATGTAGCGGGTCAGCCAGGCCAGGGCCGCACTCGCCGCCGCGGCAAGCAGGAAGGAGCGGCGGCGTGTGTCCAGAAAACCGTCCAGGGTGAACAGCGAGAGCGTGGTGAACAGGAGGAAAAGGGGCTCCGTCATGACCGATGCGGCGCTGGTGGACAGAAACACGGGCAGAGCGCAGGCACAGGCGGACCAAAGAACCAGAAAGTGTGGTACGACGCGGCAGCGCAGCCACAGGGCGGTCACGAAGACGGTCAGCCCGAAGGCGGCTGCGTTCAGGTACCGGGCGGCTTCAAGAATTTCCACGCCGAACAGACCGACTCCGGCCAGTGCCAGCGAAAACAGGGGCGCCCCATCCGAGTAGATCCTCTTGGTGTTCCATGCGACGAAGCCGTTTCCATCCAGCAGATTTTCCGCCACAGAGAGATAGAGAAGGGAATCTCCTGCTATCGCTGCCCCGTAGTTATTCGTGCGCAACAGGATGAGCCCGCCGGCCAGTGCGGCGAATGCCGCCAGGAGTGCGGTGAACCAGTCAATCCCGAAGCGTTTCACGGCGTTGAATCCTTCCCGCCAAAGCGGTGCTCACCCTTCCATAGCTGTCCCTCATCGGTGTATTGGCCGGTGCGGATGCGGGCGATGTCGTAGTCGGGAAGCCGGCGCGTCGCGACACAGCGCCCATCGTCCGCAAATCCGTAGGGACCGAAGTCGAAGTCCATGTTGTCGAAATCGTATTGTCGCCGGTGGTCGGGAAGGTCGGCCTTATCCACCGGGATGAGGTGCAAAAAGAAGGACGGCTCGGTGTCTGTCTCCGTGCACTGTTCCTTGAGGTATATCAGCCTGTCTTCGTGGCGGTATACGTCGAAGTGGGAGCTGACGATCGGTTCGCCAGCCGTGGCTTTCTGATAGGATGAGCGCAGAGCGGCGACATCGAACGAGAACCACTTGTCCCATGCATCGTGCCAGCCGTTTCTGGTTCTGATTCGGGTGATGTCGTAGGGAAGGCCGAGGCCGACGATGCATCGGCCATCGTTCGTCAATCCGGCCCGTGGGACGGCGAAGTAGAGATCGGCGCCACGCTCCCCGGCCCCGGCTATTTGCAGGAAGATCAGCCTGCCGATGTCCTCGGGTCGGCACGCTTGCTTGACGAATATCAAGCGGCGCTCGCTCGAGTAAACATCAAATCGGGAACGAATGATTGGTTCGCGTCCGTCATCGATCAAGGCGGCGTCTGTCCTGATTGAAAAATGTTGCCAGAGCGCCAATGCGATGCCGCCGGCGACGATCAGCGAAGCCGTGCCATGCCAGATGGGGAGTCGGACGTCTCGAAGATTCAAAGCGGGGAATGCAGCCGGCGAGCCTGCTCTCCGTCGCGACTGAACCGAAAACAGTTCCCGGGAATAGAAAAGACAGAGAAGGCCCAGCAGATATTCCCGTGTTTCGGTAACTCCTTCTTGAATGATGGGTTGATGGGCGTTCACATACAAACTGGCCAGAACAGTCGCTGCAGTGACAACAGCGGCGACGGCCAACTTTCTTTGTCTGCGGAATAGGGAGAAGATGACAATAATCAGCAGCGCGATGGAGAGGGCCGGCAGGAGAAAGTACCTGTCCCTGAAGACAGGATAAGCCTCGGGCTCACCAATTCTCGGATCCCACGTCCATGACAACAGCACGAGGGAACCCAACGCTATCCAAATCGACGGCAGGGGAATCCCGAACAGGAAGGTTTTCCTGGCAAAATAGGCGGCGCAAGCTGTAGCGCACAGACCCAACGATCCGTAAAGCTGCACGAGGTAGAATAGGCCGACGTCGATGTTGTGAAGATTGAACTCTTCCTGAGCATTGATGTCCATCAGGGCATCCGGAGTCGCAAATCCGATCAGGCGCTGCCCCCAACTTATCTCTTCGCCCGCGACGAACACCATCACCAGGCCGCCAAGAATATAGAGGCAGCGGTGGAAAAAGCCCTTCTCCGCCCAAGCCGTGGCGAACAGCAAGATGCCTGTGAGAAGAAACAGGCCGGCGGTGGCGTTCTCCACCTTGGAATCTTCCATGGTCGTCGCTTTATAGAGCCACGGGTGGTTGATTGTGAGGTAGCTGAAGAAGATCACGTGCAGACAGACAATGAGATGTCCGACGGCGGAGGCTGGCGAATCGACGCCATGTACGCTCGAAGGGCGGGCGGTGCTACTCGGCGGCATGAAAGTCGAACTCCACTAATTCAGGAACTTTCCGTCGAGCCGGCGCCGACACGCCAAGCGGGCGTCACGGCTCGCCTCTCCCCTGCGTGGCGATAAACGCCAGCAAGAAGCCGGAGAACATCGTCTGCACGCCGACGACCAGCATGGCGACGGAAGGGATGGCGACGGTCAGGCGCGTCTCGATGGCTGCAGGGCCGCTCTGCGCCCAGACGAACAGGCTCCAGACGCCTCCCGCTGCGCCCGCCAGGGCCAGCGCGAAGCCTGCGGCGAGGCAGGGCTCCAGAACCCGGCGCTGCCGCACCCAATTCCATAGCCGTCCGTCGGTGAAGCCGATGGTGTCGCCGAACACCTGCGCCAGCAGGTGGAACGCCGCCAACTGAACGCTGCAGATGATGAAGGTGGAGCCGAACAGCATGGTGTAGACGCCGAACCCGGCGGGAACCAGAAACGGCGCGGCCATGGCGAGCGCCCCCGCCGCCAGCAGGACGCAGCCGGGATACAGGAACAGCCAGCGGGGGGAGAGCATGAGCAGCAGGCGCAGATGGCGCCAGCCGTCGCGCCAGGTGCGCAAATGCGAAGAACGGTCGGGGTCGAGGGCGCGGCGTTGCACGACCGGCGCCTCGGCGATGCGCATGTTCCGGCGCGCCGCCTTGACGACCATCTCGCTCGTCGCTTCGTGTCCCGGACATTGCAGCGCGAGGGCGCGGACGCTGGCGGCTTTGAATCCCCGCAAGCCGCAGTGGAAGTCGCCCGCGGGCACACGGAAGAACAGCCGGCCGAGGCCCGACAGCAGCGGATTGCCCACATGTCGGTGCAGGAACGACATCGCGCCGTCCTCGATGCCGCCAGCGAAGCGGTTCCCGAACACGAAGTCGCAGCCGCCTTGCAGCTTCTCCCAGAACGGCGCCAGCGCGCCGAGGTCGTGCTCCCCGTCTCCATCGCCGAGGATGATGAGCCGGCCGCGGGCGGCTCGGATGCCGGCGTTGACCGCGTTGCCGTAGCCTGCCCGCGACTCCTGAACAACGCGGGCGCCGGCCTCTTCCGCAAATTCCGCGGAGCGGTCCCGGCTGGCGTTGTCCACCACCAGGACCTCCCCGGCGATAGCGTGTCTGTTCAGGAACCCTCTGGCTTCGCCGACGCAGTGGGCGATGGACTGCTCCTCGTAGCGGCAGAGGATCAGGATCGTCAGATCACAGGAATCGCGCGGGGGGGGGGGGGGGGGGGGGGGGGGGGGGGGGGAGGCATAAGCGCTAGCTTGTCGAGTGGTCATTCGAAGGTATCCACGAGTTGAAGCCAGTGCCACTCGGCGGCGGACCAGGTCGAGCTCCTGCTTCGGGGTTGCGGTGCCGGAGTCCGAGCCGGGCGCGTCAGATCGCGAACCCGGTGCGGCCCTGCACCGGGTCGGGGAAGCGCTTCAGATCCGCCTTGCTCGAACCCATCCGTTCGACCGACTTCAACATGTCACTGTCGATTCCGCACTATATGGGGTTTCGTCACAGGTGGGCAAGGCGAGGAGCGCGCGGGTCAGTGCTCGGCGCCGGGTTCGGGCGTCTCCGCGTGCATGGACCGGGCGGCGAGCGCGGTCCACTGCTCCCTGGTGAGGCCGAGGCGCTTGTTCAGCTTGTCGCAGATCGTGAGCGCGTCGTCGAGGTGGAGCGCGATCAGGGCGGTGGGGACGTGGCCGGCGAGTCCTCCGATGACGATGCGGATCTGCTGCACCTCGGTCACGACGTCGCAGGCCGGCACGAAGCAGAAGTCGGGTTCGTCGGGCAGGGTCTGCGCGGTCACTGGAGCGGTCTCCTTGCGCGGGGTGGCGCCAGTGGCGACGGCGAGGCGGGTGTGGGCGAGGGGCTGAGGCCCGGCGCGCAGCAGAACCTGCAAACCCGGCCAGCGGCGGCGCAATGGCGACACGATCCGCGCCACTTCCCCGACCGCTCCGGCCGCGGCGTCGATGTTGGCGCGGCGCAGCTTCGCGGCCAGCAGGTGACGCCCGCAGAACACATACAGCGGCAGGTAGCAGGAGCCGCGATAGCAGCCGTGGCAGAAGCGGCACCACCCGCTGCCCCGCCAGCGTGTGCACCTCGTGCTCGATCAGGCGCGGATCGCGATGGTCGGTGAAACAGGCGGCAAAACGCTCGATCGAGGCCACCGCCCGATCCGTTTCCCCGAGCCGCAACGCGCCCGCGTCCGAACTCAGCGTCCCGCCATCGAACGACGCCACCACCGAACGCCCCCCGATCGCCTGGAAACCGAACGATGCCGCGCTACACTGCGTTTGCATCGGGAAACCCCTCTATCCTTAGCTATGTCCTTGTCAAAGAACACTATCTTACAGACAGAACCCCGATGCACCTGCCCGGTATGAGAAATCCGGGCTAGCTGACGCCGACGAATGCATGATTTGCGGCACATCGCGAAAAATCCTGCAGAATCGTCAAACGTTTAGGTTGTTTTGTACAATGGGCAGGACGCCGCTCACCATACAACCACGCGCCGTGAACCAGGGCGTCGGCAGCATAACCCGTGTCAGACTTGGGCAGTTACCTGCGTTCATCGATAACCTGTTGCAGTCACTGGCGGCCGGTTGGAGGTCGTGCCTGACGGATGATGACGCTTGATAGTCCGGTGAGACGTGCGGGGAGCGTTTCCAGTTTGCGGCTTTCGGTTTCTACCAGATGGTGCCGATATGGCAGAGGCATCATCCGGCACGGATTCTCTTTGCAAAAGATCTTGCCACCTCCCGAACAGCGTCATAGAGTGCGACTGCGAATCACTCGCAGCATCATTAGGACGGGAACTGGTGTATATTTGTTTCTGCAATGCAATCCGCGATTCCGAAATTCGCGAACTCGCCATGCAGGGTGTACGCACCGCTGAAGCGATCCACGGACATTGCGGATGTGAACCGAATTGCTGGAGTTGTTTCGAGGATATTCAACAGATCCTTGATGGTGAATGGGTATTTGCCGGTGTCACGCAGGGTCCGTGAAGGACTGCAGGAAATTCTCCACGCCGACTTTTTCGATAAGACCGAGTTGGGTTTCCAGCCAGTCAATATGTTCTTCCTCGCTTTCCGGGATCGAGACGAAAAGCCCCCGCGAGACATAATCGCCAACGCTTTCGCAATGGGCTGTAGCGGCGATCAGGTCGTCGCGTGACCGCAATTCCAGCCGAAGGTCGCACTCCAAGGCTTCCTTGACAGTCTCGCCGATCTGCAGTCGGCCGAGATCCTGCAGGTTGGGCAGTCCCTCAAGAAAGAGAATGCGTTCAATGAGCCGGTCCGCATGCTTCATTTCGTCGAGTGATTCACGGTACTCGATTGCATCGAGCTTACCGAACCCCCAGTTCTTGAACATCCGTGCGTGAAGGAAATACTGGTTGATCGCAGTCATTTCGTTTTTCAGAACGATGTTCAGATGTCCGATGACATTCTTGTCTCCCTGCATGGGAACCTCCGCTCTGAGTATCGGGCCAATTGCCGACTGGATCAATCACATTATGTCATAAATGGGCGGCAGTGAACAGAAATGCAATATGCGGTTCCGGGAAGGAGCAATGCGGGAGGCCTGGTGTGCTAGCCGACATCTGTCCTGACGCAGGCAAGGCGGCGATCTATGGTTGAGGAAGCCGGTCTCGCCAGCCAGTGGGCCAGACTAAGGTGCGACAAACTCGAACAGCGCCGGATCGACAACATCATCACGGCCCTGCAGTCATCGGCACGGAGCTTGCGAGGATATCTGCAAAGGCGCTGGTGACTTCAGAAACAATGCCTGCCGCGTGCGATGTGCGACAGTCCGGAGCATGGAGAGCTCTGCATTACAACCAAGGTCATCGGAGGCGCTTGCAAGGTCGTGAACAGCCGTCTCAAACGCGGCGGGGTGCATTGGACCGTTGATGGCGCGAATGTCATCACTTCGCTGCGATGCAGCATCATGTCGAACCGGTTCGGCGACCTACGGGAATAGCGTGTCGACAAAAATGAATCTTGAGCTTCTTGCAAAATTGCCGGCCCGACCGGTTTTTTGCCTTGTCGAGGCTGATTTTGTTGTCGAGGGCCTGGGTTTCGGGGCCACCTCGTGGTATGTTGTGTTTCCACAACAACAAGATACCGAGGAGGTGACCCCGATGACCCTTGGCTCGACCCTATCCGATCTCTGGCGCCGATTTCAAGGGGAACTTTTCCCTGCGTTGGCCGAGGCGGTCGGTCCTCTCCTGGAGACGCACAAGCGTTTCGTGACAGCTCTCGATCTCGTCAAGGTGGAGGGCTTCGTCGATGGGGTGTGGACCGGTCCGGGTCGGCCCCGGGAGGATCGCCAGGCGCTGGCCCGTGGCTTCATCGCCAAGGCGGTATGGGGTCTGCCGACGACCCGCCACCTGATCGACAGGCTCAAGGTGGACCCGACGTTGCGCCGACTGTGCGGCTGGTCGCGTGTCGCGGAGATCTCGCGTGAAGCGACGTTTTCGCGGGCGTTTGCCGAATGGTCGCAGTCCCGTCTTCCGGAGAGGATGCACGCGGCTCTGGTTGCAGAGACACTGGGCGACGCGCTCATCGGCCACGTGTCGCGGGACCCGACGGCCATCGAGGCCCGGGAGACGCCGGCCCCGAAGCCGAAGGCCAGGACGCCGAACCGCAAGCGCGGCCGGCCCCGCAAGGGCGCGGAGAGGACGAAGGAGCCTGGGCGTCTCGAACAGCAAGCGAACGGGATGGATCTCGATGAGATGCTCGACGCGCTGCCGAAGGTCTGCGATCACGGGGCAAAGAAGACTGCCAAGGGGGTCCTGGAGGCTTGGCGCGGTTACAAGCTGCATATCGACACAGCAGACTGCGGGGTGCCGCTGAGTACCGTCCTCACCTCGGCATCCGTCCATGACAGCCAGGTCGCGATCCCGCTGGCGATGATGACCGCCGGGCGTGTGACCAATCTCTACGATCTCATGGACGCGGCCTATGATGCCAGAGAGATCTACCAGATGAGCGAACGGCTTGGCCATGTGCCGATCATCGATGTCAATCCGTGCCGGGACAAGGACCTCAAGGAGGAGCGAGACCGGGAGGCCCGGGCCCGGCGTGCAATAGGCCATGTCGATCCCGAGACCGTGCGGGTCCGGATCCGGTCCGGTGTCGAGAGGACCAACGCCCGCCTCAAGGATGAGTGTGGCGGGCGCCATGTCCGCGTCCGTGGACATTCCAAGGTCGCCTGCCATCTCATGTTCGGCATCCTGGCCCTGGCGGCTGACCCGTTGATACGTCTCGCCGTCCCATAGCGCGCTCCGACAACGCATGCCGACCCTTCGCGGCCCTCTCGAAGAGAGGAACCCGGAGAGGCGTGTCCCGATGTCCATAAAGGTCCCTGTTTGGTCTCATCATCTCTGATGAGACACCGCGAATCCATGGATTCCGACCTCCAGGTGCAGAGGTGACCGGGATCAACCGACCGATCCGGGCTCACCGGACCCTGGGGACAGGAATTTTGCAAGAGGTTCTCTTGATCTGATAATCGCATCGTCCACCCTTCCTGGAAACCCGTGCCTCGTGTGAGCAGGGCGGTTGCCAAGCTCGGGCCCGAAGGGGTCAGCGCCTAAATGAGTGCGGGTGCGCGGGCGTCAGACCGCGGTGAACATGGCTTATTTCAGATCCATTTCAAGAATTGTCATGTTGAAATCATAGGAGAGTCTGTCTTCAACCTCTTCATTGTAGACAACACCGAGAAATTCATCATCCAGCACGACATCGGCCGAGTCATTCTTGGTCGTGCGGGCCTTTACTGACAGGCCTGCGTTGTTGAACCTAGTCTGAAGGTAGTGTTCGATATCGGCAACATCCGTTGCCTTCACCTGAAGATCATAGGACGTCTCTCCTTCATCCACGACCTTGACCAGGACGCCAAGAAACTCACTGTTCAACACGACATCGGCCGAATCGTCCTTGGTCGTACGAGCCTTCACTGACAATCCGGGGTTGTTGAACCGTGTCCGAAGATAGCGTTCGACACTGGTGATTTCAGTTGCGTTCACAAGGCGCTCCCTTGTTCTTGATGATATGGCAGGGCTGGCGAACTCGAGCATAGGGAAGCGGTAGCGATGCACAAGAGAGAATTGTCCGGGCTATCGGACACCGGCTGGGTTACGCCGCAGATATGGTCTCAGGCAAGCCAGTAGGGCCGCGGACCGTAGATCTCGACCAGGAAATCGACAAAGGCCCGGACCTTGGGCGAAAGGTGCCGATTCGACGGATACACGGCGTAAATGGGCACATCTTCACGGACATAGTCCTCGAGAACCGGCAGCAGACGGCCGTCCTGCACATATTTTCCGGTCATGAAGGCCGCCAACATGGCAAGACCACCGCTCGCGAGCACCGTGGACAATATGGCGTCGCCATCGTTTATGGATACTGTGCCGGTCGTTCGAATCCGCCGCTCCTTGCCGTCCACGACGAAATGCCAATCATTGATCGGATTGCCAGGTGGCCAGGTGATCAGGGAATGCTGGAACAGATCTTCGGGCCGTTTCGGAATGCCCCAGTTCTTGAGATACTCGGGCGTTGCGACGATCGAACGGTGGTTCGGGGCAAGGCGCCGCGCGATCAGGCTAGAGTCTTTCAATTGGGCAATACGTATCGCAAGATCAATGCCCTCATCGACGAGGTCCGCAATCCGATCATTGACATGGACCTGCAGTTCGATTTCCGGATACCGATTGACGAAAGCGGGAAGATGCGGTGTGACATGGCGGTTTGTGAAGGTGGACGGGGCTGTGATCCGCAGCAGACCGCGGGGAACGTTGTGCGATTGGGAAATCGCGACCTCGGCTTCGTCGACCTCGGCGATGATACGCCTGCAACGTTCGTAATAGGCGGATCCGACTTCCGTCACGCTAACCCGCCGGGTCGTCCGGTTCAGCAAACGCACGCCGAGCCGGTCTTCAAGCGCCGTCAGCTTCTTGCTCACCACGGAGGGAGAAATGTTCAGCGACCGTGCGGCACCGGCAAGACTATCGTTTTCTACGACCGAACAATAGATCTTCATTGCCGTCAGTGTATCCACAGAAGTCTCCGTTTGATGAGTTTTCCGAAGTCCCGAGGCACGGATCTGTTCGATCTTCATTGATTGTGGCGAAAATGCAATGTTGATCACGGAAGTGCCAAGACGATCCCATGCTGAATTTGAGTGCCGGTCGAGCGGCGCTTTGACAACATACAGCGAAGTCATTTTCACAAATTGGTCTGTAAACGAGATTGAATCGCTGGAGAAAACGGACTTTTCTATCTTTTGGGGTAACAATTCATATCACCAAACCTCTTGCCATGGACGCGCTGTTTACAGCGTAGGATCACCGTGCGGAAGTGCGGGGGATCTGGCCGGCGGCGCAAGGCCTCTGACCTCGAACGCTGCCTGGAGACATGTCATTTATCGGATGTCATCCTTGCTGAACCTCTTGCAAAATTCCTGCCCCCGGGGTCCGGTGATCCCGGACCGGTCGGTTGATCCCGGTCACCTCTGCACCTGGAGGTCGGAATCCATGGATTCGCGGTGTCTCATCAGAGACGATGAGACCAAACAGGGACCTTTGCGGACATCGGGACACGCCTCTCCGGGCCACTCTCTTCGAGAGGGCCGCGAAGGGTCGGTATGCGTTGTCGGAGCCGCGCTATGGGGCGGCGAGACGTATCAACTGGTCAGCCGCCAGGGCCAGGATGCCGAACATGAGATGGCAGGCGACCTTGGAATATCCACGGACGCGGACATGGCGCCCGCCAAACTCATCCTTGAGGCGGGCGTTTGTCCTCTCGACACCGGACCGGATCCGGACCCGCACGGTCTCGGGATCGACATGGCCTATTGCACGCCGGGCCCGGGCCTCCCGGTCTCGCTCCTCCTTGAGGTCCTTGTCCCGGCGCCGATTGACATCGATGATCGGCACATGGCCAAGCCGTTCGCTCATCTGGTAGATCTCCCTGGCATCATAGGCCGCGTCCATGAGATCGTAGAGATTGGTCACACGCCCGGCGGTCATCATCGCCAGCGGGATCGCGACCGGGCTGTCATGGACGGATGCCGAGGTGAGGACGGTCCTCAGCGGCACCCCGCAGTCTGCTGTGTCGATATGCAGCTTGTAACCGCGCCAAGCCTCCATGACCCCCTTGGCAGTCTTCTTTGCCCCGTGATCGCAGACCTTCGGCATCGCGTCGAGCATCTCATCGAGATCCATCCCGTTCGCTTGCTGTTCGAGACGCCCAGGCTCCTTCGTCCTCTCCGCGCCCTTGCGGGGCCGGCCGCGCTTGCGGTTCGGCGTCCTGGCCTTCGGCTTCGGGGCCGGCGTCTCCCGGGCCTCGATGGCCGTCGGGTCCCTCGACACGTGGCCGATGAGCGCATCGCCCAGTGTCTCTGCAACCAGAGCCGCGTGCATCCTCTCCGGAAGACGGGACTGCGACCATTCGGCAAACGCCCGCGAAAACGTCGCTTCACTCGGGATCTTCGCGACACGCGACCAGCCGCACAGTCGGCGCAACGTCGGGTCCACCTTGAGCCTGTCGATCAGGTGGCGGGTCGTCGGCAGATCCCATACCGCCTTGGCGATGACGCCACGGGCCAGCGCCCGGCGATCCTCCCGGGGCCGACCCGGACCGGTCCACACCCCATCGACGAAGCCCTCCACCTTGACGAGATCGAGAGCTGTCACGAAGCGCTTGTGCGTCTCCAGGAGAGGACCGACCGCCTCGGCCAACGCAGGGAAAAGGTCCCCTTGAAATCGGTGCCAGAGATCGGATAGGGTCGAGCCAAGGGTCATCGGGGTCACCTCCTCGGTATCTTGTTGTTGTGGAAACACAACATACCACGAGGTGGCCCCGAAACCCAGGCCCTCGACAACAAAATCAGCCTCGAGAAGGCAAAAAACCGGTCGGGCCGGCAATTTTGCAAGAAGCTCTGCTGATATAGGATTAGCCAATGGCGGAAGTCATCAGTGTATCAGGATGTCAGGCCTCGTCTGACGCCATCCGGTAGCGCGGCAACAGAGAGGACCCCGCAATGGCACACAACCACGGCCAACGGCCCGAAACTCTGCTGGCGCAGGCACTCGGCGATATCGACCCGGAAACCGGTGCGCTGGTGCCGCCGATACATGCTGCCACTACTTATGAGCGTGACCCGGATAACGCGTATCGCCGGGGATACAGTTACATCAGGACCAACCATCCAACCGGCCGGAAGGTCGAGGCCCTGCTGACCGCCCTGGAAGGTGGCGCAGATTCAATGGTTCTGGCCTCCGGCATGGCCGCCGTGACATTGCCATTCCTGACCCTGAAGCCGGGCGACCATGTGATCGCGCAAACGGTCATGTATTGGGGCGTCCGTCAATGGCTCGACGGGTTCGCTGACCAGTGGGGCGTGACCGTTGATCATGTGGCCCCCGGAGACCTTGATGCGCTGCAGGCACGGCTGCGGACCGGGCAAACCCGGATGGTCTGGATCGAAACCCCGGCCAATCCGACATTCGATTGTGTCGATATCGCTGCGACAGCCGATCTTGCTCATCCGGCCGGAGCCCGACTTTGTGTCGACTCAACGGTCGCGACGCCGGTCCTGACTCGCCCGTTGCAACTCGGCGCCGACCTCGTCATGCATTCGGCAACCAAATATCTGAACGGCCACAGCGATGTCCTGGCTGGCGCCATTGTCGCGGCGAAAGACGATGACTGGTGGGCAAAGCTCAAACATCTGCATGCACAGCACGGCGCCGTGCTCGGACCGATGGACGCTTGGCTGTTGCTGCGCGGAATGCGAACCCTGCATTTGCGGGTTCGCCAATCCTCGGAGAATGCATTGGCGATCGCCAGGCATTTCAATGGCCACCCGACCATCACCTCGGTGCTCTATCCCGGATTGCCGGACGCACCGGGCCACGATATCGCAGTACGGCAGATGTCTGGCGGTTTTGGCGGCATGCTGTCGATCCGCTTTGCCGGCGGCATTGACGCCGCCATTGGCGTTGCCGCTCGGCTCAGGACGTTCAAGCGCGCCACATCGCTTGGCGGCGTCGAAAGTCTGGTCGAACACCGGGCCTCCGTCGAAGGTGAAGGGACGCCGGTTCCGGACGACCTGCTGCGGTTCTCCATCGGATGCGAACATGTCGATGACTTGATCAGCGATCTCGAACAGGCAATCGGATGACACCGGACAGCAGGGCATTCATCAATGATGATTTCCCGGCTGGAAAATGCCTATAATCTGACAGTGGTGCCTGATGCACCTGCCGTGGAGAGTCATATGGTAAACAGCCTGCAGGATATGGCGGCTGACATCGGTGCTCTGCTGAAGGAACGCAAACACACGGTGGCAGTCTCGGAATCCTCGACCGGAGGCTTGGTATCGGCCGCTTTGCTCGCGGTTCCCGGCGCTTCGGCCTATTTCATGGGTGGTGGCGTGATCTACACCCACCGGGCGCGCGAAACCCTTCTGGAAATCGATTTCAACGACCATCCCGGTGTCAGGTCGTCAAGCGAGCCTTATGCCGCGCTTGCCGCCGCGGCCATCCGCGGCCGCCTCGGTACCGTCTGGGGCGTTGCCGAAACGGGAGCCGCAGGGCCAGCGGGAAATCGCTACGGCGACTCGGCCGGACATACCTGCATTGCCGTCGCTGGCCCTGCCGAACGGGTGCTGACGCTCGAAACCGGGCTGTCGGATCGCGAACGCAATATGTGGCTGTTCGCTGAAAAAACCCTTGCGGTTCTTCAGGAAACGATTCGCGCCGCCGCCTGACCACGGTCGGCGCCAGGACGACTGAAGGGAGATGACGGATGAGCAGGGTTTTTGGTCCGTTGAAACAGCTCGGTTATGTTGTTCGCGACATCGAAGGCGGCATGAAATACTGGATCGAAACCAACGGCGTCGGGCCCTGGTTCTATATTGAGCGGGTGCCGCTTGCATCGTTCGAATACATGGGGCAGTCTTCCGCTGCCGAATTCTCGATCGCGTTGTCCTTCTCCGGTGCGGCGCAGGTCGAACTGATCCAGCCGCGCAACGATGCACCGTCGATGTACCGTGACTACCTTGAATCAGGTCAGGAAGGCCTGCAGCATGTTGCCTATTGGCCAGAGGATTACTACGATGCCATGTGCAAGGCTGCGGCACAGGGACTGAGAATCGGGCAGCATGGCGATATTGCCGGACGCGGCCGCTTCGTCTACTATCAGACCGCTGGCCATCACGGGACTTGCATCGAATTTGCCGAGTACAACGCTTACCGCAAATACCAGTTCGCGGTGATGGAACGGATTTGCGGTGACTGGGACGGAAGCGAACCGGTGCGCACAAGGCTGCCGACGCCGCCGGGCTGAAGCGTACGGAGAGAATCGTGATGGCAACGCCCAAGGTTCATCTAGTCGGCAGTGTTGCCATGGCCGATAGCGAAACCGTGTTTCGCAGCCTTGTGGCAGCGCTTGGACCCTGGTTGTGCCGTGTTCCCGATGGCGAGACCGGAGCAAGGCATCGCTGGATCTACTGGCAGCGTGACATGCTCCCGCGGCACGGTGATATGGAGATCGATACCGGGGTTCCGCCATTGACGATCACCGAATGGGACGGCACGGTGTTGCGCGAGACGGAACTCGTGCGGTTTCGCGATGGGGTCGACCCCGAGACTGTTACCTTCGAGACCGGGTATGCGGACGCGGCTATCGAGTCGTACGGGGTATTCAGAAGGCTGGTGGACGAAGGCGTGATATCCTCCGACATCCGATTTCAGGTGTCGCTGCCAACGCCGATGGCATCCGGTTACATGTATGTCAGCCCGAGTGCTCTTGACGCCCCTATCTGCCGGTTTACGAACGAGCGCTGTTGGCGGCGCTTGCGGATATCCTGGCTGTGATTCCCCATGACCAACTCTCGATCCAGTGGGATATCTGTCAGGAGGTCCTGCTCATGGAGGGCTATTTTGTCAATCGTCCACAAGATTGCAGAGAGCGAATTCTCGACCAGATGGCGCGTCTCGGCAATGCAGTGCCGGAGAATGTCGAACTTGGTTATCATCTCTGTTACGGCACGCCGCGCGACCGTCATTGGGTGATGCCGAAAGATCTCGAAGTTCTGGTCGGGATGACCAACGGCCTGCTTCCGCATCTGGCGCGAGCACTGGATTTTCTGCATATGCCGGTTCCGCCGGATCGGCTTGATGCCGCGTATTTTGCGCCCTTGGCCGACCTGAAGACCTATTCTTCAACCGAGATTTACCTCGGTCTCATTCATTGTGACGATCATGATGGCAATCTGGCCCGTGTCAGGGCCGCGGCTGGCATGCTCTCGCGTTTCGGGATTGCCTCGGAATGCGGTTGGGGACGAACCGATCCGGACCGGGTGCCGGGACTGATCGAGGCTCATCGCAAGGCGGCCACGGCACTCGCCTTCTGATGCCCTATCTCGCACAGGATCACGATGCTGCGTGATCCTGGCGTATGAAGTCGGCGGCCTTCTCGCCGATCATGATGCAGGCCGCATTTGTATTACCGGACACCATGGTCGGCATGATCGATCCGTCGGCGACCCGTAATCCGCTGACGCCGTGCAGCCGCAGGCGGTCATCGACGACCGCATCCGGCCCCGGCCCCATGCGGCAGGTGCCGATCGGGTGATAGGCCGTTTCTGAATTCTGTCTGATGTAGTCGAGTATCTCCGCGTCACTTTCGACCTCTGCGCCGGGTGAGTACTCGTCACCGCGAACAGTCTGCATTGCGTCAGTCGCCATGATCTTGCGGATCAGCCGAAAGCCGCCAGTCATGGCGTCCTGATCGATCCGGTCGGTCAGGAAGTTGAAGCGGATCGCTGGTTGTTCGTGCGGATCGGACGACTGGATATGCACCGAACCCTGGCTCTCCGGGCGCAGCTGATAGACCGCAATCGTCATGGCCGGGAACTTGTGCAATTGCCGCTTTTTCGGGTTTTTGACCGCATAGGGCACAATGTGCATCTGGACATCGGGCGTTTCGAGGTCCTCGCGAGTTTTCAGGAATGCCAGCATCGGCGCTGACGGCAGGCTCATGAAGCCGCGTTTCTGGAACACATAACGCAGCACCTGCCAGACCGGACCGATACCCTGCATGCGTTTGTTGTACGACAACTCCGGGCGCTGCATGTGATATTGGATGCGGGCATTGATGTGGTCACGGAGATGTTCACCAACAGCCGGTAATTCATGGACGACCTCGATGCCATGGGATCTCAGGAGGTCCGGCTGGCCGATACCCGACAATTCGAGCAGTTGCGGTGAGGCAATACCGCCGGCACACAGGATCACGTCGCGGCCGGCGGTCGCTTCGACCGTCCGGCCGCCCTGTCCATAGACGACTCCGGTACAGTGCTTGCCCTCCAGAACCAGCTTGCAGGCATGGGCATCGGTTTCAATGCGCAGGTTCGGACGTTTCCTGACCGGATCCAGATAACACCGCGCGGTGCTCATCCGGATACCGTTGCTGATTGTGGTCTGGGTCCGCACGATGCCTTCCTGGGTCACGCCGTTGTAGTCCGGATTGTGCGGCAGGCCGAGTTCCTTGGCCGCGGCGCGGATCGCATCATACAACGGTCCATCGTCTGTCGCTTTGCTGACCCTGAGCGGACCACCCTGTGCCCGCAACTCATCGGCGCCGTGTTCGTAGTGCTCCATGCGCCGAAACACCGGCAGGACATCCTCGAAACTCCAGGACCGGTTTCCGAACTGCCTCCAGGTGTCATAATCGAGCTGTTGGCCGCGGACGAAGACTAGGCCGTTGATGGAGCTTGATCCGCCGAGCAGCCGTCCCCGGGGAACCGGGATACGGCGATTCGCCGTAGTCTTCTCCGGCTGCGAACTGTAACGCCAATTCGCGGTTGGATGATCGATCAGCAGTCCAAAACTGACCGGAATGCGCGAAAACGGATGGCTGCGGGCGCCCGCTTCAAGCAGCAGGACACGCCAACGCCCATTCTCGGTCAGCCGATTGGCCAGTGCCGACCCTGCCGACCCGGCCCCGACGATGATGAAATCAAAGGATTCAGCGCTCACCTGACCCTCCTAGGACTTGTCGGCGTTCCGAGTATGAAGCTTTGCGCCCTTGCCGGAGGGCTTGCAAGTTGCAAGCAGTCGCGCCACATGTCAAATCTGTCATCTGTTGCTCCGGCTTCCTTGTTACTGGATTACGTCGTGAGAAAACTCTCCGAGAGTCCTGAACAGAAACCGGATGCCGATCCGTTTATCGGGCTCGATATCTTTGTCCCTGAATTCACGTCGGCCAAGTTCCAGATCGAATTCGAAACATTCATCCTTGTATTTGAGTCCGAATGTGGTGTTGACCGTACGCTTGTTACCGCTAGCGTCGCTGTGGATGGTCCGCCCCGACATCGACCAGTTGTTGGCAAGGGGAACCGTCAGGTTCACGCTGATCTCTTCGCGGTCGCCGAGACTGGTGGTCCTCTCCCTTTCGCCGAGCAGGACATAGTCGAAGTGCATTTTGTATTTGTTTCGTTGAAACCGGACCTCGAATTCCCGCCGCCGGGGCTGGAACCGGTCCTTGTCAAGCCGGAACCGGGTCAATATATCAAGCCAATCGGTGGGCACATAATGGACGCGGCCAACATAGTCCGAGATTTTGTCATGGAGTCCTGAATTCCTGTCGAAAGCACTGTCGCCGCGAATTCGATAACTCTGTCCGAAAAAGGCCTGTGAAGAGCCGAGATCGGGGTCGAACAGGTTGGCCGAAATCCCGTAATCGATACGGGTGCCGCTGGTAACGCGGTCGGTGCCCCCAAACCGGTTCGCGGCGAAGATATTCGTATCGTCGTATTCGAAAGCCTGGCTGTCTTCGTCAGGAATTTCGGCGGGATTGCCGCCATTCGGACCGGCGACGATATTCACCACGGGTTCAATGACCTGGTATCTGTCGCCATCGTAACGAACGAACGGATAACGCCAGTTGAGCCCGATCTGTGGAAATAGCCTGGCGGTCCGATGCGTCTCTTTCGACAGGGGCCCGTCTGTCGCGTCAATCGGATTCCGGACCGAATAGAAATCGGATTGCAGTTGTGCGGTCAGCGTGTAGATGTCACCGCGCGGGGCGTAATATGGCAACTGCCATGAACTGACCAGCGAAAGCTTGTTGCTCTCGGTTCCGATGTCGCGGCTGAGCGATGCGAGCTTGACATCGAACTGGAACCGGCCGCCCAGCGAGTCCGGATTCCCGATATGGCTGTAACTGGCCGCCGGAAACACGGTTGGCTGCCCCAGTCCGCTGTCTTCCGACCTGAGATTCTGAAAGTCGTATACACTGAGCAAGGCATGGTCGCGGTCGTCGAAATGTTCCAGATAGGCATGACTGGTCAGGACATCATTGTAATTCAGATCGTAGCGGCGCAGATAGGTGCGGTCGCTGGTTCGGGCTAGATCGAAACCGGTTCTCCAAGCCTCGTTGAGAACGAACTTGCCGGAAAAGTCCACGCTGCCATGCACTTCCGAGTTCTTGTCACCGTCATTACCGTCCGGCCGCTCGAAGGTGCCGGCCGTCGCGAACAGGTCCAGGAAGCCGTTCCTGAAGGCCTGACGATAGCGTGAGCGAGCGACCTGACCGGCATTCGAGTAGATGACCGGCTCGATCTCGAAGTCCCGGTTGCGATCCATGGCGTAGTAGAATGGCTGGCCATAGATGAAACCGAGATTCTCGGAATACGCGAAATACGGAAAGAGAAATCCGGTGCGGCGGTCCACCGAGGGATCGGGATGCTTCAGATACGGGGTATAGAGAACGGGAACGCCATGCATTTCCAGATAAGCGTTGCGGTATTCGATATCCTGCGCCGCTTCGTCGTGAATTACCTTTGACGCCCGGATCTGCCACAGCGGCGGCTTATCCGGGTTTTCGCTACACGGTTCGCAGGGGGTGAAGGTTGCCTTTTGCATGGTCTTGCGCTGGTCGGCGTGCCGTTCGGCGTGTTGTGCCATCAGTCGTGAGCCGTCCGGCATGGTCAGCTGCAGATTCTTGATGAAGCCGGTTTTCAATTCGTCCTTGAGAACGGCATAGTCGGACTCCGCGATCTCACCGCCCGGTTCTTCAAGTCTGACATTGCCGGTTGCCGTTACCGTATCGGTGGTCCGGTCATAGGCCACGCGGTCGGCGTACAGGACACGCTTGCCCTGTGAAAGCCGGACATTGCCTCGGGCCGTGACGATGTCGGTGACCTGGTTGTGAAACAGCGTGTCGGCATCCAGAACAACCGGCACATCGTCGGCCGCTCCCGGAATGGCTTGAAGGGTCACGAGGAGAATAAGGAACAGGCCCGCCAGGTGTTGCAGACGCGCCCGACATCCGATCACACCGGATTGCATCATCATCACCTATCCGTCCTCAAGATGTAACAGTCCGGCGATGCCGAGCAGGCCGGAGACCGTTGCTGGGGTCCATGCGGCAAGAATTTCGGGGATGCGTGAAGACAATCCGAGGGCAAAGACCAGATCGGATACGAAATACAGCAGAAATCCGAAGAACAGCCCGGTGCTCGCCCAGATCACGGTGCCACCCTTGCGGGTCAGACGCAGGGAAAACGTTGCCGCGATCAAGACCATGGCACAGAGCAGGACTGGTGATGCGAGAAGCGCGTGCCAGTGCAAGCGATGACGGACGGCCGAGAACCCGGCTTCTTCCAGCAGGGAAATGAAGCCGGGCAGATCCCAGAACGACATCGTGTCTGGTGAGAAGAAACTGTCCTGGATATTGTCGATCGTGAACATGGTTTCGAGCCTATAGTTCTGGCGCACGGCCGGGATTGCATCGCGGTTGATGATCACTGCGTGGTCGATAGTCCAATAGCCGGGTTCCAGACGTACAGTATCGGCGTCGATACGTCGCAGAAATCTGTCCGTGCCCTCGAACTGGAAGATGATCACGTCGGACATCACGACGCCGTCACCGGTTATGTTCCGGGCGTGCAGGACCGATTGTCCCTCGGGTGTTCGTTCGCGCAACCAGATCCCGCTCGGAGCCACCGCCAGTGCGCTGGCGCGGTTACGCAGAATCCGATTCTCGAGAGCTTCGAATTTTTCTGTCGTCACCGATGCGAACGGGTTGAACACCGTAACCCTGAAAACGCCAAGACAAAATGCAAACAGGAGCGCTGGAAGCAGGAACTGCCAGACGGAGACTCCAGCCGAGCGCGCCACCGTCAACTCCTGATTTCGAGTCATGCGCGTGATCGCTAGCATGCAACCGGCCAGCACGGAGAACGGCAACGCGATCTGGATCATTTGCGGAGTCTTGAGAAGTGCCATCTCGAACACGGCGGCAAAGGTCGCGTCGCTCCTGTCGGCACCACGCCGCATCAGTTCGGTCAGGTCAAGCAGAAAAATGATGACGGTTACCGTGGCAAATGTACCGCAGATCCAGAGTGCGAACTGACGCCCGAAATAGACCGACAATGAGGTTGGTAGTTTCACCAAGATGGATTCCAATCAGATCTGGTCAGGATGGCTGCTCGCGAAGCGGTTCGGAAATCACCCGGCCGGACATCGGGCGTATGAGAAGCAGGAACGCGATCAGCGCCGGTGCCAGGACGATGCCGTACATGACCGGCGTCAGCCACGGGTGGCGGGCAACCAGCATCTTGCTCCCGAGGTTGGCGCATTTGATGATGACCGCTAGAGTGATGGCAAGAACAATATGGGGAGTCAGACTGCGTCTGGAAAACGTGCTGCGCAACAATACGGTAAGGCCGATCAACGGCAAGGTCAGGCCCAGAAACGGGGCGCTCAGGCGAAAGTGGCCCTCGGCAATGTACTCGTTGAAGTTTCGTGGCGATGTCACTGTCTTTGTCGGGGTCATGAGATCCGTCAGAAACAGCTCGTTCTGGTCGCGCCAAAGGCGCTCGGCCGTGGACCTCGCGTTGCCCAGATTGACCGAATAGCGGTCGAAGTAAAGCAGGCCGACCCGCCCGGTGGTCGTGTTGCGGCTTTGCCGGTTGCCGTTCCGCATGAAGACCAGCGGACCTTCGTCGGTCATCACCAGGGCGCCGCTCTCGGCAATCAGCGTGACCTTTTCCTGCTCGTTCCGGCTGTCGTGGATGATCATGCCTTTCAGCACGCCATCCGCCTGACGCTCGCGCACATAGACGGTGATCTTGTTGCCGATCACGTTAAAGACTCCCTCGCGCAGCAGGACATCGGTATAGTTATGCCGGATTTCGAACTGCAATTCCTTGAAACTGCGGTAGAACAGCGGGGCGAGATAGAGAGTCAGCAGATAGCTCAGGCCGGTAATTAGAAGAGCGATCAGGATCGCCGGACGGGCTAGGCTGAACGGGCTGAGGCCGGCGGTTTCCAGAATGGTGATTTCCCGGTCCCCGGCCATGCGATGGTAGGTGTAGAGCACGGCCGTGAAACCGGTGATCGGGAGTATGACAGACAGCCAGTTCGGCAAAAGCAGGAAGGTAAGGTATACGAAAGTCGCGAGCGGCAGGCCATGGTTGATGATGATGTCGATGAAACGGAGGGACTGGCTGAGCCAGATAAGGCAGGTCAGCGACAGCACGATGATCGCCATCGAGATTGTGATTTGTCTGGCGATATAGCGGCTAATACCCACAATCTTGCGCCTCGGTTCGCTCGTGGGCGTTGATTGCGCCCGTCCCGATTGGTTGATGATAGCCTACCACATTGTTGTCCCGAAATCACAGCCTGTTGTGTCTGAACCGATTGGCGGCGATAGAATCCAATGAATCGCTTATGCACGTAACTCCGGTTGCGAGAGTTTGCCGCGAGAAGTTGACTCCTATCGGTCCATTTGGACGGTTTTCGATCAACATGTTGATCAAGCCGGAGCCAAGTGCATAAGCGGTTCCAATGAATAACTGGCCGCATAACGAAATGCTGTGACAGGCTGGTCAGTTCCCGCCCACGGTGATTCCACGCTGTAAACAGCGGGCCCATGACAAGTTTTGCGACATGAACTCTTGCCAAAAAAGATAGAAAAGCCCGTTTTCTCCAACGATTTAATCTCGTTTACGGACCAATTTGTAAAATGACTTCGCTGAACCTCTTGCAAAATTCCTGTCCCCAGGGTCCGGTGAGGCCGGATCGGTCGGTTGATCCCGGTCACCTCTGCACCTGGAGGTCGGAATCCATGGATTCGCGGTGTCTCATCAGAGATGATGAGAACAAACAGGGACCTTTATGGGCATCGGGACACGCCTCTCCGGGCCACTCTCTTCGAGAGGGCCGCGAAGGGTCGGTATGCGTTGTCGGAGCTGCTCTATGGGACGGCGAGACGTATCAACGGGTCAGCCGCCAGGGCCAGGATGCCGACCATGAGATGGCAGGCGACCCTGGAATGTCCACGGACGCGGACATGGCGCCCGCCACACTCATCCTTGAGGCGGGCGTTGGTCCTCTCGACACCGGACCGGATCCGGAACCGCACGGTCTCGGGATCGACATGGCCTATTGCACGCCGGGCCCGGGCCTCCCGGTCTCGCTCCTCCTTGAGGTCCTTGTCCCGGCGCGGATTGACATCGATGATCGGAACATGGCCAAGCCGTTCGCTCATCTGGTAGATCTCCCTGGCATCATAGGCCGCGTCCATGAGATCGTAGAGATTGGTCACACGCGCGGCGGTCATCATCGCCAGCGGGATCGCGACCTGGCTGTCATGGACGGATGCCGAGGTGAGAACGGTCCTCAGCGGCACCCCGCAGTCTGCTGTGTCGATAGGCAGCTTGTCACCGCGCCAGGCCTCCATGACCCCCTTGGCATTCTTCTTTGCCCCGTGATCGCAGACCTTCGGCAGCGCGTCGAGCCTCTCATCGAGATCCATCCCGTTCGCTTGCCGTTCGAGACGCCCAGGCTCCTTCGTCCTCTCCGCGCCCTTGCGGGGCCGGCCGCGCTTGCGGTTCGGCTTCGGGGCCTTCGGCTTCGGGGCCGGCGTCTCCCGGGCCTCGATGGCCGTCGAGTCCCTCGACACGTGGCCGATGAGCGCGTCGCCCAGTGTCTCTGCAACCAGAGCCGCGTGCATCCTCTCCGGAAGACGGGACTGCGACCATTCGGCAAACGCCCGCGAAAACGTCGCTTCACTCGGGATCTTCGCGACACGCGACCAGCCGCACAGTCGGCGCAACGTCGGGTCTACCTTGAGCCTGTCGATCAGGTGGCGGGTCGTCGGCAGACCCCATACCGCCTTGGCGATGACGCCACGGGCCAGTGCCCGGCGACCCTCCCGGGGCCGACCCGGACCGGTCCACACCTCATCGACGAAGCCCTCCACCTTGACGAGATCGAGAGCTGTCACGAAGCGCTTGTGCGTCTCCAGGAGAGGACCGACCGCCTCGGCCAACGCAGGGAAAAGGTCCCCTTGAAATCGGCGCCAGAGATCGGATAGGGTCGAGCCAAGGGTCATCGGGGTCACCTCCTCGGTATCTTGTTGTTGTGGAAACACAACAGACCACGGGGTGCCCCGAAACCCAGGCCCTCGACAACAAAACCAGCCTCGAGAAGGCAAAAAACCGGTCGGGCCGGCAATTTTGCAAGAAGCTCCGCTGTATGTTGTCAAAGTGTCGCTCGACTGGTGCTCAAATTCAGCATGGGATCGCCGTGGTTCCCGCCCGGATGCAGTTCCCTGGTGCCGGTTTTCGGGATATATAGGCCCGTTTGAAGCTTCGTCTTTATATTACGATCAGGGAGGCCAGTCATGAAGATCACATTCGGCAAAGCGGTCATGCCGAAAAAGGGGGCTGTCGTTCTGGGTGTTCGGGAAGACCGGGCCATGTCGCCGGTAACCGCTGAGGCGAATGTGGCGGCTGGCGGACTTCTCGAGTCCGCCATGAATGCCAGCCGGTTTACCGGAAAGGCGCATCAGATGCTGACGGTGTTCGTGCCGGCGGGTCGCGTCGTGCTTTACGGACTGGGGGCCGGCGGCAATGCCGATGCACTCTTCTGCGAGCGCGTTGGCGGCACGATTACCAGCGCGCTTGCCGGGTCCGGCGAGACCGAGGCCACACTTCTGTTCGACGGACTGGATGGCGACGGTCTCGATGAGGCCGGACGTGCGGCCCGCATGGCATATGGTGTTAGCCTGCGCGCATACCGTTTCGACCGGTACCGCACCAAACTCAAGGACGAGGACAAGCCAACGCTTGGTCAGGTGACAATCGCGACATCGAATCAGGGCAAGGCCCGCGGTTTGTTCGCCGACCTGAAGGCGGTCAGCGACGGTGTGTATCTCGCCCGAGACCTGACCTCCGAGCCCCCCAATGTCCTGTTCCCTGAAAGCTATGCTGACCGATTGAAGTGCCTTGAAGCCGACGGGCTGTCGGTTCAGGTTCTGGACGAAGCCGCGATGACGAAGCTCGGCATGGGGGCACTGCTCGGAGTCGGGCAGGGCTCGCGCCGGGAAAGCAGACTTGTCGTCATGCAGTGGAATGGCGGCAAGCAGGGAGACCCGCCGGTCGCTTTCGTTGGCAAGGGTGTCTGTTTCGATACTGGCGGGATTTCGATCAAGCCGGCCGTCGGCATGGAAGCGATGAAATGGGATATGGCCGGATCGGCGGCCGTTGCCGGCCTGATGAAGGCGCTTGCCGGCCGCAAGGCCAAGGTGAATGCGGTCGGTGTGGTCGGGCTGGTCGAGAACATGCCGGACGGTAACGCTCAGCGTCCGGGCGATATCGTGACGTCAATGAGCGGTCAGACCATCGAGATCATCAACACCGATGCCGAAGGCCGTCTCGTGCTTGCCGATGCGCTCTGGTATACGAAACGGGAATTCAAACCCAGATTCATGATTGATCTCGCGACCTTGACCGGTGCGATGCTGGTCTCGCTCGGCGAGGTCAATTGCGGATATTTCGCCAACGATAACGAGTTGTCGAATCGGCTTGCGGACGCCGGCAAGGCCTCCGGCGAGAATGTCTGGCGTCTGCCGCTGGGGGCCGAATACAACGAGCTCATGGATTCCGATGTGGCCGACATGAAAAATGCCGGGCCGCGCTACGCCGGCAGCATTACCGCCGCCTGCTTTCTGGAGCGGTTTGTTGACGAATGCGCCTGGATACACATGGATATCGCGGGAATGGCGTGGTCGTCGAAGGACGCGCCGACAGTACCGAAGGGTGGTTCCGGCTGGGGTGTGAGGGTGTTGAACCAACTCGTGCTAACTCATTACGAAGATTGACCGGACCGATGACCCGATCGCTGTCCGGCTTCGGGTGTGGCGCCGGGAGGGTGGGTACATGACGAAGGCTGATCTGTTGACTGGCGGTGTGACAGGATCCTGGGCCGGTTGGCCTCTCACTGGCTGCGATAAGTGACCGAGATCAGCTTCTATCACTCGCTGGTGCGGCCGCTCGAATGGGTGTTGCCGAAACTGTTGGAAAGAACGCTGGAGAATGCGGAGCGGGCCGTCGTCATGATGTCGAGCGTCGAGCGTCTCAAGGCGTTGGATGCCCATCTCTGGACCTATGATCCGGCGTCTTGGTTGCCGCATGGCATGGACCCGGACGACGCAAGGGCCGACCAGCCGATCTGGCTTACGGTCGTTGACGAGAATCCGAATGACGCGCGGTTTCTTTTTCTTGCCGATTATGCGACCTCGGCTCATATCGCGGATTATGACCGGGTCTTCGATCTCTTTGACGGCCGTGACGACGCAGTGGTCACGGCGGCTCGGCAACGTTGGCGTGACTATCGGCAGGCTGGTCATTCACTATCCTACTGGCGCCAGGATCACCGCGGGCGGTGGAGCAAGGCAGGCTGATCGAAGAGCAGTGTCACCGCCGACGCCCAGGCCATGTGTCAATCGCCATGCGGATGCGTTCGACGGAGCAGTACGATGCGATTGCCACTTCTCGCCGGTGACGGAATCGGGCCGGAAATTGCGGTGGCCACGCGTACCGTCCTCACGGTCATCGACGTCCGCTTCGGGCTCGACATCCAGGTCATTGAACAGGATATCAGCTTTGCAGCCCTGAACAGGTGCGGGAGCATGCTGACTGCCGGGGTCGTGCAGGCGGCCGAAGCGGCCGATGGCGTGATTCTCGGTCCCGTCGATACTGCAGCCTATCCGTCGTCGGAGGCGATCAATCCGTTGGCTGCGTTCCGCCGGATATTCGATCTTTATGCCAATATTCGTCACGCCTGCGCACGTGCCGGAACCACTGCCTCGGAGCCCGGGATCGATCTGCTCCTGGTTCGCGAGAACACCGAGGGCTTTTACGCCGACCGGACGATGTTTGCAGGATCCGGCGAGTTCATGCCGACGCCGGACCTGGCGATGGCTGTGCGTGAAGATCACGCGCGAGGGTGTGATGCGAATCGGCCGTGCAACGGCCCGGATTGCTGCAGAGCGTCCGCGCCGCAAACTCGCCATTGTGACCAGATCGAACGTGCTCAAACTCTCCGAACCTCTTGCAAAATTCCTGCCCCCAGGGTCCGGTGAGCCCGGATCGGTCGGTTGATCCCGGTCACCTCTGCACCTGAAGGTCGGAATCCATGGATTCGCGGTGTCTCATCAGAGACGATGAGAACAAATAGGGACCTTTGCGGACATCGGGACACGCCCCTCCGGGCCACTCTCTTCGAGAGGGCCGCGAAGGGTCGGTATGCGTTGTCGGAGCCGCGCTATGGGACGGCGAGACGTATCAACTGGTCAGCCGCCAGGGCCAGGATACCGAACATGAGATGGCAGGCGACCTTGGAATGTCCGCGGACGCGGACATGGCGCCCGCCAAACTCATCCTTGAGGCGGGCGTTGGTCCTCTCGACACCGGACCGGATCCGGAACCGCACGGTCTCGGGATCGACATGGCCTATTGCACGCCGGGCCCGGGCCTCCCGGTCTCGCTCCTCCTTGAGGTCCTTGTCCCGGCGCGGATTGACATCGATGATCGGCACATGGCCAAGCCGTTCGCTCATCTGGTAGATCTCTCTGGCATCATAGGCCGCGTCCATGAGATCGTAGAGATTGGTCACACGCCCGGCGGTCATCATCGCCAGCGGGATCGCGACCGGGCTGTCATGGACGGATGCCGAGGTGAGGACGGTACTCAGCGGCACCCCGCAGTCTGCTGTGTCGATAGGCAGCTTGTCACCGCGCAGGCCTCCAGGCCCCCCTTGGCAGTCTTCTTTGCCCCGTGATCGCAGACCTTCGGCAGCGCGTCGAGCCTCTCATCGAGATCCATCCCGTTCGCTTGCCGTTCGAGACGCCCAGGCTCCTTCGTCCTCTCCTCGCCCTTGCGGGGCCGGCCGCGCTTGCGGTTCGGCGTCCTGGCCTTCGGCTTCGGGGCCGGCGTCTCCCGGGCCTCGATGGCCGTCGGGTCCCTCGACACGTGGCCGATGAGCGCGTCGCCCAGTGTCTCTGCAACCAGAGCCGCGTGCATCCTCTCCGGAAGACGGGACTGCGACCATTCGGCAAACGTCCGCGAAAACGTCGCTTCACGCGAGATCTCCGCGACACGCGACCAGCCGCACAGTCGGCGCAACGTCGGGTCCACCTTGAGCCTGTCGATCAGGTGGCGGGTCGTCGGCAGATCCCACACCGCCTTGACGATGAAGCCACGGGCCAGCGCCCGGCGATCCTCCCGGGGCCGACCCGGACCGGTCCACACCTCATCGACGAAGCCCTCCACCTTGACGAGATCGAGAGCTGTCACGAAGCGCTTGTGCGTCTCGAGGAGAGGACCGACCGCCTCGGCCAACGCAGGGAAAAGGTCCCCTTGAAATCGGTGCCAGAGATCGGATAGGGTCGAGCCAAGGGTCATCGGGGTCACCTCCTCGGTATCTTGTTGTTGTGGAAACACAACATACCACGAGATGGCCCGAGACCCAGGCCATCGACAACAAAATCAGCCTCGAGAAGGCAAAAAACCGGTCGGGCCGGCAATTTTGCAAGAAGCTCCTCCGATAGACTGTTTTGCGATTATTGCCAGACCGTGGCAGCGGAGTATCAGGGCCTTGAAATCGAGGAAATCCATATCGATGCAATTGCGTCGCTGCTTGTGCATGGCCGGAACGGTTCGATGTCGTGGTAACGTCGAACATGTTCGGCGATATTCTTTCCAATCTCGCCAACGAACTCGCTGGCGGTCCTGGTCTCGGCGCTTCGCTCAATGCCGGCGGCAATTCGGCCGTCGACCAAGCGGCGCATGAGTCAGTTCCGGATATCATCGTCGGGCAGGGGATCGCCAATCCGACCACGTCGATTGCTTCAACCGCCATGTTGCTCGATTGGATTGGCGAACGATCCGACAGCAATGCCCTGCACGAGGCCGCGCGGGCGATGGAACTGGCGCTTGACAACACGCTGGTGGATCCGGCGTCGCGCACCCCGGATATGGGCGACGGTTTGTTACCGGCGCTTTCGCACAGGCGGTTGTCGACAAGATCACAAAGGAGTGAGCCGATGAAGACAGTAGCCCTGCCAGCTGGCGAAACGGTCCCGGCGCTCGGGCTCGGAACCTGGCACATGGGTGAGCGCGGCCGCGATGCGGCGAAAGAGGTCGCAGCCCTGTCGCGTGGCCTCGATCTCGGCATGACCTTGATTGATACCGCCGAAATGTATGGCCGCGGCGGTGCTGAGCGCGTAGTTGCGCAGGCCATCGCCGGACGGCGTGACGAAGTTTTCATCGTCTCGAAGGTTTTGCCGTACAACGCCAGCCGGCGTGGAACCATCAAGGCTTGCGAGGACAGCCTACGGCGCCTTTCGGCCAATGTCATCGACCTTTATCTCCTGCATTGGCCCGGCCCGCACCAGTTGGCCGATACCGTTGCGGCTTTCGAACAGTTGCAACAGCAGGGGAAGATCCGCCACTGGGTTGTCAGCAATTTTGATCTGACCGACATGCAGGATCTCCATGCGGTTCCCGGTGGCGACCGGTGCCAGACCAACCAGGTCATCTACAATCTCTCGCGTCGCGGCGTGGAGTGGGATCTGACGTCATGGTGTGTTCGACAGGACATGCCAATCATGGCCTATTCGCCACTTGAGCAGGGGCGCATCGCCAACATCGACGCGTTACGGACCGTCGCCGTGCGCCATGGTGTTCAGCCATTACAGGTCGCTCTCGCCTGGGTCTTGCGACGTGATGGCGTGATCGCAATACCCAAGACCAGCACAATCGAGCATGTCGAACAGAACCGTGTTGCCCATGACCTGGTACTGGACGCGCGCGATCTTGAGGACCTTGATCAGGCCTTCCCGCCGCCTGACCGGAAGCAAATGCTGGAAATGTTGTAGGCTTGCGCGTCGCAGCCTCCGGCTGCACTCAAGGTAGTATCATTGGAACTGCCTTGAGTGCAAGTCATGGATGTTCGTCGGTCATGTCGATCTCCTGCGGTGTCACACCTGCATTCCTGGCCGTGGCGACGATATCGTTCCAGCTTTCACTGGTCAGCGGCACGCCGCTGACCAATCGTTCGGCCATGGTTTTTCGTTCTTTTTCACCCGGGATCTGGACGGTTCCACCGGGACTGCTTGGCCGCGCGCTCTTGAGGAAGGCCACATAGGAGCGAACTTCGGAAACGAAGGAGTCATCAGAATGGCCGAAGGCCTGCGGGATCATGTAGATCGAGAACATACCGTTGCAGAAGCGCCGTCTTGGTTCGCCAAGCGCCCCTGCGCATCCTGATCCCGTGAGCGCGCCCGCCATCATTTCCATCAGGAAATTGAGCCCGGACCCCTTGTGTTCGCCGAATGCGCGCAGGGCTCCGGCCCCGTTGCTTGCGTTCGGATACTCACCCGGTGGGGTCTCGCCATAAAGCGGGATCGGATCACCAGTGATCTGACCGGTCTCGGAAATGATCGCATCATCCGGGAGCGGTGCGCCACCCTTCAGCGCCACCAAAGCCTTGCCTTCGGCGACGACGGAGGTGGCCATGTCAAGAATGATCGGAGCATCACCGTCATCAAGCGGGATACCGGCGCAGAACGGTGATGTGCTCATGCGGCGATCAATGCCGCCATAGGGCGCGACCAGCAGACTTCCTCGGACATTCACCATATGGATGGAGACAAGATCGGCGGCCGCCGCCCGTTCAGCCCAATCGCCGATACGTCCGAGATGGCCGGAGTCACGCAGTGCGGTGAAGGCGATGCCATTGGCGCGGGCCTTGGCGATGCCGATATCGACGGTCTGTTCGCCGGTGGTCTGGCCAAAGCCGTACTTGCCGTCGATGACCGCCAGGGTACCGGTTTCCTGGATCACATCGACGGTGACATCGGCGACTAGGGTGCCATCACGCAATTGTTGGGTGTAGCGGGGTACCCGGATCACGCCATGGCTGTCATGGCCGCGCAGATTCGCGCCGACCAGGCGTTCGCCGATGCGGTCGCCTTCAGCTGAAGAACACCCGGCACAGGCAAAGATCCGGCTTATCAACGATTTCAACGGCCCGGCGTCGATATGGACCAAGCCGTTGCTACGGCGCAGTGCGGGCATCAAGGCAGGCTCTTTGATCAGGCCCGGACGGCAGCGACCGACGCCGATACCTGTTGTGTCAGCAGTCGAACGTCATTTGACAGGGATGCGAAGTCGAAACCGCAGTCGTACATCTGTCTGATGTAGGCGGGATCCATGCAATGCAACCCGGCCTTGATGCCGGCTTTTTTCGCAGTTGCCAGAACATGCTGGATGGCGTCATAGACCTTGCCGGGTTTGCGGTCGAGGCCCGGGGCCTCGCCCATCGTGATCGACAGGTCGCTTGGCCCGACATAGATGCCGGTAAGGTGGGGCGTGCTGCAGATCTCTTCGGCATTGCCCACGGCTTCTTCAGTTTCGATCATGGCCATGGAGACGATCTGGCGATTGGCTTCATTGTGATAATCGGGATAGATCGTTCCGGCGCGAACTGGCCCGGAACTGCGATATCCGTCTGGCGCATACAAGGTTGCCCCGACGAATGCCTCGGCATCGGCGCGGGTGTTGACCATCGGGCAGATGATTCCCAAGGCGCCGGCGTCGAGCAGTTTCATGATGATGCCGGCCTCCAGCCAGGGAACCCGGCACAGGGTCGTCTTGCCGCTCGCTGCCATGGCCTGCATCATCGGGACAGCGGTGGTATAATCGATCAGACCGTGTTGTAGGTCGATCGTAATCGAGTCGAAATTCTGTTGCGACATCAGCTCGGCAGAAAATGAACTCGGGATGCCGAGCCAGCCGTTCAGGGCTGGTTTGCCGGCATTCCAGGTTTCGCGCAGACTGTTAGGCATGGATGGTCTCCGGAGATAGCGTGACGGGTCAGGACTTCAGGACTTGCGTATTGACGATGCATTCGGTGTCGGGGCGACCGTCGAACACGCGCAGGACGTTATCGACGGTCTGTATGGCCATCCGCTCCGTGGACTCGATCGTGACGCCGGCGATATGCGGACTCAGAATCACGTTGTCGAGGGTGAACAGCGGGTGATCGGCCGATGACGGTTCGTCGACCAGGACGTCAATGCCCGCCGACCGGATCTCGCCACTGGTCAGGGCGTTGTGGAGCGCGGCCTCGTCGATAATGCCGCCACGGGCGCAATTGACGATGCAAGCGGTCGGTTTCATGGCCCTGAACTGCGGCGTGGCGAACATGTTGGTCGTCTCCGCCGTCTTCATGCAATGGACCGCCACCGCATCCATGTCGCCGAGCACGGCATTGTAGTCGGAGATGGGCTCGGCTCCCCCGGCTCTTATCATGGCGTCGTCGACATAGGGATCATAGGCGAAGACCTCCATGTCAAAGCCGTTCGCCCGTTTCGCGACTCGACTGCCGATACGTCCAAACCCGACGATCAGGAGTTTCTTGCTTTCAAGGTCGAAACCGCGGACGGGGTAACGGTCGCGCCAGTTGTCCTGCCGGGCGACGCGGTCATACCGGAACACGTCCTTGGCCAGTGCGAGCAGCATCGCCATGGCCTGTTCGGCGACGGATACCATGTTGGAGTGGACCGCGATACAGAGTGGAATCCCGCGTTCGTTCAGGGTCTCGAGATCGACTGCGTCGTAGCCGACCCCGTGGCGGGAGACGGCCATCAGGTCGGGGGCCATGTCGATGATCCGTCGGGTTATTCGCGCCGTCCGGACGGTAAACGCGTGAACGTCTCTCGCCGCTTCGGCGATCTCGTTCTCGTCAATCGAGTCACAATGGACGATTTCAACATCGTCCCGAGCTTCCAGAATCGCGATGCCCTTGGCGTGCAGCGGCTGGATGACCAGAACGCGTTTCTTGTTGGTCTCGGGCGGCATGTTTGCGTCCTCAATGAATCTCGGCCGAATCGGCCATGGCTTGCTTCAGAATTTCGACATTGAAGCCCGGGGCGCGTGCGACATCGAGAATGACGGCTTCGCGTCGGGTCAGGAGATCGATCGCGTCCGGCAAATCCTTGACGCAATCGCGCGGCACTACGACCGCGCCATGGCGATCGGCGTGGATGATGTCATTTGGCTTTACGGCCATACCGAAGACATTCACTTCACACTCGATTGCAACCAGATACACCCAGGCATGGCTCGGCGCGATCTTGCCGCCGAGCAGCTGGAATCCGGGGGCGCATGCGTCAATGTCGCGAAACGAGCCGTTCGTGACGACACCCAGACAACCGAGCCCCTGGTGGATCGCGGTATTGACCTCGCCCCAGAATGCGCCGAATCCCGGAGTCGGATCGATATCCTGGATCACGCTGATTGACGGACCGGGATCTGCCGCGACGGTTTCGTAATAGCGTGCCCGCATCTCGCGAATGTCGGCTTGTGAGCCTTGCGGCGGCGTCATGGACCGGATCATGGCGGTGCGCGCATAGCCGACAATCGGCGGCAGGCCCGGATCGAAGCATTGCATGTGCTCAATCGTGAAGCTCTTGACGCGGTATTCAGCACTCAAATGTTCCAGACCGTTACATATGGTCGGTGTGTCCCATTCGGCCAGTTTCTCAAGATCGACCCCTGTAAGTTGACCGTCGCCCATTGTCGATGTTCCCTTCCAGACTTGCAATTGCAGTTGTTCATTGCAGATTGGTGGGCAGTGTAGCAAGCCTGATGTGCCAGCGGGGAGCAGAGTTGCGGAGGGCCGGGTGTAAATCACGGCTCCGATGCCAGGTTGTCAGACGAACGATCGGGGCTGAAGTGACGGACGGACATCTCGACATCCTCTGCATGGGAGAGGCGATGATGGAGTTGACGCGCCGGGACGACGGCCATGGCGGATCGGTCTATCCCGGCGGATTTGATGGCGATACATCCAACTGCGCCATCGCGGCGGCGCGGCAGGTTGCCCGCGTCGGCTATATTCGGCGTTGGGCCCGGACCGGTTCGGGGCGTTTTGTCGTGATCTCTGGACGGCTGAGGGGATCGATATCTCCGGCGTCGCCGGCGATCAGGCGGCGCTGATCGGTGTTTATTTCATTGAACCGGCGGGCGAAGGACCGGATTTTTTACCTAATTACCGCAAGGGGTCGGCGGCGAGCCGGATGACGTCTGCGACGGTTCCGGGCGATCTGATCCGGCGCTCCGGATTTTTAATAACATCCGCGATCAGCCAGGCCATCAGCGCGAGCGCCTGCGATGCCGTCTATCACGCCATCGCCGTGGCGCGGGAAGCGGGCCGTAAGGTTGCCTACGACACCAATCTGTGTCTCAACCTGTGGTCGCTGGCCTACACCTGGGCGATCATCCATGACACGACGCGCCCTGCCCATCAGTCATTTTTTCTCTGCGCGTATTGCTTGCAGAACGGACTTTGGGGGCCGTTGTCCATAAACCGCTCCATCGTCCGTGTTCCGATGGCGAGGCGGGGCGGCACGACCCGAAAGTGCCGGAGGAAACCTGGCACTATCTGACGGCCTGGATTGCGGAGCACGGCCTGCGCCCTTATATCGGCCGTAGCTGGCCGTTTTCTCGCGCGGCCGAAGCGCTTCAGGCCCTCCTCGACCGCGACGTGATCGGCAAGGCAGTACTGGTCCCGGACGATGGTCCGATCTCTGCCAGTGTCTGACGTCGCCGGATCCGGCGGTGACCGGGGCAGGCCGCCGTGCCGCCGCTATCACGGTGCTTGAAAATGTCTGCAGATCGCTTCAGTCACCCGACGGGCGCGGTCCAAGCGTATTACAGCATTTGAACCCGAATTTCGGCCGGAACCGGATGCCGCCAGACTCGTTTGTCTTTCGAGGCATTTCCCGACCTCTAGTCGACGAGAATCGTTCCGTCCGGTTTGAAGGCATGAAACACGAACGCGAAAGTCACATCATATGGAATGTCGACCAATAATCCGCCGGCCTGCCTCTGAACCACAACATTGCCGACATCGCGGCCCTGTTCGATGCGCTGGCTATCAAGGGCAGAATTCTGCCCCGGCGCCCAGGTGATGACGATGTCGCCAGTCTCGATCCGTTGGCGTTGGCGCAGCAGATCGAGGGTCCAGGCCATGTTGCCGATAACCACCACGCGCTGGAGGGGGGTCACGCCCTTCGGAACTTCGCCACGATACAGAAACGGAAATCCGGAACTGTCATAGCCGACATACGGATTGGCGCCGTAAGGGCGGAAATCCGGATTGTTTGGAACCAGCACGGAGGCGCCGGGGCGGCGGGCAGCGAAGTTTGCATAGGATTCGAGCCGTGCCGGCAGGATGTCGAGACGTTTTCCGGTCATTGCTCCGACGATGGCCTCGCCGATAAATTGCTGCCACCAGCTTTCCGTCTGGCGGTCATACATGATCAGGTCGGAATGACGCAGTTTTCCCGTCGTTCCAAAGTCGAGAAGACGTCCGTCCACTTCCCGGCGGAAAACAATGGCGGCATTGCAAAGAGGGCAGTACGTGATGGCGACCGGAACCCCGCCGACGATATCATTGACAATCTCGTGCCACGTCAACACGCGCAAGGGGTATGCGCGCGCAACGCCGTTGATTTGCAGGCCGATGACCGGTTCGGTCGCGGACAAGCCGGTATCCTGGGTCAGCGGAACGAATACCGGGTCGTCCAGAGGGGGGATGCCGTCCTTTGGCGGTCCACCCGACAGGATTTCGCCAAAGTCCACCGAGTGGCGGCTGAAATCCGTATTTGGCCATTCGTGGCGCCAGGCATCGGGATTGGCGTTCGCGTTCGAGGATGCAAGACCCGTACACAGCAGGATGAAAAACAGAGACGGTACCGCGGCACCGATGCGACATATCGACCTTTGCAAGGATACGACCATCACCCAATCCCCTGCCATGCTCCGGACATTGAGATCGATTCCACTTGCTGGTGCCCGTCGTGTTCGACGACTCCTGTCATGCCGTTGGTCTCAATCCTGTAGATTTCTGCACAATACCACAAACCTCGTCGGCGTTACCCGATACGTTATGGCAGAAGCATATTGTTGTGGACTCCGCGCCGGCGACGCTTCGGCCGAACACAGCAGACGACGGGAAAAACGGTGCTTACCGTGTGCGAGAGGCTTGCCCGGCGGTCATATGCCAACCACAAGAGGGCTGTCGCCCTTCCGTAGCAACCGATGTCTGGGTGGGTTTGCCGGCGGATGGTGCGGGAATGATGGCCATGACCGGATCGGCGGGTGAGGGGCTAGTGGATTGATCGTTACAGATATATCCATTAGTATCTGTTCATCAATACGATGAACATATTGCTTCCCGAAAGTTTCAAGTCTTTCGTAGACGATCGGGTCAGTGCGGGCGGTTACAATACTTCAAGCGATTATGTCTGCGAACTGATCCGCAAAGACTAGGAATATCACCGTTTACGTGGCTTGGTTCTCGAAGGCGGGGCGTCGCCGAGAGTGGTTACGGCCGATGCGTACTTCGACCGGCTCCGATGCCGGGTTCGTGATGCGGACTGATCGTGAGCGGCAACCCGGTTGTCCTTCGAGAGCAGGCGCTGTCAATGTCGATGAGGAGGTGGAGCATTATGTGGTCGAGGCCGGGTTGCGGTTTCGCTGGCCTTAATCGGCACGCTGGAGGATGCCTTTCACCATATAAGTAAACAGCCGGGGAGTGGCTCGCTTCGCTATGCTCATGAACTGGATATTCCCGGCCTGAGCTTCAGGTTGACTGGAAAGTTTCCGTATCTGGTCTTCTACGTCGAAAAGGAGGTGGAAATCGATGTCTGGTATGTCCTGCACGGTGCACGCGACATTCCTGCCTGGATGCAGGAGCCGCGCGAGAACTGATCCGCAGGTGCCGGGACCTCGGCGGCCAAAGAGCATCCTGACAGGACTGAAATGCCGATTTTCGCATTGCTCCAGCTCTATCGTTATCCCGTAGAGCGTACTGCTCGACGCATTCACACGCGATAACAATCGAACCGCCGCGCCGTTCGTCTGGGCCGCCATTGCCGACTCGATCCTGGAAAATATCCAGAGCCTCGCAAGCGTATTTTCCGTACAGAATACCGGATCTGCCCGGGATGCCGTTCTTCATCGCTATGACAGTTGGCTTCGCCGTATTTGCGACTGTTCTCGACCAGCACCCCGACGCGCCGATCGCCAAGGGTGGCAAACTGCGCCAGAGCGTGGTCGCGACGGTCGATCGGAGCCTGAATGATTGACATCGGCAACCTCTTGATCGGGATAGCGATATCAGAGCCTGACCTAAAACTGGTTGGTTGTTCACCCATGAAGAACACCATGCGAGACCAACCAGTTTTAGGTCAGGCTCTCAGAGACAAAAGGGCCATATCCAAGGCAAATTGAGGATCCAGAACAGTCTACCAACGAGAATGCATCCAGCTTACGCAGGGACGACACGGATATGCCGAGCAGGAGCGGATTGGTGACCAACGTTGATACCTGCCTTTGCCAGAGAAACAGGTGATGGTCACACTCGCAGTATCGGCGCGGTTTGCCAGATCCGCGGCTGGCGGCGATTGTTGCGCTCCGCTCCGTCCGTCAACTTGCATGCATCGCTTCCGTCGCGCCGAGAACCGCTTGCCGGAAACGGGTCTTGAGATAACAGCCGTCACGGGGTGGCAAGACGAGGTTGGGTTTACCCGCTGCGACCTTGATTACCGCTATCAGCGGCAGAATCCCGGTCTTGAGACTGTTCGCGAGACCGTCAAGCCCGGCAATTTCCGTGACAGTCATGGTCGTCGGAATACCTGCACCAGCGGCCATTGCCGCGAGGTCGGCGCCATAGGACGTATGGGTGCGTTGCATGCCGGTCTCGCCATAACGTTCGTTGTCCATCACGATCACCGCGAGATTGCCCGGCTTCTGCGCGGCAATGGTGGCGAACGACCCGGCGCCCATGAGGGCTTCGCCATCACCGGTAATGACCCAAATCTGTCGCTTCGGTTGGGCAAGCGCGCAACCCAGGCCCATCATCGTGGCGCAACCCATGCCACCCCAGAGATAGAAATTCTCGGGACGATGGTCGCTGGAAGCAACATCCCAGACCGGTGATCCGAGGCCGACAATGATAAGCGCGTCGTTTCGGACATCCATCAGCCGCGCCATAACATCGGGACGCTGAAGTACCGGCTCAGACATGGCTGACCTCCTCCGTGACATCGGCAATGAATGATTTTGCGCCGATCAGGCGCTGGCCGATCAGCACGGCGACAGCCGCGTTCGAGATGAACGCCATCTTCAAACCCGCTTCAATCGCTTCCGCCGCCGCATCCTCCGTCTCGACCTCGAAAACCCGAACCCCGAGGCTCTTCAGGATCGGTGCGACCGCTTGCCCCATCGGAATCTGCCACGGATTGGCCTCGCCATACTGGCCCCGCATCGTGACGATCATGAACAACGGAAACTGGCAAGATGCGATGATCGAGGCGATCGCATTGACGGTATTGCCGACGCCACTGCTCTGCATCAGCACGGCCGCCTTGTCGCCACCCAGCCAGGCCCCGGCAGCAAGTCCGATACCTTCTTCCTCGGTTGTCATGACAACGGCGCGGATATCGTTGTCGTCGCCGCAGGCGTTGATCAGGTCGGTCAATCCGGCGTCAGGCACATAGCCGACGGTCTTCACGCCATGCTGTTTAAGGAGGCGGTAGGCCCCTGCGGCCCATCCATCAGACATGTGGATTCCTTGGATTGCGTTGACACAACCGGCTCGTACCATAGTCAGGACGACCGGGGTAGCGTCACGGTTATCGAAATGAAGTCTCTGTGGCAACCGGGTGCGTGATATCCCGCAGGAGACCCTGTCCCGCTTCGGGAGGCGCGCTTCGGCATCGGCGCAGTGCTGAACCGATACGCCTGCCGCCGGCAATGCGGGTCTGTCGCGCTGGAAATCGCCCTGAGCACACTGGCATGATCAAGGGACTTGTGTCGTCCATGTGCAATGGAAAGCGCGATTATTTATCGGAGCCAAATGATCAGGAGTACAATATAAAGGGGATTATATCGAATAGTCACATCCGGGGTTGATAAAGCGGACATCTGAGTCTATATTACAGTTCCATTTCAAGGAATTGAACGATCACCCGCAAGGCACCGGGCAAGGTACACCGCAAGGGTTTGACACTGCTACAGGTCGCCGCCATGTTCCCGGACGAAGATCCCGCAAAGGCGTGGCTCGCCGCTCTACGGTGGCCCGATGGCCCCGACTGCCCACATTGTGGCAGCGTCAACGTTCAGTCGAAGATCAAGCACAAGTCCATGACGCCCCGCTGTCGGGAGTGCCCGAACAAGCGCATGTTCTCGGTCAAGACGGTAACGGTCATGGAAAGCTCGAACCTCACATATCGCGTGTGGGCCGTCGGCACCGACCTCTTTACGACGAACATCAAGGGCATATCCTCCATGCGGCGGCCAGAAAGCCGCTTGGTTCATGCTGCCTCGTCTGCGCAAGACATTCGCAGCCGAGGCCGGGCCTTTCGCCGGCCCCGTTGAATAGCAGGGAAACGTCGTGACCTTGAGCGCGCAGGACAGCGCCCTGCTGATCGAAAATGCGGCTTTGCGAACACAGGAGAAACAGGCTTTTACATCCGGTCGCTGGACGATCAGGGTCTGATGATTGCGGATTGCTCGCGCGACGACAGGATCCTGCAAGCTCGCCTCATCATTGACGGATAGTGCCATCTTGACGGGCTACGCTGACCGCATCAGTACTGAACCAACTTCGGAGCTGATGCATGATCGATAGCAAGAAGCGTCCTATCCCGCGAGATCGCCTTGCCGCCCACCGCGCACCAGCCCCGAAAGGCCGAACACGAAAAGGACCACGACATGCCCGGCGCAAGCCGTGAAACTGTGCGCCAGGCGTTCATGCGGCCCCTCACTGTGTGGCGGCGTGCCTCGAATGCAGCAACTGTAAAACCTCAGTGACCGTCTCGCTTGATAGCGACAATGGCGCTCTCCCGAGCGCCGGTGCCGGAATGGTGCCGAGCCATTGCAAACATCTCCCGGAAAGAGGCAGTCCCCGCCTATCCGCCAAGCCTGGGAAGCGACCCCAGCCGGATATCAGGCTGTCGTATTCAGCGGGGAGCCCGACGGAGCGGGAACCCGAGAAATCGCATAGGGAAGTTGGGCGCGGGACCGGGCCTTGCGTCAACCCCTAAATGTGACTATTCGATATAATCCCCAATATAAAGACCTCCAGTCGGCTCGATGGTAGGGAATTTTCCCATTATATATCAATATATTGAAGTCCTCTGGATTTCTGTCGCGGAATTTCTGCCTCAAGGCCGTCAAGTCATCCGCTAGACGAGAAACGAATCAAGATTTGAGTCCGGTATCAATCGGACGATCCAGAATCCACTAGAAGCAACGTGCCAGAAGTCAATATATTACATAGTCTTCTCCCAGGTTGGCATTTTTTGTTCTGCTGTCCTTTATCGCTTTGATATGGTACGATATTTTTCTCGGCCGATTTCAACATGGTCCGACATTTTGTTGGCTTCTGTCAGCTCGTCAGACGTAAGCGTTCCGCCAGGCCGTGGAGAAAGTGATCCTCTTGTTGGCACGGTTGCGCGCATGCCCGACCCGTGGGGCCGAGATTTAACGGTTGAGGGCGCGCCGCCAATCCCTTCTGAGAGGCCGGAGCCAGACGTTCTTGCAGGGTTTGTCGTAACGCTTGTCGCGGTCGTAGCGTCCGCGTCCCTGGGTGGTCCCGACCCGTATCCAGCCTGATGCCCGGTAGACGGCGCCGGTGTAGCGCGGGGTCTCGACGAAGGTCTCGATCAGCACGGGGGTGGTGTCGTAGCGCTCGGTCCAGTCCCCGGGCAGGCGGCGTCGCACGATGGCGAGGATGTGCGAGCCGAGATTGGGTATCTCGATCCAGGGCAGGATCAGGAACCGCGGGTTGTCGACCACCAGAGGGAGGTTTTTCTCGCGCTTCTCGGGCGTCCATCCGATGAACCTGTCGCGCGGAGCGCGCTTCCAGGCGGCGGTGGAGACGCCGAGCATGGCCAGCGGCCAGCCGTTTCGGTCGTGGACGGCGTAACGCATCCGGGCGCCAACCAGGGTCTTGAAGCCGAGATAGTGGTAGCGGGCGACGACCTCGTTCCACAGCTTGCCCTCGCGGGTTTCGCGAATACCGCTTATGCACATGGTTCCGGTTCTATCAACATGCTGTAGGTAAGGGGTTGTGCATTGGTGGCGAGACGGAAGAGCGAGCGGAAAGCATCGTGGCGGGTTTTGCGGCGGTTGAAGCGAAAGACGAATTCATCAAGATAGGCTTGCAGATGCTTGCGGCGCAGCCCGTGGTCGACGCCTCGCGCCCATCCTTTGAGGTTGGAGAAGACTTGGTGGATCCACGGCAGGACGAGGTGAGCGGCGGTCTTCCCGACGACATGGACATTGTGGCGATCGGCGGGGACCGCAGCGTCGCCGGACCAGCCGTCGGTTTTCGCGATGGCGTCGGGATCGGTGGCGGTTTCGACGAAGTGTCCGAGGTCGGCGGCGGCGTAGGAGGAGATGTCGGCCAGCCGCAGGCGGCCCGGGATGTTTCCGTCCCCGAGTTCGATGGCGCCGACGATGAGCATCTTGCCGTCGTGGCTGCGTCCTTGCCCTCCGGTGGGAGGATCGTCTTTGGTCCGGAATGGAAGGCTGGCCTCGTCGATGTCCACCAGGCCCGACAACGGGTTACGCTCGGGCTCGACCATGCTGGCGCGCAGCTTGTGGGCGAGCAGCCAAGCGCTGCGATAAGAGCCGATAGCGAGCTGTTTCTGGAGCTGCAGGGCAGAGATGCCGTTGGAGTGGGTCGCCATCAGGTCGGCGGCCCAGAACCAGACGGTGAGCGGCAGTTTGCTGGCGTGCAGGATCGTCCCGGCCGTCACCGAGGTCTGCCGGCGGCAGCCGGTGCACGCGAAGGTGTGTGCTTTTCTGCGCAGCGCCCATCCCTTTTCATGGCCGCACCTGGGACAGACGAAGCCGCCCGGCCAGCGCATTTCGATCAGCCAGGCGGCGCAGGCGTCATCGTCCGGGACCATGTGCTGGACGGCGAGGAGGCTGTCGGGGACCTGTTTCATGTGGGGGCTCCGTCGGCAGGAATGTATTGGGAACATTCTACCCGCTCCCCCGCCCTAACCTCAACATCTGCTGGCAAACTCTCGCAACCGGAACCATGTGCATAAGCGGTTTCGCGAATGACGGGGCGCATCTCCAGCGTGCGGACCTCGTCGAGGGTGGTCGGGGCCGGGAACAGCGGCGCTTCGGTGTCGGGTCCGAAGATGATCGGGCGAGGCGGGTTGCGCCGCCCTCTCGGCGGCGGCAGAGCGATCACGCCGTCGCGGTGCATGGCGCGCATGGTGACCCGGGCCATCATATCCTTGAGGTCGCCGTCGGGCTTGATCCAGCCGATGCGCCGGCAGAACTCTCTCGACAACGCCGCGCGGTTCGGTTGGGGCTCGGTGGCGATCAGGGCGCGCAGCAGCGCCAACGCGTCGGCGGTGAAGTCGCGCCCGTAATAGCGGCATTCGATCGCGCCGCTCATCCCGGTGCCGCGCGTTCGCGCCGGCGCTCCTCGCTCATCGACCACGCTAGTCAGGGCGAGAGGTCGTCCGGCGCCGGGCCGCCGTTCTCGGCGCATGCCTTGAGCCATGCCTCCAACCAACGCAGGACGTCGATGCCGTTCATTGAGAGCGTGCCCACGACGGAGTCCATGATCGCCGTGAACCTGGCTCCGTCCTCGCTGTCGGAACCGAAGCTCAACCCTCGTCCTGTCGCCGGAGCGCGCAAAATTCTCTCGGCGGTGTTGGTGTCCATGGGGACCAAGGGATTGTCGACGAAGACGCACAGCCCCTCGCGATGGTTCACCAGGGAGCGCAGTGCCTTGCCTTCGCGCGCGGTATCCGGCAGGGCGGCCAGCGCCGCGTCGAACGCCGGTGTCTGAAGTTCGAGCCCGGGGTCGTAATGCGTCGGCCCCGTGTCGTTCAGCAGGAAGATCTCCGCGATCCGCTCGATCCATCCCTGACACCATTGCGTCAGCCGCACCTGGCCTGACGCGCAGTCGATGAAGTCTCTGCGTGTATGGGACCAGCAGAATGAGAGGATCACCTTATCCCCGAGAAGGTGGGCGAGCAGTTTGTACGCGCTGTAGCGGTCGCAGACGATGACGGTGTCGAACCGGGCTTGGGTGAACAGCTTGAGCGCCGCCTCGGCGCTGCGCGATGCGTCGATATGGACGCAGACCACCTCGGCGCTGACAGACGTCCACAACCAGGCGCGGCTCGACCGCTCTTCGCGGCGAAGCTCCTGCACGCGCCAGGAGGTCTCGTCGGCATGGCGCAGCACCGCGTCGTTCTGGTGGGCGAGGATCGTCTCGAACAGCGCCGCAAAGCGCTTGCGGCTGTTGGCCAGCGGTCCCGCCGAGACCGCCAGCCCGTGGCTGGAGAACCACGCGGCGACGCGGCGCACGGGCCGGAAGCAGGCGCAGTGTTCGAATAGGAAGCGCGCCCAGACGCTGATGCCGTAGGGCGTCCTGGGGAACAACCGCGGCACCGGGGGCGCGGTTGTTCCCCAGGCGAGGATGGGCACTCGCAGCTTCGACGCCAGCGCGGACGGCTGATCACGCGCTTGTGGGCCTTGACGTCGATCTCGACGAGGGTGGATTCCCCGGCGCTGTTGGGCGCATAGGGTTGTCCGCATTGTTCGCAGACGCATGCATCCGGCGGCGGGTCGATCTCTTCGTGGCGCTCCGCGAGCCCGGGCCGCTGGGTGCGGCCGTGGCCGGGCGCGCCGGGCTGCTGGCCGCGCGTGCGTTCCGAGCGCGGCTTGTCCTGCTGCGCGCTCTTGCGCCCGTAAAGCCGGTTCGACAGTATCGCCCCGGTCGCACGCAGCTTCGCAAGTTGGGCTTCCAGCGTCTCGATCCGCCACCGCGATGCCTTCACGACTTCGCGCAGCCGGGCTTCCGCCTTCTCCCTGCCGGTCCTTGCCGATTTCGCGGCCTTGCGCAGCCGGGCATTCTCCCTGGACAGCGACTTTATCGTCGCCTTCTGGCGCCGCGACCGCCTCAGGACGGTGCGCAGGTGAGCGGCCTCGGCGAACGGCAGCTTTGTCAGCGCCGCCCCGGTCGCGCGGAGCTTGGCAATCCGGGCCGTCAGCTTCTTGTTTGTGAACCGGGATCCTTCCAGGGCGAGGCGCAGCCAGTAGTTCTCGTCGGTCATGGCCCGAACCTTGGCCGCCGGTTCGCCCAGTATCCTTCTCCCTGTGCAGGCTCAGGTTCTCGCGCGATAGCATCTTGGCGGTCTCCCTGATGCTCTCAGCCCGCCCCTTCTCCTTGTCCAGCGTCTTGTGAAAGTCGCCGATCGCCTTGTTCCCCCGGCCCACCGCCCTGCGCAGCCGGGTGATTTCCTTGCGCTGCGACGCCTCTTCCAGGGCCGTGCGAGCCCTCCGGGCGTCCCCGGCCGACCGCCGCCCCTGCGCGCCGGCGATGCCGCCAGGGCATCGTGCAGCCGGGCAACCTCCTTGCTGAGCGCCTTCGTCTCCTCCCCGGCCTCGCTCAGCCAGCGCCGACAGGACTTGAAGGGACACTTCCAATAACCGGCACCGCTACGGGCGGATACCTCCGCCTGGCGCAATTCTTCGCAACGCGCTTCGGCCGCATCCGCCCGCGCCCGCTGCTGCTCATACAGGGATTTGAAATCTTGCGCCGAGGCCGTCGCAGTCGACTTGGGCGACGACCAAATCCCGGCACCGTCCTCGGCCAGCGTCGCGCCTACGGAGAAATCATCGTTCAGAACCCCCATGCGCTCGACAATAGCGCAGGTCAAATCGTGTTACCAGCCCCCTTGTGAGGCCTCGATCCGATGTCGATGATCACTCAGGTGAGAGATCTCCACGGCCTCGCGGAACGCTTACCGTCAGACGGGCTTTCCTGCGGTGGATGGCGAGTTCCACGGCCGCTGCCGAGGAGATTTCGGCACCCTCGGCGGCTGGGTACGGATCAGATGGACGGCGTGACAGGCCAGCACGGCGATCCGCAGGTGGGCCGCGATGCGACGGTCGCGCTGGTGGCAGATCGGGCGAAGGCCGAGCTCGGATTTCAGGCTGCGGAAGGGGGCCTCGATGTCGGTGATACGCCAGTCGGTCCGCAGGACCGTCTCGATATCTCGGTCGACGTGACTGGTGCGCAGCACATAGGCGCCGGCGCCCTCATCGGCCTCGTCGTATTGCGGCCTGCGCTTGAAGCGCACGGCAGACGGATTGGCGCCGGTGTCCGCGCTTGAGGCGGCCTATGCTCTCCAGCACCCTGTCGTAGCGCTTGAGGTGGCTCTTGACCGGGAGGCCGCTGTGGAGCCTTTCCAGCGCCGTCTCGAAGCGGTTCCGCGTCAGGCCCAGGATCGAGGTCCCGGCCTTCTTCTTGCCCTCGCTGACGACAGAGAGCCGCGCCGCGCCCTTCCCGGCGGCGCGGTGCCAGGCGCGCCCCTCGTGATGCGCGCTGGTGATCAGCAAGACTTCGCCGCCCCGGCCGAGGGCGATCCAGTCGTAGCCCCGCTCGCCCAGCCACAGGATGTTCTCCGCGCTGGCGATGCCCGCGTCCATGACCAGCGTGGGCTTCGGCGCCGTGCCGCCGCACACCGCCTCGAGCCGGGCCAGCGCGTCCTCCAGCCGGCCCGGCTCGCGCGCGGTGCCCGGCCGGATCTCGCACCTGCGCGGGAAGCCGGCGTCAGCGTGATCAGGGGACAAGCGTCGCGCTTCTGCCTGGAGTGCCCGAAGCGGGGGAGCTCTCCCTGCGTGTGGCCGTGGTCGTGAAGGTTGGTAAGATCGTAGAAGGCGATGGTGTGGGGATGTCGAGCAGCGCGCGCTCACGGTTGAACAGCTCCCGCTGGATGGCGGCGCGGTGGCGCCAGAGGAGGTCGCCGATGCGCTCAAGCGTCTTGCGCCGCAGCGCCTTGCGGTCGCCGTCCAACTGAAGAAGCTCGGCGCTCGCACTGTCGCGACGCAGCCAGCGGCTGGTCTCACGCTCGCTGGCGGGATGGACCATCCTGGCGACGGTCAGCGCGCGATGCGCCCTTCGCGGCCCTTGATGCCCCGGTCATGGAGGATTTCGGCGAAGCCAAGATCGCCGAGGGCCTTGAGGCACAGACGCTCGCAGCCGACCGTGCGCGGGGTCTCGTGCTCCAGGGTATCGAGGGCGACGGTGGCGATGTCGGGCTGGCGCGCCTCTTCCTGCACCGCTTCGCTGCGGCCCCCCTGTCCTGAGCCTGGCGACGATGTCCTCGGCTCGGCCGGCACGTCCGGCGCGGCTTCGAGCAGCGGCGGGCGGGTGTGGAGCAGCGCAGCGGCGAGGTCGGTGACCTCCTTGCCACTTCTCGCGCGGGATCGGATCGTGGGGGCCGAAATTGAGCAGCGTCCTGTGGCGCACCCTGTCGCCGACGCGCTGGGAGAGCATCAGCCGGTGGCTTCGGACGGGCTTGCCGTCCTTGTCGGTGTGGGTCCTGGGGACCTTGATGTACAGGGCGCGGGCGAAGGGTTGGCGATGTGTTACCCGGACACGCGCGCCGGCGCGCGTGGCAAGGGGGATATCGACGCAACGACAAGGTCCTGGCCCCACAAAAGATTTCCGGGCGCCCACATCCATCATATAGAAGTTCAGGCGATGGAAGAGCCAAATATGTGATGTTCTCAGACCGCAAACATGCCCCGATCAGGCACGGTCAGTGGAAAAAAACTGCCAACTTGGGTTATGAGCATGTATTGCATGCGCAACTCATGGAAAGAGGTCAGCAATGACTCAGGTCAATATCCCCCTATCGGACGAACGGCTTGCGTGCATCGACCGCGTGGCGGCGGAATCAGAGATCTTGAATGACAGCCCCGTCATCACCCTCGCCCCCGACGTTTGGGATGCGCTTGTCGATGTCCTTGACGCGCCGAGCGAGGCCGACCTCGTTGTGAGGGCTTGTTTCGCGCGTCAGCCACAGTGGGATCGGTAACCGTGCCCTAACCGCTCGGCTTCCGGTACGATGTTTCATTGTTCTCTTCGGTAGTGTTTGGGCTCTTGATGCCTGGTTGCAGCGTAAGGCGCACCTTAACGAAGCCAAGGGCGACCGTGCACCTATGTCGCCTGCCGCGGTGGTCGTGCGGCCGGATTTATAGCCTTACCGCCGGTTCTGCGGAGAAGCAGCGAGTGTCGTCGCGTGTCAGCAGAAACATGCCCGAGCCGATTCCGGTCATTCTCCTGGGGCAGCTTGCGGTGGACGCGAACTACTAGGGTCGAGGGCTTGGGGCGGACCTTCTGATCGACGCGGCGAAGCACGCCTAGGCTGGCCGCTGATGTCGTCGGGACCCGCGCAATCGTCGTGCAGGCCATCGATGGTCGGGCCAAGGTGTTCCACGAACGGTTCGGATTTCGCCCGTTCCGGGATCGCGAGCCTCTGATGCTGGTTCTGCGGATAAGGGCACTAAGAGCGGTTTCCGTGAATTGCGCCTGTGGTTTCTCCTTTTACGCACTCAAATTCATTCCCGGTTTCATGGTAGATCCGTGTTTTATCCAAGCCGTCGCGCCGCACATGGGCATTACAAGCTTCGGACTTGGAGTCCGCAAGTCCTCGGATGCTGTGCGATACAAAACGCGGGTCGCGCCCTCGTGGAAGATGATGGTCGCTCTTGAGACCCGAGGCGCCCGCTTCCAACTCGATCAGGGAATTGAGACCATCCCGAGGACCACCGCCGATAACGTCGGGATCCCATCGCGCTCCATCGTTTTCTGGGAACAGCCCGAAAAGCCAAGACCGGTAAAGCAAATCCCACTGTTCGCAGCAGCGTTTCAAAACTGCTATAAGGCAACATCGCTTGCTGCACGGCCTACGGAACCCTGCCCATGGCTATCGATGTTGAACCCCGGCTGTACCCGACCGCGACCCATTGGGGCACCTATTTCGCCGAAGTCGAGGATGACCGTCTCAAGGCGGTGCACGATTACGAAAAGGATCCGGCCCCGGCGATCATCGGTCCCGGCATTATTGACGCTGTCGATGATGCGGTCCGTGTCCGCCGACCGATGGTCAGGCAAGGTTTTCTGAAGAGCGGGGCCGGAGTCGATCGGGCAGGGCGGGGCGCCGAACCCTTTGTCGCGGTGTCGTGGGAGACCGCACTTGATCTCGCTGCGGCCGAAATCGACCGTGTGCGCAAAACCCACGGAAACGGCGCGATATTCGCCGGATCCTATGGATGGGGCAGTTCCGGGCGGTTTCATCATGCCCAGAGCCAGGTTCACCGCTTCATGAATGCGGCTGGCGGCTATGTTCGTCACCAGAACAGCTACAGCAATGCCGCGGCCGAAGTGATCCTGAAACATGTCGTCGCCGATATGCGAGACTCCGTAATGGACCTCGCAACACAATGGCCGGACATCGCATCAGACTGCGAATTGCTCGTCGCATTTGGCGGCCTGCCGCACAAGAATGCCCAGGTAACGTCCGGGGGCGTCGGCCGCCACACATTGCATGAAGCGTTGCAGAGTTGTTTCGATAACGGGGTGGAGTTCGTCAATATCAGCCCGCTGCGCACCGATCTGGCGCAAATGTTCGATCCGGAATGGATCACGATCCGCCCCAATACTGATTCCGCGCTGATGCTAGGACTGGCACATGTGCTGATCACCGAAGATCTCTATTGCCGCGACTTTGTGGCCCGCTACACGGTTGGTCTGGATCGTTTCCGGGCCTATCTCACGGGCAAGACCGACGGACAGGCAAAAGACGCCGAATGGGCTGCAGGACTGACAGGTGTCCCGGCGTCGGTAATCCGGGATCTTGCCCGGTGCATGGCCGACAGCCGTACCATGATTCTGACCGCATGGGGCCTGCAGCGCGGCGATCATGGGGAACAGCCGATCTGGCTGACAGTGGTCCTCGCCGCGCTTATCGGTCAGATCGGCCTGCCGGGCGGCGGATTCGGAATCGGTTACGGCTCGGAAAACGGCATCGGAAATCCCGTGATGCCTTTCAAATGGCCTGCCCTGCCGCAAGGACAGAATGATGTCGGCGATTTCATCCCGGTCGCCCGTATCGCCGATCTCTTGCTCAATCCGGGCGGAACTTACCTCTATGATGGCCAGACCCGGTGTTTTCCCGATATCCGGCTGGTCTATTGGGCCGGCGGCAATCCATTCCATCATCATCAGGATCTGAACCGCCTTGTCGAGGCATTCCGGAAACCGGACTGCATCATCGTCAACGAGATCTGGTGGACGGCGACGGCCCGGCACGCTGACATCGTGTTTCCGGCGACGACCGCGCTTGAGCGTAATGACTTGATGATGTGCCACTGGGAACAGACGATCACACCGATGAAAAAGGCTATCGAACCGGTCGGGGAAAGCCGCAACGATTATGATATCTTTTCGGATCTTGCCGGACGGCTCGGTTGTCATGAGACCTTTACCGAAGGACGCGACGAGGAGGCTTGGTTGCGTCACATCTGGGACCAGGCGCGGCAGCGCGCCGGTGGCGCCAGGTTCGAATTGCCGGATTTCGACACATTCTGGGCGGAAGGGCCGCGTGAGGTTCTGCAACCCGAAGGGCCGATGATCCTGCTTGAGGCATTCCGGGTGGACCCGGAGGCCAATCCATTGACCACGCCGTCGGGAAAGATCGAAATCTTTTCCGAGGTCATTGCCGGTTTCAGTCATGACGATTGTCAGGGACATCCGGCATGGTATGAACCCTATGAATGGCTTGGTGCTCCGGCGGCCGGGATCTATCCGCTGCACCTGATCTCGAACCAGCCGGGCACCCGCCTGCACAGTCAGCTCGATAGCGGTTCGGTCAGTTGCGGCAGCAAGATCAGGGGACGCGAACCAATGACGATGAATCCCGCCGATGCCGCGGCGCGCGGCATCGGCGCCGGCGATGTCGTCCGGGTCTACAATGACAGGGGGGCCTGCCTCGCTGGCGTTATCCTGAGCGCCAGCGTCATGTCCGGTGTAGTTCAACTCTCGACGGGCGCATGGTACGACCCGGAATACCCAGGCCGGACCGGCGCATTATGCAAGCATGGGAATCCCAACGTCCTGACCCGGGACAAGGGAACCTCGAGTCTTGCCCAGGGCCCCACGGCCCATTCGGCCCTGGTGGAGGTCGAAAAATTCGACGGCCCGTTGCCTGCCGTCACGGCCCATGTTCCGCCAGTCATAATCGAGCAGGGGGATTTGTGATGCAGGGGCTCGATTTTACCGGCAAGGGTATCCTCGTCACCGGCGGGGCCAGCGGCATCGGCCATGCAACGGCGCATGTGTTCGCTGAGCGTGGCGCGGCAGTGGCCATTGCCGATATTGACCGGGATCGCGCGCTTGAAGCCGCGCTCGCTCTCGGCAATCGCCATGTCGGCTTGCACTGCGATATCGCGAACGAAGGCGAGGTCGCGCAGATGGCAGCCGACGCCAGAGACGGTCTTGGCCGGATCGATGTGTTGATCAACTGTGCCGGCGTCTCGGACAGTTTCGCGCCAACACTCGAACAGACACTCGAACATTGGCAGCGCATCATCGATATCAACCTTACCGGAACCTATTTGGCCTGTCGCGCTGTCGCCGGCGAAATGCTGGCGCGCGGCAATGGCGCGATCGTCAATATCAGCTCAATTGCCGGTCTTGCCGGTCTGCCGTTTCGCAACGCCTATACGGCGTCGAAGCATGGAGTCGCAGGGGTCACCAAGTCGTTGGCAAGCGAGTGGGGCCACCATGGTGTCAGGGTCAACGCAGTGGCGCCAGGCTATGTCCTGACACCGTTGGTACAGATCCTGATCGATGCCGGGCGGGTCGATCCGAAGGTTATACAGCGGCGCACACCGTCGGGGCGTCTCGCCAAACCCGAGGATATCGCCAATGTCATGATGTTCCTGGCGTCACCATTGGCAGATTATATCAATGGTGCGGTTATCCCCGTTGATGGGGGGTATATCGCATATGGCGCTGCCGGCCCGGCTGTTGACCTCGATTAGAGCTGGACAGTTCGGTCGTAACCCGGAATCCGGCATTGCCGGATGTAGTCATCGGATTGGCGACATGGACCAGACATATGTGATCGACAGGGCCGTCAAGGTGTTCCCGGAACAAATGGTCACGCGAAGCCGGACCTATCAGGAGCGTAAACTCCGGGTTTGCGGAGTAGATCCTGCGCGTTACGGCCGCACTGTCGAGACCGGCTTGTTCGGGCAAGATTGTTTCAAGGCGATGACGGCCGCTGGCGAACAGCTCGACGGCATGATCCATACAGCGCAGCGTTTTGTTCTCCACCACCGCTCGGACCTTGATGAACCGTTGCGGCAGCGCGGCTGGATTGCACGGGACGAGCCCGGCCCGCGCGGCCGACGTATCTTGCAAATGTTCGAGTTTTCACGGGCCGACGGTCGTGTCGCAGTCACGGCCGAGATGCACCGTCTGGTGCCCGATCCACTCAGGATGGGCCAAAGCCGTGGCACCGCCCGAAGCACCTGCGACCCACGCGACGGATTCGAGCGGTTGGCCGAAAAACAGTTGCAACCGGAAGACGTGACGGAGTTCTCCGCGGATGTGGGCAATCTGATCCATTTCAAGCCGGATTTCGCCCGTCGTTACGGCTATCGGGCACCGATTTCGCAAGGAATCCAGACCATGATCTGGATGATGGCGGCCCTTGCAGATACCGCGCCGCCCAGATGCTTCGATGTCACCGCCCGGTTCCTGCGGCCGGTTTACTGGGATGAAACCCTGACCTTGTGGGGCGGGCCAGACCTGTTGCGCACGCTCACCGCGGACACCAGGGTCGCGGCCGAACTGCGCGTTGATTCAATGGAGTACTGACCGGAGAGGCTCATGCGCACGATTGTCGACATGTTCCGTGAAGCAGCCCGGAAAGCCGGCAGTACGGCAATCCGTTGTCCGGACGGTGACACCACTTATCGCGACCTGGAGCAGGAGATCTATCGGGTCGCAGTATCCCTGAAAGCGCTTGGAGTCGGTCCTGGCGACCGGATTGGCTTCTGGCTTCCGAACCTTCGCGCCTATATCGTTCTGTTCGGCGCCTGCAGTTTGCTCGGCGCGACGGCCGTCGCCATGAATACGCGATTTCGCTGCGCCGAAATCGAGGACATCCTGCGTCGGGCGCAACCGAAACTGATCGCCTTCGTTCCGGCGCTCGGGCGCAACAATCATATGTTAATTCTTGATGGTGTCGCCCCGAATTTACTGCGCGGTGTTGCGGCACTCATTCAATGTGGCGGCGGCGACCCTGTGGCTATGCCGGGCGTCATGGTGCGGCAATATGATGCGCTGATCGGGCCGGACGGCCTGACCGCCGGGGTCGGTGGTCCAGACAGCGGATGCGCTATCTTCACGACATCGGGGACGACCAGCCTGCCCAAATTCGTGCTGCACGGTCAGGAGCAGGTCGTGCGCCATGCTGGCGATGTCGCGGCCGTGCTTGAATTCGATGCGCCCGGAACAATGGTGATGCAGTCCCTGCCATTTTGCGGTGTGTTCGGGTTTGTCTATCTGATGGCGGCCTTGCATGCCGGTGCGCCAATGACGCTGCCACTGATGTTCGATGTCGCCGAATGCACAGCCGTGATGCTGCGGGACCATGTCACCCATGTTGCCGGTGGCGATGACATGATGAGCCGTCTGCTCGACGAAGGCGACCGGATGACCGGTGGGGCGATTGAACCTTTTCCGGCGCTTCGCTTCTGTCCGTTCGCGATCTTCAACTCCGCGCTTGCCGATTTCCCCCGGACGGCCTATCGGCGCGGGCTTCCATTGATCGGTCCATTCGGAATGAGCGAGGTCTTCGCCTTCTATTCACTGCGCCGACCTAATGATCCCGAAGATATCCGACCTCTCGGGGGCGGCGTTCCAGTGAACCGTTCTGCGCATGTCCGGGTTCGGGATGTGGAGACCGGCATGCTGCTCGGTCACGACATCGAAGGCGAGCTGGAAATGACCAGCCCCAATCTTTTCCTGGGGTATTACGGTGATGACGATGCGACGGCAGCGGCGATGACCGGGGACGGGTATCTCCGGACCGGTGACCTCGGGATCACGCATGATGACGGATCCTTCACGTATCTTGGCCGGCTCGGCGATGTTCTTCGGCTTGGCGGTTTTCTCGTCAGCCCTCTGGAAATCGAGAGTCATCTCTGTACGCACGCGACGGTCGCTGATGCCCAGGTTGTGGCCGTAGCGACGCCGCGGGGAAATCGGCCCGTCGCTTTTGTCATTCCCGAAGATGGCGCGATCATCGAGCCGGCATCCCTGATCGATCATTGCAAGCAGGCGCTTGCCGGATTCAAGGTACCGGTTCGGGTGATTGCGATCGAGACGTTTCCAGCGACCGAAAGCGCCAATGGCACCAAGATCCAGAAGGGTGCCTTGCGGCAGCTTGCAGACTCTGCGATCGCCGGGCAGGACCAGGCCCGGGACAGGCCGCTCGACAGGGTCCCGGGTTCGTGCTCGACTTGCCGCGAGTCAAGCCAAACCAGAGATTGAATACTCATGGCTGCAGTTAGAAATATTCTCTTCATCATGTGCGACCAACTGCGCGCCGACTATCTCTCCTGCTACGGCCATCCGCATCTTCAGACCCCTCACCTCGATGCCCTGGCGGATCGTGGCGTGACCTTTACACGGGCCTATTGTCAATCACCGATCTGCGGGCCGTCGCGGATGTCCTTCTATACCGGCCGCTACATGTTCACGCATGGGGCATCCTGGAATCATTATCCTCTGCGGGTCGACGAATGGACCATGGGGGATTATTTGCGTCCGCTTGGCCATCGGGTTGCGCTTGTCGGCAAGACACATATGGCAGCCGATCGCGAAGGCATGGAAAAGGTGGGGCTGGAACCCTTGTCTGAGCTTGGGGTGTTGACGGCGGAATGCGGATTCGAGCCTTACGAACGTGATGACGGTTTGCACCCCGATGCGCTCGTCGATCCGAACCTGACCTATAATACCTTTCTGCGAAGCAAGGGCTATGCCGGTAGCAATCCTTGGCACACGGCAGCCAACTCGATTGACGATGTGGACGGCGACAGCCTGAGCGGTTGGTACTGGGGGCATTCGAACGGCAGCGCCAGAGTTCGTGAGGAGGACTCCGAGACTGCCTATATGACGGATCGGGCGATCGAGTTCATCACCGAAGCCGGCGAGCAGCCCTGGACCCTGCATCTCAGTTACATCAAGCCGCACTGGCCTTACATTGTTCCGGAGCCATATGCCTCGATGTATGGTCCCGAAGCGATCATCTCGGCGGTTCGCGACGAATTGGAACGACAGGATCCGCATCCTGTCCACGCGGCTTTCATGCGTCACAAAGACAGCCAAGTCTATCTGCGGAAGGATGCGCGCGAAACCATCATCCCGGCCTATATGGGGCTGGTCAAACAGATCGACGACCATGTCGGGCGGCTCGTCATATTTCTGGAACGCTGCGGCCGTCTCGACGACACCATGATTGTCTTCACATCCGACCATGGTGACTATCTTGGTGATCACTGGCTCGGCGAGAAGGATCTGTTTCACGAACCGTCGATCCGTCTTCCGATGATCGTCGTTGATCCCGACGCCGCGGCCGATGCAACCCGCGGGCGACGCGATGACCGTTTTGTCGAGGCTATTGACCTGGTGCCGACATTTGTCGAGGCGGCTGGCGGGGAGGTGCAGCCGCACCGTATGGAGGGGCGATCATTGTTGCCGCTGTTGCGCGGCGAGCCCGCCAGCTGGCGTGACCGTGTGGTTTGCGAAAGTGATTATTCCGGCCGCGCGGCACGTGCCGGCCTCGATCTCGATCCGTGGCAGGCCAGATCCTTCATGGTTCGGACTGACCGATGGAAATATGTCCTGCACCAGATTTTCGCGCCGCAGTTGTTCGATCTGCAGGAGGATCCGGACGAGTTCGTTGATCTTGGCGCCAGTGCGGAGCATGCAGGCATCCGTGACGAACTGCACGAGGCACTCTTCGCGTGGATGCGTGACCGCCGATTGAGAGTGACTATCTCCGAGGACAGTATCCGGGCAAGGCCCACTGACGCGAGCGCGCGCGGAATCCTGATCGGGCACTGGAAACCTGGCGATATCTGACGGATCCGCGCTGTTATCGGATCGCGAATCTCAGTCGACCAGGAACTCAAGGTTCTGGCAGTTCCGGGTGGTGCCATCACGCAGGCGCTGGGCGACCGTCGCGATCGCCTTGGATCGGAGATCATGGAGGCCCGCCGGGCTGTAGAATGCGGCATGCGGTGTGATGATCAGCCGGCCCTCGAGCCACGGCTCACGCGCCATGTAGGCCTTGACCAAGGGATGACCGGTATCTGCCGGTTCTATGGGCAGGACATCAAGTGCGGCTCCGGCTGGCTGGCCCGCCCGCAAGCCCTCGTAGAGGGCGTTAAGGTCGACAATCGGACCACGGGCGGTATTGATCAGAACGGCGGAGGGTTTCATGCGGCCGAGCAGGTCCGCATTGACCATGCCGGTGGTCTCGCCGGTGTTCGGGGCGTGGATGCTGATGGTATCGGCGGTTTCGAACAATTCGTTCGCCGTTGCCAGGCGCTTGTAGCCGACCGAAAGATCGGTGCCGTCCGGCAGATACGGATCGTGAAACACGACATGCATGTCGAAAGCGGCGGCTCGGCGGGCTGCCGCAAGGCCGATCCGGCCCATGCCGAGCACACCGAAGGTACGTCCGCGCAATCGGTCGATACACGGGCTTTCGACATAACGCCAAAGACCGTTCGGATCCTGGCGCATACGGTCAGGGTAGCGGTCGAGACCGCGCCGCAGCGCCAGCATCAGTGACAGGGCGTGATCGGCGACCTCGGTCGTGCCGTAGTCAGGAACCGTGCAGACGGCGATGCTGCGCTCACCGAGGGCTTTGAGATCAAGCCCGTCGAAACCGACACCGCCCCGGACTACGATCCGGGCGCGCTGCAGTTTGGGCAACGCGGCCATGACCGCTGCGGTGCCGCGATAGGTCACGATGCCATCTGCCCGGGCCCAGGCCTCGTCGGTGACATCGTCCTGATGGCTGAAGAATTCGAGCTCGAAATCCGGCCCGACCGCGTCTTGTTCGACATGTTCGTCGCCGGCGGTATGCCGATCGGTGATCAGGATGCGCATGCTGTTTGTGCCCTATTTTCCACTAAAGTACCGGACTGTCCGGTCAGGTTGCCGCGTGATGGCCATCGCCGGGAATTTCCGCAAGTTCGATCAGCAGGTTGCCCATGGACTCCGGGTTGATGAAAACAATCCGGGCTCCGCCATGGCCGATGCGCGGTGTCTCGTCAATCAGTTTGACGTCCTTCTGTTTGAGTTCGGCGAGCGCCTCGTCGATGTCGTTGACCTCGAGGCAGATATGAAACAGTCCTTCACCATGGTCCGCGATCCATTGGCTGGTTTCGGTATCAGGACTGTCGGACTCGAGGAGTTCAAGGTAAGTTTCGCCAATCGGATACATGGCCAGCCGCGTGTTGTATTGCGGCAGATGTTCCTCATATTCCATCGTGATTCCGAGCTTGTTTTCGAAGATATCGCGCATTTTCTCCATGCTCTTGACCGCGATAGCGACATGTTCGACGCGTTTGAATTTCATCAGATCACCCTCCCTGGTCGATAGTCGTCAGGATGCCACGGCCACAGGCCGCCAACAATGGCCGGCGAACATGATCATCGTCTGCGGAACAGCCGGCGTCCCGTTGTGGCCGTCACGTTGCCAGCTGCTTACGCATGATGCGGCTTGCGCCCGACCATGACCCTGGTCATGCCGGCGATCAGTCTGGCATTGCTGACGACCTCGAAACCGGCACCGGTCATCTTTTGATCGAGGAACCCCGGCGTCAGGCCAATACCGTCCGGTGTATAGACCATATGCTGGAGTTGCCATAGGGCGGCAAGAGGCGGGCCGGCGCGTTCGTCAGTCACCATGAAATCATGAACGGCAAGCAATCCGCCCGGTTTCAGAACATGATAGGCCTCTTCGCAAAGGCCCGATATCGTGTTGGCCGGAACCCCGGACAGCAGGTAGCTCATCAACACGACATCCTGATCCTGCGGCCAGTCATGTTCGGTGCCGTCGGTGGCGATAAACGAGATCCGGTCCTCCAGGTCTTCCTCGGCGACGAATTTGAGGCCGACCTCGATGACATTGGGAAAATCGATAACGGTTGCCTGCAGGTTCGGATAGCGTTTGCAGAACATGATCGAGAACGCTCCGGATCCACCACCGACATCGAGCAGCGTTGTGGCGTCCGGGCCGAGTTCCAGTTTCTTTGCGAGAACCGCGCCAGGGCCCAGCGAGCCGGAATGTTGCGACCGGCTGAACAATTCGGCCTGGGTCTTGTCTGCCATCCAGTCGACATAGCTCGCATAGGCGACCTCATCGGTTTCGCCGACCAGCACCTTGTCGAGGTTGGCCATGAACGGATACATCTGACGGTCGATCTGATAACGCAGATAATCGCCGAAGTAGTTCGGATTCTCGCGGACCAGGTATTGATCGCTTGCCGGGCTGTTCGCAATGTGGTTGTCCTGTCGTGTCAGCAGGCCGAGAGCAACCAGTGCGGTAATGAGTGTTTCGAGACGTTGCTCGACAACTCCAAGCGAATCGGTGAGGTCCGGCACGGTTTTCGGTCCGTCGGCGAGAGCGCCGAAAATATCGATGTGGAGGGAAGCAAAAAGGGCTTTCGAGGCCATGAAGCCGAAGGCAATGGCCGAGATATTGTCTGCGGATTCGAGCGGTTTCATCGTCGGTTCCTGTGTTTGCAAATTGTGGCAGGCCGGCAGTGGCACTGGATGCTGGGCAAAATCGGTTGTCTGATCAAGAAATTTCTCCAAAAACGACCTCGGTGTCGCAAATTCGACAGTGACCGGGGCTTGCGAGCACGTTGAAGAGTGACAAATTCACGGGGACGATGCGGTTGGTGATGCGCCCGCCGGGGGATTGTGCGACATAGAGGGCGTGAGTCTGGCAGGGTGGGATTCTGGAAACATCCTGCATTCGGTTACGGGAGGAACAGGATGAGCAAAGTTTACCAGGATGCCGCGAGTGCGCTCGACGGTCTTCTTTTCGACGGCATGAGCATTGCGGCGGGTGGGTTCGGACTTTGTGGCATACCCGAGAATCTCATCCAGGCGATCAGGGATGCCGGCGTGAAGAATCTCACGATCGCATCCAACAATGCCGGCGTCGGTGATTTCGGCCTCGGGCTGTTGTTGCAGGACAAGCAGGTCAGGAAGATGATCGCGTCCTACGTCGGCGAGAACGACCTGTTCATGCAGCAATATCTCGCGGACGAACTGGAAATCGAGTTCAACCCGCAGGGTACGCTGGCAGAACGCCTGCGGGCCGGCGGCGCCGGAATCCCAGGCTTCTATACCGCAACGGGTGTCGGTACACAAATCGCGGACGGCAAGGAGCACAAGGATTTTGACGGCAAGACCTATATCCTTGAGCGCGGTCTGAGGATGGACATTGCCATCGTCAAGGCGTGGATGGGCGATGAGCAGGGCAATCTGACCTATCGCAAGACCGCGATGAACTTCAATCCCGACTGCGCGGCAGCCGGAAAGATCACCATTGCCGAGGTCGAGCAGATGGTTCCGGTCGGAATGCTCGATAAGATGGCGATCCATACCCCGGGCGTCTATGTTCAGAGAATTTTCCAGGGTGAACACGAAAAACGCATTGAACAGCGCACCACGCGCGCGGCTTGACGGGAGACGAGACGATGCCTTGGGATCGCAATCAGATGGCCGAACGGGCCGCCAGGGAACTTGAGGACGGATTTTACGTCAATCTTGGGATCGGCATCCCGACACTGGTTTCGAATTACGTTCCGGACGATTGCGACATCACGTTGCAGTCGGAGAACGGCATGCTCGGCATGGGACCGTTCCCGACCGAGAACGAAATCGATCCGGACCTCATCAATGCCGGCAAGCAGACCGTGACGGAACTTGACCGCACGAGCTATTTCGAGTCATCGACCAGTTTCGCGATGATCCGCGGTGGTCATATCAACCTGTCCATTCTGGGCGCCATGGAAGTCTCGGAAGAGGGCGATCTTGCCAACTGGATGATTCCGGGCCGTCTGGTCAAGGGCATGGGCGGGGCCATGGATCTTGTCGCCGGCGTGCAGCGAATCGTCGTGATCATGGATCACGCCAACAAGAAGGGTGAATCGAAGCTGCTCAAGAAATGCACCTTGCCGCTGACGGGCAAGGGCGTTGTTGACCGGATCATCACCAATCTCGGCGTTTTCGATGTCGTCGCAGGCGGCATCCAGTTGGTCGAACTGGCGCCGGACGTCACCATGGACGAGGTGCGTCAATCGACCGAAGCGACATTGATTGCCGCGGAGGCAACCGGGTCCGCCGATTGACGGCGGAGTGTAACGGTTTGGCGAGATCGTGACTGTCAATGCGTGTTCCGGCAATGCGAAGACCGTCGAGGTCGGGGCAGGATCCTGAAGGCTGTCAGACCAATACCCGTTAATCTTGGCCAGTTGCGGGGAAACTTCAGTCCGGAGTTTATCCGGGGGCGGCTGAACTTGTGAACACCGGGCCGTGTGATGGCCTCTTGGGTTTCCGCATGGAGATTATATATTGGGGTTTGACGGCGCACTGATGCAGTTTCGGTTTGGTTCGCCAACTACCTCTTGGTCTTGGGTCTGTACCCGAGCAGCGCCTTGGCCCCTTGCCGAGGCGACGCGCCTTGGTAGTCGGTGGGATAAACCTTCGGCTTGTCCTCAGCATCCTTGCCTTCGTAGGCCCCGTCGATCTGGGCCATGGTCTGCTTAAGGGCTTCGGCCTCCTGCTGCTCAGCGTCCACTCTTTGCCTCATCGCGTCCCGCACCTCGCTGACGCAATCCCACTGTTCCGAAAGCGACAGCTTGGGAATGGGGAAATCCATGATGTGCTTCTTGTAGATGTGCGGCTGCCCGGTGCCCTGCTGGCGACCGTAACACTTCCTCCTGCCGCCAAGCGTAGCCCGCGTCGGCGCCTGACTTGCTCACGGTAAAGCACTGCCCTTCTGCGTTCGACTTGTCGTGCGTGTCCGCGGCCTCCGGCAATCACCCGGAAGGGTCCGGGAGTCGCGTCGGCCTCAGTGATGGTCTTTCCGTTGGCGATCGACGCAACCGCGCCCAAGGACACGGCGTCGCTGCCTGAGGGAACGCTCCATGACCTGCTGTGCCCGTCCTGCACGCGCACTACCTCAACGCCCTTCGGGCAGTCGTCGGGCGGGCCGTCCGAATCCCGGTAGAAGAACAGGAACTCGTCCCTGTCGATGGAAGCGCCCTTCGCCTTTTCGCCACTGATGCTCGCACGATAGTACCACTCCGTTTTCCGCTCGCCCTTGTCCGTAAGGTACAGCACATTGGTTCCTGCATCCGTGTAGGGCGCGCCCCGTGAAAGGGTGGCGATGATGCGCACCCGGCATTCCGCGAACAGGCGGTCCCAAAGCCCTTCGTGCTCCTGATTGACCACCAATCCTTCGGGCAGGACGATTGCCCCCCCTCTCCGTGCCGCAGAACGGGTCGCAAATCGTGTTGCCGAACCGAGGATTCAGCAACTGGACCATAAACCACACCACCGACCTCGGCGTGACGTACTCGCCAAGGTCGGTGGTGACCGCCGTGGTGCGGCTCAGGAAATGCTCGAAGGCAACGCCCTTCAAGTCCTCATCCACGCCCTGCAGGTGAAGCGGGTTCGGTTCCTGAGCGATCCGCTTGAGCGCAGGGCCGTTCACCCGCGTTTCCGACAGTACGTCGCTGTCGTGGCGTTTCTTCAAGCTGTCAATGACAAAGTCGTTCAGGTAGCCCGGCAGGTCATCGTCACGCTTGCTCAGCAGTTCGCTCCAGGTGCGGTTCTCCGCGTCGCGTTCGCTAATCAGCTTGAGGAAGAGGATATTGGCGAATTCGGTGAACCTCTCAAGTCCGGCGCGGATCCCAGCCTGGCGCAGAACGTTGTTCAGGCTCTCGAACACGCTGATCAACTGCGCCCGCGATCCGATCACCCGACGGGGCACGGTGAAGACGTTGTTGCTGCGATCCTGGCAGAACTTCCGAAGGCCAGAAGGGGGCAGCGGTTCCGTGACTTCGAGATTGTTGAGGAACATCAGCTTGCCGGTTGGCGCGTGAAGAGACCTGAACGTTGGCCCGTTGCAGGCAAACACGAAGTCGCAGCCTATGCGACCGGCGTAGTCCATGCCCTGCTCGAACGCGCTCTCAATCGAAACCATGGGCTTCTCGGCCTCCAGAACGGCCACGGGAACGCTGTCGGAAAAAAGAACCTGGTCGGGGGACAGTCCCTTCATGTTGCGGCGCTGCACCGCGCTAGGCCGCCTCATCACCGAACGCTCAACGAAAACGTCCCTGTCGGGGACTGCGGGTCAAGCGTCCAGCCCTGGGCCGACAGCCTCTGGTCAATCTGCTGCCGGACTTCCGCATCCACCAGGTTGATCATGGCGACCAGGGCCGGGCGAAGGAGGCAAGCCCATTGTCGGCAACGAGTTTGTCGTAGGGAAAGAACCTCCCTGATCTTCCCGATGCGACAGAGGCCATTTGGCGTAGGGTGCTCTGTTCCCGGATGTTGTGCCGACCGGCGAACTCCTGAACGTAGCGGTTCAGGTGCTTGGGACTGAGCTTGTGGAAGGTGCCCGTGTGCGACCGCTTGAGCATCGACCAGAAGCTCTCAACGTTGTTGGTGCGGACCTCGCCCCGGACGTACTCGTTGACGCTGTGCCTGACGCTCTCATGCCGGTAGCCGTTGAATGCCGTGGGCCGGCGGCGGTACGCCAAAGCGTCATCGGTGTAGATCGCCGCGCCGTCCCTTGCCTTGGATTCGACGAAGGGAATCAGCATCTGCGCATCGGTGACGTCAACCGCCTTGGCGACCACCTTGTTGCTGTTCCGGTTCTTGGCCCCAACCACCGCAGCCTTGCCAACCGCGCCGCGCCCAGTGTCCTTGAGTGACTTGCGCTTGCCGCCAACATAGGGTTCATCGACGTCAACCGGGCCGTCGAACTCGTCCGTGCCCTGGTTGGCGAACGCCTCGCGTATGCGCTGCTGCATGAACCACACGGTCTTTTGGGTTATTCCCAAGTCCCGGTGCAGCTTTATTGACGACATGCCCTTGAGTGAGGTGGTATCGAGGTAGATGGCATAAACCCACTTGAGCAGGGAAAGGGGGGAGGGGAGCCGACCATGACAGTGCCAGTCTTGATGCTGAAGTACTTGCGGCATTCCCGGCAGTGGTACGGCATCTTGGCATGGGAGCATTCGTGCGTGTCCATGCTGCCGCATCTGGGGCAGTGCCGAGTGCCGTCCGGCCAAAGGATTTGCTCGAACCACTTGCGGGCGGCCAACTCGTCGGGGAACATCTCCTGCAATTCGAACAGGGTGCTGCCTTTGCGATGCGCTTTGCCGGGTGCCTTGGTCACTGTTGAATCTCTCAACCGATGCAGAAAGTATAGCCAAAGGACAGATGGTCATCAAACCCAATATATAATCCCCTTCCGCATCGTTCATATCGCCACGTATATCGACAGTGTTCCAGAGACTGAAAACTCCGAACACGACCAGATCCACCGGGATCACTGCCAGACATCCGACGCGCCCGGTACGCCCTCCAGATAACCGTAACCGGCAGCAAAGACAGCCGGCCGCAATGGGGTCGCGCTGCGCTATACGGTATGTTGCGTGCTGAATGGATTGTATGGCGGGCGAACACCCGCCGTAATGCCGGTCGGGCAAGGCTACAGTCTGCGGAGCGATCACGCTGCATCCTGGCCCCTGATTCCATACGGCATGGCCGACTTCGCGGACATTCGTCAGGAAGACCAACATTACGTGTACAAGACCCGATTATCCGCCACCTGGAGCAGGTGTGCTACGCTTTTCTCATCCGGCCCCGCCGGTTCGGCAAGACCTGCTGGCTGTCGGTGCTGGACAACTCCTACGACCGCAACAAGGCGGACAAGTTCGAGACCTTGCTCGGCGGCACCGATATCGGACAAAACGGACTTTTCTCTCTTTTTTTGGCGAGAATCCATGTCGCCAAACTCTTGTCATGGACTCGCTGTTTACAGCGTGGGATCACCGTGCCAGGTTGAACGATAAACCTGCCTGTGTTGGGCTTGGCCGTGTTCGCAGCCACGCTGACAGGCATTCTGTCGTATCTGGGTCAGCTCCTGTGCCGGAGGGATCCTGTATTTCGCCGATATCGCGGCTACCCCGCAGCTAGGACCGCGATCCGCCCGAAACTCTTATCGCCGGGTTGGAGAACACTGTCCGCGCCAACCGGATTGTCCGCAACTGTCGAGGATGCGCCGGACAATCCGGCAGGCCTGGGACATCGTTCCGACGGATTGCCGGGCCAAGACGTTTCCTGCTCGGAGTTACGACGGCAGGACCCGGTTGACCGATGGACTGCCAAGACGTTGCCGGTACACCTCGAGATTTTCCAGAACCCGCTGGACATAGTTGCGGGTTTCGGAAAACGGGATGCGCTCAATCCAGTCGATCTCGTCAACATCGGGGTGGCGCGGATCGCCATGGGCGGCAATCCACTTCCGGACTCGGCCGGGGCCGGCGTTGTAGGCTGCGATCGCCAATATGTAACTGCCGCCGAACTCATCAATCTGGCGCTGCAGGTAGTACGAGCCGAGCCGGATGTTGTAGACCGGTTCACGCAGCAGGTTTGCCCGTCGGTATGCAAGCTGCATCTGCCGGGCTGTGAGCTGTGCCGTCGACGGCATGAGTTGCATAAGCCCCAGGGCACCGGCGCTGCTGCCGACCGTGGCGTCGAAATTGCTCTCTTGACGGATGATCGCGTGAACCAGCGCCGGTTCAGGTTCAATGCCAGCGGGTAACGGAATCACCGGATACCCGGCTTTCATCAGAATCACGCCGTCGCGTGCCGCGTGCCGCGCCGCCTTCACCGAGATGTCGCGGAAGTCGAGCCGCCGGGCGAAAGCCGTGGCCGCAGCCAAGGCCTCGGGAGTGGCGGTGGTCCCGACAAGCGCGTTCAGGAACTTGCGCGCCAGTTTCTGCTGGCCCGCCTTCTTCAATACGCTGACCGTCGCCATCAGGTCGCGTTGCTGACTGTCTTTCAGAATCCGGTATGTGGCGATCGGGTCAATGGGCAGATGTTTGGCAGCGCCGCCGTTTCGGGCGGCGGCCAACTGACCGTAATAGGCAGTCGGATGCTCCGCGGCCCGAGCATACCACAGTTTTGCGCCGGCAGCATCGCCGCCGGCTTCGAAGGCGCGACCGGCCCAATACGCGGCCCGGGCCAGGCTGATTGGTGTCCTGACCGCCTTATGCATGGCCGTGAAATACCGTTTTGCGCAATCTGGGTCGTTCCGGAAACGAAGTGTCGTCCAGCCGGCGAGCCATTGCGCTTCGCTATAGGCAGGGCCCTCGCGCTGACGATGGGATACGGCCAGCGCTGTCGCGGCTTCGAATTCGCCGTCTGCAAGGCTGCGGCGTATGTGGCGATCCCGTTCCCGCCACCAAAGACCCGGAAAATCCGGATTATCAGGTGTGTCGTCGAGCAGCGATCGCGCCCGATCCCACAGCCCCTTCTTGCGGCGCCAGCGGAGTCGTTCATAGATCAGACCGGGATCCGGCCGGAGATCTGCGGGCACTCGGGCGATTGCACGGTCGACGCCGCCAGCCCGGCGGCGCAGACGGATGCGCGCTTCTGCAAGACGGCGCAAGGGCGGCGCGACCAGTGATAACATGGACCGCGCTGACCACGTCTTGCCGAGCCAGAGCAGATGGTTGAGGCGTTTCCAGCGCAGATCCGCATCAATCATTGCTCCGTGCTGCTTGATAAAGTCCTGCAGTTGCGCGCGTGTGAAATCGGCAAGATACCAGGCTTCCCGAATTGCAGCCTTGCGCTCGGTTTCGCGGCCAGCCTCCGCCAGAGCAGCAATTCGCTTGAGATGCCCTTTTGTGGTGAGCGTCGCGTTTTGCGCGAACCAGGTGAGCCGGTCCTGCAACGGGACTGTCCTGTTCATGACGGCCTCGGCCTGTATCTGCAGATGATGCCCGTCCGGCCAGTCCGGGTTGGCATCAAGAAACCTCGATATCTCGGCGAATCCGGCACCGGATCGCGGGTGTTTGAAGGCAAGCCATGTCAACACCTTTTCGAGTGCAGGATCCTTGCGCGGCCGCCGGTCGCGCGCAACGTTGCGCCAGTTGCCGCGATGGGCATGCCTGAATGCGTACCGGTAGTCGTCCTCCAGGCTGCGGTTTGCCGGTGGAACCGGGTAAGGGCGCGGCAATGGCACCGGAATTGCCGCCCCAACCGGGCGTGGTTTCGGAAATGGCGGTTGTACGGAAGCCGCGACGATTGCCGGAACGAGTACCAGCATGGCAGCGAAAAGCCATCGGCCGACAGCGAGCCTGCCTGTCACAATCCAATTCGGGACCGGATCGCAATTGGCAATACCTGGCAAGGATGGCTCCGTCAGCGCACAAGAGAATGGAGAATAAAGTCTAGTGGCGGCGGCGACCGACCGCAACCGGCGCGCGCTTGCCGTTGCCTCCAGAGTGTCGTATTGTCCGGACCAGATTAACGCAGCTTATAAATTCAGAAGGTGTGACATGACCTATGATCCAGGAAACCCGCCATTCAAGGGTTCGCTTGTGGCCTTGATTACGCCGTTCAAGGACGGTGAGCTCGACGAGCCGGCCTTTCGAAAACTTGTCGGCTGGCAGATTGAGCAGGGAACCAGAGGACTAATCCCGGTCGGGACCACCGGCGAATCGCCAACGCTGAGCCATGACGAACACAAACGCGTCGTGGAAATCTGTGTTGACGAGGCGGGCGGGCGGGTCCCGGTCATCGCGGGTGCCGGATCCAATTCGACGGCCGAGGCCGTTGATTTTACCCGTCACGCGAAGGCCGCCGGCGCTGACGCGGTTCTGCATGTGACACCTTATTACAACAAGCCGACGCAGGAAGGCCTGTACCGTCATTTCACGGCGATCGCTGACGCGGTCGACATTCCGGTCATCATCTACAACATTCCACCGCGCAGCGTGATCGATATGACCGTTCCGACGATGACACGGCTTGCCCAGCACCCGAATATCGTGGGCGTGAAGGATGCGACACAGGATCTCGTGAGGCCTTTGCAGACGCGCCGGGCGATCGGGCCGGATTTCTGCCAACTTTCCGGCGAGGACGCGACGATCGTGCCGTATCTGTCGCAGGGCGGACATGGCTGCATTTCCGTAACCTGCAATGTTGCACCGGGGCCATTGTCGTCCATGCATGAGGCTTGGTGGGATGGCGATTATGACACCGTGCGTTCGATTAATGACCGGTTGTTGCCATTGCATGAAGCGTTGTTCTGCGAAACCAGTCCGGGCCCGGTCAAGTATGCGGCCAGCCTGCTCGGGCTTTGTCAGCCTGACGCGCGTCTGCCGATTTGCGAGATCGCCGAGACCAGCAAGTACCGCGTCGAAGAGGCCATGCGGTCTGCCGGTCTGATCAATTAGACGGCACCCACGGGATCGATGCTGGGCATGGCGGCTGGTCACGAAATTCGTCCGGTTGCCCGGAATCGGCGCGCCCGGTACGACTATTTCATAGAGGAGACCCTGGAATCGGGCATCATCTTGCTCGGAACCGAGGTCAAGAGCCTGCGCGACGGCAAGGCGAGCATCGGCGAATCCTATGCCGGCGAATCGGGAGGCTGCCTGGTTCTGTTCAACGCCCATATTCCCGAATATCCGGCGGCCAACCGGTTCAATCACGAACCCCGAAGACCGCGGCGCCTGCTGGTGCACAGGCGCGAGCGGGACCGCTTGCTGGGGCTGGTCAGGCGCGACGGGTGCACGCTTGTACCGTTGAGCCTCTATTTCAATGGTCGCGGCCTAGCCAAGGTCGAAATCGGCGTCGCCCGCGGCAAGCGGAAGGCTGACAAGCGCGAAGAGACCAAACGCCGGGATTGGCAGCGCGAAAAAGCGCGTCTTTTGCGCGGCCGGGGTTAGGAGACCGGACCGCGGTGAACATTGCCAATGGGCTGAACCGGTGCATCATCCTGTCCGCCGTCAAAGTGCTGGTTTTCGTCGTCGCTGGGGTCGTCCTGTTGCGGGCGCGGTGGTCGCTCGCTGTGGGATCGTGCGATCTTGTTCGCAATATCCTGCAAATCGATAAAGACATCGGCCTGACGGCGCAGTTCACCGGCGACCATTGACGGACTGGAGTGGACGGTCGAGATTACGGTAACGCGGACGCCTTTCCGCTGAACCGCTTCGACAAGGCGCCGGAAGTCGCCATCGCCGGAAAACAGGACAACATGGTCCAGCCGTTCCGCCATTTCCAGCATGTCGATGGCGAGTTCGATGTCCATGTTGCCCCTGATCCTGCGCCGGCCCATGGCGTCGGTGTACTCCTTGGTCCGTTTGGTCACCATGGTGTACCCATTGTAATCCAGCCAGTCGATCAGCGGCCTGAGGGACGAGTATTCCTGATCTTCGACGATTGCAGTGTAATAGAACGCACGGACGAAACGTCCTTCGCTGGACAGGAGTTGAAGCAGCTTCTTGTAATCGATGTCGAAGCCGAGTGCCCGGGCTGCCGCAAACAGATTGGCACCATCAATGAACAATGCGACCCGTTCTTGTGGATAAAACTGCATTAGGTCTCCTATGCTCTATATCTGAAAGAAGCGTCATGGTCTGAATGCCTGACAAAAGTCAGTCATATGGTCCTGATATCTTCAGCTTGCAAAATATGATGCGATTCGCCTCATAATCAACAGTGACTCAATCTAATAGGCGTAAAGGGTGGAAATGTCACCGGGGTTGTTTTTCCAGTTTCGCAGCGGATGGTCTTGATGCCTGACCGGATCCTGATTGCTGTCGGTGCCAATCTTCCGGCATCCGGTTACCGTGACGCTCGTGCAGGCTGTGAGGCAGCGCTGCAGTGTCTTCAGGCGTTCGGCATTAGCGTTCAAATGGTTTCGCCATGGTTCGAGAGCGCACCTGTGCCGGCGTCGGATCAGCCATGGTTCGTCAATGCTGTCGCCGCCGCAAGTACCGGCCTCGCGCCGGGGCCACTGTTAACGGCACTGCACGCGGTCGAGACCGAATTCGGCCGCCGCCGAGGGGCCGTCAACGACGCCCGGGCTCTCGATTTCGACCTGCTGGATTATGCCGGCCGGGTGAGTCCGGCTGATGCCTGGCCGATTCTGCCACATCCGCGAATGCATTTGCGGGCCTTCGTGTTGCTGCCGTTGCGGCATTTGTGGCCGGCGTGGCACCATCCGGTCACCGGCGAAACCGTTGACAGTCTGGTCGCAGCCTTGCCGCCGGGACAGGCGATCCGGCAATACGGAGACCGGTGAGGTGGCCGCTGTCAGGTATCCGGTCCATGCCATAGCGTGAATGACGCCGAAACAGATGCGTTCGCTGAAGCAGGATGCGGCAGGCGATAGCGGTCGGGTGCCAATTGCCATACGGACCGGAATACCCCGGGACCATGAGGCTGCGCGAGGCTGGGCAACCGCAAGATGCGAATGGGTCCGCCGAAACAGGCCGTGGCCAGGGCAGACGCTGTCGGCTCCGCCGGTCAGGATCGTCAGTCGTCCGCGACAGCCACCGGTTCCGTGCGGTCCGCCGCCGGACCGAAACCGCCGCCGGTCGGGGTCTGCAGGACGAAGACATCACCCGGACCCACATTGGTGCCGTCCTGTCCGGTCAACTCGGTGATCTGGCCGTCGGTGCGTTCAACCCAGTTGCGCCCACACTGACCCGGTTCACCATCCGCCATGCCATAGGGCGGTACGATCCGGTGATTCGAGAGAATCACGAGTTCCATGTCTTCCATGAAGCGGATTCGCCGTTCGGTGCCGGACCCACCGACGAACTTGCCGTTGCCGCCGGAACCCCGACGGATCGAAAAACTGTCGAGCATCACCGGATACCGCCATTCCAGGATTTCCGGATCGGTCAGGCGGGTGTTGGTCATATGGGTGTGCACAGCTGAGATACCGTCGAACCCCGGCCCGGCGCCAGAGCCGCCGCAGACGGTCTCGTAATACTGGTAGCGGTCGTTGCCGAACAGGACATTGTTCATCGTGCCCTGGCTTGCGGCGAGAACGCCGAGCGCGCCGAACAGCGTGTCTGTAACGACCTGACTGGTCTCGGTGTTGCCGCCGACGACGGCGGCCGGATATTCTGGCGCCAGCATGCAGCCTTTCGGGATGATGATCCGGATCGGTTTCAGACACCCCTCGTTCAACGGGATGTTGTCATCGACCAGTGTGCGGAAGACATACAGAACCGCTGATCGGCAGACGGCGGGCGGTGCGTTGAAGTTTGTCGGACGTTGCGGGCTGGTGCCGGTAAAATCAACCGTCGCCTCCCGCCGCACCTTGTCGAAGGTGATCTTCACCTTGACGACTCCGCCCTCGTCAAGGGGATAGGAGAACTCACCGTCCGACATGGTATCGATCACCCGCCGGACCTGCTCTTCGGCATTGTCCTGGACATGCCCCATATAGGCATGCACCACATCGAGACCGAATTGCTCGATCATGCGGTGCACTTCAGCCACGCCTTTGCGGCCGGCCGCAATCTGGGCCTTGAGGTCAGCCACGTTGTGATCGGGCTGCCGGGCGGGCCACCGTCCCGATGACAAATGGGCCCGGAGCGCGGTTTCGCGAAACGCGCCTGCGTCGACCAGCTTGAAGTTGTCGAAGATAATGCCTTCTTCTTCGATGGTCCGGCTGTCGGGTGGTGTCGAGCCCGGTGTGCGTCCGCCGATATCGGCGTGATGGCCCCGGCTGGCGACGAAAAAGAGGATGCTCTTGCGAGCCTGGTCAAAGACCGGCGTGATGACGGTAATATCTGGCAGATGCGTTCCGCCATTATAGGGCGCGTTTACGGCATAGACATCGCCCGGCCGCATCGCACCCCGGTTTTCCCTGAGCACGGTCCGGACGGATTCACCCATCGATCCGAGATGGATCGGGATATGCGGCGCATTCGCCACAAGCTTGCCGTCCGGATCGAAAATTGCGCAGGAGAAGTCCAGCCGTTCCTTGATGTTAACCGAATAGGCTGTGTTTTCGAGTGTGACGCCCATCTGTTCGGCGATCGACATGAACAGGTTGTTGAACACTTCGAGCATCACCGGGTCGCAGTCGGTGCCGAGCGCGAAGATCCGGTTCGCAGCCACCATCCGAGTGAGAACCAGGTGCCCCTTCGGTGTCACTTCGGCCTGCCATTCGGGCTCGACGACAGTCGTCGCAGTTTGTTCACGAATGATCGCCGGGCCCGGCACCTGGTGCCCCGGGGCCAGCGCATCACGGTCGATGACCGGAACCGGTTGTTCGCGGCCGTCGAAATAGGCCTTGACGGTGGCCAGCTGCAGTGCGGCTCGAGCCCCGGCGGCATCCGTTCGGCCGGGTTCGTCGACCAGTGCCATCATGCCGATTCCCTCGACCGCTGCCGCCTCCACGATCAGGGTCTCTTCCGGCATGATGAAGCCGTAATGCTGGTGATGGGCTGCTTCGAACCGCGCCTTGATTTGTGCAGGTGTTCCGAACTCCACGGCATGCGGCGTATCGCTCCCCTCGTAACGCATATGGACCCGTCGAATCACCTCGGTCCGCTGCTCTGGAGTATTCTGCTGTCGCAGCTCCCCGACCGCCTCGTCGGCAAGGTCATCAAGAACGGCCTGAAGTGTTGGCATCAATGCATCGTCAAGCGTCTCCTCGACCGCCCGTTCGCGCAAAACCCTGATGTCGGCAAGGCCCATGCCATAGGCCGAGAGCACGCCGGCGAGCGGATGGATCAGGATTGTCGTCATCCCCAGTGCATCGGCAACCAGGCAGGCATGCTGCCCACCGGCGCCGCCAAAGCTGTTCAAGGTGTAACCGGTGACGTCATGGCCGCGCTGCACAGAGATCCTCTTGATCGCATTTGCCATGTTCTCGACAGCGATCCTGAGAAACCCGTCAGCGACTTCAACCGGACTGCGTTGATCACCGGTCATGGCACGAATTTCTGCCGCCAGCTCGGCGAACTTGCGGGTGACCAAGCCGGCGTCAAGCGGTTCGTCCTGCCCGGCGCCGAATACATGCGGGAAGAATGCCGGCTGCAAGCGGCCAAGCATGACATTGCAGTCGGTGACCGAAAGCGGCCCGCCACGCCCATAGCTTGCCGGACCGGGATTGGCGCCAGCCGATGCCGGTCCGACCCGGTAGCGCACACCTTCGAAGCGGCAGATTGAGCCACCACCGGCAGCGACGGTATGGATCAGCATCATCGGGGCCCGCATTCGCACCCCGGCGACCAGGGTTTCGAAAGCACGCTCATAGGTGCCGTTGTAATGGGCGACATCGGTCGAGGTGCCACCCATGTCGAATGAGATGATCTTGTCGTATCCGGCTTGCGCCGCTGTCTCCACGGCGCCGACGATGCCGCCGGCCGGACCGCTCAGGATGGCGTCCTTGCCCTGAAACAGACGGGCGTCGGTCAATCCGCCATTCGACTGCATGAACATGAGCCGGGTGCCGCCGAGTTCGGAAGCCAGTTGCTCGACATACCGACGCAGCAATGGTGAGAGATATGCGTCCACGACAGTGGTATCGCCCCGGCTGACGAGTTTCATGAGTGGGCTGGTCTCGTGGCTTGTCGAGACCTGACTGAAACCGATGTCGCGGGCCAGTTGTGCTGCCATGGCTTCGTGTTCGGGGAACCGATAGCCATGCATGAAGACGATTGCCACCGACCGGATGCCGGTGTCATGGACGGCCCGCAACAGCGGCCGGGCGGCGGAGGGGTCGAACGCCCGCAAGACACGGCCATCGGCCATCACCCGCTCGTCGACCTCAACGGCCGTTTCATACAGCATTTTCGGCAGCACTATCCGGCGGTCGAACAGGTTGGGTCGGGTCTGATAGCCGATTCGCAAGGCGTCGTGAAAGCCTTTGGTTGTCATCAACAGAGTCCGTTCACCCTGCCGTTCCAGTAACGCGTTGGTTGCAACCGTCGTCCCCATTTTGACAACTTCGATCTCGGCGCCCGGTATCGGGGCCGCCGACGCAAGGCCCATCAGATCGCGGATCCCCTGGGTCGCCGCATCATGGTAATGAGCCTGGTTTTCCGACAGCAGCTTGTGGGTTGTCAGCCGGCCATCGGGACGCCTGCCGACGATGTCGGTGAAGGTACCGCCGCGGTCAATCCAGAATTGCCATTGTCGATTGCCTGCTGTCATGGATCTCCGTCCGGGTCCGAAACGAAATGGTTGTTGTGAAGCTGCCAGCCTGAAATGCATGACCAACTACTATAGCCGGCTCGTGGCGCGCTGTCATTTATGCCGGCGACAGGCATCCGGAGTGCTTGCCTTGCCGGCATTCATGTCCTATATGTCTGCACTTCCTCGTGAAATCCGGACTGGACCTGTCAATGGCTCGCGTAACCGTAGAAGATTGTGTGGGAAAAATTCCCAATCGTTTCGATCTTGTCATGATCGCGGCCCAGAGGTCGCGTGATGTCGCTGCTGGTGCGCCGATCACAGTGGATCGTGACAATGACAAGAATCCGGTTGTCGCATTGCGCGAGATTGCTGAATCCACTGTCGAGACCGAGATAATCCGGGAATCGCTCGTGCGTGGTTTGCAGCGCCATGTCGAGATCGATTCGCCGGAAGATGAGGAAGTGGACATCTCCGGTGATCAGAGCGGGTTCTTGAGTATCGAGCCGGTCGGCTTCGGCGAGGGCCGGGCGCAACCGCAGTACAATGATGACATGGCAGATCGTATGGGTATGCAAATCCATTCCGACAGTCGGGGCTTCGAGGATGCCAACGAGGCTGACCTGGCTCTGGACAGGTAGGTCGGACATCCGGCATGCCGCGCTTTGGCACTGCCGGTGCGGCGGGCGCCGGCACAAGGGAGTCGTTCGGTGATCCGACAATACGAACTCGTCGAACGTGTTTGTTCTTACGATCCGATGGCGGATGAGCAGGCGCTGAATTCCGCCTACATCTTTGCAATGAAGGCGCACGGCGAACAGACCCGTGCATCCGGCGACCCTTATTTCCTGCATCCGCTTGAGGTCGCGGGAATACTTACCGACATGCGGCTCGACTACCGCACGATCATTACTGCGTTGCTGCACGACACGGTCGAGGATACCAGCACGACAATCGAGGACATCAACAAGGTATTCGGCGTGGAGGTTGGTGGTCTGGTCGACGGCGTCACCAAGCTGACCCGGATTGAACTGCAGTCGAACCGCACCAAGCAAGCCGAGAATTTCAGAAAACTGTTTGTCGCGATGGCCGAGGACATCAGGGTTTTACTGGTGAAGCTTGCAGACCGTCTGCACAACATGCGTACGCTGAACTTCATCGCCGATGTCGACAAGCGCAAGCGCATCGCGACCGAAACGATGGACATCTACGCGCCACTCGCAGAACAGATCGGGGTTCAGGGCATCCGCAACGAACTGGAAGATCTGGCGTTTCGGCAGCTGAATGCGGATGCCTACGAGACGATCGAGCGACGCCTTGAAACGCTGAGTCGTCAAGACACCAATATCATCGATAACATTATTGCCGATCTCACCGAGACTTGTGCAGAGGCCGGACTCGATGCGCGTATCGAAGGGCGGACCAAGGCACCCTATTCGGTATGGCTCAAGATGCAGCGGAAAAATGTCACGATCGAGCAGTTGCCCGATATCGTCGGATTCCGTCTGATTGTTCCATCGGAAAAGGACTGTTATGTCGCCCTGGGGGCGATCCACTGCAAGTATCCGGCCCTTCCGGGCCGCTTCAAGGACTTCATCAGCACCTCGAAGCCGAACAAGTACAGGTCGCTGCACACCGGTGTGGTCGGACCGAAGGGCGAGCGGATTGAAATTCAGATCCGGACCGAGGAAATGCACGAAGTCGCCGAACTTGGCGTTGCCGCCCACTGGATATACAAACAGGGTGAAAGCGGGGCTCGCGACGGGATGCGGTACCGTTGGGTTCGGGAATTCATGAGCATTCTCGAACATGCGGCCGGGCCGGAAGAATTTCTTGAGCACACAAAGCTCGAAATGTATCAGGACCAGGTGTTTTCCTTTACTCCGAAGGGTGATCTCATTGCCTTGCCGAACGGCGCAACACCGATCGACTTCGCTTTTGCTGTCCATTCCGAGATCGGCGATACCTGTGTTGCCGCCAAGATCAATGGGCAGCTTTGCCCATTGAAGACGCCGTTGAACAATGGTGATCAGGTGCAGATCGAGATATCAACGAATTCGACGCCATCGCCGGAATGGGAAGAATTCGTCGTAACAGGCAAGGCCAAGGCGGCGATTCGCAGGTTCGTGCGCCAGAAGGGACGCCAGCAGTTCGTCAGTCTTGGCAAGGAAGTCCTGAAGAAGGAATTTCGCGTGGCCAGGATCTCGTATTCGGAGCAGCAAATTGCCGATAAACTCGACGCGCTGCAATACGACAATGTCGACGATGTGTTTTTTGCGGTCGGCAAGGGTAATATCGACGAGGCACGAATCTTGCGTGTCGTCTGCCCGGGCTATAAGCCGCTCGGCGACACCGTATCCGACAATGTTGTGCCGATCAGCTGCGGCCGCAAATCCAGGAAGACTGTTGACGCGATTGCGCTGAAGGGCCTGATTCCCGGCCTTGCGGTCCATTTTGCCCGATGCTGTCATCCGCTTCCCGGAGAACGTATCGTCGGGATCGTGACTACCGGGAAGGGGATAACCATTCATACCATCGATTGCGAAACCCTGGAAAATTTCCAGGCGATGCCTGAACTCTGGCGTGATGTTACCTGGGATATGGAGCAGGTCGGTCGCATTCATGTCAGCCGGCTCGAAGTCACGCTCGCCAATGAGCCGAACAGTCTCGCGAGCGTCTGCAAGACTGTCGGGGATAACGGCGGTAACATCATCAATCTGAAGATTTCGAACCGGAATCTCCTGTTTTTTGAATTGCGGCTCGATGTCGAGGTCAGTTCGGTCCGCCATCTGACCACGATCATCGCGGCGCTACGCACAACACCTGTCATCACCTCGGTCGAACGCGATCAGGGATGACGTACCGCGCGGTTCCGCCTCGGACCGGCGCGATCGCATCGGGAGGTCACGCCATGCCGAAAACCCTTCGTCTCGGGGTTAATGTCGATCATGTGGCAACGATCAGGAATGCACGTGGCGGCCGCCATCCCGATCCGGTGCGCGCCGCGCATATCGCGGCTAAAGCCGGCGCCAACGGCATTACGGCGCATTTGCGCGACGACCGGCGCCATATCGTGGATGACGATATTGAACGCCTGACGCGCGAGATCGATCTGCCGCTCAATTTCGAAATGGCGGCGACCGAGGAGATGCTTCGCATCGCGCTCCGGCATCGGCCGCATGCCGTCTGCATCGTTCCCGAGAAACGCGAAGAGGTCACCACCGAAGGCGGTCTCGATGCGGCTGGCCAGCATGGCCGTCTGCAGCCCTACTGTGACGCGCTGGCAGAGGCGGGGTGCCGGGTTTCGTTGTTCATCGAGGCCGAAAACCGTCAGCTCGAAGCGGCTGCGAGTCTGCGGGTGCCGGTCGTCGAAATCCATACCGGAACTTATTGCGAGGTCGAGGGTGGGGACCGTAGCCGGGAACTTGCGCGCATTATCGACGCTGCGGCGCTGACCGAGCAACTTGGACTGGAATGTCATGCCGGGCATGGTCTGACCTTCGACACGGTCTCGGCGATTGCCGCCATCCCCACCATTCATGAACTCAATATCGGTCATTTTCTGGTCGGCGACGCGGTCTTCCAGGGGCTTGAAAGCAGTATCAGGCAGATGCGGTCATTGATGGATGAGGCCCGTACGGCAGCGTTGGGAGCCTTTTCGCCGGATGCGGCCCGATGATCATCGGGATTGGCAGTGACATCGTCGATACCAAACGGATCGCCAGGACACTGGAGCGGTTCGGGGACCGGTTTGTCAATCGCATTTTTACCGACGAGGAGCGGGCTCGCGCCGACGGCAAGGCGGCTCGCGCAGCGATTTACGCGCGGCGTTTTGCCGCCAAGGAGGCGGCATGGAAGGCTCTGGGCGAAGGTGAGCGGCCCGGTATCGCCTGGCGGGAGCTGCAAGTCAGCAATGCGCCGTCGGGCAAACCGATCCTGACGTTGACCGGGGCCGCCGCCGACCGGCTGGCGCGCCTGATACCTGACGGAATGGTTCCTCGGATCGACCTCAGTCTGACAGACGACCCGCCGAGCGCGCTGGCTTTTGTCGTGATCTCGGCGGACAGCCGGGCCGACCATGAGCGACGCTGCGCTGAGCGCTGAAACCCGGGCCTCTGTCCGGGTCCGGGATCTTCGGATTTCGCGGTGCATACGGGGTCGCAAACCCACGGCAAATTCGTTCTGATTTTCGTCTCTGACTCGCGGCACGCAATCATGGTCGGCCCGCTTTCGTTGGGGTCGTTGCGTGGTCTGGGCAATGGATTTGGCCGCCATGGCGGCGCCGTATAGCGGTCCCCTGGCCGCGAGGGTCGGGCACGGCTTCATCTGTGCATGACCGCTCGCCCCGGCGTGCCGAGGGTTGGCGAGTCGATGGAGGCGGACCGGAGAGGGTGGTCAGCCGGGTGCTGGTCGCGGGGCGATGTTGTCGGTCATTTTCAGGAAGTCGAGGACGCGGCGCGGGTTCCTGGCCAGATTGCGCATGGTCTGGGCGACGGCGCGCCCGCGCCCCTTGATGAGACCGATAGCGAAGCGCCGCAGCCGGGTCATGGTCTCTGGACCGTGCCCGGTGCGGCTGCGGTCCTCGTCGACGCTCCAGTCGAGGCTGTAGTGGGTTGCCTCGATCGTCCAGTGCCCGCGATTGAGGGTGAGCAGCTGTTGCGGGGTTGGCGGCCTCCATGGTCAGGCTGGTGACCCCGTAGGCGGTCTCGCAGCGGCGCTTGCCGGACTTGACCTCGACGGTGTCGCGGCGCACGGCGAAGACCTGTCCGACGCCGGGGAAGTTGAGGTCGTCGTTGCGCTCACTGGAGACCCGGATGGAGCGCCGCTCGCGTCGGTCGTGCTCGGGCTCTCGTCCGTGAAGTCCGGTGCGCGCCCGGCGATGGCCTCGTTGAGAGTGAGCCGGATATCGCTCGGCAGGGTCGGCTGGTTGCCCTTGACGGTGAACAGGTAGGCCGCGCCGCGATCGAGCAGATAGGAGGCCAGCGCCCGCTGGGTGAGCAGGGCGTCGGCGGTGACAGTGCGGCCCGCGATGTCGGGCGCCGTATCGAGCAGGGGGATGACGGCGCCGATCTCGTTGGTGCGCTTCTCCCCTTCGTCGGCGTCGGGCCTCATGCCGACTTTTTTTGACCCCATGGCGCCTTGGTGTCGTGGCCTATGATGCCGAGCACATGAGCCTGTTTGCCATCGTCATCGATGGCGCCGGTCTTGCCGTCAATAGCCAGGGCGCTGTCTGCCGAGCCGTGGGCAGGGCATGGCGCCGACCCTGGCGGCGGCGGGGATCGTCGATGTGCTGGAAGAACTCGGGCAGGGATCGCATCTGTGCGGCGCTGAGCGTCATCTTCGGCACTCCATGTCGCAGGCGGGGGTCGAGATCGGCGGCCCCAAGCCGGGCCCGCGCGCCCCGGCACAGGGGATGAAGGAACACGAGTTTGGGCCGCGCGTGCTCGCTGGAGCCGTGCCTGTCGCGGGCGAAGCCGCGGGTGCGCCCGATCTCGATCCAGTTGGCGGCGCGGTAGACGGCGCCCCGGAAGAGCACGGGGTCGACGAAGGTCTCCGCCAGGAGCACGTCGTGACCGAAGCGGGCCGGCCAGTCCCTCACCAGACGGCGCGTGCACAGCGAGAGCACGCGCGAGCCGAGGTTGCGCTCACCGCCGGGGAGAATCAGAAAACGCGAGTTGGTGGTGACCAGGTGAAGACGGCCGAACTGGACGCCGCGGTCCCAGCCGATCCAGTGATCACGCGCCCCACACTTCAGCGCCGGCGCCGAGAACACCGCCAGCGCCAGCCAGCACCCTCGATGGTGCGCAACATAGCGCACGGTCTCGCCCATCCCCGGCACCGCGCCGAGGTCGTGGTGTGTCTGCATCAAGTCGCGGAAGCGGGCCTCGTCCGCCGCCGCCACGATGTCGACGGCCACCTCCGAAAGAACCGCCACGGCTCCCCCGCCCCCACGATTGCCTCGCGGCACTCATATCAGAACACGGGGAAGAGGGCCACTATCTCAGGCAACTCCCTGGCTGGGCTGGCGAAAGGTCGAAGTACAAATCCGCCCTGAAGAAGAACCTAATAAAGGTACCGGAAAAACAGTCTAGCGCCAGCGTTCCGGATCCTTGCAAGAAACTGTCAACCGGCCGCGTTGGCGCTATGACAGGGCGTTTCTGCGAGTCCGGCATGGCGCAGACCGGTCGGGGTGATGCGGAACGAGGGCCTCACCTGTCACGACCCCTGTTGCATTTCGGACTCCGAATCAGGATAGTCTTCATATTCAATGCGTTGTCTGTCAAACGTGTTCTCAACCGCTTCCGACGGAACGGGTCGCGTTGCTTCGTTCTGGGTATCAAGTGGTCTGATCGTATTCGGCATTTTGCCCACTTGCACGATCCAGGCCCTCCGAGCATCTGAACGGAATGAAGGACCGGCAATTCCCGTTGCCCTGTGATTGTTGCCCTTGGGCGGGTTCTCGGCGGTGCAGGCGAAGGCCGCCACCGGTTATCCCGCATCGGTCACCGATTTGGGATTTGGGGTTCATTTTGCTGGTTCGGGACGCGGGTTGGGTCGCGATATGCGTTGTGGGTCGTTCGGCGCTACGCTTGAGGGGTGTTTGGAGCGTTCCAGGAGCGTTTGTTGCCGGTTTCACAGGGCTACATTGACCTGGATGGCGACCGGCGGGCGTGCGCCGTCCCCGGCGCGGCGCCGGTGTTCGGTCAATGCGGTGCAGAGGTCGTCAAGCTATCCGGGCTCACGCCAGAGCGGTTCTCGTTGCAGGCTCGCCAGCCCCTCGGCAAAGACCCTGGCATAGGGATATAGGCCTGGGAGAAGGACAGCCACACCCGACGGGCCGTAATGCCGATCCGTGTCCCGACCTTCAACAGCTTGCGCCGCAGGGTGGAGCCCTGAGCGCGGGCCAGTTCGGTGCCCTGGGCGCCGCGTGTTCGAAGTGATTGCATCCGTACATAGGCGAAGGAGGAGACGTACAGGCGCAGCTGGTTCGCGCGCATCCTTTGCGCGCTGGTGCGGTCGGCGAACAGGTCGAGCTGCGGCTCTTTGATGCGGGTTTCCCTGTCGCCGCGCGCGCAGGACAGCTTCTCGGACAGGCGCTTGGCAGCGGCCCGACGAGTGGGAAGACGGGTCACCCCGAAGCGCGGGGTCTCGCCCCTGGTCAGATTCTCCTCCTTGCCCACCACGCGTCGGCTGCGGCTCCACGATTTTTGCCTCACGTCCTCGAAGTCCCGGTATCGGCGGGCCGCCTTGCCCGTGCGACGATGCGCCCACCAGGCGCTTGTTGCGCGCCAGTCCCAAGACAGAGTCGACGCCGTTGTCCTCGCACCAGCGCAGGATCGGTTCGCGGCAAAAGCCCGAATCACCCCGGATGCCGATGCGCGTGTGTGGCCAGTGACGGCACCCTTGCCCCACGATGCGCGCGAGCTCCTCGACGCGACCCGCCAAGGCCTCCCGGTCCGAAGGGCGCAGCCGCGCGCACAGCAGGGGCGCGCCACAGAAGATAGACAGCGGCAGGTAACAGGAGCACCCGTAGTCCCCATGGAAGAGTCGACCCTCCCGGTGACCGTGCAACGGATCATCGGTCGCATCGAGTCGAGCCAGATCTCGCCCGGCGCCCGGCGATGGGACCCCACACACAGCTCGACCAGAAGCTCATCGAGTTCCCCGGCGCGCGCGACGATGCGTGTGTAGCGACGGCGCGCGGCCTCCCCAGGCTCACCGAGTTCCATGCGGTTCAGGGTGCTCGCACTGGCCAGGGCGTGGCCGCGGTCGCGTGCGCACCCGCTTGTCCCCCGTCACGTCCCCGCTTTGCCCACCAGCACCGGGAACAGCGCATCAGGGTCGTTGAGGTCTTCGTATCCCAGGGCCATCGCGTCGATGCGTTGGTTTACCAAGTCGTCGACGTCATGCTCGATGCTCGCGCGATTGCGGGAATCCAGGAAACACCGCGACACCCGCTCCGTCACCCCGCCACGCCGGTCTACCTCGCGAAGCAACACTCCGCCACCGGCGGAACTGATGCGACCGCCATCAAATCGACCCGTCACCGAGCGCCGCCCCAGGGCGTGAAACTCAAGCTGTTCGCTAGGACACTGTGTCGTCAAGGCTGCTTCCGTTTCGATCGGCACAAGCGTTTGATCGCACAAACGGTATGCCATGAGAAGCAGCCGTTTATACCCCCTCGGTGATTTTTCGGGCTAGGAGTCTGTGCTGTAGAACATTCTGGAAACATTGCTGCAAGCTACCAGAAATGTCCAGCGCCAATCAGCGTTTCAAAAAACAATAATACATTGATTCAAAATAATTTATTTCCTTTCATGCAGGCTACCTGAATCCACTTCCGAAATTTGCGGAAGCAATCCGTAACCGGACTTGCCTGTCTCGCCGTCACCTCCTGCCAGCCATGTCGCCCGCAACTCCTGCACCTTCGCTGGTAAGGTGTAATCGTTCGTTCTGGCCGTGGAGATCCCCTTGTCTGGATTATCGTCCAAGTCGAATCGACGGCTCACAAAAGATCTGGTAACACGATTTCACCTGCGCTATCGTCGAGCGCATGGCGGTTCTGGACGATGATCTCTCCATAGATGCGACGCTGACCGAGGGCGGCGAAGGGATCTGCTCGTCGCCGAAGGCGACGGCGGCGGGCTTGTCGCAAGATTTCCAATCTCTGTATGAACAGCAGCGTGCGCGGGCGGACGCGGCCGAGGCGCGTTGCGAAGAACTGTGCTGGTCGGAGGTGGCCGCCCGTCGCGATGCCGGTGCGTGGACATCGCGGTTCAAGTCCTGCCGACAAAGGCTGAGCGAGGCCGAGGAGGAGGCGAAGGAACTCCGCAGCGCGGCACGCGACGTACCCTCCTTGCGGACGCAAGTGGCGCGCCTGCAGGAGCTTCTTTCCGAAGCCTGCGCCCGGTCGAACGAGGGCGCGCTGGTTGAGGCGCTCAGCAGGGAGGTCGGCCGGGGGAACGAGGCGATCCTCGACCGATGCCGCGGCGGAACCGGTCGACCTCGCCGTCGGTCGTCAACTTGCCCTCCGAGAAGATGCCCAGGAGGTCGCCGGCCGCGAGACCTTCGCGGATGGCCGCGAACGCCGCCTGGTAGATCCCGGGGTCGGTGCGTTGCGCGGCGATGGGGATGGTGCGCGAGGTGCGGAAGACGAAGTTGAGGATCGGGATGTCGTGGATGTCCTTGTAGATGACGAAACGGATCGGCCGGCGGACCGCGCCCGCCAGCAACATGGCGTCCACGTAGCTCACGTGGTTGCAGACGATGACCGCGGCGCCGCGCTCCGGGATCGCCTCCAGGCCCTCGTGACGGACCCGGTACATCGTGTGGGAGAGCAGCCAGACCAGGAACCGCATGCTGAACTCCGGCGACTGGTGGAATATGAAGATCGCCACTCCCGCGTTGACGATGGCCAGCATCGCGAACAGCGACGGGATGTCGAGCTGAAGAAAATGCAGCCAGGCGATCGCGAACCCGGCCCCCACCACGATCAGCAGGACGTTCAGGATGTTGTTGGCGGCGATCACCCGGGCGCGGTGGTCCACGGGGGTCCGCGCCTGGATGACGGTCTGGGGGGCACCACGAAGATACCCGCGAACATGCCCATCAGGCCGAGATCGACGAGCAGCCGCAGTGTGCCGTCACCGGCCAGGAATTCCCCCGCCGAACGCAAGCCCCGGCCTTCGACGCCACCGATGGCGAAGAAGGCATCGATGCCGAATATGCTGACGCCGGCAGCGCCGAACGGCACCAGGCCGATCTCGATGCGCCGCCGGCTCAGCCTCTCGCAGGCAAGGGCCCCGGCGGCGATGGCGATCGTGAACACGGCCAGGATCAGGGTGACGACCCCGGGGCCGCCGGCTAGGTGCTCGCGGGTGAGGGTCGCGACCTGGGCGAGATAGACCGACCCCAACAACCAGAACCAGGACACCCCCAGCACCGACAGGAAGACGGCTTTCTTCTCTGCCGCCAGGAGGATCAGGCGCCAGGTCTCCGTCACCGGGTTCCACGATGCGGTTCCGAAAAAGGCCGACTGCGCCGGCGGTATCGCACGGCTCGCGAGGTAGCCGGCCACCGCCACCGCGACGACCGTGGCGAACAGCCACGCCGAGACGCCGGCGCCGCCGCCGATGATGCCGCCGGCGATGGCGCCGAGCAGGATGGCGACGAAGGTGCCCATCTCCACCACCGCGTTGCCGCCCACCAGCTCCGTGGTATGCAGGTGCTGGGGCAGGATGGCGAACTTCAAGGGACCGAAGAACGCCGACTGCACGCCTAGCAGGAACAGCACGAGGAGCAGGGCCGGCACGTTCTGGAAGTAGAGAGCGAGGCCCGCGAACGCGGCGATGGCGATCTCGCCGACCTTGACGGCGCGGATCAGGCGCGACTTCTCGAACCGGTCCGCCAGCACCCCGGCCGTCGCTGAGAAGAGAAAGAAGGGCAGCATGAACAAGCCGGCGGCGAGGTTGACGAACAGGTCCGTCGCGTCCTCGGCGATCAGGCCGCCGTAGACGAGGATCAGCGTCAGCGCGGCCTTGAACAGGTTGTCGTTGAATGCGCCGAGGAGCTGGGTCACGAACAGGGGCAGGAGACGCCGGATACGGAACAGACCGAACTGGGAGCGCCGCTCGCCTGGACCCGGAGCGACCGCCTCGGAGGTGTGCGCGCCGGCTGATTGATCGGTCGTGGTCATGACGAGCAGTCTGCCGCCAGCGAGGGTTTCAAGCCCGCATTTCTCACCGAGCCGCGAAGCGGGGGCACGGAGATGGCGGGAGCGGCGAGGCGAACACGAGACAGGGCGCGCAGTCGTACTTGACCGTACATCGAGCACCCTGGCTGCGTTCAACGCGGCCGATGCCGCTCGATCCGTGTCCGCAGCCGGGAGCGGGCAGGAAATGCGGGTAAGTGTCTATTGGCGATACTCCTCCGGAATCGAGGCCCGGAGCCGGATGGCCTGGACGGTCGCCCGGAACGGGAAGGTGAAACCGGAGCGCGCCGGCAACGACATGACGGCGGTGTCTCATGCCGCCCCCAGTGGCTCGAGGTCCCGGGTGGAGATGGCGAGCCCCAGGCCGCCGAGACCCGTCTCCGATGCATGGTCCACGGCAAGCACGCCGGCTGGACCGAATCTGAGACTCGGCGACGTCAGATCCCGGCGTAGCAGGTGCGTGCCGAAGGCGCCTTCGGCGGCGATCAGCTTCTCCCCGACCGCTTGCATGATTGGCCACGCAGCCCGGGTCAGGATGCTGGTCTCTCCCACCTGGCAGCCGACGATGACCCCGGCGCCGATCTGCACCGCCCTTTCGGCGATCGCCAGGGAGCGCAGGACGCCGCCCATCTTCGATACCCGCAGGTTCACGATCCATCGGTCGGGCTCGGCCAACGCCTCGATCTGTTCGATGCGCAGCAGGCTCTCGTCGAGCACGATTTTCGTCCCGCACTCCTCGCCGACCTGCCGGAAACCTTCTAGGTCGCCCGCCTGCAGCGGTTCCTCGACCGCGAACACGTTGCCGGGCAGCGTGGCGAGGTGGCGAACGCAGCTCTCGGGCGAGACCCACAGGTTGTTGGCGTCCAGACGGACCCGGAGGGCCTGACCGGCGCCGGCCAGTGCAAGCATCTTGCGCCGGTCGCGACGCAGGTTGCCGGAGATCTTGACCTTGAAATCCCGGAAGCCACGCTTTCGATAGCGGCGAAGCCGCCACCAGTACGCGGGATGGGGCGCATCGCCCAGCACCGCCGAGTACTTGAACGCGTTCCTCGAGCGGGGTACGCCGACCAGATCCTCGATGGGCCGCCGCTCGACCTTGCCGATCAGATCCAGGATGGCGGTTTCCAGCGCACAGCAGGCAGCGGGATTGCGATCGATGGCGTCGCGGTGAGCGCTGATCCAGGCGCGCAGGCTTTCCGTGTCACCGACTTCCCTGATCACGGTGTCCGCGCATTGCCGGATGAATGCCAGGCCGCTACGCACCGTTTCGCCACTGACGTAATGGCGCGGGCAGCCCTCGCCATAGCCCGTCCGCCCGCTGTCCGCGCGCACCGCGACGATCAGGTTCTCGGCCCGCCCGCGGCTGGCCGAGGCATGTCGAAAGACCATCCTGAACGGCGCCGGAAAGGTGAACACGGACAGGCGTTCGATACGCATGGACTCTCAATCTCCCACCGTGAACGCCCCGAGATCGAAGGCGCACTCGTGGGTGTATTGCAGGTGCAGATACTTGAACTGGGCATCGCGCTGACCGCTCGCCACCCGGTGCGCCCGGTATGCCTCCCCGGCGCCGTCGCCGAGCCGGCGGACGCGCATCGGCCCGAGCCTTCCGCTCGCCCGCTTGCCGTCGTACTCCACGTTCACCGAGCGCAGGCGCGCATCGATCGCCGCGGCAAGGTCCGATTCACCTTCGGCTCCGGCGCCCCGCGTCTCGATGTACAGCGTGTAGTCGGCGAGCTCCTGATCCGCCAGCATGATGAAGAAGTGTGATCCGATGTCCCGATCCGCCAGGACCGCCGAGACCGCTTCCAGTACCTGTGCTTCGTAGAGCTTCTCGCCAGTAATGCTGGTGACTCCGTTGCCTTTCTGTACGAACGCCAGCGCGGGGGTTTCGTTGACTCGACCGATCACGCGGACGATGTCGTTCATGTCGTAACGATAGAGTCCGTCCGAGGTGGTGACGATCACGTAGTAGTCGCGCCCGTCTTCGAGCTCGCCGAGGGCCAGCAGCTCCGCCCCGCCGGCTTCCCGGGCCTCGCGTTCGGCGAACTCGAAGAACGTGTCCTGGAGCGCCGGGAGGCACACGTTGCGGTTGGAATCGATGTTGACGGTGCCGTGGACCTCGCTGGCGACGTATCCCAGCTCGACGATCGCACAATCGATGGGCAGAGAAGGCCCGAGATTGCGGATCGCGACCCCGCAGCTTCCCCCGGTCCACGTGACGACGCCTGCGAGGTCCGGCCAGATGTCGGCGTAGGTAAGGCTCCCGGCCGTGTCGATTCTGGCTTGCAGCCGGGCCGCGCGCCGCGGGTTCCGCTTGAATCCGGATACCCCGCCCGACGCAATGCCGTGGGGCAGTTGGCCGGCGGCGACGGCGTCCAGGATCGCGCCGGCGTGGCGGTTGATGAGGTCCAGCAGGCGAACGAACGTGGAGGCGTTGGCGGTCGCCGCACATGTCACCCGGGGCTCCGCCACGCCGAGTACCGCCATCGCGAGATAGCGGGTCTCGTAGTCCTCGATATCGGAGAGCTCCGCCGGCAGCACGTACCGGGACCGCAGCAGCTTCGGCTGGTTCCGGTAGAGAAGCCCCGATGCCGAGCCGAACGGCGTGCCGCCCGGCAAATGGCCCTCGATGGCGGCCCCGGTCACGGCGAACACCTTGCCCGCCATGACCGGAGGTCCCTTGGACAAGGCGTACGCGGCGAGCTGCTGGTGGACCTTGATGTGTCCGAGGCCCGTCCGGGTCATCGGGATATTCTTGGGCGCCGCCACCGTGCCGCTGGTGCGGTTGTAGTACACCGGCGGCTCCCGGGTGAGGCGCCGCTCGCCGGTGAGCTCCTGACGTTCGATGTCGTCGCGCAGATCTTCATAGGTCTGCACCGGCACCGCGCGACGGTAGTCGGCCACGCTGCCGATCCTGGCGAATCCATGGCGCCGGCCGAACACCGTCTCCGCATTGGTCGCCAGGATGCCCTCGAGGACCGCCGCTTGCGCGTCATCGGGCGACTTCGCCGCCTCCAGCAGTTTGGAAAAACGCCGCCCGTGCATGGCGGCGAGTGTCCACTTCAGGACCGCATGACCGACCCGGGCGGGCATGTCCGATCAACCCTTGTCCAGTCCGGGAACGAACGGCGTCTTCATCTGCGCGAAGAAGCCGGTCGGGTACTTCCGGTTGATCAGGCCCAGGCGACCGACTTCACGGTCCGAAGGCAGGAAACGGGTTCCGAACAGCAGGTCCCAGACGATGAGGTTGTTGCCGAAGTTGCGGTTCGATTCCACCGCGAGCTCCGAATGATGCCAGCGGTGCAGCTCGGGCCCGGAGACGATGTAGTTGAGTGGCCCGAGGCGCACATTGCAATTGGAATGTTGGAAGAAGCCGTTGACCGCATAGAAGACCAGGTAGGCGGCCAGGACCTCGTTCGCCACGCCGAGCAGTGCGAACGGCAGGGTGTCGACGGTGAGCTGCAGCGCCTTCTCGATGGGATGGAAACGGCCCACGTTCAGCCAGTACAGGCGGTGCGGCGAGTGGTGCACCGCGTGGTGGCGCCACATGAACGTGAACCTGTGGAACGCCCGGTGCAGCCAGTACCGCACCAGGTCGGCCGCCAGCAGCATGAGGCAGGCCTGAACGGCCACGGAGACGACCAGGGTGATCGACAGCAGGTAGGGCAGGGCGATCTGCACCACCATCATGAATACCGCGTCGGCGCCCGCCTCACGCATCCCGGGACGCCATCCGACCCGATACGGGAACCTGATCTCGACCAGGGTGATGAGGACCGCCGCCGCCACCGCTGCGAGATGGGACGCCAGTGTGACGTGCAGCCCCGCGGTGGCCAGGGCCTGGAACAGGACGAACGCGAAGCCCAGGATGGCCGGGTACGAGCCGCCTGCAATCAGCGCCGGTACGGGGCGCCGCCCTTGACATCGGCTGTCGTCATCGGACCTTCCGGCCGGGTGCGGAGTCTGCCCGGGATTCCCGGGGATGTGTGCCTCGCCGCCGCACCGGCCCGCCCGACGGATCACCTTTCGGCGAGCACCGACCCCTGGTCGCTTCCACCCGAGTTTGACACTTGCTCATGCATGTCTGCACGGAACCGGCGGCGGTGGTACTGAAAATCAAGGCGTTGCGGAGGTCATCGCTAGATATCGGCTGAAACTTGATAGATACATGCATAGCGGGAGGAGTGCTTGTGAGACGTGTAGGGTGCGCGCATCATTATATACATTTACCTGCGCCAGTCCAACCAAGAGCGCGCCGACGGCTCCGTGCTGAGCCATCTCCAGATTGCCGAGAACGTCTGGGACTCTATCAAAAAGCGCTCGCGCGTTCGCATCCTCCATAACTGTGGACGCAGCGACGACCCCAAGGCCACCGAACGGCTTCGCCGCCTCGCGCGCAGCATCCTCAAACGCTGCTCGCCCGAAGAGCTCGTCGCCGACGACCCGTCGTTGCGCGTGGTCGACACTTGGCCCTACGGCGACGTCTATGTCCTGGAACACTTGTGGCGGCGGGTCGGACTGCCTGAGCTCATCAGCGAGCTTCTCGACAACCGCAAGTTCGAGTTCTGCGTCGAGCGCGCACTCTTCGCCATGGTCGCCAATCGCGCCTGTGCGCCGTCGTCGAAGCTTGTACTGCCACGAGCAGTGGCTGGCCGAGGACGTGCGCATCGAGAGGTGCGAAGCATTGGAGCTGCATCACCTGTACCGCGCGATGGACTTCCTCGAGGCGCACAAGAAGGCGTTGGAAGAGGGGCTGTACTTCCACATGGCGGACTTGCTCAACCTCGACGTGGAGGTGGTGTTCTATGACACCACGTCGTTGCACTTCGAGATTAATGAGGAAGACACCGGTGTCGGCGGGGACGACGAGGTCAGGGGCTCGCAGGCAGCGGGTGCGAAGACCTATCGGGCGGTGCGAAAGCGCGGGAAGTCGAAGAACGGGCGTGGGGATGTGCCGCAAGTGATGGTCGGGCTCGCGGTGACCCGCGACGGCTTTCCGGTCCGGCACTGGGTGTTCCCCGGCAACACCGTAGACGTGACCACGGTGGCGAAGGTCAAGGCGGACCTGAGGGGCTGGCGGTTGAATCGGTGTGTGTTCGTCGGCGATGCGGGGATGGTGTTTGCGGAGAATCTACGCACCCTGGCCCGTGGGGCGGGCGCTACATCGTGCATGCCGGTGCATCGCGGCGGCGAGGTGGACACCGAGGTGGTCAGCCGCCGCGGGCGCTATCGCGAGGTCGCGGAGAACCTTCAGGTCAAGGAGGTGGTGGTTGGCGAGGGCGAGCGGCGCCGGCGCTATGTGGTGTGTTTCAATCCTCGCGAGGCCGAGCGCCAGTACACTCATCGCGCCCAGGTGCTGACGGAGCTGGCGACGGTGCGCGAGTGCTCCGGTGGCGAGCACAGCAAGCGGGTGTGCGAGCTGCGCGCCAGTGGCCGCTACGGGCGCTACATCCGGTTGACCGCCACCGCACGCCTGGTCATCGACCGGGCCAAGGTCAAGGCGGCCGAACGCATGGACGGGAAGTTCGTCGTGCATAGCAACGACGACACGCTCAGTGCCGAGGACATGGCGCTGGGATACAAGCAACTCCAACGTGTCGAGCAGGCCTGGCGGCAGCTCAAAAGCGGACTGCGTCTGCGTCCGGTCTATCACCGGGCCGCGCACCGCATCCACGCCCATATCGCGTTGACGGTGATCGCGTTGTTGCTCGAGCGCATCGCTGAGCATGCTTGCGCGGATACGTGACGCAACATCCGCGACGATCTGAAGGGCATACAACTTGCGCAATTGATCGGGTCGAATGGGACACTATGGCAGGTGACAGAACCCCGTCCGAGCGCATCTAAGAGACTGAAATCACTTCAAATTAGTCCTCCCCTGCCGATTCTGAAGCTCACCTGAACGTCTACTGGATTGATTCCAACGTTTGGACCCTTCTTTATTCTTGCGGCGATGATGGTATCGGGATCGGCGGTCCAGACGAAGGGCTTGGCTTCGGTGGTGTTGTGTTCGTCGATGACGCGGCGGATGGCGTCCTGGAGTTCGGGTACGGAGCGGAAGACGCCGTATTGAGACGGCGTCGTGTCCGCTTGGCGAAGACGCCTTCGAGCGCGTTCAGCCACGCGCTCGAGGTGGGGGTGACGTGGAAGGTCCAGCGCGGATGGCGTGCGAGCCAGACCTGGACGTCCTTGTGCTTGTGAGTGGCGTCGTTGTCGAGGATGGCATAGACTGGGACGCCGGCGGGCATCGTGCGCGCGATGCGGTTGCGGCATCTCGGGAACGCTTGGTGGCGATGCCGACTGGCGTGCTGGCCGATGACCGTGCCGTCGAGCACGGTCAGGGCGGCAAACAGCGTCGTCGTGCCGTTGCGCATGGAATCATGTGTCATGGTGGCGCCGCGACCTTTCTTCATCGGCAGGCCGGGCTGTGTGCGGTCAAGTGCCTGAATTTGCGACGTGCCATCGATCGACAGCACGACCGCGTGAGCCGGCGGCGCAACGGAGAGGCCGACGATGTCGGTCAGTGTCTCGAGGCAGGCAGGATCGTTCGAAAGCGTGAACAGCCGCCAGCGGTGCGGCATCAGGCCATGCGCCTGCCAGACCGCCCAGACCGCCGAAGCGGCACCCCCACAGCCTTCGCCATCGCCCGCAGCGTCCAGTGGGTCGCCGCGTGAGGCGGCGGGGTGTGGGTCAACCCGACGATCTTCGCCACCTGCTCAGGAGCCAGAGGCGTCTTGCCCGGCGGACGCGTCTTGTCCCGCAGAAGTCGGTCCACACCTTCGTCCATAGAAGCGGTCCTGCCAGCGCCAGACACTGTTCTTCGCCTGGCCGGTCTCTCTCATGATGGCCATCCTGCCGAGCCCATCGTCGCTCAGAAGAACGATGCGCGCCCGCCAGACGTGCGTCTGCGGGCTCTTCGGGTCCGGGACAACCGTTTCAAGGCGACGCCGGTCGCCCGAAGTGAGCGTGAATGAAACACCAGGGCGCATCTTGCAAACCTCCGTGATCGACAAATCAGAAGAACATAATAACGGAGATACCTGTAACGATCTATCCACTAGCATGGTCGCAGAGCGAACCGAACCCGATCTGCCGCTTGTCGTCACGGGACTGGCTGAATCTCACCAGGGGTATTGGGGTGCCTCCATCCATACCGAGGCGATGTCCCACAGCGCCGGGGATCCATCCTCGATCTGCTGGGCAGCGAATTTGGCCTCGAATGCGGTCTGGCGTTTCGGCAGTCAGTTCATGACGTTATAGAGCTCGTCATCCTCGACAGCGTTCAGGCCGGAACAGTCTCCGCGGCTGACCGGGATGCCGGTTTCCGGATCGGTTGGCCCGAAGCATGCCCACCGATCCGCTGCGGGATATCCGCGGTGATGTCCACAGCCCTTGTCGCGGACGCCAATTTGCGCCATATATCTTGCCACGTGGCGGCGGCGAGTTGTGGAATTTTGCGCCAGATGTGCCGCAAGACCTGTCCGCACCAACCTGTCGGTCCGTAAGCATGTCCATTGACGCAGCCCCCAAATCTGGCGGTTTCCGGGAAACGATCAAGACTATAGTGACCGCGGTCCTGATCGCTGTGGTGATCCGGACCGTATTCTACGAACCCTTCAACATTCCGTCCGGGTCGATGGTGCCGACCCTGCTCGTCGGGGACTATCTGTTCGTTTCGAAGATGTCGTATGGCTACAGCCGATATTCGATCCCGTTCGCACCGCCGGTCATTCCAGGCCGGATTCTGTTCGATGAACCTGAACGCGGCGATGTCATCGTCTTCAAGAAACCCACCGATACCAGCATCGATTACATCAAGCGCCTGATCGGGCTGCCGGGTGACAAGATCCAGATGCGGAACGGCATTCTGCATATCAACGAAAAGCCGGTCTCGCGCCGCCGCATCGATGATTTCGAAATGACGGATTCCTTCGGACGCTCCTTCCGGGTTCCCCGCTACATCCAGACCCTGCCGAACGGGGTCGAGTATCCGGTTCTGGAAACCCGGGACGATAACGGTTTTTCCGACAATACTGGCGTCTATCGGGTGCCGGACGGGCATTATTTCATGATGGGAGACAATCGCGACAACTCGATCGACAGCCGCGACCCCAGCGTCGGCATGGTCCCGCGGCAGAATCTTGTCGGACGTGCGGAAAGGCTGTTCTGGGCCTGGGATCAGCGCTGGAGTTGGTGGCAGGTCTGGAACTGGCCGCACGCGATACGGTTCAACCGTTTGCTGCAGCCGATCGAATGAGCAAGCGTGGACAACGGCTGGGTGAATTGCAGGAGCGCCTCGGGTACCATTTCGCCGACACCGGTCTGCTGCGCCTCGCGGTCACCCATCCCAGTGCCGGTGACGACAACTACCAGAGGCTTGAATTTCTTGGTGACCGGGTACTCGGGTTGATCGTTGCCGAACACCTGCTCGACAGCTTCCCGCAAGAAAAGGAAGGCGAAATCGCGCGGCGGTACGCCAATCTGGTTTGCCGGGAGATTGTCGCGAAAGTGGCGCGGGATTTTGAACTCGGCCGTTTCCTGATTGTCGCTGCCGATCAGGAAGCGCACAATCGCGACCGGGAACGGATCCTGTGTGATGTCATGGAATCGGTGATCGCTGCAATTTACCTTGATGGCGGATTTGCGGCGGCTGCGACCCTGGTGTCAAGGTGCTGGTCGCCCCTGGTCGCCGCCAACGCGGTGCCGCATCTCGACGCCAAGACGGCCTTGCAGGAATGGGCCCAGGGGCAAGGCCTGGCTCTTCCATGTTACGCGATGGTGTCTCGTGAAGGTCCGGCGCATGCGCCGGATTTCACAGTCAGCGTCAAAGTGTCCGGACAGCCCCGGAAGCTGGCGCAGGGCCGCACGCGGCGTCAGGCGGAGCAGAAAGCTGCAGCCGCCGTACTCGCAGAGATTACGGCGGGTTGAGCGATGACCGGACTGACAAGACCGACACGTGCCGGATTTGTGGCGGTGATCGGGGCGCCGAATGCCGGGAAATCCACTCTCGTCAATCGTTTCGTCGGACACAAGGTCTCGATCGTCACCCACAAGGTGCAGACGACCCGGCTGCGGGTCCGCGGGGTTTGCATCACTGGCTCGACGCAGATCGTCCTGGTCGATACACCGGGGATTTTCGAGCCGCGGCGGCGTTTCGATCGAGCAATGGTCAGCGCCGCCTGGCAGGGGGCGCGGGACGCCGATCTCGTCATGCTGCTGCATGATGCCGGTCGGCACCAGATCGACGCCGATGCCCGGCGGATTGTTGACGGATTGAAAAAAAATCGCCAGCCTGCGATCCTTGCCCTGAACAAGATCGATCAGGTCAGCCCGGCCGACCTGTTGCCGCTGGCTGCAGCCTTCGATGCCGAGGGTGTGTTTGAGTCGACATTCATGATCTCGGCAGAAAAGGGCGACGGTTGCGACGATCTGTTGGAGGGGCTCGCGAACCGGATGGCGCCGGGCCCCTGGCTCTATCCGGAAGACGAGATTTCCGATCTTCCGGAGCGATTGCTGGCTGCCGAGATCACCCGTGAGCAGGTTCTGCGGCGGTTGCATCAGGAATTGCCATACTCGGCAACCGTCGAAACCGAGCAATGGACCGAACGTGAGGATGGCGCGGTGGTCATCAACCAGGTGATCTATGTGCAGCGACCCGGTCACAAGAAGATCGCATTGGGAAAGGGGGGCGCTATGATCAAGTCGATCGGCTCGGCCGCGCGGGCCGAACTGCAGGGGCTCCTCGACCGCCCGGTGCATCTGTTCCTGTTCGTGAAGATCAGGGCCAACTGGATGGACGACCCGGACCGATACCACCTCTGGGGTCTTGATCCGAACGCCTGAGTGGAGATACCGGCGTGAGGCAATGGCAGGATGACGGTGTGGTATTGCGAGTGCGCCCGCATGGCGAGAATGCCGCGGTCCTGATGTTGTTGACTCGCGATCACGGTTGCCATGCCGGATTCGCGCGCGGGGTGACCGGGCCCAGAGCGCGGGGCGTATTGCAGCCCGGCAACCGGGTGGTCGCAGCCTGGTCGGCGCGTGTCCCTGAATCCCTCGGATCGTTTCAGGTTGAGCTGAAGCAGAGCCACGCGCCCGAACTGTTTGACGATCCTCTGAAACTTGCCGGCCTCAGTGCTGCGATGGTGGTTGCCGAACGCACAATGCCGGAACGCGAACCGCATCAGGCTGTCTATGACGGGTTGTTGTCCCTGATCGACATCATGGAGCGGGCGGACCTCGGCGACGCGTGGATCGCCGCCTATGTTCGTTGGGAACTCGGGTTGCTTTCCGAACTCGGCTTCGCGCTCGATCTTTCGTGCTGCGCCGCGACCGGCCGCCGCGACCGGCTTGCCTATGTCAGCCCGCGGTCCGGACGAGCGGTATCGCGCGAGGCAGGCGAGCCCTATCACGTCAAGCTTCTGACCTTGCCGTCATTTCTGGGCGGTTGTGGCGGAGGAGGTCCGGGAGACCTCACGGACGGCATGAAACTGACCGGATACTTTCTCGCCCGGCATGTGTTCGGAACCCGTGGAGAACTGCTGCCGCCTGCGCGTACACGGTTCATGGAACGGCTGCAGGCCGACTCCGGACGCCCGGAGTCGTCTACAGGGTTGGAGTCACATTGATCTTCCGTAAGGCAGGAAACAGTTCTTTCGACATCAGTTCCATGCTGTCGAGCGCCAAGTTGGCCGGCATTCCAAGCCAATGGGTCCGCACGACCAGGTGATTCATGCCGAACTCTTCCCAGTAAGGGCGAAGCTGCTCGTAGCAGTCGTCGGGGGAACCGAGAATGAAGCGTCCTTCGACCAGATCTTCGAAGGTTTGATCGAAGCTCTCGTTTTCCGGCATCACCTTGTCCTGCCCCCAGCTCGCATAGTTCTGGTACTTGCCGAACAGATACGGGCCGGCAAGCTCAAGCGCTGTCTTGCGGTCGCGGGCGCAATAGACCTCCTTCACGATCGGCAATTCCATCGGGGCCGGTTTGCCGGCTTCCTTCAGAGCGTTCCGGTACAGCATCATGTGGCGGCGGATCGTTTCAAGTTGCGAGTGCGGATTCACGAACCAGGCGTCCGACAGGCGGGCCGCCCGTTCGATGGCACGGTCGTTGTTCGCGGCGATCCAGATCGGCGGACGCGGCGTCTGGACCGGCCGGATATTCATGCGGACATCTTCGAGAATGCAGGTTTCGCTTTGGTGCGAGACCCGGTCCTCGGTCCATAACCGCTGCACCAGCGCCAGATATTCTTCGAACCGGGCGACCCGTTTGCCGCGCGGAACCGCGAAGGCATTGAATTCTGTGTCGCGATAGCCGAGTCCGACGCCAAAGATCAGCTTGCCGCGCGAGAGCACGTCGAGGCTGGCCACGGTCTCCGCCGTATAGACCGGATTGTGCAGATTGAGCAGCAGGATCCCGAGGGCAATGTTGAGATCGCCAGCCTCCGGGATCATGCGGGCCAAAAACGGTACGATCTGCAATTGCTGATTGTTTCCTTCATTCAGGTAGTGTTGCCCTGACACTAGGGTGTCCCAGCCATTGTCGCGGATGTGGCGGACCATCGAAATCTGATCGTCGAGGGCTTTCACCATGTCGGTGTCGAGTGACTGCTGGTTGGTGAGAAACAGGCCGAGTTTCATGGTGGCGTCCAATCCCGGGCTTGTCGGATCGTTGGAATCTGGTCACGATCAATCGTGCGATGGGGGTATTATTGCCATGATGCCGGGCAAGGCTCAACGTCGAATGCCGATCCGGCTGGCCAAGTGTGGCTCACAACAGGGACGCGATATCGTGACTGGTCTGACGGCCTCTGTGGAGAATCAGGTATGGTGAGGGATAACGGATTTGCATGTGCGGCCGACATGGTCGACGACAGCGGTGTTTTTCGTGTTGCCCGGACCGTCTACACCGACCCTGCGGTTTTTACCGCGGAGATGACGGCGATATTCGAGGGCAGCTGGATCTATGTCTGCCACGAAAGCCAGATTCCCGACCATGGCGACTATTATGCCAGTCAGGCCGGTCGACAGCCGATCTTCATGATCCGGCAGGCCGACGGCGGAATCGGCGGATTCATCGACGCCTGCGCGCTGTGATGTTTTTCGTGGCCCGGACCGTCCTTACCCGGGACCCTGGACGCCACGGCCAGATTCCCGACCATGGCGACTATTATGCCAGTCAGGCCGGTCGACAGCCGATCTTCATGATCCGGCAGGCCGACGGCGGAATCGGCGGATTCATCGACGCCTGCGCGCATCGTGGCGCCGTCCTTACCCGGACCCGACGCGGGTCGATGCGCACCATTGCCTGCCGGTTCCACGGGTGGTGCTACGACACCGAAGGACGATGCATCCGGATCAAGAATGAGGAGGGCGGCTGGCCGGACGGCGTCGAGCGCGGCCGGTTCGGACTCGCCAGACTGCCGCGGGTCGGGAGCTACAAGGGCTTCGTCTTTGCATCGCTGTCGGACAATGTACCGCCGTTGGGAGAGGCTCTGGGCGAAACCCGCCTCTTCATCGACCTGGTTGCGGATCAATCGCCGGATGGCATGGAAGTGGTGCCGGGAAGCCAATCCTACATGGTCCGCGGAAACTGGAAGCTACAGGCCGAGAACGGCGTTGACGGTTATCACGTCTCGACTGTGCACCGGGTGTTTGCGCGCGCCGTGGCAAAACGCGAGTCGCTCGGCGATCAGGGCCATATGCGCAAGACCGAGGCTGCCCGCATAACCGGGACGGTGCCAACCGGAATCCATGACCTTGGCCGAGGTCACATGGTGCTTTGGGCGGACCGCGGCAACCCGGAAGTTGCTCCGCTTGCCGGTAGTCTTGACTGGTTGAGCCGTGAATATGCCGAGACCAAGGTCGACTGGATGTTGAGGCGCGGCCGCAATCTGTTCCTGTTTCCCAACGTCTATCTGATGGACCAGTCCTCGACGCAGATCAGGGTCATGATCCCGCATGCGCCCGACCGCACGGAAGTTCGGGTCTACTGCATTGCGCCGAAGGGCGAGAGTCGAGCGGCCCGTGCTGCCCGGTTGCGGAAGTTCGAGGATTTCTTCATGGTTACCGGCATGGCGACGCCAGATGATGTTGTGGCCCTTGAAGATGTGCAGCGCGGCGCCAACGGTTGGCTGGCGACCTGGACCGAGATGGACCGCGGCCGCAGCCTGATGATCGAGGGTGCCGATGCTGCGACCGCCAGTCTCGGGGCGCGTCCGGTCTCTTCCGGGTCCGATTGGGACAACGAGACGATGTATTACGGTTTTTACAGGCACTGGCGCGGGATGCTGGATAAAGACATGCCACGGTCCGGCATGACACTCGGATAGTCCTGCATGGGCCAGCCGATGTCCGACCGGTTATCCGCCTGCGAGGACTTGCTGTTTCTCGAGGCGGATCTGCTTGATCGCAAGAAATGGGCCGAATGGGCGGCTCTCTATACCGATGACTGCGTGATCTGGGTGCCGTCCTGGGCGTCGGAGGACGCCTTGGTCGGTGATCCGGAAATCTCTGTCAACATGATGTATCTGGTCGGCAAACCAGCCCTTGAAGCGCGTCTGCACCGGATCGAATCGGATGACGCCTATGCGTCTCTTCCGTTGGCCTGGACGTCGCATTCGGTGACCAATATCCGTATCACCGAGCGCTGCCGGGCCGAGACGGCGATCTCGGCAAAATGGACCGTTCTGTCGCTTGAGCCGCGACGCGGAAAGTCCTGGCGCGGTGGCTGGTACGACTATGTCTTAGTGTCCGACGGCGACGCGCTGAAGATCCGGTGCAAGAAGATCACTCTTCTCGAAGACATGATCGACGGCACCATCGACATCTATCAGATCTGACCGGAATCGATCGCGGTTCGGCATGATCCTGCTGACGCGTTCGAGTTTCCACGGAGATGATCCCTCAACGTCGATGCGTTTTCGATCTTGCCAAATGAATTCCGAACGAACAATCTTGCCGGGCCCGTAAGCTGGTGATTCATCCAACATGCGAGAGGGATTTGTGATGGAGCAGAGCAGTAAACAGTTCAAGTGGATCGGAACCCGTCCGATCCGGCCGGATGGTGTCGACAAGGTAACCGGTCGCGCCAAATTCGGCGCCGACTACGCATTTCCGGGGATGCTGGTCGGCAAGGTACTGCGAAGCCCGCACGCACATGCCCGCATTCGTTCGATTGACACCTCGAAGGCCGAGGCGCTGCCGGGCGTGAAGGCGGTCATTACCGCAGTTGATCTTCCCGATCAGGAGTTTGCCTATGTCGGTCCGGAACGGGTCGCGGTGAATTTCTATCACGTCACGCGCAACGTCATGGCGCGTGAGAAAGCGCTTTACGAAGGTCACGCGGTGGCTGCCGTTGCCGCCACGGATCCGGATATCGCAGATGCGGCTTTGCGCCTCATCGCCGTCGATTACGAGGTTCTGCCACATGTCATCGACCCGCTCGAGGCGGTCCGGCCTGGTGCCCCGCTCTTGCATGAGGACATGATCACACGTGGCGTCGAACCGGTGCCGACCACGCCGTCAAATGTATCGAAGGTGGTGAATTTCGAAATCGGCGATCCTGCTGCCGGTTTTGCCGCGGCCGACGAAGTGGTCGAAATGGACTTCGATACGCAGCCGGTGCATCAGGGCTACATCGAACCACATGCTTGCACCGCGCGCTACAACGAGGACGGACAAGCAGAGATCTGGAGTTCGAGCCAGGGCCATTTCGTGGTGCGGGCGCTGACTTCCCGGCTGCTTGGACTGCGGGCGGCAGACCTCCGGGTCTATCCGGCGGAGATTGGCGGCGGATTCGGTGGCAAGACGGTGGTGTATCTCGAGCCGCTGGCGCTGGCGCTGGCCCGCAAGTCGAACCGTGCTGTGCGCGCGGTGATGACCCGGGAAGAAGTCTTCAAGGCGTCCGGCCCGACTTCTGGCGGTGCCATGACCATCAAGATCGGTTGCACCAGGGACGGCACGATCACGGCGGCTGAAGGGAGTTTCCATATTCAGGCCGGCGCCTTCCCGGGCTCCCCGGTCATGAATTGCTGCATGTGCGCTTTCGCGCCCTATGCAATCGAGAATCAGAAGGCGGTTGGCTACGATGTTGTCAGCAATCGCCCGAAAGCGGCAGCCTATCGGGCGCCAGGCTCACCGATATCGGCATTTGGCGTCGAGAGCGTGCTCGACATTCTGGCCAAACGAATCAGAATGGATCCGTTGGAGTTCCGGCGCAAGAACGCGGCGGTCGAGGGCACCCGGACGATCATGGGCACCAGCCATCCGAGCTTTGGCTATGCCGAGACCATCGATGTTCTGACGGATCATGACCATCTGAAGCAGCCGCTCGGTTCGAATCAGGGTCGGGGCGTCGCCTCGGGTTACTGGTTCAACGGCGGCGGCGAGTCGAGCGCAACCTTGCATCTCAATGCAGACGGAACCGCGGTTGTGGCGACCGGCAGCCCGGATATCGGCGGGTCGCGGGCATCGATGGCGTTGATGGCGGCGGAGGCCCTTGGTATCGATTATGACCGGGTCCGCGCGATCGTCACCGACACGGCGAATGTCGGCTACACCCATGTCACCGGCGGTAGCCGGGTGACCCTTGCCACAGGTGCTGCGGTGATCAAGGCGGCTGATGCCTGCATCGAGGAACTGCGCAAGCGTGCCGCCCTGATCTGGGACGTCGATGTTGACGGCGTGATCTGGGAAGACGGGATGGCGAAACCGGCCAGCACCAATGTCGGAGATTTCGAACCGCTGTCGCTGCAGGAGCTGGCCGCGAAGGCGGCGCAGACCGGTGGACCGATCGGGTCCGCAGGTCAGGTCAATGCCGGCGGTGTCTCGCCTGGTTTGGCAACCCATGTCGTTGATGTCGAGGTCGATCCGGAGACCGGAAAGGTCACGATCCTGCGCTATACCGCTTCCCAGGATGTCGGCCGTGCGATCCATCCGTCCTATGTCGAAGGGCAGATTCAGGGCGGTGTCGTCCAGGGCATCGGCTGGGCCCTGAACGAAGAATACATCTATAACGACAAGGGACAGTTGGAGAATGCCGGGTTCCTCGACTATCGGGTACCGGTTGCGTCCGATGTTCCGATGGTCGAAGCGGTCATGGTCGAAAAGCCGAATCCGAATCACAAATACGGCGTCAAGGGTGTCGGCGAGGTCAACATTTGTCCGCCGATGGCAGCGATTGCCAATGCCATTGAGAATGCGACTGGCGTCCGCATGCAGAGCTTGCCGATGTCACCGCCGCGCCTGTTGGCGGCGATCGATTCGGCGCGGATGCCGGAAGCGGCCGAGTAGGCGCAGCTGGTCTCCGGTCATGATTAAATCCAGGGTTCGGGTGGTCCTCGCGAACAGTCTCAGCCGTCAATACACTGGCGGCGAGACCCGCTTCGAGGTTGAAGCGAGCCGGGTTCGCGACATCCTCCGGGCTCTTGAGGAGCGTTTTCCCGGAATCCGACCGCATCTCGAGGAAGAGACCGCGGTCTCGATCAACGGCATGATCTATGATGATGCCTATCTTCAGGAAGTGGACGAGAATGCCGAAGTGTTCTTCATTCCCAAGCTTGATGCCGGATGATCCCACGGCCTACAGCATCTGCCCACCGGTTTCATCAACACCGCTGTAGAGCCAGGACATGCTGGCATAGGCCTGTTCTGGTGTGCGCCCGCGCAATGTGATGTTCCGCAGGTCGGCGGCCGCGTTGTCGACATGAAACACATCGCCGTAGAATCGGGATGTCAACTGCGCCCGTGCGGTCCGCAGATACCGGTCGGCCTGATAGTCCTGCAAGGCGGGCACGATCCTGCCATCGTGCCGTACGAGACGGGACGCGAGGCAGACCGCATCCTCGATCGCCATGCAGGCGCCTTGAGCCAGATATTGCAGCATCGGGTGGGCCGCATCGCCGAGCAGGCCGATCCGGCCCCGACTCCATTCGCGGACCGGCTCACGGTCGCACAGCACCCACATTCGCCAGGATTCGATCCTGTCGAGCAGGGACAGCACATCCGGGTGCTGTCCCGCGAACCGAAGATACAGTTCTTCCGGTTCTCCGTAGACGTTCCAACCTTCCTCATAGCGGTCGCTGTGAAACACGGCGACAAGATTCATGATGTCCCCGCGATGCAACGGGTACTGCACCAGATGGGTCTTGGGAGCCGCCCAGAGGATCACCAGATTTGACCGGAGATGTTCGGGAACCTCGTCGATCGGCAGCACTGCGCGATAGGCAATGTGTCCGGAGACCCGGGGTGGGCCGTCGTTGACGATGTCCTGGCGGATGGCCGACCAGAGACCGTCGGCAGCGATCAGGCCGGCGCCACGATGGGTTTCTCCGTTGTCGCATGTCACTGTCACGCCATCGGCGTCTTGCGATTGTCCGGTGACATTGCGGCCGAGCATCAACTCGATTTGCGGGATCTTGCGGCAGGCGTCGACCAGAATGCTGTGCAGATCTGGCCGGTAGATGACGGCATAGGGAAATTTGAAGATATCCTGGAACCGTTTCGTGTTGACGGAAATTCGGGTGATTTCCTCGCCATTGGCACCGTCGCGCATGACAAGGCCGTCGGGAAATACCGCGATGTCGCCGATTGCGTCGGTCAGACCGAGAATATCGAACATCTTGAAGACGTTCGGGGCGATCTGGATGCCCGCGCCCACTTCTCCGAATTCGGGCGCCTGTTCGAGCAGACGAACGGTGAAACCCGATCGAGCGAGGGCGAGAGCGGCGGCGGTGCCGCCAATACCGCCCCCAACGATCAGGATTGGATCATTTGCCATTGGAATCTCCTTCGATCGGGCCCGGCGGCCGGATGCGGCGCATGGCGTGACGCCCGGACCTTGGGTTCGCCGGATATTGGGAAGGCGTGTCCGGCGTTGCAAGATGGAATCCATGGCACGGATCCTGACCGCGGCGGGCGCGGGCATTGACAGTGTTACAACCGCAATGGATATCTGTCTGGGGTTGTGACTGCCATGTAACCGCACCGGGGATGATCATGGACTCGACGAGCACGGTAACGCTGATTGGCGCGGGGCTGATGGGGCATGCGTTGGCCCTTGTGCATGCCGTTGCCGGTTGTCGGGTCAAAATGCAGGATATCAGCGGCACTCGGCTCGAATCGGCGATGGTGCTGATCGAGAACGCGCTTGACACGATGATTGTTGCCGATGCCGTTGCGGCATCGGAGAGAGCTGCAGTGCTTGGCCGGATCACACCGGTACCCGATCTTGCCGATGCTGTCGCGGACGCTGATCTCGTGGTCGAAGCGGTCTTCGAGAGCGCTGACGTCAAGACCGGCGTCTATGCTGCGATCGACGCATCGGCGCCGGCCGGCGCCATTCTGGCAAGCAACACGTCGTATCTCGATGTCTTTCCGTTGATACCGGCGCGGCGTCAGCCGCGATGCCTGATCACGCATTGGTACACGCCACCCTACATTATCGATCTGGTCGATCTCGCACCGGGACCGGAGACGGCTCAGGACGTGATGCAGGCGATGGAGAAATTTTATCGCAACATGGACAAGAAGCCGGTGACGTTCGTGACTTTCGTTGCCGGATATGTTGCAAATCGCCTGCAGGCGGCGGTGGGTCTGGAGATTAACCGGATGCTTGACGAGGGCTGGGCTTCAGCCCGGATCATCGACGATTCGATCAAATACGGCCTTGCGTTGCGTATGGCGTTGATGGGCGCTCTGATGAAGGCGGATTTTACCGGTCTCGATCTGATGCAACAGGGTCTGGCGAACCGAAGTTATGAGCCGCCGGCACCGCAGGGCGCAAGCGCGACACTCGATCGTCTGATTGCAGAAGGCCGGCGGGGCGTGATGAGCGGGGCGGGGTATTTCGATTATGGGGGCATGGACGTTGAAACCCTGTTCCGCAATCGGGACATCGGTCTCCTGCGGCTGAAAGCGGAGGTTGCCAGAGTCGAGACGGATACGCCGCTCGGCAGGTGACAGCGGCTATTCTGCCGATCCTCGATGATGCAATCCTGCGAGGATGACTTGACGGCCTTGTTGCACCGAATATTATGCTCGAAAATGTGATGTTTTTGTGCATATTTTCAGGCATGAAGTTCCTTGACCGTATCAACGAAATGCAGCGCTTGGATCACGCGTTGGCGCGGTCGCGCATTCGCCGCCATATGGGGTCGCCGTCGGATCGGGAAGTCGCGCCTGCTTGTCGAGTGGTCGCGACGGTGCGACGGCCTCTATGCGGTAGCCGAGCCGTCGGCAACGCCAGTACAGCGGCGTTATCTTGCCGAGGTGGTTTCTGAGCGGTTTCCCGGATTTGCCGATGTCGAGTACCCGGACTGGCGCTCATTCCTCATGCGGCTTTCTGCCGAGGCCGACCATGCTGGTTGGGAGGGACCGTTCGTGCTCGACGAGTTGCCGTATCTGCTGTCTGCGGATCCGGCTTTGGCGGGCGTCCTGTAAAACTGGTTGGACCGTCCCGAACGGCGTTTGCAGTTGATTGTCTGCGGATCAAGCCAAAACATGATGCACAGCGCAATACTCGACGTGTCCGCACCCTTTATACGGCCGGGCCATCGAAACGTTCTCCGTACGGCCCCTGTTACCGGGGTATCTCGCTGAAGCCTTTCCCTCGGGCAATCCGCGTGAACTGGTCTCCTTGTATGCGCTGTGGGGCGACATCCCACGGTATTAGGAACTGGCAGAGCCTTTCGGCACTGACATCGAAGCGGCAGTGGATGCGTTGGTGCTCGACCCTGCTGGTCCGTTGCGCGAAGAGATCCCGCCAGCGATAACCTTGCGACCCTTGCTTGATGTGATCGGCAACGGAGCGCATCGAATCAGCGAGATTACGGGTCGCATCGGCAAGCCCGCTTCCAGTTTAGCGCGACCGATTTCGACTCTTGTGGACATGGGATTCGTGCGACGTGAGACACCATTCGGCAGCAGTTCGAAATCGGGCAAACGGAGTCTGTACCGGATCGACGATCCATTCCTGCGATTTTGGTTTCGTGTCGCGGCGCCGCATCGGGCGGCTCTCGCGTTCGCACCCCGAGAGACCCGGTTGGCGTATTGGGAGCGGTATCGGACAGACCTCGAATCGCTTGCCTGGGAAGAGCTGTGCCGCATGGCTGTCCCTTCCTGCATCGCTGTGAGACGACCGTACAGGTTTGGTTCGGAGCCTGGGAGCCGGCCCAGAGATACTGGCGGGGTCATGCGACGGAGCTTGACGTCGTCGCGCGTTCGGTCAACGGCAATGGATTCCTCATCGGTGAGGCCAAGTGGTCATGCAAACCTGGCGTTAGAGGCGATGCTGCTTCCAGGATTTCAGTCCGCAGTGACGTGGCGCGGGCGACGGCTTTGCGGTCGGAACTGTCCGTCGGCAGAAACCTTGAGTTGTGTGAGGTTCTGTTCGTTCTGGAGAGCCGGATTGACGATGCCGGATCCGGCGGGCATGTCGTTGACGCGCGCGCAGTCATGAGCGTGCTGGTTTAGAGCGGAAAACGGACTTCGCGCGACGGTGCTCGGTGCATGACAGAAAATCGGTCGCAGGCCCCGCGATCGAGGGCCTTGCGTGGTAATGGGACGGATAAGGTCGGAACAAAGGACATGTGGGGGCATGGGCTGACTCCGAGTGAGGCCGGGCCGAGGCCCGCACCAGGATTGACGGTGTGGGCTCGCAACCATGACGGGAATCAGGACGTTTGTGCAGGCCGCACGTCGAAAATGACAGTCTGCAATGCCGTCGGCATTGCTGGATATCGGCAACCGGGGGTGCCAGGAACGCGCGGAAAACGGGAATCCTTCTGTTCGGCAGAGACCGGGGAGACAGCGTCTTCGCGCTCGCCTTCTTCGATCAGGAACTGGCGAAAACTCGGGATGGAGCAGATGTAACGCTGATCTGCGTTGATCTGCAAGGCACCTTGGTGGACCAGGTGATCACGGTAAAGTTCTGGAGTCATCCTCCTCGGAAGTTACTCTCGGCGCTTATTTCCAGTGCTCGCAGCATGCTTGTCCATGATCTCAAGAATGATGTCGCCTTCAGCTCCGTTTTCCGGCAGGACGACAATGACCGCCGCGAGTAAGGTGCGGGAATCGATCATCTCGTGGCTCCGTCGAACGCGGCAGGCTTTTGGGCACGATTCCTGCGCCCGCGTCAGCACGGTGGTCTCGTCGACGCTGGCGAAGCCCGTCCGTCCTCACCAGAGCTTCTGCAAGAGCCTGGATACCATTGTAAAGGTTCTGCGGCAGGCCATCGCAGATCTCTTCGAGCAGTGCTGCCCAGCGCGCGTATCGGCGCTCGCGAGATCGACCCGGAACCGCTTCAGCATCATTCGTACGGCCTCACCCGGTTGGCCGGGTTCAAGGCTGCCGATGGTGTGAATATAGTCCGGTCCGATCCGGGAGATGCCGCGTTGAACGAGCAGCTTCCGGGAATTCGCGAGACCGGCGAACAGCGGTATGATAAGCAGTCCGTGCTTGCCCTCATGCAGAGTGCTCAGCATCAGGTCATGATCCGCCGTTGTATTCTGGCCTCGTCGACCATGAGCACGACCGGTCGTTGCCACAGGCTTCGCTTGATGATGCGGGTCAGGGCACTGAAGGATTTTTCGGCCGCGGCCATGGTTCTTGTCGCACCGCCGGACAAACGGGTTACGGACACGCCAATGCTCCTACCGGCGGTCACGCTGTAGGTGCGATGCAGGCTATCCCCGTGTCACTGTCGAGATCCCCCCCCCTCCACGGGATATGCAACGCCCGTGGCGCGCTGCGGTCAGCCTCCCACATGTCCTTGAGATGGTTGAGCAGAGAGGTCTTGCCGGCTCGGGGCACCCTGAATCAGAACGGACGAGCTGCTCGCCGGAACGGCGATCCCGGTGCGGGCTTGATCCTGGACTCTCCGCCATCGGCGCTCGATATGATCAATTTCTGCATGGCGTCCGACGAAGAAGCGGATGCTGTCGTGACCGTTTTCATCGAGGAAGGCATCAGGCCGGCAAGATCTGGGCTCGAATTGGAGAGCCGCATCGTTGTTACACCTCCATGTTTGTCAGATTGACACAATCCCGAACTCAGCAACATCACCCCCCGGAGGGGAATGATACGCACTGCTCGCGAGGCAACCCTCCCTGTCACCGGGTACTGCTTGTCTTGTTGGTCATCCAGAGTGACGTTGTGGTGTTTGTCGCGTAAAACGCAGGAAACCTATCACCGCCGGCGCAGATAACGGCTGTGCGATTTGCCCTTTGGCCGTCCAGTTGTCCGGGTGGGTCGCCGGTCTCCGGCCATGCCGACGGTGAGGCGGCCGGCAACCGGGTCGACATTGCGCAAACTGACTGCGATAGGTTCGCCCGCGCTGAAGCAGCGCCCCGAAACCTCACCGACCAGCGTGTTCCGGTCCCGATCATAGAGGTAAAAATCCTTCGGCAGCAGGTCGCCGACCGGCAACAAGGCGTCGGGCGCACCATCCGGCAACGAGACAAACAACCCGAAACGCGTGACGCCGGAGATCACGCCGTCGAAATCTTCTCCAACCCGGCCGATCATAACCGACGCTGCACATCGGCTCAGGACCGCACGCTCGGCATCGACAGTGCGGCGCTCCGCCGCAGAAATTTCACGGCAGATACCAGCCAGATCGTCGGGGCGTGAACGGGGGCCATCGTCACCCAATCCATGCGCCGCAATCAGGGCGCGATGGACCAGCAGGTCCGCATAACGCCGGATCGGCGACGTGAAATGCGCATAACGCCGCAGACCAAGACCGAAATGACCGATATTCTCAGGGCTGTAGAGTGCCTGACTCTGGGTGCGAAGAACCAGTTGGCTTATCAGGTGTCGCGTTTCATCGTTTTCCGTCCGTTTCAGGATTTGATTGAACAGGGCTGGCCGGACCGATTGACCGCTGGCGACATTGATCCCGAATCCGGCAAGATCGCGCCGAAGCGCGGCGACCTTCTGATCGTCCGGCGCGTCATGCACCCTGTAGACACAGGGGTGACGGTGATGCTCAAGGCTTTCGGCGGCCGCAACATTGGCCAGCACCATGAATTCTTCGATCAACTGATGACTGGTCAGACGAACGCGCGGCACGATATCGCGGATTCGGCCGTCATCGGTCAATCTGGCCCGCATTTCCGGAACATCGATCTCGAGCGCGCCGCGGGCGTTGCGGGCTGCCCGCAGCGCGCGGTAAGCCTCGTAAAGGGGATGGGCGAGGGCCGCCAGATCCTGGGCGCTGCCGGTTGTGCCATCGATGGCGTCCTGAATATCCTGGTAGGTCGTGCGTGCCGCCGATCGCATGATCCCGCGCAGAAAGCGGTGTCGGGTCTTGCGTCCGGTTTTGTCGATATGCATTTCGACCGCAAGGCAGGCGCGATCTTCGCCGGGCCGCAATGAACACAGATCGTTTGACAGGGTTTCCGGGAGCATCGACACAACCCGGTCCACGAAGTATACGGAGTTCCCGCGCTTGCAGGCCTCCACGTCAAGTGCGGCTCCGGTCTGGACGTAATGGGCGACATCGGCGATTGCGACCAGCAGGCGCCAGCCGCCTTTGTGGTCCGGTTCGGCCCAGACTGCGTCGTCGAAGTCACGGGCATCAGCGTCGTCGATGGTGATCAGAGGAATATCGCGCAGATCGTCGCGGCCATTCATGGACAGAATACGATCGGCGCTTTCCGCTTCGGCGAGCGCTGCCGCCGAAAAACTGTCGGGAATGTCATGGTCTCGAATTGCCAGCAGGCTGAAAGTGGTGGCAGAGTCGCAACGTCCCAGAATTTCGACGACCTGAGCCTTCCTGGTCGTGACGTTTCTGTGTCCGAACAATTCGACGGCGACGACGTCGCCATGAGTGCCACCTCCCGCATTGGCCGGATCGATCAGAATTCGATCGGTAGAACGGTTGTCAGTGGGCAGAAGACGGAATCCCGACTTCGCCCTCTCTAATTGCCCGACGATCTGGTTGCCGCTCCGAGCAAGACGGCGGATTACCGAGCCGCGATACTGTCGTTTGCCGTTTTGTGAAAGGCGGGCAAGGAGACGATCCCCAATCCGGAATCTTGATCCCGAAGGGTCTTTGGCAATCAGAATCCAGTCATCGCGGTCACTGTGTTTTCGGCTGGATAACTGGGCGACAGCGAAGTCCTTGTTGTCGACCGCCGTGATTTCGACGACAGCAACGGCCGGAAGCCGTCGTGGCGCCTCTTCGGCATCGTCCTCAGCGCTGGCCATGATTACTTTCAGGGCAAACCGGTTTCCGTTGTAAAGCCCGGCCTGTCGATTCACCCGCCCCTTGACGTTGCAGCGTGGCGGTCGACACTGCTTGTTGGCGCCGGATGATCATGCTGTTCCGGGTGACTTGCCTGTTGCCGTCGCCCTGTTCGAAGTCTTGCGGCTTCGAGGGCCTGATCCGGTTGCAGTGCGCGATGCCCGATTCTTTGTCCCCGTCTTGGCGCCTGACTTGGCACCTGTTGATTTCTTGCGGCCTTGTCCGGTCTTGCCCTTGAGAAGCTCAAGCGCTCCTTCAAGCGTCAGGGTATCGACATCGGCCGTCTTTGGAAGGTTGGCCCGGGCCCGGCCGCGCTGAACATAGGGACCGTAACGGCCTTTCCGGATTATGACGCGGTCCTTGCCGGAGTCGCCAAGTGTCCGGAGAATGCTGGCGTTTTTCGGATCGTTGGCGATCAGGTCGACGGCGCGGTTCAGTCCGATCGTCAGGACATCGTCACCCTCCGGGATCGAGGTGTAGACGTCGGCATGACGAAGATAGGGCCCGTAGCGACCGATTCCGGCGGCGATCATTTCTCCGGTGTTCGGGTTCTGCCCGACCTCACGAGGCAGGCTGAGCAGGCGCAAGGCCGAGGCGAGCGTAACGTCCGATACTGGCATGTCGCGCAACAAGGACGCCCGCTTCGGCTTGTCGGACTTCTTTTCGCCCTGTTCGCCAAGCTGTACATAAACCCCGTAGGGTCCTTTTCGTAGACTGACGTCCTTGTCGGTAGCGGGATCCTGTCCAAGGATACGAGGCTCATCAAGTGCTTCGGCGCCGTCGCCGACATCTCGCTCGGCGGGCGTTGTGACCTGCTTCGTAAATCGGCATTCGGGGTAATTCGCACAACCGATGAAGGCGCCGTACCGGCTGATTTTCAGACCGAGCCGCCCGTTCTCGCAGCGTGGGCAGGTCCGGGCCAGTTCCCTGTCAGAGCCAGCAGGGAAGAAATGACGGCCAAGTTCGGAATCGATGGTCTCAAGGACCTGCGGCGCGCTCAGGTCCATCGTCCGCCCGATGGCCTGGTTGAAGGCTTGCCAGAAACGGTCGAGGACGGTCTTCCATTCGAGCTTGCCGTCGGATATCTCGTCAAGCTCGGTTTCGAGATCGGCCGTGAAGTTGTACTCGACGTAACGCGAGAAAAAACTGGTCAGGAATGCGGTGACGAGCCGCCCACGGTCTTCGGGAACAAACCGCTTCTTCTCGAGCCGGACATAATTCCGATCCTGCAAGACCTGCAGGATGCTGGCATAGGTCGAAGGCCGGCCGATCCCGAGTTCTTCCAGCCGCTTGACAAGACTGGCTTCCGTGAAACGGGGCGGCGGCTGAGTGAAATGTTGTTCCGGCTTCACACTGTCGCGGTTGACATCCTCACCCTTGTTCATGCCCGGCAGCAGCCGGTTGTCGGCCTTGTCACTCTCGGCTGCGGGATCGTCCCGGTCTTCCTGATAGAGTTTGAAAAATCCTTCGAATGTGACAATCGATCCGTTGGCCCGCAGGGTTGTCCTGCCATCGGCAGCATTGATGATAACAGCTGTCTGGTCGAGTTCGGCGCTCGCCATCTGGCTAGCCACCGCCCGTTTCCAGACCAGTTCGTAAAGCTGTAGCTGGTCACGACCGAGAAACGCCGCCATGTCATTCGGATGGCGAGACGCATCGGTCGGCCGGATCGCTTCATGCGCTTCCTGTGCGTTTTTGGCCTTGCTGCGGTAGATGCGAGGTGCCCCCGGCACGAACTCGGCGCCAAACCGTTTACGAATTTGAGTCCGGATTGCCGTTACCGATTCCTGACTCACCTGCACGCCATCAGTTCGCATATATGTGATCAGGCCTGTCGTTTCGCCGCCAATTTCCACGCCCTCATAAAGGTGTTGCGCGGTCCGCATGGTCCTGGTTGCGCCCATGCCGAGCTTGCGTGACGCCTCCTGCTGCAAGGTCGATGTGGTAAAGGGCGGTTGCGGATGTCGCCGGACCCGTTTGCGTTCGATCTCCGCAACGGTGAAAGTCGAATTTTCGATCAGGGTGGCAGCGCGCTGGGCATCGGCCTCGTTTGCAAGATCGAATTTCTCCAGCTTTCGGCCGTCAACATGCGTCAGCCGGGCAGCAAAAGGCCGATCGCGCAGCGTCCGCATTGCTACTTCGATGGTCCAGAATTCCTCGGGCCGGAAAATCTCGATCTCGGACTCACGCTCGCAGACGAGTCGCAGGGCGACTGACTGCACGCGGCCAGCCGACCGTGAGCCAGGCAGTTTCCGCCATAGTACCGGTGACAATGTGAAACCGACCAGATAATCGAGCGCCCGCCGCGCCAGATATGCGTCGACAAGGTCTTGGTCGAGAGATCGGGGGTTGGCCATGGCGTCCAGTACGGCAGATTTCGTGACTTCGTTGAACACCACGCGTTCGACCGAGACGCCTTCAAGTGCCCGTTTTTCTTCAAGCATGTGATGGACATGCCAAGAGATGGCCTCGCCTTCGCGGTCGGGGTCCGTCGCCAGGACAAGGTGATCGGCGGATTTGAGGGCGGTGCGGATCTCCCGCATCTGTTTGTCCGATTTCGGATTCGATTGCCAGCTCATGGTGAAGCCGTCATCGGGCTTGACGGAGCCATCACGGGGCGGCAGATCGCGGACATGCCCGTAGCTGGCGAGCACCTTGTAGTCGCTACCCAGATACTTGTGGATGGTTTTCGCCTTTGCCGGCGACTCAACGACAACGACTTTCATGGCCGTTCAGATTTCCCTGTTGCATGTGCCTGGGAGACCGATGCGGAAACCGATCTTCGCAAACGCCAAGACCAGCAAACGTCCCGCAAACCTGCAAGTCAGTGTGTTCGGGCGGCATTACGGCTGGTCTCCCGTTCTGTCTTCCAAACCAGCGCCCGGACAATCGGAGGCCACAATTGGCATTCACTGCGGATTTCGTCAACCACTGTCGTTGGTGTTTTTTCATCGGCCGGCGAACGCCGTTCGGCAATCCCGGGCATTTCGCCGATCCGTTACCGTGCCGTTGCTGTCAGGACATTGTCGACAAACTGCCCTGCGAGACCGGTGTACCCCCCAGGATCGAGCAGGGTGTCGATGGCGTCGTCGTCGAAGTGCCGCGCAATCCGGGGGTCCGCGAGGAGTGCGGCCCGGAACGGAGTTCCGGATTCGAAAGCCCGCATTGCGATGTCGTGGACGACGTCATGGGCCGTCTGTTTGCCGATGACGGCACCGAGCGCGAGCATGACCCGCTCTGACATAAGCAGGCCGCCGAGAAGATCAAGGTTCCGGCGCATTCGTCCGGGATCGACATGCAGGCCCTCGAACACCGTTCGCATTTTTGCCAGCAAGGCGCCCGAATAAACCATGATCTCCGGCACCGCCGCGAGTTCGATCCGCAACATTGCCGAATACCGTTCATGTTCCTGGAACATGGCGTCGGTAATTGCGATCTGCTGCGCGCGGATGAGCCGTGCCAGCCCGATCACCAGTTCGGAAACGGCTGGATTGCGCTTGTGTGGCATTGTCGAACTACCCACCTTGCCGTGATGATGCGGCTCCGCGAGTTCCCCGAACTCGACCTGCTGGAGCGCATAGATCTCTCGTGCCAGTTTTCCCATGGTGCCGGCGATCTGGGTCAGAAGATTGGCGAGTTCGACGATACGGTCACGTGCCGAATGCCAGCAGATGACAGGAACACCCAAGCCGAGCTTTTCGAGTGCGCGCGCCTGCATTGCGATGCCCGGGTCGCCGAACGAGGCCATGGTTCCGACCGCTCCGGTGATGTTGCCGACCAGAATTCGGTCTTCCGCGTCCCGCAGGCGCTCGAGATGCCGGTTGATCTCGTCGACCCAGACCGCGCATTTGTACCCGAAGGTGATCGGAAGGGCTTGCTGGCCATGGGTTCGGCCGGCCATGACCGTTGTACGATATTGCTGCGCTAGGTCGGCAAGCGCGTCCCGGCTCGCCGTCAGGTCGCGTACAATCAACGGCCACGCTTCCTTGATCTGCAACATCATGCCGGTGTCGATGATGTCCTGGGTGGTTGCGCCGTAATGGACAAACTCGCCGGCACCGTCCTTGCATGCTGCGGCCAGCGCCCGTACCGTCGGTACGATAGGATGGGCCGTGGCGGCGATCTGGAGCCCGATTTCGGGGACATCCATGTGTTCAAATCGCGCCTTGGCAACGATTTCCGTGGCGGCACTGGCGGGAATCATGCCGAGTTCAGCCTGTGCTTCAGCGAGTGCCGCCTCGACATCCAGCCATTTCTGCAGCCGATTATCGTCACTGAAAATCGATAGGAACTCCGGTGTCGAGAACGATGCGCCGAACAACAGCGAGTCACTGGCATGTGATGGCATGAAGGACCTCCCGGAGGACTGCGGGCTGTTACTGATTGTTTCCGGCCCGGCGCGAGAGCGAAACCCGGTCTTCTTCACCTTTCACCAGACGGACGATGTTCCGGTAGTGGCGCAGGGTGACCAGGATGGCGATGAAACCGGCGACTTCGACCATTTGCGGTGTTGCCAGCCAGTACGAAGCGATCGGGGCTACAATGACGGCAAGCAATGCAGCCAGTGATGAGTAACGGAAGAGCAGGATGCTCACGATCCAGACCAGGCAGGCGAGGGCGCCGACGGTTGGGACGAGGACCAGCAGGATGCCAAGTCCGGTTGCGACACCCTTGCCGCCCCGGAACTTCAGCCAGAGCGGAAAACAGTGGCCGACGATACAGCCGCCTGCTGCAAGAACGGCCATGTCGGTCCCGTACCGATTGGCCAGAACCGCCGCCAGCGCGCCCTTGCCGCCGTCAAGCAACAGGGTTGCCAGAGCGATTCCGTAACGCCCGGTACGCAGGACATTGGTTGCGCCGATATTGCCGGACCCGATCTTGCGGATGTCTCCAAGCCCGGCAAGTCTCGAGAGGATCAGGCCAAAGGGGACCGAGCCCAGGAGATAGCCGAGGATTGCGGCGGCGTAGAACCACCAAGTGTAGGCAAGGCTGCCAAGTGGATCAGGCATTGGGTATTGATCCCGGCTCTGCCATCATTTCGTCAAGGGCGTCATAAATGACGTGCCCGTGACGGACGGTCTTCAGAACCCGGCCTTGAATCGGCCGGTTGTCGAACGGGCTGTTCTTGCATTTGCTGCGGAATTTCGACGCGTCGATACGGCTAGCGAAGTCGAGGTCGAACACGACGAGGTCAGCGGGTGCGCCTTTTGCGAACCGTCCGGTCGGCAAACCCAGAATCCTGGCCGGGCGGACGGTCAGGGCGGCGAGTGCGTCGACGAGCGGCAGGGCGCCGGTATGTACGCTCTCGAGGGTGATCGGGAGCAGGGTCTCGAGTCCGACGGCGCCGTCCGCGGCCTGGGCAAAGGGTAGGCGTTTGGAATCCTGATCCCGAGGCAGATGGTCGCTCGCGATCGCGTCGATCGTGCCGTCGGCAAGGCCGGCGAGTACCGCGCGTCGGTCGGACTCCGGCCGCAGCGGCGGCGAGACCCGCGCAAATGTTCGATAGTCGATCACGGCATCCTGATTGAGGGCGAAGTATTGGGGCGCGGTGTCGCAGGTGACCGGCAGGCCGCGCGCCTTGGCATCGGCGATGACGCGAATGGCCGCGGCAGTCGAAATCCGTGAAGCGTGATAGCGGCCGCCGGTCATTGCCACGAGATGCAAATCCCGTTCGATCATCATGACTTCGGCAGCGGCCGGAATGCCGGCGAGACCGAGCCGGGTCGAAATTTCCCCTTCCGAGATGACACCTTCGCCAACCATGTCCGGGGCTTCCGGATGCTGGATCACGAGGGCACCGAATACGGTGGAATAGGCAAGCAGGCGCCGCAGCACCAGCGCATTGGCAATGGCGAGCGTTCCGTCTGTAAAGCCGAGCGCGCCAGCTTCGTGGAGCAGGCCGATTTCCGACATCTCGGCGCCGCGCGTTCCTTTGGTTGCGGCCGCATAGCTGTGGATCGAGACCAGCCCGACCCCGGCGGCACGCCGCTCGATAAACTGGAGAAGGGCGACATCGTCGACGATCGGGTCGGTGTTGGGCAGACAGACAATGGTGGTTACACCGCCACCGGCAGCCGATTGCGAGGCCGAAGCGAGGGTTTCGAGGTGCTCATGGCCGGGCTCGCCGGTCGTTACCCGCATGTCGATCAGGCCGGGAGCCAGACATTTGCCGCCGCAGTCAATCACTCGGACGTCGTGTTGCGTGGCGTCGACGAAGAGCTGCGGACCGAAATCGACAATCCGGTCGTCTTCGACTAGCAGTTCGCCGGCTGCATCGAGTCCGCTCGCAGGATCAAGGAGGCGAGCGTTCTTGAAGACCGATCTCCGCATGGTCGGGTCATCCACGCACGGTTTCACGCGTTTTGCGCCCAGGCCGGTGTCTGGGCGCCGCACAGGGTTTCAAGGCAGGCCATGCGTACGGCGACGCCAATTTCGACCTGTTCGCGAATCAGGCTGCGGTCAATGTCATCGGCGAGTTCCGAGTCGATCTCGACACCGCGATTCATCGGGCCGGGGTGCAGGATCAGCGCACCGGGTTTCGCTACCTTCAGTTTCTCGTAATCAAGTCCGTAGAGATGATGGTATTCTCGGATCGAGGGTACGAAGCTGCCGGTCATGCGCTCGGTTTGCAGGCGCAACATCATGATGATGTCGGCATCGGCCAGACCTGTCCGCATGTCGTGGCAGATTTCAATGCCAAGGCGTCCGAGATCGTCCGGTAGCAGGGTCGGTGGCGCGACGGCGCGAACCCGGGCGCCCATGATGGCCATCAGATGGATATTCGAGCGCGCGACACGGCTATGGGCGACATCGCCGCAGATCGCCACGGTCAGGCCGGCGAGGTCGCGGCCGCGCCGACGGCGTATGGCCAGGGCGTCGAGCAGGGCCTGGGTCGGATGTTCATGAATGCCGTCGCCGGCATTGATAACGGAACAGTTGACCTTTTCGGCGAGCAGGTGGACGGATCCGGAATCGCCATGCCGGACGATGAGAATGTCCGGGTGCATGGCATTGAGGGTCATGGCGGTATCGATGAGGGTTTCGCCCTTCTTGATCGAACTGGTGTTGACCGACATGTTGATGACATCGGCACCGAGGCGCTTGCCGGCGAGTTCGAACGAGGTTCGGGTCCGGGTCGAGTCTTCAAAAAACAGGTTGATGACGGTCCGCCCGCGCAGCGCCGCGTGTTTCTTGTCCCCGCGGCGATTGGCTTCGACATAGACTTCGGACAGATTGAGCAGATGCTCAATGTCGGCGCGTTCGAGACCTTCGATACCGAGCAGGTGCCGCAGTCGGACTGCGGGCTCGGCCGTCTCGCCAGTGGACAGTCGTGCGGTCATCGCGAATATCTTTACTAGCGCCAGCTGCGGTCATCAAGTCTGTTGCATGAGCGACGGGCGTACCAGACGGAAAGCCTGCGGCGGTCTCGACATCGGGTGCTTTGCCGTTCGGGCCGAAGGTCTGCCATTGGTCAGATCCGATTATCCTGGAACGGTCGGCATTGCCGTTCCCGCACTGACCCATCTCCCGTCCATTCGACGGGGCTTCGCATACAGATTTGCGGCAGTATTTCAATTTGACCCAGCCTTTTTCTTATTCCTGAGAGCTTCTTGCAAAATTGCCGGCCCGACCGGTTTTTTGCCTTGTCGAGGCTGATTTTGTTGTCGAGGGCCTGGGTTTCGGGGCCACCTCGTGGTCTGTTGTGTTTCCACAACAACAAGATACCGAGGAGGTGACCCCGATGACCCTTGGCTCGACCCTATCCGATCTCTGGCGCCGATTTCAAGGGGACCTTTTCCCTGCGTTGGCCGAGGCGGTCGGTCCTCTCCTCGAGACGCACAAGCGCTTCGTGACAGCTCTCGATCTCGTCAAGGTGGAGGGCTTCGTCGATGAGGTGTGGAGCGGTCCGGGTCGGCCTCGGGAGGATCGCCGGGCGCTGGCCCGTGGCGTCATCGCCAAGGCGGTGTGGGGCCTGCCGACGACCCGCCACCTGATCGACAGGCTCAAGGTGGATCCGACGTTGCGCCGACTGTGCGGCTGGTCGCGTGTCGCGGAGATCCCGAGTGAAGCGACGTTTTCGCGGGCGTTTGCCGAATTTTCGCAATCCCGTCTTCCGGAGAGAATGCACGCGGCTCTGGTTGCAGAGACACTGGGCGACGCGCTCATCGGCCAGTGTCGAGGGACTCGACGGCCATCGAGGCCCGGGAGACGCCGGCCTCGAAGCCGAAGGCCCCGACGCCGAACCGCAAGCGCGGCTCGCCCCGCAAGGGCGTGGAGAGGACGAAGGAGCCTGGCCCTTTGGCGTCTCGAACGGCAAGCGAACGGGATGGATCTCGATGAGAGGCTCGACGCGCTGCCGAAGGTCTGCGATCACGGGGCAAAGAAGACTGCCAAGGGGGTCCTGGAGGCCTGGCGCGGTGACAAGCTGCCTATCGACACAGCAGACTGCGGGGTGCCGCTGAGTACCGTCCTCACCGCGGCATCCGTCCATGACAGCCAGGTCGCGATCCCGCTGGCGATGATGACCGCCGGGCGTGTGACCAATCTCTACGATCTCATGGACGCGGCCTATGATGCCAGGGAGATCTACCAGATGAGCGAACGGCTTGGCCATGTGCCGATCATCGCTGTCAATCGGCGCCGGGACAAGGACCTCAAGGAGGAGCGAGACCGGGAGGCCCGGGCCCGGCGTGCAATAGGCCATGTCGATCCCGAGACCGTGCGGATCCGGTCCGGTGTCGAGAGGACCAACGCCCGCCTCAAGGATGAGTGTGGCGGGCGCCATGTCCGCGTCCGTGGATATTCCAAGGTCGCCTGCCATCTCATGTTCGGCATCCTGGCCCTGGCGGCTGACCAGTTGATACGTCTCGCCGCCCCATAGCGCGGCTCCGACAACGCATACCGACCCTTCGCGGCCATCTCGAAGAGAGGGGCCCGGAGAGGCGTGTCCCGATGTCCGCAAAGGTCCCTGTTCGGTCTCATCGTCTCTGATGAGACATCGCGAATCCATGGAGTCCGACCTCCAGGTGCAGAGGTGACCGGAAGCAACCGACCGATCCGGGCTCACCGGACCCTGGGGACAGGAATTTTGCAAGAGGTTCCTGAGTTGATGTTTTGCGATACTCAAGTCAACTGAATCGACCTTATTGTCGGATCTTGGTCCTCCAAGAAAATTTTGTGAACCGCTTATGCACATAGCTCCGGTTGCGAGAGTTTGCTACCAGATGTTGAGGTTTAGGTTAGAGCGGGGGAGCGGGTAGAATGTTCCCGATATGTTCCTGCCGACGGAGCCCCTACATGAAACAGGTCCCCGACAGCCTCCTCGCCTTCCAGCACATGGTCCCGGACGATGACGCCTGCGCCGCCTGGCTGATCGAAATGCGCTGGCCGGACGGCTTCGTCTGTCCCACGTGCAGCCATGAAAAGGGATGGGCGCTGCGCAGAAAAGCACACACCTTCGCGTGCACCGGCTGCCGCCGGCAGACTTCGGTGACGGCCGGGATGATCCTGCACGCCAGCAAGCTGCCGCTCACCGTCTGGTTCTGGGCCGTCGACCTGATGGCGACCCACTCCAACGGCATCTCTGCCCTGCAGCTCCAGAAGCAGCTCGCTATCGGCTCTTACCGCAGCGCCTGGCTGCTCGCCCATAAGCTGCGCGCCAGCATGGTCGAGCCCGAGCGTAACCCGTTGTCGGGCCTGGTGGACATCGACGAGGCCAGCCGTCCATTCCGGACCAAAGACGATCCTCCCACCGGAGGGCAAGGACGCAGCCACGACGGCAAGATGCTCATCGTCGGCGCCATCGAACTCGGGGACGGAAACATCCCGGGCCGCCTGCGGCTGGCCGAAATCTCCTCCTACGGCGCCGCCGACCTCGGACACTTCGTCGAAACCGCCGTCGATCCCGACGCCATCGCGAAAACCGACGGCTGGTCCGGCGACGCTGCGGTCCCCGCCGATCGCCACAATGTCCATGGCGTCGGGAAGACCGCCGCTCACCTCGTCCTGCCGTGGATCCACCAAGTCTTCTCCAACCTCAAGGGATGGGCGCGAGGTGTCTACCACGGGCTGCGCCGCAAGCATCTGCAAGCCTATCTCGATGAGTTCGTCTTTCGCTTCAACCGCCGCAAAACCCGCCACGATGCTTTCCGCTCGCTCTTCCGCCTCGCCACCAATGCACAACCCCTTACCTACAGCATGTTGATCGAACCGGAACCATGTGCATAAGCGGTTTTTGTGAATTAGAAACTCACCATTTGTAATCAGATGTTGGCATTCCGAACCTCTTGCAAAATTCCTGCTCCCAGGGTCCGGTGAGGCCGGATCGGTCGGTTGATCCCGGTTACCTCTGCACCTGGAGGTCGGAATCCATGGATTCGCGGTGTCTCATCAGAGATGATGAGACCGAACAGGGACCTTTGCGGACATCGGGACACGCCTCTCCGGGTCCCTCTCTGCGAGAGGGCCGCGAAGGGTCGGTATGCGTTGTCGGAGCCGCGCTATGGGACGGCGAGACGTATCAACTGGTCAGCCGCCAGGGCCAGGATGCCGAACATGAGATGGCAGGCGACCTTGGAATATCCACGGACGCGGACATGGCGCCCGCCACACTCATCCTTGAGGCGGGCGTTGGTCCTCTCGACACCGGACCGGATCCGGACCCGCACGGTCTCGGGATCGACATGGCCTATTGCACGCCGGGCCCGGGCCTCCCGGTCTCGCTCCTCCTTGAGGTCCTTGTCCCGGCGCGGATTGACATCGATGATCGGCACATGGCCAAGCCGTTCGCTCATCTGGTAGATCTCCTTGGCATCATAGGCCGCGTCCATGAGATCGTAGAGATTGGTCACACGCCCGGCGGTCATCATCGCCAGCGGGATCGCGACCGGGCTGTCATGGACGGATGCCGAGGTGAGAACGGTCCTCAGCGGCACCCCGCAGTCTGCTGTGTCGATATGCAGCTTGTAACCGCGCCAAGCCTCCATGACCCCTTTGGCATTCTTCTTTGCCCCGTGATCGCAGACCTTCGGTAGCGCGTCGAGCCTCTCATCGAGATCCATCCCGTTCGCTTGCTGTTCGAGACGCCCAGGCTCCTTCGTCCTCTCCTCGCCCTTGCGGGGCCGGCCGCGCTTGCGGTTCGGCGTCCTGGCCTTCGGCTTCGGGACCGGCGTCTCCCGGGCCTCGATGGCCGTCGAGTCCCTCGACACGTGGCCGATGAGCGTGTCGCCCAGTGTCTCTGCAACCAGAGCCGCGTGCATCCTCTCCGGAAGACGGGACTGCGACCATTCGGCAAACGTCCGCGAAAACGTCGCTTCACTCGGGATCTTCGCGACACGCGACCAGCCGCACAGTCGGCGCAACGTCGGGTCCACCTTGAGCCTGTCGATCAGGTGGCGGGTCGTCGGCAGATCCCATACCGCCTTGGCGATGAAGCCACGGGCCAGCGCCCGGCGATCCTCCCGGGGCCGACCCGGACCGGTCCACACCTCATCGACGAAGCCCTCCACCTTGACGAGATCGAGAGCTGTCACGAAACGCTTGTGCGTCTCCAGGAGAGGACCGACCGCCTCGGCCAACGCAGGGAAAAGGTCCCCTTGAAATCGGCGCCAGAGATCGGACAGGGTCGAGCCAAGGGTCATCGGAGCCACCCCGTGGTATCTTGTTATTGTAGAAATACAACATACCACGGGGTGGCTCCGAAACCTAGGCCCTCGACAACAAAATCAACCTCGACAAGGCAAAAAACCGGTCGGGCCGGCAATTTTGCAAGAAGCTCGAAGGACAAAGAAATCATGTCAAATGCAACATGCGTTTCGTCTCTCGGTGGAACAATCAGGAATGCTGCCCGACAGCCAGTGCGATCCGGCGATGACGCGGGTTGCGCACATCGGGCCATCAGAGCCGCGGTTGGCCGAACAACGTGAGCATCAGGGGGATCGTTACGCCTGCGATAATGACTTGCGTCGTCAATATTGCAGCCATCAGTTCATGATCACCTCCAAATTGACGAGCCATGACATAGGACGATGCCGATGACGGCAGCGAGGCGAACAGAACCGCGACCGAGGATGTCAACGGATCGATGTCTTGTAGATGACAGAGCAACGCCGTCAGGACCGGCATCGCGAGCAATCGGAGGACATTGCTATAAATCAGCGGCACCGGGCTACGTTTCACGGTTTCAAAGTTGAGTCCGGCGCCGACCGCTAGCAACCCGAGCGGGGCCGCGCCGCGTCCGAGCATTTCCAGTGTTGTTGCCGCGAGATCGAAGAGGCCGACGCCAGTCAGATTGGCAGCGATGCCGATGGCGCAGGCGACGATGATCGGACTCGTCACGAACCGTTTGAGGATCACCCAGATCGAGGGTGGGCCGCCCGGGCCGAGGCGAGCCAGGCTCCACATGGATATCACATTGACGAGCGGAATGATTGCGGCAATGCCAATGGCGGCAAGGCCCTGACCGCTGGCGCCGTAAAGCGGCGCGGCAGCCGCGATGCCGATATAGGAATTCTGTCGCACCGCGCCCTGCAGGATCGACGTATGGACTGGACCGCTCGTCGGAACAACCAGCCTGAAAACCATAATGCCCAGGACAACCAGCAATGTCGCTCCGACCATCGCCAGTGTCATGGGCAGAACATCGAAACCGGAAAGGTCGGTGTTGCCGAGCTTGACGATCAACAATGCCGGGAGCAGTAACCAGTAGACGAGAGCCTCGATACCGTCCCAAAGACTCTGGGGAAACACCCGGGCCCGTTTCAACCCGTACCCGAGCATGATGAGCAGAAAAACAGGTGCGAGGGCCGATAGCATGGTTGGCATTTGATTCGGCCATGGAGTTCGGATGCTTCGAGTGTAACTATAATATGCAGTGGTCAGAACGTCACCGGTTGCAAACCGGGTTAGGGGAGTATCGCATCACGGGCAACATGCGTGCCGCAACCGGGTGTCGATCAATGGGACAGTCTTGTGATTTCCGTCGACCTGCAGGCTGAACGGCGCGTCTATGCGGACCGCGCCCGCTGGGTTACGCAGCTGGTTTTCGAGGTGACCGACGATGCCGGACTGCGGTCGCCGCCCCAGGCTGCGGCCCTGTTTGCCGAAATGGTTCAGGTGTTCTGCTCTGGTGCATGGGTTGCAACGGTGATACTTGCTCAGGCGGTACTCGAAGCCGATCTGGCCGAGAGTGAATGGTCCGACGGAATGATATTGAACGAACTGCGATACGGACGTGGTTATGTCTGGCTCCGTGAACGGCGCAATCATCTGGTGCATGCCGATGGTCCCGGGCCCGCGATCACGGTGGCCAGCCGGCAAACCGATGCCACGGCTTTGGAGCGGGACGCGCGCCGCGCCGTTGAACTCGCAATTCGGGGTCTTGCCGGGCGGGTTTGAGAGATCGGATTCGGCCGGGACGAATGCTCTGCTGCCGTTGGTTACACCGTTGACATTGTCACCGAACAATCAGGGGGAATGCGATGCATTTTGAGGTGTTCGACTGGATTGCGCATCACGCAAACCGAACTCCGGACAAAATCGCGATGGTGGATCTCTGGAGCAACCGCAAGATCAGCTATGCCGGGATGCATGAACGCGTCGGCCGCCTGGCCGGTTATCTGCACGGTCGCTTGGGGGTCCGACCCGGCGCGCGAGTTGGTTTGCTGGCGCAGAACTCCAGCGACTATCTCGAGGTCCAATTTGCCTGCTTTCGGATCGGCGCAATTTTTCTGCCGCTCAACTCTCGGCTGACGGTTCCGGAACTCACCTATATCGTCAACAATGCCAGCCCCGACGTCATCGTCTACGACCGCGATTTCGCCCGGACGGTAGCTGGGGTTCGGGCGCGAGCCGGGATAGGGGAGGTTCTCGAAACGGCTGCGAACGGGACTGACTCTCCTTACGAGGCGGCAATCTCCGCTGGTCCGGTATTCACCGACATGATTCGGCAGATCATGGATGACGTCTCGACGGTCATGTATACCAGCGGCACCACCGGATTGCCCAAGGGTGCGATGATCACGCACGGCATGTTGCTCGTCAACCACGTTAACATCGGTCTGACGCACAGGATCACGGCCGATTCGATAACCCTGACCATCCTGCCACTGTTTCATACCGGCGGCTTGAATGTCTATTCAAATCCGGTTCTTCAGTCGGGGGGTACGGTGATTGTGGCGCGGGCCTTCGATGCCGCCGAATGCCTTTCCATGTTGCTTGATCGCGACATTGGAATCACGAATTTCCTCGCGGTGCCGGCAAACTATCAATTCATGAGTCTGGAGCCGGAGTTCGAGGCGGCCGATTTCAGTCATATCTCGGTGTTGGGCATCGGCGCGGCGCCGGCGCCGCATTCCCTGATCGAGGCCTGGGCCGAACGCGGAGGAGCGCTTACGCAGGTCTACGGAATGACGGAGACGGCGCCTGCCGTGCTCTCGCTCGATCCGGCCGATGCGATCCGCAAGATCGGGTCCGCCGGTAAACCGCTCCTCTATACACGTGTTCGCGTGATCAACGAGGCTGGTGAACCGGCGGCGGTTGGCGAAACCGGCGAACTCTGGGTCAGCGGACCGAATGTCACGCCCGGTTACTGGAACGCGCCGGAGGCGACAATGGAGGCCTTCGATGGCGAATGGTTCAAGACCGGAGACGCTGTTGTCGTCGATGATGAAGGGCATCACTATATCGTCGATCGCTGGAAAGACATGTACATTTCGGGCGGCGAAAATGTTTATCCGGCCGAGGTCGAAAATGTGATCTACCAGCTCAATGGGGTTGCCGAAGTTGCAATTGTCGGTGTTCCACACGAACGCTGGGGTGAAGTCGGGTGCGCGGTCGTGGTCTCCCGGTCGGATGCGGACCTTGATCGCCAGGCGATCCTCGATCATTGCGACGGCCGGATTGCTCGTTTCAAGTTACCCGGGCATGTGGTGTTCACTGAAGCTCTACCACGCAATGCCACCGGCAAAGTCCAGAAACATGAGCTGCGCCGCCAGATCGCGGATGGCAAACTCACTGTCTGATCAGCAACGGTACATGACTGTACGACCTCGAACCTCGTCCGCGCCGATTGTGGCTTCAGATGTTCGATGGGGTGACGGCCAGTTGGGTTGCGCCTACGAGCTCGCGGCGGCCAACGCTGGCTGTCGGCGCCATAGCGGCGAGATAGCCCGAAGGGCCGGACAAGATCCCGGCCGGCCGCGCCGGGGCCGGTATTTCTTCGTCTCCAGTTGCCACTACGAGGCAAGGCGCCAAAAAAGGGAAACCGCTTATGCACGTGGCTCCGGTGAAACGCACATGTAGCGTTTGGCGTGCCGGGAATAGTCGACATCGGGGGCAACATCGTGTGCCACCGGAGCCACGTGCATAAGCGGTTTCCCAAAAAAAAGATGATCCGCACATCGGGCAGGAATGCCTGAACAATATCCATGCGGGCATCGTCGGCAGGGTCGTGCCGCCGCGACTGCGCGGCAGCCGAAATACGCTCTCGACGGTTACAATGATTGCAGCAGCCCTTGTGCGACGCTGCATAATGCGAAGCGGAGTCATCGACATAGCTTCGCATCGTCACATTCTCACATGTCGGGACAGCCCGGATCCTGCCTCGCCGCAGCTTGCGTTCCCGGCATTGAGGTCGATAGAATACTCTCAGAGCCTGACCTAAAACTGGTTGGGTGGTCTCGCATGGTGTATCTTCGTGGATGAACACTCACACCATGGGGGCACATCATGCCCTGGAACGAGACGACCCGGAAGCATAGCCGTAAGACGGAGCGTTACGAAAGCGATCTGACCGATGCGGACCTTACCGGACCCGCTTCTTCCACCGTCGCGCCGGCTTGATCGTCCCCGTCAGGTGGACCTGCGGGACGTGGTGAACGCGATCGCATGCATACTCTGGACAGGGTGCAGTTGGCGGGCATGACCGAAGGATTGTCCGGCGTTTACGACGATTCAGACCTATTTCCATGCGTGGTTCCGGTCGGGGGTCCTGGAGCAGGTTTGCGCCCGTTTTACGACGCTCGAGCGGCTCCGGTCGGGGCGTAGTGCGGACCCGAGCGCGGCCATCATCGACAGTCAGAGCGTAACGGCGGTCGAAGCGGGCAGCGAGGAATGCGGCGACGATGCCGGCAAGACGATCAAGGTGACGCTTGTGGTCCATCCGGCGCATATCCAGGACCGGTATGGCGCGCGTCCCTTGTTGCTGGCGTTGCAGGCCGGTCAGAACATGGTGCAGATCGTGTTTGCCGACGGCGCCTATGGCGGCGACAAGCTGGCAAGCGCGCTCAAGGGAATGAATTGCCCGATCACTGTGGATGTCATCGGAAAACCCAGGGATACCAAGGGGGTCGTCGTCATGTCTCGGCGCTGGGTGGTCGAACGCAGCTTCGGATGGCTGCGCCGCTGCCGGCGCCTCTCCAGAGACTTCGAGCGATCCATCGCCAGCGCCCTCGTCTGGCTCCTGCTGGTTCTAAGCCGTGTTCTCATGCACCGCCTCGGACGCATGCAAGTCACTGTCACTAATTGATATCATTATGATTCAGACACTCAGATGTTCCGCAGAATCCGCGAGGACGGCTGCTACTATGTGGACAAGACCGCGTGTATGCGGCGGTTGGTGGATGAGGGCGTGCATTACTTTCTGTCGCGCCCGCGGCGCTTTGGCAAAAGCTTGTTCCTGGACACACTGAAGGAGTTGTTCGAGGGCAGCGAGGACTTGTTCGAAGGTCTGGCGATTTACCCGCACTGGGATTGGGCGACGCGTTATCCGGTGCTGCGGTTCGATTTTGCCCGCGGCGACTTCGGTCAACCGGATTATCTGTGCCCTAACCTTGCCGCGCAATTCGACACCATGGAGGAACAGGCGTGCGCAGCCTCCGGTTACCCCGATGCGCCGGACCGCTTTGCCTGGTTGCTCGGAACATTGCACGAGCGGACCGGGCAGCGAGTGGTCGTGCTGATGAACCAATACGACAAGCCGATTCTTGATGTCTTGGACGAACCCGACACCGCGGCAGCCAACCGGAGTTTTTTGCGAGGTTTATTCGGGACCATCAAGAATTGCGACGTACATATCAAGCTGACCTTCCTTGCCGGGGTGGCCAAGTTTCCTAGATAGTGTCGTCATGAGTGATGTTTATCTGTCCTATCTGTCGAATTCACTCGATGGTTCTTGGAGGCGACTCATGGGATTGGCTCATCGGCGTCACGACATTTCGGACAGGGTCTGGCTGTTGTTGGAGCCTCATCTGCCTGGCCGAGCGGGACGTTGGGGTGGGGTGGCGCAGGATAATCGACGGTTCATTAATGCGATCTTCTGGATTCTGCGTACCGGCGCTCCCTGGCGTGATGTGCCGCCAGACTATGGAGACTGGAAAAATACCCATCGTCGGTTCTGTCGCTGGCGGGACAAGGGGCTCTGGGGGGCGTTGCTGGAGCCTCTGGTGGATGAGCCGGACTATGAATGGCTGATGATTGACGCCAGTCATCTCAAGGTCCATCCCCATGCGAGCGGTGCGGTCGGCGGCAATCAGGCGATGGATCGCACAAAAGGGGGCTGAACACGACGCTGCACTTGGCTGTGGACGCGCATGGGATGCCGGTGCGGGTGTTGGTGACCGAGGGGACGGCCGCAGATTGCAGTCAAGCGGTCGAGCTGATTGAAGGGCATAGATGCCGAGTACTTGTTGGCGGACAAGGCCTGTGACACGACTGCCATTCTGTCTTATTGTGAGGAGCATGAAGTTATTCCAGTGGTTCCGCCGAAGCGCAACCGCAAGCACCCCAGAGCGTATGATGTCCATCTCTACCGGCGCCGGCATTTGGTGGAGAACGCCTTTCTGTGGCTCAAGCGTTGGCGTGGGATTGCCACGCGATACGCCAGGAATGCCGCATCGTTTCTTGCCGCGGTGCAGATCCGGTGTCTGGCGCATCTTGCAGACCTCCACGATCGACAAATCAGAAGAACACAATAACGAATATATCTTTAACGATCAATCCACTAGCGCAGTTGCACGAGCGCGGCTATGCGGAGAAATATCGGGCTCTCGGGTATGCGTTCCACCTGATCGGGATTGAGTTCAGCCGGAAGGAACGCAATCTGGTAGGGTTCGAGACGGCGCAGGGATGAACGGCCTCACCTCGGTGCCGGCGGCGACATTGCAGGGCTATTGAAATGTTCCGTGAGATTTGACATTGAGATGTTCGTCGCAGAATGGTTTTCCGCAAGCGGCTGGGGAGACGCGGCGCTGCCGGATTTTTTGTTCATGTCATGAATGTCCGGGAAATAGTCGAACCGCTTATGCACGTGGCTCCGGTAAAACGCACATGTAGCGTTTGGCGTGCCGAGAATAGTCGACATCGGGGGCAACATCGTGTGCCACCGGAGCCACGTACATAAGCGGTATAGTCGAATAGAGTCAATTGCTCAAGCGGTCGTTCGGTGTCCGCGGGAACATCGAAATTCGTAAGGAGTGGATTGAATGTTTTTTCAAGAAAAGTCGTCCGGGGATTGGGCACGAATGCTTGAGTTTCTCGAAACGATCTTGCCTGGAACAGTCGGAATGGATTCCAGGAAATATAGAAACAATTTGGAGATAGAATCTGCGCAAGATTGGGAAAGGTCAGAGCCTGTCAAGTTCGGGGTATGCAACATGTCTGACGGAACTTTGCGCGCACTGAAGCTCCTTGATGCGGTTTTTCAGAAACCGGCACCTTCAGTTCTTGTGATTGAGTGTCCCGAATTGACGATACATCCTGGAGCTTTGGGTGCGGTTCTTGATTTGTTGTGATATACAATCTGTTCGATGCAGGTCATTGTTACAACACATAGTCTGGATCTTCTTGATGCCGAGTGGGTTGAAGGCGAGCATCTAAGGATTGTAGATTGGGAACGAGGAACGACGCAAATTGTCTGTATTTCCAATCCGACGCAGACGGTACTTCGAAATCGTCTGATGGGGCCGGGGAACTTCTGCAATCCAAACTGCTTGTCACAACACCGAAATCTGACCCCTTAAATTCGGAACTGCGACCGGTCTCATTGTTTGAGCGCGGGTTATCGCAAGAATTCAGCCAATTGTCGAAAGTCACGATGATGTTCACGCGATATCCATGTCGTTCCGACGTTTCGTCGCATTGACAGAAGTTCGCGACGGACACCGAAGCACGAGAACACGCGGCGGGCGCGATGATTTTGCATGGCGACTCACTGCGGGAATGCAGATCCGACCGCCAACAAGACAGAGCCGTAGTCACTTGACTGTAGAGAGGTCCACCTCTATCTTGCAATCTGACGCTGCAAACCGTCCGATGACGATACCGTCGGTCAGTCATATGATGGGGCGATACAACCTGCGGCTACAGCCTTGGCGATCGACGCTCCATTGCGGTAGTTTGAACGGTCTGCAGATTGGTGCCGGAACGGATATCCCCGCCAGGGCCCACAGATTTCGTTTGCCTGGAGAATGCACATGAAAGCCGCAATGGTTACTGAAGATGGTGTTCGGGTTGCCGATGCGCCAGAACCGATCCCGAAACCGAACGAGGTGAAGGTCCGCGTCCGGGCCTGCGGCATGAACCGCGCCGACCTCATGGTTGCCAGCGGCACCAGCCACGGCAGTATCGGTGGCGCCGGAACCATCGTGGGAATGGAATTTTCCGGTGAGATCGTCGAATTCGGCGCGGAGGTCACGGGCCATTCCGTCGGTGATCGCGTCATGTGTTCCGGCGCCTCCGGATGGGCGGAATACGCGGTTGCCGACTACGGCCGGGTGGCGAAGGTTCCGGATGCCAACATGAGCTTCGAAACCGCAGCGACGCTGCCAGTGGCCCTGCAAACCATGCACAATGCCGTGGTCACCAACGGCGCATTGCAACCCGGGCAATCAGTCCTCATCCAAGGCGCGAGTTCCGGGGTCGGACTGATGGCGATGCAGATCGCGAAGTACAAGGGCGCATCATTCGTTGCAGGAAGCTCGACCAGTGCGGACCGGCGAGCTCGCCTGGCGGACTTCGGGGCCGATCTTGCCATCGATTCCAGTGATGACGGGTGGGTCGACCAGATTCTCGAAGCAACTGGCGACAAGGGCGTCGACCTCGTCGTCGACCAGATTTCCGGTTACACCGCTAACCGGAACCTGGCGGCGACAGCAGTGACCGGCCGTATCGTCAATGTCGGACGCCTCGGCGGTGGATCTGGTGATTTCAATTTCGATCTCCATGCCTTGCGACGGATCAACTATATCGGTGTCACCTTTCGGACCCGGTCTCCTGAGGAAATCCGCGACATCACCCGGCGGGTCCGGGAGGATCTCGGGGAGGCCGTTGCCGACAGCACATTATCATTGCCGATCGACCGGGTCTTTGCTCTGTCCGATGTGCGCGATGCCATCGCGCACATGACGGAAAACCGGCATTTCGGGAAGATCGTGCTGGCCGTCGACTGACGGACCGGGTCAGTTTGCCTCCGGGCTGGTGTCACGCCGGCCCATGAGACGTCCGGGTCCGAAACAGTCCTCGAACGCCGCCCGTAGTGCCATGTCGACTTCGGCGGTTGAGGCTGTCAGCCCAAGATCCTCAAGGCTGGTTACACCGTATCCGGTAACGCCGCACGGCACGATGCCGTCGAAATGTTCAAGGTCGGGTGCGATATTAAGCGCAATGCCATGCAGTGTGACCCACTGCCGGATGCGCACGCCGACGGCCGCGATCTTGTCTTCGCGCTCAGGAATGTTGCCGGCCCGCCGGACCCAGACCCCGATCCGGCCGTCTCGCCGCTCGCCAGTCACGTTGAGCAGCGCAAGGGTCCGGATGATCCAGTTTTCCAGTGTATGGACATAGCAACGGACATCTTCACGCCGTTGTTTCAGGTCGAGCATGACATAGGCAATGCGCTGTCCGGGCCCATGATAGGTAAACTGGCCTCCGCGCCCAGTCCGGTGCACCGGGAAACGATTGGGCGCGAGCAGATCCGTGGCTCGGGCGCTGGTACCGGCTGTGTAGAGAGGCGGATGTTCCAGCAGCCAGACAAGCTCTGACGCCTCGCCGTTCCGGATTGCGGCGGCCCGGGCGTCCATCGCGGCAACCGCGATGGCGTAATCGACCGGCCTGTCGGTTACCCACCACTCGACGCCAGGCACGTCATCCAGTGCCGGAACCTGCAATACAGGATCAGCTTGCATAAGAATTGCCGGGTTGATCAAGAAACGGACAACTGGTAGGATCGCGTTGCCTTGTCGCAGAACGCGACAGGGATCCAGCCGGACGACAGTGCGGTCGTGGCGGAATTGGTAGACGCGCAGCGTTGAGGTCGCTGTCCGGGAAACCGGGTGGAAGTTCGAGTCTTCTCGACCGCACCATTTGCTCTTGTATCTGTGCAGGACTCAGGATGTCGGCATCGGTCTCAGTGCAGCCCTCCGGTGACGAAAATCGTGTCCGCCGTCATGTAGGGCGCCGCATCCGAACAGGCGAAGAGCACGGTTTCCGCGATTTCATCCGGTTGCGCCATCCGGCCCATTGGCGTCATGTTGCGATAGGTGTCGAGGACATCATCCGGTGTGTTGTCGTGGAATGGTGTGTCGACCACGCCGGGAGAAATCGACAGGCAGCGAATCCCGCGTGCCGCGAATTCCCGGCCGATCCCGGTCGTCATGACGTCGACGGCGCCTTTCGAAGACGCGTAGTGCACGGAATTGCCGGGACCACCGATCCTGGTCGCGACACTCGCGATGTTCACAATCACGCCGCCGCCATTCTCAAGCATATGCGGGATGATTGCCTGGGTGCTGTGGAAGGTGCCCTTGACGTTGAGGGCGTAGGTTCTCTCCCAGAGATCTTCGGTAATTTCCAGGAACGGCTTGCGCGCAAGCGCCGCACCTGCTGCATTGAGTTCGAAGTCGATACGCCCGAATGTCTCGATCGCCTGCGCGACCGCAGCGTCGACTTCGGCGCGCGCCGTGACATTGCATCGGGTGAAACCCGCCTGACCCTCCATCTGGATCACCTGGTTGGCAACACGCTCGGCGGCGTTTTCATCGATGTCGCAGCAAAAGACATGCGCGCCTTCACGTGCGAAGATGAGCGCGGTCGAACGGCCGATGCCGCTGCCGGCTCCGGTAATCAGGATCGTTTTTCCCTTGAAGTAGTCGGGGGTCTTGGGCATGGAAACTCCTCGGCTTCTATATATTGCGGCGACATGGTAACCTGTCCCTCACCGAGCTTCTTCGATCTTGCGCGGGCAGGCAAGCATGAACGTCGATGTGTTTTTGCCGGTGGCGCACGGCCGATACGCTCGTGTCGCCAACGCCGTCAGCGGATGCCACATCGGCCGAGCCTACGATAAAGTCCATCGGAAACCGGACGGGATGGCAACATGATCGAAAATCTGCGTCAGGCGGCACTGGACTACCACCGGCTTCCGAAGCCCGGCAAACTCGCGGTCGAAGCCACCAAACCTCTGGTCACGCAGCGCGACCTTGCCTTGGCGTATTCGCCGGGCGTTGCCGACGCCTGCATGGCGATCAGACAGGATCCGGCGCAGGTCTCGGATCTCACGGCCCGTGCCAACCTGGTTGGCGTGGTCACCAACGGCTCGGCCGTTCTTGGCCTCGGCAATATCGGGCCGCTTGCCTCGAAACCGGTCATGGAAGGCAAGGCCGTCCTGTTCAAGAAGTTTGCCGGGATTGATGTCTTCGATATCGAGGTCGCGGAAGACGATCCGGAGAAATTCGTTGATGTTGTTGCCGCGTTGGAACCGACATTCGGAGGCATCAATCTCGAAGATATCAAGGCGCCGGAATGTTTCGAGATCGAGGCTGCCTTGCGCGAGCGGATGCGGATTCCGGTGTTTCACGACGACCAGCACGGTACGGCGATCATTGTCGCGGCGGCCTTGATGAACGGGCTGAAACTGAACGGCAAGTGCCTGGCGGACATCCGTCTCGTCGCGTCCGGCGCCGGCGCTGCGGCCCTTGCCTGTCTTAATCTCCTGGTCAGTATGGGCTTGCCCCGGCAAAACGTGACCGTGACGGACATCGCGGGCGTGGTGCATGTGGGGCGAGAAGAGCAGATGGATCCCTACAAGGCCCGCTTCGCTGTCGAGACCGGTGCGCGCACGCTCGACGAGGTGATCGGTGGGGCTGATGTATTTCTCGGATTGTCGGCTCCCGGGGTTCTCAAGCCCGATATGGTAGTGCACATGGCCGACGCGCCAATTATCCTGGCACTCGCGAATCCAACTCCTGAAATCATGCCGGATGCAGTCAAGGCGGTCCGCGATGACGCGCTGATTGCGACCGGACGGTCCGACTATCCCAACCAGGTCAACAATGTTCTCTGTTTTCCGTACATCTTCCGGGGTGCTCTGGATGTCGGTGCGACAGAGATCAATGAAGACATGAAGATCGCGGCGGTCCACGCCGTTGCGGCACTTGCCGAACAGGAAGGGTCCGATATCGTCGCCAATGCCTATGGCGGGGAAGAACCGGTGTTCGGGCCGGACTATCTGATTCCCAAGCCATTCGATCCGCGGCTGATTCAGGAAATCGCGCCGGCCGTTGCTCGCGCTGCCATGGACAGCAACGTCGCGACGCGGCCGCTGGCCGACATCAATGCTTATCGTCAGGGACTTGCCCAGTTTGTCTATCGGACCCTGCAGGTCATGCGCCCGGTGTTCCACCGGGCACGGAGCGATATCAAGCGTATCGTCTATGCCGAGGGCGAAGAACCGCGCGTCTTGCGCGCAGTGCAGACCGTTGTTGACGACGATCTGGCATGGCCCATCCTGATCGGCCGGCCAGCCGTTGTCGAACGGCGGATCGAGCGCCTTGGGTTGCGGCTGGAACTGAATCGCGATTTTGAACTGGTCGATCCTGGAAACGATCCGCGTTTTGACGATTACTGGCAGACCTATCACCAATTGCGTCAGCGGCGGGGCGTATCGCCGGACCGCGCCCGCGTCGTCATGCGGACGAGGACGACATCGATCGCCGCCATGATGGTCCGCAAGGGGCAGGCGGATGCCGGGATCTGCGGTACGATCGGGCAGTACACAAATCATCTGAACCATGTTCTGGAGATCATCGACAAGGGGCCGGGCGTCGGGTCGCTGTCCAGCGTGACGCTCATGATCCTGCCGGATCAGATGTTTTTTCTGGTTGATGCATTCGTCAATCCGGACCCGACTGTAGACGAGGTCGTGGAAATGGTGGTCCTTGCGGCCCATGAAGTGCGGTGTTTCGGGCTGATTCCCAAGGTCGCGCTGCTGTCGGCCTCGAATTTCGGAACCCGCGATCTATCCGGATCCCTGAAGATGCGGGAGGCTGCGGCGATATTGCGCGAATGCCATCCCGAGCTTGAGGTTGACGGCGAAATGAATGCCGAGTCGGCCCTCAGAGAGGTCAGCCGAAACCGGATTTTTCCGAATTCGCGACTCACCGGTTCGGCCAATCTGCTCGTCATGCCGGATCTTGACGCTGCCAATATTAGTTTCAATCTCCTGCAGGCCACTGGCCGAGGCCTGTCGGTCGGGCCCATTCTGGTTGGAACATCAAGACCGATGCATATATTGACTGCTGCGGTAACGGTCAGGGGCATTATCAACATGACTGCGGTGGGTGCTGTCGACGCCCAGGACCACGAGCATATTCGGGTGGCGGCGGAGTAATGCGGATCGAAGAGCAGGGATCTCCCGGGCATGGCAAAAGCATCCACCGCCGAAAGAAGGGCCGCCGGCTGCGCAAACGTATCAAGGCGCTCGAGGTCGAGGTCGCGGAATTCCAGGCCAATGAGGATGCCAGGCTCTATGGGCTGACCCCGGGCGTCGAAGCCGCCGTCGCCAAGGCCATCGAGGACGGAAACGGACGGCGCCTGTTCCGGTTGGTCCGGCCGCTTCATCCAGCTGATTTTGCCGATCTGATCGAACGGAATTCCGGCGAAAACCGGCGTGTTCTGATCACGGTTGTCGGGAAGTATTTTGATCCGGATGTTCTCGTTGAACTTGACGAGACGGTTCGCGACGAGGTGGTTGCCTGCCTTGGTGAAGATGTTCTGGCGCGATCTGTCGCCAGGTTGTCGGTCGACGAGGCCGTTGAAGTTCTGGGTGAACTTGGAGATGTCGAACATCACCGGGTTCTGCGGGTCATTCCCGATGACGACCGGGCCTTAGTCGAGGAGGGGCTGTCTTATCCGGAGGATACCGCGGGACGTCTCATGCAGCGTGAGATCGTGTCGGTTCCGGAGTCCTGGACAGTCGGACAGGCGATCGACTTTCTTCGGACATTCGAAGATTTTCCGGACAAGTTTCACGACATTTTCGTGCTTGATGAAGACGGGTGTCCGATCGGGAAGCTAGGTCTCAGCCGGGTTCTCCGTACCAAACGGCCGGTATTCGTGGCTGACATCATGCAAGTGAAGTTCCACTGCATTCTGGTTCATATGGATCAGGAAGACATGGCGATGCTGTTTCGCAAATATGCGCTGATTTCGGCGCCAGTAGTCGATGAGTCGGGTGTCCTGGTCGGCGTCATCAACATCGACGATGTCGTGTCGGTCATCGATGAGGAAGCCGAGGAAGATCTGATGCGGCTCGGTGGTCTCAGGGAGGATGATCTGCACGGAAGTCTGGCCGATACGACGCGGTCGCGGTTTTCCTGGCTTGCCGTCAATCTGTTGACCGCGATCGTTGCCTCGATCGTTATCGGATTCTTCGCAACGACCATCGAGAAGATCGTGGCGCTAGCTATTCTCATGCCGATCGTCGCATCAATGGGCGGCAATGCTGGAACTCAGGCGCTCACGGTTGCTGTCCGCGCGCTTGCGATGCGGGAACTGACGGCAACCAACGCAACCAAGTTTGTCATGAAGGAAACGGCGGTCGGATCCCTCAACGGCATCGCCTTTGCAGTCATTGCTGGCCTGGTCAGCTGGGGCTGGTTCGGTGATCCGGACATCGCCCTGATCCTGGCCGGCGCAATGGTCCTCAATCTTGTTGTTGCTGGTTTTTTTGGCACCGTGATCCCGATCAGCATGGAACGCATGAAAATCGATCCTGCAATCTCATCGACAGTGTTTCTGACAACGCTTACCGATGTTGTCGGGTTTCTTGCCTTCCTGGGGCTTGCGGCATTCTTCCTGATATAGGGGAGGCGGTTGACCGTCAGGATCAGGACAGACCTTCACTGTTGCGGTGCTGATGCTGGACAATCGGGCGATCGTAAGCGTTCGTTCGTCGGGTGATGTCAGGTCGGTATGCCGGATATCGCTGACGGGCTCCGATCTTGCGAAAGATACGGGCTGTGCGCCGTGCCGGAGCATGACCGTGCAGGCGACAGCACACAAGGGGTTGGATGATCAGGCCGCAGGCCATAGGGCCAAGGACGGATTTGTATTTCGATCGTTCACCGGCCCTGCCAGCGCGTTGCGTGAAATAGTGGACGTCCTTCCCGTGTCTTGATATGCCTGCCGCGCGGCAGCTGTGGGGACGGGGAAGCCGTGTCGGTTTTATCGGATGTGGCCATCGACAGCGTGGTGGCGGCGGACGAGGGCCGTTTCCGCGACTTGATGAGACACACCCTTACCTTGGTGCGGTGCCGGGGATGGGCGAGACCGTGCGCTATGTCGCGCACCATCGAGGGCGCTGGCTGGCGCTCTTGGTGTTCTCGGCGCCGGCGCTGAAGTGCGGGGCACGGGATCGGTGGATCGGTTGGGACCGCGGCGGTCCGTTCGGCCGTCTTGACCGGGTCACCACCAACGCGCTCTTTCTGATCCTCCCCGGCGGTGAGCGTAACCTCGGCTCGCGCGTGCTCTCGGCTGTGCATGCGCCGTCTGGTCAGCGACTGGCTTGCTTGCTTCGGTCACGACGTGCTTCTGGCGGAGCCCTTCGTCGACCCCGAGCTCTTCCGGGGCACCGTCTACCGCACCGCCAACTGGATCGAGGTTGGGCGCACCCGCGGCTTCGCCTGCGGCGGGGCCGGCGACAGCGCGCACGCGAGGTCCAGGCTCGTGTTCCTTCATCCCCTGTGCCGGGGCGGGCGGGCCCGGCTTGGGGCCGTCGATCTCGACCCCCGCCTGCGACATGGAGTGCCGAAGATGACGCTGAGCACCGCACAGATGCGATCCCTCCCCGCGGTTTTTCTGGGCATCGACGATCCCCGCCGCCAGGGCCGGCGGCCACGCCCGGCCCACGGTCCTCGCGCTCGCCGCCGCCGCGACGCTGTGCGGCATGCGCGGCTACAAGGCGATCGGCGACTGGCTCGACGACTCAGCCCCAGGGGACTGCAACGCTTCCGCGTGCGCCGCCGCGATGGCCGGGACCGTCCGCCCGGCCTGTCGACAATACGCAGCCTGCTGATCCGGGTCGATCCGGCCCGGCGCGACGCCGCGCTCAGGTCCTGGCCCACGGCTCGGGCGACAGCGCGCTGGCCATCGACGGCAAGACCATCCGCGGCGCCATCGATGACGATGGCAAACAGGCTCATGTGCCCGGCATCACAGGCCACGACACCAAGGCAGCCCGGGGTCAAAACCAGTCGCCATGAGGCCCGACGCCGACGATGGCGAGAAGCGCACCAACGAGATCGGCACCGTCATCCCCCGGCTCGAGACGGTGCCCGACATCGCGGGCCGCACCGTCACCGCCGATGCCCTGCTTGCCGCGCGCGCTGGCCTCCTGTCGGCTCTACCGCGGCGCGGACGCCCTGTTCACCGTCACGAGAAACCCGCCGACCCGGCTCGACGACATCCGGCTCACTCTCAACGAGGTCATCGCCGGGCGCGCGCCGGACTTCACGAACGAGAACCCGAAGCCCGAGCACGACCGCCTCGCGCGTCCAGGCGGATCGCTATAGCGTGGCACGATGGCAGCCAAATCCGCCGCCCAAACGTTGAAGGAACACCAGCGAAAGCGGCCAATCCGCAATTGAAGGCCCCGAACCAGCGACAAAAATCAGAACGAATTTACCGTGGATAGTCAGCAATTCTCCTTTTGGAGTTATCGGGGGTTTTCAAAGGCTTGGAGATGTGATTCAAGCTGTTGTATGAAGCGTCTTGAACGATATATAGAAGTGGTGTGGAAGCGGTGCGCGGCGTTGCCCGACAAGCGCTCGGGAAGCAACACGCGCTATACCATGAGAGACATCGGGCTTGCGGCGTTTTCGGTGTTTTTCGTGCAGAGCCCGTCGTTTCTGGCGCATCAGCGCCTGCTGTCGGCGCAGCGCGGCGCTTCGAACGCCGGGACGCTGTTCGGCATGGAGCGGGTTCCGTGCGACAGCCATATCCGGCGGATGCTGGATGGGGCGCCGACGGATCATTTCGATGCGGTGTTTTCGGCGCTTGTCGATGACCTGGATGGCGCCGGCGCCTTGTCGGGTCTGCGCTGCCTGGACGATCGGGTGTTGATCGCGCTGGACGGCTCGGAGCCTTTCCGTTCCGGCACGATCCACTGCGCGCACTGCTCGACGCGCCGGCGGGGCGAGGAGGTGGAGTATTTCCACAGCTTTGTCGGCGCCGCTCTGGTGGCGCCGGGGCAGCGCCGCGCCTTGCCTCTGGCGCCGGAGTTCGTGCGCCCGCAAGACGGCTCGGCGAAGCAGGACTGCGAGAGCCGCGCAGCGCAGCGCTGGCTGGCCCGCCTGGGGCCTTGTGTGGCCGGGCTGAGACCGGTCTATCTGGGCGACGATCTCTATTCCCGCCAGCCGATCTGCGAGGCGGTGCGCGCCGCGGGCGGGAGCTTCATCTTCGTGTGCAAGCCGTCCAGCCACAAGACGTTGAGCGAATACACTCATGGCGTCGTGCTGGACGAGGTGTGCCAGACCGTGGGCAGGGGCGCGGCCAGGCGCCGCCAGCGCTATCGCTGGATGAATGGCGTGCCGCTGCGCGACGGCGCCGACGCGCTCGCCGTCAACTGGCTGGAGGTCGAGATCGCCAAGCCCGACGGCAAGGTGACCTACCGCAACAGCTTCGTCACCGACCTTGCCGTCACGCGAGACACCGCCGCCGACATCGCCGCCTGCGGGCGTGCCCGCTGGAAGATCGAGAACGAGACCTTCAACGTCCTGAAGACCAACGGCTACAACCTCGAACACAATTTCGGGCATGGCAGCCAGACACTGGCCAGCATCCTGGTCGTGCTCAATCTGCTGGCCTTCGCCCTGCACACGGCCTGCGACCTGATCGAAGCATCCTGGCGGCGGGCGCGGCACGCACTCGGAGCCCGAAGGCGCCTGTTCGAGCACATCCGCACGATCACCGCCTACCATGTCTTCGCGTCATGGGCAGTCCTCATGAAAACCGTCATCACGGGCCTCCCCCCTCCCGCAAACGCCTGATCCCCGGCCCCCGCGCCAAACCCATCCCTCCAACCGCAAAACCGCCAAAAAACCAACACGAAAGGCCGCAATGCAACGAAAAACGCCATAAGGAGAATTGCTGGTGGATAGTGTTGATGCTGGTTGCGTTTGACCGTCGCGTTTACAGTCTTCAATCCAAAATGGGCAAGACCCGGGACTGGGGCAGGTGAAACGTCGAGTCGGGTTGGTTTGCGTGGTGCCTTGGCGGGGGAGGTGATTCAGGGAATGCTTCGGGTCCATGCCTTCCGGGTGTTGCCACTCGGCTCTATCGCGGTCGGGAGCGGTATTTCAAGGTCCCGAATCCCGGTCTTGCCAACAACGCCTTCGACCGGCCGCGGGCGCCACCGGCCGCGAAATCCATTCGAACCCGGACCGCGTATTCCGGAACCGGTCGCCCGCTGAGCGTACGAGACCCTCTCGCTCCGGGCAAAGGTGCTCGATATCGTTATGATCGGGCGAGGCGTAACCGTTTCACGCACAGGGTCAGACGCCAGGTTGCCAGAAAACACGTTCATGCAGATCTTGCCCCGCCTTACGGCCCCTCGTCAATCCGTTCTCCCGGAGGTCGGCTGTTCCCTGGCCGGAATTCGATGGCAAATTCCCTTTTGGCAATGACAGACTGACGACACTGTGGTTAGACTGACACCCTGCAACGGTTGTTGGAACCAGTGTCATGCCCGATCCTTTCCTGACAAACTCCCAAATCGTCAACACCTATCAGGACAAAACGCCGGGGTCACGGCAGTTTGCCAGTGAAGCCCGGGAACTGCTGCCGAGCGGGATTGCCCACGATGCCCGCTATCTGAAACCCTATGCCCTGTATATTGACCACGCCGCCGGTCCGCACAAATGGGATGTCGATGGCAATCGCTACATTGATTACTTTGGCGGTCATGGCGCCTTGCTGCTCGGCCACTGCCATCCGGAGGTGATGGCAGCGGTTTCCGAAGCGATGGCTGCCGGAACGCATTTCGGCGCCAATCATCCGCGCGAGGTCGAGTGGGCGCAGCAGGTTGTCAGAATGGTGCCGTCGGCGGAGCGAGTTCGTTTTACGTCATCGGGAACAGAAGCGACGCTGATGGCGCTGCGGCTGTCACGCGCCCATACCGGCCGCAACAAGTTTGTCCGCTTCAAGACCCATTTCCATGGGTGGCACGACCATATGACGGCAGGCCATGCCAATCATTTCGATGGCACCGCGACGGTTGGCGTGATTGAAGCGGTGGCCAGCAACGTCGTTCTTGCATCACCATTGGATATCAATGAGGTGCGCCACATTCTCGAAACTGATGACGACATCGCTGCGGTGATTTGCGAGCCGACCGGGGCATCGTTCGGCATGGTTCCGATGTCCGCTGAATTCTGCCGCGAATTGCGGGAGATCACGGTCAGGCAGGATGTATTGCTGATTTTTGACGAGGTCGTTACCGGGTTTCGTTGTGCGCCGGGCGGCGCCCAGGAGGCCTATGGTGTCACGCCGGATCTGACCACACTTGCCAAGATTCTCGCCGGCGGTCTGCCAGGGGGCGCGGTGGCCGGCCGGCAGGAGCTCCTCGAACATCTGGATTTCGAGCGGACGGCCGAGCGCAAACAGGAAAAGATCCAGCATCCCGGGACCTTCAACGCAAATCCGGTCTCGGCAGCGGCCGGCATTGCGGCGCTCAAGATCATCGAGACCACGGATGCCTGCGCGCGGGCCAACCGGTCCGCGGCCTGGTTGCGGGCGAAGTTCAATGAGGTCATTGCGGCAGAAAATGTTTCGTGGGCTGTCTACGGCACGTTTTCAGGCGTACATCTGTTCATGAATCCGGATGGCAACGCGGTGGATCCATCCGATTTCTGTCCCGAGTCGGTTGGATACGAGGCTTTGAAGACGAAGCGTCCGGATCTGGTGAACAAGTTACGGCTGGCGATGGCGATCCATGGTGTCGATCTCAACAATTCGCCTGGTGGTCAGGTCTCGGCCATGCACGAGCAGGAAGATCTTGATCTGACCGTTGACGCCTTTCGCGAGGCGCTCCGCATGCTCAAGCGTGACGGCGAATTATAGAGTCCCGACCCACGAATGAGCGTATCGTGCTGGGCGCCGTCAAGGGACCGGCATACTGACACCGGGTTCGGAGGATGCGGCTGTTCGGGTGACAGCTATCCTGCGACCCCGCGACATGCGCCGCGTCTGGCCTCGCGCAGCCGGTCGTCTCGCCGGGTTCAGGCCTGGCGGTTGCCGCTCCAAGTTCCGACCGTTCGTCCGGATCAGCGTTCAAGGAGTACAATCCGCCCGAGGTGGCGGAAATGGCGCACCGCACCGCCCTCGGCGACGACCCGGCGCAGTGCCTCGCGTTCGGTCACGACGAACCCGGCCAGGCGATGTATGCCGTGGTCGTGCAGACGCGGTGAGAGAGGTGTGCCAGGCCCGACCAGGGTAATCTGTGCCCCTTGTCCGAGACGCAGCAGTTCGGCGAGACTGCCATTCAACCAGGCTGAGGCGGTAATGATCAGCGCACGGCATCCGGGAATGACCTCGGAGGCCATATCGGCGTGCAGGTCGCCTGGTCCGGGATTGCGTTCAAGGACAATCGCCTCCGAAATTTTTTCGGACAAGGCGGGAAACCGGCCGACGACAACGACTCGCCCGGTCACGTCGGCAGGACCCTCGAGACCGTTTCGGGATGCGCCTTTGATGTTTGATCGATTGACGCCGGCATTGATCGCTGCGCAGCCGATCGCGCGTTCGTAAGGATTGGCAGACCGGGTCAGGGCGGCGAGATTTCGAAGATCGCGTCCGGTAAAATGCCCGGTGTCATTCGTCGTTCGCGCCCCGTCCCGGCCATTTGCCGGCGTTGCGACAAGCCCGATGCCGCCGGCGGCTTCGACAAGCGTCCAGTTGTAACCCACGATTACCGCCACAGACGGTTCTTCGGGTGTCTCCAAGATCAGGTCTTCATGCCCGACGATCGGCGCGGAACTGCCTGTTGCGTTCACGGTCACGGGGACTGGCTCTGCCGGACCGACAGGTCAAAACCAAAACGTTCGTGGCGGTTTCTCACGGGGTGAGCGTTGTATCGGGGGGTTGGCTCGACATACGGCCTCATGGCGGGTCGCATTCCGGGTGGCTGTCTAGCTGGGATCATCGTCACGAATTATCACGTCCTCTGCCGGATATCGTATTTTGTCTCCAGAGCAGGCAACCGGAGAGGTAGGATTGAGCGGACTTGGTGAGACGAGCGATACCGAGATGGCGTGACAGGGTTAGGATATAATCGGCCTCGAGGGCTAGACTTGGCATGAGGGCGTTGATCTCCGAAGCGATTTCCGTGCGGGAAACATCCTGAATTGAGCGCTCGGCCAATCCGCGGAATGGAATTCGGTCTGCCCGCGTTCCGGGGGTCCAGACGAAGGTCGTCGAGACCGGCCTTTACACGCTGCCGGATTCGAGTCCTGGCCCGTTGCCATCTACGCTTCGAGGCAATCTCGCGCACGAGCAAGTCCACCGGTATTGGTCCTTGGCTTTCGACGATGCTCAGGATCATCTGACGCAATGTCGGGGAATAGTCAGAGTCGAAGAATCGAGCAGGATCGGCACGGAATTTGACCGGACCCGTGTTGGCAGCGGTTTCCGGCAAGATACCGGGTCTGTTTGTTCTCCCGTCACCTTTTGTGGCCGCGACCGAGGCAAGCGATCTGTTCGGTATCATTTCGTGACGCGCCCGTCTCGCGTGCGGCATCCTGGTCCGGTCTGTCAGTGCAGTTCCGGCGAACATCCGATTATTCGCCGGTTTCGGCGTGGATTCCGACGGGCGGGAAGCGGTCTGTCCGGCGTTCGGATGTGGGGACGAGTGGCGGGACAATCCGCACCCCTCGTCCTCGGGTGGGCAGGCCTCGAGTGATGTCTCGGCGGCCCGGTCAGCCGCGAGACGGCGCACGAGTTCGGTGTGCCGTCTGTTTATGACGGTATCCGGATTCCGGAACCAGTCGGTCGACCAGACCCGCAGGATCATCCAGCCGAGTCCTTCGAGGACAGCCTGACGAACCTTGTCCCGATCTCGTGCTGTTGCCGAGGAATGGTCCCGCGCGCCGTCGCACTCGATGCCTGCGAGATACCGGCCTGCGCGGTCCGGATGCACGACGCCAAGATCGACGCGGAATCCGGAGACACCGATCTGTGTTCGAACTTCCCAGCCATTTGATCGAAAGGCGTTTGCAACGGCGTCCTTGAAGATGTTTTCAGCGGGGCCGAGCGACCCCTTGTCGCGGGTCGGCAGTGTATCCGGACCGCGTTCGGCATAGGCGAGGAAGGTCTTGAGATCCCGAACTCCGGTGGCCAGGGTGCGACTAAGGTCAATCTGTTCGTCTCGGACCGAAGCAAAGACGTGGAGCTTGCGGCGGGCGTGAGTAACCGCGACATTGAGGCGTTTTTCTCTCCCGTCTTGGTTGAGTGCACCGAAATTCATGGTGAGTTTACCGTCGCCATCAGCTCCAAACGTGATCGAGAAGAGGATTACGTCGCGTTCGTCACCTTGTATGTTTTCCAGATTTTTCACGATCACAGGTTCTTCCCGGTCATCGGAGAAAAACCATTCGAGGCGGCTATCGTCGCGGCGGATCTCATCAAGCAAATTGAGGATCAGGGACTGTTGTTCGACGTTGAAGGTTATGATCCCGATCGTCTGGCGTTCGTGTTCCGGCAAATCCAGCCGCAAAGTCAGACACTTCCGGACCATATTTGCGATCGCCTCGTCCTCGTTCTGATTCATCCGGCCGCGCCCTCGCGCATAGGTGCCGTTGATATCGTGAAATTGGACTGCATTGGAGTCGGTGCCCGGATCGGGGAACGTAACCAGCTTGTTTTCGTAATAGAACTGATTGGAGAAGGCGATCAGGGCCTCGTCACGGCTTCGATAGTGCCAGTTGAGGTAGTGGGTCGGGAAGCCGGAGGTCGAAACTTCATCAAGAATCGACGGCATGTCGCGTTCCATCTCGGGCAGATCATTATCGGTCTCTTCGGTACGGTCGAAGAAGTTTGTCGGTGGCAGCTGTTTCGGGTCATCGACGATCACGGTTTGCCGGGCCCGGGAAATAGCGCCGATGGCGTCCCAGGTCGTGATCTGGGACGCCTCATCGAAGATGACGAGATCGAAGGTGGCCTGACCGGCCGGCAGATATTGCGCAATGGACAGGGGAGACATCAGAACACAGGGGGCCAACTTGGTGACCGTTTGCGGCAGACTTTCGAGAAGTTTTCGAATGGGCATGGATGGACGCTTGAGACGAAGTTGATGGCACAGCACGCCCAGTTCCGATTTTCTTGGTACGGTGTCGTTGGCCGGCAGTTCGTGGGCAATGCGGCGGATCACCTCCCCGGATGCGAGTTTGGCGGCACTGTCATCGAGATCGAGAAAGATCTGTATCAGATCGGCATGTTCCCAGTGGTGAAACTTCCGCAGGACATCGTTGGCGTCCAGCGCGAGTGGTAGCCACCATGCGGCATAGGCCCGTTCGAATGCGGTCCTGACGTCGTCTCCAGCACAACCCGATGCAAGCGCGATAACGATCGGTTCGAGCGCGGCTGCCGAGGCCTGCTGGTTCCTTTCAATCCAGGGTACCCAGTCGATCAGGCGGCTTTTTTCCGCCTGGATCGTCGCGAGGCCGGCCGTGATATCGGCAACGCTTGCCCCTTCGGGAACAACCCCGCCCAGAGATGTGAAGTCGTGTTCCTTGTCGGCTACTGCCGCTTCCACCGCCAGATAATTCCCGAGCGCATTGCGAACGTCACGGTTCTTCGCAGATTCAAGTTCGGCGACGGCATCGTCGAAGAGATCACTATTTTTACTATCGACATCCCTGCGTCGCGTTTCCATCGTGTTGTGAAACGCGACGACCTCTTGCAAACGCCGAGCATCGATGTCGGGTCCGGTCGTTCCGGTGGGTGTCACAGGGTTCCCCTGGATCGCGGCCTGGCTCTTGCGCATCATCAAAAGGGCCGGCAAATCCTTGTTGGGCCTGGATTTGCCCTTTTCAGCATAAGTCTGCAGCAGCTTCCGCACCTTGATCCGTGCAAAGAAGGAGAACGGCCACATCCTTGTCTTCGCAGCGCGCCAATCGGTGTCGATTTGGTCCAGCGGCATACGCTGCAGGGCGTTTAGCGGATAAGACGCGGCGGCGCTCGATATTGCGGATGTCAGATTCATGGCGTCCATTACGAGAGTCTCAGCCATAGTGCCGAGTTCATCCGCTGGCAGGTCCGGGATGGGTGCAAGATTGACAGCGCCGGGTTCGGCTCGCGGGGTGATCGACTTGAGCGAAAGGCACCATTCGTTACGAAGCGCGGGGTTGGGACGGAGACTGAGTTTGCGCGCGAGTGCTTGCTCCATCCGTGTAAGATCCTTGAGCGAGCGTCCGAATGCGGCGGCCGCTTGAGGATCGATGCCTCCCACTGATAAGACCATTCCGCTTGTTTGATCAAATTCAATGCAGGTCCGTTATCGACCTGAGCGTAGGTTTTGCCGAGATCCTCGGTGATGCTCGAGAGATATTCGTACGTTATCTCGTCATGCGCATCCTTGTGCGGGAATGAAATCTGGAAGGGGGCCATGCCGGATGCGACTTGTCCGATCGCATCGAATACACTGAAGCCTTGTGATCCTCTGGTATGGAGCGCCTCGACATAGGCATTCAACCGGTTACGCGAGATTCCCAGTTTACCGGTCACGTCGTTCCAATGCTGTTCCGTCATGTCCGAGGCGCGTTCCCAACTGCGGCCGAGCTGTGCGATGACCGACTTTCTGTCGGTCTTGTTCGAGTGCAGTTCAAGGACCGCATCACCGAGGCCGATCGCGACGAGCCGGCGGTACACGACATCAAGGGCTGCGGCTTTTTCGGCTACGAAGAGGACGGTGCGGCCATGGCCGAGGCACTGGGCGATCATATTCGCGATGGTCTGGCTCTTGCCGGTCCCTGGTGGTCCGATCAGCACGAAATCGCGACCTTCGGATACGGCGACTACGGCACTCAGTTGCGAACTGTTGGCGGGTAGCGGCGTCAGCAACTCGCGTGGTGTCAAGTGCCGGTCGAGGTCTTTCGGCATGACTGCTGGTGTGTCCGTGGATTCGTCAAAAATATCTGCCGGGCCGTCGATTAGATGCCGGACAAGCCGGTTCTCCCGAAGCAGGTCGGTCCGATCGACCAGATTTTTCCACATCAGATATTTTGCGAAGGAGAAGGTCGAAAGCGCGGGATCCTCGGTCACCTCGAAGCCAGGAACCTCGCGGACTCTTTGTCGCATGATCTTGAAAACGAGGCGCACATTGACACCGCTGTCATCCCTCGGCAGTTCACCGACAAGTTCCGGAACCTCGATTTCGAAATCGCGCTTGAGAAATTCCAGCAAGGTCGAATTGATCCGGACATCATCATTATGATGCGAGATCCTGAACTCTGACCGGGCTGACTTGCGCTCGATCTTGACCGGGATGAGTAGCAGGGGTGCGGTATAGATGCGGGGATCGATTTCCCTTTTCAAGCGCAGGAAACCGGTCGCGAGAAAAAGCGTGTTTGTGCCACCTTCCTGCATGTCGCTGTTGGCGCGCCGGAACAGCGTAAGAAATCGGTTGTTCATGTCGGGCTTGGTGAGCGGCACCGCGAGCTGTCGACGCTCGAAGGCGTCGTGAGCGAAATACTCTTCAAGACACTGTCGTTCATCGGGTGACAAGGTGCGGTTGCTGATGGGATTTTCATCTGGCAGGGACAGCCCGCCGAACTTCTTTCCGTCGGCGAGGGCGTCTTCCATCGCGGCGATGTCGGGACAAATGAAGGGCAGGGTCTGCAGGGAATCACGAAAATTCAGAAGACGGTTCCGCAGGGACAGATCAAGAAGCTTGTTCTGCCAGCGTTCGACACGGCCGCGCGGGGTATTCGGCATTTTCTCGAAGATCTTGCCGGGCAGGAGCCCGAAATCCGACATCGGCGGCAAGATTGCGGGCGCAACCTGATCCTCTGGCGTCCCGTGATCCGTTTCGGAGACCGTGTGGGTGGCGATCGGGCGGATACGTGCCGCTCGTGATCGCGCGATATCGACGGCCATGATGAAGTCGGCTTCGTAGTCTTTCGAGATCCGGCGTTTGCCCTTGTCGTAAGCCTGTTCCAAACTGACCGTTGGGCGCCTGGTCAGCAGTATTGTTTCGAGCGGAATGAATTCGTGGGTCTGCACGGCCTTGCGCACCGCAACGACATCGGGTTCCGTCACATTGCCGAAGTCCGTCTTCTGGATCCAGACCCCGACCCAGGCGTGACCTCGCGAAAACAGTAACGTCGGTTTGAGACCGGCTGCTTCGAAGGCGGCCGCGAGCAGCAATGTGGTGTCCAGACATGTGGCGAGTCTTTCACTGACGATGCGCGCCGGCCCGCGGATTTTCTGTCCCCGTTCAAAAGATGCCGGCGATTCGGCGTATGCCAGACCCAGCCCGGTTGTCGCCGACCAGATCGCAGCCGCGAGCATGTAGGTGCGGAGCGGGTCGTCTGACTGGTAGCCGTTCATCGAACCATCATGACCCGATTTCTCGAGAAGCCGTGCTGCCTTTTTCAAGATGCCGGCAACAGCGGGTTCATTCAGCGATATGAAGGCTGCCAGAATCTGGGCCATATCACGGACGCCGCCCCATTCGTCACTGGCAAGCAGATCGATCTGCGTTTTTTTTGGCAACGGTTATGCCGCCGGTTCCGATCCTGAATTCGAGTTCGCCTTTCTCGGCCTCATTGAGACCGGACAGGCGTTCGAGATCGAACTGGATTGATAGATCGCTGACGGCTTGTTTTGCTCCCGCGGCGACGCGCTCTAGTGGATTGATCCCAACGTTTGAAACCCTCTTTTTCTTTCGGCGATGATGGTATCGGGATCGGCGGTCCAGACGAAGGGCCTGGCTTCGGTGGTGTTGTGTTCGTCGATGACGCGGCGGATGGCGTCCTGGAGTTCGCGTACGGAGCGGCAGACGCCGTATTTAAAACGGCGTCGTGTCCGCTTGGCGAAGACGTCTTCGAGCGCGTTCAGCCACGCGCTCGAGGTGGGGGTGACGTGGAAGGTCCAGCGCGGATGGCGTGCGAGCCAGACCTGGACGTCCTTGTGCTTGTGAGTGGCGTCGTTGTCGAGGATGGCATGAACCGGGACGCCGGCGGGTATCGTGTGCGCGATGCGGTTGAGGAATTTCAGGAACTCCTGGTGGCGATGCCGGCTGGCGTGCTGGCCGATGACCGTGCCGTCGAGCACGGTCAGGGCGGCAAACAGCGTCGTCATGCCGTTGCGCTTGTAATCATGTGTCATGGTGGCGCCACGGCCTTTCTTCAGCGGCAGGCCGGGCTGTGTGCGGTCAAGTGCCTGAATTTGCGACCTGTCATCGATCGACAGCACGACCGCGTGAGCCGGCGGCGCAACAGAGAGGCCGACGATGTCGGTCAGCGTCTCGACGAAGGCGGGATCGTTCGAAAGCTTGAACTGCCGCCAGCGGTGCGGCATCAAGCCATGCGCCTTCCAGACCGCCCATACCGCCGAAGCGGCAACCCCCACAGCCTTCGCCATCGCCCGCAGCGTCCAGTGGGTCGCCGCGTGAGGCGGCGAGGTGTGGGTTAACTCTACGATCTTCGCCACCTGCTCAGGAGCCAGAGGCGTCTTGCCCGGCGGACGCGTCTTGTCCCGCAGAAGTCCGTCCACACCTTCGTCCATAGAAGCGGTCCTGCCAGCGCCAGACACTGTTCTTCGCCTTGCCGGTCTCTCTCATGATGGCCATCCTGCCGAGCCCATCGTCGCTCAGAAGACCGATGCGCGCCCGCCAGACGTGCTTCTGCGGGCTCTTCGGGTCCGGGACAACCGTTTCAAAGCGATGCCGGTCGCCTGAAGTGAGCGTGAATGAGACACCAGGGCGCATCTTGTAGACCTCCGTGATCGACAAATCAGAAGAACGAGCTTCTTGCAAAATTGCCGGCCCGACCGGTTTTTTGCCTTCTCGAGGCTGATTTTGTTGTCGAGGGCCTAGGTTTCGGGGCACCCCGTGGTCTGTTGTGTTTCCACAATAACAAGATACCGAGGAGGTGACCCCGATGACCCTTGGCTCGACCCTATCCGATCTCTGGCACCGATTTCAAGGGGACCTTTTCCCTGCGTTGGCCGAGGCGGTCGGTCCTCTCCTGGAGACGCACAAGCGCTTCGTGACAGCTCTCGATCTCGTCAAGGTGGAGGGCTTCGTCGATGAGGTGTGGACCGGTCCGGGTCGGCCCCGGGAGGATCGCCAGGCGCTGGCCCGTGGCGTCATCGCCAAGGCGGTGTGGGGTCTGCCGACGACCCGCCACCTGATCGACAGGCTCAAGGTGGACCCGACGTTGCGCCGACTGTGCGGCTGGTCGCGTGTCGCGGAGATCCCGCGTGAAGCGACGTTTTCGCGGGCGTTTGCCGAATGGTCGCAGTCCCGTCTTCCGGAGCGGATGCACGCGGCTCTGGTTGCAGAGACACTGGGCGACGCGCTCATCGGCCACGTGTCGAGGGACCCGACGGCCATCGAGGCCCGGGAGACGCCGGCCCCGAAGCCGAAGGCCAGGACGCCGAACCGCAAGCGCGGCCGGCCCCGCAAGGGCGCGGAGAGGACGAAGGAGCCTGGGCGTCTCGAACGGCAAGCGAACGGGATGGATCTCGATGAGAGGCTCGACGCGCTGCCGAAGGTCTGCGATCACGGGGCAAAGAAGACTGCCAAGGGGGTCATGGAGGCCTGGCGCGGTTACAAGCTGCATATCGACACAGCAGACTGCGGGGTGCCGCTGAGTACCGTCCTCACCGCGGCATCCGTCCATGACAGCCAGGTCGCGATCCCGCTGGCGATGATGACAGCCGGGCGTGTGACCAATCTCTAAGATCTCATGGACGCGGCCTATGATGCCAGAGAGATCTACCAGATGAGCGAACGGCTTGGCCATGTGCCGATCATCGATGTCAATCCGCGCCGGGACAAGGACCTCAAGGAGGAGCGAGACCGGGAGGCCCGGGCCCGGCGTGCAATAGGCCATGTCGATCCCGAGAACGTGCGGTTCCGGATCCGGTCCGGTGTCGAGAGGACCAATGCCCGCATCAAGGATGAGTGTGGCGGGCGCCATGTCCGCGTCCGTGGACATTCCAAGGTCGCCTGCCATCTCATGGTCGGCATCCTGGCCCTGGCGGCTGACCCGTTGATACGTCTCGCCGCCCCATAGCGCGGCTCCGACAACGCATGCCGAGCCTTCACGCCCCTCTCAAAGAGAGGGGCCCGGAGAGGCGTGTCCCGATGTCCGCAAAGGTCCCTGTTTGGTCTCATCATCTCTGATGAGACACCGCGAATCCATGGATTCCGACCTCCAGGTGCAGAGGTGACCGGGATCAACCGACCGATCCGGGCTCACCGGACCCCGGGGGCAGGAATTTTGCAAGAGGTTCTTATTTCTACGCGTGGTCCCGGTCGGGGGTGTTGGAGCAGGTTTGCACCCGTTTTACGCCGCTCGAGCGGCTCTGGTCGGGGCATAGTGCGGACCCGAGCGCGGCCATCATCGACAGTCGGAGCCTGCCGACGGTCGAAGCGAGCAGCGAGGAATGCGGCTACAATGCCGGCAAGACGATCAAGGTGACGCTTGCGGCCCAGGTCCATCCGGCGCATATCCAGGACCGGGATGGCAAGCGTTCCTTGTTGCTGGCGTTGCAGGCCGGTCAGGACACGGTGCAGACCGTGTTTGCCGACGGCGCCTATGACGGCGACAAGCTGGCAAGCGCGCTCAAGAAAGCGAATTGCCCGATCACTGTGGAGATCATCGGCAAACCCAGGGACACCAAGGGGGTCGTCGTCATGTCCCGGCGCTGGGTGGTCGAACGCACCTTCGGATAGCTGCGCCGCTGCCAGCGCCTCTCCAGAGACTTCGAGCGATCCATCGCCAGCGCCCTCGCCTGGCTCCTGCAGGTTCTGATACCAAGCGCGCTCCAAATTGACTCACCATCCCAATATGTTGGGGTGACGGTCCGGACGACCTTCATAGACTGTGGTGATCGACTCACCAGCGCCGGAGGATGACGATGAGTGCGGCAACGCCGATAACCTGGACGGCACACACAGCGGACGAGCTCCACGCGCTTTCGAGGCACTGCGGGGACGCGAAGCAAGCGTCGCGCGCGCGTGCGCTCGCCATGATCATGGAGGGTGCGTCTCGCACGGAGGCGGCTCGGGCGCAGGGCATGGAGCTTCAAATCCTGCGCGACTGGGTGTTGCGCTACAACACGGAGGGCTTCGACGGCCTCGCGGATCTCCCGCGCGGCGGGAGCGAGGGCCGGTTGACGGACGCGCAGATCGCCGAGATCGGCGCCTGGATCGAGGCGGGTCCCGAGCTTGAGCGGGACGGTGTGACGCGCTGGCGCGTTCAGGACATCTTACGGAAAATCGAGGAGGCCTTCGGGGTCATCTATACGGAGAGCGGTGCCCGTATGATGCTCCGAAGGGCCGGGTTTCGCTTTGTCTCGGGGCGGCCGGTCCACCCCAAAGCCGACGCGGAGCGGCAGAGGTCGTTCGTGGCGGAGTTCGAGGCACAGTTGACGTCGGCGCTCAGCTCTGAGGCGCTGGCGGGTCCGATAGAAATCTGGTTCCAGGACGAAGCGCGCATCGGCCAGAAGGGGATGACGACACGGGTCTGGGCGAATGGGAAGCAGCGTCCGCGCATCCTGCGCGACCATCGCTATGGCTACGTCTATCTGTTCGGCGCCACCTGCGCAGAGCGCGGCGTCGGCATCGCCCACGTGGCGGACAGGGCGAACACGGCGTCGATGAACGAGCATCTGGCGGCGATCGGCGCGGCCGTGGCGCCGGGTGCGCACGGCGTGATTGTGCTGGACGGGGCGGGCTGGCATCGCTCGGGCGACCTTCTCGTTCCCCCCAACCTGACGCTCGTGCATCTGCCGCCCTACAGTCCGGAACTCAATCCGATGGAGCAGATCATTCTGTTCCTGAAATCGAACCGCTTCGCCAACCGCGTGTTCAAGAATGTCTCCGCCCTGAGGGACGCCTGCTGGACGGGGTGGCAATGGCTGACCGACCAGCCCGACGTCATCACCAATACGACCCGGCGCAGCTGGGCCGTAGCCCCATCGTGCTGATCCCGATGCCTCACTGTATCGGTTCATATGACTTGCGTTTGGTATAAGCCGTGTTCTCATGCGCCGCCTCGGACGTATGCAAGTCACTGTCACTAATTGATATCATTATGATTCAGACACTAGGTCGTGTTGACGAATTCATGAAATGCTGATAATCATTCTCCATCAATGACACTTTCCGGGGACTTATCATGGCGTTACGCCTGCTCATCACGGATGCTATCTGGTCGACACTCGAGCCGCTACTGCGTGAGAGCAAACACGCCGCCGGCGCCCCGCCACGGCTCAGCGACCGAATGTTCATCGAAGCCGTCCTCTACCAGGCGCGGACCGGAACCCCATGGCGCGACCTGCCCGACGAATTCGGCCATTGGAATGCCGTTTATCAGCGGTTTCGCCGTTGGGAGAAGCGCCACCTCTGGGCGCGGCTCTGGCAACAGATACAACAGGTAGATGATGAACCACTCAAGGAAGTGTTCATCGATTCGACCATCGTGCGCGCTCATCAACACGCCGCCGGCGCGGTAAAAAAAAACGGTGGCCAAGAGGCCCAGGCTCTCGGCCGCTCCCGGGGCGGGTTCTCCACCAAGCTGAACGTCGCCTGTGCCAACGAAACAACCGGTGTGTCCTTCGTGTTGACGGGTGGCGAGCGCCATGATGGTGTGGGATTCGAGCTGCTGTGGAAGGCTTTGCCCAGCTCTCCCGCACCGGAGGCTGCGGTCATGGACAAGGCGTATGACAGCAAGGGCATTCGCCAGGTGCTGGCCGACCAGGGCGTCGAAGCCGTGATACCCGCCCGGTCGAACCGGACTGAGACGATTCATCACGATCGAGAAAAGTACAAGCGGCGCCAGCAGGTCGAGCGATTCTTCAACAAGCTCAAACAATTCCGTCGCATTGCCACACGTTATGACAAGCTCGCTCGGACGTTCCTCGCGTTTGTCCACATTGTCTCAGCATGGATCATGCTTCGATCATTCGTCAACACGCCCTAGTCATAGTGTCGTCACGAAATACCAGCCCAGAGCGCCAGACACCGAAGCTGCACCGCGGCAAGGAACGATGCGGCATTCTTGGCGTATCGCGTGGCAATCCCACGCCAGCGCTTGAGCCACAGAAAGGCGTTCTCCACCAAATGCCGGTGCCGGTAGAGATGGACATCATACGCTCTGGGGTGCTTGCGGTTGCGCTTCGGCGGAACCACTGGAATGACTTCATGCTCCTCACAATAAGACAGGATGGCATTCGTGTCATAGGCCTTGTCCGCCAACAAATACTCGGCATCTATCCCTTCAATCAGCTCGATCGCTTGACTGCAATCTGCTGCCGTCCCCTCGGTCACCAACACCCGCACCGGCATCCCATGCGCGTCCACAGCCAGGTGCAGCTTCGTGTTCAGCCCCCTTTTGTGCGACCCATCGCCTGATTGCCGCCGACCGCACCGCTCGCATGGGGATGGACCTTGAGATGACTGGCGTCAATCATCAGCCACTCATCGTCCGGCTCATCCACCAGATGCTCCAGCAACGCCCCCCAGAGCCCCTTGTCCCGCCAGCGACAGAATCGACGATGGGTAGTTTTCCAGTCTCCATAGTCTGGCGGCACATCACGCCAGGGAGCGCCGGTACGCAGAATCCAGAAGATCGCATTAATGAACCGTCGATTATCCTGTGCCACCCCACCCCAACGTCCCGCTCGGCCAGGCAGATGAGGCTCCAACAACAGCCAGACCCTGTCCGAAATGTCGTGACCGCCGATGAGCCAATCCCATGAGTTGCCTCCAAGAACCATCGAGTGAATTCGACAGATAGGACAGATAAACATCACTCATGACGACACTATCTTAAGATAATCGGGTGTTCATGGGTTTCTGTTCGTTGCCGTGTCAATTCGCATCGTGGCGCCGGCCGAGGCGATACAATTCCCGAAAAACCATCATCTTTAACGGCGAAGATCCCGTGGAACGCCAAGACCGTCCGGGACGCAAACATGCGGCGGGTCAACACACCGGCGCAGGGGAGTCCGGTTGTTTCGACTTACGAGGCAGACTTGCGACAGGCGTTACGCGGGCTGGCGCTCCCGATCGGGCCGTCTCTGTCGTCATGCTGTTACTGAAATCGGGGATGGACCATAGCAAGCATCATTCAGCCTGTCTTACGACCCCCGTTACTCGGCAGCTTTCCTGAGATGGGCTTCCCAATCGTAAAGCGGCTGTTCCTTCTCGGCGAAACGTCGAATTGCCTCTTTATGGAAATCGGTGTCACGGGCGATGGCCTGAGCCATGGCCTCCATCTCTAGCATGGTTCGATGGTCGAGGTTGAAGGACTGGTTCATGATGTTTTTCGCAAGGCCGATCGCCTTTGTCGGGGCATTCAGGAACCGTTGCGCAAAAGCCCGCGCTTCAGCCATCGCCGTGTCCTGACCAACGATGTCGTAGATCAGACCCATCTGTTTTGCCTCCTCAGCGTAGACACGGCGGCCGGAAAAGACCAAATCCTTGGCTTTTTGAAGGCCGACCAGCCGTGGCAGGATATACATCCCGCCCCAGTCTGGCAGTAGACCGATGCGCACGAAGGCTTGCATCAGGAAGGAACGCGACGTCGCCAGCACGAAATCCCCGGTCAGCGCGATATTGGCGCCGGCGCCGGCTGCGGCGCCATCAATGAGGGTGACAACCGGCACTTCGAGGTTGAGCAGTTCGAACATCTGGCTGTGACTGTTGCGCAGCGCGTTACGCGCCCCGGTCGCCGAACCGAGGCGCGAGCCCATGGATTTGACGTCGCCACCGGCGCAGAACGCGCCGCCGGCCCCTGTCAGAATAACCGCCCGGATATCTTCAGCCGCATGTTCCCTGACGACTTCGAGCGCATGGTCCAGATCGATCCGCATTTCCGGCGACAGCGCGTTTCTGGCTTCCGGCCGATTCAGGGTGATCGTTGCGATCCCGTCGCTGACGTCGAACAGGATATGCGTGTATGTGCTGGCGTTCATCTCGGGATTCCGTCTGTGGTGTTGATTTGGTGGTGATCATTATGCCGGCAAACTGAGAAGAGCACCCTAAATGCTGATCATGCTGCGGATCAATGCTTGCCTATGCCAGTCTGAAGCGACCGGTTATGATCTGGTCGATTGTGTGCTGGGAGTTGCCGATGCACGGTTGGCACAGGGCACGGATGTGGACGGTCATTGCGACGGTGGAGATGAAGGGAAAGCGACATGACGCGATTCGAGGGCAAGGTGGCACTGGTGACGGGCGGTGCGTCGAGCATGGGAGCGGCGACAGCCCGGTTGTTCGCTGCCGAGGGCGCGAAGGTCGCAATTTGTGACCTTCTCGAGGACGAAGCCAAGGAGCAGATCGCCGCAATCGCAGCCGATGGCGGAACCGCCATTTTCCAGAAGCTTGATGTATCTAGCGAAGCTGACTGGGAAGCGGGCGTTTCCGCTATCGTGGCGGCCTGGGGTCGCATTGATGTTCTGGTCAACAATGCAGGTATCAGCGGCAGCGGTTATCAGGATCAGGGCGACATGCAGGCCTGGAACGATCTGATGCGGATCAATGCGACAGGGCCCTTTCTTGGCACCAAGCATGTCGCGCCCGCAATCATGAAGGCTGGTGGCGGTGCAATCGTCAACATTTCGTCGATTTCCGGTGTTGTCGGTCAGAGCTACATTCATCCCGGCTACAATGCGTCGAAGGGCGCGGTCCGCACCATGACCAAACAATCGGCAGTGCGTTTCGCGGGGGACGGCATTCGCGTGAACAGCGTCCATCCAGGCATTATGCCACCGATGCGAACCTCCGGCATCACGGCCGATCCGGTGCACCGTCAGAAGATTCTCGATGCTCAGGTTCCGATGGGACGGGCTGGGGAGGCGATCGAGGTCGCGAAGGCGATCGTTTTCCTGGCGTCCGACGACGCCTCCTATATAACTGGCGTCGAACTTCCGGTTGACGGCGGGTATCTGGCGCAATGATCATGCGGGATCGCGGTGGCTTGACTTTCATGGCACTGCTCCCGGATTATTAATCCGGTTTGTCGTTTTCACGATCGCCAATGGCGCATCGTGTGGCGTTTTCAGATTTAGGGACGGGGAGTCTGCAATGAGATCACATCTTTTGAAACTTGGCGTCGCGGGGCTTGTCGCTCTCGGGTCGGCCAGCGTCGCCGGGGGTGTCCAGGCGCAGCAAAGACTGGACATGGCGACACCGTGGGGTGGCGGCATCATGCTGGAGTTTGTCGCCCGCGGGGCTGCGGCAAACATGGAAATGACGACCAACAACACGATGGAAGTCGAAGTCTATCCGGCCGGCACACTCGGCAAGGCGCTCAAGGTCACGGATACGGTCCGCAAGGGCGTGGCGCATACCAGCCACAACTGGCCTGGTTACGACTGGGGTGTCGACAAGACCGGTATCCTGTTTGGCGGTTTCGCCGGTTCGATGAGCTGGGACAAGATGATGCATTGGGTTTTCCGTGGTGGCGGAAAGGAAATGCTCATGGAATGGCGTCTTGAAAAGTTCGAGGTCGCGTCCGTCCCCTGCGGCTCGGCTCCGCGTGAGCTGTTTCTGCATAGCCATAAGGCCGTCCGTTCGCTCGACGACTACAAGGGCATGAAGGTCCGTACCGCCGGCGCCTGGGCTGAAATCGCACAGAAGCTTGGCGCTTCGACGGTCATTCTGGCCGGCGCCGAAGTTTATCCGGCCCTCGAGCGCAAGGTCGTCGACGGCATCGAATGGGGCACACCGACCCATAACATCGTCATGGGCTTCGAGAAAGTCGCCAAATACATCATCGTTCCTGGCGTCCATCAGCCGATCGCCATGCATGAGTGTGAGTTCACAAAGGATGTCTGGGATGAATTCACCGACCTTCAGAAAACACAGCTCAAGGCTGCCGGTCAGCTGATGACCTGGGATCTCTACATGAAGCTCGGACATGACGATGCGCCGAACTGGATGACCTATGTAAACAGCGCGAAGAACGAAATCATCGACCTGCCGCAGTCGTTCAAGGATGCGGCCAAGAAGGCGACCGACGAATGGGTTGCTGAGCAGGGAACTGACAATGTCTGGTTCACCAAGGTCTGGAATGCTCAGAAGGAGTATTCCGGCATCTGGTCGCAGGCCCATCGGTATCGCTGACCTGATCGAAGCATGTTCAGCGCCGGCCCCGGAGACGGGGCCGGCGTTTTTTTAGTGGCACTGACGGCAGAACGGCAGCCGTCATTCACGCAGGAAGGGACACTATGCATTATGCCTGACCTGATCGAAGGCAATCCGGCCCTGGTCGTGGTTGACATCATGGGCACCGGCCGCCCGGAAGACGATGATGGCGGCATTCCGAAGATGGACAGCGGAGAAGAACGGATCGATCGAGTGATTCCGGTCATTGAATCTGCGAAGGCAAACGGCATTCCGGTCATCTACATCATCGAGGCGCACCGTCCCGACCATGTTGATTTTGGACGCGAGCTCGATGGATCGGAGGGCGTTCATTGTATCGAGGGGCATCCCGGTACACGGGTTCATGTCCGGCTGCCCTATCAGTACGGGGTGGATTATCTCATCCCGAAGCGTCGTTATTCCGCGTTTTTCGGGACCGACCTCATGATCCTGTTGCGTGGTTTGCGGACGGAAACGGTGTTGTTGTGCGGCGGTCTGACGGATGTTTGCGTTCACTACACTTTTGTCGATGCTCATCAGCACGATTACTTCGCGCGGGTGATCGAGGACTGCGTCATCGGCTCCAGTATCGAGGCCCATACTGCCTCGTTGAAGGCGATGGTGTATTTGCAGCGGGATGCCCGGTGCGGCAGCAGCGAGGTGATTGCCGCATTCAACGGTCGCAGCCGCAAGCGGGCGTAATTTCGGGTCCGGATGTATCGGGATGGATGGATGTGGGCAGATCGCCGGCTGGTCCCCAGCGGTCCAGTTGGGTTCGGATTTGGCCAGATCGTGCGGGGGCCGGGATCAAATCCGTTGTCCGATGCGCGAGTGACCTTTCGCGTGGATCTCTTTACGTGAGATTGCTTGCAGTATTCCGGGGAAATTCCAGGTTTTGGCTAGCCATGTAGTTTCCAGGCAGGAATTCGTTGGTACAATCTCTGTGCTTGGTGATGTGGTCCAAAATTCCGGGAATCCAAACCTGCAGTTTGCTCGTTGAGCCGGCAGGTTCAGGTTTTTGGGATAAGGATTATGTCGGGCAGACCCCCCAAATGACTATCACAGGTTAGGCCGTGTTGACGAATTCATGAAATGCTGATGATCATTCTCCATCAATGACACTTTCCGGGGACTTATCATGGCGTTACGCCTGCTCATCACGGATGCTGTCTGGTCGACACTCGAGCCGCTACTGCGTGAGAGCAAACACGCCGCCGGCGCCCCGCCACGGCTCAGCGACCGACTGGTCATCGAAGCCGTCCTCTACCAGGCGCGGACCGGAACCCCCAGGCGCGACCTGCCCGACGAATTCGGCCATTGGAATGCCGTTTATCAGCGGTTTCGCCGTTGGGAGAAGCGCCACCTCCGGGCACGGCTCTGGCAACAGAGACAACAGGGAGACGATGAACCACTCAAGGAAGTGTTCATCGATTCGACCATCGTACGCGCTCATCAACACGCCGCCGGCGCGGTAAAAAAAGGGGCTTATATACCAGTTTACCCAGATAGGGGTTGACGAAGCGCCCGATTTGGGTAAACTGATGTCTCATGGGAGGGGGCTGATCATGGCACACAAGGCACCGGGAAAGCCCTTTCGCCAGGGTCTCTCGCTGGTCGAGATCGTCCGCATGTTCCCGGACGACACAATCGCCGAGCGATGGTTCGTTGAGACTCGCTGGCCGACCGGCGTACACTGCCCCGCGTGCGGATCGACCAATGTTCAGGAGCGCCCGACCCGCAAACCGCAGCCCTACCGCTGCCGCGATTGCCGTGGGGATTTCTCGGTAAAGACCGGGAGCCTGATGCACGGTTCCAAGCTCGGTTTTCAAGTTTGGGCCATCGCGATCTACCTGTTGGCGACCAACCTCAAGAGCGTGTCCAGCATGAAGTTGCACCGTGATCTTGGGATCACGCAGAAATCCGCATGGTATCTGGCCCAGCGCATCCGGGAGACATGGCGGGACAACAGCGACCTCTTCTCCGGTCCCGTGGAGGTCGATGAGACCTACATCGGCGGCAAGCGCAAGAACATGCCGAAGGCGAAGCGGGCGGCGCTGACGGGGCGGGGCGCGGTCGGGAAAGCCATCGTCGTCGGGACCAGGGATCGCGACCAACAAGATCGCGGCCCGTGCGGTCGAGACCAACGATGGCCCGACGCTCAAGGGCTTCATCGGCGCGCACACCGCGCCGGGTGCGAAGGTGTTCACGGACGAAGCGAGCGCCTATCAGGGAATGCCATTCGACCATGAGGCCGTAAATCACTCTGCCGGCGAGTACGTCCGGGGCATGGCGCACACCAATGGCATGGAGTCCTTCTGGGGCATGCTGAAGCGGGCATATCAGGGCGCCTTCCACCATTTCAGCGAAAAGCACCTTGACCGATATGTCGGGGAATTCGCAGGCCGTCACAACGACCGCGAGGCAGACACTATCGGCATGATGGGACATATGGCCAGGAGAATGGAAGGGAAGCGGCTAGCATATCGGGATTTGATCGCGTAGGGGCGGTGTTATGGCCTACCCGAATCGCCTCTACTTCGGCGATTGTCTTGATGTGATGCGCCAAGACATCGCCGACGAATCGATAGACCTAATCTATCTCGACCCCCGTTCAACTCGAAGCGGCTCTACAACGCCTTCATCGGCGGCGCTCAGTGGGTTGCGTTCGATGACACCTGGCGCTGGCATGAAGCCGTCGATGACTTTCATGCCGTGGCCGGAACGCCGGGAGCCCTGGCGGATACCATGGAGAGCTTGCGGCGGATTCTCGGCGAGGGAACGCAACTCGCCTCCCTGTCATACATGGCCAACCCGGCTACGCGAGTGCCACCGCGTTCTCAAGCCGACCGGATCGATCTATCTTCATTGTGACCCGACCGAACCTCTTGCAAAATTCCTGTCCCCAGGGTCCGGTGAGGCCGGATCGGTCGGTTGCTTCCGGTCACCTCTGCACCTGGAGGTCGGAATCCATGGATTCGCGGTGTCTCATCAGAGATGATGAGACCAAACAGGGACCTTTGTGGACATCGGGACACGCCTCTCCGGGCCACTCTCTTCGAGAGGGCCGCGAAGGGTCGGTATGCGTTGTCGGAGCCGCGCTATGGAGCGGCGAGACGTATCAACTGGTCAGCCGCCAGGGCCAGGATGCCGACCATGAGATGGCAGGCGACCCTGGAATGTCCGCGGACGCGGACATGGCGCCCGCCACACTCATCCTTGAGGCGGGCGTTGGTCCTCTCGACACCGGACCGGATCCGGACCCGCACGGTCTCGGGATCGACATGGCCTATTGCACGCCGGGCCCGGGCCTCCCGGTCTCGCTCCTCCTTGAGGTCCTTGTCCCGGCGCCGATTGACATCGATGATCGGCACATGGCCAAGCCGTTCGCTCATCTGGTAGATCTCCCTGGCATCATAGGCCGCGTCCATGAGATCGTAGAGATTGGTCACACGCCCGGCGGTCATCATCGCCAGCGGGATCGCGACCTGGCTGTCATGGACGGATGCCGCGGTGAGGACGGTCCTCAACGGCACCCCGCAGTCTGCTGTGTCGATATGCAGCTTGTCACCGCGCCAGGCCTCCATGACCCCCTTGGCAGTCTTCTTTACCCCGTGATCGCAGACCTTCGGCAGCGCGTCGAGCCTCTCATCGAGATCCATCCCGTTCGCTTGCCGTTCGAGACGCCCAGGCTCCTTCGTCCTCTCCGCGCCCTTGCGGAGCCGGCCGCGCTTGCGGTTCGGCGTCCTGGCCTTCGGCTTCGGGGCCGGCGTCTCCCGGGCCTCGATGGCCGTCGAGTCCCGGGAGACGTGGCCGATGAGCGCGTCGCCCAGTGTCTCTGCAACCAGAGCCGCGTGCATCCTCTCCGGAAGACGGGACTGCGACCATTCGGCAAACGCCCGCGAAAACGTCGCTTCACTAGGGATCTCCGCGACACGCGACCAGCCGCACAGTCAGCGCAACGTCGGGTCCACCTTGAGCCTGTCGATCAGGTGGCGGGTCGTCGGCAGACCCCACACCGCCTTGGCGATGAAGCCACGGGCCAGCGCCTGGCGATCCTCCCGGGGCCGACCCGGACCGGTCCACACCCCATCGACGAAGCCCTCCACCTTGACGAGATCGAGAGCTGTCACGAAGCGCTTGTGCGTCTCCAGGAGAGGACCGACCGCCTCGGCCAACGCAGGGAAAAGGTCCCCTTGAAATCGGTGCCAGAGATCGGATAGGGTCGAGCCAAGGGTCATCGGGGTCACCTCCTCGGTATCTTGTTGTTGTGGAAACACAACAGACCACGGGGTGCCCCGAAACCCAGGCCCTCGACAACAAAACCAGCCTCGAGAAGGCAAAAAACCGGTCGGGCCGGCAATTTTGCAAGAAGCTCGACCATGAGTCATTACCTGAAAATTGTAATGGATGGGTTATTTCTGCGGGGGGGGGGGCATGAATGAAATTGTTTGGGTCTATGGCCTTGGCGGGAGCTCGAGAAGATACTTCTCAAAAAAGCACGACATTATTTTAGCGTTCAATAAAACAAGGAACTATTTCTTTCGGAAGCCAACCACCCTTGCAACGAGCCAAAAGATGAAGGGCAAAAGAAAGGGGATGCTGAACGTATGGAATGATATTCCATCATTGAACAATATGGCGCTAGTGGATTGATTTCAATATTTGAAACCCTCTTTTTCTTGCGGCGATGATGGTATCGGGATCGGCGGTCCAGACGAAGGGCTTGGCTTCGGTGGTGTCGTGTTCGTCGATGACGCGGCGGATGGCATCCTGGAGTTCGCGTACGGAGCGGAAGACGCCGTATTTGAGACGGCGTCGTGTCAGCTTGGCGAAGACGCCTTCGAGCGCGTTCAGCCACGAGCTCGAGGTGGGGGTGAAGTGGAAGGTCCAGCGCGGATGGCGTGCGAGCCAGACTTGGACGTCCTTGTGCTTGTGAGTGGCGTCGTTGTCGAGGATGGCATGGACCGGGACGCCGGCGGGTATCGTGTGCGCGATGAGGTTGAGGAATCTTAGGAACTCCTGGTGGCGATGCCGACTGGCGTGCTGGCCGATGACCGTGCCGTCGAGCACGGTCAGGGTAGCAAACAGCGTCGTCGTGCCGTTGCGCTTGTAATCATGTGTCATGGTGGCGCCGCGGCCTTTCTTCAGCGGCAGGCCGGGCTGTGTGCGGTCGCGGGCCTGACTGTGCGACCTGTCATCGATCGACAGCACGACCGCGTGAGCCGGCGGCGCAACGGAGAGGCCGACGATGTCGGTCAGCGTCTCGAGGCAGGCGGGATCGTTCGAAAGCGTGAACGGCCGCCAGCGGTGCGGCATCAGGCCATGCGCCTGCCAGACCGCCCAGACCGTCGAAGCGGCACCCCCACAGCCTTCGCCATCGCCCGCAGCGTCCAGTAGGTCGCCGCGTGAGGCGGCGAGGTGTGGGTCAACTCTACGATCTTCGCCACCGGCTCAGGAGCCAGAGGCGTCTTGCCCGGCGGACGCGTCTTGTCCCGCAGAAGTCCGTCCACACCGTCCTCCTATAGAAGCGGTCCTGCCAGCGCCAGACACTGTTCTTCGCCTTGCCGGTCTCTCTCATGATGGCCATCCTGCCGAGCCCATCGTCGCTCAGAAGACCGATGCGCGCCCGCCAGACGTGCGTCTGCGGGCTCTTCGGGTCCGGGACAACCGTTTCAAGGCGATGCTGGTCGCCTGAAGTGAGCGTGAATGAAACACCAGGGCGCATCTTGTAGACCTCCATGATCGACAAATCAGAAGAACATAATAATGGATATATTTGTAATGATCAATCCACTAGAGCGCCTCGGTTATCCAACACAAAAGCCCTTGAAATTGATACAACGGATTGTTGAAGCATCCTGCCTCCCCGAGGGCCTTGTGCTCGACCCCTTCTGCGGCTGTGGCACGACCGTTCAAGCTGCACAAACGCTGGACCGCCGCTGGATCGGAATGGACATATGCGTAAATGCCTGTAAGGTGAGCTTCTTGCAAAATTGCCGGCCCGACCGGTTTTTTGCCTTGTCGAGGCTGATTTTGTTGTCGAGGGCCTGGGTTTCGGGGCCACCTCGTGGTATGTTGTGTTTCTACAATAACAAGATACCAAGGAGGTGACCCCGATGACCCTTGGCTCGACCCTATCCGATCTCTGGCACCGATTTCAAGGGGACCTTTTCCCTGCGTTGGCCGAGGCGGTCGGTCCTCTCCTGGAGACGCACAAGCGTTTCGTGACAGCTCTCGATCTCGTCAAGGTGGAGGGCTTCGTCGATGGGGTGTGGACCGGTCCGGGTCGGCCCCGGGAGGATCGCCAGGCGCTGGCCCATGGCTTCATCGCCAAGGCGGTGTGGGGTCTGCCGACGACCCGCCACCTGATCGACAGGCTCAAGGTGGACCCGACGTTGCGCCGACTGTGCGGCTGGTCGCGTGTCGCGAAGATCCCGAGTGAAGCGACGTTTTCGCGGGCGTTTGCCGAATTTTCGCAGTCCCGTCTTCCGGAGAGGATGCACGCGGCTCTGGTTGCAGAGACACTGGGCGACGCGCTCATCGGCCACGTGTCGCGGGACTCGACGGCCATCGAGGCCCGGGAGACGCCGGCCCCGACGCCGAAGGCCCCGACGCCGAACCGCAAGCGCGGCCGGCCCCGCAAGGGCGAAGAGAGGACGAAGGAGCCTGGGCGTCTCGAACGGCAAGCGAACGGGATGGATCTCGATGAGATGCTCGACGCGCTGCCGAAGGTCTGCGATCACGGGGCAAAGAAGAATGCCAAGGGGGTCCTGGAGGCTTGGCGCGGTGACAAGCTGCCTATCGACACAGCAGACTGCGGGGTGCCGCTGAGGACCGTCCTCACCTCGGCATCCGTCCATGACAGCCCGGTCGCGATCCCGCTGGCGATGATGACCGCCGCGCGTGTGACCAATCTCTACGATCTCATGGACGCGGCCTATGATGCCAGAGAGATCTACCAGATGAGCGAACGGCTTGGCCATGTGCCGATCATCGATGTCAATCCGCGCCGGGACAAGGACCTCAAGGAGGCGCGAGACCGGGAGGCCCGGGCCCGGCGTGCAATAGGCCATGTCGATCCCGAGACCGTGCGGTTCCGGATCCGGTCCGGTGTCGGGAGGACCAACGCCCGCCAAACTCATGGTCGGCATCCTGGCCCTGGCGGCTGACCAGTTGATACGTCTCGCCGCCCCATAGCGCGGCTCCGACAACGCATACCGACCCTTCGCGGCCCTCTCGAAGAGAGTGGCCCGGAGATGTGTGTCCTGACGTCCGCAAAGGTCCCTGTTCGGTCTCATCGTCTCTGATGAGACACCGCGAATCCATGGATTCCGACCTCCAGGTGCAGAGGTGACCGGGATCAACCGACCGATCCGGGCTCACCGGACCCTGGGGACAGGAATTTTGCAAGAGGTTCAGGTGATTGAGCGGCGGTTGCGCGGCCACTTCGATAGTTTGTGGGACGACATCGAATTCATCGGGATGCCCAAGACGCGCGACGATGCAAAGACGCTAGCCAGTCTCGATGCCTTCCGTTTTGAGCGCTGGGCCGCATCGCTGGTGGACGGCATGGAAGCGAACAAGCGTCAGCGCGGCGACGGCGGCATTGACGGGCGTCTTGGGCATCCCCATCCGCAAGGGACGGTTCATCGATATCGTCTCACAAGTGAAGGGCGGCGGAACCGGCCCCGGCGACGTCCAGGCGTTCAACGGCGCGCGCCAACAGGCCGGGGCCGATCTCGGCATGTTTACATGCTTTGAAGATCGCGTTACGCATGGGATGCGCGATGCAGCTGCGAGCGCGGGCCGGTTCATGGATGTTCCGACGGTGCAATTGTACACCATCGAGGACTATTTCGAGGGGAGAAAGCCGTCGATTCCCTCGGCAGCATAGCAGCAGAAGGAGATGACGATGACCAAGCGCTATCCCGATATCGAGCCGGTCCCCGACACGCCGGAGAATATCGCGCGCTTGATCATGCAGGGGCCGCCCAAGAAGAAATGGGACTTCCAGAAACCGGCTCAGCCTGAATCAGCGCAACCTCTTGACCCGGCAGAGGTTGGGTAAACTGGTATATAAACCCCGAACTTTTCCCTGCGTTGGCCGAGGTGGTCGGTCCTCTCCTGGAGACGCACAAGCGTTTCGTGACAGCTCTCGATCTCGTCAAGGTGGAGGGCTTCGTCGATGAGGTGTGGACCGGTCCGGGTCGGCCCCGGGAGGATCGCCGGGCGCTGACCCGTGGCTTCATCGCCAAGGCGGTGTGGGGTCTGCCGACGACCCGCCACCTGATCGACAGGCTCAAGGTGGACCCGACGTTGCGCCGGCTGTGCGGCTGGTCGCGTGTCTCGGAGATCCCGCGTGAAGCGACGTTTTCGCGGGCGTTTGCCGAATGGTCGCAGTCCCGTCTTCCGGAGAGGATGCACGCGGCTCTGGTTGCAGAGACACTGGGCGACGCGCTCATCGGCCACGTGTCGAGGGACCCGACGGCCATCGAGGCCCGGGAGACGCCGGCCCCGAAGCCGAAGGCCGGGACGCCGAACCGCAAGCGCGGCCGGCCCCGCAAGGGCGAGGAGAGGACGAAGGAGCCTGGGCGTCTCGAACGGCAAGCGAACGGGATGGATCTCGATGAGATGCTCGACGCGCTGCCGAAGGTCTGCGATCACGGGGCAAAGAAGACTGCCAAGGGGGTCATGGAGGCTTGGCGCGGTTACAAGCTGCATATCGACACAGCAGACTGCGGGGTGCCGCTGAGTACCGTCCTCACCGCGGCATCCGTCCATGACAGCCAGGTCGCGATCCCGCTGGCGATGATGACCGCCGGGCGTGTGACCAATCTCTACGATCTCATGGACGCGGCCTATGATGCCAAGGAGATCTACCAGATGAGCGAACGGCTTGGCCATGTGCCGATCATCGATGTCAATCCGCGCCGGGACAAGGACCTCAAGGAGGAGCGAGACCGGGAGGCCCGGGCCCGGCGTGCAATAGGCCATGTCGATCCCGAGACCGTGCGGTTCCGGATCCGGTTCGGTGTCGAGAGGACCAACGCCCGCCTCAAGGATGAGTGTGGCGGGCGCCATGTCCGCGTCCGTGGATATTCCAAGGTCGCCTGCCATCTCATGTTCGGCATCCTGGCCCTGGCGGCTGACCCGTTGATACGTCTCGCCGCCCCATAGCGCGGCTCCGACAACGCATGCCGACCCTTCACGGCCCTCTCGAAGAGAGTGGCCCGGAGAGGCGTGTCCCGATGTCCACAAAGGTCCCTGTTTGGTCTCATCATCTCTGATGAGACACCGCGAATCCATGGATTCCGACCTCCAGGTGCAGAGGTGACCGGGATCAACCGACCGATCCGGCCTCACCGGACCCTGGGGACAGGAATTTTGCAAGAGGTTCGACGGTTCAGACTTATTTCCACGCGTGGTCCCGGTCGGGGATCCTGGAGTAGGTTTGCGCCCGTTTTACGACTCTCGAGCGACTCCGGTCGGGGCGTAGTGCGGACCCGACGCGACCATGATCGACAATCGAAGCGGGCAGCGAGGAATGCGGCGACGATGCCGGCAACACGCTTGCGGCCCAGGTCCATCCGGCGCATATCCAGGACCGGGATGGCGCACTTCCCTTATTGCTGGCGTTGCAGGCCGGTCAGAACACGGTGCAGATCGTGTTTGCCGACGGCGCCTATGGCGGCAACAATCTGGCAAGCGAGCTCAAGGAAGCGAATTGCCTGGTCACTGTGGAGGTCATCGGAAAACCCAGGGATACCAAGGGGTTCGTCGTCATGTCCCGGCGCTGGGTGGTCGAACGCACCTTCGGATGGCTGCGCCGCTGTCGGTGCCTCTCCAGAGATTTCGAGCGATCCATCACCAGCTTCCTCGCCTGGCTCCTGCTGGCTCTGATCCGTGTTCTCATACGCCGTCTCGGACGCATGCAAGTCACTGTCACTAATTGATATCATTATGATTTAGATACTTAGGCTCGGGCCGACGCGAAGATGATAGCGTTGGCGGTAGCAAGGCCGCGCCTGCGGCAATCCGTGAGGTGGCTCCGGTTCGTTGGACAGCCTAGCGGCTGATTTAAGGTGTCTTCCGGTTGTGGTTTAGGCCGCCAGTATCCTTTTGAATCGATCTTCTTGTTGTTGCTGCTGCGCCTGTGGAGATGTGGGCAAGGCGCTTAGCGGCTTGCCCACATCTCCACAGGCATCCCGTCCCGCCGAGCGCCGAGTGAGGCCTCTCGGCGTTGTACAACCGAGCGCGAGAGCGCCCATAGGCCCGACACCCGCAGGGTACTTTATCGAAGGCATCCGTGGGCCGGCCGGCTTGTGCGGGTCGGTAATGTCGTAGAGAAGGCGGGCATCGTTCGCGCGCGATGCGCTCTCGACGGAGCTGTACCGGGCCTCTGGCAGGAAGTTCCGCTGTGGATGTTCGACCGCGTGGTCTGCGCGGGGACGCGCGTTGAGGAGCGTGGCCAGGTGGATCTCGCCACGCTATCGTCTCTGGCATCGTTCGTGTCGGATGCGCTGTGTAAGGCTCCCGCGACGTGCGCAGGATGGGTCTGCGATGACTAGGATCGGGGAGAGATCCATGCGAGATCGATACGGGGTGCACCGCAAGCGCGGGAACGGATCGGATCAGCTCGATCTGTTCGCTCGGGCGGAGAGCAGCGTTCCGGAGGACACGCCGAGATAGTGCGCGCGTCCGGGCCGAACACGCCGGAAGGCGAGCGAGCTGATGGTTCGGCTGATGCTGGACCACGTGCACGATCCCCGCGATCCGGGGGCGGGCGGTGATGATGTCTGCGACGATCGGGCCGCAGCACCTGCGCCGCAAGGCGATGCTCGATGTCCGGCAATCCTCGCCCCACCAGGTCATGCACAACCGCGAGAGCGGCGCCCTGCAATACGCCATGACGGGCCGGCTGCAGGCGTTCGGCGTCTGGCGGATCGAGGTCGTCGGCGCGGACCTGGGCCGGTCTGCGGCGGGCGCGGTCGCCCGCCTGGGCTTCGAGCGCATGGTGGCAGAGGTCTGTCTTGGCACGGTCGGCGCCGTGGCGGCGCGCGAGGTCTCTCGCTTCGCGCGGAACAGCCGCGACTGGCAGCAGCTGGTCGAGATGTGCCGCATGGTCGACACGCTGCTGATCGACCAGGACACGGTGTACGCGCCGCGCCAGAGCAACGAGCGCCTCCTGCTCGGGCTGAAGGGTAGCCTCAACGAGGACGAACACGACCTGCTGCGCCAGCGCTCGCTGTCGGCCCGCTACGAGACGGCGCGGCGCGCTCGTGGTCGGCGCCCCGGTTGGCTTCATCAAGGAGGGCGACCGGCTGGAGAAGGACCCGAACCGGAGGGTGCAAGAGGCGATCCGACTGGTCTTCGACACGGTCGAGGAGCTGGGCAGCGCGCGCCAGGCGCTGCTGCGGGTCCACGAGCACGATCTGACGTTGCCGGCGAGGTCGGGCAACGGCGCCATCGTGTGGCGCCGGCCGAGCGACGCCACCCTGCATCGGATGATCGTCAACCCGGCCTATGGCGGCGGCTACGCCTATGGCAAGACGAGCGTGGAGCCGGGCTATGATGGGGCACGGGCGCGGCCGAGGATACGGCGCAAGCCGCGCGCCGCGTGGCTCACGCTGAAGCCCGGCGCGCAGGAGGGCTCTGTCGAGTGGGAACGCGCGGAGGCGATACGCAAGAGGGTCAGCGACACTGTCCCGGCAAGCCGTCATCACGGCGCGCCGAAGCACGGCGATGCCCTGCGTGCGGGTCTCCTGCGCTGCCGCTGCTGCGGCCGGAAGCTGACGGTTTGCTGTACTGGACAGAAGCACAACATCCCGCGCGACAGCTGTCCCCGGGGATGGCTCGACAACGGCGAGCCCCGCTGCATCGCGTTCGGCGAACTGCGGGTCGACGAGGCGATCGAGGAGATGCTGCTCCAGGTGGTGGAGCCGGGGGTGGTCGCGGCGGCCGTGGAGGCCGGGGCGCGACAGGCCGAGCGACGCGATCATGCTCGCGAGATGCTGGTCCGCGATCTCGAGGCGGCGCGCTGTGCGGCGAACCGCGCCGTCCGCCACTACGATGCCACCGATCCAGCCAATCGCCTGGTGGCGGTCGAGCTGGAGGCGCGCTGGACCGCCGCGCTCGAGGCGAAGATCGCCGAACACGATGCGAGCGCGCCGCCATGCGCGGAGCTGTCGCCCGCGACGACGGATGCCCGGCTCAAGAAGCGCATCGTCAGAACCGTAATCCGGGAAGTGGTTGCCAACATTGACGAGGACGCCAGCGAGATCGTGCTGACCGTTCATTGGGCGGGCGGCGTCCATACCGAACGGCGCGGGCCGCGCAACAGCACCGCGCCCGATATCATCGAAGCCGTCCGCCTGCTGGTCCGCATCGCCGGCGACGATCTGATCGCGGGGCTTCTGAACCGTAACGGTTTGGTCACCGGCAACGGCAATCGCTGGACACGGGAGCGGGTGACCTCGCTGCGATCACACTACCGGATCCCGGTCCATCGCCCGGCGCCCGACGGCATTGAGCCCTGGCTCAACTTGACCAAGGCCGCCAGGCTTCTTCACATCACCCCCAAGACACTCAGGCGGGCCGCAAAGAACGGTGAGATCTACGCCGTCCATCCGCTCGCCGACGGTCCGTGGATCTTCAGCCGGCCGGGTCTCGAAGGCGAAGCGGGAAAACCCTCGTCGAGCGCGCCAGATCACACCCAGAACACCCCGCAGGACCGCATCACGATCAACAAAACCTCTTCTCTTCAATGGCATAGACAGATGGGTGTTGTAATGCCGGATTGTAGAAGCCCATCCAGTCATGGATCAGGTGCCGGGCCGTGAAGCCGTCGGCGCTCTCGTGCAGGTCGATCATCTGGTGTTTGAGCGAACGCCACAACAGCTCGATAAAAATGGTGTCCATGCACCGGCTCCGCCCCTCCATCGAGATGCCGATGCCGGGCGTCTGCAGACGCCCGGTGAAGGCGAAGCTGGTGACCTGGCTGCCCTGGTCGGTGTTGAAGATCTCCGGCGTGCCGTAGCGATCCAGGGCCTCCTCAAGCGCCTCGACACAGAAGCCTGCGTCCAGCGTGTTCGACAGCCGCCAGGCCAGGACGTGCCGGCTTGCCCAGTCCATGATCGCCACCAGATACAGGAAGCCGCGCTGCACCGGGATATCGGTGATGTCGGCGCACCAGACGTGGTTCGACCGCTCGACCCGCAGGTCCTTGAGCAGACAGGGCCACACCCGGTGCTCGGGATGCGGCACGCTAGTCCGCGGCGCCCGGTTGACCGCCTGAAGACCCAGCAGGCGCATCAGACGACCGACCCGGCCGCGGTCTTTCAATAGGACACAGTTTTCAAGGTAATGCCGGTTCTGCATGTTCTGGGCATGCAGATTGGGCTTCGGCATTTCAGCGCCGGTACGATTGAGTGGCTGAAGGGGGCGTCCGGCGAGACGGGCCGGACGCGCCATTCGCTGGCGCGCGAGTTGTGCGAGCGCGAGAACTGGCGCAACCCTCGGGGCGTTCCGTGTCTTGCCCAAGCGAGCAAGGCTCTGTCGCGGCTGGCGGACAAGGTGGGCATTTGGTTGCCCGAGGCGCGGGCGATGCCGTGCCGGACGCCGGGAACGGTGGGCGGCGAGGTCGAGCGGGGCTATCCGGACCTGGAACTGAGGTGCGGGCTGTCGGAGCTTGGGGAGGTCACGCTGGTCCCGGTCGGCGATGCGGCGGACAAGCGCTCGTGGCGGGAGATGATGGAGAGCCATCATCCGCAGGGGTGGTCGCGAAGGCCGGGTGCGGTGCTGAACTGGTGGATCGTTTCGTCGGTTCACGGCCGCCTTGGCGGCATCGGCTTCTGCGCCGCGAGCTGGCATCAGGCGGCCCGCGACGCCTTCATCGGCTGGTCGGCTGCGGCGCGGGTCGCCAACCTGACGCAGCTGGTCAACCAGCATCGCTTTCTCCTGCTGCCCGGCGTCCGGGTCGACAATCTGGCGTCGCATGTGCTGGCGCTGTCGACGGCGCGCCTGGCCGGCGACTGGCCGGCGGCGCATGGGGCCGTGCCGTTGGCCGCCTACACTTATGTGGGTCCCGAGCGGCGCGGCACCTGCTACCGCGCGGCGGGCTGGAAGTGTTGCGCCGAGCGGACCTCGGGGTCTCCGCCGGGGCGCCGCGCGGCGGCGCCGAAATCGGTGTGGATCAAGCCCTTGGCCGAGGGCTGGCGGGACGCCTTGTGCCGGGAGCCGGCGCCCATCCTCGGCACGACGCCCGAGCCCTGCCGGGTCAAAGGCGCGGACTGGGCCGACTTCGAGTACGGCCGCAGCTCGCATCCCGACGGCCGCCTGCGCAAGCGGCTGTTGGCGATGGGCCGGGCATGGGAGAATGCCCCCGGTGCGTCCCTGCCCGTGATCTTCCCCGCAGAGGCGGAGCAGAAGGCCGCCTACCGGCTGCTGTCCAACGACAGGATCAAGATGGACGACATTCTTCAACCCCACCGCGAGGCGACGGTCGAGCGCTGCCGGCTGGAGCCGGTGGTCCTCGCCATCCAGGACACCACGACGCTGAACTACAACGGCCACCGCAAGACCACGGGCCTGGTGGACCTCGGCGGCGGCGGCTCGGGAACAAGGGGGATCCTCGCCCATGTCGGGCTTGCGATCAGCGAAACCCGGCGTCCGCTCGGGGTGTTCGAACTCAACGCCACCCAGCGCGACGGCGCGGACGCGGCCGGCGAGGCCGAGCCGGAGAGCGTGCGCTGGCTGCGCCGGCTCGAGAGCGCCGGGCAGCTCGCGATGGCCTGTCCCGACACCCGCGTGGTCACGGTCTGCGACCGTGAGGGCGACATATGGGAGATGTTCTGCAAGGCGCGCGAGAGCGGCGACGGGCTGTTGATCCGCTCCGACCGCGGCCGGCAGCGCCGGGCTGTCGTCGACGGCAAGACACCGGACTTGTGGGACGTCGTGGCGGCGCAGCCGGTGCTGGGGACGAAAACCATCGAACGCCTCCCCTGCGGCGGTCCCCGCAGACGCCGCAGGCGCAAGGCCCGCCTCGACCTGCGCGCCGCCGGCGTCGAACTCGCGCCGCCGAGGAACAGGGCCAACCAGGCGCCGCTGCCCATGCTCGCCGTCTCGGTCCAGGAACCCGACCCGCCGAAGCGCTGCAAGCCGCTCCACTGGCTCTTGCTCACCACCGAGGGCGAGGCCGACATCGACAACGCCCGGCGCATCGTTGCCTGGTACGAGGCGCGCTGGACCGTCGAGGAATACTTCAGGATCCTCAAGGTCGGCACCCGCGTCGAGGATCGCAGGCTCGACGACGCCGACGACCTGCGAAAGTGTCTCGCCTTCGACGGCGTCACCGCATGGCGCGTCATGGACCTCGAACGCCTCGCCCGCGACAAGCCTCACATGCCCGCGCGCGAGCGCTTCACCGAGCACGAAATCAACGTCCTCTAAGTCTGGCTCAGATACCATCGCATCATCCGCGCCCCGCCCGGCAAGCCTCCCGACATCCGCACCGTCGTGGTCGACCTCGCACGCGTCGCAGGCTTCCATACCAGCAAGCAACAGCCCCTCCCCGGAACCGAGAAAATCTGGCAGGCATGGCAGCGATACAAAGCCGGAATCGACTTCATCAACGCATGGGACAACATCCAATGAACGGAACCTTCTCAGCAGTGGGAGATTGATAGGGCCGCGGCCGATGCATACCCCCCTCGCGGCGCAGATGGCGGACCATCTGGCGAGCCCCATAGAACGGAGACTTCAGGAACAGCGCGTCGATCCGACGCATCAGCGCCAGCGTCCCCTCGCTCTCGCCCTTCGCCTCGTCGTAGAGCGAGGAGCGCCCGGTCGACAGCAACCGGCATTGCTGGCTCAGCTTCAGCGCCGGATGGCCGCGTACCACCATCACGCGGCGCTCCGACCGGCTCATCGACCGGACCCGCGAGATAAAAAATCCCGCTCTACGATCAACTCCCCAATCCTGGCATGGAGTTCGCGGACCTCGCTTTCGTGATCCCGGCGATGGCGGTCCACGTCGTTCGTGAACATCTCGCCAAGGCCCTCGATCGCCTGGCGCTTCCAGGCACCGACCTGGTTCGGATGAACCTGATGCTTCGAGGCGACCTCCTGCAATCTACGCTCGCCACGAAGCGCTTCAAGCGCAACCTTCGCCTTCTGCTCTCCCGAAAATCTCCGGCGTTTGCTGCTCATAGGCATCCCTCCGTCTCTCGGTGGAATACACCTTAGCAAACTGTCCGATTTTCCGGGGCCACCTCAGCCTACCTGCCAGAAAATCGAGTCCCGGTCATCGAGTAGGCGGATACACTCGCCGACAACTCAAGGTCTGGTCAAATAGGAAAACAGCGGGGTCGTGGCGGTCATTTGTTGCTCCGCAGCGCGGCATCGCGTCCGGCAAGGCGCCCTGTCACGGCACCGCGCATGACTGAGGTTGCGCCGGTATAGATTCGATAATACAGGCCGACGACTTCACCTGCGGCATACAGCCCTGGAATGACATCGCCCTCTGTATTGATCACGCGGGCATTGCTGTCGATCTTGAGACCGCCAAATGTGAAACAGTTGGAACAGATGACCGGCCAGGCCCGAAAAGGTGGCCGCACGATCGGACGCGCCCAATTCGATTTTTCCGGAACCAGACCGGATGTTCCCAAGCCGTCGAGGCGCAGCGGATCGAAGTCGTCGCTCGGAGGACAAGCGATATTGTAGTCCGAGACAGTTCTGGCAAACCTGTGGCGATGGATATCAATAGCGTTGGCAAGTGCATCGAGGGTCGACGCCTGGAAGGGCGCAACCCGGGACCGGACCGTAACCTGCCAGTTTTCGATATCGTCGAGACTCGCATCGAAGACCGCGTAAGCAATACCGTTGTGTTGCGCCATGATGACGCGGGTGACAGCTTCGTAGCTCGCGTCGACCAGATCGGGGCTCTCGTTGGTGAAACGGCGCCCGGCATCATTGACCAGAATGCCGTAGGCATAGTTGAGAACCACGGGCTCGATATCGGCAGAGCGGGGATCAACCGGCTGGGCGTGGAAACTGCCGAAATCGCCGCAGGGCGCAGCACCGGCCTTCAGGGCCATCCGAATGCCCTCACCGCGATTGTAGTGGCCGCCACGCGAGACCGGTCTGACGAACTGTGATGGCGGGCCGATATAATGGCTCAGCATTTCGGGGTTGCCTTGGAAACCGCCACTCGCGAGCACGACGTTCCGGGCCAGGAAACTGACCGGCCGGTTGCCGCGACCGACGGCCTGCACACCGATGACCGCGCCGGTTTCATCCTGAATCAGATCGCGGGCTGCGGTTTCGTAAAACACGCTGATGGTTTCGGGTCTGGAGTCGACGTAACGACCGAGAGCCTCCATCAGGGCAAGGCCGCCGCCGACCGGTGCCATTCGCGTTGTCGACTGGCTGAGAAAATAGAGCGGCAGAAAATCGAACGTCACACCGAAGGAGGTTAGCCACTGCAAGGCTCTCGGTGCGTCTTCAGCAAGGGTCGCGATGAGATCGGGGTCAACAGCGCCTAGGGCGCGCAATACCGCCGGCTGGTTGTCGCGGTCCCGGACCGAGTCCCGAAGTATTCCGGGGTCCGGCCAACCGCCGGTATTGGCCGCGAAGCGATCTTCGAAATCGTCGGAGACAGCATCAGCACTCTTCATGCGCCAAAAGCTCTCGGTGTATCGGGTGTTGCCGCCACGGTCCTCGGAGGGAGCCCGTTCGAGAATGACAACCCGGCAACCGGCTTCGGATGCCGTGACTGCCGCCGACAAGCCGGCGATCCCGCAGCCGATTACGATAACATCGAACGGGTCCGGGTTCATGATCCGGGACCGCTTTGGCATCGGCAGTCAATGGATCCACCGCCATCAAGTTTGCGTTGCCGACAACGAAACTGGCAGCGGCGTGCGGCTTCGATCGAAACTTCCATTGTCGTTGTGCCCATCATACCGGGAAGATCTCGGGATTGATTGCCGGGAAGAACGCCAGCATTTTTGTTGGCTGTGCGCCGATATTGCGGATTTCATGATGCAGGCGAGCCGGAATCAGCACCGAGCTGGTCCCGTCGCGGTCTGCATCGATCTGGTAATCCTCGCCGTCCAGGATCACCCTGATCAGCCCGGATGTGAAGCTCACCACTTCTTCCACCAGATGATAATGCATCGGGATGACATCGTCGGGCGCCAATGGCTGTTCCCAGAGTTCGCAGGCGCCGGCCCCTGTCGGTGAAGCAATCACGCGTGCGATCGTCAGGCCGGAGTTTTTCGAGACAAATGTCTCCGCTCTACTGTGAACACGGACGGTCATGCGGGGCCTCCAACAAGATGGTGTTACATTTGGGGATTACATACATAGGTTGCCTCTGGTGCAACGTGTCAGGATGCCGGGAAAATGTTTGCCAACTATCAGCGTATGCAACCCATCAAGTTGTTTTTGGGTGGAATTTTCTCGGGAATTCCCTATTGAACCTTTCGCGGAAATTGAAGGAGAGTCAACCCATGTATGTAATCCCCTTACATTTGGGTCAGATTGCACGAGAGCATTGCGGTCCGGCAAATTGAGATGTGCTGCGTTGCCGGGCCGGGCCGCGCTTGCGGGATGATCGATAGGAAGAACATCGGTTTCCCAGCTACTGATCACAATTGACGTGAGGCGCATCTCCTCATCTGAGCGACATTATCATTGTGACTGAAACGATTATTGCCAATTGCCGGCGCTCGGTCTACGAGCCTGAACATTCATGGGTCGTGGACAGTCGTCTTGTCCTGACAGGAGCAAACTCGTCCGGTATCTGTCGTTTCCGGTTTGCGCGACCGGGACGAATACATGTCGCATGACCAGCCGGACCGGGCAATCATCGACGCTTTGCTGAATGTTTTGTCGACGCTTGATCCCGTTTGCCCGTGTTTGACGGATCCGAACGGCGCTGCGGCACCGTTGCCACGGTCCTTGCAGCAGGCGCTCCATGACGAATATGGGTGACCCGGATGACCCACCGGACACCTCGGCGGTCCTTCTCTCGGAAGACAACGCGGTATCGTTCTGCGACCGGATCGACCAGGCCGGCGGCGCGAAGATTTCGGTGGATACGGCAGGCGTCGAACCTGCTTTCGTCGCAGGCCATGACCATGGCCCCTTTAGGGCAGCGCCTGGGTTTCTGCATGAGCGGTTCACCGACGTGGACCTTTGGATACAGAGTGGATCATCACCGTAGCGCATGCTGAGCCGGGTTGTGGCAAAGGGTCATCATTTACTGAAATCTGAAGAGCTGTTCGATTCATGCCCGTAGAGATGATAGTGTTCCACGGGTCGTTCAGGTTCCTGTCATTCATCTTCTCCCAACGCTCGGCGAATCTCGTCCCCGTTGGTTCCGAGTTCCTGCGCAATCGCTTCAACGCTAAGATCGGCAAGATCGCGCAGTAGCCGCGCCATACGGCGTATCCGCTGCTGAAGCGCTTCCTCGGCTTGATCGGCCTGGTGCCTCTCCTGTTCGGTCTGCTGCTCTGCCCGCCCCCGTTCTTTTTCCTGCCGCTCCATCTCCGCCTGGCGCGCAAATATGACCGAGTCCTTAACAACAGCGCCTCCTCGGCCTCCATGCTGCGTAGAACATCCTCTCGCCCGCCCGCCTTGCGCAACTGCCGCAGCACAGCCCCACAGTCCGCCGGATACTCGGCTTCATCAATCGACAGAATTATGATCGCTCGCCGATCCCCGGTCTGCCAGATCCTGATCGAACACGGCGAGAAGCCGCTCCAGATCGTTTCGGCGGCGCCCGCGCAGATACGGGATCTGCACGATGTGCGACTGCTGGTGAAGCCCGGCCACGAAGGACTGTCGCATCCAGCTCCCGCCCCGTGCAGCGTTCCGACACCCGTGTCGACACATCCACCACGGCCTCCTCCGACAGGCCCATCGGATAACCCAGAAAACAGATCGCTACAACGGGAGGCGCGCGCTCACCGGCCGTGCCGTCAGAGCGGATCAGATGCTGGCCGGGATATTTGCGAAACCGCTCGATCACCGTCGGCGAAGGAGCCTTCCGGATCTCCACCGGAACATCCCGCAAGCTGCCATCGGCGGTGCGCAGCCGGGCCGCAAAATCCATCCGCAACAGAGGATCAGCGGCAAGGCGTCGTCCCGGTCTTCATGCGACGCCGGGGGCGACGACCGGCGCACCGTCGTCTCCTGCGGGCGCACGACCAGCTCGGCCACCTCCAGCTTCGCGATCTTGCCGATCAGCAGCCGGGCAGCCTCGAGATCCTCAAGCAGGTACTTGAAAACCACATCTTAGTATATTGATTTCAACGTTTGGACGCCTCTTTCCTTGCGGCGATGATGGTATCGGGATCGGCGGTCCAGACGAAGGGCTTGGCTTCTGTGGTGTTGTGTTCGTCGATGACGCGGCGGATGGCGTCCTGGAGTTCGCGTCCGGAGCGGAAGACGCCGTATCCGAGACGGCGTCGTGTCCGCTTGGCGAAGACGCCTTCGAGCGCGTTCAGCCACGCGCTCGAGGTGGGGGTGACGTGGAAGGTCCAGCGCGGATGGCGTGCGAGCCAGACCTGGACGTCCTTGTGCTTGTGAGTGGCGTCGGTATCGAGGATGGCATGGACCGGGACGCCGGCGGGTATCGTGCGCGCGATGCGGTTGAGGAATCTCAGGAACTCCTGGTGGCGATGCCGACTGGCGTGCTGGCCGATGACCGTGCCGTCGAGCACGGTCAGGGCGGCAAACAGCGTCGTCGTGCCGTTGCGCTTGTAATCATGTGTCATGGTGACGCCGCGACCTTTCTTCAGCGGCAGGCCGGGCTGTGTGCGGTCGCGTGCCTGACTGTGCGACGTGTCATCGATCGACAGCACGACCGCGTGAGCCGGCGGCGCAACGGAGAGGCCGACGATGTCGGTCAGCGTCTCGAGGCAGGCGGGATCGTTCGAAAGCTTGAACTGCCGCCAGCGGTGCGGTATCAGGCCATGCGCCTTCCAGACCGCCCATACCGTCGAAGCGGCAATCCCCACAGCCTTCGCCATCGCCCGCAGCGTCCAGTGGGTCGCCGCATGAGGCGGCGAGGTGTGGGTCAACCTTACGATCTTCGCCACTGGCTCAGGAGTCGGAGGCGTCTTGCCCGGCGGACGCGTCTTGTCCCGCAGAAGTCCGTCCATACCGTCTTCCATAGAAGCGGTCCTGCCAGCGCCAGACACTGTTCTTCGCCTTACCGGTCTCTCTCATGATGGCCATCGTGCCGAGCCCATCGTCGCTCAGAAGAACGATGCGCGCCCGCCAGACGTGCTTCTGCGGGCTCTTCGGGTCAGAGACAACCGTTTCAAGGCGATGCCGGTCGTCCAAAGTGAGCGTGAATGAAACACCAGGGCGCATCTTGCAGACCTCCGTGATCGGCAAATCAAAAACACACAATAATGGAGAGCTTCTTACAAAATTGCCGGCCCGACCGGTTTTTTGCCTTCTCGAGGCTGGTTTTGTTGTCGAGGGCCTGGGTTTCGGGGCACCCCGTGGTCTGTTGTGTTTCCACAACAACAAGATACCGAGGAGGTGACCCCGATGACCTTTGGATCGACCCTATCCGATCTCTGGCACCGATTTCAAGGGGACCTTTTCCCTGCGTTGGCCGAGGCGGTCGGTCCTCTCCTGGAGACGCACAAGCGCTTCGTGACAGCTCTCGATCTCGTCAAGGTGGAGGGCTTCGTCGATGGGGTGTGGACCGGTCCGGGTCGGCCCCGGGAGGATCGCCGGGCACTGGCCCGTGGCTTCATCGCCAAGGCGGTATGGGATCTGCCGACGACCCGCCACCTGATCGACAGGCTCAAGGTGGACCCGACGTTGCGCCGACTGTGCGGCTGGTCGCGTGTCGCGAAGATCCCGAGTGAAGCGACGTTTTCGCGGACGTTTGCCGAATGGTCGCAGTCCCGTCTTCCGGAGAGGATGCACGCGGCTCTGGTTGCAGAGACACTGGGCGACACGCTCATCGGCCACGTGTCGAGGGACTCGACGGCCATCGAGGCCCGGGAGACGCCGGTCCCGAAGCCGAAGGCCAGGACGCCGAACCGCAAGCGCGGCCGGCCCCGCAAGGGCGAGGAGAGGACGAAGGAGCCTGGGCGTCTCGAACAGCAAGCGAACGGGATGGATCTCGATGAGATGCTCGACGCGCTACCGAAGGTCTGCGATCACGGGGCAAAGAAGAATGCCAAAGGGGTCATGGAGGCTTGGCGCGGTTACAAGCTGCATATCGACACAGCAGACTGCGGGGTGCCGCTGAGTACCGTCCTCACCTCGGCATCCGTCCATGACAGCCAGGTCGCGATCCCGCTGGCGATGATGACCGCCGGGCGTGTGACCAATCTCTACGATCTCATGGACGCGGCCTATGATGCCAAGGAGATCTACCAGATGCAGCAATTCTCCTTTTGGAGTTATCGGGGGTTTTCAAAGGCTTGGAGATGTGATTCAAGCTGTTGTGTGAAGCGTCTTGAACGATACATAGAAGTGGTGGGGAAGTGGTGTGGAAGCGGTGCGCGGCGTTGCCCGACAAGCGCTCGGGAAGCAACACGCGCTATGCCATGAGAGACATCGGGCTTGCGGCGTTTTCGGTGTTTTTCGTGCAGAGCCCGTCGTTTCTGGCGCATCAGCGCCTGCTGTCGGCGCAGCGCGGCGCTTCGAACGCCGGGACGCTGTTCGGCATGGAGCGGATTCCGTGCGACAGCCATATCCGGCGGATGCTGGATGGGGCGCCGACGGATCATTTCGACGCGGTGTTTCCGGCGCTTGTCGATGACCTGGATGGCGCCGGCGCCTTGTCGGGTCTGCGCTGCCTGGACGATCGGGTGTTGATCGCGCTGGACGGCTCGGAGCATTTCCGTTCCGGCACGATCCACTGCGCGCACTGCTCGACGCGCCGGCGGGGCGAGGAGGTGGAGTATTTCCACAGCTTTGTCGGCGCCGCTCTGGTGGCGCCGGGGCAGCGCCGCGCCTTGCCTCTGGCGCCGGAGTTCGTGCGCCCGCAAGACGGCTCGGCGCAGCAGGACTGCGAGAGCCGCGCGGCGCAGCGCTGGCTGGCCCGCCTGGGGCCTTGTGTGGCCGGGCTGAGACCGGTCTATCTGGGCGACGATCTCTATTCCCGCCAGCCGATCTGCGAGGCGGTGCGCGCCGCGGGCGGGAGCTTCATCTTCGTGTGCAAGCCGTCCAGCCACAAGACGTTGAGCGAATACACCCATGGCGTCGTGCTGGACGAGGTGTGCCAGACCGTGGGCAGGGGCGCGGCCAGGCGCCGCCAGCGCTATCGCTGGATGAATGGCGTGCCGCTGCGCGACGGCGCCGACGCGCTCGCCGTCAACTGGCTGGAGGTCGAGATCGCCAAGCCCGACGGCAAGGTGACCTACCGCAACAGCTTCGTCACCGACCTTGCCGTCACGCGAGACACCGCCGCCGCCATCGCCGCCTGCGGGCGTGCCCGCTGGAAGATCGAGAACGAGACCTTCAACGTCCTGAAGACCAACGGCTACAACCTCGAACACAATTTCGGGCATGGCAGCCAGACACTGGCCAGCATCCTGGTCGTGCTCAATCTGCTGGCCTTCGCCCTGCACACGGCCTGCGACCTGATCGAAGCGTCCTGGCGGCGGGCGCGGCACGCACTCGGAGCCCGAAGGCGCCTGTTCGAGCACATCCGCACGATCACCGCCTACCATGTCTTCGCGTCATGGGCGGTCCTCATGAAAACCGTCATCACGGGCCTCCCCCCTCCCGCAAACGCCTGATCCCCGGCCCCCGCGCCAAGCCCATCCCTCCAACCGCAAAACCGCCAAAAAACCAACACGAAAGGCCGCAATGCAACGAAAAACGCCATAAGGAGAATTGCTGTACCAGATGAGCGAACGGCTTGGCCATGTTCCGATCATCGATGTCAATCCGCGCCGGGACAAGGACCTCAAGGAGGAGCGAGACCGGGAGGCCCGGGCCCGGCGTGCAATAGGCCATGTCGATCCCGAGACCGTGCGGGTCCGGATCCGGTCCGGTGTCGAGAGGACCAACGCCCGCCTCAAGGATGAGTGTGGCGGGCGCCATGTCCGCGTCCGTGGACATTCCAGGGTCGCCTGCCATCTCATGGTCGGCATCCTGGCCCTGGCGGCTGACCAGTTGATACGTCTCGCCGCCCCATAGCGCGGCTCCGACAACGCATGCCGACCCTTCGCGGCCCTCTCGAAGAGAGGGGCCCGGAGAGGCGTGTCCCGATGTCCGCAAAGGTCCCTGTTTGTTCTCATCATCTCTGATGAGACACCGCGAATCCATGGATTCCGACCTCCAGGTGCAGAGGTGACCGGAAGCAACCGACCGATCCGGGCTCACCGGACCCTGGGGACAGGAATTTTGCAAGAGGTTCTGTCACTAATTGATATCATTATGATTCAGATACTGAGACTAGGGACGGTTTTCGATAACATTGACTGGAATGTCATCGAATGAGGAGTGATTGTATTCGTAGAGAAGACTGTAGAGACTGGAAGCGGCTAGCAATTCTTCGTGGCTACCCGTCTCGACGATCTCGCCATCGCGAAGCACGACGATCCGGTCGGCGTTGCGGATTGTCGCAAGGCGGTGGGCGATGACGATGGCCGTACGGCCATCGAGCAAACGGACCAGTGCCCGCTGGATCTCGAGCTCGGTATAGCTGTCGACATTGGCCGTCGCCTCATCAAGAATCAGAATCGGCGCGTTGGCGACCAGTGCTCGCGCAAAACTTAACATCTGACGCTGCCCCATTGAGAGGTTTATACCACGCTGATCGAGAACGGTGTCATAACCGTGCTCGAGCGCCATGATGAAATCATGCGCGCCGACGGCCCGAGCCGCGCTGACGATCTCCGCTTCCGTTGCGGTTGCCGTCGCATAGCGGATGTTGTCAAGGATCGTACCCGAGAATAGATAAGGTTCTTGGAGCACGACGGCGATGTGCCGGCCAAGCGCGTCGTGCGTGACCTCTCGCACATCGCGACCGCCTATTTTGACCGTGCCATCCCAGACGTCGTAAAACCGGTGCGCAAGCGCAATGATGCTGGTCTTGCCCGACCCCGTCGGGCCCACCAGCGCAACGGTTTCACCGGGCGCCGCATGAAACGTTATATTCTTCAGGATCGGTTGATTTGGTAGATACCCGAATGTGACATTTTTGAACACGATCGAACCGTCACAGCCGGCAAGGTCGACAGCATCCGGACGATCGGCAACATCGACGGGGACGTCGAGCACCTCAAAGATGCGCTGGCCTGCCGCCATCGCTCGCTGCATGATACTGTACTGGATCGTCAGCGACCGGATCGGGTCAAAGAACCGTTGCACATAGAACAGGAATGCCACCATGACCCCGACCTCCAGCGTGTTGTCGAGGACAAGTCCGCCGCCAAACACCACAATCACGGCCATCGCCAGACCGGTCAGGCCGTCGACGATCGGAATCAGAATATTGGTAAACTGGGACGCCGTACAATGCGCACGGAGATTCTCCAGCGCCTTTTCACAAAACAGGTCGTAATTCACGTCCTCGCGGCCAAGTTCCTGAACAGCCCTCACGCCATGGACGCTCTCAGCCAGTGCGCCGTTGGTCACGCTGCTGGTCTCACGGGAGTGTATGAAGGCCTTGCGCGCCCGCGGCAGCCAGACGATCCGGACGCCGAACAACACTGGTACGACGAGCAGTGTCAGGCCGCCGAGCCGAGGATCCAGGCTGAGCAGAACAAGCACGATGCCGGCGAGCAGAACCAAGTCCCCGATGGCGAATATCGAGGATTCGAGGAACTCCTGTAGCGCCTGGACATCGCCTTGCAGGCGGGACATCAGGCGTCCCATTTCGGTCTTGTCCATGAAGGACATGGAGACGACTTGCAGATGCGCATACATGGCCCGGCGGAGATCGAACATGAGATGTCCGGCAACGCGGCCGACTATCAGTTCCTGCAGGTGATTTGCGGCATAGTTAATTACCACCACAGCGAAGAAGGCCATCACCGCGATCTGGAAGAGAGCCTGACCGTCCGGGCCGAATACCAAGGCATCGTCGATTGCGGTGCGAATGACCAGTGGAATCGCAAGCTGCATGAATGTGAAGACCAGAACGGCGACGACCGCAACCGCGAGGCGTGGCCGGTAAGGTTTTAGAAACCCGGCGAGGCGGCCGAGCACCCAACGATTGAACGCCTGTCCGAACAGAGCCTCGTCTTGTGATATCTGTGAGCCGACGACGGCAAGCGGTCGGCGGGCTTCGGCGCCTGGGATCGCGTTGTCGGTCGTGCTCATGGCACTGCCGCAGCGTCGGTCGACACCGCTTGGAGACGATACAATTCGGCGTAGCGCCCGTTCAGGGCCAGCAACATATCCTGATCTCCGCGTTCGACAATCCGGCCCTGCTCCAGAAACAGGATCTCGTCGGCATGGCGGAGCGAACTGAGCCGGTGCGCGATAATGATCACCGCGCGATGTTCGGCGATTTTCTGTAGCGCGACGCGGATCATTGCTTCGGTCGCGGCGTCGACTGCGGCGGTCGAATCGTCGAATACGAGTATCGCGCTGTCGGGAAGGATGCCGCGGGCAATGGACATGCGCTGGCGTTGGCCGCCGGATAACGAGAGCCCGCGCTCGCCGACCAAGGTGTCGTATTCCGTCGGCAAGCTCATGATATAGCTGTGCATCTGGGCCGTGGCGGCAGACCGTTCGATATGTGGCCGGTCGGCCCAAGGATCGCCATAGGCGACATTGTGACCGATGCTCGCGGTAAAAAGAAACGGCTCCTGCTGGATAATGCTGACTGTCTGCCGTAGAGATGTCAGGGTGACATCCCGGATGTCCTGGCCATCGATCAGGATTCGACCGCCGGTGACATCGTAGTAGCGGCCCATCAAATGCGCGATCGTGCTCTTGCCGCTGCCCGGCGGGCCGACAATGCCGATGGTCCGGCCAGGTCTCGCTTCCAGTGTTATGCCGGACAGGGTCCGGGCGTCCCCGGCATGAGCCGGATAGCTGAAATCGACATTTTCGAAACGTAAGACCCCGTCGCCGATCGCAAGATCGTGTGCATCGGGTTGATCCGCGATCGATGGCATTAAGTCGAGAATATTGAACAGGCGGCCGCCGCAGGTCGAGGCGCGCGCAACCGAATTCGACATCCAGCCGATCTGCCGGATCGGCATTTGCAGGATGGTCATGAACGCAAGGAATTCGGTCAGTTGCCCCAAGGTGATTTCCTCCGCCATGGTTTTCTGGCCGCCGATCCACAGCACCAGCCCCATGGCAAGAAAAAAGATGAATGTCATCTGGGCCGTGTTGCGCACGAACAGCGTTATTCGTTCATGCGAAATTCCCAGCGCCCGCCGGGAGATTCGGTCGAACCGGGACATTTCATAGGCTTGGGCAGCGAAGGCGCGAACCACCCTGATCCCGCCGAGATTTTCCTCCATGGTCCGGGTCAGGACCGACAATTCGTCTTGCAGGCGAATCCAGGTATCGCGCAGTTTGATTCGCGTGACCGAAGCTGACACTCCGACGAACGGCACAAATCCCAGAGCGATTACGCAGAGCACGCCGTCAATTCGGAACAGGATGATAAATCCGCCACCGATCAGAATGCTGAGCAGGACAGTGCGCAGGATGCCGGTGGTCACGAACATCCGGACGCCCTCGATATCAAGAATGCCGCGCGCCATCAGGTCGCCACTATGCACCCGGTCGTGCCAGGATAGGCTCAGTGTTTGCAGCTTGCGGTAGTATGCGAGGCGCAAATCATGGGCAATGAGATGCCCTACGACTTCGCCCTGGTAGTTCTGTACCATCGTGAACAGGCCGCGCAGCAGGCTTACCGAGACTAGGATCAGGGCAGTAAACAGTAATCCTTCTACGGCGAGTTCGCGGCCCGGCGCTGTCGGGGCATCGATCATCAGGCCGTGCGCCTGATCGACGGCGCGGCCGAGATATTGCGGTACAAACAACTGAAAGCCCGCTGCTAGCGCTGTCGCAGTCAGCGCCAATGCCATCCGGCCGGGATGACGGAAGGCGAGGCCGGTGATGCGCCTCAGGACTCGCGAGTCGAGTTTTGATACCCGCGCTCCAGAGGCCGCCAGAGCGTCGGTGTCGAGACGATTTGAACTGGTTGCGGGCTCGGATAAGGTCATTGTCAGGCAGATTATAGAACATGGGGTCGGTTCGTGAAACCCGCTGTCCTGGTCAGATATGTGGGACGGCGTTGTCTTGTTGGCTGTCGAGTTTGCAATGTATTCTGCGGGGGGTTGTCCGCCAAGTGCGCAGACACGGTGTTTGACGGGCGACAAAGTGTTCGGGCAACTGGCCCTTGCGCTTGGCATGGACCCTGACATGGCCGTCAACCGCCAGGGTTGCGGCTATCGGATCGGCCTTCAGGTCCGCCGCCCTGCGTTCGACCAACGCAATCTGCCACTGATGGATCGTATCCGGGATCCGGCGATCAGCCGGATCTTCTCGCGCAGGGTCTTGACCTCGGGACAGCGGTCGAGGCCTAACAGCAGCCCCCCATTCGCCGGGCGCCAGATCGCGCAGCTGTTCGGGGTTGCGGACCCGGGCCATAGTCATGAACGCTAGATAGTGTCGTCACGAAATACCAGCCCAGAGCGCCAGACACCGAATCTGCACCGCGGCAAGGAACGATGCGGCATTCTTGGCGTATCGCGTGGCAATCCCACGCCAGCGCTTGAGCCACAGAAAGGCGTTCTCCACCAAATGCCGGTGCCGGTAGAGATGGACATCATACGCTCTGGGGTGCTTGCGGTTCCGCTTCGGCGGAACCACTGGAATGACTTCATGCTCCTCACAATAAGACAGGATGGCATTCGTGTCATAGGCCTTGTCCGCCAACAAGGACTCGGCATCTATCCCTTCAATCAGCTCGACCGCTTGACTGCAATCTGCTGCCGTCCCCTCGGTCACCAACACCCGCACCGGCATCCCATGCGCGTCCACAGCCAGGTGCAGTTTCGTGTTCAGCCCCCTTTTGTGCGATCCATCGCCTGATTGCCGCCGACCGCACCGCTCGCATGGGGATGGACCTTGAGATGACTGGCGTCAATCATCAGCCACTCATCGTCCGGCTCATCCACCAGAGGCTCCAGCAACGCCCCCCAGAGCCCCTTGTCCCGCCAGCGACAGAACCGACGATGGGTATTTTTCCAGTCTCCATAGTCTGGCGGCACATCACGCCAGGGAGCGCCGGTACGCAGAATCCAGCAAGATCGCATTATTTGAGATGGTGTCGTGTCCGCTTGGCGAAGACGCCTTCGAGCGCGTTCAGCCACGCGCTCGAGGTGGGGGTGACGTGGAAGGTCCAGCGCGGATGGCGTGCGAGCCAGACCCGGACGTCCTTGTGCTTGTGAGTAGCGTCGTTGTCGAGGATGGCATGGACCGGGACGCTGGCGGGTATCGTGCGCGCGATGCGGTTGAGGAATCTTAGGAACTCCTGGTGGCGATGCCGACTGGCGTGCTGGCCGATGACCGTGCCGTCGAGCACGGTCAGGGCGGCAAACAGCGTCGTCGTGCCGTTGCGCCTGGAATCATGTGTCATGGTGGCGCCGCGGCCTTTCTTCAGCGGCAGGCCGGGCTGTGTGCGGTCGCGGGCCTGACTGTGCGACGTTTCATCGATCGACAGCACGACCGCGTGAGCCGGCGGCGCAACGGAGAGGCCGACGATGTCGGTCAGCGTCTCGAGGCAGGCGGGATCGTTCGAAAGCGTGAACGGCCGCCAGCGGTGCGGCATCAGGCCATGCGCCTGCCAGACCGCCCAGACCGCCGAAGCGGCACCCCCACAGCCTTCGCCATCGCCCGCAGCGTCCAGTGGGTCGCCGCGTGAGGCGGCGAGGTGTGGGTCAACCCGACGATCTTCGCCTCTGGCTCAGGAGCCAGAGGCGTCTTGCCCGGCGGACGCGTCTTGTCCCGCAGAAGTCCGTCCACACCTTCGTCCATAGAAGCGGTCCTGCCAGCGCCAGACACTGTTCTTCGCCTGGCCGGTCTCTCTCATGATGGCCATCCTGCCGAGCCCATCGTCGCTCAGAAGAACGATGCGCGCCCGCCAGACGTGCGTCTGCGGGCTCTTCGGGTCCGAGACAACCGTTTCAAGGCGACGCCGGTCGCCCGAAGTGAGCGTGAATGAAACACCAGGGCGCATCTTGCAAACCTCCGTGATCGACAAATCAGAAGAACACAATAATGGATATACTTGTAACGATCAACCCACTAAATAGTGTCGTCACGAGAGATGTTCATCTGTCCTATCTGTCGAACTCACTCGATGGTTCCTGGAGGCGACTTATGGGAATGGCTCATCGGCGTCACGACATTTCGGACAGGGTCTGGCTGTTGCTGGAGCCTCATCTGCCTGGCCGAGCGGGAAGTTGGGGTGGGGTGGCACAGGATAATCGACGGTTCCTTAATGCGGTCTTGCTGGATTCTGCGCACCGGCGCTCCCTGGCGTGATGTGCCGCCAGACTATGGAGATTGGAAAACTACCCATCGCCGGTTCTGTCGCTGGCGGGACAAGGGGCTCTGGGGGGCGTTGCTGGAGCCTCTGGTGGATGAGCCGGACGATGAGTGGCTGATGATTGACGCCAGTCATCTCAAGGTCCATCCCCATGCGAGCGGTGCGGTCGGTGGCCATCAAGCGATGGGTCGCACAAAAGGGGGCTGAACACGACGTTGCATTTGGCTGTGGACGCGCATGGGATGCCGGTGCGGGCGTTGGTGACTGAGGGGACGGCAGCAGATTGCAGTCAAGCGGTCGAGCTGATTGAAGGGGTAGATGCCGAGTCCTTGTTGGCGGACAAGGCCTATGACACGACTGCCATCCTGTCTTATTGTGAGGAGCATGAAGTCATTCCGGTGGTTCCGCCGAAGCGCAACCGCAAGCACCCCAGAGCGTATGATGTTCCTCTCTACCGGCACCGGCATTGGGTGGAGAACGCCTTTCTGTGGCTCAAGCGCTGGCGTGGGATTGCCACACGATACGCCAGGAATGCCGCATCGTTTCTTGCCGCGGTGCAGATCCGGTGTCTGGCGCTCTGGGCTGGTATTTTCGTGACAACACTATATTAGGACGAGCAGGATCGTGGTCAGGCCGTAAACCCCTTCGGCAACTGGGCCAAACCGGCGGCTGTGTCGAGCAGCCTGTCCTTCAACACGGTCGACATGGCCGTGAGGATGCCGCCATTGGCGACCGCATTCGCCGGTTCCAGGATCTGCGGTATTGCGTCTTCAAGGGCACCGAGACTGGTCAGCACGCGGCCTTCGGCATCATGCGTGGCATAGCCCATCGGCGTTGTGCGGTCGCGGGCGGTCATGGTTCCGACAGCAGAAAGGTCGGAGACGGGATCCCGGGGTGTTGCGGGACCGGTGTCAGGCAGCGCCATGATGCCGGCGCGGCAATTCTCATTCAAGATGGCAGACGAGAGATCGAGAGCCTTGTCCACGTCGCGCTGGCTCAGACCAGTGGCCAGAAACTGCACCGCGCAGGCCGTCAGCGCAGGCGTCACGACCGTGCGGCCGCGGCGACGCAGCGGCCGGATAAAACCCGCGGTGCCCTCGCGCCGATACAGATGAACGGCGTGACGGATTGTCGGAAACGAAACGCCAAGGCTCCCGACAGCACGATCTGCCGAAGACGATTGCCGACATGACAGCGGGCGATACGCAAGGTCCGGCCCGGACATCGTCAGCCGGATGACTCTCGACGGATTCGAGATTGCAAAAACAGATGGTGACCCCTCGACGGCCGTCATGGCGAACAGCGTGACGAACGGGATCGCGTCCGGACATTGCAGAGACAGGATGCAGGCGAGCACGGGAAACCGCAACGACCATTCAAGGCATTTATTCACTTTTGGCGCCAACTGCCAAAGACATGCGTACCCGGACAACAAAACCTCCGAAAATTCGGAGGTTGGAACCTCGGACCATCAATCCGGTCAAATCATGGGATCAGGATGTCCGAGTTTACGGTTACCCGGGAGTCGGGGCGGTCCGGATGCGCTGGCTGACCTTTCCCTCCTCGGCGATCGTGAACGATCGCGAAGGGGAGTCTCTGCGCCCTCGATCATTGAGGTGGAAACGGTACGGCGGCGCGTTCAATCGTCGCGGTGGGTTTTTCCATCCGTTCGTGGTGCTCCTGCGCCCGGATCGACAGGGTGGCGACGGGACGCGCTTCGAGGCGCTTGATGCCGATGGGGTTCGCCGGTTTCCTCGCAAGAGCCGTAGCTGCCGTCTTGGCTCCGTTTCAATGCATCGTCGATCTTGCTGAGAAGTTCGCGCGTGGTCGCGCGTTCCGAGTTGGTTCAGGCGCTCGCTCTTTGATGTGGATCGGTCGGCAAATATCGCCCGGCGCCAGCGCCGCAGTCTGAGACGAAAATATTCGCGCTGGCGCGCCGTCATGAAGGGGTTGTTCTCGCGTTGACGGTCCAGGCCCATCCGACTCTCGGCGAACTGTACGGCGAGGCCGTCCATCTCGCGCTCGCCCGGCCGATCGCATGGCGTCCGGTCGGGCGGGGCATCGAAGATAGGGCGCACCGCGGCGGCGGGCACAAAATCCGCCCTGTCGGATCCAGACTGTGACAAGGCATGCGCTGGCGTATCGTCGGCATTCACGCCAGAATCGAGACGGCGTTTGATGTCTCGTATTTTCCTGCGCCGCTGCGCTGTGTGCTCTACGCTCCCGGCCTTTCGGTCTCTCCGGTCGGCGCGGAGTTTGACTATCGGGACAAACCGACGCATATCGTCGATGCCGCGAAAGGGCTGACGACAAGCGGGCGCAGTTGCTGAAAAACCAATTACCGCCATGCGGGCGTATCGCCAAGTTCCCGTACAACAGTGTTGCGCAGGGCGTTGGTCGTGCAGATTCCGACGGATGCGCGGGCTAACCGGCGCGCGGCCCCGGCACGGGCGGTTGACATTCATGGTCGCGACAGGATGCTTTCAGTCGTGCCGGTTCGGGGAGGAGCTTCTCTGACCAGAAATCGGATCTGCCGGCTGAATGATTGAGGTCATCTGACACCCGGGAGCAGACATGCGGGTCGGAATTGAGGTTGGCGGAACGTTTACGGACCTGGTCGTCGTTGACGGCGCCTCGGTGCGTACGGCAAAGGTGCCGAGCACACCGGCACGGCCGGACGAAGGCGCGATGCAGGCGATAGAGGCCGCGGGTCTTGATCCGCGGGCAATCCACGAACTCGTGCATGGCTCCACCGTGGCGACCAATGCCGTTCTGGAACGCAAGGGGGCGAGAGTCTGTTTCTTCGTGACACGCGGAACCCGCGATCTGCTGCTGTTGCAACGGCATGACAAGGCGGCGATCTATGACCTGCATTACCGCAAGCCGGAACCGGTCGTTTGGCGTCGGGATGTCTTCGAGATCGATGAACGAATTGCTGCCGACGGTACGGTCATCCGGGCACCCGACCGGGTTGTGATTGCCAGGCAGATCGCTGAGAATCTCGCTGATGACAACTATGAGGCCGCAGCCGTCTGTTTTCTGCACTCATACAGCAATCCGGACCACGAACAGACAGTGGCGACGCTCATCCGCGAACAGGCGCCGGATCTTCCCGTGACCTGCTCGAGCGACGTGACCCGTGAATTCCGCGAATACGAACGCGCATCGACCACTGCGCTCGCAGCTTACGTGCAGCCCGTGATGGCCGGGTATGTCCGGCGGTTTTCCAGTATCCTTGCCGATCGTGGATTTGCCGGCCGGTTCAGCATCATGCAGTCGAACGGCGGTCGGATGCCGGCCGAGGTGATGGCACGTAACGCGATTTCGGCGCTGTTTTCCGGACCGGCGGCTGGCGTCGTCGGCGCCGTGCGCAGCGTCGCCACCGCCAGCTTCGGCAAGATCATCACCCTGGATATGGGAGGCACCAGTACCGATGTTGCGCTGATTGCGGACGGCCAGCCGGAACTTGCGCCGATGACATGCATTGACGGCTTGCCGGTGAAAACGCCGGTGGTCGATATCGTCACCGTCGGGGCCGGGGGCGGATCGATCGCCTGGGTTGATGACGGGGGCCTGCTTCGAGCCGGCCCTCAATCGGCTGGCGCAGTGCCAGGCCCGGCCTGCTACGGCCGTGGCGGGGATCAGCCGACCGTGACCGACGCCCATCTTGTCCGTGGTACGCTGCGGACCGACACATTTCTCGGTGGTCGGATGACGGTTGACCGTGATGCCGCGAGGCAGGTCTACAAGACGTTGGCTCGCCAGTTCGGCCTGTCAATCGAGGATATCGCCGATAGTGTGATCCGGCTTGCCGAAGTCAGCATAGTGCGAGCGATTGAACAGGTCTCCACCGAACGCGGCCGTGATCCGCGCGATTATGTGCTGGTTCCGTTCGGGGGCGCCGGGCCATTGCATGCCGCCCGGGTTGCCGAAGATCTGGCGATCGCGACCGTGGTCGTGCCGTCGAACGCAGGGGTTCTGTCGGCGTCGGGTCTTCTGATGTCGGATCATGTCCATTACAGAACCCAAACCCGGCGACTGGCAGTTACGGAGGCGACCATGCCGGATATCCGCGCGACCGTGGCCCTGTTGCAGTCCGAAGCGCGGGAGTATCTCAGAACGCTCGGAATCGCGGCCGCCCCGACGTTCGACCGGGTGCTGGACATGCGTTATCTCGGTCAGGCGTTCGAGGTGCCGGTCTTGCTCGGTGATCGCGATCTCGACCGGCTTGCGGCGGATGATCTTGTCGCGCTGTTTGCGGGGGCGCATCGGCGGATCTTCGAGTTTGCAAAACCGCATGGGGATCCCGTCGAGGTCGTATCCTTCCGGGTGGGCGCCAAGGCCCCGCCATCTCCGATGCCGGCTCCCTCCGCCCCGCTGGCGCCAAGGGCGGCAGCGGGGCGCGGCATCCTGCTGGTCGAGCGCGGCGAGACGCTTGATGTCAGACTACTGGCCCGTGCGGATCTCGGCGCAAGCGGGTTCAACGGGCCGTTGCTGATCGATGATAACAGCGCGACAATCTACGTGCCGCCCGGTTGGACGGCGAGACGGGATCGGCTAGACAATGTGATCCTGCAAAAGGAGACGTGACATGACAGTTTCATCGGTCGATCAGGCGGTTATCACCCAGGCGCTGATTGCGGCTGCCGACGAAATGGGCGTCAAGCTGATTCGCTCGGCCCACTCGCCGGTCGTCCGCGAAGCTCAGGACTGTTCCGCTGCCATTCTGGATCGTGAGGGCCGGGTGGTCGCGCAGGCCGATCTTATTCCGATTCAGCTTGGTTCGGTGACACATACGTTTCGCGCCTGCCTGGAGCGCCATCCCCTTGAGACCCTGGAAGACGGGGATTTTCTTATCAACAACGATCCGTATTCCGGCGGTCAGCACCTTCCGGATATCTTTCTGTTCTCACCGATTTTTCTCGGCGGTGTCCTGATCGGGGTCACGGCGACGGTCGTGCATCATATCGATCTCGGGGGCGGTGCGCCTGGCCTCAATCCGGATGCTAGCGATGTGCATGAAGAGGGCATCACCTTTCCGCCAAGCTGTTATTCGATCGAACGTGACTGGAAGGGCGGACCGTTCGAACGGCTGGTCCGGGCCAACGTCCGCATGCCGGAGGCGACGATCGGCGATATCAACGCCCAGTTCGCCGCCAATGCGATTGGCGGCGAACGGCTCAGGGATCTGTGCCTCAAGTTCGGAACAGAGACCGTGTTCGAGGCGATGGATGAAATGCTGAACTATTCCGAGCGGCGAATCCGGGTCGCGATTGCTGCCGCTCCGGACGGCGTCTATCACGGCGAAGCCTGGCTCGACGATGACGGCAGGAGTGACGATCCGGTGCCGGTCCGCGCCACCCTGACGATCAACGGCGAGTCGATCGCTGTCGACTTTACCGGCACCGCCGATCAGGTCGCGACTAATATGAACAGTCCTTTCGCATCGACCGCGTCATCGGCCATTGCCTGCATCAAGGCCGTCCTGACCGATCCGGACATCCCGTTTAACGAGGGCGCGGAGCGCGCGATCACGGTCACGGCACCTTACGGATCCCTCGTCAACCCCAAACCACCAGCGCCGGTACGGGCGCGGCTGTTGCCGAGCTATCGCGTGGTCAATGCGGTGATGAACGCTCTTGCGGAGGCGGTGCCGGACCGTGTCATTGCGCCCGGATTCGATACGACGACTGTCAGCTGCCTCAGCCACAAGAACGACAGCGGCTACAACATCTATCTTGAGATCTTCGGCGGCGGCTATGGCGCCGGACCCGGCAATGACGGATGTGACGCGGTCGATTCGATGCTTTCGAACTGTTCGAATATTCCCATCGAGGCCATGGAAAGCGATTATCCGTTCTTCAGGGTCGACGATTACAGCCTCCGGTCGGCATCCGGCGGCAGCGGCCGCCATCGCGGTGGCATGGGGTTTCAGCGGATCTATCGAATTCTCGACGATAACGTTACCTTTGCGACCTATGGCGACCGGTTCCGGATTGCTGCCGAAGGGGTGTTCGGCGGTGGTTCGGGCGCAAAGGCGGAAACTTTCGTCGAGCGTGGCGGTCAGAAGATCCCGCTGACCTCGAAGCAGCAGTTTCCGCTCAGCCGCGGTGACCGCCTTGTGGTGCGTACCGGTGGTGGTGGCGGTTACGGGCGAGCCGAAGATCGCGACAGCCGATTCCTCGAACGGGACGAAGCGGACGGCTTTCGGAGCAATCCGGGATAGACGGTTCGGCCGGGCTCCGCATCGCTCCCGACATGGCAATGTCACGTGTCGGGTGTTGCGATGTAAGCGGCACACTGGCCTGTCGGCGCAGTTCGGCGGCTGTCCGGGGATTCGGCCGATTGCCTATTCCGCAGCCTGCTGTTTGAGATCCGTCGAATAACCGATGCCGACCGGCGCATCGATCTCGAACGGGCTGTTGAGACCGAGTTCCTTGCCGATCTCCCGTATCGCAGGAAACACCTCTTCGCCCAGCAACCGGATACAGGTTAACGCATCCTCATGGCTGACTGTGCCATCATTGCCCCAGACGGCATAAATGGAAGGTCGGGTTTCCTCAAGCACACGACGGATCCGCGGGATCACGGTTTTTGGCGTACCGCATATGATGCGGCCCTGCTCGACCTGCTCCTCGAAACTGGTTCGGCCGCGCGGGTTCTCCCGCCGCCCGATCGAGAACTCGACAAAAGCACGGCGATTCCGGGGCGACGAATACCCAGCCGGCGAGGCCCAGCTAGGATGGGCGAGGCCGGTGAACTCACCCTGCATCCAGCGGAACTGTTTGGCGTTCTCGATCGCTTTTTCCTCGGTTTCGGCAACATGGCATTGCTGCAGATAGCCGCGATTTTCCGGGCCGGCGGTATAGCCGCAGCGCTCGGCCTCTTCATCGTAGATATTCCAGATGTTCTGGGTGCTCTCGATCGAGGTGTTGAGCGCGATATAGGGATAGCGCTGGCGCGCCGCCCAGACGATTGTCTCCTTGCTGATGACACCGGGAACCCAGACTCGCGGATAGGGTTTCTGCAATGGGACGGCCCAGGGATTGACGACCCGGTTCTGGTAATGTGTGCCCTCGAAACGGAACGGCCCTTCTTTCGTCCAGGCTGCGACGACGAGATCGTGCGCCTCCTCGAAACGTTCCCGGTTGAAGGCGGGATTGACGCCGGCGGCGAGTTGCTCCTGGCCGCCGCCGCGAACGAACCCGGAGACCAGTCGGCCTTTCGAGATCATGTCGATCATCGCCAGCTCTTCAGCGAGGCGGACAGGATTTTCGGCCAGCGGCAACGGATTGCCAAGCATGACGATTTTCACGTTTTCGGTGATGGCTGCGAGAATCGCCGCGAAGATGTTGGCCTTCGCCTGCATGCAGAACGGCGCGTTGTGGTGCTCGTTGAGCATAATGCCATCGATGCCGACGCGGTCGACCAGTTTGTACTCTTCGATGTATTCGTTGTAGAGTTGGCTGCCGGATACCGGATCGAAATGCCGGTTTGAAAACATCAGGGCCGTGGCTCCGAAATCGAGACCTTTCTGTGCCGGATAGGTCGACATCGGTTGTTCCGTGAAATACATCAGGTGCATTATCTGAACTCCTTTGCGGAGAGTCGGTGTCAGCTTGCGATGAAGTCGGTGGTCAAGCGCGCAAGCGCCTCCGGTTGTTCGAGGTCAACGTAATGGCCGGCGTCGGCCACGATCTCGAGGTGTGAATTCGTCAGGCGTTCGACAAAGACATCGGCTGCCGAGCGCGGTACGATACGGTCATTGTCACCCCAGACGACCAGGCTCGGTGCCTGCACGCTGCCCAGGAGATGGGGCAGGGTCTGGCTGTACATATAGGGTTTCCAGGCGATCCGGAAATTCATTTCGCGGCAGATTTCCCATTCGACAACGAGATCGGTCGGTGGTTCCGCGCCGAACACCCGGGCGTAGGCGGCCTGGTCGTGGAATCCGGCCTGGGTGTATTCGAGATGGTTGAACAATGCCTGGTCCATGATGAAGCCGTCAGGTGGTTGAATGCCCATCGCTCCGACGAGTACCAGCTTGTCGACCAGGTCCGGCGCCATGGTTGCCATTTCCGCAGCGATCCAGCCTCCGAAGCCAAGACCGACCAGCGAAACCTTGCCGAGGCCAAGGCTCCCGAGAAGCCAGCGATGGGCGACCGCGACATCGCGAACGCTTCGCATCCAGTCAGGGCGTTCCGATCGACTGTATCCCGGATGATGCGGCACCAGAACGTCGAAGGATTCCGACAGGGCATCGTAGAATGGCGTCCGGTCGAGTGTACCGATGTCGTGATGCAGCACCAGTATCGGGGCGCCGTCTCCGGCGCGCATCAGGTGCATCTGGCACCCGGCCACTAGACGGTCGCTTTCAACCCATTCGATGGTTCCGCTCATTTCACACCCTCCCGACAATCGTTGCGGGAACGCTAGCGGCGCGGGCCGGCGAGGGAAAGACGCGGCCGACGCCGTCGATACGGGTATTCGGTTTGTGATGACGCTGGTTTCATTTTGTTCCCCGGCGACCCGGCGCTGAGCTGACCCGTAATGCGATATTGGCCCCGATTATTCGGGCACCGCTTTGCGGATCGGCCGGGAGGTGAGATGGTATCGTCGATAGAATCGACTTTCGATGAATCGCCGAATGTCAGGAGAACGCCATGGATGTCGGCTTGCAAATGGTTTTCACCAAATACGGTTGCGATGAAAGCGTGACCGATGAACAGGTCTGGGATGAGGAAATGCGGATCGCGGAGATTGCCGCCGACAGTGGATTCAACTGCCTTTGGGCTGTCGAGCATCATTTTCGGGATTATTCCTTCTGTCCGGACAACCTGCAACTCATGGCCTATCTGACGGCGAGGCATCCGGATATCGATGTCGGAACCGCCGCCGTGATCTTGCCGTGGCAGGATCCGCTCCGGGTCGCCGAACGTGCTGCGGTGGTCGATCATCTTTCTGGCGGCCGGCTGCGTCTGGGCGTTGGGCGCGGGCTTGCCCGGCGGGAGTTCGAGGGATTCCGGACAACGATGACGGAATCCCGCTCCCGTTTCGACGAAGCGGCGGCGATGATTCTCGAAGCCATGCGGACTGGCTGGATGGAAGGCGAAGGGCCGTTCTATCCGCAACCGAGAGTCGAGATCCGGCCGCGGCCGCGTTTCCCGATCGACGAGCGGATTTACGCCGTCGCGTCAAGCGAGGACTCGGTGGCATCGGCGGCGCGGCTTGGCGCCCGCATGGTCATGTTCGCGGATCGGCCGTGGGATCGGCGTTTACCGCAAATCCAGCAGCACGCGCGAATGTTCGCCGATTTGCACGGACGGGCCGGACCACCGCCATTGACGGCTGATTTCTGCGTCTGCACGTCCACCATGGACGGCGCCGAAGAGCTCAGCCGGCAGTATATGGGAACCTTCGTGTACTCCAACTACGACCATTATGAACTACTCGGCGAGCATTTTTCGAAGGTTAGCGGGTATGATTCCTATGCCGCGAAGGTCGAGGTGGCAAAAGAGGTCGGTGTCGAGGGCATGGTCGATGGGTTCATGGAGGCGGCTGTCTGGGGAACACCGGACCGGATCCTGCGTGAGCTCGAACAGCGGCGCGACGTTATCGGCAACTTCGAGCTTGCCACATCATTCCGGTTTGGCGGTATCCCGATGGATCTGGCTGAACAGTCGATCCGGTTGTTTGCGGCCGAGGTTTTACCGGTCGTCAAGAGCTGGACGGAGGTCGGTTTGGACATGGCGGGGGAATAGGATATCCGGCCGCGCAAGGCTGGCGGGGTTGCAGGCCGGCAACCGGCCTCCGTTCCGGTTCAGGAGGATGAACGGTGACAGATAGTCTTGGATATCTTGGTCTTGGCAATATGGGGCAGCCGATGGCTGACCGGTTGATGGACGCTGGGCATCGTCTGGTGGTGCGCGACATCGATCCATCGGCGATGGCACCGTTGCTTGATCGGCATGCGCAGGCTGCCGTTTCGGCGCGGGATCTGGCCGACAGGGCGGAGATCGTGATTTGCTCCTTGCCGTCAAATCCCGTCATTCGCGATGTGGTGTTGGGGCTGGATGGTCTGATCGACGGTGGTCGGATGCAGGTCTATGTCAATGCCTGCACGACGGGATCGGACTTCGCCACAGAAATTTCGGAGGCGTTGGCGGCGAAAGGCGTTTCGACCATCGAAGCACCGGTCAGCGGGGGGCCGTCCGGCGCCAGGGCCGGTACACTTTCGGTCATGGCATCCGGCCCGCGCGATGTTTATGACCGCGTCGTGCCTTATCTCGAATGTTATGGCGGGACGTTGGTCTATTGCGGTGAAAAGCCGGGCCTCGCCCAGGTTCTCAAGCTAGCCAACAACATCCTGTTCGCTTCTGCTCTCGTGGCAAGCACCGAAGCCCTGCTGATGGGTGTCAAGGCCGGTCTCGATCCGGCGTTGATGCTGAAGGCGATCCAGGTGGGCAGCGGGCGAAATTGGGTTACCGAACTGATCATGCCGAGCCACGTCTTGCCTCGCAGCTTCGATTTCGGAGCCACGCTCGAGGTGTTGATGAAGGATGTCGATCTCGCGCTGGCGGAAGGGGAAGCGCAGAAGGTGCCGCAATTGCTGTGCCAGCAAGTTCGGCAAATCCTGATGCTGGCGATAAGCCAAGGATGGGAAAAGCGGGACGTCAGCACGTTTGTCCAGCTTCTCGAAGACTGGGCTGGCGCTGAACTTGACGCGGAGCAATATCAACGGGCTAAATGACTGTTTGTCAATCCAGCCGACCATCGGGTAGTGGGTCAGTTTGAATCTTGTTGATTCCCGACGGTAGCGCTTCGTAGCCTTCTGTCATCGCCAAACACGCCATAGCGACGGCCCATGTCGGGCCGCCCGCGCAATACAAGACCGCATTGCGGGAACACGCGGGAGTCCCACGCTATGGCGATTGTTTGGCGACCGTCCCGACGCCCGTCGGGACGGCCTGAAACTGTGGTGACAGACATGAGAGCCTTCTTCGGGGTCTTGGTCTTTCTTGCCTTCGTGGCAACCGCCGCCCCATCCTATGCGTGCATGTTCAGCACCGACTGCAAGCCCGGATCGGAATGCGTCAAACCTTCGGGTTCGCTTTACGGCTATTGCGTCGGTGGCATGTTCCCCGGCAACAGCAACGACCGCAGGCCAGCGCGGAACCCGCTCGACATTACCGGCAAGCAGGGGAACACCTGCATGTTCGATACGCAATGCGGTCCCGGAGGCGTGTGCGTCACCGGTTCCGGTATCTATGGCGCCTGCATGTAAACAGGGCACACCCCCGGCGCTCATCGTCTTTGAGCGCCGGGGGCCTGAAGCCAGACCTAGACATTCAGCGGAGCGTTTGTCATATTGAAAGCATGGATCGGCCGAAGAGACCCCGCGACACGAACCAACGCGCCAAGCGCATCGTGGACTTGGCGACCGGCGAGGTTGAGGACGCCAAGTCCAGCAAAGCTCCGGGGCAGCGCAGGGGCGGTTTGAAGGGCGGTCCTGCGCGAGCGGCTTCCCTGACATCGGAGCGACGACGCGCCATTGCCAGGAAAGCGGCAGCCGCAAGATGGGGAGAGTCTTAAGTCAGATTCTTTTCGACAAAGACGCGCGTCCAAGTCCTGTCAATGAAATCAGGACGCGCTATATGCCTCGCAAGTCACAATCTGACGGGCGAGGCCATGACGACGCTTCGGGACTTCATCACTGAGCGACAGGCTGAGATCAAGGCGGAACAGGCAGCTCTTCGGCTCGAATCGCAGGAGCTAAAGGCGGCTCTGGAGGCGATCAATGCGACGGCTGAGCAGAACTCGGAAAACGGAAGCAGGCGCCCATCGGGTCGAGCCACAATCAAGGATCGCGTCGTCGAGGCTTTGCGGGAGCACCCTGGCGGTGGCTCGGCGGAAGAGATTACGGCATGGATTGCGACCGCACATGGGCTGACGATCCCGCGCAGTTCCTTGTCGCCTCAAATCTCTCGTCTGAAGGCGGAAGGCGTCGTTATTCTCAATGCGAACAAGGATTGGCAGCTTGCTGAGCATCCGCAGGCTGACCAGGAAATGGCCGGTGGCGACAAGTGTTCCAACACACCGCCACCGACCCTTATCGAGCGCCGGTCCATTGGACCGGCGGAACTCCGTGCGCAAGGCCGTGCCGGGAGGTGGGACATGAGAACATGACCCAATAGATGTTCCGGCCGTTCGACTGCGGCTACAGTTAAGCGGCCGGAACATCTGCACGGGTTATATATGGCGCCACTTATTACCCGCAATCCCTAAAATAACCTGACTTTTGTGCTTGACTAATGGCCGGCAGGCCCTACAGTCGCGCCATGAACAGGCTGGATACCAAGAAGCGCACGCTGATTCTCCGGCTCTTGGTCGAGGGCAACAGCATCCGCTCAACCACGCGGATCGCGGATGTGTCGAAGAACACTGTCGCCAAGCTGCTGATCGACGCTGGCAAGGCTTGCGAGGCGTATCAGGACAAGGTGCTCCGCGACCTTCCCTGCAGGCGCATCCAAGTCGATGAAATCTGGTCGTTCATCTACGCGAAGGAGAAGAATGTCCCTCGCGCCAAGGCTGCGCCGCCCGAAGCCGGCGATGTGTGGACCTGGACCGCGATCTGCGCCGATACGAAGCTCGGTCCGTCATGGCGCGTCGGGGACCGCTCCAGCGAGACGGCTATCGAGCTTATGGACGATCTCCGGGCACGGCTGGCCTGCCGGGTCCAGCTCACCACGGACGGCCTCAAAGCCTACCTGGAGGCTGTAGAAGGCGCGTTCGGGGGCGATGTGGACTATGCCATGCTGGTAAAGCTCTACGGCCAGCCGGACGCCGGCAAGAGCGCCTCGCGGCGCTACTCGCCGGCGGAATGCACCGGCATCATCAAGCGGAAGATCGAGGGCAACCCGGACCCGGCCGCCGTCAGCACTTCCTATGTCGAGCGGAACAACCTGACGATACGGATGGCGACCCGCCGCTTCACCAGGCTGACCAATGCGTTCTCGAAGAAGATCGAGAACCACACCTGCAGCGTCGCGCTGCACTTCATGCACTACAACTTCTGCCGCATCCATGGCAGCCTTCGCGTCACGCCCGCGATGGCCGCTGGAGTGACGGACCGGCTTTGGGATGTAGAGGACATTGTGCGGCTGGTGGAAGAAGCGGCCCCCCGAAACCCGGCCCGCGCGGCCCCTACAAGAAAGCGATTTCAAACTGACCCACTACCGACCATCGGAATTCAGAACCATGGCGAAACTTTCAAAGACGGAAATCGAATTCTATTACAAGAACGGGTACGTGATTCCGACATACCGGGTTTCCGATGCGATCATAGGCCGGTTGCGAATGGCGCTTGACGAGACCATTGCCGCCAATCCGGAGGTTCGTCTGGAACAACTGGCCTCGATTCGCACGCCCAAGGCCAGCCCGGATGACACCGTCGGGCATACCGCGTTTCTCGATCTGGCCCTTGAAGCGGACCTTGTCGAACTCGTGAGCGGCGTCCTTGGCGACAATATCGTCATGTGGGGTGTGCAGTTGTTTTGCAAACCGGGTGATGACGGAATGGAAGTTCCCATGTACCAGGATGGTCAATACTGGCCGATTAAACCGCTTACTACATGTACGCTGTGGCTAGCCATTGATTCATCGGACCAGCAGCAATTCTCCTTATGGCGTTTTTCGTTGCATTGCGGCCTTTCGTGTTGGTTTTTTGGCGGTTTTGCGGTTGGAGGGATGGGTTTGGCGCGGGGGCCGGGGATCAGGCGTTTGCGGGAGGGGGGAGGCCCGTGATGACGGTTTTCATGAGGACTGCCCATGACGCGAAGACATGGTAGGCGGTGATCGTGCGGATGTGCTCGAACAGGCGCCTTCGGGCTCCGAGTGCGTGCCGCGCCCGCCGCCAGGATGCTTCGATCAGGTCGCAGGCCGTGTGCAGGGCGAAGGCCAGCAGATTGAGCACGACCAGGATGCTGGCCAGTGTCTGGCTGCCATGCCCGAAATTGTGTTCGAGGTTGTAGCCGTTGGTCTTCAGGACGTTGAAGGTCTCGTTCTCGATCTTCCAGCGGGCACGCCCGCAGGCGGCGATGTCGGCGGCGGTGTCTCGCGTGACGGCAAGGTCGGTGACGAAGCTGTTGCGGTAGGTCACCTTGCCGTCGGGCTTGGCGATCTCGACCTCCAGCCAGTTGACGGCGAGCGCGTCGGCGCCGTCGCGCAGCGGCACGCCATTCATCCAGCGATAGCGCTGGCGGCGCCTGGCCGCGCCCCTGCCCACGGTCTGGCACACCTCGTCCAGCACGACGCCATGGGTGTATTCGCTCAACGTCTTGTGGCTGGACGGCTTGCACACGAAGATGAAGCTCCCGCCCGCGGCGCGCACCGCCTCGCAGATCGGCTGGCGGGAATAGAGATCGTCGCCCAGATAGACCGGTCTCAGCCCGGCCACACAAGGCCCCAGGCGGGCCAGCCAGCGCTGCGCCGCGCGGCTCTCGCAGTCCTGCTTCGCCGAGCCGTCTTGCGGGCGCACGAACTCCGGCGCCAGAGGCAAGGCGCGGCGCTGCCCCGGCGCCACCAGAGCGGCGCCGACAAAGCTGTGGAAATACTCCACCTCCTCGCCCCGCCGGCGCGTCGAGCAGTGCGCGCAGTGGATCGTGCCGGAACGGAAATGCTCCGAGCCGTCCAGCGCGATCAACACCCGATCGTCCAGGCAGCGCAGACCCGACAAGGCGCCGGCGCCATCCAGGTCATCGACAAGCGCCGAAAACACCGCGTCGAAATGATCCGTCGGCGCCCCATCCAGCATCCGCCGGATATGGCTGTCGCACGGAATCCGCTCCATGCCGAACAGCGTCCCGGCGTTCGAAGCGCCACGCTGCGCCGACAGCAGGCGCTGATGCGCCAGAAACGACGGGCTCTGCACGAAAAACACCGAAAACGCCGCAAGCCCGATGTCTCTCATGGCATAGCGCGTGTTGCTTCCCGAGCGCTTGTCGGGCAACGCCGCGCACCGCTTCCACACCACTTCCCCACCACTTCTATGTATCGTTCAAGACGCTTCATACAACAGCTTGAATCACATCTCCAAGCCTTTGAAAACCCCCGATAACTCCAAAAGAAGAATTGCTGTCGGACCAGGGCAATGGTTGCCTGGAGGTGATACCAGGGTCGCACAGGGATCGGGTGCATTACAGTCATCGTACGGAAGATCGCCGAGATCTGGTTCTCAACCAGGCGATTGACGATATCAGATTGTCTTCGGAGGCCGCGGTTGGTCTCGAACTGATGCCAGGACAGATGTCCCTGCATGATGTTTTTCTGGTGCACGGCTCCCGTCCGAACGGCTCAGGCCGCCGCCGCGCCGGACTGACAGTCCGGTATATGCCGTCAAGTTCGGTGATGCGGCGTGATCTCGAGGTCCCCTTCGGAGGGTATCCGGTGAACTGGCGCGAAAAACCGATCTGGCTTGCGTGCGGACGGGATGTTTCCGGCGAGAATGACTTCGTGACCGGTCACGTCTGATTGCGCTTGCCGCCGACATGGCTCCCGAGAATCAGCCAGCTGTGCCGAACGTTGGCGCGATCGGTCACGTCGGCTGACGGACTATCGCCCTGAATGGTCGGGGCGTTGCATATATGCATCGGGGTCTCGCGCTGCCAGCGCTGACGGATCGGAGCCCGGCCGGGTCGAAGGCCTCGCGAACTGACCAGCAGAATATCGGCGCCGGACGCGCCAGCCCGCAGATCGGGCGTCGCCTCGCCGTTACCGACATGAACGAGTGAATTTCGCGGCAATGTTTTGCCGTTCAAGGACACCTCGCCCGCGCCGACCAGATAATACTGGCCTCCGGCATCGGAGGAAATGTGCGGGCAGACACTGCCGGCACCAAACGAATCCCGATCGCCATGACCCAGTCGTCTTGCGAAGCGATCAAGGGTTCGCAGACTGTAGTTCCGGCTTCCGGGGCCGTGCGTTCGATTTCGAATGATCCGGCGAGGTTGCGGCCAGACCGGCCCGGCATGTTGTGGCGGTTTCCCGGCATTGCAAAGAAGCCACCACTGGCGGTTGGCCTGAGAGTGAAGAATGCGAAGCCCTGTTCATGACCGACGATCGGACCATACGGCGTGTAGGCGTCAGCCTATTGGCGGGTGACGGGATTTGCTGCCTTTCTGCCCCTCCTGCAGGCGCCACCGACAACGACCTGTAATTGGTCGATATCGTGGAAATGCGGTTCGATCCGCGCTCCGGAGTATAGGCGGTCAACCAGGAACGCCTGAGGATCAGTGTTGATGATATCGGGGCTGCCGATGTAGTCGAAGCGGTGTCCAGCGTCACCAGCGCGTACAACCTCGATTTTTCTTGCCTCCGTCTGGGCAACGACGTGCATGGCCGATCTCCCATTATCCTCAAATAGCTGTTATCCGACTATACCGTATCGTTAGCGCCTCGCGGAGAAATCCGGGATCGTCCGACTACCAATCCGCTCCGCCGGCTTGCGGCAGACCACGTGTTCGCCCGTGTCGGCACGGCCGGCAGATCAGATCCGTTCACCCGATCCTTGCGATCATACCGCCGTCAACTGGGAGATTGACGCCGGTGATGAAACGGGCTTCGTCGGACGCGAGAAACAGGGCGGCATAGGCTGTATCCCAGCCGGTGCCCATTTTCCGGTTCAATGGCACCTGGGCATCGCGGGCGGCGCGGACTTCGTCCGAGGAAACGCCGTCCCTACGAACGCGGTATCCAATGGAAATCGGGGTATCCATCAAGCCCGGCATGATGACATTGCAGCGAATGCCGTAATCCCAGTTGCTGCTGGCCAGCATATGGCAGAACGCGTTCATTCCGGCCTTCGATGCCTTGTAGATCACCCGGTCTGCCGCGCAGACAGAGATGATCGAGGAAATCCCGATGATGACACCTGAGCGCTGTTTGCGCATGATCGGGACGACAAGGCGGGACATCCGGTACAATCCTTTGAGATTGACGTCCATGACCCGATCCCAGATGTCTTCCGGAAGGTCCATCGGGCTGGTGTCGAGGCCGTCGCCGGTAATGCCGACATTGTATTGCAGGATATCGATTCGTCCGTGACGATCGGTGCAGGCTTCGACAATGCGCGCGCAGTCATCGTTACTCGTTACATCGCCCACGACCACGGCACAGTCCCCGCCTTCGGCCCGGATCAGTTCGGTGGTTTCCTCGGCGGAGTCCTGATTCCGGTCGGCCGCGACGACCCTGGCGCCTTCGCGCGCAAACAATATGGCCGTTGCGCGACCGTTGCCGACCGTCTCGCCCGGGAGCTGGCCGGCGCCAACCACCAGGGCCACCTTGTCCTTCAGTCTCATGATCGTCCTTCGCTGGATTCGCCAAAACCGGTTACAATCCTGACGGTCATTCCGGTGACCTTCAAGGTTTTGGCGGCGCAGTACACAAAGGACCACGCATCATGACGGACACCGCAGTGCAGATTAAGATCGGCGAGGCCCAGACGCTGGTCAAGACCGTAATGATCGTACTCGGTCATGATGAAGGCGACGCGAAAATCATTACCGATCATATCATTGACTGTGAATTGCGCGGCCTGACCTATGGCGGCCTACCGCGCGTGATCAGCATCATCGAGCGGATCGAACGGATCGGTATCGCTCGACAGCCGGTCGAGACCCTGCACGAAACGCCGGTGTCCGCGCGGCTCGTCGGCAAGGACAATATCGGCTATGTGGTCGCCTACAAGGCGACCGAGATCGCGATCGACAAGGCTGTGGCGCAGGGTCTTTCGATGGTGGGCGCCGATGGAACCTGGTACACCGGCATGCTGTCCTATTTCGCCGAGATGGCGGCGGTGAAGGGGCTGGTCACGATGATCGCATCAAACGCGACACCCTGGGTTGCTCCGCACGGCGCGGTCGACGGACGTTTCGGCACGAATCCGATTTGCTTCGGCTTTCCCGGTATCGGTGATCCGGTTATCTGGGATATCGGCACGTCGTCGATCATGCATGCCGAAGTGTTGTTGGCGCGCCGGCTTGGTCAGCCCTTGCCGGATGGACGGGCTTTCGATCGGGACGGCAATCCGACCCGGGATCCTGCGGCTGCATTGTCCGGCGCATTTACGCCCTGGGGCGGTCACAAGGGTGCGGGCCTCGGCATGGTGGTGCAGATGCTTGGCATTCTTGCGGGCTCACCGGTCACTCCGCCGGAGCTCGCCGATTTCGGCTATCTTGTTGTCGCCATGCGGCCCGATCTGATGATGCCGGAACAGGATTATCGAGAGAAGATCACGTCTTACGCCGAGTCGGTTCGAACGGCTCGCCCGATCGCTGCCGGTGGAAAGGTTCGCATGCCGTTCGACCGGTCGGCGGCCGACCGACGCAGCGCACTCGCCCGAGGCTGGATCGAGGTCAGCGATCCGGTTTTGCGGCGTCTTCGAACGGTCGCGGGATAACCACGGTGGGCAGGTTACGAGATCGGATTGTTTGCCCGGACGCGCAGGTTCGCAACGGCATCCCGACCGGGCGGTTGCATGCGGCGGCGCTGCAAGTGTTGCCGGATTACGGGACGTATCTCAGCTATGACGGCAAGGAACCGTGAGTCTCGATCGGCTGCAAGGATGACGACACGGGCAGGCCCGGCTCCGGATGCCCGGTGGAGCAAGCACGAGACCGGTCAGCAGCGGGCGACGCCGCAGATCTGGTTCGGCGACAAGCTGCATCTGATTGCGGATACGACATACGAGTTGCAGGTGGTGCCGGCGCTTGCGGATGAAAGTCCGATCCTCGCCGGCATGATCGGCGCCTTGTTCCCAAACATCTCGGCGCTGGATCTGCGCTACGCGAAGTTTTGCACAGGTCGCGGCCACAACAGTTGTCCTCTGAAAGCGATGCCGTGGGATGACGATAGAATCCTGCCGCTGCGTTCAGATCGCGCCGATACCATCGGCGGCACCAGATGGTGAGAATGTCTGCATCTGTCCGAAGATCGGCGAGATGCTGTCTCCTGCTGTTCGGGGTCTCAAGGTGGATCGGGACACTGGCGAGTCTCCCGCGTACTCAATCGTGGCGACAAGAATTTAGCGACGCAAGTCTCTTATTGACAGTGACGGGTGGCATACATACAAACGACATCGCATACGCCGTGCGGTCGGGCCCTTAGAGGTTCACCACATGCTGCTCCAGCGGAGGGGTGGCCGAGCGGCTGAAGGCGGCGGTTTGCTAAACCGTTATGGGGAGAAATCTCCATCGTGGGTTCGAATCCCATCCCCTCCGCCATTTTCCCGTCCGAAACGTTTTTCAAGGATTGGTCGTGGCCGAATCGGGTGTGATTCTACTATGGCATCGTCATTTATTTTGGCTCAATTCGTGAATTGTAGGCGCGGTCCAGCCATCACCGCCTCGAGGCAGGCTCTGGGCGATGGCTGATCACCGAGTTCGATGAGATGGAACCACCTCAGATAGCTGTCGAGGTCCTTGGTGGGATGCCGTGGAAGCCGCGCAGGACGCCCTTGATCTGGCTGTGGTGGCTATTGACCGTCTGGATGTGCTGCGCGCCCCGGACCCGCTCGCTGGCAGAAGCGTTAATGCTCTCGTGTGGGATGTCGAGCGCCGCCGCAACGGGCGGATAGCAGCGGTTGGCGTCGGAGACGAGCAGCGCATCCGGTGCGACGACCAGCCCCAGCCCCTCCTTCACGCTGTCTACGTTGAAGGCGGGCAGGGTATGGCTGAGGGTCTCGCCCGCACGGCCGGCGGCGACCAGGATCGGCCCCGGCGCACGCGATGCCGGGTTTGCGGGCCATCCCACCGCGCCGGGCGGCGTGCGGTCCAGCTTCCGCTCCCCCTTGCGGCTCTCGAGAACGACGGTCTCGTCAGCCTCGACGATCCCGGCAAGCCGGTCCGGCGCCTGGCGCACCGCCGCCAGAAAGCGGTGTCGCCAGCGAGGCGCCGTGCGCGGCACAATCCCGCAGCGCTCGGCAGCCTCCTTGATCGTCTCGCCGGCGCCAGGCGAGACGCCAAAGGCCAGCCAGCGCTCCTCGTGGTGCAGGCCCGACAGCGCTGTGCCGGTCAGCGCACCGAACCTCTTCCCACAGGCCTTGCACCGGACACGGCGAGGACCGCGCGCCGCGCCCCGCGCCCCGCGACACCGCCCCGCCGCCTCAACTCATCGACACGCGAAAACCAATCCCGGAACTCTCGTGATCCATCTGTCTGACCGCCAAGGCGAATCGGGCGAGTTTCTATCATGATGCCGACGCACGAATTGAGCCTTTGTTTTTTTCGTCCATTCGTACAGCTTCATCTTTTATTTTCTCCCTTTTAAGCTACGAGAAGGTTTTCATAATATGGTGAACCTCTTGCAAAATTCCTGTCCCCAGGGTCCGGTGAGGCCGGATCGGTCGGTTGATCCCTGTCACCTCTGCACTTGGAGGTCGGAATCCATGGATTCGCGGTGTCTCATCAGAGATGATGAGATCGAACAGGGACCTTTGCGGACCTCGGGACACGCCCCTTCGCGGCCCTCTCTTCGAGAGGGCCGCGAAGGGGCGGCATGCGTTGTCGGAGCCGCGCTATGGGGCGGCGAGACGTATCAACGGGTCAGCCGCCAGGGCCAGGATGCCGACCATGAGATGGCAGGCGACCCTGGAATGTCCACGGACGCGGACATGGCGCCCGCCACACTCATCCTTGAGGCGGGCGTTGGTCCTCTCGACACCGGACAGGATCCGGAACCGCACGGTCTCGGGATCGACATGGCCTATTGCACGCCGGGCCCGGGCCTCCCGGTCCCGCTCCTCCTTGAGGTTCTTGTCCCGGCGCGGATTGACATCGATGATCGGAACATGGCCAAGCCGTTCGCTCATCTGGTAGATCTCCCTGGCATCATAGGCCGCGTCCATGAGATCGTAGAGATTGGTCACACGCGCGGCGGTCATCATCGCCAGCGGGATCGCGACCTGGCTGTCATGGACGGATGCCGAGGTGAGAACGGTCCTCAGCGGCACCCCGCAGTCTGCTGTGTCGATATGCAGCTTGTCACCGCGCCAGGCCTCCAGGACCCCCCTGGCAGTCTTCTTTGCCCCGTGATCGCAGATTTGCAAGAAGCTCTGGTGCATTATCATTACGCGCCGTCATGCGGTTCAGGATTTCAAACCATGCGGCATTGAAGCGACCGGACTTCAGCAGGGCCCGGATGCTCAGGATCCCTTGACCGCCATCAACTGTCCACCGCATCCCCGACGGTTTCATCCGCTGCGTGGCCGGAATCTTGTTGGCGGCTTCAACGGTCCCGGACCCCACGATCAGGGTCCGGGACCGCAACTCATGATAGCCCATCGGTGACAGTTGCGCTTGAAGAAGGCCTGTTCCCGCTCGAGATCGGCGTGGCCGGACGAGGCGGTTTTCAGAACAGCCCCGATCGCCGCGATAACTCGGCCGACACCGTCCGGATCATCGAGCAGGAGGTCGCGATGCGTTTCGTACCAGTCCGTGTCCGCGGCATGGTCCGAGACCGTTTTGAGATGCTGGCAGGCGTGCCAGTAACGCCCCCCTGGACGTCCGGCTCAAGGCTCTCCAGGAAGGTCCGGTTGTGCCTTTCCATATTTCCCGAACCGCTTATGCACATGGTTCCGGTCGCGAGAGTTTGCCACCAGATGTTGAGGTTGAGGTTAGAGCGGGGGAGCGGGTAGAATGCCCCGATACATTCCTGCCGACGGAGCCCCCACATGAAACAGGTCCCTGACAGCCTCCTCGCCGTCCAGCACATGGTCCCGGACGATGACGCCTGCGCCGCCTGGCTGATCGAAATGCGCTGGCCGGACGGCTTCGTCTGTCCCACGTGCAGCCATGAAAAGGGATGGGCGCTGCGCAGAAAAGCACACACCTTCGAGTGCACCGGCTGCCGCCGGCAGACTTCGGTGACGGCCGGGACGATCCTGCACGCCAGCAAGCTGCCGCTCACCGTCTGGTTCTGGGCCGCCGACCTGATGGCGACCCACTCCAACGGCATCTCTGCCCTGCAGCTCCGGAAACAGCTCGCTATCGGCTCTTATCGCAGCGCCTGGCTGCTCGCCCACAAGCTGCGCGCCAGCATGGTCGAGCCCGAGCGCAACCCGTTGTCGGGCCTGGTGGACATCGACGAGGCCAGCCGTCCATTCCGGACCAAAGACGATCCTCCTACCGGAGGGCAAGGACGCAGCCACGACGGCAAGATGCTCATCGTCGGCGCCATCGAACTCGGGGACGGAAACATCCCGGGCCGCCTGCGGCTGGCCGACATCTCCTCCTACGCCGCCGCCGACCTCGGATACTTCGTCGAAACTGCCGCCAATCCTGACGCCATCGTGAAAACCGACGACTGGTCCGGCGACGCTGCGGTCCCCGCCGATCGCCACAATGTCCATGTCGTCGGGAAGACCGCCGCTCACCTCGTCCTGCCGTGGATCCACCAAGTCTTCTCCAACCTCAAAGGATGGGCGCGAGGCGTCGACCACGGGCTGCGCCGCAAGCATCTGCAAGCCGATCTCGATGAGGTCGTCTTTCGCTTCAACCGCCGCAAAACCCGCCACGATGCTTTCCGCTCACTCTTCCGTCTCGCCACCAATGCACAACCCCTTACCTACAGCATGTTGATCGAACCGGAACCATCTGCATAAGCGGTTTGGTTTATTATAGTTAAACTCTCAAACGCGGTAATATCATATGGCAGATCATGAATAGCCAATTGTGCTTTTCTCTTCATTCATGAACCTGGAAACATGTTCAGGGTCGGACGCGTCGAGACAATCAACACGATGTCCGCTTACGGCATTGCTCCAGATTTCACCAAGTTTGAGGCGGCAACAGGGCGACAATTTCTTTCGAAAATCTGGAGAGTGTTATTCTGCGTGATATACGTATTTTTTTAAAGTTGCCGATCGATGCGATCGTAGGAAACCAGATCACAACGTGAAGGGCAATGGTGGATGATTGCTGTCGTCCCCGGCCTCGAAGGTCTTGTACCAGATTGATGCGTTTGGATTTCGGTCGCCTTCCGGTGTGCATGTTTCATGGATCCGGGCGAATTTTCGGGCCGGCGTCCATCGCTTACGAAATGTTCGGGAACCTAGTCCGGTTGACGCCCCGGCGTCGCATCGGGTTCGATTGAAGCTGGCCCAGATCCCGTCCCCACGAAATGTCCCCCGAGGCAAACGGGACATCATCCAGCTTCTGATTGCCCGTGATGTGGACAGACATATACAATCCGGATCGCAACAATCTGGACTAATCAACAGAAGAAGGGATCGCCGTGGCTGATGAGATAACGATGCCGGTCGAGGCAACCCATATCATGATGTTCGCGCGATCAATCGGTGACGATAATCCGATCTATCATGATGCCGAAGCCGCCAAAGCTTCCGAGGTCGGCCATGTTATCGCGCCTCCAACATTTCCGCGCGCCTTGGCCCAGTTCGATCCCGAGTACCGGTTACGGCCAAAATCAGGCGTAAAATGGTTCGGGTCGGGCCGAAATCCGACCGGACTGGAGGGCGACGCACCGACAAGTGGCGGGCTTCACGCTGAACAGCATTTCGAATATCACCGCCATCCGAAGCCCGGCGATGTGCTGACGGTTACGGTCATCGACGGCAAGCGTTGGGAGAAGGAAAGCCGGCGGGCGGGCAAGTTGATGTTCTCCGAGACGATCCACGAATATCGGGACCAGGACGGCAATCTGGTCGTGACATCGCGATCGATCGGTGTCAGGACCGAACGGCCGGTCGAACAGACTTGAGGGATAATGAAACCATGACGTTAAGCGCGAGCAAGCTTAGGGTTGGAGACAAGCATAGCGAGGTCGTGGTCGACGACCTGACCCGCACCCAGTTGGTCATGTATGCAGGGACCTCCGGCGACTACAATCCCCTGCATACCGACGATATCTACACCAGAGAGGTTGCAGGATATCCCGGTGTATTTGCCCATGGCATGCTGTCGATGGGGCTTACCGGAAAAATGTTGACGAACTTTGTCGGTGACGGTCGCTTGAAGACATTCGGGGTCCGCTTCACCAACATAGTCTGGCCCGGCGATACCCTGACCTCGACCGCCACGGTGGCGGAGATCCGCGACGACGACGATGGACCGATTGTAGATCTTGTGTTGGAAACCGTCAACCAGGACGGCAAATCCGTGATCACGGGGAATGCTACGGCCCGCATCGATCCGTAACGCATTTCGACGCAGACGCAGCGGTGCAACACTGGAGGGAACGGCGTGAAACTTGGATTGTCGCTCGGCTACTCGGGCGCACAGATGGAGCTTCCGGTCGAACGGGTCAGGATGGCTGAACGGCTCGGTTATGATTCGGTCTGGACGGCTGAAGCTTACGGTTCCGACGCTATCACACCGCTCGCTTACCTCGCCGCCGTGACGTCGCGGATCAAGCTCGGAACCGGAATCATCCAGGTTTCGGCGCGCAGCCCGGCCAATGCGGCCATGAGCGCCGGCACGATCGATGCTCTCGCCGGCGGTGGCCGCTTTATCGCTGGGCTCGGCGTTTCGGGGCCGCAGATCGTCGAAGGCTGGTACGGCCAACCCTGGGGCCGGCCGTATTACTGGCTCAAGGACTATACCGAGATCATGCGAAAGGTCTGGCGGCGAGAAGACGGTCTGGTACATGACGGCAGGCAGATCCAGTTGCCGACGACGGCTGAAGGATCGATGGGCGTTGGCAAGCCGCTCAGATCGATTCTGCATATGAACCCGGATATCCCGATCTATTTCGGCGCCGGAAACGAAGCGACGGTCCGGCTCTGTGGCGAAATTGCCGATGGCTGGCTGCCGCTTGGCATGGTGCCGGGTACATTCCATGAGTACAAGTCATGGCTCGAGGAGGGCTTCCGGCGCGCCGGTGTCGGCAAGGGATTCGATACCTTCGAGATTCAGGCGAGTGTGTTCGTCGATATCGACGATGACGTGCAAGCCGCTCTCGACCGGCTCAAACCGCACGAAGCGCTCTATATCGGCGGCATGGGTCACAAGGACAAGAATTATCACAAGGACATGATGGTGCGACGCGGTTACGGCGACGCTGCCGAGCGGATTCAGGAGTTGTATCTCGCTGGCCGCAAGGCCGAGGCGGCGGCCGCGGTGCCTGACGAATGGGTCGATGCCAAGTCCCTGTGCGGCCCGCCAGCGCGCATTCGACAGAGGTATGCGCCGTGGGAGTCTTGCGGGGGCACGGCACTCACCGTTCGAACCAGCCAGGATGCTGCGGTGACCCTGATGGCCGAGCTTGCCCGTCTCAATCCGGCTGGCGCGGCTTGACCGGATGCGGGGGTTGCTGCGCGGCAAACCGGTTTGCGAAGCGGCGGCGGGCCGCTTGGTCTGGCGGCGTGGCGGGGACGAAGAATTTGATCCGTGGCAGGTTACAGCAAGACATGAGGATGCGGGGTCATGTTGAAACTCACCGAAGAACAACGTCGACGCTGGGCGATCGACGGTTATGTTTGCGTCGAAGGCGCACTTGATCCCGATCAGGTGGATCTCTTTTCGGAACAGATCGACAAAGTCCGGTCGATCCCGGGATGGGAACCGGTTCCAGACGATTTGCCGCGCGGTCACTATGGCTGGGTTGAACGATGTGTCGACCAGGATCCGGAAGCCTTCATGGATCGTCGGGATATTTTACCGTACCATCAGGCTTTTATCGATCTTATCGATCAGGCGCCGGTCTTTGACCTGATTGTCGATATCATGGGGCCGAACATTGTGTTCAGTATGTCCCAGGCAATCGTTCGAGCATCGACCCGAAGCTTTCCAGGATATACGCATACCGATGGCGGGGAAGGCCAGCGCGAAGTGCGGGTCACGGAAACCAGCCGTCCGGTCGCGGTCAAGGCGCTGTACCTCCTGACCGATGTCGAAGACCCGGATAGCGGCAATTTCACCGTGTTTCCGGGCAGTCATATGCGCCCTATCAATCTCCCACTGCTGAGAAGGTTCCGTTCATTGGATGTTGTTCCATGCGTTGATGAAGTCGATTCCGGCTTTGTATCGCTGCCATGCCTGCCAGATTTTCTCGGTTCCGGGGAGGGGCTGTTGCTTGCTGGGATGGAAGCCTGCGACGCGTGCGAGGTCGACCACGACGGTGCGGATGTCGGGAGGCTTGCCGGGCGGGGCGCGGATGATGCGATGGTATCTGAGCCAGACTTAGAGGACGTTGATTTCGTGCTCGGTGAAGCGCTCGCGCGCGGGCATGTGAGGCTTGTCGCGGGCGAGGCGTTCGAGGTCCATGACGCGCCATGCGGTGACGCCGTCGAAGGCGAGACACTTTCGCAGGTCGTCGGCGTCGTCGAGCCTGCGATCCTCGACGCGGGTGCCGACCTTGAGGATCCTGAAGTATTCCTCGACGGTCCAGCGCGCCTCGTACCAGGCAACGATGCGCCGGGCGTTGTCGATGTCGGCCTCGCCCTCGGTGGTGAGCAAGAGCCAGTGGAGCGGCTTGCAGCGCTTCGGCGGGTCGGGTTCCTGGACCGAGACGGCGAGCATGGGCAGCGGCGCCTGGTTGGCCCTGTTCCTCGGCGGCGCGCAGGTCGAGGCGGGCCTTGCGCCTGCGGCGTCTGCGGGGACCGCCGCAGGGGAGGCGTTCGATGGTTTTCGTCCCCAGCACCGGCTGCGCCGCCACGACGTCCCACAAGTCCGGTGTCTTGCCGTCGACGACAGCCCGGCGCTGCCGGCCGCGGTCGGAGCGGATCAACAGCCCGTCGCCGCTCTCGCGCGCCTTGCAGAACATCTCCCATATGTCGCCCTCACGGTCGCAGACCGTGACCACGCGGGTGTCGGGACAGGCCATCGCGAGCTGCCCGGCGCTCTCGAGCCGGCGCAGCCAGCGCACGCTCTCCGGCTCGGCCTCGCCGGCCGCGTCCGCGCCGTCGCGCTGGGTGGCGTTGAGTTCGAACACCCCGAGCGGACGCCGGGTTTCGCTGATCGCAAGCCCGACATGGGCGAGGATCCCCCTTGTTCCCGAGCCGCCGCCGCCGAGGTCCACCAGGCCCGTGGTCTTGCGGTGGCCGTTGTAGTTCAGCGTCGTGGTGTCCTGGATGGCGAGGACCACCGGCTCCAGCCGGCAGCGCTCGACCGTCGCCTCGCGGTGGGGTTGAAGAATGTCGTCCATCTTGATCCTGTCGTTGGACAGCAGCCGGTAGGCGGCCTTCTGCTCCGCCTCTGCGGGGAAGATCACGGGCAGGGACGCACCGGGGGCATTCTCCCATGCCCGGCCCATCGCCAACAGCCGCTTGCGCAGGCGGCCGTCGGGATGCGAGCTGCGGCCGTACTCGAAGTCGGCCCAGTCCGCGCCTTTGACCCGGCAGGGCTCGGGCGTCGTGCCGAGGATGGGCGCCGGCTCCCGGCACAAGGCGTCCCGCCAGCCCTCGGCCAAGGGCTTGATCCACACCGATTTCGGCGCCGCCGCGCGGCGCCCCGGCGGAGACCCCGAGGTCCGCTCGGCGCAACACTTCCAGCCCGCCGCGCGGTAGCAGGTGCCGCGCCGCTCGGGACCCACATAAGTGTAGGCGGCCAACGGCACGGCCCCATGCGCCGCCTGCCAGTCGCCGGCCAGGCGCGCCGTCGACAGCGCCAGCACATGCGACGCCAGATTGTCGACCCGGACGCCGGGCAGCAGGAGAAAGCGATGCTGGTTGACCAGCTGCGTCAGGTTGGCGACCCGCGCCGCAGCCGACCAGCCGATGAAGGCGTCGCGGGCCGCCTGATGCCAGCTCGCGGCGCAGAAGCCGATGCCGCCAAGGCGGCCGTGAACCGACGAAACGATCCACCAGTTCAGCACCGCACCCGGCCTTCGCGACCACCCCTGCGGATGATGGCTCTCCATCATCTCCCGCCACGAGCGCTTGTCCGCCGCATCGCCGACCGGGACCAGCGTGACCTCCCCAAGCTCCGACAGCCCGCACCTCAGTTCCAGGTCCGGATAGCCCCGCTCGACCTCGCCGCCCACCGTTCCCGGCGTCCGGCACGGCATCGCCCGCGCCTCGGGCAACCAAATGCCCACCTTGTCCGACAGCCGCGACAGAGCCTTGCTCGCTTGGGCAAGACACGGAACGCCCCGAGGGTTGCGCCAGTTCTCGCGCTCGCACAACTCGCGCGCCAGCGAATGGCGCGTCCGGCCCGTCTCGCCGGACGCCCCCTTCAGCCACTCAATCGTACCGGCGCTGAAATGCCGAAGCCCAATCTGCATGCCCAGAACATGCAGAACCGGCATTACCTTGTTAACTGTGTCCTATTGAAAGCATATGCGCCCGTTCGAATTCGATCGAGATCCACCGGTCAATCCGCATACGCCGGGAGCGGTCCAGTTGACGGGAAAGGCTGGTGACTGCGTGATTTTTTCGCATGCGCTCTGGCACGGTCCGGCACCGAATCATTCCGGACGGGCACGCAAGACCCTCCTGTACAACTACTGTCAGATGTTCATGCGACAGTATGATTTCGGGTCGGTGCCGGCGGTCTCGCAACGTGGGACACTACGGCAACGGCGCCTGCTTGGCGATCTCGGTTATGATTTCCGGCCCGGCTCATATTTCTATGTGCCGGATGATCAGACGGAAATCATCCTCGGGGACGCGTCGACCGAATGAAAGGCCTGCCGCTATCGATCCAGGCAGGGGCGCTGCTGATGGACGCCGGCGTGGATTCCGCATGACCATGGTTGCCACGCCCATCGGTCACCGAGCGCGGCGGGACACCGATCGTGTGTTTACAAGCGGGGGAACCTCTGAAACAGTCACCCGCACATCAACCGGACAGTCGGGGAGCCTGAATTCAATGAAAGCCGCCGTTCTCTACGAACCGAATACGCCGCTCGTGATCGAGGATGTCACGGTGCGCAAACCGCAATCGCGTGAAGTGCTGCTCCGTACAGCCGTCGCGGGTCTTTGTCATTCGGACCTGCATTTCATTGAAGGGCTCTATCCGCACCCTCTGCCGGTGGTTCTGGGCCATGAGTCCGCTTGCATTGTCGAGCAGGTCGGCTCCGAGGTGACTTACGTCAAACCCGGCGATCATGTCATTACCTGTCTGTCGGTGTTCTGCGGCACGTGTGAAAATTGCACCACCGGCCGGCCAATGATCTGCACCAACACCGACGTCAAGATGCCGCCCGGCAAGGCGCAGCGTCTCGAGTGGGGCAAGCCGGAGCAACTGCACACCGGCTTCAACTTGTCGTCATTCGCCGAACAGATGCTGGTGCATGAAAATGCGATCGTGAAGATCCGCAACGACATGCCGTTGGACCGCGCGGCCTTGATCGGTTGTGGTGTCATCACCGGCTTCGGAGCGGCCGTGAACACGGCGGCCGTAAAGATGGGGGAAACGGTGGCCGTGGTCGGCTGCGGCGGGGTTGGCATGGCTGCTGTCAACGGCGCCTATATTGCCGGCGCGGGCCGAGTTATCGCTGTCGACACCAATCCCGTGAAACTGCAGCTGGCGACGGAGCTTGGTGCGACCGACGTGATCAATCCGAATGACGGGGATCCGGTCGAACGAATCAAGGACATGACCGGCGGCGGGGTTCATCACGCTATCGAGTGTCTCGGTCTCAAGAAGACCGCCGAACAATGCTTTGAGATGCTGGCGATGGGCGGCACCGCGACTATTGTCGGTATGGTGCCGTTTGGAGAAAAAATCGAACTGCATGGCTTCGATTTTCTTCGCGAACGCAAAATCCAGGGATCTTCGATGGGGTCGAACCGTTTCCGAGTCGATATGCCGCGGCTGATTGAACTCTACATGCAGGATCGCTTGAAGCTTGGCCATTGGGTCTCGAACAAGATTAAGCTTGAAGAGATCAACGAGGGATTCCAGGCGATGAAGGATGGCAAGGTGATCCGGTCGGTGATCGATTTCCAGGCCGCAGCCTGATTCCAGAGTCCGGATAACGACGATGACAGGTGTCGCCGTTATCCGGTCCGTTCCCTGAAACGCAAGCTGCCGCTTTCGGACCGGTTTCTTTGTGGCCGCCGGTGAATGCGGCAGGCTCGAACATGATCAGTCCATGAGGGATCACGTCCCATGTCTTCCGATCCGATTTTGCTTGATATCTCCAAGGGCGTCGCAACCGTTACGTTCAATCAGCCCGAGATCCGCAATGCCTTGACGGGGGAACTCAGGGTGGCCTTTCGAGAGGTGATGGGCGCGCTCGAATTCAATGAGGCCGCGCGTTGTGTGGTCATCCAGGGGGCCGGGCAACATTTTCAGGCTGGCGGTGATATCCGGGCCATGGTCGATCGGCTGGATATGGACGACTCGGAACGCCGACAGGCGATCCTCGAAGGCATCCACATGCTGCATCTGCCACTCTTTGCGATCCGGCGCATGGGCAAGCCGGTTGTTGCCAGCATTCGCGGTGCCGTTGCCGGCTTCGGTGTTGGGCTTGTCGCGTCATGCGATCTTGCGATTGCGGCTGACGATTCGTTCTTCACGCTTGCTTACTGCCACATCGGGGCCAGTCCGGACGGCGGATCGTCATATTTTGTCGGCCGTACGCTCGGCATGAAGCACCAGATGGAACTCGCGTTGCTCGGCGACCGTTTCGACGCCATCCGGGCGCGTGATCTCGGGTTGATCAATTGGGTGGTGCCGAGCGCCGTTCTGCAGGAAGAAACCGGCAAGCTGGCCACCCGTCTTGCCAATGGCCCGACGATAGCTTACGCCAACGCAAAGCGGCTGTTCAACCAGGTGAACCATCTCTCAATGGAATCGCAGTTGCAGATGGAAGCCGAACGCATGGCCGACAGTATGCTCACCGAGGACCATGCAGAAGGCATTTCGGCGTTCATGGAAAAGCGGAGGCCGGTTTTTCGCGGGCGTTGAAGGATTCGATGATTACTGTTTCGGTTTCCCTGTCAGAGCGATTCCTTTTTCGGGGCTGGATCAATTGCCGGAATGTTGCCGAAACCGGTGCGATTCGCTGCGAGACCGACCAGAGAGGCGAAGTTTGTCCGAAATTTCGGCAGATGGCCGCATTGTGCCGCTGTCACATGGCCCCATACCGTAACCGTTCATTCGGGGTTGAAGCCTCGCGTCGGAAGATTTTTTCATCCGTTGATTATAACTGCCCAGGGTATCATGTCGCTGACGGTGACGAGACGATTGTGGGTGCTGGTGTGGTGTCGTTGAGTCCCTGTTTCTTTTAGGCTAAATTCGTGAATCGTCGGCATCGTGATAGGATCTCGCCCGCTTCGCCTTGGCGGTCAGACAGATGGATCACGAGGGATTTCGGGATTGGTTCTCGCGTGTCGATGAGTTGAGGCGGCGCCGCGCAAGGCGGTGGCGGTGGTGCTGTCGCACCCGCCGGAGGGCGCGGCCTCGCTGGCTGCGATCGAGCTGGGCGTGGATGACGAGTGGCGCTGTCGGCATTGCGGCGCCGGCGGGGCGGTGTCGCGGGGCACGGCGCGCGGTCTTCGCCGTGTCCGGTGCAAGGCCTGTGGGAAGAGGTTCGGTGCGCTGACCGGCACAGCGCTGTCGGGCCTGTACCACAAGGAGCGCTGGCTGGCCTTTGGCGCCTCGCTTGCCGAAGGCGAGACGATCAAAGAGGCTGCAGATCGCTGCGGGATAGCGCCGGGCACGGCGCATCGCTGGCGCCACCGCTTTCTGGCGGCGGTGCGCCAGGCGCTGGACCGGCTTGCCGGGATCGTCGAGGCTGACGAGACCGTCGTTCTCGAGAGCTGCAAGGGGGAGCGGAAGCTGGACTGCAAGCCGCGCCGGCGCGGCGGGATGGCCCGCAAACCGGGCCTCGCGCGAGCAGGGGCCGATCCTGGTCGCCGCCGACCGTGCGGGCGAGACCCTCAGCCATGCCCTGCCCGCCCTCAACCCAGACAGCGTGAAGGAGGGGCTGGAGCCGGTCGTCGCACCGGATGCGCTGCTCGTCTCCGATGCCAACCGCTGCTATCCGCCCGTTGCGGCGGCGCTCGACATCCCACACGAGAGCATCAACGCTTCTGCCAGCGAGCGGGTCCGGCGCGCGCGGCACATCCAGACGGTCAATATCCGCCACAGCCAGATCAAGGGCGTCTTGCGCGGCTTCCGCGGCATCCTACCAAGGACCTCGACAGCTATCTGAGGTGGTTCTATCTCATCGAACTCGGCGATCAGCCATCGCCCAGAGCCTGCCTCGTAGGCGGCGATGGCTGGACCGCGCCTACGAGTCACGAATTGAGCCTTCTTTTATCTTGACGTATAGAATCGTCGGTCTATGGGTGGCGTTCCCGCGTGACGGGAGTGGCGGATGGGGTCTTTAGAGTCGACGGTGAGTTTGTGTCAGACGCTTTGTGCTGACGTCGCCGCACAATGTCGACATTGAGGTCATCCGGACGGCGGTGCGTTGATGATGCGCAAGCCGCCGGCCCTGCGCTCGGTCGACATCGATCGCGACATTCAAGCACTCGATGCCTTTGTCTGTGATCATCCGGTCAAACTGGTGCATGGCTGTGCGCATGCCTTTCTGCTGTCGTTTCCGTTCTCCGGCCGGGATCCGATCTACAGCGGTCCGCCGTATCTGCAGGTGACTCGGCGGTCGGCCCGGCGCTATTGCTTCGACTCCACAGATGCCGACCCTGTCGTGTTTCCGGATCTGCTCAAGCGGTACCCTATCAGGTGATAGTCTCGGGTCATCCCTCGGCGCTGTATGACGCGACGCTGGCTGGCTGGAGATGCAGGTGATCACCTAGTGTCCTGTACGCAAAGTTCGTATTGTTAAGGGGGTGGTGTCGATTCGGGGGGCATGGTGATGCGACTTTCGGTGGAGATCAAGCTGAGCGCGGACGAGCGCAACGAGCTTGAGCGGCTGTCGCGCGGGCGCAAAGTCTGGCGAGGCCTGTCCGATCGGGCGCACATCGTGCTGCTGGCGGCCGAAGGGCTTACCAATGTGCAGATTGGGAGCGTGCTGGGCGTGACCAGCCAGACCGCCAGGAAGTGGCGCAATCGCTTCGCAGAGCATCGTCTTGACGGGCTTGACGACGAGCCGCGCTCCGGCCGTCCCCGGCGCATCGATGACGACGCCGTGGCCGAGGTGGTGCGCAAGACGCTTGAGGAGAAGCCTCGTGACGCGACCCAATGGAGCACGCGCTCGATGGCGCAGGCGACGGGGTATGCGCCGTCGACGGTCAATCGCATCTGGCGAGCCTTTTCCCTTCAGCCGCACAGGAGCGAGACCTTCAAGCTCTCGGCAGACCCCTACTTCGTGGACAAGACGCGCGACATCGTGGGGCTCTACGTGGACCCGCCGCAGCATGCCATGGTCCTCTGCGTGGACGAGAAATCGCAGGTTCAGGCCCTCGATCGCACCCAGCCGCTGCTGCCGCTGCGCCCGGGGCAGGTCGAGCGGCGCACTCACGATTACAAGCGCAACGGCACGACCTCGCTCTTCGCAGCCCTTGACGTCGCCACAGGCAAGGTCATCGGACAGTGCTATCGGCGCCACCGCAGCGTGGAGTTCCGCAAGTTCCTGGATCACGTCGAGGCCAACGTGCCGCCCGACCTCGAGATCCACATCGTCATGGACAACTACTCGACCCACAAGACGAAGACGATCCGCGACGGGTTCGCCCGGCGACCGCGCTGGCATGTTCACTTCACCCCGACCTCTGCCTCGTGGCTCAACCAAGTCGAGCGCTTCTTCGCCGATCTGACAGAGAAGCAGATCCGGCGCGGGGTTCACCGATCGACCGTCGAGCTGGAGCAGGCGATCACCGGGTACATCGACACCGTCAACGAGGACCCCAAGCCCTTCCGCTGGCACAAGACAGCCGATGAAATCCTGGCGTCCATCAAGCGCTTCTGCCTCAGGACCCTCGAAACCGCTGCAGCCGCAACATCATAACGGTACGAACTTTGGAATCAGGACACTAGGGCCTGGTGCGGACCGAGGTCGTGTGGTTCAATTTCGCGCCCGACCGTACTCATTTGGCATCGTCGCCGGGGTTCGTTATCCGGCTCTCTAGTGGATTGATTCCAACGTTTAGACCCTTCTTTTTCCTGCGGCAATGATGGTATCGGGATCGGCGGTCCAGACGAAGGGCCTGGCTTCGGTGGTGTTGTGTTCGTCGATGACGCGGCGGATGGCGTCCTGGAGTTCGCGTCCGGAACGGCAGACGCCGTATTTGAGACGGCGTCGTGTCAGCTTGGCAAAGACGCCTTCGACCGCATTCAGCCACGAGCTCGATGTGGGGGTAAAGTGGAAGGTCCAGCGCGGATGGCGTGCGAGCCAGACCTGGACTTCCTTGTGCTTGTGAGTAGCGTCGTTGTCGAGGATGGCATGGACCGGGACGCCGGCAGGTATCGTGCGCTCGATGCGGTTGAGGAATCTCAGGAACTCCCGGTGGCGATGCCGACTGGCGTGCTGGCCGATGACCGTGCCGGCGAGCACGGTCAGGGCGGCAAACAGCGTCGTCGTGCCGTTGCGCTTGTAGTCATGTGTCATGGTGGCGCCGCGGCCTTTCTTCAGCGGCAGGCCGGGCTGTGTGCGGTCAAGTGACTGAATTTGCGACTTTTCATCGATCGACAGCACGACCGCGTGAGCCGGCGGTGCAACGGAGAGGCCGACGATGTCGGTCAGCGTCTCGAGACAGGCGGGATCGTTCGAAAGTTTGAACGGCCGCCAGCGGTGCGGCATCAGGCCATGCGCATGCCAGACCGCCCAGACCCTCGAAGCGGTACCGCCCACAGCCTTCGCCATCGTCCGCAGCGTCCAGTGGGTCGCCGCGTGAGGCGGCGGGGTGTGGGTCAACTCTACGATCTTCGCCACCGGCTCAGGAGCCAGAGGCGTCTTGCCCGGCGGACGCGTCTTGTCCCGCAAAAGCCCGTCCACACCGTCTTCCATAGAAGCGATCCTGCCAGCGCCAGACACTGTTCTTCGCCTTGCCGGCCTCTCTCATGATGGCCATCCTGCCGAGCCCATCGTCGCTCAGAAGAACGATGCGCGCCCGCCAGACGTGCTTCTGTGAGCTCTTCGGGTCCGGGACGACCGTTTCAAGGCGATGCCGGTCGTCCGAAGTGAGCGTGAATGAAACACCAGGGCGCATCTTGCAGGCCTCCGTGATCGACAAATCAGAAGAACATAATAACGGATATATTTGTAACGATCTATCCACTAGTAGATTAATTTCAACATACCGCTTATGCACATGGTTCCGGTCGCGAGAGTTTGCCACCAGATGTTGAGGTTAGGGCGGGGGAGCGGGTGGAATGCTCCCGATACGTTCCTGCCGACGGAGCCCCCACATGAAACAGGTCCCCGACAGCCTCCTCGCCGTCCAGCACATGGTCCCGGACGATGACGCCTGCGCCGCCCTGGCTGATCGAAATGCGCTGGCCGGACGGCTTTGTCTGTCCCACGTGCAGCCATGAAAAGGGATGGGCGCTGCGCAGAAAAGCACACACCTTCGCGTGCACCGGCTGCCGCCGGCAGACCTCGGTGACGGCCGGGACGATCCTGCACGCCAGCAAGCTGCCGCTCACCGTCTGGTTCTGGGCCGCCGACCTGATGGCGACCCACTCCAACGGCATCTCTGCCCTGCAGCTCCAGAAACAGCTCGCTATCGGCTCTTATCGCAGCGCCTGGCTGCTCGCCCACAAGCTGCGCGCCAGCATGGTCGAGCCCGAGCGTAACCCGTTGTCGGGCCTGGTGGACATCGACGAGGCCAGCCGTCCATTCCGGACCAAAGACGATCCTCCCACCGGAGGGCAAGGACGCAGCCACGACGGCAAGAGGCTCATCGTCGGCGCCATCGAACTCGGGGACGGAAACATCCCGGGCCGCCTGCGGCTGGCCGACATCTCCTCCTACGCCGCCGCCGACCTCGGACACTTCGTCGAAACCGCCGCCGGTCCCGACGCCATCGCGAAAACCGACGGCTGGTCCGGCGACGCTGCGGTCCCCGCCGATCGCCACAATGTCCATGTCGTCGGGAAGACCGCCGCTCACCTCGTCCTGCCGTGGATCCACCAAGTCTTCTCCAACCTCAAAGGATGGGCGCGAGGCGTCTACCACGGGCTGCGCCGCAAGCATCTGCAAGCCGATCTCGATGAGGTCGTCTTTCGCTTCAACCGCCGCAAAACCCGCCACGATGCTTTCCGCTCGCTCTTCCGCCTCGCCACCAATGCACAACCCTTACCTACAGCATGTTGATAGAACCGGAACCATGTGCATAAGCGGTTTCAATATTTAGGCCCCTCTTTTTCTTGCGGCGATGCTGGTATCGGGATCGGCGGTCCAGACGAAGGGCTTGGCTTCGGTGGTGTTGTGTTCGTCGATGAAGCGGCGGATGGCGTCCTGGAGTTCGCGTACGGAGCGGAAGACGCCGTATTTGAGACGGCGTCGTGTCCGCTTGGCGAAGACGTCTTCGAGCGCGTTCAGCCACGCGCTCGAGGTGGGGGTGACGTGGAAGGTCGAGCGCGGATGGCGTGCGAGCCAGACCTGGACTTCCTTGTGCTTGTGAGTGGCGTCGGTGTCGAGGATGGCATGGACCGGGACGCCAGCGGGTATCGTGCGCGCGATGCGGTTGAGGAATCTCGGGAACTCCTGGTGGCGATGCCGACTGGCGTGCTGGGCGATGACCGTGCCGTCGAGCACGGTCAGGGCGGCAAACAGCGTCGTCGTGCCGTTGCGCTTGTAATCATGTGTCATGGTGGCGCCGCGGCCTTTCTTCAGCGGCAGGCCGGGCTGTGTACGGTCGCGGGCCTGACTGTGCGACCTGTCATCGATCGACAGCACGACCGCGTGAGACGGCGGCGCAACGGAGAGGCCGGCGATGTCGGGCAGCTTCTCGAGGCAGGCAGGATCGTTCGAAAGCGTGAACAGCCGCCAGCGGTGCGGCATCAGGCCATGCGCCTGCCAGACCGCCGAAGCGGCACCCCCACAGCCTTCGCCATCGCCCGCAGCGTCCAGTGGGTCGCCGCGTGAGGCGGCGGGGTGTGGGTCAACCCGACGATCTTCGCCTCTGGCTCAGGAGCCAGAGGCGTCTTGCCCGGCGGACGCGTCTTGTCCCGCAGAAGTCCGTCCACACCGTCTTCCATAGAAGCGGTCCTGCCAGCGCCAGACACTGTTCTTCGCCTTGCCGGTCTCTCTCATGATGGCCATCCTGCCGAGCCCGTCGTCGCTCAGAAGAACGATGCGCGCCCGCCAGACGTGCGTCTGCGGGCTCTTCGGGTCCGGGACAACCGTTTCAAGGCGACGCCGGTCGCCCGAAGTGAGCGTGAATGAAACACCAGGGCGCATCTTGCAGACCTCCGTGATCGACAAATCAGAAGAACACAATAACGGATTTACCTGTAACGATCAATCCACTAGGATTGACCACAGGACCATGTCCACAGTACGGATACAGCCTCTTCGGCAAAAGCCTGACCGGTGTCCGCCGTGTGCTGACGCAGTAAGTTTTCCACTTCGGCTCGATTGAAGTCCCCGAGATGCAGCGATGCGGCCTGGATGTTGAATGCGCTGCCCCTGGTAACGACCTCGTTCGTGGAACCCGACCGAATGCGGTAATCCCGCACATCGCGTACGCCACACAACACAATCGTCTCCGGAAAGGCTTGCGGACGCTGAACGTAGCCGGCGCGGAGTTACCGCGGCAGCGAAATCAGACTGTTGCCGATCAAGGTATCGATCTTGTCGATCATCAGCGCGAGATGTTGGGGATCGGACATGCATCAGGTGGACAACGTTCTCGTGAAAGCATGAAGAGGCCTCCCCTGTGTCCGGGATGTCATGTCAATGCTCTTCCAAGAAGCTGTCACCAAGCAGATACGCTCCGTCGGCCGACCGGCCAGAATGGCTTGAACGCTGCGTCGACGTTTTTTCGCGCGACCTGAGCGGCCTCGATATTGAAATAAACGCAGCGGTAATTTCCGGCGACCGCCCTATTGATAGGGTCGCGGCGCATTCATCACCAGATACCGCTTGTCCTCGATCAGCGTCAGGATGTCTCAGGGAGCTTGATCCGGTCGAGCGGCGGAATGCAGTAATGATCCGCGGCGATGACCCGACCTCCATTGTTGAATTTGCGCATGTCCGAGACCATAGCGTGTTCGGTGCTGGAACCGATTGCGGTTTGGATATCTGTGTGCCGAACGGTCGTGACCACGGCATCCGGCCAAGGCGTCCGTAGATCTGCAATCGGATCATCACTATCCGTTGCGGAACGATGCACGGTCTGTGACTGTGTGCTGGCCGCAACGTTCAATGTCTTGCACTGGTCCGGTGGGGCGGCCTTGATCGCTGCAGGACCGTTATCGCAGAATGGGTCGTTCAGAGCGGTTCCGTCCCTTCAGCGAGAATTTCAAGATACCGGCTATAGCTATACCTGCGATTTCGCCTGTTGCCTGTGACTTCCGTGGCGATACCGAGATTTTCCAGGACTTTCATCCCGGCAGATGTGGCCGGGAACGAGAGATTCGCGCGATCGGAAATTTGCTGCAGCGACGCGATCGGGCGCTCTTGCAGGATCAGGTGGACGTGCAGGGCGGATGCCCAGCCACGACCGGTGTGCCGTATTCTCTCCTGGTCTTCCTGGAACAATGACAACAGTTGTTTCGCGGTCGTGACGGCGCCCTCTGCGATCCTGGTAACGCCATCGAGAAAAAAGTCGAGCCATTGTTCCCAATTGCCGCTCCGCCGTACATTGTCGAGGAGTGCATAATACGTCTCGCGATGTTGTTTGAAATAAAGGCTGAGATACAGCAACGGCTGCTGCAGGACATCGCCATGGTGCAGTATCAGGGTGATCAACAGGCGTCCGATCCGGCCATTGCCATCGAGAAAGGGATGGATGGTTTCGAACTGAACGTGCGCCAGTCCTGCCCGCAGAAGCAATGGAAGACCCGTCTCCTCCTGATTGAAAAAACGTTCCAGATCTGACATGCAATCAGGCACGGATACGGCCGGCGGCGGCACGAAATGCGCCGTTCTGGGCCGCGTGCCGCCGATCCAGTTTTGCGAGCGCCGGAATTCACCAGGTCGTTTGTCACCTCCACGGTCGCCAGACATGAGTATCCCATGCATTTCACGGAGAAGGCGGTTGCACAGCGGGAAGCCGTCATGCAGCCGCTTCAATCCGTGGTCCAGTGCGGCGACATAATGTGAAACTTCGGTAACGTCGTTGAATGGCACGCCCGGTGATTCGGCAAGTTCGAATAGCAGGAGATCCGACAAGGAAGACTGGGTACCCTCGATCTGGGAGGATAGAACTGCCTCTTTTCGAACATAGGCGTAGAGGAAGATATGGGTATCAGGAAGCATCCTGGACAGACTGTCGAGACGGTCCAGCGCCAACAACGCCCTCTCAAGACAGGTCTGCAGAACCGCCAAGTCGAGCGCCGGGCGAGGGGGTAGCGCATCCGGCACAAAGGCTCGGGCAACCTCGCCGCCGATGACCGTCTCCTTGTATTGGCCAGTCGTGCGACGTTCCACGGAGATCCTCCAATTAAACAAACATTAACAAGCATCAGGATTATTAAGGGTTATAGCCAGAACCTCTTGCAAAATTCCTGTCCCCAGGGTCCGGTGAGCCCGGATCGGTCGGTTGATCCCGGTCACCTCTGCACCTGGAGGTCGGAATCCATGGATTCGCGGTGTCTCATCAGAGACGATGAGAACAAACAGGGACCTTTGTGGACCTCGGGACACGCCTCTCCGGGCCCCTCTCTTCGAGAGGGCCGCGAAGGGTCGGCATGCGTTGTCGGAGCCGCGCTATGGGGCGGCGAGACGTATCAACTGGTCAGCCGCCAGGGCCAGGATGCCGACCATGAGATGGCAGGCGACCCTGGAATGTCCACGGACGCGGACATGGCGCCCGCCACACTCATCCTTGAGGCGAGCGTTGGTCCTCTCGACACCGGACCGGATCCGGACCCGCACGGTCTCGGGATCGACATGGCCTATTGCACGCCGGGCCCGGGCCTCCCGGTCTCGCTCCTCCTTGAGGTCCTTGTCCCGGCGCGGATTGACATCGATGATCGGCACATGGCCAAGCCGTTCGCTCATCTGGTAGATCTCTCTGGCATCATAGGCCGCGTCCATGAGATCGTAGAGATTGGTCACACGCCCGGCGGTCATCATCGCCAGCGGGATCGCGACCTGGCTGTCATGGACGGATGCCGAGGTGAGGACGGTACTCAGCGGCACCCCGCAGTCTGCTGTGTCGATATGCAGATTGTAACCGCGCCAAGCCTCCATGACCCCCTTGGCATTCTTCTTTGCCCCGTGATCGCAGACCTTCGGTAGCGCGTCGAGCATCTCATCGAGATCCATCCCGTTCGCTTGCTGTTCGAGACGCCCAGGCTCCTTCGTCCTCTCCTCGCCCTTGCGGGGCCGGCCGCGCTTGCGGTTCGGCGTCCTGGCCTTCGGCGTCGGGGCCGGGGTCTCCCGGGCCTCGATGGCCGTCGAGTCCCTCGACACGTGGCCGATGAGCGCATCGCCCAGTGTCTCTGCAACCAGAGCCGCGTGCATCCTCTCCGGAAGACGGGACTGCGAAAATTCGGCAAACGCCCGCGAAAACGTCGCTTCACTCGGGATCTTCGCGACACGCGACCAGCCGCACAGTCGGCGCAACGTCGGGTCCACCTTGAGCCTGTCGATCAGGTGGCGGGTCGTCGGCAGATCCCATACCGCCTTGGCGATGAAGCCATGGGCCAGCGCCTGGCGATCCTCCCGGGGCCGACCCGGACCGGTCCACACCCCATCGACGAAGCCCTCCACCTTGACGAGATCGAGAGCTGTCACGAAACGCTTGTGCGTCTCCAGGAGAGGACCGACCGCCTCGGCCAACGCAGGGAAAAGGTCCCCTTGAAATCGGCGCCAGAGATCGGATAGGGTCGAGCCAAGGGTCATCGGGGTCACCTCCTCGGTATCTTGTTGTTGTGGAAACACAACAGACCACGAGGTGGCCCCGAAACCCAGGCCCTCGACAACAAAATCAGCCTCGAGAAGGCAAAAAACCGGTCGGACCGGCAATTTTGCAAGAAGCTCGCCAAATATTAAATTAAAATATCGTCAAAGGCAAGATGCCATATTGTTGTGACGCGGTGCCGCGGTCAGGCAAGCCGGACCGGCGATTTGCCTTGTTTGCAGCGCATCGCGAGAGGCGTAAATTTTGACCGCGGTTGCGCGGGTCGCATGGTCGACCAGCTGCCCTGTGCACGGCCGCCGGCCGAGAGCTCCGCAGCGCTGTTCCCGGGTGTCAATTCCGCGTTTTGCGTTGTTTCCGGGAGGCCGGTGTCAAACAACGCCAAAAGCGAGCATGGCGTCTGCAACTTTCCTGAATCCCGCGATGTTGGCTCCGGCCATATAGTTGCACCAACCATCATCCTGCAGGCCATCGTTGCGGCAACGCTGGTGAATATTGACCATGATTTCCCGCAGAATCAGTCGCAATTCCTCATTCGTCATCGGCCGTCGCGCCGAATTCTGACTCATTTCCATACCTGACATGGCGACTCCGCCGGCATTGGCGGCCTTGGCCGGGCTGAACAGGATGCGAGCATCGAGGAACGCTTGGATGCCATCGATGTCAGTCGGCATGTTGGCGCCCTCGGAGACCGCGATGATGCCATTAGCGAGCAGGGTGCGGGCGTCACCCACGGAAATCTCGTTTTGCGTGGCGCAAGGCATGGCGAGATTGCACGGAACACCCCATGGGCGCTTGTCGGGGTGGTATTCGGCCGAAGCAAACCTGTCGGCGTACTCACTGATTCGTCCGCGCCGAACGGTCTTCAGATTCTGGATCCACTCCAGTTTTTCGGCATTGATCCCGTCCTTGTCGTAGACGAACCCGCTGGAATCCGACAGTGTCAGAACCTTGCCGCCGCGATCATTGATTTTCATGGCGGCAAACAGCGCGACATTGCCGGCGCCGGAAATCGCGACTGTCTTTCCTTCGATGCCGTCACTGCGGGTTTTGAGCATTTCCTCGAGAAAATAGGCGATGCCGAATCCCGTGGCTTCGGGCCGCATTTCACTGCCGCCGTATTCCAGACCCTTGCCGGTCATCATGCCGGTGAACTGGTTGGTGATGCGCTTGTATTGGCCGAACATGAACCCGATCTCGCGCTGGCCGACTCCGATATCTCCGGCCGGGATATCGGTGTCCGCGCCGACATGGCGATACAATTCGGTCAAGAAAGATTGGCAGAAGCGCATGATCTCCCGGTCGGACTTGCCCTTCGGGTTGAAATTCGCGCCACCCTTGCCGCCGCCCATCGGTAATCCGGTGAGGGAATTCTTGAAGGTTTGTTCGAAGGCAAGAAACTTGAGAACTGATTCGGTTACCGACGGATGGAAGCGGATGCCGCCCTTGTAAGGGCCGATCGCGTTGCTATTCTGAATGCGATAGCCCCTATTCGTCCGGATATTGCCTTCATCGTCCTCCCAGCAGACCCGGAACGAGATTACCCGGTCCGGTTCGGTCAGCCGTTCGAGGATCTGCATTTTCGTGTATTCCGGCCGTTCCAGCAGCCACGGAATGATATCGGCTGCAACTTCGCGAACCGCCTGATGGAATTCGGCTTGGCCCGGATTGCGAGCCTCGACGCCTTGCATGAAGGACTCGAGCGTGGGTTGCTGTCTGTTTTGCATAGTCGTCACAATCCTGAGCTTCTCGCGTTGCCTATGAAGGCCAGCTCATATTATGCCACGGTTTACAGAATGATGCGAAGATTCAAGCAATAGTTGCCAGAGACTGTTCAATCCGGCCATCGTCTGATCATTTGCCGAATCGAGACCGGTTCGGAGCGAGTTCTTATACTAAATCAAAGTTCTGGGTTGTTTGAATGGACAATAGCGTTCGATTTTGCACGTGACCCTGATATGGTCGTCGATAAATCTGCCGCGGCAGGATTGTAGACGAGTGGGTCTGCTGGGGCCACGGCCTGAAGATCGGGTCTTGTTTTGAATGATCGTCCCAAGCTGGAGACATGCGCCATGAAGCCCTTGACGGATTCGACCGACCTTCGGCGCGACGGAACTACGCTCCGGGCCAGAGCGGAGGCAGTGGGTTATGTTCTGATCCGCAAGCTGTTGCCGCGCGCCTTGCTCGAGGACATTGCGGTCGAACTGGCGCGGCCCATGGCCGAAGCCGGCTGGATTCCGGCTGGCGAGCCATTGGCGACAGCGAAGGCTGATCTTTCGAAATTCTGCGTCGAGCCGCAACCTCCCTTCATGGATGTCTTCTACAAGCAGTTATCTTTGCGGAGCCTGCATGCCCTGAAGCATCACGAAAACCTGGTCACGCTGTTTCGCGACCTCCTCGGCGAAGATGTGTTTTGCCCACCCCATTTCGTCACCCGGCTCGCTTTTCCGTTCAAGGATGCCTATGTGACCCTGGCCCATCAGGACTATGCGCATTTCGAAGGCAGCCGGAGGAACTGGGCAGTGTGGATTCCGTTCATCGATATCGATCGGGCGCGCGGCGGTCTCGCCGTTGCTGCGGGATCCCACAAGGAGGGCGTGCGTGACATGAAGCCGGCCCTGGGGCAGGGCAGATGGTGATTGACGCAGATCTTGATACGCTTGATTGGAGGTGGAGCCCCATGCAGGTTGGCGACGTGTTGATCCATAACTGCCAGACGATTCACAAGGGGCTCCCGAATGCATCCGGGGCCATGCGCGTTTCGTTGGACTGCCGATATCAACCGCTCTCTGAGCCCATCGGCGAAAAGTATCTCGCTGTATCTCATCAGATGCGAAGCTGGGATGACCTGTACGCTGGCTGGCCGGACGATGACCCGTTCAAGTTTTACTGGCGAAGTCTCGACCTCGATGTGCAGCCTTTCACTTATTTCTGGTATGATCGGCGTGACCAGCGCGCGATCGAAATGGGGGAAGCCGGAGACCCTGAAGCTTTGGTTGCATTGGAGAACATATCTCTGAAGCACCGCGATCCGGTTGCGCGGAAGAGAGCGAAATCCGCATTGGATAGTCTGCGAGCCCGTTCCTGATGCTGCGAGTCGGTCAAAGACATTCAAGAACGGTTTCGAAGTCGCCGGTTCGGTGGCGTGTCCGAATACCTGTACCGGCGAAAACTGGCTGGGGATGGTCGAGTAGCACGGCTCCCATCTCGTGGGGAACGTCCTGGAAGGCCGCGCCGTCGAATAAAGGCAGCGCAGGCGCAGTGATGCTTCAGGCTGATCACGAGATGCTCTCCTGGGGTCAACACGAGAGCATGGTATCGGTCGCATACACGATCGGCAGGGCCGTATGGATGATGATCAGCGGTACCCGGCAGATTGTGTCGAAACATCAGCGGTTCTGCCGGGCCGTCAGCCCGTTTTTCAGGGTGACGGTGGTGTCATGGGAGCCGGCTGGGCCGGTAGATCTGCACCTCGACCGGACGGAGGTCGTTGTTCGGCGAGTCTTTAACGTAGCAGGGTTCGACCTTCTGATTGGTGTTCAATCGGGGTGCCTAGGGTGGCGATCCTGATGGACACACAAGACGAAGTCTCGGAATTTCATGCGTTTTCTGGATGCGGGTCGTTCAATATTGAGGTTCTATGCGTCGGCCGCCGATCGGACCCTGTTCCCTGAAAACCGCGTGGTCAGTTTTGCGGACAAGGGTGAGATTGACATTGCGGAATCCGAAATGACATTACAGAGCAAGTACCGGCGGCAGCGCATTCACCGGCCCTGATGCGAACGCGTCCTTCATCGATTTCCCCTTGCATTCCGACTAGTGCTCATGTCTACCGACAGATGAATTCGGTGGAATCACGTTGGAAAGATACGTTCCAGAATTCACAACCGCGGCAATAGCAGATACAACATCACAAGATGAATGATGCGGGGAGGGTGGGACCATGAAGACCTATATTGGCGTATCTCGGGTAGAGGGAACGGCGTCGCGCCAGGCGCATGTCAATCTCCCTGAGGGCACATTCGAGCGTGAGATGAGCAAGGAGGGTTTCTTCGGCCCCGCCGCCTTGCTCTACCATCGCCGGCCGCCGACCGGTTGGGTCGATTGGGATGGGCCGCTGCGTCCGCGCGCATTCGATCTGATGCGTCTGGAAGAAGGATGCAACTCCCCCGTCGATGCCGTGACTTTTCTCCACAATGCCCATTGCAAGATGCGGATGTGGCGGGCGAAGGGTCGCATGGATCATCTGGTCCGAACGGCGATGGCGACGAACTGCTATTCATCCATAACGGAACTGGAGAACTCTACTGCGATTTCGGGCGTCTTGATGTCAGAGCCGGCGATTACGTGATGGTGCCGCGTGGAACCATGTGGCGAACGGTCTTTGACGGTCCGGCCGATGTCCTGATGATCGAGGCGACGAACGCGAGCTACCGTTTACCGGAGAAAGGGCTAGTCGGTCACCATGCATTTTTTGACCCTGCCATGCTCACGGCTCCAGTAATGGATGATGCCTTTCTGGCTCAGCAGACACCGGAGGGCGCCGAAGAAATCTGGACCGTGAGAATCCGGCGCTGCGGCCGTATATCGACCGTCACATACCCGTACAACCCGCTCGACGCGGTTGGCTGGCATGGCGACCTGATGCCGGTCCGAATCAATGTCGAGGACTTTCGGCCGCTGACCAGCCATCGCTATCACCTGCCGCCGTCGGCCCATACGACATTCCTGGCTGACCGTTTTGTCGTTTGCACCTTTTGTCCGCGGCCGTTCGAGCAGGACCCGGATGCCTTGAAGATCCCGTTCTTTCACAACAACGACGATTATGACGAGGTCTTGTTCTACCATCGTGGTGATTTTTTCAGCCGCGACGATATCGACCGTGGCATGGTCACGTTCCACCCCTGTGGTTTCACGCACGGGCCGCATCCGAAGGCGCTTCGGAACATGTTTTGGGCCGCCAAGGACGCGACTGATGAATATGCGGTCATGGTCGATGCCCGCGACGCGCTCGAAGTCGAGGATTTGCCGGATGGCGTCGAGAACGAGAACTATGTCACCTCGTGGAACGTCGGACCCGGGGCCGCGGAATGAAGCTCGGTTCGTTGAAGACTGGTGGTCGAGACGGAACTCTGGTTGTCATCAGCAACGATTTCGCCAGTGTGGCTCCGGTCGGCGCTGTTGTACCGACCTTGCAAAGGGCACTTGAGGCCTGGGACGCAATCGCGCCGCAGCTCGCTGACTTGCAGGCCGATCTCGATGCCGGGCGACTGGTCGGCACGACGCGATTCGATCCGGCGATGATGGCGTCGCCGTTACCGCGAGCCTATCAATGGCTGGATGGCTCGGCCTATGTGAATCATGTCGAACTGGTGCGCAAGGCGCGCGGGGTCGAACTCCCGGCAACATTCTGGACCGACCCGTTGATGTATCAGGGCGGGTCCGACGGGTTTCTCGGGCCGAGCGATCCGATTCCGGCCGCGGACGAAGCCTGGGGTGTCGACTTCGAGGGTGAAATCGCGGTCGTCGTCGACGATGTCCCGATGGGCGTGTCCGTTTCGGCTGCGGCCAGCCACATCAAACTGGTCATGTTGGCCAACGATGTCAGCCTGCGCGGTTTGATTCCGTCTGAACTGGCGAAGGGGTTCGGATTCTTGCATGGTAAACCACCAACCGCTTTCGCGCCGGCCGCGGTAACGCCGGATGTTCTGGGTGACGTTTGGGATGGCGGCCGATTGCACCTGCCTCTACTTTCCTTCGTCAACGGCGTGAAGGTCGGCTGGACCGAGGCCGGTGTGGACATGACGTTTGATTTTCCGACGCTGATTGCGCATGCGGCGAAAACCCGGCCTCTCGGCGCTGGTACGATTATCGGTTCCGGAACGGTTTCGAATGCCGACCGACAGCATGGCTATTCCTGTATCGCAGAAATCCGGATGATCGAGACGATTGCCGACGGCGTGCCGAAGACGTCGTTCCTGCGTTTCGGAGATCAGATACGGCTTGAGGTTCGGGACAGGCAGGCTCGATCAGTCTTCGGTGCGGTTGATCAGGTGGTTATGGCGGTTTGACTGCGAGGATTTTGGGCTCAAGAGAAATTGATCATATCTAGAATTCATGTCGCCAAACTCTTGTCATGGACTCGCTATTTACAGCGCGGGATCACCTTGCAAGCCGGCTAGTTCCTAAACTTCTGAGTCGTTTGTGGCAACCTCAAACTCTGCGGCCGTCACCGAAGCACTCGGCAACAGGGCATTGAGGCCAAACCATGCAGGCGTGAGATGGACGGGCGAACGCGCCTCGAATGATGATGCGTGAAGGCTTGGACGCCGGGCCAGTTCGCATGGCGCCCGCATTATCCGGTTTCACCGATCGTAACGTGCCGGAAGCAGTCTGTTTACACGATGTGGTCGGTAGGGCATCAAAGTAATCGCCCGTGTGTCGAATAAACGGACTTACGGATCTCCTCTCGTTCTTCAGCCTGGGTTGCGTCCTGCTCCGGAGAATCGACAGCCCGTCTGACGTCGCAGCGACAGGCAGGAATCGACCCCAGTCATTGTCTTGCAGACATCATCAGTGGTAGACTAGCGTTGGCAGCCAGGTCGCGAGATGCGGAAATGCGATCAACAGCAAGATCATGCCGAGCATCGCAACCAGAAACGGCAAAGAGCCGATCGCTACATCGTTGAAATGTCCGCCACGCGTCCGGATGCCCTGCACCACATAGAGATTGACCCCGATTGGTGGCGTAATCAGCGCCGCCTCCATGAGTAACGTGATCAGGATGCCGAACCAGACATCCGAGAACTCCGGCACGCCAAGAGCCATGACGATCGGAAAGACGATCGGCACCGTCGTCAGCATCATCGACAGCGTTTCCATGAACATGCCGAGGAACAGGTAGAAAACCACGATCAGCAGCACGGTCTGGACCGGCGTCAGCCCCATCTCCGAAATGAAATTGAGCATCGCCTGGGTGATGCCCATGAAGCCCAGCACGAAATTCAGGAAAATCGCCGCGAACACGATCAGCATGATCATCGCCGTCGTGCGCATCGTACCTTCGAAGGAATCGCGCAGCATCCTGAAGTTCAGCGTCCGGAAAGACGCTGCGATCAACACTGCGACGCACACGCCTATCGATGCGGCTTCGGTTGGCGTTGCCACTCCTGCATAGATCGAGCCAACGACAGCCGCGAACAGCACGATCGGGGGCAGGAGATCCGGCAGGCAGCGGATCCGGTCAGCCCAGCTTGTCTCGACCATCCGGCCGCCCCAGGCAGGGCGGAAGATACAGGCGCAAACGATGGTCATCATGAACAGCGATGACAGGATGACCCCGGGAATGATGCCGGCCAGATACAGCTCAGGTACCGACGTGTCGGTCAGTAGGCCGTAGATGATCAGGTTGATCGACGGCGGAACCAGAATTCCGAGGGTGCCGCCGGCCGCGAGCGAACCCAGAAACAAGCTTTCATTATAGCCCCGCGCCTCGATTTCCGGATAGGCCACGGTCCCAACAGTCGCGGCGGTCGCGACGCTCGATCCCGAACTTGCTGCGAATATCGTGCAGGAGCCGATATTGGCATGCATCAGCCCGCCCGGCAGCCATGACAACCACTGGATGACGGCGGCATACATGCGCCGCGCAATGCCGGCGCGCAGCATGATTTCGCCGAGCAGAATGAACATCGGGATCGCGACCAGAATGAATTCCTTGCTCTTGTCCCAGTAGATTTCAGCCAGAGCAGGCGTCAGCGTGCCGCCCATCGAGATCTTGTCGAGAACAAAACTCAGGATGCCCAGAACCGCGGCAACCGGAACTGCCGCGAGAACCAGAATGACCAAACCGACAACGATTGCGAACGCCATGCCTTACGACTCCTTGCCGGGCGTGGTCGATGTCGCGAGCACGACATCGACGCCATGGGTTTCTTCTTCCATGAGCTCGGCGATTGAAGGTACGCCGGCGATCCGTGCGACCAGGGTCCAGTTCCGCTGCGCCAGTGCAATCAGGCTGTAGATCACCACGAAGATCAGGGTGATGAAAAACAGTGTCAGGCCGGCAACCCAGAAGAATTGCGGAATCCATTGTGGCGTCCCGAGCGTCGTGATCGACACTGAGTTGTAGATCCAGGAATTGTGGAAGGAGACAAAGGCATAATAGGTCATTACCGCCATGAAATAAAATAGCAATCCCAGTCCAATCACGTCAAGAATGGCAGTAACCGGTCGCGGGAGAAGATTGTAGAGCGCGTCGATCCGGACGTTTGACCTGTGCAGTAGACAATAGGAATAGGCCCAGGTTGTCGTCGCCGAAAAAACATAGCCGGAGTATTCGTCGGACCCGCTCATCGTGACGTTGAAGATCTTTCGCGAGAGGACATCAACGGCGACCATCACGGCCGACAACAAAAGCGCGGTTCCCCCTATCCAGACTGCGTATTGCGATAGTCGTTCCAGGAATCTGTGTATCTCGGCGAGCATCGTCCGTCTCTCCGGATTTATCCAAAAAATGGCGTCGCGATCATTGATCGCGACGCCAGATCATTGATTTGGCAGACTTTAGAGCGAAGCCTTCATGCCCGAGATCTTGCCGATTGTTGCATTCCATTCGTCGACACATTGTTGCGTGCCGCACCGTTTCGCCCAGCGCTTCAGAACGAAGTTTTCGACCACATCCTTCAGTTTCGCCTTGTCAGCGGCGGAAGGCTCGATCGGGACCATGCCGCCGGGTTCGCCGCGGTCGCAGGGACCGGAGGCATTGCAATCCATGCCGGCCTGGTCATTTGCCGCTGTGGCGACCCACATTTCCTCTTCAAGCGTCTGCAGATGTTCTTTGAAGAATGCCTGGGTGTCCGCATTCAGGCTGTTCCAGACCTTGAGGTTCATGGCCAGGAATGACGACGCGTAGCCGAGGCGAATGCGGATATTGTGTGTTACAACCTGCCACCATTTGGCGTTGTAGGCTGGAAGAGTGCCGGTCAGGCCGCAATCCGCCACTCCTTTCTGCAGGGCGGGGACGACCTCGGCGAAGGCGATCGTGACGGCGCTGCCGCCAACGCCTTCGATGAAGTCACCGAGTGTGGTGCTGTAGGTTCGAATCTTCTTGCCGTCAAGCTGATCAAAGCTGAACTCCTTGATGTTCTTGTCGCCAAGGTTGCACCAGAGCTGCTGACTCGGCCACGCGTAGATCATGAGCAGTTTCGCGCCGTATTTTTCCTCGAATTCCCGCTCGAGAATCGCACGGTAGGCTTCGTTCGCCTCCCGATAAAGGTTGAGATCCTGGATCACGCCTGCGAGATCCGCACCCTCGATCATGGGGCTGTCCTGCGCCACATAAGTGGTCACGCCGTGGACGGCATCGAACACTCCGAGCTTGAGCAAACGCATGATTTCGAAGCCGGAAAGTCCGAGTTCGGTCTGGGATTTTGCATTGGCTGTGAGCATGCCGCCGGAGAGTTTGGGCAGCCGGTCATTCCAGAACGGGCCTTCGCGCTCTTTCCAGTGATCAAGGAAGCTCCATGTTCCGACGACCTTGAATTCCTTCTTGTCAAGCTCGGCGGAAACAGGGCTTGCTGCCGCCGACAATGCAAGCGCGCAGGCAGTCAGCCCGGCGATTACGCCCTTTTTCAAAAGTGAGCCTGTCATCAAGTATCTCCCAAAGTTCGATAGACAGGATAACATAGTCAACGAGGCAAGCCGCGGCAACAGCTATTACGGCCGCCATGGCCGTCATTGCCGCCATCGGGGGCCAGTGACACAACCGGAGCCGATCAACCACGCGCAACCGTCACGCGTGACGATACCGGCTTCCCGGCAACGCCATTGCCGCACCGCTTGGCCGGCAGGTGTGCGTCGCTGTTGCATCGCCCGCCGGGCCTTGGTCTATTCTGAAAAACCGCACGGAATTCAGCAGGAGCTAAGCATGGCGCATGTTCTGACGGATGATGGTGTCAATTTGTATTACGAAGAGGCTGGTCGCGGCGAGGTGGTGATATTCGTTCACGAGTTCGCCGGTGACTTTCGCAGCTGGGAGCCGCAAATGCGATATTTCGCGCGCCGGTACCGCGCGATCGCATTCAATGCTCGCGGGTATCCGCCTTCAGATGTGCCGAGCGATGCCGATGCCTACTCGCAACGGCGCGCCTGCGATGATATTCGCGCCGTCATGGACGGGCTTGATGTTGCGGAAGCGCATGTTGTCGGATTGTCGATGGGCGGATTCGCAACGTTGCATTTTGGCCTCGAATATCCCGAACGCGCCCTGTCCCTGGTTGTTGGTGGCTGCGGGTACGGCGCCGAGCCGGATGCGCGCGAGCAATTCCGGGAGGAAACGACGGCGACCGCCCGAAAGATCAGACGTGATGGCATGGCGGTGGCGGGCGTCGCCTATGCGTCCGGCCCGACCCGTGTGCAGTTCCAGAACAAGGATCCGCGCGGCTGGGAAGAGTTTGAAACCCAGTTGCGCGAACATTCGACTGAAGGGTCTGCCAACACCATGATGGGTGTGCAGCGACTGCGGCCGTCGCTCTACGATCTCAGCGACCGGCTGAAAAGTCTGACGGTACCGACCCTGATCATCAATGGCGATGAGGACGAGCCCTGCCTCGATCCCGGAACCTTCATGAAACGGACGATCCCGTCGAGCGCGCTGGCCGTGCTCCCGCGCTCGGGCCATACGATCAACATCGAGGAGCCGGCTCTGTTTAACTGGTTCGTGGATGATTTTCTGCATCAGGTCGGCTCCGGCAACTGGGGCTTGCGTGACCAGCGCTCGAAAAGCCAGAGTATCCTGGGAGATATCGTTAAGCCGGGATAGCAGGCAGGGCCCGTCGGGCGGGTGTTCCGCGCCGTGGATTGGACTCTGACATGGAGGTCTTGTGAAACTCACGGCTGAAGAACAGGCCATGCAGGCCGGTGATCTTGGCCCGGCCCGGCGCTGGGCAATTGAACACCAGATCACTGTTGGCGGGATGTTCGATGCTGCCGATCTTGTTCCGGTCAGCCAAGCCCATATGATGGCCGATCCCGAGTCTCTTGGGGAAGCCGGGGTCGGTTTTCTGGAAAGGCTTGCCGGGCAGGGCGGGCAGGTTACCATTCCGACGATCACCGACCCGCGGGGTGTCGACCTCAATCACTACCGTCCGCTCGGGCAAACCGAAGCCATGGCCAATCTCGATCGCCGGATCGCCGCCGCCTGTACAGCCATGGGCATTCTGATGACCAATACCTGCGTTAACTACCAGACGATCATGCCGCCGGTGTCCGGAGAACATGTCGCCTATGGCGATACCGGTGTGGTCATCTACGCCAACAGCGCTTGCGGCGCCCGTTCGAACTATGAAGGCGGCCCATCGGCGCTGGCGGCCGGTTTGATCGGCCGTACACCGCGTTACGGGCTTCACCTTGATGCCAGCCGGCAGGCGACACGCCGTTTTGTCGTCACCAGCCAGCCGCGCGAACTGACGGACTGGGGCAGTCTCGGGGCCGTTATCGGCCGGCAGGTGGGATCCTATTGGGAAGTTCCTGTGGTCGAAGGGCTGGAAACCGTTCCGACATCCGACGACATGAAGCATTTCGGCGCGGCCATGGCGAGTTACGGCTCGGTCCCGCTGTTCCATTTTGTCGGAATTACGCCCGAAGCCTCGCGGCTCGCCGATGTCGGTGGCGACGGATTGCTGGCGGAACCGGTTACGGACGCCGATCTCGCGGCGTTTCGCTCATTGTTCGGCGGGGCCGGCGACCAGGTCGATGTGGTGGTTTTTGCCGCGCCGCAATTGTCATTGGTGGAAATGCAGCGCCTTGCGGCGCTATGCCGCGGAAAAACCGTCCAGACCGCGATGATCGTCTGTACGTCGCCGCAGGTCCATGCCGACGCGCGCCGTCTGGGACTGATCGAGACCATCGAGACGACCGGAGCAAAGGTTCTCGAGGGCACGTGCTTTTATAACCAGTATGCTCGCGAAATCGCCGAAGCGAATGGCTGGACATATCTGCTGAGCAATTCCGCGAAAATCGTCAATATTCTTGGCGGTTACGGTTATCAGCCGGCGCTCGCGAGCATGGAGGCCTGCGTAGAGTCCGCCGTGGCCGGGAGGATTGTCCGATGACGGTCCTGAAATGCCATGTCGGGATCGGTCCGGCAGTGGAGGGCGAGGCACTGGTCGCGGATGACAATTTTTCGGCGCGTTACGACCTCGACCGCCTCAAGGGCGTGTTTTCGCGACCGGGACACAAACTGGCGGGACAGTCCTACAAGGACCGGATCCTCGTGTTCAACACGGCGAAGGGCGGTGTTGCCACGGCCTGGATGCTGTACGAGATGATGTCGCGCTGCATCGCGCCAAAGGCACTCTTGTTCAACCGCGCCAATACCATCCTGGCCCAGGGAGCGGCGCTTGCCGAAATGACGCTATGCGACCGCTTCGAGGACGGCGATGTGACGCGCCGGATTCGGACCGGTGACCGGTTGTTGGTCAATCCGGCCGCTGGCATGGTCACGATCATCGAGGCGGCGCGGAGCCCGGCCGAATAACGACCAGAGGGTGGGGCCGGGGCGGTCGGGTCTACACCAACTGACCGTGGCAGTGTTTGTATTTCTTCCCCGACTGGCAGGGGCAGAGCGCGTTGCGCCGCACTTTGCCCCAGGTTGCCGGATCCCGTGGATCGATCCTGGCTGCCGCACGATTGCTCGCCGGACGAGGCGAGGCGGGTGCAAGCCCGCCGTGCTCGCCAGCCCCGGCGTTGTTCGGACCGGTATCCGCGAGCGGGACGTCACGCCCTTCCTGCATCTGTTGTCGGCGACGCGTTGTGGCGGCGCGGGCCTCGAGATCCTCCGGTATCGCCTGCGGTTCGACCACGACATTCGACAGCACCCCGGTGACGGATTCACGCAGATTGGCGAGCATCCCCTCGAACAGATTGAACGCCTCGCGTTTGTACTCGTTGAGCGGATCGCGTTGGGCGTAAGCTCTCAGATTGATGCCCTGGCGCAAATGATCGAGAGCCAGCAGATGATCTTTCCATTGCTGATCGAGAATCTGCAGCAGCAGACTCTTCTCCGCCATGCGCATGAGGTTGACCCCGAATGTCGCCGCTTTTTCGGCCATTCGGCGGTCCGACATGTCCTGCAGGCGCTGGCGCATTTCCTGATCGGCAATGCCCTCCTCACGGGCCCAGTCGTGAACCGGCGCCTGCAGTCCGAGTACGCGCTGGCTGCTGGCCGATAACGCATCGATATCCCACTGTTCGGAATAGCTTCCTTCGGGAATCGTCTTTGCGACCATGTCGTCGATAACCTGCATGCGCATTTCCGAAACCGTCTCACGAACCTCTCCGGCTCGCATGATTTCCTTGCGCTGGTCGTAGATCACCGTGCGCTGGTCATTCATGACATCGTCATATTTGAGCAACTGCTTGCGGATGTCGAAGTTGCGCGCCTCGACCTTCTGCTGTGCTTTCTCCAGAGCCTTGTTGATCCAGGGATGGATGATCGCCTCGCCGTCCTCCAGCCCGAGTTTCTTCAGCATGCTGTCCATGCGTTCGGAGCCGAAGATACGCATGAGATCGTCTTCCAGGGAGAGGAAGAAACTTGAGGATCCGGGATCGCCCTGGCGTCCGGAACGGCCGCGTAACTGGTTGTCGATCCGGCGGCTTTCATGACGCTCGGTTCCGATGACATACAGGCCGCCGGCGACGATAACATCGGCCTTGCGCGCTTCGACCTCGGCGCGGATGGCTTTTTCTCCGGCCTCGCCACCGTCAGCCAGTTCCATCTGTATCCGCATGTCCGGGTTGCCGCCGAGCTGAATGTCGGTACCCCGGCCGGCCATGTTGGTCGCAATGGTCACGGCCCCCGGTTCGCCGGCTTGGGCAATGATCTTCGCTTCCTGCTCGTGGAACCGGGCATTCAGAACCTGATGGGGGATAGATCTTTTTTTCAGCAGTCCGGATAGATGTTCGGACTTTTCGATCGAAACCGTGCCGACAAGTGCGGGTTGGCCGCGCTCGCGGCAATCCTGGATCAGCTTGATGATCGCGTCCCATTTTTCGCGCTCGGTACGATAGACCTCGTCATCGTGGTCGGCCCGGTTGACTGCGACATTGGTCGGAATCTCGACTACATCCAGCTTGTATATTTCAGCGAACTCCGCGGCTTCGGTCATTGCTGTGCCAGTCATGCCGGCGAGTTTCGGGTAAAGCCGGAAATAGTTCTGGAAGGTGATCGAGGCGAGAGTCTGGTTTTCGTTCTGGACGGTCACGCTTTCCTTCGCCTCGAGCGCCTGGTGCAGCCCTTCGGAGTAACGCCGGCCCTCCATTGCGCGCCCGGTGAATTCGTCAATGATCACGACCATGTCGTTGCGGATCATGTAATCGACGTCGCGCGCGAACAGTTTGTGCGCCCTGAGAGCCTGGTTGACGTGATGGACCACCGAAATGTTCTCGATGTCATACATGTCACCGCCGGTGATCACCCGGTTTTCAACAAGAAGTCGTTCGATATGTTCGGTGCCGCTCTCGGTCAGGGTCACGGTGCGTTGTTTTTCGTCCACTTCAAAATCGCCGGCAACCAGACTCGGTATCAGACGATCGATCCGGCGATACAGTTCCGAACTGTCTTCAACCGGACCTGAGATGATCAGCGGTGTTCGCGCTTCATCGATCAGGATCGAATCGACTTCGTCGACAATTGCATAGACGAAATCGCGCTGGCACATGTCCGGAAGAGTGAACTTCATGTTGTCGCGCAGATAGTCGAAGCCGAATTCGTTATTGGTTCCGTAAGTCACGTCGCAGTTATAGGCAGCCCGGCGCTCGTCATCGTTGAGGCCGTGAACAATCACGCCGACCGACATGCCGAGGAACCCGTAGATGGCACCCATCCATTCGGCGTCGCGCTTCGCCAGGTAATCATTGACTGTAACGACATGAACACCACCACCCTGCAAGGCGTTCAAATAGACCGGCAGGGTGGCCACGAGGGTCTTGCCTTCGCCGGTCTTCATTTCCGAGATCTTGCCGGTGTGGAGAACCATGCCGCCGAGGAGCTGGACGTCGAAATGCCGTTGCCCCAATGTGCGTTTTGCCGCTTCACGGACGGTTGCGAAGGCCTCTTCCATGAGGCTGTCGAGGGTCTCGCCGCTGGCCAGACGTTCCTTGAACCAGCGGGTACGGCCCGTGAGCTCCTCGTCGGTGAATTTTTCGAATTGCGGCTCCAACGCGTTGATGGAGTCGGCCCGTTTCTGCAAACGCTTGAGAACCCGTTCGTTTTCAGAACCGAACAGGGTCTTCGCGATCACGCCTAGCATGGGAGCTCCCTGGCCGAGGAAAAAATGGAATTATCGTGACAGACAGGCGCCGGGAAACCCGGTGCAACATGTGGCACGGTGTTCCAGCGTAAATAGAATTTCACCCGGCTCCTGTCAATGCGGATGCCGGGCAGACGCCGCTGCGACGGCCGGGCCTGATTGCAAGATTTTCTACGGCCGTACGACATTGCTTGTTCCGGTATCGCTGATCTGATACCGCTTGGCGTCCGGCCGCATCGGGGGCGTCCGAAGGCGCACTAAGGCGCCAGATCACGGAAGGTAGAAAAATGCTGATACCCATCCTTAAGGCAGTCCGGGGGCTTGCCGCGGCCGTTGTTATCGCGTTCGGACTCGCCACGGCTCCGCCATTGCTGGCTCAGACCGGCGGTGCGGCAGCCCTGAACGCCGACCCGAGGACGACGGTGGTTGCGACTGTGGGGTCGGAAACTGTTTATCTGGTTGAGATACTCGAGATGGCACAGCAGTTGCCGGAGCAGTATCGGAGCCTCCCGTTGTCGACGGTCTATCCTGAACTCCTCCGCCGCGCCGTGAATGCCAGGCTGATCGCTGCCGCGGGCCGGGCCGCCGGTTATGCCGACGATGAACGGGTGACGGAACGCTTGCGTGAGATCGAAGGCCAGATCATCGCCGAGGTTTATCTGCGGGAGAAAATCTCGGAAGGGATCACCGAGGACATGCTGCGGGATGCCTATGCGGCGCGGAATGCGAGCGTCGGCGATGGCGACGAGGTCAAGGCCCACCATATCTTGCTGGAGACCGAGGACGATGCTTACGCGGTTATCGACGACCTCGTTAACGGTTCCGACTTTGCCGATCTGGCAACGGAGCGGTCGACCGGCCCCTCTGCCGCCTCGGGCGGCGACCTGGGCTGGTTTGGCGCCAATCAGATGGTTCCGGAGTTTTCCGACGCCGCGTTCAGCCTTGCTCCTGGTGAATTCACGACCGAACCGGTCAAGACGCAGTTCGGCTGGCATGTGATTCTGGTCGAGGACCGGCGAGAGACGGAGTCGCCGTCCTTCGAGGATGTCCGTTCACAACTTGCCACAGAGGTGTCCCAGACGTTGCTGAGCGATCTGCTCCAGGATCTGCGCAGAGACAAGGCGATGACGCTCTACAATTACGACGGCGGTCCTTTTCAGGCACCGCCAGATGCGCGTAACTGAGCCGTGGAGGCGCGAGGTTGATTTCATGGAACTGAAGATTTCACCGTTGGCCCCAGAAGGGTTTCCGAATATGCCCGTAGTGCCCGGCGTTCGACATGCAGTTGCCGAATCGGGTCTGAAGTACAAGGGACGGCCGGACTTGCTGTTGATCGGTTTCGCGCCGGGAACGACGGTGGCTGGCATCTTGACCCGTTCCACCACGCCGGGAGCGCCTGTCCAGTGGTGTCGCGAATGCCTGCCGGCCGGGATTGCATGCGGGCTGGTGGTTAATGCTGGAAACGCGAATGTCTTCACGGGCGTGAAGGGACGGCATGCCGTCGAGGCGACCGCGGCCGCAGCAGCTGAAGTGCTTGGCTGCCAGACCCATGAGGTGATGGTTGCATCGACCGGCGTTATCGGCGAGCCGCTTGAACATGAAAAACTGACGGCCGCGATCCGGATGTTGCCTGCGCGGATGGCGGCTGGGAACTGGCAAGAGGCGGCCACTGCAATCACGACGACCGATACCTTTGCCAAGGGCGCTACGGCGGTTACCGACATTCATGGTGTGCCGGTCACGATAGCGGGCATAGCCAAGGGGTCAGGCATGATCGCGCCGGATATGGCGACGATGCTGGCGTTCGTTTTCACCGATGCCCGGCTGGACGTTGCGGTCCTACAGTCACTGTTGAAGCGGACGACGGCCACGACCTTCAATTCGATAACGGTCGATGGTGATACGTCGACCAGTGACACATTACTTCTGTTCGCAACAGGGCAGGCTGGTCGTCATCCTGCGCCGTCGGGCGATCGGGATCCGGTGTTGCGCCGGTTTGAAGCGGCATTGCATTCCGTGCTCAAGGACCTTGCGATCCAGGTTGCCCGGGACGGAGAGGGGGCGCAAAAACTCATTCAGATCAATGTCTCCGGCGCGATTTCGGCACGGGCGGCGCGGCGGATCGGGCTCGTGATCGCCAATTCGCCGCTCGTCAAGACAGCTGTGGCCGGTGAAGACGCGAACTGGGGCCGGATCGTCATGGCGGTCGGCAAGTCGGGGGAAAAGGCGGATCGTGACCGCATGTCGGTCGCTTTCGGTGGGATCGAAATTGCCCGGGACGGAGCGCGGGTCGACGATTATGACGAGGCCCCCGTGTCGGAGCATATGCGCGGGCGAGAGATCCTGATCGAGGCCGATGTCGGCGTCGGCCGCGGCCGGGCGACTGTCTGGACCTGCGATTTGACGCACGGGTACATCGACATCAATGCCGATTATCGCAGTTGAGGGGCCGGTGCGCCGTGTTTCGGATAGATCGCGCCGGTGACTGACAGTCCGGACGCCGCGTTGCCTCTGGTTCTGGTCGTTGCCGTCGCCCTGATTGACGTTGACGGTCGGGTTCTGATTGCGCAACGGCCGGAAGGCAAACCGATGGCCGGATATTGGGAGTTTCCCGGTGGTAAGGTGGGACCGGGTGAAACGCCCGAGGCGGCCTTGATCCGGGAACTTGCGGAAGAACTCGCGATCGATACGAAGGCCGCCTGTCTGGCGCCATTCTCATTTGTCAGTCACGACTATGGTGATTTTCACCTGCTGATGCCGCTCTATCTCTGCCGGCGCTGGTGGGGTGTCGTCACACCGCAGGAGGGGCAGGTTGTAAAATGGGTCCGTCCGATGCGGATGGCGGAGGAAATGATGCTGCCCGCCGACGATCCGCTTATCGCCATGTTGCGGGATTACCTGTGACGGACCGCTATGCTCGGCATGGCGCCCGGATGCAGGATCGATGCGGCGATATCGGCTTGAGGGACTACAGAGGCGGCGGCGAACGTGTCAGGGCCGTTCCGCCCGTCGCAGGACGGCATGCAGCAACACGTTGACAGACGGCCATGTGTCGTTGGGAACGATGTCCTCGCTCTCGTTATGCGAAATCCCGCGGACACAGGGACTGAACAGCAGGATGGCCGGGGCAACGGCCGCCACGCAATAAGCGTCATGGCCAGCCTGGCTCAGGATATCCATGGTGGAAACACCGAGATCGTCTGCGGTCCGGCGCACCAGGCTGGTCAGGCCGGGGTCGAATGTCACATCACCGAAGGTCCAGTCCGAGACGATTTCGAATCCGACCATGGCCGCCGCGCCGGCATCGGACAGCGCGCAATGCGCCGCGATCCGCATCTGGTCCGTGATCTTCGGGTCGGAATGGCGCATGTCGACCGAGACATCCGTGAGGCTCGGCAGGATGCCGGGCTTGTTTGGCCAGACGATCAGGCGGGTGGCCGTCGACTTGCCGGTCGGCGCGTATTTCCATCCGATGTCATTGACCGCGTTGATGAATTTTGCCGCGCCAACCAATGCATTGCTGCGGTCCGCCATCGCTGTCGGTCCGGAATGGGCGTTGGTGCCGTGGAATCGAACATTGAGGCCGTAGGCGGTGTAACCGCCGGCGACAATGCCGAGTTGGGTGTTGGCTTGTTCCAGCAGCGGACCCTGTTCGATATGGAGTTCAAAATAGGAATCGATGTCACAGTTGTTGGCCGGATCGGTGCCAAGGTAGCCGATACGTTCGAGTTCATCTCTCATGCTGATGCCATCGTCGTCCCGGAGGTCATGCAGCCACGCAACGTCGTGTTCGCCGGCGAACACCCGCGCGGCCGCCATTGGCGGGGCGAACCGCGCGCCTTCCTCATTGGTCCAGTTGACGACTTCAATGGGACGCCGGGTCACGATGCCGTGATCGGCTAGGGTACGAATGATCTCCAGGCCCGCCATGACACCGAGGATGCCGTCGAACCGTCCGCCCGCGACCTGGGTGTCGAGATGACTTCCGATCTGCACCGGGGGCAGATTTTCACTGCCATTGCGGCGGGCACGGATGGTGCCGGTCCTGTCAATGCTGATTAGGCACCCTGCGGTCTCGCACCAGGCAACGAATTCGTCTCGCATCGTCCGGTCGTCATCGGTAAGGGCGAGGCGCCGGATCCCGCCAGCATCACCGCGGCCGATTTCGGCCGAGCGCATCAAAGTTGCCCAGAGCCGGGTCTCGTCGATGCGCAGGTTATCGTGCCGGGCCTGTGTCATGGTCTCACCTTTCGCTGCGGTTTGCGGAAAACTTCTACGGTCACATGATACCACATTCGTGAACCGGCCGATCAATGCCTGCGGACTTGCTCCACGACCCCGGAACGGGCAGCGCTGCAAGCTGCGCAGACCGCATCAAGGGAGCAAGCTGGTGAGTTTCGAGACAATCCTGTACATTGAGGACGGCCCGATCGGCGTGATCACGTTGAACCGGCCTGACGATGGCAACATGTTTACCGAGACCATGTGTCATGAAGTGCGCGACTGCATTGAAACCATGCGCCGGGAAACCCGGACACGCGTTCTGGTCATCACCGGAGCTGGTGACCGGTTCTTCTGTATTGGCGGCCGAAAGGACGGCATGGAGGATACCCGGACCTATGCCGGGATTCTGCCAACCCTGGAGATGTACGAGGCGATCGACCGTTTGCAAAAGCCTGTCATTGCCAGTGTCAACGGTTATGCCTTGGGTGGCGGCAATGTCCTGCAGGTGGTCTGCGATCTGACCATCGCGAAGCAAAGTGGGATTTTCCGGCAGGTCGGTCCGATGATGGGATCGTTCGATGCCGGCTATGGCACCTGGTATCTCGAAGATCTGGCCGGCAAGAAGAAGGCGAAAGAAATGTGGTATATGAACCTGCGTCTCACGACTGCCGAAGCACTGGACATCGGTTTGATCAACAAGGTGGTTCCGGATGACGCGTTGGCTGAAGAGACACGGCGAATGGCGTTGGAAGTCGCGAAACGGGGCGCGGTCGCGCTGGCCGCGATCAAGGGCGCGTTCAATGCCCGCCATGGTGGCGTCGGCGGTCTTGCGCGTGTGGCCCATGACTTGCTGCTGCGCCAGTATCTTGACAGCAAGGAATCGAAGGAACTCGGCGCTTCGTTTCGCGAACGTCGCGATCTCGACCCGACGCAGTTCGGGCATTGAGTGGGCGAACGGATGAGCCGGCTTCTGACTCTCCAAATCCCGAGAGGGCGTGACGGTATTATGCCGACGGGATCTGGACGCACGACACCTTCTATTCCTTGATGGCGGGTCACGCGGCAGCCCGCCCGTTGTCCTGGGCTGTGCGCGATGGTTCCAGGCGTTTGAACTGGGCGGACCTCAAGATCCTGGTCGACCAGGTCGCCGGGGATCTTGAAACGGTAGGATTGCGAGAGGGCGAACGGATCTCCTTGTGGATGGCAAATCGCATCGAGGCGCTCGTGGTGTTCCTCGCCTGCTCGCGGAACGGTTACGTGTGCAATCCGTCATTGCATCGAAATTACACCGTACCGGAGGTTCTCGGACTGATCGGCCGGATCCGCAGCAGCGCCATCTTTGTCGAAGACGGTTACGGCCTTGGCGTGTCGCCTGCGGACGTGTGCGCGGCTCTGGCAGGACACGAGGGCCTGCGGAAAGTCTATGGATTACCGGCTGAACGCGGAGCCGGCGGTTCCATACCGGACTGCGGGGTGATTCCCCGCATGTAACCGCTCAACAATGCGGACAAGGTGACGTATCTCGCTTTTACATCGGGAACTACGGGCGTTCCGAAAGGGGTCATGCATTCCGACAACACGTTGCTGGCAAACTGCCGGGATCTCGTTACCGACTGGAGTCATGATTTCCGGACGATCCTGCTGTCATTGTCGCCGCTCAGCCATCATATCGCCTGGGTTGCAGTCGGTCAGGCGATGGTTGCCGGCATGGAGTTCGTGATCGATGATCCTCCTGAGAGTACATCGCGCCTGGACTGGATGATCGAGACCGGGGCCACCTATGTCATGGGCGTGCCGACCCATGCGATGGACATTCTGGCAGAACAGAAGGCGCGTGGTATTCCGAGACTGGGCAACGTATCGCTGTTCTACATGGCCGGCGCGCCAATACCGCGGGCGACCGCCGAGGCGTATCGCTCACAGGGGATCAAGCCGCAGAACATCTACGGCATGAGCGAGAATTCCTCCCACCAGTACACCCACCCGCATGACGACGCGGACACTGTCTGCGCAACCTGTGGGATTGGTGGCAAGGCTTACAGGATCCGCATCTATGACCGGGATAATCCCGATATCGAGGCGCCATCCGGCACGATCGGTCAGATCGGCGGCATGGGCGGATGCCTGATGCTTGGGTACTACGACGATCAAGCTGCGACCGAGACCTCATTCAATGCAGCGGAAGGCTTCCTGTCGGGTGACCTCGGGATGATGGATGACCGGGGCAATCTCCATGTCGTCGGCCGCCTGAAGGACATGATCATTCGTGGCGGCTGCAACATCTACCCGGCGAGGATCGAGGATCTTGTCATGAAACATCCGGATGTTGCCCGAGCGGTCGCTTTCGCGGTTCTGGACCAGCGGCTGGGTGAACGGGTCTGTTTGTCGGTATTGCCGGCGGCGGAGCGTGTGCCGGAACCGCAGATGTTGCTCGACTTCCTGTTCGATTTCAGGCTTTCGAAGTATGACATGCGGAATTCTTCCTGCCGCTGACATCGTTTCCGCTGACGGCGAGCGGGAAGATCCTCAAGCGGGAACCGGTGGCATGGGTGGAGTCGGGCAAAGTGACGCCGCTTCCCGTCCGGTTTGTCGAGTCCGACCGTCGCAGTTATCTTGCAAGGGAATGATCGATGCTGCTGATACTTGACCAAAAGGATGATTTCGCGGTCATCACGATCAATCGTCCCGAAAGTCTGAACGCCCTGAATTTCCAGCTCGTGCGTGAGTTATCGGATGTTCTGGACGATTTGGAAACCCGGACGATCCGGGCCTGATGATCACTGGGGCGGGCAACCGCGCGTTTTGCGCGGGAGCAGAGATTTCCGAACTGAGAGGACGGTCTCTGCTTGAGCACAAACGTGACATGGACAGGGGCAACGGACATTCGACAGATTGTCGGGTTTCGTGGTTCCGACGCTTGCTGTCATCAACGGTTTTGCGCTCGGCGTTGGTCTGGAACTGGCGATGGCTTGCAATCTCCGGGTCGCGACGCCGAAGGCGAAGTTGGGCCTTCCGGAGATCAAGCTTGGGGTAATCCCCGGCTATGGCGGAACCCAGCACCTGCCGCGGTTGATCGGTGAAGGGCGCGCTCTGGGCATGGTTCTGACGGGGCGATCGATTGATGCCGCGGAGGCCGAGCGGATCGGCCTCGTCAGCCGGATTATCAGTATCGACGGTGAGGATCCTCTGGATGCCGGGGGCGGCTTATCTATCGGAAATCGCGTGTTTCGGCTTGCCGGCGATCCGGTTCGCGCGGGAGGCCGTGCAGCGCGCGGCCGATCTGCCGGTGAGCGAGGGGCTGAAAATCGAAGCTGGTCTCAATACCCAAGTGTTCCAGACGGAGGAACTTGACGAGGGTATGGCAGCGTTTTTGGTAAAGCACGCACCGCGTTTCCAGGGTCGATAGAGGCACCGGCCGTGCGGATATTCGATGGGAATTATATAGTTAACTTGACGAGAGGTCCCACCGTTCACGACAACGTCTTTTCTGCTTGCAAAATGGCCGCTACGGCGCGTTTTCCCGGCCACCGGCACGGGGTAGCAGGCCCATTGCGCCCAATTCGCGTGCGGATCCGCCATTGTCTAGTCAGGTGTATAATTCCCTATTCGATCGTCTTGACGAGTCGGTTGCCTGACCGGAACACGAGGTCGCGGTCCTGGACCAGGTCCGCCGCCTTGCTGCCGGGAAGACCGCGCCCAGGGCCGCTGGTCACGATCGCGCCGGAACCTGTCCTGTCGACAATCTCTCCGACATGAATGCGCTTGGCATGAAAGCGATCTTCGTGCCGGAGGCGCTTGGTGGGATCGGCCTGTCCTATACCGCTTATCTTGCCGGTGTCCGGGAAATTTCCAAGGCCTGCGCGTCGACCGGAATAATCTGGGCGACGACGTTTCACGGAATGAAACCGGTTCTCGATTACGGCTCCGACGATCTCAACTCGCGGATTTTTCCGTTGATCACCGATGGCGCTATTGGCGTGCTTTGCATTACCGAGCCGATGGCAGGATCGAATGCGACGGGCATGAAGACCCGGTTTTGGCCCGACGGCGATCACATCGTGATCGATGGCGGGAAGACATTCATATCAAACGGCGATATCGCGGATTTTCTGCTTGTTTTCGGAAAATGGTCCGAGATTGACGACGACAGGAAAGCGATATCGGCGGTGATCGTGGAGAAGGAACGTCGGGTTTCGATGCGCTTCCCAGGGAACGCAAGATGGGGCACCGGGCGGCGCCGGTGTCCGGTTTCACATTTGACGGCTGCCGTGTGCCGGCAACCAACCTGATTGGCGAGGCGGGGGATGGTCTGGGCATACTCCTTGCTTCACTCAACCATTCGCGTCCCAGTGTTGCGGCGCACGCTCTCGGCATCGCGCGCGGTGCGTTCGAGGACTCGGCAGCTTACATCAACGACCGGCGTCAGTCCAATCGTGCGATCATCGAGTTCCAGGGCATCCAGTTTTTGTTGGCCGATCTTGCGACCGACCTTGCGCTCACGGAAGAGTGGTTATGGCACGTGGGCCGGATGGTTGACGGCGGTACTCCCGATTTTGCTGTCGATGCGTCGATGCTCAAGATGCGGGCGTCCGATCTTGCCATGAGGATTGCGACGGACCGTTTATGCACATAGCTCCGGTTGCGAGAGTTTGCCACCAGATGTTGAGGTTGAGGTTAGGGCGGGGGAACGGGTAGAATGTTCCCAATACATTCCTGCCGACGGAGCCCCCACATGAAACAGGTCCCCGACAGCCTCCTCGCTTTCCAGCACATGGTCCCGGACGATGACGCCTGCGCCGCCTGGCTGATCGAAATGCGCTGGCCGGACGGCTTCGTCTGTTCCACGTGCAGCCATGAAAAGGGATGGGCGCTGCGCAGAAAAGCACACACCTTCGCGTGCACCGGCTGCCGCCGGCAGACCTCGGTGACGGCCGGGACGATCCTGCACGCCAGCAAGCTGCCGCTCACCGTCTGGTTCTGGGCCGCCGACCTGATGGCGACCCACTCCAACGGCATCTCTGCCCTGCAGCTCCAGAAGCAGCTCGCTATCGGCTCTTACCGCAGCGCCTGGCTACTCGCCCACAAGCTGCGCGCCAGCATGGTCGAGCCCGAGCGTAACCCGTTGTCGGGCCTGGTGGACATCGACGAGGCCAGCCTTCCATTCCGGACCAAAGATGATCCTCCCACCGGAGGGCAAGGACGCAGCCACGACGGCAAGATACTCATCGTCGGCGCCATCGAACTCGGGGACGGAAACATCCCAGGCCGCCTGCGGCTGGCCGAAATCTCCTCCTACGGCGCCGCCGACCTCGGACACTTCGTCGAAACCGCCGCCGGTCCCGACGCCATCGCGAAAACCGACGGCTGGTCCGGCGACGCTGCGGTCCCCGCCGATCGCCACAATGTCCATGTCGTCGGGAAGACCGCCGCTCACCTCGTCCTGCCGTGGATCCACCAAGTCTTCTCCAACCTCAAAGGATGGGCGCGAGGCGTCTACCACGGGCTGCGCCGCAAGCATCTGCAAGCCTATCTCGATGAGTTCGTCTTTCGCTTCAACCGCCGCAAAACCCGCCACGATGCTTTCCGCTCGCTCTTCCGTCTCGCCACCAATGCACAACCCCTTACCTACAGCATGTTGATCGAACCGGAGCTATCTGCATAAGCAGTTGCGACGGATGCGGTTCAATTGCATGGCGGCTATGGCTATGTGGAGGACTACCGGGTCGAAAGGTTGATGCGCGATGCGAAGGTGACCCAGATTTGGGAAGGAACGAACCAGATTCACCGGCAATATATCGGTCGGCATTTCATCGCGCGATGAGGTCCAGAGCGTCCGGGACGAATGTTGTCAGTAGCTGTGGTCGGGACAAGCGGGATTGATACAGGACCGCAGATTTGGTAGCGGCCCTTTATGATCCAAGCATGTATTGTGCGGCGATCGCCCGTTTTGCAGGCCGGTGTTCAGTACGCTGGCGAGACCGTTTCGCCACCCGCAATCGCCCGGCCCCGGTACACTACCACCAGATCGATATGCGGCGGTTCCGGCTGGCGGTGCCGCAAGGTCTCGCCGGCCATGTTTCCGGCTTCGCCGCGTTTCAGGTATTTCATCTCGATCACGTACCAACGCATCATGTTGGGAAATCGGTTCCGATCCGGTTCAAGATAGAGATCCGCATACCCCTTTTTCAATTCGTACTCGAACCGGATCAGAAAAGACTCCGTCAGACCGAAAGTGCCAGTTTTGTACAGGAGGATTTGCAAATCGCTACAATGCCATATGCCGCCCCCGCTGGTTTGACTTCGAATTGATGAGTTCGCTCCGGGCTCGCGCTTGTCGTTGCCGGTTGAACCTGCGGTAGACCGGATCTCTGTCGAGTTCGACATAACTACCATCGCTGAATGCCTGCTTTTCGATCTGGCCGATGCGGTTGTCGTGCAAAAGCAGCGCTTTTTGCCAATCATGTCTTTCTGCAACATCGCGCAAGGCGAGCTCCCGGGAGATCTGTTGCCTCAGCGCAAGTCCGCCAAATGACAGATCAAGGGGCGGCAGCGCTGCGATATGGTCATTCTGCATGGAGCGAGACGACAGGCCGGGAATTGTTTGGCCAGGCGACGGCATATAGAACGTGATACAGCCCGAATGTCTGCGCTTCACGTAGTCCGATGCGGCCGGATTCAATTGCTGATCGACCAGAAGAAAGACTTTGTCGGATGGCAGCCGGGCGCCGGCCCGAATACTGTCTGCATAGCCATGGGAAATCCGGACCATGCCGTACCAGTCCCGGATTTCGCCGGCGCGAAATGTTACGGCCCGTCCGCATCGGGTCGTGCCGCTGATGTGAACCCGATCCGCGTGTCCACGTGGTTCCGGACCCTCTCCGTTCGTTGCAAGAGACACGGATTGCACTCGCAGGATGTCTCCGCGAAACAGGCCATGGGTCCGATTGCGCGCGCCGATGCGAAGATGATCGCCCGTCGCCAACGACAACTCTGCCGTACGGCGTTTGCGTCCATATCCTTGTACCACCTCCACTCGGTGCGAGCCGGTTTCGTTTCCTTTGGACAGCACGGTCTGACGCATGAGCTGTGACACCGTTCGCGCCGATGCCGCGTCCGCTGTCAGGACAAGTCGAGTGATCTCGGGCTCGGACCGGACAGAAAGGGTCCAGTCTTCGACCAGTTTGCTGTACTGCTGACTGGGACTATTGACCTGATTGATGGGCCCATGTGCACGACAGGCCGTCGGCATCGCAGTCGGAGCAGGTTGTTCAGTCTGCGGGCCGATCGAAGCCGGAATCTGGCGGACTCCCTGCAATACCTGCCGGACCAGATTGATAGCGGCTGTTCCGGCAACTCCAGAGACCGAACCCGGGATACTGCTGAACAGGAGGGCGCTGTCGTTTCCTTCGGCAAACCGCAATAATTTTGTCAGCAGCGGCGGGCTCAGCATTTCGGCTTCATTTACTATGATCAGCGTGTGGCGGTCGAAAGCGTCGGGCTGCCGGACAGACGCGCGCAGGATCCAGGCCGTCGTTGTCGCTTCAGAACTGTAATCGCTCGCGTATGTTGCTGCCGTCGCAAAATCTTCGGCGACCGAAAGGATACGGTAGCCGGCGTTTCGATAGATATCCGCAACGACCGGGACAACAGGGCCGTACTCGGTGCCTGGCGCGGTTTCCGTCATCACGAGCCCGCCACTTGATGAAGCGAGTTGGCGTACCGCTAGGCTCTGCTCCTGTGACAGCCGCACACCGGTTCGCACCACGCCTGTAATGGTCGCGGTGATGTGGCTGGATTCAATTGCATGCCCGGTCCGTCCAATCAACGCCGATGCAAGCGCCGTAATTTTCCGACTTGCCGCCATGTCCAGACGCATGATGTAATGCTGCTCGTGCGCATCCCCGATGGAACTGGAAGGTGTTCCGATTGAAATGACTTCGCTGCTCTTGGTCAGCCGAATTGCTTCACGCAAGGCTGTTTCCGGTCCGGCCAAGCCAGCAAGCCGATGCGCCACATGTTCGATCACGTTCCGGAGGCGGAATTGTGAACGACTGGCGCTCACATCTTCGAGTACACTGTTGCAATTCGTGACTGCGCGCGCTTGCTCATCTGGCGTTGGCGAAGTGTCATGCGTCCTGATTGCTGAAAGACATCGTGCGACATCCCCATGACGCGACGCGTCCTCGAACCATTTGGCGAAATGACAAGACAACGGCGGGCAGTCGATATCGTCCTGCCATCGGAAACCGCGCACATCGAAGTTGGTTTCCGCCTGGGCGGTTCGGACCGCGATCCTGTCCTGTCCTGTCCATATTTGCTCAAGATTGATGCCGGGTGTGATCACCCGCCAGTGCCGACCACGCGCGGTTTGTCGCTCGACCCTGATCCCGAGCCGTCCGCGTAACTCCGCGGCCAACGCGTTGTGATAGATAGCGTCGGCCGTTTCCCTCCAGATATAGAGATGGTGGCGAACAAGTGCCCGCATCCGGTCATGGTCGTCGACCTGCACACCGTTGAAGATGACGCAGTGGGTATGCAGATGCGGGTGGTTTTCCCGGTTTGTCGAGTGCCGAAATGTTGCTGCGAGGACTTGTCCCAAGCGATATTTCCATTGTCCCTTGCCGGTTCTGATGCGGGTCTGCGCGCAATATCGTCGGACAATCAGGGACAACGCCGCACGCACCGCGGTGTCCTGACACTCTTCAATGGTCCGCCGTAGTGCAATGTCGTCTCGCGTCATCGCCCATAGCGCCGAGAGACTTCGTTCAACTGCAAACATGATATCGATACCAGGATTAAACCTCGCGGACCCGGCCAGCAACGATAACCGGGTCTCGCCGTCCGGCCCGAACCCGTCGTGAAGCCGCTTGAAGAGATAGGGGTCAATCGGTTCGTCGTCTTCAAGACCGAACAGGGAATCCGGATTCCACCAACGGCCATTGACCTCGATGCCGCCATTGTAATGGTCCTGCTGCCGTCGCCACGATGCCATCTGGCCGAGATAGTATTCGGCACTCGCCGCTTGGGTCAAAAGAGCGGTCATGCGTCACCGGCCTCCTGACGGTTGTCCGTGAAGATGGGAACGATGGCATGTTCATTCAATGTTCTCTCTTGGATCTTTTGACAAGATGTCGGCCTCCCGGGCGGGAAATCACTCCGTGCCTGGTTGTCACCAAGAGCGGTTTGGGGACGAATTCAGACAACAGGCGCGTCGTCTCATTCGTTTTCCCGGTCGTGTGTCGGGTCGTCTGGCCTGCACGATCCAGGCCAGACGAAACAGGCGGTTGTATTCGGTCAGAGGCCTTCGTCAGCTTCACCAATCTGCCAGGGCATCAGCCATCGCAGGATCAGGTCAATGACCGAATAGAGGGTTATCGCGATTACCGCCAGTGTCAGGAGGGCCGCAAACATCAGGTCGATCTGCATTCTGGCGTTCGCCTGCAGCATTTGATATCCGAGGCCAGCGCCGGATCCGACCCATTCACCGACCACGGCTCCGATCGGCGCGACGGTGCTGGCAACACGCAAGCCCGAAGCGAATGAGGGCAGGGCGGCCGGGATCCAGACCCGGCACAGTAGCACGAAACCGTCCGCCCCGAGCATTCGCGCGCTGTCAATCAAGGCGGGTTCGATCCGGCGCAAGCCATCGTGGAATGCTGACGTCACTGGAAAGAAAATGATCAAAGCGGCCATGGCAACCTTGGATGCCATGCCGTAGCCAAGCCAAAGCACGAGGATGGGGGCGAGAGCAAACACCGGGATTGCCTGGCTCACAACCAGAACCGGCAGCAACCAGTATCTGAGCTGCCGGGCGACAACCATGGTGAGCGCGGTGGCGCTGCCGACGGCGGTTCCAATGAGCAGTCCGAGAAGAATTTCGGCAAGGGTGACACCGGCATGATCCAGCAGAATTCCGGCATGATCATGCCATGCCGCGAGGACGCGAAGTGGGCCCGGCAAAATGTAATGCGGGCTGCCCGTCAACATGACTACGCATTGCCAGTCCACGAACAACGCGGCGGTAATGATGAGGGATCGGATGAGCTTCAAAACCGGAACTCCGATTGGCGACCGGGCCATTTATGGCCGTAACCGGGGAACTTGCCAAGGTTCGGGGATCAGGTTATTTCCCGCGCATGAAGAGATGTTTTCTCATATGCAGTCTTGTCTTTGGCTTGATCTGGCACGCCTTGCCGTTCCTGCCGGCAATCGCCCGCGTTGGGTTGACCGAGCCGTTGTCGATCATTGCTGCTGATGGCACAGAGCATCAATTCCAGGTCGAAATCGTACGCAGCCCGGAGGACAAGGCGCGCGGTCTTATGTTTCGTGAGTCTCTGGCGCCGGACCATGGCATGCTGTTTCTGTCGAACCGGGAGGAGCGGCAGATGATGTGGATGAAGAATACGCTGATTCCGCTTGATATGTTGTTTGTTTGTCGTAATGGCAGGATTTCGCATATTCATCCGCGCGCCGTGCCGAAATCGTTGGCGACGATTTCGTCGCAAGGTCGGGTTCTTGCGGTTCTTGAACTGCGTGGTGGGACGGTATCGCGTCTGGGTATTCGCAAGAACGACCGGGTTCGCCACTCGGCCTTCAGCGAATGATGTATAGAGGATCGGGCCTCGAGCGAACCGTATTTACGTGTCTGCGGGTATTGCGGCCCTGTCTGCCCGATGACAGACTGGCCTCGCCATGCAGGATGAATCGAGAGGGTTATGATGCTTACCTCGGAACAGGCCGCAAAATACCACGAAGACGGTTTTGTCGTTCCGGATTACCGCCTGCCGGTCGAAGATCTTGCGTCCATCAAGACGCATCATGGCCGGCTTGTCGAACGCCATCCGGAGTTTCGCAATTACTGCCCGTCGCTGTTGGCCTACGATCTGGCGTTTCTCAATTATGCGCGGATTCCCGAGATTCTCGATATGGTTGAGCAGGTGATCGGGCCCGATATCGCCTTGTGGAATTCCAGCTTCTTTGCAAAACCGGCCATGAACGGCTTCGAAACGCCGTGGCATCAGGACGGCGAATACTGGCCGTTGCGCCCGCTTGCGACTTGCACGGTCTGGATTGCCGTTGATGATTCAACCCCCGAGAACGGTTGTCTGCGGGTTATCCGGGGCAGTCACAAGGACCGGCGCTTGCGGTCGCATCATACGAATCCGGCGCGGGATCTGACGCTGAATCAGGAGATTGATTCGGATGAATTCGATCCTTTGGATGCGGTTGATCTGGTGCTGAAAGCAGGACAGGTATCCCTGCACGACGTCTATCTGACGCATGGATCGCAGGCCAACCGTTCGGAGCATTCGAGACGCGGCATGACGCTTCGCTATATGCCCACGACCTCGGTATACGACCGTGAATTTGCGACCCGGCTGCATGAGGACAAAGGTGTTGTGAATCAGGCGGACCGGACTCTTTTTCTGGTGCGGGGTATCGATCGGTCGGGCGGCAAGAATGATTTCCGGTTGCGTTGGTGAGCTGTGCATCCGGTTGATTTCAATTGAGTCGCACGCCGTTGTCGGCGTCGAAAAAATGGCAGTTCGCGATGTCGAAGGCAAATGACAAACGGTCGCCGGGTCGAAACGACCGATCGGGATCAACCTTGGCGACCAAGCGGCCGCAGCTGCCATACTCGAAAAACACCATCGTCGTATCGCCCAGGGGTTCGATCAAGCTGACGGTTCCGATCATCGGGCTGCTTTCGTCAATGGAAACATGTTCGGACCGTATCCCGAGCGTCGCTTTGCGACCTGCCAGCCCGGCCGGCAGATCGTCAAGGAGCGGAACCCCGATATGATCGCCCGAAAACACCGGATTGCCGTCGCCGGCAACGATCTCACCCTCGACGAAGTTCATCGTCGGCATTCCAAAAAATCCAGCAACGAAACGCGTCGCCGGCTTGCGGTAGATTTCCAGAGGTTGTCCAAGCTGCTCGATGCGACCGCCGTTCATTACCACGATGCGATCGGCCATCGTCATCGCTTCCGCCTGGTCGTGGGTGACATAAACGAATGTTCCACGAACGCGTTCATGCAAACCTTTCAGTTCCGTACGCATGTCGACACGCAGCTTGGCATCAAGGCTCGAGAGGGGTTCATCCATCAGATAGACTGATGGATTGGTGATCAGTGTGCGCGCCAAGGCTACTCTCTGAGCCTCGCCACCGGAACACTGGCCCGGCCGTTTGTCGAGGAGATGCTCGATATGGACCGCTGTCGCCGCCTCGGCGACCCTGCGGTCGATTTCCTGCTGCGCGGTCTTGCTGACACGCAATCCGAAGGCAATGTTCTCGTAGACCGTCATGTGCGGGAACAGCGCCAGATCCTGAAATACCATGCCGAGCCCGCGTTCGCCGGGTTCGATATGGGTGACGACACGCTCGCCGATCACGACTTCGCCGCTGGTCGGGACGACCAGACCGGAGATCATGTTCAGCGTGGTGGTCTTGCCGCAACCCGAGGGTCCGACCATGATCAGAAACTCGCCGTCGAAGATCTCCAGATTGATACCCCGAACGGCCGTGAACGCGCCGAAGGTCTTTACCAGATCTTTCAGGATAATACGGGCCACTAGTCGTTCCCTTCACCTGCCCAGTTCACGTATTCTCATCGACGCATCATTCCGAAGCTGAAACCCTTGACCAGATGTTTCTGGATCAACACACCGAGAATGACCACCGGAATCGTGATGATCGTGCCGACCGCGGATTGCGGGCCATAAAGCCGGCCTTCCGACGCACTCTGAAACTTGTTCAGCAATACCGGCAGTGTCGAAACATCGGGATGGGTGAGGGTGAGCGCCAGCAGAAACTCGGCCCAGTTGAGGATGAAAACGAACAGAAACGTCACCACCATTCCCGATCCCACCAGTGGCAAGACGACTCTACGTAGCGTGTATATGCGTCCCGCGCCCATCATTCGCGCCGCGTGTTCTAGGGTATAGGGTACTTCATCGATGAAACTCAGCATCATCCAGATCACGAACGGCAAGGTCACTGTGATGTAGAGCAGGCTGAGGCCGATCCGGGTGTCGAAAAGGCTTATCCGGGTGCCGAACAGCGCATCCGTCGATGTCGGTATGATGACGGCGTAATACATCAGTAGCGGAATAGCGATCACGATTGGCGGAATCATGCGAATCAGCAACACCATGTGACGGAATTTCTTTCCACCAACGTTGAAACGCGAAATCGCGTAAGCGAGAAATGTTCCCATCAACAGCGCTATCAACGACGATATCGTCGAAATGGCAAGGGAATCCCCCAAGGATCCCCAGATGCTGAATGGTTGATCGGTCGCTTCACGGGCAACGCCGGCCGCTGAAACGTCGAATGTGAAAATCTGCTCGTAATTCCTCAGTGTCGGATCATGTGGAATCCAGTGCGGGGGCCAGGACACCCATTCGCCCGAATCCTTGAATGATGTTTGCAGCATCCAGTACAGGGGAAACAGGATTACCAGCGACCAGGCGACCAGGATCGCGTGCCGCAGATACACCATGTAGTCGCGACGCCGACCGGACCGTTCGGCCGGGGCTGCATCTGACGGTCTGTAGAGATTGTTGGTCATTGGTTGCGCTCCGCTTCGAGGGCAGTCCGTTCTCGCATCAACAGCCAGATCGCAAAGAAGATCAGCATCGAGAACAGAATGAGCAACACCATCGATGCCGCGGCGCCAAAACCATATTTGTTGAATTGCCAGACCTGTTCCCACAGATAGTAGGCGATCGTCTGTGTCGAGGTGCCGGGGCCGCCGAACGTCAGCAGGACGACCGGATCAAACAGTTTCAGGGCCTCCATCGACCGGATGACTACGGCAATGACGATGGCCGGCTTCAGCAAGGGCAATTCGATCCGGAAGAAGATCTGGCGCCGGTTTGCGCCCATCACCCGGGCGGCGTTGATGAGCTGCGGCGGCAGCGCGGAAAATCCCGACAGGAAAATCAGGAAAGTCAGCGATGTCCATTGCCAGATATCGGCAAAGATGATGGCCAGCTGCGCTGCTGCCGGATTGGAAAGCCAACGAATGCGCGGATCGATACCCAGGATGTTCATCAGAGGTGACAGAACCTGGTTGAGCGGACCGCTGTCCAGATAGATCATCGAGAAGTTGTAACCGACGACAATCGGTACAACCATCATCGGCAACAGGAACAAGGTGATGTAGAAGCGTCGGCCGCGAACGACACGATGAACCAACATGGCTATCAGGAAGCCGATCAGCAATTCGAAAGTGACCGCAAAGCCTGTAAAATACAGTGTGCGCCCGAGTGAAACCCAGAATCCGGCATCGGAGAGCACCGCCTCATAGTTGCGAAAGCCGGACAGATAGGCCTGTTCAAACGGTCGGTTTGCTCGCCAGCGCAGGAAGCTGATGTAAAGCGTGAGCAGGAACGGGATCACAATGATAAGGATGAACGTTCCTTCGACCAGGATAAACGGTATCCAGCGAAAGACCCGTTCCTGAGCCAGCCAGGCGCTGAAGCGGGATAGTATGCTGACTGGTCCGGCGCCGGTGGCGGCACGATTGGCGGTGCTATCGGTCATGTCGTCATCCAGTCTGACCGGGATAGAGGCCGCCGCCTGCCGGGCCGGTGCCGAGTGGCATCGGCCCGGCAGGCGGGTGCGTCGCACAATCTAGAACTTGTCGATATAGGCGCCGGCTTCAACACCCTTGCGCCAGGCTTCGATCTGAACATCGCGGCCTATGTCTTCGGTCACATCATTCCATTCCGATGCGACCCGCTCGGCTGCTTCGGCGGGCGTAATGTTGTTGTTCATGACATCGGCCAGATGATTGTCGAGGATTTTCATGTATTCGTAGTGACCCTCGATAAAGAGCAGCGACGTTGTGAACTGTGCATTCTCCATCGTTCGTTCGAGAAACTCGTTGGAGAACTTCTTGATAATGCCGGGATCGCCAAGATTATGCGTGCGATACGGATCCCAGAACCCCTTGGGATGCGCAATCGCCCGGTTCCCCACACTCGGGCTTGTCAACCACTGAATGAACAGATAGGCAAGTTCCGGGTGATCACTGTAAGCATTCACCATGTAGCTGGTCCCTGCCGCTTCCGGTGCGCGGCGAACCAGCTCGCCACCGGCGTCGGTTGCCGGAATCACGCAGGGTAATTGCTTGCCCTTGACCACGCTCTTCGGGTTGGCGTTGCCGTAACCGAAGACCGATGGAAAGGACATGACCGAAAATGCCTGCCCGCTACCCCAGAACGGATAGATCTGTGGTGTGCCCCAGCCCTGGATATCCTCGGGCATGTACTGAACTATGGATGTGAAAGCAGTGATCGCGTTCACGCCCTGGTCGGAATTGACACGAGGGTTCATGTCCTCGTCGAACAGCAGGCCGCCAAAATACGCCGGGAAATGCCGGTGCGAGAAGTTGACCGAGCGATAGGCCATGGCGCCGTAGAGCGGTTTTTCAAAGGTGATGCCCCAACGGGTTTCACCGGCTTTCGTGTGGAAGAATTTTGCCTGCTCCTCCCAGTCGGCCATTGTGGCTGGGCAACCGAGATCCTTGCCGCTCACGCTTTTGAATTCGGCCTGTGCCTGCGGATTTTCGACAATGTCTTTGCGCAGGATCAACATGATGTGGTCACCGTCCAGCACCATGCTGTAGAGTTTGCCATTGTAGTATTGTTGAGCGACGAAGGCTTCAGGGATGCCCGAGAAGTCCGGCATGTATTTCCCGGCGTATTCGTCGAGCGGCTTGAGAACGCCGGCGCCGCTGGCGTCGGGTTCGGTGTAGGGGAAATCATTGAAGAGATCGAAGGCACCGGTCTTCGCGACGGCTTCGCCCATGATCTTGCTCGGGATGTCAGTATAGCCCAGCGGTTCGCTGACGATCTTGACGCCAGTGAGACCCTCCCATTCTGCTGCAAAGTCAGGCAGGGAATTCCGGTACAGGGAATTGAGAAGCATATCGAGTTTCGGATTCTCGAGATTGTGCGCCTTGACATAGGCTCTGGCACCGTCGATCGCTCGCTGAGCAACCGGACCCGTGTCCGCCACGGCTGTCGCGACCCCTGCAAGACCCAGAATGAGGACACCTGTTACCGCATTCCTCGTCATGTGAACGAGATTTCTCATCATGTTTTCGCCCCCTTAATCTTGTGTGTATCAAGCATCGGCGGGACCATATCTGTGTTTTTGTCGTCTTTCCCGCTCGTGAAGATGTGAGCCGACCTCATGGCAAATTCAAGTTAAACACAGATTTCTGTCCTGCACATCATTATTATACCGATCCTGACGGAGTCGGTGTTCGGCCGAGGGATGATGAGAACGGCGACGGCAGCGTACAATGGATGCGTAACCTCAGAGCCTGACCTAAAACTGGTTGGATGGTCTCGACATGGTGTATCTTCATGGGTGAACAACCACACCATAGGGGCACATCATGCCCTGGAACGAGATGACCCGGAAGCAGCATAGCCGCAAGACGGAGCGTTACGAAAGCGATCTGAGCGATGCCGGGTGGGCCTTGCCGGACCCGCTTCTTCCACCGTCGTGCCGGCTTGGTCGTTCCCGTCAGGTGGACTTACGCGACGTGGTGAACGCGATCGCTTATACCAAACGCAAGTCATATGAACCGATACAGTGAGGCATCGGGATCAGCACGATGGGGCTACGGCCCAGCTGCGCCGGGTCGTATTGGTGATGACGTCGGGCTGGTCGGTCAGCCATTGCCACCCCGTCCAGCAGGCGTCCCTCAGGGCGGAGACATTCTTGAACACGCGGTTGGCGAAGCGGTTCGATTTCAGGAACAGAATGATCTGCTCCATCGGATTGAGTTCCGGACTGTAGGGCGGCAGATGCACGAGCGTCAGGTTGGGGGGAACGAGAAGGTCGCCCGAGCGATGCCAGCCCGCCCCGTCCAGCACAATCACGCCGTGCGCACCCGGCGCCACGGCCGCGCCGATCGCCGCCAGATGCTCGTTCATCGACGCCGTGTTCGCCCTGTCCGCCACGTGGGCGATGCCGACGCCGCGCTCTGCGCAGGTGGCGCCGAACAGATAGACGTAGCCATAGCGATGGTCGCGCAGGATGCGCGGACGCTGCTTCCCATTCGCCCAGACCCGTGTCGTCATCCCCTTCTGGCCGATGCGCGCTTCGTCCTGGAACCAGATTTCTATCGGACCCGCCAGCGCCTCAGAGCTGAGCGCCGACGTCAACTGTGCCTCGAACTCCGCCACGAACGACCTCTGCCGCTCCGCGTCGGCTTTGGGGTGGACCGGCCGCCCCGAGACAAAGCGAAACCCGGCCCTTCGGAGCATCATACGGGCACCGCTCTCCGTATAGATGACCCCGAAGGCCTCCTCGATTTTCCGTAATACCAAACGCAAGTCATATGAACCGATACAGTGAGGCATCGGGATCAGCACGATGGGGCTACGGCCCAGCTGCGCCGGGTCGTATTGGTGATGACGTCGGGCTGGTCGGTCAGCCATTGCCACCCCGTCCAGCAGGCGTCCCTCAGGGCGGAGACATCCTTGAACACGCGGTTGGCGAAGCGGTTCGATTTCAGGAACAGAATGATCTGCTCCATCGGATTGAGTTCCGGACTGTAGGGCGGCAGATGCACGAGCGTCAGGTTGGGGGGAACGAGAAGGTCGCCCGAGCGATGCCAGCCCGCCCCGTCCAGCACAATCACGCCGTGCGCACCCGGCGCCACGGCCGCGCCGATCGCCGCCAGATGCTCGTTCATCGACGCCGTGTTCGCCCTGTCCGCCACGTGGGCGATGCCGACGCCGCGCTCTGCGCAGGTGGCGCCGAACAGATAGACGTAGCCATAGCGATGGTCGCGCAGGATGCGCGGACGCTGCTTCCCATTCGCCCAGACCCGTGTCGTCATCCCCTTCTGGCCGATGCGCGCTTCGTCCTGGAACCAGATTTCTATCGGACCCGCCAGCGCCTCAGAGCTGAGCGCCGACGTCAACTGTGCCTCGAACTCCGCCACGAACGACCTCTGCCGCTCCGCGTCGGCTTTGGGGTGGACCGGCCGCCCCGAGACAAAGCGAAACCCGGCCCTTCGGAGCATCATACGGGCACCGCTCTCCGTATAGATGACCCCGAAGGCCTCCTCGATTTTCCGTAAGATGTCCTGAACGCGCCAGCGCGTCACACCGTCCCGCTCAAGCTCGGGACCCGCCTCGATCCAGGCGCCGATCTCGGCGATCTGCGCGTCCGTCAACCGGCCCTCGCTCCCGCCGCGCGGGAGATCCGCGAGGCCATCGAAGCCCTCCGTGTTGTAGCGCAACACCCAGTCGCGCAGGATTTGAAGCTCCATGCCCTGCGCCCGAGCCGCCTCCGTGCGAGACGCACCCTCCATGATCATGGCGAGCGCACGCGCGCGCGACGCTTGCTTCGCGTCCCCGCAGTGCCTCGAAAGCGCGTGGAGCTCGTCCGCTGTGTGTGCCGTCCAGGTTATCGGCGTTGCCGCACTCATCGTCATCCTCCGGCGCTGGTGAGTCGATCACCACAGTCTATGAAGGTCGTCCGGACCGTCACCCCAACATATTGGGATGGTGAGTCAATTTGGAGCGCGCTTGGTATAAGATGTCCTGAACGCGCCAGCGCGTCACACCGTCCCGCTCAAGCTCGGGACCCGCCTCGATCCAGGCGCCGATCTCGGCGATCTGCGCGTCCGTCAACCGGCCCTCGCTCCCGCCGCGCGGGAGATCCGCGAGGCCGTCGAAGCCCTCCGTGTTGTAGCGCAACACCCAGTCGCGCAGGATTTGAAGCTCCATGCCCTGCGCCCGAGCAGCCTCCGTGCGAGACGCACCCTCCATGATCATGGCGAGCGCACGCGCGCGCGACGCTTGCTTCGCGTCCCCGCAGTGCCTCGAAAGCGCGTGGAGCTCGTCCGCTGTGTGTGCCGTCCAGGTTATCGGCGTTGCCGCACTCATCGTCATCCTCCGGCGCTGGTGAGTCGATCACCACAGTCTATGAAGGTCGTCCGGACCGTCACCCCAACATATTGGGATGGTGAGTCAATTTGGAGCGCGCTTGGTATTACATGCTCTGGACAGGATGCAGTTGGTGGGCATTATCGAAGGATTTCCCAGCGTTTGCGACGGTTCAGACCTATTTCTACGCGTGGTCCCGGTCGGGGATCCTGGAGCAGGTTTGCGTCCGTTTCACGACACTGAGCGGCTCCGGTCGGGGCGTAGTGCGGACCCGAGCGCGGCCATCATCGACAGTCGGAGCGTGCCGACGGTCGAAGCGGGCAGCGATGAATGCGGCGACGATGCCGGCAAGATGATCAAAGGCCGCAAGCGTCACCTTGCCGCCCAGGTCCATCCGGCGCATATCCAGGACCGGGATGGCACGCGTCCCTTGTTGCTGGCGTTGCAGGCCGGTCAGAACACGGTGCAGATCGTGTGTGCCGACGGCGCCTATGGCGGCGACAAGCTGGCAAGCACGCTCAAGGAAGCGAATTGCCCGATCACTGTGGAGGTCATCGGCAAACCCGGGGACGCCAAGGGGTTCGTCGTCATGTCCCGGCGCTGGATGGTCGAACGGACCTTCGGATACCTGCGCCGCTGCCGGCGCCTCTCCAGAGACTTCGAGCGATCCATCGCCAGCGCCCTCGCCTGGCTCCTGCTGGCTCTGAGCCATGTTCTCATGCGCCGCCTCGGACGCATGAAAGTCATTGTCACTAATTGATATCATTATGACTCAAATACTCAGAGCTTGACCTAAGGAGGAGCCTCATGGGAATGGCTCATCAGCGTCACGACATTTCGGACAGGGTCTGGCTGTTGTTGGAGCCTCATCTGCCTGGCCGAGCGGGACGTTGGGGTGGGGTGGCACAGGATAATCGACGGTTCATTAATGCGATCTTGCTGGATTCTGCGCACCGGCGCTCCCTGGCGTGATGTGCTGCCAGACTATGGAGACTGGAAAAATACCCATCGTCGGTTCTGTCGCTGGCGGGACAAGGGGCTCTGGGGGACGTTGCTGGAGCCTCTGATGGATGAGCCGGACGATGAGTGGCTGATGATTGACGCCAGTCATATCAAGGTCCATCCCCATGCGAGCGGTGCGGTCGGCGGCAATCAGGCGATGGATCGCACAAAAGGGGGCTGAACACGACGCTGCACCTGGCTGTGGACGCGCATGGGATGCTGGTGCGGGTGTTGGTGACCGAGGGGACGGCAGCAGATTGCAGTCAAGCGGTCGAGCTGATTGAAGGGATAGAGGCCGAGTCCTTGTTGGCGGACAAGGCCTATGACACGAATGCCATCCTGTCTTATTGTGAGGAGCATGAAGTTCAGACTTCCTGACCTCTAGTGATTTGGTGTGACACCGTCTGGGTGGGTTCCGGGGCTGCGTCGATCTCGTAGACCATGCGCAGATCGGTTCCGGGGAAGAGCGTTTCGGTGGCGTTGAGCTCGTTCAGGAGGGCATCGATCTGGCGGTTGCAAGCGTCATTTGCGAGGCCGAGAATGTGGACCCGGAGAACGCCGTTGGCGGGGTCCGGCAGGATGTCGGCGTCGGCGGTCATGAGAGCCTGAAGCAGTTTCCGGGGATGAGGCTTCTTGCCTTGTCCCTGCATGACGGGGAGCATCATGCGGGTTTCGGCGCGGTAGGCGATCATGCGGATGATGTCGAGGAGGCGGCGGTCGCGTGAGGGCAGGGCATCGAGCTGTTGGTCTTCGTCGAGGTCGCCGGCTCGACAGTGCTTCGGCACGTTCCTGCGGCTGGCCCTGGCGATCTCGAGGGCACCCTCGAGGTCGCTGACTTCTCTCCTGAGCTGCGCCTTCGGCCTCTTTTTCCTGGCCGCGCCGGCGCTCCGGTTGCGCAGGCTGGCGAGCCGGCGTTCGGCGCTGCGGATTGCCTTGTCATAGGCCCGCCGGAGCGGGTTTACGACCATGGTGTCGGGATCGAGAGGCTCGAGTTCGTGGGTCGGCAGGGCGTCGAGATTGAACTCGTCGCGCATGTACTTGAAGAAGTTTTCCTGCGACCAGCGCGAGAACATGGCGCCTGCGGCCTCGCTCATCGGTTTGTGCGGATCGGTGACGATGAAGGGGATCTGACGGCCGTTGTCCAGCAGGCGGCGGATCTGGCGCACCCTGAAGCCGTTCGGCAACGTCACCGGCTTTTCGGCCAGCCGCACGGAGGCGGTGCCGTTTGTCGCCGGTCCGTGAATGGGAACGGTCGTCGCGCCGAAGTCCTCGACCGGCCAATCCTCGCCGCCGAAGTTCTTGTGCCAGGTCCGGCAGGCGATGCCGCGCCTCGCCAGCCGGCGGAACAGATCCGGGCTCCAGCCTTCGCGGTCGAAGACCAGGGTGAGCGCGGGGTGGCCGGGCGCCTCTGCGGTCAGGTCCGGCGCCTGGGCGTCGACGATCCCGAGGTCCTGCAGCGCCGGCACCACGTCGGCTTCGATGGCGGCGACCATCTTCGGATCCAGCGTCTTATGCAGACAGAGCAGGGGCTTGCCGCCCAGGGCGTTGATCCAGTAGCCGGTGCTGGCCGGCAGGCACAGCTTCTGGCGCGAGACGAAGTGTTTCGGCAGGCGTCCCTTGCGGCCGGCGTAGACCTTGACGTGCCCGTCGACGGCCAGCGTCGCCCAGAGCTCCGGCTCGTCGGCCTGCCAGCGCCTGGCAAGGGCGCGCTGCCAAGCCCGCACGCCGACCTCGTCGTTGGCGATCAGAGCGATCTTGCGCCGCAGGGTCTTGACCTCGGGGCAACGGTCGAGGCCGAGGATGGCGCCCCATTCGCCCGGCGGCCGATAGCGCAAACTCTCGGGGTTGCGTACCCGCGCCAGGGTCATGAAGGCCAGGAAAAGCAGGATCGTGTTCAGGCCGTAATAGCCCTTGGGCAGGAGCGGCAGGGCGTCGCTCGCGGCCAGCAGACCTTCCTTGAGCAGGGCCGGCAGGGCGGTGAGAACGCCGCCTGAGCGCACGCCGCGGGCGGCGCTGGCGAACTGCGGTTCGACCGGTCCCGCCTGCCCGCTGCTGGCCAGCACCCGGCCCGAGACATCGCAGGTCGCGCGCCCCATCGGCGCCGGCCGGTCGCGCGCGCTGCGATCCGTCTGCGTCCCGGCGTCGAGAGGACCTGGCTCCCCGCTCTGCGCCGTGTCCGCCAAGGGCTGCGCTTCGCCCGCTTCGGGCCCGGCTGCGCCGCCAGCCTCTTCAGCGACACGCGCCTCGCATGGCGCACCCACTGCCGAGCCTGCGGGCTCCTGCGCGCACACCGCCTTGCCGATCAGCCCCCGCCGGCGCCACTTGTGGACCGAGGCTTTCGACACGCCGAGAACCCGGGCCACCGCAGCGCCGCTCAGGCCCGCTTCCAGCAACGCTGTCGCCCTCTTGGCCAACGCCGGCGTGAACACCGACGGCCCGCGCCCGCGCCGGGGTTTCAGAAACGCCGCTTCACCCTCGGCCAGGTAGCGCCGCCGTGCTCGCTGCACGGTCGAGCGCGAGACACAGAACGCGTCGGCCAGATCCTGCGGCGAGAGCGCGCTGATCACCGCGAGGCGGCCGATGCGCATGAGCATGGCGGCGCGGTCATCGGCGGGGTGGCTGTCGAAGGGAACGAGGTTTGAGAAGTAGGTGAAGGTATCGTCCGAGATCAGGACGGCGAAGCAGCTGTTGCCGATCGGAACCGCCTCTGGGGGCACAGCGGGAGGGTCATGGGCATGGCTGAGGCCGCGTATATAGTGTCATATTACAATATACGACATCGGCTGCGACTGCCACCGAAAATCGGCCCGCAACGGCCGAAAAGTGGCAGACTTCAAGGGGCTCGCGGCACGCCGTCCGGCAGCGTCAACGCCAAGAGGTCAGGAAGTCTGAAGTTATTCCAGTGGTTCCGCCGAAGCGCAACCGCAATCACCCCAGAGCGTATGATGTCCCTCTCTACCGGCACCGGCATTTGGTGGAGAACGCGTTTTTGTAGCTCAAGCGCTGGCGTGGGATTGCCACGCGATACGCCAGGAATGCCGCATCGTTCCTCGCCGCGGTGCAGATCCGGTGTCTGGCACTCTGGGCCGGCATTTCGTGACGACACTATCTAGGCCGTGTTGACGAATGATCGAAGCATGATCCATGCTGAGACAATGTGGACAAACGCGAGGACCGTCCGAGCGAGCTTGTCATAGCGTGTGGCAATGCGACGGAATTGTTTAAGCTTGAACCTCTTGCAAAATTCCTGTCCCCAGGGTCCGGTGAGGCCGGATCGGTCGGTTGATCCCGGTCACCTCTGCACCTGGGGTCGGAATCCATGGATTCGCGGTGTCTCATCAGAGATGATGAGACCAAACAGGGACCTTTGTGGACATCGGGACACGCCTCTCCGGGCCACTCTCTTCGAGAGGGCCGCGAAGGGGCGGCATGCGTTGTCGGAGCGCGCTATGGGACGGCGAGACGTATCAACGGGTCAGCCGCCAGGGCCAGGATGCCGAACATGAGATGGCAGGCGACCTTGGAATATCCACGGACGCGGACATGGCGCCCGCCACACTCATCCTTGAGGCGGGCGTTGGTCCTCTCGACACCGGACCGGATCCGGAACCGCACGGTCTCGGGATCGACATGGCCTATTGCACGCCGGGCCCGGGCCTCCCGGTCTCGCTCCTCCTTGAGGTCCTTGTCCCGGCGCGGATTGACATCGATGATCGGCACATGGCCAAGCCGTTCGCTCATCTGGTAGATCTCTCTGGCATCATAGGCCGCGTCCATGAGATCGTAGAGATTGGTCACACGCCCGGCGGTCATCATCGCCAGCGGGATCGCGACCTGGCTGTCATGGACGGATGCCGCGGTGAGGACGGTCCTCAGCGGCACCCCGCAGTCTGCTGTGTCGATAGGCAGCTTGTAACCGCGCCAGGCCTCCAGGACCCCCTTTGGCAGTCTTCTTTGCCCCGTGATCGCAGACCTTCGGCAGCGCGTCGAGCATCTCATCGAGATCCATCCCGTTCGCTTGCCGTTCGAGACGCCCAGGCTCCTTCGTCCTCTCCTCGCCCTTGCGGGGCCGGCCGCGCTTGCGGTTCGGCGTCCTGGCCTTCGGCGTCGGGGCCGGCGTCTCCCGGGCCTCGATGGCCGTCGGGTCCCTCGACACGTGGCCGATGAGCGCATCGCCCAGTGTCTCTGCAACCAGAGCCGCGTGCATCCTCTCCGGAAGACGGGACTGCGACCATTCGGCAAACGCCCGCGAAAACGTCGCTTCACTCGGGATCTCCGCGACACGCGACCAGCCGCACAGCCGGCGCAACGTCGGGTCCACCTTGAGCCTGTCGATCAGGTGGCGGGTCGTCGGCAGACCCCATACCGCCTTGGCGATGAAGCCACGGGCCAGCGCCCGGCGATCCTCCCGGGGCCGACCCGGACCGGTCCACACCCCATCGACGAAGCCCTCCACCTTGACGAGATCGAGAGCTGTCACGAAGCGCTTGTGCGTCTCGAGGAGAGGACCGACCGCCTCGGCCAACGCAGGGAAAAGGTCCCCTTGAAATCGGCGCCAGAGATCGGATAGGGTCGAGCCAAGGATCATCGGGGGCACCTCATCGGTATCTTGTTGTTATGGAAACACAACATACCACGGGATGCCCCCGAAACCCAGGCCCTCGACAACAAAATCAGCCTCGACAAGGCAAAAAACCGGTCGGGCCGGCAATTTTGCAAGAAGCTCGCTTGTTGAAGAATCGCTCGACCTGCTGGCGCCGCTTGTACTTTATCTTGATCGTGATGAATCGTTTCAGTCCGGTTCGACCGGGCGAGAATCACGGCTTCGACGCCCTGGTCGGCCAGCCCCTGGCGAATGCCCTTGCTGTCATACGCCTTGTCCATGACCGCAGCCTCCGGTGCGGGAGAGCGGGACAAGGCCTTCCACAGAAGCTCGAATCCCACGCCATCATGGCGCTCGCCACCCGTCAACACGAAGGACACACCGGTTGTTTCGTTGGCACAGGCCACGTGCAGCCTGGTGGAGAACCCACCCCGGGAGCGGCCGAAAGCCTAGGCCTCCTGGCCACCGTTTTTACCGCGCCGGCGGCGTGTTGATGAGCGCGCAGGATGGTCGAATCGATGAACACTTCCTTGAGTGGTTCATCATCTACCTGTTGTATCTGTTGCCAGAGCCGCGCCCGGAGGTGGCGCTTCTCCCAACGGCGAAACCGCTAATAAACGGCATTCCAATGGCCGAATTCGTCGGGCAGGTCGCGCCAGGGGGTTCCGGTCCGCGCCTGGTAGAGGACGGCTTCGATGACCAGTCGGTCGCTGAGCCGTGGCGGGGCGCCGGCGGCGTGTTTGCTCTCACGCAGTAGCGGCTCGAGTATCGAGCAGACAGCATCCGTGATGAGCAGGCGTAACGCCATGATAAGTCCCCGGAAAGTGTCATTGATGGAAAATGATCAGCAGCATTTCATGAACTCGTCAACACGACCTAGCTTCGATTCCCAACGAATGTGAATGATGTGCATTTTAGCGGCTACAGAAAGCGGATTCCGAGTGTCCGGTTGTCGAGCCACGGTATGGTCTGACCGGTGTCGCCATGGCCTGCGGCGATCAGGACAGGATTGTTGGCGCACCGTCCAAGGATGACGATGATGTCGGTGGCGGTGATCTTGATGGTGGCGCCAACGTTGACGAGGTTTCGGAAGAGGGGTCGGATTTGGCTGTGTCGTGGCCGTGGCCGACACGTTTCGCGAGGATGCAGTAGAGGGCGCTGGCCATGATGGTGAGCTGGACATCGAGATTGATCTTGATGGGCATGGCGGCAGAGAGTGCGTCCATATGGAAGAAGTCGATGGCGTCGGCGATGGTGTTTTCGATGACCATGCGCTGTGCTGCGGGTTTCGTCATCTGGATGGTAATCAGGAGGGTGGACTTTTGGCGCCCGAGATCGGTGATGGCGATCTGGCGGATTTCGGCGGGATCGTCCCGGATGCGGACGGTGTCGTCGAGAATGCGCGGGGTGCGGTAGATCCGTCCGATATTGGTGAGGGTGATCCTGCGCCATTGCTCGTGGGGTCTGGCGAGGAGCCTGTCGACCATCTTCCCGGTGCGCCCTGCCCATTGAATGGGCGAGTACTGAACTATGGATTGTCTGAACAAGTCGGCTCTGTCACAATTGGTTTTTTGGTGACGGAGTGGAATGCGAGTCATGGAGCAAGCGATGTCTGCGGAGCTGGAGCACGACCTGAAGACGCGTCGGACGCGGCGCGAGGTCTTTCTCGAGACGATGGACGGGCTGGTTCCCTGGGAGCGACTGGAGGCCCGCATCGAGCCGTTCTACCCGAAGGCCGGTCGCGGTCGGCGGCCTTATCCGCTGAGCGTGATGCTGCGGGTGCACTGGGTTGCAGCTGTTCTACAATCTGAGCGACCCTGGGATGGAGGACCTGCTTTACGAGGTGGAGTCGGTACGGCGGTTTGTGGGGCTGCGCCTCTCGGGTGCATTGCCTGACGAGACGACGATCCTGCATTTCCGCCACTTGCTGGAGACGCATGGTCTGGGTGAGACGCTGTTCGAGGAGATCAACGCACATCTGGCCTCGCTCGGACACCGCTTGAGCAAGGGGACGATCGTGGACGCGAGCCTCATTGCCGCGCCGTCGTCGACGAAGAACCGCAAGGGCGAGCGGGACCCGGAGATGCATCAGACGAAGAAGGGCAATCAGTGGCATTTTGGGATGAAGGCGCACATCGGGGTGGATGCGCAGTCGGGCTTGACACACAGCGTGGAGACGACGCCGGCGAACGTCTCGGATGTGGCGACGGCGCACGCGCTGTTGCACGGGGGCGAGGAGCAGGTGTGGGGTGACGCGGGCTATCAGGGGGTGGACAAGCGCGCGGAGAACCGGGACACGGACGTGGACTGGGAGGCGGCGGAGAGGCGCAAGGCGTCGGTTCGGGCCAAGGTGGAACATCCGTTCCTGTATGTGAAGCGCCACTTCGGTTACGCGAAGGTGCGCTATCGGGGGCTGGCGAAGACCACGCAACGCATCGCCGTGCTGCTCGGGTTCACCAATCTGCTCATCGCTGGGCGCGACGCCACCGCCTGACGTGGGGGGAGTCCGTCCGCAACCGCCGCAAGGCGGCGGGGACGGTCGGCTCGGGCATCAAAATCCCCATTTCCTGGCACGACAACACGTCCCCGATGGGCTCTGGCGTTTCATCCACGGGCCACAACACCCGTATACACGAAAAAACCGACTTGTTCAGACAATCCCTAAAACTGGTTGGGTAGTCTCGCATGGTGTATCTTCGTGGGTGAACACTCACACCATAGGGGCCCATCATGCCCTGGAACGAGACCACCCGGAAGCAGTATAGCCGTAAGACGGAGCGTTACGAAAGCGATCTGACCGATGCCGAGTGGGTCTTGCTGGACCCGCTTCTTCCACCGCCGTCCCGGCTTGGTCGACCCCGTCAGGTGGACCTGCGCGACGTGGTGAACGCGATCGCCTCCATGCTCTGGACAGGGTGTAGTTGGCGGGCATTACCGAAGGATTTTCCTGCATTTACGACGGTTCAGACCTATTTTGCGCGTGGTCCCGGTCGGGGGTCCTGGAGCAGGTTTGCGCCCGTTTTACGACGCTTGAGCGGCTCCGGTCGGGGCGTAGTGCGGATCCGAGCGCGGCCATCATCGACAGTTGAAGCGGGCAGCGAGGAATGCGGCGACGATGCTGGCAAGATGATCAAGGGCGGCAAGCGTCATCTTGCCGTCGACGTCGACAGCAACACGCTTGCCGCCCAGGTCCATCCGGCGCATATCCAGGACCGGGATGGCGCGCGTCCCTTGTTGCTGGCGTTGCAGGCCGGTCAGGACACGGTGCAGACCGTGTTTGCCGACGGCGCCTATGGCGGCAACAAGCTGGCAAGCACGCTCAAGAAAGCGAATGGCCCGATCACTGTGGAGGTCATCGGAAAACCCAGGGACGCCAAGGGGGTCGTCGTCATGTCCCGGCGCTGGGTGGTCGAGCGCACCTTCGGATGGCTGCGCCGCTGCCGGCGCCCCTCCAGAGACTTCGAGCGATCCATCGCCAGCGCCCTCGCCTGGCTCCTTCTGGCTCTGAGCCGTGTTCTCATGCGCCGCCTCGGACGCATGAAAGTCACTGTCACTAGGGATTGTCTGAACAAGTCGGTTTTGTCACAATTGGTTTCTTGGTGACGGAGTGGAGTGCGAGCCATGGAGCAAGCGATGTCTGCGGAGCTGGAGCACGACCTGAAGACGCGTCGGACGCGGCGCGAGGTCTTTCTCGAGACGATGGACGGGCTGGTTCCCTGGGAGCGGCTGGAGGCCCGCATCGAGCCGTTCTACCCGAAGGCCGGTCGCGGTCGGCGGCCTTATCCGCTGAGCGTGATGCTGCGGGTGCACAGCGTTGCAGCTGTTCTACAATCTGAGCGACCCTGGGATGGAGGCCCTGCTCTACGAGGTGGAGTCGGTACGGCGGTTTGTGGGGTTGCGCCTCTCGGGTGCGCTGCCTGACGAGACGACGGTTCTGCATTTCCGCCACTTGCTGGAGACGCACGGTCTGGGCGAGACGCTGTTCGAGGAGATCAACGCACATCTGGCCTTTCTCGGACACCGCTTGAGCAAGGGGACGATCGTGGACGCGAGTCTCATTGCCGCGCCGTCGTCGACGAAGAACCGCAAGGGCGAGCGGGACCCGGAGATGCACCAGACGAAGAAGGGCAATCAGTGGCATTTCGGGATGAAGGCGCACATCGGGGTGGATGCGCAGTCGGGCTTGACACACAGCGTGGAGACGACGCCGGCGAACGTCTCGGATGTGGCGACGGCGCACGCGCTGTTGCACGGGGGCGAGGAGCAGGTGTGGGGTGATGCGGGCTATCAGGGGGTGGACAAGCGCGCGGAGAACCGGGACACGGACATGGACTGGGAGGTGGCGATGAAGCCCGGCAAGCGCCGGGGGCTGGACAAGGCGGGCCCGGAGGCGGCGGCGGAGAGGCGCAAGGCGTCGGTTCGGGCCAAGGTGGAGCATCCGTTCCTGTATGTGAAGCGCCACTTCGGCTACGCGAAGGTGCGCTATCGGGGGCTGGCGAAGACCACGCAACGCATCGCCGTACTGCTCGGGTTCACCAATCTGCTCATCGCGGGGCGCGACGCCACCGCCTGACGTGGGGGGAGTCCGTCCGCAACCGCCGCAAGGCGGCGGGGACGGTCGGCTCGGGCATCGAAATCCCCATTTCCTGGCACGACAACACGTCCCCGATGGGCTCTGGCGTTTCATCCACGGGCCACGACACCTGTATACCCGAAAAAACCGACTTGTTCAGACATTCCCTAGAGCTTCTTGCAAAATTGCCGGCCCGACCGGTTTTTTGCCTTGTCGAGGCTGATTTTGTTGTCGAGGGCCTGGGTTTCGGGGGCACCCCGTGGTCTGTTGTGTTTCCACAATAAACAAGATACCGAGGATGTGACCCCGATGACCCTTGGCTCGACCCTATCCGATCTCTGGTACCGATTTCAAGGGGACCTTTTCCCTGCGTCAGGGCGGATTTGTACTTCGACCTTTCGCCAGCCCAGCCAGGGAGTTGCCTGAGATAGTGGCCCTCTTCCCCGTGTTCTGATATGAGTGCCGCGAGGCAATCGTGGGGGCGGGGGAGCCGTGGCGGTTCTTTCAGAGGTGGCCGTCGACATCGTGGCGGCGGCGGACGAGGCCCGCTTCCGCGACTTGATGCAGACACACCACGACCTCGGCGCGGTGCCGGGGATGGGCGAGACCGTGCGCTATGTTGCGCACCATCGAGGGCGCTGGCTGGCGCTGGCGGTGTTCTCGGCGCCGGCGCTGAAGTGTGGGGCGCGTGATCACTGGATCGGCTGGGACCGCGGCGTCCAGTTCGGCCGTCTTCACCTGGTCACCACCAACTCGCGTTTTCTGATTCTCCCCGGCGGTGAGCGCAACCTCGGCTCGCGCGTGCTCTCGCTGTGCACGCGCCGTCTGGTGAGGGACTGGCCGGCCCGCTTCGGTCACGACGTGCTCCTGGCGGAGACCTTCGTCGACCCCGCGCTCTTCCGGGGCGCCGTCTACCGCGCCGCCAACTGGATCGAGATCGGGCGCACCCGCGGCTTCGCCCGCGACAGGCACGGCTCCAGCGAGCACGCGCGGCCCAAACTCGTGTTCCTTGATCCCCTGTGCCGGGGCGCGCGGGCCCGGCTTGGGGCCGCCGATCTCGACCCCCGCCTGCGACATGGAGTGCCGAAGATGACGCTCAGCGCCGCACAGATGCGATCCCTGCCCGAGTTCTTCCAGCACATCGACGATCCCCGCCGCCGCCAGGGTCGGCGCCATGCCCTGCCCACGGCTCGGCAGACAGCGCCCTGGCTATTGACGGCAAGACCGGCGCCATCGATGACGATGGCAAACAGGCTCATGTGCTCGGCATCATAGGCCACGACACCAAGGCGCCCTGGGGTCAAAAAAAGTCGGCATGAGGCCCGACGCCGACGAAGGGGAGAAGCGCACCAACGAGATCGGCGCCGTCATCCCCCTGCTCGATACGGCGCCCGACATCGCGGGCCGCACTGTCACCGCCGACGCCCTGCTCACCCAGCGGGCGCTGGCCTCCTATCTGCTCGATCGCGGCGCGGCCTACCTGTTCACCGTCAAGGGCAACCAGCCGACCCTGCCGAGCGATATCCGGCTCACTCTCAACGAGGCCATCGCCGGGCGCGCACCGGACTTCACGGACGAGAGCCCGAGCACGACCGACGCGAGCGGCGCTCCATCCGGGTCTCCAGTGAGCGCAACGACGACCTCAACTTCCCCGGCGTCGGACAGGTCTTCGCCGTGCGCCGCGACACCGTCGAGGTCAAGTCCGGCAAGCGCCGCTGCGAGACCGCCTACGGGGTCACCAGCCTGACCATGGAGGCCGCAACCCCGCAACGGCTGCTCACCCTCAATCGCGGGCACTGGACGATCGAGGCAACCCACTACATCCTCGACTGGAGCGTCGACGAGGACCGCAGCCGCACCGGGCACGGTCCAGAGACCATGGACCCGGCTGCGGCGCTTCGCTATCGGTCTCATCAAGGGGCGTGGGCGCGCCGTCGCCCAGACCATGCGCAATCTGGCCAGGAACCCGCGCCGCGTCCTCGACTTCCTGAAAATGACCGACAACATCGCCCCGCGACCAGCACCCGGCTGACCACCCTCTCCGGTCCGCCTCCATCGACTCGCCAACCCTCGGCACGCCGGGGCGAGCGGTCATGCACAGATGAAGCCGTGCCCGACCCTCGCGGCCAGGGGACCGCTATACGGCGCCGCCATGGCGGCCAAATCCATTGCCCAGACCACGCAACGACCCCAACGAAAGCGGGCCGACCATGATTGCGTGCCGCGAGTCAGAGACGAAAATCAGAACGAATTTGCCGTGTTCCCTGCGTTGGCCGAGGCGGTCGGTCCTCTCCTGGAGACGCACAAGCGTTTCGTGACAGCTCTCGATCTCGTCAAGGTGGAGGGCTTCGTCGATGGGGTGTGGACCGGTCCGGGTCGGCCCCGGGAGGATCGCCAGGCGCTGGCCCGTGGCTTCATCGCCAAGGCGGTATGGGGTCTGCCGACGACCCGCCACCTGATCGACAGGCTCAAGGTGGACCCGACGTTACGCCGGCTGTGCGGCTGGTCGCGTGTCGCGGAGATCCCGAGTGAAGCGACGTTTTCGCGGGCGTTTGCCGAATTTTCGCAGTCCCGTCTTCCGGAGAGGATGCACGCGGCTCTGGTCGCAGAGACACTGGGCGACACGCTCATCGGCCACGTGTCGAGGGACTCGACGGCCATCGAGGCCCGGGAGACGCCGGTCCCGAAGCCGAAGGCCGGGACGCCGAACCGCAAGCGCGGCCGGCCCCGCAAGAGCGAGGAGAGGACGAAGGAGCCTGGGCGTCTCGAACGGCAAGCGAACGGGATGGATCTCGATGAGATGCTTGACGAGCTGCCGAAGGTCTGTGATCACGGGGCAAAGAAGAATGCCAAGGGGGTCCTGGAGGCCTGGTGCGGTTACAAGCTGCATATCGACACAGCAGACTGCGGGGTGCCGCTGAGTACCGTCCTCACCTCGGCATCCGTCCATGACAGCCAGGTCGCGATCCCGCTGGCGATGATGACCGCCGCGCGTGTGACCAATCTCTACGATCTCATGGACGCGGCCTATGATGCCAGGGAGATCTACCAGATGAGCGAACGGCTTGGCCATGTGCCGATCATCGATGTCAATCCGCGCCGGGACAAGGACCTCAAGGAGGAGCGAGACCGGGAGGCCCGGGCCCGGCGTGCAATAGGCCATGTCGATCCCGAGACCGTGCGGTTCCGGATCCGGTCCGGTGTCGAGAGGACCAACGCCCGCCTCAAGGATGAGTGTGGCGGGCGCCATGTCCGCGTCCGTGGATATTCCAAGGTCGCCTGCCATCTCATGTTCGGCATCCTGGCCCTGGCGGCTGACCAGTTGATACGTCTCGCCGCCCCATAGCGCGCTCCGACAACGCATGCCGACCCTTCGCGGCCCTCTCGAAGAGAGGGACCCGGAGATGCGTGTCCCGATGTCCGCAAAGGTCCCTGTTCGGTCTCATCGTCTCTGATGAGACACCGCGAATCCATGGATTCCGACCTCCAGGTGCAGAGGTGACCGGGATCAACCGACCGATCCGGGCTCACCGGACCCCGGGGGCAGGAATTTTGCAAGAGGTTCAATTTACCGAACGCCCCAAAATGGGAATCGTCGCTTCGGTCCGCACTTGGCTTCGAGGTGAGTTGAAGGATTGGGCGGAAGCACAGCTCGCCCATCACAGATTGAGCGGGGAAGGTTTTTTCGACCCATGGCCAGTTCGGAAAAAGTGGGGCGAACATCTATCCGGGACACACGATTGGTCTACCCCTCTCTGGAGCGTCCTGATGTTTCAGAGCTGGTTGGAGCGTAGTTCATCACATGACACATCTTCTACTGAAATTTTTCTACTGAAATTTCGACCCAGCCAGCACAATATCCATGATTTGGTCGTTGGAAGAGATTTCCTCTAAGTGTCTGACCTAAAATTTGTTAGTGTTTGAATCATAACGATATCAAGTCGTTACAGTGACTTTCTTACGTCCGAGGCGACGCATGAGAATACGGGTCAAAGCTAGAAGGAGCCAGGCGAGGGCGCTGGCGATGGATCGCTCGAAATCTCTGGAGAGGCGCCGGCAGCGGCGTAGCCATCCAAAGGTCCGCTCGACCACCCAGCGCCGGGACATGACGACGAACCCCTTAGAATTCCTGGGTTTTCCGACCACATCTGCAGTGATCGAGCAGTTCGCTGCCTTGATCGTCTTGCCGGCATCGTCGCCGCACTCGGGTCCGCATCGCGCCCCGACCGGAGCCGCTCGAGCGTCGTAAAACGGGCGCAAACATGCTCCAGACCTCCGACCGGGACCACGCTTGGAAATAGCTCTGAACCGTCGTAAACGCTGGAAAATCAATCGGTCAGGCCCACCAGTTACACCCTGCCCAGAGCTGGGAGAAGATCGCGTTCACCACGTCGCGCAAGTCCACCCGACGGGGCCGACCAAGCCGGAACGGCGATGGAAGAAGCGGGTCCGGCAAGGCCTATTCGGCATCGGTCAGATCGCTTTGGTAACGCTCCGTCTTGCGGCTATATTCCTTCCGTGTGGTCTCGTTCCAAGGCATGATGAGCCCCCATGGTGTGAGTGTTCACCCACGAAGATACACCATGTCGAGACCACCTGACCAATTTTAGGTCAGACACTAAGGAGGCGTAATTGAAAATACTCCTTGTAGGCACCTTGGACAGTACACATACCGTTCGCTGGGCCAACGGGCTCAGTGACCGTGGGCACGATGTTGTCGTGTTTTCCAGACGCCCCCCTCACTGGGTTGTCTCCGAAAGTGAAGAGCGTCGTCCGCAGCAGGTTCGGCAAGTTGGGCTATCTGTTTCACGGCCCCGCCCTGCGGCGCACCATAAGCGATGAGCGGCCGGACATCGTTCATGCCCATTTTGCGTCTGGATATGGATTTCTCTGTTCAACTTGGTTGAAGAGAGAGTCCTATATTCTGTCCATATGGGGGGCCGACATCTTCGAATTCCCGACGGGCCCGGTACGTCGGCGGGTTTTTGTCCGGAATCTGGCCCACGCCGGACAACTGCTTTCCACCTCCGTATGCATGGTGATGGAAGCCCGGAAGTACACCGATCGGTCTGTACACCTGACGCCATTCGGCGCGGATTTATCGATGTTTCGTCCCTTCCGACCTAGACGCAGGAACGGAGATACATTCCGAATCGGCACGGCAAGGGTTCTCGATTATAAGTATGGGGTCGATACCTTGATCAAGGCGTTCGCCATTTTCCGAAATGCCTGCTGGGGACACGATGTCCAACTACTCATCGCTGGGGACGGTCCGGATAGAGACATGCTGGAGCGACTGGCTGCCGATCTCGGTGTCGCGGACGGCGTGACATTCGTCGGTTGGCTGCATCACGATCAACTACCCTCGTTTTCAACGGCTTGGACGTATTCTGCGCACTCAGCAGACTGGACAGTGAAAGCTTCGGAGTGGCCGTGCTTGAGGCGTCGGCGTGCGGCGTTCCGGTTATCGGATCGAACATTGGCGGTCTTCCGGAGACCATCCAGCATGGAAAAACTGGTTTGTTGGTCAGTAAGGAGTCGCCCCGGGAGGCGGCTGAATGTCTGACAACGCTATTTGAAGACAACGAGTTGCGGCACCGTCTCGGACAGGCCGGCCGCGCATTCGTGGCTGAACGATACGATTGGGACTGCAGCCTGGACATCATGGAACGAATCTATGCTGACTTCCTGGCGCGTTGACCGATGAGGGAACGCGTGAAGATGTGTCGCTTGCTTTTCAAAGCGCAGGCATAACTCGACCACGTCTGTAGCCAAACCACGCTACATGGCGCGGGCGGTGGGCAAGTTTCATGGATTGAGCCGCCTGAGGTGGCTGTCGAGACAGCTGATGGCCATCTCGATCAACCTTCGCAGGAGGCGCGCTTTTCTGGTGCCCACCGTTGATGACCGTAGCCTTCATCAGGGCATGCTTACGAATCACGAATTGAGTCAAGACAAATGACGACGCCATAGGGAACCACACTCCATCGATCTGCCGGTCAACCCGAACACCGTGATGAAGCTGATGCGGGCCGGCGGGGCACGCTAGCGCATCGAAAACGAAACCTTCACTTCTTTCAAGATTCAAGGGTGCCACTTCAAGCCATAATTTCGGTCACGGCGACAGATACCTGACCACGGGTTTTGCCAATCTCGTGATGCTTGCCGTCCTGATCGACCAGATCCAACAGGTAAGCAGTGCGCTCTTTTGAGCCGCACTCGAGATCTGCCGCCAGAAAACCGCGCTCTGGCGAAAACTGCAGAGCTTCTTCGCCAATTTCGAGATTCTGGACCAGGACACCATGTACAAGGCGATCACCCTCGGCTATCGCCGCAGCAACATCGAAGTTCGTGAAAAAGGATGACCCATCGCACGCGGTCGGAGCGCCACAACCGAAAGCCTCCAAAAAACATCAGCAGACAAAGAGGCGAAGCCGAATTCAAAAAACAGCATCGCAGCGGGCGAACGAACGCATCCGAAATTAACCGGACCCGACAAACATCTGAAGGAAACTCACTCCAGAGCAAAGATCACAGATCAGTGGGAATTGCTGAATCGTCACCCTTGTCTTTAACAGGACTCGTTCAACGAGCTGGGTGATTTCCTTCCACCGCCCCAACGAAACGCTTACACTTGCAATAGTCCTGCCGGGCCGGATTCGTTCGCTGGTCAATCCCGAAGCCGTTGGAGCACATGGGATCAATACCCCAACCCCGGGTCAATTCGAGGTCGAAATTCATTAGCTCCGGATTTGACTTGTCGTATCAGCCGTCAGTCGGCCGGGTTGTCACCCAGGTCATGCGAGCATCGTAATCCTGCTCGAACGCTTCGATTGCCGACAGATCACGCAGCGTATACGCGATATCATCCACCCCTTCGAGCACTTTGCGCTTCTGAAAGGGGTCAATCTCGAAGGACCATGCCATCTGGTCCGGCGCGGTAACGGTCTGGCTCTCCAGATCGATTGTGACCTCGCCACCCGGCCCGTCATGCAGCATTGATCGCAAGCGCCGACACGCCTCCTCGGGCAATCGCACCGGCAGAAAACCGTTCTTCAACGAGTTGTTGTAAAAGATGTCGCCGAATGACGGCGCGATCACCGCCCGAAAACCCGCCGCGACAAGTGCCGTGACCGCATGCTCACGCGACGAACCGCAGCCAAAATTCCGATCAGCAACCAGAATTCCCGCACCTGCGAAACCCGACTGGTTCAAGACGAAACCGGGCTTTTCCGAGCCGTCGGCTTCGAACCGCAGGTCATGAAACAGATAGCTACCATAGCGCTCATCAGGCGGACGGCTCAGGAAGCGTGCCGGAATCACCTGATCGGTGTCGATATTGATCATGTCGAGCGGGACGGCAACAGCGGATACGGTCGTGAAAGACTGCATGGGACTCCCCTCAACCGAGGTCGCGAATGTCGACAAAATGGCCATGCACAGCCGCGGCCGCGGCCATCGCCGGGCTCGCCAGATGAGTCCTTACCCCTGGCCCCTGGCGGCCCCGGAAATTGCGGTTCGATGTCGAGGCCGTCCGGTCCCCGGACCGGCCGATGTCGCCATTCATCCCGACACACATCGAACAGGCGCTCTCGCGCCATTCGAACCCGGCCTCCATAAAAACCCGGTCAAGCCCTTCAGCCTCGGCCTGGCTCTTGACCAGGCCGGATCCCGGCGACACGAACGCATGCGTAACCTGAACCGTGCGCCCCTTTGCGATGCCCGCCGCGGCCCGAAGATCCTCGATCCGGCTGTTCGTGCACGACCCGATAAACACGCGGTCTATCGGAATATCCTGGATCGCCTGGTTCGGTGCCAAGTTCATGTAATCGATCGCCGATTCGATGGCGCTGCGGCGTTCAGCGTTCGGCTCATTCGTCGGATCGGGAATCCTGTCCGTTACCGCCACTGCTTGTTCGGGACTCGTGCCCCAGGTCACCATCGGCGCCAGATCCGCGGCGTCGATGGTTTTTTCACGGTCGAAACGGGCCGCCGGGTCGCTGGGCAATCCGCGCCAGAATGCTTCCGCCTTGTGCCAATCCGGCCCTTTCGGCACGAATGGTCGGCCATGTAGATAGGACAGGGTCTTGTCGTCAGGCGCGATCATGCCGCAGCGCGCACCGGCTTCGATCGACATGTTGCAGACCGTGAAGCGTTCTTCCATCGACAGGGCTTCAATGAGCGAACCGGCATACTCGATGGCATAACCCGTGCCGCCGATCGCGCCAATTCTGGCAATGATTGCCAGAATTGCATCCTTCCCGGTCACCCCGGCAGGCCGGTCGCCATCAACCGTGATCCGCATGGTCATCGGGCGCTTCTGCCACAAGGCCTGCGTCGCCATGACATGCGCCACTTCCGAAGCGCCAATGCCGAATGCGATGGCGCCGACGGCACCATGCGTGGAGGTATGGCTGTCACCACAGACAATGACCAGTCCCGGCTGCGTGAAACCCTGCTCTGGACCGACAACATGAATGATGCCCTGCCGCCGGTCCGTGATCGGAAAATGCGTGATCCCATTGCTGGAAAAGTTGCGCTCGAAGGCGCGAAACACCCGCTTCATGTCGTCATTCGCGAGATCCTCGATGCGCCGGCTCGTCGTCGGCACGTAATGATCCGGCGTGCCGATCATGCGATCCGGCCGTCGCACCGAAAGCCCTTGCTCGGCAAGTTTGGCAAAACCGGCAAACGAACCGTCATGGCAGAAATGGAAATCGACATGCAAAAGCGTGTTGCCTTCACGCTCCAGAATCGCGTGCGTATTCCAGATCTTGTCGAACATTGTGCTTGGCATCGCGGCTGATCTCACCCGTTCAGTATCCGACTCGGGCCTTCTCATCGACCGCATACCGCGCTTCGAGAGCCTGCACCTCTGCCATGCCCATGAGATCGAAATACTCCCGGAACGGTGTCAATGAGTCCCGCAGATCCCGACTATCGCCCTTTTCCTTCAAAGTACTCAGTGCCTGCTCCATGGCCTGGATGGCAGCAGAAACGGTCACCCCCGGATAAATCACGATTGCGAAGCCGAGCGCCTGCATTTCCTGCGTTGATATTTCCGGGGTCTTGCCACTCGAAGCCATGTTGTAGAGACAGGGTGTCTCGAATATTTTCGGCACCGCGGCAAGCTGTTCCATGGTCGTCATCGCCTCAACGAAGAGGATATCTGCGCCAGCCTCTGCATAGGCAGCAGCCCGGTCAAGCGCAGCCTCGTAACCTTCTACGGCGATCGCGTCCGAGCGGGTGATGATTTGCAAATCTGGATCGACTCGAGCGTCACAGGCAGCCCGGATCTTCGCCACCATTTCTTCCTTTGCGATCACCGACTTGCCTGCAAGGTGGCCGCAGCGTTTCGGCCAGGATTGATCCTCGATGTGAAGGCCGGCGACTCCAGCGCGCTCATAAGAGCGCACGGTGCGCTGCACATTCAACGGACCACCATAGCCGGTATCGGCATCGGCGACCAGAGGTAGGTTGGACGCATCGGCGATGCGCGCGGCATTGTCCGCCATCTCGGTCATGGTCAGCAGACCGACATCGGGCATGCCAAGCCGGCTTGCCGTGGTGCCGGCCCCAGTCATGTAAACGGCATCGAATCCGGCGGCGGCGACCAGTCGCGCCCCGATACCGTCGACCACGCCGGGGGCAACCAGTATCTCTTCTGCTGCGACGAGGTGCTTCAGACGGGTGGTATGACGGTTGATCATAGAAAAGACCCTTTTGTGTTTCGCGAGTTTTGCATGCAGCCGCCGGAAACGCAAAGACCGGCGCGCCGGGATCAGCGCCCACATCGGTTCGGACGGGTCCGCCGCCGACGGGTCGACGCTTATCCGTTGATCATGGCCGGCAACAACCGGTTGTAGTCTTCCGCCCCCTCGAACTGGGTCCAATGGCCGATGCCGTTCAGAATCTGGATTTTCGCATCAGGCCGTTCGTCGCGCAGCATGTCCACCCGCATATCGAGAACATCCAGCGCCGTCCGGTCGAGCGACCCCCAGATCGCATTGACTGGCGCCAGAATGTTCGGCAACGCCTCCATCAGCCGCGTGGTCATTGAAATCGGCCGCGACGCTGTCCGTGCGCGCGCCGAATTCTCGAGTTGTATATGGATTGCCAGTTCGCCGACAGCCTCCGGACCGGCCAGCATCAACCATTGCATGTTGATGCGGGTCGCCTCCCGCATCTCGGCCGGATCCATGTCGGGCGCAAGCTTGATCATGGCGTTGGGAGATCGCCGATGCGGCCCGAATCCGGCCGCGCCGACCATGTTGAAACTCGCGACCATCGGGCCCAGCCGTTCCGCGACGACACTGCCGATCACCGATCCAAAGGAAAATCCCGCGATGTGAATTGGCCGGTCATCGCTAACCAGCTGCATGATGCCATGCTCGACCGGTGCGGCGATTCGCTCGGCTGTGTATGGCGGGCCGGGGTCCGCACTGTCACCGAGACCCGGAAGGTCGGCCACGATCACCAGGAACCCTGTCGCAGCAAGAGCGTCGACATTGCGGCACCAGTGGTTCCACGACCCGTGGCCGCCATGCAGGAGGACCAGCGGTACCCCTTCGCCCCATACATGCCAGACCATAACACCCGGGTCGCAGAAGGTCTCGACGACCCTCGCTCGGCCGGCAATATCGGCGAGCCAGCCCTCCGGGTCGGCTTCCGCTTCGGGAATCAACGCCGGCATCAGACCTCACCCGGCTGCAGCGCACGGGTATAGGTCGGGCTGATGATGACCTCATTAAGCACGACCCGCATCGGCATCTTCATGATGAAAACGACGATCTCTCCCATGTCTTCCTTCTGGATCAGCCGGGCACGATCCTCGCGCGGCACCTGAACCGGACGTTGGTCGAGAATCGGCGTCTCGACTTCGCCGGGACACAACACGCAGGCCCGGATGCCGTTGTTGCCCTCTTCGACATTTATCAACTGGTTCAAGGCCATGACGGCGTGTTTCGACGCGCCATAGGCAACACCCGCGCGCAACGAATAGTTTACGCCGGCCTTCGATGATGTCGTGATTATGGTGCCTTCACCCTGTCGCCGCATGATCCGCAACGCGGCTTCGGCACAATTGTACACGCCTTTCACGTTGACATCGATCACCGCATCCCAGCCGTCCAGTGCACCGCCGCTCCAGTAGCGATCGGTGACATTGATTCCATGATTGTTGAACAGAAGGTCAAGCCGGCCATGACGGTCGGTGATGCCGGCGGCAAGAGCCCGCATCGCATCACGATCCGTTGCGTCTCCGGCCGCGACTTCGGCCAAACCGCCAGCCTGCCGGATTTGCGCAGCGACCTCCTCAAGCGGTCCGGCCCGCCGGCCGGTCAGCACAACTTTGACGCTTTCACGCGCCAGGGCCAAGGCCGCTCCTTCCCCGATTCCGGTACCGGCCCCGGTTACCCAGGCAACAGCGCCCTCGATATTTCTCATGGTCGTAATCCCGTTCCGTGCGAAACTTGAAATGTCATCCGCGCCACCAGCCAGATGACGGTCAACCGTGCAATACGTCTATGCCGGCACCGACAGGAGCTATGCGGCACCAACACCTCATCGCAACATGGAATGGTCTTTCGGGCAACGCCCGCGGTTCGGTTTGGCTACTCGCCGCCGGACTGTTCGCCACCGTGATGGTCACCGGCATCAAATTTGTCGGTCAACGCCTCCCGGTTCTCGAAGTCCTGTTCTTTCGGCAGATCTTCGTGTTCGTCCTGATTTCGCCGGCGGTGATCCGCGATGTTCCGGGCACGTTCCGGACCGGCCGCCTGAAGCTTCATCTTTCACGCTGTTTCGTTTCGATCATCGCAATGACGACAGGGTTCACCGCAATCGTCCATTTGCCGCTTGCCGAAGCGACCGCGATTAGCTTTTCGCGGGCCCTGTTCGCGACTGTCCTGGCGATCCTGGTTCTAAAGGAAGTAGTCGGCGCAAGCCGCTGGAGCGCGACGGTCATCGGCTTTGCCGGCGTTCTGGTGGTCGTCCAACCGAGTCCGCAAAATGTCAGCGAATACGCGTTGCTGGCCCTGTTTTCGGCCGCCCTGGTCGCCGGCAACATGATCATGACCAAGACCCTGACGACGACAGAACGGCCCATCTGCATCATGGGGTATCATGCCGGCGTTCTCGCCATTGCCTATGCGGTTCCGACATGGTGGCTCTGGATCGAACCGAGCTGGACCGAAATGGGCATCATTCTCGGTATTGCGCTGCTGATGTCGCTGGTTCAGTACTGCATGATCAATGGATACAAGAATGCCGGAGCGGCCGCGGCGCAACCGCTGGAATATGTTCGCCTGATCTATGCGGCAGTGATCGGCTATCTGGTCTTTGTCGAGATTCCGACGCTCTACACTTGGGCCGGCGCTGTGCTGATCGTCGGCAGTTCGCTCTACACCATGCGCCTGAACAGCAAAAAACAGGAGAATCACTGAGCCGGCGCTACTTGCCCCGACAATACTGATGCTTCCCGCATCACGCTATCGAAAACCCCGTCGTCGGATCCCGACACCCCGCCCGAACTCGGCATCGCAAGAGCCGAGCGCATGCCGTGGCGCCGCTGCGTCTTGAACGTACCAAAATCCTGATCAGAACGGCCTGTCGCCGTTGACTGTGACCCGTTCCATGTAGCGCCGTTCGCCCGGATAATCGTTGACCGCATAATGCAGGAGGCACCGATTGTCCCAGAAGGCAACGGACCCCTCCTCCCAGCGGAACCGACAGGTGAACTCCGGTCGAGCGCTATGCGCGTAGAGTACACCCTTTGTCGTTCACCTCAAGCTTCGAAATCTGGTGCCGAGCGCTATGCGCGTAGAGGACACCCAGGAACGGGACGCTTTCCGCCTCTGTCATGCCATCGAATCCGGCCGTGAACGCGCTGTTGACAAACAACGCCTTGCGGCCGGTTTCCGGATGTGGGCGGACCACAGGGTGCAGGTTATCGATGTGGTCCTCTACGGGATGGATATCGTCACGCAGCTTTGACGACCGCATGGCATTCTGGCGCTCCACATTGTCCCGATCGGTCAGGCGCCGGCTGCTGTGAACGACCTTCATGCTATCAAGCAGCGTTTTCATGGCATCCGACAATGTTTCGTAAGCGAGGTATTGATTGGCAAACATCGTATCGCCGCCCACCGCCGGAACATCCTTGGCATAGAGAATCGAACCGAGTGGCGGTTCGGCGAGATGGGTCATGTCCGAATGCCAAACCCCGCCGATCTTTCCCGACACATTGGATTCCTTGAGAACGGGCAGAATCTCAGGATAATCCTCAAGATTCACATATTGCGAATGCACATTCAACGTCCCGAACCTGCGCCCGAGGGCTTTGTGCTGTTCCCGCGTCAGGATCTGATCGCGGAAGAAGATTACCAGATAGGTCAACAGTGCCTGGCGAATTTCGGCAACGACGTTATTGTCGAGATCGCGGGACAAGTCGACACCATACAGAACCGCGCCGCAGGCACCGGAAAGCGGTCTGATCTGGATTGATGACATCCGACATCCTCCAACCGGGTTCAGTGATCAGCGTCCGGGTTGAACACGAAGCGCAACGTGAGACTCCCTGTCCGGCTATCTACCCTCGCCGCGACAGTTACAGCATGGGTCCGGAACGAATTTCTGCCGGGATGGCACGTTTCAGATAACGGCCGTCGTCAGGGTTGCCATAAAACGTGCCACTCTCGACCATGATCTTGCCGCGCAGGACAGTCATCACCGGCCAGGCCGTGATGTCGTGGCCTTCCCAGGGACTGTAATCGGCCTCATGCAGGTCGGACAGACGGACCTTGCGGCTCACCGTCGGATCGAGCACCGCGATATCGGCGTCACTGCCAACGGCGATGGCCCCTTTGCGCGGATACAGGCCCATGATTTTCGCGGCATTGGTCGAAACCAGATCGACGAAACGGGTCAACGAATACCCCCGTACTGTCACCATTTCCTGATACATCACGCCAAGGCGCGGCTCGACGCCGGCATTGCCGCCGGTCGTGTCATCGATGCGATCGCCAATGGTCTTGATCCGGAGCGAACAGCAGATCTCGTCGGTGGCGACCGCATTGATCGCGCCGTCAAGCGTTCCCGCCCACAGCTCGGCCTGATCCTCGGGCGCCTTCAGTGACGGATAGGTGTGATAGATCTGTCCGTTCGGGCGCCGGTAGTCTTCGGAATTGTAAAGCATGTACTGGTGCAGCGTCTCGCCGTAGATCGGCTGCCCCTTGGCCCGCGCTTCGCGGATCGCCTTGACCCCAGTCCCGGCACTGACATGCATCATGTAGAGCGGGGTGTCTTCCGTCTCGGCAAGCCGGATCACACGCCGGAACGACAGATCTTCCGACAACGTGTTGTGGACTTCGGCGAGATTGTGGAAACTCACCCGTCCCTCGCGAATCAGCTTTTCATACATGTGCATGACGATGTCGTTGTCCTCGGCATGGATGACGCCGAGGCCGCCCGTTCGCGTCAGAATCTTGAAGACTTCCCAGATATCCCCGAAATGCACCATCCGTCCCGACCGGCTTGGCGTTATGTTGGTCGTGAAGATCTTCACCGTCGGATAGCCATCGGTGATCACGCCTTCCAGTTCTTCGAGAACCGGCGGCTCGATGTCGCCGAGCAACATGACGTGATAGGCATAATCGCAATAGCAACTGCCGATCCAGTCCTCGTCGCGCCGGGCGATAACCTCCCGGATCGGGATGTCTTCCATACGGGCCGCAAAATCGATCAGGGTGGTGGTGCCGCCAAACAGGGCCGCCCGGCTGACCACCTCGGGACCATCGGTGTAACTGACGGTCCCGTCGGGCATCGGCATGTGCCACTTGCAGTGAACATGTGGATCGATGCCGCCGGGCATCACGATTTTGCCGATCGCATCGACAATACGGGTCGCCTGAACGTCGGGGATCGCGCCGGGGTTCGAAATCGCGGCGATGGTCTCGCCGCTCACCGCCACATCCTGGACGGCGACGCCATGCGGCGTCACGATAGTTCCGCCCCGCAAGATCAGGTCGAACATCTGTGTCTCCTTTCCGCTTAAACGCGCAGTTTGCCGGGTTGGCCCTGCTATTGTCCAGAGATTGCGGCAACCTCTTCGTCGACAGTTTCGAGCAACGCTTCCACCCAGGCCGAGTCAAGCCGCTTTCCGATCAGCACGATACGCGACGACCGATCCCGGCCCGGCCACGCATCAAGCCAGCGCATCGGGTGAAAAACATGCTGGACCCCGTGAATGACGGCTGGCGAATCCGGCGCCTCCATAATCGCAACCAGACCTTTGACCCGGATCAGATCGGCCCCGTAGGTCTCTGCCAAGGCTTGCAAAAATAGCGTTAAAGTAATGGCATGAACAGGTTTGTTAAACCGCAAAGACAGGGACGTGATGTCATCGTGCCGATGCTCTGCATGGTGATCGTGGTCCGCGCCGCCGATACACGTCGTCCGATCGCGGGAAAAGCCTGCCGGACCGATGACAATCGACGGGTCGATGGCGCCGAATACCGACCGGGCAATGCTTGCATCGGGGTTGATAGCGGAAAGGCGGTTCGCTAGCAACGTCGCGTTGCTCGCCTCAAGGTCGGTCTTGGTTAACAGAAAGATGTCGGCGAGCGCCACCTGGCGCCGGCTCTCTTCGTAGCTGTCAAGCGAGGCGAGGCCGGTGACCGCGTCGATGGTCACAACCATGCGGTGAAGCCGGACCGACCTCCGCAGCATCGGGTCGGCAATGAGGGCATGCGCAATCGGTGCCGGGTCTGCCAGTCCGGTCGTCTCGAGAACGATGCGGTCGAACGACCGGCCCTCGGCCCGCCTGGCAATCAGCCGGTTCACGGTCTCGACGAGATCGCCGCGCATGCTGCAACACAAGCAGCCAGTGCTGAGTTCGACAAGATCCTCGTCGCTGCTTTCGATCAATTCGTGGTCGAGACCGATCTCGCCGAACTCGTTGACGATAACCGCGGTGCGCGCGAGTTCCGGACGCCGCAGCAATGCGGCAACAACCGTGGTCTTGCCGCTGCCAAGAAACCCGGTGAGGACGGTCAACGGAATCGGATCATTCAAGTCATGTCTCCGATACGAACAACACCCGTCCGCCGCCCCGTTCCGGGCATAGGATCGTCCGCAAACCGCGTAGCGCGGGAACAACCGATGCATGGACACGGGCGCGTTGGCCGGGCGCGGCGATGCGCCAGACGACGCCGAACGGCGCCATCTCGACATTGACCGTCACGACGGACTCATCGTCGCGGCTGATTCGGCAAACTGCCGTGTCCTTGTCGAAAGCAAGGGTCACGGGCGCCGTCCAGGCCGCGACAGCACCTTCAATCAGCGTTCTGAACCGGCGTGGCGTCATCCGGCGCGGTTCGCCAGCCACCAGGTCAGGAGGCGCGTGGCTTCCATAAAATCCGCGATGGCCATCGCCTCGTCCGGATTGTGGCTGCCATTCGAATTACGGACGAACACCATCTGCGTGGGGACGCCGGCAGCCGCGAACGCCGCGGCATCGTGGCTTGCCCCGCTGGCTAGCTGCATTGCCGAAATGCCGAGACGATCCACACCGTCGAGCATCGCGGCCCCGATGTCCGGATCCATCAGAGCGGGGTCGGCACGAGTGACGTCTCCGAGAGCGAAGCTGACACCGCGGCGCTCGGCGATCGACTCGGCAATTTCAACAACACGACGGGTCATTTCTTCGAGGAACGCGCTGTCGAGGCTTCGCATGTCCAGACTGAAACCAACCTCACCGGCAATCTTGGTTATCGCGTGCCGGTCCGGGTCAGTGAATATCTTCCCGATCGTGAACGCGAAATCCCGACCGTTCCGCTCGCAAGCGCTCCAGACCCCGTCCAGCACGCTGACCAGCTCAGCTGTCGCGATCACGGCATCGCGGCGGTGGCTGCGCGGCACGCCGCCGCAATGCGAATACTCACCGATACAACGGGCGCCGGGAAGACGCCGGTTACCGCGGATGCCGGTCACCACACCAACCGGCAGTTGCGCTTCTTCCAGGACCGGGCCCTGTTCGATATGGACTTCCAGATAGGCGTGAAGCGAGGTCGGCCTGAGATGGGCGGGGCCGATTCTCAATGCGTCAGGGTCGCAGCCCGCCTCAGCCATGTGGTCGGCCAGTGTGCGGCCGGTATCGACTCGCCTAGCCTTGTCGAGTGTACCTTCCGGCAACGTTCCGAGTGCGGAGCGGCTTCCGATATAGGATGTCCCGAACCAGGCGCTTTCCTCGGCCCGGATCCCCATGATCCTGACATCTCTGGCCGGCATAATGCCGTCTGCCTTCAATGCGGCACAGGCGGCCAAGCCCGCGACAACGCCCGCTGCACCGTCGAAATTGCCCCCTTGGGCAACACTGTCGAGATGTGAACCAATGACGATCGGGGCGGCTGAACGGTCGGCCCCGGCCAGCGTCATATAGACATTTCCGGCGGCGTCATCCTCGATCTCGAGGCCGACCCGTGCGGCGCCATCTGCCATGATATCGTGCGCCATCTGCTCGCCCCGTCCATAGGACGCCCGGGTAATTCCGACACCGTCATGCGTCTTGCGCTCGAGATCGTCGAACAGAGCGATGACGAGATCTTCCTGCCCGGCAACAGCGTCGCTCGGATCCGCCACTATCATCATCTTCGCTCCTGTCCAGTCTGGCATTCCTGTCAGTCAAGCGCGGGAGTGGCTGGCATGCAAGTCTGACAACACATAAATTTTCGACAAACCGCTTATGCACATGGCTCCGGTCACGAGAGTTTGCCACCAGATGTTGAGGTTGAGGTTAGGGCGGGGGAGCGGGTGGAATGCTCCCGATACGTTCCTGCCGACGGAGCCCCTACATGAAACAGGTCCCCGACAGCCTCCTCGCTTTCCAGCACATGTTTCCGGACGATGACGCTTGCGCCGCCTGGCTGATCGAAATGCGCTGGCCGGACGGCTTCGTCTGTCCCAGGTGCGGCCATGAAAAGGGATGGGCGCTGCGCAGAAAAGCACACACCTTCGAGTGCACCGGCTGCCGCCGGCAGACCTCGGTGACGGCCGGGACGATCCTGCACGCCAGCAAGCTGCCGCTCACCGTCTGGTTCTGGGCCGCTTATCTGATGGCGACCCACTCCAACGGCATCTCTGCCCTGCAGCTCCAGAAACAGCTCGCTATCGGCTCTTACCGCAGCGCCTGGCTGCGCGCCCACAAGCTGCGCGCCAGTATGGTCGAGCCCGAGCGCAACCCGTTGTCGGGCTTGGTGGAAATCGACGAGGCAGCCTTCCATTCCGGACCAAAGACGATCCTCCCACCGGAGGGCAAGGATGCAGCCACGACGGCAAGATGCTCATCGTCGGCGCCATCGAACTCGGGGACAGAAACATCCCAGGCCGCCTGAGGCTGGCCGACATCTCCTCCTACGGCGCCGCCGACCTCGGACACTTCGTCGAAACCGCCACCGATCCCGACGCCATCGCGAAAACCGACGGCTGGTCCGGCTACGCTGTGGTCCCCGCCGATCGCCACAATGTCCATGTCGTTGGGAAGACCGCCGCTCATCTCGTCCTGCCGTGGATCCACCAAGTCTTCTCCAACCTCAAAGGATGGGCACGAGGCGTCTACCACGGGCTGCGCCGCAAGCATCTGCAGGCCGATCTCGATGAGGTCGTCTTTCGCTTCAACCGCCGCAAAACCCGCCACGATGCTTTCCGCTCGCTCTTCCGCCTCGCCACCAATGCACAACCCCTTACCTGCAGTATGTTGATCGAACCGGAACCATCTGCATAAGCGGTTCCGACAATTTGACTGCGAATTTCTGCTCTGGAGCGCTTCCATGATCGTTGACATGCGCATCTACAACATCGTGCCGCGCAAGACGCTGAGCTACCTCATCTGTTCGAGAAGGTCGGATTGCCGATCCTGCAACGCTATGTCGGTGACCCTCTCGGCTATTTCGTGGTCGAGCACGGACCGCTGCACTAGATAGTGTCGTCACGAAATACCAGCCCAGAGCGCCAGACACCGAATCTGCACCGCGGCGAGGAACGATGCGGCATTCTTGGCGTATCGCGTGGCAATCCCACGCCAACGCTTGAGCCACAGAAAGGCGTTCTCCACCAAATGCCGGTGCCGATAGAGATGGACATCATACGCTCTGGGGTGCTTGCGGTTCCGCTTCGGCGGAACCACTGGAATGACTTCATGCTCCTCACAATAAAACAGGATGGCATTCGTGTCATAGGCCTTGTCCGCCAACAAGGACTCGGCATCTATCCCTTCAATCAGCTCGACCGCTTGACTGCAATCTGCTGCCGTCCCCTCGGTCACCAACACCCGCACCGGCATCCCATGCGCGTCCACAGCCAGGTGCAGCTTCGTGTTCAGCCCCCTTTTGTGCGATCCATCGCCTGATTGCCGCCGACCGCACCGCTCGCATGGGGATGGACCTTGAGATGACTGGCGTCAATCATCAGCCACTCATCGTCCGGCTCATCCACCAGAGGCTCCAGCAACGCCCCCCAGAGCCCCTTGTCTCGCCAGCGACAGAACCGACGATGGGTAGTTTTCCAGTCTCCATAGTCTGGCGGCACATCACGCCAGGGAGCGCCGGTACGCAGAATCCAGAAGATCGCATTAATGAACCGTCGATTATCCTGTGCCACCCCACCCCAACGTCCCGCTCGACCAGGCAGATGAGGCTCCAGCAACAGCCAGACCTTGTCCGACATGTCGTGACGCCGATGAGCCAATCCCATGAGTCGCCTCCAGGAATCATCGAGTGAGTTCGACAGATAGGACAGATAAACATCACTCATGACGACACTATCTAGGGAATGTCTGAACAAGTCGGTTTTGGTACAATTGGTTTCTTGGTGACGGAATGGAGTGCGAGCCCTGGAGCAAGCGACGTTTGCGGAGCTGGAGCACGACCTGAAGACGCGTCGGACGCGGCGCGAGGTCTTTCTCGAGAAGATGGACGGGCTGGTTCCCTGGGAGCGGCTGGAGGCCCGCATCGAGCCGTTCTACCCGAAGGCCGGTCGCGGTCGGCGGCCTTATCCGCTGAGCGTGATGCTGCGGGTGCACAGCGTTGCAGCTGTTCTACAATCTGAGCGACCCTGGGATGGAGGCCCTGCTCTACGAGGTGGAGTCGGTACGGCGGTTTGTGGGGTTGCGCCTCTCGGGTGCGCTGCCTGACGAGACGACGGTTCTGCATTTCCGCCACTTGCTGGAGACGCACGGTCTGGGCGAGACGCTGTTCGAGGAGATCAACGCACATCTGGCCTCTCTCGGACACCGCTTGAGCAAGGGGACGATCGTGGACGCGAGTCTCATTGCCGCGCCGTCGTCGACGAAGAACCGCAAGGGCGAGCGGGACCCGGAGATGCACCAGACGAAGAAGGGTAATCAGTGGCATTTCGGGATGAAGGCGCACATCGGGGTGGATGCGCAGTCGGGCTTGACACACAGCGTGGAGACGACGCCGGCGAACGTCTCGGATGTGGCGACGGCGCACGCGCTGTTGCACGGGGGCGAGGAGCAGGTGTGGGGTGACGCGGGCTATCAGGGGGTGGACAAGCGCGCGGAGAACCGGGACACGGACATGGACTGGGAGGTGGCGATGAAGCCCGGCAAGCGCCGGGGGCTGGACAAGGCGGGCCCGGAGGCGGCGGCGGAGAGGCGCAAGGCGTCGGTTCGGGCCAGGGTGGAGCATCCGTTCCTGTATGTGAAGCGCCACTTCGGCTACGCGAAGGTGCGCTATCGGGGGCTGGCGAAGACCACGCAACGCATCGCCGTGCTGCTCGGGTTCACCAATCTGCTCATCGCGGGGCGCGACGCCACCGCCTGACGTGGGGGGAGTCCGTCCGCAACCGCCGCAAGGCGGCGGGGACGGTCGGCTCGGGCATCAAAATCCCTATTTCCTGGCACGACAACACGTCCCCGATGGGCTCTGGCGTTTCATCCACGGGCCACGACACCCGTATACCCGAAAAAAACCGACTTGTTCAGACAATCCCTAGGTCGTGTTGACGAATTCATGAAATGCTGATAATCATTCTCCATCAATGACATTTTCCGGGGAATATATGATGGCATTAGGCCTGCTCATCCCGGATACTGTCCGCTCGACACTCGAGCCGCTACTGCGTGAGAGCAAACACGCCGCCGGCGCCCCGCCACGGCTCAGCGACCGAATGTTCATCGAAGCCGTCCTCTACCAGGCGTGTACCGGAACCCCATGGCGCGACCTGCCCGACGAATTCGGCCATTGGAATGCCGTTTATCAGCGGTTTCGCCGTTGGGAGAAGCGCCACCTCCGGGCACGGCTCTGGAAACAGAGACAACAGGCCGACGATGAACCATTCAAGGAAGTGTTCATCGATCCGACCATCCTGCGCGCTCATCAACACGCCGCCGGCGCGGTAAAAAAACGGTGGCCAGGAAGCCCAGGCTCCCGGCCGCTCCCGGGGTGGGTTCTCCACCAGACAGCACGTGGCCTGTGCCAACGAAAGAACCGGTGTGTCCTTCGTGTTGACGGGTGGCGAGCGCCATGATGGCGTGGGATTCGAGCTTCTGTGGAAGGCCTTGTCCCGCTCTCCCGCACCGGAGGCTGCGGTCATGGACAAGGCGTATGACAGCAAGGGCATTCGCCAGGGGCTGGCCGACCAGGGCGTCGAAGCCGTGATTCTCGCCCGGTCGAACCGGACTGAAACGATTCATCACGATCAAGATAAAGTACAAGCGGCGCCAGCAGGTCGAGCGATTCTTCAACAAGCTCAAACAATTCCGTCGCATTGCCACACGCTATGACAAGCTCGCTCGGACGGTCCTCGCGTTTGTCCACATTGTCTCAGCATGGATCATGCTTCGATCATTCGTCAACACGCCCTAGTGGACAGGGATATTTTTTTGTCGCGGCTGGTAGAGCGGGATGACGGAGATCAGGCAGGCTTGGGCTGATCTGGGTCCTCCCGGCGCTTGCTTGGTCGGCCACATGGGGTCCGCGCGGACCGGCGGAACACCGGTGTTGGGCTCGTCGGGCAGAGCCATCCCGTCGCGCCGCTCGACGGCGCGTCCCGGCGGACTCTGCTACGCGGTTACGCCCGCGGGATCATGCAGTTGGCGCGATCAGGATCGCGTCGAGGGCCTCCTGCGCGCGGGCGGCATAGTGACGGTTGGCCTCGGGCATGTAGCGGAAGCGGCCCTTGCAGCGCACGATGGCGATGGCCGCGTTGGTCAGGCAGGCGAGATTGCGCGGCAGGTGGCGCACGTACGCCCGGCAGCGGTCTTCGTCGTAGGTGAAGTCATGCACATAGTGCAGGCGGTTCTCGATGTGCCAGTGGTTGCGCACCAGAACCAGCAGCTCCTCGGGCCCGGCGCGTTCGGCGCAGAGAGAGGTGAGGCTCCAGATCACCTCGATGCTGCGCTTTCCGGTCTTGATGATCTCACGCTCCCGCTCGATGCGCATCGCCTGACGGCGCCCGTGGAGGTTGGCGTATCCGTCCCATTCGGCAGCGGAGAGGTCGACGACGGCGCAGCGGCGGCGCTCGATGCGGCCATGGCCCTTGTCGACGGTTTCGTGCCAGGGCGCGTCGCTGAAGTCGATCGCCTTGAGGTCTTCGAGGATGGTTTCCTGATTGTCCTTGATCGCGCTGAGCACATAGTCGGCTCGGCGCCCGAGCAGGCAGCGCGCGGTCTCGTGCTGGGCGTGCATCGCGTCCATGGTGACGATCCGGCCTGCGAGGTCGAGGCTGCCGGAGAGCTCGCGCACGGCGGGGATCTCGTTGCTCCTGGAGTCGACCTCGACCTGTCCGAGGACCATGCCGGTCTTGTGCTCGAGCGCCGCGACCATCATCCGCCGCCCGTCTTCGGTCTGCTTCGAGGCACCGCGCAGCTCCTTTCCGTCCATGGCGAGCGGCGCGTGCGCGGTACCGTGTGACCGGTCCACCGGCCGATCGCGTTGTCCAGGGTCTCGGGCGGCAACGCGGCGAGGATATTGTGGAAGGTCGTGATCGCGGGTGCAGTGTAGCGCTGCTTGGAAGGGCTCCAGAACGCGCCCACCGCCTCGAGCTGCTCCTGGGAGAGCAGGGTGGCGAACTGGGCGAACGCGGTCACCCCTCGGTAGCCAGCAAGCCGGGCCGCAACGGCGAGAGTCAGAACAGTGTTCAGGGGATAGCGCTTGCCCCGGGCGTGGCGGCACTCGGGCACCTTGCCCAGGCACTCGAACAAGCTACGCAGTTGCGGCGCTGCCATCGGCTCGATGTGCGGCTCCCCGCTCCAGTGCGCCGGCATCTCGACCCGGCTCAGCGCCTCTGCGGCGCCATCGGTCAGTTCGAACACGAAGATCTCCTTGGACTGGCCGTGGTCTATCAATCTCCCACTGCTGAGAAGGTTCCGTTCATTGGATGTTGTTCCATGCGTTGATGAAGTCGATTCCGGCTTTGTATCGCTGCCATGCCTGCCAGATTTTCTCGGTTCCGGGGAGGGGCTGTTGCTTGCTGGGATGGAAGCCTGCGACGCGTGCGAGGTCGACCACGACGGTGCGGATGTCGGGAGGCTTGCCGGGCGGGGCGCGGATGATGCGATGGTATCTGAGCCAGACTTAGAGGACGTTGATTTCGTGCTCGGTGAAGCGCTCGCGCGCGGGCATGTGAGGCTTGTCGCGGGCGAGGCGTTCGAGGTCCATGACGCGCCATGCGGTGACGCCGTCGAAGGCGAGACACTTTCGCAGGTCGTCGGCGTCGTCGAGCCTGCGATCCTCGACGCGGGTGCCGACCTTGAGGATCCTGAAGTATTCCTCGACGGTCCAGCGCGCCTCGTACCAGGCAACGATGCGCCGGGCGTTGTCGATGTCGGCCTCGCCCTCGGTGGTGAGCAAGAGCCAGTGGAGCGGCTTGCAGCGCTTCGGCGGGTCGGGTTCCTGGACCGAGACGGCGAGCATGGGCAGCGGCGCCTGGTTGGCCCTGTTCCTCGGCGGCGCGCAGGTCGAGGCGGGCCTTGCGCCTGCGGCGTCTGCGGGGACCGCCGCAGGGGAGGCGTTCGATGGTTTTCGTCCCCAGCACCGGCTGCGCCGCCACGACGTCCCACAAGTCCGGTGTCTTGCCGTCGACGACAGCCCGGCGCTGCCGGCCGCGGTCGGAGCGGATCAACAGCCCGTCGCCGCTCTCGCGCGCCTTGCAGAACATCTCCCATATGTCGCCCTCACGGTCGCAGACCGTGACCACGCGGGTGTCGGGACAGGCCATCGCGAGCTGCCCGGCGCTCTCGAGCCGGCGCAGCCAGCGCACGCTCTCCGGCTCGGCCTCGCCGGCCGCGTCCGCGCCGTCGCGCTGGGTGGCGTTGAGTTCGAACACCCCGAGCGGACGCCGGGTTTCGCTGATCGCAAGCCCGACATGGGCGAGGATCCCCCTTGTTCCCGAGCCGCCGCCGCCGAGGTCCACCAGGCCCGTGGTCTTGCGGTGGCCGTTGTAGTTCAGCGTCGTGGTGTCCTGGATGGCGAGGACCACCGGCTCCAGCCGGCAGCGCTCGACCGTCGCCTCGCGGTGGGGTTGAAGAATGTCGTCCATCTTGATCCTGTCGTTGGACAGCAGCCGGTAGGCGGCCTTCTGCTCCGCCTCTGCGGGGAAGATCACGGGCAGGGACGCACCGGGGGCATTCTCCCATGCCCGGCCCATCACCAACAGCCGCTTGCGCAGGCGGCCGTCGGGATGCGAGCTGCGGCCGTACTCGAAGTCGGCCCAGTCCGCGCCTTTGACCCGGCAGGGCTCGGGCGTCGTGCCGAGGATGGGCGCCGGCTCCCGGCACAAGGCGTCCCGCCAGCCCTCGGCCAAGGGCTTGATCCACACCGATTTCGGCGCCGCCGCGCGGCGCCTATCAATCTCCCACTGCTGAGAAGGTTCCGTTCATTGGATGTTGTTCCATGCGTTGATGAAGTCGATTCCGGCTTTGTATTGCTGCCATGCCTGCCAGATTTTCTCGGTTCCGGGGAGGGGCTGTTGCTTGCTGGGATGGAAGCCTGCGACGCGTGCGAGGTCGACCACGACGGTGCGGATGTCGGGAGGCTTGCCGGGCGGGGCGCGGATGATGCGATGGTATCTGAGCCAGACTTAGAGGACGTTGATTTCGTGCTCGGTGAAGCGCTCGCGCGCGGGCATGTGAGGCTTGTCGCGGGCGAGGCGTTCGAGGTCCATGACGCGCCATGCGGTGACGCCGTCGAAGGCGAGACACTTTCGCAGGTCGTCGGCGTCGTCGAGCCTGCGATCCTCGACGCGGGTGCCGACCTTGAGGATCCTGAAGTATTCCTCGACGGTCCAGCGCGCCTCGTACCAGGCAACGATGCGCCGGGCGTTGTCGATGTCGGCCTCGCCCTCGGTGGTGAGCAAGAGCCAGTGGAGCGGCTTGCAGCGCTTCGGCGGGTCGGGTTCCTGGACCGAGACGGCGAGCATGGGCAGCGGCGCCTGGTTGGCCCTGTTCCTCGGCGGCGCGAGTTCGACGCCGGCGGCGCGCAGGTCGAGGCGGGCCTTGCGCCTGCGGCGTCTGCGGGGACCGCCGCAGGGGAGGCGTTCGATGGTTTTCGTCCCCAGCACCGGCTGCGCCGCCACGACGTCCCACAAGTCCGGTGTCTTGCCGTCGACGACAGCCCGGCGCTGCCGGCCGCGGTCGGAGCGGATCAACAGCCCGTCGCCGCTCTCGCGCGCCTTGCAGAACATCTCCCATATGTCGCCCTCACGGTCGCAGACCGTGACCACGCGGGTGTCGGGACAGGCCATCGCGAGCTGCCCGGCGCTCTCGAGCCGGCGCAGCCAGCGCACGCTCTCCGGCTCGGCCTCGCCGGCCGCGTCCGCGCCGTCGCGCTGGGTGGCGTTGAGTTCGAACACCCCGAGCGGACGCCGGGTTTCGCTGATCGCAAGCCCGACATGGGCGAGGATCCCCCTTGTTCCCGAGCCGCCGCCGCCGAGGTCCACCAGGCCCGTGGTCTTGCGGTGGCCGTTGTAGTTCAGCGTCGTGGTGTCCTGGATGGCGAGGACCACCGGCTCCAGCCGGCAGCGCTCGACCGTCGCCTCGCGGTGGGGTTGAAGAATGTCGTCCATCTTGATCCTGTCGTTGGACAGCAGCCGGTAGGCGGCCTTCTGCTCCGCCTCTGCGGGGAAGATCACGGGCAGGGACGCACCGGGGGCATTCTCCCATGCCCGGCCCATCGCCAACAGCCGCTTGCGCAGGCGGCCGTCGGGATGCGAGCTGCGGCCGTACTCGAAGTCGGCCCAGTCCGCGCCTTTGACCCGGCAGGGCTCGGGCGTCGTGCCGAGGATGGGCGCCGGCTCCCGGCACAAGGCGTCCCGCCAGCCCTCGGCCAAGGGCTTGATCCACACCGATTTCGGCGCCGCCGCGCGGCGCCCCGGCGGAGACCCCGAGGTCCGCTCGGCGCAACACTTCCAGCCCGCCGCGCGGTAGCAGGTGCCGCGCCGCTCGGGACCCACATAAGTGTAGGCGGCCAACGGCACGGCCCCATGCGCCGCCGGCCAGTCGCCGGCCAGGCGCGCCGTCGACAGCGCCAGCACATGCGACGCCAGATTGTCGACCCGGACGCCGGGCAGCAGGAGAAAGCGATGCTGGTTGACCAGCTGCGTCAGGTTGGCGACCCGCGCCGCAGCCGACCAGCCGATGAAGGCGTCGCGGGCCGCCTGATGCCAGCTCGCGGCGCAGAAGCCGATGCCGCCAAGGCGGCCGTGAACCGACGAAACGATCCACCAGTTCAGCACCGCACCCGGCCTTCGCGACCACCCCTGCGGATGATGGCTCTCCATCATCTCCCGCCACGAGCGCTTGTCCGCCGCATCGCCGACCGGGACCAGCGTGACCTCCCCAAGCTCCGACAGCCCGCACCTCAGTTCCAGGTCCGGATAGCCCCGCTCGACCTCGCCGCCCACCGTTCCCGGCGTCCGGCACGGCATCGCCCGCGCCTCGGGCAACCAAATGCCCACCTTGTCCGCCAGCCGCGACAGAGCCTTGCTCGCTTGGGCAAGACACGGAACGCCCCGAGGGTTGCGCCAGTTCTCGCGCTCGCACAACGCGCGCGCCAGCGAATGGCGCGTCCGGCCCGTCTCGCCGGACGCCCCCTTCAGCCACTCAATCGTACCGGCGCTGAAATGCCGAAGCCCAATCTGCATGCCCAGAACATGAAGAACCGGCATTACCTTGTTAACTGTGTCCTATTGAAAGGGCCGTGGTGGCGCCAGCGTGCCGCGCCTCCGGGCTTGCGGGCAAAGCCGCGCGTGAAGCCTAGCGAGCGCCAGTTCGACGCGCGGTAGCAGGTCCCGGCAAGCGCGAGACATCCACGAACGTCTCCGCCAGAAAGACCGGATATCCATGCAGCTCCTGCATGTCCCCGGACAGCCGCCGCAGGCTCAGCCCCAGCACCCGCAAGGCCAGGTTCGGCACCCGGCCATGCGTCAGGATGACGAAGCGTGAGTTGTTGGCGATCAGATGCAGGCGCCGGAACTGCTGCTCCGCCGACCAACCGATCCAGCGGTCGCGCGCGGCCAGCTTGAACGTGCCCGGCTGCCAGCCGATCAGTGCGAGCCACGCCTCACCATGCACCGCGACATGGCGCAACCCCTTACCGATGACGCCGTGGAACGGCAGGTAGTGATGCTCCTGCACCAGCCGATCCCAGCGTCGGTGCTCCCGCGCGCGCCAGGTCGGACGCACCGTGACCTCGCGCAGAGCAATGGACGAATCCGGGTTCGGTAGCGTCGCCATGACCGCCACACTGCCACATCGAGAAAGAAATGGTCAGCCGCGCCATCCGAACACGCTGCTCACTGGGCGGACGAGAACTGGCGAGCTCCTCGATTAGCCCACGGACTGGGTGTACCTTCTCCGCTGAAGGGCGAAAGCAGCGGGCGAATCAGACGTAGAAACGGAGGAACGTGGAACGACCAGACTGTTTTTGGTTATCATCGGGGTCGTGTTATGGCTGAACAGCGGCCCTTCTCTATCGCAGGACAATGGCGATAACGGCGGACCACCCCCGCTACTTGTCGAGCTTCCGTCGGTCGAACTCTCCGACTTGAATCGAGAATGTTTTGACCGCTGCATAGGACGAGCAGGTTCTTCTGGCCCGCAGCGCGTTGAAGAGTGCTACCGTGGAGCATCTGTGTGGCACGTGCAGCCACGTTCGCCTCATCGCCTGAGAGCCCTCCCGTACCTGATTGGCCGTTCCCCAATTGCCTGCCCCCGGATTGCTATGTGGCCATGATGGTGTCCGAGGCGCGTGCCCAAACAGCGTCCGCGAACGGAGAAAAATGCTTTTGTGCTCCGTGTCCGGTGCTTGGAGAATGCTGCATATGGTTCCCGCCTTCTCCCGAGAACTCATCCGACTAAACGGAGAATCCTGATCGGCTGCGATTGCGGACTTTCCGCCGAAAGCGTGTCGTGCGGCAGACCAAATTTCAATCGCGCCCTCCAGTAGAGTCAATGAGGAGAGAAAACAACTGTCAGCCAGACGGACAACAAAATCGCCCTGCCCTAGTGGATAGATCATTACAAATATATCCGTTATTATGTTCTTCTGGTTTGTCGATTACGGAGGTCTACAAGATGCGCCCTGGTGTTTCATTCACGCTCACTTCGGACGATCGGCATCGCCTTGAAACGGTTGTCTCGGACCCGAAGAGCCCGCAGAAGCACGTCTGGCGGGCGCGCATCGTTCTTCTGAGCGACGATGGGCTCGGCACGATGGCCATCATGAGAGAGACCGGCAAGGCGAAGAACAGTGTCTGGCGCTGGCAGGACCGCTTCTATGGAAGACGGTGTGGACGGACTTCTGCGGGACAAGACGCGTCCGCCGGGCAAGACGCCTCCGGCTCCTGAGCCGGTGGCGAAGATCGTCGGGTTGACCCACACCTCGCCGCCTTACGCGGCGACCCACTGGACGCTGCGGGCGATGGCGAAGGCTGTGGGGGTTGCCGCTTCGACGGTCTGGGCGGTCTGGCAGGCGCATGGCCTGATGCCGCACCGCTGGCGGCCGTTCACGCTTTCGAACGATCCCGCCTGCCTCGAGACGCTGACCGATATCGTCGGCCTCTCCGTTGCGCCGCCGGCTCACGCGGTCGTGCTGTCGATCGATGACACGTCGCACAGTCAGGCCCGCGACCGCACACAGCCAGGCCTGCCGCTGAAGAAAGGCCGCGGCGCCACCATGACACATGATTACAAGCGCAACGGCACGCCAGTCGGCATCGCCACCAGGAGTTCCTAAGATTCCTCAACCGCATCGCGCGCACGATACCCGCCGGCGTCCCGGTCCATGCCATCCTCGACAACGACGCCACTCACAAGCACAAGGAAGTCCAGGTCTGGCTCGCACGCCATCCGCACTGGACCTTCCACTTTACCCCCACTTCGAGCGCGTGGCTGAACGCGCTCGAAGGCGTCTTCGCCAAGCGGACACGACGCCGTCTCAAATATGGCGTCTTCCGCTCCGTACGCGAACTCCAGGACGCTATCCGCCGCGTCATCGACGACCACAACACCACAGAGGCCAAGCCCTTCGTCTGGACCGCCGATCCCGATACCATCATCGCCGCAAGAAAAAGAGGCGTCCAAACGTTGGAATCAATCCACTAGATCTCGGGGCCACCCCGTGGTATATCGTATTTCCACAATAACAAGATGTCGAGTATGTGACCTCGATGACCCTTGGCCCTCGACAACAAAATCAGCCTCGACAAGGCAAAAAACCGGTCGGGCCGGCAGTTTTGCAAGAGGTTCAATCTATCATTTCCTGGCACTACAAAGAGGGTTCAAGACGGAAATCGCAAATGTCGGGGCACGCCCTTCGCCCCAACCCTATCTCTGGTGTGTAAACCGGAAGAACCTGGCCAAATCAGCGCCGGACAAACGCGAAAAGTGCCAACTTGGGTCAAACCGCATATCGAGGCGGCGCTGTTTCGCAAGGTATGGCGGCCAGCGTTGCCGGATACCGAGATTCCGGCGAACGGGTCGCGGTAAACCAGGGTACAGCAGTCGAGCATTAGCGGGCCTCCGCAACAGACCGGCGGCCGCGCGCGCCATTATCCGGCGGCCGCGCCCATCTTCCAGGTCGACGTTGCATGCGCGACCAGCCGATTCTGGCCGTCCCAGTACGGGCCTCAAGAAAACTCAGACCGCGGCTGTGGCGCAGAAAGCGGCCCTCGCACCGCGCCGGGCCGATGGTCAGCGGGCGGAGATACTGGTTTTTCATTTCAAGCGTAATCCCCGCCACGCCAGTGGTCTTCTTGATCAGATGCCCCATCGCGACATCCATCACGGTGGCTAGCATGCCGTCATGATAGCTGCCCTGCGGATTGTATAGGAAATCATCGACCGGCATGGTAATGATGCAGGCCGTATCGGAATAGGTGATTTCGGGCCCAAGCATCCGGGCAATGAAGAATGTCCCGAACTCCTGGGCGTAGGTCTCGAGCGCATCCTCGAACCGCTAGCGTACCAGATCCTCATCCATGCGTACGATCTTTCCCGAACCTCTGTTGTGGAAGGCGGTTCCTGCCACGTCTGACGGGAAAAGGCAAAAATGGCAAACACCCGAACACCCATGACATGTCGAACGGCGGGATCTGCCGCAACCGGCCACGCATCCCTCGAATGCCGAACACACCGGACCGACAATCTCCTTGAATCCATTCCTCATGTATAATGTTACGTCGTCGCAGCGCGATCCCGGTCATCGCGCCTGAACATCCGGTTCAGCATGCGTCACGATTATCGGTCTGGGAGGCGTCGGAATGCGATTTGGCTATATTGGACTTGGCAATATGGGTGGTGCCATCGCCCGCTGCATGCTCATGAAACATGATATCGTGGTCTTCGATCTCTCGGAGGATCTGCGAACGCAGTTCGCAGCGCTCGGAGCGACCGCTGCGGCATCCGTTGCCGAGGTCGGCGAAGCGGCCGACGTTGTGTTCCTCTGTCTGCCGACATCGCGTGAGGTCGAAACCGTCACGCTTGGCGATGGCGGCCTCGCCTCAAGCATGATGTCTGGTGTTGTCTGTGACATGACAACCGGCGATCCCGTCATGACGCGGGCGATCGCCGCGGCAATGCCACCCGGTATCGTGCTTATCGACGCCCCGGTCTCCGGCGGCCCGGCGGGAGCAACGGCCGGGACGCTCGCCATCATGGTCGGCGGCTCGGACAATGCGGTCGGTCTCGCAATGCCGGCGCTGGAAGCAGTCAGCCCGAACATTTTCAGGGTCGGTGATGTTAGCAGCGGCCACGTCATGAAACTGGCCAACAACATGCTTAACGCCGCCAATCGCCTTGCAACCTTCGAGGCACTCGCGCTTGCTATCCGAAACGGTATCGACCCCGATCTCTGTGCGGAAATCCTGAACAAGAGCTCCGGTCGGAACTTCGCGACTGCTGTTACGCTTCCCCGATTCGTGCTGCCGAACGAACACCCGGTCCAGGGATTCACCCTCGGGCTGATGCACAAGGACATCCGCCAGGCTGCGGAACTCGGTATCGCAACCGGCGTAACCCTGCCAATGATCAATGCCGCCCGGGAGATCTATCTTTCGGCGGTCAACGAACATGGCGGCGATGTCGACGTCAACGAGGTGATCCGCCATTATGAACGTGGATCCGCCGTCAAGCTCGCTGGCAGCGGTGCCGGCGAAAACTGAAACCGGGGTTCTACCGTCCGCCATGGGAGTCAATGTCCAGTCCGTGTTTCAGCGGCGGCTTTCGGGATCGCCGGCAGGGCCGAACACGCAGGGCGACAAACGGATTGCCATCATCGGTGCCGGTGCCTGCGGGCTAGCCAATGCCAAATATCTGCTGCAGGCGGGGTTTCACGTCACGTTGTTCGAAATCGGCAGCCAGATCGGTGGCATGTGGTGCTACAGGAACGATAACGGGCGGTCGTCGGCCTATCGGACATTGCATATCAACACCTCGCGAGGCGTGACCCGGTTCAGCGATCTGGATTTTGATGCCGGCACCCAAGCGTTTCCGGATCACTACGACATGCACCGGTATCTGGTCCGGTACGCGCGGCATTTCGGAATCGACCGCCACATCCGCTTCGATACCCGCGTGACTCAGGTCCGGCCGGCCTTCGATCCCGGCGCCGAACCGCCGGCCTGGGAGGTCACGACGGAGGCTGGCGACACGGACCGGTTCGACGCGGTCATCGTCGCGTCCGGGCACCTGACAAAGCCACTCGAAGTCCCTAGCTTCAAGACATTTACCGGCACTTATCTGCATGCCCATCACTATCGTGAACCCGAGCCCTATGTCGGCAAGAAGATCTGTGTCGTCGGAACCGGAAACAGTGCCTGCGATATCGCGAGCGATCTCTGTGTCACCGCGCCACGCTGCGTGCTGGTCGCCCGGTCCGGGGTGGTGGTTCTGCCGAAACTGATGTTCGGACGAGCCTTTACCGATATCACCGCAAAAATCCAGCGCCCATGGATTCCACGCACGCTGCGCCGGCGCCTGGTCGGGTTTCTGGTCTGGATGGTTCATGGCAACATGATCAGCCTCGGTTTCCGGCCGCCGGAGGGATTGGTCCATATCACCTCGAACGCGACTGTCTGCACCCATATTGCCTATCGCCGGATCGAGGTAAAACACGAGATCGACGCGGTCAGTGGCAGAACCCTGCAATTCAGCGACGGAACACGGGAAGAGTTCGATGTCCTGATCGCCGCAACCGGCTATCAGATCGATCTCGACTTTCTCCCATCCGACGTCCTCACGGCCGAGAACAACGAGCTTGACCTGTATATGCGGATTGTCCCGCTTGGCTGGCCGGGCCTGTATCTGCAAGGCTTCTTCAACACCGATACAGCGCTCAACATGGTTTTCGAGCACCAGGCACATTGGGTCCGCGAGATTCTGCTCGACAATGCCGTTCTGCCGGAGCCTGACGACATGCGCCGCGCCATTGCCGCCCGCAAGGTATGGTATGCGCAACAGTACAAGGACAGCCCCCGGCACACGATCGAAGAAGAACATGTCCGCTACCTGACCGATCTCGACAAGTCGTTGAAGTTGATGTTGAGCAGAGGCCGCTCGCGGTCCCGGACGGAACGCCGAAGGAGCGCATGACCAATGCATGTCCCTGCTTCGATCCGTCAGGATTCGCTCTATTTCACCTATCCGGAGTATCCGTTCGTCCGACCGCCCGAATTGCAGGGCGAGGAGATCCTGCATGATGTGGCCATTGTCGGCGGCGGACCGGTTGGCCTTGCTTGCGCGCTGGAATTTGCCCGCTTCGGGATTCGCCCGGTCGTTCTGGAAACGAAGCGGACGCTGTCGGATGGCAGCCGCGCGCTGTCGATCAGCCGGCGCAGCCAGAACATTCTCGCTGGCCTTGGTGCCGCGGACGCATTTCAAGCAAAGGCGTTGGCCTGGACACATGGTCGTTCGTTCTATCGCGACACCGTGATCTTCCGGTTGGTGATGCCGCATGACGATGACGAGCGTTTCGGTCCCATGTCGAACCTGCAGCAGTGCCATCTGGAAAAGATCCTCGTCGACCGTGCCATTGCCAGCGGCAATGTCGAAATGCGATGGCAAAGCCGGGTCAACAACGTGAACCAGGATACGGATGGCGCCGTGCTGTCGATTGATACCCCCGATGGCCCGTATCGTCTGCTTGCACGTCATGTTATCGCCGCCGACGGCGCCCGCAGCGCAGTCCGGGAGGCGCTGGGATTGCAAATGAAAGGGACATCCTATGAAGGGCTCTATCTGATCGCGGATATCAGGATTGACAGCACCCTGCCCCTCGAACGCCACGCATGGTTCGACCCGCCATCGAATCCCGGATCGACCATGTTGATGCACAAGCAACCGGACGGTCTCTGGCGCATCGACTACCAGTTGCTGCCGGAGCAGGATCCGGGCACTGAACTCAAGCCGGATCGGATAAAGGCACGGATCGCGAGCCATCTGGAGATGATCGGCGAAACCGCGCCATGGGAACTGGACTGGTTTTCCCTCTATCGGGCCCATTGTATCTGTCTTGATGACTATCGCCATGGCCCGGTGCTGTTTGCCGGCGATGCCGCGCATCTGGTGCCGATTTTCGGGGTTCGCGGCTTGAACTCGGGGTTCGCCGACGCCAACAATCTCGGCTGGAAACTTGCCGCCGTACTGTCTGGCGATGCTGGTCCGGTATTGCTCGACAGCTATTCCGCGGAGCGGCGGCCGGCGACACTCGAGATCTTTCGACAGGCTTCAAAGAGCACGGCCTTCATGACACCGCCGACCCGCGGTCACGGTCTGATGCGTACGGCGGCCTTGTCACTGGCCTTGTCGGAGCAATGGGCCGGCGAACTGGCCAACCCCCGCCAGTCGCAACCCTATGATTATGTGGAAAGCCCTCTGAATGCCGCCGGCGACGACGATCTGTCGTTTGCCACCGGGCCACGAGCTGGCGCACCGTTGCTCGATGTCCGGCTTGCGGATGGCGGTTTTCTGCTGGATCGTGTCCGTCCGACCGTCATAGTTCTGTGCTTTGTCGATAGTGAGACCGAAGCAACCAGTCTGCCATTCCCTGTCATCCGGATTTCACGAGAGCCGGGCGCGAACAAACCGGACTGGATCAGTGACCCGGAGGAGCGGGTTTACGCGCGCTACGGTGCCGTTGCCGGCAGTTGCTATTTGATCCGTCCTGATGGTCATGTCGCGGGCCGGTGGCGATCGATTGACGGACCCACGATCAAGCGGGCCGCGGAGCGACTGATGTGCCGGACATCTTAAGCGTTGTCCACCTGACGCAAGAGCATTCATGAGCGAAATGCCGCAACCCCTCGAATTTGAAGACCTCGAAGAGATCTATTGCACCATCGCGGAGGCAATTGACACGGTCGGGTCGGAGCGAGAAACAGTGTTCCTCGCCAAGCTTTCGCTTATTTTGGCACGAATGATCGGCCGCCCGAATATGGTCGCCGAGGCAATCGCCATCGCGAAACGGGATCTCGACAGTACGGAATGATCGACCGGTCCCGGGACAAGGTCGGAGAATTTCGGAGGCCGGGAGACCTTGTCGCGCGAGGCAGCGTGCGGCGTGCAGAATTTCAAGAACCGCTTATGCACATAGTTCCGGTTGCGAGAGTTTGCCACCAGATGTTGAGGTTTAGGTTAGAGCGGGGGAGCGGGTAGAATGTTCCCGATATGTTCCTGCCGACGGAGCCCCCACATGAAACAGGTCCCCGACAGCCTCCTCGCCTTCCAGCACATGGTCCCGGACGATGACGCCTGCGCCGCCTGGCTGATCGAAATGCGCTGGCCGGACGGCTTCGTCTGTCCCACGTGCGGCCATGAAAAGGGATGGGCGCTGCGCAGAAAAGCACACACCTTCGCGTGCACCGACTGCCGCCGGCAGACTTCGGTGACGGCCGGGACGATCCTGCACGCCAGCAAGCTGCCGCTCACCGTCTGGTTCTGGGCCGCCGACCTGATGGCGACCCACTCCAACGGTATCTCTGCCCTGCAGCTCCGGAAACAGCTCGCTATCGGCTCTTACCGCAGCGCCTGGCTGCTCGCCCACAAGCTGCGCGCCAGCATGGTCGAGCCCGAGCGCAACCCGTTGTCGGGCCTGGTGGACATCGACGAGGCCAGCCGTCCATTCCGGACCAAAGACGATCCTCCCACCGGAGGGCAAGGACGCAGGCACGACGGCAAGAGGCTCATCGTCGGCGCCATCGAACTCGGGGACGGAAACATCCCAGGCCGCCTGCGGCTGGCCGAAATCTCCTCCTACGGCGCCGCCGACCTCGGATACTTCGTCGAAACCACCGCCGGTCCCGACGCCATCGCGAAAACCGACGGCTGGTCCGGCGACGCTGCGGTCCCCGCCGATCGCCACAATGTCCATGGCGTCGGGAAGACCGCCGCTCACCTCGTCCTGCCGTGGATCCACCAAGTCTTCTCCAACCTCAAAGGATGGGCACGAGGCGTCGACCACGGGCTGCGCCGCAAGCATCTGCAAGCCGATCTCGATGAGGTCGTCTTTCGCTTCAACCGCCGCAAAACCCGCCACGATGCTTTCCGATCGCTCTTCCACCTCGCTACCAATGCACAACCCCTTACCTACAGCATGTTGATCGAACCGGAACCATGTGCATAAGCGGTTTTCAAGATTATAACGAAGGTTTGCGACCTCATGCCCACGTCTTGCGCCGCCAGACAGCCCGCTTCCTGTAGATGGCCGAGGGGATCGTGAAACTTGAAAATCCTGCAGACCTCGCGAACGAACGCCATGCGCTTCGGAAAGGTCCCGGGCGCCGGCAACGCCGCCAATGTGCGCCGTCCCGCCTCCGGGAACAGTGTGCGGCGAATCAGATTTTGTGTGTCCGCGATTCCGTCATAGCGGGCCCGAAATCCCAAGTTCAGAGAAAAAGCCAAACCGCTTATGTACGTAGTTCCGGTTGCGAAAGTTTGCCGCGAAAAGTTGACTCCTAACCAGTCCATTTGGACGGTTTTCGATCAACATGTTGATCAAGCCGGAGCCAAGTGCATAAGCGGTAAAGCCAAATGGGTAGCGTGCAGCAGACGCAGCGCCCTGAAAAACCTCCGGTCGGTCGCGTGAGGATGGTACAGGTCCGGAAGGGTTTCCCGACAGTGCCTCCATGGACGGATAAAACGGGTTCGCCTTGGTTGGTCGGTGAGATCGTGGTGGACAGTCAGTTCCTGCCGGAGCGGCGAGGAGAGCGGTGCAGTAGGGCACCTGATCTATCTGGCGTCGAAGCGCCGGTTTTTGTCAGGCAATCTCGTTGTGAAGCTCCAGGTTCTGTCGCCAGCGATGGTGTTGCTGACGAACCTGGGCGGGCGAGAGAGCGACTTCAAGGTCGAGATGCGATTGCTAGTAGATTGATCGTTATAAATATATCCGTTATTATGTTCTTCTGATTTGTCGATCACGGAGGTCTGCGAGATGCGCCCTGGTGTTTCATTCACGCTCACTTCGGGCGACCGGCGTCGCCTTGAAACGGTTGTCCCGGACCCGAAGAGCCTGCAGAAGCACGTCTGGCGGGCGCGCATCGTTCTTCTGAGCGACGACGGGCTCGGCAGGATGGCCATCATGAGAGAGACCGGCAAGGCGAAGAACAGTGTCCGGCGCTGGCAGGACCGCTTCTATGGAAGACGGTGTGGACGGACTTCTGCGGGACAAGACGCGCCCGCCGGGCAAGACGCCTCCGGCTCCTGAGCCGGTGGCGAAGATCGTAAGGTTGACCCACACCTCGCTGCCTCACGCGGCGACCCACTGGACGCTGCGGGCGATGGCGAAGGCTGTGGGGGTGCTGCTTCGACGGTCTGGGCGGTCTGGAAGGCGCATGGCCTGATGCCGCACCGCTGGCGGCCGTTCACGCTTTCGAACGATCCCGCCTGCCTCGAGACGCTGACCGACATCGTCGGCCTCTCCGTTGCGCCGCCGGCTCACGCGGTCGTGCTGTCGATCGATGACACGTCGCACAGTCAGGCACGCGACCGCACACAGCCCGGCCTGCCGCTGAAGAAAGGCCGCGGCGCCACCATGACACATGATTCCATGCGCAACGGCACGACGACGCTGTTTGCCGCCCTGACCGTGCTCGACGGCACGGTCATCGGCCAGCACGCCAGTCGGCATCGCCACCAGGCGTTCCCGAGATGCCTCAACCGCATCGCGCGCACGATACCCGCCGGCGTTCCGGTCCATGCCATCCTCGACACCGACGCTACTCACAAGCACAAGGACATCCAGGTCTGGCTCGCACACCATCCGCTGCGTCATCGACGAACACAACACTACCGAAGCCAAGCCCTTCGTCTGGACCGCCGATCCCGATACCATCATCGCCGCAAGAAAAAGAGGGGTCTAAATGTTGAAATCAATATACTGGGATGAATTTCTGGTGTCGCTGGTGAGGATCGATGGGTGCTCGATAACGGGTTCGGCCGAGCTTGGAGAGTTCGTCGAGCTGGCGTGGTGGCGGCTGAATGGCCTGTTCTTGAATCGGGGCAGGGGCTGCATGCGATTCTCGAGCGTGCGCCGGATATCGCGCGGTCCGCAGTCGAGGCTGATGAGTTGCCGGACCTGTGAACTGCGAAAACGACCAGAGGGTGGCGGCATGACCGTCAACTATTCGGTGTAGTCCCGAAAGAAGGGCTACCGCGTCAAGAGAGGTGGAGTATACTTGGACGGGCAGGAAAGACCGGCCGGAGATCGACCCGCAATATGCCTGAAAATGAAGCCCCCCCAATATCGGTTGTTATTCCGACCCGCAATGCCGAGGCGACCATAGAGACTGCCCTCGATTCGATCTTCGCGCAGGATTATGAGGGTTCGATCGAGGTCATCGTCGCCGACGGCTCGAACACTCCGGCGACTGCCGCCCTGATTGGTGAACGCTACCCGTCGGTGCGGGTGGTTCCGAATCCGGAACGACTCACCGGATTCGGGGCAAACGCGGCGCTGCGGGCGGCGACCCGGGATATCATCGTGCGCTCCGACTCCCATGTGATGTTTCCACCGGAATATGTGCGCCGTGCGGTAGCGACGCTGACGAGAACGGGAGCGGCCAATGTCGGCGGCCGGCAACAATCGGTGGGAACCACGTTCTTCGAGAAGGCGGTGGCGCTCGCCATGAGCACGCCACTGGGGGTGGGCGACGCTAGTTACCGTTTGGGAGGTCCCGAGGGACCCGTCGACACTGTCTTCCTTGGCACATTCCGGCGCGAGGCGCTGGAAGCCGTAGGGGGATACGATGGCACTTTGGCCCGCAATCAGGATTACGAACTGAATTGGCGGCTGCGCCAACGCGGGGAGACGGTGTGGTTCGATCCAGAGATTGTTGCATATTACCAGCCCCGCTCTACGCTGCGAAAGCTTGCTCGGCAGTATTTCGACTACGGTCGATGGAAGTCGGTGGTCCTGATGCGTCATCCGGCTTCGCTACGGCTGCGCCATCTGGCCGCGCCGCTATTGGTGCTGGGTTTGGCCGCTTCGGGGCTTTCGGCTCTGATCGACGCCCTCTGGGCGGCTTCGTTGCCGCTCGTCTACCTGTTCGTTCTGACACTCGGTGCCTTCGTGGTCGGCATTCGATGTCGCGCAAAGGCGGCCGTCCTGCTTCCGTTGGTCCTTGCCACTATGCACCTAGTGTCCTGATTCCAAAGTTCGTACCGTTATGATGTTGCGGCTGCAGCGGTTTCGAGGGTCCTGAGGCAGAAGCGCTTGATGGACGCCAGGATTTCATCGGCTGTCTTGTGCCAGCGGAAGGGCTTGGGGTCCTCGTTGACGGTGTCGATGTACCCGGTGATCGCCTGCTCCAGCTCGACGGTCGATCGGTGAACCCCGCGCCGGATCTGCTTCTCTGTCAGATCGGCGAAGAAGCGCTCGACTTGGTTGAGCCACGAGGCAGAGGTCGGGGTGAAGTGAACATGCCAGCGCGGTCGCCGGGCGAACCAGTCGCGGATCGTCTTCGTCTTGTGGGTCGAGTAGTTGTCCATGACGATGTGGATCTCGAGGTCGGGCGGCACGTTGGCCTCGACGTGATCCAGGAACTTGCGGAACTCCACGCTGCGGTGGCGCCGATAGCACTGTCCGATGACCTTGCCTGTGGCGACGTCAAGGGCTGCGAAGAGCGAGGTCGTGCCGTTGCGCTTGTAATCGTGAGTGCGCCGCTCGACCTGCCCCGGGCGCAGCGGCAGCAGCGGCTGGGTGCGATCGAGGGCCTGAACCTGCGATTTCTCGTCCACGCAGAGGACCATGGCATGCTGCGGCGGGTCCACGTAGAGCCCCACGATGTCGCGCGTCTTGTCCACGAAGTAGGGGTCTGCCGAGAGCTTGAAGGTCTCGCTCCTGTGCGGCTGAAGGGAAAAGGCTCGCCAGATGCGATTGACCGTCGACGGCGCATACCCCGTCGCCTGCGCCATCGAGCGCGTGCTCCATTGGGTCGCGTCACGAGGCTTCTCCTCAAGCGTCTTGCGCACCACCTCGGCCACGGCGTCGTCATCGATGCGCCGGGGACGGCCGGAGCGCGGCTCGTCGTCAAGCCCGTCAAGACGATGCTCTGCGAAGCGATTGCGCCACTTCCTGGCGGTCTGGCTGGTCACGCCCAGCACGCTCCCAATCTGCACATTGGTAAGCCCTTCGGCCGCCAGCAGCACGATGTGCGCCCGATCGGACAGGCCTCGCCAGACTTTGCGCCCGCGCGCCAGCCGCTCAAGCTCGTTGCGCTCGTCCGCGCTCAGCTTGATCTCCACCGAAAGTCGCATCACCATGCCCCCCGAATCGACACCACCCCCTTAAAAATACGAACTTTGCGTACAGGACACTAGACATTCGCAACACGCCGGGAACGGCGTTGGTGAACGATGCAACCCAGCAGGTCATCTACACGCCGCCGGAGGGAGAGGACGTTCTCCGGAGCAAGCTCGCCAATTGGCAGCGCTACATTCACGAGGCCGAGGAGATCGACCCGCTGATCCGCCTTGCGGTCATGCATTATCAGTTCGAGGCGATCCATCCGTTCGTCGACGGAAACGGCCGGACCGGACGCGTGCTGAACCTGCTCTATCTCGTCGACAAGGGTCTGCTCGACGTTCCCGTCCTTTATCTCAGCCGGCACATCATCCGGAACAAGGCGCTCTACTACCGGTATCTACTTGAGGTGACGACCCGACAGGACTGGGAAGCATGGATACTCTTCATTCTGGAGGTTGTCAGAACGACGGCGGAATGGACGACGGCGAAAATCCGCGCGATCCGGGAGCTTCTCGACGAGACGGGCGCCGCAATTCGACAGAGGATGCCGAAGATCTACTCCCGGGAGCTGGCGGAACTGATCTTCGTGAATCCCTACTGCCGGATCGGCGACGTGGTCAAAGCGGATATCGCCAAGCGTCAGACCGCCGCCGTCTACCTGAAAGCCCTCGCAGCTGAAGGTCTCCTTGAGGAGATCAAGGCGGGGCGCGAGAACCTGTACACCAACCCGCCGCTCCTGGCGCTTCTGGCCGAGCGCGAGTGACTATACGCAACGCCAGCAATTCTCCTTTTGGAGTTATCGGGGGTTTTCAAAGGCTTGGAGATGTGATTCAAGCTGTTGTATGAAGCGTCTTGAACGATATATAGAAGTGGTGGGGAAGCGGTGCGCGGCGTTGCCCGACAAGCGCTCGGGAAGCAACACGCGCTATACCATGAGAGACATCGGGCTTGCGGCGTTTTCGGTGTTTTTCGTGCAGAGCCCGTCGTTTCTGGCGCATCAGCGCCTGCTGTCGGCGCAGCGCGGCGCTTCGAACGCCGGGACGCTGTTCGGCATGGAGCGGGTTCCGTGCGACAGCCATATCCGGCGGATGCTGGATGGGGCGCCGACGGATCATTTCGACGCGGTGTTTCCGGCGCTTGTCGATGACCTGGATGGCGCCGGCGCCTTGTCGGGTCTGCGCTGCCTGGACGATCGGGTGTTGATCGCGCTGGACGGCTCGGAGCATTTCCGTTCCGGCACGATCCACTGCGCGCACTGCTCGACGCGCCGGCGGGGCGAGGAGGTGGAGTATTTCCACAGCTTTGTCGGCGCCGCTCTGGTGGCGCCGGGGCAGCGCCGCGCCTTGCCTCTGGCGCCGGAGTTCGTGCGCCCGCAAGACGGCTCGGCGAAGCAGGACTGCGAGAGCCGCGCGGCGCAGCGCTGGCTGGCCCGCCTGGGGCCTTGTGTGGCCGGGCTGAGACCGGTCTATCTGGGCGACGATCTCTATTCCCGCCAGCCGATCTGCGAGGCGGTGCGCGCCGCGGGCGGGAGCTTCATCTTCGTGTGCAAGCCGTCCAGCCACAAGACGTTGAGCGAATACACCCATGGCGTCGTGCTGGACGAGGTGTGCCAGACCGTGGGCAGGGGCGCGGCCAGGCGCCGCCATCGCTATCGCTGGATGAATGGCGTGCCGCTGCGCGACGGCGCCGACGCGCTCGCCGTCAACTGGCTGGAGGTCGAGATCGCCAAGCCCGACGGCAAGGTGACCTACCGCAACAGCTTCGTCACCGACCTTGCCGTCACGCGAGACACCGCCGCCGCCATCGCCGCCTGCGGGCGTGCCCGCTGGAAGATCGAGAACGAGACCTTCAACGTCCTGAAGACCAACGGCTACAACCTCGAACACAATTTCGGGCATGGCAGCCAGACACTGGCCAGCATCCTGGTCGTGCTCAATCTGCTGGCCTTCGCCCTGCACACGGCCTGCGACCTGATCGAAGCATCCTGGCGGCGGGCGCGGCACGCACTCGGAGCCCGAAGGCGCCTGTTCGAGCACATCCGCACGATCACCGCCTACCATGTCTTCGCGTCATGGGCAGTCCTCATGAAAACCGTCATCACGGGCCTCCCCCCTCCCGCAAACGCCTGATCCCCGGCCCCCGCGCCAAGCCCATCCCTCCAACCGCAAAACCGCCAAAAAACCAACACGAAAGGCCGCAATGCAACGAAAAACGCCATAAGGAGAATTGCTGACGCAACGCGGCGGCATCTTGACGGCGCCTGCATGCTGTTGATCGGTGCGTGGGTAAGATGCCAAGTTCTTACACCACCTGGGGGGACACAACCCCGACGGATGTCCTCTATGCGAGAACATGGCTTGGCCACAGGCCAAGCCGGTCCCGATCGACGAGCACGACGTCATGCTCTAGTGTCCTGATTCCAAAGTTCGTACCGTTATGATGTTGCGGCTGCAGCGGTTTCGAGGGTCCTGAGGCAGAAGCGCTTGATGGACGCCAGGATTTCATCGGCTGTCTTGTGCCAGTGGAAGGGCTTGGGGTCCTCGTTGACGGTGTCGATGTACCCGGTGATCGCCTGCTCCAGCTCGACGGTCGATCGGTGAACCCCGCGCCGGATCTGCTTCTCTGTCAGATCGGCGAAGAAGCGCTCGACTTGGTTGAGCCACGAGGCAGAGGTCGGGGTGAAGTGAACATGCCAGCGCGGTCGCCGGGCGAACCAGTCGCGGATCGTCTTCGTCTTGTGGGTCGAGTAGTTGTCCATGACGATGTGGATCTCGAGGTCGGGCGGCACGTTGGCCTCGACGTGATCCAGGAACTTGCGGAACTCCACGCTGCGGTGGCGCCGATAGCACTGTCCGATGACCTTGCCTGTGGCGACGTCAAGGGCTGCGAAGAGCGAGGTCGTGCCGTTGCGCTTGTAATCGTGAGTGCGCCGCTCGACCTGCCCCGGGCGCAGCGGCAGCAGCGGCTGGGTGCGATCGAGGGCCTGAACCTGCGATTTCTCGTCCACGCAGAGGACCATGGCATGCTGCGGCGGGTCCACGTAGAGCCCCACGATGTCGCGCGTCTTGTCCACGAAGTAGGGGTCTGCCGAGAGCTTGAAGGTCTCGCTCCTGTGCGGCTGAAGGGAAAAGGCTCGCCAGATGCGGTTGACCGTCGACGGCGCATACCCCGTCGCCTGCGCCATCGAGCGCGTGCTCCATTGGGTCGCGTCACGAGGCTTCTCCTCAAGCGTCTTGCGCACCACCTCGGCCACGGCGTCGTCATCGATGCGCCGGGGACGGCCGGAGCGCGGCTCGTCGTCAAGCCCGTCAAGACGATGCTCTGCGAAGCGATTGCGCCACTTCCTGGCGGTCTGGCTGGTCACGCCCAGCACGCTCCCAATCTGCACATTGGTAAGCCCTTCGGCCGCCAGCAGCACGATGTGCGCCCGATCGGACAGGCCTCGCCAGACTTTGCGCCCGCGCGCCAGCCGCTCAAGCTCGTTGCGCTCGTCCGCGCTCAGCTTGATCTCCACCGAAAGTCGCATCACCATGCCCCCCGAATCGACACCACCCCCTTAACAATACGAACTTTGCGTACAGGACACTAGCCTGGGGTATCGGTTTCTTCCTTCCGGTCCGAGACAAGGCCCGGTGGAGACAAGCTTCGGAAATGTGAACCGATGTGCACAAGCTACTCGCAGTCGATGTACTGAGCTACTCCCCGGAATTCGGACAGTGCTGTAAGCTACTGCTTTGGTGTCTGCTGGCTTTGATCGAGAGGAGATCAGCAATGACGAAGCGTAAGCAGCACAAGCCCGCGTTCAAGGCGCGCGTTGCCCTTGAAGCCCTGAAGGGCGCGCGGACGGTTGGCGCGTTGGCGGGCCGGTTCGAGATCCACCCGACGATGATCCATCAACGGAAAAAAGCGCTGCTCGAAGGAGCGCCGGAGATGTTCCAGCGTGGCCGCGGTTCTGTGTAGCCAGAGGTTGATCCTGCTCGGATCAAGGAGCTCCACGCCAAGATCGGCGCGCTGACGGTGGAACGGGATTTTTTGGAACAAGGGCTGCGTCTGCTTTCCGGCAAGAGCGCAAGGCAATGATCCGGCCCGGCCATGCCGGTTCGTCGCGATCGGTCGTTCGCCGTTCTATCATCCGGCGAGAGCCCGGAGACCCTCGCCCTGATGGCAATGATCGAGCGTCAGTTCCTGGAGGCGCCGTTCTACGGCGCCCGGCAGATGACATGACGTCTGCCGGGCAGAAGGGCATCGGGTGAACCTCAAACGGGTGCGCCGGCTGATGCCGATCGACCGGCAGCCGCGGACGCGCATTCCCGCCAAGGGGCACAAGCTTTACCCGTATCTACTGCGAGGTGTCGGTATCGCGCGTCCGAACCAGCTGTGGTGCGCCGATATCACATCCATCCCGCTGGCCAAGGGCTTCCTCTATCTGGTGGCGATCATGGACTGGTGGAGCCGCAAGGTCCTGGCCCTGGCGTGTGTCGAACACCATGGACGTGCAGGTCTGCGTCGATGCGCTGGATGACGCGCTGGGCCACTATGGCCCGCCGGAGATCGTCAACACCGACCAGGGCAGCCAGGTCACCTCGTAGGTGTGGACGCAGCGGCTGAAAGCGGCCGGTGTGCGCCTCTCGATAGACGGGCGCGGCCGGGTCCTCGACACCATCCTCATCGAACGGCTGTGGCGCTCGCTGAAATACGAGTGCATCTATCTGTATGCCTTCTCCGGCGGCCGGGAGGCCCGCCAGGGGATCGGTGACTGGATGACCGTCTACACCGACCGGCGCCCTCATGCCGCGCATGGCGGCGAGACGCCGGTCGGTGTCTATCGACAAAGGCTGTCGGCCTCCGGCCCGGGGTTGCGCCCGGAACTCCATCCGACAGCCCTGGTAGCGCGTAACGAGTGCAAAATAAAACCCGACCGGCAGGCCCGGACTGTAGCTTAAGTTACGTCCGAAACTGTCCAACGATTGGGGAGTAGCTCAGTCAGATACCTTACCGCACAGCGACCGCACTCACGCCGGCTTGTCGCCACAAACGGTCACGCGATAACCATGACGTAACTGCGGATAATAGTCCCAGACTGTGCGGTGCTGAACACAGCGATTATCCCAGAACGCCACCGATTTTTCCCGCCAGCGGAATCGACAATGGAACTCGGGTGTCGCAATATGGTCATAGAGCATTTGCAGAACCGCATCGCTCTCCCGCGGGTTCAGTCCTTCGATGCGACTCGTGAAATTTTCATTGATAAACAGACATTTGCGGCCAGTCTCCGGATGCGTGCGGACGACCGGATGCAAGGCCTCGGGATAGCTGTTGCGCCCGTCGCGCAGATCCCCTCTGTGGCCGAAACGATCGCGATGCACCCGCGCCGATTCATGCCACGCGTGCAAATTGCCGATGAACGCCTTGACCGGTTCGGACAACGCGTTGTAGGCCGCATACATGCTGGCGAACATGGTGTCGCCGCCGACCTCGGGAATGGTGTGAAGATGCAGGATGCTGCCCATCGGCGGCTCTACATCACAGGAGACATCCGAATGCCATTTCATGCCGGCGACCACCTTCGATTTCTCATCGGCATGAATCACCAGGATCTCCGGATTGCCGTCGATCTTTTGCGCCGATGGATGGATATGAAGCGGCCCGAAACGCCGCCCGAAGGCCTTGTGGTCTTCGAATGTCATCTCCTGGTCCCTGAAAAAAACCACTCCGTGTTCCATTAGAGCCTCACGAACATCAATAAATACTGCCTCGTCGAGCGGCTTCGAAAGATCCACGCCTTCGACTTCGGCACCGACAACCGGACTGACCGGTTTCACCGTGATGGTCTCATAAGGCATGTCATTGCTCTCCTGTCGCGCAGGCCTATCACCGGCCGAAACGGTCGATCCGGTACGGTGCCATGTCAATATTTGGACGCTCGCCGACCGCAAGTGTCGCGATCAGGCGTCCGGTCATCGGTGCGCCGGTCAGGCCGAGATGTCCATGTCCGAACCCATAATATAGGCCGCGGAAACCCGGCACCTCACCGATATACGGAACCGAATCCGGCGGCGACGGCCGGCGTCCCATCCAGGCTTCGGTTGATTCGGTGTTGATGTTCGGCAGCAACGCCTTGGTATGGCGCGCGAACACCTGCGCTCGGCGATAGTTCGGCGCGGCATCAATACCGGCAAATTCCGCCGTCCCGGCACTGCGAACGCCCATCTCCATGGAACTTGCGACGAAAACGTTGTCGGTGTCATGGACCGAATGCGACAGCGAAATGCCTGGATTGGTAAAGACCAGGTGATAGCCTCGCTCCGCCTCAAGCATGACGCGAACCCCGAGCGGCTCGAGCAGACGGGCCGACCAGACACCCGCGGTCAGGACAACCGTGGCATAGGTCGCTGTGCCCTCGTCGGTCTCGATGCCGTAACCGCCATCCGAAAGCGGACGGATGCGCCCGACTTCGGTCCGGGAAATCGTGACACCGTGGTTCTGGGCCTTGTTGGCAAGCACCTTCCCCAGGCGCCCTGGATTCACAGATCGTCCCTGGTCCCTGATCACCATCGCCGACTTTATGTCTGGCGAGACTTCCGGCTCGATCTCCCGCAACTCGTCACCGGACAGCACTTCGGCAGGCACACCGCGTTCCCGGCGCAAGCGCCAGGCCAGATTGTCCGGACTGACGCCACCGGGCTTGCGCGAGACATGAAGATAATAGCAATCCTGAACCAGAGCTTCCTCACCGGTTCCGGCAAGAAGCTGATGATAAAGATCGAGGTTCGGCCGGTTGACCGCCATCATCGCATCGGCGATCTTCGGTAGCCGGGACTCGGACCCTGCCTTCAGGAACTCCATCAACCAGGGCGTCAGGTGCGGCATATAGGCCCAGCGAACCGAAAGCGGGCCTTTCGGATCGAACAGCCATTTCGGGATGTTCTTCCAGATGCCCGGCATCGATTGCGGTACGCAAGACCAGGGCGAAATCACACCGGCATTTCCGTAACTGGTCGCCTCGGCCGGTCCGTCGCGGTCAACGAGGTGGACTTTGAAGCCGCGTTCCTGAAACGCCAGGGCCGTACAGATACCCACAATCCCGGCCCCGATAACGATGGCATCGTGTGACACTGCGCTCCTGGTCATTCCCACCTCCGATCTAACGCCGCGCAATCGCGATGTCGCCACCACTCCGCGGGTTGCCGCCGCCGCGCCAACCTCGCTCGTCCAGGGCAATGACATGCGCTCGTGCCATGACCGGATCGAAGCTCCAGGACGACTGAACCACATCATGCCCCAAAGCTTCAAGGCTGGCTATCTGGCTACCTTCGATCCGCGCCTCGACATGCACGGCCCCACCCTCGCAATGGATGCTCGGGACCGTGACGCCCTCGACCGGCGATATGGCATGGACGACAATGTTGATGATCGTCTGCAGGACTGCCGAAATGATCACACTGCCACCGAGCACTCCAACAATGATGACCGGCTCTCCGTCCTTCAGCAACATGGTTGGCACCATTCCGGTGGTTCGCGCCTTGCCCGGAGCGATCGAATTGGCCCGGTCCGGAACCGGATCGGCCAGTTTTATGGAGTTGTTGTAAACAAAACCGAGGCCCGGCGTGACGACACCACCGCCGGTGCCAAGGGCATGGGGTACTTAGACGGCATTGCCGGCGTCGTCACGAACCGAAAGATGCGTTGTACAGGATGGCGGCACAGGCCGTGTTTGCGGCAGCGGTGCAACCTCGCGAGTTTTTGCTGCATGTTCGGCTGCCCTCTGCTTTGAGGTCAGAAATGCGATATCGATCGGAACAAACGCCGGATCGGCAAGATGGGTGCGCGATCGTGATGCGCGCAGGCCATTGCCGAGGCGATCAAGTGCATGGTTTCGGCAGTACCGGGACCAAAAGCGGCGAGATCGAAATGCTCGACCGCGACATCTCGATCAGGATTATCCCACTGCCCGGCGGTGGATTGGACCGGATATCAAGGCCGCGATAGGAACCTGTAATCGGATTGCCGCAACACGGCACATAGCCGGAAAGGTCGTCGGCCGTCACAAAGGCGTTGTTGGCTGCGAATTCTTCGGCAATACGAGCTGCAAAATCTCCGTTGCGGATACAGTCGGGACCTTCGTCGGCAAGGCGGGCAAGGGTATCGGCCATATCCGGATTCCCGATCAGGTTGCCGACATCGGGAAGCTAAACGCCGGGACGCAAATTGAGGTCCGCGCAAGCCTGGCTGGCCTTGATCCGGGTCACGCTGTCCGGCATGCCCGGTCCGGCCGGCCGGCTCCAGAAGTCGCGGACATGCGACGCCAGCGGATACCCACCGCGCCTAGTGGATTGATCCCAACGTTTGGAACCCTCTTTTTCTTGCGGCGATGATGGTATCGGGATCGGCGGTCCAGACGAAGGGCTTGGCTTCGGTGGTGTCGTGTTCGTCGATGAATCGGCGGATGGCGTCCTGGAGTTCGCGTCCGGAGCGGAAGACGCCGTATTTGAGACGGCGTCGTGTCCGCTTGGCGAAAACGCCTTCGAGCGCATTCAGCCACGCGCTCGAGGTGGGGGTGACGTGGAAGGTCCAGCGCGGATGGCGTGCGAGCCAGACCTGGACTTCCTTGTGCTTGTAAGTGGCGTGGTTGTCGAGGATGGCATGGACCGGGACGCCGGCGGGTATCGCACGATGCGGTTGCGGCATCTCGGGAATTCCTGGTGGCAATGCCGGCTGGCGTGCTGGCCGATGACCGTGCCGTCGAGCACGGTCAGGGCGGCAAACAGCGTCGTCGTGCCGTTGCGCCTGGAATCATGTGTCATGGTGGCGCCGCGGCCTTTCTTCAGCGGCAGGCCGGGCTGTGTGCGGTCGCGGGCCTGACTGTGCGACCTGTCATCGATCGACAGCACGACCGCGTGAGCCGGCGGCGCAACGGAGAGGCCGACGATGTCGGTCAGCGTCTCGAGGCAGGCGGGATCGTTCGAAAGCTTGAACTGCCGCCATCGGTGCGGCATCAGGCCATGCGCCTTCCAGACCGCCCAGACCGTCGAAGCGGCACCCCACAGCCTTCGCCATCGCCCGCAGCGTCCAGTGGGTCGCCGCGTGAGGCGGCGGGGTGTGGGTCAACTCTACGATCTTCGCCACCGGCTCAGGAGCCGGAGGCGTCTTGCCCGGCGGGCGCGTCTTGTCCCGCAGAAGTCCGTCCACACCGTCTTCCATAGAAGCGGTCCTGCCAGCGCCAGACACTGTTCTTCGCCTTGCCGGTCTCTCTCATGATGGCCATCGTGCCGAGCCCATCGTCGCTCAGAAGAACGATGCGCGCCCGCCAGACGTGCTTCTGCGGGCTCTTCGGGTCCGGGACAACCGTTTCAAGGCGACGCCGGTCGTCCGAAGTGAGCGTGAATGAAACACCAGGGCGCATCTTGCAGACCTCCGTGATCGACAAATCAGAAGAACATGAACCTCTTGCAAAATTCCTGTCCCCAGGGTCCGGTGAGCCCGGATCGGTCGGTTGATCCCGGTCACCTCTGCACCTGGAGGTCGGAATCCATGGATTCGCGGTGTCTCGTCAGAGATGATGAGAACAAACAGGGACCTTTGCGGACATCGGGACACGCCTCTCCGGGCCACTCTCTTCGAGAGGGCCGCGAAGGGTCGGTATGCGTTGTCGGAGCCGCGCTATGGGACGGCGAGACGTATCAATGGGTCAGCCGCCAGGGCCAGGATGCCGACCATGAGATGGCAGGCGACCTTGGAATGTCCACGGACGCGGACATGGCGCCCGCCACACTCATCCTTGAGGCGGGCGTTGGTCCTCTCGACACCGGACCGGATCCGGAACCGCACGGTCTCGGGATCGACATGGCCTATTGCACGCCGGGCCCGGACCTCCCGGTCTCGCTCCTCCTTGAGGTCCTTGTCCCGGCGCGGATTGACATCGATGATCGGAACATGGCCAAGCCGTTCGCTCATCTGGTAGATCTCCCTGGCATCATAGGCCGCGTCCATGAGATCGTAGAGATTGGTCACACGCGCGGCGGTCATCATCGCCAGCGGGATCGCGACCTGGCTGTCATGGACGGATGCCGAGGTGAGGACGGTCCTCAGCGGCGCCCCGCAGTCTGCTGTGTCGATATGTAGCTTGTAATCGCGCCAAGCCTCCATGACCCCCTTGGCATTCTTCTTTGCCCTGTGATCGCAGACCTTCGGCATCGCGTCGAGCCTCTCATCGAGATCCATCCCGTTCGCTTGCTGTTCGAGACGCCCAGGCTCCTTCGTCCTCTCCGCGCCCTTGCGGGGCCGGCCGCGCTTGCGGTTCGGCGTCCTGGCCTTCGGCGTTGGGGCCGGCGTCTCCCGGGCCTCGATGGCCGTCGGGTCCCTCGACACGTGGCCGATGAGCGCGTCGCCCAGTGTCTCTGCAACCAGAGCCGCGTGCATCCTCTCCGGAAGACGGGACTGCGAAAATTCGGCAAACGCCCGCGAAAACGTCGCTTCACTCGGGATCTTCGCGACACGCGACCAGCCGCACAGTCGGCGCAACGTCGGGTCCACCTTGAGCCTGTCGATCAGGTGGCGGGTCGTCGGCAGATCCCATACCGCCTTGGCGATGAAGCCACGGGCCAGCGCCTGGCGATCCTCCCGGGGCCGACCCGGACCGGTCCACACCCCATCGACGAAGCCCTCCACCTTGACGAGATCGAGAGCTGTCACGAAGCGCTTGTGCGTCTCCAGGAGAGGACCGACCGCCTCGGCCAACGCAGGGAAAAGGTCCCCTTGAAATCGGCGCCAGAGATCGGATAGGGTCGAGCCAAGGGTCATCGGGGTCACCCCGTAGTATGTTATGTTTCCACAATAACAAGATACCACGGGGTGGTCCCGGGACCTAGGTCCTCGACAACAAAATCAGCCTGGACAAGGCAAAAAACCGGTCGGGCCGGCAATTTTGCAAGAAGCTCACATAATAACGGATATATTTGTAATGATCAATCCACTAGTGGATTGATTCCAACGTTTGGACCCCCTCTTTTTCTTGCGGCGATGCTGGTATCGGGGTCGGCGGTCCAGACGAACGGCCTGGCTTCTGTGGTGTTGTGTTCGTCGATGACGCGGCGGATGGCGTCCTGGAATTCGCGTACGGAGCGGAAGACGCCGTATTTGATACGGCGTCGTGTCCGCTTGGCGAAGACGCCTTCGACCGCGTTCAGCCACGAGCTCGAGGTGGGGGTGAAATGGAAGGTCCAGTGCGGATGGCGTGCGCGCCAGACCTGGACGTCCTTGTGCTTGTGAGTGGCGTCGTTGTCGAGGATGGCATGGACCGGGACGCCGGCGGGTATCGTGTGCGCGATGCGGTTGCGGAATTTCAGGAACTCCTGGTGGCGATGCCGACTGGCGTGCTGGCCGATGACCGTGCCGTCGAGCACGGTCAGGGCGGCAAACAGCGTCGTCGTGCCGTTGCGCTTGGAATCATGTGTCATGGTAGCGCCGCGGCCTTTCTTCAGCGGCAGGCCGGGCTGTGTGCGGTCGCGTGCCTGATTGTGCGACGTGTCAATCGACAGCACGACCGCGTGAGCCGGCGGCGCAACGGAGAGGCCAATGATGTCGGTCAGCGTCTCGAGGCAGGCGGGATCGTTCGAAAGCGTGAACGGCCGCCAGCGGTGCGGCATCAGGCCATGCGCCTTCCAGACCGCCCAGACCCTCGAAGCGGCATCCCCACAGCCTTCACCATCGCCCGCAGCGTCCAGTGGGTCGCCGCGTGAGGCGGCGGGGTGTGGGTCAACTCTACGATCTTCGCCTCTGGCTCAGGAGCCAGAGGCGTCTTGCCCGGCGGACGCGTCTTGTCCCGCAGAAGTCCGTCCACACCGTCTTCCATAGAAGCGGTCCTGCCAGCGCCAGACACTGTTCTTCGCCTTGCCGGTCTCTCTCATGATGGCCATCGTGCCGAGCCCGTCGTCGCTCAGAAGACCGATGCGCGTCCGCCAGACGTGCTTCTGCGGGCTCTTCGGGTCCGGGACAACCGTTTCAAGGCGACGCCGGTCGCCCGAAGTGAGCGTGAATGAAACACCAGGGCGCATCTTGCAGACCTCCGTGATCGACAAATCATACCAAACGCAAGTCATATGAACCGATACAGTGAGGCATCGGGATCAGCACGATGGGGCTACGGCCCAGCTGCGCCGGGTCGTATTGGTGATGACGTCGGGCTGGTCGGTCAGCCATTGCCACCCCGTCCAGCAGGCGTCCCTCAGGGCGGAGACATTCTTGAACACGCGGTTGGCGAAGCGGTTCGATTTCAGGAACAGAATGATCTGCTCCATCGGATTGAGTTCCGGACTGTAGGGCGGCAGATGCACGAGCGTCAGGTTGGGGGGAACGAGAAGGTCGCCCGAGCGATGCCAGCCCGCCCCGTCCAGCACAATCACGCCGTGCGCACCCGGCGCCACGGCCGCGCCGATCGCCGCCAGATGCTCGTTCATCGACGCCGTGTTCGCCCTGTCCGCCACGTGGGCGATGCCGACGCCGCGCTCTGCGCAGGTGGCGCCGAACAGATAGACGTAGCCATAGCGATGGTCGCGCAGGATGCGCGGACGCTGCTTCCCATTCGCCCAGACCCGTGTCGTCATCCCCTTCTGGCCGATGCGCGCTTCGTCCTGGAACCAGATTTCTATCGGACCCGCCAGCGCCTCAGAGCTGAGCGCCGACGTCAACTGTGCCTCGAACTCCGCCACGAACGACCTCTGCCGCTCCGCGTCGGCTTTGGGGTGGACCGGCCGCCCCGAGACAAAGCGAAACCCGGCCCTTCGGAGCATCATACGGGCACCGCTCTCCGTATAGATGACCCCGAAGGCCTCCTCGATTTTCCGTAAGATGTCCTGAACGCGCCAGCGCGTCACACCGTCCCGCTCAAGCTCGGGACCCGCCTCGATCCAGGCGCCGATCTCGGCGATCTGCGCGTCCGTCAACCGGCCCTCGCTCCCGCCGCGCGGGAGATCCGCGAGGCCGTCGAAGCCCTCCGTGTTGTAGCGCAACACCCAGTCGCGCAGGATTTGAAGCTCCATGCCCTGCGCCCGAGCCGCCTCCGTGCGAGACGCACCCTCCATGATCATGGCGAGCGCACGCGCGCGCGACGCTTGCTTCGCGTCCCCGCAGTGCCTCGAAAGCGCGTGGAGCTCGTCCGCTGTGTGTGCCGTCCAGGTTATCGGCGTTGCCGCACTCATCGTCATCCTCCGGCGCTGGTGAGTCGATCACCACAGTCTATGAAGGTCGTCCGGACCGTCACCCCAACATATTGGGATGGTGAGTCAATTTGGAGCGCGCTTGGTATCAGAAGAACATAATAACGGAGATACCTGTAACGATCAATCCACTAGAGATGGTGGTAGACAAACCGCGGGACGGTCGCATGAACCTTGAGAACTTCGATCTGGGTCGGTTCAGCGGCCATGTCAATGTCGTCCAGATGTGAGTGTCTAAATCATAATGATATCAATTAGTGACAGTGACCTGCATGCGTCCGAGACCCCAAGGGCCGAAAACCATCAAGAGCGATCACCTCCGGATCCGGAGGTGATCGCCAAGCCGATGCGGTGCCAGTTCACCGCCGAGTATCGGCTTCGGATCGTGGAGGAGGCGGACCGATGTACGCGCCCGGGCGAGATCGGTCGCCTGCTTTGCCGCGAGGGTCTATACACCTCGCATCTTTCCGCTTGGCGCAAGGCACGACGTCGCGGTTCGCTTCAGGGTTTGGCGCCGAAAAAGCGCGGTGTCAAACCGGCCGAACCCAACCCTCTCAGTCCCAAGGTTCGCCAGCTCGAGGCGAAGGTGGCACGCCTTGAGAAAGAGCATGCCACCGCACACACGATCCTGGATGTGCAGGGAAAATATCCGGGTTGCTGGGACTGAACCTGAACAACGGGACGAACTGCTGATGGCGGCCAAGTCGCTCGCATTGCCGGTCGGCGTGGCGCCGGCGTGCCGGGGGCTGGGCGTACCGCGGGCAACCTTCTACCGCCGTCACAGGTCCGCTCCCGGGCGCCAGCAGCCCCGCCCCACGCCCGCCCGGGCCCTGTTGCGAGGGCGAACGAGAACACATCCTGGAGACGCTTTCCTCGCCGCGCTTCGTCGACCGCTCCCCGACCGAGGTCGTCGCGACGCTTCTGGACGAAGGGCAGTCCCTTTACTCGGAACGCACGATGTACCGGATTCTGGCCGCGGCCGCACCGGTGCGCGAACGACGAAATCAGCTCACTCACCCGAGCGACACCAAGCCCGAGTTGGTCGCGATCGCACCGAACGAAACCTGGTCGTGGGACATCACGCGCCTTCTGGGACCGAAACGCTGGACGTACTTCTACCTGTACGTGCTGCTCGACATCTTCAGCCGATATGGGGTCGGGTGGATGGTCGCCGAACGGGAGAGCTCGACGCTGGCTGCACGGCTCATCGAGCAAACCTGCCTCAAGCAAGGCATCGAGCCCGACACGCTGACCCTGCACTTGGATCGCGGGGCACCGATGACCAGCAAGTGCACCGCGCAGCGGCTGGCCGACCTCGGGGTGACCCGCTCGCTCAACCGTCCCCAGGTCAGTGACGACAACCCCTTCTCCGAGGCGCAGTTCAAGACCCTGAAGGACCACCCCGGCTTCCCCGGGCGGTTCGACGACACCGCGGCTACGACCGCCTTCTACCGTTAGTTCTTCTTCTGCTACAACACCGAGCATCGACATGCCGGGATCGCAATGCTCACCCCCATGATGCCCACTACGGTCGCGCCAACCGAGCCTTGGAGAAACGCGAACGGACCCTTCGCCTCGCCTGGAGCCAGCACCCGGAGCGATTCGTCCACGGGACGCCAAAGCCACAGCCTCTCCCCAAAGAGGTCGGGATCAACTCGCCGGCCGTGACCACACACCACGGTCGGCTCAGTAAATCTGAACCGCCGCTGTCTCAATGGCGTTGACAGGTTCCGGCGCTGGATGGTTGAGCGCACCTTCGGATGGCTGCGCCGCTGCCGGCGCCTCCCCAAAGACTTCGAGCGATCCATCGCCAGCTCCCTCGCCTGGCTCCTGCTGGCTCTGATCCGTGTTCTCATGCGCCGCCTCGGACGTATGCAAGTCACTGTCACTAATTGATATCATTATGATTTAGATACTCAATTCGTGATTCGTAGGCATATCCTGATGGAGGCTACGGTCATCAACGGCGGGCACCAGAAAAGCGGGCCTCTTCTGCGACGTTTGATCGAGATGGCCATCAGCGGCCTCGACAGCCACCTCAGGCGGTTCAAGCCATGAAACTTGCCGCCCTCCGCGCCATGTAGCGTGGTCTGGTTACAGACTTGATCGAGTTATGCCTACGAATTGCAAATTGAGCTAAAACAAATGACGACGCCATAGTGGAACCACATCCGTGGGAATTGCTGTCATTTCCTGGTCCCTATGGTCAGCATGGCGCAAGCCAGAGACCACAGAAAGCTCGCGTCGTTGCGGCGCGGCAGCCAGAGAGAACGCCAGGACCAGCCGGTGGTGCGGTGCAGCATGACAGCAAGAAAAAGGCCCCGAGCAAACAGCCCCGCGGTTATCGCCCAGGCTACGCTGCGGATGCCAAGCGTCGGATACAATGCCAGGGAAGCGGTGATGTTGACGGTCAGGCTTAGCCACAATGCCGAGGACCCGATTCCGGGACGGCCGCTGCCGGTAAACCAGGACATCAATACGTTCGATGCGGCATAGGCGACAATGCCTGGCGCCATGATCCACAACAGCGGCACCACGGGCACGAATGCCTCGGAGAGCAGTATGCGCACCACCGGCTCGCAGATGGCGAGGAACGCCGCGACTGTGCCTGCGGTGGTCAGGCAGACCAGACGCAGGGATCGCCCGATCGTCTCCATCGATTTCGCCGGGTTCTTCGCCACGCGCGGAAACAGCACCGGCGCCACTGCGCTCATCAGATAGCCGAGGCGCAGCATGATCGTGCTGGCCGCCGCGAACAAGCCGATATCAGCACGCCCGGCCAACATACCCAGAACGAAGACTCCGACGCGCGGTTCGACATCGTTTCCGACCTGAGCGATATGGTAGCGCAGGCCGTAGCCGACGATGTAGCGAAGCTCCATGGCGGACGGCAGTTCGAGTCGCAGGCCGCACTTGTTGCGCAGATCCCGAATGCAGCACACCAATTTCACGACATAGCCCGCAATTAGCGCGAGAAGAGCGCCGTTTACTCCCGCGTCGAGCGTCCACACCAGCACCAGTATCCCCGACACTATGGTGACGGATTGAAGTAGCAGAAATACCGCCAGCGGCGCGAAGCGTCTGAGCCCGGCGAGCTGCAGCTCCGCCACGCTGGAGACGGCGATGAGTGGCACAAGCCACAAGGCCAGTTGGAACGAAGCAGGATCCGCCTTGCGAAAGAGCGCCACGCCGCCATGGATGAGCGGCAGTGCCACGATCGCGGCCACTACGCTGCCGGCCAAGCAGACGCCGACCGCCCCGCACAGGCATCTTGATAGGCCGATCCGTCCCGACACAGTGTAATACTGAGCACCGTTGGCGACGCTGATCGGAAACAGCACGCCGAGCAGGCTGCCGAATGCGACGCAGACCGCATATTCACCGCGCCCGGCAGGCAGGAGAAGATAGGCTAGCAGGCTCTGGCCGAGGATGCCGATCCCGTATACCCCGATCCGGGTGCCGAACACCTGGGCCACCTCGCGCGCCGCAGAGCCGGTGCCACCGCCGGGCAATGGCGTATCGGACGGAGCTATGCTGCCGCGCTCTTCCGGTGGTGCGGCTTCAGGATTGGTAGGATCGGTCTTCGCGTTCATGCTGCCAACATCGGGCGGTAAGCGCGCATTCCTGACATCTTCCTTGACGACGGGCTTTCCCTGGCAACCGCCGGTTCCGGTATCTCGTGCCCGGAGCGCACGCTGGATACAGCGCTGCTCATGCGGAACGATATTGGCGAGGCAGCGCCCGACGGAATGCCGTCGGCGAATTCGCTGTCGCCATCGAGCCGCAGCGCCGGGAACCGATCGATCCCGAATCGTCTCATGGTGTCAAATGCGGTCATACGCGGGGCTTGCTACCTCGCAACCGCGTCTTGCGCGGCGACCGTGATGCAAACGCCGATGACGATGGCGCAGACGCCGATCCAGTATACGAGATTCAGCCGTTCGCCGAAGAACGCCGCGCCGATTGCCGGAACGATGACGAAGGTCAGGGCGATGAAGGGCATTGCCCTGACGAGCGGCACGCGCGACAGTACGAATACCCACAGCAACGTCGCCGCGCCGTACACGCACAAGGCGGCCCAGAAATGCGGGCTGCCGAGCAGCGAGCCGAGAAACCGGGAGAGTGAATGCGCGGCTATCCCATCCGCGGTCTTCCTGAACAGTATCTGCCCCGCGGACAGCAGCACGGGCGTCAGAACCAGATACAAATAGTCGACGGGCTTCATGGCACCTCACGCTGCGGTTCGGTCACGTGTCCTCAATCAAGGTTGAATTCGCTCATCCACAGATCGTCCTGATCGCGTATGAACTGGCCGGTGCGGATGCGGACGATAGGATAGTCGGGAAGGTTGCGCGCCGCAACGCACAACCCGCCTAGACGCAGGATATGCCCGCCGAAGGAGAAGTTGAGATTGTCCGACCCCGTATTGCCGTCGGCAGTCGGGGAGATGGCCTTGTCAGTCGGGAAAACGTGCAGGAAGACACGGCCTTCGAGATCATCGTCGCGGCAGTCTTTCCTGACGTAAATCAGCCTGTTCTCGTTCTCGTCCTGATACAGGTCGAAGTTGGAGCGGGCGACGAGCCGGGCGTTCTTCAAGACCGATTGCAGAACCGTCTCCGCATCCAGAAATTGCATATTGTCGTTGGAATCCTTGCTACTTTTGAATATGATGCCGTTCTCTAGAATTGTCTCCACCTTCATGTTAGGGAAAGTCTGAACAACCCCGGTTTTTTCGTGTATACGGGTGTCGTGGCCCGTGGATGAAACGCCAGAGCCCATCGGGGACGTGTTGTCGTGCCAGGAAATGGGGATTTTGATGCCCGAGTCGACCGTCCCCGCCGCCTTGCGGCGGCTGCGGACGGATTGACCCCACGTCAGACGGTGACGTCGCGCCCCGCGATGAGCAGATTGGTGGACCCGAGCAGCACGGCGATGCGTTGCGTGGTCTTCGCCAGCCCCCGATAGCGCACCTTCGCGTAGCCGAAGTGGCGCTTCACATACAGGAACGGATGCTCCACCTTGGCCCGAACCGACGCCTTGCGCCTCTCCGCCGCCGCCGGGCCCGCCTTGTCCAGCCCCCGGCGCTTGCCGGGCTTCATCGCCACCTCCCAGTCCACGTCCGTGTCCCGGTTCTCCGCGCGCTTGTCCACCCCTGGTCGCCCGCGTCACCCCACACCTGCTCCTCGCCCCCGTGCAACAGCGCGTGCGCGGTCGCCACATCCGAGACAGTCGCCGGCGTCGTCTCCACGCTGTGCGTCAAGCCCGACTGCGCATCCACCCCGATATGCGCCTTCATCCCGAAATGCCACTGATTGCCCTTCTTCGTCTGATGCATCTCCGGGTCCCGCTCGCCCTTGCGGTTCTTCGTCGACGACGGCGCGGCAATGAGACTCGCGTCCACGATCGTCCCCTTGCTCAAGCGGTGTCCGAGAGAGGCCAGATGCGTGTTGATCTCCTCGAACAGCGTCTCGCCCAGACCGTGCGTCTCCAGCAAGTGGCGGAAATGCAGGATCGTCGTCTCGTCAGGCAGCGCACCCGAGAGGCGCAGCCCCACAAACCGCCGTACCGACTCCACCGCGTAGAGCAGGTCCTCCATCCCAGGGTCGCTCAGAGTGTAGAACAGCTGCAACGCAGTGCACCCGCAGCATCACGCTCAGCGGATAGGGCCGCCGACCGCGCACGGTCTTCGGGTCGAACGGCGCGATGCGCGCCTCCGGACGCTCCCAGGGAACCAGCCCGTCCATCGTCTCGAGAAACGCCTCGCGCCGCGTCCGACGCGTCTCCAAGTCGTGCTCCAGCTCCGCAAACGTCGCTTGCTCCAGGGCTCGCACTCCACTCCGTCACCAATAAACCAATTGTGCCAAAACCAACTTGTTCAGACAATCCTTAGGTAATAATGCGGCAAGCTCCGAGGGACCGTATTCGTAAGGTGAGGTTTCCATCTCGTGGAACCAGACGAAATATGCATCGATCCGGTCGGTCCAGTAGCTAATCCAGTGGCACACATCGTCCGGGCGCGGCTGGACGAATGGCAACACGTGAATCTTGTCTCCCGTGACAGTAAAGTACAGCGTGTTGGTGCGATTGGTTCAAATTTGGCCATTGTGCAGGTGAGATTTGACATAGTAGACGGTGTCGGAATCGACCTATCGTTGACGTGTAGCGGTATCCTTTGTCTATCCAACCGAGCTTCTTGCAAAATTGCCGGCCCGACCGGTTTTTTGCCTTGTCGAGGCTGATTTTGTTGTCGAGGGCCTGGGTTTCGGGGGCACCCCGTGGTATGTTGTGTTTCCACAATAACAAGATACCGAGGAGGTGACCCCGATGACCCTTGGCTCGACCCTATCCGATCTCTGGCACCGATTTCAAAGGGACCTTTTCCCTGCGTTGGCCGAGGCGGTCGGTCCTCTCCTGGAGACGCACAAGCGCTTCGTGACAGCTCTCGATCTCGTCAAGGTGGAGGGCTTCGTCGATGAGGTGTGGACCGGTCCGGGTCGGCCCCGGGAGGATCGCCGGGCGCTGGCCCGTGGCGTCATCGCCAAGGCGGTGTGGGGTCTGCCGACGACCCGCCACCTGATCGACAGGCTCAAGGTGGACCCGACGTTGCGCCGGCTGTGCGGCTGGTCGCGTGTCTCGGAGATCCCGAGTGAAGCGACGTTTTCGCGGGCGTTCGCCGAATTTTCGCAGTCCCGTCTTCCGGAGAGGATGCACGCGGCTCTGGTTGCAGAGACACTGGGCGACGCGCTCATCGGCCACGTGTCGAGGGACTCGACGGCCATCGAGGCCCGGGAGACGCCGGCCCCGACGCCGAAGGCCAGGACGCCGAACCGCAAGCGCGGCCGGCCCCGCAAGGGCGAGGAGAGGACGAAGGAGCCTGGGCGTCTCGAACGGCAAGCGAACGGGATGGATCTCGATGAGAGGCTCGACGCGCTGCCGAAGGTCTGCGATCACGGGGCAAAGAAGACTGCCAAGGGGGTCCTGGAGGCCTGGCGCGGTGACAAGCTGCCTATCGACACAGCAGACTGCGGGGTGCCGCTGAGGACCGTTCTCACCTCGGCATCCGTCCATGACAGCCAGGTCGCGATCCCGCTGGCGATGATGACCGCCGGGCGTGTGACCAATCTCTACGATCTCATGGACGCGGCCTATGATGCCAGAGAGATCTACCAGATGAGCGAACGGCTTGGCCATGTGCCGATCATCGCTGTCAATCCGCGCCGGGACAAGGACCTCAAGGAGGAGCGAGACCGGGAGGCCCGGGCCCGGCGTGCAATAGGCCATGTCGATCCCGAGAACGTGCGGATCCGGTCCGGTGTCGAGAGGACCAACGCCCGCCTCAAGGATGAGTTTGGCGGGCGCCATGTCCGCGTCCGTGGATATTCCAAGGTCGCCTGCCATCTCATGTTCGGCATCCTGGCCCTGGCGGCTGACCAGTTGATACGTCTCGCCGCCCCATAGCGCGGCTCCGACAACGCATACCGACCCTTCGCGGCCCTCTCGAAGAGAGTGGCCCGGAGAGGCGTGTCCCGATGTCCACAAAGGTCCCTGTTTGGTCTCATCATCTCTGATGAGACACCGCGAATCCATGGAGTCCGACCTCCAGGTGCAGAGGTGACCGGAAGCAACCGACCGATCCGGGCTCACCGGACCCTGGGGACAGGAATTTTGCAAGAGGTTCAACCGTTTATATTTTTTGACAAGAATTCATGTCGAAAAACTCTTGTTGTGGACTCGTTGTTTACAACGTGGAATCACCGTGACGGTAGGACACTTGGACATGGGTGTGGTTCTGATATGGCGTCGTCATTTGTCTTTCTTTGATAGTTTCGTAATAGGTGTATTTTAGGGATTATATCGAATAGTCACATCCGGGGTTGATAAAGCGGACATCTGGGTCTATATTACAATTCCATTTCAAGGAATTGAACGATCACCCGCAAGGCACCGGGCAAGGTACACCGCAAGGGTTTGACACTGCTACAGGTCGCCGACATGTTCCCGGACGAAGATCCCGCAAAGGCGTGGCTCGCCGCTCTACGGTGGCCCGATGGCCCCTACTGCCCACATTGTGGCAGCGTCAACGTTCAGTCGAACATCAAACACAAGTCCATGACGCACCGCTGTCGGGATTGCCCGAACAAGCGCATGTTCTCGGTCAAGACGGGAACGGTCATGGAAAGCTCGAACCTCACATATCGCGTGTGGGTCGTCGGCACCGACCTCTTTACGACGAACATCCAGGGCATATCCTCCATGCGGCGGCCAGAAAGCCGCTTGGTTCATGCTGCCTCGTCTGCGCAAGACATTCGCAGCCGAGGCCGGGCCTTTCGCCGGCCCCGTTGAATATCAGGGAAACGTCGTGACCTTGAGCGCGCAGGACAGCGCCCTGCTGATCGAAAATGCGGCTTTGCGAACACAGGAGAAACAGGCTTTTACATCCGGTCGCTGGACGATCAGGGTCTGATGATTGCGGATTGCTCGCGCGACAACAGGATCCTGCAAGCTCGCCTCATCATTGACGGATAGTGCCATCTTGACGGGCTACACTGACCGCATCAGTGCTGAACCAACTTCGGAGCTGATGCATGATCGATAGCAAGAAGTGTCCTATCCCGCGAGATCGCCTTGCCGCCCACCGCGCACCAGCCCCGAAAGGCCGAACACGAAAAGGACCACGACATGCCCGGCGCAAGCCGTGAAACTGTGCGCCAGGCGTTCATGCGGCCCCTCACTGTGTGGCGGCGTGCCTCGAATGCAGCAACTGTAAAACCTCAGTGACCGTCTCGCTTGATAGCGACAATGGCGCTCTCCCGAGCGCCGGTGCCGGAATGGTGCCGAGCCCTTGCGAACATCTCTCCCGGAAAGAGGCAGTCCCCGCCTATCCGCCAAGCCTGGGAAGCGACCTCGAGCCGGATATCAGGCTGTTGTATTCAGCGGGGAGCCCGACGGAGCGGGAACCCGAGAAATCGCATAGGGAAGTTGGGCGCGGGACCGGGCCTTGCGTCAACCCCTAAATGTGACTATTCGATATAATCCCCTTTATTTTTGTTGTTTGAACCTCTTGCAAAATTCCTGCTCCCAAGGTCCGGTGAGCCCGGATCGGTCGGTTGATCCCGGTCACCTCTGCGCCTGGAGGTTGAAATCCGTGGATTCGCGGCGTCTCATCGGAGACGATGAGACCGAACAGGGACCTTGGCGGACATCGGGACACGCCTCTCCGGGCCACTCTCTTCGAGAGGGCCGCGAAGGGTCGGCATGCGTTGTCGGAGCCGCGCTATGGGGCGGCGAGACGTATCAACTGGTCAGCCGCCAGGGCCAGGATGCCGACCATGAGATGGCAGGCGACCCTGGAATGTCCACGGACGCGGACATGGCGCCCGCCAAACTCATCCTTGAGGCGGGCGTTGGTCCTTTCGACACCGGACCGGATCCGGAACCGCACATTCTCGGGATCGACATGGCCTACTGCACGCCGGGCCCGGGCTTCCCGGTCTCGCTCCTCCTTGAGGTCCTTGTCCCGGCGCGGATTGACATCGATGATCGGACCATGGCCAAGCCGTTCGCTCATCTGGTAGATCTCCCTGGCATCATAGGCCGCGTCCATGAGATCGTAGAGATTGGTCACACGCGCGGCGGTCATTATCGCCAGCGGGATCGCGACCGGGCTGTCATGGACGGATGCCGAGGTGAGAACGGTCCTCAGCGGCACCCCGCAGTCTGCTGTGTCGATATGCAGCTGTAACCACGCCAGGACTCCAGGACCCCCTTGGCGTTCTTCTTTGCCCCGTGATCGTAAACCTTCGGCAGGTCGTCGAGCATCTCATCGAGATCCATCCCGTTCGCTTGCCGTTCAAGACGCCCAGGCTGTTTCGTCCTCTCCTCGCCCTTGCGGGGCCGGCCGCGCTTGTGTTTCGGCGTCTCGGCCTTCGGCTTCGGGGCCGGCGTCTCCCGAGCCTCGATGGCCGTCGAGTCCCAAGACACGTGACCGATGAGCCCGCACCCAGCACTTCTTCAACCAGAGCCTCGTGCATCCTCCGCCCGCGAAAACGTCGCTTCACGCGGGATTTCCGCGACACGCGACCAGCCGCACAGTCGGCGCAACGTCGGGTCCACCTTGAGCCTGTCGATCAGGTGGCGGGTCGTCGGCAGATCCCACACCGCCTTGGCGATGAAGCCACGGGCCAGCGCCCGGCGATCCTCCCGGGGCCGACCCGGACCGGTCCACACCTCATCGACGAAGCCCTCCACCTTGACGAGATCAAGAGCTGTCACGAAACGCTTGTGCGTCTCGAGGAGAGGACCGACCGCCTCGGCCAACGCAGGGAAAAGGTCCCCTTGAAATCGGCGCCAGAGATCGGATAGGGTCGAGCCAAGGGTCATCGGGGTCACCTCCTCGGTATCTTGTTGTTGTGGAAACACAACATACCACGAGGTGGCCCCGAAACCCAGGCCCTCGACAACAAAATCAGCCTCGACAAGGCAAAAAACCGGTCGGGCCGGCAATTTTGCAAGAAGCTCGTGTTCTTCTGATTTGTCGATCCTGGAGATCTGAAAGATGCGCCCTGGTGTTTCATTCACGCTCACTTCAGGCGACCGGCATCGCCTTGAAACGGTTGTCCCGGACCCGAAGAGCCCGCAGAAGCACGTCTGGCGGGCGCGCATCGTTCTTCTGAGCGACGACGGGCTCGGCAGGATGGCCATCATGAGAGAGACCGGCAAGGTGAAGAACAGTGTCTGGCGCTGGCAGGACCGCTTCTATGGAAGACGGTGTGGACGGACTTCTGCGGGACAAGACGCGTCCGCCGGGCAAGACGCCTCTGGTTCCTGAGCCAGAGGCGAAGATCGTAGAGTTGACCCACACCTCACCGCCTCACGCGGCGGCCCACTGGACGCTGCGGGCGACGGCGAAGGCTGCGGGAGTTGCTGCTTCGAGGGTCTGGGCGGTCTGGCAGGCGCATGGCCTGATGCCGCATCGCTGGTGGCCGTTCAAGCTTTCGAACGATACCGCCTGCCTCGAGACGCTGACCGACATCGTCGGCCTCTCCGTTGCCCCGCCGTCTCACGCGGTCGTGCTGTCGATCCATGGCACGTCGCAAATTCAGGCACTTGACCGCATACAGCCCGGCCTACCGCTGAAGAAAGGCCGCGGCGCCACCATGACACATGATTCCAGGCGCAACGGCACGACGACGCTGTTTGCCGCCCTGACCGTGCTCGACGGCACGGTCATCGGCCAGCACGCCAGTCGGCATCACCACCAGGAGTTCCTGAGATTCCTCAACCGCATCGCGCGCACGATACCCGCCGGCGTCCCGGTCCATGCCATCCTCGACAACGACGCCACTCACAAGCACAAGGACGTCCAGGTCTGGCTCGCACGCCATCCGCGCTGGACCTTCCACGTCACCCCCACCTCGAGCGCGTGGCTGAACGCGGTCGAAGGCGTCTTCGCCAAGCTGACACGACGCCGTCTCAAATACGGCGTCTTCCGCTCCGTACGCGAACTCCAGGACGCCATCCGTCGCGTCATCGACGAACACAACACCACCGAAGCCAAGCCCTTCGTCTGGACCGCCGATCCCGATACCATCATCGCCGCAAGAAAAAGAGGGTCCCAAGCATTGAAATCAATCCATTAGCAGGGTGTCAATAATCGACCACCTGGACGTCCGACTCAAGACTCTCCAGGACGGTCCAGTTGTCCCGCGCGGCGTTGGCGGCCATCAGACTGTCCGGACGCAGGGTGCGGATATGCGCCACTTCGGCTGCGAGCTGCGCTTTCAGATCACCCTTGCCAGCCTCCGGCATGTGGCCGAAATACAGCATCTTCAATTGATAACCGTCGCTGTCGTAAAACCCGACCGTGCCACAGCACGCATCCCGCCAGGTCGTGTCTGGATGCGACCGGGCCCACGGCTAAAGTGGTACCATGATGCCGTCCGGCGACACCGTTACGCTCCGCATCGCCGCCGGAATGCCCTCCTCGGCCCGGAGACTGGACAGAACCGGCGCGCGGATCGACTCTCAAGTCTCATGAACCCTACCATCAGACGCTGAAGCATGCTGACAGACGGTCTCATGCCGCCAACTCTCTCAAAGATATTGACACAGTCGCACGGCGTGCATTGTCCCATCATGAAAGATCCGATCTCCGCCGCCGGACCGGTCGGATAATCCGTCACAAGACCCAGGCTTTCATCAACCGGACCAAGCGATGTCGACACGCCTGAACAGCGATAGCGCGGTCGCAGATACGAGACTGGACCCAGGGGCGACATGATCGTGTTTCGGGTTGGAGCAACACGTCGATAACCCTGACCGTCCCGCTCAAGGGTGTCAGGATCAGCAGGACGATCATCGATCGCCTTGGCCAGAACGCGGCAGCCCACATCATTCAATATTCAATGTCGTTCTGAGTTGTGTTTCCAAAGCCGCGAAACTTCAGGGAATACCGCTGGCCTTCGACGGCTCCCGGCACAGGGTCGAAATCTGGGCCAAAACAAGCTTGACATCCGGCGTGGGCGCGTCATCGGACAACGGGTTGGACGCGGCGGACGGTACAGCGATACTGGAATCGGGACGCTCCTGATCCAGTGTATCGATGCCAGATCATGCCACAGTTTGTGGGTTGGAGTATCCCCTGATCTCACATCAACGCCGCAGGCGGCATCGGCACCGCGACAGAGCATCGGATTTCGCAGAAAATTATCGCATCACGACGCGATCTGGAAATCCTTGACTCATTGATAATACACAACTATCTGTTAGCCATGCCAGAACAACACCCTCATAACCCAAGTTGGCACTTTTCACGTTTGTCCGGCGCTGATTTGGCCAGATTCTTCCAGTTTACACACCAGAGATAGCGTTGGGGCGAAGGGCGTGCCTTGACATTTGCGATTTCCGTCTTGAACCCTCTTTGTAGTGCCAGAAAATGGTAGATTGATAAGAATTTCCCTTGACCCCACCACCAAAGCCGACATATCTGGACACGCCACTACCAAAGCGCGCCGGGCGACATGTTCATCAGGGCAACCAAGACCCACACCACCGACGGCAAGCCCGTCCGCAGTCATCGCCTCGTGCTCTCGCAGCGCATCGGCGACAAGGTCAGGCAGCGCACGCTCCTCAACCTCGGCACCGACGATCCGGTGCCGAAGGAGAAATGGCGCGAAGTTGCTCAACGCGCCGAGGCGCTGCTCCACGGCCGCCCGCCGCTGCTCGCAGCCGCGCCGGACGTGCAGGCCGCAGCCGAAGACATCGTCGCCAGGCTCAGGGCCAGGGGGTTCCGCGTCGAGGCGATGCAGGAAGAGGCGCGCAAGCCCGAAGCCGCCACCGTCGCCCTCGATACCCTGGAGCACGAGACCCCGCGCACGGTCGGCTGCGAGCGCCTGTGCCTCAAGGCCCTCGACGATCTCGGCTTCGCCGACATCCTCCACGACCTGGGCATCAAGGGCCGCGAAGGGCGCATCGCGAGCGCGCTGGTCGTCGCCAGGATGGTCCATCCCGCCAGCGAGCGTGAGACCAGCCGCTGGCTGCGCCGCGACAGTGCGACCGCCGAACTTCTCGACCTGGAGGGCGACCGCAAGGCACTGCGGCGCAAGACGCTCTACCGCATCGGCGACCTCCTCTGGCGCCACCGCGCCGCCATCCAGCGGGAGCTGTTCAACCGTGAGCGCTCGCTGCTCGACATCCCCGACACCATCGCCTTCTACGATCTCACCAACCTTCACTATCACGGCCACACGCACGGCGAGCGTCCCCGCTTCGGGCGCTCCAAGCAGAAGCGCGACGACTGTCCGCTGATCACGCTGGCGCTGGCGCTCGACGGTGCAGGCTTCCCGCGCAGTTGCGAGATCCTGCCGGGCAACGTGAGCGAGCCGGGCAGGCTGGAGGACGCGCTGGTCAGGCTCGAGGCGGTGTGCGGCGGCACGGCGCCCAAGCCCATGGTGGTCATGGACGCGGGCATCGCCACCGAGGAGAACATCGCGTGGCTGGGCGAGCCGGGCTACGACTGGATCGCGGTCAGCCGGGGAGGCAAACCGCCGCCGCCCGAGGGCGGACCCGAGGCGCTGCTGATCACCAGCGCGCACCACGAGGTGCGCGCCTGGCGCCTCGCAAGCGAGGACGGCGCGGCGCGGCTCTCTGTCGTCAGCGAGGGCAAGAAGAAGGCCGAGACCTCGATCCTCGGCCTGAGGAGGAACCGCTTCGAGGCGGCGCTGGAAAGGCTCCACAGCGGCCTCCCGGTCAAGGGCCGCCTCAAGCGCTACGACAAGGTGCTGGAGAGCGTGGGCCGCCTCAAGCAGCGCGTCTCCGCAGTTGCCAGGCCCTACGAGATCACTGTCGAGAAGGCGAAAACCGGCCCCAATGCGAGCGCTGTGCGCTTCAAGCGCAGGCCCCAATACGACGAGGCCGACGAGGGCGCGGGCGCCTATGTGTTGCGCACCAGCCACGTCGACTGGGACATCGAGGCGGTCCTTCGGTCGTACTGGCGGATCACGGATATCGAGGCGACATTCAAGAGCCTGAAATCCGAGCTCGGCCTGCGCCCGATCTGGCACCAGCTCGACCGGCGCATCGCGGCTCATCTGCGGATCGCCGTGCTGGCCTACCACGCCGTGCATCTGATCCGCACCCGGCTGGCCGCGCGGGACATCCACAAGTGCTGGACATCGATCCGCGAGAGCCATGCGGACCTGGGTGCAGATCACCACGCGCCTGCGCCAGACCGACGGCACGCTGATCGTCAACCGCCAGGACACGCGCCCGCCCGCCGAGGGTGCCGACATCTCCTCGGCGGCGGGCGTGGAACCCGCCATCCACCGCAGGAGGACCCGCCTGACGAGCTGACAGAATCTCACAAAATGTGGGGCCATGTTGGAATCGGCCAAGAGAAATATCGCGTCAACTCAACACGATAAAGGGCTTGAGAAGCGGAAAAGTGCCAACTTGGGATAAGACCTCCTGGATCGGTGACAAGGTCCACAGTGATGCGGCGGATGGCAGAATTCCGATCAGCTGCAATCCCACTCGCGACGATGAACGCGGAGCGGATTGGCATCTGTTATGATCTGATGAACAGTGCGTATGATGCTCAAGAGATCCGCGCTGTCAGCCTGGGCCTCGATCAAGTGTCGATCATCGACATCAGCTCGCGCCGAGATGCTGTCCTCAAGGTGGAGCTGGCCCGGGAGGCATAAGCTCTCAACGCCATCGGACAGGTCATGCCGGAGCAGCGTCGCTATCGCGAATGGAGCACCGTCAAGCGTGTCAACGGTCGTCTTAAGGACGACTTCGGCAGTTGCCCGGTCCTTGTTTGCTGTCACCGCAAGGGGCTGTGTCATCTGATGTCGGGAGTCTTGCGTTCACCGCTGATCAATTGATGCGCGTGATCAACTGATCACAGGTCCTTCTCTCCCAAATCCCGGCCCGAACACCTCGCAGCTAAGGATTGTCTGAACAAGTCGGTTTTGTCACAATTGGTTTCTTGGTGACGGAGTGGAATGCGAGCCATGGAGCAAGCGATGTTTGCGGAGCTGGAGCACGACCTGAAGACACGTCGGACGCGGCGCGAGGTCTTTCTCGAGACGATGGACGGGCTGGTTCCCTGGGAGCGGCTGGAGGCCCGCATCGAGCCGTTCTACCCGAAGGCCGGTCGCGGTCGGCGGCCTTATCCGCTGAGCGTGATGCTGCGGGTGCACTGCGTGCAGCTGTTCTACAATCTGAGCGACCCTGGGATGGAGGACCTGCTTTACGAGGTGGAGTCGGTACGGCGGTTTGTGGGGCTGCGCCTCTCGGGTGCGCTGGCTGACGAGACGACGATCCTGCATTTCCGCCACTTGCTGGAGACGCACGGTCTGGGTGAGACGCTGTTCGAGGAGATCAACGCGCATCTGGCCTCGCTCGGACACCGCTTGAGCACGGGGACGATCGTGGACGCGAGTCTCATTGCCGCGCCGTCGTCGACGAAGAACCGCAAGGGCGAGCGGGACCCGGAGATGCATCAGACGAAGAAGGGCAATCAGTGGCATTTCGGGATGAAGGCGCACATCGGGGTGGATGCGCAGTCGGGCTTGACGCACAGCGTGGAGACGACGCCGGCGACTGTCTCGGATGTGGCGACGGCGCACGCGCTGTTGCACGGGGGCGAGGAGCAGGTGTGGGGTGACGCGGGCTATCAGGGGGTGGACAAGCGCGCGGAGAACCGGGACACGGACGTGGACTGGGAGGTGGCGCTGAAGCCCGGCAAGCGCCGGGGGCTGGACAAGGCGGGCCCGGAGGCGGCGGAGAGGCGCAAGGCGTCGGTTCGGGCCAAGGTGGAACATCCGTTCCTGTATGTGAAGCGCCACTTCGGCTACGCGAAGGTGCGCTATCGGGGGCTGGCGAAGAACACGCAACGCATCGCCGTGCTGCTCGGGTTCACCAATCTGCTCATCGCTGGGCGCGGCGCCACCGCCTGACGTGGGGGGAGTCCGTCCGCAACCGCCGCAAGGCGGCGGGGACAGTCGGCTCGGGCATCGAAATCCCCATTTCCTGGCACGACAACACGTCCCTGATGGGCTCTGGCGTTTCACCCACGGGCCACGACACCCGTATACCCGAAAAAAAACCGACTTGTTCAGACATTCCCTAAAGGGCTGCAGGGCTGCAGTGACCTGAGCGCTGGACGGTGGCGGTGACTGACGCCCGGATGATTTGAATCCTATCCCATCAATAATGAATCGGTGCGGCAATGATGACATTCGATCAAGCGCAGTTCCAATGCTCATCAATTGTTCGTATAAGTCGCAATCAGGCGACGACGACACGATCCTATCGGATCTTTTTGTAAGAGGCTCAATATCCAGGCATTTGATGGTGGAACGCGTGGTCAGACGAGCGCCTGATCGAGATCGGCGATGATGTCGTCCACGGTTTCAAGACCGATCGACAGACGGATCACGTCGTCATCGGCCCCGGCGGCTGTTCTTTGCTCTTCTGTCAACTGGCGGTGCGTTGTCGATGCCGGGTGCAGGATCAGAGAGCGCGTATCGCCGATATTCGCTAGATGACTCAACAGCTCACAGCGCTGGACGCAACGAATTCCGGCCTCGTAACCGCTGCTGACGCCAAACGTGAATACCGAACCTGCCCCCCGAGGCAGATAGTGCTTGGCTAGCGCGTGATAAGGCGAGCTTGGCAACCCGGCATAGGAAACCCAGGCAACCGCCGGATGCGCGTCGAGAAATTCAGCCACTGTCTGGGCATTTTCGACATGCCTCTGCATGCGTAGTGCGAGCGTCTCGGTTCCCATGATCGTCAGATAGGCGTTCATCGGCGCCATGGTTGGACCGAGATCCCGGAGGCCGACGGCATGGCTGTAAGTGGTGTAGGCGAGGTCGCCGAAGGTCTCGAAGAATGTCAGCCCGTGATAGGCCGGCTCCGGTCTCGACAGCGCCGGAAACCGGTCGTTCTGGAACCAGTCGAAAGTGCCGGAATCGACAATGGCGCCGCCCATGGCATTGCCGTGACCGGACAGGAACTTCGTCGTTGAATGAATGACGATGTCGGCCCCGTGTTGTATGGGCTGACATAACCACGGCGTTGCCATCGTATTATCGATGATCAACGGCACGCCAGCTGCCGCGGCGATGTCCTTCAACATGGCTATATCGCTGATCACGCCCCCTGGATTGGCGAGGGATTCAGCGAAGACCGCCTTGATCCGGGGATTGTCTGTCGCGTCCCGTACCGCATCGGGGTCGTCCATGTCGACGAAATCGCAATGCCAGTCGAATTTCCGGAAGGTCTTCCCGAACTGGGTGATCGATCCGCCGTAGAGACGGGTCGATGCGACGATCCGGTCCCCCGGCTCCATCAATGGCAGCAATGCGACCATCTGGGCCGAATGGCCGGATGCGGTGCAGGTAGTGCCGCGGCCGCCTTCGAGACTCGCGATTCGCTCTTCAAGAACAGCCGTGGTCGGATTCGACAGCCGCGAATAGATGTTGCCGAAGGTCTGGAGATTGAACAGCGAGGCCGCATGATCAACATCGTCGAACACGTAGGCCGTGGTCTGGAAAATCGGTGTCGAACGTGCCCCGGTGGTCGGATCCGGCGCCGCGCCGGCATGAATCGCGCGGGTCTCGAATCCGGCGCCGGCTGGCTGGCGCGACTCCGCCGCCATATCCGTCGCTGGCGGTTCCGCTGTACCGACATGGCGGCGGCGCGACGAAATCACCTTCGAGTTGAACCCGTGCCAGGACAGTTCGCCGAACAGGCGGGAGAATTCGATCTTCGGACAACGGTCCATGACCACCTTGACGCCCTGTGCAGTGGCGCGCCCGGCCGCTTCGTCGTTGCGAACGCCAATTTGCATCCAGATCACCTTTGCGCCATGCGCGACTGCATCGTCTGCAATCGGCCCGGCCGCTGCGGAATTCCGGAAAATGTCGACCATGTCGACGACCTCGGGCAGGCTTTCGAGGTCGGCATAGACTGTCTCGCCCAGAATCTTGCTGCCGACCGCGCCCGGATTGACCGGGTATACCTTGTAGCCCTTGGCTTGAAGGTATTTCATCGCGAAGTTCGAGGGCCGATTCCAGATTGCGCTTGCTCCGACCATGGCGATTGTTCGGACCGATGAAAGAATGACCCTGATATAGGGATCTGGATAGCTGTCATGGTCAATCTCCGACGGTGCCAATGACTCGGCCATGACTATTCTCCTTTCCAGATGGGGGGACGCTTCTCGATGAAGGCACTGATACCTTCTTCGGCATCACGCGCGAGCATGTTTCGGGTCATGACCGTCCCGGTATAAGAATAAGCGTCGGTGAGCGGCATTTCGATCTGGCGATAGAATGCTTCCTTGCCGATTTTCAGAACCAGTGGTGACTTGGCCACGATCTTCGCGGCAAGTTCGGATACCGCCTGGTCGAGGTCAGCTGGCGGTACGGCACGGTTGATCAACCCGTAATCAACCGCGGTTGCTGCATCGATCATGTCCCCGGTAAGCAGCATCTCCATCATTTTCTTGCGTGGGACCTTGCGTGACACAGCAACCATGGGCGTCGAACAAAACAGTCCGATGTTGACTCCAGGTGTGGCAAAGCGGGCATTGTCACTGGCAATTGCGAGATCGCAAGTCGCGACCAGCTGACAGCCTGCTGCCGTTGCGATCCCGTGCACCCGCGCGATGACCGGTTGCGGCAAAGTGATAATGGTCTGCATGAGCGTCGAGCAATGCTCGAAAAGCGCCTTGTAGAAGGATTCGCTGCGATTTGTCCGCATCTCTTTCAGATCATGGCCGGCGCAGAAACCCTTGCCGGCGCCGGCCATGATCACGGCCTTGACCGTGGGATCTCCAGCTATGTCATTCAATGAATCGAGAAGGGCGGCAATGAGGTCATTTGACAAGGCGTTGTAGGCGTCCGGGCGGGTCATCGTGATCCAGGCGACGCCGTCCCGGTCGTGTCGCTCGATCGCCGGGGCGGATTCTGGTTGTGTTCCATGTCGCATAACCGCGACTCTCCTGTGATTTGCATTTATCGGGCCGTAACCGTCTGCCGCTGGCTCGCTGACGGGCAGAACTTATTGCCGATCAAGCGCCGCGAGATCGCGGCCAGTCCGTCATTGTTTTCTTAACCGACCGCCATTGCAACGGTACTGCCGGAGACAGTACCGCAACATCATGGAATCATGTCATGCGAACCGTGACGCGCACGGCTGCGAAAGTGATTCTGGCAGACGAAAGTCTTCGATCATCCAGCCAGGAAGCAACGGGGCTCAGAGCGCATCGACGCCGTGTTCGCCGGTACGGATTCGAACTGTTTGTCCAAGATCAAGCACGAAGATCTTGCCGTCGCCAATCCGGCCGGTCTGTGCCGCGGTCTGGATCGCTTCGACAGTCTGGTCCTCAAGCTCATCGCTGATCGCGACCTCGATCTTGACCTTGGGGACGAAATGCACATCGTATTCGGCCCCGCGATAGATTTCCTTCTGGCCGCCCTGACGGCCATATCCCTGCACTTCACTCGCGGTCATGCCATGTACACCTAGCGTAGCCAGCGCTTCGCGCACACGTTCGAGCCGGTGCGGCTGAACAATTGCGACGACCATTTTCATCGTGTTCTCCCTCTTGAAAATTTTCTGCCCGGTCCGTCTGGTCAGGTCAAATCATATCCTCGTTCCCCATGAGCGGTGATGTCGAGGCCGTCAATCTCCTCGTCATCGCTGACTCTCAGGCCGGTGACCGCGACCACGACGCGGGCGATAATCCAGGTCACCACCGCAGAGAGAGCGCCAACAGCGATCACGCCGATCAGTTGAACCATGAGTTGTCCACCCATTGTGGCGCCATCTGGCAATCCGTTGCCCCCAAGGGATTCGACCGCAAAAATCGCGGCAAGTAGCGTTCCGAGAATTCCTCCGACACCATGGACCGCAAAAACATCAAGAGAATCATCTATCTTCATCTTAAATTTGATCCATGTTGTAAACCACTGGCAGAGAACTCCGGCAAGCAGACCAATCACCACGGCACCGAGCGGTCCGACAAATCCTGATGCAGGCGTGATGGCCGCAAGGCCAGCGACCATGCCGGTTACAATTCCGATGACACTGGGCTTCCCGAACTTTGCCCATTCAACGGCAGCCCAGGTCAGCGAGGCCACTGCGGCTGATATATGTGTGACGACCATGGCCATACCTGCGGAACCGTCGGCCGCAAGAGCGCTGCCGGCATTGAAGCCGAACCATCCGACCCAGAGCATGCAGGCGCCGAGAACGGTAAGTCCGGGATTATGCGGCGGTCTGATCTCTCCCGGAAATCCGCGTCGGGACCCAAGCACCAATACCAGAACGAGAGCCGAGATCCCAGCCGTGGTATGAACCACGATTCCTCCGGCGAAATCCATGATGCCCTTGTCAGCCAACCAGCCGCCGCCCCAGACCCAATGGCAGGCAGGCGCGTAGACAAAAATGAGCCACAGCAAGGAGAACAGCAGGACGCCCGAATAGCGAATCCGTTCCGGAAAGGCGCCGACGATGAGGGCCGGCGTGATGATCGCGAACGTCATCTGGAACATGAAGAAGACGGTTTCCGGAATTGCTCCGGACATCGTGTCGGGGCCAATACCGGACAGGAACGCCTTGCCAAGGCCGCCGATCACCGGCTGTGCCGCGCCGCCGTCGCCGAAGGCGAGACTGTAGACAACGACCAGCCACGCAATCGATGCGAGGCATGCGATCGAGAAACAGTGCATCAGGACCGACAGGACATTTCTGGCCCTTACAAGGCCGCCGTAGAAAAGCGCCAGACCGGGAAGGGTCATGAACAGCACCAGTGCCGTCGATGTCAGGATCCAGGCGGTATCACCGCTGCTCAGATCGTCGGCTGCCATCGCATGGCTGCTCGCCATCGCAACCATCAGAAACAATGGTGCCGCAAGGGCCCGCTGGGCCGAACGGCTGATCGTCATGTTATCTTCTCCCGGAGATACGGACATGAAAGTCACGGGAAGCTACCTGAAACGCTTCAGTTCGCAAGCAATTGGTTTTACCGCGTCGAGTCCTGAAGTAATGATTACGGCAAATTGATACGGAAAGCAGATGGACTGGGATCTGATTATCTTTGATTGCGATGGTGTCCTGGTTGACAGTGAACCGATCGCCAACCGCCTGATCGCCCACGCCTTGTCCGAGATTGGCTTGCCGATTTCGGAGGAAAGGGCGCTTGACGAATTCCTTGGCAACAAATTGACCGTGATCAAGCAGACTGCGGAAGACCGTCTCGGACACAAGCTTCCGGACAACTGGGTCGACCGAATTTACGAACAGCAATTCGCCGCGTTCAGACGTTGTCTTCGAAAGATTCCCGGCATTGATTCTGCGCTCGACGCAATCGAGCGAGCAGGAGTTCCGGCTTGTGTCGGCTCGAACGGTCCGCCACACAAGATGGAGGTGACGTTGCAACTGGTCGGCCTGAAGTCCCGTTTCGCCGGACGGATATTTTCGGCCGACCATGTCGGTATTCCCAAGCCCGCGCCGGATTTGTACCTTCACTGTGCCCGGAGCATGAATAGTGCGCCAGCGCGCTGCGCGGTCATTGAGGACAGTCCGCGCGGTGCTATCGCGGGCGTCGCTGCGGGAATGACGGTCTTTGGCTACTCTGCGTGTCGGGATGCCGGCAACTTGCAGGCCGCCGGTTGTGCCAGGGTGTTTGCCGATATGGCAGCGCTCCCGGATTTGCTGTGCGCGGGTATACCTTGCGGCCGGGCGAGCTCGTAACGCGGGCGCTGGTGCGGCGTGCCTGTGATATTCGACCCCAACGCATCGTCAGTCTGACCCTCGCAAAGGACGTTGGTGCTGATCCTTGGCCCGGCCCTGCGGAAGTTCCTTCACGGGCGTGTGCGGAAACCACCACCGAGTTTGCTACCAGCCTCAGTCAGGTCAGCCGAAATAGAGTCAATTTCAAAGTCCAAGATAAACAGGTCATGGGCGAAAACAGTGTTCCGATGCACTGACATCGGAACACTGTTTTCGCCCATGACCTTACACAACCACAGATTTGGACGGAGTCAATTTTCTGCGGCGACCGCGATGGCCATCTCGCTCATGCTGTGGAAAAGAAAATCGGGATCCGGCCGTTGCGGAACAATCGCCGTTGCTCCCCAGGCGCCGCCGGCGGAGAGGCGTTGGCGGTCGATCCAGGCGGTCGTGAGACCCAGCTGGCTGGCTTCGACGATGTCGTGAAACAGCGATTGGGCCGTGTGCAGAATGTCCGCGGTGCCCAGACCCAGATCCCCGTCGAGCCGTTCCAGCATGTAGGAGAAATTTTCCGGGTTCGGTTTATACGAACCGACATCTTCAGCCGTATAGATAGCCTGGAATTCGACACCCAGCTTGCGATTTGAAGCTGCGAAACCGGCCTGGTCGACATTCGAGAGGATGGCTAGCTGGAAATGGTTCTGCAACTGGCGCAGGGCATCGGCGGTATCGGGAAAAGCCGGCCAGTGCGGTACCGAATCTCCGAACGCGCGATCGAGGTCATCGGTGGTCTTCAGTTCGAACTTGCCGGCCATCGCCCGGTGCGTGTGAAACAAGATCTCCGGATAAGGCATTGACGGCGTTGCCACCTGTTGCGCGCTTTCGGCTTCCGCAAAGGCGTTAAGCCAGATCGGACGGGTGATATTGCCGCAGCAATTGGCCATGAGAACCGGTTGGCCGGCATCCCAGATACCCGTTTCCCAATCGATCAGAGTGCCATAACAGTCAAACGCAAGAACCTTGAAGTCGGTCAGTGACCTGGTCATGTGATATCGCCTCTCGTTCGTTGGCCGTCTGCAGGCTGGCTTGTGACGCGCATGACATTTACCCATTTGTAGCATTCAGGAGAACTTCTTGCAAAATTCCTGCCCCAGGGTTCGGTGAGTCTGGATCGGTCGGTTGATCCCGGTCACCTCTGCACCTGGAGGTCGGAATCCATGGATTCGCGGTGTCTCATCAGAGACGATGAGAACAAACAGGGACCTTTGCGGACATCGGGACACGCCTCTCCGGGCCCCTCTCTTCGAGAGGGCCGCGAAGGGTCGGCATGCGTTGTCGGAGCCGCGCTATGGGGCGGCGAGACGTATCAACTGGTCAGCCGCCAGGGCCAGGATGCCGAACATGAGATGGCAGGCGACCCTGGAATGTCCGCGGACGCGGACATGGCGCCCGCCACACTCATCCTTGATGCGGGCGTTGGTCCTCTCGACACCGGACCGGATCCGGAACCGCACGGTCTCGGGATCGACATGGCCTATTGCACGCCGGGCCCGGGCCTCCCGGTCTCGCGCCTCCTTGAGGTCCTTGTCCCGGCGCGGATTGACATCGATGATCGGCACATGGCCAAGCCGTTCGCTCATCTGGTAGATCTCCCTGGCGTCATAGGCCGCGTCCATGAGATCGTAGAGATTGGTCACACGCGCGGCGGTCATCATCGCCAGCGGGATCGCGACCTGGCTGTCATGGACGGATGCCGAGGTGAGAACGGTCCTCAGCGGCACCCCGCAGTCTGCTGTGTCGATATGCAGCTTGTAACCGCGCCAGGCCTCCATGACCCCCTTGGCAGTCTTCTTTGCCCCGTGATCGCAGACCTTCGGCAGCGCGTCGAGCCTCTCATCGAGATCCATCCCGTTCGCTTGCCGTTCGAGACGCCCAGGCTCCTTCGTCCTCTCCGCGCCCTTGCGGGGCCGGCCGCGCTTGCGGTTCGGCGTCCTGGCCTTCGGCGTCGGGGCCGGCGTCTCCCGGGCCTCGATGGCCGTCGGGTCCCGCGACACGTGGCCGATGAGCGCATCGCCCAGTGTCTCTGCAACCAGAGCCGCGTGCATCCTCTCCGGAAGACGGGACTGCGACCATTCGGCAAACGCCCGCGAAAACGTCGCTTCACGCGGGATCTCCGCGACACGCGACCAGCCGCACAGTCGGCGCAACGTCGGGTCCACCTTGAGCCTGTCGATCAGGTGGCGGGTCGTCGGCAGACCCCACACCGCTTTGGCGATGACGCCACGGGCCAGCGCCCGGCGATCCTCCCGGGGCCGACCCGGACCGGTTCACACCTCATCGACGAAGCCCTCCACCTTGACGAGATCGAGAGCTGTCACGAAGCGCTTGTGCGTCTCGAGGAGAGGACCGACCGCTTCGGCCAACGCAGGGAAAAGGTCCCCTTGAAATCGGCGCCAGAGATCGGATAGGGTCGAGCCAAGGGTCATCGGGGTCACCCCGTAGTATGTTATGTTTCCGCAATAACAAGATACCACGGGGTGGTCCCGGGACCTAGTGTCCTGTACGCAAAGTTCGTATTGTTAAGGGGGTGGTGTCGATTCGGGGGGCATGGTGATGCGACTTTCGGTGGAGATCAAGCTGAGCGCGGACGAGCGCAACGAGCTTGAGCGGCTGGCGCGCGGGCGCAAAGTCTGGCGAGGCCTGTCCGATCGGGCGCACATCGTGCTGCTGGCGGCCGAAGGGCTTACCAATGTGCAGATTGGGAGCGTGCTGGGCGTGACCAGCCAGACCGCCAGGAAGTGGCGCAATCGCTTCGCAGAGCATCGTCTTGACGGGCTTGACGACGAGCCGCGCTCCGGCCGTCCCCGGCGCATCGATGACGACGCCGTGGCCGAGGTGGTGCGCAAGACGCTTGAGGAGAAGCCTCGTGACGCGACCCAATGGAGCACGCGCTCGATGGCGCAGGCGACGGGGTATGCGCCGTCGACGGTCAATCGCATCTGGCGAGCCTTTTCCCTTCAGCCGCACAGGAGCGAGACCTTCAAGCTCTCGGCAGACCCCTACTTCGTGGACAAGACGCGCGACATCGTGGGGCTCTACGTGGACCCGCCGCAGCATGCCATGGTCCTCTGCGTGGACGAGAAATCGCAGGTTCAGGCCCTCGATCGCACCCAGCCGCTGCTGCCGCTGCGCCCGGGGCAGGTCGAGCGGCGCACTCACGATTACAAGCGCAACGGCACGACCTCGCTCTTCGCAGCCCTTGACGTCGCCACAGGCAAGGTCATCGGACAGTGCTATCGGCGCCACCGCAGCGTGGAGTTCCGCAAGTTCCTGGATCACGTCGAGGCCAACGTGCCGCCCGACCTCGAGATCCACATCGTCATGGACAACTACTCGACCCACAAGACGAAGACGATCCGCGACGGGTTCGCCCGGCGACCGCGCTGGCATGTTCACGTCACCCCGACCTCTGCCTCGTGGCTCAACCAAGTCGAGCGCTTCTTCGCCGATCTGACAGAGAAGCAGATCCGGCGCGGGGTTCACCGATCGACCGTCGAGCTGGAGCAGGCGATCACCGGGTACATCGACACCGTCAACGAGGACCCCAAGCCCTTCCGCTGGCACAAGACAGCCGATGAAATCCTGGCGTCCATCAAGCGCTTCTGCCTCAGGACCCTCGAAACCGCTGCAGCCGCAACATCATAACGGTACGAACTTTGGAATCAGGACACTAGGTCCTCGACAACAAAATCAGCCTGGACAAGGCAAAAAACCGGTCGGGCCGGCAATTTTGCAAGAGGTTCAGGAAACAGCATTTTTTAGCGATATGGAAAAACCGCTTATGCACCTGGCTCCGGCTTGATCAACATGTTGATCGAAAACCGTCCAAATGGACCGGTAGGAGTCAACTTCTAGCGGCAAACTCTCGCAACCGGAGCTACGTGCATAAGCGGTATGGAAAATTCTCCGATCGGGCATGAGGGCGGATCGTCTTGGCAGCCGGTCTGCCGGGACAGGGGCATCGCAAAGTCGAGGCCCAAGCCCGAAGGGCTGAAAGGGATGCAATTCAACACTTTTTGTGCTCCCGATCGCGACATGGAAAATCCGTGACGTACCCAGATCCTAACCGTGAGTCCAGGGAACTGGATTTGAGACGTCGATCCCAAGATACCGCGTCGGAAAGATCCTCCGTTGCCGGATGAAGCCGCTCGTGTCATCGCCTTGCGGCGAGTGTTGAACGACGCGCTGAGCAAACTGCAGATCGAAAATTCCAATCCATCGGTCCGCCGCCATTCCGGATGAGAGTCCGAAGTCGGGGAAATCCGGACCGGTGAACGCCTGCTGAGGATTCCCGAGCACGATGAAACGCTACTGGATCCAAAGCGAATTCGGAGCTTCGAATTTTACATGCATATCCAACACCGGTATGGATCTTGCGGTGCGGTGCGGTGCGGCTTCCAGAGGGGGCTGTTCCTGACAAATACGGAATGTCGTATCATCGATCGCGTCAAGATCGATGACGATTACGAGTTCATTCTGGAAGAGGTCACGACCGATGACAACTGAACGGGAACGAGTAATCGCCAGGGGGCGTGTGCTACGCAAGCGCCTGCGCGAGAATCGCCGGACCCCATCCATCCGGATATTCTTGCGCGCTGGCAGTTCGAAGCCGACGGCGGTTCTGCTGATGACGTCCGGACGGACGCGCGATATCCGGGAAGTTGGCGATGCACGAGCGAAACCGGAGGAGAACACCGAATAACCGACTCGCATCCGGTTAAAGGTCTGCGCGAAATCCGGGGTCGCGACGAATCGCGCGTCTGGTTGGCGGTACGGATAATATAGCGTTTGGCAGGATCTTCCTTGCCCTTGTCGCCCAACGGGCGTCTGGAGAACTCCGCGATCGAATCGAGGGAGGTGCCCATCCTTGATCGCGTCATCGTTATCCGGTGCCGGGGTCTGAATTCGATCGCCGTTCACCGGTTTCTGGACCCTGCGTCAGATTGCGGCCCGTTCCCGGACGATCTTGCGCTTCTGCCCGTTCATGCCCGGAGCGGTCGAAAGCGAATGCCAGCGTGGTCGAGTCGTTAACCGGGCCACTACCCGGTTCCCGGACGCCGAGCGAGCATTGCGAGCGGTGTCACCGCAAGCGCGGCGAGGGCATAGGCGTAATGACCGTTGATATAGCCGATCATGGACGCCTGACGGCTGGCCTCGCCAGCCAGCATGGCAAGGTTGTCGGTCCCGGAGATGCTCCAGCCGCTAGCCGAGATGATGAGCGTTTCATTCAACGGATTCAGGGCCTCGACCAGCTCCGAATAGCGGGCTGTGCCGCTTCGGACCACCAGCGTCACGGTCAGCGCGATATGGACGCTCGAGCCGATGTTACGAAGCAGGTGAAACACCGAAGCCGCTTCAGGGAGATGACGGGGCGGGAGCGTGGCGCAGGTTACGACCAAGATCGGCGACCACATCATGCCAATGCCGAAGCCTTGCAGCATGGTCGTCCAGGTGACCGCAAAAACCGTCATATTGACGTCAAACTGCGACACTGCGTAACCGGCTGCGCCCTGTATCAGGAAGCCGATGACAAGGATCTTCCGCGGATCCATCCTTTTGAGGACGGTCAACAGAAACACGGCGCCGATCAGTAATCCCAACCCGCGGCTTGCCTGGATGATGCCGATCAGGGAATCCGGAAACCCTCGCAGGTTCTGTAGCATTGTCGGTTGCAGCACGAACGTCGTGAAATAAAGCATGCCGAAAGTGAAGCCGAGGATGATACCGACGGCGTAGTTCCGGTCCAGAAGCAAGGTCGGTTTCAGGAACGGATCCTTGCTGGTCATGACATGTGTCACGAACAAATAGAAAGCGGTCACGGCAATGACCGCTTCGGTCAGGATTTCCGGTGAGTCGAACCAATCGAGGCGTTGACCACGATCGAGCATCAATTGAAGCGCGGAAACGGCCACCGCGAGAAACAGGAACCCGAACCAGTCCAGCCGGCCAGCAGCGACTCCCTCTTCAGGCTCCTCGACAAACTGCCACAGGGCAACAAAACACAGAACGGCGAAAGGCACGATCATGAGGAACACCCAGCGCCAACTGTAATCCTCGGCCATATAGCCGCCAACGAGTGGCGCGATGATGCTGGCAACCGTCACCCCCATGCTCCAGAGCGCGAGGACAGCGGTGTGGCGTTCTTTCGGATAGATCGTGGTGATGATCGCCTGACTGAGCGGCAGCAATGGCGCACCGAGAAACCCCTGGAATGCGCGGAACAGTACCAACTGTTCGAGCGATGTTGCAAGGCCGCAGGCGGTCGAAGAAATTATGAATCCGCAAGAACACCAAAGCATGACCCTGCGCCGCCCGAAACGCCCATCGAGCCAACCGCTCATCGGGGTTGCGATGGCCGCTGCCAGCAGATTCGATGTGACGACCCAGGTAATCTGGTCCGGCGTTGCGGCAAAATGGCCCTGCAGTTGCGGCAGAATGACGTTGGCCAACGTCACCGTAAGGACATAGATGCCGACGGTGACGGTCAGTGTGATCAGGATCGCGCGTCGCCGGGTAGAGGAGATCTGGACCATGGTCCAACTATGACACGGGATCGGCGATATGGTATTTCAAGGGCATGATACGCGCGACCACACTCATGATTGCTTTGTGATGACGATGTTGGCGAAATTGGGCCATGGGTCGACCTTGACCATTGGCAGGAGTTCAGGATGCCCGACAGTATATCTCCGCAATCGTTCAGTGATCTTCCGCCGCAGACAGCGGCGAACCCAACCAGCCTGGCCCAGACCCGGGCACGATACTTCAACACCGGAAACGCATTCGATGTAACCTTGCCGCCGGTTCCGAACGCGGTTTTTGTTGATCAGGCGAATCGGGCGCTGGATCCGGCAAGCCCGACCGGTCTGATTGCGTGCGATGTGTCCGACGCGATGGCGTGTGGACTTCCTGCCACCACGCCACTGGTTCTGGCCCGTTATGCCCGGATTAGGGCCGGTGAGACCCTGGTCACGGACTTCGTTTGCAGCGGTGTGCTATATTACGCGATCTCTAGTGCCGGAACGACACGGTCGGGACCGGAAACTGTTACCTGGTCTGCCGGTGATGTTTTCGTTGTCCCAGGAAACATGACGCAAACCCACCGCGTCGGTGACACCGACGCGGTGTTGTGGCTGGTGACCAATGAACCGCAGCTTGCCTTCGAGAATTTTCGAGCGCCGGCCGAGGGACACGCATTGACGGAAGTCGTGCATTATCCGGCCGACGAGATCGAGCGCCAGATCGCACTCATCCACCGGTTCGGCAGTGATTCCGATGTTGCTGGCTCGGCGCTGATTTTCTCGTCCGACATGCAGGAAGCCAGCCGCAACGTCCTGCCGACGTTGACCTTGGCGATGAACACATTGCCGCCCGGGGTGACCCAGCGACCGCACCGCCACAATTCGGTTGCCGTATTGCTTGTCATCCAGGGTGAGAACTGTTTTTCCAGAATCGACAGTGAACGCAAGGACTGGGCCCCTTGGGCGACCACGATCACGCCGCCGATGTCGGTGCATTCGCACCACAACGAGGGCGACAAGCGGGCGATGTTCCTGATCGTTCAGGACGGCGGTTTATTTTATCATGCCCGAACCATGGGCTTCGAGTTCGTCGAAAACTGACAGAATGTAACGGGGAGGTCGCGAAAATGGTGTCCGCTGCCGCCGAGGTAGAAAGCGCGTTCGCTATCAGGACATTGCATCCGGTTATTGGTGCGGAGATACGCAATGTCGATTTTACGCGGCCGCTGGTGCCGCGAACGGTTGACGAAATCTATGCCGCCTGGATGCATCATCTGGTTCTGGTGTTCCCCGGACAGGCGATTACCGATGAACAGCATGTTGCGACCACGCGGTATTTCGGGGATCCGGAAGTCTTTCATCAGGACATCATCAAGTCCCGCGCAATCAAGGAAATCTTCCGGGTCTCGAATACCGATGAGGATGGCAATCTGATGCCGCAGTCGCATCCGATCCAGCAGCAACTGTCGAGCGCGCGGAAATGGCATACCGACTCAAGCTATCGCCATGTTCCTGCGATGGGCTCGTTGTTGCACGGCGTCAAGGTCAGCCGCACCGGCGGGGTCACCTGCTTCACCAACATGTACGCCGTCTATGATGCACTGCCGGACGAGTGGAAAGGAAAAGTCGAGGGCCGCAAGGCGCGGCACGACTTCGCGATGCTGAGCCGGATCAGCGGGGCTCGCAAGCCGACCGCGGAAGAGCAGGCGGCGATGCCTCCGGTCTGGCAGCCGATGGTACGGCGGCATCCGGTGACAGGGCGTGAATCCCTTTACATCAGCCCGATCTACAATGATCGGATCGAGGGAATGGCCGATAACGAAGCGATCGAATTTGTCGGTCAGCTTGCGGAATTCGCTGGTCAGGACCGTTTTGTCTATCGTCACATTTGGGAAACCGACGACATCGTGATGTGGGACAATCGTTGCACCATGCATATTGTCACGCCGCACGATCCGATGGAGCCCCGGATCATGCATCGAACAACGATCACCGGCGAAGGGCCGGTGATCGCGGCATAAGGCGGCCTCGCTGCCTTATCCTTCAGCGATAATGCGGGCCAGTGCCTCCGGTTCACTGAGCATCGGATAATGCCCGGTGTCGAGTTCATGCCATCTGGCGCCGAGCATGTCGGCGCAGCGTTGCTGATGGTGTTTGGGCGGATTCTGGCTGCGTGAGCACCATATTACGGATGCGGTCCATTGTTGTGACCAGAATTTCTTCAGTTCTACCGGTTCGTGCATGCAGGCTCGCGGATGCAGGGTGTAACGGTCGACCGCCCATTGCTTGACAGGTTCCTCGAGTTCCAGAAACAGACGGCCGAGAACATCGGAGCGCGGCGGGCCGGACGCAAGGCTGGTATCGACGACATTCCTGCGCTCGACGATATCGGCGATCCGTTCCCCATCCTGCAGGGCCAGGGCGTCGGCGAATACTAGGCGACCAACTCGTTCTCGTGCCATTTCCGCGGCCTTGGCCATGATCATGCCGCCGCTGCTTGTTCCGACCAGGACGGCATCTTCGATATCTTCGTAGAACAGCAGTCCGGCGATTTCGTCGGCATGGGTTTCGGTCGTGATGCCGAGGCGGAGCTGATGTGCCCGTTCGGCGCAGCCGTCGAGCGTCGGCGTGTAGACCATGTGCCCAGCCGCGCGCAGCAGTCTTGCCGTCGGCTGCCAGATCCAGCCACCCTGGAAGGCGCCGTGTATCAGAACGATGGTTGCCATACCCATACCTGATTCCCACTCAAGCCAAGCGCAATTTGAGCCGCCTCTCCGGCATCGGCGGTGTCCGCAGCGCCACGTAGACCAGTCCGGGGATGATCTCGGGCGGGTCGAAGCGACGATTGAACCGGTACTCGAACTCTGCGAGATAGCGCTGAGCATACTTGGGACGAATCGCATGGTCGGTGCCACGCAAGGCGCTCTTGATGTTGCCGAGAATCGTGTTCACCCATCGAAATTCGGGGCGCTCGACCGCGGCTTTCCCGCCACCGGTCACCATCGGCTCATGCACGCAGCCTGTCGCGGTCACGCCATTGAAGCAGGTCAGCCCATCGCAGAGCACCTGCGTGCCCGGGCTCAGGTGCTGCTGCGCCCAGGCGGCGATTTCGGTGAGACGGAAGCCCTCGACCACGGTGAGCGTCACGCGCAGCGGATATCCCTGCTCATGGGTCTCGACCGCGGCCACGAACGGGGTCTTGCCCGGCGCGCCCCGCCCGCGCTTGCCGCCGCTGCGCTCGCCCCCGAGATAGGCATCGTCGCATTGGACCGACTCGCCGAGCGGGTGCTCCCGGTCTCGCTCCATCATCACCTGCATCAGCTTGTGGCGCCTGCGCCAGGCGGCGTTGTCGGAGATGCCAAGTTGGCGGTGCAGCGTCATCGCAGAGCACCCCTTCTTGCCCTGGGTCATGAGGTAAAAGCCCTGGAACCACACCGTGAGCGGGAGCTTGATGACCTCGAAGATGGTGCCGGCGGTGATGGAGGTCTGGCGGTTGCAGCGATAGCACTGCTGGAGCTTGTGTGTGTTCAACTGGCAGCCTCGGTCGTGGCCGCAGTTCGGGCACACGAAACCGTTCGGCCATCGCCATCGGGACAGGGCGTCGAAGCACTGGTCTTCGACGCCGTAGAGCGAGAGGAACGCGTTGAGGTTGATTCCTTTCTGGAACTGCACTGGGTTGCGCACCATGTGAATGTTCTTTATCTATCATCAAATTACATGGCAGTATTCGATATTAAATACTGCTTAGATTCGAGGGTAATCAGGTATCATTTTTTCCCGACGACGGTCACGTCCGCGAGTCGTTCATAGATTTTGACGACGGCGCTGGAGTCGAATTTGTTGAGTCCGGCGGTTTTCGCCATCTGGTAGATCTGTTCACTGATATTAGCCATCAGCACCGGGACACCGATCTGCTTGGCGTAGGCGGTGACCAGTTCCTGGTCCTTGTAGACAATATCAATCGTGCCGCCGGGTTCGAAATCACCATCCATGATTCTCGGAACCCGGGTTTCGACTGCGGCACTTGCTCCCGAACTGGCTTGCAGAACGTCGAACATCGTTTGCAGGCCGATGCCGGCTTTTGCTCCGATAGTCAGGCCTTCGATCAGAGTGATCGTATTGGTGATGCCGAGCATGTTGTTGATCAGTTTCATGACCAGTCCCTGACCTTGCGGACCGATATGAAACGCATTGGTGCCGACGGCGTCGAAAATATCGCGGCATTCGTCAAACGTTCCCGCTTCACCGCCGACGATCACCGAAAGTGTACCGTCCGCAGCTCGGCCGGTGCCGCCGCTGATCGGCGCATCGAGCATCCGGATACCCTGTTCGCCAAGTGTCTCCGCTATCCGAATGGCCATGGTCGGATCAATCGTTGACATACAGACGACGATGTTGCCTGGACTTGCGCCATGCATGATGCCGTTATCGCCGCAGATCACGGTTTCAGCCTGAGCCGTCGTCTCGACCAGGCAAATCGTCCGATCGACATCCGCCGCCACGGCATCGGGCGCATCGGCAACCGACGCACCGGCCGCGGCAAGCCGTTCGCTCTTTGCAGGGTCAGTGTCGTGGACGACAAGCGGAATGCCGGCCTTGATCATGTTCAATGCCATCGGCCCACCCATTGCGCCGAGGCCAATAAAGCCTGTCTTGTTGCTCATGGATTTTCCAGCTTTCCAGTTCGAGCCGCGCAACGGCTGCTTTGCCGGCGCGCGTGTGCGGATTATTCTAACCACAATGTTGGCTGACGGCAGATTTGTTGTCCAGATATCCGATAGTGGCTGAAACCGGGACGGAAAGGGCGAGGCGATGCGAAAGTCCGTGGAGTTCTATAGCGAAGGAATGAAGCTTGATGGCGACCTCTTCCTGCCTGACGATCTGGACGACGCTGAGAGCCGGGCCGGTGTGGTGCTGTGCCATGGTTATACCGGAGTCAAGGATCTTTACCTGCCGGATACCGCTGCAAGCCTGAACGCCGCCGGCTATGTGGTTCTAACCTTCGATTACAAGGGGTGGGGCCGTAGCGAGGGTGCCCGGAGCCGGCTGGCACCGTATTCGAGACTAGCCGATGCGTTGGCTGCGGTTACATATCTTGGTATCCAGCCGATGGTCGACAAGAGCCGGATCGGGATTTACGGCACCAGTTACGGCTGCGCGACGGTTGTCTATGCCGCCGCCGTCGACGAGCGCGTCCGGTGTACCGTGGGCGTCATCGGAATGGGGCATGGACGGCGCTGGATGCGGAGTGTGCGCCGGCCGGACGAATGGTTCGATCTTCTCGAACGATCCGAGCACGATCGCGAATCCCGGGTCGTCACCGGACAGTCGGAGCAGGTTGACCGGGAAGAGATACTACTCCCCGACCGCCAGTCGGCGGCGCTCGCGGCGGCAGCGCGCGCCGACAATCCGGCCGCGGTGGGCACAATCCCGCTCGAATTCATCGACGAGACGCTGCAGTTCCATCCCGAATGGGTGGTGGACAAGATTGCGCCACGGCCGTTGCTGCTGATCGCCGCCGGCGATGACCGCCTGGTGCCGCCGGAGGATTGCCGATCATTGTACGAGAAGGCGCTCGAACCGAAGAAACTGGTCGTTGTCCCGGGCTTCGGCCACTACGAAATGTATGTCAAACCGGCTTTCGATATCGTCATGGACGAGACCGTCGCCTGGTTTGACGCGCACATGCCGGCTCGGTAGCGTCCCGGTCAGGGACCGGATCAGTCGGGCGCGACCATATAGGCATCGCGCTTGACGCCATCCATGTTCATGCCTTCCATCCGGATCAGCCGGGTTTCCCCTTCGCGATAGGGCGAGTGCAGGTCGCCAACCTGATAGGCATAGGCCATCCCCGGGGTCAGCGTGTAGGTCTTGACCTTCTTGACCATCCCGGGCGAATCGGCTGACGGCTTCTGGACACAGTGCCAGTCGGTCATCTCGGTCTCGCCGACAGCTTGGCCGTAAATTGCCCAGCTCGGGCCGTGATCATGCGGTGGGCTGCCTTTGGCGCCCAGATGGACATGAGCAAGGATGCAGAATTTGAGTTCGGAGTCTTCGTAAAGCAGCTTGCGGTCGGTCTCGTTGTCGGAGCCGAGATACGTGGTGACGAAATTGGTGTCGTTGCAGGCTTTTTCAACACATTTGCGCAAGGTTTCGAGGCCGTCCGGGCCAGGGTGATTCTTCAGGGCAGTGCGGCACTCATCGACCATTTGCTCAAGTGTGTAGGACATCGTGCTTGCTCCCTCTTGTTTGAGTCGCGTCACGGGACGATCGGACCCGCGCCAGCATATTATCTTACGGCATCATATTATAGAACAGCCGCAATCGGGGTCGAGTCTGTCCTTGTAACATCGGCCATGACGGTATCTGCTTTTCCCGTAACGGCCGGACGGCCCTGTTGCTGTCCGGCCGGATCCGTGTCCACGGGCGCAACCGGATCAATGCCCCGGGAAAACCGTTGCAGCCGACGATGTGGATCGTCGGCCAACTGCCGGGCCACACTTATCCCTTGTCCTGTTGTGCAGCAAAGATCGACCCGTAACCGGTTTCGGCCCAGTTCGGCGGTACCGGGCAGGGGCCTTTCAATAGGACACAGTCGACAAGGTAATGCCGGTTCTGCATGTTCTGGGCATGCAGATTGGGCTTCGGCATTTCAGCGCCGGTACGATTGAGTGGCTGAAGGGGGCGTCCGGCGAGACGGGCCGGACGCGCCATTCGCTGGCGCGCGCGTTGTGCGAGCGCGAGAACTGGCGCAACCCTCGGGGCGTTCCGTGTCTTGCCCAAGCGAGCAAGGCTCTGTCGCGGCTGGCGGACAAGGTGGGCATTTGGTTGCCCGAGGCGCGGGCGATGCCGTGCCGGACGCCGGGAACGGTGGGCGGCGAGGTCGAGCGGGGCTATCCGGACCTGGAACTGAGGTGCGGGCTGTCGGAGCTTGGGGAGGTCACGCTGGTCCCGGTCGGCGATGCGGCGGACAAGCGCTCGTGGCGGGAGATGATGGAGAGCCATCATCCGCAGGGGTGGTCGCGAAGGCCGGGTGCGGTGCTGAACTGGTGGATCGTTTCGTCGGTTCACGGCCGCCTTGGCGGCATCGGCTTCTGCGCCGCGAGCTGGCATCAGGCGGCCCGCGACGCCTTCATCGGCTGGTCGGCTGCGGCGCGGGTCGCCAACCTGACGCAGCTGGTCAACCAGCATCGCTTTCTCCTGCTGCCCGGCGTCCGGGTCGACAATCTGGCGTCGCATGTGCTGGCGCTGTCGACGGCGCGCCTGGCCGGCGACTGGCCGGCGGCGCATGGGGCCGTGCCGTTGGCCGCCTACACTTATGTGGGTCCCGAGCGGCGCGGCACCTGCTACCGCGCGGCGGGCTGGAAGTGTTGCGCCGAGCGGACCTCGGGGTCTCCGCCGGGGCGCCGCGCGGCGGCGCCGAAATCGGTGTGGATCAAGCCCTTGGCCGAGGGCTGGCGGGACGCCTTGTGCCGGGAGCCGGCGCCCATCCTCGGCACGACGCCCGAGCCCTGCCGGGTCAAAGGCGCGGACTGGGCCGACTTCGAGTACGGCCGCAGCTCGCATCCCGACGGCCGCCTGCGCAAGCGGCTGTTGGCGATGGGCCGGGCATGGGAGAATGCCCCCGGTGCGTCCCTGCCCGTGATCTTCCCCGCAGAGGCGGAGCAGAAGGCCGCCTACCGGCTGCTGTCCAACGACAGGATCAAGATGGACGACATTCTTCAACCCCACCGCGAGGCGACGGTCGAGCGCTGCCGGCTGGAGCCGGTGGTCCTCGCCATCCAGGACACCACGACGCTGAACTACAACGGCCACCGCAAGACCACGGGCCTGGTGGACCTCGGCGGCGGCGGCTCGGGAACAAGGGGGATCCTCGCCCATGTCGGGCTTGCGATCAGCGAAACCCGGCGTCCGCTCGGGGTGTTCGAACTCAACGCCACCCAGCGCGACGGCGCGGACGCGGCCGGCGAGGCCGAGCCGGAGAGCGTGCGCTGGCTGCGCCGGCTCGAGAGCGCCGGGCAGCTCGCGATGGCCTGTCCCGACACCCGCGTGGTCACGGTCTGCGACCGTGAGGGCGACATATGGGAGATGTTCTGCAAGGCGCGCGAGAGCGGCGACGGGCTGTTGATCCGCTCCGACCGCGGCCGGCAGCGCCGGGCTGTCGTCGACGGCAAGACACCGGACTTGTGGGACGTCGTGGCGGCGCAGCCGGTGCTGGGGACGAAAACCATCGAACGCCTCCCCTGCGGCGGTCCCCGCAGACGCCGCAGGCGCAAGGCCCGCCTCGACCTGCGCGCCGCCGGCGTCGAACTCGCGCCGCCGAGGAACAGGGCCAACCAGGCGCCGCTGCCCATGCTCGCCGTCTCGGTCCAGGAACCCGACCCGCCGAAGCGCTGCAAGCCGCTCCACTGGCTCTTGCTCACCACCGAGGGCGAGGCCGACATCGACAACGCCCGGCGCATCGTTGCCTGGTACGAGGCGCGCTGGACCGTCGAGGAATACTTCAGGATCCTCAAGGTCGGCACCCGCGTCGAGGATCGCAGGCTCGACGACGCCGACGACCTGCGAAAGTGTCTCGCCTTCGACGGCGTCACCGCATGGCGCGTCATGGACCTCGAACGCCTCGCCCGCGACAAGCCTCACATGCCCGCGCGCGAGCGCTTCACCGAGCACGAAATCAACGTCCTCTACGTCTGGCTCAGATACCATCGCATCATCCGCGCCCCGCCCGGCAAGCCTCCCGACATCCGCACCGTCGTGGTCGACCTCGCACGCGTCGCAGGCTTCCATACCAGCAAGCAACAGCCCCTCCCCGGAACCGAGAAAATCTGGCAGGCATGGCAGCGATACAAAGCCGGAATCGACTTCATCAACGCATGGGACAACATCCAATGAACGGAACCTTCTCAGCAGTGGGAGATTGATAGGGCAGGGGCGGGGGTCCACATGGGCAAATTGCGGCTGAGCGCCACAGATGATCGTGCCGGTCCGGCTTGTCGGAGATGGCGGCGGCATCCAGGCAAAGGCGTCGGCGGAACTGTAGACGAACAGGGCCAGTGGCCGGACATGTCCGGTCAAATTGGCCCGCGATCCGTGCACCGTGCGGCAATTGATCGCCACAACCGTGCCCGCCGTCCCGGCAAGGGCCATGGCGCTGTCGAGATCGAGCCAGGACAGATCGGTGTCGGATATCGCGCCTATCCAATTGTCGTGTGCGTCGCGGTGAACGAAAAGCGGACCGTGGCTCGGGGTCACGTCGGAAAGATACACGCCGAGGGTCACCGGGCTGTAATTGGTGTGCGGCCATGCGGGAATATCCTGGTGCCACTTCACGATTTCGCCACTGCCGGGTGACTTGTAGTTCAGCTTTGCGCTGTGAAACTTGACGTCGGGACCGACGAGGTCTGCCGCGATATCCGCCATCGGGGCTTCGGACGCAAAGTCCCAGAATACGGGGTTGCGGTCGACCAGTGCCTTCAGGCGCCTGACGTGAGGTTTATCGGCGCTGTGGGTGGGGCCGAGATCGAAGATTTCGTTAGACTGCCGCACCTGGCGACTGGTGTTAACAAACCGATCGGAACAAGACGGTGAGGCGAGCAAGCCAATGTTCCGGGATCACCGCGTCGATAGCGACGAAGCCGGTCTCGAAATAAGTCCTGCGTTGTTCGGCAGTCAGGATCCGCGCGGGATGGGCAAGGATATCGTCCGGGTTCATTTTCATTCTCGCTGATGGCCTTGGGTGCGGTGCTTCGGAGGGCTGGTTTGTCAGGTATCGCCATCGTATTAGGCCGTGTTGACGAATGATCGAAGCATGATCCATGCTGAGACAATGTGGACAAACGCGAGGACCGTCCGAGCGAGCTTGTCATAACGTGTGGCAATGCGGCGGAATTGTTTGAGCTTGTTGAAGAATCGCTCGACCTGCTGGCGCCGCTTGTCCTTTTCTTGATCGTGATGAATCGTCTCAGTCCGGTTCGACCGGGCGGGAATCACGGCTTCGACGCCCTGGTCGGCCAGCGCCTGACGCATGCCCTTGCTGTCATACGCCTTGTCCATGACCGCAGCCTCCGGTGCGGGAGAGCTGGGCAAGGCCTTCCACAGCAGCTCGCATCCCACGCCATCATGGCGCTCGCCACCCGTCAATACGACGGACACACCGGTTGTTTCGTTGGTACAGGCCACGTGCAGCCTGGTGGAGAACCCACCCCGGGAGCGGCCGAGAGCCTGGGCCTCCTGGCCGTCGTTTTTTACCGCGCCGGCGGCATGTTGATGAGCACGCACGATGGTTGAATCGATGAACACTTCCTTGAGTGGTTCATCGTCTACCTGTTGTCTCTGTTGCCAGAGCCGTGCCCGGAGGTAGCGCTTCTCCCAACGGCGAAACCGCTGATAGACGGCATTCCAATGGCCGAATTCATCGGGCAGGTCGCGCCATGGGGTTCCGGTACGCGCCTGGTAGAGGACGGCTTCGATGACCAGTCGGTCGCTGAGCTGTGGCGAGGCGCCGGCGGCGTGTTTGCTCTCACGCAGTAGCGGCTCGAGTGTCGAGCAGACAGCATCCGTGATGAGCAGGCGTAACGCCATGATAAGTCCCCGGAAAGTGTCATTGATGGAGAATGATTATCAGCATTTCATGAATTCGTCAACACGGCCTAGTCCCCGACCGCGAATCGGCGAAGCCCCTTCCGATCGCGGCGTCCGCCACGCCCATGACCACTATGATGACCAGGGCTGGGCATCCTGGAGACCCACGTCCGGAGCGATGCAGAATCCAGCTGCCCGCCGGAAACACGGGAGACCCGTCAGGTCCAAGAACCACGTTTGGGTCGCGAAGACGCGGGAACCGTTCTGACCCCCAAGTAACGTTTGTGGGAACAAGTCGTGCTGTATTGTCCGTACTATATCCGGGATCTCCAACACTAAGGATTGTCTGAACAAGTCGGCTCTGGCACAATTGGTTTCTTGGTGACGGAGTGGAGTGCGAGCCTTGGAGCAAGCGACGTTTGCGGAGCTGGAGCACGACCTGAAGACGCGTCGGACGCGGCGCGAGGTCTTTCTCGAGACGATGGACGGGCTGGTTCCCTGGGAGCGGCTGGAGGCCCGCATCGAGCCGTTCTACCCGAAGGCCGGTCGCGGTCGGCGGCCTTATCCGCTGAGCGTGATGCTGCGGGTGCACAGCGTTGCAGCTGTTCTACAATCTGAGCGACCCTGGGATGGAGGCCCTGCTCTACGAGGTGGAGTCGGTACGGCGGTTTGTGGGGTTGCGCCTCTCGGGTGCGCTGCCTGACGAGACGACGGTTCTGCATTTCCGCCACTTGCTGGAGACGCACGGTCTGGGCGAGACGCTGTTCGAGGAGATCAACGCACATCTGGCCTTTCTCGGACACCGCTTGAGCAAGGGGACGATCGTGGACGCGAGTCTCATTGCCGCGCCGTCGTCGACGAAGAACCGCAAGGGCGAGCGGGACCCGGAGATGCACCAGACGAAGAAGGGCAATCAGTGGCATTTCGGGATGAAGGCGCACATCGGGGTGGATGCGCAGTCGGGCTTGACACACAGCGTGGAGACGACGCCGGCGAACGTCTCGGATGTGGCGACGGCGCACGCGCTGTTGCACGGGGGCGAGGAGCAGGTGTGGGGTGATGCGGGCTATCAGGGGGTGGACAAGCGCGCGGAGAACCGGGACACGGACATGGACTGGGAGGTGGCGATGAAGCCCGGCAAGCGCCGGGGGCTGGACAAGGCGGGCCCGGAGGCGGCGGCGGAGAGGCGCAAGGCGTCGGTTCGGGCCAAGGTGGAGCATCCGTTCCTGTATGTGAAGCGCCACTTCGGCTACGCGAAGGTGCGCTATCGGGGGCTGGCGAAGACCACGCAACGCATCGCCGTGCTGCTCGGGTTCACCAATCTGCTCATCGCGGGGCGCGACGCCACCGCCTGACGTGGGGGGAGTCCGTCCGCAACCGCCGCAAGGCGGCGGGGACGGTCGGCTCGGGCATCAAAATCCCTATTTCCTGGCACGACAACACGTCCCCGATGGGCTCTGGCGTTTCATCCACGGGCCACGACACCCGTATACCCGAAAAAAACCGACTTGTTCAGACAATCCCTAACTGGTTATGGTGACTATCCATGTTGACATTTCCGTATATAAAGCGGAAAGTCAAGTATGTTTCACGATCAGCGATCCGCCCTGTCAAATTACGTGAGCAGTCTGCTCTCCACTGGCCGGACGGTCTTTACTGCAGAGGAGGCCGAGCATGCGCTCGGCATCGGGCACGGCGCATTCCTGGATGCCGCCGAGCGGCTGCAACGGCGCGAGGCATTGCTCAATCTGCGGCAAGGCTTCTATGTCGTCGTCCCGCCGCAATACGCGTCCTGGGGGGCGCCGCCGCCGGCCTGGTACATCGACGCACTCATGCGCCGTGAGGGTCAGGCCTACTACGTTGGGCTGCTCAAGGCGGCGGAACTGCACGGCGCGACGCACCAGGCGGTCATGGAGTTTCAGGTCGTCACGGCTAAGCGCCTGCCGAGGATCCGCGCCGGCCGCAGCATGATCGTCTTCTACTTCCGCAAGGACATGAAGGCGGTGACGGCAGGGATCGAGGACCGCAAGACCGATACCGGCACGATGAAGATGTCGTCGGCCGCGCTGACGGCTCTCGACCTGCTGCGTTATCCGCAGGCGTCGGGCGGCATCGACAATATCGTCACCGTCCTATCGGAACTCAGGCAAGAGATCGATCCGGAGCAACTCGCCGCGTTGTCGGTGGTCGCGGAGCGGCCGGTCGTGCAGCGTCTCGGTTATCTGCTGGACGATTTCGACCATGACGTGCTGACGGAGCCGATGCTGGAGGCCTTGCGGGCAAGAGGGTCGCTGCCCTGGACCGAGCTGGACCGGAAGGGAGCACAGGACCCGGACTTCGCGCCTGAGCCGCGCCAGCGCGATCTGCGATGGCGCGTCATCGTACGCCGTGTGCCGCGGGTTGACGCATGATCCCGGCGCAGAACGTCATAGCCTGGGGCACCGTCGTTCCTTGGTCCGATCAGCGACAAGTCGAGCAGGACCTCATCATCGGCCGCGCTCTGGTGGAGATCTTCTCCGACGACATGTTGTGCGACGCAGTGCGGATTCGAGGCGGGACGGCACTCAACAAGCTGCACTCCCCGAAACCGATACGCTACTCCGAGGATATCGACCTGGTCCGGACTTCCGGCGGGCCGATCGGTCCCATTCTCGATCGACTACGTGTCGTCCTGGAACCGTGGTTGGGGCGAGCGCGGTTCGATCAGAATCCCGTCGCACCGAAGTTTCGCTTCCGGGTCGACGCAGAAGACGGCAGTGGCGTGCCGATCCGGCTGAAGGTCGAGATCAACACCCGCGAGATCCGGGCTTTCGACGACCCGGCATCGTTGTCGTTGAGAATCGAGAACCCCTGGTTCTCGGGTGAGGCGTCCATTTCGACGTTTTCGCGCGAGGAGATGCTGGCGACCAAGCTGCGTGCCTTGCTGCAGCGCGATCAGGGGCGCGATCTCTACGACCTCGCGCATGCGTTGGATGTCTTCGAGAACCTCGATATCACGCGTCTGGTCGACTTGTTCGGGCGATATCTCGACCTTTCCGGCCAGACGATTTCCCGGGCGCAGGCTCAGGAACGGATGTTCGCCAAGCTGGCCAACTCGCGCTTCCTTCTCGACCTGCGCCCTCTGCTGCCGGCTGCTCAGGCGGAAGCTCTGACGGAAGAGACAACAGCGGATTCCTTTCGCCGCGTGTTCACGATGCTCATCGATCGGCTGCCCGGCGAGTCCTGGGGGAGGACACAGGCCATGAAGGAACGCTTCGGCATCTCATGGTGACACAGGCTCTACCATCCATGTATCTCCGTTCGGATTGGTCATGACACGTCGACTGCATTCCGGGCTCTACGAAGATCTCCTGACCTCCGCTCTGGAGGCGGAAATCAATGCCCGAACGGCGGAGGGCTGGTGGGTTGAAGTCACTTCGGCCGACTCAACCATCCGTTCCGAACTCCTGGCCCGTCATGTTTATCACCTCCTTCGGCGCGCGCTCGAAGGGATTTCCGAAGAAGACGGCGCTCAGCCGGCCAATCAGGTCGCCCTGGCCAATCGACTGGTGGAGGTACTCGTCGAACATGGTGCTATGGCTGACGACCGGGTCGCAGACGCCGCGCGCCTGCTCCTGGAGGCTGTCGAACGCCGAGCATTGGGCGGTGCACAATCGGCTGTCCCTCGCCCGACACTCTCGCTTCGTCGAACCGGCCTTCTCGTCAATGGACGGCGCGACGTTCAGATCGCGAGCGAGATTGCGCGGGAGATCCCGAGTGCCGATCGGATCGATCTCCTTTGTGCATTCGTGCGGCACTCGGGGTTGAGGCTGTTCCGTGCTGAGCTTGAAGAACGGGTGCGAGAGGGCGCTCGGGTGCGCGTGATCGCAAGTGTCTATACCGGGTCGACCGAACGCCGTGCGCTGGACGCACTTGTCGATCTTGGCGCACAAGTGAAGGTCTCCTACGAAGTTGCGCGGACCCGGCTTCATGCCAAGGCGTGGCTGTTCCACCGCCACAGCGGTCTGCACACCGCCTATATCGGTTCGTCAAATCTCACCCATACGGCACAGGTCGACGGCCTCGAATGGAACGTGCGAGTGAGCGCGGCTGAGAATCCCGAGGTGATCGAGCGCTTCGCAGCGACCTTCGAACAATACTGGCAAGAGGCCGAGTTCGAGGACTATACGCCCCGACGTGACAGCGAGCGTCTCGACCACGCGCTCTCGAGACAGCGCGGTGATACCGGAATAGACGACGGCACCTTGCTGTCACTGTTGGTCGACGTCGCACCGAAGCCTCATCAGGCTGTTGCGCTGGAGGCCCTCGAAGCGGAGCGCCTGCGCGGATATCACCGCAACCTCGTGGTTGCGGCGACCGGCACCGGCAAGACCTGGATCGCGGCATTCGATTTCAAGCGGCTGCGCGACCAGGGCGTGGGTCGTTCCTTGCTCTTCGTGGCGCACCGCGACGAAATCCTCCGTCAAAGCCAGCAGGTCTTCCAGCTCGTGCTGCGCGAGCCGGGGTTCGGTGAGCGACTGGTCGGCGGCGAGCGTCCACGCGCGGGTCGCCACGTCTTTGCCTCGGTGCAGTCCCTCGCCAACCGGATCGACGAAATCGGTCCGGACGATTTCGACGTGGTCGTCGTGGACGAGTTTCACCACGCGGCAGCTGCGAGCTACGAGCGCCTGCTGTCGCGTCTGAAACCGCAAATCCTCCTTGGCCTCACGGCGACGCCTGAACGCGCCGACGGCCAATCGGTGCTGCAGTGGTTCGACGGCCGCATCGCCTCGGAGTCCCGACTTTGGGATGCCCTCGACCAAGGACTGCTCTGCCCGTTTCACTATTTCGGGGTGAACGATGGAACGGATCTCTCGGCGGTGCGTTTTGAGCGCGGACGATATGTTCCGGGTGAACTCGATAACGTGTTCACCGGGGATCACGTACGAGCGGTTCGGATCCGTCAGGCTGTCGAGGAATTCGTGACCGACCCGCACCAGATGCGGGCGCTGGGGTTCTGCGCGGGCATCGGTCACGCCCACTTCATGGCGCGGCAGTTCACAGGTTTCGGCTACCCGGCGATAGCGCTCGACGCCGGCACCCCCCGGGATGATCGGCGTGCAGCACTCGGAAGGCTTCGCCGCGGCGAACTTCGAGCCATCTTCGCGGTCGATCTCTTCAACGAGGGTGTCGACCTTCCCGAAGTCGACACCGTGCTCATGCTGCGGCCGACTGAAAGCGCCACGGTGTTTCTTCAGCAACTGGGAAGAGGGTTGCGTTGGGCCGAAGGCAAGCGGGTCCTGACCGTCCTCGACTTCGTGGGCCAGGTTCGGCGCGAATACCGCTATGACGTGCGCTATCGGGCTCTGGTCGGGGGCACCCGTCATCAAGTCGAGCGCGCCATCGAGGCGGACTTTCCTCTGCTCCCACCGGGATGTGCGCTCAAACTGGACCGTATTGCCAAGGAAACAGTGCTGCGCAACCTGAGAGCAGCGGTACGCAACGCCCGTGCGCGTCTCGCCGATGACTTGCGTGCTCTTGGCCCTGAAGCACGGCTCGGCCACTTCATGCGCGACGCTGGCGCCGAACTCGACGAAATTTACGCAAGACCCGGATCAGGACAGTGCTTTACCGAGCTTCGCCGGCGCGCTGGCTTCGATCAGGGCGTTGTGGATGATGCTCTCCTTAAGGTGATCGGCCGGCTGATCCATGTGGACGATCGCGAGCGGATCGAGGCGTGGCGGGATATTTTGGTAGCGGATCATTCGGACCGAATCTCGGAGATCCCGGGTCGGCAACATCGCTTGGCGCTCATGTTGTTTGCTGTATTAGGTGGGCGTCGTCAGTCGATCGACGAGGCAGATCAGTTATTGAAAACGGTCCGTGGGTCGCCAGAGTTGCGTCGCGAAATCGGCGACCTTCTGGAAATTCTCGCCGATCGCATTCGTACGGTCTCGCGACCGCTGGATCCCACCGGCGAGGTTCCCCTGGCAAGTCACGCGACCTATACTCTCGGAGAGATCGTGGCAGCACACAGGCGCACCGACAAGCGTGGCGCGCTGGTCTTTCCGCAGGGCGGAGTCCTGTGGAACGAGGCGACGCAGACGGATCTGTTGTTCGTCACGCTGGAGAAATCGGACAGGGACTACTCTCCCACGACACGCTATGCCGACTACCCGATCTCGCGGACCCTGTTTCACTGGGAGTCGCAGAACACCGCCTCGCCCGATACCTCCAGCGGGCGCCGCTACGTCGAACAACCGACCCGGGGCACAAATGTCATCCTGTTTGTCCGTGAGCGCAAAAGGGATGGCCGGGGTGAAACCCTTCCGTATCACTGCCTCGGCCGTGCCCGTTACCGCAGTCATGAATCGGAACGACCCATGAAAATACTGTGGGAGCTCGAGTGCCCAATGCCCGGGTGGCTCTATCAGGCGGGAAAGGTAGTGGCCGGTTGACCACCGGTAAAGCTTGCGCGCTCCACGCGCCGATACCCTTCCTCGCGGCCAAAGATCGCGCCGGTGCACCCGTCTCACCTCGCGTATCGGTACACGCGGGACGGAGACGGGGTCGTGTTCGAGTAAGTTGACAACGTCCGGGGAGTTCATGTCGAAGGCGCAGAACACCTCATGCGCCGCAACCGGTTGAGGATGAAACGCCGAGGAGACGCATCGCGTCCATACACGCGCATGCTGGCGTTGGTCACAGTGCTCTCGTTCATGCGCAACAGCAGCGTACTCGAATCGAAATTCCGAACGATGCTCGCGACGCGCTCCGTCTTGATTACCATGAATGCCTTACTAGTGTCCTGAATCGTAAGTTTCTATTATTAGAGCTTCTTGCAAAATTGCCGGCCCGACCGGTTTTTTGCCTTGTCGAGGCTGATTTTGTTGTCGAGGGCCTGGGTTTCGGGGCCACCTCGTGGTATGTTGTGTTTCTACAATAACAAGATACCAAGGAGGTGACCCCGATGACCCTTGGCTCGACCCTATCCGATCTCTGGCACCGATTTCAAGGGGACCTTTTCCCTGCGTTGGCCGAGGCGGTCGGTCCTCTCCTGGAGACGCACAAGCGTTTCGTGACAGCTCTCGATCTCGTCAAGGTGGAGGGCTTCGTCGATGATGTGTGGACCGGTCCGGGTCGGCCCCGGGAGGATCGCCGGGCGCTGGCCCGTGGCGTCATCGCCAAGGCGGTGTGGGGTCTGCCGACGACCCGCCACCTGATCGACAGGCTCAAGGTGGACCCGACGTTGCGCCGGCTGTGCGGCTGGTCGCGTGTCGCGGAGATCCCGCGTGAAGCGACGTTTTCGCGGGCGTTTGCCGAATGGTCGCAGTCCCGTCTTCCGGAGAGGATGCACGCGGCTCTGGTTGCAGAGACACTGGGCGACGCGCTCATCGGCCACGTGTCGAGGGCCTCGACGGCCATCGAGGCCCGGGAGACGCCGGCCCCGAAGCCGAAGGCCAGGACGCCGAACCGCAAGCGCGGCCGGCCCCGCAAGGGCGAGGAGAGGACGAAGGAGCCTGGGCGTCTCGAACAGCAAGCGAACGGGATGGATCTCGATGAGAGGCTCGACGGGCTGCCGAAGGTCTGCGATCACGGGGCAAAGAAGACTGCCAAGGGGGTCCTGGAGGCTTGGCGCGGTGACAAGCTGCCTATCGACACAGCAGACTGCGGGGTGCCGCTGAGGACCGTTCTAACCGCGGCATCCGTCCATGACAGCCCGGTCGCGATCCCGCTGGCGATGATGACCGCCGGGCGTGTGACCAATCTCTACGATCTCATGGACGCGGCCTATGATGCCAGGGAGATCTACCAGATGAGCGAACGGCTTGGCCATGTGCCGATCATCGATGTCAATCGGCGCCGGGACAAGGACCTCAAGGAGGAGCGAGACCGGGAGGCCCGGGCCCGGCGTGCAATAGGCCATGTCGATCCCGAGACCGTGCGGTTCCGGATCCGGTCCGGTGTCGAGAGGACCAACGCCCGCCTCAAGGATGAGTTTGGCGGGCGCCATGTCCGCGTCCGTGGACATTCCAGGGTCGCCTGCCATCTCATGTTCGGCATCCTGGCCCTGGCGGCTGACCAGTTGATACGTCTCGCCGTCCCATAGCGCGGCTCCGACAACGCATGCCGACCCTTCGCGGCCCTCTCGAAGAGAGTGGCCCGGAGAGGCGTGTCCCGATGTCCGCAAAGGTCCCTGTTTGTTCTCATCGTCTCTGATGAGACACCGCGAATCCATGGATTCCGACCTCCAGGTGCAGAGGTGACCGGGATCAACCGACCGATCCGGGCTCACCGGACCCTGGGGACAGGAATTTTGCAAGAGGTTCATTATACTAGATTTTCTGCAATCTCGAGAGTTCTGAGGCAGAAGCGTTTGATGGCGGCGAGGATTTCGTCGGCCGACTTGTGCCACCGGAACGGTCTGGGGTTCTGATTGACAGTGTCGAGGCAGTCGAGATCGCCTGTTCGAGCTCCTGTGTCGAGCGGTGGATGCCCCGCCGCAGTTGCTTTTCGGTGATGTCCGCGAAGAACCGCTCAACTTGATTGAGCCAAGATCCGGATGTCGGTGTGACGTGGGCATGCCAGCGCGGGCGGCGGGCGAACCCGTCGCGGATCATTTGCGTCTTGTGAGTGGCGTCGTTGTCCATGACGATATGACTGTCGAGGTCATCGGGCACGGCCTTCTCGATCTGGTTGAGGAACTTGCGGAATTCCGTGCTGCGGTGGCGGCGGTAGCATCGGCCGATGATCTTGCCGGTCGCGACGTCAAGCGCAGCAAACAGTGAAGTTGTGCCGTTACGCTTGTCGTCGTGAGTGCGGCGGTCCATCTGTCCGGGGCGCATGGGCAGCAACGGCTGGGTTCGGTCAAGGGCTTGGACCTGACCCTTCTCGTCGACGCACAGCACCATGGCGTGTTGCGGAGGATCAAGATACAGGCCGACAATATCCCGGACCTTGTCCACGACCATCGCATCCTTCGATACCTTGAAGGTCTCGCTGCGGTGGGGCTGCAGGGGAAAGGCCCGCCAGATGCGGTGAACCGTCGAAGGAGCGTACCCGACCGCATCAGCCATGGAGCGCAAGCTCCAGTGTGTGGCGTCCCTGGGCGTTTCCTCCAGTGTCTTGCGCACGACCGCGGCGACAGCGTCATCGGAGAGCTTCCGCGGCGCGTCATGCAGCCCGTCCAGCCCCTTGTCCTGCGAAACGCTTGCGCCACTTGCTGACGGTCAGAGGTGTGACCGCGAGGATGTCTGCAATGTTCAGGTTGCTCTTCCCGTCGGCCGCCAGCAACACAATGCGGGCCCGCCGGGCCAGGCTCTGCCAGACCTTCTGCCCACGCGAAAGCCGTTCCAGCGCGCTGCGCTCCGCCTCGGTCAGCTCGATTTTCACCGCAACTCTCATGATCCTGTCCCCCCGTGTCGGAAGCCTCACCCACCACTATACATATTTATCGATCAGGACACTAGATAGTGTCGTCATGAGTGATGTTCATCTGTCCTATCTGTCGAACTCACTCGATGGTTCTTGGAGGCGACTCATGGGAATGGCTCATCGGTGTCACGACATTTCGGACAGGGTCTGGCTGTTGCTGGAGCCTCATCTGCCTGGTCGAGCGGGAAGTTGGGGTGGGGCGGCACAGGATAATCGACGGTTCATTAATGCTGTCTTCTGGATTCTGCGTACCGGCGCTCCCTGGCGTGATGTGCCGCCAGACTATGGAGACTGGAAAAATACCCATCGTCGGTTCTGTCGCTGGCGGGACAAGGGGCTCTGGGGGGCGTTGCTGGAGCCTCTGGTGGATGAGCCGGACGATGAGTGGCTGATGATTGACGCCAGTCATCTCAAGGTACATCCCCATGCGAGCGGTGCGGTCGGTGGCCATCAGGCGATGGGTCGCACAAAAGGGGGCTGAACACGAAGCTGCATCTGGCTGTGGACGCACATGGGATGCCGGTGCGGGTGTTGGTGACCGAGGGGACGGCAGCAGATTGCAGTCAAGCGGTCGAGCTGATTGAAGGGATAGATGCCGAGTATTTGTTGGCGGACAAGGCCTATGACACGAATGCCATCCTGTCTTATTGTGAGGAGCATGAAGTCATTCCAGTGGTTCCGCCGAAGCGCAACCGCCAGCACCCCAGAGCGTATGATGTCCATCTCTATCGACACCGGCATTTGGTGGAGAACGCGTTTCTGTGGCTCAAGCGTTGGCGTGGGATTGCCACACGATACGCCAGGAATGCCGCATCATTATCTTGCCTCGGTGCAGATTCGGTGTCTGGCACTCTGGGCTGGTATTTCGTGACGACACTATCTAGGGGCCGATGGGCAACGAGAGCACGAAGTTCGAATCGTCCTTGCTGGTCGTGGTGATGCAGGGACGGTCTGAGAGCAACAAGTGTTTCTTCTGACCGCTGAAGTCCCACAGCATCCACTTCATGTGCAGCAGATCCTCGGCGAGCTTCGGACTGGTGATGAATGCAGGCAAGGACAGCTTTCCGAAGTTCTTGATGAACCCTGGAAGATTAGCTTCAAGCCACTTCGTCAACGTCGGGGGATCAGAGGCATCGGCAAGTGCCTCGTACTCCTCGGGCTTGTCCGCAAGCGAGGCCTTGATGTGATCTTGGCCGAGCTCCTGAATGAGAGCAACAGCCTCCGGCGTACGCGAAAGAAGCGAAGTGACGAAGCATGACCAGCTGACCCGATCCTGTTCCGTGAGATCAGGAAACCCCGTGGTCGCGAGCTTCCGCAGGACGTTGGCAGCGGAATTGTCAAGCTGCTGTAGGAATTCCGTCTCCACTGCCTGTCGACCGATCCCCGCGACCGAGGGCTCGGTGAGCGCGTAGAGATCTTGCTCGTACCCGGTAGACTTGGGAGCCCAGCGCTTGGAAGGAAGCTCCTCGATATCGAGCCGAAAGGCCTCGACCATTCGGTCGCTTGAAGTGTCGGCCCATTCTCTCAGGAGGAGCTCCGGAACGTGGTGGTGGCGCATGTTGCGGTCAGCCTGAAGAGATTCGCCCAAGTGCACGCCAGTGAAGCCTACTTAGGCGCGATGATGCGGCAGTGTCCAGTCGCCCACCAGCGCGCGCCGTTGGTGCCCCACGGATGCCGAGGAGTAATACCAAGCGCGCTCCAAATTGACTCACCATCCCAATATGTTGGGGTGACGGTCCGGACGACCTTCATAGACTGTGGTGATCGACTCACCAGCGCCGGAGGATGACGATGAGTGCGGCAACGCCGATAACCTGGACGGCACACACAGCGGACGAGCTCCACGCGCTTTCGAGGCACTGCGGGGACGCGAAGCAAGCGTCGCGCGCGCGTGCGCTCGCCATGATCATGGAGGGTGCGTCTCGCACGGAGGCGGCTCGGGCGCAGGGCATGGAGCTTCAAATCCTGCGCGACTGGGTGTTGCGCTACAACACGGAGGGCTTCGACGGCCTCGCGGATCTCCCGCGCGGCGGGAGCGAGGGCCGGTTGACGGACGCGCAGATCGCCGAGATCGGCGCCTGGATCGAGGCGGGTCCCGAGCTTGAGCGGGACGGTGTGACGCGCTGGCGCGTTCAGGACATCTTACGGAAAATCGAGGAGGCCTTCGGGGTCATCTATACGGAGAGCGGTGCCCGTATGATGCTCCGAAGGGCCGGGTTTCGCTTTGTCTCGGGGCGGCCGGTCCACCCCAAAGCCGACGCGGAGCGGCAGAGGTCGTTCGTGGCGGAGTTCGAGGCACAGTTGACGTCGGCGCTCAGCTCTGAGGCGCTGGCGGGTCCGATAGAAATCTGGTTCCAGGACGAAGCGCGCATCGGCCAGAAGGGGATGACGACACGGGTCTGGGCGAATGGGAAGCAGCGTCCGCGCATCCTGCGCGACCATCGCTATGGCTACGTCTATCTGTTCGGCGCCACCTGCGCAGAGCGCGGCGTCGGCATCGCCCACGTGGCGGACAGGGCGAACACGGCGTCGATGAACGAGCATCTGGCGGCGATCGGCGCGGCCGTGGCGCCGGGTGCGCACGGCGTGATTGTGCTGGACGGGGCGGGCTGGCATCGCTCGGGCGACCTTCTCGTTCCCCCCAACCTGACGCTCGTGCATCTGCCGCCCTACAGTCCGGAACTCAATCCGATGGAGCAGATCATTCTGTTCCTGAAATCGAACCGCTTCGCCAACCGCGTGTTCAAGGATGTCTCCGCCCTGAGGGATGCCTGCTGGACGGGGTGGCAATGGCTGACCGACCAGCCCGACGTCATCACCAATACGACCCGGCGCAGCTGGGCCGTAGCCCCATCGTGCTGATCCCGATGCCTCACTGTATCGGTTCATATGACTTGCGTTTGGTATAAGAAGTTCTGCCAGCGCGGCCGGATCAGCCGGGGATAGATCTTTCTTGCCATGTAGCCGTTATTTTTCAACGAAAAAGGACGGCACGCTGTCAGTCAGGCACCAGCGAGTCAATGACGCGACGCGACGCCGCTTGCCGACAATCCATTCCTCCCATCCGCAATCACCGGGCGCTACCACCCGCTCGGTGCACCAGTCTCTGCACGCTCCGGGTCTCGAGGTGGTGCTCATCAACCCGCTGGCGTACACGCCGCTTCGCCGAGGCGGTTGGCCATCCTCGACCGCCTCGTCCATGCTGCCTTCGGCATCGAACTCACCGGCCCATCCATGACTGCCGGCAGCAATTTCGCTTCCCCGGCGCTGGCGCTCGGCGAGAGCCTGCCCATGATCGGGCGCCTGCTTGGTCATTCGGAGGTGCAGACCACGAAGCGGTATGCTCATCTCGCCTCGGACGGGGTGAAGGAATCGGTGGTGAGTATCTCGGAGAGCATTGCAGCAGATGTATTGACCGGATATCCGGGGCAGGAAGGAAACTCAAGGGGTCTTATGATCATTACTTGACGAGTGGAAGGTAATTGACATGATGGCAGGATGAAATGGAGAGGTCCGCTCGCTTCGACGGTTTCCATCGTCATCGTCTTGTGCATCGGATTCTGGATGGAGCCGATGTTCCCTCTAGGCGGCGATCGGTGGCTGATTGGGGCCGTGATAGGCGCTGTCGTGCTCGTTACGATCTATAGCGCGCCCGCTTGGCGATGGCTGAAAGAACGACCGCGCGCGACAAAGACCGCGGCCCGAAACTGGTGGATTATTTGACCGCCTGCATGATTGCCAACAGTTACATTGATCCCGACAACACGATGCGGGCTGGGGTACGGATCACCGTGCGGAGTCAGATTCTCACGAAGTTCGAGTCCGTGGTAGGGGCGAAGGTCGGCGCCGAATACAACCGCGATCTTCTGCACCAATGGTTTCAGAAAAACGTGGCGCGCACACTCGTGAACCATCAAGACGAGATCACATGATGCGCGTGTCACAGTTGAAGTTTAACGCGCAAATATTCCATGCCTCGCATGATCGGCAAATTGTCACCAGTCCGTATCGTGCGGCTTGACCAATTGAGGGAGGAAGACATGACCCGAGGAGTCCCTGTTCTCGACCCGGCAGTGCACCTGAAGGGCGCGACGCCTGAGAAACTGGCCCGCGCCCTGTTCCGTCGCGTAGAGCCTCTACCGCCCCGCGTTGGACAGACCGTTGCCGGCGATGAGGTCGCGGTAGAGGAGATTACGACTGACGAGGCGAACGACGGTGTCGCGCATCTGGGCAAGCGTTCCTGAGTCGCGACCGTTGTGCTTTCCAGCGAACTCCCGGACGTAGCGGTCAAGATGCTTCGGGCTGATCTTGTGGAACGTGCCAGCGTGCGCCCGCTTCAGCATCGACCAGAAGCTCTCGATCCCGTTGGTATGAGCCTGCCCGCGAACGTACTCGGAAACGGAGTGCTTGACCGCCTCATGCTCGCGTTCGATCCCCTTGTAGGCCGCCGCCTCATCCGTATAGACCTTGGCGTCTTCCTCGGTGTTTTCCTCGACGAAATCCTGCAACGTCTCGGAATCGGTCTCTGTGATGACCTCCGCCCGGACCTGTTTCGTCTCCCGGTCCTTCATGCCGATCACCGCCGTCTTGCCCACGGCGCCCCGGCCCGTGCCCGCCAGTTCCTTACCGCTTGGCGTTCGACATGTTCTTGCGCTTTCCCCCAATGTAGGTCTCGTCCACCTCGACCGGGCCGTCGAAAGGCTGCTCGCCGTCATCCTCGCCCCAGGCTTCGCGGATACGGTGAAGCATGACCCACGCGGCGCGCTGCGAGACGCCGATATCCCGGTGCAGCTTCATGCTGGACACGCTTTTGAGCGAGGTCAGGCAGAGGTAGATCGCGATCGCCCACTTGCGCATCGAAATGTTGGACCGCGCCATGGGAGTTCCCGTGCGAACCGAGAAATAGGACCGGCAGCCCTTGCACCAATAGGGCATGGGCTTTGCGTTCGGAACGTCCTTGGTTTCGGTCGATCCGCACTTGGAACAGTGGCGACCGGCTTCCCAGACCACCGACTCGAACCACTTTGTGGCCGCTTCCTCGATCGGAAACATGTCCATCAACTCGACGATGGTCAGCCCTTCGCGATAGGATTTTCCGGGTGCTTTCTTCGCCATTTCCCGTCTCCCCCTGACACTCCGAATATAGGGATCCAGACAGCGAACATCAAGTAATGATCATAAGTCCCAAACTCAATGGCGGAGGACCGGGCCAGGAAGGAGGATGGACGGTCAGCGTAAAGACGCGTTGCGCATTCGAAGACTCGTGCATCGATTGGAAGACATTCGGTAGAACGCACGCTCACAGGAGGGCAGCGACATGACAGCTCGGCAACCCACCGTTGGGGTCGGTGCGATTACCATCGCGTGCAACATTCTTGAGGGGATCCCGACAAATGCTGAACTCGAAAGCCTGCTACTGGAATACGGCCTTTCCGAGGCTGTTCCGGGTCGGAGATCGATATCGAAGACGATGCTTGAGCTGAAGAAGTTCGCCGCGACCCATCCGGACCATGTGGTGCATACCGGGTATGGCGAAAGAATCTTGTCGGTCGTGGTCGTTGAGGAAGCCATCCAACGCTTCGGGAGGAGGTCGGGGCACAATGTCGAGATGTGGGACAGGCTCGAACGATATCTGAATCTCGGCGGCTATGCGCTGCTGAAGGAAGCCGGTGGCGATTGGGACGGAGAATACCAGGAAATCACGGGTATCGGACTCGCAATGCCGGAGTTCGACGGCCTGCCCGAATCTTCGAGTGAGGTCGATACCCTTCTTGCCGGATATGGATTGTCGGTGGCCGGGGTGCATCTGGACAGTGCGAAGAAGAATATCGCTCAAGGAAACTGGGAGGCGGCGAACAGCCAATGCAGGGCTTTCCTGGACGCGCTGACCGATGGTATAGCCGACAGGCTCTATCCTGCGGAGTCCGCGACGCGACGTGACGGTCTGCAAAAACGACAGCTCCTGGCGGAAAAGGATTTTCTGTCGCGCCAGAAGCATGAGTTTGGCGACAGCAATGGTCACGCGTTCCTTCCGGGCCTTGCCAAACTGTTGCACTCGGACGGTGCGCATCCCGGCATTTCTACTAAGCACGGCGCCTTGTTTCGGTTGCAGATCGTAGTGGTCACTGCGCGCTGGCTGCTCAAGCGGATCGAGCAGACTTCGTAGCGCCCTGTAGCGGAGGTGGGGCTCAAATCAGGGAGGCTGACCGCACCTTGTTCTGTCGCAGCAAATCCTCAACGATCTGGCTTTCGAGGGGTTGCAGAAGCAGCTTGCTGGGATCATGCATTGAATGGGATACAGCTCCCTCCAGCAGGAGTCCGGTGAGGACTAGTGGATTGATCGTTACAAATATATCCATTATTGTGTTCTTGTGATTTGTCGATCACGGAGGTCTGCAGGATGCGCCCTGGTGTTTCATTCACGCTCACTTCGGGCGACCGGCGTCGCCTTGAAACGGTTGTCTCGGACCCGAAGAGCCCGCAGAAGCACGTCTGGCGGGCGCGCATCGTTCTTCTGAGCGACGATGGGCTCGGCAGGATGGCCATCATGAGAGAGACCGGCAAGGCGAAGAACAGTGTCTGGCGCTGGCAGGACCGCTTCTATGGAAGACGGTGTGGACGGACTTCTGCGGGACAAGACGTGTCCGCCGGGCAAGACGCCTCTGGCTCCTGAGCCGGTGGCGAAGATCGTAGGGTTGACCCACACCTCGCCGCCTCACGCGGCGACCCACTGGACGCTGCGGGCGATGGCGAAGGCTGTGGGGATGCCGCTTCGAGGGTCTGGACGGTCTGGCAGGCGCATGGCCTGATGCCGCACCGCTGGCGGCCGTTCACGCTTTCGAACGATCCCGCCTGCCTCGAGACGCTGACCGATATCGTCGGCCTCTCCGTTGCGCCGCCGGCTCACGCGGTCGTGCCGTCGATCGATGACAGGTCGCACAGTCAGGGCGGCACGCCAGTCAGCATCGCCACCAGGAGTTCCCGAGATGCCGCAACCGCATCGCGCGCACGATACCCGCCGGCATCCCGGTCCATGCCATCCTCGACAACGACGCCATTCACAAGCACAAGGACGTCCAGATCTGGCTCGCACGCCATCCGCGCCGGACCTTCCACGTCATCCCCACTTCGAGCGCGTGGCTGAACGCGGTCGAAGGCGTCTTCGCCAAGCTGACACGACGCCGTCTCAAATACGGCGTCTGCCGCTCCGGACGCGACCTCCAGGACGCCATCTGCCGCGTCATCGACGAACACAACACCACCGAAGCCAAACCCTTCGTCTGGACCGCCGATCCCGATACCATCATCGCCGCAAGAAAAAGAGGGGCTTAAACGTTGAAATCAATTCACTAGGTATCGTCTCCGGGATAACCGCTACGAGATCCGGCTTCGCCCTTGCGGATGATCGGCTGCGACCCATACTGCGGGCTGGCCCGATCGTCCCGCGAGCGCTTTGACCGGATGAATTCGACCACATCTTTCGCGCCGCGTGCCCTGATGATCGGTATCGGTATCGTCGCGTTTTGTGTCCTCATGTCGGCGATCGGGCGGGGCATGGGAGAAACCTATGCCGTCTTCCTGCTGCCGCTCAGCACGGACCTCGGCTGGGACCGCGCGGCCGTCGCGTCCGTGTTTGCTGCCTTCGTTACGGCGATGGGCGTGTTTTCGCCCTTGTGCGGATTCCTGTTCGATCGCTACGGCGCACGCGTGGTCTATTGCTCCGGGATCGCTTGTCTCGGGGTCGGCTACTATCTTGCCGGTACATTGACGACGCTCTGGCAGTTCTACCTTTGCCTCGGGGTGATCAACGGCTTCGGCGCTGCGCTGATCTGGCAGGTGCCGGCGCAAAGTCTGATCAGTCGGTGGTTCGACCGCAACCTCGCCACCGCGATCTCCTTCGCCTACGCTGGTTACGGCTTCGGGCTGCTGACACTGGCCCCACTCGCGCAGTTGCTGATCGGCTATCACGGCTGGCGCATGACCTATCAGGATTTTGCGATCGCGTTCATCTGCCTGGTGCCTCTGGTCGCGTTGATGCCGTGGCGGACGATCGAGCAGGGTGCCCCTGGCAATCCGCGCCGCACCCGGGCCGGCCGGGCCGAAGGCGGTTACAGTCTGCTCGAAGCAGGCCGGACCCGCGTCTTCTGGGCGATGTTTGCCATCTACTTCATGACCTCGCTCGCGATCTTCGGCGTGAGCGTCCAGTCGGTCGCTTTCCTGGTCGAACACGGATTCGGCGATCTCGAAGCGGCCGGGGCATTCGGGATCGCCGGAATGCTGTCTTTCGCCGGAATGTTCCTGACCGGCGTCGCAGCCGACCGCTTTGGCCGGTCTCTGGTCGCAAGCATCAGCTATCTGTTGACCATCATCGGAGTCTGCGGCCTTGCATTGTTGCAGGTGTTTCCGGAAAAAAGTCTGGTTTTTCTCTGGATCATTCCTTACGGCCTGAGCATGGGCGCGCGCGGGCCCATCATCACGACATTGATGGCGATGTTGTTCCACGGCAGAGGACTGGGCGCGATCTACGGTATGACCATCATGGGTCAAGGTGTCGGAGCCGGCGTCAGTGCCTGGGGCGGCGGCCTGATCTATGATCTGACCGGGGGTTACAATCTGACCTTCGGAATCTCCATTGCCTCGGCATCGATCTGCATCGCTCTGTTCTGGCTCGTGCCGGAAATCCGCTATGGTCGCATGAGCCGGGCGGCGCCAGGGCCGGCCCGGAATAGGACCGGGCAGATCACAGACGGTTGATCCGCCGCCACGGTTGTCGCAGTCTTTGATCGAAGCGAATTGCGGAACTGGACCATGACCGAATTGCATTATCAGACAGCGGCCGCCCTGGCGGCCCGGATCCGGGCTGGCGATGTCGGCTGCCTGGAATTGCTCGAACTCTTCCTCGAACGGACAGCCCGTCATAATCCGGCGCTGAACGCCATCATCGTGCTTCAGGAAGAAGAAGCCCGCATCCGTGCCAGAGCGGCGGACGCCGCATTGGCCAAGGGCGAGGTCTGGGGTCCGCTGCACGGCGTCCCGATGACCATCAAGGAAAGTTTCGACGTGACCGGGACGCCGAGCACTTGGGGTGTCATCGAGTACCGCGACAACATTGCGGAGCGTGACGCGGTTGCGGTGACGCGCATGAAAGCGGCCGGTGTGACCCTGTTCGGCAAAACCAACGTGCCGTTCATGCTGTCGGACTGGCAGAGCTTTAACGCGATCTACGGCACGACCAACAACCCTTGGGATCACGGCCGGACTCCTGGCGGCTCATCCGGTGGTTCGGCCGCGGCGCTCGCGGCCGGGATGACGGGGATCGAGACCGGCAGCGATATCGGTGCGTCAATCCGCAATCCGGCGCACTATTGCGGCCTGTTCGGACACAAACCGACCTTCGGGATCCTGCCGTCGACCGGGCAGGCGCTGCCGGGCAGCCATGTGCCGCCGGATATCGCCGTGATTGGTCCGTTGGCGCGCGGGGCTGACGACCTCGAAATCGCCACTCTGGCGATGGCCGGACCGGAGCGATCCGATCGCGACGGTTGGAGCCTGACACTGCCGGCGCCGCAAAAAAGGCGGCTCGAAGATTTTCGGGTCGGGGTCATGTTGCAGAATCCCAATTGCACTCAGGACAATGAACTGACGGATCAGCTGCAGGGTCTGGTCGATCGCCTGGCGGTGGCCGGCGTCCAAGTCACGGACAACGCCTGTCCGGTCCGCGACACGAAACACGCACATCTAGTTTATCTCATGTTGCTGCGCGCGGCCACGGGCGCGAGATTGCCCGCCGATGTCATCGCCGAACACCGGGGCCGGGCTCAGGCCAGTGACTCCGAAGACTTGAGTTATACGACAGTCGTCGACCGGGCGGTCAGCATGAGTCATCAGGACTGGCAGGCCTGGAATGGCGAACGGATGCTCCTGTGCCGGGAATGGGCACGGTTCTTCGAGGATTACGATTTGCTGCTGCTGCCGACGGCGGCCTCGGCGGCGTTTCCGCATGATCAGGACGGCGATCGCGCGGACCGGGTGATACCGGTCAATAGCAAGGGCGAGCCAACCGTCGATCAGCTGTTCTGGGCAGGCTTCCCGGGTGTTGTCTTTCTCCCGGGAACGGTTGCCCCGGCCGGATTGACACGATCCGGATTGCCGTGCGGTATCCAGATCGTCGGTCCGCACCTCGCCGATCTCACCACGATTCATTTCGCACGGCTGATCGAGCGCGAATGCGGCGGTTTCGTGCCGCCTCCGGGATATAACTGATCATGAACGCGGACCGCGGTCGGCGGATGGCTGGCCGTGTTTCCGGCTGATCGAAGAGGACATCGCTCCATGACCCTGATCACCCGTGTCGAAGTCCATGAGTTTGAGTTCGATGCCCAAAATCTCGGTACGATCGCGGGCGCCAACAGCATTGGTGGGCTTGCCTATCTGAAAGGCGCGACAACCCGGATCGGCAAATACCCGTGGTGATCGAAACAGAAGACGGATGCCGCGGGCAGTATGTCACCCACTGGATCGGCTCGGCGTCGGCCTGTGCGCAGACCAGAACCCTTGCGCCACGATTGCTCGGGCGGCACGCCGACCATCGTGAAGGGCTCTATGACGATTTCAAGCGCGAACTGCGTCAGTTCGATCATATGGGGCACGGGCCCATTGACATCGCCCTCTGGGACTGGGCCGGCAAACAGCACGGCTGTTCGGTCGGGGTCCTGCTCGGCGGTTACCGCGAACGGCTTCCCACTTACGCCAGCACATATCATGGTGACCGCAACGGCGGACTGGACAGCAAGGAGGCTTTTGCAGAGTTTGCCGAAGCCTGCCACGACCTCGGATACCGGGCCTTCAAGATCCATGGCTGGAATGACGGCAACGCGCGTGAGGAAGCCGCGAATGTCCTCCATGTGGCCAGAGCGGTCGGGGACCGGATGACGTTGATGCTCAATCCGGCCTGCGAACTGCGGACCTTTGCCGATGCGCTCTATGTCGGTCGTGCTTGCGACGACGGCGGATATTTCTGGTATGAGGATCCGTTTCGCGATTCCGGCGTGTCGGCGTTCGCGCACAAGAGACTGCGGGAGATGATCCGGCCTCCTCTGTTGCAGACCGAGCATGTCCGGGGTGTCGAACCGAAAGCGGATTTCCTGATCGCCGGCGGTACCGATTTCCTGAGATCCGACCCTGAATATGACATGGGCATTACCGGCGCCATGAAGATCGCGCATCTCGGTGAGGCTTTCGGCATCGATGTGGAAGTGCACGCCAGTGGCCCCGTGCATCGCCACGTCATGTCGGCAATGCGGAACAGCAATTTCTATGAAGTCGCACTCGTCGGACCCGATTGCCCGAATGCGGTTCCGCCAGTCTATGCCTGCGGCTATTCAGATCTGATTGATTGCGTTGGTGACGACGGTTGCGTCCCGGTTCCGACCGGGTCCGGGCTGGGTGTGGTCTATGACTGGGATTTCATCGCTTGCAACCGCACCGCGCTGACTATGTTTGGCGAGACATGATGTGGTCACGAGAACGATGCAGGCAACATTGAACATTTCTGGCAAGAGTCGTGTCTACGGCTGTATCTCGCATCCGATCGAACATGTTCGCGCGCCCTCGGTCTTCAATCCGTTATTCGAGCGGCACGGTATCGATGCCGTGATGGTTCCGGTGCATATCCGGCCGGAGGATCTCAGCACTGTGGTTGCGGGACTGCGGGCGATGCCCAACTTTGGCGGCATGGCGATCACGCTGCCGCACAAGCTCGAGATCATGGCGTATTGCGACGAAATTGGTCGGCAGGGCCGGTTTGTCGGCGCCGTGAACTATGCGGCCTTCGATTCCGAACGCCGGCTGATTGCCGACAATTGCGACGGCGCCGGGTTCATCGGCGGCATGCTTGCGGCGGGCTATCCGGTGACGGGAACCGAGGTGCTGATGATTGGTGCTGGCGGCGCTGCGCGGGCGATCGCCTTCGCGCTTGCGGACTCCGGAGTCTCGCGGCTGGCCATTGCCAACAGGACCATGGATCGCGCCGAAAACCTGGCGGCGGCCGTCTCGGCGGCTTATCCGGCGGTTACGGTCGCGGTCCAGGATCCCGATCCGCGCGGGTTCGAGACTATCGTCAACACGACATCGCTCGGTCTTGACGATGACGATGCCTTGCCGGTGGATCCGGCACTTCTTCATCATTCGCAGCTCGTTGCGGAAATCATCATGAACCCGGTCGATACCGCGCTTTTGCAGGCGGCAACGGCGAAAGGGTGCCGGATTCACTATGGGCGTCCGATGTTCGATCATCAGGTCGCGATCATTGCGAAGCTGTTCGGTTACGATTTTCCGCCCGGCGGATGACCATATGGGGCCTTGCCGCCTGTTGCCCGCGGCAGGCTGCAGGCGTCGCAAATTCGATCCAGGCGTTGCGGTGCCGCCTGGATAGTCCACGAGTGACATGCTGCCGCAGAAAACAGGGAGCTTGGGCATGGCCAATGCGGAGATGATTGATCTTGACACCTCTGGTTTCAATCCGACCAGAGATCTTGGTGCGATGGCGGCGACACTGACACCGGACGATGTGACGGCGCGGGCTGCGCGCTGGGCCCGGCACTGCATTCTTGACTGGGTTGCGGTGACGGTTGGAGGGTCCGGAGAACCGCTGGTAGGCAAACTGATCGATGTCGCCCGGAGTGAAGGCGGTTCGGGGCCGGCGAGGGTTATCGGTCATGAGGGGTCGGTAGTCGGATCGCAAGCGACACTGATCAATGGCGCAGCGTCACATGCACTCGATTACGACGATGTGAACGAACGCATGCTCGGTCATCCGACGGTCCCCGTGGTTCCGGTTTTGATGGCTCTTGCCGATGAAGAAACGGTCGACGGGTCCGCATTGATTGCCGCTTTCATTGCCGGTTACGAAGTCGAAGTGCGTCTCAGCGACATGATCGGCGTCGAGCATATCGACGACGGCTGGCATTCGACAGGAACGATCGGCACGTTTGGGGCCGCGATGGCTGCTGCAAACCTCATGGGACTCAGCCCGGAGCAGACGGCCACGGCCCTCGGTATCGCTGCCACGCAGGCTGCGGGGCTGAAGGCGATGTTCGGAACCATGTGCAAGCCGCTGCACGCTGGCAAGGCCGCCGCGAACGGTCTGCTCGCGGCCAAGCTTGCAGCGCGCGGATTTACCAGCCGGGACGATGCGATCGAATGCGATCAGGGCTTTGCCCATAGTCAGGCCCGCGGATTCAAGGCGCTGCCGGTCCGGCCAGCGGCCAATGGCGGGTTTGCGGTGGAAGAGAATCTCTTCAAGTATCACGCCGCCTGCTATCTGACCCATGCAGGTATCGACGCCGTGCGGAAACTAAAAGATGAGAATGGCTTTGCGCCGGAGGATGTCGTGTCGGTGCACCAGCATGTACCGGAGACGCATTTCTCAGTCTGCAATGTCGCCGAACCCGTGACCGGCCTCGAAACCAAATTCAGCATGCGGCATACGGCCGCCATGGCGCTGTCGGGCATCGATACCGCTGCCATGGGCAGTTACAGCGACGACGGAGCGAACCGGGAAGACCTCATGGAATTGCGCAACCGGATCCGGATTGGCGCCCGGGATCTGTCCAGTCGCATGCAGGCCGATGTTACGATCGATCTTGCGGATGGGCGGCGGCTGCAGGCGAGGGGCGATGCCGGGATTCCGGCACGCGATCTCGAGCTCCAAGAGAAGCGTTTGGTCGGCAAATTTCGGTCATTGGTTGTGCCGGTCTATGGCGCTGCGCGGGCCGAACAGGCGATCGAGGCCTGTCTCGGCCTTGAACAGATGGAGGACGCGGCAAGAGTGTTCGATTCCGTGACCGGCCCGGCTTGATCCGGCTTCTGACGACCGGTTTGCTTGAACGGGACCGAAACCGTCAGTGTCAAACTAGGGTCATGGCTATTGTAATCACGTATATGTTCACATGATATATCTGACTCGTAGTAATGTGATGATATCGCATACTGGGAATCGGATGATCTCATGACAGATGGACTTGTGAAATCGGCCGCTCGCACCATGCAGATCTTTGAATGTTTCGAGGATCTGAAGCAGCCGCTAACCATATCGGAACTCGTCAAGCATCTCGGCGTGCCGCAATCGAGCATGTCGGCCTTGATGAAAAGCCTGCTGACCCAGGGGTTCGTGGATTACGACACCCGCGCCCGGAGTTATACGCCGAGCGTCCGGATCGCCTTGGTGGGGAACTGGTTGATGGGAGGCCCGCAGGGCTGCGATAGCCTTCTGACGATGCTGCAGGATCTCAATGCGTCCACCGGAGACACGGTGGTGCTCGGGACGTTGAACGGCGTTGAGACGCAATACATTCATGTCGTCAATTCCTATCAGCGCCTGCGCTTTCACCTGCGCCCGGGCATGCTGAGGCCAATGTTTCGTACCGCGATTGGCATCGTGCTCGCCAGCCTGCGCGACGACAGTGAAATCGGCCGCATGGTCCGGCGGGTCAACACCGAGGCCACGGATCAGCAAGATCTGATCCAGGAAGCCGAGGTGATGCGGCAAGTTGGTGAAATGCGCGAAAACGGCTATCTGATTACCTCCAATCTGGCTACGCCAGGCGCTGGCGTCGTCGCGACATTGTTGCGCAACGGCCCGTCCTCGCGGCCGTTGGCGGTGGGAATCGGAGCACCGAACACCCGGTTGAATTCAGGACGTGACTTTCTGGTCGAATCCCTGATGTCGGCCGTGGGTCAATATGCTCAGAGCGAGACCGCGAAAGCGGCCTGATGCCCTTGAGCAAGTGCATGTGACACAGTTTAGCGTCATGGCTGTTGGCAGGCGCTGACGGGTCCGGCAAGACCGGGCCCTCGCGGCGCGAAGCCATGACCGTCAATCGGTCACGCGCATGCTGATGGGACCGTCGGCGTGTCCCATGATCATTTGACGGGTGTGTGGGTCGCCGCAGTGGTCCACGGCATCGCTGTCGCCGGACCAGCGGATGATGCCGTCATGCAGCATGACGATCCTGTCAAAACGGTTTCGCGCGACCTTCATGTCGCTCGTGATCGCCAGCACCGTGGCGCCGGAGACGGTGACGCAGCGCTCGATCAGTGACAGGATCGTGTTGGTGAGGACCGGATCGAGCCCAGCCGTGGGATCGTCAAGGATCAGGAGACGAGGGTTGCTGCTGAGCGCGCGGGCCAAGGCTGCCCGTTTCTGCATCCCGCCCGACAGTTCCGACGGGTAGCGCGTGGCCATCGCTGCCGACAATCCGACCTCGGCGAGCCTAGCGATTGCGGCGCTCCACGCGGCCTGCCATGACATCTTCCGTCCGTTGATCAGGCGAAAGGCGACATTTTCCCAGACCGGCATGCTGTCAAACAGGGCATTTTGCTGGAATACGACGCCGATGTCCCCGATTGCGCCCGGTGTGAGGTCCGGCAGGCCGGTCTCGCTGATACGAACGCTGCCACGGTCGATCTGCAGCAGGCCGAGGATGCAACGGGCCATGACGGACTTACCCGAGGCCGACGGTCCGATCAGGACCGTCGAGCGGCCGGCCGGCACCTCGAACGAAACGTCGCGCAAGACCGTTTTTCCTTCAAAGGACTTGGCAACGGAGCGGATCGAAATCCCCAGCGACATGAATACGGCCTCCGGTCGGGAATGGCTGCATTATCCGTCCTCCGCCTGATTCTGCAACCTCTATGGCAGGACCGATGCGCTCCGTTGTATCGTGACTGCGCATAGTCACAAGAGCACGAGGCGTCCGGAATGTCTGAAACTGCCGTATCGAACTACGCAACCTGCGCCGGCTACGAGATCCATTATCTCGAATGGGGGCGTCCCGAATTGCCGCCGGTCATCGCCTGGCACGGTCTTGCACGGGTTGGCCGCGACTTTGATACCCTTGCCCGTCATTTGAGCGCCCGGTTCCGGGTCATTGCGCCGGACACGATCGGGCGCGGCCTCAGCCAGTGGGCGGACGATGCGGATAGCGACTATTGCTTCGCCATCTACAGCAGTGTGGTCGCCGATCTGTGCGATCAGCTTGGCATCGGAACCTTGCGATGGATCGGCACATCGATGGGCGGGAGCCTCGGTATCTGGGTGGCTGGCGGCTTGTTGAAGGACCGGGTCACGCATCTCGTCATCAACGATATCGGCCCGGAATTGCCGCAGGCGGCGATGGACCGCATTTCGACCTATCTAGGCGCGCCGCCGGTCATGGACACCGTCGGCGAACTCGAAACGTATCTGCGGGAGATCTATGCCCCGTTCGGGTTCATCTCGGACAGTGAATGGCGGGCCATGACCGAAGCGTCGTTTCGTCGGCTGGAAAATGGCCGGGTGACATCCCATTACGACCCCCGGATCGCGCATCATTTTACCAGTCATCCCGATGATTGGCGACTCTGGGACCGTTACGATGTGATCACCGCGAAGTGCCTGCTGCTGCGCGGTGATACGTCAGATCTTCTGAGTTCGGCGATGGCCGAGGACATGACCCGGCGCGGCCCGCACGCGCAACTGGTGATCTGTTCCGGTTGCGGGCACGCACCGGCCCTGAATGCCCCTGAACAAATGGATCTGATTGCCGGATTTCTGTCCAGTTAACAGCTGCCTTGTGCCGGCTCGGGCAAACTTGCGTCTGTTGTCGGGCGGCGCGGTCCGATCGTCGCCGGTCGGCAGGGCCATTCACCGGTTCAGGCGGCCGGTGTCGGCTGTCCGGCTCCTCGCGTCAGTGTTTGCTTGTCGGAACCGCCCGAATAAACTATGCCATATTCTGTTGACGACCATTGTTCCGGGCAGTTCCGGTTGCTACGGAACGAAAGGCGGCGGGGGAGAGCAATTGGCGGAGTCGTTCGATTACATTATCGTGGGTGCCGGATCTGCGGGCTGTGTTTTGGCAAACCGGTTGTCGGAGGACGGAAACTATAGCGTTTGCGTGCTCGAGGCTGGCCCTCCGGACTGGAATCCGTTGATTCATATTCCCGCGGGTTTCATGAAGACTCTGGTCGATCCGAAGATCAACTGGCTCTATGAAAACGAGCCCAGCGCCTGGACCGGCGGCCGGCGTATCGCCGTGCCGCGGGGCAAGACGCTTGGCGGATCGAGTTCGATCAACGGTCATGTCTACAATCGCGGGCAGGCGATGGATTATGACGGCTGGGCGCAACGCGGAAACCGCGGATGGGGCTATGCCGATGTCCTGCCCTACTTCCGGCGTTGCGAGCAGCGGATCGGGGCAGGCGACGACATCTATCGGGGACGTGACGGCGCCATGCCGGTGACGGATCTCGAATGGCGCGACCCGCTCTGCGAAGCCTTTATTGAAGGCGCTGTGCAACTCGGTATACCGCGCAATACGGACTACAACGGCGCCCGGCAGGAAGGCGTGTCCTATGTCCAGCGCACCACCTACAACCGGCGCCGGGTCAGCACGGCGCGGGCCTATCTGCACCCGGCCCGCTTCCGGCGTAATCTGACAGTCATCACTAGGGCGCAGGCGACCTGTATTTTGCTCGAAGACAGACGGGCCGTTGGTATTGCCTTTGCGAAAGGCGGCCGCGGCGGGCCGGTGACCAAGGTGAAAGCCAACCGGGAGGTCATTCTGGCCGGCGGCGCGATAAATTCCCCGCAGCTCCTGCAGTTGTCCGGTATCGGTCCGGCTTCGGTTCTCGCCGATCTTGGAATTATCGTACGGCACGACCTTGCCGGCGTTGGACAAAACCTGCGGGACCACTACGCGCCGCGCTTCACGGCGCGGGTCAAGACCATCAAGACCATCAACGAACGCTCCCGCGGTCTTCGGCTGGCGGCCGAAGTCATCAAGTATGTCACCGGCGGCCGAAGCATTCTCAGCCTCAGTCCGACTCTGATCTATTGTTTCTGGCATTCCGACGAGACCATCCGCAACCACGACCTGCAACTCACCTTCACGCCAGCGAGTTACAAGGAAGGCGTGCAGTCGCAGCTTGACGATCAGCCAGGATTCACGATCGCTGCCTGGCAACAGCGGCCTGAGAGCGCGGGTTATGTGAAGGCGCGGTCCGCCGACCCGTTCGACAAGCCGTTGATTCAACCGAATTACTTGGCCGAGGAATTTGACCGGCGGGTTCTGTTGGCAGGCATGAAGCTCGCTCGGCGCCTGATGCGGACCGAACCATTGGCGCCGTATTTCGATCATGAACAATATCCAGGTGACGTTGTCCGGACCGACGACGAACTGCTTGATGTTGCGCGTGAGCGCGCCACCACGACCTTCCATGTGATGGGAACATGCCGGATGGGACCGCGGAGCGATCCAACGGCTGTTGTCGACGATACCCTCAAGGTCCATGGTCTCGATGGGCTGCGGGTCATCGACGCATCGATAATGCCGACCATGTTGTCGGCCAATCTCAACGCCGGCGCGATGATGATCGGCGAAAAAGGTGCAGACCTGATTCTCGATCGCGCGCCGCCGGAACCGGTGATGCTGCCAGAATGAGGTATCGTGACGATCAGGAATCCGCTGCCGGATTACTGAACGGCGTGCCGGCAGGGCGGTAACGTCATCGGGTGGCCGGGTGACAGGCCGGAGCTATAGCTGCTTGCCGGCTGGAGGTGGGAGGACAGGGTGGCTGAAACGTTTGATTATGTGATTATCGGGGCCGGATCGGCCGGATGCATTCTGGCGAACCGTTTGACCGAGGATGGACAACACACGGTCTGCGTCCTTGAAGCCGGACCGCCGGACCGCAACCCGTATATCCATATACCGGCGGGTTTCACCAAGACGCTCGCCAACCCTCACATCAACTGGCAGTATGAGGCTGAACCGACCCACTGGACCGCAGGGCGTGTCATTGATGTGCCGCGCGGCAAGACGCTCGGCGGATCAAGTTCGATCAACGGCCACATCTATAATCGCGGTCAAAGGCTGGACTACGACAGCTGGGCGCAGAACGGCAACAGGGGCTGGGGGTACGCGGATGTCCTGCCGTATTTTCGTCGCTGCGAACAACGGATCGGCACCGGCGACAACACGTTCCGTGGGCGCGATGGCAACCTGCAGGTTACCGATCTCGATTACTCCCATCCGTTGTGCGAGATCTTCATGGATGGGGCCGCGGAACTCGGTATTCCCCGCAATCCCGACTATAATGGCGTGCGGCAGGAAGGAATTTCCTATGTCCAGAGAACGACCTATCGCCGCCGCCGGGTGAGCACGGCCCGGGCGTTTCTGAAGCCGGCGCGGTCGCGTCGCAACCTGACCGTCCGCACCGGTGCTCATGTGGCGAAAATCATTCTCGAGGGCCGGCGCGCGGTCGGCGTTCGTTACGTCAGGGCCGGGCCGAGCGGCCGCGAGGTCGAAGTCCGGGCCGGCCGCGAGGTCATCCTGTCCGGCGGCGCGATCAATTCGCCGCAACTTCTGCAACTTTCCGGGATCGGTTCCGGTCCGCTGCTTCGTGACCTCGGTATAGACATCCTGCATGACCTGCCCGGAGTCGGCGAAAACCTTCGCGACCATTACGCGCCGCGTTTCAGCGGCCGGGTCCAGAATATCGAGACCATCAACGAGCGCGCGCGGGGGTTGAGACTCGCTGGCGAGATCATCAAGTATTTCGTTGGCGCCAAGAGCATCGTCAATCTGAATCCATCGTTGGTCTATGGCTTCTGGCATACCGATCCGGCGACCAGGAGTAATGATGTCCAGTTCATCTTTACACCGGCCAGCTACAAGCTTGGACGGCACGGAGATCTTGCCGATCATCCCGGCTTCACCATCGCGGCCTGGCAGCACCGGCCCGAAAGCAAGGGCCATGTGCGCGCCCGGAGCGCCGACCCTTTCGAAAAACCGCTGATCCAGCCCAATTATCTGGCCGAGGAGACGGATCGCCGGGTAACCGTCGGCGCCATGAAACTCGCGCGTCAACTGATCCACACCGAAGCAATGAAACCCTATTTTCACTCCGAAGAATATCCCGGGGCCGAGATCCGGACTGATGCCGAGTTCCTTGAGGCGGCCCGTCACTGGGGCAGCACGACCTATCATGTCAACGGGACTTGCCGGATGGGGCCTCAGACGGACCCGACGGCGGTGGTCGATGATCGTCTCTGCGTTCATGGCCTTGACGGGCTTCGGGTAATTGATGCCTCGATCATGCCAACGATGCTGTCGGCGAATCTCAACGCCGCCGCGATGATGATAGGGGAGAAGGGTGCTGATCTGGTGCTCGGTCGTCCGGTCCTCGAACCGATCATCGTGCCGGAATGACCGCATGATCAAGGCCGCGAATCCCTGGGTCCGCTGGCGGAAGTTGTGGTTTGCCGCTGTCTTCTCATTGGCCGTGGTTCAGACTGGTGTCGCTGCGACGGCAACCCCGAACGCCGCTGCTGCGTCGGATGCCCGATCGCTCGAGGCTCTGCTGACGGTTCTTGAGGATGACGAACAACGGGCGCGGTTTCTTGATGATTTACGCAGCCAGGTCGCTGCGAATTCGGCGCGGGCGCCGTCGGATTCCACCGGAGCAGTGGATCTGGCCGACGGACAGACCGGACTGAACACCGATCTTGCAGCGATTGCCGGACATCACTCCGAACGGCTGCGCGGCTTTCTGGGGCGCGTTGGTGCGGCCCTCGTTGCGGTCGACGATCTGCCGGCCTGGTTCCACCGCCAGGTCAGCAATTCCGAGCGCCGGGCATTCTGGATAATGATCCTGATCGACGGCCTGTTGTTCCCGTTGCTGGTGACGGTGCTGATTCGCTGGGGCGTCGGTCTGTCGCTCGGCAACCTCACCGAGCGGCTCAATCGTGATTTGTCGGAGAATCTTGGCGGCCGGGTGCTGACAGGGATTGCCCGCCTGATCCTCGAGGTCGCGAAAGTTGCTGCCGTGCTCGCGGCTGGCTACGTGTTGCTTGCGATCATGGATCTGGGATCCGAACCCTATGGGGTCGCGGAAACCATTGTCCTGACGATTGCCTTGCTCTCCGCCGTCAGGGCGTTTGGGCGGCTGGTGTTTGTCCCGCGGGTCGACGCTGTACGTCCGCTTCCGATCGTAGCGGCCACGGCGGCCTATTTGCATGTCTGGTTTGTGCGTCTGGCAACCGTCGCCGTCGGTGGTTTCGCATTGACACATATGGCCGCTCCGCTTGGTGCCAATGCCGATGCCATCTATGTGATACGTGTCCTCTTCGCACTGGTCTTCACCGGTATGCTGCTGATGTTGGTCATGCAGTCGAAACGGCAATTTGCCGCGGTGATTCGTGGCACCGGCGGCCGGGTGCTCAGACGGCGCCTGGCCGATATCTGGCATGTCCTCGCGATTGTCTATATCGTTCTTGTCTGTGGCGTCTTCGTGTCAGGAGCTGAGGACGGTTTTCTCTACCTGCTTCGCGGCACTGCGATTACAGCCATCGCGGTCGCCGCAGGGCTGCTGGCGTCCTATTTCGCCGATCGGATCTTTGATCGGATCTTTGCGCTTGATCCGGACCTTGATGCCCGATTTCCCGGCCTTCGCGCCCGCAGCACGCTCTATCGGCCGTTCGTCAAGCGCATCTTCGATGCAATCATCGCGATTGTCGCATTGATGATCGCGCTCGGCGGTTGGAACATCGGCGTGCTCGGCATTCTGTCGTCGGGTCTGTGGATTGCGATCCTGAAGAGCGCCGGAACAATCGCCCTGGTTCTGGTGCTGTGCATTCTCGCCTGGGAACTTTCCGCGAGTGCGATTGCTCGTGTTCTGGCCGAGGGCAGGGCCGAGGATCCGGGCAGCCGTGCCAAGACATTGCTGCCGCTTATGCGTCGCGCCATCCTGTTGACCCTGGTGATTGTCGGCGGATTGATCATCCTGTCTGAAATCGGAGTGGACACGGCGCCGTTGCTGGCCGGTGCTGGCGTGCTGGGTCTGGCCGTCGGCTTCGGTTCACAGGCGCTGGTGCGCGACATCATCACCGGCCTGTTCATCCTGATCGAGGATACCATCGCTGTCGGCGATGTCGTTACGGTCGGCGGCCATACCGGGGTCGTGGAGGATCTGTCGATTCGTACGATCCGACTGCGCGACCTTGCCGGAACCGTTCATACGGTTCCCTTTGGCAACGTGACGACAGTCGAGAACCTGACGAAGGATTATTCCTTTGCTCTCCTTGATATCGGGGTTGGCTATCGTGAGGACACGGATGCGGTCTGCCGGGTTCTCGGGGAGATCTTTACCGAGCTCCGTGCGGACGAAGCCTTTGGTCCCCATATTCTCGACGATATCGAAATTCTCGGCGTGAACGAGCTTGCCGATAGCGCCGTCGTCATCCGTGCCCGAATCAGAACCCGGCCGGTGATGCAATGGAGCATACGGCGCGAGTTTCTGCGTCTGGCGAAGAAGCGCTTTGATGAACTCGGGATTGAAATACCGTTTCCCCATACAACAGTTTATTTTGGTGTGGACAAGGATGGGCGCGCTCCGCCAGCGCATATCATTGTGACAACGCCAGCCAGGGTAACGGGGGAGCAGCAATGAAACGAATTCTGCTGCCGGCGCTGCCGGGGAGCGTGATGTTGCTCCCGTTTCGAACCGTGTTGTCATTTGCCGGGCGTTTCGGCTCGTCCATTACCGTCAAACTCTATCAACCTCGGTCCGACGAACATGCTGTCGATCCGATGAGTTGGGGGCTCACGGGCTTCGTCAGTCAGGAGGGGATGATGGAAAGCGAACTCGAACGAGCCTGGGCCGACGTCAAGTCGGCACTTGCGGCGGAGACCCTGTCATCGCTTGCCGGCACGATCGGGGTCGACGACGGGCCGTTGCTGACCTGGCGGGATCTTGGCCGGGTCGCACGGGTCTATGATGTGGTCGCGGTCAGCCGCGGTGCCCTGTCCGAGCATGTGGCGATCGCTATCGAACAACTGCTTTTTGAAAGCGGCCGGCCCATGCTGTTGTTACCAGTCTCCTGGCCGCGCAGCGTTGGCGATTGCGTTGCAATCGCCTGGAACCGGAGCACGGAAACGGCCCGGTTGGTCGGCCATACTGTCGACATGTTACGCCGCGCCCGCGAGGTTCATGTCATCGATATCGAGGACTGGTATGTCGAAGGCCCCGACGGACGGCAACTCGTGGGCTATCTCGAAGCCCATGATGTTCCGGTTCATCTCCATGCAGTCCACAAGGGAGCAGGCGAGTTTGGCGGGCGGATTCTGTCGGAAGCGCATCGTGTCGGCGCCGACCTCTTGTTGAAGGGTGCTTACACCCAGAGCCGGTTCACCCAGGTGATCTTCGGCGGTGCGACGCGTGACATTCTGCAGGACGCTCATCTTCCGGTCTTGTTCGCGCATTGAACGACGGCGCGGGCAGGCTGTTGTTCCGCACTGTGATTCCAGGCTGCAAACAGTGAATCCATGACAAGAGTTTGGCGACATGAATTCTAGAAAAGCCGTTTTCGCCGGGTGGCAATTTAACCTCGTTTACGGACAAAATTGTGAAAATGACTTCGTTGTATGTTGTCAAAGCGCCGCTTGACCGGCGTTCAAATTTAGCATGGGATCACCGTGTGTTGTCCCGGCACTCCCGTTGCGCCAGCCAAGGATAGCCGGCAGGATGTCCCGGTGTGAACACATCGATCCGGCAGCGCAAGAAAGGACGCGCCATGTACAGATTGGGTGAACTCGAAATCAGACGTGTTGTCGAAAGCGAGGTGCCGATCTTCGGGGTGCAGACATTTTTTCCCGACTCCGTGATGGACGTCATCGAAAAGCACCGGAGCTGGCTGATGCCACGCTTTATCGACCCTGATTCGATGAAGGTTGTCCTGTGCATCCAGTCTTATGTGATCCGGACGCCACACCACACGATCCTTGTCGATACCTGTGTCGGCAATCACAAGCCGCGACCGGCTCGCCCGGCGTGGGATATGCAGGACGGCCCTTATCTCGCTGAACTGGCGGCTGTCGGCGTGCAACCTGAAGAGGTGGATTTCGTGCTATGCACGCATCTGCATGTCGACCATGTCGGTTGGAACACACGGTTGGTGGACGGGCGCTGGGTGCCGACCTTCCCGAACGCGAAATACGTGTTCTCGCGCAAGGAGTACGACCTCTGGCACAACCGCTACAGTACCGGTGAGGCGGTTCCGGTTCCGCTGATCTTCGAGGACAGCGTGCTGCCAGTCGTCGAGGCTGGCCAGGCGGTGATCGTCGAGGACGATCACCAGATCGATGACGGGATGTGGATCGAATCGTCGCCGGGTCATACGCCGGGGCATGTGATGCTCAATCTCGCGTCCGGCGCCGACCGGGCGCTGATGAGCGGTGATGTGATCCACCATCCGTTGCAACTGGTCCGTCCAGACTGGTCCTGCCGGGCCTGCGAGGATCCGGTTCAGTCGGCCAGGACGCGTACCGCGATGCTGGAACGGGTTGCCGATACCGGCACGCTGCTCTGTCCGGCGCATTTTTCCTCGCCGACAATGGGCCATGTCGTTACGGAATGGGGTGATGGCTACCGTTTCCGGTTCATCGGCGAGTAGGCGTGCGGCACCGGGCCGGCGGGAGACCGGGGGCCGGCCCGACTTTCGTCTCAGCGCACCGAAGAGAAACTGGTCGGTGTCAGCATCTGGTTGCTGACATTGGCGACGATCGCGCCATCTTTTTCGGTTTCCGCGCGCTTTTCGATCCATTCCGGGTCGCTGGCGAAGGCATTCCATTTCTGTTCCCGTTCGGCCAGAGAGTTCCAGGCGAGCAGGTAGAAGAGATCCTGATTGGAGTCGCCGATTGCAGTGGTCCAGAACCCGGCTTGGCGGATTCCGTGCCGTTCCCAGAGCTTAAGTGTGATTGTATCGAAGCGGTTGAGCAGGGCCGGCAGGCGTCCGGGTACGCAGCGATAGATGCGAAGCTCATAGATCATGATTTCCGTCCTCGTTTTCAGGTAGCGTGACGGGGCAATTGTAACCGCCTTGCCCGGTGCCCGGAACATGGAAAGTCGGGCAGTAACGGATTGATCCGGAAACCGTGCGTCTGCTATACTGGGAGACACTGTGAATCTGAAGAACCGATTTCCATGACTGAGAGAGGTCATCATGCGTTCGGATTACAAGAGGATTGATGCCGGGGCGGTGTTCTTTGCCGTCTGGCACGAACAATGGGACGCCAATATTCAGCACCATGCAGACCAGGGCGTGATCATCCAGGTTCGCGGCGATGTTGACGGCCGCGAGACTAATTTGCTGCAGTTCAATTGTTTTCATGTCGAGCGAACCTTCACCTATGCGCCGGACGGGAAAGCCAGAATCTGTCAGATCGATCCGATTACGGATGGCAATCCGATCCGCTGGTCGGCGAAACAGATTCGCGAGCGCCTACCCGAGATGCTGACGGCCGGTGGTTTCGAGGCTGTCGCCGGGTTTCTCGACATGACGCAGGTGCGCGCTGTCGTGGCCGATGTCGAAGCTGCGGCTTTCGAACGGTTCCGCAACAGCATCCAGCTCGTGAAACATAATCGCGGGGATCATGTTTTCGAGGCCGGCAACATCCGCTTCGGTCTTGAAATGCGGACTCTCGGCGATGATGGCGGTCTGGCGATCCACGTGCTTTCCGATCTCTGTGGCAGTCCGACTCACGACTACTCGGAGGAGACAGAGCTGATCGCGTTCGACTGTTTCCGGGTTCAGCCGCATTATCACTACGGGCCGCGCAACAAGAATCTCCGGTATTACTGGGACAAGACAACGGTGCCCGACACGCTGGAATGGACGCTTGATGTCCTCAAGGCCGGCAAACTCGGTCCGATGATCGAGGCCGCGGGTTATCCCGATGTCGCGCGTGATCTTGATCCGGATCTTATTCGTGACCTGCTGCCGGCGATCGAGGCGAAGGCACGCGAGCTTCAACCGAAGTCTCAGGAAGAGGTTCTGCGGGCGGCCGAATAGCGGTTGTAGAGCATCTCGGAAATTCGGGTTTGACGGAGCGAAGTCGGCGCGAGGACTCCCCAGGCCGCTCTGCGACAGCGTGGCGAAGGGGCCTTGCATGTCCTGCTGGCGGTGGGATATGAGAGCATGGCGAGGCCATGCGCGCTTGTCGGCGCATCCGCGATAGTAGACCCTGTTTCCATATGGTCCTCCGCTCATTTACACGGTCCCCTTGCGCGGGCGGAGCATTAAGCCTATGAAACGGCCAGATTGACGGCTTCGGGGTGTAGCGCAGCCTGGTAGCGCATCTGCTTTGGGAGCAGAGGGTCGGCGGTTCGAATCCGTCCACCCCGACCACTCGATGTCTGGTCTGAAGGAATGGCAATGACGGTCAGGATTTATCAGCCGGCCAAGACGGCGATGCAGTCCGGCAAGGCGAAGACCCGGCACTGGATTCTTGAACATATGCCCCATACGGCCAAGCGGCCGGAACCGCTCATGGGATGGACATCGGCCGGAGATACCAAAGGACAGGTACGGCTTTCTTTCGAGTCGAAGGACGAGGCAATTGCCTATGCCGAGAAACACCGACTGATCTATTCCGTTATCGAGCCGCGGCGCTCGAAGCCGGTTCCAAAGGCTTATTCCGACAATTTTGCCTATTCGAGAGTCGGGGCCTGGACCCATTGACGATTGGTCCGCTGCCGTCCGGGAGTCCTGTTCCACACGGCCCCGTAGCTCAATCGGATAGAGCACCAGCCTTCTAAGCTGATGGTTGCAGGTTCGAGTCCTGCCGGGGTCACCACTTTAGCGGTCAAGCCGAATCATAACGATCACCCATCTGGTCTGCCACGATGGCGGCAGCGCTGCCAGTTTGATGCCGATCCGGCCTGGCCTGGAGCCCAATCATGAAAATCACCTCCGTGCAGGCCTGGTGGCTGCATGTTCCGATCCCAGAGGCGCAGCGTCACCGATCGGATTTCGGTCTGGTGTCTTCCTTCGACATGACCCTGGTTCGGATCGGGACTGCCAATGGGCTGGTCGGTCATGGCGAGGCCAAGGCAACCGTGGCCAGTGCCGGCGACAACCGGGCGCTTGCCGGCATGATCAATAACGAACTCGGGCCGATGCTGGTCGGGCAGGACTTCCGCGACATAACCCGTCATTGGGAAACCCTGTACAGCGGTGTCCGTGCCCATTACGCTCTCGATCGCGGCCATGTCTTTCCGATCCTTGGACGCCGAGGCATCACGGTGTCAGCGATCAGCGGCATCGATATCGCGCTATGGGATCTGCTTGGACAATCGCTGGGATGTCCAGTCTGGCAACTGCTTGGTGGTAAACGCCATGATCGGATGCTGGCCTATGCGTCCGGGGGCTGGGCCGGGGTTGACGACATAGGAGCGCAGCTGCAGTCCTATATAGATCGAGGCGGATTTCGGGCTGTGAAGATGCGGGTCGGCGTTGCCGATGGCGAGGTCAGGCATTCAGCGGCCCGCGTTCGCGCCGCCCGCGCCGCGCTGGGAGACGAGATCGATATCATGTGCGACGCGCACGGCACCTATGGGGTCGCGGAAGCCAAACGGTTCTGCCGCATGGTCGAGGATTGCGATATTGCCTGGTTTGAGGAACCGGTAACGGCCGATGACAAGCGCGGGCTTGCCGAAGTGCGCGCAACAACGGATATCCCGATCGCGACTGGCGAGAGCGAGTCGACCCGTTTTGCCTTCCGTGATCTTGCGGAGTTGCGCGCGGCGGACATCTTTCAACCTGACCTGGCGATCTGCGGCGGTATTACCGAGGCGATGCGGATTGCCGCTCTTGCCAGCGCTTATCAGATTCGCCTGGCGCCACATCTCTGGGGCGGCGCGATCATGTTCGCGGCCGGGCTTCATCTTTGTGTTGCGTCGTCGGCAGCGCATATCGTGGAGTATTCGCTTGGCGCCAATCCGATGTTGTTCGAATTGGTCGAAGATGGGCCGCAGCTTGAAGACGGAATGGTCATGATCGACAGCCGTCCCGGCCTCGGCGTGATCGTCAGGGATGATTTCGTCAGGACATACACGGTTGCCTGATCGGCGGTGCGTGTTGCCCCAAATTGGCAGTTTGTGGAACCTCTTGCAAAATTCCTGCCCCCAGGGTCCGGTGAGCCGGGATCAGTCGGTTGATCCCGGTCACCTCTGCATCTGGAGGTCGGAATCCATGGATTCTCGGTGTCTCATCAGAGATGATGAGAACAAACAGGGACCTTTGCGGACATCGGGACACGCCTCTCCGGGTCCCTCTCTTCGAGAGGGCCGCGAAGGGTCGGTATGCGTTGTCGGAGCCGCGCTATGGGACGGCGAGACGTATCAACGGGTCAGCCACCAGGGCCAGGATGCCGAACATGAGATGGCAGGCGACCTTGGAATATCCACGGACGCGGACATGGCGCCCGCCACACTCATCCTTGAGGCGGGCGTTGGTCCTCTCGACACCGGACCGGATCCGGACCCGCACGGTCTCGGGATCGACATGGCCTATTGCACGCCGGGCCCGGGCCTCCCGGTCCCGCTCCTCCTTGAGGTCCTTGTCCCGGCGCGGATTGACATCGATGATCGGCACATGGCCAAGCCGTTCGCTCATCTGGTAGATCTCCCTGGCATCATAGGCCGCGTCCATGAGATCGTAGAGATTGGTCACACGCGCGGCGGTCATCATCGCCAGCGGGATCGCGACCTGGCTGTCATGGACGGATGCCGAGGTGAGGACGGTCCTCAGCGGCACCCCGCAGTCTGCTGTGTCGATATGCAGCTTGTCACCGCGCCAGGCCTCCATGACCCCCTTGGCATTCTTCTTTGCCCCGTGATCGCAGACCTTCGGCGGCGCGTCGAGCCTCTCATCGAGATCCATCCCGTTCGCTTGCCGTTCGAGACGCCCAGGCTCCTTCGTCCTCTCCGCGCCCTTGCGGGGCCGGCCGCGCTTGCGGTTCGGCGTCCTGGCCTTCGGCTTCGGGGCCGGCGTCTCCCGGGCCTCGATGGCCGTCGAGTCCCTCGACACGTGGCCGATGAGCGCGTCGCCCAGTGTCTCTGCAACCAGAGCCGCGTGCATCCTCTCCGGAAGACGGGACTGCGACCATTCGGCAAACGCCCGCGAAAACGTCGCTTCACTCGGGATCTCCGCGACACGCGACCAGCCGCACAGCCGGCGCAACGTCGGGTCCACCTTAAGCCTGTCGATCAGGTGGCGGGGCGTCGGCAGACCCCACACCGCCTTGGCGATGAAGCCATGGGCCAGCGCCTGGCGATCCTCCCGGGGCCGACCCGGACCGGTCCACAACCCATCGACGAAGCCCTCCACCTTGACGAGATCGAGAGCTGTCACGAAACGCTTGTGCGTCTCGAGGAGAGGACCGACCGCCTCGGCCAACGCAGGGAAAAGGTCCCCTTGAAATCGGCGCCAGAGATCGGATAGGGTCGAGCCAAGGGTCATCGGGGTCACCTCCTCGGTATCTTGTTGTTGTGGAAACACAACATACCACGAGGTGGCCCCGAAACCCAGGCCCTCGACAACAAAATCAGCCTCGACAAGGCAAAAAAACCGGTCGGGCCGGCAATTTTGCAAGAAGCTCGAAGGTGACATCGGTGTGTGGTACGAACAGGAAAATGGTCCTGACCCCGATCGGTGCTCCGGGACGCCTGCCATTGCCGGTTCTGGTGATCGCCGGTTGACAGGGCTCACGCCGGTCACGGGAGCCGTTCGATGAATTCATGCGTGCCGCCCCTGGTCGTCGATGTCGATGGCACACTGGTCGCAGGCGATCTGCTGGTCGAGGGCGCCGCCCGGCTGCTCGCGGCCTCGCCGCTTACGCTCTTCGCCCTTCCAATCTGGCTCGTCAAGGGGCGCGCGGCGCTGAAGCGCAGGATCGCGGCGGCAGTGCCGCTGCCGCCGTCGTCGCTGGTGCTGAACCCGGCGGTGCTCGACGAGATCGCCGCCGCCAAGGTCGCGGGGCGCGAAGTCTGGCTGGCCTCGGCGGCCGACGAGCGGGTCGTTGCGCCGCTTGCCGAGGGGGTGGGCGCGGCCGGCTGGTTCGCCTCCGACGGGCGCACCAATCTGTCCGGCGAGGCCAAGGCCGCCGCCCTGGTCGAGCGCTTCGGCGAGGGTGGATTCGACTATGTCGGCAATGAACGGCGCGACCTCGCCGTGTGGCGACATGCACGGTGCATTATTGGCGTCAACCTCCCGGCGCGCCTCGCGCGGGAAGTGCGGACACGGGATGAAGGCGCCCGATTGCTTCCCGGCCTCGGCGGCGGCCCGCGTGATGCTCTGAGAGCCTTGCGTCCACACCAGTGGGTCAAGAACGCACTCGTGTTCGTTCCCCTCATCGCTGCGCACGAGACCGGAGCCGGGCCGTATCTGGTTGCGGCCGGGATATTTGTAGCCCTGTCGGCCTGCGCGTCGGGCACTTACCTGCTGAACGACCTTCTCGATCTTCCCGAGGACCGTCGCCACCCGAGCAAGCGCCATCGTCCCCTGGCGGCGGGAAAGGTACCGCTGCTGCCGATGATGGGCCTCGGCGCGGCGCTGGTGGCGGGCGGGCTTGCCATAGCCTTCCATCTTTCCCCCCCCCTTGGGGGGATATGCGTGCTGGTCTATCTGCTCGGGACCCTGGCCTACTCGTTGTCGCTGAAGCGAAAGCTCTTCGTCGACGTCATCGCGCTCGCCGCGCTCTACATGATGCGCCTGGTCGCCGGAGGTTTGGCGGTCTCGATCGCGCTGTCGCCCTGGTTTCTGTCCTTCTTCATGTTCGCGTTTCTCTCTCTGGCCATCGTCAAGCGCCAGATCGAGCTGCGTGCGTTGCGCGGGTCCGACCGGGCCCACGGACGCGCTTGGCGCGCCGCGGATCTCCCGGTTGCAGCGGCGCTCGGCGCGGCCAGCGGCGTTGCCTCGGCGATCGTCTTCACCCTGTACATCCAGAGCCCGGAAGTGAGCCTGCGTTACGACCATCCGGAGTTCCTGTGGCTGATCTGCCCGCTGCTGATCTACTGGCTGGGGCGCATGACGCTGCTCGCCAACCGCGGGGCCGTGGACCATGACCCGGTAGAGTTCACGCTCAAGGACCGCACGAGCTGGCTGACCGGTGTGGGGATCCTCGCCGCGTTCGCCGCGGCGATATGACGGCCCGTATGGGCATGCCCCGGGCTATCGTGCTGCGCTACGCCGCGTTCGCCGCGTTCGCCACCGCGGTCAATGTCGCGGCTCAATATGCCAGCGCCACCCTGTACACCGGCCCTCACGAGCTATCCGTGGCGATGGCCGCGGGCACGCTCGTGGGGCTTGTCGCCAAATACATCCTCGACCGGCGCTGGATATTCCATGACCGGCCCGCCTCGCCGGCCGGTCACGCGGCCAGATTCTCCCTGTACTCGTTGACGGGCGTCCTGACGACCCTGGTCTTCTGGGGGACCGAGTTCGGGTTCGTGGCGCTGGGCGATGCGCCCTGGCTGCGCTACGCCGGCGCCGTTTTCGGTCTCGCCATCGGATACACCGCCAAATACCAGCTCGACCGGCGCTTGGTGTTCCGGCAATGGGCCACATGAAGCTCTCCGGCTGGGGCCGACATCCGGTGCTCGATTGCCGGGTGGAGCGCCTGCGTGAGCGCGAGGCGCTGCCCGGACTGCTCGCTCGCGGCGACACTCTGATCGCCCGCGGCAACGGCCGCTCCTACGGCGATGCCGCGCTCAATCCGGAGCTCACGCTCTCCATGCTGGCGATGGACCGGATGCGGGCGTTCGATGCGAAGACGGGGCTCCTGACCTGCGAGGCCGGCGTGCTCCTGGCCGATATCCTGGACACCTTCGCGCCGCGCGGCTGGTTTCCGCCGGTTGTGCCCGGAACCAGGTTCGTCACGGTCGGCGGCATGATCGCCGCGGATGTGCACGGCAAGAACCATCACCGCGAGGGCACCTTCGGCGCGCACGTCGAATCGTTGGTACTGGCCACCGCGGACAGTCAGGTGCGCACCTGCAGCCGTACGGAACACGCCGACCTGTTTCGCGCGACCCTCGGCGGAATGGGCCTGACCGGCGTCATCCTGTCCGCCAGCTTCCGGCTCAAACCGATTGCGACGGCCTTCGTCATGGCGCAGACGCTGGCCGGGACCGATCTCGACGAGACGATGGCCTTGTTGGAGGCGTCCGCGGATTGGCCCTACAGCGTGGCCTGGGTCGATTGTCTGGCGCGGGGCGCGAAATTGGGTCGCGGTCTGATGACGCGCGGCGCCTTCATGGAGCCTGGGGCGCTGCCGCCCCGGCTCGCGCGCACCCCCCTGCGCCCGGCGTCGGCGGGCAGGTTGGCCATTCCGGCCGATGCGCCCTCCATGCTGCTCAACCCCTACGCGATCAGACCCTTCAACGCCCTCTACTACCGGCGGGGGCGGACGAGAGCCGGGGCACGGCCGGTCCACTTCGATCCCTTCTTCTTTCCTTTGGACCGAATCGAGGCCTGGAACCGTCTCTACGGGCGGCGAGGCTTCGTCCAGTACCAGTGCGTGCTGCCCAGGGACGAAAGCCCGACCGGTATCGCGGCCTTGCTCGAACGGGGAGCCGCGGCCGGGCAGGGCTCGTTCCTCGCGGTGCTCAAGCTGTTCGGCCCCAGTAGCGATGCGCTGTTGTCCTTCCCCATGGAGGGCTACACTCTGGCGCTCGACTTTCCGATGCGCAAAGGCGTACTGGCGCTGCTCGACGATCTCGATGAAATCACCCACCGGCACGGCGGGCGGGTCTATCTCGCCAAAGACGCCCGGTGCGCACCGGAACGGGTGCGCGAGGGCTACCCCCGCATCGAAAACTTCAAGGAGATCCGCGCCGAGGCGGCCGAAACCGGGCGCAGCTTCGCCTCCGCGCTCTCGAGAAGGCTGGTGCTGTGAAGGACACGGGATTACCGGGAGAATTGTAGATGGAAATTGGATTGCGCGACCTGCGGCCCTCCTATGACCTGATCGTCATAGGCTCAGGTCCGGCCGGATTGACTCTGGCGCACAAATACGAAGAGCGCACCGGCAATAGCGTTCTGATTCTGGAAAGCGGCGGGCGCTCGGAAACCGGCAGCGACAATGCACGAGAATTATCCCTGGTGGATGCGACTGGAGATTTGCCCGCAACCAGTTACGCTTTTCACAATCAGCGGGTCTTCGGCGGCACCTCCATCGTTTGGAGTGGCTGGTGTCAGGTTCTGGAAAAACGCGCCTTCCTGAATGACGAATGGCCTTTTCCCTATGACGATCTCTATGCGTATTATCCGCAAGCCGCCGACATCCTGGATGTGCCGGAGGCAGTCCACAGAAATCCGGAAACACCCTTCCCAGACAATGCCAATGTCGTCTACAGGCCATACTATTTCAGTCCTCCGACGCGCTTTAACGTTGCGTTCGACGAATGGGTAAGCAGCAACGCGAATGTCGACATATTGTTCAATCATTCGGTAACGAGAATCAACATCAGGGGGGACGCTGCCTCAAGTGTTGCCATGCTGGAATCATCCGGGAGCCGACCGGTTCCGGCAGAGGCGTTCGGAAATGAAATTGCGCTCGCGGCCGGCGGGGTCCAAAATGCCCGCTTGCTGCAACTTTCCCTGCCCAGGCACAATAAACTCCCTGTTGGGCGGTACTTTTGCGAGCATCCGCATCTGTATCAATACGCTGACTTGGTGCTGGATGAACTGAAATTCCAACAGGTGAAGGATAAACACACGTCATGGATCGTTCACGCCATTGCATTGTCGTCCGAGTTCTGCAACGAACATTCTTTGGCGTCCGCGACTTTCCAGGTACGCCATACTGAAAGCGCCACGCACAATATTCTCGGCCGCAGCAGGCGTACTATTGCTGGACGTACACATGTTCGGGCTGAAATGGCGTCGCTTGGGCAAAACCGAATCACGCTGTCCAATAATCGTCGGGACTTCCTGAACCAACCCGTCGCCCATGTCGGGTTGAAGTTCAATCTCCGCGAGATACGCGCTGCCTGCGACCATCTCAACGCGGAGCTGGTGCGTTCCGGACTTGGCCGAATGGGCATTCGGCCTGAGAAATTCAACATCGCAGGAGGGGGACACATGATGGGATCGACACGAATGGGCGACGATCCGGGCAATTCGGTCACCGACGCCCAGGGCCGCGTACATGGAATGGAGAATCTGTATGTTGCGGGGTCTTCGCTGTTCCCGTCGGCGGCGGCGGCCAACCCGACGCTTACCATCGTAGCCATGTCTCTGCGTTTGGCTGACTACCTGAGCAGGAGACAATAACATGCAACGGCGCGGTTTTCTCTTGAGTATTGGCCTCTTAATCGCGGCATTGATTGGCGGCGGCAGATGGTTATTCGGCAGCCGCTTCCATTGTCGAACCGACATTTTGTATGCGGAACTTCCACAACACCTACAAGCTCTCTCTAATCAGGATTTCGCCAGCGCATTTTCCAATCTGTCAATGAACGAGATTATCAGGGAATTGTGCGACAGAGACGTCTACGACGCCGATGGGTTCCATATCCAACGAGTCCGCGATAACGCGGTTGACGAACCTCTGATAGAATTTGCCAAATTCTCCTACACCGAATCCGAGCTTCTGCTGTATGCCATGGTCGCGCGTCTGCATGCGCAGGGTAGATAGGGAAAAATAGCACTGATGCTCGGCACCACCCCGGATATCGGGCGCACCATCATGCGCCTGCTGGCCGGCAAGCGGTCGCGTGCGTTTGCCGCCCGCCGCCTGGATTTGACCATGCCCGCCAGGCTACGCAACGCGCTGTTCGTCCTGTTCATCGGCGGCATCCTGGCCTACGGTGCCGGGTTCGCCTGTTACCTGCTCGCCCGCTTCGACCACGTCAACCTGCTTAGCGACGTGAATGTCGACGACTCTTTCTACTACTTCCAGATCGCCAGGAACCTGGCCGAGGGGAAGTTCTCCACCTTCGACGGCGGCATCAGCCGAACCAACGGCTATCACCCCGTCTGGATGCTGCTTGTCACGCCGTTCTACTGGGTGTTCGACAAGGAAGCGGCGCTGTTCGCCATCAAGGCTTTCGAGATCATGCTGGTCGCCGGCGGGGTCGCCGCCATTGCCATGGCGGTCCGCCTGGCGCGCCTGCCGTGGGTGCTGCTGTTCGCCGCGCTGCCGGCGCTATATCAAAGTCACGGCGTCTGGGCGGGGATGGAGGCATCTGCGGGGCTGTTCATGCTGGGCTTGCTGTTCCTGGCCCTGTGCCTGTACGCGCGCAATCCGGCACGCTGGCGCTGGGCGCTGGCCACGGTCGTCTTCGCCCTGCCGTGGGTGCGTCTGGAGTACATTGCCATATCCTTGGCGGCCACCGGCGCGCTGTACGTTATCGAATGGTCCTGGCGGGAGCGGGCGCCCGGCGCATCCCGGAGAAAGCAAGTCCGTTCCATAGTGGCGGCCGATGCCGTCACTCCATTGCTCGGCGCCCTCGCCGGTATCCTGGTCTATTTCGCCTACAACTGGCTCGTCTTCGGCGGCATCCTGCCGGTAAGCGGCGTGACCAAACACCTCTGGTCGCAAGTCTGGTGGGACCGTGAAGGCGGCTACAGCCTGCCGCGGAACCTCCTGAACATCATGGAAATCCCGGTGTTCAGCGGCGGCGCGCTGGCGGTTATGCTGGCGTCCTGCGCCTTCCTCCCGCTGCTCTGGTGGCGTGTCCGCCATTCCCGCAGGCGGGACGACTGGCTGCTGTTGGTTTTTCTGGTGGGCGTGTTCGGCGTGGCGACGGGCCATCTGGCCAAGTTCGCGCAGACCGTGCTCGTCGTACATCCTGCCTTCGCGAGTTCCAGTTGGTATTTCGTCCCGGCCTATCTGACGCTGGCGCTGTTCGTGCCTGTCGGATGTTACGTGGCGGTCCGTCTGGTGCTTCGCCTTGTCACTCCAAAATCGTGGCGCGTCGCCGTGCTCCTGAGCCGGGGGATCATCGGCGTCGGCATAGCCATCCTGTTCATCAAGACAGACTTCACTCATCCATTCCGGTACGTAGACCACGCCAACCCGAACAGCTGGAAGTTATTCTCCTACTTAAGCGCGCAGGCGATGAACCACATCCTTCCCGAAGGCAGCGTGGTCGGGTCGTGGGACGCCGGCGTCATCGGCTACTTCTCGCGCTTTCCGGTGGTGAATCTCGATGGTCTGGTCAACTCGTACGAATATCTGCACGGGTACCGTGACGCGGGTCGGAAAACAGGATGGACATACAAAAACAAACATGCAAACGCTGAATCGCCGTTCGAAAAGTTCGGCATCACGCACTTCGCCAACATAGAGCCTATCGATAAGAAGATCGATGCGTTGATATATGAGAGCGCGTTAATTACAGGTGCCCGCACGAAGAACAAGAAGGAGGTATCGTTTCGAGTCTGGTCCGCCGCGCCACTGGGCGATTTTGACGCCGCTGCCTGGTTCTGGGAAAAAATGGAGCCTCACTTCGACTACCGGTCGGGTGATGCCGGGCTTATCGTGAACGGCCGGACAGTGCAGGCGTTCGCCAGGAAATGTCCATCGGACGAGGAGATCGTGTGGTCCTGGAATGGGTCGGAAGGCAAGGCGTTCATCGGCCCCTCGCGGCGGTGGAGGATTGCGCAAACCGGGTTATGCGTAACCGCCGCCGTGTTGCCCCAAAACCCAGATGCCCCGATGCGGCCTCAGTCAATGACAGCGAGCGATTACCTGGCGGAGTTGATCAAGGATCGCCAACCGGTCATCCGCTCGAATTATGACGTGTATCTTGTCGACGACAGTCTCCTCTACGTCAAGGAGCAGTGTAAGGCGGCGGACACCGAGGCGCCCTTCTTCCTGCACGTCATACCTGCTCGCCGGTTTGATTTATCCGTGTGGCTCTGGCCGGATGGCTACGACAATCTGGACTTCGACTTCAACGACCAGGGCATCGCCTTTGACGGCAAGTGCATGGCGGTGCGCGATGCGCCGGACTACGCCATCGCCGGTATTCGTACCGGGCAGTACACGGCTGCGGGGCGCGTATGGGATGGCCGCCATCCGTCGGTCGTTCTCGCGGCGGAGTATGCAGCGGTGGTGGCCGGGGAGGCACTGATCCAGTCGGAGTGGGATCTGTATCGGCACCAGGAGCGCCTGTACTACGTCAAGGAGCAGTGTAAGGCGGCGGACACCGAGGCGCCCTTCTTCCTGCACGTCATATCTGCTCGCCGGTTTGATTTATCCGTGTGGCGCTGGCCGTATGGCTACGACAATCTGGACTTCGACTTCAACGACCAGGGCATCGCCTTTGACGGCAAGTGCATGGCGGTGCGCGATGCGCCGGACTACGCCATCGCCGCCATCCGCACCGGGCAGTACACGGCTGCGGGGCGCGTATGGCAGGGCGAATATCACCTTGATACATCGCATTGATAACACGATGACGGGGCGGTTGACCGCACTGCAAAGGTCGCCCGTATTCCTGATCTCACTCTGCCTGCCATGGCTGGTTCTGCTTGGATGGCTCGCCGCTGTCGCATGGTTCCTGTGCGATGACGCCTTCATTAGCTTCCGCTGCGTCCGTAACCTGCTGGAAGGCCACGGCCTGGTCTTCAATCCCGGCGAGTACGTCGAGGGCTACACCAACTTCCTGTGGGTGCTGGAGTTGGCGGCGATATGGAGACTGTCGGGCATCCCGCCGGAACAGGCGGCAACGTGGCTGTCCGTCGTCTGCACCGCCGGGACTATCGCGGCGATGCTGTGGTGGGTCATGCGCCTGCCGGGGGTGCGCCATCGTGGTCTGGTCGCGTGGATGGCCCTCGGTTTGCTGTGTTCCAGCGCCACCGTCGCGGTGTGGACCTCGGGCGGCGGGCTGGAGACGCGGCAGTTCACCTTCTTCACCGTCCTGGCCGTGGTTCTCCTGAGCCTCTATCGCCACCGTCGTCGGGGTTTGGCGGTAGCTTCACTGAACCTGGCGCTGGCTGCCTGCACCCGGCCCGAAGGGCTGTTGATCGGCGCTCTGTGCATCGGCTGGTTCGTTGTTCAGTTGATGGTGGACGCGCCCGGACGCCTCCGGCCGGATTGGCGACGCCTGGCGTGGCCGCCGTCGCCATGCGGCATCGCTGGCGGTCGCGCCGCGACGGAACGTTCGCACTGGTGCTACTCCTGGTCGGCGTCCACGCGGTCTATGTGATGCGGATCGGCGGCGACCACTTCGAATACCGGCCGCTGGACTTCTACTGGCCGCTGCTGGCCGTCCCCGCCGCCCTGGGCATCGTCCATCTCGGTTCGCGCCTTGCCGCCCGGCGTTGGCTGCCTTCCGCGTTGGGCCGGATGGGCGCGCGAACCTTCGCGGTCGCTCTCTTCGTCCCGGTGCTGTTCTACGCCAACGCAATCCAGGGTGCGCTGCTGTTCGCGGGTGCCGGGATTCGCGAGCATATCGTCAGGCTGCATATAGAACTCGACGACGACAATGCGGGGTGGCTGCTTGCCGTGCCCGCAATGCCGATGCTGGTCGCCATCTCCAACGACCTGCGTCGCCTCGCTGCCCCACAGCTCGTCGCCACCCCCTTCACGGAGCACCGCGAGTTCGCCAACCAGCTACTACGAAAGTGGAAACCCTACGAGAACATGCGGCGAGGCGTGAGCCCCGAGGACGCGCTGATGTCCGACAGTGTGCTCGGCATCCGGTTCTATTATCTCCCGGATCTGAAAGTGATCGACAGATTTGGCCTGACCGATGCAACGGTGGCCCGCAACCCGGTCACCCGACCCAATCGCGAGCGCATCATCGCCCATGATCGTTGGCCACCGCCTGGATACCTCGAAGAGCGCGGAGTCAACTTCATCATACGTCCTCCCGAACCCAGCGCACCCGCAGCACTCGCCCGCGCGCGCTACGCCGTGAAGGTCGGTGCCAACCTGTGGATGCCCTTCAACTCCCCGGACGAACAGTGGGTGCTCGAGCGTTTTGGCGACCACGACCTGCGTATGAGAGAAGAAAATGCGCCAAGGCTGCGCCCGCCCGGACTCGAACCGGTGATCCGCTCGAACTTCGACGTCTATTTCACCGGGAATTCGCTCGTCTACGAAAAGCAGTCGTGCCGCTATCCGACAGATGTCGAGGCGCCCTTCTTCGTGCATGTGTTCCCGATGAACCGCAACGACCTGCCCGATCGCCGCAGGCAGTTCCAATTCGACAATCTCGATTTCAGATTTCGAAGCATCGGTCGGGAAGTCGGGGGAACATGCTTCGCCATCCGGCATCTGCCGGACTACCCCATTGCCGCCATCCGCACCGGGCAGTACACCGGCGAGGGACAGGTCTGGGAGGGCAACTTCGACATCACCGAACAGTTGGGCGATGGGGAGGTTGCGCCATGACCGACAGGTGCGAGACGGCGCTGGTGATCGGCGCCACGTCGGATATCGGCCGTGCGATCGCGCGCAGGCTGGCGGAGGGCAATTGGGCGTTGCAGCTTGCGGGACGGGATCCCACCCGGCTCGTGCGGCAAGTGCAGGACCTCCGGGTACGCACCGGCGCCGCAGTGACATCGCATTGCTGGGACGCGCTCCGGGACGGCGGCGGCGCCTCGTTGCTTGATACGCTCGACCCCTTGCCCGATGTGGCGGTGTGCGTCGTCGGACTGCTCGGCGACCAGGCGGAGAGCCAGCGGGACGGCGTGGCGGCGGAGCGGGTGATGCGCACCAACTATGTCGGTCCCGCGCTGCTGATGGGGGCGCTGGCCGAGCGCTTCGAGCAGCGCGGCAGCGGCGTCCTGGTCGGCGTCAGCTCGGTGGCGGGCGAACGCGGGCGCGCCGGGAACTACGTCTACGGTTCGGCCAAGGCGGGGCTCACCGCGTTCCTGTCCGGGCTGCGCAACCGGCTGGCCCGCTCCGGCATCCACGTGGTGACTGTCAAGCCGGGCTTCGTTCGCACCCGCATGACCGACGGAATGGACCTGCCGGCGCGGCTGACCGCCACGCCCGATGAGGTGTCCGCGGTGGTCGTTAAGGCGGTCCGTCAGCATCGCGACGTGGTGTACGTGCGCCGCGTCTGGCGCCCGATCATGTCCGTCATACGCGCCATCCCCGAACGTATCTTCAAGCGGATGTCGCTGTAGATCTCCTGTCGTCCACGACGACGGTGGGTCGGATGAGGGCGAAGCGGTACTCATGGTGACCATCCATTTCCTGGGCTACGACCTGAGTCCGTCGGACGAGGCGGTGATCGATGCTGTGCCTCGGGTGACGGAGCGGCGCGCGGGGCGAATGCTGGACGGGGACATCCGTTCGTTACCGGCATCCACCGCCGCTCTCACATCGTTCAGATACCGTATCCGGGGGGCGTCGTCGTGATGATCCGGAGCGGTGCCTGGCGGTGCGTGACTGTCATACCTGCGGATACGGGTATCCAGCAGGACCCGGCTCGCGCTGCGCCGGATTGAGGAGATTTCAGAAATGTGGACGGGAATCCTGCTGCTGCTCACGATCACCGTAATCTACGCCGGATACAATCGGCTCGTCAAGGTATCGAGCAATTACGTTCCGGAACCCGCAACGTCGACGGTGCTCGCGACGATCTGTTTGCAGCGCGCCGCCCTCGCCGCGTCCGGTACGGTCGCGTTGCTGCTGCTCGCCCGCAGTGGTCATGTGCTGAAGCTGTCCGCGACGGCGTACGCATGGGCGGCAGGCGCGGGCTTGTGCATCGGGCTCGCGGAGATTGGGCATTTCTACCTGTTTCGTGGTGTCGGCGGGACCGGACCGGTCACCGCGAGCGTCGCGGTGCCGGTGATCGTGACCGGCACCGTGGTGCTCACCATGCCGCTCTCGTCGGTTGTGTTGAAGGAATCGCTCGGAGCGATGCAGGTCGCGGGCACGGTGGTCGTGGTCATCGGTATCGCGATGGTCTTCTCCGACGGATTCCTGTCCTGAATGCCGCAGAGAGCGCGGAGCCGGCCGCGGATGCCGTGACGCCGTGAAACGCGCGATCACCGGCTTTCATCTCGACAAGGTTGGCGACTGGGTCGCGGATCTCGGATGCGGTCATGGCCAGCACGTGCGCCACCGGCCGCCTTTCGTGAACCGATCGTGGGTCGTGAGCGACGCCGGGCGCGAGGCGATGCTGGGCACTGAACTCGAATGCGTGAACTGCGACCGGATGGAGTGGCCCGACGGGCTTGCCGCATATCGCCGGACCCCGGAGTTCGACGAGACGACGATCCCGAACGGGCTCCGGTCCGAGCACGCTAGATAGTGTCGTCACGAAAAGCCAGCCCAGAGCGCCAGACACCGAATCTGCACCGCGGCGAGGAACGATGCGGCATTCTTGGCGTATCGCGTGGCAATCCCACGCCAACGCTTGAGCCACAGAAAGGCGTTCTCCACCAAATGCCGGCGCCGGTAGAGATGGACATCATACGCTCTGGGGTGCTTGCGGTTGCGCTTCGGCGGAACCGCTGGAATGACTTCATGCTCCTCACAATAAGACAGGATGGCATTCGTGTCATAGGCCTTGTCCGCCAACAAATACTCGGCATCTATCCCTTCAATCAGCTCGACCGCTTGACTGCAATCTGCTGCCGTCCCCTCGGTCACCAACACCCGCACCGGCATCCCATGCGCGTCCACAGCCAGGTGCAGCGTCGTGTTCAGCCCCCTTTTGTGCGACCCATCGCCTGAGTGCCGCCGACCGCACCGATCGCATGGGGATGGACCTTGAGATGACTGGCGTCAATCATCAGCCACTCATCGTCCGGCTCATCCACCAGAGGCTCCAGCAACGCCCCCCAGAGCCCCTTGTCCCGCCAGCGACAGAACCAACGATGGGTAGTTTTCCAGTCTCCATAGTCTGGCGGCACATCACGCCAGGGAGCGCCGGTACGCAGAATCCAGAAGACAGCATTAATGAACCGTCGATTATCCTGTGCCACTCCACCCCAACGTCCCGCTCGACCAGGCAGATGAGGCTCCAGCAACAGCCAGACCCTGTCCGAAATGTCGTGACGCCGATGAGCCATTCCCATGAGTCGCCTCCAGGAACCATCGAGTGAGTTCGACAGATAGTACAGATAAACATCACTCATGACGACACTATCTAGGCGCCGGCGAACGCTGGGCGGGCGGATCCCTCACCCTGTCGATCATGGAACTCGGGTGGGACGAAGCAACGCGAGAGAGCTGGACGGAGCGCACGCGCGATCTGTTGGAACGGTTCGGCCCTTTTAGGTTTGCCTGGATGGAGACCATCGTCCGGCTGGCCGACTGGCGGGCGTCGGCGAAAGATCGGGAGGGCAGTAATGGCGACGCATGAGCCGCTAGTGCTCGACGGGTGCGCCCCCACGCCACTGGCGTCCTACTTGAAGGCGCTTGGGGTTCTGCGCCTGCTCTCGTCATCGACCAATAACCTCAGTGGCCAAGCCGTCGACCCGCGCGCGCGGGGCTGGTGGATCGAGACGACGAATGTCAGCATCCGGTATTGCCGTCGACCCGCGCGCGCGGGGCTGGTGGGGCATAATTTCAGATATTGCCTCGTTGTGCTCATCGTCGACCCGCGCGCGCGGGGCTGGTGGGAGAACGAGCGCTTTCATCTCGGAACGACGCTCACTCGCGACGAGGTGATTCGCTTCTTTCTGGAGGATTACGCACCGAGCCCGATCATCGCTCCGTGGAATGGCCGTGCCGGCTTTCTCGAGGGGGAGGAGCAGGAGAGCTCGCCGCGCACTGGCGCCGATCTCATGCGCAGATTTGCAGCCAGCCCGGCCCGTCGTTTCACGTACATGCGGCAGACCATCGAACGCTCGCGCCGGAACGATGAGCTTGCCAGACTCAACTGCTTTCGTGCGAAGGTCAAGGCGCTCAAGAATGAACTGAAGACGTTGAAGGGAGAGGAGCGCAAGTGCCGAGACGAGGAAAGGAAGAATGCGGAGAAGAAGGAGAAGCAGTCCAAGCGGGTGCTGCTTCTCGCCCTCCGATCGGCGACGGAACCGGATCATGTCTCATATATCGACGCCTGCTATGTCCTTATCGGCCGATGAAATTCCGATGCCCTTATTCGGGTCCGACGGGAACGACGGCAGTCGCGATTTCGGTGTCAACTTCGCGGACGAATTGGCCCGTCTGTTCGATGTTGACAGCGGCTTCGCTACGGAACTCGGAACGTCATCGCTTGAGGGTGCTCTCCTCGGCGGGGGCCGCCTTGGCACCTGCGGAACGATGGGCCAGTTCAGTCCCGGTCAGGGTGGAAGCAACGCAACGACCGGATACGAGGGCTTGAATCCTTTGAACCCGTGGGATGTTGTGCTGACGATGGAGGGAACCATTGTATTCGCAGGCGCCCTGACTCGAAGCTGGGGGCGGCGAGCGGTAGCCGAGCCTCCTTCCCGTTCACCTTCAAACCCATTGGAGCTGCTGCCGGGAACTTTTCGTCTGAAGACCCGAATCGTCCTCGCGGTGAAATCTGGGTGCCACTGTGGAAGAAACCCGCCACGTTCGTCGAGATCGCGGCCGTCTTCTCGGAAGGCAGGTTCACCTTGGGAGGCCGTACCGCGCGAACCGGCCTGGATGCTGCCCGCTCCGTCGTACAGATCGGACTCGCCCGGGGAATCAGCGGCTTCGAGCGCTATTCCATCATTCAACCCGACAGCAGGATGCCGTATCAGGCGACTCCTCTCGGCCGAATTGCCACGCCCGACTGTCCACGTTGAGACCTAATCGTCGATCTGGAAGCTGGCAACTGGCTGGGGCGGGCACAGTGCCTGACCGGAAATAGGAAGGCAGCTCCAAGTCGAGCCCGACATGTAACGCGCCGGCTGGAAGATTCGCTGTTCCAGATGACGGATGCTTCCCGAGCGTCCGAGGGAACCCGCAACGCACTGATGGCGATTGGCGGCTTCGTTGATTGGCTGACGACGAATCGAAAGGCCCGCGAGAAGCTGAATCCTCCACCGAGATTGTCACGGGAATGGGTCCTGCAGGCGGACGACGGAACGCCTGAGTTCCGGATCGCGGCCGCCCTGGCCAGCCTCGGACTCCCACCGCAGGCGTCCTCCGGCCGGCCCGAACCGGCGTCTGCGGATGAGGTCTTAGCGACGGACACGGCATCTATCTCGCACGATGAGTCGCCGGAAGAAACCTCTCGTTTTCCTGTCGTGCCCAACCTGCCGATGGCCGCTCACTTCGCGCCGATCGACGAAGGGTACTTTTTCAATGGAACTGATCTCCGCAGACTCCGTTCATGGGTGATCGAAACGCCGCCCACGGTGGTCTGGGGTGCCGGAAGCCTCGTCTCGAACATGATCGCGGTCCTGGATCGGCGGATGGTCGAGGCGTCGATGCAGGGGTTACCGGACAAGCCGCTCGCGGGTTCCGTGTTCGCATGCGCCGCAGATGTGGCTGCGTTTCTCAAAGGTGATTTCGACGACACAAGATGCGCCGCGTTGCTTGCCGGTCTCGTCTGGGCTACCCCGGTACGGTTGAGGAAACGGATACCGAGCGACGGCGTACCCGCCGCAGAGCCGCCCTTCGCCTATTCCGTCTTGAAGCCGCTGTTCTCGACGGATGCGGCCCTTCGCTGCGCGGGAGCGCTTGACGGTACGGCCTGTCTGCCGTCGCCGCCCGGGCTGCTGGCTCGTCTGCGCGCTGGCGGCGCGAGTCAAGATGACCGAGCGACCGACGAGGCGGTCCGTGCGGCCCTGATCCGTGGTCGTGCGTCTGGTCTTGCCTCGCCTTTCGATCCGTCGGAATCGCACGGCCGCGGAACCAGTCGGATCGGCGCTGGCGTTCGGGCGGACCGTCTGGCTGCTTCACTTCTGATTCCGATCGGAGAACGTGACCTGAAGGTGCTGCTCGCGCGCACCTGGCCGAGTGTGATGGCCGACGACGACTTTCAAACAGAGGAAATGACCGATGCCGCTTGACCTTACCCGACTCGACGGCGAGCCGCGCCTGCTCATCGAAGCGACGCTGAAACCCGTTCAGGGCAGCCGATTCCAGCCCACCGGGTTCCCCAATCTCGGCCACGCCATCTACGAATCGCCGGATGGGCAAGGGCGGATCGTACTCGTCGAGAGTGCACAGTCGATGGCGAATCGCCTGGAAGCGGTGTGCTGGGACGTGAGCGCCAACGACTGGGTCGCACCCCTCAAGGGGCTTCCGGTCGTGAAGGTGGTGGATGAGAAGGGCAAGCCGCTCACAAACTCGCTGCTCGAAGCGCATCGGATCAACTCGCCGTACATCCTGCAAGGCAAGGACAGGTCGTTCATGGAGATGCTGAAACAACGCCTTGCGGCGATGGAGGTCGGTCTCGTCGATCTGCAAGAGCTCGCGCGGGTGCTGTTGGAGAACGACTTCAACGCCCTACTTCATGGCGTCTTTCTTGCCAAGAAGGAACTCGCCGGAGGCCGGTTGCGCCTTCCGAGATCGCTCTCGGCCTTCATTGAGGCCACGAATGCAAGGGTAGCAGCGAGCGGCGGCGTCAAGAATGACAGCGTCAACCCCAGTGGGGATACGACCAAGGGCTTCGGCAACGTCCCCTTCGCACGTGACGAGTGGGTCGCAGAGCGGATCATGGCCTTCTTCAACCTTGATCTACGCCAGATTCGGGCGTTCGGATTGGGCGATGACGTCGAACGGCTGCTTATCGCGATGGCTCTGTTGAAGATTCGGCGCTTCTTCGTCGAGGGCTTACGGCTTCGCACTGCGTGTGATCTTGATGTTTGTGAGATCGCAGTCACGTGTCCCGAGCACTTCGACCTTCCGGATCTTGGCGACCTCGAATCCGTTCTTCCTACTCTCATCAAAGCCGTCAGAGCACAGGGACTCTTCGGGGAGACCCGCGAGTTGACCGTCACCTATCGGAAGTAGGGGGATGTTTGCCCTCACCTTCCGCTTTCCAGCTGGTCGCTACCACGCGACGCCGTGGGGCCGCAACGTCAACGAGGCGGATGTCGCGTGGCCGCCAGAGCCTTGGCGGCTGTTGCGTGCGCTTATCGCCGCCTGGTGGCGCAAGGGCGATAATAAGCGTTGGTCGGAGGGCGATCTTGCCGCCTTGGTCGACGCGCTCGCCGAGACACCTCCTGACTACCACTTGCCCGAAGGCGCGATCCACGCCCACACCCGCCACTACATGCCCCAAGGAAAGCTGAACAAGGGGAGAGAGAGGACGACACTCGTCTTCGATGGGTTCGTTCATCTGCCGGATGGGGCGGAGATTGTCGCGGCGTGGCCCGACGTGACCCTGAACGGGGATCTGTTCGAGTTGGCGTCCGATCTCGCCGAGTCAGTCGGATATCTCGGTCGCGCGGAGAGCTGGACGGAGTGTCGGGCGCTTAATGACTGGAACGGTGAGGCAAACTGTCAGATCGTGGGAGCCGGGGGAGCCGGAACTCCGGTGCGTGTGCTCGCGCCGCGCTCACCCGCGGCGTATGCGGCTGAACGAGAGCGTCTGATCGCGAATGTCAAGCAGGAAACAGCCGGCGCAGCGTTTCGGAGCAAGGGGACCGATGCAGATACCCTGCCTGCGCGGCTCGTCGATGCGCTGGCGCTCGATACTGCGGACTATCAGGATCGGGGGTGGAGCCGTCCGCCGGCGGCGCGCGAAGTCGTCTATGTGTGCTCCGCGGACGTGAGCCCGGGGGTCGTTCCTCGGGCCTTCGTCGGGCGTCGCCGCCTCATCCGGAGCGAAGACCTCCCGACCGTCGCCCGGTTTCTGGTAGCTGGACGCCCCCTTCCCCGTATTGAAGATGCAGTGAAGCTCGGAGAGATCATGCGCCGCGCTCGCCCAATTCGGCTGGAGGAAGGACGAGGCGACTGGCCGCTCGATCCCGAGCGCGCCCTGGCAGATCTCGGGGCGGGACGCCAATGGTCGCCCCCCTCGCGGACCCCGCGCATCCCCATGCCTTCTGCTGGCTACCCGAGGACGCGGATGCTGACGGCTGGATTGACCACATCTCAGTCTACATCGAGAGTGGTATCAACGATGAAGTCCGGGCACGCTTCGACAGGATCACTCGTCTTTGGCTCGCAAACAGGCAGCGACCGAGCGCGGATGAAGCCGATCCCGCGACCGTGACAGAATGGCGGCTCGCGCTGGAGGGCTTCGGCCGTCCAGCCGACTTTGCCGGGAGCGCGCGGATCTTCGGAGTAGCTAGCAAGTGGCGAAGCATGACCCCGTTTCTGGCCGCTGGGCACCTTAAGGCATCTGGCTACCCGGGTGAGGTTCTCCGCCTGCTAAGGCGCCGCGGCCTGGATTCGGATGGAGTGGAGGTCGAGGTGATTAAGGGTATTGCTGTCGGCGGAACCGAGCGCCGTGCTCTCCATTTCCACCGATTCCGCTCCCGCGGCGGCGAGAAGCAACCCGATGCGGCCGGCGCTCTTCTGCGCGTCAGCTTTCGGCAACCGATCGCCGGGCCGCTCGCCATCGGCTTCGGCAGCCATTTCGGTCTAGGGCTATTCAAGCCCGAAGAACCTCTTGCAAAATTCCTGCCCCCAGGGTTCGGTGAGCCCGGGTCGGTCGGTTGATCCCGGTCACCTCTGCACCTGGAGGTCGGAATCCATGGATTCGTGGTGTCTCATCAGAGACGATGAGACCAAACAGGGACCTTTGTGGACATCGGGACACGCCTCTCCGGGCCACTCTCTTCGAGAGGGCCGTGAAGGGTCGGCATGCGTTGTCGGAGCCGCGCTATGGGACGGCGAGACGTATCAACGGGTCAGCCGCCAGGGCCAGGATGCCGACCATGAGATGGCAGGCGACCCTGGAATGTCCACGGACGCGGACATGGCGCCCGCCACACTCATCCTTGAGGCGGGCGTTGGTCCTCTCGACACCGGACCGGATCCGGAACCGCACGTTCCCGGGATCGACATGGCCTGCTGCACGCCGGGCCCGGGCCTCCCGGTCTCGCTCCTCCTTGAGGTCCTTGTCCCGGCGCGGATTGACATCGATGATCGGCACATGGCCAAGCCGTTCGCTCATCTGGTAGATCTCCCTGGCATCATAGGCCGCGTCCATGAGATCGTAGAGATTGGTCACACGCGCGGCGGTCATCATCGCCAGCGGGACCGCGACCTGGCTGTCATGGACGGATGCCGAGGTGAGAACGGTCCTCAGCGGCACTCCGCATCTGCTGTGTCGATATGCAGCTTGTCACCGCGCCAGGCCTCCATGACCCCCTTGGCATTCTTCTTTGCCCCGTGATCGCAGACCTTCGGCAGCGCGTCGAGCATCTCATCGAGATCCATCCCGTTCGCTTGCTGTTCGAGACGCCCAGGCTCCTTCGTCCTCTCCTCGCCCTTGCGGGGCCGGCCGCGCTTGCGGTTCGGCGTCCTGGCCTTCGGCGTCGGGGCCGGCGTCTCCCGGGCCTCGATGGCCGTCGAGTCCCGCGACACGTGGCCGATGAGCGCATCGCCCAGTGTCTCTGCAACCAGAGCCGCGTGCATCCTCTCCGGAAGACGGGACTGCGAAAATTCGGCAAACGCCCGCGAAAACGTCGCTTCACGCGGGATCTCCGCGACACGCGACCAGCCGCACAGTCGGCGCAACGTCGGGTCCACCTTGAGCCTGTCGATCAGGTGGCGGGTCGTCGGCAGATCCCATACCGCCTTGGCGATGAAGCCACGGGCCAGCGCCTGGCGATCCTCCCGGGGCCGACCCGGACCGGTCCACACCCCATCGACGAAGCCCTCCACCTTGACGAGATCGAGAGCTGTCACGAAACGCTTGTACGTCTCGAGGAGAGGACCGACCGCTTCGGCCAACGCAGGGAAAAGGTCCCCTTGAAAGCGGCGCCAGAGATCGGATAGGGTCGAGCCAAGGGTCATCGGGGGCACCCCGTGGTATCTTGTTATTGTAGAAACACAACATACCACGGGGTGCCCCCGAAACCCAGGCCCTCGACAACAAAATCAGCCTCGACAAGGCAAAAAAACCGGTCGGGCCGGCAATTTTGCAAGAAGCTCTGTGGCTTGAGATTTGCCATAATGTATTGAGTCTGCGTAAAAGTAATTTTCGTTCCGGCGCACATGGCCCATATTTTGACGATTTTGTTATTTTGTCATGGGAATTCTCCAGCGGTGCAGTTGTGGCTCCACATCCGCGACGCGGCGATCCGCGGGACTTCGGAATGGGGCCGCACGTCCTGACGGTTGACGATTGTCGATCGATCTGGCTGATCTTGGTAGTGATGTGCAGGCGATTGCGGATCGAGTCCCGGCTGAGGGCGATGCCGGCGGCCTTGAGGCGGGTGCGGAGCAGGGGCACGGCATGAAAGGCGAGGAACAGGTGCGCCGCGATGCGGTCGTCCCTCTGACGCCAGATGATCGGGCGCAAGCCGAGCTCAAGACTTGAGGGATCGGACGATGGCCTCGATTCCGGTCAATGTCCACAATGTCCGCAGCAGGGTTTCGGTGTCCCGGTCGGCATGGCTGAATCGCAGAACACAGGCGCCGGCAGCTTCGTCGCTGTTCTTGCAGGTGACGATGACGGCGCGTGCGGTGTTGCCATCGCCCGTCTCGACCCGGATGTCATCGTGATGCGAGACCCTGGAGACTCCTGGCGCAGGCGGTCGATCTTCTGCTGGATCCTGTCGTCGCGTTTCGTCCGCCCGGGGATGGCGAGGCCCTCGAGGCGGGTCAGTTCGACATCGAAGGTCGTGCGTTTGGCGTCGAGGATATCGTCCTCGGTGAGTGTCTTGCCTTCGCTCACTACAGAGAGGCACGCTTCGTCGTCCAGAGTTTCCAGGCGCCAGGCCCGACCCTCGTGGCCAGTACTGTCGTGAGGTCGAAGTCGGCGGTGCCGGTCGACGCAGATCCAGTCATGGCCGCGTTCGCGCAGCTAGGCGAAATTGTCCTTGCTCGTGATGCTGGAATCCGTAACTACCGTCGGCTGCAGCCCGTCACGGCAATATTCGGCCTCGAGGCGGCTGAGGGCTGTTTCAAGGGTCTCCGGCTCGAACAGGTTGCCGGGCAGGATCTCGCAGCAGCGTGGAAAGCCGGCGCTGTCGAGCATCGGGGCGAGGGTCACCAGGAGGCCGTCGTTGCGCTTCTGTTTCGGGCGCCCGAAGCGCCGCAGCCCGTCATTGTGGCGGCCGGCATCACCCTCAGCTGGGACTCGCGTCGATGGATCGACAATCGTCAACCGTCAGGACGTGCGGCCCCATCCCGAAGTCGCGCGGATCGCCCGCGCCGCGGGTGTGGGGCAACAACTGTACCACTGGAGAATTCCGGTGCCGGAACGAAAGTTCGCATGATGCAATGGGAAATGGTGAGCATTATGGTGGCGAGGACATTGCGGTCGGTCTTGTCGTAACGTGTGGCAATCCGCCGGAACTCCTTGGATACTGCCGAAGAAACGTTCGACGATGTTGCGCGTTGCATAGACCTTGCGATCAAGCGGACGCGGATCGAGGCGATTGGCTTTGGACGGGATCGCAGCTCTCCCTCCGGCCCTGGCGACATGGTCGAGACTGGCGTTGGTGTCACAGGCCTTGTCGCCGATGACGGTCGTACCATGTTCGATGTCTTCCAGAAGCGCCAGGGCTTCGCTGCAGTCGGCAGTTTGGCCGGGAGACATGCGGATGGTCTTGACGGTCCCCTTGCCATCGACGGCGACATGGATTCTGGTGCTCAATCCGCCGCGGCTGCCCGTCCTTGCGGACGCCGGCGCCATGCTTGTGGACGCGAACCGTCGAGGGGTCGATCATGCGAACGTTCAGTGTCCCGGCAGGTCCACCGCCGTCGTCCTTGCTGACAAGCTCTTGTCAATCCGACATGCTCTGCGACCATATCCCATTCTTGCTTCAGCGATTGAAGCTGGCCGTATAGGGTCCATAGCGGTCCGGCAAGTCGCGCCACGGAGCACCCGTGCGCAGGATGTAGAATACGCCATCTATGACCTGGCGGGCAGTCTTGCGCACCGGACCTTGCCGCCCCGTCGGAAGAACCTACCGGAGAACATCCCATTCCGTGTCGGTCATATCATGTCGGCTGCCATATATGAAAAAACCTTCATCTACAAACATCTCTCGAACCATCATAACCATATCTATAATTCGGTACACTGTCTAATCTGTAAAGTGTGAACAGGCAGTGGGTGATGGCGGGAGCCCATCTGATCCGCCCGGTTGCGCCACCGGCAAACCGAATCAGTTCCGGATCGTCGGTTGGAAATCAGACGACGAACGCGGCCAGCCCGGCAAGCGTCACGATAATCAGGACGATTGATACCTTGATCACGGTTGTGACATTATCATAACTTTCCTGATGAAATCGGTAGTCTGGATCGTTCTTCGTTTGCTTGGTGGCCATGCTGCCTTCCCGGTTCAGTTGGTCTCGTCAAAGCTCTATAAATCACCGACAATGGTTCCGCCAAGCCGAAAATTCTGTTCCATCACCGCTTCGACCTGTCCGTCGCTGTTGAGGATTGTCATTTTTCCAGCCTCGACGATGACACGCTCTTCGGCGAACAACCGTAATGCCACCGGATAGATCTTGTGTTCTTGTTCGAGCACGCGGGCCGCAAGCCGCTCCGGGGTATCGCCATCGCGGATATTAACATGCGCCTGAAGGATGCACGGGCCTGCATCAAGGTCAGGTGTTACCAGATGCACCGTGCACCCTGCTTTCCTGACATTCGCGGCAAGCGCCCGGCGGTGCGTATCGAGACCGCGGAACGCGGGCAGCAGGCTCGGATGGATATTCAGCATTCGGTCGCTCCAGCGCTCCACGAAATCCGACGTCAGAATCCGCATGAAGCCAGCCAGGCAGACGATGTCACAGCTTGCAACGACAAGAGCTGTGTCAAGCGCGGCATCGAAAGACGCGCGGTCGGCAAAGTCCCGATGCGGAATGACCGCTGTGGGGATCCCGGCTGCGTCTGCCCGGGCGATTGCCCGCGCGCCGGGGCGGTTACAAATGAGCAGCACGATCCGCGCAGGAAACGACGGATCCGCGCAGGCATCGATCAGAGCTTGAAGATTGCTGCCGTTACCGGAAGCCAGGACGCCGACGCGCTTTCGTCCGTCGGCGCCGACCGCGTTATTTCCGGCTTTCGACCCGTGAACGGGAACAGGACGATCAGGCCTCATTCGGACCAGCTTTCCAGGTTTTCCAGAATCATCGCCGGTTGACCATCGTTCCGCGGTTCCAGCTGTCCCAACCGGTAGACTGTTTCACCGGCCTTTTCGAGACATGCGGTTACGGTCTCGACCGACTCCGGCGCAACGAATGCCATCATGCCGATTCCGCAGTTGAATGTGCGTGCCAGTTCAGAGGCTTCAATGTCGCCTGTTGCGCGGAGCCAGAGGAATACCGGGGGCAGGATCCATGCCGACATGTCGATGCGGGCGGTGAGTGAATCGGGAAAAGCGCGTGGCGGGTTTTCGATCAGACCGCCACCGGTGATATGCGCCAATCCGTGCACGCCGCCGCCGGCCACCGCGGCCAGACAGGATCGCGTGTAGATCCGGGTTGGTTCGAGCACCATGTCCGCCAGACGGCGGCCGGGCGCAAACGGACACGTGGCGTCAAGCGCGGTCCCGGTAACCTCGATCACCCGGCGTGCCAGCGACAGGCCGTTCGCATGCAAGCCGGAGGACGCAAGCCCGAGGATGACATCGCCGGCTTGGGCCTTGTCGCCGTCGAGCAAGCTGTCGCGCTCAACCGCGCCCACGGCAAATCCCGCCAGATCGTAATCGCCGTCGCAATACATTCCCGGCATTTCGGCGGTCTCGCCGCCGATCAGGGCACAACCGGCGATTCGGCACCCTTCGGCTATGCCTGCGATGACGGCCTGCGCAGTTTCGAGCGAAAGACATCCGGTCGCGTAGTAATCAAGGAAAAACAGCGGCTCCGCCCCCTGAACGACCAGATCGTTGACGCACATGGCAACCAGATCGATGCCGACAGTGTCATGCTGCCCGGTTTCGATCGCGAGACGCAACTTGGTGCCGACACCGTCGGTTGCGGCAACCAGTAACGGGTCGCGATAGCCGCAGGCCTTGAGATCGAAGATGCTGCCAAAGCCGCCAAGCGCGCTGTCGGCGCCGGGCCGGGCGGTCGCTGCGACCCGCGGCCCGATTGCCGTAACAAGCTGCTCACCGGCATCGATATCGACGCCGGCGTCACGATAGGTTAGTGGGTGACTGGAAACGGGATGTCTGATGGCACCCTCCGCGGCAATGCGTTACGATGGGGATCTTTCAATGACGCCCGAGTTCATCATATTGCAGATTCCCATGTCATGGCCATATCTGCACCTTATGGTATGAGCAACCTGAGAAGGGCAGGATGGATTTGCGGCGGGAGGATCAATGAAGACATTCTGGCGCTTCGTCACGAGCATCGTGTTCGCGGTTCTGGCTGGCGCCGTACCGGGATATACCCAGACCGGTTCTGACGTATTCGTGATCGCCCCGGTCGCTGTAGACGTGACTGCGGAGAGTGCGCATGTCGCCCGGTCGCAGGCTCTGGCGAACGGGCAGATCATGGCTTGGGAACGTTTGATCGCACGGCTGACGTTGCCGGAAGACAGCGCCAGGCTGGAACCGGTTGATGCTGAAGACCTGACCACTCTCGTTCAAGGGTATGAAGTACTGCGGGAGCGAACCTCGGCGGTGCGTTATCTGGCGGATCTGTCGATCAGTTTCGATGATCATGCCGTACGTCGGTGGCTGTCGACTGCCGGTGTTCGCTTTGCCGAGACGCCGAGCCGTCCGGTTCTGGTCGTGCCGATCCTGATCGGAACCGAAAACGCGGTGCTCTGGGAAGATCCGAATGGCTGGCGCGATGTCTGGCAGAATTTGCCAGACAGGGACGGACTGGTGCCGGTCGTGGTTCCCTACGGCGATCTGGCCGATATCAGGGACCTCACGACCTTGCAGGCTTTGCAGGGTGACAAGGCGTCACTGTATGCCGTGGCAAGGCGCTACGGCGCCGACCGGGTTGTTGTAGCCGAGGCGACCTGGTATCGCAACCGGCAGGATAACCGGCCGGTTGTCGAACTTCTTGCCCGGCCCATTGTGTCCGAATCGGTTGCCGATCCGCCGATTTATGTCCTGAAGGGACAGAATGTTGATGAGTTGGATCGCCTGTTCGCCGATGGCGTCAAGCGGATGGTTGACGATCTGACCGCGTCCTGGAAGCGTGCCAATCTGGTTGACCCGGCTGTCGAGGTCCGGGTGACGGCACGTGTGCCCATCGCCGGTTTCGAGTATTGGCTGTTGATTCGTGAACGTATGTCGGAGGTCGGCATTCTTCGGCGCGCGGAACTCCTGCGGTTGTCGCGCCGCGAAGCTCTGATGAACCTTTGGATCAACGGCGATGTCGCGCAACTGCGCAATGCATTGCAACAACAGGAACTCGCGCTTCATGACGGCCGCGAAGAGTATGTCCTGACCACGCGGGACCAACTGCCTCCGACAGATGATCTGCCAGAGGGCAACCGGTCGCGGCTCCCGTCCGTGTCTCCGGCCGTTATCCAGTAAACGGAAGCCTGGCGAATGACAAGACGTGAACGGGCCCTGTTCTGGGTTGCACTGATCGCGGCCGGATTTGCAGGGCTTTATGTTCTGAGCGAGGTGCTGCTGCCATTTGTTGCCGGGATGGCCATTGCGTATTTCTTCGATCCGGTGGTCGATCGATGCGAGCGGGCAGGGTGCTCGCGCACGATCGGAACCACGATCGTCCTGATCGGGTTTCTGGCCACCATGGCAGGATTTGTACTCCTGCTGGTACCGGTGCTGAATGCCCAGATCCTGCGCCTTGTAGAGTTTGTGCCACGGGTCTTTCAGCATCTCGAGCCGATCGTGACCCCGGTCCTCGATCAGTTCGACGTGAGCACGGACGGAACCGCCGCCCTCAAGAAATTTCCGGCGCTTGCCGGAGAGAGCCTCAAATGGGCGGCGAACGTGCTGAAGCGGCTGGTTAGCGGCGGGGTGGCGATCGCCAACGTGATCTCGCTAATTCTGATTACACCCGTCGTCGCCTTCTATCTGCTGCGGGACTGGGACCGCATGGTCAATCGGGTTGATGGCTGGCTACCCCATGCACAGCACGAGGTCATCAGGGCCCAGATGACGGAAATCGATCGGACATTGGCTGGTTATGTCCGGGGCCAGGGCAGTGTCTGCATCATCCTCGCAGTGTTCTATGCGGTAGGGTTGAGCCTTGCCGGACTTGATTTCGGGCTCGTGATCGGTCTGATCGTAGGTCTGATTTCTTTCGTGCCGTTTGTCGGCGCCATAGTTGGCGGTTTGTTGAGCGTTGGTCTGGCTGCAGTTCAGTTCGACAGCGTGACACCGGTTGTCGTTGTCGTCGCGATTTTCGTTGTCGGCCAGATTCTCGAAGGGAATGTGCTGACCCCCAAGCTGGTCGGCGACGCGATCGATCTGCATCCGGTCTGGCTGATCTTCGGGCTGCTCGCCGGCGGAGCGTTGTTCGGACTGGTCGGCGTCCTTCTGGCGATTCCGGCAGCCGCAGTGATCGGTGTCCTGACCCGCTTTGCGCTCTCGCGCTATCTCGCCAGCCCGTTGCATTTGCAAGGCATTCCACCGGCCGATGATTCGGGTTCGACGCCGGACGATACGAGCGATGATCGGACATGACTGCGGACGCCACGCGGCAACTTGTGCTGGACCTCGGCCATCGTCCCGCATTCAGCAGGGATGATTTTCTGGTGTCCAACTGCAACGCCGTGGCTGTCGGCTGGGTTGATCGCTGGCCGGACTGGCCGGACGGGATGACCGGTCTCAACCTGACCGGATCGCCTGCTTGCGGCAAGACCCATCTCGCCGCCGCATGGTGCCTGCGCAGCGCGGCCGCCTGGATCGATACGGGACCGACATCCTTTGCCGCAGCGGCCGGCGCTCTGGGCCGGTCCGTGCATGCCGTGATCGATGGGTTCGACGAAACGTGGGCCGGCGAACCGATCCTTCATCTTTACAACATGGTCCGGGAACGGCGCGGTACCCTAATGTTGTCGAGCGTCGAACCGGTGACCCGTTTGCGCTGCCAACCGCCCGATCTCGCGTCCCGTCTGGCGACGCTGACGTCGATCCCTATCGGCAAACCGGACGATGTCCTGCTCGCCGGCGTCCTCTCGAAGCTGCTTTTTGACCGGCAGATGCAGGTCGGCGAAAGGATACTGTATTATCTGGTCAGCCGAATGGAGCGTTCCTTTGCGGAAGCGGCTACATTGGTCAGACTGCTGGACGAAACTTCGCTCGCAACCGGCCGTCCGGTGACCTTGCCGCTTGTTCGAGAGGTTCTGGCCGCGCGAGGTGCTGAAAACACGTCATAAGGAGACATCGGATGGATTTGGGAATAGCTGGCAAGAGTGCCCTCGTTTGCGCCGCGAGCAAAGGGCTGGGCCGAGCTTGCGCCGAGGCGTTGGCAGAGGCCGGAGCCCTGGTCACGATCTGTTCACGCACGGAAGAGGATATCAACGCGACCGCAAAGGTGATCGCGGCGAGCTACGGCACGACCGTCAGGGCGGTTACCTGCGATATCACGTCCGACGCAGGCCGCAAGGCTGCGCTGGCGACTGCTGGCGATGTCGATATCCTGGTTAACAATGCTGGCGGACCGCCGCCCGGCAACTTCCGTGACTGGAGTCGTGACGACTGGATCAGCGCGGTAGACGCTAATATGTTGACGGCCGTCGAGCTGATCAAGGCGACTGTCGATGACATGATGTGGCGCGGGTTCGGTCGAATCGTCAACATCACGTCGGCTGCTGTCAAATCCCCGATTGCAATTCTTGGGTTGTCGAATGGCGCCCGCGCCGGTCTGACCGGATTCTGTGCCGGAATCGCGCGCGAGACGGTGCGCTCCGGTGTGACCATCAATGGCCTGTTGCCGGGACCCTTCGAGACCGATCGGTTGCGCGGCAACATTGCTGCGCGGGCCAAGGCGGCCGACAAAAGCTACGATGAGATGTATGAAATCGCCACCGCCGAAAATCCCGCCGGACGCTTTGGCACGGCGGAGGAATTCGGCAAGACCTGCGCGTTCCTGTGCAGCCAGCACGCAGGTTTCATCAACGGACAAAACATCCTTATGGATGGTGGTGCTTTCCGCAGCTCGCTGTAACCGCGCATGCGATGCTGCGACTGCCGGGCCGTTTGACAAGGTCGGCTGGACCTGATTGACAGCTTGAACCCGGTGCCTATCATGAACGTCATCGACATCAACCCCCCAACTGATCTGTCGGCCTCGCCGCAGCGCTTCATCAACCGGGAACTGTCTTGGCTGGCGTTCAATGCCCGGGTTCTGGAGGAGGCACGGAATCCGAACTATCCGTTACTGGAACGTCTGCGTTTCCTATCGATTTCGAGCGCCAATCTCGACGAGTTCTACATGGTTCGGGTCGCGGGTCTCAAAGGTATGGTCAGTGCCGGGGTCTCGACTTCGAGTCCGGAAGGGTTGACCCCGTCCCAACAACTGCGGGAGATCTCACGGAAAGCGGAAACGTTGCTCGCTGAACAGCAAGACTGTCTGCAGCAATTGCGCAAGGACTTGCGGACGGCGGATTTCCACTTGGTGGATTACAACGAGTTGACCGAGGATGATCGGACGTGGTTGCAGAATGACTTCCGTGAACAGATTTTTCCGGTATTGACTCCGCTTGCGATTGATCCGGCGCACCCATTCCCGTTCTTTCCTAATCGCGCTGTCTGCATGGTCCTGCATATTATGCCGCCCGACGGTGGCATGGACATGCAGGCCTTGCTGCCGCTGCCGGCTCAAATCAACCGTTTCATCCGTTTGCCCGGAGAACAAGTCCGTTACATTGCCGTCGAGCAGGTGATATCGGAAAACGCAGACAGTGTCTTTCCTGATAGCCAAGTTGAAGTGCAAGGCATCTTCCGGGTTCTCCGCGATAGCGAAATGGAAATTGACGAAGAGGCCGAGGATCTTGTGGTCTCGTTCGAATCAGCATTGCGGCGGCGACGGCGCGGTAATGTCATCCGTCTGACGCTGAACACCTCGATGCCGGAAGATCTGCGTCGTTACGTGATCAATGCGCTTGGCTGTTCAACCGAGGATGTGTTCGCGCTCGGTGAGATGGTGGCGTTGACCGAGCTTTCGCAACTCATCAGTTTGGAGCGACCGGACCTGTTATGGGTACCGTTCAACGCCCGGTTTCCGGAACGAATTCGTGATTTCGGCGGCGACTGCCTTGCCGCGATCCGAGCCAAGGACATTATTGTCCATCATCCGTACGAGAGTTTTGATGTTGTTCTCCAGTTCCTGCGTCAGGCGGCAGCGGACCCGGCCGTGATCGCTATCAAACAGACATTGTACCGCACGACCCAGGACTCACCGATTGTCAATGCTCTGATCGAGGCCGCAGAATCTGGCAAATCGGTGACGGCCATGGTCGAACTGAAGGCGCGATTTGACGAAGAGACCAACATCCAGCTCGCACGCGACCTTGAGCGGGCCGGCGTTCAGGTGGTGTTCGGATTCCTCGATCTCAAGACACATGCGAAGATATCCTTGGTGAACCGCCGTGAGGGAGGGACCCTCTGCAACTACGCCCATTTCGGGACCGGGAACTATCATCCGATCACCGCCAAGATCTACACCGATCTGTCTTTCTTTACCTGCGATCCGGCGATATGCCGGGATGCAGCCCGTATGTTCAATTACATGACGGGGTATGCCAAACCGGCCGGACTGGACAAGATTGCGTTGGCGCCGTTGACCTTGCGCGACACGCTGGTTCGTCTGGTGAAGGCAGAGATGGCGCTGGCAGCGGCCGGTAAGCCGGCCACGATCTGGGCGAAGATGAACGCGTTGGTCGATCCGGAACTGATCGATCTTTTGTATACCGCGTCGCAGGCCGGTGTCCGGATCGACTTCGTGATTCGCGGCATTTGCTGCCTGCGGCCGGGTGTGCCGGGGCTTTCCGAGAACATCCGCGTGCGCAGCGTCGTCGGGCGGTTTCTGGAACACAGCCGCATCGTCTGTTTTGGTAACGGCCGCACCCTGCCGTCCCCGCATGCGAAAGTCTTCATTTCTTCGGCGGACTGGATGCCGCGTAATCTCGATCGTCGAGTCGAGCATCTGGTGCCGATCGAGAACGCGACAGTGCACCGGCAGGTTCTTGACGAGATCATGGGAGCCAATCTGAAAGATGAGACCAACAGCTGGACTCTCGCTAGCGACGGTAAGTATACCCGCGAGACGGATGATCATGGCGGGTTTTCGGCGCATATCTATTTCATGACCAATCCAAGTCTTTCCGGCCGTGGCAGTGCCTTGCGCATGTCCGTGGCATTGCCGGACGCAGAGTCCGGAGCGGAACAGGACGCAGACATCCATTGCTGACACTGACTCCATCCCTTCGAGTCGATCGCGAACATCGCGTCGGCGTGGTCGATATTGGATCCAATTCTATTCGGCTGGTGGTTTTTGAAGGCGACCGGCGTATGCCGATCCCGATCTTCAACGAAAAGGCTATGTGCCGTCTGGGCGAAGATTTGCGCGACACCGGACGCCTGTCGGAAAGTGGACGTTTGCTCTCGATCGCAAATCTGTCGCGGTTCATTGAACTATCCGGCGAAATGGATTTGTCACGTCTCGATATCGTTGCCACAGCGGCGGTGCGTGATGCCAGCAACGGACCCGAATTTGTCAGCGAACTCGAAGAGCGGTTCGGTCGGAAGATTCGTATATTGTCGGGTGGCGAAGAAGCCCGTTTGTCCGCCCTCGGCGTGATCAGTGCGTTTCCCGATGCTGATGGGGTTGTCGGCGACCTCGGTGGGGGCAGTCTGGAACTTGTGGATATCGACTGCGTCGTGCCGCGAAAGACCGTGTCGTTGCCCCTCGGTCCGCTCCGTCTTCTTGAACTGACGGGTGACAATCGCGCCGAGCAGATTCATCAGATCGACCGGTACCTGTCAACAGTCGACTGGATCGACCGCCTGAGAGGGCGCAACTTCTATGCTGTCGGCGGCGTCTGGCGCAGCATTGCACGTGCTCATATGGAAGAGGACGAGTATCCCCTTCAGGTTATACAGGGTTACACCCTGAGACGCCGAAAGGTGACGGCATTCTGCGATCTGCTGTCACGTTTTGACAGCGATTCGGTGGCGGCGATGCCGGGTGTGGCGCGGCGCCGGCTTGAGACGATTCCGCTCGGAGCTTTGTTGCTGTCCCGTCTTCTGCGGTTGGGGCGGCCCGACCAGGTCATATTTTCGGCCTTCGGCTTGCGCGAGGGCGTCCTGTTCGACCGTCTGTCGCCCGCCGACAAGGGACAGGATCCGTTACTGGCGAGCTGTGCCGAAATCGCGTCCAAATCCGGCCGGTTCCCACCAATTGCCAAGGCCGCCGAGTTCTGGGTCAAGGGCCTTTTCCCCGATCTTTCGGAGCGCGACACGCGAATGTTGAGCGTTACTGCGATCTTGTCGGATCTGGCTTGGTCTGAACACCCGCGATATCGCGGCGAACATGCCTTTTTCAAGGTGCTTCGCCTCCCAGTGGTCGGAATGACTCATCCCGAACGGGTTTTCGTCGCCCGTGCAGTTTACGCGCGCTACGCCGGTCCTGCCGAGGTTCCGGATGAAAATCTGGTGCGCGACATGCTTGACGACACCCAATGTCATGTGGCGTTGCTGATCGGCCTGACAATGCGGCTGGCCGTGACCCTGTCGGGTGGCCTCGCAGGAATTCTTCGGAAGACCGAGATGCGATGGTATTCCGACCGGGTCTCGATCATGTATCCGGCCGATGTCGAGGTGGTGCAGGGCGATGTCGTCCAACGCCGTGCCGAGGAACTGGGATCGGCGCTCGGCAAGCCAGTCATTTTCGAACGCATGGCGGTGCCGTTCGGGCAAGCGAGCGACTCGGCTATAGCCTGACCAGCCGGAGCCGGTCGCCATTCCCTGCGAGCGCCAGCTTTCCATGCTTCAATGCCAGAGCGTCGGCGCCGAACAGGTCCCGGCGCCAGCCCTTCAACGCGAGAACGGGCGCCTTGTCGTCGAGTGCCATCGCATCGAGGTCGGCACTGGTGGCGATGAGCTTCGGCGCGACATTGTGTTCTTCGGCCTTGTGCTTCAACAGAACCCGGAGCAGTTCGACAGTGGATCGCGGCGCGGGTGTATCGGTGTTCTCTGGCGGTTTCGGGCAGTCTGATTCGGGCAGGGCATTGGCACGTGCGACGACTTTCAGCAGGGCTGAACCGGCGCGGCCGGTGGAGAACTCCCGCGTGATGGTGCGAACTTTGGCCAGATCGTCGGCCGTCTTCGGAGACCGGGCAGCGATTTCGACAAGGACGTCATCGCGCAGAACCCAGTTTCGCGGCAGGTTGCGCCGTTGCGCTTCGGCTTCGCGATAGGTTGCGAGTTCCCGAATCAATGCGAGAAATCGCCGGCTGCCCCGCGGAAGCTTGATCCGGCGCCAAGCCTTTGCGGGATCGGTATCGTAGGTCGCCGGATCGATAACGATATCGAGTTCTTCGCGGAGCCAGTCCATGCGTTCGCTGACGGCAAGTTGCCCGATGAGACTGTCGTAAACCGGGCGCAGGTGTATCACATCGGACAGGGCGTAACGAACCTGCCGATCCGAGAGTGGCCGGTGTGCCCAGTTGGTGAATTGTGACGTCTTGTCGATGAAAGTTCCGGTCAGGGTCTGAACCAGTTTGCCATAGCTCACCGAATCACCGTGTCCACAGACCATCGCCGCGATCTGTGTGTCGAAGATCGGTTTCGGGAGGGTGTCGGCGAGCTGAAAAAAAATTTCCATATCCTGTCGGCAAGCGTGGAAGACCTTGAGAACGGCCGAGTTGATCATCAGCTCGAGAATTGGAGAAAGGTCGAGACCGGGTGCGAGCGGATCGATTGCGACAGCGTCTTCAGCGCTGGCAATCTGGATCAGACAGAGAACCGGATAATATGTCCTATCTCGCATGAACTCTGTATCGACGCAGATATAGTTCTTCGCCGAAAAGCGCTGACAGGCGGCGGCCACGGCGGCATTTGTCGAAAGAAGGGTCATGGCGGTTGTATACGCAATTGGTAGCCGTCAGGACAATGCGGATATAGTTGAGCTTCTTGCAAAATTGCCGGCCCGACCGGTTTTTTTGCCTTGTCGAGGCTGATTTTGTTGTCGAGGGCCTGGGTTCGGGGCCACCTCGTGGTATGTTGTGTTTCCACAACAACAAGATACCGAGGAGGTGACCCCGATGATCCTTGGCTCGACCCTATCCGATCTCTGGCGCCGATTTCAAGGGGACCTTTTCCCTGCGTTGGCCGAGGCGGTCGGTCCTCTCCTCGAGACGCACAAGCGTTTCGTGACAGCTCTCGATCTCGTCAAGGTGGAGGGCTTCGTCGATGGGGTGTGGACCGGTCCGGGTCGGCCCCGGGAGGATCGCCAGGCGCTGGCCCATGGCTTCATCGCCAAGGCGGTATGGGATCTGCCGACGACCCGCCACCTGATCGACAGGCTCAAGGTGGACCCGACGTTGCGCCGACTGTGCGGCTGGTCGCGTGTCGCGAAGATCCCGAGTGAAGCGACGTTTTCGCGGGCGTTTGCCGAATTTTCGCAGTCCCGTCTTCCGGAGAGGATGCACGCGGCTCTGGTCGCAGAGACACTGGGCGATGCGCTCATCGGCCACGTGTCGAGGGACTCGACGGCCATCGAGGCCCGGGAGACGCCGGCCCCGAAGCCGAAGGCCGGGACGCCGAACCGCAAGCGCGGCCGGCCCCGCAAGGGCGAGGAGAGGACGAAGGAGCCTGGGCGTCTCGAACAGCAAGCGAACGGGATGGATCTCGATGAGAGGCTCGACGCGCTGCCGAAGGTCTGCGATCACGGGGCAAAGAAGACTGCCAAGGGGGGCCTGGAGGCCTGCGCGGTGACAAGCTGCCTATCGACACAGCAGACTGCGGGGTGCCGCTGAGTACCGTCCTCACCTCGGCATCCGTCCATGACAGCCAGGTCGCGATCCCGCTGGCGATGATGACCGCCGGGCGTGTGACCAATCTCTACGATCTCATGGACGCGGCCTATGATGCCAGGGAGATCTCCCAGATGAGCGAACGGCTTGGCCATGTGCCGATCATCGATGTCAATCCGCGCCGGGACAAGGACCTCAAGGAGGAGCGAGACCGGGAGGCCCGGGCCCGGCGTGCAATAGGCCATGTCGATCCCGAGACCGTGCGGTTCCGGATCCGGTCCGGTGTCGAGAGGACCAACGCCCGCCTCAAGGATGAGTTTGGCGGGCACCATGTCCGCGTCCGCGGACATTCCAGGGTCGCCTGCCATCTCATGTTCGGCATCCTGGCCCTGGCGGCTGACCCGTTGATACGTCTCGCCGCCCCATAGCGCGGCTCCGACAACGCATACCGACCCTTCGCGGCCCTCTCGAAGAGAGGGACCCGGAGAGGCGTGTCCCGATGTCCGCAAAGGTCCCTGTTTGTTCTCATCGTCTCTGATGAGACACCGCGAATCCATGGATTCCGACCTCCAGGTGCAGAGGTGAACGGAAGCAACCGACCGATCCGGGCTCACCGGACCCTGGGGACAGGAATTTTGCAAGAGGTTCAGTTGTGTGTTACGGATCCGATCGGCAAATCGTCGGCGAGCAGGGTTTGGATCCGGCGTCCGGATGCCGTCTTGTCCCGTGCCGTGAATGCATGGCGGCGGGTTGCGAGAGGGGAGGTGCGGGTCCACCGAGCGGTGAGAGGGTAGATTCGCTGAATTTTTTCCGATCCGAAGAGCAGGTCAAGGCTTACGGAGGACAGTGCTCTTGTCATCAGACTTGTCGTAGCCAGTTTGTGACGCCCGCCGGCCTTCTGATCACCCGCCGTTGCAATGTCCTCAACTGCATAACCGTTGGCCGCCAGGTTCCCTGTGACGGCATGGGCAGCTTTTCGGTTGATTGCAGGGGAGGGTGGTGTCATCGTTTTTGATGAGGCAATTGAGCCGAATCTGATGATAACTTCGGGATTTAGAGATTACACTCGTTGGCATTGAATCCCACCGGCGTTTCCGGGCCGGTGACTGGTATTTCTGTCCGGTTCCGCGGTCCGTGTTGAAGCAATTGATGCAACGCGACGACCCGCTCGTTGCATTCTTACGGGTTATGGCTGGGTCTGACCGTAGCCTTCGGTGTCGTCAGCGTTCTTGCGTGGGGACTCTGGTATGCAGTACCCAATTCTCCTGGTCCATGGCTTGCTTTACGGCCTTCGGAGGCCATCCACGATGGCATGAAGGAACGCATCTGATACCGTTCAGAACGCGCTGGCTAAACGAATTCTTCTATCTCGTGAACCTCTTGCAAAATTCCTGTCCCCAGGGTCCGGTGAGCCCGGATTGGTCGGTTGCTTCCGTTCACCTCTGCACCTGGAGGTCGGAATCCATGGATTCGCGGTGTCTCATCAGAGACGATGAGACCGAACAGGGACCTTTGTGGACATCGGGACACGCCTCTCCGGGCCACTCTCTCCGAGAGGGTCGTGAAGGGGCGGCATGCGTTGTCGGAGCCGCGCTATGGGACGGCGAGACGTATCAACGGGTCAGCCGCCAGGGCCAGGATGCCGAACATGAGATGGCAGGCGACCCTGGAATGTCCACGGACGCGGACATGGCGCCCGCCAAACTCATCCTTGAGGCGGGCGTTGGTCCTCTCGACACCGGACCGGATCCGGACCCGCACGGTCTCGGGATCGACATGGCCTATTGCACGCCGGGCCCGGGCCTCCCGGTCCCGCTCCTCCTTGAGGTCCTTGTCCCGGCGCGGATTGACATCGATGATCGGCACATGGCCAAGCCGTTCGCTCATCTGGTAGATCTCCCTGGCATCATAGGCCGCGTCCATGAGATCGTAGAGATTGGTCACACGCGCGGCGGTCATCATCGCCAGCGGGATCGCGACCTGGCTGTCATGGACGGATGCCGAGGTGAGGACGGTACTCAGCGGCGCCCCGCAGTCTGCTGTGTCGATATGCAGCTTGTAACCGCGCCAGGCCTCCAGGACCCCCTTGGCATTCTTCTTTGCCCCGTGATCGCAGACCTTCGGCAGCGCGTCGAGCCTCTCATCGAGATCCATCCCGTTCACTTGCCGTTCGAGACGCCCAGGCTCCTTCGTCCTCTCCTCGCCCTTGCGGGGCCGGCCGCGCTTGCGGTTCGGCGTCCTGGCCTCGGCTTCGGGGCCGGCGTCTCCCGGGCCTCGATGGCTATCGAGTCCCTCGACACGTGGCCGATGAGCGCGTCGCCCAGTGTCTCTGCAACCAGAGCCGCGTGCATCCTCTCCGGAAGACGGGACTGCGAAAATTCGGCAAACGCCCGCGAAAACGTCGCTTCACTCGGGATCTCCGCGACACGCGACCAGCCGCACAGCCGGCGCAACGTCGGGTCCACCTTGAGCCTGTCGATCAGGTGGCGGGTCGTCGGCAGACCCCACACCGCCTTGGCGATGACGCCACGGGCCAGCGCCCGGCGATCCTCCCGGGGCCGACCCGGACCGGTCCCACACCTCATCGACGAAGCCCTCCACCTTGACGAGATCGAGAGCTGTCACGAAACGCTTGTGCGTCTCCAGGAGAGGACCGACCGCCTCGGCCAACGCAGGGAAAAGGTCCCCTTGAAATCGGCGCCAGAGATCGGATAGGGTCGAGCCAAGGGGCATCGGGGTCACCTCCTCGGTATCTTGTTGTTGTGGAAACACAACAGACCACGGGGTGGCTCCGAAACCCAGGCCCTCGACAACAAAATCAGCCTCGACAAAGCAAAACCGGTCGGGCCGGCAATTTTGCAAGAAGCTCTATTACGAAACTATCAAAGAAAGACAAATGATGACGCCATATCAGAACCACACCCCTTCCGGATAATCTCGTTCCAAGGCATGATGTGCCCCCATGGTGTGGTTGTTCACCCATGAAGATATACCATGCGAGACCACCCAACCAGTTTTAGGTCAGACTCTAAACCGGCTGGTTGCACCTGGAAATGGATATCTGAAAGTCATGTTGGCACTGCAGAAGATCTGAACACACAAAGCTGAAAAAATCTTCGCAATAGAAAAAATCATCCCTCGAAAATTCTCAGCGTGGGATCGTCTTGCGTTCCGTCCCACATCACCGTTACCTGCAAAGGAAGACATCTTCCGAGCTGCACAGGTGATTTATCGAATGTTCGGTCCAAGACCGGAACTCCCATGCAGATTTACTTCGCGTCCGCGACGCTTTCTAGAAAGGTAAGCGGGACATGCGCACACCTCTACAGGGCTTGAAGGAAGATAATCCATGAATGACACCGTTCCCGGAATCAAAACGGCCGACTATTCTATCAAAATATCATGTGTCTTCGGACTCACGGCGCCTCCAAACCGCTCATTCCAGCAAATCCGAAACCCGAACCAAACGTCATGCTTCCGAATCGATGAACAGAGAACCTTAGGCAAGATTACGTAAGTTTTTCTAGCGCGTGATTTCATCGCGATAGATACTAACCAAGCATCGTATCGTCTCTTCATAATGTGACTTACCCATCATCAAGAAGCAGCGATACTTCTGGTCCTGACGATGCCAGGTCCGCATGAGGGATAAATTGAATAAACCGCTTATGAACGTGGCTCCGGTTGCGAGAGTTTGCCGCGAGAAGTTGACTCCTACCGGTCCATTTGGACGGTTTTCGATCAACATGTTGATCAAGCCGGAACCAGATGCATAAGCGGTTTGAATAAATGGCAGATTCTCTTGAATACACGTTTGACAAAGTTACTGGTAAGATTGCCTGTTTTTCCACCAAATTAGCGAAGCCTTTGACAGTATAGCGAATATTCCGAAGGACACTAGGGCGTGTTGATGAATTCATGAAATGCTGATGATCCTTCTCCATCAATGACACTTTCCGGGGACTTATCATGGCGTTACGCCTGCTCATCACGGATGCTATCTGGTCGACACTCGAGCCGCTACTGCGTGAGAGCAAACACGCCGCCGGCGCCCCGCCACGGCTCAGCGACCGACTGGTCATCGAAGCCGTCCTCTACCAGGCGCGTACCGGAACCCCATGGCGCGACCTGCCCGACGAATTCGGCCATTGGAATGCCGTCTATCAGCGGTTTCGCCGTTGGGAGAAGCGCCACCTCTGGGCGCGGCTCTGGCAACAGATACAACAGGTAGATGATGAACCACTCAAGGAAGTGTTCATCGATTCGACCATCCTGCGCGCTCATCAACACGCCGCCGGCGCGGTAAAAAAACGGTGGCCAAGAGGCCCAGGCTCTCGGCCGCTCCCGGGGTGGGTTCTCCACCAAGCTGCACGTGGCCTGTGCCAACGAAACAACCGGTGTGTCCTTCGTGTTGACGGGTGGCGAGCGCCATGATGGCGTGGGATTCGAGCTGCTGTGGAAGGCTTTGCCCAGCTCTCCCGCACCGGAGGCTGCGGTCATGGACAAGGCGTATGACAGCAAGGACATTCGCCAGGCGCTGGCCGACCAGGGCGTCGAAGCCGTGATACCCGCCCGGTCGAACCGGACTGAGACGATTCATCACGATCAAGAAAAGTACAAGCGGCACCAGCAGGTCGAGCGATTCTTCAACAAGCTCAAACAATTCCGTCGCAGTGCCACACGCTATGACAAGCGCGCTCGGACGGTCCTCGCGTTTGTCCACATTGTCTCAGCATGGATTATGCTTCGATCATTCGTCAACACGGCCTAGTGTCTTGTCATGCATCAAGTGTCGGATAGGGTCGTTTCAGTTTCACACGGGCATCGTCCGTGGTGAACTGCCAGTTGACCGTGCCCTTCACGCGGTCACGGGACGCCTGCCAAGCCGCGACCTCGTCGCGCAGGGTCTCAATGGAGGCGATGTGGCGGTTGAGGCACTGACGGATCATGACGTTGATCTCGACCTCGGCGACGTTGAGCCAACTGCCGTGCTTAGGCGTGTAGACGAACTCGAAGCGGTCCCACAGAGCTTTCGCCTCGGCCGGCGGAAAGACCTCATAGAGGGCACCGGGGCGGTGGATGTTCAGGTTGTCCATCACCCGTGTGATCCTCTTGGCGTCGGGATAGCGCTCGGCGATGTCGTTGAGGAAGTGCGCCCGGTCGGCATTGGTTCTGCGCGCTGTCACCTTGGTCATGCGCCATCCGGCCAGAGGTTCCGTGGCCATAAACACGTTGCAGCTTCCGCAGCGCCGGTCCTCGTAGTCTTCGCGCGCTGGCCGACCCGGCGCCGCCGAGACCGGTTCGCGTATCTCGCTGATCAGTTGCCGGGGCGTCTCGTCCATGCACACCACCGGAAAGGCCGCATCGTAGGGGCGCCGGTAGACATCGAGAACCGTCTCCATCGCCGCCGCGAAGTCCGCGTTGCCCTGTGGAGGAATCACCCAGCCGACACGCCGCCACGGCTTGAGCGCGTTTTTTTAGAACCCGCCGTACTGTCTCGTGCGACACGCTGTCGATGTGTCCGAGTTCCACGACGCGGTCGGCCAGCAACCGCAGCGACCACTGCGAGTGACCCTCCGGCGGCTCGGCGCAACGCAGCGCCACCAAATGCGCCTCGAACGCGCCGTCGGCCTTGCGAACGTAGTTGAGACGCCGACCCTGTCGGCTGCCGAGAGCCATCTCCATGCCCTCCTCGACGAATCGCTTCTTGACCCGGTCCACCTTGCGCGCACTGACGCGCAGGACCTCGGCAATGGTCTCCCCGTGCACCCGGTTGTCGTTGAATTCGCCTTCGTCGCAGTTGAGCAGAACCAGTGCATTGATCACCTTCCGCGATTGATGCGAGCCCTTGCGCGTGATCTCCGAGAGCGTGTCCCGCTCCTCCTTCTCCAAGGTCACTACGTAACGCTTCATGCCGACCCCCTCGTCGCCGTTGGACGACGAGGAAGTTACCACGGAGTATGCGACATATCATGCGTGACATGACACTAGGAGCGTTCTAAAATAGTGATCATACGATCCTTTTGATTCTTTCCCTTCCAAGGGTTCTTACGGCCACTCGCTATAGTGCTGGCACGCAGTTTAACATTGTAAACAGCACCCAATTCGAGTGCCGAGACAAGTTGGTCCGCCTTCGATACGAGGTGATATATCTGCCATTCGAACACCACCATACCAGTGAGAACTCAAGTATCGTTCAACCAGGTTCATGACACAGCCAGATCCATCGAAATAGAACAGTTATATGGAGAGAGACATCATGCATAAGTGGTACAACAAAGGGGCACCTAGCTTCCGCGAATCGTGTTGCTTCACAGCCATCACAATCCTGTTTTCAATACAGGAATGTAGAAGGAAACTGTCAACAAAAAACCGCTCGTGCCTCGATCTTTTCGATATCTGAACACCCTGCCCAGCATTGGGCCGCCGATCGAGATATCTATACAAGGGACCACGCCACGTATTCGTGCAGTACGAGGAACCCGGATCATTAAAAGATCCGAATAACAAGTCACGTATCTTCTGCGTGTTCAGATGAGGAATCGGATTCGAGATCCGTCGGAATGGTCGAGGTATAGCCCGCACTGCTCGCCTAGAGATTGTCTGAACAAGTCGGTTTTGGCACAATTGGTTTCTTGGTGACGGAGTGGAATGCGAGCCATGGAGCAAGCGATGTCTGCGGAGCTGGAGCACGACCTGAAGACGCGCCGGACGCGGCGCGAGGTCTTTCTCGAGACGATGGACAACCTATTGAAAGATCACAGCTAGAGGCGCACCTCGAGCCGTTCGACCCGAAGGCCGTGCGCGGGCGGCGGCCCTATCCGCTGAGCGTGATGCTGCGGGTGCACTGCGTGCAGCTGTTCTACAATCTGAGCGACCCTGGGATGGAGGACCTGCTCTACGAGGTGAAGTCGGTACGGCGGTTTGTGGGGCTGCGCCTCTCGGGTGCGCTGCCTGACGAGACGACGGTTCTGCATTTCCGCCACTTGCTGGAGACGCATGGTCTGGGCGAGACGCTATTCGAGGAGATCAACGCACATCTGGCCTCTCTCGGAGACACCGTTTGAGCAAGGGGACGATCGTGGACGCGAGTCTCATTGCCGCGCCGTCGTCGACGAAGAACCGCAAGGGCGAGCGGGACCCGGAGATGCACCAGACGAAGAAGGGCAATCAGTGGCATTTCGGGATGAAGGCGCACATCGGGGTGGATGCGCAGTCGGGCTTGACGCACAGCGTGGAGACGACGCCGGCGAATGTCTCGGATGTGGCGACGGCGCACGCGCTGTTGCACGGGGGCGAGGAGCAGGTGTGGGGTGACGCGGGCTATCAGGGGGTGGACAAGCGCGCGGAGAACCGAGACACGGACGTGGACTGGGAGGTGGCGATGAAGCCCGGCAAGCGCCGGGGGCTGGACAAGGCGGGCCCGGCGGCGGCGGCGGAGAGGCGCAAGGCGTCGGTTCGGGCCAAGGTGGAACATCCGTTCCTGTATGTGAAGCGCCACTTCGGCTACGCGAAGGTGCGCTATCGGGGGCTGGCGAAGAACACGCAACGCATCGCCGTGCTGCTCGGGTTCACCAATCTGCTCATCGCGGGGCGCGGCGCCACCGCCTGACGTGGGGGGAGTCCGTCCGCAACCGCCGCAAGGCGGCGGGGACGGTCGGCTCGGGCATCTGAAATCTCCATTTCCTGGCGCGACAACACGTCCCCGATGGGCTCTGGCGTTTCATACACGGGCCACGCCACCCGTATACCCGGAAAAACGGGGTTGTTCAGACTTTCCCTAGAGAGTGTCGTCACGAAATACCAGCCCAGAGCGCCAGACACCGAATCTGCACCGCGGCGAGGAACGATGCGGCATTCTTGGCGTATCGCGTGGCAATCCCACGCCAACGCTTGAGCCACAGAAAGGCGTTCTCCACCAAATGCCGGTGCCGGTAGAGATGGACATCATACGCTCTGGGGCGCTTGCGGTTGCGCTTCGGCGGAACCACTGGAATGACTTCATGCTCCTCACAATAAGACAGGATGACAGTCATGTCATAGGCCTTGTCCGCCAACAAATACTCGGCATCTATCCCTTCAATCAGCTCGACCGCTTGACTGCAATCTGCTGCCGTCCCCTTGGTCACCAACACCCGCACCGGCATCCCATGCGCGTCCACAGCCAGGTGCAGCGTCGTGTTCAGCCCCCTTTTGTGCGATCCATCGCCTGATTGCCGCCGACCGCACCGCTCGCATGGGGATGGACCTTGAGATGACTGGCGTCAATCATCAGCCACTCATCGTCCGGCTCATCCACCAGAGGCTCCAGCAACGCCCCCCAGAGCCCCTTGTCCCGCCAGCGACAGAACCGACGATGGGTAGTTTTCCAGTCTCCATAGTCTGGCGGCACATCACGCCAGGGAGCGCCGGTACGCAGAATCCAGAAGATCGCATTAATGAACCGTCGATTATCCTGTGCCACCCCACCCCAACTTCCCGCTCGACCAGGCAGATGAGGCTCCAACAACAGCCAGACCCTGTCCGACATGTCGTGACGCCGATGAGCCAATCCCATGAGTCGCCTCCAAGAACCATCGAGTGAGTTCGACAGATAGTACAGATAAACATCACTCATGACGACACTATCTAGGCAGGTTGTCGGCAGCCGGGCCAGTGAGAGCCCTCACGCGTCGTTCGTTCCCGTCAGGAATCGGCCGATCGTCGATTAAGCCGTTTGCACCAATATACCCCCTCCAATGCTTCAAGACTTTGCCTTCGCATTCCTTTCAGGCCTTAATGATATTGGTGGCTGGCAAAATTGGCCTGATCGTACGTCCGGGCGAATGTCTCCGAGGACTTGAGTTCGGGTCGAAACTGCTCATAATATGATGGACAGCGAGTGTGGGCTGCCAGTCGTTCCGTGCCTGTTCCCATAAATGCCGAAGGTATGGCGGCCCTGCACGGCCGTCGGACCGGCCGCATCATGGCGTCAGCTGGTACCTTCCGGGCCAACCATCAGCTAATAATCCGGGCCATGCAGAATTCTCCGATCTGGCCCCGGGACAGGCTTGCGACTATATATATATTGCCCGGCGAGGCAAGGTCCGGTCCTTCGCCAACATTGCCAGCCCAGCGCCGGGCAGATTGATCATTCCGACACGCCGGTTTTGGTGAGCCGCCGACAAGGAGAGAAAAGAATGACCGCAGGTATGGACAGCCTGAACACCCGCCGCACCCTGACCGCCGCCGGCAAGCAATACGACTATTTCAGTCTCGAGGCGATGGCCGAAGTCGGATATCCCGAAATTCGCTCCCTGCCCTTTTCGTTGAAAGTTCTGCTTGAAAATCTGCTGCGTTGCGAAGACGGCCGCGGTGTCACAACCGACGATGTCACAGCTGTGGCGGACTGGTTGAAAGACCGCAGATCATCACGCGAAATCGCTTTTCGGCCGGCTCGCGTGCTCATGCAGGATTTCACCGGAGTTCCGGCGGTAGTCGATCTGGCTGCGATGCGCGACGCCATGGTTGCCCTGGGTGGCGACCCCGAAAAGATCAACCCGCTTTCGCCGGTCGACTTGGTCATCGATCACTCGGTCATGGTCGATAATTTTGGCAGCCCGGACGCGTTCCGTCGCAACGTGGCTCTGGAATTCGAGCGCAATGGCGAACGTTACGAATTTCTGCGTTGGGGACAACAAGCCTTCCGCAATTTCCGGGTGGTTCCGCCGGGTACCGGTATTTGCCATCAGGTCAATCTAGAATATCTGGCCCAGACGGTGTGGACCCGGGACGAGGATGGGCGCACCGTCGCCTACCCTGATACCCTTGTCGGCACCGACAGTCACACGACCATGGTCAACGGCCTATCCGTTCTTGGCTGGGGGGTCGGTGGAATTGAGGCCGAAGCCGCCATGCTCGGACAACCGGTTTCCATGCTGATCCCCGAGATCGTCGGTTTTAGGCTGGCTCACGCGCTACCCGAAGGCGCCACCGCGACCGATCTGGTCCTGACGGTGACGCAGATGTTGCGGGCCAAAGGCGTTGTCGGCAAGTTCGTGGAATTTTACGGTCCGGGCCTCGACCAGCTTTCACTGGCGGACCGGGCAACCATTGCCAACATGGCGCCAGAATACGGAGCAACTTGCGGTTTCTTTCCGGTCGACGCGGAGACAATATCCTATCTCCGGTTCACCGGCCGCGAAGAGGACCAGATCGCGCTGGTCGAAGCTTATGCGAAGGCACAGGGCCTGTGGCGCAGTTCCGATACGCCCGACCCGGTCTTCACCGATACGCTAGCACTCGATCTTTCGACCGTGGTGCCGTCGCTGGCCGGTCCGAAGCGGCCGCAGGACCGGGTGTTGCTGTCCGAAGCCTCCAAGGCGTTCATAGGCGCGCTCAGCGACCTCGGCACCGGTTCGGTACGAGCCCAGCCAGTCCGGGATGCCGACTACGATCTGCATGATGGCGATGTCGTGATTGCGGCGATCACCAGTTGTACCAACACCTCGAATCCATCGGTCCTGATTGCTGCCGGTCTGTTGGCCCGCAACGCGAATGCCAAGGGCCTCAAGGTCAAACCCTGGGTCAAAACATCTCTGGCGCCCGGCTCGCAGGTGGTCACCGATTATCTCGAGAAAGCCGGTTTGCAGAGTGAGCTGGACGATCTCGGTTTCCATCTGGTCGGTTACGGCTGCACGACCTGTATCGGCAACTCAGGACCGCTGTCGCCGCCGCTGGCAGACGCTGTCGACGCGGGCGATCTTGTAGTGACTTCGGTATTGTCTGGCAACCGGAACTTCGAAGGACGGGTCAGTCCTCACGCGAAGGCGAACTATCTCGCGTCGCCGCCGCTGGTGGTCGCCTATGCGATTGCCGGATCGATGACGAAGGATCTCTATTCGGACCCGCTAGATGAGGATTCGGATGGCAATCCGGTATTTCTGAAAGACATCTGGCCGAGCAACCGGGAAATCGATGAAGTCATGCGCCAGAATGTGTCGAGAGAGATGTACCGGGCCCGTTACCAGGATGTGTTTCTCGGGCCCGAGGAATGGCGGGCCGTGCAGGCGACCGGATCACTGACCTACCGATGGAATTCGGGATCGACCTATGTTCAGAACCCACCTTATTTCGAAGGCATGCAACAGGAACCACCGATCATCGACGATATCGTGGGTGCACGCGCCCTTGCCCTGCTCGCCGATTCAATCACGACCGACCATATCTCGCCGGCGGGATCGATCAAGCAGGATAGCCCAGCCGGTGACTACCTGATGGAACGGCAGATCCGCCCGAATGAATTCAATTCCTACGGTGCCCGCCGCGGCAACCACGAGATCATGATGCGCGGAACCTTCGCCAACATCCGCCTCAGAAACGAACTGTCGCCGGGTATCGTGGGTGGATATACCACTCACCAGCCTTCGGGCGAGCGCATGGATATCTTCGCCGCTGCCATGCGATACAAGACCGAAGGGATCCCGCTGGTCGTGATCGGTGGCAAGGAATACGGTACTGGATCGTCGCGAGACTGGGCTGCGAAGGGGACACGTCTGCTTGGCATCCGGGCGGTTATCGTCGAGAGCTTCGAACGCATTCATCGATCCAACCTGGTCGGAATGGGCGTGCTACCCCTGCAGTTCCAGGATGGCGAAACCCGCGCCACCCTGGGCCTGGACGGGACCGAGACCTTCACGATCGCTGATCTCGCCGATGGCATAAGACCACGAATGGACGTGAACTGTCAGATCACCTTCGCCGACGACGCGACCAAAGATGTCAGCCTGCTTTGTCGCATTGATACCGCGGATGAGGTTGATTACTATCGCCATGGTGGCATTTTGCAATTCGTGCTCCGAGGAATGCTGCAAGCCGCTTGAGGATGCTGCGGCCGAAAACGGAACTTCAAAGTGATGCTGTCGTCATGATGATGAAGATGAATCAGATCTGGTTCGTACTGGCCATGGTGACCGCGCTGGCGGGGCGGACAGACATCGCCAATGCCGGACCGGCCGGTCACCCGGTGATCGTCGAACTCTTTACCAGTCAGGGCTGTTACTCCTGTCCGCCAGCAGACCGGTTTCTGTGGGAGTTGCGCCGTCGGGACGGGGTTCTTGCTCTCGCCTACAATATCGATTACTGGAATTACATCCGATGGAAAGATCCGTTCGCTCTGCCGACAGTACCATCCGGCAATATAGCTATGGCCAGACGGTGAATCTGTGGTCAATCTCTATGCGTCAGATGGTCATCGACGGGCCCCTCGAAGGCGTCGGATCGAAAAGGTCGAAATCAATAACAAGATCAACCGGGTCGCGATCATGTACCCGTCGGACCGGGTTACGATCCCGGGCTCTTTGCAACAGGACGATAAGTCACTGTTGGTCATGATTGGTAACGGCAGAACATCGAAGGATGGTGACGTATGGTTGGTTGCCTATAAGGGTCACCACACGACATCAGCTCCACGGGGTGAGAATACCGGCAAGACGCTGACGGGGTGTAATATGGTTCGTGGCATCTGGCATCTCGGCACATGGAACGGGGCGGCGCTGGATGCGCGCGCTCCGGCCACCGTCCTGCCGAAGGGTACCGATCATGTCGCCGTCCTGTTTCAGGCCGAGGATCAGGGACCTATCTACGGGGCAGCAGCTATAGCGCTGCGTCAGACTCCTTGACCCGGGTCTCGCGCTGTCATGCATCCCGGCCTTGCGACATCACCCGACCGAACGGCGCCAGACGGTTCTGTCATGCCAACAACGGATCCTTGCCGTGCTTGATTCCAATCAGAGAAGCGTCCGGATTCATGACGAAGCGGATTTCCAGGGCATGCGGAAAGCTGGCCGTCTTGCTGCGGAGACGCTTGACTTCATCACGCCGCATGTCGTGCCGGGGGTGACGACAGAGGCCCTCGACCGATTGTGCCATGATTTCATCCTTGACCATGGCGCGACACCGGCCCCGCTCGACTATCGCGGATTTCCGAAATCAATCTGCACCTCGATCAATCATGTGGTTTGCCATGGCATTCCCGGACGACGCCGTCTGGTATCCGGCGACACCCTGAACATCGACGTGACGGTCATCCTCGATGGCTGGCACGGCGACACGAGTCGCATGTTTGCCGTTGGCAAGATATCTGTGAAGGCGTCACGGCTGATCGACGTGACCTATGAGTGCCTGATGCGCAGCATCGAGGTGGTCAAACCTGGCACAACTCTGGGCGATATCGGCAATGTCATACAGGAGCATGCCGAGGCCCGGCGTTTCTCCGTCGTCCGAGACTTCTGCGGCCACGGTCTCGGGCGCGTGTTTCATGCGGCGCCCAGCGTCCTGCATTACGGCAACGTCGGTGAAGGTTTGATATTGCAGGAAGGTATGTTCTTCACGATCGAACCGATGATCAATGCCGGACGGTATGACGTGAAAATTTTGGCCGATGGCTGGACCGCTGTGACCCGAGACAGGTCGCTTTCGGCCCAGTTCGAGCATTCAATCGGCGTCACCGGGGATGGTTACGAAATATTCACCCTGTCTCCGTCCGGATTGACCAGACCGCCCTATGCGTTAAGCATGGGCCGGAATACCGAACCGAATGAAGCCACGATTGCGTGATCCGGAAAGCTTGAGAACCTCAGAGGCCGATACGGACATGTCATCCTGACCCGGCCGTCCACGAGATCTTAATCGCGGCGGGGACCACAACTGTAGCGGTAAATATCTGACCTAAAACTGGTTAGGTGGTCTCGCATGGTGTATCTTCATGGGTGAACAACCACACCATGGGGGCACATCATGCCTTGGATCAAGACCACCCGGAAGCAGTATAGCCGTAAGACGGAGCGTTACGAAAGCGATCTGAGTGGACCTTGCCGGACCCGCTTCTTCCACCGTCGTGCCGGCTTGGTCGTCCCCGTCAGGTGAACTTGCGCGAAATGGTGAACGCGATCGTCTACACGCTCTGGACAGGGTACAGTTGCCGGGCATTACCGAAGGATTTCCCGGCGTTTACGACGGTTCAGACCTATTTCCACGCGTGGTCCCGGTCGGGGGTCCTGGACGGGTTTGCGCCTGTTTTACGACGCTCGAGCGGCTCCGGTCGGGCCGCGGTGCTGACCCGAGCGCGGCCATCATCGACAGTCAGAGCGTGCCGACGGTCGAAACGGGCAGCGATGGATGCAGCGACGATGCCGGCAAGACGATCAAGGGCCGCAAGCGTCACCTTGCCGTCGACGGCACCGCGCTTGTCGCCCAAGTCTATCCGGCGCATATCCAGGACCGGGATGGCGCGCGTCCCTTGTTTCTGGCGTTGCAGGCCGGTCAGAACACGGTGCAAATCGTGTTTGCCGACGGCGCCTATGGCGGCGACAAGCTGGCAAGCGCGCTCAAGGAAGCGAATTGCCCGATCACTGTGAAGGTCATCGAAAACCCAGGGACGCCAAGGGGGGCGTCGTCATGTCCCGGCGCTGGATGGTCGAACGTACTTTCGGATGGCAGCGCCGCTGTCGGCGCCTTTCCAAAGACTTCGAGCGATCTATCGCCTCATAGTAGAACCTCTTGCAAAATTCCTGCCCCCAGGGTCCGGTGAGCCCGGATCGGTCGGTTGATCCCGGTCACCTCTGCACCTGGAGGTCGGAATCCATGGATTCGCGGTGTCTCATCAGAGATGATGAGACCAAACAGGGACCTTTGTGGACATCGGGACACGCCTCTCTGGGCCACTCTCTTCGAGAGGGCCGCGAAGGGTCGGCATGCGTTGTCGGAGCCGCGCTATGGGACGGCGAGACGTATCAACTGGTCAGCCGCCAGGGCCAGGATGCCGACCATGAGATGGCAGGCGACCTTGGAATATCCACGGACGCGGACATGGCGCCCGCCAAACTCATCCTTGAGGCGGGCGTTGGTCCTCTCGACACCGGACCGGATCCGGACCCGCACGGTCTCGGGATCGACATGGCCTATTGCACGCCGGGCCCGGGCCTCCCGGTCTCGCTCCTCCTTGAGGTCCTTGTCCCGGCGCGGATTGACATCGATGATCGGCACATGGCCAAGCCGTTCGCTCATCTGGTAGATCTCCCTGGCATCATAGACCGCGTCCATGAGATCGTAGAGATTGGTCACACGCCCGGCTGTCATCATCGCCAGCGAGATCGCGACCTGGCTGTCATGGACGGATGCCGAGGTGAGGACGGTACTCAGCGGCACCCCGCAGTCTGCTGTGTCGATAGGCAGCTTGTAACCGCGCCAGGCCTCCAGGACCCCCTTGGCATTCTTCTTTGCCCCGTGATCGCAGACCTTCGGCAGCGCGTCGAGCCTCTCATCGAGATCCATCCCGTTCGCTTGCCGTTCGAGACGCCCAGGCTCCTTCGTCCTCTCCTCGCCCTTGCGGGGCCGGCCGCCCTTGCGGTTCGGCGTCCTGGCCTTCGGCTTCGGGGCCGGCGTCTCCCGGGCCTCGATGGCCGTCGGGTCCCTCGACACGTGGCCGATGAGCGCGTCGCCCAGTGTCTCTGCAACCAGAGCCGCGTGCATCCTCTCCGGAAGACGGGACTGCGAACATTCGGCAAACGCCCGCGAAAACGTCGCTTCACTCGGGATCTCCGAGACACGCGACCAGCCGCACAGTCGGCGCAACGTCGGGTCCACCTTGAGCCTGCCGATCAGGTGGCGGGTCGTCGGCAGACCCCACACCGCTTTGGCGATGAAGCCACGGGCCAGCGCCTGGCGATCCTCCCGGGGCCGACCCGGACCGGTCCACACCTAATCGACGAAGCCCTCCACCTTGACGAGATCGAGAGCTGTCACGAAGCGCTTGTGCGTCTCGAGGAGAGGACCGACCGCCTCGGCCAACGCAGGGAAAAGGTCCCCTTGAAATCGGCGCCAGAGATCGGATAGGGTCGAGCCAAGGGTCATCGGGGTCACCTCCTCGGTATCTTGTTGTTGTGGAAACACAACATACCACGGGGTGGCCCGAAACCTAGGCCCTCGACAACAAAATCAGCCTCGACAAGGCAAAAAACCGCTCGGGCCGGCAATTTTGCAAGAAGCTCGACGGTCTACGCGGTCGGCATGGTCGTGGAGTTCAGCATCCAGGGCGCCAGCAATTTCATCGGGATTCTGTTCGCCGGTATCATCTTTCTGTTCTTCTGGCGTTATGCGCCGACGTTGATTCGGGCCAGGTACGCCATCCCACTCTTGTTGGTGGCGGTTCTGGGGCTGTTCCCGCTGTATTTGCTGCCGACCGAGTTCAACACGCACGGTGTCAGCATCATTCTGGGATACCTGCTGCTGACCGTCGGGCTCATTGTGATAGCCCGATCCGATAATCGGAAGAGTCAGCATCGGTGGGCGCATGGTCTGTTCCTGCTGGTTGCGGCGATTGGCATCGTCTTCGGATACCGGTCGCTGGTGCTTGTCATATTGTTGGCCTACCCGCTGTACTGGAGCGGGTGTTTTTTCCTGCGCAACCGGTTGCGCACCGGCCTATTGGTAGCGACCGCCGGATTGCTCATCGGTGCGCCGATCGTGCTGTTGGGTACTTCGTTGTCCGATGCAGTAGAAACGATTTTCGGCGATTCCGTTAGAGAGTACACAGGAGGCCGTCTCCAGTCCGGTCGTGAGGTGCTTTGGCGGTACTCGCTGGCCGCCATTTCGGAGGCCCCCTGGCTTGGACGGGGTCCGGGCGCCGTGATTACGAGGCCGAGGCCCGACCGACCTGCCGACAAGGCACGCGATTCGCCTCCTCCCGCGCAATCGTCGGACCGCGAGCCCTCTTGTATGGATAGTTCGAACCCGGGTTTGCTCGGAGACTGCGGCGTGCTGCTGGAAGCGCGAAATACTCTGGACGGCGGCTCCGCCGCCATCAGCAGTTGGAAACCGCCCAACCTTCTCCGTTCTTGGCGGGGCGTGACGTTGAAAGGAGACCCACCGCGTGTGGTCGCGGTGAATTTGTCGAAAGTGAACTTGCGCGGCGTTGTTCCGCCGGAGTTGGGGCGACTGGATAAGCTGGAAGTGCTGCGATTGAGCAGCAACGTCCTCACCGGCTCGATCCCGCCCGAACTGGGCCGTCTGACCCGCCTGCGGGTTCTGGCCCTTGACGATAATGCGTTGAGCGGTCCTGTCCCGCCGGAGCTGGGAGCGCTCGAAAATCTCGAGGAACTTTCGCTGCGTGGCAACCGCCTGAGCGGCGCCGTGCCGTCCGAACTGGCAGATCTGACCAATCTGTCGCTGCTGCGCCTCGCCGGCAACGACTTTTCGGATACCCTGCCGCCAGCACTTTACGATGTGGCGAGCCATGACCTCGAGCGCAGCCTGCACTGTCCAGCCTCATCCCGAAGCAACACTGGCCTGATCAACGATTGCGTCGTGCTGCTGGAAGTAAGGGACAATCTGGCCGGTGACTTTGCGCTCGACTGGAACGATGCAGTTCCCATCGAGTTCTGGCAAGGCGTGACGGTGGCGGGAACGCCGGCACCAGTGACGGAGCTAAGCCTGCCGGTGTTGGGGCTGAGCGGCATCGTCCCGGCGGCGCTCTCGGAGCTTGACCGGCTGGTCAAGCTCAATCTTGTTGGGAATGCCCTGACCGGCCCGATTCCGCCCGATCTGGGGCGGCTGATCCACATACGCGAGCTTCTGCTTGGCGGCAACGCCCTGAGCGGTTCCATTCCATCGCAGCTCGGCGGCCTGGATCAACTCACCCTGCTGCACCTGCGCCGCAACCGGCTCACCGGCCCGATTCCGACGGAGCTCGCAAGACTAGCGAAACTGCGGACGTTGGCGCTCGATTCCAATGCCTTGAGCGGCGTGGTTCCCCGCGAGCTGGCGAAGCTGCCCAATCTGGAAGAGCTGCGGCTTGCCGGCAATCGATTGGACTTGCCGCTGGAACTGGCGGCCTTCAGTGAGCCGCCCGCCTCGAGCCCGGACGGCAGCCTCGCCGTCGACTCGACTGTGCGACGTGTCGGCCTCGATCTGTTCTGCCCGGACGCGGACGCACAGGCTGATGAGGTGGCCGGCGACTGCGCCGCATTGCTGGCCACAAGGGATGCCCTGGCCGGGGAGCGCAAGTTGAACTGGAATCGCGCTGTGCCCATCAGCGCATGGCAGGGCGTCAGGTTGGGTGGCCAGCCGCCGCGCGTGTTCGCGGTGAACCTGTCGCGGGCGGGGTTGACCGGCGCCATCCCGGCCGAGCTCGGCCGGCTGGAGACACTCGTCTGGCTGGACCTCGACGGCAACACCCTGACCGGCTCGATTCCGGCCGAACTGGGAATGCTGGCCAACCTGCGGAGACTGGCGCTCGGCGGCAACGACCTGACAGGATTCATCCCGCCGCAGCTGGGAAATCTGTCGAACCTGGAGGAACTGCGGCTCGGCGGCAACGAATTCACCGGCTGCCTCCCGTGGGAACTGCAAGATATTGCAGACCGCGAGTTGGCGCTCGACCTGCTCTGCGACCCGTCGATGGGAAGCGGACGCGGCTTGCGCGAAGACATCTCCGCCCTGATGGAGATGCGCGACATCCTGGCCGGTAGCACCAAGCTGAACTGGAGCTACGCGACTCCCATCGCTTCCTGGGAAGGCGTCACCGTGAGCCCAGTGCGGTCCGTGGATCGGGGAGCGCAAGAGGGAGGCACGGCGCGGGGGACCGAGCGCGTCATCGGCCTGGATATGTCGGGAATGGGTCTCGACGGGCATCTGCCGCCGGCACTGGGAAGCTTGGAGAAGCTCATCTGGCTGCGCCTTAACGGAAATCGCCTGAGCGGCCCCATCCCGCCGGAGCTGGGACAGCTCACCGGCTTGCTTGAGCTCGGGCTGGAGTCCAATGCCCTGACTGGCCCGATTCCGCGGCAGATTGGTCAGCTCGCGAGCCTCTCGGAGCTGTGGCTCGGGCACAACCGTCTGAGCGGCCCCATCCCGCCGGAGTTGGCCGCATTGGATAGGCTTTCGGTTCTGCACATGCGCGGCAACGCATTTACCGGCTGTCTCCCGCCGCTTGACAAGGTAACCAACCAGTTTCGCGCCCGACCTGATGGGCTTCCCGAGTGCGATGCACCACCCTCTGCGGCATTCTCCTCTCTCGGCGATGTGGTCAGGCGCATCAACGCCGCCGTCGATCCGATGCGTTTCGATGGGATCCCTGATTCCGCCCACAATCTCTACTTGCAGATAGGGGTGCAAATGGGGATTCTCGGTCTTGGCGCTCTCGCGCTCCTGTGCGCCTCTCTGATCTTCAATCTACGTGTGCGTGCCGGCGCGCAAGTCACGCCTGTGCATTGTTACGCTGCGGCTTGCACCATCGTCGTCCTCGTATGCGAAACGTTCGATGTCAACTTGCTGCAAAACACATTCACAGTGGGATGCGTCGCATGGATTCTGATGGGCCTCGCTGCGGGGGCGGTCAATCACGACGAACGTGTCGCCGGGCCCCCGCTCAATGCCTGATTTCCGGATTCACCATCGCCGCTCGCCGCTCGCCGATGTCGTTCCGCACGGCTGCTGCCGGGGAAAGCCGGTCTTCCGGGGAGACATCGAGAATGTGTGCGCTGACTGGCCGCGCATGAGGGGGTGTTGTTCCGGTATGACGCAGAGAGTCTCGTATTATCAATGAGTCAAGGGTTTCCGAATCGTGTTGTGATGCGGTGATTTGCTACAAAATCTGGTGGTCTGTCGCGGTGTCGGCGCCACTTGCGGCGTTGATGTGAGATCAGGGGATGCCTCCAACCCACAAAGTGTGGTATGATCTGGTATGGACATACTGGATCAGGAGCATCCCAATGCCAGTATCGCTGTTACCGTCCGCCGCGGCCAGCTCGTTGTCCGATGATGCGTCCAAACCTAATGTTGACCTCGTTTTCGCCGAGAGTCTGAGCTTGGTTTCGACCCTGTACCAAGAGTAGTTGAAGGCCAACGGTATTCCTTGGAGTTTCGCGGCTTTCGAGACGCAGCTCAAAGCAACATTTGATGTGGTCTGTCGCGTTCTGGCCAAAGTGATCGATGATCGTTCTGCCGATCCTGACACCATTGAACGGGACGGTCAGGGTTATCGGCGTGTTGTTCCGACCCGAAACACGATCATGTTGTCCCTGGGTCCGATCGTGTTTCTACGGCCACGCTCTTCCCATTGTACAAAAATAAGCCGAACGAGCTTCTTGCAAAATTGCCGGCCCGACCGGTTTTTTGCCTTCTCGAGGCTGATTTTGTTGTCGAGGGCCTGGGTTTCGGGGCATCCCGTGGTATGTTGTATTTCTACAATAACAAAATATCGAGGAGGTGACCCCGATGACCCTTGGCTCGACCCTATCCGATCTCTGGCGCCGATTTCAAGGGGACCTTTTCCCTGCGTTGGCCGAGGCGGTCGGTCCTCTCCTGGAGACGCACAAGCGCTTCGTGACAGCTCTCGATCTCGTCAAGGTGGAGGGCTTCGTCGATGGGGTGTGGACCGGTCCGGGTCGGCCCCGGGAGGATCGCCAGGCGCTGGCCCGTGGCTTCATCGCCAAGGCGGTATGGGATCTGCCGACGACCCGCCACCTGATCGACAGGCTCAAGGTGGACCCGACGTTGCGCCGACTGTGCGGCTGGTCGCGTGTCGCGAAGATCCCGAGTGAAGCGACGTTTTCGCGGGCGTTTGCCGAATTTTCGCAGTCCCGTCTTCCGGAGAGGATGCACGCGGCTCTGGTTGCAGAGACACTGGGCGACGCGCTCATCGGCCACGTGTCGCGGGACTCGACGGCATCGAGGCCCGGGAGACGCTGGCCCCGACGCCGAACCGCAAGCGCGGCCGGCCCCGCAAGGGCGAAGAGAGGACGAAGGAGCCTGGGCGTCTCGAACGGCAAGCGAACGGGATGGATCTCGATGAGATGCTCGACGCGCTGCCGAAGGTCTGCGATCACGGGGCAAAGAAGAATGCCAAGGGGGTCTGGAGGCCTGGCGCGGTTACAAGCTGCCTATCGACACAGCAGACTGCGGGGTGCCGCTGAGGACCGTCCTCACCTCGGCATCCGTCCATGACAGCCCGGTCGCGATCCCGCTGGCGATGATGACCGCCGAGCGTGTGACCAATCTCTACGATCTCATGGACGCGGCCTATGATGCCAGAGAGATCTACCAGATGAGCGAACGGCTTGGCCATGTGCCGATCATCGATGTCAATCCGCGCCGGGACAAGGACCTCAAGGAGGAGCGAGACCGGGAGGCCCGGGCCCGGCGTGCAGCAGGCCATGTCGATCCCGAGACCGTGCGGTTCCGGATCCGGTCCGGTGTCGAGAGGACCAACACCCGCCTCAAGGATGAGTGTGGCGGGCGCCATGTCCGCGTCCGTGGACATTCCAAGGTCGCCTGCCATCTCATGGTCGGCATCCTGGCCCTGGCGGCTGACCAGTTGATACGTCTCGCCGCCCCATAGCGCGGCTCCGACAACGCATACCGACCCTTCGCGGCCCTCTCGAAGAGAGTGGCCCGGAGATGTGTGTCCTGACGTCCGCAAAGGTCCCTGTTCGGTCTCATCGTCTCTGATGAGACACCGCGAATCCATGGATTCCGACCTCCAGGTGCAGAGGTGACCGGGATCAACCGACCGATCCGGGCTCACCGGACCCTGGGGACAGGAATTTTGCAAGAGGTTCGAACATTTGACGATTCTCCAGAATTTGTCGCGATGTGCCGCAAATCACGTCTTCGTCGGCGTCAGCTGGCGGTACGGATGGTGTCATGGCGGCCACGTTGCCAACCTGCCGAATCCTTGAGTGAATCCGCCCGAATCCCGTGACCGGATCGGCGGCGAACCGGACGCTGTCAGCGCGACCTGGATCGACCGTCACATCCGGGCGGACCGGGCGGCTGGCGGGACCTTGTGCCACGCTCTCCGGCGGCGTGACAAGACATACAACCACCACGGTCGCACGGCGGCGGGGCGCGACCTGATCCCGAACCGGGTCGATATCCGCGAGCGCCTTGCGGTGGTCGACGAGAAGACCCGGGTTGGCGACTGGGAGGTCGATACGATCATCGGATCCCGGCACCGGGGTGCGGTGGTGTCGGTGGTCGACCGGGTATTGAAAGACACCTGTCTCGCGTTGGTAGTCGGCACGACAGCGGCCGCGGTTGAGGGGATGCGATCCGGCGGCGTCTGACGCCGTTTGCGCCGCTGGTGCACACGCTGACGGCGGATAACGGCAAGGCGTTTGCCGGCCATCAGGCTCTCCCCGAAGACCTGTCAGCGGGATTTTTTCTTCGCCACGCCCTACCATTTCCGGGACCGCGGCCTGAACGAGCATACGAATAGCCTGGTTCGGCAGTACTTTGACAAAACGACCGATTTTCGTGCCGTTGCGGCGTCGGCGGTGCATGATGTCGAGTATCAGCTCAAGACCCGGCCGCCGGGTTCCGGGCTACCGGACGCCGGCGGCCGTGTTCGGCGACGCGCTTCGGGATATCGGAATATTGCTGACACGGTGAGTGCTGCCGGGCCTGCCTGCTTCTGTGTCATGACCGGATGAGACCTTGTCTCGGCCGCAGGACCGCCATCGGAACGTGCGATGCCGACGTGTGCCGGATCCGCACGCTCCGTGGGCCGCTACCTCAGGGACAGCTCCGGCACGCCGCCGGACACGTGGCGCACAGGATCGTTTCAGGGTTTGCTCTTCGTCACCAGCGATGGGTCTTGACACCTCTCCTGCGAGCGCCTGTGAGCGGCCATGACAGCACGACCGGCACCCGGGATCCAATCAAAGCCAGCCGCTTGATGCGCGAAACCATCCCCAAAAAAAGTCAGTCCGGAGAGGCTGGCCCCCCGACCGCCACTCCGATACACTATTCCCCATTGGAGGGCCTCACCTGTCACGCCCCCCTGTTGCGTTTCGAACTTCGAACCGGGCTACTTGATATCACTATGATTCAGATACTTAGACTTGAAGACGATCGAAGTCCCAGCGCTCCGGCCACGGCGTCCAGAGGCACGGGACGCGAGTGTCAGGTCCCGTTGAGACGAAGATGTTCCAGGGTCCGAGGATGTACAGGATACAACAAACGTCTTCAATGTTCGCCGGCCCATACGTGCGGCTCGGACCGACAACCTGTAGCGATCCGCACATAACAGGCAGGAGTCGGGATGCCAGCGGTCCCGCGAACGCCGTAGGGTCAGCCCAGATTGCGGATGCGAGGGAGTCAGGGCTATTCTCGTCAATCAGGAGGGGTCGTGACATGCAAACGCCCGTCTCAAGCGGACACCAGGACACGTCGTCGGGTCCCGATATCGAGGGGCTGAGCGTCTTCATTCGTCAGCGCGACCGGGACAAGGCCCGTTTTTTTGTCGGACACCGCATCCAGATCGACCACACATGGCAGGATGTCCAGGCTCAGGTCCGCGCCGGGGCCACTGTCCCGGCGAGCAGCGCGTCCATCCTGATCCAGGGCGCCCCGGGGGCCGGCAAGACATCCCTGCTGAACCACATGCAGACGGCCTGGGAGGCTGACGACACCGCCCCACGGGCCTTGCATATCCAGTGTGGAGAACTCGGCAGCGATGCGAAGGTCGCGGCTACGATTGCGGACGCTCTGGATCTCGCGGCTGGAAAAGAGCTCCGCCGCACACATAGCGTCACCGGCGGTGGTCGAGCCGGGTTTGCCGGTCTCAACCTTTCCGGCGGTGCGACAAGAACCACGGCTGCGCCCGAAGCATCCTTCAGAACTCTGGCTCGCGTGATCAAGCCGAGCCTGTGGCAGCGACCGGTCGTGCTTCTGATCGACGAGATCCAGAATGCGACGGCGGATCACGACCTGACCCTGAGCCTCCTGCATGAGGGCCGGCATGGACTGCCGATCATCCCGCTGTTCGCCGGTCTCGCGAATTCCCGGGATGTGCTGGTCCGACGCGGTATCTCCCGGTTCGGACTGGACGATATCCACACCATCGGCGGCCTCGAACCCGGCGAACCGGGTGAGGCCGTACGGATGATGCTGGAGGGGTTCCGGATCGATCTCGCCGGCGCCGATGTCGCGCGCTGGGCAGCCCGGTTCGAAGAGACCTCCGATGGCTGGCCGCAGCACCTCTACAATGGCATCCGGGCCCTTGCAGAAAATCTGGTTAAGACGGAGGGGCATCTCGCCCGTGTCGACGAGGCCGCCGTGCTGACGCGGGCGCAGGAACGGCGCCTGAATGCCTACCGCGCTCGACGGAGCCCGGAAATGCGTCAATCTTCCGCGCTGCTCGGGGCGGTCATGGCTGCTCTGCGCTCAGACGGATCCAGCACGGGCGCGATCCTGAGACTCATCAACAGAAAAGCCGCCCTCGATGGCGATGATGTCGAATGGCAGCTTCCGGACGGCATGACAGCGAGCCATTATCTGGATCACCTGATCCACCGGGGCGCCTTGCAGATCAACGCGGATGATCTTTTCATCTGCCCCATCCCGAGTTTTCGCCAGTTCCTCATCGAACAAGGCGAACCTGAGGGCGCTGTCTCTCCGGCACCCGCCGGGCCGGATTGCTGACTCTCGCACCGTGCCCCGGTCCCGGACCTGAAGATCCGGGACAGGTTCGGGATGACCCCCACCTTTCCCCGGAATGCGGAACCCTGCCTGTTCCGAACAGGAGTCGGGAAGCGCTTCCGGGACGTCCGGTCCGGTGTCCGGACCGGACGGTTCGATATTGCCGGGTTCGGGATTGTGTTATTCTGATCAGGGAGGAGGTGTAACCACGATGCGAATCTCCATTTCGGAACAACAGGCGTCGACCGGCCCCGATCTTGCCGGTCTGAATGCTTTCCTCGATGAGAGCGATCGCGACAAGGCCCGTTTCTTTGTTGGTCGTCTCCCCCAGATCGACCATATCGAACGCCGTTGGCGGAGAGTGCGAAATTTGACACATGCCAACGAGACCTTGCCGGCGAGCAGTGCTTCGATCCTGATCCAGGGCGCCCCGGGGGCCGGCAAGACATCCCTGCTGAACCACATGCAGACGGCCTGGGAGGCTGACGACACCGCCCCACAGGCCTTGCATATCCAGTGTGGAGAACTCGGCAGCGATGCGAAGGTCGCGGCTACGATTGCGGACGCTCTGGATCTCGCGGCTGGAAAAGAGCTCCGCCGCACACATAGCGTCACCGGCGGTGGTCGAGCCGGGTTTGCCGGTCTCAACCTTTCCGGCGGTGCGACAAGAACCACGGCTGCGCCCGAAGCATCCTTCAGAACTCTGGCTCGCGTGATCAAGCCGAGCCTGTGGCAGCGACCGGTCGTGCTTCTGATCGACGAGATCCAGAATGCGACGGCGGATCACGACCTGACCCTGAGCCTCCTGCATGAGGGCCGGCATGGACTGCCGATCATCCCGCTGTTCGCCGGTCTCGCGAATTCCCGGGATGTGCTGGTCCGACGCGGTATCTCCCGGTTCGGACTGGACGATATCCACACCATCGGCGGCCTCGAACCCGGCGAACCGGGTGAGGCCGTACGGATGATGCTGGAGGGGTTCCGGATCGATCTCGCCGGCGCCGATGTCGCGCGCTGGGCAGCCCGGTTCGAAGAGACCTCCGATGGCTGGCCGCAGCACCTCTACAATGGCATCCGGGCCCTTGCAGAAAATCTGGTTAAGACGGAGGGGCATCTCGCCCGTGTCGACGAGGCCGCCGTGCTGACGCGGGCGCAGGAACGGCGCCTGAATGCCTACCGCGCTCGACGGAGCCCGGAAATGCGTCAATCTTCCGCGCTGCTCGGGGCGGTCATGGCTGCTCTGCGCTCAGACGGATCCAGCACGGGCGCGATCCTGAGACTCATCAACAGAAAAGCCGCCCTCGATGGCGATGATGTCGAATGGCAGCTTCCGGACGGCATGACAGCGAGCCATTATCTGGATCACCTGATCCACCGGGGCGCCTTGCAGATCAACGCGGATGATCTTTTCATCTGCCCCATCCCGAGTTTTCGCCAGTTCCTCATCGAACAAGGCGAACCTGAGGGCGCTGTCTCTCCGGCACCCGCCGGGCCGGATTGCTGACTCTCGCACCGTGCCCCGGTCCCGGATCGGGTTGTCATGTTCTGATCCGGCGGGGAGTCCAAAATTTGGACTCCCCGGACCTGAAGATCCGGGACGTCCGGTCCGGTGTCCGGACCGGACGGTTCGATATTGCCGGGTTCGGGATTGTGTTATTCTGATCAGGGAGGAGGTGTAACCACGATGCGAATCTCCATTTCGGAACAAGAGGCGTCGACTGGCCCCGATGTTGCCGGTCTGAATTCCTTCCTCGATGAGAGCGATCGCGACAAGGCCCGGTTCTTTGTTGGTCGTCTCCCTCAGATCGACCATATCGAACGCCGGTGGCGGAGAGTGCGAAATTTGACACATGCCAACGAGACCTTGCCGGCGAGCAGTGCTTCGATCCTGATCCAGGGCGCCCCGGGGGCCGGCAAGACATCCCTGCTGAACCACATGCAGACGGCTTGGGAGGCTGACGACACCGCCCCACGGGCCTTGCATATCCAGCGGCGAAACCTTGATGATGACGGGACGATCGCGACCAGGATCGCGTATGCCCTGGACACCCGGGCCGGGGACGAGTTGCGTCGCACCTACAGCGTCACCGGCGGTGGCCGAGCCGGGTTTGCCGGTCTCAACCTTTCCGGCGGTGCGACAAGAACCACGGCTGCGCCGGAAATATCGTTCGACACTCTGGCTCGCGTGATCAAGCCGAGCCTGTGGCAGCGCCCGGTCGTGCTTCTGATCGACGAGATCCAGAATGCGACGGCGGATCACGACCTGACGCTGAGCCTCCTGCATGAGGGCCGGCACGGACTGCCGATCATCCCGCTGTTCGCCGGTCTCGCGAATTCCCGGGATGTGCTGGTCCGACGCGGCATCTCCCGGTTCGGACTGGACGATATCCACACCATCGGCGGCCTCGAACCCGGCGAACCGGGTGAGGCCGTAAGGATGATGCTGGAGGGGTTCCGGGTCGATCTCGCCGGTGCCGATGTCGCGCGCTGGGCAGCCCGGCTCGAAGAGATCTCCGATGGCTGGCCGCAGCACCTCTACAATGGCATCCGGGCCCTTGCGGAAAATCTGGTGAAGACGGAAGGACATCTCGCCCGTGTCGACGAGGCCGCCGTGCTGACGCGGGCGCAGGAACGGCGCCTGAATGCCTACCGCGCTCGACGGAGCCCGGAAATGCGTCAATCCCGCGCATTGCTTGGGACGGTCATGGCATCCTTGCCGGAAGATGGCGTCGAAATGGATATGCTACTCGATGTCATTGAACAGACTCTGGCGGACACTGACGACAGGATAGGGTGGCAGCTTCCGGATGGCATGACAGCGAGCCATTATCTGGATCACCTGATCCACCGGGGCGCCTTGCAGATCAACGCGGATGATCTTTTCATCTGCCCCATCCCGAGTTTTCGCCAGTTCCTCATCGAACAAGGCGAACCTGAGGGCGCTGTCTCTCCGGCACCCGCCGGGCTGGATTGCTGACTCTCGCACCGTGCCCCGGTCCCGGATCGGGTTGTCATGTTCTGATCCGGCGGGGAGTCCAAAATTTGGACTCCCCGGACCTGAAGATCCGGGACAGGTTCGGGATGACCCCCACCTTTCCCCGGAATGCGGAACCCTGCCTGTTCCGAACAGGAGTCGGGAAGCGCTTCCGGGACGTCCGGTCCGGTGTCCGGACCGGACGGTTCGATATTGCCGGGTTCGGGACTGTGTTATTCTGATCAGGGAGGAGGTGTAACCACGATGCGAATCTCCATTTCGGAACAAGAGGCGTCGACCGGCCCCGATGTTGCCGGTCTGATACCAAGCGCAAATCATAGGACCCGATATAGTGAGACATGGGGATCAGCATGATGGGGCGACGGCGCAGCTGCGCCGGGTCGTTTTGGTGATGCCGTCGGGTTGGTTGGTCAGCCAGTGCCACGCCGTCCAGCAGGCTTCCTTCAGGGCAGCGACATTCTTGAACACGCGGTTGGCAAAGCGGTTCGATTTCAGGAACAGAATGATCTGTTCCATCGGATTGAGTTCCGGGCTGTAGGGCGGCAGATGCACGAGCGTCAGCTTGGAGGGACCGAGAAGGTCGTTCGAGCGATGCCAGCCTGCGCCGTCCAGCACGATCACGCCGTGCGCACCCGGCGCCACGGCCGCAGCGATGGCCGCCAGATGCTCGTTCATCGACGCTGTGTTCGCCCTGTCCGTTACAGGGGCGATGCCGACGCCGCGCTGCGCGCAGGTGGCGCCGAACAGATGGACGTAGCCATAGCGGTGGTCGCGCAGGATGCGCGGACGCTGCTTCCCATGCGCCCAGACCCGCGTCGTCATCCCCTTCTGGCCGATGCGCGCGTCGTCCTGGACCCAGATCTCGATCGGGCCCGCCAGCGCCTCGGGGCTGAGCGTAGACGTCACCGGCGCCTCGAAGTCCGCCACGACTTCCCTCTGCCGCTCCGCGTCGGCTTTGGGGTGGACCGGCCGTCCCGAGATAAAGCGAAACCCAGCCCTTCGGAGCATCATACGGGCGCCGCTCTCCGTATAGAGGACACCGAAGGCCTCCTCGATCTTCCGCACAATGTCCTGAAGGCGCCAGCGCGTCACGCCGTCACGCTCAAGCGCGGGACCAGCTTCGATCCACGCGCCGCTCTCGGCGATCTGCGCCTCCGTCAAGCGGACCGCGCTCCCGCCGCGCGGACGGTTCGCAAGGCCGTCCAAGCCTTCGGCGTTGTAGCGCAACACCCCGTCGCGCAGGAGTTAAAGGTCCATGCCCTGCGCCCGTGCCGCCGCCGTGCGAGACGCGCCCTCCATGATCATGGCGAGCGCGAGCGCGCGAGGCCTGCTTCGCGTCCCCGCAGTGCCTCGCCAGCGCGTGACGCTCGTCTGCAATGTGTTCCGTCCGGGTTATGGGCGTTGCTGCGCTCATCATCCTCCTCCAACGCTGGCGAGTCCATCACCACAGTCTATAAGGAGGTTGCACAGCTCATCGCCCCAACATTGTGGGACAGTGAGGCAATTTGGAACGCGTTTGGGATCAATCCGATGGAGCAGATCATTCTGGTCCTGAAATCGAACCGCTTTGCCCACCGCGTGTTCAAGAATGTCGCTGCCCTGAAGGAAGCCTGCTGGACGGCGTGGCACTGGCTGACCAATCAACCCGACGGCATCACCAAAACGACCCGGCGCAGCTGCGCCGTCGCCCCATCATGCTGATCCCGATGTCTCACTATATCGGGTCCTATGATTTGCGCTTGGTCTGAATGCCTTCCTCGATGAGAGCGATCGCGACAAGGCCCGGTTCTTTGTTGGTCGTCTCCCCCAGATCGACCATATCGAACGCCGGTGGCGGAGAGTGCGAAATTTGACACATGCCAACGAGACCTTGCCGGCGAGCAGTGCTTCGATCCTGATCCAGGGCGCCCCGGGGCCGGCAAGACATCCCTGCTGAACCACATGCAGACGGCCTGGGAGGCTGACGACACCGCCCCACGGGCCTTGCATATCCAGCGGCGAAACCTTGATGATGACGGGACGATCGCGACCAGGATCGCGTATGCCCTGGACACCCGGGCCGGGGACGAGTTGCGTCGCACCTACAGCGTCACCGGCGGTGGTCGAGCCGGGCTTGCCGGTCTCAACCTTTCCGGCGGTGCGACAAGAACCACGGCTGCGCCGGAAATATCGTTCGACACTCTGGCTCGCGTGATCAAGCCGAGCCTGTGGGTAAGCGTTCCGTCAAGTCGTGCCGGCGCTCTGTGTCGGAGCGATCATCGGCGCTGGTTCGGCGGATTCAGAAGTGGGCCGGTAACATGCTTCGTGATGCTTTATCGTCGAGCGCATGGTGATTCTCGACGCTGATTTTGCCACAGGAACCTCTTGCAAAATTCCTGTCCCCAGGGTCCGGTGAGCCCGGATCGGTCGGTTGCTTCCGGTCACCTCTGCACCTGGAGGTCGGACTCCATGGATTCGCGGTGTCTCATCAGAGATGATGAGACCAAACAGGGACCTTTGTGGACATCGGGACACGCCTCTCCGGGCCACTCTCTTCGAGAGGGCCGCGAAGGGTCGGTATGCGTTGTCGGAGCCGCGCTATGGGGCGGCGAGACGTATCAACTGGTCAGCCGCCAGGGCCAGGATGCCGAACATGAGATGGCAGGCGACCTTGGAATATCCACGGACGCGGACATGGCGCCCGCCAAACTCATCCTTGAGGCGGGCGTTGGTCCTCTCGACACCGGACCGGATCCGCACGTTCTCGGGATCGACATGGCCTATTGCACGCCGGGCCCGGGCCTCCCGGTCTCGCTCCTCCTTGAGGTCCTTGTCCCGGCGCGGATTGACAGCGATGATCGGCACATGGCCAAGCCGTTCGCTCATCTGGTAGATCTCTCTGGCATCATAGGCCGCGTCCATGAGATCGTAGAGATTGGTCACACGCCCGGCGGTCATCATCGCCAGCGGGATCGCGACCTGGCTGTCATGGACGGATGCCGAGGTGAGAACGGTCCTCAGCGGCACCCCGCAGTCTGCTGTGTCGATAGGCAGCTTGTCACCGCGCCAGGCCTCCAGGACCCCCTTGGCAGTCTTCTTTGCCCCGTGATCGCAGACCTTCGGCAGCGCGTCGAGCCTCTCATCGAGATCCATCCCGTTCGCTTGCCGTTCGAGACGCCCAGGCTCCTTCGTCCTCTCCTCGCCCTTGCGGGGCCGGCCGCGCTTGCGGTTCGGCGTCCTGGCCTTCGGCGTCGGGGCCGGCGTCTCCCGGGCCTCGATGGCCGTCGAGTCCCTCGACACGTGGCCGATGAGCGCGTCGCCCAGTGTCTCTGCAACCAGAGCCGCGTGCATCCTCTCCGGAAGACGGGACTGCGAAAATTCGGCGAACGCCCGCGAAAACGTCGCTTCACTCGGGATCTCCGAGACACGCGACCAGCCGCACAGCCGGCGCAACGTCGGGTCCACCTTGAGCCTGTCGATCAGGTGGCGGGTCGTCGGCAGACCCCACACCGCCTTGGCGATGACGCCACGGGCCAGCGCCCGGCGATCCTCCCGGGGCCGACCCGGACCGGTCCACACCTCATCGACGAAGCCCTCCACCTTGACGAGATCGAGAGCTGTCACGAAGCGCTTGTGCGTCTCCAGGAGAGGACCGACCGCCTCGGCCAACGCAGGGAAAAGGTCCCTTTGAAATCGGTGCCAGAGATCGGATAGGGTCGAGCCAAGGGTCATCGGGGTCACCCCGTAGTATGTTATGTTTCCACAATAACAAGATACCACGGGGTGGTCCCGGGACCTAGGTCCTCGACAACAAAATCAGCCTGGACAAGGCAAAAAACCGGTCGGGCCGGCAATTTCGCAAGAAGCTCACAGACCTGCATCCGGTCGAGGGCGGCGGGGGATACGGTCGCTCCCCACGGTCCGCCCGGCGCATGAGCCGGGCGACTGGCAATCGCTCTTATGAGCAGGCCCACGCCCGTGCGCAACGCGAGCGGGCTCGGGCGGACGCGCGCTGTGGAGAGTTGCGCTGGGCGGAGATGGGGTTCCATGCCCGGGCCAATTCTTTCGAGACGCCCTTCGACAAGAGCCGGGCCAAGTTGAAGGTGGCCTATTGAAGAGATGAAGGGACTCCGCCGCTCGGTGAAAGAAATGCCTTCCCTGTAGGCGGAAGTGGCGCCCCTGCGGAAGCTCGTCCCGCAAGCCACCGGCCGGAGCGAAGGCGGTAAGGTCGTGTCGTTGCGCGACGATGTTGCTAGATAGTGTCGTCATGAGTGATGTTCATCTGTCCTATCTGTCGACCTCACTCGATGGTTCCTGGAGGCGACTCATGGGATTGGCTCATCGGCGTCACGACATTTCGGACAGGGTCTGGCTGTTGCTGGAGTCTCATCTGCCTAGCCGAGCGGGAAGTTGGGGTGGGGTGGCACAGGATAATCGACGGTTCATTAATGCGGTCTTCTGGATTCTGCGCACCGGCGCTCCCTGGCGTGATTTGCCGCCGGACTATGGAGACTGGAAAACTACCCATCGTCGGTTCTGTCGCTGGCGGGACAAGGGGCTCTGGGGGGCGTTGCTGGAGCCTCTGGTGGATGAGCCGGACGATGAGTGGCTGATGATTGACGCCAGTCATCTCAAGGTACATCCCCATGCGAGCGGTGGCACTCAGGCGATGGGTCACACAAAAGGGGGCTGAACACGAAGCTGCATCTGGCTGTGGACGCGCATGGGATGCCGGTGCGGGTGTTGGTGACCGAGGGGACGGCAGCTGATTGCAGTCAAGCGGTCGAGCTGATTGAAGGGATAGATGCCGAGTATTTGTTGGCGGACAAGGCCTATGACACGAATGCCATCCTGTCTTATTGTGAGGAGCATGAAGTTATTCCAGTGGTTCCGCCGAAGCGCAACCGCCAGCACCCCAGAGCGTATGATGTCCCTCTCTACCGGCACCGGCATTTGGTGGAGAACGCCTTTCTGTGGCTCAAGCGCTGGCGTGGGATTGCCACGCGATACGCCAAGAATGCCGCATCGTTCTTCGCCGCGGTGCAGATTCGGTGTCTGGCGCTCTGGGCTGGTATTTCGTGACGACACTATCTAGGCTGCGCAAGGTTCTGGCGGAGCGGGAGACCGCGAAGGACACTACCCGGCGGCATTCCGGCGGAGCCTGCCGGGCGCAGACGCCCCCGGCTGAGGTGCGGCAGCATAAGGCCACGATCGGGTCGCTGCGCACGGAGAACAGGCATCTCGTCAAGGAGGTGGCCCGGTGGAGCAAGGCGGTCGGCGGGTCCCGCAGTAAGGTGGACCGTGAGACGGAGCGGGCGGAGAGCATCAGGGCGACCGCCAGGAAGCTGTTCCGCGGGAATTTGAGCTTCCGTAGGGAGCTGAGATTCCTGAGGGACGCCGGGACCCGGGCCCGATCGCTGTCCTGCGAGGTGGACGGGCTGCGCTATGCGCTGAAGGTGTCCAGGGTGGGGAAGGAGAAGCTGAAGGCTCGGATTGCCACGCTCCGCGGGGCCGGATCGAGACGCTGGAGGCCCCGCTTGCCAAGCTGGGCTCAAGCGGCTCTGCGATGTCGAAGAGGTTCTACGGGCGCAAGCGCGGCCAGCAACGCGGCGCGCCTGGTCACGGCCGCACCCGGAGGCCCGGGCTTGAGGAACGCGCCGAAGGAGATCGACCGGCCGCCGGAAGAGTGCGTCTGCGCGCAGTGCGGTCAGGCTTATGCGCCCAACGGTGCCGGGGAACCCACCCTCGTCGAGATCGAGGTCAAGGCTCACAAGCGTGCGATCGGCTGCCCGCGCTTTCGCCGCACCTGCGAGTGCGCGTCCTCGCCGATGGAAGTCTCGGCACCGCCGGTTCCGCGGCTGCTCGCCAACACGCTCTACGGGATCGGCGTGTGGGCGTGCTTCTTGTTCGAGCGCGACGTCTTCTTCCGCACGCTCAACGGCGTCGCGGCGTGGTTGTCCGAACGGGGGCTGCCGATATCGCCCGGGACACTGGCCAACAGCCGCAAGCGCTTCGTGCCGCTGTGCGAGGCGCTGTACGAGGCGATCCTCGCGCACCGGAACACCGCGGCGCTGCGTCATGCCGGGGAGACCTAGTGGCACGTGCAGGAGTACCGCGGGGAAGACCGCTCGAGCCGTGTCTGGCTGTGTACCTCGGTCAGCAGCGACGCGGTCTGCTTCCATATCGACCCGAGCCGCAGCGCCGAGGCGGCGCTCAAGCTGTTCTCCGAAGCTCGGCCCGGCACGATCGTCGTCTGCGATCGCTACAGCGCTTACAAACGCCTCGTTCGCCTTCTCGAGGACAAGACGATTCTCGCTTACTGCTGGAGTCATCGACGCCGCGATTTTATCGAGACTGCGGCCGGCCATCCGCGGCTGGAGCAAGGGTGCCAGAGATGGATCGGGCGGATCGCGGAGATCTACCGCCTGAACGGGGAGCGGCTTGAACATTACGACCCCGGCCGCAAACGCCGGACGGCGGCGTTCAGGACGGCGACGCGTAAACTGAAGCAGGCGATCGATGGCCTGTTTGCGCACGCCAGGGCGGAGCTGGCCGCCTTGGTGGAGAACGCGCGCGAAGGCAAGGCGCTGCGCTCGCATCTCAATCGTCGCGAGGAGCTGTGCGTCTTCGTCGAGCACCTACAAGTTCCCATGGACAACAATCTCGCCGGGAGAATCTTGCGCGCTCCGGCAAGAGGACGGGGGCTGAGCTTCGGTTCCGACAGCAGGGACGGCGCCGCGTTCATGGCGATAATGGACGCGGTCGTGGGCACGCTCTCGATGAACGGCATCGACGTGTTGCGCTGGCTGGAGGCGTGGTTGAATGCCTGCGCGGAGAACGGTCGCCAGCCCCCGACGACCTGTCGCCCCGGCGATCCTGGACGATGCGCGAGAAGCGCAAGGGCGAGTCCATGGCGCCGGGATGAACGGCGCCATGGAGGGCCGCTACCATGGACGCGACTTCACCGTTGAAGAGATGGCGCTGCTGCGCGCCCTGATCGCCGCCGATCCGCCGCCGACCCGCGCCGCCCTGTCCAGAGAGTTCTGTCGGCGCATCGGCTAGTTCAAGCCCGACGGCGGCCTGAAGGACATGATGGCCCGCGTCACCATGCTCGCCATGGACCGCGACGGCGCGATCGTCCTGCCGCCGCCGAGGGGGCGGAAGCACCGGTCCAGGCCAATCGTCTTCGGACCGGACACCGAGCCGCCGCTGTTCCCCGCCCCGACGACGCTGGACGAGGTCCGCCCGCTGGACATGCGCATCCTCGTGCGCGACACCCGCCAGGACGGGCTGTGGAACGAGTGCGTCGTCCGCTACCGTGACCTCGGATACAAGACCCCGGTCGGCGCTCGGATGCGCTACGCCGTCCATGATCGCAACGGCTGGCCGCTGGCCATGCCCGGCGTCTCCCCCGCCGCCTGAAAGCTCGCCCCGCGCGATAACTTTATCGGATGGACACCGCAACTGCGCGAGAAAAACCTGCCGCTGGCGGTCGACAACCCCAGGTTCCCGATCCTGCCTTGGATCGAGATCCCAAACTCGGCGCGCACATCCCCGCCATCGTCGCCGCCGCCTGCCCGAAGACTGGACCGAGCGCTACAACACCACGCCCGTGCTTATCGAGACCCCGCGCTATACCGGCGCCGTCTATAGGGCATCGGGCTGGATCCCCGTCGGGACCACCCAGGGAAGAGGACGCTAAGAAAGCTCTACGACAAGCCTCGGAAAGACGTCTGGCTGCGGCCCCTGCAACGCAATTGGAAAGGGGATTACATACATGGGTTGACTCTCCTTCAATTTCCACGAAAGGTTGAACAGGGAATTCCCGAGAAAGTTCCCCAAAAACAACTTGGTGGGCTGCATACGCTGATAGTTGGCAAACATCTTCCCGGCATCCTGACACATTGCACCAGAGTCAACCTATATATGTAATCCCAATTGGAAACGTACCCTCAACCGTTAGGGATTGTCTGAACAAGTCGGCTCTGTCACAATTGGTTTATTGGTGACGGAGTGGAGTGCAAGCCTTGGAGCAAGCGACGTTTGCGGAGCTGGAGCACGACCTGAAGAAGCGTCGGACGCGGCGCGAGGTCTTTCTCGAGACGATGGACGGGCTGGTTCCCTGGGAGCGGCTGGAGGCCCGCATCGAGCCGTTCTACCCGAAGGCCGGTCGCGGTCGGCGGCCTTATCCGCTGAGCGTGATGCTGCGGGTGCACTGCGTGCAGCTGTTCTACAATCTGAGCGACCCTGGGATGGAGGACCTGCTCTACGAGGTGAAGTCGGTACGGCGGTTTGTGGGGTTGCGCCTCTCGGGTGCGCTGCCTGACGAGACGACGATCCTGCATTTCCGCCACTTGCTGGAGACGCTGTTCGAGGAGATCAACGCACATCTGGCCTCTCTCGGACACCGCTTGAGCAAGGGGACGATCGTGGACGCGAGTCTCATTGCCGCGCCGTCGTCGACGAAGAACCGCAAGGGCGAGCGGGACCCGGAGATGCATCAGACGAAGAAGGGCAATCAGTGGCATTTCGGGATGAAGGCGCATATCGGGGTGGATGCGCAGTCGGGCTTGACGCACAGCGTGGAGACGACGCCGGCGACTGTCTCGGATGTGGCGACCGCGCACGCGCTGTTGCACGGGGGCGAGGAGCAGGTGTGGGGTGACGCGGGCTATCAGGGGGTGGACAAGCGCGCGGAGAACCGGGACACGGACGTGGACTGGGAGGTGGCGATGAAGCCCGGCAAGCGCCGGGGGCTGGACAAGGCGGGCCCGGCGGCGGCGTCGGAGAGGCGCAAGGCGTCGGTTCGGGCCAAGGTGGAACATCCGTTCCTGTATGTGAAGCGCCACTTCGGTTACGCGAAGGTGCGCTATCGGGGGCTGGCGAAGACCACGCAACGCATCGCCGTGCTGCTCGGGTTCACCAATCTGCTCATCGCGGGGCGCGACGCCACCGCCTGACGTGGGGGGAGTCCGTCCGCAACCGCCGCAAGGCGGCGGGGACGGTCGGCTCGGGCATCAAAATCCCCATTTCCTGGCACGACAACACGTCCCCGATGGGCTCTGGCGTTTCATCCACGGGCCACGACACCCGTATGCCCGGAAAACGGGGTTGTTCAGACGTCCCCTATATGGTCTCGCAGATATTGTCCTTCAGAAAGAATTTGCCGCAGGCTATGTCTTGCGGAATGACGTCATAGCGCTAGCCGTGCGGCAGGCGGTTTTTCCAAATGAAGACTCGACCTGAGTATATCATTGTCGAAACGCTTACTTTGCGCTTTATCCAGCCCGCTCCGTCAATTGCGTACGCGAGAAGATCAGGTGTAGTATCGTCGAGCTTGACGGAGTCGCGCCACAAATCCTGCTCCGCAAATTCTCCGGCAGCGGTCTCGTCAAGGTGCGTGTATCACAGTTCAAGCTGAACGGCGCGAACAGACTCCATGCAGGGCGAACGCCACGGACCGGAGACCTGTTGAAAACACTGCCGATTCGTCGACCATGACATGCTCGGCACCGGTTTCTGCTTTTAGGCATCGCTGCCGAGTCGAAAACCGGGACGGAACAATTGTGTCACCGGCTGGAACATCCGTTTTCCCTTCTATTCTCCGGCCGGTTCGGTGATGATGTTCCGATACGGCAGGCGGGGGAGGAAACGGTCATGGAAGTCGGCGTTCAGATGATTTTTCAGAAATGGGGTTATGATGACTCGATATCGGACAGCCGGATATTCGACGAAGAAATCCGGCTCGGCATACTCGCCGACGAACTCGGATTCGATGCGTTATGGCCAGTCGAGCATCATTTCGAAGACTACTCGTTCTGTCCAGACAACGCCCAGTTCCTGTTCTATATGGCAGCGAAGACCGAACAGATCAAGCTCGCCACCGGCGCCGTCATTCTGCCCTGGAACCAGCCGCTCCGGGTTGCGGAAAAGATCGCGATGCTTGATGAGTTGTCCGGCGGACGGGTGATCTTCGGTATGGGCCGCGGCCTGTCGAGGCGCGAATACGAGGTTTTCGGCATCGACATGGCGACATCGCGGGACCGGTTCGACGAAGCCGCGGCGATGATCCTGAACGGCCTCGAAACCGGCTATGTCGAAGGTGACGGTCCTTACTATCCGCAGCCGCGAGCACGAATCCGGCCGGTGCCGACGCGGTCGTTCCGCGGCCGCGTGTCGGCGGTCGCCATGTCGCCAGATTCACTGGAACAGGCTGCCCGTCTCGGTGTACGGATGGTGGTTTTCAGTCAAAAGCCGTTCGAGCGGCTGGCCGACGACATAAACCGGTTTGGGGATCTGTTTCGGACATTTCACGACTATGAGCCGGTACCGCCGCCAACGGTCTGTGACTTCCTGTACTGCCACGCGGACCGCGCGGATGCCGAGGAGCGTGCCCGCGGCTACATGTCAGGCTATCTGAGCAGTGTCCTGCATCACTACGAGCTTGCTAGCGATCACTACAAGGACACGAAGGGCTACGAAATCTACGGCCGTCAGGCCGATACCATCCAAAGGATTGGACCGGAAGAGCTTTACGAGATGTATCTGAGCGTTCAGGCGTGGGGCACGCCCGACCAGATTCTTGAAAAATACGCCACCCGGCAGGCGCTGATCGGTCCCTTCCAGATCACCAACTGTTTCCGGTTCGCCGGTATGCCCTACGAGGAGGCCGAGGCCAGCATGCGTCTCTATGCGGCCGAGGTCTTGCCAGAAATCCGCCGGATGGAACAGGCCGAAACCGCGGAATAGGCGCGCTCAAGGACCTCGCCGCGTTCACGCGGTCGGGGCGGACCGTCGCTGTCGCGCGGACGTATCCGCCAGACGGCGGGCCCGCAAGCGTTCGCAAAGCAGGTCGATCCGTTCATTGCCCCAGAACAATTCTTCCTCGAATACGAACAAAGGGACACCAAACACGCCCTGCAGATGCGCGGTCTCGACCATGTCCTTGAACATCTCCACCCCGGCTCCCGTCCGGAACGCCGCGAACCCGTCGCCATCGGCACCGCATTCGCCGAGGACGGACGCGATGGCATCGGCATCCTCTATATCCAGTTCCCGCTTGAAGAAGCGCTCGAAGACGGTATCGATATAGGAGTCTTCGATACCGTTCTCCCGGGCGTATAGCAGACCGATCGACGAGTTGGTGGAATCGTACAGCTTTCGCGGTCCGAGGATCGTCATGCCGCGCTGGTTGGCCAGCCGGCGCACATCCATGTAGGAATATCTGACCCGCCGCCACTGATGATCGTTACGGGTATCGACCGGGCCGAGAAACTCCGCAATCGGCAGATTGTATGGGCGCCAGTCAATGGTGAGGTCATAAGCGGTCGCCATTGCCCGCACGGGTTTGATCGCGAGGTAGGCATAGGGGCTTTTGAAATCGATGTAGACAGGAATTTCCAGAGGGGACATCGGCCTTGATCTCACATGATTGCACTTTGGCGGTCAGGCTGGCGCGGGAACCGCCGGACACTAATTGTCACAACCGCTTATGCAAGTAGCTCCGGTTGCGAGAGTTTGCTGCGAGAAGTTGACTCCTACCGGCCCATTTGGACGGTTTTCGATCAACATGTTGATCAAGCCGGAGCCAAGTGCATAAGCGGTTTGTCACATTATCAACACCATACCGATCTGTGGCACGGATTGCGAGCAAGTATGCGTTCGATCGTATACCTCATCAAATTGTTGTAGCGAACTGTGGAGATGTCCGGGCTCGCAAGAGCTGGATCCGTTTGACCCACGATGATTGGCAAAGACCACTGGGCTGACACCATTGAGCCGGTCCGTGATTGCAGTGCTGAAAGACTTCGCATGTGCACGGAATGACTGTGGTTCGGAACGCGCCGCGACAGGACTGGTCACCGACCGATATTGCAGAATCCCGTCTTTTGCTGGCCGCGCTAGGCAAACATCGTTGCCTGGACGACGGGCATTGACTGCCATTGACTGCCATTGTCTGCTCAGGATCTGACGGGCCGCGCTTCGATCAGTGGCATGGACTCGCAATGGGTCGCTTGCGAACTCCCGCATCCGCCATCATCACCGGAGGCTACCATGACTGCCATACATCCGAGTGTTTGTCCGCTTGATTGTCCCGATACTTTCTCCCTGAACGTCACGGTTTAGGATGACCGGGTTACGAGGGTGCGCGGCACCGAAGCGAACTCGTTCACTGAAGGCGTGCTCTGCAACAAGGTCACGCGTTATTTCCCGGACTATGTTCATGGCTCCAACCGTTTGCGCTATCCGCAAAAGCGCATTGGCGGAAAGGGCGAGGCCGGGTTCGAGCGGAACAGTTGGGAGACGGCCTTCGACCTCATTCACGACCGTTTTACCGACATCATCGACCGGTACGGACCCGAGGCGATCATGCCGCTCAATTATGCCGGACCGCACGGCATGTTGATGTATGGGTCGATGGATCTCCGGTTCTTCCACAGTCTGGGTGCCAGTCTGATCAATCGGCGGGCGTTGTGCGGCGGTATCAAGAGCGAGGCTTACGCAGGAACCTACGGCAACGCGCCCGGCATGCGGCCAGAACAGGTCGCGAATGCCGAACTGATTGTCGTGTAGGGCAACAATGTTACTGTCTCCAATCTTCATCTGATGCGGCCGATTAACCGCGCGAAGCGGACGCATGATGTCAAACTCGTGGTGATCGATCCCGAGCGCATCAAGGTTGCCGAACGGGCGGATCTGCATCTTGCCCTCAATCCGGGCTCCGATGTCCTGCTCGCGTTCGTTGTAGCCTGTGAACTGGAGCGGACCGGCGGTCTTGATCACGACTTCATTGTGCGTCATGTCAAGGGTTTCGAGGCCTTCATGGATTGGGCGCGCGACTATCCGGCCGAAAAGGCCGCCCCGCTCTGCGGACTGACGGTGGACGAGATCCGGGATTTTGCGGCGCTCTACCGAAATTTGGAAAAGGCGATCATCTCCATTGGCAATGGTCTCGAGCGCAACAGAAACGGCGGCAGCGGTGTCCGGTCGGTTCTGGCGCTACCAGCGCTTGCCGGCAAGTTCGATGCGCCAGGGCCGGGTCTCGTCATCGGTGCCGGAAACGCGTTTCCGAAAACCGGGGTTCGGCTCGGACGGCCTGACCTGGTGCCAGACGGCACCCCGAAGATCAATATCCTCGATGTCGGCCGGCATCTGACTGAAGAGGATATCGATCCGCCGCTCTGCGGCCTGTTCATCTACAACCATAACCCGGTGATCGTGCATCCGGACCAGAACCGGATTCGGCGCGGTTTCGAGCGCGACGATGTGTTCGTCGTTGGCTGCGACGTGGCGATGACAGACAGTCTGACCTATGCCGATGTCATTTTGCCGGCCTGCTCGGATTTCGAATATGGCGATATCTATCCGGCCTACGGTCACCATCACCTGCAGCGCACCGAGCCCGTGATCCCGCCGGTTGGCGAGTCACTGCCCAATACCGAGATTTTCCGCAGACTGGCCGAGCGTTTCGGATTTGACGAGCCGATCTTCCAGGCGAGTGACCGAATGTTGATGGATGACGCGATCGATGCGTCAGATCCGCGTATGAAAAATGAAGGCGAGCGAATTGCCATTGACCAAGGCGTTGTCCATGGATTTTGATGGCGACGAGGCCATTCCTTTCGGCAATGTCTTTCCGGATACGCCGTCCGGCAAGATCGAACTCGACTCCCGCTATCTCTTCGAGACCTACGGCGATGCCGTGGCGTCCTACAGGCCGCTTGCGGCGTCCGGTCCGTTGGCCCTGATTACGCCTTCCTCCGGCAAGCGAATCACATCGACCTTCGGTGGTCTCAAATGGAGCAATGAAACGCCGTTCCTGGAAATGCATCCCGACGATGCGGCGGTCCGGGGATTGACGGACGGCGAATGGGTTCGCGTCTGGAACGAGCTCGGTGAGGTGCATTTGCCACTCTGCATCACCGATGCAGAGTGGCCTAGCGTGATCTATTCGGAGAAGGGCGCCTGGTTCCGCACGTCGGACAACGGGCAGACCGTAGGCGCTCTGGCGTCGGCCAGCCATGCCGACCTCTGTGACGGTGCGTGTTTCAACGACGCGCATGTTGAAGTCGCAGCCTGGAATCCAGCCACGGCGTAGACCGTGGCTGACGAGACATTCGGAGCAGGCCGGGATCCGGCAGAGCAGTCGCCAGGCGCTCGCGACGATGTCAGCCCAACGATTCCCGGCGCAGTCGGAGGCCGTGTGCCTCGCGGTCCCACGTATCCTCGGTGATGCCGGTTTCGCGCAAACCGGCCTTCTGGATCTTGGTTGTCGGTGTTTTCGGCAGGACATCGACGATCCGGACATAGCGAGGGACCATGAAGTGCGCCATACGCGGAACCAGAAATGTCGTCAGGTTTTCCGGATCGATGACTTTTCCCGGGATTGGGGCCACAACCACCATGACTTCGTCCTCGCCATATTCGCTTGGCACCGGGATTGCGGCTGCCTCCTGAACCGCAGGGTGATCATTGACGGCGGTCTCCACCTCGAATGAGGAGATGTTCTCGCCACGTCGGCGAATCGTGTCTTTCAACCGGTCGACAAAATAGTAGGTGCCGTCGGCTTCGCGCCGAAACGCATCGCCGGTGTGGAACCAGCCATTGCGCCAGGCTCTGACCGTGGCTTCCGGATTCTTGTAATAGCCATGATTGATGGCCCAGGGCAGATACGGCCGGATGACCAGTTCGCCGACCGTTCCGTCAAGGACCGGGATATCGTTTTCGTCGACGATACGCAATTGATTGGCCGGGCGGGCTTTCCCGGCTTGGCCCACTTTCTTCGGATTGCGCGCCGAGATGATCGGCGTGTTGATCTCCGTCATGTTGAAGATTGTGTAGATGTCGGTGCCAAAGCGTTCCGGAAATTGCACGGATTCTTCGGTCAACGGAACTGAAAACGCGAGCCGGAGCGGGTGGTCGCGATCGTCCGGCTGCGGGGCCTGCTTGACCAGGAACGTGCACATCACCCCCAGCAGAAAGACGGCCGTACTGCCGGTCTGCCGCACCACGCCCCAGAAGGTTTCGGTCCTGAAGCCGGGGCTAATCGCGACCGACCCTCCGCGGCACAACATGGCATAGACGATGAAGCAGCCGCCGATATGGAACATCGGCAGATTGATCAGCACTCGGTCGTCCGATTTGAGGCAGTGCCATGCCTGTTGATCCATACCGTTATAGGCATGGTAATAAGACGATAATGTTCCCTTTGACGGTCCTGTGGTTCCGGAGGTGTAGACGATGGATTGAAGATCCCATGGCTGGATCGGCCGCGGCGGTTCGCTCGGTTCGCTGCCCCGGGCCGTGGTCGCTTCGTAATCGAGCATGGTCAGGGTAGGGATCGGATCGCATGTGCCGCCGCTGATGAGAACGGTGTTGAGTCGTGCCGTCGGGACTTCGGCCAGCCGGGGCGCCAGATCGCAATGCGCAACAATCAATCCCGCATCGGCGTTGTCGACAACATGGGCGAGCAGGGTGCCGCGGTAGCCCGTGTTGATTGGAATATAGACAGCACCGATGTAATTGATGGCGAGATACATCTCGACGGCCACGACATTGTTTGGCAGCCAGACAAGGACATGATCGTCTTGGGCCACACCGAGAGACTGGAGTACGGAGGCAACCTCGCGGGTGCGCCTGAGGGTTTCGCGATAGGTCCACGACCCGCCGGTTTCGAAGACGGCGAACACCTGATCGGGCTTCTCCCGGGCGTGGCGCTCAAGAACATAGCGCGACACGCAGATATCCAGGGCAGGCAAGGTTCCGAACATGGCACGATCTCCAGACTGACGCCGAAAGTCTGCCGAAATCACGCTGCGGCTGCAAGATTGCGGCTGCCCGTTCTTCGCGCTATTCCCGACCGTCCGCATTCCACGATGTGCGAACATGTAGCTAGGGCGTGTTGACGAATGATCGAAGCATGATCCATGCTGAGACAATGTGGACAACGCGAGGACCGTCCGAGCGAGCTTGTCATAGCGTGTGGCAATGCGACGGAATTGTTTGAGCTTGTTGAAGAAGCGCTCGACCTGCTGGCGCCGCTTGTACTTTTCTTGATCGTGATGAACCGTCTCAGTCCGGTTCAACCGGGCGGGAATCACGGCTTCGACGCCCTGGTCGGCCAGCACCTGGCGAATGTCCTTGCTGTCATACGCCTTGTCCATGACCGCAGCCTCCAGTGCGGGAGAGCTGGACAAGGCCTTCCACAGCAGCTCGAATCCCACGCCATCATGGCGCTCGCCACCCGTCAACACGACGGACACACCGGTTGTTTCGTTGGCACAGGCCACGTGCAGCTTGGTGGAGAACCCGCCCCGGGAGCGGCCGGGAGCCTGGGCCTCTTGGCCGCTGTTTTTTACCGCGCCCGCGGCGTGTTGATGAGCGCGCTCGATGGTCGAAGCGATGAATACTTGCTTGAGTGGTTCATCGTCTGCCTGTTGTCTCTGTTGCCAGAGCCGTGCCCGGAGATGGCGCTTCTCCCAACGGCGAAACCGCTGATAAACGGCGTTCCAATGGCCGAATCCGTCGGGCAAGTCGCGCCAGGAGGTTCCGGTCCGCGCCTGGTAGAGGACGGCTTCGATGACCAGTCGGTCGCTGAGTCGTGGCGGGGCGCCGGCGGCGTGTTTGCTCTCACGCAGTAGCGGCTCGAGTGTCGAGCAGACAGCATCCGTGATGAGCAGGCGTAACGCCATGATAAGTCCCCGGAAAGTGTCATTGATGGAGAATGATTATCAGCATTTCATGAATTCATCAACACGCCCTAGTAGATTGATCGTTACAGATTAATCCGTTATTGTGTTCTTCTGATTGGGGATTATACGCCTAACTAGCCAGATGGCGCCTAAGATGTTGACGAGACTGGAGGTTTCCTGCTCGGCCTCCGCAGCATCGGGTCGGGCGGCTTGACGGCGCAGAACATGGCCCTCGCGGCCTCCTCCGGCGTCGCGTCGATCCGCACCGGTTCTTCAAGCTCCGCCTTGCTCGGCTGGTAGACATGCGGTTTCACCCGAACGGTACGCCGTTCAATCGGGTGGGGTTCTCTCGATTTCTTGCTCATCTCTTCCCCTTCTGTGTCAAGTGGACCGCCGCCAGGATGTCGCCTGACGTTTCGTCGCGCGGCCTCAAGTTGCCTGTGTATGGCCTGCCCGGATGCAGGGGGTATTCCATTGCGCCTTCCGCTGTCCCGTGCGTCCCTTGCCTGGATCGTTGATCCCGAAACCAGCCACGACCACATTCCACATTGGGCGATATTCGGCGATCATAACCTGCTCGGTTAGCCCGATCCATACCTCGTCGAGACCGAGCCACCGGCACGAGAAATCCCGTAGGTCGAGATTCTCTGCCTGCTCTATCGAACGGGCATGTTTGGTCAGCCGATCATGGAGAACCACCCGTGCGGCTCTTGTGCGGGACCGTCCCTGCCGTTTGCCGGGCGGGTCAGCCTTCCCGACAGATCGGCCCCGTCATGTCCCTGTAGGCATCGAACGGTCCGCCATAGTGGATCGTGTAGACGCCGGCACCGTCGAAGGTCGGTTCGGGTGGCACCGAAGCGGCTGGGGAGCTCATCAGACCCGCGCCGCATTCTGGCCCCGCTCATCGACGCTGAGCGGGTTATACGCACGCACGGGTTATCTCTCGCAGCTTTGCCCGTTGCGACAGACGATCCAGAAGCAATGCCGCTTTCTCGCGTGGTGCGCCTTCTTCCACTGCGTCGAGACCATCGGCCCTGTCCGAATCTTCACGATCAGATCGCAGACCGTGAACCCAGCCTCGTCGGCCATCCGCATGAAGTCGCAATGCGGCCATTTAGAGCGGTGGCAGTTCACCATGTCGGTCATCTTCGCCAGCGGCAGACCCTTCGGCTTCAATACCCGCTTCGCCTGTTCGAGAAACGGCGGGTACAGGTAGCTAAGCGTCCAGCCCTGTTCCTTCCCGCATTCGACCGTCGCGCCGAAATCCTCGTCGAACCGCTTGCGGCTCTTGTCGCGTCCCTGCGGGCCGACATGCGGGGGATCGTAGACCACCACGCCGAAGGTCGGGTCGGGGATGCCTTCCATCTTCCGGTTGTCGCCGACGATCATCGGCTTGTAGCGGGGATCGATGTCCATCGAGACCACGCGCCGCACCGATCCCTTCCAGAGCCGTCCGTAGTTGTAGGTTGCGTCGAGGATCATCGGGTCGACCGGGATGGACGGATCGAACGCGAACATCGCTTCCAGCAGGTCCGCGTCGTTCCCCTCCCATACGCTGCTGACAGGCTCGTAGCGGTCAGGCTCGGCGGGCTGGTGCGGTTTGGCGGCGCGGTCAAGATCGAGCTCGACCCCGGCGACATCCTGCAGCGCCATGGCGGATCAGCCCGCGAGGTCACGATAGCGGAGCCGCTTGCCGACAATCGCGCGGGCGAGGAACACCATTTGATCGAGCGTGTCCATGTCGCGGATGTTGTTGCGGCCCGTGAACTCCTGCACATAACGATCCAAGTGCTTTTCGGACAGGTGATGGAAGGTGCCGTGGTAGCCCCGCTTGAAGAGGCTCCAGAAGCCCTCCATCCCGTTCACGGTGGCTTCGCCCCGGACATACTCGCCCGCGCTGTGATTGACCGCCTCATGAGCGCGGGACAGGCCGATATAGGCCCGCGACTCGTCCGTATAGACCTTCGCCGTGCTTTCTGTCCGGTCGAGCACGAAACCCTGCAAGGTCTTCGCGTCGGTGTGCTCGACAACCGCCGCGCTTACCTGTTTGCTCTCCCGGTCTTTCACGCCCGCGACGATGGCCTTGCCCACAGAGCCGCGCCCCGTCAGCGCCGCCCGCTTCTTCTTCGGCATATTTTTCCTCTTGCCACCGACTGCCGTTTCGTCCGCCTCTACCGGGCCGGGGAAGGGCTTGTTGAAGCCGTCTATGAAGCCTTCTCGGATACGCTGCATGAGGAACCACGCCGTCGCTTGGCGAATGCCAACTTCACGGTAGAGTTTCATGCTGCTCGTCCCCTTGATGCCGGTCGTCATCATGTAGAGCGCAATGGCCCATTTCTGGAGGCCGAGCTTGCTCGACTGCATGACGGTCCCCTTTCGCACCGAGAAGTGCGCCCGACAATCGCGGCAACGGTAGGGCATGGGCTTTCGGCTCGCGATGGCGACGGTGTTAACAGAGCCACAATCGGGGCAGAAACGCCCTTCCGGCCAACGGGCCTCCTCGAACCACTTTTCCGCCGTCGCATCGTCGGGAAACCGGCGCAGCAATTCCATGACCGTCATGCCGATGCGGTGAGAGCGTCCCGGTGCTTTCTGCGTCATTCCTTCCTCCATGTTGGATAGCATTATGACCAATTTCGGGATGCCGTCAACCCCTTTGGCTAGTTAGGCGTATAAGCACCTTCTGATTTGTCGATCCCGGAGGTCTGAAAGATGCGCCCTGGTGTTTCATTCACGTTCACTTCGGGCGACCGGCATCGCCTTGAAACGGTTGTCTCGGACCCGAAGAGCCCGCAGAAGCACGTCTGGCGGGCGCGCATCGTTCTTCTGAGCGACGACGGGCTCGGCAGGATGGCCATCATGAGAGAGACCGGCAAGGCGAAGAACAGTGTCTGGCGCTGGCAGGACCGCTTCTATGGACGAAGGTGTGGACGGACTTCTGCGGGACAAGACGCGCCCGCCGGGCAAGACGCCTCTGGCTCCTGAGCCGGTGGCGAAGATCGTCGGGTTGACCCACACCCTGCCGCCTCACGCGGCGACCCACTGGACGCTGCGGGCGATGGCGAAGGCTGTGGGGGTTGCCGCTTCGAGGGTCTGGGCGGTCTGGAAGGCGCATGGCCTGATGCCGCACCGCTGGCGGCCGTTCACGCTTTCGAACGATCCCGCCTGCCTCGAGACGCTGACCGACATCGTCGACCTCTACGTTGCGCCGCCGGCTCACGCGGTCGTGCTGTCGATCGATGACAGGTCGCAAATTCAGGCACTTGACCGCACACAGCCCGGCCTGCCGCTGAAGAAAGGCCGTGGCGCCACCATGACACATGATTCCAAGCGCAACGGCACGACGACGCTGTTTGCCGCCCTGACCGTGCTCGACGGCACGGTCATCGGCCAGCACGCCAGTCGGCATCGCCATCAGGAGTTCCTGAGATTCCTCAACCGCATCGAGCGCACGATACCCGCCGGCGTCCCGGTCCATGCCATCCTCGACAACGACGCTACTCACAAGCACAAGGACGTCCAGGTCTGGCTCGCACGCCATCCGCGCTGGACCGTCCACGTCACCCCCACCTCGAGCGCGTGGCTGAACGCGCTCAAAGGCGTCTTCGCCAAGCTGACACGACGCCGTCTCAAATACGGCGTCTGCCGCTCCGGACGCGAACTCCAGGACGCCATCCGCCGCGTCATCGACGACCACAACACCACCGAAGCCAAGCCCTTCGTCTGGACCGCCGATCCCGATACCATCATCGCCACAAGAAAAAGAGGGTTTCAAACGTTGGAATCAATCCACTGGGAAGGTCTGTGCACCGCAGCACAACGATTTAACCGCTGATGTTCGAGCTTAATCTTTCGAGGAAGTAGAAGGTTTATCCTCGTTAGAAATACCCTGCTTTACTTTCTTCGTCCTGTTGGAGTGTTTTCAGTGCGACCACATTGGACGTTATCTTGAACCGACAAAACGCGTCCGCACCGATTTCACCCTGGTCTGCCTGCTTGAGCTCGCGAAAGCGTTGGCGGAGATCAAGCGGCTTGCCAAGTCTCCAGAGCGCTGCGACCCGTGACTCCTGTCATTCGGATGTCCAGGACTTTCGCGCCCGGTTCGACATCGCCATCTTGCCGGGCTTTGCGCGATCAACCGGGTGCATGTGATCTTCTGGTGGACGGGACTTGCGGACCGCGGCGTTGACGATCCGTGGCGAATGGTTTGGAGCTGTCAACGCTGGTCAAATTCCTGTGCGAGCGCAATATCGCATCGGAGAACTCGATCACCGACATCCTGCGGGCCGCAAGTCAGCATCCGCTCCTGGGCGTTGCCGGTGTTGAGCGACGCCCAGGAGCGGATGCTGCTCGAAATGTCACTGGGCGACCGCCGAAGCCAATGCGCAGGCGCATGGCGCCGATAAGGACAGGTTCTGGACGGAAACGGGCTTGCGGAATCCCTGCAATCACGGTGATAGTCGGACTTGCTGTCACGCAAGCAGAGTCGGTAACTGCGTCAGGATCCGATCAGGTCTGACTGTTGCATTATCGGGCAATATCCCCCGGCCTGTCGGGTCGCGCCATATGGCATGGATGCCCAGGGCCTGAGGCGCGGCAACTTCCCATTCGAGATTGTCGCCGACCATCCAGGTGTTCGCCGGGCTGGCGTCGAGGGCCACAAGAGCGCGGCGGTAGGCTTCGGGTTCCGGTTTGCCGACACCGGCTTCACCCTCGATCTGGATATGGTCGAAATACCTCGCAAGCGCGAAACGCTCGATCTTGGCCCGTTGTGGCTCCGCCGCGCCATTGGTGATGAGCGCCATTGCTATGCCTTCGGCTTGCAATCCCTCCAGGGTCTCGATTGCGTCGGGGTAGAGACTGGTAAATTCGGTGATAAGGGCGCCGCATCGCTCCGAGATCGCAAACCGCACGGCCGCGTCGAACCGTTCGTCTTCGCCGAGACCATCATCAAGAATTCGATAACGAGCTCGGGAGATGTCCAGGCGTCCCGTCTTGTGGCGAACGGGATCCGACCAGAAATGTCGCGCGGACCGATTGGTTGCCGCGACCAGGGCTTCCAGATCGGCGGGTAACGGCGCTTCCTGTCCGTGGGCTTCACCCCAGATTTCACAGACGGCCTTGTTCCAGAACAGTGTTCGGTGCCAGTGGGACGAAATCAGCGTATCATCGAGATCGAACAGGATGGCGCTCGGGCGCATGGCAGCTCCATCGGAGGCTGGCCGGATCCGACAACTGTCCGGCGCGGGGAAAGCGGAAAATTCCAAGCAGCGATAACTACCCGAGGCGCGGCGATCTGTCGAGACCGCCAGCTGCCATCGGTCAGCCAGGAATTGGCCGGTATCCTGGTCAGCCGCGGCGCAACAGGCGGGCCGCGTCGACCGCAAAATACGAAAGGATCCCGTCGGCACCTGCTCGCTTGAAAGCAATCAGACTTTCCATCATGCATTTATCGCCGTCGAGCCAACCGTTGAGTGCGGCAGCCCGAATCATCGAATATTCACCGCTGACCTGATAACCGAAGGTTGGCATGCCGAACCGCTCCTTCACGCGCCGGATCACGTCGAGATACGGCAAACCCGGTTTCACCATCACCATATCCGCCCCCTCGGCAATGTCCAGCGCGACTTCGCGCAGAGCTTCGTCGGTGTTGCCCGGGTCCATCTGATACGTCAGCTTCCCGGAAGGACCCAGCATCGCGCCCGAACCGACCGCCTCCCGGAACGGGCCGTAGAAGGCCGAGGCATATTTGGCGGAATAGGCCATGATCTGAACATGGCCGAAGCCGTGTGCGTCGAGGCTGCGGCGGATCGCCCCGACCCGTCCGTCCATCATGTCGGACGGAGAGATCACGTCGCAGCCAGCGCTGGCCTGGACAAGAGCCTGCTGGCAAAGAACATCGATGGTCTCGTCGTTCAGAACGGTGCCATCGTACGACAGGAGACCGTCATGGCCGTGACTGGTAAACGGGTCGAGCGCGACGTCGCATTGTACGCCGAGGTCTGGACAGGCTTCGCGCACGGCCCGGATCGCCCGGCAGACCAGGTTGTCGCCCTGTGTCGCGATCAGACCGCGCGAATCCTTGAGATCGGGCTCGATGAACGGAAAGATGGCGATCACCGGAATACCAAGCTCTGCAGCCTCTGAAGCGGCTTCGGCCAGTCGGTCACAGGAATATCGCGGGACGCCCGGCATGGCGTCCACCGGTTCGCAAAGATTTTCACCTTCGCGCACAAAGACCGGCCAAATGAAATCTCCGGGATCGAGCGTATGTTCCTGCACTAGGCGCCGCGACCAGTCGCTGCGGCGATTGCGGCGCATTCGGGTCGTCGGAAACGCCGGGCCGGCCAGCGCGGACGCAGTCCGGGTGGCCTTGTCGGTCCTGCCATTGAAGGGCATGGCTCTGTCTTTGCAGTTGTTGGAACGATACCAAATATATTAAGGGTGTTGCCGGCGTGACGAAAGTGAATTCACGCTGCCGGGTCGCACCCGGTGACTTCGGCTGAACGAAAGGAAGACAGCCATGCGCATCGTCATTAACGGGCAACAGGCATTCGGCAAGGCTTGTCTCGACGCGATTATTGAAAAAGGCGCCGACGAGGTTGTTGCGGTCTATACCGCGCCGGAAGTCCAAGGGCGTCCGTTCGATCCGGTCAAGCAAGCCGCGCTCGATCATGGTCTTGCCGTCTGCCAGCCGGCGAATTTCAAGGACGAGGCTGTTCTCGACGAGCTGCGCGGGTGGAATGCCGACTTCATGATCCTCGCCTATGTGACGATTTTCGTGCCGGAGGCGGCACGCAATATCCCGAAACTTGGCACGATCTGCTTCCATCCGTCGCTTCTGCCGTTGCATCGCGGTCCGAGCTCGATCAACTGGCCGATCATATGGGGCGCAACAAAGACCGGCTTGACCGTTTTCTGGCCGGATGACGGGCTTGATGAGGGTGATGTCCTATTGCAGAAGGAGGTCGAGATTGCCGACGACGACACGCTTGGATCGGTTTATTTCGGCAAGATCTTCGATCTCGGCGTGGCTTCTGTACTTGAATCGGTCGAACTGGTCCGGACCGGCAATCCACCGCGGATCGTTCAGGACGAGTCACGGGCGACCTATGAAAGCTGGTGCCGAGCCGACAATGCGCGGATTGACTGGGAGCGTTCAGCCGGCGAGGTCTACAACCTGATTCGCGGTTGTAACCCGCAGCCCGGCGCTTGGACTAGCCTCGACGGAGAAACCCTTCAGATCTTCGATTGCGAGCGGGTTGACGGAAGCGGCCGGCCGGGACGGATCTGTGCCATTGATGACGAGAGTTTCACTGTCAATGCCGGACTTGGCGGCATCAGGGTCAAGCGGGTCCGTTTGGGCAAGGATGCGAAAATCAAGGCCGCGGAGTTCATGGTCGAGCAGAAGATCGAAATCGGTCGCCGGCTTGGCGTCTGATCGAAATCGGCCGGGCAAGCTGGCTGTAGCGCCTCCGGTTCGCCGCTGGCTGCGGTTGCGCCATCGGTGCGAGGTCGTTGTGACAGGAGCATGAAGGATGGATTTCCAGCTCTCCGAGGAACAGTCGGCCATCAGGGACATGGCCCGCAACTTCGCCGCCGATCACTTCGCGCCAAACGCCGCAAAGTGGGATGCCGAGGAAATCTTTCCGGCCGATGAATTGCGCGAGGCAGCTGCACTCGGACTGGCCGGGATCTATGTTGCCGAGGATGTCGGTGGCTCAGGGCTTGGCCGTCCGGAGGCGGCCATTGTCTTCGAGGAACTCGCGGCAGCTTGTCCATCGACCGCGGCCTATCTTTCAATCCACAACATGGTCGCCTGGATGGTCGATCGGTTCGGCGCCGACGACCTCAGGCAGCGGTTCCTGCCGCGCCTGACCTCCATGGAGGCGATGGCGAGCTATTGTCTGACGGAACCCGGCGCCGGTTCGGACGCCGCCTCGCTTAGGACCCGCGCCGAAAGGGACGGGAATCGCGGCTATCGCCTGAACGGATCCAAGGCATTTATTTCCGGCGGCCCGACGAGTGATGTTTACGCCGTGATGTGCCGGACTGGCAGCGACGGACCGAAAGGAATATCCTGTTTGCTGGTTGAAAAAGGGACTCCGGGCCTCTCCTTCGGGTCGAAGGAGCGCAAGCTTGGCTGGAACAGCCAGCATACGGCCATGGTGCATTTCGAGAATTGCCCTGTTTCCGAGGAAAACAGGCTTGGAAAAGAAGGGGATGGCTTCAAGGTTGCGATGGCTGGTCTGGATGGTGGGCGGATCAACATCGCCGCCTGCTCCGTCGGCGGAGCCCGGGCAGCGCTCGATGCGGCGCGGGCGCACGCGTTAGAACGCCGGCAATTCGGTCAGAGCATTTCCGAATTCCAGAGCATTCAATTCAAGCTTGCCGATATGGCGACCGAACTCGATGCCGCCCGCCTGATGGTTCAACGGGCTGCGGACAGTCTCGACCGGGAAGATCCCGACGCGACCCTGCACTGCGCGATGGCAAAACGACTTGCGACCGACTGCGGCTCCCTAATCTGCAACGAGGCCCTGCAGGTTCATGGGGGTTACGGTTATCTGAAGGATTTCCCAGTGGAACGCCTGCTGCGTGACCTCAGGGTTCATCAGATTTTGGAAGGCACCAACGAAATCATGAGGGTCATCATCGCACGCAAGCTTCTTCAAGACTGACGGGCCGCGGTTGCGGCCATTTCTGACAACCGGACCTGCCGCCTGGAGGGGCCATGGAGCCTGAAATACTGTTCGAGATCGACGCCGGGATCGGCACGATCACATTGAACCGTCCCAAGACGCTTAACGCGTTGACGTTGACGATGATTACGGAGATGCGACGTAATTTCAGCGCTTGGCTGGCTGATGACGCGGTTCGCGCCGTTGTGATCAAGGGGGCCGGCAACCGGGCATTTTGCGCCGGTGGCGATGTCCGTTCGATCCGCCAGACCATTGTCGATTACGACGGCGACGAGGCACCGGATCTCGTGAAGACATTCTTTTACGAAGAATACATCCTCAACCACCAGATTCATCACAGCCCCAAACCCTATATCGCCCTCATTGACCATGTGTGCATGGGGGGAGGCGTCGGTTTGTCGGTGCACGGATCTTACCGGGTCGCGACCGAACGGACCGTGGTTGGAATGCCGGAGACCACAATCGGTCTGTTTCCGGATGTCGGAGGCGGCTGGTTCCTGTCGCGGTTGCCGGGTGAAACCGGCACCTGGCTGGCCTTGACCGGCATTCCGGTCAAGGCGGCGGATTGTCTCGAACTGGGTATCGCAACTCATATGGTTGCCTCCGAACGCCTTGGCGACCTGGAGGCGGACCTGCATCGGGCCGACCTCTCGGGCGATGTCCATGCAGCGGTCGGGACCGTGCTCGATCGCTATCGGACGGATGCGGGCGGGGTGCGGGTCTCCAGCTTGCGTCCTGAGATCGACTCGGCATTTGCCGGCGATGATGTCGAGGCGATCGTGGAGCGCCTCAAGGCTTCGAAGTCGGGTTTCTCGAAGCAGGCCCTCGATACTCTGGTCGTCAAGTCTCCGACCAGTCTCAAGGTGACGCTGGAACAGATCCGCCGGTCCGGCCGGGCGGTCGACTTCGGTGAAACCATGACCATGGAATACCGGTTGTCGCAGCATTTTGCTCGTGGCCATGATTTTCCAGAAGGGGTTCGGGCGTTGCTGGTTGACAAGGATCACAAACCCGATTGGCGTCCGGCACGGCTCGAAGATGTATCGGATGCGCTGGTCGCGGGCTATTTTGAACCGGTGCCATGGGGCGAACTGGCGTTCGACTGACGGCATCGTAGGATCATCTGTTAGGGGAGGGCGAACGATGCGAATTGCCTTTATCGGTCTTGGCAACATGGGATTGCCGATGGCGAAAAACCTGCTTTCGGCGAAGCATAACGTCACGGGCTACGATCTTGTCGTTGACGCCTGCGAACGCTTTGCCGAGGCCGGCGGTTCGGTTGCGGAGTCAGCCGCCGGATCTCTTGACGGTGCGGAGGTCGTCGTCACCATGCTGCCTGAAGGCAAGCATGTTCGCGAAGTTTACGGTATGGCTGTGATCCCCAATGCGCCGGCAGATGCGTTGCTGATCGATTGTTCGACGATTGACGTGGATTCGGCGCGCGCGGTCGAGAGGAACGCGGCCGAGGCGGGTTTCGACATGGTCGATGCTCCGGTTTCCGGTGGGACCGGCGGCGCCGAAGCCGGCACGCTGACATTCATGGTTGGCGGCAGCGATGCCGGATTTGTCCGCGCGAAGCCCTGTCTTGATGCAATGGGTAAAACGATCGTGCATACCGGAGGTGCCGGCAACGGCCAGGCAGCGAAGATCTGCAATAACATGATTCTCGGAATTTCCATGATCGCCGTGTGCGAAAGTTTCTCGATGGCGGAGAGGCTGGGGCTCGATGCGCAGGCGTTGTTTGACGTGACGTCGACATCGTCGAGCCAGTGCTGGGCAATGACGAATTATCTTCCGGTTCCGGGCCCGGTTCCGTCGTCGCCGGCCAATCGTGAATACCAGGCGGGATTTACCACGGCGATGATGGCCAAGGACATGAAGCTTGCTCAGGATGCGGCGCAGTCGACAGGCCATAATGCAGAGCTCGCCGCCCATGCATTGGACCTATATCGGCAGTTTCTCGACCAGGGCGGAGCACCGCTGGACTTCTCGGGAATCTATCGGATGATTCGCGGCGAGTGAGTCCGTCTCCCGGTCCGGAGCGGCGTCGGATCCGGCGGTCCGGCCGACCATGGCCGGGTACAGGGTCAAGACTGTGGCGGGCTGGCATCGGTGCCGGACATCCAGTCGTTGCGGCCCGCCTCCGCCTATGCCCTGACGACAACCTCGTGGCCGGGTTCTTCTGGCTCTTGATCAGCGCTCCCGGATGGAAATCCGGGAGCGAGCAACTCGGTTCCGCAGGCGTTTTCAAGCCGGAGCACAATGCCCGGAGGCTAGGCGCGCGCCATGGCGTTGTTCACCATCGCGAAACATTGCCAGCACGACGGCGCGGTCTCGGTTGAAACCAGACACCACCGCGTGAGAGCATCGAATAGCCCAAACCGCTTATGCACGTGGCTCCGGTGGCACATGATGTTGCCTCTGATGTCGACTATTCCCGGCACGCCAAACGCTACATGTGCGTTTCACCGGAGCCATGTGCATAAGCGGTTAGCCCAATATCCTTCGCGACGAGGTCCATTGTGAAGCTGATGTCGCGGCTGCCATTGAGAAAGACCTGGCTCTCGATTTCATGGCCGAAGGAATTGCCGGAGGAGATGCTTATGGCTTCATAGATCGTGTTCAGATCCAGTCCGGCCTGTCAGGCCTTCATTATTGCTTACCCCAGCGCACCGAGACGCACCGAAGCGAGATATTCGTGAACCGCTTATGCACATAGCTCCGGTTCGATCAACATGCTGTAGGTAAGGGGTTGTGCATTGGTGGCGAGGCGGAAGAGCGAGCGGAAAGCATCGTGGCGGGTTTTGCGGTGGTTGAAGCGAAAGACGACCTCATCGAGATCGGCTTGCAGATGCTTGCGACGCAGCCCGTGGTCGACGCCTCGCGCCCATCCTTTGAGGTTGGAGAAGACTTGGTGGATCCACGGCAGGACGAGGTGAGCGGCGGTCTTCCCGACGACATGGACATTGTGGCGATCGGCGGGGACCGCAGCGTCGCCGGACCAGCCGTCGGTTTTCGCGATGGCGTCGGGACCGGCGGCGGTTTCGACGAAGTGTCCGAGGTCGGCGGCGGCGTAGGAGGAGATGTCGGCCAGCCGCAGGCGGCCCGGGATGTTTCCGTCCCCGAGTTCGATGGCGCCGACGATGAGCCTCTTGCCGTCGTGGCTGCGTCCTTGCCCTCCGGTGGGAGGATCGTCTTTGGTCCGGAATGGACGGCTGGCCTCGTCGATGTCCACCAGGCCCGACAACGGGTTACGCTCGGGCTCGACCATGCTGGCGCGCAGCTTGTGGGCGAGCAGCCAGGCGCTGCGATAAGAGCCGATAGCGAGCTGTTTCTGGAGCTGCAGGGCAGAGATGCCGTTGGAGTGGGTCGCCATCAGGTCGGCGGCCCAGAACCAGACGGTGAGCGGCAGCTTGCTGGCGTGCAGGATCGTCCCGGCCGTCACCGAGGTCTGCCGGCGGCAGCCGGTGCACGCGAAGGTGTGTGCTTTTCTGCGCAGCGCCCATCCCTTTTCATGGCCGCACCTGGGACAGACGAAGCCGTCCGGCCAGCGCATTTCGATCAGCCAGGCGGCGCAGGCGTCATCGTCCGGGGCCATGTGCTGGAAGGCGAGGAGGCTGTCAGGGACCTGTTTCATGTGGTGGCTCCGTCGGCAGGAACATATCGGGGCATTCTACCCGCTCCCCCGCCCTAACCTCAACCTCAACATCTGGTGGCAAACTCTCGCGACCGGAGCTATGTGCATAAGCGGTATTCGTGATTACCTTCAAGACCGAAGCCGTCCCGAGTAGACCCGTATGCAGGATGCATCGGCCCATCGCGGTGAGGACCGGAAACCGAGCAGTCGATCGCCTTGGGCTGCGAGCGGCTACGAGCGATCCGAGACGTTTGAATTCCTGTTCGTCGGTGGTGCTCATCTTGGCCCAGATTGCATCTGCATCGAGAAAAGATCTGGCCCGCCCGCGATCAAGATCACGTGCGTTGCAGACTGCCGGCAAGTTTGTTGCCGACATTGCCGAGGTCGATAAACCTGAGTCGCATGGTGGGTGATCTCCGCTGGAGTATGGCTGGACGGCAGTGTGCATCGAGGTGCGATACGCCACCGCAAGATTTCCGGGAGGGTGGAGATGCGTGTGACTTGCCCGCAGTTGGAGCGGTCTCTCGCGAGTTCAGTCCGACGGCGGCGAATTGCTTGGACAGCGGCGCGCTGCATCCCTAGAGTCTGCGAGCTCCCGGACAAGTCTGTACCGTCTGGGTTTCATTGCACGAGGATAGCGATGCGCCTGACCGATTACTTCATGCCGACACTGCGCGACACGCCGAAAGAGGCGCAGATCGTCTCCCATCGTTACATGCTCCGCGCCGGTATGATCCAGCAGTCCAGCGCCGGTATCTATTCATGGTTGCCACTCGGATACAGGGTTCTGCGCCGCATCGAGCAGATTGTCCGCGAGGAGCAGAACGCCGCTGGCGCGCAGGAGATCCTGATGCCCACGATTCAACCGGCCGATCTTTGGCGCGAGAGCGGGCGGTATGACGATTACGGCAAGGAAATGCTGCGTCTTCAGGACCGGCATGAACGCGACATGCTCTATGGCCCGACCAATGAAGAACAGGTCAGCGACATTTGTCGGACCCATTTGAAGAGTTACCGGTCGCTTCCTTTGATGCTTTATCACATACAGTGGAAATTTCGTGATGAGGTCCGCCCGCGATTTGGAATCATGCGCGGCCGAGAGTTTCTGATGAAGGACAACTATTCCTTCGATCTCGATTTCGCTGGCGCTGTCCGGGCTTACAACAAGATGTTCGTTGCGTATCTGAAGACTTTCGCCCGCATGGGTCTGAAGGCGATACCCATGGCCGCCGACAGTGGCCCGATCGGCGGCGATATGAGCCATGAATTCGTCATTCTGGCCGAAACCGGCGAAAGCGAGGTCTTCTGTCACAAGGATTGGCTGGATATCGACATTCTCGCCCAGGACATCGATATCGAAAGTGACCTGCAACCGGTGGTCGATTCCTTCCTGTCACGCTACGCTGCGACCGACGACAAGCACGATCCTGCCAACTGCCCGATTCCGCAAACGGAACTCATGACGACACGGGGCATCGAAGTCGGACACATCTTCTATTTCGGGACGAAGTACTCGGCTCCGATGGGCGCCAGCGTCGCCGGCCCCGACGGTCAGGAGATGCCGCTTCACATGGGGTCATACGGCATCGGCGTGTCGCGTCTGGTTGGCGGAATCATCGAGGCCAGCCATGACGATCGCGGAATCATCTGGCCGGAACCGGTTGCGCCGTTCCGGGCCGGTCTTGTCAACATCAAGAGTGATGACGGACGTTGCGTCGAGACGAGCGAATCACTTTATCGGAGCCTTGGCAATGCCGGGGTCGACACGTTGCTTGATGACCGGGATGAACGAACCGGCTCGAAGCTTGCCGACATGGATCTCATCGGTTTACCATGGCAGGTTATCATCGGTCCGCGCGGGATTGGCAACGGCGTGGTCGAGCTGAAAAACCGCAAGACTGGCGAGACCAGAGAAATGACGCCCGAGGCGGTTCTGAACCGGCTCACAACCTGATCATGCATCCAGGGGAAATCAGTGTTCGGAAATTTCGAGCGGATGGTGGCGATTCGCTATCTTCGTTCCCGCCGCCAGGAAGGCTTCATATCCGTCATCGCCTGGTTTTCCCTGTTGGGAATCGCGCTTGGCGTTGCGACATTGATTATCGTCATGTCGGTCATGAACGGGTTTCGCACCGAACTGCTGACCCGGATCATGGGGCTGAACGGTCATGTCGCTGTGTACGATGTCAGCGGGTCGATCCGGAACTATGACGGGTTGGTGGCTAGGGTCGCCGAGGTTCCTGGTATTATCGAGGTTACGCCACAGCTCGAGGGTCAAGCGATGGCGATGGCCCGGGGACATGCATCCGGCGCTCTGGTTCGCGGGATGCGGGCGCGTGAACTCATTGCGCGTGGCACCATACCCGAGAGCATTGTGTCCGGATCTGTGGACAGGTTCGGTTCCAGTCCGTCGATAATCATGGGCGCCCGGCTGGCCCGCAAGTTGCAGGTGGCGGTGGGCGACAGGCTGACCCTGATTTCGCCGTCAAGTACGCCGACGGCGTTCGGCAGCGTCCCGCGCATGCGCGCCTTCGATATCGTCGCGCTGTTCGAGGTTGGCATGTACGAATATGACAGCACCTTCATATTCATGCCGCTGAACCAGGCGCAGCTGTTTTTCAAGAATGGCGATACAGTCAATGCTATCGAAGCGACGGTCGAACAGCCGAAGCGGGTCGAAAAGGTTCGCGAGGACCTGGCAAAAGCCATCGGTGATGGCCGCTACACTGTTGACTGGAAGCAGAGAAACTCCAGTTTCTTCAATGCCCTGATGGTCGAGCGCAATGTCATGTTCGTCATTCTGACCCTGATCATACTGGTCGCCGCCTTCAACATCATCTCGTCGATGATCATGTTGATAAACGACAAGCGCGCCTCGATCGCGATCATGCGTACCATGGGAGCGACTCAGGGCACGATTACCCGAATATTCTTCATGTCCGGTGCCAGCGTGGGCGTGATAGGGACTGTCGCCGGATCGTTGCTCGGGCTGGTTTTCTGCTGGAATATCGAGACGCTGCGTCAATGGCTGCAATCCCTGACCGGCACAGAGTTGTTCTCGGCCGAGATCTATTACCTGTCGAAGTTGCCGGCCGAGGTCGAACCCGTTGAAGTGACGCTGGTCATCGTTATGGCGTTGGTTCTCTCGTTCCTGGCGTCGATCTATCCCTCCTGGCGCGCATCGAGGACGGATCCGGTGGAAGCCCTGCGTTATGGCTGATCCGGAACAGCAGATCGACGATGACGATACCGCGGCAATGATGCACGAAGATATCGACCATCCGCCGTTGGAACTCAGGGGCGTGACCAAACGCTTCAGCCAGGCGTCCGGGACTATCGATGTGCTGCGCGGGGTTGAGCTTCGAATCGAACCTGGCGAGGTGGTGGCGCTGGTCGGCCCTTCGGGCTCGGGCAAATCGACCTTGCTGCATCTGGCGGGTCTTCTGGAACGACCCACCGACGGCCGCATTCTCTTCAATGGCGTCGATTGCGGCGCGCTCTCCGATGTCGAGCGGACCGCGATCCGGCGTCGCGGGATCGGTTTCATTTATCAGTTCCATCATCTGTTGCCGGAGTTCAGCGCGCTCGAAAACGTCATGATCCCGCAACTCATCAACGGCCAAAGGCGCAGCATGGCGCGCGAACGGGCTAGCCAGTTGTTGGTGATGGTCGGTTTGTCCGACCGGGCGGCCCAGCGTCCGGCTCGGCTGTCCGGCGGAGAGCAGCAACGAGTTGCCTTTGCGCGTGCCGTCGCCAATGTGCCGCGGGTCTTGCTGGCCGATGAGCCCACGGGTAATCTCGATCCGATGACGTCGGCGGATGTCTTCAGGCAGCTTCGTGGCATTGTCACGCAGACCCGGATCGCGGCGCTGATTGCGACCCACAACCATGACCTTGCGCGCGAGATGGATCGGATTGTCACGCTCGAATCCGGTGTGCTTGTCGAGATGTCGTAACAATCGTCAGTGTTGGTGCGCGATCGCGAGACCAGCCGCTGGCTCGCCGAAGACAGTGCCGCGCCCGAACTGCTGGCCTTCGAGAACGATGCCAAGGCCCTCGACCGCAAGACCCTGTCCCGCAGCGGCGACCGGCTGTGGACGTACCGCAAACCGCTTCACCCAAGTGGGCAGTTTTTCCACTGCCCGTGCCTGATCGGGGCATGTTTGCGGCCGGAGAACAGCACATATTTGGCTTTTCCATCGCCTGAACTTCTAGATAGTGTCGTCATGAGTGATGTTTATCTGTCCTATCTGTCGAATTCACTCGATGGTTCCTGGAGGCGACTCATGGGATTGGCTCATCGGCGTCACGACATTTCGGACAGGGTCTGGCTGTTGTTGGAGCCTCATCTGCCTGGCCGAGCGGGACGTTGGGGTGGGGTGGCGCAGGATAATCGACGGTTCATTAATGCGATCTTCTGGATTCTGCGTACCGGCGCTCCCTGGCGTGATGTGCCGCCAGACTATGGAGACTGGAAAACTACCCATCGTCGGTTCTGTCGCTGGCGGGACAAGGGGCTCTGGGGGCGTTGCTGGAGCCTCTGGTGGATGAGCCGGACGATGAGTGGCTGATGATTGACACCAGTCATCTCAAGGTCCATCCCCATGCGAGCGGTGCGGTCGGCGGCACTCAGGCGATGGATCGCACAAAAGGGGGCTGAACACGACGCTGCACCTGGCTGTGGACGCGCATGGGATGCCGGTGCGGGTGTTGGTGACCGAGGGGACGGCAGCAGATTGCAGTCAAGCGGTCGAGCTGATTGAAGGGATAGATGCCGAATCCTTGTTGGCGGACAAGGCCTATGACACGAATGCCATCCTGTCTTATTGTGAGGAGCATGAAGTCATTCCGGTGGTTCCGCCGAAGCGCAACCGCAAGCACCCCAGAGCGTATGATGTCCATCTCTACCGGCACCGGCATTTGGTGGAGAACGCCTTTCTGTGGCTCAAGCGCTGGCGTGGGATTGCCACACGATACGCCAGGAATGCCGCATCGTTTCTTGCCGCGGTGCAGATCCGGTGTCTGGCGCTCTGGGCTGGTATTTCGTGACGACACTATCTAGGGAGCCTCTGAAAAATTCTTGTCAGGGTTCTGGAGTCGATGGCAACCGATTGACTGTTCGAAGTCCGAAGCGTTTCAAACAGGTTCAAGGGAGATTGTTCAGAGGTTTCCCAATTCCGAGGACACCCTTAGAACCGCCGCAATGTGACGCCCGGAGTGCTGAATGACCCACGAAATCGGGTCGTGAATCGTGTTTCGGGGCGTAGGCGGGAATGGCTGGCAGGATTCCTGCCTGATTGACAAAAGGATATCGAGGTGATGATGGAGAACGGCGTGTTCAAAGCGACCTTGTGCGCGTGGCCCGACCTCTCCGAGCATGCGGACATTCGCTGCCGGCACAGAGCAGGCGCCTCTTGCCTGAAGGGGTTACGACTGCCCCCGCTCGGCCCGAGGTGTGGCGAGCGCAGCGGCTGCACCGCATTGGCCAACTCGATATCGACGCCGAGATCGTCAGGTGTTGCGGAGCGCCCGCGAGAACTCGATGAAGAATCGAACCGGTCCCTCCGGCTCCACCCGATGCCGAACCTCCGGGACGATGACCGCGCTCGATCCCGGCCCGATCGGGAAGGACCTGTGGATCGGGGCGCCCACTTGATAGCGGAGCGTTCCGGAGACCACGTGGATTCGGGCCCATACGCCGTGCTTCGTAGCGTGCTCGGACCGGAGCCCGTTCGGGATCGTCGTCTCGTCGAACTCCGGGGTCCGGCGATATGCGGCAAGCCCGTCGGGCCACTCCATCCGGTCGCAGCTCACGCATTCGAGTTCAGTGCCCAGCATCGCCTCGCGCCCGGCGTCGCTCACGACCCACGATCGGTTCACGAAAGGCGGCCGGTGGCGCACGTGCTGGCCATGACCGCATCCGAGATCCGCGACCCAGTCGCCAACCTTGTCGAGATGAAAGCCGGTGATCGCGCGTTTCACGGCGTCACGGCATCCGCGGCCGGCTCCGCGCTCTCTGCGGCATTCAGGACAGGAATCCGTCGGGGAAGACCATCGCGATACCGATGACCAAGATCACCGGTCACCGCGACGCTCGCGGTGACCGGTCCGGTCCCGCCGACACCACGAAACAGATAGAAATACCCAATCTCCGCGAGCCCGATGCACAAGCCCGCGCCTGCCGCCCATGCGTACGCCGTCGCGGACAGCTTCAGCACATGACCGCTGCGGGCAAGCAGCAGCAACGCGACCGTACCGGACGCGGCGAGGGCGGCGCGCTGCAAACAGATCGTCGCGAGCACCGTCGACGTTGCGGGTTCCGGAACGTAATTGCTCGATACCTTGACGAGCCGATTGTATCCGGCGTAGATTACGGTGATCGTGAGCAGCAGCAGGATTCCCGTCCACATTTCTGAAATCTCCTCAATCCGGCGCAGCGCGAGCCGGGTCCTGCTGGATACCCGTATCCGCAGGTATGACAGTCACGCACCGCCAGGCACCGCTCCGGATCATCACGACGACGCCCCCCGGATACGGTATCTGAACGATGTGAGAGCGGCGGTGGATGCCGGTAACGAACGGATGTCCCCGTCCAGCATTCGCCCCGCGCGCCGCTCCGTCACCCGAGGCACAGCATCGATCACCGCCTCGTCCGACGGACTCAGGTCGTAGCCCAGGAAATGGATGGTCACCATGAGTACCGCTTCGCCCTCATCCGACCCACCGTCGTCGTGGACGACAGGAGATCTACAGCGACATCCGCTTGAAGATACGTTCGGGGATGGCGCGTATGACGGACATGATCGGGCGCCAGACGCGGCGCACGTACACCACGTCGCGATGCTGACGGACCGCCTTAACGACCACCGCGGACACCTCATCGGGCGTGGCGGTCAGCCGCGCCGGCAGGTCCATTCCGTCGGTCATGCGGGTGCGAACGAAGCCCGGCTTGACAGTCACCACGTGGATGCCGGAGCGGGCCAGCCGGTTGCGCAGCCCGGACAGGAACGCGGTGAGCCCCGCCTTGGCCGAACCGTAGACGTAGTTCCCGGCGCGCCCGCGTTCGCCCGCCACCGAGCTGACGCCGACCAGGACGCCGCTGCCGCGCTGCTCGAAGCGCTCGGCCAGCGCCCCCATCAGCAGCGCGGGACCGACATAGTTGGTGCGCATCACCCGCTCCGCCGCCACGCCGTCCCGCTGGCTCTCCGCCTGGTCGCCGAGCAGTCCGACGACGCACACCGCCACATCGGGCAAGGGGTCGAGCGTATCAAGCAACGAGGCGCCGCCGCCGTCCCGGAGCGCGTCCCAGCAATGCGATGTCACTGCGGCGCCGGTGCGTACCCGGAGGTCCTGCACTTGCCGCACGAGCCGGGTGGGATCCCGTCCCGCAAGCTGCAACGCCCAATTGCCCTCCGCCAGCCTGCGCGCGATCGCACGGCCGATATCCGACGTGGCGCCGATCACCAGCGCCGTCTCGCACCTGTCGGTCATGGCGCAACCTCCCCATCGCCCAACTGTTCGGTGATGTCGAAGTTGCCCTCCCGGATGTTATCGAAACCGCCTTCCATGCGTATGTACTGGCCGGTGCGAATGGCGGCGAGGTCGTAATCCGGCAATTCCCACCTCGCCATGCACTTGCCGTCAAAGGCGATGCCTTGGTCGTTGAAGTCGAAGTCCAGATTGTCGTAGCCATACGGCCAGCGTCGCACGGATAAATCAAACCGGCGAGCAGGTATGACGTGCAGGAAGAAAGGCGCCTCGGTGTCCGCCGCCTCGCACTGCTCCTTGACGTAGAGGAGACTGTCGTCGGCAAGATACACGTCATAGTTCGAGCGGATGACCGGTTGGCGATCCTTGATCAGCTCCGCCAGGTAATCGCTCGCTGTCATTGGCTGAAGCCGCATCAGGGCATCCGAATTTTGGGGCAACACGGCGGCGGCTACGCATAACCCGGTTTGCGCAATCCTCCACCGCTGCGAGGGGCCGACGAACGCCTTGCCTTCCGACCCATTCCGAGACCACACAATCTCCTCGTCCGATGGACATTTCCTGGCGAACGCCTGCACCGTCCGGGCGTTTACGATAAGTCCGGCATCACCCGACCGGTAGTCGAAGTGAGGCTCCATTTTTTCCCAAAACCAGGTGGCGGCATCAAAATTGCCCAGTGGCGCGGCGGACCAGATTTGAAACGACATCCCCCGCGGGGACGTACAGGGTCGAAGGTGTATCTCACTATCGGCATCCGGACATCCCCCCTCGTGGGGAGGTACATATGAAACGCCCTCATATATCAACTTATTAATTTTCTTGTCGAGATACATCATGTTGGCGAAATGCGTGACCCTGAATTTCTCGAACAGCGGATCGGCATTTGAATACCTGTATTTGTATGTCCATCCTGTTTTCCGACCCGCGTCACGGTATCCGCGCAGATACTCGTACGAGTTGACCAGACCGTCGAGATTCACCACCGGAAAGCGCGAGAAGTAACCGATGACGCCGGCGTCCCACGACCCGACCACGCTGCCTTCGGGAAGGATGTGGTTCATCGCCTGCGTGCCTGTGTAGGAGTGTACCTCCCAGTCCCAGTTACTTTGGCTGGAACGATCTACATACTGGAACGGATAAGTGAAGTTTGCCCTGATGAACAGGATGACTATGCTGACGCCGATGATCCCCCGGCTCAGGAGCACGGCGACGCGACGCGATTTTGGAGTGACAAGGCGAAGCACCAGACGGACCGCCACGTAACATCCGACAGGCACGAACAGCGCCAGCGTCAGATAGGCCGGGACGAAATACCAACTGTAGCTCGCGACGGCAGGATGTACGGCAAGCACGGTCTGCGCGAACTTGGCCAGATGGCCCGCCGCCACACCGAACACGCCCACCAGAAAAACCAACGGCAGCCAGTCGTCCCGCCTGCGGGAATGGCGGACAAGCCACCAGAGCAGCGGAAGGAAGGCGCAGGACGCCAGCATAACCGCCAGCGCGCCGCCGCTGAACATCCGGATTTCCATGATGTTCAGGAGGTTCCGCGGCAGGCTGTAGCCGCCTTCATATTCCCACCGAACTTGCGACCAGAGGTGTTTGGTCACGCCGCTTACCGGCAGGATGCCGCCGAAGACGAGCCAGTTGTAGGCGAAATAGACCAGGATGCCAGCGAGGGCACCGAGCAATGGAATGACGGCATCGGCCGCCAATACGGAACGGACTTGCTCTCTCCGGGATGCGCCGGACGACCGCTCCCGCCAGGACCATTCGATAACGTACAGCGCGCTGGTGGCCGCCAGGGATATGGCGATGTACTCCAGACGCACCCACGGCAGGGCGAAGGCGAGCGTGGCCAGCGCCCAGCGCCAGCGTGCCGGATTGCGCGCGTACAGGCACAGGGCCAGGAACAGCAAGCCCAGCATGAACAGCCCCGCGGATGCCTCCATCCCCACCCAGGTGCCGCGCCTTCGATATAACATCGGCAACGCGGCGAACAGCAGCACCCAAGGCAGGCGCGCCAGACGGGCCGCCATGGCGATGGCGGCGACACCGCCGGCGATCAGCATGATCTCGAAGGTCTTGATGGCGAACAGCGCCGCTTCCTTGTCGAACACCCAGTAGAACGGCGTGACAAGCAGCATCCAGACGGGGTGATAGCCGTTGGTTCGGCTGATGCCGCCGTCGAAGGTGGAGAACTTCCCCTCGGCCAGATTCCTGGCGATCTGGAAGTAGTAGAAAGAGTCGTCGCCATTCACGTCGCGAAGCAGGTTGACGAGGTCGAAGCGGGCGAGCAGGTAGCAGGCGAACCCGGCCCCGTAGGCCAGGATGCCACCGATAAACAGGACGAACAGCGCGTTGCGCGGCAAGGCAGCAGGCGCATGCCATCGCCGGCATGTCAGCAGGCGCATGATGGTGCGCCCGATATTCGGGGTGGTGCCGAGCATCAGTGCCATTTTTCCCTATCCATCCTGCGCATGCAGACGTGCGACCATGGCATACAGCAGAAGCTCGGATTCGGTATAGGAGAATTTGGCAAAACCGCTTATGCACGTGGCTCCGGTGAAACGCACATGTAGCGTTTGGCGTGCCGGGAATAGTCGACATCGGGGGCAACATCGTGTGCCACCGGAGCCACGTGCATAAGCGGTTTTGCCAAATTCTATCAGGGGAGCTTCTTGCAAAATTGCCGGCCCGACCGGTTTTGCTTTGTCGAGGCTGATTTTGTTGTCGAGGGCCTGGGTTTCGGGGTCACCCCGTGGTATATTGTGTTTTCACAATAACAAGATAATGAGGAGGTGACCCCGATGACCCTTGGCTCGACCCTATCCGATCTCTGGCGCCGATTTCAAGGGGACCTTTTCCCTGCGTTGGCCGAGGCGGTCGGTCCTCTCCTCGAGACGCACAAGCGCTTCGTGACAGCTCTCGATCTCGTCAAGGTGGAGGGCTTCGTCGATGAGGTGTGGACCGGTCCGGGTCGGCCCCGGGAGGATCGCCGGGCGCTGGCCCGTGGCGTCATCGCCAAGGCGGTATGGGATCTGCCGACGACCCGCCACCTGATCGACAGGCTCAAGGTGGACCCGACGTTGTGCCGACTGTGCGGCTGGTCGCGTGTCGCGGAGATCCCGCGTGAAGCGACGTTTTCTCGGGCGTTCGCCGAATGTTCGCAGTCCCGTCTTCCGGAGAGGATGCACGCGGCTCTGGTTGCAGAGACACTGGGCGACGCGCTCATCGGCCACGTGTCGCGGGACCCGACGGCCATCGAGGCCCGGGAGACGCCGGCCCCGAAGCCGAAGGCCAGGACGCCGAACCGCAAGCGCGGCCGGCCCCGCAAGGGCGCGGAGAGGACGAAGGAGCCTGGGCGTCTCGAACAGCAAGCGAACGGGATGGATCTCGATGAGAGGCTCGACGCGCTGCCGAAGGTCTGCGATCACGGGGCAAAGAAGAATGCCAAGGGGGTCATGGAGGCCTGGCGCGGTGACAAGCTGCCTATCGACACAGCAGACTGCGGGGTGCCGCTGAGGACCGTTCTCACCTCGGCATCCGTCCATGACAGCCCGGTCGCGATCCCGCTGGCGATGATGACCGCCGGGCGTGTGACCAATCTCTACGATCTCATGGACGCGGCCTATGATGCCAGGGAGATCTACCAGATGAGCGAACGGCTTGGCCATGTGCCGATCATCGATGTCAATCCGCGCCGGGACAAGGACCTCAAGGAGGAGCGAGACCGGGAGGTCCGGGCCCGGCGTGCAATAGGCCATGTCGATCCCGAGACCGTGCGGGTCCGGATCCGGTCCGGTGTCGAGAGGACCAACGCCCGCCTCAAGGATGAGTGTGGCGGGCGCCATGTCCGCGTCCGTGGATATTCCAAGGTCGCCTGCCATCTCATGGTCGGCATCCTGGCCCTGGCGGCTGACCCGTTGATACGTCTCGCCGTCCCATAGCGCGGCTCCGACAACGCATGCCGACCCTTCGCGGCCCTCTCGAAGAGAGTGGCCCGGAGAGGCGTGTCCCGATGTCCGCAAAGGTCCCTATTTGTTCTCATCATCTCTGATGAGACACCGCGAATCCATGGATTCCGACCTCCAGGTGCAGAGGTGACCGGGATCAACCGACCGATCCGGCCTCACCGGACCCTGGGCAGGAATTTTGCAAGAGGTTCAGGGGATCATTAACGGCATTATCGCGGATTCGATTGATATGGAAGCCATCCGTGTTATAGACGCCTCTGTCGTACAATTTCCTGATAAGGTCCTGCACGGACAGGTCGGGGAATGCGTTGATGAAACCCTGACGAAAGAGCACCTGGACATCTTCCGGCAGTTCTGCATACGAAATGGCAACGTTACGCTGGAAGCGGTTGCCGAATAATCATCTGCCGCCGCCAATCAATGCCGCGATTAAGAGGCCAATACTCAAGAGAAAACCGCGCCGTTGCATGTTATTGTCTCCTGCTCAGGTAGTCGGCCAAACGCAGAGACAGGGCTACGATGGTAAGCGTCGGGTTGGCCGCCGCCGACGGGAACAGCGAAGACCCCGCAACATACAGATTCTCCATTCCATGTGCGCGGCCCTAGGCGTCGGTGACCGAATTGTCCGGATCGTCGCCCATTCGTGTCGATCCCATCATGTGTCCCCCTCCTGCGATGTTGAATTTCTCAGGCCGAATGCCCATTCGGCCAAGTCCGGAACGCACCAGCTCCGCGTTGAGATGGTCGCAGGCAGCGCGTATCTCGCGGAGATTGAACTTCAACCCGACATGGGCGACGGGTTGGTTCAGGAAGTCCCGACGATTATTGGACAGCGTGATTCGGTTTTGCCCAAGCGACGCCATTTCAGCCCGAACATGTGTACGTCCAGCAATAGTACGCCTGCTGCGGCCGAGAATATTGTGCGTGCTGCTTTCAGTATTGCCCGCCTAGAAAGTCGCAGACGCCAAAGAATATTCGTTGCAGAACTCGGACGACAATGCAATGGCGTGAACGATCCCTGGCGTGTATTTGTCCTTCACCTGTTGGAATTTCAGTTCATCCAGCACCAAGTCAACGTATTGATACAGATGCGGATGCTCGCAAAGGCTCAATTCGTGACTCGTAGGCGCGGTCCAGCCATCGCCGCCTCGAGGCAGGCTCTGGGCGATGGCTGATCGCCGCGTTCGATGAGATGGAACCACCTCAGATAGCTGTCGAGGTCCTTGGTGAGATGCCGCGGAGCCGCGCAGGACGCCCTTGATCTGGCTGTGGCGGCTATTGACCGTCTGGATGGGCCGCGCGCCCCGGACCCGCTCGCTGGCCGAAGCGTTGATGCTCTCGTGTGGGATGTCGAGCGCCGCCGCAACGGGCGGATAGCAGCGGTTGGCGTCGGAGATGAGCATCGCATCCGGTGCGACGACCGGCTCCAGCCCCTCCTTCACGCTGTCTGCGTTGAGGGCGGGCAGGGTATGGCTGAGGGTCTCGCCCGCACGGCCGGCGGCGACCAGGATCGGCCCCGGCGCGCGCGAGACCGGGTTTGCGGGCCATCCCGCCGCGCCGGCGCGGCCTCAACTCATCGACACGCGAGAACCAATCCCGAAACCCTCGTCATCCATCTGTCTGACCGCCAAGGCGAATCGGGCGAGTTTCTATCATGATGACTACGATTCACGAATTGAGCCCTCGCAAAAGTACCGCCCAACAGGGAGTTTATCGTGCCTGGGCAGGGAAAGTTGCAGCAAGCGGGCATTTTGGACGCCGCCGGCCGCGATCACAATTTCATTTCCGAACGCCTCTGCCGGAGTCGATCTGTTTTCGGATGATTGCAGGATGGAGACACTTGAGGCAGCGTCCCTCCTGATGTTGATTGTCGTTACCGAATGATTGAACAATATGTCGACATTCGCGTTGCTGCTTACCCATTCGTCGAACGCAACGCTAGGGAATGTCTGAACAAGTCGGTTTTTTCGTGTATACGGGTGTCGTGGCCCGTGGATGAAACACCAGAGCCCATCGGGGACGTGTTGTCGCGCCAGGAAATGGGGATTTCGATGCCCGAGCCGACCGTCCCCGCCGCCTTGCGGCGGTTGCGGACGGACTCCCCCCACGTCAGGCGGTGGCGTCGCGCCCCGCAATGAGCAGATTGGTGAACCCGAGCAGCACGGCGATGCGTTGCGTGGTCTTCGCCAGCCCCCGATAGCGCACCTTCGCGTAGCCGAAGTGGCGCTTCACATACAGGAACGGATGTTCCACCCTCGCCCGAACCGACGCCTTGCGCCTCTCCGCCGCCGCCTCCGGGCCCGCCTGGTCCAGCCCCCGGCGCTTGCCGGGCTTCATCGCCACATCCCAGTCCACGTCCGTGTCCCGGTTCTCCGCGCGCTTGTCCACCCCCTGATAGCCCGCGTCACCCCACACCTGCTCCTCGCCCCCGTGCAACAGCGCGTGCGCGGTCGCCACATCCGAGACGTTCGCCGGCGTCGTCTCCACGCTGTGCGTCAAGCCCGACTGCGCATCCACCCCGATGTGCGCCTTCATCCCGAAATGCCACTGATTGCCCTTCTTCGTCTGGTGCATCTCCGGGTCCCGCTCGCCCTTGCGGTTCTTCGTCGACGACGGCGCGGCAATGAGACTCGCGTCCACGATCGTCCCCTTGCTCAAACGGTGTCTCCGAGAGAGGCCAGATGTGCGTTGATCTCCTCGAATAGCGTCTCGCCCAGACCATGCGTCTCCAGCAAGTGGCGGAAATGCAGGATCGTCGTCTCGTCAGGCAGCGCACCCGAGAGGCGCAGCCCCACAAACCGCCGTACCGACTTCACCTCGTAGAGCAGGTCCTCCATCCCAGGGTCGCTCAGATTGTAGAACAGCTGCACGCAGTGCACCCGCAGCATCACGCTCAGCGGATAAGGCCGCCGACCGCGCCCGGCCTTCGGTGTAGAACGGCTCGATGCGCGCCTCCAGTCGCTCCCAGGGAACCAGCCCGTCCATCGTCTCGAGAAACACCTCGCGCCGCGTCCGACGCGTCTTCAGGTCGTGCTCCAGCTCCGCAAACGTCGCTTGCTCCAGAGCTCGCACTCCACTCCGTCATCAATAAACCAATTGTGCCAAAACCGACTTGTTCAGACAATCCTTAAAGCGCGCCGGTGGGCTGAAATAATATGGCCTGTAGATGACGTTGGCATTGTCGGGGAAGGGTGTTTCCGGATTTCTGTGGACCACCTCTGACACATCCAGGATGTCGGCGGCTTGCGGATAATTCGCATAATGGATTGATCCCAACGTTTGGAACCCTCTTTTTCTTGCGGCGATGATGGTATCGGGGTCGGCGGTCCAGACGAAGGGCCTGGCTTCGGTGGTGTTGTGTTCGTCGATGACGTGGCGGATGGCGTCCTGGAGTTCGCGTACGGAACGGCAGACGCCGTATTTGAGACGGCGTCGTGTCCGCTTGGCGAAGACGCCTTTGAGCGCGTTCAGCCACGCGCTCGAGGTGGGGTGACGTGGAAGGTCCAGCGCGGATGGCGTGCGCGCCAGACCTGGACGTCCTTGTGCTTGTGAGTAGCGTCGTTGTCGAGGATGGCATGGACCGGGACACCGGCGGGTATCGTGCGCACGATGCGGTTGCGGAATCTCGGGAACGCCTGGTGGCGATGCCGACTGGCGTGCTGGCCGATGACCGTGCCGTCGAGCACGGTCAGGGCGGCAAACAGCGTCGTCGTGCCGGTGCGCTTGTCATCATGTGTCATGGTGGCGCCGCGGCCTTTCTTCAGCGGCAGGCCGGGCTGTGTGCAGTCAAGTGCCTGAATTTGCGACTTTTCATCGATCGACAGTACGACCGCGTGAGCCGGCGGCGCAACGGAGAGGCCGATGATGTCGGTCAGCGTCTCGAGGCAGGCGGGATCGTTCGAAAGCGTGAACTGCCGCCAGCGGTGCGGTATCAGGCCATGCGGCTGCCAGACCGCCCAGACCCTCGAAGCGGCAACCCCCACAGCCTTCGCCATCGCCCGCAGCGTCCAGTGGGTCGCCGCGTGAGGCGGCGAGGTGTGGGTCAACCCGACGATCTTCGCCACCGGCTCAGGAGCCAGAGGCGTCTTGCCCGGCGGGCGCGTCTTGTCCCGCAGAAGTCCGTCCACACCGTCTTCCATAGAAGCGGTCCGGCCAGCGCCAGACACTGTTCTTCGCCTTGCCGGTCTCTCTCATGATGGCCATCGTGCCGAGCCCATCGTCGCTCAGAAGACCGATGCGCGCCCGCCAGACGTGCGTCTGCGGGCTCTTCGGGTCCGAGACAACCGTTTCAAGGCGACGCCGGTCACCTGAAGTGAGCGTGAATGAAACACCAGGGCGTATCCTGCGGACTTCCGTGATCGACAAATCAGAAGAACACAATAACGGATTAATCTGTAACGATCAATCCACTAGCGAATCCTGCCTTCAAAGCGTTACCTGATACCAAGCGCGCTCCAAATTGACTCACCATCCCAATATGTTGGGGTGACGGTCCGGACGACCTTCATAGACTGTGGTGATCGACTCACCAGCGCCGGAGGATGACGATGAGTGCGGCAACGCCGATAACCTGGACGGCACACACAGCGGACGAGCTCCACGCGCTTTCGAGGCACTGCGGGGACGCGAAGCAAGCGTCGCGCGCGCGTGCGCTCGCCATGATCATGGAGGGTGCGTCTCGCACGGAGGCTGCTCGGGCGCAGGGCATGGAGCTTCAAATCCTGCGCGACTGGGTGTTGCGCTACAACACGGAGGGCTTCGACGGCCTCGCGGATCTCCCGCGCGGCGGGAGCGAGGGCCGGTTGACGGACGCGCAGATCGCCGAGATCGGCGCCTGGATCGAGGCGGGTCCCGAGCTTGAGCGGGACGGTGTGACGCGCTGGCGCGTTCAGGACATCTTACGGAAAATCGAGGAGGCCTTCGGGGTCATCTATACGGAGAGCGGTGCCCGTATGATGCTCCGAAGGGCCGGGTTTCGCTTTGTCTCGGGGCGGCCGGTCCACCCCAAAGCCGACGCGGAGCGGCAGAGGTCGTTCGTGGCGGAGTTCGAGGCACAGTTGACGTCGGCGCTCAGCTCTGAGGCGCTGGCGGGTCCGATAGAAATCTGGTTCCAGGACGAAGCGCGCATCGGCCAGAAGGGGATGACGACACGGGTCTGGGCGAATGGGAAGCAGCGTCCGCGCATCCTGCGCGACCATCGCTATGGCTACGTCTATCTGTTCGGCGCCACCTGCGCAGAGCGCGGCGTCGGCATCGCCCACGTGGCGGACAGGGCGAACACGGCGTCGATGAACGAGCATCTGGCGGCGATCGGCGCGGCCGTGGCGCCGGGTGCGCACGGCGTGATTGTGCTGGACGGGGCGGGCTGGCATCGCTCGGGCGACCTTCTCGTTCCCCCCAACCTGACGCTCGTGCATCTGCCGCCCTACAGTCCGGAACTCAATCCGATGGAGCAGATCATTCTGTTCCTGAAATCGAACCGCTTCGCCAACCGCGTGTTCAAGGATGTCTCCGCCCTGAGGGACGCCTGCTGGACGGGGTGGCAATGGCTGACCGACCAGCCCGACGTCATCACCAATACGACCCGGCGCAGCTGGGCCGTAGCCCCATCGTGCTGATCCCGATGCCTCACTGTATCGGTTCATATGACTTGCGTTTGGTATGATTCCCACTCAAGCCAAGCGCAATTTGAGTAACCGCTCCGGCATCGGCGGTGTCTGCAGCGCCACGTAGACCAGTCCGGGGATGATCTCGGGCAGGTCGAAGCGACGATTGAACCGGTCCACGACCTCCGCGAGATAGCGCTGGGTATATTTGGGACAAATCGCATGACAGGTGCCACGCAAGGCGCTCTTGATGTTGCCGGGAATCGTGTTCACCCAACGAAACTCGGGACGCTCGACCGCGGCTTTCCCGCCGCCGGTCACCATCGGCTCATGCACGCAGCCTGCCACGGTCACGCCATTGAAGCAGGTCAGTCCATCGGAGAGCACCTGCGTGCCCGGGCTCAGGTGCTGCTGCGCCCAGGCGGCGACTTCAGTGACACGGAAGCCCTCGACTACGGTGAGCGTCACGCGCTGCGGATGTCCCTGCTCATTGGTCTCGACCGCAGTCACGAACGGGGTCTTGCCCGGCGCGCCCCGCCCGCGCTTGCCGCCGCTGCGCTCGCCCCCGAGATAGGCATCGTCGCGTTGGACCGACCCGCCGAGCTGGCGGTGCAGCGTCATCGCCGATGCACCTTTCTTGTCTTGGATCATGAAGTAGAGGCCATGGAACCACACCGCGAGCGGGAGCTTGGTGGCCTCGAAGATGGTCCCGGCGGTGATGGAGGGCTGGCGATGGCAGCGGTTGCACTGCTGGCGCTTTCGGGTGTTCAACTGACAGCACCGGTCATGGGCGCAGTGTGGGCACAGAAAGCCGTTCGGCCATCGCCATTGTAAAGAGGGCGTCGAAACACTGGTCTTCGCTGCCGTAGAGGGAGGAGGAACGCGTTGAGGCTGATTCCTTTCTGGAACTGCACTGGGTTGCGTGCCATGTGAATGTCCTTTTTCTATCATCAAATTACATGGCAGTGTTCGATATTAAATACTGCTTAGATTCGAGGGTAATCAGGAAGCGTTATATCTGTCGGTCCGGCCTTCCAGAGAGACTCTGGCGCCGGCTCCAACATCTTGCTGCCTTGCGGGTTGATGACGCGCGCGACCGATTCACCCGCGCCGATGACATTCGGCAATGCCTGCCTACCGTTGCGGCAGGTGTTTGGAAGGATATCCGGGGATCGCCACGATATTCTGTGGATAACTTGTCGATTGTGTCTATATGATGCGATGTTTTCTGCATGTTCACGGTGACCTGCCGGCGTGACCATGCAACGATCTCGGGGCAACCGGGAGGGCTTCATGACTTGCGCTGATTTTGTTCATCTGACCGTGCGAACAGCTTATTCACTTGCCGAGGGCGCAATCAAAATTGATGAACTGGCACAGCTCTGCCGAAAGCAGGGGATGCCTGCGGTCGCTGCGACGGACAGCGGCAATCTGTTCGGTGCGCTGGAATTTTCTGTGACTGCTGCCAAGCAGGGCGTACAACCGATTGTCGGAATAACATTCAATATCGGCCGACCAGAGACGGACGAAGCGCAAATCCGGAACGGAAACGGAAGCCCCCATATCGCCCCAGCCCCCGACCAATTGGTCCTGTTGGTAACGAGCGAGACCGGTTACAGAAACTTGCTCGATCTCGCGACCAGAGCGTTTCTTCAAAGCGGCGCGAACGAGGAGCCACAACTCCCGTTATCCGATTTCGATGGTAGGTCTGACGGATTGATCGCTCTGACTGCTGGAGTCCGGGGTACGGTGGGCCGATTGTTGCTGGAAGGGCGCAACAGTGAAGCCGAAACGGCCTTGTTGGCGCTGCATCGTCTGTTCGGCGACCAGCTTTATATCGAATTGCAACGGCATTTCGACGAAGACGAAAATCATGTCGAACCGCAACTGGTCAACTTCGCCTATGAGCATGGCATTCCACTGGTTGCAACGAATGACTGCCATTTTGTCGACGAAGGCATGTTCGAGGCCCATGAGGTTCTCTTGTGCATCAAGCAGGGGACGACAGTCAGCGATCCAAAACGGCGCCGGCTGACCCGGCATCATCGTTTCAAATCGGCCGCGGAAATGCGCGAACTGTTCACCGATCTTCCGGATGCCATCGATAACACGATCGAAATCGCACGGCGCTGCGCATTCATCCCAAGTATTCTCGATCCGATCCTACCACGCTTTCCGTCAACCGAAGTAGAAAATGAGGCTGACGCATTGCGGTCCAGAGCCTGCGCCGGGATGGAGTGCCGGCTGGAGAACCTGGTATTTTCCGACGAGATGGATACCAGTGAGCGCGCGGATGTGGCTCGGCCGTATCTAGAACGCCTCGACATGGAACTCGGTGTCATTATCGATATGGGCTTTGCCGGATACTTTCTGATCGTCGCGGACTTCATCCAGTGGGCAAAAGATCAAGGCATTCCGGTTGGACCCGGGCGCGGCTCCGGTGCCGGCTCGGTCGTCGCCTGGTCACTGCGGGTCACCGATCTCGATCCCCTGAAATGGGGATTGCTTTTCGAGCGCTTCCTGAATCCCGAGCGCGTGTCGATGCCGGATTTCGACATCGATTTTTGTCAGGACCGGCGCGGCGACGTGATTGAATACGTTCAGAACCGATATGGCGCTGATCGGGTCGCGCAGATCATTACATTCGGGAAGTTGCAGGCCCGTGCCGCGCTTCGTGATGTCGGCCGGGTTCTGGAGATGCCGTACGGCAGGGTTGACAGAATTTGCAAGCTGGTGCCAAATAATCCGGCCGATCCGGTTTCGCTGTCCGCCGCCATCGAGGGCGAAGATCAGTTGCGCCACCAGCGCGATTCCGACGAGACGGTTGCAACCTTGCTCGATATCAGTCTCAAGCTGGAAGGGTTGTATCGCAACGCGTCCACGCATGCTGCAGGGGTCGTCATCGGCGATCGGCCGTTGAAGGAACTGGTACCGCTGTACCGGGATCCCCGATCAGAGATGCCGGCAACCCAATTCAGCATGAAATGGGTTGAAAACGCCGGCTTGGTCAAATTCGATTTTCTTGGACTGAAGACGCTTTCGGTGCTCAAGCGGGCCGTCGAACTGGTCTCGGAACGCGGCATCGAGATCGATATCGAACGGTTGCCGCTTGATGACACGACCACTTATGAGATGATCAGCCGGGCCGACAGCACCGGGGTGTTCCAGTTGGAAAGCTCGGGCATGCGCGATGTGCTTCGCAGGATGCGTCCAGACCGGTTCGAGGACATCATCGCGCTGGTAGCTCTCTATCGGCCCGGACCAATGGCCAACATTCCGAGTTACATCGGGCGCAAACATGGCAACGAAGCCGTCGATTATATCGACAATCGCCTGGAACCGGTCCTGAAGGAGACCTTCGGGATTTTCATCTATCAGGAACAGGTGCAGCAGGCTGCCCAGATCCTGGCCGGTTACACCCTTGGGGGTGCTGATCTGCTACGCCGAGCCATGGGCAAGAAGATCAAGGCGGAAATGGATGCCCAACGCGAGACTTTTGTTGACGGAAGCGTCGAACGTGGCATGACCCGATCCGATGCCTCGACGGTGTTCGATACCATTGCCGCATTTGCCGGTTACGGGTTCAACAAGAGTCACGCGGCGGCTTATGCGCTGATTGCCTACCAGACAGCTTACATGAAGGCGCACTATCCGATCGAATTCCTTGCCGCGTCGATGAGCTACGACATGAGAGACACGGACAAACTGAACGTGTTTCGCCAGGAGCTGGAAAATCTCGGATTTATCCTTCTGCCGCCCGACATCAACCGTTCCGGCCCGGATTTTGTTGTGGAGATCGACGAGAACGGATCTTCGGCGATCCGTTACGCATTGGCTGCAATCAAGAATGTTGGCGGTCTGGCAATGTCGAGCTTGGTCCAGGAGCGTGAGAAAAACGGTCCGTTCAAATCACTGGGTGATTTTGCGAACCGCATTGACGGCCGCCAGATCAGCAAACGGATGCTTGAACCACTGATCCGGGCGGGCGCACTGGACGGCCTGCATGGCAATCGGGCGCAACTGATTGGGGGCACCGAGACCATTCTGCGTCACGCGACCGCTGCGCAAGAGGAGCGAGAGTCCAACCAGAAGAACCTGTTCGGTGATGACCCCGATGATGCGGAGCCCAAGATTTCCATGCCAGTAACACCTGACTGGGGTGTTCTGGATCGGTTGCAGGAAGAGCGCGATGCGGTTGGTTTTTTTATTTCGGCCCATCCACTCGAAGTTTATGAAGCTGCACTGGATCGGTTGGGTGTCGTCGAGTCCGATGCCATCAACGGGGCGGTCGAGGCAAAGAACGGTGCTACCCGGATCAATATTGCCGGCGTCGTGACGTCCAGCCGGATCCGGACCAACCAGCGCGGCAACAAATACGCCTTTGTGCAACTGAGTGATCGTGTCGGCGTCTTCGAAATCACTGTGTTTTCGGAAATTTTCGCCGATGCCAGGTCGCTGTTTGAGAACGGCAAGATCCTGCTGGTGAGAGCCGATGCCAAGGACGAAGGGGGAACGGTCCGTCTTATCGCGACGCAGATCGATTTGCTTGACGATGCGGCGAATCAGATCATCAAGGGGCTCAGGATCTATCTCAAGGATCCGGATCCGATTCCCGTTCTCGCCAGTGTCCTGTCCAAACATTGCAAGGGGCGTGGCCGGGTCAGGCTGGTTGTGCGGACGCAACAGCGAGAAGTCGATCTCGCCCTGCCGGCAACCTACCAGATTGATGCGCGGGTCCGCGCTGCGGTCAAATCGTTGCCCGGTATCGTTGATGTCAGGGATTTCTGACGCGGACGGTGGTGGCGATCTGATGGCAAATGCGCAGGATAAGGGGTGGGGACGAATGATATCGAAGAGGCGGATCGCGATCTGCGGGTTTAATCTCGAGAGCAACCGGTTTTCACCGACTTGCGGGCGTGCGGATTTCGAAGAGAACATGTTTTTTCAGGGTGCCGAGATTACCGAGCAGGCCCGCCTGGAAACGCCGTCCATTCATCTCGGGGTCAAGGGCTTCTATGCGACCATGGATAAGACGTTCGGGGTGGACGGATGGCAGGACGCACCTGCGATCCTGATTGGTTCGACACCGGCCGGGCCGGTCGAAGAGGCATTTTTCACGGACTTCTTGGTCGAATTACGGGACCGATTGACGGCGCTGGGGGCAGTCGACGGGGTTTATGTCTGCCAGCATGGGGCCGCAGTCGCGACCCATACCCATGATCCTGATGGTGACATGCTGAACCTTGTCCGGGAGGTCGTCGGGCCGGGGGTTCCGGTGATTGCGACGCTTGATCTTCATGCGAATGTGTCGGAAGCGATGATGGATGCTGTTGACATGCTTATCGGTTATCGGACCAATCCGCACGTCGACCTGTATGAACGTGGCGCCGAGGCCGCGACCGCGATGCTTGAGATGTTCGACGGTGTGCGGCCGCAGAAGTATCGGGTCCGCCTTCCACTTGTCGCGCCATCGGTGACGCAACTCACGGCGGAAGGACAACCCTATGGTGATCTGATCCGGCTTGGCCAGACCCGGATCGGACCGGACGTCATGAATGTCACAATTCTGTCGGGTTTCGCATTCGGCGATACGCCGAAGAACGGCATGACGGTCATTGTTCATACTCGTACCGACGCCGCGCTCGCCCGAACAACCGCACTGGATCTCGCGGATGCCGGATGGGCCGATCGCGACCGTTACCGTACGAACATGATGGCGTTGTCGGATGCCGTTCAACGTGCCAAGACTGTTGGTGAAAGTGACGAGAGTCCCTCGTTACTGTTCGCGGATCCGGCCGACAACCCGGGAGGCGGTGGCCGCGGCAACACAACGCACATTCTGGAAGCTTTTCTGGAGGCTGGTGTCGAAGGTTGCGTTTTCGCGGTGTTTTACGATCGCGCCGCGGTGGTAGCGGCCATGCAGGCCGGTGCCGGGGCGCGATTGCCACTCACATTAAATTCCGACGAAGACAACATTTTTTCCGACTCTCTCCCGGTCACTGCCCGCGTTGTCTCGGTTCATGACGGCATCTTCGCCGGTGCGCACGGTATAGTCGCCGGAAAGACAGTGAATACTGGTCCGACGGCGGTGCTTGATCTCGGTGGACTTATGGTTATCTGTATCAGCCGGCGTCAGCAGTGCCTGTCGGTTGATTATCTGTCGAGTTTCGGGATCGACCCTGCATCTTGCCGCTCGATCGTGGTCAAGTCGCGAGGTCACTTCCGGGCCGGATTCCAACACGTGTTTCCGCCTGAACGCATTCACGAAATCGACGTACCTGGATTGACGTCACCCAACCTTACGAATTTCGACTGGCGTTATCTCTCCCGTCCGGTCTTCCCGCTCGATCCGGATGCGTCATGGGACCGGTTGGCGGGATGAGCAGAAGAGGTCATTCGTCGCCGGATAGGCGGCGGGGGTCGGGTTTTCGGGGCTGGTAAGCCGGATGGGTGTCGTGACGTTCGGGCGTGTCGATCGTGCAGAACTCGGCTCGGGAGCGGACAAATACTTCCCGGTCGATGTCGTACCAGAAGGTTGGCGGATCGAAGCAGCCGCCCGAGATCCCGAGAAGGCCGGCCCATGGCTCGCCCGAGACAGTCCAGAAGACAGACGTTCCGCACCTGGCGCAACGCTGAATATCCCATGTGTTCCCGCTTTCCGTTGGGTGTTCGTAGATCTGCATCCGACCCGAGAGAACTGTGACATAATCCTCCGGGAAATACACCGACAACCTGAACGAGGCACCTGTCCTCAGTTGACAATAGCGGCAATGGCAGACGGCGGAGCGGAAGGGTTGGCCTTGAACCTCGAAGCGCACGGCGCCACATAAACATCCTCCCTGGTGGCTGTCCATGTTGTTTCTCTTCGCCTGACCAAGTGCTGCCGAAACGGCCCTTGCCGGACCAGTGTCGTCCCAGTCCGGGCCACCTTTGACACTATGGACAAATAATCGAGAATTCAACTGGCTTCGAAAGGGTCTTCTAGATAGTGTCGTCATGAGTGATGTTCATCTGTCCTATCTGTCGACCTCACTCGATGGTTCCTGGAAGCGACTCATGGGATTGGCTCATCGGCGTCACGACATTTCGGACAGGGTCTGGCGGTTGTTGGAGCCCCATCTACCTGGCCGGGCGGGACGTTGGGGTGGGGTGGCACAGGATAATCTACGGTTCATTAATGCGGTCTTCTGGATTCTGCGCACCGGCGCTCTCTGGCGTGATGTGCAGCCAGACTATGGAGACTGGAAAAATACCCATCGTCGGTTCTGTCGCTGGCGGGACAAGGGGCTCTGGGGGCGTTGCTGGAGCATCTGGTGGATGAGCCGGACGATGAGTGGCTGATGATTGACGCCAGTCATCTCAAGGTCCATCCCCATGCGAGCGGTGCGATCGGCGGCAATCAGGCGATGGGTCGCACAAAAGGGGGCTGAACATGACGCTGCACTTGGCTGTGGACGCGCATGGGATGCCGGTGCGGGTGTTGGTGACCGAGGGGACGGCAGCAGATTGCAGGGATGGATGCCGAGTCCTTGTTGGCGAACAAGGCTTATGACACGACTGCCATCCTGTCTTATTGTGAGGAGCATGAACTCATTCCGGCGGTTCCGCCGAAGCGCAACCGCAAGCACCCCATTGAACCGCGCCGGGAATTCCGGAGACTGTTTTGTGTGAGTCACGCGGCCAGCGCCGTGTGCTCGGTTTGGCGATAGTACGGCGCTTCGGCCTTGTCCGGAGGTCGGTCTCCGATCGGCTCGAGGATCCGGTGGTTGTTGAACCAATCTACCTACTCGAGTGTTGCGAACTCCACTGCTTCAAGGCCCCGCCACGGGCCGCGGGGTCGAATCACCTCGATCTTGTCCAGCCCGATGATGGCCTCGGCCAGGCGCTCGGTGTAGCCGATGGACAGATATTGCGAGCCTCTGTCGCCGTGGTGGACCAAGGCATCGTGAGGGTGCAGCACGCGGGCGTACAGGGCCTGCTCGAGCGCGTCGAGCGGCAGGTCGGTGCGAAGCGCGTTCGACACCCGCCACCCGACGATGCGTCGGGCATAGGCGTCCATGACGAACGCGACGTAGATGACCCCTGCCCAGGTCGCGACGTACTTGATGTCCCCGCGCCACAAGGCGTTTGGGCGCGGGGCCTGGAACTCCCACACCCGGGTGACGTGCTCGCGCAGTTGCGCATCGCGATGGGCACGCGCCGGCTGCGGTCCGCATCCCGGGCCTTGCTCTCGTAGTACGTCGACGGGGCGATCGGCAGCTCCCTGCAGATCGGCTCGACCCCGTACTGGCCGCGGTGCGCGTCGATAAACCTCGTCATGTCTTGGGTCGGCGGTCGAACGCCGCCTGGGCAAAATACGCTGACGCCTTGCGCAGGATCTCGTTCGCACGGCAAAGCTCAAGGTTTTCCCTCTCCAACGCCTTGAACCGCTCACGCTCCTCGCTCGTCAGCCCGTATCGAACGCCCGTATCGCGTTCAGCTCGACGGACCCACTTGCGAAGTGCCTCGGCCGAACAGCCCACCTTCGACGACACCGAGACGATCGCCGCCCATTGCGTTTCGTGCCCGCCCTGGGGCCAGGACCAACCGCACTGCCCGCTCCCGAAGCTCCGGGAAGTATCTGTTTGAATGTTTCATCGCTCCAGTCTCTCAAGGTTTGGAGCCTCCGGGAAACCCGGTACGGTTCAGACCTTGGATAACCAGCTTTTGGATGATCTGCTGATTGTATTGCGAAATCGCTCTCCTGACAACGGTAATGATGTCGTGGAGAATGGGTCGTTTGAGGTAACTGCCTAGGTATCATGTTGCTGAGGTGGTAGGACGATTGTGAGTGCTGGTGTGGTGTCGTCGAGTCCCTGTTTTTTGACGTTATAGAAGTATTGGTCTATGGGGCGCTCTCGTGTGACGGGAGCGGCGGATGGGGTCTTTCGGATCGACGGCGACGGCAGGTTTGTGTCAGACGCTGATTGCGCTGATGCCGCCGCACGATGTCTACATCGAGAGTCACCCGGGAGCGGTGCGTTGATGATGCGCAAGCCGCTGGCCCTGCGCTCGGTCGGCATCGACCGTGACATCCAGGCGCTCGAGGCCTTTGTCTGTGACCCATTCGGTCGAGCTGGTGCATGGCTGTGCGCATGCCTTTCTGTCGTCGTTTCCGTCTCCGGCCGGGAACTGGTTTACAGCGATCCGCCGTATCTGCAGGCAACCCGACGGTCGGCCCGGCGCATCACTTCGACTCCACGGAGGCCGACTCTGTCGCACTTCCGGATCGGCTCAAGCGGCTGCCGTGTCAGGTGATGGTCTCGGGTCATCCCCGGCGCTGTATGACGCGACGCTGGCCGGCTGGCGCTGGCCGGCTGGCGCTGGATGGAGATGCAAGTGGGTCACCCAGGGCCTGGTGCGGACCGAGGTCGTGTAGTTCAACTTCGCGCCCGTAGGTGCACTGGGCGCGCTGCGCCGGGCGCAACGTCACTGACTGCCAGCGCATCACGCGCAAGGCGGCTGACCGGGGCCGGTGCGACAGACGCCCGGTCCGATGTCATCAATACATGATTCGGCGTCGCGTGCGGTAGAGAACGGGCCGGTGGGTACGCTTGGTTGTGGGAGCAGGACCGATGCATTCGGCGTGCGGCCGGGACGCTATTCGAGGTGGCGCTCGTTTGCTTCCGCTGCGACGCGGTCACCCTCCCGCTGGACCTGCGGAATACCCGAATCGGCAAAGGGGTCTTTCCTGTCGTTCGCGCCCGCTATAATGTCGGGCGGAAACATGATGCAACAGATAGCATGGACAATGTCATGGAGAGGAATTTCACGGCACGCGGTCACCACGACATGGGTGGTCTGGACGCCGGACCGATCGATCGTGAGGAGCATGACTACGCATTATGGGAAAAGCGTGTTGACGCGATGATGATGCTCCTGACCAATCGGTTGCAGATCATGACGGTCGATCAGCTGCGCAAGGGCATCGAGGCTCTGCCGCCCGACGCCTATGACAAGATGACGTATTACGAGCGGTGGATCGCGTCGCTGACCAACACCTTGCTTGACTCCGGCGTGATCAGCGCTGCGGAGCTTGGCGCCAAGATGGCCGAAGTCGAGGCACGGGCAACTGCTTCCGAGGCGGCGCAATGACAACACGTTTCGTCGTTGGAGACCGGGTCAGGGTACGGGCGGCCTTTCCGCCAACGCCGCCGACCCATATTCGCACCCCGCATTACATCCGTGGCGCGGCCGGGGAAATCGAACGGAACTGTGGCGCCTTCGGCAATCCCGAGGAACTGGCATTCGGCCGGCGCTACGGTGACAAGCCGGTCCTGTACAGGGTCCGCTTTCGCCAGTCGGAGATATGGTCCGGCTATCAGGGATCGCCGGCCGACCATATCGACGTTGAAATCTACGAATTCTGGCTGGAATCGGCTGACAAGGAGCAAGCGGCATGAGCAGTACCGTTACGTCGGGTCATGACCATGATCACATGCATCCCTATGACCCGCATCATCACCATCCGCATCGACCGGATCAGGACGATACGTTGACCTATTACAAGACCATGGAAAGCGCAGTTCGCGAACTCCTGATCGAGAAAGGTCTGATGACTGCGGCCGATATACAACGCCAGATCGAAAAGATGGACGAACGTACCCCAGCCAACGGTGCGCGCATCGTTGCCCGTGCCTGGAGCGACATCGCTTATCGCCAGAGGTTGATCGAAACTCCGAAACAGGCAATCGCCGAACTCGGCCACGATATCGGCCCGATGCATCTCGTCGTGTTGGAGAACACGCCGGCGGTTCACAATGTTGTGGTTTGCACATTGTGTTCCTGCTACCCGCGCTGGATTCTCGGCTTGCCACCAGATTGGTACAAGAGCCGGGCCTATCGTTCTCGCGTGGTTCGCGAGCCCCGAGCGGTGCTGAGGGAATTCGGGACCGCCATTGCTGATGACCGCGAGGTACGGGTGCATGATTCGACGGCTGACATGCGCTATATGGTATTGCCGATGAGGCCGGACGGTACCTCGGACATGGGTGAGGATGAATTGCAGCAGCTTGTCGGCCGCGATGCGATGATAGGGGTCGTTGAGGTAGGGCACTCCCGGAAATCCTGATCCGCAGTCGCGGCCGGTTCGTTCGGGTCTGCGACCGACCCGTATTCAGGGCTTGCATTTCCGTGCGACGGGCAGTATCAACCGGTCTGCCAATCACGCACACGAGTTTGCGCTGACATTGCCCGGCCGGGCATGGACGCGCTCCGGTGCCCCGGCATGTGCCAGGGCGATTGCTCGTGGAGGACCAACCGGAGAAAACGCGAATGACAGCCGTGACCTTTACAATGCGCCAGCTTCTGGAATCCGGCGTGCATTTCGGGCATCACACCCGGCGCTGGAACCCGAAGATGAAGCCGTATATCTACGGCGTGCGCAACAACACGCATATCATCGATTTGCGCCAGTCCGTGCCGTTGCTGCACCGGGCGCTGGAAGCCATCCGGGACGCCACGGCCAAGGGCGAACGGGTGCTCATGGTCGGCACCAAGCGCCAGGCGTCGGAAACCATTGCCGAGACCGCGAAGAAGACCGGACAATATTACATCAATCATCGCTGGCTCGGCGGCACGCTGACCAACTGGAAGACCATTTCCAATTCGATCAAGCGTCTGAAGGATCTGGAATCCCGTCTTGCCGGTGAAACGGTTGGCCTGACCAAGAAGGAGTTGCTGAACCTGACCCGGGAACGCGACAAGCTCGAACGCGCACTTGGCGGCATCAAGGAGATGGGCGGCCTGCCGGGCATCCTCTTTGTCATCGATACCAACAAGGAACAGTTGGCAATCCAGGAGGCCAACAAACTCGGATTACCCGTCGTTGCGGTCGTCGACAGTAATAGCGATCCGGATGGCATCCAATACCCGATTCCGGGCAACGATGACGCCATGCGGGCGATATCGCTGTATTGCGAACTCGTGGGTCTTGCCGTGCTGACCGGTTTGCAGGCCGAGATGATGGCCTCTGGAGAAGATATCGGCGCATTGGAGTCGGTGCTATTACCGCCGGTTCCCGAAGCCGAACCGGTGGCTGATGTGCCGGCACCCGATGTGTCCACCGAGGAACCGGCTGGAGACGCAACACCAGCTTGATCCGGCCGCCAGGTGCAGGTACGACCCGGGGTGCTTGTCGGAAGCCACCGACATCCTGACAGGAATGAGCGCCGGCGTCGCCTGGATTTGTCGCACCGGTCATATCGTGATGCCGGGGCAAACGAAGAAACGAGGAAAATCATGGTTGCTGTTTCGGCTCAGTTGGTGAAGGCGCTGCGTCATAAGACCGGCGCCGGCATGATGGATTGCAAGAAGGCTCTCGGCGAGACCGGCGGGGATATCGAAGAGGCCGTCGACTGGTTGCGGAAGAAGGGCCTTTCCGCCGCCGCGAAGAAAGCGGGCCGCGTTGCCGCCGAAGGGATCGTTGCTCTCGTCACCGAGGGCAAGTCTGGCGCGCTGGTCGAGGTCAACGCGGAAACCGATTTCGTTTCCCGGAATGACGCTTTTCAGAGTTTCTCGTCGACGGTGGCAAGGCTCGTGCTGGACCGGGGCGACGACCTCGACGCGCTTGGCGCTGCGAATTATCCGGGTCAAGACCGGACCGTCGCCGAGCAGTTGACCCACAGTATCGCGATCATCGGCGAGAACATGTCGTTACGCCGTGCTGTGAAAATGACGGTCGATAATGGTGTGGTGGTTTCGTATGTCCATAATGCCGTCGCTCCCGGCCTCGGCCGTATCGGTGTCCTCATTGCCCTCAGGTCGGCCGCCGGATCCGAGACGCTGGAGGCGCTCGGCAAACAGCTTGCCATGCACGTTGCCGCCACGGCTCCACAAAGCGTCAGCGTTGATGATCTGGACGAGGCCGTTGTCGAACGGGAGAGGGCGGTTCTGACCGAGCAGGCAAAGGCATCCGGAAGGCCCGACAATGTCATCGAGAAGATGATTACGGGCCGCATGCGAAAATTTTACGAAGATGTCGTTTTGCTGGAGCAGACCTTCGTTGTGGACAACGAAACCAGGGTTGCCGCGGTCATGAAGCAGGCGTCGGACGAGGCTGGCAGTCCGATTGAAATCACAGGGTTTCAGCGATACGCACTTGGCGAGGGCATCGAGCGCGAGAACAAGGATTTCGCAGCTGAGGTCGCCGCGCAGCTGGGCAACTGAGACCTCAACCCGGTAAACGCGCGGACCGGCAGCCGGAGAGGATCATGGCGGACGTCAGCCTCAACGGCGAACTTCGTTATCGGCGGATTCTCCTGAAGATTTCGGGGGAAGCACTGATGGGAGATCAGCGCTTCGGCCTTGATCCCGCGGTGGTCAACCGGATCGCGAAAGAGATCCATTCCGTTATACGGTCGGACGTCGAGGTCTGCGCTGTCATTGGCGGTGGCAACATCTTCCGCGGAATCTCGGTCGCCGCCGGGGGTATGGAGCGGGCAACAGCCGACTATATGGGCATGTTGGCCACGGTGATGAATGCCCTCGCGATGCAAAACGCCTTGGAGGAGCTTGGCGTCGCGACCCGGGTGCAATCGGCACTGCCCATTGACGCTGTCTGTGAACCCTATATCCGGCGCCGTGCTGTCAGGCATATGGAGAAGAAGCGTGTCGTGATCTTTGCCGCCGGCACCGGAAACCCATTTTTCACGACCGACACCGCAGCAGCACTGCGGGCCACCGAAATGGGCTGCGACGCCCTGCTCAAGGCGACGAAGGTCGATGGAGTCTACAATGCCGACCCGGAACTGGTACCGGATGCCGTGCGGTATGACCGGCTGAGCTACATGCAGGTGCTTGCACGCGACCTGAAAGTGATGGACACGTCGGCGATTTCATTGGCACGTGAAAATCGCATTCCTATACTGGTTTTCTCGATCAACAATGCCGGAGCGTTCGCGGCGGTGCTTCGCGGCGAGGGCAGGTACACGGTCATTACAGACGAGGCCGACGATGTCTGAACCCGATCTCGACGATATCGAACGGAGAATGGATGGTGCCATCACCGCACTTCAGAAGGAGTTCATGGGCCTGCGGACCGGGCGCGCGTCCTCCCAGTTGCTGCATTCGATCAAGGTCAATGCCTATGGTGCGGAAATGTCGCTCAACCAGATCGCCACGATAAGCGTGCCGGAACCCAGGATGCTGTCGGTGCAGGTCTGGGACAAAGGCAATGCCAAGGCGGTCGAGCGGGCGATACGGGAGTCCGAACTTGGGTTGAATCCGCAGGTTGACGGACAATTAATGCGCATCCCGCTCCCTGACCTGAGCGAGGAAAGACGGCGTGAATTGTCGCGGATTGCCGCCCGGTATGCGGAAGGGGCGCGGGTCGCCGTGCGTAATGTTCGGCGTGACGGTATGGACCATCTGAAGCGGTTGGAGAGAGATGGCGAGATCGGACAGGATGATCGTCACCTTTACGAGGAGGAAATCCAGACTCTTACCAATGATCATGTCGAGCGGATCAACAGTGCACTGGCCGAAAAAGAAGCCGAGATCATGCAGGTCTGATCGATGGGGCCGCAGTTTCCAAACGAATCGACAATGGCACCCCGTCATGTCGCGATCATCATGGATGGCAATGGTCGTTGGGCACAGGCGCGCGGCTTGCCGCGGATCGCCGGTCATCGCAGCGGCGCCGAAGCTGTTCGGCGTATCGTGAAGGCTGCGGTAGAACTCGGGATCAGCTATCTGACATTGTTCGGGTTCTCGTCGGAAAACTGGAGTCGCCCGGTGTCCGAAGTTACTGACCTGATGAGCCTGCTTCGGCGTTATCTCTCTAAGGAAATTGCGGAACTGCACGCTCGACAAGTGCGTCTCCGCGTGATCGGCGAACGCCAGCGCCTCTCCGACGACATCAACAACCTAATCTCGGAGTCGGAAAAACTGACCCGGCATAATGAGCAACTGACGCTCACGCTTGCCTTGAGTTATGGCGGCCGGCGTTCCATCGCCCTTGCCACTCGGCAGTTGGCACAGCAGGTCTGCGACGGTGGCATCGGTCTGGAAGATATCGATGAGGGCATACTGCAAAGGCAGCTGGAGACCAGTGACATGCCCGACCCTGATCTGGTGATCCGAACCTCGGGTGAACAGCGACTCTCGAACTTCATGCTTTGGGAATGCGCCTATTCCGAATTCATCTTTCTCGACATGTATTGGCCCGATTTCACGGGCGCCGATCTTGCTGCCGCTATTGACGAGTTCGGTCGCCGTGACCGCCGATTCGGCGCGGCCGGCTGATTCGTGTTCGAGCAGGCGGATGAAGGATGACAAGCAGGGGCAGGGCGGCGGACCGGGCCTGACCCGAAAAATTTCCGGCGATCTGACCCGCCGGCTGGTCTCGTTGATCGTTATCCTGCCGCCGGTGGTTCTTGCCTGGTTGTATGGCGGGTTGGCTTTTGCCGTGCTTGTTGCTGGCGCTGCCGGATGCATGGCGTGGGAATGGGCGGCGATGATTGCGCCCCGGAGGGGCAAGCATATTGCCGCCCTGGCGGCGTTTGCCAGCACTTGCGCGGTCCTGGGCGTGATCATGGTTCCGGCCGCCGGCGTGGTCTCGGCGGCATTCTTCGCCATCGTGTGGATTGGTGCGAGGCTCCTCGGGGAAGGCCGCGGGTTCCAGCTTGCTTTCGGCTGCGCAGTTGTTGCTGTGCCATGCTGCGCGGCCTATTGGCTCCGGACGGACACGACTGCGGGTCTGGTGCTGGTGGCTTGGATTATCGCGGCGGTCTCGGCCACCGATACCGGTGCCTACGCCGCGGGACGTCTGATCGGCGGCCCGAGGCTTGTGCCTCGCATCAGCCCCAACAAAACCTGGGCCGGCCTGTTCGGTGGTATCGCGGCAAGCATGCTGGTCGGAGCCGGCTTCGCAACACTGGTTGCGGATCTGTGGGACATTGTCCTTGTCGTGATCCTGAGTGCCGGTCTTGCGCTCATTGCCCAGGCCGGCGATCTGTGCGAGTCCATGGTAAAACGGGCTTGCGGTGTGAAGGATTCGGGCCACTTACTTCCGGGCCACGGTGGTGTTCTGGACCGCTTGGACGGACATTTGCCGGCATTTCTGGTAATAGCAGTGGTGGTGATGGTCAGTGGGTGGCATCCTTTCCCGGTTTGGTAGCAGCCAAACCTCAGGATCGGGAAACTTCGTTTGCCGGCGATTGCCGCTTCATCTATATCCGTAACGCTCGTGCATGTGCAGGATATGCTGTGTTTCGTGGGACCGTCCTATATGTGATACCTGTAGGGACTGTGACGGACGGGAAAGTCGGAAATGGTTTGAACACCTATGGCGGCTGATGGCTGCAAGACGGTTACGGTCTTGGGGGCGACAGGTTCGGTCGGGCGCACGACGCTCGGCCTGATCGGCGACAATCCCCGGCGTTACCGCGTTGCTGCACTGACCGGCGGTAGCAATTGGGCTCTGCTAGCCGAACAGGTCCGCAAGTTCGCGCCGAATTTCGTCGCAATCGCTGATGAAGACGTCTATACCCCGCTGAAGGAGGCCCTCTCCGGCGAGCCGGTTGAAATTGCGGCGGGGCCTGCTGCCATCGTTGCGGCGGCGCAGCGGCCGTCGGACTGGGTCATGGCGGGAATCGTCGGTCTGGCAGGACTGTCCGCAACCATCGAAGCGATCCGTCGCGGCGTCGCGGTGGCATTTGCCAATAAGGAGTGTCTGGTCTCCTCAGGCGTGGTCATGCTGCGGGAAGTGCTGCGTGCAGGGGCGACGTTGCTTCCTGTCGATTCGGAGCACAATGCAATCTTCCAGGTGCTCGAAGACCGCAACCGGGACATGGTCGATCGCATCATCCTGACCGCGTCAGGCGGACCGTTCCGCGACTGCAGTCAGGAAGAGATGGCCGCCAAGACGCCGGATGAGGCCCTGGCGCATCCGAATTGGGACATGGGTGCCAAGATATCGGTCGATTCGGCGACAATGATGAACAAGGGCCTTGAACTGATCGAGGCGCATCACCTGTTTGACATGCCTGCCAACAACATTGACGTTCTCATTCATCCGCAGTCGATCGTTCACAGTATGGTCGCCTATCGCGACGGATCAGTGCTTGCCCAATTGGGGACACCGGATATGGCGATCCCAATTGCCCACGCACTGGCCTGGCCAAACCGGATACCGGTCCCTCGGGCACGGCTGAATCTTGTCGAAATTGCGGCTCTAACTTTCGAAACACCCGATTCGGTGCGGTTTCCGGCCCTGCGCCTCGCTCGCGAAGTCATGGCGGCAGGCGGTGGCGCGCCGTTGGTCATGAATGCGGCAAACGAAGTTGCTGTTGCCGGTTTTCTTGAAGGGCGAATCGGTTTTACCGATATCGTTCCGACGATCGAACACATGCTCGGGACATTCTCGGTGCCGGAACCTCAGAGCATTGATGATGTCATTCATCTTGATTCCGCAGCCCGCCAGATGACCAGCGAAATCCTGCAGGCGTGATCAAGCGGTGCCGGCTTGCGGTGTGGATGCAGACCGGCCCGGCTCCAGCAACATCCGGTATCGTCACGATTGCCGTGTTTGTCTCATGCCTACCGATAATGTGATCGGCCGGTCGATGCGGCGCGGGGCGTTGTCGGTCGGGCGATCCTGGAAACAGCCGTCGCGTTGTGCGGGCGGCGGACGGACCGGTGGTGTCGTGGTTTCGGGAGAGCGGTCTCGGTCGGACGGGCATGAAGAGCGCTTTCATGTCGTCCTTGCGTCGATAGCTGAAAGCGCGCGGGTTCTTGGCGAAGCCCCTCTTCGGTTTGCCGATCTTGCGGTTGTCCCCAAGGATCACGGCGATCGCGATGGTGTTGATGATGGCATTGCCGGATGGTGCGTATCGGGTGCGGGCGGTCCAATCGTCTTCTTTAAAGGTGACGTCCCGGACATGGTGATAGCGTTCGACCAGCTGGTGACCGCGGGTCCAGGCGAGCCGGTCTTGCGGTGTTGCGCGGCTGGCGTCGACGGCAAGGGCCTGTGCGATGTGCAGACGTGGTGGATTCGTCTTCGGTTGTCTTGTCCATGCTGTGACGGAGCACCCGAACGATCTGTTTCACATGCGGATCATTGATCATCGCTTGTGGCGGCGTGAAAACCGCAATGTTGCGCTGTTCGATGCGGCCGTGCGCGAGGGTGAGATCGTCCTGACAATGCCCCGTCGCCTCGGTCTGCCATTCGCGTGTCGTCAGCGTGGTGCAGGTTTCGGGCACATTGCCCTTGATCGTGAATAGATTATCGGCCTTGTGTGTCTTGACGATGATCCGGGCGGTGTCACGGGTGGTATGGAGGGCATCGAGGATGATGACGCGGCTGGTGATCGGGAGGGTTTCGAGGACCTCCCGGACGGCTGCCATGCTCGACCAGGGTCACGGTTTCATGATGATCCTCACTGTTGCGATTGGCGCTGCGAATGCGTTTGCCGTCGACGGCAAAGGCTTGTGCGATGTGCAAGCAAAAAATCGGCGCAACTGGAAAAATGGCAAAATCACGCCAAATCACTTAGCGTGGGATCGACGTTGGGTCGCCGATGCGATGTCATTGCCTTTGCGGCGTCACACCGTTAAATAGCGTGGCAATTCACGAGGTGGCAGGGCCAATGGATCTACTGGTTATCCTCAAGGACAATTTGGTGCCGTTTCTGGTGGTTCTGACGGTCCTCGTGTTCGTCCACGAGATGGGTCATTTCCTGGTCGCCCGCTGGAATGGCGTGAGGGTCCTGGTATTTTCCGTCGGCTTCGGTCCGGAACTGTTCGGCCGGACCGATCGCTCCGGGACACGGTGGCGTTTCTCCGCAATTCCGCTTGGCGGCTACGTCAAGATGTTCGGCGATGCCGATGCGTCGAGCGGTCGGGCCGTCGAGGATACGGAGATGAGCGACGAAGACCGTGCGCTCTCGTTCCACCACAAATCCCTCAGGCAGCGAACGGCTATCATTGCGGCTGGTCCGGCGGCCAATTACTTGTTCGCACTCGTCGTCCTGACCGGTCTGTATGCGATTGGCGGGCAAGAGCTGACGACATCGCATGTCGACGGCATTCTGCCTGGCAGTGCCGCGGCCGAAGCCGGTTTCGAGATTGGTGACCGCATTGTCGAGGTGGATGGCGCTGAAATCGCCCGGTTTGACGAATTGCAACGCATTGTCAGTGCGAATCCAGGCGTGCCTTTGCCAATAGTGCTCGAGCGTGACGGGCGTATGGTCGAATTGATGGCGACACCTCGGCCAATCGTCATATCGTCCGATGCCACCGGCGATGTCACGATCGGAAGACTCGGTATTCGCAGCAAGCAAACTAGGCTGGTTCGCCATGATCTGTTGTCGGCAACCGGGCAGGCGTTCGGGCAGGCATGGTGGGTGACGCATCAGACAATCGTCGCGGTCGGCGAGATGATCATCGGCAGCCGGTCGACCGAAGATCTCAGCGGACCGTTGCGAATCGCGCAGATGTCCGGGATGGCGGTCGAACTCGGCTGGTACAAAGCGATCTGGTTTGTTGCCGTGTTGTCGGTCAGTCTCGGACTGATCAATCTGTTCCCGATTCCACTTCTTGATGGTGGTCACCTCGTGTTCTATGCGCTTGAGGCCGTTCGCGGCCGGCCGGTCGGGGAAAGGCTGCAGCTATGGACATCCCTGGCAGGCATGGCGGCGGTGGTAGGCCTCATGCTCTTCGTGACGTGGAACGATCTGGTCCACATGCGGGTATTTGAGTTTTTCGGCACGTTGTTCAGTTGAAGGCGAGACCAAGACCATGAATTTTTTCATGCAAAAATATTTCGGTACAGCCCGATTTTCGGCGCGGGTTGCCATGATGTTGCTCATGATCGGAGGCATGGGCGGCCTTGCGTCGTTTCATGCGACTCCGGTCCGGGCGCAAACCGCAGTGATCTCCGAGATTGAAGTCAAAGGAACCCGGCGGATCGATCCGGAAACCGTGACGACCTACATGACGGTGGCGCCCGGCGACCCGATGGATCCGAATCAGCTCGACCAGTCCCTGAAGGCACTGTTTGCGACCGAACTCTTTGCAGATGTCAGGATCAGACAGGACGGAACACGGCTTGTCGTCTCCATCGCCGAAAATCCGATCATCAACCGGATCGCTTTTGAAGGGAATCAGCGGATCAAAGATGCGGATCTGACCAACGAGACGCAATTGCAGCCGCGTCAGGTGTTCACACGGACCAAGGTGCAGCAGGATGTGCAACGCATTCTCAAGATCTATCAGCGCAGCGGCCGTTTCGCCTCGAAGATTTCACCGAAGGTCATTCAACTTGAACAAAACCGTGTCGACCTGATCTTCGAGATTGACGAGGGCCCGCTCAGCCGAATTCGCAAGATCGTCTTCATTGGAAACCGGAAGTTTTCGGATTCCGACCTGCGCGACACGATCCAGTCTAAAGAATATGTGTTCTGGCGCCTGTTGAGGACATCCGATACCTATGATCCGGACCGCCTGGGCCTCGACCGGGAACTCCTGCGGCGGTTTTACCTTGAAAACAGCCACATCGATTTCAAGGTCATTTCGGCAGTTGCGGAACTGACTCCGGATCGTGAGGACTTCGTCCTGACCTTCACGCTGGAGGAGGGCGAACGGTATCGATACGGAAAGATCGACCTGGAAATCGATCTCGAACGAATCGACCGCGAGAAGCTGCTGTCTCTGGTCACGCTTCGGGAAGGCGAATGGTATAATGCCGTCGATGTTGAAAAGACGGTCGACGGGTTGACGGATGAGATGGGTACGCTTGGCTATGCTTTTGTCGAGGTCCGACCTGCCGTGAAACGTCATCCCGACGAACGGGTGATTGACGTTACCTTTGTCATCGGCGAGGGACCGCGAGTCTATGTCGAGCGTATTGATATCGAAGGGAATGTGCGGACGCTCGACAAGGTGATCCGTCGTGAGTTCGAGCTTGTCGAAGGTGACGCGTTCAATGTTTCGAAACTTCGCCGTTCGCGGCGCGCCATTCGTAACCTCGGATTCTTCGCGGCGACAGAGATCGATAATGAAGAGGGCTCGGCGACCGACAAGACCATCATCAAGACGACGGTTTCGGAGCAGCCGACGGGTCAGATTTCCTTTGGCGTGGGATATTCTTCTATCGATGGCGTGGTCGGCGATATCGGTATTTCCGAGCGTAACTTGCTGGGTCGAGGTCAGCAACTGACCTTCCAGACCCAGTTGTCCGAGACAGGACGTCATTTCGATATCTCGTTCACGGAACCTTATTTTCTCGATCGTGATCTCACAGCCGGACTTGAGGTATTTCGCACGACCAGAGTGGACCGGGACGATTTCTCGTTTGACGAGTACGAAAATGGTGGCGGTGTTCACCTGGGTTATGACCTCGCCACGGACTTGCGTCAAAGCTTGCGATACAATCTGAAGAAAGTGGAGGTTCGTGGTGTTGACAGGACGGCGTCACGCTTCATTCGCGCACAGGCGGGCAGCCGGGTATATTCGACGGTCGGCCAGACCCTGACCTGGGACAAGCGGGATAGCCGGATCGATCCCCGGGAAGGTTATGTCCTTTCAATGTCCAACGATTTTACCGGACTTGGCGGGTCGGCCACCTTCCTTCGGACCCGATTGCGCTCGGGGTATTATCAGCCGCTGCTCGACAAATACGTGCTTCAGCTGTTGCTTGAAGGCGGTTATATCGTCGGCCTTGGAGAGGATGTCAGCATTGTGGACCGCTTCTTTATCGGTGGACGCAATCTGCGCGGATTCGCTGCCTCCGGCATCGGTCCACGCGATACTTCTACGGACGATGCGCTGGGTGGAAACTTGTACTATACCGGCACCGTCGAAATCAGCACTCCGGTTCTGGCGGACATCGGGATGCGTGCATCGGTGTTCGGCGACTTCGGCAGTCTGTGGCAAACTGACGAGACAGGATCCGAGATTTCGGACGAAAGTTCGCTCCGGGCCTCGATCGGGGTCGGAATCAGCTGGAACACGCCTTTAGGGCCCATACGTATTGATTTTGCACGAGCCGTCCTGAAAGAAGACATTGATGAAACCGAGACGATACGCTTTAGTTTCGGCACCCGCTTCTAGGCGTTTGCCCGTGACGGGTCCAACCATATTCGGCCGGCTTTCGTGTACTCTATGGTTCGTTTGCCTGCTGATTTTTGCCGGGACCGAGATTGCCGACGCGCAGGAAACAGGACGGTTTGATCCGGTTTCGGTCGCTGTGATCAATTTTCGTGCCGTACTGTCACGCTCGGATGCTGCGAAAAGCATTCGCGAAGCGGTCGATGCACGGCGCGCGGAGTATCGCGAGAAGTTTGCGGCAATCGAGAAAAAACTGCTCCAGGAGCAGAAGGAACTGGCGCGGATGCGATCGATCCTGTCGACGGAAGCGTTTGAGGAACAATCTGCCCTGCTGAAGCAGAAGGCGAGAGCAGCGCAACAGGAGGCGCAGGCGCGAAACCGGCAGCTTAATCGCGCTTTCGATGCTGCCTTCGAGAAGGTGCAGAAGGCGTTGTTCGATGTTGTTGCCGAGATTGCCGAGGAGTTCGGTATCCACCTCGTGCTGTTTCGCAGTTCGATTGTGCTCGCTGTCAAGAAACTTGCAATCACCGGGGAGGCTCTGGCCCGGCTGAACGAGAAAGTCCAGAAGGTGGATGTCGAATTCGAGCTCGCACCGGAGTGAACTGAGGACAGGTCAATGACTGACCGGCGGTTTTTCAGCTATGCTGGTCCGTTCAGTTTGACGGAGCTTGCGGCCATGGTCGGCGCGCATCTCTCAAATTGCGCGGACCCTTCGATCTTGATCGATGATATCATGCCATTGGGCTCCGCGGGCAACAGCCATCTGAGTTTCATGGAGAACGAGCGCTATCGCGAGTCTCTTGCTCACTCGAAGGCTGGCGCCTGTCTGATTTCCGAGATCCATGCGAGTGGTGCTCCCGCCGACATGGTTCTCTTGCTGACAGACCGTCCACGGCAGAACTTCGCTCGAATCAGCCAGCGTTTCTATCCCGAAGAGATGCCGGGGCCGGGCCTCCATGCCACGGCCTCGATTGCGGCATCGGCCAGGGTCGGAAAGGATTGCCGGATAGATGCCGGCGCGGTTGTCGGCGAGAACGTTTCGATCGGGGACGGCTGCTGGCTCGGCGCCAATTGCGTCATCGGTGATTGGGTCCGCATCGGTCCGGTCACGCGTATCGGTTCCAATGCGTCACTGTCCCACTGCGATATCGGTGCCCGTTGTTTCATCTATTCCGGCGTTCGTATCGGACAGCCGGGGTTCGGTTTCGAGCGGGATCACGCCGGGGTTATCAAGATGCCGCAACTTGGCCGGGTCGTCATCGAAGACGATGTCGAGATTGGGGCCAATTCCACTGTCGACCGGGGTTCGGGCCCCGATACAATCATCGGACGGGGTACAATGATCGACAATCTGGTCCAGATCGGGCATAATGTCCAGATCGGGAAGGGTTGTATCATCGTTTCCATGGTTGGGATCGCCGGAAGTACGACGGTCGGGGATCATGTGGTGATCGCGGGTCAGTCTGGAGTCGCTGGCCATCTGGATATCGGCAATGGGGTTCGTATCGCCGCCCGGTCCGGTGTGACCAAGAACATCAAGGACGGCGAGACCGTTGGCGGCATGCCGGCGGTGCCGATCCGTGACTATCGCCGTCAGACGGCCGTGATCAGATCTCTCGTCCGGCAGGCACGGCAGCGGCTGGGAAAGGGATAAACTGACATGAGTGAAGCCGATGTCGAACAAGACGAATCCGACATCAGGGAGCTTGACTGCAACCGGATCGCCGAGCTGATACCCCATCGTTATCCGTTTCTGATGATTGATCGCATCCGGTCGGTCAGACTCAATGTCTCTGCTGTCGGCGTGAAGAACGTGACCATAAACGAGCCATTCTTTGCCGGCCATTTCCCCGGCAGCCCGGTGATGCCGGGCGTGCTGATCGTGGAATCAATGGCGCAGACGGCGGGGTGTCTGGTGGCGTTGACTCTCGGGCCGGACGCGGAAGGCAAGCTGGTCTATTTCATGACCGTGGATAACGCGAGATTCCGCAAGCCGGTTGTTCCTGGTGATCAGCTGGAGGTGGTTGTCGAGAAAATCCGCAACCGTGCCCAGGTCTGGAAGTTTTCCGGCAAGGCCAGTGTTGGCGGTCATGTGGTCGCAGACGCGGTTTTTACCGCCATGCTGCTGGCTGATTGATGATCGTTTCAAACACCGTGGCAGACCTTCATTCCACAGCAATCATCGAGCCGACAGCCCGTCTTGGCCAGCGTGTGCAGGTCGGCGCGTATTCGGTCGTCGGTTCCGACGTCCAGCTTGGCGACGATGTTCGGATCCATTCTCATGTCGTCATCGGTGGGCACACCGAGATAGGCACTGCGACCGAGATTTTTCCATTCTCGTCGATCGGGCTGCAACCTCAGGATCTTAAATATGCCGGTGAGGCTTCGCGTCTGGTCATCGGGGAACGCAATGTGATTCGGGAATATGTCACGATGAACCCGGGGACCGAAGGCGGCGGCATGGAAACCCGCATCGGTGATGACGGACTGTTCATGGTCGGTGTGCACATCGCCCATGACTGCCAGGTCGGTGACAGGGTCGTCATGGCCAACAATGCGACGCTGGGCGGGCATGTCACGGTTGGTGACCATGCCATTCTTGGCGGTCTGTCGGCGGTCCATCAGTTCGTCCGGATCGGTCAGCATGCCATTATCGGTGGCATGAGTGGCGTCATCAGTGATGTGATTCCCTATGGTTCGGTCAAGGGTGATCGCGCGGTTCTGGCTGGGCTGAATATCATCGGCTTGCGCCGCCGCCGTTTCACGAAACAACAGATCATGGGTCTCAGAGAGGCTTACGAGGCCCTGTTTTCGGTGACAGGCACATTGCGGGAGCGGATCGAGGCGGTTGCCCGATCAGGGGTGGAGGACGACGCGGTGCGGGAAATCGTCGACTTCCTTCGCGCCGACGCAGGACGGCCGATCTGCCAGCCACGCGACCACACCGTACCGGGTGATGCGTAAGCTGGGAATCATTGCCGGTAGCGGCGGTTTGCCGGGACAGATTGCTTCCGCTCATGACCGTCGCGGCGGCGGGGTATTCATGATCGCATTCGAGGGCATCACGTCGCCCGACGTTCTGGATGGTCGGGATCATGCCTGGTTCAGATTGGGCCGGGTCCAGGCTGTCCTCGATAGTCTGCACGCTGCCGCTGTCGAAGATGTCGTGATGGCCGGGCCGGTCCCCCGGCCGTCGATGTCGAGTCTGGGATTTGACGGTCGTGCCGCCAAAATTCTGTTCCGGGCCGGTCGGCGCGCTTTTGGCGACGACGGCCTGCTGTCCGCGATTGCATCGGAACTTGAAGGCGAGGGATTCCGGGTTGTCGGAGTTGAAACGGTTGTCGACGGGATTCTTGCGCCGCTCGGTTGCATTGCCGGTCCCGAACTTGATGACATTGCCCTGACGGATATCGAACGAGGTGTTCTTGTGCTTGAGCGTCTGGCGCCGGTTGATGTCGGTCAAAGCGTTGCCGTTCAGGAAGGTCTAGTTCTTGCCGTTGAAGCGATCGAGGGCACGAACGGCATGATTGCACGGGCTGGCACACTAAAGCGGTCCGGTCCGTGCCCCGTCCTCGTGAAGATGGCAAAAGCCGGCCAGGAACGGCGGATCGATCTTCCGACGATTGGACCGGATACCGTTCGCAGCGCTGCAGCAGCGGGATTTCGCGGTATTGCGGTTCAAGCCGGCGCCTCGCTCCTTATTGACGGAGACGAGGTGCGCCGCGTCGCTGCCGAAGCCGGTATCGCAGTTGTCGGGATCGACGCACACGGCCAAGTCTGACCCGGGGCCTGTTCACACAGTCTGGAGCATAATGATGGGGAACTTCGGCGAACCGTGGCTGGCTTTTGCCTGCGTGTTGCTCAAGATACCCAATCAGCGTGCATATCGGTACAGGCAACGTCGGTGGCGCATATCGCGTTGACGAACGTCAGGAGCAGAGTTCCGATAGCGGAACGGTTGTCGTCCGGGACGTCTCGAAATAGCGGGCCAGTGTCATGGTGGTCTGCGCGACTTTGATCCCGGCAATAGCCAGATGCGTCTTGGCGGCGTTCGAGCCCGCCGCTATTACGGGCGTGCCGTTGGCCGCGCTGGATTTGCACGGGGACGGACCAAGAAGAAGGCTCTTGGTCCAGGGCGGTGACGATGAGGCCGACGGTGTGAGCCCCGTGTGGTCGATGATGAACAATCGCTGTCGGTGCCCGGATTTTTTTAATCTGCACAGCGAGGTTTGTTCCGTGACGGGTTTTCGTTCATGTGCATGGTGTCAGTGAGGACGGCCGGCGTATCAAGCCGGTCCGTTCGTGAAGACGATAAAACCTGCTTCAGCATTGCAGATTATTTGAACTGCGGCCGAACCGCTTCACCAAAGGGGGCCGGCGTCATGTCCCGCAATTCGATAGCATATATGGCGTAGTATACGACTTTCGACCTGCGGCGCGGACGATCTCGGCCGCGGATGTCCGAACTTGTGAAACCCGTAAAATTCATCCCCGCCCGATGTCCGAGGCGCTTGGTACGTCCGCCAGATACTCGTAACCGGCTGCGGTGCTGACTGCCCGCAACGGAGTCGCGCCGGAACACGCCTTACGGTACGCTGTGCGCTGGGTGGATCGCATGGCAGGCCGAGCACCTGCCATAATGTCGATCCGGCAAGGCCGCAAATGGAGCGATCATGCCCCCCTCATTCCCTACGGCATGACCGACTTCGCGGCCATTCGCGGGGAAGGCCAGCTTTACGTGGACAAGACCCGGTTCATTCGCGACCTGGGGCCGGTGCGCTAAGTCTTACTCATCCGCCCCGCCGGTTCGGCAAGACCTGCTGGCTGTCGGTGCAGGACAACTACTACGACCGCAACAAGGCGGACGCGTTCGAGACCCTGTTCGGCAGCACCGACATCGGCCGCAACCCGACGCCGAACCGCAATCGCCATGTCGTCTTGCGATTCAACTTCTCGGCGTTCAACAACACGCTCGAAACACTCGAGGAACGCTTCGAGCGCTACTGCCATATCCAGCTCAGTGGGACGCTGAAGTGCAATCCGGACATGTTTCCGGATGACAAGAAACAACAGATCCTCGATCAGCCTGCCCTCAGTGACAAGCTCAACGAACTGTTCCTTCATGTTAGCTAACTTGATGTTCCATTCTATGTGCTGATCGACGAGTACGACAACGTCGCCAATACCATATTGACGCGGCATGGAGAGCAGGCGTACCAGTCCTTCACCCATGACGAGGGCCTCTACCGCAGCTTCTTCGCCGCTCTGAAAGCCGGCATCGAGGCGGGCGGTATCGAGCGACTGTTCGTCACCGGGGTCTCGCCGATCACCATGGACGACGTGACCAGCTGCTTCAACATCGGTGCCAACATCAGCCTGCGTCCGGGCTTCAACGAGATGCTCGGCTTCACCGAAGCCGAAGTGCGCGGTCTGCTGGAAACATATCGGGATCACGGTGCATTCGACCGGGACATCGATGCCACCCTCGAGCTCATGCGCGAATGGTATGATGGTTACCGCTTCGCCCGACAAGCCGAGACGAGCGTCTACAACACCGCCATGGTGTTGTACTTTCTAAGAAACTCCATCCCGAACAAGCCGCCGCCGGACGAGCTGATCGACCACAACGTAGGTATCGATTACGGCAAGCTGCGGCATCTCCTCGTGGTGAACCGGCAGGCCGCAGCGCGGCAGGCCGACCTCAACGGTAATTTCGACATGCTGCGCGACATCATCGCCGATGGAAGGGCGAAGACCCGGATCAGCATCAGTTTTCCTCTCCAAAGATTGGCCGACCGGAAGAACTTCCTGTCCCTGCTGTATTATACCAGCGAGCCTATGAAATGACTTGTTGCGCCGCCTTCCTGGGTGCGCGGACCTCTGGTCCGCATTGCGGTTTGCCGCGAAGTTTGCGCCGCGAAGCAAGCATGCGGACCGGAGGTCCGCGCACCCAAGGTTGTTTCCCACCATAGCCGAAGAAGTCAGTTCATAGGCTGGTTGGTATTATTTCGGACTGTTGAGCATCCACGGCAGTGATCACGTAAGATCCGATCTCACGATCCCGAACCAGACCGTCCGGCACTTGTTGTACGGCTACCTGCGCGATGCCTGGGACGACGCCAGGCTGTTCCCGGCAAACATGGACGACTTGATCGCTCTGATGAACGATATGGCTTACGCAGGCACATGGCGACCGGCCTTCGATTATTTGAGCACTGTTCTCGCCCAGCAGACCGGGATCTGCGATTACATGTTCGGCGAGAAGGTTGTGCAGGTCGTCCTGGCGACGCATTTCGGTCTGACGGAGTATTTTCTGGTCGGTCCGAGTACGAATTGAACAAGGGCTATGCGGATCTCTACCTTGAGCCGGATCTGGCCCGGTTTCCCGGCATGATTTATGGCTACGTGATCGAGCTGAAGTATCTGAAACGCAGCGAGACCAGGGACCAGACCGGGCAGATGGGGGCGCTGGCAGAGCCGCAACGGCAACTGCGGGGGTATCTGGCCGACGCAACCCTGTGGCGGCGCCATCCGACGGTCCAGCATGTCGGTCTGGCGGTCGTGTACCGGGGCTGGGAGATGATGGCCTGCGAAGCGGTCACGGCGGAGCGTTGAACACCGGTGGGCAAAGCAGGCGATCGCCGCGCAATGGACGCGTGGAATACGGAGGGCAGCGACGGAACGCGCGGCGTTGAATCAGTCCCGCCAATTCCCGCCTGCAGACGCAATCGAAGCCCGCGGCTGCCCATCGCTTGACTATTTCCCACTGGAGGAGATTACCTGATCACCATGGTAATCCCACGCTGTAAACAGCGAGTCCATGACAAGAGTTTGGTGACATGAATTCTTGCCCAAAAAGACAAAATGAGAGCGAGGTAATAGTGTCAGGGGCTGGTATATGACATGCATCCAACGAACTGACAACCTCCACTGAAAGACCTGCAGCGAACCCCTTGAAAACAATGGCAACACCAGGACGGTTCTATCGATCAAGCCGTCGCGCCCTTGCGGGTGAAAACTCTCCCGGAGCATGCCGGTACGAATGAAGATATTGACCGCGTGGGTTCAGTCGGAGACCGTCATATACAACGCTTCATCCGAGAATCCCGCGAATTGCAGTCAAAGGCTTATCGCTGTAGCTCCGGTGTGATGAACATTTTGTAGGTTGCTGGCGTGATTGCGACGCCGATACCGAGGATGGTGTAGAAGACGGCGTGACGAGTTCGGCGGCGGTTGAAGCGGAAGACGACCTCATCGAGGTCGGATTGCAGATGTTGGCGGCGGCGACCGTGGTAGACGTCCAGTGCCCAGGTTTTGAGATTGGCGAAGACGCGATGATCCCGGGGCAGGACGACAGGGGCGGCCCTGTTTCCAACGACGTGCGGGTCGTGTGTGACGCCGGCCCCGCCGTCGGTCCTGGCGGTGGCGCGGTTGGCATCCAGGAAGGCGTGCAGGCTGTTGGTGGAGACGTCCTCGATCTGCGCCAGGCGGATCGGCCGGCTCCACCCTCGCCGACGGCGCCGGCGATCAACAGCTTGCCGTGGTGGCTGCGCCTGCCGCCGCTCGCAGGGTCGTCCCTGGAGCGGCAGGAGATCAGGCTTTCGTCCACCTCGAGCAACCCCGCCAGCGGCATGCGATGCGGTGCGACCATGGCCCGGCGCAGCTTGGCGGCGAGCCGCCATGCGGTCTTGCAGGAGCCCCGGCCGCGCTGCTTCTGGAGGTGCAGCGCCGCGATCCCGTTGGCGTGTGTGGCCATCAGACAGGCGGCCCGGAACCACAGGGTCAGCGCCAGCCTGGAGCCGTGCATCACCGTACCGGCCGTCACCGAGATTTGCTTACGACAGTCGGCGCATTCATGGGCGTGGACCCTGGTGGCGAGTGCCCATCCCCGACCTGCGCAAGGCGGCCCGATCGGCGGCGCAAGCATCCGCGTTTGGAAAACGCTGTTGGAACTCCAACAGGGACCGGGGAAAGTCAGTCATTTCCGGGCTTCCCAAGGGGATCATGGTCATATTATATTCTGTCACCAGCCTCATCCCATGTCATCACATTTCGTGGCCCAGGACGCTCAGGGATAAGCCTTTGCAGTCAAACCCCAGGTTGGCACTTTTTTTGTTCTGCTGTCCTTTATCGCTTTGATATGGGTCGATATTTTTCTCGGCCGATTTCAACATGGCCCCACATTTTGTTGGATTCTGTCAGCGCGTCAGGCGGGCCCTCCTGCGGTGGATGGCGGGTTCCACGCCCGCCGCCGAGGAGATGTCGGCACCCTCGGCGGCCGGGCGCGTGTCCTGGCGGTTGACGATCAACGTGCCGTCGGTCTGGCGCAGGCGGGTGGTGATCCGCACCCAGGTCCGCAGGACCGTCGCGGACCGATGCCCAGCCCTTGTGGATGCCCCGCGCGGCCAGCCGGGTACGGATCAGATGCACGGCGTGATAGGCCAGCACCGCGATCAGCAGGTGGGCCGCGATGCGACGGTCGAGCTGGTGCCAGATCGGGCGAAGGCCGAGTTCGGATTTCAGGCTGCGGAAGGTGGCCTCGATGTCGGTGATGCGCCAGTACGTCCGAAGGATCGTCTCGATATCCCAGTCGATGTGGCTGGTGCGCAGCACATAGGCGCCGGCGCCCTCATCGGCCTCGTCGTATAGCGGCCTGCGCTTGAAGCGAACGGCAGACGCGTTGGCGCCGGTGTCCGCCGTCTCGAGCGTGATCTCGTAGTGCCTGGCGACCGCGGAGAAGCGCTGCTTGAGGCGGCCTACGCTCTCCAGCACCTTGTCGTAGCGCTTGAGGCGGCCCTTGACCGGGAGGCCGCTGTGGAGCCTTTCCAGCGCCGCCTCGAAGCGGGTCCTCCTCAGGCCGAGGATCGAGGTCTCGGCCTTCTTCTTGCCCTCGCTGACGACAGAGAGCCGCGCCGCGCCGTCCTCGCTTGCGAGGTGCCAGGCGCGCACCTCGTGGTGCGCGCTGGTGATCAGCAGCGCCTCGGGCCCGCCCTCGGGCGGCGGCGGTTTGCCTCCCCGGCTGACCGCGATCCAGTCGTAGCCCGGCTCGCCCAGCCACGCGATGTTCTCCTCGGTGGCGATGCCCGCGTCCATGACCACCATGGGCTTGGGCGCCGTGCCGCCGCACACCGCCTCGAGCCTGACCAGCGCGTCCTCCAGCCTGCCCGGCTCGCTCACGTTGCCCGGCAGGATCTCGCAACTGCGCGGGAAGCCTGCACCGTCGAGCGCCAGCGCCAGCGTGATCAGCGGACAGTCGTCGCGCTTCTGCCTGGAGCGCCCGAAGCGGGGACGCTCGCCGTGCGTGTGGCCGTGATAGTGAAGGTTGGTGAGATCGTAGAAGGCGATGGTGTCGGGGATGTCGAGCAGCGAGCGCTCACGGTTGAACAGCTCCCGCTGGATGGCGGCGCGGTGGCGCCAGAGGAGGTCGCCGATGCGGTAGAGCGTCTTGCGCCGCAGTGCCTTGCGGTCGCCCTCCAGGTCGAGACGTTCGGCGGTCGCACTGTCGCGGCGCAGCCAGCGGCTGGTCTCCCGCTCGCTGGCGGGATGGACCATCCTGGCGACGACCAGCGCGCTCGCGATGCGCCCTTCGCGGCCCTTGATGCCCAGGTCGTGGAGGATGTCGGCGAAGCCGAGATCGTCGAGGGCCTTGAGGCACAGGCGCTCGCAGCCGACCGTGCGCGGGGTCTCGTGCTCCAGGGTATCGAGGTCGACGGTGGCGAGGTCGGGCTTGCGCGCCTCTTCCTGCACCGCTTCGGTGCGGAACCCCCTGGCCCTGAGCCTGGCGACGATGTCCTCGGCGGCGGCCTGCACGTCCGGCGCGGCTTGGAGCAGCGGCGGGCGGCCGTGGAGCAGCGCCTCGGCGAGTTCGGTGACCTCCTTCCACCTCTCGCGCGGGATCGGATCGTGGGTGCCGAGATTGAGCAGCGTCCTGTGGCGCACCCTGTCGCCGACGCGCTGGGAGAGCATCAGCCTGTGGCTTCGCACGGGCTTGCCGTCCTTGTCGGTGTGGGTCTTGGTGGCCTTGATGTACATGGCGCAGGCGAAGGGTTGGCGATGTGTTGCGCAGACACGCTCGCCGGCGCGCCTGGCAAGGGGGATATCGACGCAACGATAAAGTCCTGGCCCCACAAACGACTTCCGGGCGCCCACATCAGACATATAGGAATTCAGGCGATGGCAGAGCCCAGTATATGGTGTTCTCAGGCCGCAAACATCCCCCGATCAGGCACGGTCAGTGGAAAAAACTGCCAACTTGGGAAACGACAATCCAGTGATTTGCATGTCAGCCAGACCGTCGGACCGCTGCCACATCGTTGGCAACAGAGCTCTAAGACCTGTCCTGTTCGTGGTCCGGGTGTCGTTGTCGGCGGTTCAGTTTGCCGATTGTGGCTGACCGCCCTTCGGCATACGAACCAGCATGATCAGAGGAATGACGCTGAAAGCGGTTATCGCATAGAGATAGAAGGCATTAATGTAGCCGATCATGCGTGACTGACGGGCGATTTCCCCGGAGAGCTGGAAGTATTCAGATACAGTTGCCGGGGCGGATACGCCCTTGAGTGTCATGACGGTACTGCTGTCTCCAAAGATCGACACGAACCCGACCAGGTCGGCGTAATTGGTCGAACTGGTCCGGATGATCAGCGCGATGGTGAGCGAAATTGATATCGAACTGCCGATATTGCGAATCAGGTGGAAAAATGCGCTGCCCTCGTTAAGGCGGCTTTTCTCAAGCGTCGAAAATGTGATCACGGTGAGCGGAACCCAGACGAACCCGACCCCGAGGCCGGCGAGCGCATTGGCCCATGCCAGTTCGAACTCCACGAGGTTGATATTGAACGCAGTCATGTACCAGCCGGCGATGCTCTGGAGCAGAAAGCCGATCGACAGAACCACTCTGGGATCAAGCCGTCGGTTTACGAACACCAGCAGGGTCGACCCGCAAAAGGTTCCCAGCCCCCGAAGAGCCAAATAAAGGCCGATCGTGTCTTCTGGATAGCCGCGGAGATTCTGCATCATTGGCGGATAAAGCACCAGTGGCGTCCACAGGACGGCGCCGAACAGCAATGTGATCAGGATTCCCAGCGCGTAGTTTCTGTTGAGCAGAATGCGCGGGTCCAGGAACGGTGCCTTCGCGGTCAGGGTGTGGGCAATGAAGATGTAGAAGGCGCCAACGGCGACGATGGCCTCGATCACGATCTCAGTCGAGTCGAACCAGTCGAGACGCTGGCCGCGATCCAGCATGAGTTGCAGCGACGCGATGCCGACCGAAAGGGAAATCAGACCGGTCCAGTCGAGCTTGATCCTGTCGCTTTTCACCCGATCGTCGATCACCACGAGAATCGCAAAAATGGCCATGACCCCGAACGGGATCAGGAGGAAGAACACCCAGCGCCAGCCAAGTTCTTCGGACAGATAGCCACCGATGGTCGGTCCGATGATCGGTCCGAACACAACTCCCATGCCAAAAATCGCGGTAGCTGTGCCGTGTTCTTCGACAGGAAAGATGTCGAGCACCATCGCCATACAGATTGGCACCAGCGGCGCACCGAAGGCGCCTTGAAGAATACGGAAGAACACCAGTTGCTCGAGGTTTTGCGCCATGCCGCACAGGAGCGATGCGATGGTAAAGCCGATCGCGCAGAACAGCATGAGATTGCGCCGGCCGTAGCGTGAGGCAAGCCACCCTGATGCCGGTGTCACCACGGCGGTGGCGACGATGTTGAAGGTCACGACCAGAGCGATCTGATCGACTGTGGCGGCGAAGGTGCCCTGGATCTTCGGCAGCGCGACATTGGCGATCATCACCGTCATGGTGTACAGCATTGTCACCCCGGTGAGGGTCCCGAGAACGACATAACGCTTGACTGCGGGATATGCGTTTATGGCTTGATCGGTCACGGCCCTTGTCGGCAGTCGGTTGCGTACTGGATGTCTGCCATGTGGCGGTTCGGCCTCGAGATTTGCCGATTGGCGTCACCGTTGTTGGCAATGACGAGCAATCGCAGAGTGAACCGCATCTTGCAGGTAGCATATCGCCGAATTGCCAGTCTTGCCATTTCCGATTTCGACACCTGAGTGTTTTCCGATTCGGCGATGAATTTGCAACCGCCACATTCTTGCCAATCGCTACCGTTCGGTGGATCGAGCGGGTTGTCGTTTGCTTGTGGAGCGGCGGTGTCTCCTTCGGTATCCCCGTTCCCGGCATCGACACGTCCTCGGTGCCAAGCTATCCAGTGACGTGCATAAGAACGCAATGCTCCCACAGTTTATCTTCAAGTGGTTATGTTCCGGTTGAATATTGTGCACACAAACACGCCATGGTTGACTTGATGTGACCAAACACGAAGCCAACGCAAACGCCAAAATCATGCCGGCCAAACGAACAGTCGAAGCTCTTGAACCTGTTCCGAGCACTGGATCGAGTATGACAGAAACGCGCTGGATGCGGTGTTCAGAGCAAATTCGGCTCGAAAGACATTGAACCGGTCATCAATTTATTTCATTGAATCGGTCGTGACGGGATCGAGTGGATTGCGGAAGGGACGAAATTGCTGAGCACGACGGTCCGGGCTGGGCTTAAGGAATCCTGATTACCCTCGACGCTAAGGAGGGTAGTGTAAATTATATGTCCATTTGTACGCGCCTGTGTTCTACTCCCTTCGATGCGACGCAATCTTGAACTCGAAGCGACAATCGTTGAGAAGTACGCGGTGGTCGAGGCGTAATCTCGACGAGCGTGGGCGCCGTATGTGGGCGGCGACGGGGTCGCGTGCCCTCGGATATGGAGGCGAGGCTCTGGTTTCGGATGCGACGGGCCTGTCGCGCCCGACCCTTCGCAAGGGGCGCGGGGAGCTGGAATCGGGCGGCGCCGCGGTCGGGCGCATTCGCCGTGCGGGCGCGGGGCGCCCGCGTATCGAGCAGTCCCAGCCCGGCATCAAGAAAGCGTTGGAGAGGCTCGTTGACCCGTTGCCTTGCGGCGCCCCGCAGTCGCCTTTGAGATGGACATGCAAGGGTCGGGCGAAGCTCGCCGCGACGCTGTCGCGCGCGGTCTGGAAGGTGAGCTCGACGCCGGTGGGACGATTGCTGCACGAGCTTGGCTATCGGTTGCAATCGGTGCGCAAGAGCACCGAAGGGGGGTCGCACCCGGACCGCAACGCCCAGTTCGACCATATCAATGCGAAGGCGGATGAGTGTCTCCAGCGCGCCCGACCGGTGGTCTCTGTCGACACGAAGAAGAAGGAGCTGGTCGGGGATTTCAAGAACGCGGGGCGCGAGTGGCAGCCGAAGGGGCAGCCCGAGGAATCCATGGTCCACGACTTTCCCCAGGATGCCGCAGGCAAAGCGATCCCCTATGGCATCTATGACATGGGCCGCAACGACGCATGGGTCAGTGTTGGATGTGACCATGACACCCCTGCATTCGCGCTCGCCTCGCTTCGGCGGTGGTGGGAGGAGAGGGGCCGCAGCCGTTACCCTGAGGCTCGCGAGCTGTTCATCACTGCCGATGCGGGGGGCAGCAACGGCTACCGCTTGCGCGCGTGGAAGCAGGGGCTACAGCAATGTGCCGACGACACGGGAGTGCGCGTACACGTCAGCCACTTCCCGCCCGGCACCAGCAAGTGGAACAAGATTGAGCACCGCCTGTTCTGTCACATCACGCACAATTGGCGAGGCAAGCCATTGCGACCCTTCGACACCATCGTCGATCTGATCGGCACTACGCGCACCGACGCAGGGCTTCGGGTCAGAGCTGAGCTCGACACGGGGGAGGACCCGAAAGGAGTGACGGCGACGAAGGCGGAAATGGAAGCGCTGTCTCTACATCGCAACGAGTTCCACGGTGACTGGAACTATGAACTTCACCCGCGGTGAAGTTGGAAACTTAAATTCGATCAAGATCCTAAGTGGCATTTGGTATAGAATACAGCCATGTAATTTGATGATAGAGAAGGAGAATTCCATGGCCCGCAACCCGGTGCAGCTCCAGAAGGGAATCAGCCTCAACGCGTTCCTCTCGCTCTATGGAACCGAACAGCAGTGCTTCGACGCCCTGTCCCGATGGCGCCGGCCCAACGGGTTCGTGTGCCCGAACTGCGGCCACGACCGAGGCTGCCAGTTGACCACACACAAGCTCCAGCAGTGCTATTGCTGCAACCGCCAGACCTCCATTACCGCCGGCACCATCTTCGAGGCCACCAAGCTGCCCCTGACGGTGTGGTTCCAGGGCACCTCCTTCATGACCCAGGACAAGAAAGGTGCATCGACGATGACGCTGCACCGCCAACTCGGCATCTCCGACAACGCCGCATGGCGCATGCGCCACACGCTGATGCAGGTGATGATGGAGCGCGACCGCGCGCATGTGCTCGGCGGGTTCATCCAGCTCGACGACGCCTCCCTCGGGGGCAAGCGCGGGCGGGGCGCGCCGGGCAAGACCCCTTCGTGGCCGCGGTCGAGACCAATGAGGCGGGACATCCGCAGCGGGTGACGCTCACCGTGGTCGAAGGCTTCCGTCTTACCGAAATCGCCGCCTGGGCGCAGCAGCACCTGAGCCCGGGCACGCAGGTGCTCTGCGATGGGCTGACCTGCTTCAATGGCGTGACCGCGGCAGGCTGCGTTCATGAACCGATGGTGACCGACGGCGGGAAAGCCGCGGTCGAGCGCCCCGAGTTTCGTTGGGTGAACACGATCCTCGGCAACATCAAGAGCGTCTTGCGTGTCACCTGTCATGCGATTCGTCCCAAGTATGCCCAGCGCTATCTCGCGGAGTTCGAGTACCGGTTCAATCGTCGCTTCGACCTGCCCGAGATCATTCCCGGACTGCTCTACGTGGCGCTGAGGACGCCGCCGATGCCGGAGCGGCTACTCAAATTGCGCTTAGCTTGAGTGAGAATCAGGTAACCCTATGGTCGCCGTGAATTGCAATCATGCTGTTACAGAGGGTCCCTTCCGCGCGTTGGTAACGCAGGGAAGAGGCTGCGGGAGCATCCCCGCGCGGGGCGGGCTGGACCGTTCAGGCCCTGGTCTCAGAACAGAACTCGAGCCTGGTCGGCCTGCCCCTTTTCCGATCCCCTGGGTCCTGAATAGGGATTATATACGAAAGTGACCAAGGTCGAGGTAACGCCTTGACCTATTTTGGACTTGTATTGCCTGCTTTGTGAGGCTCCCGCAGCTGAGGGCTTTCCCCCTTCAGATAGTTCCATTCGCCTTTCTTCTTCGGCGGCGTGGTCAGGAGTGCCCGTGCGACGTTCTCGGGCGTATCCGGGATCGGCACCGGCATTTCCTTCTCGACCGGCCGGCCGCGCTTGCGCGTCTTGTCCATCGGTGCCTCTGCCTTGGCTGGCCTCACCGAGATCGTGCCATGAGGGGTTGGCAATGTCGATCCGTGTGGTCCACACTCTCTCCTGCAATCACGTTCAGGTTGCCCGCTCTGTCGGGTCGCCTGCCGAATAGAACAGCCCTTGACCCGGCTGGGGTAGCTCCCCGGCCCGGCGAATAGGCAGGGTCTCCACATAACCTGTGCGTGATTGCAACGGCCCGGCACCCACTGCCGGCGTCATGCACAATGGGGAGGATGTTGGCGTGTGGCTGGATATAGACGGGGTACTGATAGGGATTGGCTTTGTCTTGTTTATCACTGCTGCGGCAGGATGGAGTATGCGCCGAGAGGGACAGCAATTTCGCTTTATTGACTGGCTCCACGTATCCGCAGTGTGGATCGGAGCCTCCGTCTTGGCTGGGGTAGCTCTGTCCACATGTGAACACATTATGCGAACTCAAGATTCTAGTTCACCACCATCATCGTTGGGCTTACGAAAGATGCTCCCCGAGTTCAAATAGCAAGCTATCGGGTAATCCTTGCGGGCGGGTGTGAGTTACCATGCCTTTCAATGTCGTTTCCCTCATCTTTGCGGCCACGCGCTCGCGCTGGTCTATGGCTTCCTGCATTTGACGGATTGTCTCGTTGACCATTTCGGACTCCATGGACAGTTCGGACGGGCGAAGGTGCCCGCTCGCCGCTTCCCTTGAGCTCTGCGAGTCATCCGCGAGTTTGGTGCTGATCTTGCAAAGCCTTTCCTTAAGGCAAGCAATCTTCTCCTGCAATCCAGTATATCGCTTGGCGAAGGCGCCAAGATCACGGTTCAGTTCTTCTTCGCTCATCACGTTGCCTTATTGTGAAGTTGCCAACCAAGTCGCGATACCTGAGCCGCTTTCCGACCATGCCCTGCGCGATGTGGGTCATCTGATCAAGGGTGTCGGATTCGCGGTCGTTGTGGCGTCCCGTGACCTCCGCCACATAGCGGTCCATGTGCTTGGGCGACCAGGGGTGATCGGTGCCGTGGTCGCCGCGCTTGAGCATCGACCAGAACGCTGCCATCCCGTTGGTGCCGACTTGCTCGCGCACATACTCGCCGCGAGAGTGGGTGACGGTCTCGTGGTTCGGCAGGCTCTGGTACGCCTTGGCTTCGTCGGTGTAGATGGTAGCCCCTGGAGCCGCGTGAGCACCTACGAAGGCGTGGAGGGTGTCCTTGTCCGCGCACTCGACCGCCTGGCCGCGCACGGTGCCAGCAGCGCGGTCTCGGGTGCCTGCAACAATGGTCTTGCCGTAGTCGCGGCGCTTCTTGGCGTGCATGGTCTTGAGCTTCCCGCCGATGTACGTCTCGTCGGCCTCCACGGGACCTGCGAACGGCGGGTTCTTCCTGGCCCAGGTCTCGCGGATTCGATGCGCCAGATGCCACGCGGATTTCTGCGTAATGCCCAAGTCCCGATGCAACTTGATGCTGGCCTGGCCCTTGATGCCGGTCGTCAGCAGGGAGGACGCTACGGCCCACACCTGCAAGCCGAGCTTCGATGAATGCATGACGGTTCCGGTCTTGACAGAAAACCATTTGCGGCAATCCCGGCACCGATAGGGCATGGTCTTGTGCTTGGTGCCGTCCTGGACGTTGGTCGATCCGCAGTGCGGGCAGTGAAGGCCGTCCGGCCAGCGAACCTCGGTGAACCAGCACTCTGCCGCCGCGTCATCCGGGAACATCCGCATGACATCGACCAGCGATATGCCTTCGCGGTAGTGCTTTCCGGGTGCCTTGTGAGCCATGACCGCCTCCATTGAATAACGGAAACATAGTGACCGAAGCGGGCAGCGTCAAGCGGTTTTGGTCACTTTCGTATATAATCCCTTCATTCAGCAAAAAAAGAATGTCCTTGGGCGTCGGGCAAGGTTATCCCACGATGAGTGATTTGGCGTGAGCAGACTGTTGTGCCGCTGGCTTGCCCGAATGTATCAAGCCATGATAGATGTCCGGTCATGATCGCAAGCACCAAGGGTTTCCCGACCCGCTTGGTGAAGCGGACACGCGCCATGCTGTCGGTGATGAACGCCGCTGCCGTCCTCGGAGATCTCAGGTTTCCGCTGGGAAACCGCCCCTAAGACTTCAGGGATGACCGGGCGAGCCAGCATTCGGTCCGCATCAATGATCAGTGGCGCGTCTGCTTCGTGTGGACCGCTCGGGGATCGGCCGATGTCGAGATCGTGGATTACCATTGATGGGGCAGAACATGATGCCGTTGACAAATTTCTCTCATCCGGGCGAGGTGCTCGCGAAACACTATCTTGAGCCGCTCGGCATGAGCGCGATCGCGCTTGCGAAACGTCTGGATGTGCCCAGGACGCGAATCGAGCGGCTGGTTAAGGGTGAGACTGCGCTGAGCGTCGATACCGCGATGCGCCTCTCGAAATTTTTCGGCACCACCGCCGAATTCTGGATCAATCTGCAGCGCACGCACGATCTTGCCCGGGCCCGCGCTACGATCGACCTGTACGGCATCACGCCGATGACGTCCGCCTGATTACGATTCGGCGGATCCCTCCGTCGGAATACCCGCCCCGCCAAAGGGCAAGCGACGGTCGCGACGCCGCGCCCAGCTGCACATCCAATGCTTCAGCGTACAGTGCTCAGCCACGCTGCGCAAGCCACTACCAAGCGATCCAGATCGGCAAGCTGAACACGGACTGTGCCGGCCGCGGTCGCAATTTGGCTCGCTCGTCGGCTGATAATCCGATTGCGGAGGCGGCAGCACAACGTCGTCAAGATCGCCAGGCGCCCTCGGACACCCGGTCTCCTGCAGACGACCGCGAGGATCGCGAAACTCAAAAGCCTCGCAAACCGCACGCGCATAAGCCAGTCGGCCGGGAAAGCTATCCGGCGCCGGCAGAGCCGCAAGATTCTGACGTCCTGCCTCAGACGACAACTGGCGGCGAATGAGATTTTGAGCGTTAATGGACCTTGCTTGGCAGGCTTGAAAGCAATGGTTCAGTACTGATTTATTCAATAGGCAGCCAGCACCCATTCCTCGAACGCGGTTTCGACATGGGCTTGCACTTCACGGGTGTAGTCGCTCGATGCGGTGTCGGTCCCGGGTGCGCCGGTGAACAGGATATCGACCCCGAAGGGCCTGTCGGTGTTGCGCTGGACCAAACGGATTTCCTGCCTCAGTTCGTTGCTGCTCATGAAGGCCGACCCGACGACACCGAGGTTGCCAGCAGCCGATACGGCGGCGGCAAACCTGCCGTAGGCCACCGAATACATGCCAGCCGGGCAGATTGAGTATTTGATGCCGATGCGGAGGCAGAAAGGGTTGTCGTGAAGAAGGCTCAAAGATACCGGATCCTGAATAGCGATTCCGAAACAACGCACTTCACTGTAACGTGACTCGGCCGCGCCGGACAAAATCGCAGGCGGGCGGAATATCGAACAGCGGGCACGAGACACGGAGACGACAATGGCAAGGGGCAGCGGCAGAACCGGACGGCGAGGGCGCCGGACCGAGGTCACGCAACGGCCGTCGCGCGTGGTTGATTATCGTAATCTGGTCAACCCGTTTCCGCCGATGCAGGTCTTTTCCGACGACGAGGTCGCCAACATCCATCAGACCGCGCTCAAGGTGATGGAGGAGCTCGGGATCCGGGTTCTCTTGCCAAGGGCGAGACGGATATTTTCCGAAGCCGGGGCGACAGTCGATGATGACAGTTTCATGGTTCGCATCGATCGTGGCCTTGTCGCCAAGGCTCTCGCCAGCGCCCCAGACTCTTTCACAGTGCTTGGCGGAAGCCTCGATCGGGCGGTTGTGATGGGCGGTGCCAATGTCGCGTTTACCGGTGTTGGCGGCGCCCCCCATGCTATGGACATCGACGACGGAAAACGCCCCGGCACCCTGGAGGATTACCGGACCATGGTCCGGCTCTGCCAAAGTTACGACGTGATCCACATGCTGGCGGTTTCGCCCGAGGCCCAGGACGTCGAAACCCGATTCCGACATCTTGAAGTCATGCGGGTGCAATTGCTTGAAAGCGACAAGTTCCCGAGCATCTATTCGCGCGGGTCGCCGCAGGTACGGGATTGTTTCGAGATGATCAAGCTGGCGCGCGGTCTGGAGGACGACGCGGCGCTCCGGCGGGATATCTGGTGCAAGACCATCATCAATACCAATTCACCGCTTGCGCTCGATATTCCGATGGCCAACGGCATCATCGATTTTGCCGAAATGGGCCAGCTTTTGGTGATTACGCCATTCTGCCTGTCTGGTGCCATGGCGCCGGTCACGATCTCTGGCGCGCTGACCCTGCAACATGCCGAAGCGCTCACGGCAATCGTCCTCGGGCAGGTCGTCAATCCCGGTGCGCCGATGATGTATGGCAGTTTCTGCTCCAATGTCAATATGAAGTCGGGCGCGCCGGCGTTCGGGACGCCCGAGCATGTGAAATCGCTTCTGGGATCGGGGCAATTGGCGCGTCATGTCGGGTTGACTTGGCGTTCGGGGGCCGGTACCGCGTCCAACTGCGTTGACGCCCAGGCGACCTATGAAACCCAGGCCAGTCTGTGGGGCGCCATCATGTCGGGGTCCGACATGGTCGTGCACGCGGCAGGCTGGCTCGAGAGTGGCCTTTCAGCGTCGTTCGAGAAATTCATTCTGGACGTTGAACTGCTGCAAGGGTTTGCCGAACTGTTCCAGCCGCTGCCGGCAAGCGACGATGACCTCGGATTTTCCGCGATTGCAGATGTCGGGCCCGGCGGCCATTTCTTTTCCACCCCGCATACGATGAGCCGGTATCAGACGGCATTCTACGAACCCTTGCTGTCCGACTGGCAAAACTACGGGCAATGGACCGAGGCCGGCGGGCAGTCCGCGACGGAGCGCGCGAACACGATCTGGAAACAGGTGATTGCCGATTTTGAACCGCCGGCCCTCGACATCGCAAGGCGTGAAGCGCTCGACGATTTTGTTGCGCGCCGGATTCGCGAAGGCGGCGCGCCGCCGGAGTCCTGACACAAAGCCTGTCTATTGTCGTGTGTAGAGCAGAATTTCCTCCTGTTTTGACGCATTTGTGACAACGGCGAATAGTATCATTCTGTCTGCTGACGTGCTTTGCCTCAGTGACGAAGCCAGATCGGTGAATGGCTCCCGGCCTTATGCTGCAAGTCGCAAGATCAATCCCGGTTCCTGTCAACGGCCGCTGGTGAAAGCGAACGGGACGCCGGACGACAACGACCGTGTGGAAATTGGACCGACCTCACTGGCGTTTGCCGAATGGCGGGATGCAGGTCTTGAAGTCCTCGATCTGGCGAAGATGCGGGCGCTTCGTCTCCAGCGTCTGGCCAAGCTCGTCGGTGAACGGGATTACGGGGCGATCCTGATGTTCGATCCGCTCAACATCCGATACGCCTCGGATACGAGCAACATGCAGGTCTGGGCGATGCACAATCCGTTCCGGGCCTGTCTCGTGACCGCTGACGGTTACATGATCGTCTGGGATTTCTTCGGAATCGGGGACCTTCTGACCGGATTCAATCCTCTAATACGGGAGACGCGGTGCGGTGCGGCGTTCTTCTATTTCACGAACGGAGCCCGGACGGCGATCGATGCGGACCGGTTCGCCGGCGAAATCGATTCGCTGTTGCGAACGCATTGCGGTAGCAATCGCCGGCTGGCCGTCGACAAGATCATGGTGCACGGCTTACGCACACTCGAACGGTACGACATTGACGTCATGGAAGGTGAGGAGGTCACTGAAAAAGCGCGGTCGGTGGAAAGGCCCGACGAAATCAGGGCGATTCGCTGCGCGCTCTATTCCTGCGAGCTGGCGCTGACCGAAATGCATAGTTGCAGCGCGCCCGGCATGACCGAGGCGGAAGTCTGGTCGATTCTGCATACGGAAAACATTCGCCGTGGCGGTGAATGGATCGAAACCCGATTGCTGTCGAGTGGTCCCCGGACCAATCCGTGGTTTCAGGAATGCGGCCCACGCGTCATGCAGAATGACGATCTGCTTTGCGTCGACACGGACTTGGTCGGCCCTTATGGCATGTGTGCCGACATCTTGCGCAGCTGGTTGGTCGATGACGCTGCACCTACGGATGAGCAAAAGCGCATGTTTGCGGTCGCGCACGAGCACATAATGGTCAATGGTGCCCAGTTCGGGCCTGGCGTGGCGTTTCGGGAGTTGACGTTCGGGGGTCATCAGCTTCCGTAGGAATATATCGCGCGCCGCTACGGCTGCAAGATGCACGGGGTCGGCCTCTGCGATGAATGGCCGGCCATTCATTATCCGATGGATTGGCAGGCTGAAGCGTTCGATTACGGTCTTGAGCCTGGTATGGCGATGACGGTGGAAGTCTATATCGGTGAAGAGGGTGGTTGCGAGGGCGTCAAGCTTGAGGACCAATTCTTGATCACGGCCGATGGCTGTGAAAATCTCACTTGGGCACCGTTCGATCCACGGCTGTTGACATGAACTCGCAGAGGGAGCGATGACGGGACAAGCAATAGTTTAATCGGGATTGCGCTATCATATCTGTGGCGGCGGCCGCGCTTGGTCCGACACGCGACGGGTTCATAGCATCGGCAAAAAATCGCAAGTGTTTAATTCCAGTTACCGCTTATGCACGTGGCTCCGGTGGCACACGATGTTGCCCCCGATGTCAACTATTTCCGACACGCCAAACGCTACATGTACGTTTCACCGGAGCCACGTGCATAAGCGGTTCGCGGCAAACTCTCGCAACCGGAGCTGCGTGCATAAGCGGTCAGTGTAATTCCAGATGCTCTCGATTGGATACATGGATCTGAATGGAGAACTCAATATGCGAATTATAGGACAGGCTCAGTGATCCGACGCCGTAAACAGCGGGCCCATGAGGAGAGTTTGGCGACATTAATTCTTGTCAAAAAAGATAGAAAAGACCATTTTATAAGGCAATTTAATCTTTTACGGACCAAATTGTGAAAATGACTTCGCTGTATGTCAAAGCGCCGCTCGACCAGTGCTCAAATTCATGGGATCATCGTGAAGAACAGAGTGTCGCAATCGCGGTATGCGTCGCACTGTGGGCAATGACGGGATCCCCAATGGTGGACCGGAATCCGGTCTTTATCGGATCCTCCTCTACCGTGATTAAGGGTATCAATCCGGTGACTTACTTCCGGGAGGGGAGGCCGATGAATGGTCAACCGGAGTTTGCGTTCGAGTGGAATGACGCGACCTGGCATTTTCCCGGCCAAGCCAATTTCAAGGTGTTCCGGGCTGATACGGTGGCCTTTGCGCCACAATATGGCGGTTATTGCGCCTGGGCTGTGTCGAACGAGTACACCGCGCCGAGCGTGCCGGAAGCCTGGACCATCCATGACGGGCGTCTGTACCTCAATTACAGTCTGTCAATACAAACCCACTGATCACGCGATATTCCGGGAACCGCTTATGCACTTGGCTCCGGCTTGATCAACATGTTGATCGAAAACCGTCCAAATGGACCGGTAGGAGTCAACTTCTCGCGGCAAACTCTCGCAACCGGATCTATGTGAATAAGCGGTTTCCGGGAAACATCGCCCGCGGTGACCCAACTAGCCGGGCGTTCTTGACCTCTGAACAGGAGAGTCAGACCACGCGTAACCCCGGCGCTGCAGAAGAATGTCGGAATATTCCGAACTGAAGCGTCCGGCCGGGCCGTCACATACGTTGCGAACAAGCAGTTATCGAATCCGTCGATCAACCACTATTAGCCTGACGAAGCGGCTTTTATACATGGGGTACGATTTCTTCCCAGGTAAGCCGGACCGCGCTTTCGGCTCGCGTCGACGGCATGCCACCGAGATTTGGCCAGATCACGAATTCAGTGACGCCAAGGAGCTCTTTCATGCGGCTCATCTTGTCGACGCACTCCTGTGGCGAACCAACCACGCAGGCATCGAATTCGGCAAGCTTGTCGAATGCGAGATACCCCATTTTCCGACTTCGCGCCCCTTCCGTCATCGTGAATTCATACCCCGAGACCGGTCCGCTCTTGCCAGGTTGCTGGTGTGTCGCAACCTTGTTGTAGAACCATTCGACATGCGGCTGAAGTGTCGCCCTAGCCCGGGCAGAATCGGTGTCCGTGAAATAGGGTAACAGCATCATGCGCTCTAGTCCGGCAGCATTGTGGCCGTTATCGGAAAGCATGTCCTCGTAGCGTTTGACCTCGTCGGCGAGTTTCGGGATCCATTCCTCGCGATAGGTCCGGTAACTGAATGGTGCCGCAAGCTGGAGTGACCAACCGTTACGCGCCGCCGCCTCGAAGCTTTCTGGCGAGATCGCAGCCTGATAAATCGGCGGATGCGGAATCTGAACCGGCTTCGGTAACATCTCGAGCGGATCCGTGATCTGCCAATACTTGCCCTCGTGTGTGAAGGTCTCCTCGGTCCAGGATTTGAGGATGAGCTCGATGCCTTCATCGAACATGTCACGACTTTCGCTCATCTCGATCCCGAGACCGGCAAATTCATGCGGTTGATAGGCACGGCCGATCCCGAAGTTCAGCCGGCCGCGTGACAGGCAGTCGATCAGGGCGTAGTCGGCAGCCGTGCGCAATGGGTGATTGAAAGGAATGACGCAAACCGCGGATCCGATCCGCATGCGCTTGACGCGCTGCAGAACGCTGGCTGCAATCACCTGGATCGACGTTGCAATTCCGTAGGTCGAGAACAGATGCTCGGCCAGCCAAGCGGTGTCATAGCCCAACTGCTCCGCCAGTTCGAACAGTTTCATGTCCGCTTCGAGGCCTTCGACGCGGATCGATTGATCCGGATACTGGCTGAGGCTGAAAACACCCCACTTTGTCCGCTTGCTCATCATTCCTCCAGACCGCAAAAAGACGTCGACACTTTCGAGAGCGCAGTTTCCTGAAACTGTCACAGTTCGGCAAGAACCACTTGAGTGATATCAGATGGCAAGTGTCACGGTGGCACGACCGGGGTTTGCCTCGCGCCACCGTGTGTCTGGCGCAGGCCATAGACATCTGCGTCCCGTTTCACCTATCTTGCCTCGGTCCGGTGCCTTAACGCGCCAGAAAACCGCCATCGATCGTCAATTCGCTGCCAGTCACGAATTTTGCTGCGTCGCTGGCCAGATAAACCACGCCTTCAGCTATGTCGGCGGGTTCACCCAGTTCGCCGAACGGGACATTGGTCTCGATATAGTCCCGAAACGCCGGTCCGCGCCGTTGTATGGCGCCGGCGACCATCGGCGTGTCGATAAAGCCGGGATGAATGGAGTTGACTCGGATCCGCGGGGTCTTGCGGGCGCATTCGAGCGCCGCGGCTTTGGTCAACAGGCGGACGCCGCCTTTTGATGCGCAATAATTCGATGCGGTTGGCATGCCCGTAAATCCGAGTATCGAAGAGATGTTGATGATCGAGCCTCCCTGGCCTTTGCGCATCGCCCGAATTCCGTGTTTGCAACCGAGAAACACGCCGTCGAGATTGACTGCAATGCAATGGCGCCAGGTCTCGATATCCATATCCTCGAGATCGGTCGCGTTGCTGCCGACTCCAGCACCATTGAGCAGGATATCGAGATGGCCGTATTCATTCAGGATTTCGGCGCAGATCCGATCCCAATGCTCTTCGACCGTGGTGTCGTGATGCTTGAACTCGCAGGCGCTTCCGGCGTCACGGATTGTTGCCGCAACAGTTTCCCCGGCAACCGTCTGAAGATCCGAAAGCACCACCGTTGCGCCTTCGGCCGCCATGAGTTCTCCAGTTGCCTTGCCCAGTCCCGAGGCGCCGCCGGTAAGCAGTGCGACTTTGCCATCCAGTCGTCCCAATGGTCCGCTCCTTCGTTCAACCCGGTACCCGGAGATAGGCACCTTGTTTCAATAATTCCGTCTGCAACCTGTTGATGTCGACATCCGCCACATCAATGTCGTCGTCGGCTGCCAGTGCCGCGGCTGCTCCGGCCGCATGCCCGGTCACCCAGCATTGTGGGATTTCGCGCATGAAGGTGTGGGTCTGGGCGTCCGTTGCCATGTGTCGGCCGGCGGCAAGCAGGTTCGGTACGGTCTTCGCAACCAGAGCCCGATACGGAATCGAGACGGACTGGAATTTCGGCGCCAGACTCGGGCTGACGCCGATCTCATCGTCGTGGTGGATGCCAGCTTTCCATTCGGCGCCGGTCATTTGCGTCAAACCGCGCATCCTGCGGCTGTGACGAACGCCGATCTGGGGACCAGTGAGCATGATCCAGGCGTTCTCGAAGCCGGGCGCGTGGTCTCTGTAAAAGGCGAGCAGGCCCTGCATGCGCTGGCGCGAAAGATGCTCGACCTCGTTCAGATCCTCAAGGTCGATTGCGCTGAATCCGCTCAGCCGTGGTCCCATGAAGACTGCTATGTCGTCGCGCCAGGCAGGCATTGGCAGCGAGAAGTAGTTGGAGCGTTTGCGCGCCAGGCTGGTGAACTCGGAAAACGCCTGTTTTTCGGTCATCTTGAATTCAAGCCAGCGCGGGACATCTAGACCGCCGAACAGCCAGGCGGTATTCATTGTGTGATGGATGCTGCCATCCTGGATATCGGCTTCCGCGGCTTCCCCGGCCCGGGTGAAGATGTCGCCGTCGCCGGTGGTATCCACGACCACTGAGGCAAGAACCGCATGCCGGCCTTCCTTTGAAACGATGACGGCCCCGGTCAGGCGGCCATCCTCCATGATCGGGTCGGTCGCCCAGGCATGCATGACGAGGTCGACGCCGGCATCACGTGCCAGGTCGTCCGAGGCTATCTTCAGGCGCTCCGGATCAATCATCGGTGCCCAGGTGACGATGCCATGGTGGGCCGAGAATCGGTTTGACCAGTAATCTGCGTGACGTTCGTCCCGTGATCCCCAGAGCGCGCGTTCCGGTCCGTAAATCGCGTCGGGAGGCAGACGGCCAAGCACTTCTTCGCAAAAGCCGCGTAGAACCAGGACGCCGTCCCAGTCGGTCATCCGATCAATCCAGATCACCAGTCCGCCCGTCGCCAATCCGCCGAGATGGTTGTAGCGTTCGACCAGCATGGTTCGGGCTCCGAGCCGGGCCGCCGCTGTTGCTGCGGCGGTACCGGCCGGTCCACCACCAATGACCAGCACATCGACAGTATCGTAGATCGCTATCTCACGAGCGGGCTCGGTGATAACACCGGCCCCTCGTCGTTTACGGCGCGGCTCGCGTCCAACATCGAAGACAGCCTGGGTATAGATCTGCCTATCGTCACCGCTCATCATGCAGTCTCCGAGTCAAACCGACCTGTCGCATGGATATGGGGCTGATAGATCAATGACGTACCGGTCCTGTCATCAGGCCTTATTGCAGGGCCGCAACACCGAGCGCCTTGCCGAAGCGTCGTGAACAGTCCAGGTGGTCGCCATATTTGCGATGGCCGGCTGTGTGCTGTGCCGAAGCAAGCAGGAGGCGGTCACGGTCCCAGCCCCGGTTTTTGACGTAATCTTCAAGCGTGCATTGGGCGATCTCCTGATTGTGCGGATCATTGCCGATCCGGGCTGCACTAAAGGCCAGACGCCTGACAAGCGGGGTCCGGTCAGCACCGCTATCAAGATAGGCCTGGGTCCAGCTGGTCGCGGCTTCGGCGTCCGGCGTGACCAGGGCGGTTTCGAGGGCGTCAAGTATCGCTGGTCCGGACATCCGCTTTGCCGCCACAGGCGCTTTGATCCGGGGCGGGGTCAGATCACCGGTATGCCGCTGGTGCCATGCCGCGCGATTGAGATAAGACGCAGCCTGGAACAACAGCTTGATCCGTTGTGGATGATCGAACCTGTCGAAAAACCAACCAAGCGTATTGCAGTATTCGTAACAATGCTGCGGCAGCGAGAAGTTGATGTCAATGTGAGTTTCGAGCATGACCTGCGCAGCGCCGAACTGCAAGGTATCGACGATTGAACGCGGCGCCTTGCCGGCCTTGAGAAGATCGGCGAGATGGCTGATAAAGTCGGGTTCGTGTTGCCGGATGATGATGTCGATCAGTCCTTCAGATTCAAAACGCGTCAAGGGTTCGGTGTTGTCGAGTAATGCGCGTTCCGGTTCGCTGACTCCGGCATAAGGAATGGCTGAAAGCCGTTCGCCTTCGATATGAATCTTCACGGCATTGCAGGCCATCTCGTAAGTTGAATACCAGCGCGGTCCGACAGCGATGTCGAGTGCGCCCGCATAGATCACGTGATGAACTTCGGGCCGGTCCCATCCGATGGCATCGCCGAGTTCAACCGTTGCGCGGGCCCGGAACGCCTTGTGGCCCGTGGTGTAGGATCGGTTGTTGAAGGCTCTGTCCTGGACATCGATCAATCCTGCGAAGGCCAATTCAGAGAGCACGGCCTCGCGGTGTTGAACATCGTCCATGAGACCGAGAAAAAGCCGATAGGCTTCGACGACATTGCCGCGGTGGACCTTGGTCAGCCACTGGTCGAGACGGTTCCGGATCGGGCCGTGGAGATGAACCGGGGTCTGGTCAGGCCAATGGATGACCGGGACCGGCGGGTCGCCCGGTGGCAATTCATAGCCCCGAGCATAGTGTCCGGGCGCCTTCAGGATCTTCTGGTTCCAGATGTCGAGCCCGGTGGGGATATACCAGACGGTCTGGGCAAATGGCAGACCGGACGCATCGTCAGGCATCATTCCGGCCAGATGTAAAGTAGCGCGGGCACTCAGCAGGCAGTGGTCGTTGTTGACGAAATTGACATATCCGTCGTCGATCCGTTCATGGTAGGGAACATGGGTATAGGGACCATGAATGCGCACCGCTTCGGTCAACATTTCGGTCAGTGGTCGACCGGCCCGAAGGATCTCGTAACAGACATCGCTCGCGCCATGTTGATCCCGATCCATGATGCGCTCTTCGAGACGCGCATAAAGGGTGCGGGCTTCGTTGGGAACCACAACTGAATCCGGCATATCGACCCTCCTGTCTTTTCCGGTTGCGAAAACCGGATGTTCACACAGACTGAACATGGAGTGTGGGATTACATACGCCCTCTCGCAAGCGGATTACGGAACACGGGTCTGATTTACGCCGTGACCGGGTTCATCTGCAGGACAACCGTGCGATGGCGACGAAACATCGGGGGCCGGGCTCCGTCCGTTACCTGCAGTCAAGCATGATCTTGCCGATATGCTGGCTCGATTCCATCAAGGCATGCGCCGTTGCAGCGTCAGCCAGCGGATAGGTTCGATAATGCACCGGTTTGATGGTGCCGTTTTCGAACAACGGCCAGATCTGTTGTCTCAGATCTCTTGCGATGGCCGCTTTCTGCTCCACCGTACGTGGCCGCAGGGTCGAGCCGGTCAGGGTAAGCCGCATGGTCAGCATTTTCAGGAAGTTGAAATTCTCGACGACCGGCGGTTGCAGGAAGGCGATCTGGCACAACCGGCCCTCGATGTTGAGGCAGTCGATGTTGCGCTGGATGTAGGGACCGCCAACCATGTCGAGAACGACATCGGCGCGGCCACTTGCCTTCATCACCTCGACGAAGTCTTCGTCCCGGTAATTGATCGCGCGTTCGGCGCCGAGATTTTCGCAGGCCCGGCATTTTTCGGATGAGCCGGCGGTTGCGAAGACTCTGGCCCCGAAGGCTTTCGCGATCTGGATCGCCATGGTTCCGATTCCGCTGGAGCCGCCATGAATCAGGATCGTTTCGCCGGCCTTGAGGTGCCCGCGCATGAAGACATTGGCCCAGACCGTGTAGCACGTCTCGACAATGCCTCCGGCGTCTTCGAGGGAGAGTCCGGATGGAACCGGCAGGCACTGTGCAGCGGGGGCGATGCAGTATTCGGCGTAACCGCCACCGGACACCAAGCCGCAAGTCTTGTCACCAACGGCCCAGCCTTCGGCATTGGGACCAACGGCGGCGACCGTACCGGCGATTTCCAGGCCGGGAAGATCCGACGCGCCGGGCGGCGGTGGATAGCCTCCGAGCCGTTGCATCACGTCTGGCCGGTTGACCCCAGCATACGTAACCCGAACCAGAAGCTCCCCGTCCCCCGGTTCGGGAACCGGGCGCACTGTCGTCTTGAGACCCTCAGGCGGTCCGAATTCGGCAATCTCGACGGCAGTCATGGCGGCTGGGATGGGCATTTTTGGCTCTCCACAATGTGGCGGTGAATATACCTGTTTCAGCGCCATTTGGACAAGGGCCGACCCCGGAATGGACAGGGCAGGTATGAGTGTCATTGAATCGGCTCGGACTCCCGTCACGGGGCCTTCGTGGTTCTCTTGCGTCGTGCAGGCCTTACAGTTCGGAATCTGGTATCGCGCCGCCCGTGGTTTGGTCGGCGCCGAGGCGCGGTGGTGGCGCGGCAGGGCCAACTGTCTCGCCATTTGCCTTGAACCCCAGCGCCGGCAATCGCAATGGCGCCGCGGCGCCAGGAACCTCGACAGCTTCCGTCAGGCCCCGCGCTGCGATCTGCGGTTCGCCGAGAACTTCGTCGAGACGACGGACGCGAACGGCCGGAACCGCGGCCTGGTCAAGCACCTGTTCCCAATGATCGGCACTCCCGGTCATGATACGCTGGGCGATCAGATCTCTGAGCGCGGCAACGTTTTCCCGGCGTTGTGCGGGTTCGGCAAAACGCGGGTCGTCGAGAACATCCGGCAGGCCGATGGCTCGGCACAAATCCACAAACTGACGTTCGTTGTTTGCCGCAATCATCAGCAGTCCGTCCGTGGTCTCGAATGCGCCGGATGACGGCGATTGGCTCCAGGCTTGGTTGCCGGTTGCGGCTGGTATCCAGCCGGTATTCAGATGATTGGTCATGAGCGACGCCATCAGCAGAAGCGACGTATCCAGCATGGCGACATCGAGACGCACGCCGCGGCCGGTGCGCCTGACCTCGTGCAATGCCGAGACAATTGCAAATGCGCCATTGAGGCCGGTCGCGTAATCGATGTAGGGAGCGCCGACCTTGTTGGGTTCCGTTTCGGTGGTACCCGTGGTTCGCATGATCCCGCACATGCCCTGAACAATATGATCGTAAGCCGGGCGATGGCCGATCGGGCCGTCCTGTCCGTAGGCCGAGATTGAGCAATAGACAACATCGGGCTTGGTGGCCTTGATCGCCTCGTAATGGACGCCGAGACGCTTCGCAGTGCCAGGTCGGAAATTCTCGACAAAAACATCGGCCGTTGCAGCGAGATTCAGAAGGGCCTTGCGATCTGATTCGGACTTTAGATCGAGGACGACAGACTTCTTACCGGCGTTCTGGGTCAAAAAAGCGGTTCCCATACCCTGGTCTTCGAGTCCTTCCGGCGCCGAGCCAATGCGGGTCCAGTCGCCGGTGCCGGGCGGTTCGACCTTGATCACGTCGGCTCCGAGTAGAGCGAGCTGGTAGGTCGCGTAGGGCCCGGCAAGAATTTGGGTCAGGTCGATGACCCGGACACCGGTCAGTGGTTGGAACATGATCGAACTCTCGTTTTGGCGCAGGTCTGCCCCGCAATCCTGTGTTGCTGGGTATGATGGATCGAATCATCGCAATTGACAAACGAGCGGTACATCCGCAGGTCGGCCATCACGTGGTCTCGATGCAACCGGAAAGCCCGGCCGGTAAGGCCGGACTCTCTTGTTATCGCGTTGCGATTTCCTGCACTGAGGTGGCCCGGAATTTTTCTTTTGATGTAACTGCTCAGGTACGATGTTGCTGACGGTGGCGGGACGATTGTGGGTGCTGGTGTGGTGTCGTCGAGTCCCTGTGTTTTTTATTCTTGATGTTAGAACCTCTTGCAAAATGCCTGCCCAGGGTCCGGTGAGCCCGGATCGGTCGGTTGATCCCGGTCACCTCTGCATCTGGAGGTCGGACTCCATGGATTCGCGGTGTCTCATCAGAGACGATGAGACCAAACAGGGACCTTTGTGGACATCGGGACACGCCTCTCCGGGCCCCTCTCTTCGAGAGGGCCGCGAAGGGTCGGTATGCGTTGTCGGAGCCGCACTATGGGACGGCGAGACGTCAACGGGTCAGCCGCCAGGGCCAGGATGCCGAACATGAGATGGCAGGCGACCCTGGAATGTCCACGGACGCGGACATGGCGCCCGCCACACTCCTCCTTGAGGCGGGCGTTGGTCCTCTCGACACCGGACCGGATCCGGACCCGCACGGTCTCGGGATCGACATGGCCTATTGCACGCCGGACCCGGGCCTCCCGGTCTCGCTCCTCCTTGAGGTCCTTGTCCCGGCACGGATTGACATCGATGATCGGAACATGGCCAAGCCGTTCGCTCATCTGGTAGATCTCCCTGGCATCATAGGCCGCGTCCATGAGATCGTAGAGATTGGTCACACGCCCGGCGGTCATCATCGCCAGCGGGATCGCGACCTGGCTGTCATGGACGGATGCCGAGGTGAGGACGGTCCTCAGCGGCACCCCGCAGTCTGCTGTGTCGATATGCAGCTTGTCACCGCGCCAAGCCTCCATGACCCCTTTGGCATTCTTCTTTGCCCCGTGATCGCAGACCTTCGGCAGCGCGTCGAGCCTCTCATCGAGATCCATCCCGTTCGCTTGCCGTTCGAGACGCCCAGGCTCCTTCGTCCTCTCCGCGCCCTTGCGGGGCCGGCCGCCCTTGCGGTCCGGCGTCCCGGCCTTCGGCTTCGGGGCCGGCGTCTCCCGGGCCTCGATGGCCGTCGGGTCCCTCGACACGTGGCCGATGAGCGCGTCGCCCAGTGTCTCTGCAACCAGAGCCGCGTGCATCCTCTCCGGAAGACGGGACTGCGACCATTCGGCAAACGCCCGCGAAAACGTCGCTTCACTCGGGATCTTCGCGACACGCGACCAGCCGCACAGTCGGCGCAACGTCGGGTCCACCTTGAGCCTGTCGATCAGGTGGCGGGTCGTCGGCAGATCCCATACCGCCTTGGCGATGAAGCCACGGGCCAGCGCCCGGCGATCCTCCCGGGGCCGACCCGGACCGGTCCACACCTCATCGACGAAGCCCTCCACCTTGACGAGATCGAGAGCTGTCACGAAACGCTTGTGCGTCTCGAGGAGAGGACCGACCGCCTCGGCCAACGCAAGGAAAAGGTCCCCTTGAAATCGGCGCCAGAGATCGGATAGGGTCGAGCCAAGGGTCATCGGGGTCACCTCCTCGGTATCTTGTTATTGTAGAAACACAACATACCATGAGGTGGCCCCGAAACCCAGGCCCTCGACAACAAAATCAGCCTCGACAAGGCAAAAAACCGGTCGGGCCGGCAATTTTGCAAGAAGCTCGTTATAGAATCATCGGTCTATGGGTGCCGCTCTCGTGTGACGGCAACGACGGTTGGGTAAACTGGTAATAATCCCCTTTCGGATCGACGGCGCCGGCAGGTTTGTGTCAGACGCTGATTGCGATGATGCCGCCGCACGATGTCGACATCGAGAGTCATCCGGGGGTGGTGCGTTGATGATGCGCAAGCTGCCGGCCCGGCGCTATCGCTTCGGCGACATGGATGCCGACCCTGCCGCGCTTCCGGATCGGCTCAAACGGCTGCCCTGTCAGGTGATGGTCTCGGGTCATCCTTCAGCTGTATGACACGACGCTGGCCGGCTGGTACCGGCTGGAGATGCAGGTGGTCACGCAGGGCATGGTGCGGAGCACGGTCGTGTGGTTCACCTTCGCGCCCGACCGGGGCGGCGCTCTGCGGCGCTGCTGCCGGGCGAACGCCTTGCGGTGTTGGCCACCATGATGGCTATCGAGGCCGAGACGCCGTAATGGGCTGGACGGAGGATCTCGCCGCCTCTTGTCGAGGCCTTCGCTGGCCTGGGGTCTCTCCCATCCGAGACATTCACAATTTTCGAGGACGGGGGCCGGGAGCTGTTGCGCCTGATCACGGCGCTCGTCGAGACGACTGCGGCGCTTGAGAAGGATAATAGCATGCCCGAGAGGGAGACCGCGGCCCTGCGGGATCGCATCGCTGCGTTCGAACGCAGTGCGATGCTCGACAGCACCACCAGCAACCAGCCGCCGTCCAGCGCCGACCTGAACAAAAAGACCACAACACCGAAGCGTATCCGGAGCCAGCGCGGACCGTCCGCAACTCCGAGCGGCGGCCAGCCAGTTCACACGGGATCGACCCTGATGCCGGTCGCGACCTCGGATATGTCGTAGATCACGATCCGTCCGCCTGCGCCGGGTGTGGCGGTACGCTGACGGACCGACCGCCACGGTACACCGATCTGCCGGCAGGTCTTCGAGCGGCCCGAACCGCAACCACTGGAGATCACCGAACACCGCGCCCATCGCTGCCTTTGTGGCACCGTGACCGGCGCGATCTTCCCGACGGTCTTGACCACCCCGGCTCAGTACGGGCCACGCATCATGGCATGGGTGAGCGATCTACTGCATGTCCAGACCAGTTCCGAGACGAGGCTAACCGACCTGATGAGCGACCGGTTCGCCGGGCCGATGTCCACGGCCACGATCGCCGCCATGAGCTGTGCACCGCACAGCGCAGGCGAGACCGGCCGGGACGGGCCCGGGTCCATGGTCGATCTTATCGCCAAAGCCTGTGATCGCATCCTCGACCGGGCCATCGCTTTCCACGACGCGCAGCCGCCGCTCCAGAGCGGTAAGCGCGGAACGACCGAGAAACGCGCCCATGTCCGTCATCACCGGCCCCAAGGCTTCTCCGTTGCCGAAGGATGCCGAGTGATGGGGATCACGCGTTCTACTTAACTACCGCGCTTCGGGCGGATCGGCAGACGACACCGCCCTGGTGGAGGCCATGCACGCGATCAAGGAGGAGTTCGAGGCCTACGGATGGCGCCGCCTGCAGGCGGTGCTCAGGCATCGGGGCTGGGTGGTGAACCACAAGAAGATCAAGCGCCTGATGCGCGCGTATGCTTTGCATCCGCCGCGCCGGCGCGGTTTCGTCGCCACCACCGACAGCGATCACGACGAGCCCGTCTTCCCCGATCGCTCCAGGGAGCGCGAGGTCGGTGGCCCGAACCCGCTCTGGGTCGCCGATCAGACCTGCATCGCTATCCTCGGCGGCTTCGTCTATCTGGCGGCGATCAGGGATGCGTGGTCGCGACGCATCGTGGGCTACGCCCTCGGTCGACGGATCGATGCCCGGCTCACTCTCGCGGCGCTCACGACGGCGATCGAGAACCGCCACCCGGCTGCGTCCATCACTCCGATAGAGGCTCGCAATACGCCGCCCAGGCATACAGGGCCCTGCTCGACGAACACGGCCTGGTCTGCTCGATGGGCCGGCGCCGCAACCCCTGCGACACCGCCATGATGGAGAACTTCGTGAAGACACTGAAGGCCGAGGGCGTCTACCTCATGGCCTTCGAGAGCGCGGCGGACGTCGCGGAGCACCTGCCGCGCTTCTTCGACAGCTACAACGAGAGACGCCTACACTCGGCCCTCGGATACCTGAGCCCCAACCGCTTCGAGGAGGAGCAATCCCGCAAACCGGTCAAAACCGCCGCATGAAACTGTCCAACCTCAAGGGCCCACTCCACCGCTCGGTGCAAATTCGCACGCCAAGTGTACTGCCCGTCTTGCCGGTATCGTTCGAACCGTTCGATAGCGGCGAATCATCCAAAGTTGAGCCCGGCGCGAACCGCGATATAGGTGCCCAATACCAGCAGTGCGAAGAAGAAAACTCGGCGAAAACGATCTTCCGACAGTCGGTTACGGATCATTTGCCCGAACACCATGCCGATGATGGCTGGGATCGTGGCTGCCGCCGAAACCAGGCCGAGGTTCATGGTGATGTAACCGTTCCCGTTGAGCGTGAGCGCGAGGGCGACTGTCGAAATCGTGAACAACATCCCCATCGCCTGGACCAACATGTCCCGCGGCAGACCGAGCGCTTGCAGATACATTACGCCAGGGACCACGAATGATCCGGTCATCCCGGTCAGGATACCGTTGACCATACCGGTTGCTGGCCCGGCCCAGATTTCCTGGCGGACATTGATACGGGGTCGGATACCACCAAGACTGATCCCGCCATAGGCGACCAGCAATCCGCCCAGCAGCATGGAGAGGAGCGCCAGATCGGCGCGAATCAGGACCGCGGCACCAAGCCAGACCGCGGCGCCGGCAGTCAACAGAAAGGGCCAGATCCGGAAAAGCAGGGCGCCGATGTTACCACCGCCGCAGGCCTGCCAGAGGTTTGTCGCAAACGACGGAACCAGAAGCAACGCCATGGCCGTGGTCAGATCGGTTGCAACGGCAAGCAGACCGAGGCTCACAGTCGGAAGCCCCAGTCCGATAACTCCTTTCACCATGCCGGCCAGGAGAAACGTGGCGATGACGGTGGCAAGCAGGACAGGATCATTCATGACTGGACGATATTCTGTTCATCCCGCGCAAGAATGTCGCGGGCCAGCCTGCTCGATAATCATCCGCATGCTGACAATACCGCTGGTTTGGTTCCGGATCGGCAAACAGCATCTCGTCAGACGCCACTTACGGTTGCGCCGTTTCGGCCCGCAATTCGACCCGGCGGATCTTTCCAGAAATCGTCTTCGGCAAGGCATTGCGATACTCGATTTCACGTGGATACTTGTACGGTGCCGTGATCCCTTTGACGAAAGTCTGGATGTCTTCCGTCAGCGCGTCGGACCCCTGATGTCCGGGCGCGAGGATTACGAAGGCCTTCACGATCTCGCCCCGTAGCGCATCGGGTTTGCCGACGACAGCCGATTCTTGCACCGCAGGATGTTCGATCAGCGCGCTTTCGACTTCGAACGGGCTGATCCGGTAACCGGCAGACGAGATGATATCGTCGGACCGCCCGACGAACCAGATATAGCCATCGGCGTCCCGTGTCGCAGTGTCGCCAGTATAGTACCAGCCGTTGCGGAAGGACTGGGCCGTGCCTTCCGGGTCGCGGAAATAGCCCATAAACAAGCCCGGCGGATAGGGGGCGGTAATGCGGACCGCGATGTGTCCGACCATATCGTCCGTCAGGACATTGCCGTCGTCGTCGATGATGTCTATGTCGAGGCCCGGAACCGGTTTGCCCATCGAACCCGGGCGGATTTCCATTCCGGGATAATTGGCGACGATGTTCACGGTCTCGGTCTGGCCGTAGCCGTCGTAGACATCGCAACCGGTGGCTGCCTTCCAGGATTGCATGGCCTGTGGATTGAGCGGTTCGCCGGCGCCGAGACAATGCCGCAACGACGACAGGTCATAACCCGAGATATCCATTTGCGCGAACAGGCGGTAGACGGTTGGCGGTGCGCAGAAGGTGGTGACCTTGTGATCCTGAATGATGCGAAGATGCTCATCTGCATCGAACCCTTCACTGTCATGCAGCAGGACCGTAGCGCCGGCGAGCAGGGGCGGAAACACCAGGCCCCAAGCGGCCTTGGCCCAACCGGTATCGGTCAGGGTCCAGTGAATATCATCGGCGTTCAGTGTCATCCAGTACTTTTGCGTGATGGTGTGGGCGAGACCGTAGGCGTGATCGCGTTCAACCATCTTGGGCTTCGATGTGGTGCCGGACGTAAAGTAGATCAGCATCGGCTCGGACGCTGCGGTGGCCGGCATTGTGTCGTGGTCCAGATGGCTGGACGCGGCGGCGCAGGCCTCCGGCATCGAAATCCAGCCCTCACGCCGATCATCAACCACGATCAGATGTTTCAGGGTCGGGCAACGGTCCCGGACCGCCTCGACCTTTTCGACATGGGCCGTTGTAACGATGGCGAGTTCGGCGCCTGACCTGTTGATCCGGTATTCGATATCCCTGGCCGTTAGCAGATTGGTGCCCGGCATGGCTACGACACCGGTCTTCATGCAGCCCAGCAGGACATGATACCAGGCCGGAAGCCGGGGAATCATAATGAACGCAAAGTCACCTTTCTTTACGCCGAGAGAAAGCAGGACATTGGCGAACCGGTTTGAATCGCTCGCGAGATCGCCATAGCTGTGCCTGGCGACGTTTTTTCCTGACCGATCTATCGCGATCAAGGCCGTCTTGTCGGCTTCGTCAGCCCGTTTGTCGACGATATCGAACGCGAAATTGAAGGTTGCGGGAATATCCAGGACAAAATCCCGGCACGCCGCATCGTAATCGAAACTGGTGCAGTCGGAGTTCATTGGCGGATCTCCTGGATCATTGCGATGGCGCATGAGACGATGATCATACTTGCATTTCAAGCCTGTCGGCGCCGGATGCCCTGTTGAACGGTGTCTTGCAGTGTTTGCGAACGGCGCGGCAATCAGCGTGTTGGCGCCACGACTATCGCGTGCGTCCAGGATCTTGCCTTGGGGTTGCTGTTTCTACACGCTTTCGAACAGGTTCCGACTTTTGACGAGCGCCCGGATCTTGCCGCCGCAAACCGGGTGCGGCTGTATTCGGAAACCACAGTCGGGATGGACATACCGGATTCGACCGGAACCGAGAACAGTTTCAGCGCGTTCGATCGCACGAGCAATGTTGTCCGGCGTTTCAATTTCCGTGGTCTTGATATCGACAACGTCCAGCCCCACCCCGATGGCTGGCGACAGATCCCTGAACGCTTCGAGTTCGTCGGGCGGCCGCCGGCAGGTTTCCATGAAGATATGATCGACATGCAGAGCGTTCAGCAAGTCGATCAGGCTGCCCCAACCGCCGGCCTGGACTCTGGCCGTCATAATTCCCGAAACACAGATACACGGCCGGCTGACCTCACACGAAGGCCAGCGCGATTGATGGCTTTCGCAGCCCACGGCCATTCTTCCGGATGGCTCGGCAGGTTGGCTTCGTCGAGTTGCAGCACATCAGTGCCGACCCGGCTGACTTACTCGGCAAGAATCGACGCAATCGCCATGGCGAGCGAATGGGGTCGGCATAGTGGCGGTTGATCAGGGTCTTGGGCAGCATATGCGGGCCGGTCAACGTGAATTTCAGGGGATGACTGACCAGTAGTTCTGCTCGGGCGCAGGCGCCTGGCAGGTTCAGTGTGCTCTGGCCGATTTCGCCTTCGACAATGCCGGGCAGACGGTTCTGGAACCCGATACTTGTTTTGCCATGAATTTAATGGGAATTATATAGCTGACTATGCGCGGGCCATCATCTAGGCGGTCGTCTCGGCCTCGCCTTCAGGCTTCAACCGAAATAGCGCCTGAGCGATTTCTTCGGGGGTCGCGTCGACAGGCGGGAGGGTGACGTTGGACGAGGGTTTGTCGGCCTCTTTGGACCCGTGAGGGCTGTGGGGCAGCTTTTCAGGCATGTCTCACCATGGGCGGTAGACGCATTCTTGTCGGACCGCATGATTTTGTATATATTGCAGAATGCTACGGAGATTCGTAGCGGCCCCAGAAATGACGAAGGCCGGGTGCCAGCCCAGCCTTCGACCTTGTTGGGGTCTGCCTTGTTGGGGTCTGGTGAAGCACTGGAGGGTGCACCGGATAGATTTGTGTGAGAGCGCTGTGATCGTACCGTCTCCCGCGAATCTGTCAAGCGTTCGCCCTCCGCCAATTGAGCGGAGGCTCAAATGTATTGGCGATGAGTGGTGCCCGTTCGGCGGGCTCGACTTGGCCAAAGTAACCGAACATGGAGTCTACATCGTCTGGCATGGAGGCACCGCCCCTCACACCGCTTACGTCGGGCAAGGTGACGTGGCAGACCGCATTGCAGATCACCGCAATGACCCGACGATCACAAGGCATGCTCAAAAGGGCGCCCTTTACGTCACGTGGGCATCTGTACCTGTTGCTCAGCGCGACGGGATCGAGCGGTATCTAGCCGACAAACATTCTCCCCTTGAGGGAGACTGGCATCCTGAGGTGGCGCCTCTGGCTGTAAACAGCCCGTGGAAGTAACTGACCGGGTTCCTGCTGCAAGCGAATCCACAGCTTCAACGAGCTGCATCAAGCGGTAGTATGTCCAAGGCGGCTCCGCTCCTGAGCGGAGCCGTTCCTGCGCCCAAGCCTTCGCGGTCTCAAGCGCCCATTCCGGTGCACCCATCCTCTTGCCCGCTGTATCCGCAGCCTAGCCGGCTACCAGTTCCCGATACATTAGCCGTTTCCCGACCATCCGGGCAACGGTCTCGGCCATCATGGCGTCCGTATCACGCGATCTCATGTTGTGCCGGGTCGCGAACTCATTGACATGGCGGTGCAGATGCTTGGGCGAAATGTGGTGGAAAGTCCCGTGATATCCCCGCTTCAAGGTGGCCCAGAAGCTCTCGATCCCGTTAGTGTGCGCCTGATCCCGGACATACTCGCTGACGGAGTGATTGACGGTCTCGTGATCGAAGTTCATGCCCTTGTAGCCGGCCGCCTGATCCGTATAGACCTTGGCTCCCTCGCCCGCCCGCGAAGCGACGAAACCCTGTAGCGAAGCGGCGTCGGTACTTTCGACAATCGCGGCACTGCTGGTGTTCGTGGCGCGATCCCGAACACCAGCAACGGTGGTCTTGCCCACGGCGCCGCGTCCGGCCCGCAACTTCTTGTTTCCGTGCTTGTTCTTCTCCTTGCCACCGACATGGGTCTCATCGACCTCGACCGGACCAGCCATGCCGCCATGCCCCTCGGTCCACGCCTCGCGCAACCGCTGGGCCATGAAGTAGGCCGACTTCTGCGTGATCTTCAGGTCGCGATGCAGCCGCATGGACGATACGCCCTTGAGCGACACTGACCACAGGTAGATTGCGATGGCCCATTTCTGGAGGCCGATCTTCGAGCGGTCCATCACAGTGCCAGTCTTGACGCTGAAATTGCGCCGGCATTCACCGCACCAGTAGGGCAGAGGCTTGCGGGAAGGAACGGGCCGCACTTTCTCGGTGCCGCCGCACATCGGACAATGAGAGGGCTTACCAGCCGCGCCCCAGCGCTGTTCCTCGAACCACCGTTCGGCGGTGGCGTCATCGGGAAACCGCCCGAACAGCTCTATCAGGATGATCCCCTCGCGATGGCTCTTTCCGGGTGCTTTCTGTGCCATGTCCTATCCACTCTGACATTGATTTGGGGACGGACGGCTGCATATTCAAGTATATAATCCCCAATTTAATGGTGTCATCGAGTGTCGGATCGTTCCGGATGCCAGCCATAGGTCGGACAAAATACTCGATCATGCCATTGGTGACGGGATGGTTGATGTCGAAACGGTAAAGTTCCCCATCTGCGACGAGATCTATATCTGCAGAGTCCTGGGTCGCGATCACAACCCGCGTTGCGTCGGTGAGAGGCTGCTCCGGGGGTTGGCGGCGAGCCAGTCGGGTACCGGATAACTGTCGACGCCGGTTGTCTGGATTTTCGGTGTACGTGCAGTCATGACGCGCTTCCTAAAGCAGGCGGGCCGGTCGGATTGGATGGGATCCGCCATGTGTTTTCAATGTGCGATATCTCCGGTTTCTTCTTCCGGGAAGCGGGGAAGCTTCCGTCTGCTGCCTTGTGAGTTATGCTTTCCTGGCGGTCGGCTGTCGAGGCTGCCGGCGGTCGGGAACCCGGTTTTCTGCATGGTGCAGGGTGTATCGTCCCGCTTCCGCCGGACATACCGCTGGACTGAATATTGCTACCGGTTGCAATCTGACCCGGAACCGGATTGAACAAGGTGAAGCAATAATCGTGGCGGCCTCCCCGTTTTCCCTTTTGCGTGACCCCGGTTATGTTCGGGTCTGGGCGGTCGGCCTGCTTGGCAACACGATGCGATGGCTTGAGATGCTGGCTGTCGGCATCTACGTCTTCGAAGTGACCGGGTCCGCACTTCTCGTTGCCGTCATGGTCGTGGCGCGGCAATTGCCGCTCGCCGTGTTCGGAGTCTTCATCGGGCCTGTGGCAGAACGGACCAATCGCAAATATCTCCTGATCGTTGGTTTCGGCTTGATCACGCTATCGACAGCGATAATGGGGGTACTGGCGTATTTCGGCATCATCGCAATCTGGCACCTGCTTCTCTGCGCCTTTGTCAGCGGCAGCTGTTGGGCACTCGATTATCCGGTTCGGCGGACCCTGATCGGCGAATTCGCAGGGCGGGAGCGCCTCAGCGCCGGAATCTCTCTTGATTCCGCGACCAACAACGCTACCCGCATGTTTGGGCCTTTCGCCGGCGGCGTAGTTTATGGCGTGGTAGGGCTCGACGGGGCGTTTCTGGTTTCTGGTGGTGCCCATCTGTTGTGCGTTGCCATTGCGGCATCCCTGATGCTCGACCGGGCTGGCGGTCGGCCAGCCGGCGAACCCTATCTCACTATGCTGAAACAGGGCCTTGCCATCGTAAGCAAGTCACCGGAATTGATCGGGGTTTATCTGGTCACGGTCGTGCTGAATGTCTTCGGTTTCCCATATGCATCAATGGTGCCAGTGCTCGGCCGGGCCCATTACAAGGTAGAGCCGGCCTTGGTGGGATTGCTGTCGGCGGCCGAAGGTGCCGGCGCTTTTGGCGGTGCGCTGGCGATCGCCTTTTTTGCGCGCAATGCCTGGTTCAAGCGTCTGTATTTCTATGGCGCGGTGGCATTCATTCTGGGGGTCTTCTGCCTGTCGTTTGCCGCTTCATACTGGCTTGCCGTGTTGATTTTGGTTCTCGCAGGCCTTGGAATGGCCGGCTTCGGGGCCATGCAGACGACATTGGTCCTGTCGCTCGCGCCACCCGAAGCCCGAAGCCGCCTTATGGGATTACTATCGGTGTGCATCGGCTGTGCGCCACTTGGTTTGTTCAATCTGGGACTGCTCTCCGACTGGATCGGAGCGCCAGCCGCACTCACCGTGGTATCGTCGACCGGGCTGATTCTGCTTGCCGTTATCGTGATAGCCATCCCGACGATAAGGTGCTGACCGTGGCGGGGCAGGAGTGATATCAGACATCTGCTGTCTGTGACAGTTCGTCGTGGTATGCCACCCGGCCGGCGACGCTGCGCCAGATCGTTCCGGCCCGTTTGAATTCCCTTTGTTCCCCTGAGAGCTTGGCCTAAAACTGGTTGGGTGGTCTCGCATGGTGTATCTTCATGGGTGAGCAACCACATCATGAAGCATATCATGCCTTGGAACGAGACCACCCGGAAGAGTATAGCCGCAAGACGGAGCGTTACGAAAGCGATCTGACCGATGCCGGGTGTACTTTGCTGGACCCGCTTCTTCCACCGTCGCGCCGGCTTGGTCGTCCCCGTCAGGTGGACCTTGCGCGACGTGGTGAACGCGATCGCCTACATGCTCTGGACAGGGTGCAGTTGGCGGGCATTACCGAAGGATTTCCCGACGTTTACGACGGTTCAGACCTATTTCTACGCGTGGTCCTGGTCGGGGATCCTGGAGCAGGTTTGCGCCCGTTTTACGACGCTCGAGCGACTCCGGTCGGGGCGTAGTGCGGACCCGAGCGCGGCCATCATCGACAGTCGGAGCGTGCCGACGGTCGAAGCGGGCAGCGAGGAATGCGGCGACGATGCCGCCGAGGTCCATTCGGCGCATATCCAGGACCGGGATGGCGCGCGTCCCTTGTTGCTGGCGTTGCAGACCGGTCAGAACACGGTGCAGACCGTGTTGCCGGCGGCGCCTATGGCGGCGATAAGCTGGCAAGCGCGCTCAAGAAAGCGAATTGCCCGATCACTGTGTAGGTCATCGGAAAACCCAGGGACACCAAGGGGTTCGTCGTCATGTCCCGGCGCTGGGTGGTCGAACGCAGCTTCGGATGGCTGCGCCGCTGCCGGCGCCTCTCCAGAGACTTCGAGCGATCCATCGCCAGCGCCCTCGCCTGGCTCCTGCTGGCTCTGAGCCGTGTTCTCATGCGCCGCCTCGGACGCATGCAAGTCACGGTCACCAATTGATATCATTATGATTCGAACACTCAAACTGGCCAAGTATACCGATTGCCTGACCCAACCGGTCCAACCTCTGCTTTGGGCAAGATTCCGGTGAGCGCATTCTCCCCCGGTTCGCAGTCCGAAATGCAACAGGGGTCGTGACAACTGAGGCCCCTCCAATGGGGAATCGTGTACCGGAGAAGAGCCTAGCCTCCCGGACTGACTTTTTTTGGAGATGGTTGCGTCTCAAGCGGCTGGCTTTGATTGGACCCCGGGTGCCGGTCGTGCTGTCAGAGCCGCTCACAGGCGCCCCGGGAGAGGCCAGATGGGTGTGAAGAACTGCCCGGATTCCCGGTTGCTGAGAATGGTTGAATGGTGTGATTGCCGGTGTGCTGTCGTTGAGCCTTTTTCCTTCCTGATTCCCACTTAAGCTAAGCACAATTTGAGTAGCCGCTCCGGCATCGGCGGTGTCTGCTGCGCCCAGGCGGCGACTTCAGTGACACGGAAGCCCTCGACTACGGTGAGCGTCACGCGCTGCGGATGTCCCTGCTCATTGGTCTCGACCGCAGCCACGAACGGGGTCTTGCCCGGCGCGCCCCGCCCGCGCTTGCCGCCGCTGCGCTCGCCCCCGAGATAGGCATCGTCGCGTTGGACCGACCCGCCGAGCTGGCGGTGCAGCTGGCGGTGCAGCGTCATCGCCGATGCACCTTTCTTGTCTTGGATCATGAAGTAGAGGCCATGGAACCACACCGCGAGCGGGAGCTTGGTGGCCTCGAAGATGGTCCCGGCGGTGATGGAGGGCTGGCGATGGCAGCGGTTGCACTGCTGGCGCTTTCGGGTGTTCAACTGACAGCACCGGTCATGGGCGCAGTGTGGGCACAGAAAGCCGTTCGGCCATCGCCATTGAAAGAGGGCGTCGAAACACTGGTCTTCGCTGCCGTAGAGGGAGGAGGAACGCGTTGAGGCTGATTCCTTTCTGGAACTGCACTGGGTTGCGTGCCATGTGAATGTCCTTTTTCTATCATCAAATTACATGGCAGTGTTCGATATTAAATACTGCTTAGATTCGAGGGTAATTAGGTTTACCGCTTATGCACTTGGCTCCGGCTTAATCAACATGTTGATCGAAAACCGTCCAAATGGACCGGTAGGAGTCAACTTCTCGCGGCAAACTCTCGCAACCGGAGCTACGTGCATAAGCGGTTTAGGTTTTCTTTACACTATAGAAACCCGGCTCCAAGGATAGCGCTCTCCGATGACGGGAGTGGTGGATGGAGTCTTTCGGATCGAAAGCAACGGAGGGTCTGTGTCAGACGTTGATCGCGCCGATGCTGCCGCACGATGTTTACATCGAAAGTCACCGTCACGCCACGCTCCGAACTCCGATCGGCCGGCACCGAACCGCGGCAGCCCGACCCGCACAGGCTGGACGAATCACCCCCATCCGGAAAGGCAATGAGACGGCGCGTCTGTCGTCCTGAGTCGCCGAAAAGTCGCTCTTTCTGATAGCTGTCGACATTCGGCGTGCCGCCCGAAATGAGCACGATTTCATGTGAGCGGACTCAGGGGCCAGGAAGCGGATTCGGTCCGTATTTCCGAAAATTTTTCCTTGTCACGTTCGACTAAATGCAGTACGATGGGCACAACATGTTCCAATATATCGTCATGGTGTTCGAATGTAGTATCTTTTAGCATCAGCAGCAGAAAGGAGAGCAATGTGTCTTTACCAGGTCCAAGTGTGTGGAGTGAAGAACGGCTTGAGATGCTCAGCCGCATGTGGAGCGAAGGACTCCCGATCTCGCGAATCGGCAGTGAACTTGGTGTGACCCGCAATGCCGTTGTCGGCAAGGTCCATCGACTGGGGCTGCCAAAACGGCAGTCTCCGATCCAGCGCTCGAGCGAACCCGTCGAACCGGCGCGACGCGAACCATCGCATCTGGCCACTACCGTTTGGGTCCGCAATAGATGCAACTGGCCGATCGGTGATCCACAGGCGTCCGATTTCCATTTCTGCGGCGATCCGATTCAGGAAGGCCGGCCTTACTGCGAGGCCCATTGCGCGATTGCCTATACGACCTATTCGCGAAACCGTAGCGATGCGGTCGCCTGACGAGGCGAATATCCGGCGATCGGGAGGTTGGTGGACCCGGGTATTTCAACGACGGTGAGCGATTCGGTTCGGATCTCGCTGCTGTTTTCCGCGTCGGGGTTGACATCCGCCGGAGTGGGGACACTCGAGCGGCGTCCCTGTCGGCTGTTCAGTATGACAACGTTTCCGATGCGGGTCGGAGGCTGAAACGCGGGATTGGCTTCATGTCGCCTCCGACTGCCGGACGCGGGGTCGGCGCGAGCCGGAAGACGGTACGCGACGGGCTCGGTCGGTCCGCCCGCTCATGCCCCGATGATCATCGGGCTCGTCATCTGGCGAATTGTCTTCATGACGGCCATGGCCACGAGCTTGCCGGTCTTGCGATTGGTGTCTGAAATCGCAAGATCCTCACGGAACGTGAATGAACCGAAGGCACCGCTGGCATGAATCTCGCAGATATGGATGTCGATGGTCGGATCGGCAAAAATGGTCAGGCGGGTCCGATCAAGCCCAAGTCCGGCGAGGGAGACGGCTGCCGAGATGTTCACGTTCTGTGGGTAGAGTGCCGCTCCGTCGCGGGGCGTGCCTTCGAATATTACCGTGGGCTGTAGCAGCGAAGCCAGATCGAAAAGAGTTTCGGCATGAGTGCCGTACCACGCCGACGGGTCCTTCCGGACGATCATGTGTACTGAATCGAGACCACCAACCGCAGCGGCTGACAATATATCGAGTGCACCGATGCCGGCCGACGGGAGAATCAACCGGGTTCCGGACGCCGCGGCCGCATCAATGCATTCGTCCAGCAGAGTGTCGTCGGTAAAGGCGCCCACCGAGGTCACGATAAAATCGGTGCCGGAACGCAGCAGGCGAGGGCCGAAGGCCTTCACGGCAGAATGACCGGCGCTCTCGAGGACGGCATCGAATTCCCGAGACAGGAATGTGTCCGGCTCATGGGTTACCAGGATGCCGTCCGGTCTCGGATCCGGACGCGGTCGTCGCACCAGGACGGCCGGCAATGTTATATGGTCGGAAAATCCTTCGGAAATTGCTGCAAGAACGTCATTGCCGATCGCACCGGCGCCGATCAGTCCGAGTTTCAGCACGGCATTCTCCTTTTGCTCATTCGCTGTCCCTGTCCGGACGACGCGACATGCGTGATTGATCGTTCGGTCGTCTGTCTCAGACTCCGAAGGTCTCGTCTGTCTCCTGCTTGTGCCGGCTGAGCGCCATCAGGCGGCGGTCTCGCCAGATTGTCCGGTCAGCGAGTTCGTCCTCTGCCATGACCTTACGCCGGTCGGCCTCAAGTCTCGCGTAGAGATCCGGGGTCCACGGACGATATGCGCTCTGTTCCTCCGCTATGGCGCCGAAGGACGGGCCGAAACGTTCGAGGTAATCGCGGAGGCCGCCAGGCGCGTTCAGATCGATGGTCTCCATCGGTCCCATGAAGGACCAGCGCAGACCGAGCCCGTGTTTCAGGGTCTTGTCAAGGTCGGCGCCGGACACGACACCGTCGTCGATCAGTTTGAAGGCTTCGTTCAGCAACGCGACCTGCAGGCGGTTCAGGACGAATCCTCGGACCGGATTGTTGATGGTAATGACCGCCATGCCGACATCTTCCAGGAACTCCCGGGCCCGGCCCATGGTCGTGTCGCTGGTCGCGGCTGCGCCGGACAATTCGACGATGGGCAGGAGATAAGGCGGGTTCGCCGGATGGGCGACCAGCATTCGTGCCGCGCCGGCCATGCCGTCAGTGATCTCGTGGCAGGGAATCGCCGAGGTCGAACTGGCGATGATGACCTCAGGTCCAGTCAAGCGGTCCATTCGTTCGAACAGCTTCCGTTTGACATCGACGCGCTCAAGTGCGTTCTCCTGCACCCAACCGGCTCCATCAAGTGCCGAGTCAAGCCGGTCTGCCCGATGAATGCGGCTCCGGGTCTCGGAGGCGGAGGCAATCAGTCCACTCCGCTCGAGATCCTCAAGATTACGGTCAACCGATTTCTCTGCATTATCCAGCGCGTCGGAATGGAGATCATGGAGCGTAACCTGATGGCCGGCTCGGGCAAACACCATGGCCCATGAACATCCGATTAGCCCAGCACCGACCACCGCGATACGTTGTCTCATTTGTGAGGTTTCCTCTGGAAGACGATATCCGGCCAGATGCATGTAACCGCACCAGATGGTGGCGCTCAGTCGGCCGGTGCGGAACGGCCAAAAAAATATCCGGAAAGACCGCCGAGCAGGGTCCAGAACAGCGCGGCGACCACAATGGACGTGGCGGCGAATTGCGCCGCCAGTTCGGCCGGCGCTGTACTCGCGCTCAAGGTATGCGGACCCGGCACCTCGACGAGATGCGGGACAATCATCAGAACGCCAGCAAGCAGTTGCCACATCGGGCTATCCCTGAACGCCAACAACCACAAACCGGTTGCCGTGGTGACAGCGGTTGCGACCCACCAGATCTGGCGGGAGACAAGATCAGCGGTTGCAAGACCGGGAATTTCGGGAGGCAGGCCGAGCGCCGGCGCCAGCGTGAATACAATAAACCCGCCGGCCCCCCACAACACGCCACGCCGTGTGTCAGGTTTTTCGCCCCGTAACGCCATGCCGGAAATCAGCAGAAATGCAAACCCGACACCGAGCAGGATTGTGGTCATCACCGTATAGGCTATCTGTTCGGGTCCACTCGGGAGAGGAGCACCGTCCGAACTCCGATCATCGGTGTGGACCGGATCGACCTGGACCGCGGGCCTGTTGCCCTGGGTGAACCTGAGCACGGCGCCAATAACGCCGGACCGTTTTGCATCACGGCTGTTTTGCGCGGCCTCGTAGACCTCTGCTTCGCGAATTATCGGTACAGTCGTTACATGATGGACCGCCGAAATCAGGACGCCGCTGGTCACCCCCGCAATGATCGCGGAGAAAAAAAGTCGACGAACCATCATGACCCTCTAATGGCAGGGGAAAGCTGTCGAGTGGCGCGTATCATGGGCTGCGTTGTGGACGGCTTCGGGTTGCGCGAAGCCCACCCCGAGAATCAGGAATGTTCCGACCAGCAATCCGAGCGCCACCGCAACCACGCGTTCGAAGCGCTCGGTCCGGATATGTTGAATGCTTTGGGTCTGCATTGACGGTCTCCCGCACGGATTGAAAAATTCGGCCGTGACCGGTTCCTTGGAACCAAGTTGGCACGATCCGGCAAAATACGCGCCCTGCCGGGATCTGCAAAGCGTAATCTTGCCGTTGTCCGCGCAATTGTCGATAACCGGCCGTCGCGGCCCGGTGCCGCTACCCGATCCTGGCGTCCCGACTGCATCAGCGACGTCTTTTGCCGGAATGGCACGTTTGGATAACGGTTGCCCCGCTTGTCGTCCAGCTACGGTCATCCTGACGGTTTTACCGGTTTGTTCACTGGATATAGTGGTTGCTCACCCTTGAGAACACGGACGATATCAGCCCCGGCGGCCGCGGCAATGCCATGCAGGCATTCGTTCGTCGATCCGCCCATATGCGGCGTCAGAACGAGATTCGGCGCACCATAGATCGGGCTTTGCGGTTCCGGTGGTTCACCTTCGAGCACATCGAGGGCTGCGCCGCCAAATCTGCCATCGGTCAGGGCCCGGGCAAGCGCATGTTCATCGACAAGACTACCGCGGGCGCAATTGATCAGAATCGCCTCCGGTTTCATCCGATCGAGAACAGCGGCATTGATCATATGCCGGGTTTCCGGGATCGCTGGAACGTGCAGCGACAGGATATCGGCGTCGGCAACGAGTCTGTCAAAGCTGACCGGGGTAACCCCACAGTCCTGGATGTGCTCGTCCGACAGGGCCGGATCATGCGCGGTCACCAGCATTCCGAATGCGTTGCCAATGCGGGCGACCCGCTGTCCGATCTTGCCAAGGCCGGCAAGTCCGAGAACACGTCCCTTCAGTTCGCCGCCGGTATGGCGAGCGCTATCCCATTGACGCTGGATGTACGTCTTGTGCGCAGCATCGGGAATGCGGCGCAGGAGTGCGAGCATCAGCCCGATCGCGAGTTCGGCTACTGCATCTGCGTTTGCGCCTGGCGTATTGGTGACAAGGACACCACGGGCCGTGCAGGCTCCGATGTCCACCGGATCAACGCCGGCGCCATGAACCGCGACGACCTTCAGATCCGGCAACCTGTCGAGAAGTGAGGCGGTCATATAGCCGGAGCGGAGCAGGATCGCCACGGCGCCCTGGAATTCCCGGGCCCATTGACAGGTTTCCTCGGGGGAAAGCGGCTTGTAGGGAAGGGCGACGGTGCTGACGGCGAAGTCCTCGCCCGCGGCCGCCAAAACCGGTGCTTCCAGAATTGGCAGTTCGGGCGTGCCGGCAAGTGCAATCCAGCGGTCGGTCGGTGATGCCATGACAGTTGTCCGGGTCAAGGTCGGGTAGGGCATGAGAGTTTATTCATTGCCGCCGCGATTGCCAGTCTGCGGTGCCGGAGTCGGTTCAGCATGAAAGCACGGGTTGGTATTGTCGTGTCGCGCCGGGTTGAGGAAATGCAACTGAACCATGAGGACTTGACCTATAGTCGGCGAATCGGCCGAGCGTCCCGGTCAGATCAATGGCCATTCAGGCTGGCCGGGCATCCCGGCGGTAGGAGGAGGTTTGTCGTCCGTGGCGGCACCATCAGCAACATTCTCCACGGCGGAAACGGAACCGGTCGGGCTTCGCCACTGGCTGATTCTTGCGACAGTGCAGGTCACCACCCTGACCTTCGGCATGACGATCACTGCCGCCAATGTCGTATTGCCGCAGATCAAGGGCGCGATGTCAGCGACGCCGGACCAGATCGCGTGGGTCGTAACGTTCAACCTTGTCGCGACTGCAGTTGCGACGCCGCTTACCGGCTGGCTGGCACGAACCTTCGGATGGCGGCGCCTGTTGTTTCTGAGTCTTGCCGGTTTCACCGTGTTCTCTGGGCTGTGCGGATTTGCGACATCTTTAGAAGCACTGGTGGCTTTCCGGGTTGGCCAGGGTGCCTTCGGTGCACCATTGATGCCCCTCGGGCAAGGGATGATTCTGGCCACATTCCCGCGGCGTCTGCATCCGCTGGCGATGATGGTCTGGGGCATGGGAGGGGTTCTCGGACCTGTCTTGGGGCCAATTCTCGGCGGTATCGTTGCCGAGGCCCTCGACTGGACCTGGGTGTTTTTCATGATCGTGCCGCTCGGCCTGCTATGCATGGTGGTGGCTGCCGTGTCGGTCGGCGATCAGGAACGGGGCACGGCCAGCCGGTTCGATGTTACCGGGTTTGTCGCGCTGGCCCTGGCGATCGGGGCCGCACAACTCATGCTTGATCGCGGCCAGCGCCTCGACTGGTTCGATTCCTGGGAAATCATCATCGAAGCGGGCCTCGCAGCGACGGGGATCTATGTGTTTCTGGTGCACAGCTTCACCAGCCAGAACCCGTTTCTCAATCCACGCCTGTTTCTGGATCGCAACTTTACCCTCGGCTGCCTCACGTCTTTTGCCATGGGCTGGTTGAGCTATACGCCCATCGTCCTGTTTCCGGCGCTACTCCAGGACCTGCGCGGGTTTCCGGATTCGATGGTCGGTTATCTGATTTCGGCGCGCGGCTTCGGCAACTGGTTGAGTTTCCTGGTTGTCGTTCCATTCACGCGGCGGGCGCCACGCCTGTGTCTCGCCGTTGGTTTACTGTCACAGGCCGTCGCCGGCTGGGAGATGGCGAAACTCGATATCAACCTCACCGCTTTCGATGTGTTCTGGACCAATCTTCTGCAAGGCTTCGGATTCGGCTTGGCCTACACGCCCATGGCAACGTTGACATTTGCGACGCTAGCGCCGCGTCTGATGGTCGAGGGCTCGGCCGTGTTCAACCTTCTGCGGCATTTCGGCAGCAGTGTCTTCATTTCGATCAGCGTCGTGGTTCTGGTTCAGAGCACAGCCTGGAACTACACCGATCTCAGCTATCTGGTCAGCCCGTTCAACGAACTTTTTCAGTTTCCGGGGATCATCGGCACCTGGAGTTTTGAGACCTTGCCAGGACTTGCGACGATCAGCGACGAGATTCGACGCCAAGCCCAGATGATTGGCTATATCAACGCGTTTCAGTTGTTTGCGGTTGCCGCGGCAATCGCAATTCCGTTGTGTTTTCTGTTCTCCTCTCCACGAGTGACACCGGGTTGAAGTCAATGATCGCGTCTGCGGAACGTCGTTTACAATGGAATGATCTGAACCGCTTATGCACTTGGCTCCGGCTTGATCAACATGTTGATCGAAAACCGACCAAATGGACCGGTAGGAGTCAATTTCTCGCGGCAACTCTCGCAACCGGAGCTACGTGCATAAGCGGTTGATCTGAATGGAACATGAGCAAATTGTGTTGTGAAACGATTGCAAATCGAATGATACAACTATGCGTTAACCTCAGCGATGCTTCGTGTTCGACCCGTGACCGGGCTCCGGGCCTGCCGGATTGGTTTTACCCACGGCCGGTGTGCAGGTCCGGTATACACCAGCAGCCGCGGACGAGGATTCTGCCGATATCCCGCATCGACATCCGGATTTCAGCACACGGCGCGGGTCGATCACGCCTCATCCGGCAAGTACAAGCAGTGATGGCAAAACTTCAGGAGTCGTATCCATGGACCGGATGAACCTTGATAGCCCAGTGCTGCGTGCCCGGTCCCTCGGTGCCGCCCTTGACGTTGCGAGCGATGAGATCGAGCGAACCAGGCGAATCCCCGAGCCGTTGCTGTCCCGAATTCACAACGCTCGGCTTGCCCGTTTGCTGCTGCCAGGAATTTATGGTGGAGACGAGATCGATCCGGCCACTTACGTCCTGACTCTTGAAGAAATATCGCGCCACGATGCGTCCGTTGGCTGGAACCTCTTCGTCGCCAATAGTGCGACCCTGATCACGCCGTCTCTTGCACCGGATACCGCCCGGACGATCTATGCGGACCCGCGGTCCTGGATGGCTTGGGGACCGCCGGATGCCCAGCGCGCTCGTGCTGTTCCCGGCGGTTACATTGTTGATGGAGCTTGGAATTTTGCCAGCGGTTGCCGCCAGGCCAACTGGATGGGTGCGCATTGCATGGTTGAAGAGCCCGGCGGCGCGTTGAGACTTAATGCCGCGGGCCAGCCCTCGATCACGAGTTTCCTGTTTCCTGTCGAGCAGGTGACATTGCTCGACACCTGGGACACGATCGGACTGCGCGGCACGGCGTCCGACAGTTATCGTATCGACAATCTGTTCGTGCCGGAGAGCTTTACCGGAACCCGGGAAGAACCCGAGAACCGCAAGGTGCCTGGGCCGCTCTACTGGTTCACGCAGCAAGGCCTGTATGCGGTTGGCGTTGCAGCGGTCGCGCTGGGAACCGCTGACGCCATGCTTTCAGCGTTTCAACGACTTGCCACCGAAAAAACGCCGCGCGGTCTGAAGCGCATTGCCGATCAGCCGGCGATGCAGGCGCTGGTTGCGAAATCGGAAGCCCGACTTGGTTCAGCGCGATCCTGGCTGCTCGACGTTCTTGGAGACATGCATGCGGCGGCCGGGGAATGGGGTGCAATGACCGTGCCCGACAGGGCGCGGGTTCGCCTGGCGACGACTAATGCGATCATTGACGCGATCGATGTGGCGGACCGGATTCACAAGGCGGTCGGCGTGTCGGCGATTTTCCACGGAGCTGGTCCGTTCGAACGGCGCTGGCGCGATATTCATACCCTGAGCCAGCAGATCCAGGCCCGTGATGCCCACTTCGAAGCCGTCGGGCAAATCATGCTCGGCAATAAACCGGAGGTGTTTTACTGACCGGACGGCGAGGGACCCTGACCGAAGCCATGGCGGGCCAGAAAGTCAAGCACCAGGTGGTTGAATTCCTGCGGTTTCTCGATATTGAGAAGATGGCCGGTCGACGGCAAGAGATGGAACTCCGAGTTTGAAATGGCAGTGTGCATGCGGCGGCCGATCTTTGGAGGGGCCAGAGTGTCGGCTTCACCGAACAGCAGCAATGTCGGACAGGTGATGGCTGCCAGATCGACGCTTTGGTCGAACAGGACTGTCGCTTCTATGGTCTTGATGTAGCTGTCAACATGCAGGGCCGCGATCGACGCGACGAGCCGGTTGTAATGGTCCGGGGTGGCATTTGGGCCGAGCAGAGTCCGGGCAACAGCCGGGGCCATGTCCTCGGCGGAACAACCTTCGAGCAGGGGTTGCTTGCGCAGGCGGATGAATTCCGCCTTGCCTTCAGGCGTCATCGTTTCGCTGAACCCGGGCATGGTTGCGCAAAGCGTCAGGGTCGTGACCCGGTGTCGATGCCGCGGATAAAAGTCTTGCAGAATTCGCCCACCCATCGACAGGCCGACCAGATGGGCCTGCTCGACATCAAGATGGTCGAGAAACCGTGCTAGATCGCTGCTGAAGTCCTGAAATGCGAGCGGTCCGTCATAATCTTCAGAGTCACCGTAGCCGCGGGCATCCCATGCAACCGCCTGATAGCCTGCTTCTGCGAAGGCCGGAAGCTGTTCGCGCCAGTTGGTTCTGTTGCCGCCAATTCCATGCAGGAATAAGACCAGCGGGCCGGCGCCAGCCGCATCATAGGTAATGGCTGGTTGATGCGACATCGCGAATTTGCGGGTTTCTGCACTCATATCAATTCCAGGGAACGTTGCAGGACAGTCGGTTTTGCAAAGTGAGGTTCGACATGATCATCAAATCGCGTCGGAGTGCCCGTGTTCATATGGCGCAAGTGCGGCGTAGACAGTACGGTTTACCGGCGTATCGATGCCGTTCGCTCGCCCGAGACGGTCGACGGCGCCATTCAGGGCCGATGCCTCTAGTCTTTCGCCGCGCTCGAGTGCGGCAAGCATTGATGCCTTCATCGGCGCCGGCAGCATCTCGAGGACCGCCATCGTCCGGTCGACCTGATCGTCCGGCAGAGATGCGCCAACGGCACCGGCGACTGTGACGACTTCAAGCGCCAATGTCTGCATCAGCATGCGGGTCGCCGGATCGGTCCGGCAGGGACCTAACGGCAGGCGGGTCAGACAATTGGCACCGGCCAGGGTGCAGATCATGACGAGTTTCTGCCAGAGTTCGCGTTCGATGTTGTTTGGCACCGGGGCATCGATTCCGGCGTCGCCACAAGCTGTTCGAAATGCCTGGACCCGCTCCGAGTTGCGGTCGTCCAGTTCGCCGATACGCAGGATCTGCATGGTGTCGTAATGGCGTATGACACCGGGCGCTTCGATCAGTGCGCTGATGTTCGCTACGCCGCCGAGTACATGATCGACGCCGAGACGCTCCTGCAGGAGCGCGATATGCTCGATACCATTGAGCAGGGGGATAACGCCGGTTTCCGGTCCGATACAGGGGCGCACGAGGTCGGCCGCCAGCGCTGTATCGTAGGCCTTCACGCAAAACAGGATGATGTCGGCGGGACCGAAGCTGGCCGCGTCGTTGCCTGCTGTCGCGGGCGCGACGGTGGTGTCGCCCAGTGCGCTCAAGACTGTCAGTCCGTGGTCGCGGATTGCTGCCAGGTGGGTTCCGCGGGCGATGAACGCAACCGCGTGGCCGGCCGCGGCCAGCCGCGCTCCGAAATACCCGCCGACTCCGCCAGCGCCAACCACAACGATCTTCATGAGAACAGTCCTTTCGAAAGGGGGCCGTCATTTCCGCTTCGCGCGCGGCGGGTTCAGCAAGAATGTTGCGGGAATCAGCGCGATCGTGCCAATTGTCAGAAACGCGGCCGCATAACTGTCGCTGACGGCGACCACCGCGCTAAAGATGGCCGGCCCGGTCGCCACGCCAAGAAATGTGAAGGCAGAAACGCCGCCGGTAGCGCGACCGACATCCTCGGGTTCCATGACCCGGGCAATTTCGGCAATGTAGACACCGTTCCAGCCCGCGGTAATGATACCCGCGGCGAACGAGACCAGATACAACAAGACCCGCGGCCAGGCTTCGTCCAGTGCCGCCATTGCCAGTCCGCAGAGAAAGATCCCCAAGCCGACGATCGAGAGCAAAATGCGGGCCGTCAGAATTCGGTCGCTGATCCAGCCAAGCAGCGGGCGCCCGAGTATGCCGCCGACATGCATGATCGAGAATACAGCGCCTGCCGCGACGGGTTCAAGGCCACCGCGTTCCACCAACACCACAACATAGTAGGTAAAGATCGACAACTGCATCATGGCGTAAATGAACGAGGACAGGGCTAGCGGACTGAGCCGCGGATCGTCAAGAACCATGCGAATTGCGGCCAGGGTCTCCGTGCCTCCGATCCGGCTGCCCGGATTCCGGTCAAGATCGAACCGGTTACGGACCGGCTGAATTGCCGCGGCAATAACGAGCAGAGCGGCGATCACCGTTGCCAGGCTCCAGGGCCAGCCAAACAGCGCGGCGATGACCGGAACCGTCAGGCCGAGCAGAAAACCGCCCAATGGCACGCCGGTCTGCTTGATCGAGAACACTAGGCCGCGCCGTTTCCTGGAAATCGTGCGGGCCAGGAGATGACTTGCAGCGGGTGTTGCAACGCCGTAGCCCATGCCGATCGCGAAGGCGCCGATCACGATCGGGACCAACCAGCCGGTCAATGACACAGCCAGTCCGCCTGCGGCGAGAAGCATCGCGATCTGGGTCGTCCGGACCGCGCCGAACCGGTGCGTGACCGATCCGGCGAGCGATGTGAACGCGATGGCGCCGAAAAAGACGATCGTCGAATACAGCCCGATCCGGCTTGGATCGATCTTGAGCGTGACGGCGATCTGCGGCGCCAACACCGGCACTGTCATCACGGCCATCGCCACCCCGATCTGACCGACCATCGTCGCGAGCACCGAGCGTATGGCGTCACCGCGCATCGGTCAGTCCGGAATGGATAAATCTGCCGTTCATTCAGACGACGGGGCTGCGTCCGCCATCGACATTGATTGCGACCCCGGACAAATAACTGGCCTGGTCCGACGCAAGGAAACATGCGACATCGGCGAATTCGCCAGCGTCGCCAACCCGGCCGACGGGGATGTTGTTGGCTTGCGCCATCCCTTCGAGAAAATCGTCATAGGATGACGTGCTGCCGGACATGCGGTGGCGCTGTTCGTGTTGATGGCTGTCGATCAGCCCGACCAGAAGTGCGTTGACCAGGACGTTGTCCTTCGCGACCTCGCCGGCGATGACCTTGGTCAGTGCCATACCGGCAGCGCGGGATACCGCGGTCGGCGCGCCCTCGGCCGGCGGTGCCTTGGCCCCGGTATTGAGAACATTGATGATCCGTCCCCATTTGCGGGCTTGCATGTCCGGCAGAACCATTCGGCACAACCGGATCGCGGCGAAAAGTTTGAGGTCGAGATCGTTCTGCCACAAGTCGTCAGTAATCTCGAGAAACGGACCGCGCTGAGATGTCCCGGCATTGTTCACCAGAATATCGATGGGGCCGAGCTGCTCAATGACCGCCTCGTGCAGTCTGGCACATTGGTCGCCGTCACTGACATCGCATGTGACGGCAGCGATCCGATTGCTGCCAGCGACGGCCGCGACGTCCCGGCGCGCGGTTTCCAGGGCATCGGCGTTGCGCGCGGTCAGGGCGACCGACGCGCCGGCTTCGGCAAACCGGATTGCCATGGCACGACCCAGCCCGAGGCTGCTTCCGGTAATCAGGGCAATTTTTCCATCCAGACGTACGTCCATTATCTGTTACTCCACGGGTTGTCGTCAGGCCAGCGCGGCCGGCCCGACCATATTGAACGGTGTCGGGATTGAACAGCCCGGCGTTTCGGCGCGGCGGGTGTCGCGAGAACGCCGCCGTCATGCGGCACTCAGTCGAACAGGCTCTCCCGCAATAGTCGTTTCAGAACCTTGCCGGAAGGGTTGCGCGGCAATTCGTCGACTGTGAGCACATCGTCAGGAACTTTGAACCCGGCCAGATTAGCGCGGCAATGAGCGATTACGGCCTCGCTGGTGACGGGGTATCCGGGCCGGGCCACCACGACCGCCACCAGACGTTCGCCCCATGTCGCGTCGGGGCGCCCGATGACTGCCGCTTCGGCAATCTCCGGTATCTCGTAGAGGACGCGCTCGATTTCCGACGATGCAATATTCTCGCCGCCGGAGATGATCATGTCTTTCTTCCGGTCCGTAAGATACAGGAAACCCTCGGTGTCCATGACACCGATATCGCCGGTCCGGAACCATCCATCCGCATGGAACGCGGCTGCGGTCCGGTCCGGGTCACGCCAATAGCCTTTGGTGATACGGGCGCCAAACAGACAGATTTCACCGGTCTCGCCCGGTCTCAGGGTTTGGCCCGCGTCGTCGCGGATCTCGACGCTGACATGCGCGAGCGGACGGCCGACCGAACCGATCTTCTCGAATTCCCGGCCAGGTTCCATGAATGTATCGCCGCCGCAACTTTCGGTCAGGCCATAAGCATCAATGTAACGTGCTCGCGGAAACAGGGTATTGAAGGCGTGAATCCTCGACTCCGGCGTGCGTTCGCCACCGCCGATCACCCAGCGGACGGACGACAGATCGAACCTTTCCCGGCCTTCATGGGCGAGTGACATATTCAGCATGACCGGAGCGAACCAGAGACCGGTCAGTCGATTGGTTGCGATAGCGGCAAGCGCAGCGTCGGGCGTGAAGTCCCGCAGCAGGTGCCACATTCCACCCATCCACAGAACGCCGAGACCTGGCAAATCACTGGCGCCGACGTGATAGAGCGGGCCTGCGACCAGCAATCGGTCGGTCGTGCTCAGGCCGAGTGCCATGACCTGATCGGCGCATTTCCAGAAGACATTGCCATAGGAATGCATGACGCCCTTGGGGCGATCAGTGGTGCCGGAAGTGTAGACCAGCCGATACATGGCGTTTGGTCCGCGCGGCACGGGCGGCGGTTTCGTGCCATTCAGGCCGGAGAGATGACGGCTGTCCGACTGCATCACCGGACCGAACAGGACAACGGGATCGAGATCCTGGACACGGTCACTGAATTCCTCGTCCGCCAGGATCAGGCGTGCGCCGGAATGGCGGTAAATATGCGTGATTTCTGCGGCGGCAAGGCGATAGTTGACCGGCAACAACACGGCGCCAAGATGGCTTACGGCAAACGCGGCTTCCACGAAGGCTGCGGAGTTTTTCATGACGAGGGCGACAATGTCGTCGGCTGCGATACTGCGGTCTTGAAGCCAGCCGGCAAGGCGCAAGGCACGATCATGCAGATCGTCCCAGGATATCCGCAGATCACCATAGACCAGCGCCGTCGCATCCGGCCGCATTCGGGCATGATAGGCAAGAAAACTGGTCAGATTATGCATGAGGACTCAAGCTTTCCGGTGGGCGGTATTCGGCTGCCATGATCGTATTGCGCCGTATTGCCCGATCTCGCCGGGCCGAGGGTTCGGGCATCCGTTCGAGGGGTGTTTCGGCGTGACTGTCAGCGGTCTCGACAAACCGGTTCGAACATAGCACTCTTGCAAACGCAATTGAACCAGCAGGAGGCTGAGATGGCCAAGGCAATGTTCGGGGCAGGGTGCTTTTGGGGACCCGAGGAGACGTTTCGAGGCGTCCCCGGGGTCGTCGATGTCGCTGTCGGTTACAGCGGCGGCCACAAGGACAGTCCGACCTACGAGGATGTCTGCACCGGAATGACGGGCCATGCCGAAGTGGTCGAGGTCGAGTTCGATGCAGAGCGCGTATCCTATGAGACTCTGCTCGACACGTTTTGGGCATGCCATGATCCGACCCAGTTCAACTACCAGGGACCGGATATTGGTACCCAGTATCGTACGGCAATCTTCACTTATGACGAGGACCAGGCCCAAATTGCCCGGGCCTCGAAGGCGACGGAACAGCAAAGTGGGCGGCACCGCCGCGAAATCGTCACCGAGATCACGCCTGCTGGCATGTTCTGGCGCGCTGAAGGCTATCATCAGCAATATATTGCCAAGCGCCGGGGACGGTTCGGCCGCATGTTCGGGTGATTGTCCGATCATCGCTGCCGGATGTCCGGCAGTCTTGCGCCGCAGTTCGATCGGTCCGCGCGAACCATGTCGCGCGCTTGCGGCCGAAGGTGCCGGCCGTACTGTCAATGCCGGCGTCAGCTGTCTGCCGACATGAGCCTGTGACAAGGAGCCCGGGAGGGCGTCCTCCGGTCGCCGGAGACAGCGGCTCGTGACTTGGGATCTTCTCATCTGGGTCATGTTTGTTTATCTACTTGCCGGTACGGTCAAGGGAATTGTCGGATTCGGGATGCCGATGATTTCGCTTGCCTTGCTCGCTGCCGTTCTGGGTTTGAAAGATGCGATCATCCTGATGCTTGTGCCGTCTCTGATCACGAATCTGTGGCAGGGCCTGTTCGGCGGCCAGCTCGCCGTTCTTCTGCGGCGGCTTTGGAGGATGCTTGTGCCGTTGTGCATCGCGACCTGGTTTGCCAGTGGTATCCTGGTCAGGACCGACGGAACGGCTCTGACGAGTGTTTTGGGCGTGGTGCTCGTCCTGTATTCAGTGATGTCTCTGGCGACCCGTCAGGTCCCCGAACCGGGCCGTCACGAGTTGTGGATGTCACCAGCTGTGGGCGTGGTCACCGGACTTTCTACCGGCCTTACCGGGACTTTTGTGGTTCCCGGCATACTCTATCTCCAGGCGTTGCGACTGGGCCGGGACGGCCTTGTGCAGGCAATGGGCCTCGGATTCATCGTCGCAAGCTCGGCGATGGCGCTGTCTCTGACTGGCCGCGGCGCGCTGCCGCCGAATCTTGCGGCGATTTCGGCATTGGCTGTTTTGCCGGCGTTGCTCGGTATGGTGCTCGGTCAGAAGGTCAGGGCGCACCTGCCGGAAGCGCGGTTTCGCCGCATCTTCTTCATCACGCTGATCGTGCTCGGCGCCTGGCTCGCGATCCGTTCGTCATTATCGATGACGCTTGCGGGTGCCACGGTCCGGCCAATGGCGTAGTCGTCTTCGGATGGCGGCGCGGATCGGAATCCACATCACCATGGGCGCTGCGCCATGGAAGGGTGCGGAAATATTCCCGCTCAACGCATGCGCCGCGCGATACGCGGGTCAAGTGAGTCGCGCAGACCATCTCCGAGCACATTGACCGCGAGAACCGTGATGGCGAGAAACAGCCCGGGAAACATGACGATCCATGGCGAGATCTGAAAATAGGTCCGACCCTCGGCCATGATGTTCCCCCAACTCGGGATTTCAGGCGGTGTCCCGGCGCCGAGAAACGACAGGATCGCTTCCAGAATGATCGCGGACGCGCAGATATATGTCGCCTGCACGATCAGCGGAGCCAGTGTGTTGGGAAGAATGTGCACGAACAACAGGCGAGGCAGCGGCATGCCGATCGAAATCGCCGCATGAATGAAAGGCTGTTCACGGACCGAAAGCACGATACTGCGAACCAGGCGCACGACACGCGGAACCTCGGGAATGCAGATCGCGATAATGACGTTGCCGACGCTGGCGCTGGTCAGGGAAATGAGGGCGATGGCCAGCAAGACACCGGGGATTGCCATCAGCCCGTCCATGATACGCATGACGGGCGCGTCGAGCGCGCGGACATAACCCGCAATAATACCGATCGCCAGCCCGAATATACTGCTGACGAGAGCAACCGACACGCCGACCACCAGCGAGATCTGGCCGCCGGCAACGGCGCGGGCAAAGACGTCACGCCCGAACATGTCGGTGCCGAAGAAAGACTCGCCAGCTGGCGGACGCAGGCGCTTGATCGGGTTCATGCGCAGCGGATCGGACGTGAATTGCGGCCCGATCACCGCAATCAGGGTCATCATGATCAACAAGGCGAGGCCGACAATGACCATCGGATGGCGCCTGGAATACTTGCGGAACGCAATCCAGCGGCTGTCCTGGCGGTCTCGCGCGAGGGCTTCCGTTGTATCGACCATCATGCGGTCTCCGCTCAATACGTGATCCGCGGATCAAGGAATGTGTAAGACAGATCAATCAACAGGTTGACGCCGACATAGGCCGCTGAAAACACGAGAATGACCCCCTGGATGATCGGATAGTCGCGATGCAGGACGGCATCGACGGTCAAGCGTCCGAGGCCGGGCAGGTTGAACACACTTTCAGTTACCACGACGCCGCCAATCAGCAGGGCGATCCCGATTCCGATGATGGTCACGATCGGGATCGAGGCATTCTTCAGGGCGTGGCGCATCAGTACAGACCGTTCGGTCAAGCCCTTGGCGCGCGCAGTGCGGACATAGTCTTCGCTCAGCACTTCGAGCATGCTGGCTCTGCTGATCCGGGCGATCAGCGCGATATAAACGACGCCCAGCGCGAAGGTCGGCAGTGCGATTGACCGCAAGAATGGCAGAAATCCATCTGCGATCGGTTTGTAGCCCTGCACCGGAAACCATCCGAGGCTCAACGAAAAGACATACATCAGCATGTAGGCGATGACGAACACCGGTACCGAAAATCCGATCACGGCAAAGACCATGACCGAGCGGTCGATCCAGGTGCCTGACCGCCAGGCGGCCCAGACGCCCATCGGGACGGCGACCAGCACCGAGAAGATGATGGTCGACAGGGAAAGCATGACCGTCGGCTCAAGGCGCTGAAGGATCAGGTGACTGACGGGCAGGTTGGAAAAGATCGATATGCCGAGATCGCCCTGAACGATTGCGCCGAGCCAGCTGAAAAACTGAATGTACAGGGGTTGGTCGAGGCCAAGCTGCTGGCGAATGCGAATGATATCTTCGGGTCTGGCATAGTCGCCGGCAATGATCGCCGCCGGATCGCCAGGTGTCAGATGCAACAGCATGAACACGACGATTGCGACGACCAGCATTACCGGTACGACCGCAATGACGCGTTTGATTACATAAGTATACATTTTGTCAGTCCGATTGAAGCGATCAGGTCGGGCAAGAATACGGGCAGCCGCCGGAGCCGCCGGGGCTCCATGTCCCCGGCGGCTCCAGACAGTTCGACCGGTTGGCTGGTCTTACTGCTTGTCGATATTCCAGAAGAATGGCACAGGCGAGATCAACAGCCCGGACAGGTTGCTGCGCCAAGCCACCGGCTGGAACCATTGGCCGTAATTGACGTAGGGCACGACATCGAAAGCGCGTTCCTGAAGCGCGTCGATGATTGCTTTCTTCTTTGCCGGGTCGGCTTCCCGGGCGTAATCGTCGCGCAATTTTTCGAGTTCCGCGTCGGTCGGCCAGCCGAACCACGCCTTTTCGACACCGCCGCCGGACACGCCGATATTGGCGACTGGCGAGGTGGCATCGGCGCCGGTTGCGTAGGTGTGGAAGATGTTCCAGCCACCGTCGGCGGGCGCTTTCTTTTCGGCGCGCCGCGAGGTCAGGGTTGACCAGTCCATCGCCTGCACTTCGACATCCATTCCGATATCACGCAGAATCTGGGCGGTCACCAGTGATGCGCCGCTCAGGACCGGAATGTCGGTCGGCTGCATCAGAATGATTTTCTCGCCCTTGTAGCCAGCCTCGGCGAGCAGCCTTTTGGCTTCCTCGGCATTTTCGTTCAGCAGTGCTTCTACCGATACATTTGACTCATTCGGCGTGCCGCAGATGAAATAGGCGGCGCAGACCTTGTAGAGTGCTGGGTTGCCAATGATTGCCTGCAGATAGATTTCCTGATTAACAGCGTGAAGCAGGGCCTGACGGGCTTTCGGGTTGTCGAACGGCGGATGAAGATGGTTCGGCCGCAGCCAGCCTTGGGTGCCGAGTGGGTCGATCACTGCGGTCTTGATGTTCGGATCGTCGTCCATCAGCGGCAGCATATCCGGTGCCGGGGTTTCCCAGAGATCGACTTCGCCGTTTTTCAACGCGTTCAGCGCTGTTGCCGGATCGGGGATGTAGATCCATTCGACACGGTCGACCTTGACGATCTTGCCGCCGGCAGCTGCACTTGCCGGTTCGCTGCGCGGCACATAGTCCTCGTTCTTGTAATAGACCACCTTGGATCCCGGCACCCATTCGTCCTTGGCGAACTTGAATGGGCCGGAGCCGACGATTTCCGACACCTGAGTGAACGCATCGGTGTCGGCGAGGCGTTTTGGCATCATGAACGGTGTATTGGAACTGAGCTTGCCGAGGGATTCGATGACCAGCCCGTAGGGCTCCTTCAGGATCAGTTGAAACGTCTTGTCGTCGACGACTTTCATCTCCTGGACGAAATCCATCAGTTTCTGGCCCATCCCGTCGCGTTTGCCCCAGCGGGCGATCGAGGCGGTGCAATCCTCGGCCTTGACCGGTGCGCCGTCATGCCATTTGAGGCCGTCGCGCAATGTGAAGGAATAGGTCATGCCGTCGTCACTGACGGTGTAGTTATCCACCATTTGCGGGTGGACAATGAGGTTTTCGTCCGATGCGAACAATGTGTCGTAAACCATGTAGCCATGGTTGCGCGTGATGTAGGCGGTGGTCCAGATCGGATCCAGATTCTTCAGGTCGGCATGCGGCACGATCCGCAGAACCTTTTCCGCCTGCACGGATCCGGCGGCAATAGCAAGGACGAGCGGTACCGCCACTGCGAGGCTCGCGAAGCGTCGCCACAAGGGTTTCCATTGAAAAGACATGCGTAGATCTCCCGGTTCTTCAAATGGTTCGGATAGTTCAAATCGATGATGGCTCCAGATCGAACGTCACCACAGACGGCACGACAAACGGAGCCGGATTCCGTCACGGGTTCACAATGAAAAAGACTTTCGGGCACGAAAGCAAGCCGTGCCTGCGATTGCGGGATTCGTGGTCCCGGTTTTCCGCTGTCTGCCGTAGGGGCGTGGGGCCTCGCAGCGTCCGGAATCGTCAGAGACTATATGCGGAGGGGTGGGGTCGCCCGAATGATGCCGGATGCGCAATTTGTTTCGTCTCTCGATCGTCGGATGTCTTTGTGGCCTTGGGGCGGTCCGTCCGCGACAGATGATATGCAGCTGTCGTCCAAGTCTTCAATGCAATACCGGGAGAATTTCCGGTACGGCAAGACGGTCGAGGGGCGTTTTGGTCAGCATTCACACGAATGACCGTGATTGCAAGTGGTTGCGAGTGCCCGGAGTCCGCCGTGATATCGTAAACGGGCATCGGCGGTTTGCCGTGCCGGCCGATCCATCAGCAGGCCTGAATCGAGCCGGTATGATGGCTGGACCTGCAATCTGCCGAACGATGCAGGGCTGTGCAATGAACCCATGCACGGCCCGGCAAAACCGGGTACTCTTTTGACGAGTTTGACGGAACAATCAGGAGAGCGAAATGGCAGACGATCAGACGGAGACATCGCAGGACGACTTGCCCTGGCAGTGGAACGAAGAAAAGTGGCGGGGGATCGTCGAGCGGGTTCGCGCCGGCCGGTCGCTGAAACCGGCCGAGTGGAAGGATGGGGCCAAGGTTTGCGTCGCATTGTCCTTCGACTCCGATCACGAAACCACGACGTTGCGCCACGGCGATGTTTCGCCCGGCAAGCTGTCGCAAGGTGAGTATGGTTCACGGATCGGGGTGCCGCGTATTTTGCGGCTTCTGGACCGTTACGGCATCAAGGGGAGTTTCTTCGTCCCGGCCGTGAGCGCGATGTTGCATCCCGACGAACAACGTGCCGTTGTCGACCAGGGTCATGAAGTCGGGATCCATGGCTGGATTCACGAATTCAACAGCACGTTGCCTGCGGCGAACGAGCGCGATCTTCAGATGCGCGCGGCGGATGTCCTGGAAAAGATCACCGGGGTTCGTCCGGCCGGGGTTCGCACGCCGTCATGGGATTTCAGTCCGGAAACTCTGACGATCAGCAGGGAGATGGGTCTGGTTTACGATTCGTCTCTGATGGCCGATGACGATCCGTACGAAATCGTTGCCGATGGCGAGCCGACCGGCATGGTCGAGCTGCCGGTGGAATGGATCCGTGACGATGCGGTTTATTTCAACATGGATCGGATGTCGGCGCTGCGGCCCTACACGTCGCCGTCATCGGTGTTTGAGATCTTCAAGTCGGAATTCGATGAAACCTACAAGGAGGACGGCCTGTTCCTGTTGACCATGCATCCTCACATCATCGGTCATCGGTCCCGCCTCGCGATTCTGGACGAACTGATTCGCTACATGCGCGGTCATGAGGGCGTGTGGTTCGCGACGCATCTCGAAGTTGCGACCTATTGCAAGGAGAACAGCGCTTGATGCGGCGGCGACACCAGCGGTTCGTTACAGCCGGGGGAGAGCCCTGTGGACAATCGGGCTCTCCAGACCCGACGGAAGGCTCAGCTGTGTATTGAAAGCCTCGACGCCGTGCTTGACTCGCCGCTGGCGGCGGTTCTCACCTTCCGACATTGAGGCCTGCGCCGCGAGCTGCGACTGCTGCGCTGGTATCTCGGATACACCGGAGAGGCTGGGACCGCAAAAGCATCCGAAAATCGTCCGACCATTTTATGAACAGGGCGCGAGACCATTCCAAACCTATACAGCAGGATCACAGCAGGATGCTAAGGTAAGGTTTGAACAAACTCAATATTGGCGGAGGACAAGGTTCATCGCGTCCGTTGGTGAATGCCGGAAGCTGTCCGAGAGCGGTCTGTGGTTGGTTGACACGGAAGCAAGGGCGCTTCAAGGCGCGGTCTGCCACCGAGCGACCCGCTTGCCGCCGCCACGGCGCGCGGCGCCGGACGGATCGGCCCCACGTCAGGCGGTGGCGGTACGCCCGGCGATGAGCAGATTGGTGAGCCCGAGCTGCACGGCGATACGCTGCGTGGTCTTCGCCAGCCCCCGGTCGCGCACCTTGGCGTAGCCGAAGTGGCGCTTCACATACAAGAACGGATGCTCCCCCTTCGCCCGCACCGACGCCGTGCGCGTCTCCGCCGCCGCTCCCGGCGCTTGCCGGCCTTCATCGCCACCGGCCAGTCCACATCCGTGTCCCGGTTCCCCTCGCGCTTGCCCACCCCCTGGTAGCCCGCGTCGCCCCAAACCGCTCCGCGCGCCCGTGCAACAGCGCGTGCGCAGTGGCCACATCCGATGTGTTCGTCGGCGGCGTCTCCAGGCTGTGTGACAGACCCGAGCGCGCATCCACCCCGATCCAGCCACCGCCGCGTCCGGCCATGGTTGGATCTCGACACCCCGGCTCGGCTCATCCGCGTGCCGTTCGGGACGAGGCCGGACGTGTTGTCGCGCCATAATGCAATCAGCAGTTTGCGGGCGATTGCGACGATGGTCCGTCGGCGGGACCGCTTCGCGCCGTTCCGGGTATAAGAGCTTGGCCTAAAACTGGTTGGGTGGTCTCGCATGGTATATCTTCGTGGGTGAACACTCACACCATGGGGGCACATCATGCCCTGGAACGAGACCACCCGGAAGCAGTATAGCCGTAAGACGGAGCGTTACGAAAGCGATCTGAGCGATGCCGGGTGGGCCTTGCTGGAATCGCTTCTTCCACCGTCGTGCCGGCTTGGTCGTCCCCGTCAGGTGGATCTGCGCGACGTGGTGAACGCGATCGTCTACATGCTCTGGACAGGGTGCAGTTGGCGGGCATTACCGAAGGATTGTCCGGCGTTTACGAGAGTTCAGACCTATTTCTACGCGTGGTCCCGGTCGGGGGTCCTGGAGCAGGTTTGCGCCCGCTTTACGACGCTCGAGCGGCTCCGGTCGGGGTGCAGTGCGAACCCGAGCGCGGCCATCATCGACAGTCAGAGCGTGCCGACGGTCGATGATGGCCGCGATGGATGCGGCGACGATGCCGTCGACGGCAAGCTGCTTGTCGCCTAGGCCCATTCGGCGCATATCCAGGACCGGGATGGCGCGCGTCTCTATGTTGCTGGCGTTGCAGGCCGGTCAGAACACGGTGCAGACCGTGTTTGCCGACGGCGCCTATGGCGGCGACAAGCTGGCAAGCGCGCTCAGGTAAAGCGAACAGCCCGATCACTGTGGAGGTCATCGGCAAACCCAAGGACGCCAAGGGGGGTCGTCGTCATGTCCCAGCGCTGGGTGGCCGAACGTATCTTCGGATGGCTGCGCCGCTGCCGGCGCCTCTCCAAAGACTGCGAGCGATTCATCACCAGTTCCCTCGCTTGGCTCCTGCTGGCTCTGAGCCGTGTTCTCATGCGCCGCCTCGGACGCATGCAAGTCACTGTCACTAATTGATATCATTATGATTCAGACACTAAGCTACGAACCTTTGGATCAGGGTGCTGTCCGGTTGGAAGCGGATCCAGCGCCAGGCCCTCTTGATCCGATGGGCGCGCAGCCGGGTCGGTCCCGCCTTGCTGATGCCGGCATCACACTCGACATCACTGCTGGCCCACGGTGTCGGTGCTAGACCGGCTTGGCTCTACCCTGTGCCCATATCTACCACTGAACAAGTTCCGGTGACACGATATTGTCCTCCACGACTTGGTAGACGAGGGAGGCGATCGACAGACATTCATATCCCTGCCACATGATCTGATGACCCGGCTCGGGATCGGATTTGTGGTTCTGGTAGCCCCCAAAGATGGCAACTAGTGGATTGATCATTACAAATATAGCCGTTATTATATTCTTCTGATTTGTCGATCACGGAGGTCTACAAGATGCGCCCTGGTGTTTCATTCACACTCACTTCGGGCGACCGGCATCGTTTTGAAACGGTTGTCCCAGACCCGAAGAGCCCGCAGAAGCACGTCTGGCGGGCGCGCATCGTTCTTCTGAGCGACGACGGGCTCGGCAGGATGGCCATCATGAGAGAGACCGGCAAGGCGAAGAACAGTGTCTGGCGCTGGCAGGACCGCTTCTATAGGAGGACGGTGTGGACGGACTTCTGCGGGACAAGACGCGCCCGCCGGGCAAGACGCCTCCGGCTCCTGAGTCGGTGGCGAAGATCGTCGGGTTGACCCACACCTCGCCGCCTCACGCGGCGACCCACTGGACGCTGCGGGCGATGGCGAAGGCCGTGGGGGTGCCGCTTCGAGGGTCTGGGCGGTCTGGCAGGCGCATGGCCTGATGCCGCACCGCTGGCGGCCGTTCACGCTTTCGAACGATCCCGCCTGCCTCGAGACGCTGACCGACATCGTCGGCCTCTCCGTTGCGCCGCCGGCTCACGCGGTCGTGCTGTCGATCGATGACAGGTCGCACAGTCAGGCCCGCGACCGCACACAGCCCGGCCTGCCGCTGAAGAAAGGCCGCGGCGCTACCATGACACATGATTCCAGGCGCAACGGCACGACGACGCTGTTTGCCGCCCTGACCGTGCTCGACGGCACGGTCATCGGCCAGCACGCCAGTCGGCATCGCCACCAGGAGTTCCTGAGATTCCTCAACCGCATCGCGCACACGATACCCGCCAGCGTCCCGGTCCATGCCATCCTCGACACCGACGCCACTCACAAGCACAAGGACGTCCAGGTCTGGCTCGCACGCCATCCGCGCTGGACCTTCCACGTCACCCCCACCTCAAGCGCGTGGCTGAACGCGCTCGAAGGCGTCTTCGCCAAGCTGACACGACGCCGTCTCAAATACGGCGTCTTCCGCTCCGTATGCGAACTCCAGGACGCCATCCGCCGCGTCATCGACGAACACAACACCACCGAAGCCAAGCCCTTCGTCTGGACCGCCGATCCCGATACCATCATCGCCGCAAGAAAAAGAGGAGTCCAAATGTTGAAATCAATTCACTAGCGTGGGTTCACTTTGGGAACTGTATAGGGCACCTTGACGCAACGCTGCCACTGCCACAGATTTGCGGTTCTTGGGGGAGCCGACTCGATGGCTGAGAAATTATGGCCTCGCGCCAGAATGACCGTTCGAACCTGATCCGGGCAATGCCGGCGCAGGGAGTGGACCAAGGCAGCTGACTGATCATGCTTCCGCGACCTCGCACGACGCAGCGCTATTAATGCACGGAGCATCGCTGTTTGATGAACCTTCGTTTCTTTCCGGTCGTTGCCTGCTGGCGCTTTGCGTGGTCACGACAACCGCATTAGCCAAGACCAGGCTGACCGTCATGCTCGACTGGTTTCTCAATCCCGACCACGCGACACTTGTGGTCGCGGAACAACGCGGTCTGTTCGAGAAAGCTGGCCTGGATATCGAAATGATCGAACCCGCCGACCCGAACGACCCCCCGAAACTGGTTGCCGCAGGACAGGCCGACATCGCGATTTCCTACCAGCCGCAACTCCACCTGCAGAATGCCCAGGGGTTGTCGCTGACCCGGGTTGGCACGCTGCTCGCCACCCAGCTCAATACCCTCGTGGTACTGAAAGATGGACCGATCCGTTCGATTGCAGACCTGAAGGGCCGCAAGGTAGGGTTTTCCGTCGGCGGCTTCGAGGATGCCCTGTTGTCGGCAATGCTGGCGCGGCATGGCCTCGATACCAGTGATATCGAGCTCGTCAATGTGAATTTCTCTCTCAGTCCGTCCCTGTTTTCCGGGCAGGTCGACGCGGTAATCGGCGCCTACCGCAATTTCGAACTCAATCAGATGGACATTGAAAATCGGCTAGGCCGCGCCTTCTATGTCGAAGAGGAAGGAGTGCCTGGGTATGACGAGCTGATCGTCGTTGCCAATCATGACCAACTGGCCCGGCCAGCGCTTGCCGCGTTAGTCGGGGCTCTGGAAGCGGCGGCGCAGTTCACGGTCAATCACCCCGACGAAGCATGGGAAATGTTCAAGGACTACAGGGAAGGTCTCGACGACGAACTCAATCGTCGCGCCTTCCGCAATACCTTGCCGCGTTTTGCGCTTCGGCCCGGTGCCCTGGATTACGGACGCTATGAACGATTCGCTTCGTTTCTTGTTGTCCAGGGCCTGATCGAGGAGGCCGGTACGGTCGCAGATTACGCGGTCGAACTACCGCGTCCCTGAGGGTATCTGTTCAACGGCAGTATCCGGATGTTGTTGCCGGTCCGCGTGGGGCGGTGGCTGGATGCCGGCCTTGTCATCGGGCGGCTCGTTCTTCATCATGCGGTGATGCTGCCTTCCTCCCGCTCGAGACGTCATGACCGACCGCATCCTGATCCTGGATTTCGGTAGCCAGGTAACCCAGCTCATTGCGCGCCGGGTCCGGGAAAGCGGGGTCTATTGCAAAATTCTTCCGTTCAACGTCGATAGCGACCGCCTCAGAACTTTCGGAGCAAAGGGCATCATCCTGTCTGGCGGCCCGGCATCGGTCCTGGAGTGCAATACCCCGAGGGTCCCCGACTATGTCTTCGAGTCGGCCCTGCCGGTATTAGGCATCTGTTATGGCCAGCAGGCGATGTGTGCGCAGCTCGGCGGCCGGGTCGAGCGGTCTGACCAGCGCGAGTTCGGCCGGGCAATAGTTGAAATCGTTGATGCCTGTGCGTTGTTCGCCGGTCACTGGGTGGCAGGAACGCGTGAAGAGGTCTGGATGAGTCATGGCGACCGGGTTATCGAGTTGCCACCCGGGTTTCGCGCTGTCGGCCGAAGCGAAGGTGCCCCCTTCGCCATCATCGCTGACGACAGTCGACGCTATTACGGCACCATGTTTCATCCCGAGGTCGTACACACGATCAACGGTTCCTCACTTTTGTCCGGCTTTGTTCACGGGGTCGTCGGATGTGCCGGGAACTGGACGATGGCCGCCTATCGGTCTGATGCCGTGGCTCGGATTCGCAAACGGGTCGGCGACAGCCGAGTTATCTGCGGCCTCTCCGGCGGTGTCGATTCTTCGGTCGCGGCGGTGCTGATCCATGAAGCGATCGGCGACCAGTTGACATGTGTTTTTGTTGACCATGGTCTTTTGCGTCAGGGGGAAGCGGACGCGGTCGTCAGCCTGTTCCGCGGTCATTACAACATTCCTCTGATTCACCGGGACGCCAGCGATTTGTTCCTTTCGGCGCTCGACGGGGTCACTGATCCGGAACAGAAACGCAAGATTATCGGCGGGCTGTTTATCGACGTTTTTGAAGAGCAGGCCGAGACCATCGAAGGGGCTCGTTTTCTCGCTCAGGGCACACTGTATCCCGATGTCATCGAAAGCGTTTCGTTCACGGGGGGACCGAGTGTCACCATCAAGTCGCATCACAATGTTGGCGGTTTGCCAGCGCGCATGAAACTGCAATTGCTTGAGCCCTTGAGAGAACTGTTCAAGGATGAGGTCCGTGTTCTCGGTGAGGAACTTGGGTTGTCGGCAGACCTGATCGGACGTCATCCGTTCCCTGGGCCCGGCCTTGCAATTCGGATTCCCGGCGAGGTTACGGCCGAAAAGCGGGATATTCTTCGCGCTGCTGACGCAATCTATCTCGACGAGATCCGGAAGGCCGGATTATATGACGAGATCTGGCAGGCGTTCGCGGTACTGCTACCGGTACGGGCGGTCGGTGTGATGGGGGATGCACGCACCTACGACCATGTTTGCGTGTTGCGCGCAGTAACGTCCGTGGATGGCATGACTGCGGACTATTTTCTGTTCAGTCATGATTTTCTGGGACGAACCGCAACCAGAATTATCAATGAAGTTCGTGGCATCAATCGGGTTACTTATGATATCACGTCAAAACCGCCTGGGACCATTGAATGGGAATGATCGTTGTCAGACGATCGGGCCGCAGGCCTTGATCCAGGGCAATCGATATAACGTGCCAGAGGCTGTATCATGGAGGCCGCCCGTCTGAGTGCGGCCGGCTCCAATGTCTACGGATCTTCTGATCGCAGGCTGATGAGTGGAACGCTCGATACTGGCTGAGACCGTTGGCGGGCTCATGATGTCGAATGCCGGTAGGGTGCAAGCCAGTGTGCTCTTCAATTGCTGACCAATGTCCTCTAGTGTCCTGATTCCAAAGTTCGTACCGTTATGATGTTGCGGCTGCAGCGGTTTCGAGGGTCCTGAGGCAGAAGCGCTTGATGGACGCCAGGATTTCATCGGCTGTCTTGTGCCAGCGGAAGGGCTTGGGGTCCTCGTTGACGGTGTCGATGTACCCGGTGATCGCCTGCTCCAGCTCGACGGTCGATCGGTGAACCCCGCGCCGGATCTGCTTCTCTGTCAGATCGGCGAAGAAGCGCTCGACTTGGTTGAGCCACGAGGCAGAGGTCGGGGTGACGTGAACATGCCAGCGCGGTCGCCGGGCGAACCAGTCGCGGATCGTCTTCGTCTTGTGGGTCGAGTAGTTGTCCATGACGATGTGGATCTCGAGGTCGGGCGGCACGTTGGCCTCGACGTGATCCAGGAACTTGCGGAACTCCACGCTGCGGTGGCGCCGATAGCACTGTCCGATGACCTTGCCTGTGGCGACGTCAAGGGCTGCGAAGAGCGAGGTCGTGCCGTTGCGCTTGTAATCGTGAGTGCGCCGCTCGACCTGCCCCGGGCGCAGCGGCAGCAGCGGCTGGGTGCGATCGAGGGCCTGAACCTGCGATTTCTCGTCCACGCAGAGGACCATGGCATGCTGCGGCGGGTCCACGTAGAGCCCCACGATGTCGCGCGTCTTGTCCACGAAGTAGGGGTCTGCCGAGAGCTTGAAGGTCTCGCTCCTGTGCGGCTGAAGGGAAAAGGCTCGCCAGATGCGGTTGACCGTCGACGGCGCATACCCCGTCGCCTGCGCCATCGAGCGCGTGCTCCATTGGGTCGCGTCACGAGGCTTCTCCTCAAGCGTCTTGCGCACCACCTCGGCCACGGCGTCGTCATCGATGCGCCGGGGACGGCCGGAGCGCGGCTCGTCGTCAAGCCCGTCAAGACGATGCTCTGCGAAGCGATTGCGCCACTTCCTGGCGGTCTGGCTGGTCACGCCCAGCACGCTCCCAATCTGCACATTGGTAAGCCCTTCGGCCGCCAGCAGCACGATGTGCGCCCGATCGGACAGGCCTCGCCAGACTTTGCGCCCGCGCGCCAGCCGCTCAAGCTCGTTGCGCTCGTCCGCGCTCAGCTTGATCTCCACCGAAAGTCGCATCACCATGCCCCCCGAATCGACACCACCCCCTTAACAATACGAACTTTGCGTACAGGACACTAGCTCACGAAATCAGTCCAACCTCAAGGATGTTCGCAATGAAATTCTATGACTGCAAAACTGCCCCGTCACCCCGCCGAGCGAGAATATTTATCGCCGAAAAGGGCCTCGATATCGAGACTGTTGAGGTGAATCTGGGCACCGTTGAACAGATGGAGCCATGGTTCCGGGCTATCAATCCGAGTTGCACAGTCCCGGTTCTCGTGCTTGATGACGGAACGACCTTGACCAGTACCGCGGGAATCCGAAACTATATAGAGGCGGCTCATCCTGATCCCTGTCTGACGGGACGGACGCCAGCTCAAAAGGGCCGCGTCGCCGATCGGCAGTGGCGGATCGAAACAGAAGGTATGGCCGCGATTGCGGAAGCGCTTCGCAATTCATCCCCGCGCATGAAGGATCGGGCGATCACCGGTCCGGTCAACTATGTGCAGATTCCGGAGCTTGCCGAACGCGGGAAGGCACGGGCCGAACGGTTTCTTGCCGGTGTTGACGCGATGATCGGCGACAACGCCTTTGTTGCCGGTGAGCATTTCTCGGTCGCGGATATCGATTTGCTGGTGGTGGTTGATTTTGCCGGTTGGCTGAAGATGGGGCTGCCGGAAGAGGCCGGCAATGCGCGACGCTGGCATGCAGCGGTGAGCGCGCGGCCGAGCGCTGCGCTTTGAGCGTATCCCTGATTGCGGATGGGAATGGGTTTGGACAAGGACCAGGACCCGCGATATTGTGCGGATAGCAGGTAACCATGTCACGGCCCCGTAGCTCAGTTGGATAGAGCGACAGATTCCTAATCTGTAGGTCACAGGTTCGAGTCCTGTCGGGGTCGCCAGGATGCATGAGCGTTGCCGGTTTCGCTGGTGAGGCATGATCGCCCGTCCTTGCCTCGCTCGCATGGAGGTGCCCCGTGGCCGTGATCACCATGATCGAGACTATTCGCGTGTCGTTGCCGTTCGAGACCGGTGGCCCGCGTGTCGGTATCCGGCCTGCGATGGGCGCCTGGCTCCGAATGGAATGCCTGATGGTCCGCGTCGAAACCGCCGATGGTCTCGAGGGTTGGGGGGAGGCGTTCGGTCATAATGTGATACCGGCTACCGAAACAGCCCTCAACGCCGTGATCGCCCCGCAGATGATCGGTAAGGACGCCCGCGAAATCGCGAAACGCTTTGATGATCTTGAACGTCCGCTGCACGGGTTTGGTCGGTCCGGTCCGGTGATTTACGGGATATCCGCAATCGATATCGCGCTATGGGATCTTGCCGGTAAACGTGCGGGCATGCCATTGTTCCGGATGCTCGGAGGTGGTGGCGAATTGCGCCGTTATGCCAGCCTGATGCGCTATGGCGGAGATATCGATGCGGTTGCGGCGAATGTGGATCGGGCGCGGCAGAATGGCTTCACGACGATCAAACTGCACGAAAACACGATTCCGGCGTTTCGCGCGGCCCGGGCGGCGGTCGACTCGGAAGACGACATCTGCCTCGACGTGAACTGTCCCTGGACAGTCGACGAGGCTTGCCGGGTTGCCCGGGAAATCCGGGACGACGACTTCCATTGGCTGGAGGAGCCGGTGTGGCCGCCGGAAGACTACGATGGTATTGCCAGGGTCCGGGCAGTCGGCGTGCCGGTTGCCGCCGGCGAGAATATGGCGACATTGCGCGACTTCAACGCGGCTTTCAATGCCGGTGCGGTCGATATCGTGCAACCAAGTGTCACCAAATGCGGCGGTATCTCTGCCATGCGCCGGGTCTTTGCCCTGGCCGAGGCCCGATCCGTACGGGTAGTGCCGCACTGTTTCTATTGGGGGCCTGGCTATAATGCCACCGCCCATCTTGCCGCATCGCGTCCGGAGCCGACCCTGGTCGAGACGGCTTTCATTACCTTCGCCGAGCCGCCACACGCCTTGTTTGATCCGAACATCGCGACCTTCGAACTTCCGGAAACGGCGGGGCTCGGATTCGAGGCCGACTGGGATGTTTTGGAGAAACATGTGGTTTCGCGTAACAGGGTGACCGAATGAGCCGCTTTCAGCGGTCAACGACGATCATGCCAACAGGACGTTGCCGACGATCCCGTGACCCGATACGGCCGCAAGCGCAGACCCTCCGGCGATGACGATTACGAAAAACGGCGATGACAGCCGGCCGGTTGCGCCATCGGTACCGCAACTTGCGGATTTCGGATTGCGGGACGGTGATCTGAAACGTCTGACTTTCAGGCGGATGCTGCTGGCGGAGGAACTGCCGACGGTCGGCATCGTCGTGATCACGGTGCTGGCGATCTGGAAATTCGGTTGGTGGGGGATTGCAGTCGCCGTAGCGGCCCTTGGCCTGCTTTATGCCGCTCGTCTGGGTGTCGAACGATGGGTCTGGAGCCGGCTGGATCTGGCGATCAGGGATTACGACTTGGCCATGGACGCTTATGAACGGGCACGCCAGGCCCATGACGATGCGATGGAGACTTGGGAAAAACGCCATCGGCAGCAGGCCGAATGATGGTAGTGTCCCGGTTCGCGCCGGACGGCGGTGATCCACGAAAGGGCAGTTCTGTCCTGGATCTTTGCAATGGCAAGCTGATCCCGCTCTATGCGATGCGCCGGAAATGACAGGACGGGAAGAGTATGGCAGATACCGACAGAATTAACCGCATCGCGCGTCACATGCATGACACTCATCAGATGCGCCACAAATTCGAAAATCTGACCGGTCTCATGGCGCCGGCTTCAATCGATGAGGCCTACGACGTTCAGAAAGCCTTGGTGCGATTATGGGAAAAGACTCGGCGCACTGCTGTTTGCGGTTACAAGGTTGCACTCACGTCGCAGGCCATTCGAGACCTAGTCGGCGTTGACCAGCCCTGTGCAGGCGTGATTCTGAGCGATGTGATCAGGGAAGATCCAGCCCGCTACCAGGCGTCAGATTTTCTGCGGGTCGGTCTGGAATTCGAACTTGCCTTCCGTATCGGGCGCGATGTGCCCGGTGAGACGACTCATGATAGCAGGTCGATCCGTGATCATGTCGATGCGGCGGCGGCAGCCTTTGAACTGATCGAGGATCGCAATGCGGACTACGGAAATCTGGACCCCGCCAGCCTTGTTGCCGACAATGCATGGAACGGCGGAGTCGTCCTTGGAGCATTCAGTGGCGCATGGGCAGAGATGGATCTTTCTTCGGTCCCCGCGATACTGTCCTACAATGGCCAGGACGAGACGGTGATCACCGGCGCGGTGATGGGAAATCCGCTCAATTCGCTTGCCTGGCTGGCGAATTTGCTTGCGGGGCAAGGACGCGGGTTGCGGGCGGGTGATATTGTGATGAGCGGATCGACGCTCGCCACGAAGTTTCCGGAGAAAGGCGACTCCGCCAGTTATGCGATCGAAGGTCTCGGGATGGTTCGGGTCGTATTTGAATGAAGCATCGGACACGCTGGGCGTTGTGACGGTCATCGTTGAGCACAGGCAAGTTCGCTTTCTGACCGGATGGCGGGTGCCGATGGTGCCCCATTCGACGAAATGTGTTAGATGTCTGTCAGGCCATGATGAATTGAGGCCTCGAGGTGGCAGATGAATAGATGACAGGCATCGTCACGATTCGTCATCTTGGAAAGCTTGCCCGCGCGCGCGACCGGTGTTTGCGAGGATCTTCATGGAATACGAGAGGTCACCATGAAACAGCTACTTGTTCCATTCGGAGCCGACTCGGCCGGCGATGCGCCGGTCGGTCCGGCTGCAGGTTTGGCGGAGCGCCACAACGGTCATGTGACCGCGATGTTTTACCCGCGTCTCCCGGATCCTGTCATTGTCGATCCCATGAGTGGCGGTGTCGTGTCATATGATGGTCTTGATGAAGAAATCGAGGCCCAGAAGGCGAATGCGGCGCAACGCATCAAGGAACGGGCGGAAAGCTGTGATCCGGCGGTGTCGGCCGAACGTCTGACCATCGATATGACAGGTCTTTCCAATTGGCGTCAGGTCGGCGAGGTCTGCCGGATTCACGATGTATCGCTGATTGCGAGATCCCCCGATAATCCGCACTGGCAAACCCTGTTCGAGATGGCGCTGTTTGAGGGCGGGCGACCGGTGATCCTGGTTCCGGAAAGCTGGGAAGGCGGGTTTGGCGATACCGTCGGAATTGCCTGGAACCATTCCACTGAGACTGCGCGAACCGTGGCGATGAGCATTCCCCTGCTCGAACGGGCGGACAAGGTCTATGTTATCGCCATCGAGGGATGGGTTCATGCCGGGCCTGACGCCGCAGACCTGCAGCGCTATCTTGTCGCTCGCGGTATCGATGCGGAAGTCAGGATCGGAGCTGCCGGCGGCAATCCGGGCGACCGTTCGATGGATGTCGCCGAGGCGGCCGGGGTCAATCTGCTGGTCAAGGGCGCCTACACCCAGAGTCGCTTGACCCAGATGATCTTTGGCGGCGCGACCCGGGCGATACTTGATCACCCCAGAACACCTGTGATCTTCGCGCATTGATCAGATTGCTTGCGGAACATAGTTCGGGTACGGAAAAACAGATGCGACAGGCGACTGTTTAGGCAGCGGCGGTCTGATTGTCCAGAGCCTGAACGAGACCCTCCGCACGCGCCCGTTTTCCAGGATCTGAATCCCGCTGGATGATGCGCAGAAGGGCATCACGGGCGTTAAGGTCGCCGTGTTCGGCCATGTCGAAGGCCATGCGGTCGCGGCGCTGGTAATAGCTGTCGTCGAAAGGAATCACCTTCGGTTCGAGAGAACGCCAATAGTATTGGTCGTCAGTCGATGTCCAACCGGCATACACCTCATCCCAGGTTCCGCAGCCTGCATACGGTTTCATGTTGGGCTCGGCGATCGGCTGACTCAAGGGTTGGTAGCGGGCGTCGAAAGATTGCCGCAGGGCGTCAGTCCGGTTTGGCAGTGCCCGATGCACCGTCGTATCGGCGAAGACCAGGGCGTCGCCGGCCTTGAAGGAACCGGTTACCCAGGTTCCCGGAATCTCGACTGCAATGTCCATGCCGCCAGCGCCGGATCCAACCCGGGTATCGAGTACGCCGGCTTTGTGGGACCCGGCCGCAACGGCGAGCGGGCCCTTTTCGCGCGGACAATCGCCGATCGGCACCCATAACGCATGATTGGTCGCTCCGCCGATATGGACCTTGTCCTGATGGATTCCGGTGGTGAAATCGAAGACCTCACTCTGCGGGAAGATGTTGCGCTGCACGAACATCGGATGCACGAGGACGGGCTCTCCAAATATGCGCTCGAAAAGCGACATGACATTCGGGTGGGTTCGTAATCGATGTAAGGTCTCGTCACGCCAAAGCGGCCGGAACGCCGCCATGTAGCAGTCTTCGGGATCCTTGCAGGCAGCCGCGCGGTCGGCAATGCCGTCGCTGATCGGGCGCGTGGTATCCAGCCAGCCGTCAGCGGAGGCTTTTTCCAGCAGGCGTTGACGCGTCAGCGTGATGGCGCTGAGTGGCAGCAATCCGCGAAGGAAAAGATAGCCGTCATGGACGAGACGATCACGCAATGCCGATCCGTCATTGATGATGTCTGTGGAATCGAGAAAATCGTGCATCCTGCATTTCCGGGTGACGTTTGACCGTCGTCAGAGTGACCGCCACGATCCGGCTCGTCAAGGGCTGATGATCGACATCGGCAGGATGTGAAGCCAATCCAGAGAAGTCTTGATCTGTTGTCCGGTGTTTCAGGCCGCCTCATTGCTGAGTACGGTCCATGATGCGGAGAACAGGGATTTGGTCCGCTGGTGGCCGACCAAGCGGGTGCGCAGACTTGCCGGATTGCCTCCCGCATGTCCTCGACGATTGTGAACATTCGGTTGGTGAGGGCGGCGCGCTTGAGCCACGGAAAAGGGTTTGGAGCGGTGCGAGATTCGGGTTGTGGGGCGGCGGGCGGCTGTGATCCCGATTCCTCTCGCCGGTGGTCAACTCACCGCGGTGACCGCCTCGCAGGCCGGGCCATCTCCCAGCCCCGGAACACCACCGCCAGCCGATATGCTGGATCGCCGGGTGGCGCCGCCGCAGGGTCGCGTCGCCCGGATACCTCCGCAGTTGCCGTTGCGCCTCTGCCAGCGCCGGCGCCACCGGTCCGGCCTGGTCCCCGGTCTCGCTTCGTTTCAGATATACCGCTTATGCAGATGGTTCCGGTTCGATCAACATGCTGTAGGTAAGGGGTTGTGCATTGGTGGCGAGGCGGAAGAGCGAGTGGAAAGCATCGTGGCGGGTTTTGCGGCGGTTGAAGCGAAAGAAGACCTCATCGAGATAGGCTTGCAGATGCTTGCGGCGCAGCCCGTGGTCGACGCCTCGCGCCCATCCTTTGAGGTTGGAGAAGACTTGGTGGATCCACGGCAGGACGAGGTGAGCGGCGGTCTTCCCGACGACATGGACATTGTGGCGATCGGCGGAGACCGCAGCGTAGCCGGACCAGCCGTCGGTTTTTGCGATGGCGTCGGGATCGACGGCGGTTTCGACGAAGTGTCCGAGGTCGGCGGCGCCGTAGGAGGAGATTTCGGCTAACCTCAGGCGGCCCGGGATGTTTCCGTCCCCGAGTTCGATGGCGCCGACGATGAACATCTTGCTGTCGTGGCTGCGTCCTTGCCCTCCGGTGGGAGGATCGTCTTTGGTCCGGAATGGACGGCTAGCCTCGTCGATGTCCACCAGGCCCGACAACGGGTTGCGCTCGGGCTCGACCATGCTGGCGCGCAGCTTGTGGGCGAGCAGCCAGGCGCTGCGGTAAGAGCCGATAGCGAGCTGTTTCTGGAGCTGCAGGGCAGAGATGCCGTTGGAGTGGGTCGCCATCAGGTCGGCGGCCCAGAACCAGACGGTGAGCGGCAGCTTGCTGGCGTGCAGGATCGTCCCGACCGTCACCGAGGTCTGCCGGCGGCAGCCGGTGCACGCGAAGGTGTGTGCTTTTCTGCGCAGCGCCCATCCCTTTTCATGGCCGCACGTGGGACAGACGAAGCCGTCCGGCCAGCGCATTTCGATCAGCCAGGCGGCGCAGGCGTCATCGTCCGGAAACATGTGCTGGACGGCGAGGAGGCTGTCGGGAACCTGTTTCATGTGGGGGCTCCGTCGGCAGGAACATATCGGGGCATTCTACCCGCTCCTCCGCCCTAACCTCAACCTCAACATCTGGTGGCAAACTCTCGCGACCGGAACCATGTGCATAAGCGGTTCAGATATTTCAACTCGATCACGTATCCGCACACGGTCCTCGGATAGCGGACCGTGTGCGGTTCCAGATACAGATCCTCGTAGCCCTTGTTCAACTCGGCCCCGGAATGAACCAGAAAGCGTTCCGACAGACCAAAATACGCCATGAAAACGCCTGCACGACCTTCTCGCCGGACATGAAGTCACGGATCCCGGTCTGCCGGGCGAGTGCCTCCGACAGATAATCCACGGCCGGCCGCCAGTCGCCGTGACGGGCCATGTCGCCTACGAGCGAGATGAACATGTGGTGTTCGATGGAAAACATATCGGCATCCTGCCAGACATCACGCAGAAAGCCGTACATCAGGTGCCGGATCGTCTCGTTGGGAATGCCGAGCTCGGTCAGATCGTCATCGGCACCGCGGATGCTCAACAGCCCGAAATAATACGGCAGGGAGCAGGAAGTTCTTCCGGTCGGTCAATCTTTCGAGAGGAAAGCTGATGTTGATCCGGGTCTTCGCCCCACCATCGGCGATGACGTCGTGCAGCATGTCGAAATTGCCGTTAAGGTCGGCCTGCCGGTTCACCACGAGGAGATGCCGAAGCTTGCCGTAATCGATGCGTGCGTTGTGGTCGATCAGTTCGTCCGGCTCCGGTTTGTTCGGGATGGCTTCACTCAGAAAGTACAACACCATGATGGTGTTGTAGACGCGCGTCCCGGCTTGCCGGGCAAAGCGCGGTAGCCGTCATACCATTCGCGCATGAGATCGAGGGTGGTATCGATGTCCCGGTCGAATGCACCGTGATCCCGGTATGTCTCCAGCAAGCCGCGCACTTCGGCTTCGGTGAAGCCGAGTATCTCGTTGAAGCCCGGACGCAGGCTGATGCTGGCACCGATGTCGAAGCCGCTGGTTGCGTCGTCCATGGTGATCGGCGAGACCCCGGTGACCGAACAGTCGCTCGATGCCGCCCGCCTCGGTGCTGGCCTTCAGGGTGGCGAAGAAACTGCGGTAGAAGCCCTCGTCATAGGTGAAGGACTGGTACGCCTGCTCGCCATGCTGCGTCAATACGGTGTTGGCAACGTTGTCGTACTCGTCGATCAGCACATAGATATGGAACCTTCTGGCGCCGGGCAACGATAAACAGTCGGTTGAGTTTGCCCTGGATCATCGACAGACCGAGAATATACTGTCTCGCATCCTCGCTGAACGTGTCCGGATGATCGAGCATGGTTTCGTCGAGCCTATCGGTACAGTGTTCCTCAAAGCGTTCCTCAGCGTTTCGAGCTTGCTTTTGAACGCTGAGAAGTTGAACCGCAGGACGATATGGCGATTGCGGTTCGGCGTCGGGTTGCGGCCGATATCGGTGCCGCCGAACAGGGTCTCGAACCTGTCCGCCTTGTTACGGTCGTAGTAGTTGTCCAGCACCGACAGCCAGCAGGTCTTGCCGAACCGGCGGGGGTGGATAAGGAAAGCGTAGCGTACCCTCTCAAGGTCGCGAATGAACCGGGTCTTGTCCATGTAAAGCTGGCATTCCCTGCGAATGGCCGACTTCGCGGCCATTCGCAGGGAATGAGGGGCCATGATGGCGACATGAACGCTCCGAAGACTGTGGCCTTGCCGGGCCGGCATTACGGCGGGCGTTCGCCCACCATGCGATCTGTTCAGTTCGCAGCATACAGGATACCGTATGGTGAGACTCTGTTGCAGACCCGGCCATCGCCGCAACCGGTTACCGCCGTTTGTCGGGCGTTCCGTGGGCGTCGGACATTGGGCGAAAGATGGATTTCATAAGTTCAAACATCCTGATCCCATGATCTGACCGGATTGATGATCCGAGGTTCCAACCCCCGAATTTTCGGGTTTTTGTTGTCCGGGTGCGAATGTCTTTGATAGTTGAACCTCTTGCAAAATTCCTGTCCCCAGGGTCCGGTGAGCCCGGATCGGTCGGTTGATCCCGGTCACCTCTGCACCTGGAGGTCGGAATCCATGGATTCGCGGTGTCTCATCAGAGATGATGAGACCGAACAGGGACCTTTGCGGACATCGGGACACGCCTCTCCGGGCCACTCTCTTCGAGAGGGCCGTGAAGGGTCGGCATGCGTTGTCGGAGCCGCGCTATGGGACGGCAAGACGTATCAACTGGTCAGCCGCCAGGGCCAGGATGCCGACCATGAGATGGCAGGCGACCTTGGAATATCCACGGACGCGGACATGGCGCCCGCCACACTCATCCTTGAGGCGGGCGTTGGTCCTCTCGACACCGGACCGGATCCGGAACCGCACGGTCTCGGGATCGACATGGCCTATTGCACGCCGGGCCCGGGCCTCCCGGTCTCGCTCCTCCTTGAGGTCTTTGTCCCGGCGCGGATTGACATCGATGATCGGCACATGGCCAAGCCGTTCGCTCATCTGGTAGATCTCCCTGGCATCATAGGCCGCGTCCATGAGATCGTAGAGATTGGTCACACGCCCGGCGGTCATCCATCACCAGCGGGATCGCGACCTGGCTGTCATGGACGGATGCCGAGGTGAGGACGGTCCTCAGCGGCACCCCGCAGTCTGCTGTGTCGATAGGCAGCTTGTAACCGCGCCAGGCCTCCAGGACCCCCTGGCATTCTTCTTTGCCCCGTGATCGCAGACCTTCGGCAGCGCGTCGAGCCTCTCATCGAGATCCATCCCGTTCGCTTGCCGTTCGAGACGCCCAGGCTCCTTCGTCCTCTCCGCGCCCTTGCGGGGCCGGCCGCGCTTGCGGTTCGGCGTCGGGGCCGGCGTCTCCCGGGCCTCGATGGCCGTCGGGTCCCTCGACACGTGGCCGATGAGCGCATCGCCCAGTGTCTCTGCAACCAGAGCCGCGTGCATCCTCTCCGGAAGACGGGACTGCGACCATTCGGCAAACGCCCGCGAAAACGTCGCTTCACTCGGGATCTCCGAGACACGCGACCAGCCGCACAGCCGGCGCAACGTCGGGTCCACCTTGAGCCTGTCGATCAGGTGGCGGGTCGTCGGCAGACCCCATACCGCCTTGGCGATGAAGCCACGGGCCAGTGCCCGGCGATCCTCCCGGGGCCGACCCGGACCGGTCCACACCTCATCGACGAAGCCTTCCACCTTGACGAGATCGAGAGCTGTCACGAAGCGCTTGTGCGTCTCGAGGAGAGGACCGACCGCCTCGGCCAACGCAGGGAAAAGGTCCCCTTGAAATCGGTGCCAGAGATCGGATAGGGTCGAGCCAAGGGTCAGCGGGGTCACCTCCTCGGTATCTTGGTATTGTAGAACCGCTTATGCACTTGGCTCCGGCTTGATCAACATGTTGATCGAAAACCGTCCAAATGGACCGGTAGGAGTCAACTTCTCGCGGCAAACTCTCGCAACCGGAGCTACGTGCATAAGCGGTATTGTAGAAACACAACATACCACGAGGTGGCCCCGAAACCCAGGCCCTCGACAACAAAATCAGCCTCGACAAGGCAAAAAACCGGTCGGGCCGGCAATTTTGCAAGAGGCTCAGCACACAGAGAAGCCCAAGCAGGCGGCCACTGCAATGTTTGAACATCCAATCCTCGATATCGGGCTCGGACTGGTTTTCTTCTACGTCATACTGAGTTTGGTGGCATCGGCCGTACAGGAATGGATCGCTAGTGTCCTGATTCCAAAGTTCGTACCGTTATGATGTTGCGGCTGCAGCGGTTTCGAGGGTCCTGAGGCAGAAGCGCTTGATGGACGCCAGGATTTCATCGGCTGTCTTGTGCCAGCGGAAGGGCTTGGGGTCCTCGTTGACGGTGTCGATGTACCCGGTGATCGCCTGCTCCAGCTCGACGGTCGATCGGTGAACCCCGCGCCGGATCTGCTTCTCTGTCAGATCGGCGAAGAAGCGCTCGACTTGGTTGAGCCACGAGGCAGAGGTCGGGGTGACGTGAACATGCCAGCGCGGTCGCCGGGCGAACCCGTCGCGGATCGTCTTCGTCTTGTGGGTCGAGTAGTTGTCCATGACGATGTGGATCTCGAGGTCGGGCGGCACGTTGGCCTCGACGTGATCCAGGAACTTGCGGAACTCCACGCTGCGGTGGCGCCGATAGCACTGTCCGATGACCTTGCCTGTGGCGACGTCAAGGGCTGCGAAGAGCGAGGTCGTGCCGTTGCGCTTGTAATCGTGAGTGCGCCGCTCGACCTGCCCCGGGCGCAGCGGCAGCAGCGGCTGGGTGCGATCGAGGGCCTGAACCTGCGATTTCTCGTCCACGCAGAGGACCATGGCATGCTGCGGCGGGTCCACGTAGAGCCCCACGATGTCGCGCGTCTTGTCCACGAAGTAGGGGTCTGCCGAGAGCTTGAAGGTCTCGCTCCTGTGCGGCTGAAGGGAAAAGGCTCGCCAGATGCGGTTGACCGTCGACGGCGCATACCCCGTCGCCTGCGCCATCGAGCGCGTGCTCCATTGGGTCGCGTCACGAGGCTTCTCCTCAAGCGTCTTGCGCACCACCTCGGCCACGGCGTCGTCATCGATGCGCCGGGGACGGCCGGAGCGCGGCTCGTCGTCAAGCCCGTCAAGACGATGCTCTGCGAAGCGATTGCGCCACTTCCTGGCGGTCTGGCTGGTCACGCCCAGCACGCTCCCAATCTGCACATTGGTAAGCCCTTCGGCCGCCAGCAGCACGATGTGCGCCCGATCGGACAGGCCTCGCCAGACTTTGCGCCCGCGCGCCAGCCGCTCAAGCTCGTTGCGCTCGTCCGCGCTCAGCTTGATCTCCACCGAAAGTCGCATCACCATGCCCCCCGAATCGACACCACCCCCTTAACAATACGAACTTTGCGTACAGGACACTAGGTCGTGTTGACGAATTCATGAAATGCTGATAATCATTCTCCATCAATGACACTTTCCGGGGACTTATCATGGCGTTACGCCTGCTCATCACGGATGCTATCTGGTCGACACTCGAGCCGCTACTGCGTGAGAGCAAACACGCCGCCGGCGCCCCGCCACGGCTCAGCGACCGAATGTTCATCGAAGCCGTCCTCTACCAGGCGCGGACCGGAACCCCATGGCGCGACCTGCCCGACGAATTCGGCCATTGGAATGCCGTTTATCAGCGGTTTCGCCGTTGGGAGAAGCGCCACCTCTGGGCGCGGCTCTGGCAACAGATACAACAGGTAGATGATGAACCACTCAAGGAAGTGTTCATCGATTCGACCATCGTGCGCGCTCATCAACACGCCGCCGGCGCGGTAAAAAAAAACGGTGGCCAAGAGGCCCAGGCTCTCGGCCGCTACCGGGGCGGGTTCTCCACCAAGCTGAACGTCGCCTGTGCCAACGAAACAACCGGTGTGTCCTTCGTGTTGACGGGTGGCGAGCGCCATGATGGTGTGGGATTCGAGCTGCTGTGGAAGGCTTTGCCCAGCTCTCCCGCACCGGAGGCTGCGGTCATGGACAAGGCGTATGACAGCAAGGGCATTCGCCAGGTGCTGGCCGACCAGGGCGTCGAAGCCGTGATACCCGCCCGGTCGAACCGGACTGAGACGATTCATCACGATCGAGAAAAGTACAAGCGGCGCCAGCAGGTCGAGCGATTCTTCAACAAGCTCAAACAATTCCGTCGCATTGCCACACGTTATGACAAGCTCGCTCGGACGTTCCTCGCGTTTGTCCACATTGTCTCAGCATGGATCATGCTTCGATCATTCGTCAACACGCCCTAGTCTCTTCGCCCTGCGATCGAAGAATCTTTTGTCTGGCATTAAGAACATGATCGGGAACGAGTATGCGGCAAAACTCTACGCGCATCCGCTGATTAAAAATCTGGCTAAGCAAAACAAGTTGCCTTCCTACATTGCGCCGGAAACATTGAGTGCGGTTCTGCTAGAAGTCGTTGCGAAGGAAAACGGAAAGAAGCCGTTCGTCGCGCATAAGGCCAATGAACTCCGTGGGCTCGTGGATAAGATTGACGAGAAACATCCACTGAAAGACATTCTGGGCGCACTGATCGACGAAGGTGACGCGGCCGCCAGTGCGCTGAAGGAAAGGCTCTCCGGCTGGTTCGACGAAGGCATGGCCCGAGTCTCCGGGTGGTACAAGCGGATGGTAAAGATTTGGATATTCGGGATCGCAGCTGTTGTCACGGTGTCGACCAATGCCAGCACCATCCACATCGCCGAAGAGCTCTGGCGTAACGACGCGTTACGCACACAGATTGCAGTTCAGGTGCAGGCGGCAGCGCAAAGTGGCGAAGTTGCGAAGCTGGAGGCAGGAAACATGGAAAGACTGGAGGCGTTCCCGATTGGGTGGAAGGAAGTCCCCACTGATCTACTGGAGATCCTGAAGACGTTGCTAGGCTGGCTAATCACCGCGGCGGCGGTGAGTCTCGGAGCGCCGTTCTGGTTCGATCTGCTTGGCAAGGTCGCCAACCTCCGTGGAGCTGGAGGAAAGGCACAAACGCGGCAGACGTCATAGACCGAGGCATGCCCGCGTGCATCCGATGTCTCGGTGAGATCACCGACGCACACACGGGACGAATGAAAGGGAAACACATGGCCAAGTTCACAAAGGACCAGTGGGAGCTTATCGAAAAAGCGCTGCAAGGCGACCCTGAACGCTACGGCATGCCGGAAGGCGGTCGCGAAGAGTCACTGGTGCTGGGATCGTTCAATATCCGGAAGCTCAGCCGGGCGAAGGGCCGCGAACGTGAACTGGATTTCATGGCCCGGTTCTGCGCAGCCTGCGATCTTGTCGCAATCCAGGAGGTGCAGGACGATGTGGACGGCTTGCGATACCTCAAGGAACGTACGGAATCCCGAGTCGCAGGTCGTGGAGAGTATGCACTGGCGATTTCCGATATCACCGGCGAAGTACCGGGTGAATCCGGCATGGCCGAGCGGCTCGCCTTATCTCTACCGCCACCGGCGACTCCGACGACTCGAGCTTGCTTCCGATCTGACGTTCGACCGCACCGCGGTGGTGTCTCGGATTTTCGACAACGAGGCTGCTTTGTTGGGGGCGCGTCGCGAGTATGAGGAGAAGCTGGAGCAATTCCATCAGAAGAAGCGAAAGTCGCGACCAACATTTGTGCCGCCTTCATTCCTGACCTTTGTGCGCACTCCCTATGTAGTTGCCTTTGAGGCGCCTGCCGCAAACGATGAGCCTCCGCTCTCGTTCACGGCCGTTAACGCGCACCTGATATATGGCACGATGAAAGAGCGCGAACAGGAGTTCGACGCACTGGTCGAATGGCTCTCGTATCGGCTGAAGGCCGAAGGCCGCACATTGACGCCCAACTTTATTCTCATGGGCGATTTGAATCTGAACTTCGATAATCCGAGAAGAGACGGCAAACGGATCGACGCCAAACTCCGTGACCTCAACCAAGAGAGCTTCGGTAATCCTGCTGTTCGGCGGATTTACTTTCCATTCCTGGACAAGCATCCCGTCCGGAAAAAAGTTCTCCGCACGAACGCTAGATCCAGCGAAACTTTCGATCAGTTCGGGTTTTTCAACGGAGCCGATGAAACACGCCTTCCCAACGATCGTTGGCACGAATGCATCTCCAAGAAAAATTCTGACGGTTTTGATTTCGGCGTCTTCGATTTTGCCGAGCTATTTTCGCAATCGTTGAGGGGCAAGGCCTATCGTGCCCTGAGCAAAGGAGAAAAGACAGATCTCGGCAAACGATTCGAACACTCGGTTAGCGATCACCTCCCGATTTGGGTGCGGCTGCCGCGCCCGGGTTTCATTCCTTAAGCCGCTTCCTGCAATGCGAGGTAGCTGACATAGCGAGGCGATGGCGGATAACGGTTCTCCGGTCCACGGCAGAAGGCCGCGAGGCTACCAAAGGCGGGGCAGATTTCGGACCGAAATTGGTAAGCCCGCCAACTGAAGAGGAAACCCGGAGCAGGGGTGGGAAGCAAAAGAGAAAAGACAGCGGTTATGATTAGGAGACAGTTTATCGAAAGAGAAATCGAAAAATCAGCTGCTAGGAAACGCACAACTCCATTTCTTAGATAGTGTCGTCACGAAATACCAGCCCAGAGCGCCAGACACCGAATCTGCACCGCGGCGAGGAACGATGCGGCATTCTTGGCGTATCGCGTGGCAATCCCACGCCAGCGCTTGAGCCACAGAAACGCGTTCTCCACCAAATGCCGGTGCCGGTAGAGATGGACATCATACGCTCTGGGGTGCTTGCGGTTGCGCTTCGGCGGAACCGCTGGAATAACTTCATGCTCCTCACAATAAGACAGGATGGCAGTCGTGTCATAGGCCTTGTCCGCCAACAAATAGTCGGCATCTATCCCTTCAATCAGCTCGACCGCTTGACTGCAATCTGCTGCCGTCCCCTCGGTCACCAACACCCGCACCGGCATCCCATGCGCGTCCACAGCCAGGTGCAGCGTCGTGTTCAGCCCCCTTTTGTGCGACCCATCGCCTGATTGCCGCCGACCGCACCGCTCGCATGGGGATGGATCTTGAGATGACTGGCGTCAATCATCAGCCACTCATCGTCCGGCTCATCCACCAGAGGCTCCAGCAACGCCCCCCAGAGCCCCTTGTCCCGCCAGCGACAGAACCGACGATGGGTAGTTTTCCAGTCTCCATAGTCTGGCGGCACATCACGCCAGGGAGCGCCGGTACGCAGAATCCAGAAGATCGCATTAATGAACCGTCGATTATCCTGCGCCACCCCACCCCAACGTCCCGCTCGGCCAGGCAGATGAGGCTCCAACAACAGCCAGACCCTGTCCGAAATGTCGTGACGCCGATGAGCCAATCCCATGAGTCGCCTCCAAGAACCATCGAGTGAATTCGACAGATAGGACAGATAAACATCACTCATGACGACACTATCTAGGGGATTATATACGAAAGTCCCAAATCGGTTGACTCTTTCGGCTGTCAAGCCTGCGGATCTTCCACGACCTGCACGGGCTGCATGAGAGTGCGGATCGCCTCGTTGACAGTGTAGGGCGAGCCGTCGGCCTTGCGCGGCGGTCCGAACACCTCCTCCACCTCGGCTTTGCTCGGTTGATAGCGGTTCGGTTTGACCCGAACTTCCGGGCGCTCAATGGACATGGCTTCCTCCCTCACCCTGTCAGGATTGCAAACAGGCGTTCTTTGAACAGCGCGTTGACCCGCTCGCCCGGTTCCAGCACCGGCCAGCCGAAATGCTCGTCCAGTTCGTCTTTCGTCAGGCTGAACGGTTTACGGATCGAGCATTGGCCGTAGTAGAAGATGATATGCGCGCTCGCTTCCACCACTTCCAAGCCGCGCGATTGGCCGTAGGAGCGCAGCAGGATTTGCAGGCAAAGCAAGTCTCGCAGGATTGAGCGGCGCTTCCCTGCATCGTGTTTGCCGGACCCGCGCTTTATCTCATATGCCCGTATGCGGCGGCTCTTGGCGTCATAGACAATCGCATCGACCTGAAGGGTTCGATGGCCGTCCCGATACGCTGTTTCGGAACCGAACACGTCCTCCGGGCGGCCTATGGTGCTGTCCACACTGTGATCCGCCGCCGGCGTCACCTGGAACGCCCGGTCATCCCAGGCCTCGAAGTCTGGGTTGCGCTTCAACTGTTCCAGGATGGCGCGTTCGATGATGAAGCCGTGTCGCTTGTAGGCGGAACTCATGACACTGACGATCTTCGAGAAGTGCGGCCCTGCAATAGGGTCTGCCCGGAATTCGCGGGCATCGAGCCGGGTTATCGGCGCGTCAATTTCCGGTTCCATGATGGCGAGAAGCTCAGGCATGAGCGAACAAGTCATGCTGCGGGGCCGGCTGTTCGGCGTCCGGTTGCAAGACGCTGTCGAGATCGTCGCTGTCTCGCTCCAATTGCTTCCGGCAAGGCGGTATCCATGCCAACCGCGCGACCTCTGATTGTCCATGCTGCCATACAAGCCAGGCATAGCCGGTCGCGGTTGACGCTTTCCTGTCCACGCGCCCCTTCACCATTGGAACGCGCTCGCTGAATTGGGCAACGATGGTCGGGGGAGAGACTGCGAACAACCGCTCATGGCGGCCGACGCTTTCGAGGAATACCGTCCGCACCAGCAGTGCCACGCCTATGCGGGCAATCGGCAGGGAACGGCTTATGAAGTCTTCCGCGAGACGGAACGGCGGGTTGGTGATTATCCAGTCTACGGATGCGGCCGCATGGGCCGGCCCGAGGAAATCGCGGGTCTCGGCAAAGCCGTAGTCGTGAATGTCGCTGGAGGCGACGGCGCCGAAATACTCACCTAGTGTCCTAATTCCGAAGTTCGCACAGTTATGAGTGAGTTGGCGCGAGTTCGCGGGTTCTCCGTCAGAAGCGCTTGATGGCGGCGAGGATTTCGCCGGCCGACTTGTGCCGTCGGAACGGCTTGGGGTCCTCGTTGACCGCCTCGATATACTCGGTGATCGCCTGCTCGAGCTCAACGGTCGAGCGGTGCACCCCGCGCCTGATCTGCTTCTCCGTCAGATTGGCGAAGAAGCTCTCCACCTGGTTGAGCCATGAGGCAGATGTCGGGGTGAAGTGCACGTGCCAGCAAGGCCGCTTGGCGACCCCGTCGCGGACTTCCTTCGTCTTGTGCGTCGAGTAGTTGTCCATGACGATGTGGATGTCGAGATCCTCGGGCACGTTGGCCTCGACGTGGTCCAGGAACCTGCGGAACTCCCGGCTTCGGTGGCGGCGGAAGCACTTGCCGATGACCGCGCCGGTGGCGATGTCGAGGGCGGCGAACAGCGAGGTCGTGCCGTTGCGCTTGTCGTCATGGGTGCGTCGCTCGATCTGGCCAGGGCGCAGCGGCAGCAGTGGCTGGGTGCGATCAAGGGCCTGAACCTGGGATTTCTCGTCCAGACAGAGCACCATGGCATGCTGCGGCGGGTCCACGTAGAGCCCGACGATGTCGCGCACCTTGTCCACGAAGTAGGGGTCCGCAGACAGCTTGAAAGTCTCGCGCCGGTGCGGCTGCAGCGAAAAGGCCTGCCAGATACGGTGGATCGTCGACGGCGCGTAGCCCGTTTCGCGGGCCATCGAGCGCGTGCTCCAGTGCGTCGCATCCCGAGGCTTCTCTTCAAGCGTCTTGCGCACCACCTCGGCCACGGCGTCATCATCGATGCACCGCGGCCGGGCCGCGGCTCGTCTTCGAGCCCGTCCATGCCCTGTTCGGCAAAACGGTTGCGCCACTTCCTGGCGGGGAGATTGTTGATGTCGAGCGCGTTGGCGATTTGCACGTTGGTCAGCCCCTCGGCTGCCAGAAGCACAATGTGCGCCCGATCCGACAGGGACCGCCAGACCTTTCGGCCCCGTGCAAGCCGTTCCAGCTCGCTACGCTCAACGTCACCCAGCTTGATCTCCGCCGACCGTCGCATCACAGTGCCCCCGCATCGCAAACCCCCTCAGAATTGTACGAATTACGAGAACGGGACACTAGTGGATAGATCGTTACAAGTATATCCGTTATTATGTTCTTCTGATTTGTCGATCACGGAGGTCTGCAAGATGCGCCTTGGTGTTTCATTCACGCTCACTTCAGGCGACCGGCATCGCCTTGAAACGGTTGTCCCGGACCCGAAGAGCCCGCAGAAGCACGTCTGGCGGGCACGCATCGTTCTTCTGAGCGACGATGGGCTCGGCAGGATGGCCATCATGAGAGAGACCGGCAAGGCGAAGAACAGTGTCTGGCGCTGGCAGGACCGCTTCTATGGAAGACGGTGTGGACGGACTTCTGCGGGACAAGACGCGTCCGCCGGGCAAGACGCCTCTGGCTCCTGAGCCAGAGGCGAAGATCGTAAGGTTGACCCACACCTCGCCGCCTCACGCGGCGACCCACTGGACGCTGCGGGCGATGGCGAAGGCTGTGGGGGGTGCCGCTTCGAGGGTCTGGGCGGTCTGGCAGGCGCATGGCCTGATGCCGCACCGCTGGCGGCAGTTCAAGCTTTCGAACGATTCCGCCTTCGTCGAGAAGCTGCCCGACATCGCCGGCCTCTCCGTTGCGCCGCCGGCTCACGCGGTCGTGCTGTCGATCGATGACACGTCGCAAATTCAGGCACTTGACCGCACACAGCCCGGCCTGCCGCTGAAGAAAGGCCGCGGCGCCACCATGACACATGATTACAAACGCAACGGCACGGCGACGCTGTTCGCCGCCCTGACCGTGCTCGACGGCACGGTCATCGGCCAGCACGCCAGTCGGCATCGCCACCAGGAGTTCCTGAGATTCCTCAACCGCATCGCGCGCACGATACCCGCCGGCGTCCCGGTCCATACCATCCTCGACAACGACGCCACTCACAAGCACAAGGACGTCCAGGTCTGGCTCGCACGCCATCCGCGCTGGACCTTCCATTTCACCCCCACCTCAAGCTCGTGGCTGAACGCGGTCGAAGGCGTCTTCGCCAAGCTGACACGACGCCGTCTCAAATACGGCGTCTTCCGCTCCGTACGCGAACTCCAGGACGCCATCCGCCGCGTCATCGACGAACACAACACCACCGAAGTCAGGCCCTTCGTCTGGACCGCCGATCCCGATACCATCATCGCCGCAAGAAAAAGAGGGTTCCAAACGTTGGAATTAATCCACTAGGACATGTTAACAGAACCTCTTGCAAAATTCCTGTCCCCAGGGTCCGGTGAGCCCGGATCGGTCGGTTGCTTCCGTTCACCTCTGCACCTGGAGGTCGGAATCCATGGATTCGCGGTGTCTCATCAGAGACGATGAGAACAAACAGGGACCTTTGCGGACATCGGGACACGCCTCTCCGGGTCCCTCTCTTCGAGAGGGCCGCGAAGGGTCGGCATGCGTTGTCGGAGCCGCGCTATGGGGCGGCGAGACGTATCAACTGGTCAGCCGCCAGGGCCAGGATGCCGAACATGAGATGGCAGGCGACCCTGGAATGTCCACGGACGCGGACATGGCGCCCGCCACACTCATCCTTGAGGCGGGCGTTGGTCCTCTCGACACCGGACCGGATCCGGAACCGCACGGTCTCGGGATCGACATGGCCTATTGCACGCCGGGCCCGGGCCTATCAATCTCCCACTGCTGAGAAGGTTCCGTTCATTGGATGTTGTCCCATGCGTTGATGAAGTCGATTCCGGCTTTGTATTGCTGCCATGCCTGCCAGATTTTCTCGGTTCCGGGGAGGGGCTGTTGCTTGCTGGGATGGAAGCCTGCGACGCGTGCGAGGTCGACCACGACGGTGCGGATGTCGGGAGGCTTGCCGGGCGGGGCGCGGATGATGCGATGGTATCTGAGCCAGACTTAGAGGACGTTGATTTCGTGCTCGGTGAAGCGCTCGCGCGCGGGCATGTGAGGCTTGTCGCGGGCGAGGCGTTCGAGGTCCATGACGCGCCATGCGGTGACGCCGTCGAAGGCGAGACACTTTCGCAGGTCGTCGGCGTCGTCGAGCCTGCGATCCTCGACACGGGTGCCGACCTTGAGGATCCTGAAGTATTCCTCGACGGTCCAGCGCGCCTCGTACCAGGCAACGATGCGCCGGGCGTTGTCGATGTCGGCCTCGCCCTCGGTGGTGAGCAAGAGCCAGTGGAGCGGCTTGCAGCGCTTCGGCGGGTCGGGTTCCTGGACCGAGACGGCGAGCATGGGCAGCGGCGCCTGGTTGGCCCTGTTCCTCGGCGGCGCGCAGGTCGAGGCGGGCCTTGCGCCTGCGGCGTCTGCGGGGACCGCCGCAGGGGAGGCGTTCGATGGTTTTCGTCCCCAGCACCGGCTGCGCCGCCACGACGTCCCACAAGTCCGGTGTCTTGCCGTCGACGACAGCCCGGCGCTGCCGGCCGCGGTCGGAGCGGATCAACAGCCCGTCGCCGCTCTCGCGCGCCTTGCAGAACATCTCCCATATGTCGCCCTCACGGTCGCAGACCGTGACCACGCGGGTGTCGGGACAGGCCATCGCGAGCTGCCCGGCGCTCTCGAGCCGGCGCAGCCAGCGCACGCTCTCCGGCTCGGCCTCGCCGGCCGCGTCCGCGCCGTCGCGCTGGGTGGCGTTGAGTTCGAACACCCCGAGCGGACGCCGGGTTTCGCTGATCGCAAGCCCGACATGGGCGAGGATCCCCCTTGTTCCCGAGCCGCCGCCGCCGAGGTCCACCAGGCCCGTGGTCTTGCGGTGGCCGTTGTAGTTCAGCGTCGTGGTGTCCTGGATGGCGAGGACCACCGGCTCCAGCCGGCAGCGCTCGACCGTCGCCTCGCGGTGGGGTTGAAGAATGTCGTCCATCTTGATCCTGTCGTTGGACAGCAGCCGGTAGGCGGCCTTCTGCTCCGCCTCTGCGGGGAAGATCACGGGCAGGGACGCACCGGGGGCATTCTCCCATGCCCGGCCCATCGCCAACAGCCGCTTGCGCAGGCGGCCGTCGGGATGCGAGCTGCGGCCGTACTCGAAGTCGGCCCAGTCCGCGCCTTTGACCCGGCAGGGCTCGGGCGTCGTGCCGAGGATGGGCGCCGGCTCCCGGCACAAGGCGTCCCGCCAGCCCTCGGCCAAGGGCTTGATCCACACCGATTTCGGCGCCGCCGCGCGGCGCCCCGGCGGAGACCCCGAGGTCCGCTCGGCGCAACACTTCCAGCCCGCCGCGCGGTAGCAGGTGCCGCGCCGCTCGGGACCCACATAAGTGTAGGCGGCCAACGGCACGGCCCCATGCGCCGCCTGCCAGTCGCCGGCCAGGCGCGCCGTCGACAGCGCCAGCACATGCGACGCCAGATTGTCGACCCGGACGCCGGGCAGCAGGAGAAAGCGATGCTGGTTGACCAGCTGCGTCAGGTTGGCGACCCGCGCCGCAGCCGACCAGCCGATGAAGGCGTCGCGGGCCGCCTGATGCCAGCTCGCGGCGCAGAAGCCGATGCCGCCAAGGCGGCCGTGAACCGACGAAACGATCCACCAGTTCAGCACCGCACCCGGCCTTCGCGACCACCCCTGCGGATGATGGCTCTCCATCATCTCCCGCCACGAGCGCTTGTCCGCCGCATCGCCGACCGGGACCAGCGTGACCTCCCCAAGCTCCGACAGCCCGCACCTCAGTTCCAGGTCCGGATAGCCCCGCTCGACCTCGCCGCCCACCGTTCCCGGCGTCCGGCACGGCATCGCCCGCGCCTCGGGCAACCAAATGCCCACCTTGTCCGCCAGCCGCGACAGAGCCTTGCTCGCTTGGGCAAGACACGGAACGCCCCGAGGGTTGCGCCAGTTCTCGCGCTCGCACAACGCGCGCGCCAGCGAATGGCGCGTCCGGCCCGTCTCGCCGGACGCCCCCTTCAGCCACTCAATCGTACCGGCGCTGAAATGCCGAAGCCCAATCTGCATGCCCAGAACATGCAGAACCGGCATTACCTTGAAAACTGTGTCCTATTGAAAGGGCCCGGGCCTCCCGGTCTCGCTCCTCCTTGAGGTCCTTGTCCCGGCGCGGATTGACATCGATGATCGGAACATGGCCAAGCCGTTCGCTCATCTGGGAGATCTCCCTGGCATCATAGGCCGCGTCCATGAGATCGTAGAGATTGGTCACACGCCCGGCGGTCATCATCGCCAGCGGGATCGCGACCTGGCTGTCATGGACGGATGCCGAGGTGAGGACGGTACTCAGCGGCGCCCCGCAGTCTGCTGTGTCGATATGCAGCTTGTAACCGCGCCAGGCCTCCAGGCCCCCTTGGCATTCTTCTTTGCCCCGTGATCGCAGACCTTCGGCAGCGCGTCGAGCCTCTCATCGAGATCCATCCCGTTCGCTTGCCGTTCGAGACGCCCAGGCTCCTTCGTCCTCTCCGCGCCCTTGCGGGGCCGGCCGCGCTTGCGGTTCGGCGTCGGGGCCGGCGTCTCCCGGGCCTCGATGGCCGTCGAGTCCCTCGACACGTGGCCGATGAGCGCGTCGCCCGGTGTCTCTGCAACCAGAGCTGCGTGCATCCTCTCCGGAAGACGGGACTGCGATCATTCGGCAAACGCCCGCGAAAACGTCGCTTCACGCGGGATCTCCGCGACACGCGACCAGCCGCACAGCCGGCGCAACGTCGGGTCCACCTTGAGCCTGTCGATCAGGTGGCGGGTCGTCGGCAGATCCCATACCGCCTTGGCGATGACGCCACGGGCCAGCGCCCGGCGATCCTCCCGGGGCCGACCCGGACCGGTCCACACCTCATCGACGAAGCCCTCCACCTTGACGAGATCGAGAGCTGTCACGAAGTGCTTGTGCGTCTCCAGGAGAGGACCGACCGCTTCGGCCAACGCAGGGAAAAGGTCCCCTTGAAATCGGCGCCAGAGATCGGATAGGGTCGAGCCAAGGGTCATCGGGGTCACCTCCTCGGTATCTTGTTGTTGTGGAAACACAACATACTACGGGATGCCCCCGAAACCCAGGCCCTCGACAACAAAATCAGCCTCGACAAGGCAAAAAACCGGTCGGGCCGGCAATTTTGCAAGAAGCTCAACAGTATATAAATTTGAGCGCATCGACGATCAGGGCGAAGTAGATGAAGAATGTGAAGACCACTCCAGCTCCATCAGACACTGCAGCGCGTACTGCCCCAGTTCTCTCAGGAAATCCCCGTCCGCGTGCTTCTCAGCAAGCTCCAGAAGTGCCATGCGGCAAAGCGTTCATTTCATGTGAAATCTTCCCCTACGACTGGTCTGCGATCATCGAGCCGGTCAACGGCGATCGCGCGGCACATTCGCTGGATGCTCGTCTCGCTCGCTCCACGCGAAATCGCGTACTTGGTACGTTCCAAAGTGCCTTTCCAGCACGCCATCATGGGCTTTCTTCCAGCGGCCTTTCGCGCTTATAGGAGTTTCGTCCCACACCCGAACGTGAAAGATGCAGGAATACGTTCTTACCTCGGACGCCTTTCCCATGTCGAAAAGCCGTTGAGTGAGATCGAGCACGTCTTCGTCCGTGAGTGGTTCGCCGTAACGAATGTCATCGAGGCCGAGGGCCGTCGCCTCCTCGGAGTACGGCCCTCCACCGTCATCCTCCGCCCGTCCCTCTGGAATCGGAGCCCGCTGAATCTCCATGTGTCCCTCGCGGATGACGATATCGAGAAGGTAGTACGCACGCTCCCGCCGGTTTGTCTTGGTAATCGGATTCGTCTCCTCGACAATCTGGTACCAGCAAGGAGGCGTAGTACCCTTGCCGAAGATGCGAATCTTGTCGTTCAAGTCGGCGATTTCCTCACTGAGCTCGCTATTGGACTTCGTTTGCGCAGCGAGTTTCTTCTGAAGTTCATCGGCGGCTATCGCTTTGGTTCGGTTCGCATTGACCAACCCCTCGATTCTGCGCTTGGCATCCTCGAGTGCCCTCTCCTGCGCGGCCAACCGTTGCTTCGTCTCATCGAGTTCCTTTCCGACGTGCCCCTTCCTGGCCACCAACATCCGTATTCGGTTCTGAAGGCTCTCCTTCTCCTTTCTCAGCTCCGCGACTTGCCCTCTCAACGCTTCGATATCACGTCGGAGTTCGTCTGGCAGCTTCAGCGCATCCTCGACCTTCGCGGGCGTGGTCCGCGCAATGATGTCCGTCCACGGATCAAGCTTTTCACTCCAGTGACGGTTGACGCCCAAGAGCGCGAGCAACATCAGGAACACCAGCAGAACAAAGATCTCCGCGATGGTCAATCCAAGAACTGTGCCTCGTCTGTATCCCTCCTCGAGTTCCATGAGGCCGAATCCATCCGCTACCGTCGGAAGACGCGATCGAGCACACTCCTGGTTCCCTGGCTTCTTGCCCTGGCCTCGTCGACGGCGACGATGGCCTGCTTCAGGATCTCGGCGAGCCTGGGACCTTCATCTTCCATCGCGTTCCGCACCCCCTTGAGTACCATGTTGATTCCCTGAATTTCGCGTTCAGTGTCCATCAGGCTCGCTCCGTGCCTGCCGGCAGTCGCTGCGAGCTCTGCAATCGTGGCGATCGCCTCGGTCAATCTCGCATGGGAATCCACCTCATGGCCGGCAACTTTGGCGAGCGCCTGGAGCTTCTCGACCGTGGCGTCGAGCGCCTCCTCGTGCCGCTTTCCCGCCCCGGCTACTCTGATGAACTCCTCGGTCAGCGCCTTCGCCTGATCCTTCAGGAGCACGATGTCGCGTCCGGCGCTTGAAAGCTCGGCCACCCGTTCCAGCGCGTCGCCGGCCTTGTGGAGCACATCGGGCAGAACGACAAGCTCCTGGTTCGTACGTCGCGTCACCTGCCCTAGGCCGGCGAGGGCCTGGTTGGTCCGTTCCAATTCACCCAGCGCTTCGCTCGCACGTCGCCGAACACCCGTCCAATCCTTCGCCTGCTGTCCGAGCAGCTCCTGTATTTCCGTCGCGAATTGCGTTCGAATCCGATGATTGGCCTCTTCCTCGGCGGTCGCCGCCGCAAGGGCGCCGAGCCCATCGGCCACCGCCCGGCCGCCCTCCACGAATGCGCGCACGCTTGCCTTCGCCTGGGTGCCGACGGCCCCCAGGTTCTCGGCCACCTCCCCACTCCCGACCCGGATTCGCTCGATGCTCTCGTCCATGGACGTCACATGGGATTCAAGCTTTTCCAGCGCGTAGTGAACGCGTTCCTGCTGCGCCTCCGTCTGGATCAACGCCTCTTCGGCTCTTCCGGCGATACTCACGTAGATGGCTTCCATGCGTTCGAGCCCGGTTCTCGCCCTCTCCTCGAGACCGTCGTGGAACTTCCGCATCATTTCGTCCATGTGGGCGTGGACCGTCTTTGCCTGCAAGATCGCCTGGTTGGCATGGGAGACGAACGCATTCGTCGAGTTCTGGAGCTGCCTCCGCAGCTCGTATGCAAAACGCTCCAGATCCACGGTGGGGCCGTCGACCCCCGCGCCACGGACTCCGCTCTGGCGTTCCGCGGGCACGCCGGGGTGCGGAATCCGGATGATCGTCGCCTCACTCCCCGAACCTCGACCTTGGAGCGTCATCCGAATCACGATCCCCGCGATGGTTGTCAGCAAGGCGATTCCGAAGCTGCCAATCATCCGGTCGGTGCGTTCCACGAGGGTCAGGGCCTGCAACCGACCCTGACCGAAGATCGGGACTCCGTCCTGGAGCAGGAACAGCATCACCAGCGCCACGCAGAGGGTGGTGAGCGTGTACAGCAGCCCGAGGTAGTAGACCTCGTCCCCGAGGCGCGGATGTTCGTTCTCGGGGCGAGAGCGCTTTTGCAGAGCTGCGTAGAACGCCATGATGATTATTCCGGCCGCGGATGCGACGAAACCCACCACGACCGGATGCCACGGATCGATCAGCTTAATCGTCACGATCGCGACGATTCCACCCAGGTATGCCCAGACGAATGAATTCGCGTTCCTTCGCACGGACACGCTGTCCGTCACAGCGCCTGTTGCCATACAACCCGTCCCTTCATTGACTCGACCAGATCCGTCCACCAGTAGTAGTGTTCCGGCGTCTGAAACTTCGCGTACTTGTGCCGTTCGATTCGGAACAGGCTCACATCCACTCGCGAGAGGTCGCTCCAGAGCTCTCGTGGAACCGAATCCGACTTCGGGTAGGGACGGTAGTGCGACAACATCGAGGTGTGTTGCAAGAAGTCGGAGATGACTATGAGGTGCGCCGGCTTCGCGTCCTGATTCGCTCTCCCGCTCGGCGCATGACGTGCGGTGATGACGGCGATCGTCTCAAGGAGGGGTGACGCGGGTTGTGGCGGGCCGTCTCCATCCGGGAACAGCCCCGCAATCTTGCGGATGAATCGATCATGGCGCCACTTGTCAATGACGCTTCCCTTGGTGAGATAATCGACCCAGATACGGTCTTCGGGATCACCTCCTGGGTTGCAGATCTGCTCCACAGGGGACTCGGGCGGCTCGGTGCTCGACAATCGGTAGAACGAGACCCGTTCTCCCGCCCGTACCGCAAGCGCCGTGTGGCGCCCGCTCACCGACGGGTTCGTCATCTCGCGCAAGATGCGCCCGAGCTCCGCGCGGTGCTTGTCGTTCAGCGGGTCCGAGGTATCGAGTAGCACGATGACTTCACGGCTCGGCCCGCTCTTCTTCGGGCACCCATAGGAGTCGAGTCCCTTCTCTCTCACCCACAACAACACGGACATCAGTGCGACGACGACAACGACGGTGCCGATGCCAAACCCTCGCGCCCTGCGTATCGCCTTCGCCCTTCGCGACTCGCGGGTCGCGTGGCTCATGACCTGAGCCTCTCGCGGGCGCTCTCGCCCTCCATCAGGTCTTCAAGCGTCGGATACCTTTTCTGCGCGTCCAGGTATGCGGTGCGTACCGCATCCTCGGCCTGCTGAAACCCCTCCCAGTCCTCGTCGTAGTCCGACGCCGGAACCCCTTCCCATTCCGGAACTTCGAACATCTTCTGGTCGACCAAGGGTCTCTCCGCAAAGAACCTCGGACTTGGCGTCTTTCGAGCCTTCTCGTTCTCCGATCGGTAGGCAGCGATGATGAAGTCCAGGTTGTCCTGGTACTGGGAGATCTGCATGGGAAACTGCCGGACAATCTCCCTCGCTGTATCCGTAATCAGTTGATGGTTTCCCTTCCTGTTCTCCACCTTCTGACGTTCGTCGCGTATTCTCCCGACATACCTCTCGTAGACGTTTTTCAGGGCCCCTCGCCGAGCTTCGATTTCTCGCGCGTACTCCTCGTTGTGCTCGGTTGCCGCCCGATAGACAGTTCCGTAGCCCGGGTAGCCGTCATCACGTTTCAGCCATTTCGTTGCGGAGTAGATGCAGCACGCGGTGCCAATCACGGCGAGCACCCACGATTGCATGCCCTCGAGCCCCAATGGGTTGGCAACGAACCGCTCAATGGTGTCGTCGGTCAACAGGTCCTCCAGCGAGCTCGTTTCCGCCGCCGCTCGCGTTGCCACAGCGAGCATGCTGTCCCGAAAATGGCCGACAAGCAGGTTCCAGGAGACCATCCCCACTGCCCCCACCGCCACGATCAACCAGCCGCGCGCCGCACGCAACACGCCCGCCGTGTTCTTCTGTCGCCAGCCCTCGCCGATCACACCTCCCATCAAGCCGACGTTCACCACGCCAATCGCTAGCATGATGGCCACCGCCCCGAGCAGACCGTATTCGTTCACCCCGGAGAGCATCATCGCGTTGGCTACCGCTTCGATCGCAACGACGCCGAGCAGCCACCAGTACCAAGTGTCCCTTTCGCCGTATTCCGCCACCCGACGGAGATTTCCCTTCTTCCGAAAGGCTTCCAATGCTGCCCATGAGCTCCGGGCTTCGCGCTCCTTCTGGGTGAGGATGGTCCGGTCCTGCTCCCCCTGGTTTCTCAGCTCGACCTTGGCCTCATCCCTGAGCCCTTCCACCTTGTGCCGGACCGGCGCCATTCCTTCCTTGACTTCCTGGTCCAGGTTGTATCGTTGCTGCACGAGGAACTTGCTCACTTCCGCATGACACTGCCGGCCACGCTGGTTCACCCAGTCCAGGATTTTGTGGTACATGTCGTCCAGCTGGGTTGTATCCGTTAGCGGGAACTCCAGTTCTCCGTTCGCACGCCCCGCCTCACTAATCCCGTTCTCTCGAATCCAGCGATCGCAGTCGAGGGGGATGTACTTTTGCTCCGCCTTGCTCCACCCGGGGACCATCGTCCAGTTGTCCGTGACCAGGCGCTTCTTCCTGATTTTCACATCCGTCCCCCTCGTTGGTGCCCGGCACAAAAGTTGCCGTGAAAATGCCCTAGGATTCGGCACAATCAATCCTGCGCGACACCGGTGTGCTGCTCCGGGGTCGCCGGGTATTCGCGACGAACAGTGCTCCTCTCGCGGACTGCGACCGGTGGGTTACCCCGAGGTGGCCCGAAGTCCGCCCGCGCGACGGGCACCGATTTTCGTTCTACGGGGTAGTCCAGCACCGTGTCGACCATGATCGTTCCTTATTACATACCAAGCTCATCCGAGCTACGGAGACGAAACGCAATCGACCTCGACGGCTCGCCGGAGGCCGCGAATCGAGGTTCGGGCCGCCGGAAACGTCGTTGCGTGGCCGCCTGAACCCCGGTTTCCTGCGGTCGGCAGTCGCAAGATGAGCTTGGTACGTAATCAGGCGATCGTTTGTCTCGCGGGTTCCTAATTGCGTACGGTGTGCCGTGGAAAGGCACCGTCCCTCAGCGGGTGCGAATCCCGCTCGGCAAACTGTAGCTCCAGCCGGTAGCAATCGGAGCGGATGATGGAGGTAACGACATCGTTCGAAACACTTCGGTGGAACAGGTCGCCCAAGGTGACCCAGTAACTGCCGCAGGTCGAACCCCTGCTCGTAGACGTGCCCGGAAACGCCGCGCCATCGCTCGGCGAAACGCTCCGCGTAGCAGTGGTCACAGCCACGGGTGATCTTCGTACAGCCGGTCACCGGATTCCAGGTTGCGTCAGTCCACTCGATTGCAGATTTAGCGCCCATGGTGCAACCGCTCGGCCAGATCGAACCTGAGCCTGTCCTTGACGCGCAGGGCGGGCGCGCGCGTAGTGTGTGTTTTCACGCAACCGTACCGAGGCCGTTCTTCACCACCAGCGTCAGCAGCTTCAGCGATGCGCCCCGTGGACGCTTCTCGCCGCGCTCCCACTGGCTCACCAACCCGGTCGTCACGTTGAGGTAGCGCGCGAATACCGCCTGACTCGCATTCTCGCGAAGCCGGAGCGCGCGGATGTCCTCGGGCGCCATCTCCTTGACCGGCGTCAGGCACATCTCGTCGAACGCCCGCATGGTCCGCTTCGACATCAGACCGGCCTCGGCCAGCCCGAGCGCCGCCTCGTGCGCCGCTGCCAGCGCTTCACTCTTGTACTGCCTGGTCATCGCACTCCACCTCGATCGCCCCAACCGCCAGCGCTGCCGCCAGGCCCGCCCGGTCGAGCGCCAGATACGCATCGGCCAGCCGTCGGAACGTCTCCAACGCGTCCCGGCGCAGGTTCTCCCGGACGCTCTTGGCGAACCCGTAGACGAAGAACGCCAGCTCGCCCCGGCGAAACAGCATGATCGTGCGGAACCCGCCCGACCGGCCGCCGCCCCTGCGGGCGATGCGCTGCTTGATCACGCCGCCGCCCAGATCGGCATCGACCGAACCGCTCCGGGCGCGATCCACGGCCTCGCACAACGCGGCATCGTCGATTGTCGCGCGACCGGCGAACCGGGCAAACGCCTTGGTCTTGAATGTCCGCGATCCAGGCCCGCCGCTCACTACCCGTATTCAATAACACCAAGTGCGGTCTTTGTCATTCCAGCCTCGCTGTTTCCTCGGTCCTTGTATTGCGGTATTGCGCCGCCACCGTTCTGGCTAGAGCGCCGACCGCGATCATGCTCCGCCTCCGCGTATCCGTATAGCCGTCGGGACAACCGCCGTTCGGGCGCGCCCCCCAATCGCTCCGCGCCACTAAGAGGAGATGTCCGGCCGGAAGCGGGCGCGGGGGCGGACGGTCCGGAGAGAGGCCGCCACCGCCGTTCCCGTTCACCTGTCGAAGGAGACGGCACCATGCAGACGGCACTCGCACCGCGCGGCGACGCGCGCACGTTTCTCACCCACTTCGTCGGCGGTGGTCTCGAAGACGACCGCTACGTCGTGGAGTGATTCCGCTCGCTCGCCAACGGCGAGATCGTCCCCGTCCAAGCCGGCAGGACGCAGCCGAAGGGCCGGCGCAGGGCGCGCGGCACGATCCTGCCGCGGAAGGCGGTCGAGACCATGCGGCCCGCCCGCGACGAGATCATCATCGCGACGGGGGTCAAGCTGCGCCACTGCGGGGTGCAGATCTGGGGCTGGCGCAGCCTGGGGATATTCGCCGACCGCCGCCAGCCTGGTGTTCGCGACGCTCTCGCTCCAAGAGGTCGAAATCGTCAGCGACGCCCCGATCACCGCGACGGTGACGGGCTGGTCCTGAGCGGCTCCCGTCGGCGGCGCTCGCGACATGCTGGAGTTAGAGAATGGCGATTGCCGGGCAAGCGCCCGGCGGACGGGAGGGAGCGGGTCCTTTCCGCACCGGGTGCGGCACCGTCCCGGGAGGCCCGGAATGTTCGACCTGTACCACGACTACGACCTCGTAACCCCGGCCGGCGGCCTGCTGCTCGCCGAAGTCGGCATCGACCTCGATGCCGTGCGGCAGACGCTCGCCGACGACCTGGCCCGGCGCTGTCCCGACCGCGAGGTCCCGGAGACCCGGAGTTGGAGGAAAGCGGAAGAAGGATGAACGGACAAGGGGCCGGAGCGAGAGGTTCCGGTCCCGCCGTTCTCGAACCCATCTTCAGAATCCAGATCGCAAGGAGATAGCCATGAGCTTCGGATTGAATCGCGCGGAAGTCATCGGCCGCCTCGGCGCCGACGTCACGGTCAACCATCTCGTCTCGGGGGGCAGCGTGGCCAACCTCAGCATCGCGACCGACGAGTCCTACATCGACAGGAACGGCGAGCGCATCGACCGCACCGAGTGGCACCGCGTCGTCACCTTCCAGCCCGGCCTCGTCGACATGCTGGCCAAGAACGCGAGGAAGGGCCGGCTGGTCTATGTCGCGGGCAAGATGCAGACGCGGCGCTGGCGCAAGGACGGCGAGGACGCCGACCGCTTCTCCACCGAGATACTGCTGGCGCCCGGCTCGCGCATCCAGTTCCTCGATCGCGCGAGCGCGGCGAACGGCGACATCGCCGCCCGGACGCCGGCGGAGCCGGTGAGCGGTGCCGCGGCGCAGGCCGGAGAGGGGGAGGCGGACCCGCTTCCGTTCTGACGGACGGCCGTCCTTCCACGCCCCTTCTTTCGTTCAGGCGGGCCGGAGCCCGGCGCCGACGGTCCGGGAGCCGGAGGTTCGCTTTCCGAGTGCGAGCCGCGTGGCGGGACAGGGAGTCGCGCGCCACCGCCTCACCTCGACAGTGTGGAGACTGCCATGACCGAAATCGCCTTCCAGCACATCGCCGATGGCGAGGTGGTCGGCGACCTGTACCGCCACCCCGACATCCTCAACGCGGGCGACGTCTCCTACGTCATCCACATCATCGAAGACCCGCGCGGCCCGGCCCGCGTTCACGACCGCTCGCGCGTGTGCGAGGTCGCGCGGACCAGGGTCGCCTCGCATCCCTATTGGTTATCGGCGATGCCCCGTTGGCCGGCAGCCGCCCGACCTTCGCTCATTCCCGACGCCGTGCGGGCCGAACCGCCGAAAGGGCGTGGTGCAGGTGGAGAGAAAACGCTCTCCGCTGTGACGGCTCATTGTGCCACGCTTGCTCAGTCCGCCAACCCCTCCGGGGTCCTCCACTCCGCTGCGCTCCGTTGCGGCCGGGACTCGGAATGAAACGGCGCTCGCGCGCCTAGGCCGTGTTGACGAATTCATGAAATGCTGATAATCATTCTCCATCAATGACACTTTCCGGGGACTTATCATGGCGTTACGCCTGCTCATCCCGGATGCTGTCTGCTCGACACTCGAGCCGCTACTGCGTGAGAGCAAACACGCCGCTGGCGCCCCGCCACGGCTCAGCGACCGACTGATCATCGAAGCCGTCCTCTACCAGGCGCGGACCGGAACCCCATGGCGCGACCTGCCCGACGAATTCGGCCATTGGAATGCCGTTTATCAGCGGTTTCGCCGTTGGGAGAAGCGCCACCTCCGGGCACGGCTCTGGAAACAGAGACAACAGGCCGACGATGAACCATTCAAGGAAGTGTTCATCGATCCGACCATCCTGCGCGCTCATCAACACGCCGCCGGCGCGGTAAAAAAAACGGTGGCCAGGAGGTCCAGGCTCTCGGCCGCTCCCGGGGTGGGTTCTCCACCAGGCTGCACGTGGCCTGTGCCAACGAAAGAACCGGTGTGTCCGTCGTGTTGACGGGTGGCGAGCGCCATGATGGCGTGGAATGCGAGCTTCTGTGGAAGGCCTTGTCCCGCTCTCCCGCACCGGAGGCTGCGGTCATGGACAAGGCGTATGACAGCAAGAGCATTCGCCAGGCGCTGGTCGACCAGGGCGTCGAAGCCGTGATACCCGCCCGGTCGAACCGGACTGAGACGATTCATCACGATCAAGAAAAGGACAAGCGGCGCCAGCAGGTCGAGCGATTCTTCAACAAGCTCAAACAATTCCGTCGCATTGCCACACGCTATGACAAGCTCGCTCGGACGGTCCTCGCGTTTGTCCACATTGTCTCAGCATGGAGTATGCTTCGATCATTCGTCAACACGCCCTAGTGAATTGATTCCAACGTTTGGAACCCTCTTTTTCTTGCGGCGATGATGGTATCGGGATCGGCGGTCCAGACGAAGGGCTTGGCTTCGGTGGTGTTGTGTTCGTCGATGACGTGGCGGATGGCGTCCTGGAGGTCGCGTCCGGAGCGGAAGACGCCGTATTTGAGACGGCGTCGTGTCCGCTTGGCGAAGACGCCTTCGAGCGCGTTCAGCCACGCGCTCGAAGTGGGGGTGAAATGGAAGGTCCAGCGCGGATGGCGTGCGAGCCAGACCCGGACGTCCTTGTGCTTGTGAGTGGCGTCGTTGTCGAGGGGCATGGACCGGGACCAGCAATTCTCCTTTTGGAGTTATCGGGGGTTTTCAAAGGCTTGGAGATGTGATTCAAGCTGTTGTATGAAGCGTCTTGAACGATATATAGAAGTGGTGGGGAAGCGGTGCGCGGCGTTGCCCGACAAGCGCTCGGGACGCAACACGCGCTATACCATGAGAGACATCGGGCTTGCGGCGTTTTCGGTGTTTTTCGTGCAGAGCCCGTCGTTTCTGGCGCATCAGCGCCTGCTGTCGGCGCAGCGCGGCGCTTCGAACGCCGGGACGCTGTTCGGCATGGAGCGGATTCCGTGCGACAGCCATATCCGGCGGATGCTGGATGGGGCGCCGACGGATCATTTCGACGCGGTGTTTCCGGCGCTTGTCGATGACCTGGATGGCGCCGGCGCCTTGTCGGGTCTGCGCTGCCTGGACGATCGGGTGTTGATCGCGCTGGACGGCTCGGAGCCTTTCCGTTCCGGCACGATCCACTGCGCGCACTGCTCGACGCGCCGGCGGGGCGAGGAGGTGGAGTATTTCCACAGCTTTGTCGGCGCCGCTCTGGTGGCGCCGGGGCCGCGCCGCGCCTTGCCTCTGGCGCCGGAGTTCGTGCGCCCGCAAGACGGCTCGGCGAAGCAGGACTGCGAGAGCCGCGCGGCGCAGCGCTGGCTGGCCCGCCTGGGGCCTTGTGTGGCCGGGCTGAGACCGGTCTATCTGGGCGACGATCTCTATTCCCGCCAGCCGATCTGCGAGGCGGTGCGCGCCGCGGGCGGGAGCTTCATCTTCGTGTGCAAGCCGTCCAGCCACAAGACGTTGAGCGAATACACCCATGGCGTCGTGCTGGACGAGGTGTGCCAGACCGTGGGCAGGGGCGCGGCCAGGCGCCGCCAGCGCTATCGCTGGATGAATGGCGTGCCGCTGCGCGACGGCGCCGACGCGCTCGCCGTCAACTGGCTGGAGGTCGAGATCGCCAGGCCCGACGGCAAGGTGACCTACCGCAACAGCTTCGTCACCGACCTTGCCGTCACGCGAGACACCGCCGCCGCCATCGCCGCCTGCGGGCGTGCCCGCTGGAAGATCGAGAACGAGACCTTCAACGTCCTGAAGACCAACGGCTACAACCTCGAACACAATTTCGGGCATGGCAGCCAGACACTGGCCAGCATCCTGGTCGTGCTCAATCTGCCGGCCTTCGCCCTGCACACGGCCTGCGACCTGATCGAAGCATCCTGGCGGCGGGCGCGGCACGCACTCGGAGCCCGAAGGCGCCTGTTCGAGCACATCCGCACGATCACCGCCTACCATGTCTTCGCGTCATGGGCAGTCCTCATGAAAACCGTCATCACGGGCCTCCCCCTCCCGCAAACGCCTGATCCCCGGCCCCCGCGCCAAGCCCATCCCTCCAACCGCAGAACCGCCAAAAAACCAACACGAAAGGCCGCAATGCAACGAAAAACGCCATAAGGAGAATTGCTGGACCGGGACGCCGGCGGGTATCGTGCGCGCGATGCGGTTGAGGCATCTCGGGAACTCCTGGTGGCGATGCCGACTGACGTGCTGCCGATGACCGTGCCGTCGAGCAGGTCAGGGCGGCAAACAGCGTCGTCGTGCGGTTGCGCTTGCAATCATGTGTCATGGTGGCGCCTCAGCGGCAGGCCGGGCTGTGTGCGGTCAAGTGCCTGAATTTGCGACGTGTCATCGATCGACAGCAGGATCGCGTGAGCCGGCGGCGCAATGGAGAGGCCGGCGATGTCGGGCAGCTTCTCGAGGCAGGCAGGATCGTTCGAAAGCGTGAACGGCCGCCAGCGGTGCGGCATCAGGCCATGCGCCTGCCAGACCGCCCAGACCCTCGAAGCGGCACCCCCCACAGCCTTCGCCATCGCCCGCAGCGTCCAGTGGGTCGCCGCGTGAGGCGGCGAGGTGTGGGTCAACCTTACGATCTTCGCCTCTGGCTCAGGAGCCAGAGGCGTCTTGCCCGGCGGACGCGTCTTGTCCCGCAGAAGTCCGTCCACACCGTCTTCCATAGAAGCGGTCCTGCCAGCGCCAGACACTGTTCTTCGCCTTGCCGGTCTCTCTCATGATGGCCATCCTGCCGAGCCCATCGTCGCTCAGAAGAACGATGCGCGCCCGCCAGACGTGCTTCTGCGGGCTCTTCGGGTCCGGGACAACCGTTTCAAGGCGACGCCGGTCGCCCGAAGTGAGCGTGAATGAAACACCAAGGCGCATCTTGCAGACCTCCGTAACCGGCAAATCAGAAGAACACAATAACGGATATACTTGTAAGGGACTTATGTACTTGACTCCACTTCGCACTATATGTAGAGCATTTTCTGGTTGAATACGTCTATATCTGGTTTTTGGTGGAGTTATGTATGTAAGCCCCACTTGTAACGATCTATCCACTAGCGCTTGCCGGGAAAAGCTGCGCCCGATCGGTGGCGCGGAACACTCAGATTGACTGCTGAAATTCATCCATTGAATCAACGCCTTGCAAAGGGGATTATATCGAATAGTCACATCCGGGGTTGATAAAGCGGACATCTGAGCTTCTTGCAAAATTGCCGGCCCGACCGGTTTTTTGCCTTGTCGAGGCTGATTTTGTTGTCGAGGGCCTGGGTTTCGGGGCCATCTCGTGGTCTGTTGTGTTTCGATAATAACAAGATACCGAAGAGGTGACCCCGATGACCCTTGGCTCGACCCTATCCGATCTCTGGCGCCGATTTCAAGGGGACCTTTTCCCTGCGTTGGCCGAGGCGGTCGGTCCTCTCCTCGAGACGCACAAGCGTTTCGTGACAGCTCTCGATCTCGTCAAGGTGGAGGGCTTCGTCGATGAGGTGTGGACCGGTCCGGGTCGGCCCCGGGAGGATCGCCGGGCGCTGGCCCGTGGCTTCATCGCCAAGGCGGTATGGGATCTGCCGACGACCCGCCACCTGATCGACAGGCTCAAGGTGGACCCGACGTTGCGCCGGCTGTGCGGCTGGTCGCGTGTCTCGGAGATCCCGAGTGAAGCGACGTTTTCGCGGGCGTTTGCCGAATGGTCGCAGTCCCGTCTTCCGGAGAGGATGCACGCGGCTCTGGTTGCAGAGACACTGGGCGACGCGCTCATCGGCCACGTGTCGCGGGACTCGACGGCCATCGAGGCCCGGGAGACGCCGGCCCCGAAGCCGAAGGCCAGGACGCCGAACCGCAAGCGCGGCCGGCCCCGCAAGGGCGAGGAGAGGACGAAGGAGCCTGGGCGTCTCGAACGGCAAGCGAACGGGATGGATCTCGATGAGAGGCTCGACGCGCTGCCGAAGGTCTGCGATCACGGGGCAAAGAAGAATGCCAAAGGGGTCATGGAGGCTTGGCGCGGTTACAAGCTGATATCGACACAGCAGACTGCGGGGTGCCGCTGAGTACCGTCCTCACCTCGGCATCCGTCCATGACAGTCAGGTCGCGATCCCGCTGGCGATGATGACCGCCGCGCGCGTGACCAATCTCTACGATCTCATGGACGCGGCCTATGATGCCAGGGAGATCTACCAGATGAGCGAACGGCTTGGCCATGTGCCGATCATCGATGTCAATCCGCGCCGGGACAAGGACCTCAAGGAGGAGCGAGACCGGGAGGCCCGGGTCCGGCGTGCAATAGGCCATGTCGATCCCGAGACCGTGCGGTTCCGGATCCGGTCCGGTGTCGAGAGGACCAACGCCCGCCTCAAGGATGAGTTTGGCGGGCGCCATGTCCGCGTCCGTGGATATTCCAAGGTCGCCTGCCATCTCATGTTCGGCATCCTGGCCCTGGCGGCTGACCAGTTGATACGTCTCGCCGCCCCATAGCGCGGCTCCGACAACGCATACCGACCCTTCGCGGCCCTCTCGAAGAGAGGGACCCGGAGAGGCGTGTCCCGATGTCCGCAAAGGTCCCTATTTGTTCTCATCGTCTCTGATGAGACACCGCGAATCCATGGATTCCGACCTCCAGGTGCAGAGGTGAACGGAAGCAACCGACCGATCCGGGCTCACCGGACCCTGGGGACAGGAATTTTGCAAGAGGTTCAGCTGAGTCTATATTACAGTTCCATTTCAAGGAATTGAACGATCACCCGCAAGGCACCGGGCAAGGTACACCGCAAGGGTTTGACACTGCTACAGGTCGCCGCCATGTTCCCGGACGAAGATCCCGCAAAGGCGTGGCTCGCCGCTCTACGGCGGCCCGATGGCCCCGACTGCCCACATTGTGGCAGCGTCAACGTTCAGTCGAACATCAAACACAAGTCCATGACGCACCGCTGTCGGGAGTGCCCGAACAAGCGCATGTTCTCGGTCAAGACGGGAACGGTCATGGAAAGCTCGAACCTCACATATCGCGTGTGGGTCGTCGGCACCGACCTCTTTACGACGAACATCAAGGGCATATCCTCCATGCGGCGGCCAGAAAGCCGCTTGGTTCATGCTGCCTCGTCTGCGCAAGACATTCGCAGCCGAGGCCGGGCCTTTCGCCGGCCCCGTTGAATATCAGGGAAACGTCGTGACCTTGAGCGCGCAGGACAGCGCCCTGCTGATCGAAAATGCGGCTTTGCGAACACAGGAGAAACAGGCTTTTACATCCGGTCGCTGGACGATCAGGGTCTGATGATTGCGGATTGCTCGCGCGACAACAGGATCCTGCAAGCTCGCCTCATCATTGACGGATAGTGCCATCTTGACGGGCTACGCTGACCGCATCAGTACTGAACCAACTTCGGAGCTGATGCATGATCGATAGCAAGAAGCGTCCTATCCCGCGAGATCGCCTTGCCGCCCACCGCGCACCAGCCCCGAAAGGCCGAACACGAAAAGGACCACGACATGCCCGGCGCAAGCCGTGAAACTGTGCGCCAGGCGTTCATGCGGCCCCTCACTGTGTGGCGGCGTGCCTTGAATGCAGCAACTGTAAAACCTCAGTGACCGTCTCGCTTGATAGCGACAATGGCGCTCTCCCGAGCGCCGGTGCCGGAATGGTGCCGAGCCCTTGCGAACATCTCTCCCGGAAAGAGGCAGTCCTCGCCTATCCGCCAAGCCTGGGAAGCGACCCCGAGCCGGATATCAGGCTGTCGTATTCAGCGGGGAGCCCGACGGAGCGGGAACCCGAAAAATCGCATAGGGAAGTTGGGCGCGGGACCGGGCCTTGCGTCAACCCCTAAATGTGACTATTCGATATAATCCCCCTTGCAAACCGTGCGCCCGATCGGGCGTTCCGCGTATGCCGAGAGCATACGCGGAGCACGAGGAGATTTCCTACCGGGCACTCAAAGTGACTGCGCGTGGGGTTGCGCTCTGTGCTGACGGCCACAGCGGCCTGAGCACAGGCGAAGTTTCCGTCCGAGCAATTTTCCGCCTCGGATACGGGCAAGCCAGTGTCGAACTCGCCCGTGAGTCGTATCCAACTTCCATAGTACTCGGCCCCAGAACGTTGGCGAGACGCTCGTGGAATTCGCGAATCCGCGGGGTGGTCTCGGTTGAAGCGGGCGGTGGAAGCCCTTATGGTAGATAGGTTGCAAATATTCTACCGAGAATGTGATGAGCCTCAACATCAAGAACGACGAGACCTGTTCGCTTGCGAGCAAGCTCGCAAGGTTGACGGGAGAGACAATGACGGGCGCAATCACCGTCGCGCTGCGCGAGCGCCTGGAACGCGAGCAGCGCAGGCGCAACATCGACATCCGTGCCCGAAAGCTCCGGGCCATCGCCGAACGCTGCGCCACGCTCATGGGGCCGGGACCGCCGGCTGTCGAACATGGCGACCTGCTCTATGACGATCGGGGGCTGCCCAAATGATCGTCGACAGTTCCGCGCTGCTCGCGGTTCTGAATCGGGAACCCGATGCCGATAGCTTCGAGAACGCGATTCTGACTGCATCGCCTTGCCGTATGTCGGTGGCGAACGTGCTGGAAGCATCGATCGTGGTCGAGGGCCGCGGCGGGGCGGATGCGGGCCACGAGTTGGGCGCATTCCTGGAGCACGCTGAAATCGAGCCCGCGCCGGTGACGGCGGAACACCTTGAGGCGGCGCGGCAAGCCTGGAGGCGGTTCGGCAAGGGCAGGCATCCGGCCGCCCTGAACTTCGGCGACTGCTTCGCCTATGCGCTCGCCCAGGTGTCCGGCGAGCCGTTGTTGTACAAGGGCGACGACTTCGCGCACACCGATATCCCGGCGGCCCTGCAGCACTCGGCAGGTATTCCCGGCACATGACGACCGGCCGGCCTTTCCAGGGAAGCCTGCTCGCCGACGACTTCCTTCGGGAATCGATCGAGGGGCTGGCGGATTGGGACGACATGACGGACGCGACGCTCGACCATCTCAAGGCCGCGTTGCGCGGCTTGTTCGACGGCTTTCCCACGAACCGTTCGCCCAACGAGAGTCAGACCGAGGACGATCTGATCTGGCCCGTTCTGACCCGGCTCGGCTGGACGGAGAGTCTCAGGCAGCAGAATCTGTCAGCGCGCGGCCGCGAGGACGTTCCGGACGGCCTGTTGTTCGCCGATTCCGGCGCGAAGCAGCGCGCCAATGCCTTCGCCGAGGACTGGAGACGCTATGAGCACGGCATGGCGGTCGTGGAGTCGAAACGGTGGCTTCGACCGCTCGACCGCCGCTCGGGGCGACGGGGCGAGGAGTCCGCGCCGTCTACCCAGATGTTGCGGTACCTCCGGCGCATCGACGACCTGACCACGGGCAAGCTCCGCTGGGGCATTCTCACCAATGGCGCGCACTGGCGCCTGTACTACGCGGGCGCGCGGTCCGTCTCCGAACAGTTCTTCGAGATCGATCTCGCGGCGATCCTCGATGTTCCGGGACACAACGATGGCTTGGTCGCCCTTCCGGCCGATACCCGGCGACACTGGCTGAAGGTATTCGCGCTTGTCTTTCGGCGGGAGTCCTTCGTTCCTGGCGCCGCAGATGGGCAGACCTTTCATCAGCGAGCGATTGCGGAGGGCCGCTTCCATCAGGAACGGGTCGCGGCCAGCCTGTCCGATCAGGTGTTCGGGCAGGTCTTCCCGGATCTCGCCCGCGCGCTCGCGATGGCCGAGCCGGATGCGCCGCTGCCCGAGGTTCGCGATGCGACGCTCATCCTGCTCTACCGGCTGCTGTTCATACTCTACGCTGAAGATCGAGATCTGCTGCCTGTCCACGACAGTAGGTACGACGACTACGCGCTCCGGGAGAAAGTGCGCATCGAGATTGGCCGACGCAAGGACCAAGGCGACGTGTTCTCGGACACGGCGGCGCGGTACTGGTCGGCATTCGACGACCTGTGCCGCGCCATCGACCGGGGTGATGCCTCGATCGGCTTGCCGCCCTACAACGGCGGCCTGTTCGACCGCGAACGCACGCCGTTGCTCTCGCGGGTCCGGCTTGGCGACGCTACTATGGCCGACACGATCGATGCGATGTCGTTCGAGCGGACGCTCGAGGGCCGGCATTACATCAACTACCGCGACCTCGGCGTCCAGCAACTCGGGTCGATCTACGAGCGGCTCCTCGAGCAGGAAGTCGTTCTTGAGGGCGCCGAAGTCGTCGTTCGTCCCAACACCTTCGCGCGCAAGGACTCGGGGAGCTTCTACACGCCGGACGATCTGGTGGGGCTGATCGTCGAGGAGACGGTTGATCCGTTGGCGCAAGTACGCATGGATACCTTCCTCGCCGAAGAGGCCCGGCTTGCATCGGGCGAGCTGCCGGAACATCGCCGCATGGGCCGCTTGAAGACCTTTGATCCGGCGGAACGGCTGCTGGAGTTGAAGATCTGCGATCCCGCGATGGGTTCGGGACACTTCCTCGTCAACCTCGTGGATTATCTGGCCGATCGGGTGATCGCGGCCATGGCCGAGGCGGAGGCGGCCGGCGATGGGTACGTCTCGCCGCTCACGGAGCGCATCGACTCGATCCGCAACACGATTATGGGCAACGCCGAGGATCGCGGCTGGACCTTCGATCCGGCGCAGCTCGACGACCGGCATGTCGTCCGACGCATGGTGCTGAAGCGATGCGTGTACGGCGTCGACAAGAACCCGATGGCGGTGGAGCTGGCCAAGGTCTCGCTGTGGCTGCACACCTTCACGGTTGGGGCGCCGCTCAGCTTCCTGGACCACCATCTGCGATGCGGCGACAGCCTGTTCGGCGCCTGGGTGCGGCCCGCCATCGACAACGCGGAACGCGAGGGCGGCCTGTTCCTGAGAGGGCCGCTCAGCCGGGCGACCCGTGCGGCAGCGGCCATGCAGGTCATCGAGGGGCTGACGGACGCCGAGATCGCCGAAGCGCACCGCTCGGCCGATATCTTCGCTGAGATCTCGGAGATGACCGCTCCGCTGAACGCGTTCCTGTCCCTTCTCCATGCCTTCGATTGGCTCGATCTGCGGCATCGCGAGGACAGGAACGCCTATCTCGCCTGGCTCGACGGGAGATTGGGCGATCCGATCGACATCTCCCAAGGAAACACACCGGACTCGACGGACACCGGGAACGCGGAGCGTTTCGCATCGCTGCTCCACAGGGCGCGGACGCTCGTCGACAGCGAGCGCTTTCTGAACTGGCAGGTCGCGTTCCCGGGCGTATGGTCGGACTGGGAAGCGGGCGAGTTGCGCGGCGGCTTCGACGCCGTGATCGGCAACCCGCCCTGGGACCGAATGAAGCTTCAGCAGGTCGAGTGGTTCGCGGCGCGGCGCCCGGACATCGCCATGGCCCCGCGCGCCGCCGACCGCAAGCGCATGATTGCCGAGTTGGAGAAGTCGGACGATCCGCTGGCGCGGGAATTCGCGATGGCGAACGAACGGGCCGCCGCCGCGTTGCGCATGGCGCGCAAAGGCGGCGACTACCCGTTGCTGTCGGGCGGTGACTTGAACCTCTACTCGCTGTTCGTCGAGCGCGCGATGACATTGATCAAGCCCGAAGGCATGGTGGGGCTCCTCGTTCCGTCAGGCATCGCATCCGACAAGACCTCGGCGCGGTTCTTCAAGGGTGTCGCGACCGAAGGGAGACTGAAGGCACTCTACGACTTCGAGAACCGGCGCACACGATACGCTGCGCTGCCGTTCTTTCCCGATGTCGACAGTCGGTTCAAGTTCTGCGCGTTCGTCGCCAGCCCGACTCCGCTGGCGGAACCCGCGCGATGCGCCTTCTTTCTACAGGATGTCGGTGAGCTCGCCCACCCCGAACGATGTTTCCCGCTCACGGCCGAGAGCTTCGCCCGCGTCAACCCGAACACCGGCACCGCGCCGATCTTCCGTACCCGCCGCGACGCCGAACTGACCACGGCGATTTACGAGCGCCTGCCGGTGCTAGTGAACCGCTCGTCGGGCGAAGCCGTCAAGGCGTGGCCGGTCAAGTACACCCGGATGTTCGACATGACCAACGACTCCCACCTGTTCCGCACCCGCACGGAGCTGGAGGAGAAGGAAGGCGCCTGGCCCGTCGGCGGCAACCGCTTCGACAGCCCGTCGGGAGAATGGGTGCCGCTCTACGAGGGCAAGATGGTGCAGGCGTTCGATCACCGCGCCGCCAGCATCGTCGTCAATCCCGCGAACATGCATCGCCCCGCGCAGCCCGAGTCCGCGATTGTCGAGCAGCAGCAAGACCCGAACTGGCTGCCCGATCCGCAGTATTGGGTGTCGGCATCGGAATGCGGTTGGTCCTCGGACTCGGGTTGGGTTCTCGGTTTCAAGGAAATCACCGCCCCAACGAATGTTCGGACATTCATCGCGGCACTTCTGCCGGCGGTCGGATTCGGCAACAAAGTGCCTGTCCTGAAACCGGAAACGCCGAATCGTGGCGAATGGCTACTGACCGCTAATCTCAATGCGACGATCTTCGACTTCGCGACGCGCCAGAAGGTTCAGGGCCAGACCTTGAACCTGTTCATCCTCGAACAGCTCCCCGTGGTGCCGCCGGAGCGTTACGAGGCGGCGCGTTTCGGGCCGAAGACGGCGGCGGAGATCGTTCGCGAGGAGGTGCTGGAGCTGACCTATACGGCGCATGACATGGCGCCCTTCGCCCGCGACATGGGCCATGTCGACGAGGCCGGCAAAGTGCTGCCGCCGTTCCGCCGGGACGAAGATCGGCGGCTCCGGCTCCGCGCCAAGCTCGACGCTCTCTATTTCCACCTTTACGGTATCACCGACCGTGACGACATCCGTTACGTCTACTCGACCTTCCCCATCGTTGAGCGCGAGGAGTGCAAGGCTTGGGGCCGCTATCGCTCCCGCGACCTCTGCCTTGCGTACATGAACGCCTTGGCAGCAGGTAATCCAGACACGGAGGTCACTCTGTGAGACCAAGAGCGATTCGTGCTCAAGTTCGTTACCGCCGCATTCGGACAGGAACTGCTGTCTGGCCTTCTCCAAAGATCCGCCCGTATGCGGTAGCCTATCTTGGACGGACAGATTGAACCGCGGCACCATGAACGACCTGCTGCTGCCAAACGATGACCTTACGGCTCTCCGTGTCGCCACGAAGCGGGTCACGAACCCCGGAGCACGCTGGAGAGACAAGCCCGGCCGCCACAAGCAGCAGAACTTCGTTGCAGCATCCGAGGACGGCGAGCGGTATCGCGTCTATCTGCGACAGAATCTGGACGACGATAGGGACTTCTCTTGTGGTCTCGCTTGGATTCGCAGAGGAGGGAGAGGCGTCAGCCTTGTTCGCTACAACGGGGCTAGTGTCCTGTACGCAAAGTTCGTATTGTTAAGGAGGTGGTGTCGATTCGGGGGGCATGGTGATGCGACTTTCGGTGGAGATCAAGCTGAGCGCGGACGAGCGCAACGAGCTTGAGCGGCTGGCGCGCGGGCGCAAAGTCTGGCGAGGCCTGTCCGATCGGGCGCACATCGTGCTGCTGGCGGCCGAAGGGCTTACCAATGTGCAGATTGGGAGCGTGCTGGGCGTGACCAGCCAGACCGCCAGGAAGTGGCGCAATCGCTTCGCAGAGCATCGTCTTGACGGGCTTGACGACGAGCCGCGCTCCGGCCGTCCCCGGCGCATCGATGACGACGCCGTGGCCGAGGTGGTGCGCAAGACGCTTGAGGAGAAGCCTCGTGACGCGACCCAATGGAGCACGCGCTCGATGGCGCAGGCGACGGGGTATGCGCCGTCGACGGTCAATCGCATCTGGCGAGCCTTTTCCCTTCAGCCGCACAGGAGCGAGACCTTCAAGCTCTCGGCAGACCCCTACTTCGTGGACAAGACGCGCGACATCGTGGGGCTCTACGTGGACCCGCCGCAGCATGCCATGGTCCTCTGCGTGGACGAGAAATCGCAGGTTCAGGCCCTCGATCGCACCCAGCCGCTGCTGCCGCTGCGCCCGGGGCAGGTCGAGCGGCGCACTCACGATTACAAGCGCAACGGCACGACCTCGCTCTTCGCAGCCCTTGACGTCGCCACAGGCAAGGTCATCGGACAGTGCTATCGGCGCCACCGCAGCGTGGAGTTCCGCAAGTTCCTGGATCACGTCGAGGCCAACGTGCCGCCCGACCTCGAGATCCACATCGTCATGGACAACTACTCGACCCACAAGACGAAGACGATCCGCGACGGGTTCGCCCGGCGACCGCGCTGGCATGTTCACTTCACCCCGACCTCTGCCTCGTGGCTCAACCAAGTCGAGCGCTTCTTCGCCGATCTGACAGAGAAGCAGATCCGGCGCGGGGTTCACCGATCGACCGTCGAGCTGGAGCAGGCGATCACCGGGTACATCGACACCGTCAACGAGGACCCCAAGCCCTTCCGCTGGCACAAGACAGCCGATGAAATCCTGGCGTCCATCAAGCGCTTCTGCCTCAGGACCCTCGAAACCGCTGCAGCCGCAACATCATAACGGTACGAACTTTGGAATCAGGACACTAGTCACCGGTACGGCGACATAGGCTATCGATGCCACATTCATATCGCCACGGCAGATGCTCTCTCCGCGGGCAGAAAAATAGACAGTCATGCTGAAGCAACGGATCGATATCGGACCCTGAATGGAGCGCTTGCCTGTCTGATCAAGGACTGTGGCGTGCAGAACCTGTTGGCTCGGCACGACGAACCGGATCTGTTCGATGGCACTTGACCAAACACTCCTGGAGAAAGCGTTGTGCCAGAAGTTGTGCGCAAGAGTCCGCTTGCACCGGCGTGACAATGGTGTGCTCATGCTCGAAACACCGTTCACCTTTCCCGACGGTGACAGCTATCCAATTTATCTGTCCGAAACACGCTCCGGCAGCGTTCTGTTGAGTGATAACGGACACACGCTCATGCACATGAGCTACGAGCATGATGTTGATGCGTTCTACGACGGCGCCCGAGCCGTACTCCGTGAACAGATCGTGCAAGAGAGTGGCATTGAAGAGGACAATGGTACGTTTATGGCAGAAGCGCCGCCAGACAGGATTACGGAAACTCTGTTCAGATTTGGTCAGGCATTGACAAAGATTCACGATCTGACATTTCTGAGTCGGGGACGAGTGTCGTCGACGTTTTACGATGATCTCAAGACCTTGTTGTTTGGGATCGTAGACGAAGACCATATTGAACCGGACTTCGTGCCGTCCGGTGTCCCAAACGGAAACAATTATCCGGTAGATTATCGGCTCGAAGGCCGCGAAGGAATGCCAATATTTCTTTACGGATTCCCCAATCGAGATAAGGCACGTTTGACGACGATCATGCTTTCTCACTTCCTTCTTTACCGCCTTTCGTTTGAGTCGATTATTGTGTTCGAGGATCAGCAAGAAGTTCCTCGTTTGGATCTGGCACGGCTGACTAATGTGGCCGTAACGGCGATTTCCTCTCTTGAGGCCGAAGACGATCTGCGCAGGAAGATCAAAAGACTTGCAGTATGACGGATTATGAGGCTGATCTTCCCCTATGGAATTGGTCCATCCTTAGGTTATGGAACGAGGAGGACCGACGATGGCGAGGAAGCGTTACAAGCCGGAGGAGATCGTGAGCCTGCTGCGGCAGGCTGAGGTTCTGCACAGCCGGGGCATGTCGATGGCGGACGCGATCCGGCAGCTCGGGATCAGCGAGGGCACCGCTGGCGCAAGGAGTATGCCGGGATGAGCGGCGACCAGTTCCGGCGCCTGAAGGAACCTGAGAAGGAGAACGAGCGGCTGCGCCGTGCGGTCTCGGACCTGACGCTGGACAAGCAGGTTCTGAAAGAGGCCGCAGGGGGAAACGTCTGAGCCCCTCGCGCCGCCGTCAGTGCCATGCCTGCGACCGGCTCGGGATCCCGGAGCGCCGGACTTGCCGGGTGCTGGGGCAGCATCGCTCGACCCAGCGCCGTATTCCGCGCGGTCGTGACGACGAGGACCGCCTGGTCGCGGACATGATCGAGCTGGCCCGCCAGTATGGCCGTTACGGCTACCGCCGGATCACGGCCCTTCTGCGCGACGCCGGCTGGCAGGTCAACGACAAGCGGGTCGAGCACCTGTGGCAGCGCGAGGGGCTGAAGGTGCCCGGGAAGCAACCGAAGCGGGGCCGTCTGTGGCTCAACGACGGCTCCTGCATCCGGTTGCGCGCCGAGCGGGCGGGGACCACGTCTGGTCCTGTGACTTCGTGCATCACCGGACCTATGACGGCCGGGCCTTCCGCATGCTCAATGTCCTGGACGAGTTCACCTGCGAGAGCCTGGCCATCCGGGTGCGCAGAAGGCTTTCCTCAACTGACGTCATCGACGTGCTGACCGACCTGTTCATTGTGCGCGGCGTCCCAGCCTGGGTCCGCTCCGACAACGGCCCGGAGTTCGTCGCCAAGGCTGTCAGGCAATGGATCGCCGCGGTGGGCGCCCGGACCGCCTTCATCGAGCCGGGCTCGCCTTGGGAGAACGGCTACATCGAGAGTTTCAACGCGCGGCTGCGCAGCGAACTCCTGAACGGGGAGATCTTCTACAGGCTCAAGGAAGCACCGGGTTCTCATCGAATCCTGGCGGCGCCACTACAACGCCGCACGCACGCACAGCAGCCTGGTATACCGGCCGCCGGCACCAGAGACGATTGTCATGCCAAGCTGGCCGCCCGGCTCCGCTCCGCCGGCCGACCAGCTTGGCAGAGAAACCAGCTATGCACTAACATTCCGAGCTTCTTGCAAAATTGCCGGCCCGACCGGTTTTTTGCCTTGTCGAGGGCCTGGGTTTCGGGCCATCTCGTGGTATGTTGTGTTTCCACAACAACAAGATACCGAGGAGGTGACCCCGATGACCCTTGGCTCGACCCTATCCGATCTCTGGCACCGATTTCAAGGGGACCTTTTCCCTGCGTTGGCCGAGGCGGTCGGTCCTCTCCTCGAGACGCACAAGCGCTTCGTGACAGCTCTCGATCTCGTCAAGGTGGAGGGCTTCGTCGATGGGGTGTGGACCGGTCCGGGTCGGCCCCGGGAGGATCGCCAGGCGCTGGCCCGTGGCTTCATCGCCAAGGCGGTGTGGGGTCTGCCGACGACCCGCCACCTGATCGACAGGCTCAAGGTGGACCCGACGTTGCGCCGACTGTGCGGCTGGTCGCGTGTCGCGGAGATCCCGCGTGAAGCGACGTTCTCGCGGGCGTTTGCCGAATTTTCGCAGTCCCGTCTTCCGGAGAGGATGCACGCGGCTCTGGTTGCAGAGACACTGGGCGACGCGCTCATCGGCCACGTGTCGCGGGACCCGACGGCCATCGAGGTCCGGGAGACGCCGGCCCCGAAGCCGAAGGCCAGGACGCCGAACCGCAAGCGCGGCCGGCCCCGCAAGGGCGCGGAGAGGACGAAGGAGCCTGGGCGTCTCGAACAGCAAGCGAACGGGATGGATCTCGATGAGAGGCTCGACGCGCTGCCGAAGGTCTGCGATCACGGGGCAAAGAAGACTGCCAAGGGGGGCCTGGAGGCCTGGCGCGGTTACAAGCTGCCTATCGACACAGCAGACTGCGGGGTGTGCCGCTGAGGACCGTCCTCACCTCGGCATCCGTCCATGACAGCCAGGTCGCGATCCCGCTGGCGATGATGACCGCCGGGCGTGTGACCAATCTCTACGATCTCATGGACGCGGCCTATGATGCCAGGGAGATCTACCAGATGAGCGAACGGCTTGGCCATGTGCCGATCATCGATGTCAATCCGCGCCGGGACAAGGACCTCAAGGAGGAGCGGGACCGGGAGGCCCGGGCCCGGCGTGCAATAGGCCATGTCGATCCCGAGACCGTGCGGTTCCGGATCCGGTCCGGTGTCGAGAGGACCAACGCCCGCCTCAAGGATGAGTGTGGCGGGCGCCATGTCCGCGTCCGCGGACATTCCAAGGTCGCCTGCCATCTCATGTTCGGCATCCTGGCCCTGGCGGCTGACCCGTTGATACGTCTCGCCGTCCCATAGCGCGGCTCCGACGACGCATACCGACCCTTCGCGGCCCTCTCGAAGAGAGTGGCCCGGAGAGGCGTGTCCCGATGTCCACAAAGGTCCCTGTTTGGTCTCATCATCTCTGATGAGACACCGCGAATCCATGGATTCCGACCTCCAGGTGCAGAGGTGACCGGAAGCAACCGACCGATCCGGGCTCACCGGACCCTGGGGGCAGGAATTTTGCAAGAGGTTCATTCCAACTGGACTAGTCGACGGGAGCAGGTCACCTGGGCGCCGGCACTTCGGTGGTATCCGATGGTTTGGCCTGCTTCCATGGCGTTACCGCGGCCGGTTGTGCTCATGACAGGATTGTGGTGGGAAGCGGGAAAGCCAGCGTCGAGCGCCCCGAGTTTCGTTGGGTGAACACCATGCTCGGCAACATCAAGAGCGCGTTGCGCGGCACCTACCATGCGATTCGGCCCCAATATGCTCAGCGCTATCTCTCGGAGTTCGAATATCGCTTCAATCGTCGCTTCGACCTGCCCGACATCATCCCCAGACTTGCCTATGTGGCCCTCAGAACGCCGCCCATGCCCCAACGGCTGCTCAAGTTGCGCTTAGCTTGAGTGGTAATCAGGAAGAAGACTGCCAAGGGGGTCCTGGAGGCCTGGCGCGGTTACAAGCTGCCTATCGACACAGCAGAGTGCGGGGTGCCGCTAAGTACCGTTCTCACCTCGGCATCCGTCCATGACAGCCCGGTCGCGATCCCGCTGGCGATGATGACCGCCGGGCGTGTGACCAATCTCTACGATCTCATGGACGCGGCCTATGATGCCAGGGAGATCTACCAGATGAGCGAACGGCTTGGCCATGTGCCGATCATCGATGTCAATCGGCGCCGGGACAAGGACCTCAAGGAGGAGCGGGACCGGGAGGCCCGGGCCCGGCGTGCAATAGGCCATGTCGATCCCGAGACCGTGCGGTTCCGGATCCGGTCCGGTGTCGAGAGGACCAACGCCCGCCTCAAGGATGAGTGTGGCGGGCGCCATGTCCGCGTCCGCGGACATTCCAAGGTCGCCTGCCATCTCATGTTCGGCATCCTGGCCCTGGCGGCTGACCAGTTGATACGTCTCGCCGTCCCATAGCGCGGCTCCGACGACGCATACCGACCCTTCGCGGCCCTCTCGAAGAGAGTGGCCCGGAGAGGCGTGTCCCGATGTCCACAAAGGTCCCTGTTTGGTCTCATCATCTCTGATGAGACACCGCGAATCCATGGATTCCGACCTCCAGGTGCAGAGGTGACCGGGATCAACCGACCGATCCGGCCTCACCGGACCCTGGGGCAGGAATTTTGCAAGAGGTTCGTGTGTTAGTCGATTTCTGGCTCGATAGGAGCCCTTGACGATCGACGACCTTGTCCGCCGCTTCTGGATATGGGGAGAAACAAACGGTCCCGGGATGGGTGGATTGACACGACAGGTGCTCCGTGCCTATGGTGGTAGATATCCACAGCGGCCAAGTGGCAAAACCGCACGGATGAGGGAGCCGACGGGGTGCGCGGCATCTGACGCCGCGCGAGATCTGGATCGGGTTGGATAGAAACGTTGCCGGCAATGGTGCGGTGATGCGTTGCACTCCCGTCGCCATCCGCTGGACTGGCGATGACACAGATTCGGTAGACAATCATTCGTGAGCGCGACCGCAACGCAGTGGGATCCGCGTTGCGTCTAGTCGACAGCTCTCGTGAAGCTGGCCATCGATTGCTTGTCGCGATGGAAGACGGTCGAATGTCTGGATTTCGTTGCGCGGGCGCATCGGGCTGTGGTTGATCTCGGCGATACGCTGTCACTGCTGGAGATCGTCGGTCGGGGTGGGCGAATGCGCCGCCGGAGGTTATCGATGCCATATCCGGCGCCAGCAAGAGTATTCCTGTCGATCTCGAAGGCCGTGACAAGGGTTATACCCTGAAGGCCATGCAGGTCGCCTTGTGGTGCGCCTGCCAGGCCCGCGACTTCGAGAAGGTGCTGATCGGTGTGGTCAGTGCCGGCGGCGACACCGACACCAACGGTGCGGTCACCGGCGTGGTGTTGGGCGTGCGGTTCGGGATCAGTGCCATCTTGTCGCGTTGGCGGGGTCGCGTTGCAGGGATCCAGGCGGGACGAACCCCGATGGAGGTTTGGGCTGACAGGCTCGTGGCGTGTTCGGCCTGACCGACCATTCGTGCCGGTCCGCACCCGCGCAAGCCGGTCCGCACAGGCAGGCCGCTCGACATGTTATACCAAACGCAAGTCATATGAACCGATACAGTGAGGCATCGGGATCAGCACGATGGGGCTACGGCCCAGCTGCGCCGGGTCGTATTGGTGATGACGTCGGGCTGGTCGGTCAGCCATTGCCACCCCGTCCAGCAGGCGTCCCTCAGGGCGGAGACATTCTTGAACACGCGGTTGGCGAAGCGGTTCGATTTCAGGAACAGAATGATCTGCTCCATCGGATTGAGTTCCGGACTGTAGGGCGGCAGATGCACGAGCGTCAGGTTGGGGGGAACGAGAAGGTCGCCCGAGCGATGCCAGCCCGCCCCGTCCAGCACAATCACGCCGTGCGCACCCGGCGCCACGGCCGCGCCGATCGCCGCCAGATGCTCGTTCATCGACGCCGTGTTCGCCCTGTCCGCCACGTGGGCGATGCCGACGCCGCGCTCTGCGCAGGTGGCGCCGAACAGATAGACGTAGCCATAGCGATGGTCGCGCAGGATGCGCGGACGCTGCTTCCCATTCGCCCAGACCCGTGTCGTCATCCCCTTCTGGCCGATGCGCGCTTCGTCCTGGAACCAGATTTCTATCGGACCCGCCAGCGCCTCAGAGCTGAGCGCCGACGTCAACTGTGCCTCGAACTCCGCCACGAACGACCTCTGCCGCTCCGCGTCGGCTTTGGGGTGGACCGGCCGCCCCGAGACAAAGCGAAACCCGGCCCTTCGGAGCATCATACGGGCACCGCTCTCCGTATAGATGACCCCGAAGGCCTCCTCGATTTTCCGTAAGATGTCCTGAACGCGCCAGCGCGTCACACCGTCCCGCTCAAGCTCGGGACCCGCCTCGATCCAGGCGCCGATCTCGGCGATCTGCGCGTCCGTCAACCGGCCCTCGCTCCCGCCGCGCGGGAGATCCGCGAGGCCGTCGAAGCCCTCCGTGTTGTAGCGCAACACCCAGTCGCGCAGGATTTGAAGCTCCATGCCCTGCGCCCGAGCCGCCTCCGTGCGAGACGCACCCTCCATGATCATGGCGAGCGCACGCGCGCGCGACGCTTGCTTCGCGTCCCCGCAGTGCCTCGAAAGCGCGTGGAGCTCGTCCGCTGTGTGTGCCGTCCAGGTTATCGGCGTTGCCGCACTCATCGTCATCCTCCGGCGCTGGTGAGTCGATCACCACAGTCTATGAAGGTCGTCCGGACCGTCACCCCAACATATTGGGATGGTGAGTCAATTTGGAGCGCGCTTGGTATTACCGGGAAAAATAGGACGAGGCTCCGGCCGCCCTGATCCGCCAGAAAATCGCTCTTTCTGCTAGATAGTGTCGTCACGAGAGATGTTCCTCTATCCTATCTGTAGGTATCACTCGATGGTTCATGGAGGTGACTGATGGGATTGGCTCATCGGCGTCACGACATCTCGGCCAGGGTCTGGCGGTTGCTGGAGCCTCTGGTGGATGAGCCGGACGATGAGTGGCTGATGATTGACGCCAGTCATCTCAAGGTCCATCCCCATGCGAGCGGTGCGGTCGGCGGCACTCAGGCGATGGATCGCACAAAAGGGGGCTGAACACGACGCTGCACCTGGCTGTGGACGCGCATGGGATGCCGGTGCGGGTGTTGGTGACCGAGGGGACGGCAGCAGATTGCAGTCAAGCGGTCGAGCTGATTGAAGGGATAGATGCCGAGTCCTTAGTTGGCGGACAAGGCCTATGACACGACTGCCATCCTGTCTTATTGTGAGGAGCATGAAGTCATTCCGGTGGTTCCGCCGAAGCGCAACCGCCAGCACCCCAGAGCGTATGATGTCCATCTCTACCGGCACCGGCATTTGGTGGAGAACGCCTTTCTGTGGCTCAAGCGTTGGCGTGGGATTGCCACACGATACACTAGGGCGTGTTGATGAATTCATGAAATGCTGATAATCATTCTCCATCAATGACACTTTCCGGGGACTTATCATGGCGTTACGCCTGCTCATCCCGGATACTGTCTGGTCGACACTCGAGCCGCTACTGCGTGAGAGCAAACACGCCGCCGGCGCCCCGCCACGGCTCAGCGACCGAATGTTCATCGAAGCCGTCCTCTACCAGGCGCGTACCGGAACCCCCTGGCGCGACCTGCCCGACGAATTCGGCCATTGGAATGCCGTTTATCAGCGGTTTCGCCGTTGGGAGAAGCGCCACCTCTGGGCACGGCTCTGGCAACAGAGACAACAGGTAGATGATGAACCACTCAAGGAAGTGTTCATCGATTCGACCATCCTGCGCGCTCATCAACACGCCGCCGGCGCGGTAAAAAAACGGTGGCCAGGAGGCCCAGGCTCTCGGCCGCTCCCGGGGTGGGTTCTCCACCAAGCTGCACGTCGCCTGTGCCAACGAAACAACCGGTGTGTCCTTCGTGTTGATGGGTGGCGAGCGCCATGATGGCGTGGGATTCGAGCTTCTGTGGAAGGCTTTGCCCAGCTCTCCCGCACCGGAGGCTGCGGTCATGGACAAGGCGTATGACAGCAAGGACATTCGCCAGGCGCTGGCCGACCAGGGCGTCGAAGCCGTGATTCCCGCCCGGTCGAACCGGACTGAGACGATTCATCACGATCAAGAAAAGGACAAGCGGCGCCAGCAGGTCGAGCGATTCTTCAACAAGCTCAAACAATTCCGTCGCATTGCCACACGTTATGACAAGCTCGCTCGGACGGTCCTCGCGTTTGTCCACATTGTCTCAGCATGGATCATGCTTCGATCATTCGTCAACACGGCCTAGGAATGCCGCATCGTTTCTTGCCGCGGTGCAGATTCGGTGTCTGGCGCCTTGGGCTGGTATTTCGTGACGACATTATCTAGCTGTAATCTTTCAATAGGTTGTCCATCCGGGATTGATACTCGGAAGCTGATGGGTAACGAAGCCTGTCAACGAACCGAGAAGCGAGCCCCGGATGAACGTCCATAAGAATGCAAAACTGACACCGCGCGGTCGCGCCGAGATCGTGCGACGGGTTATCGACCAGGGGCAGACCCCGAAGGCACCGTGAGCAAGTGGGTCCAGCGCTACCAGGCCGAGGGCGTCGAAGGCCTGCAGGACCGCTCGTCGCGACCGCATAAACTGCGCCGGCCGACGCCTGCGCCGGTGGTCCGCCAGATCGCCGCCGAGCTCGGCGTCTCCACCGCCACCGTCAGCCGCGTGCTCAGGCGCCTCGGGCTCAACCGCCTCAAAGCCCTCGAACCGGCCGAGCCGGTCCAGCGCTACGAACGCCAGTACCCCGGCGAGCTCATCCACATCGACATCAAGAAGCTCGGCCACTTCGACCGCCCAGGCCATCGCGTCACCGGCGACCGTACCGGCCACAGCAACAGACGCGGCATCGGCTGGGAGTTCCTGCACCTGTGCATCGACGACCACTCCCGCATCGCCTTCAGCCAGATCATGCCCGACGAGAAGAAGAAAAGCGCCATAGCCTTCCTCAACGCCGCCTTCGCCTACTATAAAAGCCTCGGCGTCACCGTCAGCCGCGTCATGACCGACAACGGCGCCTGCTACAAGGCCTTCGCCTTCCACGACGCGTGCCGAACCCTCGGCCTCAAGCACATCCGAACCAAACCCTACACGCCAAAGACCAACGGAAAGGCCGAGCGCTTCATCCAGACCGCCCTGCACGAATGGGCCTACGCACGCGCCTACCAAAACTCAGGCCAACGCGCACACCACCTTCCGTATTGGCTCCACCGATACAACTGGCACCGGCCGCATGGTAGCCTAAAGGCAAATACACCCATCAGCCGACTCAGACTGACCGAGAACAACCTGTTGAGGCTCCACATCTAGCCACTGACAGGTGCCCCGGCAGAGCTGTCAATGATCAAACCACTTGCAACAAGCGCGTCGACGTCACCGTCCGTATAACCAAGTTCGCGAAGGATTGCGGTGCTGTGTTCGCCGAGGCCTGGGGCGGGCCGGGGATTATGGGTCGGAGATCGTTCGAACCGCGCGGCCGGGCGTGCCTGACGGATCATGCCGACGGCCGGTTGTTCCACTTCGTGGATGAGACGGTTGTGGATGATCTGCGGGTTGTGGAAAATTTCACTCCGACGCAGAACCGGTGCGCATGGCACATCGTTGCGGTCCAGTGCTTCGATCCATTCAGCGCTCGTTGCCCCGAGAAACTCCTCCGCCATCGCCGTGTAGCGCTGGTCCTTGTTCCGGATCCGTTCCTTCTGGGTCGCAAACTGCGGATCGTCGAGCCAGTCCGGTCGCTGCATTGCGGTACAAAGGCCGCGCCATTCGGAATCCGATACCGAGCCGGCCGTGATGTAGCCGTCGGATGTCTGGAAAATTCGATCGTGCGACGGTGGCGGCACCTTGCCGCCTTCGGCGATGACGGTAAACGGTCCCATCCCTTCGGCCCACAGCATGGAGATCATCGCATCCAGCATTGCGACCCGAACATGCTGGCCTTCGCCGGTTCGCTCACGGCAAAACAGCGCCGCGGTTGCCGCCTGTGCGGCGTAGACAGCGGTGGTCTTGTCGGCAATTACGGTTCGGATCATGCGGGGCCGGCCGCTCGGATCGTCGCCTTGGAGGTCGGCAAAGCCGGACATGGCCTGGATCAGAGGATCGTAAACCCGCTTGCCCGAATACGGTCCACTCTCGCCGAAACCGCTGATCGAAACATAGATGATGCGTGGGTTGCGCTGGCGGACGGCGGGTTCGTCGAATCCGAGTCGATCCATTGCGCCGGGCCGCAGGTTCTGGATCAGGACGTCAGCCTGTTCGAGCAGCCGCCATAGTATATCCTTCGCTTCGGCCCGTTTCAGATCGACCGCCAGTGAACGTTTGCCGCGGTTGCAGGTGATGAACATGGGCGGCAGGCCGTCCGGTGCACCGGCTGATTGCCGTATAAGATCGCCGGTCGGCGGTTCAACCTTGATGACATCGGCACCCTGGTCGGCTAGCTGGACGGCGGCGGACGGTCCGGCGACGACATTGGTGATATCGACGACCCTGATGCCGGAAAGTGGGCCGCTCATTGCGGGTTGTTCGCTGTTTGGGCGGCGGCGTAGCCGGAGCGTTTCGAGATACGGTCGCGATATGCGAGAAAGATGTCCGGTAGGGGCTGTTTGTAGTCGATCGCCCAATCGAGTGTCGAGGTCATCAGAATATCGGCGCCGGTGAAAGCCGCGCCGAGCAGAAACGGTTGATCTGCATCGTATAGCGTTGCCGCCGAATTGATCATGCGCTCGAAATATTCCCCCGATGCCTTGTTGGCGATGGCCGAGTCGCCGTAAATATGGGGCAGAGCCCAATGACGGCGCAGAACATAAAGGCTGGTTGCGTCAAGTTCCATGCTGATGAAGGACATCCATTCGAAGTATCGCGCGCGGGCGGCGGAACCGTCCGGAATGAGTGTCTCGGGTCCATCGCGGTAGGTCTCCGCAAGATACGTCACGATGGCCGTGCTTTCGGCGATGACAACCGGGCCGTCCTTGAGAACGGGAATTTTCTGGCGCGGATTGAGCCGAACGAAATCCGGCGCCTCGGTATCGGGAGTGCGGGTTCGGACCACAACGGTGTGATAGTCGAGTCCGAGTTCGATCATCGCCCAGTGGGCCCGCACCGTGCGGGATGTCCCAATCCCCCAGATCACGCGTTCGTCGTCCATGGATCCGCTCTCCGGCAATGTCGATTACGACAGAATGTCCCTGATGGCACAATGTGTTCAAGGATCGCATGGCTGCGGCCCTGTATGAACCATGACGGTGATAAAGCACCGTTCTGTCGGCGCTTCACATGATGCGCATCTGACGGATCGCACTGGTGCCCACGCACCGAGGCCGCGGAAACCGACCGAAGCCACGACCGACCGCCGCCTTGACATCACCCGACTACCGAACCCTTGCGCCCGGCTGTCACGATGTGATCGGCAACGAAACTCAGTGTATTGATCGTTACAAATATATCCATTATTGTATTCTTCTGAACCGCTTATGCACGTGGCTCCGGTGAAACGCACATGTAGCGTTTGGCGTGCCGGGAATAGTCGACATCGGGGGCAACATCGTGTGCCACCGGAGCCACATGCATAAGCGATTTTCCTGATTCTCACTCAAGCTAAGCGCAATTTGAGTAGCCGCTCCGGCATCGGCGGTGTCTGCAGCGCCACGTAGACCAATCCGGAATGATCTCGGGCAGGTCGAAGCGACGATTAACCCGGTCCACGACCTCCGCCAGATAGCGCTGGGCATACTTGGGACGAATCGCACGACAGGCGCCACGCAAGGCGCTCTTGATGTTGCCGGGAATCGTGTTCACCCAACGAAACCCGGGACGCTCGACCGCAGCTTTCCCGCCGCCGGTCACCATCGGCTCATACACGCAGCCTGCCGCACTCACGCCATTGAAGCAGGTCAATCCATCGGAGAGCACCTGCGTGCCCGGGCTCAGGTGCTGCTGCGCCCAGGCGGCGACTTCAGTGACACGGAAGCCCTCGACTACGGTGAGCGTCACGCGCTGCGGATGTCCCGCCTCCTTGGTCTCGACCGCGGCCACGAACGGGGTCTTGCCCGGCGCGCCCCGCCCGCGCTTGCCGCCGCTGCGCTCGCCCCCGAGATAGGCATCGTCGCGTTGGACCGACCCGCCGAGCGGGTGCTCTCGGTCTCGCTCCATCATCACCTGCATCAGCGTGTGGCGCATGCGCCAGGCGGCGTTGTAGGAGATGCCAAGTTGGCGGTGCAGCGTCATCGCCGATGTACCTTTCTTGTCCTGGGTCATGAAGGAGAGGCCCTGGAACCACACCGTCAGGGGCAGCTTGGTGGCCTCGAAGAGGGTGCCGGCGGTCATGGAGGTCTGGCGGTTGCAGCGATAGCACTGCTGGAGCTTGTGAGTGGTCAGCTGACAGCCTCGGTCGTGGCCGCAGTTCGGGCACACGAAACCGTTGGGCCAGCGCCATCGGTACAGGGCGTCGAAGCACCGCTGTTCGGTTCCATAGAGCGAGAGGAACGCGTTGAGGCTGATTCCTTTCTGAAACTGCACTGGGTTGCGCACCATGTGAATATCCTTTACCGCTTATGCACATGGTTCCGGTGACACACGATGTTGCCCCCGATGTCGACTATTCCCGGCACGCCAAACGCTACATGTGCGTTTCACCGGAGCCACGTGCATAAGCGGTTATCCTTTTTCTATCATCAAGCTACATGGCAGTATTCGATATTAAATACTGCTTAGATGCGAGGGTAATCAGGTTTTTTGTTCCGTTGTCCTTTATCGCTTTGATATGGATCGATATTTTTCTTGGCCGATTTCAACATGGCCCGACATTTTGTTGGCTTCTGTCAGCTCGTCAGACGGGCCCTCCTGCGGTGGATGGCGGGGTCCACGGCCGCTGCCGAGGAGATTTCGGCACCCTTGGCGGCCGGGCGCGTGTCCTGGCGGTTGACGATCAACGTGGCGTCGGTCTGGCGCAGGCGCGTGGTGATCCGCACCCAGCTCCGCAGTACCGTCGCGGACCGATGCCCCGCACTGCCCCGTGCGGCAAGCCGGGTACGGATCAGATGCACGGCGTGACAGGCCAGCACGGCGATCCGCAGGTGGGCCGCGATACGACGGTCGCGCTGGTGCCAGATCGGGCGAAGGCCGAGCTCGAATTTCAGGCTGCGGAAGGGGGCCTCGATGTCGGTGAGACGCCAGTCGGTCCGCGGGACCGTCTCGATATCCCGGTCGACGTGGCTGGTGCGTAGCCCATCGGCGCCGGCGCCCTCATTGGCCTCGCCGTATTGCGGCCTGCGCTTGAAGCGCACGGCAGACGGGTTGGCGCCGGTGTCCGCCGTCTCGAGCGTGATCTCGTAGGGCCTGGTGACCGCAGGGAAGCGCTGCTTGAGGCATCCTATGCTCTCCAGCACCCTTTCGTAGCGCTTGAGACGGCCCTTGACCGGGAGGCCGCTGCGGAGCCTTTCCAGCGCCGCCTCGAAGCGGGTCCGCGTCAGGTCCAGGATCGAGGTCCCGGCCTTCTTCTTGTCTTCGCTAACGACAGAGAGCCGCGCCCCTCGTGATGCGCGCTGGTGATCAGCAAGACTTCGCCGTCCCGGCCGAGGGCGATCCAGTGGTAGCCCCGCTCGCCCAGCCATAGGATGTTCTCCGCGCTGGCGATGCCCGCGTCCATGACCAGCGTGGGCTTCGGCGCCGTGCCGCCGCACACCGCCTCGAGCCGGGCCAGCGCGTCCTCCAGCCGGCCCGGCGCGCTCGCGGTGCCCGGCCGGATCTCGCACCTGCGCGGGAAGCCGGCGCCAGCGTGATCAGGGGACAATCGTCGCGCTTCTGCCTGGAGCGCCCGAAGCGGGGGAGCTTTCCCTGCGTGTGGCCGTGGTCGTGAAGATTGGTGAGATCGTAGAAGGCGATGGTGTCGGGGATGTCGAGCAGCGTGCGCTCACGGCTAAACAGCTTCCGCTGGATGGCGGCCCGGTGACGCCAGAGAAGGGCGCCGATGCGCTCAAGCGTCTTGCGGTCGCCGTCCAGCGGAAGAAGCGCGGCGGTCGCACTGTCGCGGCGCAGCCAGCGGCTGGTCTCGCGCGCGCTGGCGGGATCGACCCTCCTGGCGACGATCAGCGCGCGCGATGCGCCCTTCGCGGCCCTTGATGCCCCGGTCGTGGAGGATTTCGGCGAAGCCGGGATCGCCGGGGGCCTTGAGGCACAGGCGCTCGCAGCCGACCGTGCGCGGCGTCTCGTGCTCCAGGGTATCGAGGGCGACGGTGGCGATGTCGGGCTGGCGCGCCTCTTCCTGCACCGCTTCGGTGCCCCCCCTGGACCTGAGCCTGGCGACGATGTCCTCGGCTCGGCCGGCACGTCCGGCGCGGCTTCGAGCAGCGGCGGGCGGCCGTGGAGCAGCGCCTCGGCGAGGGCGGTGACCTCCTTGCCACTTCTCGCGCGGGATCGGATTGTGGGGGCCGAAATTGAGCAGCGTCCTGTGGCGCACCCTGTCGCCGACGCGCTGGGAGAGCATCAGCCGGTGGCTTCGGACGGGCTTGCCGTCCTTGTCGTGTGGGTCCTGGGGGCCTTGATGTACAGGGCGCGGGCGAAGGGTTGGCGATGTGTTGCGCAGACACGCGCGCCGGCGCGCCTGGCAAGGGGGATATCGACGCAACGACAAAGTCCTGGCCCCACAAAAGATTTCCGGGCGCCCACATCAAACATATAGAAGTTCAGGCGATGGAAGAGCCAAATATGTGCTGTTCTCAGACCGCAAACATGCCCCGATCAGGCACGGGCAGTGGAAAAAAACTGCCAACCTAGGGGAAGTCAATCTGTCCTTTTCGACCGTTTGAAGGCAAATCTTCCAGAAGACTTTGATGAGCAGTTCGGCGTTGTGGTTTCCGAACGATAGAAAGTCCGGATCACCAGTCGTTCGGAAGGTATCTTCGGATCAGGCGGCGGAAAGCACAGAATCTTTGATAACGAAGCGATCCTTGTGAAGGGAAACCCTCAAACGGAAGAGCTTCTTGCAAAATTGCCGGCCCGACCGGTTTTTTGCCTTGTCGAGGCTGATTTTGTTGTCGAGGGCCTGGGTTTCGGGCCATCTCGTGGTATGTTGTGTTTCCACAATAACAAGATACCGAGGAGGTGCCCCCGCTGACCCTTGGCTCGACCCTATCCGATCTCTGGCGCCGATTTCAAGGGGACCTTTTCCCTGCGTTGGCCGAGGCGGTCGGTCCTCTCCTCGAGACGCACAAGCGTTTCGTGACAGCTCTCGATCTCGTCAAGGTGGAGGGCTTCGTCGATGAGGTGTGGACCGGTCCGGGTCGGCCCCGGGAGGATCGCCGGGCGCTGGCCCGTGGCGTCATCGCCAAGGCGGTGTGGGGTCTGCCGACGACCCGCCACCTGATCGACAGGCTCAAGGTGGACCCGACGTTGCGCCGGCTGTGCGGCTGGTCGCGTGTCGCGGAGATCCCGAGTGAAGCGACGTTTTCGCGGGCGTTTGCCGAATTTTCGCAGTCCCGTCTTCCGGAGAGGATGCACGCGGCTCTGGTTGCAGAGACACTGGGCGATGCGCTCATCGGCCACGTGTCGAGGGCCTCGACGGCTATCGAGGCCCGGGAGACGCCGGCCCCGAAGTCGAACCGCAAGCGCGGCCGGCCCCGCAAGGGCGAGGAGAGGACGAAGGAGCCTGGGCGTCTCGAACGGCAAGCGAACGGGATGGATCTCGATGAGAGGCTCGACGCGCTGCCGAAGGTCTGCGATCACGGGGCAAAGAAGAATGCCAGGGGGTCTTGGAGGCCTGGCGCGGTTACAAGCTGCCTATCGACACAGCAGACTGCGGGGTGCCGCTGAGGACCGTCCTCACCTCGGCATCCGTCCATGACAGCCAGGTCGCGATCCCGCTGGCGATGGATGACCGCCGGGCGTGTGACCAATCTCTACGATCTCATGGACGCGGCCTATGATGCCAGGGAGATCTACCAGATGAGCGAACGGCTTGGCCATGTGCCGATCATCGATGTCAATCCGCGCCGGGACAAGGACCTCAAGGAGGAGCGGGACCGGGAAGCCCGGGCCCGGCGTGCAATAGGCCATGTCGATCCCGAGACCGTGCGGTTCCGGATCCGGTCCGGTGTCGAGAGGACCAACGCCCGCCTCAAGGATGAGTGTGGCGGGCGCCATGTCCGCGTCCGTGGACATCCAAGGTCGCCTGCCATCTCATGTTCGGCATCCTGGCCCTGGCGGCTGACCCGTTGATACGTCTCGCCGCCCCATAGCGCGGCTCCGACAACGCATGCCGACCCTTCACGGCCCTCTCGGAGAGAGTGGCCCGGAGAGGCGTGTCCCGATGTCCGCCAAGGTCCCTGTTTGGTCTCATCGTCTCTGATGAGACACCGCGAATCCATGGATTCCGACCTCCAGGTGCAGAGGTGACCGGAAGCAACCGACCGACCCGGGCTCACCGGACCCTGGGGACAGGAATTTTGCAAGAGGTTCGGAATAGAAGCTTTTCCGGTGCGTATCACGTCCCTATGTACCGGATACTTGCTCGCTTCACCTGAACGACAATCTGAAATCATGCGGTGATATCCCCGGTTTGCGCGCCATCGGCAACCGCCAATTCGAGATATGGTCGCAAGGTCAGCCATATGCGAGTGTCGCGAACGTATTGAACGGTCTCTGCACGTATTGCTTTGGCAGACCTGATGATGTTGTGAAGGCTCTCTGGCCGCTACATCGTACCCCGCGACCCTTCTGAAAAGGAAGCAGTCTACCACCGTCTGACAGGGTGGGAATTGCTTGATCGGATGGCCGCCAGAATGATGGTCTGTGGCCTTCGCGTCTTTGCTGTCGCGCTTTTGACATCAGCCATCGAATGGCTCGGGATTGATGACCGCGTGACGGGGCAGCTTCGAAAGTACCGTCTGCGACCAGTCGAAGCCGTTTGGTCTGTCTGCACTGCCTGAATGAAACCGTCTTGTGTGTGGGATCCATGCTTTACATCAACGCCTCGGCAATCCGCTCCAGTTGTGAGCCCATCTCGTCTTCCGGCTCGACATGGTCCGGGCGCACGACCATCCGGTTGGCGCCGGAGTCGAGGAGTGATCGTACAAGAGCACGGTCGGGTTCCTGCCACAGACCGTGATCGACAACGAAGCAGGGTCGCGCCCTGCCGCCGTTGCCAGAGAGTCAAGATCACGGCGCCGGACCTCAAGTTCAGCCGGCGTGATCCGGTTCGGAAGCCAGCCGTCGGCATGATCGACCACGCGCTGCAGCACGCGTCTGGCCGCACCGCCGATGATGATCGGCGGCCAAGGCTTCTGGACAAGTTTGGGATAGGACCGAACGGGCGGAAAATCAAAATAACCGCTTATGCACGTGGCTCCGGTGGCGCACGATGTTGCCCCCGATGTCGACTATTCCCGGCACGCCAAACGCTACATGTACGTTTCACCGGAGCCACGTGCATAAGCGGTTCAAAATATTTTCCATGATTTTCTGCTGCATCTTCGGTCCAGAGGGCTTTCATGACGTCGAGCACCTCACGGGTCTGGTTCCAGGGCTTTTACCTCATGGCCCAGGGCAAGAAGGGGTGCTCTGCGATGACGCTGCACCGCCAGCTCGGTATCTCCTACAACGCGGCGTGGCGCATGCGCCACAAGCTGATGCAGGTGATGATGGAGCGAGACCGGGAGCACCCGCTCGGCGGGTCGGTCCCACGCGACGATGCCTACTCTCGGGGGCAAGTGCGGGCAGGGCGCGCCGGGCAAGACCCCGTTCGTCGCCGCGGTCGAGACCCATGAGCAGGGACATACGCTGCGCGTGACGCTCACCGTGGTCGAGGGCTTCCGTCTCACCGAAATCGCCGCCTGGGCGCAGAGCACCTGGGTCCGGGCACGCAGGTGCTCTCCGATGGGCTGACCTGCTTCAATGGCGTGACCGCGGCAGGCTGCGTTCATGAGCCGATGGTGACCGGCGGCGGGAAAGCCGCGGTCGAGCGCCCCAAGTTTCGTTGGGTGAACACGATTCCCGGCAACATCAAGAGCGCCTTGCGTGGCACCGATCATGCGATTCGTCCCAAGTATGCCCAGCGCTATCTCGCGGAGGTCGTGGACCGGTTCAATCGTCGCTTCGACCCGCCCGAGATCATCCCCGGACTGGTCTACGTGGCGCTGCGGACACTGCCGATGCCGGAGCGGCTACTCAAATTGCGCTTGGCTTGAGTGGGAATCAGGTATCAGATTGAATCGAATACGAGGTTTTCGGCCTGCGAAGCCGAAAAGGCCGGATCAATCGTGTAGGCAGGCAGGGGCAGAGCCAGACCAATTGTCATTTCTGATGTTTCTTGTGAAGAAGGGGAATTTCATGTGCGGTGGCATTTTTCTTCGTGCCGAATCCGGCAGGATCCCGGAATTGTTGTTTGTGGAGCTTCTTGCAAAATTGCCGGCCCGACCGGTTTTTTGCCTTCTCGAGGCTGATTTTGTTGTCGAGGGCCTGGGTCTCGGGGCCACCTCGTGGTATGTTGTGTTTCCACAATAACAAGATACCACGAGGTGGCCCCGATGACCCTTGGCTCGACCCTGTCCGATCCCTGGCACCGATTTCAAGGGGACTTTTTCCCTGCGTTGGCCGAGGCGGTCGGTCCTCTCCTCGAGACGCACAAGCGCTTCGTGACAGCTCTCGATCTCGTCAAGGTGGAGGGCTTCGTCGATGAGGTGTGAACCGGTCCGGGTCGGCCCCGGGAGGATCGCCAGGCGCTGGCCCGTGGCTTCATCGTCAAGGCGGTGTGGGATCTGCCGACGACCCGCCACCTGATCGACAGGCTCAAGGTGGACCCGACGTTGCGCCGGCTGTGCGGCGGGTCGCGTGTCTCGGAGATCCCGCGTGAAGCGACGTTTTCGCGGGCGTTTGCCGAATTTTCGCAGTCCCGTCTTCCGGAGAGGATGCACGCGGCTCTGGTTGCAGAGACACTGGGTGACGCGCTCATCGGCCACGTGTCGAGGGACCCGACGGCCATCGAGGCCCGGGAGACGCCGGCCCCGACGCCGAAGGCCAGGACGCCGAACCGCAAGCGCGGCCGGCCCCGCAAGGGCGCGGAGAGGACGAAGGAGCCTGGGCGTCTCGAACGGCAAGCGAACGGGATGGATCTCGATGAGAGGCTCGACGCGCTGCCGAAGGTCTGCGATCACGGGGCAAAGAAGAATGCCAAGGGGGTCATGGAGGCCTGGCGCGGTGACAAGCTGCATATCGACACAGCAGACTGCGGGGTGCCGCTGAGTACCGTTCTCACCTTGGCAACGGCTTGGCCATGTTCCGATCATCGATGTCAATCCGCGCCGGGACAAGGACCTCAAGGAGGAGCGAGACCGGGAGGCCCGGGCCCGGCGTGCAATAGGCCATGTCGATCCCGAGACCGTGCGGGTCCGGATCCGGTCCGGTGTCGAGAGGACCAACGCCCGCCTCAAGGATGAGTGTGGCGGGCGCCATGTCCGCGTCCGTGGACATTCCAAGGTCGCCTGCCATCTCATGGTCGGCATCCTGGCCCTGGCGGCTGACCAGTTGATACGTCTCGCCGTCCCATAGCGCGGCTCCGACAACGCATGCCGACCCTTCACGGCCCTCTCGAAGAGAGTGGCCCGGAGAGGCGTGTCCCGATGTCCGCAAAGGTCCCTGTTCGGTCTCATCATCTCTGATGAGACACCGAGAATCCATGGATTCCGACATCCAGGTGCAGAGGTGACCGGAAGCAACCGACCGATCCGGGCTCACCGGACCCTGGGGACAGGAATTTTGCAAGAGGTTCTGTGGCTTAATCTTGTCGCTTTTCCGATCTTCAAGGCTCCGATATCTTGCGCCGGCATGTCGGGCCAATCTCGCGGCATGTCGTCAATGTGCTGACCGGGCAAGAGCGCCGAGCCGGTCCGCTTCGGGGTTGACGTTTTAGGTGCCGCAGACGCTGTGCGGCTGCGATATGGAAGTCTGCAGGGCGTTTCGCCGCAGCGTTCTTATCCGAAAGTCACCGAAACCGTATTCAGGCCCGACCCGACCGCCCATGCAGGAGGCTGGGCATTGGTCCATTTGGGCTCCCTTATGTCGGTCTTCCACTTGGACACAAGCTGTTCTCGATAAGCATTATGCACATCCAGAAATCTGAAATTCGTGCAATTGACAAAAGGAGTCTGTTCTCCATCCGGTACAAGATACCGGCGGTCGTCAAGAATACTGGCGAGCTTCCTTTCCGACAGATGCTGCCGGTTGAAGCGGCGCATATATTCTTTGCATAACGCACTAAAGTGCCGAAAGGTCCAGATATAGTTCGATCTGGTTTCGCGAACCCATAGACTGCACGGATGGTTTGCATGGGCCTCGCGGAAAAGCGGGCGTTGATCCGGATGACCATGACAAAGCAGAGCGGTTGACAGAAGCTGAGCGGTTTGCAGAACCATTTTGACGACCCGCTTGTCATCCAGCGCGCAAGCGCATTGGGTCGGGTCGGGATATGTCACGAAAATATTCATTTCTCTCCGTTCACAAGGGATTAGGGCGATACGCTCAGTCTTGCGAATCGACCTGCCGCAACAGCGGGTTGTTCAGAAATTCGAATTTGTTGGCCGGCCATCAAGCCTGCCCCATGCGGGCGATCCACGGAGACACGCTGGTGCCGTGGGCCGAAGCGTCCACCTGTTCAGCATACCATACCCGATCACGTCGATTCCATATTCTTATCTTGCGAGACCGCACGGGCCGGGTCGATCGGCCAAACGGGCAGATGACGCCAAGCCGGGTGCCGTTTCCGGAGTTCGTCGTCGACGGATAGATCCTGTCGTATGTCATGACATCGGCGTTGGCGGAGGGCGGACCCCGCCGGGACCGGGGACATGCTGTGCGTTGCTCTATCCGATCACCTTGCCGGCTTTCAGCTTTTCGATGTCCTGCATTGGCATGCCAAGCCACTCCCGCAGTACATCGTCGGCATGCTGCCCGAGCAGGGGCGCCGGGCCGACAGCAGGCGGCGCGTTACCGAAGCGAACCGGCCAGCCACTCATGACATAGTTCCCAGCCTCCGGATGGTACATGGTCTGCCGGATCCTGCGGGTCTCGAAAGTCTTGTCGTCGGCGATCTCGCGTGTGTCCAGAACCGCGCCGGTCGGGATTGTGGCCTCGCCGATCAACCGCATTGCCGTGTGCTTGTCATACTGTCGGGTCCATTCCGAAACCAGCTGGTCCACCTCCTCGCGCCGCTCATTGCGGGCAGCGGGCGTGCTGTAACGCTCGTCGTCCACCAGATCCTCGCGCTCCATCACTCTGAGCAGCCGCCTCCAGTGTTCGGGATTGGCGGCGCTGGTATAGATATAGACGTAGTCGTTCGGACCGCCGCCCTTGCATGGATAGACGCCAATTGGCGGGTGCCCGCCTCCGACCGTCTTCGAACCGGCGCGTGGCGCCGCATTGCCATCCGTCCTCTCCATATAAGTGAAGGCGTTTCGAATGTAATGCAGGACCGAATCCTGCATCGAGACCTGAAGGTGCTCGCCCATGCCCGTGCGCATCCGGCGGATATAGGCCCCGAGTATCGAGACTGCCATCAGCATGCCAGTTCCCGTATCGCCGATCGTTGCGCCCGGTTTACAGGGCCGGCCGTTTTCCTCACCGGTGATGGACATCAATCCGCCGCAGGCCTGCGCAATCATGTCGAACGCCAGGTTGTTCTCCTGGGCGGTTCCGGCACCGAATCCCTTGATCTGGCAATAGATGATCGATGAATTGACGGCCTTGATATCTTCGTATCCGAGGCCGAGACGTTCGATGGCGCCGGGTGCGAAATTTTCGATGACGACATCGGCCTGTCTGGCCATATCCTTGACCATCCGCAGACCGTTCGGATCCTTAAGGTTGACTGCGATGGAGCGTTTGCCGGAATTGTACTGAAGGAAGTACAAGGCATCGGTGTCCGGGTCCGTGCGGCCGATCATGCGCCCCGGGTCGCCTGACCGGGGATTTTCGACCTTTACTACATCGGCGCCAAGCCAGGCGAGGGCTTCGGTACAGGACGGCCCGGCTTCGTATTGGGTAAGATCGAGGATCTTGAGACCTGCGAGGCAATCTTCGCCACTCATGAGTTGAGACTCCTGATGAGGATCGGTCGGGACTCGCGCGAGTCCTGGATGACGGGTCAAGGATGACAGATCAAACAGCTATCACGCACTGTTTCGCAACTCAATTCGAACGACAACGAGGAATCCGCGCGCCGAGAAACCCTGAATGCGCCGGGAAGAACCTTGCAAGGCCGCAAGATCGCACCCTTTATTCCAGTCAACCGAAGATGGTCTGCTCCGGGCAGGAACGGACGGCAAACCCGAAAGACCGGCCGGACAGGGTTGTCCGGTCCGGCCGTTGCCTGATTATCTCGGTGGGTCAGGCGCGGCAAGTCCGGCCGCGCGGGATACTTCGGCATCAAGCGCTGCCCAGTCCTGAGCTTCCCGGCCATTGGCCACGGCAGACAACAAACGATCCCGGACCAGGCTCGCGGCCGGCATCGGTACCGACTGAGTGGCCGCGGCATCCAGTGCAAGGGTGATGTCCTTCAGCCCAAGGGCCAGACGAAACCCCGCCGGTTCGTAGTGCCTCTCCGCGACGGCCTCTCCGTAGATACGGTAAACCGGGCAATCGAACAGGGATTGCGTGATCAGTTCGACGAATGCGGCGCGCTTCACGCCATGCGATTCGGCGAGGGCGCAGGCTTCGGATACGGCTTCGATTGCCGCGCCGATGAGAAAATTGTTTGCGAGTTTGACGGCATTGGCGGCGCCAGGCACGGTGCCGAAGTCCGTTACCCCGGCGCAGAATGCAGCGAGCACGGGGGCGACCCGTTCCTTGGGCGCAACGGAACCCGATAAAGCGATCCAGAGTGCTCCGGCCGCGGCGGCAGGCGGGCGCCCGAATACCGGCGCGCAGAGATAAGCCAGGCCAGCCGCGGCATGCTGATCTTCGATCGTCTGCGCCGTTGCGACTCCGACAGTGCTCATCGAGACGTGAATGCTGTCTGGACAGGCAAGAATTCCGTTCGGTCCGTTGCAGATATCCGCGAGGGCTGCGTCATCCGAGACGATGGAAAGGATGATCCCGGCAGCTGGTACGGCATTGGCCGGGGTTGCAGCGCGCTTGGCGCCAGCGGCGACCAGATCGTCACAACGCGTTGCGGTTCGATTGTAGACGCGCACAGGATGCCCAGCTTCGAGCAACCGACGGGCGATCGGCATGCCCATATTGCCGAGGCCAATGATTCCGATCGGCTGCTTCACGGTGGCATATCTCCAGGATATCTAGTTTGACCGTATGCTGTCGGAAACAGCGGTGTCCGGCAAGACCGGCCGACAAGGCCGTTTGCCAAATCACCATTTGCCGCAGACCGATCCTTATCCCGGTAAAATCGATCAAGGGGCTGTCCGACATCGCCGCTGGGACCTATCCAGATGGTTCGTACATATGGTCCGGCCAGCCTTGTGGTCTCCGAACTTGCGACCGCCGCGTTTGGCGCCGTACTCAGGCGAAATCGGTATCCGCGAGATGATCCAGGATCGCGAGAAGATCATCGGGCAAGGGGCCGCGGTCCACTGCCTCGAGCGCCAGCCGCAGATGGTCGAGTTCGGCCACGCCAATCACGATCCCGCTCACACCGGGATGACGCAAGGCATAACGGATACCAACCTGGGACCGGGTGCCATGTTCGGGGCCTAACAACGAGAGAACCTTCGTCATCCGTCTCTCATCGGCGGCAACATTGTTGTCAAGCGCCACTCCGCCTTCCTTTCCGGTCCGAAGGTCGGTGGCAATGACACCCGCAGCGAGAACGCGGATCACCATGACCCCGACGCCGTTTTCGGCGGCGAGATCGATGAGGCATCCATGGTCGTAGGCCGAGTAATGGGCCGGCATGGCCCGTCCGGCACTCGGATTGAGAAAATTGTAATAGATCTGGGCCGTGGCAAAACGCTGGCTCCGGATCACTTCCTGCAAGGGCTCGGTTTCGCCGGTCGCGGTGAACCCTATATGGCGGGTCAACCCGCGCGCAACAAGCGTTTCCATGGCGTCAGCGACACCGCCTTTGCGGAGCATGTCGTCAGGGGTGAGTGAGCCCTCGACCTGCTCCGACGACGCCGCGATCCGGTTATGCACCTGTAAAGCGTGACACTGTCCATCCTGAGCCGGTTCAGGCTGTCGGTGAGCGCCCGTTCCGCCTGGCCGGAGAAATCGCCTGCAGCTCGGTCGAAAACAAGTTTGGTCGAGATATGCGGACGGTCTTCGGCGGGCAGTTCGGCCATGAGCCAGCCGATCGCCTGTTCGGAACGTCCTTGCCCGTAGTTGGCGGCGGTATCGATCCAGGTCATGCCGGCATCAAGGAACATGTGTACGGCTTGACGCCGGATATCGTCGTTAGCATCGATCAGCAGGCCGCCGACCGCACCACCGCCCAATATCAATTCCGATACCTCAAGGCCCGTACGACCGAATGGGCGATGTTTCATCGGGTGTCTCCAGATTTTTCCTGCCAAGGTTAAAACACGCCGCCGTGCCTTGCGACATTGCGCAATTCAAGCCCTATCATGCCTGAACCGGCACTGCACCGGACGGCAAGCGGAGGGGCATGTTCATGGTCTGTAAATCGCACTTCTGATGATGGGTCGGTTCGGCTAGTATGGTTCGCGCCGTCAGGCCAAATAGGAACGGTTGTTGGCCGAAGATGGATCCGTATATTGTCCGGGATAGTATCATGACCTTGCAGATCATCGGGTTTCCCCGCTCCAATTTTGTTCGAACGGTGCGCATGGTGGCAATCGAAAAGGGTGCGCCATTCGAGCACATCCCCGAACTGCCGCATTCCGATGCCGTCAACGCACTCCACCCGCTCGGCCAGATACCGGCAATGCGGCATGATGGCCTCTCGCTCTTCGAATCGGTGGCGATCGCGCGTTACATCGACACCGTTTTCGACGGCCCGAAACTGATACCCGAGTCCCCGAGGGACGCTGCTATCGTCAACCAGTGGGTATCTTTTGTCCAGACATCTGTGGATCGTCTGTTCCTTCGTCAATATGTCGTGGAACACATGTTCAACAAAGATGCCGACGGTAACATCATACGGACCGAAATCGAGAAGGCGCTCAAGTGGTTTCCGAGAATGTTTGCGGTGCTCGACGAGGCCGTCGCGCCCGGCCATCTCGGCGGAGATGCGTTTTCGATGGCGGATTGTTTCCTGATGCCGATCCTCGCTGGCGTGCAACGCTATCCGGAAGGGGCCGAGGCTCTGGCTGATTCGGCGAAACTCGTGGTCTATTACGAGGCTCTGTCGACGCGCCTAAGTTTCGTCGAGACGGTGCCTTGAACGGAGACGACATGACCAAGGTTGGTAAGCCGGTTGATACCGGCACGAGCTTGGTGCTTTGCACGCTTGGCAACGGCGTCGCGCTAGTCACGCTCAATCGGCCGGAAGCCAGAAACGCGTTGGGTTCGGAGTTGACCCCCGCCTTGCGGCGGACGATCGCGAAGCTGGATGCCGATCCGGAGGCTGCCGTGATCGTGCTGACCGGCGCCGGCGGCGCGTTCTGCGCTGGTGGTGACGTCAAGGCCATGGCATCGACGCCGAAGGAGGATCGCAGTTTTGACGACAGGGTTGGCGATCTCGTCGAGCGGCAACGCACTCTGACGGGCGCATTGGTCGCGACACGCAAACCCACCATAGCGATTCTGTCAGGCGCTGCGGCAGGCGCTGGCCTCGCCCTCGCGCTTGCTTGCGACATACGCTTTGCTGCCAGGTCCGCATTCGTCTCGACAGGATATGCGCGGGTGGGGTTGACCGGTGATTACGGCATATCCTGGTTGCTGACCCGCATCGTTGGAACGGCACGGGCGCGGGAGTTGATGTTCACGGCGGAGCGGGTAACCGCAGAGCGCTGTGAAGCTCTGGGCCTTGTCAATCGGGTCTTCGAGGACGATGTGCTGCAGCGTGAAGCGATAGCTTTCGCGTCTCGCATTGCTTCGGGTCCGAGAGCGGCCCTGGCTGCGATCAAGGATAATCTCGATCAGGCGCTGACAACCGATTTTCTGACCAGCCTTGACGCCGAGGCGGCACGGTTGATTCAGGCGTCACAATCGGGGGATCATCGGGAAGCGGTACGCGCCTTTGTCGAGAAACGTGCACCGAGATTCGTCAGGCACTGATCGCAACGGTTCGTCTCGCCAGAAAAAGGAAGCCGAAATGGAGTCCGATACCACGATTGCAGACCCTGTTTGCCTAGTCACCGGTGTCGGCCCGGCCGGAGGTACCGGTGCTGAAATCGCCCGGCGTTTCGCGGACGGAGGGTACCGGGTGGCGATGCTTGCACGGAACCCGGAAAACTTGGCTGACCTGGAGAGCCGGATTCCCGGCACGACGGCCTTTCCCTGCGATGTCGGCGATCTTGATGCGCTTGTGACAACCGTGGCTGCTGTTCGCGAGCAACTTGGCGACCCGTTCGTCGTGGTGCACAATGCCCTTCGCAGCGTTCGCGGCAGTATCCTGGATCTTGACCCGGAAGATCTGGAACGGAATTTTCGGGTTAACACGACAGCATTACTTTATCTGGCGCGCGAGACGTTGCCGGCAATGCTGAAGGCCGGCAAGGGGGCGATAATGGTCACCGGTAACACGTCGGCGACACGTGGCAAGACCAACTGGGGTTTCTTCGCTTCGACAAAGGCGGCCCAGCGGATCCTCGCGGAGTCGATTGCCCGGGAATTCGGTCCGCGGGGTGTCCACACGGCGTATTTCATCATTGACGCGTCTATTGACACGCCCCGGACACGTCCTGTGCTTGCACCGGACAAGCCGGATGATTTCTTCGCTAGGCCGCTGGCGATCGCCGACGAGATTTTCCACGTTGCCCATCAAGACCGATCGACGTGGTCGTTTACCGTCGAACTTCGCCCGTTTGGCGAAGTCTGGTAACGGGGTGGCGACGGCGATGCCGGTTTATGAAGTTGACGGGCTTACACCGGTTATTGACAGAAGCGTGTATATTGCCGACGGCGCAACGGTCATAGGTGACGCACGGCTTGACAGAAATGTCAGCCTGTGGACCGGCGCAGTCATTCGCGCCGACAACGACTGGATCAGTGTCGGCGAAGGCAGTAATATCCAGGAAAATGCCGTGATCCATGCCGACCTCGGATTTCCGGCGCGTATTGGCGCCAATGTAACGATCGGTCATCTGGCCATGCTTCATGGCTGCACGATCGAGGATGGAGCACTTGTCGGCATTGGCGCAATCGTCCTGAACGGCGCGGTCATCGGGTGCAACAGTCTTGTCGGCGCTGGCAGTCTGATAACGGAAGGCAAGATCTTTCCGGAGGACTCGCTGATTGTCGGTTCGCCGGCCCGGGCGGTGCGCAAGGTCATGCCGGAATTGCTGCAGATCATGCGGCGTGACACGGCCGATTATGTCGCCCGGGCCGCCCGCTATCAGCAGACACTGGTCCGTATCGACAGGTAGCGGACGATTCGAGGTTTTCGAAGGCAAATCCGAGGGAGAGGGGAAGACATGGACGAGCACAGAATTCCGGTCCTTGTCGGTTGCGGTCAGGTCACGCAACGTGAACCGGACCCGCTCGCGGCGCTGGAGCCGATGGACCTGACTGCGCAGGCGGCACGGCAGGCGGCCGATGACAGCGGCGCCGGGACAGCGTTACTGTCTGCCCTCGATACTGTCGTCCTGCTGCGTTCGTTTTCCGACACCAGCTGGCGGTTCACCTGTCCGTTCGGACGCTATGCCAATCCCCCGAAATCGCTGGCGGCACGCCTTGGCGCCGACAAGGCCAGACTGATTTACACGCATCCGGGCGGCAACATGCCGCAGTGGCTGGTCAATCGGCTGTTCGAAATGATCACCCGCCGCGAACTGGAAACGGCCTTGATCTGCGGTGGCGAGGCGCTGGCCACACAGAAGGCGGCGCAGCGCGCCGGGATCGAATTGGACTGGGACGAGGATCCGGGCGGGCAATACGAGGAATGGGGTGTTGCAACCAGAGGCTGGAGCGACATGGAGGACCGGCATCGTATGGCAGGCGCCATTTTTGCCTATCCAATGATCGAAAACGGGATCCGCGACCATCGCGGCCGAACCATCGCTAAGCACAATATCGAGATGGGACGGCTGTTTGCCGGGTTTGCGGCGGTGGCCGCCACCAATCCGCTGGCCGACCGGCGTCAGGGGTACAGGGCAGAGGAGATTTCGGCGCTCGGACCGTCCAATCCATTTATCGGTTTTCCTTATACCCGGCTCATGAATTCAAACGCTTTCATCGACCAGTCGGCGGCGATCATCCTGACCTCGGCCGCCAAGGCCCGAGAGCTTGGTATTGCCGAAGACCGGTGGGTCTATCTGCATGGCTGTGCCGATGCCAATGACCACTGGTATCTGTCCGACCGCAGGAATTTCCATTCTTCGCCGGCCATGAAATTGGTGGCGCGCGAGGCCTTCGCCATGGCCGGATGTACGTTGGCGGACCTCGACGCGCTTGATCTTTATAGCTGTTTCCCGTCTGCAGTGGAGATTGCCTGCGACGAGATGAATATCCCGCTTGACGATCCGCGCGGCCTCACGGTGACCGGCGGCCTGCCCTATTTCGGCGGGCCGGGAAACAACTATGTGACGCATTCGATCGCCGAGATGATGAACCGGGTTCGTGCGGCTCCCGGAAGCAAGGGGATGGTCACCGCGAATGGCAACTACGTGACCAAACAATCGGTGGGAATCTATTCGACGGCCCCGCCCGACAAACCCTTTGCGCCGAAGGATCCGGCGATCTACCAGGCGGAAATCGATGCCGGCACGGGTCCGGTAGTGGTCGAGGAGGCAAATGGAAGGGCCCGGATCGAGACTTATACGGTAATGCACGATCGCAAGGGACCATCCTTTGGAATTCTGTTTGGCCGTCTTGACTGTGGCAGCCGTTTCATTGCCAATCCTCCGGAAGACGAGGGTTTGCTGAGGGCCATGACAGAGCAGGATTACCTTTCTGCTCCGGGCCGGGTTTGGCACAGCGACGGGCTCAATATTTTCATACCCGATTGAGCGGGGAACAACAGACTGTCCGATGACTGTTCCGGTCGAAGCGTCAATCACGACATTGGTCGGCCTGATGGAGGCGGGTGCGCTTCGGTCGGCCGACCTTGTCGAGCATTGTATCGAACGGATCACTGCGGAGGATTCGTCGTTCAATTCTGTGGCGTTTTTGAACAATACTGCGGTCGCGACCGCCTGTGACCGCGATCGTGACCGCGATGAAGGCAGGGTCAGGGGCCCGTTGCACGGTATGCCGATCCTGCTGAAGGACAATATATCGACTGGTGACGGAATGATGACCACAGCCGGTTCCCTGGCTCTGGACGGGATCCGGATGGCCTGCGACAGCCATATCGCGATGCGTCTCCGCCAGGCTGGCGCCGTTCTTCTCGGCAAGACCAATCTCAGTGAATGGGCGAATTTCAGATCGAAACGCTCGTCGAGCGGCTGGTCGAGCCGCGGCGGTCAGGTCCGGAATGCCTATGCCATCGACCGTACCCCGGGCGGCTCGAGCTCGGGGTCGGCGGTTGCCGTGGCCCGGGGCTTCGTGCCGGCCGCAATCGGTACCGAGACTGACGGATCGATCGTGGGTCCGGCTGCGATGAATTCCATCGTTGGCATCAAACCGACCGTCGGTCTGGTCGGGCGGACCGGAATCATTCCCATCGCGGCGAGTCAGGATACCGCGGGCCCCATGGCTCGGACGGTTGCCGATGCGGCCATCGTTCTCGGCGTGATTTCGGGATTCGATCACAATGACGCGGCGACCCGTCTCGGATCCGCTGCCGACTTCGGTCGAGTTCTCGATCCGGCCGCCTTGCGCGATGCCCGCATTGGCGCGGTGCGGTCCTGTTGCGGGTTTCATGACGGTGTCGACGCGGTATTCGACCGGGCCCTGACGGTACTGGCGGAGGCGGGCGCGACGGTGGTTGATGATATAGTTCTGCCGGTACGGGACGAAATTCGTCCTTATGAGTCGGTGGTCATGCTGACTGAGTTCAAGGTCGGGCTGAACGCCTGGCTGTCAGCGCTTGGTGCGGAAAGCCCGGTTCATTCGCTTGCCGATCTGATCGCGTACAACGAGGCCCATGCCCGCGATGTGATGCCGTATTTTGGGCAGGAACTGCTGATCGAGGCCGAGACCACTGACGGACTGGGTAACGAAGTCTATCGAAAGGCGCTGGCAGTCAGCCGTCGGCTGACGCGGGACAACGGCATTGATCGGGCGATCGACGACTTCGCTCTCGATGCTCTGGTTGCTCCGACATCGCCGGTGCCTTGGGCAATCGATCCGATCAACGGTGACAATCGACTTGGTGGAAGTTCGTATCTCGCGGCCGTGTCCGGTTACCCCAGCGTCACCGTGCCAGCCGGTTATGTGGCCGGTCTGCCGGTCGGTTTGTCCTTTATCGGCAGCCCATGGCGCGACGGCACCGTGATCGGATATGCCCACGCTTTCGAACAGACGGCCGGAATTCGGGTTCCGCCGGAAGCGGTCAGGAGATGGATCGACACTATCCGATGACCGGTGTTCCGGGATTGCAACGGGTTGCTGCTGCCATCGCACCGGTCATGGTGGCAAATTTGAACAGAGATATTGGCGTGGCGCGAACCGTCGGCACGCCTGCGCCGTCGTGATGCCGCCACGACAGCGGATTGATATTGGCGGAACCGTTTATGCACATGGCTCCGGTCGCGAGAGTTTGCCACCAGATGTTGAGGTTGAGGTTAGGGCGGGGGAGCGGGTAGAATGCCCCGATACGTTCCTGTCGACGGAGCCCCCACATGAAACAGGTCCCCGACAGCCTCCTCGCTTTCCAGCACATGGTCCCGGACGATGACGCCTGCGCCGCCTGGCTGATCGAAATGCGCTGGCCGGACGGCTTCGTCTGTCCCACGTGCGGCCATGAAAAGGGATGGGCGCTGCGCAGAAAAGCACACACCTTCGCGTGCACCGGCTGCCGCCGGCAGACCTCGGCGACGGTCGGGACGATCCTGCACGCCAGCAAGCTGCCGCTCACCGTCTGGTTCTGGGCCGCTTACCTGATGGCGACCCACTCCAACGGCATCTCTGCCCTGCAGCTCCAGAAACAGCTCGCTATCGGCTCTTACCGCAGCGCCTGGCTGCGCACCCACAAGCTGCGCGCCAGCATGGTCGAGCCCGCGCGCAACCCGTTGTCGGGCCTGGTGGACATCGACGAGGCCAGCCGTCCATTCCGGACCAAAGACGATCCTCCCACCGGAGGGCAAGGACGCAGCCACGACGGCAAGAGGCTCATCGTCGGCGCCATCGAACTCGGGGACGGAAACATCCCGGGCCGCCTGCGGCTGGCCGACATCTCCTCCTACGGCGCCGCCGACCTCGGATACTTCGTCGAAACCGCCGTCGATCCCGACGCCATCGCGAAAACCGACGGCTGGTCCGGCGACGCTGCGGTCCCCGCCGATCGCCACAATGTCCATGTCGTCGGGAAGACCGCCGCTCACCTCGTCCTGCCGTGGATCCACCAAGTCTTCTCCAATCTCAAAGGATGGGCGCGAGGCGTCTACCACGGGCTGCGCCGCAAGCATCTGCAGGCCTGTCTCGATGAGGTCGTCTTTCGCTTCAACCGCCGCAAAACCCGCCACGATGCTTTCCACTCGCTCTTCCGCCTCGCCACCAATGCACAACCCCTTACCTACAGCATGTTGATCGAACCGGAACCATCTGCATAAGCGGTTTGGCGGATACCGGAACCGGATCGAGAATGCTCTTGCCGGATCACGGGTTGTCGCAATGGTGTCAATCTGTTATTTCGCCCTGACATCCGTATTCGTCTGAAGATTGCGACGCCATTTCGATGGACAGCTTGGTTGGTGGGGCACTGGCCTGTGTCCTGTCACATCCAACGGCGTCGGTTCGTCAGTTTCGTGTCAGGATGCCGCCAATGTTTCAACCGGCCTGGAGTCGTTGCATGTCTCTCTCGGACGTCAGGAATTGCCTCGCCCCGAAAGGGGTTTTGCGGGTGGCGATCAACATGTCGAATTTCCTGCTGGTCACGGGCCGGACCGAAAAGGGCGATCCCGACGGGGTCTCTCCGGATATGGCGCGGGAACTGGCCAGCCGGCTTAACGTCGGTCTCGAACTTCTGCCTTACAAGACGCCTGGGGAAATCGCGGATGAGGCCGACGCGGACGCCTGGGATGTCGGCAATATCGGCGCCGAACCGCAACGTGCGGAAAAAATTGATTTTACGGCGGCCTATTGCGAGATCCAGGCCACCTATCTGGTTCCGTCCGGGTCTCCTCTGGAGACGATCGAGCAGGTCGACCGTCCGGGTGTCCGTATCGCTGTGGCGGCCCGCAGCGCCTATGACTTGTGGCTCGAACGAAACATCAAGCACGCCGACCTGATACGCAGCCAGGGTTTGGATGGCTCATACGAGCGATTTGTTGCCGACGGTCTCGATGCGTTGGCCGGGCTGCGGCCGCGACTGATTACCGATGTCGAGAAATTGCAGGGCGCCCGCATTCTTGATGGCCAGTTTACTGCCGTGCAGCAGGCAATGGGATGTCCCCGTGGTCGTGACCCCGGGTTTCTGTTTCTCAAGGATTTCGTTGAAGAGATGAAGGCGTCCGGTTTTGTTACCAGACTGATCGAAAGGCATGGTGTCATCGGACGCCTGTCGATCGCGCCATTGTCCGGATGAGGGTTTCCGGATATGGGGATGGGCTTTGCAAAACAACCGGATTTCCCGCCACACGATAATAGTGTTGCCGCTGAATGTCCGTCGTGGGCCTACGGATAGCTGGCGCGTTGCGTGGCTGTGAACCAAAGTCGATGATCGGACCGGCTGCGGTGTCTTCATGTTGCGACCCGCCCTCGTGCCATATCCATGAATTGCCGACATCAAGGCCCCGTATTGCTGTGTGAGGCAACGGTGCCGGCACGACGGCAATTGCCGGGCGCTCTGCGAATATGAGGTTTTGGCCGCCGGTGATCGGATTGAGACGCCTGGATCCTGGGAATCCGCCCCTGAAGGGGCGCCGGCGCCTAGTGTCCTGTACGCAAAGTTCGTATTGTTAAGGGGGTGGTGTCGATTCGGGGGGCATGGTGATGCGACTTTCGGTGGAGATCAAGCTGAGCGCGGACGAGCGCAACGAGCTTGAGCGGCTGGCGCGCGGGCGCAAAGTCTGGCGAGGCCTGTCCGATCGGGCGCACATCGTGCTGCTGGCGGCCGAAGGGCTTACCAATGTGCAGATTGGGAGCGTGCTGGGCGTGACCAGCCAGACCGCCAGGAAGTGGCGCAATCGCTTCGCAGAGCATCGTCTTGACGGGCTTGACGACGAGCCGCGCTCCGGCCGTCCCCGGCGCATCGATGACGACGCCGTGGCCGAGGTGGTGCGCAAGACGCTTGAGGAGAAGCCTCGTGACGCGACCCAATGGAGCACGCGCTCGATGGCGCAGGCGACGGGGTATGCGCCGTCGACGGTCAACCGCATCTGGCGAGCCTTTTCCCTTCAGCCGCACAGGAGCGAGACCTTCAAGCTCTCGGCAGACCCCTACTTCGTGGACAAGACGCGCGACATCGTGGGGCTCTACGTGGACCCGCCGCAGCATGCCATGGTCCTCTGCGTGGACGAGAAATCGCAGGTTCAGGCCCTCGATCGCACCCAGCCGCTGCTGCCGCTGCGCCCGGGGCAGGTCGAGCGGCGCACTCACGATTACAAGCGCAACGGCACGACCTCGCTCTTCGCAGCCCTTGACGTCGCCACAGGCAAGGTCATCGGACAGTGCTATCGGCGCCACCGCAGCGTGGAGTTCCGCAAGTTCCTGGATCACGTCGAGGCCAACGTGCCGCCCGACCTCGAGATCCACATCGTCATGGACAACTACTCGACCCACAAGACGAAGACGATCCGCGACGGGTTCGCCCGGCGACCGCGCTGGCATGTTCACGTCACCCCGACCTCTGCCTCGTGGCTCAACCAAGTCGAGCGCTTCTTCGCCGATCTGACAGAGAAGCAGATCCGGCGCGGGGTTCACCGATCGACCGTCGAGCTGGAGCAGGCGATCACCGGGTACATCGACACCGTCAACGAGGACCCCAAGCCCTTCCGCTGGCACAAGACAGCCGATGAAATCCTGGCGTCCATCAAGCGCTTCTGCCTCAGGACCCTCGAAACCGCTGCAGCCGCAACATCATAACGGTACGAACTTTGGAATCAGGACACTAGGTCCATACAAACTTGCAAGACCCATGGTCAGAGCGTGACAATGATTGATATGCGGGTAGGTTCGGGCATGCATCGGAGTTGTGTAACGACCGTTGGCATCGAACAGGACGGCGCGGGACAATTGATTGACGACGACCCCCGTTCTGCAAGCGACCAACATCGGTCCGGCGGTGATGAGACCGGTTCGCCGAGGCGGCCCGTAACTCGTTGTCGGCCACGAACCGTGGCCGTTTTCCATGCCTGCGCGTCAGCCCGGCGCGGTCTCAGTGGCTCAAGCAGTTTACACAGACGGCTTCCAGCCTGTCGGCCGTGGCGGCTGTTCTCAACCAGGTATCGATGTCCGCGGGGGCCGCTCCCTGAATCCGGGCCTCGGTCTCATCCGAGGGCGGACCGAAACGCGCATTCCGAAGCAGTTGAAGAGCTTCGACCTTGCCTTCGAACAGGCCCTCGACCAAGCCGTCGTTCCGGCCCTTTTCGACCCAGCTCGCTGTAATCGCTGTCATCAGAACATCCTTCCGGTACGGTCGCCCAGTGCGCCAGGAAACGTCGCTTCCGAAGATCATAAACCTCCGCCACATAGGTCTCAATCTGTTCCTCCAGATCGCTCCCGTCCTCGGCGCCAGCCAGAATCTTCACGAGCATGTCTTGCGGCACGGTCGGCACAGAACAGAATTTGAGAGCTGTCAGCCCGGACCGCAAGGCCGGATCCGGCGGCAGATCGCTCCAGTCGAACGCCTTCAGCTCTATCAGGACATAACGGAATCGCGCGTCACCACCATTCCGCTCCGGCAGCACGAGGGCCCCAAAAGAGATCGCGAGGCCGTCCAGGCGCGGCGACCATGGTAGATCACGATCGAAAGGATCACCGGCATCTCCCGCAGCGCACCCTTGTGCGTTTCGACATGGGCGGCCGAGATATTGGAATCGTAGCCCAGCATCTGAAGCGGCGTTCGTGGGACAAGATAGCTCTTGTCCCAAGTTGGCAGTTTTTTTCCACTGACCGTGCCTGATCGGGGGATGTTTGCGGCCTGAGAACATCATATACTGGGCTCTGCCATCGCCTGAACTCCTATATGTCTGATGTGGGCGCCCGGAAGTCGTTTGTGGGGCCAGGACTTTGTCGTTGCGTCGATATCCCCCTTGCCAGGCGCGCCGGCGAGCGTGTCTGCGCAACACATCGCCAACCCTTCGCCTGCGCCATGTACATCAAGGCCACCAAGACCCACACCGAGAAGGACGGCAAGCCCGTGCGAAGCCACCGGCTGATGCTCTCCCAGCGCGTCGGCGACAGGGTGCGCCACAGGACGCTGCTCAATCTCGGCACCCACGATCCGATCCCGCGCGAGAGGTGGAAGGAGGTCACCGAACTCGCCGAGGCGCTGCTCCACGGCCGCCCGCCGCTGCTCCAAGCCGCGCCGGACGTGCAGGCCGCAGCCGAGGACATCGTCGCCAAGCTCAGGGCCAGGGGGTTCCGCACCGAAGCGGTGCAGGAAGAGGCGCGCAAGCCCGACATCGCCACCGTCGCCCTCGATACCCTGGAGCACGAGACCCCGCGCACGGTCGGCTGCGAGCGCCTGTGCCTCAAGGCCCTCGACGATCTCGGCTTCGCCGACATCCTCCACGACCTGGGCATCAAGGGCCGCGAAGGGCGCATCGCCAGCGCGCTGGTCGTCGCCAGGATGGTCCATCCCGCCAGCGAGCGGGAGACCAGCCGCTGGCTGCGCCGCGACAGTGCGACCGCCGAACGTCTCGACCTGGAGGGCGACCGCAAGGCACTGCGGCGCAAGACGCTCTACCGCATCGGCGACCTCCTCTGGCGCCACCGCGCCGCCATCCAGCGGGAGCTGTTCAACCGTGAGCGCTCGCTGCTCGACATCCCCGACACCATCGCCTTCTACGATCTCACCAACGTTCACTACCACGGCCACACGCACGGCGAGCGTCCCCGCTTCGGGCGCTCCAAGCAGAAGCGCGACGACTGTCCGCTGATCACGCTGGCGCTGGCGCTCGACGGTGCAGGCTTCCCGCGCAGTTGCGAGATCCTGCCGGGCAACGTGAGCGAGCCGGGCAGGCTGGAGGACGCGCTGGCCAGGCTCGAGGCGGTGTGCGGCGGCACGGCGCCCAAGCCCATGGTGGTCATGGACGCGGGCATCGCCACCGAGGAGAACATCGCGTGGCTGGGCGAGCCGGGCTACGACTGGATCGCGGTCAGCCGGGGAGGCAAACCGCCGCCGCCCGAGGGCGGGCCCGAGGCGCTGCTGATCACCAGCGCGCACCACGAGGTGCGCGCCTGGCGCCTCGCAAGCGAGGACGGCGCGGCGCGGCTCTCTGTCGTCAGCGAGGGCAAGAAGAAGGCCGAGACCTCGATCCTCGGCCTGAGGAGGAACCGCTTCGAGGCGGCGCTGGAAAGGCTCCACAGCGGCCTCCCGGTCAAGGGCCGCCTCAAGCGCTACGACAAGGTGCTGGAGAGCGTAGGCCGCCTCAAGCAGCGCTTCTCCGCGGTCGCCAGGCACTACGAGATCACGCTCGAGACGGCGGACACCGGCGCCAACGCGTCTGCCGTTCGCTTCAAGCGCAGGCCGCTATACGACGAGGCCGATGAGGGCGCCGGCGCCTATGTGCTGCGCACCAGCCACATCGACTGGGATATCGAGACGATCCTTCGGACGTACTGGCGCATCACCGACCTCGAGGCCACCTTCCGCAGCCTGAAATCCGAACTCGGCCTTCGCCCGATCTGGCACCAGCTCGACCGTCGCATCGCGGCCCACCTGCTGATCGCGGTGCTGGCCTATCACGCCGTGCATCTGATCCGTACCCGGCTGGCCGCGCGGGGCATCCACAAGGGCTGGGCATCGGTCCGCGACGGTCCTGCGGACCTGGGTGCGGATCACCACGCGCCTGCGCCAGACCGACGGCACGTTGATCGTCAACCGCCAGGACACGCGCCCGGCCGCCGAGGGTGCCGACATCTCCTCGGCGGCGGGCGTGGAACCCGCCATCCACCGCAGGAGGGCCCGCCTGACGCGCTGACAGAATCCAACAAAATGTCGGGCCATGTTGAAATCGGCCGAGAAAAATATCGACCCATATCAAAGCGATAAAGGACAGCGGAACAAAAAAAGTGCCAACCTGGGTTGTGCTCAAGGAGAATGTAGCACGGCCGCCCGTCCTTCAGTGGGGCGATGAACAGACCGTCACCGTGGGTCGTCCCCAGCGCCTTGTCGATGAAACTGCGGTCCGCCAGCTGTACATGCGCGTCGGACAGCAACGCACAAATGTCCGGAGACAGAGACCAGACGATCAAGGCGGTGGCCCTTGCCGGATCCCCGATCAGGGTGCGGAACAGAGTATAATACGGCTTGGTCTGGTGTCCTCGGGGCGCCATCGGCCGACTCCCCCCCCTTTACTGGCTGTAATCGTTTCAGGAGGTCCGCATCCATTCACCGACGGTAAGGTACGCGGCCCGGTCGCGCAGCCGCGTTCCTCACGACCGCCACGACATCCCTGACCAGACCATGGCGCACAGCCCCGGACCCGAGAGCCGGAAGCCGGCACCGGGCGCGGATGTCATTTGCAGCGCCGGGATCCCTCAACGACATCCGGCGTGCGGACCCCGCATCACCCGGCGACCGAACGCTTACTAAAAATCTGTACATTGTGTCTTAAAAGCAAAAGCCATCTCCCCGAATCAGGTATCGGAAAGCCCTAAACCGCTTATGCACGTGGCTCCGGTGACACACGATGTTGCCCCCGATGTCCACTATTCCCGGCACACCAAACGCTACATGTGCGTTTCACCGGAGCTACGTGCATAAGCGGTAGCCCTAAAATCCCAACTTGGATCAGGATCTGTGAAAGCCCGCCTGAAAACTCGTCGGGGTCAACGAGACATGGGCGTCGAGAAGCGGACGAAGTTCAAACACCCTGGACCCACGCGAAAAATCCCGGAGCCAGAGAAAGCACCATTCATCATGGCACCCGTCCGCCTCGGCCAGTTCATTTCGGTGCTGTCGACAGGACTTTCATGACCCAGATTGGCACACGGCCCGAATCGGCGAACTGGAAAACCAGCGTCCGGCCGGGTGCCGATGTTGTTGCGGGGTCGGGAACCGTCACCGACCTATGGCAGGCTGGCCCGATGTCACCCGGTGGCCGAATGCCTGCTTGCGAACCGGTATCCCGGTCGAAAAGGACAGCGGGCGTTTCGCTCAATAACCCGGACAGAAGGCCTGGACCGGATCCCGGGACGGCCAGAGCCAGCCTGATCGTATCGGTCCGGTTATTATTCGGCTGCCAGTAACCCGTCGGGATCGATCTTAACCTTCGTCGGTCGTGGCCGCTCCTATCCAAGCGTGCTCCGATACGTCGAACACGACACCGTCCGGTCCCTTGAACTTGGTTTCGTAGAATTCCGCCGTGCTGTTCGGATCCTGTTCGAGAATGCAGGGTGCTCCGACCGCATCGAGTTTCGCGCGGGTGGCGCCGAGATCCTCGACCAGAACGCCAAAATGATGAATCCCAACATAGCCCAGGCCCTTGCCGAGCTGGTCGATATTCTTGAACTTGAGAATCGCCAGATTGAGCGTGCCGTCGCTCAGGTAGATGCCCCAGGCGATACCTTCCGCCGGACGGTCGGGGTGGCCGACCCTGCCAACCTCCTTGAAATCGAAGACGGAACGATAGAATCCCGCAGTCTTCTCCGGATCATCTGTCGCAAGCGCGATATGTCGCAGCTTCGCCATGGTCGTCCTCCTTGCGATGATTTCCGTTTATTGTGGCGCAACGGCCCAGATCCAGAAAGAATAAAGCGACAGGCGTGCCGGGGTCCAGTGATCGAGTGAACGGGGCCGGTAACCCGGCATCATCCGAACAGATGGCCGGACCATCACAATGGAGGCCGTATGCCGGTCCACCCGAGACAGGCCTTGGCGGCCATGGGGAGAGCAAAATGGAATTTTCCGGGAAGTCGGTTCTCGTGACAGGAGCTCAGCAGGGGATTGGTGAGGCCATGGCAGTCGCCTTTGCCGCGGCTGGCGCCGATGTCGCGGTCAACTGGCATGACGACCGGTCGAAGGCTGAGGCGGTTTGCCAGGCGGTACGCGGATACGGTCGGAAGGCCATTGCTGTCGAAGGTGATGTCGGCAATGTCCCCGCGTGTCACGCTATCGTCGAGGAAACCGTCAGGGAATTCGGCGGGATCGACATTCTGGTCAACAATGCCGGAATGTTTCCGCGCTGCGAATTTCTCGAAATGGATCAGAGCACCTATGATTTCGTCATGAATATCAACCAAAGGGGAACCTTTTTCTGTTCGCAAGCGGCCGCCAGGGCTATGTTCGATGCTGGACACGGCGGCTGCATCGTCAATATCTCGTCCCGTTCGATTGAGGGTCGGACGCCGATGGCGGCCCATTACACTGCGAGCAAGATGGCGATCGTCGGAACAACACGGGCAATCGCCAGCGAACTTGCGAAACACGGTATTCGTGTCAACGCGATTGCGCCGGGCCTGACCGATACCGCGCAGCCACGTTATGGACATTCCGAAGACGATCTGCAGCGTCTGGGGAGGGAGACACCGCTCGGGCGCATGATCCGACCAGATGAGATCGCCGATCTGGCCATTTTCCTGTGCTCCGACAGGGCACGGATGATCACGGGGCAGGTTTATCACGTGAATGGCGGTTCGTATTTTGCATGAGGCATTGGGCACCGGTGTGGGGCATGCTTTAACTTGTGAGTCGAACTGCTTTTGCCGAACGTATGCGGGGACTGTCAGCGTCGCCGTCCGGTGCGCCCCGCAACACCCGTTGCCGCATGGCCGCAGCCGTGGGCACCTCGGCGTTGACATGGCGCGACGAATGCGGTTGAAAATGGGGTGCCGTATCCTGCTATTGGTGACAGGCTGGCTGCAGACAGACAAACCAGTCCACGGGAGGATGATGTGAGCAAGGTAAGACCGACTCGCGTCTATTAGGGAATGTCTGAACAAGTCGGTTTTTTCGGGTATACGGGTGTCGTGGCCCGTGGATGAAACGCCAGAGTCCATCGGGGACGTGTTGTCGTGCCAGGAAATGGGGATTTTGATGCCCGAGCCGACCGTCCCCGCCGCCTTGCGGCGGTTGCGGACGGACTCCCCCCACGTCAGGCGGTGGCGTCGCGCCCCGCGATGAGCAGATTGGTGAACCCGAGCAGCACGGCGATGCGTTGCGTGGTCTTCGCCAGCCCCCGATAGCGCACCTTCGCGTAACCGAAGTGGCGCTTCACATACAGGAACGGATGTTCCACCCTGGCCCGAACCGACGCCTTGCGCCTCTCCGCCGCCTCCGGGCCCGCCTTGTCCAGCCCCCGGCGCTTGCCGGGCTTCATCGCCACCTTCCAGTCCACGTCCGTGTCCCGGTTCTCCGCGCGCTTGTCCACCCCCTGATAGCCCGCATCACCCCACACCTGCTCCTCGCCCCCGTGCAACAGCGCGTGCGCCGTCGCCACATCCGAGACAGTCGCCGGCGTCGTCTCCACGCTGTGCGTCAAGCCCGACTGCGCATCCACCCCGATGTGCGCCTTCATCCCGAAATGCCACTGATTGCCCTTCTTCGTCTGATGCATCTCCGGGTCCCGCTCGCCCTTGCGGTTCTTCGTCGACGACGGCGCGGCAATGAGACTCGCGTCCACGATCGTCCCCTTGCTCAAACGGTGTCCGAGAGAGGCCAGATGTGCGTTGATCTCCTCGAACAGCGTCTCACCCAGACCGTGCGTCTCCAGCAAGTGGCGGAAATGCAGAACCGTCGTCTCGTCAGGCAGCGCACCCGAGAGGCGCAGCCCCACAAACCGCCGTACCGACTTCACCTCGTAGAGCAGGTCCTCCATCCCAGGGTCGCTCAGATTGTAGAACAGCTGCACGCAGTGCACCCGCAGCCTCACGCCCAGCGGATAAGGCCGCCGACCGCGACCGGCCTTCGGGTAGAACGGCTCGATGCGCGCCTCCAGCCGCTCCCAGGGAACCAGCCCGTCCATCGTCTCGAGAAAGACCTCGCGCCGCGTCCGACGCTTCTTCAGGTCGTGCTCCAGCTCCGCAGACATCGCTTGCTCCATGGCTCGCATTCCACTCCGTCACCAAGAAACCAATTGTGACAAAGCCGACTTGTTCAGACAATCCTTAGGGCTTCTTCGTGACAACGCTGTACGAGCGATTTCATTGCTATACGGCCGATGAAGCGGATGCGGACGGTCTCTTTCATATCCTCGACCCGATCGCCGCGCCCGCAGAGACGGTGTCAAGCGGTTTTGGCTTCGATGATGAACCAGCCGATTTCCTCCGACTGATGCGCGAACAACGACGCTCCGGAGACGATCGATGACCGAGGATATTGGCCTGACGCATCGGAATCTGGTCGATATCGCATCGGACATCGCCGAGGGCTTCGTTTCTTCGGAGGAGGTGACTAAGGCCTGTCTCGATCGCATTGTGGCGGTGCAATTGAAATTCAATTGTTTCATCTCGATCGAAGCGGATGCGGCCCTGCTTGCTGCGCGGAAAGCCGATGCGGCACGATCGCGCGGTGATAATCTTGGTCTGCTGCATGGCGTCCCATTGGCACACAAGGACATGTTCTATCGTGCCGGCATACCATCGACGGGCGATTCGGCAATCAGGCGGGATTTTGTACCGGATTGCACGGCGATGGTGATGCAGCGTCTCGTCACGGCTGGCCCGTTGTGTCTCGACGGTCTCAACATGTCGGAGGTTGCTGTCGGTCCGGTCGGCCACAACGAGCATTGCGGCCATTGTCGCAATCCCTGGAACCTGGCGCATGCGCCGGGTGGATCATCCTCCGGCTCCGGCGCGTCCGGGGAGGGGAGGAGTATCTGGTTTATGGCGCTCTTGGTTCAGACACAGGGAGCGGTGCGCATTCCTGCGGCGCTCTGTGGTCTGGTCGGCATGAAAGGTATTCAGGGGCGAGTCAGCCGCTATGGCGGAATGCCGCTCTCCTATTCTCTCGACTGCTTCGGCCTTTTGGCTCGGACGGTTGTCGATTGTGCACGGTTCTATCGTGTGATCGCCGGGCCCGGTCCGATGGATCCGACCTCTGCGAACGAACCGTGCCGGACTGCGAGGCTGCCAGTGGCGAGCCGGTAAACGGGTTGTGCATTGGCATTGACAGCACTTATGGAGGCATCGCTGCGAGCGGCGAGGTCAATGACGCCATCAGGGCCGCACTCCCGACTTTTACGTATTTTGGTGTAACGACCGTCGACGTAGCCTTGCCCGACCAGGATGAAGTCAATGCTATGGCAACCGTGATTACGCGATCTGAAGCGGCGACTCTGCACAGGGAATGGCTGCGAACGCGCCGGAGTGACTATTCACCAAAAGTTCGCCGTCGCATCAAGATCGGTCTCAGGCTACCCGCGACCCGCTACATTGAAGCGCTGAGCATGCGCTCGCACTACCTGGAAAAATTCTGCTCTGCCGTGTTCAGCCAGTGTGATGCGCTTATTCTTCCCGATGTCGACGAACCGTCGCCGACACCGGCGGAACTTGATGTCGACGATTCCGAAACCCTGCCGACAATACTGCAGTGTATGACCGGATATACTAGTAGATTGATTTCAACATTTAGATTTCTCTTTTCTTGCGGCGATGATGGTATCGGGATCGGCGATCCAGACGAAGGGCTTGGCTTCGGTGGTGTTGTGTTCGTCGATGACGTGGCGGATGGCGTCCTGGAGTTCGGGTACGGAGCGGAAGACGCCGTATTTGAGATGGCGTCGTGTCAGCTTGGCGAAGACGCCTTTGACCGCGTTCAGCCACGAGCTTGAGGTGGAGGTGAAATGGAAGGTCCAGCGCGGATGGCGTGCGAGCCAGACCTGGACGTCCTTGTGCTTGTGAGTGGCGTCGTTGTCGAGGATGGCATGGACCGGGATGCCGGCGGGTATCGTGCGCGCGATGCGGTTGAGGAATCTCAGGAACTCCTGGTGGCGATGCCGACTGGCGTGCTGGCCAATGACCGTGCCGTCGAGCACGGTCAGGGCGGCAAACAGCGTCGTCGTGCCGTTGCGCTTGTCATCATGTGTCATGGTGGCGCCGCGGTCTTTCTTCAGAGGCAGGCCGGGCTGTGTGCGGTCAAGTGCCTGAATTTGCGACCTGTCATCGATCGACAGCACGACCGCGTGAGCCGGCGGCGCAACGTAGAGGCCGACGATGTCGGTCAGCTTCTCGACGAAGGCGGAATCGTTCGAAAGCTTGAACTGCCGCCAGCGGTGCGGCGTCAGGCCATGCGCCTGCCAGACCGCCCAGACCGTCGAAGCGGCAACCCCCACAGCCTTCGCCATCGCCCGCAGCGTCCAGTGGGTCGCCGCGTGAGGCGGCGAGGTGTGGGTCAACCCGACGATCTTCGCCACCTGCTCAGGAGCCAGAGGCTTCTTGCCCGGCGGACGCGTCTTGTCCCGCAGAAGTCCGTCCACACCTTCTTCCATGAAGCGGTCCTGCCAGCGCCAGACACTGTTCTTCGCCTTGCCGGTCTCTCTCATGATGGCCATCGTGCCGAGCCCGTCGTCGCTCAGAAGAACGATGCGCGCCCGCCAGACGTGCTTCTGCGGGCTCTTCGGGTCCGAGACAACCGTTTCAAGGCGACGCCGGTCGTCTGAAGTGAGCGTGAATGAAACACCAGGGCGCATCTTGCAGACCTCCATGATCGACAAATCAGAAGAATACAATAACGAATATATCTGTAACGATCAATCCACTAGATAGTGTCGTTACGAGCGATATTCATCTATCCTGTCTGTCGAACGATTGCTCCTGGAGACGCCTCATGGGATTGGCTCATCGGCGTCACGACATCTCGGCTGGGGTCTGGCGGTTGCTGGAGCCTCATCTGCCTGGTCGGGCGGGAAGTTGGGGTGGGGTGGCACAGGATAATCGACGGTTCATTAATGCGATCTTGCTGGATTCTGCGCACCGGCGCCTCTTGGCGTGATGTGCCGCCAGACTATGGAGACTGGAAAAATACCCATCGTCGGTTCTGTCGTTGGCGGGACAAGGGGCTCTGGGGGCGTTGCTGGAGCCTCTGGTGGATGAGCCGGACGATGAATGGCTGATGATTGACGCCAGTCATCTCAAGGTGCATCCCCATACGAGCGGTGCGGTCGGTGGCACTCAGGCGATGGGTCGCACAAAAGGGGGCTGAACACGAAGCTGCACCTGGCTGTGGACGCGCATGGGATGCCGGTGCGGGCGGTTCTGTGCCTGATGACACCGTCGTGACCGAAGTCGATCTCAAGGGACCGTTTCTGGGCAGCCGTTACGGGATCCCGAAACTCGTTGAGAGCGGCGGCGGGTCGGTAATCAACGTATCGTCGGTTGTTGCCTTGCGTGGGGACCATCCGGCGCATGTTTATTCGGCGGCCGAAGGTGGTTTGATTTCGTTACCCGGTCGCTCGCCGGGGCCTATGCCGACCCAGGCGTGCGGGCCAATGTGATACCTGATTACATCTCAAGCTAAGTGCAACTCGAGTAGCTGCTCCGGCATCGTCGGCGTCCCGAGCGCCACATGGACCAGTCTCGGGATGCTTTCGGGCAGGTTGAAGCGACGATTGAGCCGGTTCTCGAGCTCCGCCAGAGAGCGCTGCGCATCCTTGGGACGAACCGCATGGTAGGTGCCGCGCAACGCATTCTTGATGTTGCCGATGCCCACAATGACCTTCTCATGAGCCCAGCCCGCGGCGGTGACGCCGCCAAAGCAGGCCAAGCCATCGGGACGACCCGGGTGCCGGCGCGCAAGTGCTGCTGCGCTCAGGCGGCAATGTCGGTCAGACGGAAGCCCTCGCCCCCGGTGAGTTTGATGCGCAGCGGGCGGTCCTCATCCTTGGTCTCGACCGCGGCCACCAACGGGGTCTTGCCCGGCCCCCCGAGTGCAGTTGCCCCCGCTTCGCTCACCACCGAGAGAGGCATCGTCGAGCTCGACCCATCCGGTGAGCGGATACTTGCGGTTGCGCTCCATCCTCGCCTGTATCAGCTTGTGGCGCATGCGCCAGGCGGTGTTGTAGGAGACCCCGAGCTGGCAGTGCAGCTTCATCGCTGAGCCTTCCCTTCTTGTCCCGGGTCATGAGGTCGATGGCCTGGAGCCCCACCGTCGGGGGCCGCTTGGTGGAGGCGAAGAGGGTGCCGGCGGTCATCGAGGTCCGGCGATGGCAGCGACAGCACTGCTGGAGCTTGCGAGTGGTCAGCTGGCAGCCTTGATCATGGCCGCAGTGGGGGCAGACGAAGCCATCGGGCCATCGCTACCGATAGAGGGCGTCGAAGCATGGGTCTTCGGTGCCGTAGCGGGAGAAGAAGTCGTTGAGACTGCTCCCTTTCTGGAAGTGGGTTGGGTTGCGTGCCATGGGGGGAGGATTACTTATCTATCATTAAATTACATGGACCGCTTATGCACTTGGCTCCGGCTTGATCAACATGTTGATCGAAAACCGTCCAAATGGACCGGTAGGAGTCAACTTCTCGCGGCAAACTCTCGCAACCGGAGCTACGTGCATAAGCGGTTTACATGGAAACGCCTTACACTTAAGTGTAGCTTAGATTCAAGAGGAATCAGGACGTGATTTGCCCCGGGCATGATTGCGACTGAACGGATCAGAAGCCGCTATGTCGACCGGACGCCATCGGATCGTCGTCAAACGATAGTTGCGACCTATCGCCAGTATCCCTTTGGCTCGGGCGAGCCTGAAGATATCTCGAATATCGCGCTGTTCCTTGCTTCCGATGAGCCGCGGATGGTCAACGGCGCGGTGATTCCGGCAGAAAGCGGGATCTCGGCGTATTGAAAGCAGTGCTCAGATAACCCCGTCGTCGGCGAGTTTGGCGATTGCCGCTTCGGTGATTCCGAGCAGGTTGCCGAGTACCTCGGCATTATGCTGGCCAGGCGCCGGTGGCGCCTTTCCAGTCTTGCCTGGCATTCCCGACATGGCGAACGGGATTCCGAGTAGACCCATGGCAGCACCGTCGTTGGCCTCAGCGGGGACGACTATGTCGTTGGCACGGACCTGTGGATGGTCAAGAGCCTTGTCGATCGTATTGATCGGCGCGGAGGGAATCCCGGCGGCCCCGAAGCGCATGAGCCACATGTCCGCTGAAGCCATTGTCAGAATCGTCTCAAATTCACCGCGCAAGGCATCGGTATTGGCGCAGTGCAAGGCGTTGGTGATGAAACGTGGGTCGCTCGCCAGGGACGGCGTGTCAATCGCATTGCAAAGCGCCTGCCAGTTTGCCTCTGTCCCGGCGCCGATCAGAATGTCGTCGTCGATGCAACGATATGCGCCATATGGGATGATGACGTTGTAACCGGCACCCTCCCGGTCATCAATATTGCCGGTGTGGGGATAATTCAGGCCTCGGAAACTCAGGAGCGCAATCGCTGATTGCAACAGTGACGTTTCAATCCTCTGACCTCCGGCCCGGCCGTTGGCCCGGGCGAACAGGGCCGAGACGATGGCGCCGTAGATCAGCATTGCTGTCGCCATGTCAACGGCAATGACGCCGGGGCGGGCCGTCCTGATGGCCGGTAATCGACATGATGCCGGCAAAGGCCGTCACCATGGTATTGTAGCCCGGCTTGTCGCGGAGCGCGCCTTTCGTGCCATAGCCCGATATCGAAGCATGGATCAGATCGGGATTGACTGTTGACAGGGTGTCATGGTCGCAACCGAGCGCGACCGCTGTCTTTGGTAGAAAACTCTGGGCAACCACGTCAACCTGGTGGACTAGGCCATGCAAGATCCGTCGGCATTCCGGGTTTTTGAGATTGAGCGTGATGCTGCGTTTGCTGCGGTTGGGGGAGAGGAAGTTCGTGCTGAGGCCAGGCCCGATGACAGTCGGAAATCCTCGGTTCATGTCACCGCCCGGTGCTTCGAGCTTGATGACATCGGCCCCGTTATCGGCGAGCAGCTGACAGCAATACGGACCGGCGACAACGGGGCTGAGATCCAGTACGGAGACCCCATCGAGCGCACCCATCAGGGGGCGGCTCCCGGATCCACGAAATCGGCGAGCACCGGCATCCGGTAACGGTCTTCCGGATGATCCCACCCGCTCCATACCGGTTTGCGTTTTTCGGAAAACGCCGCCCGGGACTCCATGCGATCACTCAGCGCGCCATGCTGATGCAGGGCTTCGGCCAACCGGTCTTGCGGGATCGTCAGGCTTGGCCGCAACTGCCGCATCATGTGCACCGTGTTGACACGGGACGCAGGGGGCAAGGTCAGCAGATGCTCGGCCATTTCGAATGCAGCTGAAATCAACCCGTCCGGCTCGGTCAACCGGTTTAGAAAGCCGAGTTCGTAAAACCGCTCGGCAGTGAACCGGTAGCCAAGCGCCATTTCCATGGCGATGGGGTAGGGCAGATTGGCGACATGGCCGTGGTCGCAACCGCCGAGCAACCACCGTTTGGCCTCCGAAACCTCGAACACTGCGTTCCGGGACGCAACCCGAAGGTCGGTGCGCTCGACCAGCATGAATCCGCCACCCATCGCGAAACCGTTGATCGCGCCGATTACCGGTTTTTCCAGCTCCATCGACATGAAAGGATCATCCTGTTCGATGGTGCCGCCGCCCGGCTCGCCGTCGGCGAGGGATTCCTTCATGTCCTCGCCAGCACAGAAGGCCCGTCCAGTGCCGGTGAAGATCGCGACTTCCAGATGCGGGTCGTTTCGGAACATGGTCCAGGTCCGGGCAAGATCCTCGCGCAACACCCGGTTCATCGCGTTGAGCCGTTCCGGCCGGTTCATCTGGACGACAAGAATTTGTCCATGTTGTTCGGTTTCGACGATCGCCATGACTGTCTCCATTAAACAAGGGCAGGGCGATACAGCTGTCTTGAGCGTGTTCGCCAGATCCGGATACTATGCTATGGTTGGACGGGCTGGGGAATTATTGAAAAGCGACACTATGGCGGAACTGAAACTGGAACCTCTCCATGACGAGTTCGGGGCTCGGGTCACGGGGATCGATCTCGGCCGGCCGCTCGGCGCAACAGAACTCGAAGCGGTTCGCCTGGCCATTGATATCTATTCGTTCCTGGTCTTTCCGGATCAGGATCTTGATGACGAGCGGCATCTCGCCTTCACCCGGCTTCTTGGCGAGCCCGAGGCGAACCACATAAAGCTTGGACAAGAAGGACGCATCGACTATTTTGGGACCCTTGGCAATGTGCAGCCCGACGGCACGGCGGTTGGAAATGATCACCCGAAGACTAGGTTTCTGAGCGGCAATTACATGTGGCATTCAGATTCGTCATTCCGTCAGATTCCAAGCCAGATGTCCATCATGTATGCCTATGAGGTTCCCGAAGACGGTGGTCATACGCAGTTTGTCAGCACACGTTCCGCCTATCAGAGGCTGCCTGACGAATTACGGAAGACGATTGATCCGCTGGTCACGATCCACGACTATGTTTTCTCTAGGTCCAAGGTGGCGGAGGTCGATCCCGGGCATGCGGCATCCTTGCTTCCGGTCGAACAGAAGCTGGTCCGCAGGAACCCGGGGAACGGCGCACGCAACTACTATATCGGATCGCATGTCAGGACGGTATGCGGTTGGGACGAGGTCAAGAGCCGCATTCTTCTTGACGATCTTCTCGATCGCGCGACGGGCGCCGAACATGTGGTGACCCATGTCTGGAAACCGGGTCAGCTGGTAATCTGGGACAATCGTTGTCTGTTGCATCGCGGCACCGGCTACAACGCTGACAAGTATCGGCGCCGCATGCGGCAAACCCGGGTCGCTGGCACCGGCCCTACATTGCAGGAATGACGACGCAACCGGTTGGAAAGAACTGCGCAATGACCACCATTCGCACCGAGTCGCTGCCGCTCAAGGTCTATTGGCAGCCGGGATGTTCCAGTTGTCTGAAAACCAAAGAGTTTCTCCTAGCCAATAACCAGGATTTCGTATCGGTCAATGTCCTTGAGGACGAGAACGGGTTCAGGGAGCTTGAAGCCTTGGGTTTGCGTCTGGTCCCGATCGTCGTGCGCGGTTCGGACTGGGCCAACGGCGCGGTGTTTCGTGATGTTGCCCAGGTCGCGGGCTTCGCCTATGGCGAGCAGAAGATGCTTGCTCCGGGTGAGATGATGACGCGGCTCGATGGCATTCTCGGCGCTGTGGTGCGTTACACCGCGCAGATTCCCGAAGATCGGCTTGATGCCATGTTGCCGGGCCGGCCGCGCTCCTACCGCCAGCTTGCTTATCATGTCATGAACATTCCCGATGTTTTTCTGGACCGGGTCGAGTATGATGCGCCGTATACATATGAGGCATTGCTCAGCATCCTGCCGGATGATCTCGTCACACGGGATGACCTAGTCGCTTACGGGCACGCCGTGCGTGCGCGTCTTTGGGCATGGTGGGAGTGCGACGGCAAGACGACCGATTTCAACCAGCCGGGCAAGGTCTATTATGGTGACGTGACTTTGCACGAGGTCCTGGAACGAACCTGCTGGCATTCCGGACAGCATGTCAGGCAGTTGATGCTTGTACTCGGGTTTCTGGGCACAGAGCCGGACGGGCCGCTGACTGACGATGACTTTGCGGGTCTGCCGATGCCGAAGGAGGTCTGGGACAATGAGCTCAGCTTCGGTGCCGGGACCGCTTGAGACGCACGAGGTTCCGGTTTCCGGCATCGCCGGGGCGTCGTCGTTTACCGGACTCGGTAATCTGCTTGTTGCCTGGCTGCGGCCTCGGCTCCGGTTCGACCGGTTCAATATCGGGTTGCTCGACTGGTCGGCCTTCACGTTCACCGATGCCTATGTCTACGGCGCCAATGTCCCCGGCCGATTGACGGGGCATTGTCGGACCTTGGAAGGGACGGTGGTCGAAGAGAGCATCGAGGCTGGCAGGGGTATTGTGGTCAGCGGCGATCCGGTACTGCTGCTGCAACGGTTTCCGAGGTTCGGGCCTGTCCTCGACAGCGGGATACGGTCCATGCTGTCGGAACCGTTGTATCACGGTGATGCCAGACCGGGCGCTGCGCTGGTTCTGGCCGCGGCCAACCCGGATGCATTCGATGAGCAGGCCTTGATGTATGTCAATCGGCTTGGTGCGGCCGCAACGGAACAGATTGTCCGTTTACGCGACAGCGACGACTGGTCGTTCCGTTGAAATCCCGGGCGTTTCGGGCTTGCATGACGGAGCCTTCACGACATGGTACGACGAGATAGCTGCTACGGTAGCTTCGAATGCGACATGATGGAAGGAGATAGCAGAAATTCACGAAAATCGTGAAATTTTGTAACTGCCCAAGTACCACGTTGCTGGCAGTGGCGGAACGATTGTGAGTGTTGGTGTGGTGTCGTCGAGTCCCTGTTTTTTGTTGACGTTATAGAATCGTCGATCTATGGGTGGGGCTCTCGTGTGACGGGATCGACGAATGGGGTCTTTCGGATCGACGGCGACGGCGGGTTTATGTCAGACGCTGATTGCGCTGATGCCGCTGCGCGATGTCGGCATCGAGGCCATCCGGGAGTGGTGTGTTGATGATGCGCAAGCCGCCGTCCCTGCGCTCGATCGGCATCGACCATGACGCTACGGCGCTCGAGATCTTTGTCCGTGACCAACCGGTCGAGCTGGTGCGTGGCTGTGCGTATGCCTTTCTGTCGTCGTTTCCGTTCTCCGGCCGGGACCTGATCTACAGCGATCCGCCGTATCTGCAGGCGACCCGGCGCTATCGCTTCGACGACACGGAGGCCGATCCTGTCGCGCTTCTGTGTAGGCTCAAGCGGCTACCGTGCCAGGTGATGGGTCTCGGGTCATGCCTCGGCGCTGTATGACTCGATGCTGGCCGGCAGGTGCCGACTGGCGCTACAGGTGGTCACTGGATGTCTGGTGCGGACCGCGGTCGTGTGGTTCACCTTCGCGCCCGACCGGGTACACTGGGCGATCCGCACCGAGCGCAGGGCAGCTAAGCGGGGCCGGCGCTCCGCGGCGCTGCTGCCGGGCGAACATCTTGCGGTGTTGGCCGCCATGATGGCTGTCGGGGCCGAGACGCCGTAATGGGCCGGACGGAGGGTCTCGCCGTCTCTGCCGAGGCCTTCGCCGGCCTGGGATCTTCCCCATCCTGGACATCCACGGTTATCGAGGACGGGGGCCGGGGGCTGTTGCGCCTGGTCACGGCGCTCGTCGAGACGATTGTGGCGCTCGACAGCATCACCAGCAGCCAGCCACCGTCCAGCGACGCCCTGAACAAGAAGACCATAACCCAGGTTGGCACTTTTTTTGTTCTGTCCTTATATCGCTTTGATATGGGTGATATTGTTCTCGGCCGATTGCAACATGGCCCGACATTTTGTTGGCTTCTGTCAGCTCGTCAGACGGGCCCTCCTGCGGTGGATGGCGGGTTCCACGGCCGCTGCCGAGGAGATTTCGGCACCCTCGGCGGCCGGGCGCGTGTCCTGGCGCTTGACGATCAACGTGGCGTCGGTCTGGCGCCGGCGCGTGGTGATCCGCACCCAGCTCCGCAGGAGCGTCGCGGACCGATGCCCCGCGCGGCGAGCCGCAGGTGGGCCGCGATGCGATGGTCGCGCTGGTGGCAGATCGGGCGAAGGTCGAGCTCGGATTTCAGGCTGCGGAAGGGGGCCTCGATGTCGGTGAGACGCCTGTCGGTCCGCAGGACCGTCTCGATATCCCAGTCGACGTGACTGGTGCGCAGCCCGTCGGCACCGGTGTCCGCCGTCTCGAGCGTGATCTCGTAGGGCCTGGCGACCGCAGGGAAGCGCTGCTTGAGGCGGCCCTTGACCGGGAGGCCGCTGTGGAGCCTTTCCAGCGCCGCCTCGAAGCGGGTCCACTTCAGGCCGAGGGCGATCCAGTGGTAGCCCCGCTCGCCCAGCCACAGGATGTTCTCCGCGCTGGCGATGCCCGCGTCCATGACCACCGTGTGCGTCGGCGCCGTGCCGCCGCACACCGCCTCGAGCCTGGCCAGCGCGTCCTCCAGCCAGCCCGGCTCGCGCGCGGTGCCCGGCCGGATCTCGCACCTGCGCGGGAAGCCGGCGCCAGCGTGATCAGGGGACAATCGTCGCGCTTCTGCCTGGAGCGCCCGAAGCGGGGGAGCTCTCCCTGCGTGTGGCCGTGGTCGTGAAGGTTGGTGAGATCGTAGAAGGCGATGGTGTCGGGGATGTCGAGCAGCGCGCGCTCACGGGTGAACAGCTCCCGCTGGATGGCGGCCCGGTGGCGCCAGAGAAGGGCGCCGATGCGCTCAAGCGTCTTGCGGTCGCACTGTCGCGGCGCAGCCAGCGGCTGGTCTCGCGCGCGATGCGCCCTTCGCGGCCCTTGATGCCCCAGTCGTGGAGGATTTCGGCGAAGCCGGGATCGCCGAGGGCCTTGAGGCACAGGCGCTCGCAGCCGACCGTGCGCGGGGTCTCGTGCTCCAGGGTATCGAGGGCGACGGTGGCGATGTCGGGCTGGCGCGCATCTTCCTGCACCGCTTCGCTGTGGCCCCCTTGGCCCTGAGCCTGGCGACGATGTCCTCGGCTGCGGCCTGCAGGCTTCGAGCAGCGACGGGCGGCCGTGGAGCAGCGCCTCGGCGAGGGCGGTGACCTCCTTGCCACTTCTCGCGCGGGATCGCATCGTGGAGGCCGAGATTGGGCAGCGTCCTGTGGCGCACCCTGTCGCCGACGCGCTGGAAGAGCATCAGCCTGTGGCTTCGGACGGGCTTGCCGCCCTTGTCGGTATGGGGCCTGGGGGCCTTGATGTACAGGGCGCGGGCGAAGGGTTGGCGATGTGTTGCCCAGACACGCGCGCCTGGCAAGGGGGATATCGACGCAACGACAAAGTCCTGGCCCCACAAAAGATTTCCGGGCGCCCACATCAAACATATAGAAGTTCAGGCGATGGAAGAGCCAAATATGTACTGTTCTCAGGCCGCGAACACCCCCCGATCAGGCAAGGGCAGTGGGAAAAAACTGCCAACTTGGGAACCTCTTGCAAAATTCCTGTCCCCAGGGTCCGGTGAGCCCGGATCGGTCGGTTGCTTCCGTTCACCTCTGCACCTGGAGGTCGGAATCCATGGATTCGCGGTGTCTCATCAGAGACGATGAGAACAAACATGGACCTTTGCGGACATCGGGACACGCCTCTCCGGGTCCCTCTCTTCGAGAGGGCCGTGAAGGGTCGGCATGCGTTGTCGGAGCCGCGCTATGGGACGGCGAGACGTATCAACGGGTCGGCCGTCAGGGCCAGGATGCCGAACATAAGTTTGGCGGGCGTTGGTCCTCTCGACACCGGACCGGATCCGGAACCGCACGGTCTCGGGATCGACATGGCCTATTGCACGCCGGGCCCGGGCCTCCCGGTCCCGCTCCTCCTTGAGGTCCTTGTCCCGGCGCGGATTGACATCGATGATCGGAACATGGCCAAGCCGTTCGCTCATCTGGTAGATCTCCCTGGCATCATAGGCCGCGTCCATGAGATCGTAGAGATTGGTCACACGCCCGGCGGTCATCATCGCCAGCGGGATCGCGACCTGGCTGTCATGGACGGATGCCGAGGTGAGGACGGTCCTCAGCGGCACACCCCGCAGTCTGCTGTGTCGATAGGCAGCTTGTAACCGCGCCAGGCCTCCAGGCCCCCCTTGGCAGTCTTCTTTGCCCCGTGATCGCAGACCTTCGGCAGCGCGTCGAGCCTCTCATCGAGATCCATCCCGTTCGCTTGCTGTTCGAGACGCCCAGGCTCCTTCGTCCTCTCCGCGCCCTTGCGGGGCCGGCCGCGCTTGCGGTTCGGCGTCCTGGCCTTCGGCTTCGGGGCCGGCGTCTCCCGGACCTCGATGGCCGTCGGGTCCCGCGACACGTGGCCGATGAGCGCGTCGCCCAGTGTCTCTGCAACCAGAGCCGCGTGCATCCTCTCCGGAAGACGGGACTGCGAAAATTCGGCAAACGCCCGCGAGAACGTCGCTTCACGCGGGATCTCCGCGACACGCGACCAGCCGCACAGTCGGCGCAACGTCGGGTCCACCTTGAGCCTGTCGATCAGGTGGCGGGTCGTCGGCAGACCCCACACCGCCTTGGCGATGAAGCCACGGGCCAGCGCCTGGCGATCCTCCCGGGGCCGACCCGGACCGGTCCACACCCCATCGACGAAGCCCTCCACCTTGACGAGATCGAGAGCTGTCACGAAGCGCTTGTGCGTCTCGAGGAGAGGACCGACCGCCTCGGCCAACGCAGGGAAAAGGTCCCCTTGAAATCGGTGCCAGAGATCGGATAGGGTCGAGCCAAGGGTCATCGGGGTCACCTCCTCGGTATCTTGTTGTTGTGGAAACACAACATACCACGAGGTGGCCCCGAAACCCAGGCCCTCGACAACAAAATCAGCCTCGAGAAGGCAAAAAACCGGTCGGGCCGGCAATTTTGCAAGAAGCTCTTGGGACAACACCGAAGCGTACCCGGAGCCAGCGCGAACCCTCTGCGATGCCGAGTCGTGGCCAGCCGGGCCACCCGGGACCGATCCTGACGCCGACCGCGACCCCGGACCATGTTGTGGATCACAATCGGTCCATCTGCGCCGGGTGCGGCGCCGCGCTGACGGAGACCGACCGTCACGGCACGCCGGTTTGCCGGCAGATTTTGACCGGTCCGAACCGCAATCACTGGAGACCACCAGACACCGCGCCCATTGCTGCCTCTGCGGTGCCGTTGTTGAGGTGGCGCCGGAAAATCGGACAGGTCGTTAAGGTGTATTCCACTGTCTGACGGAGGAATGCAGATGGGCGGCAAGCGACGCAGGTTTTCGGGGGAGCAGAAGGCGAAGATCGCGCTTGAGGCGCTACGGGGCGATCGGGCGCTTCAGGAGATCGCCTCGCGTCATCAGGTGCATCCAAACCAGGTCGGTGCCTGGAAGTGCCAGGGCGATCGAGGGACTGGCGGAGGTATTCTCGAACGGCGGCGAGCGACGGGCACGGGATCACGAGAGCGAGGTCCGCGAACTCCATGCCAGAAACGGGGAGTTGATCGTAGAGCGGGATTCTTGTCTCGCGGGTCCGCTCGATGAGCCGGGTCGAGCGTCGGGCGATGGTGGTGGCGGCCATCCGGCGCTGAGCCTGAGCCGGCAGTGCCGGCTGCTGTCGATCGGGCGCTCCTCGCTGTACTACACGCCGAAGGGTGAGAGCGCGGAGACGCTGGCGCCGATGCGTCGGATCGACGCACTGTTCCTGAAGTCTCCGTTCTACGGTGCCCGCCAGATGGTTCGGCATCTGCGCCGCGAGGGCGTGCGGACCGGGCGGGCGAAGCATGTCTGGTGCGCCGACATCCCCGATATCCCGGTGCAGCGCGGCTTCCTCTACCTGGTGGCGATCATGGACTGGGCGAGCTGCCATGTCTTGGCCTGGCGGCTGCCGAACACGCTGGACGCGGGCTTCTGCACGGACGCGTGGGAGGAGGCCCTGGCACGCTATGGCACGCCGGAAATCTTCAACACCGACCAGGGCAGCCAGGTCACCAGCTTCGCGTTTACCGGGCGCCTGAGGGAGGTCGGCATCGGCATCTCGATGGACGGCAGGGGCCGGTGCATGGACACCATCTTCATCGAGCGGCTGTGGCGCTCGCTCAAATACGAGGGGAACTATATACCTGACTAAACAATGGCAGATCCGCCGCGAATTGGCCGCAATGGGCCTGCTACCTCGTGCCGGTGGCCGGGAAAACGCACCGTAGCGACCATTTTGCAAGCAGAAAAGACGTTGTCGTGAACGGTGAGACCTCTCATCAAGTTAGGTATATAATTCCCATCCATATGGATGGGGGACTTTGGGGATTACATACATAGGTTGCCTCTGGTGCAATGTGTCAGGATGCTGGGAAGATGTTTGCCAACTATCAGCGTATGCAGCCATCAAACGGGCACGGTTAGCAACGCGTATCCTGCTGCCAGAGTTATCCGTTACCTTCGAGACCGGCCTGGTCTTCCGATGTCAGCGATTCACTCCAGACCCACAGAACCAGCAACGCGAACAGCCCTTCTGCGGAAATGATGAACAGCGCCGTCGACACCCCGAACGTTTCGGCCATCCAGCCAACATTCAAAAAGCCGATGGGGCCCGTGCCAATGCACAATGTGAGGACGCCGAGAACTCGGCTGCGATAGGCCGGCGGTGCTGCCAGATAGGTTAGAGTACCCTGCATGGCGGCGAAACAGGCGCTCGCGAGGCCCGCGATTGCCAGCGCCACGCCAGCGGCAAAAAAGGAATGCCAGGGACCGCCCGCGACATAAGTCAGCAATGATAGATAGCCGATCACCGACAAATACAGGATCGTGCCCCCGAGATAGATTCTGAAGAAGATCTCGGGCCGGGCAAGGACGGCGACGAGCAAGGCGCCGACAAAAGCGCCGAATCCTTCCGCGCTGGACAGAACACCGATCAGAAAGGGCGACAGCCCCAGTTCGTCCCGGCCGATAATCGGAATCATCGACGTGAACGGAAATCCCCAAAGGTTGAAGACGATCGTGATTGCCAGAATTCGGCGCAGATAACGGTCGGCAAAGACAACCCTGATGCCGCCCGCGAGATCGCGCAGGAGCGAAGGCGGGCTGTGCAGGCCCTGGGATTCGGGGATTCGGGCGATCAGCAGCAGAACGACGCACACGCCATAAATCACCATGCTCAGCGCGAAGACACCGAACATACCGAGCAGCTGAAGGACCACACCGCCAAGTAAGGGGCCGGTCATGCGGGTCGCATTGCTGGTCGCGGAATCAAGCCCCATCGCGGCCGAGATGCGACTCCGCGACAGATCCCCGAGAACACGCCGCCGCAGCGGCATGTCAGTCGCCCAGAACAGACCGCTCAACAGCGATGCTGTCGCAATCATGCCGTAGGTCAACTCTCCGAAATGAGAAAGCACGACCATCACGACTTGCAGGGCTGTTACGGATATCGTCGAGACGGACAACATGATCTTGCGATTCAGATGCTCCGACAGCACGCCGGCGATCGGGCCGAACAGGGTCAGCGGCAACATCCAGAGCACCGGAATGCTCGCAACCAGCAAGGGCGATCCGGTGATTTCATAGGTATAGATTCCGAACGCGAGCAGTTGAAACCATCGGACGATGCCGCTCAGGGCCCCGACGCTCCAGACCGACAGGAAATCCGGATCACCGAGAAGGTTCCGGATCGGCGAGGCTGTGGCCGACGTGTCAGACAATCCTGTCACCCGGCAGGTCCATGACCGTTCTCCTCGCGCTGGCAGTCGCCGTGTTGATCGATACCGGCATTATTGATAGCGTTTCAGTGTGCTCAAGGGGCTGTTCGGACGTTTTGGTCGGCGGACTCCAAGATCGCCGGATCACCCATCGGAATTGACACGATACGGACCCGAGGGCAACGAATGAAAAGATTTTTCAGGACTCGTGTGTCGCCTTGGCGCTAAAGCGGACATTGAAGGTCGCGATTATTGGCGGCCTGACCGGAGCATGTCTGCTTGCCGGCTATGAAGTGTTTTACTGGTTTAGGCATGTCTATGAGGACGATGCGCGGATCCGCACCGAACTGACAAAGATTTCGGCACAGGTCGACGGCAAGATCCAGAGCGTCTTGGTCGAGGAGGGGAGCCGGATTGTCGAAGGGCAGGAGTTGTTTCACCTAGTTGATGACGAGATTCGGCTCGCGCTGGCCGCGCTTCGGACCGATCTGGCGCTGAAACAGGCGGAACGCAAGCGTCTCATGTCCGAAAAGGCCGTGTTCGAAGCCGAACTGGCATCGAAGTTGGAGACCCAGACACAGAAGATTCGCGCGATCAGGGAAGAGCACGCGGCTATCAAGGACCGCCTAGCGTTGTCCGAAAAGAATCTGGCTCGCGTGAAGTTCCTGCTCGGCAAGAATCTTACATCCGAGGAGAGATATATCGCCGAGAAGGACAAGATGCTGGCGCTGCGGGGCGATACTGTCCGAACACGGGCGGCAATCGCGGTTGCCGAAAGCGAATACGAACAATTGGAAGCAAGTGCCCGGCAGATTGACGTCATTTTCGAACAAATCAGCATCGCCGACCTCGAACAGACCCGGATTCGTGACGATATTCGCTTGCAGGAGATTGCTCTGGCGTATCGCAGGATATTGTCGCCGATCGACGGAGTTGTTGGCCGTATCCACCGTTATGCCGGCGAATATGTCGAAGACGGGGTCACTGTCATGATGCTGCATGATCCGGGACGATACTGGATCGAGGCCTATGTCGACGAGAGCCAGATGCGGCATGTTCGGGTTGGCCAGGACGTATTGATCGAACTGGAGATTTATCCGTTTCAGGACTATTACGGGACGGTCAGTCGCATCGGCAATGCCACGACCGCCGAACTGGGATTGCCGACTCGCGGGTCCGGCAGCCGGTTCGGTACGGATATCGGACGCGTGCCGGTCCGCATCACTCTGGATGATCCGCCGCCAAACTTGACTCCGGGTATGCGCGCCAGCGTCAATATCCGGATCTATCAGCGGATCAAGCTCTGGTAACGCGAGTTGGTCGACAGCGGATCGGGTGCGGCGAATGGCCGGCACACGATACCGAAGGTCTGGAAATCAGGCCATCACAGCCGCACATCATGCCAGGGGGCGCCCCAGTCCTGCGCCATCTCGAGAATGCGCGGAAGATCGTCCTCAAGCATCAGGCCCTCTGAGACAAGTGTCCGTGCAGCCGTCTCGATAGCGGCGACATAGCTGTCCAGGGTTCCGTAACGGGCCAGGATCGAGGTTCGGGGATCTCCGGTGGCGCGACACACGGCATCGGTTTCCGGGAACGGGATCGTACTTCCGGTGAATTCGTGCGTTGCCCCCGCGCCGTAAGGACGCGCGCGCAGATTCCATCCAAGATATGTCGCGAGCGGCGCGGCGACCATCGGCGCGCGAACGCCGGCGCGGTCGTTTCCGTCGTCATCGACGGCCGGAACAAGGATCCGATATCCTTCGGCATCTCTGACCGTTGGCGGCAGCGTGTCAAGAACGCCATCTGCTGCCCGCGGGCCAAAATCGTAAAGCGGCAGCCGGTTCGGCTCGCGCGGAGTCGCCAGATAGGGAATCCTGGGAAAACCGTCGCGCCAGATTTCCATATCCACCAACGTTCCGTCGGCGCGCCTCGGATAGCGGCTGGCCGGCGGCGCCGTTCCGTCGGTCGCCCATCGGTCGAGCGCATCCAGCATTGCCCGAAACAGCATGGAAGTGTGAACAACATTGTTGACGTTCTGGCAGATTCCGCGTTTCGGCGCTCCCTGGTTCGGGTCGCCAACATGCTGAGCGCTGGCCCAGAAATAGATCCTGACATTGTCGGGCGGATCGAGGTCGTTTCCATGGCTGTCGGTATGCACTAGCGATCCGCGCCGTTGCCAATATTCAGTCGCGGTCTGAGTGTGGATAATCAGCGGATCCGACTCCGGGCGTTTACAGATGGCATCGGTACGGCCGGTCATATGATCGGTGCTTTCGGAATAGGCGAACGGAAAACTGTCGGCGATGTTGTCGTGGTCCTCGTATTGCTGGCCGGCCGGAACCACGGCATTGGCGAATCTGTGGTTGAGCCACATCCGGCCGCCGCCCGCGACATGCGTGAGCGCGCCGTCGAACACCCGGCGGCCCGCGGCATCGATGTTGAAGCCGCGGTAGATCGCATCGCGGATGCAACGCCCGGTCTGGGACCGCCCGAAGCAGTAGGCCTTTTCGATGAACTGGTCGGCGAGCGGGTTTGAGTCACTTCGATCGTATCTCAGGAAACTTGCGAGATCACGTACTGCGACATGGCCGAGCCCCATGACCAGCGGATCCCGGGCGGTATAAATCAGTTCGTAAATCCAGCCCGGTTCAAACCCGCTCGGCATGTGAATATTGGTATCGGACGCGACGATCGAAGTTTCCGTCCCCTGGAAGTCCATGCCTAATCCACCTTCGGTCCGCGCAAACGACCAGGAAGTCGGATCGACCGGCTCGCGCGCGTCTCCGGGATAGCGCCGCCGCGTCAGTTGGGCTGCGGTTGTATCGCGGGATACCACCGGATGGCTGCGGGTTGATATCCAGCCGCTCAGCGGAAATGTCGTCTGGTTCGGGCCGGTCGCGATGAATTCGGTGCGGACCAAGCCGGTGAGCGGGTCATCGCCGTTCCTGGCGACGGGCAGGCACATGGTCATTCGTCCGCTGCCGGGAAGCAGATCGCCTTGCCATGCGCCCCAAGCCACACTGTATCCGCGGCGGAACAGATATCCGTTTCCGACGTGGTCCAGTCCAAGCGGATCATTCGATGCGACAGCATCGTTGAAATACTGCAAGGCCCGCTTGTTGCCGCGGTTCCCGTAATCGAAAAATATTCGACGATTGCCGGCGCCGGGAGTTACCGGCCGCAGAATGCAGATTTCTGTCGCGAAACTCACAAGACCTGCATCGTTTCTGGGCGCCTTGTCGAGATCGGTGATTCCACGCTGTGCCGCGGCATCAGGATCCACGGAGATACGGGCCGAGCCGTCGAGTCGTTCGTAAGCTCCAACGGCACCAAATTCCAGGCCGTCGGCAAAGGGCCTCGTTCTGGCAATCTCGATGGCGACATGATTGGTCATTGCAGATCTCCTAGCCCGATATTGCGCCGACTTTATCATCAGGGCTGGATGCTTGGCGCAAAAAGATCGGCGACAGCGCGCCAATGGTCGACAAACCATGGACGTGCAAGCTTTGGCCATGACGCTTATAGTACGGTGGCAAGGTGCGGTTCCGCGCCATACCACGGATGGGGACAGGAATGGCGCGTACTCTGCCGGAGTTTGGCGTTCGAGACGCCGCTGAAGCTCTGAATCGAGGGGAGGTGTCGTCGCTGGCCCTGATTGACGCATGTCTCGAACGCATTGCCGCGCGCAACGAATCGATCAATGCCTTCGTTCATGTTGCGGCCGCGCAATCTCGCGATGAGGCGGCCCGCAGTGACGCCCGCCGCCGCGACGGTTCGGTCTTGTCGGCCCTTGACGGGGTTCCGATTGCGATCAAGGACAATATCGATGTTGACGGACAGCCGACAACCAACGGTTCGGGCATGTCCTGGATGCCCGCGACCGCTGCCGGCGTCGCAACTGCGCTGCGTGCGCGTGGGCTGGTTCCGATCGGAAAAACCAACATGCACGAAGGCGCGCTCGGCGCGACGACCGACAACCCACATCACGGGCGCACCGACAATCCGGTCGTACCGGGTTCGACGCCTGGCGGCAGCAGCGGCGGCTCGGCGGCGGCAGTGGCGAGCGGCATGTGTCCTGTCGCCATCGGGACCGACACCATGGGCTCAGTCCGGTTGCCCGCGGCCTATTGTGGTATCGTCGGATTCAAGCCGTCCCGGATATTCTGGCCGCTGACCGGGGTCATACCCCTTGCCGCCGGCCTTGATACGACCGGTCCGCTCGCGCGGTCTGTCGGTGATATTGCCATGCTGATGGACGTGCCGCTGGCATCGCGCGATCTTGATTCGCTGGTCTTTGCAACGATCGAGAACTTCGACGACGATCAGATCGATGTCGGAATGCGGTCGATCTTTGATGACGTGCAACGGCTGTTGCAGGAAGCCGGGGTTGCGCTGAGACGGGTCAAGTTGCCCGGATACAATCCTACCACGGCCCGGCGTGCCGGCCTTCTGGTGTCGGAGGTCGAGGCCTGGGTCGAGTTCGAAGACTGGATCAGTAGACATCCAGAGGCGTTTTCTGCCGAATTCAAGCGCCTGCTTGACTATGGTGCCGACGTGTCCGCATCGCGCTATGTGAAAGCGCGCCGGGAAATCACCCGTATCGGGACGGCTTTTGCCGGGTTGTTTGATTCTGTTGACGCAATCGTCAGCTTGACGACGCCACAGACTGCCTTCCCGTCCGCAGCGCCCGTTCCGGCGACACAGGCGGATTTCACGGCGCCGGCCAATTTTGCGGACTGCCCCGCAATCTCGATTCCCGCTCACAGACGGGCGTCCAGTTGTCCGGTCGGACTCCAGTTGATGGCCGCACCCGGTCGGGACGCGATTCTGCTGGGACTAGCGGCGGCCGTAGAAGCCATACTGGGTCAACAATAGCGAGGTCAGGCAGTGCCAATCGTCCACATCAACAACCACGACATGTATTACGAGGTCCATGGTTCCGGCGATCCGGTGATCTGCTCCGGCGGCTGGGGAACCTTTTGCCATGGTAATGTCGGACATCTGCCGCGCGGCCTGACCGACCGTCACCGTGTGGTGATTTTCGATCATCGCGGCATCGGCCAGTCCGACGACGATGTATCGGTTTCGTCGACTACGGCGCTGTATGCCGATGATGTTATCGGATTGCTGGCAGCACTCGGTATTGAGCGGGCGCATTTTGTCGGCATCATCGGCATTGGCGCCTGCATTTTCCAGGACGTGGCGATCCGGCGACCGGACCTCGTGCGAAGTCTGGTCAATACCGGAACCTGGGCGCGGCCAGATACCCGGTTCCGGGATCAGCTCACGTTGTGGTTTGACATTCACCGCGCAATGGGTTTCGTGGCGTTTCAGCAGATGGTGGTCATGGAGGGGTTCGATGCCGCATTCTATGCCGCGAACAAGAACCGTCTGCTCGGGCCGGATGGCGCATGGCGCGACCTCGACGGCCGTATCGACACGCATCAACGCCTGACGGAAGCCGGGCTCTCGCATGATACGCTGGATCGTCTGGGACAGATTACGGCTCCGGCGCTGGTGATGCATAACGGTCACGATGTCATAACCGCGCCCAGGCTGACGGTTCCCGTCGAACAGGGCATTCCGGGCGCGCGCGGCCACTGGATGCCGGATGCGGCCCATGTGGTGACCGGTCGCGAGGCGCGAGCGGAATTCTGCGACATCCTGCTCGGATTTCTGGCCGAACATTGAGGGGCGGACGGAGACAGGGGAGACGGCTTTGGATCCTGCTCTTGTTGCCGTTGTGTCGTTGTCCTGGAAGACTCTGGCTGCGGCCGGCCTCATCATCGCCATCGGGCGCATGGCGCTTGCGGCTGGGCCGATCCTAACCGGGGTTCTGATTGCCTTGCCGGTGAATGCCGGTCCCGGGCTGTTCTTCGTTGCTCTCGGGTTCGACAACGACTTCGTGGCCCGAAGCGTTATCTATGGCATGGCAGGGGCCGGACCGGTCCTGATCTACTTGACAGCGTTTTCCCAGACCGCCCGGTTGGGACATTTCGGCCTTGCCCTTGTTACCGGCCTGGCCTGCTGGTGTCTTGTCGCCTGGTTGATTTCGGACCTCGATCTTAGTGTCGTGGATGGCCTTCTTTGCGTGGCGATTGGCGCGATTATTGCGGTTCTGTTCAACCACGCGCCACCACGGCAGACGGACAACGTGAAGATGCCGGCCGGCTGGTGGTATTTGTTGGTTCGGGGCGGTGTGGCCGGTGTTCTGATCGCGTCGGTGGCGACATTCGCGGCTGAGATTGGTCCGATGATTGCCGGTCTGTTGCTGAGTTTTCCGACCAGTCTGTCGACCAGCGGCTGGGCCTTGAACGGGCATTACGGTCTGCGGTTTGTTGCAGCAACGTATGCTGCATCGCGCAAGGCAATGTCATTGTATGTTCTGTTCTGCCTGATTCTGCTCGTCTTCCTGAACTGGATGCCTGGACCGGTGGCGGTCGCCGCAGCTTTTGCATTCGTTGCTGTCATCGGCGGTTTTTTCTCAGCCGTGGTGCTCGCACGGAATCCAGCCCGGTCCCGAGTTTGCCGGAGCTGCTGTCGGCCCCGGCGTCAGGCTACTGGGTGTTGAAAAACCTGTAACAGCAGGAACAGGCTGGAGGTTTCGTTGTCTCCGCGAACATTCTTGCCGTCGTCAGCGAAGGGTTGGCGGCGGCGTGTGGGACAGGGGACCGCATTTCCCGACCGACCGGAGTGTCAATCTGGCTCGGTCGATCACTATGCCGGACCGAACGGACCCTTGGCGGTTTTTGGCCGACCGGGGTCGCGAACATATTATAGGGAGTGTTTCTGCGTCGGAGCTGTCGAAGAGGGACCTTGCAGCCCTGGTCCGCGTTCTGCCGCCGATCTGTCCGTTCGCGGCAACGGTCCAGACATTGGCGGGTGACAGACTCTTCCCGGCAATGTCTGGACCGCTTATGCAGATGGTTCCGGTTCGATCAACATGCTGTAGGTAAGGGGTTGTGCATTGGTGGCGAGGCGGAAGAGCGAGCGGAAAGCATCGTGGCGGGTTTTGCGGCGGTTGAAGCGAAAGACGACCTCATCGAGATAGGCTTGCAGATGCTTGCGGCGCAGCCCGTGGTAGACGCCTCGCGCCCATCCTTTGAGGTTGGAGAAGACTTGGTGGATCCACGGCAGGACGAGGTGAGCGGCGGTCTTCCCGACGACATGGACATTGTGGCGATCGGCGGGGACCGCAGCGTCGCCGGACCAGCCGTCGGTTTTCACGATGGCGTCGGGACCGGCGGCGGTTTCGACGAAGTGTCCGAGGTCGGCGGCGGCGTAGGAGGAGATTTCGGCCAGCCGCAGTCGGCCTGGAATGTTTCCGTCCCCGAGTTCGATGGCGCCGACGATGAGCCTCTTGCCGTCGTGGCTGCGTCCTTGCCCTCCGGTGGCAGGATCGTCTTTGGTCCGAAATGGACGGCTAGCCTCGTCGATGTCCACCAGGCCCGACAACGGATTGCGCTCGGGCTCGACCATGCTGGCGCACAGCTTGTGGGCGCGCAGCCAAGCGCTGCGGTAAGAGCCGATAGCGAGCTGTTTCTGGAGCTGCAGGGCAGAGATGCCGTTGGAGTGGGTCGCCATCAGGTCGGCGGCCCAGAACCAGACGGTGAGCGGCAGCTTGCTGGCGTGCAGGATCGTCCCGACCGTCACCGAGGTCTGCCGGCGGCAGCCGGTGCACTCGAAGGTGTGTGCTTTTCTGCGCAGCGCCCATCCCTTTTCATGGCCGCACGTGGAACAGACGAAGCCGTCCGGCCAGCGCATTTCGATCAGCCAGGCGGCGCAGGCGTCATCGTCCGGGACCATGTGCTGGACGGCGAGGAGGCTGTCGGGGAGCTGTTTCATGTGGTCGCTCCGTCGGCAGAAATGTATCGGGAGCATTCTACCCGCTCCCCCGCCCTAACCTCAACATCTGGTGGCAAACTCTCGCAACCGGAACCATGTGCATAAGCGGTTCAGCAGGAATCCCGGACAGAGTGCCTGCCACGATGGTGATCCGGATGCCGACATTGATCTTGATGAGCGGGGCCGTAGAAAGCGTATCAATGTGACAGGCGTCGATCGTAGAGGCGATGTATCTTCGATGATCCCGTGCCGGGCATTGCGGTCCATGATGCGAGCTCCGGGTTCGTGCAGGTGGTCGGTAATAATGCTTGGCTTTTCAGATTCGGAGTACGTTTCGTTCCAGATGACGGGCCCGGATGACGGGAAGCGGGCCATATGGTTACCGACTGGATGATCAATGCTGCAATGGCCGCAATAGAAGGATCTCGCAGGGCGGGTCATTGCCATTCATCCCGTGCATCGCTAAGGATTGTCTGAACAAGTCGGCTCTGTCACAATTGGTTTCTTGGTGACGGAGTGGAGTGCGAGCCTTGGAGCAAGCGACGTTTGCGGAGCTGGAGCACGACCTGAAGAAGCGCCGGACGCGGCGCGAGGTCTTTCTCGAGACGATGGACGGGCTGGTTCCCTGGGAGCGGCTGGAGGCCCGCATCGAGCCGTTCTACCCGAAGGCCGGGCGCGGTCGGCGGCCCTATCCGCTGAGCATGATGCTGCGGGTGCACTGGGTTGCAGCTGTTCTACAATCTGAGCGACCCTGGGATGGAGGACCTGCTCTACGAGGTGAAGTCGGTACGGCGGTTTGTGGGGCTGCGCCTCTCGGGTGCGCTGCCTGACGAGACGACGATCCTGCATTTCCGCCACTTGCTGGAGACGCATGGTCTGGGTGAGACGCTGTTCGAGGAGATCAACGCACATCTGGCCTCTCTCGGACACCGCTTGAGCAAGGGGACGATCGTGGACGCGAGTCTCATTGCCGCGCCGTCGTCGACGAAGAACCGCAAGGGCGAGCGGGACCCGGAGATGCATCAGACGAAGAAGGGCAATCAGTGGCATTTTGGGATGAAGGCGCACATCGGGGTGGATGCGCAGTCGGGCTTGACGCACAGCGTGGAGACGACGCCGGCGACTGTCTCGGATGTGGCGACCGCGCACGCGCTGTTGCACGGGGGCGAGGAGCAGGTGTGGGGTGATGCGGGCTATCAGGGGGTGGACAAGCGCGCGGAGAACCGGGACACGGACGTGGACTGGGAGGTGGCGATGAAGCCCGGCAAGCGCCGGGGGCTGGACAAGGCGGGCCTGGAGGCGGCGGAGAGGCGCAAGGCGTCGGTTCGGGCCAAGGTGGAGCATCCGTTCCTGTATGTGAAGCGCCACTTCGGCTACGCGAAGGTGCGCTATCGGAGGCTGGCGAAGACCACGCAACGCATCGCCGTGCTGCTCGGGTTCACCAATCTGCTCATCGCTGGGCGCGACGCCACCGCCTGACGTGGGGTCAATCTGTCCGCAGCCGCCGCAAGGCGGCGGGGACGGTCGGCTCGGGCATCGAAATCTCCATTTCCTGGCGCGACAATACGTCCTCGATGGGCTTCGGCGTTTCACCCACGGGCCACGCCACCCGTATACCCGGAAAAACGGCGTTGTTCAGACTTTCCCTAGATAGTGTCGTCACGAAATACCAGCCCAGAGCGCCAGACACCGAATCTGCACCGCGGCAAGAAACGATGCGGCATTCCTGGCGTATCGCGTGGCAATCCCACGCCAGCGCTTGAGCCACAGAAACGCGTTCTCCACCAAATGCCGGCGCCGGTAGAGATGGACATCATACGCTCTGGGGTGCTGGCGGTTGCGCTTCGGCGGAACCACTGGAATGACTTCATGCTCCTCACAATAAGACAGGATGGCAGTCGTGTCATAGGCCTTGTCCGCCAACAAATACTCGGCATCTATCCCTTCAATCAGCTCGACCGCTTGACTGCAATCTGCTGCCGTCCTCTCGGTCACCAACACCCGCACCGGCATCCCATGCACGTCCACAGCCAGGTGCAGCGTCGTGTTCAGCCCCCTTTTGTGCGATCCATCGCCTGATTGCCGCCGACCGCACCGCTCGCATGGGGATGTACCTTGAGATGACTGGCGTCAATCATCAGCCACTCATAGTCCGGCTCATCCACCAGATGCTCTAGCAACGCCCCCCAGAGCCCCTTGTCCCGCCAGCGACAGAACCGACGATGGGTATTTTTCCAGTCCCCATAGTCTGGCGGCACATCACGCCAGGGAGCGCCGGTACGCAGAATCCAGAAGATCGCATTAATGAACCGTCGATTATCCTGCGCCACCCCACCCCAACGTCCCGCTCGGCCAGGCAGATGAGGCTCCAACAACAGCCAGACCCTGTCTGACATGTCGTGACGCCGATGAGCCAATCCCATGAGTCGCCTCCAGGAACCATCGAGTGAGTTCGACAGATAGTACAGATAAACATCACTCATGACGACACTATCTAGAGGCGGCGCTTGCCCGTCCGGGTGTCCGCGAGGTCATGAAGATCTACAGCGGTTGGCAGGAGAAGGATCGGGGGCTCGACGTCTACCGTTCGGCGACGAAAAAGCCCGAGAGGATCACGACGACGAATTCTTCAAACGTCTGTTGAGTCAACAAAGGCGGAGCCGTCAATTGCCGATCTGGAGCGAGATTCTAGCGGAGCTAGCTAAGACGCAGGAACAGGGACATCCACCGGATTTCGACGGCGTTCGCCGGAAATACCTTGCTGAACTCAATCGACATTCTCGGCGCAACGTCATCCTTGCGGTGGGCTTTGCCGGTGCTTTCTGAGGCATGACGAGCCTCCGTTACTTCCCGTTTTACATAGCATCGAAACGCGCGGAAGTCAACCTATGTATGTAATCCCCAATATTTCTGCGGCACAAACCGACACGAGGAATTGACGTATCCATTGTAATGAACCTCTTGCAAAATTCCTGCCCCCAGGGTCCGGTGAGCCCGGATCGGTCGGTTGCTTCCGGTCACCTCTGCACCTGGAGGTCGGAATCCATGGATTCGCGGTGTCTCATCAGAGACGATGAGAACAAACAGGGACCTTTGTGGACATCGGGACACGCCTCTCCGGGTCCCTCTCTTCGAGAGGGCCGCGAAGGGTCGGTATGCGTTGTCGGAGCCGCGCTATGGGGCGGCGAGACGTATCAACTGGTCAGCCGCCAGGGCCAGGATGCCGAACATGAGATGGCAGGCGACCCTGGAATATCCACGGACGCGGACATGGCGCCCGCCACACTCATCCTTGAGGCGGGCGTTGGTCCTCTCGACACCGGACCGGATCCGGACCAGCACGGTCTCGGAATCGACAGGGCCTACTACACGCCGGGCCCGGGCCTCCCGGTCTCGCTCCTCCTTGAGGTCCTTGTCCCGGCGCGGATTGACATCGATGATCGGCACATGGCCAAGCCGTTCGCTCATCTGGTAGATCTCCCTGGCATCATAGGCCGCGTCCATGAGATCGTAGAGATTGGTCACACGCGCGGCGGTCATCATCGCCAGCGGGATCGCGACCTGGCTGTCATGGACGGATGCCGAGGTGAGGACGGTACTCAGCGGCACCCCGCAGTCTGCTGTGTCGATATGCAGCTTGTCACCGCGCCAGGCCTCCATGACCCCCTTGGCAGTCTTCTTTGCCCCGTGATCGCAGACCTTCGGCAGCGCGTCGAGCCTCTCATCGAGATCGATCCCGTTCGCTTGCCGTTCGAGACGCCCAGGCTCCTTCGTCCTCTCCTCGCCCTTGCGGGGCCGGCCGCGCTTGCGGTTCGGCGTCTCCCGGGCCTCGATGGCCGTCGAGTCCCTCGACACGTGGCCGATGAGCGCGTCGCCCAGTGTCTCTGCAACCAGAGCCGCGTGCATCCTCTCCGGAAGACGGGACTGCGACCATTCGGCAAACGCCTGCGAAAACGTCGCTTCACTCGGGATCTTCGCGACACGCGACCAGCCGCACAGTCGGCGCAACGTCGGGTCCACCTTGAGCCTGTCGATCAGGTGGCGGGTCGTCGGCAGATCCCACACCGCCTTGGCGATGAAGCCACGGGCCAGCGCCTGGCGATCCTCCCGGGGCCGACCCGGACCGGTCCACACCCCATCGACGAAGTCCTCCACCTTGACGAGATCGAGAGCTGTCACGAAGCGCTTGTGCGTCTCGAGGAGAGGACCGACCGCCTCGGCCAACGCAGGGAAAAGGTCCCCTTGAAATCGGTGCCAGAGATCGGATAGGGTCGAGCCAAGGGTCATCGGGGTCACCTCCTCGGTATCTTGTTGTTGTGGAAACACAACATACCACGAGATGGCCCGAAACCCAGGCCCTCGACAACAAAATCAGCCTCGACAAGGCAAAAAACCGGTCGGGCCGGCAATTTTGCAAGAAGCTCACTGCTTAGATTCGAGGGTAATCAGGTGCCGTTTTGCCCGCGCTTGCCGCTCTGGAGCGACGGCTGCGCGTCGTGAAAAGCGGCGGATCCTACGCTCGGTCCCCAACATCGGGTTCGTGAATGTCGCCGCGATGATCCGCTGGATTCCGGAACGCGGTACCCTCGGCAACCGTCGGGCGATGGCACGGGTCGGAGTGGCGGCCTTTGCCCGTGACAGCGGTCAAAGCAGGGAACCCCACCACATCCGCGACGGCCGGCGGTGACCCGCGACCTCCTTTAATGGCGGCCATGACGGCCTTGCGCCAAAATACGGACATCAAGACCCTGTATGACCGCCTGACAGTGGCCGGGACACACCACAAGGTCGCGTCGTCGCGGTGATGCGCAAGCTCATCATCCGCGCCAATGCCCTGCTGCGCCAGGGTCGGTGCTGGTCATCCGAAGCCCTGGACATCGCGTCATGACCGACCAGCGGACAGCGAAACGGGCGGCACCCGATACGAGTGTGGCATGGTAAGCGGCGTCCCGACACCGCAGCCCGATATGATCACCCGACATCGCCTCATCATCTCGGCTTCGGATCGGATGTGGGAAACCCAGTAGATAGTCCGTGAACAATTTTCACACCATCCGCCGAAAATGCTTGCACCAAGTCATGGATGCTTGAGCGCAGCGGCGTCGCGGTCGATGCTGATCAAGAGCAAGGCCGGTGGCTTGCGCATCAAGGCCGGTGGCTTGCGCATCACCAACGCACCGCCCCCGGATAACTCACGATGTCGACATCGTGCGGCGGCATCAACGAAATCAGCGTCTGACACAAACTCGCCGTCGCCTTCGACCCGAAAGACCCAAGCCGCCGCTCCCATCGCACGAGAGCGCCACCCATAGACCGACGATTCTATAACGTCAGGAAAAAATAGGGACTCAACGACACCACAGCAGCACCCAATAATCGTCCCGAAACCGTCAGCAACGTGGTATTTGGGCAGTTACGACTCAACAGTCATGACCTCGGGCCAGCGTCGCGAACGACCTGCCGGAGATCCCGGTGGATCCGCCACTACCCGTAACTCTTCGCCATGCCGTCGGCGGGGTCGGCAAAGGCCGAATAGGGTGGATAGGGATATCTCAATCCATTCTTCGCGAGGTGCTTCAGACCATCGATACCGCGCACGAACTCTTCCGGCGGGCAGGCCATCAACAACTCGTCATCGGCAACCCCGCCATACCGCCGTTCCGCATAACAGGGCAACGCAAGGCTGGTTTCACCGGTCGACAAAGCTCGCCCCCAGCTGTCCGCACAGGCGCTCTCGCCGGTGATCGTGAAATCATAACGGCGGTAATCGTGATATTGCAGCCCGTTGATGAACAAGATCATCTGCCCTGGCGACGCGTAGAACAGACAACTGTCAGGTGGGTTCAGCCGCCCGCTGCGCAAAGGCGAAGCGGCAAGGCCGGAATAACGTCCCGCCGCAACCCGCGGCATCTGCTCCTGATGCGCCCGGGCAGCGTCCTGGTTGCCAAACCAGACACCATTCATCTTGGCGCCCGAACCAAGATCGTCCGGAACCGGCTCAAGCCCGATATTGGCGCCGCAGCTGGACCCCGGACGCAGATTGTCCTGGACGATCCCGAGCGTGAAACCTGCCGTACGGACCTGGGTGACCAACTGGCATGTCGTGAAGAATTTCCCGTCCGCCGGCGTCCGGAGCCCCGAAATCCGCCGCATCTCCTCGGAATCTTCAAACAGTTTCAGGCCGAATGGAAAAGTACGGATCCTGAGCAGCTCCACCAGTTCCGATGACGCCGTTCTGATCGCCTCGGCATTCGGCATCCCGTTCGCATCACTCATATCCGTTCTTCCTCTCAGGCCAGGGTTCTGGCATCCTCGATAATCATCGCCGCCGCCTTTTCGGCAATCATGATCGTGGGCGCATTGGTGTTTCCCGTCGTCACTGTCGGCATGATCGACGCATCGACGACCCTCAGGTTGCCGAGGCCGTGCACGCGCAACCTCGGGTCAACTACGGCTTCGGGATCCTCGCCCATTCGGCAAGTGCTGACCGGATGGTAGATGATTCCACCCTTTCTCCGGGCAAAATCTTCAAGCTCGTCATCCGACCTCACATCGGACCCCGGGAGGGTCTCGGCGATACTGTGGATCGCGAGTGCCGACTGCGAGAAGATATCCCGGGTCTGCCGCAACCCCGACAGCATGGCCCGGACATCGTCGGGATCGGACAGGTAATTGGGCCGAATCGCCGGTCTTTCCAGCGGATCAGACGATACGGCCATGATCGTGCCACGGCTCGCCGGCCGAACCGGACAGACAGCAACCGTCATGCCGGCTTCGGTTTCCAGCTTTCCGAAACGGTCCTCCGAATAGCTCGCGGGCGTGAACAACAACTGCAGGTCTGGACTGGCTAGGCCTTCCCGACTACGGCTGAACACCATCGCACTGGTCACGCCGAAGGTCAGCGCCCCGCGGCCCGCGAAGACCCAGAGCCCGATCTCGCGTAACAGTTTCAGCCCGCGGCTGAGTTCGTTGATCGACACCGCGTCCTTCACCCGGTGGCTGATCCGGGCGACATAATGATCCTGAAGATTGCGACCGACACCCGGCAGATCGTGCAGAACCTCGACACCAATCGAACGCAGATGTTCGGCCGGGCCAATCCCGGAAACCTGCAGCAAATGCGGTGAGTTGACCGCTCCGCCGGAGACGATCACCTCACGGGCCGCCGTCGCCGTCCAGTCGGACCCGCGCTGGTGGAACGTCACGCCGATGCAACGCTTGCCTTCAAAGGTCAGGCTGGTGGCAATGGCATCGGTCTCGACCTGCAGGTTGGACCGTCCCCTTGCCCGAGACAGGAATGTTCGCGCGGTCGAACCGCGCACCCGTCCCTTCCGGGTCATCTGCGAATATCCCACGCCTTCGGGCCGGGCTCCGTTCAGATCCGGGCTTTTCGGATGCCCGGCCTGCTCCGCCGCGTTGACAAAAGCATGTGTCAGATCAAGGATCGACCGATAGTTCTCGACTTCCAGAGGACCGCCCTTGCCGCGATGGCCATCTGTACTGTCGTGGCGATAGTTTTCCGATTTCCTGAAATACGGCAGGACATCGTCGAAAGACCATCCTCGGCATCCCATCTGCGCCCAGCCATCATAATCGGCCGGATTGCCGCGCACATAGAGCATACCGTTGATCGAACTACTACCGCCAAGCACCCGGCCCCGCGGCCAGTGAATTCGGCGATTGCCGCTCGTGGACTCCGGTTCACTGGAGTAATTCCAGTTAACTTGGGAATTATGCAACAGGCTCAGGATACCGGCCGGGATGTGGATCATCGGATGCAGATCCCGCGGTCCCGCTTCCAGCAACAACACCCGCGCCCCGCCTTCGCTCAGGCGGTCGGCCAGCACACAACCGGCCGAACCGGCGCCCACTATGATGTAATCCGTTTCCATGCACCCTCAGGACTTGCAGCCGTCACAACACAGGCCCACGCACAGGTTGCCCGGACAATCCAGCCGCCGACATGGCCATGCCCTGCAGCCTGGCCGTCTGCAAAGACCACAAACATGACCGCCGGCCTCGTCAAAACGGTTTCTCAGACCTGGCTCAGTATCGCGTCGGCAAAGCGGTTCATGGACTCCAGCGTCGCCTCAAGACCTTCAGGCTTCGCCAATTGGAACATGAACACGCCAACCCCGAGATCCTTCAAGACACCGACATCGTCGAGAATCGCGGCGGTCCCACCGGTCATGATATGCCGCTCGCCGTCTTGAGGCGCTTTCCGCTCCATGACCTCGTGATCCCAGTTACTCCAGAAACCAAGATCCAGACTGTCCGGATCGCGATCGTTCTCGGCGGCAAGCTGCTTCAGGGTCGACAGGCTGGCAGCAAATTTCGCCGACGTGTTGAGCGGAAAATTCGGATTGGCCCCAATTGGAAACCACCCGTCGCCAATGCGAACGGCGCGCCGCATCGCTGCCGGGCTCTCGCCGCCGATCCATAACGGCGGATGCGGTTTCTGAACCGGTTTCGGTTCGAACTTGAGATCGGAGAAACTGTTGTAACGGCCGTCGAAGGACGGCGAGTCCGCGGTCCAGAGTTCCTTGAAAATTCGCAGATACTCATCGGTCACGCGGCCACGTTCGGCAAACGGTTCGGTTCCGATTGCCGCGAACTCTTCGGCCATCCAGCCGGCGCCGCAGCCGATCGTCACCCGGCCGCCGGACAGGACATCGATCGTCGCGATCGTCTTTGCGGTATGGACCGGATTGCGATGCGGAACCACCATGACCGAAGACAGGATACGAATTTTTTCGGTGACCGCCGCAACATAGGACATGAGAGTCAGTTGCTCGAGACATTCACCATCGACCGGAAACGGCGGGTCGCCGGTGTCCGAATAGGGATAAAGCGGTTCGATGACCCGGGGGATGACGATGTGGTCGGAAACCGAGACGTAATCGAGACCAAGGGCTTCAGCCCTCTTCAGAACCGTCCGGATCGCCGCCGGCTCGGACAGCGGGCCGCGGGTCGGGAGTCCAAATCCAAATAACACCAAACTTTCCTCCTTGTATCAGCTGATCGAAAGGCCGTTCAGCCAGCCTGTCGTACCAGAGGTATCACCTCGCTGCCAAACCATTCCATCTGTTCGAGCGTTGCCGAGAGATCCGGTCGCTGAAAGATGAAGACCAGTGTTCCGGCGCCAGCCTTTGCGAATGCCGCGATATCGTCGGCAATATCGGCCGCGCGCCCGGTCATCAGCGTCCGGCCGCCATAATCGTCAGGCCGTTCTGTGCCGGAGACGGCGCCGGCATAGAAGAACCCGATATCGAGTTCGCGGCTGTCGCGTTCCTCCTCATCACAAATCCGGCGCAGCACGTCGAAACGAGCCGCCAGTGAGGCCGGGTCCGTTATTCTGTGGCGCGGATTGTTGGCCGCCGGATACCAGCCATCGCCAAGACGTGCCGCGCGGCGCAAGGCGGCAAGGCTTTCACCACCAATCCAGATCGGCGGATGTGGCTTCTGCAGTGGTAACGGCTTGAAATGGATATCCGCGAATTGCGTATATTGTCCGTCGTATCGTGGATCTGGAGACGTCCACAGTTCCTTGAAAACGCGAATATACTCGTCAGTGACCCGCCCGCGCTCGGAAAATGGCGGACCACCCATGGCGGCAATTTCCTCAGCCATCCAGCCCGCGCCGCAACCGACAATAAGCCGGCCGCCTGACAAGACGTCGGCAGTTGCGAGGATCTTTGCTGTCAGCACTGGCGCCCGATATGGTACAACCATGACCGAAGTCAGAATGCCGATTCGCTCGGTCCGCCCGGCAATGAAGGTCGCAGCCGTGAGCTGCTCATGGCACTCCCCCACGGCCGCTCCAGGCCAGATCCCGTCAGCAGTGTAGGGATAGGTGCTGCCTATGCCATCAGGCACGACGATATGGTCGTTCGGAGCAACAAGGTCGAATCCAGAGGCCTCGCCGGTACGGACGATTCGCTCGAGGCCTTCGGGCGTCGCGGCAGCCCCCCGTAACATCAGCTGGAATCCGATCTTCATGTCCTGTTCCGCCGCTTGCCGGTCTTCGAGTTGTCATCATCATGAGTCGAATGTCGCAAGTCATCCGCCCCAGTCGCGATCCGTTCAGTGGTGAGGACGAAGCTCCGGCACCCTGGGCAAGACCTCTTCGATGACCTGCTCGGTCTGCTCCATCATCTCGCCATCACCGTCGCCGACCGGTCGCAGGATGAACTTGGAGACACCGTGATCAACATAGGCCTGGATTCGTTCAAGCATCGCGTCTGCCGTACCAACGACGAAGCCGTGGCTCGCCGGCTTGCCGGTGCGTTTTTCAAAATCCGTTGTCATCTTGTATACTGGTCCGTCGTCCCAGCGTCCGAAGTGAAATCCGAAAGCGGCGCCGAAATGGTCGGGATCAATCTCGCGGCCATAGCCTTCCGCTGCGGCAAGAATGCGTTCAACGACGATACCGGCTTCCTCCGGCGTGTCGAAAGCGGCCTGCCAGCCGGTTCCATATTTCGCCGACCGCTCGATCGCAGCGTCGGAACTGCCGCCGATCCACAAGGGAAGCGGATCCTGAACTGGCTGCGGCGAAACACTCGCCCGATCATAACAGAAATGCCGGCCAACGAAGCTAACTTCGGGCTCACGCCACAACCGGCTCATGATCTCGAGAGCTTCGTTCATGCGCTGGCCACGTCCCCTGGTCGCAGTGCCCGACGCAACCCAGTCGCGCGACCGGTTACTGCCAAGGCCGAAAGCCGGCAGCAGCCGGCCACCCGAAAGGTAGTCGATAGTCGCACATTGCTTGGCCATCACTAGCGGGTCGCGCAATCCCAGGGACGCGACATTCATCCCGAACTTGACCTTCCTGGTCGCTCCGGCCAACGCCGCCATCGTCGTCATGCATTCGAGGAACGGTTCTTTCGAGACCAGCCGATCCGTCTGCCAGATGGAATCGACACCGGAGTCGTCACAAAGCCGGACCCACCGCCAATACCCGTTCGCACTTGAGAAGCTGTAGGTCGACAATCCCAATCCCACGCCGATCGCCATGACTCTCTCCTCTACGCTGTCAGTCGTTCACCCTTGGCAGGACATCGTTGACCAGCCGGACGAATTGTCCCGCCTGATCGCGCGATGTGATTCGCAGCGCGATGTGCTGGACCCCGGAACCCACATAAGACCGGAGCACCGCCGCGCAGGTCTCGGGCGTCCCGTGCGCGGTCCAGTCCCGGGTGCGCTCCGCTGAAAACCGGATGCCGTAATAGTCGGCAAGAAAATCGCCTGACATCGCCAGCGCGGTATCGGCATCGTCGTCGATACAGATATTGACCACCAATGCGTTATCGAGCCGGGCGGGATCGCGACTGGCAGCCGTAGCAGCATCACAAACATGGCGCCATGCCTCGGCAAACCGTTCCGGGGTGACCGAATGTGTCATCCATCCATCACAGAGAGCGCCGACGCGGCCCAGGGTCTTGACCGGCATTTTACCGAATGCCGTTCCGCTGGCCAGTCGCGTGATGTTGGTCGCAGCCCAAATGGGACTGGCCTTCCGAGCCGGCCGAGGCTGCACCGAAACGTCCTCGTAGTCGTGAAATCGGCCGCTGAACGCCACCTTCTCCTCGTCCCAAAGGCGCCGGAACAGGGCGATGCGTTCCCACATCAGCGCCCGGCGGGTGGCCGAAGGAACGCCAGTATTGCGGGCTTCATTGTCCCAGGCCGCTCCGCTGCCGCCGCCGGCACAAGCAACCATCACCATGCGGCCGCCGGAAATCTGGTCGAGGCTGGCCCACTGATATGCGAGGTCGAGCGCCGCACGCTGGGTAAAACTTCCCATACAGGCCGGTCCCAGGCGAACGGTTCGCGTCCGCGACGCCACCGCAGCCAGCAACGTGACGGCATCGAGCCGCGGATTGGTCAGAAAGGCGTCACCGGACCACACGGTGTTGAACATGCCGCTGGTCTCGGCCTCGACCGCAAGATCGACAAGGTCTCCGGGCGTTCCATAGTCGAGCACCGGCGCCCGGTTGGACAACATCAAGCCAAAACCCAGGGATGCCGTGGTCATGGTGCCGGGTTCCTGAACGATACGATCAATCCGCCACGCCCTCGACCTGCAGGCCTGGACGGACGAGTGGTATCGACCGCTGCCCTGATTTGCGCACCGGTGTATTGACGACATCGGAAAGCGGCGCTGCGTGATACGACCGGGCGACCTGCTGGACGGGCGGTGTTTCGTAAAGCGTCGAGCGTTGCTCCGGTTGCCGCCCAAGCTTGCGGATGACGTCATCCATTGTTTCCGGCGGAAGTTCCTGCCCGTGACTAGCTCCAGCGGAGCGCGTAATGGTTTCGTTCATCAAGGTGCCGCCAAGATCGTTGGCGCCGGAATTCAGGCAGATCGCTGCACCGGTCCGTCCCAGCTTGACCCAGGAGGTCTGGATGTTGGTGATCAGCGGATGCAGCGCAAGTCTGGCGACGGCGTGCATCAACACGGTTTCGCGCCAGCTCGGGCCCCGTCGCGCACCACCCCGCAAATAGATCGGTGCCTCCATATGCACGAACGGCAGTGGTACGAATTCGGTGATTCCGCCACTGCGCGCTTGCAAAGCCCGCAAGTGCAGCAGATGCCGCGCCCAGTGGACCGGCCGGTCGACATGACCAAACATGATCGTCGAGGTTGTCGGCAGGCCGACATTGTGCGCCGCTTCGACCACGTCCAGCCATTGCGCGGTATTGACTTTGTCAGGGCAAAGGACGGCGCGGACTTCGTCGTCGAGTATCTCGGCGGCAGTCCCGGGCAGACTGCCTAGACCGGCATCGCGCAGTCGATCAAGGAACGTGTCGAGCGGCAGAGCGAGAGTCTGTGCCCCCTGGTGGACTTCAAGCGGTGAAAACGCATGGATGTGCATGTTCGGCAATGCATCCCGGATCGCACGGGTGATTTCGATATAGGTATTGCCGTCGTAGTCGGGGTGAATACCGCCCTGCAGGCAGACTTCCGTACCGCCGCGATCCCAGGCTTCGGCCGCCCGGCGAACGATTTCATCAAGCGTCAGATCGTAAGGCCTGCCGCGCAGGTTTTCATGCGTCTTGCCCTTCGAGAAAGCGCAAAACCGGCAACCGAAATAGCAGACATTGGTATAGTTGATGTTGCGATTGACGACATAGCGCACCGTGTCACCATTGACCTTGCGGCGCAACGCGTCGGCTGCCAGAGCAATATCCCCGACCTCGGCGTCGCGAGCCTCGAACAGGCGTGTGATTTCGGCTTCGGCGAGATCCTCTCCGGCGCTAGCCCGGGCCAGAATCCGTTCGAGCCATCGATCGCCGACGAGATTCGGATTTGCGGGGAGGTCCGGGACCGGATTATCCGGCGCCTCGGCTTGGCCTGGCGACCAGTTTTCGGTCCGAGCCAGACCGCTGGCATCGGCTGCCGACAGGACCACGGCACGGAAGCCGGCATCAACCCAGGTCTCGACTTTGGGGAGATATTGCGGATAGATCGAAAGACGTTCGACCAGAACCTTGCCGGCCCTGGCAGTGTCGTCCGCCAGTTGATCGAGATGCGGCCAGGGTGCTTCCGGATTCACATGGTCCGGGGTTACTGGCGAGACTCCGCCCCAATCATTGAGGCCCGCTGCAATCAGTTTCGGGGCATCGGCATAGGACAGGTTCGGCGGTGCCTGGATCGACATTCCGGGCCCCAGGATCAGGCGGGCGACAGCGATCGTCCATTGCAGGTCGGCCAGGTCCGGCTCCGGCGCGCCGGCCATGCGGGTTCCCGGCTTGGCCCGGAAATTCTGCACGATGACCTCCTGGATATGGCCGTGCGCGTCATGCAGGTCGCGCAATGCCAGGAGGGTTTCGATTCGTTCGCGCCTGGTCTCTCCGATACCGATCAGAATCCCCGACGTGAACGGCACCTTCTGGCGTCCGGCCTCGGCCATGGTTTCGAGCCGCAATGCCGGATCCTTGTCCGGCGAACCATGATGGCAGTTCCCTTTCTCAAGCAGCCGGGCACTGCTGCTTTCGAGCATGATCCCCATGCTGACCGAGGCCTCGCGCAGACTGGCGATATCGGCAGCGGTCATGATGCCGGGATTGAGATGCGGCAGTAGGCCGGTTTTCTCAAAAACCAGTAGCGCCATATCACGCAGATAGGCGAGCGTCGAGGCATGATCGCTTCGGGACAGCGCCGCGCGGGCTGCCTCGTAGCGCAGTTCCGGTTTGTCGCCAAGTGTAAACAACGCTTCCTTGCAACCGGCCGCCTTGCCGGCCCGGGCAATGGCCAGAACCTGATCCGGCGTCAGATAGGCCTGTTCTAGATGTCTCGGAGCCTGGGCGAAGGTACAGTAATGACAAACATCGCGGCATAACTGCGTCAGCGGAATGAACACCTTTCGCGAGTAGCTGACCGAACGGCCAAAGCCGTGGTCACGTATCCGCGACGCTGCATCCATCAAGGTCGGCAGGTCGCCGTGTTCGGAGAAACTCGCCGCCCGGGAATGGTTCGGGCGATCGGCGGGAGCAGTCCAGTACAAATCGTTTGGCAAAATCGTCCCCGGTACAGCGCTGTTTCACATGGTCATCGGGAGCGGCGAAGCCGGTCCGCCACCCCACTCCGCCGGAGAAAAGCAAGGCTCTGCGATTCACCATCGCGGGCGCAATAATCAACAAGATCATGCGGCGTATCGATGTCAAAGGCAAGTCCGGGGCGCGTGACAGTCTCGGCCAATACTCCAGCGGCCTCGGCAACCGCATGGTGGCGCATGAAGCTTCCCGGTCCGAAAGCTGTCGAAATCAGATCAGGTGGGGCAATCAGCAGTGCGTTGGTTCCGTCGCCGTCACGGGCTGGCGCGACCCTGATACCGGGACTTCGATACCGGCCGGCGATCGCGTCGATATCGGCCGGACCGATCTCCGGAAGATCCGCTGGCAACACCAGTATTGCGCCAGCCGCGGCCACTCGCGGGTCGGCAAGCGCCGTGGCGATGGCGGCATCATAACCACAATTTTGTGGCTCCTCGACAAGATTGACACCGGCGGGAAGCGCATAGGGTCCATCAGCAACCACAAATATGCCGGCCAGCCCCCTGGCCCGGCGGGCGGCGGTCAGAACGTCATCCAGCATGGTTCGAACCAGGCCGCGCCGTTCGTCGTCACCGAGTAACGGCACCAGGCGGCTCTTGGCCCGGACCGGGTTCTTGACCGGCACCACCAGCGCAACTGTCATCGGCCAGCAAACGCCTTCACGAGCGCCATGCAATCCGCCGCGAGCGCCTTGCGGTCGTTCAGCGACCGCATCACGGTCTGGGTAACGACGACCTCCATACCGAGACTGCGAATGTCGTCCGCCTGGTCCTCGTCGAGCCGATCGATGATCATGGCGTCAACGAAACCGGCATAGTGACGGGCCACGGCAGCGGCTGTCACCGGCATTCCCAATTCTTCCATCATTTTTGCCGCCGGCCCCTTGATCGCCGCACCGCCGACGATCGGCGAAACCGCGATGCGCGGGCCGGGCACGCCGAACAGTGCCTCGCGCAGTCCGGGCAAGCCGAGAATCGGGTCGATGCTGACGAAGGGATTGGACGGTGCGATCACGACGGCAGCAATCCGGCCAGCGTCGAGGTTCTGCATGATTATCGGGTTGGGCTGCGCCTGTTCCAGCCCGCGAAAACAGAACCCGTCGACGCGCGGTGCACAGCGGTCACGCACGAAGTAATGCTGGAATGCGAGCGGGCCGCCGGGTGTCGAGACGATTGTCGAGACCGGATCATCCGACATTGGCAGCACCCGCACCCGAAGGCCGAGCGCCACCGACAACCCCGTCGTAACCTCGGTCAAGGAGGCCCCGGCCGCCAGCCGTCGGGTCCGTTCGACATGCATCGCCAGATCACCGTCCCCGAGATTGAACCATATCTCACCGCCAAGTCGGGCCAGCGCGTCCATGAAGGTCCAGGTCTCATCCTTCAACCCCCAACCACGGTCGCGGTCGACCTTGCCAGACAACGTATACACGATGGTGTCGATATCGGGCGCGATATGCAGGCCGAGATGGTGAAAGTCGTCGGCGGTATTGGCGACAACCAGCACTCCGTCCGGCTCCAGCAGATTGGCAAAGCCAAGAACAAGCTTGGCCCCACCGACACCGCCGGACAGAACCATGACCATGCCCTTGCTACGATCGTCCGAGGTCATCTGAACATGTCCAGTTCTCGGGGCCGCAGCAACGCATCGGCTCCTGTCGCCGGCGCCGATGCGGCGAATCCGCGTATCAGCACCACCGGCAGGCCTTCGGCCCCCTGCCCCTGCAGCAATGAAGCGGCGGATGCGAGTTCATCGGCAACAGCCTGCTGGCTGACCAGCAATTCACGGCCATGCCGATCGCGATCTCCGCGCAGGTCGACAACCGCCGGCAATCCGGCAACCCCGATCGCAAGGCCGACAGTTCCGATCCGCCAAACGCGCCCGATACTGTCGTTGACGATTACACCAACGCTTACGCCAAGTCTTTGTTTCAAGGCACCGCGCAGTCTCATGCAGCTCTCGTCGGGGTCAACCGGAAGCAGGAGGACCCGCTCGCCTCGCATGCCCTCCCCGACATTCGAATGATCGATCCCGGCATTTGCCATGATCAGGCCGAGGCGCTGTTCGACGATCAGTACTCCGGGGCGATACTTCACGACCTCATTCGACTCGCGCAGGACCAGTTCGACCTGACGGGGATCCTTGTCAACGTCATGAGCGAGACTTATAGCCCTCTCCGAGGGTGTGACATCGGCAAGATCGACGATCCGGTTTTCGGCTTTCGACACGATTTTCTGGGCGATCACGAGGACATCGCCATCGGCCAGAGTCTCGCCTGTCAATTCGAGCGCGGCGAGTAAGAGTTCAACGAGATCGTCGCCCGGAGCAACCTCGGGAATGCCATCCAGAGCCGTGAACGTGAGCCGACTCGCCATGGCGCGGTTCGAGCCCGTCAGCCGGCCGAGCCAGGCTCGCCGGTCATACGGATTCCGGCACCGTCGATCTGGTAACGGGCATTGATGAAGATCAGCGTTGACGTCAGGGCTTCCGCGACGATCGAATTGGCGATGACACCAGCGTGCCACGCTTTCATGCCGGCATCGGCGGCAAGCCGGACCACATCTTCCCGGGCAGCCGGGTCGTTGCCGCAGACAAGTACATCACAGTCGATAGCGTGTTCATGCTCGTCGAGATGATTTGCTGCAACATTCTGGAAGGCGGATACCACCCGGACCCCGTCGCCAAGCCGATTCTGGGCTGCCTTGGCGCAGGACCCTTCGTCGGGGATGTGCACCATGCGGACTTTTGGCGGCACCAGGGGGACGGTGACATCGACGAGAATCTTGCCGTCCAGGGCCGGCGCGATCACGTCCAGGGTCGGTATCTGGTTCGCGTACGGCACGGTCAGCACCACGATTTCGCCGGCCTCTGCGGCTTTGAGATTGCCGAGACCACCGATTGTCGCGGTTCCGGCTTCGGCGTTCAGGCGGTCCGCAGCGGCGGTTGCCCGGCCGGTATCGCGCGATCCAATGATGACCGTGTGCCCGGCCCGCGCCCAACGTTTCGCCAGTCCGGCGCCAAGGGCACCAGAACCGCCAATGACGGCAATCGTCCTGCTCACATTATTTCTCCCCTGTCGGAAACCGCATGGTGAAAGGCTGCGTCCACATCGGCTACCGTATCACGGCGACAGCATTAGGGAATGTCTGAACAAGTCGGTTTTTTCGGGTATACGGGTGTCGTGGCCCGTGGATGAAACGCCAGAGCCCATCGGGGACGTGTTGTCGTGCCAGGAAATGGGGATTTCGATGCCCGAGCCGACCGTCCCCGCCGCCTTGCGGCGGTTACGGACGGACTCCCCCCACGTCAGGCGGTGGCGCCGCGCCCCGCGATGAGCAGATTGGTGAACCCGAGCAGCACGGCGATGCGTTGCGTGTTCTTCGCCAGCCCCCGATAGCGCACCTTCGCGTAGCCGAAGTGGCGCTTCACATACAGGAACGGATGCTCCACCTTGGCCCGAACCGACGCCTTGCGCCTCTCCGCCGCCTCCGGGCCCGCCTTGTCCAGCCCCCGGCGCTTGCCGGGCTTCAGCGCCACATCCCAGTCCACGTCCGTGTCCCGGTTCTCCGCGCGCTTGTCCACCCCCTGATAGCCCGCGTCACCCCACACCTGCCCCTCGCCCCCGTGCAACAGCGCGTGCGCCGTCGCCACATCCGAGACAGTCGCCGGCGTCGTCTCCACGCTGTGCGTCAAGCCCGACTGCGCATCCACCCCGATGTGCGCCTTCATCCCGAAATGCCACTGATTGCCCTTCTTCGTCTGATGCATCTCCGGGTCCCGCTCGCCCTTGCGGTTCTTCGTCGACGACGGCGCGGCAATGAGACTCGCGTCCACGATCGTCCCCTTGCTCAAGCGGTGTCCGAGAGAGGCCAGATGTGCGTTGATCTCCTCGAACAGCGTCTTGCCCAGACCATGCGTCTCCAGCAAGTGGCGGAAATGCAGAACCGTCGTCTCGTCAGGCAGCGCACCCGAGAGGCGCAGCCCCACAAACCGCCGTACCGACTCCACCTCGTAAAGCAGGTCCTCCATCCCAGGGTCGCTCAGATTGTAGAACAGCTGCACGCAGTGCACCCGCAGCATCACGCTCAGCGGATAAGGCCGCCGACCGCGCCCGGCCTTCGGGTAGAACGGCTCGATGCGGGCCTCCAGCCGCTCCCAGGGAACCAGCCCGTCCATCTTCTCGAGAAAGACCTCGCGCCGCGTCCGACGCGTCTTCAGGTCGTGCTCCAGCTCCGCAGACATCGCTTGCTCCAAGGCTCGCACTCCACTCCGTCACCAAGAAACCAATTATGACAGAGCCGACTTGTTCAGACAATCCCTAGTGCTCTGGCGCAACCTCATCGCGGGCGGCCGTACGGATGAGGTTGAGGAAATCCTGCAGTTCGTTTCGTCATTGGTGCCCGAATCGGTTGTCAACCCTTCGCCGTCTCCGAACACGCTGCCGCCACAATTGGATCTGGAAGGAGGTTCCGGGTAGTCGAACGCCCCTTCTCCAGCGTCCGGCGCGACGAGCGCGATGCATCTTCCCGTATCCGCCCGTGCGAAGCCGTTGCCGTTTTCTCTCCGGTGTTGAATCGCGATAGCCTTGCCACTAGATTTCTGACAAATCGAGATGGAGCCGAAACCATGCGCGGCCTTCAGAGGCGCATCATGGAGCATGCCGAAGCCCTGCCGGAGGCCACGCCGTTGTGTCCGGCCGCCCTGCTGCACCTCGGCAACCGGGCGGCCGTCGACCAGGCCTTGTCGCGCCTCGCGCGCTTGGGCCACCTCATGCGGATCTGCCAAGGCGTCTACATGCGCCCGATCGAGACCCGCTTCGGCGTTCGGGCGCCCCGGGTTGCCAAGGCGATCGCCGCGCTGTCGCAGATGTGGGGCGAAACGATCGTGCCGTGCGGTCTACCTCACCTCCGGTCCCAACCGACGGCTGCACTTCGGCTCCTCCATCGTGGAACTGCGTCACGCTCCGCGCTGGCAGCTGGCGGCGCCGCACCGAAAGGCGGGCGACGTCATCCGCGCCCTCGCATGGCTCGGTCCCGAAGAGATCGAGGATGGCCTCGAAGCGGTTCTAAAGACGCTCTCCGATGCGGATCGGGAAGAGCTTGCGGCCGCACGGGCCATCATGCCGATCTGGATGGCGGAGTCGGTGAGCGCCCGCCTCCCGCCACCGGCGAGATGTTCGTGCTCTTCGACGGGACCGGGCTCGTGGTCAAGCGCGTCGAGCCCGTGCACGGCGCCGGCGCCGCGCACGAGTTGCGGCTGAAATCAGCCAACCCGGACTACAACGACTACACAGTCCTTGCCGAGGACGTGCACATCGTCGGCAAGGTGCTGTGGACCGTCAGAAGGGTGTGACGTCAGCCCACGCACTCGACAGCCAGGAATGAAAGTGCGGTGCGCTCAGCAATGCAGGTGGCAACAGGCCCGTGCCGGCATCACCGGCATGTCCGTACGCCGGCCACGCGTTCGGCTGGTGTTTACGATCCCGAAACGCGGCACCGCATGGAGTCTGCGTCGCACCGATGGTTCGCCGAACGGGACAGCGCAAGAGCGGATGGCCGGCAAGCGTCGGGCTCGTCGGAGGCCGACGAGCGGTTACGATGGTCAACGGAGTGGTAGTCGGTTTCCGTCGACAGCGCCGCACCGAAACGCACGGGCTTTCACCCCAATCCGCTTCCGAATTGCTTACGGGACAGTTGGGCAAAAAGAAAAACTATTTGAATACGGTAGGTTAGGCCAGTAGTAAAGAACATGCTACATTTGGGCCGAGACGGGCGACGACAACACCGCAAGCGCCGTCATCGTCACCCGTAAGGACAGCGACGAGGCCGCCGACGATGGTACCGGCGCCTGTGTCCTGCACTCCAGCCATACCGACCGGGACGCCGAAACCCTGCTGCGGACATTATGGACATTGATCGAAATCGAGGCCACCTTTCGGTCCCTTGTATAACCCTTCCACTCCCCTGGAGACAGATATTTATCCACAGGCGTTGTTGAGCGTGTTCTGTGGATAACCCTATGGTCGCCGTGAATTGCAATCATGCTGTTACAGAGGGTCCCTTCCGCGCGTTGGTAACGCAGGGAAGAGGCTGCGGGAGTATCCCCGCGCGGGGCGGGCTGGACCGTTCAGGCCCTGGTCTCAGAACAGAACTCGAGTCTGGTCGGCCTGCCCCTTTCCGATCCCCTGGGTCCTGAATGGATGCTTGGGTGCCACCCCGAATCATCGCAAGGACAGGAGCAAGGGATCATGACAACCGTCGCGGCCGGAATCGATGTGAGCAAGAGCAGCCTTGACGTGCCTGTCAATGGTGAAGACCGCCGGTCCGACAACGACGGCATCAGCTGGCGAGCTCTGAACGCATGGTTGAAACAGCGTGACATCAACCGCGTCGTTCCAGAGGCGACAGGCCGCTTCTACCGGAGCGTCGAACAGTCCCTGCATGATCATGATGACGCCGCGATCGTGGTCAACCCATTGCGGGCTCGCCACTTCGCCGAGACCATGGGTCATCTTGAGAAGACCGAGCGTGTTGATGCCAGGGTGCTGGTGGTGTTCGGCCAGGTGTGTCCGGCCCTCGTGGCCGTGGCGTCGCGCACGGCGTTCCTGAACCGTCCGGAGGATCTGTTGACGGTTCGTGCACACTGTGTCGCGATGCGTGCATCGCTGGAGAACTCACATGCAGGAATAACAAAATCGTCAAACATATCGGGCCGTGTGTGCCGGATCGAAAATTATTTTCACTCAGAATCAATATATTATGGCGAGCCTCAAGCCACAAAGTGCCAACTTTGGTCAAGCGGTACTCGCATGGCGGAGTATTCACAAGCTCGGGCACCGTCACAAACTGGTCTCCATAGTCTGCACAACAGGATTTAACAGCATGGAAGTCATGAGACACCGAGATGTTCTGGTTGTGGTCGCCAATGACGCGGTGGCGACCACACGGCGTTCTGCCCGCGCTGTGGAAAAACCGATCACATCTCCGCTGCGCGAATTTCTTCCATCAATTCCGTTTGGAGCCCCGGTTTGTGGATCTTGCCGGTCGCGGTTCGCGGGAGCTGGTTAGCCGATCTCAGCGAGATATGAACCGGAACCTTGTAGGACGCGAGCTCGGCCCGGCAATGGGCGGACAGGGCCGTCCTGTCGACCGCAATATCAGGATCGAGTTCGACCACGGCCGCGACGATTTCATCCTTGACCGGATCCGGTATGCCGACAACATAGGCCTGTTTTACCGCGGGATGCCGGAGCAGAGCCTCCTCAACCTCCAGCGGCGCAACATTGACGCCGCCAGTCTTGATCATTTCTTTGAGACGACCGCGGTAGCGGAGCCGGCCATCGGTTCCGATCATGCCGAGATCGCCGCTCAGGAAATAGCCGTCGGCATCGAAACTCGCGGCAGTCAGGTTCGGCGCTTTGAAATATCCTGGCGTGACATACCCCGCGATTGCCAGTTCGCCGACCCTGCCGTCCGGCAATGGCGCCCGTGTTATCGGGTCGACGGCACGGATTCGCATCCCGGGCAGAGGGAGGCCCTGACTGTGCAATTTGAGCTCAGGAAGATCGTCCGAATCGCAGACCGCGGCATTGCCATAGGTTTCGGTTGATCCATAGACATTGCAGAGTTTTTCGATTCCGAGATCGTTCATGATGAACCGGACATCTTCGGGAGGTCCGATCGTCAGCCCGGTCCTGAGCGAAGCCAGCCGGTGTTTCGACCATTCGGGATGATCATGCATGGCGCGAGCCATGTTGGCCATGCCGTAGAATACTGTACACCGTTCGCGCTCGATAAGGGACAAGGCCACGTCTGCCTCGAAACTCTCCTGCAGAACCGCACAACCGCCATGTGTCATGATTGCCGGCAATGCGTTGGCCGAGCCAAAAGACCAGAAGAGCGGAATCGCGAACCACAACCGGTCCTCGGGGCAAAGATGTTGACGCGCGCCGATATCGAAGCCGTTGGCAATGACATGGCCATGGGTCAACAAGACACCTTTCGGATTGGCTGTCGAGCCAGAAGTATAGAGAAGATAACAGATGTTCGACGCCGTGATGTCCGCCTGAACGCGGTTCAGCCTCGCATGATCGACATCGGCACCGAGAGCCGTCGCGTCGTTCCAGTTGATGATCGGGCCGTGGCTTTCGCCGTCGATGACGATCACGGTCCGCAGATCCGGCAATGCCTCGCTTCGGATCGTGCCGGGAGCCGCCGCGGATATGCCCGGGCAAAGGTTGCAAATGGTCTCCAGGAATGACCGGCCGCGGACCGACGACATCGTGATGAGTATTTTCGCGCCGGCGTGGTTCAGGGTCCATTCGAGTTCACGCGCTGTTGAAAACGTACTGATCGCCGCGGTGATGCCACCGACTCTGGCAATCGCGAAGGCCGCGATCAGCCATTCCGGACGATTGTCGGAGAGCAGAGCGATGCGGTCGCCGTGCTTGACTTCGAGCGCGATCAGAGTCCGGGCGAATTCGTCGCTCCGCTCCCGCAATGTGTTGTAATCAATACGATGATCCCGCCAGACAACCGCTTCCGCGGTCGGATTGGCGGCTGCAAGTTCGTCGAGCAGAGTGCCGAGGGTTTGACTGCCCGGGCGCAACGTCACCACTGTCGGCTTCCCGATTGACCGTTCGGCGCCGGCGGAAACGGCCGGTATCGGCTAGGCCGACGCGGGCAGGGAATGGATAGGTGGTTTTGCATTGCTGTCTGGGGTGGCTGGTCAGTGTCGTCGGAAAGATGGTGCATCATGGGTCAGTAAACCGGCTTGCGCTTTTCGCGAAACGCGGCCACGCCTTCCATGAACTCCGGCCCGGCCCGGACCTTGTCGCCAAGCGCCTGATCCATCGCTTCGCGGCTCTTGGCGTGTTCGGCGGTGGTGGCGCTGATCTGGGTCTTCACGGCCTGAACGGCTGCCGGGCTGTTGGCCGCGATCGTTTCCGCTTTTTCAAGAGCCCGATCCATGAGTTCACCGGCCGGAACGATGCGGTTGATCAATCCGAGGCTGGCTGCCTCCGTGGCATCGATCAGGTGTCCGGACAACAGCAGATCCATCGCATGGACATATCCGATCTGCTGGACGAGTTTTACGGTGGCGCCTCCGAACGGGTAAACGGCCCATTTGACTTCCGGCAAACCGAACCGGGCTTCGGCCGTCGCCAGTCGAAGATCGGTAGCGAGCAGCAGTTCGACGCCGCCTCCGGCGCAAATGCCGTTCACCGCGGCTATGACCGGTTTGCTGTAGATGTCGGTCTTGAGCAATGCATGATTGACGATCCCTGCCATGTCAAGCCCGGCACTCAGATCGCCGCCGAGGTCGGCACCGGCACAAAAGGCTCGGTCGCCAGCGCCGGTGAGGACGATGCACCGGGTCTCGTCGGCGTCGAGGTCATCCCAGAGCTTGCCGAGATCGGCCATCATCGACCGGGTCATTGCGTTCAACCGGGGTTGGTTGTCGATCGTGACGACGGCAATATGTTTGCTCGGGCGGTTAAGCCGGATGTTCATCGTGCTGGCTCCCTGGATCAGATTTACGATAAGGATCATAGCGATCCGGCGCGGGCAAGCCGATGCTTGGCATGACACGGTGTCTCGTGCTGATTTGAGACACAAATTCTGTTCCTGATCATCCGGTAGACGGAAGAGGACAAATTCGATGAAAGCGGTGTTTTGCACGGAACTCGGTGGCCCCGAAAAACTGCAATACGGGGAGGCGCCGTCGCCACAGGCAAACGGCGACGAAGTGCGGTTGCGGGTTCGCGCCGCCGGGATCAATTTTGCCGATAGCCTACAAATTGCCGGCAAATACCAGAGCCGGTTGGCGCCACCGTTCATTCCCGGCATGGAGGTTGCGGGAGAGGTCATGGAGATTGGGCCGGAGGTCCGGCGTCCCCTGAAATCCGGGCAGCGGGTCATGGCCTTCATGCGTGGGGGCGGCGCGTTCGCCGAAGAAGCGGTGGTGCATGGCGACTGGCTGGTTCCGGTGCCCGACGAGATGGATGATGTAACGGCGGCGGGGTTTCCGACTGTGTACGGCACGTCGGCCTTCGCCCTGCAGCATCGCGGTGCCCTGAAACCCGACGAAACCCTGGTGGTTCTGGGAGCGGCGGGTGGTGTCGGGCTGACGGCCGTCGAACTTGGCAAGGAGATGGGCGCACGGGTCATAGCGGCCGCGGGCGGCCCGGAAAAATGCGCCGTCACGCTCGAACATGGCGCCGATTTCGCGATCGATTACAAGACCGAGAGCATTCGCAACCGGGTCCGGGAAATCACCGACGGGCTTGGGGCCGATGTGGTTTACGACGCGGTTGGCGGTGATGCCTTTGACCAGGCGATTCGAGCGGTGAACTGGGAAGCCCGGATGCTGGTCATCGGTTTTGCCTCGGGCCGCATTCAGCAGGTGCCGGCAAACCTGATTCTGGTCAAGAACATCTCGGTGATCGGGGTTGTCTATGGCGCCCAGACCGAACGGGATCCGGCTTATGGTTCCAGCTTTGTCGAATATGCCGCGGAATTGTTCCGACAGGGCAAGGTCCGGCCACATGTCGGGGCGACATTCCCGCTGTCCGAAGCCGGGAGCGCACTGGAAGCCCTGTTGTCGCGACGCTATTCCGGCAAGCTTGTGCTGACGGTCTGAAAGCGGGTCGCAGATGCCTGTGCCACGTCTGATCGCTGCCGGCGATCTCGATCTGTCGGAATTCATTCGTCCGGGAGACCGGATCGTTACCGGGCAGGCGACAGGTGAACCGGTTACCCTGACCGAAGCCTTGGTCGCGCAGCGCGCGGCCGTCGGTCCCGTCAGCATTTTCCTCGGCTATTGCCTGTCGAGCAGTTTTGCGCCCGAGCATGCCGACCATATCCGGTTTCACGGTTTCGGACCGATGGGCCGGTCGCGGGTGCTTGCCGATGCGGGTGTTCTTGAGACACATCCGGTTCATTTCGGGCAGATCCACCGCTATATCGAGGATGGCCGTATTGGCTGCGATGTTGCTCTGGTTCTGCTCTCGCCGCGCGGGCCGGACGGCAAACACGGATTCGGTCTGATCAACGATTATGTCCGCGCAGCGATGTCGAAAGCGCGGGTCGTGATCGCGGAGATCAACGACCAAGTTCCCTGGGTATATTCCGAGGGCAGTCCAGCCATGGACCGGATTGCGGCGATCGTTGAGACCTCGCAGCCGCCGCTGACTGTTCCGCCAGCGCGGGTCGGTCGGGTGGACGAGGCAATTGGCCGCAATGTTGCCGCTTATATCGAGGACGGTACGGTTCTGCAGATCGGTATGGGTGCGATCCCTGAAGCCGTGGCCCGGTCTATCGGCGACCGAAGGAATCTGGGATTTCACAGCGGGTTGGCTGGCGACTTCATGGTCGATCTCATCGAGGCGGGCATCATTACCAATGCTCGCAAGCCATTCGACACCGGCGTTTCGGTGGCTGCCGTGCTGCTCGGCCGCGATCGGCTCTATGCCCATGTCGAACGCAACCCTGCATTCCGTCTTCGCCCATCCTGGCACACCCATTCCGGCGATCTGCTGCGCCTCGACCGGCTGGTCAGCATCAATTCGGCGCTTGAGGTGGACCTGACCGGGCAGGTCGGAGCGGAGGAACTGGACGGCGCCGTCATCAGTGCTGTCGGCGGCCAGCCGGACCTGGTCCGCGCGGCGCACCGGTCACCGGGCGGGCATGCGATCATTGCTTTGCCGAGCACGGCAAAAGGCGGTGAGGCCAGCCGGATCGTGCAACGGTTGTCGGGACCTGTGACGACCGCGCGAAGTGATGTCGACGTCGTTGTCACCGAGCACGGCGCCGCCGATCTGCGGGGTCTCGGGCTCTCCCAGCGGAGGCGCGCCATGCTGGCGATTGCGAACCCGGCCCATCGCGAGACGCTGGCTCGTGGGCTGGCGGTCAATGGGCCGAAATTCGGCCGCGTGACGTCGATTTCGGGGCATTCAGGATGAACAGTATTATGTTACCGTGCCATAAATCTCTTATTCCAAAGCGATTTTTGGGCTTGACTCGCATAACCGGGTAAGGTCTAAAGCGCGGCCATGGTCACTGGCCGGATACGAGCCAGTGTGTCCGTGACCGGTCCGGCAAGGTGGAAATGATGCGAACCTACTCGGCGAAACCGAGCGAGATAGAAAAGAAATGGTGGTTGATCGATGCGGATGGCTTGGTTCTTGGCCGCCTTGCCTCGATCATCGCCCGGTATCTTCGCGGCAAACATAAAACGACCTTTACGCCGCACATGGATTGCGGTGACAACATCATTGTCGTCAACGCCGAGAAAGTCCGGCTGACCGGTGCGAAGCGGACCGCGAAAACGTATTACTGGCATACTGGGTACCCAGGCGGCATCAAGTCGCGGACCGCCGACAAGATCCTCGATGGCAAATATCCGGAGCGGGTTCTTGAGAAGGCGGTCCAGCGGATGATTTCACGGGGGCCGCTGGGACGCCGGCAGATGAGCAATCTTCGGGTCTATCCTGGCCCCGAACACCCGCATGAGGCGCAGCAGCCTGAAATGCTGGACGTTGCCGCCATGAACCCGAAAAACAAGAGGTAAGCCATGTCCGTGGAAACGGAAACCACCACCGGGACCGCAAGCGAGGCCGCCGCTGCGCCGATCGGTCTGGAAGCGCTGGGCCAACTGAAGGACGAACAGCAGCAGGTACAGATCATTGCCGAGCCGAAGCGGGATGCTCAGGGCCGAGCTTACGCGACCGGCAAGCGGAAAAACGCCGTTGCACGGGTCTGGATCAAGCCTGGTGTCGGCCGCATGACGGTGAACGGGCGGGATATCGAAACGTATTTCGCGCGCCCGGTATTGCGCATGTTGATCGGCCAGCCGTTTGAGGCGGCCGCCCGATCCGATCAGTTCGATGTGACCTGCACGGTGAAGGGTGGTGGGCTGTCGGGACAGGCTGGCGCCGTTCGGCACGGGATTTCCAAGGCGCTGACGAATTACGAGCCGGAGCTTCGCCCGATTCTGAAGCAGGGCGGGTTCCTGACCCGCGACCCGCGTGTTGTCGAGCGGAAGAAATACGGCAAGGCAAAGGCGCGCCGGAGCTTCCAGTTCTCGAAACGATAGGGTTTTGCGGTTCAGCGAAGTCGAGCATCTGTTGCGGTTCCCCGTCACGTTAAAGGCGTGGGCCTCGTGCGGGGTTTGAGCTGGCGGTGACCCCACGCTGCGGACACCGGGTATGTGCCACAGGTCTGCGGGCATGCGTTCAGGCGAAAGGCCGGAAAAACCATTCTCTGTTAGGATTCAGCCCTTTTCCCGGGCCGGATCACACATGCCGTTAGCCAGAAGGACATCAACACCCGGTTCATGCGGTGCCCGGCATCAGTGCCGGGTTTCGGTGGTTTGAGTTTCTCGAATCTCGACATTGCAGGCTGTCTCGCATGTCATGTTCGATTGACGGCGGGGGCTTCATGGGGATGTCGCGCGCCGCAGCATGCCTGCATCCAACTGCAATCCTCATGGCCGGTACCGACGGCCTTCTCTCTGGCTTGCCAACCGAAGAAGCGTATTCGGCCTTGAGCACGAAGCATGCCAGTGTTTCAATACATGCCTCCCGTGCCAGAAGCGGGGTCGCGCGAAGCCTGTGGAACCGCTCGGTGCTTCTCGCGCAGCGCTGACGGAGGACCAGATGTGGACGGCTTCTGATACAGACCGTCATGTGGAGGCACTCTATCGGCGCAGCGTGGTCTACGCCGTCGATTCACCAGTCTTGTGATGCTCGAACTCCAACCGGACATCCAGCCGTCTCGCCGTTATGGCCTGACATCGTGAACAGCTAGAACAAAGGCCATGACCGGACTCTGAAATCGGAACACAGGGAGACAGCCAATGCGCTTGAAGGACAAGGTCGCAATCGTGGTAGGAGCCGGGCAGCAACCGGGCGAAACCATTGGCAACGGACGCGCGACAGCGATCCGTTTTGCGCAGGAGGGCGCCAGAGTTCTGTTGGTCGACAGGAATCCGGAGCTCGCGGCTGATACCTTGGAGATGATCGAGGATGAAGGCGGGTCCGGCCAGGTTCAGGCCGCCGATATCACCGAGGAGGCCGATTGCATGACCCTTGCACAGGCTTGTGTCGGTCATTACGGCCGGATTGACATCCTTCACAACAATGTCGGACGGTCCGAAGGCGACCGGCCGACGGTCGACATGGATGCCGATGTTTGGGACATGCTGATGGCGATGAACCTGAAAGGCATGTTTCTGACCTGCAAGCATGTTCTGCCGGTCATGCGGAAACAGCAGTCCGGTGTCATCATCAACATCTCCTCGGTGGCCTCGACATGCTCGCACAACACCGTGACCTACAAGACCGGCAAAGGTGCGGTGAACACGCTGACGCACCATCTCGCAATGGAAAATGCAGAATACGGAATTCGCGCCAATGCAATTCTGCCCGGGCTGATGGACACGCCGATGGCGATCGAGCGTCGCGCCCGCGAGATGAATGTCGATAGAGAGGTGGTGCGTAAGGCACGGCATGACCGGGTTCCGCTGCTCCGCCGGATGGGAACAGCCTGGGATGTCGCGAATGCTGCAGTGTTCCTGGCCTCTGACGAAGCCAACTACATTACCGGGCTGATCATGCCTGTCGACGGCGGGTTGTCATCCAGCATCGGTTGACCGCGTTTCAAGGTGCCGCGTCCAGATCCTGGACTCGGACCGGTCGTTTCGTTTCAGCGGGGGCGTATCAAGGGCGAGGCAATCCAGCGTGCTTGCGCCTGCAGACCGATGAGGAGTATTGGGGGGGGGGGGGGGATCACTGCTGCAGGACCGGACGCTCTGCCGGGTGTCCGTCATTCTAGAACGACAACCATATCCTGAATGGTCCGGGACGATGGGGAAGACCTGTTGTTTTACAGGTCTTCCCGTTCACCGCGACTAGTCGGAGAGTTGGAGATTTTCGGCGGACTGCTTTCCGTTACGTCCGGGCATGAGCTCGTAGTTGACCCGTTGGCCATCCGCGAGGCCTGACAGACCGGCTCGCTCGACCGCGGAGATGTGGACAAAGGCATCCGGTCCACCCTGATCAGGGGCGATAAAGCCGTATCCTTTGGTCGGATTGAACCATTTCACGGTTCCTGTTGGCATTGACATATCCTTGTTATTGCACTATTTACGGGCCGCGAATGGTGCGGCCTGGGTCTCAGATCGCCGATTGTCTCGCAGACTGCTTTCCGCGGTACCACGATCATCGAAGCACCACGTCTCGGAAACTGATTAGTCATCTTCGCATGCTATCGGGCAAACAGCAAGATAAAAACACGCGGATTTGTCCGGGATGTGCGAATCATGCGGCCTGGGTGGTCTCTGCGCTTGCATCCGCCAACACCATCGCGGACGCCTTTTCTCCGATCATGATCGATGGCGCATTGGTATTTCCGGATGTCAGTGTCGGCATGATCGAGGCATCGGCGATACGCAGGCCGGAAATACCACGAACCCGCAACTGGTCGTCAACCACGGCCATCGGGTCCGAACCCATTTTGCAGGTGCCAACCGGATGATAGGTTGTCTCGGCATTCTGTTTAACCCATTCGAGCAGATTGTCGTCGCTTTGCAGGGCGTCGCCGGGCGCGAGTTCGTCACCGCGGATCGCCGCCATCGCCGGCGCATTGACCCAGGTCCGAACGATGCGCATGCCGGAAAGCAATCTCGTCCGGTCGTCGGGAGCCGAAAGGAAATTGAAATTGATCGCCGGCGGACGGGCCGGGTCAGGCGAGGCGGCATGGATCGAACCGACACTCTCGGAGCGCAGGACATGCACAATCATCGTGAAACCACGGTCTCTGGCGATCTTGACGTCGCCGGTGACCAGGAACGGCATGCAGGAAATCCCGATATCGGGTGATTCAAGTCCGTCCCGCGAATGCACGTAAGCTCTGAGAGGCGCTGCGGGTAACGCAAGGAAACCCTCGCGGGCAACGGCATAGCGCAAGGCCTGCCAGACTAGACCGACACCGCGCGCCCGGTCGTTATAGGTCACGCCGGATCGTGTGACGGACCATTTCATCCGCGGCGCGAAATGGTCGCGCAGGTTCTCGCCCACGCCGGGCAGCGCGTGATGGACATCGATACCGAGATCCTTGAGCCGGTCAGGTTGACCGATACCGGACAACTCGAGCAATTGCGGCGAATTGATCGCGCCGGCGCTGACGACAACCTCGCGTTCGGCCCGGGCCTCTCGAACCTGATCGCCTGTCTGGTAACGGATTCCGGCGCATCGCTTGCCTTCGAGTACGAGGCATTCCGTCAGCGCGCCGGTGACAATCGTCAGATTGCTCCATTGCCGGGCCGGTTCCAGATAACAATGCGCCGTGCTCATGCGCCGGCCGTTCCGGATCGTTGCCTGGGTCATGCCCACACCGTCCTGTCTGGCGCCATTGTAATCGTCGTTGCGCTCGATGCCGGTCTGCTCTGCCGCCTTGAACAGAGCTTCGTAGATTTCACCGCCTTCTTTCGGATCGGTAACCTGGAGTGGACCGGTCCGGCCGCGGAACTCGCCGTCGCCGCCCTGATACGTTTCCATTTTCTTGAAGTAGGGCAATACGTCCTGATAACTCCAGCCACGATTGCCGAGCTGCGCCCAGTGGTCGAAGTCGTGCGACTGGCCCCGGACGAAAACCATCCCGTTGATCGCGCTTGAGCCGCCCAGCAGCTTGCCCCGCGGTACCGGAATCCGGCGCTGGCCCGATCCTTCGTCCGGCTCGGACGAGTAGAGCCAGTTGGCGGCCGGATTCCCGATCAGCTTGGCAAAGCCGACGGGTATCGGCGACCACGGATGGCTGGCCCGTCCCGCCTCGACCACGAGAACGGAGAAGCGGCCGTCTGCCGAAAGGCGGTTTGCAAGAACCGACCCGGCCGACCCGGCTCCTACGATCACGTAGTCATAGTTGTCTGTTTGCATGCCCTGCCTCCAGTATTCGAATCTTCGTAAGGGTAGACTGGCTCTGGAATCGAGCCAAGCCTTGTCGTCAATCGAGGGGGCCGGCAAAATCACGTCCTGTCGTCCCGCAAGCGCTCGACTGCTTGCGAACGAAGCGGACCGGTCACCAGTCGTGGCAGACATGAACGACCAGGCATGGTTATTTGCCATTCGTTGCGATCGTGCATCTGTTCTGCCGGAAGCCGGAACGGAACTGCCGGCGTCAGCCCGAGCCGAAGGCCGCGGGATAAGATCTCGGGATGGTGGGATCTTTATTCGACATGATCCTGGAAAGCGGTTTTCGAAGGAGTGTTTTGGTTCCGGATCGTCGCAGGTCGGCGACCCGAACCGGGAACGACGTTCGGTGTCGCGTTTCCAGGATCCCGTTATCGGCGGTCTGCGGATGACCCGGGTGCGGTGCGAGGATATTGCTGGGCCGCATCGCGGTTTTCAGGAAAGGTCATACTAGGCCAACCGGCCACTCGGAGAACTCTGGACGATGGTTACAACGTTTTCCTTCGCCCGGGGTTCAGGCAAGCATTTCTATGGTTTCAATCCGTGCTGCACATTGTGTTTTACAAGAAGCACGAGCGCGAGTGGGTTCTGTCGGAGAATGAGATGGCGCGGTTTGGCGACATGGGGTGCGATACCGGGAACGAGATGCCGTCGCCGCTCTCCGACTTATTCTCCCATGCAAAGCAACGCGAAAATTGTCGGCGGGAGAAGCAGCAATGGATTTCCCGTTGGGCAATGGGCGATGGTCGCCACACAGGCAGCGTAGACCGACCCTGCCTTCTGCCTCGGGCGATCTCTCGACCCGATGCCGTGCCTTGGCGCCACGCTGCTGTTCGCGCGCCGCGCGGTCATCCTTGCAATATCATGGGAAGGTGTGGGTCATTTCAAATCCGGCCAGCCGGTGTGTCGCACGGCTGAACCCCATGCCCACCAGATGTCTCGCGGCGCCGAGGTGACGGTCTTTTTCGGCGTAGCTCTTCGTGCGAAGTTGCGGCATGGCCTCGCTTGTCGGCGTATCGTCCACCATCTTGAAATCGGATAGATGTACCTTGCCGTCCGCCGTCACCGTCAGATCCGGCCTTGGCAGCTGCTGTCCTCAAGCTGTGCCGTCAGACTCGAGGCATTCGCGTGGACATACAAAACTGTTGCGTAGTGGCTTTCATGTTGTCCGCGCCGGCTGCTCATGTTCGGCTCGTATGGAATCCCGGCGAGCAGCGACCCGAACAGGTCACTGGGGCCTCTGCATTCCGCCGCAAGCAGTAGGTCGTGCAACATCTCGTCCTGCGTCAGCCGCCGGTGCGGATTGTTCGTCACGGCATCAAGCAGAGCCCTGTTCAGACTTCGGCGAACTTCCAGATTCGGGTGTCCCAGCCGGAAGATCAGGCTGTCGTGACGGACCGTTTCATCCGTGGTGGTCAGATAGTCGGTCTCAAACATCGGCGCTTCGGGGTCGATCTTCTCCACATCGAACGCGACAACTGCGCCTCTTCCACTTCGCTTCCATCCATCTGCACCGTGTCGAGATCCGACTGCAACGGTCTGTCCATCAGGAATTTCGGCGTACCGATCTCGAACTAGAGCGTGTTCACACTAATATTCAATGATGCTATCATGTCGGCTGGTCCCTTGTCAGCGAGTCATCGGTATGGAACTCAGCTAAGTCCAGTACGAACGCATTGCCCCGCATCTGCCGGTCCAACGCGGCAATGTCGCCGCGTCCAACCTCCAGGTGCTCAATGCCTTCCTCTATGTCGTCGAGCACGGCTGCAAGTGGCGCGGACTGCCGCCTCGCTTCGGCAAGTGGCACACCGTTTACACCCGGATGAACCGGTGCTCGAAGAACGGCGTGCTCGCGCGGGTCTTCGCCCACCTGCAGCGCGAGCGGATGGTGCATGTGACGCTCGCTGTGGTCTCGCTGGACAGCACCAGCGTGAAGGTCCATCCCGATGGCGCCGGGGCGCTGAAAAAAACGGTCCGCAATGCATCGGCAAGTCGCGGGGCGGATGGAATACCAAAGTTCATCTGGTTGCCGCAGATGAGCGAACGGCCGTGACCTTCGCGCTGTCTGCCGGCCAGGCCCAGGATGCGCCCGAAGGACGCAAGCTACTCGAACGTCTGGGGCGCTAGAAGACACCCCGGTCCCTGCTGATGGACCGTGCATACGAAGGCGACGCGACACGGCGGTTGGCGTCAGCGCTGGGGTTTGCGCCAGTGGTGCCGCCGCTCAGGACTCGTACCGCGCCCTGGGAATACGACCGGCAGTTGTACAAACGCCGCAATGAGGTGGAGCGGCTGTTCCGACGGCTCAAGGGCTTCCGGCGCATCTTCACACGCTACGACAAGCTCGACGTCATCTTCCTCGGCTTCATCACCTTCGCGCTCATCGTCGAGGCACTGCGTTAGTGTCAACACGCCCTAGTAGGTTGATCGTTAGAAATATATCCATTATTATGGGGATTATATACTTGACCGACTATAGAAGGGTCAAGCACCATGCGCCGGTGTCTCGTCGTCGCGCTTCGGTTCATCGGGCTTCGCACGCAGCAGCGCGAGCGCCACCATGTCCGGTGTTGCGCCCGCATAGCGAGGGTTCAACACCTCCGGCTCAGGCTGCTTTCTCGGCTTTGCCGTCATGGTTATTCCCTCATCGTGGCGGCTTGAATGCGTCGAGGATCACGGTCGCATCCTCCCGATCTAAAGACAGGGTTTCTGTCAGCCCGGCAGTAGCGGCCGCCGCCATCGCTCTTGTCCGTGCAGCCTCGGCTTCTTCCATGTGTCGCAGGAATGTCACCGCCGTTTCGGCATCAGGATACGGGAAGGGGATCACGCTAATGTCCGACCAGCGAACGCGGGTGCGGTTGGCGCCGGTTGTCCGCAGCAGAAAGTCTGCTCGAATTTCTGGCGAGCGAAGGATCGACCAAATCACCTTCGCGTCGTATCCCGGCTTTGCCCGCAAGACGGTGTATTCCTTCGACACCACCAGGCCGGCCAGTTCGGGCGGGACAACTGCGACGCTGCCATAGGTCGCCGCAATGTTGGAGAGTACCAGTTCGCCGGCGCGCACCCGGTAACGCTCTGCATATTCGGTGTCGGTTCTGGGCAGAATAACGCGCTCTGGCGTAGCGGTTCCGTCATAGTTTACCGTGAAAAGTTGAACAGGCGCCTCATGCGACGGGCAGTCGATCAGATCTTCGCCCTCGAAGACCTTGGGTTCGACGAAATGCGACAGGGGATCGAGGGGGCCGGTTTCCCGCCAATCTCTGTCGATCAGGCAATGCTTCACATCGAGGCGATCCACTACACGATCTGTCGGCACGATATATGCCTTATCCCCTCGGCCACCGAGGAAGCGGAGGTATTCTCCAACCACCGAAGCCACCTCGGCCGTTGCCTGTTGGCGCAATGCGTCATCCCCCGGCATCCAGCGCCGCCGCTTCGGATCGTCGATCCCGACATAGCGGCAGGGATACATGAAGATTGCAGGCGCATCGTCGGCACTCCCGGTTGCCGGCCGCTGTTCCAGCACGATGAATGAGGTCTTGACCCTTGCTTCAGATCGCTGAAAGGCATCACCGGGGAGCGAGATCACCGCTCGCACCGTGTATAGCCGCCGAAGGTGTTCCCGGAATTGTCGATACCCCCGCCCGACAGAAACCCGTCGTCGATCACTGAGATGGGTCGGCCGCCGGGCTTCAGATAGTGGTGATACATCTCGAAGAACATCAGCTTGGCAAAGACTCCAGCCTTGCCGCCGGCCGTCACATACTGATCGAGAATTCGCGCGTCGCCCTCATTCGCGCGCTCATACTTCTTCGAGAAGGGTGGATTGGTCAGAACGACATCGAATTTGCCGGACAGATCCAGACCTCGAACCTGCGCCTTCTCGACTGGCTCTTCCGTGCTGTCGTTGGCATCCTCTGCCGCTTCCAAGTCCAAGCCGTCGATATTAAATATCCGGCTCCCGCCATCGCCGTGCAGATACATGTTGAGCCGCGCGATCTTGGCAAGGTTCGGACCCTTGGCGAAGTCGATCCCGTAGATTTTCTCGTCGGCTATCGCCTTCTTCCGGTCATGCTTGGCGCTCGCAGACAGGGAGTCGTTGCGGTTCACCTTTGCCCACATAGCGGCGATGGCATCGATCAGGAAGCCTCCAGTTCCACAGCAGCCGTCCAGCACCGTGTCGCCGGCCTTGAGGTCGCCAAGGCCAACGCCGAGCTTCACCACAGGGCGCGGCGTGACATATTGCCCTAAGTCCTTGCCGCGCATGGTCGCGCTCAAGAAGTCCTCGAACCGTCGCCCGTTGAGATCGGCGTCGATCCCGAACAGGGAAAGTCTTTCGAGGCGCTTCACGACTCCCCGGATAGTCTCGGGTTTAAGGTTGACCCGGTCTCCCTCATCGAAAAAACGCTTTCGCACCTGCATGGCGATCTGCGGTTCCACTTCGCCCATGAAGCGCTGAAACAGGATCGATATGCCGTTCCTGCGACGCGATCCATCGCAGGGAGAATTCAACGTCATCCGCTGGGTGCTCAAACGACCGCTCGAAGACAAGCCCTGGATAGGCGTCTCGAACCGCCTTGTCCGAAAGCAGCTTGAGCGTGATGAGCTTCACGAATTCCTCGAAGCCCTTCGCCGGGCTGATCGTGTCCGACTGGTGGATTTGCTGGTGACACCGGGCGAACACCGAAGTCACCTCGGCAAGTGTCGGCTTCGACAGGCGGATGGTCTCTTGGCCCTTCGGCGCAGGTTTGCCGAACGCCGAAGGGCGTAGCTTCTCCAAGAGCGCGCGATAGTCCGGGTTGCCTTCGACGAATTGCTGGACGTTCAGCGAGGCGACAGGCTGCTCTTTGCCGACCTCATAGAGGACGGTGTCGAAACCGGTCGTCAGCAGGAAAACCGGACCGGATCGGTTGTCGCGTAGGCACTGTTGATGGCGGCGGCGTAGTCATGCGGTTGCTTGAAATGCCGCTCCAGCCGTTCCGTCGGAGCCTTGGCCTCCAATATCCACCGGATATGCCCGCCAACCTTCATTGCAAAGTCGGGGCGGTGTTGCTGGACCGCGCCGACATCGCCAGCGGCCAGTTCTTCGAAGGCGGCTTTGGGCCGGATGGCCTTGTCGGAATACCCCAGCGCCTCGATCAGACGCCGCGCAAAGGTCTGCTCTACATCGGCTTCATTGCGAAGATCACCGTGTTCGCAGAACAGATTCCGTATTCACGCCCGTGCCCCGGAAGGCAGACCGTTATCGGCGATAAGCTGCCGATACATGAGCCGCTTCCCGACCATGCCGATGACGACCGCGCCCATGTGGTCCAGCGTGTCGGCTTCCCGGACATTGTGGCGCCCGGCAAACTCCCGAACATACCGGTCAAGGGGCTTGGCGGACAGTTTGTGATAGACGCCCTTATGGGCGCGTTCGAGCATGGCCCAGACGCTCTCGATCCCGTTGCTGTGCGCTTGATTGACCGCTTCATGCTCGAAGTCCCGGCCCAGACCGATATAAGCCGTCGCCTCGTCCGTATAGACGGTAGCGCCCGGTGCGGTGTGCTGGCGCACAAAGCCTTGAAGCGTCGTCCCGGTGGGGTCGGCCACGACCTTGGCCCGGACCTTATTCGTGGCGCGGTCCTTGACGCCGGCGATGGCAGTCTTGCCAACCGCGCCCCGGCCCGTGTCCGCAAGCCCCTGGCGCTTCGCCTTGGACATGTGCGCCCGACGCCCGCCAATGTGGGTCTCATCCGCTTCCACGGGGCCGTCGAAGGTCTCTTTCACGCCGCCCCACGCTTCGCGGATACGGTGGAGCATAAACCATGCAGTCTTCTGCGTAACCTCAAGGTCCCGGTGCAGCTTCATCGAGGACACGCCCTTCAAGCTCGTCATTTCGAGATAGATGGCGAAGACCCACTGGCGCATCGACACGCGCGACCGCTCCAACGCCGTTCCGATCTTGACCGAAAACCGCTTCTGGCAGCCGGTGCAGCGGTAAGGCATTTTCGCCGTCGCGGCGGCCGTCACCGTCTCTGTGCAACCGCAGTGCGGGCAATAGCGCCCATCGGGCCATACCAGCGACTCGAAATATGCCGTCGCCGCTGCCTCATCGGGGAACATGGCGGTCAACTGCATCAGGCTGATACCGTCGCGGTCTGCCTTGCCCGGTCCCTTGTGCTTCGCCATTAAGCCCCTATTTCAGGGTCGTTATGCTGAGTATAGGGCATCATTCATCGTCGGTCAAGTATATAATACCCTGATCGACAAATCAGAAGAACACAATACGGATATATCTGTAACGATTAATCCACTAGGCGTCCCGGCGCATCGACATGGCCTGAACCAATCCCGAAAACCTATTCGAGGTCAGTGATCCGGGTGATCACTGCGAGTTGCAGCCTGCCCGGTTCGTTCTGGTTGCCAGAGTTGAAGTGGAGACGAACGATCGGGTAACGGTTCGACCAGAACCAGTTATCGTGAATAGCCAAGCCCTGAAACAGATCTTTCAGCGTGTCCTGGAGCAGGCTTTTGCCAAAACGCCGCGGACGCGACAGGAAATAGTGTTTGCCTTCCGTGATTATTTTCTACAAATATGGCGTCTTGTCAATGTAATAGCAGTTATCCTCCCGGATCTCGCGGAACGTCTGAATGCCGATGGGTAGTTCGAGTCTTGTCTTAACCATGCGCTGGTATCACTGAAATAACTTCCCCTACGGTAGATCAGGACTCAGGATCGGGAGGAGTTGGCCGCCGATCAGTCTGAGCGTTACAGCACGCGGTCCTGCTCACCATCGTACTGCGTCGTCATGGGCTTTGCAGAGAACAAGACGCAAAAACAGCGATAAAGTTACTTGAACGGCATGATCAAAGCCGACGAAGATATCAAATTCCAGACATCGAGGGCTCAATGCTTCTGTGTATCGGTGCAGGACGAGCGCAGCCTTACGCCGACACCGATATAGGAGACGCGTGTAAGCCGGGAAGTACGGCCCGATCCGGCATGCGCTTGACGTCCGGTGTTGTCGAAACAGCGGCAAAATGCACGACAAGCGTGCTTGCTGACGAGGATACCACTGGTGTGGTCCGGCGTAGAGATAGAGGTGATATTCCCTACCCAATAGCCAGCCGAAGCTGCCCGATGCGAGCGCAAACTGGCGGGCCTGTTCGAGTGGCCGACAGATGATCCGTCGTTAGGGCTTGTCATCCACTCGGTGTATACCGCCGCAACGGAGTACACCCGGTTGCAACCTTGTCCGTACCTGGACAGGGTCTGGCAGAACCCCGATATCTGTACCGCGGCGAGGGCACCGAATTCAGGATTTTACGTAGGAACCGGGTGCATCTTCGATAACCGCGAGGGAACCGTCGCCCGGAATGCGGGCCGGAACCTTGCCGCCGCCATGCCGGGCCAGCCAGCGTTTCCAGTACGGCCACCAGGATCCGTCCTGCCAGTCGGCACCGTCCAGCCACGCCGCCGGACTCTTGGGTTTCTTGAGATTTTTGTGATAACCGTATTTCGGCGGGTCGCTCGGCGGGTTGATGACACCGGCAATGTGCCCGGAACCGGCGAGGCAGAACCGGATCGGGCCACCATAGATCTGCGTCGCGCGATAGGTCGATTGCCAGGGGGCAATATGATCTTCCTGGGTCGCCAAGATGAAAGCCGGTTGTGTGATGCGGCGCAAATCTATCGGAACACCGGCGATTTCAATTCCGCCCGGTTCGATCAGAAGGTTGTCCTGATACATCTTGCGCATGTAGTACCTGTGCATTTCCGCTGGCATGCGAGTCGAATCGGAGTTCCAGTACAGCAGATCGAACGGGAAGGGAGCCTTGCCGAGCAGATAGTTGTTGACCACGAACGACCATATCAGGTCATTCGCTCGCATCATGTTGAACGCCGACGCCATCGCGGACCCGTCGAGATACCCGTCGCGTGACATCCGTTCCTCAAGTGCCGTCAGCTGTTCATCATCAACGAAGACCCCCAGATCGCCGGCCTCCTCGAAGTCGATCATCGTCGTGAAGAAGGTGATGCTCTTGACGCGGTTGTCCGATTGCGCCGCCATGTAGGCCAGCGTTGTCGCCATCAGAGTGCCTCCGATGCAGTAGCCGATGGCGTTCACCGAACGCTCCCCGGTTGCCGCTTCGATGGCGTCGATCGCCGCAAGTGGACCCTCCCGCATGTAATCGGCAAAGGATTTGAGGGCCAGTTCACCGTCCGGATTGACCCAGGAAACGACAAACACAGTGATGCCTTGCGAGACTGCCCATCTGATGAACGAATTCTTCTCGCGCAGATCGAGAATGTAGTACTTGTTGATCCAGGGCGGCACGATCAGCAACGGCCGGCGGTAGACCGTTTCCGTTGCCGGGCTGTACTGAATCAACTGCATCAGCTCGTTCTGAAACACTATTTTCCCAGGCGTTGTCGCAATGTTGCCACCGACTTCGAAGGCATCCGTGTCGGTCATCTTGATGGCCAGCTGTCCGTCACCGCGTTCGAGGTCTTCGAGCAGGTTTTCCAGACCCTTGACCAGATTTTCGCCCTTCGAATCAACGGTCGCGCGCAGAACTTCCGGATTCGTCATCAGAAAATTATTCGGTGCCATTGCGTCGACATACTGACGGGTGAAAAAATCGATTTTCTGCGCGGTCTTGCGGTCGAGCCCGTCGACATCGTGCACGGTCTTCTGAAGCCAGCGCGAGGTGACCAGATAACTTTGCTTGATATGGTCGAACACTAGGTTCTCGGTCCATGCCGAATCCTTGAACCGGCGGTCGTCGGAAGCCGGTTCCGCGACAGCCTCGCCGTGATTGCCGAACATCCGGGCTGTTGTCGATTGCCAGAGCCGGGTGTAGTCCTGCCAGAGTGCCATCTGGGCCTCGGCAAGTTTCGCCGGGTCCGCCATCAGCCGGGTTGCCATCTCCATGAAGGCGCCGGACAGATTGAACGGGTCGGTGGCTGCAGGGGCCGGGCTGTCCTGTTGCCGCTCGACGAAATCCTTGACCAGTTTCTGACTCCGTTCAGCGATCGACTTGATGGTGTCCGACATGTCAATCGCATCCGCGTTTGTATCGGTCCGGGCCATTGCGAGACTCCCAACAATTATCCGAACGCCGGAAGGCGCGACTGTTACGGGTTTTAACCGGCCCGTGGTCCGAGGGAAAGATTGTTTTGCGCCTGCGAAGAGATATGCGCGCTTCGCCGCGGTTGCGAACTGGCGGATGTATAACAATGCTATGTTTTTCGCGGTGTTTGTGATAATCGAATCCGCCTGATTAAAGAATTCCGGGTGAGAGTCATGTCCCTGACGCACCAGGTTGCAACGCGTGTCGATCGGTCCCGGCGGTCCGGCGTTTCCGGGATCGCTGCGCCTGTGCTCGTGTTTGTCCTGGCAGGCTGTTCCTCCTTGCCCGGTCTCGACTATCTGACCAGAAAATCCGATGCTGCGGCGGATGCCGTCCGTGTCTGGTCCCCTGGCAAGACCGCCACAGAGCCCGAAGCGATGACAGCTGCCGAGATGGCCGATCGCGTGAAAGCGGAACGGTCGGGGGCAGCCGGAGGTGGCCAGACCAGCTTGTGGCCGAACGTGCCGGCGCCTGGATCCACCGGCACCAGCGCGAGACAGGCCGGCGACGGCCACCGGCCGGCACGTCCGCTGGCGCCGATCGAGACTGCTGGAACCCCAAGGGTGGGCACCGGAGAAATCACGGCGATGTCTGGTGAGACGGCTCCCGCGGACATTTCCGCATCTGCGCCCGTTATAACGGCCGAAGTTCCGTCGGAACAGCCGGTACGATTTCGGTTCAACCTCGCGCCTGGAGCGGCTGCGACGACCGAAGGCGACGCTACGGTTGAAAAAGGCGCGATCGAGGCTGGCCGGCTCCCGCTGGTGGCGGCCGGACCGCCAAGATTTGATCTGAGACCTGCACTAGGGCTGCAGCCGCGGACGACAGCCGGACCTGAGACGGGACGCCTGGCTGCACCGTTGCGGTTTGACATACCCGCCGCTGCATCCGCCGCCGCCGTCATTCGATTCGGCCACGGGATGGCAGACCTGTCTTCCGATGGCTGGCGCAAGGTCGCGGACCTCGCGCGCCGCGCCCGGGAGTATGACGTTCTTGTCCGGATCGTAGCACATTCTTCGATGCGGACCCGAGAACTCGACCCGGCGGAGCACGTGATGGTCAATTTTCTGACGTCAGTGAATCGGGCCAATACAGTTGCAGCGGCATTTCGAGCTCAAGGTGTGCCGGTCGAACGTATTGTCGTCGCCGCCGTGGGCGACACGCAACCGCTCCACTCGGAAGCCATGCCGTCGGGTGAGGCCGGCAATCGCCGGGTTGAAGTGTTTCTCGAAGCCTCATGACCACGTAATTGTTCCGTTTCGTCTGGCAAATCCCGGATCAATCGGTTATCCGAACCGTCCGACGCTTGTCTCTATTGTTTCCGGAAAGAAAATCATCATGACCAGTGCTGTCAGGGTTGCCGTCGCAGGTCTCGGGACGGTCGGTGCGGAGACCGTCAGGATGTTGCGTGGCAATGACGACAGATTGACTTCTCGCTCTGGCCGCCTCATCGAAGTGGTGGCCGTCTCGGCCCGTGACCGGGCGCGTGACCGCGGTCTCGATCTCACGGGCATCGATTGGTGCGACGATTCCCGGGGCATGGCCGGCCGCGACGATGTTGATATTGTCGTCGAGCTGATCGGGGGCGCCGAGGGCGTTGCGCGGGATCTGGTCGAAAGATCTCTGGCGGCCGGCAAACCGGTTGTTACTGCGAACAAGGCCTTGATTGCCCATCACGGCCACTCCCTTGCCAACATCGCGGAACAGCACGGCGTGCCCCTGGCGTTCGAGGCCGCCGTTGCCGGTGGAATTCCGATCGTCAAGACCATACGTGAAGGGTTGTCTGCCAACGCGATCGAACGAGTTTATGGCATCCTGAATGGAACCTGTAACTACATCCTGACAGTGATGCGCGAGACCGGACGTTCATTTCCCGATGTCCTTGCCGAAGCCCAGAACCTCGGCTATGCGGAAGCCGATCCGGCCTTTGACATTGACGGCATTGACGCGGCTCACAAGCTCGCGATTCTTGCGGCAATCGCATTTGGCGGCGAAATCGACTTCGAGTCCGTCCATACTGAAGGTATCCGGTATGTATCGCCGATCGATCTCGAATTCGCCGAGGAACTCGGCTATCGTATCAAGCTCCTCGGGATTGCCGAATGCAGCTGCGATGGCCTCCAGCAGCGGGTTCGACCATGTATGGTTCCCGCGTCGGCCCCGATCGCGCAGGTTGACGGTGTCTTCAACGCAGTGGCGGTCGATGGTCATGCAGTCGGTTCGACCTTGTCCTATGGCCGCGGCGCTGGCGCCGGCCCGACGGCTTCGGCGGTTATTGCCGATCTTGTCGACATTGCCGCCGGGCGCCGGGTTCCGGTTTTTGGGATTCCGACAGCCGCCTTGACCCCGGCCCGCCCGGCCAGTCTTGATGACTTGGTTGGATCCTACTATTTGCGCCTGACGGTTTATGACCGGCCGGGTGTGCTGGCCGACCTGACCGCGGTCTTCCGCGATGAAAAGGTCTCGGTCGAAGCCATGATCCAGCGGGGTCGGGCGCCGGAGGATGTGGTGCCGGTGGTGTTGACGACGCATGAGACCGATGAGGCATCAATTCAGCGTTCGATTGCCAGAATCGGAGCGCTTGATGTGGTGACCGAGGATCCTCGGTTGATCCGCATCGAGGCGATCTGAGGATATGGCGACCGTTCCGGTCACCGGATGACAGACAAGAATCTGCAAAGAGGGCATGGAAGGATGGGGGACGACGTAACTGGCGAAGCTTTGACCCTGGACCGGAATCTCGCTCTGGAGGCCGTCCGGGTTACCGAGGCGGCGGCGATCGCGGCATCACGGCTCATGGGCCGCGGCGATGAGAAGGCGGCTGACCAGGCCGCCGTCGACGCGATGCGGCGGGCCTTGAATGTGCTCGAGATCGACGGGACTGTTGTCATCGGCGAGGGTGAGCGTGACGAGGCGCCGATGCTGTTTATTGGTGAGAAGGTCGGCACCGGAGGCCCGAAGATCGACATCGCTCTTGATCCGCTTGAAGGAACGACCCTGACGGCCAAGGGGGGCCAGAATGCGCTTGCGGTGATCGCCATGGCATCGCATGGCGGGTTTCTCAACGCGCCGGACGTATATATGGACAAGATCGCTGTTGGTGGCGGCTTGCCTGAAGGCATTGTCGACCTCGACCGTCCGGTCGCGGAGAACCTTGCGGACTTGGCAAAGGTTGGCAACAAGGCGGTATCGGACCTGGTCGTCTGCATTCTCGACCGGCCCCGCCATGCCGCATTGATTGCCGGTGTCCGGGAGGCTGGCGCAAGAATCCAGCTGATTTCGGACGGCGATGTATCCGGTGTCATCGCGACCTCGGAGCCGGGGAGCAATGTCGATATCTATATGGGATCGGGTGGTGCACCGGAAGGCGTACTCGCTGCCGCGGCGTTGCGTTGCATTGGCGGACAGATGCAGGGGCGCCTGTTATTCCGGAACGATGATGAGGCGGGGCGCGCTAGGAATCTCGGGATCGAGGATCTGAACCGAAAATACGATCTTCTCGATATGGCGAAGGGCGATGTGATGTTTGCTGCGACCGGCGTAACCAATGGTACCATGGTTCGCGGTGTGCAGCGTTTCACTGGCGGCGCGAGGACGCATTCTGTCATCATGCGCTCCAAGACCGGTACGGTCCGATGGATCGAGGCGCATCACGATTGGAGACGCGGGCCTGTCAGGCCCGGATCGGAGAACAGACCTGATGCCGGACATCCTCGGCGTCGATTGTTCGGTTACGGCCCGGCGGTGGCGCAGGAGAGGATCAGATACGCCGGAAACCGAGCGTCAGGCCTTGGCAATCGCGCAGCGACACGGCCTCCCTGATATCGTATCGAGAGTGCTCGCCGCGCGGGGTGTCCCGCTCGATTCTGTTGGGCGTTTTCTCGATCCCAAGCTCAGGGACATCTTGCAGGATCCCGGCATCCTGAAAGACATGGACTTGGGCGTCGAGCGTCTGGTGCGAGCGATCCGGGATGGCGAGACCATTGGTTTGCTGGCCGATTTCGATGTCGACGGTGCAACATCGGCGGCGCTGCTGAGCCGGTTTTTGAACGCGGCCGGGGCGCAAACCCTTCTGCATGTGCCGGACCGAATCAAGGAAGGTTACGGTCCGAACATCGTCGCCCTGACCAGTCTCAGGGAGCGCGGGGCGGGTGTCGTGGTGACTCTGGATTGCGGCATCGCGGCGATCGAGGTTCTCGGGCAAGCGGCTGACAGCGGTCTTGATGTGATTGTTGTCGATCATCACATGGCGGAACCGCAGTTGCCGCCGGCGGTTGCGGTGATCAACCCGAACCGGCTGGATGAATCCGGTCCGTTCGGCAGTCTTGCCGCTGTCGGCGTTACCTATCTGCTGGTTATTGCGCTCAATCGCCGCTTGCGCGAGCTCGGTTGGTATCGGGAACGGCAGGAGCCGGCACTGATGAATTGGCTCGATCTGGTTGCGCTCGGCACCGTGTGCGATGTCGTGCCGCTTGCAGGCCTTAACCGGGCATTGGTCACCCAGGGCTTGAAGGCCCTGGGTGGTCGGCGGAACGCCGGCCTTAGGGCGCTCGGCGAGCTTGTCAAGCTCGATCAGCGGCCAGACAGCTATCATCTCGGCTTCATACTCGGTCCTCGGGTCAATGCGGCGGGCCGGGTCGGCAAGGCTGATCTCGGCGCCCGGCTGCTGATCACGGAGGATATGGATGAAGCCCGGCGTATCGCCGGTGAACTCGACCGCTACAATGGCCAGCGCAAGGCGATCGAAGCCGGTGTTATGGACGCGGCGATGCGTGCGGCGGAGGACGCCATGGACGATGCGCCGGTCGTGGTCGTTTCGGGTGATGGCTGGCATCCCGGCGTCATCGGGATCGTCGCGGGGCGTCTGCGGGAGCGCTTCAACCGGCCAGCTTGCGTGATCACGCTGAATGGCGCGATCGGGAAGGGATCCGGCCGATCGGTGCCGGGATTGGCGATTGGCGCCGCGATCATCGCAGCCTGCCAATCGGATCTGCTCGTCGCCGGGGGCGGTCATGCGATGGCCGCCGGTTTCACGATTGAACGGCATCAGGTGGGGAAGTTCAGGGAATTCCTAGCGGACCGTTTTGCCAGTGAAGCCGATCACGGACCACTGGTTCCGAGCATTGGTGTTGATGGAATGCTGGCCCCTGGTGGCGTGCGCCGTGATCTGGTCGAAACCTTGTCCCGGCTTGGACCGTTTGGCAGCGGTAATCCCGAGCCGCGATTCGCGGTTTCGTCGGTGCATGTCTCGAAAGCGCAGATGGCCGGTGTCAATCACGTCAACTGTATTTTCTCCGGTGTCGATGGCGGACGGGTGAGGGGAATCGCGTTCCGGGCCATGGAGAGTGATCTCGGGCCAACCCTCCTGAATCATGGCGGGCGCTGTTTTCACTTGGCTGGGCGTTTGCGCCCGGATGATTGGCAAGGGCGCCGCGATGTCCGTTTGTATATCGATGATGTTGCCGTCGCGGATTGAAGACAAACGGGAGATGCTGGCCGGACACGCCGAATTGGGCCGGAATTGCGTGTCTGTCGCGCCCGCCGGGAGTTTCTGACGGATTATCGGGAATGCAGAAATTGCCTGACTGCGAGCGCGCTTCCGGAGTTTCCATTATGTTGGCAGACATGCGGATCAAGCGAATGAAAACCCGAGACAGCGTTTCCGGCGAGGCCTCCGGGTCTGGCTCGTCGAAGACATTTCCGCGCCCGACCAGCCCTTGATCACGACAGATGATTGAACGCAAGATCCTGCAAGGCATCGGCATCCTGTTGTGGATGCACCATAAAGCGTCTCCGATTGGCCGGGTCTGGCGGACGGAATCGTTCGACATCCCTGTCTGACTGCCCTCGGCACGAACCGCTGCCTGAGTTGTCGGAAAATTTCATGACGGCTGAAAGCGCTTTAGGGAAAGTCTGAACAACGCCGTTTTTCCGGGTATACGGGTGGCGTGGCCCGTGGATGAAACGCTAGAGCCCATCGGGGACGTGTTCTCGTGCCAGGAAATGGAGATTTTGATGCCCGAGTCGACTGTCCCCGCCGCCTTGCGGCGGTTGCGGACGGACTCCCCCCACGTCAGGCGGTGGCGTCGCGCCCCGCGATGAGCAGATTGGTGAACCCGAGCAGCACGGCGATGCGTTGCGTGGTCTTCGCCAGCCCCCGATAGCGCACCTTCGCGTAGCCGAAGTGGCGCTTCACATACAGGAACGGATGTTCCACCTTGGCCCGAACCGACGCCTTGCGCCTCTCCGCCGCCGCCTCCGGGCCCGCCTTGTCCAGCCCCCGGCGCTTGCCGGGCTTCAGCGCCACCTCCCAGTCCACGTCCGTGTCCCGGTTCTCCGCGCGCTTGTCCACCCCCTGATAGCCCGCGTCACCCCACACCTGCTCCTCGCCCCCGTGCAACAGCGCGTGTGCGGTCGCCACATCCGAGACATTCGCCGGCGTCGTCTCCACGCTGTGCGTCAAGCCCGACTGCGCATCCACCCCGATGTGCGCCTTCATCCCGAAATGCCACTGATTGCCCTTCTTCGTCTGATGCATCTCCGGGTCCCGCTCGCCCTTGCGGTTCTTCGTCGACGACGGCGCGGCAATGAGACTCGCGTCCACGATCGTCCCCTTGCTCAAACGGTGTCCGAGAGAGGCCAGATGTGCGTTGATCTCCTCGAACAGCGTCTCACCCAGACCGTGCGTCTCCAGCAAGTGGCGGAAATGCAGAACCGTCGTCTCGTCAGGCAGCGCACCCGAGAGGCGCAGCCCCACAAACCGCCGTACCGACTTCACCTCGTAGAGCAGGTCCTCCATCCCAGGGTCGCTCAGATTGTAGAACAGCTGCACGCAGTGCACCCGCAGCCTCACGCCCAGCGGATAAGGCCGCCGGCCGCGCCCGGCCTTCGGGTAGAACGGCTCGATGCGCGCCTCCAGTCGCTCCCAGGGAACCAGCCCGTCCATCGTCTCGAGAAAGACCTCGCGCCGCGTCCGACGCTTCTTCAGGTCGTGCTCCAGCTCCGCAAACGTCGCTTGCTCCAAGGCTCGCATTCCACTCCGTCACCAAGAAACCAATGTGCCAAAACCGACTTGTTCAGACAATCCTTAGCGGTCACGCTGCCATGTTACCGAATTACAACAGATGCCGTTCGCCGGGTCTGGCATCAGCCAGGCATCACGGTTGCGCAAGATTCTCGGGACTTGCTTTTATCCGACCGGTCGGTTACGCAGTGCAAGCTTGCCCGAATGGGCATCGTGACCCCTTCGTCTAGTGGTTAGGACTTCGGCCTTTCAAGCCGGCAACGCGGGTTCGAATCCCGTAGGGGTCACCACGCTTCACCAACCTCCCGATGTTCCGTTTGTAACCATTCGGCAGCCCGTTTGACCAGCGCGCCCCGGTCTACGGCCGGGGTGTAGCCAAGGATCTCGCGTGCTTTCGTGGTGTCCAGCACCGAGGCGGTCGGCAGACGGTCATAAGTCTCCGGCCGCTGCAACGGGATGCCGGTTCCCCAGCGTTCTGTCGCCATATCCAGGGTCGGACGGGTGTTGAGCCCTTCGATCGCCGCGGCCGTGAACACATCGAAACCACGGTAATCGGACATGTTGATTGCGCGGTCGAAGACCTGTGCGGCATCTTCCGGCGCAATCCAGGCCCAGAAATGGTAATTTTGAAGATCTGCGGCCCGGGTCTCAAGTTCACCATAGCCGCGCGGGAAGATGATGTGGCTCGGCCGTACGGCAAGGACTTCCAGTTGGCCGCGGACGGCAAAACTCGCGGCGATCGTTTCCGTCACTTTCTTTGAAAGCGAATAGACTTCGCGAGGTCGCACTGGATGGGCTTCGTCGACCGGCAGATAGTGCGGCTTCCAGTCCGGCGGATTATAGGACAGACCGAAGACCGAATCACTGGAGGCAACCACGACTCGTCGGACTCCGGCGTCTTCGGCTGCTTGCATGACACACCACGCCCCCTGTACATTGGCGTGGAACGTCGTTTCCGCCGAGGCCTCGCGGGGATTTGGTATCGCGGCCAGATGGATCAACGCATCATGCCCTTGCAAAATCGCCTTCATGGCATCGTAATCGGTGATTGATGCCTGCTGGTAATCACCCGAATGGGCGATCCTGGGAGCGTTACGATCGATGTTGGTCAGCCTCGCAGTCCCGGCGAGGCGTTGAATGACCTGTGTTCCGAGTAGTCCGCTGCCACCGGTGACGGCAATTCGTTCAAACATCGTCATGGGTCTGCCACCATCCCGTGCCGGGTCTGGATGATCAGAGCGGGTGGCCCGCTGACATCCTGCCCGGGCTGTACATCGCTTTGCTGCTTATTTCCGGAGGTCAGACATCGGTGTATTTTGCGATGATGTCTGCAAGGGCGAGAACTTCTTCGGGCTTGCTGGCAAAGGTGCTGGTGCCGCCCATCGGGCTTGACGGAATCAAGATCCGGCTGACACCGATTTTGGCGAGTTCCGGGATGTCGTCGAGGTTTTGGGGTACTGAGGCAATGATCTCGATGTCGTTCGGGTCACGGCCGTTCGCGAGCGCGCTCTCGCGCATGAGATCGAATAGCTCCTGCGAGGCACCTCGCGCCGGGAAGAAACCGTCGCCAAGGCGTCCGGCGCGTTTTGCAGCTGCTTTCGAATGACCGCCGACGATGATCGGCACGGTGCCATTGATCGGTTGCGGCCGACAATAAAGCGGACCAAAGTCGATGAGATTTCCGTGATATTCGGCAACATCCTGCGACCACATCGCCCGCATTGCCGCGATTGATTCGTCGGTGCGCTTGCCGCGGTCGTTGAAGGGCGCGCCGATGGCCGTGAATTCTTCTTCGAGCCAACCAACCCCGATCCCGAGATCAATGCGGCCGCCGGACAGCGCATCAAGTGTCGCGATCTGCTTTGCGGTCACGACCGGGTTGCGTTGCGGCACGATCAGGATACCGGTGGCGAGCCGGATCGTCCGGGTTACCGACGCAATGAAGGCCATGTAGATCAGCGGATCGGGAAGCTGGAGGTCTTCACGTCCGTCACCCATGCGCCCTGAGGGGTCGTAGGGATAGGCAGACTTGTAGTCTTGCGGTACCACCACATGGTCGACGGTCCAGATACTTGAAAATCCCGCCTCTTCTGCCGCTTGTGCGAGAGCGACGGCATTGTCGGGCCAGACATTGCGCCCAGTGTTTGCGTATCGCAGGCCAAATTTCATCGACAGATCCTCCAGATTTCATTCTCGCGAATGGTACACCATGGCAGCAGATTTGCTAAGACGGTTTCACATTGAGCTGAAAGTCTGGGCGGATCGAACGCAAATGCCCTGCGGAAACGCCTCGTTGTGGCGATTTCCGAGGTTTCTGGACGGGTGAAACATGTGCGACTGTTTCTGCTGGAGGTTCTCAACGCCTGATTCTGCGCTTGTTGCGCCAGAACCCTAGATTACAACAGCCATCCTGATTGGCGTTTCCTGATTTCTCTGGAAAGCCATACGGGATCTTGAATACCGGTCTGTCCCACCTTCTGGAAATCCTGAGCGACCGTCAGACCGATACGAGCGAGCGAATCGCCCGAATCGAAAGCATGCTGACGCCCATCTTCTCGTGACACCACCGCTTGAAATTGTGAGACCGCCGGGGCGTGGTAATCTGGTCTTGCGGCCCGATTGCGGTGACAGTTGAACGACCCGGTACCGGAGCGCAAAGGATTGGCAAGACAATAGAAGGATACGCGTCGGACCAACGGGGTGAATATCGTGCCCGGACTTGAAATATCTGAAACAGGGGTCTAACAATGGGATTGTGCTGCTTCGGCCCCTTCGTCTAGCGGTCCAGGACAACGGCCTCTCACGCCGTAAACACGGGTTCGAGTCCCGTAGGGGTCACCAGGCTTTCCGGGCATGGCAACATGCCGGAACAGTCTTTGCCTGCAGGTGATCCAGCAGGCCCTCGTCAGTCATGGGGTGTTGCTGCCAGCGCGGCTTGGGCCGCAAGCGCTCCGGCTTTACCTGAAATTCGCTGGAGCCTTTGGGACTTGGCGCTTCGGCATCCCGAGTTGCGTCCATCTAGGCGATGCGGCGGATCGCTCTCGCACCGGGGCTGTCGGGCCAGGCAATGAGGGTTCCGTGTGCGATCCTGATGGTTCCGAAGACGATCCAGGGGTCGTCGACGGTGCCGATCCTGGCATCGATTCGAAAACGGCCGGGATACTTGTCGGCAAATTCGAGGGTCGTCAGACCGCTCTCATATGTCCCGTCGATCAGTCCTTCGGCAATGCGCATGATGGAACTCACCGGAACTTTTTCCGGCCACCTCGAAATGTCCGCATAGCCTTGGGTTGCGGGCTGCAGCGCCAGTCTGCGGGGAGTTTCGACATCCACACGCGTCAGAATGCCGAGGTCCTTGCTCGGAGAAATAAACGTGTCGATGATGTGAATGCCGTAGTCGAAATGGGCCTTGGCAACCACATCGGCGCAGTCGGGATGCACCGCGACCTGCAGCATATGATCGGCTCGGCCATCATGGATCATCTCAAGACCCTCGAAGAAATCGTTGATCAGGATGATGTCGGCCCGCTCCAGTCCGTGGAAATTCAGATATCTGCGCGTGACCATTTCATGGTTCGTGCCCGACGGTCCGAGTGTCACGAAACGCAATGTCCTTTGCGCGTTCATCGTGTCATGTCCTCAGGCCGTTGAGTCCTGCGCTGCCGCCAACAACGCAGCGGGATGCTGGCATGCGGCTCCGGAACCGGTTCCAAAGACGGTCCGCGCGGCCGCCAGCACACAGAAGAACCAATAAAGTACGAGCATGAGGCCGGACGCCGCGGCCTGAATCCGGGCATCAAGCATCCGGAAGTCGCTCTGGCCGGCGCGCCGCACCGGCCAAAACTGAATGATCGGTTACTTGAAGAGGCCAAGATTGGCCTTGGCGCTTTCAAGCACCTTGGTATAGGCCTTGCTGGCCGCGTCATGTGGCAAGTAGGTGATCTCCTCGCCAAGCTTGCCGATCAGCCGCTTCACCGATTTGGTGCCGAGCAACTCACCGAGCAGGGTGCTCATCGACGCAAGCTGGTCGTCAGGTGTGTCTCCGTGCATGGCGATAAAGCGGGGCGGGTTGTAGGGCTTGAGCCCGAGGCTGGCGGCGTTCGGAACCTGGCCCAGTTCCTTCGCTGCTTTCTTCGGATAGTCTAGGTCGGAGGCATTGGCAACCGGAACCGCCCGGCCCAGTAGGCTCAACGCCGTTGAGGTCGTTACCGTCACCATATCGATGTGACCGCCGAGGAAGTCGTTCACCGCCTTGCCGGTGCCGGAGTAGGTCACCAGAGTGACTCGATCGACAAGGCCGAGCTGTGCCAACATGCTGGCTGGGCCGAGCGTCTGGGTGATGGTGCCGCCGATCGTGATCTTCCGGCCCCCGTTCTTCAGTTCTGCGACGAGACCGTCCCAGGTCGAATACGGCTTGCCTTCGGGCGCCATCAGGGTTGGCTTCATGATCGAGTAATAGGCCGCGATCTTGACATCCGCCGGATCGAAGGGCGGGTTTTGCTCCAGAAGCGCGGCCAGAACCGGGGTGGGGCTCGCCATAAGCAGTGAATGGCCATCGGGCCCCTTGTTCAACATATATTTCCAGCCAATGGTTCCGGCTGCTCCGCCGCGGTTCTGCACCCGCATGCCGTGGCCGAAAACGTCAAAGCCGACGGAGCTCATGACGCGGGCCCAACGGTCGGTACCGCCGCCGGCGCCAAACGGCACGATGGCGTTGACCACCTGATTCGGATAGTCGGCCGCTGCGGTTATCGCTGCCGGGCCGCTCCAGGCGATGCCGAGGGCAAGCGTTCCTGCCGCAAGCAGGCCCGTGGTTTTCAATACTCTCATGATGTCGTTTCTCCCATTGTTGAACGTCACGTCCTGTTGTCATTCGGCGGCGTGTCGTCGGGCTCGCCGGCCGCGATTTCCTGCATTCTCTCGTTGATTCTGACACGGCTCGCGATGATTGTCATCGCCACCGCCGCCACCGCCAGAGCGATCGCGAGCGGGCTGTTGAAAAGAGTGATCCACCAGTCACCTTCATTGATCAGCAGGCCTCGACGCAAGTTTTCCTCAGCCTGCGGAGCCAGCAGAAATGTGATGATCAGCGGTGCTTCCGGGACCTTGAACCGGCGCATGAAGAAACCCAGAAAACCGAAGCAGACCATGACCAGAACGTCGTAGGCGTTGTTCTGGTAGGAGTAGGCTCCGATCACTGCCATCAACATGACGATTGGCACCAGCAATGGTGCCGGCAATTCTCCGAGCTTAGCGTAAACGAAGGCGAAGATCCGCCCGATGCCGAGATTGAAGATGTTCCCGATCAACAAGATGATGAACAGGGCGTAGATCAGCGTCGGGAATAGTTCGAACATTCTGGGTCCTGGCGTCGCACCCTGCAGCATCAGCGCCGCGCCGATCAGGGCGGCGACGGCGCTGCCCGGAATACCGAAGGCAAGCAGTGGAACCAGAGTCGGGCCTACGGTTGCGTTGTTGCCAGCTTCCGCCGCGGCGACGCCCTCGATCCGCCCCGTACCAATCTTCTTCTCGGGCGAGATCTGTTTGGCGATGCCGTAGGAGAGGAAGGCGCCGACGGTTGAACCGAGCCCCGGCAGCATGCCGACGAAGCTGCCGACCCCGAGGCCGATTGCCATTTCCTTCCAGCAGGAGAGATATTCCCGAAAGCTGAGGCCCTCGCCGCCGACAGCGAGAAGGTCACGAACCGAACTGCCGAATGCGCGCATCCGGGTGTTCGCCTTTATCAATTCCACCGCCCGCTCGATCATTGTGCCCATGGCGAAGATGCCGACGACCAGAGGGATCAGATGGATCCCGTCGGCGAGCCACCACTGCCCGAAGGTGTTGCGGGTAACGGAACTGATGGGATCCGCTCCTATGGTGCCGATAAAGAGGCCGATCGCGGCACTCAGCATACCCTTGGCGAGATGAGTGCCGGAAAGTGCGCCGAGCAGGCAGACCGCCAGCGCCATCAGCCAGAAGCGTTCCGAGGGGCCGAACTGCAGGGCGACGAGGGCCAGTAGAGGCGCGATCAGCACGGTCAACAGGTCGCTCAGCAGATCCGCGGTAACCGAAGCATAGAGCGCGATCAACAGGGCTTTCCGACCCTTGCCGCGTCGCATCAACTTGTGCCCGTCGAAAACAGTTGCCGCCGCCTCCGATGTGCCGGGGGTTGCAAAGGAAATGGCGGAGATCGAACCGCCGTAAATTGCCCCCTTGTAGAGCCCGATAAGAAGTCCGAGAGCGGCAGCCTGATCCATGGTGAATGTGAGCGGAAGCATCAGCGCGACGCCCGTCGTCGCTGTCAGCCCCGGCATGGCGCCGACCCCGACGCCGATCGTGACGCCGATTGCCAGCCACATCATCGTGTTGAAGGTGAAGACAAGGGCGATCGCTTCGTAAAGCGCGTCGACGTTGACCATTGCGGCGCCCCTAGAATGGCACGAGATTGCTCGGCAACCGGATGCCGATCAGACGAAAGAGGCCATAGACGATGCCTGTCGTCACCAGGCCGGCCAGACCCGCTGCCCAGAACGGACGTACGCCCAGCAGAAATACCGCTGCTGCCATCACGAACGGTGTGACCAGCAGAAAGTCGATTTCCCAGGCCAGATGGAAATAACCGAGGCAGATCGCCATCATCGCGACGGCCAGGAGCCAGTCGATCCAGGTGACATCAGCCATTTCCGGTTCGGTCACGCTCCGTCGGCGATCAAGCATCATAGAAAGACAGCAGAGTCCCATCGCTCCCGTCGCCAGCAAGGTGAAGGATCCGAGATGGAACCCGTCACGCAAGCGTTGGAAGGTCCAGTCACTGGTCAGGATATAGAGTGCCAAGAGCGCGACGCCTGCCGTCAGACAGGCTGATACACCTTGATTGGTTCGAAGCCAGACCCGCATGCACATCTCCTTGAGACCGCGCGAATTAAATCGGCAAGGTGGCAATGTCAACGGTCGAGGGGCCTGTTTTTGTCGAGCCGCGGTGGTGTGAGATCGCAAGCCCGTTTTCGGCCGGACACACGGAGAAAGTTCGAGGCACTTTTGTGGAGTGCCGAATTCGGCATCTTGCGAAGGGCCTGTGAATGTGAGGTCGGCCGGGTCCGCTTGTGTCGGTAATCGCCGGAAAAGTATTCGGACAACTGTGCCGTGACGTGTTGACGCGGTCGTTCTGCGGTAACGATTGGATCGACGGGACAAGATTTCCGAATCGTATCCGGGGCCGTCGGGCCCTACACCGTCATCTACACATCCAATCCCGGACAGACCCGGATCCGGTAATATGACCAGAATGTTTATCCGCATGGCCGGTTCCGGTCTTTGCCTGATATCGGTATATGGCGATGATTGCTTTTTGGCTGTTCTTTCAGCTAGCGGCGTATTCGTGTTAGCGTCGGAACCGGTGACGACAGGAGTGACCCGGCATGGAGTGGTATCCGAAACGTCGCTTTGGTGACCTTGCAGACGATATGGCGACACGGCGTCCTTCGGCTGAGGCGTTGGTGTTCGAGAGTCAACGCTATACGTTCCTCGAGCTTGCCAGCCACATCGACGACGCGGCGCGGCGTTTGATTGCGGCCGGTGTGCGTCCCGGAGATCATGTCGCGCTCTGGCTCAACAATCAGCCCGAATGGATTTTCATCGCATTCGCAGCCCAGAAGATCGGCGCCGTCCTGGTTCCCGTTAACACCCGGTTTCGAAGCCGCGATCTGAACCACGTGTTAAACTTGTCAGACAGCGCCTTCTTGATTACCCATGATCGGTCCGGCCCTGTTGACTACTTGGCCATGGTCCGTGAGGTCGTGGATCTGCCGCAGCAAGATGGCCGGATAGTGGACGAAACGTTTCCGGTCCTGCGCGATGTGATCGTGATTGGTCAGAATCCCGGCTGGGCTGGCGCTAGCTGGGACGCGCTTGCCGATCGTGCTGGCCGCGTGACCGATGGGGACCTCGAAACCCGGGCCGCGGCTGTCGATCCGGATGGCGTTGCCTTCATCATGTTCACCTCAGGCACCAGCGGGTTTCCCAAGGGCGCCCTTCATAGTCACAAACTGATTCGCAATGTCGAGGAACGGGCGTCGCGCATGGCGATCACGCATAACGACGTGATCCTCAACTATCTGCCCCTGTTCCATACCTTCGGTTACTCCGAAGGTGCCCTGATATCGCTCCTGACCGGTGCTTCACAGGTTCTGACCGCGACGTTCGACCCTGATGAGAGTCTCGATCTGATCGAACGCGAACGGGTGACCATTATTCATGGCTTTGAGGCGCATATGAAGGCCCTGACCGATGCCCAGAACGCGCGGCCGCGCGATATCTCCAGCTTACGGGTCGGGATTTTCGCGGCCGGCATGCTGAGCGCGACACCGGTGGTCCGGCGCGGCGCCCACGTCCTGGCGCCGCTGAAGAATATATCCGGCTTCGGTATGACCGAGACCTGGATCGGTGTTGCCTTGTGCGGGCTCGACGATGACGAGCCGCACCGCTGCGAAAGTTCCGGTTATCCGGGAGTCGGTTACGAGGTCCGGATTGTCGACCCCGAAACCGGCGCCGCGCAGCCGCCGAATGTCGCCGGGGAACTGCAGGTTCGGGGCTACAGTCTGATGCTCGGATATTACAAGATGCCGGAACAGACCGCGGCCACCTACACCAGTGACGGATGGTTCCGTACTGGAGACCTCGCCATGTGGCTTGACGATGGCTACATCCGGCTGGTCGGGCGGCACAAGGACATGCTCAAGGTCGGCGGCGAAAATGTTGATCCGATGGAAACCGAAGGGTTGTTACTCGAGCATCAGCAGATCCATCAGGTGGCCGTCGTCGGTGCGCCGGACCAGCGGCTGAGCGAGGTTGCCGTTGCCTATGTCGAACTGGTGCCGGGCCAGACGCTGGGCGCCGAAGAGGTCATCGCCTGGTGCCGCGGCAAGGTCGCAAGCTTCAAGGTTCCGCGTCGTGTTTTTTTCGTGGACGGGTTCCCGATGACGGCATCGGGCAAAATCCGGAAATCCGACTTGCGTGATGATGCGCAACAGCGGCTATCGGCCGAAGGAGATACGATCCGATGAAATTTGGAGCAATGATTGTTCCCCGAGCCTCGGACTGGCAGATGTTCAGGGATCTCGAAGACATGGGGTACGATTGTGCCTGGGTGCCGGATTCGCAGATGCTCTATTCCGACACCTACGCGTTGCTGGCACTGGCGGCAGTAAACACGTCGCGCATCCGGCTTGGCACCGGCGTTGCGATAGCGCCGACCCGTCTGGCGCCGGTCACGGCGCATTCGATCGCGACCATCAACCAGCTGGCGCCCAGTCGTACGTTTCTGGCGATCGGAACCGGGCATACGGCGATGCGTGTGATGGGCATGGATCCGATGAAAGCCAGGGAGTTCCGGGAGTATCTGCGGGTCTTGCGGGGACTGCTTCACGGCGAGGATGTCGAATACACCCTGGACGGTGTGACCAGAGAGATCCGGTTTCTGCATCCGTGGGACGGTTTTGTCGAGGTTGAGCGACCGGTGCCGATCTATGTCGCGGCCGACGGGCCTCTGGCCCTGCAGGCGGTCGGGGCTTACGGCGATGGCCGCGTCTGCTCGCATAATCAGACAAAGGCTTTGCTGCAGCAGAGCCTCGAACGGATTGCCGGGGGCGCCAAGGCGGTCGGCAGGCAACTGCCAGCAGGATTTCATACCACAGCTTTGACCTATGCCTGCGTTCTCCGGCCCGGCGAATCCATGACATCGGACCGGGTGATCGACGAAATCGGATCAATGGCGCTTGCGACCCTCCATTACTGGTGGGAACTCTACCGGATGAATGGCGATACCAGCACTATAGCCCGGCGCTGCCATGACCTTTGGGAAGAGTATCTCGAGTTCACCGAAAAGATGGAAACTCCGTGGCCGAAACGCTATCAGCAGGTTCATTACGGGCATTGCGCATGGACAATGCCGGAGGAACGGCGTTTTGTCACGGAAAACCTGATCCGTTCGACCGGTGGTCTTGTCGGTTCACCCGACGAGATCTGCGAGATGCTGCGCGAGCGTGAGGCCATGGGGCTCAGCGAGGTCGCGCTGTTACCGGCAATGGCGTCGGTTCGCAAGAACCTGCGAGATTTCTCCGAGCAGGTCATGGCTCTGTATTGAACCCCAGCCGGATACCGGACAGTTCAATCCCGTCAGCCGCTAACCCGCTCCGTATCCGCCGATCCGGGAGATGGACGAACAACATGTCCGGGCCCGCCATGGCGGGCCCGGATTTGGCAGACTATTCGATGTAAGTGTTCTTCAAGGACTGTGCGTCGCCCCACAGTTTGTACTTGGCGCGGAACGAGAGATAGCTGTCGGCGAACTCCTTGAACAAAGGGTCTTCCGCTGACTGCTCGACCAGAACATCCTGCCAGGCCTGCTCGAAGACCGCGAGTTGGTCGTCTCGCCAACGGCGGACATTCACGCCGTATTTTGAACCCATTGCGAGCATGGCATCCGGGTTCAGCGCCTCGGTTTCGGCATAGGTGTAGATCAACTGCCAACCGAGCGCGGCATCGATCATGTCCTGATACGACTTCTTCAGGCCGTCGAATTCGGTCTTGTTCACCAGATACTCGCCGATCGACACCTGCTGGTGCCAACCCGGGAAATAGTTGTATTTGGCGATCTGGTAGAAGCCGTAGCCTATATCGATCGTTGGCATCGAGAACTCGGCCGCCTCGATAACGCCGCGTTCGAGGGCGGGATAGATGTCGCCGCCGGCGAGAAGCTGTGTCGAGACCCCGATTTTCGAGAGAACCCGGCCGCCGAGACCGAAGAAGCGCATCTTCAGGCCTTTCATCTGTTCCAGGGAATTTACCTCGAATTTGAACCAGCCTGAGGTTTCCGGACCAATTCCAAAGCAGTCGAAACCGAGCAGATCGTGCTTGAGGTAGACCCTGTCCCGGATCTCGTTGCCGCCGCCGAACCATTTCCAGGCCATGAATTCGCCCAAGCCCGGGCCAAACGGAACTGTGGTCATGAAGGCGAGGCCGGGATAGCGGCCGGCATGATAGCCCGGGCTGGTCCAGCACGATTCGATCGCGCCCTTCGATACGGCATCGAAGCATTCCAATGCCGGAACCAGGGCGCCCGGTTCATGGAATTTGATCTTGAACTTGCCGTCAGACATGCTTTCGACCTTTTCCGTGAACCGCTTCGCGCTTGGGCCGAGATGCGGGATCTTGCCGCCGAAAGCACTCTGCATTTTCCACTTGATCCGTTTCTGGGCATCGGCGCCGTTCGGCATTGCCATCACCATAGTGAATCCGGCTACCGCCAAGAACACGTATTTTATCAGGGATGTAATTCGCATCGGGTACTCCTCATTTCTCAAGGTTTGCCACATGCGTACAGGATGATGAAGACCGGTGTGATATCGGACTGACCTGCAACTGAGACAAGTAAATCATAAAGGAGGCGAAATGCAAAAGGCCGAATATTCCGATGTCTTGGCGCGTGAGAGTCGGTATGACAGCGTGATTTCGTCGGCGGATGCCGGCTCTCCATGTCCATGGCGCCGGTGCGCGGACGGGCCGGTTGCGGTCAGAAGGCCGGCCTGACCTGGCGGCGGCGCTGCAACAGAATCACCAGTCCGAGCAGAACGAAGGCCGGAATATAGAAGATTTCCTTGGAGATTCGGTCGTTCTCAACCTTGACTGCGGTCACCGTGACCGGAACGTCGGCATAGAAGTCGTAGGAATTCGAGAGATGTTCAAACCGGCTGCCGGGCAAAGGTTCTTCGAGCCGGACGTCCTTGTCCTCAATGTTAACCAGGATACCGGATTTTTGAAGTCGCGCCGCGCCGTCTCCGGGCGCGCCGATCGGGATTGTCAGGCTGATTTCATCGATCTGGTCGGGATTGTCGTAATTGGGTCCGCTAATCGTAACGCGCAAATCCTTGCCGTCGTTCTGGTAGCCGGCGATGCGGAGGATTTCCGATCCTGGACGGTCGATGAACTCCGGCGCAACCCGGTCGAGCCAGAAGCCGGGCCTGAACAGGGTAAAGGCCACCAGCAGCAGGATGGCGGATTCCCAGAGCCGCGACCGCGCGAAGAAATACCGTTGCGTCGCCGCCGCGAACAGCATCATCGCGAGGACCGCGACGATGAAGACGAGGATCGCCTTGTACCAGGTTACGTCCATCATCAGCAGTTCGGTATTGAAGATGAACAGGAAGGGCAGGAGCGCGGTGCGTATGTCGTACAGGAAGCCCTGAACGCCGGTCTTGATTGGATCTCCGCCGGAAATAGCGGCTGCCGCGAATGCGGCAAGTCCCACTGGCGGCGTATCGTCGGCGAGAATTCCGAAATAGAAGACGAACAGATGCACTGCGACCAGCGGGACAATCAGCCCGCTTTTCGCGCCCAACGCTACGATCACCGGCGCCATCAATGACGAGACGACGATATAGTTCGCGGTTGTCGGCAGGCCCATTCCGAGAATCAGGCTCATCACGGCGACCAGGACCAGCATCAGCAGCAGGCTGCCGCCAGACAGGACTTCGACAAATGCGCCGATGACTTGATGCGCGCCGGTAAGGGAGATGGTACCGATGATGATACCGGCGGCGCCGGTGGCAATACCAATGCTGATCATGTTGCGAGCGCCGGAGATCATGCCGTCGACCCATTCCGAGAGCCCGTCCTGGAAGCGCCGGCCGATATCGAATTCTCCGCGGAAGAACGCCTTCAGAGGGTGTTGGGTGAGGGCGATGCCCGACATCAGGATGCAGGCCCAGAACGCTGCGAGGCGCGGCGATAGCTTGTCTGGAGTCGGCAGGATGCACCAGATCAGGACGATGATCGGCAGAAAGTAGAACAGACCGGTAATTGCGACATCGCCGGCCCGTGGCAGCATGTCGACCGGGGCGTCCGGATCGTCGACCGAAAGATCGGGATGCCTGGACGCCAGCCAGACCAGCACCAGATAGGTCACGACAACGATGATGGCAATAACCCAGAAGTTCAGTTCCGGAATTGCCGTGCGGATCCATGAATCGATGAAATAGACCAGGGCGAACAGGATGGCGATCCCGATGAAACCGGTCAGGAAGCCCAGGATCTTGCGTGATCCGGACAGCACTGAAGGGGGTTTGCGCAAACCCTTTAGGTCGAGCTTCAAGGCTTCAAGATGGACGATATAAACGAGAGCGATATAACTGACCAAAGCCGGCAGCAGGGCATGGCGCAACAGGTCAGTATAGGGAACGCCGGTGAATTCGGCGATCAGGAAGGCAGCAGCGCCCATCACCGGCGGTGTCAGCTGGCCGTTGGTCGACGACGCGACCTCGACGGCACCGGCTTTCTCCGGCGACAGTCCAGTCCGTTTCATCAGCGGGATGGTGAAGGTGCCGGTGGTCACCGTATTGGCGATCGACGACCCGGAGTAGAGGCCGCTCATCGCCGATGCCACGACTGCGGCTTTCGCCGGTCCGCCACGCAGATGCCCGAGCAGAGCGAAAGCGAGCTTGATGAAATAGTTGCCGGCACCGGCTTTTTCGAGGATTGCCCCAAACAGGACGAACAGAAAGATCATGGTTGCCGATACGCCGAGCGCCACACCGAAGACGCCTTCGTTCTGCATCCAGTAGTGCCACATGGCCTTGCCGTATGACGCGCCCTTCCACTGGATGACATCCGGCAACCAGCGGGCGTCGCCAAAAAACACGTAAATCATGAAGATGCCGGTGATGACGACCAGGGGAAGGCCGAGCGCCCGGTAGACCGAGATCATCAGCACGATCAGGCCGATCGACGAGAAAATCAGATCGGCGACGGTTGGCAGACCGGACCGGTCGGCGATGTTTGAAAAATTGACGACGATATAGAGACAGGAGACGACGATCAGCGCCCCGAGAAGCCAGTCGTACCAGGGAATCCGGTTGCGCGGGCTGGATTTGAGGAGCGGGAAGGCCATGGCGCCGAGAAAACCGGCGAAGGCGAGGTGGACGAGGCGGGCCGTCGAATCGGTAACGATGAAGAGGTTGGTGCCGGCGAGTTCAGCGAGATCGAAGGGTAGGGCCGAAGCGATGTAAAGCTGAAACACGGACCAGATGAATGCAACGACCGGAATGAGATTTTGTTGCCAGCCGGCCGGTTCGCGGCCTCCAGTATCGACGCTTGCGACCAGATCGTCGGCGGTGCCTGCTGCAGCTGCGGCCTCGGTTGTCATGAAGGTATCTCCCGGTGGATCGCGTTGCCGCGACTCCGAAATTTCGGGCATCAAAGATAAGGACCGCCGGGACGGCCAATCCGTCCCGGCGGTACAGGTCTTACATCCAGCCACGCTCCTTGTAATACTTGGCGGCGCCCGGATGCAGCGGCGCCGAGAGCGAATCCCGGATCATCTCGGCTTCGCTCAGATTGCCGAAAGCGGGATGCAGTTTCCTGAAGGCGTCAAAATTGTCGAAGACGGCCTTGACGACGGTGTAGACCACATGGTCCGGGACATCGGCGGAGGTCACGAAGGTTGCCCCGACGCCGAATGTGACGATGTCGTCCGCGTTGTTGTACATGCCGGCCGGAATACGGGCGACACGATAATAGGGATTGTCGGCGACCAGTTTGTCGATAGCCGGTGCGACGGCATTGACCAGATGGCTGGCACAGCTCGCAATCGATTCCTGGGTCAGGGCTGACGGGTGTCCGACCAGCCAGAAATAGGCATCGATCTTGCCGTCGCAAAGCGCCTGGCCGGTTTCGGCGGATTTCATCTGGGCCGCCAGCTTGAGGTCATTGCGGCTCCAGCCCATCGTGGCCTCGATCACTTCGTAAGTGCCGAGCGTGCCCGATCCCGGATTGCCGATATTGACCCGTTTGCCCTTGAAGTCGGTGATGTTGTCGATACCCGAATCGTCACGGGCGATGATTGTCACCGGCTCAGGATGGACCGAGAACACGGCCCGCAGTTTGTCGAATTTGCCCTTGTCGGCGAATTTCGAAGTTCCGTTATAGGCATGATACTGCCAGTCCGACTGGGCGACACCGAATTCGAGTTCGCCCGCGCGAATAGTATTGATATTGTAGATCGAGCCGCCGGTCGACTCGGCCGAGCACCGGATGCCGTGGGTCTTGCGGTCGCGGTTCACGAGACGGCAGATTGCGCCGCCAGTCGGGTAATAGACACCGGTGACGCCACCGGTTCCGATGGATATGAACTGCTGGTCGGCGGCATTGGCAAAACCGGCAGTTCCAAGTGCCAGTGTCATGGCACCTACAAGATGTTTGATCATTTGAGATCTCCCGAGAATTTGACCGGTTGGTTTGGCCGGTCTCCAGTTTGATGAAGACTAACACGAATACGTGCGTTTGACACAATTTGTGGCGGACGATCCTTGGACCGGGTCTGGAAGAGCCTGATTGGCCGCCAGTTGTCCGGAGCGGATATCATCGCACGAGACCGGGCAATCGGTAAGTAGCAAGGCTTTGGATTTGATCAGCGGATTGCGCGATGTGGTGTGGCGGTCATACGCCGCAGGTGCCCTGTAAGGGGCGGCCGGAGCCCGACAGCGAACTTCGGGACACCGGGAACATCTCCTTGTCGCCCGGAACGGTGCTGCCGCTTTCAATGGAATTCTGGCCGGACAAACCCAACGACCGGTTGGTTAATGCCTTCCGGAGCGACATCGACGCCTGGATCACGCGCGAGGTGCTGCCTCATGTACCCGATGCGTGGGCGGATTGCTGGAAAACCAGGGTTGGCCGCGAAACCTGATCAACCGGCATTTCCACGTCTACAAGCCGCCGCGACCCTGGACGAGATCGAGGCGGACATCATTAGGCTCGAAGGGGAGATTGCCGATCTGCCGAAGGGACTAAGGATTGTCTGAACAAGTCGGCTCTGGCACAATTGGTTTTTTGGTGACGGAGTGGAATGCGAGTCATGGAGCAAGCGATGTCTGCGGAGCTGGAGCACGACCTGAAGACGCGTCGGACGCGGCGCGAGGTCTTTCTCGAGACGATGGACGGGCTGGTTCCCTGGGAGCGACTGGAGGCCCGCATCGAGCCGTTCTACCCGAAGGCCGGTCGCGGTCGGCGGCCTTATCCGCTGAGCGTGATGCTGCGGGTGCACAGCGTTGCAGCTGTTCTACAATCTGAGCGACCTTGGGATGGAGGACCTGCTCTACGAGGTGGAGTCGGTACGGCGGTTTGTGGGGTTGCGCCTCTCGGGTGCGCTGCCTGACGAGACGACGATCCTGCATTTCCGCCACTTGCTGGAGACGCATGGTCTGGGTGAGACGCTGTTCGAGGAGATCAACGCACATCTGGCCTCTCTCGGACACCGCTTGAGCAAGGGGACGATCGTGGACGCGAGTCTCATTGCCGCGCCGTCGTCGACGAAGAACCGCAAGGGCGAGCGGGACCCGGAGATGCATCAGACGAAGAAGGGCAATCAGTGGCATTTCGGGATGAAGGCGCACATCGGGGTGGATGCGCAGTCGGGCTTGACGCACAGCGTGGAGACGACGCCGGCGAATGTCTCGGATGTGGCGACGGCGCACGCGCTGTTGCACGGGGGCGAGGAGCAGGTGTGGGGTGACGCGGGCTATCAGGGGGTGGACAAGCGCGCGGAGAACCGGGACACGGACGTGGACTGGGAGGTGGCGATGAAGCCCGGCAAGCGCCGGGGGCTGGACAAGGCGGGCCCGGAGGCGGCGGCGGAGAGGCGCAAGGCGTCGGTTCGGGCCAAGGTGGAGCATCCGTTCCTGTATGTGAAGCGCCACTTCGGTTACGCGAAGGTGCGCTATCGGGGGCTGGCGAAGACCACGCAACGCATCGCCGTGCTGCTCGGGTTCACCAATCTGCTCATCGCGGGGCGCGGCGCCACCGCCTGACGTGGGGGGAGTCCGTCCGTAACCGCCGCAAGGCGGCGGTTACGGACGGCTCGGGCATCAAAATCCCCATTTCCTGGCACGACAACACGTCCCCGATGGGCTCTGGTGTTTCATCCACGGGCCACGACACCCGTATACACAAAAAACCGACTTGTTCAGACAATCCCTAGATAGTGTCGTCACGAAATACCAGCCCAGAGCGCCAGACACCGGATCTGCACCGCGGCGAGGAACGATGCGGCATTCTTGGCGTATCGCGTGGCAATCCCACGCCAACGCTTGAGCCACAGAAACGCGTTCTCCACCAAATGCCGGTGCCGGTAGAGATGGACATCATACGCTCTGGGGTGCTTGCGGTTGCGCTTCGGCGGAACCGCTGGAATGACTTCATGCTCCCCACAATAAGACAGGATGGCATTCGTGTCATAGGCCTTGTCCGCCAACAAATACTCGGCATCTATCCCTTCAATCAGCTCGACCGCTTGACTGCAATCTGCTGCCGTCCCCTCGGTCACCAACACCCGCACCGGCATCCCATGCGCGTCCACAGCCAGGTGCAGCGTCGTGTTCAGCCCCCTTTTGTGCGATCCATCGCCTGATTGCCGCCGACCGCACCGCTCGCATGGGGATGGACCTTGAGATGACTGGCGTCAATCATCAGCCACTCATCGTCCGGCTCATCCACCAGATGCTCCAGCAACGCCCCCCAGAGCCCCTTGTCCCGCCAGCGACAGAACCGACGATGGGTATTTTTCCAGTCTCCATAGTCTGGCGGCAAATCACGCCAGGGAGCGCCGGTACGCAGAATCCAGAAGACAGCATTAATGAACCGTCGATTATCCTGCGCCACCCCACCCCAACTTCCCGCTCGGCCAGGCAGATGAGGCTCCAACAACAGCCAGACCCTGTCCGAAATGTCGTGACGCCGATGAGCCAATCCCATGAGTCGCCTCCAAGAACCATCGAGTGAGTTCGACAGATAGTACAGATAAACATCACTCATGACGACACTATCAAGTGTGTACTTTATTTGATTAACCTGAATTTACGCAAGATAATTTTCTAATCGATGATGCAAAATGCGCTAACTGCATTGATCCTTGCGGACCCGAAAAATTCGGTAACGCTGCACAATCCCTTGCGTCCCGACTTTCCTGGCGACCGTTAATACGGGCATAGCCGGACATCAGATCATGTGCCGCGCTCATAACCCTTTGCAAACGCAGTGTGAACCGGTCAATTGGAATATCCAGACCCATTGTGGGCCGTACGTCCAAGAATAATCCTGAGCCCCTTGAAATCCGTCTCTGTAAAATCTATTCGATTGCCCGAGCCTGCTCGCGCAGGACAAACTTCTGGATCTTGCCGGTTGACGTCTTTGGCAAATCCTGAAAGACAACCCGGCGGGGTGCCTTGTAATGCGCAAGATTGTCGCGGCACCACGCAATGACCGCGGCCTCGTCCAGAGCCCCTTTCTGGCCGGGCACCATGGTCACAAAAGCACAGGGAGTCTCGCCCCAGGTCGCGTCCGGGCGCGCGACCACTGCGGCTTCCATGATCTGCGGATGCTTGTACAAGACTTCCTCGACTTCCAGCGATGAAATGTTTTCGCCGCCGGAGATGATGATATCCTTGGACCGGTCCTTGATTTCGGCATAGCCGTCGGGATGCATCACCGCAAGATCGCCGCTGTGGAACCAACCACCGGCGAACGCTTCGTCGGACGCTGCCCGGTTCTTCAAATACCCTTTCATCACGGTGTTACCACGCAGCCAGATCTCGCCGACCGTCGCACCGTCCCGCAACACATCAAACCCGGTCTGGGGATTGACCACACGGAATCCCTCCACGGTCGGATAACCGACTCCCTGCCGCGCCATCCTGGCCGCCCGCGATGTCAGGTCGAGATCATCCCATTCCGGCGGCCAGGCGCACAGACCGGACGGACCGTATGTTTCGGTCAGACCGTAGAGATGGGTCACCTCGAAGCCCAGTTGTTCCATCCCCTCGATAACCGCGCTCGGTGGTGCTGCCCCGCCGGTTGCAATCCGGACCCGATGATCAATACGACGCTTCACTGCATCCGGCGCATGCACCAGCATATTAAGAACGATCGGTGCAGCGCACATATGGCTGACGCGATGGACCGCGATGCTCGCAAAGATTTCGGCTGCTTCGACCCCACGCAGGCAAACATGGGTTCCACCGACCGCGGTCACGGCCCAGGGAAAGGTCCAGCCATTGCAATGGAACAGCGGCAACGTCCACAAATACCGGCTCGACGGTTCAAGACCAAAAGCCACGGCATTGCCCATCGCGCTCAGAAATCCTCCACGATGATGGAACATCACACCTTTCGGATTCCCGGTTGTTCCTGATGTGTAGTTCAGGGCCAGAGAATCCCATTCTCCAGTCGGGCGCTGCCAGTCATCCGTCGCGTCGCCCTCCGCCAGGAAGCTCTCGTAATCAACCCCGAGGACTGTCCCCTCCGTGGTTAGCGGATCATCAATCCCGATCACTACCGGCGGCGTCTCCATCAGTGCCAGAGCGTCCTGCATCAGCGGCGCAAATGCACGGTCAACCAGCACCAGACGGGCCCCGCCATGGCCGAGGATAAATGCGATACTCTCGGCATCAAGCCGATAGTTCAGCGCATTCAGCACCGCACCGGCCATAATGACCCCGTAATGCGCTTCCAGCATCGCCGGTGTGTTCGGCGCGATGATCGAAACCACATCGCCACGACCGATACCGCACCGGACCAGTGCCGACGCAAGACAGCGGCTGCGCCGCCGGAACTCACGATAGACGACCTGTCGATCACCATGGATCACCGCAACCTTGTTCGGCCAGATCGCGGCCGACCGCTCAAGGAAATCGGCCGGGGTCAGGGGCGTGTAGTTCGCCGCATTGGCACCAAGGCCTTCTTCATATATCGTCATCACTCACCGTTTCACGACAGCATCACAGCAATGTTTGCCCCTTTGCCGCGTCCGTCAAGAGGCACCGCAGCCTGAAAGGCCGACAATGGTCCACATTGACTTGTTTGCCGATGTCATCTGTCCGTGGTGCCTGATCGGCAAATGTCGCCTAGAACGCGCCATGACGAAGCGGCCGGAAGTCGATGTCGCAATTCACTGGCGCGCGTTCCAGCTCAATCCCGACATGCCTCCCGAAGGCATGCCGCGAGACCATTACCTAGCGGCCAAGTTCGGCGGGGTAGCTCGCAGCCAGCAGGTCTATGACCGCATTGCCGCTGCGGCAGAGGCCGAAGGCCTTGACATCGATTTCGGACGTATCGCCCGCACTCCGAATACCGTCGCCGCGCACCGGTTAATCGCCTGGTCCAGACAGCAACAGCAGGACGATATCGTCGTCGAGGCCCTGTTCCAAGCCTATTTTCAAGACGGACGTGATATTGGCACGACGACAACCCTGACCGATATCGCAACCGAAAGCGGCCTTGACCGCGATGCCGCAGAGGCCTATCTCGCTTCTGACGACGGTCTGGAGTCGGTCACCGCCGAGACCCGCTTCGCCTACGAAAACGGCATTACCGGCGTTCCCTGCTTCATCATCAATCGGCGCTATGCAGTCACCGGCGCGCAGGATCCGGAAGCCTTCGTCCCGCTTTTCGATCTTGGCGAATCCGAAAACAGCGACACTTCGCCCTGATGTCGATCAACGCGCCCGGCGGTCTCTAGGGCGTGTTGATGAATTCATGAAATGCTGATGATCATTCTCCATCAATGACACTTTCCGGGGACTTATCATGGCGTTACGCCTGCTCATCACGGATGCTGTCTGCTCGACACTCGAGCCGCTACTGCGTGAGAGCAAACACGCCGCCGGCGCTCCGCCACGGCTCAGCGACCGAATGTTCATCGAAGCCGTCCTCTACCAGGCGCGTACCGGAACCCCATGGCGCGACCTGCCCGACGAATTCGGCCATTGGAATGCCGTTTATCAGCGGTTTCGCCGTTGGGAGAAGCGCCACCTCCGGGCACGGCTCTGGCAACAGAGACAACAGGGAGACGATGAACCACTCAAGGAAGTGTTCATCGATTCGACCATCGTGCGCGCTCATCAACACGCCGCCGGCGCGGTAAAAAAACGGTGGCCAGGAGGCCCAGGCTCTCGGCCGCTCCCGGGGTGGGTTCTCCACCAAGCTGCACGTGGCCTGTGCCAACGAAACAACCGGTGTGTCCGTCGTGTTGACGGGTGGCGAGCGCCATGATGGCGTGGGATTCGAGCTGCTGTGGAAGGCTTTGCCTAGCTCTCCCGCACCGGAGGCTGCGGTCATGGACAAGGCGTATGACAGCAAGGACATTCGCCAGGTGCTGGCCGACCAGGGCGTCGAAGCCGTGATACCCGCCCGGTCGAACCGGACTGAGACGATTCATCACGATCAAGAAAAGTACAAGCGGCGCCAGCAGGTCGAGCGATTCTTCAACAAGCTCAAACAATTCCGTCACATTGCCACACGCTATGACAAGCTCGCTCGGACGGTCCTCGCGTTTGTCCACATTGTCTCAGCATGGAGTATGCTTCGATCATTCGTCAACACGGCCTAGTCACGGTTCCGCGGTATCAATCCTCGAACGGATTATGCACGAGAATCGTGTCGTCTCGTTCCGGACTGGTTGAAAGCAGGGCGACCGGCGCCTCAATCAGTTCTTCGATCAGACGGATATACTTGACGGCATTGCCCGGCAGATCGGCCCAAGATCGGGCTCCACGAGTACTCCCGGACCAGCCTTCCAGACTGCGATAGACGGGCTCTACGCGGGTCTGGGCGCAGGTCCCACTCGGGAAAAAGTCCAGGTTCTCGCCGTCCAGCCGATAGCTGTCACACACCTTCAGTACGGACAGGCCATCAAGCACATCAAGCTTGGTCAACGCGATACCGGTGATACCAGCGGTTTTGATTGCCTGACGGACCATCACGGCATCAAACCATCCGCACCGCCGTTTGCGTCCGGTCACAGTCCCGAATTCATGGCCGCGTTCCCCGAGCAATTGTCCGGTCTCGTCATGCAGTTCGCTGGGAAACGGTCCACCGCCGACCCGCGTCGTATAGGCTTTGGTAATTCCGAGAACATATCCGATCGATGTCGGGCCGGTTCCGGCACCGGCAGCCGCCTGCCCGGCAACCGTGTTCGACGACGTCACAAAGGGATAGGTGCCGTGATCGACATCGAGCATGACGCCCTGCGCTCCCTCGAACAGGATGCGCTGCCCGACTCGCCGCAATCGATCCATGTGCCGCCAGACCGGCGCCGCGTAAGACAAAATCCGGGGCGCGACCTCCTCAAGCCGAGCTATCGTCTCGTCGGCCAATTCCGGCGGCAGACCGGTTCCCTTCAGAAAAACGTTATGATGCTCGATCATGGCCCGCGCTTTCTGATGCAGCTCCTCGTGGTCGCGCAGGTCCGAAACCCGGATCGAACGCCGGGCAACCTTGTCTTCGTAGGCCGGCCCGATCCCGCGCCCGGTTGTTCCGAGCTTGCGGTCACCGCGGATTGTTTCACGCGCATGGTCGATCGCGCGATGTACCGGAAGGATGAGGGTGGCATTGTCGGCGAGCAGGAGATTTTCGGGCGATATCGCGACGCCCTGCGAACCAACCGTCTCGATTTCCTTCAGCAACGCCCAAGGGTCGACCACGACGCCGGAGCCGATGATCGACAGTTTGCCCGGCCGCACGACGCCCGAAGGCAGCAGACTGAGCTTGTAGGTCTTGCCAGCGATGACCAAGGTATGACCAGCATTGTGCCCGCCCTGAAAACGCACGACAACATCAGCCCGCTCCGAGAGCCAGTCGACGATCTTGCCCTTGCCCTCGTCACCCCATTGGCTTCCGATTACAGCGACATTCCGCATCGCTTCAGGACTCCGCTTCGGATTGCATCAATGTCCGGGACGCCGCGCATCGCATGACCGATCCGTCATGCAGGATATGACTGCATCCGAAACGTTCCGCCGCAGCGCCGGGATCGGATTCGGCTTCGAAGCCGATGACGGTGATCCAGCCGTCCTCGCGCAACGCGCTGGCTTCGGCCCGCGCCGTACCAAACGGCACATAAACCTGCTGCACGGAACCCGCCTGTGGGATCGCCCGCAATACACTTTCCATATACAACGTGAATCCGCAGGATCCTTCTCCGCCGGCCCCGTTGACCATATAGCGTCCGCCACGCCCAAGTTCACCGCGCACACCTTCTGAAAACAGGCTGAAACCGATCCCTGTATAATATTCGAAACCCCGGTTCTCGACCGGATCAATTGTCACCTCCAGCACCGGATCAGCCTTCGCGATCATCGTTGCCACCGCCTCGAGCCTCGAGACGATCGGCTGGGCCTGCTCCGGCAGGTGCATGTCCTGCAACCGCTTCAGCCCCTCGGCACGAGACCCGGCCGCGGCCATCAGGCGGGTGAGAACGCCGGCAACTGGACCACCGACATTTTCGACGGCAACGGGATCCTTTCGGTCGATCGCCGCTCGCAGTGCCCCGGCACCGGTCAATTCGATGCCGCCAGCTGCTAGTAATTCGGGAACCAGGCGGGGTGCCGTGATATCGACCGAAATCGACGTTACTCCGACCCGGCGCAGCGCTTCGGCGGCCAGCAGGATGACTTCGGAGTCGGCCTCGACGATGTCGGTCCCCACGAGTTCAGCCCCGACCTGCACCAGTTCGCGTTCGGGATTCAACTCATCAGGGGTCACGCGCAGGACTTCACCGGCATAGCAAAGCCTGAGCGGCCGTGGCAGATGGCCGAGCCGAGTAGCTGCAATGCGCGCGATCTGGACCGTCATGTCGGCCCTGATCCCCATCATGCGCTGCGACACAGGATCCATGACCCGGAAGGCCCGTTCCGTCATGGCGGTACCTGGTCCGGAGAACAGCGAATCCTCGAATTCGACCAATGGCGGTTTGACTCGGCCATAACCGTGGCGTTCGCAACATGCAATCAGGGTTTCGACCGTCGATGCTTCGTGGGCAGCGTCCGGCTGCAGGACATCACGCAGTCCTGCGGGCAGAAGCGCCCGACGCTGCAGGTCTGATTCACGCTCCAAGGATGACACGAAGGGTTCCGAAATTCCGTAATCCGGGGGACACAGACTGTCCTACAGGTTTTCCGGAGCACAGGCAACAGCGATTGATGAGCCAATGTCATTCCCATCATATTCAAGGCCGAACACTTCGAGATAACATGCGCATTTGTTATATGCTTCCGCGCGGAGTATATTCTTTACATCAATATGCTTATCGAAACTTTATTGTTTCCGCCGGTATCCGGTTCAAGACGGTAACATATCGTACTTCCGTATTGAAGAGGTGTTTGTCAGAACCAGCGGTCGGAACCTTTTTGAGAGTTGCGGTGTTCGACGTTATTTTTGGATACATGATATTGTTTCTAGAAACAAATAGTTCAACCGTAAATTTTTCATGATATCATAACATGTTCAGATCGTCATTTGAAAGAATCCAGTCACAGAAACTTTCAATAAAATCTCTAACCGGTCGTTTAATCCAAACCGCTTATGCAGATGGTTCCGGTTCTATCAACATGCTGTAGGTAAGGGGTTGTGCATTGGTGGCGAGGCGGAAGAGCGAGCGGAAAGCATCGTGGCGGGTTTTGCGGCGGTTGAAGCGAAAGACGACCTCATCGAGATAGGCTTGCAGATGCTTGCGGCGCAGCCCGTGGTAGACGCCTCGCGCCCATCCTTTGAGGTTGGAGAAGACTTGGTGGATCCACGGCAGGACGAGGTGAGCGGCGGTCTTCCCGACGACATGGACATTGTGGCGATCGGCGGGGACCGCAGCGTCGCCGGACCAGCCGTCGGTTTTCACGATGGCGTCGGGACCGGCGGCGGTTTCGACGAAGTGTCCGAGGTCGGCGGCGGCGTAGGAGGAGATTTCGGCCAGCCGCAGTCGGCCTGGAATGTTTCCGTCCCCGAGTTCGATGGCGCCGACGATGAGCCTCTTGCCGTCGTGGCTGCGTCCTTGCCCTCCGGTGGCAGGATCGTCTTTGGTCCGAAATGGACGGCTAGCCTCGTCGATGTCCACCAGGCCCGACAACGGATTGCGCTCGGGCTCGACCATGCTGGCGCACAGCTTGTGGGCGCGCAGCCAAGCGCTGCGGTAAGAGCCGATAGCGAGCTGTTTCTGGAGCTGCAGGGCAGAGATGCCGTTGGAGTGGGTCGCCATCAGGTCGGCGGCCCAGAACCAGACGGTGAGCGGCAGCTTGCTGGCGTGCAGGATCGTCCCGGCCGTCACCGAGGTCTGCCGGCGGCAGCCGGTGCACGCGAAGGTGTGTGCTTTTCTGCGCAGCGCCCATCCCTTTTCATGGCTGCACGTGGGACAGACGAAGCCGTCCGGCCAGCGCATTTCGATCAGCCAGGCGGCGTAGGCGTCATCGTCCAGGAACATGTGCTGGAAAGCGAGGAGGCTGTCAGGGACCTGTTTCATGTGGGGGCTCCGTCGGCAGGAACGTATCGGGGCATTCAACCCGCTTCCCCGCCCTAACCTCAACCTCAACATCTGGTGGCAAACTCTCGCGACCGGAACCATGTGCATAAGCGGTTTACATATTTTCAACGTATTTCAATTCCGGAGTCTGTTGGCCGGCAGAATTCACCGCAAACGTAACCGTTACGTGATCCACGGTAAATTCGTTCTGATTTTTGTCTCTGGTTCGGGGTCTTCAATTGCGGATTGGCCGGTTTCGTTGGCGTTCCTTCAACGTTTGGGCGGCGGATTTGGCTGCCATCGTGCCGCGCTATAGCGATCCGCCTGGACGCGCGAGGCGAGGACGGTGTGATCCGGGCATGACGCTCGCCCCCGTGTGGCGAGGGTTGGGTTGGCGAGGAGGGGTGGACGCGGCCCAGAGGAGCGGTCAGCCGGGTGCTGGCTGCGGGGCGGCGTTGTTGGTCATTTTCAGGAAGTCGAGGCCGCGGCGCGGCTTTCCGGCCAGATTGCGCATGGTCTCGGCGACGCCGAGGCCGCGGGCCTTGATGAGGCCGATGGAGAAGCGCCGCAGCCGGATCATGGTCTCCGGACCGTTCCCGGTGCGGATGCAGCTTCGATCCTCCTCGAAGCTCCCGTCGAGGATGTGGTGCATCGCCTCGATCGTCCAGTGCCCGCGATTGAGGGTGAGGAGGCGTTCCGGGGATGCGGCCTGCGCACTCCGCCTGGTGACCCCGTAGGCCGTCTCGCGGCGGCGCTTGCCGGACGTGACCGCGACGGTTTCACGGTACAGGGCGAAGACCTGTCCGCCGCCGGGGAAGTTGAGGTCGCTGGAGACCCGGATGGAACGCCGCTCGCGGCGACCGTACTCGGGCTTTGGGCTCTGGTCCGTGAAGTCCGGCGCGCGCCGGACGGTGGTCTCGTCGCGCCGGAGGCGGATATCGTCATGCAGGTTCGGCTGGTTGCCCTTGACGGTGAACAGAGAGTCGGCGCCGCGGCCGAGCAGATCCTTGACCAGCGCGCGCTGGATGAGCAGGGCCTCGGCGGTGACGGTGCGGCCCGCGATGTCGGGCACCGTCTCGAGCCGGGGGATGACGGTGCCGATCTCGTTGGTGCGCTTCTCCCCTTCGTCGGCGTCGGGCCTCATGCCGACTTTTTTTGACCCCAGGGTGCCTTGGTGTCGTGGCCTATGATGCCGGGCACATGAGCCTGTTTGCCATCGTCATCGATGGCGCCGCGGATGGTCTTGCCGTCAATAGCCAGGGCGCTGTCTGCCGAGCCGTGGGCCTCGTGCCACGCCCTCAGAGCGGCATCGAGCTGGACCGGGTCGACGCGGATCAGCAGGCTGCGCATTGCCGACAGGCTGGGCGGGCGGTATTGGCCGTCGCGGCGGCGCACGCGGAAGCGCTGCAGCACCCTGGGGCTGAGATCGTCGACCCCTTCGCTGATCGCCTTGTCGCCGCGCATGCCGCACAGGGCCGCGGCGCTGGCCAAGGCCAGCACCGTGGGCAGGGTATGGCGGCGGCGGGGATCGTCGATGCCCTGGAAGACCACGGCGAGGGATCGCATCTGTGCGGCGCTTAGCGTCATCTTGGACACTCCATGTCACAGGCGGGGGTCGAGATCGGCGGCGCGCAACCGGGACCGCGCGCCCCGGCACAGGGGGTGAAGGAACACCAGCCTGGGCCGCGCCTGCGTGCTGTAGCCGTGGCCCTCGCGGCCGAAGCCGCGGGACACCCGACCTCGATCCAGCCGGAGGCCCGGTAGACAGCGCCGGTGTAGCGGGGCGTTTCGACGAAGGTTTCCACAAACGTGACAGACTACTATCTTGCAGGCTTCCAAGGCTCCTGAGCCCGTTCGCATTCGACGCTCCAAGCATCCTTTCGACGGTGAGGCGATCGAGGTTCTCGATCGGTGCAAAGGAAGTTACGGGGGCCGGCATCTAAGGAATGTCTGAACAAGTCGGTTTTTTCGTGTATACGGGTGTCGTGGCCCGTGGATGAAACGCCAGAGCCCATCGGGGACGTGTTGTCGTGCCAGGAAATGGGGATTTCGATGCCCGAGCCGACCGTCCCCGCCGCCTTGCGGCGGTTACGGACGGACTCCCCCCACGTCAGGCGGTGGCGCCGCGCCCCGCGATGAGCAGATTGGTGAACCCGAGCAGCACGGCGATGCGTTGCGTGTTCTTCGCCAGCCCCCGATAGCGCACCTTCGCGTAGCCGAAGTGGCGCTTCACATACAGGAACGGATGTTCCACCCTGGCCCGAACCGACGCCTTGCGCCTCTCCGCCGCCGCCTCCGGGCCCGCCTTGTCCAGCCCCCCGGCGCTTGCCGGGCTTCATCGCCACCTCCCAGTCCACGTCCGTGTCCCGGTTCTCCGCGCGTTTGTCCACCCCCTGATAGCCCGCATCACCCCACACCTGCTCCTCGCCCCCGTGCAACAGCGCGTGCGCCGTCGCCACATCCGAGACGTTCGCCGGCGTCGTCTCCACGCTGTGTGTCAAGCCCGACTGCGCATCCACCCCGATGTGCGCCTTCATCCCGAAATGCCACTGATTGCCCTTCTTCGTCTGATGCATCTCCGGGTCCCGCTCGCCCTTGCGGTTCTTCGTCGACGACGGCGCGGCAATGAGACTCGCGTCCACGATCGTCCCCTTGCTCAAACGGTGTCCGAGAGAGGCCAGATGTGCGTTGATCTCCTCGAACAGCGTCTCACCCAGACCGTGCGTCTCCAGCAAGTGGCGGAAATGCAGAACCGTCGTCTCGTCAGGCAGCGCACCCGAGAGGCGCAGCCCCACAAACCGCCGTACCGACTTCACCTCGTAGAGCAGGTCCTCCATCCCAGGGTCGCTCAGATTGTAGAACAGCTGCACGCAGTGCACCCGCAGCCTCACGCCCAGCGGATAAGGCCGCCGACCGCGACCGGCCTTCGGGTAGAACGGCTCGATGCGCGCCTCCAGCCGCTCCCAGGGAACCAGCCCGTCCATCGTCTCGAGAAAGACCTCGCGCCGCGTCCGACGCGTCTTCAGGTCGTGCTCCAGCTCCGCAAACGTCGCTTGCTCCAAGGCTCGCACTCCACTCCGTCACCAAGAAACCAATGTGCCAAAACCGACTTGTTCAGACAATCCCTAAAGGTTCGGATGCCGGACGGCAGCTGTTGCTTGATTCCAGCGACATGGACGAGCCTTGGAGCCCGTCCCGAGGATGCGCCACGCCTGATCGGAGAGTTGTCTGATTTCCTCACCCTCCTTAATCTTCTGAACCGCTTATGCACGTGGCTCCTGTGGCACATGATGTTGCCCCCGATGTCGACTATTCCCGGCACGCCAAACGCTACATGTGTGTTTCACCGGAGCCACGTGCATAAGCGGTTCTTCTGAATGACCTTAATGAGATGGCACTCAGGCGCGATGGATGCGGAGCAGGAGTTGGCGCTGATTGCGCTGATGGAGTGGGAGGAGCGCCGGGACCGGTGGTTGGCGTTTCCGGGTCCGGACCGGGATCGCGTCGTGCAGGGTCTGGCCGATCTGATGGTTCGGATTGCGGATCGGGAGGCGGCCGATGACGGTCGCTTCGTCGACGATCACCCAGCGTCATCTTGAGCGTCTTGCAGTTGTCCTACGGTCGCCAGTCGACACCCTTGCAGGTGAACGCGCACCAGGAATCGCAGCTGCGCCAATACGCGCTTGGCGAGCGTGCCCAGGAGATTGGCTGGGCGGCCGAGCGGATACGGAGGATCGACGCCGATCTTGGCGAGAGCGCGAGCGAGCAGGCGCGCGTGGTGGCTTTCGGGAGATGTGCGCCCTGATCGCCCGGGCCCCTGTCGGGGGCTTCTTCGGGATTGAGGGTTCGCGGCTCGCCAGGAACACGATGGAATGGTTTCAGCTTCTCGATCTATGTCGCAGGCACGACACGGTTCTGCTTGACGACAGCCACATCTCCTGCTCGAGCCGGGCCGACGCCTCTCTTGTCCTGGAGCTGTTATGTGGGGCTCCACATAACAGCCCATATGTAGTACAGCCCGCTATGTTGGGCAGCATGAGCAACCCACTGTCATTACGAGTTTTTTCTCGAAGCTCGCCTGACATAATATTCTTGGTGCGATTTGTCTGACATGCGTCATCTCCACGAATTCTGGAGATGACGCATGTTCGAAATTCTGTACAAAGACCCTGCCACCATCGAGAGATATCGGCTTGCGCCCCTGTTGGAGGATCGCGAACGATATCTGTGCGCCGTGGTTGCCTCGGGCGTGGTGTGCGACGTCGCACACCGGGTCGTGCGCACTCAGCTCGCTCTCACGGATCTGCTGAACCTGCCTGATGCGGACATTCCGGTCGCTCTTGCGACAGTGGAGGCGGCTGTTCAGGAGTGGTGCCGGAACGTTTCCGCGGTTTCCGCCGCGGATTTCCGGCGCCATGCCTTTCGCTGGCTGCGTGTCCTCGGCTGGCTGGAAGAGCCGGTTCGGGAGGCCCATCCGCACGCCCGGCAGGTGGCGGTTTTCGCGGCCTGGATGCGGGACGATCGGGGCCTGTCTGAAGCGACCATCAGCAACTGCTGTTACGAGAGCGATCGTCTTTTTGCCTGGGCAGCAGGCAGGAAGCTGATGTTCGCCGACATGACGATCGGTGACGTCGACGAATTCCTTGCCGCGCGGATTGCCGACGGAGGTCTTCGCCGAACGTCCGCGCGCGCCGCGGCCGGGTGTCTGTGGCGCTTTTTCCGTTTCGCCGAAACGCGGAACTGGTGCCGGCCGGGCATCGCCGGGTGCATCATGCCGCCGCTGGCCTATCCCGACCGACCGGTTCCCAAGGGGTTCGATCGCGATGAGGTCGAGAGGCTGCTTGCCACGACGGAAGGTTCGACCCCGGTAGACTTTCGCGACCGTGCGGTGCTGACGATCCTTGCAACCTGCGGGCTCAGGGCCGGTGAAGTTGGCGCTCTGCGCGTCGAGGACATACTGGGAGCGGGACATGCTGCGCGTTTTCCGTCCCAAGACCGGCCGAACCGACGCTTTCCCGCTGACCCCCTCCGTCGGCAACGCGTTGATGGACTATGTTCTCAAGGTGCGGCCGGATGCGGGACCGGAGCGGGCCTTGTTCCTGACGCTGCAGGCTCCGTTCAGGCCGCTGACGAGCAGCGCCATAGGGATGATCGTCCGCAGCCGCGCGAACCGCCTTGGCATCACCGGTAAGCACCTGGGCGCCCATGCACTTCGTCATGCGGCAGCACAGCGGCTGGTCGACGAGGGGTGCGGACTCAAGACCGTCGGCGATTTCCTCGGCCATTCCAGCCCGAGCGCGACAGCCGCATACGCGAAGATCGATCTCGCCTCGCTTCGACCGGTCGCCGGCATCTGTCTGAAGGATCTGCTCGATGACAGTGCGTGAAGCCGTTGACCGCTATGTTGCATGGCAGCGCGACCACGGCGCGAAGTTCCGCTCAAGCGCCGAGACCCTCGATACGTTTTGTCGTCAGGCCGGAGAGGACAGGGATTGCGACACGGTGGATGAGGATGACATCCGCCGCTTCCTTGCCGGCAAGGGGGTGCTCACGAGAACACGTGCCGTAAAGTACGGAACGCTTGCCGGGGTCTACAGCTTCGCACTGAGCCGGGGCCATGTGAGCCGCATTCCCATGCCACCGCGGGAGGCGGAGCCGCGGCCGCCGGAGGTCGCGCCGTCCTTCATCTTCACCCACGAGGAATTGCAGCGTCTCTTCAGGGCGGCAGGCGGCGGCCGCAGGCGTTGCCCCAAGCTCGATGCCGAAACCTTCCGGACATTCCTGTTCCTCCCTACGGTGCCGGGCTGCGCTCCGGAGAAGCGCGGCGGCTGACCGTGGCGGACGTGGATCTGGACGCCGCGGTGCTCGCGGTGAACGACACGAAATTTTACAAGAGCCGTCTCGTGCCGGTCGGCGCTGACCGTGGCGGCGTGCTTCGCCGATACGCCGCCGTCCGGACACAGCGCCCCCTCCGCGAGGGCTCGGCCTCCACCTTCCTCGCCTGCCGTGACGGGTCGCCGCTGAAAAAGGCCATCGTACATCACGCCTTTCATGCAGCGCTTCGGGCGGCCGGAATCTGCACCAGCAAACCCGGATGCCGGGCACCCTGCCTGCATTCGCTTCGACACAGCTTCGCGACTCACCGCCTGATCTCCTGGCATCATGAGGGGGCCGAGGTTCAAACGCTCCTGCCGGCGCTTTCGACCTATCTCGGCCACCGCAGCGTGGCAGCCACCCAGATCTACATATCGATGACCCCGGAGCTGCTCGACGAGGCCAGCCGCCGGTTCGAGCGCTACGTCGAGCACAACCTAAGCCCGGATGCCGAGCAGCATCGGAAAGGGGGCACAAGCCATGCCTGAACGCAGCTCCACTCTCGGCACATGGATCAAGCGCTTCCTCGTGGAGTATCTCCCGACCGAGCGCAATCTGGCGATCAATACTCTGAAGAGTTATCGCGACTGCCTGACACTGCTGTTGCCCTTCGTGGCCGAGCGCTGCGGCAAGGCAGTGGAACGGCTCGCGGTCGAAGATCTGTCCGCCGACCGCGTGACAGCCTTTCTCGCCCACTTGGAACAAGAACGGGGCTGCTCGGTGCAGACCCGCAACCTGCGGCTTACGGCGATCCGGTCCTTCGCCCGCGACGCCGCACTTGTCGAATGGGCCGGCAGCATCCGCGCCATTCCGCTCAAGAAAACGGTGCGGCCCCGGATCACCTGGCTGCCGGCGGAGAACATGGATGCCATGATCGCGGGGCCGGACAGGCGAACCGTAGCCGGGCGGGTCGAGCATGCCTTCCTGCTGTGTCTCTACAACACCGGGGCGAGAGCCTCCGAGGCGGCGGGACTGCAGGTAGAGGATCTGCATCTCCCGGAACGCACGGGCGAAAACGCGCGTGCCACAATCCATGGCAAGGGAGGAAAGATCCGCATCACTCCGGTTTGGACGAGCACCGCCAAGGCTCTCGCCGCTCTCTCCAGGGACCGCCCGCCCGGCTGCGGGAGCGTCTTTTGGAGCCGGCATCGCAAACCCTACACCCGGCATGGAAGCATCGAACTCGTGGAGCGTGCCGCAGCCCGCGTGCCGAAACTCAAAGGGCAAAAGATCACGCCGCATGTACTGCGGCACAGCTGCGCCTGTCACCGGCTTCGCTCCGGCGTCGACATCAACACTATTCGTGCCTGGCTCGGTCACGTGTCGCTCGCAACCACCAACATCTACGCCGAGGTCGATCTCAAAGCAAAGGAAGAGGCGATGAAGTCCACCTGCCCAGGCGATGGCGGAGACGAACCGCGATGGAAGGCACGAGGCGGCCTGCTTGAACAGCTGAAGGCAATCTGAAGGACAAATATTATGTCAGGCAGCTTCGAGAAAAAACTCGTGATGACAGTGGGTTGCTCATGCTGCCCGACATAGCGGACTGTACTACATATGGGCTCAAGGGAGGCGTGAGCGCCCCTGAGCTGTCTCTTATTCGCGCCCGGATGGAGGGCGGAAAGCGGAACACGGCGCTTCGTGGAGAGTTGTACTCGCGCGTTCCGATCGGATTTGTGCGGGATGGCTCGACTTTGCGGAAGGATCCGGATGCCCGGATTCAGGCGGCGATTGCACCGGTCTTTGCGCGTGTTCGGCAAGCCGGTTCGGCCCGCCAGGCGACGATGCTGCTGCGTGAGGCGGGCGAGGATGTTCCCTCTCGCCGGCACCCGGGGGGCCCATTGGAAGGGGGCCCGGCGCGCTATGAACGGGTGTAGCGCATCCTCACCAACCCGGCGATGGGCGGCGCCGATGCCGACGGCTTCAAACGCGGCGTTGGTCACCACGGTGCGCCGCTGCGGCCGGTCCAGGAGCGCTGGGATATTCTTCAGCCGGAGACGCATGAAGGATATGTCAGTTGGGCAGAATGACTTGAAGTCCAGGAGCAGCTGGCCCGCACCCCATGGCTCCGGACGGCGCCCGCGGCGCGGGAAGGGTCGGCTCTGCCCCAGGGTCTCGCGGTCTGCGGCGGCTGCGGATTCCCGATGACCGTCTACTCCAGCAAGACGAGCTGGGGGTATGAGTGCCGGAAGCGGGATGCTGCGCGCCGGCGCGGCGGGTGTTAGTCGACAGGCGGCAAGCGCGTTGATGCGGAAGTTGCCCGTCTGTTTCTTGATGCGGTCACGCCGGCGGGGGTGGAGGCGGCCCGGCAGGCGGCCTGTGATGTTGCTGAACGCGGCCTGCGCGCGTTGCGCCGTTGGGAGCTGGATCTTGAGCACTGCCGGTACGAGGCGCGGCTTGCCGAGCGGCGCTACAAGCCGGTCGATCCCGACAACCGTCTGATTGCGGCAACGCTGGAGCGCGAGTGGGCGAAGGCGCTTCGCGCCGAGACGGCGGCCCCTGCCCCGGCGGCGAGGGTCTCGGCGCGCGCCTGTCGCAGGTCTGGGAGGCGTCGTCGTCGACCATGCGCGCGCAAGCGCCTGCCTCCTCGACGAGGTGACGATCGAGCTTGCGCGACAGGAGCGTGAGATCATAGCAACATTGCGCTGGCGTGGCGGGCAGATCGACGCGATCACTTTGCCGATGCTCGCAGGCTCTCCGACACCCCGGCGCGATGACCGCAGCACGGTCGCGTTCGTGCGCAAGCTGTCATGCTGTTACAACGACCGGGAGACCGCGACGGTTCTCACCCGCCAGGGACGGCGCACAGCACGGGGTCTGGATTTCACGACCGAGCTTGCTGGCAGCCTGCGTCGCCGCCATGGCATTGCGCCCGACCAGCCCGACGGGGACGAGCCGGGGTTCATGGGCGTTGCCGATGTGGCGACGGAGATCGGAGTCTCGGATGACACCATCTATCGCTGGATCCGCGAGGGGCTGGGTCCGGTTGCCCAGCCCGATATCGAAGTGGCCCCTCTTCGGATCCGGATGACCCCGACCCTGCGCGCGCGCTTTCGTGAGGCGCCTCCGGAGGGGGTGTTCCCCTCGCTGTGGCAATGGGTCGTCTGGGTGTCACGCGGCAGACGGTCTGGGAACGGATCAAGGCGGGCAGGCTGGACAGCTGCCATGTGACCCGCGGCAAGACGCGCGGACTATATGTGCGTTTGCCGGTCGAGGACGAACTGCCGCTGCGGCACGGGGCGCAACGGTGATGGAGGGTGACCATGCCCAGACCGTCAGGGAAAACCCCCGATGCAGATCTGCACCTCCAACCTGCGATACTGGAACATCACGCCCGGCACGATGTAAAGGGTGCCACGGCGGCAACAACGGAATCCAAAACGCCTTTTATCAATGCGGTAGAAACCCCCGCCCACCTACACAACGGAGAAGCATTATGAAGCCTTCATCTCCGCCAGGAGCACCTCATGCCCGAACCGGGCCGGCCAGTCCCTCGCCAGACGGCGCGTGCACAAAGACAGCACCCGTGATCCGAGGTTGCGCTCACCGCCGGGAAGGATCAGGACGCGCGCGTTGGTGGTGACAAGGTGCAGACGGCCGAACTGGACGCCACGGCTCCAGCCGATCCAGCGGTCGCGCGCCCCGCACTTCAGCGCTGGCGCCGAGAACACCACAAGCGCCTGCCATCGCCCTCGATGGGCGCGACATAGCGCACGGTCTCGCCCATCCCAGGCACCGCGCCGAGATAGTGGTGCGCCTGCATCACGTCGCGGAAGCGGGCCTCGTCCTGTGCCGCCACGATGTCGACGGCCACATCCGAAAGAACCACCACGGACCCTCGCCCCAACAGTTACCTCACGGTTCTCATATCAGGACGTGGGGACGAAGTCCACTATCTCAGGCAACTCCCTGGCAGGGCTGGCGAAAGGTCGAAATACAAATCCGCCCTGGTTAAGTGATGGCGCGATCTGGCTTCATCATCTATCCTGTGCCCTAACCCTGTTCGGAGGCAATCCATGACAAATTGCGTGCATGACCATTCACGCTGGGGATCCGGTGATCAGACCGGTGCCGCCGGCCATATCCTGGACGAAACCACAACGCTGACCGCGTTGGCCTCGGTACGGGAAGGCCGGATTCTCGATCTCAGCCATGTTATCGAGATGGGAGCACCGTACATGGCGCCAAATCAGACGCCGTATATCATCTCGTCGTCCGCGACAGCCCGCAACAGCATGCGTATTCGCGCCAAAATGGGAGCGACCAACCAAGTCGGAGCCAATCTCGAAAGAATCGAAATGACGACACATGTCGGAACCCATATCGACTCGTTGGGCCACTTCTCGATCGGCGAACACCTTTATGGCGGCCACAGCATTGAAGACAGCGTTGGCGACTGGGGCCTGCTGGATCTCGGGATCGAGAATGTCCCGCCGATCGTCACGCGCGGAGTCTGTCTCGATGTCTCCGGCCTTGACGGCGGTAGCCATCTGGAAGCCGGACGCGCGATCGGCATCGATGATGTAAAGCGTGCCTACGAGACCGCCGGCGTGTCACCCCAGAAGGGCGATATGGTCTGTATAAACACCGGATGGGGTCGGTATTTTATGACGGACAACGCCAGATATCTGTCGGGCGAACCCGGTCTCGATGTCGAGGCCGCGCAATGGCTGACCGGTCAGGATGTGGTCGCGATCGGGGCCGACAACATGGCCGTCGAAGTTCTGCCAGGAACCCGACATCCCGAGATCATGATGCCCGTCCATCAGCATTGTCTGGCTGAAGCCGGCGTGCATCTGGTTGAAAATCTTGTCCTCGACGAACTTGCCGAAGCTGGCATCAGCACATTCTGTCTGGTCATGTTACCAGTGAAGCTCAAGGGCGCCACAGGCTGTCCGGTTCGTCCGGTTGCCATGATCTGATCGACCGACAAGACCCCGCGCCGGGCCGGATTGCATTACAGCCCTGACCGGTCTAACGTCAGCGAACCCTTGAATATTCTGCGGATTGGCCGCCCGATGCCTTCGGTGTCCACATCCCTGACGCGACTGGCGGTGCTGATTTGCATTGCCTTGACTGCCATTTCCGCAGCCTCGGATCCGGCCATCGGGCAAGACCGGGTTCTGGTGTTTGGCGCCGCCAGCACCCGCGATGCACTAGATGCGGCGATCGAAGCATTCCCGAACCCGTCCGGGCGCACGATCTCCGGCGTTTATGCTGCCTCATCGACTCTCGCCCGTCAAATCCTGAACGGCGCCCCGGCAGCGCTGTTCCTGTCCGCCAACACCATCTGGATGGATCAGATCGATGCAGCCGGACTGGTGCATCGGCGCGTTGATATCGCGCAGAACAGTTTGGTGCTGATCGGCCCGAAATTTGCCCTGCCGGCCGCCCCGGTCAACTCGGCGACTGATCTGGTCAGGGCCCTTGGCGATGACCGGTTGTCCGTAGCCGATATTGACGCCGTACCGGCAGGCATCTACGCCAGACAAGCAATGACCGCATTGGGGGTCTGGGACAAGCTGTCCACCCGGCTGGCGCGCGGTGCCAATGTCCGGGCAGCGCTGATGCTGGTCGAACGCGGCGAAACCAGACTCGGTATGGTGTATCGGACCGATCTGCTTGCATCGCGTAAAGTTGCCGCGGTCTGGCCGATCCCGCCATCGACTCATGACCCCATCGTCTACCCTCTCGCCGTCCTGAAACCGGCGGCAAACGATCCGATCGTGGCGACCCTGTTCCGATTTCTCAATTCCGCAGACGGACAACAGATCTTCGCCGCCCGCGGGTTCATCACGGACACCACGCAGTGACCCTGTCACCCGAGGAAATTGAAGCACTCCGCCTCAGTCTGCTCGTCAGCGTGTGGAGCGTTGCACTCTGTCTGCCGACAGGCTTGGCAATGGCTCTGATTCTGGCGCGCGGCCGGTTTCCGGGAAAATGGCTGCTCGACGGAATTGTTCACCTGCCTTTGGTCGTCCCGCCTGTGGTGGTCGGCTATGTTTTGTTGATCTCGCTCGGGCGCAACGGCCTCCTCGGGACCTGGCTGCACGACCTTTTCGGCCTGACACTCGCCTTCACCTGGAAGGGTGCCGCGATCGCGGCAGCGGTCATGGCATTTCCGCTCATGGTCCGGGCGATACGGCTTTCGCTCGAGACGATCGATCGGGGACTTGAGGATGCCGCCCGAACGCTCGGGGCCGGCGAGTTGAGAGTGTTCGTCACCATTACCCTGCCATTGTGCCTGCCCGGACTGTTGACGGGCACAATTCTTGCTTTCGCCCGGAGCCTCGGGGAGTTTGGCGCAACCATCACGTTTGTCTCGAACATTCCAGGGGAAACCCGGACCCTGCCGCTGGCCTTGTTCGGTGCGACCCAAGTGCCGGGGGGCGAAGCGCAAGCTGTCCGGCTTGCGCTGATATCAATTGGTGTCGCGCTTGCGGCACTGGTCGTGTCGGAATATCTCGCGCGCCGCGCGACCCGGCGCATCGGCGCTGGGTCCGAGGCTTCGGGATGATTACGGTCGCGATACGGTTGGACCGGGGGGATTTCACTCTCGATGCCAATTTCGAGGCGCCAGAGAACGGCGTCACGGCGCTTTTTGGTCAATCCGGAGTTGGCAAGACCACGATCATCAATGCACTGGCCGGCCTGATTCGTCCGGATCACGGGCGAATCGCAATCGGCGCCCGGGTTCTCTTCGATTCAGCCGCCGGCATCAATATTGCCGTTGCAAAGCGCCGGATCGGCTGTGTGTTTCAGGACGGACGCTTGTTCCCGCATATGACGGTTCGGCAGAATCTGCTTTACGGCCGAGCCAGAATTCGCCAATTGCACCCTGCCCTGGATGAAACCGTTGAATTGCTCGGCCTCGGCTCCCTGCTCGACCGTCGCCCTGACTCACTATCCGGTGGCGAACGTCAGCGAGTCGCAATCGGACGCGCTCTGCTTGCCGATCCAGGTATCCTGTTGATGGACGAACCGCTCACCGCGCTTGATGTGGCTCACCGGGCCGAAATCCTTCCCTACCTCGCGCGACTACGTCAGAACCTCGACATCCCTGTCATCTTCGTCTCGCACCAGCTTGAAGACGTCATCCAACTCGCCGATACGATGGTGTTGCTGGACAATGGCCGCGTGACAACCGCCGGACCGATCGAAGCGGTCACCGGTCAACTGGATCTGCCCACGCTGACCGGTTTCCGGAACCGCAGTGCCGTGCTATCGGGCCGGGTTGCCGGTCAGGATACCGAATACGGTCTGACACGCCTCACCTTCGATGCCGGATCCTTCTGGATTACCGAAGTCGATCTGCCCTCTGGAACGCTTGTCAGGCTTCAGGTGCGCGCCCGCGATGTTGCTTTGGCTCTTTCACCGCCAACAGGAATCAGCGTCCTCAATGTTATCGAAGCACAGGTAAAGGCCATCGAGAACAACGATGGCCCGCATGTCGATGTTCGCCTTGAAGCCGGCCGGGACACGTTATGGGCGCGGATAACGCGACGCAGTGCATTCGAACTCGGGCTCGCAACAGGAATGACAGTGCACGCGATGATCAAGGCGGTCTCTCTTGATCCCGGGTCTCTCGGCTATGCGGGCCAAAGTGATGCAGTCAGGCCCGGTTGAGCGGTTATTGCGGATAACTCCGGAACGAGATTCCTCCTGGGCGTTCGATCTGCGAGACAAGAGCGATTTCCCAGGTCAGGTAATCATTCATCGCTTTCTCGACCTCGGCCGGGTCGGTCCTGTCATAGGCCCTGAGATAGACATCGTCAGGCTCGACGAGGTGGTCAGTCACGCCACCCTGCATTGGCAGACCAGCCGCGTCCCAGGCCGCAGTGCCATTTTCAACAATGGCAACATCAAGCCCGTCGTCCAGCAAATCCTTTGCGGCGAGCGCCGCAAGGTGACCATCCGGCGAGGTCAGGATGATCCGAGCAGCACCTGCAATCCGGCCCGACGATCTGGCAATTCGTATGGTGTTCGCCAGTCCTTGTCGCTTCGCGTAGGAGGCGCCTTCCCCATGTTTATCGCGATATCCGAGGCTCGGTTGAAGATCAATGAGAACGGCACCATCTGAAACAGCTTTACGGGCCTGATCGGGCGCAAGCCGTGGTACGGCCGGAAGGTGCAGGCCGTAAACCGGGGACTGCCGTGCACCTTGCAGGATTAATTGACCGTCAAGCCCGGAGTCGAGAACACGGGCATCGCACCATGCCAGTTGCTCGAGCCAGCTCGCTGTCATCAGCGCACGCACCATCAGATCATCGACCAGAACAACTCGGGCATTTCGGGTCGCGACAAAGTTATCGGTCGCCTGCACCAACTGGCCGCCGGGCGCATGGCACGAATCGGCGATATGCCCGGCTTCAAACTCCTCAATCGTGCGAACATCCAGAATGTACAAGCTGTGAGAAGCCTGTTCGGCCCGCCATTGATCAAGCATCGCTGCATCAATACGCCTGACACCAAAGCGCCGCGCCGCTGCTTCGGCCCGCGCCAGCGCGACAGCGTGGCCATCACGGGAAACCTCTGGCGGTCGCCGCTCCTGACCATGCTCCACTTTGAATCCGGCGAGGTGCCATCCCATCGTGCCGTTGCGCAACGCCACCACCGGGTTTGGCACCCCCGCGTTGATCAGCGATTGGGCACCGATAATGCTTCGAGTACGGCCGGCACAGTTCACGATAATCGTCGTTGCAGGATCCGGCACGGCGTCCTGGACCCGGTACACGAGTTCCGCCCCGGGCATATCAATGCCGGTCGGAATGTTCATGACCCGGAACTCGTCCATGGGTCGCGAGTCGAGCACGACGCAATTCTCGTCATCGTCCAGCATCGATTTCAGTTGCTCGGCCGAAATCGAGGGCGTACCATAAGCATGTTCAACAAACTCGCCGAAAGCTTTACTCGTGACATTGAGGCCACTGAACAGTTCCAGATTCGCTGCCGCCCAGCCGTCCATACCATCTTCCAGCACGGCGATATCACTGTAGCCGAAACCTGCCATCCGCGCGTCAGCCTGAAGCGCCAGACCGTCGCCATCGTCACAGAACACCACGGGCGTGGTTTTACGCGGCACCAGATCCGGCATCCGCAGTTCAAGTAAACCGATCGGAATATTGGCACATAACAGGATATGCCGTTGCCCGAACACCCCTTGTTCCCGGACATCAATAAGCGCGATTTCTGAAGAGCTGTCGAGAATGCCCTTCAGATCTGTCGCCGATATCGTTCTTGTCGCCATTACTTTACCCTTCCCGCAATTGTTCCGGGCGCTGGCCGTCATGTCCCCGGATATCGACCCTGTCCATCATCGGCGCCCTGCCGCAACGATAGAACGGCAATGTGGAGCGCGAAAGCCCCGTCGGTCTTTCGACACGCAGCAGTGATTGCCGCAGCGGCTGCAAAACTCTGTGGACCACATTTCGTATATCGGTCGTTCGGTACTCCTCGCCAGCGCAATCACGATAATTGGCCAAGTCGCTTGCATTTTCCGGATGCCGGTCGCTGGCGGGTCTATCGCCGATGTCATCAGGTTGCGCAGTGATCAGACGTCACACCGCGGGCCATGCGCGTGATTGATTTCGGCAATATGTTACTCTGGGATCTTGACGGTTACGGACTGTGTCGGTCTGCCGCAGCGAGTGCCGCGTAGGCCGCGAGGCCGAACTCGACATTTCTGTCTTCGAGTGTCCGTGGATGCTTCGGCTTTGCCCGGGGCTTGAAACGCCCGAGCCTCGCCGGTCCGGAACATCCGCCAGCCTCGTTCACCTGACCGGCGACGATCGCACGGGACAGCTGTCCGCAACGCAGTTTCATCAGGATACAGGAAGCCGGACGATCTTGATGCGGCCCGACCGAACCCTCGTCGCTCGTCCGGTCATTCAGCAGCTTCAAGCGTTGCAACTGCTTGAAGCCAAGTGTCTTCAGCTGCGCCAATCTCACGATCAAGATGTTCCTTGCGCAGAATGATATTTTTGATGTCTTGAGTCGAATTTGTTTCATAAAATGTTGATTGACTGAGATTTTCTATAATATCATCCCGTTCTTTCATGAGCTTGTCAAGAGCTCTCTCGGCGTCCCTGACAGCCTTGCGAATATCGGCCGTGCGTTGCCGAACGGCCGCCGCGAGGCGGCGGGTTTCCTTGCGGTTGCCGCGGCCAGCCGCGTGACCATCGTCTGTGTTTTGCTCCTGCCCCTGGTTGTTGCGGCTGAGGCCCCGCAGCCATTTTTCATAGTCTGATAGATCACCATCGAACGGACGCACCGTGCCATCGGCAACCAGCCACAAACGGTCGACAGTGAGTTCCAGAAGACGGCGGTCGTGGCTGATCAGAATGACTGCCCCGCTGTAATCGTTGAGCGCCGAGATCAGCGCTTCACGAGCGTCTATGTCGAGATGATTGGTCGGCTCGTCGAGAATCAGGACATTCGGGCTGTGGCTCGTGATCATGGCGATCGTGAGACGGGCCCGTTCACCGCCCGACAGGTGCTTGACCTTTGTGGTCTGGCGATCCTGAATCAACCTGAAACCGCCCAAGCGGCTCCGCACCCGGGATCCCGTCGCCTCCGGCATCAGGCGGGCAAGATGCTCGATCGCGTTGTCCTCGGCGACAAGATCATCGAGTTGATGCTGGTCGAAGTAGCCGACCCGCAGTTTGGCGGCGCGATGCACATCGCCTTCCATCGTCGGCAGACGGTCAGCAATGAGCCGGGCAAGTGTCGACTTGCCGTTACCGTTCTGTCCGAGGAACCCGATCCGGTCATCGCTGTCGAGTCGGAGATCGAGATTCCGGAGCACCGGCTGCCCGGCCAGATAACCGGTGGCGACCTGGTCAAAGGTAATCAAGGGTGGCGGGAGACTTTCGGGCTCGGGAAACAGGAACGCCGTACTGGTTTCGGCGGCCACATCCGGAACCGGATCCATTCGCTCAAGCGCTTTCAACCGGCTTTGCGCCTGCCTCGCCTTGCTGGCCTTGTAGCGAAACCGATCGACGAACGCCTGCATGTGCCGGCGTCGCGCCATCAGTTTGCGCGCGCTTCTCTCCTGAAGCGCCAAGCGTTCGGATCGGACCTTCGCGAATCGATCGTAACCGCCCGGATAATAGGTGAGCTTCAACTGTTCGAGATGCAAGATCCCCGTAACCGCCCGGTTGAGGAGTTCGCGATCGTGACTGACGATAATCGCGGTGTTGCGATAATTGCACAGATGAGCTTCAAGCCACAACGCCGCTTCAAGATCAAGATGGTTGGTCGGCTCGTCGAGCAGAAGAAGTTCCGGTTCGGCGAACAGTAACGCCGCAATGGCGACGCGCATTCGCCAGCCGCCGGAGAGCTCCGATAACGGGCGCTTCTGTGCCGTCTCGTCAAGACCGAGCCCAGCAAGGATCGTCGCCGCCCGGGCCGGTGCGGCATGAGCGCCAATATCGACAAGGCGCGCCTGGATTGTGGCGATCCGTTCGGGGTCCGTTACGATGGCGGCTTCCGCCAACAACGTGACTCGTTCGGAATCGGTCGCAAGCGTGAATTCGAGCGGAGTTTCGCTGCCGCCCGGTGCTTCCTGCCGAACAACGCCGATAGCATTTGCCCTACCGGCAATACCGGAGACAGAGATATCCCCTTCATCCGGTTGCGCGTCCCCGGTAAGCAGGGCCAGAAGCGTTGATTTTCCGGTTCCGTTACGACCGACCAGACCGACCCGGTGACCGGCCGGAATGGTTACGGACGCGGCGTCGAACAGCGTCCGGCCGCCAATCCGGTAGGTCATGTTCCGAATTTGAATCATCGATTGGCGGTAACAGATACACCGGTTCAGGCATGAGCCGTTCAAGTATCACATAAGACGGGCCCTGACGACCGCCTCATTGACGTTTTGATGTTCCCTCTGACCGAGCGGAGGTCTGCCGTTCGAGCCCGGGTCCCGGGCGCGCGAGGTGTGCCGGAAGCAAATAATCACCGTCTTCCAGTTCCTGACTTGGACAATAAGGCCGGTTTACGGAGTCTTGATGCAAGCTTCTACAGTTTCCCTTTAGTCACCTGTATCTAAAGTTCATGGCATAAGTTTTGTTCGACCCGAAGGCAGAAGCGCTTGACGGCGGCGAGGATTTCATCGGCGGATCTGGTCCACTTGAAGGGTCGGGGGTTTTCGTTGTGCATTTCGATGAAAGCACGGATGTCGGCCTCGAGCTGGATGGTAGAGCGGCGCACCCCGCGTTGCAGCTGCTTGCGTGTGAGTTCGGCGAACCAGTGCTCGACCTGATTGAGCCACGAGGCGGACGTCGGCGTGAAGTGGACGTGCCAATGCGGACGCCGCGCCAGCCAGGCCTTGACCCCCGCCGTCTTGTGGGTAGCGTAGTTGTCCATGACGATGTGGATGTCCAGCCCGTCCGGGACATTGCGGTCGATCACCTTCAGGAAGTCGAGGAACTCTCTGGCCCGGTGGCGGCGATAGCCCTTGCCGATGACCGAGCCGGTGGCAACGTCGAGGGCAGCGAAGAGCGAGGTCGTGCCGTTGCGCTTGTAGTCATGGGTGCGCCGCTCAGGGATGCCCGGCCGCATCGGCAGGACCGGCCGGGTTCGGTCGAGGGCCTGGATCCGGCTCTTTTCGTCGACACAGAGCACCAGTGCGCGATCCGGCGGCGACATGTCGAGGCCGACAATGTCGCGGACCTTCTCCACGAAGTGCGGATCACTGGAGAGTTTGAAGGTCTCGGCCCGGTGTGGCTGGAGGCCGAAGGCGCCCCAGATGCGCCAGATCGACGTGTGCGACAGCCCCGCCTCCTTCGCCATCGAGCGCAGCGACCAGTGGGTGGCGTCCGCAGGCCGCGAGGTGAGTGTTCGCTCGATCACTTGCGCCACCGTCTCGTCCTCGATGGTGCGTGGACGTCCCGGCCGGGGTTAGTCCGACAGGCCCTCGATGCGGTCCTTGAGGAAGCGCATCCGCCACTTGCCGACGGTGCGCGCGTGCACGCCGATCTCTGCCGCCACCGCCTTGTTACCAAGCCCGTCCGCGCAACGCAGGATCATGCGGCAGCGATCCGACATGGAGCGCGCCACACGGTGGCTGCGAACCTGCGCTTCCAGAAACGACCGTTCCTCATCGCTCAAAATCAGGGCCGCCAGCGGCCGTCCCGTACCGCGCACCATCAAGATGACCTCCTGTATCCGACCCGGTGGGTTATCCTACAATGAATCTTACTTCAGTGCCAAGTGATTAGGCCGTGTTGACGAATTTATGAAATGCTGATAATCATTCTCTATCAATGACACTTTCCGGGGACTTATCATGGCGTTACGCCTGCTCATCCCGGATGCTATCTGGTCGACACTCGAGCCGCTACTGCGTGAGAGCAAACACGCCGCCGGCGCCCCGCCACGGCTCAGCGACCGAATGTTCATCGAAGCCGTCCTCTACCAGGCGCGTACCGGAACCCCATGGCGCGACCTGCCCGACGAATTCGGTCATTGGAATGCCGTCTATCAGCGGTTTCGCCGTTGGGAGAAGCGCCACCTCTGGGCACAGCTCTGGCAACAGATACAACAGGGAGACGATGAACCACTCAAGGAAGTGTTCATCGATTCAACCATCGTGCGCGCTCGTCAACACGCCGCCGGCGCGGTAAAAAAAACGGTGGCCAGGAGGCCCAGGCTCTCGGCCGCTCCCGGGGTGGGTTCTCCACCAAGCTGCACATGGCCTGTGCCAACGAAACAACCGGTGTGTCCGTCGTGTTGACGGGTGGCGAGCGCCATGATGGCGTGGGATGCGAACTGCTGTGGAAGGCTTTGCCCAGCTCTCCCGCACCGGAACCGCGATCATGGACAAGGCGTATGACAGCAAGGGCATTCGCCAGGCGCTGGCCGACCAGGGCGTCGAAGCCGTGATTCCCGCCCGGTTGAACCGGATTGAGACGATTCATCACGATCAAGAAAAATACAAGCGGCGCCAGCAGGTCGAGCGATTCTTCAACAAGCTCAAACAATTCCGTCGCATTGCCACACGTTATGACAAGCTCGCTCGGACGGTCCTCGCGTTTGTCCACATTGTCTCAGCATGGATTATGCTTCGATCATTCGTCAACACGCCCTAGAACCTGCGACTCACAATTCGATCGTAAATCTCCACGACACATGTATCATCGCCAACGTGCATCGCGAACATATGGCTACGCTTTGTCCACTGCCGAAAGCGACGAAGGAAACACATGATCGCGAAGACCGCTCACCCGACATCCTTGTCGACTAGCCCGGATTTCTCACCAGTTCATATTGGACGGTAATCTGTGTAGTGGTTTGGTTAGGCTGCCTGTCATGGCGGCGTCGCCTGATTGAGCGCGCAGGGATCGGGCTGGCGCCGGTGGCGCGGTGTGTTCGGGGGCTGTGTTCCTATTGTTGTCGGGCGGGTTCGGTTGCGGCCCTGGGGCCGGGGTCAGGTTCATAATCGGGCGTGTGCCTGTGCGAAGGTATCGGCATGGGGACAGGCGGACGCCATGGCGATGCGGATACGCCTTGCGCTGCGTCGGAGCTGGGTGCCGATCTTGAGGAGCTTGAGGCGGATGGAGCCGCATGTGGCTCTGGCGAGGCGGGTTCCGGCGAGCGCGATGCGTCTGAGGGCGGTGAGCAGGACAGAGGCCATGGAAGCGGAGCTGGTTAGCGCGCATGGCGGTTGCGGAGGTGCGATCGGCAAACCGGTCGAGCTGGCACTCCTTGATGCGGGTCTCCATCTCGCCCCTGGCGCAGTAGAGCGTCTCGTAGAGGTTCCGCCGGTCGATGACGGCCGGGCTCAGCGAGGTGACGACGACGCGCGGGTTGGTCCGGCCCGGGAGCCACTCCGCCTTGCCGACGACGCGGCGCCGGCGCGACCATGTCTTCAGGGTTCGATAGCGGAACTCGGTGAACAGGCGCGCGGGCTGTCCGCTCTCCCGCGAGCGCGCCGCGGCCCGGTCCAGGGCCGGCTGCAGGCGGGCCGCGAGCCGCGCGTTGCGCGCCAGGCCGAAGACATCGTCGACAGCGTTGTCCTCGCACCAGGCCATCAGCGGCTCGCGGGCGACGCCTGAGTCGGCGCGAAGCACGATCTCGACTGCCGGCCAGCGGGCGTGGATCTGTCCGACGATCCGCTCGACTTCCCCGACCGCGCCGGCGCTGGCGTCGATGTCGGACCGCCTCAGCGTCACCGCCAGCAGAGGGTCGCCGCAGAAGATGTAGAGCGGCAGGTAGCAATAGCAGTCGTAATAGCCATGGAAGAAGCGGCCCTCCTGGCGTCCGTGCAGCGGGTCGTCGGTGGCGTCGAGATCGAGCACCAGCTGCTCCGGCGCGTGCTCGTGGGCGTCGAGAAACAGGTCCACGAACAGCGCCTCGATCGCGCCGGCGTCCGAGGTCATCGCACCGCCGCCGAAATCGGCCACAACATCGCGCCCCTTCAGACGTGCAAAACGCATCGGCTTCGGGGTACACTCTGTGCGCATCGGGAAACGCCTCTGCAACCGGACAAGTTTTTGTTGCAAAAGAACGTTCTCACATGCAGAGCCCCGATGCACCTACTCTCGGTGAGAAATCCGGGCTAGATAGTTGCCGCCTCACGAAATCGACGAAGCTCAGTCTGCATCCTGCGCCGACTGGCAGGGCCTACAAACCAGGGTAATTCAGGCGCGTAGCAGACCCTATCCGAAGCGCTCGCAATACGCTGTCATGTCACCTAAAGACTGAGCTTCGTAGACACCGCGGGCAATCGCGCGCGCTAGGCAATTGGCAGCATGACCGCCAAGGATGACAAGGTCATGCCGGGGATCGCCAAGTTCTTTTTGCCCGGTCGAAAGCGCAAAGACGATATCGCCGTCGAGAGGTGTATGGCTAGGGCGAATTGCCCGCCCAAGACCGGTTTGAGCCATGATCGCAAGACGCTTAGCCTGCACGCGGGTGAGAATCGCGTTGGTCGCGACAACTGCAATCGTCGTGTTTTCTCCGGCCTGTGGCCGCCCGGCAAGGCGGACGATTGCCGGATCAAACAGGCGTCCGGGGCGCCGTCCGCCAAATTCGGCACCAATTTCCATGTCCCAGGCATAGAAGACATCGGTCCCGGGAATCACCACCTCCCCAACACAATTGACAGCGGCGAGGGCGCCGACAGCAACGCCGCTATCGGCGATGACCTGTGACGCGCTGCCAAGCCCACCTTTCAATGACCCGGCCTTGGCACCAAGCCCGGCTCCCGCGTTGCCAAGGACAAAGATTCGGTCTGTTGCGTCGGCGGCCCGATAGCCTAGTGTCCAGTATGGCGGCTCCGGTCCCCAGTCCTTGTCGCCGCCGTTGGCCAGATCGAATAACACTGCCTGGGGTACAATCGGGACACGGGTTCCGGCGATCGCGAAGCCGCGCCCGCGCGCTGTCAGCCACGACATCATACCGCCGCTAGCATCAAGTCCAAATGCAGACCCGCCACTCAGCAGCACGGCATCGACATGCTCGACGGTCCCGTCCGGCGACAGTGCCTCGACATCGCGTGTGCCGGTGCCTCCGCCTCGGATGTCAATCGCGGCTACTGCGGGTTGGTCCGGCAGCACGGCCGTCACGCCGGATCGGGCTCGAAAGTCTTCTGCATTACCGACCGTCAGGCCAGGAACATCGGTGATCAGATTGCGCATTTTTGATTTCATGCCCCGCCGCTTGGCGACCAAGAATGCATCGGATAGTGATGGGGCACAAGCTGGCTCCGCCGGCGCATGGCGATCCTGTGCCAGGGTCACCCTGTTTTCCTCATGCCTGCCGATTGTGTGATCGGCCGCGCGAATCGGGCCTTCACGGCGCGTTGGCCCCAGATCGGCCGGTCGGCGCGGCGTGTTGTCGGTCAGGCGATCCTGGAGACAGCCGTCGTGTTGTGCGGGCGACGGACACACCAGTGGTGTCGTGGTTTCGGGAGAGCGGTCTCGGTCGGAGGGGCGTGAAGAGCGCCTTCATGCCGTCCTTGCGGCGATAGCTGAAGGCGCGCGGGCTCTCGGAGAAACCCCTCCTCGGTTTGCCGATCTTGCGATTGCCCCCCAGGATCACGGCGATCGCGATGATGTTGATGATGGCACTGTTGGAGGGTGCGGATCGGGTGCGGGCGGTCCAATCGCCTTCTTTGAAGATGACATTCCGGACAGGGTGATGGCGCTCGATCAGCCGGTGACCGCGGGTTCAGGCGAGCCGGTCTTGCGGTGTTTGCGCGGCTGGCGTCGACGGCGGTCATGCCGATGGTGGACTCGGTGGATTCGTCTTCGGTTGTCTTGTCCATGCTGTGACGGGGCACCCGGACGATCTGTTCACATGTGGATACTTGATCCTTGCCTGTGGCGGCGTGAAGACCGCAATGCTGCGCTGTTCGATGCGGCCATGCGCGAGGATGACCTCGTCCTGGCAATGTCCCGTCGCCTCGGTCTGCCACTCGCGTGTTGTCAGCGTGGTCCAGGTTTCGGGCGCATTGCCCTTGATCGTGAACAGGTCGTCGGCCTTGTGTGTCTCGACCATGATCCGACTGCCATGCTTGACCAGGGTCGCGATTTCATGATGATCCTCGCCGTTGCGATTGGCGCCGCAGATGCGTTTGCCGTCGACGGCAATGGCTTGTGCGATGTGCAGACGTGGTTGCCCATGGCGTTGAAGCACCGCTTGCCTCTGCTCCGGGCCGAGGGTCTGCATGACCCGATGCAGGATCGATTTGGAGACCGGCTCATGGCGACCGGTGACCGTGTTCTTTCAGCCGCCGATGGCCGCAAGGTCCGTCTGACCGAAGCTGGCCGCAAGCTCGGCCGCGGCCACTGGGCCCGTATGACCCATCAGACGGGACAGCAGACCCATCGACAGTACGGAGGCCATGCAGTGCTTACGCCCCTGACGACGCCGGACATCGTCAACCTGCGCCACGGTCGCGTCAATCGACTGCAACGGCCCGACGCTCTGCTTCGAGATCCCGGCACAACTGGAAAAATGGCAAAATCATGCCAAATCACGTAGCGTGATATCGCCGTGCTCGCCGACATGTTCCCGGTTGGCTTCTGTGGAAACTCGGACTATACAGAGTGCGCAGAGCCCGAAAGTCGGACAGATTTATGGCGAGCATCGATTCAGAAATAGCCCGAAGGCGGACATTCGCGATCATCTCGCATCCCGATGCCGGCAAGACCACCTTGACCGAAAAACTCCTGCTGTTCGGCGGCGCCATCCAGATGGCCGGCGCTGTCAAGGCGCGGGGCCGGCAACGCCGGGTACATTCCGACTGGCTCAAGGTCGAGCGTGAGCGCGGGATTTCTGTTGCCTCGTCGGTGATGAGTTACGAATACGCCGGCAATGCCTTCAATCTGCTCGACACGCCGGGCCATGAAGATTTTTCCGAAGATACCTATCGCACACTGACGGCAGTGGACGCGGCGGTCATGGTGATCGATGCCGCGCGTGGCATCGAAGCGCAGACCCGTAAACTGTTCGAGGTTTGCCGCCTCCGCGACATGCCGATTGTCACCTTCGTTAACAAGCTCGACCGCGAGGCGCGTGACCCGTTCGAACTCCTCGACGAAATCGAGCAAATTCTGCAGATCGAAGTCACGCCGGCGAGCTGGCCTGTCGGAATGGGACAATCGTTTCGCGGCTGTTACGATATTCTCGGTGACCGTCTGATGCTGGTTGCCAAAGGCAGCCATGACGACCCCGATCCCGGCCTGATCTGCGATGGCGTTGACGACCCGAAAATCGATATCCATCTTCCGCGGCAGGTGGTCGCCGAATTGCGTGAGCAAATCGAGATGGCGCGCGGTCTCTGTCCCGAATTCTCTCGCGCCGATTTCCTCGAAGGGAATCAGACACCGGTGTATTTCGGCAGCGCGATCAATAATTTCGGAGTGCGCGAACTGCTGCACGGCCTTTCCGACTTTGCTCCGCCGCCGCGGCCGCGAACCTGCGATAACCGCGCCGTTGCGCCGCAGGAAAACGACGTCACCGCCTTCGTTTTCAAGATCCAGGCCAATATGGATCCGAAACATCGCGACCGGGTCGCGTTCGCACGGGTTTGTTCCGGTCGTTTCCAACGCGGCATGCGACTGAAACATGTCCGTAGCGGTAAACTGCTCACCATGCACAATCCGTTGATGTTCGTCGCGCGTGAGCGCGAGCGTGCGGAAGAGGCATTTCCGGGCGACATCATCGGCATTCCGAATCACGGGAATTTGCGGATCGGCGACGCTCTGACCGAAGGTGAACTCCTGCGTTTTACCGGCATTCCGAATTTTGCGCCGGAGATCCTGCAGCGCGTCAGGCCGGCCGATCCGATGCAAGCCAAGCATCTTGGACGCGCCGTCACGCAACTGGCCGAAGAGGGCGTCGCGCGGGTCTTTCGTAAGGTGATTGGCGGTGACTGGATTATCGGCGTGGTCGGATATCTGCAGTTCGACGTCATGGCCGACCGGATTCGGACCGAGTACAGCATTCCGGTCAACTTCGAGACAACAGCCCTGCATACCGCGCGTTGGGTCGATGGCGACGATCCGGCCGAGGTCAAGAGTTTTGTCGAGAAAAACCCGGGCGATCTGGCCCGCGACCACGACGACCTGCCTGTGTTCCTGGCCCGCAACACCTGGCACTTGCAGCATGCGACAGAGACCTGGCCCGGAATCCGTTTGTTGAAGCAGCGCGAACAGGCGGCGTAAACTGACAGCGGCAAGTCTGACTTGCGGCACTCTGGTTTGATGACAGGAACTCGCCGTGAATGACCGCTCGAGCCGGACCGGGACGCTATTACCGGAAAAATGCGATGTCGTGATCATTGGCGCTGGCATCATTGGGATTGCGGCGGCGTATTATCTGGCCCGCAAGGGCGTTTCGGTAACGGTGTGCGAAAAGGGCAGGGTGGCTGGCGAGCAATCGTCCCGCAACTGGGGTTTCGTGCGCCAGCAGGGCCGGGATCCGGCAGAAATCCCGACAATCATGGAGAGCCTGAGGATCTGGCGCGGTCTTGCCGATGAAATCGGAGAAGACGTCGGCTTCCGGCAAGCCGGGGTCTTCTACCTTGCCAGTACCGAAGAGCAGGTGGCGGCCTACGAAGATTGGCTCGAACATGCCCGGCAGTACCAGATCGATACCCGGCTGGTGCCGGGATCCGAAATCTCGCGGCATCTGCCAGATGCCAAGGGACGTTGGATTGCCGCCTTGAACACGCCGAGCGACGGCCGGGCGGAACCGTCATTGGCAACACCGGCGTTGTCTCGAGCGGCCGTCCGGCATGGCGCCAATATCGTGACGGGTTGCGCGATTCGCGGTCTCGAGATCGAGGCCGGACGGGTCACTGGCGTTGTGACCGAACAGGGCCGGATCCGAACGCAAAGCGTGCTCTGTGCGGGCGGCGCCTGGTCGTCGCTGTTCTGTGCCCGCCACGGCATTACATTGCCGCAATTGAAAATCCGGTCTTCGGTGTTTCGGACCGGTCCGGCGCCGAAGATCACCGACTATGCGGTATGGAGTCACGACGTCGCATTCCGTCGTCGTGCCGACGGCGGTTACACCGTTGCTCATGGCGCTGCAAGTGAAGTGCCGTTCACGCCGGATCTTCTTCGCTGGTTTCCCCGATTCATGCCGGCCTATCGGCAGGAACGCGCCCGCTTGCGCTTGCGGTTGGATGGGCGGTTCTATACCGAACTGATGACACCGCGGCGTTGGAGCCTTGACGCGACAAGCCCGTTCGAGACCACAAGAGTCAACGATCCGGCGCCGAATCGCGCGATCATCGCCGAGGCTCACCGGAATCTTGGTCGCCTGTTTCCGCAATTACGCGATGTGCCGATAGCCGAGAGTTGGGCTGGCTTGATTGATGTCATGCCAGACGCGGTTCCCGTCATTGCGCCGGTTGCGACCTTGCCAGGATTCTATCTTTCAACGGGATTCAGCGGACACGGTTTCGGGATTGGACCGGCGGCCGGAAAGCTGTCGGCAGAGATGATCACTGGCGCGGCCGGACAAACCGATCTTGCGCCGTTTCGCCTTGAGCGATTTTTCGGGCGGTTACCGCAATAATGGCCGATAAGGTTCATCTCGAATTTTCAACACTCCATGGTAAGTCTAGAAAAATATTGTGATATCAAATGGATTCGGAAGATGGGGAACGCAACGATTTGAATTTATTATGGCGTGGTAATTTGTTTTTCTGATTTCTTAAGAGCTTCTTGCAAAATTGCCGGCCCGACCGGTTTTTTGCCTTGTCGAGGCTGATTTTGTTGTCGAGGGCCTGGGTCCCGGGGCCACCCCGTGGCATGTCGTGTTTCCACAATAACAAGATACCACGGGGTGGCCCCGATGACCCTTGGCTCGCCCCTATCCGATCTCTGGCACCGATTTCAAGGGGACCTTTTCCCTGCGTTGGCCGAGGTGGTCGGTCCTCTCCTCGAGACGCACAAGCGCTTCGTGACAGCTCTCGATCTCGTCAAGGTGGAGGGCTTCGTCGATGAGGTGTGGACCCGGTCCGGGTCGGCCCCGGGAGGATCGCCGGGCGCTGGCCCGTGGCGTCATCGCCAAGGCGGTGTGGGGTCTGCCGACGACCCGCCACCTGATCGACAGGCTCAAGGTGGACCCGACGTTGCGCCGGCTGTGCGGCTGGTCGCGTGTCTCGGAGATCCCGAGTGAAGCGACGTTTTCGCGGGCGTTCGCCGAATTTTCGCAGTCCCGTCTTCCGGAGAGGATGCACGCGGCTCTGGTTGCAGAGACACTGGGCGACGCGCTCATCGGCCACGTGTCGAGGGACTCGACGGCCATCGAGGCCCGGGAGACGCCGGCCCCGAAGCCGAAGGCCAGGACGCCGAACCGCAAGCGCGGCCGGCCCCGCAAGGGCGAGGAGAGGACGAAGGAGCCTGGGCGTCTCGAACGGCAAGCGAACGGGATGGATCTCGATGAGAGGCTCGACGCGCTGCCGAAGGTCTGCGATCACGGGGCAAAGAAGACTGCCAAGGGGGTCCTGGAGGCCTGCGCGGTTACAAGCTGCCTATCGACACAGCAGACTGCGGGGTGCCGCTGAGGACCGTCCTCACCTCGGCATCCGTCCATGACAGCCAGGTCGCGATCCCGCTGGCGATGATGACCGCCGGGCGTGTGACCAATCTCTACGATCTCATGGACGCGGCCTATGATGCCAGGGAGATCTACCAGATGAGCGAACGGCTTGGCCATGGTCCGATCATCGATGTCAATCCGCGCCGGGACAAGGACCTCAAGGAGGAGCGAGACCGAGAGGCCCGGGCCCGGCGTGCAATAGGCCATGTCGATCCCGGGAACGTGCGGTTCCGGATCCGGTCCGGTGTCGAGAGGACCAACGCTCGCCTCAAGGATGAGTTTGGCGGGCGCCATGTCCGCGTCCGTGGACATTCCAGGGTCGCCTGCCATCTCATGTTCGGCATCCTGGCCCTGGCGGCTGACCAGTTGATACGTCTCGCCGCCCCATAGCGCGGCTCCGACAACGCATGCCGACCCTTCGCGGCCCTCTCGAAGAGAAGGGCCCGGAGAGGCGTGTCCCGATGTCCACAAAGGTCCCTGTTCGGTCTCATCATCTCTGATGAGACACCGCGAATCCATGAATTCCGACCTCCAGGTGCAGAGGTGACCGGAAGCAACCGACCGATCCGGCCTCACCGGACCCTGGGGCAGGAATTTTGCAAGAGGTTCTACAGCATGTTGATCGAAAACCGTCCAAATGGACCGGTAGGAGTCAACTTCTCGCGGCAAACTCTCGCAACCGGAGCTACGTGCATAAGCGGTATAGCGCATTATCATTACGCGCCGTCATGCTGTTCAGGATTTCAAACCAGGCGACATTGAAGCGGCCGGGCTTCAGCAGGGCCCGGATGCTCAGGATCCCTTGACCGCCATCAACTGTCCACCGCATCCCCGACCGTTTCATCCGCTGCGTGACCGGAACCTTGTTGGCGGCTTCAACGGTTCCAGACTCCACGATCAGGGTCCGGGACCGCAACTCATGATAGCCCATGCGGTGATGGTTGCGCTTGAAGAAGGTCAGTTCCCATTCGAGATCGGCATGGCCAGACGAGGCGGTTTTCAGAACAGCCCCGATCGACGCGATGACCCGGCCGATATCGTCCGGATCATCGAGCAGGAGGTCGCGATGCGTTTCGGACCAGTCCGTGTCCGCGGCATGGTCCGCGACCGTCTTGAGATGCTGGCAGGCGTGCCAGTAATCGACCCCCTGGACGTCCGGCTCAAGGCTCTCCAGGACGGTCCGGTTGTCCCGTGCGGCACGGCGATCAGACTGTCCGGACGCAGGGTGCGGATATGCGCCACTTCGGCCACGAGCTGCGCTTTCGGATCACCCTTGCCGGCCTGCGGCATGCGACCGAAATACAGCATCTTCAATTGATGACCGGCGCTGTCGTAAAACCTGACCGTGCCACAGGATGCCTCCCGCCAGGCCGCGTCCGGATGCGACCGGGCCCGCGGCTGAAGCGGCACCATGATGCCGTCCAGCGACACCGTCACGCTCCGCGTCGTCGCCGGAATGCCCTCCCCGACCCGGAGACCGGACAGAACCGGTTCGCGGATCGATTCCCAAGTCTCATGGATCCTCACCATCAGACGCTGAAGCATGCTGACAGACGGTCTCATGCCGCCAGCTCTCTCAAGACTATCGACACAGTCGCGCGGCGTGCATTCCCCCATCATGAAAGATCCGATCTCCGCCGCCGGACCGGTCGGATAATCCGCGACAAGACCCAGGCTCTCATCAACCGGATCAAGCGATGTCGACACGCCTGAACAGCGATAGCGCGGCCGCAGAGACACGACCGGACCCAGGGATGATATGATCGTGTGTCGGATCGGAGCAACACGTCGATAACCCTGACCGTCCCGTTCAAGGGTGTCAGGATCGGCAGGACGATCATCGATCGCCTTGGCCAGAACGTGGCAACCCACATCATTCAATGTTGTTTTGAGCTACGCTTCCAAAGTCGCGAAACTCCAGGGAATACCGCTGGCCTTCAACGGCTCTCGGCACAGGGTGGAAGCCCGGGTCAGACTCTCGGCGAAAACAAGTTCAACATCCGGCCTTGGCGTGTCATCGGACAACGGGCTGAACGTGGCGGACGGTAACAGTGATACTGGCATCGGGATACTCCTGATCCAGTGTGTCGATGCCAGATCATACCACAATTTGTGGCTTGGAGTATCCCCTGATCTCATATCAACGCCGTAGACGGTGCCGGCACCTCGACAGAGCACCGGATCTTGCAGCAAATCACCGCATCACGACACCATCTGGAAACCCTTGACTCATTAATGAGAAATTCTTTACTTCGCCATGCTAGCGAATTGACCGTTACAGATATATCCGTTATTGTGTTCTTCTGATTTGTCGATCCCGGAGGTCTGCAAGATGCCCTTGGTGTTTCATTCACGCTCACTTCAGGCGACCGGCGTCGCCTTGAAACGGTTGTCTCTGACCCGAAGAGCCCGCAGAAGCACGTCTGGCGGGCGCGCATCGGTCTTCTGAGCGACGACGGGCTCGGCAGGATGGCCATCATGAGAGAGACCGGCAAGGCGAAGAACAGTGTCTGGCGCTGGCAGGACCGCTTCTATGGAAGACGGTGTGGACGGACTTCTGCGGGACAAGAGGCGTCCGCCGGGCAAGACGCCTCCGGCTCCTGGGCCAGAGGCGAAGATCGTCGGGTTGATCCACACCTCGCCGCCTCACGCGGCGACCCACTGGACGCTGCGGGCGATGGCGAAGGCTGTGGGGGTTGCCGCTTCGACGGTCTGGGCGGTCTGGCAGGCGCATGGCCTGATGCCGCACCGCTGGCGGCCGTTCACGCTTTCGAACGATCCCGCCTGCCTCGAGACGCTGACCGACATCGTCGGCCTCTCCGTTGCGCCGCCGGCTCACGCGGTCGTGCTGTCGATCGATGACACGTCGCAAATTCAGGCACTTGACCGTACACAGCCCGGTCTGCCGCTGAAGAAAGGCCGCAGCGCTACCATGACACATGATTCCAGGCGCAACGGCACGACGACGCTGTTTGCCGCCCTGAACGTGCTCGACGGCACGGTCATCGGCCAGCACGCCAGTCGGCATCGCCACCAGGCGTTCCTAAGATTCCTCAACCGCATTGCGCGCACGATACCCGCCGGCGTCCCGGTCCAAGCCATCCTCGACAACGACGCCACTCACAAGCACAAGGACGTCCAGGTCTGGCTCGCACGCCATCCGCGCTGGAACTTCCATTTCACCCCCACCTCGAGCGCGTGGCTGAACGCGGTCGAAGGCGTCTTCGCCAAGCTGACACGACGCCGTCTCAAGTACGGCGTCTGCTGCTCCGGACGCGACCTCCAGGACGCCATCCGCCGCGTCATCGACGAACACAACACCACCGAAGCCAGGCCCTTCGTCTGGACCGCCGATCCCGATACCAGCTTCACCGCAAGAAAAAGAGGGGTCCAAATGTTGGGATTAATCTACTAGAACCACACCTTCCGTGAGGCGCTTGACGAACACCAACATAGTGTCATTTCACGATTATGTCGCTCGGTACGCCGGTTATCGTGCCGCTGGGCAAGCGACATGTCAGGGCAATCTCGTCCATCAGGCTGGTCAGGATGTACGCCGCTGGTCGCACGTGTATTTGCCTGCATCAAAGAACACGCCGACGCCGCGCTCGGCTTCTAAGCGTTGAATGCTCTGTCGATCCGATCGACAGCCGTGGAGCATCCAAAGAGTAGGATTTGATGCAGTCTATCTGAGCGTGGAATAACGGGGAGAATGCAGCCGACGGGCAGCCTTGCGAAGATCCAAAACCGAGGTCCTTTCGTTTGGTCAATCGTGAAAATCCTGCGCGGCGAATTCAAGTAATCCGAATGCGTCGAAATCATCTTGCTGTTCATCGTGATCCGGTGGCCCGAGCAGTGAGCGGTGTGGGCGGTGAATGCGGCAGCTCGCGATGGGGTCTCCGTTTAGGCTTGCCATGGAATCGGAGAGCGGCCACGACCCATGGCTCTGTGGATGAACACCGGAGAACCGGTCGAATGATGCCTTAATGTCACGGAACCGTTTGTCGAACATTTGCTGACACCCTTTGGTGTTCGAAATTCGGAAAATCGCCTGATGATTGATCGCCAAAGCGCATTACTCACGGTCAGGATTGTCTTTTTCGGTCTTGACGTCTGGCACGATGGAATTGTCGAATAGGTCTTGATACGCGGCGGCCACGCCCTCCCATCGGTGAATCCTGGAGATTACACATGAACAATCAGTCCGATCTCACACGACGCAGATTTATGCAGACCACGGCGCTTGGTGTCGGTGCAGCGGCGGTATCGTCAATCATTCCGGCAGTTTCGGCCGAAGCTGCCGACGAAATTCTGGTTGGCGGCCTGCATGACCTGTCGGGATTTATCGACTTTGCCGGTATCCCGATGAACCAGATCATGTTGATGGCGATCGAGGAGATCAATGCCCAGGGCGGCCTGCTCGGCAAACAGGTCAAGGGCATTGTCTATGACCCGCAATCCAACATGTCCTTGTATTCGCAATACGCGACGCAGCTTGCCCTCAAGGACAGGGTCGCGGTTGCGATGGGCGGCATTACCAGCGCTAGCCGGGAAACCATCCGGCCAATCTTTCATCGCTTCAAGACACTGTATTTCTACAACACGCTCTATGAAGGAGGCGTGTGTGATCGGAACGAAATTACCCTCGGCACCACCCCGGCGCAGACAGTCGAACAACTGGTGCCGCATACAATGAACCTCTGGGGCAAGAAGGTTTACACAATCGCGGCCGACTACAATTACGGTCAGATCACCGCCGCCTGGGTGAAACGCTACGTCGAACAGAACGGCGGAACCGTCGTTGCAACCGATTTCTTCCCGCTCGACGTCACGAATTTCGGCCCGACGATCTCGAAAATCCAGGGCGCACGGCCGGACATGGTCATGAGCGTTCTGGTCGGCACCGGCCATCTCGGCTTTTACAACCAATGGGCGGCCGGCGGCATGAAAAACGAGATCCCGATTGCATCGACAACATTCGGTGCCGCCGGGTCCGAGGTCGAAATCATCAAGCCCGAGGTGGCCAACGGCATCATCACCTGTTACGGCTACTATCCGCTGGTCGACAACCCGATCAACAGGGACTGGGTCGCGGCAGTGGAGAAACGCTACCCGGACGACACACCGTTCCTTACCGAACTGTCGGCTTTCACATGGGAAGGCATGATGATCTGGGCCGATGCGGTGCGCACCGTCGGAACCCTCGACCGGATGAAGGTCATCGAAGTCATGGAATCCGGCAAGGTTTACGATTTCCCGTCCGGCAAGGTCTCGATCGATCCCAAGACCCATCATGCTATTCGTGATGTCTATATCGCTGACCTCAAGGACAAGAACTTTATAATCAAGGAGAAATTCTCCCAGGTGCAACCCGTTGACACGCAACTCGTCTGCGATCTCGAGAAGACTCCCAATGCGAACAAGCATTACGAAATCTCGCTCGAATAGGGAAATTCCGGATCCCGGTTTCTGGCGAGCGCGACTGGACAGGGCATGGACTACACGCTGATCGTTCTGATCGAACTGTTGCGTGCCGTCGCCGAACTGGTGTTGATCGCAGCCGGGCTCGCGATCATTTTCGGAATGATGCGCGTGATCAACATCGCGCATGGCGAGTTTCTCATGCTGGGCGGCTATACGGTCGTCCTGACGACGAAGCTGGGAGTGAATCTCTGGGTCGCGATTCTGGTCCTGGCTCCTCTGGCCGTCGGCATCTTCGGCGTTATTGTCGAGCGCTGCATCATCCAGTTCCTGTACGGGCGGATACTGGATTCGATCCTGGCGACCTGGGGGTTGAGTTTGCTGATCATTGGCACTGTCACGGTAGTATTCGGCAATACCGTCGAGGGCGTGGCGACACCGCTGGGCGGATTCGATCTCGGAGCCTACAAGGTCGCGAGTTACACACTTGTCCTGATAGCGGCCGCAGTCGTGATCGTTCTGGCGATCTATGCTGGTCTCAAATACACCCGTTTCGGCTTGCTCGCCCGGTCAACCATGCAGAATCCGGGGATGTCGGAGACCCTCGGCGTCAATTCCAGGCTGATCTATATGACGACATTCGGTATCGGCGCCGCCTTTGCCGGCCTTGCCGGCGGGCTGCTTGCTCCGGTAACCGGCGTCGTTCCGGGCATGGGGGTCTACTTCATCGGTAAGGCCTTCATCACCGTGGTGACCGGCGGTTCGGCCATTGTTGCCGGGACGGTTAGCGCGTCCGGTCTGCTTGGCACCCTGAGCCAGAGCATCACATTTGCCGTCGGTCCGGTGTTCGGGGATGCTGCGCTGTTGTTTGCGGCGCTGATTCTCCTGCGGTTGCTACCGCAGGGTATCACCGGTCGCATTTTCAATCGTAGTATCTGACGGCATGGAGCGGGAGAGAGAACGGCAATGAAGATCTCTCCCTACTGGACCGGCGTCGCAGCGGTGATCGTGGCCGGCATTGCCATTCTGATATTCGTACCGGTGATCTTCGATCTCTTCGAAGTGCTGCAGATGACCCAATACATCGTGCTGGCGATCTTCGCATTGAGTCTTGCTTATATTTGGGGGTTCTGCGGCATCCTGAGTTTTGGTCAAGCCGGATTCTTCGGTCTCGGCGGTTATGCCTTTGCGGTTCTCGCGATCAATATGGATCAGACCGGCATCCCGTTCGTCCTGAGCATCGGGCTCTGTTTCCTGTTCGCTATGGCGCTCGGATATTTCATGTTCTTCGGTCGCCTGAACGACGTTTATCTCGGTGTCGTGACCCTCGTGGTGACGTTGATTATGTGGAAACTGATCAATCACACGGCGGGTCCGGAATACATCATTGGCAAAGCCCGACTCGGTGGATTCAATGGCATTCCGAGCATTCCGATCATGCGGGTGCCGTTTACCGATCAGGAGATGGATCCCGAGCAGATGTTTCGGTACTTCATGGGAACGTTGATTGTCGTCTATCTGCTGCTGCATGTGATGATCCGGTCGCGGTTCGGCCGGGTCGCGATCAGCATTCGTGAGAACGAGGAGCGTACCGGGCTTCTTGGTTACGATGTTCGCCTCTACAAACTGCTGGTGTTCAGTATCGGCGGCGCAATCGGCGGTGCAGCCGGCGCCATGTGGGCGACGTACCAGACCTTTATCGATCCGAACGCATTCAGTCTGGAGATGTCCGCGAAGTGCTTGATCTGGGTCATGGCTGGTGGTGTCGGAACCTTGCTCGGTCCGATTGTCGGGGTCGTGGTTCTGCAGTACCTGTCCCTGAAGCTCGGTGAGACTGATCTGATCAACAATCTCATTATCCTCGGCGGTATTTTGATTCTGCTGGTCCTGTTGATGCCACGTGGCATCTTCCCGACATTGCGCGACGGCTTGCTCTTCCTGCTTCGGCGCTACCGCAACCGGGACATCGTCACATGACGGCGCCGATACTGACAACATCCGGCCTGACCATGCGGTTTGGCGGGGTCGTGGCTGTTGACAATATCGATTTTCAACTGCATGGCGGTGAACTGCGCTGCCTGATCGGACCAAACGGAGCCGGCAAGAGCACCTTCTTCAAATGCCTGAGCGGGCAGCTGAAACCCAGTGCCGGTTCGATCCTGTTCGACGGCCATCAGATTGGCGGGCAGAACACTCACGACATTGTCCGCCGGGGAATCGGCATCAAGACCCAGGTTCCGAACCTGTTTGACGGCCTTCCGGTCCAGGAGAACGCATATCTGTCAGCGCGCCGTCAGCATGGACGGCGAAAGGCCGAGAGGATCGCAGACGACATGCTTGATCTGATGCAAATTTCAGATCTTGCCGATCATGTGGTTGGAACTCTCGCCCACGGACAGCGCCAGCTTGCCGAACTCGCGATGGTGCTGGCCGGCGAACCAAGGCTGGTTCTGCTTGATGAACCGGCTGCTGGCATGGCTGGTACGGAGCGAGCTCGCCTTGCCAACTTGGTTCGCGGCCTCGCGGGCCGCCATACCCTGATCGTGGTCGAACATGACATGGAGTTCATCAAGGACATCGCCAGCAACGTCACGGTGTTTCATCGCGGGCGGATCTTTCTTGAGGGTCATGTTGACGAAATTATGGCGCATTCGGAGGTGCAGGAGATCTATCTCGGGAAAGAAACCAATGGCATTGCTTGAAATCCGCGGCCTTAAGGCCGCCTACGGACCGGTCCCGGTCCTGCACGAGGTTGATCTTGATGTGAGGAAGGGCGAATTCGTAGGCATCCTCGGCCATAACGGCATGGGCAAGACCACACTCCTGCGGACGATCATGGGTTTCGTCAATGTGACCGCCGGCAGGATGCGGTTTGGTGATCGGGATATTCATCGCATGCCGACCTGGCGCCGGGCCAGACTTGGCATATCGCTGGTACCGCAGGGCCGCGAGATCTTTCCGAACCTGTCGGTGCGCGAAAACCTCATGGTCGGCGTTCTCGGAAAGGCGATCGATGTCCGGCGCATCGAAGAGATTCTGACATATTTCCCGCGGCTGCAGGATCTTCTCGAACGGCGTGGCGGTGCGCTGAGTGGCGGCGAGCAGCAATTACTGGCACTGGCCCGAAGCTTGTGCAACCAGCCGTCATTGATTTTGCTCGATGAGCCGACCGAAGGTATTCAACCTTCGATCATTCAGGAAATCAGCGCCGTCATGAAGGAATTGCGGGAACGACAGAATCTGACCTTTGTTCTGGTCGAGCAGAATCTCGATTTCATTGCCGGTCTCGCGGAACGTGTCCTCGTTCTCCAGAAAGGCCAGATCACCCGGGAGGTGCAGGCGCACCAACTCGGCGACCCTGACATGATGAGTGAATTCACCGGCTTCACCACGTCAATGCATTGAATAGCAAGGGAGGTTTCGCATGCCTGTTCAAAACCCGACAGCGGATCAGTTGCGCGAGGTCGCGGAAGAGATCGGTCTTTCGCTGAGTGATGACGATGTTCAATCCTTTCTGGGCCTGATGGCGGGAAGTATCGACGCCTACAACATTGTCGACCAGATGCCGGACAATCTGCCGCAAGTCCGATATCCGCGGACCCCTGGCTATCGCCCGGGGGGCGACGAGAACAAATACAACGCCTGGTACTACAAGAGCCGGATCGAAGGGGCTTCTGACGGCCCGCTCAAAGGCCGGACGGTTGCGTTGAAAGACAACATCATGCTCGCCGGGGTGCCGATGATGAATGGCGCGGCGACCCTTGAGGGCTATGTCCCCGATATCGATGCAACCGTAGTCGAACGCTTGCTCGACGCCGGGGCAACAATCGAAGGCAAGGCCCATTGCGAGAATTTCTGCCTCTCCGGCGGCAGCCACACCAATGCCACGGGTTCGGTGCACAACCCGCGCCGGATGGGATATTCGGCCGGCGGATCATCATCCGGTTCGGCGGCGCTTGTTGCCGCCGGAGAGGTCGACATGGCGCTGGGCGGCGATCAAGGTGGTTCGATCCGGATGCCTGCGTCCTATTGCGGAATTTACGGCATGAAGCCGACACACGGCCTGGTCCCTTACACCGGGATTATGCCGATTGAAATCTATATCGACCATACCGGACCGATGACGGCCAATGTCCGTGACAACGCGTTGATGCTGGAAGTCATCGCCGGGTCGGATGGAATTGACCCCCGCCAGTACGATGTCGAGACGCATCCCTATTCCAAAATGCTTGACGGCGGTGTTGACGGCCTGAAGATCGGGGTTCTTCAGGAAGGGTTCGGTCATGCCAATTCCGAATCCGATGTTGATTCGGCGAACCGCGCGGCCGCCGGTATCTTTGCCAAAATGGGCGCCGAAGTCTCGGAGGTCTCGATTCCGATGCACAGTCTTGGCGGCGCGCTCTGGACACCGATCGGGGTTGAAGGTCTGACCGGAACAATGATGTGGGGCGACGGTTACGGCCACAGTCGCCAGGACCTGTATGTGACCGGGCTGATGGATTTTCACCACGGTTGGCGTGAGCGAGCCGACCAGATGTCGGAAACGACCAAGCTTTTGACGATGCTTGGAACCTATATCCGGAAACAATACGGCCTCCGCTATTATGGTAAGGGCGTCAATCTGTCGCGCCGGCTTGCCGCTGAATATGACAAGGTTCTGGCCGAGTGCGATTTGTTGCTGATGCCGACCTTGCCTTTGAAGGCGACGCCGCTGCCAGGCCCGGACGCGTCGCGGGAGGAATATGTCCAGCGTGCACTCGAGATGATTGCGAATACCGCGCCTTTCGACATTACCCATCATCCTGCGATGTCGATCCCTTGCGGTATGGGGGATGGGCTACCGATCGGCATGATGCTGGTCGGCAAACGTTACGATGAAGCCGGGATTTACCGCGCGGCCTACGCATTCGAGCAGGGTGAAGACTGGACGACCCTTTAGAGCCCGGATCTGCCACATGGAAGGATAGCGTCAATGAAAACGCATGTGCCGACGCCTGCCGGACTGCAGGCTCTCGCGGACTCGCTGGGATTTGGACTGACCGATGATGAGGCGGCGGAGTATCGCGATCTGCTCGCACCATTGATTGCGGTTGGCGATGCTCAGCAAAAGATGGCGGACCATCTTCCGCCGGTCAAATACCCTCGGACGACCGGGTATCGACCTGAGGGTGAGGAGAATAAATACAATGCCTGGTACTACAAGAGCCGGATCGAAGGAGCGGCCTCCGGCAAGCTGAAAGGCAAGACTGTCGCGCTCAAGGATAATGTCATGCTGTCGGGCGTTCCGATGATGAATGGCTCATCGGTTCTCGAAGGCTATGTTCCGGAGGTTGACGCTACAATTGTCACGCGGCTGCTCGATGCCGGCGCCACGATTCTCGGAAAGGCGCACTGCGAAAACTTCTGCCTGTCCGGAAGCAGTCATAGCAACTCGACTGGCCCGTGCCACAACCCGCACAGGATGGGATACAGTGCTGGCGGCTCGTCTTCCGGCAGTGCCGCGCTGGTTGCTGCAGATGAGGTCGACATGGCGATTGGCGGTGATCAGGGCGGATCGATCCGGATGCCGGCCTCGTTTTGCGGTATCTATGGGATGAAAGCGACGCATGGTTTGGTGCCTTATACCGGCGTTTTGGGCATCGAGGCCGCGATTGATCATGTCGGACCAATGACGGCATCGGTCGTCGACAATGCACTAATGCTGGAGGTGGTTGCGGGACCGGACGGAATCGACGGACGACAGCGCGACGTCGTGACTCACCGCTATTCGGAATTGATCCAGGGCGGCGTTGCCGGCATGCGGTTGGCAATTATCAATGAAGGGTTCGGCCACGAGACTTCGAATGCCGAATCGGATGCGTTGGTGCTGGAAGCGTGCCGCAAATTCAAGGACCTCGGTGCGATCGTCGACGAAATTTCCTTTCCTTTGCATCGTGAGGCTGCAGTGATGTACATGCCGGCTCTGGCCGAGGGTCTGGCACGCGAGATGATGCTTCAGAGCGGCGTGTTTTACGGATTGCCGGGATTGTATGTCGGCGGGGCTCTGGAACGCTGCAATAGCTGGATGGCGCGCGCCGGCGAATTACCGCCAACAGTGCGGGCGTTCACATTGCTCGGCGCCTTTTACATGGAGCAGCATGGCGGCCGGGTTTATGCCAAAGGCATGAATCTGCAACGCAAGGCAAAGGAAGGATTCGCCAGGTTGATGCAAGACTACGACCTGATCCTGATGCCAACAGTGCCGATTGTTGCTCAACCGTTGCCAGCCGTAGACGCATCAATAACCGAATATTGTCACCATGCTTGGAATATGTTGGCGAACTGTCCGACTTACAACTACACGGGCCAGCCTTCGATGTCGGTTCCTTGTGGTAAGCTCGACGGTCTCCCGGTCGGGATGATGATTACCGGCAAATGGTGGGATGAGCCGACGGTCTATCGGGCGGCTTATGCCTTCGAGCAGAATTTCGAATGGGCGACGATGGGCACGGGTCAGAGATGAAATCGACGATCTGCTGCTGCGGGGACCGCGCTTGTTTGCACCGCGTATTCTGTTCACGGCGGGGGAGGGTTTCGGATCTGGTTTGCATCGGTGACACAAACTGGTCAGTCCATCTCGCCGCCGGTTGGCCGGGCATCTTGCGATCATTTCAATGACCTCTGCACGAAACTTACCTTGAGTTGGATTTCGAAGAGAGTTCCTCACGGTAAGGAATTTTGATAGTGGAGAATTTGGGTCGATTTGTTATGGACAAGAGTTACCATTCCCGGTAGCATGGCAGAAATGCTTAAACTACATAAACGGTTTTGAAAGGAGGTTGTCTCATGACAATCACAGAAAACGAGTTGACGAAGGGCCAGTTGAGAAAGTTGATGGTGCTTCGCAAGTCCGTTGGCGGGGATATTGGTGACAGTGCATTTTTGCAATGGCTTAAACTCCAGGACAAAACGAAATCGGCGGCGAAGCCTGATCCGGTCGCCATGAAGATTCTGGATGCGCTTTCCGGCTTCGAAAATGACAAGACGTTCCGCTTGGGCAATTACGGTTACACGATTCGTCGCGCGCGCGGGCAAGGGGCATCGGGTTTCAAGGTATCGCGAAACCTGAAATAGTGACGAGTGAGCTCTTCGGCCGATGCGATTGGTTGCGAGTTCGAAGGGCGAATTTTAATAAATCGTCGAGGCGAGAAAAGGCCTTCATTTCGTTGATATAAAGGCCGCAACCGGTAACGATGTGTCGCATGCGCGCACCGTGCCGGGCTCGCCGGGCGGCCGGAATCTCTGCCGTTATTGCGCATGGCGGAGTTGTCCGGACCCTGATTTGCCGGCGACGCAGATGACCCCGATGCGGAGAAATCACCATGCAAATCACGGCCCCGATTAAAATGCAGAATACTGATACCAACCATATCCATCGTGGAAAACCGCTGCCGAACATAAAACAGGGCCACGGGCACATGGCACGGCATGACCGCGAGAAACGGGGCCCCGCGGTTTGTTCCCGCCGATCGTGCTGCGCAACGGGGTGAAACACCGGGGTTTATCGCGCCGTTTGCGGTGATCGTGCCCGGTCGGCAACAGGACCGGCGACAGCCATGACCGCACCACGCATCAGGGTCCGCGAGATCGCGATTTTTGAACGGCCGGTCGTCTTGCGATTGCCGTTCCGGTTTGGCGTGACCACGCTGAGACACTGCCCGCAGGCGTTCGTGAAGGTCCGGATTGCCATCGAAGGCGGCGGTGATGCCACAGGCTGCGCTGCCGAGCTGATTGCTCCGAAATGGTTCGACAAGTCACCGGTCTTGAGCGATGCCGAGACCATCGAGCAGCTGCGGACGGCGTTGCGTCTCGCCGGGTCGGCGTATATCGCGATTGGACCGTCTACCGCTTTCGGCCTTTTCTGCGAACGTTATGCTGGCCAGATTGCCGCGGGCGCCGCCGCGGAGCTACCGCCTCTCGCAGCCGGATACGGTCAGGCGCTGATTGACCGGGCGATTTTCGACGCTGTCTGTCGGGCGCATGGAATCCCGTTCGAGATGGCGATTCGAGAGAATCTGCCAGGGGTGTCGGCAGACCTCACCGCAGATCTGTCCGGGTTCGATTTCAATCGATTTCTTTCCAACCGTGACCCGCTGGCGGTCGTTTCGGCACGCCATACTGTCGGCATGGTCGATCCATTGACAGCAGATGACCAGGCTCCGGAAGATTGTGCCGGAGACGGTTTGCCGGAAACGCTCGATGCCGTAATCGAAGTGTATGGAATTCGGCATTTCAAGATCAAGATTGGCGGTGATATCGACGAGGATCATGATCGTCTCGTCCGGGTTGCTCATTGCCTTGACCAGATCAATGGCAATTATGTTGCGTCCGTTGACGGCAATGAACAGTACCACGACAGCGAAGGCGTACTGGCGCTGCTTGCGCGGCTTGATCGAGAGCCGGCTCCAGCAGTGGCTCGCCTGCTGCAATCGACGGCCTATATCGAACAACCGATTACCCGCGACGTCAGTGCGGCGGTCTCCGTGGACGGGATCGCTGCTCGAACACCGGTGATTATTGATGAGTCGGATGGAACCATCGAGGCGTTTCCGTTGCACCGGTCCCTCGGATACACCGGTGTGTCGAGCAAGACCTGCAAGGGCTTCTACAAATCGATCCTGAATGCCGCACGTTGTATCCGGTGGAATCACGAAATCGGCATTGGTGGTTATTTCATGTCGGGCGAAGATCTGTCCTGCCAGGCCGGTCTTGCCGTGCAGCAGGACCTGGCGCTGGTCTCGACCCTCGGTATCACGCATGTTGAGCGTAATGGTCATCATTACGTGTACGGGATGTCGGCTGCACCGATGGCCGAACAGGCCCGGTTTTTGTCCGGTTTCGCAGCTCTCTATGAAACCCGGGGCGGCGTTGTCTGCCTGAAGATTCGCGATGGCAGGATGGATACCGGATGCCTGCACGACACATCCGGTTGGGCGAGCACCGTGGAACCGGACTGGGGTTGCATGCAACAGACCATGTGTTTCACGGCATGATGACGGGATTCCGGTGACCAAAATCTATCTCGACGCGGATGCGTGTCCGGTCAAGGCTGAAGTGATCCGGGTCGCCGAGCGTCACGGTCTGGTCGTTCACATGGTCTCCAATGGGACCATACGACCGATCGCGAGTGCGCTGATACACCGGGTACTGGTGCCGCAAGGAGCCAATGCCGCGGACGACTGGATTGTTGCCCGTGCTGATGAAGGTGATATCGCGATTACCGCCGACATCCTGCTGGCGGCCCGGTGTCTGCAAAATGGCGCAGAAGCGCTCGGACCGTCAGGCCGGCGGTCCGATAGCAACAATATCGGCCATGCCTTGGCGCTGCGGGGTCTGAAGGCGAGGCTTATAGATCGTGGCTATATCCGCGGTTCGACTCCATCGTTCGAAAACGGGATCGTTCCCGCTTCCTGCAAGCGCTGGAGGAGATGGTCCGCGAACTTCGGCGGCGTCATGTGCGATGGATCTGCCACTTGGGCGTCTGCCCGTATTACGCTTGCCCGGACACAGGAGGGGACAGGGTCCGTCCGGTTTCCCGATGAGCCTGAGATTATGTTTATGCTTTTCGTCGAATTCGTATCGGCCGGTTCCATCCCGCATCTTGATCTTCCCGGATTTGCACCCTTGTTATTGTAAACGCACGGTTTGGCTTGGTCCGCCGCTGGCTGCGGCCGGAACATTTCTCGACGCAGCATGGTGCCTGAGTTGTCGTTTCGAGACACCAATCGTGTCAAGACGGTGTTGAAGGGGCTTGCAGCGGTTGGTCAGATTGCCGGTCATTACGTGCTTATGGCAGGTATGGCCGAGAGGTCGGACTCATTGACCGGCGGATAGAGGAAAGCGTGACGGCGATGATCACCGGCGTTGAACTGAGCGCATTTGTTCAGGTTCTTTTCGTTGATCTCCTACTGGCGGGAGACAATGCCGTTGTCGTGGCGTTGGCGGCCGCGGGCCTGCCTCGCAACCAGCGCCGGGCGGTTATCATTGTCGGTATCTCGCTCGCAGTCGTGTTGCGCATCGTACTCGCATTGCTGACGGTGCAGCTTCTAAAGGTTCCGGGACTGGTTTTCGTTGGCGGTGTTCTCCTGCTCTGGGTTGCGTGGAGGCTTGCGGTCGAGTTGTATCAGCCGAGAACGGAGGATGTGGGGACCGGGGAGGATGTTGCGCGTAAATCGGTCAGTCAGGCGATGCTGCAGATCGTTATCGCCGACGCGACGATGTCGCTTGACAATGTTCTCGCCGTTGCTGCCGTTGCACGCGACCACCCGGTCATTCTGGTCATTGGGCTGGCGTTATCGGTCGCCTTCATGGGTATTGCCGCGAGTTACATTGCAAGCTTGCTTGACCGTTATTCTTGGATTGCGTGGATCGGGGTCATCATAATTGTCTGGGTTGCCGGTGTCATGATTTATGACGACGCCCCGAGCGTTGTTCGCATGTTCGGGGCATGATGCAGTCGTGACGCTGCGACCGGATCCGTGTTGCGGACCGCTGGCCGGGTTCGGCTGACGATGGATGGGGTGTTGTGCCTGGTCCGATGAGGGGGTTCGGTGCCATAGCCACTGCCTGTCATCGTCATGCTGCGGCGCAGCCTTTCGGCAAGAGAGGGCGGCTGCAGAGAGCTTTGCACGGACGGCCTGCATGCAGCGTGAGGGCACCGGGCGGTTGCGTTATTCGGCGGCGGCCGAGATGGTTACCTGTTCAAGTCTGGCGGCGCTGAATTTGAGTTCGGGAATCTTGCCGAACGGATCAAGCGCCGGGTTTGTCAGGACATTGGCCGGCGCCTCGAAATAACAAAACGGAATGAACACGATACCGTCGGGAATTTCGGCATCGGCGCGGGCCGCAAGTTCGATGGTGCCGCGCCGGGTGGTGATGCGGATTTGCTCTCCTGGCCGCACGCCCGCCTTGGCCAAGTCACCGGGCGAAACATGGGCATAGGGCTCCGGCTCGAGACGATCAAGGACGCTGGCCCGTCTGGTCATTGCCCCGGTGTGCCAATGCTCCAGTAGGCGGCCTGTGGTCAGGACCAGGGGAAATTCGTCATCGGGCGTTTCGTCGGGCGGCAGGATATCGCAGGGAACCAGTTTGCCGCGGCCGCTCGGTGTCGGGAAACCGTCACCGAAAATCACGGATTGTCCGGGCGAGGTTTCGTCCAGACACGGATAGGTGACAGCGCTCTCCCGTGACAGGCGGTCCCATGTGATGCCGTTGAGTGACGGCATCATTTCGCGCATTTCCGCAAACACGTCCTCGGGATCATCATATGACCAGTCAAGTCCGACTCGCTTCGCGATTTCCTGGATAATCCACCAGTCCTGCCGGGCCTCGCCGGGCGGGTCGATGGCCTTGCGGCCCATCTGGACCCAACGGTCGGTATTCGTGAAGGTGCCGCTTTTTTCCGGGAATGCGGTCGCCGGAAGGACCACATCGGCAAAGGCCGCAGTCTCGGTCAGGAAGATGTCCTGAACAACGAGATGCTCAAGTCTTGAGAGCGCTTCGCGTGTATGTGTCAGATCCGGATCCGACATGGCAGGGTTTTCGCCCATGATGTAGCAGCCCTTGATCTTGCCATCATACATCGCATCGGTAATCTCGACGACTGTCAAGCCGGGGTCATGGTCGAGTGAGGTCTCCCAGAATTGCTCCCAGCGCCGGATTTGCATCTCGTCGCCAACCCTCATGTAATCCGGATAAAACATCGGAATCAGTCCGGCATCGGATGCACCCTGGACATTATTCTGTCCGCGCAGGGGATGCAGGCCGGTTCCGGGGCGGCCAACATGGCCGCAGATCAGGGCCAGCGATATCAGGCACCGGGCGTTATCAGTACCATGGGTATGCTGCGAGACACCCATGCCCCAGAAGATGATAGCGCTGTCGGCACCGGCATAGAGCCGCGCCATCTGCCGGATGCGGTTGGCCTCGATGCCGCAGACCGGCGCCATTCGTTCTGGCGTGAACTCTGCGACACGGGCCTTGAGTTCTTCAAATCCGTCGGTGAAGCCGTCGACATATTGCTGGTCATACAGCCCTTCGGTAATGATCGTGTTGATCATTCCGTTCAACATGGCAACGTCCGAACTCGGTCGGAACTGGATCATATGCGTTGCATGCCGCGACAAAGCCTGACCGCGCGGGTCCATGACCATCAATGTGGCGCCGTTTTTGGCGGCATTCTTGATAAAGGTCGCCGCGACAGGATGATTGACCGTCGGGTTCGCGCCAATGACGATAATGACATCGGCGTTCCTGGCTTCGGCGAACGGCGCTGTGACAGCGCCCGAGCCGATCGTTTCCATGAGTGCCGAGACCGATGACGCATGGCAAAGCCGGGTACAGTGATCGACATTGTTTGTGCCAAACCCTGTGCGCACCAGTTTCTGAACCAGGTAAGCTTCTTCATTTGATCCCTTGGCCGAACCGAAACCGGCGAGGGCCACGCCGCCATCGCGGTTCCGGATCGTCTTCAGTCCGGCAGCGGCCCGATCAAGCGCCTCTTCCCAGCTCACCTGACGGAAATCCCGGTACGGGTTTGCCGGATCGATGGGCAATGACGCATTGCGTGGCCGGTTGTCACGGCGGACAAGAGGGACGGTGAGACGGTCCGCGTTATGAACATAATCAAACCCGTAACGCCCTTTGACGCAAAGGCGGCTCCGATTGGCCGGCCCGGCTCGGCCCTCGACCGACACGATCTGATTCTGCGCGATGTTGAATGTGAGTTGGCAGCCGACGCCGCAATACGGGCACAGGGATTCGACCTTGCGGTCCGTCGGATTCGCGTAGACACCGGCATCATCAAGTTCGCTCTTGGGCATCAGTGCGCCGGTTGGGCAGGCCTGCACGCATTCTCCGCAACCGACACAGGTACTCGCCCCCATGTCATCTCCAAGGTCAAACACGATATGAGCGTCCGGACCGCGTCCGGCCATGCCAATGACATCATTGACCTGGACCTCGCGACAGGCCCGGACACAGAGGCCGCACTGGATGCAGGCATCCATGTTGACGGCGATTGCAGGATGGCTCGGGTCGGGCGTGGGGCGATCATGGGCAGGGAACCGGCTTTGCGTTACCACCATATCGTCTGCAAATCGCCAGAGTGTTGAATGCGGATCATGCGCCTCGGCCTTGCCGGGCTGATCGGCAACCAGCAATTCCATGACCATGCGCCGGGCGGCCGTGGCCCGTTCAGTGGCGGATTTGACGACCATGCCAGACACCGGTTTGCGCAAACAGGAGGCCGCCAGTACCCGTTCGCCTTCGATTTCGACCATGCAGGCCCGACAATTGCCGTCAGGGCGATAACTGTCAGCCGGCTTATAGCAAAGATGCGGGATTTCGGTTCCCAGCCGTCTCGCGACCTGCCAGATGGTTTCCTCTGGCGTTGCGTTTACGGTCGTGCCGTCGAGTTCGAAAGAGATCGTGTCAGCCATTTCGCAAACTCCGGCAGCGGCGAGCACCGACTGCAATGCATCGGTTACAGTTCATTGGGAAAGAACGTCATGACGGACGTCAGCGGATTGCTTGCAGCCTGGCCAAGACCGCAGATCGATGCATCCCGCATCGTTGCCGACAGTTCCGCGAGCAGGTCGGTATCCCAGTCGGGCCGCTGCATGAGTCTGACGGCTTTTTCGGTTCCGACACGGCATGGTGAACATTGCCCGCAGCTTTCGTCTTCGAAAAACCGCAACAGATTGAGCGCCGCGTCCTTGACCGAATCCCGATCCGAAAGAATGACAACGGCATGGCTGCCAACGAAGCAGCCGTGTTTTTCAAGTTGGCCGAAATCCAGTGGCAGGTCACCCATGCTGGCAGGCAGGATACCGCCCGATGCGCCGCCGGGGAGATAGGCGTGAAACTGGTGACCTTCGATCATGCCGTCACAATACTCGTCGATAAGGGTGCGGGCTGTAATGCCGGCCGGCGCGATCTTGACGCCCGGATCCCTGACCCGGCCGGAGACCGAATAACTGCGGAAGCCCGGATGTCCATCCTGTCCCTGATCGTTAAACCATTCAGGGCCTTTTTCAATGATGTCACGGACCCAGTAAAGGGTTTCGACATTGTTGACGAGCGTGGGGCGGCCGAACACGCCGACCTCGGCGACATAGGGCGGACGATGACGCGGATAACCGCGTTTCCCTTCGATCGACTCGATCATCGCCGATTCCTCACCGCAGATATAGGCGCCGGCGCCGCGCCGGAGATGGATCCTGGTATGAGGAACAAGCCCCTCGGCTTCGAGCCCGGCGATTTCCTGTTCGAGAAAATGTCGTATTTCGGGATATTCGTCGCGAAGATAAATGTAACAATCGGTAGCCTCGACAACCCAGGCCGCGATCAGCATGCCTTCCAGCATCCGGTGTGGGTCGCATTCCAGGTAATAACGGTCCTTGAAGGTGCCGGGTTCGCCCTCATCGGCATTGACGGCGAGGGCCTTATTTCCCATGGTAGCCCGGACCAGGGACCATTTTCGTGCCGTTGGAAACCCGGCACCGCCAAGCCCGCGAAGCGCCGATCGTCCCAGGGTTTCAATGATGTTGTCGGGTGTCCGGTTGCAGGCAAGGCAGTTGCGCAGCAGTGTATAGCCGCCGATGGCGATATAACTGTCGATATCGACCGGATTGATGTTCCGGTGCGTGGCCTGGCCGGCCTCGGCGGCCCGCCCGGCATCAAGGACTTTGGCAGGGTTGGCGTGTTCGATCAGGTCATGACCGACGGCAACGACGGGCGCCTTGTCACAGGCGCCCATGCAGGGCGCCCGGACGACACGAATGCCGGGACCAGAGCGACTGTCGAGTTCATCGAGCAGTGACGCGGCTCCGAACATTTCGCAGGTCAGGCTGTCACAGACCCGGATCGTGACTGGTGGTGGCGCGGCTTGGGTTTCGCGCACGATGTCGAAATGCGCGTAAAAGCTGGCGACCTCGTAGACCTCGGCTATCGCCAGACACATCTCATGGGCGAGCGCAACCAGATGATCGGCCGAGATATGGCCGTACCGGTCCTGAAAGAGATGCAGATATTCGAGAAGAAGATCACGCTGTCTTGGGCGATTGCCCAATGTCTTTTGCACGTCTTCTAGAGCACTCGGGTCAACCTGACGTCCTTTCGGGAAGGGGCGGCCGCCTCGTCGTCCGGCACCGCTGCTACGCCGATACCCCTGATCTCGGGACTCACCGGGGCCGGTTCTGGTTGGTTCGCCAGATATCAGGTTATCGGCCATATTTTGTTTCTCGCCAAAATTAGCATGATTTCAGGGCTATAGCGTTACTCGGGTCATGTTTCTCTCAAGCGCCGGCAACGACATCATCAGTGTTTATCAGAAACGATTCCGTTTTGAAAAGTCCCGCGGTTCCGCGGGACCGGGATAACCGCAGCCAAGACCAGCTTCACCGCACTGCAGAAGGGTTAAGACAACCGTACAGCCGATCATCGCCGCCGGCGCGATTGGGTGCATTTCGAATACGCATCGGCGGGAACTCGCCGAAGATAGAGTGGACCATCATCGTTCCCGAACCGTTATTTGTCGACCCCGTGTCTCTCGCGTTCGGCGATGCCGACATATCGGTGCGGAGGAGCAGGACTGAAGGCCGAAAAAACAGGCACATTGACAGCTATGCGAGGCTTCTTGCTTTCAATTCCGGGGTCTCGTGAATCGCCGGAGGTCATGACAGGACTGACAATCTATTGATTTCGTACACAAGTCAGTCTTCGGTTGCGAGTTAATCTGACTGAACAAGCTCTGGATCGTTGACCTTTGGCCTGAACCTGGTTTGGTTTTGAAGCGTCCGGAAGTGATCGGCCACCCATGGCCGAACACCGCACGTTGTCGCCGTTCAAGGCAGGTCCGGGGCGCCGAGAACGGACCGGCGATCGTCCAGGCGGGACGGTCACGGGAGGATGACCAGCAAAATGATCACCGGCATTGCCGACTGCGCACCCTTGTGTCTATCGGCATCCGTCGCCTGGATACTATGATGGTCGTCCATCGTCCAGCGCGGCATTTTCGGGTCGTGGGAACTCTTGTGCGTGAGAAGCATGTCTTCAGATCATCATCGGCTGAAATCCCTTCTGGCTATAACCGTTTCAAGAGGTCCAGGATCCGACACAACGAATCCGTATTCGTTCACGGGCCGTAGGGCTGTAGCCTTGTCACGCAGCCTTTTGCCCGCTGTCGCCTGGGCTTTCATGACACGGCCTGGTGCATTCCCCGAACCTGCGAACTGGCAAATCAGTATCCGGGCAACCGCTTATGCACGTGGCTCCGGCTTGATCAACATGTTGATCGAAAACCGTCCAAATGGACCGGTAGGAGTCAACTTCTCGCGGCAAACTCTCGCAACCGGAGCTACGTGCATAAGCGGTTCCGGGCAAACCGGGATATTGTTGAAGGGGCTGACCCCGTCAGCGACATCCGGCCGGCCGGTTCCACATCACCCGGTGGCCCAACGCTTGCTATACAAGAGGTCAAAGACGACAATCTGTAGTAACGCTGTTCACTATAAAATAGCCCTTGGCTTTGTGTAGACTCGGCCACTGGATGGGAGGGAACCCCTTGGATTTTGAAACAAGCGAAGACCAACGTCTTGCTGGCCACGTGCTGGTCGACTCACTCAGGGTTCATGGCGTCGACATGATATTTGGCGTACCCGGAGAAAGCTATCTTGCGGTCCTCGATGGTTTGCAGGATGCCAACAGCATCCGGACCATTATCTGCCGTCAGGAAGGGGGTGCCGCAATGATGGCCGAAGCCTATGGCAAGCTGACAGGCCGCCCCGGCGTCTGTCTCGTCACACGCGGGCCTGGCGCTACCAATGCCAGCTCCGGCGTCCATGTCGGACTGCAGGATTCCACCCCGATGGTGATTCTGATCGGCCAGGTCGGCCGCGAAATGATGGACCGGGAAGCATTCCAGGAGATCGATTATCGCCGCATGTACGGTGAACTTGCCAAATGGGTCGCGCAGATCGAGGATGCATCGCGAATTCCCGAATATCTAAGCCGCGCATTTCATACCGCCACATCCGGTCGCCCCGGGCCGGTGGTCCTGGCCTTGCCGGAAGACATGTTGACCGATCACATCGTGCCATGTCGTGCCGATTCCTATCGTCGTGTCGAAGCCCATCCCGGCGCTGCCGATCTTGCCCGATTGCGCGATATGCTGGCGAGCGCGAAAGCCCCTTTCATGATTGTTGGAGGCGGTGGCTGGGACCGGGAGGCTTGCGAGCGGATCCAGGTGTTTTCGGAGGCCAACCAGTTGCCGGTCGGCTGCTCGTTCAGATGTCAGGACTATTTCGATAACCGCCATCCGAACTATGCCGGACATATCGGCATCGGTCTGCCTGAGCCCTTGAGACGCAGAATCACCCGCAGCGATCTGCTTATCGTGGTCGGTGCCCGGCTCGGCGAGATCACGACCGGCGGTTACAGCCTGCTCGATATCCCGCGGCCGAATCCGGCCCTGGTGCATGTGCATCCGGGTGCGGAGGAGCTTGGACGCGTTTATCAGGCCGATCTTCCGATCAATGCAGGGCCCCGGGCCTTTGCCGAAGCGCTGTCCAGGTTTGAGCCCATCGCCGCCCCGGTCTGGGCGGCTGGCACTGCGGCCGGGCATCGCGACTATCTTGACACGTTGAAGCCGAAGCCGATTCCGGGCTCGGTGCAAATGGGTGAAATCGCGTGCTGGCTGAACCAAACGCTTCCCGACGATGTCCTGATCTGCAACGGCGCCGGCAATTACGCGACTTGGATGCACCGGTTTTTTCAGTACCGCGGGTACCGCAATCAGCTGGCACCGACCAGCGGTTCAATGGGCTATGGGTTGCCCGCGGCCGTCGCGGCCAAACTGGTGCACCCCGAACGGACCGTGGTCAGCATGAATGGTGACGGCTGCTTCATGATGCATGGTCAGGAACTGGCGACGGCGATGCAATATGGCGCCAACATCATTGTGATCGTCGTCAACAACAACATGCTCGGAACGATCCGGATGCATCAGGAACGCGAGTACCCGGGCCGAACCGCGAATACCGGATTGCGCAATCCGGACTTTGCCGCCCTGGCGCGAGCCTATGGCGCCAATGGTGAAACCGTGACCCGTACCGAGGAGTTTCAGCCAGCCTTTGAACGGGCGCTTGACGCAGATGTTGCGAGCCTCATTGAAATCCGGATTGACCCTGAAGCGATCACGCCAACGACCACCCTGTCGGAAATCCGCGCCACGGCGCTGGCCCGCGCCGGCCTGTAGCCGGGTGCAGACCAGTCATTCGGACCGTGGCCGCCAGCGCCAGCGTCCGCGGCCGGCATGCTCGACAAGTTTCTGACGCTGTTCAGGCGTCAGCACTTTCGCAACCTCGAGCATGAAGACGTGGTGCAGGGCCTGCATATTGGTCCGTTGGTCCCGACGCTTCCGCAACGCGTCCGCATACACTGCTGGGTCAAACGGATCGGCGGCAAGGGCGGCGTGAAGTCTTCGATGCAATCGTCTGGCCTCAGCGCGTAACGGTTTGATCGCTGCCTTGTGCTTCAGCCAGAGGGTTTCAACCTGTGGCGCTGTATCCTCGTCGATTACATGTTTCAACCATGCTCCGGCATCGCCGCCCGCCATGGCGCGATCCGGCCCATGCCAATGGTGCCAGGCCCACCGGCTGGCTATGGCTCCGCCAAGAAACAGGTTGAAGGCAAGCGAAACGAACAACAGCACTGAAAGGGTCCGAGTTCGTGTCCAGGTCATTGCGGGGCCTCCTCAATCATGCCGCCGGCAGCGGCGATAAGATCGATGTGACTTTCTGTTACCTCGGCCACAACCATGCTCTCCTCCAGAGGAACAGTGATGCCGGTAACGAGCCCGAACAACGCTGCGGCGGCCAACCCGGCCGCTGGCTGCCAGAGCCCGCCAAATGGCCACAATGTCCGCAGCAGGGAACCGGGCCCGGTCGTTGTGTTGCCAGGAATACGCTCGATCCTGTCGCGAAATGCGGTGTCGGCCGGGGTTACGACATCCTGTGACAGGAGCGCGTCCAGCGCGGCTTCGCGTCGAATGGCCTGGCCGCTTTCGAAAGATTGCTTCAACAAGGCTATCGCAGCCGCCCGTTTTTCGACCGGCCAACGGTCCGGATCGCTGCCATAGGCGGCGATCAGTTCCAGCAAGCGCTGTTCCGTCATTTCGCTCATTGCAGTCCTCCCAACAGGTCTGGTGCGTCTTCGGTAAGGTCGGTACGGAGTTGACGGCGGCCTCGGGACAGAAGGGATTCGAGGGCTTCACATGATGTATTCATGACTTGTGCCGCCTCCGCGCCGGTCAACTCCTGGAAATGGACCAGCAGAATCGCATGCCGCTGGCGTTCCGGTAATCTGTTGAGCGCGATCCGCAGACGGCGGGCGACATCGCGGTCGTGCAATTCTCGATCGACCGGTTTTTCGGAGCTTGAAATATCCAGGGTCTCGACGGGTACCGTCGCCCGGCGTTTGCGAAGCCGGTCGATGCACAGATTGTAGGTAATCCTGTGCAGCCAGGTTCCAATTGCCGCCCGGGATTCCCAGCGCCCGGCTTTACGCCAGAGTCGCAGGAAGCATTCCTGAACGACGTCTTCCGCGTCTCCGCGATCGCGCAGCATCCGGGTCGCCAGGGCGAGCAAACGGTCAACATGGCGGTTGCTGACAAGGCGAAAGGCAACCGGATCGCCATCGGCGATCCGGGCTAGGAGATGGGACTCGCACGGGTCTGGCGCGTCTGTCATTGGGACTGCCTTACGACGCGTTGCCGGGCAGGGGTACGGTGGTCAGTTCCGGTGCCGCCTGCCGTGGTGGCAAGATTTGTGATGTTTGAAATGCCGGCCGGCCGATTTGATTTCGTCCCGGTCGATCGCGCCATCGTGATTCTTGTCGAGTCGGTGCAGCCAGCGGTCATGGCGGGCAAACTCTTCGATATCCACGCTGCCATTGCCATCGGTGTCCATCAACGCAAGCCTTTTCGTCAGACGTGGCAAACGCCAGACCGCCAGCGCGGTATCCAGTTCCGTTGCGGAAATCGCGCCATCGTTATTGCTATCGGTGGTAGCGAACCTGGACTTGCGCTCGTCATAGATCTCGCTTCGGGAGACCTGTCCATCCCCGTCCGCGTCCGCGGCGGCGAACTGTTCCGCGATCAGCGCTTTCATCGCGCTCTTGCCTTGGTCATGGCCGAGTGCTGCGGTCATCGGGGTCGCGGCGAGAATTGCGACGAGAAGAAGTTTCAGGTGTATTGTCATGGTCATGCGCTCCTTGCGGTGGGTCGTGAATGCCGGCCATGCCGGCCCGAACTCTCCTTGAACGTTGACGATTGCGGAATCCGTCGCCCCCGGATCGTTCTTTGTCGGCCGGGATAACGCCATGGTCTTTCGCCGCTTCACCGGAGACTATAGGGTGTCACCGATTGCCCGACACGCCTTGCGGAGGAAAACACATGGCCGCGTCCGATAAAGTCATCATCACATGCGCCGTCACCGGATCCATTCACACCCCGACGATGAGCCCGCATCTGCCGATTACACCGGACGAGATTGCCGAAGCGTCGATCGGCGCTTGGGAGGCCGGTGCTTCGATCATTCATCTGCATGCCCGCAATTCCGACGGCAGCCCGACGCCCGATCCGGATGTCTTCATGGAATTCCTGCCGCGCATCAAGCAGGTCACCGACGCGGTTGTGAACATCACCACCGGTGGGGGGCATGGCATGACGCTTGCGGAACGGCTCGCTGGCCCACTACGGGCGAGCCCGGAGATGACGTCGCTCAATATGGGATCAATGAATTTCGGGCTTTTTCCGATTCTCGACAAAATGACAGAGTTCCGGCATGAGTGGGAACGCAAGCATCTTGAGAACTCTCGGGACTTTATTTTCAGAAATACATTCAAGGACATAGAATATATTCTTAAAGAATTAGGCGAGGGACATGGTGTCCGTTTCGAGTTCGAATGTTACGATATCGGGCATCTCTACAATCTTGCCCATTTTCTTGATCGGGGTCTTGTCAAGCCGCCGCTCTTCGTGCAGTCGATTTTCGGCATTCTCGGCGGCGTTGGCGCCGACGAGGAAAATCTGATGCATTCCCGGCGTATCGCCAACAAGCTGTTTGGTGATGACTACCAATGGTCGGTTCTTGCCGCCGGCCGCCACCAGATGAATTTCGTGACCATGGCGGCCATGCTCGGTGGCAATGTTCGTGTCGGACTTGAAGACAGTCTCTATATCGCAAAGGGCAAGCTGGCCGAATCGAACCGGGATCAGGTCGCCAAGATCCGCCGCATCATCGAGGATCTCTCGCTCGAGGTCGCAACGCCGACCGAGGCCCGCGCGATGCTCGGCCTGAAGGGCGGCGACATGGTCAAGTTCTGATACGTCCGGAACAGAGACGCATCACGCGCGACAGGGAACGGATCACGGATGCGGAAATACACCGGAAGCTGTCATTGCGACACTGTGCGTTTTGAAATCATCAAGCCTTCGCCGATCGGCCGACTGACTGACTGCAACTGTTCGATCTGCACGAAGAAGGGGATTCTCCATTGTCCGACCGAGGACGAGGAGTTGACTTTGTTGGCAGGCGCCGATGCGCTCGTCCTGTATCAGTTCGGCAGCGGTTTGGCCGAACACAGATTCTGTTGCCGTTGTGGCATTCATGTCCTTGGCCGGCCGCGCTCGCATCCCGAACGCCACACCGTGAATGCTCGTTGTCTCGACGATTTCGAAGCCATTGCGGCGACGGCGCAAATCCTGCCATTCGACGGCCGACATCATCCGAAGGACCGGGGCTGAAACCGCGAGGCCCGGATATCGCGGGATGGTCACGGCCGGCAATTCGGGTGCGCCAAGAAATTGCTACCGTCAGCGGCTGGCAATACGTAAACTGGATACGGTCAACTTGTGAGGATCTTGCCGCTATGCTTGCAACCCAGCTCTCTGTCGACGCCCTCGTCGAACGTATTCCCGACGGCGCCAAGGTCGCCTTGCCACCGGATTACTCATTCTGCGCCATGGAGGCTGCCCGTGGCCTGATCAGGCGTGGCGCCAGGGATCTGCATCTCGTCGGAGTGCCGGCAATGGGGTTTCAGGCCGATCTCCTGATCGGTGCCGGCTGCGTGAGCACGGTGGAAACGGCGGCGGTGACGCTGTCGGAATATGGTCCAGCGCCGCGCTTTACGGCGGCGGTGAAGGATGCGTCGATTCACATGATGGATGCGACCTGTCCGGCGATTCATGCCGCGCTGCAGGCGGCCGAGAAAGGGATCCCGTTCATACCGTTGCGCGGCATGATCGGCTCGGACGTCCTCCGCCTGCGCGACGATTGGAAAGTTGGCGAGAATCCTTTCGCGGAGAATGATCCGATCGTCCTGCTGCCGGCGCTGAAACCCGATGTAGCGCTGATTCATTCCCCGTTCGGGGATCGGTTTGGCAATGTCTGGATCGGAGTTCGGCGCGAGTTGATGCTGATGGCGCATGCCGCGGCCGAGACCTATGTGACGGTCGAGGAGATCGTCGAGGGCAATCTGATGGATGATGAGCGGATCAAGGCAGGCACAATACCGGGTCTTTACGTGACAGCAATGGCTGAAGCGAAACAGGGAGCCTGGCCGATCGGCATGCCTGGCGGCTACGATGCCGATCACGTTCATCTGGCGCATTATATGGCGTTGGCAGGGAGTCAGGAAGGATTTCAGCGTTATCTCGACGAGGTCGTGTTTGTCGGCGGAAATGCCGCGATTGCCGCCGAGTAGATCCATGGACACCGTTGCGCTGGAAGAGATTCTGATCGGCGTCATCGCGTCCAATCTCGACGGCCTTGGCCATGTCGCGGTCGGGGCGTCGTCACCGATTCCCGGTGCCGCCGCATTCCTCGCCCGATCACGCAGCGCCGGCCGGATGCGGGTTTCGGTCCTTGGCAGCGAGAAGAACAATTTCTTCTCCGATGGCGGAAAGGAAATATTCGATGTGGCCGGGGAAGGGCGGATGGATGCCTTTTTCCTTTCCGGCGCGCAGATCGACGGCATGGCGAATATCAACCTTGTGTCGGTCGGAGATTACCGTCGTCCGAAAGCGCGGTTTCCCGGGTCGTTCGGATCCGCCTATCTCTATTATCTCGTGCCCAGGGTCATCCTGTTCCGTCTTGAGCATACGCCGCGAACCCTGGTCGAGAAGGTCGATTTCATCAGCGCGCCCGGGTTTTCGGACGACAATGTCCATCGGCCGGGCGGACCGTACAAGCTGATCACCGACCGTTGCCTGTTCAAGGTCGACAAGCAGCGGCGCCGGTTCTGCCTCGAAAGCCTGCATCCCGGCCATACGCTCGACGAAATCCACGAGCAGACCGGGTTTACCTTCGACTTGCCGGTCGGTGGAGTTCCGGCGACGCCGGTGCCCGACCCGGCGACGCTGGCGACGATTCGCGGTCCGGTGGCCGAAGAAATAGCCGAAATCTATCCGGCCTTTGCCGCCAGGGTGTTCGACGTCGGACGTGCCGCCTGACGGATCGTCCGCGGCCCATCTGCCGGATTTGATGCGGTAACCCGGCCGGACAGCCCGACAGAATTGCGAAAACAGGAATGGTGTTGGTGTTCTGACATGAGCGAGAGGCAACACGGCGGCACGCTCGCCGGACTCAAGGTGGTTGATTGTACGCGGGTGCTTGGCGGTCCCTACTGCACGCAGATGCTTGGAGACCACGGCGCAGAAATCATCAAGGTCGAGCCCCCGCAAGGCGACGAGGTGCGGGATTGGGGGCCGCCATTTCATGAGGACGACGCGTCCTACTTCATCGGGGTCAATCGGAACAAGCGGTCAATTGGCCTGGATCTGGCGATGGATGCCGGCAAGACGGTCTTGCTGCGTCTGCTCGAAGGGGCTGATGTCCTGATAGAAAACTACAAGACCGGTTCGATGGAACGCTGGGGCCTCGGCTACGAAGAGGTCCTGAGGCAAAAGTTTCCAAAACTCGTGCATTGCCGGATCTCCGGTTTCGGCGCCGATGGTCCGTATGGCGGCTTTCCCGGTTATGACGGCATTATCCAGGCCATGGTTGGACATTTTTCGGTCAACGGCGCGCCCGCCTCCGGTCCGACGCGGCTTGGCCTGGCGGTGGTCGATATCGGAACCGGACTCTATGCCGGCAATGCGATCCTGATGGCCTTGTTGGAGCGCGAGCGATCAGGATCCGGTCAGTTTCTCGATATGACCCTTTACGACTGCGGCCTTGCGCTGATGCATCCGCATATTTCCAACTACCATGTATCGGGTGGCAAGGTGCCCGGACTGACAGGGAATCCGCATCCAAATATCGCGCCCTATGATCTGTTCGAAACGCGAACCTGCAAGATTTTCATCGCGGGTGGAAATGATCGCACCTGGCGGCGGCTGTGCACCGAGGTCGGCCGGCCCGAACTCGGCGATGACCCGAGATTTCGGACCAACGGAGACCGGCAGAAGAATCGCGATGTCTTGAAACAGGAACTCGCCACCGTCTTCGCGGATGTCGACGGCGAAGCGTTCGCGGAAAAACTGCTGGCCGCCGGACTACCGGTCGGGCCTGTGCGCGATACCCATGAGGTCATGACTCATCCGCACACACGCCATCGCGAGATGCGGGTTGAGAAAGACTGGTACAAGAGTTGGGGCATACCGATCAAATTCTCCCGCACGCCCGGTGCGGTGAAGACCGTACCGCCGAAATTCGGTGTGCATGGGCGGGAAATTCTCGCCGGGCATGGCTACAGCGAGGACGAGATCGAGGCTCTGGCGCAAGAGGGTGTACTGGTGGAAACCCGGCGGCAGGTCTGACCATGCCTGCAATCCGGCGCTTGTCCGCGCCCCGCACATGATCTTATTCTGACGACCTCGCGTTGACGGAGGCAGAAATGAAAAAGATCGTGAAAACCGATGCCGAATGGCGTACTCAGCTTGACGAAACCCAGTACAGGGTGACCCGATGTCACAGCACGGAACGCGCTTGGTCCGGCAAATACGCCAGCAACAAGGATGACGGCATTTATGCCTGTATCTGTTGCGGACAGCCGCTGTTCGACAGCAACACCAAGTTCGAGTCGGGTACTGGCTGGCCAAGCTTCTTTAGACCGATGTCCGATGAGGCCGTCGAGACCGAAGTCGACCGGAGTTTCTTCATGACCCGTGTCGAGGTCCATTGTTCGCGCTGCGACGGACATCTCGGGCATGTCTTTGAGGATGGACCGGCGCCGACCGGATTGCGCTATTGCATGAATTCCGTGTCCCTGAACCTGGTCGACAGGGATGTTGTCGAGGAGGCTGCGGAATAACATCGCGGATATCCGTCAAACTGCCGTCCTGACGGCTGGTGTCTTTGTGTCTGGATGAGACTCCGATACGGCAGCAATCGGTCCGGCCAATGTTTCTGGAGAGAATTCGACATGCCGAGGATCGCGATTCTTGACGATTACATGCGTTCGGCCCTCGCCATGGCGGATTGGACAAGCTTGCCCGACGGCTACGAGCCGGTAGTTTTCGCGGACACGGTCGCCGACCCGGACCTGCTGGTTGACCGTCTGCGGAATTTCGAGATCGTTTGCGCGATGCGAGAACGGACACCGTTTCCGGCGGGGGTCTTCGAGCGTCTGGAAAACCTGAAGCTGTTCAATACCGCCGGTATGCGCAATGCCGCTGTCGATGTCGCCGCGGCTCGGGCTCGCGGCATCGTCCTGTGCGGCACGGGCGGCTCGCCTTGGGTAACCGCGGAACATACCTGGGGATTGCTGCTTGCGTGCGCTCGCCATATTCCGCATGACGATCGAATGATGCGGGCGAACCGTTGGCAGACTAGGGTTGGTGTCGAACTGCGCGGGCGGACGCTGGGAATTCTTGGTCTGGGGCGGATTGGCGGTCAGATCGCGCATTATGCCAAAGCCTTCGGTATGGAGATGATTGCCTGGAGCAAGAACCTCACGGCCAACCGATGTGCCGAATGCGGCGCGGAGCTGGTTACGAAGGAGGAGTTGTTCCGTCGTGCCGATTTCGTGACCATTCACCTGCTGCTCAGCAGCAGAACCCGTGACATGGTGGGCAGCGGGGAACTGGCGCTGATGAAATCAGGCGCATTTCTGATCAACACATCGCGCGGGCCAATCGTCAATGAAGACGCGTTGATCGCCGCACTGCGGGCCCGCAAGATTCAGGGGGCTGGTGTCGATGTCTACGATCGTGAGCCGATGCCGTGGGATCATCCGCTTCGAGCGCTGGATAATCTGGTCATGACACCGCATACCGGTTACGTCACCGAAGAAACCTACCGGCGTTTCTACGGCGATATTGTCGAAAATATCCAAGCATGGCACGACGGTGCGCCGATACGCGAGATTCGGTAATTCGGGAACCGCTTATGCACTTGGCTCCGGTGGCACACGATGTTGCCCCCGATGTCGGCTATTCCGGGCACGCCAAACGCTACATGTGCGTTTCACCGGAGCCACGTGCATAAGCGGTATTCGGGATTTCACGCAGTCCTGTGCGGTCGCAAGACCATGTCGAAACCGCCGGGGCGTCGTACTTTCTGTGGATAAGACTGGCGAGACCAATGCAGAACCGCGCGTTCCATTGCGGTCCTTCGTGACTGGTACGTCTATCTGGCTGCGATCGCCTGTTTTATGTACCGGTGTTCAACACTCCGCCGTGACCGCTTCGCAGGCCACCATATCCTACCCCCGATACACCACCGCCAGACCGACATGCCGCACCGTCGGATGGCGGCTCCGCAACATTTCGTCGTCCAGATACCCCCCGCAGTTGCCGTTGCGCCTCTATCAACGCCGCCACCACCTGCCCGGCCTGGTCTTCGGTCTCGTTGCGTTGCAGATATTTCGGCTCGATCACGTAGCCATAAGTCATGTCGGAAAACCGGGCCAGATCCGGCTCAAGGTATAGATCCGTATAGCTCTTGTTCAATTCGTACTCGGACCGAACCAGAAAATACTCCGTCAGACCGAAATGCATCGCCAGGACGACCTGCACACAGATCGTTGAGTTTGTCACTGAGGGTAGATCGAGCGAAGATCTGTCGTTTCTTGTCCTCTGGAAACATGTCCGGATTGCGCTTCAGCGTCCCACTGAGCTGGATATGGCAGTAGCGCTCGAAGCGTTCCTCGAGTGTTTCGAGCTTGTTGTTGAACGCCGAGAAATTGAATCGCAAGACGACATGGCGATTGCGGTTCGGCGTCGGGTTGCGGCCGATGTCGGTACCGCCGAACAGGGTCTCGAACGCGTCCGCCTTGTTGCGGTCGTAGTAGTTGTCCAGCACCGACAGCCAGCAGGTCTTGCCGAACCGGCGGGGGCGGATCAGGAAGACGTAGCTCTTGCTTTCCCCTGACTTCGACGGTTGATTCTCGTAAGTAGTTGATATTTTCCAGGTCTCAGTTCCGTCCAGGCACTACATCCGGCGGCGCTTCGAGTCCGGGCCGGGCTTCGTCGGCGGTCAGGCGGGCTGGTACGGGGTGATCGTCAGGGGCAGCCCCATGGTTGCGTAGATCTGTTCCGCCGCCGGTGTCGGCTTGGAGGGGATGACGTAACGGTTGCCTGATTGCCTGCAGCGCAGACCCGAGCATTGGTGGTGGACGATGGCGGAGCGGATGACTTCCGGGGACATCCGCCTCTTCTGGATGGCGAGGCGGTACGCAAGGTGGCGGACGCCAGAGAAGGCCATGACGGCGATGGCGATGTGGGCGCGGATCCGCTCCGGGTTCCAGTGCCAGATGGGGCGCACCCGGAGGTCGTGCCTGGTGATCCGGACGCTCTCCTTGACCTGCCAGAGCCCGTGGTAGTGAGACATCACTTCGGTGACGCGCGCCTCGCGCAGATTGGTGATGACGCCGGCGAGCCCGTCCCCTCGCTCGCCTCGGCGATCTTCTCCGGGTTCACCGTGAGCCGCGCGTCGCCCTCGACGGCGATGAAGCGCTTCGCTCCATGATTGGAGAGCAGCTCCTTCGGATTGTCGCTGCGGGCCAGCCTGTCGAGCAGGCGCTCCACCTGCTTGCGGCGCTCGTGTGCGTCCTTGCACGCCCACTCGGGGCAGACGACGACGATCAGGCGCCGGCCCTTGTGCTCCCATTCGCCGACCCGGCGGTCCTTCGAGCCCTCCAGCGGGGCATAGGTGCCCGGGTCGAGAATCTGCTTCTGCTGCGCGAGCGGCAGCTTGCGCCGCCGCGCGCCGACGACGTCCTCGCCGCCGATCGTGTCCATGGCGTCGAGGTTGTTGGCGCTCAGCATGACCCGGTCAGCCACGCACACCCTGCGCTCCACCTGGTGACGGCGCTGCATGTCCTGCAAGACCGGGACCAGGCTGTGCCCCTCGTAGGTGGCGCCGGGGAAGACCGCGTAGCCGATCGGCAGCCCTTCGCGCGTCACCATCAGGGCCAGCAGGACCTGCGAGTCCTTGTGCTTGCCGTCCTCGCTGAAGCCGTGCTGGCGAAGCTCGTCCTCAACCGCGGTCTCGAAGTAGAGCGTGGTGCAATCGAAGAAGAGGATCGCGACCGGCGCGCCTCGCCCACCTGCGTGCGCAGCCGCTCGATCACGGTCGCGTCGAGCTGGTCCATCATCCGGTAGACCTTCTCAAGGGAAAGGCTCACGCCGAAGTCCTCCTCGAGCCGGCGCACGCTGCCCCGCTTGCTGTCGGGCTTGACGATGCGTGCCATCACCACGTGCAATAGCGCGTCGTGCGAGGCCCGGTAGCGCGAACGCGGCAGCGGCGCGTCGAGGCCCAGCAGGCGGTACATCTCGCCGTAGACCTCGTGGACGCCTGTGATCAGGCGCTGCGCCTCTTCAAATTGCTTGAGATCGAACGGGAGTTCCTGCTTGCCGTCCCCACTGGCGTCCGACGCGGATCACCGGCACGGCGATTTTCTCAGGCGCAAACAGCAAAGGCTGGCGCTCGTCCTCCAGCTTCGCCTTGACGTACTCGCAGAGTTACCTCAGGCGCGCGAGCGCGTCCATGGCCACGCCGATGTGGCGGACGATGCGCTCGGACCTTGCCGCCGTCGCGCACGGCCTCGACGAGCTGGACCGAGCGCCGCGGGCTGTTGGGCGTGGTCTTTATGCGAACGAACATGGCGAAAGTGTAGCTCGCGGCGGGGGTGTCGGCAACCGAATATATACTAGGCACTACAAAAGCGAGTTGACCGCACCGCAACTTCTAAGCCATTGTTTCTACTGAAAACTCCAGACGGGAGATCAACCAGAATCCGACCCAACCGTCGAAGTCAGGAGCTGGATATGGCAGTAGCGCTCGAAGCGTTCCTCGAGTGTTTCGAGCTTGTTGTTGAACGCCGAGAAGTTGAATCGCAAGACGACATGGCGATTGCGGTTCGGCGTCGGGTTGCGGCCGATATCGGTACCGCCGAACAGGGTCTCGAACACGTCCGCCTTGTCGCGGTCGTAGTAGTTGTCCAGCACCGACAGCCAGCAGGTCTTGCCGAACCGGCGGGGGCGGATCAGGAAGACGTAGCTCTTGCTTTCCAGATCGCGGATGAATCGGGTCTTGTCCACATAAAGACGGCCTTGCCGGCGAAGACGTTCAAAGTCGGCCATGCCGTATGGAATAGGGGGTGACGATGTCGGCATGATCGCTCCGAAGACTGTGGCCTTGCCGGGCCGGCTTTACGACTGCCTTCGCCCGCCATGCGATCCGTTCAGTTCAGCGTACGGGATACCGTATGGCGCATTCCGGCGCGACTCTGTTGCGGGCCCGGCAAGACCAATGCGCCATTCCGGCGGTGCTCACATGGCACGACACATGTCCCAGATATCCTGGGCTGCCAAGAATTTCCAATTCGCGCGACTGGTCATGATTGACGGCATTGGCGTCATAGGATGTCCAGGACGTCTTCCGGAGGCCGTCCCACTGCAGCCCGCGTGCCAGTGACAACGATCGGGCGCTCGATCAGGATCGGGTTGTTCACCATGGCTTCGATAAGGGTTTCGCGACTCTTCGTCTCGTCGCCGAGGTCAAGCATCTTGTACTGCACTTCCTTCCGGCGCATCAGGTCACGGGGGTCGAGACCAAGGATATCGAGAATACGGTCGAGCGTTGCGGCGTCCGGCGGCGTCTCAAGATAATGCACGATTTCGGGTTCCACGCCTTGTTCGCGCAAAAGTGCGAGGGTTTGCCTCGATTTCGAGCAACGCGGGTTGTGATAGATCGTCACGGTCAAGATGACACCTCCGGACTGAAGGCGGTGGCAGTCCTGAACATCAGTTTTCGGTCCATGTCTCATAGCGTTTGCGGGTCGCGGCGTCGGGGGGATAGATGCCGCGCAACGACTTGCCGGATCAGATTCGTCGGTCCCGACAGCCCGCTACTGAAACAGGGGATATCGAAGGCCGCGATCTCTGGTGAATCACGCAAGCCGCCATCGGTGACCAGCCCGTCCGCACCGCGAATCATCAGCCGTGTCACGAGGATTGATCCGGCCGAAGCGACAGTGGAGTCACCGCGACAATCCATGACCAGCACACCGCCTTCCGGAACACTTTCGATCGCCTTGCGTTGCGGGTGGTCGTAATCCTGAAAGACGCCAAGGTGATCGAGATCCTCGCGCGCCGGAATGTAGCTCAGCGTAAAGGCCGGACCGACCATCGACCGGTGATGGAGGGTCAAACGGCGAATGGCCCTGTAGAAACGCGTTACACAGCCCGCGTTTGAACAGTTGGGCCGTCAAGGTCGCCGTGCTAACCTCGGCCAGCTTGCGGTGGGCGTCTTCGCTGAGGTCGAGCATCGTTCATTCCGGTACGATCGTCGCCTGATTTAAGCACGCGAGGATATTTCGCGCAAGACATGAACCGAACATCGCATGCCGGTAGTTCCATCTTTTGCGGGTCGGGCGATGGCGGGCAACGGTCCCGTCGTCATTCGGTCATGCGGTGGACAACCTGTTGCCGGATCGGGCAGGATACGTCGCTTTCGCCGTATGGAGGTCCGTGATGAATTACCTGCCGCTCGGACACTCGGGCCTCAAGGTCTCGCCGCTTTGTCTCGGAACGATGATGTTCGGCCGGGAAACCGACGAGGCGGATAGTCAGGCCATCATCGCTAGCGCGCAGGATGCGGGGGTCAATTTCATCGATACTGCCGATACCTATACCGGCGGCGAATCCGAAGGCGTCGTCGGGCGCTGTATCGGAAGCGCGCGTCATGACTGGGTGCTTGCGACAAAGCTGGGCAACCGGATGGGCGAGGGTCCGAATGCCGGCGGTTTGTCACGGCACTGGGTCATCCAGGCCTGCGACAACTCCCTGCGCCGGCTCCGGACCGACCACATCGACATCTACTATCTGCACAAGGAAGATCACGGCACCCCGCTCGAAGAGACGGTGCGGGCCATGGGCGACCTGATCCGGTCCGGAAAGGTGCGGTATTTCGGGGTCTCGAACTATCGCTCCTGGCGCGTTGCGGAAATCTGCAATATCTGCGACCGCATCGGCATCGACCGGCCGATCGCCAGCCAACCCTACTACAATGCAGTCAACCGGATGCCGGAGACAGAACATCTGCCTGCCTGTGCGTATTACGGTCTCGGTGTCGTTCCTTACAGCCCGCTCGCCCGCGGCGTGCTGACCGGCAAATACCTGGCCGGCACCACGCCCGTGGCCGGAAGCCGCGCCGCGCGGCAGGATCGGCGAATCATGCAGACCGAATGGCGGCAGGAATCGCTCAATATCGCCCGCGAAATCAAACGCTACTGCGATACGAATGGGATTTCGCCGATCGATATTGCGGTCGGATGGTTGCTGAACAACCGGATCGTGACGTCAATTATCGCCGGACCGCGTACGCTCGAACAGTGGCAGGCCTATCTTCAGGCTCTTGATCATGTCTTCACGGCCGAGGACGAAGCCTTGATAGACGGACTCGTGGTCGCCGGGCATCCTTCGACACCGGGTTACAATGATCCGCAATATCCGATCGAGGGACGCGCGCCCCGGGTTTCGTGATCCGCGGCTTCGGTCACGGTACCAGGGCCTCGATTACCTTTTGCATGAAGAGTCTGGTCAGGTCGTCGTGATGCGGTGTCAACACGCCGCCATCGAAGGCGCTCGACATACGTCCCATCTGCATCCGTTCGACCGCCCAGACATCCTCGGCGAACACAGCTTTCCAGTCCTCGACAAGACCCTGAACGGCCGCGTCATAAGCGGCGTCATCCGGCTTGTCACCAACCATGTAGAGATGAACCCGTTCGCGGGTCCGGTCCGTGGCGACCGGCTCCGCAATGATGCAGTAGAAGTGATCGCGCTGCAGTCCAAGCATCACATTGGGAAAGATGATCGGATACTCCCCGGATTGCTCTTGTGTTTCGGTCAGGCCGGGAAAGGGCACAAACGGGCTATTGGCAATTCGCTCGACGGCGAATTTTTCGGTGATCTGGCCGAAATGCCGGTCCGATATCACAACGTGACGGTGCTGTTCGAGCGGTGAGCGCCCGTTGAGAGCAGGGTGAACCCAGGGCAGATGGTAGGATTCAAGAAAGTTCTCGATGGCGAGTTTCCAGTTGGCCCGAAGCTCCAGTTGCCAGCTCGCGGCATGCCGGATGCCGGAAAAATCATAAGCCGCCCATCGCGCATCGAGTGGTGCCATGATCTCCGTGAGCGGTGGCGCAGCGCTGGACAGGTCGACGAATACCAGGTCGTTCCAGATCGAGACTAAAATCGGTTTGAGGCCGAGATCGGCCTTGTTCACGCCCGGGCAATGATGAACATCCGTCCCGCCGACCATCGGTGTCCGGATTAGGGTGCCATCGAGAGCATAGGTCCAGGAATGATAGGGGCAACGAATTGCTGCCTGACGCTGTTGCGCTTCGGCGACAAGCCGTACGCCACGGTGACTGCAGACGTTATGATAGGCATTGATGCTGCCGGTCGTATCGCGCGCCAGCAACACGGGCCGGCCGGCAACTTCGACCGGCCTGACATCACCAGCGTCGGGAATTTCCGCACCGACGCCGACGCAGGTCCAGCCGCGGGCGAACAGCTGTTCGCCCTCCATGCGGTGATAATCGCGATCGATGTAGCAGACATTCGGCAGCCCGCGGGCTTCGCCGAGCGGAGCCGAAAGGTCGTGCATCGCGGTTTGAATACTCAGAACAGACATGGTTGATACCCGCAGTACCTGTCGATGCTGCGAGTATCGAGACTGATCGGATGCGGTTCTGTTCCAGGATCGCCATCAAATTTTCCCGAAAACGCCGTACAGGTTCCGGCAGGCGTTCAGACTGCTGCCGCGTTGCGTCCGGCTATACGGCCGAAGACAGCGCCGGACACGAGGCCGGTTCCGCCGGGATAATTGAAATGGAACAGGCCGCCGACCATTTCACCGCAGCAATAAAGACCAGGCATCGGGCGCCAGTCGGTCCCGATCACCTGGGCTTGGTCATTGATCTTGAGCCCGCCGAAGGTAAAGGTGATACCGCCGGTTGCGGAATAGGCGACGAAGGGCGGGGCATCGAGCCGGGTTGCCCAATTGCTTTTCTTCGGGGCAATGCCGGTCGCCTCCAGGCCATCCCGGATGGTCGGATCGAAGTCGCCGGCGTCGCCGGCAGCGTCGTTATAGGCATGCAGGCTGCGCAGGGCCTGTGGTTTGTCATCGATTTCCAACTGCTCGACCAGCGCTTCCAGAGTATCTCCAGTAATCGGATCGCTGGTCGAATACCGTGGTTCGAGCAGGTGTACCGTCTTCTGATCGAAGATTTGCCAAGCGAGAGATCCTGGCTGGCGCAAGATCTCGCCGCCATACTTGGCGTAGGTATAAAGCCCGAAATCTTCACCCTCATCGCAGAACCGCAAACCGTTGCGATTGATCATGACGCCGAACGGATAGGACAGGCGATTCGATTTGTCGGTCCGGACACGGTCTGCAAAGTCCGGCCATTCATTGGAAATCGGCGTCGCATGCCGCCCGGACCATTGACCCCAGGGCAGAGCACCGAGCGACAAGGCCATCCGCAGGCCGTCTCCCTGATTGTGGGCCGTGCCCCGCACCTTCGCATGGTCCCAGGGCGGCGACAGATATTGTGCCCGCCATTGCGCGTTGGCTTCAAATCCGCCGCAGCCGAGAATAACCGCGCGGGCGCTGAGCTCCTCGAGACCGTCCGGGCCCTGGACGGCAACGCCGCAAATCCGGCCTTTGCCGTCGCGCAGCAGGCCGACGGCGCCAGTCTCGTAGCGGATTGCGATACCATTGGCTTCCGTTTTCTTGAACCAGTTGGTCGACAGTCCGATGCCTTCATGCTCGGCTCGGATAATCGCGCCTTTCTGCCATTTGACGCGGTTTCCCACCCTGATTCCGGATAGCGTAGTTGCCGGCTCCATCGGAATGCCGCCGAACTCGTGCGCCCAGCGAATCGCGTCGAAAGAATTGTCGATCAGGATTCTGGAAAGTTCGGGATCGGTCTTGCCTCTGGTGACGCGGAGCAGATCATTGCGCATGTCTTCTTTCGTGTATGCGGGTACATCTTCGAAGAATCCGGTAATCTGGGCGCCGGCATCCGGAACCATGGCCGCGAGTTGTCGCGGCTCATCGAAAGCGATCCGGAACAGGCCGCCGGAAAAAAACGTGTTGCCGCCACGCTCGCGGCGATTGGCTTTCTCCAGAACCAGAACCGACCCCGCGCCGGCTTCCCTGGCCGAATTCGCAGCTGCCAGAGCGGCATTGCCGGCGCCGACAACAATCACATCATGATCCACTATCCGTCTCCTCCAGTTTCGGCCGGGGTTGCACAGCCGGGTCATCTAATATGAGCCTTGGGCAGGTCAGCAGCAAATGATCCCGAGACCAGTCGAGCCCGATGTCAACCCGCTCGTTTCCGATCGGGCGGTCCCGATCAAACATACCTGCTGTCGCAGGCTTCCTATCAGTCATTTTCTCTCTGAGCGTATTGCTTGTGGAAGGGACTTTTGGGGCCTATTGTCCATGAACCGCTCCATCGTCCGTGTTCCGGTGGTGAGGCGGGTATACCCTTGCCGGACGATCTGATGGCGACGCGACGCGTTGGCCTTGCGGTTGAGATATCCTTCGAGCCTTGCGATCAGCATGACCGCGCGGCCGAGGTACAGGTGCGTGTGTTCAGTCCGGTCCGCCGCAACGCCGTTGTGGCTTATGGCATCGTCGTGCAGCAGGTTGATTTCGGTTTCGGGCAGCATGGTTGCGGCCGGCCGTTCAGGGGTTTCTCGTCCGAGCAGGATCAGGATCGCGAGCCGCCAGGCGATGACGATGTTGATGGTTACGGCGCGCTTGACCCGTTCGGCGGTGTATGAGCGATCTTCTCGACATCGCAGCCGGATGTGTCAGAATCCTGTGATACTCCTCGATGCGCCAGCGCAGCGCATACAGATCGACGACCTTCTGCGCTTGTTTGACGGTGCCGACCGGCAGCGTCGTGATCAGCAACCATTCGATCCTCTCGCCGCCTTTCGGTACTGCGTCCTCGCGCAGGTGAACCAGGGTCAGCGTCACCGGGTCAGCTCCGAGCTCCGGCGTTTCGGGATCGGCAGGTCGACCGTCTGCCAGCGCCGGGCGCACTGCGCCGGACGCGTCTCGCGCCCGGCGAAGGCCGTCTGGCCCTGCGCTGCTCGCCGCGCCGAGGCACGATCGACCCGTGTGCCGGGGCCGCACGCATCGTGGCGCAGAACAGATCGATGACATCGCTCTCCCGGTCCATCACCGCGATCACCCGGGTGTTGGCCAGATCGGCCATCAACCGGTTGATGTCGCGCCAGCCCCGCAGCCAGCGCTGCGTCTTCTTGTCCGCCGTCGGCTTGTCCGTGTCCGCCTGACCGCCCGGCGCCTCGAACGCGATGCGCGGAAGGCCCAGCGGCACGCCGTCGGCGTTGACCGTAAAGGTCGTATGCCTGTGCAGACCCAGCGTCCCGGCAGACCCTCTGGTCTTCGCGATCACGCCGAGACCTTTGCAGGCCCAGGGCGTCGCAACATTCAGGTCGCTGCCGTCCTGGATCGCCAAAACCGTCGACTGTGCCCGCATGCGGCATGGCGTCCGCGCCCGGTGCGGCGTCGGAATGGCCTCCGGTGTCAGAGCCGGGTCGTCGGGACGGTCGATCATCCGATAAGACCCCTGCACCGCCGCCGCATCGCCGCAAGCGGCCGTAAAGACTGTCTTCATCGGCGTCGTCGCCTGGATCCGCGCACTGGCCACCAGGCGCCTGGCCAGCGCCGCGTTGCCGACCGGCACCCCACTGAATTCAGTCTGCGCCCAATGGTCCCTGTCAAGCCCTTGCCCGGCGCCAGCCGTCAGGCCGGTGGTGGCGGCAGCGACACGGCCGGCCCGGCCACCCCCAGGCGTCGTCGCCAGTCGCGCACCAGCGAATACATCCAGATCCCCTTCGCCGGCACTTGCGTCCCCGCGGCGGAGCGCCGCCCGCGCCCGGCCGTCATGCCGACATGGATCCGGTTCGCCGCCCGCAGGCTGATCCCGCCATGCGCCGGACCGACAAAGGTTTCGACCGGCAGCGGGGCAACGCCATAGCCGGCCGCAGCGTCGTCGACCAGGCGGCCGAGACACAGGCCGAGCACCGTCGAGGCCAGGGTTCGGCAGGCCAGATCGGGACGGATGAGAAACCGTGCCAGTCCGACAATCCGGTCGAGATGGGCCTCCCGGCCGGCCGCATCCCGGCCGATCCACCGGTCGCGCAGCTTCAGGACCAGGGCCGAGGCTGCAACCACGCAACCGCCGAGCCAACCGTGATCCGAGCCGACTGGATAACGCAGAGGCCGCCCGACATGCAGCCCGCTCCCCAGCGGATGCTCGGCGTCCAGCATCGTACCTAGTGTCCTGATTTCAAAGTTCGTACCGTTATGATGTTGCGGCTGCAGCGGTTTCGAGGGTCCTGAGGCAGAAGCGCTTGATGGACGCCAGGATTTCATCGGCTGTCTTGTGCCAGCGGAAGGGCTTGGGGTCCTCGTTGACGGTGTCGATGTACCCGGTGATCGCCTGCTCCAGCTCGACGGTCGATCGGTGAACCCCGCGCCGGATCTGCTTCTCTGTCAGATCGGCGAAGAAGCGCTCGACTTGGTTGAGCCACGAGGCAGAGGTCGGGGTGAAGTGAACATGCCAGCGCGGTCGCCGGGCGAACCCGTCGCGGATCGTCTTCGTCTTGTGGGTCGAGTAGTTGTCCATGACGATGTGGATCTCGAGGTCGGGCGGCACGTTGGCCTCGACGTGATCCAGGAACTTGCGGAACTCCACGCTGCGGTGGCGCCGATAGCACTGTCCGATGACCTTGCCTGTGGCGACGTCAAGGGCTGCGAAGAGCGAGGTCGTGCCGTTGCGCTTGTAATCGTGAGTGCGCCGCTCGACCTGCCCCGGGCGCAGCGGCAGCAGCGGCTGGGTGCGATCGAGGGCCTGAACCTGCGATTTCTCGTCCACGCAGAGGACCATGGCATGCTGCGGCGGGTCCACGTAGAGCCCCACGATGTCGCGCGTCTTGTCCACGAAGTAGGGGTCTGCCGAGAGCTTGAAGGTCTCGCTCCTGTGCGGCTGAAGGGAAAAGGCTCGCCAGATGCGATTGACCGTCGACGGCGCATACCCCGTCGCCTGCGCCATCGAGCGCGTGCTCCATTGGGTCGCGTCACGAGGCTTCTCCTCAAGCGTCTTGCGCACCACCTCGGCCACGGCGTCGTCATCGATGCGCCGGGGACGGCCGGAGCGCGGCTCGTCGTCAAGCCCGTCAAGACGATGCTCTGCGAAGCGATTGCGCCACTTCCTGGCGGTCTGGCTGGTCACGCCCAGCACGCTCCCAATCTGCACATTGGTAAGCCCTTCGGCCGCCAGCAGCACGATGTGCGCCCGATCGGACAGGCCTCGCCAGACTTTGCGCCCGCGCGCCAGCCGCTCAAGCTCGTTGCGCTCGTCCGCGCTCAGCTTGATCTCCACCGAAAGTCGCATCACCATGCCCCCCGAATCGACACCACCCCCTTAACAATACGAACTTTGCGTACAGGACACTAGCCGCCGACGCGCCGTGTCGGTCTCGGCCAGCGTCACGACCGGACCCTCGACAGGGTCGACGCGGTCCGGAACCCCGACCGGCGGCGGAACCGCAGCGGCCAGACCCCGGACAGCACGGTCAACGCCGGCGCCGGGTCTGGCCGGCGGCAACGCCAGAACGCCCACATGTGCAAGATCGTGAAACGTCGCCAGACAGCCCGCGTCCTGCAGATGGCCGAGGGGATCGCGAAATCCGAAAGTCGTGCAGACCTTGCGGACGAACGCCATGCGCCCCGGAGCGGTCCCGGGCGCCGGCAATGCCGCCAATGTGTGTCGTCCCGCCTCCGGGAACAGCGTGCGGCGGATCAGATTTGTGTGTCCATGGCCCCGTTATAGCGGGTCCAGAATATCAAGTTCAGAGAAAAAAAGCTCAATGGGCCGGGCGTGGGCATAAGCTGCAATTTTCATGATTCAGTCGAATTCCCCAATGCGTTATGCGCATCTTCGGGACCGAACGGCGTCTCCAAGTGATTGGTGACATCGCCGAAAATGGAGCCGGACCGTCTTCCGTCATTCATGATCGGTCGAAACCAGCGCATCGTGCAGAGTTTCCGGTTGCTTTTGGCTATCCATGATACGCCCGCCATGGTGAATTCGTGATTGAGGAATCAGATATCGAAATCCGCGTTGTGGGCAAACATCGGGAGATGTCCGATGAAATCACGGATAATGTTGCTCCGCTCCGCAAAGCTTGGCGATGTACGGACATCACGGTCGCGTATACCGTGGACAAGGCTCGCGTTTCTGGGAACCTTCCGTCTCGGATTGAAGGTCTCGTAAAAAACCTCCTGTTGCTCGAAGGCCGTGTTCGAGCCGTTGGCCTCGGAGAAATACACCTTGATCATCGCCGAGATACGATCCGTTCCTTTGCAACCCGAAATCCGGTCGTTTCGCTATTCAGTACCACAACCTCGCCGAGCTCCGAGAAATCTGTTCCCAATCCATTGCCCTCCAGGTCGTCATCAGTCCCATTCCGCCGGATGCCTTGATAGGGACCCTGCAACCGGGGCAGAATTTGTGTGAATATACGGTGTCACTATATGTCAGGTCATCAGCAGATAACCCGAAGGCCGGAGCCATGGCATGATGCGCGTTGCGTTTGATATTGGCGGGACATTCACGGATTTTATACTGCACGACGGCACGGCCGGCACCGCGCATGTCCTCAAGGTTCCGAGCACGCCACAGGATCCGGCGCAAGCCGTTCTCAACGGTCTTGATATTTTACTTGCGGACTCTGGTGTAACATCATGGAATATAGATGATATTCTACATGCGACGACTGTCGCCACGAATGCGGTTCTGGAGCGCAAGGGGGCAGCTGCCGGTTTGATCACGACGCAGGGCTTTCGCGATGTCCTGATCATCGGCCGTCAGAAACGCTACGAGACCTACGATCTCTATCTCAGAAAACCGGCACCGCTGGTGCAGCGCCGGCATATCGTTGAAGTTGACGAACGGGTGGATTTTGACGGGGCCGTGGTTGCTGGCCTCAATATCGAATCGGTGGACCGGGCTATTGATGCACTGGTTGCGGCGGGCCGCGAGACCATCGCTGTTGCATTGATGCACGCATATGCCAATGCAACCCATGAACTGGCAATTCGTGACAGGATCAAGGCGCGCGCTCCCGATCTCGCGGTGTCCCTGTCGTCCGAGATTTCCCCGAAGTTCCGTGAATACGAGCGGACCAGCACGGTCGTCGCCAACGCTTACATCAAGCCGGTGGTCGCGCGCTACATGACGCGGCTTGAAGAGGCCCTGGCCGCGCAGGGATTCGGAGCCGAACTCTTTGTCATGCAATCGAACGGCGGTCTCATCTCGACCGATATCGCGCGGGATTTTCCGATAAGGATCATCGAGTCCGGACCGGCTGCCGGCGTATTGATGGCTGGCAGTGTCGGTCGCGAGGAAGGCGCCGATCACGTGATCACCTTCGATATGGGCGGAACCACCGCCAAACTCGGCGCCGTGGACGGCGCCGCGCCAGCCGTTGCGCCGACCTACGAAATCGGTCATGTGAACTATCGCAAAGGCAGCGGATTGCCGATCAATGTTCCCGCCGTCGAGCTTCTTGAAATCGGCGCTGGCGGTGGGTCCATCGCCCGTGTCGAAATGGGAATGATCGCCGTTGGTCCGCAAAGCGCCGGCGCCGCGCCCGGACCGATCTGCTACGGGCGCGGCGGGACATGTCCAACCGTAACTGATGCCAATTTGGTGCTTGGTTACATCGCGCCCGACCGGTTCAACGCCGGCACCATGATGCTGGACAGTGCCGCGGCCCGGGCCGGGATATCACAAGCGATCGGCAAACCCCTGGATCTTGATGTCGGTTCGGCGGCTTGGGGTATACATCTTGTTGCCACCGCCAACATGGAAAACGCGATGCGCATTGTTTCGGTCGAGCGTGGCCGGAATCCGCGCCACCATGCGATGGTCGCTTTCGGCGGCGCCGGGCCGCTGCATGCGGCTAGACTGGCGCGTGCGATTGGTATCCCGCGGGTCATCGTTCCCTACGGTGCCGGGGTCGGCTCGGCGTTCGGTTTGCTGGAAGCCGAACCGCGCATCGACGTATCGGCAACCCGGGTCGTGCGGATGGACGGTTCGGCCGGCACGACGATCGCGGACATTTATCAGGGCCTGGAAACCCGGGCCGGCGAAGTCCTGCGCCGTCTTGACGCTGCAGCGCCGCCGGTTTGGTCGCGGTATGCGACCATGCGGTATGTCGGGCAAGGATTCGAGATCCATGTCGAGCTCCCGTCGGAGCCAATCGACAAGGGGTATGAGAATGCCGCTGTCACGGCCTTCAATACGGCTTATCTGCGGCTTCGCAAGTTCCTCGATTCCGAGGCCGCAATCGAAGCGGTGGACTGGACGTTGGTGGCATCACTCCCGGGCAGCAGGGATGGCGGCCTGCGATTCTGGCCGGAAATCGCTGCAAGTCCGGGAGGCCGGGAAACGCGTATGGCATGGTTCCCGGAAACCGGAACCTATACCGAGACCCGTGTTCTGACTCGTGGCGATCTCGTCAACGGATCCGCAATATCCGGGCCCGCGATCATTGAAGATCCCGACTGCACAACACTTTTGTTGTCTGACGATATAGGACGGATCAGTCAGGCCGGTCACCTTGTTATTGATATCGCGACGTCGTGATCGGAGAGTTTGTCGCAACGTCTTCACCGCTGCCACGGTCCGGCGTACTGTGTGAAGTGAAGGAAGGATCGTACGATGGACAGGATTAGCAAAGTCGATCCGGTCACCCTGACCGTGGTCTGGAACACGATGCTTTCGATTGCCGAGGAACTCGGCACGACATTGCGTCACACCGCGTTTTCCGAGGGCGTCCGCGAGGGTGATGACTTCTCGACGGCGTTGTTCGACCGCAACGCTCTCATGGTGGCGCAGGGAAATTTCAGCCCGGGGCATCTCGGCTCGATGCCGACCTGCGTGAAGCGGGCCCTCGACTACATACCTCCAGACAGTCTCAAACCCGGCGATTCGATCCTGCTGAATGATTCATATATCGGGTCCGGCCATTTTCCGGATACCTTCCAGATCATGCCGGTGTTCAGCGACGAGCGCATCATTGGCTATGTCGCATGTTCGGCGCACCAGGTCGACATGGGCGGCGCGGCGCCAGGCTCACAGAAGGTTCACGGCGTGACCGAGGCGTTCCAGGAAGGTCTGCGCATCCTGCCAGTCCGTTTCGTGCGGGAAGGCCGGATCGATGACGACATCCTGCGCATTGTCCTTGGCAATGTGCGGATGCCCGACAAAGTCAGGGGCGATTTGCTGGCTCAACATACGGCGAACCTGACCGCTGCCGGGCGCCTCGAAGCGATGTTCCGGCAATATGGCGCCGATGTCGTCGAGACGGCCTATTCGGAGATTCTTGACCGATCCGAAGCGGTGATGCGTGACGCCTTGAAAGCCGTTCCGGCGGGAACCTACAGTTTCGAGGATTATCTCGATGACTACGGCCCGGACACCGACCCGATCAAGATGGCCGTTGACATCACATTTGACGGCAAAGGGGCGGTGGATCTGGATTTTTCGCGCTCATCGGAAGCCGTGCCGGCGGCAATCAATTCCTACATCAACTACACCCGGGCCTATGCGTTGTTCGCGATAAAGGTGTTCTGCAATGCGACTCAACCGCAGACCGAGGGTGCGATGCGGCCGATCACGATCACCGCGCGGGAGGGGTGTTTCTTCAATCCGCGCTTCCCGGCACCATCGGGCGGCCGGGCAATCCTGCAGGTCCGGATCTTCGACACGATCAACGGTGCTATGGCGAAGGCTCTTCCTGAACGGGCAATGGGGGCGTTCTCGCACTGGTCGAACCCCAATATCGGCGGGACCGATGAGCGCACCGGACGGCCTTTCGTCATGTATGACCTGTCGCTTGCCGGGTATGGTGGCCGGCATGGCGACGATGGGCCCGAGGCGCTGACTCCGGTCATGAACTGCACGAATATTCCGGTCGAGGTCCATGAGACTCATAATCCGGTCCGGATACGCCGGCTGGCATTGCTGCCGGACACCGGCGGCGCGGGGCAATGGCGTGGTGGGTGCGGCATGCTGAAAGAAATCGAAATTCTGACCGGAGACGCGTTGTTGTCGCATCTCGGCGACCGGCATCGTTTTCAGCCTTACGGGGTCTTCGGCGGCAAGCCGGGCAGCCTCGCCGAAACTGTTCTGTATCGAGGAAACCGGACAATATCGTTGCATTCGAAAGAGGTCAGGCCATTGCAACGGGGTGATGTCTTGAGTTTCACGCTGTCCGGCGCTGGCGGCTACGGTCCGCCGGAACAAAGGGAGCGGGACGCGATCCGGGAAGATCTTGCTGACGGCTATGTCAGTGAAGCGGCGGTGCGGCGGGACTATGGCTTTTCAACCTGACGCTGGCCGGACCGCGCGCGGCGGTGCGAAACCGCGCGATGCAATGCTCGCCACAAGGCGGAGACCGGCGTTTGGCGGCCGCCGCGAAAGCGCTTGCTCGTGACGGACCAGGATAGTGAAACGAGTTTTGCTGCCTGGGATTACGGTGATCTTCGGACAGACCGCGCTCGCGGATCAGGGCTTTGAAACCGTTGCCAATGTCATTAAGTAGGCAGCCGGGCGGGGCGCCGCCGCCTGATCCGAGACAAGGGTCCCTCGATGATTGATTTCCAGACCGACCCGGAACGCTATTGCCACTGGCGGATCCGGATCGACGAGCCGATCGCCTATCTATCGCTTGACGTTGACGAGAGCGGCGGACTGTTCGACGGTTACGAGTTGAAGCTGAACTCTTACGATCTCGGGGTCGATATCGAACTGCATGACGCTGTTCAGCGGTTGCGTTTCCAACATCCCGGCGTCCGCGCGGTCGTTCTGGAATCGGCCAAGGACCGGGTGTTCTGCGCCGGCGCCAACATCCGCATGCTTGCCGGCGCCAGTCATGTTCACAAGGTCAATTTCTGCAAGTTTACGAACGAGACCCGGAATGCCATTGAAGACGCCAGTGCGCATTCGGGGCAGGTGTATCTGGCCGCGGTGAATGGCGCCTGTGCCGGCGGGGGTTATGAACTTGCTCTGGCGGCCGATCACATCCTTCTGGTTGATGACGGCACATCCTCGGTGTCTTTGCCCGAGGTTTCGTTGCTTGCAGTCTTGCCCGGCACCGGAGGCGTCACCCGGGTCACTGACAAGCGCCTGGTGCGGCGAGACCGTGCTGATCTGTTTTGCTCGACCGAAGAAGGTGTACGCGGCGGCCGTGCGGTCGAATGGGGGTTGGTCGACGAAGTGGTTCCGGCGTCCGGATTTGCAGACGCTGTGCGTTGCCGAGCGCTTGACATCGCTGCGCGGTCCGATCGGCCCGCAAACGCGGCCGGTATCCATCTTGGCCCTCTGCACCGGACGATCGAGGCTGACCGGATAACCTATTCGACTCTTTTGGTATCACTTGAACCCGCTGCCGGGCGTGCCGCGATCACGATTATCGGGCCGGATGAAATGGCCCCGGGAGCGGTTTCCGAAGTCTGTACGGCGGGAGACCAGTATTGGCCGTTGCGCATGGCGCGCGAACTCGATGACGCGCTGCTCCATATGCGCTTCAACGAACCCGAGATCGGTATCATCTGCATTGGCTCGGTCGGTGATCCGGGACGGGTACTCGCGCATGACGGATTTCTTGCCGCCAATGCAGGGCATTGGCTGGTTCGCGAGATGATGCTCTATTGGACCCGGGTCCTGAGCCGGGTTGATCTGACCTCCCGCTCGCTGGTTGCCTTGATCGATCCGGGCAGTTGTTTTGCGGGATTTCTCGCCGAACTGGTGTTTGCTGCGGACCGAAGCTATATGTTTGATGGCCGCATCGAGGGCGATAACCGGCCTGAAGCCCGGCTGGTGCTCAGTTCGGCGAATTTCGGCCAGCATCCGATGCTGAACGGGCTGTCGCGGGTCGCTACGCGGTTTCTTGGCGACCCGGAGCGATTGAGGGCATGTCCGCCGCTTCGGGCCGTTTGCTTGACGCTGCCGAAGCCGAGACAATGGGGCTGGTCACCGGAGCCTTCGATGAAATCGATTGGGACGAAGAGGTGCGATTTGTGCTTGAGGAACGGGCAGGGTTTTCTCCGGACGCCCTGACTGCGCTTGAGGCCAACACCCGATTTGCCGGCCCCGAGACGATGCAGACCAAGATTTTCGGCCGGTTGTCGGCCTGGCAAAACTGGATTTTCCAGCGACCCAATGCCGTTGGCGAAAGGGGCGCACTGGGGCGGTATGGAACCGGGGAACCGGCCAGTTTTGACCGTCGGAGGGTATGAGATCCGATGCAGCAACAGCGGGCGAGGAACCGGACATGACCGATTCGATGGTCGTCGATTACGACACGTCAATTCCCAATAATGTCGGTCTCATGGAAGACCGTCGGGTGTTGCGGGCGCTGGAACGCTGGCATCCCGGTTATCTCGACTGGTGGGATCAGATGGGGCCGGAAGGCCTGCAGGATGCTCTTGTCTATCTTCGTACGGCCGTCGGCGTCGATCCCGATGGCTGGGCCCGGTTCGGTTTCGTGCGGATGCCGGAATATCGTTGGGGCATTTTGCTGGCTCCACGCGAGGCCGACCGCAAAATCGGTTTTGGCCAGCACAAGGGTGAGCCGGTCTGGCAAGAGGTTCCCGGCGAATATCGGGCCGCCTTGCGCCGGTTATGTGTCATTCAGGGCGATACCGAACCGGCGTCGGTCGAGCAGCAGCGCCAGCTCGGGATGACCGCGCCGTCGCTGTACGACCTGCGCAATCTGCTTCAGGTCAATGTTGAAGAAGGCCGTCACCTGTGGGCGATGGTTTATCTTTTGCAGAAGTATTTTGGTCGGGACGGCCGTGAAGAGGCCGAGAACCTGCTGCTGCGGCGGTCCGGGGATCCCGATCGGCCCCGTATGCTCGGCGCCTTCAATGAGGCAACGCCGGACTGGCTCAGTTTTTTCATGTTCACGTTCTTCACCGATCGCGACGGCAAGATGCAGCTCGAAAGCCTGGCGCAGTCGGGATTCGATCCTTTGGCCCGGACGACACGCTTCATGTTGACCGAAGAGGCGCACCACATGTTTGTCGGCGCGTCGGGCGTCGGCCGGGTCGTCAAGCGGACCTGTGAGGCGATGCGCGAGACGGGTGTCGATGATCCGAACGATATTGGCGCCGTTCGCGCCCTTGGAGTGATCGATCTGCCAACCATCCAGAAAAAGGCGAACCTGCATTATTCGCTATCTCTCGATCTGTTCGGTTCTGAGATTTCGACGAATGCGGCCAATGCCTATAGCAGCGGGTTGAAAGGGCGGTATCGTGAAGACCAGCTTGATGACGATCATCGGTTGGTGAACGATACCTACCCGGTCTTGAAGCTGGTTGACGGTAAACCGGTTCTGGTCGACGAGCCTGCCCTCACGACCCTCAATATGCGCTTGCGCGACGACTATATCCGCGAGACGGAAGCCGGGATCAAACGATGGAATCGTGAGATCGAACGAACCGGGATCAATTACCGGATTACTTTGCCAAGCGTGGCGTTCAATCGGAAAATCGGTGTATTTTCCCGTGTCGAGGCTACGCCCGACGGTGAAATCGTGACGGATGAAGCGTTTGCGCGACAACAGGATGAATGGCTGCCGTCGACGGACGACGGCGTCTTTATCCAGTCCTTGATGCATCCGGAAACCGGACCCGGCTGCTATGCTGGATGGATTGCCCCGCCCCGCGACGGAATCAACAACAAACCTGGCGATTTTGAATATGTCAAACTCCGTTAGTGACGAGCCGGGCGCAGGATTGGCATGGTCGTGATTGCCGGCCCGTTCTCCGTATCGGGCTGTTGTCCACAGGATCGGCATTCCTGTGCTGCCGGATTATTCTCGTCGATTCCTGTCACGCAAACGCCGGCCATGGTCGGCGGAAGGTGTCAGATCTTGTTCTGGCGATTCCGTCGCCGACATGCCTGACGCCATCCCCGGCGGGCCGATCGAAAATTGTTACCGGGTTTTGCCGGGGAGACTGCTTGCCGGTGAGCATCCGGGCGGTGCCAACATGGCGTCGACCCGGAGACGCCTGCAGGCCTTCGCCGATGCCGGCATCGTTTCGTTTCTCGACCTGACGGAAGAGAACGAAGTCCCGCCCTACGCGCAGTGGCTCGAAGGTGCGGTTCACCGGCGCTTTCCGATCCCGGACATGTCGGTGCCGCAGTCGCCATCGCAGATGATCGCCATACTCGATTACATCGATCAGGGTATCGACGACGGCCATTTTATTTACGTCCATTGCCGCGGCGGGATCGGGAGAACGGGCTTGGTCGTGGGCTGCTGGCTCGCGCGACACCGGTCTGCCGAAATGCCGGCTCTCGATCTGCTGCTGCGACTGTGGTGCCGCTGCCCGAATTCCAGCCGCCATGCTTCGCCCGAAACAGCCGACCAGCGGCGTTACATCAGTACCTGGCCAAGGCATATGTGATCATTCGAATGATCGGACGGGGCATTGAACGATACAGGGAAGGGTGTGTCCGGCGGCATTGGCAAAGGCCGGCGATCCGTTGCATCATCGCCGGCGATCCAGATTCGATCCGTCCCGGAGATATTCCGTGCAAAACACCGTTGACCCAATCACCGTTTCGGTGATCCAGCATCGTCTGACGGCTATCGTCGCCGAAATGGGCGAGGCGATGCTGCGCACATCCTACTCGCAGATCCTCAACTCCAGCCGTGATTTCTCGACGGCGATCTGTGATGCCCGATCGAGGCTCGTCGCCCAAGCCGAACATATTCCAATTCATGTCGGTGCACTCGCCTATGCCGCCGAAGCGGTCAACGCCTATTTCGAAGATACCGTAAAACCCGGTGATGTGTATCTTTTGAATGATCCGTATTTTGGCGGCAGTCACCTGCCGGACGTGACAGCATTCGTGCCGGTGTTCGCAGCCGGCAAGCTCGCGTTCTGGACCATCAACCGTGCCCATCACAGCGACATCGGCGGCGCGACCTACGGTGCCTACAATCCGACAGCGACATCGATTTTTCAGGAAGGATTGCGCATTCCGCCGCTCAAGCTCTACGACGAAGGCGTGGTGCGTCGGGATCTGCTCGACATGATTGCGACCAATACCCGTCATCCGCGTGATTTCAAGGGCGACCTCGCGGCCCAGATCGGATCGGTCCACGGCGGCGAGCGGAGGATACTGGCTTTGATGGACGAGTTCGGAGCCGAGACCGTCCTGGCGGCGGTCGAGATGACCCTGGACGCGGCCGAACAACAGGCCCGCAAAGTGATCGCGACCTGGCCAGATGGCGTCTATCGTGGCGAAGCTGTCCTTGACGATGACGGGCATGGTCGGGTTGATGTGACGGTCCGGGCAACGGTGACCAAGACCGGGAGCAATCTGGTCGTCGATCTCACCGATTCGGACTCGCAGTCGCTCGGGTTCGTGAATTCGTCCTATGCGAACATGCGCTCGGCGGTGGCAATGGCCATTTCCTTCCTTATCGATCCGGAGACCCCTAAGAACCACGGGTCGTTGCGTCCGCTCGCCGTCAAGGCCAAACGCGGCACGATCGTCTGGGCCGAAGACGGCGCACCGGTGACAATGTGCACCAGTCATTGTTCGAACGAGATCTGTGAGGCGATTGTCGTGGCCTTGTCGGACGCATGTCCGGAGCGTGCCATGGGCGGTTGGGGGCGCCGGTTCCGGGTAGCCATCGAGGGCAAGAACCAGAAGAACGGACGCGGATTCATCTGGCACATGTTCCATGCGCGGCCCGGCGGCGGCGGATCGGCCGGCGGCGACGGATGGCACAACGCCGGCGAATGGCATTCGGCGGGCGGGTTGAAGTTCGGGAGTATCGAACTGGCCGAGGCGCGGTTTCCGTTGCATTTTCGCAAGCATGAGTTCCGGCCGGGGTCGGCTGGCGACGGGGAGTTCCGTGGCGGCAACGGTGTCGAGCTTGAATTCGTTCTTGAAACCGAAGACCCAGCTGTTGCCAATACAGCGGGCGATGGTAATCGGCACGGATCCCGCGGTATGGTCGGTGGCCAGGACGGACTGCCGCACCGTTACGAGTTGCGCCGGCACGACGGCAGTGTCCGCGCATTGAAGACCAAGGAAATTCTGGTTCCTGTGAGTCCTGGCGACACATTCGTGATCCATTCTTCCGGTGGCGGCGGGTGGGGGGACCCGGCGCGCCGCCGGTCCGAGGCGCGCGTGGCCGATGTCATGAACGAAATCGTGCCAGCGAACGGAGCCTGAAACCATGATCCGGATTGGCATAGATGTCGGCGGAACCTTCACCGACATCGTCGCGGTCGATGAGACCGGCACCGTGGCCTTCGCAAAGGCACCGAGCACACCGGACGATCCGTCGATCGGTGTGATGGATGCGATCGCGAAACTCGCCGGGGGCCTGGCGCTGGATCAGGCCGATCTGTTTGCCCGCTGCGAGCGTATCGTTCATGGCACGACGGTTGCGACCAATGCCCTGCTCGAACGCAAGGGCGCCAGAGTCGGTTTGCTGACGACAGCCGGCCATCGCGATGTTCTCGAGATGCGGGAAGGTCTCAAAGAGGACCGTTACAACATGCGGCTTGCGGCGCCGGAGCCTCTGGTGCCACGGTATTTGCGTCTTGGCGTGGTTGAACGGATGCGGCCCGATGGCATGGTTCATACGCCGCTCGATACGGCCTCGCTCGATCAGGCGGTCGAACGAATGATGGAAAATGCAGTCACGTCAGTGGCTGTCTGTTATTTGCACAGTTACAAGAATGCTGTTCACGAGACGTTGACGCGGGATCGGCTCGCGATCGCAATGCCCGGAGTTCCGGTGTCCTTGTCGTCTGATGTTTTCCCGGAGATCAAGGAATACGAGCGGGTTTCGACGACCGTCGTCAATGCCTATGTCAGGCCGGTTGTCGAGACTTATCTCATGCGGCTCGAGGATCGCTTGCGAGCGGCGGGTTATGCCGGTCCGGTTCTGATCATCCTGTCGCATGGCGGCGTCGCGCCGATCAGCGAGGCGATTCGGCTGGCCGTCGCAACGGTCTTGTCGGGCCCGGCCGGCGGTGTCGCCGGGGCGCGTTACGGAACGGCTCTCATCGGCGCATCGGACATCGTGCCGTTCGATATGGGTGGAACCAGCACAGATATCTCGATGATCGTCAACGGTGAACCTGCGCTGTCAAACAACAGGGGTACTGCCGGCCAGCGAATTGCCTTGCAGTCACTGGATATCGTCAGTATCGGCGCGGGTGGCGGGTCACTGGCAAGCGTCGACAGCGGAGGGATACTCAAGGTTGGTCCGGAAAGCGCCGGCGCGGTGCCCGGGCCGGCCTGTTACGGACGTGGTGGAACCGGGGCCACGGTGACGGACGCTAGCGTCGTGCTCGGTTTTCTTGATCCGGATAACTTTCTTGGCGGCGCGGACTGTCTGGACAAACAGGCGGCGGATGTGGCGCTTGACGCGTTGGCGGCACAACTCGAGATCGACCGGGCACAGGCGGCCGAGGGCGTCCATCGGGTTATCAACACGCATATGGCAGAAGGGATTCGCCTGGTCTCGGTACGCCGTGGTGTCGACCCGCGGCGCTTTGCATTGTTGTCGTTTGGCGGTGCTGCGGGCATTCATGTTACTGAAATCGCCCGTCAGCTCGAGATTCGCCGCGTCGTCGTGCCGCGCACGGCGGCGGTACTCTCGGCATGGGGGATGCTGGCGACTGATCTTCGTTATGAGGTCAGCCGAACCCATATCGGTGATACCGGTGCGCTCGACGCAACGGATGTGCGCAAGATCTATTCCGAAATGCAGGTTGAGGGCCGCGCTCGCCTGACTGAGGCCTTTGACGGGCCAGTCACGATACGCAGGTCGGCGGACATGCGGTATGGGGAGCAAATCTTTGAAATCGATGTCTCGCTTGACGGTCTTGATTTCGGTCGCGTTGACCTCATGGCAGAGATCGCACGCCGTTTCCATGCCCGCCATGAGGCGCTGTTTACCTACAGTCTGGAGGATCAGGAAGTTGTATTGGTGAACGGCCGTCTGGCTGCAATCGGGGAACTCCCGGCTTTGCCCCGGGAACCGGATGCACCAGCCCGGCCATCGGCGGAACCTCATGAAAGGCGGCGCATTTACCTCGGGGGGTGGCGAGACGCCTCGATCTACAGGCTCGACTCACTGGCTCCCGGTCAGACAATCGCCGGACCGGCGGTTATCGAATCTGAAACGACAACCGTTGTCCTGCGTGTTGGCGACAGCGCGATGGCAACCGATGCATTGTGGCTTGATGTGATGGTGGGTACATGAGTGGCTATCCATTGACTGGATTGATATATTGCATTGTTTCGTCGTCCGAACGAGGAGGATTGCATGTCGAAATGATGACATTAGCGCAAATCCATAAACGTCATTAATCAAACCGAACAAAGTACTAATTTTGGCGATATCGGCTACCAGACGTCGGACTGGAAGTTCGAGCCTTGATTTATGAATTAATGCAGAGATAATTCCCTGATGCATACTCAGTCTTGAAAGACATTTCCACGGCGCGTGAAGCTTCACGATTCAAAGACCCAGTCTCGAGCATTGTGAGACGTTCGGATAGCCGAAAGAACTACACTGAATCCACTATCGCTGCGCAGGACGCGAAGAAATAACAAGAGAATCGACGTACAGATTGCAATATGTATTGCTAGGAACGCCAGCGGGGAGGTACACGGCGATCTCGTGCCAAATTTGAGTACAGGTCGAGCGGTTATTTGACAACATGCAGCGAAGTCATTTTCAAAATTTGGTCCGTAAATTAGATTAAATCGTCGGAGAAAACGGTTTTTCTATCTGTCCTGGCAAGAATTCATGTCGCCAAACTCTTGTCATGGATTGGCCGTTTGCAGCGTGAGACACCATTGGGCATGATCTCTTGATTGCACTTGGTATCCCCTCGATCGGTGAGGATTAAAACTAAGACTGCGATATCATTAGCGCAGTCAAGTGTTCGGCGCCCGTTACTCTGGAGATCTCAACTTGGAAATCAGTTCTTGAACTACCCAACGCAGCTTCGGAAAGCGGATTTTCACATAATCCCAGACGTTTTTTAGGAATTACTATTGAATGAACCTCTTGCAAAATTCCTGCCCCCGGGGTCCGGTGAGCCCGGATCGGTCGGTTGATCCCGGTCACCTCTGCACCTGGAGGTCGGAATCCATGGATTCGCGGTGTCTCATCAGAGATGATGAGACCAAACAGGGCCCTTTGTGGACATCGGGACACGCCTCTCCGGGCCACTCTCTTCGAGAGAGCCGTGAAGGGTCGGCATGCGTTGTCGGAGCCGCGCTATGGGACGGCGAGACGTATCAACTGGTCAGCCGCCAGGGCCAGGATGCCGACCATGAGATGGCAGGCGACCCTGGAATATCCACGGACGCGGACATGGCGCCCGCCAAACTCATCCTTGAGGCGGGCGTTGGTCCTCTCGACACCGGACCGGATCCGGACCCGCACAGTCTCGGGATCGACATGGCCTATTGCACGCCGGGCCCGGGCCTCCCGGTCTCGCTCCTCCTTGAGTCCTTGTCCCGGCGCGGATTGACATCGATGATCGGCACATGGCCAAGCCGTTCGCTCATCTGGTAGATCTCCCTGGCATCATAGGCCGCGTCCATGAGATCGTAGAGATTGGTCACACGCCCGGCGGTCATCATCGCCAGCGGGATCGCGACTTGGCTGTCATGGACGGATGCCGAGGTGAGGACGGTCCTCAGCGGCACCCCGCAGTCTGCTGTGTCGATATGCAGCTTGTAACCGCGCCAGGCCTCCAGGACCCCCTTGGCATTCTTCTTTGCCCCGTGATCGCAGACCTTCGGCAGCGCGTCGAGCATCTCATCGAGATCCATCCCGTTCGCTTGCTGCCCGAGACGCCCAGGCTCCTTCGTCCTCTCCTCGCCCTTGCGGGGCCGGCCGCGCTTGCGGTTCGGCGTCCTGGCCTTCGGCGTCGGGGCCGGCGTCTCCCGGGCCTCGATGGCCGTCGAGGCCCGGGAGACGTGGCCGATGAGCGCGTCGCCCAGTGTCTCTGCAACCAGAGCCGCGTGCATCCTCTCCGGAAGACGGGACTGCGAAAATTCGGCGAACGCCCGCGAAAACGTCGCTTCACTCGGGATCTCCGCGACACGCGACCAGCCGCACAGTCGGCGCAACGTCGGGTCCACCTTGAGCCTGTCGATCAGGTGGCGGGTCGTCGGCAGATCCCACACCGCTTTGGCGATGAAGCCACGGGCCAGCGCCTGGCGATCCTCCCGGGGCCGACCCGGACCGGTCCACACCCCATCGACGAAGCCCTCCACCTTGACGAGATCGAGAGCTGTCACGAAGCGCTTGTGCGTCTCGAGGAGAGGACCGACCGCCTCGGCCAACGCAGGGAAAAGTTCCCCTTGAAATCGGTGCCGGATATCGGATAGGGTCGAGCCAAGGGTCATCGGGGTCACCACCTCGGTATCTTGTTGTTGCGGAAACACAACATACCACGAGGTGGCCCCGAAACCCAGGCCATCGACAACAAAATCAGCCTCGAGAAGGCAAAAAACCGGTCGGGCCGGCAATTTTGAAAGAAGCTCGAATAACTATTAATCAAAAAGTTGCGGAAATCGATGATCTCAAACTTGCGTTCCACGGCGGCCTGTGTCGGCGCGTCATCCACGTAGGTATCGTTGTCCGGATCTTCGGAAAAATTTCAGATATTCGCACCTATTCGATCGATATTCGACGGCAGGGCGGCGGGCTAGACCTCATAGACAAGCTCACTGACCAGTTGATAGCAGCGCGCAAATACGGGTTGTGAGTTGACCCCGAGGTGAGGCGGAGAGTATCGACGAGGTTGAAATATCGATCGAATGGTGCCGGGACGCTGTTGGAGCTGAATTCCATAAGGAAAGCAGCGCCACTGGTTTCTAGATCGAAATCCGTGCCACACGCCGCTAAGCCGAAGATTTCGAGCCGCGTCACATCGTAGCGACGGCAGAGTAGGGCCAGTTCTTTCTTCTTGTCAGCAATAACAGTATGTATGTTCAAATTTGCGACGCTGGAGATGTATCATGCTCGTCCTCAACGTTATCGTAGCGGCGCCTTTATCTGGATTCATTTCAGATTGTCACATGCCGATATTCCGTTCGTCCCGGCGACAATCAGGTCGAAAAGGTATCTTCAGGACGCAGCCCTATGATATCGCTGTCCTGACAGACCTCGGCATATGGGCGACGGCGCATGCATGCTGCTATTGTGGCAAAGTGTTAAAGCATGTCTGCGACTATTGTGGCAGTCTGAGTCCGTCCTGATACCCAGTAGGTTCAGTATAAGTCGATCTCCGCCATGTTTGCAACGTTGAAATTCAATCGCCCTTCACCAGTATTGCTGATCTTATCGTAAACATCTCAAGGTATCATGCTCGGATAATCCAGCAGATCCTGCCAGTGCAGATCCACATCCTCGATGAATAGTCCACGCGTTACGCCCGCAACCAGCATCGGTACAGTGATGCGCAGGGTGCTGATCGAACAGCCCGACGGGCCGAAACTCATCGTCGGTCCGAATGTAAAGTCGTGAATTCGCTGTAGTGCCGGCTCGCTTCCAGGCACCTTTTCGAGAAACTCGAAATTCCGGCCCAGATAGGGATACCGCGCTAGTCGTTCGTCCTTCAGTTCGTCGGGCGGTTGATAACGGTCAGACCAGAGGGCGATATGAGGAACGAAGGAAGCAAGTTCCGGTCGCTTTCGGACATCCTGGTCGTGGCCCGCGCAGCAGATGATGAAATCCGCATGAAACGGGCCCTTTGCGGTGTCTATCCGGACTCCTTTGTTTTCAGGAGCCAGCGATCGCCAATCGGCATTCGTATGCAGGGTGAAATTCGGATGTTGGCTGGCTCGCTTCCAGGTTTCCGGAGGCATGCCCATGCGCGTATTCAGGATGTAATGCATGAAACGCCAGCGCGTCGCATCGTCGAGGTCGCCGAAATGCCGCAGGAATCCGGAGGTGATGCACCAGCGATAAACCTGTTGCCGGCGATGTGTCGGCCTGCGGCAGAACATATGCACTTCGCCGCCGGCTTCCAACGCGCAAATGGCGTTATCTCCCGCAGTCGCACCGACCCCGAGCACTGCGACCCGTCTGCCATGGAGGGCCGTAAAATCAATCTCGTCGGCACCCCGCGCGCGCAGATGCTCCGGCAGGGCGGCAATGAACTCAGGCATCCACCAGTCACCTGTACCATCATGACCGGTCGCGAGGACAAGACGGCGGACATACCGCTGGCGCAGGCCGGATGAATCCCGGAGCGTGACCTGGAGGCAATGTTCTGCGGCGGCGATATCGATGAGTTCTGTCTCGTTGCGGACCGGCAGCGCTAGGGTCTCTCGAATCCAGCACAGATAGTCGATCCACAGATCGCAAGGCACCAGGACGAGGCATTCCCAGGACGCATCCCCAAAGGTGCTGCGATGCCACGCCTCGTAGGTCAGGTTCGGGATTCCCATATCTGGGCCGGGATAATGTTTGGGTGACCGAATGACCGGCATCCGCCCGTGACTGTTCCAGACCCCTTCGGCACCATAGGGTTCGCGATCGATGACTTCGATATTCGTCACGCGTTCCCGGAGAAGATGGGCCGCTACGCTGAGGCCGCCCTGGCCGGCGCCGACGACAAGGACATCCGGCATCGGATTTCCGTCTGGACCCCTGCGCTCGGGCATCCAGTCGGTTTCGGGGTGCCGGAGCGAGTGCAAATCGGCGCGCGCCAAGGTCGAAAGCGCCGACAGGCGTACCGATGCGTCGGGCAATCGCGGACCGCGGCTTTCCGGAGGATTGATCCGGTGTTCACCGTCATCATGCCAACGCGTGACCGCCATGCGTTTTGTGGCGGATGAGCTGATTTCAGCCTGCATTGACTGCGGGAATGCGATGCGACCATGGCGCCGCCTGTTCCAGCTGGACGGCCAATTGCAGCAAAGTCGTCTCGTCGCCGAAACGGGCGGCCAATTGCATACCGATTGGCAGGTTATCGGCGGTCCAGTGCAACGGCAGGGAGATCGCAGGCTGACCGGTCAGGTTTTGCAGCGGCGTGAAAGGTATGTATCGGAACAGACGCTCCCAATACCCTTCGATATCGGTTGCCGTCATTGCCAGATGACCGAGCTTGGCGGGTTTGGCCGCCAGAGTTGGTGAGAGCAGCAGGTCGTAAGTCTCATGGAACGTCGCAACCCGTCGTCCCATGAGATGGACTTCCTGCAGTCCGGCGGCCAGATCGGTTGCGTGGACCGAACATCCTTGGCTAAAGGCTGCCCAGGTGATCGGTTCAACATCGTCGGATGTCAAGGCACGTCCCAACGCCGTTTCACGTCGTTTCAAAACAACCGCAGCGCCGACAGCGGCGTTCATGCGCCAGAATTCGGCAATGAAACCGAGATCGATATCAGGATCCGCTTCCTCAACGACATGGCCGAGATCTTCAAGTAGCTGCGCCGTTTTTTCGACGCCTTCGGCGCAATTCGGATCCAGTTGAACACCCGCCATCACCCGTTTGGTCATCGCGATACGCAGGGACCGGGGTGGTGGCATGGTGATGGCATGGGCATAGGATCCCGGATCGGCAAGCGGCGGATTCGGAGATCCGAATTCCGGGCCGGCTGTGCAGTCGAGGACATGAGCGCTATCCCGGACCGACCGGGACACGACATGACCGACGCTTTGCAGGCTGTCGAGGGCATCGGGGCCGGTCGGATTACGTCCTCGGGTGGTTTTCAGCCCGACAAGCCCGCAGCATGATGCCGGGATCCGGATCGAGCCGCCGCCATCGGTCGCGTGCGCCGCCGGCAGCACTCGCGCCGCCACGGCCGATGCTGATCCGCCACTTGATCCGCCGGCACTGCGGGTCAGATCGTATGGATTGGGTGCGGCGCCGTGGCTGACCGGTTCAGTTGATGCGCACATCCCGAATTCGGGCGTGTTGGTCTTGGCGACCGTAACCAGACCGGCCTTGCGGTACCGGGCGACGATTTCGGTGTCATGGTCAGCGATATAGTCTTTGTAAAAACGCGACCCGTTATGGGTCGGGGCGCCGTCGTAAAGGACATGAAGATCCTTCAGCATGAACGGCACGCCGCGAAAGGATCCATCCGGCAAACCGTCGGCAATGGATTTTCGAGCGAACGTCTCCATGTCGCATGTCACGGCATTGAGGTCAGGTTGAACAGCGCGCATCCGTGACAACGCTTCGTCAACGACTTCAGTTTCCGAAATTTCCTTTCGGCGCAACAGATCGGCGAGGCCGACTGCATCAATCTCACCATATTCGCTCAATTTGCCCATGATTGTCTCCCGAACAGTCCTTACGTAGCATCCTGTCACAGGCGCGAATGTCAACTCCCTGTACGGAGAATGGCGTTTTCTCGTGAATCTGCACGTTTCCTTGACCCAAGTTGGCACTTTTGAGCCCCGGTTCAGGGTCCGAAATGCAACAGTGGGTCGTGACAGGTGAGGCCCTCCAATGGGGAATAGTGCCGGAGGGGAGGCTGTTTTTTTGAGATGGTTTCGCGTCTCAAGCGGCTGGCCTGGATTGGATCCCGGGTGCCGATCGTGCTGCCATGGCCGCTCACAGTCACCCGCAGGAGAGGCGTCACGCCGTCGCTGGTGGCCGGAGAGCAACCCTGAAACGGTGCTGTGCGCCGCGTGGCCGGCGGCGTTGGGACAGCGGCCCGGGAGCGTGCAGATCCGGCACGTGTCGGCATCGCACGGTCGGCCGGACCCGTGCCGGGCGATGGCGGTCGTGCGGCCGAGACGAGACAGGGTCTCAGCTGGTCGTGAGACAGGAACAGACAGGCTCGGCAACGCTCACCGCGTCAGCAACATTCCGATACTCCGAAGCACGTCTCCGAACACGTTCGCCGGCGTTCGGTAGCCCGGAACCCGGCACGGCCGGGTCTTGAACTGCTGCTCGACATCACGCACCGCCGACGCCTCAACGGCCCGGAAATTGGTATAAAAGAACGCCCAATCCATATGGATTGGGCGTTTCGTTAAATAGTGTCGTCATGAGTGATGTTTATCTGTCCTATCTGTCGAACTCACTCGATGGTTCCTGGAGGCGACTCATGGGATTGGCTCATCGGCGTCACGACATTTCGGACAAGGTCTGGCTGTTGCTGGAGCCTCATCTGCCTGGTCGAGCGGGACGTTGGGGTGGAGTGGCACAGGATAATCGACGGTTCATTAATGCTGTCTTCTGGATTCTGCGTACCGGCGCTCCCTGGCGTGATGTGCCGCCAGACTATGGAGACTGGAAAAATACCCATCGTCGGTTCTGTCGCTGGCGGGACAAGGGGCTCTGGGGGGCGTTGCTGGAGCCTCTGGTGGATGAGCCGGACGATGAGTGGCTGATGATTGACGCCAGTCATCTCAAGGTACATCCCCATGCGAGCGGTGCGAGCGGTGGCAATCAGGCGATGGGTCGCACAAAAGGGGGCTGAACACGACGCTGCACCTGGCTGTGGACGCGCATGGGATGCCGGTGCGGGTGTTGGTGACCGAGGGGACGGCAGCAGATTGCGGTCAAGCGGTCGAGCTGATTGAAGGGATAGATGCCGAGTATTTGTTGGCGGACAAGGCCTATGACACGACTGCCATCCTGTCTTATTGTGGGGAGCATGAAGTCATTCCAGTGGTTCCGCCGAAGCGCAACCGCAAGCACCCCAGAGCGTATGATGTCCATCTCTACCGCCACCGGCATTTGGTGGAGAACGCCTTTCTGTGGCTCAAGCGCTGGCGTGGGAATGCCGCATCATTTCTCGCCGCGGTGCAGATTCGGTGTCTGGCGCTCTGGGTTGGTATTTCGTGACGACACTATCTAGAGAAATCAGACCCAAATGCCGGAAAATTCTGTACAGCAATGCCATTATCCGCGCGGATAGCCTAACGCCGAACTGGTCAATCTTCGCGCAAGTTTGCTGCAAAGTCGATACCGACAACAGCACTGTTACACAGGTGGATAAGGCGAAAGACAGGGGAGTAGCATGGGGGCATTGAACTGGGCGCTTGTCGACGGTGGCAAAACCAGTCAGATCGGTGCGGTGCACCGCATGGCGGCACGACTTGATGGTGAATTCGCGCTGGTCGCTGGCGCGCTTGACATAGATCCTGATGCTGGTCGTCGTTACGGTCGCGATCTCGGGATTGCCGCGGACCGTGCGTATGTCAATTGGCGCGAAATGTTGGCTGGAGAGGCGCCTCGAGAAGATCGCCCCGATCTCGTTACCGTCGCGACTCCGAACGCGACCCATTTCGAGATCACACTTGCGTTTTTGCGGGCTGGTTTTCACGTGCTTTGTGAAAAACCAGCAATTCTTCTTTTGGAGTTATCAGGGGTTTTCAAAGGCTTGGAGATGTGATTCAAGTTGTTGTATGAAGCGTCTTGAACGATACATGGATGTGCTGGGGAAGCGGTGCGCGGCGTTGCCCGACAAGCGCTCGGGACGCAACACGCGCTATGCCATGAGAGACATCGGGCTTGCGGCGTTTTCGGTGTTTTTCATGCAGAGCCCGTCGTTTCTGGCGCATCAGCGCCTGCTGTCGGCGCAGCGCGGCGCTGATGCGCCGGGACGCTGTTCGGCATGGAGCGGGTTCCGTGCGACAGCCATATCCGGCGGATGCTGGATGGGGCGCCGACGGATCATTTCGACGCGGTGTTTTCGGCGCTTGTCGATGACCTGGATGGTGCCGGCACCTTGTCGGGTCTGCGCTGCCTGGACGATCGGGTGTTGATCGCGCTGGACGGCTCGGAGCCTTTCCGTTCCGGCACGATCCACTGCGCGCACTGCTCGACGCGCCGGCGGGGCGAGGAGGTGGAGTATTTCCACAGCTTTGTCGGCGCCGCTCTGGTGGCGCCGGGGCAGCGCCGCGCCTTGCCTCTGGCGCCGGAGTTCGTGCGCCCGCAAGACGGCTCGGCGAAGCAGGACTGCGAGAGCCGCGCGGCGCAGCGCTGGCTGGCCCGCCTGGGGCCTTGTGTGGCCGGGCTGAGACCGGTCTATCTGGGCGACGATCTCTATTCCCGCCAGCCGATCTGCGAGGCGGTGCGCGCCGCGGGCGGGAGCTTCATCTTCGTGTGCAAGCCGTCCAGCCACAAGACGTTGAGCGAATACACCCATGGCGTCGTGCTGGACAAGGTGTGCCAGACCGTGGGCAGGGGCGCGGCCAGGCGCCGCCATCGCTATCGCTGGATGAATGGCGTGCCGCTGCGCGACGGCGCCGACGCGCTCGCCGTCAACTGGCTGGAGGTCGAGATCGCCAAGCCCGACGGCAAGGTGACCTACCGCAACAGCTTCGTCACCGACCTTGCCGTCACGCGAGACACCGCCGCCGCCATCGCCGCCTGCGGGCGTGCCCGCTGGAAGATCGAGAACGAGACCTTCAACGTCCTGAAGACCAACGGCTACAACCTCGAACACAATTTCGGGCATGGCAGCCAGACCCTGGCCAGCATCCTGGTCGTGCTCAATCTGCTGGCCTTCGCCCTGCACACGGCCTGCGACCTGATCGAAGCGTCCTGGCGGCGGGCGCGGCACGCACTCGGAGCCCGAAGGCGCCTGTTCGAGCACATCCGCGCGATCACCGCCTACCATGTCTTCGCGTCATGGGCGGTCCTCATGAAAACCGTCATCACGGGCCTCTCCCCTCCCGTAAACGCTTGATCCCCGGCCCCGCGCCAAGCCCATCCCTCCAACCGCAAAACCGCCAAAAAAACCAACACGAAAGGCCGCAATGCAACAAGAAACGCCATAAGGAGAATTGCTGGTGAAAAACCCCTGACGTTGACGGTCGAAGAGGCGGAGCAGATCGTGGCGGCGGCATCCGTGAACCGACGGATATGCGCCGTCAATTACGGGTATTCCGGCTACCCGATGATCCTGCAGATGCGCGCGATGGTCGGGGCAGGGGATCTCGAGCATATTCGGCTGGTGGTCGCGATGTTTTCGCACGGTCATCACGCAGATGCGCATGATCTGGACAATCCTCGTCTTTGTTGGCGCTATGATCCGGCCGAGGTCGGCATCTCGGCCCAGTTCGCCGACTGCGGTATTCACGCCTTGCATCTGGCTGTTTTCGTGACCGGTCGGAGGTGAGGCGAGTTTCCGCCGACTTTGCGTCCTGTGTTTCGAGTCGGGCGCTTGAGGATGACGTCATGGTCAATTTCCGCATGGATGACGACACGGTTGGCCGGCTCTGGACATCGGCCGTTGCTGTCGGCCGGCAGCATGGTCTGGAGCTTCATGTTTTCGGTGAACGCGGCGGGATCAGCTGGGTTCAGGAGCACCCTGAACAATTGTGCTGGACGCCGGTCGGTGGACGGACCGAAATCATTGAGCGGGGTGAGGAGTGGATGGCCGCTGATGCAGCCGGGGCCTCCCGGATTGCGGTCGGGCATGTCGAGGGCATGCCGTTGGCTTTCGCCAACATCTATCGTGATCTTGCCTGCATGATTCGCGAGGGCGGGCCGATTGATGCCACGGGTACGCGGCCAATTCCGACGGCCGAAGACGGACTCCACTCAATGCAAGCGGTCCGCGCCGCGGTTGCTTCGGCAGGGATGAACGGGCAGTGGGTGGATTTGCCATGATTTAAGGTAACTGCCCAGGTACCACGTTGCTGACGGTGGTGGGACGATTGCGAAGTAATCCGGGTTCCGGGAAAACCGGGCCGAGCAAGATCTGCGAATGGTGCAGCTGCACCAGAAAATCGCCGACGCATTCTGCTCCGAACAGGGCGCCCGCGACTTCACTATCTTGCATTCCGTTATTGCCACAGCCCGCAAACAGGTCCGGAATGTCCTCGAAACCCCGGCCCCGGCACACCCGACCCGAAGCAATTGATCTCCAGACTGCGGCTCTTCCCCCTTGCCAGGCAGCGAAATCCCTCGCATAGAGAGGCTAGGTACGTACAGTCGCTGGCGCGGTTCATCAGACAGCCACGCGCTGTGAACCGGCCGCCGGAAGCAGAACCCAAAACAGACTTGGACAGTTACGATTTATAAACATCTGAGGGACCTGAACATGTCTGGAAATTTGCTCAGTGATGAATTCGGATTCTGGGCACAGCCGGTCTGTCGGTGCAGGAGGCCGTTCGGGACCACTCGTGATGACAAGGTGACTGCGACTGTCACGGACATTCCGGTCAATCCGGTCCGAGGCAGTATCAACGTGTCAGCATAGAGATGTTCGGGCCCAATCAAGAATTCGACGGCTGAGTTGTGATCAACGCCTCGAGTCTCGCAGGCCCGGCCACGAGCCGACACCCAGCAACATCTTTCGCTCGCCTTGCATTTGAGAAATTGATACCTTTCGACTTCGTGTTTTGCAGCCTCTTCTATCAAATTCAGTTCCCCTAGGTAGAGTGTTGTCAGCGGTGGATTGGTCCCAAGTTTCACGTTGTGTTGCGGTGCCGCAAGGTTTCCGGAATGTGGACGAAAGCTGCGGGATTTGTTGAGGGAGTTCAAATGCAGCGACGGGGGCACCTGTTCAATCCGCTCACGCTGCCCTGCGGTGTGACTGTTAAAAACCGCATCGCGAAATCGGCGATGTCGGATTCCTTAGGCGATGGAACCGGCCATCCGACACCAGAACAATACAGACTGTATAAGCGTTGGGCCGGAGGCGGGTTGGCCGTATCCATAATTGGCGAGGTGCAAGGCAACGCAGGTTACGCTGAGAAACCTGGCAACCTGGTTCTCAATGAGAATTCGGAACTCGACCGATTCCGAGAGCTTGCCCAAAAGGGTGGTGAAAATGGCACTCAGATCTGGCTACAACTCGGTCACGCCGGAGCGCTTGCTTATGCGCCGACCAGCACCCCCAGGGGCCCGAGTGCTCTCGAGCTTTCGGGTTTCCGCTGCGCAGAACTGACAATGGACGAAATTCGTCAATTGCCTTCGGAATTTGCGAGGACAGCCCGTTTGGCGCAGCAGCTCGGTTTCGGCGGGATCCAGATACACGCAGCGCACGGATTTCTGCTCAGTCAGTTCCTTTCGCCGCTGTTCAACAAGCGTAAGGACGCATTTGGCGGGTCCATTGCCAATCGAATGCGGCTTTTGCTTGACTCCATCGAAGCCATCCGCGCTGCTGTCGGGCCGGAATTTCCGATGGCTGTGAAACTGAATTCTTCAGATAAGCTTGAGGGCGGGTTCGACAAGGACGACGCGCTGAAAGTGGTGGCAGCGCTGGACCGGTCTTCGGTCGACTTGATCGACATCAGCGGCGGAACTTACTTTCCCGGAGCCAAGGCTGTCTCGAACGGGGCTGGACGCGGACCCTATTTCATAGAATTCGCAAGGTTTGCCCGCGCAGCGACATCCAAACCTCTTATGCTGACAGGCGGATTCAAGACACGTATGCAGGCCGAGGACGCCGTGGCCAGCGGTGCGGTCGACATCGTCGGTCTTGCCCGCGCACTCGTTCTAGAGCCTACTCTTGCCAACCTCTGGATGGCGGATCAGAAACCGGAGCCGATCTACCCCAGATTTTCTGATGCCCAAGAGGGCGGGATAACCGCCTGGTACACGATGCAGTTGACTAGGATCGGCGAGGACGCTGAAACACTGGTTTACAGTGACCTTCAACAGGCTATCCGAGATTATGAAACGCGTGATAAAGCTCGAACGAAGATCTGGTTGCGTCACTTTTCCAATGATATCGCGAGACAAACGTAATCAAAAATGGATGACTTTTTCTGCATTGTTTTCATTTGCAGTAACAAGTGTTTAGCCGCCCATAATCCATCCCGGTATTGTGTGGTTATCAAATACGACGCGGGAGGCCCGTATTTGCTACCGTTCCGATTACATAGCCCGAAAACACAGCGGAATAATTGTATGAAGCGGCTTGCAGAAAAATTTCTTCCAAACGTTTCTCTATCAATTCAAGCACTATCAATTTCGGTAAGAATTGTCATGCCTGTGTGACGTAACATAGCATTCGTTTCACTGCACCTGTAAACGAAGTTGATCACATAAATTTCTTAAAATTTTTCAGAAGAACCTCTTGCAAAATTCCTGCCCCCAGGGTCCGGTGAGCCCGGATCGGTCGGTTGATCCCGGTCACCTCTGCACCTGGAGGTCGGAATCCATGGATTCGCGGTGTCTCATCAGAGATGATGAGACCAAACAGGGACCTTGGCGGACATCGGGACACGCCTCTCCGGGCCACTCTCTTCGAGAGGGCCGTGAAGGGTCGGCATGCGTTTTCGGAGCCGCGCTATGGGGCGGCGAGACGTATCAACTGGTCAGCCGCCAGGGCCAGGATGCCGAACATGAGATGGCAGGCGACCCTGGAATGTCCGCGGACGCGGACATGGCGCCCGCCACACTCATCCTTGAGGCGGGCGTTGGTCCTCTCGACACCGGACCGGATCCGGACCCGCACGGTCTCGGGATCGACATGGCCTATTGCACGCCGGGCCCGGGCCTCCCGGTCTCGCTCCTCCTTGAGGTCCTTGTCCCGGCGCCGATTGACATCGATGATCGGCACATGGCCAAGCCGTTCGCTCATCTGGTAGATCTCCCTGGCATCATAGGCCGCGTCCATGAGATCGTAGAGATTGGTCACACGCCCGGCGGTCATCATCGCCAGCGGGATCGCGACCGGGCTGTCATGGACAGATGCCGAGGTGAGAACGGTCCTCAGCGGCACCCCGCAGTCTGCTGTGTCGATAGGCAGCTTGTCACCGCGCCAGGCCTCCATGACCCCCTTGGCAGTCTTCTTTGCCCCGTGATCGCAGACCTTTGGCAGCGCGTCGAGCCTCTCATCGAGATCCATCCCGTTCGCTTGCCGTTCGAGACGCCCAGGCTCCTTCGTCCTCTCCGCGCCCTTGCGGGGCCGGCCGCGCTTGCGGTTCGGCGTCCTGGCCTTCGGCGTCGGGGCCGGCGTCTCCCGGGCATCGATGGCCGTCGAGGCCCTCGACACGTGGCCGATGAGCGCATCGCCCAGTGTCTCTGCAACCAGAGCCGCGTGCATCCTCTCCGGAAGACGGGACTGCGAAAATTCGGCAAACGCCCGCGAAAACGTCGCTTCACTCGGGATCTCCGCGACACGCGACCAGCCGCACAGCCGGCGCAACGTCGGGTCCACCTTGAGCCTGTCGATCAGGTGGCGGGTCGTCGGCAGATCCCATACTGCCTTGGCGATGAAGCCACGGGCCAGCGCCTGGCGATCCTCCCGGGGCCGACCCGGACCGGTCCACACCTCATCGACGAAGCCCTCCACCTTGACGAGATCGAGAGCTGTCACGAAGCGCTTGTGCGTCTCGAGGAGAGGACCGACCGCTTCGGCCAACGCAGGGAAAAGGTCCCCTTGAAATCGGTGCCGGATATCGGATAGGGTCGAGCCAAGGGTCATCGGGGTCACCACCTCGGTATCTTGTTATTGTAGAAACACAACATACCACGGGGTGGCCCCGAAACCCAGGCCTCGACAACAAAATCAGCCTCGACAAGGCAAAAACCGGTCGGGCCGGCAATTTTGCAAGAAGCTCAGAACAGAGAATTTTATATGTATTTAAAAAAACCGCTTATGCACGTAGCTTTGGTTGTGAGAATTTGCCGCGAGAAGTTGACTCCTACCGATCCATTTGGACGGCTTTCAATCAACATTTTGATCAAACCGGGGCCAAGTGCATAAGTGGTTTAAGAAATAGAATATGCATGCTGAATTTCAAGGTTTTTGTGTTTTGTCTTTATCGAAAAATGAGGTGGATTCATCGGACAAATCTATTCGCCGTGCTTTGCCGTGCGATACTGATATCACCATACCAAGCTTGCACGGACAGCCCACTGTTATCGGTGTCCGTCATGATAGCGATATGGGTGATCTCGACGATGTCACGGCCAAACAGAGCTTGAAAATCCTCTCGGATATTCCGACGGTAATGCCGCCATTGCCCGGCATACTCCACCCCGGAATCGACAGCGTACATCTGGACCTTGTCGGTATATGGATTCGGCCATGACAAGCCGCTCGGCTGGTTGCTTGCCCAGACATACGCTATGGAGTCCGGGAAAGACAGGAAGCCGTCGCCCGGAGTCACGAAATAGATCCGCGCCGCGAAATCATCACCCTCCCGGTTGGTTTCGTCAGGCGGATTGACCGGTGCGGCAATACGCCAGCTCCATCTCAGGACCGGTGTCGCTGTCAGGTCGATCTTCCGCTCGAGAATAAGACCGGATGCCGTACCGTCGCTGGTCGCCTCGAGAACGGTGCGGCCGTCTTGTTCTACTAAACGATAACTCGTATCACCCTCGAAACTTTTTGCTTCCCAGCCCGACAAATCGTCGTCCGAAAACCGCCCGAGTACCAGTTCGCCGGTGATCGCAGGCCCCGAGCAAACTGCAATGCAGACCGTCAGGCCGGTGATCATCAGAGGCCGCATTCTTCCATTCGTTTCCCTGTTACCACCATTGCCGATCCTCACATTCGCGATTCCGTTTGCTTGCGTGATTCCCGCGTTTAAGTCAACCAACGCTCCGGTTCCCGGTCAGCATGGAATCCGTTCGACCCGACAGACGGTCGATCGACGCGCGACGCCGTGCCGTGTTGAAATTTATATGGTGCCGTCATCCCATACTGCCAAGTCCTGTATTGACAGGTCGCTGCCGCGCCAACAGGCTTCACGAAGATGGGTCCATTTTCGTGTATGAGGTGCCGACATGTTGGCCGACGATGCAGAATTCGACTTCATTGTGAGTGGTGCCGGTTCGGCCGGATGCGCTGTTGCGGCGCGTCTGAGCGAAAACCCTGATCATACCGTTCTGCTATTGGAAGCCGGGCCACGAGACCTCAATCCGTGGATCCATGTTCCACTCGGTTTTACCAAGGTCTTCACGGACGGTCGCGTGAACTGGAAGTTCCAGACAGAACCGGTTGAATCGCTTGATAACCGGATCCTCTATCAACCGCGCGGTAAGGTTCTCGGCGGCAGTTCCTCGATTAATGGCACGATTTACATGCGCGGCCAGCCGGGAGATTACGACGAATGGCGTCAACGTGGGCTGGATGGCTGGGACTGGAATTCGGTGCTGCCATTCTTCAAGAAGGCTGAAAACAACGAACGTGGCGCTGACGATCTGCACGGGGCTGGTGGTCCGCTCCGGGTTTCGGATATTCCCGAGGAATGGCCGCTGCCGAGCGCCATGGTGGCAGCCGCCGTGGAAGCCGGCATACCAGCCAATCCAGATTTCAACGGGCCGACCCAGGAAGGGACCGGTTTCTATCAGTTCACCGCGACCCGAAGCCGGCGCTGGAGTTCTGCACGGGCCTATCTGAAACCCGCACGTAACCGTCGCAACCTGCATGTCGAAACGTCGGCGCAGGCCCGGCGCATCGTGATAGGGGACGGCGCGGCGGTCGGAATTGAATATCAGACACCGGCCGGTCCGCGCATCGCCCGGGCACGCCGTGAAGTCATCATCTCCGGCGGTGCATTCGGATCACCGCAACTTCTGCAACTTTCTGGTATCGGCCCGGGTGACCTGTTGTCGGATATGGGCATTCCGGTTCAGCGCGACTTGCCTGGGGTCGGCTCGCATTTGCGTGACCATTTCAATACCTATCTCAGCTATCGCTGCGCCCGGCCAGTGACAATGAACGATCTGGCGATCAGTCTGCCGCGGCGTCTCGTCGCCGGCGCCCGTTACGCCCTGTTCGGCAGCGGCCCGCTGACCAATTCGGCGATCTGTGCCGGCGCGTTCCTGCGCAGCGACCCTCGACTTGAACAACCTGACGTGCAGATCAACATGTTCAGCTGGAGCGCGGCCAAACGCACGCCAGACGGCGTGGTTCCGCATCCCTTTTCCGCATTCACGTTCAGTCCGGTCCATCTTCGCCCCGACTGCGACGGTTCGGTCCGCATCAAGAATCCGGATCCTCTGGCCGCACCGGCCATTCGTTACGAATTTCTGCGTAGCGAATATGATCGGCAGGCGATCCTTTACGGGATGCGGATGAGCCGCAAGATCGCGCACCAGCCGGCACTGAAGCCCTTCATGGTCGAAGAAGTCCTGCCCGGCGCGGACACGGAAAGCGACGAGGATCTGATCGCGGATGTCCGGGCCCGCGCTGTGGCGAACTATCATCCTGTCGGAACCTGCCGCATGGGACCTGAAACTGATTCGGTGACGGATGCGCGCCTGCAGGTTCACGGTATCGGGAGACTCCGCATCGCTGATGCCTCAGTCATGCCCTCCATCGTTGCCGGTAACACCAATGCACCGAGCATAATGATTGGTGAAAAATGCGCTGCGATGGTGCTTGAAGATATGCGTCGGTAAACCGCGACCGACGTCACGTTGCCGGGCAGGGCAGACAATTGCAGCAGGGCGGCGCAGCACGGTGGATACTACGCTGCCAGCGGTCCTTTGATAATGGTCCCCGGAACCGCGCCGGTACTGTCGCCGTGTTCCAGGGTGACAGCGCCGTTGACGATGGTTGCATCAATGCCTTTCGCTTTTTGCACCAGACGCCGGGCGCCGCCAGGCAGATCATGCTCGACCGTCGGCAGGCTCGGTTTGATTGTGGCCTCGTCGAAGACCACGATGTCGGCGGCCATACCGGTGCGCAACAGACCGCGATCGGTGATGTTCCAGGCTGAAGCATTCTCGAAAGTGAGCATGCGGACGGCTTCTTCAAGGGTGAATGCCTGTTTTTGTCGGACCCAGTAGCTCAGAAGATGAGTCTGTAGCGAGGATCCCATTTCCTGACAGACGTGCGCACCCGAATCCGAGAAGGTCGCAAGTGTCCGGGGATGTTTGAGCATGCCGAGCACATCCTCCGGCTTGTCGTTCACCAGAGGTTGCACGAAGACTAGATCTTCATCGTCGAGAATGAGATCGATCATAACCTCGACCGGATTGCGTGACCGCTGCCTGGCAAGGTCGTCGACGCTCGGGTCGTCCCAATTGACATCAAACATGGGAAACAGATTGGCGTAGTCGGGTTTGCGGGGATCGGTGGTTGCGGTCCCGCCACCCTGAAACTCCGTGCCTTTGGGTTTCATGGAGGCTTCTTCTGCGATCAGGCGCGCGCGCATTTCGGGATCACGGAAACTGGATTTCTGGTCTTTGATCGACAACTGGCGCACGTCTTTCCAAGTTGGCAGAACGTCGAAAGGCAGGTAGGATTTCAGCGAAAACAGGGCGTTGATTGAACGTGTTGTCATCTGCCCGAACACCCGCCCGCCGGCGGCCGAAATTTCGTCCATCCAGTCAAGCTGGTATTGCCAGTGGTTCGGGTTCTCGCCTTGCGCTGTCGAAAGCGTGCCGAACATTACCGGCCGCCGGCTGTCCAGCGTGATCGTCCGCAACTCGTCCATGAATCTGCGTTGTGCAACGCCGCCCGAAATGTCGGGGCCGATCTGAAAGATCCCGGCATTGAGTCTGGCCATGGCATCGACCAGATGGGCGATTTCACGCCAGTCGGCGACCCGGCTTGCCACAGGTCCGCCATCAGGCCTGATGTGGGTTGTTGCGCGTGATGTTGATAACCCCATCGCGCCGGCCCGCAGCGCGTCTTCGACCAGTCGGGCCATCGTCTGCAGATCGTCATCATTCGCGGTCTGATCGAGCGCGCGCTCGCCCATGGCATACATGCGCAATGCCGAATGACCAATATATGACGCGTAGTTGATCGCCTTGGGCAGCGCATCGACTGTCGCGAGATATTCTGGAAAGGTTTCCCAGTTCCAATCGATCCCGGCGACCATCGCCTCTTTCGGAATATCCTCCACAGCTTCGAGACACTCGGCGAACCAGTCCCGAGCCTCCGGTTTGCATGGCGCAAGCGCAAAGCCGCAATTACCCATGATGACGCTGGTCACGCCGTGCCAGCAGGAGCAACTTCCGAGAGGGTCCCAGGCAACCTGGGCGTCCATATGGGTATGTCCGTCGATAAAGCCGGGCGCGACAACCTTCCCGTCCGCGTCGATCCTGCATTCGGATGGCGCGCGGATCCGCCCAATTTCAGTGATACGGCCGTCCTTGATGCCAATATCGGCACGATATCGCGCCATGCCGGATCCGTCGACCACGGTGCCGTCTGCAATGACCAGATCAAAAGCCATGACGCACTCCTTGTTCAGCGATTTGCCGCGACGCCATAATACGGATCGTCTCCGGCTTCAAAATCCCGCCATCCGGTGAGTGTTACAGGATGGACTTGAATTGGAAAGCGGGCAATCCAACCGTCTTGCAATGGGATATCCGGCTTGCGGACTGGCCGCAGTTTTCATCGTGACCTGAAACGCGTCAGTCTTGCCCGGCGGTAAACAAACGGAAAGAAATTATCATGCGACTGAGGCAGATCTGTTTCGTTGCATCCGAGATGAAAGCGTGTCGCAACGGGCCTTGAAACCGCTGTGGTGCCGATTGGCGGCAATTTTCTGGAAGTTGTCGCGCCGACTCAGCCCGATACATCGGCTGGACGATATATCGCGCGCCGCGATGGCGACGGCGGATACGTGGTTATATTGCAAACTGATGTGCCTTGAGCGAGCGAGCGCGGATAATCGGGCTGGGTGTTCGGGCAGTCTGGGAATCCGATCATCCGACCTACACGATGACACATTTCCACCCACGTGATGTCAGCGGTCCTCTCGATTGATTCGACTGATGTAGGCGCCACTATATGCTCGAATAGTCCTCCTGGTTGCCGGCAGGTCCAGACTGGCAGTCGAATATCCGCTCTGACTTGACGCAAGCCCTTGTCGGCGCCGAGATCCAGGTCGAAGATCTTTACGGTATGACAGCGCGCTGGTCGGATGTGCTCGATTTACCGTTGCATCGAACCGAAAATGGCGATCTGGCCATCGCCCTGGAACAAGCACAGCTCCGCTTTGTCGGGCCGTTGACGGGCGTGGCGACGGATTGGGCAGTATCTACATCCGGATCAGTGCCGCAGCAGATGTCCGTGAGCGGGCGACGGCGCGTGGACGTTTGACAGAAACGGGTAAGATCGTGTTGTCGGGCTGCAGTGTAAATCTGGTTTGAGAAATCTTCTCCGCACGACAAGCTGAAAGCCACGCACCCGCCGTCCTGATTCGCCAAGAACTGCTCTTTCTGACCGCCCATGATTGAACAATCTCCTAGATAGTGTCGTCACGAAATACCAGCCCAGAGCACCAGACACCGAATCTGCACCGCGGCAAGGAACGATGCGGCATTCCTGGCGTATCGCGTGGCAATCCCACGCCAGCGCTTGAGCCACAGAAAGGCGTTCTCCACCCAATGCCGGTGCCGGTAGAGAGGGACATCATACGCTCCGGGGTGCTTGCGGTTGCGCTTCGGCGGAACCACCGCAATGACTCCATGCTCCTCACAATAAGACAGGATGGCAGTCGTGTCATAGGCCTTGTCCGCCAACAAGGACTCGGCATCTATCCCTTCAATCAGCTCGACCGCTTGACTGCAGTCTGCTGCCGTCCCCTCGGTCACCAACACTCGCACCGGCATCCCATGCGCGTCCACAGCCAGATGCAGCTTCGTGTTCAGCCCCCTTTTGTGCGACCCATCGCCTGATTGCCACCGATCGCACCGCTCGCATGGGGATGGACCTTGAGATGACTGGCGTCAATCATCAGCCACTCATCGTCCGGCTCATCCACCAGAGGCTCCAGCAACGCCCCCCAGAGCCCCTTGTCCCGCCAGCGACAGAACCGACGATGGGTATTTTTCCAGTCTCCATAGTCTGGCGGCACATCACGCCAGGGAGCGCCGGTACGCAGAATCCAGAAGATCGCATTAATGAACCGTCGATTATCCTGCGCCACCCCACCCCAACGTCCCGCTCGGCCAGGCAGATGAGGCTCCAACAACAGCCAGACCCTGTCCGACATGTCGTGACGCCGATGAGCCAATCCCATGTGTCGCCTCCAAGAACCATCGAGTGAGTTCGACAGATTAGGACAGATGAACATCACTCATGACGACACTATCTAGATAGTGTCGTCACGAAATACCAGCCCAGAGCGCCAGACACCGAATCTGCACCGCGGCGAGGAACGATGCGGCATTCTTGGCGTATCGCGTGGTAATCCCACGCCAGCGCTTGAGCCACAGAAACGCGTTCTCCACCCAATGCCGGTGCCGGTAGAGATGGACATCATACGCTCTGGGGTGCTTGCGGTTGCGCTTCGGCGGAACCACTGGAATAACTTCATGCTCCTCACAACAAGACAGGATGGCAGTCGTGTCATAGGCCTTGTCCGCCAACAAGGACTGGGCATCTATCCCTTCAATCAGCTCGACCGCTTGACTGCAATCTGCTGCCGTCCCCTCGGTCACCAACACCCGCACCGGCATCCCATGCGCGTCCACAGCCCGGTGCAGCGTCGTGTTCAGCCCCCTTTTGTGCGACCCATCGCCTGATGGCCACCGACCGCACCGCTCGCATGGGGATGGACCTTGAGATGACTGGCGTCAATCATCAGCCACTCATCGTCCGGCTCATCCACCAGAGGCTCCAGCAACGCCCCCCAGAGCCCCTTGTCCCGCCAGCGACAGAACCGACGATGGGTATTTTTCCAGTCTCCATAGTCCGGCGGCACATCACGCCAGGGAGCGCCGGTGCGCAGAATCCAGAAGACCGCATTAATGAACCGTCGATTATCCTGTGCCACCCCACCCTAACTTCCCGCTCGACCAGGCAGATGAGGCTCCAGCAACAGCCAGACCCTGTCCGAAATGTCGTGACGCCGATGAGCCATTCCCATGAGTCGCCTCCAAGAACCATCGAGTGAGTTCGACAGATAGTACAGATAAACATCACTCATGACGACACTATCTAGTCATGATATGGATGAGATGTTGGTTATATCACCCCGAGCAAACGGGCTTTTCTATCTTTTTTGGCAAGAATTCATGTCGCTAAACTCTTGTCCTGGACTCGCTGTTAACAGCGTGGGATCATTGTGGGTCCGGTCCGGGGAGGCTTGCGCCTTAGGGCGTTCGATAGCACTATCCAAATGATCAACAAACGGCATGGAGCGAACAAGTGATGGGGATCTACACCGAATGCGCAAGCTGCGGCAACTAAGAGAAAGGTGCGACGATCTACCAGTGCAAGAATTGCGGCCGCATCGGTTGCTCCGACTGTGCGAATCCGGAGACGTCGCCAGGGAACTGGGAAATCGGAATTTGCTTCTGCGACGGCGACAAGCAGGATTTCGGGGGGACGATTGTTCGTCGTCAAGGGGCATATCGAGTAGTAGAGCGAGACAGAAGGACACCCCTGATTCCCGAATAAGGATGGGGCTGAATTCACGAAAGTACGCACGCTGCGGGCGGGATTGGCAATATTGCCAGTGAACATTCCATCACATCGCAAGTGTGCGATGAGCACGGTATTTCCCTGCCCGCCGAAACTCGAGATGGACTTTACCGACTACCGACGCGCAGCTCACCGACTTCGGGGCTGATCGGTGCTGGGCCGGATAGCGGATCGGCTTGGCCTTTCCCGACTCTGTCGGCGGTGTCGGTCAAGCAGCGAGAGCGACGCGGAAACGCTGTGGAGCCTGATCGCCTCGCTGGCGGCGGGAAAGGGGCGCTGTCGGATCTGGACGCATTGCGTGAGGACTGGGTTGGACAACGATTGCCAAGGCTGCGCCATGTGGCCTTGGGCCGACGTCTTGTCGAGTATCCGGCACGCATCGACAAGGTTCAAGTCGGCATGGGAAACGAACCGGGTCCACGAAGGTCTCCAGCAGAAACAGTGGGTGGCCGAAGCGAGCCGGCCAGTCACTCACCAGGCGGCGCGTGCACAGCGAGCGCGCTCGCGAGCCGAGATTACGCTCATCCCAGGGAAGATCAGGATGTGCGAGTTGTTGGTGACAAGATGCAGACGGTCGAGCTGGACGCCGTAGTCCAAGCCGATCCAGCGGCCATGCGCCCCGCATTTCAGCGCCGACGCCGAGAACACCACGAGCGCTAGTGGATTGATTCCAAAGTTTGAAACCCTCTTTTTCTTGCGGCGATGATGGTATCGGGATCGGCGGTCCAGACGAAGGGCTTGGCTTCTGTTGTGTTGTGTTCGTCGATGACGCGGCGGATGGCATCCTGGAGTTCGCGTACGGAGAGGAAGACGCCGTCTTTGAGACGGCGTCGTGTCAGCTTGGCGAAGACGCCTTCGACCGCGTTCAGCCACGCGCTTGAGGTGGGGTGACGTGGAAGGTCGAGCGCGGATGGCGTGCGAGCCAGACCCGGACTTCCTTGTGCTTGTGAGTGGCGTCGTTGTCGAGGATGGCATGGACCGGGACGCCAGCGGATATCGTGCGCGCGATGCGGTTGAGGAATCTCGGGAACTCCTGGTGGCGATGCCGACTGGCGTGCTGGCCGATGACCGTGCCGTCGAGCACGGTCAGGGCGGCAAACAGCATCGTCGTGCCGTTGCGCTTGTAATCATGCGTCATGGTAGCGCCGCGGTCTTTCTTCAGCGGCAGGCCGGGCTGTGTGCGGTCAAGTGCCTGACTGTGCGACCTGTCATCGATCGACAGCACGACCGCGTGAGCCGGCGGCGCAACGGAGAGGCCCACGATGTCGGTCAGCGTCTCGACGAAGGCGGGATCGTTCGAAAGCGTGAACGGCCGCCAGCGGTGCGGCATCAGGCCATGCGCCTTCCAGACCGCCCAGACCCTCGAAGCGGCAACCTCGACAGCCTTCGCCATCGCCCGCAGCGTCCAGTGGGTCGCCGCGTGAGGCGGGTGAGGTGTGGGTCAACTCTACGATCTTCGCCACCGGCTCAGGAGCCAGAGGCGCCTTGCCCGGCGGACGCGTCTTGTCCCGCAGAAGTCCGTCCACACCTTCGTCCATAGAAGCGGTCCTGCCAGCGCCAGACACTGTTCTTCGCCTTGCCGGTCTCTCTCATGATGGCCATCGTGCCGAGCCCGTCGTCGCTCAGAAGAACGATGCGCGCCCGTCAGACGTGCTTCTGCGGGCTCTTCGGGTCCGGGACAACCGTTTCAAGGCGACGCCGGTCGTCTGAGTGAGCGTGAATGAAACACCAGGGCGCATCTTGCAGACCTCCATGATCGACAAATCAGAAGAACATAATAACGGATACCGCTTATGCACATGGTTCCGGTCGCGAGAGTTTGCCACCAGATGTTGAGGTTGAGGTTAGAGCGGGTGGAATGCTCCCAATACATTCCTGCCGACGGAGCCCCCACATGAAACAGGTCCCCGACAGCCTCCTCGCCGTCCAGCACATGGTCCCGGACGATGACGCCTGCGCGCCGCCTGGCTGATCGAAATGCGCTGGCCGGACGGCTTCGTCTGTCCCAGGTGCGGCCATGAAAAGGGATGGGCGCTGCGCAGAAAAGCACACACCTTCGCTTGCACCGGCTGCCGCCGGCAGACCTCGGTGATGGCCGGGACGATCCTGCACGCCAGCAAGCTGCCGCTCACCGTCTGGTTCTGGGCCGCCGACCTGATGGCGACCCACTCCAACGGCATCTCTGCCCTGCAGCTCCAGAAACAGCTCGCTATCGGCTCTTGCCGCAACGCCTGGCTGCTCGCCCACAAGCTGCGCGCCAGCATGGTCGAGCCCGAGCGCAACCCGTTGTCGGGCCTGGTGGACATCGACGAGGCCAGCCGTCCATTCCGGACCAAAGACGATCCTCCCACCGGAGGGCAAGGACGCAGCCACGACGGCAAGATGCTCATCGTCGGTGCCATCGAACTCGGGGACGGAAACATCCCGGGCCGCCTGAGGTTGGCCGAAATCTCCTCCTACGGCGCCGCCGACCTCGGACACTTCATCGAACCGCCGCCGATCCCGACGCCATCGCGAAAACCGACGGCTGGTCCGGCGACGCTGCGGTCCCCGCCGATCGCCACAATGTCCATGGCGTCGGGAAGACTGCCGCTCACCTCGTCCTGCCGTGGATCCACCAAGTTTTCTCCAACCTCAAAGGATGGGCGCGAGGCGTCTACCACGGGCTGCGCCGCAAGCATCTGCAGGCCGATCTCGATGAGGTCGTCTTTCGCTTCAACCGCCGCAAAACCCGCCACGATGCTTTCCGCTCGCTCTTCCGCCTCGCCACCAATGCACAACCCCTTACCTACAGCATGTTGATCGAACCGGAACCATCTGCATAAGCGGTTAACGGATATACTTGTAACGATCTATCCACTAGCCATCGGCCGCGATGGTGAGCCACATAGCGCACGGTCTCACCCATCCTCGGCACTGCGCCGAGGTGGTGGTGCGCCTGCATCAAGTCTCGGAAGCGGACCTTATCCTCCGCCGCCACAATGTTGACGGGTTCGTCCGGGGTGGACCGTGGCGAATCAGTCGGCGATGTCAAACAAGTTCGCGCTTATGGGAATTAGCCCTCCGCATCCCTATAAATCGTGCGCAGGCGAGAGCAGCCCAGCCAATGTCGCGGCGACGACCTCTGGACGATCCGGCGAAAGAAACAACGGATTCAAGGTCACGTCGGAGTCAGAGGGAAGTCTCTGAACACTCGGCCTTTCGACAAACCTTGCCGTCAGTTTGGCAGAGCGGTCCGGCCCATGAGATAGGCGTCGACGGCGCGCGCTGCCTGCTGACCTTCACGGATAGCCCAGACCACAAGCGACTGACCCCGGCGCATATCCCCGGCTGCGAACACGCCGGTTTCCGAAGTCCGGTAATCCTCGATACCGGCCAGAACATTGCCTCGCCGGTCGAGAGCGACGCCAATGTCCTCGACCAGGCCGGTGCGTTGCGGGTGCAAAAAGCCCATTGCCAACAACACCAGATCGGCCTTTATCTCGAATTTCGAGTCGTCGATCTCGACCATCGACATGCGGCCGTCAGAGGCGGTCTCCCAGCGATTGCGAACCAGTTCTATCGCCCGAACCTGGTCATTTTCGTTGAGAAAACGCCTGGTCGATACCGACCAGTCACGATTGGCGCCTTCCAGGTGCGAACTTGATGTTCGGAGTTTCAGTGGCCAGTTTGGCCAAGTCAGCGCCTTGTCTTCCGCTTTCGGCGGTTTCGGGAGAATCTCAAGTTGGGTGACTGAGGCCGCGCCTTGCCGGATCGATGTGCCAACGCAGTCGGAACCGGTATCGCCGCCGCCAATCACGACCACATGCTTGCCTTCCGCGGTAATTGGCCGATTGTCGCCGATATGTTCGTCGGCAACGCGCCGGTTTTGCTGCGTGAGGAACTGCATGGCAAATTGAATACCGTCGAGATCCCGGCCGGGAACATCCATGTCACGGGGATGTTCCGATCCGCCGGCGAGCACAATGGCGTCATGTGCAGCCCGGACCGCGGCAACCGGTATGGTCACGCCAACGTCGACATTCGATCTGAATTCGATGCCTTCGGCCCGCATCTGCGACAGGCGCCGGTCGATGATATGCTTTTCCAGCTTGAAGTCGGGAATACCGTAACGAAGCAGTCCGCCAAGCTTGGCGTTGCGTTCATACAAGGTTACGGCATGCCCGACCCGCGCAAGTTGCTGGGCACAGGCGAGGCCAGCCGGTCCGGAACCGATCACGGCAACCTTCTTGCCGGTCCGGTGCGGCGGGATACGGGGCACAATCCAGCCTTCGTCCCACCCGCGCTCGATGATCGCGCATTCGATGTCCTTGATGGTCACCGAACGATCCGTGATGTTCAGGGTACAGGCGGCCTCGCACGGGGCAGGGCAGACCCGGCCAGTGAATTCCGGAAAGTTGTTGGTCGCGTGCAACGTTTCGAGAGCGATCTGCCAGTCACCGGCGTAAACCAGATCATTCCAGTCCGGGATCAGGTTGTTGACCGGGCAACCGTCATGACAATACGGAATGCCGCAATCCATGCATCGCGCGCCCTGACGGCGCAACTCGGCCTCGGGCTGCGGAATGACGAATTCGCGAAAATGCCGGACCCGTTCTTTGACCGGCGCATAGTGGCTCTCGCGGCGTTCGATCTCCATGAAGCCGGTGGGCTTGCCCATGCTATTCACCTGCCGCCATACTGATATCGATGACTTCGTGTTCCCGGTCCGGCTGAGCGGCCTGCTTTTCTTTCAACGCGCGACGATAATCAACCGGAAATACCTTTACGAATGACGGCAGGCACTTATCCCAGTTGTCGAGAATGCGGTGGGCTGGAGCGCTGCCGGTATACGCCGCGTGGCGTTCGATCAGCCTGCGCAACCGCAACGCATCGTGGCGGGTCATGTCCGCCATGATATCCACCGTTCCGTCGTTTGCCGCGCCGTCGTCAATGACCGGCTCGAGGTCGATCATTGAGACGTTGCAGCGATCCCTGAACTCACCGTGTTCGTCGAGGACATAGGCGATCCCACCGCTCATGCCGGCTGCGAAATTGCGGCCGGTATCGCCGAGAACGACAACCACACCGCCCGTCATATACTCGCAGCCATGGTCACCGACTCCCTCGACCACCGCAGTCACCCCGGAATTGCGAACAGCAAACCGTTCGCCGGCGATGCCGCGGAAGAAACACTCGCCGGCAATGGCGCCATAAAGCACCGTATTGCCAATCAGAATGTTCTGCTCGGCTGCAAACGTCGCCGTCCTCGGCGGATAGACAATCAGTCGGCCGCCCGACAAGCCCTTGCCAACATAGTCGTTCGCTCCACCCTCCAGTTCGAGAGTGACACCGCGCGCCAGAAACGCGCCGAAACTCTGCCCGGCACTGCCTCGCAAGGTGATATGAATGGTGTCATCGGGTAGGCCGGTATGACCGTATTTCAGCGCGACCCGGCCGCTCAGCATCGCCCCGACAGTCCGGTTGGTATTGGCAACCGGCGTTTCGATGGTCACCGGAACGCCGCTTTCGATCGCCGGCGCCGCTTTTTCCAGCAACATGTTGTCGAGCGCATGCTCAAGGCCATGGTTCTGAGCCTCGCACTGATGAATAGCGACCTCGACCGGCGCGTCAATCTCGTGCAGGATACCCGACAGGTCCAGCTGGTGCGCCTTCCAGTGTTCGATGGCGGAACTGGTGCTGAGCCGGTCGCGACGTCCGATCATGTCGTCGAAACGCCGGAATCCGAGCTGAGCTATGAGATCCCGGACTTCTTCGGCCATGAAGGTGAGGAAATTGATCACATGATCGGGCGCGCCGGTAAACAGCTTGCGCAGTTCCGGATTCTGCGTGGCGACGCCCACCGGACAGGTGTTGAGATGGCATTTCCGCATCATGATGCAACCGGCGGAGACCAGCGCCGCGGTCGCGATTCCGAATTCATCAGCTCCGATCAGCGCCCCGATCACGATATCGCGGCCGGTTCGGAAACCGCCGTCGACCTGAACCGAAATGCGTCCGCGAAGACGATTGCGCACCAGAGTCTCATGGGTCTCGGCAAGACCGATTTCCCACGGACTGCCAGCATGCTGAATTGACGTGATCGGGCTTGCGCCGGTTCCGCCTTCAAAGCCGGAAATCGTGACATGGTCGGCGCGGGCCTTGGCAACGCCGGCGGCGACTGTGCCGACGCCGAGCTCCGAGACCAGCTTGACGCTGATGCGCGCCTCCGGATTGACGTTCTTCAGATCGTGGATGAGCTGCTTCAGATCTTCGATGGAATAGATGTCGTGATGCGGCGGCGGTGAAATCAGCCCGACACCGGGTGTCGAATGCCGGATGCGTCCGATCCAGGCATCAACCTTGTGTCCGGGCAGCTGCCCGCCTTCACCGGGTTTGGCGCCCTGCGCCATCTTGATCTGAAGGTCCGTTGCATTGACCAGGTATTCGGCAGTGACGCCGAACCGGCCGGACGCGACCTGCTTGATCCGCGAGACCATCGAATCGCCGTTCTCGAGCGGTGTATAGCGTTTGGAGTCCTCGCCGCCTTCACCACTGTTGGAGCGCCCGCCCATGCGGTTCATGGCGATCGCCAGAGTCGTATGCGCTTCCCAAGAGATGGAGCCGAACGACATCGCGCCGGTGGAGAATCGTTTGACGATTTCAGAGGCCGGTTCGACCTCATCAAGCGGAATCGGCTCGTCGGCAAAATTTAGATCGAACAGGGCCCTGATGTTGCGCAATTTTCTGGATTGGTCGTTCATCTTGCGCGCGTAGGCTTGGTAGCGCTTCCGATCACCGGACCGTGCAGCGTGTTGCAAAAGACCAATGGTTTCCGGTGTCCAGGCATGCGCTTCTCCGCGCAGGCGGAAGGCCAGATCGCCGCCGACATCCAGTGATCTGTTGAAGGATAGAACACCTTGATAGGCGATTGCGTGACGCCGAACCGCCTCGGTGGCAAGATCCTCAAGCCCGATTCCGTCGATTGCGCTTCTGGTTCCATTGAAGAAGCGATCGAGCAATGTGCTGGACAGACCGACAGCGTCGAAGATCTGGGCGCCGCAATAAGACTGGTAGGTCGAAATACCCATCTTCGACATGACCTTCAGGATGCCCTTGTTAATGGCCTTGATGTACTGTTGGTGTAGATCGGCAACCGTCTGACCGGTTTCTAGACGCGGGTGCAGGTTCGACAGCGTGTCGAAAGCAAGATACGGATTGATGGCTTCGGCACCGTAGCCGGCGAGAAGGCAGAAATCATGCACGCGGCGGGCCTCGCCGGTCTCTAGCACCAGTCCGGCACTGGTCCGCAAGCCTTCGCGAATCAGGTGATGGTGCACGCCTGCTGTGGCCAGTAATGATGGGATCGGGACATGGTCGGCGTCGACATCACGATCCGACAAAATCAGGATGTTGTATCCACCCTTGACCGCGGCTTCGGCTTCAGCGAACAGCCGTTCGATCGCTTTCACCATACCTGCGGCACCCTCATGTGCCGGGAAGGTGATGCTGAGGGTTGAGGTTCGGAACCCCTTGTCGACATGGTTCTCGATCTGACGGATGCGTTCGAGATCAAGATTGCTGATGATCGGTTGTCGGACTTCCAGTCGCAACTGCGATCCGGCGTCATGCGGGTCGAGGAGATTCGGACGTGGCCCGATCATCGAGATCAGTGACATCACTAGTTCTTCGCGGATCGGATCGATCGGCGGATTGGTGACCTGGGCAAAACATTGCTTGAAATAGTCGAACAGAAGTTTCGGACGATCGGATAGCACGGCGACCGGTGTGTCCCGTCCCATGGAGCCAACCGGATCATCGCCGGTCAGGCCCATCGGGGTGAGGAACTGGCGCAGGTCTTCCTGAGTATACCCGAACGCCTGCTGACGCTGCAGCAGTGTCCCGGCATCGGGGGGCATCGGGCCGATTTCGTTCGGCAGATCCTCGAGATGGATTTGCGTACTGTCAAGCCAGTCCTGGAAGGGGTGAGCGGCGGCTAGCGTGGCTTTCAGTTCCTCGTCGTCGATCACGCGGCCTTCTTCAAGGTCGATCAGCAGCATCTTGCCGGGTTGCAAGCGCCATTTGCGGACGACCCGCGCGTCGTCGACCGGCAGAACGCCTTCTTCCGACGCCATGACGACAATATCGTCATCGGTGATCAGATAGCGCGCCGGCCGCAAACCGTTGCGGTCCAGCGTGGCGCCGATCTGGCGCCCGTCGGTAAAGGCAATCGCGGCCGGACCGTCCCAGGGTTCCATGAGCGCGGCGTGGTACTCATAGAAGGCGCGGCGTTGCGGATTCATCAGCCGGTTGTTGTTCCAGGCTTCAGGGATCATCATCATCATTGCCTGCGATAGCGGGTAGCCTGCGGCAACCAAGAGTTCAAGCGTGTTGTCGAAGGTCGCGGAATCCGACGCTCCGTCGCCAATCAGCGGCCATAACTTGTCGAGATCGTCGCCGAGAACATCGGAGGACATGGTCTGGCGCCGCGCCGCCATCCAGTTGATATTGCCACGGACGGTATTGATCTCGCCGTTGTGGCAAAGCAGGCGGAATGGCTGCGCCAGTTTCCAGGACGGGAAGGTATTGGTCGAAAACCGCTGATGCACGAGCGCCAGCGCCGATTCTGCCCGCTCGTCCCTGAGATCGACGTAATAAACCGGAAGATTACCCGCGAGCATCATCCCCTTGTAGACGATGGTCCGTGACGACATCGACGGGATGTAAAAGATACCCGAAGGATCGCCTTCGTCAGGATCGCCGGGATACCAGATAGCGCCATGCGCCTGTTTGCGGACCACGTAGAGTTTGCGCTCGAATGCGTCCTGATCAGCCATGCCGGCGGGTCTTGAAAGCAGGATCTGACGGATGATCGGTTCGTTCAGCAGCACGCTTTCCCCGAGACAGGTATTATCCGTTGGCACCTCGCGCCAGCCCAGCACGGCAATGTTTTCGGTCGCGGCGGCCTGTTCTATGCTGGCGATGCACCGGGCGCGAGTATCCGCATCACGGGGCAACTGGATCATGCCGACACCGAAATGCCCGGCAGGCGGCAGGACTATGCCCTGAGCGGCCATATCCTCGCGAAACAGGCGGTCGGGAATCTGCAACAGAATTCCGGCGCCATCGCCGGCGAGCGGATCAGCGCCAACGGCGCCGCGATGATCGAGATTGACAAGGATCTCAAGACCATTGCGGATGATCTCGTTACTCTTCCGCCCCTTGATATCGACGATGAAGCCGACGCCGCAATTGTCATGCTCATAGGCTGGATCGTAAAGACCGGCCGGCTGTTGCTGTACTGAACCTTGCATCACTTTGGCTTCCGGCAATTCATTCCCGTGTCGTTTGCGGAGACGCTTTCGCGACGTGACCGGGTTTTACCAGCCAAAGTCAACGTGTCATGGTTCGCGACCCCCCACTCATTAAGAGTTCATGTGCTCGCCCAGTCGAGCACATTCTAATGGTTGGACAGCCACGTTGCAAATCGGACATCGCAGATCAGACATCAAGCTCAACGTTCATATTACATGCAGGCCGGCCGGTTTGACAAGAGGCTTGCGGTGACAGGGCGCGATCATGACGGTCGTGACATCATCGACAACACCCTGCCGGTTCTGGCGGTCAGCAGGCCGTTTGATTTTCGTGTCAGAGGTCGAGCTTGTAGAAGTGCGCCGCGGTATCGTGGAACATGGCCTGCTTTTCGGCGGCCGAGGCGCCGGACGCAAGACGTTTGAAGGTATTCCAGTAGACGGCGTAGCTCGACGTGACCTTGTCGACCGGGAAGTTGCTTTCGAACATGCAACGGTCCGGACCAAAGGCTTCGATGCAGGTCATGAAATAGGGCTCCCAAACCCGCGCGAGTTCTTCCGAGCCTGGCGGGACCGCCCGGTCCTCGAACCTGTAGCCGTTGATGACCATTCCGAGGCCGCCAAGTTTGGCGTGGACATTCGGGCGTTTGGCAAGCTCCCGGATGTCGGCTTGCCATTGCGGCAAGATTTCGTCGCGCCGACCGGCATAGGGGCCGATCCCTATCGGACCGGCGAAGTGGTTGAGCACCATACGTTGATCGGGGAACGCATCTGCGAGCCCGGCAACATCGGCGATCTGCGTATGATACAGCCACGCATCGAAAGACAGGTCGAATACTGCAAGCTTGGCAAAGCCTTCCCGGAACCTGGCATCGCTATAGATATGCGGTGGCGGATTGGTATGACTGTTGTTGATATCGGGGCTCGGGTCATGGCCGGCGCCGTAGCGCGTGCCGCGGAATCGTCCGTTCCCGGCGGCGACTAGGGCCGAAAGCACCTCCTCGACGGCAGCGCCCATGGTCAGATCTGCAAACCCGACAATCCCGGCGCAAATCCTTGTGGCGCCGTATTTACCAGACGCGCTCATCGCCGCGACGCCATTGACGAACTCGACCTCTCCGACTGGTTTCAGATGTTTGGGCCCCGTGGCCCGAAACATCGAGGCGCATTCGAGAAACACTGTCGCGACGATGTTGTGACCGCTGTTCAGATCTTCGAGTAGGTCGTCGAGCAGATACCGTCGTCCGCGCATGTTCCAGAGATGATGGTGCGGGTCGACGATCGGCAGATCCGGCTCAAGGATGTCTTCGTTGACCTGCACAAGCCAGTCCGGGCGTGGAGCCGGAATACGATTTTCCAACAAGGTGGCGCCGTCATTGCTCATGGTGAATGTCCTATCCTCTGAGCTTCTTGCAAAATTGCCGGCCCGACCGGTTTTTTGCCTTGTCGAGGCTGATTTTGTTGTCGAGGGCCTGGGTTTCGGGGCCACCTCGTGGTATGTTGTGTTTCCACAACAACAAGATACCGAGGAGGTGACCCCGATGACCCTTGGCTCGACCCTATCCGATCTCTGGCACCGATTTCAAGGGGACCTTTTCCCAGCGTTGGCCGAGGCGGTCGGTCCTCTCCTCGAGACGCACAAGCGTTTCGTGACAGCTCTCGATCTCGTCAAGGTGGAGGGCTTCGTCGATGGGGTGTGGACCGGTCCGGGTCGGCCCCGGGAGGATCGCCAGGCGCTGGCCCGTGGCTTCATCGCCAAGGCGGTGTGGGGTCTGCCGACGACCCGCCACCTGATCGACAGGCTCAAGGTGGACCCGACGTTGCGCCGACTGTGCGGCTGGTCGCGTGTCGCGGAGATCCCGCGTGAAGCGACGTTTTCGCGGGCGTTCGCCGAATGGTCGCAGTCCCGTCTTCCGGAGAGGATGCACGCGGCTCTGGTTGCAGAGACACTGGGCGACGCGCTCATCGGCCACGTGTCGAGGGACTCGATGGCCATCGAAGCCCGGGAGACGCCGGCCCCGAAGCCGAAGGCCAGGACGCCGAACCGCAAGCGCGGCCGGCCCCGCAAGGGCGAGGAGAGGACGAAGGAGCCTGGGCGTCTCGAACGGCAAGCGAACGGGATGGATCTCGATGAGATGCTCGACGCGCTGCCGAAGGTCTGCGATCACGGGGCAAAGAAGACTGCCAAGGGGGTCCTGGAGGCTTGGCGCGGTGACAAGCTGCCTATCGACACAGCAGACTGCGGGGTGCCGCTGAGGACCGTTCTCACCGCGGCATCCGTCCATGACAGCCAGGTCGCGATCCCGCTGGCGATGATGACCGCCGGGCGTGTGACCAATCTCTACGATCTCATGGACGCGGCCTATGATGCCAGGGAGATCTCCCAGATGAGCGAACGGCTTGGCCATGTGCCGATCATCGATGTCAATCCGCGCCGGGACAAGGACCTCAAGGAGGAGCGAGACCGGGAGGCCCGGGCCCGGCGTGCAGTAGGCCATGTCGATCCCGAGACCGTGCGGGTCCGGATCCGGTCCGGTGTCGAGAGGACCAACGCCCGCCTCAAGGATGAGTGTGGCGGGCGCCATGTCCGCGTCCGCGGACATTCCAGGGTCGCCTGCCATCTCATGGTCGGCATCCTGGCCCTGGCGGCTGACCCGTTGATACGTCTCGCCGTCCCATAGCGCGGCTCCGACAACGCATGCCGACCCTTCACGGCCCTCTCGAAGAGAGGGGCCCGGAGAGGCGTGGCCCGATGTCCGCAAAGGTCCCTGTTTGGTCTCATTGTCTCTGATGAGACACCGCGAATCCATGGATTCCGACATCCAGGTGCAGAGGTGACCGGGATCAACCGACCGATCCGGGATCATCGGACCCCGGGGGCAGGAATTTTGCAAGAGGTTCGCTCATAAAACAATAAATCCTACTATACGACATACCGCCACGACACCTCGCGCAACCTCGATCCCGCGCTCCACACCCATGCAGTGATCGCCAACATGGTCAGGGGCGGGGACGGCAAGTGGCGCTCGATGGCTAACGAGCGGCTCTACGAATCGAAGATGCTGCTGGGCGCGCTCTACCGCAGCGAGCTCGCGGCCGGCCTCGTCCGCCTCGGTTACGGCATCGAGAAGACCCATGCCGACGGGCGCTTCGAGATCGCGGGTGTCTCCCGCGAGGTCGTGGAGGCCTTCTCCACGCGGCGCGCCGAGATCGAGGCGGCGGTTGCCGAGCGCGGCGGCGGGGAGACCGCGGACAACCAGCGCCTCGCTCAGCGCGCGGCGCTGATGACCCCCGCGGGGCGCTCGGGCAGAGTTGGGGGCGGCAGGCCGCGTCGCTCGGGTTCGATGCCAGGCGGCTCGCGGCGGAGGCAATGTCGAACGAAGCCGGCCGGGACGTGTCCCCGGAGGCAAAGCGGGACGCCGGCGCCGTCCTCGGCGCGGGTCCGGGCGGGAGAGACGGCGGCATGTCCGCCGGGGCGGTGGGCGAGGCCGACGCTGGCGGTCGAGGCGGTGGACTGGGCCGTCGCCCATCTTTCGGAGCGCGAGGCGGTGTTCGCGCGCACCGACCTGCTCGCCGCCGCGTTGGCCCACGACCCGGGCGCGGTGCGGATTGGCGATGTGGAGCACGAGGTCGCGGGGCGCGAGACGGCGGGCACGCTCCATGCCGCCCGCCTGCCGGGCGCGGACGGCCTGCTCACCACCGACCGCGCGGTTGCCGACGAGCGCGAGACGATCGCGCTGGTGCGCACGGGCGAGCGGCGCGGCGCCGTCGACAAGGCGCTCAGGGGCCGCCCCCTCACGGCCGGGCAGAAGGAGGCGGTCAAGCTCATCCTGTCGTCCGGCGACCGCACCGTCGGCGTCCAGAGCTATGCCGGCAGCGGCAAGACCACCATGCTGAGGCGGGCTCGCGCGCTCATGGAGAAGAAGGCTACGAGGTCCGGGGTCTCGCGCCCTCGGCCTCGGCCGTGCGCACCCTCGAAGGCGAGGCCGGCATCGGCAGCGAGACCCTGCAGCGCTTCCTCGCCCGCTACGCCGGCGTCGCCGAAGGGCGCATGACGAAGAAGGGCGAAAGGGAAATGCGAAGCCACTTCGCGAAGACCGCGCTGGTCGTGGACGAGGGCTCGCTCGCCTCGACCGTGCAGAAGCGCGACCCGGCCCTGAAGGAAGCCGTCGAGGCGAGCCTCGCGGGCGACGTCGCGGATGGTTGCATGCTGAGGTGGTTTTGAAGGCCATGTACGAAGCTCTGGTAACTGCTCCAGCCATCGGTTATTGTCGCGCGCATGGCGATTCGGGAAGAGGATTTTGGGGCGGCGCCGGCGTGCGCGGAGACGGAGCGGGCGCGGGCGGACGCGGGCGAAGCGCGCGTGCAAGATCTGCTCAACGATGTTCGTCGGCTCCGTACTTCTCTGCGCAGGCAGAAGTTGGCAAGGGCGCGGGCGGGCCGGTGCCGAGGAATACCCGTGGAGCGCCCGAGGCCCCGGCATCGAGAGCCCCGAAGGCCACGACCGGGCATCGACCCCGGGAGATTCGTGGGCTGCACAGGGCGCTGGAGCGCTCGCAGGCGCAGGCGCAGGCGCAGACAGACGCGAACAAGGCGCTGCGTGCGGAGCTGCGCGGCTCGCGCAAGGAAGCGGTGTGGCTGAACAAGGGGATCGCCCGGCTGAAGGACGAGATCGCGAGGCTGGACGAGCAGGCGTCGGCGTCGGCGCGCTTGAAGGACACCAACGGGTCGCTGCGTGCGGAGAATGCCGCACTGCAGAAGGCGGCGAGGGCCTCGGAGAGGCGTTGCAAGTCGCTGGATGCCGAGAACGCCGATCTCCGCTGGGCGATGCGGGCGTCCGACGATCGCCAGGGGCGGCTCGAGGCCTGGCATCGCGACGAGGTCGACGGGCTGAACCGGGAGATCGACCGGCAACGCTCCTTCCGTGCGAAGGTGCGGCGGGAGCGGGATGCCATGCTCGCGCCGCTGCGCAAGCGGATCGACCCGCTTCGAGCGGCCAGCGCGCGGGCGAAGGACGTCATCGCCTCGCTGCGCGGGAAGAACGCCCGGCTGCGCATCGAAGTGCGGGAGTTGGAGTCCGGGAAGACGGCGCTGGCCTCGCGTGTCGAGACGCTGGAAGAGCAGCTTGCCAAGCTGCGTTCGACCCGGAGTGTCCTGTCGAAGGCGCTGTTCGGCAGCAGGAGCGAGAAGCAGAAGAAGCGGGGCACGGGCCGCAAGCGCGGCCAACAGCGCGGCGCGCCGGGCCACGGCCGTACCCAGCGGCCCAATCTCCGGGAGAAGAGGGAGCGGCGCAACCCGCCGAAGGATGCGCGCGTGTGCTCCTGTTGCGGCAAGCCCTATGTGGCCAACGGCGAGCATTCCACGAGCGTCTTCGAGATCGAGGTCAAGGCCCACAAGCGCACGATCGTCCGGCCGCGCTGGCGCCGGGGTTGCGACTGCCCGTCCTCGCCCCTGGAGGTGACGGCGCCGCCGCTCGCGCGGCTGTTCCCCGGGACGCTCTACGGAGCCAGCTTCTGGGCACGCTTCCTGTTCGAGCACTGTGCGTGCTTCCGCCCGCTGGGCCGGGTCGCGGCGTGGTATGCCGACCAGGGCCTGACGATCTCGCCGGGCACGCTGGCGGACAGCCAGAAGCGCTTCGTGCCGCTGTTCGAGCCGGTCGCCGCAGCGATCCTCGCGCACCAGAACCGTATGGCAGTGCGTCATGCGGACGAGACCGGCTGGCGGGTGCAGGAGTTCCGCGAGACCGGCGGATCGAGCCGCGCCTGGCTGTGGACTTCGGTCAGCCGGGACACGGTCTACTACCTCATCGATCGCTCGCGCAGCGCCGAGGTCGCCAAGATCCTGTTCGGCGACACCGCCTGCATCGTGTACGTGGTCTGCGACCGCTACAGCGCCTACAGGAAGCTGGCGCGCGAACTCGGCGGCAAGGTGATCCTGTGCTGGTGCTGGAGCCACCAGCGGCGCGACTTCATCGAGTGCGCGGCCGGCCATGTGCGTCTCAGCCGCTGGTGCGAGAGATGGATCTCGCGGATCGCGCAGATCTACAGGTTGAACGAAGCGCGTCTCGAGCATTACGACCCTGCCCTCAAGACGCAGACGCCAGCGTTCGACGCGGCGCAGGACGAGCTGAAGACGGCGCTCGACCGCCTGTTCGCGGACGCCGGGGCGGAGTTGGCCGACCTGCCGAAAAAGGCGCGCAAGGCCAAGGCGCTACGTTCGCTGCTCAGGCATCGCGAGGGGGTGTGTGTCTTCCTCGACAATCCCCAGGTGAGCATGGACAACAACCTCGCCGAGCGGGTGCTCCGCGGGCCGGTCATCGGGCGACGACTGAGCTTCGGCTCCAACAGCGAGAAGGGTGCCGAGTTCACCGCGATCATGGACTCGGTCGTCGGCACGCTCTCGATGAACGGCATCGACGTGCTGCGCTGGCTGGAGGCGTGGCTGAAGGCCTGTGCGAAGAATGGCGGCAAACCGCCGGACGACCTGTCACCCTGGCTGCCGTGGTCGATGAGCGAGAAGCGCAGGCGCAAGTTCACGGCGACGGGATGACCGGCGCGGTCGCGTGCCGCTATTACGGCCGCGACTTCACCGTTGAAGAGATGGCACTGCTGCGCGCCCTGATCGCGGCCGATCCGCAGCCGTCCCGCGCCGCCCTGGCCAGAGAGTTCTGCCGGCGCATCGGCTGGTACAAGCCCGACGGCGGGCTGAAGGACATGATGGCCAAGGTGACCATGCTCGCCATGCACCGCGACGGCGTGATCGTCCTGCCGCCGCCGAAGGGGCGGACGGGCCGGCTGAAGCCCATCGTCTTCGGACCGGACACCGCGCCGCCGCTCTTTCCGGCGCCGACGACCCTCGACGAGGTCCGCCCGCGCGACTTCCGCACCGTCCTGCGCGACACCCGCGAAGGCAAGCTCTGGAACGAGTTCGTCGCCCGCTACCACGACCTCGGCTACAAGACCCTGGTCGGCGCCCAGATGCGCTACGCCGTCCACGACCGGAACGGCTGGCCCGTCGCCATGCTCGGCTTCTCCACCGCCGCCTGGAGGCTCGCTCCGCGCGACCGCTTCATCGGATGGACGCCGCAGATGCGCGAGAAGAACCTGCCCCTGGTGGTCGACAACCCGCGCTTCCTCATCCTGCCCTGGATCGAAATCCCCAACCTCGGCTCGCACATCCTCGCTGTCGTGCGCCGCCGCCTGCCCCGGGACTGGACCGAGCGCTACAACACCACGCCCGTGCTGATCGAGACCTTCGTCGAAACCCCGCGCTACACCAGCGCCGTCTACAAGGCCTCCGGCTGGACACGGGTCGGGACCACTCAGGGCCGGGGACGATACGACACACACATGAAACGGGCCAAGCCCAGGAAGGACATCTGGCTGCGCCCGCTGAGACGAAATTGGAAGCGAACGCTCAATCGCTGAAGCCATCACACCATCACCAGACAACCGAAGGCTTACGATGGAGGGGATCAAGGCACCGGCAAAGACGGCCGCGGTCCGGCAGAACACCGAATCGGCGTCGGCCCCGTCACCGTCGTCCTCTGACAACCGAAGGGTTACCAGGAATCGGCAGAGGGAATGCCATGGCGGAGCGTAACGACCTCGTAATCAACAAGCGCAACGTGGACGCGCTGTCCACCGAGGGCAAGGACGCGGTGTTCTGGGACCGGCGTCTGCCCGGCTTCGGCGTGCGCGTCCACCCCTCGGGCCGCAAGATGTACGTGGTGCAATCCCGCGGTCCGGCGGGCTCGAAACGGGCGACCCTCGGCCGCCACGGTCCGCTCTCCGCCGAGCAGGCGCGCCGGCAGGCGGCAACCGCCATCGACCGCATCAAGCAGGGGGAAGACCCGCTGCCGCCCCCACCGGTCGAGCCGGAGCCCGAGCCCATGGTGGCCGATCTCGCAGCGCGCTTCATGCGCGAGCATGTGGCGACGAACTGCAAGCCGTCGACCGCGACCGACTACAAGTGGACGCTCGACCGGCACATCCTGCCGGCGCTGGGCGGGCTCGCGGTGGGCGCGGTGGATCGAGAACATGTCGCGTCCCTCCATTACGGGTTGCGTGAGACGCCGTTCGTGGCCAACCGGGTGCTGGCGACACTGAGCAAGATGCTCTCGCTGGCAGAAGCCTGGGGTCTCCGGGCGAAGGGCACGAACCCGCGCCGCTTCGTGCGACGCTATCCGGAGCGGCGCCGTGAGCGGTTCCTCACGCGCGAGGAGTTCCGCCGCCTCGGCGCTGTGCTGGACGCGGCGGAGGCCGACGGCTCGGTCTATCCCTCGGCGGTGGCGGCGATCCGGCTCCTGATGCTGACGGGGTGCCGCAAGGGCGAGATACTGAGCCTGAAATGGGACGACGTGGACCGCACGGCGGGAGAGCTGCGGCTGCGCGACGGCAAGACGGGCGCGCGCATGGTGCCGCTGTCGCCCACGGTGGCGGCGGTGCTGGACGCCATCCCCCGGGTTCCCGGCAATCCCTGGGTGATCGCCGGCAAGAAGCCGGGTGCTCCCCTGTGCGCAATCGACGACCAGTGGAGCAAGCTGCGCAGGCGGGCCGACCTGGAGGACGTGCGCATTCATGACCTTCGACATTCGTACGCCTCAAGGGCTCTGGCGCTGGGCGAGAGCCTGACGATGATCGGGGCGCTGCTCGGCCATAGCCAGGTCGAGACCACGGCGCGCTACGCCCATCTCGCGCGGGACACCGAGAAAGCCTCGGCGGCGAAGGTCGGCGCCAGCATCGGGGCGGGCATCATGCCGGAGGACGCCGCAGCCGCGTGAGGCCCGGCAACGGCGATGGGAACAGAGAGACGATGGCGAAGCTCCAATCCATGACGATCTCGCGGCGCACGGTGGACGCGCTGCGCGCCGGCAAGGACACGGTATTCTGGGATTCGGAGCTTTCGGGCTTCGGGGTGCGGGTCTATCCTTCGGGCGTGAAGATGTACGTCGTCCAGACACGGGCGCGAGGCAAGTCGACGCGGGTCACGGTAGGCCGGAACGGCGTGCTGACGGCCGAAGAGGCGCGCAGGCGCGCGGCGCTGATCATCGCTCGGGTGAAGGCGGGCAAGGACCCGGTTCCAGATCCGATGACGCCCAAGCCGGCGCCCGGCCCGACGGTAGCGGACCTGGCGGAACGCTACCGGCGCGAACATCTGGAGGTGCGCTGCAAGCAGAAGACGGCGGAGACCGCCCGGGTGGCGATCGAACGGCACATCCTCCCGGCGTTGGGGGTGCTGCCGCTGACGGAGATTGGGCGCGACCAGGTCATGGCGCTGCATGGCGGGCTCAGCGAAACGCCTGCGATGGCAAACCTTACGGTGGACGTGCTGTCTCGTATGTTCACCATGGCCGAGGCGTGGGGCATGGTGCCGGACGGTAGCAATCCGTGCCGCGAGATCGTCAAATACAGGGCGCGCAAGCGCGAGCGGTTCCTGACCGACGGGGAGTTCAAGCGCCTGGGCCGGGTGCTGGGCGAGGCTGTGTCCGAGGGCAAGGTCTCGGTGCATGCGGCCGCGGCGATCCGGCTGTTGATGCTGACCGGCTGCCGGTGCAACGAAATCCTCACCTTGCGGTGGCAGGATATGGACCTGGGCGCGAACGAGATGCGGCTGCGCGATAGCAAGACGGGGCCGCGGGCGGTTCCGTTGTCGCCGGCGGCGGTGAGGGTCCTTGCAGACTTGCCGCGCGTTCCGGGCAATCCTTGGGTCATCGCGGGTCGCGTGAAAGGCATGCACATGAAGAACCTCGGCGGCCCCTGGGGGATCGTGCGGGCGCGGGCCGATCTGAAGGATGTCCGCATCCACGACCTCAGACATTCCTTCGCCAGCAGGGCGCTGGCGCTTGGGGAATCCCTGCCGATGAGCGCGTCGCCCAGTGTCTCTGCAACCAGAGCCGCGTGCATCCTCTCCGGAAGACGGGACTGCGAAAATTCGGCAAACGCCCGCGAAAACGTCGCTTCACTCGGGATCTCCGCGACACGCGACCAGCCGCACAGCCGGCGCAACGTCGGGTCCACCTTGAGCCTGTCGATCAGGTGGCGGGTCGTCGGCAGACCCCACACCGCCTTGGCGATGACGCCACGGGCCAGCGCCTGGCGATCCTCCCGGGGCCGACCCGGACCGGTCCACACCTCATCGACGAAGCCCTCCACCTTGACGAGATCGAGAGCTGTCACGAAGCGCTTGTGCGTCTCGAGGAGAGGACCGACCGCCTCGGCCAACGCAGGGAAAAGGTCCCCTTGAAATCGGTGCCAGAGATCGGATAGGGTCGAGCCAAGGGTCATCGGGGCCACCTCGTGGTATCTTGGTATTGTAGAAACACAACATACCACGAGGTGGCCCCGAGACCCAGGCCCTCGACAACAAAATCAGCCTCGAGAAGGCAAAAAACCGGTCGGGCCGGCAATTTTGCAAGAAGCTCAATTTTGTTGTATTTTTCGGCTGGGTTTAGCCTAACCGATCAGGACGCGGGCGTGATCGACGATGACTGACACCGATATCATGACCGTGCGCGAGGTGGCCGAGTACCTCAAGGTCAAGGACCGTACGATCTACCGGCTGGTCGCCAACGGAGAGATACCGGGCTTCAAGGTTGGCGGCTCCTGGCGGTTCAGGAAAAGCGAGATCGACCTGTGGACCGAGGCGCACGCGGTCGGGCCGGACGACCCGGGTAGGCGGGTGGAGAGCAGCGTATGACCGTCCCGACGATATTCGAGACCTGCCGGCCGCGTGCGGATGTTCTGGAGGGTGCGATTGCCGAGGCCGATTTCGCGGCGGATCTGGCCCAGGTCATCGTCGACAAGGGAAATGCCGAATATCTCGATCCGGCCCGTTTCTTCGCCTACACCTATCCCACAAGGGGTCTCAGGAACCTGCTGGCCAACGTATGCCGCCGGCTGGCCGGGGCGGGCGGCGAGGTCGCGTCGATTTTCCGGCTCGACACGTCCTACGGCGGCGGCAAGTCCCACGGGCTGATCGCGTTGTGCCACGCCGCGCGCGTCGGTCGGGATGTGACGGGTATCGAGGAGTTCGTCGATCCCTCGCTGCTGCCGCGAAAGCACGTCCGCATCGCCGCCTTCGACGGCGAGAACGCCGATCCGGCCAATGGCCGCCGGATGGAAGACGGTCTTCTCGCCTACACCCCCTGGGGCGAGATCGCCTGCGCGTTAGCTGGCAGGGACGGGTATGAGCGGGTGCGCAGGAGCGACGAAAGCCGCATCGCGCCGGGCGCCGAGACTTTGCGCGAGCTGTTCGGCGGCGAGCCGGCCCTGATTCTGCTGGACGAGCTTTCGGTTTATCTGCGCAAGGTGCGCAACCTCGGGGATGCACGCGACCAGTTGACGGCATTCCTGACCTCGCTGTTCAAGGCCGTCGAAGGCGCGCCCGACGCCGTTCTGGTCTACACGCTGGCGATCGGCAAGGACGGGCGGGCAACCGACGCCTACACCGAGGAAAACCAGTTCATCGCCGATCGCATGGCGGAAGCGGAAAGCGTCTCGGCGCGCAAGGCGACGCTGTTGAATCCCACCGAGGAGGATGAAACGGTGCAGGTGCTTCGCCGCCGCCTGTTCGAATCCATTGACGAGGCGGCGATTCCGGCCGTGGTGGATGCCTATCGGGCGCTTTGGGGGACCAACAGAGAGTCCCTGGCGGACGATGCCGCCCGGCCCGGGACCGTCGAGACCTTCCGGTCGAGCTACCCCCTGCACCCGGAAGTTCTGGAAACCCTGACCGGGAAGACCGCGACGCTCGGCAACTTCCAGAGGGTGCGCGGCATGCTGCGGCTCCTGGCGCGCACGATCTCGCATCTTTGGGAGGAACGACCGGCGGACGCGGCCGCGATTCATCTTCACCATATCGATCCCGGCCATGAGCCGATCCGCCAGGAGATTGTCACGCGCCTCGGGCAGTCCGCCTACGGGCCGGCGATCACCAACGACGTCGCCGCCGGGCCGGTCGAGAAGAAGGCGCTGGCGCAGGAGATCGACGCCGCTCATCACGGCGGCCTGCCGCCCTACGCAGCCTATGTCGCACGCACCGTGTTCATGCACACGCTCGCCTTCAACGATCCTTTGAAGGGGATTTCGCCGGAACAGTTGCGCTATTCGATCCTGGGTCCCGCGACGGACATCAGCTTTGTCGAGGATGCGCGCACGAAGTTCATCGCCGAGTCCGCCTATCTGGACGACCGCCCCGGCGTGCCGATGCGCTTTCTCGCCGAGGCCAATCTGCGCCAGATCATCCGCCGCGAGGAAGGCCATATCGACGCCGGGGAAGCGCGCGCCGAGCTCAACGACCGGATCCGCCGGATATTCGGCGGCAAGACGCTGGAGGCGGTGCCGTTCCCCGGAGGGCCGTTTGATGTTCCCGACGAGGTCGCGGACGGCCGCCCGAAGCTTGCCGTCCTGGCCTATGACGGCGTTACCGTTGGCAGCTCGGTCGAGAAACTGCCCGAGTTGATCGCGCGCATCTATACCCGGAAGGGTTCGGAAGGCTCCGCGTTGCGGGCGCTTCGAAACAACCTGGTGTTCGTGGTCGCGGACGACGCCCGCAAGGAGGAAATGCGCCGCAAGACGTACCATCGCCTGGCGCTGCGGGAGATGAAGAAGCCGGAACGCCTCGTCGAATTGGCGGAGCACCAGCAGGCCCAGGTGCGCGAGATGGAGGCCCGGTCTGAGCAGGAGCTCGCGATCGCCATCCAACAGTGCTACCGGCACGTGTTCTACCCCTCCCGCAACCGCGTCGGCGCGAGCGATGTCGATCTGGCCCACACAGCGATCGACATTCATTCCACCTCCGATCAGCCCGGCGCGGGGCAGCAACAGATCGTGCGCGCGCTGCGTGACCTCAAGAAGCTGCGCCTGCCCGAGGACGAGCCGGACTCGCCCGCCTATGTGCGAGACCGCACACCGCTCAAGAAGGGGCAGATCACCACGCGGGCGTTGCGCGACGAGTTTCGGCGCGATCCGGCGCTGCCGATCCTGGTCGGCGACGACATCTTCGTTCGCGGCGTGCGGCGCGGCATCGAACAGGGCGAGTATGTCTATCGGCGCGGCGATCTGCTGTTCGGGCCAGGCGACCCCCCGGCCGGCATCGCGATCGACGAGCAATCCATGGTTTTCACCATGGCGTATGCGAAGAACGCCGGCATCTGGCCTCGGAAGACGGATGAACCCGCGGACGAGAAACCGGGCGACGAGAAGCCGGGCCGGCGGAGCGAGGTGGACGAGGACGAACGGCCCTGGGACCCGGGCACGGAGCCGGTCGGCAGTCATCCGGTCGGCGGGGCGCCCTGCTCGTTTACCGCCGAGGGCGTGTTCAGGGAGGCGCTGGTCCGGGTTTGGGAACAGGCCCGGGCGAAGGAAGTCGAGGCCATCGGCGTGTTGACCGTCCGCATGTTCGAGGCGGGCGATGCATTCCGGCTTCTCGGAGCCGTGGGTGCCGTATCGGGCGCGGAGAAGAGCGTCACCATCACGGGCGGCTATGAAACCCGTGATGGCGGATCTTTCGAACTGGAATTCCGGGGGTCGGTGGCGGACGCGCAGCCGGTTCGGGAGTTCCTCGAACCGCAGTTGCGGGACGCGAGATCCAGGACCATCGAAGCGGGATTCGGGCTGACCTTCGAGGACGGGCTATCGATGCAGGGCGACGCGGCGGAGAAGCTGACCGAACGTCTCGTCCGGTTCGCGAGCGGCGCCGCATATGTGTCGGCCACGGCGGAGGCGAAAGCGTAGATGGCGCGGCTGGAACGAATTTCCCATATAGAGACGCCGGACTCTGCGCCTTGCTACGAGCTGCGGGTAAGCCGTCACGGGCCAGTCAATGCCGAGTATGAAATCTGGCAGATGCCCGCGGCGGCGACGCCCCAGGTGACGTCGGCCGTGCGCGTCGCCGGACTTCGGGGGCGCAACCTCGAGCTGGTCGAGCACCGCGTGTTGAATCGGCTTTCGCAAGCCGGCATAAAATTGGGCCGGAACGCGGACAGCATGAAGCGCGGCTATGCGCTGACGGAGGATCTGGCGCTGATGCTGGGGCTGCTGTTCCGCGCGCTCGCGCCGATGCGAAGCCGCGACAACATGCGGGCGGTGGCCGAGGGCATCGAGGCCATGGGGCGCGAGGAGGCCGCGTACTGGCTCGGCATGGCCATGCACCGCAAGCGTCCGCGCCGGGTGCTGACGGCCCTGCGGTTCCTGCTGACGGAGCCGAAACGATGAGTGGACAAGCTGATATGCAAGGTGCACCACGGAACGACACCGTGGACGGCCGCAACGGCGCCACGCATGAGTTTCGCTACTTCGACGAACCCGAGTTCCGTCTCACGATGGCCGTCGCAGGCGAAAGTACCGCTACCAAGGCGAGGGTTTTCTCCTTCGTGAACTACGTTTTCGCGGGGATTAGATGATGAGGATCCAATACATTGGTACAAAGCCTTTCCATGCTGACAGCCTTCACAAGAGTGGCGGCTTGTGGAGGGGGCATGGGGACATACAGGAAATCAACGATGAGAAGGCCATGCGGCTCGTCAACCACCACCCCGATGTGTACCGGATCGTTCCAGACGAAGAGAACTCTGTTTGCCACGCTGATGCTTCCTCCGGTCAAGAAGAAGAAGACTCGGTTCCGGCTTCAGAGACTCCCCCAGTCGATGGCGAAGAGCCCGAAGGTCTGGATCCGGAGGGTGGGTCGTGGGGCGACTACCCTCTCGACGACCTCCTGATTCGGCATGAAAATCGAACGATCCATGATGTCATCCGGAGGATCGAGCAGGGTAGCTACATCATGGACCCCGATTTCCAGCGTGACTTCATCTGGCCGGAAGACAAGCAGAGCAAACTGATCGAATCCGTCGTCATGCGCATCCCCCTGCCTGTGTTCTATATGGCGGAGGACGACGAAGGGCGGATGGTAGTCGTGGACGGTTTGCAGCGCCTGTCCACGTTTCGGCGATTCGTAAAGGATGAACTACGGCTGCGCCTCCCGGATCGGAGCGAACTCGACAGCCGACGGTTTTCGGAATTGTCATCCAAGATCCAGAACCGCGTCGAAGACTGCAATCTCATCTTCTACATCATCGACTCGAAGGTTCCGGAACGCGCCCGTCTCGATATCTTCGAGCGGGTGAACGGCGGTGTTCCGCTCACCAGGCAGCAGATGCGCAACAGCCTGTTCATGGGCGATGCGACGCGCTTTCTCAAACAGGAAGCCCAAACCGAGATTTTCCTTAAGGCGACGGGCAATAGCCTGAACAAGAAGACCATGCGGGATCGGGAGTTCGTCAATCGATTCTGCGCCTTTCAGCTTCTCGATCTCGATGAATATCAAGGCGACATGGACGATTTCCTCGCCAAATGCCTTCGTCGAATGAACAGGATGGAGGCATCCGACCTGTCGCGGTTGTCCGCGAAGTTCCGCAGGGGTCTAGCCAACAACTTCATGCTTTTCGGCCGGCACGCATTCAGAAAGCACAAGCCGGAGCCGGATCGGCGTGGCGTTCTCAACGCATCCCTCTGGGACGTCATGTCCACCGGTCTGTCTGGGTATACGGAAGACCGGGTCCGAGCGCGCGCCGACGCTCTTCACCGGGCCGTCTATGACTTTTTCGACGACGGAGAGTTCAACATCGCGATCACCTATGGTCCCAACGACGCCAAGAAGGTGAGAACTCGGTTCCAGATGACCCGAGAAAAATTCGAGGAGATTCTGAGTGCTTACACGGATTGATCTGCGGCACTTCAAATGCTTCGAGATATTGAAGCTGCCCCTCCTCCCGCTGACTCTGCTGTCTGGCGCCAACGCTTCCGGGAAATCGTCCGTGATGCAGGCCCTCGTTCTTCTGCATCAGACGATGCGCGAACACGAGTGGTCGTCGCGTTTGATGCTCAACGGTGCCGCCGTCCGCCTCGGCACCGTAGCAGATGTGATCGACCAGGTTCACGGGCGCCGCAACTTGGGGATCGCCCTGCTGGACGGCGATGTGGCCCGATTTGAATGGGAGTTCGAGGGCGAACGCGACGAGATGTCCATGACAGTGCGAAGGGCTCGTGGGGAGCCGGGCGACGGCACCGGCTGGGATGTTGACCAGACCGAGCCGCTTCACTATCTGCTGCCGACGCTATCGAGCGGACACTCGTTGACCGGCCGTCTGCGTGGGCTCACCTACCTGACCGCGGAGAGACTGGGGCCGCGCGAACATTATGTATTCGATGACCCGCAGCTTACGCCGGTTGTCGGCCCGCGGGGGGAATACACCGTCAGCGTGCTTCATTCCGGCGGCGACGCTCATGTGCTGGATGGCTTGGTGGTTCAGGACGTGGCGCCTACCCGCTCCCGGCAGGTAGAGGCCCGGATGGCGCGCTTCTTTCCGGGTTGCGTGCTGGCGATCGAGCGAGTGCCTCGCGCGAACGCCGTCACGTTGGGGATTCGCGTATCCAGCGACACGGATTTCCACCGCCCTGTTCATGCCGGGTTCGGGCTGACGCAGGTCCTTCCCATCGTGGTGGCGGCCTTGTCGGCGGACAATGACGACCTGCTGTTGATCGAGAATCCCGAAGTACACCTGCATCCCGCCGGGCAGGCCGCGATGGGAGAATTTCTGGCCAAAGTCGCATCGGCGGGCGTGCAGGTCATGATCGAGACGCATAGCGATCACGTGTTGAACGGCATCCGACGGGCCGTCAAGAACCGCACGCTGCCCAGTGATGAGGTCGCGCTGCATTTCTTTCGGCCGCGGCGCGAGGAATCGGCAGGCAGGAAGCCGCAGGTTGAGAGTCCTGCAATCGACTCCAATGGCAATATAGACAGTTGGCCTGATGGCTTCTTCGATCAATTCGACAACGACATGAATCACTTCGCTGGCTGGAATTGACATGGATATTCTAACCAATGACTTGTCGGTTCACGAACAATTTCACAACATCGCCGCCTTTCGACAGGCGCTTTCGCGTCTGATGACCATGCGCGCCGCTGCTCGGCGCTTCGGACGGGAGTTGTATTGTAATCAGGCGCTCCTGATCGCCGAGCCGATCCCCGGTGTGCAAATGCAACAGGTGATTGGGCATCTTTCCGATCGAAACGAGCAGCGAGCTGCGATGCGCTGGCTGACGCGCGGCGGTCCATTCTGGGACGATCTGCGCCAGCATGACGATAACGATTGGTTGGAATGCGGGGACAGGATCGTCACGGATACCGCCGTCGGCGAAGCTGCGTTTCGCACGCTTCATGGCGTCAACTGCGGACTGGTCAGCGTCAAGCCGTCCGATTGGGACTATTCGCCTATCCAAGTGAATTGGCGCCGAGAGGCCGAAGGACTGGACAACCGAACCGCGGCCCTCGGAAACTGGCGAACAGTCCCCACGCTGGAAGATGGATTACGGGACTCGGCGGTGCCAGTCCAATCATGGGACGCTTTGCGCGAAGCAGCGACAAACCAGTTCAAGAAACTGATCCTCGCCAAGGATTGCTTTGTGCCGCTAGTAGGGGTCCCTTTCGCCAAGGGCGCAGCCGAGCGGTTTCTCGCATTGCTCGGCATTCTGGACCGGTTCGCGCAAGCCTTCGACGAAGGCGGCATGCGCACCGCGGAGGGCCACAGGATCTATCAGGACCACTTCACTGGCGACAGGGCTCTGTTTTCCGACTCCTCGGACTCCGAGAAACGAAGATTCCGACGAGAACTAACGTTTGACCACCCGGAAGATCCGAAGGATTCGCTGTTTTGCACATGGCACGGAAAGGTGTCGCACTTGATGCTCCGTGTCCATTTTTCGTGGCCCGTCGAAGCAAGCAGGCCAGTTTATGTCGTGTACGCTGGCCCCAAGATCACAAGGCGGTGATTTGGCAATGGCGATCAAGAAGGGGCCCGACACCCGCCTGATCGAGCGTTGGCTGCCGATCGCGGCGCTCGGCGTGGAGAGCGTTCGGGAACGGACTCCGATGACCCCATTCCCCGCGCCGAACCGGCTTCATGTCTGGTGGGCGCGGCGGCCGCTGGTGGCGTCGCGCGCGGCGGTTCTTGCCTCGCTGCTGCCGGCGGACGCCGACCGCGAGAAATTCATGCATGTGCTCGGAATTCACGGCGACCCGGTGGCGGCGAAGAGAAGGATCGATGCGGCGCGAAGAACAGGCGTACGAATCGATAATCCCTATGGATATGACCGAGCCTTCGGCTACACGCCGAGCGAAGCCAATTCAGTCTGGCTGAAATCAACCATCGACGAGGCGTTGGAGAATCTTTCGGTTCTCGACCCAACTGCCGGAGGAGGAAGTATTCCTTTAGAGACGCGGCGGCTTGGGATAAAAGCCATCGCCAATGACTTGAATCCGGTGGCGGCGTTGATCCTGCGGGCGACGGTCGAGTGGCCTGTTGCCCAGCGTGAGGATCTGGCCGAGCAGTTTCAAAATATGGCAAGGGATTTGCGCCGTGTCTTGGAAGATCGGCTTGACGCACTGTTTCCCCAACGAAATGCGCCGAGCCAAGTCGATCTGACATACCTTTGGGCGCGCACGGTTGTTTGCCCTTATTGCGACGGGCTGGCGCCGCTTTCGCCGAACTGGCGTCTGGCGCCGGACGGGACCGGCGTGCGGTTGAAGCCCGATCTCGCTTCGGGGCCGGGTTCAGAAGGTCGGACCTGTTCTTTCGAAATCGTGGAGACCGCGCGGGACCATTCGCCGGGCACGGTGGCGCGGGGCGACGGGACCTGCCCGTATTCGGACTGCGGTCGCGTCATCGACGGTGCGGAGATCAAGCGCCAGGCGCAGGCCGGCGACATGGGCGAACAGCTTTACGCCGTGGTGTACAAGAGGCGTATGCCGGGGAAGGTTCTGAAATCCGGCAAACGGGGAAAGGACAAATGGGTTCGCGGCTATCGCGCGCCCCGGCCCGAGGACGACAACGGCGCCGAGATCGCTGCGCGGCTCGCCGAGAAGCTCCCCGAGTGGGAGGCGCTCGACATCGTGCCGTCGGAGAAGATTCCCGACGGCAACAAAACCACGGAGCCCCAGCGTTACGGCATGCCGTTCTGGCGCAACCTGTTCTCGCCGCGCCAGCTTCTCTGCCACGGCACGAGCGTCGAGGTCTTCCGGGAGATGCTCGACGCCGACCGGGGGGCGGGCAGGCTGACCGACGTTCGCAAGGCGGCGTATGGATATCTGGCGCTCTCGATCGATACCTTGCTGAACTACAACAACAGGGCTGGACGCTGGGACCAATCGACCAGTCGGGTGCGCTCCATTTTCGACCGACACGATTTCGCATTCGTATGGTCCTACGCGGAGATGGCGCCGTTGATTACCGGCCTCGGCTATGACTGGGCCATCGACAAGACCGCCAAGTGCATCAAGGAACTCGTCGCGTTGGTCCGCCCCGAAACCGGCGACGGAGATATCTTCGCCGGCGAGACGCGAGACGCCCCGCCGCCGATCACCATCACCTGCAAGCCGGGCGACGGCCTCGACCATATCGAGGACGGCAGCATCGACGCGGTGGTGATGGACCCACCCTATTACGACAACGTGATGTATGCCGAATTGTCGGACTTTTTCTATGTCTGGCTCAAGCGCACCGCCGGGCATGTCTTCCCCGAGCTGTTCCGCCGCCATCTGACCGACAAGGACAACGAGGCGGTCGCCAACCCGGCGCGGTTCCAGGGCGAGAAAGGCGCGCGGGCGCTTGCCGGCCGGGACTACCAGGAGCGCATGGCGGCGATCTTCGCCGAATGTCGCCGCACCCTGAAGCCCGACGGCATCATGACCCTGATGTTCACCCACAAGGCGACGGGCGCCTGGGACGCGCTCACCAAGGGGCTGATGGAGGCGGGCTTCGTCATTACCGCGTCATGGCCGGTCAACACCGAGGCCGAAGGCAGCCTGCATATCAAGAACAAGGCGGCCGCCAACAGTACCGTCTTCCTGGTCTGCCGGCCGCGCGCGGACAATACGCAGACCGAAGAGACTCTCTATTGGGAAGACCTGGAACCGCTGGTTGCCAAGGCCGTGCGCGCACGGGTCGAGGAGTTTCAGGACGCCGGCATTGCCGGGGTCGATCTCTATCTCGCGTCCTTCGGCCCGGCGCTCGAGGAGTTCTCGCGCCATTGGCCGCTGAAACGGGGCACGCCGCGCGAGATCCCGGAGGAACGCCGGCGCCGGCGCCAGCAGGCCCTGTTCGAGGACGAATGGGATCCCTACGCCGCCACGCCGGAGGATGCGCTGGACGCCGCGCGGCGCGAGGTCAAGCGCTGGCGGCTGGAGCAGTTGACCCATCTGAAGGCCAATGCCGATCTCGATCCGGGCACCGCCTTCTTCGTGCTGGCTTGGGATGCGTTCAGGGCGCCGGTGTTCTCCTACGACGAGGCGCTGCGGCTCGCCCGCGCCGTCGGTATCGATCTCGACAGCGACATCGTCGGCCGGTTCGCGGAAAAGAAGGGCGGCGACATCCTCCTATGGGACAGCGCGCGCCGGGCGGCCAAGGGGGCGCTTGGCCCGGCCGACGGCTCGCGCGGCATGATCGACGCCATCCACCACACCGCCAACATGGCCCGCGCGCGCTCGCTTTCCGCCGCCCGGGAGATGCTCGCCACTGCGCTGGTGGACCAGGACCCGCGCTTCTTCGCAGCGCTCGAGGCGGTGCTTGAGGTCCTCCCGATCTCCAAGGCCTTTACCGGCATCGAGCTCGAGGGCGACGCGGCGGCCGCGGGAAACGATTTCGAAGCCCTCTACAACTTGGCGCGCCTCGCCTACGGCGACGAGATCGACGAGCCCGAGCAACTCAGGCTCTGGCAGGACGATGAAATCTGATCATGCTCGGCGATCGCACATGGAGGCTCAAATACACGCCCGATGACGGCGATCTGGTCAAGCTGTTCTACGTCCCCGCTCTGGAAGACGCCGAGCGTTACGATCGGCTGACCGGATATTTCAATGCCCGCGCTCTGGCCCTGGCGGCGCGTGGCATCGAAGGGCTGGTGCGCAACGGCGGGCGCATGAGGCTTGTCGTCGGCTGCACCCTGGCGCCGCCCGAAATCGAGGCCATCGAGAAGGGCGAGCGGCTTCGCGACCTCGTCGAACGGCGTCTGGCAAGCCTTCCCCTGGCCCCGCCGGACCCGGCTTCCGCCGACGCGCTGGAGCTGCTCGCCTGGATGGTGGCGCGGGGCTTTCTCGACGTGAAGGTCGCCGTTCCCTGCGATGCCGATGGCAAGCCGATTCCGGCCGACGGCATCTTTCACGAGAAGGCCGGCATCGTCGAAGACCGCGGCGGCGACCGGATCGCCTGGACCGGCAGTCTCAACGAGACCGCCGCCGGCTGGCGGCACAACTGGGAGAGCATCAGCGTCTATACGAGCTGGGGGTCGGAACCACGCCGGGTTGCCGACGAGGAGGCCAACTTCGCGCGCATCTGGGCCGGCAAGGCGCAGCGCGTGATCGTGCTCGACGTGCCCGACGCCGCGCGGCGGGACCTGATGCGTTTCATGCCGGCAAGCGACAAACCCGCCCGCCTCAAGGAGAGAACCGGGAAAGAGCCTTCGAAGGCGCCACCGGAAAAGCCGACGTCGGAAACGACGGACCCCGAGGCGCCGGTCGCATCCCGGACAGGCGATTTGCGACGCCGCGTCTGGTCGTTCATCCGGCAGGCGCCTTCACTGCCCAGCGGCGGCGAGCGGATCGGCGAAGCGACCGCGGCGGTCACGCCGTGGCCGCACCAGGTGCGCGCCTTCGACCGTCTCTACCGCGATTGGCCGCCCAAGCTTCTGATCGCCGATGAGGTCGGCCTCGGCAAGACCGTCCAGGCCGGCATGCTGCTGCGTCAGGCATGGCTCGCCGGGCGCGCCGAACGGATCCTGATCCTGGCGCCCAAGGCCGTTCTCAAGCAGTGGCAGATCGAGCTGCGCGAGAAGTTCAACCTCAACTGGCCGATCTACGATGGCGGCAAGCTGACCTGGTATCCGTCTCCCGCGTGGCGCGGGCGAAACGAACGCCAGGTGGGCCGCGACGACTGGCACCGCGAACCCGCGGTGATTGCATCCAGCCATCTGATACGTCGGCGAGAGCGGGCGGCAGCACTTCTGGAAGATGCCGAACCGTGGGATCTGGTGGTGCTCGACGAAGCTCACCACGCCCGGCGGCGCGGCGCGGGAAGCCAGCAGGAAGGCGGGCCGAACGCGCTTCTCCGCCTGATGCAGGGGTTGAAGGGCCGCACCCGGGGGTTGGTCCTGTTGACCGCGACGCCGATGCAGGTCCATCCCGTCGAGGTCTGGGACTTGCTGAACCTGCTCGGTCTGCCGCCGGAGTGGACTTCCAGGGCGTTTCTCGATTTCTTCGAGGATATCGAGCAGCCGAACCCGTCGGTGGAGGCGCTGGATCGCATGGCTTCGCTGTTCCGGTCGGCCGAACGGACCTACGGCGAAGTCGAGACAGCGTTCGCGCAACGCCTCTCCCGCCTGTCGCGTCTGAAGGCCAATAAGATACTCCGCGCGCTGCGCGACGGCGCCAGCATCCCGCGCCGCCAACTTGAAACCGCGGAGCGCCGGGCGGCGGTCGGGATCGTGCGGGCGAACACGCCGCTGCGGCGGCTGGTCTCGCGGCACACACGCGAACTCCTGCGCCGGTATTTCAAGACGGGAATGCTGGCCACGCCGATCGCCGACCGCAGTGTGGAGGATCGCTTTCTGGAGATGACGGCGGAAGAGCGGGCGCTCTATGACGCGGTCGAGGATTACATCGCCAGCACCTACAACCAAGCGAGCGCGAAGGAACGTACGGCGGTCGGGTTCGTGATGACCATCTACCGCCGTCGGCTCGCTAGCAGCTTCAGCGCCCTGCGCAAGACTCTGCAAAACCGCCTCGATGCCCTTGCCGCCGGCGGGCCGCCGCCATCGGCGGGCCTCGCCGAGGACGTGCCGGACGATGAGGCCGTGGACGACATCCTCGACGCCGACGACGCGGAGAGACTCGAACGCGAGGCCCTCGGCGGCGAAGAGGAGGCCGACATCGAAGACCTTCTTGCCGGTATCGGCCGGCTGCCACCGGACAGCAAGCTCGAAAGTCTCAGGAGCGCCCTTCGGGAGTTGCGCGAGGAAGGATACGGCCAGGCAATGGTCTTCACGCAGTACACCGACACCCTGGACTTTCTGCGTGAAGAGCTTCTGAAAGACTCCGGTTCAAGGGTGATGTGCTTCTCGGGACGCGGCGGCGAAATCCCCGCCGCGGACGGCTCATGGCGCAGGATCGGGCGCGACGACGCCAGACGCCGGTTCCGCGACCGCGAGGCGGATGTCCTGCTCTGCACCGATGCCGCCGCCGAGGGTCTGAACTTCCAGTTCTGCGGCGCGCTGGTCAACTACGACATGCCCTGGAACCCCATGCGGGTCGAACAGCGTATCGGGCGTATCGACCGGCTGGGCCAGCAGAACCGGACCATCCGCATCGTCAACCTGCACTACGAGGGCACGGTCGAAACCGACGTCTACCGGGCGCTCAGGAACCGCATCGGCCTGTTCGAGTCCGTGGTCGGCCGCCTGCAGCCGATTCTGGCGCAACTGCCCCGGACGATTTCTCAGACCGTGCTGGCCGGCGAAGGCCGCAGCGATCGGGAACGCGCCAATCTCGTGGACGAGATCGAACGGCAGACAGAGGAGCGCGAGGGCCGGGGCTTCGATATCGATGCGGTGACGGAGAGCGACCTCGACATGCCGGCGCGTGCGCCGTCGTCCGTCACCATGGACGATCTCGACCGGATCGTCGGAACGCCCGATGCGATGCCTCCGGGGACGGATATTCAGCCCATGGGGCATCGGGAATACGGCCTGCTGGCTCCGGGCATGAGCGAGCGCCTGCGGGTGACGACGGATCCGGCGTATTTCGAGGAGCACGCCGAAAGCGTGGAACTGTGGTCGCCCGGCAATCCCCTGTTCATTGCGCCCGAGTTCTCGGACAGCGGCGAGTTGGAGCCCTCGCAGCGGACACTGAAGGATATCCTCGACGGCGGCTGATGGGCCGTCGCTGTAGGGCTGCGAGACGCGAGGCTACAGTGCGAACCGATGCGATTAGAAGCCTCCGGCATCACTGAAGCGCGGAAGATCCTGGCGACGCCCCAATTGAGGTCGAGCAAGTTCCAGCCAACATTTGAACCTTCAAAGCGCCACCATTATCTCAATATTCGTTAAAATCCGGTTCGTAACCTGGCATCTCATTACGGGCTTCCTCTAGCTCATCTTCGGTGTAGCGTTGAAAATACTCCGCTGCTGTGAATGCACGTCTTACACTAAACTCTTCCCCCAACCCGCTCGCTGTTAGTTTCAGAAGCCCTGAAATACGCAACCCACAATCTATGCACTCAAAGGATGAGGGACGCATTGCTTGCCTCTGCACAATCTCGTCACCTTTTACCTCTGTACTAACTGCTCCTCTAGGGGATCCTTGTAAGAGAGCTTGGGATTCGCAAGCCGGGCATTCTACGCGATGACTGGAATGTCTTGTCGCCCAATTCGTCGACTGCAAGGTCGCTCTTTCTTGATCTTCCATATTTTTTCTTGCCAAATTGTTCTGTGAGCAAGAATATTCTGTTCTACTGTGGACGCGGCCTCCTTTTCGAATTCGTCAATAATCTGTCGTGCCTGTGCCGTATCGGAAACGAATTCTTCAAGTTCTCTATCCACGGACTTCAAAAGAACATCGCACGCCTTATAAAAATTTGGTAGCCATATAGATATTGATATGTTCTCGAATGCCAAATCACCAGAATGCAATTCGGCATTTCGTCTTTCGGCGTGCTGGCTGCAGAAGCCGACAATTTCCTCGCTGAAATTTGGAATCAACCCCTTTAGACGCAACAACACGTCTTTGGTCGATAGGGATATCGGAAAAAATTCAGTTGATGGTCGTTCTTTTCCCAAATCGTATGCCAAATTTCGCCAATTTCGATTGTCCGCCAGAAGGACTCGAGATACATGAGCTAGCGCGGCCCGAGCCAAGAGTTCGAGCGACAATGCAGACCAGAGACCAAATTACCAGTCGCCCACGGTGTGTGCGTCCATTCGCTCAACATAGAGTTGCGCCTTTCGAAAAAGCGCTTCCTGCGACCAGCGATGAATCGCTATTTTCGTATTCACGCAATTATCTCCGACAAATACACCCGTTCAATCCGTCGGTCAGCATCAGTCAAACTAACTTCGCTACGTCCATGGAGTATGCGCCAGTTGTCTACCAGCAGTGTATCCCCAGGCTCGATCAGCGCCAAGCACTTCGATTGATCCCATGATTTGCTACGCATGGTTTCTGCAACTCGGTTCGCAGGCTCGTTCATTGGTACCAGGAATAGAGGATCCCATCGAAATCCCGAAACGCCTTCTTGCCGAAACATGAGTGGAAGCAAGGTAAGGGAGGCATCTCCGCTGGCGCGCCTAGGTCGCACCAAGGCTCGCCGTAGCGTCAAAATGTCAAGCACAGACGTAAGGGCTGAGGCCACCAAGAGGCCTGTACTCACGGACCGCGAGCCGTTTCGGCACCGCAGCATAAAGTAGCGGGGTGGCTGCGCCCAATGCGCGAGGTCAGTGTGAAGAGGAAACTCAGCAAGGCCGTATTCGCCGCTATAGCGATTTGCGAAAGCGTTGGCCGTCGTTTGCGGTTGCAATGTCTGCACAACAGGGATGTCACCCGGTAGCAATGTAGGGATGTCCACTACCGTGCCGACTGATTGTCCGATCATGGCTGTTGTTTCTGCTGGCCTCCATCTGCGAAGAAGGACGTAGCCACTTCGGTGCAAGCTGTCCGCATGGTGCTGTGCGAGCGGCGGAGCTACTACGCCCATATGAGTTGATCGTCGATCATGGTTGAAATTGGGGGTCGCGGCTACGGTGCTGAATCAGAGATTGCATGCTGAGCCTCGGTCCCATCAAGACAACGGCCTTACTGTCGCGGCACCCCACATCTGATCGGTGCTGTTGTTGGCAACGATCATTGTCGCTGTTCGGCGGTCCATGGATCGACGGTCTCGACGCCTGTGTTGCGGAACTCGCCGGTGTTCCGTGTCACGACGGCAAGCCCGCGCGTGGCGGCCGCTGCGGCGAGGAAGGCATCCGGCACATGGTCGTCAAGCGCCGCGCCGGCGCTTGTCCTCCATGATCCGCGCGCATGCGCGGGCGTCGGCCAGTGTCCACTCGACGATCCGGTCCTCGAACAACTCGTCGAGAAGATCGTGGAACCGTTCGGCGAGGCCGCGCCGACGCTTACCCGGAGCCAGACGACCGATGCCGTCGAGTATCTCCCAGACGGTGATGGACGCGAGGCCGAGGCCGTCATCGGCGATCGAGTCGAGATAGGCGGCGACGCGCGGCTCGGGCCGGGGCCGCATCATCTCGGAGACGACGTTCGTGTGTATGAGCCACGCGAGCGGAGCGGTCATTCCTCGCCCTTACCGGAGAACGACAGCGGTTTGTAGCCGCACCGGACCGGGGGCGGAAGCTCGACCCCGTGACTCTCCCCGAAATACCGCACAAAGGCCTCGGACGGCTTCGGGCGGTGCTCGGTCTTCGTGCGCTTGTCATGGATCAGCTGGCGGACGAGTTCTTCCATCGACACGCCGACCTGCCGGACCTCGCGCCGGAGCCAGGACTTGTCCCCGGGGTCGATGTCTCGGACGGTGATGCTGGTCCCCATGCCGGCGCCTCCAGTTCGGTCGGGAGCCCTTCTACGGGCCACCAATCAATCAAATTGTGCTATCAGGAATCGCTGGTCAAAGGCTTGCGGCTCTGGCTTGTCGGCCAACCCAACGCCGCAGATTTCTTCCGCGGCCCCACAGGCTTTGCGGAACGGGCCACGGCCGCTGTCGTAGTCATGCGCACGACAGCGCACGTCAGTACGTGTGTGTCATCAACCTATTGATTTCACTATATGTTTCAGGTTGCGGTGTACAATAGTTCATCTTATGTTCGAATCAGGAGCTACTAGGAATGTCGGCGGTTTCCTCCGGGGCAACGGCGATGATCCGGGTCTCCGTGAGGAACCGAAGCGATCCGGAAATGGCCGGAGCGAGGAGAACGCCACCTTGGGAAACCGCGCACATCATGGACCGGGCGCCGGATGGAGATCCGTCTTCGACGCCGAGCTGTGGCGGCAAGGGCTCGTCGCGGGGATGGCGGGCGCGGTCTCGATGGCGCTCCTGGCCTGCGCGGTCGCGCTTGCCCGCGACACCACCGGGCATGACTGGTACGCGGCCGCCAGGCTCACGGTTGCGGACCTGATGATCGGCGTCGGCTTCGACGGGGACGCGTCCATCGAATTCCGCAACGCGGACGGCGTCATTGAAACGGTCACCCGTTCCGGTCTGACCGACAGCTACAGGGTGCGGTGGGCGCGCGAAGACATCCTGAAGTCGGCCTGGGAAGGCGCGACGCTGGGGGCCCTGTCCGGGTTCGGCGGTGCGCTGCTGTGTTTCGTGCTGGTCTGGAGACCCATGGACGATCGCCGGGGCCGGCGTCCCGCGAACGAGACGGCGCCCGAGCGGCGGCCCGATGCGCGGGAGCGGTTGGCGTCGTTGCAGGAGAGGCCGATGTCCGATCCGCAACGCTGCCGGTGAGTTTCGCGCCGACTCGTGCACCGACGGATCGACCGTCTGTTTCCTCGCCTCGCCTGCCCGCGAAACCGGCACCCGCCGTCACGCGGCAAGACAAGCCCGAGACCGGCAAGGACCACAAGACGGCGCCCGCCCGCCGTGAGCGGCGCAAGCGCGACTAAGGACGCTGGGTCTGATGGTCGCCTCGATCGGCGCGGTGGCGAGCCCGTCGCAGGGGGCCAGCTACTACGAGAAGGACGGATACTACGCCAAGGACTCGCCCGAACACCGGGCGGCCAGTGCCTGAGCGGGCCGGGGGGGGGGGGGGGCCGAGCTCGGCCACCGTCCCGGCCGCGATCTGACCTTCAGCGCGCCCAAGTCGGTCTCGCTGGCCACGCTCGTCGGCGGCGACGCGCGCATCGTCGAGGCCCATGACCGGGCGGTGATGCGCGCGCTCGGTTGGTTCGAGCGGAACGCCGCCGAGACCCGGGTCCAGGATCGGGCGACCGGCCGGACGGTCCGAGCCGGGGACCAGAAGACGGTGATCGCCAGGTTCAGGCACGAGACCTCCCGGAACCTTGATCCGGCGCTGCACACCCATTCGGTGATCGCCAACATGCTGCTCGGTAAAGACGGCAAGTGGCGCACCATGGCCAACGAGAGCCTCTACGCCTCCAAGATGCTGCTGGGCGCGCTCTACGGCATCGAGCGCACCCATGCCGACGGGCGCTTCGAGATCGCGGGCGTGTCGCGACACATCATAGATGCGTTCTCGACACGGCGGGCCGAAATCGAGGCGGCGATGGAGGGCCGGGGCCTCGGCTCAACCGCGGAGAACCAGCACTTGGCCCGGCGCGCAGCGCTGATGACGCGCGTGGCCAAACGCGATGTCGACCAGGAGGAGCTGCGCGAGACCTGGGGCCGGCAGGCCGCCGACCTCGGCTTCGACGTAAACGCGCTGGCCGCCTCTGCAATGGAACGTGGCATTGACGGGGGCGGCAGGGAGCGCAACAGCCTCGGGGCGACCGGCAAGGACGGACCGCCCGCTGTGCCACTTCAGGCCGATCTATTCGAGCACGCCGCCCGATCCCATCCTGCGCGCGAAGCGGTTGACTGGGCGCTGGCCCATCTTTCAGAGCGCGACGCGGTGTTCGCCAGAACCGACCTGCTCGCCTCTGCGCTCGCGTACAGTCCCGGCTCGGCGTCCATCGGCGAGATAGAGCGGGCCGTCGCCGGCCTCATGTGCGAGGGCCGGCTGCACGATGCGCCGGCGTTCCCCGGATCGGGTCCGGGGCAGGCTGGCGGCGGCGGGCTCACCACGGACAAGGCGGTGGCCGACGAACGCGAGACCGTCGCGCTGATGCGAAGCGGCGAAGGCCGAGGCAAGGCGCCGATGCGCGGCTGGACGGTGGACCGGCATCTGCGCAAGGGACCGCTCACGGCCGGACAGCAACAGGCGGTGAAGCTTATCCTGTCCGAGAAGGACCGCACCATCGGGGCGCAGGGTTACGCGGGCACCGGCAAGGCGCGAATGCTGAACCGCGCCCGGGCGCTCGCCGAGAAGAAAGGCTGGCGCATGGTCGGGCTCGCGCCGTCGGCTTCGGCGGTGCGGACGCTGGCGGCGGAATCGGGGATCGAGAGCAAAACGCTTCAGCGGTTCATCGCGAGAAATGCCGGCGTCGCCGAAGGCCGCCTGACGAAGAAGGGCGCGCGGGAGATGCGCGCGGCGTTTGCAAAGACGATCCTGGTGGTCGACGAGGGCTCCCTGGCCTCGACCGTCCAGGCCCGCGACCTGCTCCGGATCGCTGGCGAGCTACGCATTCTGAAGCTGGTCCTGGTCGGAGATGCGAAGCAGCCAGATGCCGTCGATGCCGGCAAACCCTTCGCGCAGTTGCAGCAGGCGGGCATGAAGACGGCCGTCATGGACGAGATCATGCGCCAGCGCGATCCGGACCTGAAGGCCGCCGTCGAGGCGAGCCTCGCGGGCGAGATCGGCAGGGCGTTCGAGAAACTCGGCTCCAATGTCGCGGAAATGAAGCCCGACAATATCTCGGGTGCGGTGGCGGCGCGCTGGCTGAAACTCTCGTCGGAGGAGCGCGAGAGAACCGGCATCATGGCCCCGAGCCACGAGCTGCGCGAGGGGATCAACGCCCATATCCGCGAGCGCCTCGCCCGCGAGGGCCGCATCGCCGGTCCGGCGATGCAGACGCAGCGGCTGGTCTCCAAGGGATACACCAGGGCGGAGAAGGCGCTTGCCTCCAACTACGCCCTTGGCGATGTCGTCGCCTTCCACCGTCCCTACAAGCGTCTCGGCGTCGAGAAGGGCGACGAGCGGCGCGTCGAGAGCGTCGATCACGAGAACGGGATCGTGCATCTCGAAGGCCCGGACGGCGCGACCGTCGCCTGGAAGCCGTCGGAAATCGGCGGTCGCAGGGGCGGAACCGAGGTCTACCGGACCGAGACCGTCGAGCTTCGCGCCGGCGACCGCATCCGCTGGCCCCGCAACGACAAGGGGCTCGGGCTGGTCAACAGCGGCACGACGGAGGTCCTGGGCGTCCGCAACGGGCGGGTGACGTTCCTGCTGGAGGAGGGCCGGAAGCTCACCCTCACTCCGGGCGACCCGCAACTGCGCCATCTCGACCATGCCTGGGCCTCGACCGTTCATGCATTTCAAGGGCGCACGGTCGACAACATGATCGCCGCGATGGAGGCGAACCACCCGCAACTGACCACGGCCAAGGCGTTCTATGTCGAGATCTCCCGCGCCCGCGACCGGGCAGAGCTCGTCACCGACGACGCGCAGGCGCTCAGGGAGCGTCTGGAAGCGGTGACCGGCGAGCGCATCTCGGCCCTCGAAGGCATCGGCGAGAGCGTCCAGACGGAACGCGAACACGAAAAGGAGGGGAAGACTTCGCCCGGCCTCGAACGGCCGAGTCCGGAGGCGTCCACGCCACCCTCACCGGACAGGGAAATCGAGCCAGCCCTGTCACGGGACAGGGTACCCGAGCCCGAACCGCCCGCCCGCGAGAAGCGTATCGAGATGGATCTCGGCCTCTGAGCGCAGGTCGTTCGCGCCTCGCTTCATGCACATTCGCATCTTGTCGAACGTCATCGCCTCGCCATCAGCGCCGTTTCGGTTTCCGGGGGCTTGACGATGCGTTCGATGCAGAAGCGGTTCTCTTTCGCGGCTGCTGCAGGCTTCTCGTGTAGCCACAGTCCGGGAAATTCGAGCAGCCGAGGAAGCGGCCGAACTTGCCCATCCTGGCGTTCAGCCAGCCGTCGCAGACCGGACAGGCCTCGATTGCCCCGCCGCAGTCGCGGCAGCGGTAGGCCTCGCCGGACCTGACTGGAAGGCCGTTCCCGCAGCGGGGGCAGGCACGCGCGGTGTGCTCGCAGAGCGGAAAGTTCGAGCAGCCGTAGAAGACACCTCCGTCGCGGGCGTTCTCGCGGCGCTCCAGCCGGCCGCCGGTGCATCGCGGACAGGATACGTCGCCCTTCGGCGGACGGCCGAATACCTCGATGTCGTATCCACCGTCGATCAACTCCGTCACGAATTCCGACGGCGGGCCGCCGTCGGCAAACAGGAAGACCTGACGTCTCGCCCGCGTGATGGCGACATAGAGCAGGCGCCGCTCCTCGGCGTTCGGATGCGCTTCGGGCGCCGCCAGCACCAGATCGAGCAGCGGATCGTCGGCGATCGCGATGGGAAACCCGTGCTTTCCCGAACACAGACCAAGGAACACCGCATAGTCGGCCTCGAGACCCTTCGAGCGGTGCACGGTCATCCAGGTGAAGCGAAGGCCCGGATACTGTTTGGGCAGCGCGTCCAGGTTGCGGGGCCGCAGATGCCGGTAGCGGCCCAGCAGCAGCACCTCCGATGTGCCGTCGTGCCGGCGGGCATCCTCCGCGATCCGGTCGAACGCCTCCTTCAGAAGCGAGAGATCCTGCTCGCCGGGGAGCCCGACGTATACCGCAGGCCTGTCGGCCTTCCGCGTTGTGCGGACCGTCTTTCGGATTTGCGCCGGGTTGCGCAGCACGAAGTCCGTGGCGACAGTCGCGATGCGGTCGGAGCAGCGGAACGTGGTGGCAAGATCGACGCGTTCGAACGCGCCGAAATGATCCCCGAAATCCCGCATTACCGAAATATCCGAGCCGCCGAACCGGTAGATCGCCTGCCAGTCGTCGCCGACCGCGAACAGCTGGGCCCCCGGCGAGCTGTCGAGCAATGCCTTCAGTAGCCCCGCGCGGGACGACGAAATGTCCTGGAACTCGTCGACCAGGATGTATCCGAACGGGCTGCGGTAACGCCCGGTCTCCACGAGATCGGTCGCCCGCTGGATCATGTCGTGGAAGTCGATCTCGCCTGCGCGGGCAAGCGCGTCCTGGTAGCGCTCGAAGATCGGCCGGAACACTGCAACGAACGCTTGAGCCCGCTCCCTGTCCCGATGTGCATTGGCGCGTTCCGCGATGTCGGAGAAAGACAATCGGCTACCCTTGAAGTGCTGCAGTAAGGTCGCCACCAGCCGCATGAACGGATCGATGCGGCCTTGTTGCTCGAGAACGGCAAACACTTCCTCGCGCGGGATCGGCGAAAGGGGCACATCGCGGGCCGCCAGCTTCTCCGCCAGGTTGCGGAGCAACCTGCCGTCGGCCTGTTCGTGGCTGAAGGTTTCGACAAGGATCGTGCCGTGTTCGGCATGGACGCCGCGCTTCCAGTCCATGTCCTGCCGATACTGCTCCCGGTCGACGAAAGACGCCGTGTTCCCTGCGGCGTCGATCCCGAAGTGCTCGATATAGATGCCGTGCTCGGGAAGATGGAAATCGGGCTTGTACTGGCGCTTTTCCGAGGTCGCCAGGTCGTGCTCATAGGGGGCTTCGTACTCGTAGGCGACGCCGTGAAGGTAGAGGAAGTTCGCGATCTCGCATTCCTCGAAGCTGCGGACGGTTTCGCCCCTCAGCGAGCGGATGTCGAACTTGCGGATGTAGTCGTGGTACTCGCCCCAGTTTCTGAACTCGTGCTCGCTCCTGTAGGGTGCGAACCGGTCCTGGAACCATTCCAGCAGGATCGCCGAGAGTTCGGAGTCGGCGCGCAAATCGGCGACGATCCCCTTCAGCAGATCGAACAGCGTCCGGTCGTTCTCCGCCGTCGCGGCGAGCGCCGGGCGCTTCTCCTCGGCTTCGCCGATGATCGCCATGCCGAGACCGTGGAAGGTGCGCACCGTCACGTCGCCCGCGATTGCGGCGCCGAGGCGCGTGTCCATCCGCCCTTCCATCTCCCTGCGGGCATCGCGCGCGAAGGCGAGCAGCAGCAGTTCGGACGGCTTGCGGTACCTCTTTCGCACGAGCCACCCCGCCTTGGCCACGATGGCCGAGGTCTTGCCGCTGCCGGCCGCGGCGACCACGAGATTGCGGCGGTCGTCGATGACGACCGCCCTGCGCTGCTCTTCCGTGAGCGGCCGGGCCTCGATCCGGTCGAAGAGTTCGCGCGAGCGGACCAGTTCGTTCGCGACGAACGCCTCGTTGGCCTTGGCTCGGGCTTCGCCGGGCGCTTCCAGAAACGCAAGGACGTCCCGCAGCATCCGGATTTCCGGGGCATCCGACAGCGCTTCCGGCCACCGCGCAACGAACCCGCCGGCAACCGTTTGCGCCTCGGCCTCAAGGTCGCGAAGCGCGTCGGCGGTGAGGTATCTGGGTGGATCGGCAAGCTCGCCCAAGCGGTCGCGGGCTGCACGGAGCGCGCCGGTCCGCGCGGAGAGGGCGCGGCGCCACCAATCGCGCCTCGCTATTTCGAGCGCGTCGGCCAGAGCGATGGCGGCCGTTCGAGGCAGGCCCGAAACACAGGAGGCGCCCGCAGCATGGCCGATCCGTATGCCGGACCAGCGGCGGCCGTCCCCTACATCGACCGTTTCCACATCGCCCAGGGGTATGTCGGCGGACCGGGAGCCGAAGATCATCCGGATGTTGTCGGCACTCACCGATGCCGCTCTTGCGTCGCGCGGACGCAGGATCGCGAACAGGAGCTTGGCCAGCCCGGTCCGTCTGGCCTCGAACAGGGCACGCGCCGCCGAACTCGATAGGCTCCCGGATCGCGCGGCGTACGGCGATGTCGCGGGGGGGGGGGGGGGGGGGCTCTCAACGTTCTTGCCGGGTCAGTTCCGCGGGCAGGCGATTCCGAGGGCAGTTTATGCCGAACCGCTCCCGAAAATTCACCGTCGGACTCGCTCACACCGGGCCTTCCTCCATCGTTTCCGCCATCAGGCGATGCGCCGCCGCGACGATGTCGTCGAGCTCGTTCCCCCGCCGCGCGTCGAGCATTTGCTCCCGGTTCAGGGTGGCCAGCACGTAGACGGCGCGCCAGGTGGCCTCGATGAGTGCGAGATGTCCCGGCGACAAGGTGGCCGGGGGAGACTCGCCGAGCCGGTCCTCGGCGAGGGCGAGCGCGCCCGCGCGGACGAGTTCGCCGGCCGCAATGCCGTGCCGCGCGGCGGCCCCTTCGATCAGGTTCCATTCGGAATCGGAGAACCGGATCGAGCGCGGCCGGCGGGCATCGCTCTGGATTTCAGTTGGTTGCTTTCCGGTTGCGGGCTTCTTGCGATCGCTTCGCGCCATCCTTTCTGCCTTCTCCAGGTCGGTTCGCGGGCCGGTTTCGTCCAATCCCTGCCCGGAAACAGCATGTCAGCGTCCCGGATCCTGTCGAAACCGGGACACATCACAAGATCGTCGGGACCCGACGCGAGCTCCCCGCCAAGGCTGTCGCCAGGCGCCTCGGCAGGCACGGCCGCGACCCGGTTATCGGCCTCGGCGGTGTGTGTTCGAACCGTGTTTCGGCGACATTTACAGCGTAATACACCGTCGCACGCCCGGCAACCGGGAGCACTCAATCTGACTGCTCGGCCCGGCATGCGCCGACAGGGCTGCGCGGCAGTGCGATAATCCGCGGCATTCAAGCGGCACTCAAAATGCATGCGCTCGATCCGCGACGCGCCTGACGCCCGGTGTCGCTGAATGCGCAGGGGACTGCACGACAGGCGCGCGCCTGGAGCACCTCGCAGGGGACCTGCGTTCCGGTGTGAAAATTCAAGCCCGCGCCATGCGGTAAGGAACTGGAAAACGTGCTGAAAGGCGATGGGGGAATCGACGCCGGCGCAGGACGCGCGGGGGAGCCGCCGCGGCGCTTGAGCGGGCGGCGGTGCGGAGAGAGATGCGGGGCGCGTTGCACGCCGGGTCTCCGCGGCAGTGTCCGCGCCGGTGCGAACACTGGTGCAAGGCGAGGTACGACGGGTAGTGCGCGGTCGCCGATGCGGCGCTGCCCGTGGCGCCGCAACGGCTGGTGATGCGGAAGCGGAACAGGGCCGCGCCGCCGGATGAGCGACGCGGCCCGTGGGGTGCATTGTCGTCAGGCGGCGAGGCTGACGCGCTGAACCGGGATGCCGAGCTTGCGGGCCTTGTCGACGAGGTTGTCGGTGATGCCGCTGCCGGGGAAGGCGATGACGCCCTTGGGCAGGAGGTTCAGCAGCTCGTCGTTGCGGCGGAACGGTGCGGCCCGTCCGTGCTTGTTCCAGTCGGGCTTGCAGACGATCTGGTGGACCGCGTTGCGCTCGGCCCAGCTTGCCGCGATGCGCTCGACGCCGGGTCCGCCGCCATGCACGAGTACCATGTCCGCATACTTGGCGCGGGCCCTGTCGAGGCGTGCGATGACGGCGGCCGAGGTTCTGCGCCCGGTCGGTGACGAGTTCGAGCTCGCGGGCCTTGACCTCGCTGCCGTCCTGCGCGCGGGCGAGTTCCTTCATCTCGGGCGCGATGCGGTCGACGGCGCGGTCGAGGCGCTGTGTCTGTGCGTGGAGCATGTTGGCGAAGCCCCAGAGCAAGGGCTCGCGCTCGTCGGCGAGCTGGGTGCCGTCGATGGCAACGCCGGTGACGATGACGCGGATCGCCTCGTTCAGCGCTTCGAGCGCCTCGTCGCGGTCCCAGACGTCGCGGCTGTCGAACTCTCCGCGCTCGGGGGTGGCGCCGTAGAGGGCCGCCTGCTCGCAGGCGGTGGCGGTCGGGGACTGCCCGTGGACCTCCGCGGTGGTGTCGCTGATGTAGGTGTCGGTGCTGTCGATGTCGTACATGAGGTTCTCCATTGAGATGATGCGCTTGGAACTTTCTGGTTCCGCCCCGGGGCCGTTCCCCGTGGTGACTGACCTTTGTTTCACGCGCCTCGCCGGCGCTAGCCGCGCTTGCGCGGCGTGGCATTGCGAGTCCCGGCCGGAACGGAGCGCAGCGCAGTGGAGGACCCGCGCAGCGGGTTGGCGGAGGGAAGCCGCGTGGGACAATGGGCAGTCACGGCGGGTGGCGTTGTTCTCTCCACCCACACGGTCTCATGGCGGTTCCGCACGGCACGGCGTTCGGAATCGAGGCGCGGACCGTGCCGGTGCCGGTCGCACGGCCGCCGCGCATTGCGTTTCCACGCTCGTCACCGTCACCACAGGGGATGCGTCTCGAGGAGTCGCTCGGCGACCTCGCGGATGCGGCCGCGCTCGTGGACGCGGAGGGGACCGCGGGAATCTTCGCTGAGGTGGATAACGAAGTACGACGCCGCCGGGTTCAGGATGTCGCGCTGGCGGTAGATGTCGCCGACATACTCGCCGTCGTGGTCGTAGATCCGCGCCTCGTGCGGGTCGATGCGCCTGAACGTCACGCGATCCATGGTGCGGTGCTCCTTGCGTGTTGCCGGCGCCCGCGGACATCTCTGTCCGTCGTCTGCGTTCGCCCCTCTTTGCTTCACGCTCCGCTCCGGGCCGCGAGGACCGCGGCCGCCCAGGCGGCGGCGCGCGCGAGCGCCTCGCCGTGGCAGGGGAGCGGCGCGCACCAGCAGGCGAGCCGCTTGCCGTGGAGCGAAGCGAGATCGGCGAGCGCGATCTCGCCGGATCGAATGCGCCGCCACAGGTCGGCGCGGTAGCGCGCGATCGCCTGCTCGCGCGCTCCGTCCGGACCGATCCTGAAGGTATTGCCCCAGCGGGTGCGACGGTCGATGCGGACGACATCGCCGTGCTCCGGCCTGCCGTCCAGCGCTGCCCGCAGGGCGGGCTCCCGCCTGAGATTGACGATCCGCGCCATGCTCTCTTTCCCTCCGACTCACTCGCCTATGCTTTTGCTTCGCTCGCGCTCCCGCGCCGGAACCGGCGCGGCGCGGAACAGGTGAACGAATCGGGCGGCGAGCGCTTCCGATCCGCGCGTGATCAAGTCGTCGTTGAAGCCGCCCAGCTCGGGCACAATGACGATGGCGGCTACGCCGGCCCGTGCGCAGCTCGGGCGCGACGCCGAGCGGGGCGCGGACTCGAAGCCGGCTGCAAAGAAAAAGGCCGACGCGCGGAGCGCCGGCCCGAGTTCGGGGAGGAAAGGGAGTGGGCGGTCAGAACGGCAGGTCGTCGTCGATATCCGCCGCCGCGGCCGGGGCCTCGGCGGTCTGCGCGACCTCGCCGTTGGCGGGCGCCATCGTCGGCTCCGCCGCCGCACCGTTGCCGTTCGGGCGGTCGAGGAATTGTACGCGCCCGCCGGGCACCAGCAGGATCTCGGTCGAGAAGCGGTCCGAGTCCTCGCCCTCCTTGCGCCACTTGCGGGTCTGCAGCTTGCCCGCGACGTAAACCAGCCTGCCCTTCTTCGCGTGCCGCTCGAACATGTCGATCAGCCCGTCCTGGAAGGTGACGACGCGGTGCCACTCGGTCTTGTCGATCCGCTCGCCGCCGGCATTCTTGTCGATGTAGCTCTCGTCGGTGGCGATGCTCAGGTTCGCCACGCGCCCGCCGCTGGCAAGGTGGTTGATGACGGCGTCGGCGCCCAAGCGTCCGATCAGTTCCGCGCGGTTCAGTCCGAAAGCCATGGTCTTGTCTCCTGTCGATCCTGGTTGCTGACGTTGGGTTGGGCGAACGGGTTCAGGCTCTCTCGACCCCTTCCCCGTTCATCTTCCTCAAGCCCTCTTCCAACTCTCATTCCGCCAGCCGGCGCGCCGGGACTGTGCCGAAAGGCCTCGCCGGCGCCGCCGCGCGCGACACCGTGTCCCGGTCGGGACAGCGCATCGCACGGTCGTCCTCGATGACTTCGCGGACGGCTTGGGGGTCGATGCCGATCTCGGCGAGCAGTTCGCCGGCGGTGGGGAGGTCGAGGTGGATGTCGGGATCGAACATGGTTCCGGTCTCCTTCGTGCTGGCCCGGCGCCGGCGAGGAAGACCGCCTCCCTCCCGCTTTCCGGGCTGTTCGCCCGGCGCAGGCTCTTCTCCGCCTCCGGGGCGCCCGGCTCACGGGCAGGGGCACGACGCCGGACCCGCGGCGGACTTCCCGGGGAGCGAGGATCGGAGACGGAGGAGACGCTCAGGGGCCGGCGTGGGGTGCTCCGGTGCTGGCCGCCGCCGTGACTCCGGCGGCGATCGCCGGGCCGGTCGTATGGGCGCGCCGGCAGGGTGGCCGGTTCGATGGCGCCGCCGATGCGGCCGGTCACTCCCAGGCCGTCAGCCGCGCCATGGGACTGACGTCACCGACGATCTCCACCTCGTCCCGGCTCAGCTTCGCGAACGCCAGGCAGAGCGCCACGTCGGCCTCGCAATCGAACGGGCCGTGGCTTGTGCCCGTCTCGAGCTCGATCACGATGTAGCTGGGCTCCCAGACCGGGATGCCGCGGAAATGGTCCGAGCGTTCGTAGGACCGGCGCGCACACGGTTCGCACCTCGCCGCCCCCTGCGAAGCGGCTCCGCAATCCGTACACGCGCCCCTGGCCCGCCGTGCGGCGTACCTCCGGCGGGCAGCCGCGTTCTTGCGATCCGGCGAACCGCGCTCGGCTTCGAGCACGCCGCAGGGGGCGCACATCGAACCGCCGTCCGTGGTCGGCCCGCCGCAGCGGCCGCAGAGCCCCGCCGCCAGGCGTTCGGCGTAGCGTTGCCGCTCGGCAGCCTGGCGCGTCTTGCGGCATGGCCCGCAGCTGCTGCCGCCCTTGACGGGAGGTCGGCGGCCGCATCGGGTGCACAGGCCGGCATCGTGGCGGACCCGCTGGCGCTTCCTGCCGGCGGCGCGGGCGCTCTTGCGCTTGGCGCCGGGGTCGCGGCCTGCGTAGAGCTTTCCGGCGGCCATAGCCTGTGCATACCGCGCGCGCTCGGCCTCACGCCTTGTATGACCCGCTTTAGCCCCTTTGAACAAAAGGTTATCCACAGTTGTTGTGGCCGCGAATTTTGTGGAAAACCGCCGCTCTTCGGCGACCAACGCCATGCCATGGCCCAGTCACTGAGTACGGTTTGGGACTGCTGCGGCTCCGTCGTTAGATGGAAAAGCAGTGCGGGGAAAGCGGCCGCTTTCCCCGCTGGGAGGAGTCGGACCGTCTACGCGCCAAGGACACGGATCCGCAGCGGAGCTTGGTCGGCTCATCCCTTGTTCGTTCCGTGCGTCCTGAACGGATGCGTGGGTGTGAGACCCGGATTGAGTTGCAAGGACAGGAGTCACGGGACATGAACCAAGAAAAGGTAGTCGCCGGAATCGATGTCAGCAAGGCCACTCTCGACGTCCACATCGCCCCTTCGGGCGAGGCGCGGCAGTTCCAGAACGACGCCGGCGGCCGCCGCGGCCTTCGCAAGATGCTGCACAAGGCGAAGGTCGATCTCGTCGTCGAAGCCACGGGGCGCTATCACAGGCCGGTGCCCATCAGCCTCGACGATGCAGGCTTCCGCGTCGCCGTGGTCAGCCCGCTACAGGCTCGGCGTTTCGCCCAGACCCTCGGCCAACTGGCGAAGACCGACCCCATCGATGCGGCCATGCTGGCACGCCTTGGCCAGGCGATGGACCCGGATGCGACGCCGCCACGCAGCGGCGCTCACGTCCGGCTCGGCGACCGCGCCCGGGCGCGTGCACAGTTGGTCAAGACCAAGACCGCGCTCTCCAACTCCATCAAGGAATACGAGACGCCGGAAACCGTCGCTGCGTTCAAGCAGTTGGTCGACGACATCAATCGAGAGATCAGCCGACTCGAGGCCGCGACCCGCGTCGTCATCGTCGACGATCCCGAGCATGCTCGGCGCGACCGCATTCTGCGCTCGATACCCGGCATCGGCCCCGTCACCGCCGCCGTGCTCTGTGCCGAGATGCCGGAGCTCGGCACCCTCGGTCGCCGCCAGGCCGCATCCCTGGTGGGTGTCGCTCCCTTCCCGGACGACAGTGGAAAGAGGGTCGGGAAGCGATACTGCAAGGGTGGCCGAGCCGTGCCTCGAAACGTCCTCTTCATGGCCGCGATGACAGCCAGCATGTACAACGTCGAGATGAAGCAGCTCTACCAGCGCCTGACCGAAGAGGGCAAGCCGCACAAGGTTGCGGTGGTGGCCGTCATGCGCAAGCTCATCATCCTCGCCAACGTGCTCGTGCGCGAGGACCGCGAATGGGCGCCGTCCGCTCCCACTCCGATCACTGCATGATTGTCGGGCCTGTGGAGAAATCAGTGAACGTCGCTGGATGAAATACCGGTAGACCGCCTTCAACCCCCGAGTCCGGGTTGACTGCAAACACGGATGCTCCTCTCGGCGCAGCTTTCGCAGATCGCGCGCTCCGGCGCGGCGGGCGCTTGTCCGCACCGGGTGCAGATGCCGGCCGCCCGCCGCTCATCGACTTGCCGGCGATAGCGGCGGCGCTCGGAGGCGCGGGCTTTCTCCAGGTTTCTCCGCGGCTTGCCGGCGGCCCGGAGCCTGGCGTCGCGGGTGCGCCCGGCCCTGTTCCGCTTCTCGCCACAGGGCTCGCACACGCTGCTCTCGGGCGCCGGCGGCCGCTTGCCGCATCGCGGGCACAGGCCTTGGGCGAGGCGTTCGGCGGTGCGCTTGCGGAACCGTTCGCGGTCTTTTGCTCGGCCGACTTCCGGGTCTCGATAGGCCATCGCATCCTCCCTGCCAAAGTCGAAATCGGACGGAGGACGCCCGGCCGGCACGGGGCCGGCCGGGCGTCCCGGGAGAAGGCCGCTCAGCCCCTCTGCCTGCGGTCGCAGAACAGGCCCGCGGCGACCGAGCCCCACAGCTGCTGGCCGCCGCGGGTGCGCAGGCCCGTGCAGACGATGATCTCGGTGCGCGCGGGGCGCATCTTCTGACCTCCGAACCTCTTGCAAAATTCCTGTCCCCAGGGTCCGGTGAGCCCGGATCGGTCGGTTGCTTCCGGTCACCTCTGCACCTGGAGGTCGGAATCCATGGATTCGCTGTGTCTCATCAGAGATGATGAGAACAAACAGGGACCTTTGTGGACATCGGGACACGCCTCTCCGGGCCACTCTCTTCGAGAGGGCCGCGAAGGGTCGGCATGCGTCGTCGGAGCCGCGCTATGGGACGGCGAGACGTATCAACTGGTCAGCCGCCAGGGCCAGGATGCCGAACATGAGATGGCAGGCGACCTTGGAATATCCACGGACGCGGACATGGCGCCCGCCAAACTCATCCTTGAGGCGGGCGTTGGTCCTCTCGACACCGGACCGGATCCGGAACCGCACGGTCTCGGGATCGACATGGCCTATTGCACGCCGGGCCCGAGCCTCCCGGTCTCGCTCCTCCTTGAGGTCCTTGTCCCGGCGCGGATTGACATCGATGATCGGCACATGGCCAAGCCGTTCGCTCATCTGGTAGATCTCCCTGGCATCATAGGCCGCGTCCATGAGATCGTAGAGATTGGTCACACGCCCGGCGGTCATCATCGCCAGCGGGATCGCGACCTGGCTGTCATGGACGGATGCCGAGGTGAGGACGGTACTCAGCGGCACCCCGCAGTCTGCTGTGTCGATATGCAGCTTGTAACCGCGCCAAGCCTCCAGGACCCCCTTGGCATTCTTCTTTGCCCCGTGATCACAGACCTTCGGCAGCGCGTCAAGCATCTCATCGAGATCCATCCCGTTCGCTTGCCGTTCGAGACGCCCAGGCTCCTTCGTCCTCTCCGCGCCCTTGCGGGGCCGGCCGCGCTTGCGGTTCGGCGTCCCGGCCTTCGGCTTCGGGACCGGCGTCTCCCGGGCCTCGATGGCCGTCGAGTCCCTCGACACGTGGCCGATGAGCGTGTCGCCCAGTGTCTCTGCGACCAGAGCCGCGTGCATCCTCTCCGGAAGACGGGACTGCGAAAATTCGGCAAACGCCCGCGAAAACGTCTCTTCACTCGGGATCTCCGAGACACGCGACCAGCCGCACAGCCGGCGCAACGTCGGGTCCACCTTGAGCCTGTCGATCAGGTGGCGGGTCGTCGGCAGACCCCACACCGCCTTGGCGATGAAGCCACGGGCCAGCGCCTGGCGATCCTCCCGGGGCCGACCCGGACCGGTCCACATCCCATCGACGAAGCCCTCCACCTTGACGAGATCGAGAGCTGTCACGAAACGCTTGTGCGTCTCGAGGAGAGGACCGACCGCCTCGGCCAACGCAGGGAAAAGTTCTCCTTGAAATCGGTGCCAGAGATCGGATAGGGTCGAGCCAAGGGTCATCGGGGTCACCTCCTCGGTATCTTGTTGTTGTGGAAACACAACATACCACGAGGTGGCCCCGAAACCCAGGCCCTCGACAACAAAATCAGCCTCGAGAAGGCAAAAAACCGGTCGGGCCGGCAATTTTGCAAGAAGCTCCTCCTTCAGGGTGGGGTGACGCGCTTCGCCTTGCCCCGGACGTTCTCCTTCGCCGCCTCGGGCCGGACCGGGCGGATGTCGCCGTCCGCCATGGCGGTGAACGTCTCGACGACGTAGCGCTCGTCTTCGAGGCCGCCGCCGAAGAGGTGGATCAGGAACGTGGACGCCGTGTTGCCGGGCCTCGCCATCGCTGTCGTCATGGTGCCGGTGTCAGGGAACGGCGGCGGCGCCTCTCTCCCGAGTGCCGACCGCCGCCCCGCTCACGGCCGGACCTTTCCTCTCGTCGGCCCGGGATGCATCGGCCGGCGACAGCGGCAGGGAGATGTCGTGGCGGCAGGCAGGGGACAGGTTCCCGCCGCCGCCAGAACGACGGCGCCCGTGCCCGGCCCCCGCGATGCGATCGGAGGCCGCGCCGTCGGCCGGACGGCGGCGCAGCTTCGCAAGCCGGCCCGGCGCTTGAAGGTCTATAGCGGATGCGCTATATGACGGGCATGGATGGACGGTCGAAACCGTCTCGGCCGTCGATGCCGAAGTCGAGGCCCTGCCGACGGCGTTGCGCGCCCGGCTGATCCGGCTGCTGGAGACGGTGGAGAATGTCGGCCTGGAGGTGCTTCGCGCACCGCATGTCAGGCATCTCGACGGCAAGCTCCGGGAACTGCGGGTCAGGGCCGAAGGGGGCATCGCCCGGGGGATCTACGTGACGGCGGCCGGACGGCGGGTGGTAGTCCTGCACGTCTTCGCGAAGAAGTCGCGCAAGACGCCGCGCGGCGCGCTCGCGACCGCCCGGGAACGCATGAAACAGGTGACGACATGACGAAGCTGAAGGACCTGAAGGAACGCTTCATGGAGGCCCCCGAGTTTCGGGAGGAATACGCGCGAGTCGACGAGGAGTATGCGCTGGTCGAGGCGCTGGTGCGCGCCCGCACGGCGGCGAAGCTGACGCAGGCGGAGCTTGCCCGGCGGCTCGGCACGACCCAGTCCGCGGTCGCGCGGCTGGAAGGCGGCCGGGTGTCGCCGTCCTTCGCCACGCTGCGCCGCTACGCCGAAGCGACCGGCACGCGGCTGAGCGTGGCTCTGGTGCCGGCCGGAGACTGAGGCGCCCGAGACGGCGCTTGGCCGGCGCCTGCGCTGTCCGGGATCGGGCTCGGCGCGTTGGGCCGCGACCGCCGGGGCCGGCATCGTGGACGCCCGGACGTCCTCCCGGCGCGATGGCTCTGGAATCGGGGTGCAGGAGGAAGTGCCGACAGGGACGGTCAGAGATACGCCTGAGTTGGATCGGATCCGCTTTCAGAATGCTTACGACAATGCAGGATGTATTTGTGATACGTGATATTATACAATCAATATCAATAGGTTAGTGGAAATCATCAATAGAACCACGCAGAAGTTGTTCTACGTCGAGATCTCCCGCGCGCGGGACAAAGCCGAGCTCGTCACCGACGACCGGGCCGCGCTGAAGGAGCAGATCGAAGCCGCTACCGGCGAGCGCATCGCCGCGCTCGAAGCGGTTGAGCCGGGCCGCGCGAAGGGGCAAGATGCCGGATTGGAGGCGGGCCGGAGCGCCGGACACGAGAGCGGCGCGTCGGTATCGCGGGAGCGGGACCGCTCGCTGGAGCGGGAAATGGAACGGACCTGGGCGCCGAAAAGCGTGGATCGGGATCTGGGGCTGTAGTGTCGCGCGGTACGGAAACCCGCATTGTCGCCCCATGCGGTAGCCGGTACCCTGTTCCCAGGGACGATTCAGAGACAGGGGGTTTGCGGTCGAGCGTGTCCAGTACGAAGCAAATACTTGCCATGTTGCGTAGCCGGGCCGCGGGCGATGAAGAGCAGTTCTTCACCATCGCGCTCCAGGTCGCGGCGGCCGAGGCGCGCCAAGGACATCGTAGCTTGGCGGAAGCGCTTCGGGAGGCCGTGGAGAAGGCGCGCACTCATTCCGGTGGAGGGCAGACCGTTGCTGTCCCGTTCGCAAGGCCACGCGGTGACCTCGCCGAGCTTATAGAGCTGCGCAACCCCTCGCACCGTCTTGATGACGCCGTGCTGAACACCACGTTGCGAGGTCAGCTCGACGATCTGATCCGCGAACAGGCGCGCAGGGATTGGCTTCGAGAGCACGGGAAGACGCCGAGCCGGCGGATCCTGTTTGTCGGGCCGCCGGGATCGGGGAAAACCATGACCGCCGAAGCGCTCGCCGGTGCCCTGAAACTGCCGTTGTTCGTCATTCGCCTGGAGGCGCTGATCACACGGTTCATGGGGGAGACGGCTGCCAAGTTGCGTCTCGCATTCGATGAAACGGCAAAACGCCGCGGGGCCTATCTCTTCGACGAATTCGACGCCGTCGGCGGTCATCGCAGCGCGTCCAACGACGTCGCCGAGATGCGCAGGGTCCTGAACTCGTTCCTGCAATTCATGGAAGAGCCGAACGCGACGGACAGCTTGATCGTTTGCGCGACCAACCACCCCGATCTACTCGATCGCGCACTGCTGCGACGGTTCGATCTCGTCCTTCCGTTCGAGATGCCGAACGACGACGAGACCCGCCGGATCATCAAGGCTTGTCTCCGACCGATGAAGTATCCGAATCTGGCCTGGAAACGGATCGTGGATGCGGGGCGTGGCCTGAGCCAGTCCGAGCTTTCGCGGGCGGCCGAGAAGGCCGTAAAGACCGCGATACTCGATGAGCGGGACCGCCTGACGACAATGGACGTTGTCGGCGCTCTCGATGAACGCCGGGAGATGCGCGAGGCCTTCACGGGCGCGCAAGGTTCGGCCTGAGTCGTGGCCTCCCCTTACGATCTTCCGCACATTGACTTGTCGCGGAGGCTGCAGGCCGCGCCGTTTACATCGGCTGCTTCCAATCAGATCGAAGCGGGAACACCGCGCAGCCGCGAGGAGCATGGCGAGAAACTGCGCGGCGAACTTGACGCATCCTATCGGGCGTTCGATGCGGCAAGGCGCGAGGACCCTCGTCTGGATCCGCCCCAGGGCGCCTTTCTCGAAGTCGAGCTGAAGCGGGGATCGCGGGTCGATGTCGTCGAACGAAGAAACGATGGTATCAGGCCGGGGGCGGCCAGGCTCGATACGAACGAGAAACGGGTCGTCGGGCTGTATGTCCCCGATGAGTCGCGCGAGGTATTCGCGGAGATTCTCCGTGAATATCAGGAGGGCGAGCTGACCCCGGGAGGCAAACCGCAGCGCAAGGCCTTCGTCGATCCCATCGAATCCATCCGTGCTGCTCGTCTTGAGACGTTCTGGACCGACGATGCTTCGAGACTTCCGCCACCAGGCCGGCAAATGTGGTGGGAAGTGTGGTGCGTGCGCGCGTTGGAGGACGAGCTCGATCAGTTGGTCGCCAAGCTCGGAGCGCGCGCGGCAGATCGCGAGCAACGCCTGTATTTTCCCGAACATGCCGTGCTGCCGGTGCTGGCCGACAGGGCAACGATCGAGCTGATGCTGTTCGCGCGCCTTTCCATTGTCGAGCTGCGCAGGGCAAGCGACAGTCCGGCCTTCTTTCTGGACGATATCGACCGTGACGAGCAACGGGACGCCTGCGAGGAGCTCTCTGAACGAACGGAATGGCCGGGCATCGATGTTCCGGCGGTCTGTCTTCTCGATACAGGGGTGAATCGCGCCCATATTCTGATCGAACCGACGCTCGCCGAATCGGATATGGCCGCGGTGAGGGCCGAATGGGGGGTCGCCGATTCCGCACAGGGGCACGGCACGGGCATGGCGGGGCTTGCGCTGTTCGGAGACTTGACTCCGCATCTGACGGGTGTGGAGGTCCTGTCGCTGAGGCACCGTCTGGAGTCGGTGAAGATACTGCCGCCGAACAGATTCGATCCGACCGAAGAGCGTTTGTACGGCGCGTACACGAAGCAGGCCGTGGCATTGCCCGAAACCGGGCGTCCGGACCGTCGAAGGGTGTTTTGCCTGGCGGTGACCAATGAGGACAGGACGGGCTGGCGGCCGACGACCTGGAGTGCAGCGATCGACCAAGAGGCTGCCGGTGTGACGGAGGTTGGCGAGCGGGTGCCTGCGAGACTGTTCGTGGTGTCGGCAGGGAATGCGCCTAGTGAGATCACGATGGAGCGGATCGCGGACGCGGGCACGCTCGAAATCGAGGATCCCGCGCAAGCCTGGAACGCGATAACGGTCGGCGGGTACACCGATCTGATAAATATCCAGGAGCAGGAATTCGAGGACTATTCACCCTACGCGAAGGCGGGAGACATCAGCCCTTACACGCGGACATCGACACTGTGGCTCCAGGGCAAGGCCCCGTTCAAGCCGGATATCGTCATGGAAGCGGGCAACCGTGTGGTCTCGCCTGCGAGGACGGATGTGTACGACGCGGATTCGCTGGCGCTATTGTCGACCGGGCCGAACACCGATCAGCATCCGCTGGTGTCGTTTCGGGCGACGAGCGCGGCCACGGCGCAGGCTGCACGCCTTGCCGCGCGGTTGACGGCCGAGTTTCCGCACTATTGGCCCGAGACCATACGGGCCTTGATGATCCACGGCGCGGAGTGGACACCGCCGATGAAGGATGCCTTGACGGCGGCGGGCACCAAGAGCGCGGCCTGCCTCCTCCTGAGGCGCTACGGCCACGGTGTGCCGACGTTCGAGCGCGCCGCGGCCTCGGCGAGAAATCACCTGGCGATGATTTCCGAAGCGGAAATTCAACCGTACAGTCGAAGGGGAAAGGGCATGCACGAATGCCACTTCTATTCGTTGCCCTGGCCTCGGACGGCTCTCGAAAGTCTGGGCGAACAGGACGTCACCCTGAAAATCACATTGTCGTATTTCGTCGAGCCCAACCCCGGTTCGTCCGCTGCATTCGATCCGTATCGCTATCAATCCTTTGGACTGCGCTTCGACCTGAAGCGCCCGTCGGAGACGGTTGCCAATTTCGCGAAGCGGCTCAACAAGCAGGCATGGGAGAAAATCAAGGATCGGCCTTCTACGGATGAGGACCGTGACAGATGGCTGTTCGGCACGCAGTCGATGTCCGCGGGATCGTTGCACAGTGATGAATGGACGGGACCCGCGGTCAATCTTCTCTCACGCAACATCATCTGCATCAAACCGGTCGGGGGCTGGTGGAAGGAACGCGCGAAGGCCGATGTGCGAGGACAGAAAGCGCGCTATTCGCTCGTTCTCTCCCTGCGATCCGAGGACAGTGAAATCGATCTCTACACGCCTGTCTCGACCATGGTCGAGGCGGAGATCGGGGTCGAATCCATCGTGGTTCCGACAAGCTGAGCATCGTCTGGCAAGTCGCAATTTCCCGCCGCAGGGGAAAGCTGAACGAGTTGATGCAGGGATGGATTGTCGAGCGGCGACGATGTGCGGGTGGGGGAGCGTCTGAGGGGCCCAGTGACGAAGAGATTCGGATTCCCCTGCGGATTGACGCTGGACCGGTGAGCGTCCGTCCGCTTGCGAACCTTGACCCAAGTTGGCACTTTTCGTGTTTGTCCGGCGCTGATTTGGGCAGGTTCTTCCGGTTTGCACACTAGATATAGCGTTGGGACGAAGGGCGTGCCCCGACATTTGCGATTTCCGTCTTGAACCCTCTTTGTAGTGCCAGGAAATGGTATATTGATAAGGATTTTCCTTGACCCCACCACCAAAGCCGACATATCTGGACACGCCACGACCAAAGCGCGTCGGGCGCCATGTACATCAAGGCCACCAAGACCCACACCGACAAGGACGGCAAGCCCGTCCGAAGCCACAGGCTGATGCTCTTCCAGCGCGTCGGCGACAGGGTGCGCCACAGGACGCTGCTCAATCTCGGCACCCACGATCCGATCCCGCGCGAGAGGTGGACGGAGGTCACCGAACGCGCCGCTGCGCTGCTCCACACCCGCCCGCCGCTGCTCCAAGCCGCGCCGGACGTGCAGGCCGCAGCCGAGGACATCGTCGCCAAGCTCAGGGCCAGGGGGGTCCGCACCGAAGCGACGCAGGAAGAGGCGCGCAAGCCCGACATCGCCACCGTCGACCTCGATACCCTGGAGCACGAGACCCCGCGCACGGTCGGCTGCGAGCGCCTGTGCCTCCAGGCCCTCGACGATCTCGGCTTCGCCGACATCCTCCACGACCTGGGCATCAAGGGCCGCGAAGGGCGCATCGCCAGCGCGCTGGTCGTCGCCAGGATGGTCCATCCCGCCAGCGAGCGGGAGACCAGCCGCTGGCTGCGCCGCGACAGTGCGACCGCCGAACTTCTCGACCTGGAGGGCGACCGCAAGGCACTGCGGCGCAAGACGCTCTACCGCATCGGCGACCTCCTCTGGCGCCACCGCGCCGCCATCCAGCGGGAGCTGTTCAACCGTGAGCGCTCGCTGCTCGACATCCCCGACACCATCGCCTTCTACGATCTCACCAACCTTCACTATCACGGCCACACGCACGGCGAGCGTCCCCGCTTCGGGCGCTCCAGGCAGAAGCGCGACGACTGTCCGCTGATCACGCTGGCGCTGGCGCTCGACGGTGCAGGCTTCCCGCGCAGTTGCGAGATCCTGCCGGGCACCGTGAGCGAGCCGGGCACGCTGGAGGACGCGCTGGTCAGGCTCGAGGCGGTGTGCGGCGGCACGGCGCCCAAGCCCACGGTGGTCATGGACGCGGGCATCGCCACCGAGGAGAACATCGCGTGGCTGGGCGAGCCGGGCTACGACTGGATCGCGGTCAGCCGGGGAGGCAAACCGCCGCCGCCCGAGGGCGGGCCCGAGGCGCTGCTGATCACCAGCGCGCACCACGAGGTGCGTGCCTGGCGCCTCGCAAGCGAGGACGGCGCGGCGCGGCTCTCTGTCGTCAGCAAGGGCAAGAAGAAGGCCGAGACCTCGATCCTCGGCCTGAGGAGGACCCGCTTCGAGGCGGCGCTGGAAAGGCTCCACAGCGGCCTCCCGGTCAAGGGCCGCCTCAAGCGCTACGACAAGGTGCTGGAGAGCGTCGGCCGCCTCAAGCAGCGCTTCTCCGCGGTCGCCAGGCCCTACGAGATCACGGTCGAGACGGCGGACACCGGCCCCAACGCGTCTGCCGTTCGCGTCAAGCGCAGGCCGCTATACGACGAGGCCGATGAGGGCGCCGGCGCCGATGGGCTGCGCACCAGCCACATCGACTGGGATATCGAGACGATCCTTCGGACGTACTGGCGCATCACCGACATCGAGGCCACCTTCCGCAGCCTGACATCCGAACTCGGCCTTCGCCCGATCTGGCACCAGCGCGACCGTCGCATCGCGGCCCACCTGCGGATCGCGGTGCTGGCCTATCACGCCGTGCATCTGATCCGTACCCGGCTGGCCGCGCGGGGCATCCACAAGGGCTGGGCATCGGTCCGCGACGGTCCTGCGGACCTGGGTGCGGATCACCACGCGCCTGCGCCAGACCGACGCCACGTTGATCGTCAACCGCCAGGACACGCGCCCGGCCGCCGAGGGTGCCGAAATCTCCTCGGCAACGGGCGTGGAACCCGCCATCCACCGCATGAGGACCCGCCTGACGAGCTGACAGAATCCAACAAAATGGAGTGCCATGTTGGAATCGGTCGAGAGGAATATCTCTTTAAATCAATGTGTTAAAAGATGATGTGAGCAGAAAAGTGCCAACTTGGGTTGAGGCGATCATGGAGTCCGTGTTCGCGGCAGACGAGGTCGAGGACGGCTGGATATACGCGCCGCCTCAGCAGACGCGCGATGTCATGAGCGGCGAGGTGAGGACCGGGCCGTACAGCGCTCGCGTGTTCGGCTTGTCCAAGACGCATGTGATCGAGCACGCCGCGGCTACCGGTGAGGACCATCTGGATTTCCACGTGTGGTCCCTGTCGTTCTTCCTCGGTACGCGGTTGAGCACGACTGACGCAGGTTTCCTTGACACACCCACGGTCAAGCGTGGAAGCTTTGTGGACTTCGTCCTACTCGGGCCGGGTTTGGAGGAGGCGGTGGCGCTGACCGATCGCTTCTGGACGAAAAATCTTGGCCAACCGCGCGACGCAAAGCGGTTTGCATCAGCAATCCATGCCCTGTTCCTGGGCCAGTATCGGCAGGCGTTGCAGTTCGAGGAGTTCATCTATCTCTACGCGGCGCTGGATGCGTGCTTCGCACTGACGAGGGCGACTACGGGTCGGAACGGTCCGCGCGCACACCCAGCGGATCAAGTGGACGTGCGAACAATTGGGTGTGGAGACGCCGGCGTGGGCCAAGAGCACCGGTAGGCATGACACCGTGGTTTCGAGGCTTGGGAACAACGCACTGCACGAGGCCTTGTTCGTGGACGAGCCGCTCGGATTCGCCGTACAAGGGGCGGCACCGGCGAGAACCTGCCGCTGGAGATGACGGCTCTGGTGTGCCGATTGTTGGTGGCGCTGATCGGCGGAAACGACGTTCGATATCTCAAGTCGCCGGTGAACACGCGGCAACGGCAGGGCCTTCGTCTGGCGTAGAGCTGTTTGACTCGTCTTCTACCAGTTTGACTGGGATATTTGAGGATCGCTCCGGCAAAGGTTCAGTGAAATGAAGGCCTTGGCTCTGGTGAGGGCCGGAACTTTGAGAAACTGTAGTGCAATATTCGAGGTACGGCAGAGGCTGATATACAGGCATAGGTTGACTATTGATCCGGTTCTCCCGATCATGTCGTAGTGCGTACGATGGCCGCGCCATGTTCTGTCGCCTCAAGCCTGCCGGCAAATACAAGTACCTCCAGATCGTCGAGACCCACCGCGAGGGCAACAAGGTCAAGCAAGCCGTCATCGCCACCATCGGAAGGCTCGACAAGCTCGCCCCTTCCGGAACCATCGACACGCTGGTGGCCTCCGCCGCCCGCTTCGCCGAGACCCTCATCGTCCTGTCCGCGCACGACGCAAAGGACGGGCCGGACGCAGAAGTCGTCGCCATCGGCCCCTCCCTGATCTTCGAGCGCCTGTGGCGCGAGAGCGGATGCCGCGAGGCGATACGCTCCCTGCTTGCCGGACGGACCTTCGGCTTCGATGTGGAGCGTGCCGTGGTCTTCACCGTCCTGCATCGCCTCATGATCTCCGGTTCGGACCGCAGCGCCCTGGAATGGCGGCGGAGCCAGAAAATAGACGGCGCGGGGGCGCTTGATCTGCACCAGCTCTACCGGGCCATGGGCTGGCTCGGCGAGACGCTTGGCGACGATGAAGCCGGCGACCGCTTCGAGCGGCGCACCAAGGACTGGATCGAGGAGACCCTGTTCCATCGACGGCGCGACCTGTTCAGCGATCTCGATCTTGTGGTCTTCGATACCACATCGCTGTACTTCACTGGCGAGGGCGGCGAGAGCCTGGGCCAGTACGGCAAGAGCTAAGGACCGTCGCAGCGATGGCAAGCAGATGGTGTTGGGGATGGTGCTCGACGGCGACGGACTGCCGGTGTGCAGCGAGAGGTGGCCCGGCAACACCGCCGACGTGACGACGCTGGACCTGGTGGCGGCACGCCTGCAGAAGCGCTTCGGGGTCCGCTCAGTGTGCCTTGTGGCCGACGCCGGGATGATCTCCGGTCGAGGCGCGGGGCTGGCCGTACATCCTCGGTGCCCGCCCGCGTCGGACGAAGGAGATCCGCGACACGGGTCTCGCTGACAGCTCAGCGTTCGAGACCATCGAGGTTGTCCGCCAGCGCCCGGATCCGATGGCCCTGGAGGTCAAGGACGTCACGGTTCCCCCGGGCAAGGATGGGGACGAGGCGCATCGCTATGTCGTGTGCCGCAATCCGGCCGAGGTGCGCAAGGACGCCGTGACGCGCGCGCAGATCCTGGCCAGCCTGGAGAACAAGCTGCACAAGAAGGGGCCCAAGAGCATCGTCCCCAACCGGGGCTTCAAGCGCGACCTGAAGATCGACAGGGGCTCGGTCGCGATCGATCACGACAAGGCACGCGACGAAGAACGCTTCGACGGCATCCGGGTGTTGAGCACCAATACCTCCCTGACGGCCGTGGACATCGCCCTGAGATACAAGCAGCGATGGATGGTGGAACAGGTGCTCCGAACCGCCAAGAGCCGGCTTGAGACCCGCCCGGTCTTCCACAAGACCGATGCCACGATCTGCGGCCATGTCTTCTGTTCGGTCCTCGCCCTGGTGCTGCAGAAGGAGCTTCAGCGCCGCATGGAAGACGCCGGCATCGTCCGAGTGGGCGGACCTGCTGCGTGACCTCGAGGCGTTGACGGAAACCCGCATCGAGCACCATGGCAAGAGCTTCGCGGTTCGCAGCAAGACGGTCGGCGTCGCCGGCCGGATTGCTCAGTGCATCGGCGTGCGTTTGCCCAACACCGTGCGACAGATCGCCACAGGGAAGGAGGATACCGCGACGACCGGCGCCTGAACCGTCCTCAAAATCCCCGCAACAGGCCAAGGCACCGAAATGTAGTGCCAAAACCTCCGTCGCGTCATCTAACCGACGAAATCAACTTAGCTTTCCCAAAACCACTGTAGAAGATGAGTCAAACGTAGTGCCAGAATCCCATGCGGGCAGACAATTTAGCCCGCGATTGCAACACCTTAGAACCCGCGCCCAAGCCAAAATGGCAAAGATGGGTGGAGGCCAATCTCGACGACATCCTGGACCGGATGAAGTCGGGCCGCTACTTCGCGCCGCCGGTGCGACGCCACTACATCCCCAAGGCGGACGGCACGAAACGCCATCTCGGCATTCCAACGTTCGAAGACAAGGTGGCGCAGCGGGCAATCCTGATGCTGCTGGATCCGATCTACGAGGTGGACTTTCTGCCGTGCTCGTACGGTTTCCGGCCCAAGCGGTCGGCTCACGATGCCTTGGACGCGCTACGCAAGGGCATCATCGAGCAGCGCCAACGGTGGGTGATCGACGCGGATTTGAAATCCTGCTTCGATTCGATCTCGCACACTCACCTGCGCTCATTTCTCGACCTGCGGATCAAGGACGGCGTCGTAAGGCGCATGTTGGCGCAGGCCTTCCACCCGAGTTTGACATTTGCTCCTGCATGTCTGCACGGAACAGGCGGCGGTGGTACCGAAAATCAAGGCGTTGCGGAGGTCATCGCTAGATATCGGCTGAAACTTGATAGATACATGCATAGTGGGAGGAGTGCTTGTGAGACGTGTAGGGTGCGCGCATCATTATATACATGTACCTGCGCCAGTCCAACCAAGAGCGCGCCGACGGCTCCGTGCTGAGCCATCTCCAGATTGCCGAGAACGTCTGGGACCCTATCAAAAAGCGCTCGCGCGTTCGCATCCTCCATAACTGTGGACGCAGCGACGACCCCAAGGCCACCGAACGGCTTCGCCGCCTCGCGCGCAGCATCCTCAAACGCTGCTCGCCCGAAGAGCTCGTCGCCGACGACCCGTCGTTGCGCGTGGTCGACACTTGGCCCTACGGCGACGTCTATGTCCTGGAACATTTGTGGCGGCGGGTCGGACTGCCTGAGCTCATCAGCGAGCTTCTCGACAACCGCAAGTTCGAGTTCTGCGTCGAGCGCGCACTCTTCGCCATGGTCGCCAATCGCGCCTGTGCGCCGTCGTCGAAGCTTGTACTGCCACGAGCAGTGGCTGGCCGAGGACGTGCGCATCGAGGGGGGCGAAGCATTGGAGCTGCATCACCTGTACCGCGCGATGGACTTCCTCGAGGCGCACAAGAAGGCGTTGGAAGAGGGGCTGTACTTCCACATGGCGGACTTGCTCAACCTCGACGTGGAGGTGGTGTTCTATGACACCACGTCGTTGCACTTCGAGATTGATGAGGAAGACACCGGTGTCGGCGAGGACGACGAGGTCAGGGGCTCGCAGGCAGCGGGTGCGAAGACCTATCGGGCGGTGCGAAAGCGCGGGAAGTCGAAGAACGGGCGTGGGGATGTGCCGCAAGTGATGGTCGGGCTCGCGGTGACCCGCGACGGCTTTCCGGTCCGGCACTGGGTGTTCCCCGGCAACACCGTAGACGTGACCACGGTGGCGAAGGTCAAGGCGGACCTGAGGGGCTGGCGGTTGAATCGGTGTGTGTTCGTCGGCGATGCGGGGGTGGTGTTTGCGGAGAATCTACGCACCCTGGCCCGTGGGGCGGGCGCTACATCGTGCATGCCGGTGCATCGCGGCGGCGAGGTGGACACCGAGGTGGTCAGCCGCCGCGGGCGCTATCGCGAGGTCGCGGAGAACCTTCAGGTCAAGGAGGTGGTGGTCGGCGAGGGCGAGCGGCGCCGGCGCTATGTGGTGTGTTTCAATCCTCGCGAGGCCGAGCGCCAGTACACTCATCGCGCCCAGGTGCTGACGGAGCTGGCGACGGTGCGCGAGTGCTCCGGTGGCGAGCACAGCAAGCGGGTGTGCGAGCTGCGCGCCAGTGGCCGCTACGGGCGCTACATCCGGTTGACCGCCACCGCACGCCTGGTCATCGACCGGGCCAAGGTCAAGGCGGCCGAACGCATGGACGGGAAGTTCGTCGTGCATAGCAACGACGACACGCTCAGTGCCGAGGACATGGCGCTGGGATACAAGCAACTCCAACGTGTCGAGCAGGCCTGGCGGCAGCTCAAAAGCGGACTGCGTCTGCGTCCGGTCTATCACCGGGCCGCGCACCGCATCCACGCCCATATCGCGTTGACGGTGAACGCGTTGTTGCTCGAGCGCATCGCCGAGCATGCTTGCGCGGATACGTGGCGCAACATCCGCGACGATCTGAAGGGCATACAACTTGCGCAATTGATCGGGTCGAATGGGACACTATGGCAGGTGACAGAACCCCGTCCAAGCGCATCTAAGAGACTGAAATCACTTCAAATTAGTCCTCCCCTGCCGATTCTGAAGCTCACCTGAACGTCTACTGGATTGATTCCAAAATTTAAAACCCTGAACCTCTTGCAAAATTCCTGTCCCCAGGGTCCGGTGAGCCCGGATCGGTCGGTTGCTTCCGGTCACCTCTGCACCTGGAGGTCGGAATCCATGGATTCGCGGTGTCTCATCAGAGATAATGAGAACAAACAGGGACCTTTGTGGACATCGGGACACGCCTCTCCGGGCCACTCTCTTCGAGAGGGCCGCGAAGGGTCGGCATGCGTTGTCGGAGCCGCGCTATGGGACGGCGAGACGTATCAACTGGTCAGCCGCCAGGGCCAGGATGCCGAACATGAGATGGCAGGCGACCTTGGAATATCCACGGACGCGGACATGGCGCCCGCCACACTCATCCTTGAGGCGGGCGTTGGTCCTCTCGACACCGGACCGGATCCGGAACCGCACGGTCTCGGGATCGACATGGCCTATTGCACGCCGGGCCCGGGCCTCTCGGTCTCGCTCCTCCTTGAGTCCTTGTCCCGGCGCGGATTGACATCGATGATCGGCACATGGCCAAGCCGTTCGCTCATCTGGTAGATCTCCCTGGCATCATAGGCCGCGTCCATGAGATCGTAGAGATTGGTCACACGCCCGGCGGTCATCATCGCCAGCGGGATCGCGACCGGGCTGTCATGGACGGATGCCGAGGTGAGGACGGTACTCAGCGGCACCCCGCAGTCTGCTGTGTCGATATGCAGCTTGTAACCGCGCCAAGCCTCCAGGACCCCCTTGGCATTCTTCTTTGCCCCGTGATCACAGACCTTCGGCAGCGCGTCAAGCATCTCATCGAGATCCATCCCGTTCGCTTGCCGTTCGAGACGCCCAGGCTCCTTCGTCCTCTCCGCGCCCTTGCGGGGCCGGCCGCGCTTGCGGTTCGGCGTCCCGGCCTTCGGCTTCGGGACCGGCGTCTCCCGGGCCTCGATGGCCGTCGAGTCCCTCGACACGTGGCCGATGAGCGTGTCGCCCAGTGTCTCTGCGACCAGAGCCGCGTGCATCCTCTCCGGAAGACGGGACTGCGAAAATTCGGCAAACGCCCGCGAAAACGTCGCTTCACTCGGGATCTCCGAGACACGCGACCAGCCGCACAGCCGGCGCAACGTCGGGTCCACCTTGAGCCTGTCGATCAGGTGGCGGGTCGTCGGCAGACCCCACACCGCCTTGGCGATGAAGCCACGGGCCAGCGCCTGGCGATCCTCCCGGGGCCGACCCGGACCGGTCCACACCTCATCGACGAAGCCCTCCACCTTGACGAGATCGAGAGCTGTCACGAAACGCTTGTGCGTCTCGAGGAGAGGACCGACCGCCTCGGCCAACGCAGGGAAAAGTTCTCCTTGAAATCGGTGCCAGAGATCGGATAGGGTCGAGCCAAGGGTCATCGGGGTCACCTCCTCGGTATCTTGTTGTTGCGGAAACACAACATACCACGAGGTGGCCCCGAAACCCAGGCCCTCGACAACAAAATCAGCCTCGAGAAGGCAAAAAACCGGTCGGGCCGGCAATTTTGCAAGAAGCTCCCCTCTTTTTCTTGCGGCGATGATGGTATCGGGATCGGCGGTCCAGACGAAGGGCTTGGCTTCTGTGGTGTTGTGTTCGTCGATGACGTGGCGGATGGCGTCCTGGAGTTCGCGTACGGAGCGGCAGACGCCGTATTTGAGATGGCGTCGTGTCAGCTTGGCGAAGACGCCTTCGAGCGCGTTCAGCCACGCGCTCGAGGTGGGGGTGACGTGGAAGGTCCAGCGCGGATGGCGTGCGAGCCAGACCCGGACGTCCTTGTGCTTGTGAGTGGCGTCGTTGTCGAGGATGGCATGGACCGGGACGCCGGCGGGTATCGTGCGCGCGATGCGGTTGATGCATCTCGGGAACTCCTGGTGGCGATGCCGACTGGCGTGCTGGCCGATGACCGTGCCGTCGAGCACGGTCAGGGCGGCAAACAGCGTCGTCGTGCCGTTGCGCTTGTCATCATGTGTCATGGTGGTGCCGCGGTCTTTCTTCAGAGACAGGCCGGGCTGTGTGCGGTCGCGGGCCTGACTGTGCGACATGTCATCGATCGACAGCACGACCGCGTGAGCCGGCGGCGCAACGTAGAGGCCGACGATGTCGGTCAGCTTCTCGACGAAGGCAGGATCGTTCGAAAGCGTGAACGGCCGCCAGCGATGCGGCATCAGGCCATGCCTGCCAGACCGCCCAGATCCTCGAAGCGGCAACCCCCACAGCCTTCGCCATCGCCCGCAGCGTCCAGTGGGTCGCCGCGTGAGGCGGCGAGGTGTGGGTCAACCTTACGATCTTCGCCACCGGCTCAGGAGCCAGAGGCGTCTTGCCCGGCGGGCGCGTCTTGTCCCGCAGAAGTCCGTCCACACCGTCTTCCATAGAAGCGGTCCTGCCAGCGCCAGACACTGTTCTTCGCCTTGCCGGTCTCTCTCATGATGGCCATCCTGCCAGCCCGTCGTCGCTCAGAAGACCGATGCGCGCCCGCCAGACGTGCTTCTGCGGGCTCTTCGGGTCCGGGACAACCGTTTCAAGGCGACGCCGGTCGCCCGAAGTGAGCGTGAATGAAACACCAGGGCGTATCTTGCAGACCTCCGTGATCGACAAATCAGAAGAACATAATAATGGATATATGAGCTTCTTGCAAAATTGCCGGCCCGACCGGTTTTTTGCCTTGTCGAGGCTGATTTTGTTGTCGAGGGCCTGGGTTTCGGGGCCACCTCGTGGTCTGTTGTGTTTTTACAATAACAAGATACCGAGGAGGTGCCCCCGATGACCCTTGGCTCGACCCTATCCGATCTCTGGCACCGATTTCAAGGGGACCTTTTCCCTGCGTTGGCCGAGGCGGTCGGTCCTCTCCTGGAGACGCACAAGCGTTTCGTGACAGCTCTCGATCTCGTCAAGATGGAGGGCTTCGTCGATGGGGTGTGAACCGGTCCGGGTCGGCCCCGGGAGGATCGCCGGGCGCTGGCCCGTGGCTCCATCGCCAAGGCGGTGTGGGATCTGCCGACGACCCGCCACCTGATCGACAGGCTCAAGGTGGACCCGATGTTGCGCCGACTGTGCGGCTGGTCGCGTGTCGCGAAGATCCCGAGTGAAGCGACGTTTTCGCGGGCGTTTGCCGAATTTTCGCAATCCCGTCTTCCGGAGAGGATGCACGCGGCTCTGGTTGCAGAGACACTGGGCGACGCGCTCATCGGCCACGTGTCGCGGGACTCGACGGCCATCGAGGCCCGGGAGACGCCGGCCCCGACGCCGAAGGCCAGGACGCCGAACCGCAAGCGCGGCCGGCCCCGCAAGGGCGAGGAGAGGACGAAGGAGCCTGGGCGTCTCGAACAGCAAGCGAACGGGATGGATCTCGATGAGAGGCTCGACGCGCTGCCGAAGGTCTGCGATCACGGGGCAAAGAAGACTGCCAAGGGGGTCATGGAGGCCTGGTGCGGTGACAAGCTGCCTATCGACACAGCAGACTGCGGGGTGCCGCTGAGGACCGTTCTCACCTCGGCATCCGTCCATGACAGCCAGGTCGCGATCCCGCTGGCGATGATGACCGCCGGGCGTGTGACCAATCTCTACGATCTCATGGACGCGGCCTATGATGCCAGGGAGATCTACCAGATGAGCGAACGGCTTGGCCATGTGCCGATCATCGATGTCAATCCGCGCCGGGACAAGGATCTCAAGGAGGAGCGAGACCGGGAGGCCCGGGCCCGGCGTGCAATAGGCCATGTCGATCCCGAGACCGTGCGGTTCCGGATCCGGTCCGGTGTCGAGAGGACCAACGCCCGCCTCAAGGATGAGTGTGGCGGGCGCCATGTCCGCGTCCGTGGACATTCCAGGGTCGCCTGCCATCTCATGGTCGGCATCCTGGCCCTGGCGGCTGACCAGTTGATACGTCTCGCCGTCCCATAGCGCGGCTCCGACAACGCATGCCGACCCTTCGCGGCCCTCTCGAAGAGAGTGGCCCGGAGAGGCGTGTCCCGATGTCCGCAAAGGTCCCTGTTTGGTCTCATCATCTCTGATGAGACACCGCGAATCCATGGAGTCCGACCTCCAGGTGCAGAGGTGACCGGAAGCAACCGACCGATCCGGGCTCACCGGACCCTGGGGACAGGAATTTTGCAAGAGGTTCATATTTGTAACGATTAATCCACTAGTGACATGGCGTTTTGCACGAGTACTCGTAAGGGACTGATCTGCCTACAGAAATCCAATCTGTGTATCTATCGGCTGTCAAATCCGGCTGAAAGCGGGGGTGCTCGAAGAGGGCACCGTGCACAGGCCGGTCGCTGGCACGCCCCAGGGTGGGGTGATCTCGCCAATTCTCTCCAACATTTTCCTGCACCATGTGCTGGACAAGTGGTTCGAGGAAGAGGCGAGGCCGCGCCTGCGCGGCAACTGCCAGTTGGTGTGATTCGCCGACGCTTTTGTCGTCGCCCTCGAAGACCGCCACAGCGGCAAGCGGCTGCGTGACGTGCCGGGTAAACATCTCGGTCGATACGGGCTCACGCTCCACGAGGCCAGGACGCGCTATGTGGACTTCCGCCGGAGGCGTCACTGCGGGCGTCACTGGATGGCATCGGCCACGACGTTCGACTTCCCCGGCTTCACCCACGTCTGGGGGCGGTCGATGCAAGGCAAGGACATCGTTCGCTAGGTTACGGCGAAAGGCCGTTTCGCCCGCGCGCTGAAATCGGTACACGACTGGTGCAAGAGCACCCGGCACCTGCCGATCAAGGCGAAGCATGACCATCTCGCTCGGGCGATCCGAGGCCACTACGCATACTATGGTCTGAGAGGAAACGGCAAACGTCTGGAATGGTTCCGCTACCAGGTCGCCCGCACCTGGCGGAAGTGGCCCGCTCGTCGCAGCCGCCGCAGGTGCCTGAACCGGGACCGGATGAACGAGATTCTCAAGCGGTATCCCCTGCCGTCGGTCAAGTTTGTGCGCTCATGGCAAACCTTCGCGAGCGAACCTGTCAGGTGAGGAACCGAGTGCGTCAGTCGCGCACGCTCGGGTCTGTGGGGGAGGAGATCGGCAACGACCCCTCCTACCCGGCCCCCGGAACTCGAACAGTTACTGGAGGTCAGGGCGGCATGGCCGGACAGGATGTGACCGCGAGACAGGCAAGTCCGGTTACGGATTGCTTCCGCAAATTTCGGGAGTAGATTTAGGCGGCCTGCAAGGAAGGAAATAAATTACTTTGAATCAATGCGTTATTGTCGTTTGAAACGCTAATTGGCGCTGGACATTTCTGGTAGCTTACAGAACGACGTCACAAAAACCGGAATCCAACCCGGATTCTCTGGCGATCCTGCTATGAACAGGGGCGATCCGTGGTCAGTCGAGATTTGTTGCTTCCGATAATGTCTCCGCGCGAGACATCCACGCTCCATGCATTGCAGGCGTGGGAGGGGTACGTTGATGAATTTGTGGTGAGGCTGGTTGAGGTGGCCTCGGTTCGTCGCACGGAACCGAAGAAGCGACCATTCCTTTGAATGAAATCTCGGAGCGTGACGCTGAAGACTTGGTCGTTGGCAGCATCTGTCATTGGGTAATCGGTTATGAACGCTCTCTGGAAGGAACGAATAAGATGGTATCGCAGATCGTTATTTGTGACCGTTCCAAGATGACATCTGCCGACTTCAAGGGGGCGAGGAATGGGCGGTCAGGATCGTGCAGACGTTTAATTCGTGATGGAGGCGTCGCACCGATAATCCGACAGCCGTTGCTGATCATCGCAGCATCTGTAGCTTGCGCTTCGGCCGCACGAAGCTGGCGTGGTTTGCTATCGCGACATCACCAATGCCGTCAGTTCCGATACATCCTGCGCCGTCGAGAGCAGGGCTCGACCATGAGTGGCGGCGGTCGGATATCCAAGGAGGACATAACCGGGATATCTTCCGCATGGGCCGTGTTGGAAACCTGTCCCTCGATCTTCGTGCAGGACGTGCCTTACAGGCTAATCATGCTGCCGGAAATTTCCAGGATATCCATCCAGTCGCCCTCGGCCCGTGGCGGATCATGCGGCGGCCGGACAATCAGACAGTCGGCTTCGGCAAGACGGGTCAGCATCGAACTATCCTGGCGCTCGAAAGGCTTCACGATCGGGCTGCCGTCAACCTCGTGACGGAGGATCGCGCGCAGGTAGTCCTGACGCCGGTCATTCTCCGGTAGCGGCCGGGCAAGTCTGGCACGGGACCGTTTCGTGCCATCACCTGCAAGGCCGAGCATTGTCGCGATCGCCGGTCTGGCGAAAATCATTCCGCAGACCACTGTCGATACCGGATTGCCCGGCAAGCCGAGCAACGGTGTGCCTGCGATTGTCCCGTAAATGAGTGGTTTGCCCGGACGCATCGCGATCCGCCAAAAATCAACTGAAAGTCCGTCCGGACCGAAAGCGTCGGGACCGAGAGCGCTGCGGATCAGGTCGTGCTCACCAACCGAAGCACCGCCAGTCGTGATCACCAGGTCGGCGCCACGTGCGCCGCGCACCAACTGCTGGACACCTTCGACCGTGTCGGGGGCGATCCCGAGCACCATCGGTTCTGCGCCGCTCGCCTTTGCCAGCGCCGCAAGCGCATAGCTGTTCGAACTGACAATCTGGTTCGGGCCGATTTTTTCGCCGGGCCGGACGATTTCATCACCGGTGGCGACAATGGCGACGCGCGGACGGCGCCGGACCATGATCCAGGGCACATTCATGGCCGCGGCCAGGCCAACATCGCGGGCCGTCATCGCGCGCCCGGCCATGATCCCGACATCGCCGCTACGGAAATCCAGCCCGGCTGGCCGGATGTAGCGGCCGGCTGGACCCGATTCGTGAACGATTATGGTCGTGCCATCCGTCTCGGCGGCGGCTTCGACATCTTCCTGAATCACGATGGTGTCGGCACCGCCGGGTAGCGGGCCTCCGGTAAAGATCCTGACAGCCTGGCCGGTACCGACGAAACCGTCATAGGCACCGCCAGCTGGCGCGCTGCCAACCCGGGTCAAGGATACGGGTACAGATCGAATGTCCGCGGTTCGGACCGCGTATCCGTCCATTGCCGAAACCGCTGCTGGCGGCTGGGTTCGACGGGCCCGGACCGGCTCGGCCGTAACTCTGCCGAGGGCGTCGTTCAATGATACCTCTTCGGCCGGCATGACCTGAAGACTGCCAAGAATACGCTCCAGCGCGCTGGCGACCGGGAGCAGGGGATCAGCAGCCACGCCATGCTCCGGACTTGCCGCCGGATTTCTCCAGCAGCCGGATGCCCTCGATCCGCATGCCGCGGTCGACCGCCTTGCACATGTCGTACACTGTCAGCGCGGCAACGCTGACCGCGGTCAGGGCTTCCATCTCGACCCCGGTGCGGCCATTTAGCCGGCAGGTGGCGATAATGTTGACGGCATTACGTCCGGCATCGCAGGTCAGATCGATCTTGACCGATGTCAGGGCAAGGGGATGGCATAGCGGAATCAAGTCCGGCGTTCGTTTGGCGCCCATGATTCCGGCCAGGCGTGCGACTGAAAGCACATCTCCCTTGGCAAGGCCGTGCTCCATGATCAATGCCATGGTCGCGGGCTGCATCAGCACCGAACCCGTCGCTGTCGCGATCCTGTCCGTCAGGTCTTTCGCGGTAACGTCGACCATGGCGGCATCGCCCTTGTCGTCGAAATGCGTGAGACGGCTCATGCCGTGACCTCCGTGACAGATTGCCCGGCCGCTGGCGAGTGGGCCAGAAGGGTCCGGGTCGCCGCTTCGACATCAAATTGCCGCATCAGCGATTCGCCAATCAGAAAGGTGCGGGCGCCGCAGCGCGCCATGCGGGCGAGGTCTGTCGGGGTGTTGAGGCCGCTTTCCGCAATGGCAATGCGATCATCGGGGATCAACGCGATCACGCGTTCACCGACGGCGAGATCGGTGACCATGGTCTTGAGATTGCGATTGTTGACGCCGATCAGAGGCGAGCGCAGGCGCATTGCCCGCTCAAGCTCGGCCTCGTCGTGCACTTCGATCAGCACATCCATGGCGTAACCAAACGCCATGTCCTCGAGTTCCGCGGCGGCCGAATCGTCCAGAGCCGCGATAATCAGCAGGATGCAGTCAGCACCGAGAGCCCGCGACTCGGCAATCTGGTAGGGCTCCAGCATGAAGTCCTTACGCAGAACCGGTAAGCCGACGGCGTCCCGGGCCGCGTTCAGGTTGCTGTCATGGCCTTGGAAATACGGCTCGTCCGTCAGAACCGACAGGCAGGTGGCGCCGCCCCTGGCATAGGCGCGGGCGAGGGACGGAGGATCGAAATCGGCTCGGATCAATCCCTTGCTCGGCGAGGCTTTCTTGATTTCGGCGATCAACGCGTAACCGGTATCCAAGGCCGACCTGACAGCTTCTGCGAACCCCCGTGGCGGCGGCGCCGCGCGGGCGTCGGCATCAATGACGGCGAGCGGACGATTCCGCTCCGACTCGGCAATCCACACCCGTTTCGTGTCGCAGATCCGGACGAGAATATCGGGCTCAGGCATTGCCGCCCTGGTGTTCCGAATTGGTGATTGCGGCGAGAGCTGCGAGCTTTTCGCGGGCGCGGCCGCTGTCGACCGTGTCGGCGGCCAGCGCAACGCCGTCCTCAAGGGTTTCAACCTTGCCGGCGACAATCAGGGCCGCCGCGGCGTTCAGCAGAACGATGTCTCGAAACGCGGACTTCTCTCCGTTCAGGATCCTTCGCAAGGCTGCGGCATTCTCCCCGGGCATACCGCCGCGAAGGTCTTCCGGGCGGCTAACCGGCAGACCGGCCATTTCGGGATGCACGTCGAAGGTTGTAACCGCGCCGCCGGTCAGCGCGGCCACATGGCTCACTCCGGTGGTAGTGATTTCGTCAAGACCGTCAGAGCCATGAACCACCCAGGCATCCGTAGAGCCGAGACCTTTAAGGACATGCGCGACCGGTTCGACCCAGTCGCGCGAAAACACGCCGACAAGTTGTCGGCGGACCAACGCCGGGTTCGCGAGCGGCCCGAGCAGATTGAAAATCGTGCGGGTGCCGAGCTCGACCCGAGCGCCACCGACATGGCGCATCGCCGTGTGGTGGCGCGGGGCCATGAGAAAGCAGATCCCGGCCTCGTCGAGCGCCCGTTGCACGATGTGCATGTCGCAATCGAGATTGATTCCGAGACTGGACAGAACGTCGGCGGCACCGGTTTTGGACGACAGGGCGCGATTGCCGTGTTTGGCGACCGGAACGCCGGTTCCGCTAACTACGAAACTCGAGGCCGAACTGATATTGTAGGTGCCGGACGCATCACCGCCGGTCCCGACCGTGTCGATGGCGTTGTCGGGTGCCTTGATCCGCACGACCTTGCTGCGCATGGCTCGCGCGGCGCCGGTAATTTCGGCGACGGTTTCGCCGCGGACCCTCAGCGCTATCAGGAAACCGCCGATCTGCGCCGGTGTCGCATCGCCTGACATGATGATATCGAAGGCCTGTTCGGCTTGGGCTTCGCTCAGGCTGGCGCCGCTGGCGATATGGCCGATCAGCGCCTTCATGTCCGGCATGTCTCGGGTCATGACGCCGACTTCACAAGTCTTTGCTCAAGATCCTCGATGGGGCGCATGGGGCGCGCCGAAACACCGCTGCACGCAAGGAAATTCGCAAGCAACCGGTATCCGTTTTCAGAAGCGATGCTTTCGGGATGGAACTGCACACCGTAAACTGGCCGGCTCACATGCTCGAACCCCATGATCAGGCCGTCATCGGTCTCGGCGATAATCCGAAGGTCGACCGGGAGTGTGCTGCGTTCGACAACGAGCGAGTGATACCGTGTCGAAGCGAACGTGCCGGGGAGCCCCTTGAAGATGCCGGCGCCGGTATTGCAAATCATGCTGATCTTGCCATGCATCGGTTCAGGAGCACGGACGACAGATCCGCCAAACGCCTGGCCAATGCACTGGTGGCCAAGGCAAACGCCGAGAAGCGGCATATCCTCTGGTGTCCGGCTGACCAGCTCAAGGCAGATTCCGGCTCGGTTGGGATCACAGGGCCCCGGCGAGATCACGATACCGTCGGGCTTCAGCGCAAGGGCTTCGGAGACGGAGATATGATCGTTCCTGTAAACCTTGACTTCGGCGCCGAGCTCACCGAGGAAGTGCCACAGATTGTAGGTGAAGCTGTCGTAGTTGTCGATCAGGAGAAACATATTTCAATCACTTGTGCCGGGATATTCATGCGTTGAGAGAGCGTCCAAGCTGCATTATAGCAATCGAATCGGTTCGGCGGAAGGCAACCGGCCGGTGCGAGGATCGATCGGCAGTGTCAGCAGAGGTCCAATGACCACACAATCCGGACGGAAGCAACGGAAAAACAGACAAGACCGGCCGTCGGGCAGGGACTGGCTTTATCGGCGCGGCGGCGTGATGTTCGCGTTGATCGTGATCGTGGCCTGTATCGGACTTGCCTTCCAACCATCCGCGCCGGTGCCGTCGGTCTCCTCACCCGAAACAACCGCGCCGCATGCCACTGCGGCCGTGCCGGATGTTGATACAGATGTTTCACGGGTGAAAAGAGCCCGGATCGTGGTTCTGTCGGGACCTCGCCGTCCAGTCGAACAGCCACCGTCGTCATGGCGCTGGGAACAGCAGGCTATCGCCTTTCCGGTCGAACCGGAAACGCCGCTCATCGCGATTGTTCTCGACGACATGGGGCTGGACCGGCGCCGGCTGGCAACGGCGATGGCTCTGAAAAAACCGGTGACCCTGGCTTTTCTCGCCTACGCCGACGGTTTGCAGGACATGGCGCAGACGGCTCGGGACCGCGGTCACGAGGTTCTGCTGCATTTGCCGATGGAACCCCGCGGCGATGCCGATCCGGGCCCTGGTGCCTTGCTGATGGATCTCGCCGAAGCCGAACTTCGAAGCAGAATTCATCGTGGACTCAATCAGTTTTCCGGATTTCTTGGCGTTAACAATCACATGGGCAGCCGGTTTACCGCCGATCCAATTCGCATGGGAATTCTTTTTGATGTCTTGCGGTCGACCGGCCATCTTTATCTCGACTCGTTCACAACGCCGGAAAGTGTTGCGATCGATCTCGGCCGGGAAGTCGGGGTTCCGACGGTGCGGCGCGATGTCTTCCTCGACAACATCGATGACGGCGAAGCGATTCGCCGTCAGCTTGCGCGTGCCCGGACCATGGCCATGAGGACTGGAACAGCGATTGCGATCGGCCATCCCAGAGACACCACATTGTCGACCCTTGCCGACTGGATTGCCCGGCACGACGCCAGTCCGGCTCGTCTGGTTCCACTGAGCGCGGTCGCAGGGCGTCGCTTCGGGACGGACCGGCAGATCGCGGCAAAGCCATGACCCCGAACTGGCAATGGTATCGGTTGTCCGGGATGCCGGGACTGTTGATCGAGCAGGTCTTCCAGATCCGGCAAGATGTGTTCCTTCTTGAGCAAAGCTGTCTTTATCGGGATATCGACGGTCTTGATGCGGATGCACATCATCTGGTCGGACAGGATTGTAACAAGGACATTGTCGCATATTGCCGTGTCATAGAGCCCGGCCATTTGTACCGGGAGCCGGCCATTGGCCGGGTTCTGGTCGTCGAACGGATGCGGGGCCGCGGTATCGCGCGTGACCTGATGAGGGAAGCGCACCGGTACTGTCTCGCACGCTTTCCGGCGTCCGCGATACGTCTCAATGCGCAGGAACATTTGCAGGAATTTTATGACAGTCTCGGCTATCATCCGGTCGGCCCGTCGAAGAACGAGGACGGAATCATGCATGTCGAAATGTTGAAGCCGCGATGACACTACCGGCGGGAGAACAGGTCGGTTACCGCAAGATGCGTCCCGTCCGGCGCCATTACGGACAAACGACCGATCAGGGTCCGGGAGGATGAAATGCAGTATTGCGTGATTGGCGCCGGTACGATGGGAGGGGGGCCTTTACGGTTTGAGTCTTGCCTTGCAGGGATTCACGGTCACTTTTGTCGATATCGACCAGACGCAGGTCGATGCCATCAATTCCCGGGGCTTTCGGCTTACTGGCGTTGCCGGCGATTTTACGCTTCGTGTACAGGCCAATACGGATCCATCGGTGTTTGCCGGCAGCGCCGATATCGTGCTGTTTCATCCCCATACGCTCGGTACGGCCGTTGCTGCCGAAACAGCCGCTGTCGTGCTCAAGCCGAACGGGTGGGCCGTGACGCTACAGAACGGAATCGGCAACGTCGAAGCCCTGTCACAGGTGCTTGGCCGAGACCGTGTGGTCGGTGGTATCAGCTATCACAGCGCGGCACTTGCGGCGCCGAGTCATGCCCATCATACCAATGATGGTCCGACTTATCTTGGCGAACTGGACGGTGGCGGCAGCGAGAGAGTCGAGCAGCTTGCGGGCGCAATGCGGGCGGGCTGCAGGCGGAGACCGTTTTCGACACCAACAGCGTCATCTGGACGAAGTTTGTCCACAACTGCGCAGTCAATGCGATCTGTGCGGTTTCGGGGCTCCGGTCGGGTGACGTCGCGCGAACACCGTCCGCTGCTGCGTTACAACTCCGGATTCTCGAAGAGGCTATGGCCGTTGTCACGGCCAAGGGGCTCGCACTTACTCATGATGATGCTGTCGGTTACATCCGGGATCAGACTTTTCTCAGATTCAACAAACCTTCGATGCAGCAGTACATGGAGGCGGCGCGTCCGACCGAAATCGATTCCCTTAACGGCGCTCTCGTTTGTGAAGGCAAGATGTTGGGTGTGCCAGTGCCGTTCAATGTAGCATTGGTGATGATGGTCAAGGCGCGCGAAGCGGCGGTCGCGTTGGAGGCAAGCGGCATCGAACGTGATCACGCTGCCCTTGAAACAGAGGCCGAGGCAGCCTTTTGCGACAGATAGTTCGCTGTCGGCTTCGGATACCGGCCTCAGGCGGAGTTCATTCGCGCACAACGTTCTACAGCCCCACATACCCCTTGAATGGTTGCAAGAGGTTCATACATAAAGGTTGATGGCGCTCTGATTCATCACCGCACGTTGTACATTTCGTCGTCGATGCAGGCTTTGAGGCTGTGCCCATTGGAGAGAACCACGATGTCAGGGTGAAATGCGTAGGCATAATTGTATTCAGTGCAGGTAACTTGCTTCGAGTAGTCTACAATCAATATTCGACTGTATTCGCAGCCCTCGAAATCGTCTTCTTTCTTGCCGTTTTCGTCTATGTATCCGGTGCCGGTGCCGGAATAGATGATCTGCCAGCCGACGTAATCGGAGATACCGCTTATGCACGTAGCTCCGGTTGCGAGAGTTTGCCGCGAGAAGTTGACTCCTACCGGTCCATTTGAACGGTTTTCGATCAACATGTTGATCAAGCCGGAGCCAAGTGCATAAGCTGTTCGGAGATATCGACTTCGCATCCTGCTGCCGGCACCGCAAGGGTAGTAGCCACCGTTGCCATCAAGGCAACTATCTTGCCGTTCACTTTGCTGTTCCCGGGGCTGGCAGTGCCGCGAGAACCTGATCCAGCGAGCCGATGGCTGCCGCATCACGCTGCCCGAAATACCGGCGAGCGCGCCCATCTCTCAGCCAAGCTTCGAGTTGCTGGTTGAACTCGGTGATCAGTTCGTTGGGGTAGAGCCGCGCATCGACGGTCGGCCTGTGATCCAGAAACTCGTGCCGGTAGCTTGGGAATTCTTCTGGAGCGTACCCTTGTTCTCTGAGCCAATCTGAGAACATGCGCCCCAATGAGATGTCCGGCATCATGTGTGCAGGCAGGGTGTAGCCATGATCTTCTAGTAGATTAATTTCAACGTTTGGGCCCCTTTTTCTTGCGGCGATGATGGTATCGGGATCGGCGGTCCAGACGAAGGGCCCAAACGTTGAAATCAATCCACTGGCCCGCTGCGATCAGTTCACGATACATTAGCCGCTTCCCGACCATTCCAGCGACCACGGCGTTCATCTGGTCGATGGTGTTGCGGCCCCGGATATTGTGCTTGGCCGCGAACTCGCTGACGTACCGCTGCAAATGCTTTGGTGAGATATGATGGTAAGTGCCGTGGTATGCTCGCTTCAGCATGGCCCAGAAGGACTCCATGCCGTTCGTGTGGGCTTGGCCTCGGACATATTCCCCGACGCCATGATTGACCGCTTCATGGGTGAACGGCATTCCCTGGTAGGAAGCATGTTCGTCCGTGTAGGTGGCGCCGCGTGGTGAGTGTTCGCCGACGAAGCGTTGCAGCGTCGACTTGTCGGTCGAGGGGACCGGACGGGCGGCTACTCGATTGCTGGCGCGATCTTGCCAACCGCTCCCCGGCCAGTCAGGGCGGCGCGCTTCGCCTTCGGCATATTCTTCCTTTTGCCGACGATGTAGGTCTCGTCGAACTCGACCGAGCCGACCATGGGGTCGCTCTCTTCGTGCGCCCATGCTTCGCGCAGCCGATGCAGCATGAACCATGCGGTCTTCTGAGTGACCTTTAGGTCCCGGTGTAGCTTCATGCTCGACACGCCCTTGAGGCTGGTCACTTCCAAGTAGATCGCGAAGACCCACTTGTGTAGCGGGATTTTCGAACCCTCCAAGGCCGTTCCGGTCTTCACTGAAAAGTAGGATCGGCAATCCGAGCACCTATAGGGCATCTTCGCATGGCTGGCCTCATGCGTCCGCGTGCTTCCGCAGCGCGGGCAGTACCGGCCATCGGGCCACACATGCGATTCGAACCATTCCCGGGCGGTTTGCTCGTCCGGGAACAACTCGGTCAGCTCGATCAGGCTGATGCCTTCGCGATGGTGCTTGCCGGGTGCGCTCTGTGCCATGACCGTTTTCCTCTCTTCCTTTCTATATAGGAGTTTCGACGGCCATTGTCAACCTTTATATATAATCCCCGAATTTCTCTGGTTTGGTATCACAAGATCAAACATGGCCACTGGAAATCACGTGCCGCTCTGCAGCGAATGGAAAACAGTCGAAACACGGACCATCGGGATATGGTTTTCAAATCTGTTTGACACGTATTGGAGCTCTATCCCGTCGCTTGCCCATGCGTTCCCGCGGGTCGAAGGCTGGCGGGTGCAAGGGTTTGCGGGCCTGTGACGCCTGAACGGAATGCGCCAATCCGCCAGTGCAGTCGGCGGTGTTTCTTCACTTGCTGATTTTCCGATGGAGTTCGGAGCGTCGGCGTTTCGAACTCCGGATTCGGACCGGACCGCGGTGTTGCAAACGGCTATAAAACACGGAATCCACCATCGCGATTGAATGCTGCCGCCCGGATCCTGTAAAATGAACAAACGCCTGCGCGGCGCTTATCACGCAGCGCGACCGTTGACGAGACCGGTGCCGTCTGGATCACCGATGTTCGGGTCGCTTGCGACTGTCGATGTTCTGGCGCAAATTAACAGAAGAACCGGCGCAGAGATGCCGGGTAAAGAAAAATCAGGGAGAAGCTTCAATGCTTTACGGACGCATGATGGACATGCCGATGACGATTTCGAGCGTCATCGATTACGCGGCTGATGTTCGCGGCGACTGCGAAATCGTGTCCAACCGGGTGGAAGGCGACATTCATCGTTATACCTATGCCGACTCCGGCAAGCGGGTCGCCCGGATTGCCCACGCCCTGAAAGACCTTGGAATTGGCGAGGGCGACCGAATCGCGACAATGGCTTGGAACGGCTATCGCCATTTCGAGCTCTATTACGCGATTTCCGGCATCGGCGCGGTCTGCCACACGATCAATCCGCGGCTGTTTGCCGATCAGATCGTTTATGTCGTCAACCACGCCAAGGACAGAATCCTGTTTCTCGACATGACATTCATTCCGCTGATCGCCGCGCTCGCGCCGAAACTGCCGGCCGACATGCGCTACGTTCTGATGTGTGACAAGGCGGTGATGCCCGATTGCGATCTGCCGGGCGTGCTGTGTTACGAGGATCTGCTTACCGGACAGCCCGACAGTATCAGCTGGCCGGTCTTCGATGAGAGGGCGGCGTCCAGCCTCTGTTACACATCCGGCACGACCGGCAACCCGAAGGGTGTGCTGTATTCCCACCGGTCGACCATGATGCATACCCTGGGGATGCTGACACTGGCCGGCGAAGCTGGACTGAGCGGATCGAATGTCGTGCTTCCGGTCGTGCCGCTGTTTCATGCCAATGCCTGGGGCTTGCCGTTTGCGGCGCCCTTGCTCGGCGCGAAACTCGTGTTTCCTGGCCCGCGGCTCGACGGGCCGGGGGTCTTCGACCTGATGGACCAGGAAAAGGTGAGCTCGGCCTGGGGCGTGCCGACGGTCTGGCTGGCCGTCCTCGCCGAAATGCGCAAACACGGGCGTAAACCGGAGGGGTTCGAGGTTGTCCTGTCGGGCGGATCTTCGGTTCCGCGCACGATGATCGAGGAATTCGAAAAAACCTACGGTATCCGGGTGATACACGGCTGGGGCATGACCGAAATGAGTCCGGTCGGGTCGACCAGCATCTTTGGGCCAACCCAGCGGGCGCTCGATTCCGACCGCCAGATCGATCTTAAGTCATTGCAGGGACGGCGCATGTACACGGTCGACATCCGCATCGTCGATGAGGAGGGAACCAAACTGCCGCATGATGGCGTTGCGTTTGGCGAACTGCAGGTCCGCGGTCATGCCGTGATCGACGGGTATCACGACAACAAGGAAGCCAGCCGGCAAGCGATCACGGACGATGGCTGGCTCAGAACCGGCGATGTCGCAAAAATCGACAGTGACGGATTCGTGATTCTCGTCGACCGGACAAAGGACGTGATCAAGTCCGGCGGCGAGTGGATCAGTTCGATCGACCTCGAGAATGCCGCCCTGGGCCATCCGGCGATTGCCGAATGCGCCGTGATTGCGGTGCCCCACCCGAAATGGGCCGAACGGCCCTTGTTGATTGCGTCCCTCGAAGCCGGGCAGACAACGACGGCAGAAGACCTTCGTGATTATCTTTCGGACAAGGTCGCCAAATGGTGGCTGCCTGACGACGTGATATTTGTCGACGAACTGCCGCACACGGCGACCGGCAAGCTGTCGAAGTTGACACTGCGTGAGCAATTCAAGGACTGGACTCCACCCGAGGCATAGGAGCAAGAGCATGGAAGAGCGGCAGAAGCAGGCACTTGAGACCCTGTTTGCTGCGGATTCGGCGATCTATCGTGATCGCGGGTTTCAACGGCGTATCGGCTGGGGTCGCAAACCGGCGCTGGTCAATATCGATCTCGCCAATGCCTGGACCAGAGAGGGCAATCCGTTTTCCTGCGTCGGGATGGAGACCATCCTGCCGGCGACGCAGGCCGTTCTGGCAGCGTTCCGCGCGCAGGGCCGGCCGATCGTCTTTACGACCACCGCCTATGATATCCCTGCCGGGGAACACAGCGACATGGGGCTGTGGGGAAAGAAGATTCCGGCGGAAGTTCTTCGGACCGGATCGGACCTTGTCGAAATCGATGAGCGGCTCGAGCGCCGCGATGACGAAATGCTGATCGTCAAGAAACAGGCCAGCGCGTTTCGCGGGACCAACCTCACCAGCTATCTCAATGCTTGTGATGTCGATACCGTTGTGGTCACGGGCACGACAGCCAGCGCCTGCGTGCGCGCCACGATCGAGGACGCCATCGCGGACGGTTTTCGGCCGATTGTGGTTCGCGAATGCGTCGGCGACCGGATTGCCGGCGCGGTTGAGTGGAACCTCTATGATATCGACGCCAAGTTCGGCGATGTCGAAACGCTTCAGGATGTGCTCGATCATTTGCGAAAAAATGCTGGATAACATAGGCTTTGTGCCGGGATTCATGATGGAGGTGACGGGTGCGGCTTCAGGACAGGTCAATTATCATTACCGGGGCCGCGTCCGGTATCGGCAAGGTGACCGCGCTCAGGGCGGCGAAAGAGGGCGCGAACGTCGTGATCGCCGATATTCGCGAAAATCCGCTTGAGGGCGGGGAGAACACAATCGACGAGATTCACGCGCATGGCGGCAGCGCGGTGTTCATGCATGTCGATGTGACGCAATGGGCTGATGTCGATCGCATGGTGACGGATACCGTGGCGCGTTTCGGGCGGCTCGACATCATGGTCAACAATGCCGCGGCCCACGCCCGGGCACCGCTGATCGAAACCAGTGAAGAAGACTGGGACCGGGTCATGGCGGTTGGCGCCAAAGGCATATTCTTCGGGTGCAAGCGCGCGATCAAGCAGATGTTGCTTCAGGACCCGCGGCCGGAGGCCGAAGCGCGCGGCCGGATCGTCAACATCTCGTCCCAGCACGGAATGATCCGGGCGCCCAATGATTTTGCCTATGGCGTCAGCAAGGCCTGCGCAGTCTACATGACGCGGCAGATCGCCGGTGACTATGCCGAACAGGGAATCATCTGCAATGCGGTTGCCCCCGGGAAAATTCTGACCGGCAAGGGCGGTGACGCGATCAGTCCCGAAGCGATCGCATACAGTCATTCCCGAACGCCCTGGCCACGTCTAGGTCGGCCGGCTGACGTTGCCGCAGCCGTGATTTTCCTGGCCAGCGACGACGCATCCTACATCACCGGTGAAAATTTGATGGTCGATGGCGGCTGGATGGCGAGTTGAGTCTGACCGCGTGAAGCGGGATCGATGGCAGTGCATCCGACGCATTATTTCGGGCTGTTTGCGTCTCAGAAGGCGGAGATAGCCCCGACGATCGCGAGAACCCCGAGCGATGGCGCGTCACGTAACGGATCTGGGTTCGGCCCTGTGGCTACGCGGTACACGCGATGATGCGCAGGTCGTCTCGATGACGTAGTGATGACATTGGTTCCCGGAGGCTGAAGAGTCTTTCCATGGCGAGGGGCCGCGGTCAGAGTTACGCTTGAAGGAGCCCGCCGGGCGGGTTGGTGTGGCAACGCGGAACGCTGTCTGGCGGATTCGCCGGCAATGCAGGAGCAAGACAGGATGCTGCCAGAGAGCGTTCGTGAGTCCGTTGTCCCGATCCGGCTCTCCGACTACCGGCCGCCACCGCATCTGATCGACGAGATTTCACTTGATGTCGATCTCGGCCAAGACGGCGCGACAGTCACGTCGGTCATGCATGGGCGGCGCAATCCGGCGAGCGATCAACCGAAAGCCGCGCTGCATCTTGACGGTTGCGCGCAAGAACTGCTCGAGATCGTCGTTGACGGAAACATCCTGAACCCTGACGCCTATGTCCTCGCGCCGGACTCACTCGTGATTCCGGGCGTCGCCGAGCGGTTCGCCATTACGATAAAGAGCCTGAATCGGCCGCAGGACAACACCGCCCTCGAAGGCCTCTACCTCTCGAACGGCATGTATTGCACGCAATGTGAGGCCGAGGGATTTCGTCGAATTACCTATTATCCGGACCGCCCGGATGTCATGGCCGTCTTTACGACGACAATTCGCGCCGACAAGGCGGAGTATCCGGTGCTGTTGTCAAACGGCAATCCGGTTTCCGCCGGCGACCTTGACGACGGGCGTCATTTTGCCACATGGCATGACCCGTTTCCTAAACCGTCCTATCTGTTCGCAATGGTTGCCGGTGACCTTGCATCGGTCGAGGACCGATTCACGACCCGCTCGGGGCGAACTGTCAAATTACGCATTTTCGTTGAACATGGCGACGAAAGCCGCTGCGGACATGCCATGGCGGCGCTGAAGCGCGCCATGGCCTGGGACGAAGACCGGTTTGGCCTGGAATACGACCTCGACCTTTTCATGATCGTCGCTGTCAGCCATTTCAATATGGGGGCGATGGAGAACAAAGGTCTCAACATATTCAACAGCCGGTACGTTCTTGCCAACCGCGAGACCGCGACGGATATCGATTTCCAGCGGATCGAGGAAATCGTCGCGCATGAATATTTCCATAACTGGACCGGCAATCGGGTGACCTGTCGGGACTGGTTCCAACTCAGCCTGAAGGAGGGGCTGACGGTATTTCGTGATCAGGAGTTCAAGGCGGATACCCAATCCCGCGGTGTCAAGCGGGTCATCGACGCCGGATTCGTCCGATCGGTGCAGTTTGAGGAGGACGCCGGTCCTTCGGCGCATCCGGTCCGGCCGTCGGAATATCTCGAAATCAACAATTTCTACACTGTAACCATCTACGAGAAGGGCGCTGAAATTGTGCGGATGATCCATACCCGCCTCGGTGAGGAAGGCTTTCGAAAGGGTATGGACCTGTATTTCGAGCGCCACGACGGAATGGCTGCGACCTGCGATGATTTCGTTGCCGCGATGCAGGAGGCTACCGGCACCGATCTTTCCGACATGCAGGCTTGGTACGATCAGGCCGGTACAGCGGAACTGACAATAGCTCTTGACCACGATCCGCAGCGTCAACAGGCAACCTTGCACGTGACTCAGACGGTACCGGCGACGCCGCAACAGAAAGACAAACAACCGATGCCGATCCCGCTGGCGCTCGGCCTGCTTGACCCGGATGGCAAGGAACTGCCGCTTCGTCTTGTCGGCGAGATGGCAAACGAAGCTCCGTCAAGCCGGATTTTGATGATCGATCGGGCCTGTCAGTCGTTCACATTCGAGACCGTGCCGTCACGACCCGTGCCATCGCTGCTTCGCGGGTTTTCCGCTCCGGTCAAGATCAGGGCGGAGCGAACCCCGGACGATCTGAAGCTTCTGATGGAAAATGACAGCGACCCTTTTGCCCGTTGGGATGCCGGACAGACTCTTGCCACACGGTTGTTGCTTGATCTTGTTGCCGCGTATCGCAACGGGAAGCCGATGGTTCTGGACGCTAGATTTGCCGCGTCGGTCCGCATCAACCTTGGCGATGTCCAGCTCGAACCCGCCGTTCGCGCCCAGATGCTCGAATTGCCGGGTGAGGGGGATCTGGCTCTGGCCATGGACATCGCGGATGTCGACGCGATTCATGCAGCCCGGACATTCATGATCCAGGCTCTCGGAACGACCTTGCACGACGACCTGCTGGCGACTCATGACGCCTGCATGGCCCGGCAGACGGCCTCCGATCTGTCAACCGAAGCGATGGGATTGCGGGTTCTCGGAAACGCGGCCCTGGGTTACCTTGCCCTTTCCGGCCGATTGGAAGGCCGCAAGCTGGCAAAACGGCAATTCGATGCCGCCGCGTCAATGACGACCGTGATGGGTGCACTCAATGCGCTGAATGATGTCGATTGCGATGAACGGACGGCAGCCTTGGCTGCCTTTCACGATCGATGGCGTGACCGGCCCATGGAACTCGACAAATGGTTCGCCCTGACTGCCGGATCGTCACTGCCCGGAACCCTTGATACAGTGAAAGGATTGTTGCAGCACCCGGCCTTCGATCTGAAAACGCCGAATCGCGTCAGGGCTGTCGCAGGCACCTTTACGGCCCGCAACCCGGTACGCTTTCATGCCCCTGACGGTGCCGGCTACCGGTTTCTCGCGGATATGGTTCTGAAACTCGATCCGGTCAATCCGCAGATTGCTGCCCGGTTGCTTTCGCCTCTCGTTCGCTGGCGCCGTTATGACCGGCCGCGCCGTGTGTTGATGATCGAACAACTTAAAAGAATTGCCGCAACCGACTCCCTGTCGAAGAATGCCACCGAGATTACGAGACAGGGTCTTGCCGAAAGTGATCCCACATGAGCCAGCGCATCATCGTTATCAATCCGAACAGTAGCGGAACAGTTACCACCGCAATGGATCAGGCTCTCGATCCGTTACGCAATGGCGACGGGCCCGGTATCGAGAGCGTCACCAATCCGGGCGGCCCTCCGGGCATTGAGACCCAGAGTCATGTCGACCAGGCCTCAGGCGATGTCTGTCGGATCATCCAGGCCCGGGATAGTGACGCGGCGGCATTCGTCATTGCCTGTTTTTCCGATCCGGGGATCGCGGCAGCCCGCGAACTGACTGCGAAGCCGGTGTTCGGAATTGCCGAAAGTAGCATCCTGACAGCTCTTTCGCTCGGCGAGACCTTCGGAATCATCGCCATTCTGGACCAGTCGATTCCGCGGCATTTGCGGTATGTCCGTTCTCTCGGTCTTGACACGCGCCTCGTGGGTGACCTCGCCATCGGTCTCGGTGTGACCGAACTTGCGGATGAGACGACAACATTTGACCGCATGGTGGATGTCGGCCGGCGATTGCGCGACGAGAAGGGGGCCGATGTCCTGATCATGGGATGCGCCGGTATGGCGCGATACCGCCGGCCGCTGGAAGACAGGCTGGCCATGGCTGTCGTCGACCCGGTTCAGGCCGCCACTGCCATGGCCGTTTCCGCTGTCCGGTTGGGCCAGACCGTCCGGTCCCGGTGCACCGCATCATGATCGCGCCGATATCCGTTCGAACGGGACGATACCGGAAGCATCCATGACGCAACGAGGGCATTTCGACGGCTTGGGGAAACATATTCAGGTTCTGTTCCCAGGATTCCTGCTGTCGGTCCACCGCTCCCCGCCGATGATTGGGACATGTCGGGTGATCGGGTTTCCGTTCATCATTGTTGTTGGGCGTCCGATCATGACGCGCTGTCCGGGGCTTCGGCTGCTCAGCATTGCTTGAGGCGCAGCAAGGCGTTGGCGAGGATGATGAACTTGCCCATCGCTGTGTCGACGATCGCAACTTTGTGAACCTTTCCAGACGCTGCCAGGCGCCGAGACAGGACCTTGAGGTCTGGAGGCCAGTGCGCTGCCGCCACGTCCATGGATCTCGCGAGCGGTGGCGGCCACCACGGATATGACGAACGCCAAGCTGGCCTGCAGCGTCTTGCTGTGCGTCCATAGCCGGTCGCCGATACGGGACAGGGTTTTCCGCTCAAGGGTCTTGGTATCGTGCTCGAGAGCCAGCTGTTCGAGCGCGGCGCTGTCGTCGGCGAGCCAGTCCCATGGCGCGAATCTGGGCAGGGTGGGGCCGACCGTCAACGGATCCTGGGCAATCTTTGATGCCAGAGCTTCTTGCAAAATTGCCGGCCCGACCGGTTTTTTGCCTTGTCGAGGCTGATTTTGTTGTCGAGGGCCTGGGTTTCGGGGCCACCTCGTGGTATGTTGTGTTTCCACAACAACAAGATACCGAGGAGGTGACCCCGATGACCCTTGGCTCGATCCTATCCGATCTCTGGCACCGATTTCAAGGGGACCTTTTCCCTGCGTTGGCCGAGGCGGTCGGTCCTCTCCTCGAGACGCACAAGCGTTTCGTGACAGCTCTCGATCTCGTCAAGGTGGAGGGCTTCGTCGATGAGGTGTGGACCGGTCCGGGTCGACCCCGGGAGGATCGCCGGGCGCTGGCCCGTGGCGTCATCGCCAAGGCGGTGTGGGATCTGCCGACGACCCGCCACCTGATCGACAGGCTCAAGGTGGACCCGACGTTGCGCCGGCTGTGCGGCTGGTCGCGTGTCGCGGAGATCCCGCGTGAAGCGACGTTTTCGCGGGCGTTTGCCGAATTTTCGCAGTCCCGTCTTCCGGAGAGGATGCACGCGGCTCTGGTTGCAGAGACACTGGGCGATGCGCTCATCGGCCACGTGTCGAGGGACCCGACGGCCATCGATGCCCGGGAGACGCCGGCCCCGAAGCCGAAGGCCAGGACGCCGAACCGCAAGCGCGGCCGGCCCCGCAAGGGCGAGGAGAGGACGAAGGAGCCTGGGCGTCTCGAACGGCAAGCGAACGGGATGGATCTCGATGAGATGCTTGACGAGCTGCCGAAGGTCTGCGATCACGGGGCAAAGAAGAATGCCAAGGGGGTCATGGAGGCTTGGTGCGGTGACAAGCTGCCTATCGACACAGCAGACTGCGGGGTGCCGCTGAGGACCGTCCTCACCTCGGCATCCGTCCATGACAGCCAGGTCGCGATCCCGCTGGCGATGATGACCGCCGGGCGTGTGACCAATCTCTACGATCTCATGGACGCGGCCTATGATGCCAGGGAGATCTACCAGATGAGCGAACGGCTTGGCCATGTGCCGATCATCGATGTCAATCCGCGCCGGGACAAGGACCTCAAGGAGGAGCGAGACCGGGAGGCCCGGGCCCGGCGTGCAATAGGCCATGTCGATCCCGAGAGCGTGCGGTTCCGGATCCGGTCCGGTGTCGAGAGGACCAACGCCCGCCTCAAGGATGAGTTTGGCGGGCGCCATGTCCGCGTCCGTGGATATTCCAAGGTCGCCTGCCATCTCATGTTCGGCATCCTGGCCCTGGCGGCTGACCCGTTGATACGTCTCGCCGTCCCATAGCGCGGCTCCGACAACGCATGCCGACCCTTCACGGCCCTCTCGAAGAGAGTGGCCCGGAGAGGCGTGTCCTGATGTCCGGAAGGTTCCTTGTCTGTTCTCGTTGTCTCCGATGAGACACCGCGAATCCATGGATTCCGACCTCCAAGTGCAGAGGTGACCGGGATCAACCGACCGATCCGGGCTCACCGGACCCTGGGGACAGGAATTTTGCAAGAGGTTCAAAAGATAAATGATAGTTCCGCGTATCCTGTTGCAGGTCTGACGATCTTGCGCTAGTGGATTGATTCCAACGTTTGGACCCCCTTTTTTCTTGCGGCGATGATGGTATCGGGATCGGCGGTCCAGACGAAGGGCTTGGCTTCGGTGGTGTTGTGTTCGTCGATGAAGCGGCGGATGGCGTCCTGGAGTTCGCGTCCGGAGCGGAAGACGCCGTATTTGAGACGGCGTCGTGTCCGCTTGGCGAAGACGCCTTCGACCGCGTTCAGCCACGCGCTCGAGGTGGGGGTGAAATGGAAGGTCCAGCGCGGATGGCGTGCGAGGCCAGACCCGGACTTCCTTGTGCTTGTGAGTAGCGTCGTTGCCGAGGATGGCATGGACCGGGACGCCGGCGGGTATCGTGCGCGCGATGCGGTTGAGGAATCTCAGGAACTCCTGGTGGCGATGCCGACTGGCGTGCTGGCCGATGACCGTGCCGTCGAGCACGTTCATGGCGGCGAACAGTGTCGTCGTGCCGTTGCGCTTGTAATCATGTGTCATGGTGGCGCCGCGGCCTTTCTTCAGAGGCAGGTCGGGTTGTGTGCGGTCGCGGGCCTGACTATGCGACCTGTCATCGATCGACAGCACGACCGCGTGAGCCGGCGGCGCAACGGAGAGGCCGACGATGTCGGTCAGCGTCTCGAGGCAGGCGGGATCGTTCGAAAGCGTGAACGGCCGCCAGCGATGCGGCATCAGGCCATGCGCCTGCCAGACCGCCCAGACCCTCGAAGCGGCACCCCCACAGCCTTCGCCATCGCCCGCAGCGTCCAGTGGGTCGCCGCGTGAGGCGGCGAGGTGTGGGTCAACTCTACGATCTTTGCCACCTGCTCAGGAGCCAGAGGCGTCTTGCCCGGCGGACGCGTCTTGTCCCGCAGAAGTCCGTCCACACCCTCTTCCATAGAAGCGGTCCTGCCAGCGCCAGACACTGTTCTTCGCCTAGCCGGTCTCTCTCATGATGACCATCGTGCCGAGCCCATCGTCGCTCAGAAGAACGATGCGCGCCCGCCAGACGTGCTTCTGCGGGCTCTTCGGGTCCGGGACAACCGTTTCAAGGCGATGCCGGTCGCCTGAAGTGAGCGTGAATGAAACACCAGGGCACATCTTGCAGACCTCCGTGATCGACAAATCAGAAGAACACAATAATGGATATATCTATAACGATCAATCCACTAGCACGGTTTGGTGCATGACTTGGTGAGAGTGCAATCCGGGTGTTGAACGCCGGATCCTGTAGGTGTTGCGTGGGCTATCATGGACTGATTGCAAGACGTGGGCTTGTTTGATACCCTTGGCGCCAAGATGATGTTTGCAGTTCTTGGTTCATCGCCAACCGTGCCGACACGAAGACTTGTTGGCAAGACTCGAGGAAAGAAGCGAGCGCGTGAATACACATATCCGGATAGGTGCGGAGCGAGCGGGGAAGCCCGCTTCCCTATCGCGATGGATACTTACTTCGACAATGGTATTATTGCTGACCGCAACAGCTGTGTTATCAGCGGCGGCGCAGACTTATCGGGAAGCCTTGGAGGCATACGAGCAGGGTGCATACGCCATAGCCCATCGAGGATTTCGCCCCTTCGCCGAGCAGGGCCACGCCATTGCCCAATTCAATCTCGGGCACATGTACGACAATGGCGAGGGCGTTCCGCGAGACGATAGCGAGGCGGCGAAATGGTATCGTCGTGCCGCCGAGCAGGGCCACGCCATTGCCCAATTCAATCTCGGGCACATGTACGACAATGGCGAGGGCGTTCCGCGAGACGATAGCGAGGCGGTGAAATGGTATCGTCGTGCCGCCGGGCAGGGCCACGCCAAGGCCCAATTCAATCTCGGGCACATGTACGACAATGGCGAGGGCGTTCCGCGAGACGATAGCGAGGCGGTGAAATGGTATCGTCGTGCCGCCGGGCAGGGCCACGCCAAGGCCCAATTCAATCTCGGGCTCATGTACGAATTCGGCGAGGGCGTTCCGCGAGACGATAGCGAGGCGGTGAAATGGTATCGTCGTGCCGCCGAGCAGGGCCACGCCAAGGCCCAGTTCAATCTCGGGTTCATGTACGCCAATGGCAAGGGCGTTCCGCGAGACGATAGCGAGGCGGTGAAATGGTATCGTCGTGCCGCCGAGCAGGGCCTCGCCATTGCCCAATCGGGTCTCGGGCTCATGTACGAATTCGGCGAGGGCGTTCCGCGAGACGATAGCGAGGCGGTGAAATGGTATCGTCGTGCCGCCGAGCAGGGCCTCGCCATTGCCCAATTGAGTCTCGGGTTCATGTACGCCAATGGCAAGGGCGTTCCGCGAGACGATAGCGAGGCGGTGAAATGGTATCGTCGTGCCGCCGAGCAGGGCAACGCGAGTGCCCAATTGAGTCTCGGGTACATGTACGCCAAGGGCGATGGCGTTCCGCGAGACGATAGCGAGGCGGTGAAATGGTCTCGTCGTGCCGCCGAGCAGGGCCACGCCAGGGCCCAGTTGAAGCTCGGGTTAATGTACGAATCCGGCGAGGGCGTTCCACGAGACTTTGTTCACGCATACAAGTGGCTCAATTTGGCCGCCGCTCAAGCTTCTGCCTTGCACCAAATATTCCGTGATTTTGCGATCCGAAAACGGGATCTTGTCGAGTCTCGTTTGACGCGGTCAGATCTTGCCCTTGCTCAGCGGTTGGCGAGGGAATGGCGGCCCGTGACGAGCGAGGATCCTGGAATTGCGGGTCGGCCGACCCGGGAATAGGCGGACATACCGACGCCATCGGCGGAGGCTACTGTTACGCCGGTCCGAATCACCGAGATACAACGCGCCCTTTCCAGGTTCGGCTACGATCCGGGACCCGCCGATGGGCTTTTCATACCAAACCCACTATTGACTGACGCGTATGGGGTTTGGGCTGACGGCCCAGTCTCGATGGCCGATGGAGGCGATGCGCTTGGGGGATTTGCAAAGCCAGTCCCAAGCCTGCTCGCAGGTCTTGCGGAGCGCGTCGGTGTCGTCGAAGAGCCGGTTGGCGAAGCAGTTCTGTTTGAGGAACTGGATGACGTTCTCCATCGGGTTGAGTTCCGGGCTGTAGGGCGGGAGCAGGACGAGGGTCAGGTTCTCGGGGATCGCGAGTTCCTTGCTCTTGTGCCAGCCGGCACCGTCGAGAACCACCACTCCGTGGTGGCCCGGAAGCACGGCGGCGCCGATCCGCTCGAGGTGCTCGTTCATGGAGACCGTGTTGGCCCGGTCGGCGACATGGCCCACGGCTTGCTTGCTCGCCGCGTTGACGGCGCCGAACAGATAGACGTAGCCGTAGCGATGATCGCGCACGATCCGGGGACGCTGGCCCTTGCGCGCCCAGACCCGTGACAGCATGCCTTTCTGGCCGATCCGAGCCTCGTCCTGAAACCAGATCTCGAGCGGCCGTTCGGCTCGTTCCGGTCCCACGGCTTCCTCGACAAGCGTCTGAAAGTCGCTGCGAAACGCCTCCTGTTTCCGCGTCTCCGTCTTGGGGTGACGCGGGCGCGGCGACAGATGACGGAAGCCAAGACGCCGGAGCAGGCGGCGGGCTCCTTCCCGCGAATACTTCACTCCGAAATGGGCTTCGATCTTGCCCGCGATGTCCTTCACCCGCCACCGAACCACCCCATCGGCCTCCGGCTCCGGACCCGCTTCCAGCCAGCCCGTGACGATCTTCATCTGCTCCTCGTCGAGCATGACCTTCCGTCCCGAACCGGGACGGTCGCGCAAACCCGCAGAACCGGCTTCGTTGTAGCGGTGCACCCAGTCCCGCAGGGTCTGACGGTCCATCCCCTGCGAGCGCGCCGCTTCCTCCCGGCTGTGCCCGTCCAGGATCATCGCTATCGCACGAAGACGACGCGCCTGCCGCTCGTTCCCGCAGCGCCTCGCCGCAGCGCGCAACTCTCCTGCCGTGTGATCAAGACGCGTTACGGGAACCGTCATCGCTCATCTCCGAAAGACCTCCGAAAAACCCCACATCACAACATAAAGGGGAACAAATATCACGCAAACACAATACCTTGCCCGACGAGTCAATCATTCATGGCTTTGGTATCAGTCCCAGGACCCGGGCTGCCATCGCGGCCTTCCAGGCGAATCCCGGACGACCGGCGGACGGCCGCCTGTTCCATGCATTGGAACATGCGCTCCTTTCCGCTGCCCTCGCCGCACATACTGCTTCAGCGACGCTTGATCCGGTGCGTAAGCTGCTCCGACACAGATCATCCGGCCCGGGTTTCGCGTCAGCGCGGAAGGCCACATCCTAACCAACGCGCATGTCGTGCGCGACTGCGCCAGGCTACGGATTTCGTTGGTGTAAACCAAGCCCAACGGTAATCAACCGGCGGGCCGTCGCCGCACGTGACGAAGCAGACGACCTCGCTGTTGTTGTCGGACCGTCGGATGCGACATTCGCAAAGTTCCGACAGGGACGTGGCGTCCGACCGGGTACTGGCGTGGTCGTGGCGGGGTACCCGTTTCGCGGGGTTCTCGCTTCGGGCGCGAACGTGAGCACCGGAGGCGTAGCAGCTCTCACCGGCCCCGGTGACGATCGTGGCCTGATCCAGATCATGGCGCTACACCATCGCTATCACGCGGACCACTGGCGATATCCCTCAAACCGCTTATGCACGTAGCTCCAGTTGTGAGAATTGGCCACCAGATGTTGAGGTTGGAGTGATGGAACGGCTATAATACTTTCTAGATAGTGTCGTCACGAAATACCAGCCCAGAGCGCCAGACACCGAATCTGCACCGCGGCGAGGAACGATGCAGCATTCTTGGCGTATCGCGTGGCAATCCCACGCCAACGCTTGAGCCACAGAAACGCGTTCTCCACCAAATGCCGGTGCCGGTAGAGAGGGACATCATACGCTCTGGGGTGCTGGCGGTTGCGCTTCGGCGGAACCACTGGAATGACTTCATGCTCCTCACAATAAGACAGGATGGCAGTCGTGTCATAGGCCTTGTCCGCTAACAAGGACTCGGCATCTATCCCTTCAATCAGCTCGACCGCTTGACTGCAATCTGCTGCCGTCCCCTCGGTCACCAACACCCGCACCGGCATCCCATGCGCATCCACAGCCAGGTGCAGCGTCGTGTTCAGCCCCCTTTTGTGCGACCCATCGCCTGATTGCCACCGATCGCACCGCTCGCATGGGGATGTACCTTGAGATGACTGGCGTCAATCATCAGCCACTCATCGTCCGGCTCATCCACCAGATGCTCCAGCAACGCCCCCCAGAGCCCCTTGTCCCGCCAGCGACAGAACCGACGATGGGTATTTTTCCAGTTCCATAGTCTGGCGGCACATCACGCCAGGGAGCGCCGGTGCGCAGAATCCAGAAGATCGCATTAATGAACCGTCGATTATCCTGTGCCACCCCACCCCAACGTCCCGCTCGACCAGGCAGATGAGGCTCCAGCAACAGCCAGACCCTGTCCGAAATGTCGTGACGCCGATGAGCCAATCCCATGAGTCGCTTCCAGGAACCATCGAGTGAGTTCGACAGATAGTACAGATGAACATCACTCATGACGACACTATCTAGGACTCTGCCTGCCGTGCTCTATATTTTACCAAGAACAACCGAGAGAACATTTCCCGGACGAACTTGAAACCTTCCGGATACTGACGGACGAAATACTCAATCTCACTCGGACCGACACGCAGGTGGCGTTGGCGAATGGAATCGATTGTCGAGGTGACGTACGGTGACCAAGCGATACAAGAGCGAGGTCCGGGGCCCGTCCACGAGACGGTGCACGGTTTGACCGAAGCGGGGGTCATGGCTAGGCGGACCATGAAGGTGTTCGACAGTATGTGTCTCACGCCAGTCGAGGAAATGACTGCGGAGACCATTCGCGCACTTTGGCTTCAGGAGCATGCAAATCGAGCGTTCGCACGCTACCTCAATGTGACCACGGGTCTGGTACCCGGATGGGAGCGCAGCGAGAAACGGCCGCGGGGCGCGTCGTTGAAGCTGCTGACACTGGTCGCGAAGAACGGCTTGGGCACGGTCGCGTGACGATATCCGCCACTGTCGTCCCAAGCCATCCGGAGCGCGTCGGCATTCGGCATTAGTCCGACCGACCGGGTCAAGACGGCGAAAACATCAGCTATGGTTCTGCATGCCGTCAGACTGATGTTCGGCAACGCTGAGCATGGTCGATTCGCAGACAGGTTACGAAAACGCCTTGAAGGTGATAGTCGTGAAGGTGTCCTTCACGCCGTCAATGCGATGGATGTTTTCGGTGACGAAATGTCCGATATCCTGGTCGTTGGCAATGTAACACTTTAACAGAAGGTCATATTGGCCTGATGTCGAATATACTTCCGAAATCCCATCGATCTCCTGAGCCGCCGCGTCGGCGACCTCGTAAGCCCGGCCGAGTTCACATTTCACCTGTACGAAAATTGTCTGCATGTCGTGTTCCTGCCTAGCCCGAACATCCCCCGGCATGATTGAAGCGGGCGTCCCGACAAATCCGCGACGGGAGCGCCTGACGATCATGCGGGATACCGCATTCAGACGGCAAGCCTTCCTTTCCGCGGCATCATGAACGCCGGAACGTGATCGCCCATACCGATCGTGGGCGCATTGGCGGCCACCGGAGGTGGCATTTTTTCCCGCGGTGGCGCTGATGCGGATCCCTTGCCGCGGTGTCGTCTCGTCCCGTCCGTTGATGTGGTTTGCTCTTTTGGCCTGCCGCTGTGGGGACGGCCCCGCTGCACACCGGGCCGTCCAGCCGCTCGTTCGGCGGCGAGGAGGTCGAGTTCGATGACGATAAGATCTTTCTTGATAATCCGGGTGATCGCCGAAACATATTTTTGATCGTCATTGGTCGCGATGGTGAACGCCCGGCCGTCACGCCCGGCCCGGCCCGTGCGGCCGATCCGGTGGACATAGTTTTCGGCCTGGGTCGGTACGTCGAAATTGAACACATGACTGAGGCCGGCGATATCGAGGCCGCGGGCGGCGACATCGCTTGCGACGAGAAACCTGGCATCGCCGGCCTTGAATTTTTCCAGGGTTTCGGTCCGCATCGGCTGCGACATGTCGCCGTGCAGGACGACGGCATCGTAGCCATGACGCAACAATGAACGATGCACGACGCCGCAATCGCGTTTCCGGTTGCAGAAGATCAGCGCATTGGTCACATCTTCCTGGTCCAGCAACACGCGCAACGCAATGCGTTTGCTGCCGATATCGGTATAGATGATGTGTTGTTTGACGGTCTCGGCAGTTGTTGACGGCGGAGCGACGGCGATTTCCTTCGGATTGATCAGAAAGGCATTGGCCAGTTTGCCAATGCCGCGGTCGAGCGTTGCCGAAAAGAACAGGGTCTGTCGAAGGACCGGCAGATGGGTGATGATGCGTTCGACATCGGGGATAAAGCCCATATCAAGCATCCTGTCGGCCTCGTCGATCACCAGGATCTTGACATCGTTCAGCATCACCTTGCCGCGGTCGAGATGATCGATGAGGCGGCCCGGCGTGGCAATCAGGACATCCACGCCGCGGTCGAGCTGTTTGACCTGATCGTTGTAGGCAACGCCGCCGATCAGCAGTGCCATGGTCAGCATGGAATTCTTGCCGTACAGCGTGAAATGATTCGCCACCTGCGCGGCAAGTTCACGCGTGGGACAGAGAATGAGCGAACGGGGCATCCGCGCCTTGGCGCGTCCCGCCGAAAGAACATCAATCATCGGCAAGGTGAAGGATGCGGTCTTGCCAGTGCCGGTCTGGGCGCAACCAAGGACATCCCGTCCCATCAAGACTACCGGAATTGCCTGTTCCTGAATCGGTGTCGGAGTTTCGTAACCGGCGTCAGTAACGGCGCCGACAACATGGTCGCTAAGACCAAGATCTGCAAAGGTCAAGTTGGTTTCCGTACCTTATTTCTGGTCCGCGCATGCGGACATTTGCCTCGGGTCTGCATATTCGGCATTTGCCCGCGCCTGTCAAGTGACGATGCCATGAAACACCATCTTCCGGTAATGGCCCGGTCCGGCTCTGCCATCTGTCGGCCATGTGCCGGGCGGCTCCAACCGCGGAACAGACCACATCCGGGGTCTGGAAAACACCCCTGTGGCGCAACGCCGTCCGGCTTGCCGTGGGGCTGCCTGCAAGCCGCATCATCATGTCGCACGTCAACCTTCGGCACATTGGCCTGACACTCGGCCTCCGATACCGTCCCGCGCCACGATCAGGCGCGTTGTTCGATCGGGACATAGGGTCGAGCCGTCGGACCGGTATAGAGCTGGCGCGGCCGGCCGATGCGTTGTGTCGGATCCTCGATCATTTCCTTCCACTGGGCTATCCAGCCGGTTGTCCGGGCGACCGCAAACAGAACCGTGAACATGCTGCTCGGGAATCCGAGGGCTTTCAGAATGATGCCCGAGTAAAAGTCGACGTTCGGATATAGGTTACGCGAGATGAAATAATCGTCCTCGCGAGCGATCTTCTCCAGTTCCATGGCCAGTTCGAGCAGTGGATCGTCAATGCCGAGATCGTCGAGCACCTCGTGACAACTCTGCATCATCACCTTGGCGCGCGGATCGTAGTTCTTGTAGACCCGATGCCCGAAACCCATGAGACGGAAGGGATCATCCTTGTCTTTGGCCTTCTTGAGATATTCGTCGATCCGGTCCTTGTGTCCTACCTCGTTCAGCATGTTGAGAACCGCTTCATTGGCGCCGCCATGAGCCGGTCCCCAGAGCGAAGCGATACCGGCCGCGATGCATGCGAACGGGTTCGCGCCCGAAGATCCGGCAAGACGCACCGTGGAGGTCGATGCATTCTGTTCATGGTCGGCATGAAGGATCAGCAACCGGTCGACGGCGCGGGCCAGAACCGGATTGACCTTATATGCCTCGGTTGGAACGGCAAACAGCATGTAGAGCAGGTTTTCGGCGTAGCTGAGATCGTTTCTCGGGTAGTTGAACGGCTGGCCAAGGGAATACTTGTAGGCTAGGGCGGCAATCGTCGGCATCTTCGCGATCAGGCGATAGGACGCCACCATGCGGGCGCGCGGATCGTTGATATCGGTCGAGTCATGATAGAAGGCCGACAGGGCGCCGACCACGCCGCACATGATCGCCATCGGATGGGCGTCGCGGCGGAACCCGCGATAGAAGTTGATCAGCTGCTCATGCACCATCGTGTGATAGGTGATGCCGTGGACGAATTCGCTTTTCTCCTTGCGGTTCGGCAGATCGCCGTAAAGCAGCAGATAGGCAACCTCAAGAAACGAACTTTGTTCCGCGAGTTCCTCGATCGGATAGCCGCGATGCAGAAGAACGCCTTCTTCGCCGTCGATATAGGTCAGGGCGGATTCGCAGGATCCGGTCGATGTATAGCCCGGGTCGTATGTAAAGTAACCCGTGTCGGCGTAAAGGCGGCGCACATCGATCACGCTCGGCCCGATGCTGCCATGCACGACCGGGAGCGAATATTTGTCACCCGTGGCATCATTGATCAGAAAATACGTTCCCGAGTTGCTCTTGCTCATACTCAAAGTTCCCTTGTCCCGGTCGTGCTTCGACCCTGAAATGAAAATCCGGATTTATTTCGCCTGCCCCGATCTCCTGCTGGCACGATCCGAGCATAGTGTAGCGGTAACCTCGTTTAACGGCAAACGGCCTTTAGCCGGGCCCTGACCTCTTCGCGTCCAAGGATCGCCATGACCTCGAACAGCCCCGGCGAAATGTTCGAACCAGTGAGGGCCGCGCGCAGTGGCTGGGCCACGGCGCCGAGCTTGACCCCATTGGCCTCGGCATGCGTGCGGACTATCGATTCGGTGACCTGCTGGTCCCACGCGCTAGCTTCGCCGAGGTTTACCAGCAAGCCCGACAAGAGCGCACGAGAACCGTCATCGAGTAGTTTTTCTGCCCTGTCATTCATCGCGAGCGGCGGCCGCGCGGCATAAAAGGCGGCGCTGTCGGCCAACGCCGCGAGCGTCTTGGCGCGTTCGGCAAGGCCGGGCAGGCCGTGTTCAATTCGCTGGCGCGAAACCGCGTCGATAACCAGGCCGGGGCGCCCCTCGAGACGCTCGAAGATCAGCCCGGACAGCCGTCCGGAATCGGCATTGCGGAGATAATGACCGTTCAGGCTGTCCAGCCGTTCCGAATCGAAACGCGACGGCGAACGTCCGACAGCGTCGAGATTGAACCATTCGATTGCCTGGTCGCGACCGATGATTTCGTCATCGCCATGGCTCCAGCCGAGGCGGAGGAGGTAGTTGCACATGGTTTCCGGCAGGTAACCCATTTCGCGGTACTCGTGGACACCCAATGCACTGTGACGTTTGGAGAGCTTCCGGCCGTCGCGGCCATGAATAAGGGGGATATGCGCAAACGCCGGAACCGGCCAGTCCATTGCCCGGAACAACTGATACTGCCTGAACGCATTGTTGAGATGATCGTCGCCGCGAATGATATGCGTAATCCCCATGTCGTAATCGTCAACCACCACGGAATGCATGTAGGTCGGCGTGCCGTCGGACCGAAGCAGGATAAAATCGTCGATCTGATCGTTGCGGACTCGGACCTGACCCTGGACCAGATCTGCGATGACCGTCTCGCCTTCGATCGGAGATTTGAGACGAATAACAGGGGAAATGTCCACCGGGGCCTCGGCAGGATCCCGATCGCGCCATCGCCGGTCATAAAGCGCGCCGCGTCCTTGTTTGCGCGCTTCCTCACGCATCTCTGCAAGCTCCTTAGGCGTGCAGTAGCACCGGTAGGCCTTGCCGCGGGCCAACAGGTCGAGGGCGACTTCGGCATGACGGGGAAGGCGCTCGTGCTGGAAAACCGGGGCGTCATCGCCATCAAGTCCGAGCCAGCCGAGACCGTCGAAAATTGCGTCGACCGCAGCTTCCGTCAACCGCGCCCGGTCGGTGTCTTCGATCCGCAGAAGGTACCGTCCGCCAAACCTGCGCGCATATAACAAGTTGAACAGCGCAGTCCGAGCTCCTCCGATATGCAGGAACCCGGTGGGTGAGGGTGCGAAACGTGTTACAACAGTCATCTGCTCTCGGTTTCCGTCCTTGGCTCGCAGTGTTCCAGACAACACGAATTTCCGGATGAACGACCAGTCTTTAGCACACTCGATTGTCAATGGCGATGCGGCGGATGGATGGGCGGTCACCTGCGCCGGCGTCATTCATGTGTGACAGGGGTTGCGCGCGGCGGTCAATTGGACCAACTATCGGAACAAAACCACGTGTGGACAGAACGAATGGCTAGCTCGGCGATCTTCGAATTTGAGAATTCTTTCGTCCGGATGCCGCCACGGTTTTATTCGCGGCTGGCGCCAACCCCGGTGGCGGACGCTAGGTTGATCGTGCTGAACGAGACGCTGGTGGGTGACCTTGGTCTCGACCCGGTGGCTCTGCGCAGCGAAAACGGGGTTGCCGCGCTATCCGGCAACCGGGTTCCAGACGGCGCCGAGCCGCTGGCCATGGCCTATGCTGGTCACCAGTTCGGCAGTTGGGTTCCAAAGCTTGGCGATGGGCGGGCGGTTCTGCTCGGCGAAATCCTCGACCGCGCCGGTCGCCGCCGCGACATTCAGCTGAAGGGATCCGGACCGACACCGTTTTCCAGGATGGGAGATGGCCGGGCGGCACTCGGGCCGGTGTTGCGGGAATTCATCGTCAGCGAGGCGATGGCGGCGCTTGGCATCGCCACGACCCGGTCGCTGGCAGTGGCGACAACCGGCGAACCGGTGTTTCGCGAACGCTCGTTGCCGGGCGCCGTCCTGACCCGGGTCGCGGCAAGTCATGTCCGGGTCGGAACATTCCAGTATTTTGCGGCGCGCCGCGATACCGAAGCGTTACGCCTGCTCGCCGACCATTTGATCGACCGGCTCTATCCCGAGATCCGGGTGTCGAACCAGCCGTATCGGGGCCTGATCGATCGCGTTGTCGCCCGCCAGGCCGAACTGATTGCCTCCTGGATGCTGGTCGGCTTCATCCACGGCGTGATGAATACCGACAATATGTCAATGGCCGGGGAGACCATCGATTACGGTCCTTGCGCCTTCATGGATTTCTACGATCCGGCGATGGTATACAGTTCCATCGATCATGCTGGGCGTTACGCTTATGGCAACCAGCCGCACATTGCCCACTGGAATCTGCTTTGCCTCGCTGAAACCCTGTTGCCGTTACTGGCCGAGGATCGGAACGAGGCGATTGCGCAAGCGCAAACGGCGATCGACAGTTTTCCGGGCCAGTATCGCGCTGTCTACCACGCTGGTCTTTCGGCCAAGATCGGATTGAGGCGACAAAAGGACGGCGATGCGGCCCTCGCTGCCGATCTGCTTGACAGAATGGCAGCGAACGGGGCGGACTTTACGAATACGTTCCGGGCGCTTTCGGGGCTGTCTCGCGAGCCGGCTGACGACACGGCGGCGAGGGCGCTGTTTCGGGATCCCGCAGCATTCGATGATTGGGCTCTTCAATGGCGAGCACGGCTGGTCAGCGAAAACCGGAGCGATGCAGAGCGGCAAAGGGCGATGCGGCGGGTCAATCCGGCATTCATTCCACGCAACCACCTGGTAGAGGCGGCCCTTGATGCAGCGGTCAGCGACGACGACCTCAATCCGGCCCTGACGCTTTACGCCGTTCTGCACAGGCCGTTCGACGATCAGCCCGGCCAAGAGTTTCATGCCCGTCCGCCGCGCCCGGAAGAGGTCGTGCGGGCGACGTTCTGCGGAACCTGAGATCTGGCGAATTGCACTTTCCGGCGTTACGCTGGAGAGGATGAATTTCTGTTTTATGCCCGGACCGCCTTGTGGCGGTCCGGGGCCGAATTTGGGGATGACACATGGCACTTTCGTGGTCGCACGCCGTCCTTATGGTCAAGGACGAGGACACGATGCGGGACTTCTATACGCGCGTATTGAAGTTCCAGATAACCGACCGGGGACCGATTCCGGAAAATAGCGAGATCATTTTCATGAGCCAGGAACCCGCTGAACATCACCAGTTGGCGATGATCCTGGGGCGCACGGACGAGGGACCCTCGAACACTCTTGCCCATCTTGCATTTCGCGTCGCGGATCTGCCCGAGTTACGGTCGATCATCGATCGCCTGCAAGATGAGGGTGTGACGTTGCGCCCGACCACCCATGGCAACACCTGGTCAGTCTACTTTCAGGATCCCGAACAGAACGGGATCGAGATCTTTTGCGATACCCCGTGGCAAGTCCGGCAGCCGATCGTCGACTCCTGGGACATGACACTCGATGACAACGCGCTGACGGCCTGGACGCATGAGACATTCCAGGATGCTGCCGGGTTTTCTACACAGGCCGACTTCGTGGCGCGGCGGGAACGGGAGCTTGCCGAGGCGGGAGGGTCAGCCTGACTCTGTTGCACTGGCGTTTCGGCCGCCGGGTCGCGGCATCGCTTGATGAGCTGATTGGCCTTAAACAGGCTTGAAGTTAGCGGTTTGGCGGTGCACGCTGACCATTAACCCGTTAAACAGCTGCGAGGGTGTCGTGTACGATCTGATCATTCGAAACGCTCAAATCGCCGACGGCCTCGGATCGCCTCTGGTTGCGGGCGATCTCGCTGTCAGGGACGGCCGCGTTGCCGCTGTCAACAAGGTTGAGGGCGGCGCAAAGGACATCATCGATGCCGGGGGTTGCGTGTTGGCACCCGGAGTCATCGATCTACATACCCATTACGACGCGCAGTTGACCTGGGACCAGACCGCATCGCCGTCTGGGGCACTGGGCGTAACCACGGTAGTGATCGGCAATTGCGGTTTCGGGGTCGCTCCGGCACCTCCAGAGCACCGTGACAGCATTATCGCCAATCTCGCGGAAGTCGAGGGAATGTCGCTGGACTCGCTCAAGGCGGGCATGGATACCAGTTACGAGTCCTTCGGCGACTATCTGGACCTCTTGCGCCGCAAGGGTGTCTACCCGAATGTTGCCTGTCTGGCGTCGCACACGGTGATGCGCACCGCGGTGATGGGTGACGAGGGCTCGGAGCGCCCGTCGAGGCCCGAAGAACTGGCGCGGATGAAGGCCCTCCTGCGTGAGGCGCTGGACGCCGGGGCGATCGGTCTTGCGTCTTCGAGCAACGAGAATCATCGCGGCGCTGGCGGCATCCCGATCGCCTCGCGTCTGGCCGATGATGACGAATTCCGGGCTCTGGCGGCGGTTCTCGCCGAGTATGACCACGGGGTCTTCATGGCGACATTTGGCGAACGCCACTCCATTCCGTTTCTGGAGGACCTTTGCCGGTTGAGCGGCAAGCCCGGGTTGTACGCGCCGCATTTTCACTTCGCGCATCAGCCGGATCGGGCGTCGGGCATCATGCAGATGGCCGAGGAAGCCCGGCGGCGCGGCGTACCGGTTTACACACAGGGGTCGTGTCAGCCGTTGAGTCTGACGTTCACACTCGACAAGGCTTACATCCTGAAGGCGATGCACCCTTGGCCAGCGACCGAAGATCACGGCGAATTGCGGCAGATTTTCAACGACCCGGGATTCCGTGACGCTTTCCGCGCGACGCTTCAAAGCCCGGAATCTCACCACGTTTTCAAGGGTCGCTGGGACTGGGTGCCGGTCGCGGTGACCGAACTGGAGAAAAACCGTGATCTCATGGGGCGAACCATTGCTGAAATTGCTACCGAACGCGGGCAGGATCCGCTCGATACCTTCCTCGAGATCGGCCTCGAAGAGAACTTCGCGACAAAATTCACCTTCTACATGTTGAACATGGAGGAGGACGGCGTGGCCGAGATCATCGTCAATGACGGGACGATGATCAGCCTGTCGGATGCTGGTGCCCATAACTCCCTGCTTTGCGACGCCGGCTATGCTATGCATCTGTTCGGTCACTGGGTTCGCGACAAGGGGTTGTTCGACCTGCCGACGGCAATTCGCAAGGTGACGAGCGATCCGGCCCAGGTCTACGGGATCATCGATCGCGGCCGACTGACGCCCGGCGCATGGGCCGACATGATTCTGTTCGATCCGGAGGTTATCCAGATCACGCCCATGAGCCGGCACTTTGATTTGCCGGCCAATGGCGAACGCCTGCTGCGTGAGGCTCCGGGGCTCAAGGGCACCTGGGTCAATGGCGTGCGGATTTTCGACGGAGAGATCTATTGCGAGGTCGTGGCGCCGGGACAGATATTGACCTGTTTCAGCGGCGCCAGACCGAAGCTCGGCATGGGGCGGGGCATGGCGGCCGAATAACCACCAATTGCACAGGAGGCAATCCGTGACGACCCGGGAACTCTCGACCCTTCTTGATTTGCTGACTTCGAGGCCAAAGCCGGAGAATCCGACACCAGCCGTTCTGCGCGAGCGACTTCTCGAATTGAGTGAGCTGTTTCCGGTACCGGATGATCTGGCATCAGAGCGGGTCGACGCCAATGGCGTACCGGGGGCATTCTTTGCCGCGCCGGGCGCCGACCCGGCGCGTTGCGTGTACTATCTGCACGGTGGCGGTTACGTGATCGGCAGCGTCGACACGCACAGGGTTCTGACGCATGACCTTTCCAGGGCGTCGGGCATGCGGGTCTTGTCGATGGACTACCGCCTGGCGCCTGAGCACCCGTTTCCGGCCGGCCTCGAAGACTCCGTGACCGGTTATCGCTGGCTCCTCGAATCCGGGGTTGCGCCGGAGAATATTGTCATTGCCGGGGATTCCGCCGGTGGTGGACTCACGGTCGCCACCGTGATCGCGTTGCGGGATCGCGGCTTGCCATTGCCGGCGGGTATTGTCTGTTTCTCTCCCTGGGTGGACATGGAAGGGGCGGGGGACTCGATGCAGAGCCGAGCCGAGATTGACCCGATTGTTCAACGGGATGGGCTGCTCTGGTTTGCCGACCTTTATCTCGACGGCGCAAACCCGCGTGATCCTCTGGCAAATCCGTTGCACGCCGATCTGTCGGGGTTGCCGCCGGCATTGATCCAGGTCGGGGATGCCGAGACCCTGCTCGATGATTCAATCCGTCTTGCCGATCGCCTGGGCGCAGCTGGCGTGTCTGTCGAGCTTGATGTCTGGAACCGGATGATCCATGTCTGGCAACTGTTCGGTCCGATGCTCTCGGAAGGCCGTGAGGCGATCGCCAAGGCAGGCGCGTTCATGGCCGAAAAGACCGGTTGAGAGCCGAGATCTGCGAAAGCGCTAGAAAGCTCGATCCCAGTTCGCCGTATCAACCCAAACCACTGTTCCGCCTGGATTCAGAGTTTTCGGCTAGCTCATTCGGGTTCGTATTGCCGGGTGGACGCTGGCTTCAGCTACTCTCCGGTTCACGAACGGGAGAGTCCGAAATCTGCCGACGAGCGTCTCCGAAATCTGCCTGTCCCGTATCGCCGTTGTGTGGCCCGAGGACGGCCGGTATCGGGACCGGCACCGAACAGGTCTGGCACGTTAACGCCGGGATTCACCTGGCAGATGTCTTTCCGACTGTGAGCGCGATTCGGGTTTTGGACCAATTGCAAGGCGCCTGATACCAAACGCAAGTCATATGAACCGATACAGTGAGGCATCGGGATCAGCACGATGGGGCTACGGCCCAGCTGCGCCGGGTCGTATTGGTGATGACGTCGGGCTGGTCGGTCAGCCATTGCCACCCCGTCCAGCAGGCGTCCCTCAGGGCGGAGACATCCTTGAACACGCGGTTGGCGAAGCGGTTCGATTTCAGGAACAGAATGATCGGCTCCATCGGATTGAGTTCCGGACTGTAGGGCGGCAGATGCACGCGCGTCAGGTTGGGGGGAACGAGAAGGTCGCCCGAGCGATGCCAGCCCGCCCCGTCCAGCACAATCACGCCGTGCGCACCCGGCGCCACGGCCGCGCCGATCGCCGCCAGATGCTCGTTCATCGACGCCGTGTTCGCCCTGTCCGCCACGTGGGCGATGCCGACGCCGCGCTCTGCGCAGGTGGCGCCGAACAGATAGACGTAGCCATAGCGATGGTCGCGCACGATGCGCGGACGCTGCTTCCCATTCGCCCAGACCCGTGTCGTCATCCCCTTCTGGCCGATGCGCGCTTCGTCCTGGAACCAGATTTCTATCGGACCCGCCAGCGCCTCAGAGCTGAGCGCCGACGTCAACTGTGCCTCGAACTCCGCCACGAACGACCTCTGCCGCTCCGCGTCGGCTTTGGGGTGGACCGGCCGCCCCGAGACAAAGCGAAACCCGGCCCTTCGGAGCATCATACGGGCACCGCTCTCCGTATAGATGACCCCGAAGGCCTCCTCGATTTTCCGTAAGATGTCCTGAACGCGCCAGCGCGTCACACCGTCCCGCTCAAGCTCGGGACCCGCCTCGATCCAGGCGCCGATCTCGGCGATCTGCGCGTCCGTCAACCGGCCCTCGCTCCCGCCGCGCGGGAGATCCGCGAGGCCGTCGAAGCCCTCCGTGTTGTAGCGCAACACCCAGTCGCGCAGGATTTGAAGCTCCATGCCCTGCGCCCGAGCCGCCTCCGTGCGAGACGCACCCTCCATGATCATGGCGAGCGCACGCGCGCGCGACGCTTGCTTCGCGTCCCCGCAGTGCCTCGAAAGCGCGTGGAGCTCGTCCGCTGTGTGTGCCGTCCAGGTTATCGGCGTTGCCGCACTCATCGTCATCCTCCGGCGCTGGTGAGTCGATCACCACAGTCTATGAAGGTCGTCCGGACCGTCACCCCAACATATTGGGATGGTGAGTCAATTTGGAGCGCGCTTGGTATGACAACACTATCGATCGCATCAGAAAATTGCCTTCTGGTGGCGACGAGTCCGCAAAATGGAGTACGTCCGGTATTTGCAGATCGCGCCGACCGGGGATATAACCCGGCGCGGACACCCCGCCGTCCACTTCATTTCCAACCCAACGACCGGACATATCATGGCCATCGAGCGAACCTTTTCAATTATCAAACCGGATGCCGTCGCCGCCAACCTCACCGGCGCGATCAACAAGCTCATCGAGGACGCCAGCCTGCGGATCATTGCCCAGCGCCGCATCCAGATGACCAGAGTTCAGGCCGAACGATTCTATGCCGTTCACGCGGAACGACCGTTTTACGAAGAACTGGTCAGTTTCATGATCTCCGGGCCGATCGTGGTCCAGGTGCTGGAAGGTGAAAACGCGATTGCCCGATATCGTGAGATCATGGGCGCCACCAACCCGGCCGAAGCCGCGGACGGAACCATTCGCAAACTTTATGCCAGATCGACCGGCGAAAATTCGGTCCATGGTTCCGACGCGCCCGCGACGGTCGCGATCGAGATTCCTCAATTCTTCAGTGAAGCGGACATTCACGCCTGATCGGATCGCCGCGATCGGCTGCGCGTCATCCTGTCCACGATTGATGGGCAGGACAGTCTGGATCTCTTTGCACGTGTCCGCCTTCGACTATCATTGATATCTCAGCCTTGCTGCTGCCTGGAGGTTACATGAGCGTCAATACGATTACCGGCCGTTCGGCTTTCATCGCACTCCTCAAGGACGAAGGCGTGACTCACATGTTCGGTAATCCCGGCACCACGGAATTGCCGATCATGGACGCTCTAACCGAGCATCCAGACATGTCCTACATGATGAGCATGCAGGAATCGCTTGTGGTCTATATGGCCGAGGGCTATTCCCGCGCTTCCGGCCGGTTGTCAGCGTGCAATGTTCATGTCGCGCCCGGACTGGGCAATGCGATGGGGGCAATCTATGCCGCCAAGTTCGCCAATACACCCGTGATCATCACCGCTGGTCAGCAGGAACAGGGGCATGGCCTGACCGAGCCGCTGCTTTACGATCCGCTGGTGCCGATCGCCGAGCCGCTGGTCAAATGGGCGGTCGAAGTCACGCGCCTTGAAGATCTGCCGCGGATTGTCCGGCGCGCCGCGAAAGTCGCGACGACGCCGCCCATGGGACCGGTGTTCATTTCCTTGCCGGGCGATATTCTCAACGAAGAGGGGGCCATAGAACTCGGTGCCCGAACACGTGTCGACACCAGGGTCCGGCCGGTCGACAGCACACTGGAGCGGATTGCCGACCGCGTTCTTGCCGCGCGAAAACCGGTAGTCTTGGCCGGGCACGAGCTTGCGACGGACGATGCTCTCGACGAAGCGGCCGCGTTCGCGAGCATCGTCGGTTGTCCGGTCTATCAGCAGACGGTGCAGTACGGTGCGCATTTCCTGTCGGAACACCCTGCCTTCATGGGCGCACTGACCCGGGATCAACAACAGGTCCGCGATACTCTGTCACCTCATGATCTTCTGATCGTGCTTGGCGCCGATGTCTTGCGGATGTCGGTTTGGGCGGCGGTTGAACCTTTGCCGGAGGGCATGGCCGTGCTCCAGATCGGTCAACGCGATTGGGAAATGGGGAAGAATTTCCCGAGCGAGATCGCCGTGCGGGCCGACATCAAGGAGACCCTGAAGGTTCTGAACCCGATACTCGACCGCAAGGGCGGCGAGATCCGTGCGGCGCAGGCTCGGCGGGCGATTGCCGAGGTTGCATCCCGAAACTGGAGCAGCCAGCGCGCGGCGCTTGTCGCAAAGCTGGATCAGGCCGCATCCGGCGATGTGATCGATCCGTCCTGGATGGTGAAAACCATCATCGACGTCATGCCGGAGACCGCCATCGTCGTGGATGAAGGCATCATCAGCACCCGGGCTCTCACGAAGTTGCTACCCTACCGCGATCCGGTGTCACTTGTCGGAATGGCCAGCGGCGGCATCGGCTGGGGTGTTCCCGCGGCTTGTGGCGTTCAGGCGGCGTATCCCGAACGCCCGGTCATCGCCATTATCGGCGACGGCAGTTCCATGTATTCGATACAGGCGCTCTGGACGGCGGCCAACCAGAAACTCCCGATTACCTACGTCATTTGCGACAACGGCGGGTATCGGATCATCAAGGAACGGCTACATGCCTTTCATGGAAACGACACGTTCATCGGCATGGATTTCAAGGAGCCTGATGTCGATTTTGTCGGTCTGGCCCGTTCACTTGGTGTCACGGCTATGCGGGTTGCGACGCATGATGAATTGAAGCCGGCGCTTGAAGCGGCATTTGCCAGACGGAATGGGCCGACATTGTTGAGCGTTGCCGTCGACCGCGGCCAGTTTTAGGTGTTCGCCGGATGCGTCTCGTTGACAGGGTTGCCCTCGTCACCGGTACCGGCAGCGGTATTGGCGAAGCGACCGCATTGGGATTTGCCGCTGCGGGCGCAACCGTCGTCTGCACCGATCGTAACGGCGACACAGCGGAGCACACGACATCGGCGATACAGGAGCGTGGTGGACAGGCATTCCCGGTAACGGCCGATGTTTCGGTTCCGGCGCAATGCAGCGACTAGGTTAGCGTGGCGATAGATGTGTTCGGTTGCCTGGATATTCTGATCAACAATGTCGGAATCGGCTTTCATCGGTTGTTTCTCGAGACCAGTCTTGATGACTGGAACCGGGTCACCGGAGTCAATCTCACCGGTTGCTTTCTGACGGCGCAGGCAGCCAGTCAACATCGTTCGGTTTCGGGACAGAGGGGCGGCACTGGGCTGGCGGCCTACGGGACGTCAAAAGCCGGTCTCATGCAGTTGACGCGCGTGTTGGCTGTTGAACTTGCGCCGCTCGGTATTGCGGTCAATGCGACCGCGCCGGGCCCGATACAGACCCCTCTCACGAATCACGGACCTGAACAGGAGCGGGCTTACCTTGATCGTATTCCGGCTGGCGCCTATGGCACGACCGATGCGATCACGGCGGCTGCGATTTTTCTCGTGTCGGATGAAAGCAGTTTCATTCACGGCGAAATCCTGAACGTTGATGGGGGGGGGGGGGCAACGCTGCCGGTCTGATGTTCAGCGCCGATGAGATGCAACGTTATCGAAGTGGACCGGCAGAGTCCTGGAAGCAGGATTGAAAGCGTTCGGAAAAGAATGCGAATATCGAAAGAGTTCACTCTCAATTTTGTCAATGAACCCGTCAGATCGTGCGGTATCATGGAGTTGTCTGCCGGTGTCACATGTCGCCCGAGTCAGGCTCCAGGTCTTGGCCCCGATGCAGGCGTTTGCCCGTCCCTGCGGCAAAGCCGGCTTTCGCGAACCAGTGACAATCGGCCCTGAACCGTTGACGGCCCAAGGCGCGAAATCGGATCATGCGTGCAAGGTGCCTGCATGCCGTTTGGCCGCGACCGAGTCCCGGTGTGCTGCGCAAGCTCGTAGCTCGCCTGCATCCGCATCCAGTGATCGGCGGTGCCCCAGCCGATATTCCGCAGCGCCAGCGCCATGTTCGCGGATACCCCCGCCTTGCCGTTCAGCACACGGGACAGCGTTCCGCGCTCGCAGTTCAGGCGCGCCGCCGTTTCGATCACGGTCCAGCCAATGTCGTCCATGCTCTCGCGGATCAGTTCCCCCAGATGCGGCGGATTCAACATCGAGCCGACGCGGTCGTTGTCACTAGGGCGTGTTGACGAATGATCGAAGCATAATCCACGCTGAGACAATGTGGACAAACGCGAGGACCGTCCGAGCGAGCTTGTCATAACGTGTGGCAATGCGACGGAATTGTTTGAGCTTGTTGAAGAATCGCTCGACCTGCTGGCGCCGCTTGTACTTTTCTCGATCGTGATGAATCGTCTCAGTCCGGTTCGACCGGGCGGGAATCACGGCTTCGACGCCCTGGTCGGCCAGCACCTGGCGAATGCCCTTGCTGTCATACGCCTTGTCCATGACCGCAGCCTCCGGTGCGGGAGAGCTGGGCAAAGCCTTCCACAGCAGCTCGAATCCCACACCATCATGGCGCTCGCCACCCGTCAACACGAAGGACACACCGGTTGTTTCGTTGGCACAGGCCACGTGCAGCTTGGTGGAGAACCCGCCCCGGGAGCGGCCGAGAGCCTGGGCCTCTTGGCCACCGTTTTTTTACCGCGCCGGCGGCGTGTTGACGAGCACGCAGGATGGTCGAATCGATGAACACTTCCTTGAGTGGTTCATCATCTACCTGTTGTATCTGTTGCCAGAGCCGCGCCCAGAGGTGGCGCTTCTCCCAACGGCGAAACCGCTGATAAACGGCATTCCAATGGCCGAATTCATCGGGCAGGTCGCGCCAGGGGGTTCCGGTCCGCGCCTGATAGAGGACGGCTTCGATGACCAGTCGGTCGCTGAGCCGTGGCGGGGCGCCGGCGGCGTGTTTGCTCTCACGCAGTAGCGGCTCGAGTGTCGAGCAGACAGCATCCGTGATGAGCAGGCGTAACGCCATGATAAGTCCCCGGAAAGTGTCATTGATGGAGAATGATTATCAGCATTTCATGAATTCATCAACACGCCCTAGTGTCCCGTTCTCGTAATTCGTACAATTCTGAGGGGTTTGCGATTCGGTTGCACTGTGATGCGACGGTCGGCGGAGATCAAGCTGGGTGAAGTTGAGCGTAGCGAGCTGGAACGGCTTGCACGGGGCCGAAAGGTCTGGCGGTCCCTGTCGGATCGGGCGCACATTGTGCTTCTGGCAGCCGAGGGGCTGACCAACGTGCAAATCGCCAACGCGCTCGACATCAACAATCTCACCGCCAGGAAGTGGCGCAATCGTTTTGCCGAACAGGGCCTGGACGGGCTCGAAGACGAGCCGCGGCCCGGCCGCCCGCGGTGCATCGATGATGACGCCGTGGCCGAGGTGGTGCGCAAGACGCTTGAAGAGAAGCCTCGGGATGCGACGCACTGGAGCACGCGCTCGATGGCCCGCGAAACGGGCTACGCGCCGTCGACGATCCACCGTATCTGGCAGGCCTTTTCGCTGCAGCCGCACCGGCGCGAGACTTTCAAGCTGTCTGCGGACCCCTACTTCGTGGACAAGGTGCGCGACATCGTCGGGCTCTACGTGGACCCGCCGCAGCATGCCATGGTGCTCTGTCTGGACGAGAAATCCCAGGTTCAGGCCCTTGATCGCACCCAGCCACTGCTGCCGCTGCGCCCTGGCCAGGTCGAGCGACGCACCCATGACGACAAGCGCAACGGCACGACCTCGCTGTTCGCCGCCCTCGACATCGCCACCGGCGCGGTCATCGGCAAGTGCTTCCGCCGCCACCGAAGCCGGGAGTTCCACAGGGTCCTGGACCACGTCGAGGCCAACGTGCCCGAGGATCTCGACATCCACATCGTCATGGACAACTACTCGACGCACAAGACGAAGGAAGTCCGCGACGGGTTCGCCAAGCGGCCTCGCTGGCACGTGCACGTCACCCCGACATCTGCCTCATGGCTCAACCAGGTGGAGAGGTTCTTCGCCAATCTGACGGAGAAGCAGATCAGGCGCGGGGTGCACCGCTCGACCGTCGAGCTCGAGCAGGCGATCACCGCGTATATCGAGGCGGTCAACGAGGACCCCAAGCCGTTCCGATGGCACAAGTCGGCCGGCGAAATCCTCGCCGCCATCAAGCGCTTCTGACTGAGAACCCGCGAACGCGCGCCAACTCACTCATAACTGTGCGAACTTCGGAATTAGGACAGTAGCCCATTTTTAACATTGTGAGCGCTGATTGGCCGCTTCGCGCGTTGTATTTGGCCGATTTTGGACGTAAGTGATTGATAGATGGTTGAGATGCCTGATGTAGTGCCATAAACGCTTTTATATGTCTTGAACCGGGCCGCGTCCTCCGCTACCGTAAGCGCGATGTTCATCCGAAGCACCGCTTCGGGCGAGAGGTACTTCACCTTTCAACTCGTTCGTTCCGAGCGTGTCGGTTCCAAGGTGCGCTAACGCACCTTGCTCAACTTGGGACGACACTTCCAGATCGCGCAACCGGACTGGCCAGCGCTTTGCCGGCGGATCGACGAGATCCTCACCGGTCAGCTCGCACTGGAGCACGATGCCCCGGGGCTGGAGACGCATGCGCAGCGCATCGTCGCCCAATTGCTCGCACGCGCCGGCGCCCCCGGCGCAGGACCCGACATCCAACGCGTGGATGTCGCTTCGCTCGAACTCAACCGTCCGCGCTCGCTCGGCGTGGAGCAGGTGGGGTTGTGGGCGATGGACCAGCTCGCGCTTCGCGCCCGGCTCTAGGAGCTTCCCGTGCCCGCGTCGCTTGGTGCGGCGGTGGTCGGCTCGGTCATCGCCCGCATGGCGCGCCCGGGCTCGGACCGCGCGACGCGGCGCTGGCTCGGGGAACGAAGCGCGCTTGGCGAGTTGCTCGGGGTCGATTTCGAGACGATGGGGGCGATGCAGTTGTCTCGCGCCTCGGACGCGCTCATAGCCCATCGTGAGGCCATCGAACGCCACCTGTTCGACCGCGCGATGGGGCTGTTTGACCTGCACCCCACGGTCACGCTCTATGACCTGACCAACACCTTCTTCGAAGGCGCGGCGCGGCGTCAGCCCAAGGCCCCGCGCGGGCCCTCCAGGGACAAGCGCACCGATTGCCCGCTTCTCACCCTGGCGCTGGTGCTCGATTCGAGCGGCTTCGTGCGCCGCTCCAAGGTGTTCGCCGGCAACGTAGGAGAACACCACACCATGGCCGACAGGCTCGCTGCGCTGGGTGCCCCGCGCGAGGCGCTCGTGGTCATGGACCGTGGAATCGCCACCGAGGAGCGCGTGCAGTGGCTGCGCGACAATGGCTATCGGTACCTGGTGGTCAGCCGTGACCGCATCCGCCAATTCGACCCCGAGGCCGCGCAACGCATCGAGACCGCATCGCGACAAGGGGTGCATCTGCACAAGGTCGTGTCCGAGGATGAAACGCGCCTTTATTGCTTCTCCGAGGAGCGTGCCAACAAGGACCGCGGCATCGTGGAGCGCTTCGAGACCGCGCTGACCAAGCTCTCCGATGGATTGTCGCGCCCGCGCACCCGCAAACGCGTCGACCAGGTCCGGGAGCGGATTGGGAGACTCAAGGCGAGCAATCGCCGCGTCGCCCAGTACTACGACGTCGAACTCGACACCGACCAAACCGGCGAGCGCGCCACCGCGGTTCGCTTCACCCGCCGCCCGGTCGAAGGCTCGATGATGACCCATCCAGGGGGGGGGGTACTGCCTACGCACCAACCAAACCGATTGGGACGAAGAAATCTTGTGGCGAACCGACCTCACCCTCACCGACCTCGAAGCGGTCTTCCGCTCGCTGAAATCGGAGCTCGGACTGCGCCCCATCTTCCACCACAAGCCCATCCGCGCCGAAGGACATCTGTTCATCTCCGTCATCGCCTACCAACTCGTGCAGGTGATCCGACGGCGCCTGCGTGAGACCGGCGAGCACGCGAACTGGAACACAATTCGCCGAACCCTGGAAGGACAGCAGCGCATCACCGCGACCTTCCGCCGCGACGACGGGCGCAGCTTGCATGTGCGAAAAACCACCCGCGCCGAACCGCCCCAGCAGGCCATCTACGACGCCATCGGTATCGACCCCACACCCGGAGTAACCACAAAGACCGTCGTCTGACATCACCATCGGCGTGCACATGTAGGGCCACACCTCCGTTTCGAACGTCATAACTGTCTGATTTACAATGAACGTGTCAGGGGGTGGTTAAACTTGGGTCAGCGTTCCTTTCCGGTCAGTGATAGTCGATCAGATCCACATCTACCGCCTCGCCGTTCTCGAAGCAGGACACAACACGCCAGTTGCCGGAGGCGCGAACGCTCCACTGGCCCACGTGTTCACCCTTCAAGGGATGCAGCCGGAAACCTGACACGTCGGTGCTGCCCGGGTGGATCGCCTCTTGCAGCCGGAACAGGATGCGCCGGAGCCGGATATCAGATCGGCGGGCAACCGTGCGGGATCATCCCGCACGTACAGCGTCCGCAATCCCTTGTGCCTGATCCTTAATAGTGCACTGTAAAATCAGGCGTTACGAGCTTCAACCGTTTGCGTGCCAAAACCTGTGTAGATATCCTGCCGCCCATGCTCATTGTTATCGCTTCCCGAACTGACGCTGGAAGTAAATTGGCCACACGATAAGGATTGTTCGCTTGCGACCGTCACGGTTTGCTGCTCCGTCAGATCGCTTCAGCACTTCGAGCAGTGAATTTCCTGGCCAATAACCGAACGTTACAGGACGCCATGCTGAAATAGCCACCGATCGAGAAAACACGTCGATGCCTGTTGCGGTCAGGACGGGCGGCGGGTCATGATCGGAGTATCGTTTCAATCTGGAACAGAGTGCAGCCATGCGAATTCATAACCTGTACGCGGACGTGGCCGGAAATTCACATTTTCGCGACATCGAGATCGAATGGGTCGAAGATCGCCGCACCAGCAAGCTGTCAAAACGTTTGCCTGCATCGGGGATCATATTCCGGCAATCTCCAGCCGATTACGACCTCGATTGGCACACGGCGCCGCGTAAGCAGTACATTGTGAATCTCGATGGCGGTGTCGAGATTACGGCAAGCGATGGCGAGGTTCGCCGGATTGAGGCCGGAGAAATCATTCTGGTCGAAGACACATACGGAAAAGGACATCTGTCGAAAGCGCTCGAAGGGAAGGTCCGGCATTCGATCTTCATCCCGGTCGAAGAGGAAGACTGACAAGAACCGGAAGCGTGCCAACGGAGCCCATTCCCGCCACCACATTGACCTTGCTGGAGAGCATCAGCATTGTTCTCGGTGAAAATGTTGCCGATCATACCGGAATCTTTACCTGGATGGGATATGTCGGGATGGTACTGATTCGCGCATCTGTTTCTTCATTGGAGATGTTGGCCGTCGGCAAGGATTTTCTTCAGTCGGTCCTGAATCTCGCCGGCTCGCGCGACAATCCGAAAAGCAAGTTTCCGCATCAGCCGCTTCTGCTGCTGCTGGCTCTCGGGCGGGCTATCAACGGACATGGCAGACTCGAAACATTCAACACGCTTTGCAAACCGCTTGAAACACTGCTTCGGGAATTCTCACACCCGGTCAAAGTTTTGCACCCTGAACAGCCATTCACATTTCTTAGGAAACCGTATCTGTGGGAGATTCCGGCGTGGAACGAACTCAAGCGGGACGACAAAGGTACCTTGCGGAAGAGTTCGCTGATCAAGCAGGGCGCGCGAGCCGGTATTCCGGACCCGGTGCACAGGCTTCTGGTTCGGGAGCCGCGGCTCGTTCGACTGGCGGCGCAGATCCTTCTGGATGCCAGGTTTCCCGTGACGATCCACGAGGATATCCTTCGGGAAGTGGGAATACCCGTGGAACCACTCTCGGTGCAGGAAATGTTGATGTTGGGCCAGGGGCTGAATTTTGACCTGCCCTCGACCTCACCGCCCCGTGATCCGGCGTTTCGTGGCAAAGTTCTCCATGTTTACGAGAATTTGTGCGCGGTCTGCGAACAGGACATCCGGCTAAAGGACCATACACTGGGACTTGAGGCTGCCCATATCCGGTGGCATTGTGCAGAAGGCCCGGACATCGTCCAGAACGGTTTGGGGCTTTGCAAGTTACATCATGAAGCCCTCGATCGTGGCGCAATCGGTTTGATCGAAACCCGCCAGGGATTGAATATCAACGTTTCAAATCATCTGGCTGGCCGAGGGTCGGCATTCGAGGAGATGCAACGCTTGAAAGACCAGCCATTGTTTCTGCCTCGGGATCCGGATCACAGGCCGAAGGACAGTTTCATCAAATGGCACAGTACGCATGTATTCAAACCGTGATTGGCCGGGCATCGTCCAAGATGTCGCCGGGATCCTCGGGGTGCCGCACTGGTGCTATCTGACCGCGCAAGTATACCCTTGTGCCAAAAGCGTAATGGAACCCCTCGGTTTTTCCCCGGACCATGCGTATGGCCGGCTGGAGAAACATGATCGAGGTCGCCGGGAAAATCGCGGCCCGTGAAAAGAAAGGGGATTACATACATAGGTTGATTCTGGTGCAATGTGTCAAGATGTCGGGAAGATGTTTGCCAACTATCAGTGTATGCAGCCCACCAAGTTGTTTGGGGGGGGGGGGGGGGGGGGGGGAACTTTCTCGGAAATTCCCTGTTTAACCTTTCGCGAAAATTGAAGGAGAGTCAACCCATGTATGTAATTCCCAAAAGAAACACCATGAGAACGAATTTCGCCGTTGCCGGAACGATGGTTTTAGCGCTCGCCGCGCTTGCGGGATGCAAACTGCATATCGCGCCGGAAGTCTACCTGTCCGATCTGAGGGTCGCCGCGGTTGACGACGAGAGTGGTTTGACAACCTCCACCCGGATATCCGTGCAAATTCCGTCCTCGGACGAGTGCGCGAAGTACCGGACGGAGATATCGAAAGTTGTCCACGGGATGTTTCCCGAGTACGCGATTGCCGGATGCAGATCGGAGGGGTTCGAATCCTTTCTCGATATCGATGCCATGATACCGTTGGTCAATACAAAAATGGAGTGGGACGACTCCAGAGCACTGCTCGGAATACTATCTTTGCAAGATAATGGCGACATTTCAGTCGGCATGCTGTTGAATACACACAGATACGACGTGCTGTCGAAAAGAATGAAAGATGAGTTTTTTCAAGATCTTGATCTTACCGATTCCCGAATTCGTCTGATCGTTAATAACGATGCGAGGCGCACAAAACATTTCATCGTCGAAGGCGTATTTCTGAATGGGGATCGACCGGTGCTGAAGGCCGCGAAATTTCCGATCAAGCGGCGTCAGAAGGTAGAGATCACTTTATCAAACGTGGCTGCATCCAGTTTGGCACGGCATGGCGAAGTTCCCGTTATACGGGTTCTGTACTGAGTAGGGTCTATTGCGTGATTGCATGGCTGCCAGGCGGGATTTTCAACTGGCAACCGAACAATTGTTCGAGACAGACCGTCCTGTGCAAGTGAGGGATTGCCAACACACCACATCCGGACAGGGGCATATCTCTGAAACAGCCACTGTCAAATCTTGTGACTGTTCCGCATCGGTATTTCAGACTCGTCTTCTACCAGTTTGACTGGGATATTTGAGGATCGCTCCGGCAAAGATTCAGTGAAATGAAGGCCTTGGCTCTGGTGAGCGCCGGAACTTTGAGAAACTGTAGTGCGATATTCGAGGTACGGCAGAGGCTGATATACAGGCATAGGTTGACTATTGAGCCGGTTTTCCCGATCATGTCGTCGTGCATACGATGGCCGCGCCATGTTCTTTCGCCTCAAGCCTGCCGGCAAATACAAGTACCTCCAGATCGTCGAGACCCACCGCGAGGGCAACAAGGTCAAGCAAGCCGTCATCGCCACCATCGGAAGGCTCGACACGCTCGCCCCTTCCGGAACCATCGACACGCTGGTGGCCTCCGCCGCCCGCTTCGCCGAGACCCTCATCGTCCTGTCCGAGCACGACGCAAAGGACGGGCCGGACGCAGAAGTCGTCGCCATCGGCCCCTCCCTGATCTTCGAGCGCCTGTGGCGCGAGAGCGGATGCCGCGAGGCGATACGCTCCCTGCTTGCCGGACGGACCTTCGGCTTCGATGTGGAGCGTGCCGTGGTCTTCACCGTCCTGCATCGCCTCATGATCTCCGGTTCGGACCGCAGCGCCCTGGAATGGCGGCGGAGCCAGAAAATAGACGGCGCGGGGGCGCTTGAGCTGCACCAGCTCTACCGGGCCATGGGCTGGCGCGGTGAGACGCTTGGCGACGATGAAGCCGGCGACCGCTTCGAGCGGCGCACCAAGGACTGGATCGAGGAGACCCTGTTCCATCGACGGCGCGACCTGTTCAGCGATCTCGATCTTGTGGTCTTCGATACCACATCGCTGTACTTCACTGGCGAGGGCGGCGAGAGCCTGGGCCAGTACGGCAAGAGCTAAGGACCGTCGCAGCGATGGCAAGCAGATGGTGTCGGGGATGGTGCTCGACGGCGACGGACTGCCGGTGTGCAGCGAGATGTGGCCCGGCAACACCGCCGACGTGACGACGCTGGACCTGGTGGCGGCACGCCTGCAGAAGCGCTTCGGGGTCCGCTCAGTGTGCCTTGTGGCCGACGCCGGGATGATCTCCGGTCGAGGCGCGGGGCTGGCCGTACATCCTCGGTGCCCGCCCGCGTCGGACGAAGGAGATCCGCGACACGGGTCTCGCTGACAGCTCAGCGTTCGAGACCATCGAGGTTGTCCGCCAGCGCCCGGATCCGATGGCCCTGGAGGTCAAGGACGTCACGGTTCCCCCGGGCAAGGATGGGGACGAGGCGCATCGCTATGTCGTGTGCCGCAATCCGGCCGAGGTGCGCAAGGACGCCGTGACGCGCGCGCAGATCCTGGCCAGCCTGGAGAACAAGCTGCACAAGAAGGGGCCCAAGAGCATCGTCCCCAACCGGGGCTTCAAGCGCGACCTGAAGATCGACAGGGGCTCGGTCGCGATCGATCACGACAAGGCACGCGACGAAGAACGCTTCGACGGCATCCGGGTGTTGAGCACCAATACCTCCCTGACGGCCGTGGACATCGCCCTGAGATACAAGCAGCGATGGATGGTGGAACAGGTGTTCCGAACCGCCAAGAGCCGGCTTGAGACCCGCCCGGTCTTCCACAAGACCGATGCCACGATCTGCGGCCATGTCTTCTGTTCGGTCCTCGCCCTGGTGCTGCAGAAGGAGCTTCAGCGCCGCATGGAAGACGCCGGCATCGTCCGAGTGGGCGGACCTGCTGCGTGACCTCGAGGCGTTGACGGAAACCCGCATCGAGCACCATGGCAAGAGCTTCGCGGTTCGCAGCAAGACGGTCGGCGTCGCCGGCCGGATTGCTCAGTGCATCGGCGTGCGTTTGCCCAACACCGTGCGACAGATCGCCACAGGGAAGGAGGATACCGCGACGATCGGCGCCTGAACCGTCCTCAAAATCCCCGCAACAGGCCAAGGCACCGAAATGTAGTGCCAAAACCTCCGTCGCGTCATCTAACCGACGAAATCAACTTAGCTTTCCCAAAACCACTGTAGAAGACGAGTCAGACAGCGGTCTGATAACGCTCCTTGATGACCTGGACGACCTCGTCCCCGGGGCGTCTCCACCAGTTACGCTCGGAAAAGATCTCGACCTCCCGATGCCCACGGAATCCGGCGGCTTCCACCCAGCCGCGGATTTTCGGGATATCGATCACGCCATCGCCCATCATACCGCGGTCAAGGCGCATGTCTCTGGTATCGGCAAGCCAGTCATTGACGTGGAACGCGGTAATACGCTTGCCCGCCCTCGCGATCTCCGATTCGAGATCAGGATCCCACCAGACATGATAAACATCAACGACGATTCCGAGTTCCGGTCCGTCGCCCAGAAGGTCACACCAGTCATTGGCCTGCTTGATTGTTGACAGCACGGAACGGGTCGCGGCCAGCATGGGGTGCAGGGGCTCCAGAGCCAGCGTCACTCCGGCCGCTCGGGCGTCCGGCAAAAGAACCGACAAGCCCTCCAGGACCCGGCCATGCGCCCGTTCGAGATCCGTCGAGTCCTCCGGCATGCCGCCGACCACGAACACCACGCACTTTGCCTTGATTGCAGCAGCGTCTTCGATCGCCTTGCGGTTATCGTCAAGGCGGTCCTGAAAGCCGGATGGATCCAACACGGTCAGGAAACCGCCAACGCACAGGCCGGAAACCTCCATGCCGTGATCGTCGAGCAGACGCGCCACCGGCGCCGCACCTCCGTCATCCTGCATCTTGTCGCGCCAAACCGCGATTCCATGAACCCCGTGGCGGGCATAACCTTCGACCGCTTCCCGTAATGACCACTGAGGGCCAGTCGTGATCTGGTTGATCGACAGCAGGGTTTCGTCAAGCATCACGGGTCTCCGCACGGACCGTCGGCATTCACGCGGGCGTCGTATTTCGCTGGACGCCGGAAAGATTTCCGCCAATAATTGAAGATATTTCCTAGCGAAGGACGGAACGGTTGACAATGAAGATTGTCGAGTCAAAATTTGCGATCGGTGCCATCGTGCGCCACAGGGTGCATGATTTCCGTGGCGTTATCTTCGATGTCGACCCGGAATTCTCGAATACCGAAGAGTGGTACCAATCGATTCCCCCGGACAAGCGGCCGCGACGTAACCAGCCATTCTATCACTTGCTGGCGGAAAATCCCGAAAGCTTCTATGTCGCCTATGTCTCGGAACAGAATCTTGTCGAGGACAGTGACAATGGACCGGTCGGGCATCCGCAGATCGCAAACATGTTCACGGGTCCGGAAGACGGACGTTACATTTCGCGGGCAATGGTCGCCTGACATCGCGTGTGACGATTGTAGCGGTAGCGTCTCCGGCTTTTCGGAGGTGAGACGACTGTTTGAGGCTCACGGCGTTTCTGTGCCGGACGGGATTGAGTGATCCGCGAGACCGGTGACGTCCACAAGACTGATGGCAAGGCGGTGAGCACCGCCCGCCAGACCGGTGCAAAATCGACCCGATAAGCGGGCCTTTGACAAAAGGGGGCCAACATTCTGTGTTCAGCTGGGCCAGAGTGGCATGTGAATGGCTGATTGTTGGATTCTGGGAGACCGAACGATGCATGATCTGGTGATCAAGGGAGCACGGGTGATCGACGGCCTTGGCAATCTGGAACAGGATGGTGCCGTTGCGGTCAGGGATGGACGGATCGTCGAGGTCGGTGAGATTTCGGAAACCGGCGCTGTGACCGTCGATGCCGGCGGTTTGGTCTTGACGCCCGGCGTGATCGACACGCATACCCATTATGATGCGCAGCTCACATGGGATTCTACGGCGTCGCCATCGCCTGCGCTTGGCGTGACGTCGGTGGTGATCGGCAATTGCGGGTTCGGCATTGCGCCATGCCCGGTGCATCTGCGGGATACGGTCGCATCCAACCTTTCAGTTGTCGAGGGGATGGATCTCAACGCATTGGTCGCAGGCATCGACTGGAGTTTCGAGACTTTCCCCGAATATCTCGATTTTCTGCGCGACCGCGGCGTCTATCCCAATACCGCGGTTCTTGCCGGGCACTCCGTGACACGGACGGCGGTGATGGGCAAGGAGGCATCGGAACGGGTCGAACCGACCGACCGCGAACTTACGGCAATGAAGACAGCGGTCAAGGAGGCCCTTGATGCCGGCGCCATAGGTTTCGCATCGTCATTCTCGCCAAATCACCTTGGCTGGAACGGTGTGCCGATGCCGTCGACAATCGCCAGTGACGACGAAGTCCGGGCGCTTGCCGGGCTGATGAAAGGGCGTGGCCACGGGGTGTTCCAGATCGCCTCGGGCGCCCGTGGAACGGTTGACGTCATGGAAAGCATTGCCGAGGCGAGCAATGCTGCGGTGTTCATGACCACCGCGCTGACCATGTACAACGAGGCGTTGCCGGGTCGCGCCCATGAAATACTCGATGCCTGCGCCCGTGCGCGGGCGCGTGGTCGCAATATCCATGCCCAGGTCACATGTCAGCCCTTTTCGATGGATTTTACGCCGGCCAATCCCTATCCCTTTTACAGCCACGATGCGTTCGCCGATATCAAGGCCGCTGCGCCGGAAGTTCTTGCCAGAGCCTACGGCGATCCGGCGTTCCGTCAGGCGTTTCGCGAAAATCTGGCCGCGCCGAAACCCGGCGGGATCTTCTACGGCGACTGGAACAAGGTAGAAATCACGGTTCCGGCGAAGGCGGGCAACGGCAGATTCGCCGGCAAGACGATTGCCGCGCTTGCCGGCGAGACCGGACGGGATCCGATCGATATCTTTTTCGATCTCGCGCTCGACGAAAATCTCGAGACGACCGTGGTCGGGCGCTTCCTGAATACGGCCGACGACGGCGTTGCCGGCATTCTCAAACATGATTCCGGACTGGTTTCGCTATCCGATGCTGGCGCGCATCTGATTTTCATGTGTGACGCTGGCTTTGCGACGTACTTCCTTGGGCACTGGGTGCGCGAACAGGGCACATTCGATCTGGTCGAGGGCATTCGGCGTCTGACCAGTCATCCGGCGGCCCTTTACGGAATCAGGGATCGTGGCCGGATTGCGCCGGGAGCTTATGCAGACCTGCTTCTGTTCGATCCCGATACGGTCGGTATGTCAGGTCCGGTGCGTGTCAATGACCTGCCCGGTGGCGGCACCCGGACAATGCGGCGGCCAACCGGCATACACGGGGTTTGGGTCAATGGAACGCAGGTTTTCGATGGATCCGACTATGTTGACCTGAAGAAGGGGCCTGGCCATGTACTCGAGTCCTTCGACGCGCCGGCGGTCGTAGCCGAATGACTGAACTTGCTCTCATGACGGTGAACTGTTCCGGTTGTTGCGGCCCCGCCGGTCCAATATAATCAGTGGATCAGCCCATTGATGCAATTCGGGATTTCAGGTTCAGGTCACGCCTGTTGACATTGTGCCTGTTCCCGCATTGTATCTTGGGTGATCGGAGGTTCGATGCGAAGCCAGGAATTTTACCGTCAGGTCTTTCGCCTTACAGGCACTTTTTTTGCGTGCCTGATCGTCGGGTATTTCATCTATCATTCCATCTGGAGTGATCACGGAATTCTCACCTTGCAGGAAATTGATCATGAAATCCTGCTCATTGAAGCAGATTTGGCAGATGTTGCGGCACAACGGACATATCTGGAAAATCGGCTGGCCTTGTTGCATCCGGAAAGCTTGGATCCCGACATGATCGAAGAACAGGGGCGTCGGTTGCTTAATTACACCCATCCCCACGATATACTGATCTTGTTGCCCGAAAACTGATTGCCGGCGACCATTATCCGGTCAGCCGTCCACTCGATATCACATCCAATTCCGATTTACCGGCAACCGGGATGCGGCCTGATCAAGGTTGGGAATAGACTCCGTCTTCAAGAAAGCCCGGATTGGCAATTTGCAGGCGCTGGCGGATTTGTTCTAGCAAAACCGGGGCCACCGCGCTCGCAAGTGCCTGATCGAACCGCCCGGCCCGAATATCCTGCGCCAGACGATCGTTCAACAGCCGGACCTGGCTCCGTACGTCATTGTCGGATCCTTCGGGAGTGTTTTCGCCGTAAAGCTCGAGAAGACAGTCGAGAACCGGTCGCAGTGGGTCATCGCCGTCTTCATCTGAGTCGATTTCACGTATCACGATGGCCATCGCCGCTGCCACCATGAGGCCGGACCGATGCGTTGCGCCGTCGAGTTGCGGCAGGATTTCCTGCATCAGGGTCTGTTGGGCCGCCGCTAGAAGTACGCGGCGATTCGGTCGATCGAACATCAGCCTACGTCCTCGACACGTCTGATCATGGTCAGAAGATCAGCCTCCATTTCTACCGCTTTTCGTCCGGTCAGGGCCAGTTCCATAGACAGCTGCCCGGCCGGTCCGTGTCGCAGCCCTTGCAGATGGGCAATGATCGCCCAACGCAATGTCGCGAAGATTTCCCAATAGCCGACGGCCGACCAGTCAACGGCATGACCGGTCTCGGCTTCATAGCCCTGATAGAGATCGATGCGGCGGCCGAGGCCACCAGCTTCGTGAGTGTCGGCACCGAACCGCCAGCATCGTGCGCAGAACCAGCCGATATCTTCGAGCGGGTCGCTCCAGCATGCGAATTCCCAATCGAGGACCCCGGTAACCTGTGTGCCGTCAACCATGATATTGCCTGTGCGGTAATCCCCATGACAAAGGACCGGCTCGACCGGAGCAGGGGGATTGAGCGCAAGCCAGCGGAGACCCCATTCGAGCACCGGCCAGCCGCCTGGAAGGCTGTCAAGGTGCTCTGTCAGGGTCTCAAGACGCTTGATCGCCGGCCGGGCTACTGGCTCGTCGAGAAAATGGAGGTCAGTCCGGGGCGGTTTGATTTTGTGCAGTTTCGCGATTTCCCGACCAATATTGGCCACCAGTATCGAACGCCGCTGACCGGGACCGGTGACACGGACGAGACAGGATGCTTGCGCTGTTCCGGCAACCCGGCGCATCACAAAAGCCGGTTTACCGAGCGCGAGGCCATTACCATCGTAGAACAGGGGCTCCGGGACGGTAACACCGGCCTCGCGCGCAACCGTGAGCAGGTCGAACTCCCCGGATCGGCTGTGACCCGGAACGGGAACATCCGGTGAATTGGTTCTCAGTACCAATTCAGAGCGGCCTGGGAGAACACCGTCCTTCATTGAGAGAACGATCAGCCAGTTCTCCTGAATGGCACCGCCGGCGAGCGGACGGACGCTCTCAATCGTTACGGCCGATGCACGGGCCCGGTCCATCAACCATGCAGCGAGGTGGTCACGATCCCGAGCATCAAGACCAACGCGCATGCCCGGTTGGGTCTCTGATTCCGTGAGCTGCGTCATGTCGAGCGTCCGGGCGTGCATTCGATCCGGATTGCGTCCTGTCCGCACTGGTCGTCCCGCAGCCCCGGCGTCAGGTTGCGGCGCTAAACGTACCGAGGCCAAGCAAACGGACGGTGGATGCATGGAGAATGTCGTCACGCTCCCGGGTCGTGAGGCGGGTCGCGTCAACCACCTTGCACGGTTCCGGATCACCGATCGGGAACGGATAGTCGGAACCGAGCATGATGCGGTCCGCCCCCAGAAGGTCGACCAGGAACCGCAATGCGTCCGGCCTGAACACGCAACTATCGACATACAGGCATGCCATGCCCGCCGCCGGGTCTGCGTATTGTCCGGGATGAGCGTCGGTGTTGCGGATCAGGCGGCCGAGCGCCAGGGGCAGAGCGCCGCCGCCATGGCTGAGAATGCATTTTGCATTGCCGTATTTCAGGAGATGACCGGAAAACAACAGGCGGGCAACAGCGATTGTCGTGTCGGCCAGACGGCCAACAGCGTTGATCATGTCGTAGTCGACGACACGTTGATCGCCTGCGACATACATCGGATGGATATAAAGTACGGCATTATGTTCGTGGGCACAAGCCCAGAACTGTTCAAGGGCGGGGTCGTCGAGCACGCCGCTGTCACCCCGGGCTGGGTTCCGATCATCACGCCCTTGAAGCCCAGTTCGAGGATCTCTTCCAGCATGTTTGCTGCGGCGGGACCGTTCTGCATCGGCAGGCTAGCGAGAGGAATCAGGCGATCCTGGTTTTCGCAACCGCGCCAGAGCGTTTCGTTCAGGAAGCGGGTCCAGGCGATTCCGTTAGCGGTTTCGATCTCGTAACCGAAACTGTCGGTCCAGGGCGCCACGACCTGATAATCGAGATGTTGATTGTCCATCCATTCGAGACGCTGCTCGAACTCGCGAAGTTTAGGCATGACCGGTCGTGTGGGAGCGCGCCCGGCAAAGGCGAGACGAAAGGTTCCGTCCTGGTGAAGACATTCGACGCCGCCAAATTTGGCCTGACCGACCGCGAGGGCGTCGAACAGGGGCTGGGGCGCAAAATGCGCATGCGAATCAATGATCATGACAAATGTCCAGAATCCGGGCTGGTGTGCGGAACCTGTCAACTCTAGTGGATAGATCGTTACAAGTATATCCGTTATTATGTTCTTCTGATTTGTCGATCACGGAGGTCTGCAAGATGCGCCCTGGTGTTTCATTCACGCTCACTTCAGGCGACCGGCATCGCCTTGAAACGGTTGTCCCGAACCCGAAGAGCCCGCAGAAGCACGTCTGGGGCGCGCATCGGTCTTCTGAGCGACGATGGGCTCGGCACGATGGCCATCATGAGAGAGACCGGCAAGGCGAAGAACAGTGTCTGGCGCTGGCAGGACCGCTTCTATGGAAGACGGTGTGGACGGACTTCTGCTGAACAAGACGCGTCCGCCGGGCAAGACGCCTCCGGCTCCTGAGCCGGTGGCGAAGATCGTCGGGTTGACCCACACCTCGCCGCCTCACGCGGCGACCCACTGGACGCTGCGGGCGATGGCGAAGGCTGTGGGGGTTGCCGCTTCGACGGTATGGGCGGTCTGGCGGGCGCATGGCCTGATGCCGCACCGCTGGCGGCCGTTCACGCTTTCGAACGATCCCGCCTGCCTCGAGACGCTGACCGACATCGTCGGCCTCTCCGTTGCGTCGCCGGCTCACGCGGTCGTGCTGTTGATCGATGACACGTCGCATAGTCAGGCACGCGACCGCACACAGCCCGGCCTGCCGCTGAAGAAAGGCCGCAGCGCCACCATGACACATGATTACAAGCGCACCGGCACGACGACGCTGTTTGCCGCCCTGACTGTGCTCGACGGCACGGTCATCGGCCAGCACGTCAGTCGGCATCGCCACCAGGCGTTCCCGAGATGCCGCAACCGCATCGCGCGCACGATACCCGCCGGCGTCCCGGTCCATGCCATCCTCGACAACGACGCCACTCACAAGCACAAGGACGTCCAGGTCTGGCTCGCACGCCATCCGCGCTGGACCTTCCACGTCACCCCCACCTCGAGCGCGTGGCTGAACGCGCTCGAAGGCGTCTTCGCCAAGCTGACACGACGCCGTCTCAAAGACAGCGTCTGCCGCTCCGGGCGCGAACTCCAGGATGCCATCCGCCGCTTCATCGACGAACACAACACCACCGAAGCCAAGCCCTTCGTCTGGACCGCCGATCCCGATACCATCATCGCCGCAAGGAAAAGAGGGGGTCCAAACGTTGGAATCAATCCACTAGATGGCGACCCCGTGTCGCGCCAAGCGTGAGAACCGGCATTACGAGTTTCGCGGACAATACGGTCGACAACGTGACGTCGCAAGTGTTAGAAATGGTCTGTTGACGGTGATGTCCGTATCTCGTGAGACAAGGACGACAGATGACGACTCCGGGCGCGACATTCAGGGAGATACCGCCGTTCTTCCGGTAACTAAAATCCAGTTAAATTAAAAATTTCATAGTAAAAATAATAACTTATTCTTGTTGAAAAATCTGTCACTTTTCCCTATCTTCAGTTATCGTGAATACTTGATGGTGATAACGTTCGCGCCTGACCACCAGCTCCAAAGGGAAAATCATGGCCAAGCGTGCAAGCCAGCCTCAGTCCGGGCGGTTTTCGGCTAGGCGCACCGGCAGAGCCCCGAAGATAGCCTCGGATCTGCGCACCGAGTTGCTCGGTTTCTATCGTGACATGTTGTTGATCCGGCGATTTGAAGAAAAAGCCGGACAGATGTACGGCATGGGACTGATCGGCGGCTTTTGCCATCTCTATATCGGTCAGGAAGCTGTCGTCGTGGGTATGCAGGCGTCGATCAACGGCGGGTCGACGGTGGTGACGAGCTACCGTGACCACGGTCACATGCTGGCCTGCGGCATGGATGCGCGGGGCGTGATGGCCGAACTGACAGGGCGGTGCGGCGGTTATTCCAAGGGCAAGGGCGGCAGCATGCACATGTTCAGCCGCGAGAAGAATTTCTTTGGCGGTCACGGCATCGTTGCGGCTCAGGTCCCGATCGGGACGGGGCTGGCATTCGCACACAAATACAAGAATGAAAATGCGGTGTGCTTGACATATCTGGGCGACGGTGCCGTCAACCAGGGGCAGGTTTACGAGAGTTTCAATATGGCCGCGTTGTGGAAACTGCCCTGCATCTACGTGATCGAAAATAACAAATACGGTATGGGAACATCGGTGGTTCGAGCAGCTGCCGGACGATCGCTCGCCGAGCGCGGTGCTGCCTACGGTATTCCCGGTACGGATGTTGACGGTATGGATGTGCTCGCGGTTCGCAAGGCCGGGCAAAAGGCTTTTGCACATGCCACCGCGGGGAAGGGACCGTTCATTCTCGAGATGCAGACTTATCGCTATCGCGGCCATTCGATGTCGGATCCTGCGAAATACCGCACCAAGGACGAAGTCAACAAAATGCGGCAGGAGCACGACCCGATCGACAATGCGCGTCTGCGTTTGACCGAACTCGGTGTTTCGGACGACGAGATAAAGGCGATCGATCGGGATGTCCGCTCCATCGTGACCGACGCTGCGGATTTCGCGCAAACCAGTCCGGAACCGGATCCTGCGGAACTCTATACCGACGTTCTGGTCGAGGCCTGATCGTGTCGACACGGGTCAAACGACAAGGACCGTTCCGAAACGGCAATCGGGACGATGACAGAGTCCCGTGCCATGATTTCGGGCAGAGGTTTTCCGCTTGCTGTCGGGATCATCATCGGAAACCCTGTAGGGCGCACAACGGGCGAGTTCCTCTTCAGGATCCGCGGAGATACCGTGATGCTTGAAAATGAAATGATCCCGGCTTTGCAGGAGACGCTGGCGCCGTCGGACGCTGCATTGAATGACGAAATGCGCTTCTTTACGGAAACACGTGTTCAGAGCGTGCGGGAAGCGTTGCGTGATGCGATGGCTGAAGAAATGCGCATCGATCCATTGGTCTATGTCATGGGCGAGGAAGTGGCCGAATATCAGGGCGCGTACAAGGTAACCCAGGGTCTGCTTCAGGAGTTCGGCGAGAAACGGGTTATCGACACGCCAATCACCGAGCACGGGTTCACCGGCCTTGGTGTTGGCGCCGCCTTTGGAAATCTGCGGCCTGTCGTCGAATTCATGACGTTCAATTTCGCGATGCAGGCACTCGACCAGATCATAAATTCGGCGGCCAAGACCTTGTATATGTCCGGCGGCCAGATGGGCTGTCCGATCGTGTTCCGGGGGCCGAACGGAGCGGCATCGCGGGTCGCGGCACAGCATTCCCAGGATTATTCAAGCTGGTATGCCCATTGCCCCGGCCTCAAGGTTGTGACGCCGTGGTCGGCAGCTGACGCCAAGGGGCTCTTGAAAGCGGCGATACGGGATCCCAATCCGGTCATCATGCTTGAGAACGAGGTTCTATACGGGCAGAGCTTCGACGTCCCGACAGATCCGGAGTTCACGGTTCCGATCGGGCGCGCGAAAGTGGTCCGGTCTGGTAGTGACGTGACCATCACTGCTTTTTCCATCATGGTCGGCAAAGCTTTGGAGGCGGCGGATACGTTGGTCGGCGAAGGCATTTCTGCCGAAGTGATCGATCTGAGATCGTTACGGCCACTCGATATTCCCGCCGTTGTCGCATCCGTCAAAAAGACCAACCGGATCGTTTCAACGGAAGAAGGTTGGCCAGCCTGCGGAATAGGCGCGGAAATTTCCGCGGTGATCATGGAGCAGGCGTTCGATTACCTTGATGCGCCGCCGGTCCGGATAACCGGTGTCGATGTACCGATGCCGTATGCTGCGAACCTGGAAAAGATGGCGTTGCCGCAAGCGGAGTCCATCGCTGCGGCAGCCCGTGCCGTGTGCTATCGCGGCTAGGAGACTGTAGCGATGACAATTTCCATCCTGATGCCGGCGCTTTCGCCAACCATGACTGAAGGCAAACTGGCCGCCTGGATCAAACAGGAGGGTGACCCGGTCAGTCCAGGCGATCTGATAGCCGAGATCGAGACGGACAAGGCGACGATGGAAATTGAAGCCATCGACGAAGGTGTCCTAGGCAAGATTCTGATTGAGGCGGGAACGGAAGGAATCCCGATCAACACACCAATCGCCGTGTTGCTGGAAGAAGGTGAAACCGCTGCCGATATCGATACCAATATCAGTGCCGGGGCGATACAGCCGACTCCCGCCGAACCGATCGTCCTGACGCTGAATGAGCCTGCCAACAGCTCTTTGAACCCGAGTCCGGGAGCCGCCGCCCAGGCTCCGAAAGACGATCGGATTTTGGTCAGCCCGCTTGCCCGGCGGATGGCAGAGCAGGCGGGAATCGCGCTCGGCACGCTTGCCGGAAGCGGGCCAAAAGGACGTATTGTCAAAACCGATGTCGAAGCAGCCATCCATACTGCCCGACATCACGCTGCACGACCGGTTGCTGCACCGGCGGTGATATCTGTCGCCGCTGCGCCGGCATCGGACTATGAGGCGGTCGCAAATTCCGGCATGCGGAAGATCATTGCGCGCCGCCTCACCGCATCGAAGCAGACGGCCCCGCATTTTTACGTCACCATCGATTGTGAAATCGATGACCTGCTGGCAATCCGCAAACAATTGAATGGCAAATTGACCGAGGGCAGAATTTCGGTCAACGACATGGTCATCAAGGCCGCCGCATCGGCGCTCAAGGAGGTGCCGTCAGCAAATGCGTCGTGGAGTGAGGATGAAACCAGGATTTATCGTTCGGTGGACATTTCGGTCGCCGTGGCTATTGATGGCGGCCTGATCACACCTGTCATTGCCGATGCTCATAACAAGGGGCTCGCCGAAGTCGCTGCCGCGATGAAGGATCTGTCCGAACGCGCCCGTGCCGGCAAATTGATGCCCGAGGAATATCAGGGCGGAACCTTTTCGATTTCCAATCTCGGAATGTATGGCGTCAGGGAGTTCGCGGCTGTCATCAATCCGCCCCAGGGCGCGATCCTGGCAGTCGGTGCCGGTGAGCAGCGACCAGTAGTGAAAGATGGAGCATTGGCTATCGCGACGGTGATGAGCTGCACGCTTTCAGCCGATCACCGCGTCGTCGACGGCGCCGTTGCCGCGACATTTCTCGCAGCTTTCAAGAAGCGCATCGAAGATCCTGTGACAATGCTTTTATAAGGCTGGAGCACTCGATGGTCGTTTCGCGAAGTGATCCGCCGAACCGAAACATGACGCAAATGCCACCGGCCGTAGCGTGGCCGAAGTAGCAGGAGATCACCGGTAATGGCCGACAGCAGCTTTGATATCATTGTCGTAGGTGGCGGTCCGGGCGGCTATGTCGCAGCAATTCGCGCCGCCCAACTCGGCCTCAAATCCTGTGTGGTAGAACGAGAGCATCTCGGCGGTATCTGCCTGAACTGGGGATGTATCCCGACCAAGGCGCTCCTGCGCAGTTCCGAGATCCATCAGTTGCTCAAGAACGCCGGAAGTTTCGGATTTTCTGTCAAAGAGATATCCTTCGATATCGAGACGGTGGTCAGACGTTCCCGCGCTGTTGCGAAGCAACTGTCCGGCGGTGTAGCGCATCTGCTGAAAAAGAACGGGGTGACTGTCATTGACGGCCATGGCCGCCTTGATGGCAGAACCGCCGATGGTCATCGTTTGCTGGTCGAGCACGAAGGCGCGACGACCGATCTTGATTCCAAGCATGTCATCCTTGCGACTGGAGCGCGGCCCCGAACGTTACCGGGGATCGAGGCGGATGGTCAAACCATCTGGAATTATCGCGAGGCCATGATTCCGAAGACAATGCCGGCCTCTCTTCTGGTCATCGGATCGGGGGCGATCGGTATCGAATTTGCCAGTTTTTATCGTGACATGGGTACCAAGGTGACCGTCGTCGAGATTCTTGACCGGATCCTGCCGATGGAAGATGCCGAGATCTCGGCTTTCGCTCACAAGGTTTTTGCCAAACAGGGCATGAAGGTCATGACATCGGCGAAAGTCATGTCAGTCGAGACGTCCGGAGACAAGGCGGCCGTTTCGGTTGAGCGTGGCGGGAAGACTGAAACAATCACGGTCGAAAAAGTGATCCTCGCTGTCGGCATTGTCGGCAACACCGAGGCCATCGGCCTCGAGAATATCGATGTCGAAGTCGATCGCGGCCATGTCGTAACCGATCGTTGGGGCGCAGCCGGTGAGGCTGGAATACATGCGATTGGCGACCTTACTGGGCCGCCCTGGCTTGCGCACAAGGCAAGTCACGAGGGGATCATCTGTGTCGAGCGGATTGCCGGGCTCGACAACGTTCATCCCCTCGATACCACGAATATCCCCGGCTGCACTTATTGCCGGCCGCAGATCGCCAGCGTTGGAATGACTGAAGCAGATGCCGTGGCGGCAGGTCGTGCGGTCCGCATCGGACGGTTTCCATTCATCGGGAATGGCAAGGCAATCGCGCTTGGCGAACCGGAAGGTTTGATCAAGACGGTATTCGACGAGGGAACCGGCGAACTGCTCGGCGCGCATATGATCGGTGCCGAAGTAACCGAGCTGATACAGGGTTACGCCGTGGCCCGGCAGCTGGAGACAACGGAAGTGGAGTTGATCAACAGTGTCTTCCCGCATCCCACGCTCTCTGAGATGATGCATGAATCCGTGCTTGATGCCTATGGTCGTGCTATACACATCTAGTGTTCGGATGCAGGGCTGGCAGGGCAGGGCGCTCCTTGATTCCGGCTGCGAGAACCGGACCAGGCGGGCCGGAGGGTTGTGATGGCAACTGCCAAGACTAGCACAATGTACACCAACGGCGCCCTTCGGCATCCCGAAAAAAGGCGCAATCCAGATACGCCGGTGCGACGCAAACCCGACTGGATTCGGGTCAAGGCGCCAGCATCCCCAGAATATCATGAAACCCGTGCTCTGATGCGGACGCTGAATCTTCACACCGTCTGCGAAGAGGCGGCTTGCCCGAACATCGGAGAATGTTGGGCAAAAAAACATGCAACCATGATGATCATGGGGGCTGTCTGTACTCGTGCCTGTGCATTTTGTAATGTCGCGACCGGACGTCCCGCGCCGCTTGACCCCGAGGAGCCGGATCATGTCGGTAAGGCGGTCGCGCGTCTCGGTCTTTCCCATGTCGTCATAACGTCAGTTGACCGGGACGATCTAGATGACGGCGGCGCCAGCCATTTTGCCCGTACGATCCGTGCGTTGCGCCGTCATGCGCCACGTGCGACGATCGAAGTCCTGACGCCCGACTTCCTCAGGAAGGATGGTGCGCTGGAAATCGTGGTAGAAGCCCGGCCCGACATCTTCAACCACAATCTTGAGACCGTCCCACGTCTTTACCCTGAGGTGCGGCCTGGTGCGAGATATTTCCATTCACTGCGGCTGCTCGACCGCGTCAAGGTGCTTGATCCGTCGATGTTCACCAAATCCGGACTCATGGTCGGCCTTGGCGAGGATTCTGGCGAGATTCATCAGGTCATGGACGATATGCGGTCGGCCGGCATTGATTTTCTGACGATCGGTCAATATCTGCAGCCGACGCGCAAGCATCACGAAATCGCCCGTTTCATAACGCCTGACGAGTTTACCGGATATCAACGGGCCGCTCTTGGCAAGGGATTTCTGCTGGTTTCGGCTTCACCGCTGACCCGCTCCTCCTATCACGCCGATGAGGATTTTGCCCGTCTTCGTGCGGCCAGGCAGGCGCAGCCGTCGGAGAGAGGCGGGGGATTGCAGGGCCTCGCCGATATGGCCACATCGCTTCTTTGACTCTGTTTGCCTGATAATGCCTCTCCATAATGAACAACGCATCGTGCCGTTTTGTCCTGACCAGATATTCGATCTGGTAGCGGATGTGGCAAGTTATCCGAAGTTTCTGCCCTGGTGTGTTGGCGCACGTATTCGCTTGCGTCAGGAGAATTTTCTCGTTGCCGACCTGATGATCGGCTACAAGTTCGTCCGCGAGCGGTTCACGTCGAAGGTCCGGCTTGACCGCAACGCTTGCCGGATCGACATAGAATATGCCGAAGGGCCGTTTCGATATCTCGAGAATCACTGGATTTTCCATGATCATCCCGATGGTTGCCAGATTGATTTCCGGGTGGATTTCGAGTTCCGATCACGGATGTTGCAGCGAATCATCACGGTCCTGTTCAACGAAGCCGTGCACCGGATGGTCTCGGCGTTCGAGGCGCGCGCGCATGATCTCTACGGCGGAGGGGTTCAGATTATAGATATCAACCTTCACCCTCATAACCTGAAGGTCGAAGGTTCGAATCCTACCTCTGCAACCACTGATAACGCCTCTAAGTTATGATAAATCAATAACTTAGAGGCGTTTATCTTTCGGACCAGTTTGCTAGGTTCAGGACTGGGAATCTGTTGGGAATCACAGGGGAGCAATCTCCAGACCACTGCAGACCGCTTGAAACCTTCTGGGCGCTAGCATTCGGACGTTCGGCGCTCGGCGAATCCGGGCAAGGACGGTGGTGTGGTAAGATTCGATACTGGGAGCAAACGCGGCGAGCTGACGTATGCTCTTCATCTATCTTCGCTGACATTGACAGTATGTCGGAATGATTCTCGGTGCGCTCTCCATCAACTCATCACCAGAGCCTTCATCGTGGAGACTTCCACGCGGTGATGCCGGCCGTTACACATCAGCCGGTTGGTCGACGGTCTGCCCCGTCGGTCCATGAACGAAGGACAGCGTGGCCTGCATCGTAAGCGTCTGGCGTGACGGTCCTTGTGTCGGGACGGTTCTGAGCCGCAGTCTCTGATGAGGTTCCGGGGGTCGATAGTGTCCATTATCGGCTAATGGACACTATCGACAGGGGGTTGCGGTGGGGCGTCGGACACGCCGGTTCTGGTCGGACGACGAGAAGCGCCGGATTGTGGCGCGGAGCTACGACGTCAACGCCAACCTGATCTTCACGTGGCGCCGCTGTTGTTTCCCGCTTTAGCCGGATAGCGGGTCGGCGATTTTTCTCACATTGATCGGTTCAGGGGTTTCCCCGGATGGTGGGGGAATGCGGGAGATCAGCGTGCATCGCGGCTTCGGCGGTTGGCGGTGCCGGGGCGGGACCGTAGTCTCGGTCTGACGCGGAACAAGAAAGAGGCCCGCGCGGGTTCGCTGGACCTGCCGGGCCATGGCTGGTGCAGCTTCGCTACGAAACGGGGCTTACCTATAGCGCGACGATCTGGATGAGAGCCGCGCGTCAATCAGGGTGAGATTCCCTACGGCATCGGCGAGCAGAGGATTCCGTTGGGCGACTGGGATTGCAAGCATTTTCTGTTTTTGATTGTCGCGGAGCGACAGTGTCGTTCGGTCTGATTGTCGCGGGCGGCGGTGGGTGAGATGCGCAGCGGCCCGCAGGGGCGATCTCCCACGGGCGACGAGAGGAGCGGCCGGCACGCCGTGGATGGCGTCGCCGATGGCCGGCTCAGTGCTTGGTATTTTTCTCGGTGGCGTAGCTTGGCGGCCGGCCGCGCTTTTTCTTGCTTCTGTCGAGTGCGGCGCGGCTCCTGTAGCTCTCGACATTCATATCGAGGATGGTGGCGTGGTGGACCAGGCGGTCGACGGCGGCCACCGCGGTTGTTTCGTCGGGGAACACCTTGTCCCAGGCACCGAAGGGTCGGTTTGCGGTGATCAGCAGGGATCGCCGCTCGTAGCGCGCCGAGATGAGCTCGAAGAGCACGCTGGTCTCGGCCTGATCCTTCTGGACATAGGCGATGTCGTCGAGGATCAGGAGGTGGTATCGGTCGAGCCTGGCCAGCACGGCTTCCAGGGCGAGTTTGCGGCGCGCGACCTGCATGCGCTGCACCAGATCGGTGGTTCGGGTGAAGAACACACGGTATCCGTTCTCGACCAAGGCGAAGCCGATGGCGGACGCAAGATGGCTCTTGCCGGCGCCGGGCGGGCCGAAGACCAGGCAGTTGGCGCCCTGGGTGAGCCAGGCGTCGCCGGCGGCGAGCGCTGAGACCTGGGCCTTCGAGATCATCGGCACGGCGTTGAAGTCGAAGGAGTCGAGGCTCTTGCCGGGGAGCAGCTTTGTCTCCCTGAGATGGCGTTCGATGCGCCTCCGGTCGCGTTCGGCGAGCTCGTGCTCGGCGAGCGCGGCGAGGAAGCGGGTCGCGGTCCAGCCCTCGGCGTCGGCCCGCTTTGCGAAGCTCTGCCAGAGCTGGTTGATCGTCGGCAGGCGGAGATCGGAGAGCATCAGCGAGAGCTTGATGGCGTCGACCTTGTTGGGGTCGGCCGCGCTCTTGTCCTTGTTGTCCGTCATGCCTTGAGCGCGCGGTCGATCTCCGCGGCCAGTTCGGCCTCGCAGTTCTCCTCATGGGCGAGCGCTAGGGAATGTCTGAACAAGTCGGTTTTTTCGGGTACACGGGTATCGTGGTCCGTGGATGAAACGCCAGAGCCCATCGGGGACGTGTTGTCGTGCCAGGAAATGGGGATTTCGATGCCCGAGCCGACTGTCCCCGCCGCCTTGCGGCGGTTGCGGACGGACTCCCCCCACGTCAGGCGGTCGCGTCGCGCCCAGCGATGAGCAGATTGGTGAACCCGAGCAGCACGGCGATGCGTTGCGTGGTCTTCGCCAGCCCCCGATAGCGCACCTTTGCGTAGCCGAAGTGGCGCTTCACATACAGGAACGGATGCTCCACCTTGGCCCGAACCGACGCCTTGCGCCTCTCCGCCGCTGCCTCCGGGCCCGCCTTGTCCAGCCCCCGGCGCTTGCCGGGCTTCATCGCCACCTCCCAGTCCACGTCCGTGTCCCGGTTCTCCGCGCGCTTGTCCACCCCCTGATAGCCCGCGTCACCCCACACCTGCTCCTCGCCCCCGTGCAACAGCGCGTGCGCGGTCGCCACATCCGAGACATTCGCCGGCGTCGTCTCCACGCTGTGCGTCAAGCCCGACTGCGCGTCCACCCCGATGTGCGCCTTCATCCCGAAATGCCACTGATTGCCCTTCTTCGTCTGGTGCATCTCCGGGTCCCGCTCGCCCTTGCGGTTCTTCGTCGACGACGGCGCGGCAATGAGACTCGCGTCCACGATCGTCCCCTTGCTCAAGCGGTGTCCGAGAGAGGCCAGATGTGCGTTGATCTCCTCGAACAGCGTCTCACCCAGACCATGCGTCTCCAGCAAGTGGCGGAAATGCAGGATCGTCGTCTCGTCAGGCAATGCACCCGAGAGGCGCAGCCCCACAAACCGCCGTACCGACTCCACCTCGTAAAGCAGGTCCTCCATCCCAGGGTCGCTCAGATTGTAGAACAGCTGCAACCCAGTGCACCCGCAGCATCACGCTCAGCGGATAAGGCCGCCGACCGCGACCGGCCTTCGGGTAGAACGGCTCGATGCGGGCCTCCAGTCGCTCCCAGGGAACCAGCCCGTCCATCGTCTCGAGAAAGACCTCGCGCCGCGTCCGACGCGTCTTCAGGTCGTGCTCCAGCTCCGCAGACATCGCTTGCTCCATGACTCGCATTCCACTCCGTCACCAAAAAACCAATTGTGACAGAGCCGACTTGTTCAGACAATCCCTAGATAGTGTCGTCATGAGTGATGTTCATCTGTCCTATCTGTCGGTATCACTCGATGGTTCCTGGAAGCGACTCATGGGAATGGCTCATCGGCGTCACGACATTTCGGACAGGGTCTGGCTGTTGCTGGAGCCTCATCTGCCTGGTCGAGCGGGAAGTTGGGGTGGAGTGGCACAGGATAATCGGCGGTTCATTAATGCGATCTTCTGGATTCTGCGTACCGGCGCTCCCTGGCGTGATGTGCCGCCAGACTATGGAGACTGGAAAAATACCCATCGTCGGTTCTGTCGCTGGCGGGACAAGGGGCTCTGGGGGGGGGGGGGCGTTGCTGGAGCCTCTGGTGGATGAGCCGGACGATGAGTGGCTGATGATTGACGCCAGTCATCTCAAGGTCCATCCCCATGCGAGCGGTGCGAGCGGTGGCAATCAGGCGATGGGTCGCACAAAAGGGGGCTGAACACGACGCTGCACCTGGCTGTGGACGCGCATGGGATGCCGGTGCGGGTGTTGGTGACCGAGGGGACGGCAGCAGATTGCAGTCAAGCGGTCGAGCTGATTGAAGGGATAGATGCCGAGTATTTGTTGGCGGACAAGGCCTATGACACGACTGCCATCCTGTCTTATTGTGAGGAGCATGAAGTCATTCCAGTGGTTCCGCCGAAGCGCAACCGCAAGCACCCCAGAGCGTATGATGTCCATCTCTACCGGCACCGGCATTTGGTGGAGAACGCTTTTCTGTGGCTCAAGCGTTGGCGTGGGATTGCCACGCGATGCGCCAGGAATGCCGCATCGTTCCTCGCCGCGGTGCAGATTCGGTGTCTGGCGCTCTGGGCTGGTATTTCGTGACGACACTATCTACATAGATCAGTATGAATACTCTACCGCGTTACAAGAAAGTTCTGATCCTCAATTGCCTCACTGAAGGCATGAGCATCCGGGCCGTCGCCCGCATCGCGGACGGTTCCCGCAACACCGTGACGAAGCTGCTGATCGACGCGGGCAAGGCGTGCGCCGACTACCAGGACCGAGTGTTGCGCGATCTGACGGGCCGCCGTCTACAGGTCGATGAAGCGTGGTGCTTCGTCTACGCAAAGGCCAGGAACGTTCCCCGCGCCATGTCTGCGCCGGCCGAGGCGGGCGACGTTTGGACGTGGGTGGTCATGCACGCCGACAGCAAGCTGGTGCCGAGCTGGCGGTGGGCGACCGCTCAAGCGCGACGGCGATGGAGCTGATGGACGATCTCCGGCCGCGTCTGGCCACCCCCCCGCGTCCAAGTGACCACGGATGGCTACAGGGCGGACCTGGAGGCCGTGGAGGGTGCCTTCGGAGCCGATGTGGACTACGCGCAGCTCGTGAAGCTCTACGGCGAAGCGCCGGACGCTGAGAAGCGGTACAGCCCCGCGTCCTGCATTGGGACGCGCAAGCGCCGCATCGAGGGCGATCCCGACCTGGCGCACGTGAGCACATCCTTCATCGAGCGCCAGAAGCTGGCCAACCACGCGCACGCGGTGGCGCTACACTGGAAATGAGAAATCCAGCCAAGCGAATCTGGCCAACCACGCGCACGCGGTGGCGCTGCACTACATGGTCTACAACTTCTGCCGCATCCATCAGACCCTTGGGGTGACGCCGGCAATCAAAGCTGGGGTAACGGATCGGCTGTAGGAGATTGCCGGCGTGCTGGAGATGGTGAAAGATGCTGCGCCGAAGTCGGGACCACGTGGTCCCTACAAGAAACTCAATTCAAACTGAGCCGACCGCTTATGCACGTGGCTCCGATGGCACACGATGTTGCCCCGATGTCGACTATTCCCGGCACGCCAAACGCTACATGTGCGTTTCACCGGAGCCACGTGCATAAGCGGTCTGAGCCATTACCCGGATGTGGCCTCAGATGAAGAATGATGGTAAACAAGACATGATGACCTGCGTCGTATTTGTTTGGAGCACCCTGCCATGGAAATGACCGGCGGATACACCATTGCGGCACCCCGCCGGGCCGTTTGGGATGCCCTGAACGATCCCGAGATCCTGAAGCAGTCCATTCCGGGTTGCGAAGAGATCGAAAGGACATCGGATACCGGATTTTCGGCCAAGGTCACAGCCAAGGTCGGTCCGGTCAAAGCACGCTTCACCGGCGCGGTCACATTGTCCGATCTCGATCCACCGAACAGTTACCGGATTTCCGGCGAAGGTACGGGCGGTGCGGCCGGATTTGCAAAAGGCGGTGCCGAAGTCCGACTCGAAGACGCGGACGATGGCGGAACCGCCCTCAGTTATTCCGTCGACGCCCAGATTGGCGGCAAGCTGGCCCAGATCGGCTCCCGGTTGATCAATTCGACGTCGAAGAAACTGGCCGGCGAGTTTTTTGACAACTTCGCGCAAATCGTCGAACGCAATGCAGCAGCATCGAATGACGCCACGGCCTCTGACCGCGAGGAAGGAAGTAAAGAAATGACCGACGACCACGACGTTGAGGAAAATGTCTACCCGGATACCCATTGGGCCGTCTGGATGACCGGAGCCCTCGCTCTGGTGACCTTGATCCTGTTCATCACGAATCTCTAGACTCCGGGACCGGATACCGGTTTGCGGTGGTCCGGTGCAAAAAACCTAACGGGAGGCAAGCATGGAAACCAGAGCTGCCGTTGCAACAGCCGCTGGCGAGCCGTTGCGCATCGAGATGGTCACCCTCGATGGTCCGCGCGCGGGCGAAGTGTTGATCGAGATCAAGGCGACTGGAATCTGCCATACGGACGAATTCACGTTGTCCGGCGGCGACCCGGAAGGGATTTTTCCTTCGATCCTGGGCCATGAGGGCGCCGGTGTTGTTGTCGATGTCGGCTCGGGCGTCAGCAGCGTCAAGGCCGGCGACCATGTGATACCGCTCTACACACCGGAATGCCGGCAGTGCAAATCCTGCCTCTCGGGAAAAACCAACCTCTGTACGGCGATTCGCGGCACTCAGGGCCAGGGCCTGATGCCGGACGGAACCAGCCGCTTCAGTCTCGGCGGTGAAACCCTGTATCACTACATGGGCTGTTCGACCTTTTCGAATCATACGGTCCTGCCGGAGATTGCGGTCGCGAAAATCCGCGAGGATGCGCCCTTCGACAAGGTCTGTTACATCGGCTGTGGCGTGACCACGGGTATCGGCGCCGTGGTCAACACGGCGGGTGTCGAGGCCGGAGCGAACTGTGTCGTGTTCGGGCTCGGTGGAATCGGCCTCAATGTGATCCAGGGATTGCGGATGGTTGGCGCCGACAAAATCGTGGGTGTCGATATCAACCCGGCCCGCAAGGCCCTTGGCGAGAAATTCGGCATGACGCATTTCGTCAATCCCATGGAGATGGGAGGAGATTTGATTCCGTATCTCGTCAATCTGACCGATGGCGGCGCCGATTACAGTTTCGAGTGCATCGGCAATGTCCAGACCATGCGTCAAGCCCTCGAATGCGCCCATCGCGGCTGGGGCGAGAGCATCATTATCGGGGTTGCCGGGGCCGGGCAGGAAATCTCCACTCGGCCGTTTCAGCTCGTGACTGGCCGGGTCTGGAAGGGAACCGCCTTCGGCGGCGCGAAAGGTCGGCGCGATGTGCCGCGCATTGTCGACTGGTATATGGAAGGAAAGATCAACATTGACGATTTGATCACCCATACAATGCCATTGGAAGATATCAACAAGGGCTTCGACCTGATGCACGCTGGCGAATCGATTCGCTCGGTGGTTATTTATTGAAGCGATCCGGCGAGGAACGACGCGAGAGGATTGCCGGGATTGTGGCAGATTGGCGACCATCCCGGACCGCCCCCGACGGCCACCCGCATCCCGTCACGAATTCGCTTTCAGTCCGCGGAGCACTCGCGCAGGTCATGTTATGAGGTGCGCGTCAATGCCATGCCCGTGATACCAGCAACCAGCCTTGGCCTCAATCACCGCCGGCCTTGCCGGCAACGACCGGACCACCGTTGCGGCGTCCGCCCGCGATCCGGTCGAGCAATTCACCAAGCACTCCCTTCGGCAGGAATATGATGAACAGAACAAGCATCAGACCGTAAACGGTCGTATCGAGACCCGTCAGATCGATACCCTCGGTCCGCAGGGTGGTGATGTAGTTTCGGAAGATTTCGGTCATCAGAATGGTTATCGCAGCGCCTACGGTTGGTCCCATCATTGTGTAAACGCCACCAACAACCACCGCGAATACGATCTGCAGCGAGACACCGATACCACCGACCACCTCCGGGCCAATGAACATCTGATACTGGCAATAGAGCGCGCCGCCGAGTGCCGTGAGAATCGCGCTCAACATGGTAATCTTCAGTTTTGTGCGGGTGACGTAGACGCCGGCCGCTGCGGAGGCGTCTTCGTCTTCGGATATCGAATCGAGCGCATAACGCATCATCGATCTGTCAATCAGTTTCCAGATCAGCAGCCCGACAGCCCAGAGCACCAGAACGACAAAGTAAAAGGTCTCCTTGTCCGCAAACTGCAGCGCGAAGAATGACGACCCTTCACCGTGACGTTCGGGCGTGTATCCGAGCGACCCGCCGGTATGGTCGCGGCTGGCGATAATGATGAGTTTAACGACCTCGCTGAGCGCCAGCGTGACCAAGGCAAAGTAATGGCCGACAATACGGAACTGGAAACACGGATAGGCAACAACGAACGCCAGAGCAGCCGCGGTCAACATTGATGCCGGTATGCCGATCCACGGCGAAATGCCGCCATAATTCCACATCAGGGCAGTAACGTAGGCACCAATACTCATGAAGGCGCCGTGTCCGAGCGATACCAGTCCGAACCGGCCCATCAACGACCATGCGGTGTAGACCAGAGACCAGATCAAAACCATGATCAGCAGATGCATCGGATATTGCGGCGTGCCAACGAAAGGTACCAGGATCAGGATCAGGCCGATGACGAAGGGAAGCGCCTTTTTCATTACTTGCTCCCCAGCAGGCCCTGCGGGCGGATGAACATCACCACGATGAAGAATACGAAAGCGAAGACGTAACCCCATTCTAGCTCGCTGTAGAGGCCACCAACGCTGATGATGATTGAAAGGATGAAGGCGGCAATGAAGCCGCCAAGCATGTTGCCAAGACCGCCAAGGACACAAATAATGAAGGTGATCGGGCCGAAGCTGATCCCGACAAAGGGATGAACATCGTATTGCAAAACCAGCAGACAGGCCGCAAGCCCGGCAAGCCCGCCACCAACCAGCGCCGTCACCAGGTAGATCTTGCGTGTATTGACTCCCATGAGAACCATGATTTCGCGATCCTGGCTAATCGCCCGGATCGCGGCTCCGACATAAGTGCGGGTCAGGAACAGGTACAGTGCCAACATCCCGACGAGCGCAACGCCGAAGGCTAGCAACCGGGCATAGCTGAAATACATCTCGTTCAGTTCAAGGACCGGCAGCCGCAAACCGAGGTTGCGGAACTCGATGCTCCACATCATGGTGGCAACACTCTGGAAGAAAAACAGTAATCCGCCAGTTGCAAGAAGCTGGTTGATTGGCGGTGATCCCAGAATTGGTGCAATAACCAGGAAGTGGACAAGAAAACCAAGAATTGCCACCACGCCGATCGAAGCGACGGCGGCAAGAAGGATCGGCACGTCGTAGACGCCGTTCAACCAATACATCGAATACATACCGAACATCACCAGTTCGGCGTAGCAAATCCAGACAACATCGACGACGCCGAAGATCAGGTTCAATCCAAGTGACAGCAACGCCAGAACTCCGCCGAACAGGATGCCGTTGATCAGCGCCTCTAGCAGAAATATGTCGAAAATCTCGGACATGCCCTCTGGTCTCCCGGTATCTTCAGATGCCCATATAGGCTTTGCGGACGGTTTCGCTTTGCAGCAGGTCGGCGGCGTTTCCGCTGTCGATCAACTGGCCGGCCTCGAGCAGATAAGCCCGGTCGGCCACCTTCAGAACCTGCTGAACATTCTGTTCGACGATCAGCACCGTAAAGCCTTCCTGACGAATGCGCCGGACTAGCGCAAACACCTGCTGAACCACGACAGGTGCAAGGCCAGCCGAGGGTTCGTCCATCAGCAGAAGTTTCGGTCCCGACATGATCGCGCGGCCAATGGCGCACATCTGCTGCTCGCCACCCGACATCGTGCCGGCCAGTTGACTGCGGCGTTCACGCATGCGTGGGAACAGTTCGTAGACGAAATCCAGGTTTTCGGTACTTTTGCTGCGCGCTTTCGGTGAAAATCCGCCGAGCTTGAGATTGTCTTCCACGGTCATCCCGGGAAACAGGCGTCGGTTTTCCGGGACATGGGCAATTCCGAGGTCGACGATCTGATGCGGCGCGACCTCCGTGAGCGACTGCCCTTCCATGGTCATGGAACCGGAGAAAGACGCCGTCATCCCCGAGATGACACGCATCAATGTGGTCTTGCCGGCTCCATTAGGTCCGATGACCGCCACAGCCTCCCCTGCCTCGACTTCGAGCGAGATTCCGAACAGCGCCTGAAAGCTGCCATAGCCAGCATTGACACCCTTCAATTCAAGCATGGGACTCCGGTCCATGATGGCAGTTGAAAATTCGGCGTGGCAGGGAACCCATCAGTTCGCTGCAGCCTCGGCGACTGAAGTCGCAGGGTCGTCGGCGTCGGTTCCAAGGTAGACTTCGATCACTTTCGGATCATGCGCGACCTGGTCAGGCAGTCCTGCGGCAATCATCTCTCCGTGATCAAGTACCATTACGCGGTCAACGACCCGCATGAGGACACCCATGATATGCTCGACCCAGACGATGGTTATCTTCATCTCCGAGCGAATACGCTCCAGCATTTCAGCGGCTTGATCCATCTCCGTATTATCAAGACCGCCCAGACTTTCGTCTGCGAGCAACAGTTCCGGTCCGGTTGCGAGCGCGCGCGCGAGTTCGAGTTTCTTCAAACCGGCCGCGCCCAAAGTGGAAATCCTGGTTTCGGCATCAAAAGGCAAACCAACTATTTCGAGAGCTTGGCGTGCAGCGTCAAACGCCTCACGACGCGAGCCAATACCATCCTGACCGAAATATCCTGCGACAACGACATTTTCCAGAACCGACAGGCGCTTGATAGGTCTTGGGATCTGGAATGTCCGGCTGAGGCCAAGATGGCAGATGCGGTTCGGAAGCAGGCCTCCGATTTCCCGGCCATTGAAGCGTACGGACCCGGCGGTCGGCTTGAGCGCGCCTGAGACCACGTTGAAAATAGTACTCTTGCCGGATCCGTTCGGACCAATCAAACCCACGATCTCCCCTTCCTCAACCGAGAAGGAGACATCGTTGACGGCAGTAAAGCCGCCGAAGCGCTTGACCAGCGCTTCGACGGCGAGGATTGGTTCGGCCATGACGACTAACGACTCCGTTGATAGTTGCTCACGACCGGTCGCTTAAGCGTAAACACTCTCGCGTGTTCACTTGGCGTAAGGTGAAGAGTCAGGCAGCGGCATCACCGGGTCCACGGTCTGCAATGGTTTCGGCCAGGCAATCTTGGCGTCCCCATCGATATATTGCACGACAACCGGGAATGCGCGCTCGTTCTGTCCGGACATGTCGGCCCCCGGCGGCTGGAACTTCACGCCGTAACCCATCAGGGTACCACCCACCGGAATGTCGGTATCGCGAGAGGCGGCGCGCAGTGCTGCGGTGTCAATACCGCCATATTCTTTGATCGCGCGTGGCAGCACATGATCGAAGAAAGTATAGGTGTTGCTTGCCGCCATGCCGACATGAGCCGAAAATGTCCGGACGTCTGGATGCGCCTTTTTGTACTCGGCCCCGACCATTTCGGTGATTTCACCGAGGTCGCCTTGCAGGGTCTTGGGATCAATCAACCAGATCGACACCGGATCAACATTGAAAATGTAATTGGCATCATCGCCGAATGCCTCATACAATTTGTCTGGAACGCCATAACCGGCCCCATGACCGATCAGAGCTCTCCAGCGCAAGCCTAGTTCACGGCTCTGACGCAGGAACAATGTGATGTCGGGATTGTATCCGGTGTGGAAGATCACATCAGGGCGTTTGCGCTTCAGTTTGGTGACGAGCGACGAAAGGTCAGGCGCCGTCGCCGCATAACCTTCCTTGAGGACGATGTTGAAGCCGTGCTTTTTCGAGCCCTCTTCGTTACCGCCGGCAACACCGCTTCCATAAGGGCCATCTTCGTGAATAATCGCGACCTTGAGATCGTCGGGCTCTATACCGAGCTTTTCCTTGGCATAGGCGGACACGAAATCAGGAGAGGTTACGCCGAACATGCCACCATGCGGTTGAATGCGGAATACGTTCTTAAGGTTCCGGCCCTTCAAGACTGCGGGCGAGATACAGGTCGTGATCCACATGAATTTATCGAGCGCATCGACCTTGGCTGATACCGGCACGCACTGTGCGCTGGAATAGAATCCCAACAACATGTCGACATCTTCCTGTTCGATCAGGCGAATCGCTTCGTTGATGGCGATTTCCGGTTTGGACTGCGCATCAGCATAGATCGGGTCAATCTCGTAACCTTCAACACCACCCTTGGCGTTGAAGTAGTCGATCATGATTTTGGCGCCGAGCGCATGCAACGATGAGCCCCCCGCTGCCAGTGGCCCAGTATAATCATAGATCACGCCAATCTTGATGGTCTTGTCCTGCGCCTGCGCAGACAGGGTCAGCGCTGCCGCGGCCATCAGACCCATTCCGATGCCCTTCAGGGCCTTTCCAAGACTCATTTCCTTTTCCTCCCCTGTAACAGATTTAGATCGCACAGTAGCGACCTTGCCCGAGTCACCGGCCGGTCGCAAGTCCGTTGCGCTCAAGAACATGCAACGGATCAAACAGCTGCCGTCACCATGATCTCGACATTGAAGCCTGGCGCCGCCAGCCGGGCCGATTCGACGCAGGCGCGACCTGGCGTCTGGCTAGGTTCGACCCAAGCATCCCAGACCGCATTCATTTCAGCGTAATCGTCCATCGTGGTGAGCCAGATGACTGCCGACAGCAGTTTGCTCTTGTCCGAGCCGCATGCCGCTAGCAGCCGTTCGGTCGTTGCCAGGATATCCCGGGTCTGCTCGGTGATGCTGCCACCCGAGGCGTTCTGCGCGACCTGGCCCGCCAGATAGACTGTGCCATTATGAATCACGGCCTGGCTCATTCGCTGGCCAATGTCATGTCGTTCAATACTCACGGTCTTCTCCTATCGAGCTTCTTGCAAAATTGCCGGCCCGACCGGTTTTTTGCCTTCTCGAGGCTGATTTTGTTGTCGAGGGCCTAGGTTTCGGGGCACCCCGTGGTCTGTTGTGTTTCCACAACAACAAGATACCGAGGAGGTGACCCCGATGACCCTTGGCTCGACCCTATCCGATCTCTGGCACCGATTTCAAGGGGACCTTTTCCCTGCGTTGGCCGAGGCGGTCGGTCCTCTCCTGGAGACGCACAAGCGTTTCGTGACAGCTCTCGATCTCGTCAAGGTGGAGGGCTTCGTCGATGGGGTGTGGACCGGTCCGGGTCGGCCCCGGGAGGATCGCCAGGCGCTGGCCCGTGGCGTCATCGCCAAGGCGGTGTGGGGTCTGCCGACGACCCGCCACCTGATCGACAGGCTCAAGGTGGACCCGACGTTGCGCCGGCTGTGCGGCTGGTCGCGTGTCGCGGAGATCCCGCGTGAAGCGACGTTTTCGCGGGCGTTCGCCGAATTTTCGCAGTCCCGTCTTCCGGAGAGGATGCACGCGGCTCTGGTTGCAGAGACACTGGGCGACACGCTCATCGGCCACGTGTCGAGGGACCCGACGGCCATCGAGGCCCGGGAGACGCCGGCCCCGAAGCCGAAGGCCGGGACGCCGAACCGCAAGCGCGGCCGGCCCCGCAAGGGCGCGGAGAGGACGAAGGAGCCTGGGCGTCTCGAACGGCAAGCGAACGGGATGGATCTCGATGAGATGCTTGACGCGCTGCCGAAGGTCTGTGATCACGGGGCAAAGAAGACTGCCAAGGGGGGCCTGGAGGCTTGGCGCGGTTACAAGCTGCATATCGACACAGCAGACTGCGGGGTGCCGCTGAGTACCGTTCTCACCTCGGCATCCGTCCATGACAGCCAGGTCGCGATCCCGCTGGTGATGATGACCGCCGGGCGTGTGACCAATCTCTACGATCTCATGGACGCGGCCTATGATGCCAGGGAGATCTCCCAGATGAGCGAACGGCTTGGCCATGTGCCGATCATCGATGTCAATCCGCGCCGGGACAAGGACCTCAAGGAGGAGCGAGACCGGGAGGCCCGGGCCCGGCGTGCAATAGGCCATGTCGATCCCGAGACCGTGCGGGTCCGGATCCGGTCCGGTGTCGAGAGGACCAACGCCCGCCTCAAGGATGAGTGTGGCGGGCGCCATGTCCGCGTCCGCGGACATTCCAGGGTCGCCTGCCATCTCATGTTCGGCATCCTGGCCCTGGCGGCTGACCAGTTGATACGTCTCGCCGTCCCATAGCGCGGCTCCGACAACGCATGCCGACCCTTCGCGGCCCTCTCGAAGAGAGTGGCCCGGAGAGGCGTGTCCCGATGTCCACAAAGGTCCCTGTTCGGTCTCATCGTCTCTGATGAGACACCGCGAATCCATGGATTCCGACCTCCAGGTGCAGAGGTGACCGGAAGCAACCGACCGATCCGGGCTCACCGGACCCTGGGGACAGGAATTTTGCAAGAGGTTCTGTTGATGTTACCGGTCGAGGCGGGCGCTTCACAGTCAGGCAATACCAGCCGCCAATTCAGGTCAAGACGCGAGATTTCTGCCTGCCGAGCCGCCTTCAGGCTTGACCCGCCTCGCAATGTTCCGCATTGCTCGTCCCATTCATTCGCGCATCGCGATCAGGATTGCCCAGATGGATTTCACATTGCCACAAGATGTCGAGACGTATTGTGCAAAGGTCCGCCATTTCGTCGACGCGCATATCGTCCCGCTCGAAACAGACCGGTCCAGTTACGATAACCATGAAAACATCCGCACTGACGTTCTGAAAAACGTGCAACAAAAGGTCAAGGTGGAGGGTCTCTGGGCGCCCCAGATGCCGCGCGAGCGCGGCGGCCTCGGTTTCGACCAGATCGGCATGGCGGCATCCTACGAAGAAATGAACCGATCGATTTTCGGGCCGATCTGCTTCAACTGCGCCGCTCCGGACGACGGGAACATGTTCGTCCTGAACCGGGTCGCCACGGACGCGCAGAAGGACAAATGGTTGCAGCCAATTATCGACGGAGCGGTTCGTTCATCCTTCGTGATGACCGAACCGCATCCCGGATCCGGCTCGGACCCGTCGATGATGCTGACCCGCGCCGAACCGGCCGGGAATTCGAAATGGCGGATCAGCGGGCACAAATGGTTCATTACCGGAGCCGAGACGGCAGAGCATTTCATCCTCATGGCGAAGACCTCTGACGATCCACGCAAGGGTCTCACCGCCTTCATGTTTCATCGCGACCAACCGGGCTGGGAAATCGCCCGGCGGATCGAGATCATGGGCCCGGAAGAGCATGGCGGCCATTGCGAACTCCGGTTCGATGGCCTGGAAGTCGATGATGCCGACCGGATCATGGGGGTTGGCGACGGCCTTAAACTGACTCAGATCCGGCTCGGTACAGCACGTCTGACGCATTGCATGCGCTGGCTTGGTCTGGCGAAACGATCAATGGAAATCGCGCATGAATATGTCGAACGCCGCGAGAGTTTCGGTGTCAAACTGGCCGACCGCGAAGGCGTGCAGCAGATGCTCGGCGGCGTCGCCGCGGATATCGAACTCGGCCGGCTGATCACCATGCGAGCCGCGTGGAAGCTGGCAAACGGGAATTTCGCCAGAAAGGAGGTCTCGATGGCGAAGAACCATGTTGCCGACACCTTGCAACGGGCTGTCGATACGGCGCTGCAGCTGAACGGTGCGCGGGGATATTCGAAAGATACCGTACTGGAGTGGATCTATCGCTACGCGCGGCAGGCCCGCCTGGTAGACGGCGCCTCGGAGGTCCATAAGATGGTCCTGGCCCGCTTCTATCGCAATGAAGGCAATGATTTCTGGTCCTGGGAATTTTAAAGGAGATTGATGATCGCGCGACGCGTGGGCAAGGCCAGGATCGCATCGCACTCGGTCGTGAAGTCGCGATAAGCGAAGAAGAGCAGCTCCATCGCCTCGTGAAGCTGATCCTCGCGCAGGTAGAGCGGATTCGGCCCGGCTTTTACGTCAGTCACATTGACTTACCTAATTACCCTCGAATCTAAGCAGTGAGCTTCTTGCAAAATTGCCTGCCCGACCGGTTTTTGCCTTGTCGAGGCTGATTTTGTTGTCGAGGGCCTGGGTTTCGGGGGCACCCCGTGGTATGTTGTGTTTCCGCAACAACAAGATACCGAGGAGGTGACCCCGATGACCCTTGGCTCGACCCTATCCGATCTCTGGCACCGATTTCAAGGGGACCTTTTCCCTGCGTTGGCCGAGGCGGTCGGTCCTCTCCTCGAGACGCACAAGCGTTTCGTGACAGCTCTCGATCTCGTCAAGGTGGAGGGGCTTCGTCGATGGGGTGTGGACCGGTCCGGGTCGGCCCCGGGAGGATCGCCGGGCGCTGGCCCGTGGCGTCATCGCCAAGGCGGTGTGGGGTCTGCCGACGACCCGCCACCTGATCGACAGGCTCAAGGTGGACCCGACGTTGCGCCGACTGTGCGGCTGGTCGCGTGTCGCGGAGATCCCGCGTGAAGCGACGTTTTCGCGGGCGTTCGCCGAATGGTCGCAGTCCCGTCTTCCGGAGAGGATGCACGCGGCTCTGGTTGCAGAGACACTGGGCGACGCGCTCATCGGCCACGTGTCGAGGGACTCGACGGCCATCGAGGCCCGGGAGACGCCGGCCCCGACGCCGAACCGCAAGCGCGGCCGGCCCCGCAAGGGCGCGGAGAGGACGAAGGAGCCTGGGCGTCTCGAACGGCAAGCGAACGGGATGGATCTCGATGAGAGGCTCGACGCGCTGCCGAAGGTCTGCGATCACGGGGCAAAGAAGACTGCCAAGGGGGTCCTGGAGGCTTGGCGCGGTTACAAGCTGCATATCGACACAGCAGACTGCGGGGTGCCGCTGAGGACCGTCCTCACCTCGGCATCCGTCCATGACAGCCAGGTCGCGATCCCGCTGGCGATGATGACCGCCGCGCGTGTGACCAATCTCTACGATCTCATGGACGCGGCCTATGATGCCAGGGAGATCTACCAGATGAGCGAACGGCTTGGCCATGTGCCGATCATCGATGTCAATCCGCGCCGGGACAAGGACTCAAGGAAGAGCGAGACCGGGAGGCCCGGGCCCGGCGTGCAGTAGGCCCTGTCGATCCCGGGAACGTGCGGTTCCGGATCCGGTCCGGTGTCGAGAGGACCAACGCCCGCCTCAAGGATGAGTGTGGCGGACGCCATGTCCGCGTCCGTGGACATTCCAGGGTCGCCTGCCATCTCATGGTCGGCATCCTGGCCCTGGCGGCTGACCCGTTGATACGTCTCACCGTCCCATAGCGCGGCTTCGACAACGCATGCCGACCCTTCGCAGCCCTCTCGAAGAGAGTGGCTCGGAGAGGCGTGTCCCGATGTCCGCAAAGGTCCCTGTTCGGTCTCATCGTCTCTGATGAGACACCGCGAATCCATGGAGTCCGACCTCCATGTGCAGAGGTGACCGGGATCAACCGACCGATCCGGGCTCACCGGACCCTGGGGACAGGAATTTTGCAAGAGGTTCGATAGAAAAGGACATTCACATGGCGCGCAACCCAGTGCAGTTCCAGAAAGGAATCAGCCTCACCGCGTTCCTCTCGCTCTACGGCAGCGAAGACCAGTGCTTCGCCGCCCTCTTTCAATGGCGATGGCCGAACGGCTTTCTGTGCCCATACTGCGCCCATGACCGGTGCTGTCAGTTGAACACCCGAAAGCTCCAGCAGTGCAACCGCTGCCATCGCCAGACCTCCATCACCGCCGGCACCATCTTCGAGGCCACCAAGCTCCCACTCGGCGGGTCGGTCCAACGCAACGATGCCTGTCTCGGCGGCAAGCACGGGCGGGGCGCGCCGGGCAAGACCCCGTTCGTGGCCGCGGTCGAGATCAATGGGCAGGAACATCCGCTGCGCGTGACGCTCACCGTGGTTGAGGGCTTCCGTGTCACCGAATGAGCCGATGGTGACCGGCGGCGGGAAAGCCGCGGTCGAGCGCCCCGAGTTTCGTTGGGTGAACACGATCCTCGGCAACATCAAAAGCGCATTGCGTGGCACCGACCATGCGATTCGTCCCAAGTATGCCCAGCGCTATCTCGCGGAGGTCGTGGACCGGTTCAATCGTCGTTTCGACCTGCCCGAGATCATCCCCGGACTGGTCTACGTGGCGCTGCGGATATCGCCGATGCCGGAGAGGCTACTCAAATTGCACTTAGCTTGAGTGAGAATCAGGTTGACTTATATGCAGGCCGATGATAGGGAGCGCAACAAGTTTCTGCCCACCCGCCGACCACCTGTGAGCACCATGGCCGACCTCATCCCCTACGACGATCGCGACGGAGTCATCTGGTTCGATGGCGCACTCGTGCCCTGGCGCGACGCAAGCTGCACGTGCTGAGCCACGGCCTGCACTATGTGAGCTGCGTGTTCGAGGGCGAGCGGGTCTACGACGACCGCATCTTCAAGGTCGAGGAGCACACTCAACGCCTTCTGGATTCCGCGAGTGCGCTGGGATTCGAGATCCCCTACAGCCTCGAGACGCTGATCGACGCCTCCAAGCTCGTCGTCAAGGAGCTCGGCATCGGCGACGGCTATGTACGGCCGGTGGCCTGGCGCGGTGCCGAGATGATGGGCGTCTCGGCGCAGCACAACACGATCCACGTGGCCATCGCGACCTGGGCGTGGCCCGCGTATTTCGGCGAGGACGCCGCCACGCGCGGCATCAAGCTCAAGACCGCGCGCTGGCGTCGGCCGGCACCGGATACCACCCCCGTGACGGCGAAATGCGCCGGGCTCTACATGATCTGCACGCTGAGCAAGCACGAAGCCGAACGGGAGGGCTGCCACGACGCGTTGATGCTCGACTGGCGCAGGCGCGTCTCCGAAGCCACCGGCGCCAACGTCTTCCTCGTCCAGGATGGCGTCATTCACACGCCGACGCCGGATTGCTTCCTCGACGGCATCACCCGGCGCACCGTCATCGCGCTCGCGGAAAAACGCGGCTACGAAGTGGTCGAGCGCGCCGTCATGCCCGACGAGATCCCGAAGAGCGACGAGATTTTCCTGACCGGCACCGCCGCCGAGGTGACGCCGGTCGGCGCCATCGACGATCACAATTTTCAGGTGGGGTCGATCACCCGCACCCTGATGGCAGACTACGCGGCGACGGTGCGCGCCAAAGATTAGCCCGCACTTCTCACCGAGGGTAGGTGCATCGGGGCTCTGCATGTGAGAACGTTCTTTTGCAACAAAAACTTGTCCGGTTGCAGAGGTTCTCCCCGATGCGCACAGAGTGTACCCCGAAGCCGATGCGTTTTGCACGCCTGAAGGGGCGCGATGTTGTGGCCGATTTCGGCGGCGGTGCCCTGCTTCTGGGGGCGACCGACCGGGCGATAGGTCTTGTGGATCGGTTTTCGGATTGTTTTTCGGACGGTCGCTCGGCGGATCGCGTTGTGCACGATGTGGAGGTGCTGCTAGTGTCCTGATTTCAAAGTTCGTACCGTTATGATGTTGCGGCTGCAGCGGTTTCGAGGGTCCTGAGGCAGAAGCGCTTGATGGACGCCAGGATTTCATCGGCTGTCTTGTGCCAGCGGAAGGGCTTGGGGTCCTCGTTGACGGTGTCGATGTACCCGGTGATCGCCTGCTCCAGCTCGACGGTCGATCGGTGAACCCCGCGCCGGATCTGCTTCTCTGTCAGATCGGCGAAGAAGCGCTCGACTTGGTTGAGCCACGAGGCAGAGGTCGGGGTGAAGTGAACATGCCAGCGCGGTCGCCGGGCGAACCCGTCGCGGATCGTCTTCGTCTTGTGGGTCGAGTAGTTGTCCATGACGATGTGGATCTCGAGGTCGGGCGGCACGTTGGCCTCGACGTGATCCAGGAACTTGCGGAACTCCACGCTGCGGTGGCGCCGATAGCACTGTCCGATGACCTTGCCTGTGGCGACGTCAAGGGCTGCGAAGAGCGAGGTCGTGCCGTTGCGCTTGTAATCGTGAGTGCGCCGCTCGACCTGCCCCGGGCGCAGCGGCAGCAGCGGCTGGGTGCGATCGAGGGCCTGAACCTGCGATTTCTCGTCCACGCAGAGGACCATGGCATGCTGCGGCGGGTCCACGTAGAGCCCCACGATGTCGCGCGTCTTGTCCACGAAGTAGGGGTCTGCCGAGAGCTTGAAGGTCTCGCTCCTGTGCGGCTGAAGGGAAAAGGCTCGCCAGATGCGATTGACCGTCGACGGCGCATACCCCGTCGCCTGCGCCATCGAGCGCGTGCTCCATTGGGTCGCGTCACGAGGCTTCTCCTCAAGCGTCTTGCGCACCACCTCGGCCACGGCGTCGTCATCGATGCGCCGGGGACGGCCGGAGCGCGGCTCGTCGTCAAGCCCGTCAAGACGATGCTCTGCGAAGCGATTGCGCCACTTCCTGGCGGTCTGGCTGGTCACGCCCAGCACGCTCCCAATCTGCACATTGGTAAGCCCTTCGGCCGCCAGCAGCACGATGTGCGCCCGATCGGACAGGCCTCGCCAGACTTTGCGCCCGCGCGCCAGCCGCTCAAGCTCGTTGCGCTCGTCCGCGCTCAGCTTGATCTCCACCGAAAGTCGCATCACCATGCCCCCCGAATCGACACCACCCCCTTAACAATACGAACTTTGCGTACAGGACACTAGGTGTTCGGGATCGCGCTGGGCTACGAGGACCTTCTGGACCACGACGAGTTGCGCCAGGACCCTATTCTGGACGCGGTTCTGGGCCGGCTTGAGGCGCTCCGGCGGGCGCGCATCGCTATCGCCGCGTCGGCCACGACGCCGGCGCGATCGAGGCGCTGTTCGTGGACCTGTTTCTCGACGCCCACGAGCGCGCGCCGGAGCGGCTGGAGCTCGATCTCGACGCCACCGACGACCCGCTGCACGGACGCCAGGAGGGCCGCTTCTTCCATGGCTATTACGACTGCTACTGCTACCTGCCGCTCTACATCTTCTGCGGCGACCCTCTGCTGGCGGTGACGCTGAGGCGGTCCGACATCGACGCCAGCGCCGGCGCGGTCGAGGAAGTCGAGCGGATCGTCGGACAGATCCGCGCCCGCTGGCCGGCGGGCGAGACCGTGCTCCGCGCCGACTCAGGCTTCGCCCGCGAGCCGCTGCTGGCGGTGACGCTGAGGCGGTCCGACATCGACGCCAGCGCCGGCGCGGTCGAGGAAGTCGAGCGGATCGTCGGACAGATCCGCGCCCGCTGGCCGGCGGGCGAGACCGTGCTCCGCGCCGACTCAGGCTTCGCCCGCGAGCCGCTGATGGCCTGGTGCGAGGACAACGCTGTCGACGATGTCTTCGGCCTGGCGCGCTCGCGGGAGAGCGGACAGCCCGCGCGCCTGTTCACCGAGTTCCGCTATCGAACCCTGAAGACATGGTCGCGCCGGCGCCGCGTCGTCGGCAAGGCGGAGTGGCTCCCGGGCCGGGCCAACCCGCGCGTCGTCGTCACCTCGCTGAGCCCGGCCGTCATCGACCGGCGGAACCTCTACGAGACGCTCTACTGCGCCAGAGGCGAGATGGAGACCCGCATCAAGGAGTGTCAGCTCGACCGGTTCGCCGATCGCACCTCCGCAACCGCCATGCGCGCCAACCAGCTCCGCCTCTGGGTCGCTTCCATGGCCTCTGTCCTGCTCACCGCCCTCAGACGCATCGCGCTCGCCGGAACCCGCCTCGCCAGAGCCACATGCGGCTCCATCCGCCTCAAGCTCCTCAAGAGCGGCGCCCAGCTCCGACGCAGCGCAAGGCGTATCCGCATCGCCATGGCGTCCGCCTGTCCCCATGCCGATACCTTCGCACAGGCACACGCCCGATTATGAACCTGACCCCGGCCCCAGGGCCGCAACCGAAACTGCCCGACAACAACAGGAACACAACCCCCGAAACACACCGCGCCACCAGCGCCAGCCCTGCGCTCAATCAGGCGACGCCGCCATGCCAGGCAGCCCAACCAAACCACTACACAGATCACCGCCCAATATGAACTGGTGAGAAATCCGGGCTAGCTCTTCGTCGCTGCCCCGCCGGACTCCGCCGCAAGGCGTCTGCAGGCAGCCAGGTATCGCTCCATGACAGCAGGCTCGGCGTAGTTCGACTTGAACGAGGCGAGCGCCGCGTCGGCGCGGGTCTTCGCGGAGTCTGGCGCAGCGAACGCCGCCGTCATCGCCTCGGCCAATGCCGCCGGATCGTCGAACGGAACGAGCAGTGCAGTCTGATCGTCGAGAGTCTCCAGCGGACCGCTCACGCGCGTGGCGACGATGGGGACGCCGCAGGCCATCGCCTCCAGGACCACAATGCCGAAGGGTTCGATCCTGGAGGGCAGCACGAACAGGTCCGCATCGGCGAGGAATGCCGCAACATCGTCGACCCAACCGCAGAACGTCACGCGATCCCCGATCCCGAGCCGTGCGGCCAGCGCCTTCAACGAATTGCGCTCGGGTCCGTCGCCGCCGATTTCAAGCCTGAACGGCGCGCCCTGCGCGGCTGCGTGCAGCAGAACATCGAACCCCTTCTTGTGCACGAATCGACCGAGGGTCTTCGCCACCCCATCGGTTGGCCGCGGCGCTCTAGCGACCGCAACCGGCTCTAGTGAACGGAAATGAGGGATGCGCTCCAGGCGATCGGCCGACACACCGTTCTCGCGCAGATAAGCCTCTTGATCCGCCGTCGTCGGCACAAACAGGTCAACAGCGCGATAGTATTTCAGGTCAATCATGGTGTGCAGCATGGCGAGCGTGGGATAGCCGGCGGACCGCGCGGCCCTGCCGCCAAGCGCGCTCGCGCGCGCCATGTGAGTCTGCACCACATCCGGCGCGAATCGCCGCAGCAGGCGGCCGATCGACCAACGGCATAGCGGATCCCAAGTGCCGTGGCAGCGCACGCGCGCGCATTGGAGGTCCGCGCGCCGATCGAGGGCATCCATCGCGTCGCTCTCTGCCGCCCCGATGGCGAGGACCTCATGCCCGCGCGATGCAACGGCTCCGCACAGGTCGATAAAAACCTGCTCCCCTCCGCCCAGCCGGCGCGCCAGCATGATCTGGGCAATGCGCATCAACCCATCAGCCCGCGTTGGCTGTCAACCACGACCCCTTCTTTTCTCACGATGACGCAAGACTGAAAATAAGGGTTCACCAACCAGCGCAATTTGCTCATCGACCGCTTCCATCGATCGAAGTGAATAAAGGGAATAGGAAAACGAAAGATATGACGAAATATGATCCATGGCCGTTTTCGAACATTATCCCTATATGAGCCCACGGTAATAATATCTCGCTCCATGACCTGTACAGTCCTGAACAGCGAAACTACCTCGTCTGGAGTGGTCGGAACATAGTATCGATCGGATCGCGATGATGAGGGTAGCTGTACGGCACGGTCACCACGATGTAACCACCTTCCGGAACCAAGCTCAGACACCGGAGAGCTACATCTTCCGGATCCCGGACGTGCTCTAACATGTTGCAGCAAAGTACGGACTTTGCATTTAGCACCTTGAGCCGCTCCATGTCCGCGTCATCCGCAATATCCGCCCTGATATCTATTCCGTCTCCGCTCCGCATATCGGAATGGATTATTTTCACACCACGCCTCTGCAGGGGATCGATCAGGACGTCACGAATCCAGGGCTGCGTCGTCTCCCGATATTCCCGAGTTGAGCTCCCGATATTAAGCATCGGCGAAAGAGCGCTTGAATCGACGTCTCTAAGTTTCTCAACAATCCAAGATGCTTCATTCTTATGCAAGACTGGTCCCTCTGACCTCATCGAAACAAGTAATGTAGAAGTCTCAAGCGTACCAATCTTTCTCACTCCGACCAACCCAGTAAGAACAGTCTCCAGACTCAAACACAAAAAAACTAACCCTTGCGCGCAGAGGGCACAGCCGTGAGCGGCACCAACAGCGCAACCGAAAAAATCAACGCGAGCCACCAGTTCTGCCACTGGCCGAATGCCACACATGCAATGGCCAGAGCGCCGACAAGTAGGGCCTGCCCGCAATGCCGGGTCGGGCGCGATGCAGCGTTCAGCTTTGTCACAATCAAGCAGAGCAAAGCGAGCGCGATGACGGCGCCGACAGCGCCCAGCTCAAGCATGATCTGCAGCGGCGCGTTATGGGGGTGCAATGCCGCGATGTCGCGGCCGGTGTCGCTATGCTCTGGGTACAACGACCCCAGGTGACGAGAACCGTCAAAACCCCATCCCAGAAGCGGTTTCTCTGCAATCCGCTGAACGGAGAAATCCCATATCTCCACGCGATGCCGGGCCGACTCAGCCAGCCAAACGGCCCGGTGCCATCCGTGACTGTGCATTACCCTAGCCGCGAACGGCATGCCCACGAAGACCAATAGGCTCGCGGTAATCGTGACGACGAGTCCCAGCTTGCGATGACCCAGAGCCAACAGCATGGTGGCGATGCCTGCGACAAATCCCAGCGTTGCCGCCGCACTTTCCAGAAAAATCGAAGCGATTCCCAGGAGAACAGGGATCACCAGTGCCTTCCAGCCAAGACCTCTGGCCCAGAGATAGGCCGCCAACGGCCAGACGATCAACGCCATCGCCACGGCCCCGCGATTGAACCAAACGGCTCCGGTCCTGGTGTCTGCTGCCTTGACAGAGCCCAGCAGCGGATAGTCGAGCCCGATTTCCACTGCCATGAAGGCCAGGCTCACCCCGAAACCGATGATGAGCCACTGCCCGATACGAACTTTCGCCGCGTCGTCCAATGCGATTGTGATAGGGAACAAGACCATTGCCGCCGCAAAAATAACCACAATACGGAGGGCGAGAATAAGTGATTGGTTGACGTCCAAGCCCCAAGATAGAGGTAATGGCGCACCACACGACCAGCATGGTGAGAGCGATTGAAATGCGCCAATCGGGTACGGGAAACCGTCTGTAGGCCCACCAATGGGTTGGGACGGCCAGGACCGCCGCAAGCAGCAGAAGAACCACGGTGCCTTTGGGCGCCACGACGCTGACGATTGGCAACAACGCGGCGAACGCACAAAAAATTAGGGACTTGAGCTTCTTGCAAAATTGCCGGCCCGACCGGTTTTTTGCCTTCTCGAGGCCGATTTTGTTGTCGAGGGCCTGGGTTTCGGGGCCACCTCGTGGTCTGTTGTGTTTCCGCAACAACAAGATACCGAGGAGCTGACCCCGATGACCCTTGGCTCGACCCTATCCGATCTCTGGCACCGATTTCAAGGGGACCTTTTCCCTGCGTTGGCCGAGGCGGTCGGTCCTCTCCTGGAGACGCACAAGCGCTTCGTGACAGCTCTCGATCTCGTCAAGGTGGAGGGCTTCGTCGATGGGGTGTGGACCGGTCCGGGTCGGCCCCGGGAGGATCGCCAGGCGCTGGCCCGTGGCTTCATCGCCAAGGCGGTGTGGGGTCTGCCGACGACCCGCCACCTGATCGACAGGCTCAAGGTGGACCCGACGTTGCGCCGACTGTGCGGCTGGTCGCGTGTCGCGGAGATCCCGCGTGAAGCGACGTTTTCGCGGGCGTTTGCCGAATGGTCGCAGTCCCGTCTTCCGGAGAGGATGCACGCGGCTCTGGTTGCAGAGACACTGGGCGACGCGCTCATCGGCCACGTGTCGCGGGACCCGACGGCCATCGAGGCCCGGGAGACGCCGGCCCCGACGCCGAAGGCCAGGACGCCGAACCGCAAGCGCGGCCGGCCCCGCAAGGGCGAGGAGAGGACGAAGGAGCCTGGGCGTCTCGAACAGCAAGCGAACGGGATGGATCTCGATGAGAGGCTCGACGCGCTGCCGAAGGTCTGCGATCACAGGGCAAAGAAGACTGCCAAGGGGGTCATGGAGGCTTGGCGCGGTTACAAGCTGCCTATCGACACAGCAGACTGCGGGGTGCCGCTGAGGACCGTCCTCACCGCGGCATCCGTCCATGACAGCCAGGTCGCGATCCCGCTGGCGATGATGACCGCCGGGCGTGTGACCAATCTCTACGATCTCATGGACGCGGCCTATGATGCCAGGGAGATCTACCAGATGAGCGAACGGCTTGGCCATGTGCCGATCATCGATGTCAATCCGCGCCGGGACAAGGACCTCAAGGAGGAGCGAGACCGGGAGGCCCGGGCCCGGCGTGCAATAGGCCCTGTCGATCCCGAGAGCGTGCGGTTCCGGATCCGGTCCGGTGTCGAGAGGACCAACGCCCGCCTCAAGGATGAGTTTGGCGGGCGCCATGTCCGCGTCCGTGGACATTCCAGGGTCGCCTGCCATCTCATGTTCGGCATCCTGGCCCTGGCGGCTGACCCGTTGATACGTCTCGCCGTCCCATAGCGCGGCTCCGACAACGCATGCCGACCCTTCACGGCCCTCTCGTAGAGAGTGGCCCGGAGAGGCGTATCCCGATGTCCACAAAGGTCCCTGTTTGGTCTCATCATCTCTGATGAGACACCGCGAATCCATGGATTCCGACCTCCAGGTGCAGAGGTGACCGGGATCAACCGACCGATCCGGGCTCACCGGACCCTGGGGACAGGAATTTTGCAAGAGGTTCACTCGTGTGCTTGACTCCACTTAACACTATATGTAGCGCATTTTCTGGTTGAATACGTCTACATCTGGTTTTGGTGGAGTTATGTATGTAAGCCCCAATAATTACGGTCAGAATTGCCTTCGGCCTGCTCCGAGTCCGGGCACCGGCCGACCCGTCGCGACGGTCTTCGGAAGACAGGGACATACCGGTCACGGGGCGCTGTCAGGCGCGTTCCGATACCCGGCCAGCCACGTCAACCCTCTTGGGACGATCGGCAAGATCGCGTCGATCAGTGTCAACTTATCGATGCCCGCGTCCAACCAATCGCGTGTGGGTGTGGTCACAGCCCCAATGCCCGCCACGCCGAATTGCTGCGTCTGAAGCACGACCAAGTGCAAGACATCCCGTTGCGGATTACGGTGCGGATGGGAGCAGCCGGCGGCGATTCCCGAACACTAGGGATTGTCTGAACAAGTCGGTTTTTTCGTGTATACGGGTGTCGTGGCCCGTGGATGAAACGCCAGAGCCCATCGGGGACGTGTTGTCGTGCCAGGAAATGGGGATTTTGATGCCGAGCCGACCGTCCCCGCCGCCTTGCGGCGGTTGCGGACGGACTCCCCCCACGTCAGGCGGTGGCGTCGCGCCCCGCGATGAGCAGATTGGTGAACCCGAGCAGCACGGCGATGCGTTGCGTGGTCTTCGCCAGCCCCCGATAGCGCACCTTTGCGTAGCCGAAGTGGCGCTTCACATACAGGAACGGATGTTCCACCTTGGCCCGAACCGACGCCTTGCGCCTCTCCGCCGCCTCCGGGCCCGCCTTGTCCAGCCCCCGGCGCTTGCCGGGCTTCATCGCCACCTCCCAGTCCACGTCCGTGTCCCGGTTCTCCGCGCGCTTGTCCACCCCCTGATAGCCCGCGTCACCCCACACCTGCTCCTCGCCCCCGTGCAACAGCGCGTGCGCCGTCGCCACATCCGAGACATTCGCCGGCGTCGTCTCCACGCTGTGCGTCAAGCCCGACTGCGCATCCACCCCGATGTGCGCCTTCATCCCGAAATGCCACTGATTGCCCTTCTTCGTCTGATGCATCTCCGGGTCCCGCTCGCCCTTGCGGTTCTTCGTCGACGACGGCGCGGCAATGAGACTCGCGTCCACGATCGTCCCCTTGCTCAAGCGGTGTCCGAGAGAGGCCAGATGTGCGTTGATCTCCTCGAACAGCGTCTCACCCAGACCATGCGTCTCCAGCAAGTGGCGGAAATGCAGGATCGTCGTCTCGTCAGGCAGCGCACCCGAGAGGCGCAACCCCACAAACCGCCGTACCGACTCCACCTCGTAGAGCAGGTCCGCCATCCCAGGGTCGCTCAGAGTGTAGAACAGCTGCAACCCAGTGCACCCGCAGCATCACGCTCAGCGGATAGGGCCGCCGACCGCGACCGGCCTTCGGGTCGAACGGCTCGATGCGGGCCTCCAGCCGCTCCCAGGGAACCAGCCCGTCCATCGTCTCGAGAAAGACCTTTTGCCTTTATGAGCTTCTTGCAAAACTGCCGGCCCGAGGCCCGAGCGGTTTTTGCCTTGTCGAGGCTGATCTTGTTGTCGAGGGCCTGGGTTCCGGGGCCACCTGGTGGTATGTTGTGTTTACAAAATGACAAGATACCGAGGAGGTGACCCCGATGACCCTTGGTTCGTCCCTATCCGATATCCTGCACCGATTTCAAGGGGACCTTTTCCCTGCGTTGGCCGAAGCGGTCGGTCCTCTCCTCGAGACGCACAGCTGCTTCGTGACAGCTCTCGATCCCGTCAAGGTGGAGTGCTTCGTCGGTGAGGTGTGGACCGTTCAGGGTCGGCCCCGGGAGGATCGCTGGGCGCTGGCCCGTGGCTTCATCGCCAAGGCGGTGTCGGATCCGACGACGACCCGCCACCTGATCGACAGGCTCAAGGTGGACCCGACGTTGCGCCGACTGTGCGGCTGGTCGCGTGTCTTGGGACTCGACGGCCATCGAGGCCCGGGAGACGCCGGCCCCGAAGCCGAAGGCCAGGACGCCGAACCGCAAGCGCGGCCGGCCCCGCAAGGGCGCGGAGAGGACGAAGGAGCCTGGGCGTCTCGAACAGCAAGCGAACGGGATGGATCTCGATGAGAGGCTCGACGCGCTGCCGAAGGTCTGTGATCACGGGGCAAAGAAGACTGCCAGGGGGGTCCTGGAGGCTTGGCGCGGTTACAAGCTGCCTATCGACACAGCAGACTGCGGGGTGCCGCTGAGGACCGTCCTCACCTCGGCATCCGTCCATGACAGCCAGGTCGCGATCCCGCTGGCGATGATGACCGCCGCGCGTGTGACCAATCTCTACGATCTCATGGACGCGGCCTATGATGCCAAGGAGATCTATCAGATGAGCGAACGGCTTGGCCATGTGCCGATCATCGATGTCAATCCGCGCCGGGACAAAGACCTCAAGGAGGAGCGAGACCGGGAGGCCCGGGCCCGGCGTGCAATAGGCCATGTCGATCCCGAGACCGTGCGGTTCCGGATCCGGTCCGGTGTCGAGAGGACCAACGCCCGCCTCAAGGATGAGTGTGGCGGGCGCCATGTCCGCGTCCGTGGACATTCCAGGGTCGCCTGCCATCTCATGGTCGGCATCCTGGCCCTGGCGGCTGACCAGTTGATACGTCTCGCCGCCCCATAGCTCGGCTCCGACAACGCATACCGACCCTTCGCGGCCCTCTCGAAGAGAGTGGCCCGGAGAGGCGTGTCCCGATGTCCGCAAAGGTCCCTGTTCGGTCTCATCGTCTCCGATGAGACGCCGCGAATCCACGGATTCCAACCTCCAGGCGCAGAGGTGACCGGGATCAACCGACCGATCCGGGCTCACCGGACCCTGGGCAGGCATTTTGCAAGAGGTTCTAGGGTCAATACGTATCCTGCGGCGAGCCTCAAAGGGTAGCATAGGCAGCCATCAACGCCACAAGCAGAACCGCGGTAACCCAAGCGACACCATTGCCGACTTCGGTGGTGCGGCCGAACAGACCGTTCGGTCCGAAATGCCGCCGCGTGTCCTGAATCACGAACCTGGCGACATCGATCAATCCATCGGTCACGGCGCCATATAGCCGGTCGACCTGGCGGCCGCCCGTCAGTGCCGCGGTCTTCAGACCGCGCCGGTAGATCCAATCGACATCGAGGTTCACGGAACGCATTTCCGGCGGATAGATCCCTGTCAGCATCAGGACCGTGAAGGCCAGGGCCGAGTACAGCAGCAACTGCAACTGATTGATGACGTGATAGGTCGTATAGGGCGCATAATCGACCGGGAAGGGCAGGAGGGCGTAAAGCGGTGCCGGATAAATCCCGATCGCGATGCACAGGAAGGCAGTCAAGGCCATCGCCGCAAACATCGGCGCCGGCGCTTCCCGCGGCCGCCGGCCACTGTCATGCGCGAAAAACGCAAAATACGGAATCTTGATGCCCGAATGATGAAACACGCCGGCCGATGCGAACAGCAGGATCAGCCAGACACCCCAATAACCCTCGCCGGCAGCCGCGGTCAGGATCATCGACTTGGACACGAAACCGCTGAACAGCGGGAAAGCGGAAATCGACGCCGCTCCAACAATGCAGAATCCGGCGGTCCACGGCATGGTCTTGTACAGGCCGCCGAGATCCGATCCGTTGCAGGTGCCGGTCCGGTACAGGACCGCCCCCATGCTCATGAACAGCAGGGCCTTGTAGAGGATATGGCAAAAGGCGTGCGACGCCGTTCCATTCAAGGCCAGTTCACTGCCGATGCCGATGCCGACGACCATGAAACCGAGCTGGTTGTTGAGACTATAGGCCAGTACCCGACGCAGATCGTTCTCGATCACCGCGTAGAAGATCGGAAACGCGGTCATCGTGGCGCCAACCCAGATCAGCATTTCGGTCCCGGCATAGGATCGGGCGAGGGCGTAGATCGCCAGTTTCGTGGTGAAAGCCGAAAGAATGACGGTTCCGCTTACCGTCGCTTCCGGATAGGCGTCCTGCAGCCAGTTGTGCAGGAAGGGGAAGGCGCATTTGATGCCGAAGGCGAGTAGGATCAACAAGCCGCCCGGTGTCTCGATGCCGAGATGCTCGAAGGTGATCGACCCCGTGGCCGAGACATGGATCAGTATGCCGGCGAGCAGGATGACGCCGGCGCCGATCTGGATGATCAGATACCGCATGCCCGCGGCGAGGGCCCGCTCGGTACCGCGGGCCCAGATCAAGAATACCGAGGCAACGGCCGCGAGTTCGAAGAAAATGAACAGCGTGACAAGGTCGCCGGCAAAAACCGCCGCGATGGCCGCGCCGGCATAGACTTGCGCGGCGCCGCGCTGCAGACGGCCGGCATCGTCGCCGATCGCGTAGAGATTCCCGAGAAAAGCGGCAATCAGGAAAATCGTCCCGAATATCCGGCTAAGAGAATCGAGCCTAAACAGTTCGATCTCAAGGCCTAGAAACACTGTCGTTCCGTGCAGACCGAAGTCGGTCCCGAACAGATAAAGCCCGACCACGGGCGGAGCGATCAGAACAAGGACACGCCCGGGCGCCGTGGGCAAGGTCGTCGCGGCCAACCCGACCAGGATGACCAGAAGACCCGGATTCACCGGTATCAGAAGGTCAGCGATCGCGGTCATAATACTCTTCGTCCCGCATCAGGACGACCCGCATGACCTTGGCGGCCAGAACCAGACCGACGCAAACGACAAAGCCGTAAATGGCATAAAAACCGAACCAGGATTCAACCTGATAATGGGGATGCTTGGTATAGAAGGCGTCGGCCACGAATAATCCGGCGCAGATCGCACAAAGCAGGATGATGATCTTGCGGACATTGGCCGGATGGTCGAACCAGCGCGGTGGATCGGCAACTGGCGGTTTTCTTGAAGGGGTCGTCATTGGCGTATCGCCTGGGTGATCGGCCGCAGCAGGTCAATCACCGCATCAGCATGGAAAAACAGGATCAGGCAACCGAGAGCGGTCAGACAAGGCGGGATGACACAAAGCAGCGGAGCCTCGGCAAGACCGAAACGCCCGCGCGGCGACGCGGCCGCGCCAACGGCGTTCGGGATTGGACCGGGCGAGGGCCGGAAGAATCCACGGGCCACCACCGGCAAGAGATAGGCGACATTCAACAATGAACTCACCATGTAGACCACGACCACCGCGATAACGCCGGTGTCGGCCGCGGCGAGGGCCAGATACCATTTGCTCCAGGTGCCGGCGAACGGCGGCAGACCAATGATGCTGAGGGCGCCAATACAGAATGCTCCAAACGTGAACGGCATCGCTCGGCCAAGCCCCTGCATGTCGCTGATTTCCGTCTTGTGGGTCGCGACATAGATCGCGCCTGCGCACATGAACAAGGTGATCTTGCCGAGCGCATGCGTTGCGATGTGCAAAGCGCCGCCGAGAATGCCGAGACTGCTGGCCAGCGCTGCGCCCAGAACGATGTATGAAAGCTGACTGACCGTCGAATAGGCGAGGCGGGCCTTGAGATTGTCCTTGCTTATAGCCACGAGCGACGCCGCGAGAAGGGTGAAGCCTGCGACCCAGACCAGCCAGTCGGAGGCGCCGGTATCGGCAAGCAGATCAATACCGAAAATATAGATCACGACCTTCAGCACCGTGAAGACGCCGGCCTTGACCACCGCAACGGCGTGAAGCAGGGCGCTGACTGGCGTCGGTGCAACCATCGCCGAGGGGAGCCAGCGATGAAACGGCATCAAGGCCGCCTTGCCGATTCCGAACATGTAGAGTGCCAGCAGAAACGGCAGCAGCAGCGGATCGACCTTGCCGGTCAGAATACCGCCGGGCGTGAAGTCAAGGGTTCCGGCCGCAAACCAGGTCCAGACGATCGCGACAAGTTGAAATCCGATCGACGTTCCGATCAACAGTCCGATATAGACCCGGGCGCCAGCCCGGGCTTCGTCGTTCTCCTTGTGGGCGACCAGAGGGTAGGTTGAAAGAGTCAGAATTTCATAGAAAACGAACAGGGTGAACATGTTGCCGGCAAAGGCAATGCCCATGGCGCTGCCGATCGCAATGGCAAAACAGATATAGAATCGAGTCTGTTTGTGTTCATTGTTCCCGCGCATGTAACCGATCGAGTACAGCGAATTCACGATCCACAATGACGACGCGACACAGCCGAACAGCATGCCAAGCGGTTCGATCTCGAATCGCAGTGGCAGTCCTGGAATGACCTCGATCAACGAGAGAACCGGCCGGCCGCCGGCTGCAACGGCTTGCAGCAGATCGAACACGACAAGGACCAGGGCGATGGCAGTCGCCAGCGTGGCTGTCTCGCGCAGATTAGGGTGTCGTCCGGATAATGCAATGGCCACGCCGCCAAACGACGGGATCAGCAAGGTGAGCGCGAGCGCGATCCCGGTACTCATGATCCGGTTCCAAGGAAGGTTTCAGCAACGCGTCCGGCGACCGTGGTGGTCAGTTCGGCATCAATACCAAAATAGACATTTGCCAGCACCAGAGCCCAGAGCGGTACCAGCATGGCCGGTGGCGCTTCCGGGACCGGCCCATGCACATCACGAGGGTTTCCGAAATAGGCTGCCTCAATGATCTTCCAGACATAGATGACCGCCAGCAGTGAGCTTGCCACGATCAATAACGCGACGGGCCACCAACCGCTCTCGATCGCCGCCAGAACAAGATACCATTTGCTGATGAAGCCGACGGTTCCCGGCACGCCAATCAGGCTGAGCCCGGCCCCGGCAATGGCCGCGAACGTCCATGGCATCCTGTGGCCAAGACCGCGAACTGCAGAAATCGACACCGTGCCGATCCGCAATGCGACGCAGCCGAGTGCCATGAACAGAGCCCCTTTCATCAGGGCGTGGTTAAACAGGTGCAGAACGGTCGCGGTCAGTCCGGATGCGTTCGCAAATGCAATTCCAAGAACCATGTAGCCGAGTTGCGCCACGCTCGAATAGGCGAGCATTCGTTTCAGATTGCTCTGATGAATGGCCGCGATCGAGCCGGCGAACATCGCGAGGATCGCGAGCGGAAGGAAAACGTAGGTGAAGGTGATGTCGACGAACCCGTAGGCGGGCCCGAAAACCGTATACAGGAACCGCAACAGCACATAGACAGAGACCTTGGTCGCGGTTGCCGCCAGAAAGACCGAGACGGCTGACGGTGCATAGGTATAGGCGTTGGGCAACCACGCATGCATCGGGAACATCGCGAGCTTAAGACCCATCCCGGCAACGATGAAAGCAAACCCTGCATGAACCGCGCGATTGTCGGCGAAGATCGACAGCCGGTCTGCAAGGTCGGCGATGTTGAGCGTTCCGGTGACCATGTACAGCAGTCCGACGCCGACCACGAAGAATGTCGCGCCGACGGTTCCCATAATCAGATAATTGTATGCGGCGGTCAGGGCGCGCCGGTCGAGGCCGGCGCCAGCTGCAACCAGCACATAGGTCGAGAGTGACGAAATCTCCAGGAACACGAATATGTTGAAAGCATCGCCGGTAATCGTGACGCCGAGCAGACCGGTCAGACAGAGCAGATAGGCGGTGTAGAACAGGTTATGCCGGCGCGGGTCGACCTCGTGGGCGATGCTGGCACGGGCGTAGGGCAAGGCGATTGCACTGATGCCGGATACGATCATCAGTACAAAGACATTGATGACGTCAACGCGGTATTCGATGCCCCAGGGCGGTGGCCAGTTGCCGAGATGATACGAGATGTCTCCGACAGTCATGACCCGGTGCAACAGGAAGATTGCCGCCCCGAAACTGAACCAGCTTACCAGGAGCGTCAGTAGCCAGGGCAGACGTCCGCCACGCAACAGAACGCAGACGGGCGCCGAAAGCAGAGGTACGGCAACCTGAAGAATTGCCATATGTTCGGAGAGCGCGTTCATCACGGCGCTGCTTTTTCCGCAACAAGGTCGTCCTCGCGCCGTTCCGCAGCGAGTAACGCGTCTTCTTCGACCGTGCCGTACTGTTCACGGATCCGGACGACAAGCGCGAGGCCGAGCGCCGTCGTTGCAACACCGACGACAATGGCTGTCAGGATCAGGACATGCGGTAACGGATTGGAATACTGTTCCGACCGTCCGGTCAGGATCGGCGCGGTCCCGCCCTCGACCTTGCCGAGCGTGATGTAAAGCAGGAAGACAGAAGTCTGAAATACGTTCAGACCGACGATTTTCTTCACGAGGTTGCCGCGTGTAATCACGATGTAGAGGCCGATCATCAGCAGCAGAATGATGATCCAGTAGTTGTAGTGAGCCAGGACGGCGTCGCGGATGGCGCTGGACATGATCTACCAGTCCTCCTCGTCCACATCCCGGGTACGCCCGGCATAGGCATAAAAAACGCTGACCATGACAGCTGCGACGGTTGTTCCGACCCCGAACTCGATGATCAGTATGCCGTAATGCTGGCCGTGTTGCGGATCATGCGCGAGCACATCGTAATCAAGGAAATTCCCGCCGAGCAGCAAACCGGCAAAGCCGGTCAGTGTGTAAAGCAGTAATCCGGCTGGAACCAATAGTCTGAGTGCTTTTTCCGGCAGCACTTTACGGGCGTGTTCGACACCGAAGACCAGAGCGTAAAGAATGAAGGCTGCGGCGAAGATCACGCCAGCCTGGAAGCCGCCGCCGGGGCCGAAATCACCATGGAACTGGACATAGAGTGCAAACAGGAGAATGAACGGAATCAGTGTCTTGGAGACGACGCGAAGGACGAGATGATGTCTCATTTGCGGTCCTCCCCTTCACGGTCAGGGACATTCACGATCTCGTCCTCATCTTCACGACGCCGGCCCAGCAGAAACAGCACTCCAATTCCTGCGGTGAAGATCACTGCCACTTCGCCGAGCGTGTCGTAGCCGCGATAGCTGGCCAGAATTACGGTTACGATGTTCGGCATCGCAATGTCGTTCTTCGCGCCTTCGATATAAAGCGGCACCACATGCTGAAGGCCCGGCGCTTCGGGATCACCAAACGCCGGCATGTCCGCGGTTGCATAAATCAGGGCTGCTCCGGCCATGATGACAACAAGCAAGGCGCCCGGGTTGATACGCGGCGCGACCTGTTCCCGACGCTGGGTGAGCGCTAGGGTTCCAAGCATCAGGACAGTCGAAATTCCGGCGCCGACGGCAGCCTCCGTAAAGGCAACATCAACCGCATCAAGAGCGACAAGGAGGCCCGCTGATAGCAGACTGAAGCCACCGGTTAACACGGCGACAGCAAAGAGATGGCGTAGAAGCAGAATGGTGATCGCTGTACCGCACAGCAGGGTCAGTAACGCAAAATTGACAACAGTGACCAGATCAGCGCTCATCGTTCATGTTTCCGATAGTCGCGATCATCATCGGGCACCATGACCGGTCGCAGTCCCATGACCCGGGCGGCGTTCGCGACTGCATGGGTCGCGGTTGGACTGCTGAGGAAAATGAATAGCGAGATCAGGATCAGTTTGACGGTGACGAGGGAGAATCCGGCCTGAATCATCATGCCGATCAGGAGTAATTCGGCACCCAGTGTATCCGTTATGCCCGCGGCATGAAGGCGCGTGTAGAAATCCGGCAGGCGCAACAGGCCGAGCGTGCCGGTCAGGACGAGAAAGCTTCCGACGGCAAGTAGTGTGCCCGAGATGATAGCGAGGATCAGTTCCATCATTCTCGCTCCTTCCGGACCATCTCGTCCGTCGACAGGCCGAGATTGCGATATCGGAAGAACTTGAGTACGGCGATTGTGCCGATGAAGTTGACCAGAGCGTAAAGCAACGCGATGTCGAGAAAATCCGGACGCCCGGTCAGAAAGCCGAGGACCGAGATCAACAACACTGTTTTGGTTCCGAAGCTGTTCACCGCGAGCACCCGGTCGAAGAGGGTCGGACCGGCGAAGGCTCGCATCAGAGCAAGCAGTATGGCGACCAGCAATGCGATCAATGTAGCGGCGAACATCCGTTACCGCTCCTCGAGCGCCGTGACGCGCCCGTCCATATCCCCGGTGAGCACACCGTCGGCAAGATCCTGGGTCAGAGCATGGACCAGGATTTCATCACCCTCGATATCCACCGAAACCGTCCCCGGTGTCAGGGTTATGGAGTTTGCGAAGATGACGATCCCGAGATCGCTTTTCTGGGTTGTCTTGACCCAGATCATCCGTGGTGAAAGGTTCATCCGTGGCGACAGAATGATTTTGGCGACATCGATATTGGCCCTGAAGATTTCCTTCGCCAGCCAGCCCCAATAGATGAAAATCCGCTGTTTCAGATGAATCGGGAAGGTCTCATGGTCGTAAAGGTCCATGCGATGCGCAATATAGAGAACCAGCACGACCGAGGCGCCGCCGAGAGTCAGCAGCAGAGGCGTGTAAATACCTGACATGACAAGCCAGAAGGCAATCAGGCTTCCACCGAGCCCGAGGATATGAACCATCGCGTTCGTACTCCCGGTATGCGAAACTGCGGCACGACAAGATTCCCACCGGATCTCCAATCCCGTACTGCGCAGCGGTGATTTAATGCCATATTCCTTTTGCCGCGCCAAGATGTCCGTCAGACAGGTGGCGCTTTAGCAAGACTCTGGAAGGAAATCTGCGATGACATGGTTTACCAATGCCGACGCCGATACGGCGCCGGGGGACCGTCTGGAGGCGTTGTGGCAGCGTGACGGCGCGCTCGGCGTGCCCGGGGCCCATAACGCATTGGCCGGGTTGCTGGCCAGGGCGGCCGGCTTCGAAGCGCTGTACCTATCCGGCGGTGCTCTGTCGGCCAGCCTCGGTTTGCCCGACCTTGGAATGATGACAGCTGAAGAACTGATGCTGTCGACCCGCTCGATCACCCGTTCGACCGGCTTGCCGTTGATCGTCGATGGCGATACCGGCTATGGCGAAGCGCTGAACGTGATGCGGCTGGTGCAGGATCTCGAGGCGGCCGGGGCAGCGGCGGTCCAGCTTGAGGACCAGATCCTGCCGAAGAAATGCGGTCATCTCTCGGACAAGCTGTTGAACGACCCGGACGCGATGGCCGCCAAGATTGCAGCGGCGCGGCAGGTCCGGCGTCATTTGCGGATCATCGCCCGTACCGACGCGTTCGCTACCGAAGGCATGGCTGGCGCAGTCACGCGGGCTCGGCTCTATGTCGAAGCCGGAGCGGACGTGATTTTCCCGGAGGCCCTGACCACAACCGAAGAGATGCGTGCCTTCAACCGGGCGGTCGACGTGCCGACCCTCGCCAACATGACGGAATTCGGCCGGACGCCCTATCTGAGCAAGTCGGAATTTGCCGATCTCGGGTTCGATATCGTGATCTGGCCGGTCACGTCGCTCCGTTGCGAAGCCGAGTCGATGCGGACCCTGTATGAGCACCTCGCCGAACATGGCGGACAGGGCGCTTGTCTTGACCGTCTCATGACCCGGAAAGACATCTACACTGCGATCTGCTATCATGCTTACGAGGCCCTCGACTGCTCGATCGCGCAAAGTGTCGTGCCGGATGACCGCGTGAAACCCGACGCTAGATGAAAGCGGCAATCCGATGACCGCTTGTGATTCCGGCACGTGATCATATAGCCGTTGTTGCGGGGCGGGCCTGATTGCGGGGGTGCAATGGCCGGGTCGTACAGGCATGTTGACCACGTTGATTGTTATCAAGGGGAGACGTCATGAAGTTCGGGCTGTTCTATGAGTTGCCGGTTCCGAAACCTTGGGACGAGGACACCGAGGCCCGCCTGTTTCACGAGGCGCTTGACCAGATCGAGCTGGCCGATCGGCTTGGAATCGATTTTGCCTGGGAGGTCGAGCACCATTTTCTGGAGGAGTATTCGCATTCCGGGGCGCCGGAAGTGTTCCTCGCTGCAGCATCGCAACGGACCAGAAATATTCGCCTCGGCCACGGGATCACATTGACTCCTCCGGGTTACAATCACCCGGCACGCCTTGTTGAGCGAATCGCGACACTCGACATTGTCAGCCGCGGCCGGGTCGACTGGGGAACCGGCGAGTCAGCAACCCTTATCGAAATGGAGGGCTTCAACGTCGCGAAGGACGAAAAGACCGCGATGTGGCGAGAAGGCACGGAACAGGCTGCCAACATGCTTGCCATGACCCCGTATCCGGGCTTCAATGGGCAATACTTCTCCATGCCGTGCCGGAATATCGTACCGAAGCCGATCCAAAAACCGCATCCGCCGATGTGGATGGGATGTTCGCGGCGCGAGAGCATTCTGCGGGCCGCGCGTGCAGGAGTTGGCGCCCTGGTGTTCGGTTTCGTCGAGCCGGGACAGGCTGCCGTCTGGGTGAAGGAGTATTACGATATCATCAAGTCCGACGAATGCGTGCCGATCGGCCATTCGGTCAATCCCAATATCGCCGCTGTAACCGCGCTTTCGGTGCATCCGGACGAGGACGAGGCAATCCGGCGCGGTCTCGACGGCTTCCGGTTCTTCGGTTACTCGCTGGCGCATTACACGAATTTCGGCGAACACAAGCCCGGCCGGACCGATATCTGGTCACGCTTCGAGCCGATACGTGACAGTATGCCGGACAATGCCGGACGCGGCGGAATCGGTACGCCCGACCAGGTTCGCACACATCTCGAAGCCTATGCCGAGGTCGGGATGGATCAGATGATTTTCGTTCAGCAGCACGGCAAGAACCGGCACGAGCATATCTGTGAGACCCTGAAGTTGTTCGCGGCCGAGATCCAGCCTGCCTTCAAGGAACGGGAGTCGTCCCGAGAAGCCAGGAAACAGACCGAACTCGCGCCCTATCTCGAAGCGGCGCTGGCACGGAAACCGCGCATGGCGATGTTGGCGGATGACGACATTCCTGTCGTCAAGTCGGCCGGCCGGCGTCTTGAGGAAGCCGGGACCGACTACAACAAGAGCGGCGGCGCCTATTCCGATCCGACGCGTGGCGGCGGCATTCCGTTGCCGCGCCAGGAGCCGGGTGTCGAGGCGGCGGACGACTGATCGGTAACGGCAGGCCCCGCCGCTCCATTGGCGATGGGGCCTGCGCTGGCCGCTGTAGGCGCCGGTCTGCGGCCGTTTGCCGGACTTGGACAACTTACAACACCGGGATTGGCGTCTCGATGTCCCGGGGTGATGCTACCGGCGAAAACGATTCCGTATCGCAGGTGTGTGGCAGGACATGACGGGGCCGGACAAGTCCGTGGGTTTGCCGACCGGCGTCAAGCAGACGCCTCGTGGCGCGTCCATTGCGGCAATTCATAAGGCAGGGGAGGGATGTCTGCGGTCTGCAATGACGGGATGACAGTGGCTCCGGTCAATATTCTGACCGATCGTGGCAATATCTGCTGTTCCATGACACGGAATCATGGTTCGCAGGTTCTTCCGGGAACAGCCGCACCGAATTCGTCGCAGGCCTCACGGTGCCGCCGCAGCGGTCCCCGGAGTCGCCGACCTTCCGGTCAGTTGGCGCGGGTTCTCAGATGTCCTGGAAGATGTCCGATCAGCACCGTCTTCGAAACGTCATCCCAAGTAAAATATAGCCGGAAACAGCGCTGCGGATTGCGGCCGCGCGTCCGGTTCTTGAGATGCCGGTCCAGCGTCAGTTTGCGCCCATTCCATTCGATGTCATAGGAATCTCGGGCCATGCCCATGCTCGACTCTGAAGCGGATTGCGTATCGTCGAGAAACAGGTTCTGGATCGCCGACATGTACGTTTCACGGATCCCCGGGTCGTCCCCGTCGCGCATGCGCATCGGCCAGTAATATATGCCGAGGACAGCCACGGTTCTGTAGACAAGTTCGATGTTCTCGAACTGCGCATCTTCAAGCGCGCGCAATGCTCTTGAATGAAACGTGATTCGTTTTTCGAAGTGTTCGGCCGCCCACTCGGGCAGCTTCGCATAAATCGGATTTTTCGGCAGGACACACATGATGCCGTTGGCTGCCGGCGAGCTCTTGTCCGGTAGCATCTCGGATCCGGCAGCGTCCGGCAATCCGTTCAGCCGCCGGAGTTCGCCCCTGGTTTTCGACAATTCGTCATTGAGGAGCTTCCTGTCAGCATCGAACTGCTCGCGCGCGCGTCGCAGATCATCAATCGCAGCGTCTCGCTGCAACATAACCACCTTGAGTTCGGCCTTCGTCTTGTCAAGGTTTTCTCGCGCCAGTTCCAGTTCATCGATACCGTCACTTCCAGGCCCGTTTCCGGCCCCCGGGTGCGGGGCAAGTTTATACCAGTGCGCAGTTATGGCCTGTAATCGGAGAATATCCTCGTCAAGATCACCCATGTTCATAAACGGTTGAATCTGTGTACCGATTGAAGATAAGGCGTCATGGAGTTGTTCTATTTCCAGTGGGCGGTTGATGTCGGACATGGCCACCGTCAATCCGGTATAGTTCTCCGGGCTAGGATCTTTGGCGTAGAGTGCCGCGGCATCTCGGACCGCGCTCTGGAATCGTTCTGTCCAAGTGGCGATGTTCTCGATAATTTTCACTTGTTCCAGACAGCTTGTCGTCAGGCTTCCCGGAAATGTCCGTGGATACTGGATGTTTGAAATGAATTCTCGAAAATATTCATCGATCTGCTCTTTTTTATCATCCGAAACCTGTTCGGAAATACTATCAAGCGCATGGACAAGCGGCACAATAATGTCCGACATTTTCTGCCGAATTTCAGCGATCATTATCGCGCTGGAGATAGTTTCCGATAATTGCTCGAGCATTTGGATTTCGAGGTACTGCTCAATAGGTCCTTCATACGGAAGATCGCTTGGAGAGCTCAGTGCCGAGATTTTTACTTGAAGATTCGACAGGAAGGAATCAGCCTTCTCTTTGACCCGGTTCAATTCCTTGTATGAAGCCGAAATCAGGCTTGTGAGATTTGACCCCACCGGTATCGCTCCAAGCCTGGCGATCAGGTGACGGCCTTGCCAGTGGTCAGTCATACAATCAAGTGTTTTGACCCAACGCCGGACCGACGAGTCGATATCGGAATTATCGAGCCAGCTCAATTCAACCATGTGGTGAAAATTCAGGATCCAGCAAACTTCCGACACATTTCGCCCGGAAATGTCCGCCATGATCTCGCAGCCGTTTGGCCTTCGCAACCAATCATTATCGGAGAACTCCGTATCGTCAGAACTGGCGAGCGGATCATACGTATTGATATCCGATACCTTCGTATCGGAAAGCAGATTCCATAGCATACATTTTTTCTTTATCTTTCTTTCAACATGGAATTTTCTCCTCAAATCCGGATTGGCAAGAGAAAAAGAGTTTTTTCCGGTAATCACACCCTCAATCATCCTGCTGAATTCAATGAGAAAATACGGCCATTTCGCTGCGAGTTTGTAGATGTTCGCAAAAAACTGCTCGGGAGACCGTTCAAGTTCACCGGGCCACTCAGTATAGTGTTCGGTCAGGAACTTTGAAAGAACTCGAATGTCACCCAGTGTGAGACTGTATTGGTTCTGGAGCCAGGCTGGTGTCACAAATTCGGGCAGAGGAATCTCCGAGGGCTGTCGTCTGTACTTTTCGTCGGCAGAAGATGCGAAGTTCCGATACCGCGGGGACTGGTGGCGCGTATCAGTCATAAGTCTGCTCCCTACGTGTGGGCGCGTAGCCGGCAATACCTTGCTTGCCGAGCCTTCGGGCCTTCCCGTGATGAGGACATGGCGTCCGGGCTGATTATCTCTGCATGCCATCACATGGTTCAAGACCTGCTGTATGATGAGGTCAGGATGCTTGCCGGTAGGCCACGCCATCGACTCCTAGATTGAGATAATAGCAGATCATTCGACGCCAGTGTTTTTCAATGTATGGCGTTTCGCCCGGAACCATACACCGGGGCTTCCTTGCCATGCTGTCGGGACACCGACAAGCGCGGAAGACGTCCCGGCAAACGCCAGTATGTCGGGCTTCTTGCAAGGGCGTTTCTGGTCTGCAGGGAGGTTTCTGCGCGATCTCCGGATGTTTCCCGAATTGACCGGCTTGTCGCATTACCCGTGCTCGTGATCCGGAGGTTCGCCTGCCGCTGGAGGCGCGGAATCGACCGCCGCGCCAGTATCATGTTACTGCCTTATTTTGCACGGATTCATGCAGCATGTTATAATATGAACAAGATCGGGTGACATGGACAAGGTTGATGAATCGGGTATTGGTGGCGGTTTCCTGCTGTATTTTCTTCGGGCTCCTGATGTCGCCGCGAACCGGAGCCGCAGAAGATTTTTCCGCATGGTTGGGCAACTTGCGGGCCGAGGCAAAAGCCAACGGTATCAGCGGGGCGACGATTGCGGCGGCGCTGCACGATCTGACACCAATTCCCCGCGTTATCGAACTCGACCGGCGCCAGCCGGAATTCACGCTGACCTTCGAAACCTATCTCGACCGGGTCGTCAACGCTAATCGCATCAGGATTGGCAAGCGGCAGCTTCGGGATCATCGGTTGTTACTGCGGAAAATCTCCAAAACCTATGGCGTGCAACCACGTTTCATCGTCGCCTTGTGGGGCATCGAGACCGATTTCGGCCGCATTACCGGAGGATTTCCGATTATCCAAGCTCTCGCAACCCTGGCCCATGACGGCCGCCGGAGCGCATTCTTTCGCAAGGAGTTGATGCTGGCTCTCAGGATTATTGACGAAGGCCATATCCGATTGGACGCAATGACCGGTTCCTGGGCCGGGGCCATGGGCCAGAACCAGTTCATGCCATCAAGTTTCGTGAATTTCGCAGTGGACCACGATGGAGACGGTCGCAAGGATATCTGGGGCACATTGCCGGACATCTTCGCTTCAATCGCCAACTATCTCTCCCGGTCGGGGTGGCGTGATGATCAGACCTGGGGGCGTCCTGTTGTTTTGCCGGACGATTTCGACCCGGAATTGACCGGACGCAAGATCAGGAAGGGATTGAACAACTGGCAAGCTCTGGGCGTCCGGAGCGCCGATGGAAGCGACCTGCCGACCCGAAATCTTCCGGCATCAATTGTCACCCCCGAGCGCGACAGCCTGGATCCTGCATTTGTCGGCTATGACAACTACCGGGTCATATTGCGCTGGAATCGTTCTGATTACTTCGCAGTCGCGGTTGGCACATTGTCTGACAAGTTGCGGTGAATGGCGCACACGTCGTGAATATCACGAAGGACAGGCGGTCGCAGTCCGGTCAGGTTTCCTTTCGCCTCTGCCTTGCTGTTGCCGGTCTCGGTCTGCTCTTGTCTGCTTGCGGCAGTTCGGTGTCTGGACCGGATACCGCGCGACCGCGCGAATCACGGAGCTCGGCCATCGGACCACAGGCACATTACAAAATCGGAGCGCCCTATGCGATCACTGGTATCTGGTATTACCCACGCGCTGTAAACAGTTATGACGAAACTGGTATCGCATCGTGGTACGGACCGAATTTCCACAAGAAAACAACGGCCAACGGTGAGATTTTCGACCAGAACGCTCTGACGGCAGCCCACCGCACCCTGCCAATGCCCAGCATCGTCCGCGTTACCAATCTCGAAAACGGGCGCGAGCTTGTCGTCCGGGTCAATGACCGTGGCCCGTTTATTCCTGGCCGAATCATCGATCTCTCGCGGCGCTCAGCGCAACTGCTTGGTTTTGAACGCCATGGAATAGCCCGGACCAGAGTGCAGTATCTGCCTGGCAGAAGCCGCACGGCCGTCGCAATGATCCGGGAAGGGCGGATCGAACCGGCGATTCCGACCGATCTGGGCATTGTGCCGGTACCGGATGCCAAACCGCAAAGTGCCGTCTCGGTCGGACATCTGACCCCGATACCGGGAAGCGTTCTGGCAAGACAGAATCCGGATGCAAGATCTTACAAGCCGGTTGCAGCAAACGGGGCCAAGTCGGTCAGCGCGACCGATTCGTTGCGTGACAGCAAGACCGCATCGGGCAGGTCCCGAACAGTCGTACCAACACAACTGTTCGTGCAGGTTGCGGCGTTTGCGATACCGGAAAATGCCGAGGCCCTATCCGCGACTCTTTCGGATATCGGCCGCATCGAAATTCGTGCCGCAGTCATCAACCGCAGGCGGCTGCACCAGGTCAGGATCGGACCGGTTGATGATGTGACAGAGGCTGACGTGATATTGACGCGGGTTATCGAGCGGGGGTTCCCTAAAGCAAGGATCGTTGTCAATTCAGTGCCATGTTGTCCATAGTGCCAACATCATGCGTCCGTTTTCATCCCGGTCTGGCAAGAAATGTTTTGATATGATTATGGAACGGTTTCGCGGTGAGGCAGAAATCATGAACAAACGGCAAATCCATCTGGCAGCCTTGGCCTTCGTGTCATTATGCTTGGTCTTACCAACGGTGGGGGATGCGCATGCCCGGGACACCGAAGCCCGGGAAGCCATAATGATCGATTTTCAGACCGGGTCGGTATTGCTCGAGAAGAATCCGGACACGTCGATGCCGCCCGCATCGATGAGCAAGATCATGACAGTTTACATCGCTTTCGAGGAGCTCGCAAAAGGCACACTCAGTCTCGACGACACGATTCCGATCAGTGAAAAGGCCTGGCGCAAAGGTGGATCGAAGATGTTCGTCGATATCGACAGCGAGGTCAAAGTTGCCGATATCCTGCGTGGCATCATCGTGCAGAGCGGCAACGATGCTGCGATCGCACTGGCCGAAGCCATTTCCGGAAGCGAGGCTGCCTTTGCCGAAAAATTGACAGCCAAAGCCGCTGAATTGGGGTTGACCGGAAGCCGATTTCGCAATGCGACCGGTTGGCCGGATCCGGAACACCGCATGACCGCACGTGATCTGGCTGTTCTGGCCATCGCGACGATACGAAATTTCCCAGAATATTATCCGCTCTATTCGGAAACCGAATTCACTTACAACGACATCAAACAGAGAAACCGTAATCCGCTCCTGTATTCGAATTTTGGTGGAGACGGTTTCAAGACCGGGCATACACGCGCGGCCGGTTATGGCCTGACGGCGTCTGTCGTCCGCGACGGCCGGCGCCTGATTCTCGTCATCAATGGCCTGAAACGAGTCGGCGACCGAACCGGGGAGGCAAAAAGGCTGATCGAATGGGGGTTTCGAGAATTCAATAACCATGTTCTGTTCGAAAAGGGTGAAACGGCAGAGCGGGCCGCAGTCTGGCTCGGGGCCGAAAAAACAGTACGGCTCGTTCCCGATCAGGATGTGCTTGTGACCCTGAAACGCAGCGCGCGTAGGAAGCTCAAAGCCAGCGTTCATTACGATGAGCCCGTTCCGGCGCCAATTGCGAAAGGTCAGCGTATTGCGACACTGAAAGTCACAGTTCCTGGGAAGGAACCGCTCCTATTTCCACTGGTCGCGGGTGACGATGTCGCGAAGCTTGGTGTTCTGAGCCGCGCCTTCGCGGCAATTGGATATTTTGTCTGGGGGCCCGGTGACTGATCCTGACTCTGACCGTCGTGGCCGTTTTATTTCCTTCGAGGGCTGTGAGGGGGCTGGCAAATCGATACAGTCACGGCGCCTGGCTGACGCACTGGAGGCGCATGGTATCGACGTGACGGTTACCAGGGAGCCCGGTGGTTCTCCGGGAGCCGAGGAGATTCGCGCTCTGTTCGTATCCGGCGACCCGGAACGATGGGACGCAATGACAGAGGCCCTGTTGCTGAACGCGGCGCGCCGTGATCATTGGCAACGGGTGATTTCGCCAGCCCTGTCCAACGGACATTGGGTGATCTGCGATCGGTTTGTCGACTCGACCCTCGTCTATCAGGGATATTGTGGCGGTGTTGCGATGACGACATTGCGCTGGTTGCATTCATTTGCCCTTGGCAACGTAATGCCCGATCTTACCCTGTTCCTGGATCTGCCGCCGGAGATCGGTCTTGCACGCAATGTTGTGCGCGATTCCGGTGTCGCATCGGCCGAGCGCCGTTTCGAGGACAAGGCATTCAAGTTTCACAGTCGTCTTCAGGACGGCTTCAAGGCACTTGCAGAAACCGAGCCCGAACGGATCGTCGCGCTGGACGGCGCCCGGGATATCGACACGGTGACCGCGGCAGTCTTCGCGGTGGTGCATACCCGTTTTGCCAAGGATCTCTCATCGTGACCGACCAGGATATTCCGTTGCCCCGGGAAACGACCAAACTGATCGGTCAGGATCATGCCAATACGCAGTTTCTCGCCGCATGGAATAGCGGACGCCTGCCGCATGCCTGGTTGCTGGCCGGGCAACGCGGTATTGGCAAGGCGACCCTGGCATATCGGATCGCCAGATTTGTTCTTGCCAATCCATCGGAGAGTTCGGATGGACTGTTCGATACGCCCGGACCTGTCCCGACAACTCTGGATGAGGGCTCTGATTCGCCTGCGGCCCGACACGTCAGCAATGGCACGCATCCGGATCTCATGGTTGTCACGCCGACAGTGAGTGAAACCACCAAACGCCTTCGTCAGAACATTGTTGTCGATGATGTCGCGGCAGTATCTCGAGGACTACGGCTCACATCGACCGTCGGTGGCTGGCGTGTGGTTGTTGTCGATAGCGCCGACGATATGAATCATAACGCTGCTAATGCATTGTTGAAGATTCTTGAAGAACCACCTCAACGTGTAATTCTGCTTCTGATCAGCCACGCGCCGGGCAAGCTGTTACCGACAATCCGCTCGCGGTGCAGAAAACTCGACATGCCGCCATTGCCGGACAATCTGGTGAAAGGTCTGCTTGATCGCCTGCAACCTGGTCTGGATTCCACAATCAGCGTCATGGCGACGGATCTCGCAGAGGGCAGTATCGGTCGCGCCGTCGAGATTGCGGCGAGCGGCGGCCTCGATATTCTGGAGAAGACCGTTCAGTTGTTGGGCGAACGCCATCCACTCGATCGACGTTATCTGCACGCAACAGTTGAAATATTTCTAAGCCGTGACCGGGGAAAGGAGGGGGATCCGGTTGGTAATCGGCTGGACCTTGTGCTCTGGTGGCTTGGCCGCTGCCTTCGGCGTTACGCGATCCGGGAAACCGGATCGCGTGAAACCGTCGCAGGAGAGATGAAAATGGTCGCCGGCCTCGTCGAGCAGTTCGGGCTTCCAGAATGCTGTTCCCGTCTGGAGGCGGCAAGAAATGAGCTTCGCAAGGGGGTTGCCCTCAATCTCGATCGCAAACAGATGGTCACGTCGGTCATCCTGAACGTGGCCGGCTGAATACCGGTCCACGAATCTTCGGCTTGCTCCCGATACTGCAGGGATGCGATGGGTCTGCGCAACGGATCAGAGCATGACACCAGGGGCGATTTCACAGGTGAAATCAGGAGACAAACGTTGAATGGAACACCGTCCCCGTGACCTGGAATGGAGCCGACCGAACGGTCCGCGCATTTGTGGCTTGCAGTCGGACACAGTGCAGGGTAGGTGAACCGGCGGGTATGGTCGGCCCTCGGCATCAGGGACCCATCGAATGACAAAACCACGTTATTACATCACTACGCCAATCTATTATGTGAACGATGTCCCCCATATCGGGCATGCCTATACCTCACTTTCATGCGATGTGATGGCGAGGTTCAAGCGGCTCGACGGTTTCGAAGTGATGTTTCTCACCGGCACCGATGAACACGGGCAAAAAGTCGAGGCAGCGGCCGGGCAAGCCGGCATGGATCCTCAGGCATTTACCGACAGCGTATCGCAAAATTTCCGCGATCTGTTGCCGGCGATGAACATCGCCAATGATGACTTCATACGAACCACCGAAGAACGGCATCTGAAATCGTGTCAGGAAATCTGGCGGCGCCTGACAGCGAACGGCCATATCTATCTCGACAAGTACAGCGGTTGGTACTCGGTGCGCGACGAGGCGTATTTCACGGAAAGTGAACTGGTTGACGGCAATGCTCCGACTGGCGCGCCAGTCGAGTGGGTCGAGGAACCGAGCTATTTTTTTGCGTTGTCGAACTGGCAGGAGCGGCTGCTCGAGTTTTATGACTCCAGTCCGGATTTCATAGCGCCGACGAGCCGGCGCAACGAGGTTATCAGTTTCGTCTCGTCCGGGTTGCGCGACCTGTCAATCTCTCGAACCAGCTTCAAATGGGGCATACCGGTTCCAGACAACGAGTCCCATATCATGTATGTCTGGCTCGACGCGTTGACCAACTACATCACCGCGACCGGATTTCCCGATATCGATGCTGCGGATTACAAGCGATTCTGGCCAGCCGACATGCATATGGTCGGCAAGGATATCCTGCGGTTTCACGCGGTTTTCTGGCCGGCCTTCCTGATGGCAGCCGGTCTGGAACCGCCGCGCCGGGTGTTCGCGCATGGCTGGTGGACCAACGAGGGCCAGAAGATATCGAAATCTTTGGGTAATGTGATCAATCCTCACGACCTGATAACAACCTATGGGCTCGACCAGGTCCGTTATTTCCTGATGCGTGAAGTCCCGTTCGGTAATGATGGGGACTTTTCGCGGGCTGCCATCATCGGGCGCATGAACAGTGATCTTGCCAACGATCTCGGGAATCTGTGTCAGCGTGTGCTTTCCTTCATCGCCAGAAATGCCGACGCTGCAATACCGGCTCCCGGTGCATTTACGGAGGCCGACGAAAGAATACTGGCCAGTGCCAGGGCGCTCCTCGACCGTGTTCGTGAGGATTACGAAAATCAGGCATTCAACCGTGCACTCGAAGCCATCTGGGATGTCGTCGGGGCAGCGAATCGCTATATCGATGCCCAGGCGCCATGGACACTGCGCAAGAGCGATCCCGATCGCATGAAGACGGTTCTCTATGTCCTGGCAGAGGTCATTCGCCATCTTGCCATTCTGATGCAGCCGGTTGTGCCCGATGCGGCCTCCCGGATACTGAACCAGATCGGGGTTGCGTCCGATGCCCGCGATTTTGCGTATCTCGATGCCGGGCAGCGCCTTGTACCGGGTACAACCCTACCGAAGCCGGTGCCGGTGTTTCCGCGTTTCGTCGAGGCCGGGTGATCATGCCGGGCGTGGCGGCAATTTCGGTTGAGCCGATTGTTGATTCCCACTGCCATCTCGATTTTGACGTTTTTTCGGATGACCTTGACGAGGTCGTGCGCCGGGCCCGGTCGGCTGGTGTCTGCCGAATGCTCACGATCGGCACCAGGCAGAGCAGCTTTTGCAAGGTTCTCGAAATCGCCGAGCGATTCGAGGATGTGTATTGCAGCGTTGGCGTTCATCCGCATCAGGCGGAGCAGGAAGGGCTTACGGAGCCGGACTGGCTGGTCGAACAGGCGCAGCATCCCAAAGTCGTCGGGATTGGCGAATCCGGGCTCGACTACCATTATCAGCATGCATCGGTCGATGCTCAGAAACAGAATTTTCAGGCCCATATCCGCGCTGCAATTGCAACGGGACTTCCGCTGATCGTTCACAGCCGGGACGCCGATGCCGACATGGCCGACATGTTGGAGAACGCAAGTGCCCGGGATGGGGCGTTCAATGGTGTGTTGCATTGTTTCACGGGAGGACCGGATCTCGCACGGCGGGCAGTCGCTATCGGGTTTTATGTTTCACTCGCCGGCATGATCACGTTCAAGAACGCCAAGGATCTGCGTGAAACTGTCGCGGATGTGCCGGTTGAGCGATTGTTGACCGAGACTGATTCACCTTATCTGGCTCCGGTTCCCATGCGCGGCAAACGGAACGAACCTTCTTTCGTCCGTTATACCCATGCCGAACTCGCGGCGCTTAGAGGTCTGGATAACGAGACATTCGCGAGATTATCGACCAGCAATTTCTTGCGTTTGTTTTCCAGGATCGGTCGGCCGGCCGGATTTGACGAGCCTGTCGAAACACCATGAAAATTACCGTGCTTGGTTGTGGCTCTTCGGTCGGGGTTCCGGTTCTCGGCAATCACTGGGGCCGCTGCGATTCCGACAATCCCCGCAACCGCCGGCGGCGTTGTTCCATTCTTGTTGAAAAAGGCGGCTTCAGTTTGCTCATCGACGCTTCGCCGGACCTTCGCGAACAACTCCTTGATGCCGAGGTCACGCGCGTCGACGCGGTGCTGTTCACTCACGGTCACGCCGATCATACCCATGGTGTTGATGATCTGCGTCCAATGTTCTGGCAAATGCGGCGACCGATCGACGTATATGGCGACCGGAAGACGCTGGATGTGCTCGAATCACGTTTCGACTACCTGTTCAGGAAGGCCGATACCAGTCCGCCCTATTTTCATCCGCCTCTCATTGCACACGAGATTGCCCTCGACCGGTTTATGCTCGGCGGCATCGCGATCGTTCCGATCTTGCAGGATCATGGTGCGAGCGGCAAAAGCCTCGGCTTCATTTTCGATGACATTTTAGCCTATTCCACCGATGTGGCCCATATGAATGCCAGCGACCTCGCACGGCTTTCCGGTATCCGCATCTGGATCGTCGATTGTTTGCGGATCGAGGAGTCGCGGGCACATTCGCATCTTGCGCGCACGCTTTCCTGGATCAACACGGTTCGGCCGAAGCGCGCATATCTGACACATATGGCGACCGATATCGACTATGATGCCGTCAGCTCGGATACCCCCGCGGGTGTCGAACCGGCTTATGACGGGCTCGTCCTCGAAGTCTGAGTACGGAGCCCGCTGCAGTAGTCCGGGTTGGCATCAAGGACGGAAAGTGGGTTTGAGCAGGGGTGCTCAAGGCCCCGAATTTCGGCAGTCAACTTTGCGGTGTCGGGTCGTCATCCGTGCTTCTGCCCGGCAATCCCGTCGTGATGCCGGATAGCAGGTTGCCGAGTTGCGTCCGGATCAACCAGAGGCAGAGCAGGGACGGCAGGACCATGGCTGTCGTGATCACGAAGAAAATGCCCCAGTCTCCCTCGAGAAAATCGACCAGTGCGCCGGAAGAGGCGGCGAACAGTGTGCGGCCGGCAGTACCGATCGACGCCAAGAGCGCATACTGCGTCGCGGTATAGGTTCGATCCACCAGCATCGATATGAAGGCAACGAAGGTAACGGTCGCAAAGGCGCTCGTCAGGTCGTCCATGACCACCGCGACTGCGAACATCGCTTCAGATGGCCCGGCCCAGGCGAGAGCCGCGAACAGAAGATTGGTCATGGCCATGGCGATGCCCGAAATGAACATGGCTCGAACCAGGCCGATCCGGATCGCGAACAGACCACCGAGCAGGGTGAACGACACTGTGGTGATCCATCCGATACCCTTGGAATAGAGAGCGATATCGGTCTTGGAAAAGCCGATCTCCTTATAGAAAATCAGGGACATGCGTCCGAGGAATGCCTCGCCAATCTTGAACAGAAACAGAAAGCCGAGAATAGCCAGTGCTATGGCGATGCCGTTGCGACGGAAAAAGCTGAAGAGAGGATTGACTACGGTACCCGCAAGCCAGGCAGCAGCACAGCCGGAGCTGCCAGCAAGATCGAGCGCTGCCGCAAGTCGGCGGTCATCGCGGGCCTGGGTGTTGATACGGTCTGATGGAGTCTGTGGCTCCGGCACGAACATGAGACCGATATTGCAGAAAATCACCAGGACCCCGAGCACCAGAAAGGTGGCTTGCCAGTAATCAGTGACGCCGGACGCCTCGAATGTGGCCGCAACCTCAAGTGCGGCTGCACCGCCAAGCTTGTAACCTGTCCACCAGCCGACAACCGCAACGGCAGCGCCCGCGGCCATGGCTCCACTTTCTGCAGTGCCGATTTGCTCAATCCGGAGAGCGTCGATCGTGATGTCCTGGGTTGCCGATGCGACGGCAATGGCGAGGCCGATGCCCACGACGAGGGCAAGATCATCAGCCGGTTCGACAACACTCCAGAGGATGAGGCTCAAGAGGATGGCCATCTGGGCCGTGACGATCCAGGCACGACGATGCCCGAGGCGTGCGGTGAGCCACGGTACCCGGATCCGATCAATCAATGGCGCCCAGAGAAAATTGAAGGCGTAAACGCCGAAAATGAGGCCGGCCCAGCCAATGGTGGTTCGGCTGAGACCGTCTTCCTTAAGCCAGAGACTGAGGGCGCTGCCGATCAGAACCCAAGGAAATCCGCTGATGATTCCAAGCAGGAGAATCCGTGCCATCCGTCGTTCGAGATAGATGTCGAGGGACACACGGAAATTCTGCACGACCATATTTTCCTTATCTCAGATCCTGCCCGAAACCCGGCACTGGCAATGTATTCAGGATCAGACAATGGTATCGGGTCGACGGATTTGCGCCAAATTCCACGGATCCTGGAAAAACATGATATTGTTTCCCATAATGTATATTATGCGATAATATGTCATGATAGCCACGAAAACCGTAACTGCAAGGTGGACGAGCTGGTCCCGGTCCTGGAATTCAGTCGACCATGTACTCTGATCGACAGATCCCCGTACCGACAGCGAATCGAATCCGAAGCCGGCGGGTTTGGTATTCGGCGAATCCGATTGACGATTGCGACAAGGAAGCGTAACGAGCCCTCGCATTGCCAATTCAGATTATCCAGACGGATTCGACCCATGACGGCGCGCATATTCATCGATGGTGAAACTGGCACTACCGGATTGCAGATTCGTGAACGTCTGAACGGCAGATCCGATGTTCAACTGCTCGGTCTTTCCGATTTCGAGCGCAAGGATCCGGACGCCCGGCGTCGCGTCCTGAATACCTGCGATCTGGCAATTCTGTGCCTGCCTGATGATGCGGCCCGAGATGCCGTCGGTCTGATCGAGAGCAACGAGACACGGGTCATCGATGCCTCGACGGCCCATCGTACGGCTCCAGGATGGACTTACGGCTTTCCGGAAATGGCAACAGACCAGACGGAGGCGATCCGCGCATCCATACGGGTTGCCAACCCCGGCTGCTATCCGACCGCTGCGATCGCTCTTGTCCGGCCGTTGGTCGAGGCCGGGCTCGTGCCACGAGATTTTCCTGTCACGATCAACGCTGTCTCGGGATATTCCGGTGGCGGCAAAGCGCTGATCGCGCGGTTCGAGAGTGAGAATGACGAACTCGAGCCGGCATTCTATGCTTATGGCTTAGGCCTTACGCATAAACATCTGCCGGAACTGCATCGATACAGCCTGCTCGACCGGGCGCCGCTGTTCGTGCCGTCTGTCGGACGCTTCTACAAGGGCATGCTGGTTCAGATTCCACTGCAACTCTGGGCTCTTCCGGGCTCTCCCGGCGCGGGTGACGTCCATGCCGCACTTGCAGACTGGTACGTGGCGGAAGACGGTTTTGTCAGTGTCGCCCCCCGCTCTCCGGTCGATCCGGCAATGACGCTGAATCCGGAAGCGCTCAATGGAACGAATGAAATGCACCTTCAGGTGTTCTCAAACGAGGCAACCGGACAATGTTTACTGGCAGCCGTCCTCGATAATCTCGGCAAGGGAGCATCGGGCGCCGCAGTGCAGTCAATGAACCTCATGCTCGACCTTGACCCGCGCGCCGGTCTCGAAACGCACTGACCTTTTCGACCAGCCAGACATCATGACGGTTTCGAGCTGGCGAATCATGAACAGACGGCTGGCAGACTTTCGCAAGGGTGCGCAAAATGATAGAAATACAAATTGGTGCAATGGATGGGTGACCGAGTGGTTGAAGGTACCGGTCTTGAAAACCGGCAGGCTGAAATATGTCTCGTGGGTTCGAATCCCACCCCATCCGCCAATTTTGCAGCAGTCCCGCAACGCGGAGACTTCAACGGCTCCGCAGGCCGCGAGGAAATCGGCTGGCGTCTGGCAAGGGATGACCGCCGAGGATTAATTCGGGAGACTTCACATGTCCAGTTATACGCTCACCACCTTTGTTTCCGATATGAAGTCGATCACCGCGACAACTCCAGAGGACATCGTCAAAGAGGTCATGCCGCTGGCCAGACGTCTCGTCGCCGAAGCCGACTGGAGTAACCCGTCGTTCCGCGATTACGATCCGGATCAAGGCTTTGGAGTCTCAATTCTGAACGTCGAAGATGACGATACGCTTCTTGTCGAAGCGGTCTGCTGGATGCCGGGCGGCGGCGTTGCGCCGCACGACCATCAGACTTGGGGTGTTGTCGTCGGTATCGAGGGCGAAGAGATCAATGGCAACTGGCAGCGTCACGACGACGGCACGCGATCGGAGTTCGCGGATATCTCGATAGCAGAAGAAGTCACGGTTGGTCCCGGTGACGTTTGCGTGTTCATGCCCGACGATATTCACAGCGTGCGCAATCCGGGCAACAAGACCAGCCTGTCGCTGCATGTCTATGGTCACAATCTGGCAACCCGCGACCGTTCAGAATTCGAACCTCTGACAAAGATCCGGCGTCCCTGCCCTCAACGCGTGCGCAAGACCGCATAACAGGCTCTCCCTGACGTTCCACCCCGCGCTCGCGCCTGTTTCGACGGCTGCGATGGTTGCTGAAATCATGCTCACGAGAGTGATGGAACGATAATTCCGTCACGACAATGCGCTTGGGTTCAGCGCACGAAGATCGCTGTTTCGGGTTTTCCCCGGCTTGTTGCCATGTTTGACCTGTACATCCCTACACTTGTGTTCAAACTTCAGAAAAATGGGATAGTCAAATGACGATTGCAGCGCAAAGGTGGCGCCTGTCGCACCACAGCGACAGCCGGTCAGTGCAAATGCGATTACCGGCTTGAGTAGAGGTGGCAGAATCGTGCTCCTCGCAAGTATTGTCATTATCTTTGGCATGTTTCTTTCCCATCTCAACAGGAAGCTAGGGCCCGTTGATCTTTCGTACGACTGAGTTAAGGGATGGCATGAAGGGCCGTTAAAATTGGTTTCGCCAGAAACAACCCATTTAGTGAGCCATTCATGCCAGGAGCGATGCTATCAGAGAGAGACTGGGATCAGCTTTCGCAGCTGTTGCAGCGTCCCGGACGGGTTTACAACACGCCCGAGCACCGGCGCACGCTCGAAGGGCTCCTGTATCGCATGCGCACGGGGTGTCCGTGGCGAGACCTTCCGGGCGAGTTCGGCCATTGGAACACGGTGTTTCGCCGCGTCAACCTTTGGTCGAGTCAAGGCGTTTGGGCTCGGGTTTTCACAGCCTTATCGTTCGATAGCGACACCGAGTGGTTGTGTATCACGCCCAGCATCGTGCGTGCGCATCAACACAGTCACGGGGTACGCGGTCGTACCGAGGAAGCCATCGTGCGCAGTCGCGGCGGTGCCTCCACGAAAATCCCTATCGCCGTCGACAGCTCCGGCCTGCCAGTGCACTACGAGCTGTCTGGCGGGCCGGTGCACGAGATGATCTGCGCCCGGACACTGCGCGATGGGGCGCCGCGCACGTCATTGCCGACAAAGGCTACGACAGCAACCCGATACGTGAGTCCATCGAAGCCCAAGGCGCGGTGTCGGTCATCCCTCGGCGAAGCAACCGCGCGATGGGCAAGGATGGCATGGACTGGGGCTTGGACAAGGATCGACATCTCGTGGAGAACGCCGTCTCACGAAGCAAGCACTTCCGAGCCATTGCGACCAGCTATGACAAACTCGAACGCAATTTCGCGAGCATGCTCGCGCTCGCGTTTGTCCTCTTATGGTTGCCGATGTGACCCGAAAGATCAACAGGCCCTAGTGGATTGATCATTACAAATATATCCATTATTGTGTTCTTCTAATTTGCCGATCACGGAGGTCTACAAGATGCGCCCTGGTGTTTCATTCACGCTCACTTCGGGCGACCGGCATCGCCTTGAAACGGTTGTCTCGGACCCGAAGAGCCCGCAGAAGCACGTCTGGCGGGCACGTATCGTTCTTCTGAGCGACGATGGGCTCGGCACGATGGCCATCATGAGAGAGACCGGCAAGGCGAAGAACAGTGTCTGGCGCTGGCAGGACCGCTTCTATGGAAGAGGGTGTGGACGGACTTCTGCGGGACAAGACGCGTCCGCCGGGCAAGACGCCTCTGGCTCCTGAGCCGGTGGCGAAGATCGTAGAGTTGACCCACACCCCGTCGCCTCACGCGGCGACCCACTAGACGCTGCGGGCGATGGCGAAGGCTGTGGAGGTTGCCGCTTCGACGGTCTGGGCGGTCTGGCAGGCGCATGGCTTGATGCCGCACCGCTGGCGGCGGTTCAAGCTTTCGAACGATCCCGCCTTCGTCGAGACGCTGACCGACATTGTCGGCCTCTCCGTTGCGCCGCCGGCTCACGCGGTCGTGCTGTCGATCGATGACATGTCGCACAGTCAGGCACTTAACCGCACACAGCCCGGCCTGCCGCTAAAGAAAGGCCGCGGCGCCACCATGACACATGATTCCAGGCGCAACGGCACGACGACGCTGTTCGCCGCCCTGAACGTGCTCGACGGCACGGTCATCGGCCAGCACGCCAGTCGGCATCGCCACCAGGAGTTCCTGAAATTCCGCAACCGCATCGAGCGCACGATACCCGCCAGCGTCCCGGTCCATGCCATCCTCGACAACTACGCTACTCACAAGCACAAGGACGTCCAGGTCTGGCTCGCACGCCATCCGCGCTGGACCTTCCACTTTACCCCCACCTCGAGCGCGTGGCTGAACGTGGTCGAAGGCTTCTTCGCCAAGCTGACACGACGCCGTCTCAAATACGGCGTCTTCCGCTCCGTACGCGAACTCCAGGACGCCATCCGCCGCTTCATCGACGAACACAACACCACCGAAGCCAAGCCCTTCGTCTATTATTTGGCGTAAACCATGCGACAAGCAATCAATCCCTGTCCGTCAACTCCGCCACTCGTAAACCGTGCACAATGGCAAGGCACGAGTGCACAGATGGGAATTATGATTGCCGCATCTTGATATATACCCACTTGATTATCGGTAGCAAAATCAGAAGCAGCGCCACAACGGTGATCGGGCCGGCAATCGGCCGGGTGAAGAAAATACTGAAATCACCGTCGGAAAGTAATAGTGATTGCCGAAGTTTTGGCTCGGCGATCGGCCCCAGCACGATTGCAAGCACAGCCGGTGCCAAAGGATAGTCGAGGATCCGCAGAAGATAGGCCCCGCCCCCGAATAGGACCATGATCCAGACATCGAACATGTTCTGGTATGCGGCGAAGATTCCAACCAGCGAAAGCACGAAAATCAACGGCGCCAGGATGCTGAACGGCATCCGCAGCATCCACAGAAACACCGGAATGAAGGCGAGATTGACCATCAAGGCAATAATATTCGAGACATAGAACGATCCGATCAACGGCCATACGAAATCCGGCTGTTCGGAAAACAGTAACGGCCCCGGCTGCAAACCCCAAATCACCATGCCGGCGAGAAGCACGGCCGTCGTCGGCGAACCGGGGATCCCGAGAGTCATCATTGGTAACATGGCCCCTGTAGACGCCGAATTGTTCGCCGATTCCGGGGCAGCTACGCCATCCACGTCGCCTTTCCCGAAGCGGTCCGGATCGCGCGCAACCATCTTGGTAACGCCATAGGCCATCAATGACCCCGGAGTTGCCCCCGCCGCGGGCAGGATCCCGACAAAGAACCCCAGAGCGGATCCAATTACCGTGCCCTTCCACGCTTTCGGAAAATTCCGGATCTCTGCAAGAATTTTCTTAACGCCGAGGCTTGCTTCGGTCATCGTCACCCCGGACTGGGTCGTGTTTATAGTCCACAGCATCTCGCCAATACCGTAGACACCGATCGCGAGGACCAGGAAACGGATCCCGTGCGTAAATCCGGTGATATCGAAGAAGATGAGCCGGGGCTCGCCGGACACGATGTCGAAGCCTACGGTCGCCAGAACCAGTCCGAAGCAGATCGAAAAAATCGTTTTCGGGATATCGTCGCCACCGAGCCCGATAAACGTGGCAAAAGCCAGAAGCATCAACGCAAACACTTCTGGATTGCCAAAATCGAGCGCGATCGATGCCAGTGCTGGAGCGAAGCCGGTGAAAAATACATTGGCAATCGTGCCACCCACGAACGACGCGATGGCCGCGACGACCAACGCCTTGTCAGCCTTGCCGGACAACGCTAGCGGGCGGCCATCGAATGTGGTTGCCACGGCCGTTGATGCGCCTGGAATTCCAAGGGTGATCGAACTGATCGCTCCGCCATACATGGCGCCGTAGTAAATGGCGGCAAGAAAGATCATCGGCGACGTGGCGCTGCCGGAGATATCCTGGATCACAAATGTGAACGGCAGCAAGATGGCGACGCCATTGACTGATCCGAGACCGGGCATGGCGCCGACGAACAGGCCGACAAGAACCCCGAACAGCGCGAGTCCAAGATTGAGAGGCTGGAGCGCCTGGAAAACGCCGTCGATCAATGACGCGACAATGTCCATTTCAAGTCCGTCAGCTCAGAGGAAGAGGTCGTAGAGCGGCAGGAACAGCGGTTCGAGATATCCTTTCGGGAGGACAATCCGCATCGCCACGTCAAAGAAGAAGAAACTGAACACCGGCGTACCGGTCGCGATGAGCAATGTGAAGGTGATCGAATGTCGTCCAAGAACATGCAGATAGTAGACAAGGAAAACAAACATTGCACCGTAGAAACCGATGATGTGAATCAGACCGAGAAAGGCAATCAGTCCACCGCCGACGAGCAGCAGCATCCGCTTGGCGAACCCGTCCAGATACGGTTCTTGTGACCGTGATGGAGGTGATGTCCGGCGCCACCAGTTGACGACAATCCAGATGCAGCAAAGCAGCATTGCCAACGACAGCCAGAATGGCCAGAAGCCGCTGCCAGGCCCCTCGCCCTCGATCATGCCGATGTTGGCGAAGCGTACAGCGTCGGGATCCCATGATGGTCCCTCGCCGCTTTTCCACATCAGACAAATCGAGAGGAGCCCCAGAATTGCGGCCGTGACAATCTCGGCTCGCCGCATCTTCTGTTGCTCCCCTCGAAATGCTCGGTATCAATTGATCAGGTAACCGGATCGACCGGTTACCTGATAGCGCCTGAAGCCTTCAGAATTTTCGTGTGACGCTTGCGCTGCACATCCCAGTAGGTCTTCAAGGCGTCACCCGCCATGAAATCACCCATCAGGGACTTCTGCGACTTGTAGGTCTGCCAAGCGTCGGATCCGTAGACTTTCTCGAACAGATCCCTGTAGTAGTTCAGAGCGGCATCCGACATGCCCGGGGCGCCAACTACGGCCCGCTGCATGAAGTAGGAGAAATCGCCACCCTTTTCCTTCAGGGTCGGAACATCCGGGAACATCGGCAACCGCTCATCTGTAAATGCAACCAGCGGCACCACATTGCCGGCTTCGTAGAAGCCAAGCGCCTCGGATGGGTTGTTGACCGACGACGTGATCTGCTGACCCGCAAGATCCTTGGCCACTGCGCCGCCACCCTTGTAGGGGATGTATTTGATTTTCAGACCATATGCGTTATTCAGGTGGTCGGTGATGATGTTGTCTTCGGAATTCTTGCCGGTTCCGCCCATCACCCATGCCCTGCCCCGCTTCTTCGCCTCTTCCAGAAACTGCTCGAAACTGGTGATTCCCGTGTCCTTGTGAACCCAGAGCAGGAAAGTGTCTTCGGCCATTCGTCCAACCGGGGCAAAGGTCAGGATATCGACGCCGAGACCTGGTTGGCGGAGCGGTGTCGTGAAAAACGAGTTGAGCGTGACCATGATGGTATGATCGGGGTCGCCGGCGCCCTTCATGTGAACCAGGGCCTCCGCCCCGGTGCCGCCGGGCTTGTTGATTGGCACTAGCGGACGCGCCGACAGACCTTCTTTCTCGACAATCGACTGCATCAACCGCGCCATCTTGTCGGCGCCACCGCCCTTGCCGGCCATGATCACGAACTCGACCGGTTTCGTGGGCTCGAATGCGACAGCCGGAAACACGGCTGTCGTCACGGCAAACGTGGCGATTGCCGCGAGTGCAAGTTTTCCTGTTTTTGAAACTCCCATACTTTCCTCCCTTTGTAAGTTGTTCGCGCGCCGATATGGCGGGCTGTTGGCATGTCCCGAATCAATCACGGTTTTCCGAAATTATTCCGGATCGTCAACGGTGCAAGTCTATATATGTTAGCACAATTGATCGAGTCGGCCTTTTTGATTGACTAAAATCGGAAAAATATAAATTAAAATCAATATGATAAATCATTTTCTTGATATTCTACAGGAATTCAACGGGAGTCATAATCCAGGACGACGGACGGCGTTCTCGGATGCGATTGGCAAGTCAGTACGAAGCCCCGGCTGATTTCGTCGGGTGCCAGCGTATAATTGACATCCATGACGACGTCTCCCGAAATCAGTCGCGCACGGCATGTACAGCACATACCACCCTTGCATGCGTAAGGCAGGTCGGGACGCAATTTCAATCCCGCTTCGAGAATCGTTTCTCCGTCGCGCGGGACCGATAATTTCGAACTGACGCCATCAAGAATGACCGTCACGTCACTGACATGATCCGGATCCGGCAACGCGGTGCCAGACGACACTGGTGTCGGCCGACGCCTCGCAGATCTTCTGGCCGAAGGATCGGACGCTGGCGTAAACAGTTCGGTGGCAATGCGCTGTTCGGGAACACCTCGTTCGATCAGATAGGCACGGATGCTTGCACTCATCTCTACCGGACCGCACAGGAAAACCCTGTCGATCGACTCGACGTTAATCAGGGCCGAGAAAATCCGTTTGCATTTTTCGGTGTCAATACGGCCATTCTGAAGTTCGATTTCCTGAGGCTCGCGGCTGAAGACATGCAACAGACTGAAGCGGGCCGAAAACCGGTTTTTCAGATCTTCCAATGTTTCTCGGAACATGACCGAGGTCGTTTCTCGGTTGCCATAGAACAGCGCAAAATGGCTGTTCGGTTCGGCTTCAAGAATGCTTTTCAGGATCGACAAGATCGGAGTGATGCCACTGCCGGCGGCGAATCCGACATAGTTGCGTTTGGCAGCAGGAACTGGGACGGCCTGGAACTGGCCGTCGGGCTCCATGACTTGCAGCACGTCACCGACTGCAAGAACCTCATGGGCATAGGTCGAAAACGTGCCGCCCGGAACACGGCGGATCGCAACACGAAGGTCGCCATCCGACAATCCGCTGCAGATCGAATACGGCCGGCGGACATCTTCACCGTCAATCCGGGTTCTGAGAGTCAGATACTGGCCGGGGGCAAACCGGAATGATTGGCGAAGCTCGGCCGGGCTCTCGAATGCCAGGGAGACGCTGTCCGCCGTTTCATGCCGTATATCGGCAACTCTCAAGTCGTGAAACCGTGGCACGCGCGGTCCTTGCCTTCAGATACACTTGAAATAATCAAACGGTTCACGGCAGGCATCGCATCTGTACAACGCCTTGCAGGCGGTCGACCCGAATCGGCTCAATTGATGGGTCTGGAATGAACCGCAGCGAGGACACGCAATCCCGATCTCGTCGCCAGCGGCTGCCGCCCCGTTGTTCGCACGTCCGGCCGGTGGCGCAATTCCAAGCTTGCGGAGTTTGGTTCGCGCGCCCTCCCCCAACCAGTCCGTCGTCCAGGCGGGCGCCAAGATCGTCTTGACCTTGACCGATGGATAGCCGGCCCGCAGCAGGACATCGCGGATCTGCATCTCGATCATGGTCATGGCGGGACAACCTGTATAAGTCGGTGTAATCGTTACTGTCACGCAGTTATCCGGCTTGCTGATATTGACGTTCCTGAGAATGCCGAGTTCGGCAATGGTGAGCGCCGGGATTTCCGGGTCGACGACCTGGTCCAGTAATGCGCGGACCGTGGCCATAGAGTCATTCGGCGCTGCCTCACCCTCATCGCGGAGCCTGCGGCCCTTACCAACTGGCATTGGGGTATGTCCTTGGCAGAAACTGCATCTCGGCAAGCAGAAATCCGAGATGTTCCGAATGCAAGCCCTGCCGCCCTCCTCTGATCGACCAGCTATCTGCCGGACGGATCAAAGTCGCTTCTTCCAATACTGCATCGATGGCCGCACCCCAAACTGGCCGAAGAGTGGTTGGATCGGCGCCGAGCCCCCGGGCCGCAGCGGCGCGGTCGACATCATCGGCTTCCAGAAGTTCGTGCGTATAGCCCCAGATCCGGTCGAGTGCCGCCTGCATCCGCCGATGGCTCTCTTCGGTCCCGTCGCCGAGCCGAATCAGCCATTCTCTGCTGTGCCGACGATGATAGGTCACTTCCTTGATTGCCTTCGCGGCAATCCCCGCGATGTCGGAATCACTGGAATCGATCAGCATTGAAAGGACCGCATGATGATGGCAATCGAACAGAAACTGCCGCGCCATCGTGTCGGCGAAATCGCCGTTCGGTTGTTCGACGAGCAAGGAATTGCGCCAGTCCAGAACGTCACGTTTGAAAGCGAGATCATCCGCTGTCCGGATATTGCCTTCAACGGCCGCGGCGAGATCCAGCCAGAGCGTTGCCTGACCAATCAGATCAAGCGCGATGTTGGCCATCGCAATGTCTTCTTCCAGGATCGGGCCGTGCCCACACCATTCCGAAAGGCGGTGTCCGAGGATCAGCGCGTTATCACCCAGGCGCAGGAGGCATTCGAACTTCGGGTCGGTCGTCTCGCCGGTCATAGATACTCCACCTCATCCGGCACGGTATAGAAACTCGGGTGGCGATAAACCTTCGAGTCGGCGGGATCGAACAGGGCGTCCTTGTCTGCGGGATCAGAGGCAACGATTTCGCTCGACCGGACCACCCATATGCTCTGACCTTCACGGCGCCGGGTATAAACATCCCGCGCATTCTGCACCGCCATTTCTCCGTCCGGCGCGTGCAACGAGCCGACATGCTTGTGCGCCAGCCCCTGACGGGGCCGTATGAACACTTCCCAGAGTGGCCAATCCACAGGCATCGCAGGTCTCCTCAGGGGGCTGCCCGGCGCATCTTCTTGGCTGCGTAGGCGAGTGCCGCGTCACGCACCCAGGTTCCATCCTCATGGGCCTTCACCCGGGCTCCGAGACGCTCCCGGTTGCAGGGTCCGTCGCCGGAAATGACGCGCGACATCTCTTCGAAATCGATTGCTCCGAAATCGTAATGTCCCCGTTCATCATTCCATCTCAGGTCGGGATCAGGAATTTGCAGACCAAGATAGTCGGCCTGTGGCACTGTCATATCGACAAAGTCCTGACGCAGGTCATCGTTCGACTGACGCTTGATTTTCCACGCTATCGAGCGGGCAGAGTTGGGTGAATTGCTGTCATGCGGGCCGAACATCATCAGGACCGGCCACCACCAGCGTTCGAGAGCGTTCTGCGCCATCTGCTTCTGCGGTTTCGTTCCGTTGCACAATGTGACCAAGATCTCGAAGCCCTGACGCTGGTGGAAACTTTCCTCGCGGCAAATCCGTTCCATGGCGCGAGCGTAAGGACCGTAGGAGCAGCGGCAAAGCATGATCTGATTGATGATCGCGGCGCCGTCCACCAGCCAGCCAATGGTTCCGATATCGGCCCAGGTCAGTGTCGGGTAATTGAAGATATGAGCATATTTGGCATGCCCTTCATGCAGAGCGTCGAGCATCTCGGCTCTCGAGGTTCCCAGTGTTTCCGCAGCACTATATAGGTACAGACCGTGTCCAGCCTCGTCCTGAATCTTGGCAAGCAGCTGCTGTTTCCGGCGTAGCGACGGCGCGCGGGTCAGCCAGTTGCCTTCTGGCAGCATTCCCACGACTTCCGAATGGGCATGCTGTGAAATCTGCCGCACTAAAGTTTTGCGATAGCCTTCCGGCATCCAGTCCTTCGGCTCGATCTTGGATTCGGCAGCGAGTTTCGCTTCGAATGCAGCCAGGCCGTCTGGCGGTTCTGACGCTGGCAACCGGACGGTCACGGCCCTCTCCTTCTGATTTTGATGGTACCAGGCTGATCCGGTACCTTTCGTTCGCTAGAATCTACCATATACTCGCGCACCCGGCTACCAAAACCGCCACCGGCGGCGGTTCTGCTGATCTTGCTGGACCGAAATTTCGAACCTCTTGCAAAATTCCTGTCCCCAGGGTCCGGTGAGCCCGGATCGGTCGGTTGATCCCGGTCACCTCTGCATCTGGAGGTCGGAATCCATGGATTCTCGGTGTCTCATCAGAGATGATGAGAACAAACAGGGACCTTTGCGGACATCGGGACACGCCTCTCCGGGTCCCTCTCTTCGAGAGGGCCGCGAAGGGTCGGTATGCGTTGTCGGAGCCGCGCTATGGGACGGCGAGACGTATCAACGGGTCAGCCACCAGGGCCAGGATGCCGAACATGAGATGGCAGGCGACCTTGGAATATCCACGGACGCGGACATGGCGCCCGCCACACTCATCCTTGAGGCGGGCGTTGGTCCTCTCGACACCGGACCGGATCCGGACCCGCACGGTCTCGGGATCGACATGGCCTATTGCACGCCGGGCCCGGGCCTCCCGGTCCCGCTCCTCCTTGAGGTCCTTGTCCCGGCGCGGATTGACATCGATGATCGGCACATGGCCAAGCCGTTCGCTCATCTGGTAGATCTCCCTGGCATCATAGGCCGCGTCCATGAGATCGTAGAGATTGGTCACACGCGCGGCGGTCATCATCGCCAGCGGGATCGCGACCTGGCTGTCATGGACGGATGCCGAGGTGAGGACGGTCCTCAGCGGCACCCCGCAGTCTGCTGTGTCGATATGCAGCTTGTCACCGCGCCAGGCCTCCATGACCCCCTTGGCATTCTTCTTTGCCCCGTGATCGCAGACCTTCGGCGGCGCGTCGAGCCTCTCATCGAGATCCATCCCGTTCGCTTGCCGTTCGAGACGCCCAGGCTCCTTCGTCCTCTCCGCGCCCTTGCGGGGCCGGCCGCGCTTGCGGTTCGGCGTCCTGGCCTTCGGCTTCGGGGCCGGCGTCTCCCGGGCCTCGATGGCCGTCGAGTCCCTCGACACGTGGCCGATGAGCGCGTCGCCCAGTGTCTCTGCAACCAGAGCCGCGTGCATCCTCTCCGGAAGACGGGACTGCGAAAATTCGGCGAACGCCCGCGAAAACGTCGCTTCACTCGGGATCTTCGCGACACGCGACCAGCCGCACAGCCGGCGCAACGTCGGGTCCACCTTAAGCCTGTCGATCAGGTGGCGGGGCGTCGGCAGACCCCACACCGCCTTGGCGATGAAGCCATGGGCCAGCGCCTGGCGATCCTCCCGGGGCCGACCCGGACCGGTCCACAACCCATCGACGAAGCCCTCCACCTTGACGAGATCGAGAGCTGTCACGAAGCGCTTGTGCGTCTCCAGGAGAGGACCGACCGCCTCGGCCAACGCAGGGAAAAGGTCCCCTTGAAATCGGTGCCAGAGATCGGATAGGGTCGAGCCAAGGGTCATCGGTGTCACATCCTCGGTATCTTGTTGTTGTGGAAACACAACATACCACGAGGTGGCCCCAAAACCCAGGCCCTCGACAACAAAATCAGCCTCGAGAAGGCAAAAAACCGGTCGGGCCGGCAATTTTGCAAGAAGCTCGAAGGTGACATCGGTGTGTGTTACGAACAGGAAAATGGTCCTGCCCCTGATCGGTGCTCCGGGACGTCTGCCATTGCCGGTTCTGGTAATCGCCGGTTGACAGGGCTCACGCCGGTCACGGGAGCCGTTCGATGAATTCATGCGTGCCGCCCCTGGTCGTCGATGTCGATGGCACACTGGTCGCAGGCGATCTGCTGGTCGAGGGCGCCGCCCGGCTGCTCGCGGCCTCGCCGCTTACGCTCTTCGCCCTTCCAATCTGGCTCGTCAAGGGGCGCGCGGCGCTGAAGCGCAGGATCGCGGCGGCAGTGCCGCTGCCGCCGTCGTCGCTGGTGCTGAACCCGGCGGTGCTCGACGAGATCGCCGCCGCCAAGGTCGCGGGACGCGAAGTCTGGCTGGCCTCGGCGGCCGACGAGCGGGTCGTTGCGCCGCTTGCCGAGGGGGTGGGCGCGGCCGGCTGGTTCGCCTCCGACGGGCGCACCAATCTGTCCGGCGAGGCCAAGGCCGCCGCCCTGGTCGAGCGCTTCGGCGAGGGTGGATTCGACTATGTCGGCAATGAACGGCGCGACCTCGCCGTGTGGCGACATGCACGGTGCATTATTGGCGTCAACCTCCCGGCGCGCCTCGCGCGGGAAGTGCGGACACGGGATGAAGGCGCCCGATTGCTTCCCGGCCTCGGCGGCGGCCCGCGTGATGCTCTGAGAGCCTTGCGTCCACACCAGTGGGTCAAGAACGCACTCGTGTTCGTTCCCCTCATCGCTGCGCACGAGACCGGAGCCGGGCCGTATCTGGTTGCGGCCGGGATATTTGTAGCCCTGTCGGCCTGCGCGTCGGGCACTTACCTGCTGAACGACCTTCTCGATCTTCCCGAGGACCGTCGCCACCCGAGCAAGCGCCATCGTCCCCTGGCGGCGGGAAAGGTACCGCTGCTGCCGATGATGGGCCTCGGCGCGGCGCTGGTGGCGGGCGGGCTTGCCATAGCCTTCCATCTTTCCCCCCCTTGGGGGGATATGCGTGCTGGTCTATCTGCTCGGGACCCTGGCCTACTCGTTGTCGCTGAAGCGAAAGCTCTTCGTCGACGTCATCGCGCTCGCCGCGCTCTACATGATGCGCCTGGTCGCCGGAGGTTTGGCGGTCTCGATCGCGCTGTCGCCCTGGTTTCTGTCCTTCTTCATGTTCGCGTTTCTCTCTCTGGCCATCGTCAAGCGCCAGATCGAGCTGCGTGCGTTGCGCGGGTCCGACCGGGCCCACGGACGCGCTTGGCGCGCCGCGGATCTCCCGGTTGCAGCGGCGCTCGGCGCGGCCAGCGGCGTTGCCTCGGCGATCGTCTTCACCCTGTACATCCAGAGCCCGGAAGTGAGCCTGCGTTACGACCATCCGGAGTTCCTGTGGCTGATCTGCCCGCTGCTGATCTACTGGCTGGGGCGCATGACGCTGCTCGCCAACCGCGGGGCCGTGGACCATGACCCGGTAGAGTTCACGCTCAAGGACCGCACGAGCTGGCTGACCGGTGTGGGGATCCTCGCCGCGTTCGCCGCGGCGATATGACGGCCCGTATGGGCATGCCCCGGGCTATCGTGCTGCGCTACGCCGCGTTCGCCGCGTTCGCCACCGCGGTCAATGTCGCGGCTCAATATGCCAGCGCCACCCTGTACACCGGCCCTCACGAGCTATCCGTGGCGATGGCCGCGGGCACGCTCGTGGGGCTTGTCGCCAAATACATCCTCGACCGGCGCTGGATATTCCATGACCGGCCCGCCTCGCCGGCCGGTCACGCGGCCAGATTCTCCCTGTACTCGTTGACGGGCGTCCTGACGACCCTGGTCTTCTGGGGGACCGAGTTCGGGTTCGTGGCGCTGGGCGATGCGCCCTGGCTGCGCTACGCCGGCGCCGTTTTCGGTCTCGCCATCGGATACACCGCCAAATACCAGCTCGACCGGCGCTTGGTGTTCCGGCAATGGGCCACATGAAGCTCTCCGGCTGGGGCCGACATCCGGTGCTCGATTGCCGGGTGGAGCGCCTGCGTGAGCGCGAGGCGCTGCCCGGACTGCTCGCTCGCGGCGACACTCTGATCGCCCGCGGCAACGGCCGCTCCTACGGCGATGCCGCGCTCAATCCGGAGCTCACGCTCTCCATGCTGGCGATGGACCGGATGCGGGCGTTCGATGCGAAGACGGGGCTCCTGACCTGCGAGGCCGGCGTGCTCCTGGCCGATATCCTGGACACCTTCGCGCCGCGCGGCTGGTTTCCGCCGGTTGTGCCCGGAACCAGGTTCGTCACGGTCGGCGGCATGATCGCCGCGGATGTGCACGGCAAGAACCATCACCGCGAGGGCACCTTCGGCGCGCACGTCGAATCGTTGGTACTGGCCACCGCGGACAGTCAGGTGCGCACCTGCAGCCGTACGGAACACGCCGACCTGTTTCGCGCGACCCTCGGCGGAATGGGCCTGACCGGCGTCATCCTGTCCGCCAGCTTCCGGCTCAAACCGATTGCGACGGCCTTCGTCATGGCGCAGACGCTGGCCGGGACCGATCTCGACGAGACGATGGCCTTGTTGGAGGCGTCCGCGGATTGGCCCTACAGCGTGGCCTGGGTCGATTGTCTGGCGCGGGGCGCGAAATTGGGTCGCGGTCTGATGACGCGCGGCGCCTTCATGGAGCCTGGGGCGCTGCCGCCCCGGCTCGCGCGCACCCCCCTGCGCCCGGCGTCGGCGGGCAGGTTGGCCATTCCGGCCGATGCGCCCTCCATGCTGCTCAACCCCTACGCGATCAGACCCTTCAACGCCCTCTACTACCGGCGGGGGCGGACGAGAGCCGGGGCACGGCCGGTCCACTTCGATCCCTTCTTCTTTCCTTTGGACCGAATCGAGGCCTGGAACCGTCTCTACGGGCGGCGAGGCTTCGTCCAGTACCAGTGCGTGCTGCCCAGGGACGAAAGCCCGACCGGTATCGCGGCCTTGCTCGAACGGGGAGCCGCAGCCGGGCAGGGCTCGTTCCTCGCGGTGCTCAAGCTGTTCGGCCGCGGCGGCGATGGGCTGTTGTCCTTCCCCATGGAGGGCTACACTCTGGCGCTCGACTTTCCGATGCGCAAAGGCGTACTGGCGCTGCTCCACGATCTCGATGAAATCACCCACAGGCACGGCGGGCGGGTCTATCTCGCCAAAGACGCCCGGTGCCCACCGGAACGGGTGCGCGAGGGCTACCCCCGCATCGAAAACTTCAAGGAGATCCGCGCCGAGGCGGCCGAAACCGGGCGCAGCTTCGCCTCCGCGCTCTCGAGAAGGCTGGTGCTGTGAAGGACACGGGATTACCGGGAGAATTGTAGATGGAAATTGGATTGCGCGACCTGCGGCCCTCCTATGACCTGATCGTCATAGGCTCAGGTCCGGCCGGATTGACTCTGGCGCACAAATACGAAGAGCGCACCGGCAATAGCGTTCTGATTCTGGAAAGCGGCGGGCGCTCGGAAACCGGCAGCGACAATGCACGAGAATTATCCCTGGTGGATGCGACTGGAGATTTGCCCGCAACCAGTTACGCTTTTCACAATCAGCGGGTCTTCGGCGGCACCTCCATCGTTTGGAATGGCTGGTGTCAGGTTCTGGAAAAACGCGCCTTCCTGAATGACGAATGGCCTTTTCCCTATGACGATCTCTATGCGTATTATCCGCAAGCCGCCGACATCCTGGATGTGCCGGAGGCAGTCCACAGAAATCCGGAAACACCCTTCCCAGACAATGCCAATGTCGTCTACAGGCCATACTATTTCAGTCCTCCGACGCGCTTTAACGTTGCGTTCGACGAATGGGTAAGCAGCAACGCGAATGTCGACATATTGTTCAATCATTCGGTAACGAGAATCAACATCAGGGGGGACGCTGCCTCAAGTGTTGCCATGCTGGAATCATCCGGGAGCCGACCGGTTCCGGCAGAGGCGTTCGGAAATGAAATTGCGCTCGCGGCCGGCGGGGTCCAAAATGCCCGCTTGCTGCAACTTTCCCTGCCCAGGCACAATAAACTCCCTGTTGGGCGGTACTTTTGCGAGCATCCGCATCTGTATCAATACGCTGACTTGGTGCTGGATGAACTGAAATTCCAACAGGTGAAGGATAAACACACGTCATGGATCGTTCACGCCATTGCATTGTCGTCCGAGTTCTGCAACGAACATTCTTTGGCGTCCGCGACTTTCCAGGTACGCCATACTGAAAGCGCCACGCACAATATTCTCGGCCGCAGCAGGCGTACTATTGCTGGACGTACACATGTTCGGGCTGAAATGGCGTCGCTTGGGCAAAACCGAATCACGCTGTCCAATAATCGTCGGGACTTCCTGAACCAACCCGTCGCCCATGTCGGGTTGAAGTTCAATCTCCGCGAGATACGCGCTGCCTGCGACCATCTCAACGCGGAGCTGGTGCGTTCCGGACTTGGCCGAATGGGCATTCGGCCTGAGAAATTCAACATCGCAGGAGGGGGACACATGATGGGATCGACACGAATGGGCGACGATCCGGGCAATTCGGTCACCGACGCCCAGGGCCGCGTACATGGAATGGAGAATCTGTATGTTGCGGGGTCTTCGCTGTTCCCGTCGGCGGCGGCGGCCAACCCGACGCTTACCATCGTAGCCATGTCTCTGCGTTTGGCTGACTACCTGAGCAGGAGACAATAACATGCAACGGCGCGGTTTTCTCTTGAGTATTGGCCTCTTAGTCGCGGCATTGATTGGCGGCGGCAGATGGTTATTCGGCAGCCGCTTCCATTGTCGAACCGACATTTTGTATGCGGAACTTCCACAACACCTACAAGCTCTCTCTAATCAGGATTTCACCAGCGCATTTTCCAATCTGTCAACGAACGAGATCATCAGGAAATTGTGCGACAGAGACGTCTACGACGCCGATGGGTTCCATATCCAACGAGTCCGCGATAACGCGGTTGACGAACCTCTGATAGAATTTGCCAAATTCTCCTACACCGAATCCGAGCTTCTGCTGTATGCCATGGTCGCGCGTCTGCATGCGCAGGGTAGATAGGGAAAAATAGCACTGATGCTCGGCACCACCCCGGATATCGGGCGCACCATCATGCGCCTGCTGGCCGGCAAGCGGTCGCGTGCGTTTGCCGCCCGCCGCCTGGATTTGACCATGCCCGCCAGGCTACGCAACGCGCTGTTCGTCCTGTTCATCGGTGGCATCCTGGCCTACGGGGCCGGGTTCGCCTGCTACCTGCTCGCCCGTTTCGACCTCGTCAACCTGCTCGGCGACGTGAATATCGACGACTCTTTCTACTACTTCCAGATCGCCAGCAATCTGGCCGAGGGGAAGTTCTCCACCTTCGACGGCGGCATCAGCCGAACCAACGGCTATCACCCCGTCTGGATGCTGCTTGTCACGCCGTTCTACTGGGTGTTCGACAAGGAAGCGGCGCTGTTCGCCATCAAGGCCTTCGAGATCATGCTGATCGCCGGCGGGGTCGCCGCCATTGCCATGGCGGTCCGCCTGGCGCGCCTGCCTTGGGTGCTGCTGTTCGCCGCGCTGCCGGCGCTATATCAAAGTCGCGGCGTCTGGGCGGGGATGGAGGCATCTGCGGGGCTGTTCATGCTAGGCTTGTTGTTCTTGGCCCTGTGCCTTTATGCGCGCAATCCGGCACGCTGGCGCTGGGCGCTGGCCACGGTCGTCTTCGCCCTGCCGTGGGTGCGTCTGGAGTACATTGCCATATCCTTGGCGGCCACCGGCGCGCTGTACGTTATCGAATGGTCCTGGCGGGAGCGGGCGCCCGGCGCATCCCGGAGAAAGCAAGTCCGTTCCATAGTGGCGGCCGATGCCGTCATTCCATTGCTCGGCGCCCTCGCCGGTATCCTGGTCTATTTCGCCTACAACTGGCTCATCTTCGGCGGCATCCTGCCGGTAAGCGGCGTGACCAAACACATCTGGTCGCAAGTCTGGTGGGACCGTGAAGGCGGCTACAGCCTGCCGCGGAACCTCCTGAACATCATGGAAATCCCGGTGTTCAGCGGCGGCGCGCTGGCGGTTATGCTGGCGTCCTGCGCCTTCCTCCCGCTGCTCTGGTGGCGTGTCCGCCATTCCCGCAGGCGGGAGGACTGGCTGCTGTTGGTTTTTCTGGTGGGCGTGTTCGGCGTGGCGACGGGCCATTTGGCCAAGTTCGCGCAGACCGTGCTCGTCGCACATCCTGCCTTCGCGAGTTCCAGTTGGTATTTCGTCCCGGCCTATCTGACGCTGACGCTGTTCATTCCGGTTGGATGTTACGTGGCGGTCCGTCTGGTGCTTCGCCTTGTCACTCCAAAATCGTGGCGCGTCGCCGTGCTCCTGAGCCGGGGGATCATCGGCGTCGGCATAGCCATCCTGTTCATCAGGGCAGACTTCACCTATCCGTTCCGGTACGTAGACCACGCCAACCCGAACAGCTGGAAGTTATTCTCCTACTTAAGCGCGCAGGCGATGAACCACATCCTTCCCGAAGGCAGCGTGGTCGGGTCGTGGGACGCCGGCGTCATCGGCTACTTCTCGCGCTTTCCGGTGGTGAATCTCGATGGTCTGGTCAACTCGTACGAATATCTGCACGGGTACCGTGACGCGGGTCGGAAAACAGGATGGACATACAAAAACAAACATGCAAACGCTGAATCGCCGTTCGAAAAGTTCGGCATCACGCACTTCGCCAACATAGAGCCTATCGATAAGAAGATCGATGCGTCGATATATGAGAGCGCGTTAATTACAGATGCCCGCACGAAGAACAAGAAGGAGGTATCGTTTCGAGTCTGGTCCGCCGCGCCACTGGGCGATTTTGACGCCGCTGCCTGGTTCTGGGAAAAAATGGAGCCTCACTTCGACTACCGGTCGGGTGATGCCGGGCTTATCGTGAACGGCCGGACAGTGCAGGCGTTCGCCAGGAAATGCCCATCGGACGAGGAGATCGTGTGGTCCTGGAATGGGTCGAAAGGCAAGGCGTTCATCGGCCCCTCGCGGCGGTGGAGGATTGCGCAAACCGGGTTATGCGTAACCGCCGCCGTGTTGCCCCAAAACCCAGATGCCCCGATGCGGCCTCAGTCAATGACAGCGAGCGATTACCTGGCGGAGCTGATCAAGGATCGCCAACCGGTCATCCGCTCGAATTATGACGTGTATCTTGTCGACGACAGTCTCCTCTACGTCAAGGAGCAGTGCGAGGCGGCGGACACCGAGGCGCCCTTCTTCCTGCACGTCATACCTGCTCGCCGGTTTGATTTATCCGTGTGGCGCTGGCCGTATGGCAACGACAATCTGGACTTCGACTTCAACGACCAGGGCATCGCCTTTGACGGCAAGTGCATGGCGGTGCGCGATGCGCCGGACTACGCCATCGCCGGCATCCGTACCGGCCAGTACACGGCTGCGGGGCGCGCATGGGATGGCCGCCATCCGCCGGTCGTTCTCGCGGCGGAGTATACGGCGGTGGTGGCCGGGGAGGCACTGATCCAGTCGGAGTGGGATCTGTATCGGCACCAGGAGCGCCTGTACTACGTCAAGGAGCAGTGTAAGGCGGCGGACACCGAGGCGCCCTTCTTCCTGCACGTCATACCTGCTCGCCGGTTTGATTTATCCGTGTGGCGCTGGCCGTATGGCTACGACAATCTGGACTTCGACTTCAACGACCAGGGTATCGCCTTTGACGGCAAGTGCATGGCGGTGCGCGATGCGCCGGACTACGCCATCGCCGGCATCCGTACCGGCCAGTACACGGCTGCGGGGCGCGTTTGGCAGGGCCGCCATCCGTCGGTCGTTCTCGCGGCGGAGTATGCGGCGGTGGTGGCCGGGGAGGCACTGATCCAGTCGGAGTGGGATCTGTATCGGCACCAGGAGCGCCTGTACTACGTCAAGGAGCAGTGTAAGGCGGCGGACACCGAGGCGCCCTTCTTCCTGCATATCACGCCAGCCGACCGGCTGCGGCGCTGGCTGCATGGCTACGACAATCTGGATTTCGACTTCAACGACCAGGGCATCGTCTTTGACGGCAAGTGCATGGCGGTGCGCGATGCGCCGGACTACGCCATCGCCGGCATCCGTACCGGCCAGTACACGGCTGCGGGGCGCGCATGGGATGGCCGCCATCCGCCGGTCGTTCTCGCGGCGGAGTATGCGGCGGTGGTGGCCGGGGAGGCACTGATCCAGTCGGAGTGGGATCTGTATCGGCACCAGGAGCGCCTGTACTACGTCAAGGAGCAGTGTAAGGCGGCGGACACCGAGGCGCCCTTCTTCCTGCATATCACGCCAGCCGACCGGCTGCGGCGCTGGCTGCATGGCTACGACAATCTGGATTTCGACTTCAACGACCAGGGCATCGTCTTTGACGGCAAGTGCATGGCGGTGCGCGATGCGCCGGACTACGCCATCGCCGGCATCCGTACCGGCCAGTACACGGCTGCGGGGCGCGCATGGGATGGCCGCCATCCGCCGGTCGTTCTCGCGGCGGAGTATGCGGCGGTGGTGGCCGGGGAGGCACTGATCCAGTCGGAGTGGGATCTGTATCGGCACCAGGAGCGCCTGTACTACGTCAAGGAGCAGTGTAAGGCGGCGGACACCGAGGCGCCCTTCTTCCTGCATATCACGCCAGCCGACCGGCTGCGGCGCTGGCTGCATGGCTACGACAATCTGGATTTCGACTTCAACGACCAGGGCATCGTCTTTGACGGCAAGTGCATGGCGGTGCGCGATGCGCCGGACTACGCCATCGCCGGCATCCGTACCGGCCAGTACACGGCTGCGGGGCGCGCATGGGATGGCCGCCATCCGCCGGTCGTTCTCGCGGCGGAGTATGCGGCGGTGGTGGCCGGGGAGGCACTGATCCAGTCGGAGTGGGATCTGTATCGGCACCAGGGGCGCCTGTACTACGTCAAGGAGCAGTGTAAGGCGGCGGACACCGAGGCGCCCTTCTTCCTGCACGTCATACCTGCTCGCCGGTTTGATTTATCCGTGTGGCGCTGGCCGTATGGCTACGACAATCTGGACTTCGACTTCAACGACCAGGGCATCGCCTTTGACGGCAAGTGCATGGCGGTGCGCGATGCGCCGGACTACGCCATTGCCGCCATCCGCACCGGGCAGTACACGGCTGCGGGGCGCGTTTGGCAGGGCGAATATCACCTTGATACATCGCATTGATAACACGATGACGGGGCGGTTGACCGCACTGCAAAGGTCGCCCGTATTCCTGATCTCACTCTGCCTGCCATGGCTGGTTCTGCTTGGATGGCTCTCCGCTGTCGCATGGTTCCTGTGCGATGACGCCTTCATCAGCTTCCGCTACGTCCGTAACCTGCTGGAAGGCCACGGCTTGGTCTTCAATCCCGGCGAGTACGTCGAGGGCTACACCAACTTCCTGTGGGTGCTGGAGTTGGCGGCGATATGGAGACTGTCGGGCATCCCGCCGGAACAGGCGGCAACGTGGCTGTCTGTCGTCTGCACCGCCGGGACTATCGCGGTGATGCTGTGGTGGGTCATGCGCCTGCCGGGGGTGTGCCATCGTGGTCTGGTCGCGTGGATGGCCCTCGGTTTGCTGTGCTCCAGCGCAACCTTCGCGGTGTGGACCTCCGGCGGCGGACTGGAGACGCGGCAGTTCACCTTCTTCACCGTCCTGGCCGTGGTTCTCCTGAGCCTCTATCGCCACCGTCGTCGGGGTTTGGCGGTAGCTTCACTGAACCTGGCGCTGGCTGCCTACACTCGGCCCGAAGGGCTGTTGATCGGCGCTCTGTGCATCGGCTGGTTCGTTGTTCAGTTGATGGTGGACGCGCCCGGACGCCTCCGGCCGGATTGGCGACGCCTGGCGTGGCTGGCGGCGCCCTTCGCAGCGCTGGTTGCCGCCCACTACCTGTTCCGCTATGGCTACTATGGCGAGTGGCTGCCCAACACCTACTACGCCAAGCACGTGCGACCCTGGTACGAGTCCGGGTTCCGCTACCTGTGGGCAGCGGCGTTGGAGACCGGCCTATACCTGCTGCTCCCCCTGGCCGCCGTCGCCATGCGTCATCGCTGGCGATCGCGCCGCGACGGAACGTTCGCACTGGTGCTACTCCTGGTCGGCGTCCACGCGGTCTATGTGATGCGGATCGGCGGCGACCACTTCGAATACCGGCCGCTGGACTTCTACTGGCCGCTGCTGGCCGTTCCCGCCGCCCTGGGCATTGTCCATCTCGGTTCGCGCCTTGCCGCCCGGCGTTGGCTGCCTTCTGCGTTGGGCCGGATGGGCGCGCGAACCTTCGCGATCGCTCTCTTCGTCCCGGTGCTGTTCTACGCCAACGCAATCCAGGGTGCGCTGCTGTTCGCGGGTGCCGGGATTCGCGAGCATATCGTCAGGCTGCATATAGAACTCGACGACGACAATGCGGGGTGGCTGCTTGCCGTGCCCGCAATGCCGATGCTGGTCGCCATCTCCAACGACCTGCGTCGCCTCGCTGCCCCACAGCTCGTCGCCACCCCCTTCACGGAGCACCGCGAGCTCGCCAACCAGCTACTACGAAAGTGGAAACCCTACGAGAACATGCGGCGAGGCGTGATCCCCGAGGACGCGCTGATGTCCGACAGTGTGCTCGGCATCCGGTTCTATTATCTCCCGGATCTGAAAGTGATCGACAGATTTGGCCTGACCGATGCAACGGTGGCCCGCAACCCGGTCACCCGACCCAATCGCGAGCGCATCATCGCCCATGATCGTTGGCCACCGCCTGGATACCTCGAAGAGCGCGGAGTCAACTTCATCATACGTCCTCCCGAGTCCAGCGCATCCGCAGCACTCGCCCGCGCGCGCTACGCCGTGAAGATCGGCCCGCATCTTTGGATGCCCTTCGATGCCCCGGACGAACAGTGGGTGCTCCAGCGTTTTGACGACCACGACCTGCGTACGCGAAAGGAATATGCGCCAAGGTTACGACCGCCCGGACTCGAACCGGTGATCCGCTCGAACTTCGACGTCTATTTCACCGGGAAAGCGCTCGTCTACGAAAAGCAGTCGTGCCGCTATCCGACAGATGTCGAGACGCCCTTCTTCGTGCATGTGTTCCCGATGGACCGCAACGACCTGCCCGATCGCCGCAGGCAGTTCCAATTCGACAATCTCGATTTCAGATTTCGAAGCATCGGTCGGGAAGTCGAGGGAACATGCTTCGCCGTCCGGCATCTGCCGGAGTACCCCATCGCCGCCATCCGCACCGGGCAGTACACCGGCGGGGGACGGATCTGGGAAGGCAGCTTCGACATCACCGAACAGTTGGGCGATGGGGAGGTTGCGCCATGACCGACAGGTGCGAGACGGCGCTGGTGATCGGCGCCACGTCGGATATCGGCCATACGATCGCGCGCAGGCTGGCGGAGGGCCATTGGGCGTTGCAGCTTGCGGGACGCGATCCCACCCGGCTCGTGCGGCAAGTGCAGGACCTCCGGGTACGCACCGGCGCCGCAGTGACATCGCATTGCTGGGACGCGCTCCGGGACGGCGGCGGCGCCTCGTTGCTTGATACGCTCGACCCCTTGCCCGATGTGGCGGTGTGCGTCGTCGGACTGCTCGGCGACCAGGCGGAGAGCCAGCGGGACGGCGTGGCGGCGGAGCGGGTGATGCGCACCAACTATGTCGGTCCCGCGCTGCTGATGGGGGCGCTGGCCGAGCGCTTCGAGCAGCGCGGCAGCGGCGTCCTGGTCGGCGTCAGCTCGGTGGCGGGCGAACGCGGGCGCGCCGGGAACTACGTCTACGGTTCGGCCAAGGCGGGGCTCACCGCGTTCCTGTCCGGGCTGCGCAACCGGCTGGCCCGCTCCGGCATCCATGTGGTGACGGTCAAGCCGGGCTTCGTTCGCACCCGCATGACCGACGGAATGGACCTGCCGGCGCGGCTGACCGCCACGCCCGATGAGGTGTCCGCGGTGGTCGTTAAGGCGGTCCGTCAGCATCGCGACGTGGTGTACGTGCGCCGCGTCTGGCGCCCGATCATGTCCGTCATACGCGCCATCCCCGAACGTATCTTCAAGCGGATGTCGCTGTAGATCTCCTGTTGTCCACGACGACGGTGGGTCGGATGAGGGCGAAGCGGTACTCATGGTGACCATCCATTTCCTGGGCTACGACCTGAGTCCGTCGGACGAGGCGGTGATCGATGCTGTGCCTCGGGTGACGGAGCGGCGCGCGGGACGAATGCTGGACGGGGGCATCCGTTCGTTGCCGGCATCCATCGCCGCTCTCACATCGTTCAGATACTGTATCCGGAGAGGCGTCGTCGTGATGATCCGGAGCGGTGTCTGGCGGTGCGTGGCCGTCATACCTGCGGATGCGGGTATCCAGCAGGACCCGGCTCGCGCTGCGCCGGATTGAGGAGATTTCAGAAATGTGGACGGAAATCCTGCTGCTGCTCGCGATCACCGTGATCTACGCCGGATACAATCGGCTCGTCAAGATGTCGAGCAATTACGTTCCGGAACCCGCAACGTCGACGGTGCTCGCGACGATCTGTTTGCAGCGCGCCGCCCTCGCCGCGTCCGGTACGGTCGCGTTGCTGCTGCTTGCCCGCAGCGGTCATGTGCTGAAGCTGTCCGCGACAGCGTACGCATGGGCGGCAGGCGCGGGCTTGTGCATCGGGCTCGCGGAGATTGGGTATTTCTACCTGTTTCGTGGTGTCGGCGGGACCGGACCGGTCACCGCGAGCGTCGCGGTGCCGGTGATCGTGGTCATCGGTATCGCGATGGTCTTCCCCGACGGATTCCTGTCCTGAATGCCGCAGAGAACGCGCGGACGGGCGCGGATGCCGTGACGCCGTGAAACGCGCGATCACCGGCTTTCATCTCGACAAGGTTGGCGACTGGGTCGCGGATCTCGGATGCGGTCATGGCCAGCACGTGCGCCACCGGCCGCCTTTCGTGAACCGATCGTGGGTCGTGAGCGACGCCGGGCGCGAGGCAATGCTGGGCACTGAGCTCGAATGCGTGAACTGCCACCGGATGGAGTGGCCCGACGGGCTTGCCGCATATCGCCGGACCCCGGAGTTCGACGAGACGACGATCCCGAACGGGCTCCGGTCCGAGCACGCTAGATAGTGTCGTCACGAAATACCAGCCCAGAGCGCCAGACACCGAATCTGCACCGCGGCGAGGAACGATGCGGTATTCTTGGCGTATCGCGTGGCAATCCCACGCCAACGCTTGAGCCACAGAAAGGCGTTCTCCACCAAATGCCGGTGCCGGTAGAGATGGACATCATACGCTCTGGGGTGCTTGCGGTTGCGCTTCGGCGGAACCACTGGAATGACTTCATGCTCCTCACAATAAGACAGGATGGCAGTCGTGTCATAGGCCTTGTCCACCAACAAATACTCGGCATCTATCCCTTCAATCAGCTCGACCGCTTGACTGCAATCTGCTGCCGTCCCCTCGGTCACCAACACCCGCACCGGCATCCCATGCGCGTCCACAGCCAGGTGCAGCGTCGTGTTCAGCCCCCTTTTGTGCGATCCATCGCCTGATTGCCGCCGACCGCACCGCTCGCATGGGGATGGACCTTGAGATGACTGGCGTCAATCATCAGCCACTCATCGTCCGGCTCATCCACCAGAGGCTCCAGCAACGCCCCCCAGAGCCCCTTGTCCCGCCAGCGACAGAACCGACGATGGGTATTTTTCCAGTCTCCATAGTCTGGCGGCACATCACGCCAGGGAGCGCCGGTACGCAGAATCCAGAAGATCGCATTAATGAACCGTTGATTATCCTGTGCCACTCCACCCAACTTCCCGCTCGGCCAGGCAGATGAGGCTCCAACAACAGCCAGACCCTGTCCGACATGTCGTGACGCCGATGAGCCATTCCCATGAATCGCCTCCAGGAACCATCGAGTGAGTTCGACAGATAGGACAGATGAACATCACTCATGACGACACTATCTAGGCGCTGGCGAACGCTGGGCGGGCGGATCCCTCACCCTGTCGATCATGGAACTCGGGTGGGACGAAGCAACGCGAGAGAGCTGGACGGAGCGCACGCGCGATCTGTTGGAACGGTTCGGCCCTTTATAGGTTTGCCTGGATGGAGACCATCGTCCGGCTGGCCGACTGGCGGGCGTCGGCGAAAGAGCGGGAGGGCAGTAATGGCGACGCATGAGCCGGTGGTGCTCGACGGGTGCGCCCCCACGCCACTGGCGTCCTACTTGAAGGCGCTTGGGGTTCTGCGCCTGCTCTCGTCATCGACCAATAACTTCAGTGGCCAAGCCGTCGACCCGCGCGCGCGGGGCTGGTGGGTGGTATCATCAGGCATTACGTCTTCCATCCACCGTCGACCCGCGCGCGCGGGGCTGGTGGGATGCCGGCCTCGACCAGATCGGTGAACTCGCCCGTCGACCCGCGCGCGCGGGGCTGGTGGTCGAAACTGCGCTGGCGCAGCCGCGGATTGACACGTCGACCCGCGCGCGCGGGGCTGGTGGGAGAACGAGCGCTTTCATCTCGGAACGACGATCACTCGCGACGAGGTGATTCGCTTCTTTCTGGAGGATTACGCACCGAGCCCGATCATCGCTCCGTGGAATGGCCGTGCCGGCTTTCTCGAGGGGGAGGAGCAGGAGAGCTCGCCGCGCACTGGCGCCGATCTCATGCGCAGATTTGTAGCCAGCCCGGCCCGTCGTTTCACGTACATACGGCAGACCATCGAACGCTCGCGCCGGAACGATGAGCTTGCCAGACTCAACTGCTTTCGTGCGAAGGTCAAGGCGCTCAAGAATGAACTGAAGACGTTGAAGGGAGAGGAGCGCAAGTGCCGAGACGAGGAAAGGAAGAATGCGGAGAAGAAGGAGAAGCAGTCCAAGCGGGTGCTGCTTCTCGCCCTCCGATCGGCGACGGAACCGGATCATGTCTCATATATCGACGCCTGCTATGTCCTTATCGGCCGATGAAATTCCGATGCCCTTATACCAAACCCACTATTGACTGACGCGTATGGGGTTTGGGCTGACGGCCCAGTCTCGATGGCCGATGGAGGCGATGCGCTTGGGGGATTTGCAAAGCCAGTCCCAAGCCTGCTCGCAGGTCTTGCGGAGCGCGTCGGTGTCGTCGAAGAGCCGGTTGGCGAAGCAGTTCTGTTTGAGGAACTGGATGACGTTCTCCATCGGGTTGAGTTCCGGGCTGTAGGGCGGGAGCAGGACGAGGGTCAGGTTCTCGGGGATCGCGAGTTCCTTGCTCTTGTGCCAGCCGGCACCGTCGAGAACCACCACTCCGTGGTGGCCCGGAAGCACGGCGGCGCCGATCCGCTCGAGGTGCTCGTTCATGGAGACCGTGTTGGCCCGGTCGGCGACATGGCCCACGGCTTGCTTGCTCGCCGCGTTGACGGCGCCGAACAGATAGACGTAGCCGTAGCGATGATCGCGCACGATCCGGGGACGCTGGCCCTTGCGCGCCCAGACCCGTGACAGCATGCCTTTCTGGCCGATCCGAGCCTCGTCCTGAAACCAGATCTCGAGCGGCCGTTCGGCTCGTTCCGGTCCCACGGCTTCCTCGACAAGCGTCTGAAAGTCGCTGCGAAACGCCTCCTGTTTCCGCGTCTCCGTCTTGGGGTGACGCGGGCGCGGCGACAGATGACGGAAGCCAAGACGCCGGAGCAGGCGGCGGGCTCCTTCCCGCGAATACTTCACTCCGAAATGGGCTTCGATCTTGCCCGCGATGTCCTTCACCCGCCACCGAACCACCCCATCGGCCTCCGGCTCCGGACCCGCTTCCAGCCAGCCCGTGACGATCTTCATCTGCTCCTCGTCGAGCATGACCTTCCGTCCCGAACCGGGACGGTCGCGCAAACCCGCAGAACCGGCTTCGTTGTAGCGGTGCACCCAGTCCCGCAGGGTCTGACGGTCCATCCCCTGCGAGCGCGCCGCTTCCTCCCGGCTGTGCCCGTCCAGGATCATCGCTATCGCACGAAGACGACGCGCCTGCCGCTCGTTCCCGCAGCGCCTCGCCGCAGCGCGCAACTCTCCTGCCGGGTGATCAAGACGCGTTACGGGAACCGTCATCGCTCATCTCCGAAAGACCTCCGAAAAACCCCACATCACAACATAAAGGGGAACAAATATCACGCAAACACAATACCTTGCCCGACGAGCCAATCATTCATGGCTTTGGTATTACTCGGGTCCGGCGGGAACGACGGCAGTCGCGATTTCGGTGTCAACTTCGCGGACGAATTGGCCCGTCTGTTCGATGTTGACAGCGGCTTCGCTACGGAACTCGGAACGTCATCGCTTGAGGGTGCTCTCCTCGGCGGGGGCCGCCTTGGCACCTGCGGAACGATGGGCCAGTTCAGTCCCGGTCAGGGTGGAAGCAACGCAACGACCGGATACGAGGGCTTGAATCCTTTGAACCCGTGGGATGTTGTGCTGACGATGGAGGGAACCATTGTATTCGCAGGCGCCCTGACTCGAAGCTGGGGGCGGCGAGCGGTAGCCGAGCCTCCTTCCCGTTCACCTTCAAACCCATTGGAGCTGCTGCCGGGAACTTTTCGTCTGAAGACCCGAATCGTCCTCGCGGTGAAATCTGGGTGCCACTGTGGAAGAAACCCGCCACGTTCGTCGAGATCGCGGCCGTCTTCTCGGAAGGCAGGTTCACCTTGGGAGGCCGTACCGCGCGAACCGGCCTGGATGCTGCCCGCTCCGTCGTACAGATCGGACTCGCCCGGGGAATCAGCGGCTTCGAGCGCTATTCCATCATTCAACCCGACAGCAGGATGCCGTATCAGGCGACTCCTCTCGGCCGAATTGCCACGCCCGACTGTCCACGTTGAGACCTAATCGTCGATCTGGAAGCTGGCAACTGGCTGGGGCGGGCACAGTGCCTGACCGGAAATAGGAAGGCAGCTCCAAGTCGAGCCCGACATGTAACGCGCCGGCTGGAAGATTCGCTGTTCCAGATGACGGATGCTTCCCGAGCGTCCGAGGGAACCCGCAACGCACTGATGGCGATTGGCGGCTTCGTTGATTGGCTGACGACGAATCGAAAGGCCCGCGAGAAGCTGAATCCTCCACCGAGATTGTCACGGGAATGGGTCCTGCAGGCGGACGACGGAACGCCTGAGTTCCGGATCGCGGCCGCCCTGGCCAGCCTCGGACTCCCACCGCAGGCGTCCTCCGGCCGGCCCGAACCGGCGTCTGCGGATGAGGTCTTAGTGTCTGACCTAAAATTGGTTAGTGTTTGAATCATAATGATATCAATTCGTGACAGTGACCTGCATGCGTCCGAGGCGGCGCATGAGAACACGGCTTAGAGCCAGCAGGAGCCAAGCGAGGGCGCTGGCGATGGATCGCTCGAAGTCTCTGGAGAGGCGCCGACAGCGGCGCAGCCATCCGAAGCTACGTTCGACCACCCAGCGCCGGGAAATAACGACAAACCCCTTGGTATCCTTGGGTTTCCCGATGACCTCCACAGTGATCGGGCCATTCGCTTCCTTGAGCGCGCTTGCCAGCTTGTCGCCGCCATAGGCGCCGTCGGCACACACGATCTGCACCGTGTTCTGACCGGCCTGCAACGCCAGCAACAAGGGACGTGCGCCATCCCGGTCCTGGATATGCGCCGGATGGACCTGGGCGGCAAGCATGTTGCCGTCGACGTCGACGGCAAGGTGACGCTTGCGGCCTTTGATCGTCTTGCCGGCATCGTCGCCGCATTCCTCGCTGCCCGCCTCGACCGTCGGCACGCTCTGACTGTCGATGATGGCCGCGCTCGGGTCCGCACTACGCCCCGACCGGAGCCGCTCGAGCGTCGTAAAACGGGCGCAAACCTGCTCCAGAACCCCCGACCGGGACCACGCGTAGAAATAGGTCTGAACCGTTGTAAACATCGGAAAATCCTTCGGTCATGCCCGCCAACGACACCCTGTCCAGAGCCTGTAGACGATCGCGTTCACCACGTCGCGCAGATCCACCTGACGGGGACGACCAAGCCGGCGCGACGATGGAAGAAGCGGGTCCAGCAAGACCCACGCGGCATCGGTCAGATCGCTTTCGTAACGCTCCGTCTTACGGCTATACTGCTTCCGGGTGGTCTCGTCCCAAGGCATGATGTGCCCCCATGGTGTGAGTGTTCACCCACCAAGATACACCATGCAAGACCACCCAACCAATTTTAGGTCAGGCTCTTAGCGACGGACACGGCATCTATCTCGCACGATGAGTCGCCGGAAGAAACCTCTCGTTTTCCTGTCATGCCCAACCTGCCGATGGCCGCTCACTTCGCGCCGATCGATGAAGGGTACTTTTTCAATGGAACTGATCTCCGCAGATTCCGTTCATGGGTGATCGAAACGCCGCCCACGGTGGTCTGGGGTGCCGGAAGCCTAGTCTCGAACATGATCGCGGTCCTGGATCGGCGGATGGTCGAGGCGTCGATGCAGGGGTTACCGGACAAGCCGCTCGCGGGTGCCGTGTTCGCATGCGCCGCAGATGTGGCTGCGTTTCTCAAAGGTGATTTCGACGACGCAAGATGCGCCGCGTTGCTTGCCGGTCTCGTCTGGGCTACCCCGGTACGGTTGAGGAAACGGATACCGAGCGACGGCGTACCCGCCGCAGAGCCGCCCTTCGCCTATTCCGTCTTGAAGCCGCTGTTCTCGACGGATGCGGCCCTTCGCTGCGCGGGAGCGCTTGACGGTACGGCCTGTCTGCCGTCGCCGCCCGGGCTGCTGGTTCGTCTGCGCGCTGGCGGCGCGAGTCAAGATGGGCGAGCGACCGACAAGGCGGTCCGTGCGGCCCTGATCCGTGGTCGTGCGTCTGGCCTTGCCTCGCCTTTCGATCCGTCGGAATCGCACGGCCGCGGAACCAGTCGGATCGGCGCTGGCGTTCGGGCGGACCGTCTGGCTGCTTCACTTCTGATTCCGATCGGAGAACGTGACCTGAAGGTGCTGCTCGCGCGCACCTGGCCGAGTGTGATGGCCGACGACGACTTTCAAACAGAGGAAATGACCGATGCCGCTTGACCTTACCCGACTCGACGGCGAGCCGCGCCTGCTCATCGAAGCGACGCTGAAACCCGTTCAGGGCAGCCGATTCCAGCCCACCGGGTTCCCCAATCTCGGCCACGCCATCTACGAATCGCCGGATGGGCAAGGGCGGATCGTACTCGTCGAGAGTGCACAGTCGATGGCGAATCGCCTGGAAGCGGTGTGCTGGGACGTGAGCGCCAACGACTGGGTCGCACCCCTCAAGGGGCTTCCGGTCGTGAAGGTGGTGGATGAGAAGGGCAAGCCGCTCACAAACTCGCTGCTCGAAGCGCATCGGATCAACTCGCCGTACATCCTGCAAGGCAAGGACAGGTCGTTCATGGAGATGCTGAAACAACGCCTTGCGGCGATGGAGGTCGATCTCGTCGATCTGCAAGAGCTCGCGCGGGTGCTGTTGGAGAACGACTTCAACGCCCTACTTCATGGCGTCTTTCTTGCCAAGAAGGAACTCGCCGGAGGCCGGTTGCGCCTTCCGAGATCGCTCTCGGCCTTCATTGAGGCCACGAATGCAAGGGTAGCAGCGAGCGGCGGCGTCAAGAATGACAGCGTCAACCCCAGTGGGGATACGACCAAGGGCTTCGGCAACGTCCCCTTCGCACGTGACGAGTGGGTCGCAGAGCGGATCATGGCCTTCTTCAACCTTGATCTACGCCAGATTCGGGCGTTCGGATTGGGCGATGACGTCGAACGGCTGCTTATCGCGATGGCTCTGTTGAAGATTCGGCGCTTCTTCGTCGAGGGCTTACGGCTTCGCACTGCGTGTGATCTTGATGTTTGTGAGATCGCAGTCACGCGTCCCGAGCACTTCGACCTTCCGGATCTTGGCGACCTCGAATCCGCTCTTCCTACTCTCATCAAAGCCGTCAGAGCACAGGGACTCTTCGGGGAGACCCGCGAGTTGACCGTCACCTATCGGAAGTAGGGGGATGTTTGCCCTCACCTTCCGCTTTCCAGCTGGTCGCTACCACGCGACGCCGTGGGGCCGCAACGTCAACGAGGCGGATGTCGCGTGGCCGCCGGAGCCTTGGCGGCTGTTGCGTGCGCTTATCGCCGCCTGGTGGCGCAAGGGCGATAATAAGCGTTGGTCGGAGGGCGATCTTGCCGCCTTGGTCGACGCGCTCGCCGAGATACCTCCTGACTACCACTTGCCCGAAGGTGCGATCCACGCCCACACCCGCCACTACATGCCCCAAGGAAAGCTGAACAAGGGGAGAGAGAGGACGACACTCGTCTTCGATGGGTTCGTTCATCTGCCGGATGGGGCGGAGATTGTCGCGGCGTGGCCCGACGTGACCCTGAACGGGGATCTGTTCGAGTTGGCGTCCGACCTCGCCGAGTCAGTCGGATATCTCGGTCGCGCGGAGAGCTGGACGGAGTGTCGGGCGCTTAATGACTGGAACGGTGAGGCAAACTGTCAGATCGTGGGAGCCGGGGGAGCCGGAACTCCGGTGCGTGTGCTCGCGCCGCGCTCGCCCGCGGCGTATGCGGCTGAACGAGAGCGTCTGATCGCGAATGTCAAGCAGGAAACAGCCGGCGCAGCGTTTCGGAGCAAGGGGACCGGTGCAGATACCCTGCCTGCGCGGCTCGTCGATGCGCTGGCGCTCGATACTGCGGACTATCAGGATCGGGGGTGGAGCCGTCCACCGGCGGCGCGCGAAGTCGTCTATGTGTGCTCCGCGGACGTGAGCCCGGGGGTCGTTCCCCGGGCCTTCGTCGGGCGTCGCCGCCTCATCCGGAGCGAAGACCTCCCGACCGTCGCCCGGTTTCTGGTAGCTGGACGCCCCTTCCCCGTATTGAAGATGCAGTGAAGCTCGGAGAGATCATGCGCCGCGCCGCGCTCGCCCAATTCGGCTGGAGGAAGGACGAGGCGACTGGCCGCTCGATCCCGAGCGCGCCCTGGCAGATCTCGGGGCGGGACGCCAATGGTCGCCCCCTCGCGGACCCCGCGCATCCCCATGCCTTCTGCTGGCTACCCGAGGACGCGGATTCTGACGGCTGGATTGACCACATCTCAGTCTACATCGAGAGTGGTATCAACGATGAAGTCCGGGCACGCTTCGACAGGATCACTCGTCTTTGGCTCGCAAACAGGCAGCGACCGAGCGCGGATGAAGCCGATCCCGCGACCGTGACAGAATGGCGGCTCGCGCTGGAGGGCTTCGGCCGTCCAGCCGACTTTGCCGGGAGCGCGCGGATCTTCGGAGTAGCTAGCAAGTGGCGAAGCATGACCCCGTTTCTGGCCGCTGGGCACCTTAAGGCATCTGGCTACCCGGGTGAGGTTCTCCGCCTGCTAAGGCGCCGCGGCCTAGATTCGGATGGAGTGGAGGTCGAGGTGATTAAGGGTATTGCTGTCGGCGGAACCGAGCGCCGTGCTCTCCATTTCCACCGATTCCGCTCCCGCGGCGGCGAGAAGCAACCCGATGCGGCCGGCGCTCTTCTGCGCGTCAGCTTTCGGCAACCGATCGCCGGGCCGCTCGCCATCGGCTTCGGCAGCCATTTCGGTCTAGGGAATGTCTGAACAAGTCGGTTTTTCGGGTATACGGGTGTCGTGGCCCGTGGATGAAACGCCAGAGCCCATCGGGGACGTGTTGTCGTGCCAGGAAATGGGGATTTTGATGCCCGAGCCGACCGTCCCCGCCGCCTTGCGGCGGTTGCGGACGGACTCCCCCCACGTCAGGCGGTGGCGTCGCGCCCCGCGATGAGCAGATTGGTGAACCCGAGCAGCACGGCGATGCGTTGCGTGTTCTTCGCCAGCCCCCGATAGCGCACCTTCGCGTAGCCGAAGTGGCGCTTCACATACAGGAACGGATGTTCCACCCTGGCCCGAACCGACGCCTTGCGCCTCTCCGCCGCCGCCTCCGGGCCCGCCTTGTCCAGCCCCCGGCGCTTGCCGGGCTTCAGCGCCACCTCCCAGTCCACGTCCGTGTCCCGGTTCTCCGCGCGCTTGTCCACCCCCTGATAGCCCGCGTCACCCCACACCTGCTCCTCGCCCCCGTGCAACAGCGCGTGCGCCGTCGCCACATCCGAGACATTCGCCGGCGTCGTCTCCACGCTGTGCGTCAAGCCCGACTGCGCATCCACCCCGATGTGCGCCTTCATCCCGAAATGCCACTGATTGCCCTTCTTCGTCTGATGCATCTCCGGGTCCCGCTCGCCCTTGCGGTTCTTCGTCGACGACGGCGCGGCAATGAGACTCGCGTCCACGATCGTCCCCTTGCTCAAGCGGTGTCCGAGAGAGGCCAGATGTGCGTTGATCTCCTCGAACAGCGTCTCGCCCAGACCGTGCGTCTCCAGCAAGTGGCGGAAATGCAGGATCGTCGTCTCGTCAGGCAGCGCACCCGAGAGGCGCAACCCCACAAACCGCCGTACCGACTCCACCTCGTAGAGCAGGTCCTCCATCCCAGGGTCGCTCAGAGTGTAGAACAGCTGCACGCAGTGCACCCGCAGCATCACCCTCAGCGGATAGGGCCGCCGACCGCGCCCGGCCTTCGGGTAGAACGGCTCGATGCGCGCCTCCAGTCGCTCCCAGGGAACCAGCCCGTCCATCTTCTCGAGAAAGACCTCGCGCCGCGTCCGACGCTTCTTCAGGTCGTGCTCCAGCTCCGCAGACATCGCTTGCTCCATGGCTCGCATTCCACTCCGTCACCAAAAAACCAATTGTGCCAGAGCCGACTTGTTCAGACAATCCCTAGGGCTATTCAAGCCCGAAGAACCTCTTGCAAAATTCCTGCCCCCAGGGTCCGGTGAGCCCGGATCGGTCGGTTGATCCCGGTCACCTCTGCACCTGGAGGTCGGAATCCATGGATTCGCGGTGTCTCATCAGAGATGATGAGACCAAACAGGGACCTTTGTGGACATCGGGACACGCCTCTCCGGGCCCCTCTCTTCGAGAGGGCCGTGAAGGGTCGGCATGCGTTGTCGGAGCCGCGCTATGGGACGGCGACGCGCTATGGGGCGGCGAGACGTATCAACGGGTCAGCCGCCAGGGCCAGGATGTCGACCATGAGATGGCAGGTGACCCTGGAATGTCCACGGACGCGGACATGGCGCCCGCCACACTCATCCTTGAGGCGGGCGTTGGTCCTCTCGACACCGGACCGGATCCGGACCCGCACGGTCTCGGGATCGACATGGCCTATTGCACGCCGGGCCCGGGCCTCCCGGTCTCGCTCCTCCTTGAGTCCTTGTCCCGGCGCGGATTGACATCGATGATCGGCACATGGCCAAGCCGTTCGCTCATCTGGGAGATCTCCCTGGCATCATAGGCCGCGTCCATGAGATCGTAGAGATTGGTCACACGCCCGGCGGTCATCATCGCCAGCGGGATCGCGACCTGGCTGTCATGGACGGATGCCGAGGTGAGGACGGTCCTCAGCGGCACCCCGCAGTCTGCTGTGTCGATATGCAGCTTGTCACCGCGCCAAGCCTCCAGGACCCCCTTGGCAGTCTTCTTTGCCCCGTGATCGCAGACCTTCGGCAGCGCGTCGAGCCTCTCATCGAGATCCATCCCGTTCGCTTGCCGTTCGAGACGCCCAGGCTCCTTCGTCCTCTCCGCGCCCTTGCGGGGCCGGCCGCGCTTGCGGTTCGGCGTCCTGGCCTTCGGCGTCGGGGCCGGCGTCTCCCGGGTCTCGATGGCTGTCGAGTCCCTCGACACGTGGCCGATGAGCGCATCGCCCAGTGTCTCTGCAACCAGAGCCGCGTGCATCCTCTCCGGAAGACGGGACTGCGAAAATTCGGCGAACGCCCGCGAAAACGTCGCTTCACGTGGGATTTCCGCGACACGCGACCAGCCGCACAGCCGGCGCAACGTCGGGTCCACCTTGAGCCTGTCGATCAGGTGGCGGGTCGTCGGCAGATCCCATACCGCCTTGGCGATGAAGCCACGGGCCAGCGCCCGGCGATCCTCCCGGGGCCGACCCGGACCGGTCCACACCTCATCGACGAAGCCCTCCACCTTGACGAGATCGAGAGCTGTCACGAAGCGCTTGTGCGTCTCGAGGAGAGGACCGACCGCCTCGGCCAACGCAGGGAAAAGGTCCCCTTGAAAGCGGTGCCAGAGATCGGATAGGGTCGAGCCAAGGGTCATCGGGGTCACCTCCTCGGTATCTTGTTATTGTGGAAACACAACATACCACGGGGTGGCCCCGAAACCCAGGCCCTCGACAACAAAATCAGCCTCGACAAGGCAAAAAACCGGTCGGGCCGGCAATTTTGCAAGAAACTCGAAGGTGACAGGTCGAGATGCCAGATATTGACCCGATTGTGCTCGCCAGAAGGATTGGCGGGCTGATTATGGAAAGAGACCGCGCGACAACGGCGTTGGGGATGATGATCGACCGGGTTGGGCCCGGCGAGGTGAGATTATCGATGACCGTGCGGCCGGACATGATCAACGGTCACGATCTGTGTCATGGCGGGTACATCTTTACACTGGCCGATTCGGCCTGTGCCATTGCCTCGAACAACTGCAACACAAACATGGTCTTGCAATCCGCGACGATTACCTATCTGAATTCCGGTCGACTTGGCGACCGGTTGACAGCGGCCGGTTCGGGACGAAGCTTTCGGGGCCGCAGCGGCGTGATCGACGTTACGGTCACCAATCAGGATGGTGCGGAAATTGCGCTGTTTCGAGGGCTGGTTCGGAGCATCCCGGGGCACCATTTTCCGGAGTTCGCAAAAGAGACCCAAAGTTGACCGCAGGCCGGCAACCATCCCGAAAACGGACTCGAACGGCGGCGGCCCGCGTCGTCTGCCCTGTCACGACCCCTTGTTGCATTTCGGCCTCCGAACCGGGGTTGCAGAAAATCCAAACGCTTGCCGTGCAGGTGTACAATAGCAGCGGAACGCGATGATCCCCGAAATCGGACGACGTATGGTACCGGGGCGCGGGACTGAAAACACTATGATGGCTTCTGTTTAAAGCCGATGTTGAATTGATGGAACCTCTTGCAAAATTCCTGTCCCCAGGGTCCGGTGAGCCCGGATCGGTCGGTTGATCCCGGTCACCTCTGCACTTGGATGTCGGAATCCATGGATTCGTGGTGTTTCATCAGAGATGATGAGAACAAACAGGGACCTTTGTGGACATCGGGACACGCCTCTCCGGGCCACTTTTTTCGAGAGGGCCGCGAAGGGTCGGCATGCGTTGTCAGAGCCGCGTTATGGGGCGGCGAGACGTATCAACGGGTCAGCCGCCAGGGCCAGGATACCGATCATGAGTGTGGCGGGTGTTGGTCCTCTCGACACCGGACCGGATCCGGAACCGCACGGTCTCGGGATCGACATGGCCTGCTGCACGCCGGGCCCGGGCCTCCCGGTCTCGCTCCTCCTTGAGGTCCTTGTCCCGGCGCGGATTGACATCGATGATCGGCACATGGCCAAGCCGTTCGCTCATCTGGTAGATCTCCCTGGCATCATAGGCCGCGTCCATGAGATCGTAGAGATTGGTCACACGCCCGGCGGTCATCATCGCCAGCGGGATCGCGACCTGGCTGTCATGGACGGATGCCGAGGTGAGGACGGTACTCAGCGGCACCCCGCAGTCTGCTGTGTCGATATGCAGCTTGTCACCGCGCCAAGCCTCCAGGACCCCCTTGGCATTCTTCTTTGCCCCGTGATCGCAGACCTTCGGCAGCGCGTCGAGCCTCTCATCGAGATCCATCCCGTTCGCTTGCTGTTCGAGACGCCCAGGCTCCTTCGTCCTCTCCTCGCCCTTGCGGGGCCGGCCGCGCTTGCGGTTCGGCGTCCTGGCCTTCGGCGTCGGGGCCGGGCGTCTCCCGGGCCTCGATGGCCGTCGGGTCCCTCGACACGTGGCCGATGAGCGCATCGCCCAGTGTCTCTGCAACCAGAGCCGCGTGCATCCTCTCCGGAAGACGGGACTGCGAAAATTCGGCAAACGCCCGCGAAAACGTCGCTTCACTCGGGATCTTCGCGACACGCGACCAGCCGCACAGCCGGCGCAACGTCGGGTCCACCTTGAGCCTGTCGATCAGGTGGCGGGTCGTCGGCAGATCCCATACCACCTTGGCGATGAAGCCACGGGCCAGGCCCGGCGATCCTCCCGGGGCCGACCCGGACCGGTCCACACCTCATCGACGAAGTCCTCCACCTTGACGAGATCGAGAGCTGTCACGAAACGCTTGTGCGTCTCGAGGAGAGGACCGACCGCCTCGGCCAACGCAGGGAAAAGGTCCCCTTGAAATCGGTGCCAGAGATCGGATAGGGTCGAGCCAAGGGTCATCGGGATCACCACCTCGGTATCTTGGTATTGTGGAAACACAACAGACCACGGGGTGGCCCGAAACCCAGGCCCTCGACAACAAAATCAGCCTCGACAAGGCAAAAAACCGGTCGGGCCGGCAATTTTGCAAGAAGCTCGATGGTAAATCGTTTACGCTGACGATCCGACAGCGCACAATAAGACACCGGTCAGGCTGCAACGTCAATCAGCCAAGAGGATCGAACCGATGCAGGACGTGAAGACAACGGTCGCCCAGGCGGTTCATCTGGAAATATTTATCGAGCGATGGGCGAACGGCGACATGGCTCGCTATCCTTGGTCAATTTGGATCGACGGCAAACAACTCGTGTCATCACATGGACAGGTCGAGTACGATTCGCCCGAAAACGCGAGGAACGACGCGCTCCGCATCTGTTCCGAACTTGATCGGAAACCCGATCGGGTGACAGAACTCTGATGGAGGTGCCAATGTCGGACCAGCGTGGCTGGCGGCTCAAGATCGGATCCGTCGTTCCGTCCACTAACACGATCGTCCAGCCTGATTTCGACGACTTTCGCAGCGATGGCATCACGACACATGTTGCCCGAATCAGTATCCCCAACATGACCATCACGTCGGACCAGGACTTTGACCAACTCGTGCGCCGGAGCGAAGATGGCCTGTTTGATGCCGTCGACCGGGTCATGACCGCAGCGCCCGGGCTCTTGATCGTCGGCATGTCATCATTGATCGTCTGGGACGGGTACGATGCCTCTGCAGCCCGGCGCCGGGTACTGGAAGAACGTACCGGCGTGCCGGTGACCGGAGGATCGTTCGGGGTGGCAGAAGCGCTATCCTGTCTCGGCAAAAGACGGATTGCCATCCTCTCGCCCTATATGCCGATCGCCGATCGGCATATTCGTCAATTCTTTGCCGACCTCGATTATGACGTCGTGAATTTCATCGGCCTGAAATGCTCGAGTCCCATCGCCATCGCCGGGGTCACCGGAACCCAGTTGACCGCGGCCCTCGACGAAATCGATTCCCCCGAGGTCGAGGTGCTGGTCCAATTCGGCACAAATCTCCATTTCATGAGGCAGGCCGCCGCCGAAGAGAAGAAACGTGGCAAACCCGTCCTCGCCATCAACGCTGTCAGTTACTGGCACGGATTGCGTCTTGCCGGACAGACCGATCAATTCGAAGGATACGGATCCCTGTTCGAAATCCACTGACTATGCGGGTTCAACAACCGGAGGATCCTGCGGCCTGTAATGCCACTAACCACTTATGCACATAGTTCCAGTTCGATCAACATGCTGTAGGTAAGGGGTTGTGCATTGGTGGCGAGGCGGAAGAGTGAGCGGAAAGCATCGTGGCGGGTTTTGCGGCGGTTGAAGCGAAAGACGAATTCATCAAGATAGGCTTGCAGATGCTTGCGGCGCAGCCCGTGGTAGACGCCTCGCGCCCATCCTTTGAGGTTGGAGAAGACTTGGTGGATCCACGGCAGGACGAGGTGAGCGGCGGTCTTCCCGACGACATGGACATTGTGGCGATCGGCGGGGATCGCAGCGTCGCCGGACCAGCCGTCGGTTTTCGCGATGGCGTCGGGACCGGCGGCGGTTTCGACGAAGTGTCCGAGGTCGGCGGTGCCGTAGGAGGAGATGTCGGCCAGCCTCAGGCGGCCTGGGATGTTTCCGTCCCCGAGTTTGATGGCGCCGACGATGAGCATCTTGCCGTCGTGGCTGCGTCCTTGCCCTCCGGTGGGAGGATCGTCTTTGGTCCGGAATGGACGGCTGGCCTCGTCGATGTCCACCAGGCCCGACAACGGGTTGCGCTCGGGCTCGACCATGCTGGCGCGCAGCTTGTGGGCGAGTAGCCAGGCGGCGCAGGCGTCATCGTCCGGGACCATGTGCTGGACGGCGAGGAGGCTGTCGGGGACCTGTTTCATGTGGGGGCTCCGTCGGCAGGAACGTATCGGGAACATTCTACCCGCTCCCCCGCTCTAACCTCAACCTCAACATCTGGTGGCAAACTCTCGCGACCGGAGCCATGTGCATAAGCGGTTGCCACCAATCATCCGGAACCGATATTGGTATCAATCGCAAATGCTTGCAGCAAGTTGCTGTGTAACACCAGGACTGGATACATCTTCTTCGCTTGCGGCCGGACCGTGGTTCGGGAGTGCTCCGCATGACACCGAATCATCGAACGTTCATAATATCTTGAAATTGAATAGAATTCAGGATTGTATGGTAGATCTAGGGATTTTGATGCCCGAGCCGACCGTCCCCGCCGCCTTGCGGCGGTTGCGGACGGACTCCCCCCACGTCAGGCGGTGGCGTCGCGCCCCGCGATGAGCAGATTGGTGAGCCCGAGCAGCACGGCGATACGTTGCGTGTTCTTCGCCAGCCCCCGATAGCGCACCTTCGCGTAGCCGAAGTGGCGCTTCACATACAGGAACGGATGCTCCACCTTGGCCCGAACCGACGCCTTGCGCATCTCCGCCGCCTCCGGGCCCGCCTTGTCCAGCCCCCGGCGCTTGCCGGGCTTCAGCGCCACCTCCCAGTCCACGTCCGTGTCCCGGTTCTCCGCGCGCTTGTCCACCCCCTGATAGCCCGCGTCACCCCACACCTGCTCCTCGCCCCCGTGCAACAGCGCGTGCGCCGTCGCCACATCCGAGACGTTCGCCGGCGTCGTCTCCACGCTGTGCGTCAAGCCCGACTGCGCATCCACCCCGATGTGCGCCTTCATCCCGAAATGCCACTGATTGCCCTTCTTCGTCTGATGCATCTCCGGGTCCCGCTCGCCCTTGCGGTTCTTCGTCGACGACGGCGCGACAATGAGACTCGCGTCCACGACCGTCCCCTTGCTCAAGCGGTGTCCGAGAGAGGCCAGATGTGCGTTGATCTCCTCGAACAGCGTTTCGCCCAGACCATGCGTCTCCAGCAAGTGGCGGAAATGCAGGATCGTCGTCTCGTCAGGCAGCGCACCCGAGAGGCGCAGCCCCACAAACCACCGTACCGACTTCACCTCGTAGAGCAGGTCCTCCATCCCAGGGTCGCTCAGATTGTAGAACAGCTGCACGCAGTGCACCCGCAGCATCACGCTCAGCGGATAAGGCCGCCGACCGCGACCGGCCTTCGGGTAGAACGGCTCGATGCGGGCCTCCAGCCGCTCCCAGGGAACCAGCCCGTCCATCGTCTCGAGAAAGACCTCGCGCCGCGTCCGACGCGTCTTCAGGTCGTGCTCCAGCTCAGCAAACGTCGCTTGCTCCATGGCTCGCACTCCACTCCGTCACCAATAAACCAATTGTGCCAAAACCGACTTGTTCAGACAATCCCTAAGGTGTATCCCACCGTCTGACGGAGGAATACAGATGAGCAGCAAACGACGCCGGTTTTCGGGGGAGCTGAAGGCGAAGATTGCGCTGGAAGTGATTCGGGGCGAGCGAAGGCTTCAGGAGATCGCCTCGCAGTACCAGGTCCATCCGAACCAGATGGGCGCCTGGAAGCGCCAGGCGGTCGAAGGTCTGGCGGAGGTGTTCTCGAAGGGCGCCGAGCGGCGGACCCGGGACTATGAGAGCGAGGTGCGCGATCTTCACGCCAAGATCGGGGCGTTGATCGTGGCGCGGGATTTTTTGTCGCGCGGGTCCGGTCACTGATCCGGTCCGGGAGGCGGGCGATGGTGGTGCGCGACCATCCGGCGCTGAGCCTGAGCCGGCAGTGCCGTCTGCTGACGATCGGGCGGTCGTCGCTCTACGACGAGCCGACGGGGGAGAGCGCGGAGACGCTGGCGCTGATGCGGCGGATCGACGATCTGTTCCTGAAGTCTCCGTTCTACGGCGCGCGCCGGATGGTGCTTCATCTGTGCCGCGAGGGCGTGCGGATCGGGCGCGGCCGGGCCGGCCGTCTGATGAGGCTTGAGGCGATCATGGACTGGGCGAACCGCCTCGTCCTGGCCTGGCGGCTGCCGAACACGCTGGACGCGGGCTTCTGCACGGACGCGCGGCAGGAGGCCCTGGCGCGCTACGGCGGGCCTGAGATCTTCAACACCGATCAGGGCAGTCAGGTCACCAGCATGGCCTTCACCGCCCGCCTTCAGGCAGCCGGCATCCGCATCTCGATGGACGGCGAGTTCATCGCGATCCGCATGCCCGCTTCGTCTATTCTCGCCGAGGACGAAGTCGGTCCAACACTGCCTCGAGTCCCGGCGTCGGCGGCGGCTTGAAGTTGTCTAAATCCGTGGCGAGAGCTCCTACCAAAATATCGAACGCCACTCCTTTACCTGTGCTGAAACTGCCTGCAAGAAGTACAGCGTCAGCCCTAGAGTCCCAAAACGCTGCCAGTCGCAGATAATGTCGCTGAAGGCGAACGAGAACCGCGACTAGGAAAAACACGACGATCAGGGTTCCGATACGAATCCAGTCGACTTGGCTAAGAGCCCATCCGCTTTTTATAGGTTGCAATTTCTCTTTCTGTTCCTCCTCATTTTTCGAAGCGAAATTGTCAGTTCGTTCTTCCACAAACAATTCAATATCCTTTATCAGCTGGCTTTGTGGTGGAATACCATGCCTCCGAATTTCCTCGAGTATTTGCTCGATTGAACGTTCCACCAAATCACCGATACCAGGAAATGCTCTCAGGAGATGAACCCTCCCAGCGTCGTCCATACCGATAAAGTTCGCCCGCGACGCGCCAATGCTGATTGACCTGCCGACTATAGCGACAAATCGGGGTCGGGCGCGATCTCCGCCCGACCCCGACCAGTTCTTTCCACCGTCGTGCGTCACATATACGGAACCTCTGTCACCTGCAACCACGCCGACTCGCCCGTCGGCGCTATATGTCGCCAACGTCAATACCTCGGTCTCGTCAAGTTCCAAGCCCACTGCCTTGCTCCACCTCCCGCCGCCATTCTGCGTCACATACACCGATCCTTGGTTGCCGACGATTACACCGGCGCCATCGGCGACTTCCGCCAGCCTCAAGCGTTCAGACAGGGGAGGCCGATTATTCCAGGTTTGTCCGCCATCCTGCGTCACACTGACGAAGTACCCGGTATGCTGTCTCCCTCCGGCCCCGACCACGCCGTACTTTCCATTCGGGCTGAACGCTGCCTTCTCGATCTGCATATCCGACATCGAGCTCAACTTCTGTCTCAGAGTCTTCGGTTCGGTCCATGTCGTGCCGCCGTCGACGCTTACAAGCGCCTTATCCGAGCCAACTACGAGTGCCGTTTGCTTGCCGGTCCTCTCATTCAGGACGTGCCTCCAGATTCCTCCTGTTTCAGTATCCACCTTGACATCCGTAACATGGAACCAGTACTTGCCTCCGTCTATAGAATTGAGCTTGTCGGCGAAGCGTTCCTTGAAGGCACGTCTTTCTGCTGCTGCTGCTGCCTGCCTTGCCGCTTCGGCCGCTTGCCGATCCAATTCCGGAATGGAAGGAACAATGAACAGGAGAAAGTAGATCGCCGCGAACAACAATGTAGTCACGCTAAAAAGAAGCACCTGATACCAAGCGCGCTCCAAATTGACTCACCATCCCAATATGTTGGGGTGACGGTCCGGACGACCTTCATAGACTGTGGTGATCGACTCACCAGCGCCGGAGGATGACGATGAGTGCGGCAACGCCGATAACCTGGACGGCACACACAGCGGACGAGCTCCACGCGCTTTCGAGGCACTGCGGGGACGCGAAGCAAGCGTCGCGCGCGCGTGCGCTCGCCATGATCATGGAGGGTGCGTCTCGCACGGAGGCTGCTCGGGCGCAGGGCATGGAGCTTCAAATCCTGCGCGACTGGGTGTTGCGCTACAACACGGAGGGCTTCGACGGCCTCGCGGATCTCCCGCGCGGCGGGAGCGAGGGCCGGTTGACGGACGCGCAGATCGCCGAGATCGGCGCCTGGATCGAGGCGGGTCCCGAGCTTGAGCGGGACGGTGTGACGCGCTGGCGCGTTCAGGACATCTTACGGAAAATCGAGGAGGCCTTCGGGGTCATCTATACGGAGAGCGGTGCCCGTATGATGCTCCGAAGGGCCGGGTTTCGCTTTGTCTCGGGGCGGCCGGTCCACCCCAAAGCCGACGCGGAGCGGCAGAGGTCGTTCGTGGCGGAGTTCGAGGCACAGTTGACGTCGGCGCTCAGCTCTGAGGCGCTGGCGGGTCCGATAGAAATCTGGTTCCAGGACGAAGCGCGCATCGGCCAGAAGGGGATGACGACACGGGTCTGGGCGAATGGGAAGCAGCGTCCGCGCATCCTGCGCGACCATCGCTATGGCTACGTCTATCTGTTCGGCGCCACCTGCGCAGAGCGCGGCGTCGGCATCGCCCACGTGGCGGACAGGGCGAACACGGCGTCGATGAACGAGCATCTGGCGGCGATCGGCGCGGCCGTGGCGCCGGGTGCGCACGGCGTGATTGTGCTGGACGGGGCTGGCATCGCTCGGGCGACCTTCTCGTTCCCCCCAACCTGACGCGCGTGCATCTGCCGCCCTACAGTCCGGAACTCAATCCGATGGAGCAGATCATTCTGTTCCTGAAATCGAACCGCTTCGCCAACCGCGTGTTCAAGGATGTCTCCGCCCTGAGGGACGCCTGCTGGACGGGGTGGCAATGGCTGACCGACCAGCCCGACGTCATCACCAATACGACCCGGCGCAGCTGGGCCGTAGCCCCATCGTGCTGATCCCGATGCCTCACTGTATCGGTTCATATGACTTGCGTTTGGTATCAGACCATGCGCGACAAACCAGAGAACGCTCCCTCAATCCCCGCACGATTTCCCAGTCCCGCGGTTTTAAAATGTCATCTGCCTCGTCCTGATATTTCTCACGGGATTTCTCGAGTCGACGCAGATAGAAAGTCACGTACGCGGCCAAGACTCCTGCCAAAAGCAAGTAAAATTCTGGATGTGCTGGGAAATCTCTAATCCACGCAGTTATCTTGATTGACCCATTACCCACCAAAGTGCCCGGCTTCATAATAAGAAACCATATCGCGCCACTCGATATGAGCACGAAAACTATCAGTCCAAAGATAAATGTTAGCTTTGGCGCTGTGAAAAATCTCTGAAACAAAGTCATTCTGGACACAACGGTCTTTGTCTCCAAAATAGGCATTATCTGTATGGTCCGTCAGGTGCTTACGCTACCCGAGACAGTATTGTCAAGTGCCTACGGTTCGGTCTCCGGAGTCCGATCCGACCCTTGGTAGCGCCTCCGACCCGGGTTGAACCATCGATTCATTGTTCATCAGGCATTTCTCCTCATGGAGGACGATCTGCATGAGTTTCGTACGTAATCAGGAACTGTTATCGTGTCACAGCCCGTTGTATTATACCAAAGCCATGAATGATTGACTCGTCGGGCAAGGTATTATGTTTGCGTGATATTTGTTCCCCTTTATGTTGTGATGTGGGGTTTTTCGGAGGTCTTTCGGAGATGAGCGATGACGGTTCCCGTAACGCGTCTTGATTACACGGCAGGAGAGTTGCGCGCTGCGGCGAGGCGCTGCGGGAACGAGCGGCAGGCGCGTCGTCTTCGTGCGATAGCGATGATCCTGGACGGGCACAGCCGGGAGGAAGCGGCGCGCTCGCAGGGGATGGACCGTCAGACCCTGCGGGACTGGGTGCACCGCTACAACGAAGCCGGTTCTGCGGGTTTGCGCGACCGTCCCGGTTCGGGACGGAAGGTCATGCTCGACGAGGAGCAGATGAAGATCGTCACGGGCTGGCTGGAAGCGGGTCCGGAGCCGGAGGCCGATGGGGTGGTTCGGTGGCGGGTGAAGGACATCGCGGGCAAGATCGAAGCCCATTTCGGAGTGAAGTATTCGCGGGAAGGAGCCCGCCGCCTGCTCCGGCGTCTTGGCTTCCGTCATCTGTCGCCGCGCCCGCGTCACCCCAAGACGGAGACGCGGAAACAGGAGGCGTTTCGCAGCGACTTTCAGACGCTTGTCGAGGAAGCCGTGGGACCGGAACGAGCCGAACGGCCGCTCGAGATCTGGTTTCAGGACGAGGCTCGGATCGGCCAGAAAGGCATGCTGTCACGGGTCTGGGCGCGCAAGGGCCAGCGTCCCCGGATCGTGCGCGATCATCGCTACGGCTACGTCTATCTGTTCGGCGCCGTCAACGCGGCGAGCAAGCAAGCCGTGGGCCATGTCGCCGACCGGGCCAACACGGTCTCCATGAACGAGCACCTCGAGCGGATCGGCGCCGCCGTGCTTCCGGGCCACCACGGAGTGGTGGTTCTCGACGGTGCCGGCTGGCACAAGAGCAAGGAACTCGCGATCCCCGAGAACCTGACCCTCGTCCTGCTCCCGCCCTACAGCCCGGAACTCAACCCGATGGAGAACGTCATCCAGTTCCTCAAACAGAACTGCTTCGCCAACCGGCTCTTCGACGACACCGACGCGCTCCGCAAGACCTGCGAGCAGGCTTGGGACTGGCTTTGCAAATCCCCCAAGCGCATCGCCTCCATCGGCCATCGAGACTGGGCCGTCAGCCCAAACCCCATACGCGTCAGTCAATAGTGGGTTTGGTATTAGATAGTGTCGTCATGAGTGATGTTTATCTGTCCTATCTGTCGAATTCACTCGATGGTTCTTGGAGGCGACTCATGGGATTGGCTCATCGGCGTCACGACATTTCGGACAGGGTCTGGCTGTTGTTGGAGCCTCATCTGCCTGGCCGAGCGGGACGTTGGGGTGGGGTGGCGCAGGATAATCGACGGTTCATTAATGCGATCTTCTGGATTCTGCGTACCGGCGCTTCCTGGCGTGATGTGCCGCCAGACTATGGAGACTGGAAAAATACCCATCGTCGGTTCTGTCGCTGGCGGGACAAGGGGCTCTGGGGGGCGTTGCTGGAGCCTCTGGTGGATGAGCCGGACTATGAGTGGCTGATGATTGACGCCAGTCATCTCAAGGTCCATCCCCATGCGAGCGGTGCGATCGGTGGCACTCAGGCGATGGATCGCACAAAAGGGGGCTGAACACGACGCTGCACTTGGCTGTGGACGCGCATGGGATGCCGGTGCGGGTGTTGGTGACCGAGGGGACGGCAGCAGATTGCAGTCAAGCGGTCGAGCTGATTGAAGGGATAGATGCCGAGTCCTTGTTGGCGGACAAGGCCTATGACACGACTGCCATCCTGTCTTGTTGTGAGGAGCATGAAGTCATTTCGGTGGTTCCGCCGAAGCGCAACCGCCAGCACCCCAGAGCGTATGATGTCCCTCTCTACCGGCACCGGCATTGGGTGGAGAACGCCTTTCTGTGGCTCAAGCGCTGGCGTGAGATTGCCACACGATACGCCGGGAATGCCGCATCGTTTCTTGCCGCGGTGCAGATCCGGTGTCTGGCGCTCCGGGCTGGTATTTCGTGACGACACTATCTAGGGATTGTCTGAACAAGTCGGCTCTGTCACAATTGGTTTCTTGGTGACGGAGTGGAGTGCGAGCCATGGAGCAAGCGATGTCTGCGGAGCTGGAGCACGACCTGAAGAAGCGTCGGACGCGGCGCGAGGTCTTTCTCGAGAAGATGGACGGGCTGGTTCCCTGGGAGCGGCTGGAGGCACGCATCGAGCCGTTCTACCCGAAGGCCGGGCGCGGTCGGCGACCCTATCCGCTAAGGATTGTCTGAACAAGTCGGCTCTGGCACAATTGGTTTCTTGGTGACGGAGTGGAATGCGAGCCATGGAGCAAGCGATGTCTGCGGAGCTGGAGCACGACCTGAAGAAGCGTCGGACGCGGCGCGAGGTCTTTCTCGAGAAGATGGACGGGCTGGTTCCCTGGGAGCGACTGGAGGCGCGCATCGAGCCGTTCGACCCGAAGGCCGGTCGCGGTCGGCGGCCCTATCCGCTGAGGGTGATGCTGCGGGTGCACTGCGTGCAGCTGTTCTACACTCTGAGCGACCCTGGGATGGAGGACCTGCTCTACGAGGTGGAGTCGGTACGGCGGTTTGTGGGGTTGCGCCTCTCGGGTGCGCTGCCTGACGAGACGACGATCCTGCATTTCCGCCACTTGCTGGAGACGCACGGTCTGGGCGAGACGCTGTTCGAGGAGATCAACGCACATCTGGCCTCTCTCGGACACCGCTTGAGCAAGGGGACGATCGTGGACGCGAGTCTCATTGCCGCGCCGTCGTCGACGAAGAACCGCAAGGGCGAGCGGGACCCGGAGATGCATCAGACGAAGAAGGGCAATCAGTGGCATTTCGGGATGAAGGCGCACATCGGGGTGGATGCGCAGTCGGGCTTGACACACAGCGTGGAGACGACGCCGGCGAATGTCTCGGATGTGGCGACGGCGCACGCGCTGTTGCACGGGGGCGAGGAGCAGGTGTGGGGTGACGCGGGCTATCAGGGGGTGGACAAGCGCGCGGAGAACCGGGACACGGACGTGGACTGGGAGGTGGCGATGAAGCCCGGCAAGCGCCGGGGGCTGGACAAGGCGGGCCCGGAGGCGGCGGCGGAGAGGCGCAAGGCGTCGGTTCGGGCCAGGGTGGAACATCCGTTCCTGTATGTGAAGCGCCACTTCGGTTACGCGAAGGTGCGCTATCGGGGGCTGGCGAAGAACACGCAACGCATCGCCGTGCTGCTCGGGTTCACCAATCTGCTCATCGCTGGGCGCGACGCTACCGCCTGACGTGGGGGGAGTCCGTCCGCAACCGCCGCAAGGCGGCGGGGACGGTCGGCTCGGGCATCGAAATCCCCATTTCCTGGCACGACAACACGTCCCCGATGGGCTCTGGCGTTTCATCCACGGGCCACGACACCCGTATACCCGAAAAAACCGACTTGTTCAGACATTCCCTAAGCGTGATGCTGCGGGTGCGCAGCGTTGCAGCTGTTCTACAACCTGAGCGACCCTGGGATGGAGGACCTGCTCTACGAGGTGGAGTCGGTACGGCGGTTTGTGGGGTTGCGCCTCTCGGGTGCGCTGCCTGACGAGACGACGATCCTGCATTTCCGCCACTTGCTGGAGACGCATGGTCTGGGCGAGACGCTGTTCGAGGAGATCAACGCACATCTGGCCTCTCTCGGACACCGCTTGAGCACGGGGACGATCGTGGACGCGAGTCTCATTGCCGCGCCGTCGTCGACGAAGAACCGCAAGGGCGAGCGGGACCCGGAGATGCATCAGACGAAGAAGGGCAATCAGTGGCATTTCGGGATGAAGGCGCACATCGGGGTGGATGCGCAGTCGGGCTTGACGCACAGCGTGGAGACGACGCCGGCGAATGTCTCGGATGTGGCGACGGCGCACGCGCTGTTGCACGGGGGCGAGGAGCAGGTGTGGGGTGACGCGGGCTATCAAGGGGTGGACAAGCGCGCGGAGAACCGGGACACGGACGTGGACTGGGAGGTGGTGATGAAGCCCGGCAAGCGCCGGGGGCTGGCGAAGAACACGCAACGCATCGCCGTGCTGCTCGGGTTCACCAATCTGCTCATCGCGGGGCGCGACGCCACCGCCTGACGTGGGGGGGAGTCCGTCCGCAACCGCCGCAAGGCGGCGGGGACGGTCGGCTCGGGCATCAAAATCCCCATTTCCTGGCACGACAACACGGCCCCGATGGGCTCTGGCATTTCATCCACGGGCCACGACACCCGTATACACGAAAAACCGGGGTTGTTCAGACTTTCCCTAAAGGCTGGAGCAAGAACATCGCTGTTCGTTCGTGATTCTGCCGCAGACAGAACGAGAAGGACTTGCGTTGCTCGTAACCTATTGAAAACATGTTCTATTTTATAGAGTCACTAATTGATCCTCCGAACAGGTTGTCGCAACATGTCGATTTTCAATTTTATTTCAATGGGTTGGAGACTCCGAAACAATTCGACTTCACGAATGTTTTCGGGCCGACGGCCGCACTGCCGGTTCGGGACCGCTTGCAGGGCGTCGACGGGGGAAAGTCTGACCATCGCCGGCATAATCAACAGCCGGATTGATCAGGTCTACGGATATGAACGGCACTTCCTGCGGGGCTTGACCCGGATGCAGACAGCCCCGGGCTTTCGATCAGCGTGATGATGGCGACGACGCTTGATCATATCAGAGCACAGCGGTCGGAGCAGATACGGTCCCTGCTCGGGCCGGTTCCATGGCGCCAATGCGTTTGACCGCAGTGGCGGCCTTTTTACAGCGTGATCAGGGCGGGTCGGCTGCCGGCAACTGCGGAGCTGTAATTCGGTCATGCCAAATGGTCCTGATGTGGTAACTGCCCAGGGCAGAACCCGAAATCAGACTTGGGTAGTTACTTTTTGGATTGCTGTTGGACTTTCATCAATGGCCATCATCCCTGCCCCTTTCCCGCGTTGCTCTCAAATCAGCGTCCCTTTACCTCTACCGGTATTATCCAGCTTTTCCCGTATGGACCCGTCCGTCACCCTGCCAGCCCGGCCTGTCCTTCGCGAGATGTCGGTTTGGCGTGCGCGTTACCGACAGGGTTTCCTATGTTGCCATGTCTTCCAACTTCCATGCATCCTGGCACCAATATCCCGGCGGAAGCGGATCGGTGCCTGTGTCGTTTCTCTTCCCGGTCCGTCGTCGGCCTTTCCTTGATTCCGGGAGAGCCGGCTTCCGCATCGACCTGTTTCGAGACCTGCTCGGCGTTCACTCGCGTTCCGGCCTGCATGGTCGCTGAACCGTCCAAGACGGTCTTTTGCCACCGGAGCACTTCAGTCGATGTGGTTTTTACAAATCGCCCCGCCTGCTACCGACCGGAAACGACAGATGTCGGGTGGGTTTTGCATCCACTGGGAAAACGTGCCTTTCCGCGGCATACCGACATCGTTGCCAGTAGCGCCCGATTGACGCCAGAACCTCAGGCGGTTATGTGTCCTGTCGCAATGCGGCACCAGCACGAAGATCGTCGGATTTATGCCAAAACCCTCCCCTGAAGTCTGCCTTGCCGTCGATGTCGGCGGCACGTTTACCGATGTCGCGTTGGAAATCAATGACCGCCAGTTCACGACCAAAGTCCTGACGACACCGGATGCGCCTGAAGATGGCGTCATGTCCGGAATCGAAAGAGCCCTCGCGCAGGCCGGGATCATTGCAGGTGACATCGGGCTGCTGGTACACGGAACGACGCTGGCGACCAACGCGCTCATCGAGCGGAAAGGTGCGAAAACCGCTCTGATTACCACCGAGGGTCTTCGTGACTCTGTCGAAATGGCGCAGGAAAACCGCTTCGAGCAATATGATATCAACATCGACCGGCCGGAGCCGCTGGTACCACGCTATCTGCGCTGGCCAGTGACAGAACGCATGAATGCAGCAGGCAAGGCTCTGCTGCCACTTGACGAAGACTCGGTCCGCGCTTTGCTGCCATTGATCGACGAATATGAAATCGAAACCATCGCAGTCGGGCTGATTCATGCCTATGCGAACCCCGACCACGAACAGCGTGTTGGTGAAATTCTGACCGCTGCCCATCCGGACCTGTCTCTGACGCTGTCGTCTCAGGTCTGCCCAGAAATTCGGGAATACGAACGTCAGTCAACCGCGTCCGCCAATGCGTATATCCAGCCGCGGATGTCGCGCTACCTTATCCGTTTCGACAGTGAACTGCGCACGCGCGGGTTCGTTTGCCCGTTCTTGCTGATGACATCGGGCGGCGGCCTGATGAGCCTGGAGACCGCGGTCCGCTTTCCGATCCGCCTGGTTGAATCCGGCCCGGCTGGCGGCGCCATTCTCGCCGCGGAAATTGCCCGCCAATGCGGTATCGAGAATGTCGTTTCCTTCGATATGGGTGGCACGACCGCGAAAATCTGCCTGATCGACGGGCATCAGCCGCAAATGACCCGGACGTTTGAAGTCGCACGAGCCTACAGGAATCTCAAGGGCAGCGGCCTGCCGGTCCGCATCCCGGCCATCGAAATGGTGGAGATCGGCGCTGGCGGCGGCTCGATCGCGGCCGTCGACGGAATGAAGCGGATCACAGTCGGTCCCGAGAGCGCTGGCGCGTCTCCAGGACCGGCCTGCTACGGGCAGGGTGGAACCAACCCGACCGTGACCGACGCTGATGTCGTCCTCGGCCGAATGACCCCCGACGGATTTGCAGGTGGCTCGGTCACGCTCAAGCCTGATCATGCAAGATCGGCGCTTGATGCCGCAATCGGTGCGCCGCTCGCGCTTGATGGACCGCTATCGGCATTCGCCGTTTCGGAAATCGTTGACGAAAACATGGCCAACGCCGCCCGGGTTCACGCAATAGAATGGGGCAAGGACATCTCGGCGCGCGCCATGATCGCCTTTGGCGGCGCCGCGCCGTTGCACGCGGCCCGTCTCGCCGAAAAACTCGATATCGACACGGTGATCGTGCCGGCTGGCGCTGGGGTCGGCTCGGCGATCGGCTTTCTGCGTGCGCCGGTCTCCTATGAAGTCGTTCGCAGCCGTTATATGAATCTTGCGGAATTCGATGCGCCGGCCATAAACGAACTGGTCGCTGAGATGGCGGCCGAAGCCCATGCGATCGTCTCGGCCGGCGCCGGTCCCGGTCCGTTTGAGGAGATCCGTCTCGCTTATATGCGATACCACGGACAGGGTCACGAAATCGTCGTGGCGCTGCCAATACGTGACCTGACGGCCGACGATGCGAACACTCTGCAGGCGTCATTCGAGGAAGAGTACCGGAGGCTCTACGGCCGCGCTGTACCGGGCCAGCAACCGGAAATCTTGAGCTGGACGCTCTCGATGACGGCTGCAAAACCGGCAGTCGCCGCAAAATCGGCCTCACCGGCTGAACGCGGCAGCGCTCCGGACGGCAACCGCGCAATGTTCGATCCCGGGATGTCCGGCTATGTCGATGCGACGGTCTGCTCTCGTGGCACCCTCATCGAGGAGGCGCCGGTGATCGGCCCCGCGGCTATCGTCGAAGATCAAACCACGACCATCGTACCCACCGGGTTCACTGCCTGTGTCAACGCTGCCGGACATATTGTCCTGGTCCGGCAGCTCTGATTGGACCGAACATCATGCAAAACGCCAGTGCAATCGATCAGATCCACATGCAAATCCAGTGGAACCGCCTGCTTTCGGTGGTTGAAGAACAGGCACAGGTTCTTGTACGGACCGCATTTTCGACCTCGGCCCGCGAGGCCGGTGACATTTCCGCCGGTGTTTTCGATCCGGTGGGACGCATGCTGGCGCAGGCCGTCACCGGGACGCCCGGTCACGTCAATGCGATGGCCTCCTCGGTCGGCTCGTTTCTCGAGATCTTCCCGGTCACCACGATGCAGGATGGTGATGTCTATGTGACCAATGATCCATGGAAAGGCACCGGGCATCTCAACGACTTCACCGTCGTGACACCGACATTTTATCGCGGCCAGGTCGTGGCGCTGTTTGCCTGCACTACCCATGTTGTCGATGTCGGAGGCCGAGGGTTTGGTCCAGACGGACGGCAGGTCTATGAGGAAGGACTGAATATTCCGATCATGCCGTTGGCATCGCGTGGCGTTTTTTCCGAGCCGATTCTGCAGATCGTGCGCGCCAATGTCCGCAATCCGGTGGAGGTCGAAGGCGATCTCTATTCCCTTGCCGCCTGCAACGAGGTCGGCGGACGGCGGCTGGTCGCCATGATGCAGGAATTCGACCTTGACACCCTTGCCGACCTTGGCCGACACATCATTCAAACATCACGCGAAGGCATGCTCACCGAGATTCGCAAGATTCCCTATGGAACATACTGCAATTCCATGCGAATCGATGGCTACGAACGCCCTGTGGACCTAGTCTGCACGATGACCGTCGGGGATGACGGAATCGACCTTGATTTTACAGGAACCTCCCCGACATCGAGCTACGGGATCAATGTCCCGCTAACCTATACGGAAGCTTACGCGACCTTTGGTGTCCGCTGCGTCATCGGATCTCGCACCCCCAACAATGTCGGATCCCTTTCGCCAGTGCGGATCAAGGCGCCAAGCGGCTGCATTCTGAACGCCCCGCATCCTTCGGCTGTCACGGCGCGGCATGTCATCGGCCAGATGCTCCCGGATGTCGTGCTGGGCTGTCTCAGCCAGATCATTCCGGACCGTATTCCGGCCGAAGGTACGTCATGTCTCTGGAATCCGGTCCTGCTCGGCGGACGCGGACTTTCCGAGGAGGATTATGGAGATGCGCAACCCTTCGCCATGAACACGTTTCATTCCGGCGGTACCGGTGCGCGGCCGGGCAAGGATGGCTTGAACGCGACAGCCTTTCCGTCCGGAGTCAGAAACACTCCGGTCGAGATCAACGAAACCATTGCGCCGCTCATCTTCTGGAAAAAGGAATACCGGACCGACAGTGGTGGGTACGGTGCCCAGCGCGGCGGCGCCGGCCAAGTCATGGAGATTTCACATGCCGACGGCGCACCATTCGTGATCAACACGATGTTCGACCGGATCATTCATCCGCCACGCGGCCGCGACGGGGGCGGCAATGGCGTGGCCGGCCGCCTCTATCTCCGGTCCGGCAAGGAACTCCAGGGCAAGGGGCGGCAACCGATCCCCGCCGGAGACCGCATTGTCATCGAAATGCCCGGCGGCGGCGGGCTCGGCAATCCGAAGACCCGTGACCGGGCCCTGATTGCCCGCGATGTTCGCAACGGACTGGTCAGCGCAGAACAGGCGCGAGCCGTGTATGGCCTGGACAAGTGAACCGCCCCGAGCATGCAGAATCCGGACCCGCCACCATCAGCCTGATTGGCGCGGCCGTTATCTGCGCATTCGCTTGACGCTTGTCGGAGGGGTTCGCAAGATCGCAAATCTGCGGGTGGAGAAATAATCATGGTCGATTCACTTGATTTCGGACTCAAGGACAAGGTCGCGATCGTTGCAGGCGGCGGCGCGGCCGGTGACGGGATCGGCAACGGCCGCGCAGCTTCGATTCTCCTTGCTGAAGCCGGTGCCAGGGTCATGGTTGTCGATCGCGACGAGACACTCGCCCGGCGCACCGTGGAGATGATCGAAGAGCGAGGCGGCGAAGCGCAGGCAATGGAAGCCGACTTGCTGAAACCGGATCAATGCAAGGCCGTCGTCGATGCAGCGGTATCCGCCTGGGGCCGTCTCGATGTGCTCGACAATAATATCGGCATCGGCAGCCGCCTCTCGGTTGTCGATGAAACCGAAGAGCATTGGGATCGGGTCATGAGCGTCAATCTGAAACCGATGTTTCTGATGTCCAAACATGCGATACCGGCAATGAATGCCTCGGGCGGCGGATCCATCATCAATATCTCTTCGATTTCCGCGACCCGGCCGAGGGGATTGACGACATATTCGACCTCGAAGGGTGCGGTGATAGCCCTCACGCAGGCCATGGCGGTCGACCATGGCGCTGACGGAATCCGAGTTAATTGCATCCTGCCCGGCCCGGTCTATACGCCAATGGTCTACAGCTCCGGCATGTTGCAGGAACAGCGTACCAATCGCCAGAACGCGTCCCTCCTCCAGATCGAAGGTGAAGGCTGGGATATCGGCAAGGCTGTCGTTTATCTCGCTTCCGATTGGTCCCGCTACATGACAGGCCACCTGATGGTCGTGGACGGTGGCTGTACGCTCTCCGCCAGATCCCGTGGCTGACCCCCTGCTCCGTAACAGAACCGGACCTCGACATGGCTCGCCTGCCCTATCTTGACGTCAACGATCTCGTGGACAAGGACAAGGCGCTTCTCAAGCGTCCGATTAATCTGTTCCGCCTGCTGGTCAACAGCCCGGGCGGTGCCCGGGCATTCGGAACGCTTGGTGGTTACATCCGAAACGACAGCACGCTCGATTCGCGCCTTCGTGAAATGGCAATTCTCCAGGTCGGCTATCTGACAGAAAGCGAATATGAGTACACGCATCATGTCCGTCTCGGCATCGAACAGTTTGGCGTGAGCGAAGCCGACATCCATGCGATCACGACAGAGACGGAGGGACGTGACAGTAAGTTGCCGGAGCTTGATCGGACGGTGTTGCGGGCCGCGCGCGCAATGGTCAGCGATCTCGCGATACCTGATGCCGAGTTTGCAGTTTTGCAAGAAGCCCTGAGTGCCGAGCATCTGGTCGACCTGGTGCTTGCGATCGCTTTCTATTGTGCCGTGGTCCGGGTTCTGGCGACGCTGGAAATCGATAACGAACCGGAATACAAGACTATTCTTGAAAAATTTCCGTTGCCGTCCTGACCGCGTGAGCTGTCCATGCCAGAACTGAAAGTCATTCTCGACGGCCTTACTTTCCCCGAGGGACCGCGTTGGCGCGATGGCCGTTTGTGGTTTTCCGACTTCTATTCGCATTCCGTGATTGCCGTCGACCTCGACGGCAACGCCGAGAAGATTTGCGCGATATCCGGCCAGCCCTCCGGTCTCGGCTGGCTTCCGGACGGTCGGATGTTGGTGGTTTCAATGCGGAACCGCGCTGTCATGCGGCTGGAGCCTGAAGGTCTGGCCGTCCATGCGGACATCACGCCCCTGGTTCACAGCCTGTGCAACGACATGACCGTGGACGGCGAAGGCCGGGCCTATGTCGGTAATTTCGGCTTCGATCACCGCGCGAAGGAAGTGCCGCGCCGCACCAATGTCGTCCGGGTAGATCCTGACGGGGCAACGGCCGTTGCCGCGGACGAATTCTTCTTTCCGAATGGCATCGCCATCACGCCGGATGGCAAGACCATGGTTGTAGCAGAAACCTGGGGACGATGCCTGACCGCATTCGACAAGGCCTCCGACGGAACCTTGTCGAACCGGCGATGCTGGGCCGAGGGTAGCGAGGAGTGGATCCCTGACGGCATCTGCATGGATGCTGAAGGCGCAGTCTGGGTTGCTGATCCGGTGAGGAATCAGGTGCTCAGGATTCGTGATGGCGGAGAGATCGTCCAGACCATTTCGACCGGAAATCGCGGATCCTTTGCGGTAGCGCTCGGCGGGCGTGACCGCAAGACACTGCTTGTCTGCACGAACATCCGTAACAATGACGATCACGTTGGCAATCCGGCCGGCCGAATCGAAGTAATTCCTGTCGATGTGCCGGGAGCCGGATGGCCATGAACACTCCTGACGACAGCACCGTTTCGAGGCTGAACTGTATCCCGCGCGGCCGCGCGGGAGTGACCGACGGCAAAGCGGCGGGTATGGCCCGGCGCCATTACCTCGGCCGCTGTAGGGGGTCCGGATGACCCCGGCGTCAATTACCGGCGTCTCGCATTTCTATGCGATGATCGGTCATCCTGTCGCCCAGGTCCGTACGCCGACGGTTCTCAATGCCTATCTTTCGGAGCATGGCATCGACGGCGTCATGGTCACCTTTGATGTCTTGCCCGAAACCGTACCGCCGTTTTTCGAGATGCTGAAGGGGTGGCGAAACTGCCGGGGGTGCGGCGTGACCGTGCCGCACAAACAGGTAGCATTCGACCATTGTGATGACGCGAGCGACCGGGCGGTTCGTACCGGCGCCGTCAACATGATCAAACGCGCTAACGACGGCCGCCTGATTGGTGACATGACCGATGGATCGGGATTCCTAGCGGCCCTTGCCGGGCATGACGTAACGGTCAACGGCAAACGTGTCGTTCTTGTCGGCGCTGGCGGTGCCGGCAGTGCAATCGCACATGCGGTCGCAGAAAGTGGCGCGGCGCGGCTTGCCGTGATCGATGTGGACGAAACCCGCCGGGCTGCCCTGATCAACAGTTTGCAGCACCACTATGCCGGCATCGCCGTGACCGGCGACCCCGGTGATTCCGCCAACATCGATGTCCTGATCAATGCAACCCCGATGGGCATGCGACCGGAAGACCCACTGCCCTTCCCGCTTGACGATGTTGCCCCGATGGCTCTAGTCGCTGACGCCGTGACCAAGCCGGTCACGACACGCTTTCTGGAGATGGCCAAGGCCCGCGGCTGCAAGATTCAGCGCGGTCATGAAATGGCCGAGGCGCAGCTGCCGATTTTCCTCGAGTTGCTTGAGGTTGTGCCGCCGGATACCGGGAAGCCCTGAGGTTCGGAGAGAAACCCATGCGATGCGAATTCATAGCCATCGGCACCGAGCTGTTACTCGGTCAGATCGTGAACTCGAATGCGGCCTGGATCGGCGAGCAATTGGCCCTCGCCGGCATTGACTGTCTGTATCATGTGACCATCGGCGATAACCGGGCCCGCATGACCGCGACGATCAGGCAAGCGCTGGATCGGTCCGATGCGGCCATCGTCAGCGGCGGCCTCGGGCCTACCCAGGACGACATCACACGGGAAGTCATCGCGGAGGTTATGGGCGTCGATCTCGTCCGCGACGAGGACATCGCCAACCGCATCCGGCACCGGTTCGAATCTCGCGGGCGTTTCATGTCCGAGAACAATCTGCGTCAGGCCGATATTCCTGACCGCAGCAGCGCAATCCCGCAAATGCCGGGTACGGCTCCCGGACTGATCTGTCCAGTCGGCGACAAGGTCATTTACGCGGTTCCCGGCGTACCGTTCGAAATGAAAATGATGGTCGGAGAATGCGTGATACCGGATATGCAGCGTCGTGCCGGCGTGACATCGGTGATCAGGAGTTGTGTGCTCAAGACCTGGGGTCAGACCGAATCCGGGCTCGACGAGATGCTGACCGAACGGATGGCCCATCTCGATGTCACGGGCCACGCGACGATAGCCTTCCAGGCGAGCGGAATCGAAGGTCTCAAGGTCCGGATCACGGTGAAGGAGGAGAGCGAAGAGGCCGCAATGCGGGTGTTGGCCGTTGAAGAGGCCGCAGTGCGTGATGTTATTGGTCAGTTTGTGTTTGGCACTGATGACGAAACCATGGAATCGGTGGTTCTGGACCTCCTGCGACAGCGCAATCTGACGCTTGCTGTTGCAGAATCGGTCACTGGCGGCATGGTCGGCGCCAGGTTGACGTCCGTGCCGGGTTCGAGCGACGTGCTACGGGGTGGCGTCGTTGCCTATGCCAGCGGTGTGAAATTCGATTTGCTTGAAGTGCCGGAAGGACCGGTCGTTTCACCCGATACGGCGCGTGCCATGGCCGAGGGCGTGCGGAAACTGCTTCACGCCGATGTCGGCATTTCGACAACCGGAGTGGCCGGTCCGGCGGAACAGGAGAATCAGCGGACTGGCACGGTTCACCTCGGCCTTGCGCTCGGTGACCGTATCGAAGCTCAGACCACACACCTACCGGGCGACCGGGCACGGGTTCGGGAATATGGCGTTATCAGTCTGTTGAATTTCCTTAGGCTGAGGCTTCTCGGGCGTGATGCAAACACTCCCTTTGCCGGAAACACCCGGCGATAATCCGCTGTCCACTGATCGCTATACACCAGGCAGCCTGCAAGGCAACACATCCCTCGTTCGAGAGTTGACAGACGACCAAGCCAGGGAAAGGCTCGCGCACGGACCCGAAGCGATCATCGGGTCAAGCACCATGTCGCCGAACAGACCGCCGGCTCTGGACGACAATCGCTGAAGATCGGTATATATGGACCAGGTTCGGCCCCTCGCAAACCCTTGGGCATCGGTCTGTGCAACGCCGGTGACAGAGACAAACGTCCTGGTGGTATCCGGTCCCTGCGGTTGTCTATGACAGGACCGCCGGGGTTTTCGGACTTTCCACGGGTTGAGACCGGCGAGGATGATCGCTCCTCGCGTTACATTGCAGTCTTTCGTAGTCCACGCATCGACTTCGACAGTGATCGCCTGTTTCGCTTTCCGATGGTCAACTCTCCGCCGTGGCTGCTTCGCTGGCCGCCATCTCCCGGTCCCGAAATACCACTGCCAGACCGATATGCTGGATCGTCGGGTGGCGCCGCCGCAGGGTATCATCGGCAAGATATCCCCGCAGTTGCCGTTGCGCCTCTGCAGGTGCCGCCACCAGCCGGCTTGTCCTCGGTCTCGCTCCGTTTCAGATATTTCATCTCGATCACGTATCCGAAGACAGTCCTCGGATAGCGGGTCGTGTGCGGTTCCAGATACAGATCCCCGTAGCCCTTGTTCAACTCGGCTTCGGAAGGGAATTATACGGAATAGTTGACTTCTCTCCCGACGCCCGGCATCCTCTCCGCCGTCACATTCAAGCGGAGCCCGCCTGTCGGGCTTCCCGCGGAATACAACAGCCCGATAACGGCAGGGAGTCATGACCCGGCCAGGGTGAATACGCGGGGCATCTATGCTCTCTTCGCGTGACTGTGACATGGCCCGGCGCCACTTCCGGACGCCGGGACGCACTCTCACAAGGAGGGGCGCCATGAAGAAGATCGTTCCCGCTCTGACGATCTTCGCGGCGCTTCACGTCACCCCGGCCGCCTCGGAGCCCGTCGCCGTCACCTTGCCAGACTACGCTTTCGACTTCCCGACCTACAGCTACGAGATCACCGTAAGCGGAACGGTGAAGACCCTCAACGACAAGCTGACGGCGGACGACTAGACCACCATCACCGATGAAGGCTACACGCTCAAGACTTTCATCGATCGGATGGGCCGGAGTGGTCGCCGGGGGGGGTCATCAAGTTTTTCAACGCCAACTGCATCGGGTTCGCGCCCGATGACGCATACCCCATTACGGCGTCGGGCGAAGTCGAACGGGACGACAGCATGCAGATGATCTTCCGCATAAGCACCGCCACGATCAGCAAGGGCGGTCGCGCGTGGACGAACGACCCATGAGGAAGGCAGGAGGGATCATCGCACTCGTCGCCGGCATCTTCGGGGTCTTCGCGGCCGGCTTCACGCTGTTTTTCGGAGGCGTCGGTGCGGTGCTCGACGCTGACGATGCCGGCACGGTCATCGGCCTGGGATGGGGAGGGGTCTCGGTCTCGGTCCTCCCCATCGTCCTCGGGGCGGTCGCGATGGGAGCGAAGGGCCGGATCCCGGGCGTGCTCCTCATCCTGTGCGCCATCGGCGGGGCGGTAACCTTCGTGGCGGTCTTCATGGCCCTCGCCGCGATCGGCGGCATCTTGGCCGTGGTGGGGCGACGGGAGACTGTCCCGGCTGCGCCGCCGTCGTAGACGACACCTAACGGACCGGGCATTCGCTCGGTCCGTCTTGTGGGTTCAGCAATTCTCCTTATAGCGTTTCTCGTTGCATTGCGGCCTTTCGTGTTGGTTTTTTTGGCGGTTTTGCGGTTGGAGGGATGGGCTTGGCGCGGGGGCCGGGGATCAAGCGTTTGCGGGAGGCGGGATGCCCGTGATGACGGTTCTCATGAGGACCGCCCATGACGCGAAGACATGGTAGGCGGTGATCGCGCGGATGTGCTCGAACAGGCGCCTTCGGGCTCCGAGTGCGTGCCGCGCCCGCCGCCAGGACGCTTCGATCAGGTCGCAGGCCGTGTGCAGGGCGAAGGCCAGCAGATTGAGCACGACCAGGATGCTGGCCAGGGTCTGGCTACCATGCCCGAAATTGTGTTCGAGGTTGTAGCCGTTGGTCTTCAGGACGTTGAAGGTCTCGTTCTCGATCTTCCAGCGGGCACGCCCGCAGGCGGCGATGTCGGCGGCGGTATCTTGCGTGACGGCAAGGTCGGTGACGAAGCTGTTGCGGTAGGTCACCTTGCCGTCGGGCTTGGCGATCTCGACCTCCAGCCAGTTGACGGCGAGCGCATCGGCGCCGTCGCGCAGCGGCACGCCATTCATCCAGCGATAGCGATGGCGGCGCCTGGCCGCGCCCCTGCCCACGGTCTGGCACACCTTGTCCAGCACGACGCCATGGGTGTATTCGCTCAACGTCTTGTGGCTGGACGGCTTGCACACGAAGATGAAGCTCCCGCCCGCGGCGCGCACCGCCTCGCAGATCGGCTGGCGGGAATAGAGATCGTCGCCCAGATAGACCGGTCTCAGCCCGGCCACACAAGGCCCCAGTCGGGCCAGCCAGCGCTGCGCCGCGCGGCTCTCGCAGTCCTGCTTCGCCGAGCCGTCTTGCGGGCGCACGAACTCCGGCGCCAGAGGCAAGGCGCGGCGCTGCCCCGGCGCCACCAGAGCGGCGCCGACAAAGCTGTGGAAATACTCCACCTCCTCGCCCCGCCGGCGCGTCGAGCAGTGCGCGCAGTGGATCGTGCCGGAACGGAAAGGCTCCGAGCCGTCCAGCGCGATCAACACCCGATCGTCCAGGCAGCGCAGACCCGACAAGGCACCGGCGCCATCCAGGTCATCGACAAGCGCCGAAAACACCGCGTCGAAATGATCCGTCGGCGCCCCATCCAGCATCCGCCGGATATGGCTGTCGCACGGAATCCGCTCCATGCCGAACAGCGTCCCGGCGCATCAGCGCCGCGCTGCGCCGACAGCAGGCGCTGATGCGCCAGAAACGACGGACTCTGCACGAAAAACACCGAAAACGCCGCAAGCCCGATGTCTCTCATGGCATAGCGCGTGTTGCTTCCCGAGCGCTTGTCGGGCAACGCCGCGCACCGCTTCCCCACCACTTCCATGTATCGTTCAAGACGCTTCATACAACAGCTTGAATCACATCTCCAAGCCTTTGAAAACCCCTGATAACTCCAAAAGGAGAATTGCTGTTGTGGGTTACGCGAAATGGCGTGACGCTGGGCATTGTGTCAAGATGTTTGTGTTCAGAACGCTCAGCCAGGGGAGACGAAACCGTGATAGAAAGCATCCTCGTTCGGATCGAGACGATGGATGAGGGGGTCGGATTCTTCATCAGCAGCAAGGATCTGCCGGAGTTAAACGTGCTCGTCAGGGAGGAGAGGAACCTGACTTCCGCCATCCCGAACGCAGTCAAGTACATCGACAAGCGCAACCGAGGACTGGACGTGAGAGTCCTCAGGGAGGTCCCGGTTTTCCGGGATACGCGCGAAGTGGCGGTCCTGCCGCAGGAGATCGAAAGGCAGGACGCCTAACCGATGATCGCAGAGGTCATCGTTCCTCGACCCGATCTGGAGAGCCTCGGGCTCCGATTGGTGGAGAAGGTCGAGGACGGACAGCAAACCGCGATCTTCGAGGCAGCGAATGGCAAGGTCTTCTTGTGCCCTGCTGTAGGGGGACTGCCCGACGAGCCCCCGCTGATACCCATGCGAAAGAAGGCAGAGGTCATCGCGGCGGCCCGGGCATTCCTCGCCCGTGACGGTCTCTTGAGGGAGGAATGACCATGGCCCGCAAGCCGATGCTGGACCCGAAGCGAGACTTGGCAGGGGCGACCCCGAAGACCCTGGCGCGCGCCCTGTTGCGCCGTGTGGAGCCGCTACGCCCGCGCCCCGGAGCCGAGGCCGTTGTCGGCGACGAGGCGCCGGTAGGGGAGGCTGTGTCCGACGAGCCCGACGACGGTTGCCCGCATCTGGTCGAGGGTGTCTGAACCGCGGAAGTTGTGCGTCCCCGAGAAGTCCTGGACGTAGCGGTCCAAGTGCTTCGGACTCATCTTGTGGAACGTCCCGGTGTGGGCGCACTTGAGGTTCGCCCAGAACGCTTCCATTCCGGTCGTGTGCGCCATCCCACGCACCTACTCGGCGACGGAGTGCGTGACCGCCTCGTGGTCCCGAGTAGGCCGCCGCCTCGTCGGAATACACGATGGCGTCCGGGGCGGTGTTCTTGTGCACGAAGCCCTGCAAGGTCGCCTTGTCGGTGCTCTCGGCGACCCTGGCCCGGATCTGGTTGGTGGCCCGGTCCTTAGAGATCGACGACGGCGGTCTTGCCCACGGCCCCACGGCCTTCGAGGGTAGCTCGCTTGGCGTTGCTCATGTTCTTTCGCTTCCCGCCCTTGTACGTCTCGTCCACTTCGGCGGGGCCGCCGTAGGGCGCGCCACCGGCCGCGGCGAGCTTCGGCATCCAAGCTTCGCGAATACGGTGCAACATGAACCACGCGGTCGACTGCGTGACCTTGAGATCGCGGTGGAGCTTCATCGAGGAAACGGATTTCAAACCCGTCAGGCAAAGGTAGATGGCAATGGCCCACTTGCGCAGCGGGACGTTGGACTTCGCGAGCGGGGTGCCGCTGCGAACGCTGAAGTAACTCCGGCAGTCCGAACACCAGTACGGCATCGTCTTGTGGTTCCCCGCCGTGCGCGTCTTGAGGCTCCCGCACTTGCCGCACGCCCGCCCCGTCGGCCAGACGATGCTCTCGAACCATGCCGTCGCGGCAACCTCGTCCGGGAACATCTCCATCATGTCCAACAGCGAGAGTCCGTCGCGGTCGTGCTTGCCTGGGGCATTGTGGGACATCGCTTTGCCTCCCGATTCCATGAGGCCATCTTACTGAAATCGAGATACCCAGTCAACTATTTCGTATAATTCCCCTTCGGAATGCACCAGAAAGCGTTCCGACCGCCAGTCGCCGTGACGGGCCATGTCAGCTACGAGCCGGATGAACTTTCAAGGCTCAATGGAAACCATGCCGCGTCAATATAGTATTGGCGAAGCTATCGTACTCGTCGATCAGCACATACAGGGAAATCTCCAGTTTTCGACATGAAGGAATAGTTCGTTGAGCTCGCCGTGGATCGCCGGCGGCGCGAGGATCCGGTCCCTCGTGGCCTTCGGGAAGAGATCCAGATTGCATTCCAGCGCCCCGCGGAGCCGGGTGTGGCAGTAGTTTTCGAAGCGATCCTCGGGCGTTTCGAGCTTGGCGTTGAAGGCCGAAAAATCGAACTACAAGACGACATGGCGGTTGAGGTTCGGCGTTGGGTTGCGACCGACATCAGTGCTGCCGAACAGGGTCTTGAACACGTCGACGGTGTTGCGGTCGTAGTAGTTGTCAAGCACCGACAGCCAGCAGGTCTTGCCGAACCGACGGGCGCGGATGAGGAAAACATAGCGTATCGGCTCCAGATCGTGGATGAACCGGGTCTTGTCCACGTATAGTTGGCCTGTCCGACGAATGTCCGCGACGTCGGCATGCCGTAGGGAATGAGGGGGCAGGTTGTCGGCATGATCGCTACGAGACGGTGGCCTTGCCGGGTCGGCATTCCGGCAGGCACGCGCCCGCCCGCCATGCGGTCCGTTCCATTCAGGGCACAGGATACTGTGTGGTGCGTTTCGGTACGAATCTGTTACGAATCCGGCCGCTGTTGTAGTCGATTACAGGATCTGGCGGGCGTATCGTGTGCGCCGGCCGTCAGGCGGGTTCGCGCAGCACGGTCATAACAAGTTCGGTCTCGGGAACCTCTTGCAAAATTCCTGCCCCAGGGTCCGGTGAGGCCGGATCGGTCGGTTGATCCCGGTCACCTCTGCACCTGGAGGTCGAAATCCATGGATTCGCGGTGTCTCATCAGAGATGATGAGAACAAACGGGGACCTTTATGGACATCGGGACACGCCTCTCCGGGCCACTCTCTTCGAGAGGGCCGTGAAGGGTCGGCATGCGTCGTCGGAGCCGCGCTATGGGACGGCGAGACGTATCAACGGGTCAGCCGCCAGGGCCAGGATGCCGAACATGAGATGGCAGGCGACCTTGGAATATCCACGGACGCGGACATGGCGCCCGCCAAACTCATCCTTGAGGCGGGCGTTGGTCCTCTCGACACCGGACCGGATCCGGAACCGCACGGTCTCGGGATCGACATGGCCTATTGCACGCCGGGCCCGGGCCTCCCGGTCTCGCTTCTCCTTGAGGTCCTTGTCCCGGCGCGGATTGACATCGATGATCGGAACATGGCCAAGCCGTTCGCTCATCTGGTAGATCTCCCTGGCATCATAGGCCGCGTCCATGAGATCGTAGAGATTGGTCACACGCCCGGCGGTCATCATCGCCAGCGGGATCGCGACCTGGCTGTCATGGACGGATGCCGCGGTGAGAACGGTCCTCAGCGGCACCCCGCAGTCTGCTGTGTCGATATGCAGCTTGTCACCGCGCCAAGCCTCCAGGACCCCCTTGGCAGTCTTCTTTGCCCCGTGATCGCAGACCTTCGGCAGCGCGTCGAGCATCTCATCGAGACCCATCCCGTTCGCTTGCCGTTCGAGACGCCCAGGCTCCTTCGTCCTCTCCGCGCCCTTGCGGGACCGGCCGCGCTTGCGGTTCGGCGTCCTGGCCTTCGGCGTCGGGGCCGGCGTCTCCCGGGCCTCGATGGCCGTCGAGTCCCTCGACACGTGGCCGATGAGCGTGTCGCCCAGTGTCTCTGCGACCAGAGCCGCGTGCATCCTCTCCGGAAGACGGGACTGCGAAAATTCGGCGAACGCCCGCGAAAACGTCGCTTCACTCGGGATCTCCGCGACACGCGACCAGCCGCACAGCCGGCGCAACGTCGGGTCCACCTTGAGCCTGTCGATCAGGTGGCGGGTCGTCGGCAGATCCGCCTTGGCGATGAAGCCACGGGCCAGCGCCTGGCGATCCTCCCGGGGCCGACCCGGACCGGTCCACACCCCATCGACGAAGCCCTCCACCTTGACGAGATCGAGAGCTGTCACGAAACGCTTGTGCGTCTCGAGGAGAGGACCGACCGCCTCGGTCAACGCAGGGAAAAGGTCCCCTTGAAATCGGTGCCAGAGATCGGATAGGGTCGAGCCAAGGGTCATCGGGGTCACCCCGTGGTATGTTATATTTCCACAATAATAAGATACCACGGGGTGGCCCCGGGACCTAGTGTCCTGATTTCAAAGTTCGTACCGTTATGATGTTGCGGCTGCAGCGGTTTCGAGGGTCCTGAGGCAGAAGCGCTTGATGGACGCCAGGATTTCATCGGCTGTCTTGTGCCAGCGGAAGGGCTTGGGGTCCTCGTTGACGGTGTCGATGTACCCGGTGATCGCCTGCTCCAGCTCGACGGTCGATCGGTGAACCCCGCGCCGGATCTGCTTCTCTGTCAGATCGGCGAAGAAGCGCTCGACTTGGTTGAGCCACGAGGCAGAGGTCGGGGTGAAGTGAACATGCCAGCGCGGTCGCCGGGCGAACCAGTCGCGGATCGTCTTCGTCTTGTGGGTCGAGTAGTTGTCCATGACGATGTGGATCTCGAGGTCGGGCGGCACGTTGGCCTCGACGTGATCCAGGAACTTGCGGAACTCCACGCTGCGGTGGCGCCGATAGCACTGTCCGATGACCTTGCCTGTGGCGACGTCAAGGGCTGCGAAGAGCGAGGTCGTGCCGTTGCGCTTGTAATCGTGAGTGCGCCGCTCGACCTGCCCCGGGCGCAGCGGCAGCAGCGGCTGGGTGCGATCGAGGGCCTGAACCTGCGATTTCTCGTCCACGCAGAGGACCATGGCATGCTGCGGCGGGTCCACGTAGAGCCCCACGATGTCGCGCGTCTTGTCCACGAAGTAGGGGTCTGCCGAGAGCTTGAAGGTCTCGCTCCTGTGCGGCTGAAGGGAAAAGGCTCGCCAGATGCGATTGACCGTCGACGGCGCATACCCCGTCGCCTGCGCCATCGAGCGCGTGCTCCATTGGGTCGCGTCACGAGGCTTCTCCTCAAGCGTCTTGCGCACCACCTCGGCCACGGCGTCGTCATCGATGCGCCGGGGACGGCCGGAGCGCGGCTCGTCGTCAAGCCCGTCAAGACGATGCTCTGCGAAGCGATTGCGCCACTTCCTGGCGGTCTGGCTGGTCACGCCCAGCACGCTCCCAATCTGCACATTGGTAAGCCCTTCGGCCGCCAGCAGCACGATGTGCGCCCGATCGGACAGGCCTCGCCAGACTTTGCGCCCGCGCGCCAGCCGCTCAAGCTCGTTGCGCTCGTCCGCGCTCAGCTTGATCTCCACCGAAAGTCGCATCACCATGCCCCCCGAATCGACACCACCCCCTTAACAATACGAACTTTGCGTACAGGACACTAGGCCCTCGACAACAAAATCAGCCTCGACAAGGCAAAAAACCGGTCGGGCCGGCAATTTTGCAAGAAGCTCTCGGTAGAAAAATTTGCTAACGTGGTGAATTCGCGACAGTCATGGACGTCCGCCAATCCAGCAAAAAATCCATTGTAAGGCTAGGATTGTTCCTGCGCCCGTTGACGGCGGGCCACGCACCCGCCAAGGTCCCGACATCAAATGGAGAGGCTCGGAGAACCGAAAGGGACAGTTCGCGCATCAAGCGCACCAAGACCCACAGTAGCGCATCCGGCGAGTCGCACGACATCCACAGGCTGGTCGAAAGTTATCGAGAGGGCAGCGTGGTCAAGCAGAGACTCCTTATCAATCTGGGATCAGCGTGACCACTGGCCCGCAAGACCAGGCCTGTCATCGCGCGTCACGTCGAGGAGACCCTGCTCGGACAGGAGCCCTTGCTTGGCGAGCCGCCCGAGGTCGAGGCCGCCGCGGCCAACTTCGGGTGGCTGCGCGCCCGGGGCCTCTGCCTGGCGCCGAACCGCAAGGCAGTCATCGCCACCGTCGATCTCGACACCCTCGACCGGGAGATCCGGCTCGCGGCCGCGCTGGTGGTGGCGAAGAGGACCCACCTGATGTGCGAGCGCGAGACCAGCCGCTGGCTCGCCAAAAGCAGCGCCGCGCCCGAACTGCTGGCTCTCGAGCACGAGGCCAATACTCTCGACCGCAAAACCCTGTCCCGCTTCGGTGACCCGGCTGTGGACGCACCGCAAACGCTTCAGGCCGGCCCGGTCGAGCGGGAGCGGAACCTGTTCGATATCCCCGATACGATCGGTCTGCACGACCTCAGCAACACCCACGATACCGGCCGCCACAATGACGGGCTGCGGTGCTTCGGGTGCTTGAAACAGAAGCGCGGCGATGGCCCCCTTGGTGACGACCCTCGCCCTGATGCTCGACAGCGCCGGCTTTCCACGCTGCTGCGAATGCGGCCGTGACGGGCGGTGGCCGACGGTGGTCATGGATGCCGGCGCGAACGAGGACAATCTCGCATGGTTGCGCGAACGCGGCCATGACTGGATCTGCGTTGACATGCGCGTCCGACGGGCGCCGCCGATCTCGACCTCACGACCAGCACCGACCATGAGGTTCAGGTCTGGCACCTGACATCGGCTGGGAAACACCACAAAGGTAGCGATCGTCGTGGTGATACGCAAGCCCATCATCCTCGCCAATACCCTGCTGCGCCAGGGTCGGCGCTGATCACCCGAACCGCCGGACATCATATCATGACCGGTCAGCGGACAGAACAGGCGGGCGACGACGATGCGGATGTGGCATGGCGAGCGGCGTCCCGACACCGCAGCCCGGACGGATCACCCGGCCTCGCGGCATCGTCTCGGCTCCGGATCGGATGTGGGAAACCCAGCTGACTCATGGATGCTCAAGTCGGAATTCCACCTGCGCCCGATCTGGCAATATCGTCCCTCCCCGCTCAGGCGACTTTCCGATATACCGTCTCCGGATTGAGGCCGGCGGCATCCATGCATCGTCCGATTTCGGCGATTTCTCCGGCTGTAAGTTTCATCAGGGGCGGACGCACATGCGCTTCTGGTAATCGTTCGAGATAGTATAGAGCTTCTTTCATGCGGTTATGCATGTCCAGGAACGGAGCGCCGTAAAACGCGCGAACCGTGGGGTAGATCCGGTCATTCAGACGACGTGCCGCAGCAAGGTCGCCGTCGCGGAAGGCGCGAAACAGGGCGACCTGGAGATTGGCAATCACGCTTCCCGCTCCCGACAGCAGACCGTCGCATCCCTGTACGAGCGACGAGAGCAGCCATGCGCTGTGCGTCGACAGCACGTTGACCGGTTTGCCGAGGCTGTGCAGTTCCCGCAGATGGCGCTCGTGCAACGCCGGGTCATTGCACCAGTCCTTGATGGCCCGGACTTGCGGGACTCTCCGACAGATTTCGAGCAGTGTATCGATGGGATAGCCCAGACCTGATCCGATCGGATACTGGAACAGAATCATGGGCAGGTTGACCGTCTCGGCAATGGTCTCGAAATGGCGAATCGCCATTTCCGGTCGCATCTGTCCGCCCATTGCCAGGGAATTCGGTGGGAAAATCAGCAACCCCCTGGCGCCACCGGCTTCGGCCTGGGCAGCAATGCGGGCCGCGATGGCCGAACCGTCGGCATAGACGCCGGAGATCAGGGGCAAACGATCTCCGATTTCACTAAGGGCGATATCGAGCGTTCGCACCTGTTCGTCCAGGGAAAGCGCGTGAACTTCCATGGAGTGTGCATTGACGGTAATCGCCGAAATCCCGCTGACATCCGCAAGATCTCGAAGATGCGAACGAAACGCGCTCGCATCGATCTCAAGATCGGCAGTGAACGGCAGTAGACAGGCCGGAATGACGCCTTTCGGCTCGAACGGAAACGGGACAGTCATTACTATTCTCCCTGAGAACGAGCCTGGATATCAAACCCGCCGACCGGAGTGCCAGGCCCATCCCGGTCATCACCGTTGTTCAGGCCAGAGTACCGCGTATTGGATAGTCGTTCTTGCGGATATGACGGATACCGCGCAGAACAAGCTCGGGCTCGGGCCGCACGAACGGCGCGTTGCCGATATCGACGATATGCGCCCGCCCCTCGCTGTTGACGACGAAAAGCCCCGGCTCCGGAAACGGCCGATCGGTTTCCGTCGGCCTCGGGTCGGAGATGTACAGACCAAGCCGTTTCATCTGTTCGACGCTGAGACTGTGGGCGACCGGCTGTTCCAGACCGACCTCCTCGGCGAAGGCCTTGGCTTTTTCAGCCGGATCCCCCGAAACATAGACAATGTCGGTATCGACTTCGTCGAATTGATCCCGCATCGCTTCGATTCGGGACGTGTAACTCTTGCAAATCGGGCAATGCAGGCCGCGATATACGACGACCATGGTCCACCGTTGTCGCAGCCCGCCAATTCTGGCATCACTGCCGTCCACGGTCGAAAGCGTCATTTCCGGCATTATGCTGCCGGCAGCAAGTTTCTGTGACATCGGTCAGACGCCCTGTTCTGTTGCGATCCTGGTAATGTGATGCAGTTAGCCGGCAAGAACAAGCATTGTTCATCGGAGCACGGATCTGTTGATGGAAGACGGCTGCCGGCCCGCAGTCCACGGTGATCCCGTGCTGAATTCGAGCGCCGGTCGAGCGGTGCTTTGACAACATACAGCGAAGTCATTTTCACAATTTGGTCTGTAAACGAGATTGAATCACAGGAGAAAACGGGCTTTTCTTTTTTTAGTAAGAGTTCATGTCGCCAAACTCTTGTCATTGACTCGCTGTTTACAGCGTGGGATCACCGTGCCCGCAGCAACCGGGCCGTTTTCATGAACTCCGTTTTGGAATAAAATATCGGATCTAGTCCTTTCGCGTGGCGGAGTGGTGCATTGCTTTATTCGATTTACGAAACCAATCGAGCAATGATTGCCCCGGTGCAGACCGCCATGCGGATGGCCGGGCAATTCGCCAACACCTCTTTCGATCCGTTCGCCTATGCTCTTTATGGCAAGGAGCTGAACGCCGGACTCGGCATGATGGACAGCATGCTGCCGCGGCACACCAAGCCTGACTGGCAGATTGGTACAACGGTGACCGAGGGCGCTCGCGTCCCTGTCGAGATTGACACGATCGTCGAAAAACCATTCGGCGATCTCATAAGATTCCGGCGCCATGTCCGGCGTACCGACCCCAGGCTTCTGATCGTCACACCGATGTCGGGCCATTTCTCGACGTTGCTGCGCGACACCGTCCGCGGTCTGATCCCGACTCATGACGTGTATGTCACCGACTGGAAGGACGCTGCCCGGGTTCCGTTGCTGGATGGTGCATTCGATGTCGATACCTATATCGATTATCTAATCGAGTTCATGCGGACAATGGGGTCAGATTACCATGTCATGGCAGTCTGCCAGCCGGCGCCCCTGACCATAGCCGCCGTTTCACTGCTAGCGCAGCACGACGACCCGGCGCAGCCGTTGAGCATGACGTTGATGGGCGGCCCCGTCGACACCGCGGCCGCCCCGACGGCTCCGACCGTGCTTGCCACGCAACGGTCGATCAACTGGTTCGAGACGCGTTGCGTTACGACGGTGCCTCCCTATCTCCCGGCAGCGCATCGTCGCGTTTATCCGGGTTTTCTGCAGCTTGGTGCATTCATTGCAATGAATGCCGACCGGCACATCGATGCTCACCTCCGGATGTTTCGGCATCTTGTCGAAGGTGACGGTGAATCCGCAGACTCACACCGCCGTTTCTACAATGAATACATGTCGGTCATGGATGTCACGGCCGATTATTATCTCCAGACCGTCGAGCGAGTGTTTCAGGAACGCTGGCTTGCAACGGACCGGTTTGTCTGGCGCAACGAGCGGGTTCGGCCTGAGGCCATCAAGCGCACGGCGCTGCTTACGGTCGAAGGTGAGCTTGATGATATCTCGGCTCCCGGCCAAACCATCGCCGCCCACCGAATCTGTTCGTCGATCCCCGAAGAGCGTCGCGGCAATCACCTGCAGCCGAATGTTGGCCATTACGGCATATTCAACGGTCGGCGTTGGCGTCGCGAAATTGTGCCTGCGGTGTCCCGTTTCATCCAAAATATGGACATCTGATCGAAAACGTCACCGTTTGATATTGGCTCAATTCGTGAATGGTAGGCATCGTGATAGAATGTTGCCCGATTCGCCTTGGCGGTCAGACAGATGGATCACGAGCGATTTCGGGATTGGTTCTCGCGTGTCGATGAGTTGACGGCGGCGCAGCGCAGGGAGGTGGCGACGGTGCTGTCGGAGCCTTCGGAGGGCGCGACCTCGCTGGCGGCGATCGAGCTGGGCGTGGATGACGAGCGGCGCTGTCCGCATTGCGGTGCCGGCGGGGCGGTGTCGCGGGGCAAGGCGCGCGGTCTTCGCCGTTTCCGGTGCAAGGACTGCGGGAAGACGTTCGGTGCGTTGACCGGCACAGCGCTGTCGGGTCTTCACCATAAGGAGCGCTGGCTTGCCTTTGGCGCCTCGCTTGCCGAGGGTGAGACGATCAAGGCGTCCGCCGAGCGCTGCGGGATTGCGCCGAGCACGGCGCATCGCTGGCGACACCGCTTTCTGGCGGCGGTGCGCCAGGCGCCGGATCGGCTTTCCGGGATCGTCGAGGCTGACGAGACCTTCGTTCTGGAGAGTCGCAAGGGGGAGCGGAAGCTGGACCGCAAGCCGCGCCGGCGCGGCGGCAAGGCCCGCAAACGCGGCCTCTCGCGCGAGCAGGTGCCGATCCTGGTCGCCGCCGACCGTGCGGGCGAGACCCTCAGCCATACCCTGCCCGCGCTGAACGCAAAGAGCGTGAAGGAGGTGCTGGAGCCGGTCGTCGCCCGCGATGCCTTGCTCGTCTCCGACGCCAACCGCTGCTATCCGCCCGTCGCAGAGGCACTCGACATCCCTCACGAGAGCATCAACGCTTCTGCTGGCGAGCGGGTCCGGGGTGCTGTGCATATCCAGACGGTCAATAGCCGCCACAGCCAGATCAAGGGCTTCCTGCGGGGCTTCCGCGGCGTCGCCACCAAGTGTACCTCGACAGCTATCTCAGGTGGTTCCATCTCATCGAACTCGGCGATCGGCCATCGCCCAGAGCGTGTCTCGAGGCGGCGATGGCCAAACCGCGCCTACGCTTTGCGAATTGAGCCTTGATATTCGTTCATCGATTCCGAATGGAGTGTCGCAGGTGTTGAAACCTCTGCTCATGGAACCCGGGAATCGATCCGCGCACCGGTTCTGTCCGGTCTCCGGGCCGAAGAGGGCATTCCGGCGGCGACACGGAGCATGACGGTATCACCGGACGGCATCATGGTGCCGCTTCAACCGCGGGCCCGATCGTATCCGGACGCGGCCTGGCGGGAAGCGTGCTGTGGCACGGTCGGGTTTTATGACAGGAAGGGCAAGCAATTGAAGATGCTGTCTTTCGGTCACATGGGGAGGCTGGAAAGAGGGATCTGAAATCGCAGCTCACGGCCGAAGTGGCGCATATCCGGGCCCTGCGCCCGAACAGTCCGATCGTCGCCGTCGCCGATGCCGCACAGGACAGCCGGATCGACCTGGAGAGCCTTGAGCCGAACGTCCAGGGGGTCGATTACTGGCACGCCTGCCAGCATCTCAAGACGGTCGCGGACCATGCCACGGACACGGACTGCTCCGAAACGCATCGCGACCTCCTGATCGAACATCCGGATGGTGGCGGGCGGGTCATCGCGTTGATCGGGACTCTTCTGAAAACCGCCTCGTCCAGCCATGCCGATCTCGAGCGGGAACTGGCTTTCTTCAAGCGCAACCGTCACCGCATGGACTATCGTGAGTTGCAGTCCCGGACCCTGATCGTGGGGTCCGGCACCGTCGAAGCCGCCAACCAGGTTCCGGTCACGCAGCGGATGAAACGGTCGGAGATGCGGTGGAAAGTTGATGGCGGTCAAGGGATCCTGAGCATCCGGGCTCTGCTAAAGTCTGGCCGTTTCAACGTCGTCTGGTATGAAGTCCTGAACAGCATGACGGCGCGTAATGATAATGTGTCATATTGAGAAAACCTTCTCGTAGCTTGAGAGGGAAAGAATAACGAAAACCGCTTATGCACATGGTTCCGGTCGCGAGAGTTTGCCACCAGATGTTGAGGTTGAGATTAGGGCGGAGGAGCGGGTAGAATGCCCCGATACGTTCCTGCCGACGGAGCCCCTGCATGAAACAGCTCCCCGACAGCCTCCTCGCCGTCCAGCACATGGTCCCGGACGATGACGCCTGCGCCGCCTGGCTGATCGAAATGCGCTGGCCGGACGGCTTCGTCTGTCCCAGGTGCGGCCATGAAAAGGGATGGGCGCTGCGCAGAAAAGCACACACCTTCGCGTGCACCGGCTGCCGCCGGCAGACTTCGGTGACGGCCGGGACGATCCTGCACGCCAGCAAGCTGCCGCTCACCGTCTGGTTCTGGGCCGCCGACCTGATGGCGACCCACTCCAACGGCATCTCTGCCCTGCAGCTCCAGAAACAGCTCGCTATCGGCTCTTATCGCAGCGCCTGGCTGCTCGCCCGCAAGCTGCGCGCCAGCATGGTCGAGCCCGAGCGCAACCCGTTGTCGGGCCTGGTGGACATCGACGAGGCCAGCCGTCCATTCCGGACCAAAGACGATCCTCCCACCGGAGGGCAAGGACGCAGCCACGACGGCAAGATGCTCATCGTCGGCGCCATCGAACTCGGGGACGGAAACATCCCAGGCCGCCTGCGGCTGGCCGAAATCTCCTCCTACGGCGCCGCCGACCTCGGACACTTCGTCGAAACCGCCGCCGGTCCCGACGCCATCGCGAAAACCGACGGCTGGTCCGGCAACGCTGCGGTCCCCGCCGATCGCCACAATGTCCATGGCGTCGGGAAGACCGCCGCTCACCTCGTCCTGCCGTGGATCCACCAAGTCTTCTCCAACCTCAAAGGATGGGCACGAGGCGTCGACCACGGGCTGCGCCGCAAGCATCTGCAAGCCTATCTCGATGAGGTCGTCTTTCGCTTCAACCGCCGCAAAACCCGCCACGATGCTTTCCGCTCGCTCTTCCGCCTCGCCACCAATGCACAACCCCTTACCTACAGCATATTGATCGAACCGGAACCATCTGCATAAGCGGTTAACGAAAAATAAATCTACTACAAAATTATCAAGAAAAACAAATTACTGCGCCATAGAGAAACCGTACCCTTGTTGAATTCCTCGGTTCGTATTCTCTGAAGGTCGGATATTGACCCTCGCACCGATCCGCCTGCTGGTCCGGCGGCTCGAATGAATCGACCGTGAGGTTCCGGTCGCGGATATTCGGCTCAGGCGAGGGTCGTTCTGACATCTTCCATCGGGATGTAGAGGCGATGCGGATTGTCCGGATCGTCGAGACCGAAACTCGATGTCCTCATGGTTTCTCCAGCATAGTTCGAAATGGTCGTCCTCGAGCACATCGATAAAGATGGCCGCAGATTCCATCTGGTTAGCAAAGTGCAAACAGCGTTTCTTCGCATTGAAAACGAGAGCGATCCCGAGACTCCTGATGACTTTTGACGGCCACTGCGCGCAGGTAGATCACCGGGACCGGAATTCGAACACGGTGCCACTTTTTCGAACCCGACAAGGCTCGAACCGACAGCACACCAAGTATGTAGAATCCCAGCGCCGTAGGGATGTTGCCTGCGATTGCCATAAAGGCAGTGATCATCTCGGCTTGATCTGGTCGGAGAGCGATGATTTCAGGAAGTTGTCGATCGGCCGGAAGCCGCAGGAAAGGATACTTCGGTCGTGCAGCACCTTATCGAACTTGGCGATAGAAAAACCGGTGCGCCCGCCAAAACCCCAGCCGACATCCTTCAGAATGCCTTTCGACGCTTCGCCGACCTTTGCCAGACCCGACACGACCTTGCCCGGTGTCTCGGTGACCGCCCTGAATGCCCTCGACAGGCAGAATGGCAAGAGACATACGTTGTTCGACCTCCTGCGTCCGCAGAAGGGCCGCCTGACGGATGAAGTCAGCGTCTTGCAAGCCGGCGGCAGCGGTAGAACCCTTAATTCACCTTCATCCGCGTGATGCGTACGCAACTCCATCCTGCCTAGGTCGTGTTGACGAATTCATGAAATGCTGATAATCATTCTCCATCAATGACACTTTCCGGGGACTTATCATGGCGTTACGCCTGCTCATCCCGGATGCTGTCTGCTCGACACTCGAGCCGCTACTGCGTGAGAGCAAACACGCCGCCGGCGCCCCGCCACGGCTCAGCGACCGACTGGTCATCGAAGCCGTCCTCTATCAGGCGCGGACCGGAACCCCATGGCGCGACCTGACCGATGAATTCGGCCATTGGAATGCCGTTTATCAGCGGTTTCGCCGTTGGGAGAAGCGCCACCTCTGGGCGCGGCTCTGGCAACAGATACAACAGGTAGATGATGAACCACTCAAGGAAGTGTTCATCGATTCGACCATCCTGCGCGCTCATCAACACGCCGCCGGCGCGGTAAAAAACGGTGGCCAGGAGGCCCAGGCTCTCGGCCGCTCCCGGGGCGGGTTCTCTACCAAGCTGCACGTCGCCTGTGCCAACGAAACAACCGGTGTGTCCTTCGTGTTGACGGGTGGCGAGCGCCCCATGATGGTGTGGGATTCGAGCTTCTGTGGAAGGCTTTGCCCGGCTCTCCCGCACCGGAGGCTGCGGTCATGGACAAGGCGTCTTATACCAAAGCCGTGAATGATTGACTCGTCGGGCAAGGTATTGTGTTTGCGTGATATTTGTTCCCCTTTATGTTGTGATGTGGGGTTTTTCGGAGGTCTTTCGGAGATGAGCGATGACGGTTCCCGTAACGCGTCTTGATCACCCGGCAGGAGAGTTGCGCGCTGCGGCGAGGCGCTGCGGGAACGAGCGGCAGGCGCGTCGTCTTCGTGCGATAGCGATGATCCTGGACGGGCACAGCCGGGAGGAAGCGGCGCGCTCGCAGGGGATGGACCGTCAGACCCTGCGGGACTGGGTGCACCGCTACAACGAAGCCGGTTCTGCGGGTTTGCGCGACCGTCCCGGTTCGGGACGGAAGGTCATGCTCGACGAGGAGCAGATGAAGATCGTCACGGGCTGGCTGGAAGCGGGTCCGGAGCCGGAGGCCGATGGGGTGGTTCGGTGGCGGGTGAAGGACATCGCGGGCAAGATCGAAGCCCATTTCGGAGTGAAGTATTCGCGGGAAGGAGCCCGCCGCCTGCTCCGGCGTCTTGGCTTCCGTCATCTGTCGCCGCGCCCGCGTCACCCCAAGACGGAGACGCGGAAACAGGAGGCGTTTCGCAGCGACTTTCAGACGCTTGTCGAGGAAGCCGTGGGACCGGAACGAGCCGAACGGCCGCTCGAGATCTGGTTTCAGGACGAGGCTCGGATCGGCCAGAAAGGCATGCTGTCACGGGTCTGGGCGCGCAAGGGCCAGCGTCCCCGGATCGTGCGCGATCATCGCTACGGCTACGTCTATCTGTTCGGCGCCGTCAACGCGGCGAGCAAGCAAGCCGTGGGCCATGTCGCCGACCGGGCCAACACGGTCTCCATGAACGAGCACCTCGAGCGGATCGGCGCCGCCGTGCTTCCGGGCCACCACGGAGTGGTGGTTCTCGACGGTGCCGGCTGGCACAAGAGCAAGGAACTCGCGATCCCCGAGAACCTGACCCTCGTCCTGCTCCCGCCCTACAGCCCGGAACTCAACCCGATGGAGAACGTCATCCAGTTCCTCAAACAGAACTGCTTCGCCAACCGGCTCTTCGACGACACCGACGCGCTCCGCAAGACCTGCGAGCAGGCTTGGGACTGGCTTTGCAAATCCCCCAAGCGCATCGCCTCCATCGGCCGTCGAGACTGGGCCGTCAGCCCAAACCCCATACGCGTCAGTCAATAGTGGGTTTGGTATGACAGCAAGGACATTCGCCAGGCGCTGGCCGACCAGGGCGTCGAAGCCGTGATTCCCGCCCGGTCGAACCGGACTAAGACGATCCATCACGATCAAGAAAAGTACAAGCGGCGCCAGCAGGTCGAGCGATTCTTCAACAAGCTCAAACAATTCCGTCGCATTGCCACACGTTATGACAAGCTCGCTCGGACGGTCCTCGCGTTTGTCCACATTGTCTCAGCATGGATTATGCTTCGATCATTCGTCAACACGGCCTAGATAGTGTCGTCACGAAATACCAGCCCAGAGCGCCAGACACCGAATCTGCACCGCGGCGAGGAACGATGCGGCATTCTTGGCGTATCGCGTGGCAATCCCACGCCAACGCTTGAGCCACAGAAACGCGTTCTCCACCAAATGCCGGTGCCGGTAGAGATGGACATCATACGCTCTGGGGTGCTTGCGGTTGCGCTTCGGCGGAACCACTGGAATAATTTCATGCTCCTCACAATAAGACAGGATGGCAGTCGTGTCATAGGCCTTGTCCGCCAACAAGGACTCGGCCTCTATCCCTTCAATCAGCTCGACCGCTTGACTGCAATCTGCTGCCGTCCCCTCGGTCACCAACACCCGCACCGGCATCCCATGCGCGTCCACAGCCAGGTGCAGCGTCGTGTTCAGCCCCCTTTTGTGCGACCCATCGCCTGATGGCCACCGATCGCACCGCTCGCATGGGGATGGACCTTGAGATGACTGGCGTCAATCATCAGCCACTCATCGTCCGGCTCATCCACCAGAGGCTCCAGCAACGCCCCCCAGAGCCCCTTGTCCCGCCAGCGACAGAACCGACGATGGGTATTTTTCCAGTCTCCATAGTCTGGCGGCACATCACGCCAGGGAGCGCCGGTACGCAGAATCCAGAAGATCGCATTAATGAACCGTTGATTATCCTGCGCCACCCCACCCCAACTTCCCGCTCGGCCAGGCAGATGAGGCTCCAACAACAGCCAGACCCTGTCCGAAATATCGTGACGCCGATGAGCCATTCCCATGAGTCGCCTCCAAGAACCATCGAGTGAATTCGACAGATAGGACAGATAAACATCACTCATGACGACACTATCTAGTGTCCTGATTCCAAAGTTCGTACCGTTATGATGTTGCGGCTGCAGCGGTTTCGAGGGTCCTGAGGCAGAAGCGCTTGATGGACGCCAGGATTTCATCGGCTGTCTTGTGCCAGCGGAAGGGCTTGGGGTCCTCGTTGACGGTGTCGATGTACCCGGTGATCGCCTGCTCCAGCTCGACGGTCGATCGGTGAACCCCGCGCCGGATCTGCTTCTCTGTCAGATCGGCGAAGAAGCGCTCGACTTGGTTGAGCCACGAGGCAGAGGTCGGGGTGAAGTGAACATGCCAGCGCGGTCGCCGGGCGAACCCGTCGCGGATCGTCTTCGTCTTGTGGGTCGAGTAGTTGTCCATGACGATGTGGATCTCGAGGTCGGGCGGCACGTTGGCCTCGACGTGATCCAGGAACTTGCGGAACTCCACGCTGCGGTGGCGCCGATAGCACTGTCCGATGACCTTGCCTGTGGCGACGTCAAGGGCTGCGAAGAGCGAGGTCGTGCCGTTGCGCTTGTAATCGTGAGTGCGCCGCTCGACCTGCCCCGGGCGCAGCGGCAGCAGCGGCTGGGTGCGATCGAGGGCCTGAACCTGCGATTTCTCGTCCACGCAGAGGACCATGGCATGCTGCGGCGGGTCCACGTAGAGCCCCACGATGTCGCGCGTCTTGTCCACGAAGTAGGGGTCTGCCGAGAGCTTGAAGGTCTCGCTCCTGTGCGGCTGAAGGGAAAAGGCTCGCCAGATGCGATTGACCGTCGACGGCGCATACCCCGTCGCCTGCGCCATCGAGCGCGTGCTCCATTGGGTCGCGTCACGAGGCTTCTCCTCAAGCGTCTTGCGCACCACCTCGGCCACGGCGTCGTCATCGATGCGCCGGGGACGGCCGGAGCGCGGCTCGTCGTCAAGCCCGTCAAGACGATGCTCTGCGAAGCGATTGCGCCACTTCCTGGCGGTCTGGCTGGTCACGCCCAGCACGCTCCCAATCTGCACATTGGTAAGCCCTTCGGCCGCCAGCAGCACGATGTGCGCCCGATCGGACAGGCCTCGCCAGACTTTGCGCCCGCGCGCCAGCCGCTCAAGCTCGTTGCGCTCGTCCGCGCTCAGCTTGATCTCCACCGAAAGTCGCATCACCATGCCCCCCGAATCGACACCACCTCCTTAACAATACGAACTTTGCGTACAGGACACTAGGGCGTGTTGACGAATTCATGAAATGCTGATAATCATTCTCCATCAATGACACTTTCCGGGGACTTATCATGGCGTTACGCCTGCTCATCACGGATGCTATCTGGTCGACACTCGAGCCGCTACTGCGTGAGAGCAAACACGCCGCCGGCGCCCCGCCACGGCTCAGCGACCGAATGTTCATCGAAGCCGTCCTCTACCAGGCGCGTACCGGAACCCCATGGCGCGACCTGCCCGACGAATTCGGCCATTGGAATGCCGTTTATCAGCGGTTTCGCCGTTGGGAGAAGCGCCACCTCCGGGCACGGCTCTGGTAACAGATACAACAGGTAGATGATGAACCACTCAAGGAAGTGTTCATCGATTCGACCATCGTGCGCGCTCATCAACACGCCGCCGGCGCGGTAAAAAAAACGGTGGCCAGGAGGCCCAGGCTCTCGGCCGCTCCCGGGGCGGGTTCTCCACCAAGCTGCACGTCGCCTGTGCCAACGAAACAACCGGTGTGTCCGTCGTGTTGACGGGTGGCGAGCGCCATGATGGCGTGGGATGCGAGCTGCTGTGGAAGGCTTTGCCCAGCTCTCCCGCACCGGAGGCTGCGGTCATGGACAAGGCGTATGACAGCAAGGGCATTCGCCAGGTGCTGGCCGACCAGGGCGTCGAAGCCGTGATTCCCGCCCGGTCGAACCGGACTGAGACGATTCATCACGATCAAGAAAAGTACAAGCGGCGCCAGCAGGTCGAGCGATTCTTCAACAAGCTCAAACAATTCCGTCGCATTGCCACACGTTATGACAAGCTCGCTCGGACGGTCCTCGCGTTTGTCCACATTGTCTCAGCATGGATTATGCTTCGATCATTCGTCAACACGCCCTAGTGTCGTGGCAGCTTTTCGGTAGCAAACATCACGAAGCGCCTTGGCGTCCATGTACGGTAAAACGCCTTATATGAACGCCTGCCAATTGGTATAATCTGGCTTATGGACCAAATTCAGACATCCTGATTGCGCCAAGACAAGCCTCGGAAAAGGGGTGAGGCAGACAGCCCCGTAACCTTTCGTAGCGAGTCCGTCAGCGACTTCCGCCCGGTAGATGCAATCTGCTGGCCGGAAGCGAGTGTTGCATGGCGTCCGGTAACGGCCGTCGTGAAGTGCATACAGCCGGCGGCGAGCGACGCTCTTGAGCTTCAATAGTTTCAATGTTGGCGCAAGCAGGATGTCTGAAACCGCTTATGCACATGGTTCCGGTCGCGAGAGTTTGCCACCAGATGTTGAGGTTAGGGCGGAGGAGCGGGTAGAATGCCCCGATACGTTCCTGCCGACGGAGCCCCCACATGAAACAGGTCCCCGATAGCCTCCTCGCTTTCCAGCACATGTTCCCGGACGATGACGCCTGCGCCGCCTAGCTGATCGAAATGCGCTGGCCGGACGGCTTCGTCTGTCCCACGTGCAGCCATGAAAAGGGATGGGCGCTGCGCAGAAAAGCACACACCTTCGAGTGCACCGGCTGCCGCCGGCAGACCTCGGTGACGGCCGGGACGATCCTGCACGCCAGCAAGCTGCCGCTCACCGTCTGGTTCTGGGCCGCCGACCTGATGGCGACCCACTCCAACGGCATCTCTGCCCTGCAGCTCCAGAAGCAGCTCGCTATCGGCTCTTATCGCAGCGCCTGGCTGCTCGCCCACAAGCTGCGCGCCAGCATGGTCGAGCCCGAGCGCAACCCGTTGTCGGGCCTGGTGGACATCGACGAGGCCAGCCTTCCATTCCGGACCAAAGATGATCCTCCCACCGGAGGGCAAGGACGCAGCCACGACGGCAAGATGCTCATCGTCGGCGCCATCGAACTCGGGGACGGAAACATCCCGGGCCGCCTGAGGCTGGCCGAAATCTCCTCCTATGCCGCCGCCAACCTCGGACACTTCGTCGAACCGCCGCCGATCCCGACGCCATCGCGAAAACCGACGGCTGGTCCGGCGACGCTGCGGTCCCCGCCGACCGCCACAATGTCCATGGCGTCGGGAAGACCGCCGCTTACCTCGTCCTGCCGTGGATCCACCAAGTCTTCTCCAACCTCAAAGGATGGGCGCGAGGCGTCTACCACGGGCTGCGCCGCAAGCATCTGCAGGCCTATCTCGATGAGGTCGTCTTTCGCTTCAACCGCCGCAAAACCCGCCACGATGCTTTCCGCTCGCTCTTCCGTCTCGCCACCAATGCACAACCCCTTACCTACAGCATGTTGATCGAACCGGAACCATCTGCATAAGCGGTTGTCTGAATTTACAAGTCGTTTCGGCAAGTGTCTTGGTTGGCGCCATGCCTGTAGAAACCGGTTTTTGTGAGTCTCAAATTCCGAGCGCGACTCCATCATGACCGGGATCGGCGCCGCCATCCATCACGCCGTCGCGAATCCGGATGCCATGCACCGCCGCAATTCCGAACGTGAGCGCGCTGCGCGCGATCCGATAGCCCTGCGTCTCAAGCGGTTCGGTGACATAACCGGGAATCCGGTTCATCACATCGATCAGATCACTGGTCGCCGAAAACCGCGGTGCCGAGACCGCTTCCAACATTGTCATGTCGTGGTCGATGACATTGAGAATTGCCTGAAGTACGCCCATGGCAATTTGGGTTCCGCCCGGCGCTCCAAGCACGATCCTGGGATCGCCGTCAGCGAACACGATGGTCGGCACAACGGAACTGAAACGACTCTTGCCCGGCGCAACCGACCCGGCCCGTCCGGGCCGCGGGTCGAAGACCGCCATGCAACCGTTATACATGAACCCGAGGCCGTCGGTGATCACGCCCGACGGCATGCCCAGCGAATGGGTCATGGTCACGCAATTTCCGTCCTTGTCGACAACCGCGACATGGGTTGTGTCATTCGGTTCCGGCTGTCCGTAACGCGTGACATGAACCTTCTCGCCAACCCGGATCCGGTCTGCAACGGCGCGGGCATGCGCTTTCGACGTCAATCGCTCCACGGGAATGTCGACAAATTCCGGGTCGCCGACATGCGTATCCTTGTCAACGGTTGCCTGTTTCATCGCCTCGGCGACGATCCGCAGATACTCCGGGCTGTTGTGGCCGATCGCACGAAGATCGAAATTCTCTAGAATGTTCAACATTTCGACCAACATGATACCGCCACCCGGCGGCTGATTGGTCGCAATGTCGAAACCGCGATAACTGTTCCGCAGCGGATCGTTCCGGACCGTCCTGTACTCCGCGAGATCGTCATAGGACAGCAAGCCGCCATTAGCTTCCATATCTTCCGCGATACGGTCCGCGATCGACCCGTGGTAAAACACATCGGGGCCCTGATCCGCGATCAGCCGCAGGGTATCGGCCAGGCCGGCAATGCAGACCCGGTCACCTATTTTCCGGATCGTGCCGTCGCCGCGGAAATAAGCTTCGGCCCCGGTTTTCGAAAACCCGAGACGTTGCTCAATCTGCACGCGCCCATGGTCGGCTCCGTGTGTCCACCAGTAATAGACGTGCGGACGTACGACGAAACCGGATTCCGCATGCGCGATTGCCGGCGCGACCACATCGCGCCAGTCACGGGTACCGAAGCACTCGACCGCTTCGGCGTAAGCCTTGAGGCTGCCAGGTGTCGCGATCGCCTGATACCCGAGATCATTGACATTGCCCTTGAGTACGAAACCGAAGCCGTCCCGGGTCTCCCCTTCGACAAGATGAGCCCACATGTCCGGCGTAGCGGCCATCGGTGTTCTGCCATGAAAATCGATGAAGGTGTGGACACCGTGCTCCGGCATGCAGATCTGGCAACTGCCGAAGCCGGCTATGCCGCACATTTGCGGGTCGACGACTCCTTGCACCAGTGCTGCGGTCATTGCGGCATCGACCGCATTGCCGCCGGCCATGAGAACCCGGGAGCCCGCTTCTGCCGCTTCCGGCTGAGCCGCGACAATCATGGCGGATGTCTTCATCGGTCGCTCTCCTGTTGAACGTCAAGGTCACCGGGAACCGGATTGGAGACAATGAATCAGACGCCAGATCCGTTCTGGAATCGCAGGCATATCGACATAGGTAACATCGAACTACGCAAGCGCGTCAACGACGGCATTCATGACCCGCCGGCAATGCGCCTGCGCAACCCGCCTCGCCGCACCCCTTGGCGCCGAGAGCGTTGGTTATCGCAGGGACCGGATGGCTACCGAACCGCAGGCCAAGGATATCGGATGCCCGCGGCAACGCATAGTCCATGAAGGATTCTGACAACGGCTGGCCCTTTCCATCGTAAACGACATGTTCCAACAGAACTTGGCTGACCCCCTGAACGACGCCGCCATGGCTCTGGCCCTCGACCAAGAGCAGATTCACCAGCACCCCAAAGTCATTGACCATGAAATAGGCGACCAAATCGACCTTTCTCGTGTCTGGGTCGATCTCGACTTCGCATACATGACAGCCGTTGGGAAAAGTCGACGGGACGCCGCCATGATTGAGCATCACATCGAGGTTGTCCGGAATCCCGGCTGGGATGTCGGCATCGGTGCGCAGTCTTGCCGCAAGTTCGCTCAGACCTATTCCGCGGTCGGTGCCGGCAACGGTCAACCTGCCGCCACTGAACTCGATATCGTCAACCGCGGCATCCAAGACACGGGACGCGGCCTGCAGGGTCTTGTCGATGACAGCGTCGCAAGCCTCGATAATGGCGCCGCCGGATGCCCTGATCGATTTCGATTCGCTGGGGCCGTCTCCGGTAATCAGCGCGTCGCTGTCGCCCTGCAATAACCTGATCTTGTCGAATGGCAGGCCAAGCCGGCTTTTCAGAACTTGGGCGAACGGCGCCGCATAGCCCTGTCCGTAATCGAGAGTGCCGGTAATGATCGTGATACCGCCGTCGTCGTCAAAACGGATGCCGCCCATTTCCGTGACGACCGGCATCGTGACTTCAAGACACGTTGCAAGACCAATGCCATGCAATTTGCTCCGGGCCCGGACCTGTACCTTACGGACCGCAGAACGGTCCCAGTCAGCTCGCTTCAAGCCCGCTTGCATGACGGCAGGAAAATCACCGCTGTCATAGATCTGGCCGGACGGAGCAGCATAGGGAATCTGGTCGCGCCGGATGTGGTCGCGCCGCTGCAACTCGACCCGGTCGATGCCGGTTTCGCGAGCCGCCGTGTCAACCAGCCGTTCCATGTAATAGTTGGCTTCTGGACGCCCGGCCCCGCGATAGGTGCTGACCGGCGTCGTGTTCGTAAAGGCGCAGATCGTGTTGATCTCGATCAGTGGCGTCCGGTAAACGCTCGTGATGTTCTTGACCGCATTATTGGTCGACATGTTCGGTCCGATTGCTGCCAGATAGCCGCCCAGATTGGCGTGTATATCCAGGCGGACAGCCAGAAACCGTCCCTCCCCGTCAAGTGCCAACGCGGCATTGACCTCATGGTCCCGGCCATATTGGTTGGACAGGAAGCTCGTGGATCGGACATCGGTCCATTTGACGGGCCGTCCCAGATCTCGGGCCGTATGCAACAGGCAGACATATTCGGGATAGACGAAACTCGTCATCCCGAATGAACCGCCAACATTTCCGGTCAGCACCCGGACTTTCTCGCGATCGACCTTGAGCAGTCCGGCAATCTGGTTGCGCATGCCAAAAGCGCCCTGACAGCCAAGCCACATCGTGTAACGTCCGGATGCCGGGTCATATTCGTCAAGCGCGGTTCGCGGCTCCATGATCGCCACGACGATCCGGTTATTGCGGATTTGGAGCCATACGACATCGGTGGCCCCGGCGACGGCTTCCGCAACCGTATTGCTGTCGCCGAAATGGAAATCCAGCGCGACATTTCCAGGAATGTCGTCGTAGAGTTGCGGCGCGTTCCGCGCCACGGCCGCGCGAGCCGAAGTGATGGCCGGCAGCGGATCGATATCCACGATAACCTGTTCGGCCGCATCCCGCGCCTGGGCCTGAGTTTCCGCGATCACGCAAGCGACCGGATCGCTTACAAAACATACTTTTTCCGTCGCGAGTGACGGTCGGGCGGGTTTCCGCAGCGGCGATTCGTCCCGGCTGGTCATTTCCATTCCGCATGGCAGCGCGCCATAGTCCCGCAGATCGGATCCTGTCAAAATCAGCGACGTCCCTGGCGACTGGCGGGCACCCTCGGTATCGATATGCCTGATGGTGCCATGGGCATGATTGCCGCTGACCATGGCGGCGTAGACTTGGCGCGGCAAGGTCAGGTCATCGGCGAACCGGCCATGTCCCCGCAACAGGATCGGATCTTCGGTGCGAAGAACCGGTTGGTCGACAGCATATCGGCTTTCTTCAGGGTCGTTCGGGACGGGCACAAGCAACTCTTGATTACTGGAACGATAACCGCATTGTAGACTAGGGCGTGTTGACGAATGATCGAAGCATGATCCATGCTGAGACAATGTGGACAAACGCGAGGAACGTCCGAGCGAGCTTGTCATAACGTGTGGCAATGCGACGGACTTGTTTGAGCTTGTTGAAGAATCGCTCGACCTGCTGGCGCCGCTTGTACTTTTCTCGATCGTGATGAATCGTCTCAGTCCGGTTCGACCGGGCGGGAATCACGGCTTCGACGCCCTGGTCGGCCAGCACCTGGCGAATGCCCTTGCTGTCATACGCCTTGTCCATGACCGCAGCCTCCGGTGCGGGAGAGCTGGGCAAAGCCTTCCACAGCAGCTCGAATCCCACACCATCATGGCGCTCGCCACCCGTCAACACGAAGGACACACCGGTTGTTTCGTTGGCACAGGCGACGTGCAGCTTGGTGGAGAACCCGCCCCGGGAGCGGCCGAGAGCCTGGGCCTCTTGGCCACCGTTTTTTTACCGCGCCGGCGGCGTGTTGATGAGCGCGCACGATGGTCGAATCGATGAACACTTCCTTGAGTGGTTCATCATCTACCTGTTGTATCTGTTGCCAGAGCCGCGCCCAGATGTGGCGCTTCTCCCAACGGCGAAACCGCTGATAAACGGCATTCCAATGGCCGAATTCGTCGGGCAGGTCGCGCCAGGGGGTTCCGGTACGCGCCTGGTAGAGGACGGCTTCGATGAACATTCGGTCGCTGAGCCGTGGCGGGGCGCCGGCGGCGTGTTTGCTCTCACGCAGTAGCGGCTCGAGTGTCGACCAGATAGCATCCGTGATGAGCAGGCGTAACGCCATGATTAAGTCCCCGGAAAGTGTCATTGATGGAGAATGATTATCAGCATTTCATGAATTCATCAACACGCCCTAGCAATTCTCCTTATGGCGTTTCTCGTTGCATTGCGGCCTTTCGTGTTGGTTTTTTGGCGGTTTTGCGGTTGGAGGGATGGGCTTGGCGCGGGGGCCGGGGATCAGGCGTTTGCGGGAGGCGGGATGCCCGTGATGACGGTTCTCATGAGGACCGCCCATGACGCGAAGACATGGTAGGCGGTGATCGCGCGGATGTGCTCGAACAGGCGCCTTCGGGTTCCGAGTGCGTGCCGCGCCCGCCGCCAGGACGCTTCGATCAGGTCGCAGGCCGTGTGCAGGGCGAAGGCCAGCAGATTGAGCACGACCAGGATGCTGGCCAGGGTCTGGCTACCATGCCCGAAATTGTGTTCGAGGTTGTAGCCGTTGGTCTTCAGGACGTTGAAGGTCTCGTTCTCGATCTTCCAGCGGGCACGCCCGCAGGCGGCGATGTCGGCGGCGGTGTCTCGCGTGACGGCAAGGTCGGTGACGAAGCTGTTGCGGTAGGTCACCTTGCCGTCGGGCTTGGCGATCTCGACCTCCAGCCAGTTGACGGCGAGCGCGTCGGCGCCGTCGCGCAGCGGCACGCCATTCATCCAGCGATAGCGATGGCGGCGCCTGGCCGCGCCCCTGCCCACGGTCTGGCACACCTCGTCCAGCACGACGCCATGGGTGTATTCGCTCAACGTCTTGTGGCTGGACGGCTTGCACACGAAGATGAAGCTCCCGCCCGCAGCGCGCACCGCCTCGCAGATCGGCTGGCGGGAATAGAGATCGTCGCCCAGATAGACCGGTCTCAGCCCGGCCACACAAGGCCCCAGGCGGGCCAGCCAGCGCTGCGCCGCGCGGCTCTCGCAGTCCTGCTTCGCCGAGCCGTCTTGCGGGCGCACGAACTCCGGCGCCAGAGGCAAGGCGCGGCGCTGCCCCGGCGCCACCAGAGCGGCGCCGACAAAGCTGTGGAAATACTCCACCTCCTCGCCCCGCCGGCGCGTCGAGCAGTGCGCGCAGTGGATCGTGCCGGAACGGAAAGGCTCCGAGCCGTCCAGCGCGATCAACACCCGATCGTCCAGGCAGCGCAGACCCGACAAGGCGCCGGCACCATCCAGGTCATCGACAAGCGCCGAAAACACCGCGTCGAAATGATCCGTCGGCGCCCCATCCAGCATCCGCCGGATATGGCTGTCGCACGGAACCCGCTCCATGCCGAACAGCGTCCCGGCGCATCAGCGCCGCGCTGCGCCGACAGCAGGCGCTGATGCGCCAGAAACGACGGGCTCTGCACGAAAAACACCGAAAACGCCGCAAGCCCGATGTCTCTCATGGCATAGCGCGTGTTGCTTCCCGAGCGCTTGTCGGGCAACGCCGCGCACCGCTTCCCCAGCACATCCATGTATCGTTCAAGACGCTTCATACAACAACTTGAATCACATCTCCAAGCCTTTGAAAACCCCTGATAACTCCAAAAGGAGAATTGCTGATTGTAGACAGAGCCGTTTGACGCTGCATACGGTTTTCGGTCATTCTCCGGGCTTTCAACGGTTTACGCTCCCATGGCCCGGCACGAGTTCCGCTGAGATCGCCTGAGCTCGGGGTCACGATTTCGATGCGTTCAGTGCCTGTCGCAGGACATCGCGATCGCCGATGTGGTTGGCTAGCAACAGAATCAGACGAGCGTTGAAAGCAGCGCTTTCATCATCCGACAGTCCTTCATGCGCGGCGATCAGGTCCGCATAGAACCCGTCCGGTTCGGGAATATTGGGCTGGGTTCTGAGGTCCGCCATCCTTAGTCCTTTCCGCAGGTTCTTCGCAGCGCCTTGCGCAGCGCGTCGGCGTCGAACCTGTCCCATCGTGCCGCGACATGCTGGTCGGGTCTGATCAGATAAACGGCCGAATCCGCCTCTCCCAGATAACGCTCGGCCAATGCTCCGTCGCGATCGTCAGCAGCCGAGACTGCGACGCGACGGGCGAAGACACCGTCTTCCTCAATTCCGTCGGGGGCGTCCGTCCCGATTGCAAGGATTGTGAAGTCGTTTCCGAGCCGTGACAGCAGAAAGCCCTCACGAAGCGGGGCGTCAGGACAGGGACTGCCAACGCGCGTGCGCGCGGGGCCGCCGGTCAGTGCATCGGGACCGTTCAACGACCCGTCGTCATAGGTGCAGGGCAAAGACAGCCGACCGGAATTCACCAGGGGTCGCGCGAAGGCATGATGTTCCGCAAGATCCAGCACCGCGTTGCGAAAGACATGGCTCATTCTGGATTTCGGTGTGATGAAATCCGTCGACCGCGTCGAGTTCAGAACGTTCTCTTCGGCTGCGCGGACCCTCTCTTCGCTATAGCTGTCAAGCAGCCGTTCCGGGGTTTTGCCCTGGATCACGAGGCCGAGCTTCCAACCGAGATTGTCCACATCCTGGATGCCGGAATTTGCGCCGCGCGCACCGAACGGTGAAACCTGATGAGCGGAATCGCCAGCGAAGATGACCCGTCCGTGGCGAAAGTTCGTCATCCGACGGCACTGGAACGTGTAAATCGAGGACCACACGATGTCGTAATCCACATTATTTCCGAACATCGCGTCGAGCCGCATCCGGATAGTCTCTTCCTTCAACTCTTCCTGGCGGTCAATGTTCCAGCCGATCTGGAAATCGACCCGCCAGATATCGTCCGGCTGGCGGTGCAGAAGCGTAGAGGAGCCGGACTTGAACGGCGGTTCGAACCAGAACCAGCGCTCGGTCGGAAAATCCGCCCTCATCCGGATGTCGACGATCAGAAAACTGTCCTCGAACACCCGGCCTTCAAAGCCGAGCCCGAGCATCCCCCGCAGGGGTGAGCCGGCCCCATCGCAACCGATGAGCCAGTCGGCCATGAGCGTATACGGGCCGTCCGGTGTCATGATCCCGAGAACCACGTGATCTTGCTTCACTTCGACCGAATCGACCCGGTTCTTGCCGCGAATATCGACAGGAGCTCTTGCGGATTGTATCTCTCGCAGACGGTCGACAATGAGTTTTTCAAAATATGGCTGCTGGAGATTGATGAAGGCCGGAAACTTATGCCCTTCTTCGGGCAACAAGTTGAACTCGAAGACTTTCCGGTCCCCATGAAAAACCTTTCCCAGGCTCCAGATCACGCCCTTGTCGACCATTGCGTCACCGCAGCCGTAACGGTCGGCTATCTCCAATGTTCGTTTGGCGAAGCAAATAGCCCGGCTGCCCATGCCGATACCCTCGTGATCGTCCAGCACCACGACTGGAATGTCTTGCAGACCAAGATCAAGGGCGGCCGCCATACCGATAGGCCCGCCGCCTACTACCATGACCGGATGGCGCACGGGGGTTTCGCTGTCCTGATCCGAGGATCGTTCATAGGGATAGAGCTTAAATGCGAGGCTGTAGCGATCTCGCAACACGATGACGGTTTCTCCCAGACAGGATGCTCAGCTCTGCAATTGTTCCCACATCTCCTTATCCCGTTCGGCGGTCCATATCCGCGGTGTATCAATGCCGCGAGCTTCATCGTATGCCCGCCCGACGTTGAACGGCAGGCAATGTTCATAGATGGCGTAGTCGGCGAATTTCGGATCGCACTCCGTACGGACCGCCTCCCAAGCCTGTTTCAGGTTACCCCCGCGAGCGACAATCTTTTCGACAGGCTTGTAGGTGCTGCGGATGAAGTCCGTCGTGTTGGCGATAGCCCGGCCTACCATGTCTTCGCCAATCAGCGCATCACCCCGGCCAGGTGCAACTGCCTTCGGCTCGAAGCCTGTGATGTTGTCTATGGTCTCCGGCCAATCCCCGAAATGTCCGTCGCCGCAGTAGCAGGCGGACTCGTATTCCAGGATGTCACCTGTAAACATGACCTCCTGATCCGGCACCCATATCACCGCGTCACCGGCGGTATGGGCGCGGCCGAGTTGCATGATGTCGACCCGGCGAGTCCCCAGATACATGGTCATTGAGCCGTTGAAGGTGATGGTGGGCCAGGTCAAACCCGGGATTTCCTCATGCCCATGGAAAAGTCTCGGGAAGCGAGCAAACTCGCTGTCCCAGTCCTCCTGACCGCGTTCGGCGACCATTGCCCGCGCCGTATCGGACATGATGATTTCCCGGACACCATAGGCGGAAGCGCCAAGAACGCGCACGGCATGATAATGGGTCACAACCAAGTGGGTGATCGGTTTGTCGGTCACAGAGCTGACACACTCGATAACCTTCCTCGCGAGCCGTGGGGTTGCCTGCGCCTCAATGATCATCACGCTGTCGTCGCCGATTATGACGCCCGTATTGGGATCCCCTTCCGCGGTAAAGGCGTAAAGGCCTTCACCGATCTCGGTGAAGCTCACCTTCTTTTCCGTCAAATCGCCTTGTGATGCGAATGCCTTGGCCATGTCGCAATTCTCCCTGATGTCATATCAATCCAAAAAACTATTGCCTCGTTATCCTGTTGTTCTGTATTTGGTGTTTTCCTGCTTGATTCGGTGCGAGATCGGCTACTATTGACCCCATATTGTCGTTCCACAACACACAGTATGGATGGCCGCAAATGCAACCGCTTGACATCACCAGAACCGGCAACACGGTGGCAAGGTTGCACAGCTTGGCTGACGGCTGCAAGGAGGTCAACATGGCGCGCTTGCGCGCAATCGCGATAGTCCTTGACGGTGCCTTGCGGACGGCAACGGGCGATGCACCTGGCTCGACGACGCAGTCGATCCGGGACCGGGTCTTGCGCTACAATAAGCAGGATCCTGACGGTCCGGCTGACGGGCCCGCATCCGGGCCGACCACGGTTGCCTTTAATATCGCCCAGTGATGTCGATTCGACATTGCGCAAATCCGGCTGTTTCGTCGACGCTCAACTTGGCCCAGATTCGGATTTGACAGCATGAGGCTTGGCGACATCCTCAAACCGGTCGACCTTTCGTAACGTCGGAAAAATCCAGGCCCACAGAATCGTTCCAGCCACCGTTGCGAGGCCTCCGATCAGGACGGCCGGAACCGCACCGATGACTGCCGCTGTCAATCCGGCCCGGAAATCCCCCAACTCATTCGAAGCATTGATCGACACCGAATTTACCGCGCTGACCCGCCCGCGCATCCGGTCCGGTGTTGCCATCTGCACCAGCGTGAGCCTGATAAAGACACTGACCATGTCAGACGCCCCGTAGATCGCAAGAGCCAGCAGCGAAAGCCAGAACAGCTGGGAGAGGCTGAATACGACGATCGAGACCCCGAAAATGGCGAGCGCACCGAACATCGCCGGCCCGAGATGCCTACTCAGGCTGACTCGGGCCAGCACCAGTCCGACAAGCAGGGATCCGACGCCTGGCATCGCCCGCATGATCCCGAGCCCTTCAGGCCCGGCATCGAGAACATCGCTTGCGTAGATCGGCAACAGCCCTATCACGCCACCAAGCAGCACCGCCATCAGATCGATGGAAATGGCACCCAGAACGACCTTGTTTTTCCAGACATAGTCGAACCCGCCGAGAAGCGTGCCCAATGTCACCGACTCGTCTGAACGCACATTGAGCGCGCCAGCAATCAAGGCGGACGCAATCCCGGCAACGATGAACATTACGATAGTCACAAAATACGCGCCGTTTCCGTCGCCCGTCCACGCGATCAGGAAACCGCCAAGCGCCGGTCCGAGCAGCTGAGCCGCCTTGTTGCCTACGGAGGCAAAGGCGACAGCTTTCGGAAACATCGCGACGGGGACAAGATTCGGCAGTATCGCCTGACCTGCCGTGTGAAAGAACGCGCGCGCCGTACCGTGCAACACCAGAATGGCGAGAATAGCTGGAACCCCGCCCGTCTCGCGCCACAGCACGGTCAGCAACAATACCATTGCGACGAGATGGAGCAGATTGCAAAGCGCCAGAATGGCCCGACGGTCGAACCGGTCCGAAGCAATGCCGGCAACAAGAAAAATAACGAAATGTGGCGCGAATTGAGCAAGCCCTATGTAACCGAGATCGAGAGGATCCCGAGTCATTTCCCAGACCTGCCAGCCGATCGTTACCGTCAGAATATGAACCCCCATGACATTGGTGGTCCGGCTGATCATGTAGAAAAGGAAATTTCTGTCACGCAGCAGCGGTCGGGTCGCCTGCGCCGAAGGATCTGTCATGACGGGTCCGGAAGTATCAACGTCACTGAGATGTTGTTCCCGACTTGCCAAAGGTTACATACTTGGGGCCTGATGACCTTAGATGACCATAGCAGAAGTCAGGGCGGAGACCTTCGATGATCGAGATCAAGCAGATTCCCGGCGCGGCTCTCGGCGCCAATGTCACAGGCGTCGATCTGAGCACGCAGGCCGGATCCGAAACCCTCCGGATTCTGGCCGATGCGCTCTATGAGCACCGGCTGTTGATCATCAAGAATCAATTGCTTGACGAAGAGCAGTACCTCACATTCGGGCGCTGGTGGGGAACGCCGATCCCGCATGTTCTCGACCATATGCGGATGCCCGGATATCCGGAACTTCTGGCGGTTGGAAATACCGAAGAAAAAGATCGTAGGCACGAAATCCGTAATGGTGCCGCGCTATGGCATACCGACCAGTCATACGAATCAGTTCCCGCCAGTGCGACGATGCTCTATTCGATTCTGGCGCCAAAGGCCGGCGGACAAACCCGGTTCGCGAATATGGCGGCGGCCTATGACGCGCTTGACGACGAAATCAAGGAACGAATCGACGATCTTGAAGTTGCTCATCTTTACGGGGCTGGGAAACGCCTTGACGACGAATTCGTTGCTAGCCCGCTCAAGACCGAAAAACAGATCGACCGCGTGCCGACCTGTCATCATCCTCTGGTCATGCGTCACCCGGTCACGGGCCGCAAGGTTCTTTATGCGACCGGTCAATCCGCTTTCGGTATCCGGAATATGGATGAGGACGAGGCCACCGCCTTGTTATGGGATCTGAAACTGCACGCAGTCCAGGACCGGTTCGTCTATGCCCACAGTTACGAAACCGGTGACATTGCGATTTTCGACACCCTTTCAACCATGCACGCGGCAACGCAGATCGATATCGCCGACCCGGATATGAAGGACACGCATCGCCTGCTCTGGCGAATCAGCGTGCGCGGCCTGCCCCGGGTGTACGAGCACCTCGCCGCGGCCTGAATCAAAAACAGATGAGCTTCTTGCAAAATTGCCGGCCCGACCGGTTTTTTGCCTTCTCGAGGCCGATTTTGTTGTCGAGGGCCTGGGTTTCGGGGCCACCTCGTGGTATGTTGTGTTTCCACAACAACAAGATACCGAGGAGGTGACACCGATGACCCTTGGCTCGACCCTATCCGATCTCTGGCACCGATTTCAAGGAGAACTTTTCCCTGCGTTGGCCGAGGCGGTCGGTCCTCTCCTCGAGACGCACAAGCGTTTCGTGACAGCTCTCGATCTCGTCAAGGTGGAGGGCTTCGTCGATGGGATGTGGACCGGTCCGGGTCGGCCCCGGGAGGATCGCCAGGCGCTGGCCCGTGGCTTCATCGCCAAGGCGGTGTGGGGTCTGCCGACGACCCGCCACCTGATCGACAGGCTCAAGGTGGACCCGACGTTGCGCCGGCTGTGCGGCTGGTCGCGTGTCTCGGAGATCCCGAGTGAAGCGACGTTTTCGCGGGCGTTTGCCGAATTTTCGCAGTCCCGTCTTCCGGAGAGGATGCACGCGGCTCTGGTCGCAGAGACACTGGGCGACACGCTCATCGGCCACGTGTCGAGGGACTCGACGGCCATCGAGGCCCGGGAGACGCCGGTCCCGAAGCCGAAGGCCGGGACGCCGAACCGCAAGCGCGGCCGGCCCCGCAAGGGCGCGGAGAGGACGAAGGAGCCTGGGCGTCTCGAACGGCAAGCGAACGGGATGGATCTCGATGAGATGCTTGACGAGCTGCCGAAGGTCTGTGATCACGGGGCAAAGAAGAATGCCAAGGGGGTCATGGAGGCCTGGCGCGGTTACAAGCTGCATATCGACACAGCAGACTGCGGGGTGCCGCTGAGGACCGTCCTCACCGCGGCATCCGTCCATGACAGCCAGGTCGCGATCCCGCTGGCGATGATGACCGCCGGGCGTGTGACCAATCTCTACGATCTCATGGACGCGGCCTATGATGCCAGGGAGATCTACCAGATGAGCGAACGGCTTGGCCATGTGCCGATCATCGATGTCAATCCGCGCCGGGACAAGGACCTCAAGGAGGAGCGAGACCGGGAGGCCCGGGCCCGGCGTGCAATAGGCCATGTCGATCCCGAGACCGTGCGGGTCCGGATCCGGTCCGGTGTCGAGAGGACCAACGCCCGCCTCAAGGATGAGTGTGGCGGGCGCCATGTCCGCGTCCGCGGACATTCCAGGGTCGCCTGCCATCTCATGTTCGGCATCCTGGCCCTGGCGGCTGACCCGTTGATACGTCTCGCCGCCCCATAGCGCGGCTCCGACAACGCATGCCGACCCTTCGCGGCCCTCTCGAAGAGAGTGGCCCGGAGAGGCGTGTCCCGATGTCCGCAAAGGTCCCTGTTTGTTCTCATCATCTCTGATGAGACACTGAGAATCCATGGATTCCGACCTCCAGGTGCAGAGGTGACCGGAAGCAACCGACCGATCCGGGCTCACCGGACCCTGGGGACAGGAATTTTGCAAGAGGTTCAGATGGTTTTGCATCCGGGAGTGCTGCTCGGGCTCTGATCGGAGAATGCTTGAGCCCCGCCCTGTCGAGAAAACACCCAAGATTGAATCTAGACCGCACGGCGTGGGACCTGAGGCTGGCAAGGACACAGGCCGCGCTACATCCGGAAAACCCCGAATCGGGTCGGCTCGATCGGACGATTGAGGGCTGCGGAGATCGACAGGCCCAAGACCATGCGGGTGTCGGCCGGATCGATAATTCCATCGTCCCAGACACGGGCCGACGCATAATATGGATGACCCTCGCGCTCATACTGTTCGCGAATTGGCGTCTTGAACGCTTCCTCTTCTTCAGCCGGCCAAGTCTCGCCGCGTGCCTCCATGCCGTCCCGCCGAACGGTCGCAAGAACACTTGCCGCCTGTTCGCCCCCCATGACCGAAATCCGGCTGTTCGGCCACATGTAAAGCATGCGGGGCGAATAGGCGCGTCCACACATACCGTAGTTGCCGGCGCCAAAAGAACCGCCGATGATAACGGTGAATTTCGGCACCGCAGCGCAGGCCACCGCGGTGACCAGCTTCGCGCCGTCTTTTGCGATACCGCCGGTCTCGTATTTGCGTCCGACCATGAATCCGGTGATGTTTTGCAGGAAGATCAGGGGAATGCCGCGCTGACAGCATAATTCGATGAAATGCGCACCCTTCAACGACGACTCGGAAAACAGGATGCCGTTGTTGGCAACAATGCCAACCGGATACCCGTGGATATGTGCGAAACCACAAACCAGAGTCGTGCCGTACAAGGCCTTGAATTCGTCAAGTTCGCTGCCGTCGACAATGCGGGCGATAACCTCCCGCACATCGTAAGGGATTCGTACTTCCTTCGGAATGACACCGTACAGTTCACTCGGGGCGTATAACGGATCCACGGTTTCGCGGCACTGCAGGTTCAGCCGTTTCTCACGATTGAAATGACCGGCGATGCGCCGTGTGATCGCGAGCGCATGAAAATCGTCATTGGCATAATGATCGGTAACGCCGGAAGTCCGGCTGTGGACATCGGCGCCGCCGAGATCCTCGGCCGTCACGATTTCACCGGTAGCCGCCTTGACCAGGGGCGGACCTCCGAGAAAGATCGTGCCCTGCCCTTTCACGATCACCGCCTCGTCACACATCGCAGGAACATAGGCACCGCCAGCCGTGCAACTCCCCATGACAACCGCGACCTGCGGGAGACCCATCGCTGACATCGTGGCCTGATTGTAGAAACTGCGGCCAAAATGATCGCGATCGGGAAATATCGCATCCTGATGCGGCAAATTCGCGCCACCGGAATCAACCAGGTAAATGACCGGAAGACGGTTTTCGCGGGCAATCTCCTGCGCCCGCAGGTGTTTCTTGACCGTCATCGGATAATAAGTTCCGCCCTTGACGGTTGCATCATTGCAGATGACGACGACTTCATGGCCAGCGACCCGGCCTATCCCCGTCAGGATGCCGGCAGACGGCGCCTCATCGTCATACATGCCATGCGCGGCAAGCTGCGAAAATTCGAGCCAGGGTGTCCCGGGATCCAGCAGAATCGCGACCCGGTCGCGGGGAAGCAGTTTGCCACGGTCAGTATGACGCTTTCGGGCCCGGTCTCCGCCGCCCTGTTTGACCGCCTCGACTTGGTGCCGCAAGTCGGTTACCAGGCTGGCGAGATGCCCGGCATTCGCCTGGAATGTTTCCGAGCGGGTTTCAATCTGGCTGCGAATGACCGACATCACCTCTCCTCCTACCAGCCGCCCGTGGCCAGCCATTGCTCCAGATGGTCCAATCTGTCTGCGCCCCAGAACGGTTCACTGTCGGCGACGAAGAACGGCGCGCCGCACACACCAGCTGCAATGGCCGAGTCAACTTCCTGTCGCAGCTGCAGCTTTACGTCATGATCCTTCAATGCACCGACGAGGTCATCACGGCCGACACCGCTCCGTCCGGCGATATCGATGACCGCCTCCACCGTGCTGATATCCTGTCCAGCGCCGAAGGCGGCGGCGAACAGGGCTCTCGAGACCTCGTGAGCCAGTGCCTCGTCGTGTCGTTTGAGCCAATGGACCACCCGCGCTGCCGGTACCGAAGCGAACGGAAAAGTCTCGGGAAACATGAAAGGCAGATTCTGTCCGCGCGCGCATCGATGCATGTCGCGACGAGCATAGTCACCCTTGATCGGTTGTTCCGTGATCGGGCCGTTGCCAGTTTGGCGGAACACAATCCCGAGCAGGATCGGCCGCCAGTCAACCTCCCGGCCGTAACGCGCGCAAAGCGGGTCGATACGGTTGGCGACAAGATAGGAATAGGGCGACGAGAAGTCGAAGTAAAACAGCACCGCGGTGCTGGATTGATCACAGCCTGCCATGCCGGATTGTTCGGTTTTCGGTGTCTACCAAGGGATTTCGGCGCCGTTATAAGACAGGAAGCGGCCATTATCGGCCTTTGTAAATGTGAGGATCTGGCGTTTCATGCCGGTGACACTTTGCTCCGGAGTCACCGGAGCCGACGCCCCACCCATATCGGTCCGGACATGTCCGGGATGAAACAGAACCGCTGTGACGCCGCGGCCCGCAAGTTCGAGAGACATGCAGCGTACGGCCATGTTAAGCGCAGCCTTTGACGACCGATAGACATAAGCATTGGGTAATGTCTCGGTAATGCTGCCCATCCGCGATGTGATGAAGATCATCTGTTTTCGCGCGCTTGCCGCGACATTCCCCGCAAACGCTTCGGCAACCCGCATCGGACCGAACACATTGGTTTCCATGGTTGCCGACCACGCTTCGTAGTCGAGGGTTCCAAAACCGCTGCGCTGGCCGACGATACCGGCATTGTTGATCAGAACATCAATCGGCCGAGCGTCGATCACTGTGGCAAGCGCGGTGACACTCTCTTCCTCATCGACATCAAGTCCGTGCAAGTCCGTGTTCGGCAAGTCCGACAACGCGTCAGCAGCGGCAGGGCGCCGGCAACAGGCAATCACCGACCAACCGTCGGAACTGAATTGCCGGGCAAATTCAAGGCCGATACCGCGGTTGGCGCCGGTAATCAATACAGTTGGCATGGTCGCGTCCAGATTGTCAGTGGATCACACGCTGCCGACAATCCGCAGCGGATGTGCATCCAGTTTCGATTAGCACGATCACGATATTGACGTCGAGTGGAACGGCATCGTTTCGGATGGATGACAGATCGGTACCGATTCGGCAATATGTCCACCATCACTCAAACATAACCGTCTTCGGGAGCGTCACTCATCCATGCCTGATACCGTCGTATCTTCACTGCATCCATCCAGCGTCGTGACCGAACTCGATGCTGTCATCGTCGGCGCGGGGTTTTCCGGTCTTTATCAGTTGTTGTGTCTCCGCGACCGGCTGGGGCTCAAGGCACAGGTGCTCGAAGCCGGTGACGGCGTGGGCGGCACCTGGTACTGGAACCGCTATCCCGGCGCCCGCTGTGATTCGGAAAGCCATTCCTATTGCTATTTCTTTTCCCGCGAACTGCTCGAAGAATGGGAATGGTCGGAACGCTATCCCGAACATCACGAGGTTGTGCGTTATCTGAATTATGTCGCCGACAAGTTCGATCTGAAGTGCGACATCCGATTTTCGACCCGCGTGGCATCAGCGCATTACGATTCCGCGTCCAACACCTGGACCATCGGCACGGAATGCGGCGCCCGGTATCGCGCTCGCTATCTGATCACAGCCGTCGGCTGCCTATCATCGACCAATATCCCGAATTTTCCGGGCCGCGACAGCTTCCGCGGTGACTGGTACCACACCGGGCAATGGCCGCATGACGGCGTTGACTTCACCGGCAAGCGTGTCGGCCAGATCGGGACAGGGTCCACGGGCATTCAGGCTGCGCCCGTTATTGCCAGCGCGGCGAAATATCTTACGGTGTTCCAGCGCACTGCGAACTACAGCGTGCCGGCGCAAAACGGGCCCCTGAGCGCCGAGTTCAAGCGTTATGTTCGGGAAAATCAGAACGAGATCCGGGATCTTGTCAAATCGACGCCAAACGGACACGCCTACAGGATCTCAGAGCGCAATGCCTTTGAGGTCAGCGACGAAGAGCGTCAGGCGATTTACGAGGCCGCCTGGCAGAAAGGCGGTCTCCAGTTCCGTGGCTGTTTCCGCGATATCGTTTTCGACAAGGCATCGAACGATACGGCCGCGACCTTTATCAAGACCAAGATCCGGGAGATCGTCAAGGACCCGGAGATCGCGGTAAAGCTCACGGATATCGATCACCCCTATTCGACGAAACGGCCGCCGATCGATACCGCGTATTTCGAGACTTTCAACCGCGACAATGTCAGTCTTGTCGATGTTCGCGAATCTCCGATCGCCTGCATTACGCCGAACGGCGTGAAACTCGAAAATGGCGAGGAGTACAAGCTCGACATCATCGTATATGCCACTGGTTTCGACGCCATGACGGGGCCGTTGCTCAATATCGATATTCGGGGCCGGGACAACCTGTCACTGGGCGAAGCCTGGAAAGCCGGACCGCGAACATTTCTCGGGCTTCAGGTTTCCGGTTTCCCGAACATGTTCAATATCACCGGGCCGGGGAGCCCGTCAGTCCTTTGCAACATGCCGGTCGCGATCGAGCAACATGTCGAATGGATCACCGATTGCATTGCCCATATACGCGCCAATGGCGTCGCAACAATTGAAGCGACCGAAGATTCAACGGAAAAATGGATCGCGCATGTCAACGATACGGCGAATGCCACGCTGATGCCATTTGCAAGGAACACCTGGTACTTCGGAGCGAATGTTCCGGGCAAGCCGCGGGTGTTCATGCCCTATGCCGGCGGCATGACGCATTATCGTGACATTTGCGATGACATCGCGGCACACGGCTACAAGGGCTTCAAGCTGGGCTACAATGATGATCGCCCATCTGAAACCAGATCCGTCGATCCTTTCCGTCTTGGAGCTTATCTGGAAGGGCCAGGGGTTTGATTCCCTGATTTTCACCCATCTTTGCCATTTTTCGGCTCGAATTAGCTGATTTCGGGCATTCCGTTCCTCTAAGGATTGTCTGAACAAGTCGGTTTTTTCGTGTATACGGGTGTCGTGGCCCGTGGATGAAACGCCAGAGCCCATCGGGGACGTGTTGTCGTGCCAGGAAATGGGGATTTTGATGCCCGAGCCGACCGTCCCCGCCGCCTTGCGGCGGTTGCGGACGGACTCCCCCCACGTCAGGCGGTGGCGTCGCGCCCCGCGATGAGCAGATTGGTGAACCCGAGCAGCACGGCGATGCGTTGCGTGTTCTTCGCCAGCCCCCGATAGCGCACCTTCGCGTAGCCGAAGTAGCGCTTCACATACAGGGACGGATGTTCCACCTTGGCCCGAACCGACGCCTTGCGCCTCTCCGCCGCCGCCTCCGGGCCCGCCTTGTCCAGCCCCCGGCGCTTGCCGGGCTTCATCGCCACCTCCCAGTCCACGTCCGTGTCCCGGTTCTCTGCGCGCTTGTCCACCCCCTGATAGCCCGCATCACCCCACACCTGCTCCTCGCCCCCGTGCAACAGCGCGTGCGCGGTCGCCACATCCGAGACATTCGCCGGCGTCGTCTCCACGCTGTGTGTCAAGCCCGACTGCGCATCCACCCCGATGTGCGCCTTCATCCCGAAATGCCACTGATTGCCCTTCTTCGTCTGATGCATCTCCGGGTCCCGCTCGCCCTTGCGGTTCTTCGTCGACGACGGCGCGGCAATGAGACTCGCGTCCACGATCGTTCCCTTGCTCAAGCGGTGTCCGAGAGAGGCCAGATGTGCGTTGATCTCCTCGAACAGCGTCTCGCCCAGACCATGCGTCTCCAGCAAGTGGCGGAAATGCAGGATCGTCGTCTCGTCAGGCAGCGCACCCGAGAGGCGCAACCCCACAAACCGCCGTACCGACTTCACCTCGTAGAGCAGGTCCTCCATCCCAGGGTCGCTCAGAGTGTAGAACAGCTGCAACCCAGTGCACCCGCAGCATCACGCTCAGCGGATAAGGCCGCCGACCGCGACCGGCCTTCGGGTAGAACGGCTCGATGCGTGCCTTCAGCCGCTCCCAGGGAACCAGCCCGTCCATCGTCTCGAGAAAGACCTCGCGCCGCGTCCGACGCGTCTTCAGGTCGTGCTCCAGCTCCGCAGACATCGCTTGCTCCAGGGCTCGCATTCCACTCCGTCACCAAGAAACCAAGTTTCCCGGTAGTCGAAACGATGTACCAAATGCTCGGAATGCTCCCGGAAGAACCGCTGGAAAGTGTCAAGCAATCTGTCAACATCCAGGCTGCCGTCTTCAACATACCAAGCCGTCTCCCGGGTCAGGCGTTCCTGAGCCACCGAAGTCAGGTCGCGCGGTATGACTTCGGTATAGATCGGATTGGCGATCCGCAGCGGCGCATCGCGAACGACAAGACCCAAGTCCCGCACATACGCCAGATCCTGCGCCGTAAACGATTGTGCCTCTGCGCTGCTCAGCATTGGTTTGATCATCCGGCGCACACGGTTTTCCTCCAGCTTGTCGGCAAGTTGGTCGAGATGAATCTCGCGGCCGGAGACAAGATGTTCGCGGGCCCCGAGCATGTCGTCAAACCCGATCCTTTGGGTCCGGTCGCGTCCTGTTTCGTTGCCGAAACAGGCCTTCAGGCACAGCGCATTCACCGACCAGGGCTGACAGCAGGTCCAGATCAAGACCGCGGACAAGGCCTGTTCGGTAAAGGTCTGACTGGTTTCGGTCGTGTGCTGGGCCAGCAGATCCTTTACCTCTCTGAAATCCCCGAGGCGCAACGATTCGGCCCAGATGTTGAACGCGCTGCCGCCGCTGATCACCTCGTTCGTCGAACCCGAGCGAATTCGGTAGTCCTGCACATCCCGGACCCCGCACAGAATCACGCTCTGCGGAAATGCTTCCGGGCGTTGACCGTAGCCGGCGCACAGCTGGCGCAGGACCGAGATCAGGCTGTCGCCGATCAGGTCGCCGACTCGTCGATCATCAGCACAAGCGGCCGTGGATCAGTCAGGCTTCAGTTCGTCAGCGCCGTAGTAAGGGCGTCAAGAGGACCGACCGTCTCAAGAATGTTCTGCCAGCGTTCATGCAGGAATGTATCCCAGGCATCGCGGCCTGGTTGAACCTGCTCAGAATGGCGCGAATCGCCACGCCGACATTTTCACGTGCTGCCCGAACGCCCTCGATATTCACATAGACGCGGCGGTAATCGCCAGCGAAACCCTGTTGATATGATCGCGCATCGCCAAAAGCGTTGACATCTTGCCGGTCTGCCGCGGCGCGTGCAGGACAAGATACCGTTTGTCGTCGATCAGGTTCAGGATGTCGGTGAGGTCGGCTCGCTTCAGCGGTGGAATGCAGTGATGCTGTTTGGAGACGATTGGGCCTTCGGTGTTGAATTTGCGCATGCCCTGACCGCAACAGACCCAGTGACAGGGCGAAATGTCTTCCGAACAGATGCTCAAGCCCGCTGTCAGTCGGGCGACTGGCAGCCAATGTCGCAAGTCAACGCGAACCGGTGCCGCAAGATGCCTGTTTGTTTCCGTCTGGGAGCTTCCGCTTACCGTTCAGGCAAACGTGCTCGGGTCGGAGCATTGGTGAGCCTGACCCCAACGGGAATGGATCACCACGCTATGTAAGCTTCATAACGCTCGCTACCGCCGGCCATGCAACACCGACGTTCAGCTGACTGGCAGGCTGTGGCGGCGCCAGGAGAGCCTCGAACCTGCCGGTTCGGTTGAAGGCGGCAATTCATTCGCTATCTCTTAACCCAAGTTTAACATTCGGCACGCCGAAATTAGCGTATTTAGGCTCTGGGCATCCGGCACTCGTTGATTTTGTTCGTTTTGTGTTTCAATGCTGAATTGTAGTGACATAATATGTGCGGCCGTGGGTTTCCAAGGGCCGGCCCCGCCATTATCCTCCGACCCTGTTCATCCGTCGCGCCAAGATACGCACAACCGAACGCGGCGACGTCTATTACTCGTACCGCCTGGTGCGCAACGAGCGCAGCGGAGACAGGGTCCGCCAGCACACCCTTCTCAACTTCGGCAGCGACTTCTCGCTCGCGCGACGGCGCTGGCCCGTGCTGTGCGCCCGGATCCAGCAGCTGCTCGACCGCCAGGGCGAGCTGGTGCCGCTGACCTGCCCGGAAGAGGTCGAGCGGCATGCCCAGCACATCGCCGCGCCACTGCTCACTCGGGCGCCGCCCGCCGCCGTCGAGCGCCCAGACATGCAGACGGTGGACGTGAGCACTCTGGCGCTAATCCGCCCGCGCTCGGTCGGCGTCGAGGCTGTCGGGCTGTGGGCCATGGAGCAGCTCGGCCTGGAGGCCCTGCTGGAGCGGCTGGGCTTCAACGGCACGCAGCGCGCGCTGGCCATGGCCAGCGCCAGCTGGCGCTGGCTGTGCGCGCGTTCGGCCCTCGGCGAGCGTCTGGGCGTGGACTTCGAGCGGATGAGCATGATGCGCCTCACCCGCGCCTCCGATGCCCTGCTGGCGCACCGTTCGGCGATCGAGGCCCCCTCTTCGAGCAGGTGACGGACCTGTTCGGTCTGCCCCACACGGTCACGCTCTACGACCTGACCAATACCTTCTTCGAGGGCGAGGCGGCGGCCCAGACCAAGGCCGAACGCGGCCACTCCAAGGAGAAGCGCTCGGATTGCCCGCTGCTCACCCTGGGGCTGGTGCTCGACGGCTCGGGCTTCGTACGCCGCTCCGAAGTGTTCGCGGGTGCGGTCAACGAAGACACGACCCTGGCGCCCATGCTCGACGCCCTGCACGCTCCGGCGGACGCCTTGGTGGTGATGGATGCGGGGATTGCCACCGAGGCCAACGTCGTCTGGCTGCGCGAGAACGGCGACCGCTATCTGGCGGTCAGCCGGGAACGCGCCCGCCGCTTCGATCCCGATCTGGCGATTGCGCTTGAGACCCGCTCGCGCCAGACGGTCCATGTGCATAAGCTGGTCGACGCGGACGGCGGAGAGGTGCGGCTCTACTGCTACTCCGAAGCGCGGGCGAAGAAGGAACAGGGCATTGCCGCGCGCTTCGAGGGCGCGTTGCGCAAGCGCCTCGACCATGTCTGGCAGCGGATCGGCCGGATCAAGGAGAAGAGCCGCGGCGTCGGCGCGCACTACGTCATCGCTGTCATCGCCGATGACAGCGGCAAGAAGGCCCGCGCCGGCACCTGGCAGCGCCGCCCGCGCGCCGGCACCATGATCACACATCAAGGCGTCTACTGCCTGCGCACCAACGTCGAGGACTGGGACGAGGAGGTACTGTGGCGCACCTACACCGCGCTCACCGATGTGGAGGCCGTGTTCCGCTCGCTCAAATCCGAACTCGGCCTCCGCCCCATCTTCCATCAGACCCAGAGGCGCTCCGACGGGCCCCTGTTCATCACCGTGAGCGCCGACCAGATGGTGCAGACCATCCGCCGGCGCCTCCGTGAGCAGGGCGAGTGCGCAAGCTGGGCCAGCCTGCGACGCATCCTCGAGGGCCAGCAGCGCGGCACGGCGACCGTCCGGAGCAAGGACGGCCGCACGCTTCATCTGCGCAAGGCCACCCGCGATGAACTCCGGCAACGGGCCATCTATCGGGCGCGCGGCGCGGACCCCGGTCCCGGAGGCATCAGGAAAATAATCGTCTGACCACGAAATCGGCACAGGCAACCGAAATGTAGTGCCATACGCGGAAGTCTTGCTCTCTAACGCATCGATGCACAACAGACTTCGAAACGGGTTGTTGAACTTGGGTTAATTGACGGCCTGCTTTTCGGGACTTGCGCGGGTTCGGTTGGAAATCATTGACGCAAAATAACAACAACCCTGACGCTGCCCAGCGAACGAATGGCTCGACCTGGCGTTCCGGGCGTATGGCCCGGATGTGGTGGCAAGCATGATTGGCGGTCGGATCGGGTGGTACCGCTACTGCCTCGACGTTGCCATTTCATGGCTGCTCCGCCGTTTGCATTGTCCATCACGGTGACAGGCGTTATTGTCGGTACTTGGCCCTGATGTGCCGGAAACGGCACAAGGAGAAATCGTAATGTCGTTAGCTGCCGTCGACCTTGATGACAAATATACCCTGGACACCGGCCGGATCTATCTGACCGGCATACAGGCGCTGGTTCGTCTGCCAATGCTGCAGCGCCAGCGAGATGTCGCGGCCGGTCTCAACACCGCGGGGTTCATTTCCGGATACCGTGGCTCGCCGGTTGGCGGCTACGATCAACAATTGTGGCGCGCGAAAGGCTTCCTGAAGCAGAATCACATCCATTTTCAGCCGGGTCTGAATGAAGATCTTGCGGCGACTGCGATCTGGGGCAGCCAACAGAGCAATCTGTTCGAAGACGCCACCTATGACGGCGTTTTCGCCTATTGGTACGGCAAGGGGCCGGGTGTCGACCGCTGTGGTGATGTCTTCAAGCACGGCAACATGTCCGGATCCTCGCAGCATGGCGGGGTTCTGCTGATCGCTGGTGACGATCATGCTGCCAAATCCTCGACCTTGCCCCATCAGAGCGAACATGCTTTCGTCGCCACGAATATACCGGTGCTGAATCCGGCGGGGGTGCAGGAGATTCTCGATTTCGGCATCATCGGCATCGAGATGTCGCGGTTTTCCGGATGCTGGGTTGCCTTCAAGACGACAGCCGAGAACATGGACTCGTCGGCGTCAATCACGATCGGTCCCGGGCGGATCACTACTCGTCTGCCGGATATCGACCTGCCGCCTGGCGGGCTCAGCATCCGCTGGCCGGACGACTGGATCGAGCAGGAAGACCGGCTGCACCGGCACAAGATTTATGCCGTGCGCGCGTTTGCGCGAAGCACCGGTGTTGACCGGATGGTGGTTGACGGCCCGAAGGCTCGCCTCGGTATCATCACAACCGGTAAATCCTATCTTGATGTCCGGCAGGCGCTGGAAGATCTCGGACTCGATGATCGGCAGGCAGCGGATATCGGTATCCGTCTCTACAAGGTCGGCATGCCGTGGCCGCTGGAGCCAGACGGCGCCCGGATATTTGCCGAGGGTCTGGAAGAGATCCTCGTTATCGAAGAAAAGCGGGCGCTGATCGAAAACCAGTTGAAAGAGCAGCTGTACAACGATCCGCCGGCTGGCCGGCCGCGCGTGATCGGCAAGTTCGACGAAAACGGGAACTGGATTCAGCCATCATCCGGCGAGTTGACGCCCGCCCGCATCGCCCGTATCATTGCTGGCCGTATTCGGCGATTTCATACCAGTGACACCATCGAAGACCGCTTGAACTTCCTCGATCGCCAGGAAGCGCGGATTGCGAAGTCGAATACCGAATTCGCGCGGACTCCGTATTTCTGTTCCGGATGCCCGCACAACACGTCGACCCGGATTCCCGACGGGAGCCGCGCGACCGCAGGAATCGGCTGTCATTTCATGTCGGTCTGGATGGACCGCAACACTTCCACATTTACCCATATGGGGGCCGAAGGGGCGTCCTGGATCGGCCAGGCTCCGTTTATCAAGACCAATCATGTCTTCGCCAATCTCGGTGACGGCACCTATACTCATTCTGGATTACTGGCAATTCGTGCGGCCGGCGCGGCTGGCGTCAATATCACTTACAAGATTCTGTACAACGACGCCGTCGCGATGACTGGCGGCCAGCCGGCCGATGGCGGTTTCACGGTCCCGGAAATCGCGGCCCAGGTAGCCGCCGAGGGCGCCAGGGAAGTTCGTATCGTTACCGATGAGCCGGACAAATATCTGATCGGCACGAAATGGCCGTCCGGGGCGTCGATTCATCACCGGGACGAGCTCGACGCAGTACAGCGGGATTTGCGCGAGGTCGAAGGATTGACGGTGTTGATCTATGACCAAACTTGCGCTGCCGAGAAACGTCGGCGGCGCAAGCGCGGCATCATGGTTGACCCGCCAAAGCGGATATTCATCAACGAACTGGTCTGCGAGGGCTGTGGCGATTGCGGTGTTGTGTCCAATTGCGTTTCGGTTGCACCAGTCGAAACCGAATACGGCCGCAAGCGAATGATCGACCAGTCGGCCTGCAACAAGGATTATTCCTGCACTAAGGGGTTCTGTCCCAGCTTCGTCAATGTCATCGGCGGCACGGTTCGCAAAATCCGTGCCAGTGAGGGTCACGGCGCGGATCTCTTCGATGTGTTGCCGGAGCCCGCGCAGCCGCGGCTCGACCGGCCTTATGGCGTGATGGTGACGGGGATTGGCGGAACCGGGGTGGTGACTATCGGCGCTCTGATCGGGATGGCGGCTCATCTGGAGGGCAAAGGGGTTTCGGTCCTCGACATGACCGGGCTGGCCCAGAAGGGCGGCGCCGTGGTTAGCCATATCCGTGTTGCCGAGACGCCCGAAAATCTGAATGCCGTGCGTATTGCGGCTGGTAGCGCAAGACTTCTGCTGGCTTGCGATATGGTGACGGCGGCGGGTACGGATAGCCTAGCGAAGGTGTCACGGGGTGAGACGACGGCGATCGTCAACACCCAGGAAACCATGACTGGGGCCTTCACGCGTAATCCGGATCTCGCTTTTCCGGGGGCTGCGTTCCGTGACGCCATCCGGGCTGCGGCCGGAGAGAACTCGACCCATTTCGTTGACGCGACCCGCATTGCCACGCAATTGCTCGGCGACAGTATCGCGACCAACCTGTTCATGCTCGGCTTTGCCATTCAAAAAGGGGTGGTTCCGGTATCGCTGGAGGCTGTCGAGCGGGCTGTCGAACTGAACAATGTGGCGGTCGACTTCAACAAGCGGGCGTTGCTCTGGGGACGCCGCGCCGCCCATGATATTGCGGTTGTCGAAAATCGGGCGACGCATCCGGCGCCCAAACCGGTTCATCGCGATATTGCCGATACGTTGCCGGCGATGATCGACAAACGGGTCGATTTCCTGAGCGCCTATCAGAATGCGGCCTATGGTCAGCGCTATCTTGACCTCGTACGTCGGGTCGAGATAGCGGAACGGAACCGGACCCCTGGTTTCGATGGGCTGACCGAGGCGGTCGTCCGTCATGCGTTCAAGCTGATGGCATACAAGGACGAGTACGAGGTGGCCCGGCTGTTTACCGATGGCAATTTCGAACGCCAGTTGCGGGACCAGTTCGCAGGTGATTACAAGCTGCAATTCAATCTTGCGCCGCCGTTGTTTGCCGAGCGCGATCCGGAAACCGGCGAACTGAAGAAAAAAGTCTACGGCAGCTGGGTGCTGCCGGTCTTCCGGTTGCTTGCCGGATTGAAGAGGCTGCGCGGTACCCGGTGGGATCTCTTCGGTTACACGTCGGAACGCAAAATGGAGCGCCAGCTGATCGAGGACTATTTCGTCCTGATGGCGGAGGTTGCGGATAGTCTCGGTCCGGACAACCATGCCGCCGCGGTCGAGCTTGCCAGCATACCGGACCAGATTCGTGGTTACGGTCATGTCAAGGATCGTCATGCGGCAGCGAAATCCCGCAAGAAACAGGCGCTGACATTGTTCCGTAACCCCGATCTCAGACGAACCGAGGCCGCTTAGCGAGTTTGTGACATCGGGAATGCGCTTCTTCGCCAAACCGGTCCTGATCCGTATTCTGGTCTTGATTCTGGTGCTGTTTTTCATTCCGTTGGCCGTGAGTTACGCCGCCAGACAAGCGGACAGAGCCTTGCACTGGAGTGAAGCACGACGTGACAGCAGCCGGCAGGCGCCGGATCCGGCGGCCGAGCGGGAGCCGGTTGTGCAAGTCTATGCGGCGCGCGCCTGGGGCTGGCGGGGCGCATTCGGGGTTCATACCTGGATTGCGGCCAAGCGCCGCGATGCCACGCATTATGTTCGCCATGAAGTCATGGGTTGGGGCGTTCGTTATGGCAGAAAGGCCGTACGGGTCGGTCCCGGAACGCCTGATGCCTACTGGTATGGATCGCGCCCGATGTTGCTGGTCGATATTCGCGGCCCGCATGTCGAAGCCATGATCGACCAGATCCGTGATGCGGCGGAGCGTTATCCCTTTGGTGACCGCTATGTGGTCTGGCCCGGCCCGAACAGCAACACGTTCACTGCGTTTGTTGCGCGTGAGGTTCCGGACTTGCGGCTGGATCTGCCGCCGACCGCCATCGGGAAGGATTATCTTGCGGGATGGAATCCGGTTGCGAAGGCGCCCAGCGGGACCGGGTTCCAGCTTTCGTTCGGCGGTCTGCTCGGGATCATGCTGGCGGCCGAGGAAGGTTTCGAAATCAATTTTTTCGGTCTCACATTCGGTATCGACGCCAATCCACCGGCTTTGAAACTGCCCGGGCTTGGCCGTATCGGTGGTTGAATCCGAGCCTGTCATGCCAATAGCGTCAAATGCCTGTTGTGCGGACCGTAAAATACCTAAGGTAAGGTCAGATCAAGTTGCGTGTGCCATAATTTGCGCAGGAGTCGCGGATTGGATGGTTGAGCCATGGCCCAGGCAAGTTTTGCGGAACTGGAGCACGACTTGAAGAAGCGTCGGACGCGGCGTGAGTCGTTCCTTGAGAAGATGAACAGGCTGGTTCCCTGGGAGCGGCTGGAGCGACGGATTGAGCCGTTCTATCCGAAGGCGGGGCGCGGTCGGCGCCCGTATCCGCTGTCGGTGATGCTGCGCGTTCACTGCGTGCAGCTGTTCTACAATCTGAGCGACCCGGGGATGGAGGACCTGCTCTACGAGGTGGAGTCGGTGAGGCGTTTCGTGGGGCTGCGCCTGACGGCGGCGCTACCCGACGAGACCACCATCCTGAACTTCCGGCATCTGTTGGAGAAGCACGGCCTGCGCGAGGGTCTGTTCGAGGAGATCAATGCACACCTGGCGTCGCGCGGCCATCGGCTGCGCACGGGGAGGATCGTTGACGCGAGCCTCATCGCCGTGCCGTCGTCGCCGAAGAACCGACGCCGCGCACGGGATCCTTGAGAGGCATCAGACGAGGAAGGGCAAGCAGTGGTCTTTCGGGATGAATGGGTCCATCGGGGTGGACGCCGGGTCGGATCTGGCGCACAGCTTGACGACGACGGCGGCCAACGCAAGCGACGTGACGCAGGCGGGAGCGCTGCTGCATGGCGCTGAGACGACGGCGTGGGGCGACGCAGGCTACCAGGGGGTGGGAGAAGCGTCCCGAGCCGGGATAGCGGTGTCGAGTGGCGTATGGCGATGAAGCCGGGCCGGCTGCTGGTGGAGAGTGGCGCCGAAGAGGCTGCCGAGAAGCGCAAGGCGTCGGTGCGGGCCAAGGTGGAGCATCCGTTCCTGTACGTGAAGTGGCACTTCGGCTACGCCAGGGTGCGCTACCGGGGCGTGGCGAAGAACAGGCAGCGCATCGCGTTGCTACTGGGGTTCTCGAACCTGCTGATCGCCGGCTGCCACGCGACGGGATGACAGGGGAGTAGTCTGCCCGCCGCTGGCGGGACGGCGGGGAAGGAGGCGGATCGACGCGGATATCGCCCGCTCGCTCCGTATCCCGTGACAAGAGCAGCCCCCGGCCTGTCGGCAATATCGTCGAGCTTCAAATCCAAGCCACCTCTCCCCCTCCCCTCGAAGCCGCAGAGATTAGGGTTGTTCAGACTTTCCCTAATGCATTGATTGTATTTGTAATTCCGGAAGTCGATTGTCGTGTTCCAATCGTCATAGAAGGGCCGAGAGTGTCTTGACAGCCCGCACAAAGTCCTGAGCCCTACCGTCATGTTCATCCGCAAGACCTCCACCGGCCGCGGCGACGGCGGCGAGCGCTATGCGACCTACCGCCTCGTGCACAACGAACGCATCGGTGGAAAGGTCACCGCGTCATCCATCTCAATCTCGGCGCCGCCTTCACCGTGCCTGAGAGCCTGACCTAAAACTGGTTTGGTGATCTCGCATGGTATGTCTTCATGGGTGCACACTCACACCATGGGGGCGCATCATGCCTTGGAACGGACCACCCGGAAGCGGTATAGCCGCAAGATGGAGCGTTACGAAAGCGATCTGACCGATGCCGAATAGGTCTTGCTGGACCCGCTTCTTCCACTGTCTTGCCGGCTTGGTCGTCCCCGTCAGGTGGACTTGCGCGAAGTGGTGAACGTGATCGCCTACATGCCCTGAATAGGGTACAGTTGGCGGGCATTACCGAAAGATTTTCCGGTGTTTACGACAGTTCAGAACTATTTCTACGCGTGTCCCGGTTGGAGGTTCTGGAACAGGTTTGCGCCCGTTTTACGACGCTCGAGCGGCTCCGGTCGGGGCGTAGTGCGGACCCGAGCGCGGCCATTATCGACAGTCAGAGCGTGACGACGGTCGAAGCGGGCAGCGAGAAATGCAACGACGATGCCGGCAAGACGATCAAGGGCCGCAAGCGTCACCTTGCCGTCGACGTCGACGGCAACATACTTGCCGCCCAGGTCCATTCGGCGCATATCCAGGACCGGGATGGCGCTTGTCCCTTGTTGCTGGCGTTGCAGGCCGGTCAGAACACGGTGCAGACCGTGTTTGCCGACGGTGCCTATGGCGGCGACAAGCTGACAAGCGCGCTCAAGAAAGCGAATTGCCCGATCACTGTGGAGGTCATCAGCAAACCCAAGAACGCCAAGGGGTTCGTCGTCATATCCCGGCGCTGGGTGGTCGAACGTACCTTCGGATGGCTGCGCCGCTGCCGGCGCCTCTCCAGAGACTTCGAGCGATCCATCGCCAGCGCCCTCGCTTGGCTCCTGCTGGCTCCAAGCCGTATTCTCATGCGCCGCCTCGGACGCATGCAAGTCACTGCCACGAATTGATATCATTATGATTCAGATGCTGAAGAGGTGAAGACGCTACTTGTGGACGAGGAGGCGGTGAAGGTTGCGATGCTTCCCGATCCGGCGAATGATCACTGTGGTCGTATGTGGCGAGCGCTTCTGCGGCGGATGGTGGTCTTCGTTGATCGAAGACGGCCATGTACGCCGGTTTCTGGAACGCCCCATGGAAATCGGCGCCGAAAGTTGACCGAAGATTCTTGAAGCCGTGTCGGGTCACTCTGACAACCGCTTTGATGCCCACCGGGCGGACGTGGACCCTTGGACCAAATGGGATTCCCTGAAGATGACTCGAGCGCGTGGTATCTGTGGAAATGGGATAGGACGCCTCTGCGACAAATGATTGCGGTGCACGATGGGATTGGTAGGCGGAGTCGGATTGGGACATCATCGCCCATGGCGCATGCACCCAAGTTGATGCTGCACGCCGACGCTTGTTCAATTGCAGGATCGCACACAGGGTGTCCGGTCAGGGTGGGAGCACGCGTTGGGTCGAACTCGGGGCCGTCGGGACATCGCATATTGGGAGACGCCATGACTATCCGGCGCTACTCGGTCAATCAGTATCCGGTCCAGACGCTGCTGACCTGGAACGAATCCGGCGAGATTACGAGCTCCGAGATACAGCGCCTGTTTGTCTGGAACGCGGCGAAGATGGCGATTTCATCGACTCGCTCTATTTCGGCTATCCGGTCGGGTATCTCATCGCATAGCGTAATTCTTCTGTCCGGTTGAAAGACGGAAGCGAATCAGCGGGTAAACGCATCCTGATCGACGGCAGCAGCGCGTCACGGCACTCTTGGCGGCCATGCTCGAGCGGCAGATCGTCGACAAGAGCTACAGGAAGGTGCGTATCACGGTCGCGTTCCATCCCGGTGAGGAATGGTTCGAGGTAACCAATCCTGTCATCCGACGTGACAGAGCATGGCTTGCCGACATCGCCAACCTGTTTGCGCCCGGCACCAAACACTTCGGGTGATCGACGCCTATTGCGAAAACAACGCGGAATCGAACAGGGACGAGATCTACGAATCGCATCAATCATGCATCAAGAGGGGTCCAGATTCTTGAAATTGGAGCCAACCATACTCGCCTGCGCCCTGCCGCTCCAATGTCGTGACGCCATCTCCAGCCGGTCGACAGCTATCCAGCCGACGATATCCGGGCCCGGAATCTGCACATCGCCCGGTTCCATGTTGTCAGGGGGATCCTCAGGCCGACCTTGTCAGAGCCTTCGAGGTGTCGCTTGCCGCGGTCACCCGAGTCGTGCGTCTGTTTCGAACGGCCGACGCCGAGGAGTTCATCGTTCCACCGAGACTACACCGTCATCGACGCCGCCATGGTCAAGCGCGTGGCGGAATTACTCGCCAGCGGCATGCGCCGCCGCAGCGAAGGCGCTTGGCATCCTGGCAGTCACACAGCGAAAATTGTCGCGCCGGTGTCATTGCGGTGCCAGAGGTCGCAGTGACTGGAACCGATCTACCCCGAGAAAAGAACATGTCTTCAAAGTCGGAATGTCAACGTAATATGATCAGCAATACGGGCCAAATCATGTCGGCGGAATCTTCGCTGTCACTTCGAACTCAACCCGCATCTCTTCAGTAGCAAGTCCACAGATCACGGCTGTGTTAGCCGGGCGGGCAGGATCGCAATGCGTCTTGATGATCGGCTTGATCCGATCAAACTCTTCCCGGGTCGTGACATAGACCCGAATTCGCAACATGTTGTCGAGCCCGGTGCCGGCCTTTTCCAGGGCCGCGCGAATATTGGTGAACGCCTGTTCCGCCTGTGCTTCGACAGTGGGCGGAAAGGTACCGCTCTCCACATCGAAACCAGTCGTCCCGGAAACGTAAACCGTGTCCCCATCGACGACGGCACGGGCATAACCCGCCATTTCCTCGAATGGCGAACCCGAATAAATGCGTTGTCCTATCATTGCCGTTCATCTCCGCCGGTTGTCGCGATCAGTCCGCTGGACGTATGAAACTCGCCCGCATCGCGTCGATGTCCGGACGCCTGAAACATCCGTCAAGGTGGTCATTGACCAGACCCATCGATTGCATGAAGGCATAGCAGGTAGTCGGGCCGACAAAACGCCAGTTGCGCTTTTTCAATGCTCTGGACACGGCCGCGGATTCTGGCGTCGATGCAAATGCCTTCACCGTCGCATGATCTATTGCCTCTGGACGACTCTCCGATCCCGGCTCGAAGCTCCAGAAAAATGCCGCCAGAGAACCACAGTCTTCGCGCAATTGAAGTGCGCACCGCGCGTTATTGATCACGCTTTCAATCTTGCCACGATGGCGCACGATCCCGTCATCGGCGAGCAATCTCTTGACATCGGCATCATTGTAATCGGCAATTTTTTCGAAATCGAACTGATCGAAACCCGCCCGGAAGTTCTCCCGTTTGCGCAGAATCGTGAGCCAACTCAACCCGGCCTGAAAACCTTCCAAGCAGATTTTCTCGAACAAAAGGCGGTCGTCGGCGCAGGGGCGTCCCCATTCTGTATCATGATAATGACGGTAGTCTTCCTTGCCCGCGCACCATCCGCAGCGAATGACACCGTCAGGACCGGTTTCGATGCCATCCTGGACGGTGCTCATGCCGTTTCCCGGTAGAGTTCACGCCCGATCAGCATGCGCCGGATCTCACTGGTGCCAGCCCCGATCTCGTAGAGTTTGGCGTCCCGCAACAGGCGGCCTGTCGGGTAGTCATTGATATAACCGTTACCGCCAAGGCACTGGATTGCTTCGAGGGCCATCGCCGTCGCCTTTTCAGCGGAATAGAGAATCGCTCCAGACGCATCCTTGCGGGTAACCTCGCCTCGGTCACAGGCCTTGGCAACGGCATAGACGTAAGCCTTGGCGGCATTCATCACCACATACATGTCCGCGATCTTGCCCTGCATCAACTGGAATTCGCCGATCGGCTGACCGAACTGAACGCGGTCGTGCATATACGGCAACACGACATCCAGACAGGCCTGCATGATACCGAGTGGCCCGCCCGCAAGAACGGCGCGCTCATAGTCGAGGCCGCTCATGAGAACATTGACGCCGCAGTTAAGGCCGCCAAGCATATTCTCTACCGGGACTTCGCAACCATCGAAAACAAGCTCGCAGGTATTGGACCCCCGCATCCCCATCTTGTCGAGTTTCGGCGATGTCGAGAATCCCTTCATGCCTTTTTCGATGATGAAGGCCGTGATTCCCCGCTGTTTGGCATCCGGATCGGTCTTGGCGTAAACCACCAGGGTATCCGCGTCAGGTCCGTTGGTAATCCACATCTTCGAACCGTTCAGGATGTAGCAGTCGCCATGCTTCCGCGCCTGCAATCGCATCCCGACGACGTCAGACCCGGCCCCTGGTTCGCTCATGGCAAGAGCGCCGACATGCTCGCCTGAAACCAGCTTGGGAAGGTAACGGTGTTTCTGACCTTCAGTGCCGTTCAGACGAATTTGATTGACGCAAAGATTGGAGTGCGCACCATAACTGAGCCCGACCGCGGCGGACCCACGGCTTATCTCCTCGATGGCAACGACATGTTCCACATACCCCATGCCGGTGCCGCCATAGTCTTCTTCGACAGTGATCCCGAGAAGACCGAGATCTCCCATCTTGCGCCAGAGATCCGACGGGAAATCGTTCGTCTGATCGATTTCCGAAGCTCTCGGCGTAATTTCATCAGCTGTGAACGCACGGACGGAAATCCGCAACATATCCACAGCCTCGCCCAGATCGAAATTGAGGTTCGGATAGTCATTCGGAATCATCAGGTCATTCCCGTTACGGACGATCCTGACAGCAGGCTTTCACGATCTCCGCCGATCGTCAATTGACCGGTAGAGTGATGCTGCCACCGTGGCCTCAAAAGAACTCCCGGGCACAACGCAGGCCACGTCCTGCCCCGGTTACGCACCCTGGAAATTCGGTACCCGGCGTTCGGCGACCGCGCGTACCCCCTCCTTAAAGTCCTCGGTCTCCCGCAATCGGTTCTGCACGCCCAGTTCGTGATCGGTCGCCGCGCGCACCCGGTCGGCCAGGCCCTGGCGCATCGTCGCGCGGGTCTCGCCGACGCCAAGCGGCGAGTTTTCGGCAATTTCGGCCGCCAGCGCCTGTGCCGCGCTTCGAACCTCCGCCAGCGGTACCAGCTCGTCGGCCAACCCCCACCGATGCGCCTCCTCACCCTTGATACGCCGGCTGGTATAGAACATCAGCGTTGCCCTCTGCTGGCCGATCAGTGCCGGCAGCGTGTGAGTCAGACCGAAACCGGGATGGAATCCCAACCGGGTAAAGTTTGCGGCGAACCGCGCTTCCGGGGCCGCGACCCGAAAATCGGGCACCAGAGCCAACCCGAGGCCGCCGCCGATGGCGGCACCCTGAATCGCGCCGACGATCGGCGTGCGGGCCGCGAACAGGCGTACCGCCTCGAAATAGAGATGGCCCGAGCGGTCATTCGGATTGGCCTCGGCGTTCTGATTGGAACTCCTGCCGTCAGAACTGAAATTGGCACCGGCGCAAAAGGATTTGCCGGCCGCGCAGAGAACCACGCAACGCAGGTCCGACGCCCCGTCGATCGTCTCCATCGCATCAGCAATTTGCTGAATCAGGGCATAGTCGAAGAAATTATGCGGCGGCCTCTGAATTTCGATCGTCGCCACATGCCCGTCTGTGGTGACTCCAATATCGTCGAATTTCGGGAACTCCGTCATTGCAAATCTCCAGGCCAGGGCCGGACTCGGTCCGGCCGGATCAGGCTTCGGCATGTTTGATCAGGAGCGCGTCGACAACCGACACGCCCTGCCCCGGTCCATGCACGATGACCGGGTTGAGATCGATTTCCGCAACGATATCGTCATTGATCGAGGCAAATGTCGAAAGGCTGGATACGAGATTCAGCACAGCGTTGATATCGTATTTGCTCCCGTTCAGCAAAGCCGATCCGCGCAACCCGGCCAGCATCTCTTCGGCATCCACACGATCCAGCGGCGCCGCGGCGAATGAAACATCGCCGGATGCTTCAACGGCCGTACCGCCGAAGCCGACCATGACGACCGGGCCAAAGCCGGTACGGTTTTCGATTCCCACGATCATTTCGAGGCCGGGCGGAGCCAACGGTTGTACCAGAACGCCCAGAACCCGCGCGGTCGGATGGTACACGGCAATCTGTCGATGAAGTTTTTCGAACCCTGCTGCCGCCGCGGCACGGCCTTCAACTCCGAGCATGACTCCGCCGGCATCCGATTTGTGCAGTAGGTCGGGGGATTGGATTTTCAACGCAACAGGTTTCCCGATGGCCTCCACCGCCGCCGCGGCTTCATCGGCTGTTCTTGCCAACGTACCGCCGATGACATCGATCCCGGCATTCGCGAGCAATGTCATGGTATCAATCTCTGTGTTGATCACCGGCGCGGCGACAAGACGCTGTCGCCAGGTCGGCTCGATCTCTCTCTGCTGCCGCGGTTTCCGGCCGACGCGGACACGATTCCGAACCTCATGATAACGCGCCATCGCGACCACTGTCCGGGTGCTATTGTTCATGTTGATGAACAACGGCAAACCGGCACACGCCAGGACATTGATCGAATCCGGATGGGGAAGCGTGTAACTCCATATGAATACCGGTTTCGCCGTAGTCGCGGCGAGATCGGCCAGTGCCTCCCTTTCCCGGGTCAGGGCGCTGGCATTGCGTGCCGATGTAATCGCAATAACGGCGTCGATACGACCCGATGCCGCGATCATTGAACTGATGCGGGCATATCCCAGGGTCCGAACCACTCCCGCTGTACCGTCGACCGGATTCTGCGACGTTCCATAACTCGGCAAATGCTTGTCGATCTCAGCGCGAGTTACGGGATCGAGCATCGGCACTTCGAGCCCCGCGGCCACGCAACTATCTGCAAGCCAACCACCGCCGCCGCCGGACGCCGTGAAGATTCCTATCCGCCGTCCGGCCGGCAGTCGATCGCCAAAATATGCAAAACCGGCAGCGATATCCACCATCTCTTCCGTATCTTGGCCTTCGATCACACCGTATCGGTCAAAGATTGCCCGATAGGTTCGGTGCGAGCCGGCGAGCGACGCGGTATGCGATGCCGCGGCGCGGATTCCGGCGTCCGAATGCCCGATCTTGGTGACGATGATCGGTTTGCCAGCGTGGAGTGCTTTTTCAGCTATTTTCGCCAGTTTTGCCGGCGTTTTCACATCTTCCATGAAGATCAGGAAGACATCCGCCTCGTCCTTGTCAATGAGATGTTCGACAACATCGAGGCTTTCGATACAGGCTTCGTTACCGGTCGTCACGATATGACTGAAGCGCAACTGTTTGGGGCGACCGCGATCATAGAACGCGAACCCCATTCCGCCACTTTGGGCCACGACGGCAATTCGTCCAGACTTCGACCATTCGGGCACGAGAACCATGTCTTCACCCTCGACGGCAGGGCTGAAGGTGGCGCAAAGGCGTAGCTTCAAGTTTGCGAAGCCTTCCGAGTTCGGTCCGGCGATCAGCATATCGCTCCGGGCTGCGATCTCGCGTATCTGCGTCTGCAGGCCGAATCCGTCCGCCGACTCTTCCTCGGCAAATCCCGACGCGAGGATCAGTGCTGCTTTCACGCCACAGGCGGCGCAATCTTCCAAAGTCGCCGGAACGTGAACGGCGGGAATGATCAAGATCGCAAGATCGACCTTTTCCGGTATGTCGGAGATCGCGGCATAGGCTTGGCGCCCCATGACCGTGGGTTGCGACCGGCTGACCGGATAGATCGAACCACCGAAATCGTGGCAGTCGAGAACATGCATGATCCGGCCCCGCAGGGTATCAGTGTCATTCGATGCACCGATGACCGCCACCGACGCCGGTGATAACAGAGGAGTAAGATCAGGCATGGTTCCGCTTAAATCAACGCAAGCCTAAACCGCGGGCAATGATTCCACGAAGAACCTCGGTCGTGCCGCCCTGGATGGTGAGTTTCGGCGCTATGGTTGTCGCGAACTGCAGCACCTCGTCGAAACTGGCCCGGTTTCCGGGCTCGGGTTCGGCGAATGCTGAAAGATCCCGCGCTTTGGCCGGCAGGGATTGCTCCCAGAGTGTCCCCATATCCTTCACGATGGATCCCTCGAGAATCGGCTCCTTGCCGGCCTGGAGCATGCCGTTTACGGATACCGACATGCGCCGAAGGGTATGGACTTGCGCCACCAGACGGCCGATTCCTTCTGCCGCTCGAAGATCCGGTGCCGTCCCGAGCACGCGAACCAGCTCGGTCAGGACGTAATAGGTTTCCAGAAACCGCTCCGGCCCGCTCCGCTCGTAAGCAAGTTCGCTCGTTGCCTGCTTCCATGCGCCGTCAACCTCTCCGAGAACATGATCCTCCGGGATGAACAAATCTTCGAAGACGACCTCGTTGAATTCATGTTTTCCGGCCATGTTGGGAACCGGATTCATCGTAATTCCGGGCTTTTTCAGATCGACCAAAAATTGCGTAAGGCCGTGTCTGCGGTTTTCTTTGGTTGGCGGCGATGTCCTGAACAGTCCGATCATGTAGTCGGACTGATGCGCATTCGATGTCCAAAGCTTGGTACCGTTGACCAGATAACCGCCGTCGCAAGATGTGGCTCGGGTGCTCGCGGCAAACAGGTCCGACCCGGAATTCGGTTCGCTCATGCCGATACAGAAACAGCATTCGCCACGGGTGATGGCTGGCAGGATCGATTGCTTGACGGGTTCGTCGGCGTATTTGAGGAGAACCGGGCCGCTTTGCCGGTCCGCGGTGAAGTGAGCGCCCACCGGAGCATTGGCGACCCGAAATTCCTCGGTCACGACGTAACGTTCGAGAAAGCTTCGTTTCCTGCCGCCGTATTTCTTCGGCCATGTCATACCGATCCAGCCTCTGGCGCCGACTCGTCTGCTGAATTCACGATCGAAACCACTCTTCATGACGGTTGTCAGTGGATCAAACCCGCCATTGGCGACTTCTTCCCTGAGAAAATCGCGAACCTCGAGACGAAGCTCTTCGGCTTCGGGCGGCAAACGGATCGGATCGAAATTAATGGCTTGTGACATCTGGGATTCCGGTCGGCTGGTTAACGTGAAGCGAGCAACGGCCAAAGTTCATCGGCTCCGTTCCTGGCGACAAATTCGCCGAGACGGACCGCCCATTCGCTTTCGCTGCCAAAATCGTCCCGCCACGACCAAAGACGCTGGGTGTAACGGTGGAGAATATGGTCAGCGGTAAAGCCGATGGCGCCATGCACCTGGTGAGCGATTGCGGCACCCCGTCCGGCCGCCTCCCCGGCCCGGATCTTGGCTGCCGCGATTTCAAAAAACACCGGTTCGTCCAACCGAACAGCATTCCCTATGGCGTCCGCGGCCGAACTGGCGGCAGCAACGGCCGCCGCCGCCTCTCCGGCCAGTTCCGCGAGATTGTGCTGAACCGCCTGAAACCGAGCGATCGGTCGTTCAAACGCGACTCGCTCTTTTGAGTAGGCGGTAGCGATATCGAGGATCGCTTGTAAAGCCCCGCCGATCTGTATGGCCCGGATCGCCGCCCCCATCAACATTGCACTGTCGGCGTCAAAACCGTCCGGCAGCGCACCGATGGCTGTCGGTCTGACCCCATCGAAAATGACATGATCGCGGCCATCGCCGGACAGCCCCGGCGCGGTCTGAACCGCGCAATCGCCAGACGTCACCTGAACGACACAGGGCTGGCCGTCTCGTTCCGCAACGGCCACGATCAAAGCGGCCGATGCGGCGAAAGGAACGCCAGATGCGCGGCCTGCAAGAACCCCATCATCGTCAAGGATAATCCGGTCGCGCGAACGCGCCGGGGCCACCGTCATGACATTTGTCGGGACATCAAGGCCCGCGGCGCTCAGCAGCCAGCCCGCAAGCAGTGTTTCGCCGAGCGGCACCGGAGCCGCAAAACGGCCAGAAACGGAGAGAATGTCGAAACCATCGACGATCGCGGCACCGCTGCCGCCCCGATCTTCCGAGACCCACGCAAGTGTCAGGCCGGAGTCTTCAAGCGCCGTCCACAGATCCGTTTTCCAATGGTTATCCTCCCGCGCGTTCACGGTTTGCGGATCGCAGAGATCCCGAAAGATCCGCGTGGTGGCGTCGATCAGAAGGGATTCGCTGTCGGACATCGATCATCGCAGGTTCTGTTTGCTCCGCCGCACCATACAGCCCGCTAACAATCGCGGCTATCACGTCGGCGATATACGGCAAAGTTCTGCAGGCTACCAGAAATATCCAGCGCCAATCAGCGTTTAAAATGACAATAACCCACTGATAACACGAAATTTCTTTCATTCAGTGCAGGCTGCCCGAATTCACTCCAAAGATTTGCGGAAGCACTCCGTAACCGGAGTTGGCTGTCTCGCCGTCACCTCCTGCCAGCCATGTCGCCCGCAACTCCTGCACTCCTGCGGTAACCCTTCGGGTCCCGGGGGATCGTAGCCTCCCACTGGTTTTTCACTGGTAACTAGTTCGCGCCTGCGCTACCGTCTCGCGCATGGCGGTTCTCGACGAGGATTTCGGCACCGACCTGACGCCGTCCGGGGGCGTCTACACCCTGTGGTCGCTTCCCATCGTGGTGCCGATGCGCGAGCCGCTCGACTGGGCGTCTCTGCTCGAAGAGGCGGAGGCGCGCGTCGAGGAGGAACGGGACCGCGCGAATGTGGCGAAGTTGCGCCGCGAGGAACTGCGCCGGTCGGAGAGGGACGCCCGAGCGCTTGCGAACTCGCTGACGAGGCAGCTCGACACCTGCCGGTTCAAGCTCAAGGCAGCCGTGCCGAAGACCGCATCGCGGGCCACGAAGGCGTTGGAGCGCAGGGTCGAGTCCCAGGACGCCGAGATCGCCGATCTTCTCCTCTCGTTGCGCCGGTCTCACGAGCGCCAGGAGCGGATCGAAGTACGCCACCAGGACGAGATCAACTGGCTGAAGCAGGACATCGACCGAGAGCGCTCGCGGATCGCGAAGGTGTACCGCGAGGGCGAGCGGATGGCCGAGTGGCTGCGCAAGCAGTTCGACCGGCAGCTCGCGGCGGCCAAGCGCCGGGTGGAAGCTCGGGAGGGCACGATCGCGTGGCTGCGCGAACGCAACGCCCGGATGCGGGCGGCGATCGTGCGGGCCACGGAGTTGATCGCGTCGCTGCGAGAGAAGAATGCCTGGCTGCGCGCCGAGGTACGGGATCTGACAGACGAGAACGCGGCGCTGGCCTCGCAGGTCGAGACACTGCAAGCCCAGTTCGACAAGCTGCGCTCGACCCGGAGCGTCCTGTCGAAGGCGCTCTACGGTAGCAAGAGCGAGCGGCAGAAGAAGCCGGGCACCGGGCGCAAGCGCGGCCAGCAGCGCGGCACCGCCGGACACGGTCGCACCCAGCGCCCCGGCCTCGAGAAGAAGAAGGAACGGCGCGACCCGCCGAAGGAAGCGCGCGTCTGTCCGCGTTGCGGCAAGCCCTATGTCGCCAACGGCGAGCGATACACCACTCTCTTCGAAATCGATGTCGAGGCCTACGAGAACACCATCGTTCGGTCGCGCTGGCGCCGGACCTGCGAGTGCGCGTCCTCGCCGCGCGAGGTGACCGCGCCTGCGGTGACGCGGCTGTTCGATACCACGCCCTACGGGATCAGCGTCTGGGCGTGCATGCTCTACGAGCGCTTCGCCTGCCTGCGCCCGCTGTGCCGGGTCGCGGCCTGGATGGCCGACATGGGGCTGGCGATCTCGCCGGGGACACTGGCCGACAGCATCAAGCGCTTCGTGCCGCTGTTCGAGCCCCTGGCCGAGGCGATCCTCGCGCACCAGAACGAGGCGGCGCTGCGCCATGCCGACGAAACATCCTGGCGCGTTCAGGCGTATCGCGAGAAAGGCCGGTCGAGCCGCGCCTGGTTGTGGATATCGGTCAGCGACGACGCAGTCTACTTCCACATCGACCCCCTCGCGCAGTGCCGAGGTCGCGATGAAGCTGTTCGGTTCGGTCAAGGATACCCGTGGTCCTGGTCTGCGACCGGCTCTCGACCTACAAGCGGCTGGCTCGCGAACTCGCCGGCAAGGTGATCCTCCAGTGGTATTGGGTCCACCAACGTAGATCCTTTATCGACCGTGCCGCCGGCCATGTGCGGCTCAGGCGCTGGCGCCAGAGATGGATCGCGCGGATCGCGCTGATCTACCGGCTGAACGATGCGCGGCTGGAGCATTACGACCCTGCTCACCCTCTCGAACGACAGTCGCCGGCGTTCGATATCGCGCACGTCAGGCTGAAGAAGGCGGTCGACGAGCTGTTCGCGGACGCCGAAGCGGAACTGGCCGGGCTGACGGACAAGGCGCGCAGGACCAAGCCGCTGCGATCGCTGGTCAAACACCGCGAGGGATTATGCGTCTTCGTCGACAAGCCCTTCGTGCCCATGGACAACAACCGCGGCGAGCTCGGCCTGCGCGGTCTGGTCATCGGGCGCCGATTATGCTTCGGTTCGGACAGCGAGAAAGGCGCCGGGTTCACGGCGACGATGTACTCGGTGGCTGGCACGCTGGCGATCAACGGCATCGACGTCCGGCGCTGGCTCCGCGAATGGCTGACCGCGTGTGCGGAGAACGGCGGCAAGCCGCCGGACGACCTGTCGCCCTGGCTGCCGTGGTCGATGAGCGAGGCGCGCCGGCGCGAACTCTCGGCGTTGGCATGACCGGCGCGGTCGAGTGCCGCTACTACGGCCGAGACTTCACCGCCGAGGAAATGGCGCTGCTGCGCGCGCTCATAGCGTGTCCCACATCGCTCTCTCGCCGGGCCCTGTCGATCGAGTTCTGCAAGCGCATCGGCTGGCTCAAGCCCGACGGCGGGCTCAAGGACATGATGGCCCGCGTCACCATGCTCGCCATGCACCGCGACGGCCTCATCGAGCTGCCGCCGCCCAGGTGGCAGCGGGGACGGCCCAGGCCCGTCGTCTTCGGACCCGACACCGAGCCGCCGCTGTTCCCGGCGCCGACCACCCTCGACGAGGTCCGCCCACTCGACTTCCGCACCGTCGTACACAGCACCCGGGAGGGCCGGCTCTGGAACGAGTTCATCGCCCGCTACCACTACCTCGGATACAAGCCCCTCGTCGGCGCCCAGATGCGCTACGCCGTACATGACCGAAGCGGCTGGCCGCTCGCCATGCTCGGCTTCTCCACCGCAGCCTGGAAGCTCGCCCCGCGCGACAACTTCATCGGATGGACTCCCGAGTTGCGCGAGAAGAACCTCCCGCTCGTGGTCGACAATCCGAGATTCCTGATATTGCCGTGGATCGAAATCCCCAACCTCGGCTCGCACATCCTCGCCATCGTGCGCCGGCGCCTGCCCGGGGACTGGACCGAGCGCTACGCCACCACCCCCGTGCTGATCGAAACCTTCGTCGAAACCCCGCGCTACACCGACGCCGTCTACCGGGCGTCGGGCTGGGCCCGCGTCGGGACCACCCAGGGCCGTGGGCGCTACGACAGGCACACGAAACGAGCCCAGCCGAAAAAGGACATCTGGCTCCGCCCCCTGCGAAGAGATTGGAAACGCACCCTCAATCGGTAGAATCACACCCTGGCGTGGTCGGGCTGGTGTGAGCATGCCAACAAGCGGATAACCGTCTCCTCATCCCCCGGGACCCGAAGGGTTACCCAACCGTCAGACTCCGAACACATCCTCACGGAGCTCCTCGTACACGCTGGGGGTCTTGCGCAGTGCGGGCACAAGGTGCTGCGAGACGAACTCCTCCCGGGTATTGCCAAGATTCGGCAGCCTCGTGGCATCGCGGATCTTCGCAAACAGCTTCCGCGAAACGTCCTTGACGTTCATGGGACCCGCCTGATCGTTCACCAGCGACATCCTCTCGTTCAGCACATCCTCGACTACTTCCTCCTCGCAACCCGAAGTCTTCAGGAACGTCCGCAAGACAGCCGGATCATAGAGGTAGTCCTCGAGCTCACGGCGTCGTAACACTCGGGTGCCCTGCTCGATCTTTTGCGCCCGCTCCCCGTCGGTCATGTCGTCGCGGTCGATTACCTTATGCACGTTGATGCCGTGTGCGACGGACTTCAGGATGGCGACCAGGTGTTCGGATCGGATAATTTCTCCCGCGCCACCCTGCGAGATGAAGAGCGTCTCGGGCGACTCGTCCACGAACAGCTCGTTGTAGCACCGTGCGTCGAAAGCGTTGACGTGCTTGTCCCTGCTGCCTTCGCATATGGCCACGCGCTGCGGGGCCACCAGGGAGGACAGGTCGTCTAGAGCCACCCTGTAGGTGTTCTGCCAGAACACCCGGTTGGGGGCGCTGGGCGCGATGCCGACGGGTGCGTCGAAATTGCGACCTGAAAAGTCGAGGAACGTGACCTCTCCGGGCCGTTCTTGATGCATCCGGTACGCCTCCCTGACGATCCCGATCGAGTGTGTGGCGATCCACAGTTGCGTTGGATTCGGCAGCAGTTCGAGGATAGATGCAATCATCGGTCCTTGGAGATCCGTCGCCACGTGCAACTCCGGCTCGTCGATGCAGAACACCGCGTCAGCCGCCATGTTGCGCTTCACGAACACGTCGAGAAGGATGTCGAACGCCGCCTTCTCCCCGCCGGAGAGGTTCTTGTAATGGAAGTCAGACACCCCGCCTTTGGAGAACCGAAACGACCCCGCCTGGATGCCGCCGAAGTCCTGCAGAACGAGCTCCGGGTCCGTGAACAGGCCGCACATCGCCTCTTGCAGGTCACCGAGGGACGTTCTCCGGTACTCGCCGATGGTGACTTCCTCCGAAGCGTCCCGGTACAGATCCTGCATCCCCTTCCAAGCCATACGCTCGTAGTTCTGCGACACGGAGGCGTCAACATCAATGATCCGGGCGAGGCGGGGACCAGTATCCTCCGACCGAGCGGCCCGCAGTTGTTTGATGCGGAAATCTGACTCGTTCCGGTACGCTGATCGGACCTGGAACGCGGACTTCAGGTCGGTCTGTCCGTTCCCTGGACTATGGAACTCGATCATCACCCGTCGCGCGACCTCGTGGGAGTGCCGGGATTGGGCTTCATCCTTGTCGTAGTACTGCTCCCTGTCACCGGAAAGGCTGTAATTGTTGACGGTCACGCTCGCCTTGAGCAGGAACGAGTCGAAGACCGACGACTTGCCGGTGCCGTTCGGGCCGACGAGTACGACGAGCCTCGCCGTCTCGGGAATGTCGGCTATCGTGAGGTCCGTGAAGCGCTTGTAGTTCCTGAGGCGTACAGACTTGATTCGCATTCGGTCTCCTTGGCCAAGATCCGTTCTGGCCTATCCTTTGCCGATAGCCGATCCACCCCGTGCATCCCGGCGCAATCCAGGCCCGCCGGTTGTTCGACGATCCCTTCGCGCTTGGTTGCTTCTCGGCGTACCGAACCCGGCACGTTGATGGATGAGTGTCGCGGATGCGCCGACCGCGCGGCCGACAACCTGTCTCATACCTCAGCCGTCCGCCGGGACAAGGCCCACGGTCAGCCGCGTGCCGGTCGCTTCAGCGTAGCGGCGGAGGGTCGCGAAGGACGGCGACACCCGGCCGCCCTCCAGCCGCGCGACCGCGGACTGGGTCGTGCCGAGACGCCGGGCAAGCTCCGCCTGCGTCAGCTTCGCCGCCGTGCGGGCGCGAACCAGTGCCTCGATGAGCGCATACTCCTCGTCGACGCGCGCGTACTCTTCCCGGAACTCCGGGTCTTCCATGAAGCGCGCCTTCAGGTCCTTCAGCTTCGTCATGTCGTCACCTGCCTCATCCGTTCCCGGGCGGTCGCGAGCGCACGGCGCGGCGTCTTGCGCGACTTCTTCGCAAAGACGTGTAGCACCACCACCCGCCGGCCCCCCGCCGTCACGTAGATCCCTCGCGCGATGCCGCCTTCGGCCCGCACCCGCAGCTCCCAGAGCTTTCCTTCAAGATGCCTGACATGCGGCGCACGAAGGGCCTCCAGCCCGACATTCTCCACCGTCTCGAGCAGCCGAAGCAGCCGGGCGCGCAACGCCACCGGCAAGGCTGCGATTTCGGCGTCGACGGCCGACACGGTTTCGACCGTCCAATCCATCACTGCTGTATAGCGTATCCGCTATAGGGTTTCAAGCGCGCGAATCTGGCGAGGCCGGCCCACACATTTCCGAACAGCAGGTCTTCGACCGCAACGCGGACCCGGCCGCGGGCGCACCCGGGCTCTGTATGGCAAACGGTTCCTCAATCACTGCCGAGTGGACACCACTGCGGCCTTGCCCCGGCCGATACGTCCCGCGCCGCCGAGAGTCGGAGTCTGGCCGGGAGCGGATCGGCGGTCGGCGATCGAAAGAGAGGCGCGGCCGCCGTTCCCCACCATCGGCACGACGGAGAAACCGACCATGCAGACGATCGAAGCGCTTCAGGGCGCCGCCCGGACCTACCTCGTTCACAACTTCGGCAACGGCCTCGACGGCGAGGACCGCTTCGTGGTCGAGCGCTTCAAGGCGCTGCTCGATGGCGATATCCGTCCCATCGCTACCGAGGCGCCGAAGGCGCAGGGCGAAGCGCATGGTGGTCTCGCGCGAGGAGGTCGAGGCGATGCGTCCGGGGCGTACCGAGATCATCATCTGCACCGGACTGCGCACCAAGGGCGGCCGGCAAATCTGGGGCGACATCGCGACGGGTATTTTCCACGACCGTCGCCAGAGGGGCTGAGCGGCCTTCTCCCGGACGTCCCGCCGGCCCGTCGTCGGCGGCGGGACATCTTCCATACTGTAGTCCGATATCAACAGGGAGAACGGCCGTGGCCTATGCAGACCCGGAAGTCGGCAGGTCTCGGGACCATGCACGCTACCACAGGCGGATTGCCGAACGGCGCGCCGCCAGCTTTTGCCGCAAGTGCGGACGCTGCCCTCCCACGCCGGAGCGCAGCGTATGCGAGCCGTGTGCCGAGAAGCAGCGGGCCGCCGGACGGGCGCGCGACGCGCGTCTCCGTGCCGTCGGAAAGCCCAGACGGGACCCGGGCCGCGCCCGGGAGTACGAACGCGAGCGCTCCCGCCGGCAGGCCGAAGCGCGTCGCGAAGCCGGCATGTGCGTCCGATGCGGGGTCGCTCCGGCAGCGGGCGGGCGCTCGTCCTGCGAGCCCTGCCCGGCGAAGAGGCGCGAGGCCGACCGCATCCGATACCGCAAGGCGAAGGACGCCAGACTCAAGTACGGCGGCAAGTCGGTGGCGGTCAAGCGCAGGGCCGCCCGCATCGCCAGCAAACAGCGCCAGAAGGCCCGGCGCGACTCGGGGGTATGTACCGGTTGCGGACGCCGTCCGCCCGTCGAGGGCGGCGCAACCTGCGAGCCTTGCCGCATCGCCAGGCGCGAAGCGGAGCGCGAGCTCTACGCCGCCTGGCGATGCGCCGGCTTGTGCGTGAAATGCTCCCGCCCGACGAACGACGGCGGCTCGCGATGTGCACCGTGTTCGGTGCTCGAATCCGAGGGCCGTTTCGCAGAACGGAAGAACGAGGCGGCCCGCCGACGGTACTGGAGCCGGAGAATGGCCGGGCGCTGCACGGACTGCAATGCGCCGAGCCAGGGAGCGGCGAGGTGCGATCCGCGCGCTCGCAGATCTTACGAGAGGTCCGATCACGTCCGCGGCATGCCATTCTATCCACAGGCAAACCGCCCTAGTATGCCTCGGTCGGCGTCCGTCCGCCCAGCGCCGAGTGCGGCCTGATGGTGTTGTAGAAGCCGATCCACTCGCCGATGACGCGCCGGGCGGTGAAGCCGTCGGCGATCTCGTGCAGGTAGACCGCCTCGTATTTGAGCGAGCGCCACAGCCGCTCGATGAAGAGGTTGTCCATGCACCGGCCCCGCCCGTCCATCGAGATGCGGATGCCGGCCGCCTGCAGGCGGCCGGTGAAGGCGAAGCTGGTGAACTGGCTGCCCTGGTCGGTGTTGAAGATCTCCGGCGCCCCATATCGCGCCAGGGCCTCGTCGAGCGCGTCCGTACAGAAGCCCGCGTCCAGCGTGTTCGACAGCCGCCAAGCCAGGACGTGGCGGCTCGCCCAGTCCATGATCGCCACCAGGTAGAGGAAGCCGCGCTGCACCGGGATGTAGGTGATGTCGGCGCACCAGACATGGTTCGCCCGCTCGATCCGCAAGCCCTTCAGCAGACAGGGCCAGACCCGGTGCTCGGGATGTGGATCGCTGGTCCGCGGCGCCCGCCTGAAGGCCGAGCAGGCGCATCAGTCGAGCCGCCCGGCGGCGCCCGATGCATACCCCCTCGCGGCGAAGATGGCGAACCATCTGGCGGGCGCCGTAGAACGGATACTTCAGGAACAGATCGTCGATCCGCCGCATCAGCGCCAGCGTCTCCGTACTCTCCCCCGTCGGCTCGTAGTAGAGCGACGACCGCCCGATCGTCAGCAGACGGCACTGCCGGCTCAGGCTCAGCGCCGGATGGTCGCGCACCACCATCGCCCGCCTCTCGGACCGGCTCAACGACCCGACCCGCGCGACAAAAAATCCCGCTCCACGATCAACTCCCCGATCCTGGCGTGAAGATCGCGCACCTCGCTCTCATGGTCCCGGGTTCACCGCTCGGCCCCCTTCGAGAACACCTCCGCCAGACCTTCGACCGCCGGGCGCTTCCAGGCGCCAACCTGGTTCGGATGGACCTGGGTACTGCGAGGCGATCTCCTGAAGCGTTCGCTCGCCCCGAAGCGCCTCCAGCGCAACCGTCGACTTCAGCTCCCCCGAAAACCGGCGTCGTTTGCCGCTCATCTGTATTCCTCCGTCAGACGGTGCGACCTGTCCGATTTTCCCAGGCCACCTCAGAGCGCATCGGCCACACGCTCTCACCGACCGGCAGGCCCCTGCCGGGGTTGACCGGCATTGCTCCGGCCTGCCGCCTGGAAGACCCCACCGGCCTGGACCGCGTCTGACGGACCCGCGTCCCGGCGAAATCGCTGCACGCCGGCCCGGCGCCCGCCCCGCGCATCGCGCACCGGCGCCATTCCCCCAAACACGACGAGTGGAGGGCCGCCCCGGTCCGGGGCGAAGGCCGGGCGCCCGGAGGGTGCCCGCGCCGCCTCCCCGCCATTCGGAGTCCTGCCCATGACCCAACCCGACACCATCTCCGCGGACTACACGCTCCGCCCGAGCGAAGTCGCCGCGACCCTCGCCCTTCTCGTCGAAGCCCGACAGCCGGCCATGCTGTGGGGCGGGCCGGGGACCGCCAAGTCGATGATCGCCCAACAGGTCGCGGACGCCGGCAACCGCCAGTATGTCGACGTCCGGGCGCTGCTGCTCGACCCGGTGGATCTCCGCGGCATTCCCTGGCGCGACAGCGACGGCCGCACCCGCTGGGCGCCGCCGGCCTTCCTGCCGCCGACCGACGATGCCGGTCTCTGGCTCATCAACCTCGAAGAGCTCCCGTCCTGCGTGCCGATGGTGCAGGCGGCGCTCTATCAGCTCGCGCTCGAACGCAAGGTCGGCGAGTACGCGCTGCCCGAGGGCGCCTCGCTCATCGCCTGCGGCAACCGCGAGGGCGACCGCGGCGTGGTCCATCGCATGCCGACCCCGCTGGCCTCGCGTTTCGTCCACCTCGAGATCCGGGTCGACGCCGGGGACTGGATCGCCTGGGGTGCGGCCAACGGGATCGCGCCGGAGGTGCTGTTCTTCATCCAGCTCGAACCGACGCTTCTCCACCGGTTCGATCCGCAGTCGAAGGAGAAGGCGTTCCCGTGTCCCCGGACGTGGGAACTATGTTGAGCTCAACATAGTTCCCAATATCGCGGCTTCGTAGATATGTCGAGGATGGGGCGACAGCCCCCGGAACGCCTGCTCCAGAGGCTGGATCGCTCAACATATTCACGGACAGGGTACGTGCTTGAGAATCTGCTCCAGTTGATCGCGAGCGCCCTTGAACGAACCCTTCCTGATCGCTGGCGGCAAGTCTCCTACCAACCCATCGAACGCCTTCTTGGGATTCACTCGCAGATAGATAGCTGTGCTCTGTGCGTTGGCATGACCCAGCCAGAGCGACACAAAGCCGATATTGTCCGTCTCCTCAAGTATGAGGACCGCGCAACTGTGCCGAAGCGAGTGCGGAGTTACATTTTTTCTCCCTATAGACGGCATCCGCTGCTGAGCAGTCTTGGTGTGTACCGCCAGGCGGTGAGCGAAGCTGTGCCGGGTTATCGGGCGACCACGAGCACTGATAAAAAGGTGATCGGTTTTGCCGGTCTCTCGGACGTCGAGCCAACTGACCAAGGCTTCTTTGGTAATCTTCCAGAGCGGAAGGATCCGCTCACGACGTCCCTTTCCCATCACATGCACGGTCTCAAGATTAGGCTGATCAAGATCATCGAGCCTAAGCGAGACGAGCTCAGAGACGCGCAGGCCGGCCGTATACGCAAGTAGCAACATCGCTCGATCGCGAAGCCCAGAGATTGTATTGACGTCGGGCACCGCGAGAAGGACCTCCATTTCTTCCCCGGTCAACCAATCTATCAGCTTCTCGTCAGCGCGCTTTTCGGGGATTGCACGAACCTGCCGGCATTGCTCCAGACAGGCTGGAGCCTTGTATTCCAGGTAGCGGAAGAATGACTTGATGGCGACAAGCCTTGCATTGCGCGTGCGTACTCCACTTCCCCGTTCTTGCTCGAGGGAATCAAGGAACTCCAAGATTATTTGTGGGCTAAGTTGCTCGATTTCTACCAAGCAGGCCTCCCCGCCGAGTTGATCCCTAATGTACCTGTTGAGTAGCCGGAAAGTGGCGGTATAGCTTGATATTGTATGTCTACTTGTCCGCCTATCTATCGGTAAGTGCCGATTCAAGAACTCACTCAGATGTGTCGCCAACGCTGTCATTTTTTCATCCTCCCCTTGTATCCATTTTCTGTTTTTTCCGCGATCTGATTGAGCAGGGTCGGAGTTGCTTCCATGTACCAGTACGTGTGGGTCACCTGGGCATGGCCAAGGGAGACCGAAAGAGCAAGCATGTGCCTGCTCTGATCGGTGCCATCGGGTATGTTTTCGAGCGATCTCACGGCGAAGGAATGGCGCAAGCTGTGCAGGCTCGGGCCCGGCACGTTGCCACCAGCGCGAAGACCGGTTTGACGAAGAAGTTTGAGGAACACATAGCGCGCGACGGCATAAGTCGGGGGCCTGCCGTCCGCCCGTACGAAGACATGGTCGTACATTCCTCCTAGCCGTTTTCTCATGTCGAGATAATTGTCGAGCGCTGCACGAGTCTCCCCATGCAGCGGAACCTTCCGGCTCTTCCCGAACTTTGTCTGCCGCACGGTTAGACTGTCCGCAGCAACATCGGCCAGTCGCAGGTTTAGGGCCTCCGATGCCCGTAAACCCGTCACGGCGATCAGCCCGATCATGTAGTGCCAAGTGTGCGGCGTGATCGACCCCAACGGCCGCAGTGTCAACGCGGCGTCCATCACGAGCCGAATCTCATCTTCACCCAGCAGATGCGGTCGGGGTCTTGTCTTTGTCTTCCTTCCGAAGACATCGCGCGGCGGAACCTCGTGACGTTGGTCTTCACCGTGCAGGAACGTCGCGAAAATGCGAACAACGTCCAACTTGGTGCACGACCTGTTGCGTGAACTCGCTTTGGCCGCCCAATCGACCATTGTTCCGACCCGCATGAGGTCGTCGTTCCGTTTCGCCGCAAAGTTCGCGTAGTCGAGCAGCAGCGTTTCCGTGTCGTCGTACTTGTAGCCGAGGCGCCGTTTGAGTTCGACGTAGCGTTCCACATGCGTCTTGAGCGTCATTTCGCATTCCCCCCCCCCCCCCCCCCGATCCAGGGTTGCGCGAGTTCTTGAAGCATCTGCGCATCGACTTTTGCGTACAGCGCAGTGGTCTTCAGGGACTCGTGCCGAAGCAAGGAGCCGACGAAGCGGAGAGATGCGCCGGATCGCAGCAGATTGGTAGCCGCGCTGTGTCGAAAGACGTGTGCGCCCCGGAACTTGGCCCGATCGACACCGGCTCGTTCGAGCGCAACGCGCGCGACATAGGTGATCCCGCTTGATTCCTTGAACGCCCGGTGCGGTGCCAGCACCGTCAGAAAGACCCTTTCCTCATCTACGCGAGGCCGGACATTGGCGATGTAGTCGAGCAATGCATCTCCAACCTCCTGCGGAAGTGGAATGGCCGTTTCCTTGTCCGATTTTCCACAGATCCGGAGCTGTGCATTCTCCCAGTCGATATCGCACAGACGTAAGCGAGAGACTTCTCCGGCACGCAGACCCAGCCTGGCGAGCAAGAGCACTATCGCCCGGTCGCGCACTCCGTTCGGTGTTGCTCGGTCGCAAGAATCTATCGCCCTTTCTATTATCTCAGGTGCCAAGTAACGAGGCAGTGTGGTTTGACTCCATTCCGCGACGGTCGGAACAGCACCCACCAGTCTCGCGGAGCAGCGACCTGTGGAGGCCAGAAACCGCAGGTACATGCGCAGCGTGGACGTTACCCGTTTCGCTTGGCGGATAGAGGCGTTCTCGAGCTTGTCCATTAGAGCTTCCCGGATTTGTGTTACGTCACATTGATCGGGACTCTCTACAAGACCTGGAAGAAGGGAGGTTATCGTTTCGGTGTAGCGACGTATGCTCTTCTCACCAATGTTACGGTTTTGTCGGAGCCAAGAACGAAACTCGTCAAGGCCGTCGTCGGCTACTGTGGGCGATGGAAAGACGTCCGAGATCTCGCCGCGGTCGATCAAGAACTCGATAAACCGGGTGAGTCCTGACAGTTGGTAGACGGCACGTCCCTTCTTGCGCCAACCGGTGTATATTCCGCGGAGGCCGCAACAGCAGTCGTGTTCGAAAAAGCGCTCCAGAGTAGAACTGTCCAGCTGCCTGAGCGGGATACGGAAATGGTGCAGCCAGACGATGAAGTGGCGACTTGTCGACCGAAAGATGTTAAGTGCTTTGTGGCTGTATCCGTTTTCTCGGGACTGCTGTAGAAACTGATTCAGCAGACCGAGGTTTTGGTCCAGTTCCTCGAGACAGAAGGTTCGCCCGGTCTGCTCAAGAAAGCGCACAAACCGAGTGACTGGCCCTACCGAATATTTGGAGGCGGATGGGATTGCCTTGGAGAAGGGTAGATCGCAGCCGCAATCGTGACGGAAAAAGCTCGACACAACACTGCCGTCGATCGAATCCAGTGCAATGCCGTCCGCATCCAGCCAGATCAGGAAATGCCGCACGAAACGACCGTGGTCCCGGACGCTCGTTTCCGTGAATCCGAGGTCCCTCAGGTGATTGCGATACTCGTCGAATACCTCGGGATGCGGCTCAGGCGTGAGCTGAGACCCGCACAGGCGCGTTGTTGTTGATGACATGATGGCTCTCCTCTTGTCTTGGTGAAGCCAAGAGAGGAGGCCAGAAATATGTTGAGTTATCCAGCCGTCACAGGAGGCGCTCCGGGGGCCGTCGCCCCATCCTCGACATATCTACGAAGCCGCGATATTGGGAATTCACCAGCAACATCGTCCACCGCCGCAACGGCCTCGACGCAGGCGTCGAGCGCGCGCTGTTCCGGGGCGCCATCGGCGAGGCCGCCGCGGTCGAGTTCGCCGCCTTCCTCAAGGTCTGGCGCGAGCTGCCCCATCCCCGGGCCGTCATCGGCGATCCCGAGAACGCCGACATTCCGGAGAACGCGAGCGCGCTGATGGCGCTCTGCGGCGCGCTCTACAAGCTCGCCTCCGACGTCAACTTCGACGCCATCGTCACCTATGCCGCGAGGCTTCGCCGCGAGGTCGGCGAGTTCCTCGTCGGCTCGTGCGTGCGCCGCGAGCCGGGGCTCCAGCGTTCGCCCGGTTTCATCCGCTGGGCCGCGGCGAAGACCCGGTGAAGGAGCCGCCCATGGTCTGGCGCGTCAGCCACTACCCGTCCGGCGCCGCGCCGTCGCGCGATTACGCGGTGCGGGCGCCCAGCCTCGATACGGCGAAGCGCGAGTTCCCCACCGTTCTCGACGTCCCCCTGTGGACGCTCCGGTAGCACAACCAGGGAGAACACAACCCATGAACCTCACCGACGACGCCATGCAGGTGTCCTTGCGCATCACTGCCTGGTCCGGCCGCCTCTACGACCGCCAGGCGAGCAATCACGTCGCCGTCCACCATGACGCCGCGGCCAACGCCGGGCGCTACAACAAGCGCCTGCTGCCCAAGGTCGCCTTCGCCGCGCTCACCGCGACGGTGAGCGCATGCGGACGGCGCACTACGAGCAGACCCTGCCGTGGGACGACCAGGGCAGCCGGCTGCTCACCGTCGCCAACTACGAGCACTACACGGAGCTCATGGACGGGTTCCGCGAGCGCATGGTGCGCGAGCGCGCCCGCTTCATCGAGGACTACGACGACAACGTCGACCAGGCCCGGCTCGACCTCGGCAAGCTCTTCCGCATCGAGGACTATCCGTCCAGGGACGCGCTCCAGGGCAAGTTCTCCATCCGCTACCGCATCACGCCGGTGCAGGACGCCGGGCAATTCATGGCCAGGCTCGCGAGCGACGATGTGGACCGGGTCAGACACGACATCGAGCACCGGATCGAGGAGCGGCTCCACGATGCCGTTGGCGATCTCTACCGGCGCTTCGGCGAAGCCGTCGAGCGGGTCTCGGAGCGGTTGCAGGAGGACGGGAACGGCAAGCCGCTGGTCTTCCGCAACTCGATGATCGAGAACATCCGCGATCTCGTCGACGTCGTGCCGCGCCTCAACATCTTCGGCGACGACGCGCTCGCGCGGCTCTGCGAGCAGGTGAAGGAGAAGATCGCGAGCGTCGAGCCCGACGCGCTTCGCCCTTCCAAGTCCTTCGACCCCATCGCGCGGGCGCGGGTAAAGCGCGACGCCGACGAGCTGATGGAGAAGTTCGCGGGCTACTTCGCGGCGCCCGTAGAGCCGGCGCGGGAGGCCGCGTGATGGCCACGCGCGTCCAGACCGAGTCGGCGCAGCGCATCAGCGACTGCGTGACGGAGCTCCTGCGCAAGCAGCCCTTCTTCGGGAGCCTCGCCCTGAGGCTCCCGCTCAGGGCCGATCCGAGCCGGAAGACGCTGGCGAGCGACGGGCACGAGATCCGCTATTCGCCCAGGTGGGTGGCCGCCACCGACGCGCATGTCATCGAGGCTGCGATGGCGCGCGTGGTCATGGCGTGCGCCTTGAAGCATCACACGCGCCGGGGCGATCGCGACCCCGAACGCTGGCAACTCGCCTCCCAGCTCGTCACGCATGCGCTCGTTCGCGACGCGGGATTCACCCTGCCGCCCGCGGCGCAAGCGTGGGACGGGGTGAGCGTGGAGGAGGCCTGCGACCGTCTGCCGGAACCGCAAGAGGACGAGTCCGGCGGTGACGGCGAGGCGCCTCCGGCTGGCGGCGCGATGGCCGCCGCCGCGGCCGGCCAGGCGTCCGCAGCCGGCGATGACGATGACGATTCGTCCGGCGGTCCGACCGACTCGCCCGGCGGCCCCGCCAATGACGACGACTCCGGCAAGCCCGATGACGGTGGCGGACAGGGACAGGACGGTTCGGGCGATGACGGCGGGGGCCACGACCGCCAGGACGAGGGCCAACCGGGCAGTGACGGCCAGGGCCCGGATGGCGATTGCGATGCGCCGGCAAGCCACGATCCCTCCGGCACCGGGGAGGTGATGGACGCCGGCACCCGCGGCGACGGCGGCGGCGCTGACGGCGAATCGTCGGTGGATATCACCGCCGAGGAGCAGGCATGGGACGAGGCCATGCACCAGGCCATGAACCTCGCCAGAGCCGAGGGAAAGCTGCCGGGCGCGGTCGAGGAGACGGTGCGGAACGCCACGCCGGCACCCTCGACTGGCGGAGCCTGCTCCGCCGCTACATGACCGACGCCGCGCGCCGCGACTATAGCTGGAGCGTCCCCAACCGGCGCTTCATCGACTCCGGCCTCTATCTCCCCTCCATCCGCTCGGAGGGCATGGACGCGATCGCCGTCATCATCGACACCTCGGGCTCCCTGCCGGCCCGGACCCTCACCGACTTCTGGGCCGAGCTCCGGCCCGACAGCGTTCACGTCCTCCAGGTCGACGCGGCCGTGCAGGACGCCGCCGAGTACGCGCCCGACGACCTCCCCGACGAGATCGCGCTCAAGGGGCGCGGCGGCACCGACTTCCGCCCGGGCTTCGAGTGGCTCGACGAGCAGGGGATACAGCCCGGCGTGTGCCTCTACTTCACGGACATGGAGTGCTCCGACTACCCCGAGGCCGAGCCCGGGTTCCCCACGATCTGGGTGAATTATTCCAGCGCCCCATCGGAGTGGAACCGCGAACCCTGGGGCGAGCGCATCGACATCGCCCCCGAGCGGAGAACCCGGCCATGACGCGTCGTGCGATCCACGGCGCGCCGGCGGAGGCGCTGAGGCAGGCTCTCAAAGCCCTGGCCCGGCTCTCGTTCTGGATTTCCTGGACATCGGATCCCGACCTCGCGCCCGAAGCCGCCGTCCGCGCCCGCTGCATGCGGGACGCCGCGAAGGCGCTGCGCAAGGCCGTCCGTCTGCTCGACGAAGCCGCCGACCGAGCCGACCCGCCGCCAAACAACGCCCGGCGGGCGTCCGCGCCCGTCTCCGGCACTGCCCCCGATGACTCCTCCGGAGGCGGCGCCGGCCAACGCGCCGCAGACGCCCGAGACCCGCAGCAACAGCAATCCGAGGCGGAGCCGAGCCCGGCCCGGGCGGGCGCGCGCCGGCCGGAGAGGGCCGGTCTCCCGCGCGTCCGTTCATCCATCGACGGAGATTCTCATGAACCACATCGCACCCCCGCCCGAGAACGTGCGCAAGACCCCGCCCGACGAGGCCGCCGACGCCCAGCTCATCGCGTCCATCAAGTCGCACGGCCTGCTGGAAAACCTCGTCGTCCGCCCCGACGAGCCCGCCGCGGACGGCGCCGAGCGCTTCGCCGTCGTCGCCGGCGGCCGCCGCCTCGCGGCCCTCGTCGCGCTCGTTAAGGAAGACTGGTTCAACGCTCTTCATCCGGTGCCCTGCAAGATCGCGGCGAACGGCGACGCGGGCGAGCTGTCGCTCGCGGAGAACGTCGTGCGCATCGCGATGCACCCGGCCGACCAGGTGGTCGCGTTCTCCGAGCTCGCCGGATCCGGCGTCACGGTAGCGGCCATCGCCGCGCCCGAGCTCCTCGACGCCTACCGCGCCGAGGCCATCGACCTCGAGACGCTCAAGGCGTTCGCCGTCACCACCGACCACGACCGCCAGCGCGCGGTGTGGGAGCGGGTCTCGGCGCAAGCGCACCGTCCGTCGGCCTGGCAGGTCAAGCGCCTGCTGACCGAGGAGCGGGTGCCCACCGGCTCGCCTATGGCCCGCTTCGTCGGCATCGCCGCCTACGAGGCCGCGGGCGGCCCGGTGCTACGCGACCTCTTCGCCGACGAGCACGAGAACGGCGTCTGGCTCGAGGACCCGAAGCTGCTGGGCGACCTCGCCATGCAGAAGCTCACCGCGGCCGCCGACGAGCTCGCCACCCGCTGGAAGTGGGCCGAGGCCATGGTCGAGGTCGACTGGAGCGCCACCGCGCGCTTCGGGCGCATCCATCCCGAACCCGCCGAGCCGACGGACGAAGAGAAGACCGAGATCGAGAAGCTCCGCACCCGCCACGACGCGCTCGTCAACATGGACGAAGACCAGTGGACGGACGAGCTGGTCGAGGAGGCCGAAGCCATCGAGCCGCGCCTCGACGCGATCGAAGCCGAGGTCGAAGCGCGAGCGACGTTCACCGCCGAGCGCCCCGCCCCCGGACCCGCGCGCCAAGGCCCGCGAGGAGGCGGGCGTCGGCATCGGGCTCGCCGACGATCTGCGCGCCATCCGCACCGCGCTGGTGAAGGCGCATCTCGCCGGCGACTTCGAGGCCGCCTTCGACCTCGTGGTGTTCCAGATGGTGCGCGCGGTGTTCGCGCGGGGCTACACCGGCTCCTGGCACGCGCTCGACATCGCCTTCAACGAGACCGCCGACCGGCCCGCCATGCGGATGAACGACGACGACTTCGCCGCCTGGAGTCCGGGCGAGGCGATGCTCGCCGACTGGTCGCACCTGCCGTTCGAGTGGATGGAGGGAGACGACGACGCGGCCTGCTTCGCGGCGCTTCGGGCGCTCCCGCGCGCAGACAAGGAGACGCTGTTCGCGGCCGCGGTCGCGCGCACGGTGAAGGGCCAGCTCGCCTTCGAGCACGACGCGCGGCCCGAGCTGGAGGCCACCGTCGCGCGGCTCGACATCGACTTCGCGAAGCACGTGCGGCCGACCGCCGGCATGCTGTGGTCGCGCATTCGCAAGGACCGCATCCTCGACGCCGCCCGCGAGACCTTCGGCGCCGCCTGGGCGTCGGCCCGGTCGAAGTACAAGAAGGCCGACCTCGCCAGGGCGATGGAGGACGCCTTCGCGGCCGGCACGCCGCCGGTGGGACTCGGCGCCACGGCGCACGCCGCGGCGCTGGCCTGGACCATGCCGGGGTTCGCGGCGTTCGATGCGGGCGGCGCCGACGCCGACACGGCGACGCAAGCCGCGCCCGCCGCCAAGCCCGCGCAATCCCCGGACGCATCCGGGGATGCCACGGCCGGGACCGCCGATCCGGAAGCGGACGGCGCCAGGGCCCCGCAAGGCTCTGCCGAGGGCAACGGCCATGACGCGTCCACGGTCGCGGAGGGCGAGGGCGGCGCGGAGCCGGTGAACGGGGAAGGCGGCGGCGAGGACGGTCCCGCCGACCCGTCGCTCGCCGACGCCATCGACGCGATGAACGCGGTCCCGACCGCCGACGGCGGCCCCCGCGTCATCGTGCAGACCGTCGGCCCGGTCAACGGCGAGGCTCCCGACTCCGACCCTCTGGACATCCCGGAGTTCCTGCGCCGCGTCCACTGACCGCCCGCCCAGGCTTGAGCGCCCCGTCCGGACCATCGCCGGGCGGGGCGTTTCCTTTTCCGCATCCATCACGGAGAACGCACATGAACGACACCGCGACCATCCGCGCCCGCATTCACGACAGCGCCATCAAGCGCGTCACCCGGACATTCTCCGCCAGCATCGGCGAGGTGTTCTCGGAAACCTTGCAGAACAGCCGCAGGGCCGGCGCCACGCGGGTCCGCGTCGCCATCGCCGGCTCCGACGGCAACCTCACGATGACCGTCACCGACGACGGCGCCGGCATCGCCGATCCGGCCATCCTGCTGTCGTTCGGCGAGAACGGCTGGAGCGAGGACCTGGTGGCGGCTGAGGACGCGGCAGGGATGGGCATGTTGAGCCTCGCGCGGCGCGGCTGCACCGTCTCGTCCCGGACGCGCGCCACCGACGGCGACCTCGCGGCCGGCTGGCGCGTCGAGCTTCTGCCCGCGCATTTTCCGGGCGAGGCCGAGACGAAGGTCGGGCCCGACGATGGCGCGCCCTGGCCGCACGGCGCCGCCGTCTCGTTCCGGGCCTCCGGGCCCGAGGACGCCGAGCGCATCCGCCGGGCCATCGAGCAGGCGGCCCGGCACTATCCGCTGCCCGTCATGTTCGAGGACGTCCCCGACACGCCGGCCGGAGGCGAGACCCTCGACCGCCGCGCCTTCCTCGACGGCGCGCTCCACGTCGAGCGCTGGCGCGGCCTCGTGTTCGGCGCGTTCAAGGACCGCTGGAACGGGTTCGGCCTCAACGACCCCGACGTCAACTTTCACGGCCTCACCGTCTCCGCGCAGCTTCCCAGGGTCGAGTCGGTCACCGGCGAGTGCTGGACGGCCGGCGCCGACATCGTGGACTGCCCGGACCTTGAGCTGGTGCTGCCCGCGCGCAAGGAGCCCGTCGAGACCCCGTTCCTCGAAGAGATGCGCGAGGCCGCAAGGCTCGCCATCTACCGCGCCATGGCCGCCGATCCAGACCCGCGCCCGTCCTTCGCGGACCGCAAGCGCGCGTACGAGGCCGACATCGACATCGCCGCGCCGCCGCCCGAGCTCCGGCCCTGGCGTCCCGGCCTCGCCGACGTCGACGACTGGCGCGAGCCGCCGAAGCGCGAATCGGTCGGCCCCGACGCGCTGCTGATGGCGTGCGACCCCGAGCCGCCCGAGGCGCAGGCGCTGTGGCGGGCCGCGGAGCGCAATGGCATTGCCGGCCGGCTGTTCGAGCCCGACCGCCGGCTGGAGGGCTATGCCTGGTACGACGCGATCGAGCGCATCGTCCACATCCACACCGAGGCGACCGTCGGCCGCCGCCCCCACGCGCTCGACAGGTATCCGGCGCCCGAGCGCTCCGGCGCGCCCGGACTCGATCCGCATGAGCCTCGCCGTCCGGCCCGACAGGGGCGTGGGACGCATCCTCGACCTCGACGCCGACGTCGCCTTCGCGGGCGACGCCTGGGCTTACGTCGGCGACGCCCTGCCGCTCGTGACCGCCGACAGCGACATCGAGCCGTTCCAGCTCATGGAGCTGCTGCGCGCGGCGTTCTTCTCGGCTTCGGACGACGCGGATGCCGATTCCTGGGAACGCCAGCGCGACGTCTTCGAGCAGGAAGCCCTCCACATCGCAACGCGGCGGCTGGTCTCGGACGACGCCGCGAGGCGCAGCTCCATCGCCGAGGCGGTCACCCGCGAGCTGTTCTGGCTCATCCCGCACGACCGGGGCGCGGAGATTTCGGTGCGCGACCGCAAGGTGACGGTGACCCTCGGCGCGCGCGCCGCACAGGCCGCCGCCGGCGCCTGACCCCGGCTCCGGTCGGGACCGCCGACACGCCATCCACTGCAACCGCCAGCCCCCGGCCGCCTGGAGCCCGGCCGGCGTCCGTGCGGACGAGCGGGGGGGGGGGGGGGCGGGAGCGTCCCGGCCCTCCGCGTCCCGTCCCCGTCTCACCGGAGGCCCGGCCATGAAGACCCACACCGAACCCCGCCCGGCCCCCGCCGGCATCCCCGCCGCGCCGCCCAATCACGCCGACGAGGCCAGAAAGCGCGCCATCGCCCGGGCGCTCCGAACCGAGATCCACTGGCTGATGCCGACCGACCGCGCGGTGACCATCACCGTCGACGGCGACGACATCGCCGTCGCGTTCGGCCCGCCCGCCCCGGGCGATTGCCCGGCTTCCCACTGAAGGCCCCCGGGCCATCTCACGATCCGGGCGGCGCCCCGGCGTCCACCGCCGAGGCGTCCGCCACGAGGCATGCACATGAAGACCACCCGAGACTTCCGGCCGCTGTCGGACCGCTACCGCTTCGACTGCGGCCCATGCTCATACGCCAACGGCTTCGCACAAATCGACACCCGCCAGGACGCTTCCTGCTACGGCGCGTGGTGCTCGCCGGCGAAGCGCACCATCGTCAACTTCTGCGAGGGCGATGTGACCACGATGGTCTGCGAGACCGACGAGGAGTTTGTCCGCCAGGTCCGCGAGCTGGCCGCGTGGAACGACGAGGGCGGCTACGGACCGATGAAGATCGACGCGCTGTCCCACGACGCATTGCGCGCGGCGTTCGAGAGGCTCGGCCTCGCCGACCTGCTGCACTGAGCGCCTTCCACCGGTGGGAGCGAGTACCCGCGCCGCGCCGATTCCCCCTGCAATGCACCGCAGAAGCGCCGTCGCGCCTTGTGCGCATTCCCGGAGGATTGACCATGCCCCGCACCGTCGAGACCGTCGTCTACGAGCTTGAAGAGCTGCCGGACACCGCGAAGGAACAGGCCCGCGCCTGGTATCGCGGGACCTGCCTCGAACACGAGTGGTACGACGCCGTGTTCGAGGATTTCGAGACGATCTGCCGGATCCTCGGCGTGACGCTCCGGACCAGCTCCGTGAGGCTCATGGGCGGCGGCACGCGGGAGAAGCCCCATCTGTGGTTTCGGGGATTTTCCTCGCAGGGCGATGGCGCGTCGTTCGAGGGCACGTTCAGCCATGCCAAAGGCGCGGCCCGTGCCATCCGCGCCCATGCGCCGAAGGACGAGGAGCTGCACCGCATCGCGGACGAGCTGCAGGCGACCCAGAAGCGCAACTTCTGGCAACTGAACACGGTCATCCGGACGCGCGGCAGCTACTGCCACGAGCACAGCATGGCGATCGAGGTCGAGCGCGACAGCCCGACCTGGCAGCCCATGACGGACGGCGCCGAGGACACCGTGATCGAGGCGCTGCGCGACCTCGCGCGCTGGCTCTACCGCCAGCTCGAACGCGAGTACGAGGACCTCACCTCCGACACCGCCGTCGACGAGGCCATCGAGGTCAACGAATACACGTTCACGGCGGAAGGCCGGCGTTTCGGCTGACCCGGCCGGCCATCCCCGGCACCACGGCCACGACAGGCCCGCCGCGCACACCCTCCCCGTAGCACCCCGCCGCGCCCGCACCGCCGGGCGCCCGGGCGCCGCCACCGCCTGATTCCGCATGTCCCCGCCCCGTGCCGTCCCGAGGCGAGGCAGCCGGCCGGGGGCAGGCCCGGCGAAGCGGCGCGCGAGTCCTCGCCCGCGCCGCCTGGCCGGCACTTCCACGTCCTTCCACTTCGGAGAACGCCATGCTCGACGCCCATCCGGCGCCGGGCGCGTCCGCGCGCCCGCAGCTTCCCCCCGTATCCGTTCCGGTCTCCGGCTCCGAGCGCAGCGCACCGGACGGCTCCGCTCCGCTCCTCAACGCCGCCCGGAGCCTGCTCCCGGTGCTGGAAGCCGGCCGGCCCCTCGACGCCGCGACACTGCGCGACGCCATGACCCGCGCCTATGGTGCGAGCGACGCCGAGGGCGCCTGGGTCTGGAAGGACGCCTACGAGGCGGCCGAAGCGTCCGTCGTGATGTTCGTCCGCCGCTACGGGCGCGCCATGCGCCAGCGGGCCGGCGCCGGCCCGGGCGGCCCCCGCAGGATGCTGGACATGCTCGCGGCCGTCGCCGCGCTGGAGCCCTCGCACACGAAGCGCTCCGAGGCGCAGGTCCGGCTCCAGCAGTTCTCCACCCCGCTGCCGCTCGCCTATGTCGCATTGCGAGCCGCCGCGGTCCGGCCCGGCGACACCGTGCTCGAGCCCAGCGCCGGCACCGGCATGCTGGCCGTGATGGCGGAGTGCGCGCTCGGCAAGGCCGCCTCCGGCCACCTGCACCTGAACGAAATCGCGAGCGTCCGCGCCGGGCTGCTTGCGGGCTTGTTTCCCGGCATCGCCGTCACCCGCCACAACGCCGAGGCGCTGGCCGACTTCCTGCCGGGCGTCCGGCCGACCGTCGTGCTCATGAATCCGCCGTTCTCGGCAACGCCGGGGATCGCGCGCATCCGCCACGACGCCGATCTGCGCCACATCCGCTCGGCCTTCTCGATGCTGCCGCCGGGCGGACGGCTCGCCGCCATCACCTCGTCCCACTGCGTGCCCGGCGACGCCGCCTGGCGCGGCGCCTTCGCCGACCGCGCCGTGCGCACCGTGTTCACCATGGCGATCGACGGGCGCGCCTATGCCCGGCGCGGTACCGGCTTCGACACCCGGCTCACCGTCATCGAGCGGAGCGCCGAGCCAGGCATCGCGGTAGACGGCCAGACCCGCGCCGCCACCCCCGCCGAGCTGCTCGACGCGGTCATCGCGCAAGTGCCGCCGCGCCTCCCCATCGAGCGCGAGCCGGTCCGGCCCGTGCCTGCCGCCGCCGGCCGCGACCTCTTCGGCAACGCGGTCGCGCCGACGACGACCGGGAAGCCGGCCGCCCCGTCGCCGAAGTCCGCCCATGACCGGGGTCCGGTCGTCGAGCTCGCCGTCGAGACGGCGGCGCCGGAGACCGGCGCGAGCGCACCCGCCGCCGCCTCCACCGCCGGCCCCTGGGAGCCGTGGCGCCCGAGCGTCGTGCGGGTGCCGGGCGCCATCGCCCATCCGACCCCGCTCGTGCAGTCCGGCGCGATGGCCGCCGTGTCCCATCCCGTGCCGGCTTACCGCCCCATTTGCCCCGAGCGCGTCGTGACCGACGCGTTGCTGTCCGACGCCCAGCTCGAGAGCGTGGTGCTGGCCGGCGAGGCCCATTCGCGCCACCTCGCCGCCGACTACCGCATCGGCTCGGGCTGGGAGACCGTCCACCGCTGCCGCGACGAGGACGGGGAGGACATCGACACGTCCTTCGTCACCGACGAAGGGGAGACGCTCTCGGCCCCGGTCCGGTTCCGCCGCGGCTGGATGCTCGGCGACGGCACCGGCGCCGGCAAGGGCCGCCAGGTCGCCGCCATCGTGCTCGACAACTGGCTCAGGGGCCGTCGCCGCGCCCTCTGGCTCTCGGCAAGCGACAAGCTCGTCGAGGACGCGCGCCGCGACTGGACCGCGCTCGGAGGACGCGACGACGACGTCATCCCCTTGGGCAAGTTCCGCCAGGGGGCCGACATCCCGCTCCCGGAGGGCATCCTGTTCGCGACCTTACGCGACGTCGCGCTCGCCGACCCGCCAGGGCAGGCCCGCGCGCTCTCCTATGACGGGGTCGAGGTCGACATCCTGGAGCATCCGCTGAGCGACGCCCAGCGGCGTATCTACGATGCTTACGCCGGCGCGTTCAAGGTCATCCACCAGAACATCCAGGAGGCACTCAAGGCCACCGGCATCGTGGACGGGGAGTTGACGCTGAACAAGAACGCCAAATCCGCCGCCATGAGCGCGTTCGAGGGGGCGAAGCAGCGCTTCTTCGCGCATCTGCTGACCAGCATGAAGTGCCCCTCGCTCATCCGCGCGATCGAGGCCGATCTCGAATCCGGCCGCTCCGCCGTCATCCAGCTGGTCTCCACCGGCGAGGCGCTGATGGAGCGGCGGCATCGCCGGGATCCCCGCCTCCGAATGGGACGACCTCAACGTCGACCTGACACCGCGCGAGACCGTCATCGAGTTCCTGGCCCACGCCTTCCCGGTGCAGCTCCAGGAGCCCTTCACCGACGACGAGGGCAATCTCCTGTCGCGGCCCGTGTTCGACGGGGACGGCAACCCGGTCATCTGCCAGGAGGCCGCCGCGCGCCGCGACGCGCTCATCGAGAAGCTGGCTTCTCTGCCGCCGGTGCCGTCCGCCCTCGACCGGATCGTGCAGCACTTCGGGCACGACGCGGTCGCAAAGGTGACGGGACGGTCCCGCCGGGTGCTCAAGATGACCGATGCGCGCGGCGAGCGCCTCGCGCTCCGCACCCGGCCCGCCTCGGCCAATCTCGCCGAGACCGCCGCCTTCATGGACGGCGGCAAGCGCATCCTCGTCTTCTCGATGGCGGGCGGCACGGGCCGCAGCTATCACGCCGACCTGTCGTGCGGCAACACCGGGCGGCGCATCCACTACCTGCTGGAGCCCGGATGGCGGGCCGACCAGGCCATCCAGGGGCTCGGCCGCACCCACCGCACGCACCAGGCGTCGGCGCCGCTGTTCCGCCCCGTCGCCACCGACGTGAAGGGCGAGCGGCGGTTCATCGCCACCATCGCGCGCAGGCTCGACAGCCTCGGCGCGATCACCCGCGGGCAGCGCGATTCGCAGACCGCGATGGGCGGCGACCAGACGCTGTTCCGCGAGAGCGACAACCTGGAGAGCCTGTACGCCAGGGCGGCGCTGCGCCAGTTCTACATGGCGCTCTGGCGCGGCCATATCGAGGGATGGTCGCTCGCCGACTTCGAGGAGGCGACCGGCCTCAAGCTCGTCCACGAGGGCACGCTCAAGGAGGACCTGCCGCCCATGTCGCGGTTCCTCAACCGCCTGCTCGCGCTCCCCATCGCCGAGCAGAACCAGCTCTTCGCGGCATTGGAGACCCGCATCGAGTCGAACATCGAGCAGGCCGTCGAGGCCGGCAGCTTCGAGGCCGGCGTCGAGACGGTGCGCGCCGACTCGCTCGACATCGCCGGCCGCGAGACGCTGTACGAGCATCCCCGCACCGGGGCGGTCACCGATCTCGTCGAGATCGTCCGCCGCGACCGGCTGGAGCCGACCACGGCCGACACCGCGCTCGGGCTAGGCGCCCGAGACCCCGGACCGGACGGGAAGCCGTCACTGGTCGTGAACGCCCGCTCCAAGCGCGCCGCCGTCCTGCTGGCGGCGCCGTCGCGCATGTTCGACGACGGCGGAGTCCAGGAGCGGGTGCGCCTCGTCCGGCCCGCCACGCGCGAGACCATGGCGCGGGCGGAGCTCGACGCGTCCAACTGGCGCCGCGCGGACGAGGCGACCTGGCGCGCGCACTGGGAGCACGAGACGACTGCGCTGCCGACCCACCGGGAATCGCGCTTCTGGCTCGCGGCGGGATTGCTTCTGCCTGTCTGGGACCGGCTGCCGTTCGAGAACATGCGGGTGCGCCGGCTCACCACCGACGCGGGCGAGGCGCTCATCGGCCGTGTGCTCGACGCCGGGCAGGTCCGGGCCGTGCGCGCCAGCTTCGGCCTCGGCGGCGAATTCGCCATGACCGGCGCCGAAGCCTTCGAGGCGGTCATGGGACGCGGCGCCGCGCTTATCCTCGCCAACGGCTGGCGGCTCGCGCGCCGGCGCATCATGGGCACCGATCGCGTCGAGATCGAGGGACCGGCCGACGGCGACACCGATGCGCTCAAGCGCATGGGCTGCACCGTCGAGATCGTGTCGTGGCGCGCCCGCGCCTTCGCCTCCGGCGCGCACGTCCTCGACCGCATCCTCGAACGCTGGCCGCTCGCTGTATGAACCGCGCCCGCGCTATACGTATCGTCGGCCCGCCGCTCTCCGGCGGCCCCGGCCCGTCCGCTACCATCCCTCCCCGGCAACGCCGGTGGGGGTGCGTGCCGACGGCCGCCGACACCGCCACCCCGCGCAAGGAGACCGCTCCAATGACCGCGCAGACCCTGCCCGACGAACCCAACTTCTGCTTCGTGCCGGCCTACGACGTCGAGACCGAGGTGCAGCAGATCCGCATCGTCATCGAAGGACTCGCCGGCCACGTCCCCACCGCCCTGATCGCGCTCCACCTCGACGACGCGCTCACCATCTGCGACAAGCTGAACCGGCGCCTCGGGCTGGACGGCGATGGCCGCCGTGTCCATGCGCGCGGGAGACGAGGAGGCACGGTTATCGCGATGTCACCGATTGTCACGCCGTGTCCATGCGCGCGGGGGACGAGGACCCGGACGGCAACGGCTGGCACTGAGCGCCCCCGTCGAAACCCGGCGCCGGTCGGCGATGTTGACAATTGCCGTATTCTATACAAACGCTATATCCTCAAGACCAACACCACACCCCGGATGAAGGAGCCCGGCATGCCCCAGGTGAACTTCCGCACGTCCAGCGAACGCTTGGCCGTCATCGACCGCGCGGCCGCGATCAGGGGTGTGTCGCGCACCGAGTTCGTGCTCCGCTCCAGCGAAGCGGCGGCCGTCGAGATCCTGAACGAGCGCCCCGTCATCGCCCTCGACGACGAGGCCTGGGACGACTTCGTCGCCGCGCTCGATGCGCCGGTGGAGCTGGACCCCGCCGTGAAGGCGCGTTACATGCGCCGGCCCCAGTGGGACCGCTAGGACCGCCGGAGCCGCTCAGCCCCCGCCACGACGTCTCGCAGTTCTCCTCGGGCGTCCCCACCCTCGACGCTTGGCTCCGGGGCAAGGCGCGGCTGAACGAAGCCAAGGGCGGCGCCCGCACCTATGTCGCCTGCGACGGCGACCGGGTGGCGGGGTTCTACAGCCTCGCCGCCAGCTCGGTGGAGCGGCGCCGGGTGTCGTCGCGGGTCGGGCGCGGCATGCCGGACCCGGTCCCGGTCATTCTGCTCGGCCAGCTCGCGGTCGATGAGCACTACCGGTCCCGGCGCCTCGGCTCGGACCTTCTTGTCGACGCGGCCGGACGCTGCCTCGCCGCGGCCGGCGTGGTCGGCGCCCGCGCCGTCGTCGTGCAGGCCATCGACGAACGGGCCGCGGCGTTCTACGCGAAGTTCGGCTTCCGTGCGTTCTCCGGCCGCGAGCCCCTCATGCTGATCCTGCGGATGTCCGAGATCGAAGGGCTGTTGCGGGCATAAGCCCGCCCTGGCCCCTGCTGCGCAGCCGGCCCGCCGTCCGCCGCACTCACGCCCGCCGCACCAGCCAGTACCAGGCGAGCCACACCGGCACGCTGAGCGCCACCGCCGAGAGCGCGATCGCGGCCGGGCCCGGCAGCCACGCCGCCAGCGACGCCGCAACCGTCACCGCGCCAGGCCCGACCCCCGCCATTTGGGCGGCGTCCCGGTAGCCCAGCCACCACAGTCCCGGTGTAGCGCATCCGCCACCCGTCCACCGCACCGCAAGCCTCCGCGCCGCGCCCATCGAACACGACCTCGGAGCGCCCATGTCACACGATGCCCCACAAGCCCCCGCCCACTGCGCCGAGGCCGCCGTCGCCTGGATGGCGCCGAAGCGTCCGGTATCGACACCGCCGCCGGAGTCCGTCCTCGCCCGCATCGACCGCGCCGGCCCGGCCGCCCTCGGCGACCGCGAGCTTCGCGCGCTCCTCGGCATCGACGTCGACGACCCGACGCTCGCCGCCGCCGGGGCTCAGGGGGCTCCTCGACGACCCGGACGACCGGCTTCGCACTGTCGTCCTTCCCCGCGCGGACCGCGCCCGCGTCCATGCCCTGCACGAAGTCCACGCCCGGTGGATGGAAGCACGCCTCGCCCGCGACGGCGCGCCGCTCACCTCGCCGGCCCACACCCGGCGCTACATCGAGGCCCGGCTCCGGGGCTACCGCAACGAGGTCTTCGCCTGCCTCTTCCTCACGAACCGGCACCAGGTCATCGCTTGGGACGAGGTCTTCTTCGGGACCCTCGACGGCGCCAGCGTGCATCCTCGGGTCGTCGTGCGCAGAGCGCTCGGGCACAACGCCGACGCCATCGTGTGCGCCCACAACCACCCGAGCGGCGTCGCGGAGCCAAGCCCCACCGACCGCGCCATCACCAAGCGACTCGCCGAGGCGCTGACGCTCGTCGACGTGCGCCTCATCGACCACTTCGTCGTCGGCGACGGCGAATGTGTCTCGTTCGCCGAGAGGGGGCTCCTCTGAGCGCGCCGGCCCGTCTTCCGCCATCCCCCGGGTTCGAGACCGGCGAAGCGAGGATGAAGGCCGCGCATCGAGAGAGAGAGGGCGCGGCGCCCATCGTCATCCGGAGGGACCGCGACATGGCTAACCTCACCTATGCCGGCATCGGCTCCCGCTCGACACCCCCCCGATGTACTTCGCGACATGACGAAGATGGCGGCCTGGCTCGCGAGGACGGGATGGCATCTCGCGAGCGGCGGCCCCGACGGGGCCGATACCGCGTTTGCCGGGCGCGCGCCGGCCGGGCAGAGGACGCTCTACCTGCCGTGGCCGGGCTACAACGGGCACGCGGGGCCGGACTGCGTCGTTCCGAGCCGGTCGGAGTTCGCCGCCTGCATCGACCTCGCCGCCCGCCTGCATCCCGCCTGGCATCGCTGCTCGTCCGGGGCGCGGAGGCTGCACGGACGGAACGCGGCGGTTCTGCTCGGCGTGCATCTGGACCGGCCGGTCGATGCGGTCGTCGCCTTCACTCCGGGCGGCGCCGTCACCGGGGGCACCGGGATGGGCCTTCGCATCGCGGCCGAGCACGGCATTCCGGTGATGAACCTCGCCGCCATGTCCCCGCGCCAAGCATGCGAGCGGCTGCTGGCCATCCGTCGGCGTGCCTGACCCTTCGTCTCCGTCATCGAGCCAGAGCAGCGCGAAAGCCGGGCGAACGCCCGGCGCAAGGAGAGGGAGACGGTCTCCCTCGGCTGCCGGGCGCGGCATCCGTGAAGGAGATTCAAGCCATGTTCGATTTCGACGTTGAAGTCCAGTCGGGCGAAGACCTGCTCGCACACATCGGCCTCGATGCCCGTGCCATCCGTCACATCCTCGACGAACCCGCCGCGTTCGACCCCAGGGGCGACGACGGAGAGGTGGAGTGAAGCGAGGGAAGGGTGAACGGAAGGGGTCCGGGGAGAGTGAACCCCGGGTCCCGACCGGTTCGCAACCCATCGTCATCAACCAGACATTGAAGGAGCCTCATCATGGCATTCGGACTGAACCGCGTGGAACTCATCGGGCGCCTGGGCGCCGACGTGACCGTCAACCACCTCACCAGCGGCGGGCGCGTCGCCAACGTCTCGGTGGCCACCGACGAGTCGTACATCAACAAGCAGACCGGCGAGCGGGTCGACAAGACCGAGTGGCACCGCATCGTCACCTTCCAGGACGGGCTCATCTCGATGCTCGAGAAGCACGCGCGCAAGGGCCGGCTCGTCTACATCGACGGGAAGCTCCAGACGCGGCGCTGGTCGAAGCCCGGCGAGGACGGCGCCCGGTTCTCGACCGAGATTCTCCTCGTCCCCGCCGGCCGGGTGCAGTTCCTCGACAAGCCGAACGGCAACGGCGCGTCGCAGCCCGCGACGGCCCCCGCGAACGGCCCGGCGATGCCGGCCGGCGGCGCCCCGGCGTCGGCGGACGACTTCGACGACGACATCCCGTTCTGAGGGGCAGTCGCTCTCTCCTCCCTCCCACCTCGGGGCCGGCGCATCGTTCGGACAGGAGAGAGAGCATGGCGCGCGACACCAGCATCTTCGCCCTCGGGGCGGTCATCGTCCCGGACTTCGTCACCCCCGCGGAGGATGCGCGCATCCTCCTTCGCATCAACGAGGAGTCCTGGCTCACCGAGCTTCGCCGACGCGTGCAGCACTACGGCTATCGCTACGCGTACCGGGGCGGCGGCTCGCGCGAGCCCGCGCCGGTCTTCCCCCGCTGGGCCACCGCGATGGCCCAAAGGCTCCGGCCGCACTTCGGCGGCGCGCTCCCGGCGCAGTGCATCGTGAACGAGTACCGCCCCGGCCAGGGCATCGGCATGCACGCCGACCACCGCGATTTCGGTGGCGTGAGGGAGTCCCGCCCCTTTCAATAGGACACAGTTAACAAGGTAATGCCGGTTCTGCATGTTCTGGGCATGCAGATTGGGCTTCGGCATTTCAGCGCCGGTACGATTGAGTGGCTGAAGGGGGCGTCCGGCGAGACGGGCCGGACGCGCCATTCGCTGGCGCGCGCGTTGTGCGAGCGCGAGAACTGGCGCAACCCTCGGGGCGTTCCGTGTCTTGCCCAAGCGAGCAAGGCTCTGTCGCGGCTGGCGGACAAGGTGGGCATTTGGTTGCCCGAGGCGCGGGCGATGCCGTGCCGGACGCCGGGAACGGTGGGCGGCGAGGTCGAGCGGGGCTATCCGGACCTGGAACTGAGGTGCGGGCTGTCGGAGCTTGGGGAGGTCACGCTGGTCCCGGTCGGCGATGCGGCGGACAAGCGCTCGTGGCGGGAGATGATGGAGAGCCATCATCCGCAGGGGTGGTCGCGAAGGCCGGGTGCGGTGCTGAACTGGTGGATCGTTTCGTCGGTTCACGGCCGCCTTGGCGGCATCGGCTTCTGCGCCGCGAGCTGGCATCAGGCGGCCCGCGACGCCTTCATCGGCTGGTCGGCTGCGGCGCGGGTCGCCAACCTGACGCAGCTGGTCAACCAGCATCGCTTTCTCCTGCTGCCCGGCGTCCGGGTCGACAATCTGGCGTCGCATGTGCTGGCGCTGTCGACGGCGCGCCTGGCCGGCGACTGGCAGGCGGCGCATGGGGCCGTGCCGTTGGCCGCCTACACTTATGTGGGTCCCGAGCGGCGCGGCACCTGCTACCGCGCGGCGGGCTGGAAGTGTTGCGCCGAGCGGACCTCGGGGTCTCCGCCGGGGCGCCGCGCGGCGGCGCCGAAATCGGTGTGGATCAAGCCCTTGGCCGAGGGCTGGCGGGACGCCTTGTGCCGGGAGCCGGCGCCCATCCTCGGCACGACGCCCGAGCCCTGCCGGGTCAAAGGCGCGGACTGGGCCGACTTCGAGTACGGCCGCAGCTCGCATCCCGACGGCCGCCTGCGCAAGCGGCTGTTGGCGATGGGCCGGGCATGGGAGAATGCCCCCGGTGCGTCCCTGCCCGTGATCTTTCCCGCAGAGGCGGAGCAGAAGGCCGCCTACCGGCTGCTGTCCAACGACAGGATCAAGATGGACGACATTCTTCAACCCCACCGCGAGGCGACGGTCGAGCGCTGCCGGCTGGAGCCGGTGGTCCTCGCCATCCAGGACACCACGACGCTGAACTACAACGGCCACCGCAAGACCACGGGCCTGGTGGACCTCGGCGGCGGCGGCTCGGGAACAAGGGGGATCCTCGCCCATGTCGGGCTTGCGATCAGCGAAACCCGGCGTCCGCTCGGGGTGTTCGAACTCAACGCCACCCAGCGCGACGGCGCGGACGCGGCCGGCGAGGCCGAGCCGGAGAGCGTGCGCTGGCTGCGCCGGCTCGAGAGCGCCGGGCAGCTCGCGATGGCCTGTCCCGACACCCGCGCCCCGCCCGGCAAGCCTCCCGACATCCGCACCGTCGTGGTCGACCTCGCACGCGTCGCAGGCTTCCATCCCAGCAAGCAACAGCCCCTCCCCGGAACCGAGAAAATCTGGCAGGCATGGCAGCGATACAAAGCCGGAATCGACTTCATCAACGCATGGGACAACATCCAATGAACGGAACCTTCTTATACCAAACGCAAGTCATATGAACCGATACAGTGAGGCATCGGGATCAGCACGATGGGGCTACGGCCCAGCTGCGCCGGGTCGTATTGGTGATGACGTCGGGCTGGTCGGTCAGCCATTGCCACCCCGTCCAGCAGGCGTCCCTCAGGGCGGAGACATCCTTGAACACGCGGTTGGCGAAGCGGTTCGATTTCAGGAACAGAATGATCTGCTCCATCGGATTGAGTTCCGGACTGTAGGGCGGCAGATGCACGAGCGTCAGGTTGGGGGGAACGAGAAGGTCGCCCGAGCGATGCCAGCCCGCCCCGTCCAGCACAATCACGCCGTGCGCACCCGGCGCCACGGCCGCGCCGATCGCCGCCAGATGCTCGTTCATCGACGCCGTGTTCGCCCTGTCCGCCACGTGGGCGATGCCGACGCCGCGCTCTGCGCAGGTGGCGCCGAACAGATAGACGTAGCCATAGCGATGGTCGCGCAGGATGCGCGGACGCTGCTTCCCATTCGCCCAGACCCGTGTCGTCATCCCCTTCTGGCCGATGCGCGCTTCGTCCTGGAACCAGATTTCTATCGGACCCGCCAGCGCCTCAGAGCTGAGCGCCGACGTCAACTGTGCCTCGAACTCCGCCACGAACGACCTCTGCCGCTCCGCGTCGGCTTTGGGGTGGACCGGCCGCCCCGAGACAAAGCGAAACCCGGCCCTTCGGAGCATCATACGGGCACCGCTCTCCGTATAGATGACCCCGAAGGCCTCCTCGATTTTCCGTAAGATGTCCTGAACGCGCCAGCGCGTCACACCGTCCCGCTCAAGCTCGGGACCCGCCTCGATCCAGGCGCCGATCTCGGCGATCTGCGCGTCCGTCAACCGGCCCTCGCTCCCGCCGCGCGGGAGATCCGCGAGGCCGTCGAAGCCCTCCGTGTTGTAGCGCAACACCCAGTCGCGCAGGATTTGAAGCTCCATGCCCTGCGCCCGAGCCGCCTCCGTGCGAGACGCACCCTCCATGATCATGGCGAGCGCACGCGCGCGCGACGCTTGCTTCGCGTCCCCGCAGTGCCTCGAAAGCGCGTGGAGCTCGTCCGCTGTGTGTGCCGTCCAGGTTATCGGCGTTGCCGCACTCATCGTCATCCTCCGGCGCTGGTGAGTCGATCACCACAGTCTATGAAGGTCGTCCGGACCGTCACCCCAACATATTGGGATGGTGAGTCAATTTGGAGCGCGCTTGGTATAAGTCTGGCTCAGATACCATCGCATCATCCGCGCCCCGCCCGGCAAGCCTCCCGACATCCGCACCGTCGTGGTCGACCTCGCACGCGTCGCAGGCTTCCATCCCAGCAAGCAACAGCCCCTCCCCGGAACCGAGAAAATCTGGCAGGCATGGCAGCGATACAAAGCCGGAATCGACTTCATCAACGCATGGGACAACATCCAATGAACGGAACCTTCTCAGCAGTGGGAGATTGATAGGTCCCGCCCCCACCGTGCAAGGAGACCGAGACATGAGCGAAGTCCCGAATCGCCCCGTCTGCGCGAGCGCTAATGGCGAGCACCCGGCGCCTGACGGGCCGTTTCGCCTCAACGAGTACCTCACGAACCGCGCCTGCGGCGGGCTGGAGGAAGGCGGGTGGTGGTACGACACCGCCCGCTTCGTCGCCTCGTCCACGGCGCCTTCGGCACCGTGGACGAGGCGACGGCGGTGCGCGCCGCGAAAGCGAACTGGCTCGCCGACCGCCGGCAGGGCCTTCACCCGACCGACTCGGTGCTCTGCACCGGATGGCCGGTGCTTCGCATCGAGCCGCACGCCGGCGCGGACTTCCCCGCGACGCGGCCGCACTACGAGTGAAGGCAGACCCGAGTCCGTCCCCGTTCGGGCCTCGCGCCCGCGCTTCGCGCGTCACGCTCGCCCTCCGGCGCCGGCAGGAGGCGGAGGCCCGGCCGGTATCGGGGCGTCCCGTCCACCGCCGGAGGAGTCCCACCATGTCCCATTCGTGCTTCACACTCGCCGAGCGCGCCGAGGCCGTGTGCCGCCAGTACCTGCCGCACGGCCGGCGCCAGGGCCGCTACTGGGTCGCAGGCGACCTCGACGGCGCCCGCGGGCGCTCGCTCTATGTCCGCCTCCGCGGCCCCGGCACGCCAGGCAAATGGACCGATGCGGCCGAAGGCACCCATGGCGACCTCATCCGCCACCGCGTCAACGCGCTGCCGCTTCTCCTGCTTGCGCTTCCACCCCGAGCTTCGCTACCGCGAAGGCTCGTCCGTGCGCCGCCTGCCGGCGCTGGTCGCCGCCGTGACCGGCGACGACGGTGCTGTCGGTCGTCGCCGCGGTGCCCGAAGTGAAGGCCGCCGCCGCGCTCTCCGCCGGAAGCCTCGGCGCGTTCGCGCCTCCGCCTGGGCTGACGCGGCTCCTCATCGCGCGCGACAACGACGAGGAAGGGGAGCGGGCGGCGATGCGCCTCGCCCGGCGCTGCGCGCGGGCGGGCGTCGCCGCCCTGTGTCTCGTGCCCGAAGGCGACGACTTCAACGACGACCTCGTTGCACTCGGCCGCGACGCGCTCGCCGCGCGTCTCTCGCCGTTGCTCCGCGTTCCGCTCCGCACGGCTCATGCGAGTGGGAGTGTTCGGCTGGCTGAGGTCAAGAGCAGTGAAGGGAGAGGGAGCATGGCCCGCATCGTCAATCTGAAGCACGAGCCCGATGCCGTCGCGCGCGGCGCGGTGCGCATCGACCGCCGCACCCGCTGGGGCAACCCGTTTGTCGTGGGAAAAGACGGAACAAGGGACGAGGTGATTGCGCGCTACCGCGCATATCTCTGGCGCCGGATCCGCGAGGGCGATTGCGCCCGAGCGGATCCGGCGCCATCGACGGGTGCGTCTATGCGTGCTGGTGCCATCCGAAGCCGTGTCACGGCACGGTGCTCGCCCGCGCGGCGGCCTGGGCCGCCGCCGAGCTTCGCGCCCGTGCCGCTTGCGACCAGCCCATTCTGTTCCGGTCGCGCTGCCCGCAGTGGGGGTGGCTCTCGAACTTCGCCGGACCCGGCGGCGGCCGAGCGCATCCGCCGCGCAGCGACGGCGCGCGAGGCGCAACGCCTCGGGCGCGCCGTGCGCTGCCGCGACGACTGGGACGACGCGAAGCTCGCGCGCATGGCCGCAGGGCTGCTGCTCCGCTTCGCTCCGCAGCGCTCCGACACCGCGCGGCTGCTCGCCACCGGTGAGCGCGCACTCCGCCACACCACGCCCTGGGGCGCGCACGGCGACCCCTTCTGGGGCATCGGCCGCGACGGCACGGCGCTCGATTCCGCCGCGCTCGCCGGGCGCGTGCGCTAACCGCGTCCCGCTTGCGCTTCGCGGGAGGAAGAGGAGAGCGGGAGGGTGGGCAAGCCCACATGGAGAGAGGAGGGAGAGTCCATGAACGCCGCCGCAAACCCGAGCACGATTCGGATAGCGCCCCGCTACCCAGGTTGGCACTTTTTTTGTTCTGCTGTCCTTTATCGCTTTGATATGGGGTGATATTTTCTCGGCCGATTTCAACATGGCCCCACATTTTGTTGGATTCTGTCAGCGCGTCAGGCGGGCCCTCCTGCGGTGGATGGCGGGTTCCACGCCCGCCGCCGAGGAGATGTCGGCACCCTCGGCGGCCGGGCGCGTGTCCTGGCGGTTGACGATCAACGTGCCGTCGGTCTGGCGCAGGCGCGTGGTGATCCGCACCCAGGTCCGCAGGACCGTCGCGGACCGATGCCCAGCCCTTGTGGATGCCCCGCGCGGCCAGCCGGGTACGGATCAGATGCACGGCGTGATAGGCCAGCACCGCGATCAGCAGGTGGGCCGCGATGCGACGGTCGAACTGGTGCCAGATCGGGCGAAGGCCGAGTTCGGATTTCAGGCTGCGGAAGGTGGCCTCGAGGTCGGTGATGCGCCAGTACGTCCGAAGGATCGTCTCGATATCCCAGTCGATGTGGCTGGTGCGCAGCACATAGGCGCCGGCGCCCTCATCGGCCTCGTCGTATAGCGGCCTGCGCTTGAAGCGAACGGCAGACGCGTTGGCGCCGGTGTCCGCCTTCTCGAGCGTGATCTCGTAGTGCCTGGCGACCGCGGAGAAGCGCTGCTTGAGGCGGCCTACGCTCTCCAGCACCTTGTCGTAGCGCTTGAGGCGGCCCTTGACCGGGAGGCCGCTGTGGAGCCTTTCCAGCGCCGCCTCGAAGCGGGTCCTCCTCAGGCCGAGGATCGAGGTCTCGGCCTTCTTCTTGCCCTCGCTGACGACATAGAGCCGCGCCTCGCCGTCCTCGCTTGCGAGGCGCCAGGCGCGCACCTCGTGGTGCGCGCTGGTGATCAGCAGCGCCTCGGGCCCGCCCTCGGGCGGCGGCGGTTTGCCTCCCCGGCTGACCGCGATCCAGTCGTAGCCCGGCTCGCCCAGCCACGCGATGTTCTCCTCGGTGGCGATGCCCGCGTCCATGACCACCATGGGCTTGGGCGCCGTGCCGCCGCACACCGCCTCGAGCCTGACCAGCGCGTCCTCCAGCCTGCCCGGCTCGCTCACGTTGCCCGGCAGGATCTCGCAACTGCGCGGGAAGCCTGCACCGTCGAGCGCCAGCGCCAGCGTGATCAGCGGACAGTCGTCGCGCTTCTGCCTGGAGCGCCCGAAGCGGGGACGCTCGCCGTGCGTGTGGCCGTGATAGTGAAGGTTGGTGAGATCGTAGAAGGCGATGGTGTCGGGGATGTCGAGCAGCGAGCGCTCACGGTTGAACAGCTCCCGCTGGATGGCGGCGCGGTGGCGCCAGAGGAGGTCGCCGATGCGGTAGAGCGTCTTGCGCCGCAGTGCCTTGCGGTCGCCCTCCAGGTCGAGACGTTCGGCGGTCGCACTGTCGCGGCGCAGCCAGCGGCTGGTCTCCCGCTCGCTGGCGGGATGGACCATCCTGGCGACGACCAGCGCGCTGGCGATGCGCCCTTCGCGGCCCTTGATGCCCAGGTCGTGGAGGATGTCGGCGAAGCCGAGATCGTCGAGGGCCTTGAGGCACAGGCGCTCGCAGCCGACCGTGCGCGGGGTCTCGTGCTCCAGGGTATCGAGGGCGACGGTGGCGATGTCGGGCTTGCGCGCCTCTTCCTGCACCGCTTCGGTGCGGAACCCCCTGGCCCTGAGCCTGGCGACGATGTCCTCGGCGGCGGCCTGCACGTCCGGCGCGGCTTGGAGCAGCGGCGGGCGGCCGTGGAGCAGCGCCTCGGCGAGTTCGGTGACCTCCTTCCACCTCTCGCGCGGGATCGGATCGTGGGTGCCGAGATTGAGCAGCGTCCTGTGGCGCACCCTGTCGCCGACGCGCTGGGAGAGCATCAGCCGGTGGCTTCGCACGGGCTTGCCGTCCTTGTCGGTGTGGGTCTTGGTGGCCTTGATGTACATGGCGCAGGCGAAGGGTTGGCGATGTGTTGCGCAGACACGCTCGCCGGCGCGCCTGGCAAGGGGGATATCGACGCAACGACAAAGTCCTGGCCCCACAAACGACCTCCGGGCGCCCACATCCTACATATAGGAGTTCAGGCGATGGCAGAGCCCAGTATATGATGTTCTCAGGCCGCAAACATCCCCCGATCAGGCACGGTCAGTGGAAAAAAACTGCCAACTTGGGTTTGGTCTTCGCGATCACGCCGAGACCCTTGCAGGCCCGGTGCGTCGCAACATTCAGATCGCTGCCGTCCTGGATCGCCAGCACGGTCGACTGTGCCCGCATCCGACATAGCGTCCGCGCCTGGCGCCAGCCGCCAGGCCGGTGGTGGCGGCAGCGACACGGCCGGCCCGGCCACCCCCAGGCGTCGCCGCCAGTCGCGCACCAGCGGATACATCCAGATCCCCTTCGCCGGCACTTGTGCCCCTGCGTCGGCGCGCCGCCCGCGCCCGGCCGTCATGTCGACATGGATCCAGTTCGTCGCCCGCAAGCTGATCCCGCCATGCGCCGGACCGACAAAGGTCTCGACCAGCAGCGGGGCAACGCCATAGCGGGCCGTATCGTCGTCGGCCAAGCGGCCGAGACACAGGCCGAGCACCGTCGAGGCCAGGGTTCGGCCGGCCAGACCGGGACGGATGAGAAACCGTGCCAGTCCGACCACCCGGTCGAGATGGGCCTCCCGGCCGGCCGCATCCCGGCCGATCCACCGGTCGCGCGGCTTCAGGACCAGGGCCGAGGCTGCAACCACGCAACCGCCGAGCCAGCCGTGATCCGAGCCGACCAGATACCGCAGCTGCCGCCCGACATGAAACCCGGCCCCAGCGGATGCTCGGCGTCCAGCATCGTCCCCAGCCGCCGACGCGCCGTGTCGGTCTCGGCCAACGTCACGAACAGACCCTCGACAGGGTCGACGCGGTCCGGAACACCGACCGGCGGCGGAACCGCAACGGCCAGACCCCGGACAGCGCGGTCAACACCGCCGGCCGGGCCCGGCCGGCGGCAACGCCAGAACGCCCGCATGCGCAAGATCGCGAAGCGCCGCCAGACAGCCCGCGTCCTGCAGATAGGCGAGGGGATCGCGAAACCCGAAAGTCGTGCAGACCTCGCGGACGAATGCCATGCGTCCCGGAACGGTCCCGGGCGCCGGCAACGCCGCCAATGTGCGCCGTCCCACCTCCGGGAACAGCGTGCGGCGGATCAGATTTTGTGCGGTCATGACCCCGTCATAGCGGGTCCGGAATCTCAAGTTCAGAGAAAAAAAGCTCAATGGGCAGCCCGCGCCTTGCCGGCAAGACCGTGGAGATCGGCGCCTGCGGCGGCAAGTGGGCGCGGACCCGACGCACCGCAAAGCGCGACCTGCGCGCCGCCAGAGTGAGGCTGGCGGCGCCGCGCGACGCCGGGAGCCGGGAGCTGCTCGACATGCTCGCCGTGTCCGTAACCGAGCCCGACCCGCCGGCAAGGAGCGCCTCAACGGGCTGCTGAGCAGCGAAGGCAACGCCGACGCCGAAACCGCTCGGACCGTCGTCACCTGGTACGAACGCCGATGGACCATCGAGGAGGACGTCAAGGTCCTCAAGACCGGCACCCGCGTCGAGGACCGAAAACGCGACCACGCCGATGACCTGCGAAACTGTGTCGCCTTCGATGCCATCACCGCCTGCCACGTCTTCGATCTCGAACGAAGAGCGCGCGACACCCCGGACATCCCGCCAACCACCTCGTCTCCGACGACCAAATCGCCATCCTCGACATCAGGCTGATGGCCGACGGCATGGGTCGAGCCCGCCCGCCACCCGACAAGCCCCCGGACATCCGCACCTTCGTCATCGATGTCGCCAGGGTCGCTGGCTTCGATCCAGGAAAACACCAGCCCCTGCCGGGAACACAACTGCTCTGGAAAGGCTGTGTCTACCTGCAACATGCGACACTCACATACCGCGCCTTGAAGAACCTCGACATGATCAAAAAAGGGAACCGACTCAACAGTGGGGAATTGAGAGACGCCCGGCGGGGAAAGCATAAGGTCGTCAGTTTGCCCGGCTCCTGGAAATCGTGAACATAACACCAGCCTGGATGGCCGGCATGGTTGCGGCAGCTCGTTTGAGTTCCTGGCGCAAGAGTACACGTTTGTCGGTTCCGGCCACGCCATGCGAAAATATTGTAGCTGAGACACGCCATGCCGACGCCGAATCTCATGGCCTCGATCGCCCGTTCCTGACCCAGATCATCCGGTGGTACGCCAACGTCCCCGTCTACCGATAGCTGGAAATCATTCGGATCGCGCGCAGTAAACAGTTGTTCTGGGTCGAGGCTATTGGCGTCATCGACGGCTGGGGTGCGGCATGTCATGCTCTCTCGCCTGAGCGATCCACGTTCTCTCGAGGTATAGCCTGACGGAACGATCAACAGGCACCATACGATCGAGACGGTAATGTTGCCACACGGGTTGTGGGCGGAGATCACGGGCGCGTCGCTGAGTGTCTGACCTAAAATTGGTTAGTATCTGGATCATAATGATATCAATTAGTTAGAGTAACTTGCATGCGTCCGAGGCGGCGCATGAGAACACGGCTTGGAGCCAGCAGGAGCCAAGCGAGAGAGCTGGCGATGGATCGCTCGAAATCTCTGGAGAGGCGCCGACAGCGGCGCAGCCATCCGAAGGTGCGTTCGGCCACCCAGCGCCGGGATATGACGACGAACCTCTTGGTATCCTTGGGTTTTCCGATGACCTCCACAGGGATCGGGCAATTCGCTTCCTTGAGCGCGCTTGCCAGCTTGTCGCCGCCATAGGCGCCGTCGGCAAACACGATCTGCACCGTGTTCTGACTGGCCTGCAACGCCAGCAACAAGGGAAGCGCGCCATCCTGGTCCTGGATGTGCGCCGGATGGACCTGGGCGGCAAGCATGTTGCCGTCGACGTCGACGGCAAGGTGACGCTTGCGGCCCTTGATCGTCTTGCCGGCATCGTCGCCGCATTCCTCGCTACCCGCCTCGACCGTCGGCACGCTCCGACTGTCGATGATGGCCGCGCTCGGGTCAGCACTACGCCCCGACCGGAGCCGCTCGAGCGTCGTAAAACGGGCGCAAACCTGCTCCAGGACCCCCGACCGGGACCACGCGTCGAAATAGGTCTGAACTGTCGTAAACACCGGACAATCCTTCGGTAATGCCCGCCAACTACACCCTGTCCAGAGCATGTAGGCGATCGCGTTCACCACGTCGCGCAGGTCCACCTGACGGGGACGACCAAGCCGGCGCGACGGTGGAAGAAGCGGGTCCAGCAAGACCCACTCGGCATCGATCAGATCGCTTTCGTAACGCTCCGTCTTGCGGCTATACTGCTTCCGGGTGGTTTCGTTCCAAGGTGTGATGCCCCCCATGGTGTGAGTGTTCACCCATGAAGATACACCATGCGAGACTACCCAACCAATTTTAGGTCAAGCTCTGAGGCCTTGCCTGATCGGGTGCCGTCCTGCATATGCGCGACAACAACCCGGTATCGTCGGGTCCCGAATGCAAAAGGCGGTCGGAGTCCATGGTGGACGTATCGCAGTTTGGCGCGGTCACCGGTTTTGAGTCGCACCGGATGTGATATTGTCGATACGCATCGCGATCAATAGAGTACGGTGACCTGTGTCGGATATTGCCCGGTCGCGGCGTCTGTCGTAGCCCGCCAGCGTCACGAAATTGGATTCAAGCGGAACCGAAGTCCATGCCGATCAAGATCCCCGAGGACCTGCCCGCCAGTGACGTACTGGAAAAAGAAGGCGTATTGCTGATCAAGGAAAACGACGCGATTCGGCAAGATATCAGGCCGATGCGGATTGCTCTCCTCAATCTTATGCCAAAGAAAATCGATACCGAGACTCAGCTCGTTCGGGTTCTGGCCGGGTCGCCGCTGCAGGTCGAAATGACCCTGGTCACCCCGACCGGGTACACGCCAAAGAACACGCCGCGGGAGCATATGCTCGACTTCTACAAGGAGTTCGAAGCTATCCGGGATCACAAATTCGACGGCCTGATCGTGACCGGCGCCCCGATCGAACAAATGCCCTTCGAGGATGTTTCCTACTGGGATGAACTCCGCCGCATCTTTGACTGGTCACGCACCAACATCCACGGCACGTTCAATTTGTGCTGGGGAGCCCAGGCGGCCCTCTACCATTTTTACGGAATCCCCAAATACCAGCTTCCGGAAAAGCGATTCGGCGTGTTCGATCATCGGGTTCTCGACAACAGGTCACTCTTGTTGCGTGGTTTGAGTGACGTCATTTCGGTCCCGGTCTCGCGACATACGGAGAACCGGGTCGGGGACTTCAGAAAGCACCCGCATCTCGATGTTCTGATCGAGTCGGACGAGGCAGGAATGTGTCTGGTGCAGGATCCGGTTCTGCGTCACGTTCACAATTTCAACCATCTTGAGTATGATTCCGATACGCTGCATCATGAATATATGCGCGATGTGAGTGATGGTCGGCCGATTGCGCCGCCTCTGCATTACTATCCTGACGACGATCCATTGCAGGCTCCTGTCAACACTTGGCGTGGCAGTGGACATCTCGTGTTTTCGAACTGGGTTAACTATCTCTACCAGACGACGCCATTTGATCCCGGTCAGATCGGTGAAATCTGACAGGCCTCGACCCGATTTGAACGATATATGCGCGAACGACAGGTCTCGTTCGAACAGTAGAAGTGCGAGAACAGAGACAGAGCGGCGACGATACGGGCTCGGATTTACCATTTTTCGTTTCACAGACTCACCGTCCCTTCGCGATAAGCCGTGAAAACAGGATGTCATTGGGAAAGATTAATCTAGGACTTGGGGAAGGATATCCAACTCGCTACAGTACATGTTCTTGAATACGATAACTGTCCCTAATATACAATGTAGAAAATTGAAATGGACGAGAAATAAATTCGAGACTTTTTTCAATTCACTAAATATCACCAAATAGTTATGGCTTTCTGTAGAGCTATTTTGACCGCTTCTCGATAGCGGTTTCATCCCAAATTTCAGGTCCTTTGGCTGCCAAACGATTCAGGCGCCTATTTCAGTTTGAAGCGCAACATGTTTGATAGGGGATTCAGATCCTGTGTCCGCAGTATGTTATTGGTGGTCAAGTGATGGCGATACTCTCCAAAGTGCAAACCAAGGAGAGATATCATGCCCTCAGGACACCGTCACCTGACCTTCGAGCAACGATGCCAAATCGAGGCGCTTCTTGAAAGGGGCGATTCGCTGAGATCGATCGCCCGGGCGCTTGGCTGCCATGTCTCGACGATCAGCCGGGAGTTGAAGCGGAATACCGGTCGGCGGGGATACCGGATGCAGCAGGCTTAAGCGCTTTGCGACAGAGTGTCGTCATGTGGCCTCGTCCGTGCCGCGCAAGACGACCGCGGCGGCCTGGGCCTTGGTCGAGGAGACGCTGACCCTGCGTTGGAGTCCAGAGCAGATATCCGACCGTCTCCTGCTTGAAGGCCTGCTGTCCGTCAGCGCGACCTGGATCGACCGCCACATCCGGGCGGCTGGCGGAACCCACGATAACGCCACGCTATAAACAGCGAGTCCGTAATCAAGAGTTTGGTGACACGAATTCTTGCCAAAAAAAGACAGAAAAGCCCGTTTTCCCGGCTTAGCAGCATAGCGCTGGCGCGGAGAACTGCGGATTCGAATATTGTCAGTCTGGAAAGCAAGTTCTTGACCTTCGGCGCAGAGACATTGAAACTGTCCGGTGATTGAGGATGCCCGACGGTGCCGTGAGATCGGCGAAGCCATCGTGGCGCCGATTCGGACACATAATCTAAAGAGACACAGGGGGAGAGAAACGCGATGCCTACCGTATCGATGACGGTGAACGGGAAATCCGTGTCCCAAACGGTCGAAGCGCGGACCTTGCTCGTTCAATTTCTCCGGGAGAACCTGCGGCTGACAGGCACCCATGTCGGCTGCGACACCAGCCAATGCGGCGCCTGTGTCGTACACGTGAACGGAAAGTCGGCAAAAAGTTGCACCATGCTGGCGATCCAGGCCGAAGGCGCCGAGGTTACGACGATCGAGGGCTTGGCCGACGGCGACACGCTGCATCCAATGCAGGAAGCATTCCGCAACAATCATGGTCTGCAATGCGGCTTTTGCACCCCGGGCATGGTGATGAGCGCGATCGATCTGGTGAATACCAATCCGGATGCCTCGGAAACTGAAATCCGGGACTGGCTCGAAGGCAATATCTGCCGCTGTACCGGTTATCACAATATCGTGAAATCGATACAGGAAGCAGCACGGACGATGGGAGGCTGACATGCCTGATGGAGTAACCGGAACTGGAATCGGGGCAGCCGTCAAACGCCTCGAAGACCAACGCCTGCTGACTGGCGCCGGCACCTATGTTGACGACGTCGATCGGCTGAACCAGACCTATGCTTACATCCTGCGCAGTCCGCACGCGCATGCGACCATCAAATCGATCGACATAACCAAGGCCAGCGATTGCCCCGGGGTCGTGGCGATCTTTACCGGCAGCGACATGGAAGTCGGTGGCTTGCCATGCGGCTGGCTTATTCATTCCCAGGACGGTACGCCGATGCACGAACCGTCGCATCCGCCGTTGGCGATTGGCAAGGTCCGGCATGTCGGCGACGGCATCGCTGTGGTCATCGCCGAGAGCCTCGAGGAGGCAAAATGCGCGACGGACTGCATCAACGTCGATTACGATGTTCTGCCGGCGGTCATGGACATGAAGGCCGCCGCCGCCGGTGGCCCTCTGGTGCATGACGAAATCGAAACCAATCTCTGCTACGATTGGGGCTTGGGCGACTCCGAAGCTGTCGATGCGGCACTCGCCGAAGCCGACCGCGTCGTCGAAATCGATATCGTCAACAACCGGCTCATCCCCAATGCCATGGAGCCGCGCGCCGCGGTTGCTGAATTCAACAAGGCAAACGGCGAGTATACGCTCTATACGACAACCCAGAATCCGCACGTGATCCGGCTTCTCATGGGAGCATTCGTGCTTTCCATTCCGGAACACAAGCTCCGGGTGATTGCCCCGGATGTCGGCGGTGGCTTCGGGTCCAAGATCTTCCTCTACGCCGAAGAAACAATCATCACTTGGGCATCGGCCCGGGTCGGCCGGCCGATCAAGTGGACTGCGGAACGATCCGAGAGCTTCATGACCGACGCGCATGGCCGCGATCATGTGACCCATGCGCACCTGGGACTTGACGCCGACGGTCATTTCACTGCGCTCAAGGTTGAGACATACGCCAATATGGGCGCTTATCTCTCGACCTTCGCGTCGAGCGTGCCAACCTATCTCTACGCAACGCTGCTGGCCGGCGTGTACCGGACACCGGTGATCTACGCCAATGTAAAAGCGGTCTTTACCAATACGGTGCCGGTCGATGCCTATCGCGGCGCCGGACGCCCGGAAGCGAGCTATCTGCTGGAGCGTCTGGTAGATCGGGCGGCTCGCGAAACCGGGCTGGAACAGGTCGAGATTCGGCGGCGCAACATGATTGGTCCCGATCAGTTCCCCTATCAGACACCGGTGGCGCTGGAATATGACTCCGGTAACTACCAAGCAACGCTCGATTCGGCCCTTGATCTTGCGGATGTAGCAGGATTCGCGAACCGCAAGGCGGCATCGGAAGCCAATGGCAGGAAACGGGGTATCGGTTACTCGACTTATATCGAAGCCTGCGGCATCGCACCATCCGCGGTTGCCGGCGCTCTGGGTGCACGCGCCGGCCTTTATGAGTCGGCCGAGGTCCGGATTCATCCAACCGGTTCGGTGACAGTCTTTACCGGCAGCCACAGCCACGGTCAGGGGCACGAAACGACTTTCGCGCAATTGGTATCCGAGCAACTCGGAATTCCGCTGGAAAGCATCGAGATCAACCACGGGGATACCGGTAATGTGCAGTTCGGCATGGGAACCTACGGATCTCGGTCGTTGGCCGTCGGTGGTGAAGCCCTGCTCCGGGCGACAAACAAGGTCATCGCCAAAGCGTCGAAGATCGCCGCCCATATCATGGAAGCGTCGGTCGACGACATCGAGTTCGCGGGCGGCAATTTCACGGTTGCCGGGACCGACAAGTCCATGGCCTTCGGTGAGATCGCGCTGGCAGCCTATGTTCCGCATAACTTCCCGCATGACGAACTGGAACCGGGACTGGATGAAAGCGCCTTCTACGATCCCAAGAACTTCACCTTCCCTGGCGGCTGCCATATCTGCGAAGTCGAGGTCGATCCCGAGACCGGGGTCGTTTCAGTCGAAAACTTCACCGCCGTTGACGATGTCGGCCGGGTGATCAATCCGATGATCGTCGAAGGCCAGGTACATGGTGGCGTGGCCCAGGGCATCGGACAGGCCTTGTTGGAAGGTTGTCATTACGACGGCGACGGTCAACTTCTGACCGGATCGTACATGGATTACACAATGCCGCGAGCAGACAATGTTCCGAACTTCAAGGTGGCGACTCAGGGAACGCTTTGCACCCATAACACGCTTGGCGTGAAAGGGGTCGGCGAAGTCGGGGCCATTGGTTCGCCGCCCGCGGTCATCAACGCCGTTGTCGACGCCTTGTCGGACTTCGGTGTGACGGATATCGCGATGCCGGCGACGCCAGCGCGGGTATGGCAGACAATCCGGGACGCCCGGAACTGAGCACGAGAAGGATATCGAATTATGGACGACTTCAACTACACGAAAGCCGGCAGCGTCGCCGATGCGGTCGCCGCCCTGCAAGCGTCCGCCGACGGAAGTGCTCTGGCGGGCGGGCAAACCCTGTTACCGACCATGAAACAACGTTTGGCCAGCCCCGGCGATATCGTCGATCTCAGCGGGATCGGCGAATTGTCCGGTATTGCGGTATCGGATGCCGTGACTATCCGCGCAATGACGACTCATGCGCAGGTCGCCGAGTCCGGTGACGTTCGCTCCGCGATTTCCGCTCTATCCGACCTTGCCGGCGGCATCGGCGATCCACAGGTCCGTAACTGCGGGACAATCGGCGGATCGATCGCCAACAACGACCCGGCGGCCGACTACCCGGCGGCCTGTCTTGGTCTCGGCGCAACAATTCAGACCAATGCGCGTGAAATCTCCGCGGATTCGTTCTTCACCGGCCTGTTCGAGACAGCCCTGGACGACGGAGAACTGATCACTGCGGTCCGGTTTCCAAAAGCCACGAAGGCCGCCTACATGAAATTCGCCAATCCGGCGTCGCGCTACGCACTGGTCGGAGTATTCGTCGCACAGACGGCGAGCGGCGTTCGGGTTGCGGTTACCGGAGCTGGCGAAGACGGCGTGTTCCGGGCGCAGGATCTGGAATCGGTCTTGTCGTCGAATTTTTCAGCCGTCGCGCTGAACGGCGTGTCGGTGTCGGCTGACGGCCTGATGAGCGATATCCACGCGAGTGCCGAATACCGGGCGCATCTGATTACCGTCATGGCCAAGCGGGCGGTCGCGGCGGCCGGCTGACGGAAACCAGAGAAGACAGCGAAGGACGGTGGGCGGAGTTTGAAACGGCCGGCCGCCGCCGTTGAACGGAAGGGACCGGGACCGCACCGCATTGCATCCCCGGTACTATGATATCTGCAGACCCGGGCCAAGGCTTGAGGATACCATACCCCACGCATGGTCCGGGTTCGGGCATCTGGTCACCTGAAGTGTCATGACGGGCGCAGATCGCGATGTCGGATCCAGAGTCCCACTTTCTCTATGACGGTATCATGGAGCCTGGTCCGCAGGCGGCAGCAGCGTTCGATCTTGCGGCACTCGACCGCGATTTCTACGAAAATCCCTACCCGTTTTTCCACGCACTCCGGCGCCATGCGCCCGTCAAGCGGCTTGCCGACGGCTCATGGTTCCTAACGCGATATTCCGATCTCGACGCGATTTATCACGACCCGGCATTGTTTTCGTCCGACAAGACGGTCGAATTTCAGCGCAGCATGGGCGATACACCCCTTTACGAACACCATACGGCCAGCCTGGTCTTCAATGACCCGCCGCGACACAGTTTCGTGCGCCGGCGTCTCGCTCCCGCATTCACGCCGCGGGCGCTGAGGGCGCTGGAATCCAGGGTCCGCAAGGTCGTCACGACCACGCTCGACCGCATATCGGATCTGCAGGAATTCGATCTACTGCATGATTTCGCGATGACGCTGCCGATCGAACTGATCGGCGACATGCTGGGAATACCGCAGGCCGATCGTCACCGTCTGTCACCTTGGGCCGTCGCGATCCTGAGTGGGCTGGAAGCTGATCTTTCGCCCGAAGGTCTGGCCAGCGGCAGTGACGCGGTCGAGGAGTTCAAGGCTTATCTTTGCTGGCTGATTGCCGAGCGGGACCGCAACCCGCTACCCGATGACAGCGGTGAGGTTCTGTCACGGCTGATCGGACCTGACCGTAACGGGGCGGTGCTTCCTGAGCTCGATCTACTGCACAACTGCATTTTCCTGCTGAATGCCGGGCACGAAACCACGGCAAACACGATAACCAACGGGATCGACGCCCTGCTACGATTTCCCGACCAGTGCGAAAAGCTGCGCAAGGATCCCGACCTTATCGACAGCACGGTCGAGGAACTATTGCGATTCGAGAGCGTCGTACAACTCAACAACCGAAAACTCACCGCCGATACGACGATCAATAACGTGACCTTACGCTGCGGCGATTATGTTTGGATGGCCGTCGGCGCGGCCAATCGGGATCCCGCCGTTTTCGCCGACCCGGATCGACTGGATGTATCACGCCGGCCGAACCGGCACCTGGCCTTCGCTGCCGGCATCCATGCCTGCGCCGGCTTGTCGCTTGCACGGATGGAAGTTCGGGTCGCCGTCGGTGAGTTCGTTCGGCGCTTCGGAAACATCGAGCCCACCGGGCAACCAGTGCATCATCCTCGAGCCCGGTTCCGCGGATTTGTCACCTACCCCGTCCGCATTACCTGACCGGTCCAAGCATTGGCAGTTGTGCCGTGCCGGTGTCAGTTGTCAGCTATCGTGAAATGTGAACAAGATATCGACCGGCTCCCGCTGGGTAATCAAAGTGCACTCTGGCCGGCCCCAGTCGGCATGGCCAATTGCCATGCCACATACTACGATATAGTCATCCCCGATGTCAACAAACTGGCGTATCGTTTTGTGATAAGATGAAAAAGCCGCTTGCGGACAGGTCTCCAGACCATGGCTGCGTGCCAGAATCATCACGTTTTCGAGAAACATCCCGAAATCCAACCAACTCCCGATTCTGAGATCCCGGTGGATGGTGAAAAAAATACCAACCGGCGCATCGAAAAAGACTAGATTCCTGTCGTGCTGGATCTTGGTCTTGACATAATCGCCCTTTTCAATACCGAGGAGGCCGTACAGATCCCAACCGACCTTTCGTCGCCGGCTGCGATAGGGTTCGAAGAACTTCGGAGGATAGTAGGGAAACTCGGACTCGTTGACGTCGTCAGAATCGTTCGTTGCCGTCATCAGGCCTTCGGTCGTCCGCTTCAATGCCGCACCGGTCAGAACATGACCTTGCCAGGGCTGCATGTTGGTGCCGCTCGGCGCGCGGCCCGCGAGCGACAGGATGCGCCTGACTGTCTCGATCGGAACCGGTGTTGGCAGGAATCCCCTCAGGGAACGGCGCTGCGAAACTGCTTCTTCGACCGGATTCAGGTCATCGTAGCCAGACTCGATAATCGGAGCTTTGTTCATTGGTTCTGTGTCTGCAGGTTGTCGGGATGTCGCAGCATGCGCGGTCATGGGCAATATATCGTTGCCAAAGGTCAAGCCAAATTTCGCCGACGCCGACGATTCTACCAGGATACCATCCTTGCGATAGAGCATTCCGGGCGCATTTTGAGTCGCCGGTTGCCGGGCCGCATGGTATCTGAACCGGTGTTTTTTGAACGTCAGTCAGTCCGCCTCATGAAACCTGCCCTGCCCGCATCCGTTGAAGATACGCTCGCCCTGCTTACCGACGGGCAGTACATCGCCGATCTGTCACTGGCGACGGCTCTGCATCTTTCGCTAGCGCTCCAGCGTCCATTGTTTCTCGAGGGCGAAGCGGGGACCGGCAAGACCGAAATCGCGAAGGTCCTCGCCACAACCCTCGGTCTCCGGCTGATCCGCCTCCAATGTTACGAAGGCCTTGATGTGTCCTCGGCCGTCTACGAGTGGAACTATGCCCGGCAAATGCTCGAGATTCGATTGGCGGAAGCGACCGGCACCACCGACCGGGCCCATCTCACCCGTGATCTGTTTTCTGACGATTTCCTGATCAAGCGGCCATTGCTGCAGGCCCTCGAATCGGGACCTGACGGCGTTCCGGTTCTGCTGATTGACGAACTCGACCGTACGGATGAACCCTTCGAAGCCTATCTCCTCGAGATTCTTTCCGATTTCCAGATTACGATCCCGGAGATCGGACCGGTTCGGGCCGAGACCGCGCCAATCGTGATCATCACATCGAACCGGACACGTGAAATCCACGACGCCTTGAAACGGCGTTGCTTCTACTACTGGGTCGATTATCCGTCGGCCGAACGCGAAATGGCAATCCTTCGCGTCAAAGCACCCAATATACCGGACGATCTCAGCCGCCAGGTCGTCGGCTTTGTCCAGAAACTGCGGGAGATGGATCTGTTCAAGCTGCCGGGTGTGGCCGAGACCATCGATTGGGTTCATGCCCTGGTTCAACTCGATCATCTGGCCCTTGACCCTGCCGCCATCGATAATACGCTCGGTATTCTTCTCAAATACCAGGACGACATCACCCGGATTCAGGGCAGCGAGGCCAATCGCCTGTTGACGGAAGTCCGGAGTGCGCTGGCAACTCCGGCCAGAGTCTGACCGGAACGCGACGTGAACATCCCGGCACCCGTCCCTTCCCTGCCCGAGGCAACTCCCAATGGACGTCTCGTTGATAACATCATGTTCTTCGGGCGCGTGCTGCGAGCGGCCGGGCTTCCAGTCGGACCAGGCAAGGTAGTTGACGCTGTACGCGCGATCGAATGCGCCGGTATCACCGATCGACAGACCTTCTACTGGGCTTTGCATGCGGTGTTCGTGAACCGACGGGATCAGCGGACCATTTTTGATCAGGCGTTCCATATTTTCTGGCGGAATCCACACCTGCTCGAACGCATGATGCAGATGATCCTGCCAACGTTCCGCACCGGTGTGCCCGAACACCAGCCGGAACTCAGCCGGCGGGTCGAGGAAGCTCTCTCGGATAACGGCGTTTCCACCGAAGGCACGACAGAGGACGAGGCGGAACTGCAATTCGATGCAGCCACGACCTATTCAGCCGCCGAAGTTCTGCAGAACAAGGACTTCGAAAAGATGAGTGCGGAAGAAATCGAAGCAGCGCGGACCGTGATCGCCCAAATGCGGCTGCCGGTTGCCGAAATACCGACCCGGCGTCTCGTGCCACATCCGCGCCACCATCGAATCGATATGCGCAGAACTCTCCGCGCGTCGCTCCGCAATGGCGGCAAGGACATCCCGATACGCTTTCGCCGTCCCCAACGTAAACCGCCGCCTATCGTGGTGCTTTGCGACATATCAGGATCGATGAGCCGATATTCCCGGATGTTGCTGCATTTTCTGCATGTCCTGACCAACGACCGGTCCCGTGTCCATACTTTCCTGTTCGGTACGAGACTGACCAATGTGACGCGATATCTGCGATACCGCGACGTTGATGAAGCCTTGGACAAGGTCGGAGGCGTTGTCACCGACTGGTCCGGCGGTACCCGAATCGGTCAGTGCTTGCACACCTTCAACCGCGACTGGTCGCGCCGGGTTCTTGGCCAGGGTGCCATTGTCCTCATGATCTCCGACGGACTCGACCGGGACGTCGGTGAAGGACTGGCGCATGAGGTCGAACGCATCCAACGATCCTGCCGACGGTTGATCTGGCTCAATCCCCTGTTGCGTTTTGCCGGGTTCGCCCCCAAATCCAGAGGCGTTCGCGCCATGCTGCCGCATGTCGACGAGTTCCGTCCGGTACATTCGCTGAACAGCTTGCGGGATCTCGCCGAGGCGCTGGGCAGAACCGACAAATATGTCAGCAAGGGCATGTCGGGTTGGACCGCCATGCTCACGACGATTGAAGCCGCTGCGCCGGCCGTATTCGAGGGGACAGTTGCATGACCTACGATGCTCTTGCCCATGACGATGTTCTTGCGACCGTCGCCGCATGGCATACTGAAGGTCGCCGGACCGCGATTGCCACGGTCGTTGATACCTGGGGAAGTTCACCACGCCCGGTCGGCAGCCAACTCGGAATCGATGACGACGGCAATCTGGTCGGATCGGTTTCAGGCGGGTGTATCGAGGGCGCTGTCGCCAGAGAAGCCATTGAGGTCATGGGCGACGGCGAGCCGCGGTTGCTGGAATTTGGTGTATCGGATGAACAGGCATGGGAGGTGGGACTGGCCTGTGGCGGAACAGTTCACGTCTTTGTCGAACGCTTGGAGGATTGAAACGCCATGCGCAGCGAGATGCTTGCCGCGGTTTTGGACGCGCGCGCCGCCAAGGCGCCGTTAGCAGTGGTCACACGCATTGCGGACGGGGTTCAAGCGCGGTTCGATGGCGAGAAGCTTCACGGCGCTCTGACACTCGGCGATACCGAGATCGCAGAAATCAGACGTTTCATGCGGGATGACCGCAGTGGACGTCTGAATGACGGTCAGTTCTTCGTCCATGTTCACAATCCACCGATGCGCCTCATCATTGTCGGCGCCGTGCATATCGCGCAGGCATTGGCCCCGATGGCGGTGATGGCCGGACTAGAGGTCGCAGTGGTTGATCCGAGGGGAGCATTCGCGACCGAGACGCGATTTCCCGGCATCACATTGTGTAACGACTGGCCGGACGAGGCGTTGGAGGCCTTGGCTCCGGACAGACGAACCGCCGTAGTCACACTGACGCATGACCCGAAGCTCGACGACCCGGCACTGGAAACGGCGCTCAGAAGCGATGCGTTCTACATCGCTTCTCTCGGCGGCAAGCGAACCCATTCAAGGCGTCTGGACCGTCTGCGCGCGGCGGGTTTCGAGACCGAAGCCCTGGAACGGATCAATGGCCCCGCCGGCCTGCCGATCGGTGCGGTGTCTCCCGCCGAGATTGCAGTATCCATCCTTGCACAACTGATCGCCGTGCGGCACGGCCATCCGCCCCGTCTGACGGCCGCATGAGGACCGCGCAATGAAATTCGGTGAGTTCCCGCTCAATGAGGCCGAAGGCGCTGTTCTGGCTCATAGCCACCGATTGTCCGAACGTGCGCTGAAAAAAGGGCGTCGTCTGTCACAGGATGACCTCAGATTGCTCCACGAGGCCGGGCATACTCAGGTTGTCTGCGCCAAGCTTGAGGCGGATGATATTCTTGAGGATGAGGCAGCGGATCAGCTCGCCGCATCGATCATCGGCAAGCATGTTCAGAAGGCGGCAGCGTTCACGGGACGCTGTAATCTGTTTTCCGCCACGGATGGCCTTGTGATTTACAGCCCAAGCCGGCTTGACGGTTTCAATCTGGTCGACGAGGCCATCACGTTGGGCGTGGTGCCACCGTTTCAAAATGTCGCCAAGGGCCAGATGATTGCCACGCTCAAGATCATTCCCTTTGCATTGTCGGAACGCCTCGTGGTCATCGCGCGGACAATCGCGGAGACATCCGGTCCGCTGATCCAGATCGCACCGTTCCGGCCATTGAAGGCCGGCCTTGTGCAATCGCACCTGACCGGAACCAAACCGTCGGTCCTGGACTCCACATCGCGAGCCACTAGAGATCGCCTCAAGCAGCTTGGTGGCCAGGTCGATCACGAGATTCGTTGCGAGCATCATACATCGGCCATGACCCGCAGTATTACCGAGATTCTTAGGCTACAGGTCGACCTCGTTCTGGTCTCGGGGGCGTCCGCGGTTGTTGATCGCCGCGATGTCGTTCCGGCCGCGATCGAGCAGGTTGGCGGTGCGATCGATCAATTCGGCATGCCAGTCGACCCAGGCAATCTGATGCTGATGGGGCGCATTGGCAATATTCCGGTCATCGGTATGCCCGGTTGCGCCCGGTCGCCGAGACTCAACGGTTTTGACTGGGTTCTGCAGCGTATCGCTGCCAACATTTCCGTCGGATCGTCCGAAATCATGCGTATGGGAGCCGGCGGATTGCTGAAAGATGTCGCAACCCGGCCGTTGCCGCGGGCCAGGGCCCGGCGTGATGTCCAAAGCGAAACGCAGACGGGTTCGGAGGCCGTGGAGATTACACGCGCGCCACGAATTGCCGGACTGTTGCTGGCCGCCGGACAATCCCGGCGCATGGGTCCGAGCAACAAGCTACTCGCAAAAATCGACGGCGTCGCGATGGTGCGGCATGTTGCCGAAAATCTGTCGGGATCCCGAGTCGCAACAATACTGGCTGTGACCGGATACGAAGCCGAAGCGGTCCGCAATACATTTGACGGGCTGGATCTTCGGATCGTGCATAACCCGGATTTCGCCGATGGCCTGAGTACCACGTTGAAGACCGGCCTCGATGCTCTTCCCGACGATATCGACGGTGTCGTCGTTTGCCTCGGCGATATGCCGCGAGTTACCGGCGGCATGATCGACAAGCTGATTGCCGCGTTCGATCCCGACGAGGGCCGGGCGATTTGCGTACCGACCTGGCAAGGCAAACGCGGTAATCCGGTTCTCTGGGATCGGCGCTTTCTCGAAGAGATGGGTGATGTTTCCGGCGATGTCGGAGCACGCCACCTCATCGGCAGGCATGACGAACTAGTGGTCGAGGTCGAAATGGCAAATGATGCCGTCGTGATCGATGTCGATACGCCGGATCATCTCGCGGCAATCACCGGTCGTGCCGAAACGGAGCGGGTAAGTTCGTGATACAGAATCTCTATCACGCGCAGATTATCGCTCTATCACGCCGCGCCCGTGACCGTCAGCGTCTTGTTGGCCCGGATTTGAGCGCCCGCGTCGACAATCCGCTTTGCGGTGATCGCGTCATCATTGATCTGGCACTGGCGGCGCACAAGATCACTGCCGTCGGCCATCACGTGCGCGGCTGCGCCCTGTGCGAGGCCGCGGCCGAAATTCTCGCCGAGGCCGCGGTGGGATTGACGCTTACGGATGTTCTGACCGTGGAAACCGAAACTCGAATCTATCTGAAATCACGGGCGAGTGATATACTAGCTTGGCCTCAACTTTCGGTTTTCGATCCGGCTCGCGACGTACCGTCGCGCCATCAGTGCGTGCTCCTACCATTCGCGGCGGTGCGCAAGGCAACGGATTTGCCGGGCTCGGGTCACGGCTGAGGGACACCAACTCACGGCGTTACAAAGGCTGCGCCCGGTACTCAGTCGGACAATATTTCGGCCTGATTCCGTAGAAACCGCCGGATGGCCGCGTCGGCGCCATGATCGAAGAGGTCGGAATGACCGGCTTGTTCGAAAATCTCGATCCGTTTGGGGCTCGGGGCTGCGGTGAACATTTTCCTGCCATGAGCGACGGGAACGATGCGATCCCTTTCACCGTGAAGAATCAGGATGGGCGCCTCGACCTGTCCAAGCCTGGAAAACGAATCGAAGCGATCCCACAAGAGACGGCGTACCGGCACGAACCAATAGCGACTGGCGGCGATATCGGCAATCGAAGTGAAAGGCGATTCCAGAATCAGTGCAGCAAAGGGCTGACTGTTTTCCGAAGCCAGCGCCACAGCGACACCGCTGCCCAGGGACTCGCCGTAAAGCACGACTGTTCCGGGCACGACACCTTCCGCCATCAAGAAATCCAGCGCTGCCCGGCCATCTGAGTAGAGACCGGTTTCGGTCGGCGATCCGGAATTACCGCCATACCCGCGATACCCGACGAGCAACACCCCGTACCCTCGATCGATCCAGAGTCTTGCCTTGTATGCCCGTTCGGCAATACTCGCTGCATTGCCCTGAAAATAGACGAATGTCGGGCGGTTGCTGGCCGCCGGATGGTACCAGGACCGCAACGACAATCCGTCTTCGGTCACGAGTTGGACATCCCGCATTTCCGGCACGCCGGCGATAATCTGATTCGGTGTGCCGGAACTGGGCAGATACAGGATACGCCGCTGTAACAGGTAGAGGCATCCAACCAATACGCAATAGCATACGGTCAGCCATACGAAGGTCTTTAGAAATCCCAAAGCCGATCCTGATGTGTCTGATTTCGCGATATTACCCTACCCTATCCTTCTGTTCTCATGTTCGGCAAGACAATCGAATTTCCGTTCAACCGCTATACTGGAATACGGCAGTTGAACCTGCCTGCAACGAAATCATGTGCGTTCCAATCGTTGTAATAATGGAAGCTGATCAAAGCTCGCCCCAGCCATTGACATACATCCTTTGCCGGTCGGGTTTCTGTTAAGCCTGACGCAGGTTAAAGGTCTTGTCCTGAAGGTGTTGCGCGTTTCACACGACATCTGAGCCCGTCAGTATATACTCAAGCCGGTTGCACTTCCGAACCAGCGTTTCAACCCAAGTTGACATTTTTGGGCCTGTTGAAAGTCTGAATCCTAACTGCCCAGACACGACGTTGTTGACGGTGGCGGGACGGTTGTGGGTACTGGCGTGGTGTCGTCGAGTCTCTGTTTTTTATTCTTGACGTTTATAGAATCGTCGATCTATGGGTAGCGCTCTCGTGTGATGGGATCGGCGGCTGAGGTCTTTCGGATCAACGGCGACGGCGGGTTTGTGTCAGACGCCGATTGCGCCGATGCCGCCGCACGATGTCAGCATCGAGAGTCATCCGGGGCGGGGCGTTGATGATGCGCAAGCTGCCGTCCCTGCGCTCGGTCGACACCAACCGCGACGCCGCGGCACTCGAGCATCCATGATTTGGCGCAAGCATTTTCGGCGGATCGGGTGAAAACTGTTCACGGATTATCTACCGGGTTTCCCACATCCGATCCGAAGCAGAAACGATGACGCGCTGCCGGGTGATCGGTCCGGGCTACGATGCCGGGACGCCGCTTGTCATACCACATCAGCATCGGGCGCCGCCCGCCTGTTCTGTCCGCTGGCCGATCGTGACGCGATGTCCGGCGCTTCGGATGACCAACGCCGACCCTGGCGCAGCAAGACATTGGCGCGGATGATGAGCTTGCGCATCACCGCGACGATCGCGACCTTGTGGTGTATCCTGGCCGCTGTCAGGTGGTCATACAAGGTCTTGAGGTCAGGATTGTGGCGCGATGCTGTCATGGTTGCCATGTACAGGAGGTTGCGCGGCCGCCGCGGATATGGCGGGATCCGCCATTTTTAACCACTATCACGGACAAAGGGCGCCACCTGACGGCTGCCGCGTTCCGGCATCCAGCAGATCATCGCGGCGGCATTGACGACCCCGATGCCGGGGAACGAGCGCAGGATCCGCCAGCTCTCCGCGGAGGACTCGTTGTCCATGATCAGGGTCTTGATGTCGGCATCACCCCCTCGACCTCGCTGTCCAACGCGGCCGCGACCGCCCTGGTCTTCTTGATCGCACGGCCTTCGACGATCGCGCCGGCCGTCTGGTTCAGCGATGCGCGCATCGCGACACAGTGCGCACGAACCATCAACAGATCCTCCGGACGGTTCAGGAACGCCGTGCGCAGCGTCACGGCCACGAAGGCCGGAAACGCCTGGCCGAACGCCACCAGCATCCTGGCATCGATACGGTTGGTCTTCTCAAGATGAACCATGGCCTCGGCGAAGCGGCGGGCCTGCAACGGGTTGACCACGATCACAGTATAATCACGATCATTCAGGAACTGGTGGACGCTCCGGTGGAAGCGGCCTGTCGCCTCTGGAACGACACGCTTGACGTTACGCTGTTTCAACCATACGTTTAGAGTCCACCAGCTGGTGCCGTCGTTGTCGAACCGGCGGTCCTCACCATTGACAGGCACGTCAAGGCTGCTCTTGCTCACATCGATCCGGCCACTACGACACGGCGATCCCATGCAAAATTTGAGCGCAGTCCGGCACTTTGACAACACACAGCTAAGTCATTTTCACAATTTGCTCCGCAAACGAGCTTTTCTATCTTTTGGCAAGCATGTCGTCAAACTCTTGTCATGGACTCGCCATTTACAGCGTGGGATCACAGTGTTGATCGTATGAACAACCTTGACAGCCAAGCTGTCACCATCTAACTCAGCCGTCCGGTCGAGTCGCGAGGCTTCAGGATGATGGATCCTCGCCTATGTCATTTCCTGTCCGATCACCCCTTCTGTTGATTGGGCGACCGTTACGGCAACATGAACGATTCGCCATTTCCACTCGCCGCAACACGAAATGGTGATTGCTGAGACAGTCCTCTTCAGGCTTCCCGAAAAATATCAAGATTGAGCGCGCAGGATTCGCCCAGCCAACACACATGGTTAACATGATCACGCATATCGTTGCCGGTGCAAGCATGGACAAAGACGGTCAATCCACGACGATTCAGGCTCAGCCAGGAAACGATGTCCCCGAACAGCGGGCTGTCGAATGCAACCTGATAACTCCAGCACGGATGCGGCCCGACCGGTTTTTCGTGAAACCGTCCCATTCGAATATCGAATCTCGCCTCGATTTCTTCACGCAGGGTGCGGGCCTGCCCCGCTGTCTCCGCGTCGAAATAGACATGAGCATGGTAGGCTTCGACAGATTCAGGTGATAGGGATGCCATGCTTTTCCTCCTCGGACGCTATATGAGTACTGCGGTATCACTAATGCAGGGGTAAGGCGATCCGCGATACAAGATGACTTGATCCCCTATCGCTCGGCGTTATTGTGCGGCACATCATTACTGTACTCCGGGTGTTTCATGGATCTCCGCAACGTTGCGATCATTGCGCATGTCGATCACGGTAAGACAACGCTGGTGGATGTCCTGCTGCGGCAGTCTGGAACACTTCGCGACAATCAGAGAATAGCAGAACGCGCCCTTGATTCAAACGATCTGGAGCGTGAACGCGGAATTACGATTCTTGCAAAATGCACGTCGGTCGTCTGGCGTGACATCCGCATCAACATTGTCGATACGCCCGGTCATGCCGATTTTGGCGGAGAAGTGGAACGCATCCTGTCGATGGTTGACGGGGTGTTGGTCCTCGTCGATGCGTCGGAAGGCCCGATGCCGCAAACCAAGTTCGTTCTCTCCAAGGCGCTGACAGCAGGACTGCGGCCAATCGTCGTCGTCAACAAGGTCGACAAGCCGGATCAGCGGGCCTACGCCGTACAGAACGAAATGTTTGACCTGTTTTCGAATCTCGGCGCGACGGAAGAACAGCTTGATTTTCCAACATTGTTCGCATCAGCCAAACAGGGCTGGGCGTCGGATAATCCGGATGGCGCCGGCCGCGATATGTCCCCCTTGTTCGAACAGATCGTCAGTCACGTTGCAGACCCAGATGTTGACGACACGCAACCGTTCCGGATGCTCGTCACGATCCTTGAAGCAGACCCGTATCTTGGCCGGCTCCTGACCGGCCGTATCGAATCCGGTGTTGTTCGCCCGAATATGCAGATGCGGGCCTTGTCACGAACTGGTGCCGTCCTCGAGACGTCGCGCATCACCAAGGTTCTGGCATTCCGGGGACTTGAGCGAACGGCGCTCGACGAGGCCGAGGCTGGCGATATCATCGCGCTGGCCGGTCCCGTGAAAGCAACGGTCGCGGATACTATTGCCGATCCTGTTGTCGAGCAAGCGCTTGAATCGCAACCGATCGATCCCACGACGATCGCGGTTGCCTTATCAATCAATGACAGTCCGCTAGCTGGGCGGGATGGCAACAAATTGACGTCACGCATGCTGCGGGATCGGCTGTTTCGGGAAGCCGAGGCCAATGTGGCGATTCAAGTCACGGAAACTCCCGGCAACGATGCGTTCGAAGTGTCGGGGCGGGGCGAATTGCAGCTCGCCGTACTGATCGAGCAGATGCGCCGGGACGGTTACGAAATGGCAATCAGCCGCCCCCGCGTCCTGTTCCGGACCGATCCCGCCACCGGAGAACGACTTGAACCTGTCGAGGAAGTCGTGATCGACGTCGATGAGACATTCACCGGTCCGGTTGTCGAATCCCTTTCCGAGCGTCGCGGCGAACTCTTGGACATGCGAAATTCCGGTGCCGGGAAACAGCGCCTGCTGTTTCATTGTCCCTCGCGCGGCCTTATCGGATATCACGGGGAATTCATGACACAGACACGAGGGACCGGCGTCATGAGCCGGGTATTCCATTCCTATGTGTCGCACAAGGGGCCGGTTCCGACACGTCGCACCGGTGTTCTCATTTCACTCGAACGCGGGCGTGCTTCCGGATATACCTTGTTCAATCTGGAAGATCGCGGTCAAATGATGATTTCAGCTGGCGACGAGGTCTATCCTGGGATGATCATCGGTGAGCACAATCGAAACACCGATCTTGATGTCAATCCGCTCAAGGTCAAGCAGTTGACAAATTTCCGGGCCGCCGGCAAGGACGATGCAATCGATCTGACATCACCCATCCGCATGACACTGGAAAAAGCGATTGCCTATATAGGCGAGGACGAACTTGTCGAGGTGACCCCAGCCTCGATTCGTTTGCGTAAACGATATCTTGATATCCATGACCGCAAGCGCAATGCCCGGCGAGTAACAAGAGCATGAAGTCATGAAAGCTGCCATCTGATAAACGATTACCTGGCCTTCCACCGACAGCATGTCATTCATCCACAGATTATCCGCATGACATCGGTATCTTGCCTCATCCTTCGATTTCCCGACTCGCTTCTGAACCTCCCGACTTGTCGCAGAAAGGAAATGCAGTCTGCGTATTGTAGGATATTTTACCGATAAACTTGCAGAAATGCATCACTACGGCTTTTTTCTTTTGAGGTATCCATGCTTAAGAACAATGCACCGGAAAAGCTGCGAACAGTGCTCGATCAGTGGAATGACAGTTCTCCACAGACAGTCAAAGCTTCACCGAAGACGTCTCGATTTCGGGTATCAAAGCCCGGACAGTCAATCATGACGATTACAGCACCAGGATTTATTGGTGGATCGTCTTCACGCGCCATTACGAAATCAAAATTGCTTTGAATCAGCTCCACTCTCATCGGTACGTCGATGAATAGCGGAAAGCATATGAGATCGGACTATATGTCTCTGATGTAGAAAATATGTTCCAATACATTCTGATCAATGACATCTCGACAACCGTGCGCGATGACCTTACCAATACAGATCCCGGAGCAGGCGTTTGTAAAGTTTGCCATTCTCTTGACGTGGCAGCGATTCACTGAAATCAACCGAGCGGGGGCATTTGACGTGACTGAGGCGCTCGCGGCAGTAAGCAACTAGTTCGGCCTCGAACTCCTTGCCCGCCATCGCCATGTCAACAGGCTGGACAATCGCCTTCACCTGCTCCCCGTATTCCGGATCCGGCACGCCGATGACCGCAACATCAAGGACGGCCGGATGGGTCACGAGTAGATTTTCCGCTTCCTGCGGATAAATGTTCACACCGCCAGAGATGATCATGTTGGCCTTGCGATCAGTCAGATACAGATAGCCATCGCCATCAAGGTAACCGATGTCTCCGAGTGTACTCCAGCCATGGCGGTTTCGCGAACCAGCAGTCTTCTGCAAATCGTTGTGATACTCGAATTCCGGGCCATCCGCAAAATAAACCACCCCTTCCCGGTTGACCGGTAACGGCTCGCCGTCATCCCCGCAGACATGGACTGTACCGATCGCGGCGCGTCCGACCGAACCGGGATGGGCAAGCCATTCGGTGCTGTCGATGACAGTCAGCCCATTGCCTTCGGACCCGCCGTAATACTCGACGAGGATCTTGCCGAACCAGTCGATCATCCGACGCTTGACGTCGACCGGACACGGCGCCGCCGCATGGATCACGCAGGTCAGACTGGACAGGTCGAAATCGCTCCGCAGTTCGTCCGGCAAACGCAACATTCGAACAAACATCGTCGGCACCCACTGGCTTTGCGTAACCTTGTGACGTTCGATCAGACGCAGAGCCGATTCAGCATCGAACTTCTCCATGACGACGATCGTCGCGCCAAATCTCAGGCTGCGCAGTGAAAACAGCAACGGTGCCGCGTGATAAAGCGGGGCCGGCGAGAGGTAGACGGTGCTCTCGTCAAATCCGAATATCCCGGCCATCAGTCGATGACCCGGTGGCGCAATCCCGAACGGTACATCCGGGAAAGCCTTCACGACGCCCTTTGGCCGCCCCGTCGTGCCGGAGGAATACAGCATTTCGACTCCCTCCGCCTGATCGTCGATCGGATGCGCCGGCACGGAGTCCAGTTCCTTTTCGAGGGCAATAAATCCCGGCAAGGCTCCACCTGCCATGAAACGGCCGTTCGCTGAAATTCCGAACATGCGCAAACGGGTAGCGGTATCCCCCAGAACCGGGGACGTTACGAGAATACGGGCGCCGCAATCCTCAAGGATGTAATCGACTTCGTCCGGAGCAAGATGCGTGGCAACCGTAGCAACCCGCAGGCCGGCTCGAATGCCGCCCCAGACGAGCGAGAGATAGAGGGGATGGTTTTCCAGAAAGATCGCGATCCGGGCGCCGTGCCGCGCTCCGGACCTTCTCAACAACTGCGCAAACCGATTGGAAATCGCCTCGAATTCGGAAAATGTAATCTGAATCCCGGAGCCTCCCATGATCACGGCCGGACGATCGGGTGTCTTTGCAGCATAGATTCCGGGGTGGTTGTAAACGGCGGTCGACTCGGTCATGTCCTACCCTTGGTGTCGCCAGAGTTGATTGCGCCCCTGCATAACGCGACTATCAAGGACGGTCCACGGGGAATGATGACAACACCGGCAACACGGAGGAAGATCAGAGATGGGTCCGTTGAAAGGAATCAAGATCGTCGAAATGGTGGGAATCGGCCCTGCCCCGCATTGCTGCATGCTGCTGTCCGACATGGGTGCCGAAGTTATTCGCATTGACCGCCCTGGCGGCAACAAGGTCGGTGGAACCAACCGGGCCGCGGTTCTTAACCGGGGCCGCAAATCGATCGCGATCGATATCAAGACAGAAGCCGGGTCCGAAACAACGCTGCGATTGATCGACCAGGCCGACGGACTTGTCGAAGGATTTCGCCCCGGTGTCATGGAACGACTTGGCCTTGGGCCCGACCTCTGCCTGTCACGGAATCCTGCCTTGGTCTATGGACGGATGACCGGTTGGGGCCAGTCCGGACCGCTCGCGTCCGTCGCCGGTCATGATATCAACTACATTGCCCTTTCAGGCGCACTCGCATCGATCGGAGATCAGGAACGCGGCCCGGTCCCGCCTCTGAACCTGATCGGTGACTTCGGCGGTGGTGGGATGATGCTGGCGTTCGGGATGGTCTGCGGTCTTCTGGAAGCTCGCGGATCCGGTCAGGGTCAAGTGATCGATGCATCAATGCTTGAAGGTTCGGCGCTCCTCATGGCGGGTATCTTCATGTCACGCAACTCTGGATCCTGGAATCGTCCGCGCGGCGAAAATTGGCTCGACGGTGGCGCTCCGTTTTACTGCACCTATCAGTGCGCCGACGGTGAGTGGATATGTATCGGCTCGATAGAACCCCAGTTCTATAAACTGCTACGTGATACCCTTGAACTCATCGACCCGCTTTGGGACCGGCAATGGGATCAGGCGGCCTGGCCCGAACAGAAACGTCGGCTGCGCGATATCTTCCGGACGCGGAGCCGCGCGGAATGGACCGAACTTATGGGACAACTCGACATCTGTTTTGCACCGGTAATGAACCTTGAAGAGGTTCTTGATCACCCGCATACTCGGGAACGGGATGTGTTCTTGTCGTCTGACGGCAATATCGAGCCTGCACCCGCACCACGGTTTAGTCGAACCCCGCCAGCGATCCAGTCTCCACCAGCCCGGCCCGGAGAACACAACGATGAGGTTCTCTCCGCCTGGGGCTTCCAGGACAGCGAGATTGCCGGACTGCGGGATGCCGGAGTCCTTGCTGATCCCGCATGAGACGAGCCCACGGCCATTACTTTGGTCACCTCGCTGTCTTTGCCGCAATCCGGTCACGAATCGAAAGGATCCTGCTTGCCCGGGCAACTACCGGAACATCGATCATCTTGCCTTCGAAGGCGACCGCTCCGTCTCCTGCTTCCATGGCGGCATCGTAAGCCGCAACCATGGCTTCGGCCCGTGCAATCTCGGTATCACTCGGCGTGAATGCTTCGTTCAGAATGGGTACCTGTTTCGGATGGATACAGGCGCCGCCGTCAAATCCCAGGCGACGGGCCAGAACCACGTTCGAACGAAACAGGTCAAGATCGGTGAATTCCGCGATCGAGCCGGGATATCCGACCGGCATCACACCGGCCTCGCGCGCTGCAACCTGGACGCTCTGGTAAAAGCTGAGCAACGACAGGCCTTCGGGTTCGACCATCCCCATTTCAGCGGAAAAATCCTCCTGGCCAAGCGCCAGCGCCGCAAGACGAGGCGTACTGTGCGCAATGGCCCTGACATTGCTGTAGCCCTTCGGGGTTTCGATAAGGATCATCAGGCGGGTATGACCGCGAGCCATGCCTCGCTCATCCTCAAGTTCGTCGATCATTTCGCAGATCAGGTTGACATGATCAGCCGATTCGACCTTGGGTAGAACGAGACTGCAGACTTCCGGCCATACGCTCGCCTCGAGATCGGCTACGGTCATCCGCATCGGCCGATTGATTCGTACCAGGACATCTGCGCCAGCCTGCCCGACTGAGCGCGCGACCTCGCGCACCAATGCCCGCGCCCGCGGCTTTTCGTCTGGCGCCACGGCATCTTCGAGATCGACCTTGATCGCATCGGCGCCACGCTCGTGCGCCTTGGCGACGAAACGCTCGCTTGTCGCCGGCACATAGAGCATTGAACGCCATAACGGCATAGCCTGCCCGTTCACCGTCATCAGATTACTCCTTCGTCCTTGAGGTCGTTCAAGTCGTCGGCGGAGAAACCCAATCCGCCCAGTATTTCCATATTGTGCTGCCCGATCGCGGGCGCCGGAGTCCGCATCCGCGCCGGCGTGCCCGACAACCGTGGTACCCCGGCGTGCATTGGCAGCCGGCCGGTCTCGTCGTCCGGCAAACTGACCAGGGAACCGCGTTCACAAACATAGGGATGCGTCATCAATTGCTCGATATCGGCAACCGCGCCAACCGTCACATCGGCCGCATCGAAAACAGCCAGGCACTCCTCCTGGGTTCTGGCGGCCATGAAGTCCTCGACGATGGGATCGAGAATATCGTTGTTGGCCAGACGGTCGGTATTGGTCCTGAACCGCGGGTCGGTGATCAGTTCAGGATGGCCTATTGCATGCATCAGGCGTTCGTACATAGCCTGCATTGAAGCGGAAAGCGCGACGAACTTGCCGTCCTTACAGCGATAGACATTGCGTGGCGCCGTGGTCGTCGACGTACTGCCTGTGCGCGGCGGCACAGCCCTCGAAATCGAATAATTCGCCGCCACTGGTCCCAACACCGACAAGATCGGCTCGAACAATGACAGGTCGATGACCTGCCCGGCCATGCCCTTGCGTTCGGTTTCCCGGACCGCGACCATGATCGCGAACGCGCCGTAAAGACCAGCGATCATGTCAGCCATAGCCAACGGCGGAAGCACGGGCGGCCGGTCGCCATAGCCGTTCATTGCCGCAAATCCCGACATAGCTTCTACCAGACTGCCAAAGCCGGGCTTGTGACTCCAGGGGCCGGTCTGTCCCCAACCGGACACTCGGACAACCGTCAAAGCCGGATTGCGAGCCTGCAACGCTTCCGGTCCGATTCCCCAACGTTCGATCGTACCGGGTTTGAAATTTTCGACGAGGATATGGGCGGTTTCGGCGAGCTGCAGCAAAATATCACGTCCCTGGTTCTTGCGGAGATCCAGTGAAACGCTCTTCTTGTTGCGGCAATAGACTTTCCAGTGCGTGCTGACACCATCAGTCGTCCAGTTCCGCAGATCATCACCCGTACCGGGCCGTTCAATCTTGATTACCTCGGCGCCGTAATCCGCCAGCACATGGGTGACCATGTTTCCTGCGACCAGACGCGAGAGATCGATCACGCGAATTCCATCAAGCGGAACCGGAGCATCCGGGTCGAAATTATCCTCAATCAAACCTGCCGTCATTCCATGACCTCCATACAATCCGTCCATGGCGCAATATCGGCGATTCGGTACTTGACCATGTCCGGATCAGTTCAGCAAACTGCCGCCCGATATGACCCTTGGACCCGGGAGACGATCAATGGCGGGCGAGAAGGTACAAACGACCTTCGAAGTACAGGAAGACGCACTTGCAATGCTGGATGATGCGGCCAAGAAACATGACCTTGAAAGCCGTGATAAGGCACTCCGGTGCCTACTCGACTATTGCGCGGAAGACGGGGACTGGGACGAGATTTTCGACGTCGTTCGTTGCCGCCGTTGCTAGAATCACAGACATCATCACGATGCGTGAGCCTCTGCGGCGGCAAGAAAATGCGCGACATCGTCCGGCGTCGTGCTGAAACTCGCTACCAGGCGGGCCGAAAGTATGCCGTCGGCGGCACCCCAGCTGTAGAAATCGCACCCTGAATCGCGAAGGCTCGCGGCCATCCCTTCCGGCATGGTCAGAAAAATCATGTTGGTTTGCACCGGAACACCGATCGTGACACCGGGAAACCTCGAAAGGCCATCGGCCAGTGTCCCGGCCATGCGATTGGCGTGGGCAGCCAGTCTGAGCCAAAGCCCGTCTTCGAGATAAGCTGCGAGTTGGGCCGAAAGCACCCGCATCTTGGAAAACAGGTGCCCGCCGCGTTTGCGACGAAATTCGAAATCGCCCGCCATGTCCGGAGCAAAAAAAACCACAGCCTCCGCAGCTAATGCCCCGTTCTTGGTTGCCCCCAGGGACAACACATCGACTCCCGCCTTCCATGTTGCCTCTGCCGGTGTCACCCCTAATGCCGCAATCGCATTTGCAAGCCGCGCGCCATCCATTTGCAAGACCAATCCATGCTCATGGCAAACGTCCGCGATTGCGCCGAGTTCATTTACTGAATAAACCGCGCCAACTTCACTGGCCTGCGTAATACTGACCGCTGCCGGCTGCGCATGATGAACCGGCGGGGCGGGCGAATCGACTGTCAGCCGTTCCCGAAGGTCGGTCGCCGTGATACGTGCAGCGTTACCATCAAGCAAAGAGAGTTTGCCGCCGCCCATGTAAAACTCCGGGGCGGCGCACTCATCTTCTTCGATATGCGCTGCTTCATGGCAGAACACGACACCGTAAGGCGGAGAAACCGTCGCGAGCGCGAGGGCATTGGCTGCCGTTCCGGTGGCGACCGGATGAATCACGACATCACGCTCAAACACTGACGACGCAACCTCTGTCAGGCGCCGGGTATAGACGTCGTCACCGTAAGGCATCGCGGAGACCCCTGCAGCTTCAGCCAACGCCGCCATGACTTCAGGCGCGGCGCCAGCAGTGTTGTCACTGGCGAGGTTTACCTGTCGGACATGAGGACGCGTCGTCATCGGGGTTTTTCCAGAGTTCGGGGCAACACGGTTCCAAGTTGTTGTCCAGTGAAACCGTCAAGGACAAGGATTGTCGAGACCCCGTGAGCCGTTTTGAGATGAAGATACAGATGACCACTATCGGCGGAAACCGAAACGACCTCGGCATCGCCCGGCAAGGCAACGGGAGCAGTCCAGGATATTGCGGAATCACGGCTGGCGTAGTTTCCGGTCATCCGGTTCACAATGGTAACGCCGACGACCATTGTTCCGGCAACAATCAGAATGCCCATCACGATAACCAGAACAATCAGAAATCTTTGAACGCCGGGGTCACCGATATTCAGCTTGCGAACAGTTTGGTTTATGTTGTCCGGCATGGCCTCTCACGATGGCATTGTTCTGCGGTTTCGCTCAGGTGCCCAAGCTCCTTCCGATCGTCTTGACCGTTGGCTTGCCAGCCAGGTCGCAGCGAAATCCGATGGACCCGATCTGTCACGAAGCCGCATCAAGGATTTGATCCAGAAAGAGCGTGTTTTTGTCGATGGTGCGACCGTAACCAACCCGGCCGCGACGGTCAAATCGAACGGGCTTTATGTGATCGAAGTTCCAGCCCTGGTGCCGGCAACGCCGAAGCCAGAATCCATACAGCTTGATATCGTTTATGAAGACGATGATCTGATCGTCATCGACAAGCCGCCGGGTTTGGTCGTTCACCCTGCCCCAGGCGCACCGGACGGAACACTGGTCAACGCTCTGTTGTCACACTGTGGCGACAGCTTGTCCGGTATTGGTGGTGTACGTCGGCCCGGCATCGTACATCGCCTCGACAAGGACACGACCGGCCTGATTGTTGCTGCCAAGAACGACGAGACGCATCATGCTCTCGCGCACCAGTTCGCAGCACGCACTGTCAAACGAAGTTATCTGGCCTTGGTCTGGGGTGTGCCCGACCGCATAGAAGGTCGTATTGAGGGCGCAATCGGCCGAAGCCGTCACAATCCCCTGAAAATGGCGGTCACGGCACGGGGCGGAAAGGCGGCGGCTACGAGGTTTCGGCTGATCGAACGGTTCCGCGACATTTCCAGTCTGGTGGAATGTCGTCTCGAATCCGGCCGCACACACCAGATCCGCGTCCATATGACGCATATCGGCCATCCTGTCGTAGGCGATCCGATGTACGGCAGTGGCGGAAAGCGAAAAGGCGCGACGGCCGAAGAGCTGATCGCGGTCGCGACTCTCGGGCGTCAGGCGCTCCACGCGAATACACTCACGTTCACACATCCGGGATCCGGCGATTCGATTTCGTTCACGGCGGATCCGCCCGAGCAAATGCGCAATGTGATTTCGGTATTTGCGAATGCCTGAAATTATTATCATGAAAAGTAACTGTCCAGGTCTGATTACGAGGGTCTGCACCCGGCGACCTGGTTCGCGGCGCGTGGTTTTATGGTGATCAACGCCAGCGGCGGCACGCATCGGCTCTGTCCGTGCGAGGGATTTCGGTGTCCGGGATGGGGTTTCAGAGCGGCAGTCTGGAGATCAACTGCATCGGGTCGGAGTGTGCCAGGGTTTCGAGGATCGTCCAGCCCTGCTTGCGGGCTGTGGCAATGACGGCGCGCAGGGTGGCGAGGTCGCGGGCACTCTGTTCGGAGCGGAAGCCGTCGGAGATCTTCTGACGCAGCTTCATCTTTCGCAGATCTTGCTCAGCGACATTGTCCGTGAAGGGCGTTCGCAAGTCGGTGAGACATCGCAGGCCTCCGTCCTTGTGTGTCTGGAGACGGAGGGTGGAGGGTGTGCCCGACGCGGCGTTTTTCGTCCGCGTTTGCCGCTCTGGAGCGGCGGCTGCGCGTCGTGGAAAGCGATGGCCCGGTCGGGAATGCGATCACGGGCTTTGACGATGAGATCGACCCGGGACTTGGGCCCGTCCCGGCTGGTCTCGCCTGCGATATGCGCGGTGCTGCGGGCGCGTTCGAGGAGGCGGTGCATGCTGCGGGCCCCGTATTCCTTCCCGATGTCGATCAGGGCCCGGAGGTCGCGCCGGTGATCGGCGTTGCAGGCCGTGTGACGCACGCCTTCGAGGGTAAAGTCACTGGCGGCATCGTCATGAACGAGGATGCCTGTGACGTCCCGGTTGACATCGCCGTGTCCGGCGCTGATGCCCAGGACGGTCAGGAACGGGGTGCGCAGCACGTGGAGCCAACGGGTGCGACCTTCGATGCGGACTCCGGATTCGTCGAGGTGTCTGACCGGGCCACGGTCCGGATCCGGTCGGCGATCCGGTCGACGATGTCCTCGAATCGCTGTGCGGTGCGCCGGCTCATGGCGGCGATCGTGGTTGTGGAAATCGGCACGGCGAACCGGTCGCTCATCAGGTCAGCTAGTCTCTTCTAGTGGATTAATCGTTACAGATATATCCGTTATTGTGTTCTTCTGATTTGTCGATCACGGAGGTCTGCAAGATGCGCCCTGGTGTTTCATTCACGCTCACTTCGGGCGACCGGCATCGCCTTGAAACGGTTGTCTCGGACCCGAAGAGCCCGCAGACGCACGTCTGGCGGGCGCGCATCGTTCTTCTGAGCGACGACGGGCTCGGCACGATGGCCATCATGAGAGAGACCGGCAAGGCGAAGAACAGTGTCTGGCGCTGGCAGGACCGCTTCTATGGACGAAGGGGTGGACGGACTTCTGCGGGACAAGACGCCTCTAGCTCCTGAGCAGGTGGCGAAGATCGTCGGGTTGATCCACACCTCGCCGCCTCACGCGGCGACCCACTGGACGCTGCGGGCGATGGCGAAGGCTGTGGGGGGTGCCGCTTCGAGGGTCTGGGCGGTCTGGAAGGCGCATGGCCTGATGCCGCACCGCTGGCGGCCGTTCACGGTTTCGAACGATCCCGCCTGCCTCGAGACGCTGACCGACATCGTCGGCCTCTCCGTTGCGCCGCCGGTTCACGCGGTCGTGCTGTCGATCGATGAAAAGTCGCAAATTCAGGCACTTGACCGCACACAGCCCGGCCTGCCGCTGAAGAAAGGCCGCGGCGCCACCATGACACATGATTCCAGGCGCAACGGCACGACGACGCTGTTCGCCGCCCTGACCGTGCTCGACGGCACGGTCATCGGCCAGCATGCCAGCCGGCATCGCCACCAGGAGTTCCCGAGATGCCTCAACCGCATCGCGCGCACGATACCCGCCGGCGTCCCGGTCCATGCCATCCTCGACAACGACGCTACTCACAAGCACAAGGAAGTCCAAGTCTGGCTCGCACGCCATCCGCGCTGGACCTTCCACGTCACCCCCACCTCGAGCGCGTGGCTGAACGCGGTCGAAGGCGTCTTCGCCAAGCGGACACGACCTCCAGGACGCCATCCGCCGCGTCATCGACGAACACAACACCACAGAAGCCAAGCCCTTCGTCTGGACCGCCGATCCCGATACCATCATCGCCGCAAGAAAAAGAGGGGTCCAAACGTTGGGATCAATCCACTAGGGCCTGGCCTGGACATGCAGCAGATCGCTCACCCACGCGGTGATGCGTGGCCCGTACTGGACCGGGACGGTCACGCCTGTCGGGAAGACCACGCCGGTCACGGCGCCGTAGGCGCCGCAGAGGCAGCGATGGGCGCGGTGTTCGGTGATCTCAAGTGGTTGCGGTTCGGGCCCGTTCGAAGAACTGCCGGCAGACCGATGTGCCGTGACGGTCGGTCCGTCAGCGTATCGCCACACCCGGCGCAGGCGGTCGGGTCGTGATCTCGGCTTCGCTAACGGTCCGCCCTGGCTCCGGACGCGCTTCGGTGTTGTGGTTTTCTTGTTCAGGCCATCGCTGAACAGCGGCTGGTTGCTGGCGGTGCTGCGAGCGTCGCATTGCGTTCAAGCGCGGCGATGCGGTCCTGCAGGGCCACAGTCTCTCGCTCGAGCGCGGTCTTGTCCGGACCAAGCGCCGCAATCGTCTTGACGAGTGCCGTGGCCAGGCGCAACAACCCCCGGCCCCGGTCCTCGATGACCGTGGATGTCCCGGATGGGAGAGACCCCGGGCCCCGAAGGCCTCGGCATAGGCGGCGAGATCCTCCGTCCAGTCCATTACGGCGTCTCGGCCTCGACAGCCATCATGGCGGATAGCATCGCAAGACGTTCGCCTGGCGGCAGCGCCGCGGAGCGCCAACCCCGGTTGACCGCCCTGCGCTTGATGCGCTGGCGGTCGGTGAAGGTCCGGCCCGCGCAGCGCGCCCAGTGGACCCGGTCGGGCGCGAAGGTGAACCATACGACCTTGGTCCGCAACAAGCCCTGGGTGGTGACCACCTGCAGCGCCAGCCGGCCAGCATCGCGTCATACAGCGCCGAGGGATGACGCGAGATCATCACCTGACAGGGCAGCTGCTTGAGCCGATCTAGAAACGCGACAGGGCCAGCTTCCGTGGAGTCGAAGCGATAGTGCCGGGCCAGTGGCTTGCACATCATCAACGCACTGCCGCCCAGATCTCTCGATCCAGACATCGTGCGGCGGCATCAGCGCGATCAGCGTCTGATACAAACCTGCCATGGCCGTCGATCCGGAAAACTCCAGCCGCCGCTCCCGTCACACGAGAGCACCACCCGTAGATCTGTGATTCTATAACGCTGAGCTTCTTGCAAAATTGCCGGCCCGACCGGTTTTTTGCCTTGTCGAGGCTGATTTTGTTGTCGAGGGCCTGGGTTTCGGGGCCACCTCGTGGTATGTTGTGTTTCCACAACAACAAGATACCGAGGAGGTGACCCCGATGACCCTTGGCTCGACCCTATCCGATCTCTGGCACCGATTTCAAGGGGACCTTTTCCCTGCGTTGGCCGAGGCGGTCGGTCCTCTCCTCGAGACGCACAAGCGTTTCGTGACAGCTCTCGATCTCGTCAAGGTGGAGGGCTTCGTCGATGGGGTGTGGACCGGTCCGGGTCGGCCCCGGGAGGATCGCCGGGCGCTGGCCCGTGGCTTCATCGCCAAGGCGGTGTGGGGTCTGCCGACGACCCGCCACCTGATCGACAGGCTCAAGGTGGACCCGACGTTGCGCCGGCTGTGCGGCTGGTCGCGTGTCGCGGAGATCCCGAGTGAAGCGACGTTTTCGCGGGCGTTTGCCGAATGTTCGCAGTCCCGTCTTCCGGAGAGGATGCACGCGGCTCTGGTTGCAGAGACACTGGGCGACGCGCTCATCGGCCACGTGTCGAGGGACTCGACGGCCATCGAGGCCCGGGAGACGCCGGTCCCGAAGCCGAAGGCCGGGACGCCGAACCGCAAGCGCGGCCGGCCCCGCAAGGGCGAGGAGAGGATGAAGGAGCCTGGGCGTCTCGAACGGCAAGCGAACGGGATGGATCTCGATGAGATGCTTGACGAGCTGCCGAAGGTCTGTGATCACGGGGCAAAGAAGAATGCCAAGGGGGTCCTGGAGGCCTGGTGCGGTTACAAGCTGCATATCGACACAGCAGACTGCGGGGTGCCGCTGAGTACCGTCCTCACCTCGGCATCCGTCCATGACAGCCAGGTCGCGATCCCGCTGGCGATGATGACCGCCGGGCGTGTGACCAATCTCTACGATCTCATGGACGCGGCCTATGATGCCAGGGAGATCTACCAGATGAGCGAACGGCTTGGCCATGTGCCGATCATCGATGTCAATCCGCGCCGGGACAAGGACCTCAAGGAGGAGCGGGACCGGGAGGCCCGGGCCCGGCGTGCAATAGGCCATGTCGATCCCGAGACCGTGCGGTTCCGGATCCGGTCCGGTGTCGAGAGGACCAACGCCCGCCTCAAGGATGAGTGTGGCGGGCGCCATGTCCGCGTCCGCGGACATTCCAAGGTCGCCTGCCATCTCATGTTCGGCATCCTGGCCCTGGCGGCTGACCCGTTGATACGTCTCGCCGTCCCATAGCGCGGCTCCGACGACGCATGCCGACCCTTCGCGGCCCTCTCGAAGAGAGTGGCCCGGAGAGGCGTGTCCCGATGTCCATAAAGGTCCCTGTTTGATCTCATCATCTCTGATGAGACACCGCGAATCCATGGAGTCCGACCTCCAGGTGCAGAGGTGACCGGAAGCAACCGACCGATCCGGGCTCACCGGACCCTGGGGACAGGAATTTTGCAAGAGGTTCCGCTAAGAATAAAAACCAGGGACCCAACACCACACCAGAACCCGCAATCATCCCGTCACTGTCAGCAACATGGTACTTGGGTATTATCATGAAAATGCCCATATTGACCGTGATGATCTGATTTCCTAATATATGTGGCGCATGCTGATGATGCGTTCCGCGACCCTCGTGACTTTAGGAGTGGCAGGATGGTCCGCACGCCCGCCCAGATACCGCCGATTGACGCTGAGGGAAATCTCACCCGATATCTGCACGATATCCGGAAGTTTCCCATGCTGGAACCGGATGAGGAGTACATGCTTGCCCGGCGCTGGAAAGAGCATGGGGATTCCGAAGCGGCGCACAAGCTGGTTACCAGCCATCTTCGGCTGGTTGCCAAGATCGCGATGGGGTATCGCGGCTACGGATTGCCCGTCGCCGAACTGATTTCAGAGGGCAATGTCGGCATGATGCAGGCGGTCAAGCGCTTCGATCCGGAGCGTGGCTTCCGTCTCGCGACCTATGCCATGTGGTGGATCCGCGCCTCGATTCAAGAATACATTCTCCATTCCTGGTCTCTGGTGAAGATCGGAACAACCGCAGCGCAGAAGAAACTGTTCTTCAATCTCCGAAAACTGAAGGGTCAGTTGAAGGCCATCGACGATGGCGACATGTCACCGGAAAATGTCACGACCATTGCAGAACGTCTCAACGTGTCGGAGCAGGATGTCGTCAGCATGAACCAGCGTCTGGCGAGCCCGGATCATTCGCTCAACGCGCCGCTTAAGGTCGATGGCGAAGGTGAATGGCAGGACTGGCTTGTCGATGAAAGCCAGAATCAGGAGCAGATTCTGGCCGAGAGTGAGGAACTGACGTTACGGCGGCGCCTGCTAACGCAGGGCATGACATGTCTCAACGAGCGCGAACGGTACATCCTGACCGAACGCCGTTTGACCGAGAACCCGAAGACTCTGGAAGATCTCAGTCAAGAGTACGGTGTAAGTCGCGAGCGTATCCGCCAGATCGAAGTCCGGGCATTCGAAAAACTCCAGAAATCGATCCGCAACACAATGATCGAAGAACGGCTCTGAACGGCAAATCGGTCGCGCCGATCAATCGTAGATGATAGAATCGCGGTGTCGGAACTTGACCAATGAGAGATCCAGGTACAGGATAGGTATAGTTCGTCGGCCAGCGTCGCCTTCACAATCCCGTAAGTCACTTCAAAACCTTTCGGTACTTACGATCGTCGTATACTCAGACATCCTGACCCCATGAGTTGACCGGATTGATGGTCCGAGGTTCCAACTTCCGAATTTCGGGGGTGTCCGGGTACGGTCTTTGACAGTTGGCGCCAAAAGTGAATAAAATGCCTTGAACGGATTTTGCAGTTTCCCGTGCTCGCCTGCACCCTGCCTCTGCAATGTCCGGACGCGATCCCGATCGGCATTCTGTTTACTAGGGCGTGTTGACGAATGATCGAAGCATAATCCATGCTGAGACAATGTGGACAAACGCGAGGACCGTCCGAGCGCGCTTGTCATAACGTGTGGCAATGCGACGGAATTGTTTGAGCTTGTTGAAGAATCGCTCGACCTGCTGGCGCCGCTTGTATTTTTCTTGATCGTGATGAATCGTCTCAGTCCGGTTCGACCGGGCGGGAATCACGGCTTCGACGCCCTGGTCAGCCAGCGCCTGGCGAATGCCCTTGCTGTCATACGCCTTGTCCATGACCGCAGCCTCCGGTGCGGGAGAGCTGGGCAAAGCCTTCCACAGCAGCTCGCATCCCACGCCATCATGGCGCTCGCCGCCCGTCAACACGACGGACACACCGGTTGTTTCGTTGGCACAGGCCACGTGCAGCTTGGTGGAGAACCCGCCCCGGGAGCGGCCGAGAGCCTGGGCCTCTTGGCCACCGTTTTTTTTTACCGCGCCGGCGGCGTGTTGATGAGCGCGCAGGATGGTCGAATCGATGAACACTTCCTTGAGTGGTTCATCATCTACCTGTTGTATCTGTTGCCAGAGCCGCGCCCGGAGGTGGCGTTTCTCCCAACGGCGAAACCGCTGATAAACGGCATTCCAATGGCCGAATTCGTCGGGCAGGTCGCGCCATGGGGTTCCGGTCCGCGCCTGGTAGAGGACGGCTTCGATGACCAGTCGGTCGCTGAGCCGTGGCGGGGCGCCGGCGGCGTGTTTGCTCTCACGCAGTAGCGGCTCGAGTGTCGACCAGACAGCATCCGTGATGAGCAGGCGTAACGCCATGATAAGTCCCCGGAAAGTGTCATTGATGGAGAATGATTATCAGCATTTCATGAATTCGTCAACACGGCCTAGGACGACCGTCGAGGGCGTCATCCTCTATTTTTGCAATCTCGAACCCGTCGACAGTCATCCGGCTCACGATATCCGGGCCCGGACCTTGCTCATCGCGCGCTGTCATGTCGACAACCGTCTCCAGCAGACCACGTTGTCTGAAGCCTTCGACGTCTCGCTTCCGACAGTCCGTCGCGCCGTTCAGCTGTATCGGCATGAGGGCGCCGCGGGCTTTATTCGGCCGCCGCAGCCGCATGGTCGTGACGTCTGCGCTGGCGGCCCGCGCGGCGTAGTTCCTGGCCACCAGTCTGAGTTAGTGGATAGATCGTTACAAGTATATCCGTTATTATGTTCTTCTGATTTGTCGATCACGGAGGTCTACAAGATGCGCCCTGGTGTTTCATTCACGCTCACTTCAGGCGACCGGCGTCGCCTTGAAACGGTTGTCTCTGACCCGAAGAGCCCGCAGAAGCATGTCTGGCGGGCGCGCATCGTTCTTCTGAGCGACGACGGGCTCGGCAGGATGGCCATCATGAGAGAGACCGGCAAGGCGAAGAACAGTGTCTGGCGCTGGCAGGACCGCTTCTATAGGAGGACGGTGTGGACGGACTTCTGCGGGACAAGACGCGCCCGCCGGGCAAGACGCCTCCGGCTCCTGAGTCGGTGGCGAAGATCGTCGGGTTGACCCACACCTCGCCGCCTCACGCGGCGACCCACTGGACGCTGCGGGCGATGGCGAAGGCCGTGGGGGTGCCGCTTCGAGGGTCTGGGCGGTCTGGAAGGCGCATGGCCTGATGCCGCACCGCTGGCGGCCGTTCACGCTTTCGAACGATCCCGCCTGCCTCGAGACGCTGACCGACATCGTCAGCCTCTCCGTTACGCCGCCGGCTCACGCGGTCGTGCTGTCGATCGATGACATGTCGCACAGTCAGGCACTTGACTGCACACAGCCCGGCCTGCCGCTGAAGAAAGGCCGCGGCGCCACCATGACACATGATGACAAGCGCACCGGCACGACGACGCTGTTTGCCGCCCTGAACGTGCTCGACGGCACGGTCATCGGCCAGCATGCCAGTCGGCATCGCCACCAAGAGTTCCTGAGATGCCTCAACCGCATCGCGCGCACGATACCCGCCGGCGTCCCGGTCCATGCCATCCTCGACAACGACGCTACTCACAAGCACAAGGAAGTCCGGGGCTGGCTCGCACGCCATCCGCGCTGGACCTTTCATTTCACCCCCACCTCGAGCGCGTGGCTGAACGCGCTCGAAGGCGTCTTCGCCAAGCTGACACGACGCCGTCTCAAATACGGCGTCTTCCGCTCCGGACGCGACCTCCAGGACGCCATCCGCCACGTCATCGACGAACACAACACCACCGAAGCCAAGCCCTTCGTCTGGACCGCCGATCCCGATACCATCATCGCCGCAAGAAAAAGAGGGTTCCAAACGTTGGAATCAATCCACTAGCGCGGCGTGGCCAAGGCTCTCGATCTCTCGTCTGCCATCTTGAACGAGCATTGCCGCGCCGGCGTCATGGCGCTGCCTGACACCAGGCCCGCAGCACCCCGGGATCCCGTCTCCGATCTTTCTGTCGCCGGAACCATGACCACCCGCGATCGTGCGCCGCGTAATGCCCGCGACCGCACAACGCCGATGGGCCGTGCCACGCATGATGCCGGGACCGGGTGCTGGCCAGTCTCGGCGCCCTTGAAGACGCAACACCGCAGGTCCTGGAACCGGCGAATGCGGTCTCCAATGGCGGCACTCACAGCTCTGCCAACCGTGTTGAAGGACGGGCAGCTCGACACCGCCGCCGGCCTGGTCCAGTGCCGAAGGGGTATTAAGGCCTGACCATGATCCTGATCGTCCTGGCGTTCATGACTATGGCCCGGGTCCGCAACCCCGAACAGCTGCGCGATCTGGCACCCGGCGAATGGGGGCTGCTGCTCGGCCTCGACCGCTGTCCCGAGATCAAGACCCTGCGCGAGAAGATCAGGCTGATCGCCGGATCACCGGATACGGCCCATCAGTGGCAGATGGCGCTGGCCGAACGCTGGGCGGTGGCCTGAAGGCCGATCCGGTGGCCGTAACCCTGGCGCTTGACGGCCATGTCAAGGTCTGTGCCGGGCGCAAGGGCCGGTTGCCCGAACACTTTGTTGCCCGTCAGACATCATGTCTGCCGGTCACCGTCGGATACCGGGTCAACGCCCTCGGCGGCAAGCCGCTGCCGTGCATCCACAAGCCACTCGATCCGAAACCGGTCGCCACGACCCGGGAGGATATCGTGCCCGACCTGACGGGGCCGGACCCCGGCGCCCCGGCGCTGACCCTGGTCTTCGATCGCGAAGGCTGACGCCCGGCCCTGTTCAGGACTCTCGCCCGTCAGGGCATCGCCTGCATCACCTGGCACAAGACCCATAAGGAAGACGACGGGTCGGCCGGCGTCCATGACATCACCGTCAGCCTGGCCGAGAAAGATGTCACCCTGAAGACCGAGCTGACGGCCCGGCAGATCCGTCGGCGTCTCGACACCGGCCGTCAGGTGCCACTGATCGCGACCCATCCGACCCTGTCGAGCACGCGTTTCGCCGGCGCTATGGTCTTGCGCGTTTCGCAGGAGAATATCTTCGAATACATGCGCCACGCGTTCAACCTTGATGCCCTCGTCACCCATGACCTCGAACCGCCGATCCCGACCAGACCGTCGTCAATCCGGTCTGGCGCAGGATCGAGGCCCGGGCCGGCTGCGCAACCGCATCGTTGAAGCCGCGGGACGCGAGACCAGGGCCGATCGCAACACCAAGGAGACCGTCGAAGCCCTCACCGTCGAGATCGACGATCTGAAACAGCGACGCGGCACCACGCCGAAACATGTCCGGGCCGGCGACTCAGCAAAACGGACAAACTCGACGCCCTGCCGATCACCGGGTCCTCGACATCATCCGCATGATCGCCTGCCGTGCCGAAACCCGGATGCTGGCGCCGCTCCTCACGGACCTCGCCGAAACCCGGACCATCTACCCCGAACCGACCTCGGACTCGTCTACGAAATCGCAGCCAAATCACAAAAACAGGGTTCGTCTGATTTTAGATGGGATCAGGATGTCTGATCTGTGAATGCTACAATTGTGTCGACATCGCATGACAATGAGAATCGAAACGATGGCCATCAATCTCGCGCACAGACCGGACCTCGACAACCAGGTTGAAAAACTTGCGGAGCGCCTTAGTCTGAAAGATCACGAGCGCAAGATCGCGACCATCGAACGGGTGCTTGCCATTCTTGGAGCAATTGGCGGACAATTGGCCGGATCGGGCAACCATAGAGTCTTCGCTCGACTATTACATTGACGCAGGCTCTCGTTTGCGCTCGCGTCTAGGGCGTGTTCACACTAATGTTCAATGATGCTATCATGTCGGCTGGTCCCTCGTCAGCGAGTCATCGGTATGGAACTCAGCCAAGTCCAGTACGAACGCATTGCCCCGCATCTGCCGGTCCAACGCGGCAACGTCGCCGCGTCCAACCTCCAGGTGCTCAATGCCTTCCTCTATGTCGTCGAGCACGGCTGCAAGTGGCGCGGACTGCCGCCTCGCTTCGGCAAGTGGCACACCGTCTACACCCGGATGAACCGGTGGTCGAAGAACGGCGTGCTCGCGCGGGTCTTCGAGCACCTGCAGCGCGAGCGGATGGTGCATGTGACGCTCGCTGTGGTCTCGCTGGACAGCACCAGCGTGAAGGTCCATCCCGATGGCGCCGGGGCGCTGAAAAAAACGGTCCGCAATGCATCGGCAAGTCGCGGGGCGGATGGAATACCAAAGTTCATCTGGTTGCCGCAGATGAGCGAACGGCCGTGACCTTCGCGCTGTCTGCCAGCCAGGCCCAGGATGCGCCCGAAAGACGCAAGCTACTCGAACGTCTGGGGCGCCAGAAGACACCCCGGTCCCTGCTGCTGGACCGTGCATACGAAGGCGACGCGACACGGCGGTTGGCGTCAGCGCTGGGGTTTGTGCCAGTGGTCCCGCCGCTCAGGACTCGTACCGCGCCCTGGGAATACGACCGGCAGTTGTACAAACGCCGCAATGAGGTGGAGCGGCTGTTCCGACGGCTCAAGGGCTTCCGGCGCATCTTCACATGCTACGACAAGCTCGACGTCATCTTCCTCGGCTTCATCACCTTCGCGCTCATCGTCGAGGCACTGCGTTAGTGTCAACACGACCTAGTCGGCCAGAGTGGCGTGGCCCCACCGTTGTGTCTGTCCTTGCAGCAGATGCTCTATGATGAATACGGGCTACCGAGATGATTGCGCTGGATATCTCGGCGATCTTGGCGACCCTTCTTGGGGAAGACGAGGCTATACCGTTCCACGACCGGACCGGCGAGGCCGGTGGTGCGATGGTTTCGGCTGGCACGGCGGGGCAGTTGGCCGCGGTCGCCAGCCGCGATAACAACCTCTTCTCCGCAGCGTTGGGGTTTCTGAACGAATCTTCACTGGCGTCTAACCGTTGAACGCAGAGCAGGCCGTCACCGCGGGATGTGCTTACCAGCGTTATGGCAAGGGCCGTCATCCAGCAGGCCTCAACCTGGGTGATGTCTTCGCTTACTCGCTTGCCCGCCAAAAGAACCTGGCCTTACTGTTCAAGGGTGGGAATTTCGTTCGCACCGATGTTGAGACAGCCTGAGCGGCCCAGTACCGAATGTGCGGGTGGGCTGATAGTGGGAGGACGCAACGCCTTTGTTCCGACAAATGGCTTGGGATATTGCTCGTGGCATGTTACCGCCGACCCGGTAGTTCCACGAACCCGACAACATATAGTTGATCGGATTGCAGTTGATGAACAACCGAGATTCCAACTAACAACGATATTTCGATATCCAAAGCACTGGCCAGTTTTCGCGAACAGAATTTTATGAGCGCATCACCTAATTCAGCCGCGCCACGACCCGCCCAATCCGCTCCATTGCAGCCAGTACCCCCTGCTGGTCGAAACCCGGCCACTGCAAACGCAGCAACATGTGGTCGATTCCGAACACGTCACGATAACGGGCGATCTCGTCGGCTACGGCCGCCTCATCACCAACGATGAATCGGTTTGTCATGAAATCATCGAATCGGTCGGCCAGCCGCGTGCCGCCGGCCGCTTCGCTCTGTCCCCATCCGGCATAAGACTCATATTTGGCCAACAACGATGGTCCCGCCGCCGCAACAGCCGCTTCACGAGTTTCACCAATAACGCATTCCCGAATAGCCGGACGGCCCATTGAGTGTACGATGCCAGCTTCCTTCTGAGCGCTGTCGTAGCTTGTGAGGCAACGGGCGACATCATCGAAAAGCATGGTCGGCGGCACAATCCACGGACACCCAAGGCGGGCGGCTCGCCTAACCGCAATCGCAGCATCGCCGCCAATCCAGATGGGGCAACCGCCGGGGCGCCGCGGGCGAATGCTCGCGCCAAAGCCCCCGACCGTGAAATGTTCGCCCCGATGCTCGACGCTGTCTTCGGTCCAGAGCCGGCGAATCAGCGGAATTGCTTCCTCGAACCGGCTACGCCGCTCCTTGAAAGGCACGCCGAGAGCTTCAAACTCCTCACGACGGTATCCAATTCCAATGCCAAGCACATAATTGCCACCCGTAATCCAGTCGAGCGACGCCGCGTATTCGGCAATCTTCACCGGATTTTGCATAGCCAGCAGGACCACAGCTATTCCAAAGGTCATCCCCTGTCGTTCGGCCGCCAGACGGGCGATCAACGGTTCGGACTGGATCATCTGCAACGGATCGGAGAGAAAGTGCTGACCGACAAAAATCGACGAGAATCCACTATCATGGGCAACCCGTGTCTGCTCACAAAGATTGGCGACCTCAAGACCGAGATCGGCGCCACTTGGCCATTGCGTTGCCATGTAAAGTCCGATTTTCATCGTCTGCTGCCTTTCCATTCGTCTTCGTGAAGCCATTGACCGGATCTGAATTCGGTCAGGCGTCGCATTTTTTTCGCAGCGGTTCTATCCTCCGAGTCTCCAGCCTGCCATGGATCGTCAGGCTACGTCCATCACGGGGAACATGAACATGAAACTTGGATTGAGTATCGGCGGTGCCGGCGGCCATTTCACGCTTGACATGGATCTTGTCAGACATGCCGAGAACCTCGGTTTTGACTCGCTCTGGACATCGGAATCCTGGGGTCACGATGCCGTGACGCCGGCAGCTTGGGCGCTGGCCGGAACATCACGCATCAAGGTCGGGACCGGCATCATCCAGATGACGACGCGGGTGCCGACCATGACCGCTATGACCGCAATCACGCTTTCGCATTTGTCGGGCGGGCGATTCATTCTTGGCCTCGGGCCGTCCGGACCGCAGGTGGTCGAAGGCTGGCATGGTGTTCCCTACGGCAAACCCCTGACTCGTTTGCGCGAATATATCTCGATCATCCGTGCAGTCCTCGAACGCAAAGATCCTCTCATCTATGATGGCGAGCATTATCAGTTCCCGAACAAGAGCACGGGTACGACCGGGCTCGGTATCCCTCTGAAGAGCATTCTGCATGGCGATCCTTCAATGAAGATTGTCACCGGTGCAATTTCCCCGGCCGGCGTCGCGGCCGCGGCCGAAATTGCTGACGGATTCATTCCGATCTACATGGATCCAACCCGGTTCGATGTCTTTGGTCCCCATATCGACGCGGGTCTTGCCAAGGCTGGCAGCGGCAAGACCATGGATGATTTTGCAGTCATGCCGATGTGCTACATAAACATAAACAACGATGTTGAGGTCGCCAGTAAACCGGTGCGCGATAATGTTTCCTTTTATATCGGCGGGATGGGAGCGAGGAACAAGAACTTCTACTGTGATTACGCCAAACGGATCGGCTTCGAGGCCGAAGCGCAAAAGATTCAGGATCTGTTCCTTGACGGGAAACGCGGGGAAGCTGCGGCAGCCGTGCCGCAGCAGCTAATTGACCAAGTTGCGCTGGTTGGTTCGAAGGAGCGCATTGTCGAAAAGCTGGCGGATTGGAAAGCCGCGGCAAGTCAACGACATGTCGATACGCTGATTGCCCGGACTCGATCACCGGAAGCGTTGCGGTTGCTCGCCGAAGCAGTGCTTTAGATGGCCAAATCAAGGGCTGGTCCGAGCAATTGACGGCCAGCCGTCCCATTTCGGCGCCGGTTGTCGCAGCGCTGTGCATGCTTGGTGCAATGACATGCTTCGCGACGATGAGCGTGTTCATTCGTTTTTCGTCGGAACAGGTGCATGTATTGGAAGTCGTCTTCTTCCGGAATTTTCTCGCTCTCTTGTTGATGACGCCATGGCTAGCCCGTCAGGGCATCGGCGTTATGAAGACTGGGCGCCTGGGGCTCTACACGACGCGAGCTGTCCTCAATGTCTTCGGGATGGCTGCCGGATTCACGGCGGTCACCATGATCACGCTGGCCGAGGCAACCGCGTTGAGTTTCACCGCGCCCTTGTTCGCCACGCTCGGAGCAGTCCTGATTCTTGGAGAGATCGTTCGAATTCGGCGAATCACGGCCCTGGTAATTGGATTTGCCGGCATGCTGATCGTGCTGCGGCCGGGACTCACCGAAATATCCACCGGCGCATTGCTGGCGCTGGTCAATGCCTTGTCAATTGCGCTGACGATCCTGATCGTCAAGAGACTCACAGAAACCGAATCACCAGCGACGATCGTGACTTACATGGCATTGCTTCAGACGCCGTTGGCTCTTATACCCGCTGTCTTCGTGTGGACTTGGCCCGAACCGATGACATGGATCTGGCTGTTTTGCCTTGCAATTACCGGGACTGTCGGACACCTGCTCTACACTCAGGCGATCAAGCTTGCCGAAATTTCCCAGATTCAACCGCTTGATTTCGTCCGCTTGCCACTGATCGCGGTGATAGGCTACGTGTTGTTCGGCGAGGTTCCGACAATCTGGACCTGGATTGGCGGCGCAGTCATTTTCGTTTCGACAGCCTATGTGACACACCGGGAGGCCCGGCTGGCATCGTCCCGCCATTCACCACATTGAAATCGACGGCACTGATATCCTGGCACTTTTCTTGAGCAATCTACGGGATTCTATAACGTGCTCTCCATTAATCCGAACTTTGCCAAATTTCAGGATCAGAAAAATCAAATTACAGTTCCCAAGATGAACCGAATCTCTTTAATCCGGGCATTCCAAGCCTTGTTTCCCGAAACAGATTCAGCCTAGAACAAGAGTCAGAAAAAATGCCGAAAACTCTTTTTTACATAATGTAGTTATATTTGAAGGAACCGCTTATGCACGTGGCTCCGGTGAAACGCACATGTAGCGTTTGGCGCGCCGGGAATATTCGACATCGGGGGCAACATCATGTGCCACCGGAGCCACGTGCATAAGCAGTTTGAAGAACATTATCAGTTCATTATAGTGAAATATGAAATTCTGCATTTCTCATGATTTGAATATCGATAATGAAATCAAACACATCAAGCCCAGTAAGAATGCCAGATGTATTGCTCGAACAAGACGTAGTTATTTTTGCAAACTTTAAAGAATTTTCCCGGTTGGTTTTAGATGAACACTTCGAATACGATTCCCTGAGGAGATCCGCTGATCGTTGGTGTATCATCCTCCTATCTCTTTCAGTTTTTAGTGTTTAGTAGAAAATATTTAAAACCGCTTATGCACGTGGCTCCGGTGACACACGATGTTGTCCCCGATGTCGACTATTCATGGCACGCCAAATGCTACATGTGCGTTTCACCGGAACCACGTGCATAAGCGGTTTTTTCGAAACACTATCAAGAACTGCAAACTTCGTGAAATTCATCCAAGACTACCATATTTTAAACCTCGTTTATAATCTCAATTGAATGCTAGTTCACCACGTTACAATATCACAGATATCTCCGAGACACTATAATGATAATGCCGCTTATACGCTTGACCTCGGCTTGATCAACATACTGAACGAAAGTCGTCCATATGGACCAGTAGGAGTCAATATTTTGCGGCAAATTCTCGCAACCGGATCTATGTATATAAGCGGTATTACTATTTCAATTTTCGCCGTATTTATCTCTCTGGATCCTCTGTCCATATAATTTCAACCTGATAGTACTCATCACTTCGTTTGTATCTTCAACATTCCCGAATCTTGTGAAGCTATGGTTGATTTTCGGTACCGTACTTGTCGGCAACAACCTTTATCGACGCAGGCTCCCTCATATATGGCGAACCTGCGTCGACCCTCAGGTCGCACAGTATCCATGAAGCAGAAACCATTACGATAATTGGACAAAATACCGACTGCCAAGCAGATAGGAGATAGTTGGCGCTTGCCCTGCCCTCCATCCGATAGGCGGCTTGCAAGATATCCGGAACCGGCCTGACTATTGATCATCAATAATCCGGGAAACAGGACCAATGGGCAAGCTTGACAACAAGGTCGGGATCATTACGGGCGGAGCTGGAGGCATTGGCCGGGCCGCGGCGCGTCTCTTCGCCGCAGAAGGTGCGAAGGTCATGATCGTCGATCTCAACGAAGACCCGCTGGCCGACATCGCACGTTCTATCGGCGAGGACAAGGTTGCTTACATGACCGCGGACGTGACCGACAGCGAACAGGTCAAGGCTTATATTGCGGCGACTGTCGAGCGTTTCGGAGGCGTCGACATCAGCCTGCTGAACGCCGGTATCGAAGGCAAGATCGCACCAATTCAACAAGTGGAGGACAACGATTTCGATCGGGTAATGGCCGTAAACACGCGCGGAGTCTGGCTAGGGCTCAAATACACCATGCCGCGGATCGCCGAGCGTGACGGCGGTGCGATCATCGTCACATCCTCGACTTCGGGCATTCGCGGCGTGCCGAACCTTGCGCCTTACATCGCGAGCAAGCATGCCGTCGTCGGTCTGATGAGAGCCGCAGCCATGGAAGGTGCTCCCGACCGAATTCGCGTCAACACGGTCAATCCATCGCCGATCGAAACCGACATGATTTACCGGTTGGAGGACACCCTGCATCCGAATCGGGGCAATACCCAGCCGATGGCCCAGTACACCCCGCTCCAACGCTACGGACAACCCGAGGAAGTTGCATCCATGATGCTGTTTCTGGCCAGCGATGATGGCGCGTTCTGTACCGGCGGCGTCTACATGGTTGACGGCGGCGTGTCCGCCGGACGCCGCTGAAGCGGCCGGCACCATGCGCTTCAACGGCCGGAGGCAACGGTTTCGCGCCGTTCTTGATGGCGATCTCTGCGTGTATCCGGGATCCGTGTTCGACCCGATTTCCGGACGCATCGCTGAAAGCTTGGGTTTCGAAATCGGGATGTTTGCCGGCTCAACCGCTTCCTTCACGGTTCTCGGCGCACCGGACCTGATCGTTCTGACCTTGAGTGAATTCGCCGATCAGGCCCGCCGGATCAACCGGGCTTGCGAACTGCCGCTCATGGTTGACGCCGATCACGGTTATGGCAATGCCCTCAACGTCAAACGTACGGTCGAGGAACTCGAGATGGCTGGCGTCTCGGGTCTGTCGATCGAAGACACCGACCTTCCGCAAGGATTCGGATCCGGCGGCAAGGCCCATCTGCTTTCGATCCAAGAAGGCGTTGGCAAGATGAAAGCGGCGTTGGCTGGTCGGCACGATCTGGATCTCGTCATCGCCGGCCGCACCAGTGCGCCAGACACGACCGATGTCGCCGATGCCATTCGGCGGGCGCAGGCCTATGAAGCGGCCGGCGTTGACGCGATCTTCCTTGTCGGCGTGCGAAGTCTGGATGATCTTGACGAAATCGCCGCGAAAGTCGGCAAACCGCTTATTCTGGGGAGTGTCGGTTCGCCGGACATGATGGATCGGGATGTGCTGGCATCCCGAGGCGTGCGAATTTGTCTGCAGGGACATCAGCCGTTTTCGGCGGCGGTTCAAGCCATATACAATACATTGAAGGCACTGCGAGACGGCGTTTCGCCAACGGATATCCTTGGTATTGCACCGGCGACGTTGATGAAACAGGTCACCCAGACCGACCGCTATGAAGACATGGTCGCGGACTTTCTCAAACCAGGGAAGGACTGAAGGTGGACCCGGCAGACATCAGGTGACTTTGTAAACTGGCCCCACAACGGAAAACCGCCGCCCCGGACCTACCAGGGCGGCGGCAACGAAAGCAGCAGGCCGGAACATGTCCGCTCTCTGCCCTTGCGGCATTATTCCGCAGCGCTCGCTATTGGTGATGGCATGAGGTGAGCAACCCTCGGCATCACCTCGTTGGCGAGCATCCCAAGCGAGGTTTCCCAAGCCTTGGGCTGATCGGCATAGTCGAAACAGAAAACAAGCAGGTGGCCAAAACCGCCGACGTCATCATAGACCTTTTCGAGTTTTTCGGCGACCGTCGACGGCGAGCCGATCAGCCAGTTGTGTTCGGCGCAATACTCGGCCGTGACATCGCTGTCCGGCACGTCCAGATCGTGTTTCAGGTATTCGAGAAAGCCGAAATTGCCCAGCAACGGCAGGAAGTATTCGTCCATCATCCGTCCCATCGGGCCGCCGACCGAAAGCTTCCACGCCTCCTCGTCGGTCTCGGCCACGAACACCTCGCGCACCATGCGCCAATCCGCGCGGCTCGTAGCCCGACCGGCGCGGGCAGCGCCCTCTTCGACGGCTTCCCAATGGCTCGCGACATAACCCGGACTGAGGTTCAGGCTCATGGGTAGGAAACCGTGTTCCCCGGCAAGCTTGAGCGTATCGGACCGGCTGGAAAGCCCGGCAACGCCAATCGGAGGATGCGGTTTCTGGACCGGATAGAGATGCGGCCGCAAGAAGCCGAACATTTCAGACGGTTTGCTCACATTCCAGAATTTGCCCTTGTAGTCGAATTCGCTCTCGTCGCTCCACAGACGCAGAATGATGTCGAGCGCTTCGCGGGTCATTTCACGGTTTTCGCCACCCATGCCATCGACATTGAACATCGCCCAGTCGGACGGCAATCCGCTCGCTGCAACACCGAAGTTCAAACGGCCCTGGCTCAGGTGATCCATCTGGGCAAGCCGATTGGCGAGTTCAGCCGGATGATGATACGGGAGCAGGAAGCCACCCGGACCCAGACGGATATTCTCGGTTTGTCGGAAGGCTTCAACGACCATGTAATCAGGGGCCGGATGCGGCTCCCAGGGTGCCGTGTGGTGTTCACCGATCCAGCCTTCTTCATAACCTAACTGGTCGCACCACCGGATGTGCTGAAGGTCAAATTCGTATCCGGTTCGAAGGTCCCGTTCCGGTGGATGGGATGGCATCGAGAAGAACCCTGTGCGCATATCGGTCTCCCTGAGTATCAAGTCACGCATCGGTCATGCATCCAATGTAACGGCAAGTTCTTCATCATGGACATCCTTTTTCTGTGTCCAGCCAAAAATAGGGGAACCGCTTATGCACATGGTTCCGGTCGCGAGAGTTTGCCACCAGATGTTGAGGTTGAGATTAGGGCGGAGGAGCGGGTAGAATGCCCCGATACGTTCCTGCCGACGGAGCCCCCACATGAAACAGGTCCCCGACAGCCTCCTCGCCGTCCAGCACATGGTCCCGGACGATGACGCCTGCGCCGCCTGGCTGATCGAAATGCGCTGGCCGGACGGCTTCGTCTGTCCCACGTGCGGCCATGAAAAGGGATGGGCGCTGCGCAGAAAAGCACACACCTTCGCGTGCACCGGCTGCCGCCGGCAGACCTCGGCGACGGCCGGGAGGATCCTGCACGCCAGCAAGCTGCCGCTCACCGTCTGGTTCTGGGCCGCCGACCTGATGGCGACCCACTCCAACGGCATCTCTGCCCTGCAGCTCCAGAAACAGCTCGCTATCGGCTCTTATCGCAGCGCCTGGCTGCTCGCCCACAAGCTGCGCGCCAGCATGGTCGAGCCCGAGCGCAACCCGTTGTCGGGCCTGGTGGACATCGACGAGGCCAGCCGTCCGTTCCGGACCAAAGACGATCCTCCCACCGGAGGGCAAGGACGCAGCCACGACGGCAAGAGGCTCATCGTCGGCGCCATCGAACTCGGGGACGGAAACATCCCGGGCCGCCTGCGGCTGGCCGAAATCTCCTCCTACGGCGTCGCCGACCTCGGACACTTCGTCGAAACCGCCGCCGGTCCCGACGCCATCGCGAAAACCGACGGCTGGTCCGGCGACGCTGCGGTCCCCGCCGATCGCCACAATGTCCATGTCGTCGGGAAGACCGCCGCTCACCTCGTCCTGCCGTGGATCCACCAAGTCTTCTCCAACCTCAAAGGATGGGCGCGAGGCGTCGACCACGGGCTGCGCCGCAAGCATCTGCAAGCCGATCTCGATGAGGTCGTCTTTCGCTTCAACCGCCGCAAAACCCGCCACGATGCTTTCCGCTCGCTCTTCCGCCTCGCCACCAATGCACAACCCCTTACCTACAGCATGTTGATCGAACCGGAACCATGCGCATAAGCGGTTTTTGGGATTATATCGAATAGTCACATCCGGGGTTGATAAAGCGGACATCTGGGTCTATATTACAATTCCATTTCAAGGAATTGAACGATCACCCGCAAGGCACCGGGCAAGGTCCACCGCAAGGGTTTGACACTGCTACAGGTCGCCGACATGTTCCCGGACGAAGATCCCGCAAAGGCGTGGCTCGCCGCTCTACGGTAGCCCGATGGCCCCTACTGCCCACATTGTGGCAGCGTCAACGTTCAGTCGAACATCAAACACAAGTCCATGACGCCCCGCTGTCGGGATTGCCCGAACAAGCGCATGTTCTCGGTCAAGACGGGAACGGTCATGGAAGGCTCGAACCTCACATATCGCGTGTGGGTCGTCGGCACCGACCTCTTTACGACGAACATCCAGGGCATATCCTCCATGCGGCGGCCAGAAAGCCGCTTGGTTCATGCTGCATCGTCTGCGCAAGACATTCGCAGCCGAGGCCGGGCCTTTCGCCGGTCCCGTTGAAGGGGACGAACCCTATATGGGCGGGACACGCAAGACCATGCCGAAGGCCAGAGGCAAGGCGCTCACGGGGCGCGGGGCCGTCGGCCAGACGGCGGTTGTCGGCGCTAGGGATCGTGCGACGAAGGCCATCACTGCCCGCGTCATCAAGCAGACCGGGACGCCGATCCTTCACGGCTTCGTCGCGCGGCAGGCCCGTAAGAACGCCACGGTCTACACCGACAAGGCCGCAGCCTATCGAGCACGCAGCGGTCAATCATTCGGTCGACGCATATGTCCGGGGTATGGCGCATACCGACGGGATCGGGTCCTTTTGGTCTACGCTCAAGCGGGGGCGCAACGGCATCGATCACAAGATGTCGCCCAAGCACCTTGACCGCTACGTCACCGAATTCGTCGGGCGGCACAACATTCGCGATGCCGACACAATCGAGCAAATGGCAGGGGGTGTCGCCGGGATGGCTGGCAAGCGCCTGCGCTACACTGACCTTATCGCCGACAACGGTTTGGCCTCGGGAGCGCGCATGTGAGGATGACCACACGACAGAGGCTGGATGGTCTGCGAAGCAATGTGACGCGCTCTTTAGAATAGCAGGGAAACGTCGTGACCTTGAGCGCGCAGGACAGCGCCCTGCTGATCGAAAATGCGGCTTTGCGAACAGAGGAGAAACAGGCTTTTACATCCGGTCGCTGGACGATCAGGGTCTGATGATTGCGGATTGCTCGCGCGACAACAGGATCCTGCAAGCTCGCCTCATCATTGACGGATAGTGCCATCTTGACGGGCTACGCTGACCGCATCAATGCTGAACCAACTTCGGAGCTGATGCATGATCGATAGCAAGAAGCGTCCTATCCCGCGAGATCGCCTTGCCGCCCACCGCGCACCAGCCCCGAAAGGCCGAACACGAATAAGGACCACGACATGCCCGGCGCAAGCCGTGAAACTGTGCGCCAGGCGTTCATGCGGCCCCTCACTGTGTGGCGGCGTGCCTTGAATGCAGCAACTGTAAAACCTCAGTGACCGTCTCGCTTGATAGCGACAATGGCGCTCTCCCGAGCGCCGGTGCCGGAATGGTGCCGAGCCCTTGCGAACATCTCTCCCGGAAAGAGGCAGTCCCCGCCTATCCGCCAAGCCTGGGAAGCGACCCCGAGCCGGATATCAGGCTGTTGTAGTCAGCGGGGAGCCCGACGGAGCGGGAACCCGAAAAATCGCATAGGGAAGTTGGGCGCGGGACCGGGCCTTGCGTCAACCCCTAAATGTGGCCATTCGATATAATCCCCCAAAAATATCCGAAAACAAGAACACGATTATGATCGACGAAGCCTTGCCAAACCGGCGTTCCGGCGAAACCATGCGCAGGCAGACCGCCCCGTTCCGGGAGACCCAAAAATGACTGACGGTTTCGGCTCCGCGGCCTCCGCCCGCTTTTTCGCCGGCATCGGCCCCTGCCTCATTCGTTACGATGCAGACCCCGGGACCGGCACCCTGACAGAGCGCCAGAGGCTAACCTTGTCGCTTGATATCCAGTACGCCTGGCGTCATCCGGAGCATCCCGTCTTCTATCTTGCGATCAGCAATGGCGGCCCCGGCAAGCGCGGTGATACCCACCAGATCGTTGCATGCCGGATCGACCCGGACAGCGGACAGATCAGCCTGTTCGGTTCGCCCTGTGATATCGAATGGCGGTCATTGCACATATCTCTCGATCGCCAGAACGCATACATTCTCGCCGCGCACAACGATCCGAGCGGCATATCAATCGTATCAGTCAAAGAAGACGGTAGCCTCGGCGAGATCAAACCACACTCGTTTCCTGTCGAATTCGGCATCTTCGGTCATCAGATACTCGAAACCCCGGAAGGCGGAACGGCGATTCTCGTCTGCCGCGGGTACGATGCCGAAACCGGCGAACCCGAACGTCCCGGCGCCCTAATGGTCTATGATTATTATCAGGGCGACATCTATCCCAGCGTGACCATCGCCCCGAATGACGGTTACGGGTTCGGCGCGCGCCACCTTGATTTCCATCCGACACTGCCAGTTTTCTATGTCGCGGTAGAACGGCAAAGCGAGATTCAGGTCTTTCACTACGATGTCGGGATACCCGGAGTTGAAGCGATGCAATCCCTCACCGCGGTCGAAGGCCCGAATACCGGCCCGGCCCGTCAAGCGGTTTCAGCGATTCACGTCCACCCGGCCGGCCATGTGGTCTACATCTCGAATCGTGCCTATGGGTGCGTGGATACAGATCGCGGATCGGCCTTTCCGGCGGAAGAAAATTCGATCGCGGTTTTTTCGGTCGATGCCGAAAGCGGTTTGCTGTCATCGGTGCAGCATGTACCGACCTACGGCAATCTGCCCCGAACATTTTCAATCGACCCGTCCGGCCGAATGCTGGTTGCAGCTAATTCCGAGGCGGGGCTGCAGGCCCACCCCGACGGGAATATCGCTGACGCCCCCCTGAGCCTCGCCATCTTCGGAATTGCGCCAGACGGCAAGCTGACCGATACCGGCAGAATCGAATTCCTGGAACGCCAGTCGCTACTTTTCTGGGCCGGATTTCTGTAAGGGCCGCAAGCAGTGACAACACATCGCCAAGGACCGGGCGTTTCCGACCCTCGTCATCTGCTGAACCGGGCGGCTGGGACTACCCGACCTTCGGTCGATCGACTTCAAGTTCACCCGAAGTCTACAGAAGGAACTATAAATCTATGAGTATAAATGGAAAAGCCTATATCGCGGGGGTCTATGAACACCCGACGCGAAAGGCAACAGACAAGTCACTGGCCCAGATCCATGCTGAGTCGGCCCTTGGCGCGCTCGCCGATGCCGGCCTCGGCACTCACGATGTCGACGGCTATTTTTGTGCAGGCGACGCGCCCGGTCTCGGCCCGCTTTCGATGGTCGACTATATGGGGCTGAAGCTGCGGCATATGGATGCGACGGAAACCGGCGGCTCCTCTTATGTCCTGCATATCGGTCATGCCGCCGAAGCCATCGCAATGGGCAAATGCTCCGTCGCGCTGATCACTTTGGCCGGACGTCCAAGGGCTGAAGGCATGGCGACGGGCACGGCGCCAAGGAACTACGGCAGCGCCTCACCGGATGTTGCCTTCGAATTCCCGTTCGGCCCGACAGTGGTCAACCAATATGCGATGTGCGCGATGCGGCATATGCACGAATACGGTACCACCAGTGAGCAGCTTGCCTGGATCAAGGTCGCGGCCTCGCACCACGCGCAGCACAACCCGCACGCCATGTTGAAAAACATCGTGACTGTCGAAGATGTGACGAACTCTCCGATGATTTCGGATCCGTTGCACCGACTCGACTGTTGTGTCATCAGCGACGGCGGCGGAGCAATCATCGTAACCTCGCCGGAGATCGCAAAATCTATCAATCGTCCGCGGATCAAGGTCCGCGGCGCCGGTGAGGCTCCAAAACACCAGATGGGTGGCAAGGTCGACCTCACCTATTCTGGGGCCCGCTGGTCGGGACCGATCACTTTCGACGAGGCTGACGTCAAACCAGCCGATATCAAATACGCATCAATCTACGACAGCTTCACGATCACCGTGTTGGTGCAGATAGAGGATCTCGGTTTTTGTGACAAGGGCAAGGGCGGCGCCTTTGTTTCCGACGGCAACCTGATCGCCGGTATCGGCAAACTGCCGTTCAACACCGACGGCGGTGGCCTTTGCAATAATCACCCGGGCAACCGGGGCGGTTTGACCAAGGTCATTGAAGCTGTCCGGCAACTGCGTGGTGAAGCTCATCCGGCCGTTCAGGTCGGCAATTGCGATCTCGCGTTGGCCCATGGGACTGGCGGATCGCTCGGCACCCGGCACGGCGCGGCAACCGTCATCATGGAACGGGAGTAGGAACAATGACAGTCAGACAGCGCAGCTTCCCGTCGCCGGAGGCGGATCCCGACACGGAAAAATTCTGGACAGCAGCCCGGGACGGCAAACTGATGATCGGCCGCTGCCGAACATGCGGCGAAAATCATTACTATCCCCGCGGCATGTGCCCACATTGCGGGAGTTCGGAGGTCATGCTGGTTGAATCGTCCGGAAAAGGCGAGATCTATTCCTACAGCATTCTCCGACGCGCGGATCCTCCCTATGCGATTGCCTATGTCACGCTTGAGGATGGTCCGACGATGATGACCAACATCATCGAAGCGGACCTTGATTCGTTATCGATCGGTCAGAAGGTCGAGCTCAAATTCTCGCCGACCGAAAACCCTGATGGCCCACCAGTTCCGACCTTCAAGCCAGCTTGAAGGCACTGACACACGATCTACGGAGACCGACATAGCCCAGGCCGCCGCCTGCTAACCGCTATCGAAGCGGTGCGATACCTGATGTCGCGCCGCTTCGATCAACCAAATGAGAATCCGGAGCGCCTTGCACCACCGGTTCAGTGGTCAGGTACATCGATTGGCACGCTGCCGACCTGACGAAGGTTGCATGATCTGCTGTGGCTGTGATGTTCATACCCTGTTCGACTGAGGGAGCTTCTTGCAAAATTGCCGGCCCGACCGGTTTTTTGCCTTCTCGAGGCTGATTTTGTTGTCGAGGGCCTGGGTTTCGGGGCCACCTCGTGGTATGTTGTGTTTCCACAACAACAAGATACCGAGGAGGTGACCCCGATGACCCTTGGCTCGACCCTATCCGATCTCTGGCACCGATTTCAAGGGGACCTTTTCCCTGCGTTGGCCGAGGCGGTCGGTCCTCTCCTCGAGACGCACAAGCGTTTCGTGACAGCTCTCGATCTCGTCAAGGTGGAGGGCTTCGTCGATGGGGTGTGGACCGGTCCGGGTCGGCCCCGGGAGGATCGCCAGGCGCTGGCCCGTGGCTTCATCGCCAAGGCGGTGTGGGGTCTGCCGACGACCCGCCACCTGATCGACAGGCTCAAGGTGGACCCGACGTTGCGCCGGCTGTGCGGCTGGTCGCGTGTCTCGGAGATCCCGAGTGAAGCGACGTTTTCGCGGGCGTTTGACGAATGGTCGCAGTCCCGTCTTCCGGAGAGGATGCACGCGGCTCTGGTTGCAGAGACACTGGGCGATGCGCTCATCGGCCACGTGTCGAGGGACTCGACGGCCATCGAGGCCCGGGGGACGCCGGTCCCGAAGCCGAAGGCCGGGACGCCGAACCGCAAGCGCGGCCGGCCCCGCAAGGGCGAGGAGAGGACGAAGGAGCCTGGGCGTCTCGAACGGCAAGCGAACGGGATGGATCTCGATGAGATGCTCGACGCGCTACCGAAGGTCTGCGATCACGGGGCAAAGAAGACTGCCAAGGGGGTCATGGAGGCTTGGCGCGGTTACAAGCTGCCTATCGACACAGCAGACTGCGGGGTGCCGCTGAGTACCGTCCCTCGGCATCCGTCCATGACAGCCCGGTCGCGATCCCGCTGGCGATGATGACCGCCGGGCGTGTGACCAATCTCTACGATCTCATGGACGCGGCCTATGATGCCAGGGAGATCTACCAGATGAGCGAACGGCTTGGCCATGTGCCGATCATCGATGTCAATCCGCGCCGGGACAAGGACCTCAAGGAGGAGCGGGACCGGGAGGCCCGGGCCCGGCGTGCAATAGGCCATGTCGATCCCGAGACCGTGCGGTTCCGGATCCGGTCCGGTGTCGAGAGGACCAACGCCCGCCTCAAGGATGAGTGTGGCGGGCGCCATGTCCGCGTCCGTGGATATTCCAAGGTCGCCTGCCATCTCATGTTCGGCATCCTGGCCCTGGCGGCTGACCCGTTGATACGTCTCGCCGCCCCATAGCGCGGCTCCGACAACGCATACCGACCCTTCGCGGCCCTCTCGAAGAGAGGGACCCGGAGAGGCGTGTCCCGATGTCCGCAAAGGTCCCTGTTTGTTCTCATCGTCTCTGATGAGACACCGCGAATCCATGGATTCCGACCTCCAAGTGCAGAGGTGAACGGAAGCAACCGACCGATCCGGGATCACCGGACCCTGGGGACAGGAATTTTGCAAGAGGTTCGAGGTACATTACGATGCCGGACCGGAAACCCGACTGGCTGCCGGCAACACCTGAAGCGCGGCCGGGAAAAGCGTTGCGCAGCAGTCCAGCCGATCAATCGGTTCCGCTCTCCGGCCTTGAATTACCCCTGCCCACGACCAGCGCGAGCCAAACCGGAGACCCGCACACGCCTTCCTGCTCAACACGTTACCACGAATAAAGTGAAGTGAGGTGCCCATCGTCCTAATTCGCCAAAGAACCGCTCTTACTGACAGGCACCGCTGGTACAAGTTAACTCTTGTGGGATGCCTTACCCGGCTACCAATGCCGATCGAACATCGCGATAGGCCCAGTCGATCCAGGGCAGTACCGCCCGGATATCAGTAGTCTCGACTGTCGCGCCGCCCCAGAGTCTGAGGCTCGGCGGCGCGTTCCGATATCCCTTGATATCGAAAGCTACACCCTCCCCGGACAGACGTCCGGCAACTTGCCGGGGTACAGCCAACTGTTCTTCTGATCCAAGTGATGCAAACCACGGTTCGGTGAACTTGAGGCAAATCGACGTGTTGGATCGGGTTGCCGGGATGCGGGCCATGAAATCAATCCACCGGTTGTCTTCAACCCAGCCTGTGACAGCAGCCAAGTTGGCGTCTGACCGTTTCTGGAGTGCGGAGAGCCCGCCGATCAATTCGGCCCAGGCGAGCGCATCAAGCATGTCCTCGACGCAGAGCATCGATGGTGTGTTGATGGTCTCACCCTTGAAGATGGCCTCGTTCAGTCGGCCGTTTCGGGTGAGCCGAAAGATTTTCGGTAACGGCCAGGGCGGTCTGTAACTTTCAAGACGTTCTACAGCGCGCGGACCGAGAATGAGCATCCCGTGCGCCGCCTCCCCGCCCAGAACCTTCTGCCAGGAGAAGGTCGCAACATCGATTTTCTCCCACGGTATGTCCTGTGCGAGCACGGCGCTGGTCGCGTCACAAAGCGTCAGGCCGGAACGGTTGGACGGAATCCAGTTGCCATCGGGAACCCTTACACCGGATGTGGTTCCGTTCCAGGTAAAGACGACATCCCGCGAGAAATCGACCTTGTCGAGATCCGGAAGATCTCCGTAATCGGCATCAAGAACCCGGGCTTCAGGCAGCTTCAGCTCGTCGACCGCATCCAGCATCCATCCCTTCCCGAAACTCTCCCAGACCAGCAGGTCGACGCCGCGAGCGCCGAGCAGTGACCACATCGCCATCTCGAACGCCCCGGTATCGGACGCCGGAACAATGCCCAGCCGCCAGTCTGCCGGCAGACCAAGCAGCATCCGTGACCGGGCGACAACCTCGGCAAGTTTCGAGCTGGCGGGCTCGGCCCGGTGGTATCGTCCGATGGCCGCGCCGGCAAGACTGTCCAGAGTCCATCCGGAATGCTTGCGGCATGGCCCGGAAGAAAACCGCGGGTCATTCGGTCGAACAGCTGGTTTTTCGATTGACATCGCGTTACTGCAACCTGTTCACATTGGCCTGAATGCCGAGAAAATCTGAAAAGGCCAAGATCATGTCAGGCCTCGTGCCGCGCGCCGGCTCTATTCCGAATCAGCGCCGGAGCTTCGGCCAAGTGAAACCGGCCATATCCTGGCGATACGATGTGCCGCGATGCAGCCATGCGCCGCGAAAACGCCGGAAGGGCGTAGAACGGCACACCGGCACAGGCGTGGTGTTCGGCGTGATACGGCATATTCCAGGCAAGGAATCGGACAAGAGGATTGGAGATGGTTGATCGGGTATTACGCCACATGTCGCTCACAGCCGGGCATCCCCAATGTTCGGACAACAGATAAGCCCGAAGAAATGGCTGGCCGAGGATCGCCGGCGCCAGCCACAACCAAATCAGCCAGTCGATCCTGAAAATGATCGAAATCCCGAATGCGGCCATATACCCGCAGAGAAACAGACGAGATTCAGCCACGACGCGCGGCCGCTGTTCCGACGGGAGAAAATCGAAATCGGCGTTGCCCGCAGCGCGAAACAACAACCCGGACCACACCCGATACCAGTACTCCAGACCCGACAGGATCAGGACATATCCTAGCCAGGACACCGGCTTCGGGGTCCGTAACTCGGGGTCGCGCTGCGGATCCTGGGTATGGCGATGATGCGCCATATGGAAATGCCTGAAATACATCGGCGGCAGGACGAGCACAACGCCGCCGAGAATTCCTGTCAGCCGATTGAGCGTTGGACTCCGAAAAGCCGTGCGATGCACGCTTTCATGCAATGGCGCAAACAGGAACGTCATGACGATCCCGTGCAGAAGAAGTGCCGGACCAAGCAAGAGCAGATGATCCGCGGTCATAACGATGGTCGCGGTTGCTATCAGAACCAACAGATGAATTGCGAGACGCGCTACTCCCGGACCGTTCCGCCGAACCGTATAAAATCGAATCTGTTCCTGTGTTAGTGATATAGACAAACTCATCACTTGTCCTCGTCAAGAATTTCTCTGCAGATCAGATTTCCAATCCCGACATATCGAGTATTCTTCGTGTTCATCACGATTTTAGGCTTAATCTAGATAGTATCGTCACGAAATACCAGCCCAGAGTGCCAGACACCGAATCTGCACCGCGGCAAGAAACGATGCGGCATTCCTGGCGTATCGTGTGGCAATCCCACGCCAACGCTTGAGCCACAGAAAGGCGTTCTCCACCCAATGCCGGTGCCGGTAGAGATGGACATCATACGCTCCGGGGTGCTTGCGGTTGCGTTTCGGCGGAATCACCGCAATGACTCCATGCTCCTCACAATAAGACAGGATGGCATTCGTGTCACAGACCTTGTCCGCCAACAAGTCCTCGGCATCTATCCCTTCAATCAGCTCGACCGCTTGACTGCAATCTGCTGCCGTCCCCTCGGTCACCAACACCCGCACCGGCATCCCATGCGCGTCCACAGCCAGGTGCAGCGTCGTGTTCAGCCCCCTTTTGTGCGATCCATCGCCTGAGTGCCGCCGACCGCACCGCTCGCATGGGGATGGACCTTGAGATGACTGGCGTCAATCATCAGCCACTCATCGTCCGGCTCATCCACCAGAGGCTCCAGCAACGCCCCCCAGAGCCCCTTGTCCCGCCAGCGACAGAACCGACGATGGGTATTTTTCCAGTCTCCATAGTCCGGCGGCACATCACGCCAGGGAGCGCCGGTACGCAGAATCCAGAAGATCGCATTAATGAACCGTCGATTATCCTGCGCCACCCCACCCCAACTTCCCGCTCGGCCAGGCAGATGAGGCTCCAACAACAGCCAGACCCTGTCCGAAATGTCGTGACGCCGATGAGCCAATCCCATGAGCCGCCTCCAAGAACCATCGAGTGAGTTCGACAGATAGGACAGATGAACATCACTCATGACGACACTATCTAGCACGCGTCGGCTGCGGCTTCACCATTTTCGCGTCACGTCCTCGAAGTCCCAGTATCGGCGGGCCGCCTTGCGCGTGTGAGGCCCGTGACGGCGCACTTGCCCCACGAGGCACTCGAGCTCCTCGACGCGACCCGCCAAGGCCTCCCGGTCCGAGGGGCGCAGCCGGCGCACAGCAGGTGCTGGCCACAGAAGATAGACAGCGGCAGGTAACAGGAGCACCCGTCGGACCCATGGAAGAGTCGACCCTCCCGGTGACCATGCAACGGGTCATTGGTCGCATCGAGATCGAGCCAGATCTCGCGCGGCGCTCGGCGATGGGACCCCACACACAGCTCGACCAGCATCTCATCGAGTTCCCCGGCGCGCGCGACGATGCGTGTGTAGCGACGGCGTGCGGCTTCCCCGGGCTTACCGAGTTCCAGGCGGTTCAGGGTGCTCGCACTGGCCAAGGCGTGGCCTCGGTCGCGCCCTCGCACCCGCTTGTCCCCCGTCACGTCCACTTTGCCCACCAGCACCGGGAACAGCGCATCATAGTCGTTGAGGTTTCCCGTATCCCAAGGCAATCACGTCGAGGCGTTGGCTCACCAATTCATCGGCGCCATGTTCGATGCTCGCGCGATTGCGGTAGTCCAGGAAACACCGCGACACCCGCGTCGTCGCCCCGCCCCGCCAATCTACCTCGCGAAGCAACACCCCGCCACCGTCGGAACTGATGCGACCGCCATCAAATCGACCCGTCACCGAACGCCGTCCCAGGGCGTGAAACTCAAGCTGTTCGCCAAGACACTGTGACGTCAAGGCTGCTTCCTCTTCGATTGGCACAAGCGCTTGATCGCACAAACGGTATGCCATGAGGAGCAGCCGTTTCTACCCCCTCGGTGATCTTTTCGGGCTAGCCAATCTCGGCTGCTTGCCTTCCTGATCGGCGAAATCCAGCAGGAATGCTGTGCGCTCTTCCAGACCGCACTCAAGACCTGTTGTCAGAAAACCTGGCTTTGGCTGAAACTGAGGAGTTTCTTTACCAATTTGGAGATCCCGGATGGGGAAACCGTGTACAAGGCGATAAACCTCGGCCTTCGCAGCAACAGGATCAAAGTTCGCGACACAAAATGACCCACCGCACGCGATCGGAGCACCACAATCGAAAAGCTCCAGGAGACACTGGCAGACAAGAGATCAACGACGAACGAAAAACCGCAGTGCAGCGGGCGGGCAAACCCGCCCGAAATCACGAGCAAGCGACAAACATTTGCAGGAAACCCGAGCCCGAGCAGCTGTCACAGGTCATTGGGAATTGTTGGTCAAAGGCAGAAAGACCGTGAATTCATTGCCTGTCTCGGCGCTGCTTTCGATCAACAGCCGTCCACGGTGATGATTGACAATATGTTTGACGATCGCAAGGCCGAGACCAGTACCACCTTCACTGCGTGATCGCCCACGATCAATGCGATAAAACCTCTCGGTCAGACGCGGGATGTGCTCTGCCGCGATTACCAGGCCAAAATTCCTGACCGTGATTGCGATCCCGGGACTGCCGATATCCGGAATTCGGGGTTCGTCTTGCACTCTGATCCGAATTGGCAGTTTTTTGCGGCCGTATTTCAGGGCATTGTCGACGAGATTATGAAAGACCTCGACCATTTCGTCCCGGTCACCCGTAATCGATCGGATATTGGTGTCGAAGAGGCAGTCGATGTTCACATTCTTTTCGCGCGCTCGCGCCGAAACCGAATAGACCACCTCATCAATGACCTCGCGCAAGTCGATGACGGTGGTTGGCAGGATATGCTCGCAGGCTTCGACCCGGGACAGCGAGAGAAGATCGTCGACCAGCCGGGCCATGCGCTGCGACTCGATATCCATGATATCAAGAAACCTCGCCGTCGCCTGAAGGTCGTCATAGACTGACGCCTTGAGGGTCTCGATAAATCCAATCAGGACTGACAGCGGTGAGCGCAGTTCGTGGCTGACATTGGCAACAAAATCAGCCCGCATGCGCTCACTTTCCCGCGATGCCGTCACGTCGCTCAGATGACAGACGGCCCTTGCCGACGCTAGTCCGGTGTCCGCGACGGTTTCCGGCAACCCCGCGATGTTCATCTCCAGGACCCGAGCCACCGGGACTGTCTCGGTCAGTGTGACCATGCATCTGGTTTGGCCGGCGAGAACTCTCGATACAGCATCGAGGGCATCCGGGTGCCGAATCGACAATGCAAGATCCCGGCCCAGCGTCACTGTTTCCAACATGTCATGCGCCGACCGGTTCGCGGCGACGACATGCCGTCTGGCATTGACGAGAACAACAGGATCCGACAGTGCTTCGAGTAATTCCTGGATCCTGTCATTCTCCATCAGATCTTCCGATCAGAAGTCAGAATCCTTGCCATTGCCGACCCCGCCAATCGCGGCCGCCTCATCACACACTCCAGGAGCCCGAGTCCGAGATCCGTACGACTGATACGGAACCGTTCGCGGCCGGAACAGTCCCTACGGTCCGTTGCATGACCGTCGACCAAACAATACGAGTCACGACAGAGATTGCTGCAGGACGGCCGCCCTGTACCGGAAACACCAGTCGACACCATCCATAATCTATTCGACTTTGACAAATTTCGGCGGATGGGCCGCGATTACCTCGTCGTTGAGGTTCGCGCCCCAGCCCGGTCCGGGCGGACATTGAACGCAACCGTTCCTGATCTCCGGTTTCCAAGTGATGATGTCGTCTTTCCAGGGCACGTCGTCAATGTCGATTTCCATGACCCGGAAATTCGGCAGGGCCGTACAGAAATGCGCACTCATGAGCGTCGAGAGGTGACCGTAAAAGTTGTGCGGCGCGCAATTCACCTCGAATGCTTCCGCCATCGCGGCAATCTTGAGACCAAGCCAAGCCCCGTTCCAAGGGATGTCAATGATCGCGACATCCATCGCCCGGTGTTCGAAAAACGGCCGGAACTCCCGCAGACCAAACAGCGATTCACATGAAGCGATCGGGGTCCTGACCCGCTGCCGGATATCGGCGAGCGCCGTCGGCTCGTATAGATCGATTTCGAACCAAGTGAGACCAAGGTCGTCGAGACCGGCAGTGATCTGGCGATAACCTTCCGGTCTGAAGTTGAAATTCAGATCCAGGCGGATTCCCATTCCAGGGCCAGCGCCTTCGGCCATGGCGGTCAGTTGATCCCGCAACTGTCCGATCAAGCGGTGCGGGGCATTCAATTCCGGCCACCCCGGCCCGCCGGCAAACCCTGGCATGTGACGACCGACCTGTCCCGACTCATCTAAGGTGATGATATTGGTTTTGAGGCCTCGATAGCCGCTCTCTCGAACTCGGCGGCCGAGCGCCACCAGATCATCGAGCGAGCGCACCGGCTCTTGCCCGCATTGTGCTGCGATATCCGAGTCGATCAGATAGGTACCGCAATGGCTCCAGTAGACCGGGATCTCCTGGCGAATGGCGCCGCCAAGAAGACCGTAGACTGGGACGTTCAGGGCCTTGCCCTTGATATCCAGCAAGGCATTTTCGATCGTTGCAATTGCCTGCTGATTAACGCCGCCAGAGGCCTGACGGGTCATCGCATAAAGATATTGATGGACCTGTTCGTGCAGACAGGCATCCATGCCCTCAACACGCTGGCAAAGACGCCTGATGATCGTCGAAAGGCCCGGACTGCCGTAACACTCATTGTACTCGGCAATACCGTCAATACCGGCATCCGTGCATACCCGCAGAAAGCTGAAATCACGCCAACCGGCATTGCAGTGCAGGATATCACATCCCGTGATCTTCATGAGGTGAGTCTCCCGATCATCAGATTACCATATTACCTCGATTCGAAACGGCACCGTCACACCGCGGTGATACCGCCGTCAATCACCAGTTCCGCACCTGTCACGTGGCGTGCCTCGTCGGACGCAAGAAACAGGATTCCGTTTGCGATATCGTCCGGATGGCCCGGCTCGCCCATCGGAGTCGCACCGACACGCGCTTTCATTTTGGCTTCGGGGTCACCCCCACCCATATGCATGGAGCCACGCCCCATATCGGTGTCAATGAAGCCCGGATGAACCGAATTGCAGCGAATTCGATATCTTTTGCGGGCACAGTCGATCGCAACCGATTTTGTCAATTGCCGTACAGCTCCTTTCGATGCGCCATAGGCGACGATTTGCGGCGTGGCAATGAGCCCAGCAATTGATGACAGGTTCACGATCGCGCCGCCGGTCTGCCTCATTGCCTTGACAGCGGCACGGCAGCCGAGAAACACGCCTGCGGCATTGACATCCAGAACCGCGCGCCATTCATCAAGTCCGGCTTCGTCAATCGACTGGTAGTGCGTGGTACTGAGGATTCCGGCGTTGTTGACTAGGATATCGAGCCGTCCGTGCCGCGCCACCACGTTGTTCATCAAAACCAGCCAGTCCGTCTCGCTACGCACATCAAGCGCCGCAAAACTTGCGCCCTCGCCAATTTCGCCGGCGACTGCCTGGCCTTGTTCGGCATTGATATCCGCAACCGTGACGAATGCGCCTTCCGCCACGAAACGCCGACAAACCGCGCGGCCAATGCCGTTGGCGCCACCGGTTACAATTGCAATCTTTCCGTCAAGTCGAGCCATGGATTGTTTCCTTCATTGATCTGACCCTCAGAAGTCCGGCACTTCGTCTCATCCTGGCCACTGCAACGCCATCATATTGACGGCGGCAACCGTCCGCATGAGCCCGTGACTCCTGATCGACAGTGGCCAGCGATGCTCCGAGATAGTGTTGTACGGCGGAGAGCACGGATCATGCAGAGAGTTCGGCACCCGACACCTGCCGTCAACGCCCGCGGATCCGCGGATCCAGAGCGTCGCGCAAGCCGTCCCCCATGTAGTTCACGCTGAGCACTGTCAAGGAAATCGCCAGGCCAGGCCAGACAACACGGGCCGGATTGATATTCAGAAACGGCACACCATCAAACAACAGCCGTCCCCAGGTCGGAAAGTCGGACGGAAATCCCAGCCCCAGAAAACTCAGCGCACTCTCGGTAATGATCGCCTGCGCAACGCCAAGCGTGGCCGAAACCATGATCGGGCTGAGTACGTTGGGGAAGATATGGCGCATGATCATGCGATGCGACCGCGTACCGATGCTATGGGCCGCCAGAATGAATTCGCGTTGCTTGATGGCCAAAACCTCGCCTCGGACAATGCGGGCAGTCTGCATCCAGCTTGTGATCCCGATCACGAAGACGATCAGAATAAAAATCCCGATCTCCGGCCCGAACAGCGAGCGCAAGAGGTCGCGGAACAACATGATGATCACCAGGAGCAACGGCAGGATCGGCAGCGCTAGAAAAAGATCAGTCAGCCGCATCAGCACGCCGTCGAGCCGGGCAAAAAACCCTGCCATGACGCCAACAAGGGTTCCGAGGGTAAGTGACAGCGCCATCGCCGTGACACCGACCGCAAGCGATGTTCTCCCGCCCGCCAGCATCTGGGCAAACATGTCCCGGCCAAGATTGTCGGTTCCCATGGGATGGGCCAGCGACATTCCCTGGTTTTTTGACTTGTAGTCGAGATATTGCGGATTGATGTCATGAATGTACGGGCCGACAAGAACGGCCAGAATAATGATCGCGAACACGGCCACGCCAACCATGGCACCGCGATGCGATCGAAATTGATCCCAGACATCAAGCCAGAGCGAACGATGTTTAAAGTCTAGTTCTTCTGTTAACTGGTGCGGCTCTGGCCGCGCGCGCTCAATCATAACGGATCCTCGGGTCGAGCATGCCGTAGAGCAGGTCGGCAATCAGATTGAAAGCCACGATCAGGATCGCGAAAATGAAGGTTACGGTCTGTACGGTCGGAATATCCGCACTCTCGATCGCGCCGATCAATAACTGTCCGACACCATTTATCCGGAAAATCTGCTCGGTGATAATAGCCCCCGCGAAGGTCGTTGGAAGACCCAGGGCAATCACTGTCACGACCGGGATCATGCTGTTCCGGAGTAGATGCACCAAGACAACGACGGACTCCGTCATACCCTTGGCGCGAGCCGTTCGCACATATTCCTGATTCAGATTGTCCAGCATCGACGATCGCATGAACCGGCTGAGCTGTGCCGCATTGAACAGGCCCAGAACCATGACCGGCATGATCATTTGTTTGAACTGATAGACGAAACTGTCGAAATCGGTCACCTCATGCGTCGTGTCGTAAATCGATGGCAACCAGCCGAGAATCACACTGAAAATCACGATCATCACAGTGCCGGTGAAGAAGGTCGGAACCGAGAAGCCGAGCATGGCCACGAAGGTGCCGAGCTGATCGAAAATCGAGTATTGTTTGTAAGCTGAGATCACCCCGATCGGGACGGCAATAAGGATTGCGACCAGATACGACACCCCGACGACGGACAGAGTCTGCGGCAGCCGTTCGGCGATCAGATCGACAACCGGCGCCCGGGTCGACCAGGACCGGACACGCAATCGTTCCTCGGAGTTGCCGATTTCGATCTGCCAGTATTGCTCGATGAGATTCAACGGCTCGTTGACCATGAACTGTTCGAGCCATTTGAGATATCGGATGTGAAACGGCTGGCCGAGACCGAGGCTCTGCTTGATCATTTCCCGGACTTCTTCGGGAATGGTCATAGGCAACTGAGCTGTCGGATCGCTTGGTGCAAGATCAAGCAACGCGAAAATGATGAAACTGATGACCAGCAATGTCGGGACCGCAAAAAGCAGGCGCCGGACGGCAAATCTGAGCATTGGGCGGCCCCGTGGATTGCTGTCGAAGGATCAAGGGAATGGACGGCCGGCCGTCAATCGCGGCCGTCCAGTTCCGGATTCGAACTATTTCTTCCGGTGCCAGTCCTGAATGTTCCAGGGAGTCGCATCCCAAGCATTCGGATAGGCCCCACCCCCGAGGCTGTTGGCGCGGGCTGCAACGCCGCCACGATGAATCAATGGAATCATCGCCCCGTAATCGACAAGCATGTCGTTCATTTGTTTGGCGATTACCGCACGCTCTTCCAACGCCGCCGTGACCGCCAGATTGGCAGCCAGCTTGTCATACTCGGGATCGCAGTAGCGTGGCATGTTCTGGCCGATCCACTGGTTGTGCGGGCCCGGCATCTTGTCGCACGTCCAGCGCAGCATGTAATTCTCCGGATCGGTTCCGTTGAACAGGTTGGTGTACATCTCGATATCCGAGAAGAACTTCTGGAACGTATCCGAGGTTGACTGGTCGCCGCCGAAGAAGACCGATGCACTGATGTTCTTGAGCTCGGTTTCAACTCCGATCTCCTGCCACATCTGCTTGATCAGGGCCTGTGTTCCCTGGCGCACGGAATTCGTCGAGGTTTGGTACAGGATCGAAAGACGGACGCCGTCCTTTTCACGAACGCCATCAGAGCCACGTTCCCAGCCGGCATCGTCAAGCAGCTTGTTTGCCGCATCGGTGTCCTGGGTCTTGCACCAGTCATTCGCTGTCGATGCGTAGATTGCCGGCGCCGGCAGCACATTGCAGGTTACCCGGCCGGCCGGCCCATATCCGGCATCTACTAGAATCTGACGATCGATCGCGAGCGAAAGTGCCCTGCGTACCGACGGATCGGTGAGAAACGGATGCGGATTGTTCCCATCCTGATATGTTCCCCGCTTGTCGCCAACTGACGGGTCGACATTGGTCAATTGCACCATCAAGCGCTCGACCGCGGTCCCGAAGGCGGTGATCACTTCACCTTTCCCGGCCTGAGCCATCGTCGAGAGAATCTCCGGTTCAACCTGCAGATTCCAGGCGTAATCGAATTCACCGGTCTCGAGCACCGCGCGGGCCGCCGAGACGGCATCGCCGCCGCCCTTCAGCAAGACCGAACCGAAATGCGGTTTACCTGAGATCCGGTAGTTTTCGTTGGCCCCATAGAGCACCACATCGTTCGGTCGGAATTCCTTCACCTTGAATGGCCCGGTGCCGATGGTCCCGAAATTCTGTTCGGTGCATTCGGGCGCCTTGGCGCCCATGCAGTTCTCAAACTGCTTCTTCTGGAAGATCGGCACCTCGGATCCGACGAACGGTCCATAAGGAAACGGCTTCGCGACGTTGAAGACGATTCTGACCGTATGATCGTCGGTCGCCGTGACGGACGCCACGTCCTGGAACCGTTCGGCGGCGTTGCAACCGCCTTCCGGATGCATACAGTAGTCGGCCGTGAATTCGACGTCATGCGCGGTGAACGGTGTTCCATCCGACCAGACCACGCCCTTGAGGAGCTTCCAGGTGATCGTTTTCAGGTCCGCGGAGACGCCGCCATTGGCAACCGTCGGGATTTCCTCGGCCAGCGTCGGAATCATGTTGCCCTTGGTATCGTAATGCGCCAGCGGCTCGATGATCAGCGACGAGGCATGAATGTCCTTGGTACCGCCGGACAGGAATGGATTAAGGATCGAAGGCGCCTGCCAATAGAGGATCCGGAGTTCCCCGTCGGCACCGCGCTCGGCGAGCGCGGTGCCAGCCGACAGCGCGACCGCGGCCGCCGCCAGCGCCAGGTTTCGAAACATTGTCATCTGCTGTCTCCCTCTTGTTGTTTTGTCTTCCCGGACTCTCCGGTCAGATCTGCTGTATCGCAAGCAATCGATATGATTGCTATGCTGCATGATGGCATGCGACATGGCGTCCCGGTTCGATTTCACGCCAGACCGGATCTTCGATCCGACAGATATCGGTCGCGATTGGGCAGCGTGTGCAGAAATTGCATCCTTCCGGCGGGTTTGCCGGGCTCGGCAGATCTCCCTTCAGCACGATATGTTCCCGGGTCGCCTCGACGGTGGGATTTGGAATCGGAACGGCTGACAGCAACGCCTGCGTATATGGGTGTTTCGGCGTTCCGTACAGTTGGCGCCGGTCCGCAAGTTCGACGATCTTGCCAAGATACATCACCGCAACCCGGTCCGCGATATGGCGAACCATACTCAGGTCGTGGCTGATGAACAGATAGGTCAGACCGAAGCGCTCCTGCAGATCTTCCAGAAGATTGACGACCTGCGCCTGGATCGAGACATCGAGCGCCGCGATCGGCTCGTCGCAGACGATAAAGTCAGGGTTTAACGCAAACGCCCTGGCAATCCCAATGCGCTGCCGTTGTCCGCCCGAAAATTCATGCGGATAGCGGTTGGTAAACTTGGGATTGAGACCGACGGCTTCCAGAAGTTCCTCGACGCGCTCGTCACGTTCCGCTCCTTTCAGCAATCCGTGTTCGTCGATCGGTTCTCCGATCACCGACCCTATCGTCATGCGTGGATTGAGGCTGGCATGAGGATCCTGAAACACCATCTGCATGCGTGGCCGCACCTTGCGCAAGGTTTCGCCTTTCAAGGCCGCGATGTTGACACCATCGAGCAGGACCCGGCCCGCGGTCACGTTGTAGAGCCGGATGATGGCGCGGCCAGCCGAGGACTTCCCGCAGCCGCTTTCGCCAACCAGTCCCAGGGTTTCACCGCGCCTGATATCGAAACTGATGCCGTCCACCGCCTTGATCGTACCGACCTGGCGCCGCAGGATTCCGGCATGGATCGGAAAATACATCTTCAGACCGTCGACGGTCATCAGCGCGGCTTCCGGCCGGCCGGCCGCAGCATCGCTCGTCTCATTGACCATCGCGCGGCACTCCCCGATCGACATCCCACCAGCAGGCAACTTCATGATCGATGCCGTTTCCGGCGGCCGCCGCGTCAATCGGCCGGATTTGCGGATTCTCCCGCCAGCACCGATCGAAAACATTCGGACAGCGCGGCGCGAACGGACAGGCGGCCGGAGCGGTATCCAGGGTCGGCGGTTGCCCGGAAATGCTGTTCAGCCGCTCATTCCGATCCTCATCGAGGCTTGGCAGGGTCTCAAGCAAGGCCCGGGTATAGGGATGCTTCGGATTCGCATACAGGTCCGAGACCGCAGCATGTTCGACGATCAGGCCGCCATACATGACCGCGACGCGGTCGGCGATTCCCGCCACGACCCCAAGATCATGGGTGATCCAGATCATCGACATCCCGAGTTCCTGCCGCAGGTTCTTCACCAGCTCGAGAATCTGCGCCTGGATCGTTACGTCAAGGGCCGTCGTCGGCTCGTCGGCAATCAGCAGTTTGGGATCGCAAGCCAGCGCGATAGCGATCATCACCCGTTGCCGCATGCCACCGGAAAACTGATGTGGAAAATCTTCGATGCGATCAGCTGCGGACGGGATCCCGACCAGATCGAGCAAGGCCACGGCCCGTTCGCGGGCTGCGCGCCGTGACAGGCGGAGATGTTTCCGAAGTGGTTCCATCAGCTGGAACCCGACCGTGAAGACCGGATTGAGAGAGGTCATCGGATCCTGGAAGATGAATCCGATTTCGCCGCCGCGGATCCGCCGAACATCCCGAAGCGGGAGTTTCAAGAGATCGCGGCCGTCAAACATGACTTCACCGGAATCGATTCTCGCCGGCGGCATCGGAATCAGTTTCAGCAACGACATCATGGTGACGCTCTTGCCGGACCCGCTTTCGCCGACAATTCCGAGCAACTCGCCTTCGCACAGGTGAAAACTGACGCCGTTGACCGCATGCACAGTGCCATCGCGCGTCAAAAAACTCGTCCGGAGGTCGCTCACCTCCAGAATTATGGCACCAAACGTGCCGGTCGAGGTCATCTCGTTGCCGTTCCGTCAGTCATTGCCGTTCCGTGATCTCGATCAGGACAGTTCACCGCCGGGAACCGCAAGTCTATGCCGGTTATGCCGGGTTCCGCCACCGTCATTTGCGCCGCGGCCGAATCGGTTCCGCAACCGGCGAGCTCCGCGGTAATTCACGTCACGCCGCCAGCGCATTTCGGCGACAGTAACAAGATGCGTTGACTGAAACATCGGCGCGGGCGATCGCAAGGTCGAGCTGCTGGCCGATCAGGACCGATTCCACGGTTTCTCCACGGCGTTTCAGGCATTCATGAAGGCCATGCAGGCTCCAGAGATTGTTGGGATGCTGGCAGGCTCGGCTCAGCGTTCCGTCAAGACCGAGGTCTGCCCGGTATACGGCCTCGGCCTCCTCGACATGGCCCTGCTCCAGCAACAGGGCACCGAGCGCATGGCGGGCGGGCTGCATCCAACCCCAGGGTTCGTCATAGGCGAGCCCGTCGTCGAGGATCACGGCGTTACGGAGGTGCGCGAAGGCCACGTCGTAATTCCCGCACCTGTAGTCCAGTTCACCGTTCAGCATCGCTTCGGCGATTTCCAGAATGTCGCGAACCGTGTTGTTGTGAACGCGCCGACCTTCCGGCACCACCGCTTTCGCCTCGATGAAGGCTGTCCGCATGCGCTTCGCCTGTTCAACTTCGCCAAGGGCTGAATGCGCCACCGATTTTGCGTACAGCATGAAGGCTGTGGTCGCGCTGTAGAGCGTGGAATCGGCCGGCAAGTCCTGTTCGATAATTTCCCGCCATTTGCCGAAACGCACGAGAACGTGCTGTTTCATGGCCAGATAGCCTTCGATGAAGTCGGCCATCGGTGGTGAAGGCACGCGGAGCAGATCTTCTGGCGTGGTATCGATCAATTCCTGTGCCGCGGCCATCGCAACCGAATACTGACCGAGGAACATCGCGCCGTAGATCACGAAATGATGGTTGTGCGTCCGATACATCGCATAGACGTTAAGCGCGCCCTCCCGCTCGAGAAACTTACGGTCGGCGATGGTCGCCTTGCGATTCCAGACTACGACATCGCGGTAGTGACCACAAAGCACATCGATATGAGTCGGCATGTGAATGAGGTGTCCAGCATCGGGAACTAGTTCGCGCAGCTGGTCCCCGGCGCGCAGAGCCTTCTGCGGAAACGGCGACATTTCCATCAGGTGAACGTAGAGATGGAGCAACCCGGGATGCCGCCAGGCCGCAGGCATGATGCCGAACGCAGTGTCCATCACCTCCACCGCCTCGGGCGTTCCCGAACCCTCGGCAGCGGCTCCGGTCTCCAGATCCCACATTTTCCACGGTGTGCGATTCATGATCGCTTCGACGAATATGCAGCGCACGTCGAGGTCATCGGGGTGTGTCCGATGAACCTGTCGCATCACGTCGGTGTAATCGTCATTCCAAGGCGACTGGTCGTCGATGGGGTCGCGTTGCGGATAGCGGGCCGGCAGTGCCTCGATCAGGTCGCGTTCAACGTCGGTCACGCTATCCAGATGTTTCAACGCCATCAGCATCGCGTCATAAGCTGTCGCGAGGGCTTTCGCGCGCCCCGCCGGGTCGTAGAGATGCCAGGGCAGATTGTAATTGGGGCCGGCTCCATAGGCGATTCCCCAATGCGCCATGGCACATTCCGGGTCGTGCTCCAGTGCCTTCCTGAAACAGGATATCGCTTCCAGATGGTTGTATCCGAAGAGCCAGTTCAGCCCGCGATCGAACCAGATCTGGGTGTCCGGCGATTTCGTGGTCACGGACCGTGCATAATTCCCGAGGTCGTAGTAGCTCATATCCATTCCGGAAGACGGTTATGACGACAGGCGGCACCAGAGACCCTTTTCAGTGTGATCATATCCGAAGGCGGGCGTCGAGACAATTCGTGGAATGTCGACGCCAGCTTTCGTACGCCACATGGTGTCGCATGCTATCGTGTCGAGGAGGTATACGAAGGTTGCCGCCGCATCATTTTGTCGTCAATGTCCGCAGTTGAAATCTGAAGCAGGGAGATTGATCCATGGCGAGTCACGCGACCGGTGATGGCGGGATTCCGCCCCGCGACGCCGCGCAACGCGGCCTGACACGAATCATGACTCTTGGCGGCGCCTATGGTACCCGGAATTACACCGTAAAAGGATTACGCGATCAGAAAGGCAAACGGGTTCTGGTCGAAACCCTGCCGTTTTCTCCGGAAGAGGCGATTGCGGCCGAAGAGGCCGGAATCGATACGATGAAAGTGCGGTTCGATCCGAGCCAGCCCGATCCCGCGATTGCGATCCGTCGCGCGGCGCCCAATACCTTCATGGCGTTTTCGGTGCCGTTGGTCGCTGCGGCAAGCGAGACTGAAGCGGTGCGGCTTGGCTATCAGGCGATGCAGGTCGGCGCCGACGCGATCATGTGTCAATGGAGTCCGCGTTTCGTGGCAGCGGCAGCTGACGCCGGCATTCCGATCCAGGGTCATGCCGGTCTGGTTCCGCGCAAGAGCACCTGGACCGGTGGTCTTCGGGCTGTCGGCAAGACCACGGATGAGACGCTTCAGGTCTATCGAGACATCAAGGCACTGGAAGCGGCCGGGGCCTATGCCGTTGAAGTGGAAGTCATTCCCGAACCACTTCTCGCGGAGATCAGCAAGCGGACGACATTGATAACGTCGTCAATCGGTGCCGGCAGCGGCGGCGATATCCAGTTTCTGTTTGCAGACGACATTCTCGGCAACAACCCGCCGCCCTGGCCTCGGCATTCCAAACAGTATCGCCAGCTTTATCAGATGAAGGAAGCGATGCAGCGTGAGCGGGTGGCTGGATTCCGGGAATTCATTGAGGATGTACAGCAGGGCCGGTTTCCACAAAGCGATCATATCATCGAGGCCCCAGAGGGGTTGATCGACTCCTTCCTCGAAGCAATCGAGAGCAATGGTTAATCTGAAGTTTTTCTGGATTCAGACGTAAGTCCTTGATTCTACGTGACCCTGTCGAAGGTCATGTTGTCGTCACCCTTCGGACGGATGCGTGTTTCGTGAGCGTGGAGAGGCTGTCAAGCAGGATCTGGAAGCTGTGAACTGGCACGTCGTCAGCCATGTGTTTGCATGCGACCTTGTGTCGTGCGGTCTTCGAGCAGCGTAGCGGGGCAGCGGTTGATGAGCGTTCGGGCCCTTCTCGTCGTCGAAGAGCATCGGTGCGAGGCGATCCTGCATGTGGTGCTCGACATCACAGGCGAGCATGCAGAGCAGGAGACTGGCAAAGGCAGTACATCGCTATTGGTCTGCGCCGGTGAAGGACTTGACCTTCCGATGCCCGTTGTATCGGGCAACGCAGCGAAGGAATTTGTGTCGGGGGATGTGATCCATGATCTGGGCAAAAACCAAGCTGCCGGAAAACATTGGCGGTCCTTTCTGCATGCATCCAACGGAAGGAAGCAGGCCCCGTGGACACGCCGCGTTCAAGTCGATGACACTCCGAAAGCTTGGATAATCTGCCAACGATCGGACTGGTGCTCGCCGAAAGCCCGGATCGGCGTTAGGTTGGCCCGCAATCTGGAGACAATGTCACCGTGACGAAATCGTTGGAAACAGCTTTTCTTGCAGCGCGCCACTGGCTGTCGCAGCTCGACAAAGTGCCAATGTGAGGTGGCCTCGCCTATTCGGACAGCCTGGCAGCTTGGCCAAGGTGTATTCCGGTTGAAGTTCATGCCACCAGAATCCCCTTGAATCGATCTTCCTGTTGCTGCTGTTGCGCCTGCGGAGATGTGGGCAAGGCGCGCAGCGGCTTGTCCATCATATCCACAGGCGTCTCGCCCCGGTAGGCCTCGGCCGGGGGTCGCCCGCCCAGCGCCGCGTGGGGCCTCTCGGCGTTGTAGACGCCGATCCACTCGCCGATGACGCGACGGGCGGTGAAGCCGTCGGCGATCTCGTGCAGGTCGACCGCCTCGTATTTGAGCGAGCGCCACAGCCGCTCGATGAAGATGGTGTCCATGAACCGGCCCCTGCCGTCCATCGAGATGCGGATGCCGGTTGCCTAAAGGCGGGCGGTGAAGGCCATGCTGGTGAACTGGCCGCCTTGATCGGTGTTGAAGATCTCCGGCGTGCCGTAGCGCGCCAAGGCTTCCTGCCGCGCGTCCGTGCAGAAGCCCGCGTCCAGCGTGTTCGACAGCCGCCAGGCCAGGACGAGGCGGCTCGCCCAGTCCATGATCGCCACCAGGTAGAGGAAGCCGCGCTGCACCGGGATATCGGTGATGTCGGCGCACCAGACGGGATCCGGCCGCTCGATCGCCAGGCCGCGCAGCAGACAAGGGTAAACCCGGTGCTCGGGGTGCGGATCGCTGGTCCGCGGCGCTCGATAGATCGCCTCAAGCCCCATCAGACGGCCGGCCCGGCCGCGCCCGACCCGCACGCCCTCGCGGCGCAGATGAAGCGCCATCCGGCGCGCGCCGTAGAACGGAGACTTCAGGAACAGATCGTCGATCCGCCGCATCAGCGCCAGCGTCTCCGCGCTCTCCCCCGTCGGCTCGTCGTAGAGCGATGACCGCCCGATCATCAGCAGACGGCACTGCCGGCCAGGCTCAGCGCCGGATGGTCGCGCACCACCATCGCCCGCCTCCCGGACCGGATCAGCGACCGGACCCACGCGACAAGAAAATCCCGCGCCACGATCAACGCCCCGATCTTGGCGTGAAGAGCGCGCACCTCGCTCTCATGGTCCCGGGTCTATCAATCTCCCACTGCTGAGAAGGTTCCGTTCATTGGATGTTGTCCCATGCGTTGATGAAGTCGATTCCGGCTTTGTATCGCTGCCATGCCTGCCAGATTTTCTCGGTTCCGGGGAGGGGCTGTTGCTTGCTGGGATGGAAGCCTGCGACGCGTGCGAGGTCGACCACGACGGTGCGGATGTCGGGAGGCTTGCCGGGCGGGGCGCGGATGATGCGATGGTATCTGAGCCAGACTTAGAGGACGTTGATTTCGTGCTCGGTGAAGCGCTCGCGCGCGGGCATGTGAGGCTTGTCGCGGGCGAGGCGTTCGAGGTCCATGACGCGCCATGCGGTGACGCCGTCGAAGGCGAGGCACTTTCGCAGGTCGTCGGCGTCGTCGAGCCTGCGATCCTCGACGCGGGTGCCGACCTTGAGGATCCTGAAGTATTCCTCGACGGTCCAGCGCGCCTCGTACCAGGCAACGATGCGCCGGGCGTTGTCGATGTCGGCCTCGCCCTCGGTGGTGAGCAAGAGCCAGTGGAGCGGCTTGCAGCGCTTCGGCGGGTCGGGTTCCTGGACCGAGACGGCGAGCATGGGCAGCGGCGCCTGGTTGGCCCTGTTCCTCGGCGGCGCGAGTTCGACGCCGGCGGCGCGCAGGTCGAGGCGGGCCTTGCGCCTGCGGCGTCTGCGGGGACCGCCGCAGGGGAGGAGTTCGATGGTTTTCGTCCCCAGCACCGGCTGCGCCGCCACGACGTCCCACAAGTCCGGTGTCTTGCCGTCGACGACAGCCCGGCGCTGCCGGCCGCGGTCGGAGCGGATCAACAGCCCGTCGCCGCTCTCGCGCGCCTTGCAGAACATCTCCCATATGTCGCCCTCACGGTCGCAGACCGTGACCACGCGGGTGTCGGGACAGGCCATCGCGAGCTGCCCGGCGCTCTCGAGCCGGCGCAGCCAGCGCACGCTCTCCGGCTCGGCCTCGCCGGCCGCGTCCGCGCCGTCGCGCTGGGTGGCGTTGAGTTCGAACACCCCGAGCGGACGCCGGGTTTCGCTGATCGCAAGCCCGACATGGGCGAGGATCCCCCTTGTTCCCGAGCCGCCGCCGCCGAGGTCCACCAGGCCCGTGGTCTTGCGGTGGCCGTTGTAGTTCAGCGTCGTGGTGTCCTGGATGGCGAGGACCACCGGCTCCAGCCGGCAGCGCTCGACCGTCGCCTCGCGGTGGGGTTGAAGAATGTCGTCCATCTTGATCCTGTCGTTGGACAGCAGCCGGTAGGCGGCCTTCTGCTCCGCCTCTGCGGGGAAGATCACGGGCAGGGACGCACCGGGGGCATTCTCCCATGCCCGGCCCATCGCCAACAGCCGCTTGCGCAGGCGGCCGTCGGGATGCGAGCTGCGGCCGTACTCGAAGTCGGCCCAGTCCGCGCCTTTGACCCGGCAGGGCTCGGGCGTCGTGCCGAGGATGGGCGCCGGCTCCCGGCACAAGGCGTCCCGCCAGCCCTCGGCCAAGGGCTTGATCCACACCGATTTCGGCGCCGCCGCGCGGCGCCCCGGCGGAGACCCCGAGGTCCGCTCGGCGCAACACTTCCAGCCCGCCGCGCGGTAGCAGGTGCCGCGCCGCTCGGGACCCACATAAGTGTAGGCGGCCAACGGCACGGCCCCATGCGCCGCCTGCCAGTCGCCGGCCAGGCGCGCCGTCGACAGCGCCAGCACATGCGACGCCAGATTGTCGACCCGGACGCCGGGCAGCAGGAGAAAGCGATGCTGGTTGACCAGCTGCGTCAGGTTGGCGACCCGCGCCGCAGCCGACCAGCCGATGAAGGCGTCGCGGGCCGCCTGATGCCAGCTCGCGGCGCAGAAGCCGATGCCGCCAAGGCGGCCGTGAACCGACGAAACGATCCACCAGTTCAGCACCGCACCCGGCCTTCGCGACCACCCCTGCGGATGATGGCTCTCCATCATCTCCCGCCACGAGCGCTTGTCCGCCGCATCGCCGACCGGGACCAGCGTGACCTCCCCAAGCTCCGACAGCCCGCACCTCAGTTCCAGGTCCGGATAGCCCCGCTCGACCTCGCCGCCCACCGTTCCCGGCGTCCGGCACGGCATCGCCCGCGCCTCGGGCAACCAAATGCCCACCTTGTCCGCCAGCCGCGACAGAGCCTTGCTCGCTTGGGCAAGACACGGAACGCCCCGAGGGTTGCGCCAGTTCTCGCGCTCGCACAACGCGCGCGCCAGCGAATGGCGCGTCCGGCCCGTCTCGCCGGACGCCCCCTTCAGCCACTCAATCGTACCGGCGCTGAAATGCCGAAGCCCAATCTGCATGCCCAGAACATGCAGAACCGGCATTACCTTGTTAACTGTGTCCTATTGAAAGGTCCCGGGTCCGCCGCTCGGCGCCCTTCGAGAACACCTCCGCCAGACCTGCGACCGCCTGGCGCTTCCAGGCGCCCATCTGGTTCGGATGGGCCTGGTACTGCGAGGCGGTCTCCTGAAGCCTTCGCTCGCCCCGAAGCACTTCCAGCGCAACCGTCGCCTTCAGCTCCCCCGAAAACCGGTGTCGTTGGCTGCTCATCTGTATTCCTCCGTTAGACGGTGGAATACACCTTAGAGACCTGTCCGATTTTCCCGGGCCACCTCAGGTTTCAGGAACGGATGAACGAAATTGGCGGGCGCGATGCACCCGCGCCGATGGTCTTGGCCGTACCTGATCCGCACATCGAGCGTTGGCTTTTACTCGACGGCGTAGCGTTCAAGGCGGTATTTGGCCGGGGTTGCGACGCGCCGGACATGAAATGCAGTCGGGACAAGTATAAGCGGAATCTTATCAAGTCCATTCGCAATACGGGAGTTATCCCAAACCTCGGCAAGATTAAGTATGCTGACAACTATCGTGCAACGGGTGAACATCGACCGCGCCACGAAGGCAGACCGATCCATTTCGCGCTTCGTTGAAAGCATACGCGCTGTATTTCAGGGTGACCGGATATGACTGGCGATGAGGAGTGTCCCACGGGCGACGATATATCGTTCGGACAGGCAAGCATGATACGGGTCAACACACACGCTCCCTGCCCAACAAACATGAGGGCCCGAGACAACGTTGCGGGCGCTCGTTTGAACTTGGCCCGGCAGGAGCAGCGACAGACATCGCGCCTGGCATCGCCGTGTCCAGTGGTGGCCGCTGTCGGCCGTGTGTTGGATATACTGAGAGCAGTTGCGGTGACGGAAGATTCCGAGAAGCCCAGATTGACCTCATTCGGAGATTGGAAAATTCAGATGTCAAGGCCGTCATGATCCGGAAACACCCGGTTGACAACACCGGGCCCGTGCTCGCTCATTCCCCGTCCTTCGATCTGCCAAACAATTGTGACGCAACAAGAAGCGTGGTCGAGATCAACACCATGATCGTCGAAATCGAGGCAATCGTGGGGTCGATCTGATCGCGCAAGGCATTGAACATCGAACGGGTGAGCGTGGAGTTGTCGCCGCCGGACACGAACATCGCGATGATCACCTCGTCGAACGAGGTGATGAACGCGAGCAAAGCGCCCGTAATCACGCTGAACCGGATCTGCGGCAAGGTGATGGTCATGAACGCGTAGAACCGGGTTGCCCCTAACGACCGGGCCACGCGCTCCTGATTCATGTCATAGCTCTTCAGGCCAGCGCCGGTCACGATCAACACTAGTGGCAGGGCCAGAATTGTATGAGCCAGAACAATGCCCGTGATCGTGTTGACGAGCTGCAGCCGGGCATACACATAGAAAACTCCGATACCGATCAGCACGACCGGTACCATCATCGGGGTAATCAGAGTCACGAACAGAAGCTGGGCGTATCTGAAACTTGCCACATGGAGACCATAGGCCGCCATCACCCCCAGTGGTGTCGCGACCAGCATCGTGAGAACCGCCACTTTCAGGGATGTCGCGGTCGCCGACATCCATTCCGATGATGCCAGATAATGGTCGTACCACCGCGTTGACCAGACCCGCGGAGGAAACTCCAGATATTGCGAGTCCGAAAACGACATCGGAACGACGATAACGGTTGGCGCGACCAGAAAAATCATCACCAGACCTGCCACAATGTAGAGCCATAGCCGCCGGCCGTGCGTGATCTGGGTTTCCGAAGCCGGGCGTTGCAACCAGGTCACGAGTTGCCTCCACCGAGGATCCGGTCCAGCCGCAGCAGGCGCGAGGACAGATACAGTGTTCCCATCGTCAGTAGCAGGAGGACAACACCGAGCGCGCTCGCTGCGCCCCAGTTGAAGAACAGTTCAATGGTGTCCGTGATCTTCATTGACACCATGATGATCCGTCCGCCCCCCAACACCGCCGGGGTCACGAAAAATCCCAGACACAGGACAAAAACGATTAGGGCGCCGGCAAACAGGCCGGGCAATGACAGCGGGAAAAAGACCAGCCAGAAGGCCTTGGTCGGCGTCGCTCCGAGATTTGCCGCCGCTTTCATGTAATCGCGGTCGATAGCCTTCATCGCCCCGAACACCGGCAAAACCAGAAACGGCAGCATGATATGCACCATGCCAATCAGCGTGCCGCTGAGATTGTGCACCAACTTGACCGGCTCGGCCCACAAACCCGCATCGATGGCCCAGTTGTTCAGCAACCCGTTGCGCTGCAGCAGAACCAGCCAAGCATAAGTTCGTACCAGCAATGAGGTCCAAAATGGCAGAAGGACGGCGATCATGCAGATCGTGGCCGTCTGGCGCGGCAGTTGCGACAGGAAGTATGACAACGGATAACCGATGACAATGCAGATTGTCGTCGTCAGGATCGAGACTTCGAAAGTGGTTCGGAAAATACGCGCGTAGGACTTTTTCTCGACCATGCGACGATAATGTTCGAGCGTCAGGCCACCGTCATCGCCCAGGAACGATAACCAGAACAGCCAGGTTACCGGCAGAACCATAATGATCAGGACAAGAACCAGCGCCGGTGAACACAAGCCGAGCAAGGCCAGACGTTCACGGAACGCATCGTTCCGGAGACCAGCGGCGTTGGCGCCTTGAAACAACGTGGTAGCAGCCATCGGATCACCCGTCATCGACGGCAATCAGCACCGTATCGTCACTGTGCAGGCCCAAAGCGATCGGTCTGCCCGGCTCTGGGATCGCGGCCATCACATCCCGCTTGGTGCCACCCCGCACGGTGATCGTCATGCCGTTTGCCAGTTCGGCGTAGATCAGGACGCTCTCGCCCTGAAACACCGTCTCACGCACAGTTGCGTCAAAGATATTCATGTCGTCGGAATCGGTTTTACCGGTTCCGTTGCCCAGAACCGACAAACGCTCCGGGCGCATTAGTAACTCCTGGGGTTGGCCAAGGATTGGTAGCTCGGCCAGCTTCAGCAGCGTACCGCAAAAACTTGCCTCGCCACCGGCGATTTCGACCGGCAGGAACGTCGACTCACCGACAAAGTCTGCAACGAACCGGTTCGCCGGACGATCGTAAAGATGTCTGGGCGTATCGAGTTGCATCAGACGACCATGGTTGATGACCGCGATGCGATCCGACATCGTCAGCGCCTCGCGCTGGTCATGCGTGACATAGACGGTCGTCATGCCAAGCTGCTCGTGAAGATGCCGCAACTCGATCTGCATATGCTCACGCAGTTTTTTGTCAAGCGCCGACAACGGCTCGTCCATCAACAGGATCCTCGGCGCGAATACGATAGCGCGCGCCAATGCGACCCGTTGTTTCTGCCCACCGGAAAGCTGATCGACCCGACGACCGCCATAGCCGCCCAGTTGCACCGTTTCAAGCGCCTGTTCGGCCCGCTCCGCTGCCTCGGCCTTTGCAACCTTGCGCAATTTCAGAGGAAACGCGACATTCGCCAATACCGTCATATGCGGGAACAGCGCATAATTCTGGAAGCACATTCCGACATTGCGCAGATGCGGTGGCGTTCGGACGACCTCCCGGTCGCCGAACATGACACTACCATGGTCGGGCCGGGTGAAGCCAGCCAGGACCATGAGCAAAGTTGTCTTGCCGGATCCCGACGGTCCCAGCAATGTCAGGAATTCGCCGTTGCGAACATCAAGATCGACATCGTCCAGGGCATGGATCGCACCATAAGTCTTGGTTATACCCCGGATCGTGATCGGCAGTGAGCCGCCATCACCGGCTCCATTCATCGCCCATCCTCCTGACCAGCGGCGGAGCGGAAGCGGGCGCAGCCCGCCTCCCCACCACGCGCAGTCATTCCGTCAACATCTCCTGATAGGCCTCGGAAGCGAATTTCTCCCATTTGGCATACCAGTCGTTGTTGACGACAAGCTGATGGCCGGCGTTGTCCGGATGTGACGGCAGACGCCGCGCTGTCGCATCGTCGATGATGCCGAGATCGTAAGCCACCGAATTCGTTGGCCCGTAGGTGATATATTGCGGCATATTGGCCTGATATTGCGCCTTTGAGGCTTCGGCGAGGAACTTCATGGCCAGATCCTTGTTCGGCGCGCCCTTGGGAATGCCGAAACAATCATAATCGAGCAAGGCCCCATCATAGTTGTAGGCCGCCTTGGCGCCGTCCTTGATGGCAACATCGAAACGGCCGTTCCAGCCGGTGGTCATGTCGACCTCTGCGTCCTTCATGAGTTGGGCATGCTGAGCACCGGATTTCCACCAGACCGCGATATGCGGTTTGAGTTCACGAATTTTGTCGACCGCCAGCATGATGCCCTCCTCGCTGTCGAGGACCCTGTAGACATCGTCCTGAGGAACGCCATCAGCCAACAGAGCCGGTTCGAGAGCGCCATGATACTTGGCGCGATAAGACCGTGCTCCGGGAAACTTCTCGACATCCCAGAAGTCCGCCCATGTTTTCGGGGCGTTGCCAGCGTATTTGTCGGAATTATAGGCGAACACTGTCGAAAAAGTGATGGTTCCGACACAGTGCGACAGATAGGTTCCGGGCACAAAATTCGAGACATCGATCATGTCGTAGTCGAGCGGTTCGAGAATGCCTTCGCGGCCGGCACGTGCGCCGCCGCCCGAACCGGTATCGATGATATCCCAGGTCACCGCACCAGCCTGAACCTGCAGACGGACATCGGAAATCCCTCCATAGGAATCCTGCTTGATGGGGATGCCAAGCACCTTGGCGACAGGCACGAAGATCGCCTTGCTCTGGGCATCCTGATAGGAGCCGCCCCAGGACACGATCGTGAGGTCGCCCGCAGTTGCTGCAGAAAGACCGGCAACGACCGTGCCGGCGGCTATAACCGGACTGAATAGAATCCTGCTTTTCATTGATTTTCCCTCTTTTTCCCTGTGCATGATTTTCCGGTACCGCGACGATAGATCCGTCCGCGCCGCCACGATAATGCGTCAGAGAGGTCTGAAGCGCAAGGACGCCTCAACTGCGGTCACGTCGCTCCGGAAGAAGTTGCAAAGCGCCGTCCCCACAACCTCCGGGCCTTGAGCAAAATCGAACGGCCAAGCCGGGCGGAATACCCAGCTTCGTCTGCGGAATCGTCTTGGCCATGATGCGCGCCATGCGGAGATTCGAACCAACATCACTATCGCCTGTCATGACCAGCGTCGGGGCAGCAATCCGGCGCAGGGCATCGCCGCAATCGGTATGAGCAAGGACATGATACGCTGCAGCATAGGCCGCTCTGTCAATTTCGGCCGCGTCGCGTTTGCGGGCGGCGACGACTTCCGGATGCCGACGCCGGAAGTCGGGCGTAAACCAATGCTCCACCGACTGGCCGGAATAGTTGGCGGGATCCGCTATCGCTATGGATGCGAGTCGCAACAGGACAGGTTGACGTTCCTCGGGAGTCCGCCCGGCAACGGTCGACAAAAGTGGAAAATGCCGCACCCGCGCCGGTCGCGCCAACGCGAGCGCCTGAGCCATCAACCCGATCAGGGGAAAGCCGGCAACATGCGCTGCTCGATCCCGAGTTGGTTCATCAATGCCGCGAGGTCATCCGCGAAATCGTCGAAAATATAAGGTCCGGGCAGAGCCTCGGAAGCGCCATGACCGCGAAGGTCATATGTGAGAAGCGCAAATCCCGAGCTCATATGTTCAATCACACGCTCCAGTCGTCCGCACGCGCGCCGACACCGTGAACAAGAACGACCGGCATGCCCTCGCCCGTCACTCGATAGTCGAGCCAGCGCCGACCGTTGTCTCTCAATTGAATGCCCTCTCAATGACCATCGGATAGCCGCGGCCCGATGATACGCCACTGTGTGCCAAAGCAGTATCGGACGCTTGATTCCGAATCAGGGTTACCGCTTATGCACGTGGCTCCGGTGAAACGCACATGTAGGGTTTGGCGTGCCGGAAATAGTCGACATCGGGGGCAACATCGTGTGCCACCGGAGCCACGTGCATAAGCGGTTCAGGGTTTTACAAACGGAAGCGTATTGACCGTGGCCCCGCGCCAGCCATTCCATGTCTCGATTTTCAGTTGGTTTCCAGCGGCGGCTTGATCCGCAGTGACCATGCCAAGAGCAATGTTCCGGCCGAGCCGGGGTGAATAGGCGAGACTGGTCATCCGTCCAACATCCTGGCCGTCGCAATGGATTGGCCAGATATCCTCATTCGGTTCGAGTTTCCGGTCATCAATGCACAAACCGACGAGACGACGCCTCACGGGAATCGACCGCAAGTGGGTCAAGGCCGCCCGGCCAATGAATTCGGCGCCACTGTCGAGTTCAACCAGATGACCGAGCTCGACTTCGAAAGGATTATCGGCGGCTGTCATGTCGACGCCCCACGACAGAAGACCCGCCTCAATCCGGCGGCACTGGGAGACTGCGCCCGGCGCCACGCCAAAAGGTTCGCCAGCTTCCATCAATGTGCCAAACAACCGGTCGCCAAATTGAAAGTCCTGGATATAAACCTCGTAACTATGTTCGCCACTGAAACCCGTTAGCGAAATCCAGAGCCGAATGGAACGGTCATGGCGCGAAAGTAACGCAGGTCGCCGACCGTCAAGCCGAACAACGAGACCATCAGATCGCGTGACCGCGGTCCCTGCACCCGGATGACAGACACCTCCGAATCCCGGATCTCGACATCCAGGTCGGCGTGAGCCGTTACGCCGCTGGCCCAGCTCTCGAGATCGCAGTCAGCGGTCGACAACCAGTAGCGTTGGGCATCCAGACGCATAACGACCGGATCGCCGAGGATCCCACCGTCCTGGTTGCTGATCAGAATGTATTTGCATTGCCCGACCGAGCAGTCGGCCATGTTTCGCGGAGGCAGCAGTTGCACGAATCGTGATGCGTCCGAACCCGATATCTCGACCTGCCGTTCACCCATCACCGGCCACAACGCGACCCGGTTGACGAGCTGCCAGTATTCCGACATCGGATCCCCGAAACTTCCGATGATATATGTGCGGTTGTAAACGGAAAACGAACGGCAACCGTAACGCTAGTGGTTCGAATCTTTTACTTCAAACCACTGGAATATTGAGTTGATGGATCAATTTATAAAGACATTTGAATGAGTTACGGTTATCGAACCCTTGCAGGCCGAAGGACTCAAATGTCTCGGTCGATCCACTAGACGGCATCGAAGAACGCGCCCTTCCGGATCCGAGGCTGAAAATGCAGTGTCGCTCCCTTGTGCGGCCTCATCCGATCCTCACCAGTGTATAGCCAGACCGTGAAAACCGGTGTTCGGATGCGCCGCGATGGTCTGGACGGTCCACGGAACCCGACATCCCGGGATATTCGAACGACAGCATCGGCCTGTCCTGGCCATCGGATCGATACGGCATTGATTCTGAGGCAAAAGGACTTCCAAAACGACATGCTTGGGCATTGGCTCACCGGCGCGCCATCGGAAACCGAGATACCCAGTCGGAACACGACAGCGAACAATAACAGCGCTGCCCGGTTCGGTTTCGCAGCCATGCGCGGTTATCACGCCTTCAGATAGTCGAAAGCCGAAAGCACATGACTCTTCACGACATGAAGGAAATCGTCGACCGGAACATGCTCGTCTCGCTGGCCCATTCCGGCAGGGAACGGTCCGTAGACATAGGCGCCGATATTACGATAGCGCCACAGCCGGGCATCGGTACCGCCAAGACTGAGGATAGGCATCGGGCGGAAACCCGCCAGCGCCTCGACATTGTCCTGCAAGATGCCGACCATGTCGCCGGACGGATCGCACCAGGACGGCGCCATATAGTTCTGCTCCTCCATTTCGATCTGGGAATAATGGGCGAGAACACCATTGACCGCGGCGGCGACTGTCTCCTTCTCGCAGCCGACCGGAAGTCGGAAATCCGTCTCGATCCGAGCGGCTCCGGGCACGACATTGACCTTGACCCCGGACTCGATGACACCGATGTTGCATGTCACCTTCTGGATGATATCGTGGGCACCGTCGCCCATGGCACGGTCAAACGTATCGCGGGCAGCGTCAAGAGTCCCAGCGATGTTGTGCGGCAGCTCAACCTCGATAGCCTCGACCGCTATTTTCAGATCTCGGCAAAACGCCATCGCCATCAGGCTGGCACTGTCACCGGCATGGGTGTATGCGCCATGCGCCCCGCGCGTGGTGACATGGAAGGTCACCCACCATGGCCCCTTCTCACCAAAGCGAATCGAAAACGGGCTGGACGGTTCGCCGTTCAGACAGCAGTCGCCATGAACCTCCGGATGATGCTCCATCAGATAGCGTGCTCCCCACGGACCGAACGTTTCTTCGTCGGACACGCAGGTGAGAGTCAGCCGGCCGCGAAGAGCGCTGCGGATCCGGTTCAGATACATGAATGTGAAGATCGAGGCCGATGTACCGCACTTCATGTCAGCCGAGCCGCGGCCCCGGATCGCGCCGTCTGCAACTTTGCCCGACCACGGACCGCCATGGCCCCAACCGTCGGCTTTGGCAGGAAAAACATCGATATGACCGTTTAGAACGAGATGCCTGCCTTCACCATCGCCGTCGAAGGCGGCGACCAGATTCGGGAACATTGGCTGCGGATCGATCACTCGGCAGCCCAGACCATGCTGTTCGAGAAAATGCCGGATATGCGTCGCGGCGGCTCGAGTGTCCCCTGGTGGATTCGGAGACGGCGTAGCAACAAATTCACTGAAGAAACCGACAAGTTTCTCGCGATCTTCCTCGATCCAGTCCAGCAGTTGCCGTTTTTGATCGTCCATGATGGCCTCGTCTTCACGCGATGTCCGGCGACAGAAACTATGAACGATTGGTGCTACGAATGCCAACCGCTAGAAATCCCTTCTGGCCGTCGTATCCGTCCCGGTCACATGATGCTCGCCGCTCCCGGACCATATGAAGACGCGAAGGCCGGCATCACGCGTTCGATTGACAATTCCAGAAACCACCGGGCGAAGGTCGGTTCAAGCCCGAACACCGGATTGTAACAGGACAGGTCGACACTGGCATCAGCGTACAAGTAAAACTTTTCGATCGACTGCTCCAGCGTGCCGAACAACAGGTTTTCCTGAAGAGTTTCAGCCGCATATTCGGTGCGGCTAGCGATATCCACAAAATCCACGGGTCCGGGAAAACCGCACCGAATCCGGCCCGCATTGAGAACAAGTTCTCGGAACTTCACTTTAACTGGATTTCCTTTAATTCATTCATCATTTTCTAACCGTGCCCGATCACCGTTCCGGGGCTTGTGGCGATCTCTGGCGACGTCTGGCGGCTCCTGTCGATTGGCCCGAACGCGACAATCGGGACGGTGATGACTCGCTACCTTCTGTGCCAATTCGATCCTGTTGCGTCGCAGACAACGATCCGGCGGAACGAGCGAGATGCTTCTACGCGGTAATCCGCACATGCATTCCCAACGCCCGGGCGATCCGCATCACCGTGGCGAAACTGGAGTTGCCGATCTCTGACAATGCCTTGTAGAGCTCCTCGCGGCTCATTCCGGTCTCACGCGCCAGCCGGCTCATGTTCCCCGACCGGGCGAAATCGTTCAGCGCGGCGCGGATCAGGCTACCGTCGCCCGGATTCTCCTCCGCGCACGCCTCCAGATAGAGCCGTGTGTCTTCCGTCGTCTGCAGATGTTTCGCAGCGTCCCACCGGGTGGATGTCTGCTCATCCTTGCCTCCAGTCCCGCGCCAGCCGCCCGGCGCGTTCGATGTCGCGTTTTGGCTGTCCGTGTCGCTGCCGCACAGCCCCGCAGCCGTCCCGGCTTCGCGGAGAAATTACACGCTGTAGCCGGGGCCGTGATGAACCCGCATCTCGTACACGCCGCCGCTCACCGCCTTGGCATCGCCGGCATGGCCGATCGACAGGCTCCGCAGCCGGAGTTGATCCGGGCATCCGCGTTCCGGTCGCGCAAGCCGCGAATCCAGCGTTTGAAGGCGGCACTTTCGACGCCTTCGATCACGCAATGATTTTGATCTGTAGTTCACAAACGATCAAGAGCGACATTGTGCGGCGCGGCCGCTGGAACACAACGCTCAGGGCCGGCGAAGGCGCGCCGCCCCGGCGTGACGGTGGCCCCATTGGCGGCCGGCCCGGTGCCGCTTCCATCCGGTAGGTACGTCGGACGCACGCTTGTGCCGTCGTGCCCTGCGCCTTCGATAGGAAGAGGCCGGCCGGAAGCGGGGCGACGGATGGCGTCCCGGAAGGAGGCGTCTCCGCCATTCCCTAGTGGATTGATCGTTACAGGTATATCTATTATTGTGTTCTTCTGATTTGTCAATCAGGGAGGTCTGCAAGATGCGCCCTGGTGTTTCATTCACACTCACTTCGGGCGACCGGCGTCGCCTTGAAACGGTTGTCTCAGACCCGAAGAGTCCGCAGAAGCACGTCTGGCGGGCACGCATCGTTCTTCTGAGCGACGACGGGCTCGGCACGATGGCCATCATGAGAGAGACCGGCCAGGCGAAGAACAGTGTCTGGCGTTGGCAGGACCGCTTCTATGGAAGACGGTGTGGACGGACTTCTGCGGGACAAGACGCGTCCGCCGGGCAAGACGCCTCTGGCTCCTGAGCCAGAGGCGAAGATCGTCGGGTTGACCCACACCCCGCCGCGCATCACGCGGCGACCCACTGGACGCTGCGGGCGATGGCGAAGGCTGTGGGGGTTGCCGCTTCGACGGTATGGGCGGTCTGGCAGGCGCATGGCCTGATGCCGCACCGCTGGCGGCCGTTCACGCTTTCGAACGATCCCGCCTGCCTCGAGACGCTGACCGACATCGTCGGCCTCCCCATTGCGCCGCCGGCTCACGCGGTCGTGCTGTCGATCGATGACACGTCGCACAGTCAGGCACTTGACCGCACACAGCCCGGCCTGCCGCTGAAGAAAGGCCGCGGCGCCACCATGACACATGATTACAAGCGCAACGGTACGACGACGCTGTGTGCCGCCCTGACCGTGCTCGACGGCACGGTCAGGGCGGCACGCCAGTCGGCATCGCCACCAGGAGTTCCCAAGATTCCTCAACCGCATCGCGCGCACGATACCCGCCGGCGTCCCGGTCCATGCCATCCTCGACAACGACGCTACTCACAAGCACAAGGACGTCCAGGTCTGGCTCGCACGCCATCCGCGCTGGACCTTCCACGTCACCCCCACCTCGAGCGCGTGGCTGAACGCGCTCGAAGGCGTCTTCGTCAAGCTGATACGATGCCGTCTCAAAGACGGCGTCTGCCGCTCCGGACACGACCTCCAGGACGCCATCCGCCGCGTCATCGACGACCACAACACCACCGAAGCCAAGCCCTTCGTCTGGACCGCCGATCCCGATACCAGCATCGCCGCAAGAAAAAGAGGATTCTAAACGTTGAAATCAATCTACTAGCACCGGGAGACGGAGACGGCACGATGAATGCAACGATAGCGATAATCGGCAACACGGCCTCGACCTTATCTGGTGCATGTCTTCGGAGACGGTCTCGCCGATGAGCGGTATGTCGTCGAGTAGTTCAAGGCCTTTGCGGATGGAGATATTCGCCCTTGGCCCGGCGAGGTTCCGACGACCGCAAAGATCATCGTGTGCACGAGGTTGCGATCCGCGGCGGCCAGCTCTGGGAGGGAGATCTCGCTGCCTCCCTGTGGCACGACCGTCTTCATACCAAGCGCGCTCCAAATTGACTCACCATCCCAATATGTTGGGGTGACGGTCCGGACGACCTTCATAGACTGTGGTGATCGACTCACCAGCGCCGGAGGATGACGATGAGTGCGGCAACGCCGATAACCTGGACGGCACACACAGCGGACGAGCTCCACGCGCTTTCGAGGCACTGCGGGGACGCGAAGCAAGCGTCGCGCGCGCGTGCGCTCGCCATGATCATGGAGGGTGCGTCTCGCACGGAGGCGGCTCGGGCGCAGGGCATGGAGCTTCAAATCCTGCGCGACTGGGTGTTGCGCTACAACACGGAGGGCTTCGACGGCCTCGCGGATCTCCCGCGCGGCGGGAGCGAGGGCCGGTTGACGGACGCGCAGATCGCCGAGATCGGCGCCTGGATCGAGGCGGGTCCCGAGCTTGAGCGGGACGGTGTGACGCGCTGGCGCGTTCAGGACATCTTACGGAAAATCGAGGAGGCCTTCGGGGTCATCTATACGGAGAGCGGTGCCCGTATGATGCTCCGAAGGGCCGGGTTTCGCTTTGTCTCGGGGCGGCCGGTCCACCCCAAAGCCGACGCGGAGCGGCAGAGGTCGTTCGTGGCGGAGTTCGAGGCACAGTTGACGTCGGCGCTCAGCTCTGAGGCGCTGGCGGGTCCGATAGAAATCTGGTTCCAGGACGAAGCGCGCATCGGCCAGAAGGGGATGACGACACGGGTCTGGGCGAATGGGAAGCAGCGTCCGCGCATCCTGCGCGACCATCGCTATGGCTACGTCTATCTGTTCGGCGCCACCTGCGCAGAGCGCGGCGTCGGCATCGCCCACGTGGCGGACAGGGCGAACACGGCGTCGATGAACGAGCATCTGGCGGCGATCGGCGCGGCCGTGGCGCCGGGTGCGCACGGCGTGATTGTGCTGGACGGGGCGGGCTGGCATCGCTCGGGCGACCTTCTCGTTCCCCCCAACCTGACGCGCGTGCATCTGCCGCCCTACAGTCCGGAACTCAATCCGATGGAGCAGATCATTCTGTTCCTGAAATCGAACCGCTTCGCCAACCGCGTGTTCAAGGATGTCTCCGCCCTGAGGGACGCCTGCTGGACGGGGTGGCAATGGCTGACCGACCAGCCCGACGTCATCACCAATACGACCCGGCGCAGCTGGGCCGTAGCCCCATCGTGCTGATCCCGATGCCTCACTGTATCGGTTCATATGACTTGCGTTTGGTATCAGAAAGGCCGAACTGCCTTCTTGCCGGATCCGCCCCGATCCGGGACGTCGACCGAGCGTCTTCCAAACGGAGTCGATTTCCTTGTAGGGGGTGCTTTCATGGCCTATACCCACTCCGAAGTGGGAAAATCGCGGGACTGTGAACGGGCCCGTCGCCGAACCGAAGCACATCACGCCGCTGGCCTATGCCTTCGCTGTAGGCGACGCCCTCCGGCACCCGGCCGTTGCGTATGCGAGCCCTGCGCCGAGCGGGCGGGGCACAACCAGATTGCGGGCCGCAATTTCGTTGAAACGGTCGGTCAGCCCGGATCTCAGAATTCGGTTTTTGCAGTGGTGTTGTCAGCAAACCCGCACCCGATCTGTAGCCCCATTCCTCCATAGACGCTTCGTTCCGGACGGTGTCTCAGAGCGGCGGATGCAGCTGCTGGACGGGTTTGGGAACGGAGGTTACCGCAGGAAACGACCAGTACCGGCGTCATGGGCATATTCCCCTGCCACAATGCTTTCACCGCCAGCAGCAGTTCCATCAGATAGCCGACGCTATTACCAAGGCCGGGGCCCGGCGCCATGCGGTCGAATTCGGGCCGGAAAGTGCCGCGTGCAATGCCAAGTTCGATGTGCCCGCCGGTCAGCACATCGAACAGGGCCGCCTCGCCGGCCAGCTGCAAGGGATGCCAGTATGGTGCGACAGCGGTACCAAGCCGGATCCGCGCGGTTGCCGCCGCCCAATACAGGAGTATCTGGAATGGATTGGGCGCAACCGTCATCTCGATACCATGATGTTTCGCAGCCCAGGCGATCTCGAATCCATCCTGATCCGACCTCTTCACCAGTTCGAGCGTGTTGGCCGCAACCACACGAATGTCGTACAATGGATCGTAGCGCTCCATATTGACTGCGATCGGGAATTTCACCAGCGAGTCCCATCGCACGGATCCACGTGCATTGTTGCATGATGCCGAAACCATCAGTTGCGACAGTCGGGCTTTCCGGTCTTCACCCAGGTTGGCACTTTTTTTGTTCTGCTGTCCTTTATCGCTTTGATATGGGGTGATATTTTCTCGGCCGATTTCAACATGGCCCCACATTTTGTTGGATTCTGTCAGCGCGTCAGGCGGGCCCTCCTGCGGTGGATGGCGGGTTCCACGCCCGCCGCCGAGGAGATGTCGGCACCCTCGGCGGCCGGGCGCGTGTCCTGGCGGTTGACGATCAACGTGCCGTCGGTCTGGCGCAGGCGCGTGGTGATCCGCACCCAGGTCCGCAGGACCGTCGCGGACCGATGCCCAGCCCTTGTGGATGCCCCGCGCGGCCAGCCGGGTACGGATCAGATGCACGGCGTGATAGGCCAGCACCGCGATCAGCAGGTGGGCCGCGATGCGACGGTCGAACTGGTGCCAGATCGGGCGAAGGCCGAGTTCGGATTTCAGGCTGCGGAAGGTGGCCTCGAGGTCGGTGATGCGCCAGTACGTCCGAAGGATCGTCTCGATATCCCAGTCGATGTGGCTGGTGCGCAGCACATAGGCGCCGGCGCCCTCATCGGCCTCGTCGTATAGCGGCCTGCGCTTGAAGCGAACGGCAGACGCGTTGGCGCCGGTGTCCGCCTTCTCGAGCGTGATCTCGTAGTGCCTGGCGACCGCGGAGAAGCGCTGCTTGAGGCGGCCTACGCTCTCCAGCACCTTGTCGTAGCGCTTGAGGCGGCCCTTGACCGGGAGGCCGCTGTGGAGCCTTTCCAGCGCCGCCTCGAAGCGGGTCCTCCTCAGGCCGAGGATCGAGGTCTCGGCCTTCTTCTTGCCCTCGCTGACGACAGAGAGCCGCGCCGCGCCGTCCTCGCTTGCGAGGCGCCAGGCGCGCACCTCGTGGTGCGCGCTGGTGATCAGCAGCGCCTCGGGCCCGCCCTCGGGCGGCGGCGGTTTGCCTCCCCGGCTGACCGCGATCCAGTCGTAGCCCGGCTCGCCCAGCCACGCGATGTTCTCCTCGGTGGCGATGCCCGCGTCCATGACCACCATGGGCTTGGGCGCCGTGCCGCCGCACACCGCCTCGAGCCTGACCAGCGCGTCCTCCAGCCTGCCCGGCTCGCTCACGTTGCCCGGCAGGATCTCGCAACTGCGCGGGAAGCCTGCACCGTCGAGCGCCAGCGCCAGCGTGATCAGCGGACAGTCGTCGCGCTTCTGCCTGGAGCGCCCGAAGCGGGGACGCTCGCCGTGCGTGTGGCCGTGATAGTGAAGGTTGGTGAGATCGTAGAAGGCGATGGTGTCGGGGATGTCGAGCAGCGAGCGCTCACGGTTGAACAGCTCCCGCTGGATGGCGGCGCGGTGGCGCCAGAGGAGGTCGCCGATGCGGTAGAGCGTCTTGCGCCGCAGTGCCTTGCGGTCGCCCTCCAGGTCGAGACGTTCGGCGGTCGCACTGTCGCGGCGCAGCCAGCGGCTGGTCTCCCGCTCGCTGGCGGGATGGACCATCCTGGCGACGACCAGCGCGCTCGCGATGCGCCCTTCGCGGCCCTTGATGCCCAGGTCGTGGAGGATGTCGGCGAAGCCGAGATCGTCGAGGGCCTTGAGGCACAGGCGCTCGCAGCCGACCGTGCGCGGGGTCTCGTGCTCCAGGGTATCGAGGGCGACGGTGGCGATGTCGGGCTTGCGCGCCTCTTCCTGCACCGCTTCGGTGCGGAACCCCCTGGCCCTGAGCCTGGCGACGATGTCCTCGGCGGCGGCCTGCACGTCCGGCGCGGCTTGGAGCAGCGGCGGGCGGCCGTGGAGCAGCGCCTCGGCGAGTTCGGTGACCTCCTTCCACCTCTCGCGCGGGATCGGATCGTGGGTGCCGAGATTGAGCAGCGTCCTGTGGCGCACCCTGTCGCCGACGCGCTGGGAGAGCATCAGCCTGTGGCTTCGCACGGGCTTGCCGTCCTTGTCGGTGTGGGTCTTGGTGGCCTTGATGTACATGGCGCAGGCGAAGGGTTGGCGATGTGTTGCGCAGACACGCTCGCCGGCGCGCCTGGCAAGGGGGATATCGACGCAACGACAAAGTCCTGGCCCCACAAACGACCTCCGGGCGCCCACATCCTACATATAGGTGTTAAGGCGATGGCAGAGCCCAGTATATGATGTTCTCAGGCCGCAAACATCCCCCGATCAGGCACGGTCAGTGGAAAAAACTGCCAACTTGGGTTCAGGAATGCCTGATCCAGGATATGGCGGATGTCGTGATATTGGCACAGCTTGGAAAAACAGAATTATATCAACAAGATGAGACTGGTAGCGGAGGAGGGACTTGAACCCCCGACACGCGGATTATGATTCCGCTGCTCTAACCAGCTGAGCTACTCCGCCAAACCAAATGTGTTGCGGGGTATAACAAAGGTGACTGCCATGTCAACCGGATGCTTGACGGGAATCTTCCAAGACCGGCCGGGTCGGGCCAGTCGAGGCCGACCGGGACCCGGTCGCGACGATCCAGCCGCCGCCAAGAACCCGGGACGGTGTCCCGAAATCGTGGAAAACAGCCGCCTGCCCCACAGCAACGCCGTACTGCAATTCGTCAAACATGACCCGAACCGCATGGTCCATGCCGGTCTGCAATGTGGCCGCAACCAGTCGTTGCGTCGAACGGAAGCGAACAAGCACCCGCATCGGACCGGTCGACGGATTGCCGCAGCCGAGCCAGTTGACCTGGTCGAGGTCGACGAGGTCGCGGGCCAAGGCCCGATGCGGACCGACGATGACCTGGCGCTTGTCGGCATCAAGTCCCACGACATAAAGCGGTGCATTCTCTACCGGACCGGCGCGGCCACTGCGGCGCCCGCCGATCCCGAGGCCGCGTCGCTGACCGACGGTATAGTCGATGATGCCGGCATGCCGCCCAAGGACCGTGCCGTCGATATGCACTATATCGCCGGACTCGATCACCCCCGGTCGCAAACGACGGACGACATCGCCGTAGCGTCCCTGCGGTACGAAACAGATATCCTGGCTGTCGGGCTTGTCGGACACATCAAGGCCGAGCCGACGCGCATGCGCCCTGGTGTCTTCCTTGCTGAGGCTGCCGAGCGGAAACCGCAGAAAACCGAGTTGCTCCGGCGTGGTCGCGTACAGGAAATAACTCTGATCCTTGTCAGGGTCAGCAGCCCGATGCAGTTCAGGGCCGTCCGGACCGACAATCCGGCGGACGTAATGTCCGGTACAAAGAGCCGTGGCGCCAAGGTCACGCGCAGTCGTGAGCAAGTCCTCGAATTTCACCGTCTGATTGCAACGAATGCACGGGACGGGGGTTTCTCCGCGGAGATAACTGTCGGCAAAATCATTCATCACCGACTCGCGAAACCGACTCTCGTAGTTCAGAACATAATGTGGGATCCCGATCTTCGCCGCGACATCGCGCGCGTCATGGATATCGACACCGGCACAACAGGCGCCCTTGCGGTGCAGCGCCTCTCCATGATCGTACAGTTGCAGGGTGATGCCGATCGTCTCGTAACCGGCTTCGGTCAACAGCGCGGCTGTAACCGAGGAATCGACACCACCCGACATCGCGACCACCACACGGGTCGTCGCCGAAGTCGCTGGCAGGTCAAGACTGTCGGAACAGATGGTCATGACACCTAGATAGACAGATGACGATCAGCGGACAAGCCCCGGCAAGCGGGTCACGCAGCCCACAGCCACCTGATACGTCAATCTCTTGCGGCATTCAGACCCATTTGCCAGAACCCGACCTCAAGTCGGGTTGCAGACTCGAATGTTCGCGCCAGATCGTCGAAGCGGACCGCGCCGCCACGGCGCGCGCCCATCTCGTCGAGCCGGGTCACGGCTGCCTTCACGATGTCTTGGTATTCATCTCCGGCATACATCTCGATCCATGGCAAATAGGGATTGCCGTCCTGACGGCCGCCGGCGTTGGACGCGAGGCTTTTTCCGATCACGCCATAACCAACAACGCATGGCGACAAGGCGACATGCAGATCAAGCAGATCACCGGCCATGCCGCGTTCAAGCACGAAACGGGTATAGGCCATGCAGGCCGGATCTTCGGGCACCGCTGCCATTTCGGCTTCAGTGAGGCCCCAGTCCTTGCAATAGCGGACATGAAGATCCATTTCGATTTCAAGAATGCCCGACACCGACGTCGCAGCGGCACGCATGTCTGTCAGGGTATCGGCCTTGTACACCGCCAGGCCATAGGCGCGAGCAAAATGAATCAGGAAGAGATAGTCCTGCATCAGGTAATGCCGGAACGCGCGCTCAGGCAAGCTGCCGTCGGCGATACCCTGGACAAACTCGTGATTGATGTAGGCGTTCCAGATCTTCGGTGCCATCGAACACAACCGCATCATCAGGCTGTCCGGGGGTATCAGGCCGTTCGGGTTTTCCGGCACTTGTGCGTTGCTCATGGTCAGTCATTCTCCCCGGTTGCCGGTAGCCGCACGACCAGCCCGTCAAGGTCGGCCGACAGGACGATCTGACAGCCAAGCCGCGAGGTTTCGGTCAGACCATACGCCAGATCAAGCATTTCTTCTTCCTCGACCGACGGTTCCGACAAACGGTCGAACCAAGGATCCTGGACGACCACGTGGCACGTCGCGCATGCCATGTTGCCCTCGCAGGCGCCCTCGATATCAATATCGAACCGCCGTGAGATGTCGAGCAGCGACCAGCCGTCGAGAGCGTCAATTTCGCGCAATGTACCCTGCCGATCAATGAATGTCACACGTGGCATGCTGGATTCCGCGCCGATACCGGACTTTACAAAGCGCACCGAGGCGCTTGTAAAGCGCTAGCCATGCCGAGACAAGCCGATCGATATCAGCGTCGACATTTTGACGTCCGAGACTGATGCGGACCGCGCAAACGGCCGCGTCGCTGTTCGGTTCCATTGCGTCGATCACGTGGCTGCGGCTGACCTTTCCCGAAGAGCAGGCCGATCCGGCGCTGACGGCAAGACCTTCAAGATCGAATGCCATGACCTGGGTTTCCGCAGCGACGCCGGGCATGACCACACATGACGTGTTGGGCAGACGCTCGACATCGGCGCACAGAACCCGAGCGTCCGGCGCCGAGGCCAGCAGTTGCGCTTCAAGACGATCTCGCAAGGCGCAAACCCGTTCCATGTCCGGCAGAGTCCAGCCAGCCGCCTCGGCAGCAGCCCCGAACCCCGCGATACCGGGCAGGTTTTCCGTTCCAGAGCGCCGTCCGCGCTCCTGCCCCCCACCCGGATGCAACGGAATCAACGCGACGGTATTACGCACCAGGAGTGCGCCGACCCCTGGCGGCCCGCCGAACTTGTGGGCGGATACCGAAAGCATGTCGATGCCGGACTTCAGAAAATTGATCGGCAACTTGCCGGCAGCTTGCACTGCATCACTATGCACCAGTGCTCCATGCGCCCGGCAAATCCGGACCACGTCACGGATTGGCTGTATTGCACCGGTCTCGTTGTTTGCCCACATCACGGAGACGACAGCCGGATCGTCGACGCTTTCCAGAACGTGCTCCAAAGCTGCGAGATCAACGATACCCTGTGCCGTCACCGGCAACCGGTATGCGTCGGGCACGGCAGCGAGGACCGCATCATGTTCGATTGCTGAAACGATACAGTAGCGAGCCGGCACCCCTCGCAATGCGAGAAGGTCGGCTTCGGTTCCGCCGCTGGTAAAGATCAGGTGCTCCGGGCGAGCGCCAAGGAATCGGGCAACCTGACGGCGCGCCCGTTCCAGTCTGTCACGGGCCAACCGACCCGTTTCGTGCACGGATGACGGATTTCCGTGGACCGATACGGCATCAAGCATCGCGGTACATGCTGCCGGGTCGATTGGCGTTGTCGCGTTGTGGTCGAGATACACAACGCCGCGACCGTCCACCCTGTTTGTTGCCATTTATGCTCTAGACCCCATGTTGACGGCCAGAATATCGCGAATACTTGAAAATTCCGTACGAAAACGATAAAAGCACAGATGCATTGCTGCGTACCGACTCTACCGGGCTGGTTTATCGACGGCAAGGCTCCGAGGTTTGCCCGAGAGGCAAGGCTCGTTATCGCGGAAGGATGCAGTACGAATGCCGGAAGTGAACATCAACGGTCCAGACGGCCGCCTTGAAGGACGTTACATGCCAGGGAAAGCAGACAAGGCGCCCATCGCACTTGTGCTGCACCCGCATCCCGAACATGGCGGCACAATGAACAATCGCGTGGTCTATGCGCTTTACCAGAGTTTTGTGGAACGGGGCTTTTCCACATTGCGTTTCAATTTCCGCGGGGTCGGCCGCTCTGAAGGCATGTACGATCGGGGTGAAGGTGAACTGAGCGATGCCGCCTCGGCACTCGACTGGTTGCAAACCTACAATTCCGAAGCACCGATCTGCTGGATCGGCGGGTTTTCCTTTGGCGCCTGGATCGGCATGCAGTTGTTGATGCGACGCCCCGAAGTGAGTGGTTTCCTGTCAGTGGCGCCACCGGCCAACACGCTCGACTTCAGTTTTCTGGCACCGTGCCCGACCTCGGGCCTGATGGTGCAAGGCAGCGCCGATCATCTCGTGCCGACTGATTCGGTCAAGGAACTGATCGTGAAACTGACGACCCAGAAGAGCATCACAATCGATTACAAACAGGTTCGCGGAGCCAATCATTTTTTCTCCGACCATCTGGATGAAATGATGAAGGCGGTCGACGCTTATCTCGATACCCATCTGCCGAAAGAGCATATCCGTCCTGCCTGAGCCTTTGCCCGTCGGGTGACCTGCACGGATAAGGCTTCGCTTGCGAGGGATGCGGCCGAAGCAGGACCGTCACGATGAGTCTTGCGCCCTCGCCGACCGGAACGACCGGCTCTTCGGACAAACTGAGCGGCCAAAATCTCAGTCGGCCCCGTAATCCTTCATGTTGATTCGCAGAACGCCCTTGGGGCCGACCAGAAGCACATCGTTGTGGTGAAGTCCGTCCGTCCCGAACCGCAACGCTCGTCCGGGTTCGATCGCCAGGGCGGTGGCATTGTCGATCAATGTCGAGGTGGCGAGCCGGCCCCATATCGCCTCGACGCTCTGCTTCGCCGTCCAGATTTTGTCGCTCTCCGATTCCATGAACGCAGCCGCCCCTTCCGACACAATCGGATCGTGGGTTCCAGCGGTCGTGTAGACGTATCTACCCTCGTCCGGAGTGTGCAGGATATGGCGTTCCGCAAGAACGCCTTCCCTGATGCCGATCGCATCGAGCAACTCGCCACTCGGTTCGGTGGGATCGTATTCGTCTGGCATTTTCCCTCGCCCATTTAAGTTTGAGACGCAACACGTCTGATCGAGGTTTCAGATCCTGCGCCAGACCGACGGCACGTTGATCGTCAACCGCCAGGACACGCGCCCGGCCGCCGAGGGTGCCGACATCTCCTCGGCGGCGGGCGTGGAACCCGCCATCCACCGCACGAGGGCCCGCCTGACGAGCTGACAGAATCCAACAAAATGTGGGGCCATGTTGAAATCGGCCGAGAAAAATATCGACCCATATCAAAGCGATAAAGGACAGTGGAACGAAAAAGTGCCAACCTTAGTTATGATTATTACTTGACATTCGCTGTTTGAATCCCTATATTCGGAGTGTCAGGGGGGGGCAGGAAATGGCGAAGAAAGCACCCGGAAAATCCTATCGCGAAGGGCTGACCATCGTCGAGTTGATGGACATGTTTCCGATCGAGGAAGCGGCCACAAAGTGGTTCGAGTCGGTGGTCTGGGAAGCCGGTCGCCACTGTTCCAAGTGCGGATCGACCGAAACCAAGGACGTTCCGAACGCAAAGCCCATGCCCTATTGGTGCAAGGGCTGCCGGTCCTATTTCTCGGTTCGCACGGGAACTCCCATGGCGCGGTCCAACATTCCGATGCGCAAGTGGGCGATCGCGATCTACCTCTGCCTGACCTCGCTCAAAAGCGTGTCCAGCATGAAGCTGCACCGGGATATCGGCGTCTCGCAGCGCGCCGCGTGGGTCATGCTTCACCGTATCCGCGAAGCCTGGGGCGAGGATGACGGCGAGCAGCCTTTCGACGGCCCGGTCGAGGTGGACGAGACCTACATTGGGGGAAAGCGCAAGAACATGTCGAACGCCAAGCGGTAAGGAACTGGCGGGCACGGGCCGGGGCGCCGTGGGCAAGACGGCGGTGATCGGCATGAAGGACCGGGAGACGAAACAGGTCCGGGCGGAGGTCATCACAGAGACCGATTCCGAGACGTTGCAGGATTTCGTCGAGGAAAACACCGAGGAAGACGCCAAGGTCTATACGGATGAGGCGGCGGCCTACAAGGGGATCGAACGCGAGCATGAGGCGGTCAAGCACTCCGTTTCCGAGTACGTTCGCGGGCAGGCTCATACCAACGGGATCGAGAGCTTCTGGTCGATGCTGAAGCGGGCGCACGCTGGCACGTTCCACAAGATCAGCCCGAAGCATCTTGACCGCTACGTCCGGGAGTTCGCTGGAAAGCACAACGGTCGCGACTCAGGAACGCTTGCCCAGATGCGCGACACCGTCGTTCGCCTCGTCAGTCGTAATCTCCTCTACCGCGACCTCATCGCCGGCAACGGTCTGTCCAACGCGGGGCGGTAGAGGCTCTACGCGACGGAACAGGGCGCGGGCCAGTTTCTCAGGCGTCGCGCCCTTCAGGTGCACTGCCGGGTCGAGAACAGGGACTCCTCGGGTCATGTCTTCCTCCCTCAATTGGTCAAGCCGCACGATACGGACTGGTGACAATTTGCCGATCATGCGAGGCATGGAATATTTGCGCGTTAAACTTCAACTGTGACACGCGCATCATGTGATCTCGTCTTGATGGTTCACGAGTGTGCGCGCCGCGTTTTTCTGAAACCATTGGTGCAGAAGATCGCGGTTGTATTCGGCGCCGACCTTCGCCCCTACCACGGACTCGAACTTCGTGAGAATCTGACTCCGCACGGTGATCCGTACCCCAGCCCGCATCGTGTTGTCGGGATCAATGTAACTGTTGGCAATCATGCAGGCGGTCAAATAATCCACCAGTTTCGGGCCGCGGTCTTTGTCGCGCGCGGTCGTTCTTTCAGCCATCGCCAAGCGGGCGCACTATAGATCGTAACGAGCACGACAGCGCCTATCACGGCCCCAATCAGCCACCGATCGCCGCCTAGAGGGAACATCGGCTCCATCCAGAATCCGATGCACAAGACGATGACGATGGAAACCGTCGAAGCGAGCGGGCCTCTCCATTCCATCCTGCCATCATGTCAATTACCTTCCACTCGTCAAGTAATGATCATAAGCTCCTTTGCAAAGCACGGGATATCCCGGGGATCGGACACGACCTGTTGGTATCGTCGCTCCGGACGGACCGGTCATGCTTTGCAGGATTTCATACCGTAGTCGGTCGCCAGGACCCTGCGACAAGCGTGCGATTGTGTCTCGTCGTGGTTCTGAAGCATGCGCAGTCTTGCGCGAACCGCAAAAACCGCGATTCAGCCGCAAGCTCCGAACCGGAACAACGAACATGAATGGTCAGCCCGGTTTCTGGAGAGTATCTTGTCCACAGGCACCACCTGAGATGTCACTCACACGATGTCTGCCGGAACGCCCCACATCAATGGAGAACAGAACGGCTGCAGTCCTAAGGGCTTTACGACAATGCGCTTCGAATCCCCAAAACCTTCATACGATTCAGGGAGATGCGAGAACTGCTGCCGTCATGCCACCCTCCCCGGCTTAATCGCGGCTGCCGGCAACGATCGAAATATCGACTGACGGACGCAAGTCGGCACAGACCTTGAGAACCTGATGGATATTATTATTGACGAAGTTGTCAAACAGGCTTTCATCAACGCCCTCGCCCTTGTCGAGTGACGCGAAAGCCTGTTGTTTCAGGATGTAGTCGAAACGCGAGGCCCATTTGCGGGCGCCGAGCCGGGCCGTGGTCGAACAGTTGTCGACCATGAAGGACACACCCTTGTAATCCATGTAGGGATTGAGCGAGTCGACAGCTTCGATGATCGACTCATTGGCGATTTCCGAATACGGGTGACCACGTTCTTTCAGAAGATCGACCTGGGCCATCATGCAGGCCATGTACACCCCCGCCGTCTCGGCGTTGACCGGAGCGTAGTTCCGGCTTTCATCGTCCCGCACTCTCTCGCCGACCTGCCACATATCAGTGGTGTCGATATTGCCCATCGGATAGCGGCTGAAACGATTGGACGCCTGAATGACGCTGCGCACCTCATTACCGGAGGCAACATCGTCATATATTTCCTCGAGAATCTCGCGCGCCGGATGGTAGGAAGCGCAATAGGCCTTGCGAAACGCCGTTTTCTCGTCGTCCTCGAGTTCCTCGTAAACCGCAAGCAGACCGGACCGGGAAATCGTCTTGCTGATCGGACCGGTGATCGACTCCGACGTGTTGATATAAGCTTCGTCGCGAGGCATTCCCTTGCTGGTAAATCGAGCATAGAGGCTTTCGGCGATGCCGTGGACCGCACCGAGCAGAATGCCCCGTTCGCCGAAAATATCCGACTTGTATTCTGATTCGAGCGTGGTCTGGAAGGTATAAGGAGAGCCAAGTCCGACGGACCAGGCAAGCGCATAGTCGGTGGCCTTGCCGTCGACATCCTGGTGCACCGCGAAGGAACTGTTGATGCCGGCACCATTGACCTCGCGACCCTGTTCGTAAAGCCGCCGTACCGACGGTCCCATGCCTTTCGGACAGACGGCGATGACATTGTTGTTCGATGGGAAATCGTCGCCGATACTCTGAAGATGGGAGAGCAGGAAGCCATGCGACAGGCCAATCGTGGCCCCAGGCCGGATGGCCGCAAAAATCTTCTTGTAGTTCTGAGCCAAAGCCGCGTCGGATATCAGCAGCAGGATCAGGTCGCTTTGAGTGCAGATCTGGTACATTTCTCCCAGCGTGCCGTCGGCTTTTGAAAAGCCGACCTTTTCGGCTTCCGCCATCGAGGCCGATCCCTCGCGCAGGCCGACAACGACCCGGATGTCGCTGCCGTCCAGCGACTCCCGCAGATTCTGGGCCTGAGCAGGTCCCTGTGACGACCACCCGATCACGCCGATCTGCCGTATTCCCTCGAAGGCTTTCGGCAGCAAGGGAAACAGGTGCCGGCCGCCGGCAATGATCCGCTCTTTGGTATCGCCCATTTCGACCACGCGAGTCTCGAATACTTTCGATGCAAAATCCAGATTCATCGCCATCGTTCCCCATTTCCCCGATGTCAGAAAGCCGTGGCTGTCTAGTGCTTGCGCGGCCGGTTGTCAAGATTCGCCGCTACTCGCCGTCACGGGACGGGACTGTCAGGAGGCCAGCCGCCATCCCCAGAATCCCGGTCTCTGACGACAACCGGTCTTGTGCCGGATCGACCATCCATCGGTCTCCGACCCGGCCATCAAACGCGCCGGCGCCTGACGCTATTTATGGACGACGAACAGCGGCGTTTCACCCCGGGACACCCGTTCAATGTTTTCGAACGCGAAATCCAGACGCCGCCACCACGTGTCAATGGTAGACCCGGCAGTATGCGGTGTCACCACAATATTGTCCATTGTGAGCAACGGGTTGTCAGGCCCAGCCGGCTCGGATTCGAACACATCGAGACCGGCACCTGCAATGACGCCGTCGCGCAAAGCGTCAATCAGATCCGGCTCGTTCACCACCTGACCGCGGGCGGTATTGATCAGCACAGCCGACGACTTCATCTGTTTCAGAGTATCCCGATTGATCATCCCGTTCGACGTCTCGGTAAACGGCATATGCAGTGTCACGATATCCGATGTCGCAAGCAGGTCGTCGAGATCGACCCGTCGTGCCCGCAACGCCTGCTCCTGAGCCGGCGTGGCTCCCGTGACATCGTAGTAGATGACGTTGGCCAGGAATCCATTGACCATCCGCGCGACTTCCTGGCCGATCTTGCCGAACCCGACAATACCAACCTGCTTGCCGCGCAGTTCCTGAAGACCCAGGACCTCGCGATGACCGAGCCAGGATCCGGCTTTCAACTGATTGTGGTGCAATGGCAGCTTCCGGTAGACCGACAGCATCAAAAGCAGCGCGTGCTCCGCTACCGTCGGCGCATTGGCGCCGCCGTTGGTGGCGAGCGGAATGCCCGCAGCAGAGAGGGCCCGCACGTCGAGCTTGTCGTAACCGGCGCTCAGAATCTGCATGAGGCGCACTTTACGAGCGACGTCAAGATCGTCAAATCCGACAGCATACAACATGAGATAGTCGGCCGTCGCAACATGCGCCCGACGATCCTCCACACCCATCGAACCTTCGCACAGAACCAGTTCGAACCCCTCCGGAGTCCGGGCAAGCGCTGCATCGACAATCCGGTCGGGAACATTCTCGGATTTGTACAGAAATACGATCTTCTCGGTGTTTTCCATCGTGGTGTTCCTGTTGCGCGGACTGACCAGCAGGGTATGCACGAGGTCACCGCAGGGCAAGATGCACGCTGCCGACCCCTGTCGTTCTCCCGCCCGATCAATCATAGGGGCTGTAACAAGAAAACGATCCGTTCGGCCCATTATGGACTGTCGGAGACCAGTGCCGATACTCGGCTCAGGAACCTTGTCCGAACAACAGAGCGCGCAGCGCCCACCTGTTATCGAGAATGCCCGCGAGACGCTCGAAGCTCTTGTCGAACGCCTCCGCAACCGCCTCCGCTCCGCCGAAACGCCGAATTGTATCGGGTGGCAGAAACTTGACCAGGAGATCCGCTGTACCGGGCGGGATCCCCGCAAAATGGACCGTGACCAACCCGTAATCCTTCAATAACAACATCGAAAACGCCGCGGTCGCCTCGTAGGGAACCACAGGTGCATCATTGATTCCGGCCCGCGCCATCGCGGTGGTCAGAATCTCCTCGCCCGGCAGATAGGCGATGACCTCCGTACGCCGCACGGTATCGCAACTGAGACGCGTTTCCAGCGCATCGGCGACATCCATGGTAACGGCGACACGATTTCGAACCTGCTCCGGACTGTACTGACGCAGACTCCGGGCCACCGCCGGAAGCATGAACTGGCGGGCTTCGAGGCCCATTTCATAAGCGCGCGCCCGAATTGCGGCAACGATCTCCGCATCGCCGCCGAGCAGACCCAGGCGCGGACCGATCGTGCCGTATTTGTCAAGGCCGGTAACCGCGATATCGACCCCGAGTTCGAGTGATCGCGGTTGTCCGAAACAGGCAGGTCCGACCCGTCCGCCTCCGGCATCGTCGAGTATGACGCGGGCTCCACACGCGTTGGCCAGGGTCACGATGTCGTGAATCTCCGCCTCCGGAAGAATGTCGTAGGTGACAGCGAGACGGGTCAGAAAAACGACCTCAGGGGGACCAGATATTTCGACAGCAGCGCGGAACTCTTCCAACCCGCAGCAATCATGGAATCGGCCGCCGCCATGCGCGACGGCGCGGATAACGGCCGGATGACTGTACCCCGCCGAAACCCCGATAACCGGTTGGCCGGAGTGAACCACGACATCGGCTGCCAACAGCAACCCCGCCGTGGTCCGGTTCACCACCATGACGTCATGGCGTCCAGGATCACCGCCGAGATGCGCGATTCCGAGCGCCGCGACCTCGTCGCTGTAGAGAGCAGCGGCGACCTCGTCGTCAAGGATATCCTCGTCGAGATCTTCCGGCAGGCGCAGGGTACGCTCCAGACCGCTTGCGAGATATATTGCGTCGGCACCGCCAGCATCGCGCCGGCGGCGGATATGTGACCATGCGCACCGCAACTTCGCGAGGTCGGAAGCCGTATCCGGTAGCAGATCTCCCCGCGCATACGGCTCGCCGGCAACAAGCGGGTTACCGAATTTGTCGGTCTTGTCGGTCATCGCTGCCGCCCTTCAGGACTTTCGAACATCGAGGTCTTGCCGTCAGGATATCATTTGCCATTCGCGATGTGGATACAAGCCGAATTGCCGAATCCTTCACGATCGCTCTGCCATGGACATTCCTCTGTATGGGTTCTGCTTTCCGTTCCGATTGTCAGTTGCCCCAGTCTGGTACCGACCTGATGCCGTAGCAGCATGGGTATCATAGCTGTGGTTTTCGAAGCGACAGTCACGGGTTTCGGTCCGAAAGATGTCTCAGTCGGTCATTGCCGTTGCCCGATGACCACTCGTGCACTACGCTTGCCGTGGAAGAATAAGCCCATTCGCTGCAGGCGAGGAGATAAACATGAGCATGGCCGCTGTTGAAACAGACTCTCCGGAAACCCCATCCTACACCCTCACCAGGGCCGATGCGGACAACTTGGTCACCGGACGCCGGAGTTTCATGTATTACCGCGAACTCGGTATCACGCAGGCAACCGACGGCAAGTTGCGCTGCCAAATTACCGGAGCGAAGGAAGGCATGTCGGAGCCCACCGGCTGGCATGTCCATATCTGTGACGCCCAGGTCGTGCACATGCTGAAAGGCTGGGTCGATCTCGAGTTTGCGGGCGGTGACAAGGTCCGTCTCGGTGCCGGTGACACCATGATGATCCCGGGTAGTGTCCCGCATAATGAAATCGGAACCTCCGACGAATTCGAGCTGCTCGAATTGTCAATTCCGGCCGATATGGGTACTGAACCCTGTGACCCACCGGCCTGATTGAAACTGCCACCGGTCGCGCCACGTTCGGCCGCGACCGGTCCCGGCAGGTTTGACCTGCGAACCTCTTGCAAAATTCCTGTCCCCAGGGTCCGGTGAGCCCGGATCGGTCGGTTGCTTCCGTTCACCTCTGCACCTGGAGGTCGGAATCCATGGATTCGCGGTGTCTCATCAGAGATGATGAGAACAAACAGGGACCTTTGCGGACATCGGGACACGCCTCTCCGGGCCACTCTCTTCGAGAGGGCCGTGAAGGGTCGGCATGCGTTGTCGGAGCCGCGCTATGGGGCGGCGAGACGTATCAATTGGTCAGCCGCCAGGGCCAGGATGCCGACCATGAGATGGCAGGAGACCTTGGAATATCCACGGACGCGGACATGGCGCCCGCCACACTCATCCTTGAGGCGGGCGTTGGTCCTCTCGACACCGGACCGGATCCGGAACCGCACGGTCTCGGAATCGACAGGGCCTACTACACGCCGGGCCCGGGCCTCCCGGTCTCGCTCCTCCTTGAGGTCCTTGTCCCGGCACGGATTGACATCGATGATCGGCACATGGCCAAGCCGTTCGCTCATCTGGTAGATCTCCCTGGCATCATAGGCCGCGTCCATGAGATCGTAGAGATTGGTCACACGCTCGGCGGTCATCATCGCCAGCGGGATCGCGACCTGGCTGTCATGGACGGATGCCGAGGTGAGGACGGTCCTCAGCGGCACCCCGCAGTCTGCTGTGTCGATAGGCAGCTTGTAACCGCGCCAAGCCTCCAGGACCCCCTTGGCAGTTTTCTTTGCCCCGTGATCGCAGACCTTCGGCAGTAATCAGGTTCGCGTCGAGCATCTCATCGAGATCCATCCCGTTCGCTTGCCGTTCGAGACGCCCAGGCTCCTTCGTCCTCTCCGCGCCCTTGCGGGGCCGGCCGCGCTTGCGGTTCGGCGTCCTGGCCTTCGGCTTCGGGGCCGGCGTCTCCCGGGCCTCGATGGCCGTCGGGTCCCTCGACACGTGGCCGATGAGCGCATCGCCCAGTGTCTCTGCAACCAGAGCCGCGTGCATCCTCTCCGGAAGACGGGACTGCGAAAATTCGGCAAACGCCCGCGAAAACGTCGCTTCACGCGGGATCTCCGAGACACGCGACCAGCCGCACAGCCGGCGCAACGTCGGGTTCACCTTGAGCCTGTCGATCAGGTGGCGGGTCGTCGGCAGATCCCATACCGCCTTGGCGATGAAGCCACGGGCCAGCGCCCGGTGATCCTCCCGGGGCCGACCCGGACCGGTTCACACCTCATCGACGAAGCCCTCCACCTTGACGAGATCGAGAGCTGTCACGAAGCGCTTGTGCGTCTCCAGGAGAGGACCGACCGCCTCGGCCAACGCAGGGAAAAGGTCCCCTTGAAATCGGTGCCAGAGATCGGATAGGGTCGAGCCAAGGGTCATCGGGGGCACCCCGTGGTATCTTGTTATTGTGGAAACACAACATACCACGGGGTGCCCCCGAAACCCAGGCCCTCGATAACAAAATCAGCCTCGACAAGGCAAAAAACCGGTCGGGCCGGCAATTTTGCAAGAAGCTCCTGCTACTGCATTTCGCCGTCTTGCGGGGGCTTGACCGCACGCCCTCGCGAACCAGTCCGACAGGGGCATGGGCAAAACGGACATGGGGATTATGGCCGGATATGAAACCGTGGTCCACGGCAATACTCGCTGACAGTCCTGATACGTCATCCGGAAGCACCGGCCCTGCCGTGTTCACATCAGAACCGGAATGTCCCGTGATGCCCGTTGCGTGAGGAGTTCGGGCGGACCATCGCGGATAACCAGATTTTCTTCATGGACCATGATCCCGCCGTCACCGAATGCCAAGGCCGGTTCAAGGGTCATGACCATGCCTGGCTGCATCACCGTCGCGTCATCCTTCATGTTGGAAGGCGGTTCCGTCAGCTGCATTCCGAGCCCGTGTCCGAATCGGCCGGAGCCCGCATCCTCGAGATGCGGCGCCATTGCCGCCCAGAGATCGCCGGAGGTGGCACCCGGCCGGGCAGTTCGTAACCCGGCTTCGGTGGCACGATAGACGGTGTCGTAGGCGCGGCACGCCTCGTCCGTCACCTCCACAAATCCGACGTTGCGATCGAAATCGCAGTAGTAACCGTCAAAAACCGCGCCCGTATCCATCATCAGAATATCACCCGGTGCGATCGACCGGCCGGACGGCGGAGATATGATGTCACGCGGGCCATCAGGCCCCGATCCGCCAACCAGATAAGGAACGTCGTCGGCGCCGCGTGACAGAAGATCGATACGGAAGCGCCGGAAGATCTCGCGCTCAACGACGCCGACCGCGGCGATCGACGCCAGATTTGCAAAACCGTCACTGACCAGTCCGCAGATGTGGCGGAGTTTTGCGATTTCCGCCTCCGACTTGAGCATCCGCAGATCCCGAATGACGGGAGTCGCGTCACAAAACGTGAGATTCGCCAACCGGTCACGCAACGCCATGTAATCGTCGAGCGGCATTCGGAGATGCGACTCCGGTCCCATCGGCGTGCCCACCGCGCCGCCAGCCAGGCAGCAGACATGCAACAGGTCTGCTAGAAGGCTTATGCCGTCATCGATAAATCGTGGTGCCGGCCAGGTCCTGATATCGTCGATCCAGCAAGCCGCCATGCATTCCCGGCCGATTTCGGGTATGACCGCCACCGGTTTGCCGGCTGACGGAATGACGAGAAACCACGGGCGCGTCGGGCTTTGCCAGAACGCCGTCAGAAAGCCGGTAAAATAGCGGATATCCGCTTCGGTGGTGAGCAACAGCGCATCGACGCCGTCCCGAGCCATCCGCCGCTGCGCGTTGTCGGTTCGCTGCTCATATTCTTCGATGCCGAAGCCCCGTGGCGGAGCCGCGGCCTTCACGCCGGGTCATCCCTGGAAAACTGCATGAGCAGAACCGCGACCCCCTCGCTCCCGGCGGTGACTGTCAGGGGCAATTCCTTGCGGAACCGATAAAGTCCAGAGAGACAGGGAAGCACGCGGTCGCCGTCAACGGCGGTTCCCGCGACAACAATGGCGTATTGCCCGCCGGCCACCACCGGTGTCTCGAGCGCGCCGGATGCTCCAGCGCCGAGACGATACAGAAAGGCACAGGTCCCGTCCTCGCCTGGCGCGAGGACCTCATCGCATTCGGCCGAAGGCAATGTCCGAAGTTGTCCAGAGTCCGGAAGCGTGATACCGGCCGCAAGCCGGTGTCGGCGCCGGACCGGTTTCAGAGAGTCACGCGCCGCCGGCATGTACTTTGCGCCTGCATCCCAGCGCGAGCGGAGCGTGAAGTAAACCAGGCCCTTCGTTCCCGCCGTGATCGGACCATAAGGCGTATGGCCACCCGCATAATGGACCGAAAGCGGATCAGCCGGCTTCTTGCCCATATAGCCACTGCCCCGGACAATGACCTGAAACTGCTCGTGATCGTGAAAATGCGGCGGCGTGACCGATCCCGGCGGCTGTTCGACCAGAAATCCTTGCGGCATGCCGTCATCGTTCACCTCGTTGCCGGGTTCATAACGGCCGCGCACCGGTGCGCTCCCGACATAAGGGCTGAGATGATAGGTTTGCCCCAGTACCTGGAGCGCTTTCCGCCCGGCCCGGGCATCGTCGGCTGAGGTGACGAAGGGCATTGGCAGACTCCATTCGGTTGTCACGACATCACTGTCATCCCTGCCCGCGACCCCTAGCCTTGATCAGACACGGGATCAGCCTGCAATTGCGGGACTTCGATAACCCTACTATAGCAGAAGCATGTCTGCCACTTCCGCTTCGCTCGGCCGCGATCTGAAGATCATGAGCCTTGTCGGCGCCGCGCACGCCGCGAGCCATTTCTTTCATCTGATCCTGCCGCCGCTGTTTCCGATCCTGAAGCCCGAATTCGAGGTCAGCTACGCCGGACTCGGTCTGCTTACAGCCCTGTTCTACGCTGCTTCGGGCATCGCGCAGACCATTGCCGGGTTCCTGGTCGATCGCTACGGCGCGCGCCGGATCCTGCTTCTGGGACTGATCCTGTTGTCCGCAAGCGTCGTCGGATACGGTTTCGCGACCTCGTTCTGGATGCTTATTCTCCTGTCGATCTGTGCCGGGTTGGGCAACAGCGTGTTTCATCCGGCCGATCTTTCCATCCTGACGACGCGAGTCAGTGTATCACGCCTCGGCCGGGCCTATGGTGCTCACGCGCTTTGCGGCTATCTCGGTTGGGCCGTGGCGCCGTTGTTCGTGGGGTCGATCGCGCATTTCGCGGATTGGCGAACTGCGACAATCGCAGCCGGCTGCGTCGGCCTTTCGATCGTCGCGATCTTCATCCTGTGGGGCAGCGACCTGACCGAACCGCGGAAAAAGCCACCACAACCAAGCCCGCGCGCCCGTGGCACAACGACCGTTGTCCAGGATATGCGCCAACTGCTGGCGCCAACTGTGCTGTCCTGTTTTTGCTATTTCGCTTGTCTCGCCGCTTCGCTGGTCGGGGTTCAGACTTTTGGCGTCACCGCAATGCAGGCCCTCTACGACGTATCGCTCGGGCAGGCAACGACGGCACTGACCGCGTTCTTTGTTGGCGCGGCGTTCGGAATATTCGTCGGCGGGTTTGCTGCCGATCGTACCGACCGGCACGATCTCATCGCAATGGGCGGCGTTTTCCTTTCGGCCATCGTGCTCACAGCGATCGGTGCGCAGTCGATGATGGTCGCGTTTCTGATCCCCGGTCTTGCGCTTGCCGGATTCCTGTCCGGCACGACCTCGCCATCGAGAGACATGCTGGTGCGCAAGGCGGCTCCGGCCGGCGCCACCGGGAGGATTTTCGGTTTCGTCTACTCAGGTCTCGATCTCGGATCTGCGCTCATGCCTTTGTTTCTCGGCTGGGCGCTCGATGGCGGCGACGCGAACCGCGTGTTCTATGCCTGCGCCGCTATGTTGCTCGTTACCATGGTGACCGTGTTGCAGGTCCGGCGTCATGACAACAGAGTTGCAGAAAAGTCTGATGGGGCCGCTGACCCGGATTGCCGGAGCTATCCACGATCACGGGCCAAACGGGCTTGAAATCAGCATCTGGTTCGGTCTGGCTGACGCGAGCCATCTGTTGCGTGCGCCTCTGACATGGCAAATCATTGGCGCTCCGTCGTTAGACGACCGCCCGGATTATCGCCATGGATCAATCGAACACGTCACAGATAACGGGTGCTATGCCACTGGGATCCTTGGTAGCCGTTTCTCTCGATCTGGAAACCACCGGCCTCGACACCGGATCCGCGCGTATCGTCCAGATCGGGGCGATCGGGCTTAGGGAAGGCAAAACGGATCCGAATGACGTTTTCGACTGCCTGGTCAATCCGGGCATACCGCTGCCGCCCGCGGCAATCGCCGTCCACGGTATTTCCGACAGCGATCTGAGCGACGCGCACCGTGCCGACGACATGCTCCCGTCCCTGATCGACTGGATCGGGCCCCGGGTCGTCGTCGGTTTTGCCATCGGATTCGATCTTGCGATCCTGCAAAGCGAGCATGAACGATACGAGATACGTTGGCGCCCCTGCCGGTCGCTGTGCGTCCGGCAACTGGTAGAACTCCTGTCGCCCAACTTGCCAGAACTTTCTCTGGACGCTGTTGCGGCCTGGCTCGGCGTCACGGTTAAGGGACGCCACCAGGCGCTCGGCGATGCCCGAACGACGGCGGAGGTATTCGCCGCGCTGATCCCTCGTCTCGCAGAGCGGGACATCCGTACGCTGGCACAAGCGGAACGTGCCTGCCTGTCACTGACAGCAAGCCGGGACCACGAGGCGAGAGCCGGCTGGCATCCGGTCATAACAACCGAGCCGGACACCCGCGCCAGGCTGACTCGCACCATGATCGACAGTTTTCCGTTCCGGTATCGTGTGGCGGATGTGATGTCCGGTTCTCCTGCGGTTATCGACCCGCAGATGTTCCTTTCGGACGTGTTGAAGATGCTCATGGAACGCCAGATCAGCTCCACCTTCGTGGCGCTACGCGATAATGATTACGGGATCGTCACCGAACGCGACATCATGCGCGCGATCAGCACGCACGGTGCCGAAGCCCTGGACAAACCGGTAGAATTTTTTGCCACACGGCCTCTCCTGACCGTCCCGGCTGAGGAGTTCGTCTATCGTGCGCAAAGCCGGATGGTAACGCAGCGGGTTCGACATCTTGCAGTGATATCGGACGACGGCACTCCGGTCGGGGCATTGAGCGCCCGCGATCTGCTGAATCGAGGAGCCGCCGACCGGGTTGCCCGCGGGGACGCGATTGACCGGGCCCGAACCCCGGCCGAACTCGCCCATATCTGGTCTGAACTGACCGAAGTCTTCGCCGGACTCGTCGCCGAGGACATCGACGCCCGAACCGTCGCCTCGATCATTTCCCGTGAACTCCGCGCCTTGACCCGCCGTGCCTGCGAACTGGCGGAAGCCGACATGATGCGAGAAGGTCTGGGGCCGCCACCGGTACCGTTTTCCGTCCTTGTGCTGGGATCGGGCGGCCGCGGCGAAAGCCTGCTCGCAATGGACCAGGACAACGCCATCGTCTACGCCTCCGGGAACCCGGACGGCCATGAAGACCGGTGGTTCGCAACTCTGGGACTCAGATTTTCCGATATTCTCGACGCCGCAGGCGTCGCCCTTTGCTCTGGCGGAGTCATGGCCCGGAATCCGCAGTGGCGGATGGATCTTGGACGATGGCGGGCGACAGTCGGAGAGTGGATCGGACGATCGCAACCACAGGATGTCCTCAACTGCGACATCTTTTTCGATGGCACCGTCGTTTACGGCGATACCGGTCTCGGCGACTCCTTGCGGCGCGACGCTCTGGCGATGGCCGCGAATTCACGACCGTTCCTCATGGCCCTGCGCATGAATGCGGGAGATTACCCGGCGGCCTTCGGCATGTTTTCCCGATTGCGTCTCAAACAGGGCCGCATCGACGCCAAGCGGGTCGGACTGATGCCGATCTTTTCGGTTGCGCGGGTGCTCGCGATCGAGCATGGTCTGCTCGACAGGGCCACACCGGAGCGGCTAGACGCGACACGAGGCCTGAGCGACGTTCATCGCGGGTCAATCGACAATCTGATCGAAGCCCACCGCATCCTGCTTGACGCAATGCTCCGTCAGCAATTGCGTGATATCGACCGAGGCTTGCCGCACGGCAATACTGTTGCGCCGAAAGATATGGCAGATGCCCAACGCCAGCAATTTCGCTGGGCCCTGACCCAGGTCGGCACCATCAAAGACGTTCTCGACCTGCCGCTCTTCGGCTGACATCGGTCACAGTCGGATTGGCTCCGATCGCACATCGTGCCGGAACGATCCGAGCCGGTGTCCGGATCCGGCCGCTGCCTGACTGTCGACCTGCCGATCGAGAGCCTGCATTTGCAGCTACGGAAGATCCGGCGGCTTGCGGTCGAACCACGGGTGCACCGCTTCGATCTCGGCGGCAAACCGGAAGAGCGCCGCCTCGTCGCCGTAGGGAGCAACGGCTTGGACCGCAATCGGAAAGCCGCCGGCATCCTCACCAACTGGCAACATCATCGCCGGCTGCCCCGTAGTGTTGAACCAGACCGTAAACGGACTGAAACTGAAAACCCGCCCCCCAGTATTCGTCCAGATCATCCATCATCATGTCGATATGACCGAGTTTCGGCGGAAGCGTCGCCAAGCCCGGAGTCAGCAACAGGTCGTAGTCGTCGTGGAAAGCAGCCATCTGCCAGCCGATCCGGTGTGCCGTCTGCTCGGCTTCCAGAAATGTCGCACCATCTATGGCCTCGGCGATTCGGGCTGTTTCCCGAACCACAGTTTCGACGTCATCGGCTTCCGGCATTCGGCCCGACGGATGGCTGCGCAATCCATTGAGAGTGTTGCAGGCGCTGATGGTCCGGAATGTCTTCACGATTGCCGCGCCATCAATCACGGGATCGGTCCATTCCACGATGTACCCGAGACTGTCGCACAAAGCCGCAGCTTCCTCCAGAACCCGGCGCTGCTCAGACCCTACCACCGCTCCGTTCGGAGTCTCGAGGGTGCAGGCGATACGCAAGGTGCCCGGACTGGCGCCGACCTCATCGATAAACGGGCGGACCGGAGGCGGAGCGGTATAGGGATCGCCTAGCCCGGCCCTCGGGTCACGTCGAGCAACGCAGCGCTGTCGCGAACCGACAGCGAGACCGCATGCTCGATGGCATATCCCTCCATGTTTTCACCGAGCAACTGCCACAAGGTTGCGGCCACGGAACGGACGCAGGCCGACCAGACCACAGGCCACCGTCGGCGCCCGGATCGAACCAAAACCGTCCGACGCATGTGCGATCGGCACCATACGCGCCGCGACTGCCGCCAAAGCGCCGCCGCTCGATCCTGACTGCGTGCGGGATGGATCCCAGGGATTCCGAAACGGACCGTAGAGTTGCGGCTCACATGTCGGGCTGAGCCCAAGTTCGCAGGTGTTGGTCTTCCCGAAGATGACCATCCCGGCCTGCTTGATGCGGGCTATATCCAAGCTGCCGACGGTCATTGGCGGCAGATCCGCAAAAAACCGGCTGCAGCGCGTCGTTCCGGTTCCGGCCAGGGCCGATCCCAAATCTTTCAGCAGGAACGGTACACCTGTGAATGGACTATCCGGCAACTCATACCAAACGCAAGTCATATGAACCGATACAGTGAGGCATCGGGATCAGCACGATGGGGCTACGGCCCAGCTGCGCCGGGTCGTATTGGTGATGACGTCGGGCTGGTCGGTCAGCCATTGCCACCCCGTCCAGCAGGCGTCCCTCAGGGCGGAGACATCCTTGAACACGCGGTTGGCGAAGCGGTTCGATTTCAGGAACAGAATGATCTGCTCCATCGGATTGAGTTCCGGACTGTAGGGCGGCAGATGCACGAGCGTCAGGTTGGGGGGAACGAGAAGGTCGCCCGAGCGATGCCAGCCCGCCCCGTCCAGCACAATCACGCCGTGCGCACCCGGCGCCACGGCCGCGCCGATCGCCGCCAGATGCTCGTTCATCGACGCCGTGTTCGCCCTGTCCGCCACGTGGGCGATGCCGACGCCGCGCTCTGCGCAGGTGGCGCCGAACAGATAGACGTAGCCATAGCGATGGTCGCGCAGGATGCGCGGACGCTGCTTCCCATTCGCCCAGACCCGTGTCGTCATCCCCTTCTGGCCGATGCGCGCTTCGTCCTGGAACCAGATTTCTATCGGACCCGCCAGCGCCTCAGAGCTGAGCGCCGACGTCAACTGTGCCTCGAACTCCGCCACGAACGACCTCTGCCGCTCCGCGTCGGCTTTGGGGTGGACCGGCCGCCCCGAGACAAAGCGAAACCCGGCCCTTCGGAGCATCATACGGGCACCGCTCTCCGTATAGATGACCCCGAAGGCCTCCTCGATTTTCCGTAAGATGTCCTGAACGCGCCAGCGCGTCACACCGTCCCGCTCAAGCTCGGGACCCGCCTCGATCCAGGCGCCGATCTCGGCGATCTGCGCGTCCGTCAACCGGCCCTCGCTCCCGCCGCGCGGGAGATCCGCGAGGCCGTCGAAGCCCTCCGTGTTGTAGCGCAACACCCAGTCGCGCAGGATTTGAAGCTCCATGCCCTGCGCCCGAGCCGCCTCCGTGCGAGACGCACCCTCCATGATCATGGCGAGCGCACGCGCGCGCGACGCTTGCTTCGCGTCCCCGCAGTGCCTCGAAAGCGCGTGGAGCTCGTCCGCTGTGTGTGCCGTCCAGGTTATCGGCGTTGCCGCACTCATCGTCATCCTCCGGCGCTGGTGAGTCGATCACCACAGTCTATGAAGGTCGTCCGGACCGTCACCCCAACATATTGGGATGGTGAGTCAATTTGGAGCGCGCTTGGTATCAGCCGTAATCTGCTCACATCCGTGGTCGTAACGCTTCTGAACGACCGCATTGAACACCGGATTGCGGGCTTCGACACGCTCGACCGCAGCTTCGAGAACCTCTTCGGCAGACACACCGCCGGCTCTTACCGGAGCGGCGATGCCAAGTCCATCAAGTGATTCTTATTCCGTGAACGTAGCCATCAGAGATGCTCCAGCCTGCCCTCTATTCCACGACCTTGCGCAGAACGTGATGCCGATTGAACGTATAGGGGCGCACCTCGGTCGCCCAACGGCCCTTCTCACCGGCCTCGCCCCAGGCGGCACTTGTCAGTACATCCGGGCTGCTGACTTCGTAAAGCGCGGCGTATTTCGGCTCGTCAGAGGTTTCGATGGTCTGGACAGAGCCGCCGAGCATCAAACGGGTCGGCTCCCTGGTTAGCCTCGAGACCGACAGAACACCCGGTACCTCTGACAGATACGGTACGTGTTCCGTGTCATAGACCTCGTTGAACAGCGCTTCCTTTTCAGGTGCGACATCCATACTGACGATGAAGAGATATTTCTCTTGAAGCGGCATGGCAGAGTCTCCCGATCGAATTTCTGGTCCGTATGCGCTGGTCGGCATGACTGACCGGCGGCACCGAGCGTGTCAGGATCGGTGGACAGTCGTCAAGAAATTCAGACGGAACTGCGCCTCAACCGCACGGACTGGCGCCCGGGTCACGCGATACTTTGCAACCGGCAGTCCAGTCTCTATGGTGCCGGCGATGGAAAGCAATGTCGATTATGTCCTGAGCGAAAGGATCCCCGAACCGTTGACCCCGATCGAGATCGCGGACGGCATCCTCTGGATTCGTCTGCCGATGCCGATCGCGCTGGATCACATCAATCTCTATCTTCTGGACAATGGGGAGTCATGGGTGCTGGTCGATACGGGTCTTGCCGACCCGGTCTCGAGGGCAACCTGGGACTCGCTGCTGGCCGGTCCCCTTTCAGGTCGGCCGATCCGGAAGATCATCGGTACCCATTTTCACCCCGATCATGTGGGGCTCGCCGGCTGGTTGCAGGCCCGGTCGGAAGCAGAGTTCTGGATGAGCCGAGTTGAATGGCTGACCGCCCGATCGGCCTATCTCGATACCGAAGACCAGTCCTCGGAATTGATGGGGTATTTCTATCAGCTTGCCGGCCTCGGTCCGGACCAGATCACCGCCTATCGTGATCTTGGCAATGATTACCGCGACCTCGTCTCTCCGATACCAGCGACATACAACCGCATAACCGCGGCAACGACCTTCAGGATCGGTAGTCGCGTCTGGCACCCGATCTTCGGATCCGGACACTCACCGGACCATGTCGCGCTGTATTGTCCTGACGACCGAATCCTGCTCGGCGGTGATATGCTCCTGCCGCGCATCACACCAATCATCGCAGTCTGGTGGCAGGAACCGGAGAGTGACCCGCTGGCAGACTATCTGGAGTTTCTCGGTACCCTCGGGCATGTTGCGGACGATGTCCTGGTACTACCGGCTCACAACCGCCCATATCGAGAATTGCGCACGCGAATCAACGACCTTGGTCTGCACCATGCGCAGCGGCTGGAGATGACGCTCGATCGCTGTCTGGCACCAACAACGGCGCGTGAGGTGATGGATACATTGTTCACCCGCAAGATGGACGCGTTTCAGACCCGATTCGCGATCGGCGAAACCGTCGCCCATATCAATAATCTCATGTTCAAGGGCGAATTGGTCCGAACCCTGGATACACCGGCGCGCTATCTCTACCAACGGGCAGCCTGACCCCGGCCCGAACATGTCCGGCTCGTCAATCTGCATCCTGTTCCAGCGGACTCGATCGTGACTCACCAACAGCAGCAGACAGGCATCGAATTGCGATTGTGTCCCTGGAATGCGCTCATCCTTGCGTGTCTGCTGGCAGGGTGGAACAGACATCTCGGGTAAGACTGGTCGCGATGACCTGACGACAAAGACCGAAAACAATTGGTCCAAGGCATGGATTCAGCAAAGGAGGCAGGCGGCGTGAAGACTGTGCTGATTGCCAATCGCGGGGAAATTGCTATCCGCATCGCCCGCGCAGCGGCGGATGCGGGGCTGACAACGATTGCTGTCTGTTCCGACGACGACGCCGAAAGTCTGCATACCCGGATCGCGGACCGAACAATCGTTCTCGACGGCCGGGGTCCGGCCGCATATCTCGATCTCGAGGCCATTGTCGCAGCAGCAGACACGGCCGGCGCCGATTGCATTCATCCGGGATATGGATTCCTCAGTGAAAACCCTGCATTCGCCTGTGCCACCGCGGCGGCCGGCCTGACATTCATCGGGCCGTCGCCCGAGTCGCTGGCCATCCTTGGTGACAAGACCATGGCCCGCAATCTTGCGCGGAACGCCGGGGTTCCCGTAATCGAGGGAACGGATGGTCCAACCGATTCGGCGGATATCCGTTCCTTTCTCGATTCGCAAGGTCCCGGTCAGTCCATCATGATCAAGGCCGTCGCCGGTGGCGGCGGACGGGGCATGCGGGCGATAACCCGCGACGACGATCTTGATGCCGCGATCGCCCGTTGCCGATCCGAGGCCGAGGCCGCCTTCGGTAATGGCGCATTATATGCCGAACGACTGATTCCCGCGGCGCGTCATGTCGAAGTCCAGATTGCCGCCGACCTCCACAGCGATGTGGTCGTGCTCGGAGATCGTGACTGCAGCTTGCAGCGGCGCCGCCAGAAAATCGTTGAGATCGCCCCGACGCCTGGGCTGTCCCGTGAGCAACGCGAAACGCTGGCGATGTCGGCCGCGGCGCTAGCGCGAGCTGCGGGATATCATGGTCTCGGAACTGCGGAATTCCTGCTGGATTCGGAGGGAACTCTTGCATTTCTGGAGTTCAACGCCCGCCTCCAGGTGGAGCATACGGTCACCGAAGCTGTGACCGGTCTCGATCTCGTTGCCATGCAATTCGAAATCGCGGCCGGTGCACCCCTCGCCGGGCTGGTTGTACCGTCGCCTCGCGGCCATGCGATACAGGTCCGTGTCAATCTCGAAACGATGACCAGTGATGGCGGAACACGGCCTTCGGGTGGCACGCTCTCCACCTTCGAACCTCCTGCGGGGCCAGGCGTCCGCGTCGATCACAGCGGCTATGTCGGATACCGGACAAATTCGCTTTACGATCCGCTCCTCGCCAAAGTCATCGTGCATGCGGGCCGCGGCGATCCAGCCCAGGCCGCGGCCAAAGCTGCTCGCGCGCTTTCGGAGTTCCGCCTTGAGGGCGTCGCGTCGAATATCGGGTTTCTCCGGGCCTTGCTCGCGCGTGAAGAATGGAGCGATTACCGGTTCGACACCTGTTTTGTCGAGCGAGAATCCGCCCCATTGCTCCGCGCGGTGGACGAATCGCCCCCGCGCCTTTCGAGGCCGGACAACCTAGCACCGGACGCATCCCGCGCGCAGATCGCAGGCGCTCGCATCGACGCGACGGATCCTCTCGCGGTTCTCGATCACGGCCGCGCCGCCAACACACTGGATTTCAATATCGCCGCCAACTCTTTGTCGCCCGGCGGCCATGTGCTTCGCGCGCCAATGCCTGGCGCAATTCTGAACATCACTGTCACCCCCGGTGACGCAATCTGGGCCGGCCGGGTCGTTCTGATCATGGAATCCATGAAGATGGAACATGAAGTCGTGGCAGACGTGAGCGGGATTCTGCGCCGAATCGAAGTCGCGCCGGGTGATACGGTGTTCGAGGACAGTCCGTTATTACTGATCGAAGAAGCGGACGTTGACGCCGGCACCGACGAAACGAGCGAGACGCCCGATCTTGACGCGATCCGTCCGGACCTGGCCGAGGTCGAAACCCGCCGCGCACTCGGCTTCGACGACAATCGCCCGGAAGCCGTTGCGCGGAGGCGTAAAACCGATCAGCGGACTGCACGGGAAAATGTCGAGGATCTTGTCGACCCCGGCACCTTCATCGAGTACGGCCCGATGGTGGTCGCGGCCCGGCGGTCCCGGACATCTCTCGACGAGTTGATCCGGCGGACCCCGGCGGATGGCCTTATCGGTGGCATCGGCCAGATCAACGGTGGGCTGCTGCCGGATGCCGACACCCGTTGCATGGTCATGTCCTACGACTACGCGGTATTGGCGGGCACCCAGGGCAAGAAAAATCATCAGAAGAAGGATCGCCTGTTCCGACTGGCCGAACGCTGGCGCCTGCCGATCGTTTTCCTGGCCGAAGGCGGTGGCGGCCGTCCCGGCGATACCGACGGCTACTATGCCGGCAATCTTCATACTCCGGCGTTCCATCTGTTCGGCCGGCTGAGCGGCAATGCCCCAATGGTCGGGATCGTGTCCGGCCGGTGCTTCGCCGGCAATGCAGTGATTCTCGGTTGTTGCGATGTCACCATTGCGACCGCCAATGCCACGATCGGCATGGGCGGACCAGCGATGATCGAGGGCGGCGGTCTCGGGGTGTTTCGGCCGGAAGACGTCGGTCCGGCCGAAGTCATGCGCCGCAACGGCGTGATCGATATCGCGGTTGCCGACGAAGCTGAAGCCATCGCGGCGGCCAAGAAATATCTTTCCTATTTCCAGGGTGCGCACAGCCACTGGGAGGCAGCGGACCAGCGCCTGCTCCGCCAGATCGTGCCGGAAAACCGGTTGCGCGTCTATGACATACGCCAAGCTATCGATCTCATCGCCGATACTGATTCGGTTCTGGAACTGCGGCGGGACTTCGGGGTCGGAATGATTACGGCACTGGCACGCATCGAGGGAACGCCTGTCGGGCTCATTGCCAACAATCCCCGGCATATCGGTGGCGCCATCGATTCGGAAGCTGCGGACAAGGCCGCCCGTTTCATGCAGCTGTGTGATGCCTACGATCTGCCGATCGTCTCGCTATGCGATACGCCGGGCAATATGGTCGGTCCGGAGGCCGAACGCACCGCTCTCGTGCGCCATTGCTGCCGGCTCTACGTCATCGGCGCCAATATCACGGTTCCTGTGTTCACGGTGGTCCTTCGCAAGGCCTACGGCCTTGGGGCCCAGGCCATGGCTGGTGGCGGTTTTCACGCGCCGTTCTTTGCGGTTTCGTGGCCGACCGGCGAATATGGCGGTATGGGCCTCGAAGGCGCCGTCAAGCTTGGTTACCGGGATCAGCTCGCGGCCATCAAGGATCTTGACGAGCGGCGACGGGCTTATGAACAGATGGTGGCCGATGCCTATGACCGCGGCAAGGCCTTGAACACGGCATCGCTTTTCGAAATCGACGATGTCATCGACCCGGCGGATACGCGGCGCTGGATCGTGGGCGGTCTGCAGGCGATGCCGCCGGCCCTCCCGCGCGACAGCAAGAAGCGACCCTGGATCGACACCTGGTAGCGATGCTGCGGCTGTGCAGATTTTCCAGCGCCTTGCAAAAATGCGTCCCGATACTGGCTAGCCGAGTCACAAAACGATCAGGAAAAGGGAGTCTCTCGACTTCAGTAAGGCCTGTCGCCCTGCACCAGAACACGGTAGAGCATGCGATGTTGAGTGTGGTCGAAATCGAAACCGGCCTTGTGCATGGCAGACCGATTGTCGATCAGGAGCATATCGCCCAACCGATACTGGTGGGTGTAGACAAATTCCGGCCGAATTACGGTTTCCAGCAATTTCGAAAGAAAGATCTGGGTCTCGGCCGGGTCCATGCCGATTATCTTTTCGGTCTTGTTCTGGTGGAACCAGAGTGCCCGAGTGCCACGTTCGGGATGCGTGCGGACGAGAGGATGGACGACCAGTTCGTCTTCCTCCTGCTTTGCCTGCACGACATCGGGATTCCCGGTCGCGGCACGGGCGCTGCTGATGAGCGTATTCTGCGTTTTCATGCCGAACAGCCGATTCTGCATCTCCGGCGAGAGCGCCGCGAACGCAGCCCGCATATTGCAGACCGATGTTCCGCCGCCGCGGTCCGGCAGCGCAATCGGATAGAGGGACGTGAACTTTGGCGGACATTCCTTGTTGGTGTGATCGGTGTGCCAACTGGCATTTGCAGCCATTTTCGCCGGCTTGCCGGTACTGTCCCGGTGCCGGTTCGAAAGCGTGCTGACGATCGGCACGCCTTCGGCCAGATACATCCGGTTCTGGTCCTCCATCAAGGTACCAAATAGGCTTGCCGCCGCCGCAAAACCGGCGGCGTCGAGGGTCTGGTTCCGGACAATCAATACAACATGGTCGACAAGAGCGTCATAAAGAGCCTGTCGGGTCTCGTCGCCAACCGATCCGCCGAGATCGACCCCATGAACTTCGGCACCGATATGGTCCCTGATTCTGTTGATTTCCATCGCGTTTCTCCTGAAGAGTCAGGCCGCCTTCTGTCCGACGGTCGGTCCGTCACCGGCCAGAGTCGTGCGGCGCATGTCACAGGGCTCATCCGGAGGGAACGGTCTCGCCCGGTGCATCGTCTGGCGATTGTCCCACATCACGAGATCGCCGACGCGCCATTTATGGACATGTACGAATGCCGGCTGCGTGGCGTGTTCGATGAGGTCGCGTAACAGAAGCCGTGCCTCGGCGACCGGCATTCCATCGGTGAAGCCAGCATGCGACGACAGAAATAGCGATTTGCGGCCGGTTGACGAATGCACACGCACCAGGCGCTGGCGGACCGGAGCGAAGCGTGCCCGCTCCTCGTCCGTGAAATTGGTAAAGCCGATCTGCTCTCGTGAATACATCTGCGAATGTTGGCAAATCAGATCGTCGATCTCGTCCCGGGTTTCAGTATCAAGCGCATCGTAGGCGGACGGCATGTGAGCGAATTCGGTATTACCACCGCTGGAAGGCACCGACAGCGCATGCAGAATCGAGTACTTTGCCGGTACGGGCTTGAAGGAACTGTCGGAATGCCAGAGGCGATTACCGATCGCAAAAAGCCGGCGGCGATCGTCCGACGCAAAGGGTCTGTCGTTCTTGTCCAGATTCGAGATATCAGCAAAGGTTGATGGCAACCGCATGTCCTGCGGCGCCCTCAAACTTGTTCCAATCGCCTGTTCGATAGGCCCCAATGCACGGCTAAAGGCCAGTTGCTGATCGTCGTTGATCGATTGTCCGCGAAAGACAAGAACGGCAAAGCGGTCCATTCCTGCGTGAATCGCGTCAATATCGGCAGTCGGTACCGGCTGGGCCAGATTGACTCCGCGAACCTCGCCGGCAAAACACCGGCCGATCCGAGTGATGGTCAGGGTCATGCGCCGTCTCCCGGCCGATGATTTATCCGTTTGCGTTTTCCTACACTATGATCGTAACAGTGAAAGGCCGTTCTGTCAGCCGTTGCGACCCCGTTGTCCCATGGAGAGCATATGATGTCCGCAAAAATGCCGCGAATCGCATTTCTCGGAACCGGTGGAACCATTTCCTATACCGGACGCGATACCATGGATGTCTGGGAATACATGGACTACGGAACCCGCTTAGTCGTATCGGATATCCTCGAACGATTTCCCGAGGCCCGTAACGCCGCGGATATCGTCACCTTTGATGTTCGGCAGGTTTCCAGTTCCGGAATCGTGCCGGACGACTGGCTGGCACTCACAGCCAGAATCCGGGAGATTTCCGAAACCCGGGACGATATTGACGGAATCGTCGTCACTCATGGCACGGCGACCCTTGAGGAAACAGCATATTTCCTGTCGTTGACGGCCAAGACCGACCGTCCTGTCGTTGTCATCGGAGCCCAGCGCCCTGCGACAGGATTCGCCACCGATGCCGGTAGCAATCTGCTGGCGGCAGTGCGAACCGCGGGATCATCCGAAGCGCACGGGCTCGGCGTTCTTGTGGTTTTGAACGAAGAAATCCAAGCGGCCCGCGAGGTCACGAAGACATCGACGCTGCGACTGGAAACGTTCCGGACACCGGATCTCGGCATGCTGGGATATGCGGACCCTGATGGCCGTGTGGCGATTTATCGCCGGCCCGCCCGCCCACACACGACGAACACCGAATTCGACATGCATGGCATCGCCGCTCTGCCCCGGGTCGATATCGTTCCGAGTTATGCCGGTGCCGACGGCGCCGCGATCGACGCGTTCGTCACCGCAGGCGCAAAGGCATTGGTCATTGCCACGCTTGCCCCCGGTCTTCCAACCCCAACCCAGATCGAACGGCTCGCCGCCGCGCAAGACCAGGACGTGATCGTCATCTACAGCACGAGGGCGGGAAGCGGACGGGTGTTGCGCCGCGCCACGATGCACCGCGACAACATCGTCGCTGCCGACAATCTCAATCCACAGAAAGCACGGGTTCTCGCGATGGTCGCGCTTACCAGGACACAGGATCCTGACGAAATCCAGCGTATTTTCGATACGTACTGATCATTCGCTTTTGTACCCGTTAACAATAGAATACTTTTCAAACCCATTCGCGAGGTTAAAACTCCAGGATATGTTCGGAAATCCGGCCAAATACGGTCGGTATGTCGCTAAGAACATTATCAATTTGTATCGAAATCCGTTATCAAAACACTTTTCGAGCCAAAATCATCGCTTCTTCATCATCAAAATATTCCAGACCGATCCTCGATTTGCGCCAGATATTTCACAAACCTTACGAAGGTGTTCCGCATTAAATGAAGAATTTCTATTGTTCTATTGACGCTCTTAATAGGAATACTCGACTCAATATAAACATCATTGTCAGCTCCGATACATTTACTATGTTTTACTTACATTAGCAACAGACAATCGGGTAAATTTTTGGAATTAAAAAAACCGCTTATGCACGTGGCTCCGGTGGCACAAGATGTTACCCCCGATGTCGACTATTCCCGGCACGCCAAACGTTACATGTGCGTTTCACCGGAGCCACGTGCATAAGCGGTTCGAAAATATTAAATATTTTCCCGTACTCTCTGTTGGATCTAAAGCCTCAGCGTTGGGTGCCAAAATTTACCAACCCTCTTTATTTGTACTTACTCATATTCCCCAAAAGAGTGCGACATTTCATTCCGCGATCAACATCACTGAAGATCGGATCATATGGTGAAACTTTAAGGCTCGATTCGTGAATCTCAGGTATCGTGACAGGATCTCGTCCGATTCGCCTTGGAGACGGGAGAGATGGATCACGAGCGGCTTCGGGATTGGTTATCACGTGTCGATCTGTTGACGGCGGCTCCGCGCAAGGAGGTCGCGGCGGTGTTGTCGAACCTATTGGAGAGCGCGGCTTCGCGCGCGAGCAGGTGCCAATCCTGGTCGCCGCCGACCGTGCGGGCAAGACCCTCAGCCATACCCTGACCGCCCTCAACGCAGACTGCATGAAGGAGGGGTTGAAGCCGGTCATTGCACCGGATGCGCTGCCCCAACGCCAGCCGCTGCTATCCGCCCGTTGCGGTGGCGTTCGACATCCCTCACGAGAACATCAACGCTTCTCCTGGCGAGCGGGTCCGGGGCGCGCTGCACATCCAGACGGTCAATGCCATCACAGCCGGGTCAAGGGCTTCCTGCGCGGTTTCCGCGGCATCGCCACCAAGTATCAGGACAGCTATCTGCGGTGATTCGATCTCATCGGACTCGGCGATCGGTCATCGCTCGGAGCGTGCCTCGAGGCGGCGATGGCCAGACCGTGCCAGCGTTTTGCAAATTGAGCTAATTTTAATTAACTTTTCTCGAAATCTTAATGCTTTGACGGAGTCACCATATCCTAAATCAATAACTTCCATATATTTCTTTAGCAGTTTTATAAAGCCGTTACCCCGAGGACGCTCACTCGCAGCGATTATCGGAGGCGGCACATCACCAGCTTCGGCATCATACGTCGAGGCGGGCGGCGATTTCGCAAAAATTGCACGATTATCGTGCCGTAATTCAAGAATTTATTCCGGTTTGGCCGTCACCAACACTTGCAAACTGCGCATCGTAACGATAAACTGTGTATTGGGACTATCCACATCAAGTCGTTCAAGACCCGCTGCCACCATTCCGTGTGCAAGTGCAGATCTACTTTATCAATCAACACGCTGGAATTGAGGTTTCTGTCATTGCCTGAACGCAGGCCGCGTTTCTACCCATCCCCTCGACAACGACCATTCATTGCACCAATCTTGGCCTAACTAACGATCCGGGAGATCACAATAGATGGCGAAACTGACTGGCGCAGCCGCCATGGCCGACATGCTCAAGAGCTATGGCGTTACCCATGTCTTCTATCTGCCCGCCGTACTTCGGCGCATGCTCATGGAACTCGAACGGCGCACGACGATCAGAAACATCCACGCCCACACCGAAGCCGGCGCGGTCTATATGGCGGACGGCTACGCCCGGGCTTCGGGACGACCAGGGATCTGCATGGCACAGATCGTGGGCGCCCTGAATCTTTGCGCCGGTCTCCGTGATGCCCATCTTGCAAAAGCACCTTTGATCGCACTGACAGGCGGGCGCGAAGCCAATCATCGGGATCGCTGGGCCTACCAGGAAGTCGATGACCTCCCCGCGTTTACCCCTTACACCAAGATGAATGCGGCGCTTGATGACCCGGAGCGGCTGCCGGACATGCTGCGCCAGGCGTTTCGCATGGCGACGACAGGCACTCCCGGTCCGGTCCATCTCCAGCTCGCCGGCAACACAGGCCAGGCCATCGAAACGGCCGAAATCTCTTTCGACGGCATTGTCGAACCCCGCTATGGACAGGTTCCACCCGACCGCCCGACACCGGATCCCGACCGGGTACGCGAGGCCGCGCGCCGGATCGCCGCGGCCGAACGCCCCGTCATCGTTGCCGGCGGCGGCGTCCGGGTATCCAGCGCAGGCGAAGCCCTGGTCCGGTTGGCCGAAGCGATGCAGGTGCCTGTTGCGACATCCCTCAACGCCAAGGACACGATCCTCGAAACCAACCCTCTTTCGGTTGGCGTGGTCGGCACCTACTCTCGCCGCTCCGCCAACCAGGTCGTCGCGAATGCCGATCTCGTGGTTTTCATCGGTACCCGGGCCGGCGGCATGACGACGCATTTCTGGACGATCCCGGCTCCCGGTACCCCGGCCGTGCAGATCGATATCGACCCCGGTATTGTCGGCCGCAATTATCCGACCGACATCGCCGTCGTCGGCGACGCTCGGACAACCCTCGAACGTATGGCGGACCTCAACGTTCCCGTGCCTGAAAGCCGGGCGGCATGGTGCGCGCAGGCCCGCGCCTGTTGTGACTCCTACAAGGCGGACTTCGCAAATCTCTATCGCTCCGACGCAACACCGATTCGCCCGGAACGGCTTGTCCACGAACTTTCCTCTGCGATGCCTAAAGACGCGCTTGTTGCGGTGGATACCGGGCATTCCGGAATGTGGATGGGCGGCATGTTCGAAATGCGCCACCCGCAGCAAAGCTATATCCGCAGCGCCGGTCATCTCGGCTGGGCCTTTCCGGCGGCGATCGGCGCGAAATGTGGCATCCCCGACCGGCCTGTGATCTGCTTCACGGGCGATCTCGGGTTCTGGTATCACATGTCGGAAGTCGAAACTGCGGTTCGCTGCGGCATCAATACAGTGACGATCATCAACAATAATCATTCCGGCAACCAAGCGCTGCACGGCACCAGCCGTCTTTACAACGGGCAGCCGACCGAACGATCGAAGGAGCTGTGGGTACAGAACGAAACCAATTTTGCCGCCATTGCCGAAAACATGGGCGCTCTCGGACTCCGGGTTGAAAACCCCGGAGATATCGCGCCGGCTTTTCAACAGGGCCTGGTGGCCGGCCGGCCGGTCGTCATTGATGTCGTCAGCGATATCGGGGTTGTGGCCCCGCTGGCATGGGAGAAGGATGATTGAGTATCAGAATCCTGTCGCTAAGTCCGATGCCGTCGGCCATTCAGGACCAAATTCGTTCCATCGACCCGGCTATCACGCTGACTATGGTGCCAAGTTGGTTCGATGGCGAGATCCGCGACACCTGGCCGGTCTTTACGACGACACGCTATCTGCCGGCCGACTCACAGGGTCAGGCAACACGGGAGGAACGGGATGCCCTGTTGGCTGAAAGTGAGATCCTGGTGGTCGGGTTTCCGTTTCCACTCGACCTCAAGGCGCGATCGCCAAATCTGAAATGGGTGCACCAGAGACCGGCGGGCACATCGAATATGTTGCGCGGCGATTTGTGGGCATCGGACGTGGTCGTGACATCGTCGCGTGGCCACGCTCATAATCTGCCGATCGCGGAGTACACCCTTGCCGGCATATTGCATTTCGCGAAGGGTTTGAACATTGCGGAACTTGAGCGTGCCGACGGCCAGTTTCAGGCCAGATCCTATCGGTCGACCCAATTGGCCGGCAAGACGCTCTGCGTTGTCGGAGCCGGCGGCATCGGGCGGGAAGTCGGACGACTCTGCGCTGCGGTTGGCATGACCGTTGTGGGAACCCGCCGTAATTCCGCACCGCCAAGCGGCGGTTTCCAGGAGATCCGGGGCGCCGACGGATTGCACGATCTGTTGTCCCGCGCAGACTATGTCGCGGTCTGCTGCCAGTGGACCCCCGAGACCGAAAAACTGATTGACGACAAGGCCTTCACAGCGATGAAGGATGGCACCGTCCTGTTGAATATCGCTCGCGGCGAAATCATTGACGAGGGTGCACTGGTCGCCGCACTTGATACCGGCAAATTGCGCGGCGCCGTCCTCGATGTCTATGTCGGCGAGTTCGACCGGCCGCCTCCGGCCCGGCTCTGGTCTGACAATCGAGTTCTGATCACACCGCATATCTCTGCAGCATCCGATATCAACAGCCATCGAGGCAATGCGCTGTTTGTCGAGAATCTACACCGTTACCTCGCCGGAGAACCACTCGAGAATGTCATCGACTGGAAACGCGGATACTGAACCGGCCGCAGTTTCGCGTCACGGAAAGATCGGGCCCGGTCGACCAGGACGCAGATCGGGTTTCGATCGGTCTGTCAGCGGAAGTCCCGATGTTCGGCACTACTATGTGGCCTGGAACGGTCCGCCATGGCGGTCCCGTTTTGCTTCCGGCGTCTGGAATGGTCAGACATCATACGGCATAATGCGGCGTTATGGTGACCCTTGTACCGGGAAATCAAATGTCCGATGGAATCAGGATCGGCATCGATCTTGGGGGAACCAAGATCGAATGTATCGGCCTCACTGGCAACGGTCGCGAATACCATCGCGAGCGTATCCCCGCGCCGAATGGCGTCTATCGCAAGACAATCGAGGCTATTGATGGTCTGGTTCGTCGTGCCGAACAGGTGTCGGAACAAAAAGGGTCCGTCGGCCTGGGGATTCCCGGCACGCTTTCGCGGCGGTCCGGTCTAGTCAAGAATGCCAACTCAACCTGGTTGATCGGCCGCCCTCTGAAACAGGATCTTGAGGCTCTCCTGGCGCGCCCGGTGCGGATCGACAATGACGCAAACTGTTTCACCGTATCCGAGGCGACCGACGGCGCAGCCCGGGACGCCCGAATCGCCTTCGGGGTCATATTGGGCACCGGTGTCGGCGCCGGCATCACCGTTGATGGCAACCCGCTCACCGGCGCCAATGCCATCGCCGGAGAATGGGGTCATAACCCCTTGCCCTGGCCAGCCGATGAGGAACGCCCCGGCAATCCTTGCTATTGCGGCCGCCATGGTTGTATCGAAACGTTTCTCTCCGGGCCGTCCATGCGGCGCGCCCACGCCCAGGCGAGCGGCGAGATCGTCGATTCCCCGGAAATCATCCGGAGATCCGATGCCGGCGATCCCGTAGCCAAACGGATTCTTTCGACTTACGAGACCCGTCTCGCCCGCAGCCTCGCACATGTCATCAATATTCTGGACCCTGACGTAATTGTCCTCGGCGGCGGTCTGTCCAATGTCGAACGTCTGTATCAACGGGTGCCGGATCTCTGGAACGAATACGTTTTTTCCGATACGGTCGACACGCATCTTCGCCCGCCGGTTCATGGCGATTCAAGCGGAGTCCGGGGTGCAGCGTGGCTTTGGCCACCAACCGGGATGTCAAGGACATGACCCTCGGGTGCAGTGATGTCGGCGCTGCACCGGAGGCCCTGACCGCATTGTGTCGTGACTGTTTTACTTGGCAATTGCCGCATGGCGCCGGGATTTGCGACGCCTGCGGGTCACCACGCCTTGCTCACCATCCTGAGATCCGCGGTCTGTCAATTGCCCATATCGACTGTGATGCCTTCTATGCCAGCGTTGAGAAACGCGACGATCCGAGTATCGCTGACAAACCTCTGATTGTAGGCGGCGGTCGTCGCGGCGTTGTCTCGACTTGCTGTTACATTGCGAGACTCTATGGCGTCCACTCGGCGATGCCGATGTACAAGGCTCTCAAGGCGTGTCCCGATGCCGTGGTTCTGCGCCCGGACATGGCCAAATATGCCGCAGTCGGGCGCGAAGTGCGACGCTTGATGACTGAAGTCACACCACTGATTGAACCACTTTCAATCGACGAGGCATTCCTCGATCTTGGCGGCACCGAACGTCTGCACCATGCACCTCCCGCTGAAACTCTGGCCCGGCTTCTGGCGCGTATTTCCGGTCAAATCGCGATTACCGCTTCGGTTGGCCTCAGTTACAACAAATTCCTGGCCAAGATCGCATCCGACCTCGACAAACCTCGCGGCTTCAGCGTGATCGGCAAAACCGAAGCATCGTCTTTTCTCGCAGGATTGCCGGTGACCGCCATCTGGGGTGTCGGACAAAGTTTCCATGCTAAACTCCGGAAAGACGGACTGGAAACAATTGGCGACCTGCAGGTTCGCCCGGAACAGGACCTTGTGCTCCGATACGGATCGATCGGAACCAGGCTTGCACGGTTCTCGCACGGGCAAGACGACCGCAATGTCACACCCGAGAGCGAGACCAAGAGCATTTCGAGTGAAACCACATTCGATATCGACATGGGCGACCTGGAGTCACTCCGCCCGATTCTTTGGCGTTTGTGCGATCTGGTCTCGACACGCCTCAAGGCCGGGCATATCGCTGGTCGAGTGGTCACGATAAAATTGAAGATGCCCGACTTTCGACAACGTACCCGGCGCACCAGCCTGAACGCCCCGACCCAACTTGCCGATACGTTATTCCGTACGGCCTTGCCACTTCTTGAACGCGAACTCGGCAATCACCGGTTTCGTCTGCTCGGCGTCAGTGTATCCGAGCTTGCCGATGATGTAGCGGCCGACCCGCCTGATCTTGCGGATCCCGATGCCGTGAAGCGTAAACAGGTCGAACATGTCGTCGATGAGCTGCGCGAGAAGCTCGGGCGCGGATCAATCGAAAAAGGTCGCGGCTTCGGCCATCCGATTCGTCAGCAGAGTCCACCAAGCCGTCCCAAAATTGACGATAACTGATTGTCATCCCGGCCCTGACTGAGAGCAGGAGCAGATACCGGCGCTCAGTCAGATATCGGATATTACGCAGTGTTGCCAAAATCGTTGGACTGTCCCAATCTCGTCGTCGCCATAGCTGGCATTTTCAGTTTTCCGGTGGAGGGATGTCTCGATTTGCAGAACGGAGGTCTTCATCCGTGAATGCCATGCCGCTGCTGCAGGACGGAGAAACAAGGACGAACAGGGCAACGGCCGTGGATGCAAATTACGGTCCGGAAGAGTCCGCCATACGGACCTATATGAAGGCGGCTGAAGAACGCGCCCTTGCCTTGGATAATCGGGAATCGATCCGGCTGACAGCGGACGGTAAACTGTAGGGGATTATATACGAAAGTCACAATCTTGCCCCGGTTCGATTCCGTCCCCGGCCTCCAAGCAGGAAGTCAGGCGTTCGGGTCTTCGATCATCCGCACGGGCCGCAGCACCGCCGCCGCAAGTTCGTCTGGCGTTGCGTCGATCCGCACCGGCTCTTCAAGCTCCGCCTTGCTCGGCTGGTAGACATGCGGTTTCACCCGAACGGTACGCCGTTCAATCGGGTGGGGTTCTCTCGATTCCTTGCTCATCTCTTCCCCTCCTGTGTTAAGTGGACCGCCGCCAGGATGTCGCCTGACGTTTCGTCGCGCGGCCTCAAGTTGACTGTGTATGGCCTGCCCGGATGCAGGGGGTATCCCATTGCGCCTTCCGCTGTCCCGTGCGTCCCTTGCCTGGATCGTTGATCCCGAAGCCAGCCACGACCACATTCCACATTGGGCGATATTCGGCGCTCAGAACCTGCTCGGTTAGCCCGATCCCTCCCTCGTCGAGACCGAGCCACCGGCACGAGAAATCCCGTAGGTCGAGATTCTCTGCCTGCTCTATCGAACGGGCATGTTTGGTCAGCCGATCATGGAGAACCACCCGTGCGGCTCTTGTGCGGGACCGTCCCTGCCGTTTGCCGGGCGGGTCAGCCTTCCCGACATAGATCGGCCCCGTCATGTCCCTGTAGGCATCGAACGGTCCGCCATAGTGGATCGTTCGATGCCGGCACCGTCGAAGGTCGGTTCGGGTGGCAACGAAGCGGCTGGGGAGCTCATCAGAGCCCGCGCCGCATTCTGGCCCCGCTCATCGACGCTGAGCGGGTTATACGCACGCACGGGTTATCTCTCGCAGCTTTGCCCGTTGCGACAGACGATCCAGAAGCAATGCCGCTTTCTCGCGTGGTGCGCCTTCTTCCACTGCGTCGAGACCATCGGCCCTGTCCGAATCTTCACGATCAGATCGCAGAGCGTGAACCCAGCCTCGTCGGCCATCCGCATGAAGTCGCAATGCGGCCATTTATACCAAGCGCGCTCCAAATTGACTCACCATCCCAATATGTTGGGGTGACGGTCCGGACGACCTTCATAGACTGTGGTGATCGACTCACCAGCGCCGGAGGATGACGATGAGTGCGGCAACGCCGATAACCTGGACGGCACACACAGCGGACGAGCTCCACGCGCTTTCGAGGCACTGCGGGGACGCGAAGCAAGCGTCGCGCGCGCGTGCGCTCGCCATGATCATGGAGGGTGCGTCTCGCACGGAGGCGGCTCGGGCGCAGGGCATGGAGCTTCAAATCCTGCGCGACTGGGTGTTGCGCTACAACACGGAGGGCTTCGACGGCCTCGCGGATCTCCCGCGCGGCGGGAGCGAGGGCCGGTTGACGGACGCGCAGATCGCCGAGATCGGCGCCTGGATCGAGGCGGGTCCCGAGCTTGAGCGGGACGGTGTGACGCGCTGGCGCGTTCAGGACATCTTACGGAAAATCGAGGAGGCCTTCGGGGTCATCTATACGGAGAGCGGTGCCCGTATGATGCTCCGAAGGGCCGGGTTTCGCTTTGTCTCGGGGCGGCCGGTCCACCCCAAAGCCGACGCGGAGCGGCAGAGGTCGTTCGTGGCGGAGTTCGAGGCACAGTTGACGTCGGCGCTCAGCTCTGAGGCGCTGGCGGGTCCGATAGAAATCTGGTTCCAGGACGAAGCGCGCATCGGCCAGAAGGGGATGACGACACGGGTCTGGGCGAATGGGAAGCAGCGTCCGCGCATCCTGCGCGACCATCGCTATGGCTACGTCTATCTGTTCGGCGCCACCTGCGCAGAGCGCGGCGTCGGCATCGCCCACGTGGCGGACAGGGCGAACACGGCGTCGATGAACGAGCATCTGGCGGCGATCGGCGCGGCCGTGGCGCCGGGTGCGCACGGCGTGATTGTGCTGGACGGGGCGGGCTGGCATCGCTCGGGCGACCTTCTCGTTCCCCCCAACCTGACGCTCGTGCATCTGCCGCCCTACAGTCCGGAACTCAATCCGATGGAGCAGATCATTCTGTTCCTGAAATCGAACCGCTTCGCCAACCGCGTGTTCAAGGATGTCTCCGCCCTGAGGGATGCCTGCTGGACGGGGTGGCAATGGCTGACCGACCAGCCCGACGTCATCACCAATACGACCCGGCGCAGCTGGGCCGTAGCCCCATCGTGCTGATCCCGATGCCTCACTGTATCGGTTCATATGACTTGCGTTTGGTATTAGAGCGGTGGCAGTTCACCATGTCGGTCATCTTCGCCAGCGGCAGACCCTTCGGCTTCAATACCCGCTTCGCCTGTTCGAGAAACGGCGGGTACAGGTAGCTAAGCGTCCAGCCCTGTTGCTTCCCGCATTCGACCGTCGCGCCGAAATCCTCGTCGAACCGCTTGCGGCTCTTGTCGCGTCCCTGCGGGCCGACATGCGGGGGATCGTAGACCACCACGCCGAAGGTCGGGTCGGGGATGCCTTCCATCTTCCGGTTGTCGCCGACGATCATCGGCTTGTAGCGGGGATCGATGTCCATCGAGACCACGCGCCGCACCGATCCCTTCCCGAACCGTCCGTAGTTGTAGGTTGCGTCGAGGATCGGGTCGACCGGGATGGACGGATAGAACGCGAACATCGCTTCCAGCAGATCCGCGTCGTTCCCCTCCCATACGCTGCTGACAGGCTCGTAGCGGTCAGGCTCGGCGGGCTGGTGCGGTTCGCGGTCAAGATCGAGCTCGACCCCGGCGACCTCCTGCAGCGCCATGGCGGATCAGCCCGCCGAGGTCACGATAGCGGAGCCGCTTGCCCACCATGTCCGCGGCGATCATTCCCATCTGATCGGCCCCATCTGATCGGCCCCATCTGATCGGCCCCATCTGATCGGCCCCATCTGATCGGCCCCATCTGATCGGCCCCATCTGATCGGCGGTGTCGGCCTCGCGGATGGTGTGGCGACCGGCAAACTCGGTCACGGAACGGTCGCAGTGCTTCTCGCTGAAGTGGTGGAAGGGGCCCTGATACCAAGCGCGCTCCAAATTGACTCACCATCCCAATATGTTGGGGTGACGGTCCGGACGACCTTCATAGACTGTGGTGATCGACTCACCAGCGCCGGAGGATGACGATGAGTGCGGCAACGCCGATAACCTGGACGGCACACACAGCGGACGAGCTCCACGCGCTTTCGAGGCACTGCGGGGACGCGAAGCAAGCGTCGCGCGCGCGTGCGCTCGCCATGATCATGGAGGGTGCGTCTCGCACGGAGGCGGCTCGGGCGCAGGGCATGGAGCTTCAAATCCTGCGCGACTGGGTGTTGCGCTACAACACGGAGGGCTTCGACGGCCTCGCGGATCTCCCGCGCGGCGGGAGCGAGGGCCGGTTGACGGACGCGCAGATCGCCGAGATCGGCGCCTGGATCGAGGCGGGTCCCGAGCTTGAGCGGGACGGTGTGACGCGCTGGCGCGTTCAGGACATCTTACGGAAAATCGAGGAGGCCTTCGGGGTCATCTATACGGAGAGCGGTGCCCGTATGATGCTCCGAAGGGCCGGGTTTCGCTTTGTCTCGGGGCGGCCGGTCCACCCCAAAGCCGACGCGGAGCGGCAGAGGTCGTTCGTGGCGGAGTTCGAGGCACAGTTGACGTCGGCGCTCAGCTCTGAGGCGCTGGCGGGTCCGATAGAAATCTGGTTCCAGGACGAAGCGCGCATCGGCCAGAAGGGGATGACGACACGGGTCTGGGCGAATGGGAAGCAGCGTCCGCGCATCCTGCGCGACCATCGCTATGGCTACGTCTATCTGTTCGGCGCCACCTGCGCAGAGCGCGGCGTCGGCATCGCCCACGTGGCGGACAGGGCGAACACGGCGTCGATGAACGAGCATCTGGCGGCGATCGGCGCGGCCGTGGCGCCGGGTGCGCACGGCGTGATTGTGCTGGACGGGGCGGGCTGGCATCGCTCGGGCGACCTTCTCGTTCCCCCCAACCTGACGCTCGTGCATCTGCCGCCCTACAGTCCGGAACTCAATCCGATGGAGCAGATCATTCTGTTCCTGAAATCGAACCGCTTCGCCAACCGCGTGTTCAAGGATGTCTCCGCCCTGAGGGACGCCTGCTGGACGGGGTGGCAATGGCTGACCGACCAGCCCGACGTCATCACCAATACGACCCGGCGCAGCTGGGCCGTAGCCCCATCGTGCTGATCCCGATGCCTCACTGTATCGGTTCATATGACTTGCGTTTGGTATGATAACCCCGCTTCAACAGGGACCAAAACGCTTCGATTCCGTTGGTGTGCGCCATCCCCCGGACGGACGCGCCGGCCGAGTGGTTCACGGCCTCATGGTCGAAGTCCATGCCCTGATAGCCGCTGGCCTCGTCCGTGAACACCTTCGCACCCGGCGCGGTGTGCGCGCCGATGAAGCCTTTGAGCGTCGCGCCGTCCGTGCCTTCAACCGTGCGCGCCGCGATCTTGTTGCTCTCGCGATCCTTCGTCCCGACCACGATGGTCTTACCAACCGCCCCGCGCCCCTCAGTTCCTTACCGCTTGCTCTTGGGCATGTTCTTGCGCTTGCCCCCGATGTCGGTCTCATCGGCTTCTACGGGGCCGCTGAACAGCGGGTTGACGCCCTCAAAGGCCTTGCGCAGCCGGTGCGCCAGATGCCACGCCGACTTTTGCGTGATCTCCAAGGCGCGATGCAGCTTCATGCTGCGCACACCCTTCAGGTTGCTCGTGACCAAGTAGATTGCGATGGCCCAGGTCTGATAGCCGAGCTTCGATCCATCCATGATGTTGCACGACTTCAGGCTGAACATCGGGCGCCCATCGCAGTCGCGGCAGCGGTGCGTCATTGTTCTGTGCTTAATCCCGCACTGGACAGTGTCGGAGCCGCAGTGCGGGCAGTGCGCGCCGTCCAGCCAAATCTTGCTCTCGAACCACTCGCGAGCCGCGTCATCGCTCGGCAACATCTTCATCAGCTTGGTGAAGCTGATCCCTTCCCTGTGAGCCTTGCCCGGGGCCTCTGAACCATCGTCCCACATCCCAAATTGGGACTTTCGTATAGCGGAATCGGGGTCAAGCGAAAAATGTGACTTTCGTATATAATCCCCAACAAAATCAGCCTCGACAAGGCAAAAAACCGGTCGGGCCGGCAATTTTGCAAGAAGCTCTGTATCCCGAGATTCTCGATGCTTACTGGCGTTGCGGATTTTATGTCTTCGAGGGTGTGCTCGATCCCGGTGAACTGACAGGTATCGAGGCCGATCTGCAAGATCTCCTCAAACGTCTCCCGGTCGATCGCGCTTCACTGGTCGATGCGAAGGGACGACCGGCCCTCGCTGTCGATTGCGCGGCGCCGACACTGTTCTGGTCAAAACTTCCGGCAATCCGTTCGGCGATACTGATCTTGCGACTGGACGTCATCCGGTGAAGATGAGTGAGCCTACACCGGCGGCGAATGCTCCGGGCGAAGTGGTCTATTTGATTCTCGGCCTCCTGCAGTTTTCCGACGCCAGCCTTCGCATCAACGATCATCCGGACATGTTGCGGGCGGCGGCGAACAATTGCGACGATTTCGCACCGTTCATCAAGGCGCCGGGTCTGGGCGCGTCAATCACCTGGCACCAGGCTGGAACAATGCACTGGGACAGTCCTGATTGGCGCCCCGGCAGCCATGACGTCAATTTCATGGCCCAAGTCTAAGAGCTTGACCTAAAACTGGTTGGGTGATCTCGCATGATGTGTCTTCATGGGTGAACACTCACACCATGGAGGCACATCATGCCACGGAACGAGACGACCCGGAAGCAGTATAGCCGTAAGACGGAGCGTTACGAAAGCGATCTGACCGATGCCGAACGGGGCTTGCTGGACCCGCTTCTTCCGCCGTCGCACCGGCTTGATCGTCCCCGTCAGGTGGATCTGCGCGACGTGGTAAACGCGATCGCCTGCATGCTCTGGACAAGGTGCAGTTGGCGGGCATTACCGAAGGATTTTCCAACGTTTACGACGGTTCAAACCTATTTCTATGCGTGGTCCCGGTCGGGGGTCCTGAAGCAGGTTTGCGCCCGTTTTACGACGCTCGAGCGGCTCCGGTCGGGGCGTAGTGCGGACCCAAGCGCGGCCATCATCGACAGTCAGAGCGTGCCGACGGTCGAGGCGGGCAGCGAGGAATGCGGCGACAATGCCGGCAAGACGATCAAGGAAGCGAATTGTCCGATCACTGTGGATGTCATCGGCAAACCCAGGGATACCAAGGGGGTCGTCGTCATGTCCCGGCGCTGGGTGGTCGAACGCACCTTCGGATGGCTGCGCCGCTGCCGGCGCCTCTCCAGAGACTTCGAGCGATCCATCGCCAGCCCCTCGCTTGGCTCCTGCTAGCTCTAAGCCGTGTTCTCATACGCCGTCTCGGGCGCATGCAAGTCACTGTCACTAATTGATATCATTATGATTCAGACACTAAGGCTCTACGGCCGCGAATGGCATCTGGGTCGCGCCAAGCTCGCATCGGCTCGGCCGGATCGATATCAAGGCGAAAGTCGCTCAAGCCGGATGCGAACGCCTCCCCGATGCGGTGCCGATGATTACGGTGCCGGGCAATGTTGCGATTATCAACCGGCAAGCGCTGCACGGATCGTTCGCGAATACCGGCTGCGACTGGCCCGTGACGGTCAATTTCGGGTTTCATCCGCGCCGTTCGGTCCTCGGGGTCGAAGGCGGCGGATTGCATGCCGTGCCGGTCGTCTACGATACCGCGCGCATCCGGGCCCGGTCGCGCGTCATCGATTATGCAATTGACGCCCGACGGCAACGATTCCGGCCCGAGACTCCCCATCTCTACAAACCGTTCGTCGAATCCGGTGACATTTATCGCTGGGATGATGCGGCTAGGACCGGCATGCATGATTGCAACCTTCTGGATTTCAGCATCTGACGTCCGAAATTCGTGCCCTGCTTTGCAAGGGTTGTGCAGGTTGTGTGAGAAACGCCTTGACCTCTCGGGGATTCGCGCCCAGTTTTCCGCAATTCTCGAACAGCCGATGGCGTGATAATGGCGAAAGAAGATGTCCTTGAGGTTTCGGGCATGGTTTCGGAACTCCTGCCCAATGCAATGTTTCGTGTGAAGCTTGACAACGAGCACGAAGTTCTTGCCCATACCAGCGGAAAGATGCGCAAGAACCGAATTCGCGTCTTGGCCGGTGACCGGGTCAATGTGGAGATGACACCCTACGATCTCACGAAAGGCCGTATCACGTTCCGCTTCAAGTGAGTTTCCGCGAGGCCATATCCGATGACGTGGGGTGCGGTCCTTCGGCCGCCGGGTCAAATTCCGATAGTGCTCGCTTCGGCATCGCCGCGTCGTCTTGACTTGCTGGCACAGATTGGGCTGACGCCTGACCTCGTCGCCCCGGCCGATATCGACGAAAGACCGCGAAGGAAGGAATTGCCGCGGATTTATGCGGCGCGAATTGCCGATGCCAAGGCGTCGACGGTTCAGGCTCGGCATCCCGGATCCTGTATTGTTGCTGCCGATACCGTAGTTGCCTGTGGACGGCGGATTCTGCCGAAGGCAGAGTCGGAAGCCGAGGCGCGGAAATGCCTGGAACTTCTGTCCGGACGCCGTCACAGGGTCTTGGGCGCGGTCGTGATCCTCATGCCGGACGGCAGGAAGATCGAACGCTTGAGGTCTTCGACCGTGACCTTCAAACGTTTCGAGGGTGCGGAGATTGCGATCTATCTCGCCTCGGGGGAATGGCACGGGAAGGCGGGCGGCTATGCCATACAGGGGCTGGCTGCCGCTTTTGTCCGCAACTTGAATGGCTCCTATTCCAATGTTGTCGGCCTGCCTCTGGCTGAGACCTATGCAATGTTGCGCGGTGCGGGGTTTTCCCTTGTTCAGACGCCTGGCCATGGGTGATCACGAGATTCTCATTGATCGATCGCCTGGAGAATGCCGTGCCGCGATCCTCCGGCAGGGCCGGCTGGCCGAACTTTTTGTTGAACGCGCGAGCCACCCTTGGCGGCGCCACGCAATCGTCCTGGCCCGTGTGATCGACTCAGGTCGGAAATCTGGCCGGGTTTTCGTCGATCTGGGCGGTGCGGTCGGGGTTCTGGAAGGCCATCCTGCTGCGCCACTGGTGGAAGGCGGGAGCCTGCTGGTCGAAATTCTGGCCGAAGCCTATGGTGGCAAGGCAGCGAAAGTAACGGGCTCACCGGCTTTGCGCGGGCACCTTCTGACGCTTACCCCGAGTTGTCCCGGTCGCGCGGTTTCGCGGCGGATACGTCCAAGGCCGGAGCGTGACCGTTTACGCGCGGCGGTGGCTGGATCCTTGCCTGAAACAATGGGGTCGATAATCCGTACGGCCGCTCAAGGTTGTGACGAGGCCGCCGTGCAGGCGGAAGCGCAGAGTCTTCTGGAGGCCTGGCGCGCGCTGAACGATCATGCGTCTTCGATGGTGACGCCAGCGGTCCTTGTCAGGGCGCCGGGACCGCTGGAAATCGCAACGCGCGAATATCCGGACGCACCGATCCTTGAAAGCCGGGACGGTGCCTTGTTCCGAACGAGACAGGTTGACGCTGCTATCGACGACGCTGTCGACAATCTGGTCCGGATCGATGGTGGCGGCAGCCTCGTCTTCGAGGAGACAGAAGCTCTGACCGCCATTGACGTAAACATTGCGGGTGCTCTGGGCAATCACGGCAGTCCCGAACGTTTTGCGTCGGCTGTCGCACGGGAATTGATCTGGCAGATCCGGTTACGACAACTGGTTGGCCTCCTCATTGTCGATTTCCCCAGATTTCGCAAAACGATGGGCCGCGACGGCCTGGTTCAGGATCTCGGGATCGGTTTCGCGGCAATGTCGAATCCGCCGGTGGTCCATGGCTGGACCCGGACCGGATTGCTAGAAGTCACGCGCGAGAGGCATGGGCCGACGCTCGCCCAGATTTTGCTGTCCCGGCAGCCGGAGCGACAGCGGAGCCCGGAAACCATCGCCCTTGAGGCGTTACGCCGTCTGCTTCGGGATAGTCGGGGAATCGCCCGGCCGATTCTGGTTTGTCCGACACCGGTCCGGCATCTGCTTCTCGGATCCCTGCGCAAGAGTCTGGACGAGACTGCCAGGCGGCTTGGCGGTGCGATTGCCGTCGAGGCTGGCGTTGGGGATGCCATTGAAATCAGGGAAACGCAAACAGGATGACGGATATGCAGGGACAGCGGAATGGATGCCCGGTCTGTGGCAAACCGGTCGATCGCGACAATCGGCCGTTCTGCTCGGTGCGTTGCAAGATGGTCGATCTTTCACGCTGGCTTGACGGTTCCTACCGGTTGCCGGGCGAGGACACGCCCGCTTCCGGCGAGGTTATCGAATTCACCAGTCGCGAGTCGCGGAACGGGCACGGCGATCCCACACTGTAAACAACGAATCCATGACAAGAGTTTGGCGACATGAATTCTTGCCAAAAGACAAGCCCGTTTTCTTCGGCGATTTAATCGTTTACGTTGTCGACGCATCGCTCGACCGGAACTCAAATTTAGGGACTTATGTACTTGACTCCACTGCCCACTATATGTAGAGTATTTGCTGGTTGAATACGTCTACATCTGGTTTTTGGTGGAGTTATGTATGTAAGCCCCCAAATTTAGCATGGGTCGCCGTGCGGAATGAGTGACAGCGGTTGTCATGATCCCCGTATCGGGCCGGGATAGGGGTATTCGCGCATCCAGTGCCGGGCAATGTCGAGACGACTGCAAATCCAGATATCGTCGAACTCCCTGACATAATCAAGAAGGCGTCTGAGGCCCATGGCACGGGCTGGATGGCCGATCAGGCGCATATGCAGGCCGACGCTCATCATTTTTGGCTGGTACGCTCCTTCTTCCCGGAGCAGGTCGAAGGCGTCCCGGGTGAAATTGAAGAAATCGTCGCCGGTTGCGAACCAGCCGCGCCCGAACTTGGAGTCGTTGGTGGTCAGCGAATAGGGCACGATCAGATGCGGCTTGCCCGATACGGTCGACCAATAAGGCAATTCGTCGTTATAGGCGTCTGAATCGTAAAGAAATCCACCTTCCTCGACCAGCAGACGACGTGTGTTGACGCTCGGGCCGGTGCGGCAGTACCAGCCAAGAGGGCGCTGGCCGATGGTCTTTGTGAGCGACGCGACGGCCTGGTGAATATGGGATTGCTCTTCGGCTTCGCTGAGTTTGTAGTGCTCGATCCAGCGCCAGCCATGACAACAGATATCGAGGCCGGCATCTCGAATTTTTCGGGCTGCTTCGGGATTCCGTTCGAGCGCCAGCGCGCAGGCGAAAATAGTCACCGGTAGATTCCGGTCCTGAAACAACCGGAGCAGGCGCCAGAAACCGACGCGCGAGCCGTATTCGAACAACGTTTCGCCAGCAATGTCGCGGTCGCCATGCGGGATTGTCGAGGATGGCGCCTCGGTCAGACTGGCCTCCGAGAACCCGTCGCCGTCATGCACATTGTACTCGGAGCCCTCCTCAAAATTGATGACGAAGTTCAGCGCCAGCCTTGCCTTGTTCGGCCATTTCGGATCCGGGGGATGTTCGCCATAGCCGACGAGGTCGCGGGGATAGGTGGACATCAGCTGCTCCTGCAGTCGTCAGAACATTGGCTTGTCGGTCGGTTGCAGGCACAGGCGCCAGCGCAGGCCTTGCGGTCGCTCGAAATCGGGCCGCGGTCTTGTCCAATGTTGTCGGCTCAAAGGCTTTCTCCGATGTCGTGCGGAGGCGTCCCGACGATCCTAGTGTAAATCTCCGGATCCGTCGCACCTTCGCTCGCGATCACCAACACATCCGATGTCGGACCGAGCTCCACGGCCTCCGTTGCCATCGGATTGGATCGAACCGCGATCAGTCCCGCCAGTCCGGCGGCGCCGGACTCACCGGCCACCAGGGGTGTTTCTCCGGTGGCGAGAGACCGCATGGCGTCCTGCGCGAAGCTGTCGGTGATGGTCAGGAACGCGTCGGCGCCGGTATCGAGAATGGACCAGGCCAGAGGTGAGATTTCGCCGGCCGACAAGCAGGCCATGACACTGTCGAGCGATCCCCGGGCGGGCGCCGGGTGGCCTTGCAGGACACTCTGATACAGGCCGTCCGCTTCATGGGGTTCGACCACGATCAGATACGGTCTCGCCGAACCGAGGTCTTGCCAAAGTGGTGCGAGCACGGCGCCAGCGAGGCCACCGACACCGGCTTGTACAAAGATATGACTTGGCTGCCGGCTGTCCATCTGGGCCATGATTTCAGCCATGATGACGGTGTAGCCCTGCATGACCCATGACGGGATTTCGGTGTAACCGGGCCAGGCCGTGTCCGAAACCACGGCCCAGCCGTTGCGTTCCGCATCCTTGGCACAACCGCGCACCGCATCGTCGTAAACGCCGTTGACCCTCACAATGTCCGCGCCATAGCGGGCAATGGCCTGTTCGCGTCCCTGGCTGACATGCTCATGGAGATAAATGATGCAGCGGGCGCCTGCGAGCCCGGCAGCCCATGCGACGGCGCGGCCGTGGTTGCCGTCCGTCGCGCAGCACAGTGTAACCCTGGCTGCCCGGTCTTTGATCCGGCCGCCTGCGAGGTCGTCGACCGTGGCGCCGGTCTCGTATTCCAGGACACGGAACACGCCATAAGCGCCGCCCAGTGCCTTGAAGCTGTTCAGGGTAAACCGTCGTCCCTCGTGCTTGACACGCAACCCGGCAATGCCGAAGCGGGCTGCCTGATCCGGGAGATCGACGAGTGGTGTCGGCGCGTAACCCGGCCAGCGGGCAATCGTTTCGTGAGCGGCCTGACGCTGCGATCGATCGATCACGATCTGCTGCCGGGATCCGTAAACGACGTTACGGTCACAGCGCGGGTTGAGGTGGAGACGCAGGTCCAGTGTAACCAGAGGCCATGTCATGGCTTCAAGACTACCGGCGAGCCGTTGAAACGGCAAGCCGTACCGCTCATAATTGCAAGCGTTCGACTGATGGGCGATGTCAAGACGGGTGACTGAGAATCCTGTGAGGGTGGTTCTGGCATGGCGAAGAAGGACTTATAGAAGAGCTTCTTGCAAAATTGCCGGCCCGACCGGTTTTTTGCCTTCTCGAGGCTGATTTTGTTGTCGAGGGCCTGGGTTTCGGAGCACCCCGTGGTCTGTTGTGTTTTCACAATAACAAGATACCGAGGTGGTGACCCCGATGACCCTTGGCTCGACCCTATTCGATCTCTGGCACCGATTTCAAGGGGACCTTTTCCCTGCGTTGGCCGAGGCGGTCGGTCCTCTCCTCGAGACGCACAAGCGCTTCGTGACAGCTCTCGATCTCGTCAAGGTGGAGGGCTTCGTCGATGAGGTGTGGACCGGTCCGGGTCGGCCCCGGGAGGATCGCCGGGCACTGGCCCGTGGCGTCATCGCCAAGGCGGTGTGGGATCTGCCGACGACCCGCCACCTGATCGACAGGCTCAAGGTGGACCCGACGTTGTGCCGACTGTGCGGCTGGTCGCGTGTCGCGGAGATCCCGAGTGAAGCGACGTTTTCGCGGGCGTTTGCCGAATGGTCGCAGTCCCGTCTTCCGGAGAGGATGCACGCGGCTCTGGTTGCAGAGACACTGGACGATGCGCTCATCGGCCACGTGTCGAGGGACCCGACGGCCATCGAGGCCGGGAGACGCCGGCCCCGACGCCGAAGGCCGGGACGCCGAACCGCAAGCGCGGCCGGCCCCGCAAGGGCGCGGAGAGGACGAAGGAGCCTGGGCGTCTCGAACGGCAAGCGAACGGGATGGATCTCGATGAGATGCTCGACGCGCTGCCGAAGGTCTGCGATCACGGGGCAAAGAAGACTGCCAAGGGGGTCCTGGAGGCCTGGCGCGGTTACAAGCTGCATATCGACACAGCAGACTGCGGGGTGCCGCTGAGGACCGTTCTCACCGCGGCATCCGTCCATGACAGCCAGGTCGCGATCCCGCTGGCGATGATGACAGCCGGGCGTGTGACCAATCTCTACGATCTCATGGACGCGGCCTATGATGCCAGGGAGATCTACCAGATGAGCGAACGGCTTGGCCATGTGCCGATCATCGATGTCAATCCGCGCCGGGACAAGGACCTCAAGGAGGAGCGAGACCGGGAGGTCCGGGCCCGGCGTGCAATAGGCCATGTCGATCCCGAGACCGTGCGGTTCCGGTTCCGGTCCGGTGTCGAGAGGACCAACGCCCGCCTCAAGGATGAGTTTGGCGGGCGCCATGTCCGCGTCCGTGGACATTCCAGGGTCGCCTGCCATCTCATGTTCGGCATCCTGGCCCTGGCGGCTGACCCGTTGATACGTCTCGCCGCCCCATAGCGCGGCTCCGACAACGCATGCCGACCCTTCGCGGCCCTCTCGAAGAGAGTGGCCCGGAGAGGCGTGTCCCGATGTCCACAAAGGTCCCTGTTTGTTCTCATCATCTCTGATGAGACACTGAGAATCCATGGATTCCGACCTCCAGGTGCAGAGGTGACCGGGCTCAACCGACCGATCCGGGCTCACCGGACCCTGGGGACAGGAATTTTGCAAGAGGTTCAGAAAACAAAGGGGATTATATCGGATAGTCACATTCCGACTGTCAGCCGCGAGGTTTGCGCCGAACATTGACCGGGCGAAGGAACACGCTACGGACCTGTTCCAGGGACACGCCCGGCATGTTGTATTCCTTCTCCCGCTCCGCCTTCGGCGTCTGGTAGTCCTGGTCGGGGAGCGTGATCGTGCGTGGCTTCGAAAGCTTGCGGCGCTTGCGCATCTTGTCGGTCATCAGTCTGCCGCATGTGCGGCCGTCAGTGGTTTGGATTCCATTTTTCTTCCCTGGATTCCACTAGATAGTGTCGTCACGAAATACCAACCCAGAGCGCCAGACACCGAATTTGCACCGCGGCAAGGAACGATGCGGCATTCTTGGCGTATCGCGTGGCAATCCCACGCCAACGCTTGAGCCACAGAAACGCGTTCTCCACCAAATGCCGGTGCCGGTAGAGATGGACATCATACGCTCTGGGGTGCTTGCGGTTGCGCTTCGGCGGAACCACTGGAATGACTCCATGCTCCTCACAATAAGACAGGATGGCATTCGTGTCATAGGCCTTGTCCGCCAACAAATACTCGGCATCTATCCCTTCAATCAGCTCGACCGCTTGACTGCAATCTGCTGCCGTCCCCTCGGTCACCAACACCCGCACCGGCATCCCATGCGCGTCCACAGCCAGGTGCAGCGTCGTGTTCAGCCCCCTTTTGTGCGACCCATCGCCTGATTGCCACCGACCGCACCGCTCGCATGGGGATGGACCTTGAGATGACTGGCGTCAATCATCAGCCATTCATAGTCCGGCTCATCCACCAGAGGCTCCAGCAACGCCCCCAGAGCCCCTTGTCCCGCCAGCGACAGAACCGACGATGGGTATTTTCCAGTCTCCATAGTCTGGCGGCACATCACGCCAGGGAGCGCCGGTACGCAGAATCCAGAAGATCGCATTAATGAACCGTCGATTATCCTGCGCCACCCCACCCCAACGTCCCGCCCGGCCAGGCAGATGAGACTCCAACAACAGCCAGACCCTGTCCGAAATGTCGTGACGCCGATGAGCCAATCCCATGAGTCGCCTCCAGGAACCATCGAGTGAGTTCGACAGATAGGACAGATAAACATCACTCATGACGACACTATCTACTACACATGGGCTGCCAACTCGCAGAGGAAGCCGGTGCAATCCTTGTTGAAATCGATGGTCTTTCTCACCCCGCCATGACCGTAATCTCGAAAAGACCAGTTTATTGACAGTCTGCAGATCCAGACTTGGGGGTGATGCTTGGAGCATGGGAATGCCGATGTTCGAAGTCGAGAAAAATCCGGACCATGCGGACTTCTTTCGAGATCTCAGCGTCCTGTATCGCCAGCATATGCAGGAAAGGATCGCTGCGACCAAAAAACTTCTTCCCATGCTCCTGGATAAAAACTTCCCATTCCAGGATAAGCTGAGAGCCGATCTCGAAGACAGATTGTGGGAACTCGTTGCCTACCTTGAGGAAAAACCGGGCCCACAGACTTGAGTAGCAATGCAGCGGGGGCAGAGATTGTGAGTCAGGGAGATTGGCTGTGGAGCTACAGGTACCGCGACCGTCAGCGTTCGCGCAGGATCCTGCAGGCAACGATCCTGACCGGTACTCGAAGGCATTCCGCAATGTCTACGAGCCCCGAAGTCACGGATCAACCCGGTCGTCTCGCCCCGTCAACTCGGCATCCGGTTCAGGCTGAGACCGTCTCCCGGTCATGACGAAACCTTCATAATCGGCAGCCACGACCGCCTCGCATTTCTGCTTGTAGGCATGAACACCGCCAACATACGGCATGAACACCCGCGGTTTGCCGGGAATATTGGCCCCCATATACCAGGAGTTCGCTTGTGGATAGAGTGTCGCATTGGCAACGTCCGCAGTGTGATGGACCCAGTCCTCTTGCGCCTCCCCGGTTGCCGTAATCCGGCTCTTGCCGTGTTCGCGCATATGTTTAAGGCAATCGGCAATCCAGTCGACATGCATCTCAATCGACAGGATCATCTGGCTCTTGACTCCCGGGCTCTGCGGACCCGTCACCATGAACATGTTGGGAAGGCCGGCTACCATGATCCCGAGATACGTTCGCGGTCCGCCCTCCCACTGATCTTCCAGCGTCACGCCATTCCTGACCCTGATGTCGATCTCGCGCATTGTTCCCGTCATCGCGTCGAAGCCGGTGGCGAATACGATCGCATCAAGTTCATAGTCTGCATCTGTCGTGCGGACGCCTGTCGGAGTGATTTCCTGAATCGGCGCCTTGCGGACATCGACCAGCGCGACATGTGGTTTGTTGAAGGTTTCGTAGTAATTCGTATCGAGAATCAGGCGTTTGGTGCCGATCGGATGATTATCGGGGCAGAGGGTTTCGGCAGTGACCGAATCCTTGACGGTGGTACGGATCTTCTCTCGAACGAATTCCGATGCGGTTTCGTTCGCCTCGTTGTTTAGCAACAGATCCTTGTATGAGAAAAGGTAGCTGATGCTGCCGCCCTCTTGCCATTTTGCCTCGTACTGCGCCTGCCGTTCCGCCTCACTCGCGTTCATGGCTGTTTTGACCGGTGCCGGATACCCGGCGATCCCGAACGGCGTATTATAGGCAGCGCGGCGCCGTGACGGATACTCCCGTTTGTGTTGCGCTGCCTTCTCCGGATCAAGCGGGGCATTGCGGGCCGGCAGACTGAAATTGGCGGTCCTCTGGAACACCGTCAGATGTTTCGCCTGCGCCGCGATATGCGGGATCGATTGCACGCCGGACGAGCCGGTCCCGATGATACCGACACGCAACCCAGTGAAATCCACGCCGTCCTTCGGCCACAGGCCGGTGTGATACCAGCGGCCCTCATAGCGGTCGATGCCGGAAAACTCCGGCCATCGCGGCGTCGACAGGTTGCCGGTCGCCATGATGCAGACCGGCGCGGTCACTGTCTCGCCGTCCTCGGTCGCGACAGTCCAGAACCCGGTGTCTTCATCGAAAACCGCCGTCTTGATACGGGTCTCAAGCTGAACGTCACGCATAAGATCGAAACGCTCGGCAACATGATCGATATATTTGAGGATTTCCGGCTGGGTACCGTATCGCTCCGGCCAATTCCATTCCTGTTGCAGGTCTTCATCAAAAGAATAGGAGTATTCCATGCTTTCGACGTCACACCGGCATCCCGGGTAACGGTTCCAGAACCAGGTGCCGCCGACCCCGTCGCCGGCTTCGTAGGCACGGACCCTGAACCCGAGTTGCCGCAACCGATAGATGGCGTATAGACCGGCTAGACCGGCTCCGACAATGATCACATCGTGGTCGGCATTACCGCCATGACAGAACAAGCCTGTCCGTATGGTCGCGTCGGGCATGATCCCTCCCCTTCAAATTTAGGTCGGACCATCAGAGTCCAGATGGCGGGTTTCCCGGCAGCGACGGGACGGCTGTCGCCGATCAGTGACCTTTGTGGCTTGCATTGAAGACCTGTTGCCGCTCGAGCGTCGCTTCGGTCTGATACCGCGCTTTCCAGTCGGAATAGGGCATCCCGTAAATGATCTCCCGAGCTTCCTCGTAATTGAGGTCTTTGCCCTTGTCCTCGGCCGCCGCGCGATACCATTTGGACAGGCAATTGCGGCAGAACCCGGCTAGGTTCATGAGATCGATGTTCTGGACGTCCTTGCGCTCGTCGAGATGGGTGACCAGGCGGCGAAAAGCCGCAGCCTCAAGTTCCAGGCGGGTCTGATCGTCGAATCTGTCGGCAGGATTGGCCATGGGGTGACTCCGCTCTCCCTGATCTGAACAACCAGACTTCGGTGTCTGTCAGAACAGGATAAACCGCGGCCGCGGTCACGGCAAGTCGGCGACACTTTCAGTGACCAGCATATCGACGACAGCCTTCAATGCGTCGGCATTGCTCGCACCGCCGGCTAGCGCCTCGGCATAGACGCGGCGCTGCCAATGGGCACTGGTCCCACGCGCCAGAATCTCGCGCGTGCGCAGCAGATCGTCGACACAGCCAAGTTCTTCGGCGTCGGGCATTGTCAGTTCGATGAGTTCGTCGAGCAGATCCGGATACGGCACCATGGCGCCGCGGCCAAAATCGATCAGCCCTTCATCGATACCATAACGCTGGGCCCGCCACCGATTTTCGGCAATCAGCATCTGGACGTAGTCGCGCCATCTCTGGTTCAGGCGGCGCAATCGATACAGCATATGAATGATGGATTGGAACAAAGCTGCGATCGCGACGGCGTCCTCATGGCGAGTACAGACATCGCATATCCGCATTTCCATGGTCGGGAAGCGTGACGATGGTCGGATATCCCACCATATCTTGCTGGTATCCTCGATCACGCCGGCCCCCACGAGGGCATCGATGTGACGCTGGTATTCGGCCCAACTCGAAAAAGCCGCCGGAAGGCCGGTGCGGGGAAGATTGTCGAAGATGGTGAGGCGGTAAGACGCAAGGCCGGTGTCATTTCCCCGCCAGTACGGGCTCGACGTACTCAAGGCGAGCAAGTGCGGCAGGAAATAGGTCGCCTGGTTCATCAGATCGAGGCGCAGGTCTTCGTTCACGATGCAGACATGGATATGCATGCCGCAGATCACCATGCGACGCGCCACGCCCTGAAGATCCCGGGCCAGCCCGATGTAGCGGTCGAGTTCGGTCAGTCTCTGGTCGGCCCACTGGGCCGAAGGATGTGTCGATGCGGCGATCAGGCCAAGACCTGCGTCGCTCGCACTGTCGGCCACGGTGCGGCGGAGCCGCTGCAGATCTGTGCGGACCTCCGCGGTCGTCTCGCAAACCCGTGTGCCGACCTCGATCTGGGATTGCAGGAATTCCGTTGTCACTTGCAACCCGAGACGATCGCGACACCGATCAATGACGGAATCCGGTCTTTCACGGATCAGACCGCGGCTGTCCAGGTCGATCAGCAGATACTCTTCTTCGACGCCAATCGTGAAATCTTTCGCTTGTCCCATGTCAGGCAACCTGCCGCGGTGTGGAAATTTGCGTATCAAGAACCCCGGCGAGCACATCGCCGAATCGCGCAGCCCATGCCCTGGCGCCGGCCTGAAACTCGATCCGGTCCTGCCGGAACTCGACACCGACATGCAGCAGGTCCAGTCTCCCGGTATGATATGCTGTCGTGTAACCAGTACGGTCCCGCCCCGAATAGGGCAGGTTATCCCCAACCGAAATTCCGGCATCCGCCGACAGCGCCTCGATTATCGGGCCCGCTAGCCGGTCGTCGTCGCGCCACAATATGCCGATATCCCACGGCCTGAAAACGCCTTCGATAACCGGCGTAAAACTATGCAGCGCAACCAGAACCGGGTTATACCCGCCTGCCCGCATTTCGGTGATTCGTTCAGTGATCGCCTGATGATAGGGCTCGAAGATCTCGACTTCCCGCGCCAGACGGTCGCTTTCCGAGATCGTGCTGTTTGCCGGCACCACGGTGTGGTCGGAAATTTCCGGAATCGAATCCGGAGAGCCCGGTTTTCGGTTACAATCAATCACCAGTCTCGAATAGTTCGCCGTGATGAGGGTCGCCCGAAACCGTTCAGAGAGACATTCGGCGACCGCGGCGATACCAATGTCATACGCAACATGACGCCGCATTTCGTTGGGCGGTACGACAAGCCCGTTCAAGACCTGCGGTACGACAACGCCATTATGGTCGGACGTGAAGAGAAGTACCGAGTTCGCATCCGGGTTGCGCACCGAGAACGGTGGCGGATCGTCGGGTCCCAGAAGTGGCATATATTTTACTCCGGTGCGTGATGCTGCGGCATCGGGGCGTTCTGAGCCGAAGCTGGTCAGAATAAGTCGTTATCGTCGCTTCGCAAGCGCTTCGACGAGATCGCCGATGGCACGAGCCAGGGTGTCATCAATCACTGTCTCCCAGCGCCGCAGGTCATCAGTCGCGCCAGCGGGCGGGAACAGGATCGCTCGCGACGAATTGACGATCCCGCCTTCCGGGCCGGCCGGCCCGGCAACGAAGCTTCTGACAGCGTCTTCGGCAGAGCCGCCCTGGGAACCGTAGCCGGGAACAAGGAACGGCGCGCGGGGCAGGATGTCGCGCAGCAGGTCCGCCTGCGCCGGATAGGTTGCGCCAACCACGATGCCGAATGAAGACCATCCGGTTTCTGGTCCGCGCAGGGACTCGACCTGATCAACGAAAGACCGCGCCATGGCGGCAAACAGGGGTTGGTCATGATGGAGGTCAGGTTCTGATTTCTCTACAGCCGGTTTGACAACGAGATCCTGATAGTCGCACGACCCCGGATTGCTTGTCTTGACCAAAGCGAACAGGCCGGTCCCGTTCCCAGATGCCGCGTCGAGAAACGGCGCCAGCGAATCGCGACCAAGATACGGATTCACCGTGATAGCATCACCGGCAACCGGCGCCCCGGGTGCCACGTAAGCACCGGCATACGCCGCAGCCGTCGACCCGACGTCACCGCGTTTAGCGTCGAGAAGGACCAACAGATTCCGCGCGCTGGCATGGCTGGCGATGTTGTCGAGAACCTGTATGCCACGCCATCCGAGATGTTCGAAAAAGGCCAGTTGCGGTTTGACGATTGCGACTCGGCCGACAATCCGGTCAATGATCGCAGTCAGGAAGTTTTCAACCACGATTGCAGTGTACGGATCAGCCGGGTTCATTGATCCACGGCGAAAAAGCTCTGGAATTGCGTCAATATGCGGATCCAGTCCAACGCAGAGCGGATGGCCCAGAAAGCGGGTACGCAATATAAGTTGATCTGCAAAGTGTCTTTTCGCATCATCGTTCACTGATGCACCACTCCAAGAATGATAGCCTGATCCTAACTAAACGTCAATTGCATGTGAGTGTCCATGACAGGGCGCAAGCATTTTTGACGGATTGGAGAAAATGTACATGTCCAGTCTCCAGGGGCTCCCACTGCTCGTCTAAAGCCGAAACGGTTTCGTGATGCCTGGTGATTGTGACGTACCGCGTTGCCGGACCACTACCGATCTTCGCTGTCCGGTATCCAGTCGCAATGCGCAATCCGTGCCTCCGGCCGAGCAGCACCGAATTTGGCACAGCGGGTCTAGTGGATTGATTCCAACGCTTAGACCCCTCTTTTTCTTGCGGCGATGATGGTATCGGGATCGGCGGTCCAGACGAAGGGCTTGGCTTCTGTGTGTTGTGTTCGTCGATGACGCGGCGGATGGCGTCCTGGAGGTCGCGTACGGAGCGGTAGACGCCGTCTTTGAGACGGCGTCGTGTCCGCTTGGCGAAGACGCCTTCGACCGCGTTCAGCCACGCGCTCGAGGTGGGGGTGACGTGGAAGGTCCAGCGCGGATGGCGTGCGAGCCAGACCTGGACGTCCTTGTGCTTGTGAGTGGCGTCGTTGTCGAGGATGGCATGGACCGGGACGCCAGCGGGTATCGTGCGCGCGATGCGGTTGCGGCATCTCAGGAACGCCTGGTGGCGATGCCGACTGGCGTGCTGGCCGATGACCGTGCCGGCAAGCACGGTCAGGGAGGCAAACAGCGTCGTCGTGCCGTTGCGCTTGTAATCATGTGTCATGGTGGCGCCGCGACCTTTCTTCAGCGGCAGGCCGGGCTGTGTGCGGTCAAGTGCCTGACTGTGCGACCTGTCATCGATCGACAGCACGACCGCGTGAGCCGGCGGCGCAACGGAGAGGCCGACGATGTCGGTCAGCGTCTCGAGGCAGGCGGGATCGTTCGAAAGCGTGAACGGCCGCCAGCGGTGCGGCATCAGGCCATGCGCCTGCCAGACCGCCCATACCCTCGAAGCGGCAACCCCCACAGCCTTCGCCATCGCCCGCAGCGTCCAGTGGGTCGCCGCGTGAGGCGGCGAGGTGTGGGTCAACCCGACGATCTTCGCCTCTGGCTCAGGAGCCAGAGGCGTCTTGCCCGGCGGACGCGTCTTGTCCCGCAGAAGTCCGTCCACACCGTCTTCCATAAAAGCGGTCCTGCCAGCGCCAGACACTGTTCTTCGCCTTGCCGGTCTCTCTCATGATGGCCATCGTGCCGAGCCCGTCGCCGCTCAGAAGAACGATGCGTGCCCGCCAGACATGCTTCTGCGGGCTCTTCGGGTCCGGGACAACCGTTTCAAGGCGATGCCGGTCGCCTGAAGTGAGCGTGAATGAAACACCAGGGCGCATCTTGCAGAGCTCCGTGATCGACAAATCAGAAGAACACAATAATGGATATATCTATAACGATCAATCCACTAGCTGCCTTCAAAGATCGGCTCAGGCTCAGACCGTCGGTCTATACTGGAGCGATGAATAGCCGAATCGACAACATCCGCGGGTAAGAATGCAACGTTCCGCCAAGCATTCGGCGAATACGGCGTAGCCTGGATCCCAAGGCGCGATCGCGACCGCGACGGCTGTCGGACACCTCTGGCCCACTACCAGGCGAGCGTACGGACGATAGTCGGTTCAGCTCCGCAGCGGCAGACGTATCCTGATTTGCCCAATCTTACAAAGGCAACGTGTCCGCTTTCAGTCAATTCCGAGACCCATTACTTGAAAACCTGGGCAACGCAAGTTTTTGCGCCTTGGATTGCCAATAGAGCTTCTTGCAAAATTGCCGGCCCGACCGGTTTTTTGCCTTGTCGAGGCTGATTTTGTTGTCGAGGGCCTAGGTTTCGGGGCCACCCCGTAGTATGTTGTGTTTCCACAATAACAAGATACCAAGGAGGTGACCCCGATGACCCTTGGCTCGAACCTATCCGATCTCTGGCACCGATTTCAAGGGGACCTTTTCCCTGCGTTGGCCGAGGCGGTCGGTCCTCTCCTCGAGACGCACAAGCGCTTCGTGACAGCTCTCGATCTCGTCAAGGTGGAGGGCTTCGTCGATGAGGTGTGGACCGGTCCGGGTCGGCCCCGGGAGGATCGCCAGGCGCTGGCCCGTGGCGTCATCGCCAAGGCGGTATGGGATCTGCCGACGACCCGCCACCTGATCGACAGGCTCAAGGTGGACCCGACGTTGTGCCGACTGTGCGGCTGGTCGCGTGTCGCGGAGATCCCGCGTGAAGCGACGTTTTCGCGGGCGTTTGCCGAATGGTCGCAGTCCCGTCTTCCGGAGAGGATGCACGCGGCTCTGGTTGCAGAGACACTGGGCGACGCGCTCATCGGCCACGTGTCGAGGGACCCGACGGCCATCGAGGCCCGGGAGACGCCGGCCCCGAAGCCGAAGGCCAGGACGCCGAACCGCAAGCGCGGCCGGCCCCGCAAGGGCGCGGAGAGGACGAAGGAGCCTGGGCGTCTCGAACGGCAAGCGAACGGGATGGATCTCGATGAGAGGCTCGACGCGCTGCCGAAGGTCTGCGATCACGGGGCAAAGAAGAATGCCAGGGGGGTCATGGAGGCCTGGCGCGGTTACAAGCTGCATATCGACACAGCAGACTGCGGGGTGCCGCTGAGGACCGTTCTCACCTCGGCATCCGTCCATGACAGCCCGGTCGCGATCCCGCTGGCGATGATGACCGCCGGGCGTGTGACCAATCTCTACGATCTCATGGACGCGGCCTATGATGCCAGGGAGATCTACCAGATGAGCGAACGGCTTGGCCATGTGCCGATCATCGATGTCAATCGGCGCCGGGACAAGGACCTCAAGGAGGAGCGAGACCGGGAGGCCCGGGCCCGGCGTGCAATAGGCCATGTCGATCCCGAGACCGTGCGGTTCCGGATCCGGTCCGGTGTCGAGAGGACCAACGCCCGCCTCAAGGATGAGTTTGGCGGGCGCCATGTCCGCGTCCGTGGACATTCCAGGGTCGCCTGCCATCTCATGTTCGGCATCCTGGCCCTGGCGGCTGACCCGTTGATACGTCTCGCCGTCCCATAGCGCGGCTCCGACAACGCATACCGACCCTTCACGGCCCTCTCGAAGAGAGTGGCCCGGAGAGGCGTGTCCCGATGTCCACAAAGGTCCCTGTTTGGTCTCATCATCTCTGATGAGACACCGAGAATCCATGGATTCAGACCTCCAGATGTAGAGGTGACCGGGATCAACCGACCGATCCGGGCTCACCGGACCCTGGGGACAGGAATTTTGCAAGAGGTTCGGGATACAATGCCAAGAAATGGAAACTTCATGAAAATTAGCACCATTGAAACGATCCGGATCAACGAATTCCCGAACCTGCTATGGGTTCACGTTCACACGGATGACGGGCTGATCGGCCTCGGCGAAACGTTCTACGGCCCAGGCGCAGTAGAAGCACATATCCACGAAACAATCGCTCCGATTCTGCTCGGCGCGCAGCAATTCTCCTTTTGGAGTTATCAGGGGTTTTCAAAGGCTTGGAGATGTGATTCAAGTTGTTATATGAAGCGTCTTGAACGATACATGGATGTGGTGGGGAAGCGGTGCGCGACGTTGCCCGACAAGCGCTCGGGACGCAACACGCGCTATGCCATGAGAGACATCGGGCTTGCGGCGTTTTCGGTGTTTTTCATGCAGAGCCCGTCGTTTCTGGCGCATCAGCGCCTGCTGTCGGCGCAGCGCGGCGCTGATGCGCCGGGACGCTGTTCGGCATGGAGCGGGTTCCGTGCGACAGCCATATCCGGCGGATGCTGGATGGGGCGCCGACGGATCATTTCGATGCGGTGTTTTCGGCGCTTGTCGATGACCTGGATGGCGCCGGTGCCTTGTCGGGTCTGCGCTGCCTGGACGATCGGGTGTTGATCGCGCTGGACGGCTCGGAGCCTTTCCGTTCCGGCACGATCCACTGCGCGCACTGCTCGACGCGCCGGCGGGGCGAGGAGGTGGAGTATTTCCACAGCTTTGTCGGCGCCGCTCTGGTGGCGCCGGGGCCGCGCCGCGCCTTGCCTCTGGCGCCGGAGTTCGTGCGCCCGCAAGACGGCTCGGCGCAGCAGGACTGCGAGAGCCGCGCGGCGCAGCGCTGGCTGGCCCGCCTGGGGCCTTGTGTGGCCGGGCTGAGACCGGTCTATCTGGGCGACGATCTCTATTCCCGCCAGCCGATCTGCGAGGCGGTGCGCGCCGCGGGCGGGAGCTTCATCTTCGTGTGCAAGCCGTCCAGCCACAAGACGTTGAGCAAATACACCCATGGCGTCGTGCTGGACAAGGTGTGCCAGACCGTGGGCAGGGGCGCGGCCAGGCGCCGCCATCGCTATCGCTGGATGAATGGCGTGCCGCTGCGCGACGGCGCCGACGCGCTCGTCGTCAACTGGCTGGAGGTCGAGATCGCCAAGCCCGACGGCAAGGTGACCTACCGCAACAGCTTCGTCACCGACCTTGCCGTCACGCGAGACACCGCCGCCGCCATCGCCGCCTGCGGGCGTGCCCGCTGGAAGATCGAGAACGAGACCTTCAACGTCCTGAAGACCAACGGCTACAACCTCGAACACAATTTCGGGCATGGCAGCCAGACCCTGGCCAGCATCCTGGTCGTGCTCAATCTGCTGGCCTTCGCCCTGCACACGGCCTGCGACCTGATCGAAGCGTCCTGGCGGCGGGCGCGGCACGCACTCGGAGCCCGAAGGCGCCTGTTCGAGCACATCCGCACGATCACCGCCTACCATGTCTTCGCGTCATGGGCGGTCCTCATGAGAACCGTCATCACGGGCATCCCGCCTCCCGCAAACGCTTGATCCCCGGCCCCCGCGCCAAGCCCATCCCTCCAACCGCAAAACCGCCAAAAAAACCAACACGAAAGGCCGCAATGCAACAAGAAACGCCATAAGGAGAATTGCTGCTCGGCGCGGACCCGCGCCTGATTGCCCGCCTTCACCCGAAACTCGTCGGATACGTCGGGTTTACCGGCGCTAGCGCGGAACAGCGGGGCCGTTCGGCCGTCGATATGGCACTTTGGGACATCTGGGGGCCAAGCAACGACCCAACCGGTCCACCAACTGCTCGGCGGTGCCGTACGCAACGATATCCGAGTCTATAACACCTGCGCCGGTTACCGATATGTCCGCGATCAGTCTGGCCAGGAAACAGGGAACTTCGGCCTCGACGGCAATGAAGGTCCATACGAAGATCTTGATGCCTTCCTCAACCAGGCTGACGATCTCGCGCTGTCCTTGCTGGAAATGGGAATCGACGGCATGAAGATCTGGCCGTTCGACTACGCCACAGAACGCTCCGGCGGAAAGCATATTTCAGGCGCTGATCTGAATCGGGCGCTCGATCCCTTCGTCCGAATCCGCAAAGCCGTTGGCGACCGAATGGATGTGATGACGGAACTCCATTCGCTCTGGGATCGCCCCAGCGCCGTGAAGATCGCCCGGGCTCTCAGCCCGTACTGGATCGAAGATCCTGTGTTCATGGACCATCTCGGTTCACTCGGTCAGGTTGCCCGCGCCACGACTGCACCAATCGCAGTCGGTGAAACCCGCGGCGGGATCGCAGACTTTCGCGCCCTTCTCGAACTCGATGCGCTCAGCCTGATCATCATGGATGTTGCATGGTGCGGTGGACTGTCCGAAGCCCGCAAAGTGGCAGCCATGGCCCAAGCCTGGCACGTTCCAGTTGCCTTCCATGATTGCACGGGACCGGTCACCCTCACGGCGCCCACGCATCTCGCCCTCGCAACCGAAAACTGCCACATCCAGGAGATCGTACGGGCGTTCTATTTCGGCGGGTATGGGGAATTGATGACAGCGCTGCCTCCAGTCAGGAACGGACGGATTTCTGCACCGGAAGGCGCCGGTCTCGGCATCGCGTTGCAACCCGATATCCTCAAACGCAGCGACTGCGTGATACGGCGCAGCACGGTCTGAACAACACCGCAAATCCGCCAATCGCGCATACCTGCTCATTCGCCGGATGCACCAACCGTCGGTTTGGGCTATTTGTGCTGGCCGCCCCGTGTCTGCCAGCCATGTCAACGAGATAAACAATGTTCGAACTGTGGGTTCCGATCACCATCATGGCTGCGTTCATGCAGAATGTGCGGTCGGCCCTTCAGAAGCACCTGAAATCCAGGTTGAGCACAGGTGGCACAACCTATGTACGGTTTGTCTACGCCGTGCCACTGGCCCTGCTTTATGCCGCTGGTCTCCATATCGCCGGCGGATTTGCCATGCCGCTACCAACTGCCGAATTCGCCCTGTTCGGTGTTATTGGCGGCGTTGCCCAGATTCTCGCGACCGCACTTCTGGTGTCCCTGTTTTCGTTTCGGAACTTCGCTGTGGGAACAGCCTATTCCAAAACCGAAACCGTGCAGGCGGCAATCTTTGGTCTCGTCATCCTTGGCGACCCGCTCAGCACCGGGGCCGCGGTCGGCATTGCTATCAGCCTCGTTGGCGTCATGGCGATTTCGACGGCTCGCTCGGAAACAGGTGCACGGACCGTACTGGTTGCCTGGACCGGCAAGCCGGCCCTGATCGGGATTGCGTCCGGCGCCATGTTCGGTATCTCCGCCGTTGCGTATCGTGCGGCATCCCTGGCTCTCGGCGGCGAAGGTTTCCTGATGCAGGCTGCCTTTACGCTGGCCTGCGTCACGATCCTCCAGACACTCATCATGACAGTTTATCTGATGGCGCGTGAACCGGGCCAGATTGCCGCTGTCATCCACAACTGGCGAGTCGCCAGCCTCGTCGGCCTCAGTGGAATGCTCGGGTCGGCCTGCTGGTTCACCGCGATGACGATCCAGAATGCCGCTTATGTCCGAGTGCTAGGTCAGATCGAACTGGTTTTCACCTTCATCGCGTCCTACATGTTCTTCAAGGAACGAACGAACAGGATCGAATTTGCCGGTATTTTGGGGATTGTCATCGGTATTGTTGTCCTCTTGGTCGGCCGCTGACCATAGCGCGGCGATCACAGACCAACATGTCGACATGATTCTGAACAAGCCAGAACGCGGACATACGCTCGACCGGCGCACTCTGACGTCAAACGGGTTCAAGTACCGCAACCGACTTGTGCGCACGTGGCGGGATTGCGACAGTCACTGCGACATACATCTGCGAGGCTGACATCATGACTGACAAGGTCCGACGATTTCCTACGGCAACCAGCCTCGACAACGGCTGGCGGGCTGCCGCAATCGCAGTTGCCGACGGTCTCGGCCAACCGCAAGGCGGCGTGGGAATTCTCTATGCCGCCGAATCGTTCTCAGAGCATCTCGGCGGCATGGTCGAGATCCTTCAGGACAGAACAGGGATTTCTGACTGGGCAGTGGCCGCCGGATACGGGGTCATTACCACCGAAGCCGAGCATTTTGGCGTATCGAGCGCAACCGCGATGGTCCTGGAAATTCCCGAAGACGGTTACCGGCTGTTCGCCGGTGATACGGAAGCCGGAAGAGATCTGGAATCGGCGCATCGCAACTGGATTACCGATGCGACAATGCCGGTCGCTATTACCCATGTCGACCCGCGCCATCCCGATGCCGCCCAATCACTCTCCGAACTGGTCGAGCATACAGCGGGATTCCTGGTTGGCGGACTGACTGCCGCGGCCGGAGACCACCCACACAGCGCCGGCGGACGAACCGGATGTCTCAGCGGTGTCGCAGTATCTCCGACGATCGTCGAGGTGGCCACCGCCTTGAGCCAAGGCTGCACACCGCTCGGCAAGGCTCATACCGTGACCAGCGCGCGCGACAATATCCTGATCGAACTTGATGGACAACCGGCTCTTGACGTCTTCAAGGCCGATATCGGCGAAGACCTGTCGAACGACCTGCGCCGCGTCGGCGGCCTGATCTTCGCCGCCCTGCCCGTCACCGGTTCCGATACCGCGGATTACACGGTCCGCAACCTGATCGGCATTGACCCCGACCACAAGGTCATTGCCATCGCCGAGAGCGTCTCGGAAGGCAACCCGGTATTGTTCTGCCGTCGCGACCGGGCAACCGCCGTCACTGACATGCGGCGGATGACAGCCGATCTGAAACGACGCGTTGCCGCTCGGCCAATACGCGGCGGCCTCTATATTTCCTGCGCCGGCCGCGGACCGAACCAGTTCGCCGAACCGGAACGCGAGATCGACATCATACGGGAGACGCTCGGGACGTTTCCGATGGCCGGATTCTTTGCCAATGGCGAAATCAGCCGGGACCGGATTTATGCCTATACCGGAGTGCTGACGCTATTCCTCTGAACGCCGGATCCGGCAGGTCGAACCAACCGCCCTGGATGGCACGCTGTCAATCCGGAAGTGTCAACGCTTCGGTTGGCGCGGCCGGCGCCGCAGGGTAGCCACCCCATACCGACTGATCGAAGTTCACCACTGAGCCCGTCATCATGCCGGCGTCATCAGACGCCAAGAAAGCAACGGCCTTCGCAACCTCGCGCGGCGCCAACAGGCGTCCGAAAGGCTGGGCGGCAGCGGCATCTTCGAGCCAATTCTCGTCGGCGTCGTGATAGCTGACCTGGATCCGGTGTTCGCCGTCCGACGCCATCCAGCCGATATTGAGCTGATTGACACGAATCCGGTTCCGGAGCAGAGCAAAAGCGGTGTTCCGCGTCATCGTCGCAAGCGCACCCTTGGACGCGCAATATGCCGAGATGAAGGGTTGTCCGGCCAGGGCCGAAATCGAACCGATATTGACAATCGCCCCTTCGATACCGTCTTGGATCATAAGCTTCGCAGCATCCTGCATGAGAAAATACGGACCGCGGGCGTTGACCGCGAAAATCTCGTCGAACCGTTCCGGCGACGTATCGAGAATATTGCCGCGGTCGGTTACCGCAGCCGCATTGACAAGCACATCGACCCGGCCGAAATGCTGATCCGCCGCAGCGATGACCGCACGGCAATCATCAACCACGCCAAGATCGGCGGTCACGAACGCAACCGGACAACCCGTATCGTGTTCAATGGATGCGGCGACTGCCCGGCCCGCCTCCGCCGAACGTCCGCAGGTAATTAGTCCGGTAGCACCGGATTCGGCAAAAAACCGGGCGATTGCAGCACCAAGCCCTTGTGTTCCGCCAGTGATCACGGCGACTTTCCGGTCCAGCCTATTCATTCACGAATCCTCCAGTTCATAACCGGCCAATCGCAAGGCGTCTGTCATGGCGGCAAATCCAATATGCGCATACTCAAGAGGTGGCGCCTTTTGAGGATCCTGTTCCGCTTCCACGACGAACCAGCCTTCGTAACCGTTATCGGCCAGCCGTCTGACCACAGCCGGAAAATCCAGAGCGCCGTCCCCCGGCACGGTAAAAGCGCCCTTGAGAACAGCGTCAAGAAAGCTCTCGCGGCCGCGATCCAGCGTCGTAAGCACATCCTGACGGACATCCTTGACATGAACATGGACGATGCGCCGCGCGTGACGGTCGATAACCCGCAGAATATCAGCCCCGGCAAAAGCCAGATGGCCCGTGTCATATAGCAGATGAACAGCATCACCGGTATTGTTCATCAGAAGATCGAGATCGCGCTCGCTTTCGATCGCCGTACCCATGTGATGGTGCATCGCCATGGGCGCAGCTTGTTCGGCGCAATACTCAGCGAAGGCAGTCAATTTACGACCGTAGTCCCTGAAGTCGCCGTCGGACAGGGTTCGGCGCCTGACCAAGGGTGTATCCCGGATATTCTGGATTGTACCCGCGGTTTCGCCGTAAACGATGCAGGCAGCCCCGCATTCCCGGAATAATGTCAATTGCCCCATCGCCCGGTCTTTCTCCGCCTCAAGATCGGAATCAAGGACAGTCCCGGAATACCAGCCGGAGGCAAGCCTCAGATCGTACGCATCAAGAGCCGATTGTAACTCACGGGCCGTCGCCGGGAACTTGCCGCCGGTCTCGACGCCGGAAAATCCTGCTGCCCGCGACTCTGACAAGCAGATTTCGAGAGATGTCTCACCGCCAAGTTCCGGCAAGTCGTCATTGCTCCAGGCAATCGGCGCTATCCCCAACCTCGCTTTCATGCTCACACCCCGATCCGTTGCCTGGCGCGTATCGCGTCGTGATCGAGGCGGGCTGCGCGAACCGCCTCACGATCACTGACCTCCGGCACCCCGACATCCCAGCCGGCATCGCCCGGCGTCCATTCGAAAGCATCGGTGACGATCGAGATCACAGTCGTTCGCTCGGTTGAACGGGCCCACTCAAGGGCATTCTCAAGATCGGTCAGGCTTTCGACCCGGCGTGCCAGAGCCCCCATAGCTTCAGCGTGCTTTGCAAAATCGACAGCAAACGACTCCTTCACCCGGCTATCCCGAATCAGGTTATTGAAGGAGGCGCCGCCCTTGAAATTCTGCAACCGGTTGATCACGGCAAATCCACCATTGTCGCAGACTAGGACGATCAGTTTGTGTCCAGTGAGAACCGTTGAATAGATGTCCGAATTCATCATGAGGTACGACCCGTCGCCCGTCATCACGATCGGCGTGCGGCTGCTGTCAGCCATTGCCGCGCCCCAACCCCCGGCAATTTCATAGCCCATGCACGAATAGCCAAACTCGCAATCGAAAGTACCTGGCGTCTTGACACGCCAACCCTTGGTCACCTCGCCCGGCAATCCGCCGGCGGCCGTAACCAGCAGGTCACGGTCACCGGCGAACCGGTTGACGACACCGACAACCTGAGCGTAGGTTGGCACGGGTGCATTCGTCGGTTTCTGGCGCTCGTCTAGCAGGCGGTTCCAGGCCGCGAATTCCCCGGGTCCGCGTAGGGTCCAGTCGTTGTCCGGGCACCAATCGCCGAGCGCGGCATCGAGTTCACGCACCGCTTCCAGGGCATCGCCAACCACGGCAAAGGCACGGTGTTTGGTCGCATCCCAACGCGCCGTATTGACAGCTATGAATTCGGCATTCGGGGAAAAAACGGTCCAGGATCCGGTCGTGAAATCCTGCAGCCGCGTTCCGATGGCGAGAATGACATCCGCATCGGCCGCCATGGCGTTGGCGGACGACGAACCGATGACGCCGATCGGACCGATATGAGCCACGTGATCATGAGTTACCACGCCCTTTCCGGCCACGGTTTCCGCCAACGGAATGCCTCGTCTTTCCGCAAAATCCGCAACCATGCTGCCCGCCAGAGCGTAATGCACACCGCCGCCGGCAATGATCAGAGGGCGCTTGGCCCCCTTCAGTTTCCCGGCGGCCGCGCGCAGTTGGTTCCGGTCCGGCCGCGACCGAGGGATGGTATGGTTGCGCGGCAGGAAGAACGTTTCGGGATAATCGAAGGCGAGTTCCTGCGTATCCTGACAAAGGCCGATGAAAGCCGGGCCGCAATCGGCCGGATCAAGCATCGTGGCAATCGCCTGCGGCAGTGAAGACACAATCTGCTCGGGATGGGTTATCCGGTCCCAATAGCGTGTCACCGCCTTGAAGGCGTCATTGACAGAAACCGTAGGATTGCCGAAATGCTCGACCTGCTGGAGCACCGGGTCGGGACGGCGATTGGCGAACACGTCACCGCCGAGCAGAAGAACCGGCAAACGATTGGCATGGGCGACAGCGCTCGCCGTGACCATGTTGGTTGCGCCGGGCCCGATCGAACTGGTGGCGATCATGATCCGGCGCCGGCGCATCGCCTTGGCGTAAGCAACCGCCGCCAACGTCATCGACTGTTCATTCTGACCGCGCCAAGTCGGCAATTGCTCCTGAACTCCTTCCAGCGCTTCGGCAAGACATGTGACATTGCCATGACCGAATATTCCGAAGACGCCGGCAAACAACGGAACCTTGGCACCGGCCACTTCGGTAAACTGGTTGCACAAGTATCGGACCAGAGCCTGCGCCATCGTCAACCGGACGGTTTTGCTCCTCATTTTCATCAATCGATTCTCCCCGATAAACCATGATCTCTGCCGTATCAGAGTGTTGATTGACAGAGCATCGGATTGCAATAATTATCGCGGCCATGATCAACGGGTTAACGATCCGTAAAGGCCGGATCGCGCGTCCCGTACTCGCTACTCGCAGACCGGAGGAGCCAATGGTCGCACTCGCGTTACTCGGATGCGGGCGCATCGGACAGATGCATGCAGACAACATCATCGCTCATCCACGCGTAACGCTGCATAGCGTTTACGATTCCGACCCGGCAGCCGCTCTACGTGTTGGTGCGAAACACGGAGTCAACATTGCTGACAGCGCCGATGCAATTTTTTCCGATCCGCAGATCGACGGCGTTCTGGTGGCAACCGCGACCGGGACGCATGCCGATTATATCGAGACCGCGGTCGCAGCCGGCAAACCGATCCTCTGTGAAAAACCGATCGATCTCGATCTTGGACGGGTCAATCGGTGTGCAGAGACAATTGCCGGATCTGCGGTCCCGGTCCAGATCGGTTTCAATCGGCGTTTTGATCCGGGTCACCAAAGGGCGCGCAGGACCGTGCAATCAGGCGCAATCGGTGAACTACATCAAGTTATCATCACATCGCGCGATCCCGAACTGCCGGGCCGACACTATCTCAAGGCCGCCGGCGGCCTCATGCGCGACATGACCATCCATGATTTCGATCTGGCCCGTTACATGCTCGACGATGAGCCGATCGAGGTCTTCGCGGTGGCAAGCGCGATGATTGACCGTGAGTTGGGGGCCGAGCTTGATGAAGTCGACACCGCAATGATCGTCATGCGAACCGCAAGCGGAAAGCAATGCCATATCAACAATTCGCGCACGGCGGTTTATGGTTACGACCAGCGGATCGAGTTCCTGTGCGCCAACGGCATGGTGATCAGCGGCAACCGTCGGCCCGACGCGGTTGAAGTCCATACGACTGAACAAACCGGTGCAGCGTCACCGTATTATTATTTTTTCATAGAACGATACAATCAATCCTTCATGGCCGAGGTTAGCTCTTTCGTCGACTGCATAGACCATGGAATCCCGCCGGACCCGGACTTCGAGGCAGGCCGCAAGGCATTGATTCTGGCCGAAGCAGCATACAAGTCCGTCGCCGAACGGCGGCTTGTCCGGGTTGCCGAAATCGCTTGAAACTGCATTGCAGGAACAGTCATGAAGAACGGGGTGTTGGGCTTGGGGCTGATCGGGTCCGGTTTCATGGGCAAGACCCATGCGATCGCCTTCGCATCGGCCCAACGAATTTTCGATCTTCCGTTCGAGGTCGACTTCAACACGATTGCCGAAGTCGACGCGGCCACGGCAGACTGCGCGCGCAAGGCGTTGGGGTTTCGCAACGGGAGCAGCGACTGGCACCGTCTTCTCGACGATCCGGATATCGACATCATCGACATCACGACGCCGAACACCCTGCATCATGAAATGGCGATGGCGGCAATTGCAGCCGGCAAGCATGTCTATTGCGAAAAACCGCTGGCGCCCCGTGCCGCGCAAGCCCGGGACATGATGACTGCGGCAGAAGCGGCCGGCGTGGTCACACAGGTCGGCTTCAACTATCTGAAGAATCCGCTGTTCGCGGTGGCGCGCGATATGATCGCAAGCGGCGGGCTCGGTGAGATTCGCAACTACCGCGGTGTCCATGTCGAGGACTACATGGCCGATGCGACGCAACCCATGACCTGGCGCCACGACCCGACTTCGGGCGGCGGCGCACTGGCCGATCTGGGCAGCCATGTCTTTGCCACCGCGCGTTATCTGCTTGGTCCGATCTCTTCGGTTCAGGGCCGTTGCATGACCGTGATTCCGCGCCGGCCGATGGTACCTGGGTCCGGGGACACCGTGGTTGTCGAGACCGACGACATGGCACAGGCATTCATAACCTTCGAAAATGGCGTAGTTGGCTCGATCGAAGTGAACTGGGCGGCGACGGGTCGCAAGATGCAGCATGATTTCGAGATCTACGGATCACGTGGCGCGCTGATCTTTACCCAGGAACGGCTGAACGAGCTGCGGCTGTACAAGAGCTGCGATGTGCCAGCAGAGCGCGGTTTCCGAATCATTGCGACAGGACCGCAGCATTCGCCCTATGGCAGTTTCTCCCCGGCTCCGGGACATCAGCTTGGTTTCAACGACCTCAAGGCGATCGAAGTCCGTGATTTCGTATGCGCGATCGCCGGCGAGCCGGTGACGGGGCCGGCGTTCCGCGAGGGTTACGAAGTTCAGAGACTAGGTCGTGTTGACGAATTCATGAAATGCTGATAATCATTCTCCATCAATGACACTTTCCGGGGACTTATCATGGCGTTACGCCTGCTCATCACGGATGCTATCTGGTCGACACTCGAGCCGCTACTGCGTGAGAGCAAACACGCCGCCGGCGCCCCGCCACGGCTCAGCGACCGAATGTTCATCGAAGCCGTCCTCTACCAGGCGCGGACCGGAACCCCATGGCGCGACCTGCCCGACGAATTCGGCCATTGGAATGCCGTTTATCAGCGGTTTCGCCGTTGGGAGAAGCGCCACCTCTGGGCGCGGCTCTGGCAACAGATACAACAGGTAGATGATGAACCACTCAAGGAAGTGTTCATCGATTCGACCATCGTGCGCGCTCATCAACACGCCGCCGGCGCGGTAAAAAAAAAACGGTGGCCAAGAGGCCCAGGCTCTCGGCCGCTCCCGGGGCGGGTTCTCCACCAAGCTGAACGTCGCCTGTGCCAACGAAACAACCGGTGTGTCCTTCGTGTTGACGGGTGGCGAGCGCCATGATGGTGTGGGATTCGAGCTGCTGTGGAAGGCTTTGCCCAGCTCTCCCGCACCGGAGGCTGCGGTCATGGACAAGGCGTATGACAGCAAGGGCATTCGCCAGGTGCTGGCCGACCAGGGCGTCGAAGCCGTGATACCCGCCCGGTCGAACCGGACTGAGACGATTCATCACGATCGAGAAAAGTACAAGCGGCGCCAGCAGGTCGAGCGATTCTTCAACAAGCTCAAACAATTCCGTCGCATTGCCACACGTTATGACAAGCTCGCTCGGACGTTCCTCGCGTTTGTCCACATTGTCTCAGCATGGATCATGCTTCGATCATTCGTCAACACGCCCTAGTCGAGGCGGTTGACCAATCGTCACGCGAACTGCGGGCAATCAATCTATAGTGACGCCTATCTGATCGCTAGTGGATTGATTTCAACGTTTAGACTCCTCTTTTTCTTGCGGCGATGATGGTATCGGGATCGGCGGTCTAGACGAAGGGCCTGGCTTCGGTGGTGTTGTGTGCGTCGATGACGCGGCGGATGGCGTCCTGGAGTTCGCGTACGGAACGGAAGACGCCGTATTTGAGACGGCGTCATGTCCGCTTGGCGAAGACGCCGTCGACCGCGTTCAGCCACGCGCTCGAGGTGGGGGTGACGTGGAAGGTCCAGCGCGGATGGCGTGCAAGCCAGACCCGGACTTCCTTGTGCTTGTGAGTAGCGTCGTTGTCGAGGATGGCATGGACCGGGACGCCGGCGGGTATCGTGCGCTCGATGCGGTTGAGGAATCTCGGGAACTCCTGGTGGCGATGCCGACTGGCGTGCTGGCCGATGACCGTGCCGTCGAGCACGGTCAGGGCGGCAAACAGCGTCGTCGTGCCGTTGCGCCTGGAATCATGTGTCATGGTGGCGCCGCGGCCTTTCTTCGGCGGCAGGCCGGGCTGCGTGCGTTTGCGGGCCTGAATGGGCGACGTGTCATCGATCGACAGCACGACCACGTGAGCCGGTGGCGCAACGGAGAGGCCGACGATGTCGGTCAGCGTCTCGAGGCAGGCGGGATCGTTCGAAAGCGTGAACGGCCGCCAGCGGTGCGGCATCAGGCCATGCGCCTGCCAGACCGCCCAGATCCTCGAAGCGGCACCCCCACAGCCTTCGCCATCGCCCGCAGCGTCCAGTGGGTCGCTGCGTGAGGCGGCGGGGTGTGGGTCAACCCGACGATCTTCGCCACCGGCTCAGGAGCCAGAGGCGTCTTGCCCGGCGGACGCGTCTTGTCCCGCAGAAGTCCGTCCACACCGTCTTCCATAGAAGCGGTCCTGCCAGCGCCAGACACTGTTCTTCGCCTTGCCGGTCTCTCTCATGATGGCCATCCTGCCGAGCCCGTCGTCGCTCAGAAGAACGATGCGCGCCCGCCAGACGTGCTTCTGCGGGCTCTTCGGGTCCGGGACAACCGTTTCAAGGCGATGCCGGTCACCCGAAGTGAGCGTGAATGAAACACCAGGGCGCATCTTGCAGATCTCCGTGATCGACAAATCAGAAGAACATAATAACGGATATATTTATAACGATCAAACCACTAGTATGTTTCGGCGGACGGACTTCTGCCAGGATTCGGTCGTGTTTCTTAAATTATAAGAATAACTTGAGGGTGCACTCGCTCCCCACTTCGGGCAGCACCGACCGTCTGGCCAAACCCGACTCTCGAACCATTCCCGTGCCAACGCTTCGTCCGAGAACATATCCGAGAGCTGAATTATCGTGACCGCTTATGCACATGGTTCCGGTCGCGAGAGTTTGCCACCAGATGTTGAGGTTGAGGTTAGGGCGGGGAAGCGGGTTGAATGCCCCGATACGTTCCTGCCGACGGAGCACCCACATGAAACAGGTCCCTGACAGCCTCCTCGCTTTCCAGCACATGGTCCCGGACGATGACGCCTGCGCCGCCTGGCTGATCGAAATGCGCTGGCCGGACGGCTTCGTCTGTCCCACGTGCAGCCATGAAAAGGGATGGGCGCTGCGCAGAAAAGCACACACCTTCGAGTGCGTCGGCTGCCGCCGGCAGACCTCGGTGACCGCCGGGACGATCCTGCACGCCAGCAAGCTGCCGCTCACCGTCTGGTTCTGGGCCGCCGACCTGATGGCGACCCACTCCAACGGCATCTCTGCCCTGCAGCTCCAGAAACAGCTCACTATCGGCTCTTACCGCAGCGCCTGGCTGCGCGCCCACAAGCTGCGCGCCAGCATGGTCGAGCCCGAGCGCAACCCGTTGTCGGGCCTGGTGGACATCGACGAGGCCAGCCGTCCATTCCGGACCAAAGACGATCCTCCCACCGGAGGGCAAGGATGCAGCCACGACGGCAAAAGGCTCATCGTCGGCGCCATCGAACTCGGGGACGGAAACATTCCAGGCCGCCTGAGGTTAGCCGAAATCTCCTCCTACGGCGCCGCCGACCTCGGACACTTCGTCGAAACCGCCACCGATCCCGACGCCATCGCGAAAACCGACGGCTGGTCCGGCTACGCTGCGGTCCCCGCCGATCGCCACAATGTCCATGGCGTCGGGAAGACCGCCGCTCACCTCGTCCTGCCGTGGATCCACCAAGTCTTCTCCAACCTCAAAGGATGGGCGCGAGGCGTCTACCACGGACTGCGCCGCAAGCATCTGCAAGCCGATCTCGATGAGTTCGTCTTTCGCTTCAACCGCCGCAAAACCTGCCACGATGCTTTCCGCTCGCTCTTCCGCCTCGCCACCAATGCACAACCCCTTACCTAAAGCATGTTGATCGAACCGGAACCATGTGCATAAGCGGTTTATCGTGATACCTTGGCGATGCACTTTTCCAGGGGCCGTCATATCCTCCAAGTGGTAGCCAATGGGCGTATCATAACTGAACCGTGCTCAGCATGCTTCACTTCGGTCGGGTATTGAAAACGTCAGATTCAATTCGCCTCTCAACCACAGCAGTAACCTTCGAGTCCATGGCAGGGAGACAGATTCCACGATGATCCCATGCTAAATTGAGCGCTAGTCGAGCAGCGCTTTAACAGCATACAGCGAAGTTATTTTCACAAATTGGTCCGTAAACGAGACCCGATCCCGGGTCCGAAACGCAACAAAAAGGACAAGAAACGACAGCAATGCGCCTCAAGACCCGACCGACCGTTGACAACACTCGTGAAGACAGAAATCCTCGATACCGATGCCCAATCCGACAGGATCGGATCAATTCTTCAACGGGAAGACCAATGACTGACATACCTGTCCATGATGTCTACGCAATCCGGTACGGCGAACAAAAGCTTCGATCGGAAGGATCGACTTTTCTCGGCGGTGACTCCGCCAAGATGATCCGGGGCCTCGACTTCTTCACCTATGTCCTAAAGGGACCGACAGGAACCTATGTCGTCGATACCGGCTTCAATGCCGACCTGTCCGGCGAAGGCGGCCGCGATTTCCTGATCGAACCCGCAGCCGTGCTTTCGCAACTCGGCATCGAACCCGAAACCATCGATACCGTCCTCCTGACGCATGCGCATTTCGATCATGTCGGCAATCTCGACCATTATCCCAACGCCATGTTCCAAATCCACGCCGAAGAGATGGCTTCGATCACCGGCCCCGACATGACCTACGCGCCATTTCGTATCGCCTATCACCAGCGCGATACGGCACGTCTAGTCGAATTGCTCTACGAGGACCGGCTGTCCTTCCACACCGACCCCGTAACCCAAATGGCGCCCGGCCTGGAATTCCATCTCGTCGGAGGCCATGCCCGAGGCCAACTGGTACTTCGTGTCCATACCCGCCGGGGATGGATTCTGCTGGCCTCCGACGCGGTTCATCTCTATGAAGAGGTTGAAACCGAACGCCCGTTTGCGATCTTCCACAACTTGCAGGTGATGATCGACGGATACCGGACCTGCCTCGAACTGGCAGGCAGTATCGAAACGCTCATCTCGGGACATGACCCCATGGTCACCGACTGGTATCCGGCCATCGCCCCTGAGTTCGCAAAGACCGTTCTCGACCTCGGATCCACACCTGACATCAAGTGACGGCCGAACGGCACTCGGTTAGACACCGACCGCGCTACCATCCCGCCTCGGATCAGCCGTTCCAGCAAGCGCACCGGTCGCTGGATCCCGCGAGACCGCCTGCATGCCACCGCATTGCATCGTGAACGATCCGCCGTCCTCGATCTCGTGACCGCGCCGGACAAGGTCCGCGACAACAGAATCGGACACGCGGTTTTCAAGAACGACCCGTCGGCCATCGAACAGTCGGGCCCGCGGCGCCTCAATGGCACGACGCAGGTTCAGGTCGTAGTCCAGATAGTGCACCATCGCCTGGGTCTGAGTTTGCATGATGCCGTAACTCCCGGGCGTTCCCAACGCAAGGACCGGGTCACCGTTCCGTGTCGAAATCGACGGCGTCAGACACATCGCCCAGCGCTTACCTCCAACGAGATAGTTGGGCGAAGCCGGGTTGAGATCGCCCCAGTTCAGGAAGTTGTTCATGCAGATACCGGTCCCCGGGATCACCACGCCGGACCCCCAGGTCGACCCGAGGCTTTGGGTGATGCAGATCATGTTGCCATGCTGGTCGGCGATGGAAGTCGATGTCGTGTGGGATCGCGCGTCCGCCGTCCCGGATGATATCGGATCACCGAATTGCTCGGTTCTGGCGTCAATCGGAGCCGGATCGAGGACGCGATCGCGCAACGGTGCAACCGCATCGTCCGTCATCAATGCCTCGACATCCGCCCGTGGCCGGTTGTTGTTGAGAATGCGAGTCTCCGCCGCGATACGGATGGCGCGGATAACCCAATCGAGATGATCGGCGCCGAGATGCGTCAGTCCGGCTAGATCGAAGCCGTCAAGAATCCTCAAGGTTAGGGGAAACTGGAACGCTTCGGATGGCGGCGGCGGAACATTGACCATCAGATCACGGTATCCGGTGGCCAACGGATCCTGCCATTCCGGGGCTACCGCCTCCAGGTCGGCCATGCTCAGGCATCCACCGTGTAACTGGAGATGCGACACCATCGCAGCACCGAGTTTTCCGCCGAACAGCAGCCCTGCCCCGTCGCCGGCGATGGCCTCGTAGGTCGCGGCGAGATCGGGCTGCCTGAGAATCCAACCCGCTTCGCAGGCGCCGTCGGCCGGCGCATACGTGTCCATCCACTCCGACATTGCGCCCTGGCTGACGGTAGCGGAGATCTGGGCTGCACAGAACGCCGAAACCGGAAAACCGTTCCTGGCGTGCCGGATTGCCGGCGTCAACAGCTCGGCAAGTGGTTTCGTGCCGTAAGTGTCGCGCAATGCGCACCAACCAGCGAGATTGCCGGGAACACCGCTGGCGAGCGCGCCGGCCTCGATCGCAGCCTTCTCCGTGCTCTGTGCATCGAAGGCCAACGGCACCGGAGGAATGAAATCGAGACAGCGAATACGACGTTCGTCAGCAACCCAGCAGGTCGCCGCGCCAAGGCCGGCAAGACCTGACATGAACGGTTCGACGACATTGAGCGTCGCCGTCGTCGCGACAGCGGCGTCGAAGGCGTTGCCACCATCGCGCAAGATCTCGGCACCGGCAGTCGCGGCAAGCGGATGGGCGGCTGCGACCATGCCGCCAAGAGCCCGTATGGGTGAATGATGCAGGACCATGATTTTCTCCACTGGCACGTCGTTACGTATGGCGGTTTCGAGAGTATACTGGGTAACGTGACCGGATCCATCGGCCAGCAGACCGCTTGCCGAACCACACCATGCGGCCGGGCTTGTCCGCAAGCCCTGTCAAAGCCAGGAGAGATCGGATGAAACTTTATCAGTCTATCGGACCGAATCCGCATGTGGTCCGGATGTTCATTGCAGAGAAAGGGATTACAGTCCCGAGCGAGACAGTCGATGTCCGTGGCGGCGAAAACCGGCAAACCGACTATCTGAAGATCAACCCGCGCGGCCAGAGCCCGGCCCTGGTCACCGATAACGGTCAACTCATCTCGGAAATCACGGCAATCTGCGAGTTTTTCGAAGACACCAATCCCGAACCGGTGTTGATCGGAAGCACGGCTGACGAACGCGGCGAAACCCGCATGTGGACCAGACGCATTGACCTTGGAATTTGCGAGCCGATGGCAGCCGGGTTTCGTTTCGGCGAAGGCCTCAAGATGTTCGAATCCCGGATGCGCTGCATTCCAGAAGCATCGGACGGCTTGAAGGCAATCGCGCAGGACGGGTTGAGCTGGCTTGATCGACAGATGAACGGTAACACCTGGATCTGCGGCGACCGCTTCACCATGGCCGACATTCTGCTCTATTGCTTTTTGCGTTTCGGCGCCTCCGTTGGCCAGGAAATCAACCCTGAACTCGCCAATATCATCGCGTGGTACGAGCGGGTCAACGCCCGACCAACCGCTTCGGCATGACCGGCGATACTAGATAGTGTCGTCATGAGTGATGTTTATCTGTCCTATCTGTCGAACTCACTCGATGGTTCCTGGAGGCGACTCATGGGATTGGCTCATCGGCGTCACGACATTTCGGACAGGGTCTGGCTGTTGCTGGAGCCTCATCTGCCTGGCCGAGCGGGACGTTGGGGTGGGGTGGCGCAGGATAATCGACGGTTCATTAATGCGATCTTCTGGATTCTGCGTACCGGCGCTCCCTGGCGTGATTTGCCGCCGGACTATGGAGACTGGAAAAATACCCATCGTCGGTTCTGTCGCTGGCGGGACAAGGGGCTCTGGGGGCGTTGCTGGAGCCTCTGGTGGATGAGCCGGACGATGAGTGGCTGATGATTGACGCCAGTCATCTCAAGGTCCATCCCCATGCGAGCGGTGCGATCGGTGGCAATCAGGCGATGGATCGCACAAAAGGGGGCTGAACACGACGCTGCACCTAGCTGTGGACGCGCATGGGATGCCGGTGCGGGTGTTGGTGACCGAGGGGACGGCAGCAGATTGCAGTCAAGCGGTCGAGCTGATTGAAGGGATAGATGCCGAGTCCTTGTTGGCGGACAAGGCCTATGACACGAATGCCATCCTGTCTTATTGTGAGGAGCATGAAATCATTCCGGTGGTTCCGCCGAAGCGCAACCGCAAGCACCCCAGAGCGTATGATGTCCATCTCTACCGGCACCGGCATTGGGTGGAGAACGCCTTTCTGTGGCTCAAGCGCTGGCGTGGGATTGCCACACGATACGCCAGGAATGCCGCATCGTTCCTTGCCGCGGGCAGATCCGGTGTCTGGCGCTCTGGGCTGGTATTTCGTGACGACACTATCTAGTGGATTAATTCCAACGTTTGGAACCCTCTTTTTCTTGCGGCGATGATGGTATCGGGATCGGCGGTCCAGACGAACGGCCTGGCTTCGGTGGTGTTGTGTTCGTCGATGACGCGGCGGATGGCGTCCTGGAGTTCGCGTACGGAGCGGAAGACGCCGTATTTGAGACGGCGTCGTGTCAGCTTGGCGAAGACGCCTTCGAACGCGTTCAGCCACGCGCTCGAGGTGGGGGTGACGTGGAAGGTCCAGCGCGGATGGCGTGCGAGCCAGACCTGGACGTCCTTGTGCTTGTGAGTGGCGTCGTTGTCGAGGATGGCATGGACCGGGACGCCGGCGGGTATCGTGTGCGCGATGCGGTTGCGGCATCTCAGGAACTCCTGGTGGCGATGCCGACTGGCGTGCTGGCCGATGACCGTGCCGTCGAGCACGTTCAGGGCGGCAAACAGCGTCGTCGTGCCGTTGCGCCTGGAATCATGTGTCATGGTAGCGCCGCGGCCTTATCTTCAGCGGCAGGCCGGGCTGTGTGCGGTCAAGTGCCTGAATTTGCGACCTGTCATCGATCGACAGCACGACCGCGTGAGCCGGCGGCGCAACGGAGAGGCCGACGATGTCGGTCAGCGTCTCGAGGCAGGCGGGATCGTTCGAAAGCGTGAACTGCCGCCAGCGGTGCGGCATCAGGCCATGCGCCTGCCAGACCGCCCAGATCGTCGAAGCGGCACCCCCACAGCCTTCGCCATCGCCCGCAGCGTCCAGTGGGTCGCCGCGTGAGGCGGTGAGGTGTGGGTCAACCCGACGATCTTCGCCACCGGCTCAGGAGCCAGAGGCGTCTTGCCCGGCGGACGCGTCTTGTCCCGCAGAAGTCCGTCCACACCCTCTTCCATGAAGCGGTCCTGCCAGCGCCAGACACTGTTCTTCGCCTTGCCGGTCTCTCTCATGATGGCCATCCTGCCGAGCCCGTTGTCGCTCAGAAGAACGATGCGCGCCCGCCAGACATGCTTCTGCGGGCTCTTCGGGTCCGTTTCAAGGCGACGCCGGTCGTCCGAAGTGAGCGTGAATGAAACACCAGGGCGCATCTTGCAGACCTCCGTGATCGACAAATCAGAAGAACATAATAACGGATATACTCGTAACGATCTATCCACTAGGTCGTGTTGACGAATGATCGAAGCATAATCCATGCTGAGACAATGTGGACAAACGCGAGGACCGTCCGAGCGAGCTTGTCATAACGTGTGGCAATGCGACGGAATTGTTTGAGCTTGTTGAAGAATCGCTCGACCTGCTGACGCCGCTTGTCCTTTTCTTGATCGTGATGAATCGTCTCAATCCGGTTCGACCGGGTGGGAATCACGGCTTCGACGCCCTGGTCGACCAGCGTCTGGCGAATGCCATTGCTGTCATACGCCTTGTCCATGACCGCAGCCTCCGGTGCGGGAGAGCGGGACAAGGCCTTCCACAGCAGCTCGCATCCCACGCCATCATGGCGCTCGCCACCCGTCAACACGACGGACACACCGGTTCTTTCGTTGGCACAGGCCACGTGCAGCCTGGTGGAGAACCCACCCCGGGAGCGGCCGGGAGCCTGGGCCTCTTGGCCACCGTTTTTTTACCGCGCCAGCGGCGTGTTGATGAGCGCGCAGGATGGTCGAATCGATGAACACTTCCTTGAATGGTTCATCGTCTGCCTGTTGTCTCTGTTGCCAGAGCCGTGCCCGGAGGTGGCGCTTCTCCCAACGGCGAAACCGCTGATAGACGGCATTCCAATGGCCGAATTCGTCGGGCAGGTCGCGCCAGGGGGTTCCGGTACGCGCCTGGTAGAGGACGGCTTCGATGACCAGTCGGTCGCTGAGCCGTGGCGGGGCGGCGGCGGCGTGTTTGCTCTCACGCAGTAGCGGCTCGAGTGTCGAGCAAACAGCATCCGGGATGAGCAGGCGTAACGCCATGATAAGTCCCCGGAAAGTGTCATTGATGGAGAATGATTATCAGCATTTCATAAATTCGTCAACACGACCTAGGCCGGCCGAAGGCTCGACGACCTGACCGCAAGGGAGTCGCGCCATGCCATGGCCTCTCCCGACGGCTGAATCCGTTACGGATCCGGCGGTGCCAGATCACTTGGCGCCGCCACCGGGCGCAAATCCGCGGGCTGCCAAGCCTCAGAGCCTGACCTAAAATTGGTTGGGTGGTCTCGCATGGTGTCGTGGGTGAACACTCACACCATGGGGGCACATCATGCCCTGGAACGAGACCACCCGGAAGTAGTATAGCCGCAAGACGGAGCGTTACGAAAGCGATCTGACCGATGCCGGTTTGGACCTTGTTGGACCCGCTTCTTCCACCGTCGCGCCGGCTTGGTCGTCCCCGTCAGGTGGATCTGCGCGACGTGGTGAACGCGATCGCCTGCATACTCTGGACAGGGTGCAGTTGGCGGGCATGACCGAAGGATTTCCCAGCGTTTACAATGGTTCAGACCTATTTCCATGCGTGGTTCCGGTCGGGGGTCCTGGAGCATATTTGCGTTCGCTTTACGACGCTCAAGCGGCTCCGCTCGGGGTGTAGTGCGAACCCGAGCGCGGCCATCATCGACAGTCGGAGCGTGCCGACGGTCGAAGCGGGCAGCGAGGAATGCGGTGACGATGCCGGCAAGACGATCAAGGGTCGCAAGCGTCACCTTGCGGTCGACGTCGACGGCAACACGCTTGCCGCCCAGGTCCATCCGGCGCATATCCAGGATCGGGATGGCGCGCATCCCTTGTTACCGGCGTTGCAGGCCGGTCAGAACACGGTGCAGGTCGTGTTCGCCGACGGCTCCTATGGCGGCAACAAGCTGGCAAGCACACTCAAGGAAGCGAATTGCCCAATCACTGTGGAGGTCATCGGAAAACCCAAGGATACCAAGGGGGTCGTCGTCATGTCCCGGCGCTGGCTAGTCGAACCAGCTTCGGATGGCTGCGCCGCTGCCGGCGCCTCTCCAGAGACTTCGAGCGATCCATCGCCAGCGCCGCCTGGCTCCTGCTGGCTCTAAGCCGTGTTCTCATGCGCTGCCTCGGACGCATGCAAGTCACTGTCACTAATTGATATCATTATGCATCAGACACTCAGGTCATGAATTCGAAAGCAGTGCCCGAAACTGCCCATTCGCGACCGCCAACATGGGAAGGTCAACCGTCTCGACAGCTCGGCATTCCAATAGCAGTCGCATGGTTTGACTCGTCGCCTCGCGCCGTTTCGTCGTCCATTTTTCGATGACCCTGGCAACAGCGTCCGGCATAGACACTCCAGACTCACCACCAGATCCGAGCACGGCCGATGTGAAGGCGATCTGGTGTCCCAGCAAGTCATCGACAATAGTCGCGACCGCCAATTGCTGCCAGCGATTTTCAACGGCGAGTGCCGCGGCCCGGTCTCGCAGCCAATCCAGCGCAAAATACTCGCCGATCGCGAAATAGACCTGCGCGACCCCGGTGACCGGTCGCGCAAGACGATCCGCGAGCCGCGCTACGTCCAGCCCTGAAACCATCAAACTGGTGCCGGCAACCGACTGCGCCAGAGCCGATGGTACACCATCCTGTGCGAGTGTCGACGCATTGACGGACATGCTTTGGCGCTGGAACTCGTTCGCGGTCTGGTCAAGAGAGGCACGCAATGTCCTGATGCCCGGCGCGTATTTTGACGTTATCGCAGCAAGGTCCAGGGGGCGCACTTCATTGCGTAATAACCAAACCGAACCGCGCTCCACCAACTGTCGGATTTCGTCAAGCATCCGGATCTGCACCGCTGCCGGCACCATGTTGTCGAGATCCTCGACCTGCCCCCATAATGTCCGGATTTCGAATATGTCGCGGGCAATCAGATAGGCCCGCGCGATATCGATTGCCTGATCGCCGGTTTGCTCGCGCACGGTGTTGACGAAGGTCGCTCCGACCCGATTGATCATGCTGTTGACGATGTAGCTAGTCACGATTTCCCGGCGCAACCGGTGCTGACTTACGGCATCCGGGAATCGGTCGTTGAGGATATCCGGGAAATATTTCTGCAAATCGGCATCGAGCGTCGGATCATCGGGTAACCCGGACGGTAACAATTCGTCGTACAGTTCCATTTTGGCGTAAGCCAGAAGGATGGCGATCTCTGGCCGTTCAAGTCGCCCGCCGGCTGCGATCCGCTCAGCCAGAGACTCTTCGCCGGGCAAGCATTCGATCATGCGATCGAGGCGCAATGCTCCGCGTTCGAGCTGGCGTATCAGACGGGCCTCCGCATCCAGAAGTCCAGCCCCGCGATGCTGGGCAACCGTGATGGCCTGGCTCTGGTCGTAGTTGTTGGTGAGCACCAGTTCGGCAACGGCGTCGGTCATTTCATTCAGGAGTTCGTCGCGCTGTTTGACTGTCAGATCACCTTCGGCAACGACACTGCCCAACAGGATCTTGATATTGACCTCATGATCTGAACAGGCGACGCCGGCACAATTATCGATGGCATCCGTGTTGATCCGCCCGCCGGCCCTGGCGTATTCGATGCGCCCACGCTGTGTCACGCCAAGATTGGCGCCTTCGCCAACGACCCGGGCCCGGACTTCGTCGCCATTTATGCGATGGGCGTCATTTGCGCGATCGCCGACATCCGCGCTGGATTCCTCGCGGCATTTCACATAAGTACCGATGCCGCCGAACCATAACAGATCGACCTCGGCGGTGAGCAATGCGCGGATCAGTTGCGATGGCGTTACGTTATCGCTTTCGATCCCGGTCAATGCCTTGATTTCGGAGGTCAACGCGATGGTTTTGGCGGACCGGTCGAAGACCCCGCCGCCTGTCGTGATCAACGTTGAATCATAATCGGACCAGGATGACCGTGGCAGATCGAACAGGCGCTTGCGTTCCGACCAGCCGATTGCCGCATCCGGATCCGGGTCAATGAAGATATGGCGGTGATTGAATGCGCCGAGCAGGCGGATATGTTTCGAAAGCAATATACCGTTGCCGAATACGTCACCGCTCATGTCGCCACAGCCGACAACAGTGAAATCGGTGGTCTGAATATCAGTTTCGCATTCACGAAAATGGCGTTTGACGGATTCCCAGGCCCCTTTTGCGGTTATCCCCATTTTCTTGTGATCGTAGCCGGCAGACCCTCCCGAAGCGAACGCATCTCCGAGCCAGAAGCCGTATTCCAACGATACGGCATTGGCGTAATCTGAAAAGGCTGCCGTTCCCTTGTCAGCGGCAACGACAAGATACGGGTCGTCGCCGTCATGGCGGACGACATCTGGTGGTGGAATGATCTCGGGTCCCCGGATGTTATCGGTGAGATCAAGCATCCCACGCATCATGGTTTGATAGCAGGCGACCCCCTCGGCCTGTAACTCGTCCCGGGTGCCGCCGACAGGCGGCCGTTTCACGATAAAACCGCCCTTCGAGCCCGTCGGCACGATGACTGCATTCTTGCTCATCTGCGCCTTCATCAGGCCCAGAACTTCGGTCCGAAAATCCTCCCGACGGTCGGACCAGCGGATCCCGCCACGCGCAATCCTGCCGCCACGCAGGTGGACGGCCTCGACGCGCGGCGCATAAAGCCAGATCTCGACCAACGGGCGTGGTAATGGCAGATCGTCGATCGCTTGGCTGTCGAATTTGAACGAGAGACAGGAGTCGTCCGTCTTGCCGGTGTGGCGTCGGAAGAAGTTTGTGCGCAGCGTGGCGTTGATCAGATTGAGAAAACGTCTCAGGATTCGATCTTCGTCGAGATTTGCGACAGTTTCAAGCGCCTGCTCGATCCGGCCGACGAGATAAACGCTGTTCTGATCCCGGTTGTCTGCCGCCGGATCGAAACGACAAAGAAACAGGTCGGCGAGTAGCCGAGCGATGCCGGCATTGGCGACCAGGGTCTCCTCCATGTAACTTTGGGAGAAGGTGAAGGTCGTCTGGCGAAGGTATCTGGCATAGGCCCGTATCACCGTGACCTCACGCCAGGTCATCCCGGCCGCCAGTACAAGACCATTAAATCCGTCATTCTCCAATCTGCCGTCCCAAATGGCACGAAGCGCATCTTCACACGGCAGCTTGATGCGCCCGAGATCACATTCAGCGCCACCTCGCAAGACCATCTCGAAGTCGTGAATCCAGACAGAAACGTCGAAGTCCTCCAGACGAACCTCATAAGGAACTTCGCTGATGACCTTGACGCCAAGGTTCTCAAGTATGGGGATGACGTCGGAAAGCGGGGCCGGCTCCAGACGATTGAACAGTTTCAGACGCAAAACCGAGTTGTCCGCGCTGACCGGCCGAAACAAGGTCATTGCCGGGGCAGCGTTTTCCACCACCTGACGCATGTGTTCCATGTCAAGGATGGCGGTCTGCACGCCATGCGATTCACGGTATGACGAGGGAAAGCCGATCCCGAATTGCCGGTAAAGGCGACTCCCTGCTTCTTCGCCCTTCGTCTCGATCGCGGATTCGTGCAGCTTGTCGTCCCACGACCGGCAGATATCGGTGAGATGCCGTTCAAGGGCATCTCGGTCGAATTCAGGAATTTCGCCGCGTGTGATCTTGATGATGACATGCAGACGGACCACCGGAGCATCCGTCATTTGCGTGTAGTAAATCGACAACGTACCCGCAAAAGTCTGGCACAACATCCCGGTAATCCGGCGGCGCAGACCGGAATCGAAACGATCCCGCGGCACGAAGACGATACAGGATGCGAAGCGTTCAAGAGCGTCGATCCGCGTGAACACGGCGACACGATGCCCTTGTTGCACATGCAACATCCCGACGGCGTTCTCGAGCAATTCGGCGGACGCGGACTGAAACAGTTCGTCGCGAGGATAAGTTTCCAGGACGTTAAGCAGCATCTTGCCGTCGTGGCTTGACGGCTGAAACCCGGCGCTGGTCATGACATTATCGACCTTGAGCCGCAGCAGCGGGATCTGGCGCGGGCTCTGGTTGTAAGCGGCGGACGTGAACGCACCGATAAACCGGTGTTCGCCAACGACTCTGCCAATGTCATTGAGTTTCTTGACGCCGATCAGGTCGTAATGCACCGACCGGTGCACACGCGCCATGCGATCGGTCTTTGTGATCAGCAGGCCTTCGGGTTTCAGAAGGAATGCGCGCACATCTTCCGGCAAGGCCTGCAGATTGCGGATGTCCTCGAACACCCTGTAGTCCGGATCGCGCAGCACGCCCAGTCCGGAACCATGGACAACCTGCATATGCGTCTCGTCGCCCGCAACGCCGACATATTCGAATTCCCGGTATCCGAGAAACGTGAAATGGTCGTCCACCACCCAGTGCAAGAACCGGCAAATCTCTGCCAGATCGTCATCCGCAGCGATAGAGATGTCGACCTCGACTTCAGCGACGACATCCAGCATTCGCCCACGCATCGCGGGCCAGTCCTCGACTGCAATTCGGACCTCTTCAAGCACGGACTGGAGTTCGGCCTCGATGGCAGCCAGTTCGTCACGCGAAGACCGCTCCGAAACCTTCAAATGCATATAGGACTCAGCGATTACGGGCGGCCCGTCGTCGCCGACCCTGCCGGACGATTCGATCCGTTGACCTTCGGCATCGCGCTGCAGACGGATAATCGGATGCAACACCAGATGGAGCTCAAGATCGAGGCGAGCAAGCGCCAAACAGACCGAATCCACAAGGAACGGCATGTCGTCGTTGACAATTTCGATAACGGTGTGCGGCGACTGCCAGCCATCGTAGTCCATCCGCGGCTTAAACGCCCGAACCTTTGCACCTCCAGGGCCGCGGTTTTTCCCGAAGCGCCAGAGCGAAAGCGCGGCACCAACGAGGTCCTCCGGGTTTTCGTGCGACAGGTCACGCAATGCGACGTAGCCGTACAAGTCGCTGACAAACGCGATGGCCGCCTCGTCGGACGGCACGATCTGACGGACCTGTCGCTCCAATAGCTCTATATATTCTGATCTGACCAGATGCGGCGAGTTGGGCATCGGACTGCCTCCCATTTGCCTCGCATTACCGGTTGGCGTCCCTGCAGCAGCAGGACAACGCATGATGCTCGAATTATATCTCTTCCGCAGTCGAGCGATAGCATTGAAACCAGACGTATTGGAAAGTAGCCGAAACCCAAACGTTTCGCGATAATGAGGTGAAGGCGCGACGGATACGTATTGCAACAGTCGGGGTATCGACATGCCGGGCATAGATCTCGTGGTTCGATTGGGGGGTCGCCGTTATCGGATCGAACGGCGCTGGTGCAAACCGGCACCGGACCAACCGTTTGGCTTCATTAGCGATCTCGTCGTCGACTCAAATGGCAATCTGCATGTCGGCCACCGCGGCACGGCATCACCGGTCCTAGTGTTCGATCGTACAGGGACTTCGATTGGCGCATGGGGGCATGGGGAGATTGCCGATATCCATTATATGTCGATTACGGCGGACGACCTGATCCTGCTCGCCGACCGCGACGCCCACCAGATTCTTGCTTTCGATCGTGACGGCAGCTGCCGTTTCCGTCTCGGAGACCGTCATCGCCCATGCTGGCAAGCACCGTTCAATCATCCGACATCGGTATCGACGGCACCGAACGGCGATCTCTATATCGCAGACGGATACGGCAACTTCGCAGTTCACAGGTTTACCGCGGACGGTCGGTTGCTACGGACCTGGGGTGAACCCGGTTCCGGCGCCGGCGCATTCACGACGCCCCATTGCGTCTGGGTCGATAATTCAGGACGCGTCCTCGTAGCCGATCGTGAGAACAACCGCATCCAGGTCTTCGACCAAGAGGGTACATGGCAAGACGAGTGGCCAGGGTTCTATCACCCGATGAAGATCTATGTTGACGGTCGCGGGATGATTTTCGTGACCGATCAGACCCCGAGCATCAGCCTGCTGAATAGCGACGGAACGCTTGTGAGCCGTTGCCGAGGCACAATCAATGGCGCGCATGGCCTTTGGGGCGACGCGACCGGCAATCTCTATCTGGCGGAGTTACCGCCAGAGCAGATCACCCGTCTTGCTCTGATCACGTAATCCGCCATCGTCAGGTTCGTTGCGGGACATCCGACCCTGCCATTCAACTCGAAGCGACACTGGTCGCCTGAGAAATCAAAACCGCGCAGTTATACCGGTCTTGTCTTTGTCCGAAGCGCTCGAAAACATACGGCAGTTCCCTATCACTCTGCCGGGCCTCGGGCCCGGGCGTGATTCTTGACGTATGCCTGATGCGAACCATGTTCAGATCATCTCTACCGCCGTTAGCCCGCATCCGTCACCGATTTGGGATTTGGAGTTGCCTTTGCTGGTCCGGGACGCGGATTGGGTGGCCATACGCGTTGTGGGTCGTTCGGCGCTACGCTCGAGGGGTGTTTGGAGCGTTCCAGGAGCGTTTGTTGCCGGTTCACAGGGCTACATTGACCTGGATGGCGACCGGCGGGCGTGCGCCGTCCCCGGCGCGGCGCCGGTGTTCGGTCAATGCGGTGCAGAGGTCGTCAAGCTATCCGGGCTCACGCCAGAGCGGTTCTCGTTGCAGGTTCGCCAGCCCCTCGGCAAAGACCCTGGCATAGGGATAGGCCTGGGAGAAGGACAGCCACACCCGACGGGCCGTAATGCCGATCCGTGTCCCGACCTTCAACAGCTTGCACCGCAGGGTGGCGCCCTGAGCGCGGGCCAGCTCGGTGCCCTGGGCGCCGCGTGTTCGAAGTGACTGCATCCGTACATAGGCGAAGGAGGAGACGTACAGGCGCAGCTGGTTCGCGCGCATCCTTTGCGCGCTGGTGCGGTCGGCGAACAGGTCGAGCTGCGGCTCTTTGATGCGGGTCTCCCTGTCGCCGCGCGCACAGCAGGGACGCGCCACAGAAGATAGACAGCGGCAGGTAACAGGAGCACCCGTAGTCCCCATGAGAAGAGTCGACCCTCCCGGTGACCGTGCAACGGATCATTGGTCGCATCGAGTCGAGCCAGATCTCGCCCGGCGCCCGGCGATGGGACCCCACACACAGCTCGACCAGCAGCTCATCGAGTTCCCCGGCGCGCGCGGCCTCCCCGGGCTCACCGAAGTCCAAGCGCTTCAGGGTGCTCGCACTGGCCAGGGCGTGGCCGCGGTCGCGTGCGCACCCGCTTGTCCCCCGTCACGTCCGCTTTGCCCACAAGAACCGAGAGCAGCGCATCATGGTCGTTGAGGTCTTCGTATCCCAGGGCAATCGCGTCGAGGCGTTGGCTCACCAATTCGTCGACGCCATGCTCGATGCTCGCGCGATTGCGGGAATCCAGGAAACACCGCGACACCCGCGCCGTCACCCCAGTACGCCGGTCTACCTCGCGAAACAACACCCCGCCACCGTCGAAACTGATGCGACCGCCATCAAATCGACCCGTCACCGAGCGCCGTCCCAGGGCGTGAAACTCAAGCTGTTCGCCAAGACACTGTGACGTCAAGGCTGCTTCCTCTTCGATTGGCACAAGCGCTTGATCGCACAAACGGTATGCCATGAGGAGAAGTTCTTTCTACCCCCCCCCCCCCCCCCCCGCTCGGTGATCTTTTCGGTCTAGGCCGTGTTGACGAATTCATGAAATGCTGAACCTCTTGCAAAATTCCTGCTCCCAGGGTCCGGTAAGGCCGGATCGGTCGGTTGATCCCGGTTACCTCTGCACCTGGAGGTCGGAATCCATGGATTCGCGGTGTCTCATCAGAGATGATGAGACCGAACAGGGACCTTTGCGGACATCGGGACACGCCTCTCCGGGTCCCTCTCTGCGAGAGGGCCGCGAAGGGTCGGTATGCGTTGTCGGAGCCGCGCTATGGGACGGCGAGACGTATCAACGGGTCAGCCGCCAGGGCCAGGATGCCGAACATGAGATGGCAGGCGACCTTGGAATATCCACGGACGCGGACATGGCGCCCGCCACACTCATCCTTGAGGCGGGCGTTGGTCCTCTCGACACCGGACCGGATCCGGAACCGCACGGTCTCGGGATCGACATGGCCTATTGCACGCCGGGCCCGGGCCTCCCGGTCTCGCTCCTCCTTGAGGTCCTTGTCCCGGCGCGGATTGACATCGATGATCGGCACATGGCCAAGCCGTTCGCTCATCTGGTAGATCTCCTTGGCATCATAGGCCGCGTCCATGAGATCGTAGAGATTGGTCACACGCCCGGCGGTCATCATCGCCAGCGGGATCGCGACCTGGCTGTCATGGACGGATGCCGAGGTGAGGACGGTCCTCAGCGGCACCCCGCAGTCTGCTGTGTCGATATGCAGCTTGTAACCGCGCCAAGCCTCCATGACCCCTTTGGCATTCTTCTTTGCCCCGTGATCGCAGACCTTCGGTAGCGCGTCGAGCATCTCATCGAGATCCATCCCGTTCGCTTGCTGTTCGAGACGCCCAGGCTCCTTCGTCCTCTCCGCGCCCTTGCGGGGCCGGCCGCGCTTGCGGTTCGGCGTCCTGGCCTTCGGCTTCGGGACCGGCGTCTCCCGGGCCTCGATGGCCGTCGAGTCCCTCGACACGTGGCCGATGAGCGTGTCGCCCAGTGTCTCTGCAACCAGAGCCGCGTGCATCCTCTCCGGAAGACGGGACTGCGACCATTCGGCAAACGTCCGCGAAAACGTCGCTTCACTCGGGATCTTCGCGACACGCGACCAGCCGCACAGTCGGCGCAACGTCGGGTCCACCTTGAGCCTGTCGATCAGGTGGCGGGTCGTCGGCAGATCCCATACCGCCTTGGCGATGAAGCCACGGGCCAGTGCCCGGCGATCCTCCCGGGGCCGACCCGGACCGGTCCACACCCCATCGACGAAGCCCTCCACCTTGACGAGATCGAGAGCTGTCACGAAGCGCTTGTGCGTCTCCAGGAGAGGACCGACCGCCTCGGCCAACGCAGGGAAAAGGTCCCCTTGAAATCGGTGCCAGAGATCGGATAGGGTCGATCCAAAGGTCATCGGGGTCACCTCCTCGGTATCTTGTTGTTGTGGAAACACAACATACCACGGGGTGGCTCCGAAACCTAGGCCCTCGACAACAAAATCAGCCTCGACAAGGCAAAAACCGGTCGGGCCGGCAATTTTGCAAGAAGCTCTGCTGATAATCATTCTCCATCAATGACACTTTCCGGGGACTTATCATGGCGTTACGCCTGCTCATCCCGGATGCTGTTTGCTCGACACTCGAGCCGCTACTGCGTGAGAGCAAACACGCCGCCGGCGCCCCGCCACGGCTCAGCGACCGACTGGTCATCGAAGCCGTCCTCTATCAGGCGCGGACCGGAACCCCATGGCGCGACCTGCCCGACGAATTCGGCCATTGGAATGCCGTCTATCAGCGGTTTCGCCGTTGGGAGAAGCGCCACCTCTGGGACAGCTCTGGCAACAGAGACAACAGGTAGATGATGAACTACTCAAGGAAGTGTTCATCGATTCGACCATCGTGCGTGCTCATCAACACGCCGCCGGCGCGGTAAAAAAACGATGGCCAGGAGGCCCAGGCTCTCGGCCGCTCCCGGGGCGGGTTCTCCACCAAGCTGCACGTCGCCTGTGCCAACGAAACAACCGGTGTGTCCTTCGTGTTGACGGGTGGCGAGCGCCATGATGGCGTGGGATGCGAGCTTCTGTGGAAGGCTTTGCCCAGCTCTCCCGCACCGGAGGCTGCGGTCATGGACAAGGCGTATGACAGCAAGGGCATTCGCCAGGTGCTGGCCGACCAGGGCGTCGAAGCCGTGATTCCCGCCCGGTCGAACCGGACTGAGACGATTCATCACGATCAAGAAAAGGACAAGCGGCGCCAGCAGGTCGAGCGATTCTTCAACAAGCTCAAACAATTCCGTCGCATTGCCACACGCTATGACAAGCTCGCTCGGACGGTCCTCGCGTTTGTTCACGTTGTCTCAGCATGGATTATGCTTCGATCATTCGTCAACACGACCTACACTAGTGGATAGATCGTTACAAGTATATCCGTTATTATGTTCTTCTGATTTGTCGATCATGGAGGTCTGCAAGATGCGCCCTGGTGTTTCATTCACGCTCACTTCAGGCGACCGGCATCGCTTTGAAACGGTTGTCCCGGACCCGAAGAGCCCGCAGAAGCACGTCTGGCGGGCGCGCATCGTTCTTCTGAGCGACGATGGGCTCGGCAGGATGGCCATCATGAGAGAGACCGGCAAGGCGAAGAACAGTGTCTGGCGCTGGCAGGACCGCTTCTATGGAAGAAGATGTGGACGGACTTCTGCGGGACAAGACGCGTCCGCCGGGCAAGACGCCTCTGGCTCCTGAGCCGGTGGCGAAGATCGTCGAGTTGACCCACACCTCGCCGCCTCACGCGGCGACCCACTGGACGCTGCGGGCGATGGCGAAGGCTGTGGGGGTTGCCGCTTCGAGGGTCTGGGCGGTCTGGCAGGCGCATGCCTGATGCCGCACCGCTGGCGGCAGTTCACGCTTTCGAACGATCCCGCCTGCCTCGAGACGCTGACCGACATCGTCGGCCTCTCCGTTGCGCCGCCGGCTCACGCGGTCGTGCTGTCGATCGATGACAGGTCGCACAGTCAGGCCCGCGACCGCACACAGCCCGGCCTGCCGCTGAAGAAAGGCCGCGGCGCCACCATGACACATGATTCCAAGCGCAACGGCACGACGACGCTGTTTGCCGCCCTGACCGTGCTCGACGGCACGGTCATCGGCCAGCACACCAGTCGGCATCGCCACCAGGAGTTCCCGAGATGCCTCAACCGCATCGCGCGCACGATACCCGCCGGCGCTCCGGTCCATGCCATCTTCGACAACGACGCCACTCACAAGCACAAGGACGTCCAGGTCTGGCTCGCACGCCATCCGCGCTGGACCTTCCACGTCACCCCCACCTCGAGCGCGTGGCTGAACGCGTTCGAAGGCGTCTTCGCCAAGCGGACACGACGCCGTCTCAAATACGGCGTCTTCCGCTCCGTACGCGAACTCCAGGACGCCATCCGCCGCGTCATCGACGACCACAACACCACCGAAGCCAGGCCCTTCGTCTGGACCGCCGATCCCGATACCATCATCGCCGCAAGAAAAAGAGGGTTCCAAACGTTGGAATCAATCCACTAGCCATACCGACCGGGACGCCGAAACCTTACCGCAGACATTGTGAATATCGACCGAAGTCGAGACCACCGTCCGGTCTCTCAAATCGGAGTTCGGCCTGCGTACGATCTGCTATCATAAAGACGACCGCATCGCGGCGCACCTGTTCCTCGCGGTCCTCGCCTTTCACGCCGTGCCCCTGATCCGCCCACCTCAAGACCGCCAGCATAACCCTCAGCCGGGAGTCGATCCGCAATCGCCTCCGCACCAGGCTGCGCATCACCACCACGATCTGCCAAACTGATGGATCGACAATCGTCAACCGGCAGGACATGCGACTCCCCACCGAAGTCGTGCGGATCGCCCACGCTGCGGGTGTGGAGCCACAACTGCACCGCTGGAGAACACGGATGCCAGAACAACAAAATCGTCAAAATGTGGAGCCATGTGCGCTGGATCGAAAATTGTTTTTATTCAAAATCAATTAATTATGGGGAACTTCGAGCCACAAAGTGCCAACTTGAGCCAGGAGATTCGGCCAATATTCCTGGTTATGGACGCGGCGGCGATCTGGATGGAGTTCCGCGCCTCGTCAGAACAGTTGGTGCCGTGCATGAAAGTCTCCCGGTTCAACCGAGAAGCTGTGCCGGCAACCAGAGCGCCAACCCCGGAAACGCCATGACGAGGGCAAGGACGGCAAGATCGAGCAGGATGAACGGAATGACGCCTCGATACATGTGCGCGAGCGTGATCTCCGACGGTGCAATCGCCCGAAAATAGAAGATTGCCCCGGCCATCGGCGGCGTCAGATAGCTGGTCTGCTTGATCACGAGGAACAGGACGGCGAACCAGACCGGGTCGAAGCCAGCGCTCCGGATCAAGGGCAACCCGATTGGCACGACAATGAGAATGATCGAAAGACCGTCAAGCACGAAGCCAGCGAAAAAAACTAGAGTCAAAACCAGAATCAGCGTGCCCCAGGGCCCCAATGCCCAATAAGCCATGATGGTGCGAACCGCGTCGAAGCCTCCCGAGGCAAGGAACACGCTCGCAAACATCGTACCTCCAAGGACAATGGTGAGGATCATCGCCGTGATCACGAGCGTCCGTACCATCGCCTCGCACATGACCGGCCAGCTGAAGTTTCCGTAGCATAATGTCAATATCGTGGTCGCAACCGCACCGACGGCCGCGGCCTCGGTCGGCACGGCGACGCCGGCCATGATGCTTCCGAGCACCGCAACAATGAGCAGCAACGGCGGAAACAGGGCTATACCCGTAAAGCGCAGTTTTTCCGTGAATGACAGCAGCGGTCCCGCATCGGCCATGCGCGGTCCGGCCTCTGGATCCAGGCTGCAGCGCAGAATGATGTAGACGATGTACAGCGCCGCCATCAACAGCCCCGGAATCAGCATCCCGATAAACATGTCGCCAAGCGGCAATTCCGCGATCACCGCGAGGATGATGACGATCACCGACGGCGGGATGATCGCTCCGAGAGATCCGCCAGCGGTGATCGTGCCAGAAATCAACCCTTTGTTGTAGTTGTGACGGAGCATGACTGGTGTCGCGAGCAAGCCGACAACGGTCTCTGTCGCGCCGATGACACCGCTGCAGGCGGCAAAGACAACGCACATGGCGATGGTACCGACCGCAAGCCCGCCTGGCAAGCGGCGGGTCCAGAGATGAATCGCCTCGAACAACCGTTCGGCGGTTCCCGATTTCTCCAGCATTGCGCCCATGAAGATGAACAGCGGAACCGCGGCCAGCACCGATGCCCCAGCGATGTCGTCAACCTTGTAGAGAAAGACATTGATCGCATTGTCGCCGAACCGCATCAGGCCGAAGACAAATGCCGTCGACATCAATGCAAAGGCAATAGGCGTGCCCAGGAAAATCAGGGTCAGGAGCACCGGGAACATCAACGCCGCGATGGCCATCGGTCAACGCTCCGGGCCTTGGTAGTGATTCAGGATCCGCGCGCCGGTCTTGATGGTTTCCGCGAAGAGCTGCAGGGCAAACAGAACCACACCGGCAGCAACCGCGAAGCGCACCGGCCAGATCAGGGGATTCCATCCGGACTCACCTGAGCGTTCGCCCAGCCGATAGGCCGCCGCAGCGTAATCGACCCATCCCCAGGCGATCCAGGCGACAACCGGGGTCACGGTACAGAACAGAACCAGGAAATCGAACAGATCGCGGATGTGCGGCGGGAGCCGGGCGTAGATGAAATCGATCCGGATATGTGCATTGCGGCGGGTGACCAGAGCCATCCCCAGCGCAAAATGGGCACCGGTTATCATGTAGGACAGTTCGTAAGCCCAGAAGGTGGGCAGATTGAGAATAAAACGGGCCAGTGCCTCATAAGTCATGATGAGGCCCAACGGCGCCACAAGGGCAGCGGCAATCACGCCGACCCGACTGGACAGATTGTCGATGGCAAAAGCGAGGCGCAGCACGACCTTATCTCAAGGTTTTGATGAACAACGGATACCAGGACCCCACGGATGTATTGCAAGACTATCCACTTGCCGATTCACTCATTGACACTCGGACCATGATCCGATTGCCAAAGCAATGGGCCACGAACGACGCCCCTGGCGATGTTGACACGAAGCGTCGTGCAGACTACGAAAAGATACTCTTGGCTCGAACCCCGGACTGGCATCGAATGACGAATGACGATGACACCCTCGTCAACACGGTTGTCTCGATGAAGACAAACTGTCTCGGCCACCATCCACAACCGGCACGCGTATGGTTCTTGCCGGGCGGGCCATAGGTGTTGACGCTCCATCCGCGCCCGCGACGCGTCAACTATTCGAGCGCTGCCAACCAATCGGAAATCGCCATTCCGATGTCATGCGGTGAGTCTTCCTGGATGAAATGACTGCCGCGCACTGTCACTTCACGCTGGTTCGGCCAGGATCGGCAGAATTCACGTTGGGGTCCGATCAGGATCGCGCCGGGGTCGGCATTGATGAACAGCTTGGGAACCGACGCACCGGCCAGCCACTGACCATAGGCAGTAACGATCTCGGCGACATCGGCAGGTTCGCCGCCAAGCGGAATCTGACGTGGCCAAGTCAGGGTTGGACGGCGCCCCTCCCCCGGCTCGGCAAACGGGCGGCGGTAAACGGCCATTTCCGCATCCGTCAATCCGCGCAGGACCGAGCCGGGCAGAACCCGTTCGACGAAAACATTCTTTTCAAGAACCATCGACTCGCCCTGCGGCGAACGGAAGCCTTCGAAAACCGGACGCGCCTGCTGGTTGAAATCATCCCATGCCATGGGCTGAACTACTGCCTCCATATAGGCGATACCCCTGATTCGCTCCGGATGACGGCAGGCCCGGTCGAAACCCAGTGCCGAACCCCAGTCATGAACCACCAGAGTGACCCTGTCGGCAATACCGCAAGCCTCGATAAACCCGTCGACATATTCGCGATGCTCGACGAATGTGTAACGATCCGGCCCGGAACTCTCCAGTTTGTCGGAATCGCCCATTCCGATCAGATCCGGCGCGATGCAACGGCCCTGCCCTTCGACATGCGGCATGATGTTGCGCCACAGATAGGAGGATGTCGGGTTGCCATGCAAGAACAGGATCGGATCGCCGATTCCGACTTCGACGTAAGCCATACGCTTGCCCTTGACCTCGACAAAGCGTTTGGCCGGCTCAGCGGCGGAAATGTCCGTCATCGCGTTACTCACCCCTGAAAACCGGCTTGCGTTTGTTGCCGAATGCCTCAAGCCCTTCCCGCCCGTCGGTGGAATTGGCCATGGCGGCAATGAGCCGCGATTCTTCTTCCAGCTGGACCTCAAGCGATTGCTCAAACGTCCTCGACAACAGTTTTTTCACGGCACCATAGGCACGAGTCGGGCCGGCGGCCAGCCGGCGGCCAAGCGTTTCAGCTTCGGTCATGAGGTCGTCATCAGCGACAACCCGTGTCACGATACCCCACGCACAGGCCTCGTCCGCGCTCAATGTCCGATTGGTCAGCATTAACTCCTGTGCCCGCCGCAAACCGACCAGACGCGGCAGGAAGTAGGACGAACTGCCATCCGGCGACAATCCGGCGTTGGTGTAGGCCATAGTGAATTTTGCCGACCGTGCCGCAAGAACGATATCGGCGAACAGGGCGAGGCTGAAACCGCCGCCAGCAGCCATACCGTTGATCGCCATGATGACCGGAGCCTTGCCATGATGCAGACGCTGGATACCCTGATGCAGGATTGCCGTCAGTTCGGTCAGCGTGTTTTCGATCTTGTGCATTTCAGATGCGAAGAACTTGAGATCCCCACCGAAACCGAAGACCGGGCCGTTCGCCGACATCAACACGCAGCGCGCTGCGGGATCCGTTGTCGTTCGCAATGTCGCATCCAGGAACTCGTAGACGAACTCCCGGTTGATCGTATTCCCGGCTTCCGGACGGTCGAGCGTGAGTCGCGCCAAGCCGTCCTCGACTGAGTATGTGATTGTCTTGTAGTCCATGGAAATCTTCCCGTGATTGAAATGTCGGGTCAGCCGAGTTCGGCAGTTGCATGGGCAAGCCAAGCCGAAACATCGTCTTCAAGCATCGGCGCAAGAGTGGCGTAAACGTTCGCATGATAGTCGTTCAGCCATTTCAATTCGACACCGGTGAGCAGGGACAGTTCGATCATGCTGCGGTCGATCGGCGCCAAGCTTAGAACCTCGAACCCCAGCATCGACCTTTCGCCGCCTGGAATGGTCTGCTCGATGACGATCAGCAGGTTTTCGATCCGGATGCCGTAAGACCCCTCTTTATAGTAACCCGGTTCGTTCGAAATGATCATGCCCGGCTCCAGCGGCGCAGTTCCCCGCCACGATATGTTCTGCGGTCCCTCATGGACCCCGAGATAGGATCCGACGCCATGTCCGGTCCCGTGATCGAAATCCAGCCCGGCCTGCCAGAGCGGGGCTCGCGCCAGGGAATCGAGGCGGGATCCGGGAGAACCGGCCGGGAAACGCGCAGTCGAAATCGCGATATGACCCTTGAGAACCCGGGTAAAGCGGTCGCGCGCCTCGCCGCCGGGGTCGCCGACCGCAATCGTACGGGTGATATCGGTCGTTCCGTCGAGATACTGGGCGCCGGAATCAATAAGATACAGTTCGTCCGGCCGGATCGTCCGGTTGGTCTCGGGCGAGGTGCGGTAATGCACGATCGCACCGTTCGGGCCAGCACCCGATATGGTCTCGAAACTCAATCCCTTGAACAATGGCTCTTCGGCCCGAAACGCGCGCAACCGCCCAGCCGCTGTCATCTCGTTGACCGTGCCTGACGGCGCCACCGTGGTAAACCAGTGCAAGAACCGTGCATACGCGGCGCCGTCACGTTCGTGTGCTGCCCGAGCCCCTGCGAGTTCAACGGAATTCTTGCAGGCTCGCGGGATGGCCACAGGATCGACGCCGTCAATCGCCACACCTCCTGCCGTCTGAATCCGGCCACGGATCCAGACCGGCGCCGACGATGGATCAATACGGATCGTCCGCTCCGCTACGACATGCGCATCAATTGCAGGGCCGAGTTCGGTCGGAGGCCGAATGGTCACCGCGTTGCCGAGATGCTCACGGGTCACGCGACCCAGTTTTCGCTCGTCAACAAACAGCGTCGCATTTGCGTCACGATCAAGAATGGCGAAAGACAGCGGCAACGGAGTGCATGGAACATCACGACCGCGAATATTGAACAGCCAGGCAATCGACTCGGGCGATGATAGAACAACGACATCGTGACCGTCTTTCGTGATTGTCTCGGCAATACGGAGTCTTTTCTCCGATGCGGAGACACCGGCATATCGGGCATCATGCGGAACGACCGGCGTCAATGGCGCCGGAGGCCGGGTCTGCCAGAGTCCATCAATCGGGTTTTCGTCGAGTGCAACCAGCGAGGCTCCGGCCTTGTCGACAGCGTCTTGCAGGTTTTTTACACTGTCGCTGGTATGCAGCCACGGATCGTATGCAAGTTTCTGCCCGATCCCGAGAATGTCCGCAATCCATGCGGCCGGCGGCTCCTCAGTGATATGCCGGATCTCGTAGAGTGAATCGTCGACCTGTTGGCGAATTTGCAGTGTATAACGGCCATCCGTGAACACGACTGCCTTGTCGGCCAGGATAATAGCCACGCCGTTCGATCCGTCGAAACCTGTGAGCCAGGCCAGACGCTCGGCACGGCGCGGAAGGAATTCACCCTGATGCTCGTCGGCCCGCGGCAAGATCAACCCGTCAACCCCGCATTGCTTCAGGACCTTTCGTAACGCCGTCAGACGCGCCGCCGCATCATCCTCGGACGTTGCTGTCGTCCTTTTGCGCCTGTCAGCCCGTAACATCTTCAACCCGGCCTGTATCGAGTCGTCGAGCGTCACGTCGAAAAGTGCGATCCAGCTGTTATCGGAGTCATCGAGCGGAGAGGCATTCACGCCGTCAATCAGGTCGATCAGAGCACCAGGCTCGTATGCCGCGCCGGCATCCCGCAAGCGAACTGACAAGTCTGCGGCAAGTCCATCGTCAGCAATCGCATATTTGCCCATCCGCGTGTTCCCTTCCCCGAGGCGCCGCGACGATAGGACAAGCAGACGGCAGACGGCAAGTCCGGTCGTCCGTCATGCCAGAAACGCAAATCTGGTTCAGCCGCAATGCGCATCTCCCATCCCGGAACCGATTGCGATCGTCGCCGGCAACCAGTCCGGACAGCGGAATTGCAGGTTTTCCGCGGCGCGGCAGCGCAAATGGCACCATCCCGGCCGATCCTGGATCAATCGACCGGCATCCGTCATGCAATAGGCGCAACACTGCCTTGAGAAACAACCGCTACTCGTGGCGCGGGGCCAACCAATATCCCCGTCATCGTCATTTTCCGGTCGGGGACCGCACACCCCGGCCGTGACCTGCAAGGAGATATACAAAATGAGAAACGTGCATGATGTCGAAATCGGCACCGTCGCTTTCGTCGGTGATCCGTTTCTCCGGACCGCATCTGACAGGTCCGCAGCCAGATATCCGACCGATGCGGAAATCCTTCGCATGGTCGCCGATAGCCGGGCCGCGCGAAGCGCCTATATCGCAAAGCTGATCGGCAAGGGTTGCGCGGCCATCGCAAACAGGGTCACCGACTGGTGCCGCAGCGTTGCCACCCAGCGCGCGCTTGCAGCGATGGACGAGCGGATGCTGCGGGATATCGGTCTTGATCCGGTCTCGGTTCGCAGGAACGGACTCGTCCTCCAGGCGCCTTGGATGTAACCGCCGCGCTTATCTGGCTGCAGTGCGCCGGCAGTTGGCATCTGTCGACCCGGCGCAACGCCCTTTCCGTGGATGGCGGAAAACCAGGGTCGTCCAACCCTCAACCCTGATTCGGCAACAAGGCAGAAAACCGTGTGCGATGTAGGCTCGCTCAACACCTAGCGCCTGATAGTCAAGCAGGCCGCTCAAAATCACATGGCCACCACCACGCAGCCAATGCGCTGATTGTGTAACCATGGCGGTCAAGGGTTCGGCAAGAATGTTCGCGATAACCAGACGCTGCCCTCGGTTACCGCAGGATGGTGTTCGTGGATAACCATCAACACGCTGAAACCGCAATCGTGTCGAAACACAGTTGATCCTGGCGTTTTCGCGCGCCGTCAATACAGCCTGAACATCAATATCCGTGGCAAGAATCGAAGCGCGGCGCCACAACCGCGCCGCTGCGATCGAGAGGATTCCCGAACCGCAGCCAAGATCAAGAATATGCCTTGGCGCGATTCGCCGTGACAACTGCTCCAATGCCGCGAGACAGCCACGCGTACTACCATGCGTGCCGGAGCCGAAAGCCCGCCCCGGATCGAGCTGAATGGTGAACCCCGCAACCGAGCAAGGCACCGGGTCATGCGATCCGTGCACCACGAAACGGCCGTAACGCCGGACAGGAAATGAATCGCGGTTACGAGCCAACCAATCAATATCCGGACAACGAGTGATATCAATGTCTGGCGCGGCAGCACCGGCAACCCGCGCTGATCGCTCAACCACCGCAGCGATCAGCGCATGGTCTGGATACCTGTCGACGAACGCCACAACCGACCAGTCCCGGTTCTCCTCCTCCTCATCCTCGAAAACCGAGACGCTGACGGCAAATGCCTCCAGCGCCTCACCTGCGACAATTGCCGCAAGACGTGGCAGCGCAATCGAAACCTGCCACAACGGTGTCATGGTCGGGCGACGAAGCTGGCAACCACCCGTTTCGGGCCAGCGTGATCGAATGTGATACTGAGAACAGTACCGTCCACGAGCGTTACCGTTCCCATACCGAGTTTCTGATGAAAAACCCGGTCGCCCACAGCAAAATCCGCCGCAGGCTCACCCGCACCCGGTGTCGGCCTGTTGCCTGGCAGGATCCCGTCTCGGCGCTGGTAACGAGGTTGCGACCGGGGGGCCGCCGCTATCGGAACCGCAGCCGGATCGAGATCCGGCTTCAGCTCGCTCTGTCTCAGCATCATGTCCCACAGACGTCGCGGGACGTCGACCGGTTTGATATGTTTCGCAGGAAGTTCGACGACAAACCTTGACGGGAACGCATGACGATGCCCGGTGTAATAAAAACGTGTCGCTGCAAAGCTGACTTCCACGATCCGCCGCGCCCGGGTCAGCGCGACATAGGCGAGTCGTCGTTCTTCCTCAAGGCCATTGATCTCGTCCTCATCGATCGCCCTGCTGTTCGGAAACAGGCCGTCTTCCCATCCCGGCAGGAAAACGATATCGAATTCAAGGCCCTTGGCCGCATGCATGGTCATGATGCTGACTTGATCGGACACTCCCGAATCGGTATTCTCCATTACCAGACTGACATGCTCCAAAAACGCGCCGGCACTTTCGAATTCACCCGCGGCATTGATTAGTTCTTCAAGATTTTCGAGCCGGCCGGGCGCTTCGGGGCTCCTGTCGGCCTCAAGCATCGCTATGTAACCCGATTCCTCGAGAACAAGACGAACCAGCCCCGCCGTCGTCCTGTTCGGTTCAAGCTTGCGCCAGCGGTTGAAATCACCAATCATGCCGGCAAGAGCCCGGCGCGCAGCCGAACGCAACTGATCGGTCTCAAGCAATCTTGTCATTGCCGTCCAGAGCGACACAGTCTCGGTCCTGACGTACCGTTGCAACGGTTGCAGGCTTGCTCGACCGATCCCGCGTCGAGGCTTGTTGATAATCCGTTCCAGCGCAAGATCGTCTTCAGGCTGATGCAAGACCCGGAGATAAGCAATGGCGTCGCGAATCTCCATCCGTTCATAAAAGCGGGCACCACCAATCAGTTGATACGGGATTGCCCGGTCCAGAAAACTCTCTTCAATCTCCCGCGTCTGGGCGCCAGTCCGAACCAACACCGCTATTTCACGCAACGGCACATTTTCCCGCGAACGCCGTTCAATCTGATCCACAATCTTACGCGCCTCGTCCCGTCCATCATAGGTGGCACGAAGGATAATCTTTTCGCCAAGATTGCCATCAGTCCACAGGGTCTTGCCAAGCCGCCCCTTGTTGTGGGCGATCAGTCCAGAGGCGGTCGCCAGCACCCGTGATGTCGACCGGTAATTCTGCTCCAGCCGGATCACCGCCGCGCCGGGAAAATCCGACTCGAATTTGAGGATGTTCCGCACTTCCGCGCCCCGCCAGCCATAAATCGACTGATCGTCATCACCGACGCAGCAAATGTTTCGATGTTCCTGCGCCAGCAGGCGAAGCCAGAGATACTGAACAACATTGGTATCCTGGTATTCGTCAACAAGAATGTGGCTGAAACGCCGATGATAACGTTGAAGGATCTCGGGATAGTCGCGAAGCAATATCAGACAATGCAGGAGCAGATCGCCAAAATCGGCCGCATTCAGAGTCCGCAAACGTTCCTGATAGAGCTTGTAGATGTCCTTCATCTGCTTGTTGGCCGAATGAAAATCAGGATCGTCTTCCGAGATGTCATCCGGCCGCAAGGCACGGTCTTTCCAGCGTTGAATCACGCCGTTCAGATACCGGGCCGGCCACATTTTCGGGTCGAAATCCATCCCGTCCGTGACCTGCTTCACCAGCCGAACCTGGTCGTCGGCGTCAAGAATCGTGAAATTCGACTTCAATCCGACGCAATCCGCGTTACTCCGCAGCATCCGCGCACCCATCGCATGGAACGTACCGAGCCAAATCTGCTCGACCGCATCGCCGGTCATGGCGGCAACCCGTGCGCGCATTTCCTGTGCCGCCCTGTTGGTAAAGGTGACGGCGAGCACGGACCAAGGTCTCGCCGCATCGCTCGCAAGCAGATTGGCCAGTCGCGTAGTCAAGGCCCGGGTCTTGCCGGTGCCGGCTCCAGCAAGCACCAGAACCGGCCCGTCGAGCGTTTCGGCAGCCTCGCGCTGCATCGGGTTCAGTTCGGACAGATAGTGTTCGATCGGCGCGTTGTCTGCCGTTCGGTCTGCATCCGACGGGACCCCGGGGTCGGACATCGTATTCACCAAGCTCTCCCTGTTTCGTCGCGGGTACGATACCTGATCCGGCCGTCATCATAATCGGCCGAACCGACGGGACAATTGTCCGGCAACCGACAGCCGTTCGTGTTCAGACCGACGAGCGTCGAATACCGATCGTCCGGCCACATTGTTCTGGCCAAGCCAGACCGCAACCAGCTTCAGCCAGTCTGGCAATCGCCGTCTGCCGGTCATCGGGAAACACCTCGGCCTGGCGGACTCTGAGATCGATATGCAGCGCCATCATTTCTGATGTCGCTGCGAGATATTTTTCGGTGTCATGATGCATCTCGTGGAAAATGTGAACCCGTTTGGAATCCGTATCGAGAACCCGGGTCTCGAAGCGCAAAGACGCCCCGTCCGACACTTCACGCAGATACGTCGTATGCGACTCGACGATGAACATCGAAAATCCCGTCTGGTGGCGATAGGTTTCACCGAGACCCAGATGATCAAGCAAAATGTCCGTCGCCTTGTCGAAGGCCACGGCATAGTAACCAACGTTCAGATGGCCGTTGTAGTCGATCCACTCCCGTGGAACGCTCAAGCGGCAGGCGGAGAATGGGGCGGGTTCACACATGCGCGGACCATAGCAAGACATGTCTCCCTCGCAAAGACCCTGACCTGTTTTGACCCGGCCCGGCTGGAGTACCCATGCGACTTTACGCCACCCTCACATGGATCGGACGCCATGGCGGTTTACTTCTGCCTTTGGGTCTTGTAATCGGGATCATGGTTCCGCCGTTGTCGCATCTGGCGCGTCCGCTCGCAGAACCCCTCGTGGTGATATTATTCACCACCTCAATCTACCGGCTCGACCCGCGTGCGATCCTGCGGCAGCTGAGATACCCCGTCGCCTTGATCTGCGGCATCGCCTGGATCCTGCTGCTGATTCCGTTTCTGGTTTATGCGATTGGAACACTGGTCGAACTGCCACCCGGGCTTTTGGCGGTCACGGTAACCTGGAGCGCCTGCCCTCCCCTGGTGTCGATACCGGGACTGGCACTTCTATTCGGCCTCAATGGCGCCGTCGCATTGGTCGTTCTGATCGGCGCGGCGCTGGTCTTCACAGTTAGCCTGCCGCTCCTGCTTTCTTTCCTGCTTGCCGACTTCCTGCCGTTCGAAACGATCACCCTCCTGTTCCGGCTCCTGACACTCGTATCGTTCTGCCTGATCGCGGGACAGGGGCTGCGATGCCTGGTTGGCCACCATCAGGCCGAACGGCATAGCCGCTTCGCTGATGGCGTCCTGGTAGTGCTCCTGTCCCTGTTCGCAATATCGATCATGGGCGGGTTTCACACGGCCATGGCGACCACGCCCGATCGTATTCCGCTCTTCATTGCCGCGACATTCGTCGCGAGCATCGGGCTTCAGATCATGACCGTTCCGTTGTTCCACCTATTCAAGCGGCGCACTGGTGGCGCGATTGCCCTCGCTGCAGGCAATCGGAACATTTCGATCATGTTGCCGGTTGCCGGCGACAGCCTCGGCAACGACCTGGTGCTGTTCCTGGCCGTCATCCAGTTCCCGATCTATCTTCTGCCGTTGATCGTCGGACCGGCGTATCGGCGGTATTGCCGACAGGAGCCGCCATGACCCGGCCCGCGAAACATCACGCGTCATGCGATTGCTGGAGAATGCGTGCCTGTCGACCGGGACCAGTGTCTCGCCCGTGCCGACGGCCGCGCGACCCGATCCGCGAATCGGCATTCGTTGAATTGTCTTGAACCCGCGGTCACTCACGATCCATATTGTCAGAAGACGATCCGGACATTGGCTGCAACGCTTGGACTCAACCCGGAAACCGCAATGACATCCGACACGCCCCCAGACGCCCTGATCTCGGCGTTGCAGAGCGCAATGCCGATCGCGCCCGGCCCGATTATCCTCGGACACGACCCGGTCGGCCTTGTGATCGTTGACGAAGTCAATGGCTTTGCAACGGTCGGAGCCGGCAATCTCGCTCCCCCTATCCATGACGACGCAGTTGCACGAATGGTCAGTGAAACCGATGTCCTGGCACGCGCCTTCACCGAACGGACCTGGAAAATTCTCGCGTTCCTCGACACCCACGAACCCGGCAAGGCGGAACCCCCCTACCCTCCGCATTGCGAACGCGGTACCGGCGAAGAGGATCTGGTCCCGGACCTCTCCTGGCTCGAAACCGATGCCAACACGACCCTGATACGCAAGGACTGCATCAACGGTTTTATCGGGGCGATCCAGACCGATGGAACCAATTCTGTGGTCGACTGGGTTCGGGCTAACCGGCTGAGTACCTTGCTTGTGGTCGGCATCTGCACCGATATCTGTGTCATGGACTTCGTTCTGACCTTACTGTCCGCGCGCAATCATGACCTGATGCCGGGATTGCGCGATGTCGTGATTCATATTCCCGGGTGTTCCACATATGATCTGCCGCGAGCGACAGCACGAGAGCTTGGATTACCGGAAACGCTGGCACATCCAGCCGCCGCGACCGGTTATATGGGGCTTTATTTCATGGCTTCACGCGGTGCGATACTGACGAACGCGATTACATTGACCTGATCGTCGCGGCGTCGCCGCGACAGACCCTCCGACCCTAGTGTAACCATCATGACCAAGAGCCGGTTTCTCCCGTTCGATCATCCCGCGGCCTGGACGACAGCGGACGTCAGTTCACCCGACGACGTCGCAATCGACCTCGCACCCGCCCATATCGCCGCGTTCGATGACGCTCTGGCACAGGCAAAGACTGCCGGACACAGCCATTCGGCAATGACTCCGGAGACGTTTCCGCTTTCGGAGATCGCAGCGGATGTCGACGCATGGAAGACAGAGCTGCGGACTGGACGCGGGATCGTGCTATTACGGGGACTGCCAGTCGAGCGATACCGGGCATCCGATCTGCAATTGCTTGCACTTGGCATCGGTTGCCATTTCGGGCGCCCGGTCTCCCAGAGTGCCCTCGGCGACCTGGTCGGTGAAGTGGTGAATGTCGGAGACAAGGACCGGCGCGAGCGAGCGTATCGCAGCAGCCAGGAACTGAATCTTCATACCGATCGCTGCGACCATATCGGAATGCTGTGCGTGCGGCCAGCGATCACCGGAGGGATCAGCGGCTATGCCAGCGCATTGGCGATCCACAATATCATTCTCGAGGAACGGCCAGATTTGCTGTCGTGCCTCTACGACGGATTCTTCCATCACCGGTTTGGCGAACAGGCGCCTGGGGATCCTCTGGTTACGATGGAACGCATCCCGATCTATTCCGTGACCAGCGGAGTGGCGAATGTCATCTATATTCGCGGCTATATCGATCTCGCAGCCGAGGAAGGCCATGTCACGTTGAGCGACCGGGAATACGAGGCGCTGGACTACATGGACAGCGTCTGCAACCGTCCGGAGGTGAGGCTGGATTTTCGCCTGGAACCAGGTGATTTCGCGCTGACCAACAACTGCCACTTGCTGCATACCCGCACGGCGTTCGAAGACGCGGACGATCCGGCGCGGAAACGTTACCTGCTCCGCATCTGGTTACGCGAAGACGGGCGCCCGATGGTGCCCGGCGTCTATCTCCACAAGGGCGCCAACGGCATCGCGCCACGCGCGGGCAAGGGAACATATTACCAGACCGCCACCTGATGATGCATCCGATAAACAGGGACCATGGCCGTGGACTGCCGCGGGCCTGGTTCCGGCCCATCTTGGCGCCTCCCGAAACCCGCAATCGATCACTCGCGGCGCGTGGTGACTATGGGTATGATCCGGCAAGATGAAGGGAATTGTTTTCGCTTTCTGCACGTTCCAGAGCCAACGGCTCGCAAATCGAACATCACGCTCGTACACATTCTTTAACTGATCCATACAGTCGACAAGACCAAGTAAATAACCTAGCCAGACTGTCTCTCAAGCATTGAATGAATTGCAAAACGACAGACTCAAGCGTGACACGACAACCATAATATTTTCGTACCGCTTATGCAGATGGTTCCGGTCGCGAGAGTTTGCCACCAGATGTTGAGGTTGAGGTTAGGGCGGGGGAGCGGGTAGAATGCTCCCGATACGTTCCTGCCGACGGAGCCACCACATGAAACAGGTCCCCGACAGCCTCCTCGCCTTCCAGCACATGGTCCCGGACGATGACGCTTGCGCCGCCTGGCTGATCGAAATGCGCTGGCCGGACGGCTTCGTCTGTCCCAGGTGCGGCCATGAAAAGGGATGGGCGCTGCGCAGAAAAGCACACACCTTCGCGTGCACCGGCTGCCGCCGGCAGACCTCGGTGACGGCCGGGACGATCCTGCACGCCAGCAAGCTGCCGCTCACCGTCTGGTTCTGGGCCGCCGACCTGATGGCGACCCACTCCAACGGCATCTCTGCCTTGCAGCTCCAGAAACAGCTCGCTATCGGCTCTTACCGCAGCGCCTGGCTGCTCGCCCACAAGCTGCGCGCCAGCATGGTCGAGCCCGAGCGCAACCCGTTGTCGGGCCTGGTGGACATCGACGAGGCCAGCCTTCCATTCCGGACCAAAGACGATCCTCCCACCGGAGGGCAAGGACGCAGCCACGACGGCAAGATGCTCATCGTCGGCGCCATCGAACTCGGGGACGGAAACATCCCAGGCCGCCTGCGGCTGGCCGAAATCTCCTCCTACGGCGCCGCCGACCTCGGACACTTCGTCGAAACCGCCACCGATCCCGACGCCATCGCGAAAACCGACGGCTGGTCCGGCTACGCTGCGGTCCCCGCCGATCGCCACAATGTCCATGTCGTCGGGAAGACCGCCGCTCACCTCGTCCTGCCGTGGATCCACCAAGTCTTCTCCAACCTCAAAGGATGGGCGCAAGGCGTCTACCACGGGCTGCGCCGCAAGCATCTGCAAGCCTATCTTGATGAGTTCGTCTTTCGCTTCAACCGCCGCAAAACCCGCCACGATGCTTTCCACTCGCTCTTCCGCCTCGCCACCAATGCACAACCCCTTACCTGCAGCATGTTGATAGAACCGGAACCATCTGCATAAGCGGTATTTTCGTTTCATAATCGAGGAGGAATGTTCGATGGCTATTCCCGGTAAGGAGAAAACAGCGTCTCTGAGCCCTCATCAGCTGAACGCGATCACCGATGAGATCATTAAATCCATGGAAAAAGGGCGGCCTCCATGGGTCATGCCCTGGTCCGGTACGGACTGCACATTGATCATGGGAGCGAAACGTTACACCATTAACGATATCCCCAAAAATATCGGATCTCCCGATAAATCATACTCTCTTCCGTTTAACATGATGATTTTGAATATGATAAGAAATTCCCGTGGATTTAAAACAAACTTCTGGATTACTCCCGAGCGAATCGGAAACCTTGATGCAAAACCGAAATCTGGTGAATCTCCTGCTTTTGTGATTTCAATGTTTGCGGCTAGTGTCCTGTACGCAAAGTTCGTATTGTTAAGGGGGTGGTGTCGATTCGGGGGGCATGGTGATGCGACTTTCGGTGGAGATCAAGCTGAGCGCGGACGAGCGCAACGAGCTTGAGCGGCTGGCGCGCGGGCGCAAAGTCTGGCGAGGCCTGTCCGATCGGGCGCACATCGTGCTGCTGGCGGCCGAAGGGCTTACCAATGTGCAGATTGGGAGCGTGCTGGGCGTGACCAGCCAGACCGCCAGGAAGTGGCGCAATCGCTTCGCAGAGCATCGTCTTGACGGGCTTGACGACGAGCCGCGCTCCGGCCGTCCCCGGCGCATCGATGACGACGCCGTGGCCGAGGTGGTGCGCAAGACGCTTGAGGAGAAGCCTCGTGACGCGACCCAATGGAGCACGCGCTCGATGGCGCAGGCGACGGGGTATGCGCCGTCGACGGTCAATCGCATCTGGCGAGCCTTTTCCCTTCAGCCGCACAGGAGCGAGACCTTCAAGCTCTCGGCAGACCCCTACTTCGTGGACAAGACGCGCGACATCGTGGGGCTCTACGTGGACCCGCCGCAGCATGCCATGGTCCTCTGCGTGGACGAGAAATCGCAGGTTCAGGCCCTCGATCGCACCCAGCCGCTGCTGCCGCTGCGCCCGGGGCAGGTCGAGCGGCGCACTCACGATTACAAGCGCAACGGCACGACCTCGCTCTTCGCAGCCCTTGACGTCGCCACAGGCAAGGTCATCGGACAGTGCTATCGGCGCCACCGCAGCGTGGAGTTCCGCAAGTTCCTGGATCACGTCGAGGCCAACGTGCCGCCCGACCTCGAGATCCACATCGTCATGGACAACTACTCGACCCACAAGACGAAGACGATCCGCGACTGGTTCGCCCGGCGACCGCGCTGGCATGTTCACTTCACCCCGACCTCTGCCTCGTGGCTCAACCAAGTCGAGCGCTTCTTCGCCGATCTGACAGAGAAGCAGATCCGGCGCGGGGTTCACCGATCGACCGTCGAGCTGGAGCAGGCGATCACCGGGTACATCGACACCGTCAACGAGGACCCCAAGCCCTTCCACTGGCACAAGACAGCCGATGAAATCCTGGCGTCCATCAAGCGCTTCTGCCTCAGGACCCTCGAAACCGCTGCAGCCGCAACATCATAACGGTACGAACTTTGGAATCAGGACACTAGTAAAGGATATTCCGGGTATGCGATGCGCGCCAATTATCTATATAATATAGAACAGATCGAGGATTTTGAACGCGCCCTCGGTCTTTCACTGGTTTACGGATCTGCTCCGGAAATAACTTACAAGAAGGCAGATGAATTTTTCAAAACCGTCGGCGACTGGTCGCCAGGTCCAGACGATCTTTATGGCCTGAGAGGTCCGCATTATTTTCGAAAAATCCGGATTGAAGAAGGCGGAAGCAGAGCCTGCTATATACCGGATCGCGATCTGGTGGAAATGCCGAAACGATCTGCCTTCATTCAACAAGACGAAGAGACCGCTGCAGAAGCCATGTATTGGTCGACGTTAAGCCATGAATCTATTCATTGGACTGGTCATAAAGGGCGACTCGATCGCCTGGCCGAAAATCCTTTCTCTTCGGATTATGGAATTCATTACGCGACAGAAGAAATTGTGGCCGAGCTCGGGTCCGTGTATCTCTGCGCTCATCTCGGTATTGAAAAACTCTCGACACACGCGGATTATATTTCCAGTTGGGCCTCGGTGTTAAGGCGTCGTACAAAAGAGCTTTATCTCGATTTTATAGACATGTCTTTTCAGGCAAAGGCCGCCTATGATTATCTGGTCAAGCTGAAAAACGATATTGAACAAGGCCAGGATAAATAGCGGCACGGAAGAAAGATCTTGGAAAAACACTTTCGACGGTCTGTTCCAGCAGGTATTTTGGGAAGAAAGCGCCACGCGGTTCTTCGACATATCCGAGCGAAGGCGACTGTTTTCAATCGATGACCTGTACACCCGATAACTCGAAATCCGAGCATGCCGTCAAGACTCACCATCTCTGGATGCGATTTGCAACTTGTCTTGATGCGCCAGGATCGGCAGCCGGATTCGGCATTTGCCCGCCATGCGATCCGTTCAGATCAGTACACAGCATCTCGTGCGGCGCATTCCGGCGTGAGCCCTGCACGCGCAGAGCCGTTGCTGGAAGGCGAACTGGTGTCCTCTTACGAGAAGCGTGAGCTCTGCACGCGCAGGGCCGTTGCTGGAAGGCGAACTGGTGTCCTCTTACGAGAAGCGTGAGCTCTGCACGCGCAGGGCCGTCGTCATCGAGACCAGCGGTATACACCTCGTCGTGACGTGAGCCCTGCACGCGCAGGACTCACGTCACGAAACTTCTGCATTGACACTTTGCAACCTCGTGCATAGCGTCGTCGGAAGCTCCCGCAGACGCAGATCCGATGCAGCGTTAGGGAGCTTTATGTTGCAGCGGAATGCGTCGGAATCGTTGACACCTGGATTTTGAATGATGCCCGGTCTCCCATCCAGTCGGCGGACCCTCTTGCCATTGGCAGGAGTTCTTGCAAGCGTTCTGGCATTCAATTGTGTGACGGGCACCCCCGTCATAGCCTCCGACGATACCCACGATCCGCTCGAACCGGTCAACCGTCTGATTTTCCATGCGAATGACGCGATCGACCAGTACATGTTCAGACCTGTCGCCCTCGCCTACCGGACAGTGGTTCCGATGCCGGCACGCAACGCCGTCAGTAATCTGCTGTACTGGCTCAAATCCCCGGTTTCGATTGCCAGTAACTTCCTTCAAGGCAACATAGAAGATGGGCTGTCGACCACAGCCTGGTATGTGGTTAACGTCGTGACGTTGGGAACCTATGACGTCGCAAGCGAGATTGGATTACGTCATTACCCGCAGGACATCGGATTGACCCTGCGAGAATACGGCGTCGGGGGTGGTCCCTACCTGGTGCTACCCTTCCTTGGGCCATCCAATCTTCGGGACAGCATCGGCAACGTTGCCGACAGAGCCATTGATCCGATCGGCTACTTGGGCTACTCTAACTTTCGGGAACCCTACTCGATCGGGCGCAGCGTCCTGCAAGGAATAGAGAGCAGGGTCGAAAATTTCGATCAGATCGATTCGCTTCGAGCCGATTCAGTCGATTACTACGCGGCGGTCAGGGCGATCTATCAGCAATACCGGGATCCCGCAGGGGAAGACGAGGATGACCCGTTTCATGATCCCGAATTCAACATCATGGAGGATCCCGACGGTGTCATACCCGGTCCCGAGACAAAGGACATATCATCCGGTCAGCAGAGACAATGACGAATTCGGGCTGCCTGCCATCAGTTTGCGGTGTCTTGTCCTTGCCGTTATCTTTTGCATTGCCAGTGGCGCGGCGATTGCCGACAAAGCGAAACGCGCCGAGCATTTCATTGCCACACTGAGCGATCAGGCGCTGACGCTGGGCGGGGACGAGGCACTTTCAGAAACGGAACGCCTGCAACGATACGATCATATTCTCCAAGAGAATCTCGACATGGAATGGATCGGGCGCTTCGTGCTGGGACGATACCTACGCCGGACAACTCCCGAACAGAGAGAGCACTATACCACCTTGTTCCGCCAGACTATTCTCCACACCCTATACAAGCACTTCGTGGCCCATTCCGCTTTTGAACTCAAGATCGACGGAAGTCGGATCGGAAAGAAAAACAAATATGTCTTCGTCACATCCCGGTTGCATCTCGGTAACCAACTGCGTGACGATGTTAAGCTCGTCTGGCGCCTGCTGTCGCGGGACGACTCGTTCAAGGTCGTCGATATTTCGATCGAAGGTGTCAGCCTTGCAATCACTCGGCGCAAGGAGTATAGCGCACTAATCCAGAATAATAATGGGCAGGTCACTGCGCTCCTTGACACGATGCAGCAAACCCTGGAGCGCCTGCAGGAGCCGAAGTGACCCCGAACTTCCGAAAAGCCCGGACCCGCAGCTTATGTCCGAGACACAAGCCCGGCATTCTCCAAAACCCGCGTATCAACTTGCCAGCAGCCCAAACGGTCGAGGCTGTAGCATTCGGTTCCTGGTCGGTTCGGCCGGGATCGCAGAATGCGGCTGATCCGGTAACGAAACACCATAGCGACAGGGCCCGCGCCAAAGCAGAACGTTTCAACTGCAGAACGGCCGGACCTGATACCATGAATCGCAGCGGAACTGCGATGCGCATCGTGCCAACTGCGCCTTGTAGGTTCCAGCGGTTTCGACGACACGGCTAACGGTTCTGAGGAGTTTCGGCTTCTTCTTCCACGTTCCTCGCCGGTAACCGCCACGCCCCTCGTGATAGGCAAGGTAAAGCCGTCGGGCATCGGTCTTCGGGATCTTGAGATGTTTCCACGTCTTGTGATTGTACCAGCCAATGAAATCGAGCGCGTCTTCCATGTCGGAACGGCTGCGAAACAAGCTTCCGCGCTCGGCCTCATATTCTGACCAGACCGGATCCTGGGCCTGGGCAAAACCCTTGGCTGACGAAGGACGTCCCAATGGAATGAACAGGAACCACTTTCTTGGCGGTCGGGCATCACTCCGATAACTCGATTCATGCCGCACGAAGGCCATCTGAATGTGTATAGGCGTGCCCCAGGTTGACTCCGAAGCCCGCGCATAATCATACCAAGCTGGATTCTGCTCCAGCACCGAACAGATATTTCCCTGATCAGTCGGCGGCGCGGATGCGCAACTGAAAACCAGAAGGCTCATGGCGATCAGGACGCCGACCCGTGACAACAGACGATTCATTACCAGCATCCTGTTTCCCGAACCGGATATGGATCGGGCGAAATGTTCGCAGAAAATATCCGCCCGGCAACGACACTCGGCCCTGTTCGATGCCACTACCTGAACACAACCGACACGGCATGACCTGACCGTTTCCCGGAATTCGCCCTCGATCCACCCGCAGTTTGCTGCAACCCTGCCTGTCCGGCAAGTCCCGGCCGTTCCGGCTTTCGGTAAATTCGGGCTTCATATGACAATACCCGAATTGGAATTGACCTGAACTTCAACGCCAGACGGTACCGTGGCCAATGGATCCGCTCCCGTACCGGCCTTCGCCGAGCAGCCTCAGGCGCGAGCGAGTGGTTTGTAGCGGATCCGGCGCGGCCGACCCGCCGTGGCCCCAAGGCGCCGGCGGCGGTCGGCCTCATAGGCCTGATAGTTGCCTTCGAACCATTCGACATGGCTTTCGCCCTCGAATGCAAGAATGTGTGTCGCTATCCGGTCGAGGAACCAGCGGTCATGGCTAATAACGACGGCACAGCCGGCAAACTCCAGCAAGGCCTCTTCCAGCGCCCGTAACGTATCGACATCGAGATCGTTGGTCGGTTCGTCGAGCAGCAGCAGATTCGCCCCGGTCTTCAACATCTTCGCCAGATGGACCCGATTGCGTTCGCCGCCCGACAACTGGCCGACCTTCTTCTGTTGATCGGCGCCCCGGAAATTGAACATTCCACAATAGGCCCGGCTCTGGACCTTGCGACGACCCAGCTCGATTTCGTCATGACCGCCAGAGATCTCCTCCCACACGGTCGCCATTGGCGACAATGCGTCACGCGACTGGTCGACATAGCCGAGGTTGACGGTTTTACCGATACGGACAGCCCCGTCATCCGGGGCCTCCTCACCGATTATCATGCTGAACAGGGTCGTCTTGCCGGCACCGTTCGGGCCGATGATTCCGACAATCCCGCCCGGCGGAATACAAAACGACAGATCGTCAATCAGCAACCGGTGACCGAAGGCCTTGCTCAAATGTTCCACCTCGATGACCATGTCCCCGAGGCGTGGTCCTGCCGGAATCGTGATTTGTGCCGTTTGTTGCTGCTTTTCGTGACTCTGTGCCAAAAGATCTTCATATGCGCCAAGCCTTGCCTTGCTTTTGGCCTGCCGAGCTCGTGGCGAGGACCTCACCCATTCGAGTTCACGCGCCAGAACCCGCATGCGCGCTACTTCCTGCCGCCCTTCCTGTTCCAGACGAATCTGTTTCTGTTCGAGCCAGCCGGAATAGTTGCCCTCAAAGGGAATTCCCTGCCCGCGATCAAGTTCGAGAATCCAGCCGGCAACTTCGTCAAGGAAATAGCGGTCATGCGTGACAGTCACGACGGTACCGGGAAATTCCTCGAGAAACCGCTGCAGCCAGGCAACGGACTCGGCATCGAGATGATTCGTCGGCTCATCAAGCAGCAACATGTCGGGCGCTGCCAGCAGTAACCGGCATAGTGCGACTCGGCGCCGTTCCCCGCCTGACAAGGTGTCGACATCGGTTTCGCCCGAAGGCAAGCGCAGCGCATCCATCGCGATTTCGACCGTACGATCGAGATCCCAAGCGTTGGCCGCGTCGATACGCTCCTGCAGATCCGCCTGCTCGGCGAGCAGGTCGTTCATCTGGTCATCGGTCAGTTCTTCGGCAAATCGCGCGCTCACCTCGTTGAACCGTTGCAGCAACGCCGTGGAGTCCCGGACGCCGTCAAGAACGGCATCATGGACTGTCATGCCGGCTTCAAGCTCCGGTTCCTGTGGCAGATACCCCACCTTCACCCCGTCCGCCGGCCACGCTTCACCGGCAAACTCGGTCTCGATCCCTGCCATGATACGAAGCAGGGTCGACTTGCCTGCGCCATTGGGGCCAAGAACACCGATCTTGGCCCCGGGAAAGAACGAAAGATTGATATTCTTCAGAACTTCACGGCCGCCGGGGAAGGTTTTCGAAAGACCACGCATAACATAAACATATTGGTATGAGGCCATGAAATTGCTCCGATCATCAGACGCAGGGATCCGACGGGGGTTTTCTAACGAGCGTGTTCAAGCAAGGCAATGATGGTTGACTCGGCCGACCAATCGGGAGGACTTGTCCAGAGTGTGCAACTCATACAGTTTACCGATGCCGAAAGGGAGCGTCATGTCCGACGCGACAACCATGCATTGCATCACCGCCACACCCGGCCATAACCATGTCGTCGGTCTTGCGACCGCTGATCTGCGGCCGCCCTATTCCAATGAAGCTGTTGTCCGGGTGGCCACATATTCAATGAATCGCGGTGAACTCGGTCGCGCCCGGCAGGCAACGCAGCCCGACATGCGGATCGGCTGGGACTTTGCAGGCGTCGTCGAAAATCCGGCTGCCGACGGATCCGGATCCCCCACCGGCACGCGCGTGGTCGGATTCTCGCCCCGCATGGAGGGATGGGCTGAACTAGTTTCAGTTCCGACCAATTATATCGCACCGATCCCGGACGACGTGACCGATGCTCAGGCTGCGACGCTGCCGGTCGCCGGCCTGACTGCGCTTCATTCTGTTGACGCCGCAAGCGGTCTGGTGGGACGCCGGGCCCTGATCACCGGAGCCAGCGGCGGTGTCGGTCTGTTTGCGGCCCAACTGGCGGCAATTGCCGGCGCCGAGACATTTGCTCAGATTCGCCGAACCAATCAGGGACCGTTTCTCGATGGTCTCGGCACCTGCACAGCTCTCGTCAGTGTTGATGGAACCGAACTTGGCGAAGCCGGCCCCTATCGCCTGGTTGTGGATGGCGTCAGCGGCGTGATCCTCGAGGCCGGAATCCGGGCCCTGGCACCCGGCGGCATCTGTGTCTGTTATGGCATCACCGCCGCACCGCGAATTTCGATTGATGTCCGCCCTTTCATGTTTTCCGGCGAAGCCCGGATCATGGGATTTTATCTGTACTCACAGGCCGAAACCGACCCGCCAAAGGACAACCTGCCCCGGCTGTTGTCACTGGTTGCAGCCGGCCGTCTCGATTGCGGCATCGCCGTCGAGGCGTCGTGGTGTGAGTCCGGTGTCATCGCCCAACGCCTGCTTGACCGGGACTTCAATGGCAAGGCCGTCCTTCACGTCGATTGACTCGCGCTGGCGCAAAGGCATTGACAGGCTGGCGACCTCGGGGTTTCCTGCAAGACCATGATCGATTATTGCTGTCCCACGGAGGCGTTGCCATGCAGTTCAGCGACGAGCAGCTTCGGCAATTTCACGAAGAGGGTTATCTCTTCATACCAGGCATGTTCACGACCGAGGAAGTCGGGGTCTTGAACGATGCGGCCAGGCGGATCTACACGCTCGAACGCGAAGAGGTCTGGCGCGAAAGCTCCGGCGTTGCCAGAACCGCGTTCGCCGCTCATACCTATGACGAGGCCCATCGGCGGCTCGGCCGCCACCCGCGTCTGATCCGGACCGTCGAGCAGATCATCGGCGAACGGCTTTACATGCATCAGTACAAGATCAATGCCAAGGCGCCATTCGATGGCGAGATCTGGCAATGGCATCAGGATTTCGGAGTCTGGCAGCGTGACGATGGCATGCCGGAACCGCGCGCCATGAACATCGCGGTATTCCTTGATAATGTCACCGCGGCAAACGGCCCTTTGCTCTTCCTGCCGAAAAGTCACCGATCAGGCGTGATCGAGGCAGGCCACGATACCGAAACGACCAGCTATCCGCTCTGGACCCTCGACCGCGACACCGTCACGAAACTTGCTGAAGAGGGTGGCTGCGTCGCGCCGACGGGCCCTGCGGGTAGTGTCCTGATGTTCTCGTCCCTGCTGGCCCACGCAAGCCCGCCGAACATCAGCCCGTTGCCGCGGACGATCGTCTATCTTTCATTGTGCCAGGTCGACAACCACATCACGCGCTTCAAAAGGCCTGAATGGGTAGCCCATCGCGACTTCACGCCAATCGACCCCCTCGCCGACGATTGCCTTGAAGCGCTTGCGGATCCGGGCGCCGTCGAAGCCGCCAGATAATCAAGACAGTCATCGATACTCCTGCACGGCGAACTTCTGGCAAGAGCGGCAAAAGGTTCGTCGATCCGGATCTGTCTGATCGGCGCCGGCAAGTTTGGCCCCATGTTCCTCGCTCAGGTGCCAACGACGCCGGGGCTCGAGGTCGGTTGGACCGCGGAGCGGATTGCCGCCACCCGGTTTACAAACGATGCCCTGGCAGCGATCCCAAGAGATGATGTCGATGTCGTGATTGAGGCAACCGGCGACCCGTTGGCCGGCATTGCGCATGCCCGTGCCAGTTGCGATGCCGGGAAGCATGTCGTTATGGTCAATATCGAGGCCGATGCTCTCGCCGGTCCGCTGATCGCCCAGGAGGCAAAGGCTGCGGGAATTGTCTATTCAATGGCCTATGGTGACCAGCCGGCCTTGATCGCCGAACAGGTCGAGGGGGCTCGGGCCTGCGGCTTCGAGGTTGTGGCTGCCGGCAAGGGAACGAAGCACCTTCCGAAATATCATGCCTCCACTCCGGAGACGGTCTGGGACCATTACGGATTGACGGCAGACGAAGCCGCGCGAGCCGGCATGAATAGCAAGATGTTCAATTCATTCCTCGACGGTACCAAATCGGCTCTTGAAATGGCCGCCGTTGCCAATGCCTGCGACCTCACCCCGCCGTCCGACGGACTCGCATTCCCGCCATGCAGCGTTGATGATCTGGCGCAGGTGCTGCGGCCACGGAACGACGGCGGACGGCTCGAGGTCAGCGGGCAGGTCGAGGTCGTATCCTCTCTCGAGCGTGACGGGAGTCCGGTATTCCGGGATTTGCGCTGGGGTGTGTATGTCGTTTTCGAGGCAACCGGCGACTATGCCGCGGCGTGCTTTCGTCAATACGGCGTAAATACCGATTCCAGCGGCCGGTACGCAGCCATGCACAAGCCATTTCACCTGATCGGCTTGGAACTTAATATTTCGGTGTTGTCGGCTGGCCTGCTCGGCCGGGCGACCGGATCGACCCGGTCGTTTCGCGGTGACGTCGTTGCCACTGCCAAGCGCGATCTCCAGACCAGCGAGATCCTCGACGGTGAAGGCGGGGCAACGGTCTGGGGCAAGCTGATTCCGGCTGCCCGGTCCCTCGAGATATCGGGCCTCTCGATCGGTCCTGCACACGGCGCGAAGGTCCGACGCCCGATCAGGACGGCCGAGCCGATCAGCTGGAACGATGTTGAAATTGACCTATCGGGGCCAGCTGTCGAAGCCGCCGTGAAATGGAAACCCGGTTTTCCGGGCTCAGCAGTGCCGCAGAATGATCTGACGTCCGGACCCGAGCCCTGCCGCTGTCAGTTCCTTGTCTTTCGTCTTACGAGACCCATTGCCCACAGCCAGCACGGTCTGGGCCTCTCGATACAACAGGGTAGCCTTACAATATCACGGAAAGGCGCGGATCATTTCAAATCCAGCCAACTGGCAAGTCGCATGGCTCAACTCCATGCCTACCAGATGCCTCCGGCCCATCAACATGGTCTGAACCAAACCCGAAAACCTCTTCGGGGTCAGCGATCTGGGCGGTCGTCACGCGTTGCAGTCTGCCCGCTCGTTGCAGGACCAAGGGCGTGTTAACACTATTTGTGATAGATTCTGGAAACACGGTCGATGGAGGAGATTCCCGGGGATGGAGCTCACACAACCACGGTACAACCAAATCGCGCATGTGTTTTCTCGTCCACGCGGCAATGTCTCGCTCAGCCATCTCGCGGTGCTCAATGCGATCCTGTCCGTGGCCGAACATGGGTGCAAGTGGCGAGGGTTGCCGGCGCATTTTGGCAATTGGCACACGATCTACACTCGGACGAACCGTTGGGCGAAGAGCGGGGTGCTGGACCGGGTGTTCGCCGAGTTGCAGCGCCAGGAGATCCTTCGTGTGACGGTAGAGGTGCTCTCGCTCGACAGCACGGCGGTGACGGGGCACCCGGATGGGACGGGTGCGCTCAAGAAAACGGTCCCCAAGCCATCGGGACGTCGCGCGGGGGCTGGAGCACCAAGCTTCATCTGGTTGCCGCAGATGCGCGGAGCGCGACCGGGTTCTCCCTGTCTGCGGGCCAGGCAGGAGATGCGCCGCAAGGACGCGAAGTGCTGACCCATACCGTGCTGCCGACCACGGCGCGTTACTTGCTCATGGATAAGGCCTATGAAGGCGATGACACCCGTCAGCTCGTCGTTGACCTGGGGCTTGAGCCGGTCGTCCCGCCGAAGCAGAAGCGGGTGTCTCCCTGGGACTATGACCGAGAGCTGTACAAGAGACGCAATGACGGCGAACGTCTGTTTAGGCGACTGAAGAGGGTCAGGAGGGTCTGCACGCGTTTTGACAAGCTCGATGTGGTCTTCACATTCTTCATCTACTTCGCCCTGATCGTCGATGCGCTCAAATTTATATAGTGTTAACATGTCCTAATGAAGAGTCAGCTTGCGGAGAGCAATTGAATAAGGTGCTATTCTCGGGAGGAGTTCGTATCCAGAAAGGCCAGCAATACCAAACCTGTTTTCTGCCTTGCCGGCATATTCAGCGGGGTTCCGGAACCGCGGTGAAAATTCTGGCATCCGGGTGTCCCCGGCCGGGATTGTACAGACAACCGGTCTCTCGCCCCACCGGCAAGGCACGTTAATGACCGCCATGCCGAACGAGGCCCGCCAGTCCGGCACGACTGATTGAATTCAGGAGGCTGCGACGGGCGTATTCAGCATCAACAGGGTAATCCGTCCCACCCCCGTTTGAAAAAGTCCCGATTCATGCAACATCGGTATATCTGGATAAAATGTGGAGATGAGTGATGGCTCGTTTATGTGAAGGACGCGTGGCCGTGGTCACGGGCGCCGCCCGCGGCGTCGGACGGCAACACGCGCTCGGTCTCGCACGTCACGGCGCCAAGGTGGTAGTGAACGATCTCGGCTCTGCGGTCGACGGCACCGGCGCCGATACCTCGCCGGCCAGCCAGGTCGTTGAGGAAATCAAAGCGATGGGCGGCGAAGCCGTCGTCAACGGCGATGATTGCAGTTCCTGGATCGGATCGAAAAACATGATCGATCAGGCCGTCGATACGTTTGGCACGGTCGATATCGTCGTCAACAACGCCGGTATCTTGCGGGACCGGATGCTGGTCAACATGACCGAAGAGGAATGGGACTCTGTCATCCAGGTCCACCTGAAAGGAACCTTCGCACCGTCACGGCATGCTGCCGCTTACTGGCGACAACGCTCGAAGGATACCGGAGAAAAAGTTCCGGGGCGGATCATCAATACCAGTTCGACCAGCGGCCTTTACGGCAATGTCGGTCAGACCAATTATGGAGCGGCGAAAGCGGGCATCGCGGCCTTCACCATCATCGCCGCGCGAGAACTCTCGCGGATCGGGGTCACCGTCAATGCGATTTCGCCGACCGCCTATACCCGGATGACTGAAGATCTCCGCGAATATACCGACGAGGACATCGAACGCAGGGATCCTCGCTGGGTTACGCCGACCGTCGTCTATCTCTCCAGTCTGGAAGCCGGCGACATCACCGGCCGAGTCATTCAGGCTGGCAATGGCATGGTCGCGGTCTGCGAAGGTTGGCGACGTGGCGCCAGGGTCGACCAGATCGAGGATCCCGCGGCACTTGGCGGCATGCTTCGCGATATGATCGGCACAGTACGTAAGAATTCCGGCATGGACGGTCTCGAACTCGACTGACGGTTCAGCCTGTTGCCGTGGCGCCTCACGACAACGCCGCGGCAACAGGACAAAGTCTCGCGAACTACCGTCCCGGTATCCGGTTCTGTTCGGATTGCGCCGCGTGGATCGCTTGCCAGATCGTCTGCGGTCCGGCTGGCATCTGGATATGATCGATACCGAGCGGCGTCAACGCATCGAGCACGGCGTTGATGACGGTTTGCGGCGCACCAATTGCGCCAGCCTGTCCGGATCCCTTGACGCCAAGTGCATTCACGGTCGTCGGCACGGATTCAAGATGGGTCTCGAAACCGGGCAAATGACCTGCCCGCAACACCGTATAGTCCATGAATGTTCCGGACAGGAGCTGACCTGACCCGTTCTCGTATGCGACCAGTTCCGCAAGGGCCTGACCAATGCCTTGCGCGATGCCGCCCTGGACCTGCCCCTCGGTGAGTTGCGGATTGATCAACGTTCCGTAGTCGTCGACGATGATGTAACGCAGAATTTCAACGCTACCGGTATCCGGATCGACCTCGACTTCGGCCACATGGCAGCCGTTCGGGAATGTAAAGGGCACATTCTCGCGTCTGGTATAGGTATCGAGCCCGGTCTCGACAAGGTCGGGGGCGACATCCGCGTTACGCACCACGGCGGCTACATCGAGCAGAGTGACAGCCCGGCCGCTACCCGGGATCGTGAAGAGCCCGTCCATATGAACAATCGCGTCGGGCCCGGTCTGCAATAATGTCGCGGCAACGCGGCGGGCCTTCTCGATGACCTCGTCGAGGGCGAGGACCATCGTACCGCCGCCCATATGCATCGACCTTGCTCCGCCATGACCATGACCGTCACGAACTTCAGAGGTGTCTGCCTGAATGTAATCGAACATGCCTTCCGGCAACCCGAGGCGACGACTGGCGATCTGGATATAGGTGGTTTCATGACCTTGACCATTCGATTCCGTGCCAACTCTCAGCTCGACCCGACCAGCCGGCGTAAACCTGACCTCGGCTCCTTCCCGCGGCACGCCGCGCGAGGTCTCGATAAAACAACCAAAGCCAAGCCCCCGCAGTTTGCCGGCGCGACGCGACGCTTCCCGGCGCTCTTCAAAACCGGCGCGGTCACAATGCCGTACGGCATCTTCGATATTCCTGCGGAACCGTCCAGAATCCAGGATCATGCCCTGCGCTGTGACATGCGGATAACGATCGATTGCATTCAGCAAGCGCAATTCGACCGGATCGAAGCCACAGCGTCTGGCGGCAACATCGATCAACCGTTCGATGATGAAGTTCGCCTCTGGCTTGCCGGCGCCACGATAGGCATCAATTGGTGACTGGTTGGTAAACACGCCGACGGATTGCGTGTAAATTAGGGGAATATCATAGATTCCGCCCATTGCCGTCCCGGATGCATTGGTTGCCGCGTTTGGTCCAGCTGCCGAGAGATATGCCCCCATGTTGGCAGCCAACTCGGCCTGCAACGCAAGGAAACGCCCGTTGGCATCAAGCGCCAACCGAGCTTTGGTCACGATGTCGCGCCCGTGAACCGCAGCCGCGTGATCCTCGCTACGCTCGGCAACCCATTTGATCGGACGGCAGTGGCGCCGGGCCGCCCAGAGCAACAGGATCCATTCCGGGTAGAGAAAATTCTTCAGTCCGAAACCGCCACCGACATCGGGCGCGACGACCTTAATTTGCTCTTCCGGAACCCGAAAAATGTCATAAGCGAGCTGTCGGCGGATCCCGTGCACGCCCTGAACGGTTGCCATCAGTTCCAGAACGCCGGTCTCTGGATCGAATCGACCGATACCGGCCCGAGGCTCGACAGGCGCAGCCATGACCCGGTTGTTGACAATATCGAGCTCGACGGTATAGGCAGCTTTTTCGAAAGCCGAAACCGTCGCGTCACGATCACCCTTTTCGGCACGGAATGCGAGATTGCCGGGCGCTTCGTCCCAGATCTGTGGCGCCCCGGACTCAAGCGCCGCCGCCGTACCGACGACGGCTGGCAGGGAACGGTAGCCGATCTCGACCATTTCGGCGGCCGCTGTTGCGGCCTCCGGAGTTTCGGCGATAACGATCGCTACCGGGTCACCGACATGACGCACACGACCTCGCGCCAGGGCCGGGCGCGGCGGAACGACCAGTGCCATGACTGCCGGGAATGTCGCAATGCAAGGCATCGGGCCGAGATCGTCGGCATAAATGTCCGCCTCGACATGAATGCCCGCAACCCCAGGCATGGCTGAAGCTTCAGCAAAGCTGATCGAAGTGATTTCGGCGTGCCCGTGGGACGAACGGACGACAGCCATATGAAGCTGCCGGGGATCGTTGATGTCAGCCGTGTAACAGCCGGCGCCGGTCAGGAAGCGATGATCTTCAAGACGACCCGCCATGTGGCCGGAAGCGGCATCAGACATATGGAACGGTGCTCCAGGCGTGGGCCAGCGTCACCGCGACAATCGGGACCGGGATCAATCCTCCTTCGGAGGCAGAATCTGGCGGCCGCGGTACCGGCCTGTCGCGAGGTCGATGTGATGTGGTCGCTGCAACTCGCCGCTATCGGGGTTTTCGACATAGGCATCGGCCTTGATGCTGTCATGCGCCCGGCGCATGCCGCGCTTCGACGGCGTTGTCTTTCTCTTCGGAACAGCCATGGCGTTGCGTCTCCTGACGGTAATTGGCGGACTTGTCACCGCCGGAAATATGACACGGCATCATTGACGTTTTGCCGCCCGAACGCAAGGAAAATCCGCTCGTATGGTAATCCGACTTACCGCTTATGCATATAGTTCCGGTTCGATCAACATGCTGTAGGTAAGGGGTTGTGCATTGGTGGCGAGGCGGAAGAGCGAGCGGAAAGCATCGTGGCGGGTTTTGCGGCGGTTGAAGCGAAAGACGAATTCATCAAGATAGGCTTGCAGATGCTTGCGGCGCAGCCCGTGGTCGACGCCTCGCGCCCATCCTTTGAGGTTGGAGAAGACTTGGTGGATCCACGGCAGGACGAGGTGAGCGGCGGTCTTCCCGACGACATGGACATTGTGGCGATCGGCGGGGACCGCAGCGTAGCCGGACCAGCCGTCGGTTTTCGCGATGGCGTCGGGACCGGCGGCGGTTTCGACGAAGTGTCCGAGGTCGGCGACGCCGTAGGAGGAGATTTCGGCCAGCCGCAGGCGGCCCGGAATGTTTCCGTCCCCGAGTTCGATAGCGCCGACGATGAGCATCTTGCCGTCGTGGCTGCGTCCTTGCCCTCCGGTGGGAGGATCGTCTTTGGTCCGGAATGGACGGCTGGCCTCGTCGATGTCCACCAGGCCCGACAACGGGTTGCGCTCAGGCTCGACCATGCTGGCGCGCAGCTTGTGGGCGTGCAGGATCGTCCCGGCCGTCACCGAGGTCTGCCGGCGGCAGCCGGCGCACGCGAAGGTGTGTGCTTTTCTGCGCAGCGCCCATCCCTTTTCATGGCCGCACCTGGGACAGACGAAGCCGTCCGGCCAGCGCATTTCGATCAGCCAGGCGGCGCAGGCGTCATCGTCCGGAAACATGTGCTGGAAAGCGAGGAGGCTGTCGGGGACCTGTTTCATGTGGGGGCTCCGTCGGCAGGAACGTATCGGGAGCATTCCACCCGCTCCCCCGCCCTAACCTCAACCTCAACATCTCGTGGCAAACTCTCGCGACCGGAACCATGTGCATAAGCGGTTCCGACTTTATTCGAATTCGATGATCGGCTGATCGACAGCGAGGCTCGCGCCGGTTTCGGCGAGAACTTTCGCGACCACGCCGTCACGCTCGGCCCGCATCACGTTTTCCATCTTCATGGCCTCGACAACGGCAAGTTCCTGCCCGGCCTTGACGATGTCGCCTTCCTGCACGGCAACTGAAACCAGAAACCCCGGCATTGGTGAGATCAGGAAACGCGACATGTCCGGGGCCTGTTTGACAGGCATCAATCCAATCAGGGCCGACGCGCGTTCGGGAATCGTCCTGACAAGACGGATTGCTCCGCCATGACTCAATTGCAGGGCGACGCCGGTACGTTCGATTTGCACGGCAAAGGGGTCTCCATCGACAACACCGTCGAACAGTTTGATCGTCGGATCGCAGGCGCCCCGGACAGTGTGAAGCTCTCCGTCAATCGTCACGTCATATCCGCCATCGACCGGCGCCACGGAAACCAATACCTGGGTTCCGGAGTCATGCAGAACGAACGAACGACGGGATTCGATCGGGACGGCCCCACGGCGCACCATGGGAACTTGCCCACTGATGCAAGCATTGCGTTCGGCCGCGGCATATTCGATCGCGGCCGCCACCGCATGCAACCGAGTGATCGTTGGTGGAGCAAGATCCGTCCCTGCAAAGCCGTCCGGAAACTCCTCTACAATAAAGCCTGTCGACAAATCTCCCTCACGAAACCGCGGATGTGCCATCACTGCCGAGAGAAAGTCGATGTTGTGGCCGACACCCCGGATACGAAACCGATCAAGAGCCGCCGCCATCCGGTCGATCGCCTGCGTCCTATCTTGTCCAAAAGTGACCAGTTTCGCGATCATCGGATCATAGAACATCGAGATCTCGCTGCCCTCGACCACCCCGGTGTCGATCCGGATCCCGTCGACTCCGTTCGGCGTCTGAAAACGGATCAAGCGTCCGATTGAGGGCAGGAATCCGCGATACGGATCTTCCGCATATAATCTGCTCTCGATCGCCCAACCCCGCAGGGTCACATCGTCCTGGCTGAACGGCAGTGTTTCGCCCGCCGCAATGCGAATCATCAATTCCACGAGGTCAAGCCCGGTCACGCATTCGGTCACCGGATGCTCGACCTGCAGGCGCGTATTCATCTCCAGGAAGTAGAAGTTCCGGTTCTTATCCACGACGAACTCGACAGTACCGGCCGACCGGTAAGCTACGGCCTTGGCCAAGGCCACGGCCTGTTCACCCATTGCGGCGCGGGTCTCGGGGTCGAGAAACGGGCTCGGCGCTTCTTCGACAACCTTTTGGTGACGGCGCTGGATCGAACATTCGCGTTCACCAAGATACACGGTGTTGCCGGCGCCATCCGCGATGATCTGGATTTCGATGTGGCGCGGGTCTTCGACAAACTTCTCGATAAACACCCGGTCGTCGCCGAAACTGGTTCTGGCTTCGCTGACAGCCGAGCGGAACCCTTCACGCGCCTCGGTTTCGTCATAGGCGACCCGCATCCCCTTGCCGCCGCCGCCGGCCGAAGCCTTGATCATTACCGGATAACCGACCTGGTCGGCGACCCGCGTGACGTCGGCCTCGTCGGCGAGCACGCCGATGTAGCCCGGAATGGTGTTGACCCCGGCCTCTTGCGCGAGTTTCTTGGACTCGATCTTGTCGCCCATGGTGCCGATCGCCCGGATGCCCGGACCGATGAACGCCACATCAGCCGCGTCCAGCGCTTCGGCGAACCGAACGTTCTCCGAGAGAAAACCGTACCCCGGATGAACCGCATCGGCGCCAGTCCGCGCAACCGCGCCAAGGATCCGGTCTACCGCCAGATAGCTTTCCGACGAGGCCGCACCGCCAATATGGACGGCTTCGTCCGCCATTTCGACATGCAAGGCTCCTGCATCGGCATCCGAATAGACCGCGACAGTCGCAATTCCCATGCGCCGAGCGGTCCGCATGACCCGGCAGGCAATTTCACCACGATTGGCAATCAGAATCTTCTCGAACATGGTACGTTTCCTAAACGACGATCGACCCTACCGCAACCGCGGGCGGGTTTATTATCTGATACGATCAATGTTTCGGCAGCAACTTGCGAGGCTCATTCGCCATCTGAAAGGTCTTGTGCTCCCGACACTAGCACCGGCAATCCTGTCGTTCGACCGATCCTACTTCCAACACTCAATCTGAACCGTTAAAGATTCTCGCCAAGGCGCAACATCCTCCGGCGCACGATAGGTATCGGACGGTGCAGTTTCGTAGGCCACCCCTTCAACGTCGAGAAACACCCTCGTGGTCTCCGCGCTCGCGGCAAAGTTGACGTTTGGGGGGGCTTTCAATAGGACACAGTTAACAAGGTAATGCCGGTTCTGCATGTTCTGGGCATGCAGATTGGGCTTCGGCATTTCAGCGCCGGTACGATTGAGTGGCTGAAGGGGGCGTCCGGCGAGACGGGCCGGACGCGCCATTCGCTGGCGCGCGCGTTGTGCGAGCGCGAGAACTGGCGCAACCCTCGGGGCGTTCCGTGTCTTGCCCAAGCGAGCAAGGCTCTGTCGCGGCTGGCGGACAAGGTGGGCATTTCGTTGCCCGAGGCGCGGGCGATGCCGTGCCGGACGCCGGGAACGGTGGGCGGCGAGGTCGAGCGGGGCTATCCGGACCTGGAACTGAGGTGCGGGCTGTCGGAGCTTGGGGAGGTCACGCTGGTCCCGGTCGGCGATGCGGCGGACAAGCGCTCGTGGCGGGAGATGATGGAGAGCCATCATCCGCAGGGGTGGTCGCGAAGGCCGGGTGCGGTGCTGAACTGGTGGATCGTTTCGTCGGTTCACGGCCGCCTTGGCGGCATCGGCTTCTGCGCCGCGAGCTGGCATCAGGCGGCCCGCGACGCCTTCATCGGCTGGTCGGCTGCGGCGCGGGTCGCCAACCTGACGCAGCTGGTCAACCAGCATCGCTTTCTCCTGCTGCCCGGCGTCCGGGTCGACAATCTGGCGTCGCATGTGCTGGCGCTGTCGACGGCGCGCCTGGCCGGCGACTGGCCGGCGGCGCATGGGGCCGTGCCGTTGGCCGCCTACACTTATGTGGGTCCCGAGCGGCGCGGCACCTGCTACCGCGCGGCGGGCTGGAAGTGTTGCGCCGAGCGGACCTCGGGGTCTCCGCCGGGGCGCCGCGCGGCGGCGCCGAAATCGGTGTGGATCAAGCCCTTGGCCGAGGGCTGGCGGGACGCCTTGTGCCGGGAGCCGGCGCCCATCCTCGGCACGACGCCCGAGCCCTGCCGGGTCAAAGGCGCGGACTGGGCCGACTTCGAGTACGGCCGCAGCTCGCATCCCGACGGCCGCCTGCGCAAGCGGCTGTTGGCGATGGGCCGGGCATGGGAGAATGCCCCCGGTGCGTCCCTGCCCGTGATCTTCCCCGCAGAGGCGGAGCAGAAGGCCGCCTACCGGCTGCTGTCCAACGACAGGATCAAGATGGACGACATTCTTCAACCCCACCGCGAGGCGACGGTCGAGCGCTGCCGGCTGGAGCCGGTGGTCCTCGCCATCCAGGACACCACGACGCTGAACTACAACGGCCACCGCAAGACCACGGGCCTGGTGGACCTCGGCGGCGGCGGCTCGGGAACAAGGGGGATCCTCGCCCATGTCGGGCTTGCGATCAGCGAAACCCGGCGTCCGCTCGGGGTGTTCGAACTCAACGCCACCCAGCGCGACGGCGCGGACGCGGCCGGCGAGGCCGAGCCGGAGAGCGTGCGCTGGCTGCGCCGGCTCGAGAGCGCCGGGCAGCTCGCGATGGCCTGTCCCGACACCCGCGTGGTCACGGTCTGCGACCGTGAGGGCGACATATGGGAGATGTTCTGCAAGGCGCGCGAGAGCGGCGACGGGCTGTTGATCCGCTCCGACCGCGGCCGGCAGCGCCGGGCTGTCGTCGACGGCAAGACACCGGACTTGTGGGACGTCGTGGCGGCGCAGCCGGTGCTGGGGACGAAAACCATCGAACGCCTCCCCTGCGGCGGTCCCCGCAGACGCCGCAGGCGCAAGGCCCGCCTCGACCTGCGCGCCGCCGGCGTCGAACTCGCGCCGCCGAGGAACAGGGCCAACCAGGCGCCGCTGCCCATGCTCGCCGTCTCGGTCCAGGAACCCGACCCGCCGAAGCGCTGCAAGCCGCTCCACTGGCTCTTGCTCACCACCGAGGGCGAGGCCGACATCGACAACGCCCGGCGCATCGTTGCCTGGTACGAGGCGCGCTGGACCGTCGAGGAATACTTCAGGATCCTCAAGGTCGGCACCCGCGTCGAGGATCGCAGGCTCGACGACGCCGACGACCTGCGAAAGTGTCTCGCCTTCGACGGCGTCACCGCATGGCGCGTCATGGACCTCGAACGCCTCGCCCGCGACAAGCCTCACATGCCCGCGCGCGAGCGCTTCACCGAGCACGAAATCAACGTCCTCTAAGTCTGGCTCAGATACCATCGCATCATCCGCGCCCCGCCCGGCAAGCCTCCCGACATCCGCACCGTCGTGGTCGACCTCGCACGCGTCGCAGGCTTCCATCCCAGCAAGCAACAGCCCCTCCCCGGAACCGAGAAAATCTGGCAGGCATGGCAGCGATACAAAGCCGGAATCGACTTCATCAACGCATGGGACAACATCCAATGAACGGAACCTTCTCAGCAGTGGGAGATTGATAGGGGGGGGGGGGGACCGCTTATGCACTTGGCTCCGGCTTGATCAACATGTTGATCGAAAACCGTCCAAATGCACCGGTAGGAGTCAACTTCTCGCGGCAAACTCTCAACTCTCGCAACCGGAGCTACGTGCGTAAGCGGTTTAGGGGATATCGCCAGTGGCCCACGCGATGGCGATGGCATAGCACCCTGATCTGGATCAGGCCACGATCGTCACCGGGGCTATTGAGAGCTGCTACAGCCCAGATGCTCACGTTTGCGCCCGACGCGAGAACCCTGCGAAGCGGGTATCCCACTACGACCGCGTCTGCATCCGGTCGTCTGCTTCGTCACGTGCGGCGACGGCCGCCGGCCGATTACCGCTGAATTTGGCTGACACCGACGAAATCTATAGCTCAGCGCATGTCGCGCGCGACATGCGCGTTGATCAGGATGTGGCCTTCAGCGCTGACGCGAAACCCGGATCCGGACAATCTGTGTCGGATCGGCTTACGCAGCGGGTCAGGCGCCGCCGAGGCAGTATATACGGCGAGGACAGCGGAAAGCAGCGTATGTTCCAATGCATGCGATAGGCAGCCGTCCGTCGGTAGCCCGGAGTTTGCCTGGAAGGTTGCTATGGCGGCCCGGATCTTGGGACCGAAAAGCCGGTCGGCGGGTTCCGGATCGTAACCAAGCCTGGAAAGAGCGCGTTGTATCTCGGTGCTTCGGACGGGTGTAACAGTAGCTTCCGCCGATGGCGTCGGTATGTCCGCCTATTCCCAAGTCGGCCGAAACGCAATTCCAGGATCCTCACTCGTCACGGGCCGCCATTCTCTAGCCAACCGCTGAGCACGGGCAAGATCTGACGGCGTCAGACAAGACTCGACAAGATCCCGTTTCGGGATCACCAAATCACGTAAACCGCTTATGCAAAGAGCTCCGGTCGCGAGAGTTTGCCACCAGATGTTGAGGTTGAGGTTAGGGCGGGGGAGCGGGTGGAATGCTCCCAATACATTCCTGCCGACGGAGCCCCCACATGAAACAGCTCCCCGACAGCCTCCTCGCCGTCCAGCACATGGTCCCGGACGATGACGCCTGCGCCGCCTGGCTGATCGAAATGCGCTGGCCGGACGGCTTCGTCTGTCCCACGTGCGGCCATGAAAAGGGATGGGCGCTGCGCAGAAAAGCACACACCTTCGCGTGCACCGGCTGCCGCCGGCAGACTTCTGTGACGGCCGGGACGATCCTGCACGCCAGCAAGCTGCCGCTCACCGTCTGGTTCTGGGCCGCCGACCTGATGGCGACCCACTCCAACGGCATCTCTGCCCTGCAGCTCCAGAAACAGCTCGCTATCGGCTCTTACCGCAGCGCCTGGCTGCGCGCCCACAAGCTGCGCGCCAGCATGGTCGAGCCCGAGCACAACCCGTTGTCGGGCCTGGTGGACATCGACGAGGCCAGCCTTCCATTCCGGACCAAAGACGATCCTCCCACCGGAGGGCAAGGACGCAGCCACGACGGCAAGATGCTCATCGTCGGCGCCGCCGACCTCGGACACTTCGTCGAAACCGCCGCCGGTCCCGACGCCATCGCGAAAACCGACGGCTGGTCCGGCTACGCTGCGGTCCCCGCCGATCGTCACAATGTCCATGTCGTCGGGAAGACCGCCGCTCACCTCGTCCTGCCGTGGATCCACCAAGTCTTCTCCAACCTCAAAGGATGGACGCGAGGCGTCTACCACGGGCTGCGCCGCAAGCATCTGCAAGCCTATCTCGATGAGGTCATCTTTCGCTTCAACCGCCGCAAAACCCGCCACACTGCTTTCCGCTCGCTTTTCCGCCTCGCCACCAATGCACAACCCCTTACCTACAGCATGTTGATCGAACCGGAACCATCTGCATAAGCGGTTCACGTAATTCTTGTTTTAAGGCAGAAACTTGAGCAACGATCAACTTAAGCTACTTGTATGCGTGAACAAAATCTCGCGGAACGCGCCTGCCGGATTCGTACATGAACCCGATCCTGAGCTGGGCAAGGATGCCGCCCTGTTCAGCAAGGAGCTAAAATCCTCGATGGGCTATGGCGTATGCACCCTGCTCGTATGTCTCCAAGGCTTCTCGATAAATCTGCGCCGCCGCTGATAGCACAGCTGTTGCGGTCAACAGCAATAGCGTTGCCAAAACAAAGATCCACCGCGATAGGGGAACGGGCTTTCCCGCTCGTTCCACAGCTATCCGGGTATGTCTATTCACGTGCTCGCTTCTTTCCTCGGATCTTGCTAACAAATTGTCGTGTCGGCACGGTTGGAAACGGACCAAGAACTATGAGAAGTTTCTTGCATCAAGGATATGAAACAAACTCGAATCTTGCAATAAATCCACGATAGTTCGGGTAACATCTACAGGATAAGACGTTCAGAATCAAGATTTCAATCTCACCAAATCATGCACCACATCGAACTGACATTCTTTAAGAATTTCTGATGGACCAGATGCATTCACATTTTAATTTGTCGTTTTAAGTTCACTTCAAAATCTACTTCACAGGATCCCGGTACAGAAATATACGACCTCAAATTGACGAGAAATTATATGAATTCCTTGCGTATAATACTCAACATAATCTGAATTATTCAACTTTTCATACGGTGAAATTCTATCAGATTCATCCAAAATAAAAACATGTCTCTGTTTATTCTGTTTTCGAACATGTGAATACGTAAGGCATATCGTTGAGTGCATAGAAAATCCAGAATATATCTACATTGGGCGATTGATTTGTTGTCGAAGTTGAACAACAACTCTCATTGGCGATATTTGTATGGAGAAAAAAAGAATAACCGCTTATGCAGATGGTTCCGGTCGCGAGAGTTTGCCACCAGATGTTGAGGTTTAGGTTAGAGCGGGGGAGCGGGTAGAATGCCCCGATATGTTCCTGCCGACGGAGCACCCACATGAAACAGGTCCCCGACAGCCTCCTCGCCTTCCAGCACATGGTCCCGGACGATGACGCCTGCGCCGCCTGGCTGATCGAAATGCGCTGGCCGGACGGCTTCGTCTGTCCCACGTGCAGCCATGAAAAGGGATGGGCGCTGCGCAGAAAAGCACACACCTTCGCGTGCACCGGCTGCCGCCGGCAGACCTCGGCGACGGCCGGGACGATCCTGCACGCCAGCAAGCTGCCGCTCACCGTCTGGTTCTGGGCCGCCGACCTGATGGCGACCCACTCCAACGGCATCTCTGCCTTGCAGCTCCAGAAACAGCTCGCTATCGGCTCTTATCGCAGCGCCTGGCTGCTCGCCCACAAGCTGCGCGCCAGCATGGTCGAGCCCGAGCGCAACCCGTTGTCGGGCTTGGTGGAAATCGACGAGGCCAGCCTTCCATTCCGGACCAAAGACGATCCTCCCACCGGAGGGCAAGGACGCAGCCACGACGGCAAGATGCTCATCGTCGGCGCCATCGAACTCGGGGACGGAAACATCCCAGGCCGCCTGCGGCTGGCCGAAATCTCCTCCTACGCCGCCGCCGACCTCGGATACTTCGTCGAAACTGCCGCCAATCCTGACGCCATCGTGAAAACCGACGGCTGGTCCGGCGACGCTGCGGTCCCCGCCGATCACCACAATGTCCATGTCGTCGGGAAGACCGCCGCTTACCTCATCCTGCCGTGGATCCACCAAGTCTTCTCCAACCTCAAAGGATGGGCGCGAGGCGTCGACCACGGGCTGCGCCGCAAGCATCTGCAAGCCTATCTCGATGAGATCGTCTTTCGCTTCAACCGCCGCAAAACCCGCCACGATGCTTTCTGCTCGCTCTTCCGCCTCGCCACCAATGCACAACCCCTTACCTACAGCATATTGATCGAACCGGAACCACGTGCATAAGCGGTAAGAATAAAACGAGGACATCATTTGCAAACTCCGCACTCTGTTATTTTGACTGAAAAAATATGAACATACGAAACCTCTTGCAAAATTCCTGTCCCCAGGGTCCGGTGATCCCGGATCGGTCGGTTGCTTCCGTTCACCTCTGCACCTGGAGGTCGGAATCCATGGATTCGCGGTGTCTCATCAGAGACGATGAGAACAAACAGGGACCTTTGCGGACATCGGGACACGCCTCTCCGGGTCCCTCTCTTCGAGAGGGCCGCGAAGGGTCGGTATGCGTTGTCGGAGCCGCGCTATGGGGCGGCGAGACGTATCAACGGGTCAGCCGCCAGGGCCAGGATGCCGAACATGAGATGGCAGGCGACCTTGGAATATCCACGGACGCGGACATGGCGCCCGCCACACTCATCCTTGAGGCGGGCGTTGGTCCTCTCGACACCGGACCGGATCCGGACCCGCACGGTCTCGGGATCGACATGGCCTATTGCACGCCGGGCCCGGGCCTCCCGGTCTCGCTCCTCCTTGAGGTCCTTGTCCCGGCGCGGATTGACATCGATGATCGGCACATGGCCAAGCCGTTCGCTCATCTGGTAGATCTCTCTGGCATCATAGGCCGCGTCCATGAGATCGTAGAGATTGGTCACACGCCCGGCGGTCATCATCGCCAGCGGGACCGCGACCTGGCTGTCATGGACGGATGCCGAGGTGAGGACGGTCCTCAGCGGCACCCCGCAGTCTGCTGTGTCGATAGGCAGCTTGTAACCGCGCCAAGCCTCCAGGACCCCCTTGGCAGTCTTCTTTGCCCCGTGATCGCAGACCTTCGGCAGCGCGTCGAGCCTCTCATCGAGATCCATCCCGTTCGCTTGCTGTTCGAGACGCCCAGGCTCCTTCGTCCTCTCCGCGCCCTTGCGGGGCCGGCCGCGCTTGCGGTTCGGCGTCCTGGCCTTCGGCGTCGGGGCCGGCGTCTCCCGGGCCTCGATGGCCGTCGGGTCCCTCGACACGTGGCCGATGAGCGTGTCGCCCAGTGTCTCTGCAACCAGAGCCGCGTGCATCCTCTCCGGAAGACGGGACTGCGAAAATTCGGCAAACGCCCGCGAAAACGTCGCTTCACTCGGGATCTCCGCGACACGCGACCAGCCGCACAGTCGGCACAACGTCGGGTCCACCTTGAGCCTGTCGATCAGGTGGCGGGTCGTCGGCAGATCCCATACCGCCTTGGCGATGAAGCCACGGGCCAGCGCCTGGCGATCCTCCCGGGGCCGACCCGGACCGGTCCACACCTCATCGACGAAGCCCTCCACCTTGACGAGATCGAGAGCTGTCACGAAACGCTTGTGCGTCTCCAGGAGAGGACCGACCGCCTCGGCCAACGCAGGGAAAAGGTCCCCTTGAAATCGGCGCCAGAGATCGGATAGGGTCGAGCCAAGGGTCATCGGGGTCACCTCCTCGGTATCTTGTTGTTGTGGAAACACAACATACCACGAGGTGGCCCCGAAACCCAGGCCCTCGACAACAAAATCAGCCTCGAGAAGGCAAAAAACCGGTCGGGCCGGCAATTTTGCAAGAAGCTCTACGGTGAAAAATTTTTCGATAGTTTTATGAGGAATATCAGAAATTGGAACCTCTTGCAAAATTCCTGCCCAGGGTCCGGTGAGGCCGGATCGGTCGGTTGATCCCGGTCACCTCTGCACCTGGAGGTCGGAATCCATGGATTCGCGGTGTCTCATCAGAGACGATGAGACCGAACAGGGCCTTTGCGGACGTCAGGACACGCCTCTCCGGGCCACTCTCTTCGAGAGGGCCGCGAAGGGTCGGCATGCGTTGTCGGAGCCGCGCTATGGGACGGCGAGACGTATCAACGGGCCAGCCGCCAGGGCCAGGATGCCGACCATGAGATGGCAGGCGACCTTGGAATATCCACGGACGCGGACATGGCGCCCGCCACACTCATCCTTGAGGCGGGCGTTGGTCCTCTCGACACCGGACCGGATCCGGAACCGCACGTTCTCGGGATCGACATGGCCTACTGCACGCCGGGCCCGGGCCCCCCGGTCTCGCTCCTCCTTGAGGTCCTTGTCCCGGCGCGGATTGACATCGATGATCGGCACATGGCCAAGCCGTTCGCTCATCTGGTAGATCTCTCTGGCATCATAGGCCGCGTCCATGAGATCGTAGAGATTGGTCACACGCCCGGCGGTCATCATCGCCAGCGGGATCGCGACCTGGCTGTCATGGACGGATGCCGAGGTGAGGACGGTCCTCATCGGCGCCCCGCAGTCTGCTGTGTCGATATGCAGCTTGTAACCGCGCCAGGCCTCCAGGACCCCCTTGGCATTCTTCTTTGCCCCGTGATCGCAGACCTTCGGCAGCGCGTCGAGCCTCTCATCGAGATCCATCCCGTTCGCTTGCCGTTCGAGACGCCCAGGCTCCTTCGTCCTCTCCGCGCCCTTGCGGGGCCGGCCGCGCTTGCGGTTCGGCGTCGGGGCCGGCGTCTCCCGGGCCTCGATGGCCGTCGGGTCCCTCGACACGTGGCCGATGAGCGCATCGCCCAGTGTCTCTGCAACCAGAGCCGCGTGCATCCTCTCCGGAAGACGGGACTGCGACCATTCGGCAAACGCCCGCGAAAACGTCGCTTCACTCGGGATCTCCGAGACACGCGACCAGCCGCACAGTCGGCGCAACGTCGGGTCCACCTTGAGCCTGTCGATCAGGTGGCGGGTCGTCGGCAGATCCCATACCGCCTTGGCGATGACGCCACGGGCCAGCGCCCGGCGATCCTCCCGGGGCCGACCCGGACCGGTCCACACCTCATCGACGAAGCCCTCCACCTTGACGAGATCGAGAGCTGTCACGAAGCGCTTGTGCGTCTCCAGGAGAGGACCGACCGCCTCGGCCAACGCAGGGAAAAGGTCCCCTTGAAATCGGCGCCAGAGATCGGATAGGGTCGAGCCAAGGATCATCGGGGTCACCTCCTCGGTATCTTGTTGTTGTGGAAACACAACAGACCACGAGATGGCCCGAAACCCAGGCCCTCGACAACAAAATCAGCCTCGAGAAGGCAAAAAACCGGTCGGGCCGGCAATTTTGCAAGAAGCTCATTGGACAAAAATTAAGTTGATAGTTTTTTGATGACCCGACCTGTTTCGAATTTTTCACACAGAAGCCTAGTGTCCCGTTCTCGTAATTCGTACAATTCTGAGGGGGTTTGCGATGCGGGGGCACTGTGATGCGACGGTCGGTGGAGATCAAGCTGGGTGAAGTTGAGCGTAGCGAGCTGGAACGGCTTGCACGGGGCCGAAAGGTCTGGCGGTCCCTGTCGGATCGGGCGCACATTGTGCTTCTGGCAGCCGAGGGGCTGACCAACGTGCAAATCGCCAACGCGCTCGACATCAACAATCTCACCGCCAGGAAGTGGCGCAACCGTTTTGCCGAACAGGGCATGGACGGGCTCGAAGACGAGCCGCGGCCCGGCCGCCCGCGGTGCATCGATGATGACGCCGTGGCCGAGGTGGTGCGCAAGACGCTTGAAGAGAAGCCTCGGGATGCGACGCACTGGAGCACGCGCTCGATGGCCCGCGAAACGGGCTACGCGCCGTCGACGATCCACCGTATCTGGCAGGCCTTTTCGCTGCAGCCGCACCGGCGCGAGACTTTCAAGCTATCTGCGGACCCCTACTTCGTGGACAAGGTGCGCGACATCGTCGGGCTCTACGTGGACCCGCCGCAGCATGCCATGGTGCTCTGTCTGGACGAGAAATCCCAGGTTCAGGCCCTTGATCGCACCCAGCCACTGCTGCCGCTGCGCCCTGGCCAGATCGAGCGACGCACCCATGACGACAAGCGCAACGGCACGACCTCGCTGTTCGCCGCCCTCGACATCGCCACCGGCGCGGTCATCGGCAAGTGCTTCCGCCGCCACCGAAGCCGGGAGTTCCGCAGGTTCCTGGACCACGTCGAGGCCAACGTGCCCGAGGATCTCGACATCCACATCGTCATGGACAACTACTCGACGCACAAGACGAAGGAAGTCCGCGACGGGTTCGCCAAGCGGCCTTGCTGGCACGTGCACTTCACCCCGACATCTGCCTCATGGCTCAACCAGGTGGAGAGGTTCTTCGCCAATCTGACGGAGAAGCAGATCAGGCGCGGGGTGCACCGCTCGACCGTCGAGCTCGAGCAGGCGATCACCGAGTATATCGAGGCGGTCAACGAGGACCCCAAGCCGTTCCGATGGCACAAGTCGGCCGGCGAAATCCTCGCCGCCATCAAGCGCTTCTGACTGAGAACCCGCGAACTCGCGCCAACTCACTCATAACTGTGCGAACTTCGGAATCAGGACACTAAGGTGCGCATATCTGTCTTGATTGTCGAGCGCCGATGCAATGCGCAAAATGCGCCGAAAATGCATCCGAGTTCGAGTATTTCCCGGATTCCCGATAATACGCTTCCCAGGCTTTCCACAGATTCTCCGCACGACTGTTGCGAAATGCCTCATTTCGTACCGCGAAGCGGTTCCTTCTCATACCTTCGCACAGTCTGCCAGCGCCACGGCTAGTTTCGAATTCGCCTGGTTCCAGAACTTCAGCGACTTCGCCGCCCGATACTGGTCAATGCCCACCGATAACTGTCTCGAGCGCATTCAGTGCCGCATTCAGCGTTTCCGGTGTCGAGGCATAGCAAAGCCGGAGATAGCTCTCGCCAGCGGGACCGAACGCGCTGCCCGGCGCCAGACCAACATTGCAGCGATCGATGATCTCCTTGCAGAAGGCAAGTGAATCGGTCATCCCGTCAACCGCGAAGAACGCATAGAATGCACCATGGGGCCGAATCGCCCGCACCCGCGGCCAGCGCTCCAGGCGATCATACACGATGTCTCGCCCGACCTGACACCGTTCGCGCAAATCACGAATGACATCGTCGCCATCTTCCAGGGCCGTGATGCCGGCCCTCTGGATGAACTGGGGCACGCCTGAGGTCGTGAGCTGGATGATTTTTGCCATGGTCGGCCCAAGCCCCTCCGGATGCACCACCCAACCGAGCCGCCACCCGGTCATCAACCAGGACTTCGAAAAACTGTTGACCGCGATGACCTTGTCGTCGGCTCTTGCAATCTGAAGCATTGACGCCGCAACGGTCCGATCGAACACCAACGAATGATAGACTTCGTCCGCAACGATCCAGATCCCGCGGGCCCGGGCAAAGTCCAGCAAAGTGGCCTGATCCTCTTCCGGCATGATCCAGCCCGTCGGGTTGCTGGGTGAATTCACGAATATTGCCTTGGTCCGCTCCGTCACGGCCCCGAACAGTTCGTCGAGATCAAGATGCCAACTGTCTTCCGTCAACCGGACCGCAGCATGAGTCACGATCCCGTCATAGAGCTCGACCGCGGAGTAGATGTTCGGCCAGACCGGTCCGACCACGACAACCTCGTCGCCCGGATCAAGCAGAATCTGCATGATAAGGGAAATCGCCATCATTCCGGAGTTCGTCACACTGATACGGCCATCACCGAGGGCAACACTGAAGGTTCGCCGGTGATAAGCCTTGAGCGCATCGCGAAGCGCAACGATGCCGCTCTGATCTGTATAGAATGTCTCGCCCCTGAGCATTGCCTCATGCGCGGCATTGCTGATGAACTCCGGGGTCGGTACATCACCCTCACCGAACCACAGCGGGATCAGGCCCTGTCGCCCCCAGCCATGATTGGCAATTTCGAGGATATCCGTTTCCGGCAGGGCATTGACCGTCTTGCGCAAACTCGAAAGATCAAAGGTGTTCGACATGTGCTGCTTCCACCAATCACGCAGGCTCGTTCGGGCACGAAACATCCCGATTTCCGTCGATTGTCGCACATACCCGATTACGGATGGCGGTGGGACTTGGGCGATCGCGTCCGGAATGATAAAAGCCGCCATCCGACCATATTTCGACATCCCGGCAGATGACAGCAACCATCTACCTTGTTCGTCATGGCGAAACAACCTGGAACCGTAGCGGCCGCATGCATGGGCGCGGCGATTCCCCTCTAACGCTGCATGGCGCCCGGCAGGCTGAAAGCACCGGGCAACATCTTCAGGCAAGACTGGATGGCACTGATATCCGGTTCTGGTCAAGTCCGCAGGGCCGGTCGCGTCAGACGACCGCGATCATCTGCGATGTCCTGAGCCATGACTATGAGGAGGTTGTATTCGATGACCGCCTTGCAGATATCTCACTCGGTGACCGTGACGGTTATGCCGGCTGGGCCCAGCTGGCGCAGGATTATCCCGAAGAAGCGGAGCAACGGCGTCTGAATCCATGGCATTATCGGCATCCGAATGGTGAAAGCAGCCAGATGGTGCAGGATCGTGTCAGCCCGCTTCTGGCCAGCTGGACTGCGGGTGGCGGCGTTCATGTCGTGGTTTCGCACGGTGTCCCGATCAAGATCCTTCGCGGTCTGTACCTCGGACTGAGCCAGGAGCAGACCTATCAGCTCGCCCGACCCCAGAATGCCTTTCACCAGCTGCACGGTGACAGAATCGCGGAAATCGGGATCGGTTTGTCTTGAAAACGCTCGGTCCGATCTATTTGTTACGGCACGGCGAGACCATCTGGAATCGCACCCGGCGCCTTCAGGGCCAGAAGGATACGCCGTTGACGCTGAGCGGTATTCACCAAGCCGAGGCCATGGGCCGCGTTCTGGCCCGCGAACTCGAAGGCATGGGTTCGGTCCTGTTCTTTTCCAGCCCCCTCGGACGGACCTGCCAGACCGCCAGCATCATCGCCGACATTATCGATTACGATCCTGCTGCAATTGTTCATGACGACCGACTTCTGGAGATCACCTTCGGTATCTGGGACGGTCTGAACATCGAGGAATTGCGTGCCAACCACGCGGAAACCTGGAATCGCCGAACCGAAGACCGGTGGCGTTTCGTCCCGCCGGACGGCGAGAGCTACGAGCAGGTCGGCCAGCGGATCGAAGACTTCCTGGCCGACTTGCCCCCGAACCACCCTGTCGTCATCGTCGCGCATGGTGCCCACAACCGGGTATTCAGAGGATTATGGCGAGGCCTCGAACCTGAAGAATTTCTCGCGCTTGACGAACCACAGGATGGATTTTACCGCCTCGACACCGGCCGGACCGAACGCTTCATCTCGTCTTGATCCACGCCGCCTCAAACTCGCCTTATGCTTGTTACGGCAAGATTCATCGAAGCGATGCGCGCAAGAAAATCACCCAGAGGTTCCTCGGCGACAGCCATATGATGGGCATTGGCATGAATTACCGTGCCGGGTGCCGACAGGATTGCGACATGCCCTTTCAGAAAGAACAGATCACCGGGCACCGCCGACGCCACACCACCGTCGATCATGCGACCGACCGACCGTTCCTGCTGATCGGAATCCCGCGGCGTGGATCGGCCCGACCGCGCGAAAGCCAGCTGCACCAGGGCCGAACAGTCCAGTCCGAGGGCAGACCGTCCACCCCAGAGATAAGGGGTTTCCAGAAATCGACGGGCGGTAACAACAGGATCAGCGACGGTTTGTCCAATTTCTGCAAGATGCTGCCGATAGATCCAACCGCCAGCATCGGTTCGGACAAAGCCATAGCATAGATCGGTGACGACGATCCGGCTCGTCATATGCAGTGTCCGCACGGGCTCCGTCTTGAGATCCGGCTCCGTATAAACGGTGCTCCGCAACGCCACGACCTCATGGCTTGCAGCGCCTGTCGGCGCCGTCAGGCTGTCGCTCCTCGCATATCCGACATAACCGTCCGTCTGGCATTGGCCCCAGGCCCATGATCCATCATCGTCATAGACCGTGAAGATTTCACCAAACAGAAGTTCGGAAATTCGACCTGTCGCGGCGTCTGGAGCAGCGCGGAGCGCTACCACGGCAGCGCCAACCTTGCAATTGACGCCGTCAGCGTAGCGCTCGCGAGCAACCTGATCGCGAAGAAACGACGCTGCCAGATCTGCCCTGACCGGACAGCCCCTCGGATCGAGGTCAGTCTGCATTAATGTCTTCTCGTCTCGTTTCGAAAGGGTATAATATACCGGATTACTCAGCCTCTTCTGGATGGACCCACTGCGCTGATTGAGTTTTCTCGGTTCCATTCCGTCTTAGATGGGCCCCACATGAACGACCGCGCGATGTTCACCGGCGTGTTCGGGAATCGGCTCGATATCGGGATAGTCACGGCGACCCCACGCCAAATCACTTGGCGTGGAATCATCTTGAAGGGTTTGTCCGGCACCTTGTATGCCATTGCACCCCCTATCATGATGCGCAGTTTATCCAGGCAGTGGGCTCCGTCAATTCCTGTTTGGGTAAACCGCTATATAATCCCCCGCAGGCCAGCGCAGCCCGGTCCTCGACCGGTTGGCCGGGCAGGCCATGGAAGTGGGGAACGAAGTTCTCGACCCGCACCAACTCAAAGCCCCGTCCGGCAGCGTTCGCCAGGCATCCAGCACCGGCGAGCGGCACCAAGGGCTCCGAAAGCACCGAAGGCGCGCGTAGGGTCCGTTTCCCATCTTGGCGGGACGCACCGCCAGCAACCACTTTCAGGGACTATATTACTGTTCACCAACATGGTGTAGTGTGGTGAAAAATGCGTCTAGATAGTGTCGTCATGAGTGATGTTTATCTGTCCTATCTGTCGAATTCACTCGATGGTTCTTGGATGCGACTCATGGGATTGGCTCATCGGCGTCACGACATTTCGGATAGGGTCTGGCTGTTGTTGGAGCCTCATCTGCCTGGCCGAGCGGGACGTTGGGGTGGGGTGGCGCAGGATAATCGACGGTTCATTAATGCGATCTTCTGGATTCTGCGTACCGGCGCTCCCTGGCGTGATGTGCCGCCAGACTATGGAGACTGGAAAAATACCCATCGTCGGTTCTGTCGCTGGCGGGACAAGGGGCTCTGGGGGGCGTTGCTGGAGCCTCTGGTGGATGAGCCGGACGATGAGTGGCTGATGATTGACGCCAGTCATCTCAAGGTCCATCCCCATGCGAGCGGTGCGGTCGGCGGCACTCAGGCGATGGATCGCACAAAAGGGGGCTGAACACGACGCTGCACCTGGCTGTGGACGCGCATGGGATGCCGGTGCGGGTGTTGGTGACCGAGGGGACGGCAGCAGATTGCAGTCAAGCGGTCGAGCTGATTGAAGGGATAGATGCCGAGTATTTGTTGGCGGACAAGGCCTATGACACGAATGCCATCCTGTCTTATTGTGAGGAGCATGAAGTTATTCCAGTGGTTCCGCCGAAGCGCAACCGCAAGCACCCCAGAGCGTATGATGTCCCTCTCTACCGGCACCGGCATTTGGTGGAGAACGCGTTTCTGTGGCTCAAGCGCTGGCGTGGGATTGCCACGCGATACGCCAAGAATGCCGCATCGTTCCTCGCCGCGGTGCAGATTCGGTGTCTGGCGCTCTGGGCTGGTATTTCGTGACGACACTATCTAGGGCCGCAATGCAATAAAAGGACTTAAGAGAGACAGGCAAAGCATGAAACCCGACGGGTGGCATCCGTGCATGCATCGATCAACTTTCCACCAGATATCTACGAGGTTCTGGAACATCTAATACCAAACGCAAGTCATATGAACCGATACAGTGAGGCATCGGGATCAGCACGATGGGGCTACGGCCCAGCTGCGCCGGGTCGTATTGGTGATGACGTCGGGCTGGTCGGTCAGCCATTGCCACCCCGTCCAGCAGGCGTCCCTCAGGGCGGAGACATCCTTGAACACGCGGTTGGCGAAGCGGTTCGATTTCAGGAACAGAATGATCTGCTCCATCGGATTGAGTTCCGGACTGTAGGGCGGCAGATGCACGAGCGTCAGGTTGGGGGGAACGAGAAGGTCGCCCGAGCGATGCCAGCCCGCCCCGTCCAGCACAATCACGCCGTGCGCACCCGGCGCCACGGCCGCGCCGATCGCCGCCAGATGCTCGTTCATCGACGCCGTGTTCGCCCTGTCCGCCACGTGGGCGATGCCGACGCCGCGCTCTGCGCAGGTGGCGCCGAACAGATAGACGTAGCCATAGCGATGGTCGCGCAGGATGCGCGGACGCTGCTTCCCATTCGCCCAGACCCGTGTCGTCATCCCCTTCTGGCCGATGCGCGCTTCGTCCTGGAACCAGATTTCTATCGGACCCGCCAGCGCCTCAGAGCTGAGCGCCGACGTCAACTGTGCCTCGAACTCCGCCACGAACGACCTCTGCCGCTCCGCGTCGGCTTTGGGGTGGACCGGCCGCCCCGAGACAAAGCGAAACCCGGCCCTTCGGAGCATCATACGGGCACCGCTCTCCGTATAGATGACCCCGAAGGCCTCCTCGATTTTCCGTAAGATGTCCTGAACGCGCCAGCGCGTCACACCGTCCCGCTCAAGCTCGGGACCCGCCTCGATCCAGGCGCCGATCTCGGCGATCTGCGCGTCCGTCAACCGGCCCTCGCTCCCGCCGCGCGGGAGATCCGCGAGGCCGTCGAAGCCCTCCGTGTTGTAGCGCAACACCCAGTCGCGCAGGATTTGAAGCTCCATGCCCTGCGCCCGAGCCGCCTCCGTGCGAGACGCACCCTCCATGATCATGGCGAGCGCACGCGCGCGCGACGCTTGCTTCGCGTCCCCGCAGTGCCTCGAAAGCGCGTGGAGCTCGTCCGCTGTGTGTGCCGTCCAGGTTATCGGCGTTGCCGCACTCATCGTCATCCTCCGGCGCTGGTGAGTCGATCACCACAGTCTATGAAGGTCGTCCGGACCGTCACCCCAACATATTGGGATGGTGAGTCAATTTGGAGCGCGCTTGGTATAACCAGACAGAAGAAGGTGTCCCTGGCCTGGGTCGTGCGGGACGCGGTCGAGCGATACGTCGCCGAACAACAAGAACAATCGGAGCAGAAATGAGAGTCGACAAAGCAAGGCTGACGGAGAACCGCAGATGACCGCAGAGGCGAGCAGCCTGGCACGTCCGCTCTCGGATCGCATGCAGGCCGCACTGAATTTTCCAAACGGTGCGCGGTTCTACCGCTGCGCCTTGCAGGTTAATCCGTTCGCCTATCTTGAGACACAAAAGAAGGCGCCACCCTTCAAGTCTGAAGACCAATACAACAAGGCAATCATCGAGACCTGCCATGAAGTCGGCATCGAGGTCATCGCGGTCACGGATCACTACCGCGTGAAGCATTCGGCAAACCTCGTGTGCGCAGCGCGCAATGCGAATCTCTATGCGTTCAGCGGTTTCGAAGCCGTCACGAAAGACGGTGTTCATTTCCTCTGCCTGTTCGATCCGGACAAGGACAAAGTCCTGGAGCGTTTCATCGGGGAGTGCGGCATTCATGACACCGATCAACGGTCACCGACGGGCAGCAAAGACTCCATCGCACTGCTTGAATGCGCGAAGAACTGGGGCGCAGTGTGCGTTGCCGCCAATGTAGCCTCCGAAGGCGGTTTGCTAAGGAAGCTCTCGGGACAATCGAGAGTCAATGTCTGGACCCATCCTGACCTCCTTGCCTGCGCCCTGCCAGGTGCAGTCAGTGACGCGCCGGACGGGATCAGGCCGATCCTCGAAAACAAGGACGCCCAGCACAAACGGGACCGTCCCCCTGCGATCCTGAACACTTCGGACGTCAACGACCCGGAGGACCTGAAGAAGGATGGTGCCTCCTGCTTTATCAAGATGTCCACCGTCTCGGTCGAGGCGTTCCGGCAGGCGTTTCTCGACCCGGACTCCCGGATCCGTCTGCACAGCAATCCGAAGCCCGAACCCCATGCCGAGTTCCTCGCGATGACCTGGGAAGGCGGGTTCTTGCGCGACACCGCCGTGCACTTCAATGAAAACCTGAATGTGCTGGTAGGCGGACGGGGCACCGGCAAATCGACGATGATCGAAAGCATACGCTATGCGCTCGGTCTCGATCCTCTCGGCGAGGAAGCGCGGAAAGCCCATGAGGGCGTGATCCGCCACGTGCTGCAATCGGGCACAAAGGTCTCGCTGCTTGTGCGATCGCATAAGCCGTCCGAGCGTTGCTACACGATTGAAAGATCTGTGCCGAATCCGCCCGTCGTGAAGGACGAGGCGGGGGAAGTCCTAGCCTTGTCGCCGCATGAGGTGATGCCAGGGGTAGAAGTTTTCGGGCAACACGAAATATCCGAACTCACGAAAAGTTCCGAGAAACTTACGCTCCTGCTGGAGCGTTTCGTTGACTGGCCCCCCTCCCTTTCGGGACGGAAGTCGAAAGTGCGTCTGGAATTGGAACGCTCGCGCAGCCGGATCGTAGATGTGCGCCGTGAGATGAAGCGTCTTGATGAGTGGCTTGCGGCCCTGCCGGGTCTCGAAGAGACGCAAAAGCGGCTCCAGCAAGCTGGGCTCGAAGAACGGCTGAAGGAAAAGAGCCTGCTCGTTCGTGAGGAGCGGCTGTTCTCCAATCTGGACGAACGACTTGACCAGTACCGTACCCTCCACAATGAATTTACCGAAGGATTGCCCGTCGATACAGCATTCGTTCCAGCAAGGCTCTTGAAGGGCTGCCGAACACCGACATTCTTTCCGAAATCGAGGGAATCCTTGAAACGCTGAGCGGGAAACTGAAGACACTCGGTGAACAATTCGGCAAAGCTCTTGCCGAAACCGATCTCGCGATTGCGAAGACGAATTCGCGCTGGAACGAGCGCCAGGCCGCAATCGAAAAAACCTACGAAAAGCTCCTGCGCGAACTCCAGAAATCAAAGATCGACGGTGCGGAATTCATTCAACTTCGCCAGCAAATCGAGCAATTACGTCCGCTGAACGACAAGATGGAACGCCTCAAGCGCGATCTGGAAGCGCACGAGGCACAGCGCCGCAACCTTCTGGCAGAGTGGGCGGACATTGAGGCGGCCGAATACAGGCGATTCGAGACCGCAGCGAAGCGGGTGTCCCGGAAGCTCCGTGACAGGGTGCGGGTCAGAGTTACGATGGCCGGAAACCGAGACCCGCTCGAACAACTCTTGCGAGAGGTCGGCGGCAATCTTGCCGTCGCGATCGGGCGTCTGCGCGGGCATGACAAACTGTCCCTGCGGGAATTTGCGCAGCGGTGCCGGGAAGGCAAGGAAGCGCTCAAGAAGCACTACAACCTGCCGTCCGATGCGGCCGAGCGGATCGCACAAGCCAATTTGGACCTGTTCATGTGTATCGAAGAGCTGGAATTGCCTGCGACAACTGAGATCGAGTTAAACACAGCTCCCGACGGGGAACCGGCCAATTGGCAGACGCTGCAAGCGCTCTCGACCGGCCAAAAAGCAACCGCCGTCCTGTTGCTCCTGTTGCTTGAATCAGAAGCGCCGCTTGTAGTCGATCAACCTGAAGACGATCTCGATAACCGCTTCATCACGGAGGGCGTGGTACCGATCATGCGGCAAGAAAAACGCCGCCGCCAGTTCGTCTTGTCGACGCACAACGCTAATATCCCGGTCCTCGGCGATGCCGAACTCATCCTCGGACTAGCTGCCACAGGCGAGGCCAGGGAGGGTCAAGCGCGGATCGCGCCGAAGCATATGGCTTCCATCGACTCTGGACCCGTGCGCGAACTGGTCAAAGAAATCCTCGAAGGCGGCAAGGCCGCCTTCGAGATGCGTCGCTCCAAGTACGGGTTCTGAGGCATGACGACACGCACTGAATTGCTGGAAATCATAGCGAGTGGTGAGAATTCCGGAGTGGAATTCAAGAAGGATGATCTGCGCACGCAGGACCTCGCGAAGGAACTCGTCGCCTTCTCGAACCTTCAAGGCGGCATGGTGCTGCTTGGCGTAGAAGACGACGGAACAATCACGGGCTGATGCGGCACGACCTCGAAGAATGGGTAATGAATGTATGCCGAGACAAGATCAGACCGGCAATCATTCCGTTCTTCGAAGTGGTTCGCGATGTCATCGACAATAACGATATTGCCATCGTCCGCGTGACCCGCGGATACGACGTGCATGCACACTGGCACAACAGCACCAACAGGTACTTGTTGCGTGTCGGCACGCAGAGTCGGGAAGCAAGCCCGGAGGAACTCGCACGTCTGTTCCAGCAAAGAGGTTCCGTACGGGCTGAACTGCGGCCCGTATCGGGTGCTACGCTCGCGAACCTGGACCGAAGGCGGCTGCGAAACTATTTCGGCTATATCCGCCAACAGGATGTGCCCGCCGACGAAGATGAGGAAGCGTGGCAGTCATTTCTCATCAACACGGAGGTCATGACTGAAGAAGGCGTAACGGTCGGCGGCATGTTGTTGTTCGGCACGACACCGAACCGGTTTCTGCCTCATGCGGGGATAGACGCCGTCGCATATCCCGGAACGGAACAGGAGTATGACGCGCATGAGCGTACAGCGCTTCGCGGCCCCATGAGCCCTTTGCTGACCGAAGGCAGCGATATCGTTGAAAACGGCCTCGTCGAACAGGCTTTGGATTTTGTGCAACGCAACACACGTCCGGTCATCGAAGCAAGGGGTGGAAGGCGTGTGAAGCGTCCGGTCTATCCCCAAGATGCACTGCGAGAGAGCATCGTCAACGCCCTTATTCACCGGGATTATCTGCTCACGAGCACCGATGTCGAGTTAGCGGTCTATAGCGACCGGTTGGAAGTTGTCTCGCCGGGTCGACTGACCAACGGTATAACGCCGGACCGCATGCGGCTCGGAACGCGAGCTGCACGAAACCAGCTATTGAAGGACGTAATGCGCGACTATCGGTATCTGGAACATATGGGAATGGGGATTCCCCGGAAAATCGTCAAGGGTATGAGGGAGCACAACGGCTCGGAACCCGACCTAATCGAACTGGACGAGCAGTTCACTATTCGATTGCTTGCGCAAGGCCCGGAATAGTAGTCGGCACGGTGATCCCACGCTGTAAACAGCAAGTTCATGACATGAGTTTGGCGGCATGAATTCTTGCCAAAAAAGAACCCGTTTTCTTCGGCGATTTGGTCTCGGTTACTTACCAAATTGTGAAAATGACTTCGCTGTATGTTGTCAAAGTGCCGCTCGACTAACGCTCAAATTTAGCATGGGATTGCCATGCTGATATCGAACCGATTCCCGACGCGCCGCAGAACATCGCACGGTCGATCATGCAGGGCTGGCCCAGGAAGAAATGGGATTTCGAGAAACCGGCTCAGCCTGAATCAGCGCAGCTTCGTGATCCGGGAGAGGTTGGGTAAACTGGCATATAAGCCCCTTTCGAAATGCAAGATCAAAATTCGTGTGGCAATCATAGCCAATTCGGCATCCGCCATCGCATCCTCGACAGTCCTGTCCGCAATGCAATCCTGAATGCTCGATGGCGGGCATGCTGGCAGGTCCGGAAATCAGCATTTTGCTGCTGCGGGCCATCAGCGCGGCCTGCACGACCATTGACAGATGCAGCATAGCCGGCTCCTGGTCAGGATTTCAGTTCGGTGATGGCGCGGTCGAGGCCGCCGATGGTGAGCGGGAACATGTTGCCCTCAAGCATCTCTTCGACCATCTCGATTGACCTGGTGTAGCGCCAGTATTTTTCCTGCGTCGGATTCAACCAGACACAACGGTCGAAATGACTCTTGATCCGCTGGATCCACAACGCACCCGGTTCGGGATTCATATGCTCGACACTGCCGCCGGCAACCGTGATCTCGTAGGGACTCATCGAGGCATCGCCGACGAAGATGCATTTGTAGTTGGACCCGTAGGTATGCAAGACCTCCCAGGTCGGCATCTTCTCGATATGGCGCCGTCTGTTGTCCTTCCACATCGCCTCGTAAGGGCAATTGTGAAAATAAAAGTACTCCAGATGCTTGAACTCGCTGCGCGCCGCCGAGAATAGTTCCTCGGTCACCTTGATGTAGGGGTCCATGGATCCCCCGATATCGAAAAACAGCAGCACATTCACGGCGTTGTGGCGTTCCGGCACCATCTTCAGATCGAGAAAACCACCGTTTCGCGCCGTCGAACTGATAGTGTCTGGCAAATCAAGTTCATCCGGCGCCCCCTCGCGGGCAAATCGGCGCAGCTTTCGGAGCGCCACCTTCATGTTGCGAATGCCGATCTCCACCGTATCGTCGAGATTCTTGTATTCGCGTTTGTCCCAAACCTTGACGGCGCGCCGATTCCGGCCTTCCCGCTGACCGATGCGAACTCCTTCGGGATTGTAACCATAGGCGCCAAAGGGCGACTTGCCGGCAGTGCCAATCCACTTGTTGCCGCCCTGGTGCCGGCCTTTCTGTTCCTCAAGACGTTTCCGAAGAGTCTCCATCAGCTCTTCCCAGCCGCCCATGGCCTCGATCTGCGCCTTTTCCTCATCGGTCAGGTGCAATTCGGCCATCGCTTTCAGCCAGTCTTCCGGAATATCCTTGCCAAACACCTCGTCCAGCAATTCCAGTCCCTTGAAACAATGACCGAAAACCTGATCGAACCGGTCGATATAACGCTCGTCCTTGACCAGTGTCGCCCGCGACAGATAGTAGAAATCGTCGATCGAATATCCGGCCACCCCCTGCTTTACAGCGTCCAGCAGGGTGAGATATTCCTTCAGGGATACCGGGATTTCGGCTTTCCTGAGGGTTTGGAAAAAGGTCGTGAACATCCCAGACGTTACCTCCTGGCGCAATCCGCGCCGCACGCCGGTTTCATTCTGCCGCCACCCGGATCGCATCACGTAATTCCGCCAGCCTTTGAGCAAGCCGCATTGCGCGGTCGTCGCGACAGTCAGCTTCGGTCGGCCGTGCGGCCACACGGGCTCGCTCCATGGCCGCCATCACGATAGCAAAATCCGCCGCGTCTCCACCGATTTTCTCAAGCATGAGGCGAACCTGGCGCGTGAAATACACGATTTCCCAGGCATCGCCCCCACAAGGTTCGATCGTCGCCACGATATAGCCCGCTTGCGCCCCGAATGCTTCCAGTTCAGTCGTCGCCCTGGATGCAAATTCGCCGGCCCCAAGTGGTCCGGCTGGCCACAACGCCAGACCCACTGCTGCGACCGCCACTCCGGCAATGTGGCGACGTAGTGCTGCCGGTCGTGACATGGCCGATCAGCCGCGGCTTTCCCGCCGCGCCAGGAAGGCCAGTCTTTCGAACAGATGGACATCCTGTTCATTCTTAAGCAACGCTCCGTAAAGCGGCGGAATGATGTCCTTTTTGTCGGTGACCTGAAGCGCCTCCGGCGGGATATCCTCAACGACCAGCAACTTGATCCAATCAAGAAGTTCCGAAGTTGACGGTTTCTTCTTGAGGCCCGGTACGCCCCGGACCTCGAAAAACGCGGTCAGCGCCTCACGCAGCAGGTTCTTTTTCAGATCGGGATGATGAACGTTGACAATGCGCTCCATCGTCTCATCGTTCGGAAAACGGATGTAATGGAAGAAACAGCGGCGCAGGAACGCGTCGGGCAGTTCCTTTTCATTGTTCGACGTGATGATCACGATCGGGCGCTGTTTTGCCTGAATCCGTTCCCGCGTCTCGTAAACGAAAAACTCCATGCGGTCGAGTTCGAGCAGCAGGTCATTCGGAAACTCGATATCGGCCTTGTCGATCTCGTCGATCAGCAACACCACCTGCTCGTCAGCATCGAATGCTTCCCACAATTTTCCGCGTTGGATGTAGTTCGAAATATCGTGCACCCGTTCTTCGCCGAGCTGGCTGTCACGCAAACGCGACACCGCATCATATTCATAAAGGCCCTGCTGCGCCTTGGTCGTCGACTTGATGTGCCATTCGATCAATGGCTTGCCCAAAGCGTCGGCCACCTCATGGGCAAGAATCGTCTTGCCAGTCCCGGGCTCGCCCTTGACCAACAGGGGTCTTTCCAGTGTGACCGCGGCGTTGACTGCAACCATCAAGTCCTCGGTGGCAATATAGTTGTCGGTTCCGCCGAACTTGGTCCTCTCGCTCATGGATGCTCCCCTGTTGATTTGTCCACTGCACGCTTTTCTGAAAATCCTGTCATGCAGCGGACTGTTTCGTTAATCGTCAATTGCCGCGAAGCTCGGTAACCTTGTTCCGAACCGCCTCAATCGCCACCTCGGCGCCCGCCGCATCCGGCCCTCCGGCCTGAGCCATGTCCGGCCGGCCGCCACCACCTTTGCCGCCGATAGCCATCGCGCCTGCGCGCACGAGATCGACCGCGCTGATCCGATCGGCAAGATCCTCGGTGACCCCCACCACCAGCGATATCTTACCGTCGCCGGTTGCTGCGATTGCCGCTATACCTGAGCCGACTTCAGTTTTCAGATTGTCCGCCATGCCCTTCAGGGCCCGCGCCGGCACCTGATCAAGAATACGCGCGGCAAAGCGGATCCCGGCAACATCGGCAACGCCAGCATCCGACCTGACGCCGCTGGCAAGCTTTTGCCGAAGATCGGTAATCTCGCGCTCCAGCCGCCGCCGCTCCTCGACCAGCGCCGCAACCCGGTCAGGCAGTTGTTCGGGCGATGCTTTCAGTGGCGCCGAGGCCCGTTCGAGGAGATTCTCGACCATATCGAACTGTTCCAACGCGCCAATCCCGGTTACGGCTTCGATCCGGCGCACGCCAACAGCCACAGATGACTCCGAGAGCAGCCGGAAAACGGCAATATCACCGGTCCTAGCGACATGGGTGCCGCCGCAAAGCTCCACGGAGTAAGGGCCACCATCGCCAACCGTGCCGCCCATCGATACGACACGCACCTCGTTGCCGTATTTTTCGCCGAACAGCGCCATGGCGCCGGCCTTGATCGCGGAGTCGGGATCCATCAGCACCGTTGAAACGTCCGAATTGGAGCGGACCTGGGCATTCACCTCCGCTTCGATCGATTTGAGCGTAGCGCGGTCCACCGCCTTCGGGTGGCTGAAATCAAACCGCAACCGATTCGGAGCAACCAGCGATCCTTTCTGCGCCACATGATCACCGAGATGCCGGCGCAGTGCTTCATGCAGCAGATGGGTAGCTGAATGATTGGCGCGCAACCGGGCACGGCGCTCACTGTCGACAGACAGTTCCACAGGGTCGCCAACGTTGATCGTTCCGGTTCGCAGCTCGCCGGCATGAACCACCAGATCGCCAACACGTTTCCGCGTATCGGTGACCGCAATCCGGGCCCCACTAGCCGAAACGATGATCCCGACATCCCCGACCTGCCCGCCAGCCTCGCCGTAGAACGGAGTCTGATTGACAATGACTGATACCGGCTGTGGCGACGATTGCGCCTCCAGCGTCTCGATTTCGGCGCCGTCAACGATCAGCGCCCGAATCTCGCCTTCAGCGGTCTCGGTGGTATATCCAAGAAACTCCGTGGCGCCATTGCGTTCCCGGAGATCGAACCAGAACCCGTCCGATACGGCATCTCCGGTTCCAGCCCAGCTCGCCCGCGCGGCTTCACGCTGTCGGGCCATTGCCGCGTCGAAACCGGCCTGTTCAACGCCGCGACCCTCACTGCGCAGGATGTCGCACGTCAGGTCTAACGGAAACCCGAACGTGTCATACAGTCTGAACGCGACTTCACCCGGCAGATTCTCGCCTGCGCCGAGATTCCTGGTCGCGACATCAAGCTGGCGCAGACCGCGGTCGAGGGTCTCCTTGAATCGGGTTTCTTCCAGCTTGAGGGTTTCGGTCATCAGGCTGGCAGCACGTGGCAATTCGTCGAACGCATCCCCCATCTGACGGATCAGAGCCGGCACCAGCCGCCATATCAGCGGATCGCGGCACCCGATGATATGCGCATGCCGCATGGCCCGGCGCATGATGCGGCGCAGGACATAGCCACGCCCTTCATTCGATGGCAGGACACCGTCGGCAATCAGGAAGCAGGCTGCCCGCAAATGATCGGCAATAACCCTGTGCGATACCTTGTGCGGTCCATCCGGATCGGACCCGGAGGCATCGGCCGAGGCTTCGATCAGAGCGCGCATCAGGTCGATATCGTAATTGTCATGCTGTCCCTGCAGTACGGCAGCGATCCGTTCCAGTCCCATACCGGTATCGATCGAAGGCCGTGGCAGGTCGATGCGTTCGTCTGGCGCCAGCTGCTCGAACTGCATGAACACCAGGTTCCAGATTTCGATGAAACGGTCGCCGTCTTCGTCCGGGCCACCGGGCGGGCCGCCGGAAATATGGTCTCCATGATCGTAAAAGATCTCGGAGCACGGTCCGCAGGGGCCGATATCACCCATCGACCAGAAATTATCGGACGTCGGGATACGGATCACCCGATCATCGCTGAGACCCGCGATGCGCTTCCACAGATCGGCCGCCTCAACATCCTCGGCATAAACCGTTGCAATCAGCCGCTCGGACGACAGACCGAATTCCTTCGTGATCAGGGTCCAGGCAAACTCGATGGCATCGTCCTTGAAATAATCACCGAAGGAAAAATTGCCGAGCATTTCGAAGAACGTATGATGGCGCGCAGTATGGCCAACATTCTCGAGGTCATTGTGCTTGCCGCCGGCCCGGACACATTTCTGCGACGTCACGGCCCGGACATAGTCACGTTTTTCAAGACCGGTAAAGATGTTCTTGAACTGTACCATCCCGGCATTCGCGAACATCAAGGTCGGATCGTTATGCGGGATCAGCGGTCCCGAGGACACGACCTCATGCCCGTGGCGGGCGAAGTAGTTCAGAAACGCGGCACGTATGTCGTTGGTGGTCTGCATGGGATTCCGTTCCGACCCGATGGTGGCCGGCGGCCCGCCATCCTACGGTAAAGGGTTTTACCGACGAGACGTGGTCAAGTCCAGCAAGGGACGGTTTTTGCTGTCCGCAGCGTTTCCCGACAACGAGACCCGGGCGCCGGCAGAACACTGACGCCCGGACTGGAGTCGGCCGGTGATTGCGGAGTCTAGACGTCTGCGAACTCGCCAGCTGCGGTTTCGGTTCCGGCCAGCATCGCTTCATCGACAAGGCCGGCATTCTGCCGGATGGCCCGCTCGATTGCGCCCGCGATTTCCGGATTGTCCCTGAGGAAGGCTTTGGCGTTGTTGCGGCCCTGGCCAATTCGCTGGCCGCCGTGACTGAACCAGGATCCGGACTTCTCGACGATTCCGGCATTGACACCGAGGTCGATGAGTTCACCGGTCTTGGAGACTCCCTCGGCATACATGATGTCGAACTCCACGACGCGGAACGGCGGCGCCATCTTGTTCTTGACGATCTTGACCCTGGTCTGGTTGCCGATCACGTCATCACGATTCTTGATAGCCCCGATCCGGCGGATGTCGAGACGCACCGAAGCATAGAATTTGAGCGCGTTACCGCCGGTGGTGGTTTCCGGGCTGCCGAACATCACGCCGATCTTCAACCGGATCTGATTGATGAAGATGACCATGCAATTCGATTTCGAGATCGAGCCCGTCAGCTTGCGCAAGGCCTGGCTCATCAGCCGGGCTTGCAGGCCGACATGACTGTCGCCCATCTCACCTTCGAGTTCGGCTCGGGGCACCAACGCGGCAACAGAATCGATAACCAGAACACCGATGGCTCCGGAACGGACCAGGGTGTCAGCGATCTCGAGCGCCTGTTCGCCGGCATCGGGCTGGGAGATCAGCAGTTCGTCAACATCGACCCCGAGCTTGCGGGCATAGCCCGGATCAAGCGCGTGTTCCGCATCGACGAAGGCGCAAACATCGCCCATTTTCTGGGCTTCGGCCACCACATGTAATGCTAATGTGGTCTTGCCCGAGCTTTCCGGGCCGTAGATCTCGACGACACGGCCTTTCGGCAGGCCACCGATGCCAAGGCCGATATCGAGGCCGAGCGAACCGGTAGACACGGCCTCGATGTCGATCGCAGCCTCGCGTTGTCCGAGTCGCATCACCGAGCCCTTGCCATAGGCTTTTTCGATCTGTCCGAGAGCGACTTCCAGCGCTTTCGCTTTGTCCATGGGTTTTTGTTCCAAAACACGCAATGAGGTTATCGACATCTTCATCTCCATCTCGCACGAGTGCCTGCCCGAATGCAACGTGTTCACGACGATTCGGGCTGATCCTGATGATTGTACATTGTTTGTTCTCTACTGCAAAAAATTTTCTCGTTTTGTTCTCAACAAAATCAAGGATTCCGTTTCAGACCCGGCGCAACCGGCTGGGGCAACCTGCGATATCTAGTGACAGTCCCGACTCTCTTAATCTACCGTTCGTGCCCGGCGAGCGTTGCAGAACCACATCGGACAACAACCATGCGCCCGATTACGACATCGCGGACATCACCGGAACGGCGCCATGTGATCAGCAAATCGGGTTTCGGGTTTCGGGATTTGATGATGGGGCGCCGACCGCCAGCAAGCACCGGTGAATCGCTGCCAGGACCATCCCGTCCGGTTGCTACCGCAACATGAGCACTCCCGGGCGTTCGCCGGGGGACGGGTCAATCATCACGATGGGTCCGCTCCAGGCGTTCGTGACGTTCCTGTGCTTCCAGGCTCAGCGTCGCAATCGGCCGCGCCATCAAGCGGCGCAGGCCGATCGGCTCGTCCGTCTCATCACAAAACCCGTAGGTACCGTCCTCGATTCGCGCCAGTGCTTCATCTATCTTGGTGATGAGCTTGCGTTCGCGATCACGTGTCCGAAGTTCGATCTGGCGTTCCGTCTCCATGGTCGCGCGGTCCGTCATGTCCGGCAGCTGCAAGCTTTCCTCCGTGAGATGGCTGAGCGTTTCACCAGCCTCGCGGAGCAATTCGGCACGCCAAGCCAACAGCCGGAGACGAAAAAACTCCAGTTGCCTGGGATTCATGAAGTCTTCGTCATCCGTAGGTGTGTAATCCGGCGAAAGAGTCACCCGCATTCCGATCCTCCACACACCAACCTCTGTGTGCATCCCCGTTCGGGAGCCTCCGAATTTGCGGCGGGAGTATATGTAGCCGGCCTGATCGCTGCAACCGAACGACGCCGCACGAATACTATTTCCACGCTGACGATCAATCGAGCGATGACGCCGACATCATACCGGTCCCGAGACATGCCGATATCGGCGCCGATTGAAAGCCTTCAGACCGGCGGATATCCGCACCGCCAGCCGGAGGCACCTGCCCTGCCGTGGGCACGGGTTCTCGCGAATCACCGACCCCGGCGGACAAATCGCAAGATGTCCGGCACGATGCGCGTTATCATGTTGCAAAATGGGGCATATCGTCTGCGAATCGATTGGCGGCCTTGCTGGTCTGGACGCCGTTCGTCATTGCAAGGATGGAAAACATGCATGTCATTACCGTTATCTTCGAGGTCAAGGCGGAGCACCTTGGGGCGTTTCAGGCCGCGATGAAGGCGAATGCAAGAGCATCGCTGGAGAACGAACCAGGTTGCCATCAATTCGATGTCGCCTATGCGCCGGACGCACCGACCACCTGTTTCCTTTATGAACTCTATAATGACGAAACGGCGTTCCGGGACCACCTTGCTTCGGCGCATTTCAAGAACTTTGACGCGAAGGTCGCGCCGTGGCTGGCGTCGAAGACAGTCAACGCATACCAGCGGGCGTGGCCATGACAACCACACCCTTCCGTCTGTTCTACCATCCTGTCAGCAGCGCCTCGATGCGGGTGACCCTGTATCTGCGTTGCCGTGGCGTGCCGGCCTCGATCGTCGAACTGGTTAGTACCGGCCTGATGACCGACCATCGTGGCATTCTGGTCTTCACGATGCCGGAGGGCGATCCCGAAACCGAAAAGATCGGGACGACGGATCTTACGGCGTTCAATCCCGAGGGCCGCGTTCCCGTTCTGCTCCTGCCTGACGGCCGAAGGATGACCCAGTCCGGCCCGATCGCCGATTTTATCGAAGAGAGCCTCGGCGATGGTGCCGGCCGGGCAATGCTGCCGGACGATCCATGGCGGCGCGCCGAAGCACGCCGCTTGATGTGGATTGTCGCGGCTGACACCCAGCCGTATCAGAATATTCCGTTCATCATCCAGGCGATGGGCGAATGGGGCATGGTCCGGGCCGAGCCGACGGTGCATCCGCTGCGGATGCATTTCATCCGCCGCGAGTTCGGCGCGATGGAAAGGATCATGACGTGTTGCGCTGGCGATTTCGCGGTCGGCGACAGCATTACGATGGCAGATTGCTTTCTGATTCCACAGATTCGCAACGCGCTTCTGGCTGGCATCGATCTCGAGCGTGAGTTCCCGACGATGGCCCGTATCTGGAACAACGCGCTTGCCGTTCCGGAGGTTCTGGCCGTCATGGAAGATGCTGGCGGCGTAGTTCAGCCGCTGATTTTCGACTCGGAGAAATTCGAGGTTTACGCAGATATGGGAGAAGTTTCCAGTTTCAATTCGCGAAGGCGAGTAGGACGCCGTTACAACGACCGCCAGGAAGACTGACGATGATCCCACGCTGTAAACAGCGAGCGTGACAAGAATTTAGCGACATGAACTCTTAGCCGAATCGCATTCCCAACCGCTGCCTCCGTCTTGTCGGCCACCAACTCGAGACAGGTGTCTTTCGACATCCGGTCGACCATCGACACCACCGCACCCCGATGCCGGGATCCGATGATCGTATCAGCCCCCCAGTCGCCAACTCGGGTCTTCTTGTCGATCATCGCAGGGCGCTCGCGGATATCAACCCGGTTCGGGATCAGGCCGCACCCGACCTCCGTGCAACCGCGGCGGTTGTATGTCTTGCCGCGCCGCCGGAGAGCTTGGAACAAGGTACCGCCAGCCACATGGTTCACCCGGATGTGGCGGTCGATCCAGGTGATACTGACAGACAGGAGGCCCTCAAGCCGGAGACGGCCGGATGTCTGCTCCAGACTCCAATGCAAGGCCAGCGTCTCCGCGATCAGGGCCCAGGCTTGCGGCGGTCATCTTGCGCGGCACGGACGAGGCCACACGACGGCGCTCTGTCGCAAAGCGCTGCGCCGGCTTCATCTGGTACCCCCGCTGACCGGTATTCCGCTTCACCTCCCGGCTGATCGTCGAAACATGGCAGCCAAGCGCCCGGGCGATCGACCGCAGCGAATCACCCTTTTCAAGAAGCGCCTCGATTTGGCATCGTTTTTCGAAGGTCAGGTGATGATAGCCTGAGGGCATGAGATGTCTCCTTTGTGTATTCTTGGGGGATTATATACTTGAATATGCAGCCGTCCATCCCCAAATCAATGTCAGAGTGGATAGGACATGGCACAGAAAGCACCCGGAAAGAGCCATCGCGAGGGGATCATCCTGATAGAGCTGTTCGGGCGGTTTCCCGATGACGCCACCGCCGAACGGTGGTTCGAGGAACAGCGCTGGGGCGCGGCTGGTAAGCCCTCTCATTGTCCGATGTGCGGCGGCACCGAGAAAGTGCGGCCCGTTCCTTCCCGCAAGCCTCTGCCCTACTGGTGCGGTGAATGCCGGCGCAATTTCAGCGTCAAGACTGGCACTGTGATGCACCGCTCGAAGATCGGCCTCCAGAAATGGGCCATCGCAATCTACCTGTGGTCAGTGTCGCTCAAGGGCGTATCGTCCATGCGGCTGCATCGCGACCTGAAGATCACGCAGAAGTCGGCCTACTTCATGGCCCAGCGGTTGCGCGAGGCGTGGACCGAGGGGCATGGCGGCATGGCTGGTCCGGTCGAGGTCGATGAGACCCATGTCGGTGGCAAGGAGAAGAACAAGCACGGAAACAAGAAGTTGCGGGCCGGACGCGGCGCCGTGGGCAAGACCACCGTTGCTGGTGTTCGGGATCGCGCCACGAACACCAGCAGTGCCGCGATTGTCGAAAGTACCGACGCCGCTTCGCTACAGGGTTTCGTCGCTTCGCGGGCGGGCGAGGGAGCCAAGGTCTATACGGATCAGGCGGCCGGCTACAAGGGCATGAACTTCGATCACGAGACCGTCAATCACTCCGTCAGCGAGTATGTCCGGGATCAGGCGCACACTAACGGGATCGAGAGCTTCTGGGCCACCTTGAAGCGGGGATATCACGGGACTTTCCACCACATTTCGCCCAAGCATCTGCACCGCTATGTCAATGAGTTCGCGACCCGGCACAACATGAGATCGCGTGATACGGACGCCATGATGGCCGAGACCGTTGCCCGGATGGTCGGGAAACGGCTAATGTATCGGGAACTGGTAGCCGGCTAGGCTGCGGATACAGCGGGCAAGAGGATGGGTGCACCGGAATGGGCGCTTGAGACCGCGAAGGCTTGGGCGCAGGAACGGCTCCGCTCAGGAGCGGAGCCGCCTTGGACATACTACCGCTTGATGCAGCTCGTTGAAGCTGTGGATTCGCTTGCAGCAGGAACCCGGTCAGTTACTTCCACGGGCTGTTTACAGCCAGAGGCGCCACCTCAGGATGCCAGTCTCCCTCAAGGGGAGAATGTTTGTCGGCTAGATACCGCTCGATCCCGTCGCGCTGAGCAACAGGTACAGATGCCCACGTGACGTAAAGGGCGCCCTTTTGAGCATGCCTTGTGATCGTCGGGTCATTGCGGTGATCTGCAATGCGGTCTGCCACGTCACCTTGCCCGACGTAAGCGGTGTGAGGGGCGGTGCCTCCATGCCAGACGATGTAGACTCCATGTTCGGTTACTTTGGCCAAGTCGAGCCCGCCGAACGGGCACCACTCATCGCCAATACATTTGAGCCTCCGCTCAATTGGCGGAGGGCGAACGCTTGACAGATTCGCGGGAGTCGGTACGATCACAGCGCTCTCACACAAATCTATCCGGTGCACCCTCCAGTGCTTCACCAGACCCCAACAAGGTCGAAGGCTGGGCTGGCACCCGGCCTTCGTCATTTCTGGGGCCGCTACGAATCTCCGTAGCATTCTGCAATATATACAAAATCATGCGGTCCGACAAGAATGCGTCTACCGCCCATGGTGAGACATGCCTGAAAAGCTGCCCCACAGCCCTCACGGGTCCAAAGAGGCCGACAAACCCTCGTCCAACGTCACCCTCCCGCCTGTCGACGCGACCCCCGAAGAAATCGCTCAGGCGCTATTTCGGTTGAAGCCTGAAGGCGAGGCCGAGACGACCGCCTAGTGTCCTGTACGCAAAGTTCGTATTGTTAAGGGGGTGGTGTCGATTCGGGGGGCATGGTGATGCGACTTTCGGTGGAGATCAAGCTGAGCGCGGACGAGCGCAACGAGCTTGAGCGGCTGGCGCGCGGGCGCAAAGTCTGGCGAGGCCTGTCCGATCGGGCGCACATCGTGCTGCTGGCGGCCGAAGGGCTTACCAATGTGCAGATTGGGAGCGTGCTGGGCGTGACCAGCCAGACCGCCAGGAAGTGGCGCAATCGCTTCGCAGAGCATCGTCTTGACGGGCTTGACGACGAGCCGCGCTCCGGCCGTCCCCGGCGCATCGATGACGACGCCGTGGCCGAGGTGGTGCGCAAGACGCTTGAGGAGAAGCCTCGTGACGCGACCCAATGGAGCACGCGCTCGATGGCGCAGGCGACGGGGTATGCGCCGTCGACGGTCAATCGCATCTGGCGAGCCTTTTCCCTTCAGCCGCACAGGAGCGAGACCTTCAAGCTCTCGGCAGACCCCTACTTCGTGGACAAGACGCGCGACATCGTGGGGCTCTACGTGGACCCGCCGCAGCATGCCATGGTCCTCTGCGTGGACGAGAAATCGCAGGTTCAGGCCCTCGATCGCACCCAGCCGCTGCTGCCGCTGCGCCCGGGGCAGGTCGAGCGGCGCACTCACGATTACAAGCGCAACGGCACGACCTCGCTCTTCGCAGCCCTTGACGTCGCCACAGGCAAGGTCATCGGACAGTGCTATCGGCGCCACCGCAGCGTGGAGTTCCGCAAGTTCCTGGATCACGTCGAGGCCAACGTGCCGCCCGACCTCGAGATCCACATCGTCATGGACAACTACTCGACCCACAAGACGAAGACGATCCGCGACTGGTTCGCCCGGCGACCGCGCTGGCATGTTCACTTCACCCCGACCTCTGCCTCGTGGCTCAACCAAGTCGAGCGCTTCTTCGCCGATCTGACAGAGAAGCAGATCCGGCGCGGGGTTCACCGATCGACCGTCGAGCTGGAGCAGGCGATCACCGGGTACATCGACACCGTCAACGAGGACCCCAAGCCCTTCCGCTGGCACAAGACAGCCGATGAAATCCTGGCGTCCATCAAGCGCTTCTGCCTCAGGACCCTCGAAACCGCTGCAGCCGCAACATCATAACGGTACGAACTTTGGAATCAGGACACTAGATGATGGCCCGCGCATAGTCAACTATATAATTCCCTATTCTTGAAAGTATCACCATCACTTTACTGTCAGCAGCATGTTGCGGACACAGAATCTGAAACTTCTATACGTGGAACCTCTTGCAAAATTCCTGCCCCCAGGGTCCGGTGAGCCCGGATCGGTCGGTTGAGCCCGGTCACCTCTGCACCTGGAGGTCGGACTCCATGGATTCGCGGTGTCTCATCAGAGATGATGAGAACAAACAGGGACCTTTGCGGACATCGGGACACGCCTCTCCGGGCCACTCTCTTCGAGAGGGCCGCGAAGGGTCGGCATGCGTTGTCGGAGCCGCGCTATGGGACGGCGAGACGTATCAACGGGTCAGCCGCCAGGGCCAGGATGCCGAACATGAGATGGCAGGCGACCCTGGAATGTCCGCGGACGCGGACATGGCGCCCGCCAAACTCATCCTTGAGGCGGGCGTTGGTCCTCTCGACACCGGACCGGATCCGGAACCGCACGTTCTCGGGATCGACATGGCCTATTGCACGCCGGGCCCGGGCCTCCCGGTCTCGCTCCTCCTTGAGGTCCTTGTCCCGGCGCGGATTGACATCGATGATCGGCACATGGCCAAGCCGTTCGCTCATCTGGTAGATCTCCCTAGCATCATAGGCCGCGTCCATGAGATCGTAGAGATTGGTCACACGCCCGGCGGTCATCATCGCCAGCGGGATCGCGACCTGGCTGTCATGGACGGATGCCGAGGTGAGGACGGTACTCAGCGGCACCCCGCAGTCTGCTGTGTCGATATGCAGCTTGTAACCGCGCCAAGCCTCCAGGACCCCCTTGGCATTCTTCTTTGCCCCGTGATCACAGACCTTCGGCAGCTCGTCAAGCATCTCATCGAGATCCATCCCGTTCGCTTGCCGTTCGAGACGCCCAGGCTCCTTCGTCCTCTCCTCGCCCTTGCGGGGCCGGCCGCGCTTGCGGTTCGGCGTCCCGGCCTTCGGCTTCGGGGCCGGCGTCTCCCGGGCCTCGATGGCCGTCGAGTCCCTCGACACGTGGCCGATGAGCGTGTCGCCCAGTGTCTCTGCGACCAGAGCCGCGTGCATCCTCTCCGGAAGACGGGACTGCGAAAATTCGGCAAACGCCCGCGAGAACGTCGCTTCACGCGGGATCTCCGCGACACGCGACCAGCCGCACAGTCGGCGCAACGTCGGGTCCACCTTGAGCCTGTCGATCAGGTGGCGGGTCGTCGGCAGACCCCACACCGCCTTGGCGATGACGCCACGGGCCAGCGCCTGGCGATCCTCCCGGGGCCGACCCGGACCGGTCCACACCCCATCGACGAAGCCCTCCACCTTGACGAGATCGAGAGCTGTCACGAAGCGCTTGTGCGTCTCGAGGAGAGGACCGACCGCCTCGGCCAACGCAGGGAAAAGGTCCCCTTGAAATCGGTGCCAGAGATCGGATAGGGTCGAGCCAAGGGTCATCGGGGTCACATCCTCGGTATCTTGTTGTTGTGGAAACACAACATACCACGAGGTGGCCCCGAAACCCAGGCCCTCGACAACAAAATCAGCCTCGAGAAGGCAAAAAACCGGTCGGGCCGGCAATTTTGCAAGAGGTTCCGTTGACAGTCGATTTTGTCAGCACAACGCTTGAAGCAATCACTTTCTCATCTGACGGCATCAACAAGCGTCGACCCATATCCGGAACAACGTTGTCGTGGCAGCCGAACGATAGTCCCCTCGGCTTCAGGACCGGCTGGCTCGGGGAACGCAAAAGCATTCTCGGCAGTTCGGCCTCGCGTACATTCGGACACATCTCGGCCAATGGCGGATTTGCCGGCGTCACAACCAGATTTGATCTTGGCAAATGGTCGTTGGGCAGGTTTGCGGAGTTGGGTTTTGTATCTCCGGTCCCCGTGACGGGCTTGTAACAGGGATATCGCGTTTGACGACCGCGCCTTTTCCTTCGGTGCAATTCGGCTACTGGAAGAGAACACGACGTTATCGTTTTCTCTGTCACAACCGCTTCGGGTAGAAAATGGAAAAGCTGAATTGTCTGTTCCGCTCGGACGCACTCGGGAGAGGCAAATTCTAAGGAACACGTGACGGTGAACCTCTCGCCCAGCGGGCGGCAGATTGATCTCGCCACACACTGGAGCCGGAAACTGCGAAGCGGTAGTGAACTGCGCATCGGTGCGATCTTGGCCTCAATCCAGGTCATATCGCGGGTGTCGACCCGGAACTCTCACTTGCCAGTTGGAGACTTGCGTTCCGACGACAAGGACGAACACCTCCCTCGGACAGGCACGGCAACGGCATTCAATTCGAAATGGAGCGGTCGCGCCCGGGTTCCCTGCCTGTTGCCGAACGACGAAAACCGCGGGACCAAAAATGCGCATCACGAAGACAGAAGATATATCTTTTCTATTCGATCGTTGAACATCATGAGAATATCATTGATTCCGGCCCCACCAGACTGCCATATCCTCAAGGCTGATCTTTCGGCTACCACTCTCACCGATGATTACAACCTCCTCACCGAGCTGCGGATCCGGCACATCGGAGAGATCAAGCACGCAGTGTTCGAGCGACACATCGAGAATCGGCGCCTTCGCACCCCGGACTAACATATGCGCTGATTTCTCCTGTAACGGCGGGCGATTACCTTGCAACCGGCCAAACGGCACAACGCCGGTCATATCCGTAACACGGCTGGCATACCGTCCTTCATGACCCGGTGTCCGGTCAGCGGCATTCGGCGAGACATGGATCAATCTGGTCACAAGTCTGGACATGACCGGCTGGAAGCCCGTCATATCTGCCCCGTCGAATGGCGCATATCCATAGAGAATGCCGCCAGGACAGACTGCCGTGCAACGATCCTGGAACCCGGCCATGATACTGGCGCTCGCGCCGATTTGTGTCACCGGCGCCGAAACCCCATCCCTCTCCAGAGCCGCAACAAGGTCATCAAACCGGACCGTTCGCGCCCTGGCCCAATCCCGGCCTTCTACATCGGCAAACGGCAAGTGACTGTAAATCCCGACGATCTCGATATCTGCCCAGCGCGCTGTCTCGATAATGAAGCGTCGGGCTTCGGAAAGCGGGAGTCCCAGGCGGCCCAGACCACAATCGACCTTGATGAACACCGGAAACGGCGAGCCGCCGGCATTCGCAGCCGCATCCGCCATCTCCCGGTTGTGAATTGTGGCAATCAGATTGAACCGGCGAAACTCGGAAAGAACCGGCGGTAACGACGTTCCGAACATGAGAATTGGTGTCTCGATACCGGCTTCCCGCATCGCTACAGCATCGGCAAGCGAACCTGTAGCGAGCATTTCGACTCCCGCGGTGGCGAGCTGGCGTGCGACCGGCACGATCCCGTGTCCGTAAGCATTAGCCTTGAGCGACGCGATGATTGACTTCGAAGGCCCGATCCGTTTGCGCAACGCCGCAAGGTTGCCACCCAGGGCATCAAGATCAATATCAACCTGGTTGAGACCCGACATGGCAGGCACTCCGGCCTTCGGTGATCAAGGTTTATCGCGTCCGGATCTCCCGGACGCCGCGGGTTAACGCCGCAAACCCTCCAGCAAGCTGCGGAAGGCAAGCATGCCGGGGTCGTCAAGGCCGATGGACTTTTCGCCGAACATGCGCGCCCGACCCTGCCGTGCCGGTTGCTTGCGCATGGCGTCGAGAGTCTCGGCCGTCGCCGCGAGAGCGGCATCAAGCAACGAATCGGGGTCATCCAGGCCTTTCGTCGCAGCGCTTGCCGCCGCGAGCGTATCAAGGACCGTTTTCTCGCCGCGCGCACCCTTTCCGCGCGCGATCATCGCCGTTTCCGCATCTTCAAGAACTTCCGTGAGTTCGGACCAGGGAACGGCATCACGTCCCTTGCACCGCTTCGCCGCCGCCATCAGACCCGTCGCAAGCAAGGTGCCGTAACTCGAACCGGAGATCCTGGTAAATGCTTGGGCACACCGCATCAGGGCCAGACCGAGATCATCGGGCAAGTCGTCAACGATCTCCAGCAACCCGCGGCCACCTCGCTGCATCGTCACGCCGAGGTCGCCGTCACCAAGCCGGGCATCTGCCTCATTCAGAAACTCCGCCCGAACCTCGAGATGGGCTGCCAAACCCGGAATCGCGGCCTTCAGTGCCGCTGTCGTAAGTTCGCTCATGTCCGCTCAGGTGGTCCAGAAGGCACAAGCCGCAGGCGCTCGCAGCAAGCCTTCCAGTTCGCCGTCAAGCCGGCAGAGAGTCAAGCTCGCGCCGGTCATCTCCATGGATGTCGCGTAGCGTCCGACCAATGGTATCGGGATGCTCACCCCGATATCTTCAAACCGCACCTTTGCCCGCCGGTACATGATGTAAAGTTCTTCCGGCGGCGTCGCACCGAGACTGTTGACCAGCAAGGATACCCGTTCGCCCGAGCTCAGCGGCATATCGGCGAGCAGGCGATCGATCATTTCGTCGGTGATCGCATCAGCCGGCTTCAGGTCAGCGCGCCAGATCCCCGGTTCGCCATGCAGCCCCATACCCATTTCCATCTCGCTGTCACCAATCTCGAAAGTTGGCCGGCCAGCTTGCGGCACGGTACACGGCGTCAGAGCCATGCCGATGGACCGGCACGCGTCCGCAGTCTTCCGCGCAACTCTGGTAACCTCGGTCAGGTCGGCCATGGCTGCGGCGCTCGCGCCAGCGCATTTGAATGTGTAGACCATCCCGGCAACACCGCGACGCCGGTCCGCCTCCTCCGGCGGCGCCGAGGCAACATCATCGGTCAGCAGGACTGTGGTCGAGGCAATATCCTCCATCTCCAGCATCTCGCCGGCCATGTCGAAATTCATCACATCACCACCGTAGTTGCCGTAGATCCGGACAACCCCGGCACCGGCGTCTGCCGCCCGCATCGCAGCCATCATCTGCTCGACGGAAGGCGAGGCAAAAACATCGCCGATGGCAACAGCATCAAGCAGACCAGTACCGACATAGCCGGCAAAAATCGGCAAATGACCGGACCCGCCACCTGATACGATTCCGACCTTCCCGGCTGTCGAATCCCCCGCCCGGACAATGACCCTCGGTTCCGGCTGAACATAGTATTCCGAATGCGCGGCGCAGAAACCGTCCAGCATCTCGTCGACGTAACCGAAGGGATCATTCAGTATCTTCTTCATCGCTCATATCCTGTAACTTACCAGCCCGCCACGGCGCTCGCCATGCAAACACCACTCCGGGCGCCAGCGGCAGCGTCTCTCCGGTCAACATGTCCCGGTCAGGTCACCCGCGCCCGGGCTGCTCCGGTCAGCGCAACGAACAGCGCATCATCCCGCGAACGGCGGGATGATGCGCTGAACGCGACAGATCAGATCTTGTAGCCAAGCGCCCGTGCGCCCTCGACAAAGTTGCGGTACTGACGCTTTTGGCTGTCAAGGCCGAGTTTCTGGGCAATCTTGGTCCATTCCTCGGCCGCTTCGTCAAGCGCCTGCTGACTCGTCAATTCGCCCGACACGGTCTTGGAGATGTTGCGCCCGAGGGCATCGGCATATTCCGGGGTCCCTTCCCAGAAGAACTGCGGATACCCGACTTCGACATTGGCAAGCCCGGCATCGAGATGATTCTTTGCCGTCTCGAAATTCTTGAAGATACCGGCATTCGTCGACCACAAATCGTTGTCTGTACCGCGTTGCGGGTTCGGCTGGAGATAGAGCTGCGCCGCCGCATCACCATAATGCGACTTGCCATAAGGATCGGAGCCACAATACTCGTCTGCAACCATCTCGTTAGAATAGTCCGGGTGTGACATCCGATAGATGAAGTAGAATGCCGCATCCTTAACGTCCTGCGGAATGTTCTTCGGAATCGATGCCGTCCGGCACCACAGCGAGATTGCCCGGTTGGTGATCGAACCGTCATCGTTCTTCCACCCCGGCACGATGGCGCCGCGCTGGTCTTCCGCCAGTTCCGGACCCTGCTGCTGCACCGTGAACTCGGACAAATCGATCCACCAGACCGACATCACGTCGGACCCCGACTGCCAGCGCTGAATGGTCGTACCGATATCCATCGCTTCGGCGCCTGGCGGACCGAACTTGATGATCTCCTTGTAGATATCGAGACTTTCAGCAGCCTTACCCTGGTTGATCGTCGGGTTCATGTTTTCGTCGAAATAGTTCACCCCGGCTGACGCCGCGATATCCATCCAGAACCCCCAGCCGAAATTCGGCGGATTGACAACCATCGAACTTCCGTAGACGCCCTGGCTGCTCAACTCCTCGGTGAAAAACTGGGTTGCGTCAACGAAATCCAACCAGGTTTTCGGCACTTCGAGGTTCCGCTGGAAACGCTTGGAGAACTTCCTCTGCAACTCCGGATCCTGGAAGTAGCTGTTGCGGTAATGCAGGATATGGATGTCACCATCCAGCATGACACCATACGTCTTGTTGTCCCACTTGGTGTAGAATTCGCGATAGGCCGGCATCACCCAGTCGAGATAGTCCTGACTACCAGCGTATTGAGCGAAATAATCATCCAGCGGCTCAAGCTGCCCGGTCTCGGCAAAAGCGCCGAAGAACAGGCTGGGAAACTGCACCCAGTCGAACCGCGGGCGCTTGGAAAGCAACTGCGGCAGGATCTTTGCGACGGCATCACCGCCATCATAGCTTTCGCGGCTCTTGATCCCGACACCGGCCTCCTTCATCAGATGCGGCGACAACCAGAGCGGCGAATGCAACCAGTTGCTGTCCTGGAAATAGGTCAGCTCAATGTCTTTGAACAGTTTCTTCCCTGGCGGAACCGCGGTTCTGCCGAACGATGTCGCCGGCATCAACCCCCCAGCCGCAGCCGCACCGGCCGCCGCGCTCTGCAGAAACTTCCGCCGAGTCAAACCACTAAACAGACCCATCGCTTTCCTCCTCGCTCGTTGCCGACCTTGCGGCCGATCAGATGATTACGACGACCGTACCGACATTCACGGTCACAGAATGATCGACCCAGTCTCGCTATCGAATACCATGACAGTCTCCGGCGCATAGTCAACCTGTACCCGTTGCCCATGCACAGCGTTGTTGTCGGGATCGACGATAGCCTGGAACCTGTGCTCCCCGCTAGCCAATGTCAGGATCGATCGCTCTCCGAGATACTCGTTGACCGCGACCTCGGCTGATAGCGACGACAACAGGCCGGTGTCACCGAGGACCAGCGATTGCGGCCGGAGTCCAACCTTCAATCCTGTCTGCCCGTGATTTTGCAGCCGTTCGGCGTGGCCCGCCGTGGGTCGGAACCTCAAAGCCGACCCGGGCACCGCGAGGATGATGCCATGATCATCCCTGGTCAGTTCGACATCGAAAAAATTGGTCGGAGGCTCGCCGATGAAATCCGCAACGAACATGTTGGCCGGACGATCGTAAAGATCGTTCCGGGTTCCGATCTGCTGCAGGGCGGCATTACTCATTACCGCCACCCGATCCGCCAGTGCTAGAGCCTCCGACTGATCATGGGTGACGTAAATCATGGTCTTCTTCAGCTCTTGATGGATGGTCTTCAGTTCGAACAGCATCTGAAACTTGAGATGTGCATCGATATGACTCATGACCTCGTCGAGGATGAAGACGGCCGGATCACGGATGAGAGCCCGGCCAAGACTGACCCGCTGCTGCTGGCCACCGGACAACGCTGCCGGTCGCTGGTCAAGAATATCGGCAATGCGCAGGATTTCAGCGATGTCACGGGCCTTGCGCTTGCGCTCGGCAATCGGCAGACCACGCACCTGGAGGGGGAATGCGAGATTCTCCTCGACCGTGAAGTTCGGATACAACGCGTAGGTCTCGAAGGCCATCGCGACGTTGCGGGCTTGCGGATCCAGAGCGTTGACAACAACATCGTCGAAACTGATTTCGCCCGACGTGATATCTTCCAGACCGACAATCATGCGCAGGGTCGATGTCTTGCCACAGCCGGACGGTCCCAGCAGGGCCAGAAACTCGCCATTATCAACGGTCAAATTCAGATCACGGACCGCATGCACATCGTCACGGCCCGAACGGTAGATCTTGTTGACATCCTTCAGTGAAACCCGCGCCATCGCTCAATCCGGCATCACGTTGCGACCGTTTTCCGCATCAAAATAAAGGAACGCGTCTTCGCGGAATCGAAGGCGCACCGTTTCGCCTGACCGGTAAACAATATCCGGCGATGTCAGCGAGGTCAGGCGCAACCCGTCGGATTCGGCGACAACGACCCCGGCCGCGCCCAACGGCTCACAAATGACCACGCTGGCCGCTATCCCGGCCTCATCTTCGGCAGCCGAGTCAGCCCGCCGGATCTCGATATGTTGAGGCCGGATCCCAACGGTGATCCGCCTGTCCCTGCGACCGGAAAACACCGCGGCCTGCGATGCTGTCATCGGCAGCGAAAGACATCCTGTCGCGGTCGTGACGCACAACCGGTCACCCGTTGAGGCAAGGGCAGCATCTATGACATTGATCGTCGGCTGGCCCAGATGACTGGCCACGAAGACATGTTGCGGGCGTTCGAAAATCTCCCGCGCCGTACCGATCTGCAAAAGCCCGCCACCACCCATCACCCCGATGCGATCGCCAAGCGACAGGGCTTCGGCATAGTCATGCGTCACATAGAGCGTCGCAACAGACCTCAGTGCTTCCAACGTATGAAACTGCAGTCGCAGTTCGTGACGGATCCGGGCATCGAGATGGCTGATCGGCTCATCGAGCAGGAAGACATCCGGATTGGCCACCAGCGTGCGGCCGAGCGCCGTACGCTGCTTCTGACCGCCCGAAATCTCGCCAGGACGCCGGTTCAGCAAAGGCTCGATGCGCAGCAGGCGTGTCACGGCGTGAACAGTCTCGGTGATCGTCTCCCGGCTCATCCGCCGCGCCCGCAAGGGACTGGCGATGTTTTCGAAAACCGTGAGATGCGGGTAAAGGGCGTAACTCTCGAAGGTCATCGCCACGTTGCGGCGATAAGGCGGCAAACCCGTAAGGTCACGACCGCCAACCCGGATCGTGCCGGCATCGGCCCGTTCCAAGCCTGCAACGAGACGGAGTAATGTCGTTTTGCCGATGCCGCTTGGTCCGACCACGACAAAAAACTCGCCATCTTCCACCGTCAGATCAAGGCGATCGATGACGGGGAAGTCCCATCCCTTGCACAGACCTTCTATTTCCAGCCGTGCCATCGTCTACCCCTTGACCACACCGAGCGACAAGCCACGCACCATGTAGCGTCGCAACAGAATGAACAGGATAACCGGCGGCAGCATCGCGATCAGGCTGAAGGCCATCTGCAAATTCCACAATGTCTGGCTGCCATGGGTGAAGGTCGGGATGACGATCGTAAAGGTGCGGACATCGGTACCGACCAGCAAATTGGCGAACAGATATTCGTTCCAGGCGAATATCCAGCACAACATCGCCACCGAGATCATTCCCGGCAGCACCAGCGGCAAGGTGACCTTGAAGAACGCTCGCATCGGCGTATAGCCATCGAGATAGGCTGCCTCCTCCAGTTCACGCGGGGTATCCCGGAAGAAGACCATCATCAACCAGGTCGCCAGCGGCATGTTGAAAACCAGATAGAGAATGATCAGGGACAGATGACTGTCGGTCCCCCACGGTGTCGCATCAAACAGGAAAAACATCGGCAGTACGACGGCAACGGGCGGAAACATCCGGTTTGACAGCACCCAGAATGCGAGGTTTTCGCCACCGGCCTGGCGCGGGAAACGTGCGAAAGCATAGCCAGCCAACGTGCCGAGCAGGAGCGACGCCACGGTATTGCCGGTGGCGATGATGAAACTGTCCAGCAAGGCGTTAAAATTCGAGGCCTCGGCAAAGACCGCGGCGAAGTTTTCCGGATGCCAGACCTCCGGCCAGAAGGTCGGTACGGTCCGATTGGTCTCGGCGGCCGATTTGAAAGCCGTGATGATCTGCCAATAGAACGGAAACAGCGTGATCAACAGCCAGCCTGCCATGAGCAGCAGAAACAAGCCTCTGACCAGACGGTAGTTCGAAACGCTCATGCCGCCGTCCTCATGCAAAACCCTGCGCCCGAAGGACTTTCTTGAGATATTTCAGGAACAGCGTGATGAGCACCGCCGATACGATGAAGATCACAATCGCATAGGCCGCCGCTTCGCCGATCGAAAACTCCCGTATGCCCCGTTGAAATGCGATATAGGCTGGCAGTTCGGAGGATTGCGCCGGACCGCCGGAGGTCATGATGAACACTAGGTCGACAAACTTGAAGGCATCCATGAACCGGACGATGAAAGCGATGGCGATCACCTCCTTCAGCATCGGCAAGGTGACCCGCCGCAACGTCGTCCACGCTCCGGCCCCGTCAACCCTGGCGGCTTCATAGACAGCGGGCGGCAACGAGACCCTGCCCGAATAGACGATCAGAAACGGCAGCGCGGTCCAGTTCCAGGTATCGGCAATGATGATCGTCCAGAGCGACAGGCCGGCATTGAACCATTCGATATGGCTGCCGATGAGCCCGAAATTCAGCAGCGCCTGGTTGATCGCACCATTCGACGGGGTCAACAAGAACTTCCACAATACACCGACAATGGACGGCGGTAGCATCATGGGCAGAACAAAGGCAATAAGCAGGATGATGCGCAACAACTCGTTTTTCACGAGTTCGTAGAGCAGAAGCGCCAGCATGCTACCGAGGAGAACCTGCAGACAGGCGCCGAAGGTGAGGTAGAGGCCAAGATGGATGACGGAGTCGCCGAAACGTTCGGATCCAAGAACAGTCTGGAAGTTCTCGAAGCCGATATAGTTCCAGTTACCCTGGAACAGCCGCATCATGTTTGTGTCATGCAGCGCGTGATAAAACATCCAGATTGTCGGATAGACGACAATACAGAACAGCACCAGTACCGGCAGGCCGACCAGCGCCAGAGGCACCCACCGCGCCACAATCAGATTGGCCCGAGGCTTGCGGTCCCTGAACCAGTCCGGCCACGCAGCCGGGTCATTACGGTCGAACTCGAGGCCGGCGATCTTGTGGTTGGCAGGTCTAGATCCGACAGGTTCGGCCGTGATGTCACTGTCGACCATCAACGCAGCTACCGACCGCGCCGCGGGGCCGTCCACACAGACAGCTCCATGCCCGATTCACCAGCAACCTGCATCTCCGGTTTCTCCCACCATTTCTTATCACTGACCGGTATGCCACAGCCGACCGGAAAGCCCATCATCCTTTCCGTGACAGTTCGAAGTCAAGAGGAGCTTCACGGACAACCTCACCCGGTTGCGTGTCAACACTTGTGAAAACAGAAGACCTGGCTTGATCGTGCGGCGCTGCCATACGGCCTGTCAGACCGGAGTAGCAGACATCCAACTTCGACATTGGCCGCTTTCCAAGACGGTATCTAGTGTCCTGTACGCAAAGTTCGAATTGTTAAATGAGGGTTGTCGATTCGGGGGACATGGCGATGCGGCCATCGGTGGAGATCAAGCTGACTTCGGAGGAGCGCATCGCGCTTGAGCGGCTGGCGCGCGGGCGCAAGGTCTGGCGGGGCCTTTCGGATCGGGCGCACATCGTGCTGCTGGCGGCCGAAGGGCTTACCAATGTGCAGATCGGGAGCGTGCCGGGCGTGACCAAGCAGACCGCGAGGAAGTGGCGCAATCGGTTCGCAGAACATCGTCTTGACGGGCTCGACGACGAGCCGCGCTCCGGCCGTCCCCGGCGCATCGATGACGCCGCCGTGGCCGAGGTGGTGCGCAAGACGCTTGAGGAGAAGCCTCGTGACGCGACCCAATGGAGCACGCGCTCGATGGCGCAGGCGACGGGGTATGCGCCGTCGACGGTCAACCGCATCTGGCGAGCGTTTTCCCTTCAGCCGCACAGGAGCGAGACCTTCAAGCTCTCGGCAGACCCGTACTTTGTGGACAAGACGCGCGACATCGTCGGCCTCTACGTGGACCCGCCGCAGCACGCCATGGTTCTCTGCGTGGACCAGAAGTCGCAGGTTCAGGCCCTGCACCCAGCCCCTGCTGCCGCTGCGGCCCGGCCAAGTCGAGCGGCGCACCCATGACGACAAGCGCAACGGCACCACCTCGCTCTTCGCAGCCCTTGACGTGGCCACAGGTAAGGTCATCGGACCGTGCTACCGGCGCCACCGCAGCGTGGCGTTCCGCAAGTTCCTGGATCACGTCGAGGCCCATGTGCCACCCGACCTCGAGATCCACATCGTCATGGACAACTACTCGACCCACAAGACGAAGACGATCCGCAACGGGTTCGCCCGGCGTCCGCGCTGGCATGTTCACGTCACCCCGACGTCTGCCTCGTGGCTCAACCAAGTCGAGCGCTTCTTCGCCGATCTGACGGAGAAGCAGATCCGGCGCGGGGCTCACCGATCGACCGTCGAGCTGGAGCAGGCGATCACCGGGTACATCGAGACCGTCAACGAGGACCCCAAGCCGTTCCGCTGGCACAAGACAGCCGATGAAATCCTGGCGTCCATCAAGCGCTTCTGCCTCAGGACCCTCGAAACCGCTGCAGCCGCAACATCATAACGGTACGAACTTTGGAATCAGGACGCTAGTGGATAGATCGTTACAAGTATATCCGGAACCTCTTGCAAAATTCCTGTCCCCAGGGTCCGGTGAGCCCGGATCGGTCGGTTGCTTCCGTTCACCTCTGCACCTGGAGGTCGGAATCCATGGATTCGCGGTGTCTCATCAGAGATGATGAGACCGAACAGGGACCTTTGCGGACATCGGGACACGCCTCTCCGGGCCACTCTCTTCGAGAGGGCCGCGAAGGGGCGGCATGCGTTGTCGGAGCCGCGCTATGGGGCGGCGAGACGTATCAACTGGTCAGCCGCCAGGGCCAGGATGCCGAACATGAGATGGCAGGCGACCTTGGAATATCCACGGACGCGGACATGGCGCCCGCCACACTCATCCTTGAGGCGGGCGTTGGTCCTCTCGACACCGGACCGGATCCGGACCCGCACGGTCTCGGGATCGACATGGCCTATTGCACGCCGGACCCGGGCCTCCCGGTCTCGCTCCTCCTTGAGTCCTTGTCCCGGCGCGGATTGACATCGATGATCGGCACATGGCCAAGCCGTTCGCTCATCTGGTAGATCTCTCTGGCATCATAGGCCGCGTCCATGAGATCGTAGAGATTGGTCACACGCCCGGCGGTCATCATCGCCAGCGGGATCGCGACCTGGCTGTCATGGACGGATGCCGAGGTGAGGACGGTACTCAGCGGCACCCCGCAGTCTGCTGTGTCGATATGCAGCTTGTAACCGCGCCAAGCCTCCATGACCCCCTTGGCATTCTTCTTTGCCCTGTGATCGCAGACCTTCGGCAGCGCGTCGAGCATCTCATCGAGATCGATCCCGTTCGCTTGCCGTTCGAGACGCCCAGGCTCCTTCGTCCTCTCCTCGCCCTTGCGGGGCCGGCCGCGCTTGCGGTTCGGCGTCCTGGCCTTCGGCTTCGAGGCCGGCGTCTCCCGGGCCTCGATGGCCGTCGGGTCCCTCGACACGTGGCCGATGAGCGCATCGCCCAGTGTCTCTGCAACCAGAGCCGCGTGCATCCTCTCCGGAAGACGGGACTGCGAAAATTCGGCGAACGCCCGCGAAAACGTCGCTTCACTCGGGATCTCCGCGACACGCGACCAGCCGCACAGCCGGCGCAACGTCGGGTCCACCTTGAGCCTGTCGATCAGGTGGCGGGTCGTCGGCAGATCCCATACCGCCTTGGCGATGACGCCACGGGCCAGCGCCTGGCGATCTTCCCGGGGCCGACCCGGACCGGTCCACACCCCATCGACGAAGCCCTCCACCTTGACGAGATCGAGAGCTGTCACGAAACGCTTGTGCGTCTCCAGGAGAGGACCGACCGCCTCGGCCAACGCAGGGAAAAGGTCCCCTTGAAATCGGCGCCAGAGATCGGATAGGGTCGAGCCAAGGGTCATCGGGGTCACCTCCTCGGTATCTTGTTGTTGTGGAAACACAACATACCACGAGATGGCCCCGAAACCCAGGCCCTCGACAACAAAATCAGCCTCGAGAAGGCAAAAAACCGGTCGGGCCGGCAATTTTGCAAGAAGCTCTTCGTTATTATGTTCTTCTGATTTGTCGATCACGGAGGTCTGCAAGATGCGCCTTGGTGTTTCATTCACGCTCACTTCGGACGACCGGCGTCGACTTGAAACGGTTGTCTCTGACCCGAAGAGCCCGCAGAAACATGTCTGGCGGGCGCGCATCGTTCTTTTGAGCGACGACGGGCTCGGCACGATGGCCATCATGAGAGAGACCGGCAAGGCGAAGAACAGTGTCCGGTGCTGGCAGGACCGCTTCTATGGACGAAGGTGTGGACGGACTTCTGCGGGACAGGACGCGTCCGCCGGGCAAGACGCCTCCGGCTCCTGAGCCGGTGGCGAAGATCGTAGAGTTGACCCACACCTCGCCGCCTCACGCGGCGACCCACTGGACTCTGCGGGCGATGGCGAAGGCTGTGGGGGGTGCCGCTTCGACGGTAGGGCGGTCTGGCAGGCGCATGGCCTGATGCCGCACCGCTGGCGGCAGTTCAAGCTTTCGAACGATCCCGCCTTCGTCGAGACGCTGACCGACATCGTCGGCCTCTCCGTTGCGCCGCCGGCTCACGCGGTCGTGCTATCGATCGATGACAGGTCGCAAATTCAGGCACTTGACCGCACACAGCCCGGCCTGCCGCTGAAGAAAGGCCGCGGCGCCACCATGACACATGATTCCAGGCGCAACGACACGACGACGCTGTTTGCCGCCCTGACCGTGCTCGACGGCACGGTCATCGGCCAGCACGCCAGTCGGCATCGCCACCAGGAGTTCCCGAGATTCCTCAACCGCATCGCACGCACGATACCCGCCGGCGTCCCGGTCCATGCCATCCTCGACACCGACGCCACTCACAAGCACAAGGACGTCCAGGTCTGGCTCGCACGCCGTCCGTGCTGGACCTTCCACGTCACCCCCACCTCGAGCGCGTGGCTGAACGCGCTCGAAGGCGTCTTCGCCAAGCTGACACGACGCCGTCTTAAAGACGGCGTCTGCCGCTCCGTACGCGAACTCCAGGATGCCATCCGCCGCGTCATCGACGAACACAACACCACAGAAGCCAAGCCCTTCGTCTGGCCCGCCGATCCCGATACCATCATCGCCGCAAGAAAAAGAGGGGTTCAAACATTGAAATCAATCCACTAGGGCGTGTTGATGAATTCATGAAATGCTGATAATCATTCTCCATCAATGACACTTTCCGGGGACTTATCATGGCGTTACGCCTGCTCATCCCGGATGCTGTCTGCTCGACACTCGAGCCGCTACTGCGTGAGAGCAAACACGCCGCCGGCGCCCCGCCACGGCTCAGCGACCGACTGGTCATCGAAGCCGTCCTCTACCAGGCGCGGACCGGAACCCCATGGCGCGACCTGCCCGACGAATTCGGCCATTGGAATGCCGTTTATCAGCGGTTTCGCCGTTGGGAGAAGCGCCACCTCCGGGCGCGGCTCTGGCAACAGATACAACAAGTAGATGATGAACCACTCAAGGAAGTGTTCATCGATTCGACCATCGTACGCGCTCATCAACACGCCGCCGGCGCGGTAAAAAAACGGTGGCCAGGAGGCCCAGGCTCTCGGCCGCTCCCGGGGTGGGTTCTCCACCAAGCTGCACGTGGCCTGTGCCAACGAAACAACCGGTGTGTCCGTCGTGTTGACGAGTGGCGAGCGCCATGATGGCGTGGGATGCGAGCTGCTGTGGAAGGCCTTGTCCCGCTCTCCCGCACCGGAGGCTGCGGTCATGGACAAGGCGTATGACAGCAAGGACATTCGCCAGGTGCTGGCCGACCAGGGCGTCGAAGCCGTGATTCCCGCCCGGTCGAACCGGACTGAGACGATTCATCACGATCAAGAAAAGGACAAGCGGCGCCAGCAGGTCGAGCGATTCTTCAACAAGCTCAAACAATTCCGTCGCATTGCCACACGCTATGACAAGCTCGCTCGGACGGTCCTCGCGTTTGTCCACATTGTCTCAGCATGGATTATGCTTCGATCATTCGTCAACACGGCCTAGCTCGCGCACGAGGCGGCGCGTGCGCCTGCCTCCCTCGCCAGACGGCTTCCGAATTCCCACTACGGCAACCGAGCGCGAGTCCGCCAAGTCCCATCAGCCCTGATATGCAGAACAGTTCGACGGGATGCGAGGCATCCCGAAGCTTTTCTGGATACTCGCCCGCGCCGTGCACCCGAACCCCGAACCACTCGATCTTGGCTTGATCGAGCCGGTGCTTTACGAATACGGTGCACTCGCGTGCCGCCACCGGGGACACGAAATGCGATGGGAGGCTGCCCAGGTGCTGCGCAAACCGTTCCGACAGCGATTTGAACATGGTCCCTCGCTCGGACCAAAGGGTCTCGTAGGCACCCATCTCATGAAACGGCGAGACGGCACGCGCTTTAAAATCCGAACCTTTAAGTGCGAGGTCCAGCGCCATTCCCCTCCCCCTCTTCCGACTTACCTCTCACCTGCCGAATCCCGCCAAGGCGGCGGTGTCGGAGCGCAGCAACACGATCATGTTGTTGGATACCCTGTCACGATTCCCATTTTAACGGTAGCACCAGCGCAGGCGCGCCGGCAAAGTCGTGGGCACCCCCTGTCGCACTGCACTGCCCGCTCCGGACCGGAACGACGATTGCTCGCGCGTCATCCACCTCCCCTTTCGCATTTTTTCTGACGGCCCAGAAGACTTTACCGACGATGTGGGTGTCCTGGCAGGTGCAGTCGTCGTAGTTTGGGTTGGCGGACTTGAGCTTCAGCCTTGGCGCCTCGCCATCGCCAGGCAGGTGCTCTACGCGTTTGACGACGATGCCGTTGTTGTCCCAGAAGATCGTCAAAACCGTTCCAGACTGCATCGACCGGCCTGCCGATGCCACCGACTTCGGAATCGACGTTCAGATCCCCCGCCCCGCAGCACTGCTCGTCCGCTCTGGCGGATTCTGCATTTGTCATTTGGACTCCGGCTCGGGGAGCGTGCTCAAGGATCGTGAGGCTCCTTTCGAGATCCGGAAATCGCGGTTGCTGCAAATTGCCGGTCTGGCAGTATTGCGAAATGTCTTCTCCGCACTATTCTCTGCCGAATACAGGATCGCGCGGTTTTTGAAACCGCGCGATCCAAGACTGGACGGTGGCTGTATCGATGTCCTGTGAAACCGATGATGCAGTGATCGTGATTCTGTGTTTCCATCCGTCTCCATTCCCCGGATTCAGACGATTGCCTGACCGGGTTCCCGCGACGGACACCCCGAGTCCCTTGTAGAGGCCATTGCGATGACCGTATATGCCGCCCCGCTTGCCGATATGCGTTTCGTCCTGAACCATGTCGTGAATCTGGAAACGCTGTCCTATCTACCCGGTTTCGAACCACTGGATGCGTCTCTCACCAGCCAGATCCTCGATGAAGCTGGTAAATTCTCGGCCAATATCCTGGCGCCGTTGAATGCCACCGGCGATCGGGATGGCGCCCAGCTCGAAAACGGCGTCGTGCGGCCAGCAGCCGGTTTTGGTGACGCCTATGTTCAATGGGCTGAAGCGGGATGGAACTCTGTTCCGTTTGAACCGGCTCATGGCGGCCAGGGCCTCCCCTGGACGTTGACGACCGCGCTCTGGGAGATGTGGGACAGCGCCAACATGGCATTCTCACTCTGCCCGGTCCTGACGCAAGCCGCGGTCGATGTCCTGCAACGCCACGGCAGCAAGGAGCAGAAGAAAAAATACCTCGGGAAGCTGGTCTCCGGAGAGTGGACCGGGAGCATGAACCTGACCGAGCCTCAATCCGGCACGGACCTCGGTACCATCCAGACCCGTTCGCAGCGTGAGGGTAATCATTATCGCCTGAAAGGTCAGAAAATCTTCATCACCTGGGGCGATCACGACATGACGAACAACATCATTCACCTGGTGCTCGCCCGGTCCCCCGAGTCGGTGCCTGGTACCGCCGGCCTGTCGCTGTTCATTGTTCCGAAGTTTCTGATAAATGACGACGGAACTCTCGGACGCCGCAACGATGTTCGACCGATCTCCGTCGAGCACAAACTCGGGATCCACGCCAGCCCGACCTGCGTCATGGCTTATGGTGAAGACGATGGCGCGATCGGCTACCTGGTCGGTGAAGAGAACCGCGGCATCGAATACATGTTCGTGATGATGAATAACGCCCGCCTCGCGGTCGGGCTGCAGGGTCTGTCAATCGGCGAGCGCGCCTATCAGCAAGCATTGGCTTTTGCGAAGGAACGAGTGCAGGGGCGGCCGGTACAGGGAGCTGGCGGACCGGTTCCGATCATCCATCATCCCGATGTCCGCCGGATGCTGCTGGGCATGAAAAGTCGGATTGAGGCCATGCGCGGTCTCTGCTATGCGGTTGCAGCCGAACTTGATCGGGCGGCGCATCTCGAAGATGACAACGAACGGGCTGCTGCTCAGGCGATGGTCGACTTGATGATTCCGATTGTGAAAGCCTGGTGCACGGATACCGGACTGGCAATCACGTCAACCAATATTCAGGTTCATGGCGGCATGGGGTTCATTGAGGAAACCGGAGCCGCCCAGCACTATCGCGACGCCCGAATCACCACGATTTACGAGGGAACCAATGGCGTTCAGGCCATGGATTTGCTCGGACGCAAGATCGTTCGTGATGGCGGTGCCACGGCGCGTCTGTTTCTTGAGCAAGTCCGGATGACACTGGCCGAACTTGATTCGACAAACGGTGCGCTTTCCAGCCTTGCCCGGCACCTCGAACGCGGTGTCGCGGCCCTGCAAAAAGCTGTCGATTGGCTGGTCGAAGTCTTTGCCGAAGATCGGGCCCGGGCGGCAGCGAGCGCGGTCCCGTTCCTGGAAATGATGGGTCTGGTCAGTGGTGGATGGATCCTAGCCCGAGGCGCCATCGAGGCCAGGAAACAGCTTGCCAGTAGTGCAGATGACAGGTCCTTTCTGGAAGCCAAGTTGACCACCGCAAATTATTTCGCAGAGGTCTATCTGAGTCAGGTCCCCGCATTGCTCGAACCGGTCGTCGGTGGCGGCACTCTCGTGATGGCGATGGCCGACGATCAGTTCTGACGTCCGAATCGGGATTTCAGTCCGCCTTTGCCAAGACCCCGGTCGTACGGGCTACCCGTGGCGCAAGGATGTCTGCACAGCGTTTGCAGTCGTCATGTTATCGGGCGCACAACAATCGACGGCCTGCTCCGCATCCGGCCGGGTTCCGGTGCCCTGCATCGGGATTGCAGGAAACAGGGCGTCGGTATCCTCTACAACCCGATACCACTCCCAGCGCAGGCCTTCAGGCTCTTGTGCCCAGACCTTGTTCTGGACCGCGTGGCAACACCGGGTTTCGGTCTCGATCAGATGGTCCATGCCGGCATTCTTGAAACGCTTGATCGCTGCAGCAACGTCCTGATCCCGAAAAACTTCAACGCCGAGATGGTTGATCCGCTGATCAGCCCCAGGAACCTCGAATAACACGAGCTTGAGCGGTGGTTCGTCGATTGCAAAATTGGCGTACCCGGGTTTACGTTTGTGAACCGGCGCATTGAACATCTTTCCGTAGAATTCGATGGCCTCTTCGAGATTGTCCACATTGAGAGCAAGTTGTAGCCTCATGATCTTCTCCTTCACTGCGGGCCCGCCGGCCCGATGGTTTCACGACAACAGTTGCGGGTGAGAAACGCCAGCAGATCCTGCATGCGACAGAAATCCGCTGCGTAGACCCGTGAGCGACCCTTGCGGACACAGCTCACCATTCCCGCAGCCTTCAATTCCTTCAAATGGAACGACAATGTGGCCGCCGGAAGCCCCAGACGGTCAGCGATCGCGCCAGCCGGAAGACCGTCAGGCCCGCGCTCGACCAAGAGACGAAAGACATCAAGCCGGGTTTCCTGTGCCAGCGCACCCAAGGCAGCAATGATGTTTCTTTTTTTCATACTTCGAAGATAGTAAAAATATGGTGCTTATACGCCTAACTAGCCAAAGGGGTTGACGGCATCCCGAAATTGGTCATAATGCTATCCAACATGGAGGAAGGAATGACGCAGAAAGCACCGGGACGCTCTCACCGCATCGGCATGACGGTCATGGAATTGCTGCGCCGGTTTCCCGACGATGCGACGGCGGAAAAGTGGTTCGAGGAGGCCCGTTGGCCGGAAGGGCGTTTCTGCCCCGATTGTGGCTCTGTTAACACCGTCGCCATCGCGAGCCGAAAGCCCATGCCCTACCGTTGCCGCGATTGTCGGGCGCACTTCTCGGTGCGAAAGGGGACCGTCATGCAGTCGAGCAAGCTCGGCCTCCAGAAATGGGCCATTGCGCTCTACATGATGACGACCGGCATCAAGGGGACGAGCAGCATGAAACTCTACCGTGAAGTTGGCATTCGCCAAGCGACGGCGTGGTTCCTCATGCAGCGTATCCGAGAAGGCTTCATAGACGGCTTCAACAAGCCCTTCCCCGGCCCGGTAGAGGCGGACGAAACGGCAGTCGGTGGCAAGAGGAAAAATATGCCGAAGAAGAAGCGGGCGGCGCTGACGGGGCGCGGCTCTGTGGGCAAGGCCATCGTCGCGGGCGTGAAAGACCGGGAGAGCAAACAGGTAAGCGCGGCGGTTGTCGAGCACACCGACGCGAAGACCTTGCAGGGTTTCGTGCTCGACCGGACAGAAAGCACGGCGAAGGTCTATACGGACGAGTCGCGGGCCTATATCGGCCTGTCCCGCGCTCATGAGGCGGTCAATCACAGCGCGGGCGAGTATGTCCGGGGCGAAGCCACCGTGAACGGGATGGAGGGCTTCTGGAGCCTCTTCAAGCGGGGCTACCACGGCACCTTCCATCACCTGTCCGAAAAGCACTTGGATCGTTATGTGCAGGAGTTCACGGGCCGCAACAACATCCGCGACATGGACACGCTCGATCAAATGGTGTTCCTCGCCCGCGCGATTGTCGGCAAGCGGCTCCGCTATCGTGACCTCGCGGGCTGATCCGCCATGGCGCTGCAGGATGTCGCCGGGGTCGAGCTCGATCTTGACCGCGCCGCCAAACCGCACCAGCCCGCCGAGCCTGACCGCTACGAGCCTGTCAGCAGCGTATGGGAGGGGAACGACGCGGACCTGCTGGAAGCGATGTTCGCGTTCGATCCGTCCATCCCGGTCGACCCGATGATCCTCGACGCAACCTACAACTACGGACGGCTCTGGAAGGGATCGGTGCGGCGCGTGGTCTCGATGGACATCGATCCCCGCTACAAGCCGATGATCGTCGGCGACAACCGGAAGATGGAAGGCATCCCCGACCCGACCTTCGGCGTGGTGGTCTACGATCCCCCGCATGTCGGCCCGCAGGGACGCGACAAGAGCCGCAAGCGGTTCGACGAGGATTTCGGCGCGACGGTCGAATGCGGGAAGGAACAGGGCTGGACGCTTAGCTACCTGTACCCGCCGTTTCTCGAACAGGCGAAGCGGGTATTGAAGCCGAAGGGTCTGCCGCTGGCGAAGATGACCGACATGGTGAACTGCCACCGCTCTAAATGGCCGCATTGCGACTTCATGCGGATGGCCGACGAGGCTGGGTTCACGGTCTGCGATCTGATCGTGAAGATTCGGACAGGGCCGATGGTCTCGACGCAGTGGAAGAAGGCGCACCACGCGAGAAAGCGGCATTGCTTCTGGATCGTCTGTCGCAACGGGCAAAGCTGCGAGAGATAACCCGTGCGTGCGTATAACCCGCTCAGCGTCGATGAGCGGGGCCAGAATGCGGCGCGGGTCTGATGAGCTCCCCAGCCGCTTCGGTGCCACCCGAACCGACCTTCGACGGTGCCGGCGTCTACACGATCCACTATGGCGGACCGTTCGATGCCTACAGGGACATGACGGGGCCGATCTGTCGGGAAGGCTGACCCGCCCGGCAAACGGCAGGGACGGTCCCGCACAAGAGCCGCACGGGTGGTTCTCCATGATCGGCTGACCAAACATGCCCGTTCGATAGAGCAGGCAGAGAATCTCGACCTACGGGATTTCTCGTGCCGGTGGCTCGGTCTCGACGAGGTATGGATCGGGCTAACCGAGCAGGTTATGATCGCCGAATATCGCCCAATGTGGAATGTGGTCGTGGCTGGTTTCGGGATCAACGATCCAGGCAAGGGACGCACGGGACAGCGGAAGGCGCAATGGAATACCCCCTGCATCCGGGCAGGCCATACACAGGCAACTTGAGGCCGCGCGACGAAACGTCAGGCGACATCCTGGCGGCGGTCCACTTGACACAGAAGGGGAAGAGATGAGCAAGAAATCGAGAGAACCCCACCCGATTGAACGGCGTACCGTTCGGGTGAAACCGCATGTCTACCAGCCGAGCAAGGCGGAGCTTGAAGAACCGGTGCGGATCGACGCGACGCCGGAGGAGGCCGCGAGGGCCATGTTCTGCGCCGTCAAGCCGCCCGACCCGATGCTGCGGAGGCCGAGCAGGAAACCTCCAGTCTCGTCAACATCTTAGGCGCCATCTGGCTAGTTAGGCGTATAATCCCCAAAAATATATAGACTTGCAAGCCTGTTGCCTTGGAAATCATGCGCAAAACGTCCCGGACAACAGTTTGATCAGGCAACCGGGCGGGTTGACCACCCTCACCGTTTCGATTGGCCAGATCGGGTGCAGCAGACTATGGTGATGCCCGATAACATGTGTAATGGTCGATCCAGGATTGCCGCGGTTGCCACTCACGTGTTCCTTTGCCGGACTCGGGATCCTGTTCCGGCCTGCCGATCCGCCTCCCGGATCCGAAGGCGACACCCTTCTGGATCCGACCTCTGTGCAACCCGACGGAACCACGACATATGACACAAGCCAGTGCACCTCCGCTGCAAGGCATCAAGATCGTTGATTTCTCACGCATCATCGCCGGCCCGCTCTGCACCCAGATCCTTTCCGACATGGGTGCCGACGTCATCAAGATCGAAAACCCGCAAACCGGGGACGATACCCGACGCATGGCCGAGCCGGGCGTGGCCGGCGAAAGTCATTTCTTCCTCGCCTACAACCGCAACAAGAAGAGCATCGCGCTGGATATCCGGACAGCGGAAGGCAAAGCCGTGGTGCTTGATCTTCTCGAAGATGCGGATATCGTGGTCGAGAATTTCCGGGTCGGCGTGATGAAACGATTCGGTCTCGACTATGCGTCCATCACGGAACGATTTCCGAAACTGATTTATCTCTCGATCTCGGCTTATGGCCAGAACGGGCCGATGGCCGATCGGCCCGGCTTCGACCCGGTGATTCAGGCGGAAACCGGCATGATGTCGTTGAATGGCGAGCCGGACGGCCAACCAATGCGTCATCCTTTATCGATCATCGATACGATGACGGCACTGTACGCCGTCGGCGCCATCAACGCCGCTCTCTATACGCGGCGCGACTCCAGCAAAGGGCAGTTTATCGAACTTGCGCTGTCCGATGTCGCCGTTGCCGCCCTTGGAAATGCCGGCCTCTATTATCTTTGTGGCGGCGGACAGCCACCACGTTCGGGCAACAGCCATCTGACGTCAACACCCACAAATCTGTTTCATGCGGCTGACGGGCCCATCTACATGGCACTCGGCACGGACCGCCTGTTCGGAAAGCTGTGCCGCGATGTCCTTGATCGGCAGGATCTGCCTGAAGATCCTCGCTTCAGGTCGCCCGCGACCCGCCTGGAAAACAGGCCGGTATTGTTTTCAATTCTGAACGATCTGTTTGCCACCCAGCCGCGGAGCTACTGGCTTGCCAGAATGCGCCATCTTCCGGCTGGTCCGGTCCGCAGCATCGAAGATGCGCTTGAGTCGGAGGAGGTCGCATATCGCGGCATGATCAGGACCATCGAACACCCGCTCGCAGGCCTGGTCCGAATCATCGCATCGCCTATCAAGTTCAGTGAAACGCCGGTCCGTGATGACCTCGATGCCCCACCTCTGCATGGCGCCGACACGGATAGCATTCTGCACGATCTCGGTTACGACGATCCCCGGATAGCAGCCTTGCGGGAAAATGGTGTCATTGTGTGAACGACATGACCGGCCGCTGATAATGCCCGGGACAGTATTGCCGAACACTCCGAATTGACCGTACCCGCATCAATCCTGATACTCGGACGCTGAAACAAAACAGAACGGTGGATACACAATGCCCGACACATTCACGGTTGCCAATTTCCGACATGTCGCGGATGGCCTGCAGGAAGGCCAGTTTGCCGTTGGCGAACGCAAGCCCGCGGCCAGCCTCGACGATATCGACCCGATCTACCGAGACCTTCTCGATCGTCCGATCGTTGTGACTCTAGCCGTAACCGGTCCGGACGGACGGCCTAGCCTGACACCGATGTGGTTCGATCACGAGAACGACAAGATTCTCGTCAATACTGCGTCGCACCGATCAAAATGCGGCTGGATCCGCAAGAATCCCCAAATGACCGTGCTCGTTGTCAATCCTGACAATCCCTATCACTGGGTCAGCATCAAATGCACGGTCGAAAAGGAATTGCACGAAGACGGCCCGGATGGGGCCCGAGTCACCGCGCAGCTCAACAGAATCTGGCGCCGGTACACCGGAGATGACGGCGAATACGGGTTGCGCGATCCGGGCATCAATGAACGACGGGTGCTGTTCGAGTGTCGGATCGACAGGATCGCGACATTCGGCAAACCATAGGCCCAGGAAGAGCCGCAATCAGTCCGGACCCGGACTGCAGCAACAGGACAGGGCCGTGGAAGAACAAGACCCCACGATGCAGAACACCTCGGGCCATGCCTGTCGATGTAACATGATTTCACAGGGACTGACTGCTGGTCCGGGTGGTCAGTCCCTGAGGTGATCGTCATCAGCAGCCAGCCGCAACGCCTGTCAGCGGTGTTTCGAGTGTCAGCCCCGATGGTGACACATTCGTCGCTTACTTGACGCAAATGGCTTCGATTTCAACGAGCATCGCTTGATCGGCAAGACTTGCAACAAACAGCAGGGGCGATGCCGGCAGGACGTCACCGGAGAATTCGTTCCGGGTTTCCTGGTAGTAATCGATGTCTTCACGCCGGGTCAGGAAAACTGTCAGCTTGACGGTATCGGCACGGTCGACATCCGTGGCGTCCATCTGGCCACGGTCTCCCGCTTGAGCGCGGTCTTGTCCTGCTCAAGCGCCGCAATCGTCTCGACGAGCGCCGCGGCCAGGCGCAATAGCCCTAGCCCCAGTCCTCGATGACCGTGGATATCCCGGATGGGGGAGGTCCTTGGCCGGCGAAGGCCTCGGCAGAGGCGGCGAGATCCTCCGTCCAGCCCATTACGACGTCTCGGCCTCGACAGCCGTCATGGCGGATAGCACCGCAGGGCGTTCGCCCGAAGGCAGCGCCGTGGAGCGCCGGCCCCGGTTGGCCGCCTTGCGCTCGATGCGCTGGCGGTCGGTGAAGTTGCACCCGGCACAGCTCGCCCATTGCACCGGGTCGAGCGCGAAATTGAACCACACGACCTCGGTCCGCACCACGCCCTGTGTGATCCCCCTGCAGCGCTAGCCGACCAGCGTCGCGTGATACAGCGCCGAGGAGTGACCCGAGACCATCACCTGACCGAGCAAACGCATGAGCCGATCCGGCAACGCGGCAGGATCGACATCTGTGAAGTCGAAGTGATAGCGCCGGACCGCCTGCAGATACGGCGGATCGCTGTAGACCAGATCCCGGCCGGAGAACTGAAACGAACGAGGCCAGCCAGAATCCGGCCGGCCCCGTGTGAGTACAGCTCAGCTTATTGCAACAGCCGCATGTCTTCTTCTGCGATCTCGGCTTCAGCCTCCGCAATCGAAGCCTCAAGCAGTTTCAGCCACTTGTCGCCGAACCGCTCGACATACCAGTCCTTGAGCGGCTTAACGGACTCAACAAACTGCGTCTTTTCCTCAGCCGAGGGCACATACACTTGGCCTCCCTTTTCCTTGAACGCGGCATAAGCAGCAAGTGCAGTGAACTTCGGATCGTCGGACGCCATCGATGTCAGGTGATGGAACCCGGCCGCAACGACGGTCTTCAGATCGTCGGGCAGAGATTGAATGAAGTCGTCATTCATCCACCAGAACAAGAACATATAGGCGTGATGGTCTAGGGTCACCCTGTGCAGGAACTCGTGGAACTTCATGTTGACGATATCGGTGATCCCGTTCTTGGTGCCGACCACCACCCCGGTCGCCAACGACGTGTACAGTTCCTGCCACGGAATCGGCGTCGGGTTGCCGCCCATCAACTTGACCATCTCGACCTGCAAGGGTGATTCGATCGTGCGCATCTTCACCCCTTCAAGGTCGGCCGGCGTCCGGATATCGACATCCGTGGTGAAGAAGTCGCGCCAGCCGCCAGTGTTGTTGAGCCCCATCAGACGCAAGGTTCCGGTCTTCTCCAACACCGCTTTGCGGACCTCGTCCATGAACTCGCTCTTCATCACCTTTTCAGCGACCCGGTCGTTCGGAAACATGTAAGGCAAATCGGTAACCTGAATCTCCGGGAAGATGTTGGCGATACCGCCAACTGTGGTGCCGGTGATCTCACATGTGCCCAATTGCACGGATTCGAGACATTGCCGGAAATTGCCGCAAAGCTGGCCGGCCGGATAGATTTCCACCTCGACCACGCCATTGGTCTGGGCCTCGACGAAGTTCTCAAAAACCAGGGATCCCTTGTGATCCTCATCGTCCGTCGAGCCGATATGGCAGATCTTTATGGTATATTCCGCTGCCGAAACACTGCCAGCAGCACCGAAAACCAATGCCAGACCGAGTATTCCGGCTTTGGCGACAGTCCAGTATCGTGTCGTCATCGTGACCTCCGAGTTGATCGAATACAGCAATTCTTGCCCCTTGAAGCACCGGGGTCAATGGATGATCGACATCCTGCCCGGTGAAACCACGTGGCTCCGACGATGGCGGACCCTGGCGGCAGTCCCGCCATCATACGAAAAAGGCTGGCGCGACTTTCGTGAACCCGAGCCAGTAGGGCAGCGACATCGAGATGAAGGGGAAATAGGTGACGATGAAGATCGCCAACACCTCGACGGCGAGAAGCGGCAGCATTTCCAGCGCGATGACTTCGACGCGCAGGCGCGAAATGCTGGATGCCACGAACAGGATCAGCCCCATCGGCGGCGTCGCGAGGCCGATCGTCAGATTGATGCACATAACCACGGCGAAATGCAGGGGATCGATCCCCAGGGCGGCCATGGTCGGCGCCAGGATCGGCCCGAGGATCAGAATTGCCGGGCCGGCATCAAGGAACATGCCGACGAACAGCAGCAGCACATTGATCAGAAAAAGGATCAGCAAGGGATCCTTCGAGATGCTGAACAGCAGTGACGAAAGCGCGGTCGGAACCTGAGAAAGACTTGCGATTGCCGCGAACGCCGTGGCCGTACCAACAATCAGGAGAATAGCGCCGGAGGTCACCGCGGACCTGAGAAAGATCGCCGGAAGATCGCTCAACTTGAGTGATTTGAGGACCAGAACGCTGATCACCAACGCGTAAAGGGCGGCCGCGGCTGCCGATTCCGTCGGCGTAAAGATGCCGCCGAGAATACCGCCGAGAATGATGACCGGCGTGAGCAGCGGCAGCGCTGCCCCACGGGCGGCCTGGCCAATGTCGCCAATCGACGCGCGCTCACTTGCTTTCGGATAGTTGCGTCGCTTGGAAATGACAAGCGTCACCGCCATGAGCATGAAGCCGACCATCAGGCCGGGGAACAATCCGGCGGCAAACAGTCCGGCAACGGATACATTCATGATGAATGCGTAGACCACCATGATCAGGCTCGGCGGAATGATCGGTCCGATCACCGATGACGCGGCTGTGATCGCCGCCGCAAACTTGCGGCTGTAACCGTCGCGCTCCATTGCTGGAATGAGAATTGAGCCGACCGCCGATGTGTCAGCCACCGCCGAACCGCTGATGCCGGCAAACAACATGCTGGTCACGATGTTCACATGCGCCAGACCGCCCCGCAGGTGTCCGACCAACGTATTGGCGAATTTGACCAAGCTCAAGGTGATTCCGGCCCGGTTCATGACCTCACCGGTCAGAATAAAAAACGGAATGGCCAATAGCGGGAACTGATGGATCCCGGCAAAGGTTCGCTGAAATAGCATTTTCAGGAAGATCGGTTTTTCCGCCAGCAGAAACCCGACCATCGGGGCAAAACCCAGCGCAAAGACGATGGGCATACCGATCACCATCGCCAGCAGGAAGATCCAGAAAAAGGTGAGACCCATATCGGATATCCGCTAGTCGAAGGGAAGGGTTTCGTCAGGGGATGCCGTCCGGGCGGCGCGAGGATCAATCACACCCCTGATTGCGTTGATCACAAACTCGAGCGCCACCATACCGATCATGAAACTGCCAATCGGCATGCAGATATAGACATAAAGAATTGACAGATCGATGGTCGAAGCACGCTGGATACGTGCATTCCACGTCATGAAACTGCCTTCCTTCACAAACACCACCATGAGAGCAATGACCCCGACGAAGATCAGAATCAGGAGCACCTGCCGGAAACGGCCGCCGATATTACCGATCAGGACCTCGATGCCGACATGGGCACCTTGGCGCAGCCCGATCGGGGCGACGATGAAGGTCAGCCAGACCATGACGAACTTGGCAATTTCTTCCGACCATGCCAAGGCATCGTTCATCACGTAGCGCATGAATATCGCGACATCGACGATCGCCAGCATCGCGACGAGCAGAATGATGGCAAACCATTTGAAGACTGTGAGGATCCGTCCATTCACGAACGCCAGCCCAGCTTCAAGGGCTTCGAGCGCCGCAGCCGTACGCTCGATCATGTCATCCCCTGCCACATGTCGACGGAGACTGCCGACAAAGCCACGCAATCGGGCTGTTCCATCCAGATTTTCCCGAAGACATATGCTGGCAAGCTCTATCTCCCCTGGCCGGCGCGATCTGGACAAACCTCATGAATACCTCTACCGTATCAATACATTGGCGGCAATAGTGATCATGTCCTCGAAATTTTGTCCAGCACGCGGCGCGATTACGGCCGACTGGCGTACGACAGGCGGCCTTCAGGAGGTCGACCAGAGCCGTCTGGCGGCGCGGTCTGTGGGGAAATCGGTCTTGCCCTTGCGCTCCATTCCCTCCCAGTTCCAAAGCGCGAGCACAAGTGCCACCATCCATCCGAATCCTGTCCATCCGGCAAGAAAATTGAGCGCAAAGACAACGGCGAATTGCCTGTTTCCCGTGATCACCGCGACAATGGTCGGAACGACATAGATGGCCGCCATCAGAGCCAGAATGATCCAGCCTTCCTTTGCCTTGCTTGCGCGGCCGGCGACCGGACTCATCGTCTTTCCCTTTCGTCTTGGGAGTTCTGAAAATGGCAGTCTGACATCACGATAATCCGTGTGACACGTCAAGGCGGGGACGCGGGAGGCAGGATGTCGGGAGTAGATTGACGCCGATTGAACGGAAATGCCAGCAAGACGCCTTGGGTCCAACACAAACCGGCGCCGTATCCCGGAAACGCCGTTCTGATGCCTACTGTCCTTGAGATTATATCGCGGGATCGTGGCCATCGCGAATACTGTTGCTGGCACTCCAGGTCCGGTCCAGAGTGACGCACCATCGCTCCCGGCGACCGCGTTACGAAGATCATGATGTGCCCGACCGTGAAATGATCACCCTTCCACGCAAGCCGTGTCTCCAGCCAACACAGGTGTTGTCCCGGGGTTGATGCCGGGGACATGATCTTCGGACAGCCTTCGGGTCTTGTTCATGGCAGCACCTGCCCCTACAACTCGGGCCGATGTCGATCATGTCTTTTCGTCATCGCCGAAAGATGGTGGCGTCTGGACGACCTCGGCAACCGGGCCGGCCGCCAGCATCCGTCGCGGAATGCTCCTCTGAACCGACTGTGCGATTCAAACTCGAGCCGAACGACAGCAAGGTGTGGACCGCCCCCATTGCAGGTTCGATTTTGCTCCTATCCGCCGAACATGACCAACGTTCAGGATATCATGCAGGATCTTGCAAGATCCTTGACGCGGGATGTCATGCCAAAACCGATAAATCCTGACCTGTTTCGCAAACTGTTCTAGATAGTGTCGTCACGAAATACCGGCCCAGAGTGCCAGACATCGGATCTGCACCGCGGCAAGAAACGATGCGGCATTCCTGGCGTATCGTGTGGCAATCCCACGCCGACGCTTGAGCCACGGAAAGGCGTTCTCCACCAAATGCCGGTGCCGGTTAGAGATGGACATCATACGCTCCAGGGTGCTGGCGGTTGCGCTTCGGCGGAACCACCGCAATGACTCCATGCTCCTCACAATAAGACAGGATGGCATTCGTGTCATAGGCCTTGTCTGCCAACAAATACTCGGCATCGATCCCTTCAATCAAATCGACCGCTTGACGACAATCTGCTGCGGTCCCCTCGGTCACCAACGTCCGGACCGGCATCCCATGCGCATCCACAGCCAAGTGCAGCGTCGTGTTCAGCCCCCTTTTGTGCGACCCATCGCCTGATTGCCGCCGACCGCACCGCTCGCATGGGGATGGACCTTGAGATGACTGGCGTCAATCATCAGCCACTCATCGTCCGGCTCATCCACCAGAGGCTCCAGCAACGCCCCCCAGACCCCCGTGTCCCAACAGCGACAGAACCGACGATGGGTATTTTTCCAGTCTCCATAGTCTGGCGGCAAATCACGCCAGGGAGCGCCGGTGCGCAGAATCCGGAGGACCGCGTCAAGGAACCGTCGATTATCCTGTGCCACTCCACCCCGGCTTCCCGCTCGGCCAGACAGATGAGGCTCCAACAAACGCCAAACCCTGTCCGAGATGTCGTGACGTCGATGAGCCAATCCCATCAGTCGCCTCCATGAGCAATCCAGTCATATCGACAGACAGGATAGATGATACATCACTCGTGACGACACTATCTAGATAGTGTCGTCACGAAATACCAGCCCAGAGCGCCAGACACCGAATCTGCACCGCGGCGAGGAACGATGCGGCATTCTTGGCGTATCGCGTGGCAATCCCACGCCAGCGCTTGAGCCACAGAAACGCGTTCTCCACCAAATGCCGGTGCCGGTAGAGATGGACATCATACGCTCTGGGGTGCTTGCGGTTGTGCTTCGGCGGAACCACTGGAATAACTTCATGCTCCTCACAATAAGACAGGATGGCATTCGTGTCATAGGCCTTGTCCGCCAACAAGGACTCGGCATCTATCCCTTCAATCAGCTCGACCGCTTGACTGCAATCTGCTGCCGTCCCCTCGGTCACCAACACCCGCATCGGCATCCCATGCGCGTCCACAGCCAGGTGCAGCGTCGTGTTCAGCCCCCTTTTGTGCGATCCATCGCCTGATTGCCGCCGACCGCACCGCTCGCATGGGGATGGACCTTGAGATGACTGGCGTCAATCATCAGCCACTCATCGTCCGGCTCATCCATCAGAGGCTCCAGCAACGCCCCCCAGAGCCCCTTGTCCCGCCAGCGACAGAACCGACGATGGGTATTTTTCCAGTCCCCATAGTCTGGCGGCACATCACGCCAGGGAGCGCCGGTACGCAGAATCCAGCAAGATCGCATTAATGAACCGTCGATTATCCTGCGCCGCCCCACCCCAACGTCCCGCTCGGCCAGGCAGATGAGGCTCCAACAACAGCCAGACCCTGTCCGAAATGTCGTGACGCCGATGAGCCAATCCCATGAGCCGCCTCCAAGAACCATCGAGTGAATTCGACAGATAGTACAGATAAACATCACTCATGACGACACTATCTAGGAGTCGTTGCGAAGAAAAACGGAAAGAAGCCGTTCGTCGCGCATAAGGCCAATGAACTCCGTGGGCTCGTGGATAAGATTGACGAGAAACATCCACTGAAAGACATTCTGGGCGCACTGATCGACGAAGGTGACGCGGCCGCCAGTGCGCTGAAGGAAAGGCTCTCCGGCTGGTTCGACGAAGGCATGGCCCGAGTCTCCGGGTGGTACAAGCGGATGGTAAAGATTTGGATATTCGGGATCGCAGCTGTTGTCACGGTGTCGACCAATGCCAGCACCATCCACATCGCCGAAGAGCTCTGGCGTAACGACGCGTTACGCACACAGATTGCAGTTCAGGCGCAGGCGGCAGCGCAAAGTGGCGAAGTTGCGAAGCTGGAGGCAGGAAACATGGAAAGACTGGAGGCGTTCCCGATTGGGTGGAAGGAAGTCCCCACTGATCTACTGGAGATCCTGAAGACGTTGCTAGGCTGGCTAATCACCGCGGCGGCGGTGAGCCTCGGAGCGCCGTTCTGGTTCGATCTGCTTGGCAAGGTCGCCAACCTCCGTGGAGCTGGAGGAAAGGCACAAACGCGGCAGACGTCATAGACCGAGGCATGCCCGCGTGCATCCGATGTCTCGGTGAGATCACCGACGCACACACGGGACGAATGAAAGGGAAACACATGGCCAAGTTCACAAAGGACCAGTGGGAGCTTATCGAAAAAGCGCTGCAAGGCGACCCTGAACGCTACGGCATGCCGGAAGGCGGTCGCGAAGAGTCACTGGTGCTGGGATCGTTCAATATCCGGAAGCTCAGCCGGGCGAAGGGCCGCGAACGTGAACTGGATTTCATGGCCCGGTTCTGCGCAGCCTGCGATCTTGTCGCAATCCAGGAGGTGCAGGACGATGTGGACGGCTTGCGATACCTCAAGGAACGTACGGAATCCCGAGTCGCAGGTCGTGGAGAGTATGCACTGGCGATTTCCGATATCACCGGCGAAGTACCGGGTGAATCCGGCATGGCCGAGCGGCTCGCCTTATCTCTACCGCCACCGGCGACTCCGACGACTCAAGCTTGCTTCCGATCTGACGTACTCGGTGCTGGGCACGCTCTCAATGAACGGCATCGACGTCCTGTGCTGGCTGGACACATGGCTGAAGGAGTGCGCCGAGAGCGGCCGGCAGCCGCCGGACGACCTGTCGCCCTGGCTGCCGTGGTCGATGAGCGAGGAGCGCCGGCGCGAACTCACGGCGCCGGGATGAGCGGCGCGATCGAGTGCCGCTACTAAGGTCGCGACTTCACCGCCGACGAGATGGCGCTGCTCCGCGCCCTGATCGCGACCGAGCCGCAACCCAACCACGCCGCGTTGTCGAGAGAGAGTTCTGCCACCGCATCGGATGGTTCAAGCCCGACGGCGGCCTCAAGGACATGATGGCCCGCGTCACCATGCTCGCCATGCACCGCGACGGCGTGATCGCGCTGCCGCCGCCGAGAGGGCGACGTAACCCGCCCCGCCCGATCGTCTTCGGGCCCGACACCGAACCGCCGTTGTTCCCGGCCCCGACCACCCTCGACGAGGTCCGCCCGCTGGAGATGCGCCCCGTCGTGCGCGAGACCCGCGACGGCAGGCTGTGGAACGAGTTCGTCGCCCGCTACCACTCTCTCGGCTACAAGACCCTGGTCGGCGCCCGGATGCGCTGCGCCGTCCACGGACCGCAACGGCTGGTCCGTCGCCATGCTCGGCTGCTCCACCACCGCCTGGAAGCTCGCACCGCGTGACGACTTCATCGGATGGACACCCGAGAAGCGTGAGAGGAACCTCTCGCTCGTGGTCGACAATCCGAGGTTCCTGATCCTGCTCTGGATCGAGATCCCCAACCTCGGCTCACACATCCTCGCCATCGTCCGCTGCCGCCTGCCCGGGGACTGGACCGAGCGCTACAACATCACCCCGGTGCTCATCGAGACCTTTGTCGAGACCCCGCGCTACACCGGAGCCGTCTACCGGGCACCAGGCTGGATACGGGTCGGGACCACGCAGGGGCGCGGACGCTACGACCGCGGCAAGCTCCGAAACAAACCCTGCAAGGACGTCTGGCTCCGGCCCCTCAGAAGGAATTGGCAGCGCACCCTCAACCGCTAGAATCCCAACCAACGCCATCCAGGGCACGCCAAAGCCGGGCATCAAGCAGATAGCGTCTCCACGGCCCGAACGAACGATTACGGAACCCGAACGGTTACGCCGGAACGCTTACCAGCATGGCTGGCAGGAGGTGACGGCGAGACAGCCAACTCCGGTTACGGAGTGCTTCCGCAAATCTTGGAAGTGAATTCTGGCAGCCTGCACTGAATGAAATAAATTTCGTGTTATCAGTGGGTTATTGTCATTTGAAACGCTGATTGGCGCTGGATATTTCTGGTAGCCCGCAGAAGAATGTCGCGGTTCATGCAGTCGCACGTCGTCGAGCTCCGCCCGCTCCCGCAGGCGGTGCCAGATCAGGATGATGTGCTTCAGCCGCTCGCCCTTCCCGTGGCCCACGATCACCCACGGATTGCCGCCGACGCGTGGGATCCCCGCCAGCACCGTCTCGATCTCCGGCGTCAACGGCACCATGCGCGGCCCCGTCTTGCCGTCGCGCAATCTCAGCTCGTCCGCCACCCGGTCCACGTCGTCCCACCTCAGCGTCAGGATCTCGTCGCGCCGGCACCCGGACAGCAGCAGGAGACGGATCGCCGCGATCGCTGGCGGCCACTCCTTCCCCTTCGCCTCCGCCTCGCGAAGCACCCGCCCCAGCCGGCGGTATTCCTCCCCCGTCAGATACCGCTCGCGCGGAACTTCCCGGTAGCGGCGCACCGAGCGACACGGGTTGCGCCCCCGCGGCCTGAACCCCCAGGTCTCCGCAAGCTCGAACATGTGCGACAGCACCCGGAGCGACGAGTTAGCCGATTGCGGCGTGCCGCGAAGACCGTGATGGAGGGTCGCCACGTGCTCGCGCTCCACCGCCTCGACCCGCATCGCCCCCAGCGCCGGCAGGATGTGGTTGTCCAGCATCGAGCGGTACGTCTCCGCGGTCCTCGGCTTGCAATGCATCGCCACATGGCCGCTCATGTAGCGCTCCGACAGCCCGCGCACCGTCAGCGCCGTGGCGCCCCACCGTCGCGCGCTTCGGCCCGCCCGGACCCCTGGCCTGCACCACGCACACCTTCTTCCCCAAGGGGTGGACGCGCACCCCGAAGCCGGGCAGGTCGCGGTCCCAGAACACCTCGTCCTTGTCCCCGACTTCGAGCGCGTCCACGGTACGCTTGGTGATCCTGATCTCGCCGCCCCTCTTCGGCATGGCCGCCTCCGATCAGTGTTGGGCCGTGTGCCACGACCGTAATCAAACCGCACACGACCGACCTCAAAACGGCGAGTATTCAAGCGCGGAATCGGCGGCAATGCAAGTGGGGAAGAAACTAGAGGGAGAGGAGAATATAGTTAATATTCAATTCTCTATCGTAGTTCCGCGTGCCTGGTCGTGCAGGTGGCGGGCCAGGAATTCTTGAGACTGTCTTTGGCGCCGATAATGGCTTGCGCCAGATCGTCGTCGTCGGGATTTCCGTCCAACGCGGCGATCTCGCGAACGCCGGCAGGATAACGGGCAAGGATCCGATAGCGTGGCCAGCCCTCCATGTGAATACCGAGCAGATTGCCGACCACGAGGCGACCATCACGCTCCGGCAAGGTCATCCGAATCTTCTTCGTGGATGGCAATTCCGCAACTCCTGATTCAATCCGGTATCGAGCGGATGTCCATGACCGGATTTTCCGTGCCCGCTCCGGTTCCCTTGTCAGGTCGTGGATCCGACAAAAATTCGCGCCCCGAAACGGCAAGCGCCGGCAGACCCGACAACACGAGGCCGCGAGACAGGCCCGGCGGCATCGTCCTGCCGCTCGCACGACGCAATGCGCGACGCGCACGATATCCGCCCGGACAGGAACACGCATCCGGCCCTCGTCTCCCGCCGGCCGGGCGACCCCGATCGAACAAGACCGGGGTCGCCATCAAACCGCCGGGCAGTGCTACGACATCAGCCGGTTTCCGGTCAACAGCCGGCCGTTCCTCACTGTGCCACCCAAGCGTTCCAGCGCTCGGTGAGTTCTTCCAGACTGTCGACCCAGAACTCATTGGCCTCGGCGGAACCGCCGAATAATCCGGTCTTCAGATTAGGGCCCGCAGGAATACCCGCGAGAACCTCCGGCGACAACATTCCAGCGGCCTCAACACGGCTCGGACCATAGGGCAGACGGATTGCGCTTTCCACCTGCCGGCCCGGATCGCTGGCATAGGCAATGAACTGATGTCCGAGATCGACATAATCGGAACCGCTCAGTATCACCCAGCTGTCAATCGCATAGACCGTATTGTCCCAGATCGGTTTCAGATTGATGCCCTGCTTCTGGGCATTCGCGATCCGCCCGGAATAGGCGATCGAAAGTTCGACATCGCCCGCGGCCAGCCATTCGGGTGCCTGCGCGCCGGCCTTCCACCACTGGATCAAAGGCTTGATCTCGTCCAGTTTGGAAAAAGCCCGGTCGGTTCCTGCATCCGTCGACAGCACATTGTAGACATCGTCCGGCGCGACACCGTCCGCCATCAGCGCGATCTCGAGATTGAGCTTCGGACCCTGCCGCATGCCGCGCTTGCCGGGCCATCGTCCGGTATCCCAGAAGTCAGCCATGGTCGCAGGTTCGTTCTCCGACAACCGATCCGCATTGTAGGCCATCAGAACAGACCAGACGATGGTACCAACGCCGCACTCGCTGGTCGCATGCTTGATGAAGCTGTCTTTCGCCGGCAGTTTCGACCAGTCGATCGGCACGAACGCGCCTTCTTCGCACCCCCTGATCATTTCCGCGGTCTCGACCTGGACCACGTCCCACTGCACGATGCCGGTGTCCTGCATCGCCTGAAACTGTCCCCATCCACCGAGATAAGTGTCTTCCTTGAAGGCGATCCCCTGCTCCGAGGCAAACGGTTCGAAATACAGCTCACGCTGCCGGTCCTGTGCAGCGCCACCCCACCCGACAACCGTGAAATCCCGGGCTTCGACAGCCTCACCAGCGACCATCGCCGCCAGGACACCCCCAATCAACAACGCCGGTATTCGTTTCATTGGACAAACCTCCCCTCTGAGTCGTGTCGAACACTGTTTCATACCGACTGCCGGTGACGCAAGCGTTCGGAGCGCCAACGCAGAACTTCCATGGTGCCGAGAAGCAGTACGGACACACTCACGAGAAACACCGCCAGCGCGACGATGCTCGGGTCGAGCTTGTCGCGCAGCGCGTTGAACATGCGCCGCGGCACTGTGAACTGTTCCGGCCCCGCGAGAAACAGGGCAACCACCACTTCGTCAAACGAGGTCACGAAGGCAAAGACGGCTCCAGACAGGATGCCCGGCGCCGTCAACGGCATGGTCACGGTGTAAAACGCGGTCAGCGGTCCGGCGCCAAGACTGTTCGCGGCCCGCACCATGTTGCGGTCGAAACCGTGCAAGGTCGCCGTCACCGTTATGACGACAAACGGAATGGCCAGGACCGTATGGGCCAGGACAAGCCCGGGAAACGACCGCACAAGGCCGAACGGCGCAAACGCCAGATATATCGCCAGGGCGGTGATGACCAGCGGCACCACCATCGGCGAAATCAGGAGCGCGGTCACCAGACGGTTTCCAGGAAAATCGGCGTAGGCAAGCCCGTAGGCGGCAAGTGTCCCGACCGTTGTTGCGAGAACCGTGGTCGCAAGCCCGATCGTGACACTGTTCCAAAGCGCCGGCATCCATGGAGTCGGCGCGAACACGGCCTCGTACCACTGCCACGAGAATCCCAGAAGCGGATAGCTTAGGAAACTGCTTCCGTTGAACGACAACGGCATAATCGCAAGGATCGGCGCAAGCATGAAAACAAAGCCCAGCCCCGCCGCGACCCGGACAACCGCCAGTCCTAGTCGGTTGATCGGCGAACGATAAGGCCGGACGCGATCCATGACGCTATCCGAGCCGAAGATTTCTGGCGCCGACATAGCGGCCGAACACCGGATAAATGACCGCAATGCAGCACAGCAGCACCAACGCCAGAGCGCTTGCCAGGCCCCAATTGGCAGTACCGAGCGCGAATTCCGCGATCAGTGCGCTGATCATCTGGTCGGCACTACCGCCAACAAGCGCTGGCGTCACATAAAACCCGATCGACAGAATGAACACCAACAAGCATCCGGCGCCCAGGCCGGGGATCGTTTGCGGGAAGAAAACTGTCGCAAACGCGATCAACGGTGGCGCCCCCAGCGAGTTCGCCGCCCGCATATGGTCGCGCGGAATGCTGCACATAACGCTATAGAGCGGCAAAACCAGAAACGGCAACAGGATGTGGATCATTGCGATATAGACGCCGATGCGATTGAAGATCAGTTGTTGCGGCGTGTCCACCAGGCCGAACCAGAGCAAGCCGTCATTGATAATCCCTTCCTTTTGCAACAGAACCACCCAGGCTGCGGTCCGGACGAGGAGCGAGATCCAGAACGGCAGCAACACCAGAATGAACAACAGGCGACTAGCCGTGCGGCCGCTCGTGGCCATCACATAAGCCATCGGATAGCCGATCACGGCGCAAAGCAAGGTCACCACGATGCTGATCCAGAATGTGACACGCAACCGGTCCAGATAGACCCGTTTTACGGGAGAGACGCGTTCGATCCCGGTGTCGGCGTCGCGCCGCAGGTCCATCGCCTGAAGCAGAAACCGGTCGGTCATGCGCCGGCTGGCCGCCTTGAGCGCGCGCCAGGTTTCCAGATCCCCCCAGTCGGAGTTCATTCTCAGCAAGGCGGCCTTGTACGGCGCGGTCATGCGTCTGGCCTTGCGTCCAGTCTTCATCGCAAGGCTGCGCAGTCCGCTCCGTTCGTAGTTCAGCCTGCGGCTCGCGCGCGGCAAGGTCTTGTCCTTGTAGGCCTGAGCGAACGATGTGGCGATCAGGGCGTAACCGTTCTCACCGGGCAAGGTGGCACCGTCCCAGTCCGCGAGCCAGTTGCTCAGATCCGGCAGGGCGTCGGCGAACCGAGGTGCATGAATAGCATGGGTCAATAATGAGCCAATCGGCCAGACAAAGGCAAACAGCATGATGATCAATGCCGGTCCGAGCAGCATCAGCGCTGTCATCTGCTTTCGGCGATTGGCCGCCCGCAGCCGGACCCTGAGAGTTGCCGCCTGCGTCATGGCGTCAGCGGATCCAGGGCCCGAAAATGATCCGGCGCGGCCGCCAGATCGATGTCGTTTCCGGCCGTCAGGCCCGACACAGCGCCAAGTGGCAGCTTCAGCATCATTAGCTCACCACCAGCGTCGGCGTGAAGTCGGACATGGTCCCCGAAATAGATCGTCTCGACCACACGCGCCGGAATCCGGTTGACGGTATCGGCAGCCGTCGCAAGACGCAGCCGTTCAGGGCGTATCGAGACAGAGGTTCGGCCGTCGGCTGCCACGTTGATCGCCAAAGCCTCGATCTCGGGCCCGATCGACAGGCGAACATGGCAGTACGGATTCTTCCGTTGGATCACCCGACCTGACAACGCATTGTTTTCACCGATAAAATCGGCGACGAAACTGTTGGCAGGACGTTCGTACATTGCTTCCGGGGTATCCAGTTGCTGAACGAGGCCGTCCTGGAACACCGCCACCCGGTCCGACATGGTCAGGGCTTCGCCCTGATCATGCGTCACATAGACAAAGGTCGTGCCAAGTTGATCATGCAGATGTTTCAGTTCGAGCTGCATCTGTTCGCGCAAATTCTTGTCGAGGGCTCCGAGAGGTTCGTCCATCAGAACGACATCAGGCTGGAATATCAGCGCACGTGCCAGCGCCACGCGCTGCTGCTGTCCGCCGGAGAGTTGTGCCGGATAACGGCCCTCGAGGCCGTCAAGTTTCACCGTCCCCACGGCCTGCGCCAGGGCCTGCGCGATATCCGGTTTGGCCACCCTGCGGCGGCGCAAAGGATATGCGAGGTTCTCCGCCACGGTCATGTGTGGAAACAGAGCATAATTCTGGAACACCATCCCCATGGACCGTTTGTGGGCGGGAACTGTCGCCAGCGACCGGCCATTCAGGAGGATGTCGCCGCCGGTCGGCGATTCAAACCCCGCCAGCATCATCAGTGTCGTCGTCTTCCCGGAGCCACTTGGACCGAGAAGTGTCAGGAATTCACCACGAACGATGTCGAGATCGAGATTTTCGACCACGTTGATCCGGCCGTCATAGGTCTTTTCCACACCCTGGAAGGAGATGAGAGGGTCGGGCAAACGCATGTCGCAGGCCATGCCGAATTCGAATGGAGCCAGACGGTTCCGCCGCAGGAACCGCAATCACGGACCACCGGCCGGCAGACTCTCGCCCGCGACCAGGATTCCAGTGGCGGCGTCCATTAGGCATCCGTGACATACCCTTGTCAAACGAACGTGCTCTAAACTGAAGCTTCTGCGCGATTTAAGCCGAATTCAGTCAATTTACTGCTTCGCCCATTTCATGGCATTGGATGGTTTTGATGTTTTCAAAATGCACCATGTAAATCATGAAGCCTTTCGACTACATCGGTTGATAGTGATCATTATCGCCCCTGTTATAGATAATCATCTATGTCGGAGTCGTCCCGAACCGGTCCTCACCGCCCGCCATCCTGGTGCGCGAAGCCTTCCACGGCGGCGGCAAGGTCAAAAAGCGCACCGCCACCACCATCACCCATCTGCCGACGCATGCCATCGCCGCTGTCCGCCATGCCCCGAAGCAGGGACCCGGCGCCGGGACGCTGACCGCCAACGGGTTCAAGAGTGCCCGGACGCTGCCGCACAGCCATGTCGCCGCCGTCTCCGGATCCCTGCGCAAGCTCGGTTTCGACACCCTGATCCACAGCTGCCGGTCGCGCCGGCACGACCTCGTCGTCGCCATGATCGTCACGCGGATCCTCGATCCCCGCTCCAGATTGGCCAAGGCCCGTAGCCTCGATGCGGCCACCGCCACCGACAGCCTCGGTGATATTGACGAGGACGAATTGTATGACGTCATGGACTGGCTGCTTGACCACCGGACCACGATAGAGGCCAAACTCGCCCGCAAACATCTCGAAGACGGAGCCTTGGTGCTCTGGGACATCATCTCGGTAAGGATGGAAGACACCCGTTGCCCGCTCTCGAATTTCGGCCTGCTCTGCAACCGTGACGGCTGGCCGGTGGCGGTCGAGGCCTTCGCCGGCAATACCGCCGATCCCGCGACTGTCGCCTCCCGGTGTCCAAACTCCGCGACCGCTTCAAACTGACCCGGGTGGTTGTGGTCGGCGACCGCGGCATGCTGACCGAAGCCTGGTTCCGCGAGGATGTCCAGCTGGCTAGCCTCGACTGGATCACATCTTACCGCGCCGGCGATCCGAAGACTGGTCGACGACGGCGCCCAGCAACCCTCGCTGTTCGATCGGCGCGACAGGGCCGGGATCGCTTGCGAGGTGCTGCATCCCGGCGAGCGTCCGGTGGCCTGCCGCAACTTGCTGCTTGTCGCACATCGCGCCCGCAAGCGCCAGGATCTGCTCGAGGTCATGGAACAGGATCTCGACCGCGTCATCGCGGTGACGACCCGCGACACGTACCGCCGGAAGGGAAAGGTCGCGATCCACAAGCCTGTCGACCGGATGCTCGGCAGACACAAGATGAAAAAGCACTTCGTCATTGATCTCACCGCCACCGCCTTCAGCGACCGGCGCGATGTCGCGCTGGAGGGGATCTACGCCATCCGCACCAAACTGCCGAAAGATCAGCTCGAGGCCGGCGAGACCGTCACGAGCGACAAGAGATTGACCAGGGTCGAACGCGCCTTCCAGAGCGCCAGGACCGCCGGGCTCAAGTCCCGCCGGTGCATCACCGGCTCGCCGACCGGATCCGCGTCCATCTCCTGCTCTGCATGCTCGCATACGATGTCGAGCACCACATGCGCGCCAGCCTCGCACCGACCCTGTTCAACGATGACAACGGCATCGACCGGTCATCCCCGGTCGCGCTGCCACGCCGGCCGAAGAGCGCCCGGAGCAAGGCCGCAACCAGACGCACGGCTGACGACCTGCCGGCCCACAGCTTCCGGACCCTGCTGGATGACCTGCACGCTCGCGAAACACCGCATCTGTCAGACGGACGACGACACGGTCGCCTTCGAGATGATCAGCAGCCCGACGCCGATACAGGAAAAAATCTTTGCCCTGCTGGATCTGACGATCAGCCCGACCGGCTGACCGTACCCATGAACGTGACTCCTGTTTTTCGACAGGACCAGGTTGAATCAGGTAATTGTGACTGAACCGAAAAAAAACTTCAGGCTAATGGCCCCTGTCATGATTATCGGCCTCTCCCTCCATCAGCGACACCCACAGCGATGGTCGCCCGCAATCAGCAGGCGGGCGCGTTGTCGTCCGTACGGCAGGCCGGAGGGTTCGGTATCCGCGGCGCACCACCCCGGCCTGCAAAGATCCGTCGCCGAGCAGCAACGACGGCAGAGGTATCCGTGACGGCAACAATCAGGCAAATATTGCGCACGATCGCGGCGCCCGGATAAATCGAAATTCCGACCGCCGGCCCTGGACCGGTCACTGGTACACGATCTTGCCCCCATACCCGGCAACGGGCCGGGCTGCCGAGTCGATCAGACCATCCCGATCGGCGGACGTTTAGCGTTTCAACCCACTCAACATGGACTGCGCGCCAATACCCAGAAGCATCAGATCGAACCCCATCAGAACCACCTGGTAGCCTTTCGCGATTTTCTCGTTGCCCTCCTCGGCCGACAGACACAGCCCGCCCATCGGGCGCCCGGCAGAGTGAATGACCGTCTCCGCCTTGGCGATCGCTGCCTGCACGTCCGGATGATCGCGATTGCCGACATGTCCCATACTCGCTGCGAGGTCCATGGGCGCGATCAGGAAGACATCGATACCGGTAACGGAAACAATGTCGTCGATATTGGCAATCGCGGTCGCATGTTCGATCAGGGCAATGACCACGACATCGCCAGAGGCCCGGTAATATGCCATTGCGTCGCCATCGCCCCAACGCATTGGCGCATAGAACGGCCCCCAACCCCGATCGCCTTCCGGCGGATACCGCACCGCGCGAACGGCCGCCTCGGCACGGTCGCGCGATGTAATCATCGGGAAGACGATCCCCATGGCACCGGAGTCCAGGACCGGCTTGGTGTAACTGATATTTGGTTCCATGACCCGAACCACCGGAGCACAGTCGGTCCCTGCGCTCGCGGCAATCATGTGATGGCAGGTCGCGATGTCGATCGGGCCATGTTCCATGTCAATGAACAGCCAGTCGAAGCCCTGATTGGACAGGGCCTGTGCCATGGTTACACTCGGCATGGAAGCCAGAACGCCAGCGCAGACCTTGCCATCGTTCAACCGTTCACGTAACGGATTTCGCATGATCAAGTCTCGTCTCAATGTCTGTTGCGGGAGCTCGTATGAAAATCCGAGAGTCCATCTTTTGCAAGGGAAAGACCCGGACGACACTGTATTCATTCGGCAAATCCGGCGATCGAGACGATCGCGCCGGCGACCGGCAGGGCGGTCCACACCGCTGTACCCGGTCGTATCGGGGCTGATTTGCCGACCAAACCATGACGATAAGGCCGGCCCTGCCGGCCACGCAGCCCGAAACGGTCAGCAGCGCTCGAAGCATGTCGTCTGGACCATGTCCGGCGGCAGTGCGAGAATGTCCACCCCGCAATAGCCGGGCTGACATCAGCCGGTAAACGGACCTTTTTCTCAGGCGAGGAATAACAGGGATGGCGCTTCCCCTCGATACGGAGTTTCGCATCGGCATGATGACGATTCACCGCCAACCGGATGATCAGGACGGACCTTGGCAACCCCGGATTGACCAGCTTGTCGAATTCGTTCAGACGGTCGACGCTGCAGGCTTCGATTCGCTCTGGGTCGGCGACCATCTGTCAATGCCGCTGCCTTTTCTCGATCCGTTTCAGTTGCTCGCCCAAGCTGCTGTCGCCAGCCGGCGCCTCCTGCTCGGAACCGCCGTCTTTCTCTTGCCCTTGCGACATCCCGGACCGATAGCCAAACAGGTCAAGACTCTCGACCATCTCTCGGAAGGTCGGTTCATTTTCGGGGTCGGGATCGGCGGCGAGTTTCCCAAGGAATACGAGGTTGCGGGCGTCCCGATCAGCGAGCGCGGCGCAAGACTGGGCGAAAGCGTCGAAGTTCTCCGCAAACTGTGGACGGCGGAGCCGGCCAGCCATGACGGACGGTTCTTCAGATTCTCCGATGTCCTGATGCGCCCACCGCCGCGTCAGGCGGGCGGACCCCAGATCTGGTTCGGCGGCCGGCAGGATGCCGCTTTCCGCCGCATGGGGCGGCTTGCCGACGGGTATGTCTCATATGTCGTGACACCCGACATGTATCGCGACGCACTCGGCAAGATCGAAGCAGCCGCCGACGCGGCCGGCCGCTCCATCGAACGCTTCAGCACCGGTCATCTCGTCTTCACCCGCGTTGATGACGATTACGAAACGGCTCTGAAGGTGGCGGCAGCATCACTTTCCAGGCGCTATGCGATGGACTTTCGGCGCGCTGCCGAACGCTACGCGGCCCTCGGCTCACCTCGGGATGTCGCCGACAAGATCGTGGAGTTCCATGATGCCGGGGTGCGCCACATCATCATCGACCTTGTCGGCCCTTACGAACGGCGAATGGAACAGATTGAGCGTTTTGCCAGCGAGGTCATGCCATTGGTTGCAAGGTTGCGATCATGAAACAGCGAGGTAAAATCCCGATCTTTGGCCGCAGATTTCTGTGTGAGAATCATGCCATACGACATCGTCGGCTGTCCGACACGCCCTGTATGTCCGCCAGACACCCTTAACCGGCTGCGGCGACGGTCGGGTCTGCAACGAAGTGGCACCGGAACGCGCTCTGCGGTATGCTGCGCACTGAACGGATAGCAAGACGAGCGAACGCCCTGCCGTAATGCCGGCCCGGCAAGGCCACAGTCTTCGGAGCGATCATGTCGCCATCATGGCCCCTCATTCCCTACGGCATGGCCGACTTCGCGGCCATTCGCGGGGAAGGCCAGCTTTACGTGGACAAGACCCGGTTCATTCGCGACCTGGAGCCGGTGCGCTACGCCTTCCTGATCCGCCCCCGCCGGTTCGGCAAGACCTGCTGGCTGTCGGTGCTGGACAACTACGACGACCGCAACAGGGCGGACGCGTTCGAGACCCTGTTCGGCGGTACCGATATCGGCCGCAACCCGACGCCGAACTGCAACCGCCATGCCTAGGCTTAGCACACATCACAAGACACTCAGCTAGGCAAGACCCTTGAAGAATACTGCCACGCCCAGCTCCGCGGGGTACTGAAGCGCAATCCGGATCTGTTTCCGGAGACTGTGAGTGACTGGATTCTCTCGCCGACAGCAATCCACGGCAAGCTCAACGACTTGTTCGTTCACGTTCGCGACCTGGATATCCCATTGTATGTGCTGATCGACGAGTACGATAACTTCGCCAACACCATATTGACGCGACATGGCGAGCAGGCGTACCAGTCCTTCACCCATGACGAAGGCTTCTACCGCAGTTTCTTCGCCACCCTGAAAGCCGGCACCGAGGCGGGCGGCATCGAGCGGCTGTTCGTCACCGGGGTCTCGCCGACCACCATGGACGACGCAACCAGCGGCTTCAACATCGGCGCCAACATCAGCCTGCGTCCGGGCTTCAACGAGATGCTCGGCTTCACCGAAGCCGAAGTGCGCGGCCTGCTGGAAACATACCGGGATCACCGCGCATTCGACCGGGACATCGATGCCACTCTCGAACTCATGCGCGAATGGTATGACGGCTACCGCTTCGCCCGGCAAGCCGGGACGAGCGTCTACAACACCGCCATGGTGTTGTACTTTCTGAGTGAACCCATCCCGAACAAGCCGCTGCCGGACGAACTGATCGACCACAACGTACGCATCGAGAAGACAACTCACTCTATCCGGCACCTAGCCCTGCCTGCGCCAGCGTGCGCTGGGATGCACTTGGGAAGTATAATACATTGTAAATAATATATATTTCAGATTTTCACGGCCCATTCGACCCCTTGCGCTCCTGCCTCGGACGCGCTCCAATACGCCCCGATTTTCGGCCAGTCGCTTTCGGTTTGCTTACTGGGTCGAAACCCCTCTGGAGCCCGCCCGATCCGAAGAGCGCCCCTATCGTCGAGGAGCACCGCCATGCCCGAACGCCAGTACCGAACGCTCACCAAGCGTATCGTGGACCGCCTCGCGGTCAACGGCAAGGACGCGGTGTTCTGGGACAGCGAGCTCCCGGGGTTCGGCATTCGCGTCTATCCGACGGGGCGCAAGGTCTACGTGGTGCAGACGCGGGCCAACGGCAAGTCCAAGCGCTTCACGGTCGGCCGCCACGGAGACATCGCGCCCGACCAAGCCCGCAAGGACGCCGCGAACATCATCGCGCGCCTCAAGGCCGGACTGCCGCCTGTCGAGCAGGAGCCCGAACCCGAGCCGACCGTGGCCGCTCTGGCCGAGCGCTACGAGCGCGAGTACGTCGCGATGCACTGCAAGCCCAACACCATCAAGCACTACGGCCTCATGCTGAAGAAGCACATCGTGCCGGGTCTCGGGTCGCTTCGCGTCTCCGAGGTGGAGAAGAAGCACATCCTGAGGTTCCAGTTCGGGCTGAGCGACATGCCCACGGTGGCAAACCGGACGGTCGACATCCTGGTGAAGATGTTCAACATGGCCGAGCTCTGGGAGATGCGCCTGCCGGGCCGGAACCCGTGCCGGTCGGTGCGCCGCTACAAGGTGGAGCCGCACAAGGAGCGCTTCCTGACGCCCAGGGAGTTGGCCCGGCTCGGCCGTACCCTCGACATCGCGCCCGGGAAGCGCCTCGCCTCGCGCCACGCCGCGGCGGCGGTCCGCTTGCTGGTGCTGACCGGATGCCGGCGCAACGAGATCATGGGGCTCGCCTGGGACGACCTCGACTTCAAGGCAGGCGAGATGCGGCTCGCCGACAGCAAGGCTGGCCTGCGCATCGTCCCGATGCCGCCCGCGGCGGCGGAGGTGCTGGCGGATCTGCCGCGCACCCCGGATAACCGCTGGGTGTTCCCCGGCCGGAAGAAGGGCACCCATCAGACCAACATCAACGATTCCTGGAACCGCATCCGCAAGCACGCCGATCTCGACGGCGTCCGGCTTCATGACTTGCGTCACAGCTTCACCAGCCGGGCGCTCGCGCTCGGCGAGGGCCTGCCGATGATCGGCGAGCTGCTCGGCCACCGGCAGGTCAACACCACCGCGCGCTACGCCCATCTCGCCCGGGAGTCGGTCAGGGCCTCGACGGCCCGGGTCGCGGACAGCATCGGCGCGGACATCCTGACGGAGCAGGACGGCGCAGCGTAGCGGCGAGCGTCCATGACAACCGGGAACGGAAGCGAACGATGGCGACACTGAACACACAACGGATCTCGCGCCGAACCGTCGAAGCGCTCCCGGTGGGCGAGCGCGAGGTGCTCTACTGGGACTCGGAGCTCTCCGGCTTCGGCATTCGCGTCTATCCCTCGGGGTCGAAGGTCTACCTCGTGCAGACGCGCAAGGGCGGCAAGTCGCGGCGGCTTACCGTCGGACGGCACGGCCTGATCTCGGCCGACCGGGCGCGCAACGAGGCGGCGCGGATCATCGCCGACATCAAGGCCGGCAGGGAGCCGCTTCCCGCCAACGGCGCGGCTCCGCTGGAGATCGGCCCCACGGTCGCCGAGGTGGCGGCACGCTACATGCGCGAGCATGTCGAGGTGCGCTGCAAGCCGACCACGATCCGACAGTGCCGGCACACGCTCGACCACCACCTTCTGCCTGCGCTGGGCGCGGAGCCCCTCGGGGCGATCGGGCGCGAGCGGGTCGCGGCCCTGCACTACAGCCTGCACGAGACGCCGGTGATGGCGAACAAGGTGGTCGACATGCTCTCGCGCCTGTTCTACATGGCCGAGGGCTGGGGGATCGCCCCGGAGGGCGGCAATCCCTGCAAGTTCGTGCGCAAGTACAAGGAGCGCAGCTGCGAGCGCTTCCCTCTCCGAAGAGGAGTTCCGACGTCTCGGCCGCGTTCTGGGCGAAGTCGAAGCCGAAGGCAAGGTGTGCGCGAGCGCGGTGGCGGCGTTTCGCCTGCTGATACTCACCGGCTGCCGGCGCAACGAGATTCTGACGCTGCGCTGGGCCGATGTGGACCTCGATGCGGGCGAGATTCAGCTTCGCGACGCGAAGACCGGTGCGCGCTCCGTCGCGCTCTCGACGGCGGCGAGGCGCGTGCTTGCCGGGATACCGCGCCTGCCGGACAATCCCTGGGTGATCGCCGGGGCGAGGCCCGGCGCCCACCTGAGCAACCTCAACAACGCCTGGCTCGTGGTGCGGGGCCGGGCGGACCTGAAGGGCGTTCGCATTCATGACCTCAGACGCTCTTCTGCAAGCTACCAGAAATATCCAGCGCCAATCAGCGTTTCAACCGGCACTAACCTACTGATGATACAAAATTTATTTCATTCAGTGCAGGCTGCCTGAATCCACTCTAGAAATTTGCGGAAGCACTCCGTAACCGGAGTTGCCTGTCTCGCCGTCACCTCCTGCCAGCCATGTCGCCCGCAACTCCTGCACCTTCGCTGTAAGCGTTCGGGTTCCGGGGGATCGTAACCTTCTACGAATTTTCCCGCTGGTAACTATTCCGCGCATGCGCTACCGTCGGGCGCATGGCGGTTCTCGACGCGGATTTCTGCACTGACCTGACGTCGGGCGAGGGCGGCGCCACCCTGTGGTCGCTTTCCTTGGTCGTGCCGACCTGCGAGCCGCCCGACTGGGAGTCCTTGCTTGGTAAGGTCTGAACAAGTCCGGTTTGGCTCAATTCGTGAATCGCAGGCGTCGTGATAGAACGTCGCTCGATTTGCCTTGGAGGTCAGACAGATGGATCACGAGCGGTTTCGGGATTGGTTCCCGCGTGTCGATGAGTTGACGGCGGCGCAGCGCAGGGAGGTGGCGGCGGTGCTGTCGGGGCCTTCGGAGGTCGCGGCCTCGCTGGCGGCGATCGAGCTGGGCGTGGATGACGAGCGGCGCTGTCCGCATTGCGGCGCCGGCGGGGCGGTGTCGCGGGGCAAGGCGCGCGGTCTTCGCCGGTTCCGGTGCAAGGACTGCGGGAAGACGTTCGGTGCGCTGACCGGCACAGCGCTGTCGGGTCTGCACCACAAGGAGCGCTGGCTTGCCTTTGGCGCCTCGCTTGCCGAGGGTGAGACGATCAAGGAGTCCGCCGGGCGCTGCGGGATTGCGCCGAGCACGGCGCATCGCTGGCGACACCGCTTTCTGGCGGCGGTGCGCCAGGCGCCGGATCGGCTTGCCGGGATCGTCGAGGCTGACGAGACCTTCGTTCCGGAGAGCCGCAAGGGGGAGCGGAAGCTGGACCGCAAGCCGCGCCGGCGCGGCGGCAAGGCCCGCAAACGCGGCCTCTCGTGCGAGCAGGTGCCGATCCTGGTCGCCGCCGACCGTGCGGGCGAGACCCTCAGCCATACCCTGCCCGCGCTGAACGCAAAGAGTGTGAAGGAGGTGCTGGAGCCGGTCGTCGCCCGCGATGCCTTGCTCGTCTCCGACGCCAACCACTGCTATCCGCCCGTCGCGGAGGCACTCGACATCCCTCACGAGAGCATCAACGCTTCTGCTGGCGAGCGGGTCCGGGGTGCTGTGCACATCCAGACGGTCAATAGCCGCCACAGCCAGATCAAGGGCTTCCTGCGGGACTTCCGCAGCATCGCCACCAAATACCTCGACAGCTATCTCAGGTGGTTCCATCTCATCGAACTCGGCGATCAGCCATCGCCCGGAGCGTGTCTCAAGGCGGCGATGGCCAGACCGCGCCTACGGTTTGCGAATTGAGCCTACTGTTGTGACGGAGCGGGACTCCGACGGCGTATCGGCGGCGATTGCGGGCCCGGCACGCCTACCGTCGGTGTCGATCGTCATTCCCGCCCGCGACTCCGAGGCGACTATCGCCGAGGCGCTCGAATCGGCGTTGGCGCAAGACTATGCGGGGCCGGTGGAGATTATCGTCGCCGACGGGTCGGATCGGCCGAGCTTGTCCGAAACGATTCGGCGGCGCTGGCCGTCGGTGCGGGTGGTGCCGAACCCGGACAGGACTCTCGGACCCGGGTGCAATGCAGCCTTGCGTGAGTCGGTTGGCGACGTCGTGGTGCGCTGCGATGCTCACACCGTGCTTCCGCCAGGATATATCCGCCGCGCGGTCGAGACATTGGAGCGCACCGGGGCGGCGAATGTCGGCGGGCGGCAAGTGCCGGTCGGGACGACGCACTTCGAGCGCGCGGTGGCGCTTGCCATGGGGTCGTGGCTTGGGTCGGGCGGCGCTCGCCATCGTGTCGGTGGTGCCGCCGGCCCGGTCGATACGGTCTTTCTTGGCGTGTTCCGGCGCAAGGCGCTGGAGGCGGTTGGCGGTTACGATCCTGTCCTCGACCGCAATCAGGACTACGAGCTCAACTGGCGTTTGCGGCAGCGTGGCGAGATCGTGTGGTTCGACCCCGAACTCTCGGTTCGCTACCGACCTCGGGGAACCTTGCGAAAGCTCGCCATGCAGCATTTCGACTACGGCCGTTGGAAGCGCGTCGTGCTCCGTCGACATCCGGGCTCGTGGCGTGCCCGACATCTCGCGGCGCCGCTGCTGACGCTTGGCTTGGCGGCGTCCGCCGCGTTCGTCTTGGCCGGCGCGTACGGGACGGGCGCGGCGTTGCCGCTGGCCTATTTTGCGACGTTGATATTCGGATCGTCGGTTATCGGCGTACGACGTCGTGAGCTCGCCGCTCTCCTCTTGCCGTTGGTCCTCGCAACATCGCATTTGAGCTGGGGCGCGGGATTCCTCTTCCCCGCACGAGTCGGCAATCGCTGATGCCGCTGCGGAAAGCCGCGCCGGCCCCGCACACCACCGCCGGGCAGGACGTCGCTGTCCTGTTCGTGTCCCGGGTTGGCGCCGCAGCTTTCGGGCTTGCGGCGCAGGCATTGCTGGCCTGGTTGCTACTGCCGGAAGGGCGCGGCAGCTATGCCGTGTGCGTCACCTTCGGGCTCCTGCTTGGCCTGTTGTTCACGCCGGGCGCCCGGGCGCACAGCAGGGCGCGCAATATTTCGTCGCGGCGGGCCGGGCGACCGTGTCGCAGGGCGTCTCTTCCGTGCTGGCGATCGGCCTTGCCGGCGGCGGAACGGCGGCTTTGCTGGCCATACCGTTGATCCACAGCGATATCGGATTCTTTCGTCAAGCGAGGACCGACTCGTTCTATCTGGCACTGATTCTCGTTCCGCTTACGGCACTGTCGGAGGGGCTCGAGCATCAACTGGCCGCGCTCCGGCGCTTTGCCCGTCTTGCGGCTGTCGGGGTGCTTCAGATTGCAGCGAATGTGCTCGCTATCGTGGTTCTGGTTCTCGGTTGCGACCTTGGAGTCGACGGCGCGCTGCTTGCGTTGGCGGGCGCTCAAAGTTTCGCGGTCGCCGCCTGCCTCCTGGACCTGATACCATCGAGCCCATGACTGACTTGTTGGATTCATGGATATGCGCAGAGCGATTTGATTCTTCCGGGTTCGGCGGCGGGGCTGTTCCATGCGGTGCAGCAGGCTTCGACGATGGCGTGGGTATCGTCGAGAATGCGTCGCGAGAGGAAGCGTTCCCGGATGTAGAGCCAGAGGCGCTCGACGGGGTTGAGTTCCGGGCAGCAGGGCAGCAGCACGACGAGGGTAATGTTGTCGGGGGTCTCGAGGGTGCGCGATTTGTGCCATCCCGCGCCGTCGACGACCATGACGGCGTGGGCGTCCCCGGGACGGGTCTCGGCGACCCGGTCGAGGAACACGGTCATCGCGGCGGTAATTGGCATGCGGAAGCACCAAGGCGAAGTCGTCGCCGCTGGCGGGCTGCACCGCCGCATGGATGCAGGTCCATTGGCAGCCGATTTTCTTCGGGCTGCGGGGCTGCTTGCCGCGATGCCACCAGCGATGACAGACGCGGCCCTTGTTGCCGACGCGGGCCTCGTCCTGGAACCAGAGTTCAATGCGTTTGTCGGGATGCGCCTCGCCGATCGCCTTCAGTCGGCCGCGAAGCTCTTTTTTAAGGCTCAATTCGCAAACCGTAGGCGCGGTCTGGCCATCGCCGCCTTGAGACACGCTCCGGGCGATGGCTGATCGCCGAGTTCGATGAGATGGAACCACCTGAGATAGCTGTCGAGGTATTTGGTGGCGATGCTGCGGAAGTCCCGCAGGAAGCCCTTGATCTGGCTGTGGCGGCTATTGACCGTCTGGATGTGCACAGCACCCCGGACCCGCTCGCCAGCAGAAGCGTTGATGCTCTCGTGAGGGATGTCGAGTGCCTCCGCGACGGGCGGATAGCAGTGGTTGGCGTCGGAGACGAGCAAGGCATCGCGGGCGACGACCGGCTCCAGCACCTCCTTCACACTCTTTGCGTTCAGCGCGGGCAGGGTATGGCTGAGGGTCTCGCCCGCACGGTCGGCGGCGACCAGGATCGGCACCTGCTCGCACGAGAGGCCGCGTTTGCGGGCCTTGCCGCCGCGCCGGCGCGGCTTGCGGTCCAGCTTCCGCTCCCCCTTGCGGCTCTCCGGAACGAAGGTCTCGTCAGCCTCGACGATCCCGGCAAGCCGATCCGGCGCCTGGCGCACCGCCGCCAGAAAGCGGTGTCGCCAGCGATGCGCCGTGCTCGGCGCAATCCCGCAGCGCCCGGCGGACTCCTTGATCGTCTCACCCTCGGCAAGCGAGGCGCCAAAGGCAAGCCAGCGCTCCTTGTGGTGCAGACCCGACAGCGCTGTGCCGGTCAGCGCACCGAACGTCTTCCCGCAGTCCTTGCACCGGAACCGGCGAAGACCGCGCGCCTTGCCCCGCGACACCGCCCCGCCGGCGCCGCAATGCGGACAGCGCCGCTCGTCATCCACGCCCAGCTCGATCGCCGCCAGCGAGGCCGCGACCTCCGAAGGCCCCGACAGCACCGCCGCCACCTCCCTGCGCTGCGCCGCCGTCAACTCATCGACACGCGGGAACCAATCCCGAAACCGCTCGTGATCCATCTGTCTGACCTCCAAGGCAAATCGAGCGACGTTCTATCACGACGCCTGCGATTCACGAATTGAGCCAAACCGGACTTGTTCAGACCTTACCTTGAGCAGGCAGAGGCGCGCGTCAAGGAAGAACGGGACCGGGCGGTCGTGGCGGACCTGCGCTGCGAGCAGTTGCGGCGGGCGGAGCGTGATGCCTGTTCGCGCGTGCGTTCGCTGGAGAGGCAGATCGACACCTGCCGGTCCAAACTCAAGGCGGCTGTCGCTGAGGCCAAAGATGCCGGTAGCGCGGTGTCCTCCGCGCCGAAGACCGCATCGCGGGCCACGAAGGCGTTGGAGCGCAGGGTCGAGTCCCAGGACGCCGAGATCGCCGATCTTCTCCTCTCGTTGCGCCGGTCTCACGAGCGCCAGGAGCGGATCGAAGTACGCCACCAGGACGAGATCAACTGGCTGAAGCAGGACATCGACCGAGAGCGCTCGCGGATCGCGAAGGTGTACCGCGAGGGCGAGCGGATGGCCGAGTGGCTGCGCAAGCAGTTCGACCGGCAGCTCGCGGCGGCCAAGCGCCGGGTGGAGGCTCGGGAGGGCACGATCGCGTGGCTGCGCGAACGCAACGCCCGGATGCGGGCGGCGATCGTGCGGGCCACGGAGTTGATCGCGTCGCTGCGAGAGAAGAATGCCTGGCTGCGCGCCGAGGTACGGGATCTGACAGACGAGAACGCGGCGCTGGCCTCGCAGGTCAAGACACTGCAAGCCCAGTTCGACAAGCTGCGCTCGACCCGGAGCGTCCTGTCGAAGGCGCTCTACGGTAGCAAGAGCGAGCGGCAGAAGAAGCCGGGCACCGGGCGCAAGCGCGGCCAGCAGCGCGGCACCGCCGGACACGGTCGCACCCAGCGCCCCGGCCTCGAGAAGAAGAAGGAACGGCGCGACCCGCCGAAGGAAGCGCGCGTCTGTCCGCGTTGCGGCAAGCCCTATGTCGCCAACGGCGAGCGATACACCACTCTCTTCGAAATCGATGTCGAGGCCTACGAGAACACCATCGTTCGGTCGCGCTGGCGCCGGACCTGCGAGTGCGCGTCCTCGCCGCGCGAGGTGACCGCGCCTGCGGTGACGCGGCTGTTCGATACCACGCCCTACGGGATCAGCGTCTGGGCGTGCATGCTCTACGAGCGCTTCGCCTGCCTGCGCCCGCTGTGCCGGGTCGCGGCCTGGATGGCCGACATGGGGCTGGCGATCTCGCCGGGGACACTGGCCGACAGCATCAAGCGCTTCGTGCCGCTGTTCGAGCCCCTGGCCGAGGCGATCCTCGCGCACCAGAACGAGGCGGCGCTGCGCCATGCCGACGAAACATCCTGGCGCGTTCAGGCGTATCGCGAGAAAGGCCGGTCGAGCCGCGCCTGGTTGTGGATATCGGTCAGCGACGACGCAGTCTACTTCCACATCGACCCCCTCGCGCAGTGCCGAGGTCGCGATGAAGCTGTTCGGTTCGGTCAAGGATACCCGTGGTCCTGGTCTGCGACCGGCTCTCGACCTACAAGCGGCTGGCTCGCGAACTCGCCGGCAAGGTGATCCTCCAGTGGTATTGGGTCCACCAACGTAGATCCTTTATCGACCGTGCCGCCGGCCATGTGCGGCTCCTATCAATCTCCCACTGCTGAGAAGGTTCCGTTCATTGGATGTTGTTCCATGCGTTGATGAAGTCGATTCCGGCTTTGTATCGCTGCCATGCCTGCCAGATTTTCTCGGTTCCGGGGAGGGGCTGTTGCTTGCTGGGATGGAAGCCTGCGACGCGTGCGAGGTCGACCACGACGGTGCGGATGTCGGGAGGCTTGCCGGGCGGGGCGCGGATGATGCGATGGTATCTGAGCCAGACTTAGAGGACGTTGATTTCGTGCTCGGTGAAGCGCTCGCGCGCGGGCATGTGAGGCTTGTCGCGGGCGAGGCGTTCGAGGTCCATGACGCGCCATGCGGTGACGCCGTCGAAGGCGAGACACTTTCGCAGGTCGTCGGCGTCGTCGAGCCTGCGATCCTCGACGCGGGTGCCGACCTTGAGGATCCTGAAGTATTCCTCGACGGTCCAGCGCGCCTCGTACCAGGCAACGATGCGCCGGGCGTTGTCGATGTCGGCCTCGCCCTCGGTGGTGAGCAAGAGCCAGTGGAGCGGCTTGCAGCGCTTCGGCGGGTCGGGTTCCTGGACCGAGACGGCGAGCATGGGCAGCGGCGCCTGGTTGGCCCTGTTCCTCGGCGGCGCGAGTTCGACGCCGGCGGCGCGCAGGTCGAGGCGGGCCTTGCGCCTGCGGCGTCTGCGGGGACCGCCGCAGGGGAGGCGTTCGATGGTTTTCGTCCCCAGCACCGGCTGCGCCGCCACGACGTCCCACAAGTCCGGTGTCTTGCCGTCGACGACAGCCCGGCGCTGCCGGCCGCGGTCGGAGCGGATCAACAGCCCGTCGCCGCTCTCGCGCGCCTTGCAGAACATCTCCCATATGTCGCCCTCACGGTCGCAGACCGTGACCACGCGGGTGTCGGGACAGGCCATCGCGAGCTGCCCGGCGCTCTCGAGCCGGCGCAGCCAGCGCACGCTCTCCGGCTCGGCCTCGCCGGCCGCGTCCGCGCCGTCGCGCTGGGTGGCGTTGAGTTCGAACACCCCGAGCGGACGCCGGGTTTCGCTGATCGCAAGCCCGACATGGGCGAGGATCCCCCTTGTTCCCGAGCCGCCGCCGCCGAGGTCCACCAGGCCCGTGGTCTTGCGGTGGCCGTTGTAGTTCAGCGTCGTGGTGTCCTGGATGGCGAGGACCACCGGCTCCAGCCGGCAGCGCTCGACCGTCGCCTCGCGGTGGGGTTGAAGAATGTCGTCCATCTTGATCCTGTCGTTGGACAGCAGCCGGTAGGCGGCCTTCTGCTCCGCCTCTGCGGGGAAGATCACGGGCAGGGACGCACCGGGGGCATTCTCCCATGCCCGGCCCATCGCCAACAGCCGCTTGCGCAGGCGGCCGTCGGGATGCGAGCTGCGGCCGTACTCGAAGTCGGCCCAGTCCGCGCCTTTGACCCGGCAGGGCTCGGGCGTCGTGCCGAGGATGGGCGCCGGCTCCCGGCACAAGGCGTCCCGCCAGCCCTCGGCCAAGGGCTTGATCCACACCGATTTCGGCGCCGCCGCGCGGCGCCCCGGCGGAGACCCCGAGGTCCGCTCGGCGCAACACTTCCAGCCCGCCGCGCGGTAGCAGGTGCCGCGCCGCTCGGGACCCACATAAGTGTAGGCGGCCAACGGCACGGCCCCATGCGCCGCCTGCCAGTCGCCGGCCAGGCGCGCCGTCGACAGCGCCAGCACATGCGACGCCAGATTGTCGACCCGGACGCCGGGCAGCAGGAGAAAGCGATGCTGGTTGACCAGCTGCGTCAGGTTGGCGACCCGCGCCGCAGCCGACCAGCCGATGAAGGCGTCGCGGGCCGCCTGATGCCAGCTCGCGGCGCAGAAGCCGATGCCGCCAAGGCGGCCGTGAACCGACGAAACGATCCACCAGTTCAGCACCGCACCCGGCCTTCGCGACCACCCCTGCGGATGATGGCTCTCCATCATCTCCCGCCACGAGCGCTTGTCCGCCGCATCGCCGACCGGGACCAGCGTGACCTCCCCAAGCTCCGACAGCCCGCACCTCAGTTCCAGGTCCGGATAGCCCCGCTCGACCTCGCCGCCCACCGTTCCCGGCGTCCGGCACGGCATCGCCCGCGCCTCGGGCAACCAAATGCCCACCTTGTCCGCCAGCCGCGACAGAGCCTTGCTCGCTTGGGCAAGACACGGAACGCCCCGAGGGTTGCGCCAGTTCTCGCGCTCGCACAACGCGCGCGCCAGCGAATGGCGCGTCCGGCCCGTCTCGCCGGACGCCCCCCTTCAGCCACTCAATCGTACCGGCGCTGAAATGCCGAAGCCCAATCTGCATGCCCAGAACATGCAGAACCGGCATTATACCAAACGCAAGTCATATGAACCGATACAGTGAGGCATCGGGATCAGCACGATGGGGCTACGGCCCAGCTGCGCCGGGTCGTATTGGTGATGACGTCGGGCTGGTCGGTCAGCCATTGCCACCCCGTCCAGCAGGCGTCCCTCAGGGCGGAGACATTCTTGAACACGCGGTTGGCGAAGCGGTTCGATTTCAGGAACAGAATGATCTGCTCCATCGGATTGAGTTCCGGACTGTAGGGCGGCAGATGCACGAGCGTCAGGTTGGGGGGAACGAGAAGGTCGCCCGAGCGATGCCAGCCCGCCCCGTCCAGCACAATCACGCCGTGCGCACCCGGCGCCACGGCCGCGCCGATCGCCGCCAGATGCTCGTTCATCGACGCCGTGTTCGCCCTGTCCGCCACGTGGGCGATGCCGACGCCGCGCTCTGCGCAGGTGGCGCCGAACAGATAGACGTAGCCATAGCGATGGTCGCGCAGGATGCGCGGACGCTGCTTCCCATTCGCCCAGACCCGTGTCGTCATCCCCTTCTGGCCGATGCGCGCTTCGTCCTGGAACCAGATTTCTATCGGACCCGCCAGCGCCTCAGAGCTGAGCGCCGACGTCAACTGTGCCTCGAACTCCGCCACGAACGACCTCTGCCGCTCCGCGTCGGCTTTGGGGTGGACCGGCCGCCCCGAGACAAAGCGAAACCCGGCCCTTCGGAGCATCATACGGGCACCGCTCTCCGTATAGATGACCCCGAAGGCCTCCTCGATTTTCCGTAAGATGTCCTGAACGCGCCAGCGCGTCACACCGTCCCGCTCAAGCTCGGGACCCGCCTCGATCCAGGCGCCGATCTCGGCGATCTGCGCGTCCGTCAACCGGCCCTCGCTCCCGCCGCGCGGGAGATCCGCGAGGCCGTCGAAGCCCTCCGTGTTGTAGCGCAACACCCAGTCGCGCAGGATTTGAAGCTCCATGCCCTGCGCCCGAGCAGCCTCCGTGCGAGACGCACCCTCCATGATCATGGCGAGCGCACGCGCGCGCGACGCTTGCTTCGCGTCCCCGCAGTGCCTCGAAAGCGCGTGGAGCTCGTCCGCTGTGTGTGCCGTCCAGGTTATCGGCGTTGCCGCACTCATCGTCATCCTCCGGCGCTGGTGAGTCGATCACCACAGTCTATGAAGGTCGTCCGGACCGTCACCCCAACATATTGGGATGGTGAGTCAATTTGGAGCGCGCTTGGTATTACCTTGTTAACTGTGTCCTATTGAAAGGCCCCTACCCCCACCTTCGGCGACAGTGCCTCCGTCCGCGACTATCTGGTGGAGGCGTTGCGGCTCGACCTGATCGGACCGCGCCCGCGAGACGAGGCTCTTCAGCACGAGCGCCTGCCACATGCGCCAGTCCGCTGGTACCTGACCGGCTTCCTGGCGCCGACGGGCGCGCCGGACGCGCAACGGGCGCAGGACGCTGAAGAAGAGCTCGACGAGCCGTCCGAGCCGACACAGGCCACCGCCGACGCAAGCGCGCCGGAGCGGGGCAGCAGCAAGCGCGTCTTTCTGCCCTCGTCCATGGGGCTCAGCGCTTTGGTGGACGCGCCCGCCAAACGCCTCCGTATCACGCTTTCCTGGGGCGACTACACACCCGAAGAAGAAACGGCAAGCGATGCCGTAGACGTCAGCGAAGAACCCGGCGGCGAAGCGGACGCAGGGACAGCCCGGCGCCGATTCGCGCCTTGGGTCCGCCGACCACATGCAGCCACCGTCAATATCGATCTCGAGTCGGTTCAAATTGGAACGCCGGTTCGGTTCGACGTGCCGGAGAGCGGTGGTCTCGAGCTTGTCTGCCTGGTTCGGCCAACGCAGGTACGAGGAACAGAAGGCAATCGCGACATCCGCGCTGTTTCCCTGTTCGCCGTCAATCGAAGGTCGCCTGCTGAGGACGACGATGTGCAGGACACCGCTTTCGCGTTCCAGGTCGAGATGACCGTGGAAGCGGACGGGCCGTTCGTCCCGCGCCGCGATCCGCGCGGCCTCGACAGCGACGACTGGGACGAGCGTCTCGCCGACCTGCATTATCGGGACGCGGCGGAATACGCCGTCGGCCACAACGTTTCCGTGCGCGCCGAAACGACCGATGGCGAATGTCGCCTGATGCATACCGAGTGGATGCCCCGGGCCGTGGTGGAGCGTGTGGAACCGTCGCATATCCCGGGTGTCGAGTTCGGCATGGAGGCGCTGGGCGCGCTGAACGATGCGGCAGATGCCAAGCGCTCACTGGCCCCGCTGGTCGACGCTTATCGTGCCTGGATCGAAAGCCAGAGCGAACACGCACAAGCCTTCTCGGACCGACGAAGGGAGGTCGCCGACGAGCTGGTGAGCGGGGCCACCTGTGCGGCGGGTCGCATCCAGGCCGGCATCGACCTGCTCGATGATCCCGATCTGCTGGACGCGTTTCGCATCGCAAACCGCGCCATGGCCGCGGCGGCCCGGCGGCGAAGGGCGCAGGAGGAGGGCATCGCGCCCGAGGCGGCAGACCCGCCCGCTTGGCGCCCCTTTCAGCTCGCCTACATTTTGATGAACCTGCGCGGCATCGCCGAGCCCACCCATGTCGAGCGCGAGATTGTCGACCTCCTATTCTTCCCCACCGGCGGCGGCAAGACGGAAGCCTATCTCGGACTGGCGGCGTTCACGCTGGTCCTTCGCCGGCTGCGCGATCCCGACCCCGTGCATCGCGGCCTCTCGGTGCTGATGCGCTACACGCTCCGGCTCCTGACCCTTGACCAGCTTGGGCGTGCCGCGGCGCTGATCTGCGCCCTTGAGCTGGAACGCGAGGCAGCGCCGGACCGGCTCGGCGCCTGGCCGTTCGAGATTGCGCTCTGGGTGGGCCGCGCGGCGACGCCCAACCACATGGGCCGGAAGGGCGATTCGTCCGACAAGACCGCACGCGCCCGGACCCTGCATTTTGCCCACGATACGTCCCGCGACCCTCCGTTGCCCCTGGACCGGTGTCCCTGGTGCGGCACGAAGTTTAGCAAACATTCCTTCCGGCTCACGCCCGATACCGACAGCCCGACAAACCTGCTGGTGCGCTGTGCGAGCCGGCGCTGCGACTTCGCGGGACGCAGGCGCCACCTGCCGATCGTCGCGGTGGACGAGCCCATCTACGGACGCCTGCCTGCCTTCATGATCGCGACCGCCGACAAGTTCGCCGCCATGCCGTGGAGCGGAGAGACGGCGAGATTCTTCCGGGGCGGCGATCCGGACGATCCGCGCCCGCCCGATCTCATCATCCAGGACGAGCTGCATCTCATTTCGGGCCCCCTCGGCACCATGGCGGGGCTGTACGAGACGGCCGTGGACCATCTCTGTCGACGCCGCATCGACGGCAGGGAAGTGCGTCCGAAGATCATTGCATCGACCGCGACGGTACGCCTCGCCCGAAAGCAGATTCGCGCCCTGTTCGGCCGATCCTCGGTCGCGGTGTTTCCGGCGCCAGGCATCGATCGGCGCGATTCATTCTTCGCGGAACAGGCGCCCCAACAGGACGTGAACCCCCGGCTCTATCTTGGAATCGCCGCGCAGGGGCGGGGGCCGAAGGTCATCTTCCTGCGAAGCACGATCACGCTGATTGCCGCGGCGCAGGCCGCCTGGGACGCCGCGGCGAGGGGCGCCGGCATCAATCCCGCCGATCCGTACATGACGGCCGTCGCGTACTTCAACGCCCTGCGCGAGCTGGGCAGCGCGCGGCGCATCGTCGAGGACGAGATCGGCTCCCGCCTCCTGACCTACGCCAACCGCAAACGCCTCGACGAGGCAGACGGGTTGTTCGCCAACCGACAGATCGCTTTCGAGCCGGTCGAGCTGACCTCGCGTGTCGGGACCGCCGATGTCGCCGAAGCCAAGCGTCGGCTCTCCCTCGGCTTCGCGGACAGCGACCATGTGGACGTGGCTATGGCCACGAACATGATCTCCGTCGGTCTCGACATTACGCGGCTCGGCCTGATGCTTGTCTCCGGTCAGCCGAAGACCACGGCCGAGTACATCCAGGCCACAAGCCGGGTCGGCCGCGACCCCGCACGGCCCGGTCTGGTCGTGACTCTTCTCAATATCCACAAGCCGCGCGACCGCTCGCACTACGAGCGATTCGCCGTCTGGCACGAGTCCTTCTATCGCGGCGTCGAGGCGACCAGCGTCACCCCGTTCTCCCCGCGCGCCATGGACCGCGCCCTGCCGGCGGTCACGGTTGCCCTGGCAAGGCTCGGCGTCCCGGAGCTGACCCCGATGCTGGCGGCGGGGAGCGTCGAGAACCACGGCACGGAGACCGCCGCCCTGGCCCGGGCGGTGGGCGAACGGGCGCGCAACCATGCCGACGGACTTCCCGACGGCTTCGCCGCTCATGTCGGAAACCGCGTCCAAAGCCTCGTCGACGATTGGGCGAGGCTCGCCCACGAAGCCGGACAGGGCGGGGTGGCGTTCGGCTATGCACGGGGCCGAGACAGCGGCACGTCCACGCCCCTGTTGCGCGAGATGATCGACCCGGACCGCGATGTGCTCAACGACACGCAGCTTCGATTCCGGGCGCCGCGTTCGTTGCGCGACGTCGAACCGGGCGTGCTGCTCGGCATCAAGACCCCCGAAGGTCAGGATATCCAGTAGGCGCCTGATGGCCGACAACATAATTCGCCAGAGCCAGTTGATCACGACCTACGGGCCGGGAGCGATGATCGACCTTCCCGACCACTCGATCATTGTCTCCGGCCTTCAGGACTGGTCCCACCTGCGGCGGGAGAAAGTCGACGAGCCGCGTCTTGCCGCCAAGCTTCGGCGGTTGCTGGACCTCCCCTCGCTTGAGCTCTGGACGCCGCCGCGCCACGAGGAGAACGCCCGACAGGCCGCGCCCGTCGGCGCACGCATATTCCCGACCTGGTTCATCGTGAAGGACGCCAGACCCTCGCCCCGCGACCCGCAGTGGCGCCGCCGCCGACTGGTTCGATGGGGCCACCTGGACAGACGCCGGTTCCGCGACGAAGACGGCAAGCGCAAACCCGTGGTCCCGGTCCGGTTCGTCTGCGGCTGCCGGCGCGGCCATATCGACGATCTGGACTGGCGCCGGTTCGTCCACCAGAGCGGGAGGACATGCGAGCGCCCGCTCTGGCTCGAGGAACGCGGCACGGGCGCGGACATCGGCGACACCTTCGGCGTTTGCGACTGCGGCGAGGAGCGCTCGCTCTACGAGGCCTCGGGCCCCGGCACGGGCGCCCTCGGCCACTGCGAAGGCAAGAGGCCGTGGATCGGGCAATTCGCGCGGGAAGCCTGCGGCGAGCCCTATCGCTTGCTCGTACGCACGGCGAGCAACGCGTACTTCCCACAGACGATGAGCGTCATCTCGCTGCCGGAATTCGACGCCGGGCTGGCCGCGAAAGTCTCGGCGCATTACGACCGGCTGAAAGCGGCCGACGATCTGGGCGCACTGGAGAACTTCCGGAAGATCCCGGAGCTCGCCGCCGCGTTCGCCGACACCGACGACGAGACCGTGCTCGCCGAATACCGCCGCCAACAGGGCGAGGGAGAGCGGGAGGACGTTCCAGTCAAGACCGCCGAGTTCGAGATACTCGACAAGGGCGACAAACTCATCGGCGAAGATGATCCGCGTTCCAGGTTCTTTGCCGAAACATTAGCGCGCGCGGACTGGGATCCAGACCAGGATCTCCTGCTCGCGGCCATCGACAAGCTGGTGCTGGTGCACCGGCTGCGCGAAGTCGTGGCGCTGCTCGGGTTCACCCGTTTCGAGGCGATCAGCCCGGACAAGGACGGGGAGCTCGACCTGGACGTGGCCAGGGCCTCGCTCGCCGAAACCATCACCTGGCTGCCCGCGGTCGAGAATCGTGGCGAGGGAATCTTTCTTTCCTTCAGGGCCGAGGCGATGGAGAAATGGCTCGCCCGACCCGGCGTCCAGGATCGCGGACGCCGGCTTCTGGAGGGCTGGCGCGCATGGGCCGCCGAGCGCCATCGCCCCGAAGACGGGTTCCCCGGACTGGCCTATGTCATGCTCCACTCCATCTCGCACATGCTGATGACCTCGATCGCACTCGATTGCGGCTACCCGGCCAGCTCTTTGCGCGAACGCGTCTATGCCAGTGAAGACGGTTACGGCATCCTGATCTACACGGGATCGTCGGACTCCGAGGGGACGCTGGGCGGGCTGGTGGAAACGGGCCGGCGCCTCGACGCCCATCTTCGTCGCGCCGTCGACGACGGCCGATTGTGCTCCAACGACCCGGTGTGCGCGGAACATGGACCAAACCCGCAGTTCGAGGGGCGTTTGTTGCAGGGAGCCGCCTGCCACGGTTGCCTGCTGACCGCGGAGACGAGCTGCGAGCAGCGCAACGATTTCCTGGACCGGGCGCTTGTCGTTCCGACAGTCGGTCTCGGGGATGCCGCGTTCTTCGATCTCTCCGAGCACGGGTCGTGATGGAATTCGATGCGTTGGCTGCGGCCGACCGTCAGGATCTCATCCGACTGGCCGGTCTGCTGGAGGCCGGTCTTCTGTCACCGCCCTTGAGTGCGCTGTCTCTGCGCGACCACATCGCCGCCGATCACGCCGCACTGCTGGCGCAATACGTCGGGGAACTCATCGCGAGAGACATGCCGTCCGCCCACATCGCGCTCCTGCTTCGCGCCTTCGCCGCCGGCGCACAATCGGCCGGCGGCTCCTCATTGCCCGTCGAAGTGGTCGTCAGCGGCCCGGATGCGACCGGCAGCGCACGCGATACCAGCGTCGTCATGCGACAACTGTTCGGTAAGGCGCGCGAGCGAGCGTTGGCCGTCGGTTTCGCGGTGCGTCAGGGAAAATCCGTGTTCAAGGCCTTGGCCGACCGGCTCGACAACGACGAGTCTCTTGAGGCAACCCTGTGCATCGATGTCCGCCGTCAGCACGGCGATACTTCCATCGACCGCGACATACTACGGCGCTTCGCAAACGAATTCGTTCGCAACGAATGGCCCGGCAATCGCCTGCCGCGCGTCTACTACGATCCTCGGTCGCTGGAACCCGTAGGCCGCACGGCCAGTTCGATGCATGCCAAGTGCGTGGTCATTGACGGTCGGCAGGCGCTCGTGACGTCGGCCAATTTTACGGAAGCGGCGCAGGAACGAAACATCGAACTCGGCCTGCTCGTGGATTCGCAGTCTGTCGCGCGCCGGATCGAAGAGCATTTCATGTCCCTGATTCGAGGGGCAAATCTGGAAAGGCTGCCACTACCATAATGGTAAATTTACGGGCAGTCACGCATCTACAGCCATCGTGAATCCCGGGTTAAGGCCATCAAAGTCATTGCAATGTCGAGAGGTCAAGCGCTGGTCGAGGCTAAGAAGGTCGACATCAATCAGCTGGTAGATCGTCCCGCCGTGTAGCAACCGTAGCACCTCCGACAGCGCCAATGTCGCGGCGATCGAACCCACGAAAGGAGCGCCCACCGCCTTACCGGCGAGCAATGTCATACCGCAGCGATCGAGAACACCGTCCTCCATGAGCTTGGCATATGCGGGTCGGTCTTCTACCTTTTCTCCTTCGCTTGTCTGCTTCCAGATGTCGGCGGCAGCGCGCTGACCCGGCAGGACATGAAGGCGTATGGTGCGGAAATCGCGATAGCCGCGTCCGAGACCGGCTTCTACGATAAAGTCAAACCCAACTTGATCCAGCGCCCGTCGACCTGCTGCGTTGTCGAGACCGCACAGCGCGACTGCTGGTTCCTCCGGATTCCTTTCGAAATACGCGGTGAACATCCGCTCCTGAAGAGAGATCGCAAAGCCGCGCCGCTCAGCCCAAGCCGCCATCGCCCGAGTCTTCTTCTGGCCGATCATGCCAGAGTCGGTCAGGATGGAAGTGCTTTCCGTCGACACTGTAATGACATCAATGTCCTGCAAGACCAGCGCCAAGTCGGCAGGGTCCGGGTAGGGCAGCAAGCCGAGACCCCATAGATATGCTTGACCTAGGTGACCCAAACCGATCAACCACAATCGCGAGGGAAGGTAGGTCAGCACTGGTTCGCTTGCGTCAGGCTGCAACCAGTCAACCTCCGGACTCGGGCGCCACAACGAAAGGCCCAAGGCCCTTCGTCCCGCCGTTCACAAAAAGAAACGCCTCGTTGACAGCGAGTCCAGCGGCAAGCATCCCGCTCAGCGGCATCGTACCCTCGCCACTCGACTGCAGCTCTGAATGGGCCGGCACAATGCCACCGCGCCAACCCGCCGCTGCCGTGCGTATACAAAAGCCAGCGCGCCGCTTCCGCGCTCCGCCCCCGATTACGACCGTCGGCAGCTCCCCAGCGGCGTCGGCAATTCTGCCGCCCAACGCCTCAACCGCGTCGCCTATCGTGCGCCCCAACGGAATCGCCAGCAGTAGCGGTGCGTCGAGCGGTCCGGTGACCGCGACTCCACCCAGGAACACCCGACGGCTGAGGGCAACAGTCGTCAGCAACGCCGCCTGCTGCACCGGTTTGGAGATATCTGCGGGATCGATCTCCACTCGCAGCCGATAGCTCCTGAACAGCACCTCCGCCTCAGCGACACTGGCAGCGGCCCCGCTGTCAATCGCCTGTTTGACCAGGCGGTGAAATGAATCTGCTGAAATCTGTGTGGTCACAACCCTTCGCCCCTCTAGAACAGGCCGATGTGAAAGAACTGGCGGCGGGCGGACGGCTGCACCGTCTCCCACTTCTTGCCGCCCAGATAGCGATAGATACCGATGCCCCGCCGGGGCTGCGCGCCTGTCGCGAACCGCGGCAGGATAAGCGCGATGTGTCCAGCCTGAGAGATCATGGGGTGATTACGGTCGGAATCACTCTGGCCCGACTGCCCTGGATGCACATGAACATCAGCCACGACCGTAAGGCCGCGGGAATTGCAGATCGCCCAGAGGTCCCTGAAGTAGCGCCCATCGAACCGGACGATGCCGCTGTCAAGCGCGTACGGGTCAAGATCATCGTAGAGCACAAAGTCCACGATCCGGGTGCTCTCGCCTTCTCGATGCCCAAACAAGAACGCTCCATTCTCGCCACGACAACGACGACCACGTTCGCGCAGCTTTGCCTTCAGGCGGCGCCACACAAACCAGGAGCACGACAGCTCATGCTGCGGAGCGAAGAGGCGCCGCATAGTCGCGGGATTGAAGAAGTTCATGGACCAGCTCCAGGTACTGGACGATTCCGTCGTTCGGCCGCCAAATTTTGGATGGCATCTCTTGGCGCCAGTTGTCGTGACCAACGAGACTTTCGCGATCGCAGGGCAGGTAGAGAGCGCTTCCATCCTTCCAGTCGGTGCGAAAGACCGCCGATACACGACCGCCTTGACCCCTTGGCCACAGATCGAACGCGAGAACCCTGTCCATCTTCATGTCCCATGGGCCGCCTGTCGGCGCAGCCTGTGGGTAACCAGCACAGTTCAAGCGAAGCACATATTCCCGGTCGTCTCTGGCAACCACGCCTATGAACTCGAACGGCCACGTCACGCTTATCAGCCGCCAGCGACCTTCCGCCTGACCGAGGCGGAACGCGGCCTTCGCCACGTCCGTCTCGAAGGCCCGCTGATCGGGGCCGATCACGCGACACCCTTGGCGGCGCCGTTGACCCGTTCATCCGGAACAAGATCGAAGAACAAGCTGTCAGCCTTGTCATCGGTCAGTGCGCCGATGTGCGTCCCAGGCGCCGGCCGCTCATGCGTGCCCGCGACCTGCAGCACGTGCTCGCCGGCCTCATCCTCGGACATGCCGAACTCCTTTCCCGCTGCCCAGCGCTTCACCCGCGCGACCGTGGCACTCGGCGCGAAGTGGCATTCCGCGGTCTTGCCGTTGAACATCACGGTCACCTTGACGTGGCGGCAGCGGTGGATGTGGACCTTCAACCCCTTGGCGGTTGCGCGGTCCTTGATGAGCACGGCCTCGTCAATCGGATCGTCCTTGTCCTCGATGAAGAGCAGCGTATCCTCGGATATCCGGTACTCTTCGGTGAGGCGGGCCTTGAGGAGGGCGAATGTCGCATCCAGATCGAGTTCGATATGCACGAGCTCGCCGATGCCTTCGCCCTGACAAAAAAGATCAACTGTGTTCATGGCCTTGCACTCCGGGGATCGATGTGCGAGGCGGAATTGCCCGACTTCGTCCCTGTACCTGCTTGATCGCCAGCAGAACAGGAACCCGGAAGGGCTACTCCGTACGAAATCAGTCGAGCCGAAGGGACCCGTTCGGCGGGGAGGGGCAAATGAAGAAGTGAGGACACCGGGGACAGGTCACGGCGTCCACCTCCGGCGGAAACTCGCCGGAGGCGATGCCGCTCAACATGGTATCGCTCTTCTTCCGTCGGTTGCCGAGCTTGGTTCCGCTGATCACGACGGGCTCATGCGTTTCATCGGTCAGGTGCAACGCCTGCACAATCGCGTTACCGCCAAACTGACTCTGGGCCGCAAGGTGATAAAGGGTGTATTCCAGCCTGTCGTATTCGTCGCTCCGCTTATAGCCCGTACGAACCCGGCGGATGGTGACGGTGCCATCGGGCATTTCCGCCAATTCATTGGGCTCCACAAGTATCCGCCCGTTGGGAAAGTCGATGGCAAGGGGTTGCGCGTTGCGGAATCTTTGCCCGGCCCCCGCCTTGAGCAAAGCCGCGATCAGCCGGAACGCGAGCCTGCGGTAATCGGCGGCGAAGGCATGCTCTGCCGGCCCGCGAGTTTGCCAGATGGCGTCGAAGGCGGTTTCCGCCTCGTCCAAGTCAGGCTCGTCCACGCGCCGGGCATCGGCAAGCCAGCGCAGCAAGTCGTAAAGGCAATCATGCGTACGTGAGAACGCCGTAGGCTTCCGGGCGCCGCCCAGTCCCAGAACATGCGTATAGAAGAAACGTCGTGGACATTTCTCGTAAGAGCCCAGACGGCTGTCCGTCACCGCCCAATCCTTAGGCCAACTGACTTCGACTGGCTTCAGCCGCGGGGCGTTTGCGGGAAGCGAGAGCTTTGGAGGGTTAATCACCTCGTGGACATGTCCGCCGGAGAGCCAATTCAGAAATGGCGACGGGGAGCGAGTGTTTCTATTCGGCTGCTTTCGCGCATGGTAGAGACGGAGGTGTGTCCGGGCGCGCGACAGCGCCACGAAGAACAGGCATTCCTCCTCGTCAACATGTGCGCGCTTCGCCATTTCCTTTGGCGAGGCGTTGCCAGATCCATCAATCATGCCCTTGGGTGGTGGACAACGCTCGCCACGGTTGGAACTCGGGAAACTTGCAACCGTCAGTCCAGGGAGGTGCACTGCTTCGAATTCAAGCCCCTTGCTGCCGTGGACGGTCATCAACCGAACGGCGTCGAGATGCAGTGCCGCGGCTGGGACTTGTCGCAGATCGCGCTCCTCAGCCAACAACACCAGCTGCCGCACCCGATCAAGGGTGCGCTGGATCGGAAGTCCCATCCCCACCGGACTCTGCTCACGCACAAAGTTGAGGAATTGCCAGACTGCAACAGTACGCATGCGCTCCGTTATGGTCGTGGCGCACCCGAACTCCTTGGCCAAGTTCGTATGATCGAGCAGATAGGTGGCGAGAAACTCCCAAGCGTTGGCATTCGAGCACAGGTCATTCATATCAGCGGCAAGGCGCTCCATGCCTTTCCGCCCCGATGTCGACAGGCCAGGTGCTTGCACCGCTTCCGTGAGCCCTGCCAATGCAGGTTTGTTGAGGGACCGAAGAAATCGGCTTACGCAGTGCACATTCTGGAGCGTTATACTATATCGCGGCATCGCGCCGACCCTGACCAATGCGTCGCCAAACGGGTCGACGGCTAGGCTAAGTATGGCCAACAGAACACGAACCTCGTCCCGCTCAAACAAGCTGCCAAGATGAAGGACGGGGATGCCGCGCACCTCCAGCGCCGACGCAATCTCGTTCAGCCGCCGGTTGGTCCGACACAGGATCGCTTGGTCGCGGAGCCTCACCCCCGCTCCCTCAAGTTGACGGATGCTCGCCGCCACGCCCTCGGCTTCCTCATTCAGCGTCTCGAAACGACGGATCTCGGGATGGTTTGGCCCTTTCCTCCGATCAGCCTCCAACTCGAGGGTCAGCATGTCGTTCGACGCGCCCATATGCGGTGCCACCGCGACAAAGCTATGCACGATCTGCTCGGTCGAACGATAGTTGACGCCTAGCTGATCCGTTACAGCATCAGGGTAATCGGAGCCGAACCGAACCATGTTTTCGGAGGAAGCGCCACGAAAGCGATAGATCGACTGTCGCGCATCGCCGACGACCCAAAGCCGCTCGCCATTTCCTACCACCGTCTTCAAAAGACGTGCGCTGGCCCGGTTTACGTCCTGATATTCATCGACGAGTACGTGCCGATGGCGGAGCTGCACGCCAATGCGCACGGCTTCATCGTCTTACAGCAACTGGGCGGGACGCATGATCAGGTCGCCAAAGTCCACACCACCATGTTTGCGTAGTGCCTCTTCATAGAGATCGTAGATGTCCGCGATCTCAAGACATTTTACAGCCGCGATCCGCGCATCCTCATCGCGACCGACCGCTTCCGCCTCCATCGCTTTCGCCAGCGTTCGGTAGCGTTCCGGCCCGACCATTTCATCCTTTGCGCGAGAGATTGCATTAAGGGAACCTCTATCAACGGCGGAATCATACCAAACGCAAGTCATATGAACCGATACAGTGAGGCATCGGGATCAGCACGATGGGGCTACGGCCCAGCTGCGCCGGGTCGTATTGGTGATGACGTCGGGCTGGTCGGTCAGCCATTGCCACCCCGTCCAGCAGGCGTCCCTCAGGGCGGAGACATCCTTGAACACGCGGTTGGCGAAGCGGTTCGATTTCAGGAACAGAATGATCTGCTCCATCGGATTGAGTTCCGGACTGTAGGGCGGCAGATGCACGAGCGTCAGGTTGGGGGGAACGAGAAGGTCGCCCGAGCGATGCCAGCCCGCCCCGTCCAGCACAATCACGCCGTGCGCACCCGGCGCCACGGCCGCGCCGATCGCCGCCAGATGCTCGTTCATCGACGCCGTGTTCGCCCTGTCCGCCACGTGGGCGATGCCGACGCCGCGCTCTGCGCAGGTGGCGCCGAACAGATAGACGTAGCCATAGCGATGGTCGCGCAGGATGCGCGGACGCTGCTTCCCATTCGCCCAGACCCGTGTCGTCATCCCCTTCTGGCCGATGCGCGCTTCGTCCTGGAACCAGATTTCTATCGGACCCGCCAGCGCCTCAGAGCTGAGCGCCGACGTCAACTGTGCCTCGAACTCCGCCACGAACGACCTCTGCCGCTCCGCGTCGGCTTTGGGGTGGACCGGCCGCCCCGAGACAAAGCGAAACCCGGCCCTTCGGAGCATCATACGGGCACCGCTCTCCGTATAGATGACCCCGAAGGCCTCCTCGATTTTCCGTAAGATGTCCTGAACGCGCCAGCGCGTCACACCGTCCCGCTCAAGCTCGGGACCCGCCTCGATCCAGGCGCCGATCTCGGCGATCTGCGCGTCCGTCAACCGGCCCTCGCTCCCGCCGCGCGGGAGATCCGCGAGGCCGTCGAAGCCCTCCGTGTTGTAGCGCAACACCCAGTCGCGCAGGATTTGAAGCTCCATGCCCTGCGCCCGAGCAGCCTCCGTGCGAGACGCACCCTCCATGATCATGGCGAGCGCACGCGCGCGCGACGCTTGCTTCGCGTCCCCGCAGTGCCTCGAAAGCGCGTGGAGCTCGTCCGCTGTGTGTGCCGTCCAGGTTATCGGCGTTGCCGCACTCATCGTCATCCTCCGGCGCTGGTGAGTCGATCACCACAGTCTATGAAGGTCGTCCGGACCGTCACCCCAACATATTGGGATGGTGAGTCAATTTGGAGCGCGCTTGGTATCAGGTATTTTTGTGATTCTGGAGCTTCTTGCAAAATTGCCGGCCCGACCGGTTTTTTGCCTTGTCGAGGCTGATTTTGTTGTCGAGGTGGCCCCGATGACCCTTGGCTCGACCCTATCCGATCTCTGGCACCGATTTCAAGGGGACCTTTTCCCTGCGTTGGCCGAAGCGGTCGGTCCTCTCCTGGAGACGCACAAGCGCTTCGTGACAGCTCTCGATCTCGTCAAGGTGGAGGGCTTCGTCGATGAGGTGTGAACCGGTCCGGGTCGGCCCCGGGAGGATCACCGGGCGCTGGCCCGTGGCTTCATCGCCAAGGCGGTATGGGATCTGCCGACGACCCGCCACCTGATCGACAGGCTCAAGGTGAACCCGACGTTGCGCCGGCTGTGCGGCTGGTCGCGTGTCTCGGAGATCCCGCGTGAAGCGACGTTTTCGCGGGCGTTTGCCGAATGGTCGCAGTCCCGTCTTCCGGAGAGGATGCACGCGGCTCTGGTTGCAGAGACACTGGGCGATGCGCTCATCGGCCACGTGTCGAGGGACCCGACGGCCATCGAGGCCCGGGAGACGCCGGCCCCGACGCCGAACCGCAAGCGCGGCCGGCCCCGCAAGGGCGCGGAGAGGACGAAGGAGCCTGGGCGTCTCGAACGGCAAGCGAACGGGATGGATCTCGATGAGAGGCTCGACGCGCTGCCGAAGGTCTGCGATCACGGGGCAAAGAAAACTGCCAAGGGGGTCCTGGAGGCCTGGCGCGGTTACAAGCTGCCTATCGACACAGCAGACTGCGGGGTGCCGCTGAGGACCGTCCTCACCGCGGCATCCGTCCATGACAGCCAGGTCGCGATCCCGCTGGCGATGATGACCGCCGCGCGTGTGACCAATCTCTACGATCTCATGGACGCGGCCTATGATGCCAGGGAGATCTACCAGATGAGCGAACGGCTTGGCCATGTGCCGATCATCGATGTCAATCCGTGCCGGGACAAGGACCTCAAGGAGGAGCGAGACCGGGAGGCCCGGGCCCGGCGTGTAGTAGGCCCTGTCGATTCCGAGACCGTGCGGTTCCGGATCCGGTCCGGTGTCGAGAGGACCAACGCCCGCCTCAAGGATGAGTGTGGCGGGCGCCATGTCCGCGTCCGTGGATATTCCAAGGTCGCCTGCCATCTCATGGTCGGCATCCTGGCCCTGGCGGCTGACCAATTGATACGTCTCGCCGCCCCATAGCGCGGCTCCGACAACGCATGCCGACCCTTCACGGCCCTCTCGAAGAGAGGGGCCCGGAGAGGCGTGTCCCGATGTCCGCAAAGGTCCCTGTTTGTTCTCATCATCTCTGATGAGACACCGCGAATCCATGGATTCCGACCTCCAGGTGCAGAGGTGACCGGGATCAACCGACCGATCCGGGCTCACCGGACCCTGAGGCAGGAATTTTACAAGAGGTTCTCTGATGTAATGTTTTCAGTTTACGAGGGTTCGGGGGGTGGTGATTCAAGCTCGACAGGGCAGGAATTCGGCAACCCGCCGCTGTGTTCATCCCATTTCATGCCTGCCGTCCGCCTGTTCGCTGCCAGCGCACCCACTTATCCCGCCAACCATACAAAACGCCGCATGTTGTAGACCAGATTCTGCAGCCCGACCTTCACTGCCGCCCGCGCCTTGCCGATCGTGCGTACCAGACGCTCGCCCTGCTGGGCAAAGACATGTTCAACTCTTGCCCGATGCCGCGAACGTTTGCGGTTCGCCTCCTTCGACCGCGCGCTCAGTGGCTTGCCGCGAACCCCCTTGCGATGGATGCGGCTGCGATAGCCCGCCCGGTCAAATACGCCTCTATCTTCGCGCTACGATACGCCGAGTCCGCCCACACCTCCGCGCGGGTGTTGCTCGGGTCCAGCAACTCCTCGAACACTTGGCTATCGTGCACCGACGCATCCGTCACCTGATAGGAACGGATCAGCTTGTGCCGATGATCAACGCTGAGATGGTTCTTGTAGCCGTAGCGGCTCTGGCCATGCTTCTTCGTCCAGCGGGCTTGCGTATCCTTCTGGCGGCGCTTCGCTTCAGGCTACTCCTGCGGCGGCTCGCCGCTCTTGATGCGCGCGTTCTCGTCCCGGCTGTTGCGTTGCCTGGGCACTTCCACAATCGACGCATCCACGATCTGGCCCTTCCTCGCCCTGAAACCCGCTGCATTCACATACGACGTAAGCGGTGCGAGTGGCCCACCTTGACTTCAGTTTGACGCGGGGTCGAAGTTCCAGGGCAGAAGTTCCCGGACTCGCGATTGCGGGTGGCCGCCGGCGATCTTCTCCAGCGTGCTCTTGAGCCAGGCGTAGGGATCGACCCCATTCATCTTGCACGTCTCCAGAAGCGACGCGATTTGACCCCACGCGGCGGCGCCCTCGTCATGGCCGGCGAACAGCGCGTTCTTCGCGGTGAGCTTCACCGGCCGGATCCGGTTCTCCACGAAGTTCGTGTCCATCCCCACGCGCCCGTCGTAGAGGAATCCCACCAACCCCTCCCACTGGTTGGCGATGTAGGTCAGATTTTCGCCCAGGCGCGAGCGCGGCGAGACCCGCGAACGCTGCTCGTCGAGCCATACGCCGAAGCGGTTCACCAGTGGCGCCGATTCCGTCCACCGCACCGCTTGGCGCGTCGCCGGTGGCTGGCCCCGGATCTTCTTCTCGATTGCATAGAGCTGCGCGATGCGCTCCAGACCGGCCTTTGCGATCGGAGAGGCGTCGCTGTCGAACACTTCCTTCATGCCGCGTCGGGCGTGCGTCCAGCAGGATGCGAGCGTCAGCGCCCCACCCGTGCGCTCTGCCCGGCGCAGCCGGTTGTACCCGGAATAGCCATCGACCTGCACCGTGCCCGAGAACCCTTCGAGCAGCTTCTCACCCTGTACGCCGCCGCGGCTGGGCGCATACGCATAGACCACCCCCGGTGGATCTGCCCGCACCATGCCCGCTCGTCGCGCGCCATCGTCCACATATAACCCGTCTTCGTCTTGCCCCGGCCCGGGTCGAGCACCCGTACCGGCGTCTCGTCCACCCCCAGGTTGTGCGACGTCTTCAGCTCCGCCGCCAAGCATTCCACCAGCAGCCTGAGGTGGAACGCCGTCTTGCCGACCCAGCCGGCCAGCGTCGAGCGGTGCACGTCGATTCCTGAGCGGGCGAGCATCTGCGATTGGCGGTACAGCGGAAGGTGGTCGGCGAACTTCGACACCAGCACATGGGCAAGCACGCCTTCGGTGGGAATCGCGCCCTCGATGAGATGCGCGGGCGCCGGTGCCTAGGTGACTCCTTCCTCGCACACGCGGCAGGCATACTTCGGGCGGACAGTGACGATGACCCGAAGCTGGGCTGGGACGATGTCGAGGCGTTCGGTGCGGTCCTCGCCGATGCGCACCATCTCCCCGCAACCGCAGGGGCAGTTCGTGCTCTGGGGCTCGATGACCTGCTCGATTCGCGGCAGGTGCTCGGGAAGGTGGCCGAGGTTGCGCCGTGGGTCAGGGCGCCGCTCACGCGGCGTCGGCATGATGCTCGCTGGGGCCGCTTCCTCGGCCTCGGCGAGCGCGCCTTCGAGCGCCTCGAAGGCGCGCTGGAGCTGGTCGGGATGGAGCTTCTCGGACTTCTTTCCGTAGATCGCGCGGCGCAGCTCGCGCAGCAGATGTTCGAGGTGTCGGTTGTGCTCAGCGAGCGAGGCCACCCGGCTGCGCAGGCCCTCGACGACCGCTTCGGGCTCTCGGCGTTCGAGTTCGCGGTTGCGCTCAGCGAGCGCCGCCACTTGGGCTCGAAGCCCTTCGTTCACGGCGCGATAGGGGGGGGGGCGCAAGCGACGCTGGGTCGACCGTGTCGAGACGGTTCTCCATGATAGAATTATATCATGGAATCAATTCCTTAATAAAGAAAAAGGGAGCCAGAACAGCCCCCGATGTCATCACGCCGCCGCAAGCGGTTTGCGAACCCGCCGGCTCCACACCCGGCGCCAGTCCAGCCCCTCGAACAACGCCTCGAACTGTGCCCGCGACAGCCGTATCACCCCGTCGCGCACCGCAGGCCAGGCAAAGCGGCCCTGCTCCAGACGCTTCGTCGCCAGCACCAGTCCCGTCCCACCACAGCACCTTCATCCGGTCCAGGCGCTTGGGACGAAACACCACCGCCACCCCCCGAGTACGGGTCCAGACCGAGCTCGTGCTCAACCACCGCCGCCAGTCCGTCATGACCCTTGCGGAAATCCACAGGACGCGTCGCCACCACCACCCGCATCCCCGTCCCCGCGACGTTCATCGACGCCCCCGCAACGCCGAGGCAATCTCCGCGACCCGCGAAGCGCCGATAGCGCCATCGAGGCGCACCGTCACCTCTCGCGACTCGATTACAACCGACCTAATCGGACCCCTCGCGCTGTCCACCTCGAGCGTGGCGAACGCCGGCTGCGGCTGCAGTCCGATATCCACCGGCTCGGCCGATGACGCCACCGCGAGTTCGCCCCGGCGGGCGAGGCTGCGCCACGTCGACAACTGCCAGCGCGAGATCCCGTAGCGCCGAGCGACTTCGCCTACGCGCTTGCCGGGCCGCAAACTCTCGCGCACCACCCGCGCCTTCTCCTCGGTGCTCCAGCGCCGGCGCGACCGACCCGTCGCAGAGACGTTCGTCTCACGGACGCTCGCACGCTCCCGAGCGGCGGCGGAACTTCGTGTGGATTCCTGCATCGGCTGACCCTCCTCGTGAAAAGGGGTCATCCAACGCGATTAACTCATCGATAGGAAGGTGGAACACTCGCACCGCTTACGATGCAGGAACGGAAAAGACGTTCAATTTCTTGACCAATCACTTCGTCGTTTCGGCGCCCACCGTTGCACAGCTCTATCGTCACCGGTGGCAAGTCGAGCTCTTCTTCAAGTGGATCAAGCAGCACTTGCGCATCAAGTCGTTCTTTGGCACGTCGGAGAACGCAGTCAAGACTCAGATATGGATCGCGGTGACGGTGTATGTGCTCGTGGCGGTGCTCAGGAAGCGGCTGGGGCTCTCGGTCGCCCTCTACACAATTTTGCAGGTTTTGAGCCTGACTCTGTTCGAGAAAATGCCTATTTGCAAGCTATTTTCCGACACCGACTACAATATTATCGAATCTAGAAAACCCTAACCAATTGATTTTATTCTAATAACTGTTGGGACATTAGTAATTGCATCTCATCAGGAAAGTAAAACACAAAATCCACTAGATGACAATATAATTTACGCCTGTAGCCTAACAGGCGTCGCAGGTACTCTCTCCATCGCCTCCGGCAACGACGTAAACGCGTGACTGAACTCGCCAAGTCGATACCCACACGTGCTACTTTGTCCATGGCCCGCTCCGTTGTCGATTGAGAAAAGACTCCAGCATTCTGGCCGTCGAGCCCGTCTGAGTTGAAGCGGGGCGGACCATCCCATTACTTTCGACCATAGCTCCACCGAACATCGCCATGACGGAATTGTGATGCTCACCCCGGACGACGTGCATCACAATCGAACCCAGAGCGTGCTGGAGCAGCGCGGGCGGACCCTTCAAGACGCTTGGACCCGTCATCCCGACCGCTTCGTTCGAGGGATCCCACAACCGGATGCCCTTCCCCAAGCCGTCTGGATCAACCCACCTGTGACACCCACAACAGGAGAAACTGCTCAGTAAATCGCAATCGTCACTGTCTCAAAGTCGTTGACAGGTTCCGGCGCGGTCAACAAAACAAGACCCTGGCACAGATGCTCGAGGCGCTGCTTCAGAAACGCAGACTATAGGGCAGATTGAACGGAAGAGGCTCCAATAAGCGGGCCCTAACCGAAGGTTAACGGGCCGCGAGAGAACGGTACGTACGGCTGAGGAAGTCGTGGAGGACCAGTTCCTGCGCCCGCGCCGATGCGGGCAAGATACGGTTCGCCTGCATGTGGATCAGGCTTAGGAGCAGGTCATTCATGGGGCAATTCAGTTCGCCCGCCGCTACGCGTTCACGGAACGCCCTAATCACGTCAATTGTCTGCCCGGATCGCTGGCGAAACACTCCGTCGACGGCGGAGAGCGCTCCTTCCAGTTGTCCGGTAACTAACTCCTCAAGGCCGGCTCTTTCTGTGCGGAACCGTCGGGCTAACTGCCGCCGGTTAATCGGATCGACCTCGTACTCCCGCCAGAACCCCGCTCGCGCCCTGGCAACAACCCGCTGGCGTTCGGTAAAGTCGAGGCCGAAGTCAGCGAACAGACGGTCGAACCCCATGGCCGTCGCTTTCCAGCGCAGGACTTCATCCCCTACCACATGCACGAGTTCCACGAGGCGCAGGGCCGTCACACTGTCGGCGTGAAACCAGTCTTCTGCTAACTCAATTCCGCGCGCGCCACCGTAACGTTCCACCTCCCGGACATAGGTATCCGCTACTACCCGATGCACCGAGCCACGCTCTACAAGAGGCCGCAGGAGTACAGCGGCTTGTTCCTGGAGCGCACGCTGTGTTTCTGGAGCGGCGCGGAAACGAACGCGCACATGGTTTTCCGGGTCGGCGTAGCGGATGAAGAACCAAGGGCGATCAGGCTCCTGCCGTTCGTGGAGCGCCACCAAGCTCGCGATGACTTCTCGCAACAGAATGTCAGTAGTCGGGTTTGCGCAGTAGAACTTGAAGTACAGCCACTTGTCACCTGGCGCAAAGAGCCGTTGGACAGGAGGGGTCGACGGGGCGCTTACCACAGAATCCATTGCCTTTTCGCCGTTGTCGGGATCGGCGTTCGACTCCGATTTGGTACGCACAAATGGAAGAATGATCTCGTTTCGATATTTGCCTTCCGGGCCTTCCACGCAACCTTCGAGGTCGTCGGCTAAGGTCTCTTCCAAGATAAGCGCCGGGCGACTGGTGGCGTGTTCAGCAAGGATAAAAAGGCACAGCGGATTCTCCAGATCGAGTAGAAGGCGGTTGTCGCCATCGGTTAGGCGCACCCATCGGGGGAGCATCAGTTCCTCGACAAGACGTTTTGTCGCGTCTTCACGGGCGGCTCGTTCCTTCGCAGCGCTGATTGCCCTGTAGGCTGACTGATCGTGCCCGACTTTCCAGCGGGCAACCGCATAGACGGCTCGCCCCCGAACGACGCGGGGCAGGAACGCGAGTCCGTGGAGCAAGCCCCAGTTCCACGCGAAAACCTCGCGCACGCCATCGTTCTGTAACGCGCACAGGAACCGATACGCCCCAGAACTTCGCCGGTAGTTATGGGCGGACGTCAATCGTGGGTGCACCTGTCGCCCGTCTTTCCTGGAACGGAGACGAAACTGTCTACCTTCAAGACGTAACAGCAAATCGTCGACCGTCAACCGGTTCTCCCTTTCGCGCCGTGAATAGCCAGCGTAACTTAACTCGATATCCCGGAGATGGGGGCGCCGGACGATGTTACCGATCCTTCCTTCTGGGCAGTGGACAATCTCGGCGTAGATTGTGTCGGGTTCCAACGCTTCTTCGTCGCGAAGATGATCCTGCACAGCTTCGAGGAGGACTTGGTCGAGGTGGCAGAGTCGTCCAAGCATTCGGGCGCCGGAGGGGCCGGAGATACTATGAAAGAAGAGGCGGTAGTCGCCTCGGCGAACGGCGCGTTCGGAACGCGCCACCAAGTCGAAGCGGACGGCGAGCGCGGCGGGTAAGTCGCTACGTTCCGGCGGTGCGAGCCGATCCAAGAGTTCGTCATCGATCTCCAAGGGATCGTTCGGTCCGCAGGTGCCCAAAACCCGGTTGAGAAGCACACTGGACGATGCCTCCAAGCTTTCGGCACCCGCGCCGCGTCTTTCGATGGGGGCGCGGAGATCAAGCTCATGGAGAAGTGGAGGTAAGGCGAGGCGTGGTTCGAGGTCGGAGTCGGGAAAACCGATTCCGAGTTCCGGATCCAACACTTCGGCGAGGGGGATTTCGCGGGATTCGTAGCGTTTCCGGAAGCGAGTCTTGATACCCTGCATTTCGTCGAGTGCGGGACCAGCGAGCCGCCAGAGCGGCTCCGCGCTACGCAGGACTTCCGCGACAATGTCTCCGGAAAGGCACAGGTGTTTAGCTTCTTTGAAGAGATCCACCTGCAAGAGTCGGTTGGTCTTTTTCTGTTGTAGTTGGTCGATCCAGATTCGGCTCACTGCGGTGTAAGCTTCCGGCGGCGCACCAACACCGTGAGCGTCTAGACGATTTAGTTCTTCGCGGATCCGGCGCACCGGTTTTGCAACGGCGGTCACCCCAGTGGAGTGTTCCAGGCATTCCAGGACGTGGTCGAGTGGATCGCCTCCGACGATGGGCGGGATCAACTCCGCCTGAAGAACTTGCGCGGCGATCAGGTCATACACGAACTCATCGGCCTCGGATTCCGTGCCGTCGCCTGAAATAAGTGGCGTCAAGGCCGCACGAAGCTCGGCAAGAGTTGCGCCTTGGGCGGCGCATTCGAGTACGACAGAAAGCCCCTCGTCGTTCTCCAGTGAGGCAATTTCATGGCAGATATGACCGCGACGATTGTTAGTCTTAACGTATCTGTAGTCTCCCTTCACGACCGCAAGCGTGTCGTTGACCCTGTAGCGGACGGCTTTCTGGACTTCGTCGCTCTGAAGAAGGTTGACCACGAGTTCCGCCACTTGCGCTGAGTCGAGGACCGAACGGCGTCGGTAGTGGGCACGTCCGGCAAGCCGCAGGTACGTCTGCGCCCCGATCTTGCCGACCGAAACGCCAGCGAAGAGGCCGAATGGTGTGCAGCGATCACACATCCGGGCGAAATACTGAACCAGCGCGCGTTCCAGCCGTTCTAGCCGCCGCGAGGGGTTTCGTTCTGTCCACCCGCTCAGGTTGTCGGCGAGTGTCGAACTCGCCACGCGAATTGCGTCGGCGGTATGCGGCGCGTCGAGCAGGTCGGCGAGGCTTCGGCGCAGCCGATCAGATCTTTCGATGGTGTCAACTCCGTCGGCACTTCGGCCCCAGGCATCGAAGGCCCCAACCGGAAGTAGAGGGGTTCGCAGAACAAAGAAGCCGGAGGGCCGGTAATGATCTACGGTGCTGTCACTTGAATCTAAAGTTCGTGGCATTAGCTTTATCGACCCGGAGACAGAAGCGTTTGACGGCGGCGAGAATGCCGTCGACCGACTTGGTCCATTCAAAAGGCTTGGGGTCTTCGTTGAAGGCGCGGATGTCGGCTTCAAACTGGAGGGTAGAACAGTGCACGCCGCGCTGCAATTGCTTGCGCATCCGTTCGGCGAACCGCCGCTCGACCTGATTGAGCCAGGACACGGATGTCGGCGTGAAGTGGACGTGCCAGTGCGGCCACCGCACCAGCCAAGCCTTCGCCCCCGCAGTCTTGTGGGTGGCGTAGTTGTCCATGACGATTAATGATAATGCGTCATATTGTGAAAACCTTCTCGTCGCTTGAGAGGAGAGAAACAACAAAAAATGAACCGATTACCAAACGATCAAAGAAAGACAAATGACGACACCATATCAGAACCACACCCTGTTCAGACATTCCCTAGGAAGTGCCGGCGCCACTTGCCTACTGTGTGCTCGTGCACGCCAATCTCGGACGCCACCGCCTTGTTGCTCAGGCTGTCCGCGCAGTGCAGGATCATGCGGCAGCTGTCCGACATAGAGCGCGCCACCCGGTGCCGCCGAACCTGCCCCTCCAGAAACGACTGTTCTTCATTGCTCAGAACCAAGGCCGCCTTCGGCCGCCCAAGACCAAGTGCCATCGGAGGAACCTCTCAAATCTTCCAATCCAACGGCCACGATACAATGATATTTACTTAAGTGCCAGCAGAAGTAGTGGCAGTGGTCGGGCTTCCTGCGGTCGTCCTACCTCGCACGAGTTCTGCCCGGCTGCATGAAAGACCCGAGACCCGCAGTTCAACAGCAATGGTCAGGATTGCAATGCATGCTAACAGGCGAACCGTCGCAATCGAAGTCGGAGGGGTCGCCGTCGATGCGAATTTTGGTCCTGTTCGTGTCATCCAGGATAGCAAGCGTGCGTCGGCGCAGTCGGAGCCGCTTCCGAGCAGGCGCAGGGCGCGACGTAAGCACGGCCGATGTGTGGATATCTGAACGTTCCATGAGAATCTCCTTTGCAAGTGGCTCACAGCGAGCACTCTATAGCTGAGTGTAGGATCTGTCAACGCCGGTTGCAGCAATTCCTGCTAACGCCGCGAGAGGCCATTCCACAGTGCGATTTTGGCGCGATTCGACCACCAGGGCGCCCGATCGGGATGATTTCGAGAGCATATTCCCGCCGGCGCGCATGGCCAGTGCGTGAGGGGCTTGACCGGGCGCATCGTCTCGGTCGCGGTCACCATCGCGGTGGCGGTCAACGACCGGGGCCGGCGCGAGGTGCTCAGCATGGCGATCGGCGCGTCCGAGGCCGAGACCTTCTGGACCGGGTTCCTGCGCTCCCTGGCCCGCCGCGGGCTGCGCGGCGTCAAGCTGGTGATCTCCGACGACCACAAGGGCATCAAGGCCGCCGCGACCCGCATCCTCGGCGCCACATGGCAGCGCTGCCGCGTGTACTTCATGCGCAACCTGCTCGCTCATGCCGGCAAGCAGGGCCGGCGCGTCGTCTCCGCCTTCGTCACGACTGCCTTCGCCCAGGAGGATGCAGACAGCGCTTCCGCCCAGTGGCGCCAGGTCGCCGACCAACTCAGGGCCAAGGCGCCGAAGCTCGCCGCCATCATGGACGAGGCCGAGCACGACGTCCTGGCCTATATGACCTTCCCGGCCGCGCATCGCGCCAAGCTGCACTCGACAAACCCGCTCGAACGCCTCCATGGCGAAGTCAAGCGACGCACCAATACCGTCGCCATCTTCCCCAACGAGGACGCCATCACCCGGCTGATCGGCGCGATCCTCCTCGAGCAGAACAACGAATGGGCCGTCCAGAGAGCCAGATACATGACGCTGGAATCCATCGCTCCCGTGAGCCACAATAAAACCGTCAAGCTGCCCGCCGTGGCAGCCTGAGCGTCCCGGCCCGACCCGCCGAATACCGCAACGGACGCTAGGCTCTTACACCACCGGCTGGGACACGATCTTGCAGAGGGCGAGGATGTCGCCGTCGCGGTCCTTGCGGCTGCGCGTCACTTGCCAGTCTGCTCACCCCGTATGGCGGGTTCGGGATGTCCAACGACAGGCGCGAGTTCCGCCTCGGCGCCCGCTACGACCGCGGCGGACGCATCCGCATGGACATCGAAGGATACCGCCACGAAGGCGGCACGCCTGACACCGGCATCCGGATGCAGGTCGGGATACGGTTCTGAGGAAGGGCAGGGTGCCAGGAACGCGCCCGGCAACGCTGGAACTGGAACGAATTCGCTTCCGAAACGCTTACGGAAGAAAGAGGCCGAATAGAAAATGACTATAAAATAAGGGGTTGTATCAATAGGAAAGCGTATACCGCGTTAGTATCGATTACGGCAAGCTTCGGCATCTCCTCGTGGTGAACCGGCAGGCTGCGGCGCGGCAGGCCGACCTCAACGGCAATTTCGACATGTTGCGCGACGTCATCGCCGATGGTGGAGCGAAGACCCGGATCAATGTCAGCTTTCCTCTCGAAAGGTTGGCCGAACGGGATAATTTCCTGTCTCTGCTGTATTATTTCGGGCTGTTGAGCATCCGCGGCACCGATGACGATCTGACTGAACTCGGCATTCCCAACGAGACGATCCGGCACCTGATGTACGGCTTTCTGCGTGATGCCTGGCAGGATGCCGATATGTTTTCCATCGAACACCACACCTTCATCCCGCTCGTGGGTGACATGGCCCGTCACGGCGACTGGCGACCGGCCCTGGATTATCTGTCGGAGGCTTTTGCCCGGCAGACCGGGATCCGCGACTTCATGTCCGGTGAGAAGGTCGTGCAGGCGTTTTTCATGGCGTATTTTGGTCTGTCGGAACGCTTTCTGGTTCATTCCGAGGCCGAGTTGAACAAGGGCTACGGGGACCTGTATCTGGAACCATACACAGTCCGCTACCCGAGGACCGTCTTCGGATACGTGATCGAGTTGAAATATCTGAAACGGAGCGAGACCGGGGATCAGACCGGGCCGGTGGCGGCGGCACTGGCAGAAGCGCAACGGCAACTGCGGGGGTATCTTGCCGATGATACCTTGCGGCGGCGCCACCCGGCGATCCAGCATATCGGTCTGGCGGTGGTGTTCCGGGGCTGGGAGATGGCGGCCTGCGAGGCGGTCACCGCGGAGAGTTGACCACCGGCGGGCAAAGCAGGCGATCGCAGTCCGATAGGGATTGTCTGAACAAGTCGATTTTTCCGGGTATACAGGTGGCGTGGCCCGTGGGTGAAACGCCAGAGCCCATCGGGGACGTGTTGTCGCGCCAGGAAATGGGGATTTTGACGCCCGAGCCGACCGTCCCCGCCGCCTTGCGGCGGTTGCGGACGGACTCCCCCCACGTCAGGCGGTGGCGTCGCGCCCCGCGATGAGCAGATTGGTGAACCCGAGCAGCACGGCGATACGTTGCGTGGTCTTCGCCAGCCCCCGATAGCGCACCTTCGCGTAGCCGAAGTGGCGCTTCACATACAGGAACGGATGTTCCACCTTGGCCCGAACCGACGCCTTGCGCCTCTCCGCCGCCGCCTCCGGGCCCGCCTTGTCCAGCCCCCGGCGCTTGCCGGGCTTCATCGCCACCTCCCAGTCCACGTCCGTGTCCCGGTTCTCCGCGCGCTTGTCCACCCCCTGATAGCCCGCGTCACCCCACACCTGCTCCTCGCCCCCGTGCAACAGCGCGTGCGCCGTCGCCACATCCGAGACGTTTGCCGGCGTCGTCTCCACGCTGTGCGTCAAGCCCGACTGCGCGTCCACCCCGATGTGCGCCTTCATCCCGAAATGCCACTGATTGCCCTTCTTCGTCTGATGCATCTCCGGGTCCCGCTCGCCCTTGCGGTTCTTCGTCGACGACGGCGCGGCAATGAGACTCGCGTCCACGATCGTCCCCTTGCTCAAGCGGTGTCCGAGAGAGGCCAGATGTGCGTTGATCTCCTCGAACAGCGTCTCGCCCAGACCATGCGTCTCCAGCAAGTGGCGGAAATGCAGAACCGTCGTCTCGTCAGGCATCGCACCCGAGAGGCGCAACCCCACAAACCGCCGTACCGACTCCACCGCGTAAAGCAGGTCCTCCATCCCAGGGTCGCTCAGATTGTAGAACAGCTGCACGCAGTGCACCCGCAGCATCACGCTCAGCGGATAAGGCCGCCGACCGCGCCCGGCCTTCGGGTAGAATGGCTGGAGGCGCGCCTCCAGCCGCTCCCAGGGAACCAGCCCTCCATCGTCTCGAGAAAGACCTCGCGCCGCGTCCGACGCTTCTTCAGGTCGTGCTCCAGCTCCGCAAACGTCGCTTGCTCCAAGGCTCGCACTCCACTCCGTCACCAATAAAATAATGGGAATTATATAGCTGACTATGCGCGGGCCATCATCTAGTGTCCTGATTCCAAAGTTCGTACCGTTATGATGTTGCGGCTGCAGCGGTTTCGAGGGTCCTGAGGCAGAAGCGCTTGATGGACGCCAGGATTTCATCGGCTGTCTTGTGCCAGCGGAAGGGCTTGGGGTCCTCGTTGACGGTGTCGATGTACCCGGTGATCGCCTGCTCCAGCTCGACGGTCGATCGGTGAACCCCGCGCCGGATCTGCTTCTCTGTCAGATCGGCGAAGAAGCGCTCGACTTGGTTGAGCCACGAGGCAGAGGTCGGGGTGAAGTGAACATGCCAGCGCGGTCGCCGGGCGAACCAGTCGCGGATCGTCTTCGTCTTGTGGGTCGAGTAGTTGTCCATGACGATGTGGATCTCGAGGTCGGGCGGCACGTTGGCCTCGACGTGATCCAGGAACTTGCGGAACTCCACGCTGCGGTGGCGCCGATAGCACTGTCCGATGACCTTGCCTGTGGCGACGTCAAGGGCTGCGAAGAGCGAGGTCGTGCCGTTGCGCTTGTAATCGTGAGTGCGCCGCTCGACCTGCCCCGGGCGCAGCGGCAGCAGCGGCTGGGTGCGATCGAGGGCCTGAACCTGCGATTTCTCGTCCACGCAGAGGACCATGGCATGCTGCGGCGGGTCCACGTAGAGCCCCACGATGTCGCGCGTCTTGTCCACGAAGTAGGGGTCTGCCGAGAGCTTGAAGGTCTCGCTCCTGTGCGGCTGAAGGGAAAAGGCTCGCCAGATGCGATTGACCGTCGACGGCGCATACCCCGTCGCCTGCGCCATCGAGCGCGTGCTCCATTGGGTCGCGTCACGAGGCTTCTCCTCAAGCGTCTTGCGCACCACCTCGGCCACGGCGTCGTCATCGATGCGCCGGGGACGGCCGGAGCGCGGCTCGTCGTCAAGCCCGTCAAGACGATGCTCTGCGAAGCGATTGCGCCACTTCCTGGCGGTCTGGCTGGTCACGCCCAGCACGCTCCCAATCTGCACATTGGTAAGCCCTTCGGCCGCCAGCAGCACGATGTGCGCCCGATCGGACAGGCCTCGCCAGACTTTGCGCCCGCGCGCCAGCCGCTCAAGCTCGTTGCGCTCGTCCGCGCTCAGCTTGATCTCCACCGAAAGTCGCATCACCATGCCCCCCGAATCGACACCACCCCCTTAACAATACGAACTTTGCGTACAGGACACTAGGCGGTCGTCTCGGCCTCGCCTTCAGGCTTCAACCGAAATAGCGCCTGAGCGATTTCTTCGGGGGTCGCGTCGACAGGCGGGAGGGTGACGTTGGACGAGGGTTTGTCGGCCTCTTTGGACCCGTGAGGGCTGTGGGGCAGCTTTTCAGGCATGTCTCACCATGGGCGGTAGACGCATTCTTGTCGGACCGCATGATTTTGTATATATTGCAGAATGCTACGGAGATTCGTAGCGGCCCCAGAAATGACGAAGGCCGGGTGCCAGCCCAGCCTTCGACCTTGTTGGGGTCTGCCTTGTTGGGGTCTGGTGAAGCACTGGAGGGTGCACCGGATAGATTTGTGTGAGAGCGCTGTGATCGTACCGTCTCCCGCGAATCTGTCAAGCGTTCGCCCTCCGCCAATTGAGCGGAGGCTCAAATGTATTGGCGATGAGTGGTGCCCGTTCGGCGGGCTCGACTTGGCCAAAGTAACCGAACATGGAGTCTACATCGTCTGGCATGGAGGCACCGCCCCTCACACCGCTTACGTCGGGCAAGGTGACGTGGCAGACCGCATTGCAGATCACCGCAATGACCCGACGATCACAAGGCATGCTCAAAAGGGCGCCCTTTACGTCACGTGGGCATCTGTACCTGTTGCTCAGCGCGACGGGATCGAGCGGTATCTAGTGTCCTGTACGCAAAGTTCGTATTGTTAAGGGGGTGGTGTCGATTCGGGGGGCATGGTGATGCGACTTTCGGTGGAGATCAAGCTGAGCGCGGACGAGCGCAACGAGCTTGAGCGGCTGGCGCGCGGGCGCAAAGTCTGGCGAGGCCTGTCCGATCGGGCGCACATCGTGCTGCTGGCGGCCGAAGGGCTTACCAATGTGCAGATTGGGAGCGTGCTGGGCGTGACCAGCCAGACCGCCAGGAAGTGGCGCAATCGCTTCGCAGAGCATCGTCTTGACGGGCTTGACGACGAGCCGCGCTCCGGCCGTCCCCGGCGCATCGATGACGACGCCGTGGCCGAGGTGGTGCGCAAGACGCTTGAGGAGAAGCCTCGTGACGCGACCCAATGGAGCACGCGCTCGATGGCGCAGGCGACGGGGTATGCGCCGTCGACGGTCAATCGCATCTGGCGAGCCTTTTCCCTTCAGCCGCACAGGAGCGAGACCTTCAAGCTCTCGGCAGACCCCTACTTCGTGGACAAGACGCGCGACATCGTGGGGCTCTACGTGGACCCGCCGCAGCATGCCATGGTCCTCTGCGTGGACGAGAAATCGCAGGTTCAGGCCCTCGATCGCACCCAGCCGCTGCTGCCGCTGCGCCCGGGGCAGGTCGAGCGGCGCACTCACGATTACAAGCGCAACGGCACGACCTCGCTCTTCGCAGCCCTTGACGTCGCCACAGGCAAGGTCATCGGACAGTGCTATCGGCGCCACCGCAGCGTGGAGTTCCGCAAGTTCCTGGATCACGTCGAGGCCAACGTGCCGCCCGACCTCGAGATCCACATCGTCATGGACAACTACTCGACCCACAAGACGAAGACGATCCGCGACTGGTTCGCCCGGCGACCGCGCTGGCATGTTCACTTCACCCCGACCTCTGCCTCGTGGCTCAACCAAGTCGAGCGCTTCTTCGCCGATCTGACAGAGAAGCAGATCCGGCGCGGGGTTCACCGATCGACCGTCGAGCTGGAGCAGGCGATCACCGGGTACATCGACACCGTCAACGAGGACCCCAAGCCCTTCCGCTGGCACAAGACAGCCGATGAAATCCTGGCGTCCATCAAGCGCTTCTGCCTCAGGACCCTCGAAACCGCTGCAGCCGCAACATCATAACGGTACGAACTTTGGAATCAGGACACTAGCCGACAAACATTCTCCCCTTGAGGGAGACTGGCATCCTGAGGTGGCGCCTCTGGCTGTAAACAGCCCGTGGAAGTAACTGACCGGGTTCCTGCTGCAAGCGAATCCACAGCTTCAACGAGCTGCATCAAGCGGTAGTATGTCCAAGGCGGCTCCGCTCCTGAGCGGAGCCGTTCCTGCGCCCAAGCCTTCGCGGTCTCAAGCGCCCATTCCGGTGCACCCATCCTCTTGCCCGCTGTATCCGCAGCCTAGCCGGCTACCAGTTCCCGATACATTAGCCGTTTCCCGACCATCCGGGCAACGGTCTCGGCCATCATGGCGTCCGTATCACGCGATCTCATGTTGTGCCGGGTCGCGAACTCATTGACATAGCGGTGCAGATGCTTGGGCGAAATGTGGTGGAAAGTCCCGTGATATCCCCGCTTCAAGGTGGCCCAGAAGCTCTCGATCCCGTTAGTGTGCGCCTGATCCCGGACATACTCGCTGACGGAGTGATTGACGGTCTCGTGATCGAAGTTCATGCCCTTGTAGCCGGCCGCCTGATCCGTATAGACCTTGGCTCCCTCGCCCGCCCGCGAAGCGACGAAACCCTGTAGCGAAGCGGCGTCGGTACCTTCGACAATCGCGGCACTGATGGTGTTCGTGGCGCGATCCCGAACACCAGCAACGGTGGTCTTGCCCACGGCGCCGCGTCCGGCCCGCAACTTCTTGTTTCCGTGCTTGTTCTTCTCCTTGCCACCGACATGGGTCTCATCGACCTCGACCGGACCAGCCATGCCGCCATGCCCCTCGGTCCACGCCTCGCGCAACCGCTGGGCCATGAAGTAGGCCGACTTCTGCGTGATCTTCAGGTCGCGATGCAGCCGCATGGACGATACGCCCTTGAGCGACACTGACCACAGGTAGATTGCGATGGCCCATTTCTGGAGGCCGATCTTCGAGCGGTCCATCACAGTGCCAGTCTTGACGCTGAAATTGCGCCGGCATTCACCGCACCAGTAGGGCAGAGGCTTGCGGGAAGGAACGGGCCGCACTTTCTCGGTGCCGCCGCACATCGGACAATGAGAGGGCTTACCAGCCGCGCCCCAGCGCTGTTCCTCGAACCACCGTTCGGCGGTGGCGTCATCGGGAAACCGCCCGAACAGCTCTATCAGGATGATCCCCTCGCGATGGCTCTTTCCGGGTGCTTTCTGTGCCATGTCCTATCCACTCTGACATTGATTTGGGGATGGACGGCTGCATATTCAAGTATATAATCCCCAAAATAATGGTGCCAAAACCAACTTGTTCAGACAATCCCTAAGGGCCCAGCTGTTTGAGCTCTGGAGCTTCTTGCAAAATTGCCGGCCCGACCGGTTTTTTGCCTTCTCGAGGCTGATTTTGTTGTCGAGGGCCTGGGTTTCGGGGCACCCCGTGGTCTGTTGTGTTTCCACAACAACAAGATACCGAGGAGGTGACCTCGATGATCCTTGGCTCGACCCTATCCGATCTCTGGCGCCGATTTCAAGGGGACCTTTTCCCTGCGTTGGCCGAGGCGGTCGGTCCTCTCCTGGAGACGCACAAGCGCTTCGTGACAGCTCTCGATCTCGTCAAGGTGGAGGGCTTCGTCGATGAGGTGTGGACCGGTCCGGGTCGGCCCCGGGAGGATCGCCGGGCGCTGGCCCGTGGCGTCATCGCCAAGGCGGTATGGGGTCTGCCGACGACCCGCCACCTGATCGACAGGCTCAAGGTGGACCCGACGTTGCGCCGGCTGTGCGGCTGGTCGCGTGTCGCGGAGATCCCGAGTGAAGCGACGTTTTCGCGGGCGTTTGCCGAATTTTCGCAGTCCCGTCTTCCGGAGAGGATGCACGCGGCTCTGGTTGCAGAGACACTGGGCGACGCGCTCATCGGCCACGTGTCGAGGGCCTCGACGGCCATCGAGGCCCGGGAGACGCCGGCCCCGACGCCGAAGGCCAGGACGCCGAACCGCAAGCGCGGCCGGCCCCGCAAGGGCGAGGAGAGGACGAAGGAGCCTGGGCGTCTCGAACGGCAAGCGAACGGGATGGATCTCGATGAGAGGCTCGACGCGCTGCCGAAGGTCTGCGATCACGGGGCAAAGAAGAATGCCAAGGGGGTCATGGAGGCCTGGTGCGGTTACAAGCTGCCTATCGACACAGCAGACTGCGGGGTGCCGCTGAGGACCGTTCTCACCGCGGCATCCGTCCATGACAGCCCGGTCGCGATCCCGCTGGCGATGATGACCGCCGGGCGTGTGACCAATCTCTACGATCTCATGGACGCGGCCTATGATGCCAGGGAGATCTACCAGATGAGCGAACGGCTTGGCCATGTGCCGATCATCGATGTCAATCCGCGCCGGGACAAGGACCTCAAGGAGGAGCGAGACCGGGAGGCCCGGGCCCGGCGTGCAATAGGCCATGTCGATCCCGAGACCGTGCGGGTCCGGATCCGGTCCGGTGTCGAGAGGACCAACGCCCGCCTCAAGGATGAGTTTGGCGGGCGCCATGTCCGCGTCCGTGGATATTCCAAGGTCGCCTGCCATCTCATGTTCGGCATCCTGGCCCTGGCGGCTGACCAGTTGATACGTCTCGCCGCCCCATAGCGCGGCTCCGACAACGCATACCGACCCTTCGCGGCCATCTCGAAGAGAGGGGCCCGGAGAGGCGTGTCCCGATGTCCGCAAAGGTCCCTGTTCGGTCTCATCATCTCTGATGAGACACCGCGAATCCATGGATTCCGACCTCCAGGTGCAGAGGTGACCGGAAGCAACCGACCGATCCGGGCTCACCGGACCCTGGGGGCAGGAATTTTGCAAGAGGCTCGCTGAACAAAAAATCCTCTGACCTTTTGATCGATTATTCGGCATAAACCAGACATCAGATCAGGTTTCCCTGTTTGGGAAATTCGTAAACCCTTTTGGCAATATCGTCTGGAAATGGGCGAGTAAAAACCTGTTCACAGAAATCATTTACGTTCCTTTAACGCACTACGTCATTACACGAAGTGCGTCAGTTATGTATTTTTCATCTTTCGTGAGACGGCATTTTCGAATAGTCCGACCGTCCTCCGGAATTCGGAACGATGTCCTCTCGCCGGCTCCCATCCATGGCGTTACGATTGCATGCAACGATAAGAAATTCAGGATGGCTTCAGCACCCAATACGGGGCAGCCGCGTCCCGCGGCGACCCCGGTCGGCCAGGACATGGTCCCTCAGCACATCGCGGTAGACAGGCGGACACCGGCTGGGCGATCGCCAGGTCGCCGACTTCGCAATATAACATGCACGCGTGCGGAGGAGAGTGCCGGGCGAATCTCCCGTCGGCCAATTCAGATCATGCGCTCGAGCTTCTGCAATGTCCGCAAATAATCGGGCCGCGGTTCGTCACCGCGCATGTTCCCCCAGTTCGTGTAGGAGACCTCGCCCACATAGATGTCACCGCGCGAGTCAACCGCGAGACCATGCGGCGCCCAGAATTTGCCGGCTTCCGGCCCCGCCCCCTCTTCACCGCCAAGCCGCGCGATCAGCTCTCCCTCGTTGCTGACAATGCTAAGCCGAGGTCCCAGATTGGGATAAGCCTGGTTCACTGCCATGCCGGGCCCGAGCTCGCCCACGAAACAATGCGGGCATTTCCCTCTCGGCATGTACAGGCCGCAGGGCCGGTGCAGGTTGTTCCACTGCGCCTCGTACCGGCCTTCCGTATCGAACACCTGAACACGGTGGTTCTCCCGGTCCGCGACATAGATCCAGCCGTCGTCATCGGCCACGATGTTGTGTACGAGGTTGAACTGGCCCGGTTCCGTGCCGGATTCGCCGAATGTCTTCACCAGCTTGCCGTCCGGCGAATACTTGTGAACACAGGCATTCCCGTATCCATCCGACACGAAAATGTGATTGTCGGGACAGAGCGCGGTATGGGTGCAGCGATGAAACGGTTCACCGCTCATGAACGGCGCCGGCGTTCCCGGAACGCCGATTTCCAGCAACAGCTTGCCGTCCGTCGTCATCTTCCGGACCGTGTGGTCGCCGTCGTCGGTGCAGTAGAGCGAATCGTCAGGCCCGACATGCAACCCGTGTGCGCGATGAAACACCCCCTCACCCCACGATCTCAGAAAATTGCCTTCCCGGTCGAACACCATCATCGGGTGTTCGCCACGATTGAACACATAGACATTGTCCTTGCTGTCAACGGCAACAGCTGCAACATCCATGAACGTCCAGCCATCGGGCAGCGTGGCCCAGTCCTCGACGACCCGATAGCGATAATCGCCGCTTCCCAGAATGACCGACATGACCCTCTCCTGATTTCCCGCGCGAATGAACCATCATTACGAACTATCGCCTATCCCGATGACCGGGAAAAGCCGGTTTGGCTATCCACCCACTTCAATGTGCAAATCGGGAAAACCGCATGTTTCGCCGAAGCTTCCCTTTTGTACCCGGCTATTCGCTCCCAGCCCAAATCTTCAGTCTGCCCGATACCGGTCACTCAATCGCCCGACAACAGGCAGGCATCGGCATGACCGCCACCTTTTTCGACGAGCGGCGGCACCTCAGCGGCGCAAGGCGCCTGCGCCCGCGGACACCGCGTGCGAAACCGGCACCCCGACGGCAGGTCACCGGGATCCGGCGGCTCCCCCTCGAGCCAGAAATTCTCGGTAACCCGCCCCTTGCCGATCTGCGGCACGGCGGCCAGCAGCGATTGCGTGTACGGATGCCGGGGCCGCTCGAACACCTCGTCCGACGGGCCTAGTTCGACAATCTTGCCGAGATACATCACCGCAACACGGTCGCAGATCATGCGCACCACACTGAGGTCATGGCTGATGAACATGTAGGTCAGATCGAACCGTTTCTGCAGATCGAGAAACAGATTCAGGATTGTTGCCTGGACCGAGACGTCGAGCCCCGAAGTCGGTTCGTCCAGAACGATCAGGGTCGGCTGCAATGTCAGGATGCGGGCAAGCCCGACCCGCCGCTGCTGACCTCCCGAGATTTCGTGCGGGTAGAGGTCGAGATGACCTTCCGGCAGTCCGACAGCATCGAGGATGTCCCGCACCCGTGCCCGCCGCGCGGCACGGTCGAGACCGGTGTGAATCACTAAGGGTTCATCGAGCGCCTTGCCAATCTTCCAGCGCGGATCAAGCGATGCGCCGGGATCTTGATAGGTGTATTGCAGATCGCGGCGCAAATCGCGCGCCTCGTGCGGCCGGAGATTGGTCACATCATTATCTTCGAACACAATCCTGCCGCCGGTCGGCTGGTGGATACCCATGACCGTCTTGCCAAGTGTCGACTTGCCACAACCGCTCTCGCCCACGATGCCGACAATCTCACCCTTGCTGACTGTCAATGAGACGTCATCCAGCGCCTTCAGCCAGCCCGTCCGGCGTTTCCAGACGTTCAGGATCGGGAAATACTTCTTCAGACCCTCGATCCGCAGCAATTCGGTGTCCGGGGCCGTCATGGCGCCAACGCCCCGGGGTCGGCGGCCGGGTGATAGCAGCGCACGTTATGCCCGGGATCGACAGCGGTGACATCTGGACGCACGGACCGGCAAGCGCCGGTTGCGGCATCACAGCGCGGATGGAATCGGCAGCCCGCCGGGGGATCGATCAAGCCCGGAATTTGGCCGGGGATGCCGCTAATGCCGTGCTCACGGCTCGGCAGGCTCTGCAGCAGACGAGTCGTGTAGATATGGCGCGGCGCGGCAAAAAACGCATCCGACGGTGCGCTTTCCACGTCCTGACCGGCATACATGACTGTGATCCGGTCGCAGATCTCGTAGGCCGTGCCAAGATCATGGGTCGTGAACAGCACCGAGACATTGCGTTCGGTCGCAAGTCTGCGCAGGAGCTTGAGGATCTGCGCCTGGATGGTGACGTCAAGAGCGGTGGTTGGCTCGTCGGCAATGATGAGCTTGGGTTCCGGCAGCAATGCCATCGCGATCATCAGGCGCTGACGCTGGCCGCCGGAGAGTTCGTGCGGATATTTGCGCATCATGGTGTCCGGGTCGGGCAATTGCACGGTACGCAGAAGCTCGAGCACCCGCGATCGGTCCTCGCGCTGCTGCGCCCACGGATAAAACCGCAGCCCCGATCCCGGCCGGGCCGCTGGCGATTTCCATTTCATCAATTCGCCGATCTGCGCTCCGATGGTGAACACCGGATTGAACGAGGAGAATGGATCTTGCGGAACGAAGGTGATCTGACGGCCGCGGATCTCGTCGGCCAGTACCACCGGATCCTCGGCCAAAAGGTCGCGCCCGTCGAATTCGACGCTGCCCGACGCAATGCGGGCTGAATTGGCCGGCAAGACCCCGAGAATCGTCCGGGCGAGCGTTGTCTTGCCACAGCCCGACTCCCCTACCAGCCCCACGATCTCACCGAGTCCGATCCGGAAATTCACATGATCGAGAACCTGCGCCAGACCGCCCTCGGTCGCAAACCCGACCGTCAGATCACGGACTGTAAGCAGATCATCCATCACTGGACCGCCGGGTGCGCGGATCGAGGATATCACGAAGGCCATCGCCAAGCAGGTTGAACCCCATCACGACCAGGAAGATGGCAAGACCGGGCGCCGTTGCATACCACCAGGCTTCCGGCAAGAATTCGCGGCTCTCGGCAATCGTGCGGCCCCATTCGGGGCTCGGCGCCGGCGGCCCGAGGCCGAGAAATCCCAACACCGCGGCAGTCAGGATCGTGCCCCCCATTCCGATGGTCGTACGCACGATGACCGAGGAGGAGATGTTGGGCAACACATGCAGCACCATGACCCGCCAGGGCGACGCGCCGAGCGCGATCGAGGCCTCCACATAGGTTTCATTCAGGGCCGAACGGGTTTCGGCATAGACCAGCCGCGCCCAGAACGGCCAATACGTGGCGGACAACGCCAGAATGACGTTCTCGATCGACGGACCCAAGGTCTGCGCGATAGCAATCGCGAGCACGATCTGCGGCACAGCCAGAAAGATGTCGGAAATCCGCATCAGCGCATCTGAAATCCAGTTACGGTAATAGCCGGCGATCAGACCGACCGGAACGCCGACCAGAACACTGACCCCGATCGCGATGACCGCGATCGCGATCGTGATCCGGGCGCCATACAGCAGACGGGAATAGACGTCGGACCCCATCCGGTCAGTGCCGAAGAAATGCTCCGTCGAAGGCCCGAGGAGCCGCTCCGGCGGATGAAATTCGCTCACGTCCTCGGGATGAGTCGAAAGCATCGGCGCGGCGATCGCGACCACGATCAGCAGCATGATGAGAAGAGCGCCAAGCGCCGCCGTGTGGTCGGCAGCCAGCTTGCGCAACAGGAACCGGACCGTTTCCATGATCAGCGGGCCTCGCGCGGGTCGATCAGACCATGGGTGATATCGACCAGGAGATTGGCGATGATGAAAACCGTCCCCATCGTCAGCGTGAAGCCCATAATGGCGTTGTAGTCCGACTGCAGGATCGAGTTGACGGCATACAGGCCGAGCCCCGGCCAGTCAAACACCGCTTCGACCACCACTGCGTTGGCGATGAGATTCCCGAATATCAGGCCGATCTGGGTTACCGTACCGATCAACGCATTGCGCAGGACATACCGCCAGATCACCACCCGCCGCGGCACCCCCATCGCCTGCTGATAATCGACATAGTTCGAATGAATAGCGTCCAGAACGCCGGCCCGGGTAAACCGCATTACCGTCGCCATAGCCGGAAAAGCCAGAGTGATCGCTGGCAGAATCATGTGCGCGACGACATCGGCGAAAGTATCCCAGTCGCCGGCCACCGCCGAATCAATAAGAAAGAAGCCCGTCACCCCGTCGGGCCCCCAGCCGTCGACCCTCCCCTGTAACGGCGTCCAGCCAAGCGTCATGGCGAACCACAATTGGAGCAGGATGGCCAGCCAGAACGCGGCAATCGCGAGCCCTGACACCGTGAACACACGCAGCACGTGATCGAACCAGGAATTGCGGTTGACAGCAGCTAGAACACCGAGCGGGATTCCGATCACGGCGGAGAGAATGACCGCCGCGAAGGCCAGTTCGAGTGTCGCCGGCAACCGCCCGACCAGATCCTCGACAATCGGACGCTGGGTATAGAGGCTGATGCCGAAATCACCCCGAGCAATACCCAGAATATAGTTCCAGAGTTGCACCGGAACCGGTTTGTCGACGCCAAACTTCGCCTTGAGAGCCGCAATCTGTTCCGCGGTGGCATTGTCACCTGCGATGAAGGCGATGGGGTCGGCAGGAATGATGTGGCTGATTGTAAAGGTGATCACCAGCAAGCCCAGCAACGTGGGTACGAACCAGGCCAGGCGATTGACGGTAAGCACCAGCGCGCGCATCAGGAACCCCGTTCGCGGCGGAAAGGTGCGGCCCCTCCCGGAGCCGCGCCTCTCCGTCCGGTCAGTTCTTCATCGACACCCAACGCATTTCCTGACCATTACCGATCGGGCTGAAGCGCACGCCCTCGACATTCTTGTTGAACGGACCGAACCATTTGGTGTTGTAGACGAAGATGCCGGCGGCATCTTCCATCAACAGCCGGTTGGCTTTCTCGTAATTGGCCTTGCGAAGCGCCTGATCCGTTGACGTCCGCGCCTCGCTGAGCAAGGCATCGACCTCTTCATTGCAATACCAGGAGTTGTTACGCGCGCCGATCTGCTCACAGGCATACATCTCGCCAAGCCAGTTGTTCGGATCAGCGTAATAGGTCGACTTCCACAAGAACAACAGATCATACATCTGCTGCTCGTCACGCATCTTGCCCGATGCGACCGGCCAAGGTTCGGTCACGATCCTGGTCTCCACGCCAATCTTGTTCAGGCCGTTCTGCAGCAGAGCCGCCGCCTGCTCGGTCTGGCCGTACCCGGCCAACGCCCCAAGCGTGATTTCGCCAACCTCGCCCTTGACCTTCGCCAGATGCTCGGCCGCCTTCTCCAGATCATAGGTATAGCCTTCAACATCCGCCGGCGCGCCCCACATGTTATTGGGAAGCGGGAACGGATCCCGGGCGACGGATCCGGACAGGATGTTGTTGATGAAGCCATCATAGTCGAAGGCATAGGACAGTGCCTTGCGGAAGTTGATATCGTTCATCGGCGCACGGCCGTTGTGAATGATCGAATAGAAGATCCGCATCGATTCCTGTTCGTCGACGACAACATTGTCGCTGGCCGCCAGACGTTTGACCTGATCCTGCGGCAAATAGCCGTCGGTTCCATGAAAATCGCCGTTCATCAAACCCAGAACGCGAGAATTGATCTCGACGACCGTGCGGAACTCGATCTCGTCAAGCGGATTGTCGACCATGTCCCAGCCGAAAAAATGATCTTCGAACCGGATGGCCTGCCAACCGATCGCCGGATCGTAACGGCGCAGTTTGAAAGACCCCGAGCCGGCATCGTTCTTCGACAGCCATGCCGTACCGAGATCACCGTCCTTCTCGTTGGCCCGAACCAGATCCTCGTTCACGACATGAATTTCGGGGACAGTCGCCAGGAAGATCGCCGAGGGCTTGTTGAGCGTGAAGACCACGGTCTTCGCGTCGGAGGCTTTTGTGCTGCCGGGCTCCACTGTGCCTGCGAAAAGCGAATAGGCGCCCTTCTTCATCTCGAGAATCCGATCGATCGAGTAGACCACGTCGGAGGCCTCGACCGGCGAGCCGTCATGGAATTTCGCGTCACGTAACGTGAAGGTATAGGTCAGGCCGTCGTCAGAGATCTCGACGCCTTCCGCGAGCCATGGCTCAAGGTGTGGCGGATTATCGAACCAGCGCATCAAGCCGTCATAAAGATTGATGCGCGAAGCCACCCGGCCGACATCGAAAATGGCGTGCGGATCCAGCGTGTCATAAGCCGACGAGTTCGCAAACATGAACTTGCCGCCGGCTTGTGCCGGGGCTGCCGACGCGACACCGAACGCGATCACGGCCGCCGTCGCAAACCGGCCGATGCCGGCAAAACAGTCAAACAGTCTCATGAAGTTATCCTCCTGTCGCTAAATTGGATCCGGCGGTCATGCCCGGATCCGAAAATCAACGGTTCCACTGGAACCCGTCAATCGTGATGTCCTGACCGGTGATGAACATCGGTTCTGCTGTCGTCAGGAATGCAACCAGTTGCGCGACATCGCGCGGCGAACCGGTACGATTGAGCGCAATGCCCTTGATCAACTCGGACTCGCGCTCCGCGATCACCGGATTCTTTCCGGTCAGTTCGGTCTTGATCAACCCCGGGCAGACGCAGTTGATGGCGATGTCCGGCCCCAGTTCCTTGGCCAGTGCCCGCGTCATTCCGATGAGTCCCGCCTTGGCGGCGGCATAGGCGAAGCGCGAAACCGCCGCCGTGACACCTCCCGAATGGGCGTTCAGAGACGACATGGAGACGATACGCCCGTAGCCGCGTTCAGACATCGTCGGCACGACGGCCTGAATGTAATTGAAGCAGCTCTTCAGATTGACATCGATGGTGGCATCCCATTGCGCCTCGGTAATCTCACGGATCCCGGTCGGCATCGGGCGCCCGGCGTTGTTGACCAGCACATCGATCCGGCCCCAGTCGGAAAGCACGCCGGCGGCGACATCGCGGGCCCGATGGTGGTTGGAAACATCGGCTTCGAACGTCAGACAGGGGACGCCCATCGCCTCGATTTCCGCCTTTGTCCGGTCCATTTCGGGAACCAGAACATCGACAAGTACGGTCGCAAGGCCTTTTTCGGCCAGCGCATGCGCGCAACCGCGACCGATGCCGCGAGCCCCGCCCGTGATAATCGCCACCCTCCGGTCCAACACAGCCCCCAGGTTCGATATATGCATATTCGACCGATCTTGACGGCGTGACATTGCCCCGTCAATCTCCGGTCAATTCCTGCAGTCGAACCGGAACAGGCATCTGCGTCAATGAAATTTGTAGTCGAGGTCATCAGGGTCCTGCCGAATACCGCACCGCACCTTTACACAGCGCGTGTCCGGTATCTGTCGTTTGCAATAGCCGGTGAACGACCCTGCCGCCACGGAAATCACCCTGGCACCGTGCTGACAGTCGCGGACCTCGGCCGATGAGTTGCCGGATCGCCGTCGACATCGGCGGCACGTTCACCGACTTTTGCGCGTTCGACGAGGGCACTGGCGCGCTGCGCACCCTGAAGACGCTGTCGACCCCGGACACCCCCGGCGCAGAAGTCATGAACGGTATCGCGGAAATGGCGCAGCGATATCGACAGCCGGCGTCGGTCATCAGCTATTTCACCCATGGCACGACCGTGGGTGTGAATACTGTGATCCAGCGCCGCGGTGCCGAGCTGGGCCTGTTCACGACCCGGGACTTCGAGGATGTCCTGGAGGTCGCCCGTCTCAAGGTACCGGATCCGTACAACATATTTTCCCGCCGGCCGCCGCCGCTGGCGCCGCGCGAAAGAACGTACGGGATAAGCGAACGGACCCTGAAGGACGGCAGCATCGAAACACCCGTCGACCCGGACGATGTCCGCGCGGCGGTCATGCGAGCCCGCCAGGACGGCGCCGACACCATCGTCGTTGCACTCCTGCATGCCTATGCCAACCCTGCCAACGAACAGGCTGTGCGCGACGCCATCCGGGCGGTCGACCCCGATATGGCAATCACCCTGTCATCCGATGTCTGGCCTGTGATCCGGGAATATGAGCGTACCGTCACGGCAACCGTTGCCGCCTATGTCCAGCGCCGGGTCGCCAGCTATATCGGGTCACTCCAGACCGCGCTCGTCAACGCCGGCGTCCCCGCCGAGCCGATGATCACCAAATCCAACGGCGGCATCATGGCCGCCGAGCTCGGCAAGACCGATCCGATCGCCATGCTGCTTTCCGGAACCGCGTCGGGCGTCATCGGTGCAGCCGACGTCGCCGCCCGGGTCGGCGCCGCCGACATTCTCAGTTTCGATGTCGGCGGCACATCCGCCGATGTCGCCGTGATCCAGGGTGGCAAACCTGCCTTTGGCACCGGAGAAATGGTCGGAGCCTTCCCGATCTATGTGCCCACGGTTTCGGTCACATCGATCGGCGCCGGCGGCGGCTCTGTCGCCTGGGTCGACGCCTTCGGGGTCCTCAAGGTGGGCCCGGAAAGCGCCGGCTCGAACCCCGGTCCGGCTTGCTACGGTCTTGGCGGCGACCGGCCGACAATCACCGACGCCTTCGCCATTCTCGGCCTGCTCGGCGCCGGCGACCTCGGTTACGGCGCCGTCACGCTTGACCGCGCTAGTGCGGAACAGGCGATATCACGGCTTGCCGAGCGGCTCGACCTGCCGCTCGTCGAAACCGCCGAGAGCATCATCCGGGTCGCGATATCCGGCATGTATCTCGAGGTTTCCAAGCTCGTGTCGCGGCATGGCGCCGACCCCCGGGCCTTCGCATTGCTTGCGTTTGGCGGCGCCGGGCCGATGACAGCCTGTCTGCTTGCCCGAGAACTCGGCATGGCGAGCGTCATCGTGCCGCCAACGCCAGGTGTTCTGTCTGCCTATGGCGGCCTTATTGCCGATATCCGCAACGATTTCATCCGGACCGCCTTTGTCGATCTCGATGCCGACGGACTCACCGTTCTTAAGGGGCATGCCGGCGATCTGGAACGCAGGGCGCTTGCCTGGCTGCGCGACGAACAGGGTTTCGAGGGCGAAAGCCGACTGGTCTGGTCGGCCGACATGCGGTACCGCGGACAATCCTATGAAATCGAAACCCTGATCGACCGCGGCGATATCGCGGCCGGACATCTTGCACCGCTTGCAGCCGCCTTTCACGCCGAACACCGGCGGGTTTACGAGCATGCCGACGAACAGGCGCCGGTCCAGGTCGTAAACCTGCGCCTCGTCATCAGCGGCAGTGCGCCGAAACCCGCGTTAACGGAAACCGCGCCCGAGCCCGGACGGGCCACGCCGGACGGTGAGGCCACCATTCATATCGACGGCGCCAGCCGGATCGCTGCCCTGTATACCCGCGCCAGCCTCAAGCCCGGCCGGTCTCTTGCCGGTCCGGCGATCGTCGCCCAGGACGATTGCACCACCATCATTCCTCCCGGTTTCGACGCGAAGGTCGACGGCTGGGGAAATCTGATCGTCACACCGGAGACCTGATCATGCCCGTTGATCCGGTTACACTCGAGATCCTGAAAAACCATACCAGGGCTGCCGCCGAGAGCATGGCCTACACCCTGTATCGAACAGCCCATTCCACGTTCGTGAAGGAGACGGAGGATTTCACGACCGGGCTGACGACGCCCGGCGGCGAGACCTTCGCGACTCCGACGGAACTCGGCGCGACCTGGTTTGTCGGTCTGAACTACGGCCGGGCGATCGCAATGATCGACGACTATCGACCCGGCGACATCGCGATGACCAACGATCCCTATTCCGGGTTCGTCTGCACGCACTCGCCGGACATGCATATATGGAAGCCGATTTTCCACCAGGACGACATCGTCGCCTTCTCGGTCGGACATGTTCACAACACCGATGTCGGCGGCGCGGTACCGGCGTCGCTTTCGCGCACGCTCTCGGAGATCCATCAGGAAGGCGTTCGCATCCCGCCTACCAGGATTCTTGCCGAAGGTCAGCTCAACCGTCAGGTCCTGGATATCTTTCTGGCCAATGTCCGCGCGCCGGATCAGAACTGGGGCGATCTGAAAGCGCAGATTGCGGCCTGCAACACGGGCGAGCGCAAGGTCCATGAGATGATCGCCCGCTTCGGACCTGACACCTTCCGCGAAGGCACCGAAGATCTGCTTGACTATGCCGAAGCGCAGGCGCGGGCCATCGTGCGAAATCTGCCCGACGGAACCTATCCGTTTGCCGACTACATGGACGAAGACTCGGTCGATGGCTGGCCGTGCCGGATCATGCTGACACTGATCATCGACGGCGACAATCTCGTGTTCGATTTTACCGGCTCGGATCCACAACTGGAAAGTTCGCTCAACATGCCGACAGGCGGTGATGAACGCCACACACTGCTGACGGTCGGCATGACCTATGCGCTTTATTCGCTGGATCCGTCGCTTTATCTGAATTCGGGCATCGGTCGGGTCTGCCGCTGCATCCTGCCGTCCGGCACCATCGTCAACCCGGTCTTCCCGGCCGCTGTCGGAATGCGGACACTGTCCTGTACACGATTGCAGGGCCTGATCCTCGGGGCGTTCGCCCCGGCCGCCCCGGACCGCATGGCCGGTTCGCCCGGATCCGGCGGCCCCATCATGAATGTCAACACCACCGACAACCGGACCGGCCGCCGCATCATGGCCGCCATCAATCCGATGACCGGCGGCGCCGGCGGCCGGGCGCAGGAAGACGGCCAGGACGGATCCGGGGCCAACCAGGGTTTTCTCAAGAACACGCCGGTCGAGGTCAACGAGGCCGAAGCCGGAATCAAGGTGCTGCGTTACGGTCTGGTTCCTGACAGCGCCGGCCCCGGACTGCACCGCGGCGGTCTTGGCACCGACATGATCTTTCAGGCGTTTTCGCCGAACACACGGGTCACGGCACGTAACCGCGACCGCACCCGTTTCACCGGTTGGGGCATTGCCGGCGGCCACACCGGGTCACCGTCGCGGTTTATCCTGAATCCGGGCAGCAATCACGAGGTCGATTTGCGCAACACCGATATCCTGACCATCGGCCCCGGCGATGTGATCCATGTTACCTGCGGCGGAGCCGGCGGCTGGGGCGACCCCTTGCAACGCGATCCTGCCGCCGTGCTGCTGGACTGGCGCCGCGGCTGGGTGACGGCCGAACATGCCCGGGATGCCTATGGCGTGGTGATTCGCGACGGCGCAGTCGACAACGCGGCGACAGAAGCCATCCGGGCAACGCGCGCCGGACGCATGCCGGACGGTTTCTACGATTACGGCCCCGATCGCACCGCATTCGAAGAAACCTGGAACGACGCCAATTACGCGGCGCTGACGGAGTGTCTGGCCACCCTGCCCGTGCACTGGCGGTTCTATGCCAAACACCGGATCTTCGCGGCCATCGAGCAGATGAACCCGACGGAGCGGCGGACTGACGGAACCGACATTCGGCAGGTTTTTGCCGGACTTTACAACGAGTTTCCGCAACTCGCCGAAGCTGCTGACTGATCATGGACATTACCTTTCCGGGAAAACGGGTTGTCGTCACCGGTGCAGCGCGAGGAATTGGCCGCGCTATCGTGCACGCCTTCGCTGGCGAAGGTGCGGAAGTACACGCCGCGGACATCGATGGCGACGGCCTCGGTGGTGTCGTAGAGACAGCGCCGGCCTTCACACAGAGTCATCGCCTCGATGTCACGGACGCCGCGGCCGTCGAGGACTTGATCCGGCAAATCGGTCCGGTCGATATCGCGGTTCATGTCGCCGGCGGTGTCCTCGGACAAACCGCAAAGCCGCTGGAAGATATCCCGGACGCCGACTGGCGCGCGATATTGGCGGTCAATCTTGATGGTGCCTTCCATCTCGCCCGTGCCGTTGTGCCCGGAATGAAGGCGCGTGGCGCAGGCCGGGTCGTGTTCATTTCCTCGGGCGCAGCATTGCGAGTGTCCCGCACCGGCCTGCACAGCTATGGCACCGCCAAAACCGCTTTGCTCGGCCTCGCCCGGCAACTGTCTCCGGAACTTGGCGCTTTCGGGATTACGGTCAACACTGTTGCACCGGGTTTCATGCCCACATCGCCAGACTATGTGAAGCAATGGGAAGGCTACGGGCTGGCCGGCCAACAGGCGTTGATTGACGGCACCGCGATGCGCCGGCTCGGAGAGCCGACCGATATCGCCAATGCAGTACTGTTCCTCGCCTCCGACTACGCCAGCTGGATCACCGGACAGACACTGCCGGTCATGGGTGGTCCGTGATCCTGTCGACAATGGGTGGCCCAGCCTTGCCGCTCAAAGAGTGCAAGCGACCGGTATCCCGGACGATGGGCATGATCGAAGGTTTACGCCTGAACGCGATCCATCAGGCAGATGCTGGCCTCGACTCTCTTGTCCCCATCGGTCATTCATTCACGATTGCCTTTCACATCGAAGGGGATACACTTCGTTTCGGGGGCCGAAATAACGCGCGACTTTCGTGATCGCTTCTTGTGTCGCCGATCACGGGATGAATCCGCTACCAAGTGCTCCATTGAAACATGCGACTTGTGTTGATCAACGCAAAATAATGCCCATGAGTCCCTTGTTATCGATAGAGAATAAAAACTGAACAGAACTGCGCGATAACACTGCTATGATCAATAAACTTCCTATCGATATCATGATCTGCTAAAGCAGTGCACGATTGAAGCCGAGCGCATCGAACATAAGGCTAGATAGGAGCTGGCAAGCGTGTTGCTCACGATTTTGCCTTCACCAACAACTTTCACAATCTTGGCGATAGCTACGTCGTTTTGGGCGTCGAAGATCGTAATGGACGTCCGCCGCTGCCTCCAAAAGGGATCGATCCAGAGCAAGTCGATGCAATCTAGTGGATAGATCGTTACAAGTATATCCGTTATTATGTTCTTCTGATTTGTCGATCATGGAGGTCTACAAGATGCGCCCTGGTGTTTCATTCACGCTCACTTCAGGCGACCGGCATCGCCTTGAAACGGTTGTCTCGGACCCGAAGAGCCCGCAGAAGCACGTCTGGTGGGCGCGCATCGTTCTTCTGAGCGACGATGGGCTCGGCACGATGGCCATCATGAGAGAGACCGGCCAGGCGAAGAACAGTGTCTGGCGCTGGCAGGACCGCTTCTATGGAAGACGGTGTGGACGGACTTCTGCGGGACAAGACGCGCCCGCCGGGCAAGACGCCTCCGGCTCCTGAGCCGGTGGCGAAGATCGTAGAGTTGACCCACACCCCGCCGCCTCACGCGGCGACCCACTGGACGCTGCGGGCGATGGCGAAGGCTGTGGGGTGCCGCTTCGAGGGTCTGGGCGGTCTGGCAGGCGCATGGCCTGATGCCGCATCGCTGGCGGCCGTTCACGCTTTCGAACGATCCCGCCTGCCTCGAGACGCTGACCGACATCGTCGGCCTCTCCGTTGCGCCGTCGGCTCACGCGGTCGTGCTGTCGATCGATGACACGTCGCACAGTCAGGCCCGCGACCACACACAGCCCGGCCTGCCGCTGAAGAAAGGCCGCGGCGCTACCATGACACATGATTCCAGGCGCAACGGCACGACGACGCTGTTCGCCGCCCTGACCGTGCTCGACGGCACGGTCATCGGCCAGCACGCCAGTCGGCATCGCCACCAGGAGTTCCTGAGATGTCGCAACCGCATCGCGCGCACGATACCCGCCGGCGTCCCGGTCCATGCCATCCTCGACAACGACGCTACTCACAAGCACAAGGAAGTCCGGGTCTGGCTCGCACGCCATCCGCGCTGGACCTTCCACGTCACCCCCACCTCGAGCGCGTGGCTGAACGCGCTCGAAGACGTCTTCGCCAAGCGGACACGACGCCGTCTCAAATACGGCGTCTTCCGCTCCGGACGCGACCTCCAGGATGCCATCCGCCGCGTCATCGACGAACACGACACCACCGAAGCCAAGCCCTTCGTCTGGACCGCCGATCCCGATACCATCATCGCCGCAAGAAAAAGAGGATTCCAAATGTTGAAATCAATCCACTAGGCTGGCGCCGTCTGCGTCCCCTCCGCCTTTGGGGCAGGGGGAGGTGGGTTTCGTTCGGGCTGCCGTGATCCGGTAGGGTCGGATAATACTCTAACCGGAGAAGGCGGCCCACGGCGGAGGCTTACGTTGAAGGCGCCAAACTATTGCTTGAAGCTAAGAACAGGGAGGGTATGTCGGCGGGGGAGAGGTAACGCGCGTGAATGGCGCTATGTACCGTCCCAGGGCAGCGATCGATAGAAAGTCACCACACGCTCGTAACAGTCCTCGAACTTCGGCAATTCGTCGAGTTCCAGCTCCATTGTGTTCCAATCCCTGCTTGCTCTGTTCTTGATCTGCGCATTGTCGAGAGACCGACGGTTCGGCTCGATACGCCGTGCGGAGCACTTCTTTAGGAGAGCTTTCAGAATATCCGCCGGTTCAATTTCGTCCGCGTGAAGGCCAGGAATGAGAACATCGAGATCGTAGACATCCTGGCGTCGATAGCGATCACGTCGAATCTGCTGGAGCAAGGCACGGTACTTCTCTGCCACAAGATCGATCACACCATAAGCGTAGAGTTCCTGGCCGCCTGTCAATTCCAGGACCTGCACATGGTTCAGCGGCTCGTTGAACGAGATATCGACATCGATCACGCTGAAGGCGGTTCCTTTGTTTAGTGCTCTCTCCTCGTTCGTGCCGCGGCGCGCGTAGGCGATCTTCAGCTTCAAGGCAGGAAACTCGGCATCTGGGAAAATGTGGTTGGGGCGGCCTTTCGTGGACTGCGTGCGGAGAACAAGGTCCGCATAGCCGAGACTGGCCGCGGTGCGGGGGAAGGTGGAATTCAGCAAGGTCCCGATCCTGTCGTCGATGTCGCCATCGGCGGCGAACGCGGCGGTCAGATCAATGTCCGTAGTCTGCCTCGGGCTTCCGTAGGCAAGACCCAGCAGAATTCCACCCTTGAGGAACAATTCGGTATTGAGCGGCACCGTCATGGCGATGGCGTTGAGAATGATCTCCACCGCTTGGCGTTGTCGATGCGCGACGGGATCTTGCGCGACGCGCGCGACCCAGGCGGCGACGTCGACCGGGTGCGGAGGCTCAGACATTCAGTGAAATCATCCAGGTTTCCGAAAAAACCGGGACGAAGTCACGGGTGGGATCCAGCTTTCGGCTGCCTCCCCGTTGCCCGAAAGCCTTCCAGCGTTCGATGCATGGATGATGGAGGCCCAGACGCTCTTCGAGTATGTAGCCGGCCCTGCTCTTGATAAGCGCTTTGGATGTCTGGTCTATGGTGGAGGCGATTTCGTCGAGAAACGTGGAAGCATGTTCTTCCCAGACATCCAGGACATGGGACATGCCTCCGCACAAGTCAGGCCTCTGGAGCATGTCGAGAAAGGTCTGCCCCACTGTCGACAGTCGAATGTTGGTTCCGCGGTTGGTCATGAAGGCGCCGGCCGTCTTGCTCTCGTACATGGTGACGTCGCGACGCCTGACCCGATGGGGGTGTTGCACCAGCGTGAGCGGATACGGGTTGTTTTCTGCCTTGTTCATCGCTTCGTTCATGTGGACACGAAGAGCCGCGGCGGAAGTCTTGCGGTCAGGGCGTGTAAGCGCCAGGGCGCGAGGGGTTCGATCGGTAAGCCCCCAGCGTTGCATGGCGGACAAGTGGGAGACGTAGCAGGTTGGGTCGACCAGGCAGACAATGTCTTCGGCCGGCAGATCGGGAACTGACAGCACGCGAATGACACGAGAGACGTAGTCCCGATCACCGGTGATCGCACCGGCGGTCTTCAGAATTGACCGGAATCGGGCGATATCGTCACGGTCGGGGGTTTCCCGGCGCAGATACAGCTTCTTGCCGGACGACTCCCGGTACATTGCCAGTACGATCCGGTAGAATTCGAACTGAGAGAGGACGGGCTTGTCGTTGGCTTCTAACTGATCAGCCAAATGGGCCGCTGCCCGGGTGAGTTTTGGACCGTGAATTCGTTGCGGAGCGGAGTCCAACATGCTTATCCTGCATATGCGTCCTAAGGACGCATATGCAGGATAAGCATGCGAATGTCAAGTCAAACTGCGCAGAAATCTTGTTTGCATCCCCTTTCGGGATCGATTCAAAGCGTGAGGAGTATGATGCGCGGACGGACCTACTGTGCCTAGTGTCCTGATTCCAAAGTTCGTACCGTTATGATGTTGCGGCTGCAGCGGTTTCGAGGGTCCTGAGGCAGAAGCGCTTGATGGACGCCAGGATTTCATACCAAACGCAAGTCATATGAACCGATACAGTGAGGCATCGGGATCAGCACGATGGGGCTACGGCCCAGCTGCGCCGGGTCGTATTGGTGATGACGTCGGGCTGGTCGGTCAGCCATTGCCACCCCGTCCAGCAGGCGTCCCTCAGGGCGGAGACATCCTTGAACACGCGGTTGGCGAAGCGGTTCGATTTCAGGAACAGAATGATCTGCTCCATCGGATTGAGTTCCGGACTGTAGGGCGGCAGATGCACGAGCGTCAGGTTGGGGGGAACGAGAAGGTCGCCCGAGCGATGCCAGCCCGCCCCGTCCAGCACAATCACGCCGTGCGCACCCGGCGCCACGGCCGCGCCGATCGCCGCCAGATGCTCGTTCATCGACGCCGTGTTCGCCCTGTCCGCCACGTGGGCGATGCCGACGCCGCGCTCTGCGCAGGTGGCGCCGAACAGATAGACGTAGCCATAGCGATGGTCGCGCAGGATGCGCGGACGCTGCTTCCCATTCGCCCAGACCCGTGTCGTCATCCCCTTCTGGCCGATGCGCGCTTCGTCCTGGAACCAGATTTCTATCGGACCCGCCAGCGCCTCAGAGCTGAGCGCCGACGTCAACTGTGCCTCGAACTCCGCCACGAACGACCTCTGCCGCTCCGCGTCGGCTTTGGGGTGGACCGGCCGCCCCGAGACAAAGCGAAACCCGGCCCTTCGGAGCATCATACGGGCACCGCTCTCCGTATAGATGACCCCGAAGGCCTCCTCGATTTTCCGTAAGATGTCCTGAACGCGCCAGCGCGTCACACCGTCCCGCTCAAGCTCGGGACCCGCCTCGATCCAGGCGCCGATCTCGGCGATCTGCGCGTCCGTCAACCGGCCCTCGCTCCCGCCGCGCGGGAGATCCGCGAGGCCGTCGAAGCCCTCCGTGTTGTAGCGCAACACCCAGTCGCGCAGGATTTGAAGCTCCATGCCCTGCGCCCGAGCCGCCTCCGTGCGAGACGCACCCTCCATGATCATGGCGAGCGCACGCGCGCGCGACGCTTGCTTCGCGTCCCCGCAGTGCCTCGAAAGCGCGTGGAGCTCGTCCGCTGTGTGTGCCGTCCAGGTTATCGGCGTTGCCGCACTCATCGTCATCCTCCGGCGCTGGTGAGTCGATCACCACAGTCTATGAAGGTCGTCCGGACCGTCACCCCAACATATTGGGATGGTGAGTCAATTTGGAGCGCGCTTGGTATCATCGGCTGTCTTGTGCCAGCGGAAGGGCTTGGGGTCCTCGTTGACGGTGTCGATGTACCCGGTGATCGCCTGCTCCAGCTCGACGGTCGATCGGTGAACCCCGCGCCGGATCTGCTTCTCTGTCAGATCGGCGAAGAAGCGCTCGACTTGGTTGAGCCACGAGGCAGAGGTCGGGGTGACGTGAACATGCCAGCGCGGTCGCCGGGCGAACCAGTCGCGGATCGTCTTCGTCTTGTGGGTCGAGTAGTTGTCCATGACGATGTGGATCTCGAGGTCGGGCGGCACGTTAGCCTCGACGTGATCCAGGAACTTGCGGAACTCCACGCTGCGGTGGCGCCGATAGCACTGTCCGATGACCTTGCCTGTGGCGACGTCAAGGGCTGCGAAGAGCGAGGTCGTGCCGTTGCGCTTGTAATCGTGAGTGCGCCGCTCGACCTGCCCCGGGCGCAGCGGCAGCAGCGGCTGGGTGCGATCGAGGGCCTGAACCTGCGATTTCTCGTCCACGCAGAGGACCATGGCATGCTGCGGCGGGTCCACGTAGAGCCCCACGATGTCGCGCGTCTTGTCCACGAAGTAGGGGTCTGCCGAGAGCTTGAAGGTCTCGCTCCTGTGCGGCTGAAGGGAAAAGGCTCGCCAGATGCGATTGACCGTCGACGGCGCATACCCCGTCGCCTGCGCCATCGAGCGCGTGCTCCATTGGGTCGCGTCACGAGGCTTCTCCTCAAGCGTCTTGCGCACCACCTCGGCCACGGCGTCGTCATCGATGCGCCGGGGACGGCCGGAGCGCGGCTCGTCGTCAAGCCCGTCAAGACGATGCTCTGCGAAGCGATTGCGCCACTTCCTGGCGGTCTGGCTGGTCACGCCCAGCACGCTCCCAATCTGCACATTGGTAAGCCCTTCGGCCGCCAGCAGCACGATGTGCGCCCGATCGGACAGGCCTCGCCAGACTTTGCGCCCGCGCGCCAGCCGCTCAAGCTCGTTGCGCTCGTCCGCGCTCAGCTTGATCTCCACCGAAAGTCGCATCACCATGCCCCCCGAATCGACACCACCCCCTTAACAATACGAACTTTGCGTACAGGACACTAGGGCGGGATGTCGCTTCAGTGCCAATGCGCTCACCTTATGAGCTTTCAATGAATATACCGCTATATACGTCCTAAGGACGTATATAGCGGTATATTCCTGCTGTCAAGCCCGAACAGGGCATGAGGCAGGGCGGATGCGTTCTTTGAGCATTCGCCCTGTGTGACAGGGGGTTGAGGACGATACTGGACTTCCCCGCCACGATTTGATATGAATGCCGTGGGGCGGGGAAGCGGTGTCGATATCGTGGCGGCGGCGGACGAGACCCGCTTCCGCGATCTGATGCAGGCGCACCAACGAGATCGGCACCGTCATCCCCCTGCTTGAGACCCTGCCCGACATCGCGGGCCGCACCGTCACCGCCGATGCCCTGCTCACCCAGCGCGCATTGGCCTCCTGTCTGCTCGACCGCGGTGCCGACGACCTGTTCACCGTCAAGGGGAACCAGAAGACCCTGCATGACGATATCCGCCTCCTGCTCGACGGAGACGTCGTCAGGCGCGCGCCGGACGTCACGGACGAGAGCCTAAAGCCCGAGCACGGCCGCCGCGAGCGACGATCCATCCGGGTCTCCAGCGCGCTCAACGATTATCTCGACGTCCCCGGCGTCGGAAAGGTCTTCGCCGTCCACTGCGAGACCGCCTACGGCGTCACCAGCCTGACCCCCAGGGTCGCATCACCGCAACGCCTGCTTGCCCTGAATCGAGGGCACTGGATGATCGAGGCGACGCACCACAGCCTCGACTGGAGCTTCGACGAGGATCGCAGCCGCATCCGCTCAGGCCACGGGCCGGAGACCATGACCCTGCTACACTACGTCGCCATCGGCCTCATCAAGGACCGCGGGCTCGCCGTCGCCGAGACCATGCGCAATCTCTCCAGGAACCCGCGCCGCGGCCTCGACTTGCTCAAGATGACGGCGAACACCGGCCCGCGGCCGGCGCCCGGCTGACCGCCCCCTCCCAGCCGCGACCATTGCCGCGCCGCCAACCCTCGGCACACGGGGCGAGCGGTCATGCCCGCATGACGCCGCCGTTGCCTCGCGCATCCAGGGGAACCGCTATAGCGCGGCCCAAGGGCCGCCAAATCCGGGGTCCAGCCGCCGCACGCATCCCAACGAACGCGGGGGGACCATCATTGCATGCCGTGAGCCGGCGACGAAAATCAGAACGAATTTGCCGTGGGGCATGAGGCGTGTGCGCTGTGGCGATTTTCGAGCGCGCGTCACTGATCCTTGACGGCCGGGTGAGCAGAATGCGGCGATTTGGCGCGAGACTGGCACATTACAGGAACATGATGGCGCGGATGGCCGCGGCTTGCCCTCTGCCGGCAGGCAGCTGGGTTGAGCGGCGATGTCGGAGGTCAGGCAAAGGGTCAGCCGGTGTCGAGGTAGGGCTCCGCGCCGACCAGCGAGCGCATCCGCTCCGTGTGGCCGGCCCGCACCTGCCCAAGGGCCAGCGCCATCATCACCGCCAGCGCCAGATCGACACGGGTCTTCATCTTGGCGAGCCCGCGGATATAGTGGGTCTCGAAGCTGAAGCTGTTGTCGAAACGGCTGTTGATCCGTTCTATCGCGGAGCGTCGGTTGTAGCCGCACCGCCAGGACGGGCTGCCCCAAGGCGTCGACGTGAAGATGCGCCGGTCGTTCTTGTCGAGATCGATGCGCACGATGCGGCCGTACTCGCCGGGCTCCACCCCGCCCCCCGGTGGCACGCCTCGCTGCCGGCGCGGTCGAAGCCGAAGGCAGATGCAGGACACCCGGCCGCGTTCGTCGTGAACGACGACATCGGCGCGGTCGGGGAACAGGGCGCGCGTGATCGGCTTCTTCGGATCATGGTCCGGCTCCTCCTTCTCGGCCTTCCACATCAAGCGAGTGTCGATCAGCGGCCGGACGGTCCACTTCTCCCGGAGCTGCTGCTTCCGGGGAGCGTTGTCGAGACCGCGGTCGGCGCTGAAGTCGTCGCAGCGACCGGCCATCTGCGGCGCCTTCGCGAACAGGTCCTCCAGCATCCTGGGCAGCATCCTGACCTCCGGGTCCGACGCCCGCGTCACCTCGAAGGCCACCGGAACCTCGTGGTGGGTGTCGGCGATCAGGTGCAGGCCGAAGCCGAACCATGACTTCACCTTCTTCCGGATCTTGCCGGTCCTGGCGTACACCCCGCCCGTCTCGTGCTTGCCCCAGTCTGCGTCGGGGTCCGAGCTCTTCCCCTTGTTCTCGGCAACCCGGCCCGTCGAGTGGCTCTCGATCGCCTTGCCGTCGTAGCCGGGATGGCGAGCGAAGTCCGGCAACTCTTCGAAGAGCGACGCACGCAGGTTCTCGGTCATTGCGGACACCAGGCCGCGCTCCCTCTCAAGCCGCACCACGCACGTCAGGAAGCGCGAGAAGTTCTAGTGGCCGGGCACTGTCGAGCGCACCCTGGCCGGATGCGTCACCGTGCTCGCCCCCCTGTCTCCTCCCGCAGCTCGGCCACGGGCACGCGCTGGAATGGCAGCGGGCCGAAGCCGCAAATCTCAGGCAGTGCCGGGTTGCGGCCCAGCTCGCGCAGCAGCGACTGGATCGAGGCGTGCTGGAACACGACGCCTGCGATCAGCACGCGCCACATCGACCGCACCGGGCAGTCGTTGCGTCCCCGGCCCCGCCCGGCCTCAAGTGCAGCCACGATCTCTTGGTCAGGAAGGGTGTCGAGCACCAGCCGCAGGCGCTCAAGGTCCGGAAGGCTTTCGACACTATCTAGGACAGACAACCGATGAACCGGCCTCTCTAAAATTTTTCTCTCCGCAAAAGACCACCGGCATCCATATAATGCGTCCGGTCAGATTCAGGCCGCGGCCAAACGCCTGTACTGGCACGGTTGGCCGTGTTCCCGCAGGGGGCGTTCAGATATGTCTGTTTCCCGTAACCAATGCCGTATCGGTGTAGACGTCGGTGGCACCTTCACCGACGTCATCCTCGCCGAGCGATCCGGTGGCAGCTTCCAGGTCGCAAAGACACCATCCGTCCCCGATGCGCAGGCCGCCGGCTTTTTTGCTGGCGTCGACCGGATTCTTTCCGATACCGGATTCGGCCCCGATGAGGTCGGGGCCATCCTGCACGGCTCGACCATCGCGACCAATGCCATCCTTGAGGACAAGGGAGCCCGGACCGGCTTGATCACGACGGCTGGCTTCCGGCATGTCCTGGAAATCGGCCGGGCCGAGATTCCGCGCGCCGCCAACCTATTCTCATGGATCAAACCGAGACGCCCGGTGCCGGCGCGTCATGTCTTCGAAGTCCCAGGCCGAATCCGGCAGGACGGGAGCGAAGCCGCCGCGCTGGATGAAAACACAGTCTGTACCGTCATCGACGAGATCAGGGCAGCCAGCCTTGAGGCCATTGCGGTGGTTCTGTTGCACTCCTATGCAAATCCGGATCATGAGCGGCGCGTCGGCGCCCTCCTCCGATCCCATTTGCCCAATGTCGAGGTCGCACTGTCGGTCGATGTCATGCCGGTATTCCGCGAGTATGAACGCATGGTCGCGACGACGTTGAATGCCGCCGTTCAGCCAGTCGTCGGCCACTATGTCAGTCAGCTCGCGGGCGGACTGGATGCCCGGAAGATAGGGGCGCCGCTCCTGCTGATGAAATCCAACGGTGGAACCTGCCCGCCCGACGAAGCAGCACGCGGGGCGGTTCATCTGGCGCTATCCGGTCCCGCAGCTGGCACAAGAGGTGCGGCCTGGCTCGGCCGTCTGGCCGGATTTGACGACATGCTTACCATCGATATGGGAGGCACCAGCGCCGATGTCGCATTAATCCGCGGCGGTGAGCCGGCACGAACCACGACCGGCCGAATTGGCGTCCATCCCCTGGCACTGCCGATTATCGACATCCACACGATCGGCGCAGGCGGCGGTTCGATCGCGACCGTGACTGACCAGGGCGCGATCAGGGTCGGCCCGGAAAGCGCCGGAGCCGATCCGGGGCCGGCCTGCTACGGCCGCGGCGGTCACCGGCCGACCGTCTCCGACGCCAATCTGATCCTCGGTCGCATCCCACCTCGCCTTCTGGACGGTGAAGTGGCGCTGGATCGCGATGCCGCAGCCGAGGCGATCCATTCGGGCACCGCCAAGCCATTGGACCTTGATGTCAACGCGACTGCCCGCGGTATCATCGACCTTGTCAATGCCAACATGACCGGCGCACTCAAGCTTATGTCAGTCGAACGCGGGCTTGATCCACGGGACTTCGCGCTAGCCGCATTCGGGGGCGCCGGCCCGGTGCATGGCGCCGATCTGATGCGTAGCCTGGGCACCCGGCACCTGCTGATCCCGCGCTATCCCGGCATTCTTTGCGCCATCGGACTGCTGACCACGAATCTGTGTTACGACTTTGCAGTAACCCGGCTGCAACGGGACGGAAACCATGATGCGACAGTGACCGAAGAGATATTCGCCGAATTGACCAAACAGGCCGAACACCGTCTCGCCGCCGATGGCATCCCGCCGGAACACCGATGTTACTACCGGGCGGCCGACATGCGCTATGAACGGCAAGGCGTGGAGCTCACAGTGCCGGTCGCGGACGATACCGTTACGAAGTCGACGCTATCCCGCATGATCTCGGATTTTCATGCGCTGCACGAGCAGCTCTACACCTTCGCCAATCGGGCGGCACCGGTGGAAATCGTCAATCTGCGTCTGGAGGCGGTTGGCATGACCGAACAGATCACCTTGCCCGAGATCGGAACGGCCCCGTCATCCCGCCCGCAGCCGACCGGCAGCCGCCTAGCCAGTCTTGACGGCGCCACGCCACGACCGACCCCCACCTATCGGCGCGAGGCCTTGTTGGCCGACCATCTGGTCGTCGGACCGGCGATCATCGACCAGTTCGACTCAACCACCGTCATCCTGCCCGGTCAGCACGCCCGGACCGACAGGCATGGCACCCTGATCGTGATGGAGGGCGCGCCGTGAAACTACTGACCAACCAGATCCCGGACCGGTTTACCCTGGAATTGATCAAGGGAACCCTCAATGCCGCCCGCGCCGAGATGGAGGCGTTGATTGCCCGCACCGCGATGTCGCCGTTCATCAGGGAAAAGAAGGATTTCTTCACCGCCTTCCTCAATCCCGGCGGAGAACTGATTGTCTCGACCTCGCTCACTTTGGCGGGCAATCTGGTCGACGCAATTCTCCTGGAATATCCGGCCGACACCATGCGGTCGGGCGATCTTTATGCTTACAACGACGCTTACGGGACCGCCGGCGCGGTCAGTCATCTGCCCGACATGGTGTTCGTGATGCCGGTGTTCCACGGCGGCCGACTGATCGCATTCGCCGAGGCTTGGGGCCATCTCTGGGATATCGGCGGCTCTGTCCCGGGTTCTATCAGTCCACATGCGACCTCGGTGTTCCAGGAAGGTATCATGATCCCGCCGGTCCGCCTCATCCGCGAGGGCAGCGAGAACACCGAAATTCTCCGAATTTTCGCCCGCAATTCGCGCTTTCCCGAAATGCTGACGGGTGATCTCAAGGCGATCATGGCCGCCTGCCGGCTGGGCGCGCGGCGTCTGGAGGGAATCGTGGAACGTTACGGCACCGGCACTGTCGAAGCTGCTTTCGAAACCATGCTCCAGGAGACCGAAGCCACTCTGCGGGCGCAGATCACATCTCGGATCAGCGACGGTGAGTATGCGTTTCGGGACTATATCGACTCTGATGCCGTGAGCGCCCGCTCCTATTTTGTGGACCTCGTCCTGCGCAAGCGGGGTGACGCCCTCGAAATCGATTTCAGTGCTTCCGACAGGCAAGCCGACGGGCCGATCAACTTCCTGATGGATGATTCGGTCCCCAAATTCATGCTTGGGCTCTGGATGTGCATGGATCAGCCCGGCATCGGCATGAACGGTGGTTTCGAACGGGCAGTCGAGACTGTGACCACGCGGCCTGGAACTCTGGTTGCGCCTCGTTTTCCGGCGCCGCTGGGGCTCAGGTCGCACACCATGATCAGGGTGACCAGTGCATTGTTCGGCGCCCTGGCCCAAGCCACCGGTGGACAGGCCTCCGCCGCTCCCTGCGTCTACGTGCTGTATTATCTGCGCGGCCGCAATGCCGACGGCAACGAGCCGCTTTGCATCGAAGGTCTGTCCGTCGGTTTCGGGGCACGCACCTTCGCCGACGGTATCGACGCCGTCTATTACGTTGCCCAGGAAAATTACCCCATCGAGTTTGCGGAAATCGAGTTTGGCGTGGAGATCGAGGCCTTCCATATCCACTGCGATTCCGGCGGCGCCGGCCGCTGGCGCGGCGGCTGCGGTATCATTCGCGACGTCAGAGTCTTGTCGGATGAAGCCGCTCTCGGGATCCGTCTCGACAATTGCCGGCAGCCGGCCTTCGGCGTCAACGGTGGATTGTCGGGTCGGGCGGGCCGGGTGATCGTGAATCCGGAGGGCCCAGCACCACGGGATCTCGCGACCATGAGCGACGGAAACCGGTTGAAAAAGGGTGATCTGCTGCGGATCATCACGCCGGGTGGCGGTGGTTGGGGACACCCAGCCGACCGGCCAGCCGAAGACGTATTGGGCGATGTCCTCGACGGTTTCATCTCCGAACAGGCCGCACGGCGCGAATACGGGGTCGTGCTGTCCGGTGGACAAATCGATGACGATGCGACAGCGGCCTGCCGGGCTGCGATGACGCGGCCGTCCGACATGTTTCACCGAGGAAAGCATTATGATGCGAATGATGACCGTCGGATCGGATCCTGCGCGGCCCAAATCGGCAAGCAGGCAGTATATGAATGAGTCGACGCGATCGCAGATGCCGGTATTCAAGCGCCCCGGTGACTTACGACAGGCTGGTGTCGATGGCCCACGGTCCTGTCCCGTCCAGAACGCTGGACATGATCAACGGATATCGGACTGAAACATGGGATCGCTGGATGACAAGACAGGACAATCACTGGGTACGCTTGGCTCATCGTGATTTTGATCGTGACGCTCTCGACGAACCGAGCGATGCGGATTTGGAGATCGTCGACGAGATATCGGACAACTATGGAAGCATGGGCCAGCGGATCCTGTCTGACCATATTCGACAAAACTGTGAGGAATGTTACGCTCCGCAGGCCTCTCCAATACCGATTCACGAACGTGCGATCTTCCGGGCCTTAGGCTGGAGTCGCCAAGACGCAGTCCGGGCGCAGCAGTTCATCGAGGACCAGCATGCACTTGATCGGGCGTTCGAGGCTCGACCGTCCTCGCGCTAAAAACCTGAAGCCTTCGGATCAATTCAGGATCGAAGACAAGAAGCACCTTTTGTTACTGCCGACAGAAATCGGTCGGACACAGCGGCCGCAAGGCTGATACAATCACGCAAACACAAACGATTACACGGAGACAACCATGCATTCGCCGGGCGCCGACACACTCCTCGCGGGAATCAACGATTGGGTCACGATCGAGAGCAAGACCGACGAAATCGTCGGTGTGTCCCGAATGATGGAACGGGCAATGACAGATTTTCGCAGTGCCGGCCTCGCCGTCGAAATGATCCCCGGCCGCGACGGATACGGACCGCATTTCACAGCTGCCACGCCCTGGGACGACGACGGTCCGGGCGTCCTGGTGCTCAGTCATCTTGACACCGTTCACCCGGCCGGGGTGATTAAGCGCAACCCGATACGCACCGAGGGTGATCGCGCCTACGGCCCCGGCATCTATGACATGAAAGGGGGCGCATTCCTGGCGCTCAGCGCCGCGCGTACGCTGATCGAAGCCGGACGTGAAACGCCGCTGCCGATCCGGTTCCTGATAGTGTCCGACGAGGAGATCGGAAGCCCGACATCACGGGCGCATATCGAGGCAGCGGCCGAGACTGCCAACCATGTATTGGTCACCGAGCCGGCGCGCGACGGAGGCCGGATCGTGACCGGGCGCAAGGGTTCGGCACGGATGGTGATCACCGCGCGCGGAGTCCCGGCACATTCCGGGGTTCGCCACCAAGACGGATCGAGTGCAATTCTGGAGATCGCACGGCAGATCGTCACCATCGAGGCAATGACCGATTATAACCGCGGCCTTACTCTCAACGTCGGGCTGGTTTCCGGCGGAACCGGGGTCAATGTCGTATCTGAACACTGTAGCGCCGAAGTCGATGTCCGGGTGGTGAGCACGGCGGACGGCGACGCGGTGATCGACCGCATCCGCAACCTCGTCCCACATGACCCCAATGTTACACTCGAGGTTCGCGGTGGACTAAACCGCCCGCCATATCAGAAGTCCAACACCGTTGCCTCTCTGTTCGAACATGCCCGGCTTCTGGCCGAAGAACTCGGTTTCGAATTGCATGATACCTTCACTGGCGGCGGCAGCGACGGCAATTTCACGGCATCGATCGCCCCTACGCTCGACGGACTCGGCGTGGACGGCTCCGGCGCCCACACACTGGACGAGCATTTGCTGATATCGTCCCTGGTTCCGCGAATGCTGTTGCTTCGCCGGCTGTTTGAAACACTGACATAAGCTGTTCAAGGCAAATTTTACTAGGGCGTGTTGACGAATGATCGAAGCATAATCCATGCTGAGACAATGTGGACAAACGCGAGGACCGTCCGAGCGAGCTTGTCATAGCGTGTAGCACTGCGACGGAATTGTTTGAGCTTGTTGAAGAATCGCTCGACCTGCTGGCGCCGCTTGTACTTTTCTTGATCGTGATGAATCGTCTCAGTCCGGTTCGACCGGGCGGGTATCACGGCTTCGACGCCCTGGTCGGCCAGCACCTGGCGAATGTCCTTGCTGTCATACGCCTTGTCCATGACCGCAGCCTCCGGTGCGGGAGAGCTGGGCAAAGCCTTCCACAGCAGCTCGCATCCCACGCCATCATGGCGCTCGCCACCCGTCAACACGAAGGACACACCGGTTGTTTCGTTGGCACAGGCCACGTGCAGCTTGGTGGAGAACCCGCCCCGGGAGCGGCCGAGAGCCTGGGCCTCTTGGCCACCGTTTTTTTTTGGGAATTATATAGCTGACTATGCGCGGGCCATCATCTAGGCGGTCGTCTCGGCCTCGCCTTCAGGCTTCAACCGAAATAGCGCCTGAGCGATTTCTTCGGGGGTCGCGTCGACAGGCGGGAGGGTGACGTTGGACGAGGGTTTGTCGGCCTCTTTGGACCCGTGAGGGCTGTGGGGCAGCTTTTCAGGCATGTCTCACCATGGGCGGTAGACGCATTCTTGTCGGACCGCATGATTTTGTATATATTGCAGAATGCTACGGAGATTCGTAGCGGCCCCAGAAATGACGAAGGCCGGGTGCCAGCCCAGCCTTCGACCTTGTTGGGGTCTGCCTTGTTGGGGTCTGGTGAAGCACTGGAGGGTGCACCGGATAGATTTGTGTGAGAGCGCTGTGATCGTACCGTCTCCCGCGAATCTGTCAAGCGTTCGCCCTCCGCCAATTGAGCGGAGGCTCAAATGTATTGGCGATGAGTGGTGCCCGTTCGGCGGGCTCGACTTGGCCAAAGTAACCGAACATGGAGTCTACATCGTCTGGCATGGAGGCACCGCCCCTCACACCGCTTACGTCGGGCAAGGTGACGTGGCAGACCGCATTGCAGATCACCGCAATGACCCGACGATCACAAGGCATGCTCAAAAGGGCGCCCTTTACGTCACGTGGGCATCTGTACCTGTTGCTCAGCGCGACGGGATCGAGCGGTATCTAGCCGACAAACATTCTCCCCTTGAGGGAGACTGGCATCCTGAGGTGGCGCCTCTGGCTGTAAACAGCCCGTGGAAGTAACTGACCGGGTTCCTGCTGCAAGCGAATCCACAGCTTCAACGAGCTGCATCAAGCGGTAGTATGTCCAAGGCGGCTCCGCTCCTGAGCGGAGCCGTTCCTGCGCCCAAGCCTTCGCGGTCTCAAGCGCCCATTCCGGTGCACCCATCCTCTTGCCCGCTGTATCCGCAGCCTAGCCGGCTACCAGTTCCCGATACATTATACCAAACGCAAGTCATATGAACCGATACAGTGAGGCATCGGGATCAGCACGATGGGGCTACGGCCCAGCTGCGCCGGGTCGTATTGGTGATGACGTCGGGCTGGTCGGTCAGCCATTGCCACCCCGTCCAGCAGGCGTCCCTCAGGGCGGAGACATCCTTGAACACGCGGTTGGCGAAGCGGTTCGATTTCAGGAACAGAATGATCTGCTCCATCGGATTGAGTTCCGGACTGTAGGGCGGCAGATGCACGAGCGTCAGGTTGGGGGGAACGAGAAGGTCGCCCGAGCGATGCCAGCCCGCCCCGTCCAGCACAATCACGCCGTGCGCACCCGGCGCCACGGCCGCGCCGATCGCCGCCAGATGCTCGTTCATCGACGCCGTGTTCGCCCTGTCCGCCACGTGGGCGATGCCGACGCCGCGCTCTGCGCAGGTGGCGCCGAACAGATAGACGTAGCCATAGCGATGGTCGCGCAGGATGCGCGGACGCTGCTTCCCATTCGCCCAGACCCGTGTCGTCATCCCCTTCTGGCCGATGCGCGCTTCGTCCTGGAACCAGATTTCTATCGGACCCGCCAGCGCCTCAGAGCTGAGCGCCGACGTCAACTGTGCCTCGAACTCCGCCACGAACGACCTCTGCCGCTCCGCGTCGGCTTTGGGGTGGACCGGCCGCCCCGAGACAAAGCGAAACCCGGCCCTTCGGAGCATCATACGGGCACCGCTCTCCGTATAGATGACCCCGAAGGCCTCCTCGATTTTCCGTAAGATGTCCTGAACGCGCCAGCGCGTCACACCGTCCCGCTCAAGCTCGGGACCCGCCTCGATCCAGGCGCCGATCTCGGCGATCTGCGCGTCCGTCAACCGGCCCTCGCTCCCGCCGCGCGGGAGATCCGCGAGGCCGTCGAAGCCCTCCGTGTTGTAGCGCAACACCCAGTCGCGCAGGATTTGAAGCTCCATGCCCTGCGCCCGAGCCGCCTCCGTGCGAGACGCACCCTCCATGATCATGGCGAGCGCACGCGCGCGCGACGCTTGCTTCGCGTCCCCGCAGTGCCTCGAAAGCGCGTGGAGCTCGTCCGCTGTGTGTGCCGTCCAGGTTATCGGCGTTGCCGCACTCATCGTCATCCTCCGGCGCTGGTGAGTCGATCACCACAGTCTATGAAGGTCGTCCGGACCGTCACCCCAACATATTGGGATGGTGAGTCAATTTGGAGCGCGCTTGGTATGAGACGTTTCCCGACCATCCGGGCAACGGTCTCGGCCATCATGGCGTCCGTATCACGCGATCTCATGTTGTGCCGGGTCGCGAACTCATTGACATAGCGGTGCAGATGCTTGGGCGAAATGTGGTGGAAAGTCCCGTGATATCCCCGCTTCAAGGTGGCCCAGAAGCTCTCGATCCCGTTAGTGTGCGCCTGATCCCGGACATACTCGCTGACGGAGTGATTGACGGTCTCGTGATCGAAGTTCATGCCCTTGTAGCCGGCCGCCTGATCCGTATAGACCTTGGCTCCCTCGCCCGCCCGCGAAGCGACGAAACCCTGTAGCGAAGCGGCGTCGGTACTTTCGACAATCGCGGCACTGCTGGTGTTCGTGGCGCGATCCCGAACACCAGCAACGGTGGTCTTGCCCACGGCGCCGCGTCCGGCCCGCAACTTCTTGTTTCCGTGCTTGTTCTTCTCCTTGCCACCGACATGGGTCTCATCGACCTCGACCGGACCAGCCATGCCGCCATGCCCCTCGGTCCACGCCTCGCGCAACCGCTGGGCCATGAAGTAGGCCGACTTCTGCGTGATCTTCAGGTCGCGATGCAGCCGCATGGACGATACGCCCTTGAGCGACACTGACCACAGGTAGATTGCGATGGCCCATTTCTGGAGGCCGATCTTCGAGCGGTGCATCACAGTGCCAGTCTTGACGCTGAAATTGCGCCGGCATTCACCGCACCAGTAGGGCAGAGGCTTGCGGGAAGGAACGGGCCGCACTTTCTCGGTGCCGCCGCACATCGGACAATGAGAGGGCTTACCAGCCGCGCCCCAGCGCTGTTCCTCGAACCACCGTTCGGCGGTGGCGTCATCGGGAAACCGCCCGAACAGCTCTATCAGGCTGATCCCCTCGCGATGGCTCTTTCCGGGTGCTTTCTGTGCCATGTCCTATCCACTCTGACATTGATTCGGGGACGGACGGCTGCATATTCAAGTATATAATCCCCTTTTTTTACCGCGCCGGCGGCGTGTTGATGAGCGCGCAGGATGGTCGAATCGATGAACACTTCCTTGAGTGGTTCATCATCTACCTGTTGTATCTGTTGCCAGAGCCGCGCCCAGAGGTGGCGCTTCTCCCAACGGCGAAACCGCTGATAAACGGCATTCCAATGGCCGAATTCGTCGGGCAGGTCGCGCCAAGGGGTTCCGGTCCGCGCCTGGTAGAGGACGGCTTCGATGAACAGTCGGTCGCTGAGCCGTGGCGGGGCGCCGGCGGCGTGTTTGCTCTCACGCAGTAGCGGCTCGAGTGTCGACCAGATAGCATCCGTGATGAGCAGGCGTAATGCCATGATAAGTCCCCGGAAAGTGTCATTGATGGAGAATGATTATCAGCATTTCATGAATCCCTCAACACGCCCTAGATAGTGTCGTCACGAAATACCAGCCCAGAGCGCCAGACACCGAATCTGCACCGCGGCGAGGAACGATGCGGCATTCCTGGCGTATCGCGTGGCAATCCCACGCCAACGCTTGAGCCACAGAAAGGCGTTCTCCACCAAATGCCGGTGCCGGTAGAGATGGACATCATACGCTCTGGGGTGCTTGCGGTTGCGCTTCGGCGGAACCACTGGAATAACTTCATGCTCCTCACAATAAGACAGGATGGCATTCGTGTCATAGGCCTTGTCCGCCAACAAATACTCGGCATCTATACCCTTCAATCAGCTCGACCGCTTGACGACAATCTGCTGCGGTCCCCTCGGTCACCAACACCCGCACCGGCATCCCATGCGCGTCCACAGCCAGGTGCAGCTTCGTGTTCAGCCCCCTTTTGTGCGACCCATCGCCTGATTGCCACCGGTCGCATGGGTATGGACCTTGAGATGACTGGCGTCAATCATCAGCCACTCATCGTCCGGCTCATCCACCAGAGGCTCCAGCAACGCCCCCCAGAGCCCCTTGTCCCGCCAGCGACAGAACCGACGATGGGTAGTTTTCCAGTCTCCATAGTCTGGCGGCACATCACGCCAGGGAGCGCCGGTACGCAGAATCCAGAAGATCGCATTAATGAACCGTCGATTATCCTGCGCCACCCCACCCCAACGTCCCGCTCGGCCAGGCAGATGAGGCTCCAACAACAGCCAGACCCTGTCCGAAATGTCGTGACGCCGATGAGCCAATCCCATGAGTCGCCTCCAAGAACCATCGAGTGAATTCGACAGATAGGACAGATGAACATCACTCATGACGACACTATCTAGGCCGTGTTGACGAATGATCGAAGCATAATCCATGCTGAGACAATGTGGACAAACGCGAAGACCGTCCGAGCGAGCTTGTCATAACGTGTGGCAATGCGACGGAATTGTTTGAGCTTGTTGAAGAATCGCTCGACCTGCTGGCGCCGCTTGTCCTTTTCTTGATCGTGATGAATCGTCTCAGTCCGGTTCGACCGGGCGGGTATCACGGCTTCGACGCCCTGGTCGGCCAGCACCTGGCGAATGTCCTTGCTGTCATACGCCTTGTCCATGACCGCAGCCTCCGGTGCGGGAGAGCTGGGCAAAGCCTTCCACAGCAGCTCGAATCCCACGCCATCATGGCGCTCGCCACCCGTCAACACGAAGGACACACCGGTTGTTTCGTTGGCACAGGCCACGTGCAGCTTGGTGGAGAACCCGCCCCGGGAGCGGCCGAGAGCCTGGGCCTCTTGGCCACCGTTTTTTTTTACCGCGCCGGCGGCGTGTTGATGAGCGCGCAGGATGGTCGAATCGATGAACACTTCCTTGAGTGGTTCATCATCTACCTGTTGTATCTGTTGCCAGAGCCGCGCCCAGAGGTGGCGCTTCTCCCAACGGCGAAACCGCTGATAAACGGCATTCCAATGGCCGAATTCGTCGGGCAGGTCGCGCCAAGGGGTTCCGGTCCGCGCCTGGTAGAGGACGGCTTCGATGAACATTCGGTCGCTGAGCCGTGGCGGGGCGCCGGCGGCGTGTTTGCTCTCACGCAGTAGCGGCTCGAGTGTCGACCAGATAGCATCCGTGATGAGCAGGCGTAACGCCATGATAAGTCCCCGGAAAGTGTCATTGATGGAGAATGATTATCAGCATTTCATGAATTCGTCAACAGGACCTAGTGGATTTATCAGTAACGATCAATCCACTAGGTCCTGTACGCAAAGTTCGTATTGTTAAGGGGGTGGTGTCGATTCGGGGGGCATGGTGATGCGACTTTCGGTGGAGATCAAGCTGAGCGCGGACGAGCGCAACGAGCTTGAGCGGCTGGCGCGCGGGCGCAAAGTCTGGCGAGGCCTGTCCGATCGGGCGCACATCGTGCTGCTGGCGGCCGAAGGGCTTACCAATGTGCAGATTGGGAGCGTGCTGGGCGTGACCAGCCAGACCGCCAGGAAGTGGCGCAATCGCTTCGCAGAGCATCGTCTTGACGGGCTTGACGACGAGCCGCGCTCCGGCCGTCCCCGGCGCATCGATGACGACGCCGTGGCCGAGGTGGTGCGCAAGACGCTTGAGGAGAAGCCTCGTGACGCGACCCAATGGAGCACGCGCTCGATGGCGCAGGCGACGGGGTATGCGCCGTCGACGGTCAATCGCATCTGGCGAGCCTTTTCCCTTCAGCCGCACAGGAGCGAGACCTTCAAGCTCTCGGCAGACCCCTACTTCGTGGACAAGACGCGCGACATCGTGGGGCTCTACGTGGACCCGCCGCAGCATGCCATGGTCCTCTGCGTGGACGAGAAATCGCAGGTTCAGGCCCTCGATCGCACCCAGCCGCTGCTGCCGCTGCGCCCGGGGCAGGTCGAGCGGCGCACTCACGATTACAAGCGCAACGGCACGACCTCGCTCTTCGCAGCCCTTGACGTCGCCACAGGCAAGGTCATCGGACAGTGCTATCGGCGCCACCGCAGCGTGGAGTTCCGCAAGTTCCTGGATCACGTCGAGGCTAACGTGCCGCCCGACCTCGAGATCCACATCGTCATGGACAACTACTCGACCCACAAGACGAAGACGATCCGCGACTGGTTCGCCCGGCGACCGCGCTGGCATGTTCACGTCACCCCGACCTCTGCCTCGTGGCTCAACCAAGTCGAGCGCTTCTTCGCCGATCTGACAGAGAAGCAGATCCGGCGCGGGGTTCACCGATCGACCGTCGAGCTGGAGCAGGCGATCACCGGGTACATCGACACCGTCAACGAGGACCCCAAGCCCTTCCGCTGGCACAAGACAGCCGATGAAATCCTGGCGTCCATCAAGCGCTTCTGCCTCAGGACCCTCGAAACCGCTGCAGCCGCAACATCATAACGGTACGAACTTTGGAATCAGGACACTAGGTCCTGTTGATCTTTCGGGTCACATCGGCAACCACAAGACGACAAACGTGAGCGCGAGCATGCTCGCGAAATTGCGTTCGAGTTTGTCATAGCTGGTCGCAATGGCTCGGAAGTGCTTGCTTCGTGAGACGGCGTTCTCCACGAGATGTCGGTCCTTGTCCAAGCCCCAGTCCATGCCATCGTTGCCCATCGCGCGGTTGCTTCGCCGAGGGATGACCGACACCGCGCCTTGGGCTTCGATGTGCTCACGTATCGCGTTGCTGTCGTAGCCTTTGTCGGCAATGACGTGCGCGGCGCTCGGCGCACCATCGCGCAGTGTCCGGGGCGCAGCTCATCTCGTGCACCGGCCCGCCAGACAGCTCGTAGTGCACTGGCAGGCCGGAGCTGTCGACAGCGATAGGGATTTTCGTGGAGGCACCGCCACGACTGCACCCGATGGCTTCCTCGGTACGACCGCGTACCCCGTGACTGTGTTGATGCGCGCGCACGATGCTGGGGGCGATACACAACCACTCGGTGTCGCTATCGAACGATAAGGCTGTGAAAACCCCAGCCCAAACGCCTTGACTCGACCAAAGGTTGACGCGGCGAAACACCGTGTTCCAATGGCCGAACTCGCCCGGAAGGTCTCGCCACGGACACCCCGTGCGCATGCGATACAGGAGCCCTTCGAGCGTGCGCCGGTGCTCGGACGTGTTGTAAACCCGTCCGGGACGCTGCAGCAGCTGAGAAAGCCGGTCCCAGTCTCTCTCTGATAGCATCGTTCCTGGCATGAATGGCTCACTAAATGGGTTGTTTCTGGCGAAACCAATTTTAACGGCCCTTCATGCCATCCCTTAACTCAGTCGTACGAAAGATCAACAGGCCCTAATTAATATCATTATGATTCAGACACTCAGAATCCTGTGATACTCCTTGATGCGCCAGCGCAGCGCGTACAGATTGGCGACCTCCTGCGCCTGTTTGACGGTACCGACCGGCAGTGTCGTGATCAGCAGCCATCCGATCCTCTCGCCCCCCGCTCGGGGCGGCGTCCTCGCGCAGCTGAACCAGGGTCAAGCGCGCCGTAACCATCAACGCCGTCATCGCCTGGCGGCTCGCGACCCTGACCCTGATCGGACGCGAGACCCCGGAACGGCCGGCCGCAGCCAAGCTGTCCGAAACCGAAATCAACCTGCTGCACGACGATGCCATAAGCCACAACGGCACCGCAGCGGACCGGGCCGAACACACGCCCCTGTCCCTCGGCCGCGCGGTCATGCTGATCGCAAGGCTTGGGGGATATCTCAACCGCAAGGCCGACGCGCCGCCTGGCCATCAGATCGTCCGGGAAGGGTATACCCGCCTCGCCATCGGAACACGGACGATGGAACGGTTCATGGACAATGACCCCAAAAGTCCATTCTACAAGCAATACGCACAGAGGGAAAATGACTGATGGGCAGGGTGCCAGGGCGGATTTGTATTTCGATCGTTCACCGGCCCTGCCAGCGCGTTGCGTGAAATAGTGGACGTCCTTCCCGTGTCTTGATATGCCTGCCGCGCGGCAGCTGTGGGGACGGGGAAGCCGTGTCGGTTTTATCGGAGGTGGCCATCGTCATCGTGGCGGCGGCGGACGAGGGCCGCTTCCGCGACTTGATGCAGACACACCCCTACTTTGGCGCGGTGCCGGGGATGGGCGAGACCGTGCGCTATGTCGCGATCATCGAGGGTGCTGGCTGGCGCTGGCGGTGTTCTCGGCGCCGGCGCTGAAGTGTGGGGCGCGTGATCACTGGATCGGCTGGGACCGCGGCGGTCCGTTCGGCCGTCTTCATCTGGTCACCACCAACGCACGCTTTCTGATCCTCCCCGGCGGTGAGCGCAACCTCGGCTCGCGCGTGCTCTCGCTGTGCACGCGCCGTCTGGTCAGCGACTGGCTTGCTTGCTTCGGTCACGACGTGCTTCTGGCGGAGCCCTTCGTCGCCCCCGAGCTCTTCCGGGGCACCGTCTACCGCGCCGCCAACTGGATCGAGATCTGGCGCACTCGCGGCTTCGCCTGCGGTGGGGCCGGCGACAGCGCGCACGCGAGGCCCGGGCTCGTGTTCCTTCATCCCCTGTGCCGGCGCGCGGGCCCGGCTTGGGGCCGTCGATCTCGACCCCCGCCTGCGACATGGAGTGCCGAAGATGACGCTGAGCACCGCACAGATGCGATCCCTCCCCGCGATCTTCCTGGGCATCGACGATCGCCGCCGCCGCGACGCTGTGCGGCATGCGCGGCTACAAGGCGACCGGCGACTGGCTCGACGACTCAGCCTCAGGGGACTGCAACGCTTCCGCGTGCGCCGCCGCGACGGCCGGGACCGTCCGCCCGGCCTGTCGGCAATACGCAGCCTGCTGATCCGGGTCGATCCGGCCCGGCGCGACGCCGCGCTCAGGTCCTGGCCCACGGCTCGGGCGACAGCGCGCTAGCCTCCTGTCGGCTCTACTGCGGCGCGCACCACCTGTTCACCGTCACGGGAAACCCGCCGACCCGGCTCGACGACATCCGGCTCACTCTCAACGAGACCATCTCCGGGCGCGCGCCGTGAAACCGTCGAGGTCAAGTCCGGCAAGCAGCGCTGCGAGACGGCTTGCGGCGTCACCAGGCTGAGTGCGCCGGCCGCATCGCCGGAACGCCGGCTCACCCTCAATCGCGGGCACTGGACCATCGAGGCGACGCATCACATCCTCGACTGGAGCTTCGAGGAGGACCGAAGCCGCATCCGGTCAGGCCACGGTTCGGAGAACATGACCCTGCCGCGACGCGCCGCCATCGGCCTCTTCAAGGGACGCCGGCTCGCCGTCGCCGAGACCATGCGCAATCTGGCCAGGAAACCGCGTCGCGGCCTCGACTTGCTCAAGATGACGGCGAACGCCGGCCCGCGCCCGGCTGACCGCCCCCTGCGAGCCGCGTCCATCGCCAACCCCCGGCACGCCGGGGCGAGCCCTTATGCCCGGATGAATGCCGTGCTCGGCACTCGCGTCCAAGAGGGCCCTCCGGGGCGGCACGATGCCGGCTGAATCCGGCGCACAGCCGCTGCAAGAATGCCAACAAAGGCTACGGCCCCAAACTGAGTGGCGCGAGCCGCAGACCAAGATCAGAACGAAATTGCCGTGGATATCCTTGGGATCGCGTCAGACGGGGAGTCGACATGGCGTCGTCTCAATCAAGATCATGAGCTCAGCGCTCCGTCGGGAAACGGTATCATCGGCAGCGGTTGAAACCCCGGCCGTGCCGCGCATAACTCTAAGTGGAAAGCACCGTCCGTGAACGGCCAGGCCACCCGGCAAACAGAATCCCAATCCAAGTTGGCACTTTGGTTTGAGGTTCGCCATACGCATTGATTCTGGAACCTCTTGCAAAATTCCTGTCCCCAGGGTCCGGTGAGCCCGGGTCGGTCGGTTGCTTCCGGTCACCTCTGCACCTGGAGGTCGGAATCCATGGATTCGCGGTGTCTCATCAGAGACGATGAGAACAAACAGGGACCTTTGCGGACATCGGGACACGCCTCTCCGGGTCCCTCTCTTCGAGAGGGCCGCGAAGGGTCGGTATGCGTTGTCGGAGCCGCGCTATGGGGCGGCGAGACGTATCAACGGGTCAGCCGCCAGGGCCAGGATGCCGAACATGAGATGGCAGGCGACCTTGGAATATCCACGGACGCGGACATGGCGCCCGCCACACTCATCCTTGAGGCGGGCGTTGGTCCTCTCGACACCGGACCGGATCCGGAACCGCACGGTCTCGGGATCGACATGGCCTATTGCACGCCGGGCCCGGGCCTCCCGGTCTCGCTCCTCCTTGAGGTCCTTGTCCCGGCGTGGATTGACATCGATGATCGGCACATGGCCAAGCCGTTCGCTCATCTGGTAGATCTCTCTGGCATCATAGGCCGCGTCCATGAGATCGTAGAGATTGGTCACACGCCCGGCGGTCATCATCGCCAGCGGGACCGCGACCTAGCTGTCATGGACGGATGCCGAGGTGAGGACGGTACTCAGCGGCACCCCGCAGTCTGCTGTGTCGATATGCAGCTTGTAACCGCGCCAAGCCTCCATGACCCCTTTGGCATTCTTCTTTGCCCCGTGATCGCAGACCTTCGGCAGCGCGTCGAGCATCTCATCGAGATCCATCCCGTTCGCTTGCTGTTCGAGACGCCCAGGCTCCTTCGTCCTCTCCTCGCCCTTGCGGGGCCGGCCGCGCTTGCGGTTCGGCGTCCTGGCCTTCGGCTTCGGGGCCGGCGTCTCCCGGGCCTCGATGGCCGTCGAGTCCCTCGACACGTGGCCGATGAGCGCATCGCCCAGTGTCTCTGCAACCAGAGCCGCGTGCATCCTCTCCGGAAGACGGGACTGCGAAAATTCGGCAAACGCCCGCGAAAACGTCGCTTCACTCGGGATCTTCGCGACACGCGACCAGCCGCACAGTCGGCGCAACGTCGGGTCCACCTTGAGCCTGTCGATCAGGTGGCGGGTCGTCGGCAGATCCCATACCGCCTTGGCGATGAAGCCACGGGCCAGCGCCTGGCGATCCTCCCGGGGCCGACCCGGACCGGTCCACACCCCATCGACGAAGCCCTCCACCTTGACGAGATCGAGAGCTGTCACGAAACGCTTGTGCGTCTCCAGGAGAGGACCGACCGCCTCGGCCAACGCAGGGAAAAGGTCCCCTTGAAATCGGCGCCAGAGATCGGATAGGGTCGAGCCAAGGGTCATCGGGGTCACCTCCTCGGTATCTTGTTGTTGTGGAAACACAACATACCACGAGGTGGCCCCGAAACCCAGGCCCTCGACAACAAAATCAGCCTCGACAAGGCAAAAAACCGGTCGGGCCGGCAATTTTGCAAGAAGCTCTCTGCATAAAAATAATTTTCGTTCCGGCGCACATGGCCCCATGTTTTGACAATTTTTGTTATTTTGTCAGGGGAATTCTCCAGCGGTACAGTTGTGGCTTCAGACCCCCGGCGCGGGCGATCCGCGCGACTTCGGGATGGGGCCGCACGTCCTGTCGGTTGACGATTGTCGATTGTCGATCGGTCGGTCCGGCAGATCGTGGTGGTAATGCGTAACCGGGTGTGCAGGCGGTTGCGCATCGAGTCCCGGCTGAGGGTGATGCCGGCGGCCTTGAGGCAGGTGCGGAGCAGGCGCACGGCGTGAAAGGCGACGAACAGGTGTACCGCGATGCGGTCGTCCTTCTGATGCCAGATCGGGCGCAGGCCGAGCTCCGACTTGAGAGACCGGACGATGGTCTCGATTTCGGTCAATGTCCACAATGTCCGCAGCAGGGTTTCGGCGTCCCGGTCGGTATGGCTGGAGTGCAGGACACAGGCGCCGGTACCATGGTCGGCGGCCTCGTCGCTGTCCTTGCGGATGACGATGACGGCGTGTGCGGTGTTGCCATCGCCCGTCTCGACCCGGATGTCATCGTGATGCGAGACCCTGGAGACTCCTGGCGCAGGCGGTCGATCTTCTGCTGGATCCTGTCGTCGCGTTTCGTCCGCCCGGGGATGGCGAGGCCCTCGAGGCGGGTCAGTTCGACATCGAAGGTCGTGCGCTTGGCGTCGAGGATATCGTCCTCGGTGAGTGTCTTGCCTTCGCTCACTACAGAGAGGCGCGCTTCGTCGTTCAGGGTTTCCAGGCGCCAGGCCCGACCCTCGTGGCTAGTATTGTCGTGAGGTCGAGGTCGGCGATGTAGGTCGGGCGCGCTGGTGGACACAGATCCAGTCATGGCTGCGCTCGCGATGCCGGCATCCATGATCATCGGCGCCGGCGGCCCGTCTCGAGGGTTTCCGGCTCGGACAGGTTGCCGGGCAGGATCTCGCAGCAGCGTGGAAAGCCGGCGCTGTCGAGCATCGGGGCGAGGGTCACCAGGAGGCCGTCGTTGCACTTCTGTTTCGGGCGCCCGAAGCGCCGCAGCCCGTCATTGTGACGGCCGGTGTCGTGGATGTTGGTGAGGTCGTGCAGACTGATCGTGTCGGGACTGTCGAGATCGGCAGTGGCAATGGCCACCCTAACCCATTTTTGACATTGTGAGCGCTGATTGGCCGCTTCGCGCGTTGTATTTGGCCAATTTTGGACGCAAGTGATTGATAGATGGTTGAGATACCTGATGTAGTGCCATAAACGCTTTTATATGGAACCTCTTGCAAAACTGCCGAACCGAGCAGTTTTTTGCCTTGTCGAGGCTGATTTTGTTGTCGAGGGCTTGGGTTTCGGGGCCACCTCGTGGTATGTTGTGTTTCCACAACAACAAGATACCGAGGAAGTGACCCCGATGACCCTTGGCTCGACCCTATCCGACATGTGGCACCGATTTCAAGGGGACCTTTTCCCTGCCTTGGCCGAGGCGGTCGGTCCTCTCCTCGAGACGCACAAGCGTTTCGTGACAGCTCTCGATCTCGTCAAGGTGGAGGGCTTCGTCGATGAGGTGTGGACCGGTCCGGGTCGGCCCCGGGAGGATCGCCGGGCGCTGGCCCGTGGCTTCATCGCCAAGGCGGTGTGGGATCTGCCGACGACCCGCCACCTGATCGACAGGCTCAAGGTGGACCCGACGTTGCGCCGGCTGTGCGGCTGGTCGCGTGTCGCGGAGATCCCGCGTGAAGCGACGTTTTCGCGGGCGTTTGCCGAATGGTCGCAGTCCCGTCTTCCGGAGAGGATGCACGCGGCTCTGGTTGCAGAGACACTGGGCGATGCGCTCATCGGCCACGTGTCGCGGGACTCGACGGCCATCGAGGCCCGGGAGACGCCGGCCCCGACGCCGAAGGCCAGGACGCCGAACCGCAAGCGCGGCCGGCCCCGCAAGGGCGAGGAGAGGACGAAGGAGCCTGGGCGTCTCGAACAGCAAGCGAACGGGATGGATCTCGATGAGATGCTCGACGCGCTGCCGAAGGTCTGCGATCACGGGGCAAAGAAGAATGCCAAGGGGGTCCTGGAGGCCTGGCGCGGTGACAAGCTGCCTATCGACACAGCAGACTGCGGGGTGTGCCGCTGAGGACCGTTCTCACCTCGGCATCCGTCCATGACAGCCCGGTCGCGATCCCGCTGGCGATGATGACCGCCGGGCGTGTGACCAATCTCTACGATCTCATGGACGCGGCCTATGATGCCAGGGAGATCTACCAGATGAGCGAACGGCTTGGCCATGTGCCGATCATCGATGTCAATCCGCGCCGGGACAAGGACCTCAAGGAGGCGCGAGACCGGGAGGCCCGGGCCCGGCGTGCAATAGGCCATGTCGATCCCGAGACCGTGCGGGTCCGGATCCGGTCCGGTGTCGAGAGGACCAACGCCCGCCTCAAGGATGAGTGTGGCGGGCGCCATGTCCGCGTCCGTGGATATTCCAGGGTCGCCTGCCATCTCATGTTCGGCATCCTGGCCCTAGCGGCTGACCAGTTGATACGTCTCGCCGCCCCATAGCGCGCTCCGACAACGCATTCCGACCGGTCGCGGCCCTCTCGAAGAGAGGGGCCCGGAGAGGCGTGTCCTGATGTCCGAAATGTTTTCCGTTTGTTCTCGTCGTCTCCGATGAGACACCGCGAATCCACGGATTCCGACCTCCAGGCGCAGAGGTGATCGGGATCAACCGACCGGTCCGGGATCATCGGACCCTGGGGTCAGGGATTTTGCAAGAGGTTCTAAAGACTATTTCGACCAGGAAGCGCTATAGGGTGTCGCGCATCGGTAATCCTCGGTCAGCGTCGTCCTGGCGTCAAGTGCCGAGGGTGGCCTCTTGGTGCCGTGGAAGCCGGGCCACTTGCCGATCACGCACCCGACGCTCGCCTCCATTCGAGAAAACCTCGGACAGCCCCTCGACCGCCCGACGCTTCCGGACATCCATCTGTTCGGATTCACTCGGTGGCGCGAGACGACCCCCTGAAGCATCCAATCGCCGCGTAGCGCCTCAAGCGCGATCTTCGTCATGAAGCGCGGCCGCGAAGAGCCCCAGACCGAAGTGGCTCCCATATCCAATGGCCAAGGGACCTTGAATCACCTTTGGCAGCACGATGTCGAGCAGAGCGCCGGCCGTGTCAGGCTGCGCCTCCCGGCCTCGGGAGCGGAAGCGGTGGAAGTGGATGGCGCGTCGAGGGGTTCCGCCGACGGACAGGTCGGGGCACTCGCCGACCTCGACATCGGCTGCATCCACTCCGCGGCGTTGCAGCAACCGCCGCACTTCGCCTGGGTAGCCGATTGCCTTCAGATGCCCCGACGCTAGGAACGGCGTGACGCTTCGCCATCGGCGGGAATGGCCGAAAATGCGGGCGCCGCCGGCAAAATCGGCCGGTGCGCCGAATCCCTCCAGCGCCAGCCGCCATTCCTTCACGGTGCCGGGGTCTGAGTCGTCGTCCGCCTCGCGCCCTTGCGTTGGCGCAAGCCAAAGGCGGGTAATGCGGTCGAGTTTGGCTCGAACATCCCTATTCATGCCGCTGGCAACGAATACCGATACATGGTCGATCCATCCGTCGCCGTCGGCGTCTTCCGGCAACCAGAAGGCGTGCGTGTGCAAAGGATCCCGCAAAGGTTTCCCGGCGGCGTCGCGGCCCGAGATCTCCGGCGGTGCCTGCGGAAAAGAACGCCCTGTCGCTTCATCTGCCTGCCAGCCGAATTTCGCCAGCGCCGCCCGGCGCATTAGTTCGCCGATTTTGACTGTGTCCTCGACGCGGGGAAGCGGCCGGCCGGCCAGCAGGAATCGGGCGACGGTGGGCATATCGCTTTCGGTTGGGGACGCTTGGCGTCGGGCCGGAAGCCGCGGTGCCACTACCGGGCCGACTTCCGGCGCGCGCCAGTAGACCACTTCACGGGCCGCCGGTGGGCGACTCCAGCCGCGGTCCTGATAATCTGCGGTGTCGAGCGCGAGCGCATCGACGAGACGCTCTGGCAGCGTGTGCGCTCTCGAAGCGTTGCTACGCAATTCCTTGTCGATCTTCTTGTTCAACGAGGTCTCCGTCGGCGTATTCTTGGCGTTTCTGCGCATTTTCTGCTTCATGTCGTCCACGATCCGCAGACGCTCGGCCGAGTAGGCGTCCGGGCCGAGCGGCGCAAGGAGCGTTACGGGATTGCCCTCGCCGCCCGCGTCGAGCGGTCGGCAATTCACCTCGCCATTCCAATCGGCGAGCGCTTCGCACTCGGTCCAGCTCTCCGCCCGGCCAAGATAACCGATGGTGCACGCGAGGTCTGCGGCGAAGCCGAACGACTCAGGTTGGAGCGTCACGCGCGGCCACGCGGCGACCAGAGATGCGCCGCCGGGCAATCGAACGAAAGCGTCGAAGACAAGCGTCGTCTTCGGCCGTCCCTTGTCGATCTCTCCGATCGGCATGTAGTGGCGCGTGTGGGCATGGATCGCGCCGGCGGGTAGGCTGTACTCAGGCAGCGACCCGGCAAGCGCGTCGATCAGTTGCGTGAGGTCGTCTTCGGACCAGCGCGCACGATTTCCCTTGCGCCGCCAGGCAGCGATCAAAGCGCGCAGCAGGCGCCACGGTTCCGGCGGCCAGGCAATGTCGGCCTCGTTGACGTTGCGGCCCCACGGCGTTGCGTGGTAGCGACCGACGGTGAAGCGGAAAGCGAGCGCGAACATGCGCTCACTTTTCGTACTGAACGGTGAGAACGCGGCTTTCGCCGAAGAGCCTTTTCGCGCCGACGGCCTCGATCAGATCAGGGAGCTCCGCTTCGATCTCGTCGAGGGGCGGGATGTCGAAGCTTTCGGGCCGGATGACCGCGACTTCGCTCACATCGAGATCGCAGGCGGTGCGCAACCGCAACCCCTCCGCGAGGAACTTCCGGATCTTGAAGAGCGCGAACACAATAAGAAGCCGCTCGACATCGCCGCCCAGGCCGAAGGCGCGGATCTGCCGCAAGTCGAGATTGAAATAGGCGGTGATCTTCTCTGCGACCCACTCGTCCCGTGCGAACGGTACGTTGCCGAAACCTCTGGCCGCGTCACCGGAGGGGTTCACATTGTCGTTCTTCACGCCGCCGCTCGCAGCCACCTCTGCGTTCTCGGCCTCGACGAAGGCGGAGAGCGATCTCGGCAGACGCAACCGCCCGCCCGCAAGGTCCTTCTTGGCGAAAAACACCCCGTGGAGCAGGGCGTTGGCGTCGAACTCCAGAAGCACCCTGGCCAGCTCGCGCAAGTCAACCCGCCCGACTTCCATAGCGGCGAGCCGCTCTTTCAGTATATCGACGACCGTCTTGTCCTTACCCTCAAGGATGTAGGGCGAGTTGAGGCGATGGGCATCGAGAACGGAATTGGTCAGGGGTGCGCCCTTGCCGTCCACCACCTTCACGACAGGCAAGCCTCCGAGCGGAGCGACCCAGTCGTCCGCGACGTCGTCCCAGCAAACCGCTTCCATGCGGTTCGCCATCGACTGCGCGCTTTCCACAAGCACCATGCGTCCCCGTCCATCGGGCGAATCGTAGACGGCGTGCCCGAGATTGGGGAAACCCGTCGGCTGAAACCTTGTACCCTGGACCGGTTTGAGCGCGGCCTCGATGAGAAGGCGGGGGGCGCCGTCGATGGGGGTAAGATCAAGTCTCATTCGTCATTTCCTCCGTCGCTACATCGTCGTCCTCGGGCAAAGCGCCCGGATAGGCACGTCTTATCAGGGTCTTCAGTGCCCAATCACTGATCGGGATCAGAAGCGCCGCAGCAAGCCGGTCGGCCGCGACGCCGGCGCCCATGCGGCTGCTTCCGGCCGTAGTTGTTCGCGACGCTCTAAAACGCGTCGGCAGGCCGGAGGCGTGGGCGCGGGCCAGGGCCATGCGCACCGCGGCGTCGGCTGCTCGCCCGTCGCGGCTGCCGCCGCCAGCGCGCAGACGCGCGACAAGTCCCGGTGGGATCGGCATTCGCGCCGTACCGGACACCGCGCTCCGGAGAGTGGCGTCCGGCGTGAAGATGGGTTTAAGGGCCGCGTAGGCGAACGGAACCGGCGAAGCGCCTGGTTGCGCGCCCATGGAGCGAAGGCGTATCGGGCGTGCCCACACGAGACCGGCGAGCAGGGCCGCGCATCGCGCATCGTCGAAGTTGCCGAAGAGAAACGCGGCCACATCGGTGAGCCGTGCGCCGAAGGCGCCGGCAAGCGGTTTTTCTTCAAGCCCGCGTATCGGCGCTTCCACCAGTCGCCGTCCCAGCACGGCGATCATGTTCGGGACGAGCGGACCGGCTCCCCAGACGACTGTGGGCGGCGCATCGCCATCGGACCAGGCACGGTGGTTGCCGAGGCGCCCTCGATCATGGAAACGCTTCTCGTCGAGCGGTGCAAGATGGGCGGCCATCGGCGGGGGAGCGCAGGACCGCATTCGCGCTGTCTCGCCTGACGGCGTTTCGGCTGCCAGGGGACTGCTGACTGCCTCAGGCCGACCACCGCCGTCCGAGGCCGCCCCGGATTCGGTGCTTGCGGGATGTACCGGCGCGGGCAATCCGAGTCCTGCGAGCGCGGCGGCAATACGGAACTCCGCGCTGCCGTCATCGGCTTCCCGGAGCCAGTGGGGCGACAGCGGCGGCGGCGGCGCCAAGTCCCCGCGGATCTTTTTGTTGGTCGCCAGCCAGCCAACAAAGCTGCCGAGCGCTGTCAGCGCTTTTTGTATTCCGTCGCGCCTGCGATTTGGTGATGCCATTTGGAACAACGCGTCCTCGAATCGACGCATGGCTTGCCGAGCATGAGCAGGCGAAGTCTTCCGGTTGCCAACCGACCGTCCACGTTCCAACCAGTCGCCGGCTTCCAGGTCTGCTGTCAGGTCGCGGCGAGGTTGGTCGGGAGCATCGAAGCGGCCGAGCGGAGTGGCCTGGTAAGGCATCTTGCTGTCGGGCTGGATGATCGAATACCGCTCGAAGCCTTCTATGCCTCGCGAAACACCGAGGCGCGCGACGGAACGGGCCGCGTCCAGACCGGTTCTCGCAGTGCGTTGCCCGACAGTGAGGCGCCCTTCCGCGAAGATGGCTTCGATCTCGGCGGGCGCTGCCGGCTTGGACCAGAGTGGAGTCCAGACCTCGCCGCGAGGTCGGTTCGGATCCTCCGACGACAAACTGCCTGCGCCTGCATTGCTCGGATCGAACGTGAACGGGAAAGCGCCCCGGCTGCCGCCCGCTGCTCCCCAGCGTCGAGAGAGGGCTCCTGCAAATACCAAGGTACCTTCCATTGCCAGGACGACGTCCCAAGAATTGAGCGGGTTACGCCCGACATATCCGGTGGTTGCATTCGGACCACTTTGCCCTGGACTGAACTGGCCCATGGAACCATGCCTGTCGGCGCGGTAGCCGATGTCGAACAGCGCGGAATCAAGTTCGGTACCCGCGGTCTCCACCGGTCCGCCGTTTTCGAAGTCGATCAAGTCCTCGATATGTTTTGCGAAGTTGACGCCGAAGTCGCGACTGCCATCGTTGCCGCCCGATCCAAGGATTGGCGCTGCCGCTTCGTCCGCCGCGAGGACATAGCACGCATCAATGTAGGAGACATGATGCTGCTCCGTCTCGGATCGCAGGCTCGGCAACAATAGACTCTTGAGTGTCTGTGCTTCCTTTTCGACACGACGCTGCTCCGTGTCGTTGACCTTCTTCGCGTCGCCTGTGAGTTTCTTCGATCTATCTTTCAGCGCTTTCGCCTTTGCGCGCAGGCCATTATATTTTTGAAGGCGATGACTATTGCGGAGTAAGCGGATGGTATCTTGCATACTCTTGAGCCGATGGCATGTGCTCGCCCCGATTTTGTTCATGAGCACGGCGCCAGCGCGATTCGATGTCTCGCCGGTGTCGCCCTCCAAGAAACCGGCTCGTCCATTCCATGGCGCGATGATCGGGCTCGGCGCGTAGTCGTGGAGGAAAAAGCGCGCAAGGGCGTTGCGGCTCGTCGTCGTGCGCAGGTGGAAGCGTTCGTTCTCCCACCAGCCGCGTGCGTACGGGTCTGCCGCCACGCCGGAGACATGATTCGCTGGCGAGGAAATCAGGCGCAGTACGCCGAGCGCCTTGAGATAGGATGCAAGCGGCGTTGGCGTGCAACCGTCCAGCGTGAGCATTTCACCGGTCATGAACAGGCTCTCCGCCGTTCGTTCGCGGAGGCCCGCCAGTCGGCGATCCGCGGGAGCGTTTCCAGCCACGCGAGGCGGAATGGTCCTGCCCGCGCGAGCAATTCGCGTGTGCGTTCCGTCCAACTCTCGCGACTGAATTCATCCCAACCCAACTCCATGATGGAGAGCGAAAGGCGGCCGCCTTCCCAGCGCTCGCCGCATTCGAGATCGAACGGCAGCAATTCGTCGCCATCCCAAATGCCGCGTGCGAACCGCGCGTTGACGCGGTCGGCGCCGGTCGGCGCCGTCTCTTTGGGTAGCGCGCGCAGGTTCAACCGCACCTTTCCGTGGTGAGCGGCGATCAGATAGGCGACCAGGTCGGCATCCCGCGACCAACCTTCATGGGCAAGAAACGCCAGTGCGGAGGCGAGTTCGTGCCGGAAATACGCTCTTTTGTGCCGGGATTTTCCGATCGTCTTTGCAAGCGGCGCGCTGGGCAGGGCGTCTTGCCCGCCGAGCCCGCGGCGCATCGTGTCCTGGAAGACTTCGTGCGCCTTGCCCAGATCGTGCCAACGCGCGGCGCGCAGAATGGCGGCGCGATCGCTACTCCTCATGTCGAGCGCATCACACAGCGATTCCGCTTCCGCCGCGACGTGCCGAAGATGATCGGCAAGCGGCACGATCGCCCCGACCTGGCTCAACGAATCCTCGTCATGTCCATCCGTTTCGTCCGGCGCCGTGTTCGCGTCGACTGCTGTATCTGGATCGGCGACTGGCTCGGGTATGTCTTTCAGGTCGCCGGTGAAGCCGACAGTCTCGCGATAACCTCCGGCCTTCCGGTCTGCGAGCAGCACAAGTCCTGGCCACGGACTGTCTCGGAAAGGCGTCCATCCCGGCGGTGCCACTCCTGTTCCGCCGTCCCGGCGGCGCCATTGCGGATCGCGCTGGAATACGGAATCGCCTCCTTTCCTTCGAAGAGCCTTGATCCACTCTGTGGCGGCGCCGATCGACACTGCGCATAATTCGTCCCGGCGGGGTTTCGGCGGATCGTCCGGCGCGGCGGCTGAGCCATCTCGCCAGAAGACGCGGATATCGGTATCGTCGGCGTCGCGGATGTAAGGCGAGATATCGACATCGAAGCCGGTCAGATCCGGATCGGTGTCGAAGAGATCGTTGAAGTCCTTGCGACGGATGACGCGAACCGATCGTTCAATGTCGTCGGGCGGTGGAAGGTGCGCTGGCGCAACATCGGTAAACTGTGGGCTCGACAACAGTTCCCGGGCGGAATTCAGGTCCGCGGTGGTGTAGGGAAGCGCGAGTTCATTCGCACCAGTGTCCGATACCGTACCGTTGGTCGCTGGCTGGAGCAGGTCGATCCAGTGCACCTGTGCGCCATCGGGACACTTCGCGTAGCGGTTCGCACGCCCGAAGCGTTGGACCATCGACGACCAGGGGGCCAGCTCCGTGAACATCACTGCCGCCGACATGTCCATGCCCGCTTCGACCGCCTGGGTGGCGACGACGACGATACCGTTCGGGTCGACGTCGCGTGCCGCCAGTACTTTGTCCATTTCCCGTTGACGGTCGGCGGGGCGGAAGCGGGAATGGACGAGAGCCAGGCCCGGCGCCCGCGACCCCGCCTTCTTCGACAGCATCTTGTCGAGCGCTTTGTGAAGGGCCTGAGCGCGGTCCACGCGGTTGACGATCACGAGCGTCATGGATCCGGGGCGGTGCGCGTCCGGAATCGCCTCCGCGAGCCTCTCGATATAAGTGGCGAGATCAGCTTTTTTTGGCGATACCGGCGCTATCGGGGAACGAATCAGTCGCTTGGAAGCGTGCGAGAGGCGCGCAAGCCTACCGTCGGGCGCGGCGGCGGGATCGACTCTGACGACCGCTGAGGGCGGCGGTTCGGGATGATCCACGGTGGCGAGCCATCGTGGGTCCAGCGTCGCCGATATCCAAAGGCTGCGCGCCGGAAATCCTGCGGAGCGACCCTCGCGCCGGGCGCGACCGGCGTCCGCGTTGCGGAACGCCTCAAGCTGCGTGGAGGTCGCGCGGCCCGCGCCCATGAGTTGCACTTCGTCGAACACCCATTGCGCATCCTCGTGCAGAAGGGCAAATTCCATCGGCCAGACGGCGCGGGATGAGCCGTAACCGCGCATCAGAGCGCGGCTCAGAAGCATGTCCTGGGTGCCCACGAGTACGGCCGGACGCTCCGGCGTCTCCAGCCATTTGCGCGCCTCCACGCCGCCCATGAGCACGTGCACATCCTCGGGCCCGGGGAGTCGGCCCGCACCGTCCACTTCGACCGCCAGCTTGTCGAACCATGCCTCGATGGCATCCGCGGTTTGCTCGACCAGCGTCCGCATCGGCAGACACCAGACGAGGCGGCGTGGCGTCGTGTCGGGATTCCGCAGACGGTGTGCGGCCCAACCGAGCGTCACAGCCGCTGTCTTGCCGGAACCCGTCGGCGCAACGAGAACCTGCGGCCAGGGCCCGGTCATCAGCTCGACCTGCCACTCGTCGGGACGAACGCCGCCGCCGAGCGCAATCCGATAAAGAGTGGCGCTTTCCACACGGAGTCTCCCTGACAGGAATAACGCGAAAATCGGATTCGAACAAAATAGGGCCTAGTTCACGATCCACGACGATCCCACGCTGTAACACGCTGTAAACAGTGAGTCCATGACAAAAGTTTGGTGATATGAATTCTTGCCCAAAAAGACAGAAAGGCTCGTTTTCTCCAGCGATTCACCTCGTTCACGGATCAATTTGTGAAAATGACGTTGTCAAGGCACCGCTCGCCCGGCACTCAAAGTTAGTATGGGATAGCCGTGAAGCGGAGGATGTTGTATCTCCGCCTGATTCAACCGATACTGAAGACTTGCTCAAGGGTTTCCGGAACCTTGTCGTCTGGAAGGTATAGGGGCGGACGGGTTCCTCACAAGCCGTTGTTCGCGCTATGGGCAATCGGACAGCGCCTGCGGGGAGGGGACCGGTTGGCGGATTGAACAGTCCATGAGGGTATGACCGCGCTGTTGGCCAATTCAGGTCCGCCTCGTGAAAATGCCAGGCTCGAAGAACCGTTCTGGAGAATGTTGGAAAGACCTGATCTGGGAAATTCCCGCGGCCGTCCGGGTGAAGAAACACTCCAATGGCAGCGTAGCGCGTGGGGGTCCTCGAAGATCGGGGATTGTCGGCGGCTTGGACAAGAAGATTCACGATCTGTCCCACCAGGATGGGATAAGGGCATGCAAGTCGCTCACGATCTCGTGGCGTCCTGTTTCCCGGGAACCCTGCATCGGGTGGTCCTTGATGCGATCCTCGGGCCACACCTCGTCGGACTTGTCGGATCCGATGCTCTTGGCGACATCCAGAAGCGTCGGTAGCACCATCACGAATTCCGGAAGATGATCTGCAGACATACCAGTATCGGTGTGCACTTCGCGATTTTTCTCTCGAATGTCCTCCCGGAACTAGTGTCCCGATTCTGAAGTTTTGATGATTTTCCTCTGCCGTTCTGCGGTGTCGAGGGTACGCAGGCAGAAGCGTTTGATTGTGGCCAGGATGTTGTCGGCGGATTTGGTCCATCGGAAGGGTCACGGGTCGGCGTTGACGGTGTTGATGTAGATAGTGTCGTCATGAGTGATGTTCATCTGTCCTATCTGTCGAACTCACTCAATGGTTCTTGGAGGCGACTCATGGGATTGGCTCATCGGCGTCACGACATTTCGGACAGGGTCTGGCTGTTGCTGGAGCCTCATCTGCCTGGTCGAGCGGGAAGTTGGGGTGGGGTGGCACAGGATAATCGACGGTTCATTAATGCTGTCTTCTGGATTCTGCGTACCGGCGCTCCCTGGCGTGATGTGCCGCCAGACTATGGAGACTGGAAAAATACCCATCGTCGGTTCTGTCGCTGGCGGGACAAGGGGCTCTGGGGGGCGTTGCTAGAGCATCTGGTGGATGAGCCGGACGATGAGTGGCTGATGATTGATGCCAGTCATCTCAAGGTACATCCCCATGCGAGCGGTGCGATCGGTGGCAATCAGGCGATGGGTCGCACAAAAGGGGGCTGAACACGAAGCTGCATCTGGCTGTGGACGCGCATGGGATGCCGGTGCGGGTGTCGGTGAGCGAGGGGACGGCAGCAGATTGCAGTCAAGCGGTCGAGCTGATTGAAGGGATAGATGCCGAGTCCTTGTTGGCGGACAAGGCCTATGACACGAATGCCATCCTGTCTTATTGTGAGGAGCATGAAGTTATTCCAGTGGTTCCGCCGAAGCACAACCGCAAGCACCCCAGAGCGTATGATGTCCATCTCTACCGGCACCGGCATTTGGTGGAGAACGCGTTTCTGTGGCTCAAGCGCTGGCGTGGGATTGCCACGCGATACGCCAAGAATGCCGCATCGTTCCTCGCCGCGGTGCAGATTCGGTGTCTGGCGCTCTGGGCTGGTATTTCGTGACGACACTATCTAGTTCCGAATGGCCTGTTCGAGTTCCTGCGTCGACCGATGGATCCCGCGCCGGATCTGTTTCTCGGTCAGCAGGGCGAAGAAGCGCTCGACCTGGTTGAGCCAGGAGGCGCCGGTCGGGGTGAAGTGAACATGCCAGCGCGGATGGCCGGCCAGCCAACGCTGGACGGCAGATGTCTTGTGGGTCGCGTAATTGTCCATCACCAGATGGACGTCGAGGTCGTCGGGGAGCCGGGTTTCGAGAGTGCGCAGAAACTTGAGGACCTCCCGGCTGCGGTGACGCGGGAAGCACTGCCCGATGACCTTGCCAGTGGCGATGTCCAAGGCCGCGAAGAGCGTGGTGGTGCCGTGGCGCATGGAGTCGTGGGTGCGCCGCTCGACCTGTCCGGGCCGCATGGGGAGAAGCGGACGGGAGCGGTCCAGCGCCTGGATCTGGCTCTTCTCGTCCACACACAACACGAGGACCCGCTCAGGCGGGTCGAGATAGAGGCCGACGATGTTGCGCACCTTGTCCACGAACAGCGGGTCCGCCGACAGCTTGAAGGTCTCCGAGCGGTGCGGCTGCAGGCCCGCCAGATGCGGTGGATGGTCGATGGCGCGTATCCTGAGGCACGGGCCATGGAACGCAGGCTCCAGTGCGTGCCATCCGGCGGCGTCTCTTCCAGGGTGAGGCCGACGATCTCGGCGATCCGCTGATCGTCGATCGTGCGCGGAGCCCCGGAGCGCGGTTCGTCGTAGAGGCCGTCGAGCCGATGCTCGGCAAAGCGCCGACGCCACTTGCCGACCGTGTTCGCGTCGGCACCCACCTGCTCCACAATTGCCTTGTTCTCCAGCCCATCGGCCGCCGCCAGTACGATCCGCGCCCGCCGTGCCAAACCTTGGGCCGTCTTGCGACGGCGAGCCAGACCGTCCAACTCACACCGCTCCGATGCCGACAAGGTGATCGCTGCCGCCACTCTGCTCATTAGAGCATTCCTCCAGCACATCCTCTGGAGTCAATCATATAAACTTCTCGATCAGGACACTAGGGAAAGTCTGAACAACCCCGTTTTTCCGGGTATACGGGTGGCGTGGCCCGTGTATGAAACGCCAGAGCCCATCGGGGACGTGTTGTCGCGCCAGGAAATGGAGATTTCAGATGCCCGAGCCGACCGTCCCCGCCGCCTTGCGGCGGTTGCGGACGGACTCCCCCCACGTCAGGCGGTGGCGCCGCGCCCCGCGATGAGCAGATTGGTGAACCCGAGCAGCACGGCGATGCGTTGCGTGTTCTTCGCCAGCCCCCGATAGCGCACCTTCGCGTAACCGAAGTGGCGCTTCACATACAGGAATGGATGTTCCACCCTGGCCCGAACCGACGCCTTGCGCCTCTCCGCCGCCTCCCAGTCCACGTCCGTGTCCCGGTTCTCCGCGCGCTTGTCCACCCCCTGATAGCCCGCGTCACCCCACACCTGCTCCTCGCCCCCGTGCAACAGCGCGTGCGCCGTCGCCACATCCGAGACATTCGCCGGCGTCGTCTCCACGCTGTGTGTCAAGCCCGACTGCGCATCCACCCCGATGTGCGCCTTCATCCCGAAATGCCACTGATTGCCCTTCTTCGTCTGATGCATCTCCGGGGCCAGCTCGCCCTTGCGGTTCTTCGTCGACGACGGCGCGGCAATGAGACTCGCGTCCACGATCGTCCCCTTGCTCAAGCGGTGTCCGAGAGAGACGAGATGCGCGTTGATCTCCTCGAACAGCGTCTCACCCAGACCATGCGTCTCCAGCAAGTGGCGGAAATGCAGGATCGTCGTCTCGTCAGGCAGCGCACCCGAGAGGCGCAGCCCCACAAACCACCGTACCGACTCCACCTCGTAAAGCAGGTCCTCCATCCCAGGGTCGCTCAGATTGTAGAACAGCTGCACGCAGTGCACCCGCAGCATCACGCTCAGCGGATAGGGCCGCCGCCCGCGCACGGCCTTCGGGTCGAACGGCTCGAGGTGCGCCTCTAGCTGTGATCTTTCAATAGGTTGTCCATCGTCTCGAGAAAGACCTCGCGCCGCGTCCGACGCGTCTTCAGGTCGTGCTCCAGCTCCGTAAACGTCGCTTGCTCCAGGGCTCGCACTCCACTCCGTCACCAAGAAACCAATTGTACCAAAACCAACTTGTTCAGACAATCCCTAGTGTAGTATCCCTCAAGTACGCGCATTTATAGTATTGGCCTCACGAGCAACGGGAGGCCGTACGATGCCGCGCGGACGCCAACTTTCCCCGCTGGTGTTCACCAGCGAGCACCACGAACACCTGACCGCCATGTCGCAGTCCACGTCGATGCCCTATGGCTTGGTACAGTGCGCCCGCATCGTTCTGGCCTGTGCGCCGGGACTGACCAATTCAGCGGTGGCCTTGCACCTGGCCGCCTCGCCCTCGGCGGTGGGCAAATGGCGCCGCCGGTTCCTTGAACGCGGCGTCCAGGGACTGCATGACGCCCTTCGCCCGGGACGGCCTCGCACCTATGACGATGACAAGGTGGCGGAGCTCATCAACCGCGCCTTGCAGAAAAAGCCCGACAACGCCAGTGCTTGGAGCGTGCGCCTGATGGCCCAGGCCCAGGGCGTGTCGAAGAGCACCGTGCAGCGCTGGTTCTCCCGGTTCGGGGTCAAGCCCCATCTGAGCAACAGCTTCAAGCTGTCCAGCGACCCGGTTTTCATCGAGAAGGTGCGTGACGTGACCGGCCTCTCTCTCAATCCCCCGGACAACGCGATGGTGTTGTGTGTTGATGAGAAGAGCCAGATCCAGGCGCTCAATCGCACCCAGCCCACGCTGCCGCTGGGACTGGGCTCTGTCGAAGGCTAGACCCATGACGATGTTCGACACGGAACCACGACGCTGTTCGCCGCCCTCGATGTGGCGACCGGCAAGGGGATCGGCACATGTTCCAAGCGTCATCGCCATCAGGAATGTCTCGCCGTCCTGCGGCTCATTGACCGCGAGACGCCGCCCGAACGCGACATCCATCTCGTCGTCGACAACGATGCGACCCACAAGCACCCGAAGGTCCAGGCGTGGCTTGCAAAAAGACCGCGCGACCATCTTCACGTCACGCCGACGTCCGCCTCACGGCTCAATCAGGTGGAACGCGGGTTCGGCCTCATCGGCCAACCGGCCATCAAGCGCGGTTCATTCAACAGCGTCACTCAACTCGTCCAGACGATTGAGAGCGTCATCGCACAATACAATACCTCCTCTTCTCCCGTCATCTGGGTCGCGACGGCCGAGTCAATCTTCGCCAAGCTTGAACGTCTGTCGGCGCGTATTTGTGGGACATGACACTAGGTAAGGTCTGATTTATTCCTCAGGAATCTCTGAAAACCCTTAATCAGGTTCTGGAATTGATGATAACTCATTGATTTCTCGAAGTCCAAAATACTTCAAACAGGGGGCGATGGAGTTTTTTAGAGGTTCCCTGGCCCGCGCTGGAAGCGGCCCATATCAGGTGGCATGGCTATGATGGTCCAGACGAAACCAGCAACGGGATATCGCTTTGCGTCTTGCACCACGAATTGTTTGACTGGGCGAACCTCTTGCAAAACTGCCGGCCCGACCGGTTTTTGCCTTGTCGAGGCTGATTTTGTTGTCGAGGGTCTGGGTCCCGGGGCCACCTGGTGGTATGTTGTGTTTACATACCGACAAGATACCGAGGAGGTGACCCCGATGATCCTTGGTTCGACCCTATCCGATCTCTGGCGCCGATTTCAAGGGGACCTTATTCCCTGCGTTGGCCGAGGCGGTCGGTCCTCTCCTCGAGACGCACAAGCGTTTCGTGACAGCTCTCGATCTCGTCAAGGTGGAGGGCTTCGTCGATGAGGTGTGGACCGGTCCGGGTCGGCCCCGGGAGGATCGCCGGGCCCTGGCCCGTGGCGTCATCGCCAAGGCGGTATGGGATCTGCCGACGACCCGCCACCTGATCGACAGGCTCAAGGTGGACCCGACGTTGCGCCGACTGTGCGGCTGGTCGTGTGTCGCGGAGATCCCGCGTGAAGCGACGTTTTCGCGGACGTTTGCCGAATGGTCGCAGTTCCGTCTTCCGGAGAGGATGCACGCGGCTCTGGTTGCAGAGACACTGGGCGACGCGCTCATCGGCCACGTGTCGAAGGCCTCGACGGCCATCGAGGCCCGGGAGACGCCGGCCCCAAAGCCGAAAGCCGAGACGCCGGAACGCAAGCGCGGCCGGCCCCGCAAGGGCGAGGAGAGGACGAAACAGCCTGGGCGTCTCGAGCGGCAAGCGAACGGGATGGATCTCGATGAGATGCTCGACGACCTGCCGAAGGCCTATGATCACGGGGCAAAGACGAACGCCAAGGGGGGCCGGGGTGCCTGGTGCGGTTACAAGCTGCATATCGACACAGCGGACTGCGGGGTGCCGCTGAGGACCGTCCTCACTTCGGCATCCGTCCATGACAGCCCGGTCGCGGTCCCGCTGGTGACAATGACCGCCGAGCGGGTGACCAACTTCTACGATCTCATGGACGCGGCCTATGATGCCAAGGAGATCCATCAGGTGAGCGAACGGCTTGGCCATGTGCCGATCATCGATGTCAATCCGCGCCGGGACAAGGCGCTCAAGGAGGAGCGGGACCGGGAGGCCCGGGCCCGGCGTGCCGCAGGCCATGTCGATCCCGAGAGCGTGCGGTTCCGGATCCGATCCGGTGTCGAGAGGACCAACGCCCGCCATCTCATGTTCGGCATCCCGGCCCTGACGGCCGACCAGTTGATACGTCTCGCCGCTCCATAGCGCGGCTCCGACAACGCATGCCGACCGTTCGCGGCCCTCTCGAAGAGAGTGGCCCGGAGAGGCGTGTCCTGATGTCCGGAAAGTTCCTTTTCTGTTCTCGTTGTCTCCGATGAGACACCGCGAATCCACGGATTCCGACCTCCAGGCGCAGAGGGGACCGGGATCAACCGACCGGTCCGGCTCACCTGACCCTGGGTCAGGAATTTTGCAAGAGGTTTTATGTCTTGAACCGGACCGCGTCCTCCGCTACCGTAAGCGCGATGTTCATCCGAAGCACCGCTTCGGGCGAGAGGTACTTCACCTTTCGACTCGTTCGTTCCGAGCGTGTCGGTTCCAAGGTGCGCCAACGCACCTTGCTCAACCTGGGACGACACTTCCAGATCGCGCAACCGGACTGGCCAGCGCTTTGCCGGCGGATCGACGAGATCCTCACCGGTCAGCTCGCACTGGAGCACGATGCCCCCGGGGCTGGAGACGCATGCGCAGCGCATCGTCGCCCAATTGCTCGCACGCGCCGGCGCCCCGGCGCAGGACCCGACATCCAACGCGTGGATGTCGCTTCGCTCGAACTCATCCGTCCGCGCTCGCTCGGCGTGGAGCAGGTGGGGTTGTAGCGATGGACCAGCTCGCGCTTCGCGCCCGGCTCCAGGAGCTTCCCGTGCCCGCGTCGCTTGGTGCGGCGGTGGTCGGCTCGGTCATCGCCCGCATGGCGCGCCCGGGCTCGGACCGCGCGACGCGGCGCTGGCTCGGGGAACGAAGCGCGCTTGGCGAGTTGCTCGGGGTCGATTTCGAGACGATGGGGGCGATGCAGTTGTCTCGCGCCTCGGACGCGCTCATGGCCCATCGTGAGGCCATCGAACGCCACCTGTTCGACCGCGCGATGGGGCTGTTTGACCTGCACCCCACGGTCACGCTCTATGACCTGACCAACACCTTCTTCGAGGGCGCGGCGTCAGCCCAAGGCCCCGCGCGGGCCCTCCAGGGACAAGCGCACCGATTGCCCGCTTCTCACCCTGGCGCTGGTGCTCGATTCGAGCGGCTTCGTGCGCCGCTCCAAGGTGTTCGCCGGCAACGTAGGAGAACACCACACCATGGCCGACAGGCTCGATGCGCTGGGTGCCCCGCGCGAGACGCTCGTGGTCATGGACCGTGGCATCGCCACCGAGGAGCGCGTGCAGTGGCTGCGCGACAATGGCTATCGGTACCTGGTGGTCAGCCGTGATCGCATCCGCCAATTCGACCCGAGGCCGCGCAACGCCTCGAGACCGCCTCGCGACAAGGGGTGCATCTGCACAAGGTCGTGTCCGAGGATGAAACGCGCCTTTATTGCTTCTCCGAGGAGCGTGCCAACAAGGACCGCGGCATCGTGGAGCGCTTCGAGACCGCGCTGACCAAGCTCTCCGATGGATTGTCGCGCCCGCGCACCCGCAAACGCGTCAACCAGGTCCGGGAGCGGATTGGGAGACTCAAGGCGAGCAATCGCCGCGTCGTCCAGCACTACGACGTCGAACTCGACACCGCGGTTCGCTTCACCCGCCGCCCGGTCGAAGGCGCGATGATGACCCATCCAGGGGGGGGGGGGGGTACTGCCTACGCACCAACCAAACCGATTGGGACGAGGAAATCTTGTGGCGAACCGACCTCACCCTCACCGACCTCGAAGCGGTCTTCCGCTCGCTGAAATCGGAGCTCGGACTACGCCCCATCTTCCACCACAAGCCCATCCGCGCCGAAGGACATCTGTTCATCTCCGTCATCGCCTACCAACTCGTGCAGGTGATCCGACGGCGCCTGCGTGAGACCGGCGAGCACGCGAACTGGAACACAATTCGCCGAACCCTGGAAGGACAGCAGCGCATCACCGCGACCTTCCGCCGCGACGACGGGCGCAGCTTGCATGTGCGAAAAACCACCCGCGCCGAACCGCCCCAGCAGGCCATCTACGACGCCATCGGTATCGACCCCACACCCGGAGCAACCACAAAGACCGTCGTCTGACATCACCATCGGCGTGCAGATGTAGGGCCACACGTCCGTTTCGAACCTCATAACTGTCTGATTTACAATGAACGTGTCAGGGGGTGGTTAAACTTGGGCTAAGGTCCGCCGGCTGGTGGAGGCCTTCGGTGCGGAGCCGCCGCCCGAGGCCGAAGCCGCTGCGACCTTGGACGACTTGCCAAGCAAGGGCTCCTATCCGAGCGGGGTGTCCTCGACGCGGTGCGCGATAGCGAGCCAGGTCTCGCGGGCCAGCGGCCGTGTCGACCCCAGATTGAGAAGAGGTCTCTGCTTGATTGCGTTACCCTCTCGATGACTTTCGACCAGCCTGTGGGTGGGCGTAGCGCGGCTCACCGGATGCGCTGCTGTGGGTTTTGGTGCGCTTGATATGCATACCGGCCTCCCACAGGCGAATCCGGGAGGGGGTTGGCCCGACTGCCACGGGCTCCGGGACGTTCCTGGCCATGCAAACAGGGTTTCGGCACACATCAATCAATATATCTGATCATGCAGTCTGATCTATGCTATATATGGTATGAAAAATGGATGCCAACGCCGAAAACTCGCGATCCGGGCTTTCAACAGGCCCGAAAATACCAACTTGGGCCAAGTCTTCGACAAGATCCTCAAAGGCATCTGTCTTGCATTTTATTGAATCTCGACGATGATGTCAGCGTCTCGTCCTTCACCGCGTCTGCGACACAGAGAGGTCTTGCAGAACCGCGGCGTCAAGGCAGGACATGCTTCGGGAGCACTTTGGCTGTCACGCAGACCAGAGGGACACGGCGCGGCAGTTTCAGACTTCCTGACCTCTTGGCGTTGACGCTGCCGGACGGCGTGCCGCGAGCCCCTTGAAGTCTGCCACTTTTCGGCCGTTGCGGGCCGATTTTCGGTGGCAGTCGCAGCCGATGTCGTATATTGTAATATGACACTATATACGCGGCCTCAGCCATGCCCATGACCCTCCCGCTGTGCCCCCAGAGGCGGTTCCGATCGGCAACAGCTGCTTCGCCGTCCTGATCTCGGACGATACCTTCACCTACTTCTCAAACCTCGTTCCCTTCGACAGCCACCCCGCCGATGACCGCGCCGCCATGCTCATGCGCATCGGCCGCCTCGCGGTGATCAGCGCGCTCTCGCCGCAGGATCTGGCCGACGCGTTCTGTGTCTCGCGCTCGACCGTGCAGCGAGCACGGCGGCGCTACCTGGCCGAGGGTGAAGCGGCGTTTCTGAAACCCCGGCGCGGGCGCGGGCCGTCGGTGTTCACGCCGGCGTTGGCCAAGAGGGCGACAGCGTTGCTGGAAGCGGGCCTGAGCGGCGCTGCGGTGGCCCGGGTTCTCGGCGTGTCGAAAGCCTCGGTCCACAAGTGGCGCCGGCGGGGGCTGATCGGCAAGGCGGTGTGCGCGCAGGAGCCCGCAGGCTCGGCAGTGGGTGCGCCATGCGAGGCGCGTGTCGCTGAAGAGGCTGGCGGCGCAGCCGGGCCCGAAGCGGGCGAAGCGCAGCCCTTGGCGGACACGGCGCAGAGCGGGGAGCCAGGTCCTCTCGACGCCGGGACGCAGACGGATCGCAGCGCGCGCGACCGGCCGGCGCCGATGGGGCGCGCGACCTGCGATGTCTCGGGCCGGGTGCTGGCCAGCAGCGGGCAGGCGGGACCGGTCGAACCGCAGTTCGCCAGCGCCGCCCGCGGCGTGCGCTCAGGCGGCGTTCTCACCGCCCTGCCGGCCCTGCTCAAGGAAGGTCTGCTGGCCGCGAGCGACGCCCTGCCGCTCCTGCCCAAGGGCTATTACGGCCTGAACACGATCCTGCTTTTCCTGGCCTTCATGACCCTGGCGCGGGTACGCAACCCCGAGAGTTTGCGCTATCGGCCGCCGGGCGAATGGGGCGCCATCCTCGGCCTCGACCGTTGCCCCGAGGTCAAGACCCTGCGGCGCAAGATCGCTCTGATCGCCAACGACGAGGTCGGCGTGCGGGCTTGGCAGCGCGCCCTTGCCAGGCGCTGGCAGGCCGACGAGCCGGAGCTCTGGGCGACGCTGGCCGTCGACGGGCACGTCAAGGTCTACGCCGGCCGCAAGGGACGCCTGCCGAAACACTTCGTCTCGCGCCAGAAGCTGTGCCTGCCGGCCAGCACCGGCTACTGGATCAACGCCCTGGGCGGCAAGCCCCTGCTCTGTCTGCATAAGACGCTGGATCCGAAGATGGTCGCCGCCATCGAAGCCGACGTGGTGCCGGCGCTGCAGGACCTCGGGATCGTCGACGCCCAGGCGCCGGACCTGACCGCAGAGGCGCCCGGCCACCCCGCGCTCACCCTGGTCTTCGACCGCGAAGGCTGGAGCCCGGATCTGTTCCGCCGGCTGGCGAGGCGCGGCATCGCCTGCCTGACCTGGCACAAGAACTTCGGCGGCGAGGATTGGCCGGTCGAGGACTTCGGCGCGACGACCGTTCCCATTCACGGACCGGCGACAAACCGCACCGCCTCCGTGCGGCTGGCCGAAAAGCCGGTGACGTTGCCGAACGGCTTCAGGGTGCGCCAGATCCGCCGCCTGCTGGACAACGGCCGTCAGATCCCCTTCATCGTCACCGATCCGCACAAACCGATGAGCGAGGCCGCAGGCGCCATGTTCTCGCGCTGGTCGCAGGAAAACTTCTTCAAGTACATGCGCGACGAGTTCAATCTCGACGCCCTGCCGACCCACGAACTCGAGCCTCTCGATCCCGACACCATGGTCGTAAACCCGCTCCGGCGGGCCTATGACAAGGCAATCCGCAGCGCCGAACGCCGGCTCGCCAGCCTGCGCAACCGGAGCGCCGGCGCGGCCAGGAAAAAGAGGCCGAAGGCGCAGCTCAGGAGAGAAGTCAGCGACCTCGAGGGTGCCCTCGAGATCGCCAGGGCCAGCCGCAGGAACGTGCCGAAGCACTGTCGAGCCGGCGACCTCGACGAAGACCAACAGCTCGATGCCCTGCCCTCACGCGACCGCCGCCTCCTCGACATCATCCGCATGATCGCCTACCGCGCCGAAACCCGCATGATGCTCCCCGTCATGCAGGGACAAGGCAAGAAGCCTCATCCCCGGAAACTGCTTCAGGCTCTCATGACCGCCGACGCCGACATCCTGCCGGACCCCGCCAACGGCGTTCTCCGGGTCCACATTCTCGGCCTCGCAAATGACGCTTGCGACCGCCAGATCGATGCCCTCCTGAACAAGCTCAACGCCACCGAAACGCTCTTCCCCGGGACCGATCTGCGCATGGTCTACGAGATCGACGCAGCCCCGGAACCCACCCAGCCGGTGTCACACCAAATCACTAGAGGTCAGGAAGTCTGAGTTTATCGTCTGATACCCATCGGACGCAGAGGCCGACCGGCGGCGTTACAGCAAACGCCGACAAAGAGTAGCGGGTCGATGAAAAGCTCAAGAGACCGGCCCCTACCCTCCCAGCGCTAACCGGTCACACGATTCGCCCTGCGAAACGACACCATATGGAACCGGGCCTGATTGTAATCATACATGAAGTCCCGACCGATTGGACAGGCCCGGCGTGCAAGACAACCACCTGCCATGCATTCGCGGCCGGACTCCGCAACGATATGTGCGGTGCAACCCGCAAGGTCGAAGGCATTGTCCCGATGGGCAGCAACCGGACATCCGCCCAGACAGGGTTTGTCTTCGCAGGTTTCGCACGGACTGCTCCCTTTGTTGGTCTCCGGCAAGCTGATATTTCCTTCAAACGCAAGAGCCCCACGATAGGCATGCCAGAGACCATAATCCGGATGTATCAACGGACCGATCGGAGACGGAAACACCGGTTCCGCTTTCATCGCCCAACGGGTAAACGGCAGAAACGGCGGCCCGTCGGACGGAAACAGGGGCGTGCAGACATCCGGACCGCCCAACCGGGAAACCACCCCGTGAAGGATGTCGCGGGACCAATCGTCCAGAGCCGTCGGATGGCCCTCATTGTCGCGGCTCTCGACCGGATATTTCGAGATGAAGGCCCGCCACATCCCGGGACCGACATTCCCAGCGAGAATCAGCGTTCGCGGTGCCGCACCGGACGAAAGCGCCGGCACGCCGTCACTGTCCGACGGGTGAAAACCACCACGGACCGCAAAGCCTGCCTCCCGGAGGATCGCGGCAATCGTTGCAAACTCGGGAACCGACATCATGCTCGGAGACCTTTCCATTGCAATTGCAAAAAAATTCCCTGAAACCGATGCGGTTGCGTCAATACCCGGTCATCGTACCGGACAAAATTCCTCCGAACCAAGCTGTTGGACCGTTGCCGAAACATGTGGCCGAAAGCAATCAACGACAACGGCAATTCCCGCAAGGATGAGGAATGACACAAAATCCCGAATCCAATCTGCCTGACCTTTCCATGTTACCAGTCTCGCATCCGCAATTCAGCGCAACAGCATGCCATCATCCATGGACATCGCGCCCCGGAAATCAAGCGCCGGACCGAGCACTGCGCGCGCCGGCTCAATGATGCCGCCCAGATCAAGGCATAAACGGCAACCAGGTTCGGCAGCATCGCTGTCGACGTAACCAAGCGCAACCGGGCGGCCAATCCGGTAGCCGAAGGCAGCGGATGTGGCACGGCCGACCACCCGGCCGGCCCGCAGGATCGGCTCGTCGCCAAGCGGAACCGCCAGAGTATTTTCGAGAACGAGGCTCATCAGACGACGGGCCGGCGAGCCCTCATCACGCCGGCACAACAAGGCCTCGCGGCCGGTGAAGGATGACGACCAGTCGATCGCGAATTCAAGACCCGCTTCAAATGGCGTGATGCTGGTATCAAGATCGTGGCCATAGGCGAGAAAACGTTTCTCGATCCGCATGGCCGTCTGTGCAAACAAACCGGTGGGTTCGGCGCCTGCGGCCCGCAAGGCATCGTAGAGTGCCGCCACGTCGGATCTCCGGCAGGTCAGTTCCCAGCCCGCGGTTCCGACATAGGACAGCCGCGCAGCCCGCACCGGAAGGCCGGCGACTTCGGCGGCCCGGTGCTGAAAGTGCAGGATGTCGTCAAGGCCAGGAGCCACCTCTGCTGCGCCGGGTCCCATCAGGCCGAGAATAGCATGGTTTTCGGTCTGATCGGAAATTTCGACCCGGACGCCGCCAGCGTGGCGGCGCAACCAGGCAAGATCACGTTTCAACATCGTCGTGCCGACATGCAGGCGATAGGCCTCATCGCTCAAACGAAACGCCACGAGATCGCTTTCATATCCACCGCGATCATTCAGCATCCCGGTGTAGATCGCCCGGCCAGGCGAACGTTTCATGTCATTGGCGCAGACGCGGTTCAGAAAGATCTCGGCATCCGGACCGGATACCAGGATCTTTCCGAACGTCGAGAGATCAAAGATCGCGACATTGCGGTCGGCCGCGGTCACTTCCGCCGCGACCCTGTCATGCCAGCCGGGCCGTCCAAAGGTCAGAACCGGCTCGGCGTTACTACAGCCAAAAAAGGCCGGCCGTTCCCATCCTCCCTGCTGGACCAGATATACCGAGTCCACCATCCAGCGGGTATCGAGCGGACTGTCTTTAAGGCGCCGCGCAGTGCGCCATTGGCGTCCCGGATAGTGGATTTCGTAGTGCCGTCCGAGCACCTCCGGTGCGCGGGCGGCAAGCGCGCGCGCGTCATTCCATTCCGGTCCGAACCGCCTTGCGTCCACTGCGTGAAGGTCGAAAGGCGGCCGGCCACGTGTCATGATTTCGGCAAGCGCCATACCGGCGCCGCCGGAAGACGCAACCCCGACCGAATTCATACCGCAGCCGAGGTAAAGCCCGCGGGTTTCCGCCGCCTCGCCTAGAATGAAATTTCCATCAGGCGTGAAACTTTCGGGCCCGTTGAGCAACATGCGCGCACCGGCATTAGCTAGCCCGGGAATTCGGTGCAACGCGTTCCGCATCATCGGTTCGAAATGGTCCCAGTCTTCCGGCAGCAGCTGAAACGAAAAATCGTCACCAAGCTTGTTCGGATCGAGCGCCTTGCCCATCGGCTCGAAGCAACCGACCAGTAATCCCCCGGAGTCGTCGCGAATGTAGAGATATGAATCATGGTCCGACAATGTCGGCAGATTACCGTCCAGTCCTTCGACCGGTCCGGTCAGAAGATAGAAGTGCTCGCACGCCCAGAGCGGTGCATCAACGCCGGCCAAAGCTGCCACGCCGCGTGACCAGAGGCCGGCGCAAACCGCGACCGCGTTCGACCGCACGATCCCTCTGTCGGTTTCGACACCGATCACCCGGCCACTATCGGTCAGGATACCGGTGACACGCGTGTCTTCGAACAGCTTGGCACCTCGGGATCGAGCGCCCTTGAGGAATGCGGCACAAAGATCCGATGGACCTACACGACCGTCATCCGGAGCCCAGACGGCGCCCATGACGTCGTCGGCGCGCATCAGCGGCCAACGTTCTTTCGCCTCGCCAGGTGACAGCGCCTCGGCGCGCAAACCAAAGGCGCGGGCAAGCGATCGTTGACGCATAATATGGGTCAGGCGATCGGGATTGCAGGCAATCGAGAGTGATCCCTCGCCAATCCACCCTGTTGCATGACCGGTTTCGGCTTCAAGTGACGTATACAGCCCGACCGAATAGCGTATCAGATCGGTCATGCTGTAGTCGGACCGAAGCCCCCGGACCTGAGCGGCCGAATGCCATGTCGTGCCGGATCCGACCTTGTTGCGTTCCAGCAGAACGGCGTCGACACCAGCCTTCGCGAGATGGTACAGCGTCGAACATCCCATCGCGCCGCCACCGATAACGACAGCAGACACCTGTGCCGGCAAATCGTTGAAGCTCATGTCGAGAATTCCACCCTTCTCCGCCATTCCGGCATCTGGACCCCGCAAGCAATCAGGATAGGGTCGCCCTCCCTGCGATTGTTCCGCGGTCCACGCCAGATCTCCGGCGGGCCGAAATCGCATTCGCCCACACAATCCCGCACCAACGCCGCTCGACCAGCCCTCAAGGACAGAGGCATCCTGCGCGCACTGTATCGTGACCGGGTCATCGTACGCACGCGAATATCATGTCGGTCTCCCTTTTACGGCCACGAAATTCATGAAATCCCGCCGGAAACCGATGTGGCTCCACCAGAACAACCCCGGTTTCGGTTTCGGCTGCCTGTCCGGCCTGCGTGAATACGGACGGACAGGCAAATGCAGGCCAAATAAATTCACGACCTTGAACTCTGATGAAACGCGGAAGAAGATACCCCGTGGATGAGACGCGCATCCCGCGTTGACCAGGACCACCCGCTTTTCGGCACAACTGTCGGCGTTGTCGATTTGCAAAACCTGCGTCCGGCCGCAGAGCCACGTTTGGCCAACGGGTATTCGTCGCATCAAACGGACCGACCACCGGGGTAGGATTCCAATTTGCCGACCGGTGTGAGACAACAGGAGCGGAGGCGAACATGGGTGAAGAACATCACAGCTTCATGGATCAATGCCTGGCCGAGGCTGCGGCTGGCCGGGCGCGTGGCGACATACCGGTTGGGTCGCTTATCGTGCGCGACGGTATCGTCCTGGGTATTGGACGCAACCGGGCATCATCCAATTGCGATCCGACGGCACATGCCGAAGTCGACGCGATCCGGGACGCTTGCGCAAAGGCCGGGACAACCGACCTTTCCGGCGCAACCTGTTACACGACGATGGAACCTTGCCCGATGTGCTGTTGGGCACTCCAGGTGGCCGGAATCACTCATCTGGTCCTCGGCGCGCGTCATGCCGACCTGCAGCAGGTCGACTATGGCGGCTATTCGGTAGAATCCATGTTACGCCTTACCGGACGGGATCTCGATATTGTCACTGGAGTCCGGCAACAAGAATGCATCGCCCTGAGGCGCGAGGCGTAAACTGACACATGACCCAGCGGGAGCGACGGTAATGCACAAGGGTATCGACCACATCGTGGTCCGGGTCGCGGATCTTGAGCAAAGTCTCGAAGACTATGGACAAAAACTCGGTCTGAAGGCTGAAACGCCACCGGTAGACCAACCGGATCTCGGCCTCCGGCGCGCTATTCTGCCACTCGGCGATTCAGGCCGATTTATCGAGCTTGCCGAACCGCTCGGCGATGGCGCGATGGCACGCAGTCTGGAACGCCACGGCGAAGGCTTGCACCTCGTCGCACTCGCCGTTGACGACCTCGCCGCGGAAAAGGCGGAAATGCTTGCAAACGGTGCACGGCTTATCGAAACCGATGGAATGGTCTTCGTGCATCCAAGGGATGGACACGGCGTGCTGTACCAATTGGTCGAGCACGACTGAATGACCGGTTCAGAAGCCGCCTTCGTTACAAACGGCCGTTTCATCATCAAGGGGACGGCGGGCGGGCCGCTCGACGGGGTAACCTTTGCTGCCAAGGATCTTTTCGATGTAGCCGGCAAGGTTACCGGCGGCGGCAATCATGATTGGGCGAAGACCGCACCAGTCCCGACTCGTTGTGCCTGGGTTGTGGAAAAACTACTTCATGCCGGAGCAACCCTGATCGGCAAGACCGTCACTGACGAAGTCTCGCTCGGAATTTTCGGCGAAAACGCTTTTGACGGCACCCCGGTTAATCCGGCAGCGCCAGACCGGGTTACCGGCGGTTCCTCTTCGGGGTCGGCCTCGGCGGTCGCGTCGCATCTTTGTGATACGGCGCTTGGGACCGATACCGGGGGATCGGTCCGGGTGCCGGCAAGTTTCTGCGGACTCTACGGCATTCGCCCGACATGGGGCCGAATCAATCTCCTCGGCATGATGCCTCAGGCGCCAAGCTCGGACACGGCCGGCTGGTTCGCTCGCGATGCCAGGATGTTCGCACGCGTGTCCGCCATCTTGCTCGATGAGGCTGTATCGCAAGCGTTACCGCAACAGCTTCTCGTCGCAACCGACGCATTCGGCATCGCCGACGATGATGTCGCGGACGCCCTGCACCCCATGGTTGCCAAGCTTGGTGACATTATCGGCAAGTCTGACACCGTCACGATGGCTCCGCCGGGCCTGTCTCAATGGGCCCGAGCCCAGCGGACATTGCAACCTTGGGAAGCGTGGCAAACATTCCGGGAATGGATTGATCGGCACAATCCGCGTTTTGCCTTTTCAGTCGCGCGCAATCTGGTCCAGGCGGCGGCCATTCCAGAGACGGAACGACAATGGGCCAGTCTCGTGCGACGGGAGGCGCGTGCCCGCATCGTTCACCTGCTGGCTCCTGGCACGGTCCTGTGCCTGCCCACGGCGCCGTTTCCGGCGCCGCCCAAAGGTCTGCCCATCAGCGAACTGGATCCGTTGCGCCAGCGCATCGCATGTCTCGCAAGCCATGGCGGGCTGACCGGCGTGCCACAGGTCAATCTGCCCGGCACGACTGTAAACGGTATGCCGGTCGGCCTGTCCATCATTGCCGCCCACGGCGCCGACGCACAACTGATCGCTCTCGCCCAGACAATAGAACGATAAACTGGAACAGTATGACGGCAGAAGACTGCGGTATCGTATCACGGGCGTGCCGCATGGTCAGAGGATTGAGTCGCAAAGCGCTTCAATTGGCCCGCCCCTCCGCCGACAGTCATGATCGGGTCGACATGGCATTGCCGGCTGTCTCCGAATACTTGTCGTCGGGCCTCGAGTTTGATTAGGTTGCGGTCATGACACTCAAAAAGATCCATTTCGCGCAGTTTCTTGTACACGGCCCGAGCTATCACAGCCTCGGAATGTGGCGACATCCCAAAACCGTGTTCACGAAGGACAACTGGGCTCGGCCAGAGTTATATCAACACATCGCGAAGGTCTGTGAACGCGGACTTTTCGATATGGTGTTCTTTGCCGACCTCAACTACATCGCCGATTCCTATCGCGGTTCACTCGAACCGACGTTGCAATATGCCGCGCAGGCCCCCGAACACGATCCCATCCCGCTCCTGTCCTGGATTGCCGCAACGACCAACCGCATCGGTGTCGCCGCAACGTTCTCCACCAGCAATCAGCACCCGTTCTATGCCGCCCGGCTTTGGGCCACCATTGACCACCTGACCGGCGGCCGCGCCGCCTGGAATGTCGTCACGTCAATCAATCGCAACCAGCAGGCAAACTATGGCGCCGAACGGGAACCGGCCGATACGCGCTATGACAAGGCCCATGAATACATGGACGTTTGCCGGAAGCTGTGGGACAGCTGGGAGCCGGACGCCGTCGTGATGGACCGTGACAACGCGGTATTCGTCGATCCATCCAAAGTGCATCGCATTGAACACGAAGGACGTTTCTACAGATCCCGGGGCCCGCTCAATGTCGTTCGATCACCACAAAACGGTCCCGCCATCCTGCAGGCTGGCACATCGCCAAAGGGCATCGATTTCGCGGCAAAATATGCGGACGGAATTTTTGCGATCCAGCCTCGTGCCGAAGACGCCGCAAACTATTTTGCCGAAGTAAAGGGCCGGATGGCGGCCTTGGGGCGTAATCCGGATCATTGCCGGATCCTGTTCGGGGCACAGCCCATTCTCGGCAGGACCGAGCAGGAAGCACGAGAAAAACAGGAGGAACACAACGCGCTGGTACCGCTTGACGCCGGCATGGCCATCCTGTCGGCGCATCTCGATTTCGACCTGTCGCCAATTCCGCTCGATGCCGACATGACGGCCCGTACCGAACCCGAACTGCATCGCATGCGAACCCGGTTTCGCAAACCGTCAGGGGAGCCCATGACCTTGCGTGAGGTCGCGCATCGGCATGGCGAAAGCGTCGGTCTACCGCAATTCGTCGGCACCGTGGAAAGCGTGGCCGACCAGATGGAAGCCTTCATGCAGACGACGGGCGGTGACGGATTCATGCTGTCCCCAATTTATTCGCCCGGAGCGATCGAGGAGTTTGTCGACCTTCTGATTCCCGAGTTCCAGAGCCGTGGCCTCTATCGCACGGAATATCGAGGGAAAACCCAGCGGGAGCTGCTGCGTCAGGACGATTGATTGATCATCGTCCTTGTTCCACGGATCGAATTACAGGGTCCTGCGTGTCAGCTTTCGTGGCCGACGTCGGCTGCAGATCAAAGAGCGCCGGTACACAGTTTGCCCCCCTGCAATGTCCCCCTTGAACATGGAGATAGGTCAGACTTCACCAAATCGTTCTGAAGCCGGCAAAGGGTGCTTCAATGCGCTGGATATCCTGAATGACATCGGGAGGAATCTCCGGCCTGACATTCGACGACATGCTTGCATAGACCATATCGGCACAGCCGCCAAACCGCTCGGTGACCACTGCCTGCAGTTCGTCGTAACGGCCGACAGCGGCGAAAAGACGCAGGACATCGTCGGTAACCTCGGCCGCCATCTCGTTCCAACGACCAGCTTTGCTCATCTGATTAAGTTTGCGCCCGAGATCGCCGGCACCGTGATGCTCGAGAACCGGCCAGTAGCTCGGCGTCGACCCGTAAAACGCAACCCGGTAACGAACCCACTCCACGACTTTCGCAATGTCGTCATCAGTTTCTCCGGTCGCGATGAACCCGCCGCCAGAAATCTGAAAATTCTCACGCGCAGTACCGGAAACCGCAAGACCGGCTTCGACCCGTTCCATCACAACATCCTCGAGATAACCGCGCGTACAGAACGGATGCAGCCGGACCCCGTCGCAGACCTCTCCGGCCAATCGCAACGTATGCGGACCGACTGCGGCGAGCGTGACCGGAACGGCATCGACGCCGTTGCCATCAGGCACGAAATTCGGCGTCATCAAGGTGAAAGTGTAATGTTCGCCTTCGAATTTCAGCCGTTCTCCGGTTGCCCAGGCGCGCCAGATCGCGCGCAAGGCTTGCACATATTCGCGCAAACGCGGTGCAGGAGCCGACCACTGAACCGAAAACCTTTTTTCGTTATGCGGCTTGATCTGCGGCCCCAATCCGAGCACGAACCGGCCGCGCGAGGCTTTCTGCAAGTCCCACGCCGTATTGGCGACCACCATCGGCGAACGCGGAAAAGCGATGGCAACCGCCGTACCAAGACCGATTCTCGATGTCGAGACCGCCGAGACGGCCAGCGGCATGAACGGATCATTCCGGTTCTCCATGGTCGCGATCAGATCGAAACCCGCCTGCTCGGCGTGACGCGCCGCCGCCGGCACGTCATTCAGGTCGGATTGCGGCAATGTCGTCATGATCTGCATGGCTGATCCATTCATCTCCAGAGCGTACCGCGGTCGGACATTGCGGCACTCCGTAACCGACATAGCGAGAAACCGGGAACGGACGCAACAGGCTGATCGGGAGCGGAAGCGCATTTCGTCGAGGCCGGATGCCCTTCGATCAAACCTGCAACTTTCTGCCCGATCCACTACCGGGAAGCTCACCAACGAGACATCCGGTCCGCAATAGCCTGAAGCAGAATGCACTCCGTCACGAAGACTGTGAGCAGTCTCCAGAAATAAAGTCGATGAATCTGATCCGTGAATGGCAGATCCGAAGACCGTCGGCTTGGAGCAACCCCGCCTCTGGTCATTTGAAACAACGTACTCCTTGCAGGAACGATCCCGGCAATCGAAACCCGGCCGTTAAACGAACAACAGTCTTGATCGAACGACGGGTGATACGACACACATCGCGAATCTGCTCTATTTCAGCGAACCGCTTATGCACTTGGCTCCGGCTTGATCAACATGTTGATCGAAAACCGTCCAAATGGACCGGTAGGAGTCAACTTCTCGCGGCAAACTCTCGCAACCGGAGCTACGTGCATAAGCGGTTTCAGCGATTACGCGCCGCCAGCAAGATTGACGAACCGCCGCGACTGCAAGGCAGCCGGGCCACTTATCTGCTGGTTGGAGTAACGATATCGCAAGAGTGCTCGGTCCTTTTCGCTTGCGGTCACGCCCCGCCAGTCCTGAATCGCTACCGGAGTGTGAATGCGTTCGGTGATCGCGCCGGCTTGTACGAGGCCGACCGCAAATTCGATCATATGATGACCTTGCCGGGCTCGGGAAAACGGATTCGTCGGCCTGAATCGATTATCTTAACCACACTCCGAACCGCTCTGGCCCGAACCCTGAGGTCTTAATATTGCACAACCGCTGCCTGGCTCCGTCGTCATCTCAGCCAGTCAGATCACCAACCGACGCCGGGACCGAGGCGACGCGGGTGATCAGGGCCTTGGCGACAGACCGCTGGCACCGTAGTGGATCAAGTCCAAATCCAACAGGTTCTGCCACGCCAACGCTGGCGTTTGGCTCCAGGGTCTGCCTTCGGGGCAGATCGATTTGCCAGAACGCGTTTAGCCGAATTGTGCAATACGCCAGATTGCAGTGGCAGTCTTCGCCATCACGGATTGGCGAGCATCAATCCTTTCGGGCGCCCATTCGGCATACCCGTCTGCGAGATCCCGTGTCGACTGATAAGCACTTTGCGCGTAAGTGACGCGCTTTGCTTCATAGGAAGCATTCCCTGCTTCCCGATTTGAACCCGTCTCAAGCAGTAACATGTTGCCGAGGCGCGACGTCATCGCATCGATGTCCTCATCGCTGAAATGCTCCCATCCCGTGTCCGGACGTGTCGGACAAATATGTTCGATGGAAAGCTCGCTGCTTTCGAAATCGTGCCGAATGCCGGTAACCTGATATTCGATTTCGCACAGTATATAACAGACGATCCGCCGATTTCGTGTTCTTCTTACGTCCATCGATTTCGTCGCAAAGGACGCACGGAACTGGTCATCTTCCGGATAAACCGAACGCAAACCTTCGAGAACCTGTCGTACATTCTTGTGCTCACCGCAGTCAATGCGGCGCGCTTCCGAATGGTAAGCTCGTTCTTGCTCATTCGCCTGGTAATTGCCTATAACATTGTAAAGAAAGGATATCGCCACGATGGCACGCAGCAAGGATATGAAGTCTGCTTCGCCGAGTCTGCGTCGGGCCGCAAGCAAAAATGGCAAGTGTTGGCGGACCCCGAACATCCGCAGGGTTCGTGCATAGCGCCGCTTCTCCAGAGACCATTCCGAAGCATCCGGCTGAACAAGCGCAAGATAAGTATCAACATCCTCTTCGATCTCCTGGAGGAGCGCAAACACACCCCGCCGTTCGTCGGTTTGGTCTCTGATCACCTTGAACAAACCTGATAATCTCACCAAGGAGTGCCGGCTGATCCAGTGAGCGCGGAGAAATTCCGGGAATTCCTCGGGCCCGGGGCGCCCGATGATCTGCTCCCAACGATCATCCAGGACGTTCATCTCATATTCGTGTCGAGTCTCGCGATGGAGAACAGAAAAAAGCTAAGGATTGTCTGAACAAGTCGGTTTTGGTACAATTGGTTTCTTGGTGACGGAGTGGAATGCGAGCCATGGAGCAAGCGACGTTTGCGGAGCTGGAGCACGACCTGAAGAAGCGTCGGACGCGGCGCGAGGTCTTTCTCGAGACGATTGACGGGCTGGTTCCCTGGGAGCGGCTGGAGGCCCGCATCGAGCCGTTCTACCCGAAGGCCGTGCGCGGGCGGCGGCCCTATCCGCTGAGCGTGATGCTGCGGGTGCACTGCGTGCAGCTGTTCTACAATCTGAGCGACCCTGGGATGGAGGACCTGCTCTACGCGGGTGGAGTCATACCAAGCGCGCTCCAAATTGACTCACCATCCCAATATGTTGGGGTGACGGTCCGGACGACCTTCATAGACTGTGGTGATCGACTCACCAGCGCCGGAGGATGACGATGAGTGCGGCAACGCCGATAACCTGGACGGCACACACAGCGGACGAGCTCCACGAGCTTTCGAGGCACTGCGGGGACGCGAAGCAAGCGTCGCGCGCGCGTGCGCTCGCCATGATCATGGAGGGTGCGTCTCGCACGGAGGCTGCTCGGGCGCAGGGCATGGAGCTTCAAATCCTGCGCGACTGGGTGTTGCGCTACAACACGGAGGGCTTCGACGGCCTCGCGGATCTCCCGCGCGGCGGGAGCGAGGGCCGGTTGACGGACGCGCAGATCGCCGAGATCGGCGCCTGGATCGAGGCGGGTCCCGAGCTTGAGCGGGACGGTGTGACGCGCTGGCGCGTTCAGGACATCTTACGGAAAATCGAGGAGGCCTTCGGGGTCATCTATACGGAGAGCGGTGCCCGTATGATGCTCCGAAGGGCCGGGTTTCGCTTTGTCTCGGGGCGGCCGGTCCACCCCAAAGCCGACGCGGAGCGGCAGAGGTCGTTCGTGGCGGAGTTCGAGGCACAGTTGACGTCGGCGCTCAGCTCTGAGGCGCTGGCGGGTCCGATAGAAATCTGGTTCCAGGACGAAGCGCGCATCGGCCAGAAGGGGATGACGACACGGGTCTGGGCGAATGGGAAGCAGCGTCCGCGCATCCTGCGCGACCATCGCTATGGCTACGTCTATCTGTTCGGCGCCACCTGCGCAGAGCGCGGCGTCGGCATCGCCCACGTGGCGGACAGGGCGAACACGGCGTCGATGAACGAGCATCTGGCGGCGATCGGCGCGGCCGTGGCGCCGGGTGCGCACGGCGTGATTGTGCTGGACGGGGCGGGCTGGCATCGCTCGGGCGACCTTCTCGTTCCCCCCAACCTGACGCTCGTGCATCTGCCGCCCTACAGTCCGGAACTCAATCCGATGGAGCAGATCATTCTGTTCCTGAAATCGAACCGCTTCGCCAACCGCGTGTTCAAGGATGTCTCCGCCCTGAGGGACGCCTGCTGGACGGGGTGGCAATGGCTGACCGACCAGCCCGACGTCATCACCAATACGACCCGGCGCAGCTGGGCCGTAGCCCCATCGTGCTGATCCCGATGCCTCACTGTATCGGTTCATATGACTTGCGTTTGGTATCAGTACGACGGTTTGTGGGGCTGCGTCTCTCGGGTGCACTGCCTGACGAGACGACGATCCTGCATTTCCGCCACTTGCTGGAGACGCATGGTCTGGGTGAGACGCTGTTCGAGGAGATCAACGCACATCTGGCCTCTCTCGGACACCGTTTGAGCAAGGGGACGATCGTGGACGCGAGTCTCATTGCCGCGCCGTCGTCGACGAAGAACCGCAAGGGCGAGCGGGACCCGGAGATGCATCAGACAAAGAAGGGCAATCAGTGGCATTTCGGGATGAAGGCGCACATCGGGGTGGACGCGCAGTCGGGCTTGACGCACAGCGTGGAGACGACGCCGGCGACTGTCTCGGATGTGGCGACCGCGCACGCGCTGTTGCACGGGGGCGAGGAGCAGGTGTGGGGTGATGCGGGCTATCAGGGGGTGGACAAGCGCGCGGAGAACCGGGACACGGACGTGGACTGGGAGGTGGCGATGAAGTCCGGCAAGCGCCGGGGGCTGGACAAGGCGGGCCCGGAGGCGGCGGAGAGGCGCAAGGCGTCGGTTCGGGCTAGGGTGGAACATCCGTTCCTGTATGTGAAGCGCCACTTCGGTTACGCGAAGGTGCGCTATCGAGGGCTGGCGAAGACCACGCAACGCATCGCCGTGCTGCTCGGGTTCACCAATCTGCTCATCGCGGCGCGCGGCGCCACCGCCTGACGTGGGGGGAGTCCGTCCGCAACCGCCGCAAGGCGGCGGGGACGGTCGGCTCGGGCATCAAAATCCCCATTTCCTGGCACGACAACACGTCCCCGATGGGCTCTGGCGTTTCATCCACGGGCCACGACACCTGTATACCCGAAAAAACCGACTTGTTCAGACATTCCATAGTTTTTCAAAAGATCCGTGGCGGACAATCTGACACTCTTCGAGTTGAGGGTCTCAAACACCTTGTATGCGTTCAATTCGTCGATGACCAGGATGACCGTAAAGAATAGCTTATCGCTCATCCTGTCTATCAAGCTGGCTACCGCCACACCAGGATCGGTCGCGTCCGAAACATGCTCCTTAATGTGCTGGTTAAACCATTCAAATACCCTGCGGAGTCCACGCTCAGACTTCTTGAAACCCCTCTGCAGGGGCCGAGCTACCAGCGGAACAAGATATGTCTGATAGTACATGTCATTATTGCGGTTAAGCGTCAATTTTGATGTCGCGACCAACGTCACCGGATCAAGATAACCGATATAGGTCTGTCTCAATCCCTCAAGCCGCTTCTCGTTGCGATCAACATCCATTCCCTGACCTATCAGGCTCTGTAACTGCCGGAGAGCGGCCAGAACCAAAATGCTCAGGGTGGTCAGGCGTTGCTGACCGTCTATGATCTCAAATTTTCTGTCATCTTTCGATTGGAGGACGAGATAACCTAGATAGTGAGCTGGCTCGCCATCTGGTTTTATCGTGTCAAGAATATCTTGCCAAAGGTCGTCCCACTCCTCTTCACCCCAACTGTAGTCGCGCTGGAATCTTGGAACATTGTATGCAAGACCATTCCCCATCAGTTTGCGATAGGTATCATTTCTCGTGCCGAAGTTTGTTGCTGTCATCGTAGGGTCCGAACCGACCTCATCCTCAAAGGGCAATTGTGATTCCAATGATTGATAGTTGACAAATATAGCTGTCAACTCGGATTGCAGTCAATCAATATTGGTATCAGTAAAACATCAGGCGTGCAGAAGCTTGCCGCGCATCCAGACCGTCTCTTGAGCAACCTTCTGGAATCTTCGCATCAGGATGGGCGAAGTCTTGATTGCATGAGCGGGTTATGAATCTTTTGCTGATCACTTCAGAGATATTGACTACGTGCCAAACTGCCAAATTCCCGGTAGTCGTCACAGGCTGAACAGCCTCGGTGATGACCCGTCACTTCAGGGCCAACACCATCCGCAGACCAATTTTTACCTGATTCCTGAATCTGATACGTGAAGTCCTCGACACCATGTTGTCCTTCTTGACCAGGATTCTCGGACGGACAGGCAGACCCGCGCATACGCGAGACCCGGGATCAGACACCATGACCATCGCGCCACCGGCAATACGCAACCGACGCGGCGAGGAACCAGGGGCGTCCATTGTAGAGCGGTCGGGTCTGGAAGCGAACCCCGTCCAGGCCGGTGCGACCTTCGGCCTGCCCCAGAACCTGCTGACCGATCCGCATGCCGAGATAACTCGCCAACGAGACGCCGGATCCGCAATAGCCCACGGCATAATACATGCCGTCACGGCGACCGATATGTGGCAGCGTGTCAAATGTATAGGCGACGAAGCCCATCCAAGAATGGCTGACACGAACACCTTCCAGATCCGGGAAAATTCCGATCAGGTCATGACGGAGCAAGGGCGCACTCCTGAGCGGATCGGTTTCCGTAATCGACACCCGGCCACCAAACAGGATCCGGCTGCGGTCAGGCGACGGGCGATAATAATAGACGACCCGTCGGGTATCGCTGATGACCCGCATTTTCGGCATCAGGGACTCCATTGTCGCCACCGCCAGCGGCTCGGTCGCGATGATGTAGCTGCCGATCGGTATGACGCGGCGTCTCAGCCAGGGCACGATCGAACCGCTATAGCCATTGGTCGCGATGATGACATCACGGGCCTGCACAGTGCCCTTGGTGCTGGTGACCACAAAACCGCCCGAAGTCTTTTCGACGGCAGTAACGGGACAATGCGGGACGATCCGCGCTCCGGCCGCCTGCACCCGCTCCAGCAGCCCCTGATGGAACCAGCCCGGATCAAGCGAGGCATGGTTTTCATAAACAACGCCTCCGTGATAAGAATCGGTCCCGAGTTCACGCCGTTGTTCGTGGCGCGGTACGACATGGGCCGGAACTTCCAGCCCGCTGGGCTGATTTTCGACCTCATGGGCCAGGGCATCGAAACTCTTGGCGTTGTGCGCAGCGTGAAACCGTCCTGCAATCAGGAAATCGCAATCGATCACCTCACGCTCGACGAACTCTCCTATCCAGGCGAGAGCGTTCTGGCCCTCAAGAATAATGTCTGCCGCTGCTGCAGTGCCATGCCGGCGGGCCAGTTCGTTGTAGCCGGGTTTGATGCTCGTTCCGACCTGACCGCCATTGCGTGTACTGCATCCCCAACCGGCATCCTCCGCGTCGACGACCAGCGTCGAGCGGCCGCCACGCGCGATTTCCAGCGCCGCGGACAGACCGGTGTAACCGGAACCGATGACCACGGCGTCGACGGATCGGGGCAAATCCGGAGACACCGAAGCCGGCCTCGGTGTGCGATCCCACCAATAGGGCTGCGCTTTGAAGTCAGGCGTGAACATATCGTCAGACATGATGTGTCCGGGGCTGGCGGTTCAGTTTTCGACAGAACTGATCTGGTATGCCGCTGCCGCAAGCCAGTCAGGGTTGATCTCGACACCCCAGCCGGGCCCATCGGGTATTGCGACCCGGCCGTCCCGGACGATGAGCCCGGGCTGATAGAGATCCGGCTGCCAGGGATAATGGTCCGGCTCTTCGATGGTAAACTCGACATACGGACCGGCTGCCTCGATTGCGCCGAGCAGATGCAGACTGAATACCGTCACCAGCGACAGGTTGGCGGAGTGCGGCGTGCAAGGCAGATCGGCTTCCACGGCGAGGCGGGCGAGGCGCAGGGCTCTGGTCATCCCGCCGAGGTAGCAGATGTCCGGCTGCAAGACATCGACCGCGCGCATCGCCACGATCCGCCGCCAGACCGCAAGGTCGCAATCCTGCTCACCGCCGGTCACATCAATATCGAGGCTGGCGGTCACCTCCCGGGTCCAGTCGAGTTCCCAATACGGACACGGTTCCTCGAAATGACCGTATCCGTGATCCTCGAGTATCCGCCCGACTTCGATCGCCCGATCCGGCGTATAACAGCTGTTGGCATCGGCGAGCAGGACGACATCGTCCCCAAGGGCTTTGCGTACGGTCGGAATCACAGATTCCGTGCGGCCCGGAGAAGCATCAACATTGTGCCCGAATGTACTGCCAACCCTGATCTTGAACGCGTCAAACCCGTACTGGTCGCGCAACCGCAACAGCCGGGCCGCTTCGTCACGCGCACTAATGTCACGGCGCATGCTCGAGCCATAGACCGGGAATGGCCGGGGCGTACCGCCCAGCAGTTCGCAAACGCTCTTGCCCTCGATCCTGCCGCGCAGATCCCAGAGTGCCGTGTCGACGCCGCCCAGTGCGCGGCGCAGATAGGATCCGGGAAACTTGTGCTCGCCCTCGACAACCCGGTCGGCGAGGCTATCGGTATCGAGAATGTCGGCGCCGAGCGCGTAAGGAGCGATCTGGCGGTGAAGAACCTGGCAGGAAATATCGGCATTGTAGGTCGAGACCTGTCCCCAGCCGTGACGACCGTCGTCATTGGTAACGCGGACGAATCCCACGGATTCGGTGCAGAAAGTCTCGATAGCGCGGATGTTCATCTCGTCTCGTCCAAAACGGTTCGGGCCACCATGACCCGGAGAGGAACCGGGTGACCGGATCCTGTGGAAACCGGCTGCGCCATGCTAACATGCGCTCCATCACCCGGCCATCTTTCGATATCGGGGTCAGAAGGAAAGACGTGACCATGCAACAGGAAAACCCAACATCCTTGCGGGTGCCGGATCCCGGCGTCAGGGCGCTGTTCAGTCAGGATGCCCGCTGGCAGGCATGGCTCGACGTCGAGGCCGCCTTGGCCAGGGCCGAGGCCGACCTCGGCATGATCCCCGAAGCTGCGGCCAGGGAAATCGTGCGGAAATGTGACCTTGAGCTGTTTGATCGCGAGCGGCTGACCGAAGGATTCCGGCGTACCGCCCATACCCTGGTGCCGCTGGTCTGGGAATTGTCGCGGATATGCGATGGCAACGCCGGACACTATGTCCACTGGGGCGCGACCACACAGAACATCACGCAAACCGGTGACCTGCTGCAGCTTCGCAAAGCGCATCGAGTGTTTCTGCGCCAGATTGGCGTCATTCTCGGCGCCTTGGCGGACCTGGCCGAAACATCGAGTGAAATGGCGCTGCCCGGCCGAACCCATGGTCAACACGCTGTTCCCGCGACCTATGGGCTGAAGGTTGCAATCTGGATTGACGAATTCGCCCGGCACGCCGAGCGCTTGCGCCAGTGCGAACCACGCGTGTTCCGGGCGATTCTTGGCGGAGCCGCCGGAACCGTCGCCTCCTTCGGAAACCAGGGTCTGGACGTACAGGCCCGCATGGCGACGTATCTTGACATGCCGGGAATGGTCGTACCAGCGCGCAGCATCATGGATCACCTCGCCGAACACGTGATGTTGCTTGCCCTGATCGCTTCGAGTTGTGGCAAGTTTGCGAACGAAATCTACACCGGCATGAAGCAGGAATTCGGCGAAGTCGAAGAGCCGATCTCTGCCGGGACCGTTGGCAGCAGCACCATGCCGCAAAAACGCAACCCGCATCTGACGCAGGATGTCATGGCCTACGCGGCACAGATCCGCACCATTGCGCCACTGGCGCTCGAATCGGTGATGACGGAGCACGAAGCCAACCGGCAGACATCACTGATGATGCGGCATTGCCAGTCCCAGGCCTGTTCGCTGCTTGGCGATATACTGGAACGGGTTGACTTGCTCGCCAGAGGGTTGGTTCTCAAACCCGACCGGATGCGGAGAAACCTCGACCTCACCGATGGGCTGATCATGGCTGAACCGGTCATGTTGGCGCTTGGCGAGCATGTCGGACGACAGGAGGCCCATGATATCGTTTACGACGCCGCCCAGGCAGCGGCCACTGGCGACGAAGCGTTCAGCGATCTGCTCGCAGCCGACCCGAGGATCAGCAGCCACATGTCCGCCAATGCAATTACCGCATTGCTCGATCCGACCCGCTACACCGGCCTGTGCAGCCGTCTGGCGATCGAACAGGCAGCGCTTGCGCGGCGGGTTGCACATGAACTTTCGGAACTGCCGGCAGGATGGAAAACAGTACCGCTGGGTGATGCCGGCGGCCATTGGTGATATGGCGCCGCGCGACAGGGCTTGAATGATAGATCGGGAGAGTAGCAATGAACACGAAGGGTACCGCCTTTATCGCCGGCATTTACGAACATCCGACGCGGAACGCACCGGACAAGTCAGTCGCTCAGCTTCATGCGGAAGTGGCCAAAGGCGCGCTCGCCGATGCCGGCCTGACCAAGGACGATGTTGACGGTTATTTCTGCGCGTCCGACGCTCCGGGGCACGGCCCGCTCAACATGGTCGATTACATGAACCTCGCTGTCCGTCACGTTGACGCCACCAATACCGGCGGTTCGTCACACATGATTCATGTCGCCCATGCGGCACAGGCTATTGCCGCCGGCAAATGCTCGGTTGCGTTGATTACCCTCGCCGGACGCCCCCGCAGCCAGCGCCGGGACAAGGGCGGCATCCCGCGTGTCGACAACCCGTTGCAGCCCGACTATCAGTGGGAGACACCGTACGGCATCACGACGCTGAACATCTACGCCATGGTCGCAATGCGGCATATGCATGAGTTCGGAACCACGGCCGAGCAGCTTGCATCGGTCAAGGTCGCCTGCTCGCACCACGCCCGGCACAATCCGGACGCAATGCTACGCGATGTCGTCACCGTCGAGGATGTCGTGTCCTCGCCTCTGGTCGCCGACCCGCTTCACCGCCTCGACTGCTGTGTCATAAGCGATGGCGGCGGCGCGCTGGTGGTCACCAACCGGGACATTGCGAAAGACCTCGGCCGGCCATTGGTCAAGCTGATCGGCTCCGGAGAAGCACCGAAAGGGCAACAGGCTGGCGATGTCGACCTGTCATTTTCCGGCGCCGCCTGGTCCGGACCCCGTGCATTCGAAGAGGCCGGGGTCAGTCATCGGGACATCAAATATGCCTCGATCTATGACAGCTTCACGATCACCGTGATCGTGCAGATCGAGGATCTCGGCTTTTGCGCCAAGGGCGAAGGCGGCCGCTTCGTCTCCGACGGCAATCTGATCGCCGGCGTTGGTCGCTTCCCGATCAACACCGACGGTGGCGGGCTTTGCAACAACCATCCGATGAATCGGGGCGGCATGACCAAGGTGATCGAGGCTGTAAGGCAGCTGCGCGGCGAAGCTCATCCGGCCGTTCAGATTCCGAATTGCGACATTGCGCTGGCCCACGGCACCGGCGGCGGCCTCGGCACCCGTCACGGCAGCGCCACACTTATCTTCGAACGGGAGTAGACCGATGGCCGACAACAAGATCCCCGACCCGAACCCGAATCCGGAAACCGAGGCGTTCTGGGCGGCAACCGCGGAAGGCCGGCTGATGCTGCGCTATTGCCGTGATTGCGGCCAGACCCACTGGTATCCGCGTGCGGTTTGTCCGCACTGTTTCGGCGATGACAGTGAGTGGCGCGCCGCATCGGGACGCGGGACAATTTATACCTACAGCATCACGCGCCGGAGCGAGGCGCCGTATGCGATTGCCTACGTGACGCTTGAGGAAGGGCCGCGCATGCTCACGAACATCGTCGATTGCGAATTCGACGATATCGGGATCGACAAACCCGTCACCGTCGTGTTCCGGTACAGTATCGGCGGTTATTCGGTCCCGATGTTCCAGTTGGCCGAATGAATCAGGGCGTCAGACCCTACCCGAATATTCGGCTTGCCCGGAATGGAAGATCCAGTTCCGTTTCGGCGGGACTCATGCGGCATCCTCATCAACAAATCGATAGCTCACTTTCAGGTCATTCAGTTGTTGATACCGTATCACCCTCTCGTGTTGTAATCGTCCGACGACGATACCCGGATGGACGCCGATGTTCCTGGCAAATTTCTCCACCTCCGTCCTGGTTTGCAAGCCGGAAAGCTCTGACATGTATTGTGGCGGGATCAGAATGTCGCTGGCCCATCTGTCCGCTTCTGTCTCCGCCTGTTCGTCCACGCCGCCCCGCCCATCGTCAAGCCAGACCGATTTCTTGTTTTTGCCGTGGAGCAAGATATGTGCAGCCTCGTGAAAAAAGGTAAACCAGAACTTGTCATTGGTTTTGCCAAACAACGATAACTGTATCAGTGGGCGTTGCGATCCCAACCAACGCGCCGCGCCGCTGATTCGCGCCCTCGGTATCGCCGGCACGAGAACGAAACCCACGCCGGCGCGACCGAGTAAGTCCCGCATTTTCGGTTCGAACACATCCGGCGTTTCCAGCGTCAGGCCACGAATGTCCCGGAGCGCGGATTCGAAGTCGGCCTGAATGTACACCCGGTCGTCCAGCTGCTCGGCCTTTCGTTCTCCCAGACGGAGCCATGCGGAAACTGCTCCCTCGTCATAGGATTGCACCCGGCTTCTTCGAAAATCACACGCCATACCGAGATAATGCGTTCTCCACTCGTTCGGCGAGGCGACTTTGAAAAATTGCAGGCATTCCTTTACCAAACCGGGTTTGGAGCCAGCATCAACACGCCTCTTCCCGATAGCACCGATTTTCATCAGCTGTCTGACCGGAAGCTTGTCGAGCCACGGTATCCATTCGGAATATCGGGCCGCCGCCTGTTCGCGCGCCAGGAATTCACGGTACAACGCTTCATAGCGCAGCCAGAAACCGGCACCGGGACCAAATACGAGCGCGAGCTGTTGTGCCGTTGCCTGCGTCAGAGACGCCTTGCCCTTGATAAGTTGGTTGACGTGTTTGGGGGTATATCCCAGTCGACACGCCAGCTCAACCTGCGACCAGCCATGGTCTTCCAACAGATCAAGAATCGTTTCGCCGGGCGGAATCGCCCAGTCCGGCGCAAACGGAACGGGAGGGTCACTCATGATAGTCTCCAATATATTGTATGCGGATCTCGGTAACCTGCGTCCAATCGATACGTCCGTCCGCACATAACGGCGGGTTGTCGGTTATCGAAACGACCAAACGACTCCCCTTTGCCAGAGACAACGCGATCTGTCCGGCACGGCCTCCCGTCAACCGATGGGGCCTGCCGGCATGCAGATCAAAGACGGTCTGTGCCGCCGAGAGTTCAGACAAGCGCCGGCGCAGTTTCCTTGCCACGTCAGGACCAAGCGTTCGGACCGCGTGCTTCGACTCCTCGCACAGCCGCCGCAAGGCTTTGCTCTTGAAATGTATCTCCATAGGGTCCGGATGCTACATGGATTTACCAATACGGTAAAGACCTATGGCGTTCCGGTTGCCCACCGCTCGATCCGTCAGCATGTCAGCGGCACCTGTCAGCCCGGCGCGGGAGATCACGACCGAATCTCGGACTCAATGAGCGCAGGATGCAAAACCCTAGTGGATTGATCGTTACAGATAAATCCGTTATTGTGTTCTTCTGATTTGTCGATCACGGAGGTCTGCAAGATGCGCCCTGGTGTTTCATTCACGCTCACTTCAGGCGACCGGCATCGCCTTGAAACGGTTGTCCCGGACCCGAAGAGCCCGCAGAAGCATGTCTGGCGGGCACGCATCGTTCTTCTGAGCGGCGACGGGCTCGGCACGATGGCCATCATGAGAGAGACCGGCAAGGCGAAGAACAGTGTCTGGCGCTGGCAGGACCGCTTTTATGGAAGACGGTGTGGACGGACTTCTGCGGGACAAGACGCGTCCGCCGGGCAAGACGCCTCTGGCTCCTGAGCCAGAGGCGAAGATCGTCGGGTTGACCCACACCTCGCCGCCTCACGCGGCGACCCACTGGACGCTGCGGGCGATGGCGAAGGCTGTGGGGGTTGCCGCTTCGAGGGTATGGGCGGTCTGGCAGGCGCATGGCCTGATGCCGCACCGCTGGCGGCCGTTCACGCTTTCGAACGATCCCGCCTGCCTCGAGACGCTGACCGACATCGCCGGCCTCTCCGTTGCGCCGCCGGCTCACGCGGTCGTGCTGTCGATCGATGACAGGTCGCACAGTCAGGCACTTGACCGCACACAGCCCGGCCTGCCGCTGAAGAAAGGCCGCGGCGCCACCATGACACATGATTACAAGCGCAACGGCACGACGACGCTGTTTGCCGCCCTGACCGTGCTCGACGGCACGGTCATCGGCCAGCACGCCAGTCGGCATCGCCACCAGGCGTTCCTAAGATTCCTCAACCGCATCGCGCGCACGATACCCGCCGGCGTCCCGGTCCATGCCATCCTCGACAACGACGCCACTCACAAGCACAAGGACGTCCAGGTCTGGCTCGCACGCCATCCGCGCTGGACCTTCCACGTCACCCCCACCTCGAGCGCGTGGCTGAACGCGCTCGAAGGCGTCTTCGCCAAGCGGACACGACGCCGTCTCAAATACGGCGTCTGCCGCTCCGTACGCGAACTCCAGGATGCCATCCGCCGCGTCATCGACGAACACAACACCACCGAAGCCAGGCCCTTCGTCTGGACCGCCGATCCCGATACCATCATCGCCGCAAGAAAAAGAGGGGTTTCAAACGTTGAAATCAATCCACTAGCTGGATATTCGCTTTGCCCGGAGTGGAAGTTCCATGGCACTCGCAACTTTGAGGGTTCGATAGAGATTTCGACGATCGAATGCGCCCTGATAGTGACCCGAATAACTCTCGCTTCAGGGTGAAAGCCCGGTTCTCTTGGCAATCAGATACGCGACAGTCTCTGCTTCGACCTCACGCAACGCCAGATCATCAGGGCAGTTGAATCTGTCACCTCGCTTCGCATCACTGCCATAGTGACCAAGGTCGATGTGGGCCATCTCATCAGCGAACGTGACCAGTTGAGTTTCCATGTGGGCACGGACCACAGGGCCGTGTGACGGCCATTGCCTCAGCTGCGCTCGCAGAATAAGCGGTACACACCGGTCTCAGCCATCCCGAAACGCTGTGCCAACCGTTCGGCGGCGGCTTCGGCGACATCGCCACGCAAGAATTCGAACATAGGGCACACAGAAACTTTGCGGCCCGCCCATGAATCACCTCCTCCTCCCGTACCGCCGGCGTTTTGGGTTCGTCGGACTGCCAGAATTCTGCGCGCGCCAACGTGTCCGGATTGTCGAAGGCTTCGAGCACTGCACGCGCCGTCGCGAGATCGATGGCGGACCCGAAGCGTGCTGTAAGCGCGGCCGACCCGAAAAGCTCCCCGCGCAACACCTTACGCCGACACACCGTCCAGCTGATATTGATGAAGATTCCACTCATGAATTCAAGGGTCAGCGGCGTCGGATTGCCGAGCCGTTCATCTTAGGCCGCTGAGAACAGCACGACCGGAGACTCCATCTCGTACCAAGTAAAGAATTCATGGTATCGTAGCATCCTGATAGCACCAGCCGCGAATGAAGCCGGGCACCGCCAGGCGTTCTTTCAGATGTTCAGTCTGATACCAATGTTCATATTTCTGGTTGGCACTGAACCGGCAATCGTTCCAGATCGCAAGCTCCCCGTTCCGATCATTCTGCTCCCCTCCCCCTGACATTGACGCCGAGCTAAGCCGTGCCTTGATCGGGAAGAGGCAATCAGCGGATCTGCGCGAAGAAGGCCCGAATGTCGGCGACAAAAGCTTCCGATTGTTCGAATGCCGCAAAATGACCGCCGCGCTCCATAACCGTCCAGTGCGTGATGTTGTAGGCGGGCTCACACCATGAGCGCGGCGCCCGTAGAATCTCCTTGGGAAACGCGGCAACCCCGGTCGGCAGTTCGACCCGACCACGGCCCGCAAAACGGTCGAAGCTCTCCCAGTATAATCGGGCGGACGATGCTGCAGATCCCGTCAGCCAGTACAGCATGACATTATCGAGCATTTCGTCGCGGCCGAGGGCGTTTTCCGGATGACCGTCGCAATCTGTCCACGACCAGAATTTCTCCATGATCCAGGCCAGTTGCCCGACCGGTGAATCGACAAGCGCGTAACCGATGGTCTGCGGTCGAGTACTCTGCTGTTTCGAGTATCCGGAATCCCAGTTCCGGTAATATGCCAGGGCCTTGAGCGCCGCCTTGTCATCAGGTGTCGGATTATCCCGTGCCGTCTTCGGCGCCCTGGCGATCGGCATGTTGAGATGAATAGCCGCGCAACGCCCGCGATTGCGGCCGACCTGCGTGGTGACCGCCGCACCCCAGTCGCCGCCTTGAGCGCCGTAGCACTCATACCCGAGACGCTGCATCAGCATCTCCCAGACCTCGGCAATCTTTTCCACGCCCCAGCCAGCCTCGGTCGGCTTGCCGGAAAACCCGTAGCCCGGGAGCGACGGGCAAACAACATGAAACGCATCTTCGACCCTGCCGCCATGCGCGACAGGGTCAACCAGGGGCTCGATGATCTTGTGGAATTCGACCACGGATCCGGGCCAACCATGGGTGATTAACAGCGGCAAGGCATCGGGATTGCCCGAGCGCTGGTGAATGAAGTGAATATCGACCCCGTCGAATGGCGCAACAAAATGGTCGAAACGATTGAGCGCGGCCTCGCGCGCCGGCCAATCATAGGACTCGGCCCAGTAACTCGCCAGATCCCGGACATACGCCAAAGGGATACCCTGCGACCAATCGTCAACGACTTCGGCATCAGGCCAGCGGGCCGCACGGAGTCTTTGACGGAGATCGGACAACGCGTCATCCGCCGTCGTGATCGTGAACGGATGTATCAAGGACACTCGGGACTCCCCTGTACCGGATTCGGATCAGCAGATCACGGTCTGTGAAGTCTCAATAACGCTGCCCCCGGCTCGGGTCGGCATTCTCATAGAGGATTTTCCGCTTTATTGCAGCATCGGCCCGGCACAAGGCAAAATCGTCGTCCGTAAGCCATCCCCGTGGCGGTCCGACAATGTTGAAATGGCCAAAATTGTCGACACCGCTGACATGCGCCACCAACGAGCGATCCCCGGTACGCTGCCGCATCGACGGCTTGATGTAGCGCACCGCCGCGCCGATTCGCCGGTCAGCCGTGCCATTCGGCCCAGAGGAATGGAACAGGTGCCCATGATGCAACGAGGCTTGCCCGGGTTGCAGGATCACGTTGACACCCTCGTCTTCATCAACCTCTACCGCAACTTCCTGGCCGCGTGAAAGCAGATTGTTCGGATCGAAAGTATCGACATGAGGCACGAGCCTGCGGCCATGACTGCCGGGTACGAACCGCATGCAACCGCTCTCGATCGTCGACGGTGACAAAGCGACCCACGCTGTCACTTCTTCAGCATCATCAAGGCCCCAATACGTCAGATCCTGATGCCATGTCACGATATTGGGCGAATTGGCCTCCTTGATGAACAGGCCGCCGCTCCACACCAGAAGGTCCGATCCCAGGATGGATCTGATCGCTCCGATCAGAGCCGGGTTGCGAACCATCCGGTCGAATGATGGAAGCAGGCGGTCTGGATAGGATCGCAGCAGCATGAGCTTTTCGGGATCGTCAGCAACTTCGGTCTCGGCCTTTTCGAGGTCGGCGCGGATCGCTCTCGCCTCCGCCTCGCCCATTGCGTCAATTGGAAATACGAAACCGTCACGGGCGTAGACCGCCGGGACACTCTCCATCGCGAGAACCATAGGTCATTCCTCTCCTGTCCTGACGTCTGCGAGTTTCGGTGCTCACCGCACGCGCAGCACGAATGCTACTTGCCGCGTCCGCCGATCACAACTCCCCGTTTTGCCCACTGCATATCGGTGCCATAACGTCGCCTTCGCAACTATTCGGCGTAACCCGTGCCGCCGGATATCCAGCCGCCATGCGCACTGCTCCTGTCTTCATGTTAGATTGTCATCACGGAACAAACCGGATCTGATAGTTCCCAACCTGATGAAGAGATGCGCTGTATATGGAAGTCGGGCGGAAGGACCCTCGGAACCGGATGAACCGGCTGTTGCTCTGGAATCTGCGCATTTTGGGCGGGCTCGCCGTACTGGCGTTGATCGCGCTCGGCGCTAGCCTGCTGTGGCTGCGGACATCCCTGCCCGACCTCGATTCCGAGATCACGGTTCCAAACCTGTCGGAACCGGTCGAAATTCTCCGTGACAGATTCGGCGTGCCGACCATCCGGGCCGCGAACAGGGACGACGCGGCCTTCGCTCTCGGCTTTGTTCATGCTCAGGACCGTTTCGCGCAAATGGAACTGATGCGACGGAGCGGCGCCGGGCGACTCGGCGAAGTCGTCGGCTCCGCCATGCTGCCCGCCGACCGCTATCTGCGCGGTTTCGGCCTGTACGCCCAGGCACAGAAACAAATACAGATTCTGTCGCCGGAGTTTCGGCGCACGGTCGAGGTCTATGCCGACGGCGTCAACGCCTGGCTTGAAACCCGTACCGGCGCGCTGCCTTGGGAACTTGCCGTCGCGTTCATCGATCCCGAGCCCTGGCAAACGGCCGACACACTGGTCTGGGGCCGTTTGATGGCGCTCCGTCTCACCTACAACTGGTCCAGCGAGGCCCTGCGCGCCCGGATGTCGGAACACCTGACCCTGGAACAACTCCACGATCTTTGGCCGGATGTGGGCGGCAACGACCCGATTACAATGCCGGTCAACGGCGCGGGCGGAGGCTCCAATGCATGGGTCGTCGCCAGCGACCGCAAACTTGCCAACGATCCGCATCTTGGCCTCAATATGCCGAGCACATGGTATCTTGCGCGAATAGAGACACCCGAAGGCGTGTTGGCCGGAGCCACGACTCCCGGGGTTCCGCTAGTGATCCTCGGCCATAACGGTGCCGTCGCATGGGGTATGACAACAACCCATGCCGATACCGCGGACCTGGTCAAGACCCCCGATGTCACCACGACCGAGCGCGATGTCATAACCGTGCGTGGTGGTGAACCACATGAAATGCAGATTCGCCGGACGGCCCGCGGCATCATCGTGTCTGATGTGTCCAGACAAATGCCCGACGGCTGGGCGCTCGAAGGGCCATTGTTCGATCCCGACGATCGCACCGTCGAAGCTGTCAGCAAGATCAACCAGGCGCAAAACCACCAAGAATTCATTGACGCCCTGCGTGATTTTCACACCCCCAACCAGAACATCGTTTTCGCCGACACCGCCGGCCATATCGGCGCGATTGCCGCCGGCCGGATTCCGATGCGACGCAACAAAACAGGTTTTCTGGCGTCCGACCGGATCACATGGGACTCCTACATACCGTTCGAACAGCTGCCGCAATCGGTTGATCCTGCCGCTGGCCGTATCGTCAATGCCAACAATGTCCTTGTCGGCCCTGAATATCCGCATTATCTCGGCCGCGAATGGGCCCCGCCCTTCCGCGCTCAGCGCATAGAGGCAATGCTCGACGCTGGCATCAGCCACGACCGGATTCAGACCGATACGGTATCGCTCTCGGCCAGAGCCCTGCTACCGCATCTACTCGTGGCAGCAGATGAGCCTCGTCTCGCAGGCTGGAACGGCGATATGGACCGCCGGTTGTCGGAACCGGTTCTCTATATGGCCTGGATCCGCGAGGCGATGCGGACAGTTTTCGCCGACGAGCTCGGTCCGGAATTCGGACGCTGGTGGCGCTACCGACCGGCGACCCTTCTCCATGTTCTCGAAAAGCGGCCGCATTGGTGTGACGACACTACGACGGCAGAAACGGAATCCTGCGCGGAAGCGCTCTCCTTGGCCCATCAACGCGCCCGAACCTTCCTCCGCGACCGATACGGCAATGAGCTTCCGCTCTGGGGCGAGGTCCATCAGGCACGATTTGAACACGCTGTCGCCGGGCAAATTCCGATTTTGCGCGATCTGATCGGCCGTGAGATCGGAAACAGCGGCGGGCCAACAACCGTCAATGCCGGTCTGAGCGATTTCCGGGATGAAGATCATCCGTTTCGCCAGAAACACGGACCGGGGTTTCGCGCCATTTATGATCTCACCGACCTCGACCGGTCCCGGTTCATGCAGGTGCCCGGACAATCGGGGAATCCGTTCTCTCCACATTACGACGACCTGCTGAAACGCTGGCGCGACGGCAAGTACATCACGTTAACCACGCCGACGGCGCCGGCTCATCGCAACCTCCTTCGGCCCGCGCGGCAATAATGTCGCCAGCATCGAGTCTTCGAGCCGAGCCCCGCCGTCGTCCACGATCGGGATCCGGACGCCTTTTCGCGCCATTGACATTGGCAGACAAACCAGATGTCCGATCGCCCCGTCCGTCTGCAATGCCATGCGCGACATCGAAGGCCGAAGGCTCCGGGATTTCGGGCCGAAAGTGTTGAATCGATAGTCATGGTTGCAGAAATCGGTATGATCCGGTGGTCTCGGGATTGCCGGTCGCAAGGCAATCACCCACGATACCGAACGCAATGACCTTGATGACCGGATTCCGGTTATCCCATGTACATCAGGGAGGCAGGACGATGTTCAGCGAGGCGGTCTCGAAGACCGCCGACTATACCAGGCCCATGGTGATCTCCAGTCGCACCGTGGACGGCAAGTGCGACAGCACCATCGGCACGTATATCGTGCTTAACCGTGAAGGATGGATTCTCACCGCCGGTCATCTGCTGGAAATCGTGCGCTCGCAGCAGCAAAGCGCCCGGCGACACCGGGATTATCAGGGCAACGTGGTTGAGTTCCGCGGCGATACCACGACGGGTAAGCGGGACGGCAAAGGGCACCGCAACCAGCGATCGAATACGGCTGTGTCCGTAACCATTCCGTGTGGTGGGGGAACGATGCTGCAAGACTGGTTGAAGCAAAGCTGTTCCCGGCGGCGGATGTCGCGCTCGGACGCCTGGATCCGTTCGATCCGGACCTGTCAGCGCAGTATCCTGTGTTCAAGGATCCGTCGCGGGACTTTATGCCGGGCCGCAGCCTATGCAAGCTCGGCTTCCCGTTCCAGCGGATAGACCCGTCCTTCGATGACGAAGCAAACCGGTTCGTCTTGCCGCCGGGGTCGGTGCCTGTTTCAATGATGCCGCTTGAAGGCATGTTCTTGCGGGTCGTGAACACCGTGGCGCCAGGCCATGCCGACGACCCGAACCTCTTCATCGAAACCTCAACACCCGCTCTGATCGGACAGATGGGTGGACCGGTCTTCGATTCCCGCGCCGTGGTCTGGGGCCTTCTGTCTCACACGCTCCATCACCCGCTCGGGTTCCAGCCCCGCGCACCGACGGGTCACGTCGAACATCAGTTCCTCAATTGCGGCCTCGCCGTTCACGTCAGCGTCATTCGTCGAATTCTCGACGCCGAGGGGATCAACTACAAGAGCGAAGATGCGGACGGCAACCCTTGATCAGGCCGGAACCACCGGACTTGACCGGTATCCGTAGTCGCCCTGAGACCCTGGCAACCAAGCCCCAACGAAGTAATATGCCGGACAGGCGTAGCACAGCGCTCGTAAACCGAATTGATCGACACGGACGGTATCAGTCCGCCGACCGCCGGATGTGTTGGACAACAACCGTATCGGGGTTACAGTGGCGGCGGTGATTGTCCTGTCAGGAACCCATCGTGCATCCGGATCGTATCGAAGGCAAATGGATCGAATGTTTTCGCAGGGTTTTCGAGCTGTGCGGAATCGGCGCCGAGGACACGGTCGCAATCCTGTCGGAAACCCAGTCACGTCAGCTCAATGTCCGTCTCAGCGAGCTTGCCCTGTTGGCCATGGGCGCGCGCGCCTTCCATGTCGTGATGCCTTCGCCGCCGCAACGCAGCCCGGTGCCGGTCCGTTCGACAGGTGCGAGCGACGCTCTGCAAGGCCACGCGCCAGCGCTTTCCGCGCTCGCATCATGCGTCATGGTCGTTGACCTGACCGTCGAGGGTCTGCTGCACGCCCCGGAACTTCCGGACATCCTGAAGGGCGGTGCCCGGGTTCTGATGATCTCCAACGAACATCCTGACGCGCTGGAACGCCTGATACCCGATGCCGCCATGAAACCGGCGGTTCGGGACGCCGTAAAGCAGATCCGGTCGGCCAGTCAGATGACCGTTACTTCGACCGCCGGCAGCGATCTTGCCATCGATATCACCGACTGCCCTGCTGCCGGGGTCTGGGGCTGGACCGACCGCCCGGGCACTGTGGCTCATTGGCCAGGCGGCGTCGTGGTCGCCTTCCCGAAACGCCATTCGGTCAATGGCCGGCTGGTCCTCGCGCCCGGCGACATCAATCTGACCTTCAAGACCTATCTGCAAAGCCCTGTCACGCTGACAATCAGCGATGACTATGTCACGGACATCCTCGGCGATGGCCCCGATGCCTTGCTCATGCGCCGCTATTATGAAGCCTGGCGGGATCCGGAAGCCTATGGAGTCTCGCATGTCGGCTGGGGACTGAATCCGGCAGCCCGTTACGAAGCCTTGACCATGTATGACCGGGAAGAGACGAACGGAACGGAGTTACGGGCTCTGGCCGGCAATTTCCTGTTTTCAACAGGAGCGAACGAATTTGCCGGACGCCACACGCTCGGCCATTTCGATTTGCCGATGATCGGATGCAACATCGTGCTCGACGGCATCATGGTCGTCGAAAATGGCCAACTTCTCGAGTCATGATATTCTCCACAAGGTCGAACATGTCCCCTGCCTGTCAAAAGACACAACAACCGGCTGCCAGTTGGGTGCGGTCATGACAGACGCCGCACTCGATGCCCCGATATTCGAACCGGAGGCCTGGGCTCTGACCGAACTGGAACGGACATTGTCAACGCGCGCGCGGCAACTCGGTCAGGAACGCTTCGCGGGCCGCGCGGAACGCCACGATCGTGACGCAACATTCCCGGTCGAAAACTATCGCGACCTGCATAAAACAGGACTGCTCGGGATCTGTATCCCGCGGGACTATGGCGGCCATGGCGCAACTCTCAGAACCTATGCGCTGGTCGCAGCCGAAATCGGCCGCTATTGCGGGTCGACGGCGCTCACCTGGAACATGCATGTCTGTTCCTGCCTGTGGTCGGGCGCCCTGTCAGACGATCTCGACATAGACCCGGAAGCCCGACAGCGTCACCACGAGACCCGGGCCTTGCATTATCGTCGCATCCTCGATGACGGCGCCATCTATGCCCAACCCTTCTCTGAAGGCGGCGCAGCCGCGGCCGGCGCCGCGGCTTTCGGAACGACCGCCTTGCGTGGCGACGGCGGCTGGATCGTCAATGGCAAAAAGATTTTTGCTTCGCTCGCCGGCAATGCCGACTACTATGGCGTTCTGTGCTCTGAGCTTGCCAACGCAGAGGATGAAGCCCAACGGCGCAAGACACTTTATCTCGCGATCCCGGCCACCTCACCCGGCGTCCGCGTTGAAGGCGACTGGGATCCGCTTGGCATGCGCGGGACCGTCAGTCGCAATCTGGTGTTCGAAGATGTCTTTGTCCCGGACGGGTCGGAGTTGATGCCGCCGGAAATCTATTTCCGGGCGGCCCGCGAATGGCCGCATATGTTCCTGACCCTGACTCCGGCCTATATGGGAATGGCGCAAGCCGCCTACGACTTCACTGTCCGTTATCTTCGCGGCGAAATGCCCGGAACGCCGCCGGTCAAGCGCCGAATGTACCCCACCAAACAGATTGCGGTCGCCCAGATGCGGATTACTCTGGAACAGACCAAGGCCCTCTGGTTCCAGTCGATATCGGAAGCCCGCGCTAATCCGACCCGCGATCAGGTCATGCGCGCCTATGCCGCGCAATATACAGTGATGGAAAACGCCAATGAACTGGCTCAACTCGCAATCAGGACCTGCGGCGGCCAGTCAATGCTCAAGAGTCTGGCCCTGGAGCGGATATACCGGGATACCCGCTGCGGCTCGCTGATGCTGCCCTGGACGGCCGAACTGTGCCTCGATCATCTCGGTCGCAACTGTCTTTACAATCCGGGCGAGACCGACCGAGAATGAATGGCGACCTTTCGCGCTGGATAGAAGCGCATAGCCGGTTTACGCCGAACAAGCCAGCCATCCGGTTTGCCGGACAGGACATCGCCTATTCGGCCCTCGCGGCACGAATTCGATCGACAGCTGCAATATTGTCCACCGAGGCCGGGATCGACCATGGCGACCGGGTCGCCTATCTCGGTTTCAACACCCCGGACATGCTGATCCTGTTGTTCGCCTGCGCCCGCCTCGGAGCCATCCTGCTCCCCTTGAACTGGCGTCTCGCTCCGCCCGAACAGGCCGAAATTCTGAACGATGCCACGCCAGCCATGCTGGTTGCGGATCCGGCACACGCCGATCAGGCGAAGGCCCTGATCAAGGGCAGACCGGATTGCCATCTGTTGGAATTCGACAACATTTCCGCGACCCCGGCATCGCCCCTGTCAGCCGCTGCGGGAACGGCCAAGGATCCACTGCTTCTGGTTTACACATCTGGCACAACCGGTCGGGCGAAAGGCGCAATTCTGACGCAGCAAGCTATCCTCTGCAACGCGCTCAACAGCATTCACATGCACGATATGGTCAGCGCGGATCATGTGTTGACCGTTCTGCCGATGTTCCATGTCGGCGGACTGAACATCCACACCATGCCTGCGCTCTATTCCGGCGCCACTGTCACGCTTCACCGCAGTTTTGATCCGGGCGCCACGCTTGCCGCACTCGCGGCCGACCGACCCAGTCTGCTCGTGCTGGTACCAGCCACCATCACGGCACTGCACGCGCATCCCGGCTGGCTCGATACGGACATATCGAGCCTTCGCGCGCTGACCACCGGATCGACGATTGTGCCTCTATCGACGCTCCGGATATTCCATGAACGGGACATTCCGGTCATCCAGGTCTACGGTCTGACCGAAAGCGGGCCGGTCGCTGCCTATCAGCGGATTGATGACGCCCTTGCAACCGCGGGATCAACCGGTCGGGCCGCATTGCACACGGATGTGCGGGTCGTCGACAATCTGGACCGAGATGTGCCTCCGGGTCAGTCAGGCGAAATCCTGTTGCGGGGTGCCAATCTGCTCACCGAATACTGGCGGGATCCGGTTGCGACAGCAGAAGCGTTCTGCGACGGCTGGTTCCATACCGGCGATATCGGTCAGTGTGACGGCGCCGGCAATATCGTCCTCAAGGATCGTAAAAAGGACATGGTGATTTCCGGCGGCGAAAACGTATACCCGGCGGAAATCGAACAGGTTCTTGAGCAGATTGAAGGGATTGCCGAAGCTGCCGTCATCGGCCGGATTGACGACCGCTGGGGTGAAGTGCCCGTCGCCATCGTCGTCCGCACGACTGCCAAGCTTACGAAACCGGACATCCTTGCGGCGTTTCACGGTCGACTGGCCCGGTTCAAGCATCCGAAAGACATCATTTTTGTCGAGGCCCTGCCCCGCAACGCCCTCGGGAAAATCCAGAAACAGATGCTTCGCGGTCAATTCGACGCAGTCATCCGGGATCAGCATCCATCGACTCAGTGACCAACCTCAATGGTATTGCCTTTACAACCCATTCAGAGAGCACACGGACCGATTACAGCATCCTTTTCCGTCATTGGCGGGAGCGTGATCTGGCAAAGCGTATAGGGATCGCTTTCGGCCGTGTCGGCGATGACCCTTGCACCCGACAGGAATCTTTACCTGGAACGCTTTCGGCCGAGCGCATGGAAGTTCCGGGAACATTGTACGGCAACATTGACGCGACGGAGAATCCCGGAGACGGATTTGCATTCGATCCGGGTAAGGAAGACGCTTCTCACGATCCAATGATCAATTGGGCACTTGGCCCCTTGCCGCTGGCGCCTCCCTGCGCGATCTGGATCCGAAAATCGCAACGCCCGTATGAAAGGTTTCTCAAATCGTTCGAAGACCATGTTCATGACGTGGCAGAGCAATTCATAACCGACGCCGCCGAGGTCGAGCATGCGAGAATAACGCTTGCCCAGCTTCCGCAAGGCGTAAGCCATGATGAAAGGCCTTTTGCCTGGACAAGTGTATCTTCCGCCATCCCTTCGGAAGGCTGTGAACCCCTACAACATGCTGGTGATCGGCATGCGGCACCAGCAAGACCTCTTGGTGGGAAGCGCTTCAACAGCCCTCGATACGTCAACTTATCGGACAGATCCAAAGAGGAGAGACATTGAGCAAAGCCACCGTGGTGAGACCGGGCTTCGGCGACGTCGCCGCGCTGGACGAGTATCCGGACAAGGACGCGCTCACGAATCTTTTGCGCCACGGCTTCGATCCGAAAATGCGGCTTATGCACGTAGCTCCGGTGAAACGCACATGTAGCGTTAGGTGTGCCGGGAATAGTCGACATCGGGGGCAACATCGTGTGTCACCGGAGCCACGTGCATAAGCGTTCCGAAAATAATCTGGCGTGCTATCAAGGCGTGGCAAATCGCAATAGATGACCACCCGTTGAGAAAGCGGAAACATGGGAAAGACGCGTTTCCTATGTCAACAGCGAATCTGAGGCCATCGCTCATCTATTTCAGGAGGGGCGGTCGCGAGTTATCCGAACGAGACACTTATCTTCTCTTGATATTCGAGCGCTGAATCGATGTTCCGATGACCGGAAGGGCATGTCGATTGATCCACGGTCTGATACAGGCGGCGCACGATATCCGCTCGTACAAAAGCCTTCGCGTCAAGATATTTTTCCGCTCCGATATGCTTGACGAAACCCGAATGGCCAACTTTCCGGACGCATCTAGGATCCTGTCTTCTACCATTGATTTGGGTTGGCCAATTCGGGAACTGCAAGGCTCGCTCTGGCATAGTCTTGTCATCGGCCTGTATGGAGAAGAATTCCGGAGGTTTCTTTCGGACGAATATTGCGCCCGATCAAAGTCGGAAATAAGTCACTTTTTTCTGGCACCACGTCGCCCGATCCTTGAGAACGACATTAAAAAGCTGAATTTCACAATATCTCTGGCCCATACATGGGACGGAATCGCAAATGGGGAGTCCCGTATACCTGGATTGCAAGCCATCTCGAAGACACCAATAGGAGAGCAAATTCGTTCGTTTTTCCTCGCATTGCGAACTGTTACCGAGGATACGGCGAATCGGTACCCGGATAACCATACCGCGTTGCACATCGACAGTATCAATCATGGTGTACGGATCGCGTCGAAAGTACGAGTGGCTGAGTTCAAGGAAGAGTGCCCATGGGTTGACCGGTTTCTGCAACCCTTGTACGGCATGAGCGTTCCCTGCAAATTTGATGAGATCAAAGAGTGTTGGGACAAGGCCCGGGTTTTCGACTATCCGATCAAGAACATCGACCGGGATTCGGTGACATTGCCCCCGCGACAAACCAAACTGGGAGCCGAGGGCGCTCGCCGGGATCTTGAGGAATTGGGCGTACTCTTTCTCATGGGTGACGGCCTGATTAATATCCCCCAATCTCTTTAAAGAAGGGCACGGAATCGGCAGAAAGGGTGGTGTAACAATGATCCGGTAAACACTTTTCAAGCCGCTGTGCCAGCAAGCGATAAAAATCCAGACGACATGACGACAACAGTCGACCGGTCAGGCCAAGGGCGATACCGCGTTCTCGTCCACCAGGTGACAGGCCACGGCACGACCGGGCTGTACATCACGAAGCGGCGGTGACACGGAATGGCATTGCGGTTGCACAACCGGGCAGCGCGAAGCGAAACGACAACCCGGCGGCGGATCGGACGGATCCGGCGGATCGCCCTGCATCAGAATGCGGCGGCCCTCCGCCTGGCGCGCCGGATCGACATTCGGCACAGCCGACAGCAAGATCGAAGTGTACGGATGCAACGGATTGCTGAACAGACTGATCCGGTCGGTCAACTCCACAATCTGGCCCATATACATGACCGCGATCCGGTCGCACATGTGCTGAACCACGCCAAGATCGTGACTGATGAACAGATAGGTCAGACCCCGCTCGACCTGCAGACGCCGCAACAGATTCAGAACCTGAGCCTGAACCGCAACATCGAGAGCCGATACCGGTTCGTCGCAGATGACCAGATCCGGATCCGGCGCCATGGCTCGGGCGATGCCGATCCTCTGACGCTGACCGCCCGAGAACTGGTGCGGGAACAAGTTCTGCTGCTCCCGGCGCAGACCGACTGCACCGAACAGATCGTCAACCACCGTCTGCCGCTCCTGCGGCGTCATTCGCCGCATCGACAGAAGCGGCTCGGCAACAATCTCAGCCGCTCGCAAGCGTGGATTCAGGCTCGAATACGGATCCTGAAAAATGAACTGAAATCGCCGCCGAGCCTCGCGTAATTGCGTTCGGTTCAATGTCAGCATGTCAGTGCCGTCAAGCCGGACCGAACCCGAATGAGCATTGACAAGGCGAGCGATGGCAAGCGCCGTCGTTGTCTTGCCGGATCCGGACTCACCGACAAGTGCCAGCGCCTCACCACGTTGCAAGCTGAACGACACCCCATCGACGGCGGTGAGATACCGACGGCGCCGAAATGGAGCCCGCGCCTTCAATGCGAACTGCACCCGCAAGTCGGTAACCTCAAGTAGCGGCGGGTCAGCCTCTGTCATTCTGCCTCCACATGCCAGCACGCCGCGCGATGCGCCGACCCAACTGTCACATCGACCGGACGCCGGGCCAGACATGTCGCGTCGGCACGATCGCATCGGGTCGAAAACAGACAGCTGTCCGCGCCAAACGCGCTCAGCGGCGGCACGATACCCGGAATTTCGGCCAGTTCCCGCCGATCTTCCATCAGAGCATCGCTCAAATGCGGCACGCAGGCGATCAATCCCCGGGTATAGGGATGCCGGGGCGCGCTGATCACCTCGTCCACCGGCCCTTCCTCAACCTTGCGTCCAGCATACATTACCATCATCCGCTCGGCCATTTCGGCGACAACGCCCATGTCATGCGTGATCAGCAAGATGGCCGTACCGGTTTCCGCCTGCAAAACCTGCAACAGGTCGAAGATCTGGGCCTGCACCGTGACGTCAAGCGCCGTCGTCGGCTCGTCGGCAATGAGGATTTTGGGTTTGCAGGCCAGAGCCATGGCGATCATCACCCGCTGACGCTGGCCGCCGGACATCTGATGCGGATACGCTGCAACCCGCTCGGATGGATCCGGAATTCCCACCGCATTCAGCAGCGCGACCGCCTGAACGCCGGCCTGACGGCGCGTCAACCCCTGGTGACGCCGTAACACTTCGGAAATCTGCTCGCCAACGCTGTAAACCGGATTGAGCGACGTCATCGGCTCCTGAAAAATCATCGAGATCTCGTTGCCGCGAATCGCCTGCATCCGGTCCTCACCGACCCTGACCAGGTCTTCGCCGGCAAACCGGATCTGCCCGGCCGCAACCCGCCCGGCCGGATGCGGCACCAACCCCATCAAGGCCAGAGCCGTCATCGATTTTCCGCACCCCGATTCACCGACCAACGATACGCTCTCGCCGGCGGAAAGACTGAAGGACAGGCCATCGATCACCGGAGCCGTACCTTGCCGGGTCGTCAGTTCCACCTTCAGATCCTCGACCTGCAACAGCGGCGGCGCACCCGTCATCGCTGCCTCAGTCTTGGGTTGAGCGCATCGTTCAATCCATCGCCAATCAGCGATACGGCCAGCACAGTGATGAAGATCGCCAGCCCTGGAATGGTGACGGTGAAACTCGCGTCGAGAATATAAGGTCGGTTCGACCCGATGATCTGACCCCAGCTCATCACGTTCGGGTCCGAAAGTCCGAGAAAACTCAGGCCGGCCTCGAACAGGATGGCCGTGCCGACCATAAGCGCCGCCTGCACGATGATCGGCGGCAGCGCATTGGGCAGGATGACGGCGAAGATGAGCTTCGCATTGCCGGCGCCGCCCGCCCGCGACGCCATGACATATTCGAGTTCGCGAATACGCAAGAATTCGGTGCGGGTAATGCGCGCAACCGCGGTCCAGCTGACCACGCCGATTGCGATGGTCACGACTTCGAGCGACGCGCCAAACAGGGCCACGATCACCATCGAGAACAACAGGGTCGGCAGAACCTGAAAGAACTCCGTAAATCTCATCAGGATCTCTTCGACCCAACCGCGGTAGAACCCCGCCAGCGCGCCGATGCTGATGCCGATGCAGACACTCATGAACGCCGCCGCCAGACCGATGGCAAGCGACACCCGCGCACCGTGCAAAAGGCCTGCCAGCATGTCGCGGCCGAGATAGTCGGTCCCCAGCAGAAATCCGGCCGTGCCCGGCGGTGAAAACGGCGCCCAGACCATTTCGAACGGATCGATCTGGTAGAGAGATGGGCCGAGAATGGTGGCCGCCACCACCAGAACAAGAACCACCAGCGCCGCCACCGCCGCGTGGTTTCGCAGAAACATCGTGGCAAACTCTGTAAACGGCCCACGCGCGGCCTCGACCGCCGGCTCGTCCGCTCCCCGGTGTTCGACAGCCGTCACCCTGCATCTCCCGTCCGGATCCGCGGATCGATCAGTCGCAGGACCAGATCGGTCAGCAAGTTGGCCACCACCACCACCAGCGCCGAAAAGAACAGAATCCCCATGATCGTCGGCGTGTCCCGGGCAATGATCGATTGCAGGGCCAGGGTTCCAAGACCCGGCCAGGAGAAGACCGTCTCGACAAGAACCGCTCCCGAAACCACGGCCGAAACCTGCAGTCCGGCAAGCGTGATCACCGGATTCATGGCATTCTTGAGCGCATGTTTGACGACAACCTCGCGCTCCGACAACCCCTTTGCCCTCGCGGTACGGATATAGTCGGAGCCCAGCACTTCCAGCATGCTGGCGCGGCATAACCGGCTGTACAAGGCGAGAAAGATCGATGCAAGCGTGATCATCGGTAGGAACAGGTGACGCCCGATATCAAGCGCCCGGATCCAGAAACCGCCCTCAACTGTCACATCGATCATCCCGGCGACCGGAAATAGCGGAATCAGCAGAGAAAAACTGATCAGCAGCATGATTCCGGTCCAGAATACCGGGGCCGAAAACCCGAACAGCGCCAGCAGGGTCACGAGATGGCTGACCAGTCCGTTCGGCCGGCGCGACGCAATGACGCCCAGCAGGACGCCAACCGCAAGAGCGAGACATTGCGCCGAAATAACCAGAAGCAGCGTCGCCGGAACCCGTTCGGCAAGCAGTGAGGTCACCGGGGTGTTGAAAAAGAACGAATAGCCGAGGTCGAAATGCAGCACGCCGTTCAGATAGAGCAGCAGTTGTTCCAACACCGGTCGGTCAAGACCGTAGGACCGGCGGATTTCCGCCATGACCTCGGGGTCAGCTCCGCCCATGTCGCCCGCGATCGTATCGGCGATATCGCCGGGCGCCAGATGCATGAGCACGAAGTTCAAAACCAGCACCGCGGTCAGCAATGCAAGCGCATAGCCGATCCTCTGCACGATCATCCACAGGATGCGCATGGATGGAACCCGGATCCGGTGCACGCCATATGCCGGGCCGCCCGTCATTCAAGGGCGAGCGGCCCGGCGAAAGGACTCATTCCGTGAGATAGACCCGGTCAAGCGGCGAGCAGGTCGCCCAGATGCCGCGCGGTGCGTTACCGACACGGTTCGAATGAACCGTATGATACGGCAAGGTGTAAGTCCAATAGATCGGCAGATCGCCGGCAACGATCTGCTGGAACTTTGCATACAGCGCCTTGCGTTTGTCCGGATCGCGTTCGCGGCCGGCCAGATCGAGAATCCGGTCGACCTCGGCGTTCTCGTATTGCTGCGTGTTCGACCAGATCACACCCTTCTTGATATTGCTCGAAAGATAGGTCCGGTGAACGCCGATCACAGGGTCGCCCCAATTGAACACGACATCCCACGTCACGTCGAAATCGTGATTGGAGATGCGTTTCGCCCAGGTCGGGAAATCCGGAGTCGCCCGGATCGAAACGTCGATACCAATCTTCTTGAGTTGCGGTTTCAGATACTCTGCCGGCGCCTTGATCGCGGCCCAGCCATAATCGACGGTCAGCTTGAAGCGCATGCCGTCGGATCCGCGCACATAGCCACTGTCGTCCAGGATCTGGTTCGCCTTGTCGATATCGACATCATACGCTTCCACTGACGAATCGTGAAACGGACTGTCGGGGTGAATGCCGGTCAGGGCTGGACTCGAGGTCCCGAGAAAGATCGCGTTAACGATGAAATCACGGTCAACCGCATAGGCTATTGCCTGGCGCACCCGGACGTCGCTGACAGGCTCCCGCTTGGTATTGAAGGCCAGCCATGCAATCGGACCGATGGCGCCATAGCCTTCTGCTGTGGCGGTGATGTCGGGATTCCTCTTGAGACGCGCGATATCGTGCGGATTGGCCTCGAACGCCGAAAGATGGACTTCCCCGTTCTCGAGCGCGATGGTACGGGATGACCCGTCCTTGATGATGCGCATCACGATCCGGTCGAGATAAGGACGGCCTTCGATAAAGAAATCATCGTTGCGCTCCAGTATGATATGCTGATCCCGCTTGAACTCCACGAACTTGAACGGGCCCGATCCAACGACATTCTCGGCGTTGCGCGGATGTTTCTTCGGATCCTGTCCGTCTCCGTAGACATGCTCGGGAATGATCGGAAGCAACTGCGACGACATCGCGAGCAACAGGGCCGGATGGGGTTGCGAAAGCTTGAGCACGGCAACATGCGGATCGCTGGTGTCAACAGACGCAACCGGCGCGAACATGGTCTTGAAGGGATGATTCGCCTTCACCGTTTCAATCGAAAACGCGACATCCTTCGACGTGATCGGCATGCCGTCGTGGAATCTGGCATCCCGGACCAGATTCAGAGTCACGGTCAGACCGTCATCGGAGACCGACCAGCTTTCGGCCAGATAGGGTTGCGGCGTCCAGTTCTCGTCATAGCGCAGCGGCGCGGCAAACAATTGTGCGCCCGGCTGGCCGGTGGCGATGCCGGACTGAACTGCAGGATTCAGATGCCGCGGCGTCCCCTGGATTGATTGGATCATGGTTCCGCCGCGCTTCGGCGTATCGGCTGCAACAGAGTTGGCAACGGCCATCACGGCCGCCAGGACCGCAAACGCGGACCATCTCAGCATCGATGTCATCGGTGAGTTCCTTTTCTCGCCATGGTCAGGCCGTGCCGAAAGACCGGCAAGGCCGCGTGTCCACACGCAATATCGGACAGGTTAGCACGCCTGCGGCGATGGCGAAACAGGATCGTGTCGAGAGCCCGCCAGCCAGACCCGCAGACCACCGTCAGAACTCGGCGTCGAAAGCGTATCCGGCGCCGCGGATCGTCCGGATGGGATCGAATTCGCCCGGCCCATTGAGCGCCTGACGCAACCGCCGGACATGGACATCAACCGTACGTTCCTCAACGTAGACGTCATGGCCCCAGACGAGATCAAGCATCTGTGCCCGCGACAGAACCCGACCATCCCGCTCCATCAGAACCAGCAGCATCCGGTATTCGGTCGGCCCGAGATGGATCGACCGGCCGTTCCGTTCGACCCGGTGGCGTGCGAGGTCGATCATGACACCGCCGTGTTCGATCTTCTCGTCGAGCGTCAGCCTTCGCGTTCGGCGCAACAGCGCCCGGACCCGCTCGACGATTTCCGACGGGGAATAGGGTTTTACAACATAATCATCGGCGCCGCTCTGCAGACCGCGGATCCGGTCGCCTTCTTCACCACGGGCAGTGAGCATGATGATCGGCATATGCTTGCTGGCATCCTCGGCCCGCAATCGCCGGCACACCTCGATGCCGGAAACCTCCGGCAGCATCCAGTCGAGCAGGATCAGGTCGGGCATGACTTCGTCGACCCGCAGCAGCGCTTTTTCGCCGTTGTCGACGACTTCGACGCGAAACCCGGCCTTGCTCAGATTGTAGGTCAGGATCTCGACCTGGGCCGGTTCGTCTTCGACGACAAGGATCAACGGCATCGTCAAGCGTCCGACTCCGATGCGTCTGTTTGCGGCTCGGCAACGGCAAAGCTGGTCATGTCGCCTTTCGGCCGGAGATCCCTCGGCAAACTTCCGGTCGCCGCGAAATGAACCTGCTCGGCAATGCCCGTAACATGATCACCGCTCCGTTCGATGTTCTTGGCCACAAACAGCAGATGGGTAGCCGTCGTGATCATCCGCGGATCTTCCATCATGTAAGTAAGCAACTCACGAAACAGACTGTTGTAGATATGGTCAACATCCTGATCCCGTGCCCGCACATCGTCGGCGACCTGGGTGTCGCGCTGTATGTACCCATCCAGAACATTCTTGATCATTACCTGAACGAGACCCGCCATCCGGGTCACCGCCTGCGTCGCATCTGCCAACATCGGTGCTTTCGTCAAGGTCAAGGTGCGTTTGGCAATGTTTTTCGCGTAATCGCCAATCCGTTCGAGATAGGACGAGATCTTGAGAGCAGCGATGATGATCCGGAGATCGGCCGCCATCGGTTGCCGCAGTGCCAGCAGCCGTATCGTGAATTCGTGGATCTCGAGTTCCATTTCGTCAAGACGCTGATCACGCTCGACCACCTGTTGCGCGAGGTCCACATCGCGCCGGGTCAAGGCTTCCATGGCACAGGCCAACTGGACCTCGGTCAGCCCCCCCATCTCGGCCACCATGTTGTCGAGCCGGTCCAGCTCTTCATCATAGGCCTTGACGATATGTTCGGTTTCCATCGGGATGCTCTCGCGTTATCCAATTCGGCCGGTAATATAGGCTTGCGTGCGTTCGTCGAACGGATTTGTAAAAATCTGCCCGGTCTCACCTTGCTCAACCAGCTCGCCGAGATGGAAAAACGCGGTTTTTTGCGATACCCGCGCGGCCTGCTGCATCGAATGCGTGACAATGACAATTGTGTAGCGTTGCCGCAAATCATCGATCAACTCCTCGACTCGCGCTGTTGCAATCGGGTCGAGCGCGGAGCACGGTTCGTCCATCAAGATGACCTCGGGTTCGACCGCGATCGCCCGCGCGATACAAAGCCGCTGCTGCTGGCCGCCTGACAAACCGGTACCAGGCTCGTCAAGACGGTCCCTGACCTCTTCCCACAGTCCCGCCCGCCGCAGGCTGGTCTCGACAATCTCGTCGAGTTCGGCACGGCTGTTGGTCAGACCATGAATCCGCGGCCCGTAGGCGACATTCTCATGGATCGATTTGGGAAACGGGTTGGGTTTCTGGAAGACCATGCCGACACGGGCACGCAGCTGGACGACATCGATATCGGGGTCGTAGATGTCCTGCCCGTCGAGAGCGATCACGCCGGCGATCCGGCAGTTCCGGATGACATCGTTCATACGGTTCAGGCAACGCAGAAATGTGCTCTTGCCACAACCCGACGGTCCGATCAGAGCGGTTACGGTGTTGGTTGTAATGTCCATGGTCACGGCAAACAACGCCTGTTTGTCGGCATAGTGGACCTCGACATTTTCGGCCGTGATCTTTACCTCGGCATACTCGTGCCCGTTCTCGTTCAACATCGCCATTGTTCCGGCTCTCCTCTACCACCGCCGCTCGAACCGGCGCCGGAGCAGGATTGCTCCGAGATTCATGACGATCAGAAATGCCAGCAAGACCATGATCGCCGCGGCCGTGCGTTCCGCGAAGGCCCGTTCCGGCGAGTCGGCCCAGATATAGATCTGTACCGGCAGAGCTGTCGCCGGATCGGTGAAACTGCCCGGGACATCGACGATGAAGGCGACCATGCCGATCATCAGCAACGGCGCCGTTTCGCCCAGCGCCTGGGCCATGCCGATGATCGTGCCGGTCAGGGTTCCCGGCAACGCGACGGGTAACACGTGATGCCAGACCACCTGGATGCGACTGGCGCCGATCGCGAGCGCCGCCTCGCGTATTGAAGGCGGCACCGCCTGCAGAGCAACCCGGGCCGCAATGATGACCGTCGGCAGGGTCATCAACGCCAACACGATCCCGCCAACCAGCGGCGCCGAGCGCGGCATGCCGAGAAATCCGAGAAGAACCGCAAGTCCGAGCAGTCCGAACACGATCGAGGGAACAGCCGCGAGATTGTTGATATTGATCTCGATCAACGTGATCCAGCGGTTTTTCGGAGCGAATTCCTCAAGATACACGGCGGTCAGGACACCGAGCGGAAAGGTCAGGACCAGGCAAACCAGCAACGACAGGAACGACCCGACGACAGCGCCGCGAATTCCGGCGAGTTCCGGCTCCCGGCTGTCGCCCGCCGTAAAGAACCGGGTATTGAATTGCTGCTCGATTTGCCCGCCCCGCCGTAGCGCCGCGATCCATTCGACCTGACTCGCCGAGACCCGGGCATTGGACGAACTGCCGCCTTCCACGAGTCCCTTCATGTACATGTCGACATCGTCGTCCGCCGGCAGCCACACGACATGCCGGCCGCCGATCAGACCGGGATCGTCCAGCACCATCTCCCTGATCTGGATCGGCGCGCCGAAACTCAGCAATTTGCGCAGGGCGCGACGATCGCGGCGGCCTTTGACGCCCGCAAACCGCGCATGGATTGCCGTCTTCACCAGCGTCCCGAAATCGGCCTTTGCCAAAACGGCCGGGTCACGAGTGCCGTCGGGATCGATGATCGCGGAGTCGAAATCGATCTCCAGCGCGATCCGGGTCTGCCCGAATGCCGTGTAGGCCTTCGAGATTACCGAATAGAACAATCCCGCCAGAGCGACGAGCGCGAGCACGATGGCAGCCGCACCATAAAACTGGAACCGCTGCTCCGCCCGATGGCGCCGACGCAGATTGGCCGGTACCGACCGTCCGCTGCCGACAACCGCAGGTCTTGCCCTGTCAGTCATAGGCCTCCCGGTATCTGCGTACGATTGCAAGAGCGACGATGTTCAATCCAAGTGTAACGACGAACAGCACCAAACCAAGCGCGAAGGCCACGAGCGTCTTGGCGCTGCCAAACTCCTGGTCGCCAACGAGCAGCGTGACGATCTGGACGGTCACGGTAGTCACCGCTTCGAACGGGTTCGCCGTGAGGTTGGCGGCAAGACCTCCAGCCATGACGACGATCATGGTTTCACCGATCGCACGGCTGACGGCCAGCAGCAGACCGCCGACGATACCGGGTAGTGCGGCCGGCAGAACGACTTTGCAGATAGTTTCCGACTGAGTCGCGCCGAGAGCGTAGGAACCATCCCGCAACGCCTGGGGAACAGCGGTCATGACATCGTCGGAAATCGACGAAACGAAGGGAATGATCATGATGCCCATGACCACGCCGGCGGCAAGAGCGCTTTCGCTCGCAACATCGATTCCGAACCCCTCGCCGGTTTCCCTGATCAGCGGCGCCACGGTCAGGGCCGCGAAGAATCCGTAAACCACGGTTGGAATGCCGGCAAGAATCTCAAGCACCGGCTTGACGGTATCGTGCACCCGCCGGTTCGCATATTCGGAAAGGTAGATTGCCGAGAACAGCCCGACCGGACCGGCGACCGAGATCGCAATCACACTGATAAGCAGCGTTCCGGCAAAGACCGGGACAGCGCCGAAGGCGCCCGAGGAGCCGACCTGGTTGGCGCGAAGAGCCGTTTGCGGACTCCAATCGATCCCGAACAGGAAATCATGGACCGGCACCAGCTCGAAAAACCGCACGGTCTCGAACAATAGCGAGAGCACAATACCGATCGTCGTGAAGATTGCAAGCGTCGAACTTGCGATCAGCATGATATAAACGACGCGCTCGACCGCCTGACGGGCGGCAAAGGCCGGTGCGAGGTGACGCCAGCCGACCCAAAGCCCGACTGACCCGACGACAAGCGTCAGGACCGCCAGACCGCTGAAGCTGATCGTCTGCAATCCGTTATAGTGTTTCGCCGCCGCTGCAATCTCTCGATCGACACCGGCATGCACCCCGGTATCCGCGACAATCCTGATATCGTTGTAGATCAGTCCGGGAATCTTGCCGGATGCCGAAAGGAACGCATCGGACAGTCCCGAGATCACGAGCGAACGGACGACGCTCGGCTCGAAGACCATCCAGACCGTGAACACGGCAAACGCCGGCAGCACGCACCACAATACGACATAAGCGCCGTAATGGCCCGGCAACGAGACCAGTACGCGGGTCTCGCCGCCGGCAAGAGCCAGAGACCGGCTCCGCCCCATCCTGAAGCCAATGGCCGCAAGGACCATCAGAACGACAAGAATCAGGATATGGGACATTAGCCGGTTCTGACGGGGTTCTGGTCAGAGGTCACATATTCAAGGCGGAGAGCGATATAGCCGAGGCCCTGACATCCGAACGTTCGGCGTCCGGTAGCGGAATCAAACCCTTGTCAGCAAGATAACCGTCCGGTCCCCACGCCCGCTCGTCGGTAAAGGCTTCGACAAACTCTTGCAGTCCCGGAATCGAGCCGACATGCGCCTTTTTCACATAGAAGTAAAGCGACCGCGAAATCGGATAATCGCCCGTGGAGATGGCATCGAAGTCCGGCGCCACGTGGCTGATCTTGCCGCCCTGGATCTTGTCACCATTCTGGTCGAGGAAGCTGAACCCGAATATGCCAAGCGCGGACGGATTGGCGTCAAGTTTCTGGACGATCAGGTTGTCATTCTCGCCCGCCTCGATGAAGGCGCCATCTTCACGCAAGGCATGGGCGACAACTTTGAACTTCTCCTTGTTCTTCTTGCGAAGAGCCTCGAGCATGGGGAATGTTCTGGCACCGCGTTCCATGGCGAGTTCGACGAAGGCGTCACGGGTGCCGGAGGTCGGCGGCGGTCCGAGAACCTCGATCGTGGTCGCCGGAAGCGACGCGTCGATGTCCTTCCAGGTCCGATACGGATTGTCGACCAGCTCGCCGTTGATCGGAACCTGTTTCGCCAGAGCCAGATAGATCTGCTTCAGCGTCAGGTCCATCGGCGCCGTCTTGCGTGAATTGGCGAGGACGATACCGTCATAACCGATCTTGGCCTCGACAATATCCGAAATACCGTTTTCGCCGCAGCGCTCCACTTCCGACTTCTTGATACGGCGCGAGGCATTGGTGATATCGGGGTGAGACGTGCCGATGCCGGCACAGAAGAGCTTGAAGCCACCGCCCGAGCCCGTGCTTTCGACGACCGGCGTCTTGAAGCCGGACATCTGTCCGAACTGTTCGGCGACGGCGGTCGAGAACGGGAAGACCGTGCTGGATCCGATGATACGGATCTGATCACGTGCCTGGGCGGCGGTTGTCAAAGCGACCAGTACAATTGTCGCGGTGATCAGCGGTGTCTTGAGCATGTGCAGTGTCTCCTTGGCACTGGATTGTCCGGCGGCAGACGCCGTCGGTTCCATCGGCCCGATTTCTGAGCCGGCACTTGTTTATGCCCGATACGTTACTGTTTTATGATCGTCCGCAGATATTTCTTCATTGACAGTCAGAAACTCCGCGAGGCCGGAGCCGCCGTATTGCCAACAACGGCATTCCCGAAACGCCGACCGGACCAAGCGGCTTCGGAGTGTATTGAAAATGCTTCATTATTCACTTGCGACAGCAGCAAGATCCCGCATCAACCGGGTCAGGCCGCTCAACCGCGCATCCGGTCGGCCCCAAGCATACCGGCAAACCAGCTTGTGATCGGCCCGAAGCTTGACCGAGTCGCCCTGACGACCGAGGAATGCCACCAATCCGGCCAGATTTGCAAATTCTGCGTTACGGAAGGACAAGACCGCGCCACGGGGCCCTGCATCGATTTTTTCGACTCCCGCGAGCCGGCACAGCTGTTTGATCGCAATCACCTTCAGGAGATTGTCGACCTCGACCGGCACCGAACCGAATCGGTCTGTCAGTTCGGCCCCGAACGCATCGATCTCGGCACGGTCGGCCAGTCGCGCAATGCGGCGGTACAGTCCAAGCCGCAGTGTCAAATCCGAAACATAGGTGTCCGGAATCAGAACCGGGGTGCCCGGCGAGATCTGTGGCGTCCACTCCTCTTCCGGCATGGTTTCCGGGTCATCCTTCGCCGTACGCACCGCTTCCTGAAGGAGATGCTGGTAGAGTTCTATGCCGACCTCCTTCACCTGGCCCGACTGTTCTTCGCCGAGCAGGTTACCGGCACCGCGAATATCCATGTCGTGGCTGGCGAGGCTGAAACCGGCGCCAAGACTGTCCAGCGTATGCATCACTTGGAGTCGGCGCTGCGCCGTCGGCTTCAGAACCTTGCCCGGTTGGGTCGTGAGATAGGCATAGGCTCGGATCTTCGAACGCCCGACGCGCCCGCGCAACTGGTAGAGTTGCGCCAAGCCAAACATGTCCGCCCGGTGGATGACGATGGTGTTGGCATTCGGGATATCGAGCCCGGATTCGATGATATTGGTGCCGAGCAGGATATCGAATTCGCCGTCGCAGAACAATGTCATGACCTCTTCCAGGGCCCGCGACGGCATCCTGCCGTGCGCCGTGCCAATTCTGGCGTTCGGCACCAGAGTCCTGAGTTGATCGTAGACCCGTGGCATGTCGTCAATTCTCGGACACACATAAAAGGTCTGCCCGCCGCGATTGCGCTCGCGCTCGATCGCCTCGCGAATAACCATACCATCATAAGGCATGACGAAGGTCCGCACCGACAGGCGGTCGACAGGCGGTGTCGCGATCAGCGAAAGGTCGCGCACGCCGCTCAGCGCCAGCTGCAACGTGCGCGGTATCGGCGTTGCGGTGAGGGTGAGAATGTGAACCTCGGTTCGCAGTTCCTTCAGGCGCTCCTTCTGCGCCACCCCGAAATGCTGCTCCTCGTCGATCACCACAAGTCCGAGATTGTCGAAGGAGATGGTCTTCGACAGCGCCGCATGCGTGCCGATCAGGATATTGCAATCGCCGGTTTTAAGGGCGTGGCGAATTTCCTTGACCCTGGCGTGATCAACCAGACGCGACAGTTGATCGATCCTGAGCGGCAGGCCGGCAAAACGTTCGCGGAAGACCTGATAGTGCTGGCGGCACAGCAGGGTCGTCGGTGTAACCACAGCGACCTGAAATCCCTGCATGGCAACGATCATTGCTGCCCGTAGCGCCACTTCGGTCTTTCCGAACCCGACATCGCCGCAAATCAGCCGGTCCATGGGCCGACCACGGGCGATATCTTCGAGAGTATCGAGGATGGCCCGGCCCTGATCCTCGGTTTCATTGTAAGGAAACCGGGCACAGAACTCGTCATAGAGGCTTGGAGGCGGTTCGACCGGTTCGACCGTTCGCAATTCGCGTTCCGCCGCGATCCGGATCAACTGGTCGGCCATGGCGCGCAGCCGCTTCTTGACTCGCGCCTTCCGCGCCTGCCACGCGACGCCGCCAAGCTTGTCCGGTATCGCATTGACCTCTTCCGGGCCGTAACGGGACAGGACATCAATGTTCTCGACCGGCACGTAAAGCTTGTCACCGCCTGCATAACTGAGACGCAGGCAGTCATGCGGCGCGGCGGCAATGTCCAGCGTCTCGAGGCCGTCATAACGGCCAATTCCGTGTTCGACATGGACCACGAAGTCGCCTTCGCTGAGACTCGAGACCTCGTGCAGGAATTCTTCGCCGCGCCGCCGCCGTCGGGAAGGACGGGCCAACCGTTCCCCGAGAATCTCGGGCTCCGCCAGAAACAGCGTTCCGCCCGCCCGAAACCCGCGATCGATCGGCAGGGTCACCATCGCGACGGTTAGTCCGGACAGCGCGGCGGCGGCAGCAAAACTGTCGGCTATAGCGACCGGGCCGATTCCGTGATCGGTCAGCAGCCCGGCCAGACGGTCGCGCGATCCGTTCGTGAAACCGCTGACGACAACCCTGTCGCCAGCGCCATGGGCCTCCATGATCGCGGTCTTGACGGCATCGAAGATGTTGACGTCGGACCGGATATGGGCGTCGGAAAAATCTACACCGCCGACGGCTCCGACATCCATCACCGTATCCGGCACGCTCTCGAAATCGGGGAGATTGAAGGGAAGGATCCGGAAGGTTTCGCGGGCGGCGATGAGACTTTCCCACTCGGCATCATCAAGATACAGCGCGTCCTGCGGCAACGGCCGGTAGATTGACGCCGCATCGGCAACACCGCGTTCGAAGAATACCCGTCGCGATTCGAAACACTCCGTAATCATCTCAAACCGGTCGCCGACGGCGCCGTCGGCCTGGTGGTCAAAGCTGACGGCTGCGGGTCCGACATGATCGAAGATCGTTTCAAGCGTCTCGTGGAACAGGGGCAGCCAGTGTTCGACACCGGCATGGCGCCGGCCTTCGCCGACCGCGGCATAAAGTGGATCATTGGCGATATCGGCGCCAAAACGTACCCGGTAGCCCCGACGAAACCGTCCGACCGCGTCCTCATCCAGCACCAGTTCCGCCACTGGCAACAGCTGGGCCCGCCTGACCTTTCTGATGGTCCTTTGCGTGGCGGCGTCGAAACTGCGCATACCCTCGATCTCGTCACCGAAGAAATCGAGACGCAACGGGCTTCGCCGTCCCGGCGAAAACAGATCGATGATACCACCGCGCACCGCATATTCGCCAGCTTCGCGTACCGTCCCGGTCCGGAGATAGCCATTACCTTCCAGAAATGACAGAAGCTGATCCGGGGGGTGGCTGGCGCCGAGTTGCAATGTCAGCGTTCGGCTCTCAAGAAATCGACGGGCGGGCAGCCGTTGAAGAACTGCATTGACCGTGGTGAGCAGAATGAACCTTGCGTTGTCCGGCGCATCGGCGAGTGCGGCCATGGTCGCAAGGCGCTGACTCACGATCTCGGTATTCGGCGAGACCCGGTCATAGGGCAGACAATCCCATGCCGGAAACCTGATCAGCTTGAGGTCGGGGGCAAAAAATCCGAGACAACGCGCAAGGATATCGAGTCTGGAATCGTCACGGCAGACATGCAAGAGGCGACTGCGTTCCGCGGCGAGATCAGCCAGTACAGCGGCATCCCAGCCTTCCGGAGTCCTGGCGACCCGGACACTGCGCCCGGCAACCGGCGGACAGGCATCGGGCGGCATCGGTCAGGCCTTGAACGAGAAGTTGCGAATCAATGCGAGAACATCGGTCTGATAACGTTCCGGTGGTTCTTCCATACCGCTGATCCATTTGTAAAGGCGCGGATCTTCAATCGCCAGCAACGATTCATAGTCACCAAGCTGACGCACGTTCAGGCTGGCCAGATGCTGCCGTGCGAACCCGCCGAGCAACAGATCGGTCTCGCGGGTGCCAGTATAGTCGCTGCGGTACTGGAGCCTGCGAAGCCGTTCGGGCGCACGCGCTGACATCGGTTTTTCTCCCCGGCTGCAAGAATTCGCGATAGCATATAAATGTTCGATCCTCGGATGTCAGCCCGCCATGCGACCGGAAATCCTGTTCCCGCTGTTCGCCGACACCAGACACCTGCCCGGTGTCGGGCCCCGGATCGCAAAATATATCGAAACGCTTGCCGGTTCGCGGGTCGGCGATTTGTTACGGTTGCTGCCGACCAGTGTCATTGACCGGCGGTTCACACCGAAAATTTCGGACGCGCCGGACGGCGCGACCTGCACCATTGACGTTACTGTGATGTCGCATCGTCCGGCCAGCGGGCCAAATCGGCCCGATGTCGTGTCCTGTTCGGACGGCAGCGGCGTCCTTGAACTCGTGTTTTTCCACCGCAAGGGCGATATCCTCGGCAAACAGCTTCCTGTGGGCGAAAAACGCACCGTCAGTGGCCGCGTCGAACATTACAACGGCCGCATCCAGATGACCCATCCTGATCATGTCGTCATGCCGGAAGTGGCCGCAGCACTGCGGCAGATCGAGCCAGTCTATCCTCTGACGCACGGCCTCACAACGGGACGATTGCGCCGGGTGATCACGGAAGCGCTTGCGTCTCTGCCGGTCTTGCCGGAATGGAACGATGCTCCGCTGCTCGCTCGCGAGGGCTGGGCATCATGGCATGACAGCCTCATGACCGTGCATGCGCCGGAACGGCCAGAGGACATCTTGTCATCGGCACCCGCCCGGCAGCGGCTAGCTTATGACGAGTTTCTGGCGAACCAGCTGGCACTGGCAATGATCCGCCGGGAGCAGCAAGAACCGGGCGGCCGTGTCCTCTGTACAGCGGGAATACTGGCGGCAAGCGTCGAGAGGAGCCTTCCGTTTCGGCTCACCGGATCGCAACGCGAGGCGCTGGCCGAAATTCGTGGCGACATGCGGACCGGCGACCGCATGCTGCGGTTGCTGCAGGGTGATGTCGGCAGCGGCAAGACCGTCGTTGCGTTCCTGGCCATGTTGACGGCGATCGAGGCCGGGGCCCAGGCAGTGTTGATGGCGCCGACCGCAATTCTTGCACGTCAGCATTATGCGACCATCGCGGCATTTGCCGCGCCCGCAGGCCTCAAATGCGCGCTGCTGACTGGCGACAACCGGGGCCGAACCCGTACGTCGCTACTCGCAGAGCTCGCCGCAGGCACCATTGATATTGCAATCGGCACGCATGCCCTGTTCCAGGACGATGTCGCGTTCAGCGACCTCGGGCTTGTCATAATCGATGAGCAACATCGTTTCGGGGTGCACCAGAGACTTGCACTCGGGACCAAAGGAGTCACACCCGATATGTTGGTGATGACGGCAACCCCGATCCCCCGAAGCCTCACGATGACGGCCTATGGCGACCTCGACATCTCACGGTTGACCGAGCGTCCGCCTGGCCGGCAGCCGGTTGTGACGCGAGCATTGCCGGTCACGCGGCTTGACGATGTAATCGAGGCGGTCGCTCGAGCTCGCTGCGACAACGCGCGAACCTACTGGATCTGTCCGCTGATCGAAGAGTCCGAAAACCGCGACATCACGGCACTCGAAGCGCGGCACCGGTCTCTCTGCACGCAGTTTGGTGACCAGGTCGGGCTGGTGCATGGGCGTCTGACCGAGGCTGCACGCGACGCCGCGATCCTGGAATTCCGTAACGGCACCACCACCATTCTGGCGGCAACCACGGTGATCGAGGTCGGGCTGGATATTCCGGAAGCATCGGTCATGGTGATCGAACATGCCGAACATTTCGGGTTGGCGCAGTTGCATCAACTGCGCGGCCGAATTGGCCGCGGCAGTACCGCTTCGACATGCCTGCTGCTGTATCAGCCGCCGCTCGGCACCGCGGCCCGGACCCGGCTTGCGATCATGCGCGAGACAGAAGACGGGTTTCGGATTGCGGAGGAAGACCTGAAGCTGCGCGGTTCCGGCGAATTGCTGGGGACAAGACAGAGCGGCCTGCCGCGGTTTCGCATCGCGGATCCGGCGGTCCACGGCGATTTGCTGGACATCGCACAGCGGGACGCCCGCACTATCCTTGCCCACGACCCCGATCTGGTTTCGGAACGCGGTGCAGCCTTGCGGATTCTGCTGCACCTTTTCGAGCAGAACGCCGCAGCACGTTTTCTCAAGAGCGGCTGACGGTCGTCCCGGTTTCGGCGATCTCTTCCGAAACATGATCCGTTGCGTCTTCGGCATCTTCAGTCGTATCGGCAAGCGCCGGTTCACCTGACCGGTCGGCGTTCCGGGCGCCCTTGAGCACTTCGGCCGGCGGATCGTTGCGCGCCGCCAGGGCCTGGTTGCCAGCAAGGATCAGCGGTGTGGCCCGGACATCCTCCGGTCGGCGATCCGGAGGCGTCACAATTGCCGTCGAAACCAGCATCTTGAATCCTTCTTCCGAGGACATGTTGAGATAGTAGAGGTCTTTTTTGGGGACAAAGAGCAGAAATCCGGAGGTCGGATTGGGTGTCGTGGGGATAAACACATTGACGAGTTCGGCATCGATCACATTCTGGACCTCACCTTCGGTGCTGCCGGTCACGAATCCCAGCGTCCAGATGCCACGACGGGGATATTCAAGCAGAACGACATAGCGGAACGCATTGTTGTTCTGGGACAGGACCGTTTCCATGATCTGTTTGACGGCACTGTAGATATTGCGAACCACCGGCATGCTGGACATGGCCTGTTCGCTGAGTCCGACCAACCAGCGTCCGAGTAGGCCAGCGGCGAGCCAGCCGATCAGCATCAGCACGACGACCGCAACCACCAGCCCAAGACCCGGCAGGGTGACCGGCAGATAGGTTTCCGGGTTGTAGCGCGGCGGTAACAGAGGCACGACCTGGGCATCGAAGAACGTGATGATCCCCCAGATCAGCCAGAGCGTGATCCCAATCGGTGCGGTAACCAGAACTCCGGTGATGAAATAGGCCCTGAGACGACGCAGGAAAGTCCGGTTTGCCAGCAATCGGCGCTGGCGTCGGCGCCTCTCGGCCTTGCTATCACCTTGCCATTGCATGTTGCAGTTCCTTTCGGATCAGACACTATCGGGCAAAAGAACCGAGAACCCCACTTCCGTCAATGGCAATTGCCGACCGTGCGGTCCCCGGTTTTGGCAAGCCGGGCCTGCAACAACGACCGTCCTGCACCTGTCCGGGCTTCGCACCATGGCGCGGATCATGAAATGGCGGTCTGAACCACTTCAGGTCATGATCAATACCTCCCGACGGCCGTACCTGCTACAGATGCTGCGAGGGTCGCAAAAACCATTGCGGATTCGTATTTCGAATATCGTTCCGGGCCACACTCGACGCCCGGCCGGACAGAACCCTGGCGGCCAGCCGTCTGCTCACGTTGGCGGTTTTTTTCGTTTGAAATCAATACCATTATCACGATTCAATCGGATTTTGGTGAGCGCGACAGGATTCGAACCTGTGACCCGCTGATTAAAAGTCAGCTGCTCTACCAACTGAGCTACGCGCCCACACCAGCCGGAACCTATGGAAAGCGCTCCGCGCGGTCAACCGCAGATCGCACGGTTGTATCATCCGTTGCGACTAATCGCCTCGCGCATGCGGGCTTCGACCCGTGGCGTGACGAAGTCCGCGACCGCGCCGCCGAGCAGCCCGACCTCCTTGACCAGCCGCGACGAAATGAACTGATGACGCTCGGAACTCATCAGGAACACCGTCTCGACTTCGGGATTGAGCCGCGCATTCATTCCGACCATCTGGAATTCATATTCGAAATCGGACACGGCCCTGAGCCCCCGGATAATGACCTGGGCGTTGCTTTCCGCGACAAAATGCACTAGCAGGTTGCCGAACGAGGCAACCTCGATGTCGCAATGGGCGCCGCGGTTCCGCTGCGCCGCCTCGACCCGGCCAATCTCCTCACGCACCATCTCGGTGCGCTCGTCCAGACTGAACATCGGTGTTTTTCCAATATTCCGGGCCGCGGCGACAATCAGCTTGTCAACAAGCGTGCTGGCCCGCCGGATGATATCGATATGGCCGTTCGTGATCGGGTCGAACGTGCCTGGATAGACACCGATACGCATGTCAATCTCCGAAAATGTCCGTGTTTGCCGGTTGTTCAGGCGGCACCGGGATTGTCGCCGTCTCCGGGGTTTCCGTCTTCAGCGTCGCCGTCATCATCGCCATTGCCAACGTCTTCGCCGATCAGACTGACCGAGACCACGCGTTCGTCGTCGCCGACCCTGAAGACCCAGACCCCCTGAGTCCTTCGTCCCTTGATGCCGATATCATCAACCGGGCAGCGGATCAGTTGACCGCCGTCGGTAACCAGCATGATTTCATCCGACGGATTGACCGGAAATGCCGAGATCACCGCGCCGGTCTTATCGGTCATGTCGATGTTCCAGATCCCCTGCCCACCCCGGCTGGCAATCCGGTATTCATAAGCAGAAGTTCGCTTCCCAATTCCGGTCTCGGTCACTGTCAGGATGAACTCTTCCTCAGCCCCGAGCTGTATCCGTCGCTGTTCGCTGAGCATGACGTCCGGCGGACCGGCCTCCTCATCGAGCGCGTCGCCATTCGTTCGCCGGAGATACGCCGTCTGCCGCAGATAGACATCCCGCTCCTGCAGATCGCTGCCGGGAACCTCCTCATACTCGACATGGCGGAGGATCGACATCGAAACAACCTCGTCGGCGGCGGCGAGCCTGATGCCACGCACTCCGGTAGACGCACGGCTCCGGAAGGTCCGGACGTCAGGAACCGGGAAACGGATTGCCTTGCCGCGGGCTGTTGCCAGCAAGATGTCATTGTTCTCGGTACAGGGCTGAACGCTGATCAGACGGTCGGTCTCCTGCAGCTTCATCGCGATCTTGCCATTCCCCCGGATGCGTGTGAAATCCGACAGCGAATTGCGGCGCACCGAGCCGGACGCGGTCGCGAACATGATATACATGTCGTCGTGATTTTCCTCTTCGGCCGGCATCGGCATGACCGCCTGAATCCATTCGCCCTGTTCCAGCGGCAACAGGTTGACCATCGCCTTGCCGCGCGATTGCGGCGTTGCCAGCGGCAAGCGGTGAACCTTCAGTTGATAGGCCATGCCACGCGACGTAAAGAACAGGATCGGTGTATGGGTGTTCGCCACGAACAGCCGGTTGACTACATCCTCATCCCGCGTCGCCATACCGGAGCGGCCTTTGCCGCCGCGTTTCTGCGCCCGATAAGTCGATAACGGCACGCGCTTGATGTAGCCCTTGAGACTGACCGTGACGACCATGTCTTCGCGCTGGATGAGCGCTTCGTCGTCCTGCTCGAATTCGTTCTCTTCCAGAACGGTCCGGCGCGGATCGGCGAAACTGTCGCGGGCGCGCTCCAGTTCCTCGCGCATCACCGCAAGCAATCGCTCTCGCGACCGCAGGATTTCGAGATAATCACCGATCTTGCCAGCAAGTTCGCGGGTCTCGTCAACCAGCCGCGAGCGCTCCATCCCAGTCAGGCGCTGCAGGCGCAATTCCAATATGGCGCGCGCCTGAGCATCGGAAAGACGATACCGGCCACCGATGACGGCATGACCGGGATCGTCGATGATAGCAATGAAATCAGCAACATCCACAGCCGACCAGTCTCTCGCTTTCAGCGCCTGACGGGCCGAAGCAGCGTCCGGGGCCGCCCGTATCAGGGCGATCACGTTATCGATATTGTTGAGTGCGACCAGCAAGCCAGCCAGCACGTGAGCGCGTTCCCGGGCACGACGCAACAGGAAGGCGGTACGCCGCGTGATCACCTGTTCGCGGAATGCGACAAAGGCGACAATCACGTCGCGAAGATTGAGCTGTTCCGGGCGCCCCTGATTCAACGCCAGCATGTTGACACCGAACGAGGACTGCAGCGGCGTGAAACGATAGAGCTGGTTCAGCACGACATCCTGATTGGCGCTCTGCTTCAGTTCGATGACGATGCGTACGCCATCGCGATCACTCTCGTCACGCAGGTCGGCAATGCCCTCAACGGTCTTGTCGCGGGCGATATCGCCGATCCGCTCCAGCAGCCGCGCCTTGTTAACCTGGTAAGGAATTTCGCTGACGACTATGGCGTTACGGTTCTTGCGGATTTCGCGGAACGCAACCTTGGCACGCACGACAACCGAGCCGCGGCCGGTATGGTAGGCTGCGCGGATGCCGGCGCGGCCGAGAATGACCCCGCCGGTCGGAAAATCCGGCCCCGGCACATACTCCATGAGTTCGTCAACGGTGATCCCCGGATTGTCGATGCAGGCCAGACAGGCATCAATGACTTCCCCGAGATTGTGCGGCGGGATATTGGTCGCCATGCCGACAGCAATTCCGCCAGCTCCGTTGACCAGAAGGTTCGGAAACTCGGCCGGCAGCACTGACGGTTCGACCGCGGACTCGTCGTAATTCGGCTGGAAATCGACAGTTTCCTTGTCGATATCCCGCAACAGGCCCTCCGCCGCCTTTGCCAGCCGAGCCTCGGTGTACCGGTGGGCGGCCGGCGGGTCGCCGTCCATCGACCCGAAATTGCCCTGACCATCGATCAGCGGCAGACGCATGGAAAAATCCTGCGCCATGCGCACCATCGCGTCATAGATCGGGCTATCGCCATGCGGATGGTACTGACCCATGACATCGCCAACGATGCGGGCGGACTTGCGATAGGGCCGGGTCCAGTCGTACCCGCCCTCCTTCATTGCGTAGAGGATTCGCCGGTGCACCGGCTTCAGCCCGTCGCGAACATCCGGTAACGCCCGCGACACGATTACGCTCATGGCGTAATCGAGATAGGACCGTTTCATCTCGTCTTCGATGGAAACGGGCACGATATTGAAAAGACCTGGGTCAGTATCAGTCATCGATTCGCCGGAAGAATTGAATTCCGTCACAGGTTCCGGGACCGATTCCAGACTCCGGTTCCTTGAAGCCCCGGCACAGCCTGCGACCGGTTCCGATTCCTAGCATGTCGTGCCGTTGCAAACAATGCCGTAGTCGGGCTGGAGTCTGGCAAGGACCGTGCCGGAGTCGATTATGCCGGGGTGATGCAGCAGTCTCAGAGTCTGACCTAAAACTGGTTGGGTGGTCTTGCATGATATCGTGGGTGAACACTCACACCATGGGGGCACATCATGCCCTGGAACGAGACCGCCCGGAAGCAGTATAGCCGTAAGACGGAGCGTTACGAAAGCGATCTGACCGATGCCGAGTGGACCTTGCCGGACCCGCTTCTTCCACCGTCGCGCCGGCTTGGTCGTCCCCGTCAGGTGGATCTGCGCGACGTGGTGAACGCGATCGCCTGCATGCTCTGGACAGGGTGCAGTTGGCGGACATTACCGAAGGATTTCCCGGCGTTTATTACGACGGTTCAGACCTATTTCTATGCGTGGTCCCGGTCGGGGGGGGCCGGAGCAGGTTTGCGTCAGTTTTACGACGCTCGAGCGGCTCCGGTCGGGGCGTAGTGCGGACCCGAGCGCGGCCATCATCGACAGTCGGAGCGTACCGACGGTCGAAGCGGGCAGCGAGAAATGCAACGACGATGCCGGCAAGACGATCAAGGGCCGCAAGGTGACGCTTGCCGCCCAGGTCCATCCGGCGCATATCCAGGACCGGGATGGCGCGCGTCCCTTGTTGCTGGCGTTGCAGGCCGGTCAGAACACGGTGCAGATCGTGTTTGCCGACGGCGCCTGTGGCGGCGACAAGCTGGCAGGCGCGCTCAAGAAAGCGAATTGCCCGATCAATGTGGAGGTCATCGGAAAACCCAAGGATACCAAGGGGTTCGTCGTCATATCCCGGCGCTGGGTGGTCGAACGCACCTTCGGATGGCTGCGCCGCTGTCGGCGCCTCTCCAGAGACTTCGAGCGATCCATCGCCAGCGCCCTCGCCTGGTTCCTGCTGGCTCTAAGCCGTGTTCTCATGCGCCGCCTCGGACGCATGCAAGTCACTCTCACTAGTTGATACCATTATGATTCAAACACTCAGAACGGGATTTCGTCATCGAGGTCGTCCGGGCCGCCAACCGGGGCTAGCCCCTGGTCAAAACCGTCATCCCGGATCGAACCCGAGCCGGGACCGCCAGAGGATCCGCCACGTTGCCCCGATCCCTGACCACCATAGTCACCGCCGCCGCTGGTCGGTCCAATGCCGCGCCGATCGCCATAGTCGTCGCCATAGCCCGAATCGCTGCGGCCAGCGTCGCCGCCGACCCGGCTCCCGAGCAAGGTCATTTCGCCGCGATAGCGCTGCAGCACCACTTCAGTCGTATAGCGTTCCTGGCCCTGCTGGTCGGTCCATTTGCGGGTCTGCAACTGACCTTCGACATAGACTGACGAGCCCTTGCGCAGATACTGTTCGGCGATTCGCGCAAGGTTCTCGTTGAAGATCACGACCCGGTGCCATTCGGTCCGCTCGCGGCGTTCATTGGTGTTCCGATCACGCCAAGTTTCGGATGTCGCAATCGAAAAATTCACGATCCTGTTGCCATCCTGCATCGTTCTGACCTCTGGATCGCGTCCGAGATTGCCGACAAGAATGACCTTGTTAACGCTGCCCGCCATGACGTGGCCCCCATTCGGATTGGCTTAAGCCGCAATCTGCCATATCCGGGCCGCCGGTGCTACCCACGCAAGAATCATCCGCACGGCGCGCCCGATCCAGAGACTTCCCACGGCGTTCCCGGTTATCCCCGGACAGGTTTTCGAGCATGGTCCTTTGCTACAGATGATCATCCCGCCGCTGAAATATCCTGTCTTTATGCAGCTCACAGTGCCGAGAGAACCCCGGCCTGTTACGGGACGGCTGCACCGCCAGATTCTGCAAATCAGGCGGATAACCGTATTTGCGCAGGATGCGCTTCACCAACAACGCGCATGCCGGCTCCCATTAATGCCCGGTGTGTCCAGTCCATGCTTATCTTGCTCTTCAGTTTCACCGGCAATTCGTGGGCGATCACACGGAGTTGTTCGTCGCCTATGGCTTCGACGGCACTCTCATCCTCGGCCAAGGTGCCATAAAAGGAGATACCGTTTATGCACTTGGCTCCGGCTTGATCAACATGTTGATCGAAAACCGTCCAAATGGACCGATAGGAGTCAACTTCTCGCGGCAAACTCTCGCAACCGGAGTTACGTGCATAAGCGGTATGGAGATTTCTTCCTGACTCAGCCCTTCTTCCTCTCCGCACTAGTGGATTGATTCCAACGTTTGAACCCTTCTTTTTCTTGCGGCGATGATGGTATCGGGATCGGCGGTTCAGACGAAGGGCCTGGTTTCGGTGGTGTTGTGTTCGTCGATGACGTGGCGGATGGCGTCCTGGAGTTCGCATCCGGAGCGGCAGACGCCGTCTTTGAGACGGCGTCGTGTCCGCTTGGCGAAAACGCCTTCGACCGCGTTCAGCCATGCGCTCGAGGTGGGGGTAAAGTGGAAGATCCAGCGCGGATGGCGTGCGAGCCAGACCTGGACGTCCTTGTGCTTGTGAGTGGCGTCGTTGTCGAGAATGGCATGGACCGGGACGCCGGCGGGTATCGTGCGCGCCATGCGGTTGCGGCATCTCGGGAACGCCTGGTGGCGATGCCGACTGGCGTGCTGGCCGATGACCGTGCCGTCGAGCACGGTCAGGGCGGCAAACAGCGTCGTCGTGCCGTTGCGTTTGTAATCATGTGTCATGGTGGCGCCGCGGCCTTTCTTCAGCGGCAGGCCGGGCTGTGTGCGGTCGCGTGCCTGACTGTGCGACGTGTCATCGGTCGACAGCACGACCGCGTGAGCCGGCGGCGCAACGGAGAGGCCGACGATGTCGGTCAGCGTCTCGAGGCAGGCGGGATCGTTCGAAAGCTTGAACGGCCGCCAGCGGTGCGGCATCAGGCCATGCGCCTTCCAGACCGCCCATACCGTCGAAGCAGCACCCCCACAGCCTTCGCCATCGCCCGCAGCGTCCAGTGGGTCGCCGCGTGAGGCAGCGAGGTGTGGGTCAACCTTACGATCTTCGCCACCGGCTCAGGAGCCGGAGGCGTCTTGCCCGGCGGGCGCGTCTTGTCCCGCAGAAGTCCGTCCACACCTTCGTCCATAGAAGTGGTCCTGCCAGCGCCGGACACTGTTCTTCTCGCCTTGCCGGTCTCTCTCATGATGGCCATCCTGCCGAGCCCGTCGTCGCTCAGAAGAACGATGCGCGCCCGCCAGACGTGCTTCTGCGGGCGCTTCGGGTCCGAGACAACCGTTTCAAGGCGACGCCGGTCGCCTGAAGTGAGCGTGAATGAAACACCAGGGCGTATCCTGCAGACTTCCGTGATCGACAAATCAGAAGAACACAATAATGGATATACCTGTAACGATCAATTCACTAGTGCGCCGCGCGAACGTCCCTGGCACGTTCGATCAGTTCCTGAATCACCTCAGCTGTCGTAATGGCATTGCCATGAACCTCTTGCAAAATTCCTGTCCCCAGGGTCCGGTGAGCCCGGATCGGTCGGTTGCTTCCGTTCACCTCTGCACCTGGAGGTCGGAATCCATGGATTCGCGGTGTCTCATCAGAGACGATGAGAACAAACAGGGACCTTTGCGGACATCGGGACACGCCTCTCCGGGCCACTCTCTTCGAGAGGGCCGCGAAGGGTCGGTATGCGTTGTCGGAGCCGCGCTATGGGGCGGCGAGACGTATCAACTGGTCTGCCGCCAGGGCCAGGATGCCGAACATGAGATGGCAGGCGACCTTGGAATATCCACGGACGCGGACATGGCGCCCGCCACACTCATCCTTGAGGCGGGCGTTGGTCCTCTCGACACCGGACCGGATCCGGACCCGCACGGTCTCGGGATCGACATGGCCTATTGCACGCCGGGCCCGGGCCTCCCGGTCTCGCTCCTCCTTGAGGTCCTTGTCCCGGCGCGGATTGACATCGATGATCGGCACATGGCCAAGCCGTTCGCTCATCTGGTAGATCTCCCTGGCATCATAGGCCGCGTCCATGAGATCGTAGAGATTGGTCACACGCCCGGCGGTCATCATCGCCAGCGGGATCGCGACCTGGCTGTCATGGACGGATGCCGCGGTGAGGATGGTACTCAGCGGCACCCCGCAGTCTGCTGTGTCGATAGGCAGCTTGTCATCGCGCCAAGCCTCCAGGACCCCCTTGGCAGTCTTCTTTGCCCCGTGATCGCAGACCTTCGGCAGCGCGTCGAGCATCTCATCGAGATCCATCCCGTTCGCTTGCTGTTCGAGACGCCCAGGCTCCTTCGTCCTCTCCTCGCCCTTGCGGGGCCGGCCGCGCTTGCGGTTCGGCGTCCTGGCCTTCGGCGTCGGGGCCGGCGTCTCCCGGGCCTCGATGGCCGTCGGGTCCTTCGACACGTGGCCGATGAGCGCGTCGCCCAGTGTCTCTGCAACCAGAGCCGCGTGCATTCTCTCCGGAAGACGGGATTGCGACCATTCGGCAAACGCCCGCGAAAACGTCGCTTCACGCGGGATCTCCGCGACACGCGACCAGCCGCACAGCCGGCGCAACGTCGGGTCCACCTTGAGCCTGTCGATCAGGTGGCGGGTCGTCGGCAGACCCCACACCGCCTTGGCGATGAAGCCACGGGCCAGCGCCTGGCGATCCTCCCGGGACCGACCCGGACCGGTCCACACATCATCGACGAAGCCCTCCACCTTGACGAGATCGAGAGCTGTCACGAAACGCTTGTGCGTCTCCAGGAGAGGACCGACCGCCTCGGCCAACGCAGGGAAAAGGTCCCCTTGAAATCGGCGCCAGAGATCGGATAGGGTCGAGCCAAGGGTCATCGGGGTCACCTCCTCGGTATCTTGTTGTTGTGGAAACACAACAGACCACGAGGTGGCTCCGAAACCCAGGCCCTCGACAAAAAAATCGGCCTCGAGAAGGCAAAAAACTGGTCGGGCCGGCAATTTTGCAAGAAGCTCCCATGATAACGGGCAATTGTTTCCTCCAGCCGCTCGGAGAAAAAGCGGGTCTGGACAACGTTGATCCAGAGCGAATTTGACCATTGAGAAATTTACACGAGGCTTCCATGGCGAGATTCTCCTTTTCCATTCCTTGCCCTTGGCGAGTAATTCGTCGGAGAGGATGCAACTGTCCGGCGTCTCCAACCCGACGGCTTTGAGGATATCCATGATCACGGTAGAAACCACAGCGCGACAGACGACCTGTTGCACGGCCAAACTCCGTTCGGCTGATGTCCTGCCGGCCCTCAGCGCTCTTGGCGAGAGTCGCCCAGACAGTCTGGAAAACTCCAATCTCGTTCGTGGTTTTTCGAGTTTCGTCGCTGGCTACGGAAAGGGGCTGAGCCGCTGCAGGTCCAGTCCTGAAAACGGAACCCCGGATTCGGCAAATGCGCCGAGAACCTTGAAAAAAAGCCTTACCATTGAAGCCCCGCTCGGCAAGCGTCCCGCCAGGACACGCTTCGTTGAGCACGACCCCAGTCCGGACCGTTCACATGGGAGGCATAAGGCGGCTTCCTTACTGATCTCGCCCACAGCCTGTCATAGCCGTTCGCGATGACGATGGAACTCAGGTGTCGAACGAGTCGCGTATTCGACAATAATACAGGGTGTTTTCAAATGCACTGGCCGTGCCAGGCAGGGCGGATTTGTGCATTGAGCTTTATTCTGGTCTGACAACAAGTTGCCCGGAATACTGGATTTCCTCGCCGCGTTCTGGTATGAGTGCCGCGAGGCAATCGTGGGGGCGGGGGCGCCGTGGTGGTTTTTTCCAAGGTGGCCGTCGACATCGTGGCGGCGCAGGATGAGGTCCGGTTTCGGGATTTGATGCGGGCGCACCACTAGCTCGGCGCAGTGCCGGGGATGGGTGAGACGGTGCGTTATGTCGCCCATCATGAAGGGCGGTGGCTGGCGCTGGCGGTGTTCTCGGCGCCAGTGCTGAAGTGCGGCGCGCGCGACCGGTGGATCGGCTGGGACTACGGCGTCCAATTCGCCCGGCTGCACTTGGTCACCACCAACTCGCGGTTTCTGATTCTCCCCGGTGGCCCGCGCAAGCTCGGCTCGCGGGTGCTTTCGCTGTGCATGCGCCGCCTGGTGCGCGACTGGCCGGCCTGCTTCGGACACGAGCTGCTTCTGGCCGAGACCTTCGTCGACCCGGGGCTCTTTCGGAGCACCGTCTACCGCGCCGCCAACGGGGTTGAGGTCGGGCGAACCGGTGGTTTTGCCCGTGACGGGCACGGCTACAGCGAGCACGCCCGGCCCAAGCTCGTGTTCCTTCATCCCCTGTGCCGGCGCGCGGGCCCGGCTTGGGGCCGCCCAGCGCGAGGCCGGCCTTCGACATGGAGTGCCCAAGATGACACTCACCGCCGCACAGATGCGCTCCCTGCCCGAGTTCTTCCACGGCATCGACGACCCCCGCCGGCGCCAGGGACGGCGCCATGCGCTGGCCACGGTGCTGGCGCTTGCCGCCGCGGCGACGCTGTGCGGCATGCGTGGCTACAAGGCCATCAGCGAATGGGTCGACAATCTCAGCCCCCGGGCGCTAGACCGCTTCCGCGTGCGCCGCCGCGACGGCCACTACCGGGTGCCGAGCCTGTCGGCGATGCGAAGGCTGCTCATCCGCGTCGACCCCGCCCAGCGCGACGCCGCCCAGCGCGCGTGGCACCACACCCATGGCTCAGGCGACAGCGCGCTGGCCATCGACGGCAAGACCATCCGCGGCGCCATCGATGACGAGGGACACCAGACCCACGTGCTCGGCATCGTCGGTCACGACTCCAAGGCACCATGGGGGCAAAAAATCGGTCTGAAGCCGGGGGCCGGCGACACCGAGAAGCGCACCAACGAGATCGGCACCATCATCCCCCTCCTCGAGACGCTGCCCGACATCGAAGGGCGCACCATTACCGCCGATGCGCTGCTCACCCAGCGCGCGCTGGCCACCTATCTCCTCGACCGCGGCGCCGACTCTCTGTTCACCGTCAAGGGCAATCAACCGACGCTGCGGGACGATATCCGCCTGACCCTCGACGAGTGCATCGCCCGGCGCCCCCGGACTTCGCCGTCGAGACCCCCAAGCCCGAGCACGGGCGCCGTGAGCGGCGCTGCATCTGGGCGTCGTGCGAACTCAACGACTACGTGAACTGCCCCGACGTCGCACAGGTCTTCGCCGGGCGCCGCGAGACCGTCGAGGTCAAGTCCGGCAAGCGCCGCTGCGAGACCGCCTATGGGCTCACCAGCCTGACCCCGCAGGCCGCATCCCCGCAACGACTGCTCACCCTCAATCGCGGGCACTGGACGATCGAGGCAACTCACCACATCCTCGACTGGAGCTTCGACGAGGACCGCAGCCGCACCGGGCACGGTCCAGAGACCATGACCCGACTGCGCCGCTTCGCCATCGGCCTCATCAAGCGGCGCGGGCGCGGCGGCGCCCAGACCATGCGCAATCTCGCCAGGAACCCGCGCCACGTCCTCGACTTCCTGAAAATGACCGCGAACACCAGCCCGCGGACAGCGCCTGGCTGAGCGCTCCTTCGGGCCGACTTCGCCGCTTCGCCGCCAACCCTGCGAACCCGAGGAGCGACCGGTCATGCCCGGGTCTCGCCGTAACCGGCGGTCCCGGTCGAGGAAATCGCCATCGCAGCGCACCATAGCCATCAATCCGCCGGACAAGATCCAAAACGGCGCCGACAACACCCGGGGCTCCTGCTTGAAAAACCCCGATCGGAGACGAAAATTAGAACGAATTTGCCGTGCGTGCCAGGACGGTCCCAGTCGTGACTACGCCGGTACTCGAATTCTACCGCGACCAATCGCATAACACCATAGGCATCGTCTGGCTTACAGCTCTGTCAACACCAACGTCAAACGCTGCTCTTCCGGCAACGCCCACGCCAGCCGGAGCAGTTCCTCCGCCATTTCAGACTCCGGGTCCACGGCGTCAAAAACGTTCCGACGGCGGCAGGGATTCGCCGCGGCTGCAACCGATTCAGCGATTTCCACAGACTTGCCCACAGATATCTTCCTCTGGCCGGTCGTCTGCGGTACCCATGACCGCCTGCTAGGCCGTATAATGCCGAAAAACGCCTACCAATTGTCATGAGGGCCGTCATTGACACCATGGACAGTATTTCGGAAATGACTGCGATCCGGGTCCGAGGGGCCCGAGAGCACAATCTCGACAACATCGATGTCAACGTCCCCCGTAATACCCTGGTCGTGATCACCGGACCGAGCGGCTCCGGCAAGTCCTCACTTGCCTTCGATACGATCTATGCCGAAGGTCAGCGGCGCTATGTCGAAAGCCTTTCCGCCTACGCTCGACAGTTTCTCGAACTGATGCAGAAACCCGATGTCGACCTGATTGAAGGCCTGTCGCCGGCGATCTCCATCGAACAGAAAACGACATCGCGCAATCCGCGCTCGACCGTCGGCACAGTCACCGAGATCTATGACTATCTGCGCGTGCTTTTTGCCCGAATCGGCACGCCCTATTCACCGGCGACCGGCCTGCCGATCGAGAGCCAGACCGTCAGCCAGATGGTCGACAGAATCATGGCCTTGCCGGAAGGATCACGCCTTTACCTGCTGGCCCCGATCGCCCGTGGCCGAAAGGGCGAATTCCGGCGCGAAATCGCCGACCTTCGCAAGCGTGGCTTTCAACGGATCAAGATCGATGGCAAGTTGTTCGAGATCGACGATATCCCGGTCCTCGACAAGAAGTACAAGCACGATATCGAGGTCGTGGTCGACCGGCTGATCGTGCGAGAAGGCTTGCAGACGCGACTTGCCGATTCCATCGAGACCGCACTCGCGCTCTCGGACGGTCTGCTGTTTGTGGAAGACGCCACGACCGGCACCCGACACACGTTCTCGGCCAGGTTTGCCTGCCCGGTATCCGGCTTCACGATCGACGAGATAGAGCCGCGGCTGTTCTCCTTCAACAATCCGTTCGGTGCCTGTCCAACCTGCAGCGGTCTTGGCACCAGCCTGTATTTCGAGCGCGACCTGATCATCCCGGATCCGGGCAAGTCGTTGCAGGACGACGCCATAGCGCCCTGGGCCAATGCAACGAAATACCATCAACAAACCCTCGAGAGCATAGCCCGACACTTCAAGGTCAAGATGACTACCCCGTTCGCCAAACTCCCGCGTATCGTTCAGGACGCGGTGCTGAACGGCACCGGCAATATCCCGGTAACGATGACCTATGACGACGGGCTGCGCAGCTACGAGACGAGAAAGCCTTTCGAAGGCCTGATTCCACATCTCGAACGGCGCTTCCGGGAAACCGACTCACCCCGCATACGCGACGAGCTGTCCCGCTTTCAATCCGCCACGGACTGCGAGGCGTGTGGCGGCCAACGGCTCAAGCCAGCTGCGCTCGCCGTCAAGATCGCAAGATTGACGATTCACGAGATCACCCAGAAATCGATCAGCGAGGCGTCAAATGGTTTTCGGGTCTGGAGGATCACCTGACCGACAAACAGCGCGAGATCGCCAATCGCATCCTGCGGGAGATCGAAGAACGACTCGGGTTCCTCAACAATGTCGGGCTCGGTTATCTGACCCTGTCACGCGCATCCGGAACGCTTTCCGGCGGCGAAAGCCAACGGATCCGGCTTGCCTCGCAAATCGGATCCGGCTTGACCGGCGTCCTTTACGTCCTCGACGAACCTTCAATCGGCCTGCACCAACGCGACAATCATCGCCTCCTCGCGACCCTGAAACGGCTGCGCGATCTCGACAATACCGTCATCGTGGTCGAACATGACGAGGATGCCATCCGCAATGCCGACCATGTCATCGATATGGGCCCGGGTGCCGGCGCGCACGGTGGTCAAGTCGTCGCCCACGGCACGCCGGATGAGGTCATACGGTCGCCTGAAAGCCTGACCGGCCAGTACCTGGCCGGTCTGAAACAGATTCCGGTCCCTGCGCAACGACGGCCCGGCAAGCGCGGCGCCCGGCTGGGATTGCGGGGGGCGAAAGCCAACAATCTGCAAAACATAGACGTGACATTCCCGCTCGGAACGCTGATTTGCGTAACCGGAGTATCCGGGAGCGGCAAGTCCTCGCTAATCATCGAAACCTTGTGGAAGGCCGCGGCCCGGCGCCTCAACAGGGCCCGAGAAAATCCCGGTGCATACAAGGTCATCGAAGGTCTCGAGCACCTCGACAAAGTCGTTGATATCGATCAATCGCCGATCGGCCGCACGCCTCGTTCCAATCCGGCAACCTACACTGGTGCATTCACACCGATTCGCGACTGGTTTGCCAATCTTCCGGAAGCAAAGGCGCGTGGCTATCAACCCGGGCGGTTCTCATTCAATGTCGTGGGTGGCCGGTGCGAAGCTTGTCAGGGTGACGGGGTGATCAAGATCGAAATGCACTTCCTGGCTGACGTGTATGTCCGCTGCGATGTCTGCTGGGGCCTGCGTTACAACCGCGAAACCCTGGAAGTCCGCTACCGGGACAAATCGATCGCCGACATTCTCGACATGACGGTCGATCAATGCTCCGACTTCTTCAAGGCCGTACCGTCGATCCGCAACAAGATGGTGACCTTGCAGTCCGTCGGCCTCGGTTACATCAAGGTCGGACAACAGGCAACGACACTGTCCGGCGGAGAAGCCCAGCGCGTCAAGCTGGCCAAGGAATTGTCACGGCGGGCAACCGGCAAGACTCTCTATATTCTCGACGAACCCACCACCGGACTGCATTTCGAGGACATCCGCAATCTGCTTGCCGTCCTGCATCGTCTGGTTGACCAGGGGAACACCGTCATCGTCATCGAGCACAATCTCGAGGTCATCAAGACCTCCGACTGGATCATCGATCTCGGCCCGGAGGGCGGTGCCGGCGGCGGCCGAATTGTCGCCACAGGTGTGCCCGAGACCGTCGCTGGAACCCCAGGAAGTTATACCGGCCAGTACCTGTTGCCGTATCTTGAGCCGCAGGTTCAGAAACGATCGGCCTGACATGCCGGGCATGCCCAAAACCCGGAACGGACAACGGGTTCACGTCATTGGCGGCGGCCTCGCCGGTTGCGAGGCTGCATGGCAGGTCGCAGAGAACGGCGTTCCGGTAACGCTTCACGAGATGCGGCCAGAACGCATGACCGATGCTCATCAGGGTGGCGGCCTCGCCGAACTGGTCTGCTCGAATTCGTTTCGCTCCGACGATCATATCTCCAACGCTGTCGGCGTCCTGCATCAGGAGATGCGCTGCTGCAGCTCCCTGATCATGGCGGCCGCCGATGGCGCACGGGTTCCTGCCGGTTCAGCTCTGGCGGTCGATCGTGATGCGTTTTCCAGCGCGATCGAGGAGAGAATCCTAGCAACGCCGAACATCTCACTGCAACGGCACGAAGTGACAGGACTTCCCCCCGAGGACTGGGACAACGTCATTATCGCGACCGGTCCGCTGACCGCACCCCGGCTTGCCGACGCGGTCAACCGCCTGACCGATGTGGACGCCATCGCGTTTTTCGATGCAATCGCGCCGATCGTGCATCGGCATAGCATCGATTTTTCCGTTGCCTGGTTTCAGTCGCGTTATGACAAGGGTGACGGGGCCGACTATATCAATTGCCCGATGAACGCCGCGGAATACGTGGCCTTTATCGACACATTGATTTCGGCCAAAACCATGGAGTTTCGCGAATGGGAGCGTGATACGCCGTATTTCGAGGGCTGCATGCCGATCGAGATCATGGCCGGACGCGGCCCGGAGACGCTCAGATTCGGACCGATGAAGCCGGTCGGACTGACCGATCCGAGGACCGGAAAGCGGCCGCATGCGGTTGTGCAGCTACGTCAGGACAACGCGCTCGGTACGCTGTACAACATCGTCGGGTTTCAGACCAAGATGCGCCATGGCGAACAGATCCGGGTTTTCCGCATGATCCCGGGTCTGGAAAATGCCGAGTTCGCAAGGCTTGGCGGCCTGCACCGCAATACCTTCATCAATGCGCCGCGTCTGCTTGACGCCGGGTTACGTCTTCACGCCGTGCCGCGGTTGCGGTTTGCCGGTCAGATTACTGGTGTCGAAGGTTATCTTGAAAGCGCTGCGATCGGCTTGCTGGCAGGACGTTTTGCCGCGGCTGACGCGCGCGGCGAAAAGCCTTCACCGCCTCCGCCAACGACCGCGTTGGGGGCGTTATTGTCGCATATCACGACCGGCGCAGACGCCCGGACATTTCAGCCGATGAATGTCAATTTCGGATTGTTTCCGCCGATCGATCCCGAAACCGACACCAAGGGAAAACGCGGCCGTTTGCGGGGGCGCGAGCGCAAGCAGGCACTGGCCGCGCGGGCGCTCGCAGATATCGTGCTCTGGGCAGGGAGTCATACCAAACGCAAGTCATATGAACCGATACAGTGAGGCATCGGGATCAGCACGATGGGGCTACGGCCCAGCTGCGCCGGGTCGTATTGGTGATGACGTCGGGCTGGTCGGTCAGCCATTGCCACCCCGTCCAGCAGGCGTCCCTCAGGGCGGAGACATCCTTGAACACGCGGTTGGCGAAGCGGTTCGATTTCAGGAACAGAATGATCTGCTCCATCGGATTGAGTTCCGGACTGTAGGGCGGCAGATGCACGAGCGTCAGGTTGGGGGGAACGAGAAGGTCGCCCGAGCGATGCCAGCCCGCCCCGTCCAGCACAATCACGCCGTGCGCACCCGGCGCCACGGCCGCGCCGATCGCCGCCAGATGCTCGTTCATCGACGCCGTGTTCGCCCTGTCCGCCACGTGGGCGATGCCGACGCCGCGCTCTGCGCAGGTGGCGCCGAACAGATAGACGTAGCCATAGCGATGGTCGCGCAGGATGCGCGGACGCTGCTTCCCATTCGCCCAGACCCGTGTCGTCATCCCCTTCTGGCCGATGCGCGCTTCGTCCTGGAACCAGATTTCTATCGGACCCGCCAGCGCCTCAGAGCTGAGCGCCGACGTCAACTGTGCCTCGAACTCCGCCACGAACGACCTCTGCCGCTCCGCGTCGGCTTTGGGGTGGACCGGCCGCCCCGAGACAAAGCGAAACCCGGCCCTTCGGAGCATCATACGGGCACCGCTCTCCGTATAGATGACCCCGAAGGCCTCCTCGATTTTCCGTAAGATGTCCTGAACGCGCCAGCGCGTCACACCGTCCCGCTCAAGCTCGGGACCCGCCTCGATCCAGGCGCCGATCTCGGCGATCTGCGCGTCCGTCAACCGGCCCTCGCTCCCGCCGCGCGGGAGATCCGCGAGGCCGTCGAAGCCCTCCGTGTTGTAGCGCAACACCCAGTCGCGCAGGATTTGAAGCTCCATGCCCTGCGCCCGAGCAGCCTCCGTGCGAGACGCACCCTCCATGATCATGGCGAGCGCACGCGCGCGCGACGCTTGCTTCGCGTCCCCGCAGTGCCTCGAAAGCGCGTGGAGCTCGTCCGCTGTGTGTGCCGTCCAGGTTATCGGCGTTGCCGCACTCATCGTCATCCTCCGGCGCTGGTGAGTCGATCACCACAGTCTATGAAGGTCGTCCGGACCGTCACCCCAACATATTGGGATGGTGAGTCAATTTGGAGCGCGCTTGGTATCAGAACCTATCTCCTGCCAGAGAACAGTATTCCATATCCTCGGGAAGACAGGGCAGCGCGGTAAAGCTTGTACAGGAGTAATCCCGGAACGGCATTGTCTCAATTACTGCCAACCAATTCCTGGCCTTCACCCGTTGCAAGAAATGTGTCTTGTCTTCTCCTCAGATCCGCCTGCTCAGCGAAGCGAGCCACAGCGCCCACGATTTCAACGGCATTGGCGCATTGATGGACGGGTCGAAGGCATTCCAGTTGGCCCGCTCAAGGCGCTGAAGATAAAGACGCGCAAGGCGCCCCGGAAGCCGGATCGGGTTCAATCTTCGATACCCTCCGGCGCGGCAGGTCGATGTCCGGTCGAGACGATCCTGGATCTGCAGCGCCACGGCCCGAATCGTATCGCGCAACCCCCGATGGTCCCGCAATGCCTTGTAGTCGCGGGCGGCCAGACCATAATCCAGCGGCAGGACGCAACGCCCGGCCCGGGCAAGATACGGCGTCGTACAAAGCAGGCCTGTCAGCGCCCAGGCGACCGCAATGTTGTCGGCGCCAACCCGTACCGACACCGTGTCATGGTCGAGAACACGAAGAACAGCAGGCATCAAGGCGGTTCCTGTCGCTTCGGCATATCCCGTCAAGGCACCCATATCCGCCACCGGCGCATCGTCAAGATCACGCTCTCGGGCTTCGAGCAATGCGTGGAAGGGCGCCGGATCAAGGTCAAAATCGCGAAAGGTCACAGCCAAACCGATCGCCACTGGATGGGCTTGACGCTCACCCGCGGCAATCGCTGCGATGGCATCGCGCCACCATTGCAGCCGAATCCGGCCAAGCATCGTTTCGCGCACCGACTCGCGAATTCGCGCCACCTCACTGTTGAAGGCGTACAATGCGAACAGCGCCTCCCGTTGTCGGGCAGATGCAAACAGGCAGCAGAGGTAGCGGTCCCGGTCGTCACGGCGCAAAATCTCGCCGCAAGCCGACAACCCGAACGGCCTCGGGTGACGACCATCAGCCAATCGGCAGCAACGCCGCGGCTACGCGCCGCCCTTCCGTCATCAGGATGTTATAGGTCCGGCAAGCCGCTCCGGTATCCATGGCATCAATGACCGGTCCCCTCGCCCGGATCTCCGAACGCAGTTGCGCCGGAACCAGAACGGTTGTCGGTCCACAGCCCAGCAACAGGATCTCCGGAACATCATCAACGGCAAGAACCGGCGCCAGCATCTCGGTCGATAGTGTTTCGAGGTTAGCCTCGGGCCAGGCGACACTGCGATGTGGAAATACGATCACCGGCCCCCGCCATGTGATCCCTGAGATCCGAAAACCGCCATCGCCATAGGCCTCGACCATTTGGCGTCCCTCAGGGACCAATGGCGTAACGTCCATGCGTTCAGCCGTCCTGTGGTCGTTCGTCCTGTGGCATCTGCAAGCCGCTCGCCTCGTCCTCGCCGCGCTTGAGATTGACATAGAGCAGGACTGGAACGGCAATGAAGATCGACGAATAGGTGCCGATACACACACCCCAGATCATCGCCAGCGCGAAATCGGCCAGAACCTCGCCACCGAAAAAGAAAATCGAAAACAACGCGAGCAATGTCGTCACCGATGTCATTGTCGTACGCGACAAGGTCTCGTTGATCGACATGTTGAACACGTCGACAAGATCCATGCGTTTGTATTTGCGGAGATTTTCCCGTACCCGGTCGTAAACGACGACAGTGTCATTGATCGAGTATCCGGCGATGGTCAGAATGGCGGCCACGGTCGCGAGATTGAACTCGTATTGCAGCAACGCAAACAGACCGATGGTTGTCACGATATCGTGGCAAAGCGCGATGATCGCACCGATACCGAACTGCCACTCGAATCGGAACCAGATATAGAGCAGGATTGCCAACAGGGCGAGCCCGACCGCCAGGGCGCCGTCTTCCTTGAGTTCCTCGCCGACCGTCGGACCGACAAATTCTGTACGACGGTATTCAAGATCGCTGCCGAGCGCCTCCTTGACGGCCTCGATCGCGGCCAATTGCTCTCGCTCGGCACCGTCCTGACGCTGAATTCGAACCAGGACATCGGTTTCGGCACCGAATTCCTGAATACTGATTTCGCCAAGTCCCAGATCAGACAAGATCGCGCGGATATCAGGAATGTCGGCCGGCCCGGGCGTGCGGACCTCCATCAGGGTGCCGCCGCGAAAATCAATTCCGAAGTTAAGTCCCTGCGTCAGCAACGCTGCGACCGAACCGACGATCAACAGCAGCGACAACAGGAAGGCATAGGTCCGGTTCGCGACAAACGGGATACGGGTTCCCGGCCGAACAAAACGGATTGGTTTGAACATCCTGTGATCCTCGGCTCAGATCGGCAAAGCGCCTGACCGGCGCCGGCGCAGCCACATCACAACCATAAATCGCGTGACCATGATCGCCGTGAACATCGACGTGACGATACCAATCGACAGCGTCACCGCGAAGCCCTTGATCGGCCCGGACCCAAAGGCATACAGCACGATGGCGGCAAACAATGTCGTCAGATTGGAATCGATAATGGTTGTCAAGGCACGCTTGTAACCGGCATCGACCGCCGACATCGGCGTTCGTCCTTGCAAGACCTCTTCCCGGATTCGCTCGAAAATCAGAACGTTGGCGTCGACCGCCATACCGATTGTAAGCACGATCCCGGCAATTCCCGGAAGCGTCAGGGTTGCCTGCAACGCCGACAGCCCGCCGAGGATCAGCACGATATTGAAGAACAGCGCGATATCCGCGAACACACCGAACAGGCCATAGGCGACGACCATGAAGCCGATGACAAGGATCAGACCGATGATGCTCGCCAGCTTGCCGGCAGCAATGGAGTCGGCACCGAGCCCGGGGCCGACCGTCCGTTCCTCAAGAACCACGAGCGGCGCGGGCAGAGCACCGGCCCGCAGCAACAACGCCAGATCATTGGCTGATTTGACGGTAAAATTGCCCGAGATGATGCCGGTACCGCCAACGATGGGTTCCCGAATCACCGGCGCGCTTATGACCTTGCCGTCGAGAACGATGGCAAATGGCAGGCTGACATTATCGGTCGTCGTGCGGCCGAAGCGTTTCGCGCCAAGCGTGTCGAACCGGAAACTCACCACCGGTTCGCCATCCTGAAATGCCGGCTGAGCATCGATCAGGTTTTCGCCACTGACTTCGACCCGCCGCCGAACCACATAAAAATGAGGTTGGCCGGACCCCAGATTGCTCGCCTCCAGGAGTTCCGAACCCGGCGGCACCCGGCCGGCCCGGGCATTTTCGACCGACGCGGTTACGTCAACCAGCCGGAACACCATCTTCGCAGTTTGTCCGAGCAGGGCCTTGACGCGGTCGGGATCATCCACACCAGGCAACTGCACCAGAATCCGGTCATCACCCTGCCGCTGGATTGTCGGTTCACGAACTCCGGTCTCGTCGATACGCCGGCGCACGATTTCGATCGATTGCTGAAGTGCTGCCAGACGCGCCTGTTCCTCGGCATCCTCGGTCAGGACGATCCTGGTATCGCCGTCGTCATCCACGGTAACGATCGTCTGCGGGTCGAGACCATCGAGGATCTCGCGGACCCGCCCGATATCGCCCGGGTCTCGAACCGTGAATTTGACAGCTCTGGCGGTCGCGCCGAGATTCCGGTACCCGATCCGCTTTTTGCGCAGCGCCTGCCGCACCGCATCGACAATGCTCTCCAGCCGTTCTTCTATGACGACATCGAGTTCGACACGCAGCAACAGATACGAGCCGCCCTGCAAATCAAGCCCGAGACTGACCTTCTTGCCGGGCGCGAAACTCGGAACATCGTCGGAAAAATCGATCTCGATCGCATTGGGCGTGGCGTAGATCAGGCCGATCAGGCAAACCAGAAACACCACCACGATCTTCCAGGGAGGAAACTGCAGCATCGCCTCACGCCGTCCGTCCGTTTACGAATTGCATTGACAAGGAAGCGCCCGCTTCAGGTTTTGGGAACGACTTCGGAGATCATCCCCCGGCGAATCTGCACCCTGACGCCTTCGGCGATATCGAGTTCGAGCTCGTCGCGGTCTTCGTGCACCTTGACCACCTTGCCGATGAGGCCGCCATTGGTCACAATTCGATCGTTACGCTTGATCTTCGACAGCATTTCCTTGTGCTCTTTCATCCGCTTCTGTTGCGGTCGAATAAGCAGGAAATAAAACACCACGAATATGAGAACGAGCGGCGCCAACGCCACCAGATCAAAACCGCCGCCATCCCCGGATTGGGCAAAGGCCGGTGTGCTGAACATGAACATCTCCATCATCTGCGGAATTCGGCCAAACTACACCTGATCAGACAGGGCATCAGCAAGAACCGCCTCACTCAGTGAGCCGGACTATACCGACGCAACAGCCAATTGCAATGAAATGCCGGGGCCGACATGAAAGAGGGGTCGCCGACGACGCCATCCGGTTCATGTCTCGAGCTGTTTGCGAGGGTCGACAGCGCGAGCGCCTCGCCGCACTTCAAAATGCAGTTGCGGCCGCCGGACATCCCCGGTCTCGCCGATCGCCGCGATCGTCTGGCCTCGCTTGACAACATCGCCCCGTTTCACCAGCAGCCGGTCGGCATGGGCATAAGCGGTTATCCAGCCGCCAGCATGCTTGATCAGCAGCAGTTTTCCGAAACCGCGCAATTGTGATCCGGCATAAGCGACGATGCCGTTGTCGGCTGCAAGAATTGGGGCGCCACGCGGCGCTGCAATGTTGATCCCATCATTGTGAAGACCGCCTTTGCGCGGCCCAAAATTCGATATCACGCGTCCGCGCACAGGCCAGAGAAACCGTTTGCCGCCGCGTTGCGGTGGCGCCGCCATGCGAATCGTCCTGGATTGCGTCCCCTTCCGCGCCGCCGGCGTAACCGGTTCGGGACTCGCGGATGTCGCCGCAATAACCGTCGTCTGGCGAGCCGGCCTTGGCAAGGGCAGTGGCGGTGTTGTTGCCGGACCCGGCACAACCGGTCCGCTCCTGGCTGCGGCGACCGGGTGGCGGCCAGTCCGGCGCGCCGGTAACTTGAGAATCTGACCGGCCGAGATCTGATAAGGTGGCCCGATCTGGTTCAGCGATACCAGACTCCGCATTTCAATGTCGTAATGCCGGGCAATCGAATAGATCGTATCACCACTCTGCACGACATGACTGCGGCTGCGCGGCAACCGCAATTGTTGGCCAACCTGCAGAACGAATGGTGGTTCGAGACCGTTTTCTTCGATGATCGCCCGCATGGACAGACGATAACGCCGGGCAATCGCATAAACCGTATCACCGGGCATGGCGGTCACAAGGCCGGATGTCGGCTTCGGCAGCCGCCCCTCTGATGGTGCTCCGACCCAAGGTCGCGCACCACCGCCGTCCGAACATCCAGAGACAAGACCCACAAGCAACACGAGCAGAAGGAACAGCAATCTGGTCATAACAACGAGCCTGGCAGCGTCTCTGGTTGACGTTGCCATATTGTAGATTTTGTCCGGTGTCGTCTCAAGCAGACGCCGCCGGATCAATCGGGAACAAGGGGGACGAAACGGACTGGAAGAATTTCCCTGCTCTCGAATCGGTCGCCGGTGCGCACGACCCGAACCAGCATCTGTTCGCCATTCTCCGGACCCACAGGGACCACCATGATGCCGCCGTCAACAAGTTGTTCCGCGAGAACCATTGGTAATTCGGGTGCCGCCGCGGTGACGATGATCCGGTCGAATGGCGCCTGTTGTGGCCAACCCGCAGCACCGTCGCCAAGACGAGAAACAACCGTGTGCAGGTCGAGCTCGCGAAAGCGTTGATCGGCCGTGGTCAGCAACTCTCGATGATGTTCGACAGTATAGACCCTGCGGCACAGACCGGCGAGCACGGCTGCCTGATAGCCGGAACCGGTGCCGACCTCCAGAACCTTGTGACGGTTGTTGAGTTCAAGTGCCTCGGTCATGAAGGCAACAACGAAAGGCTGACTGATCGTTTGTCCGGTCGCAATTGGCAGCGCCCGGTTTTCGTAGGCATGACGGCGAAAGGTTTCCGGGACGAATAATTCGCGCGGCACCCGTTCTATGGCGTTCAGAACAGCGATATCACTGATCCCCGAGCGCCTCAACTTCATGATCAGCTTTATCTTTTCAACTTCAAGACAGCTCACCAAAGAACCTCCGACAATGTCGCGAGCGCTTTCTCGTCTGTAAAATCGGTCTTGATCGGGGTCACTGAAATTACACCAGCGGCAATGGCCGCAATATCGTCCGCCCCCTGCGTGTCCTGTTCAAGAAATTTCTCGCCGATCCAGTAATACGGGCGGCCTCTCGGATCGTGGGCCTCGGCAATCCGATCGCCAGCCTTTGCGTGCCCCTGTCTGACGACCCGGACCGCAACAGGATTCGAATGCGGCTCGGCCGGGAAGTTCACGTTGATCAAGGTGCCGGATGGCCAACCCACACCGATCAGTCGTTCGGTCAGCGCCATAAGATACGATTGCGCGACGCTCCAGTCCTCGGACCGATCGGGTTGCATCTCCTGACTAAAAGCGATCGCGGGAATTCCGAGAAGCGTCGCTTCGATAGCTGCGGCAACCGTTCCTGAATATGTCACATCCTCACCAAGATTAGTGTCGCAGTTGACGCCGGACAGCACGAAATCCGGCCTTTGTCCCTCCATGATCCGGTTGACCGCCAGCATGACACAATCGGTCGGGGTGCCGTCGATGGAATAGGTATTGTGACCGCGTTCACGAATCCGCAGTGGCCTTTGCAGCGTCAGGGAATGACCGGCGCCACTCTGCTGGCTCTCTGGCGCCACAACCCAGACATCGTCACAACTCGCTTCGATCGCCGTGCGCAGCACGGCCAGACCCGTCGCATCGAAACCGTCATCATTGCTGAGCAGGATGCGGGCCTGTTGCAGTGGAAGCGAATCGATGCCCATACCGCCACTCTCAATCCGCCAGCCCGGAGATCTGAGACAGGCCGTCCATGTATCGCCGGAGCGCTTCGGGCACGACGATGCTCCCGTCGGCCTGCTGGTAGTTTTCCAGGATCGCGATCAAGGTTCTGCCCACCGCAAGGCCGGACCCATTCAGCGTATGCACGAATTCGGTCGGACCGCCCGCGGCGGGACGAAAGCGCGCCCGCATCCGGCGAGCCTGGAAGTCGCCACAGTTAGAGCAGCTGGAGATCTCCCGATACCGGCCAGTTCCATCATCCTGCCCCGGCAGCCAGACTTCGATGTCGTAGGTCTTCTCGGCCGCGAACCCGGTGTCCCCGGAGCACAGGATGACGGTCCGATACGGCAGGCCAAGCTGGCGCAGGATATTCTCCGCACACTCCGTAATGCGCTCATGTTCTGCTTTCGACCGGTCGGGATGCGTAATCGATACCATTTCGACCTTGTGAAACTGGTGCATGCGGATCATTCCGCGGGTATCGCGTCCAGCGGCCCCGGCTTCGGACCGGAAACACGGCGTAAAGGCCGTAAACCGCAATGGCAAATCCTCTTCTTCGAGAATATCACCCGCCACGAGATTGGTCAGAGAAACTTCAGACGTCGGGATCAGCCATAAATCATCGGTTGTGCGGAACTGCTGGTCGGCAAATTTCGGCAATTGTCCAGTGCCGTAAAGCGCATGGCCATGGACCATCAGCGGCGGCGAGACCTCGGTGTAGCCGTAATCACCGGTCTGATGATCAAGCATGAAGTTTGCCAGGGCCCGCTCGAGACGCGATAGCGCTCCCGTCAGCACGACGAAGCGAGCCCCCGCCATTTTCGCGGCAGCCCGAAAGTCCATCTGACCGAGACGTTCCCCAAGCGCGACATGGTCACAGGGCGTAAATTCAAATGCGGGCAATGTTCCGGCCCGACGAATTTCTACATTATGCTTCTCGTCCTGACCGTCCGGCACGTCTCCCGAGAGGCAGTTCGGCAATCCGCCGAGCATTTCCTCAAGATCGGCTTCAAACCCGCGGCCATCGGCCTCAAGGTTCTGGATTCGCTCCTTGATGCCGCTCACCTCATCGATCAGCGGCGCGATGTCCCCGCCTTCGCGTTTCAGAGCACCAACCTGTCTCGAAACCTCGTTGCGGCGCCGTTGCAAGGTCTGCAGGGCTGTCAAGCCGTCTCGCCGGGTCTTGTCGATGACAAGCAACCGCTCCGCCACAGCCGGTAGTCCTCGCCGCGCCATGGCCCGATCGAATCCTTCCGCATCGTTGCTGATTTTTCTGATGTCGTGCACGGAAATGTCCTGAAGGGACCGAAAAAAACAAAGTTGGACGGTTATATCGGAATGTGCCGGAATGTCTATAGAAGGACCGTGTTCGGCACTGCGATCCTACACTAAGCGCATCTTGTTTTTGTCGTTCGAGCCTTTTGCAGAATTGCCCGGCCAGCCGATTTTACGGCCGCCGGCCCGGATTTTCAGGCGGCAGATTGAAGATTTTCTGTAACTGCCCGGGTCGGGTGTTGTTCTGGCATGACGAACAGAAAGTTGCGTATTATCAATGAGTCAATGGGTTCTGGATCGTGTCGTGATGGGTGATTTTCTGCAAGATCCGGTGGTCTGTAGAGGTGCCGGCGCCGCCTGCGGCGTTGATATGAGATCAGGGAATGCTCCAACACACAAGTTGTGCTATGATTGGGTATGGACACACTAGATCAGTGTTATCCCGATGCCAGTATCGCTGCTACCGTCCGCCGTGTTCGGCTCGTTGTCCGCTGACGCGCCCACGCCGGATGTCGAGCTTGTTTTCGCCGAGAGTCCGACCCAGGTTTCAACCCTGTGCAAGGAGCCGTTGAAGGCCAGCGGTGTTTCCTGGAGTTTCGCGGCTTTTGATACGCAGCTCAAAACGACATTGAATGACGTGGGCTGCTGCGTTCTGGCTAAGGCGATCGATGATTGTCCTGCCGATTCTGACACCCTTGAACGGGGGACGGTCGGGTTTATCGGCGTGTTGCTTCGAGCAGACACACGATCCTGACATCCTTGGTCCGGTCTCGTCTCTTCGGCCGCGCTATCGCTGTTCAGGCGTGTCGACATCGCTTGGTCCGGCTGATGAAAGCCTGGGTCTTGTGGCGGATTATCCGACCGGTCCGGCAGCAGAGATCGGACCTTTCATGATGGGGCTATGCATGCCACGCGACTGTGTCGATATCTTTGAGAGAGTTGGCGGCATGAGACCGTCTGTCGGCATGCTTCAGCGTCTGATGGTGAGGGTCCATGAGACTTGGGGGTCGATCCGCGAACCGATTCTGTCCGGTCTCCGGGCCGGGGAGGGCATTCCGGCGGCGACGCGGAGCGTGACGGTGTCGCTGGACGGCATCATGGTGCCGCTTCAGCCGCGGGCCCGGTCGTATCTGGACGCAGCCTGGCGGGAGGCGTCCTGGTGGCACGGTCAGGTTTTACGACAGCGATGGCAAGCAATTGAAGATGCTGCACGTTCGACTGACATTACCGCCTCGGACCTGACTTGTGCCGTTGGCTCCACGAGGGTGTTGCTGCGCTTCAACTCACTTCTACCTGCTCAGGTCTCTCAACCCGCCCGCGCTTCGAGGGTCGGTATCCCGGAGACATCCACCGTGCGCTCCGCAAGCGCCAGATCGTAGTTGCGTTGCAGATTCACCCAGAAGTCGGCACCGTTGCCGAACAGCTTGCCAAAACGAACCGCCATCTCGGCGGTGACCGGCTGCTTCTCGTTGAGGATGTCGTAAAGCGTCTGCCGTGATATCCCGAGCGCATCGGCCAAGGCCGTCTTGCCCACCGAAAGCGCGGGCAAGATGTCTTCACGCAGGATCTCCCCGGGATACACCGGGTCTATGGAAGGATATCTTTCGATCATCGGTGATTATCCTTTATGTCCGCATCCGCCGCGCCGTCATCATCCGATCCGAAGGTGACGTGGAAATTAGCCGTCAGGAGAACGGCGTGGCGGCCCGCCCGATCGCCCATCAGGGAATGAAAATACGATCCAGGATAGTTCATCCGCTCCGGTCTTTCCACGGCTTCGAGTGCCGAAAGAATTCGGCGCAGCTTCCCTGTCCACTCGGCTTTCAAACCCTTTGCCTGACCCCTGGTCCAAGTAAGCGTTCGGGTTCCGGGGGATCGTAACCTTCTACGAATTTTCCCGCTGATAACTATTCCGCGCATGCGCTACCGTCGGGCGCATGGCGGTTCTCGCCGCGGATTTCTGCACTGACCTGACGTCGGGCGAGGGCGGCGCCACCCTGTGGTCGCTTTCCTTGGTGGTGCCGACCTGCGAGCCGCCCGACTGGGAGTCCTTGCTTGAGCAGGCAGAGGCGCGCGTCAAGGAAGAACGGGGCCGGGCGGTCGTGGCGGATCTTCGCTGCGAGCAGCTGCGGCGGGCGGAGCGTGATGCCTGTTCGCGCGTGCGTTCGCTGGAGAGGCAGCTCGACATCTGCCGGTTCAAACTCAAGGCGGCTGTCGCTGAGGCCAAAGATGCCGGTAGCGCGGTGTCCTCCGCGCCGAAGATCGGGTCGCGGGCCGCCAAGGCGTTGGAGCGCAGGGTCAGGTTCCTGGACGACGAGGTGGCCGATCTTCGCGTTACGCTGTACAGGGCTCACGAGCACCGGGAACGGGTCGAGGAACGACACCAGGACGAGATCAACTGGCTAAAGCAGGATCTCGACCGAGCGCGCTCGGAAACAGTGAAGGTGTTCCGCAAGGGCGAGCGCGTGGCCGGGTCGCTGCGCAAGCAGTTCGACCGGCAGCTCGCGGCGGCCAGGCGGCTGGTGGAGACCCGGGAGGGCACGATCGCATGGCTGCGCGAGTGCAACGGCCGGCTCCGGGCCGCGGTCGTGCGGGCGACCGAGCTGATCGTGTCGCTGCGTGAGAAGAATGCCCGGCTGCGTGCCGAGGTGCGGGATCTGAAAGGCGAGAACGCGGCGCTGGCCTCGCGTGTCGAGAAGCTGGAACTCGACCTCGACAAGCTGCGCTCGACCCGGAGCGTCCTGTCGAAGGCGCTCTACGGCAGCAGGAGCGAGCAGCAGCAGAAGCCGGGCACCGGGCGCAAGCGCGGCCAGCAGCACCCCGCGCTCGGGCGGAAGAAGGAAACGCGCGAACCGCCGGAGGATGCGCGCGTGTGTCCGCGCTGCGGCAAGCCCTATGCCGCCAACGGCGAGCGCTGCACCGCTCTCTTCGAGATCGAGGTCGAGGCCTACGAGAACACCATCGTCCGGCCGCGCTACCGCCGCGGTTGCGACTGCGCGTCCTCGCCGCGCGAGGTGACCGCGCCTGCGGTGACGCGGCTGTTCGAGACCACGCCTTACGGGATCAGCGTCTGGACGTGTGTGCTCTACGAACGGTTCGTCTGCTGCCGTCCCCTGCATCGGGTCGCGGCGTGGCTCGCCGACATGGGGCTGGCGATCTCGCCGGGGACGCTGGCCGACAGCATCAAGCGCTTCGTGCCGCTGTTCGAGCCGTTGGCCGAGGCGATCCTCGCGCACCAGAACACCGCCGCGCTGCGCCATGCCGACGAAACATCCTGGCGCGTTCAGGCATATCGTGAGAAAGGCCGGTCGAGCCGCGCCTGGCTGTGGACCTCGGTGAGCCCGGACGCGGTCTACTACCACATCGATCCCTCACGCAGCGCCGAGGTCGCGATGAAGCTGTTCGGCTCGACACAGGGCATCGTGGTTCTGGTCTGCGACCGGTTCAGCGCCTACAGGAAACTGGCCCGCGAGCTCGCCGGCAAGGTGATCCTGCAATGGTGTTGGGCGCATCAAAGGCGCTCGTTCATCGACTGCGCGGCCGGGCGTGTGCGGCTCAGGCGCTGGCGCCAGAGATGGATCGAGCGGATCGCGCTGATCGACCGGCTGAACGATGCGCGGCTGGAGCATTACGACCCCGCTCACCCTCTCGAACGCCAGACGCCGGCGTTCGATGCGGCGCACGCCAGGCTGAAGAAGGCGGTCGACGAGCTGTTCGCATCCGCCGAAGCGGACCTGGCCGGACTGACGGACAGGGCGCGCAGGACCAAGCCGCTGCGATCGCTCGTCAAACACCGCGAGGGGCTGTGCGTCTTCGTCGACAAGCCGTTCGTGCCCATGGACAACAACCGCGGCGAGCTTTCGCTGCGCTTCGCGGTCATCGGGCGACGGCTCTCGTTCGGTTCCGACAGCGAGAAGGGCGCCGGGTTCACGGCGACGATGTACTCGGTGGCCGGCACGCTGGCGATCAACGGCATCGATGTCCGGCGCTGGCTCCGCGAATGGCTGACCGCGTGCGCGGAGAACGGCGGCAAGCCGCCCGACGACCTGTCGCCCTGGCTGCCGTGGTCGATGAGCGAGGAGCGCCGGCGCGAACTCACGGCGTCGGGATGACCGGCGCGGTCGAGTGCCGCTACTACGGCCGAGACTTCACCGCCGAGGACATGGCGCTGCTGCGCGCGCTCATCGCCACCGAGCCCCAACCGAACCGCGCGGCGTTGTCGAGAGAGTTCTGCCAGCGCATCGGCTGGCTCAAGCCCGACGGCGGCCTCAAGGACATGATGGCCCGCGTCACCATGCTCGCCATGCACCGCGACGGCGTGATCGCTTTGCCGCCGCCGAGAGGGCGGCGTAATCCGCCCCGCCCGATCGTCTTCGGACCCGACACCGAACCGCCATTGTTCCCCGCGCCGACCACCCTCGACGAGGTCCGCCCGCTGGAGATGCGCCCCGTCGTTCGCGAGACCCGCGAGGGCAGGCTGTGGAACGAGTTCGTCGCCCGCTACCACTATCTCGGATACAAGACCCTGGTCGGCGCCCAGATGCGCTACGCCGTCCACGACCGAAACGGCTGGCCGCTCGCCATGCTCGGCTTCTCCACCGCCGCCTGGAAGCTCGCCCCGCGCGACAACTTCATCGGATGGTCGCCCGAGATGCGTGAGAAGAACCTCCCCCTGGTGGTCGACAACCCGCGGTTCCTGATCCTGCCCTGGATCGAGATCCCCAACCTCGGCTCGCACATCCTCGCCATCGTGCGCCGCCGCCTGCCCGGGGACTGGACCGAGCGCTACAACGTCACGCCGGTGCTTATCGAGACCTTCGTCGAGACCCCGCGTTACACCGGCGCCGTCTACCGGGCATCGGGCTGGCTACGCGTCGGGACTACCCAGGGGCGCGGTCGCTACGACCGGGACAAGCGCTACGACAAACCCCGCAAGGACGTCTGGCTCTGGCCTCTCAGAAGGGATTGGCGGCGCGCCCTCAATCGGTAGAAGCATGCCCGGGCGCGGCCGGATGCGGGTGAGCATGCCAACAAGCCGATAATCGTCTCCTCATCCCCCGGAACCCGAACGCTTACTGGTCCAATTATTGCGAAGCGCTTTGTGTCGAATACTTCCGATCATGATCACAAGGTGAGCGCGTTGAACACGGTCGGGCAGGAAGAAGGGGCGATCGGGTTGCTTGAGGACCGCGACCCGCAGGTTGCGCAGCACTCCTGACGTATGACCGAATCTCCGTGCAGCGTCTTCGAGGTCGAGCTTCCCGACGAAGAGCGCCCGCAAGGCCTCGTATTGTCGATGAGTACTGTTTTTCGGAGTGAGGACATGATGCATGTGGTCTTGCCTGTCAATCCGCCCGTTAGCCTGTGATGTTCACAACATTTTGTCAAGTCGGCGGCTTCAACCGTGCTCGCATGCGTTGACCCTGGATATGATGGTTTGGGATCAGGAAAACGGATTTACGGGCAGATCAGGTGTTCTGGCGTGATCATTCGGGCGTTCGGGACACGCGGTGCGGTCTGGCCAAGCGGGCGCGTCATCACTATTACAACGTGTTTATGTCATGCCAACAGGCAAAACAACATGCGATCGACAACGCCGAACCCCAAACATGCTCGGACACAGGGGGCATCAGAGCCCCCGATTACACGGATCAGAATCTTCATTGGGGATTCAGGCTAAGAGAACCGCTCTTTCTGATAGCCATCGATAGTGGCCGCGAACTCAGTTTCCACTGGCGTTTTCGGCCTCTGCATCCTCACTTGCCGATTCATCACGGCGTTTTTCGATCACCCGAGCACACAGAATCGACACCTCGTAGAGCATGATGACCGGTACCGCAAGCAGAACCTGACTGATGACATCCGGCGGCGTGATGATTGCAGCAACAACAAATGCGATCAGGATAGCATATTTCCGCTTTGCCTTGAGCCCGGTCGTCGTCACCAGACCCACCCGGGTCAACAGGATGATCAGCACCGGCAGTTCGAAACAGACGCCAAATGCGAAGATCAGCCGCATGACCAGAGAAAGATATTGGTCGACCTTCGGTTCGAGCTCCATCGGCAGGACACCGTTACTGCCAGGCTGCTCGAAACTCAGGAAAAACCGCCAAGCCAAGGGAATCACGAGATAATAAACCACCGCGGCGCCAAGTGCGAAAAGCAGCGGCGTTGCGATCAGGAAGGGAATGAAGGCCTTTTTCTCGTTCCGATAGAGGCCGGGGGCGACAAAGCTCCAGATCTGTCCGGCAATGACCGGAAAGGCAACGCATAATGCCGCGAAGAAGGCGACCTTGATCTGCGTGAAGAAAGCTTCGTGAAGAGCCGTGAAGATCATGCGTCGGCCTTCCTGCCCTTCCGTCAGGTTGGCGAGCGGCTGCACCAGAAAATTATAGATTTCGCCGGACACTGCGTAACACAGAAAAAATGCAACGATGAATCCGACGAAGGAATAAAGCAGCCGTTGACGCAACTCGATCAGATGATCGAGCAATGGCATTTTCTCGTCTTCGATATTCCGGTCGGACATGGCTTAACGTCCGCGACCGACGGGTGATTTCTTACGGGCCGCGATTCCTGCCGTGGCCGGCCGGATCGTGATCCTGCGAACCCCGTTCGCACCGCGCCCCGGCTGTTGGGCAGCACCGCCCGAAACCGAAGCCGGTTTGCGCGGGGTCCGCTTCCCGGAGGACCCGCGGGATGTCGTGCGTTCCGAACTGCGAGATCCGGGCACACGTTCCGGAGCCTGGAGCCCGTCGCTTCCAGTCCTGCTACCCGTTGTTACCGGAGCTCCCGGTGAGTCGGTAGTGATCGTAGGGGCCGTCGCAAGCGTGCGCGTTTCTTCAACGACGCCACGCGTCTCGTTGAGAGCCTCCATCATCGACCCGTCAGGATCGACGGTGTTACGGATCGTATTGCCGATATCGCCCCTTGTCAGGTTTTGTGCCTGCTTGCGGATATCGTCGAGCTCAGCCTCGCGCGCCACCTCTTCAACCGAATTCTGGAAATCGCGGGCTATGGCCCGCACCTTCCGGATACCCTTCATGACCGTACGAATCACGTTGGGAAGGTCTTTCGGACCGACGACCAGAACGGCAACGAGTGCGATCAGGAAAAATTCCTGCCAGCCGAGGTCAAGCATGATTCTGGTTCCGTGATGACCGGTTCACGGGTAGCGGTCGGTTTCCCGCGACAGTCGAGGCCGCCCCGTCAAATCAGCTCTTTGCCGTTTGATCGCCCTTGACCGGATCCGCGGCCTCCGCCTTGAGCGACTTCGCCTCTTCATCGGCGTCGTCGGTCTCCTTCATGCCGGATTTGAAATTCCGCAACCCCTTGCCGAAATCGCCCATGAGTGATGAAATCTTGCCACGCCCGCCAAACAGCAAGAGAACCACAGCGAGAACGATCAACCAGTGCCAGATGCTGGTGAATCCCATGTGACCCGCTCCATTTCCAGAACCGAAGGGCCGCACCTTGCGTGCGACGGACCCCGTTTATGCACCAGATTCCGCGCCACTGCAACGCCCAAACCCCGGCGCCGCCCCACCACCAGTCCCTGGCCCGCTTCCATCGGTGACAGGAAAGGCAAAAATCTGCGACGGGTCGAGCGTGATCGAGACCATTTCGCCCGGTTTCGGCAGCACGATTCCGGCCATTCTCGAATGCAGATGCAGACGCTGTCCAACCCCCGGTGCCGATCCGAAAAATGAAAGATGGATCAAGCTGGTGCGACCGAGCATGCGTGCCTCCACCACCTCGGCACGCCGGTCCTCGGGGGCGTTGCCGTCGCGTCGGAGCAGCAACGCCTCGGGGCGGATCACGACCTCGACTGGCGTTCCGTCATCCATCCCATCGATCGACAATGGCAAAGCGCCAAGCGCGGTCTCGACGCACTGACCACGCGCAATTCCGTCAAGACGGTTGAGTTCACTGAAGAATCCGGCAACAAAAGCATTGACCGGATGGCAATACAAATCCGATGGTGCCCCCGTCTGCATGACCTGACCGTTCTGCATCACCACGATTCGGTCCGCCATGAACATGGCTTCCTCGGAGTCATGAGTGACCATGAGAGTGGCGCAGCCGGTGGTCTTGAGCAGATGCAGCAATTCGTCGCGGATCTGGTCGCGCAGCCGTGCATCAATTCCTGAATAGGGTTCGTCAAGCAGGATCACCGGCGGGCTCGGCGCCAACGCCCTGGCGAGTGCCACACGCTGTTGCTGGCCTCCAGACAGCGTGTGCGGAAAGGTATTGGCAAACCGGTGCATTTGTACTCGTTCCAGCAACGACATCGCCCTGTCATGGCGCTCGCCGCGCCGCAGATTCTTGAGGCCGAACTTGACATTATCGAGCACTGAAAGGTGCGGGAACAGAGCGAAATCCTGAAACACCATCCCAACACCGCGCTCTTCCGGCGGGACTTGCCGGGCGCGGTCGGCGACGACTTCACCGTTGATCCAAACCCGGCCGCACTGCAAGGGCTCAAGACCAGCAGCAAGCCGCAAGGCCGTGGACTTTCCGCAGCCGGACGGTCCGAGCAGGCACACAACCTCACCCGCGTCGACGGACAGTGCCAACCCCGAGACCGCTGGCGGTCCGTCATAGCTGTGGGTCAGACCTTCGATCTGCAATGCCGGTATCAAAGAGTTCAATCCCGTTCTTACCTCTGTCCATCGTGGGCTTGTGATCCAGCTGAATGCCGGATCGCGCGAACATCCGCCCGCAACCGCTAATGCATCGCCGAATCGTTACTGTCCGGATCAAATCCGAACAAGTCATCCTGTTGGGCGTTTGACCCCTCATCTTCGAGATCTTCCGGCAAATCAAGCGACATCGGCCCGGAACGCCGGTCGAGCATACCGGTCGCCTTGAGTTCCTCGATCCCGGGAAGATCGGTCAACGCGGCAAGGCCAAAATGGTTCAGGAACTCCACGCTCGTTCCCCATTGCAGAGGCCGGCCGGGTGTATTCCGACGACCACGAGGCCGGATCCATCCAACCTCCAGCAGGACATCAAGCGTACCACGGCTTACAGAGACGCCGCGGATATCCTCGATCTCAGCCCGGGTGACCGGCTGGTGATAGGCAATGATCGCCAGGGTCTCAACGGCCGCGCGGGACAGCCGGCGCTTGACCGCCACCTCCATACGCAAGTGATTTGCAAGATCTGGAGCAGTTCGGAAAGCCCAGCCGCCACCCACCTGAACAAGATTGACACCTTTGCCACGATACTCTTCAACCAGATGTGCCAAAACCTTCGCAACCGGCTCGTTCGGCGGCAGCCGTTGCTGCAAGGCAGTCTCACTGACAGGTTCAGCGCTAGCGAACAGCAGCGCCTCAATCACACGGACCTGATGGTTGAAATCATCCTCGTTCAGTGTACCGATCCCCGCGACGGACGGGCTGTCGATGCAGGTGCTTTCGGGATCCGCCATCCCGGAAGCGTTGGACGATCCGACCGTTTCGCTCATCGTTCATCCCGGGGTCTGGCTCGCAGATAAATCGGCCCGAAACGGTCATTCTGCAGCAACTCGACCTGACCCTCCTTCACCAGTTCGAGACTGGCCGCCAGTGTCGATGCGATCGCCGAACGAGTCATCAGGCCCTCACGAAGGTTTTTCGGTAGGAAACTGACAAGCGATTGCCAAGTCGGGATGTGCCCGAGCATCCGGCGCAGGCGGTCCACCGCCTCGCCCACCGCATAGAGATCGGTCGGCGCAATATACAAGCGATCGTTGACGCCGCGGCTTCTGTGTTCGACATAGGCCTGCAGGAGTTCGAACAACGAAAGATCGTAATACGGCCGCAAGTGGTCGGTAATTGCTTCCGTCATGCCACGGGGGAAAACCTCCGCACCCAGACGCGGCCGCGCCATCAATTGCTCGCCAGCGTTCCGCATTGCAGTCAGGCGTTGCAATTGAAAACGCAGAGCTTCCACCATCTCGTCGGACGACATCACCTCGTCGTCCGGCTCGTCGTCCGGCAGCAACAGACGTGACTTCAGGTAAGCAAGCCAGGCCGCCATGACCAGATAGTCGGCGGCGACTTCCAGGTTCAGCGTCTGTATTTCCCGCATGAATTCGAGATATTGTTCGGCAAGTTCGAGAATCGAAACCTGGGTCAGATCAACTTTCTGCTGCCGGGCCAACGACAACAAGACATCGATCGGACCTTCATAGCCATCAAGCGACAGGAACAGAGACAACTGCTCGGGTTCATGTCCCCGGCGCCAGTCCGGTTCGGGAGTTTCGAAATCGTCACCATGATCCAGTGTCATATCAGGAGGACCCGGTAGCCCAGAGCGCAAATTCGATCAATCCGAAGATCGGTACCGACAAGATGTTATTCAAAAGGCTGGGGTCATACGCGAGGCTTGTCAGAATCGTCGGAAGTATCAAAAATACACCGATCACGATCAGGAGCCCATAGCGCTCAAGACGGGCATAGACCAGCGCAGACCGGTATGGCAACAGCCCGGTGACGATGCGGCCGCCGTCGAGCGGGGGCACTGGCAACATGTTGAAAACCGCGAGAATCGCATTGATAAACATTGAACGCTTCAGATTTTCGTGGGTCCAGTCGCCGACGAAATCCGGCAACAGGATCGACACATGAAACAATAGGGCCGAAACTAGCAAGAGCACGATGTTCGCCAGCGGTCCGGCGATAGCAATGAGTATCATGGCGCGGCGCGGGTTTCCGAGGCGCCTGAAATCCACAGGCACGGGTTTGGCGAAACCGAAGACCATGCCGAGTGACGAGAGCAGGCAGAGGAGCGGCATGGCCACCGTTCCGAACAAATCAATGTGCCGGAACGGGTTGAGTGTGACACGTCCAAGCGATCGAGCTGTCGGATCGCCGAGCATCCAGGCCACATAGGCATGTGCCGCTTCATGCAGGGTGATCGCCAACGTCAGCGGCAATATCCAGATCGATGCCTGGTAGAGAATGTTCTCGATCATGACCGCACCCACACCTTCCGTCACGCCTCCGCCAGACCGGCTTCAAGGTCGTACAGTGCCCGGTCACGGTCCAAATCACTACGTTCAGCTGCCAGTCGAGCGGCCAGTCCGAGCATTTCCGTGGCCCGGCGCCGCGACGTACCGGAGAGCATCGGGATCCGGTCGACCATGGCCATCATCTCCGACATGACGCCGCTGCAATGTAAAGCGATATCGCATCCGGCAGCGATCGCGCCGGCAGCGCGCCCGGCAAGGGAGCCGGACAATGCCGACATCGACAGGTCATCGCTGATCAACAGTCCGTCGAAACCGATCATGTCGCGGACGACAGTCTTGATCACCGCCGCCGACACCGTGACCGGGTGCGTGGCATCGATCGCAGGGAACAGCAGGTGCCCGGTCATCGCTGCGGGCGCGCTGTTCAGCGCCCGGAAAGGCACAAAGTCACGGCGTTCGAGATCACGCAGCGGCACATCAATAACTGGAAGCGCATGATGGCTGTCGACCCGGGCACGGCCATGCCCCGGTATGTGTTTGATGACAGGCACCACACCACCGGTGCCGAGACCCGCAATCCAGGCCTGCCCCAATGCCGCAACCGACTTTGGTTCGTCCGCAAACGAACGGTCGCCAATCGCACCATGTCCATCTCTTTCCCGCAAATCGAGAACCGGAGCGCAATTCACATCGATGCCGACGTCATGCAGGTCTTCGGCAATCAGTCTGGCATTGACCATTGCAAGGTGTTGCGCCCGGTCGGGATTGTTGCGATACAGGACGCCGAATTTTGCGGCAGCGGGCGCCGCGCGCCATAATGGTGGTTTCAGGCGCTGCACCCGTCCCCCTTCCTGATCGATCAGGATTGGCGTCCGGCGTCCGACGGTCTCCCGCAGCGAAGTCGTCAACCTCCGAATCTGGTCAGGAGACTCGCAGTTTCGCGGAAACAGAATGAAGCCAAACGGATTAGCTTCGCGAAAAAACCGTATTTCGGAGGCCTTGAGCCTGTAACCGGCGCAACCGAAAATACACGCTCTCACGGCAGGCCGTCGCGCTCAGCGTGACACAACGAGGCATGCCTGCGCGCGTGCCTGCAATGCTGCGCATGTAGCTGCAGCCCGGGCCTCGGGGAGGGGACCGCCCTGAACCCTATAAAGAGTCCCCTTTCCTTCAACTTCCACCGGCATGACCGAGAGCCTCAGGGCCTTGAGTTGCGCGCCATGCGCGGCCTGCAGACGGCGCCACTCCGACCGCGCCGTCGCGTCATCCTTGTAAGCTCCCAGTTGAATCCGGAAACGGGGTGCCGGCAGCGGCTTGACGGTCTGAACCGGCGAGTTGGTCGGGGCCGTTTCATCCGGTTCAACCGATTCCCCGGTTTGCACGGTCCCGGAACTTGAAGATGGGACCGCCAGCGCCGCTTCCGGCGCCGAGGCAGCGGGCGGCACTGCCGGTCCGGCCTCCGACCCGGCGGTAGATCGGGCCTCCCTGGTCTCCGTCGATCTCCCGGTCGTCGCGGGGTCAGAGGCCGCATCCCCGGTGGCAGAATGCGAGGTTGGGGCCGGCAACGGCAACAGGCGCTGGACCGGCTTTTCCGGACGCGGCAGAAGGCGCTCGACGGCAGGTTCGGTGTTACCAAGTTTACGGTCGATATTGCCAAAGATCAGCTTGTCCTGATGCTCAACCTTCAAGCCTCCGGAATCGTCGGGCTTGACCCGAACCGGGGACGAATCGGCGCGAATTACTGGTAACTCGCCACTGTCTGAAACAGATTGGCCATCATCAGAAACATACCAGACAATGACCCCGAAAACGACGAGTGCGAAGGCCGCCACGAAGACCGAAAGACCCCGCCCAAAGCCGGTCTGCTGTTCACGATCCGCCGGCGATACGGGCGGTGAGTCCTCCTGATCGAGAGGAAACAGCGGCGGCGACCGGTCCTCTGGCGAACTCATGATCTGAGCTCCTCCAATGGCTCAACGCCCAGGACGGCGAGTCCGGATGCCACGACTGTCGCGACAGCTTGCACCAGTGCCAGACGAGCGAGAGTCTGGCGGGGCTCGTCATCCCTGATGAAACGCAAGGCGGCATCGTCCCGCCCCTTGTTCCACAAAGCATGGAATCCGGCGGCGAGTTCCGAAAGAAAAAATGCCACGCGATGCGGTTCATGGGCTTCAGCTGCGCTTTCAACGACCCGCGGCCAACTGGCAAGCTGCCTGATCAGACCGAGTTCGGCGGGATCGGTCAAACAGTTCAGATCAGCTCCGGCCAAGGCTGTCATTTCAAGGTGTTCGCCCGGCAGGAAAGCACTAGCATGCCGCAGCACCGATTTGCAGCGCGCATGGGCATACTGGACATAGAATACCGGATTCTCGCGACTCTGTTCGGTGACGCTGGCGAAATCGAATTCCAGCGGCTGGTCGTTGCGCCGGGTCAGCATGATAAACCGGATCACGTCCTTTCCGACCGCGTCGATGACGTCCGACAGGGTCACGAAGGTGCCCGCCCGCTTGGACATCGCAACCGGCCGACCGTCCTGCATCATCTTCACCATCTGACAAATCTTTACGTCGAGAACGCCGGCACCATCGGTAACGGCGCGAACAGCCGACTGCATACGCTTGACGTAACCGCCGTGATCGGCGCCCCAGACGTCGATCATTTCGGCATAACCGCGCCGGAACTTGTCGAGATGATAGGCGACATCGGAGGCAAAATATGTCCAGCCGCCATCCGCCTTCCGGATGGGCCGATCAACATCGTCACCGAACTCTGTTGCCCGGAACAGATCCTGCGGGCGTGGCTCCCAGTCGTCCGGTCTGAGACCTTTCGGTGGCTCCAGGACGCCGTTATAGAGCAACCCTCTTTCGTCCAGCCCCTGCATCACCGCGTCGACCCCGCCGGCTTCGACCAGCGCCCGCTCGGAAACGTAATCGTGCATGTCGACACCAAGCCGGGTGAGATCGTTCCGGATACCATCCATCATTGCCGCGACGGAGAATGTCCGAATCTCGTCGAGCCATTCCGTTTCCGGAACATTCTTCCAGCGAGCGCCGTAGCGTTCCGTCAACGCCTGCCCGACATCCTTGAGGTAGTCACCGGGATAATGCCCGTCGGGGATCGGACCGATCGCATCACCGAGCGCCTCGCGATACCGGAGATATGCCGACCGCGCCAGAATATCGACCTGGGCGCCAGCATCGTTGACATAGTACTCCCGGCATACATCAAACCCTGCTTTTTCAAGCAGGCGAGCGAGGACATCGCCAACCACGGCACCTCTGGCATGCGCGGCATGCAGCGGCCCCGTCGGATTGGCGGACACGTATTCCACATTGACCTTGCGGCCGGCCCCCACTGCAGAACTGCCATACTCGGTCCCAACCTTCAGAACATCGCGCAAACGTTCCAACCAATAGTCATTGACCAGCTTCAGATTGATGAATCCCGGCCCGGCAATCTCGATTGCCGCCACCGCATCATGCAACGCCAACCTGGTCCGCAGCGTTTCCGCCAGATCCTGCGGCTTCATGCCTGCGCGCTTCGCAAGCACCATCGCCGCATTGGTCGCAACGTCGCCATGCGCCGGATCGCGTGGCGGCTCGGCAGAAATGCGGGCAATCAGGGACGCATCGCACCCGGAGAGTGTCGGGACCGTTGCGACGGCTTCTCGGATGACAGCCTCGAACTGCTTGTAAACATTCATCTATCGTATCGTTTCCAGATCAAACAGGCGTCTGTGTTCCAACAGCGCGTAACGGTCAGTCATACCGGCAATATAGTCGGCAATCAGAAGCGCGCGATCTTCCGGTGTTCCGAGCCTGTCCTCGATCTGCCACTCGCCCGGCAGACAATAAGGCCGCTCTGCCAACAATTCGAAGAGCTCGGAGACCACGCGCGATGCCTTGGTGGCCATGCGATTGACCTTGTAATGCCGATACATGTGATTGTGCAGAAATGTCTTCAACACGGCATCCGCTTCCCGGACGGCATCGCTGAAAGCAACCAGTGGACCAGTCGCCGCGCGGACGGCCTCTGCCGAATCGGGACGCAACGCCGCAAGACGACGGCGGGTCTCGGCCAGCAGGTCACGGCACAACATGTCGGTCACATGGCGGTAGATTTCATGGGCCATCCGCCCGGACTCGAGCTTGCCATATTGGCTGAGAATAGCGTCAACAATGGCGCTGGCCAGCGGAACAGAGGACAGCACCTCGACATCGAACAGTCCGGCGCGAAGGCCATCCTCGATGTCATGGGCGTCATAGGCGATGTCATCGGCGACCGATGCGACCTGCGCCTCGGCGCTAGCCTGATTCCGGAGATCCAGATTGATACGCAACGCAAGTTCGGCAACTGTGCGCGATGGCGTGCCGGGAACCGGGCCATTGTGCTTGATAAGACCTTCGAGACATTCCCAGGTCAGATTGAGGCCGTCGAACGCGGCGTAGCGCTGCTCGAGACAGGTCACCAGCCGCAGGGTCTGATCGTTGTGATCGAATCCGCCATAAGGTTCGAGCGCAGTGTCGAGCGCATGCTCGCCAGCGTGGCCGAACGGGGTGTGGCCGAAATCGTGAGCCAGCGCCAATGCTTCGCCGAGATCTTCGTTTAGACCGAGGGAGCGGCAGAGCGACCGGGTAATCTGGGCGACTTCCAGACTGTGCGTCAGACGGGTCCGAAAATAGTCGCCTTCGGAAAACATGAAGACCTGGGTCTTGTTCCGAAGCTTGCGAAATGCGCCGGAATGCAGAATCCGGTCACGATCACGCTCATGCGGCGTGCGTTCCTCCGCCTCAGGCTCCTGGTGGAGCCGACCGCGGCTTGCTTCAGGCCTGCTGGCATATTCGGCAAGTACGGGCCCACGAAAGCGGAACCGGTCGGCGGGCATCGTTTCTATCCAATGTTACGGAGGACCGCGAGCTTAACCCGAAAAGCCCACCGACGCAACGGAAATCCCAGCACGACCCACGGCGATCCTACGCCAAGTTCGCCCTGTTTTTCTCATGCCTACTGATAATGTGATCTACTGCGCGATTTGGGCCTTCACGACTCGTTGGCCCCGGATCGGCCGGTCAGTGCGGTGCGGCGTATTGTCGGTCGGGCGATCCTGGAGACAGCCGTCGCGGTGTGCGGGCGACGGCCGCACGGATGGTGTCGTGGTTTCGGGAGACGGTCTCGGTCAGAAGGGCGTGAAGAGCGCCTTCATGCCGTCCTTGCGTCGATAGCTGAAGGCGCGCAGGGTCTCGGCGAAGCCCCTCTTCGGTTTGCCGATCTTGCGATTGTCCCCCTCCCCCAAGATCACGGCGATCGCGATGGTGTTGATGATGGCGCTGTTGGAGGGTACGTATCGGGTGCGGGCGGTGCAATCGTCTTCTTGAAGGTAACGTCCCCGACATGATGATGGCTTTCGGCCAACCAGTGACCGCGGTTCCAAGCGAGCCGGTCTTGCGGGGTTGTGTGGCCGGCGTCGGTGGAGGTCATGCCGAAGGCGGACTCGATAGATTCTTTTCGGTTTTCTTATCCATGCAGTGACGGATCATCCGGACGATCTGTTTCACATGCGGATAATTGATCATGCTTAATTCGTGAATCGTAGGCATCGTGACAGGATCCCGCCCGATTCGCCTTGGAGGTCAGAAAGATGGATCACGAACGGCTTCGGGATTGGGTCTCGCATGTCGATGGGTTGACGGCAGCGCCACGCATGAAGGTCACGGCGGTACTATCGGGCCCACCGGAGGGCGCGTCCTCGCTGGCGGCGATCGATCTGGACGTGAATGACGAGCGGCGCTGTCCGCATTGCGGCACCGGCGGAGCGGTGCCGCGGGACAAGGCGCGCGGTCTGCACCGTTTTCGGGTTGTGGTTTTCTTGTTCAGGCCATCACCGGACGGCGGCTTGCTGGTGGTGGTGGTCGAGCATCGCACTGCGCTCAAATGCGGCGATGCAGTCCCGCAAGGCCATGGTCTCCCGCTCTAGACCGATCTTGTCCTGCTCAACCCAAGTTGGCACTTTGTGGCTTGAAGTTCGCCATAACACATTAATTCTGCGTAAAAGTAATTTTCGACCCGGCACACATGGCTCCATTTTCGACGATTTTGTTATTCCAGCACCCGAGTTCTCCAGCGGTGCAGTTGTGGCTCCCATCTGCGGCACGGACGATCCGCGCAACTTCGGGGTAGGGCCGTACATCCTTAGCGGTTGGCGATTGTCGATCCAGCGGTCCGGCAGATCGTGATGGTGATGCGCAACCAGCTGCGGAGGCGATTGCGGATCGACTCCGCAGCTGAGGGTGATGCCAGCGGCCTTGAGGCGGGTGCGGAGCAGGTGCATGGCGTGAAAGGCGAGGAACAGGTGCCCGCAATACGGCCGTCTTTCTGATGCCAGATCGGGTGCAGGCCGAGCTCCGACACGAGAGATCGGAAGGTGGCCTGCATGTCAATCTACCTTTAACATGTGACACTCACAAATGTTGTCAGATCGGCGACGTCAACCGTGCTCACAGGGTTAACCTTAAATCGCTCCCACCAGTACAGGATTCGTCCAGATGACGGATTGGAGTCCGGTTTCAGCAATGCGCCCCCTTGGTCGCACGGAGCGCAATCAGAAATGAACTCCCAAATAAGATATTGTCCCGGCCCGCATCACGACTTCGTTTTCGGCAACAACAGGCGATCACAATACCGACTTTGATTTTCGGCAGGATCATGTTATGCTCACTGGCAGTCGCAGACTGGAGTTGAACGATGCCCGACGGGATTACAGAATCCACGCTATCCGGAACCGAGCCGTTCGGCCTGACGGACCGAGCCGCCCAACGCATCGCTGTGATGCTGGCCGATGAAAGCGAAGGCAACGCCATGCGCGTAGCGGTCGAGGGTGGAGGATGTTCCGGATTCCAGTATGTGTTCGGCTTTGACAACACGCGCAGCGACGATGACATCGTCTTCGAAAACGACGGAGTCGCGGTGGTCATTGATTCGGTTTCGCTGGATCTCGTGCGCGGCGGAAAACTGGACTATGTCGAGGAACTGATCGGTTCGTATTTTCAGGTGGTCAACCCCAACGCCGCGTCGTCCTGCGGCTGTGGCACTTCGTTTTCATTGTAGTCCCGCGATACTCATGAAAATTGCAACCTGGAACGTCAACTCGGTCAAGGCCCGCCTCCCGAACATCCTGGAATGGCTGGTCGAGGCAGCGCCGGATGCCGTTCTACTGCAGGAAATCAAATGCGTCGACGAGGCGTTCCCGAATATGGAGATCGAGGATCTCGGCTACAATATCGAAGTCCACGGACAGAAAAGTTATAACGGGGTTGCGCTTCTCTCCAAGCGCCCGATCGAAGATGTCTCCTGCGGCTTGCCCGGTGATGACGGCGACGATCAGGCCCGGTACCTGGAAGCCACTGTCGACGGCGTGCGAGTCGCCTCGATCTATCTGCCAAACGGCAACCCAATCGACAGTGGGAAATTTCACTACAAGCTGTCCTGGATGGACCGTTTGACAGCTCATTCCGCGAAACTGCTCGATTACGAAATGCCAGTCGTCCTTGCCGGCGACTACAACGTCATCCCACAAGACGAAGACGCGCACGATCCGGCCGACTACGTGAATGACGCCCTGTACCAGATCGAAACCCGCATGCGGTTCCGGAGCCTGCTCAATCTGGGTTACACCGACGCCTACCGCATCCACAACACGGAACCGCACTGCTTCAGTTACTGGGACTATACAGGCGGCTCCTGGCAAAAAGACGAAGGCATCCGTATCGACCACCTTCTGGTTTCGCCACAGGCAGCTGACCGGGTCACCGGCTCCGGTATCGACAAGCGACCGCGGGGACGGACAAGGCCGTCGGACCACACCCCGGTCTGGATTGAACTTCGCGAATAATCCAGCCGGTTCCAGTCCGTCCCTCTATTGCGTCAACCCGACCGCCGCACACATGGTTAGCCAGACCTGTTGAAGAACGACCGCGGCCTTCACGAAAGGCAACACCAACAATGCGGCGCCGGCAAACAGAACGAGGCCGATCCACTCGGTACGAGCCGAGAGAAGTCGTTTCCGTTCCACCAGTGTCTTCGCCTGCGGATGTTTTTCCCGACGGTTGATCATTTACACGAGTCTTCCGTCCATTCTTCCTTCCAATGATGCAGATCCCTGCAGGGCCAAGCTAAACATCGTCAATCTGGGAGTGGGTTTCTCTCTGCTTCGTCCCATCCCGCCGTTACGAGATCCGGCCCGAACCCTGTGCTGTTCCAGCGGATCCGGGATCTGCACGCCGCCTCCGGTCAACCATGCCGCGCCAACCTACAAGTCGGCATAAACATGGGTCTCGGCTTGTGCGCCTTGATGGGTCACCGCACCCTTTTCGGCCGAACCGACGGTTTGGGCGTATTTCCATATGACCCCTGACTGATATTCATGGTCGCGCGGTTTCCAGTCCTTGCGGCGGCCTTCGAGCTCGGCGTCCGACAGATCGACATCGATGCTGCCGTTTACCGCATCTATCGTGATCCGGTCGCCGTCCTTCAGAAGACCGATCGGACCGCCGACCGCAGCTTCGGGGCCAACATGGCCAACGCAAAAACCGCGGGTTGCACCGGAAAACCGTCCATCGGTGATCAGCGCGACCGTGTCACCGACACCCTGTCCGTAGAGTGCGGCCGTTGTCGCCAGCATTTCGCGCATGCCGGGACCACCCTTCGGGCCTTCATAGCGGATCACGAAAACATCGCCAGGCTTGTAGTGGCGGGCCTCGACTGCGGCGAAAGCATCCTCCTCGCAATCGAAGCACAACGCGCTTCCGGTGAATTTGAGGGTTTCCATGCCGGCCACCTTCACGATCGCCCCCTCGGGCGCAAGATTGCCGCGCAGACCGACAACGCCTCCTGTCGGCGAGAGCGGTTTGCTGGTGGGATAGACAACATCCTGATCAGTCGGAAACACGGTATCGGCCAGATTCTCGGCGATGGTCTTGCCGGTGACAGTGATGCAGTCGCCATGCAGATAGCCGCCATCGAGCAATGCCTTCATCAAGACCGGCACCCCGCCGATCTCGTACATATCTTTGGCGACGTACCTGCCGCCGGGCTTGAGATCGGCGATATACGGGGTTCGCTTGAAGATGTCGGCGACGGCATGGAGATCGAAATCGATCCCGCATTCGTTGGCGAGAGCCGGCAAATGCAGACCGGCATTGGTCGAACCGCCGGAGGCGGCGACGACTACCGCAGCGTTTTCGAAGGCCTTACGGGTCAGGATGTCGCGGGGTCTGAGATTGGCCTCGATCAGTTTCATGACAGCCTTGCCCGAAGCTACCGCATAGGCATCGCGGCTTTCGTATGGCGCCGGCGCACCCGCCGAGCCGGGCAATGCAAGGCCAATGGCCTCCGACACGCAGGCCATCGTATTGGCCGTAAACTGGCCGCCGCAGGCGCCAGCGCTCGGACAGGCGACACATTCGAGTTCGTGCAGATCCTCATCGCTCATGGTCCCGGCTGAATGGGCCCCGACCGCCTCGAAAAGGCTCTGGACGGTTACATCCTCACCGCGGAACCGGCCCGGCAAGATCGAGCCGCCATACATGAACACCGCCGGGACATTCAGCCGCGCCATTGCCATCATCATACCTGGCAGCGATTTGTCGCAACCGGCAAGCGTTACCATGCCGTCGTAACAATGACCACGCATGGTCAGTTCGACGGAATCAGCGATCACCTCGCGACTGACCAGCGACGACTTCATACCCGCATGGCCCATCGCGATCCCGTCGGTCACTGTGATGGTGGTGAATTCCCGTGGTGTCCCTTTTTCGCCCTTGACTCCGATCTTGACCGCCTGAGCCTGGCGCGACAGTGCGATATTGCACGGTGCGGCCTCGTTCCAGGCCGTCGCAACTCCAACAAGAGGCTGGTTGATCTCTTCTTCGGTCAGGCCCATCGCATAGAGATAGGAGCGATGCGGCGCCCGTTCCGGCCCGATGGTGACATGACGGCTTGGCAGCCTCGATTTGTCATAGGCGTTCATGAATTCCCCCGTTCAGATCGTTGCCCCGACCTTCCGGCCGTCGGCCGTAAACGCATTGGATTACGATGCAGTTTTGCCATGCGCGCCAAAATATCGCAATGCACCGCGCGGAACCGGACGTGGGGACGATCATGCGGCCGGGTTGACCGGATAACGCGCCAGTCTCTGGTAAAGAAAATCCAGAAAGCGATCGGCGTCAGCTTCGAAACCGACCAGTACATTCGCCTTTGGGGCGTCACGGACAACTTCACTGCGGCCAGCCCGCGGTCCTTCCTCGGTTACGATTCTGACTTCGCATGGCGTCAACCGAAAACATTCAGGCGAAAGCAGGTGTCCGATCGCGAGCACATCGTGCAGAGCGCCGCCAAACTCCTTGTAAAAAGACAACATTCCGGCAGCGGCCTGGGCCACCGGCGACTTGAGATCCGCGATCCGATCCAACCACAACGCGTCAACGCAGACCTGCCGCGTGATATCGAGGCCGTACATGACGATTGGCGCGCCGCTTCCCATCACGATATGGGCTGCGTGGGGATCAACGTGGAAGTTGAACTCGGCATGCGACGTGACATTGCCAGCACCCGCGGCCCCGCCCATGACGATGATCTCGCGAACCTCGCTGGCAAAAGCCGGACGCTGGACCACAACACAGGCAATATTGGTCAGAGGACCGACGGCCACCACGGTGATTTCTCCCGGTGCGGCAGCAACGGTATCGCGCAACATGTCAACGGCATGCGCGCTGGCGCATGCCGCCTCGGGCGGCGGCAGATCGACCCCCGCGAGCCCTGTGTCGCCATGAACATGATCTGCGACAATGAGCGGCCGCAACAGCGGCCGCGGGCAACCGGCATGGACCGGAACTGCGGACACGCCGCAAAGATCGCGGAGGCGACGCGCATTCACCTCCGTCATATCCAGCGGCACATTGCCGGCGACGGCCGTTATGCCGAGAATTTCGAGCTCATCGGGACTTGCGAACGCCAGCATCAAAGCGATTGCGTCATCGATCCCCGGATCACAATCAACGATGATCTTTCGCCGTTTTTCCGTCCCCGACCCGAATTGCCCCTCTGTCCACATTGTCCTTCCTCATTTCATGGCTGGCACCCTGGCGCCCAATTCAAGGCAGTGCCATTCGAACCGAACCGTAGTCGGAACTTCCGTGAACATTCGGAAACATTCCAGACTACCTCTGGCGACGTCTCGTGACAAACACGCCGCTGCGTTCTCTCCGCTATAACCCGCGCGGTGGATCAGGATTTGCAAAAAAATCCGAGCCACTCGAAAATAACCGGATTCACATCTCGGGGCTGCCCGAAACCCGAACCCGGGATCGAGCGACAGGAGAGAGAACATGGCCAGATTCAGCGGGAAAGTGGCACTGATCAGCGGCGGTGCGCGGGGGCAAGGTGCGGCCGAAACACGGGCCTTCGCCGCCGAAGGCGCAAAGGTCGTGTTCGGCGACATCCGCAACGAAGACGGCACCGGACTGGAGGCGGAGATCCTGACGGCAGGCGGTGATGCGGTCTACTATCATCTTGATGTGACCCGGGAGGCGGATTGGCAGGGCGCGGTTGCGACTACAATCAACCGGTACGGCGGCCTCGATATTCTGGTCAACAATGCCGGAATCGTGATTCCCCGCGTTGCGATCGAAAACCGGACCCTGGAAGAGTGGGATCGGGTCCAGGCGGTCAATGCCCGCGGCGTGTTCCTGGGCACAAAGCACGCGATCCCCGCGATGCGCCAGCGTGGTGGTGGTTCGATCATCAATATCGTTTCGGTTGCCGGAATCGGCCAGGCAACACATCAGGAACCGGCTTACGCCGCCAGCAAGGGCGCCGTGCGGGTCTTCAGCAAGGTCACGGCAGCCCAACATGCCGGTGACGGAATCCGCTGTAACGCCATTTTTCCCGGTCCGATCGATACCGACATGGTGCGTTCCGCGATGTCCGATCCCGCGGTTCTTGCCGAACGGCTGACGCGGGTTGCAATGAAACGATTGGGAACGATTGACGAGATCGTGTCGGCGGTCCTGTTTCTCGCGTCGGATGAAGCATCCTACATGACTGGCGGCGAAATGGTCATCGACGGCGGCGCGACCAGTATGTAACGTCTTCACGTGCACGACAGATGCCGTCCGATGGGCGCATTTCGACATTTGCAGTTGTCATCGATGTTCTGCTTGCGATCGAGACGATAAACGGTCTCGATCTGCCGGGGACCGTTCGCTCGTTGACCGGTTCCACATGTCTTCGCCAGTATCGAAGCTTCAGGACAAATGCTGGCCAGGTTCTGCCTGGCACGAGCGTCCACGCGCTTGACCATCGTTTGAAAAATCACTTTCCAAATCGCCAAATGGCGTCTCTTCACCACGACACCATCAGATCTCGTCGCTATAGGCGTAGTCCCGATCGAGGCGCTCGGACATGGTGCGCGCGTAAGGTGCGGCTTCGGCAATCAACGCCAGGAGATAGTTGTCATTCTGCGGTAAACCGGCAAGACTCGCCAATATCCGCGCCTGATCGAGCGCCGGCCCTTCCGGCGGCAAGACCGGGTCTGGCAGAGCCGGTGTCCCGTATTCCGGTGACGAACTGCACTCGATCTTCGGCCGGCGCTGCCGCCATTCGGTGGCTTCCTCGAAAGCCTGACCCGCCGCGAGCACCACACGATCATGAAACGGCGCAGCCGCCAACTGGACACCGAGTGGCAGACCTTCCCTGGAAAACCCACCGGTCAGCGTCAACGCCGGTCCGCCAGTGACGTCGAACGGCGTCGTAATACTAGGAAGGCGCCAGAAACTGGCGGTGTCATGAGCGTCAAGCCTCGGGGCCGATCCAGTGGCCGAAGGCGCGATCAACACATCAAAACACTCGTAAACCGGCTCCATCGCCTTCAACAGTTGGCGCCATCGCCGATGCGCGGCAACATAATCCTGTGCCGTGTAACAGACGGAACCGAGCACACGGGACAGGAAGTCCTGCCCGAAGTCGCGCGGGCGGGTCTGCAAATTGCGACGATGGACGTTAAACAGTTCGCTCTCCGCAATCGTGATCTTTACATCGTACCAGTCCTGCACGGGCGGCATACACGCAGTCCCCACCTCGGCTCCCAGACCGCGGAACACCTCGGCCATTTGTTCACAGGCCGCGACCATGTCCGGAGTCACGGCAAGGTCTTCCTCCCAGAAATGACGCAACAAGCCAATCCGCAATCCGGTCATGGAAACCGGCGCGGCTTCCTGCGGTCTTCCGGTAGAGCGTGGATCTTGAAAGTCATACCCGGCGAGTACGTCATGGAGTATCGCACAATCTTCGGCCGTCCACGCCAATGGACCGCAATGATCGAAGGTAAACGAGTTGGGAATTACGCCACGTCGGCTGACCAGGCCGTAGCTCGGCATCAGCCCGGCAACACCGGATAACGCGGCCGGCCCGCGGATCGAACCGCCGGTATCGGTCCCGAGGGCACCGAGACACAAACCCGCCGCCACCGCGGCACCGGAACCGGATGAAGAACCACCAGTGAAATGATCGACATTCCAGGGATTGCGGGCTGGTGGCCAGGGCAGGTCGAAACTGGGGCCACCATGCGCGTACTCGTGTGTTGTCAGTTTGCCGATAATGATCGCTCCGGCTGCCTTCAGCCGGCGCACCGTCTCGGCATCCCGACCCGGTATTCGGTCGAGACCGGTCTTCGATCCTCCGGCCGTCAAGATACCGGCAGTATCGTAGATATCCTTCAGGCCAATGGTCACACCGTGCAAAGGGCCGCGATAGCGTCCGGCGGCAATTTCGGCATCCGCCGCTTTCGCGTCATCGACGGCGCTGTCGGCCATGACGGTCACAAACGCATTGAGATGCGGGTCACAGGCTTCGATGCGCCGAAGAGTTGCCTGAACCAGATCAAGCACTGACAGTTGCCGCATCGCGATCATGCGCGCGGCCCCAGCAAGCGTGAGATTCGCAAGATCAACCATGACTCGAGTCCTTTCCTGACGGCGCGCTGCCGGTAGGGCCATTCTGACCACAACAAGCCGCGCCCGGGAGTCCCGGCAACAAACAGACCTGCATGCGCCGGACCTGTCATATGCCTGATAGCAGAACAAGCCGAAACACGGCCATACCTAGAAGCCTGATGCATTCACCACCATACCGGATCCTGTTCCGGCAGGGACGCAAGACGCTTCGCGGCCCCCTCGCCGCCCGCCGCATCGGTTGCGCTGCCGATCCGGATTCGTGCACCATTATACTGTCTGCGCCCGTTGACGCCGCTCCCCACGCCGTGGCATCCGGACATTTGGCCCTGATGAACCACGGGACGATATAGCTCAGGCTGCCGTCATCTTGCCAAGCGCCAGTTCCAGCTTTGCGCGCCGGCCCTGGGCCTCAGCGAGACGATCACGGTTTTCGGCAACGACCTCCGAAGGAGCCCGATCAAGAAAATTCGGGTTCGCAAGCTTCTTGTCAAGCTTGCCGATCTCGTCCGCGACCTTCGCGACATCCCGCTCGAGACGACGGCGCTCGGCGCCGATATCGACCACGCTGGCCAGCGGGATCACGATCGTCGCCTCATCGATCACACCCTTCACGGATCCTTCGGGTTCCTCGCCCTCGAGACGCGATGCCGTCCGCAAGCGGCCGAGATGCCGGATGATGTCCCGATGGGTATCGAAACGCCTGGCAGACCGTTCGGAAAGTCCGACAAGCAAGAGATCGACCTCGGCGCGGGCCGGAACGCTAAACTCGGACCGGATGGAACGTATCTCGCCGATCAGACGAACCACCCAGTCAATCTCGGACACAGCCTCGATATCGGTTGCCAGATTGGCAAGATCCGGCCATGCCGCCGTAATCAGCGGCTCCTCCCCATCGAGCCGTTCCCACAACTCCTCCGTCAGATATGGCATGAGAGGGTTGAGGACATTCATCATCTGCCGCAACACCCAGGCCGTAACCGTTCTGGCCTCGGCCGCTGCCGCAGCATCATCGCCGTTCAGGATCGGTTTGGTAAACTCCAGATACCAGTCGCAGAATGTGCCCCAGGCGAATTGATAGATGGCGCTCGCTGCATCATTGAATCGATAGGCCTCGATCGCGCCAGAGACCCGGGCCGCCGCACCTGCCATTTCGCCGACGATCCATCTGTTCACCGTCTGCCGGCATGCGGAAGGATCGAAGTCCGGATCATGCCGGCATCCATTCATGAGCGCATAGCGCGCGGCGTTCCAGATCTTGGTCGCGAAATTCCGGTATCCTTGAATACGGTTTTCCGCCAGCTTGATGTCCCGCCCCTGCGCCGCCATCGCTGCCAGCGTGAAGCGCAGCGCATCCGTTCCGTATTTGCCGACCAAGTCCAGCGGATCCATGACATTGCCCTTGGACTTGGACATTTTCTGGCCATGCTCATCGCGGACCAGCGCATGGATGTAGACGGTTTCAAACGGCACCCGCTCCATGAAATGCAGGCCCATCATCATCATCCTGGCAACCCAGAAAAAGATGATATCGAAGCCGGTCACCAGCACGTCGCCCGGATAATAGCGTTCCAGTTCTGGGGTCCGGTCGGGCCAGCCAATGGTCGAGAATGGCCACAACGCTGACGAAAACCAGGTATCGAGAACATCCTCGTCCCGGGCCAGACTGACAGCCTCACCATAATGCCGGTCCGCGGCCATCTGCGCCTCGTCTTCGGTCGCTGCAACGAACACTTCGCCGTCCGGACCGTACCAGGCCGGAATCTGATGGCCCCACCAGAGCTGACGCGAGATGCACCAGGGCTGGATATTGCACATCCATTCGAAATAGGTGTTCTGCCAGTTTTCCGGCACGAAACGGGTCTGGCCGTTTTCAACCGCTGCGATCGCCGGCTTCGCCAGCGTTGCAGCGTCGCAATACCACTGATCGGTCAGCCAGGGTTCGAGGGGAACCTGCGACCGGTCACCATGCGGTACCGCATGGACGGTCTCTTCGACCATTTCCAGCAGGCCCAGCGCTTCGATATCGGCGACAACCCTTTTGCGAACCTCATAACGGTCGAGACCGCGATAAGGCTCGGGAACATTCTCGTTCGTACAGGCGAACTGATCGAAGATATTCACCATTTCCAGGTTGTGTCGGCGGCCAACCTCAAAATCATTGAAGTCATGTGCCGGTGTCATCTTGACCGCGCCAGTTCCCTTCTCCATGTCGCTGTACTCATCGGCGACGATTGGAATGCGGCGCCCGACCAAAGGCAGGATGGCGTGCCGCCCAACCAGATCCCGATACCGGTCATCGTCCGGGTGTACGGCAATACCGGTATCGCCAAGCATAGTTTCCGGCCGGGTTGTCGCGACCGTGATGTAACGTCCCTCCTCACCGTCGATCGGATAGCAGAGATGCCAGAGACTGCCCTTGGTTTCGACCGACTGTACCTCGAGGTCGGAAATTGCGGTCAACAGTTTCGGATCCCAGTTGACCAGACGCTTGTCGCGATAGATCAAACCCTGGCGATAGAGGTCGACGAACACCTTGATGACAGAACGCGACAGTCCTTCATCCATGGTAAACCGTTCACGCTGCCAGTCGGCCGATGCGCCGAGCGAACGCAGCTGGTTCATTATCATACCACCGGATTCCGTCTTCCATTCCCAGACGGTATCCACGAATTTCGATCGGCCCATGTCGTGACGGCTGATTCCACGTTCGTCGAGCTGCCGCTCCACCACCATCTGCGTCGCGATTCCGGCATGATCCATCCCCGGTTGCCATAGCGCATCGCGACCGCGCTTCCGGTGATACCGGATCAGAATATCCTGAATGGTAAAGGTCAGGGCATGCCCGATATGCAGACTGCCAGTGACGTTGGGCGGCGGCATCATGATGGTAAAAGGTGTTGCCCCGGCACGGGTGCCGGCCTCGAAAGCACCGGACTGTTCCCATTTTTCGTACCAGGCAGATTCTATCGACGCCGGGTTATAGGTCTTTTCAAGCATGATGATCTGTCCAGGCGAACATTCTGATGGTCGATGCACAGTCAACGACCTGTGTCATTGCGAATTCCGGGATGACCGGGATCCGTCCCTTGCGCCGGGGCCACGGGACGGTCGAAAGTCGATCAGGACCGGTTGCGGAGCTTGCCTACCTCGAATCCCGGTCCTTGGCCAGTGAAGCCAGGCGCCGGATTTCTTCGCGAACCAGCCGTTCAACCATCACTGGCAGATTCAAGTCCAGCCACTCCTTGAGCATTGGCCGCATCAATTCACGCGCGGTCTCTTCAAGCCTGGCTGCTCCGTGCTCAATCAGCAGATCGCCGGGTTGCGCAGCACGCTTTTCACCAAGTTCCCTGTCGAGCAGCAGAAATGATCCGATGGCTTTCGTAGCTTCGACGGAGGAGACCAATGCGGTGTCCGGATCCATACCCGGTGTTTGAAGCGCCGGCCTCCGGTTGGACGGCTCGCCGGACCCAAAATCTCCCCTTGCCGTTTTATCCGGTCGTGACCGCACTGCCTGATCAGCCGACACTGGCCGCGCATCCGCGTTCCGGTCGGATATTGACCGGGCATTGGCCACTGACATGAGACTCTGGATGGAGGCCAGAATCTCTTCCATCCGCGGCTCATTTTCTTTCTCTGTCATCATGCGAACCTAGGCCCACGAAGGCAACATCGCAATCCACGACGAACGCTTCGACATCGGCGGCAGGATTTTCCGAAACCCGGCCGCATCGACCGTTCCGGGTCACTGACCGGGAATCACCGTACCAATGTACTTGTCCTGCACTTGCAGAAAGTGGCGATCAGGGTCGTAGATATCAACCGGCAGGCCAAGGGCTTCCGCTGTCAGCCAACCAAGCGACATCAGAAGTTCGTAAGATGTTACGAAGGCATTGCGCTCGGCCCGTACCAGTCCGACCTGCGCATCAAGCAGTTCCTGCTCGGCGTCAAGGACATCAAGCACCGTGCGAGCGCCCACAGCAGCTTCCTGTTCGACACCCTCAAGGGCGATCTGCGCCGAACTCACCTCAGCCGCCAGCGACGTTGTCCGGGCAACCGCGGTCTTCCAGGCTTCAAACGCGCGCGCGGATGCATCGATAACCTGACGGCGGCTCGCTTCGACCATGATCCGTTTGACATTCGCGGCTTCTTTGGCGGATCGGACCCGGGCGGACACCACGCCCGCCTGATAGATGGGGAATCTGATCCGAGCCTCGACGCTGATCGACGATGTTTCGTGTTCGGACCCGTTGGTATCATAGGACTGGGTCGCCTGACCGACCACGCTGACGGTCGGGAGCAGTTCGCCGGATATTTCCGCTATCCGCTCCCGTTCGCTCAGTTCCTCGAACTTCGCATTGATCAGCGTGAAGCTGTTTTCAAGCGCAGTCGCGACAGCCTCTTCGCGATTCGCGGGCAGATCGTCCCGCCGCGAGGGTTGTATCAGGGTACCGGGCACGACGCCGACGATGCGCTCGAATCTGACTCTGGACGATACCAGGTTCCCTGCTGCCAGAGTCCGGTCCGCTTCGGCCCGGGCAACTCGTGATTCAGCCTGGGCCACATCGGTGCGAGTAACTTCACCAACTGCAAAGCGTTCACGCGTCGCTTGGAGCTGCTTTTGCAACCGCTTCAGATTGTTGATCTGGAGATCAAGCACCGAGTTGTCGCGAATCGTGTCGACATAGGCTGTTGTCGCCTGCAGCAACACGTCCTGCTCGATGCTGTACATGCGCGCGCGCTCGGCCTGAACATCGTAAACCGTGCGCCGCACCGCAGCCTCGGTTCGTCCACCGCGATAAAGCGGCTGCGCGACTGACGCAGAAAGGCTGCCCGGCACGAAGGTATCCGATGTTGCCGCGCTGCGCTCAGGGTCACGGTGAACGAAACTCGTCGCCACGGACAACTGCGTCGTTATCGTCGGACGCCATCCCGCCTTTGCTCCGGCAACGCCTTCATCAACCACGCGAAGTCTGGTGCGCGCCGCGCGCAACTGCGGATTGTCCGCATAGGCAATGGCAAGCGCTTCGTCGAGCGTTTGCGCGCGACTCTCGAAGGCAAGCAACATGACAGTGGCGAATCCCAGCAGCAATCCCAGACGGCCGGTCCGGGAGCCCCTATGATTTTGCGGGCGCGAGACTATGTCGGTCCTGTTCATGGAGATATTGTCCAAACCTGCAGATGGGACGACCTGAGGAATCGGTCTGACACCCCGGCAACGATGTCGATCGGACGTTCAGAATACAAATTCTGGCTCCTGCGAGAATCCGGGAAGCATAGGCGTACTCGCGTCGAATACGATCCGCCGCGCATTCACCCCGTTGACACGTTGAATGACAGCCGCCCTGCCAACAGCACTGGAGCCGTCATAAAGCACAGTGACAAGCCGACCGTCATCCTTCAACTGGCTCATCAGGGTTTCCGGCACATCCTGTACACCACCGGCAATCAGGATCAGGTCGTAAGGCTGCTGCCTGGCATTACCCTGTCGCAACGCCCCTTGAATCACCGCGGCGTTATCGATTTCGAGTTCCGACAACCGCTGGTTGCCGGCTTCAACGAACTCTCCAGAATCCTCCACCGCGATGACGCTCGCAACCAGACGCGACAGCACCGCTGTCGAATATCCAGTACAGCATCCGATATCAAGGGCAGTATCGGTTGCATCAAGGTCAGCTGCCTGTAACAGCCGAGCGAGGATCATCGGTTCGATCAGATAGCGTCCGCCCCCGAGATGCAGATCTTCGTCCGTATAGGCGACGCCCTGCAACAGTTTCTGTACGAACCGTTCCCGCGGAATCGCTTCGAATGCGTCAAGAATGCGTGGATCCGTAACCCTGTTAACCCGGATCTGGTTTTCGATCATGTTATGACGAGCTGCTGCGTAGTCAGACATCTCCCGCCGTGTCCCTTGTCTGCCAATGCCGATCCAAACCGCAGGCTGACTATACGCTATCGCACAGCCGAACTCAATGCGGTAGCCTGATCGGCCGGGCGGCGACCGCTCGGTTCCGGCACATTGCTGTCATCAACACGAAATCGATGTGGACGCCTGCACACGACCTTGTCGTTTTGGCTTGCATCACTCACCCTTGGCGATTAGATATTCCGGTCATGCCGGCCCGGTGGCAGAGGGGCTATGCAGAGGACTGCAAATCCTTTTACGTCGGTTCGAATCCGGCCCGGGCCTCCAGTTGGCGGCATGCCATTCAAACGTATTCTGCCGCGCCACGATCTGCAGGACATGGCGGATACGGAACGAATGGATAACGACGGAAACACCGTCCCGGCTTTCGACGCCGGCCAAGACTGCGGGGCTATCGGGCCAAGCGTTGCGGGCGGGTCCAGATGGACTGCCTGTCCAGGCGAAACCTGCCGCGAGCGGAAGACGCACAAAAACGCCGGTACGCAGAACCTTGTTGACGCTGTTCCGGAATTTCAGGGATCACGCAAGGCAGCAAAATTCGCACAAATCTCCAAGTCCCGGGAATTGCGCCAATGCCGTACGGACCTGATCCGGATGGTGATGACCTTGGACCGTACAGGCTTGCCGACGGGCCGGGCTCACCGGACTTTCTGCGCCTCAGGTGGGCACAGATTCCGGTGTTGCTGGCGCCGCGCCGTGTATGGATCCGTTATTCCACGCTTCGACATATTGTTCGATGGACACTGTCCAACTGTTCTCCATAGTCTCGTCGAAGTACTCGAACAGGAGTCCGTCGGGCGCGGTCATTGACAACAGGACCGTGCCACCCTGATCGCCACCGTGCTCAAGGTGCGGCAAGGCATCGGTACCAGCGAGAGCGTAGTCGCCTTTTTTACGTTCGGCCGATGAAATCGTGCCATCCGGTCGCATTTCGGTAAGATATTGTTCACCTTCAAGAACCAGGGTTGCCGTTGAGGCAACATGGCGATGCCGCCGGCAATATCCGCGTTTACCATAACGCAGCAGCATATCGAGACGCCCGGTTTCCATATCATAACCGAGAAGACTGTATTCGAAATCGACATTGAACTCCGTACAGTCCGGATCCGTGACATGTCGCCACTCAACTGCGCCGGGATCGAAACGGGGAGCGATACCGGGCATGTCAACCTTAATGTCTGAAAGAAGTTTCAGGACACATAGCAGATCTGGATCGGCAACCTCAAGTCTAGAATTGCCGAACGTGCGTTGACAAGAGCGACGAATTCGGTGCGCGGAATTTGGCACGGGCATCGACCGAACCGGCTGGTGACGGTTGCCAGTCGAGGGCCCGCCTTCTTCGTGATCGTTATACCTGAAGGCGCCAGCAACCCGTTCTTGCCACGAAGCGCGTAAAGGCGTCTTCAAGCCGAAGCTATCCTGGACAGGAATGTAGCGGGTTGTCGATCGATACCGTTTTCCGGGCGCGACGGTGTTGTGGCAAGGAGACCGGCCCGGTTGGCGCGGCGTTACGATCGGTTTTCTGGCGCGAACGCACAAGTACCGGCATGGCGCTCTCTCCACACTCTATTTCTTCACCGCGACCTTGCTTTGTTTTCGCCCAATCCCGCGTGATGCCCGGTCCGCCAACCCGATCGCGCATAAAACCTCCGATAAAGGCGTCTGGACGGTCTCAATCCGGATGCCGATGACAACCAGTAATGCGGCGACAAGATGGCATCACTGCAGTGTTTCATTGAGAATCAAGATGGTTAGCTCGCTGGAAAAAGATCGGGAAAAGATCACCGAAGTATCCGGCTTGTGCCCTTTCACCGCCCCAGTAGATATCTTCGTTCCAGCATTTGGTATCGGCAAAATTCGCCATCAGGACGAGATAGAAAATGAACATCAAGCCGGTTGTAGTCATCGGCATGGATCGACTATCGCAGTTTCCCAGGCACAGAACGTGCCATGGCAACGACGCCGGTCAGGCTGATTGCGGTCATGAATGGCATGATGTCGATGCTGGCAGCTTGCATCGTATCAAAAACGCATGAAGCGCCTATCCTGAATCCCCAACGAAGATTCTGATCCGCGTAATCGGGGGCTCTGACGCCCCCTGTGCCCGGGCATGCCTCGGGTTCGGTGTTGTCGATCGCATGGTTGTTTTGCCTGTTGGCATGACATAGACATGTTGTCATAATGATGGCGTGCCCGATCCGCTAGATAGTGTCGTCATGAGTGATGTCCATCTGTCCTATCTGTCGAACTCACTCGATGGTTCCTGGAGGCGCCTCATGGGAATGGCTCATCGGCGTCACGACATGTCGGACAGGGTCTGGCTGTTGCTGGAGCCTCATCTGCCTGGCCGAGCGGGAAGTTGGGGTGGGGTGGCACAGGATAATCGACGGTTCATTAATGCGGTCTTGCTGGATTCTGCGCACCGGCGCTCCCTGGCGGGATGTGCCGCCAGACTATGGAGACTGGAAAATACCCATCGTCGGTTCTGTCGCTGGCGGGACAAGGGGCTCTGGGGGGCGTTGCTGGAGCATCTGGTGGATGAGCCGGACGATGAGTGGCTGATGATTGACGCCCGTCATCTCAAGGTACATCCCCATGCGAGCGGTGCGGTCGGTGGCCATCAGGCGATGGGTCGCACAAAAGGGGGCTGAACACGACGCTGCACTTGGCTGTGGACGCGCATGGGATGCCGGTGCGGGCGTTGGTGACCGAAGGGACGGCAGCAGATTGCAGTCGAGCTGATTGAAGGGATAGATGCCGAGTCCTTGTTGGCGGACAAGCCTATGACACGAATGTCATCCTGTCTTATTGTGAGGAGCATGAAGTCATTCCGGTGGTTCCGCCGAAGCGCAACCGCAAGCACCCCAGAGCGTATGATATCCATCTCTACCGGCACCGGCATTTGGTGGAGAACGCTTTTCTGTGGCTCAAGCGTTGGCGTGGGATTGCCACGCGATACGCCAGGAATGCCGCATCGTTCCTTGCCGCGGTGCAGATCCGGTGTCTGGCGCTCTGGGCTGGTATTTCGTGACGACACTATCTAGCGCTTCTACCAAGGCACCCGTGTTGTGCTCTCGATTTATTGCGCTCGGATTCTCCCGGCTGATACTCGTCGGGTCTTTCTTTTGCAGTTTTGAGAGTCCATATAGACTAGCTCTCCTTCGATGATGTATGTTCCGGGGTTTCCTGTTCGCAATAGAAATCGAACCTCGCCTTTCTCATTGTCGATACTGTCTGATCGATAGTCGAATGGCCCCTCATTACTCCAATAGAACTTCCCGGAGCGAACCTTCACCTGCTTGAGCCCGGAACAGGACATCGTTGCAGGATACGGCGATCTTATGGAGACAGTCTTGGAAATTGCCATACTCGTACACTCAAGTTCGGTTGAGACGGCGCTGCATTCCCTGGTACCCGCGTCACCGCCGCAGGCCGCCAAGATCAGCACACTGCCAATGGCAGCGATGATGTTCTTGTTCATGTATGCCTCTCCCTGTGTGCGGGGATCATCGTAGCATGATTGACGGATCATCGGAACAGCCAATATAGTTGGCTCGCGCACATGATCCCCATGATGGGGAACGAGCAAAGGAGAGCGACAAGCATGATCCGAATCACCATGACCCATGCCAAGCGAGCGGCCATGACGGTGCGGCACTAGCCGTGCCCAAGGGCCGCAAGGCCAGAAGCGCCCGGCCGACGTGGGTGGGTGCGCTGTACACGTCGCCAAGATCGCAACTGGCGAAATCGAAGACACCGCCTACAAGATGCCGAACAAGGTGCGGGCCGGTAAGGCCGGTGCTTGAGCACGTGCCGATGCACTGACCCAGGAGCAACGGAGTGCGATCGCGCGCCGAACTGCTGCTGCGAGGTGGGACTAGGTCGTGTTGACGAATTTATGAAATGCTGATAATCATTCTCCATCAATGACACTTTCCGGGGACTTATCATGGCGTTACGCCTGCTCATCACGGATGCTATCTGGTCGACACTCGAGCCGCTACTGCGTGAGAGCAAACACGCCGCCGGCGCCCCGCCACGGCTCAGCGACCGAATGTTCATCGAAGCCGTATGGTCCGCATTCAGGAAGGAGCAAGGAAATTCGGGGATATCGCGACGCAACTGATAGAAAACATATCTGATGCGGTACTGCCTTATCTCAAAACGGCCTATGGCATTATCAAGAACAAGTTCGAGCAGGCTGGGATGACCCACATTTCGGATGATCTTGATACATCCGAAACGGTTGACGCATGGATTGCTGAAAATAGAGGAACGGATGGACCCCTGGGAGAAACTGGCGATAGAGGCACAGTTCAAGGCACTACTGGAGGAACCGACGGACGGGTTTCCGGCGACACTACAGTATCTGATGGAAAACCTGGAGACGTTGGTCCCACCGAGAAGGGCGGCACTACAGGAGAGGATAGAATACCTGATGGACTGCTTCCTGAGGGGGGATTACGCGATAGAGATGGTCAAGTCGGTGTGGGGGGATCACGCGAAACTGGCGGAGTACGCGACGGAGACACTGGACAAGCCGATGGACCTGATATTCCAGGTGTGGGAGGACAGCCCGATAGCAGCGTAGACCGGAGCGAAGGCGAGATATTTTCGGAATACGTGCCATCAAGTTCGCGTGTTGCCGGTGCGAAGAAGCATCCCGGAAGGCTTGTCGAGTCAAGGGCCATGGCATCGGTAAACCTGCCATCTATCGACTATATCCCGTCATTTAATGAAGACACCGTGCCTTCCGGAATGCTGAGCGACGCGCAGATTGAAGCCGTGTCCTATGCGGGCGCGGCCCACGAGCAGATACTTGCGTCCGGTGTCCGCCGCGGGTTCTTCATCGGCGATGGTACGGGTGTCGGAAAAGGCCGTGAGATCGCAGGGATCATCATGGACAACAAGAACAAAGGGAGGGAAAGGGCCATCCTCTACCAGGCGCGGACCGGAACCCCCTGACGCGACCTGCCCGACGAATTCGGCCATTGGAATGCCGTTTATCAACGGTTTCGCCATTGGAAGAAGCGCCACCTCCGGGCACGGCTCTGGCAACAGATACAACAGGGAGACGATGAACCACTCAAGGAAGTGTTCATCGCTTCGACCATCCTGCGCGCTCATCAACACGCCGCCGGCGGTAAAAAAACGGCGGCCAGGAGGCCCAGGCTCTCGGCCGCTCCCGGGGTGGGTTCTCCACCAGGCTGCACGTGGCCTGTGCCAACGAAACAACCGGTGTGTCCGTCGTGTTGACGGGTGGCGAGCGCCATGATGGCGTGGGATGCGAGCTGCTGTGGAAGGCTTTGCCCAGCTCTCCCGCACCGGAGGCTGCGGTCATGGACAAGGCGTATGACAGCAAGGACATTCGCCAGGTGCTGGCCGACCAGGGCGTCGAAGCCGTGATTCCCGCCCGGTCGAACCGGACTGAGACGATTCATCACGATCAAGATAAAGTACAAGCGGCGCCAGCAGGTCGAGCGATTCTTCAACAAGCTCAAACAATTCCGTCGCAGTGCCACACGCTATGACAAGCTCGCTCGGACGGTCCTCGCGTTTGTCAACATTGTCTCAGCATGGATTATGCTTCGATCATTCGTCAACACGCCCTAGCGCGGAGGGCGTGCATTATGGCCGAAACACCGATCAGAATTATGTTTCAGGGTAAGAAACACGATGGTGTGCTGCTCGATGGTGTCAGCGCACAGGATCACTTCCATGAACTGCACCTTTCGGACGGCAGTGTTTCGAAGGTGAAATTGGTCGCGACCGGCGTCATCAAGCTCGATCACATTGAGGACAGCCTCGGTTTCCCGACGTACCTGCTCCAAAGCTCGACTGCACTCAGCGTCGTGCAAGGACCGACGCCCGAAAACGAGAGTACACACTGATATGACATCGCTCCAATCGATCATAGCGACTGGCGGTGCTGTTCTTGTGACTGCGGCAGACTACATTACCCCCGGAGGAGCTTTGACGCCTGTGGGAGCAGAGAATTGGCATTCATCACACGAGGCAATGGCGAATGATGGAGACAATGTTTCTAACTACGAGTTGTTCCTCGCGCTGCCTCCAGTTGTGATCGACGAATTCCCCTTCGATGGAGAGGCTGTTCGACTCACCCCACCCTTGGAATTTCCCATCGTCCAATCCCTCCATGACGATGCGTGGGAGGTGTACGGTGAAGCGTTCTATGCAAGTGTCTTCGTCCATGCGCCTAATTCCGTGCCGCCATTGATGAGCTATGCACCGACGTTCTGCCATTTCTATGGCGGTAGTATGCCTTGGAAGACGACGCTCGGCTGTCTCAAGGAGGCAAAGAACTGAAGGATGATCTTCGTCGGAGAGCGCGTGGGTGACATTCACGCGCCGGAAAATCGAGTCATCCCTCGCGAGGAAGGGATTTAGCGAAGATCCGGGTGGTCGCCATAAACGCTTCACCTTTATTCGATTGAGCGGCCTGAAAACCAACATCTTTACTGTGACATCGCATGGGCCATCCGGTGCGGACATCACAGCCCACTTGATGAATCATATGGCCAGACAGTGGCAGGGTCGATAAAGAGACATTCGTGGGCCTTGTCGCCTGTGACGTTGGACAAGAGGAGTACGAAGCAGAGCTCGTTCGGCTGGGAGAAATACCCTAATAGATGAGCTTCTTGCAAAATTGCCGGCCCGACCGGTTTTTTGCCTTCTCGAGGCTGATTTTGTTGGTCGAGGGCCTGGGTTTCGGGGCCACCTCGTGGTCTGTTGTGTTTCTACAATAACAAGATACCGAGGAGGTGACCCCGATGACCCTTGGCTCGACCCTATCCGATCTCTGGCACCGATTTCAAGGGGACCTTTTCCCTGCGTTGGCCGAGGCGGTCGGTCCTCTCCTCGAGACGCACAAGCGTTTCGTGACAGCTCTCGATCTCGTCAAGGTGGAGGGCTTCGTCGATGAGGTGTGGACCGGTCCGGGTCGGCCCCGGGAGGATCGCCGGGCGCTGGCCCGTGGCGTCATCGCCAAGGCGGTGTGGGGTCTGCCGACGACCCGCCACCTGATCGACAGGCTCAAGGTGGACCCGACGTTGCGCCGGCTGTGCGGCTGGTCGCGTGTCGCGGAGATCCCGCGTGAAGCGACGTTTTCGCGGACGTTTGCCGAATTTTCGCAGTCCCGTCTTCCGGAGAGGATGCACGCGGCTCTGGTTGCAGAGACACTGGGCGACGCGCTCATCGGCCACGTGTCGAGGGACTCGACGGCCATCGAGGCCCGGGGGACGCCGGCCCCGAAGCCGAAGGCCAGGACGCCGAACCGCAAGCGCGGCCGGCCCCGCAAGGGCGCGGAGAGGACGAAGGAGCCTGGGCGTCTCGAACAGCAAGCGAACGGGATGGATCTCGATGAGATGCTTGACGAGCTGCCGAAGGTCTGTGATCACGGGGCAAAGAAGAATGCCAAGGGGGTCCTGGAGGCCTGGTGCGGTTACAAGCTGCATATCGACACAGCAGACTGCGGGGTGCCGCTGAGGACCGTCCTCACCGCGGCATCCGTCCATGACAGCCAGGTCGCGATCCCGCTGGCGATGATGACCGCCGGGCGTGTGACCAATCTCTACGATCTCATGGACGCGGCCTATGATGCCAGGGAGATCTACCAGATGAGCGAACGGCTTGGCCATGTGCCGATCATCGATGTCAATCCGCGCCGGGACAAGGACCTCAAGGAGGAGCGAGACCGGGAGGCCCGGGCCCGGCGTGCAATAGGCCATGTCGATCCCGAGACCGTGCGGTTCCGGATCCGGTCCGGTGTCGAGAGGACCAACGCCCGCCTCAAGGATGAGTTTGGCGGGCGACATGTCCGCGTCCGCGGACATTCCAAGGTCGCCTGCCATCTCATGTTCGGCATCCTGGCCCTGGCGGCTGACCCGTTGATACGTCTCGCCGTCCCATAGCGCGGCTCCGACAACGCATGCCGACCCTTCGCGGCCCTCTCGAAGAGAGTGGCCCGGAGAGGCGTGTCCCGATGTCCACAAAGGTCCCTGTTTGGTCTCATCATCTCTGATGAGACACCGCGAATCCATGAATTCCGACCTCCAGGTGCAGAGGTGACCGGAAGCAACCGACCGATCCGGGCTCACCGGACCCTGGGGACAGGAATTTTGCAAGAGGTTCAGATATGAACTAATTGTTTGACATTATGCGATTGCCCCCATATAATACCAAGCGCAAATCATAGGACTCGATATAGTGAGACATCGGGATCAGCATGATGGGGCGACGGCGCAGCTGCGCCGGGTCGTTTTCGTGATGCCGTCGGGTTGGTTGGTCAGCCAGTGCCACGCCGTCCAGCAGGCTTCCTTCAGGGCAGCGACATTCTTGAACACGCGGTTGGCAAAGCGGTTCGATTTCAGGAACAGAATGATCTGCTCCATCGGATTGAGTTCCGGGTTGTAGGGCGGCAGATGCACGCGCGTCAGCTTGGAGGGACCGAGAAGGTCGTTCGAGCGATGCCAGCCTGCGCCGTCCAGCACGGTCACGCCGTGCGCACCCGGCGCCACGGCCGCAGCGATGGCCGCCAGATGCTCGTTCATCGACGCTGTGTTCACCCTGTCCGCCACAGGGGCGATGCCGACGCCGCGCTGCGCGCAGGTGGCGCCGAACAGATGGACGTAGCCATAGCGGTGGTCGCGCAGGATGCGTGGACGCTGCTTCCCATGCGCCCAGACCCGCGTCGTCATCCCCTTCTGGCCGATGCGCGCGTCGTCCTGGACCCAGATCTCGATCGGGCCCGCCAGCGCCTCGGGGCTGAGCGTAGACGTCACCGGCGCCTCGAAGTCCGCCACGAACGCCCTCTGCCGCTCCGCGTCGGCTTTGGGGTGGACCGGCCGTCCCGAGATAAAGCGAAACCCAGCCCTTCGGAGCATCATACGGGCGCTGCTCTCCGTATCGATGACACCGAAGGCCTCCTCGATCTTCCGCACGATGTCCTGAAGGCGCCAGCGCGTCACGCCGTCCCGCTCAAGCGCGGGACCAGCTTCGATCCACGCGCCGCTCTCGGCGATCTGCGCCTCCGTCAAGCGGACCGCGCTCCCGCCGCGCGGACGGTCCGCAAGGCCGTCCAAGCCTTCGGCGTTGTAGCGCAACACCCCGTCGCGCAGGAGTTGAAGGTCCATGCCCTGCGCCCGTGCCGCCGCCGTGCGAGACGCGCCCTCCATGATCATGGCGGGCGAGCGAGGCCTGCTTCGCGTCCCCGCAGTGCCTCGCCAGCGCGTGGCGCTCGTCCGCAATGTATTCCGTCCAGGGTATGGGCGTTGCTGCGCTCATCATCATCCAACGCTGGCGAGTCCATCACCACAGTCTATAGGAGGTTGCACAGCTCATCGCCCCAACATTGCGGGACAGTGAGGCAATTTGGAACGCGTTTGGGATCAATCCGATGCAGCAGATCATTCTGGTCCTGAAATCGAACCGCTTTGCCAACCGCGTATTCAAGAATGTCGCTGCCCTGAAGGAAGCCTGCTGGACGGCGTGGCACTGGCTGACCAACCAACCCGACGGCATCACGAAAACGACCCGGCGCAGCTGGGCCGTCGCGCCATCATGCTGATCCCCATGTCTCACTATATCGGGTCCTATGATTTGCGCTTGGTATTATAGGGCATGAACAAGCTTTCCGCTGCCAAGCGCGTCGTGATCCTGAATATGCTGGTCGAGGGCATGTCCATGCGTTCGATCTCCCGCACGGTCGGGGTCTCCATCAACACCGTAACCAAGCTGATGGTCGAGGCCGGTGAGGCTTGCGCTGCCAATCACGATGATACCGTGCGCGATGTGCACGCCAGCCGCGTTCAGTGCGACGAAATTTGGTCCTTCTGCTACGCCAAGGAGAAGAACGTCGCGCGGGCGAAGGCCGCGCCGCAGGGTACCGGCGACGTGTGGACATGGACCGCTCTTGGGGCGACCTCGAAGCTGATCGTTTCGTGGGAGGTTGGCGACCGGTCAGGAGAGACGGCGATGGAGTTCATGGACGATCTGCGCAAGCGCCTGGCCAACCGCGTCCAACTGACCACAGACGGCCACAAGGCGTACCTGGAGGCCGTCGAAGGCGCGTTCGGCGGCGATGTGGGCTATGCCATGCTGGTGAAGCTCTACGGCGAGGCACCAGAGGCGGAGAAGCGCTACAGCCCCGCCACGTGCATCGGAGCGCGCAAGCGGAGGATCGAAGGCAGACCGGACCCGAAGGCGATCAGCACGTCATATGTGGAACGGCACAACCTTACCATGCGGATGGGGATGCGCTGGTTCACGCGGCTGACCAACGCCTTCTCCAAGAAGATCGAGAACCATATCCACTCTCTGAGCCTGTATTTCGTGCTCTACAATTTTTGCCGGGTGCACAAGAGCCTGCGCATGTCGCCCGCGATGGCCGCTGGCGTGTCAGACACGCTGCGCGACGTGGAATGGATCGTCGGACTGATCAACGCGCGGGTACCGAAGCCGAGCCGGCCAACGAGCTACCGCAAGCGTGAGAGTTCAAACTGAGACACTACCAGCGGATTGACAGGCAAGACCGCATGCATCACGTCCTCATCCCGTAAAACAGTACCCATCGACAATACGAGGCCCTACGGGCGCTCTTCGTCGGGAAGCTCGACCTCGAAGACGTCGCACGGAGGTTCGGTCACACGTCAGGAGCGCTGTGCAGCCTGCGGGCCACGGTCCTCAAGCAGCCCGACCGGCGCAAACCGGCGCCCGGGCCCGACCGGGATCAGCGCATCCTCGCCCTGCGCACGGACCGCAGCATGTCGGCCGCCATGTCCCTACAAGATCAATCTCGATGTCCAGCTCACCATCATGGCCAGCACCCTCTACCGCGTCCTCTCGAAACGCATCGGCCACGGCCACGACACAGCCAAATCCGGACCCATCTTTCGAAACCTCGTCAACGCCGGCGCTACCATCGAGATTACCGCCACCGACATCATCGTCATCTTCGGACCTCACGCCAACAATCCTGTCCTGATCGCCGCCGGCGATGGCGACACCGGTCAGACCATACGTGGCTCGACAACCGAACACCCGGAATCCGCTTTCTGTAGCCCGCCAAAATGCACATCATTCACACTCGCTGGGAATCGAAGCTTGAGGATCACAGTGCCGAGCGCCCAAACGTCGCCTTCGTGGAGTAGCAGGTTTCGAGAAGTCGCAGGTCACCCCACAGAGTGATCAATGCCGCTCCTACGATCGAAAAAATCACACCGAACCCCTGGAGTACAGAGACCCTCTCACGCAAGATCGCGAAACAGAGCAACAAGACGATAACTGGCAGAACCGACTGGATCAGAAAGACCTGCAGCAAGGAATTTTTCTGAAGCACCAGATGGAAAAACGAATTGAACCCGGCAGTCGCAATGAACGAGAACAGGACGATGAATTCCCAATTCGCAACGAGCGCCCGGCGCTGCCACCATGTCGCCCATCCGAAGAAGACGGGAAAAACACCGACGCGCAGGTCCAGCGTCAGCAGACGCCTGGCCGATGATTCAGCCGTCCACCCACATCAACACACCCGGAACGAGCAAAGTGTAGCCCGTCTGAATACGCCAGCGCGACGCCGTGCCGGACACAGTCTGCGGTTCGGATAACCTGACCGAGGATATGTCTTCGGGATCCAGATTGCAGGACGCTCGAACGAGCAAGTACAATTATTGGGGAACCGCTTATGCACATGGTTCCGGTTCTATCAACATGCTGTAGGTAAGGGGTTGTGCATTGGTGGCGAGGCGGAAGAGCGAGCGGAAAGCATCGTGGCGGGTTTTGCGGCGGTTGAAGCGAAAGACGACCTCATCGAGATCGGCTTGCAGATGCTTGCGGCGCAGCCCGTGGTAGACGCATCGCGCCCATCCTTTGAGGTTGGAGAAGACTTGGTGGATCCACGGCAGGACGAGGTGAGCGGCGGTCTTCCCGACGACATGGACATTGTGGCGATCGGCGGGGACCGCAGCGTAGCCGGACCAGCCGTCGGTTTTCGCGATGGCGTCGGGATCGGTGGCGGTTTCGACGAAGTGTCCGAGGTCGGCGGCGCCGTAGGAGGAGATTTCGGCCAGCCGCAGGCGGCCTGGGATGTTTCCGTCCCCGAGTTCGATGGCGCCGACGATGAGCATCTTGCCGTCGTGGCTGCGTCCTTGCCCTCCGGTGGGAAGATCGTCTTTGGTCCGGAATGGACGGCTGGCCTCGTCGATGTCCACCAGGCCCGACAACGGGTTACGCTCGGGCTCGACCATGCTGACGCGCAGCTTGTGGGCGAGCAGCCAGGCGCTGCGGTAAGAGCCGATAGCGAGCTGTTTCTGGAGCTGCAAGGCAGAGATGCCGTTGGAGTGGGTCGCCATCAGGTCGGCGGCCCAGAACCAGACGGTGAGCGGCAGCTTGCTGGCGTGCAGGATCGTCCCGGCCGTCACCGAGGTCTGCCGGCGGCAGCCGGTGCACGCGAAGGTGTGTGCTTTTCTGCGCAGCGCCCATCCCTTTTCATGGCTGCACGTGGGACAGACGAAGCCGTCCGGCCAGCGCATTTCGATCAGCCAGGCGGCGCAGGCGTCATCGTCCGGAAACATGTGCTGGACGGCGAGGAGGCTGTCTGGGAGCTGTTTCATGTGGGGGCTCCGTCGGCAGGAACGTATCGGGGCAACCGCTTATGCACGTGGCTCCGGTGAAAGGCACATGTAGCGTTTGGCGTGCCGGGAATAGTCGACATCGGGGGCAACATCGTGTGCCACCGGAGCCACGTGCATAAGCGGTATTGGGGATTATATACCAAAGTCACATTTTCGTTGCCTCCTGCCCTGAATCGACAATAATGAGAGTCACAATTTCGGGAGCGAGACGATGGCACACAAGGCACCGGGCAAAGCTTACAGGGGAGGGATCAGCCTCAAGCTCATGAAGCTGTTCCCGAACGATGACGCAGCCCGCGTTTGGTTCGAGACCAGGATTTGGCCGGACGGCGCATATTGCCCGCACTGCGGCTCGGTCAACGTCCAGTGCGGCATCAAGCACAAAACGATGACGCACCGTTGCCGCGACTGCGACAGTCGCCCGATGTTCAGCCTGAAGACCGGCAACATCATGGAGGGATCGAAGCTCGGCTATCAGGCGTGGGCCATCGCGGTCTATCTGGTCACGACCACCTTCAAGGGCGTCTCGTCCATGACGCTGCATCGCGATCTGGAGATCACGCAAAAGAGCGCGTGGCATTTGGTGCATCGGCTCCGCAAGGCATTCGAGAATGGCAACCCACTGTTCACCGGCCCTGTTGAGACCGATGAGACCTATATCGGCGGCAAGCACGAACATGCCCAAGAGCAAGCGTGCGAAGCTGACGGGGCGTGGAGCGGTCGGCAAGGCCATCGTGGTCGGCACCAGGGAGCGCGACACCAACCGGATCGCCGCGCGCTCGGTCGAGGGCACGGACGGGGTGACGCTCAAGGGCTTCGTCGCAGAGCACACCGCGCCCGGAGCCAAGGTGTTCACGAATGAGGGCTATCAGGGGACCTTCCACCACTTCAGTGAGAAGCACCTGGACCGTTACGTGAGTGAGTTCGCAGGCCGTCACAACATCCGCGAGCAAGATACCGCCGACCAAATGGCAGTGGTCGCCGCCGACATGGTCGGCAAACGCCTGCGGTATCAAGACCTGATCCGGTCGGCGGCCATCATGGCATCCCCAGCGGTTCTTGCTTGTGAGGACAACGTTCGGTTCATGGCGCGATTGCCCGACGCAACGTTCAAGCTGATCGTCACGTCACCACCCTAAAATCCAGGCAAGTCCCACAAGCGCAAGTCTGCGCTTGATGTCTATCTCGCCATGCAGGAACGGATGATCGGCGACTGCGCCCGGCTCCTGGATGATCTCGGCTCGATTTGCTGGCAAGTCGGCAACTCCGTTGAGAACGGAGAGATCGTCCCGCTTGATACCCTGCTCTATCCGATATTCCGGTCTCATGGGTTGAAGCTCCGCAACCGGATCGTCTAACCCTTCGGCCATGGGCAGCACTGCACCAATCGTTTCTCCGGGCGATACCGGCAAGAAGCCCTTCAAGGGGCCGAACCGGGCAAGTTGTCAGGCAACCCAAGGGGGAAGAGCCTGAGCGACGTTTGGGAGTTCCCAAACGTCAAGAGTAACTACCCGGAAAAGACAATCCACCCGTGCCAGTTCCCGATCGCGCTTGTGGAACGGCTGGTTCTTTCCATGACCGACGAGGGCGATGCAGTTTTTGACCCCGACATGGGCGTCGGCTCCGCAGTTGTCGCAGCCCTCAAACACGGTCGGATCGGCTACGGTTGCGACATCGTGGAGAACTCCGTTCGGATCGCCTATGAACGGGTCGCGGCGCTTGAAGCTGGCGCGACCCGAATCCGTCCCATGGGGAAGCCAATTTACGATCCCACCCTCCCGCGTGACGGTCATTGATAGAGATCGGGGCCCAATAGTCGCACTTGAACGGCGAGGAATATCTGCTTGTTCACTGGTCCGATCTGTGGCGGGAAGTGCAAGACGTGATAGCGACGGTCGATGCCAGCGCTTGCAAGACTAAGGTGTCACGCGAAAAGACGATGCCGGGCCGGATGCTCTACTCGCCGCCCGATATAAACGCCGCGTTCAAGACCGGGCTGGACGCTCCCGGGTGGGAAGAGCGGCGCAACACGTTCCGGGTGACGGATGACGAAAAGCTCTTGCGCGGCATCTACGGGCGATCAGCAGACGAGCAAAAGGCTGCAATCCAAGCGGCTGGGCATGAACCGATCATGTCCTGCAACCAAACCGATTTCGTGAACGATCGTGTCGCGCCCGAGGTCCAGTTTGGCAAGTATGCCTTTGTCGCACATGATCTCTTCGTCAAGCACCTGAGCTTCTATAGTATCAGACATCATCGACGTGGGAGTCGAAATCCTGCCGATGAAGGAGCTTGAGAAGGCAATGTCGAGCGGCGTTCCGTACTACGAACGCGACTTGCTCAACGTCTTGAGGCAGGGGCGCGGCATCCCTGCCGTGCCCCTGGTTCTGGTAGGGGTCTTGCCGTAAGCGCATCCAAAGGGAGGGACATGATGACAGATGGACGAGAGTCGCGGGAGATCGGGCGGCGCGAGGTTCGGATTAAGCCGAGACGCTACCAGCCGAGCAGAGCGGAGTTGGAAAAGCCGCTGCAGACCGACGCCACGCCCGACGAGATTGCTGACGCGATTCTACGGCCCGTGCGGAGGATCGAAGACCCGGCCACCTGACTTCCGACTTGGAGTCCGGGGCCGGAAGCGGACCGGCGTCTTCGGTCCTGCAAGGGCCGACGCATGGCCATTCTTCCACCTGGCCCCAAGTCGTGGGGCCGGGCCACGGTTTATGGCTCAGCGGTGCGGAGGTAGGTATCTCCCGACTTCCGCGCGATGCCGCTCAAGCTCAGCGCAGTTTCGTGGCCCTCGCCACCACCTATGGCGGGCCGCGCTCAATTCCTACAGAATGTTGAGGTCGGAGTCTAGGGGATTGTAACTTTGGTATATAATCCCCCAATTATTGGGGTACAAAGAACGAGGGTTGCAAATAAAAATTGTTGTCCAGAGACATGACACGGTGCGCTTCGCCGACTATGCCCCACGGGACTGCAATAACCACAGACATGCCCATGTTCCACATCCCGGCAATGATTGAAGGCGACGCCGAAAGCAATTGCACTCGCCAAGCGCTGTTGCTATATAACAGCCTCGCTCGCTGATGATGGGGCATGACTCTCTGATCCCCGGTAGCTCAGCGGTAGAGCAAGCGGCTGTTAACCGCTTGGCCGGCGGTTCGAATCCGTCCCGGGGAGCCAATGGCGCGTCCCCACCAAACGGTGGGGACGCGCCATTTGATCCCGCCATTCCCCCAATCCGACACCGACCCTGGCAGGAGATCGATTGGGGTCAGACGGCCAACTGACAGTTCTACCGGCAACCTGAGCGAACAGACTGTCAATAAAATCGGCTCAAGACGGTAATCCTGTTAACCGCTTATGCACGTGGCTCCGGAGCCACGTGCATAAGCGGTTCCTGTTATACCAATTCATGGGTTAACTCAATGTAATGACTGGTAGTTTCGCGCCGACAGATCCGGACAGCATTGGCGAGAGGACGATTGCCGGTCAAAGATCCGGATTCCGCTCCGGGTCTGGGCACAAGACAGATTCACCGAAACACAGAATGGACGCCCCCTTGAGGAGAGACTCACCGAATTCCCGATCTCGAACAGGTCCGACGGCAAGCTGCAAACGGACTGCCTGACCGACAACATGGCAGCAGCACACAACTCCAACGATGTGTTCCGCCGGGTCTCGACATCAACCATCCGTCAAAGTCATCATTTGCCAGTCCGCCCATTCGCAGGGATACGGCCGGGCTCCTGAACACGAACCGCTTCGGTAACCGGCCCCGACCGTTCGTCTGGAGAAAAATCCTCGCAATCGGATGGGCGAACGGGAACAGTCCGCAGCAGAAACCAGATACCGGATTGTTGCCGGGTGCGCGTCGCGCCCGCACGTGATATCGGTAGCTGACTCCAGAACAGAGCCATCAGGAACCACCATGAAAATCTATCATGCGCCCAACACACGTTCCGTCCGAATCGTCTGGCTGCTTGAAGAACTCGGGTTGCCCTACGATCTTGAGCACTTCAAGCTCGGGGACGCAAGAATGCGGACGCCCGAATATCTATCAGTGCACCCGATGGGACGAGTACCGGCGCTGGAGGCCGACGGGGTCACGATTTTCGAGTCCGGTGCGATCGTGGAATATGTCCTTGCGAAACATGCCAGTGGCCGGCTGCGGCCGGACCAAAATTCGGCCGAATTCCCGACATATCTGCAATGGCTGCATTACGCAGAAGGCATGTTGATGCCACCGGTCAACATCATTGTCGTCGAGACCATTCTGCTGCCGCCGGAACGCCGCAACCAGGTGAACGTTGATCGGGCGACCAAACTGCTGTCGCGAATGCTGGCGGCCATCGATCACGGCCTTGATGGCCGCGATTATCTCGCGGGCGAATTCTCCGGCGCCGATATCATGTCCGGCCACGCCTGTATCGTTGCCGCGCGACTCGGTGCCGATATCTCTGACAAACCGAATGTCGCGGCCTATATCGACCGGCTGCAGGCCAGACCGGCGCTTCAGCGCGCATGGGAACGCTGAACCAGACCGATCTTCATGGCGGCCGGTCGCCAGAATCCTCAGGCAATCTCGCAGATTCTGTCTTCAACAACGGGATTCATCATCTTGCGCAGATCACAAGCCAAAGAACAGGCGTCCACGGAAAGCCGTCCGTTACCGTCACGGCGGGCACGGTTCCATGCTGCCACCGCGGCGTGAAAAGTCCGGGACGAACTCTCGGAGACTGGTGGATTGATCGTTACAAGTATATCCGTTATTGTGTTCTTCTGATTTGTCGATCACGGAGGTCTGCAAGATGCGCCCTGGTGTTTCATTCACACTCACTTCGGGCGACCGGCATCGCCTTGAAACGGTTGTCTCGGACCCGAAGAGCCCGCAGAAGCACGTCTGGCGGGCGTGCATCGTTCTTCTGAGCGACGATGGGCTCGGCAGGATGGCCATCATGAGAGAGACCGGCAAGGCGAAGAACAGTGTCTGGCGCTGGCAGGACCGCTTCTATGGAAGAGGGTGTGGACGGACTTCTGCGGGACAAGACGCCTCTGGCTCTTGAGCCGGTGGCGAAGATCGTCGGGTTGACCCACACCTCGCTGCCTCACGCGGCGACCCACTGGACGCTGCGGGCGATGGCGAAGGCTGTGGGGGTGCCGCTTCGAGGGTCTGGGCGGTCTGGAAGGCACATGGCCTGATGCCGCACCGCTGGCGGCCGTTCACGCTTTCGAACGATCCCGCCTGCCTCGAGACGCTGACCGACATCGTCGGCCTCTCCGTTGCGCCGCCGGCTCACGCGGTCGTGCTGTCGGTCGATGACACGTCGTCCATTCAGGCACGCGACCGTACACAGCCCGGCCTGCCGCTGAAGAAAGGCCGCGGCGCCACCATGACACATGATTACAAGCGCAACGGCACGACGATGTTGTTTGCCGCCCTGACCGTGCTCGACGGCACGGTCATCGGCCAGCACGCCAGTCGGCATCGCCACCAGGCGTTCCCGAGATTCCGCAACCGCATCGCGCGCACGATACCCGCCGGTGTCCCGGTCCATGCCATCCTCGACACCGACGCCACTCACAAGCACAAGGACGTACAGGTCTGGCTCGCACGCCATCCGCGCTGGACCTTCCACGTCACCCCCACCTCGAGCGCGTGGCTGAACGCGCTCGAAGGCGTCTTCGCCAAGCGGACACGACGCCGTCTCAAATACGGCGTCTGCCGCTCCGGACGCGACCTCCAGGACGCCATCCGCCGCGTCATCGACGAACACAACACCACCGAAGCCAAGCCCTTCGTCTGGACCGTCGATCCCGATACCATCATCGCCGCAAGAAAAAGAGGAGTCTAAACGTTGAAATCAGTTCACTAGACGGGCGGATCCCGATCGAGTGCTGCTCTCAGACGATCAGAATCGACGGCAATCTCAACGCCGGCCCGTTCAAGCTGCAGTTTTAGCGAACTTCGCGAATCCGACATGCCCCAGCCGCGATTGAGGGCTTCGGTCATTTCCTCAAGAGTCAGATTTGCAATGCGCATCGGCACGCCATGCTCCCGGCCAAGCGCGGTCGCCAGGGAAACATCCTTGTGCGCAAGCTGCAAAGCGAAAGCCGGCGGATCGTATTGTCCTGGCAGAAACTGATCGATCAAGCCGTCGAAGGTTCTGCGGCGCCCAAGAACACCCTGTCGAACCGCCTCCCACAGTGCCAGCGGTTCAACCCCGGCCTTGACGCCGAGCGTAAAGACTTCGCCAAGCGCCGTCTGGACCGTGTAGCCAGCGCAGTTATGCACCAGTTTTGCGATTGAGCCCGCGCCAATGGGCCCAATATAAAGAGCCTGATCACCCATCGCATCGAGCAGGGCTCGATGCATATCGAAGGCCTCCCGGTCGCCGCCGACCCAGAGCGCAAGCCGGCCGGACCTTGCTCCGGCCGGTCCACCGCTGACCGGCGCATCCAGCAGCCTGGCCCCTTTTTCCGCAAACCGGGCATGTAACGCGCGAATCAGGGTTGGTGAATTCGTCGACAGGTCGAACACCACGCTTCCGGGACGCACACCCTCGATCAGGCCATCGGCATCAACCGCCACAGACTGCACTTCGGGCGGTCCAGGCAAGGACAGGAAGACCACATCTGCTGTTTCGGCTACATCCTTCGGTGACTCGGCCCAAACCGCCCGGTTCGAAAGGAACGGTTCCGCCGCCTCGCGTCTGGCATCATGCACCACAAGGTCATTGCCGGCCTGCGCCAGATTTGAGGCCATGCCGGCTCCCATGGTTCCAAGCCCGATAAATCCTGCTCGCATCACCTGTCTCCCCTGGCACGCCGTGATTGCCTTCCGCCCGAACGCGTAACATCCCGAAACCGACGGCCCATCCTCCGATCAGGCCGCTGCACCGACGAAGTCCCGTTTACGCAGCAAATATGTCTGTGTGCCCTCCATGACCAACTCGCCACGCTGGTTATGAATGGTCGAGCGTACCGTAACAACGCCGGTGGTCCGCTGCGGCTTCAGCCCGACGATCTCAAGTTCCGGATAGACCGTATCGCCGGCATAAACCGGACCGAGAAATCTGGAGGACTGCTCAATGAAGGCGACCAGAGAGTCACTCATCACATGAGCGAGGGCTCCAGCACCAGCGGCGGACTGAATCAGAACCTGAAAACCGTGCGCGAGCAGATTCGGATACCCCCGCTTTCGGCAATATTCGATGTCGTAATGAATCGGATGATTGTCGGCTGACGCCGCCTGAAAGGCGGCAAAATTGGCATCCGCCAGAGTTCGTGACGGAATGTAGAATTTTTCGCCGACCTTGAGATCCTCGAAATAACGAGACTCCGGATAGCGATGGTTTTCCGGATTGAATGCTTCGCACACGGACATGCCCCCCTTGTGTTTCGAGCCGATGGCCCGACCCTTGTCCGGTCACAGACTTGGAGAAATCCGCCCGGCCATCCGGCGGAAACCGTCAGTACCTATATGTCGAACCGGTCGGCATCAACGAAAGTGATTTCACCACAACCTTGCCGTCGTGGCGAACTATGCGCGAAAATCCCGGGAGGCTCCACCCACCGATTTCGGCGCGGCGGTCCGATTGGCGGTTCTTGGCCCGAGCAGGCGGTGACGATCCGGGACACCAGACCTTATGGCGGAGCTGCCGCCAGCTGTCCACGGCCACACTGGGTCACCGGCCCGCTGCCGAGGCCCGCGGCTGGAGCAGTCTTGACCGGGCTCTTATACTATTCGCGAATCGCTTCTCGACCGGATCGATCCTGAAGCCGACCCGGCTTGCCCCCAATCAACACGAACCGCTATCTTGTCGGCTCCGCGCACGGCTATGGCCTGCCGGTTATGGATGCAGCCGACTCTCGAAAGAGCGGCCACGGCAGATCCGGGCGCTGTTTCGGGTCACGCAGGACGCTTTTGAAGACACGATAACCACCGATCCTGACGACACGAAAACTGCCCGGATCCGACAAGCAAGCTGCCGGATGTTCGTCAGCCGCCCGGCTGCTTGAAACGATTCCGGAATCGGCGTCAAAGACGCTTATTCCCGCGTCAGTCTTCGATGAATGGCCCTCGCGGCGGCATGGGCTGTCTGAACGGCGCCTTCTTGCCATCCCGGAAGATCGGAGATCTGGCCGCCCACGAATAAATCCGGCCGTCCGGCTTCCGCAGCCGCTCGAAGCTGGATCGTTCATTCGGCCAGGTGCCGCGCTGAAATGGCACTTCACTCCAGGCGCGACTGATCCCGCATTCGATTTCCGATGCATATCCGGGATGCAGACGTTCGTCGTCGATCATGGCCGCACGCAGCCGTTCGGACGGCTCCATGGCGGAAAATCGTCGAACCGGTTCGGAATCCCGGACATGAGCGCGCATCACGATATCCCTTCCCGCTGATAGTCATTTGACGGGTACCAGATCTGTGTGACATCGACATCGGTCCAGGGAATACCGCCGAAAATGGTGTCATCTTCTTCCCGGAAAGGGCAGCGGGCCTGGAAACCGATCTTGATCGCTCCGTCGAACTCGATATCTGCGATCGTGGCACGGGTCGCGGGTTCCAGATCATGGGGTATGGCCTTCAGGATCGGCGCCGGAATCGTGCGGATAGCGAAATCAGCTTCGGGCATTTCCGGCGGCTGGCCGCTTTCCCGGTAGACGACCCGGACGCCAGCGGGCGTCTTGCGGATTTCCGTGGCAACGCTGTATTATCAAACGACTTGGCCGATCCGTTTCTCGAACGTTCACGATTGCATCCACGCCGACGACGGGCTGAACGAGGACCGGATTCGGGTCAAGAAAATGTCCGAAATGTCGTTTGTAGTGTCAGAAATCCGAACTGAACAGTTCGCTCATATCGAGCCGGTAAGCGGACCCCGGCTTGCCGCCGCGCCCGAAGCCGGCATAGAGCCGGCCGGCTCCAGGTCGTTGAAACTGACGAGCATATCGAGAAGCCGGTCCTTGTCATTCCATGACAATTCGTCGTCGAGAGCATGGTTGCCGACCGCCTTGGCAGGCAACTCGGCGATATCATCGCCCTCCGCGCGGTGACGGGCTTTCCGCCGAAGCGTTCGACATTGTGAAACAGGCCGCGCGGTTGTCGTTGGTAAAGACCTCGATATCGACTCCGAACTGTTTGCAGTAAGCTAGTGTCCTAATTCCGAAGTTCGCACAGTTATGAGTGAGTTGGCGCGAGTTCGCGGGTTCTCAGTCAGAAGCGCTTGATGGCGGCGAGTATTTCGCCGGCCGACTTGTGCCATCGGAACGGCTTGGGGTCCTCGTTGACCGCCTCGATATACTCGGTGATCGCCTGCTCGAGCTCGACGGTCGAGCGGTGCACCCCGCGCCTGATCTGCTTCTCCGTCAGATTGGCGAAGAACCTCTCCACCTGGTTGAGCCATGAGGCAGATGTCGGGGTGAAGTGCACGTGCCAGCAAGGCCGCTTGGCGAACCCGTCGCGGACTTCCTTCGTCTTGTGCGTCGAGTAGTTGTCCATGACGATGTGGATGTCGAGATCCTCGGGCACGTTGGCCTCGACGTGGTCCAGGAACCTGCGGAACTCCCGGCTTCGGTGGCGGCGGAAGCACTTGCCGATGACCGCGCCGGTGGCGATGTCGAGGGCGGCGAACAGCGAGGTCGTGCCGTTGCGCTTGTCGTCATGGGTGCGTCGCTCGACCTGGCCAGGGCGCAGCGGCAGCAGTGGCTGGGTGCGATCAAGGGCCTGAACCTGGGATTTCTCGTCCAGACAGAGCACCATGGCATGCTGCGGCGGGTCCACGTAGAGCCCGACGATGTCGCGCACCTTGTCCACGAAGTAGGGGTCCGCAGACAGCTTGAAAGTCTCGCGCCGGTGCGGCTGCAGCGAAAAGGCCTGCCAGATACGGTGGATCGTCGACGGCGCGTAGCCCGTTTCGCGGGCCATCGAGCGCGTGCTCCAGTGCGTCGCATCCCGAGGCTTCTCTTCAAGCGTCTTGCGCACCACCTCGGCCACGGCGTCATCATCGATGCACCGCGGGCGGCCGGGCCGCGGCTCGTCTTCGAGCCCGTCCATGCCCTGTTCGGCAAAACGGTTGCGCCACTTCCTGGCGGGGAGATTGTTGATGTCGAGCGCGTTGGCGATTTGCACGTTGGTCAGCCCCTCGGCTGCCAGAAGCACAATGTGCGCCCGATCCGACAGGGACCGCCAGACCTTTCGGCCCCGTGCAAGCCGTTCCAGCTCGCTACGCTCAACGTCACCCAGCTTGATCTCCGCCGACCGTCGCATCACAGTGCCCCCGCATCGCAAACCCCCTCAGAATTGTACGAATTACGAGAACGGGACACTAGATAGTGTCGTCACGAAATGCCAGCCCAGAGCGCCAGACACCGAATCTGCACCGCGGCAAGAAACGATGCGGCATTCCTGGCGTATCGTGTGGCAATCCCACGCCAACGCTTGAGCCACAGAAAAGCGTTCTCCACCAAATGCCGGTGCCGGTAGAGAGGGACATCATACGCTCCGGGGTGCTGGCGGTTGCGTTTCGGCGGAACCACCGGAATGACTTCATGCTCCTCACAACAAGACAGGATGGCATTCGTGTCATAGGCCTTGTCCGCCAACAAGGACTCGGCATCTATCCCTTCAATCAGCTCGACCGCTTGACTGCAATCTGCTGCCGTCCCCTCGGTCACCAACACCCGCACCGGCATCCCATGCGCGTCCACAGCCAGGTGCAGCGTCGTGTTCAGCCCCCTTTTGTGCGATCCATCGCCTGATTGCCATCGACCGCACCGCTCGCATGGGGATGGACCTTGAGATGACTGGCGTCAACCATCAGCCACTCATCGTCCGGCTCATCCACCAGAGGCTCCAGCAACGCCCCCCAGAGCCCCTTGTCCCGCCAGCGACAGAACCGACGATGGGTATTTTTCCAGTCTCCATAGTCCGGCGGCACATCACGCCAGGGAGCGCCGGTACGCAGAATCCAGAAGATCGCATTAATGAACCGTCGATTATCCTGTGCCACCCCACCCTAACTTCCCGCCCGGCCAGGCAGATGAAGTTCCAACAACAGCCAGACCCTGTTCGAAATGTCGTGACGCCGATGAGCCATTCCCATGAATCGCCTCCAGGAACCATCGAGTGAGTTCGACAGATAGGACAGATAAACATCACTCATGACGACACTATCTAGGAGCGCGGCGTGATGATGCGGGATCCGGCTCGAGCCGAGATTGGCTTGGAGATGGTCCGCGTTTCTCAAGGACGGCCTCCCCCGCGCAGATCCGCATCCGCTTGATGGCGCGTGGCTCGGCGTGGACCAGCCAGCGCGGTCCGCCAAACATCCGTCCGTTATCTCGACGATCGTGAGCCTTTCGGAATCGAGCCTGCCGATCCTGCTTCAGGACATTTTTCGCGCCTCCGGGTGTAGCCCGGTCACCGCGGGTCGGGTGACCGGCGTTCGGTGCCGGACAACGGATCATCACTCGTCATCCAACGAGACGACGGCCTCATGCCGCATTGTATGGAGCGCGCCCACCGCCGACGTCGCACCCGGGCACCAGCGCCGGAAACAGGAAAATCCGGGGTTTCAGCCTTGCTCCGACGCCCGGATCAGATCACGATGACAAGACTTCGGGAACTGGAGAGAACCGGCCTGGATCATCCGGAACGTCAACCCGGTCTTCTCCTGCCCCTGCATCACCCGCGCGGAGAGTGCGAATGACCGACTCTACAGCTTACAACCCGAACGTTCGTTACGGATTGACCTTCCATGACGCAACCAGACGGTTTCAGGATGGAACCGATTCGCCGAGCCAATATCTCGAGCGCTGCATCGAGACCATCGCGCAACGGGAACCGGAAATTCAGGCCCTCGCGGCCAGCAATCCGTCAGGCGCACGACAGGCTGCCCATGCCAGCACCGCGCGCTGGCAGACTGGAAACCCTCTGTCTCCGATTGACGGGATGCCGATCGGCATCAAGGATCTCCTTGAAACTAGGGACATGCCTACAGAGATGGGTTGCAAGGCCTTCAAAGGCAATTTTCCGAAGCGCGACAATGCCGCTGTCTGGGCGCTGCGTGAGGCCGGCGCGGTCATTCTTGCCAAAACCGTGACTGCGGAACTCGGCGGCTCGCACCCGGGTCCGACCCGAAACCCCTTCGACACCGCACGGAGCCCGGGCGGGTCGTCCTCGGGCTCGGCGGCGGCCGTGGCCGCCGGCATGATGCCGGCGGCAATCGGCACGCAGGTCGCAGGTTCGATTATTCGTCCTGCCGCCTATTGCGGCAATATCGCCCTGAAACCGGGCCAGGGCGCGATCAACCGTGGCGAACGAATGGCAACCAGCATGAGCACCCACGGCGTCCATACAAACTGCTTCGAGGACATGTGGCAGGTGGCGTTTGAAATAGCCAGCCGGGCTGGCGGCGACCGCGGTGACAGCGCTCTGGCGGGACCCCCGACAGCACCGGCGGCGAAGCAACCGAAACGTCTTATTGTCCTTGAAACCGAAGGTTGGGCGTATGTTGACACGGCGACCAGAACAGCTTTTGAAGATGTTCTCAAGCAACTTGATGCGGCAGGAACCGCCCTGATCCGGCGTGACAACAATTGCACCGTCGGGATCTTTGAAAGCGAACTGCGTGGTGCCCAGGATCTCTGTCTTGCGATCACCGCCTGGGAAAATCGCTGGAACACACGCAACATCGTCAATCAGCACCCGGACGGCGTGAGCGAACGCACCCTTGAAATCCTTGCGAATGCCGAAGCGCAAACGCCGGCCGATTACGAGCAGATGCTGTTCAGAAGAAGACAGGCGCAAACGATGTACCATAATCTGGCAGAGATGGCCGACGCCATCATCACATTATCCTGTCCGGGCCCTGCGCCGGTTTATGTTGATGATGCCCCGGGGACCACGCCGGTTCCCCGGCCGACTGGCAACCCCGTCTTCAATTGCCCGTCGTCCTTGTTGTTCGCCCCGGCGGTCACCGTTCCCCTGCTCGCGGTCCGCAACCTGCCAGTCGGCATTCAGATCATGGGCCAGAGAGGCGACGATGCTCTGGTGACAGCCCTGGCGCGCTGGATGCATGACACCCTCGCCACCGTCAGCATTGAGTGATCACAGACCGGACCAGAACGCCTGCATATTCACTGCGCATTACATTTGTTCTTGCGCCGCGACTCTATCCAGAGCGAAGTAGCGGTGCCCTGCTCGATCGAATACCGAATGGCCGGGCCTGATTGTCTGGCGGACTCTGTTTCCGCCGCCACCGTCGACCTGACCGATGTCTCGCCCCGAATTCCGCAGTTGAAGATGATGGAATGCCGATTCAGCATAGAAGATCAGCCGAAACTGCACGGCCGGACTACACTTGGCGTGCAAGTGCCAGAAACTGTGACTTTCTTCGCCAACCCCATAAATTCCTGACGTTCTACCGCGTGCTGCCGATCTCAACCGCGGATTTCAGGTTCAAGATGTGGAGGGACAATGTTGCGATGCACGAAATGACCGGGAATGCTGCTCTCAATTCCGGTGCGTCCCGGCCCTGCGTACCGGAACACACCGGCGATGGCGTCAGTGTCGATGGCCGCAGTCGGGACCCGTGGCAAGACCCGTGCAAACGCGCCCGGACGGATTTGCCGGAATCGATCTCTCCGGGTAAGCTGAGCGTCTCCGAGTTCAAGGCAACCCGACTGGAAAACTGAAATGGATGTTCGCGACGGCTTTATCGGGAGTATCGGCAATACGCCCCTCATCAAACTCAAGAAGGCGTCCGAACAGACCGGGTGCACGATCCTGGGCAAGGCCGAATTTCTCAATCCCGGCGGCTCGGTCAAGGACCGCGCAGCACTCGCAATCATTCGCGATGCCGAAGCGCGCGGCGATCTCGGACCCGGCGGCGTCATCGTCGAAGGAACCGCCGGCAATACCGGTATCGGACTTTCCCTGGTCGGCAACGCGCTCGGATACAGAGCCGTCATCGTCATGCCCGAGACCCAGAGCCAGGAAAAGAAGGACATGCTGCGCCTGTGTGGCGCCGATCTCCGGCTGGTTCCCGCTGTTCCCTATAAGGATCCGAACAACTATGTCCGGTATTCCGGCCGGCTCGCCTCCGAAATCGCCGCGGAGGAACCGAATGGCGCAATCTGGGCCAACCAGTTCGACAATGTTGCGAACCGGCAGGGCCATTACGAGACCACCGGCCCTGAAATCTGGACTCAGACCGACGGCAAGGTTGACGGATTCATCTGCTCCGTCGGTTCTGGTGGCACTCTCGGCGGTGTCGGCATGGCGCTGAAGGAATGCAACAGCGCCATTCGCATCGGGCTGGCGGATCCGATGGGATCAGCCATCTACAACCATTACGCCAATGGAGAACTCAAGTCCGAAGGCAACTCCATAACCGAAGGCATCGGACAGGGCCGGATCACGAAGAATCTCGAAGGGGCGCCGATGGACGACTGGTTTCAGATCACCGACGAGGACGCATTGCCGGTGATTTTCGACATGCTGGAACATGAAGGCCTCTGCATGGGTGGATCGACCGGAATCAATGTCGTCGGCGCCATCCGGATGGCCGAAAAACTCGGTCCGGGCCACATTATCGTCACCGTTCTCTGTGACTGGGGCCATCGCTATCAAAGCAAGTTGTTCAATCCCGACTTTCTGCGGGAAAGGGATCTGCCGCTGCCCGGCTGGCTGACCTGAGCGTTACAGGACTCTGGAGCGCGTGACATGACCTACGCCAATCCGCAAGCCCTTATCGAAACCGCCGCCCTCGCCGATCTGATCGATAGCGACGCAGTGGTAGTGTTTGACGGGACATCGCATCTGCCGACGACAGGCCGCGACGCGGCCGCGGAATTCGCCATCAAACACATTCCCGGAGCGCTGCGGTTCGATATCGACGATATCTGCGACAAACAGGCGTCGCTGCCGCACATGCTCCCGTCGCCGGAGGTCTTTGCGAGCCAGATGTCGGTGCTGGGTGTCGCCAATGGCGACCGCGTGGTTGTCTATGACGTCTATGGCATGCAGAGTGCCGCCCGCATCTGGTGGATGTTCCGGATTTTCGGCCATGACAATGTCGCCGTCCTGAATGGCGGCCTGCCAAAATGGGACGCCGAAGGGCGGACGGTAACCGCGGAGGTCTCCAGTCGGGCCGCAACCACCTATACCGCTTCGTTCCGCCCGCAACTGGTCCGGAATATTGACGATGTCTTGCAGTCGGTCGAACACGGTCACGAACAGATCGTCGACGCCCGTTCGGCAGGACGGTTCACGGCCGCCGAACCGGAACCGCGCAGCGGCATGCGCTCCGGTCATATGCCTGGCGCAATCAACCTTCCCTTTACCGATCTGCTTGACGGTCCCTGTCGGGTCTATCGCGATGCCGACGCCATAGGCGCCCGGATCAGCGAAGCAGGAATCGATCTTGACCGGCCGGTCACCACCAGTTGCGGCTCGGGCGTCACGGCCTGCGCGCTCTTGCTCGGCATGTTTCTGATCGGCAAAGAGGATGTCGCCGTCTATGACGGGTCGTGGACCGAGTGGGGCGGCCGCGCGGATACACTGGTTGCAACCGGCTGTCGCGATCACGGGCCCGAACCCGACGCCGGCCAACCGGGATCCGCGGCCGGCAGCATCGCGACGCTTGTCACTTATCTCGAAATGTTGTCACCGCCGAACCGGCCGCCGGCGGCGGCGCCGGCACATATCGGGACCACGCTGACCCGGATCGAGAAACCGACGGTTGACTTCTACCGATTTCTCTACAATTCCGTCGGCGCTCCCTGGACCTGGGTTGAACGGCGGCTTCTGGACGACGCTACTCTCTCCGCCGCGATCACCGCTCCTGGCGTCGAGATCCATGTCCTCCATACCGACGGGGGGCCGGCCGGCTACGGCGAACTCGATCATGGGCTGCGGAAAGGCGAGGTCAATCTTGCATATTTCGGGCTGATGCCGGATGTCATCGGCAAGGGGCTCGGCCGCTACTTCCTTGACGCAATGATCGACCTCGCGTGGTCAGGCGGACCGGAGCGGGTCTGGGTTCACACCTGCGACCTTGACCACCCACGCGCGCTCGATATCTATCGACGCGCCGGCTTTACGGTCTACGCACAACATGAAGAACGACTGCCCGACCCTCGTGCGGCCGGTCTGCCCCTGCCATCCGGCCGGGCCGTGCGACCGGGCTGACAGCCGCAGCGTCGCACATCAGTGTGCAAGTATCTGGCTCAGGAACAGTTTGGTGCGATCGGATTTCGGGTTCTCGAAAAACTCGTCCGGCGTGTTCTGTTCGACGATCTCGCCGAAATCCATGAAGATCACCCGGTCGGCAACCCGTTTGGCGAACCCCATCTCATGGGTCACACAGAGCATGGTCATGCCTGTTCCGGCAAGTTCGACCATGACGTCAAGAACTTCGGAAATCATTTCCGGATCGAGCGCCGATGTCGGCTCATCAAACAGCATGATCTGGGGGCTCATGCAAAGCGAACGGGCAATCGCGACCCGTTGTTGCTGACCCCCGGAAAGCTGGCCGGGATATTTTTCCGCCTGTTCCGGGATCTTCACCCGGTTAAGGTACTCCATCGCGATTTCTTCGGCCTGACGTTTCGGCATCTTCCGCACCCAGATCGGCGACAGGGTACAGTTCTCAAGCACTGTCAGATGCGGGAACAGATTAAACTGCTGAAAGACCATGCCGACATCGCTGCGAATCGCGTCGATATTCTTGAGGTTGCGGTCCAGTGTCACCCCGTTGACTACGATATCGCCGCGCTGGTGTTCTTCAAGGCGATTGATGCAGCGAATCAGGGTCGATTTGCCCGACCCCGACGGCCCGCAGATCACGATCCGTTCGCCCTTGTAGACGGTCAGATCAATGTCTTTCAGGACATGGAACTCACCGAACCATTTGTTGACCCCGCCGAGTTCGATCACGACCTCATCGGACACGGCTGATTGCAGATGTTCCGATGCCATATCGATCTCAAGGCTCATCGGTCCCTCCCCGTCTTCTGTAGCGGTTCACGACGGCCGACGGCATCAGCGCCGGTCGCCCGATCCTAGCTTGCGTTCCAGATGCTGGCTGTATCTCGACATCGCATAACAACCGATGAAGAACATGACCGCCGCCGTAAACAGCGGTTCGTGATGCAGACCGATCCATTGCGGATCCTGACTGACCGCCTTGATCATGCCGAGAACATCATACAACCCGATGATGCTGACCAGTGTCGTATCCTTGAACAGGCCGATGAAACTGCCGACAATGTTCGGGATCATCAGTTTGAGCGCCTGCGGCATCACGATAAGACCCATTGACTGCCAATAGCCGAGCCCCATCGCCTCGGCGGCCTCATACTGTCCGGAGGGAATCGCCTGCAATCCGCCGCGCACCGTTTCCGCCATATACGCCGCGGCGAACAGGCACACGGCAACCATGGCGCTGGCCAGCTTGTTGAAGACCAAGCCCTCGGGCAGAAACAGCGGAAACATCGTGGTCGCCATGAACAGGATCGTGATCAGCGGGACCGAGCGGAACAGCTCGATGAACGCGACGCACAGAACCCGGATCACCGGCATCTTGGAACGCCGGCCAAGCGCCAGCACGATACCCGACGGCAACGCCGATGCGATTCCGACACCGGATATCACCAAAGTCAGAAACAGCCCGCCCCATAGATTGGTTCCAACCACGGGCAATTGCCAGTTGCCAATGAGGGCGTAGATCAGGGCAAAGGCCAGAACCGCCGCTGCTATCAACGGATACTTGTGACTGCGGTCGTCCTTTCCGGCAAAGCCCGCGAGAAGAATGATCGTCTGTCCGAGACCGCGATTCGTAAGCAGGCAAATCGCGACATGCAGCATCGTCGACAGGAACCAGACAATGGCGATGGAGACCATGATTGCCATGAACCAGTTCCGTTCGCCGCCAAGAAACAGATAACCGGCGAGAAACGGGAAAACCAGGACGGCACTGAGACCGATCATGATCTTGGCCGTAACCCGCGGCATCCAGAGCGGCGCCATCCACAACACGAAAACGAGGGCCGCAAGATTAACCCGCCAGATTTCAGCGTCGTGATAGCGTCCGTAGATGAAACGCGTGAACCAGAATTTGACACCGGCCCAACAGGTTCCGAATCCGCCTTCCGGAACCCGGCATTCCTGACGATTGTTCGCATCCCATATGCCGCGCAGAACCGCCCAGTCGAAAAAGGCGACAATCAGCCAACCCAGGAGCACCGCGCAGATCACTGTGACGATACTGCTGAATATCCCGTTGAAGAGATTGCCGCGTATCCAGCCAACCACGCCCGTCGTGTTCGGCGGCGGCGGCTGGCTCGGCTTGGGCTTGAAGACCGTCAATCCACCCGCAAGCATCGGTGCGTCGGTCATGGTGTCAACGCTCCTTCAACTGGATTTTACGGTTATAGATATTGAGGCAACCCGAAATCGTCAGACTGACGGTCATGTAGAACAGCATGACCATTGTCACGATCTCGATCGCGTGCCCTGATTGGTTGAGCGATGTCTGCATGAATACCCCGACAAGATCAGGGAATCCGATCGCGATCGCCAAGGATGAATTCTTCACGATGTTCATCCACAAGCTGATCATCGGCGGCACGATCGCACGCATCGCCTGCGGGATTATGACGAGGATCATGGTCCGGCCGGGCCGGAGCCCGAGGGAATAGGCCGCTTCGGTCTGACCATGACTGACCGACAGTATTCCTGCCCGCACCATCTCGGCGGCATAGGCGGAATGATAGACGATCAGTGCGACCAGCACCGAGCACATGGCCGGCAAGACAAAAGTGCCGCCGCGATAGTTGAACCCCTTCAGCACCGGCACTTCCCAGGCCATCGGCATCCCGGTCACCAGGAACACGATCACCGGCAATCCGACAACTGCGCCGACAATCGGCCAGAGTACCGGCGACACTTCGCCGGTTTCGAGACGTTTGCGGATTGCGCGCCCCCTGTACCAGACAGCAAGCCCGATGCCGGCGACAAGCGCGAGAGCGGTGAGAAAGAACAGGTCGCCGAATTCGGCTTTCGGGAAATAGAACCCGCGATTGTTCAAGACCACCCAGTCGATCCCCAGGACCTCGATCGACTGTTTGGGCCGCGGCAGATTCGCGAAAGCGCCAAGATACCAGAAGATGATCTGCAGCAGCAGGGGCGTGTTGCGCAGGATTTCGACATACCAGGCTGCGATCTTGGCGACCAGCCAATTCTTGGTCAGTCTGAGAACCCCAACGACGAACCCGAGCAGCGTTGCGAGCACGATTGATATGACGGAGAGGATCAACGTATTGACGATGCCGACCCAATATACGAAGAAATATGAATCGTTCGGTTTGTAGTCAAGCGGCGTCCAGGCAATCGCGAACCCAGCAGTCCCTGACAGAAAATCAAAACCCGCGGACATGCCACGGGTCGCCAAGTTGGTCTGGGTATTGCCGACCAGGTTGTAAACAACCCAGGCCACGATCCCGAACACCAGTATCTGGTAGAAAACCGACCGATATCGCTCGTCATTGACGAACGCCGTGAATGCCGGTCCCGCCTCGACCTTGTCAATCGCCGCCATGATCAATCATCCAACGTTCGGAATCAAGGATACGCACCACGAGCTGTACAGGGAAGTAGTGAAATTTCAGGCAATCAGAAAAAGGCCTGGCCAGTTGCCCGGCCAGGCCTTCTTGGTTCGGATCAGCGGAAGGGCGGTGCGTACATCAGCCCACCGTCGGTCCACTGTGCATTCGGCGAACCGGCGCGCGGAATGCCGATGCCATCGGGCGACTTGTCGCCCATGTACTTGCCGTAGATCTCGCCATAGTTGCCAACGGCCCTGATCACGTTCTGAACCCAGTTCTTATCCAGGCCCAGTCCCTTGTTCAGGTCGCCCTCGACGCCCATCATGCGTGCGACTTCCGGAGTCGGTGGGTTCGCTGCCATTTCGTCGATATTCGCCTGAGTGATACCGAGTTCCTCGGCCGCAACCAGCGCGAACACGGTCCAGCGCACGATGTCATACCACTGACCATCGCCCTTGCGGACCATCGGGCCAAGCGGTTCCTTGGAGATCGTCTCGGGCAGGATAGTGTGGGCGCCCGGATCCGGGAATCCGGCCTTGTCGGAGGCGAGACCGGACTTGTCGTTGGTCAAGGCATCGCAACCACCCTTGAGATAAGTCTCGTTGCGAACATTTCTGTCCTCGAAGACCACCGGCTGGATGTCGAGATTGTTGGAGCGACTGAAGTCGGTCAGGTTGAGTTCTGTCGTCGTGCCGGTCAGAACGCAGACCGTCGCCCCTTCGAGATCGAAGGCGCTCTCGATGCCGGCATCCTTCGGCACCATGAAGCCTTGGCCATCATAGAAATTCACTGTGGTGAAGGTCAGGCCGAGCTGTGTATCGCGATAGAGCGTCCAGGTCGTCGTCCGCGACAGCATGTCGGATTCACCATTGGCCAGCGCAGTGAAACGTACGGTTGACGTCACCGACTGGAATTCGACCTTGCTCGGGTCGCCGAAGATTGCGGCGGCAACCGCGCGGCAGACTGAAACATCGCTGCCGACCCAGGTTCCGTCGGATTTGAGGTTGTAGAAGCCGGGTGCAGGCGTGCCGATCTGGCAACGCAGATGCCCACGCTTCTTGACAATGTCGAGTGTACTCTCGGCCTTGGCCGGCACCGCCGTGAAACACAGGGCGGCGAAGAGGCCTGCGCCAAGACTCAGGAAACCGAATTTTTTCATTCCAAAACTCCCGCATATGTTCGAACTTCGAGACGGTTTATGCCCATCATGCGCGATGTGGGCCCATCTTGTCATCTTGTTTGAACAACCGCAGGCTGACGTTTGCATCGCTTCACATCCTTACTTGCCGTTGACAGTCGGCCCACGCTAAGCACCAATGCAGAAACGTTGATCTCCGATTCTCCAAACGGTGATCATTTCAACATGATTCGACCTGTTGAAGCAAGCCGGCATTCGACCCCGCGACATTTTGTGCCGCGAGGACGGCGATCAGGACGTCCGGGTTCATCGCCGTGATGATTTTCAGCACCGGCATCTTGAACCCGAAGCCGAACTCATATCGCGCACATCGGTAGCGCGTTGAGCGAATCAGGTCGCCTTCACTCTATCGGGCGATTTCACGGTTACAGAAAACCTTCCGAGCGGGAATCGCCGCATGTCCGCGGTCTCGGCGTGGCCACGTTGTTTCCGCCAAACAGCTGTTTTGTTCGATCGGCATGGACCACACCCAAGGGATACAGACAACGGAAGCGCCTCGTGCGCACCCGTGTCATAATCATCGAACGTGCAGTCCACTGCATCTTCCGCGGACAAAGTCCAGTCGATCTGGCCTGACCGTCATCGACAGGAACCTGCCCGCATTGGGCCTCAAGGTCGCGAATACCAGAACCAAGAACCTCTTGCAAAATTCCTGTCCCCAGGGTCCGGTGAGGCCGGATCGGTCGGTTGATCCCGGTCACCTCTGCACCTGGAGGTCGGAATCCATGGATTCGCGGTGTCTCATCAGAGATGATGAGACCGAACAGGGACCTTTGTGGACATCGGGACACGCCTCTCCGGGCCCCTCTCTTCGAGAGGGCCGCGAAGGGTCGGCATGCGTTGTCGGAGCCGCGCTATGGGACGGCGAGACGTATCAACTGGTCAGCCGCCAGGGCCAGGATGCCGACCATGAGATGGCAGGCGACCCTGGAATGTCCACGGACGCGGACATGGCGCCCGCCACACTCCTCCTTGAGGCGGGCGTTGGTCCTCTCGACACCGGACCGGATCCGGAACCGCACGGTCTCGGGATCGACATGGCCTATTGCACGCCGGGCCCGGGCCTCCCGGTCTCGCTCCTCCTTGAGATCCTTGTCCCGGCGCGGATTGACATCGATGATCGGCACATGGCCAAGCCGTTCGCTCATCTGGTGGATCTCCCTGGCATCATAGGCCGCGTCCATGAGATCGTAGAGATTGGTCACACGCCCGGCGGTCATCATCGCCAGCGGGATCGCGACCTGGCTGTCATGGACGGATGCCGAGGTGAGAACGGTCCTCATCGGCACCCCGCAGTCTGCTGTGTCGATATGCAGCTTGTAACCGCGCCAGGCCTCCAGGACCCCCTTGGCAGTCTTCTTTGCCCCGTGATCGCAGACCTTCGGCAGCGCGTCGAGCATCTCATCGAGATCCATCCCGTTCGCTTGCTGTTCGAGACGCCCAGGCTCCTTCGTCCTCTCCTCGCCCTTGCGGGGCCGGCCGCGCTTGCGGTTCGGCGTCCCGGCCTTCGGCGTCGGGGCCGGCGTCTCCCGGGCTTCGATGGCCGTCGGGTCCCGCGACACGTGGCCGATGAGCGCGTCGCCCAGTGTCTCTGCAACCAGAGCCGCGTGCATCCGCTCCGGAAGACGGGACTGCGAAAATTCGGCGAACGCCCGCGAAAACGTCGCTTCACGCGGGACCTCCGCGACACGCGACCAGCCGCACAGTCGGCGCAACGTCGGGTCCACCTTGAGCCTGTCGATCAGGTGGCGGGTCGTCGGCAGATCCCATACCGCCTTGGCGATGACGCCACGGACCAGCGCCCGGCGATCCTCCCGGGGCCGACCCGGACCGGTCCACACCTCATCGACGAAGCCCTCCACCTTGACGAGATCGAGAGCTGTCACGAAACGCTTGTGCGTCTCCAGGAGAGGACCGACCGCCTCGGCCAACGCAGGGAAAAGGTCCCCTTGAAATCGGTGCCAGAGATCGGATAGGGTCGAGCCAAGGGTCATCGGGGTCACCTCCTCGGTATCTTGTTGTTGTGGAAACACAACATACCACGAGGTGGCCCCGAAACCCAGGCCCTCGACAACAAAATCAGCCTCGACAAGGCAAAAAACCGCTCGGGCCGGCAATTTTGCAAGAAGCTCCCAAGACTTTTTTTCGTCTGCGGCGTGCGAAGGCGCGGTGCCGGGACTATCGCTCTCGGGACGGCGGACGGGATCACCGGGGACGAGGCTCGCGAAACGACCGTGGTCCCCGTTGCGGTCGTGAAGATCGAGCCAAAAGCCGCCCACATTTCGCCGACTTCGCATAGGAGGTCCTGTGCCGCCAAAGGCGACGCTGAACGCCGTTCACGCGCGATGGCAATCGCCCACCAGATCGACCTCTATACTCTTGCACTTCTTCGGCACGATGCGTATCTCGGAGATCGCCCGCACCGATGTACCGCGCTAGTGGATTGATCGTTATAGATATATCCACTAATGGAGAGTTTTGTGGATCCGAAGTCTTTCTTGGGAACCCTTTACGTGGCGGCGAACTGGCGCCTTCCGGGCGCCAGCAAGGGCCATGCGCGCAGCAACGGCCGCTATACCGGATCGCATGGCAACCCCAGGCAGCGTCATGGTCTGCCGTTACGGCGCGACGCCTGCCGCCGGTTGCGTGCGCTCGACGCGCTTCTGGCGGCGTGGGAGCTGAAAGCCGGGATCTCGAACTAGAGCATCGGGCCGTTGCCGTCGATTGACGCAAACGTCGCGCAGATTGGCGATGTCCGGGAGGGAGGGGGCGTAAGCCCTGCATGGCCTCCATGCTGTCGGTGGATCTGCTGTCCCGTCTGATGGGTCATGCGGGCCCGGTGGTCGCGGCCGAATTCGCGGCCAGCCTCGGTCAGATGGACCTTGCGGCCATCGGCAGCTGGAAGAACACGGTCACCGGTCGCCATGAGCCGGTCTCCGGATCGACCCCGCATTGGGTCATGCAGACCCTCTACCCGAAGTAGAGGCAAGCGGTGCTCAACGCCATGGGCCACCACGTCTGCACATCGCACAAGCCATTGCCGTCGACGGCAAACGCATTCGCGGCGCCAATCGCAACAGCGAGGATCATCATGAACGCGATCCTGGTCGAGCATGGTGGTGACATCGCAGCCGTCCGGGCGGTCCTCGGAACCCTCCTGATCGCCGACTGCGTCATCACCCTCGATGCCCTCCATATCACCCGCGACATCGCCCGGATCATCGTCGAGACACACAAGGCCGACGATCTGTCACGATCAAGGGCAATGCGCCCGAAACCTGGACCACGCTGATGACACGCGAGTGGCAGACCGAAGCGACGGGGTATTGTCAGGACGAGGTCACCCTCGCGCACGGGCGAATCGAACAGCGCAGCATTGCGGTCTTCATGCCGCCACAAGCAATCATCGATTATCCGCATGTGAAACAGATCGTCCGGGTGACCCGTCACAGCATGGATCAAGACAACCGAAGACGAATCCACCGGGTCCGCCTTCGGCATGACCGCCGTCGACGCCAGCCGTGCAACACCGCAAGACCGGCTCGCCTGGACCCGCGGTCACCGGCTGGTCGAACGCCATCACCCTGTCCGGGATGTCACCTTCAAAGAAGACGATTGGACCGCCCGCACCCGATACGCACCATCCGGCAAGGCCATCATCAACACCATCGCGACCGCCGTGATCCTGGGGCGCAACCGCAAGATCGGCAAACCGAAGAGGAGCTTCGCCGAAAGCCTGTGCGCCTTCAGCTATCGACGCAAGGACGGCATGAAGGCGCTCTTCACGCCCCTCCGACCGAGACCGCTCTTCCGAAACCACGACACCACCGGTGTGTCCGCCGCCCGCACAACGCGACGGCTGTCTCCAGGATCGCCCGACCGACAACGCACCGCGCCGCATTGGCCGGCCGATCCGGGGCCAATGCGCCGTGAAGGCCCGATTCGTGCGGTCGATCACATAATCGGCAGGCATGGGAAAAACAGGGCGAACCTGGCACAGGATCGCCCTGTTGCGCACCGGAACCCCGATGCCATCACGGTGATCTCATGCTAAATTTGAACGCCGGTCGAGCGGCGCTTTGACAACATACAGCGAAGTCACTTTCACAATTTGGTCTGTAAACGAGAGAAAACAAATGAGGACACCACAGTGGAACCACACCCGAGAACCGCCATGTCCGGCAAGAAATCTGGAGCGAGGAAATCCCTGGCGGCCGATGGCGCGCCTATCGCGCGAGGAAATTCTTCGCCGCTACAAGGCAAGCCTCAACGCGTTCTGGCTGAAGGACGCTTCCGTGACGGATCTGGACAATCTGCCAGAGCCGAGTGTCCTCACGGCAGAGATCATGGAGAACCTCCGCTCAGCGCTCACCAGCTTCGTAATGGTGAGCGAAATTGGCTGACACACCCTGGGACGTGGACAGAGCGGACGCATCGACCGCCGCGATCCTTCAAAGGGGTCGGAAACGATGCGGAGAACTCCTGGTCCCCCAATCCCGCGACGATATAAGAAGAGCCTCAAGTAGCGTTGGCGAACAAGCGGTAGCCCTTATGGGCAGTACGGCCAATCGCGAGCGGGCCCGTTTGCGGTGTAGCGAACGTAAGCCTTACCGGCCCGATAGTCCGCCGCATTGCCCCCGCCGCGCTGCAAGGAGCTCTATCTTATGGGGCAAAGACCAGCCGCGAGCATTATCCGCGGGAGCGCATGGTGGTTTCGCGCCGACCTTCTATGAGTGCTGCGTCTCGGATAAGCTCTCGAAGACCGGCGAGGACGTCATCGAGACGCTGAAAATTTACCAACCGAATTACGGCACTGCCGGTTAATCTTCGGGCTTGAATAGCCCTAGCCTCATCTTCTACAGTGGTTTTGGGAAAGCTAAGTTGATTTCGTCGGTTAGATGACGCGACGGAGGTTTTGGCACTACATTTCGGCGCCTTGGCCTGTTGCGGGGATTTTGAGGACGGTTCAGGCGCCGATCGTCGCGGTATCCTCCTTCCCTGTGGCGATCTGTCGCACGGTGTTGGGCAAACGCACGCCGATGCACTGAGCAATCCGGCCGGCGACGCCGACCGTCTTGCTGCGAACCGCGAAGCTCTTGCCATGGTGCTCGATGCGGGTTTCCGTCAACGCCTCGAGGTCACGCAGCACGTCCGCCCACTCGGCCACGATGCCGGCGTCTTCCATGCGGCGCTGAAGTTCCTTCTGCAGCACCAGGGCGAGGACCGAACAGAAGACATGGCCGCAGATCGTGGCATCGGTCTTGTGGAAGACCGGGCGGGTCTCAAGCAGGCTCTTGGCGGTTCGGAACACCTGTTCCACCATCCATAGCTGCTTGTATCTCAGGGCGAGGTCCACGGCCGTCAGGGAGGTATTGGTCCTCAACACCCGGATGCCGTCGAAGCGTTCTTCGTCGCGTGCCTTGTCGTGATCGATCGCGACCGAACCCCTGTCGATCTTCAGGTAGCGCTTGAAGCCCCGGTTGGGGACGATGCTCTTGGGCCCCTTCTTGTGCAGCTTGGTCTCCAGGCTGGCCAGGATCTGCGCGCGCGGCGCGGCGTCCTTGCGCGCCTCGGCCGGATTGCGGCACACGACATAGCGATGCGCCTCGTCCCCATCCTTGCCCGGGGGAACCGTGACGTCCTTGACCTCCAGGGCCATCGGATCCGGGCGCTGGCGGACAACCTCGATGGTCTCGAACGCTGAGCTGTCAGCGAGAACCGTGTCGCGGATCTCCTTCGTCCGACGCGGGCGGGCACCGAGGATGTACTGCCAGCCCCGCGCCTCGACCGCCGCGATCATGTCCTTGGAGATCATCCCGGCGTCGGCCACAAGGCACACCGAGCGGACCCCGAAGCGCTTCTGCAGGCGTGCCGCCACCAGGTCCAGCCGTCACGTCGGCGGTGTTGCCGGGCCACATCTCGCTGCACACAGGCAGTCCGTCGCCGTCGAGCACCATCCCCAACACCATCTGCTTGCAATCGCTGCGACGGTCCTTGCTCTTGCCGTACTGGCCCAGGCTCTCGCCGCCCTCGCCAGTGAAGTACAGCGATGTGGTATCGAAGAACACAAGATCGAGATCGCTGAACAGGTCGCGCCGTCGATGGAACAGGGTCTCCTCGATCCAGTCCTTGGTGCGCCGATCGAAACGGTCGCCGGCTTCATCGTCGCCAAGCGTCTCGCCGAGCCAGCCCATGGCCCGCTAGGGATTGTCTGAACAACCTCGTTTTTCCGGGTATACGGGTGGCGTGGCCCGTGGGTGAAACGCCAGAGCTCATCGCGGACGTGTTGTTGCGCTAGGAAACGGAGATTTCGATGCCCGAGCAGCACGGCGATGCGTTGCGTGGTCTTCGTCAGCCTCCGATAGCGCACCTTCGCGTAGCCGAAGTGGCGCTTTACATACAGGAACGGATGCTCCACCTTGGCCCGAACCGACGCCTCTCCGCCGCCGCCGGGCCCGCCTTGTCCAGCCCCCGGCGCTTGCCGGGCTTCATCGCCACCTCCCAGTCCACGTCCGTGTACCGGTTCTCCGCGCGCTTGTCCACCCCCTGATAGCCCGCGTCACCCCACACCTGCTCCTCGCCCCCGTGCAACAGCGCGTGCGCCGTCGCCACATCCGAGACATTCGCCGGCGTCGTCTCCACGCTGTGCGTCAAGCCCGACTGCGCATCCACCCCGATGTGCGCCTTCATCCCGAAATGCCACTGATTGCCCTTCTTCGTCTGATGCATCTCCGGGTCCCGCTCGCCCTTGCGGTTCTTCGTCGACGACGGCGCGGCAATGAGACTCGCGTCCACGATCGTCCCCTTGCTCAAGCGGTGTCCGAGAGAGGCCAGATGTGCGTTGATCTCCTCGAACAGCGTCTCACCCAGACCATGCGTCTCCAGCAAGTGGCGGAAATGCAGGATCGTCGTCTCGTCAGGCAGCGCACCCGAGAGGCGCAACCCCACAAACCGCCGTACCGACTCCACCTCGTAGAGCAGGTCCTCCATCCCAAGGTCGCTCAGATTGTAGAACAGCTGCAACGCTGTGCACCCGCAGCATCACGCTCAGCGGATAAGGCCGCCGACCGCGACCGGCCTTCGGGTAGAACGGCTCGATGCGGGCCTCCAGTCGCTCCCAGGGAACCAGCCCGTCCATCGTCTCGAGAAAGACCTCGCGCCGCGTCCGACGCGTCTTCAGGTCGTGCTCCAGCTCCGCAGACATCGCTTGCTCCATGACTCGCATTCCACTCCGTCACCAAAAAACCAATTGTGCCAAAACCGACTTGTTCAGACAATCCCTAAGGCCACTTCGTTCAAAATGAGATCTGTGATGGATCCGCGACAATCCGAAGGTCTGGTGTCTGGGATCACTCAGTTTCGCTAGTGGATTGATCGTTATAGATATATCCATTAACCGCTTATGCACGTGGCTCCGGTGGCACACGATGTTGCCCCCGATGTCGACTATTCCCGGCACGCCAAACGCTACATGTGCGTTTCACCGGAGCCACGTGCATAAGCAGTATCCATTATTGTGTTCTTCTGATTTGTCGATCACGGAAGTCTGCAGGATACGCCCTGGTGTTTCATTCACGCTCACTTCAGGCGACCGGCGTCGCCTTGAAACGGTTGTCTCGGACCCGAAGCGCCCGCAGAAGCACGTCTGGCGGGCGCGCATCGTTCTTCTGAGCGACGACGGGCTCGGCAGGATGGCCATCATGAGAGAGACCGGCAAGGCGAGAAGAACAGTGTCCGGCGCTGGCAGGACCACTTCTATGGACGAAGGTGTGGACGGACTTCTGCGGGACAGGACGCGTCCGCCGGGCAAGACGCCTCCGGCTCCTGAGCCGGTGGCGAAGATCGTAGAGTTGACCCACACCTCGCCGCCTCACGCGGCGACCCACTGGACGCTGCGGGCGATGGCGAAGGCTGTGGGGGTGCCGCTTCGAAGATCTGGACGGTCTGGCAGGCGCATGGCCTGATGCCGCACCGCTGGCGGCAGTTCAAGCTTTCGAACGATCCCGCCTTCGTCGAGAAGCTGACCGATATCCTCGGCCTCTCCGTTGCGCCGCCGGCTCACGCGGTCGTGCTGTCGATTGACACGTCGCACAGTCAGGCACGCGACCGCACACAGCCCGGCCTGCCGCTGAAGAAAGGCCGCGGCGCCACCATGACACATGATTACAAGCGCAACGGCACGACGACGCTGTTTGCCGTTCTGACCGTACTCGACAGCACGGTCATCGGCCAGCACGCCAGTCGGCATCGCCACCAGGAGTTCCCGAGATTCCGCAACCACATCGCGCGCACGATACCCGCCGGCGTCCCGGTCCATGCCATCCTCGACAACGACGCCACTCACAAGCACAAGGACGTCCGGGTCTGGCTCGCACGCCATCCGCGCTGGACCGTCCACGTCACCCCCACATCGAGCGCGTGACTGAACGCGCTCGAAGGCGTCTTCGCCAAGCGACACGACGCCGTCTCAAATACGGCGTCTTCCGCTCCGTATGCGAACTCCAGGACGCCATCCGCCACGTCATCGACGAACACAACACCACCGAAGCCAGGCCCTTCGTCTGGACCGCCGATCCCGATACCATCATCGCCGCAAGAAAAAAGGGGGTCTAAACGTTGGAATCAATACACTAGAGTCCGGTGACATCTGCCGGGCGCATGCCATCAATATCCACCCCAAGCCCACGATGACGCTCACCAGGAAACGACACGAGATGTCGAGCCAAACTCAATCTGGCAATCCGACCAGTCCGATTGCCATTTCTGTCAATGCCTGGCACCCGCCAGGCCCCGTTACCCTGAGCCGACAACAAGATTTGCAAAGCCAACCCCTCCACACCCGGCCAGACTTGCGGAAACCTCGCCATCAGGGAAGATGTTTTCGGTTGCCCAGCGGTCGTTAGGGTCCAGCGCGCAGTGAAGCCATGACATCCTGGCGGAATCGTGGCAGTCTTCGGCCGCCCCGATGTCCGGCCGACGAGCCGACCAGCACCGGACTGCCCGACAAAGGATGAATGTACCGCTATGCCCCGATCACGCACACACGCCGTGCGGACCCGAATTGCCCATGCCGGCAGGCAGCCGCATGACAATCACGGTGTTGTCAATCCGCCCGTCTATCACGCCTCCACAATCCTGCAGTCCTCGCTCGACAAGTTCGAGGCTGCGCGCCGTCCCGACTGGACCGGTTACAGATACGGACGCGCCGGCACCCCGACCAGCCGGGCCTTCGAGGAGGCGGTATCCGAACTTTATGGAGCTGCCGGCACCGTCGCGGTGTCCTCCGGTCTGGCGGCGGTCACCAACGGTCTGCTCACCTGCGTGCGATCAGGCGACCACATCCTGATGACCGACAACGTCTACGGTCCGGCGCGACGATTCGCCAATCAGTTCCTGGAACGATTCGGGGTCGAGACAACTTTCTTCGATCCCGGCATCGGCCGCAAAATCGGCTCCCTGTTTCAGGACAACACTGTCGCTGTCTACGCCGAAGCACCCGGATCCCAGACCTTCGAAATGTCCGATATTCCGGCTCTCGCCGAAGCCGCCCATGCCCGCGACGCCGCCCTCCTCATGGACAACACCTGGGCCAGCGCTCTGTATTTCGACCCCCTGGCCCATGGCGTCGACATCGTCATCGAAGCCGTAACCAAATATATCTGCGGCCATTCCGACGTGATGATGGGCATCATCGTCGCCAACGAAGACTGGGCCGCGGCTGTCCGTGACATGGCGAAAATGAATGGCGATTCATGCGGTCCGGACGACCTTTATCTTGCGCAACGCGGATTGCGGACCGCCGCCGTCAGGATGGCGCAGAATCAGGCAAACGGATTCGCCCTCGCCAATTGGCTGAAAACCCGACCCGAAGTCAAGCGGGTCCTTCATCCCGGACTCTCCGACGACCCCGGCCACGCAATCTGGAAACGTGACTTTACCGGAGCCAGCGGCCTGTTTTCCTTCGTGTTGCAGGACGGATACCCGCGCCCGGCCCTCGCCGCGATGCTGGACGGACTCGAACTCTACGGCATGGGCGCGAGTTGGGGCGGTTTCGAAAGCCTGATCGTTCCGGCCGACCCGCGAACCTACCGGACGGCAACGACATGGGACGAACCGGGTCAACTGCTGCGGGTCCATGCCGGCCTCGAGGATATCGACGATCTGATCGCGGATCTCGCCGCCGGTCTCGACCGGCTCACAAGCGTTGCAGCCTCGGCCTGAACCGGATCGGGCCCGCCAGTCCATCCTGTCGCGAACCGATGGGCGCCATGCAACCCTGGTACCGCCCGACCCGGGATACTGAATTTGACCACAGCTATCCGGCCGACATGCGTTGACATCCACGCCTGAGCACCGACGCCAGACCATTCGTGCAATGCCGGTGATCATGCGTGACGCAGACATCACAACCCGCCGGCGATGCCGCCGGACCTTGTCGCGACACCTAACATGATTCCTCCTGACCATAGTCTAGAATCGCGCAAGCGGTTGACCTCGTCAGCAGGATTTAGTCTATATGTTGGGGACTGGAGGATCGAATGACGATGCTATCGGCTGATATTCAGGAAACCCGGCTCGCCGACGCGTTGAGCGAACGCTACCTCGCCTATGCGCTCTCGACGATTATGGCGCGCTCGCTGCCGGATGTCCGCGACGGTCTGAAACCGGTCCATCGCCGTCTGCTTTATGCCATGCGCCAACTGCGGTTGGCACCGAATGAAGCCTTCAAGAAATCCGCCCGCGTCGTCGGCGATGTCATGGGCAAGTTCCACCCCCATGGCGATGTCGCCATCTATGACGCGATGGTTCGCCTCGCGCAGGATTTTGCGCAACGCTATCCGCTGGTCGATGGTCAGGGCAATTTCGGGAACATCGACGGCGATAACGCTGCGGCCATGCGTTACACCGAGGCGCGCCTGACCGCCGTAGCCGAACTGCTTCTAGACGGCATCGACCAGGATGCAGTCGACTTCCGCGATACCTATGACGGCGAGGGCGAGGAACCGGTGGTCCTGCCCGCCGCCTTTCCCAACCTGCTGGCCAATGGCTCCCAAGGGATCGCCGTCGGTATGGCGACCTCGATCCCGCCGCATAACGTCGACGAGATCTGCGCCGCCCTGTTGCATCTGGTCAAACACCCGAACGCGGCGGTCGAAACCCTGGTCAACCTGGTTCCCGGTCCCGATTTCCCGACCGGCGGCGTTCTTGTCGAGCCGCGCGAATCTGTTATCGAATCCTACCGGACTGGCCGTGGCAGTTTCCGTCTGAGAGCCCGGTGGCAGGTCGAAAAAGGCCGATCCGGCACCTATCGCATCGCCGTCACCGAGATCCCGTACCAAGTCAAGAAGTCGCAACTGGTCGAAAAACTCGCCGAACTCATGGAATCGCGGAAGGCGACCCTGCTGGGCGATATCCAGGACGAATCGGCCGAGGATCTGCGCCTGGTCCTCGAACCGAAAAGCCGTAATGTCGACCCGGTAGTCCTTATGGAAAGCCTGTTTAGGATTTCCAAGCTCGAAGAGCGTATCTCGCTGAATCTGAACGTGCTCGATGCCACCCACACGCCGCGCGTCATGCCCCTGCGTGATGCACTGCGAGCGTTTCTCGATCATCGATACGTCGTCCTGATCCGCCGGTCGAAACACCGGCTCGGCAAGATCGAACACCGGCTCGAAGTACTCGCCGGATATCTCGTTGCCTATCTGAATATCGACGAGGTTATCGCAATCATCCGGGAGAACGATGATCCGAAGGCCGAAATGATACTGCGATGGGATCTTTCCGAAATCCAGGCCGAGGCCATCCTCAATATGCGCCTGCGAGCATTGCGCCGTCTTGAGGAGATCGAAATCCGCCGCGAACACGACGAACTGACAGCGGAGCAGAAGGATCTTGAGGCGCTGCTGCAGGATGAGCCCCGGTGCTGGAAAATCATCGGGCACGAAATCGGTAACTGGCGCAAACAATTCGGCAAGAACACCAAACTTGGCCGCCGGCGAACCGAGATCGGCGACGCGCCGGATCAGTTCACCCTTCCGGCCGAAGCCGTGGTCGAGCGCGAGCCGATCACTATCATCTGTTCCGAGAAAGGCTGGATCCGTGCCGTCAAGGGCCATCTCAGGGACGATTCGGCGCTCAAATTCAAGGATGGCGACGGGCCGCGGTTCCTGTTACAGGCCCAGACAACCGACCGGCTTCTCCTCTTCGCATCGAACGGCCGTTTCTTTACGCTGCCGGCTGATAAACTGCCGCGCGGACGCGGGCATGGTGAACCGCTGCGCCTCATGATTGATCTGGCCGACGATCACGATGTGGCAGCCCTGGTCCTGCATGCTCCCGGGTTGCGATTCCTGCTCTCCTCCGATGACGGGCGGGGCTTCGTGGTTGCATCCGACGATGTCGTGGCCCAGACAAAGACCGGACGGCAGGTGATGACCCCGGGACCGGGCGCGAGAGCGACGATCTGCGTGCACGCCGATCGCGACACGGTCGCGGTCGTCGGCCGCAACCGCAAGCTTCTGGTGTTCCCGCTGGAAGAAATTCCGAGCCTCACAAAGGGCAAGGGTGTCATCCTGCAACGCTATCCCGACAGTAAACTGGCTGATATCAAGGTGTTCGATGCGACGGACGGTATCACATGGCGCCTGACCGGCGGCCGCCAGCGCACCGAAGGCAATCTCTCGAAATGGACCGGCAAGCGCGGTACGACCGGACGCGATGTTCCGACCGGTTTCCCGCGCCCGCCCCGTTTCACCTGATCGCGATAGCGTTGCAGGATGACGTCAGTGTCACCTGGCAACAATCAGACCGCTGACCAAGCTCCGGCCCGTCATGACCGCAGGCCACCGTATCGGGCAGGGCTGCAACACCGCACGGTCTTGCATTCCGAGGCCGGGGTCGCGTATAGGCCAATGGCGTGACGGGATCCGGTGCCCGGACGGCATTGCGGGAGGGCCGCGCGAACGATATCGTTCGCCATGTCTTCGCCGCGGAACGCGGAATGGCAGCCTTGCAAGACGGGTCAACAATGGAAGGATGCTCGGTGACAATCATTGACAGGCGGCATCGCCGCCCGACGCCGCGTCGGATGCGCAAGACTGTGTGATCATGGCCGAATATTCGATCTTCAGCCTGATTGGCAATTCTCTGACCGGGCACGCGAACTGGCGTCGGGCCTGGCGCGATCCGGAACCACGCAAACATTACGATGTCATTATCGTCGGCGGCGGCGGTCACGGCCTTGCCAGCGCCTTCTATCTCGCCAAAAGCTACGGCCTCCGCAATATCGCGGTCCTCGAAAAAGGCTGGCTTGGCGGCGGAAACACCGGACGCAACACGACGATCGTACGCTCGAACTACATGCTCGACGAGAACGCGCTGTTTCTCGAGATGTCTTTGAAGCTCTGGGAGCAGTTGAGCCATGAATTAAACTTCAATATCATGTTCAGTCAGCGCGGCGTCATCAATCTTGCGCATTCCGATGCCCAGATGGACATGTTTGCCCGGCGCGGCAACTCGATGCAGCTGAACGGCATCGACGGCGAACTTCTCGACCAAGCACAAGTCCGTAAACTACTCCCGTATCTCGACTACAGCCGTGAAGCGCGGTTTCCGATCTACGGCGCCCTGATACAGCCGCGTGGCGGCACGGCACGGCACGACGCCGTCGCGTGGGGCTTCGCGCGCGGCGCCGACCGCCTCGGAGTCGACATCATTCAAAACTGCGAGGTTCTCGGGTTTAAGCAGAGCGGAAACCGGGTGACCGCCGTCGAGACCACGCGCGGCGTGATCGGGTGCGGCAAAGTCGGCCTTGCAGTTGCCGGCAACACCGGGCTTCTTGCTGCCAGACTCGGCATCAGGCTGCCGATCGAAAGTCATGTCCTGCAGGCCTTCGTGACCGAACCGCTGAAACCCCTGATCGATCATGTCGTCACATACGGCGTCGGGCATTTTTACATCAGCCAGTCCGACAAGGGCGGTCTGGTTTTCGGCGGTGACATCGACATGTACAATTCCTACGCCCAGCGTGGGAACCTCCCCGCAATAGAACACGTCATCAGCGCCGGCATGGCGATGATTCCGGGCTTGTCCCGCTTGCGTGTACTGCGCCATTGGGGCGGTCTGGTCGACATGTCGATGGATGGCAGCCCGATCGTTGGCAAATCCCCAATCGACAATCTCTATCTCAGTTGTGGCTGGTGTTATGAAGGGTTCAAGGCGACGCCCGGCTCCGGTTGGGTCTTCGCCCATACCATCGCCAATGACGAACCGCATGATCTGATCGCCAACCACAGCCTCGACCGGTTTGCCCGCGGCCGCACGATCGACGAACGCGGGACCGGCCCCTACCCGAATCGGCATTAGGAGTTGTTGTGATGATCCGGATCAATTGTCCCTGGTGCGGTCTGCGTGATCACTCCGAGTTCAACTATATCGGTGATGCCAACCGGGTCCGACCCGACGACCCGGCCGCGGCGTCAGCCGAAGACTGGCACGACTTCGTCTACCTTCGTGACAATCCCCGCGGCCCGCATCTTGAATTCTGGCAGCACGTATCGGGATGCCGCAGCTTTCTCAAGGTCTTCCGCGATACGCTGACGCACGAGGTTTTAGCCGTCGGGCGGCCAGGTGATGACCTTGACGTCAACGATCCGTCCACGTCAGTCCGAGCCGTGCCGTGATCTTCGCCCGCTCTGCAAATCAGCCGTTTCGGCTGGCCGAGGGCGGTGAGATCGACCGTTTGGCCCCTGTCCGGTTCACCTTCGACGGAAAATCCCATATCGGCCATGTCGGTGACACGCTAGCCTCCGCACTGCTCGCCAATGGGGTTCGTCTGATCGGCCGCAGCTTCAAATATCATCGACCGCGCGGCATCTACTCGGCTGGATCGGAAGAACCGAATGCGCTGGTTGCATTACGGAGCGGCGGACGCCACGAACCGAACACCCGCGCGACCATGGTCGAACTGCATGCAGGATTGGAGGCGCGCAGCCAGAACCGGTGGCCAAACCTGATTTTCGACGTGATGCAACTCAACGCTCTCGCATCGCCGATTTTTGTTGCCGGCTTCTATTACAAAACCTTCATGGGGTTTCCCGGCTGGCATTTCTACGAGCGGTTCGTGCGCCGGGCCGCCGGAATGGGAACAGGTACCTATGAGACTGACCCTGACCGGTATGACCGCATGCATGCCCATTGTGACGTTCTGGTGGTTGGCGGCGGTCCGGCCGGGCTTGCCGCCGCGCTGACCGCCGGCCGGTCTGGCGCCAGGGTCATCGTGCTGGATGAGGGCGACCGCGCCGGCGGACGCCTGCGGGCCGAGCGCGAGACCCTCAACCACCGTCCCGCAATGGCGTGGGCTGAGCAGGTGGTCAACGAACTCGAAGATCAGGATAATGTCACGATCCTCACACGGACAACCGGCTACGGGGTTTTCGACGGCAACGTTGTCGCCGGTATCGAGCGGGTCACCGACCATGTTCCAGTTCCTCCCGCCAACGCGGTTCGTCAACGGCACTGGACCATCCGGGCGGCCGAGATCGTGCTCGCAGCCGGGGCGACCGAACGGCCGCTGGTCTTCGCCGGAAACGACCGGCCAGGGGTGATGCTGGCAGCGGCAGCGCGAACTTATGTGAACCGCTTTGCCGTGCAACCCGGGCGGCGCGCAGTTGTCTTTACCAATAACGACGATGCCTATCGCACGGCGCTTGATCTGGTGCGGGCCAGCATCGAGGTCCGGGTCGTCGTCGATGTCCGTTCCGGCGGCCAGGGGGATCTCAGACAGCAGATCGAGGCCCTCGGAATCGAATGTCTTTGCGGCGCCGCGGTGACAGCCACGCATGGCTATCTCGGACTCACTGGGGTTGATGTGACGCCGCTCACAGGGGCCGGCGGCGCAGCCATGCATGTGTCCTGTGACCTGTTGGCGATCTCGGGCGGCTGGAGTCCGAATATTCATCTGCACAGCCACGCCGGAGCAAGGCCGGTTTACGATCCGGCTATCGCCGCCTTCACTCCGGGCCCGTCCGGCAGAGGCAAGGTCTTCGCTGGCGCGGCGCGCGGCGCCTTCAGTCTCGCCGATGCCCTGCAGGAGGGCGCTGCAGCCGGAGCCCGGGCCGCCGCGGAAACCGGGTTTGCAGTGCCCGCCATCGATCTGCCGCGAACCGACGAGCCAACCAGCGGACCGCTGCAAGCCTGTTGGCAAGTACCCGGAAAGGGCAAGAAATTCGTCGACCTGCAAGATGACGTGACAGCCAGCGATATTGAACTTGCACATACGGAAGGGTATGTTTCGGTAGAACATCTGAAACGCTACACGACACTGGGCATGGGCGCGGACCAGGGCCGGACCAGTAACGTCAACGGCCTGGCGATTATGGCGGAAGCCCGCAACGTCACAATCCCGGATGTCGGCACGACGACGTTTCGCCCTCCTTACACCCCGGTCGCGATCGCCGCTTTTGCCGGACGGGATACGGGCCGGAATTTCGTGCCGACCCGGTATTCGGCGATTCACGACTGGCATGTTGCCAATGGTGCGGTCCTCGTCGAGGCCGAACACTGGCTGCGTCCCCAATATTATCTTCGCGAAGGCGAAGCCGACGACCGGGCCGGCATGGACCGCGCCGTGACCCGGGAAGTCAGGGAAACCCGCAACGGTGTCGGTCTGGTGGATGTTTCGACACTGGGAAAGATCGACATTCAGGGCTGTGACGCCGCCGAATTCCTGAACCGGATTTATACGAATGGCTGGAAAACCCTGCCGGTCGGCCGCGCCCGCTACGGCCTCATGCTGCGCGAGGACGGCATGGTGTTCGACGACGGCACCACGTCACGGCTTGGCGATTGTCATTATTTCATGACCACCACCACAGCCAATGCCGGACCGGTTCTCAGTCATCTTGAGGAATATCTGCAGATCCACTGGCCGGATCTCGATGTCAAGGTGACGTCGATCACCGAACAATGGGCGGCGATGGCGCTTGCAGGCCCTCGCAGCCGGGATGTCCTCGCTGCTGTCGTCGACGACCTTGACGTCTCGGATGCCGCGTTACCGTTCATGAGCGTGCGCGAAACCACGATCACCGACCGGTTCGCCCGCATTTTCCGTATCAGTTTCTCGGGCGAACGCGCCTACGAAATCTACGTCGAGGCAGATCATGGTCAGGCCGTCTGGCACCGGATCATGGAAGCCGGCGCAGACCACTGCATCGTTCCTTACGGTACCGAAGCAATGGGAATCATGCGAATTGAAAAAGGCCATGTCGCGGGCGGTGAACTCGACGGCCGGACGACAGCTGCCGATCTCGGGCTTGGCCGCATGGCAGGGGCGGGCAAGGAGTATATCGGTAGGCGCATGATGGAACGGGAGGGTCTGGTCGATCCGGAGCGTCCTGCGCTCGTAGGCCTGGTTCCGGTTGACGGCGTCTCACGACCGCGCGCGGGCGCCATTCTCGTCGCCGACCGGACCGCGCAGCTGCCCGTGCCGAAACTCGGTCATGTATCGTCTTCGGCCTATCTGAGCCCAACTCTTGGCCATCCGATTGCTCTCGGGCTGGTCGCCGGCGGCCGGCGCCGCGAAGGCGACACCCTCTGGTCAATGTTCCCGCTGCGGAACGAAGCTATCGAGGTTCGCGTTGTCGATCCGGTATTCTGGGACAAGGACGGGGAGCGGCTCCATGGCTGATATGGAGCATCGCAGTGCGCCAGTCCGGTTGTCCGCTCTCTCCGAGGCGATGGCGCCCGGCACTTACGGGACTGGCGATTATCGCGGTTGCGGTGTGACGTTCACCGAGCGCCATCCGCTTTCGATCGTGCAGATCGAAGCCCGAACGGACCAGGTTGCCGCAATGCTCAATGCCGTGTTCGACGCGTTCGGCATGCGGCCTGACGAGAATTCCAACAGAAGTTGCGGCGACGATCGGCAACGCATCCTCTGGACCGGTCCGAACAGGTGGCTGTCGGTCATGCCTGACAACGGCTCACCGGCGGTGTCCGGCTTCGACCCTGTGTTTGCGACCGAAGCGGCAGTCGTCGATCTGTCACATGGCCGTGCGGTCATCCGGATTTCCGGACGGTCGGCGCGATCGGTCCTGATGAAGGGCAGTTCGCTTGACTGGCATCCACGGGGTACAGCGCCGGACTCCTGCGCGCAAACGGCGTTGTTTCATATCCCTGCCCTGATCGACTGCCGCGACATCGATGTCTTCGATCTTTACGCCGCCCGCGGCTACGCCCGGAGCCTCTGGCATCATGTTGCCGACGCGGCCGCAGAGTATGGCTATCAAGCTCGACGCCCCTGACCCGGCTGGATGTCTGGTCGAACCCATCCCGAACCAAGCGTCCCAACCCCGGGGCGCCAGGCGCTGCATCCTGATGCGTGCCGGATTGCCCGATCTCCGGGCTGTCGGCGCCAAGGTTGTTATCCACCCGTTTCAGATCGAGCGATTGCCGAAGGTAGATCATCACGCAGACTGTCTTTGCCCGGCGTGTTATCGACGATCTCATTCATCAGGACGATATCGTCAACATACTCCACCATACGATATTCGTAGCTGGCGCGGTTTTTCGTGCACACGAGCTTGATCGGCCCGGAGCGTCTTTCTATCGGAGCTTTTTGCAAAACTGCCGACCCGACCGGCAATTTTGCAAGAAGCTCCATCTTCAATTGATTACCGACTCTGTCGTAAAATCCGACCGTATCACAGCACGCCTCCCGCCAGGCCGCGTCCGGATGCGACCGGGCCCGCGGCTGAAGCGGCACCATGATGCCGTCCAGCGACACCGTCACGCTCCGCGTCGCCGCCGGAATGCCCGCCTCGGCCCGGAGACCGGACAGAACCGGTTCGCGGATCGACTCCCAAGTCTCATGGACCCCGACCATCAGACGCTGAAGCATGCTGACAGACGGTCTCATGCCGCCAACTCTCTCAGAGCCTGACCTAAAATTGGTTGGGTGGTCTTGCATGGTGTATCTTGGTGGGTGAACACTCACACCATGGGGGCACATCATGCCTTGGAACGAGACCACCCGGAAGCAGTATAGCCGTAAGACGGAGCGTTACGAAAGCGATCTGACCGATGCCGAGTGGGTCTTGCTGGACCCGCTTCTTCCATCGTCGCGCCGGCTTGGTCGTCCCCGTCAGGCGGACCTGCGCGACGTGGTGAACGCGATCGCCTACATGCTCTGGACAGGGTGTAGTTGGCGGGCATTACCGAAGGATTTTCCGGTGTTTACGACAGTTCAGACCTATTTCGACGCGTGGTCCCGGTCGGGGTCCTGGAGCAGGTTTGCGCCCGTTTTACGACGCTCGAGCGGCTCCGGTCGGGGCGCAGTGCGGACCCGAGCGCGGCCGTCATCGACAGTCAGAGCGTGCCGACGGTCGAAGCGGGCAGCGAGGAATGCGGCGACGATGCCGGCAAGACGATCAAAGGCCGCAAGCGTCACCTTGCCGTCGACGTCGACGGCAACATGCTTGCCGCCCAGGTCCATCCGGCGCACATCCAGGACCGGGATGGCGCGCTTCCCTTGTTGCTGGCGTTGCAGGCCGGTCAGAACACGGTGCAGATCGTGTTTGCCGACGGCGCCTATGGCAGCGACAAGCTGGCAAGCGCGCTCAAGGAAGCGAATGGCCCGATCCCTGTGGAGGTCATCGGAAAACCCAGGGATACCAAGGGGATCATCGTCATGTCCCGGCGCTGGGTGGTCGAACGCACCTTCGGATGGCTGCGCCGCTGTCGGCGCCTCTCCAGAGACTTCGAGCGATCCATCGCCAGCTCCCTCGCTTGGCTCCTGCTGGCTCTAAGCCGTGACCTGCATGCGCCGCCTCGGACGCATGCAGGTCACTGTCACGAATTGATATCATTATGATTCAAACACTAAGGATTGTCTGAACAAGTCGGCTCTGTCACAATTGGTTTCTTGGTGACGGAGTGGAGTGCGAGCCATGGAGCAAGCGATGTCTGCGGAGCTGGAGCACGACCTGAAGAAGCGTCGGACGCGGCGCGAGGTCTTTCTCGAGACGATGGACGGGCTGGTTCCCTGGGAGCGGCTGGAGGCCCGCATCGAGCCGTTCTACCCGAAGGCCGGTCGCGGTCGGCGGCCTTATCCGCTGAGCGTGATGCTGCGGGTGCACTGGGTTGCAGCTGTTCTACAATCTGAGCGACCCTGGGATGGAGGACCTGCTCTACGAGGTGAAGTCGGTACGGCGGTTTGTGGGGCTGCGCCTCTCGGGTGCGCTGCCTGACGAGACGACGATCCTGCATTTCCGCCACTTGCTGGAGACGCACGGTCTGGGTGAGACGCTGTTCGAGGAGATCAACGCACATCTGGCCTCTCTCGGACACCGCTTGAGCAAGGGGACGATCGTGGACGCGAGTCTCATTGCCGCGCCGTCGTCGACGAAGAACCGCAAGGGCGAGCGGGACCCGGAGATGCATCAGACGAAGAAGGGCAATCAGTGGCATTTCGGAATGAAGGCGCACATCGGGGTGGATGCGCAGTCGGGCTTGACGCACAGCGTGGAGACGACGCCAGCGAACGTCTCGGATGTGGCGACGGCGCACGCGCTGTTGCACGGGGGCGAGGAGCAGGTGTGGGGTGACGCGGGCTATCAGGGGGTGGACAAGCGCGCGGAGAACCGGGACACGGACGTGGACTGGGATGTGGCGATGAAGCCCGGCAAGCGCCGGGGGCTGGACAAGGCGGGCCCGGCGTCGGAGAGGCGCAAGGCGTCGGTTCGGGCCAAGGTGGAACATCCGTTCCTGTATGTGAAGCGCCACTTCGGCTACGCGAAGGTGCGCTATCGGGGGCTGGCGAAGAACACGCAACCATCGCCGTGCTGCTCGGGTTCACCAATCTGCTCATCGCGGGGCGCGACGCCACCGCCTGACGTGGGGGGAGTCCGTCCGCAACCGCCGCAAGGCGGCGGGGACGGTCGACTCGGGCATCGAAATCCCCATTTCCTGGCACGACAACACGTCCCCGATGGGCTCTGGCGTTTCATCCACGGGCCACGACACCCGTATACCCGAAAAAACCGACTTGTTCAGACAATCCCTAACCAATTTTAGGTCAGACACTCAAGGATATCGACACAGTCGCGCAGCGTGCATTACCCCATCATGAAAGGTCCGATCTCCGCCGCCGGGCCGGTCGGATAATCCGCGACAAGACCCAGGCTCTCATCAACCGGACCAAGCGATGTCGACATGCCTGAACAGCGATAGCGCGGCCGCAGATACGAGACCGGACCCAGGGACGACATGATCGTGTGTCGGGTCGGAGCAACACGTCGATAAACCCGGCCGTCCCGTTCAAGGGTGTCAGGATCGGCAGGACGATCATCGATCTCCTTGGCCAGAACGCAGCAGCCCACGTCATTCAATGTCGTTTTGAGCTGCGTATCAAAAGCCGCGAAACTCCAGGAAACATCGCTGGCCTTCAACGGCTCCCGACACAGGGTCGAAATCTGGGTCGGACTCTCGGCGAAAACAAGTTCGACATCCGGCGTGGGCGCGTCATCGGACAACGAGCCGGACGCGGCGGAAGGTAACAGCGATACCGGCCTCGGGATACTCCTGATCTAGTGTGTTTATATCCAATTATACCACAATTTGTGGGTTGGAGTATCCCCTGATCTCACAGCAACGCCACAGATGGAGCCGACAACACGGCAGACCACCGGATCTCGCAGAAAATCACCGCATCACGACACGATCTAGAACCCCTTGACTCGTTGATAATAAGTAATTTCTTCTTCACCATGCTAGAATAACACCCGTGTGGACCCTTCTCATGAGTACCGAACAACTCGACCTGCATCTCCCGGCGCCGCCGGCGACCGGCGCGACTCCCCTCGTGCCGGCGCGGATGGTCAACGAGTTCGTCTACTGTCCACGCCTCGCCTATCTGATGTGGAGTCAGGCGGAGTGGGTGGAGACCGCCGACACGGTAGACGGGCGGCGCATCCACGCTCGTGTTGATAGGGCCGGTGCTCCTCTGTCTGGACCGGGGTCACAGGACATCGACGGCGAGAAAATCACTACCCGATCAATCACTTTGTCTTCGGAGCGGCTTGGTGTCATCGCCAAAATCGACATCGCCGAGGTCGACGGCGACGCTGTGACCCCTGTTGACTACAAGCGTGGAAAGCGCCCACATGTCGCTCAAGGTGCTTACGAGCCGGAACGCGTTCAGGTCTGTCTTCAGGCTCTGCTTCTCGAGGAACATGGCTACAGGGCTGCGGCAGGAGCGATCTGGTACGCCGAGAGCCGCGAGCGGGTGCGTGTCGAGTTCACCGAGGAACTGCGCGCGAGGGCGCGCGACGCGGTGAGCCGGTTAAGGCTCACCGTTTCTCAGCGGCGTATTCCACCGCCTCTGCAGGACAGTCCCAAATGCCCGCGCTGCGCCCTCGTCTCAGTCTGTCTGCCGGACGAGACGAGGGCGCTCGGTGGTTCCGACCTTGCTCCGCGCCCGATCGCAGTCGGCCAGGACGACGCGCTGCCCCTGGTCGTTCAGTCGCAACGGGCGCGCATCAGCAAGCAAGGAGACACGCTCAAGATCAGCGACGAGGAGCAAGGCGATGTGACGGTAAGGTTGAACGAGCTATCGGACCTCGCCCTGTTTGGTAATGTCTCGATAACGACGCCGGCCCTCAATGCCCTCATGGAACGCGAGATTCCGGTTGCCTTCCACAGCCACGGCGGATGGTTTCGGGGGCTCGCCCAGGGCATCGGCCATCGCAACGTGGAGGTCCGCACGGCGCAATACCGCGCGAGCTTTGACGATGGCGCCCGTCTGCGCTTCGCTCGCGATTTGGTTCTCGCTAAGATCGTCAACCAGCGTACCATTCTGCGACGTAACTGGCGCGGCGATGCGAATACGCGCAAGACCGCGCTCACTCGGCTCCAGGTGGCGCGCCGAGCGGCGGGCACCGCCACTAGGCTGGACCAGCTTCTAGGGCACGAAGGTGACGCGGCGGCAATCTATTTCCGGGCATTCGCGGAGTTGCTGACACCGCCCGAGTCTGGAGGTTGCGGTGCGCTAGAGCCCTTCTACTTCGAAACCCGCAACCGGCGACCGCCACGCGACCCGGTGAACGCCATGCTGTCGCTGGCCTACGCAATGCTGACCCGCCATCTGACAGTGGCGATCGCCTCCGTCGGCCTCGATCCCTATCGCGGGATGTTCCACGAGCCGCGCTACGGTCGCCCGGCGCTGGCGCTCGACATCATGGAGCCATTCCGCCCGATCATCGCCGATTCGGTCGTGCTGTCGGCGATAAACACGGGCGAGGTGAAACCGAGCGACTTCGTGTCCGGCGCTACCGGCACGGCGTTGACATCGGCCGGGCGGCGGCGCTTCGTCGGCGCGTTCGAGCGGCGTCTGTCGCAGGAGACGAGCCATCCGCTATTCGGTTATCGGCTCAGCATGCGCAGGCTGCTAACGTTGCAGGCACGGCTGCTGAGCCGCCATTTCCTAGGCGAGCTTGCTCGTTATCCCCACTATTTGCCGAGGTGAGGAGCTGGCGGCATGAGCGATGAGAGAACCTACATCGTTACTTACGACATCTCCGACCAGCGGCGGTGGCGGCGCGTTTTCAAGACGATGAACGGCTTCGGCGAATGGCTTCAACTTTCGGTCTTTCAGTGCCGTCTTTCACGGCGGCGACGCGCCGAACTGGAAACCCGGCTGCGTGAACTGGTCAAGGCGGGCGAGGATCACGTCTTAGTGATCGACATCGGGCCGATCGACAAGACCGAGCTGGTCGTCCAGAGTATCGGTAAGACCTTCTCCAGAATCAAAAGACAAGCAATCGTGATATAATAGGTTTGGAGCAGGCTCCGATCCCGCCTCGCCATTTCGAGCGGTGGAGCGACGCAGGCGACCCGGGGATCGCTCGAATCCGGATACAACATTAATTTTACTAGGCTATTTGACATCGTGAAGCATCGCCTCCAGACGCTCGGATCACAAATCCGCCCAAATTACGAGCCCGCTCGAAAACCGAGACGACTTGCGTTCATAAGCAATGGCTTGTAATATGAGGGGCTTTCCGGGGCCTTTGTGCCCCGGCCTCATTGAAGGGGGCGCTCTCTCGATTTCCGCGCTGGACTAGGGCCGGGCTTTCCGGGGCCTTTGTGCCCCGGCCTCATTGAAGGCTCGCGACGCATGGCAAGCGCATCCTGCTCCTTGGGCTTTCCGGGGCCTTTGTGCCCCGGCCTCATTGAAGGCGATCCGGGCGGCTGGCTCATCAGCGCGGGTGCGATGCTTTCCGGGGCCTTTGTGCCCCGGCCTCATTGAAGGGGAACAGCCCCTTGTTCTGGCCGTAGGCCGCCCTTTGCGCTTTCCGGGGCCTTTGTGCCCCGGCCTCATTGAAGGTGACTGATTGGGGTCGGTCAAGCCCCCAATGTCGATGCTTTCCGGGGCCTTTGTGCCCCGGCCTCATTGAAGGCGCCGATATTGATCAGTCGTCCCCCGCCGATCGGGGGCTTTCCGGGGCCTTTGTGCCCCGGCCTCATTGAAGGCATCCTGAAGGTGCCGTCGATGATGATCGGCCGGCGCGCTTTCCGGGGCCTTTGTGCCCCGGCCTCATTGAAGGTTGCCCGGGCGCGAACCCGGGCGGCTGGCTCATCAGCGCTTTCCGGGGCCTTTGTGCCCCGGCCTCATTGAAGGCTGCCGCGGGTACCTCTAGACATCCTCGTGCTCCTCGCTTTCCGGGGCCTTTGTGCCCCGGCCTCATTGAAGGACGGCGCGGTGGATCACCTGATGTTCCAGCCGCGGGTGCTTTCCGGGGCCTTTGTGCCCCGGCCTCATTGAAGGGTGTCTCCTATTGTGGCCCGGTTGCGATCCGGGCGGCGCTTTCCGGGGCCTTTGTGCCCCGGCCTCATTGAAGGCTCTCCAGTGTTGCCCGGTAGCTAACCGGGCGAGGCTCGCTTTCCGGGGCCTTTGTGCCCCGGCCTCATTGAAGGTCAATTATTTTCTGGATGAATAAATCAAACCACAAATGCTTTCCGGGGCCTTTGTGCCCCGGCCTCATTGAAGGGACCTCCCTCGGGTGCGCCTGATGCGATGCAGGTGAGGCTTTCCGGGGCCTTTGTGCCCCGGCCTCATTGAAGGACGGTCTCTTTGCGCCTGCTCGAACCTCGTCGCAGCGCTTTCCGGGGCCTTTGTGCCCCGGCCTCATTGAAGGATTTTGGACTTTGTATTCCGTCCGGGCTGCTATAAGGCTTTCCGGGGCCTTTGTGCCCCGGCCTCATTGAAGGGCAAAAATCTCGAATTCCTCTACGGCCGTAGCCGCGCTTTCCGGGGCCTTTGTGCCCCGGCCTCATTGAAGGGTTTCTCCTGTGTGGCCCGGTTGCGATCCGGGCGGCGCTTTCCGGGGCCTTTGTGCCCCGGCCTCATTGAAGGGGCTTCGACGCCCAAATCCTCGAACGCCGCTCTAAGGCTTTCCGGGGCCTTTGTGCCCCGGCCTCATTGAAGGCTTTTGACACCTAACGGAGACAACCTATGCCAAAAGGCTTTCCGGGGCCTTTGTGCCCCGGCCTCATTGAAGGGCGGAGTGGGAGGATTTTATCTGAGGCGAAACAGGGCGCTTTCCGGGGCCTTTGTGCCCCGGCCTCATTGAAGGTCGTCCCTGTCCTGATATGATATCTGTTCGAACGGATAGGCTTTCCGGGGCCTTTGTGCCCCGGCCTCATTGAAGGAGACCGAATGGGTCAACACTATCGTAAGCCTCCTTGGCTTTCCGGGGCCTTTGTGCCCCGGCCTCATTGAAGGGTCGAGCAGAGAGGCACCGCGGGCTACCCCGGCGAGGCTTTCCGGGGCCTTTGTGCCCCGGCCTCATTGAAGGCGGCAAGGCCAATCGCCAACGCGACAGCCACCGCATTGCTTTCCGGGGCCTTTGTGCCCCGGCCTCATTGAAGGCTGGGATCAAAAGCCGCGACGAAGTCGATAGCCTGCGCTTTCCGGGGCCTTTGTGCCCCGGCCTCATTGAAGGGGCGTAGTAGGCGGGGATGGACCATTCCATGGTGACGGCTTTCCGGGGCCTTTGTGCCCCGGCCTCATTGAAGGGGAGTGGCTCGGCGAACAGGTCGGCGCGTCGACCGAGGCTTTCCGGGGCCTTTGTGCCCCGGCCTCATTGAAGGTACCTAGGGAGATCGGAACCCTCACTGTCAGAGCCGTGCTTTCCGGGGCCTTTGTGCCCCGGCCTCATTGAAGGGGATCATGCCAATACGCAGTTTCTCGCCGCATGGAAGCTTTCCGGGGCCTTTGTGCCCCGGCCTCATTGAAGGCTAACAAGGTGAAAACGCAAGCGCCGGTCGCGGCGGAAGCTTTCCGGGGCCTTTGTGCCCCGGCATCATTGAAGGTGATGATCCGGCAGGCTGGATCGAGAAGCGTATGGCGGCTTTCCGGGGCCTTTGTGCCCCGGCCTCATTGAAGGCTGTAGGGATCCTTGTAGGGCTCCTGGCTAAGATAGGCTTTCCGGGGCCTTTGTGCCCCGGCCTCATTGAAGGGACGTCTTTCGGCGGGTCTGTCTCATCGGGGATGATGCTTTCCGGGGCCTTTGTGCCCCGGCCTCATTGAAGGAAATCCATTATGACACCCGACCACACCGGACCAGACGGCTTTCCGGGGCCTTTGTGCCCCGGCCTCATTGAAGGAACGACACGAGTCCGATCCTCGAAAACCAGATCGGGCGCTTTCCGGGGCCTTTGTGCCCCGGCCTCATTGAAGGAACCGGTGGGTTGATGAGGATCGAACGACCCCCGCGCCGCTTTCCGGGGCCTTTGTGCCCCGGCCTCATTGAAGGGCCGCAGCGTCACGACGAGAGGCAACGACAGTGTCGAGCTTTCCGGGGCCTTTGTGCCCCGGCCTCATTGAAGGCTTATAGGGACACACAGGCAATCCGATTTGGACTTGGCTTTCCGGGGCCTTTGTGCCCCGGCCTCATTGAAGGGTAAGGTGTCCGGAAGGTCGTTCCAGGTCCAGCGGAGCTTTCCGGGGCCTTTGTGCCCCGGCCTCATTGAAGGTCTTCCGCAGCATCCGCAGCCTTCGCAGCCTCACGATGCTTTCCGGGGCCTTTGTGCCCCGGCCTCATTGAAGGTGACTGGTCCGGAAGATTCTCGAGGTCCAGGTCGCAGGCTTTCCGGGGCCTTTGTGCCCCGGCCTCATTGAAGGACGGTACGCTCGCCGACGATGAGCATCGGCAACACTGCTTTCCGGGGCCTTTGTGCCCCGGCCTCATTGAAGGCACCTATCGGATCGGCCCCTTGTTCTGGCCGGCGGGCTTTCCGGGGCCTTTGTGCCCCGGCCTCATTGAAGGCGATTCCCCGAACCTCAGGGAATTGACGGATGCGGAATGCTTTCCGGGGCCTTTGTGCCCCGGCCTCATTGAAGGCCGTCAGCATCCCGAACGGCGACTGGCTCCAGGGATAGCTTTCCGGGGCCTTTGTGCCCCGGCCTCATTGAAGGCCGTTTATGGAATCAGGGTCGCGTCGACACAGTTGCCGGGCTTTCCGGGGCCTTTGTGCCCCGGCCTCATTGAAGGGTAGATGATGAAAGCCTTACTGGTCGTATCAACCTGGCTTTCCGGGGCCTTTGTGCCCCGGCCTCATTGAAGGATGGACCCATCGATCCAGGCGACGCAGAGACTGCTGGGCTTTCCGGGGCCTTTGTGCCCCGGCCTCATTGAAGTCTACTGGCTCGGCCGGCGTCAAGGTGCTCGAGCACTGCTTTCCGGGGCCTTTGTGCCCCGGCCTCATTGAAGTCGGTGACGCGATCCGATCGGGTTACGGGCGCGGTGAGCTTTCCGGGGCCTTTGTGCCCCGGCCTCATTGAAGTGAACCCGATCGATCGCCTCATCAACTAGGCGGCGAATCGCTTTCCGGGGCCTTTGTGCCCCGGCCTCATTGAAGTGTCATTTTTCGCTCCCAGTGTGGCCCGGGCGGGATGCTTTCCGGGGCCTTTGTGCCCCGGCCTCATTGAAGTTATCTCAAGATGCTGGACAATGTCATGTTCCAGTTCGGCTTTCCGGGGCCTTTGTGCCCCGGCCTCATTGAAGTACGCTCGGCAAGCGAGAGTCGCCGCCTGGGAGCGGGGGCTTTCCGGGGCCTTTGTGCCCCGGCCTCATTGAAGTTTTCCATTTTTTCGCTCCTAGTGTGGCCCGGGCGGGGGCTTTCCGGGGCCTTTGTGCCCCGGCCTCATTGAAGTTCGGCACTGCCCGGGCCCTCCGTCCTGTCAGCCAGAGGCTTTCCGGGGCCTTTGTGCCCCGGCCTCATTGAAGTGGCCGAGGTGACGAAATCCACCGCGGATAATTACCCGTGCTTTCCGGGGCCTTTGTGCCCCGGCCTCATTGAAGTGCTGCTCGGGCGGCGGCCTCGGCGGCGGCCTCTGGGCTTTCCGGGGCCTTTGTGCCCCGGCCTCATTGAAGTAGGGAGCGCCGCACGGACAGCTGCAGGCGCCTGTGATGCTTTCCGGGGCCTTTGTGCCCCGGCCTCATTGAAGTAAATCCATGATCACACCAGACCACACCGGACCCGACGCTTTCCGGGGCCTTTGTGCCCCGGCCTCATTGAAGTTTGCCCCGCGCACCTGATCGTATCCGGATCGGGTGATGCTTTCCGGGGCCTTTGTGCCCCGGCCTCATTGAAGTGCTCACTGCCCTCCACTGCGCCGATAGCGGCGCTCGGCTTTCCGGGGCCTTTGTGCCCCGGCCTCATTGAAGTTATAGCTCTATATTGGGCGATTCCGTCCGATAGTCTGTGCTTTCCGGGGCCTTTGTGCCCCGGCCTCATTGAAGTACCCAGGCCCGGGCAATCCCGCCCGGGCCACACTAGGGCGCTTTCCGGGGCCTTTGTGCCCCGGCCTCATTGAAGTGGAATATCCGGCCGCGGCTCGAGCAGCTGGCTGTACCAGGCTTTCCGGGGCCTTTGTGCCCCGGCCTCATTGAAGTGCCGTCCCTGATAGCGTCACCGTATCCGGTCCCTCGCGCTTTCCGGGGCCTTTGTGCCCCGGCCTCATTGAAGTAACATTCGCAATCTAGGAGATCACAGCCGGAGACGAAGCTTTCCGGGGCCTTTGTGCCCCGGCCTCATTGAAGTAGACGCGCGGCCACTGCAAGGGGGCCGCCGCGCGCGGCTTTCCGGGGCCTTTGTGCCCCGGCCTCATTGAAGTGTCATTTCCAGTTCCTCCGTGAGTGATAGGGGGAATGCTTTCCGGGGCCTTTGTGCCCCGGCCTCATTGAAGTCCCCGGGGCTGGTCACTGAGAGGCTGGTAGGCCTGCGCTTTCCGGGGCCTTTGTGCCCCGGCCTCATTGAAGTTGCCCTGCGATCCCGCGGCGGTTTCGTGGTGCGCGATGCTTTCCGGGGCCTTTGTGCCCCGGCCTCATTGAAGTTTAGATAATTTCCAAATAAATCACCCTACCAAGTCGGGCTTTCCGGGGCCTTTGTGCCCCGGCCTCATTGAAGTAGGGAGGCCCTCCTAGCGGCCGCAGTGTTCGGATCAGCTTTCCGGGGCCTTTGTGCCCCGGCCTCATTGAAGTGGCATAGCCGGGCACGCCCGGAGCCAACCGCCAATCGGGCTTTCCGGGGCCTTTGTGCCCCGGCCTCATTGAAGTCGACCTCGGGGATCGTTTGGGTGCCGTCGCGCATCCGCTTTCCGGGGCCTTTGTGCCCCGGCCTCATTGAAGTTCGTCACAACATCGCCGCGCTATGCGGCGATCTACGCCGCTTTCCGGGGCCTTTGTGCCCCGGCCTCATTGAAGTCGTTCACCGCGAGTTCTGCCGCTCGGGCAGTGGCCCGGCTTTCCGGGGCCTTTGTGCCCCGGCCTCATTGAAGTCAGGGTTGAATGGCATGATATGCCCCCACGGTATGCGCTTTCCGGGGCCTTTGTGCCCCGGCCTCATTGAAGGGAACGACAAGCGGGGAAATTCCGCAGCCTCCGTTCGGGGCTTTCCGGGGCCTTTGTGCCCCGGCCTCATTGAAGGGGATCCACACGCTAGGACTGCCTCTAGGACAGCTGAGCTTTCCGGGGCCTTTGTGCCCCGGCCTCATTGAAGGGTTTGTATTTCCAGAACAATCACTCTGCGAACGTCGCTTTCCGGGGCCTTTGTGCCCCGGCCTCATTGAAGGGCAGACAGGCGGGCGACCAGTCGTTGTCTGTGAGTGCTTTCCGGGGCCTTTGTGCCCCGGCCTCATTGAAGGGTACAAATTCGTCATTTTTTTCGCTCCTAGTGTGGCGCTTTCCGGGGCCTTTGTGCCCCGGCCTCATTGAAGGTTCGTCATTCGCTCATCTCCATCAGTGGTAGGGGGAATGCTTTCCGGGGCCTTTGTGCCCCGGCCTCATTGAAGGTGCAGCTGTAGTGATCGGCAATGCCGGGCCCTCCCCCCGCTTTCCGGGGCCTTTGTGCCCCGGCCTCATTGAAGGGACGTCCTCGCCGACCCGAAAGTCGACTTAAGCGCCGGGCTTTCCGGGGCCTTTGTGCCCCGGCCTCATTGAAGGGACGTCCTCGCCGACCCGAAAGTCGACTTAAGCGCCGGGCTTTCCGGGGCCTTTGTGCCCCGGCCTCATTGAAGGGGTTAATGATTACTTGTCCAGTGAATATGGCAAGCCTGCTTTCCGGGGCCTTTGTGCCCCGGCCTCATTGAAGGGGGCCTGATTAGCAGCTGATCGATATCGACAGTATATAGGCTTTCCGGGGCCTTTGTGCCCCGGCCTCATTGAAGGGATTCGAGTCGCACGATCCGGGTATCTGGCCCCCAAGGCTTTCCGGGGCCTTTGTGCCCCGGCCTCATTGAAGGCAGCGCACGATCCGGGTATCTGGGTCCCAGGTCACGCCGCTTTCCGGGGCCTTTGTGCCCCGGCCTCATTGAAGGGAGGATTCTGATAACGTCTTCGGCCGTTGTGTCATCGCTTTCCGGGGCCTTTGTGCCCCGGCCTCATTGAAGGCAGCATGGATAGCGGCGGACGAGGAGGGTGTTCGGGGCTTTCCGGGGCCTTTGTGCCCCGGCCTCATTGAAGGATCGAATTTTGTCATTTTTTCGCTCCAAGTGTGGCCGCTTTCCGGGGCCTTTGTGCCCCGGCCTCATTGAAGGATCCTGTCAGCCAGATACACCCACATTTCTTGCCTGAGCTTTCCGGGGCCTTTGTGCCCCGGCCTCATTGAAGGCAGCTCCTCCATCAGTGATAGGGGGAATATAGCTACGCTTTCCGGGGCCTTTGTGCCCCGGCCTCATTGAAGGCGCGCAGGCGACGGCCGAGGGTACTCGGTCCGTCACGCTTTCCGGGGCCTTTGTGCCCCGGCCTCATTGAAGGAGCGATGTCGTCGTGGAGGATGTCCGGAATCCCCGGCGGGGCTTTCCGGGGCCTTTGTGCCCCGGCCTCATTGAAGGGGTCGATCTGCCGATCCTCGATGAAACCGTTCCTGATCTGCTTTCCGGGGCCTTTGTGCCCCGGCCTCATTGAAGGGACGTGCGATCGAGTTGGGTCCGCTCTGAGTTGCAGGGGCTTTCCGGGGCCTTTGTGCCCCGGCCTCATTGAAGGGAGACCATGACGGAATGTCCATGTGAACGCAGCTTGGCTTTCCGGGGCCTTTGTGCCCCGGCCTCATTGAAGGGGCGGGTCAATCCCACCGTGTGATACTCAATATATCTACGCTTTCCGGGGCCTTTGTGCCCCGGCCTCATTGAAGGCCGCCCACGCCGCAGGCGTAAACGGGAATGGAGAATGCTTTCCGGGGCCTTTGTGCCCCGGCCTCATTGAAGGGCGTCCTTACGGGCGCTCGGCGCTGGCGCGGCGCGGAGGCTTTCCGGGGCCTTTGTGCCCCGGCCTCATTGAAGGGCCGAGGGTCGATCCCAAGCGCCGCTATCGGCGCAGTGCTTTCCGGGGCCTTTGTGCCCCGGCCTCATTGAAGGAGGGAGGGCAGCGCGCACCGCCGCCGGCGCCTGGGAGGCTTTCCGGGGCCTTTGTGCCCCGGCCTCATTGAAGGATCCTGTCAGCCAGATACACCCACCGATTGGCCGTCGCTTTCCGGGGCCTTTGTGCCCCGGCCTCATTGAAGGGAGGGCCTGCTGCGCGACGTAGACGATGGTATTGCCGAGCTTTCCGGGGCCTTTGTGCCCCGGCCTCATTGAAGGGAGCGTCAATCGCCTGGATCGCCGCCCGTTTGCTAAGGCTTTCCGGGGCCTTTGTGCCCCGGCCTCATTGAAGGTACCTCCATCAGTGATGGCTGGAATATATCTACTGGGCTTTCCGGGGCCTTTGTGCCCCGGCCTCATTGAAGGTCTCGACGTACCCGCTCATGCCCGGAGCGAGTCGGTACTGCTTTCCGGGGCCTTTGTGCCCCGGCCTCATTGAAGGGCCTGATTGGCGCTGATCGATTTCGGACAGTATATATGCTTTCCGGGGCCTTTGTGCCCCGGCCTCATTGAAGGGAGACATCACGCTGGACCTCGCCGAGCGTTGGCGCGGCTTTCCGGGGCCTTTGTGCCCCGGCCTCATTGAAGGATCAACCAGGCGGCGAATCGCCGTCCTCGTGGTCCTGGCTTTCCGGGGCCTTTGTGCCCCGGCCTCATTGAAGGATCAACCAGGCGGCGAATCGCCGTCCTCGTGGTCCTGGCTTTCCGGGGCCTTTGTGCCCCGGCCTCATTGAAGGCCGAACGAGTACCCACGCGGCGGACGAATCCGCCTCGCTTTCCGGGGCCTTTGTGCCCCGGCCTCATTGAAGGGACCGCTCCAAACCAAGTGGAAGCGAAAAAAATACTGGGGCTTTCCGGGGCCTTTGTGCCCCGGCCTCATTGAAGGAGGCGCGCCCACTCGGCGAGCTCTCTGTCGAGCGTGGCTTTCCGGGGCCTTTGTGCCCCGGCCTCATTGAAGGCAGTCTCCTAGTGTGGCCCGGGCGGGGTGCCCGGGCGCTTTCCGGGGCCTTTGTGCCCCGGCCTCATTGAAGGTAATAATCTCGGTCAGACAGGCGTTTTAGAGCATTGCTTTCCGGGGCCTTTGTGCCCCGGCCTCATTGAAGGGTAACCAGATCGCCTATTCGTAGAAGATGGAACCTTGGCTTTCCGGGGCCTTTGTGCCCCGGCCTCATTGAAGGAACTATAGACGTTAATGCAGGTGTCTCCAGGGGAGCGCTTTCCGGGGCCTTTGTGCCCCGGCCTCATTGAAGGACAGATACCATTGCCTTGTTTGTGTCTATCTGCGACTCCTTTCCGGGGCCTTTGTGCCCCGGCCTCATTGAAGGTGAGTGTGGGAGTGTCTGAAGTGTGGTTGTCGAACGGCTTTCCGGGGCCTTTGTGCCCCGGCCTCATTGAAGGGTCTGTGTGGGAAGTGTCATATTGATGTACATTCGAGGCTTTCCGGGGCCTTTGTGCCCCGGCCTCATTGAAGGTCTGGTCATGCACAACGCCAGCTTTGACATAAAGATGCGCTTTCCGGGGCCTTTGTGCCCCGGCCTCATTGAAGGGTCTTCATCTAGATCAAACTCATCTTCGTCAGTGTCGCTTTCCGGGGCCTTTGTGCCCCGGCCTCATTGAAGGGCAGCTTCAACGGGTGACAGAGAGACAGGAAACAAAGCTTTCCGGGGCCTTTGTGCCCCGGCCTCATTGAAGGCGTTAGGACTTGCTTTTTGCAGATCCCTCACCGATGTGCTTTCCGGGGCCTTTGTGCCCCGGCCTCATTGAAGGTTCATGATTTTCTCCTAGTGTGGCCCGGGCGGGATGCGCTTTCCGGGGCCTTTGTGCCCCGGCCTCATTGAAGGGCGCCCCAAGAGGCTCGTCTACCTCCTCCCACACGTGGCTTTCCGGGGCCTTTGTGCCCCGGCCTCATTGAAGGGAGCCGCGGCCGGATAGTCCGCAGGTCCCTCTCGAGCGGCTTTCCGGGGCCTTTGTGCCCCGGCCTCATTGAAGGGGCCAGCTTAAGAACCTTCGGTCTGATCTTCTCCATAGCTTTCCGGGGCCTTTGTGCCCCGGCCTCATTGAAGGCCTTGATGTCTGCAACATTGGACAGAAACGGGTTATGCTTTCCGGGGCCTTTGTGCCCCGGCCTCATTGAAGGGGCCAGCTTAAGAACCTTCGGTCTGATCTTCTCCATAGCTTTCCGGGGCCTTTGTGCCCCGGCCTCATTGAAGGCCTTGATGTCTGCAACATTGGACAGAAACGGGTTATGCTTTCCGGGGCCTTTGTGCCCCGGCCTCATTGAAGGTTGTCATGGTGGCGCAGCTTTCAGATGACAGGAAGGTGCTTTCCGGGGCCTTTGTGCCCCGGCCTCATTGAAGGCTTTCCCTCTGATGTAATGACAGCTCCCATAGTCTGAGCTTTCCGGGGCCTTTGTGCCCCGGCCTCATTGAAGGTTTTTATCCTTGGTTATGATCTCTATCCAATGTAACGCTTTCCGGGGCCTTTGTGCCCCGGCCTCATTGAAGGTGCTCCTGTAACACCTATAACGCTATCCACTCCTTGCTTTCCGGGGCCTTTGTGCCCCGGCCTCATTGAAGGCTCGTCTGGGACGCAATGAGGCTTTGAGCAATGCCAGGGCTTTCCGGGGCCTTTGTGCCCCGGCCTCATTGAAGCGCAGTATTGGGACTGATGATCTTAAGCAATCCTGTGCTTTCCGGGGCCTTTGTGCCCCGGCCTCATTGAAGCTTAACCATAAATCCCGATCGTTTACCAAAGCCACGCCGCTTTCCGGGGCCTTTGTGCCCCGGCCTCATTGAAGCAATGCCGACTCGCGCCGGGCACGCCCGGGTACGTCGAGACGCTTTCCGGGGCCTTTGTGCCCCGGCCTCATTGAAGCGCTTTCTTAGTAACCTTCTTCTTAGTAACCTTCTTCGCTTTCCGGGGCCTTTGTGCCCCGGCCTCATTGAAGCAGCGCGACATACGCACGATTAGGCCGCGACTCGAACAGGCTTTCCGGGGCCTTTGTGCCCCGGCCTCATTGAAGCGGGCGGTCGGTGTCGGTGGTCATTGCTCATCTCCATCAGCTTTCCGGGGCCTTTGTGCCCCGGCCTCATTGAAGCCTAGTCATCGCGACAGCTTGTTCCATCGGAGACAGCGCTTTCCGGGGCCTTTGTGCCCCGGCCTCATTGAAGCGGCGACAACTTCAAAGCCAATCTGGATGATATATCGCGCTTTCCGGGGCCTTTGTGCCCCGGCCTCATTGAAGCTCGTCTCCGATTGTGGCCCGGGCGGGATTGCCCGGGGCTTTCCGGGGCCTTTGTGCCCCGGCCTCATTGAAGCAGCGTGACCGATATCCTGGTGGAGGGTGTCCGGAATCGCTTTCCGGGGCCTTTGTGCCCCGGCCTCATTGAAGCCGATTATGTGAGTAAGGAGGCCATCGAGAAACGCATTGCTTTCCGGGGCCTTTGTGCCCCGGCCTCATTGAAGCTCGGCTTCGACAAATTGCCGCCACTGCTGTTGCAGAGGCTTTCCGGGGCCTTTGTGCCCCGGCCTCATTGAAGCTCCAAACGCCTCTCATTCCTAACCAGGAATTTCTGCGCTTTCCGGGGCCTTTGTGCCCCGGCCTCATTGAAGCCTTAAAGAGACAGCTACACAGAAGGGGCATTATAGGAGGCTTTCCGGGGCCTTTGTGCCCCGGCCTCATTGAAGCTCCCTTGTCCCTTCGACCATCTCCCTTGATTCCGCTGCTTTCCGGGGCCTTTGTGCCCCGGCCTCATTGAAGCCATTCGCTACTGATGTTGATAATGCAACCCCAAACCCTGGCTTTCCGGGGCCTTTGTGCCCCGGCCTCATTGAAGCAGTGATTGCCTGAGTATACATCTCCTCGAACTCAATGCTTTCCGGGGCCTTTGTGCCCCGGCCTCATTGAAGCCGAGTCTGTAGATCCTTCGTAGTCATAGAATGCTACGCTTTCCGGGGCCTTTGTGCCCCGGCCTCATTGAAGCCGGGCGTAAGCTCTTATGGAACTCTACTTTAGGTAGGCTTTCCGGGGCCTTTGTGCCCCGGCCTCATTGAAGCTTGTCATTATTTGGTCCCCCTTTGTGGCCCCGGGCGGCTTTCCGGGGCCTTTGTGCCCCGGCCTCATTGAAGCGCCTTGGGTCGATACCGAGCGCCGCTATCGGCGCAGTGCTTTCCGGGGCCTTTGTGCCCCGGCCTCATTGAAGCAGACGCGCGGCCACTGCAAGGGGGTCGCCGCGCGCGGCTTTCCGGGGCCTTTGTGCCCCGGCCTCATTGAAGCGTAGACATACAGGAGTATGCACACCTGGTTACCGGAAGGCTTTCCGGGGCCTTTGTGCCCCGGCCTCATTGAAGCTGCTATTCAAAGAATGGTCTTAATCAAGATCCCTTCAGCGCTTTCCGGGGCCTTTGTGCCCCGGCCTCATTGAAGCGTCGGCGCGCCCTCGATCCACGTCCACGCCGGCGCGTCGCTTTCCGGGGCCTTTGTGCCCCGGCCTCATTGAAGCTTCGGTATTGATGCCGCGCGTGGACGGCGCTTCGGGGCTTTCCGGGGCCTTTGTGCCCCGGCCTCATTGAAGCGATTACCCGCAGTCTCTCGCTTTTGGTAGAGGGGGCTTTCCGGGGCCTTTGTGCCCCGGCCTCATTGAAGCTATAATCAATCTGACTGACAGCGCATCGCAGTATGTGCTTTCCGGGGCCTTTGTGCCCCGGCCTCATTGAAGCCCAGACTTCCCGACGGATTGCCGCACCTTCAATTTCAACGCTTTCCGGGGCCTTTGTGCCCCGGCCTCATTGAAGCTCCTCCCTTGGAGATTATGGCAGGGCCGTTGTCCCTGTGCTTTCCGGGGCCTTTGTGCCCCGGCCTCATCGAAGCCAATTTGCAAATTCGGATGAAGTGCAACAAAAACGTAGCTTTCCGGGGCCTTTGTGCCCCGGCCTCATTGAAGCGGTTTTTTCTTTACGTGGCTGAAGATAAAGCGATGAGCTTTCCGGGGCCTTTGTGCCCCGGCCTCATTGAAGCACTTTATACTTAGTGAGCTTCTTGCAAAATTGCCGGCCCGACCGGTTTTTTGCCTTGTCGAGGCTGATTTTGTTGTCGAGGGCCTGGGTTTCGGGGCCACCTCGTGGTATGTTGTGTTTCCACAACAACAAGATACCGAGGAGGTGACCCCGATGACCCTTGGCTCGACCCTATCCGATCTCTGGCACCGATTTCAAGGGGACCTTTTCCCTGCGTTGGCCGAGGCGGTCGGTCCTCTCCTGGAGACGCACAAGCGTTTCGTGACAGCTCTCGATCTCGTCAAGGTGGAGGGCTTCGTCGATGAGGTGTGGACCGGTCCGGGTCGGCCCCGGGAGGATCGCCGGGCGCTGGTCCGTGGCGTCATCGCCAAGGCGGTATGGGATCTGCCGACGACCCGCCACCTGATCGACAGGCTCAAGGTGGACCCGACGTTGCGCCGACTGTGCGGCTGGTCGCGTGTCGCGGAGGTCCCGCGTGAAGCGACGTTTTCGCGGGCGTTCGCCGAATTTTCGCAGTCCCGTCTTCCGGAGCGGATGCACGCGGCTCTGGTTGCAGAGACACTGGGCGACGCGCTCATCGGCCACGTGTCGCGGGACCCGACGGCCATCGAAGCCCGGGAGACGCCGGCCCCGACGCCGAAGGCCGGGACGCCGAACCGCAAGCGCGGCCGGCCCCGCAAGGGCGAGGAGAGGACGAAGGAGCCTGGGCGTCTCGAACAGCAAGCGAACGGGATGGATCTCGATGAGATGCTCGACGCGCTGCCGAAGGTCTGCGATCACGGGGCAAAGAAGACTGCCAAGGGGGTCCTGGAGGCTTGGCGCGGTTACAAGCTGCATATCGACACAGCAGACTGCGGGGCGCCGCTGAGGACCGTCCTCACCTCGGCATCCGTCCATGACAGCCAGGTCGCGATCCCGCTGGCGATGATGACCGCCGGGCGTGTGACCAATCTCTACCGGCTTGGCCATGTACCGATCATCGATGTCAATCCGCGCCGGGACAAGGACCTCAAGGAGGAGCGAGACCGGGAGGCCCGGGCCCGGCGTGCAATAGGCCATGTCGATCCCGAGACCGTGCGGGTCCGGATCCGGTCCGGTGTCGAGAGGACCAACGCCCGCCTCAAGGATGAGTGTGGCGGGCGCCATGTCCGCGTCCGTGGATATTCCAAGGTCGCCTGCCATCTCATGTTCGGCATCCTGGCCCTGGCGGCTGACCCGTTGATACGTCTCGCCGCCCCATAGCGCGGCTCCGACAACGCATACCGACCCTTCGCGGCCCTCTCGAAGAGAGGGACCCGGAGAGGCGTGTCCCGATGTCCGCAAAGGTCCCTGTTTGTTCTCATCGTCTCTGATGAGACACCGCGAATCCATGGATTCCGACCTCCAGGTGCAGAGGTGACCGGAAGCAACCGACCGACCCGGGCTCACCGGACCCTGGGGACAGGAATTTTGCAAGAGGTTCACCCGCAAAATTCAGTCCCTGACGGGAGTGCCCAGGTTTCAGCTCACCCTGTACCGTTACAGCGACTATCAGAGCCTCATGATTTGCAGGATGCAATTTCAAGGTCTCGCTGGTTCTTCGAATTCATTTCCGCGCAGTTTACTCGTTTGTGTCTCCGGAAATCCTCCACCACGATCAAAAGCGTCAACCTCCGCCTGGTCCGACACCACACGAAACATTCACGAACAGCGATTCAACCGCCAGCGAGGTCCGTCCAGCCCCTGATGTCTGCTACACAGTAAACGTACGAGAATTTCAGCACGAAGATCAAAATGCGCCCTCTGTATCCAAGTATGACAAGAACGGACCAGGCGCCACCGCTCAGGTTGAATACTGTGCGAATCGCTGGGTTCCCGCACGGGCCCTGAAGTCGGTCTTGACATTGACCAGTGCGACCATCCCCTCATCCACCTTCGCCTGGGCGCGTTCCAGAGCACCACGGATCTCACCGGGATCCTCGACATACTCCGCATAGCACCCCAAGGCTTCGGCAAGCTGATCATAACGCGTGTAGCCAAGATCCCGACCCGGCTTGGTGCCGTCGGGATCCGCCGTCCAACCACCATTCAGACTGATAACGCAGAGGACATTGATGCCATGACGGACGGCAGTGTCGAGTTCCATGGCGTTGATACCGAAAGACCCGTCGCCATGGACCACGATGACCTGCATATCCGGCTTGGCGATCTTGGCACCGAGACCGAAGGGCAAACCAACCCCCATCGTCCCGAACGGTCCGGAATTCAGACGATGCCCGGGCGCGAAAGTCGGCATCGACTGCCGGCCGTAATTCAGGATTTCCTGTCCGTCGACGACAAGGATCGCGTCACGATTCATGAAATTCTTCACTTCCTCGCACAACCGCAACGGATGGATCGGCACCGCATCGGAAAGGCTGTTGCTGCCAGGACGGGCGCGTTTCGACAACTCTTCGTCACCAAGCCTCTTGCGCCAGCCAGCATAACTGCTGTTGCCGACCCTGTCGTCGAGCTTTTCATTGATCTGTGTCAGAACCGCCTTCGCGTCGCCGACGATGCCGATATCGACCTTTCGCGGGCTGGTGCTCACCTCGTCCTCGTCGATATCGATACGAATGATGGTCGCATCGACATTGAAACGCGGCGGCGCCGCATGGCCAATGATGTAATTCATGCGGGTGCCAACAACCATGATCAGATCGGCTTCCCGAAACGCTGCTGACCGTACGGTCATGAAGGAATTCGGATGGTCCTCGGGAATGACGCCCCGGCCCTGCGGCGTCGTGTAGAACGGCATCCCGGTCCGGTCGACGAAGGTTCTGAGCTCGTCGGACGCATCGGACCAGAGAATGCCGCCGCCGGTGACAATCACCGGACGTTCGGCCGTCGCCAGCGCCTCGACCACCGCATCGATGAGCGCCGGTTCACCGTGCGGTCTGGCGCGTGGCAGGCTACGCCCCGAAATCGACCAGTCGACGCTGTCCTCATCGATCGTTTCGTAGAGTATGTCACCCGGCAGATCGAGATAGACCGGGCCGGGCTTGCCTGACATCGCCTTCTGGAAGGCGACATTGACCATTTCCGGAATCCGTTTCAAGGAATAGACCCGTTCAGCCCATTTGGTGCAGGGCTTCATCATCGCGAGCTGGTCGATTTCCTGAAACACCTGGCGGCCATACATCTTGAAAGGGCTCGAACCGCCAACGGCGACAACCGGAACGCAGTCGATATAGGCATTGGCGACGCCTGTAATCAGATTGGTCACGCCGGGCCCGCTGGCCGCCATGCATACGCTGGGTTTGTTGAGAAGCCGGCTATAGGCCTGCCCCATGAACGCCGCGGCCTGTTCGTGGCGCACGTCAATCGGACGAATTCCTTCCTTTATACAGGATTCCTCGGCAAGCAGCATCGGCCCGCCCATGATGAAAAACAGATTGTCAACGCCCTCGTTGCGCAGGGCCTTGGCAAGAATTTCGGAACCGGTGAGTTCGGCCACCGTAGCCTCCCTTGAAAAGTTCACATTCGATCCGGCCCCTACGTCGTGGCAGGGTCCGGGGTCTCATGTCATCGCCGGTTACCGGCGGGCAATGTCCGGGACAGGGCGATGACATTGTCAGACGACGCCGGTCCGGCGGATGCCCTCGATTTCGTCGCGCCTCAGTCCGAGCCATTCCGTAAGCACTGAATCGACATGCTCGCCGAGCAATGGCGCCGGCGGCACGGGCAGATGGCCGCCATTAACTTTCACCGGCCAGGCCGGCATCTTGTAGAGTCCGCGTTCGGGATGGTCCATATGCTGCAACACGCCGCGCGCGTTCAGATCCGGATCGTCATAGAGTTCAGCGACATCAAGCACGGCGCCGCACGGCACGCCGCATTCGCCGATGAGTTGCATCGCCTCGCGCTTGGTATGGTGCCGAGTAAACTCGGACAGGATTTCATCGATGACATCCTCATTCGCCGCCCGCTCCTTAGGACCGGCAAAACGCGGGTCGTCAATCAGATCCTTGCGGTTAAGCAGGGCGCAAAGGCGTTCCCAGTGATGATTGCCGGCGCGCGTCGTGTAAATGTAGACATAATCGTTCTTTCCGCCCGGTTTGCACGGGAATATGCCCGTCGGCGCATTGCCGGTGGTGAACAGCTTGGCCCCGGCGCGGGGCGCCGCCTTGCCATTGACGTCCCGATACGCGTAGGCCAGACGGCTGTACTGCAACATTGCGTCCTGCATGGCGAGTTGAAGATGCTCGCCCTCACCAGTTGCCTGCTGGCGGTAAAGCGCGCCGAGAATGGTGATCGCCATCAGCATGCCGGTACCCGTGTCGGCCAAGGTCACGCCGGGCTTGCAGGGTTTGCCGCCCGGCTCGCCGGTAATACTCAGGACACCGCCCGCAGACTGTCCGATCATGTCGAAGGACAGAAAGTTCTCGTAGGGGCTGCCTTCGGCGAAGCCCTTGACCGACGCGTAGATGATGCCGGGGTTTTCCGCCTTCACCACGTCGTAATCGAGACCAAGGCGTTTGACGACTCCGGGCGCGAAATTTTCGATGAAAACATTGGCTTCGCGAACCAGTTTCCGAATCAACGCCACCCCGTCCGGGTTCTTGAGATCGCAGGTAATGCTCTTTTTTCCGGAATTGAACTGCATGAAATAGAAAGAATCGATCCCTTGACGCTCGGAGGTTGCAAAACGACCGGCATCGCCGCCTTTCGGGTTTTCGATCTTCACCACTTCCGCACCAAGCCAGGCAAGCGTCTCGGTGCAAGACGGCCCCGCCTCGAACTGCGTCATATCGAGGACGCGCACCCCCTTGAGCATCTGGTTGTCGTGGCCATTGGTCGCCATCTTGATATCTCCACTTCTGTAAAGAGTTGGGATAGTCGCATAATCGGCCGTTCATTCGCCAGATTGCCAGCCCGCCATCCAATCGGATATGTGGATTTCGCGGCAGAAACACGATTTCGCGACACGGCAAGTCGTATCTGACATAGAATCGTTCGGAAGTTTCACAACTGTCAGGGAGGCCGATAATGGGCTACCAAACCATTGAGGTAAAGCCGCTGACGCCGAGGATCGGCGCTGAAATCTCCTGCGTCCGGTTGTCGGACCCGCTTGGCAACCAGCAGTTTCAGGAAGTCCATGACGCACTGATGGCACATTCGGTCCTGTTCTTCCGGAACCAACCGATGACGGTCGACCAGCACAAGGACTTCGGACGCCGGTTCGGCGAGTTGCACATTCATCCCGGTTCGCCGCCGCCGCCGGGCCATCCAGAGATCTTGATCGTTCACGCCGACGAAAACTCCAGACATGTCGCCGGCGAATCGTGGCATACCGATGTCTCCTGCGACGAAGAGCCGCCGATGGGCAGCATCCTGCACCTTTGGACAGTGCCCGAGGTTGGCGGCGATACGCTGTTTTCGAGCATGTATGCCGCTTACGATGCGCTCAGTGACCGCATGAAATCCTATCTCGAAGGTCTGACCGCGACCCACTCCGGCGAGCATGTGTACCGCAACCGTTATACCGACCGGGGACATGACGACACCGGCAAGGTCTATCCAAAGGCCGTCCATCCGGTTATCCGGACCCATCCAGTGACCGGACGCAAAGCCATCTATGTCAATCGGGCCTTCACCACGCGGATCAATGAACTGCCGCGTGACGAAAGCCGGGCCATGCTCAGAGTACTTTGGGATCACTGCGAGAAACCGGATTTCCAAGTCCGTTTCAAATGGCAACCTGACAGTATCGCCTTCTGGGACAATCGCTGCGTGCAGCACCTGGCGGTCTGGGACTATTACCCGCAAGTTCGGTCCGGTTACCGGGTCACGGTCAAGGGCGACCGCCCGTTCTGACTGTCCGGGCCTTGCGCCGGGACATCCGTTACCACCTCCCGACGCTACGGCCGTGAAAACCCGCCGGTTAGCGACCTGCATGATCAACGCTGGAATATCTCATGTCGGAACTGGAAGGACGAACGGCGATCGTCACCGGAGCGAGCCGCGGCATCGGGGCCGCAGCCGCCCACGAATTAGCCTCTTGCGGGACGACTGTCGTTCTCGTGGCACGCAGTGGCACCGACATCACTCGGATTGCCGGCGACATCCAGGATATTGGCGGTCGTGCGGAAGCCGTAACCTGTGATGTCGCGGATTATGCCGCAATGGCCGCGGCGGTAGATCTCTGCAAGGAAAAGTTCGGCCGGCTCGACATTCTTGTCAACAACGCGGCCCTGCTCGAACCTATTGCAAGACTGGCCGATTGCGATCCGGACGACTGGGCGCGCGTCGTCGAGGTCAATATAAATGGGGTATTCAACGGGCTGCGGGCAGCGATCCCGGTCATGATTGCTCAAGGTGGCGGAACCATCATCAACATAAGTTCCGGCGCGGCAGTAAATCCGCTGCAAGGATGGAGCCACTATTGCGCGAGCAAGGCGGCCGTCCTGATGCTGACCAGAAGCACCCATCTGGAATATGCATCGGAAGGCATCCGGATTGTCGGCCTCGCTCCCGGCACAGTCGCGACCGGTATGCAGACAGCGATCAGGGCCTCGGGCATGAACCCGATCAGTCAGCTTGATCCCTCAGTTCACATCCCGCCTGTCTGGGCCGCTCGGGCAATCGCCTGGCTTTGTACTGAGGATGCGCGGGACTTCGATGGCGGTGACGTGTCCTTGCGTGAAACCGCTATTCGCAAACGGGTCGGCTTGCTCTGAACGTCGATCTGCGGCGAAGTTTTGCAGTCGGAAGGTCCGCGTCACCCGGCAGCAAGTGTCCACGCCAACCTGGTCGCGGTGTTGCGCGGCACCGGTGTCATTCGGAAACTTGCGACCGCTTTCATCCGGCTCGCTGGCGAGCCGCCCGATCCGGCGCCAAATGCTGGTCACCAAGCAGATCAGCCAGTACGACTTCCCGCGCTTCCGATGGATCAAGTCCGTACTGAGCTATCATCGGATCGACGGCATCGAGAATGGCATCCACATCGCCCATGAGTTTCAGTCGCTTGAACAGGTCGGGCTGTTCGATCCCCATGCTTTCGCCGATCAGTTCCATGTAATTGGCGATCGTGTAAGGCCGAATGTTCTCGTGCCCGGAAAACTCTCGGTGATCAGCATGATACACGCCGACCAACGTATCGACGCCAGCCGCTTCTGCAGCCTCCAGTCCGCTGGCGATGGACTCTCTGTGATATCTGCCCAGCGGCGCGAGCGCGGTACTGGTATAGCCGATGCTGGCATGGCCGGTTTCGACGATTTCGAGACCGGGAATTACCTGAAGCAATTGACGTACTGCCTCCATGACGCCGAGCCCACCGGCATATTCGTAGAGAGTAACACGCCGGGCGACCGGGTGGCGCAAATGCGGCCGCAGGCGATCGAGATGGCGCGCCAAGAACACGGGAAACATCGTCATGTCCAGAGAGATTCCGCTAACCTCTTCATAGCTCGGGATCATCGTCTCGCCGAACTGGACCTGACAAGTCGGGCACCAGGACAGAATTTCGGATGCGCCCGACCGCGCAAAACCATCTAGAGTGGACAGACCCTGGCGCGCCGAGTTCGCCGTATCGCCAGCCCGCGCCTGCAAGATGCCACAGCAACTGCCCGGTCCGCCGTGAACCTCGTAGGTCAGCGCGAGCCGATCCAGTACATCAAGGCAGAGCAGGCCGATATGCGGAGTCTTCAGCATGTTGCAGCCGGTATAGAAAACCACATCGGGCGGCTCACTGGTTTCCGGATGGGAGCGCGGACTCAGGCGCTGCAGCATCGCCGGGGTCAATGACAATCGGGACAGCACCCGAACGCCCCGGCTCATTTTCTGGAAGGCGACCTTTCCGGCACTCCGGCGGTCACCTTCCGGCCGGTGCAGGGCCAAGGCGCGCCGCGCCATTGTCAGCATGAATCGCGGGTTGATGCCGTATTCGCAGACCGACAGGCATGTACCGCTGCCGCAGCAACTCGACGCCCAGCGTTCCGACAACTCCGGGCCGCGGCCGTCCCGCAATATGTCTAGTACACCGGCGGTGACAGCTTCCGGATCGGAGATCCGGAATCCAGCGACCCCAGGTGTCGGGCAAACCGAGACGCAGGCCCCACAGGCTGTGCAGGCATCAAGAATACTATCGATGCGATCTTCGATCGAATTCAGGAACAATTGCACCGTAGCGGACATGGTTTTGTCCCAATTATTGTCAACAAGCGGCAGATGACACCAATCCCGACAGTTATCCGACCGATTGTCCAAGTTTTCAAGTTGCCTCATTGTTGCCGATGGCCATTTTCCTGAAAAATGGGCTGAATCCAGTCTCGGACGATTGAAAAGGTCGCTCAAATCCTCTGCGGCATCTCGGGAAACTGATGAGGTATGCAAGTCGTCCTGCCATGATGTAACATGGTGTTTATAGGTCCCGGTTCGGATTCCGAAATGCAACAGAGGTCTTGACAAGTGAGGCTCTCCAATGGGGAATAGTGTATCGGAGTGCCCCCCGGACTGATTTTTTTTCGGGGATAGTTTACGCCTCAAGCGGCTGGCTTTGATTGGATCCCGGGTGCCGGTCGTGCTGTCATGGCCGCTCACAGGTGCCCGCAGGAGAGGCGTCAAGACCCGTCGTGATGGAGAGCAAACCCAGAAACGGTGCTGTGCGCCGCATGTCCGGCGGCGTCATACGGTTCTGCGGCGGCGCCAAACCTGTCCCTGGGTTAGCGGCCCACGGTGCGTACGGATCCGGCACGCGTTGGCATCGCACGCTCCGATGGCGGTCCTGCAGCCAAGACAGGGTCTCATCCGGTCATGACACAGGAGCAGGCAGGCCCGGCAACACTTACCGAGTCAGCAATACTCCGATACCCCCAAAGCGCGTCGCCGAACACGGCCGCCGGCGTCCGGTCGCCCGGAACCCGGCGCGGCCGGGTCTTGAGCTGATGCTCGACATCATGCACCGCCGACGCTTCAACAGTACGGCAATCGGTCGTTTTGTCAAAGTACTGCCGAACCAGGCCATTCGTATGCGCGTTCAGGCCGCGGTCCCGGGAATGGTAGGGCGTGGCGAAGAAAAATCCCGCTGACAGGTCTTCGGAGAAGGCCTGATGGCCGGCAAACGTCTTGCCGTTATCTGCCGTCAGCGTGTGCACCAGCGGCGCAAACGGCGTCAGACACGCCGGATCGCATCCCCAACCGCGGCCGCCGTCTTGCCGGCCACCAACGCGAGACAGGTGTCTTTCGACACCCGGTCGACCACCGACACCACCGCACCCCGGTGCCGGGATCCGATGATCGGATCGACCTCCCAGTCGCCAGTCCGGGTCGTCTCGTCGACCACCGCAGGGCGCTCGCGGATATCGACCCGGTTCGGGATCAGACCGCGCCCCGCCGCCGTGCGACCGCGGCGGTTGTATGTCTTGCCACGCCGCCGGAGAGCGTGGAACAAGGTCTCGCCAGCCGCCCGACCCGCCCGGATGTGACGGTCGATCCAGGTCGCGCTGACGGACAGCAGGCCCTCAAGCCGGAGACGGCCGGATATCTGCTCCGGACCCCAACGCAGGGCCAGCGTCTCCTCGACCAGGGCCCAGGCCGCCGCGGTCATCTTGCGCGGCACGGACGAGGCCACATGACAGCGCTCTGTCGCCAGGCGATGCGCCTGCTTCATCCGGTATCCCCGCCGACCGGTATTCCGCTTCACCTCCCGGCTGATCGTCGAGACATGGCAACCAGGTGCCCGGGCGATCGACCGCAGCGCATCACCCCTTTCAGGAAGTGTCTCGATCCGGCATCGTTGCTCGAAGGTCAGGTGATGGTGGCCTGAGGGCAGGATATCTCTCCCTGGTGTCTACTTTGGAGAGTATCACCATCACTTGACCGCCAATAACATACTGCGGACGCAGGATCTTAAACCTCGATCAGACGTGTCGCGTTTCAAACTTAAATGGGCGAGATTTAATTTGGCTCAATTAGCGAAACGTAGGTGCGGTTTGGCCATCGCCGCCTCGAGGCAGGCTCTGGGCGCGGGCTGATCGCCGAGTTCGATGAGATGGAACCACCTCAGATAGCTGTCGAGGTCCTTGGTGAGATGCCGCGGAAGCCGCGCAGGACGCCCTTGATCTGGCTGTGGCGGCTATTGACCGTCTGGATGGGCCGCGCGCCCCGGACCCGCTGGCTGGCAGACGCGTTGATGCTCTCGTGTGGGATGTCGAGCGCCGCCGCAACGGGCGGATAGCAGCGGTTGGCGTCGGAGACGAGCAGCGCATCCGGTGCGACGACCGGCTCCAGCCCCTCCTTCACGCTGTCTGCGTTGATGGCGGGCAGGGTATGGCTGAGGGTCTCGCCCGCACGCCCTTGCGGCTCTCGAGAACGGCGGTCTCGTCAGCCTCGACGATCCCGGCAAGCCGGTCCGGCGCCTGGCGCACCGCCGCCAGAAAGCGGTGGCGCCAGCGAGGTGCCGTGCCCGGCGCAATCCCGCAGCGCTCGGCAGCCTCCCGGATCGTCTCGCCGACGCCAGGCGAGGCGCCAAAGGCCCGACAGCGCTGTGCCGGTCAGCGCACCGAACGTCTTCCCACAGGCCTTGCACCGGAACCGGCGAAGACCCGCGCGCCATGCCCCGCGACACCGCCCCGCCGGCGCCGCAATGCCGACAGCGCCGCCCGTCATCCACACCCAGATCGATCGCCGCCAGCGAGGCCGCGCCCTCCGGCGGGTCCGACAGCACCGCCGCCACCACCTTGCGCGGCGCCGCCTCAACTCATCGACACACGAAAACCAATCCAGAAACCCTCGTGATCCATCTGTCTGACCGCCAAGGCGAAATCGGGCGAGTTTCTATCACCATGCCTACGAGTCACGAATTGAGCCTTTAATTCCGTTTACCAACCGAGCTTCTTGCAAAATTGCCGGCCCGACCGGTTTTTTGCCTTGTCGAGGCTGATTTTGTTGTCGAGGGCCTGGGTTTCGGGGCCACCTCGTGGTATGTTGTGTTTCCACAACAACAAGATACCGAGGAGGTGACCCCGATGACCCTTGGCTCGACCCTATCCGATCTCTGGCGCCGATTTCAAGGGGACCTTTTCCCTGCGTTGGCCGAGGCGGTCGGTCCTCTCCTCGAGACGCACAAGCGTTTCGTGACAGCTCTCGATCTCGTCAAGGTGGAGGGCTTCGTCGATGAGGTGTGGACCGGTCCGGGTCGGCCCCGGGAGGATCGCCAGGCGCTGGCCCGTGGCTTCATCGCCAAAGCGGTATGGGATCTGCCGACGACCCGCCACCTGATCGACAGGCTCAAGGTGGACCCGACGTTGCGCCGGCTGTGCGGCTGGTCGCGTGTCTCGGAGATCCCGCGTGAAGCGACGTTTTCGCGGGCGTTTGCCGAATTTTCGCAATCCCGTCTTCCGGAGAGGATGCACGCGGCTCTGGTTGCAGAGACACTGGGCGATGCGCTCATCGGCCACGTCTCCCGGGACCCGACGGCCATCGAGGCCCGGGAGACGCCGGCCCCAACGCCGAAGGCCAGGACGCCGAACCGCAAGCGCGGCCGGCCCCGCAAGGGCGAGGAGAGGACGAAGGAGCCTGGGCGTCTCGAACAGCAAGCGAACGGGATGGATCTCGATGAGATGCTCGACGCGCTACCGAAGGTCTGCGATCACGGGGCAAAGAAGAATGCCAAAGGGGTCATGGAGGCTTGGCGCGGTGACAAGCTGCATATCGACACAGCAGACTGCGGGGCGCCGCTGAGGACCGTCCTCACCTCGGCATCCGTCCATGACAGCCAGGTCGCGATCCCGCTGGCGATGATGACCGCCGGGCGTGTGACCAATCTCTACGATCTCATGGACGCGGCCTATGATGCCAGGGAGATCTACCAGATGAGCGAACGGCTTGGCCATGTGCCGATCATCGATGTCAATCCGCGCCGGGACAAGGACCTCAAGGAGGAGCGAGACCGGGAGGCCCGGGCCCGGCGTGCAATAGGCCATGTCGATCCCGAGACCGTGCGGTTCCGGATCCGGTCCGGTGTCGAGAGGACCAACGCCCGCCTCAAGGATGAGTGTGGCGGGCGCCATGTCCGCGTCCGTGGATATTCCAAGGTCGCCTGCCATCTCATGTTCGGCATCCTGGCCCTGGCGGCTGACCAGTTGATACGTCTCGCCGCCCCATAGCGCGGCTCCGACAACGCATACCGACCCTTCGCGGCCCTCTCGAAGAGAGGGACCCGGAGAGGCGTGTCCCGATGTCCGCAAAGGTCCCTGTTTGTTCTCATCGTCTCTGATGAGACACCGCGAATCCATGGATTCCGACCTCCAGGTGCAGAGGTGAACGGAAGCAACCGACCGATCCGGGCTCACCGGACCCTGGGGACAGGAATTTTGCAAGAGGTTCAACCAATTTATGAAAATGATTTCGCTGTATGTTGTCAAAGCGCCGCTCGACTGGTGCTCAAATTTAGCATGGGATCGCCGTGGTGCCTGACACTAACTCCAAGATCTCCGTAAAATCCGGTGAATTATCCATCCAGAGCGACTTGAACAAGATCACTGGCGAGGTTGGGAGTACAGTCGGTGACCCGAACCAGCATATGACCGGACAGCTTACCGGTCATTGTCTCCTGTCCATTGCTGTCCATGTCGAACGGACAGGTTAGGGCCTCACCTGTCACGACCCCCTGTTGCATTTCGGACTTCGAACCGGGAATGACGCAATCTGAAAACCACGACGATAGGCTGAAATTCATCGAAATCGGCATTGCATGCAGGTGCCAGACAACTCTGCTGCCATGATTCGCGTCGGCATCTGACAACGATGCCGGATATGCCCGTTTGTCACTCGGCCGCCGCGCTGAGCGGATCGCGCAGCGGGGTCATGATATCGGCCGCGGAATGGTGACTTGATTTCGCGGTCTCGTCCTGATCCGTCTGCAATATGGTGCGCCCATAAGCCGTGACAGTCGGGCTTTCACCCGGCTTGAGCGGCTCCAACAACGGTTTTCGAGCTAGCGCCGCCTCGATATACGGCGCAAGATCCTCGGCCTTGCGGCGTTCGCGTTCAGCCTCCTCCGCCTTGAACTCGGGCATCACGGTGTCCGCGAACAAACGCAGCGAATCGCAGATATGGTCGTGCTGATTCTTGCCGCTCTGCTGGATGAAGATGACTTGGTCGACCCCGACATCCGCAAACTTCCGGAGATGGGTCCGGATTTGCGCCGGCGTTCCGACGCCGCGGCCGGCCCCGACCTCTTCCATCTTCGGTTGCGCCCGTTTGAAGCGTTCCCAGAGATTCGTCTCGCCCGGTTTGTGCTCTCCGTAGACATAATAGTGACCAAGACTGTATCCGAAATACTGGAACCCCTCGGCGCCACGCCGTTTGGCCTCCTCCTCGTTTTCATGTACCGAGAACCCGGTGCACATCGCGATGTTGGCATTCACGGAATGGCCGATCGGGACACAGTCTTCCGATTTGATGATGTCGTAATATTCGGTCACCCATTTTGCAGCCTCGGCCGGATCCACGAAAGCAAAAGCCAGCGCACCGATCCCGGTCCTTGCCGCCGCATGGATCGTCTCACGGCGCGAGCAAGCCACCCAGATCGGTGGATGTGGCGTCTGCAGGGGTTTCGGGATTACGTTGCGCGCCGGCATCGAAAAAAACTCGCCTTCGAAACCCGGATACGGATCCATGACCATCATGTTGGCCGTCTGTTCGGTGCATTCGGCCCACATCGGCTTCTTCAGCGCCGGATCGACGCCATAGCCTTCCAGTTCGACCCGCGAAGCGCTTTCTCCGGTTCCGAATTCGACGCGCCCGTCGGAAATCAGATCAAGGGTGCTGATCCGTTCAGCCACCCGCGCCGGCTGGTTGTAGCCGGGAGGCGATAGCACTACCGCGTGACCCAGACGAATCCGGGTCGTGTTGCGCGCGCAGAATCCGAGAAAGACTTCCGGCGCCGAGGAATGGGAATATTCCTCCAGGAAATGATGCTCGTTGGCCCAGATGCAGTCATATCCCAATTCGTCCGCAAGCTCGATCTCGACGATCGCTTCCTTCAGCTGTCGATAATCAGATTTTTCAGTCCACGGACGCGGCATCTGCATCTCGTATAGCAGGCCAAATTTCATGCGGATGCTCCTCGTCGTATCGAGAAAGGTCAACAGTCAACGGTCACGGCACCGGTTGGAAGTATTGCCGTCCGGCAGACAAAGTGCAAGCGGCCAGCGTCATTGCAGGAGCTGATCGCAGCGGTGAGCGGGAGCCCCGGCAAACCGGCGATCCTGCCTTGTCAGGCCATCTCGGACGCAGGCAAGGTGCACGCACTCGACCGTTTCACTTGGCATCGCATACAATGGACAGATGCTGGATTCGCTTCTGTCATTCGGGTCGAACGCCAACATGTGGGCGGTATTTGGGATCATTGCGCTCGCACTGATCGGCTATGCGACGGAAAAAGTCCCCATGGAGGTCACCTCCTTCGCGACGATCTGCATGCTGATGCTGTTGTTCCAGATCTTCCCTCTGGAACAGGACCCGGACCGAATGGGGCCCGTCCGCATCCTTCAGAGCCTCGGCAATCCGGCGCTTCTCACCGTACTGGCCTTGCTGATCATGGGCGAAGGCATCGCCCGCACCGGCATTCTCGAGAAGGTCGCGCGTTTCATACTCATGGCCGGCAAAGGACGGGCCTGGCTGTCGATCCTGCTGGCGCTGGCCGCGGTCATGCTGATCAGCGCCTTCATGAACAACATCCCTGTTGTCGTCATCTTTATTCCGATCATGCGCTCACTGGCTGATCGTTTCGGCTCCCATGTTGGCAAGGTCATGATTCCACTCGGTTATGCTGCCGTTCTCGGCGGCATGATGACACTGATCGGCTCAAGCACCAATCTCATCGTCAATGGCGCGATGGTCGATCTCGGCCAGAAACCATTCGGTTTCTTCGACTTTGCCGTTACCGGCGGCGTTCTCGCCATTGTCGGATTGATCTACATCGTGACTGTGGCGCCGCGACTTTTACCTGAGCGTGAAGGGCTCACCGATTCACTGGTCGTCGAGGGTGGGACCCAATTCATCGCCCAGCTTACCGTATCGGCCCACTCGCAATTGATCGGAGAAACCGCGCCAGCCGGATTCTTCAAGAGCCTGGCGGGCATGACCGTTCGCCTCGTGCAACGTGGTGAAGAAGGCATCCTGCCGCCATTCGAAGACGTCATCATCCAGCCCGGCGACGTTATCATCGTCGCGGCTCCGCGTAAGCTGCTGGCTGATCTTCTTGTCCGGGATCCCGGTCTGCTGTTTCCGAAGCTCCAGGATGAGGAAGACCGGACAACCCCGTCTGAAACGCCGCTCGATCAGGACGATGAACAGTGGAGGCATGGCGAACAAAGTCTCGTCGAAGCAATGGTAACGCCATCGTCACGGATGATCGGCTACACGCTGACACAGATCAGGTTCCGCTATCGAACCGGATGCATCGTTCTTGGCGTGCAGCGCAAGGCCCGCATGTTCCGAACACGTCTCACGGACATTGTGCTTGAGCCTGGCGATGTGCTCCTGATCCAGGGTCCGCCGGACGACATCGCTGGTCTGCGCGGCAGCCGCGACGTTCTCCTCATCGAATGGTCGCGGCAGGACCTCCCGGCGTCGCATCATGCCCGGCGCGCCTGCCTCCTTTTCGTGGGATCGCTGGCCCTCGCCGCCAGCGGCCTGTTACCGATCGTGGTTGCGACGATGACCGGTGCCGTGGGCATGGTCGCGCTGGGCGTCCTCAATGTACGCCGAGCCATGCAGGCGATCGATCTCAATGTGGTTTCGACCATATTCGTGGCGCTTGCGCTCGGCCTCGCACTCTACGAGACCGGCGGTGCGGCCTTCATTGCCCGAACCTTCGTTACGGTGATGGCGGGTTCAAGCCCGGCCATCGTGTTGTCGGCCTTTTTCCTGATGTTGGCGACCCTGTCGAATATCATCAGCACGAAAACAACAGCAGTGCTGTTCACACCGGTGGCCATCGATATTGCCCGGCAGCTCGGCGTTCCGCACGAAGCGTTTACCGTTGCGGTCATCATCGCCGCGAACTGTTCCTATGCCTCACCGATAGGCTATCAGACCAACCTCCTGGTGATGGGGCCGGGCCACTACCGGTTTGTCGACTTCACGCGAGCCGGTGCTCCGCTGATACTGTTGCTTTGGGCCGTATTCAGCGTGTTCGCTCCCTGGTACTATAATCTGTCGGGTTGAACCGCTCCGCCGGGACGCCCGGCCTGAATGACGTGCGGCCCTCAGTGTCTGAATCATAATGATATCAATTAGTGACAGTGACTTGCATGCGTCCGAGGCGACGCATGAGAACACGGCTCAGAGCCCAACAGGAGCCAGGCGAGGGAGCCGATGGATCGCTCGAAGTCTCTGGAGAGGCGCCGGCAGCGGCGCAGCCATCCGAAGCTGCGTTCGACCACCCAGTACCGGGACATGACGACGACCCCCCTTGACGTCCCTGGGTTTTCCGATGACCTCCACAGTGATCGGGCTGTTCGCTTTACCTGAGCGCGCTTGCCAGCTTGTCGCCGCCATAGGCGCTGTTGGCACACACGATCTGCACCGTGTTCTGATACCAAGCGCGCTCCAAATTGACTCACCATCCCAATATGTTGGGGTGACGGTCCGGACGACCTTCATAGACTGTGGTGATCGACTCACCAGCGCCGGAGGATGACGATGAGTGCGGCAACGCCGATAACCTGGACGGCACACACAGCGGACGAGCTCCACGCGCTTTCGAGGCACTGCGGGGACGCGAAGCAAGCGTCGCGCGCGCGTGCGCTCGCCATGATCATGGAGGGTGCGTCTCGCACGGAGGCGGCTCGGGCGCAGGGCATGGAGCTTCAAATCCTGCGCGACTGGGTGTTGCGCTACAACACGGAGGGCTTCGACGGCCTCGCGGATCTCCCGCGCGGCGGGAGCGAGGGCCGGTTGACGGACGCGCAGATCGCCGAGATCGGCGCCTGGATCGAGGCGGGTCCCGAGCTTGAGCGGGACGGTGTGACGCGCTGGCGCGTTCAGGACATCTTACGGAAAATCGAGGAGGCCTTCGGGGTCATCTATACGGAGAGCGGTGCCCGTATGATGCTCCGAAGGGCCGGGTTTCGCTTTGTCTCGGGGCGGCCGGTCCACCCCAAAGCCGACGCGGAGCGGCAGAGGTCGTTCGTGGCGGAGTTCGAGGCACAGTTGACGTCGGCGCTCAGCTCTGAGGCGCTGGCGGGTCCGATAGAAATCTGGTTCCAGGACGAAGCGCGCATCGGCCAGAAGGGGATGACGACACGGGTCTGGGCGAATGGGAAGCAGCGTCCGCGCATCCTGCGCGACCATCGCTATGGCTACGTCTATCTGTTCGGCGCCACCTGCGCAGAGCGCGGCGTCGGCATCGCCCACGTGGCGGACAGGGCGAACACGGCGTCGATGAACGAGCATCTGGCGGCGATCGGCGCGGCCGTGGCGCCGGGTGCGCACGGCGTGATTGTGCTGGACGGGGCGGGCTGGCATCGCTCGGGCGACCTTCTCGTTCCCCCCAACCTGACGCTCGTGCATCTGCCGCCCTACAGTCCGGAACTCAATCCGATGGAGCAGATCATTCTGTTCCTGAAATCGAACCGCTTCGCCAACCGCGTGTTCAAGAATGTCTCCGCCCTGAGGGACGCCTGCTGGACGGGGTGGCAATGGCTGACCGACCAGCCCGACGTCATCACCAATACGACCCGGCGCAGCTGGGCCGTAGCCCCATCGTGCTGATCCCGATGCCTCACTGTATCGGTTCATATGACTTGCGTTTGGTATGACTGGCCTACAACGCCGGCAACAAGGGACGCGCGCCATTCCGGTCCTGGATATGCGCCGGATGGACCTGGGCCGCAAGCGTCACCTTGCCGGCATCGTCGCCGCATTCCTCGCTGCCCGCTTCGACCGTCGGCACGCTCGGACTGTCGATGATGGCCGCGCTCGGGTTCGCACTACGCCCCGACCGGAGCCGCTCAAGCGTCGTAAAACGGGCGCAAACCTGCTCCAGGATCCCCGACCGGGACCACGCGTAGAAATAGGTCTGAACCGTCGTAAACGCCGGACAATCCGTCGGTCATGCCCGCCAACTACACCCTGCCAAGAGCATGCAGGCGATCGCGTTCACCACGTCGCGCAGGTCCACCTGACGGGGACGACCAAGCCGGCAAGGCGGTGGAAGAAGCGGGTCCAGCAAGGTCCACCCAGCATCGGTCAGATCGCTTTCGTAACGCTCCGTCTTACAGCTATACTGCTCCCGGGTGGTCTCGTCCCAAGCCATGATGTGCCCCATGGTGTGAGTGTTCACCCACGAAGACACACTATGCGAGACCACCCAACTAGGCCGTGTTGACGAATTCATGAAATGCTGATAATCATTCTCCATCAATGACACTTTCCGGGGACTTATCATGGCGTTACGCCTGCTCGTCCCGGATGCTGTCTGCTCGACACTCGAGCCGCTACTGCGTGAGAGCAAACACGCCGCCGGCGCCCCGCCACGACTCAGCGACCGACTGTTCATCGAAGCCGTCCTCTACCAGGCGCGGACCGGAACCTCCTGGCGCGACTTGCCCGACGGATTCGGCCATTGGAACGCCATTTATCAGCGGTTTCGCCGTTGGGAGAAGCGCCATCTCCGGGCACGGCTCTGGCAACAGATACAACAGGTAGACGATGAACCACTCAAGGAAGTGTTCATCGATTCGACCATCCTGCGCGCTCATCAACACGCCGCGGGCGCGGTAAAAAACAGCGGCCAAGAGGCCCAGGCTCCCGGCCGCTCCCGGGGCGGGTTCTCCACCAAGCTGCACGTGGCCTGTGCCAACGAAACAACCGGTGTGTCCGTCGTGTTGACGGGTGGCGAGCGCCATGATGGCGTGGGATTCGAGCTGCTGTGGAAGGCTTTGCCCAGCTCTCCCGCACCGGAGGCTGCGGTCATGGACAAGGCGTATGACAGCAAGGGCATTCGCCAGGTGCTGGCCGACCAGGGCGTCGAAGCCGTGATTCCCGCCCGGTCGAACCGGACTGAGACGATTCATCACGATCAAGAAAAGGACAAGCGGCGCCAGCAGGTCGAGCGATTCTTCAACAAGCTCAAACAATTTCGTCGCAGTGCCACACGCTATGACAAGCTCGTTCGGACGGTCCTCGCGTTTGTCCACATTGTCTCAGCATGGAGTATGCTTCGATCATTCGTCAACACGGCCTAGTTTTAGGTCAGGCTCTCAGAGCACGGCAAGCTCCTCCTCGAGATCGGCAAGCTCGGAGCCGCCGGCCATCAAGCGCCGGATATCATCTTCCACAAGTTCTTCCCTGGATCCGGCCCCGATCACCTCGCCAAGCGACAGGAATGTAAAACGATCGCCCACCAGCTTGGAATGGATCTCGTTATGCGTGATGAGGATGATCGCGATGGTCCCCAATGCGCGGACGCGTTTGATCGTCTTCAGCACCTCCATCTGCTGTTTCTGTCCCAACGCAGATGTCGGCTCATCAAGGATCAACACCTTCGCTCCAAAATAGATCGCACGAGCAATCGCCAGGCTTTGGCGTTGGCCGCCCGACATCGTGCCGACAGCCTGCCCGGGATCGGAGATGTCAATTCCGATCTTGATCATCTCGTCGTGCGTAATCCGGTCCATATCCGTGAGCCTCATGAGGCCGAACGGCGCCAGACCCCGAAAGATCTCGCGGCCCATGAAAAAGTTCCGGGTCACCGACATCAACTGATTCAGAGCCAGATCCTGATAGACAGTGCCGATGCCCGCCGCGGTCGCGTCACGAGGCGACCTGAACTGCACCGGTTCGCCCTCGACGTAGATCTGCCCCGAAGTCGGCGCATGAACACCGGCCAGAATCTTGATCAAGGTCGACTTGCCGGCCCCGTTGTCTCCGAGCAGCGCATGCACTTCACCGGAGTAGATGTCGAGCGAAACGCCATTCAGCGCTGTAAACGGGCCAAATTTCTTGACGACATTCTCGACCCGAACAAGCGGCGTTGAGGTCTCTGCCATATCAGATTCCTCCCGTTATTCGTTTTCGGATATTCTCGTTGGCGAAGGCCGCGATTAGCAGAACGCTTCCGAGAAACACGCGGTAGTAGGATCCGTCGATCCAGGAAATGTAAAAAACCGAGTTTTGCACCAGGCCGAAGATCACCGCACCGAAAATCACCCCGAGAATCGAGCCGAACCCGCCGGTCATGACGGTCCCGCCGACGACAGCCGCAGCAATCGCCTCAAGTTCCTTGAGATTGCCCTTCGCGGCATCGGCGGTGTTGGTATCGAAAACTTGGCAGGCGGCAAACAGGGTTGCGCAAAATGCCGTGAACATAAACAGGCCGATCTTGACCTGGTTGACCGGAACACCGTTTGCCCGGGCGCTTTCACGGTTGTCGCCGGTCGCGTAGATCCAGTTTCCGAGTTGGGTCCGCGCAAGCACGACAAAGGTCACCGCCGCTAGGACCATCCACCAGGCGACGCGCGCATCAAGCCCGGTAACCCATTGATCTCCGCGGCGATTGATGTTCCACCCCAAGTCGTAGAGCAGAGTGAACACCCATTTGAAGGCCTCGCCGCCAAACAGATAGGCGAAGAAGTCATCCTGTTTGAAATCCGGAAGCCCCGATATCTGCGTCGACCCCTCGTTGAACTCGCGAAAGCAGACTTCTGTCAAACCGCGGAGAATAAACAGGAACGCCAGAGTCACGATGAATGACGAGAGACCCGATCGAACCACGATGTTGCCGATCAGGCAGCCGATTCCCAGGGTCATGACCAGTGTCAGGAGGAACGCCATAAGGGGCGTCGCTTCGCCGAGGCCGAACGGCAGGCCCCATTTCATCATCATGGCCATCGACATGCCGGCGAACCCGATCATCGAGCCGATCGACAGGTCGAACTCACCGGCAATCATCAACAGGCAAGCCCCGGTCGCGATGATCCCGAGCTGGGCAATGATCGATAAATTGTTCTTGATACCGAGCGGGTTGTAGACGACATCGCCCGCGACAATGGCTAGAAAAAGCAGGATGACGACCATCCCGGAAAACGCGCCGATTTCCGGCCGCCGAACCAGCCTGAGTATCCGGTTTTCCGCTGCCCGGCGATCGGATTCTGTCCGATCGGTCATGGTATCCGCCATTACGACCCGCTCCCGTTCCTGCAACCTGCCTCGCGGCCATCCTCGTTCTGCTTCGCCCTGCGGTTCGCGCACCACATCCTGACAGCGTCATAACAGGCCATATGAACGACCGGACTTTCGTGATATTCGGTCATCTCGCGGCGTTCCACCATTCATGCATGGCGACCAGACCAGGTACCAACCCGAAGCGTAACCGGCCTGCCACGAAGGCGGAGGGGTCGATCCGACCCCTCCGCGTGAGTCGTGTCGCCCTGCGGGCTACCGATTCACGCCAGCTTGCGCCTCGACCGCGGCCGCGTTCCTCTTGTCAACGAAGCCTGGTCCCGAGGGAATGTTGGCTCCGGGCAGCATCCCGGCATTCGTATTGTAAAGGTGCAGAACAACAACCGGCATATAGCCTTGCAGGCGCTGTTGCTGGTCGATGGAATACTGAACCCTGCCGGATTTGATGAGCGAAATGACGCCAGGCGTCAGGTCGAAGCAGGACAGATGAACATCGGCGCCAACTTCATCCACGGCTTCGGCAGCCGCCTCGCAGACATGCGGACCGACCGCCAGGAGGGCGTCGATGCTGGCGTCGGCCTGAATCGCCGCAGCAGTCCTCGTCTTGATCTGGGTGACATCGTTCGAGACATCGATCATTTTGAGTTCGGCTCCCATGGCTTCAAAGTAGCCGTTGCAGCGATCCACGAGCGCCGTGTTGAAAGCCTCCTGGTTCAGACAGAGGGCTTTCTTGGCGCCTTCTTTCGCGGCGCGTTCACCGGCCTTGAAACCGGCAAGTTTTTCCGGTTGCCCGATATGCATCAGGGCACCTACGGCGGCGGACGATTCGAGGCCCGAGTTGATCGTGACAACCGGAATACCGGCAGCGGATGCAGATCTGATGGCATTCCCCAAGGCGGCCGCATCGGGAAGCGATACGATCAGGCCGTCAGGATTGGTTGCGGTCGCTGCCTCGATCAGCTTGGCCATGTCCGCCATGTCACCGCTTGGCGCAAAATTGTATTCCAGATCAACGCCAAGTGCCGCTGCCGCATCCTTCGCGCCTTTCTCGACAACCGGCCAAAACGGATCTGTTCCCTGCGTATGCGTGACGACGACATACCGTTCCGCCATCGCGTTCGATCCCGCGAGCATCAATGCTGCTATTGCGAAAGGAAGTAGTTTTTTCATCCAATGGTTCCCCTGTTGGTGCCGCCATGTGGGCGGCGCTTTTTTTCGACAATGTCCGGGTCGGCCGTTCAGCCTGTGCTCTCGGGGCATCCCTTGCCTGCACAGACCACCGGTCGAATTCCCGGCCGACTCGAATACGCCCGGATGCCAGAGAACATTTGCCAGCGCGCCATGACGACTCGCAGGTGTGATCTTCTCGCACTCACATCCGACCGGTTGAATCTTCGCACAACTGCCGACGGTTCGCAATTATCAGATACGAGTTCGCACCGCGCAACAGGGAGGATGGAACACCGGTGCGGAACCTCCGACCGACACGTCCGGAACGCCATTGTCGATCAGACAGGAGCCGGGTCCCGATTTCGCGCAAGATAATTTTCGACAAGTGCGAACTTCCTGATCTTTCCCGACCCGGTCAGCGGAAACGATGCCACGGGCTCCCATATGACCGGCGTCTTTTGTGGCGACAGACTGGCCCGGCAGTGCTGCCGCAAATCCTGCGGATCGAAGCTGCGGCCTGGCTCCGGACGCACAAAGGCGGCAATGATCTCGCCCCACTTTTCGTCCGGAACGCCGACAACGGCGATTTCGGCGACATCCGGATGTTCCAGCAGAACATTCTCGATCTCGATCGGGAACAGATTTTCGCCGCCGCGGATGATCATTTCCTTGACCCGCCCGGTAATGCGCAGGTAACCGCGCCGGTCCAGTGCACCGAGATCGCCGGTATGGAGCCAGCCTTCGGCGTCAATAGCGGCCGCCGTCGCGTCCGGATCGGCGTGATAGGCGATCATCCTGCAATAGCCACGCACACAGATCTCGCCAATCGTATCAATCAGCACGATCCGGTTGCCGTCGACGCTCCGGATCGATACCTCGGTCTGCGGCATGGGCTGACCGACCGTATTGCAGATGTCATCAAGCGTCTCCCCAACGCAATGCTGGGTAATCAACGGCGCTGCCTCGGTCTGTCCGTAAACGGTTTGAAACGCGCAGCCGAAAGCTTCGGATGCCTTGCGGACAAGCTCCGGCGCCACCATCGAGCCGCCGGAGACCACGACGTCGACCGTGGAAACATCGAAGGCTTCCTGCTCCAGGCATTCAAGCATCGCGATGATCATGGTCGGGACGCCCAACACTGCGGTCACCCGTTCACGCTCGATCAGTCGCAGAATTGCGATCGGATCGAACAATCGGACAAGATGCATCGGACAGCCGGATTGCAAGCTGCCGAGCGTGATCATGCCACAACCACTGGTATGGAACATCGGCATGAAATTGGCCCAGATCGACCGGGCGGTGGTTCCGGCGCGTTTTGCAAAAAAGCGGGCGTTATTGGTCAGGGCGCGATGTGACAGTACCGCCCCCTTCGGAAATCCGGTCGTTCCAGACGTATACTGGATCTGCGCAGCATCGTCGGGCGTCACGACCGGCAGACCGGATTGGCCGCTACTCCGGAACAACGACGCCGTATCGGCCAGATCGACGATCTCACGCAGCACCGCAAGTCCGGCAATGGCCTCAGCCGCGATTTCGGACATTGGATTGCCACGATATTCTTCGACGAAAAACAGTCCGACCGCACCGGACTGTTCCAGTACGTATCTCAGTTCAGCAACCTGATAGGCCGGATTGGCGGTCACCAGCACCAGGCCTGCAAGGCCGCAAGCGTATTCCATCAACACCCATTCCGGGATATTCGGCGCCCAGACCACCACCCGTTCTCCGAACCGGAAACGGGATGCCAAGGCGACCGCCAACCGCTGGCTGTCAGCCTCGAGGTCGGCGAAAGACCAGTGCCGTCCAGCGTCACCTGCCGGATCCACTTCCACGAGAGCGAGTGCACTGGGCCGTTCTGTGGCCATATCCCGTAACAACTGGCCGACCGTCGTCTCCAGCACGACATCGTCAACCTGCAACGGAACACAGGATTCAGACAGATCGAGATCGTACAAAGGCACGGACATCAAACCTCCATTTCGCAACGGTATCGCCGCATCCCGAAATACCGGATCGACATCATCTGTACCTCGCCTCGGATACCGGCTTGCCAGCCTGGTTCACGAGCCGGAGATGTCCGCCCTGTTTTTGCAGGACCAGACGATCATCCCAAAACATCGGTCGCAGAAACCGCACATCCATTTCAAGGCGATCCGGCAAACCGTTCCGGACAATATGGGCCATGAAGAAATGTATGCCCATCAGTCCTGCCGCGATCGGCGCACGGAAGCCGAACCGAGCGGCGACATCCGGGTCGTTATGGATCGGATTGAGCGTATTGTCGCTGTACCCTGCAACGCCCTCCGGCGAAAGCTGGTGGACGGAGACATCGTCGAACCCGCCGTCACCGACAGCAGCATTCGGCGATGACGCGCTTCGACCCGGACCGCGTTCGACATTCGAGCCCGGCCGCAGTCCCGATCGTTCGACATCGCAGACCATCGTCCCGTCGGAGCGCCGGTATTCGAAGGTGCAAAAGACCTGGCGGCCACGCGGTACGTCCTGAACACGGCTGACCACGCCGTTGACCCTCAGTTGCTCATCAAGGCGAACGGCGTGATGCTGATGAAAACGCTGGGTCATGTGAACTTGGCCGACCATGGAAATTCCCGAAGCGTCGATCGCCTTCAAGGCCCCGTGTCCGAGAAATGTCAGATCGGCGCAATTTCCAAACATCGCCGTCTCAATGCCGGCGGCACAATGTTTGCGCTCCTGAAACGCCCGTTCGACAGCAAATACCACCGGCCCGAAGATGAACCCTTCCGTCAAGATTTCCTCCCCGCGCATGTCTCATCCCTCACCTGTGACCATTCCGGCGTATCTGTGAAGCCAATTGTACGACGAAGTCCTGTGCGCCAATACCGTTCCAAGGGCCGACGCGCCGAACACATGGGCGCTTCGATGCGGTCTCCCGGCACCGGAAACGCCGGCAGCGCAGATCGAATACCGACGAGGCTTATTCGGATTTTCGGCTCATCGGACCTTCAGGACCAGTTTGCCCTGCAAATGCCGTGCTTCGCTGACCCAATGGGCGGCGACAGCCTCTGGCAATGGATAAACGGTGACCTGCGGGATCTTGATCGCACCGATTGAAATCAACGCCAACACGCGCTCAAGATGCGGCCGGTCGCGCCCGACTGCCGGCCTGAGCATCGTCACGTCATCCCGCGGCGCCAGCGGCGCCTGGGAACCGGACGCAATAAATGCCGCCCGGCCGCCCGAGCGCAATACCTGAACAGAGCGTAGCGCGACATCGCCGCCCGCGGTTTCGAAAACCGCGTCGATACCGGCGACGACCTCGGTAAAGTCGACAGTGTTGTAGTCGATGATCTCGTCGGCACCGAGGTCGCGAAGATAGGCATGATTCGCGGGACTTGCCGTCGTTATCACGCGAGCCCCGATATGCTTGGCGATCTGAATGCCCATGCTGGCGACCCCACCGGCACCGCCCTGGATAAGTATGGTTTCACCGGATTTGAGCTGAAGCGTATCCTCGATGGAGACCTTCGCGGTCAGGCCGGCCAATGCGACAGCGGCGGCATCGATATGCGACAGCGTGTCCGGTTTCCGGGCGATGATCGAGGATTTTACCGCGAGCTTCTCGGCGTAGGTTCCCTCCTGACCAACATCGAGAACCCCGAAGACTGCCTCACCGGCCTCCAGATCGGCACCCGGACCGGCATCCTGAACGACGCCTGAAAAATCCCGACCCAGAATGTAAGGAAAACGGCCGATCGGCCCGCCCTCATAACCACCGGCGCGGACCTTCCAGTCAGCCGCGTTGATCGAAGCAGCATGCACTTCGACAATCACCATCCCCGGGCCACACTCCGGATCGGGATATTCTCCGTACTGAAGGACATCCGGGGTCCCTTGCCGTTCGAGATAGACCGCTTTCATCATGTATCCCTCTGTTGATTTCCGGGTATTGTAGCCTATCCAGCCGCGCCGCCAAACATGACGGTCGCCAGCGGCGCCCTCGCCAGCCCCCGATCGATATGCGTTTGCGGAATTCGCCGCAACGGTCCATAACCCGCACGGACCCTGTTCCCCCGCGACCGCGATCCGTCCCGGATCCAGCGCGACGCTCGACACCCACGGAGTTTCCCCTATGATCAATCTGCATTACTGGCCGACCCCGAACGGCAAGAAGGTAACGATCTTGCTGGAAGAACTGGGTATTCCATACACCCTGATCCCGTGCCACATCAGCCAGGGCGATCAATTCAAGCCGGACTTCCTGGCAATCAATCCGAACCACAGGATGCCGGCCATGGTCGACACCGAGCCGGCCGACGGCGGCGAGCCGATCTCCCTGTTCGAATCCGGCGCAATCATGTTCTATCTCGCCGAAAAGACCGGCCGGTTCCTGCCCGCCGACACGCGCGGACGCCATACCGTGAATCAATGGGTGAACTGGCAAATGGCCAACCAGGGTCCGAAGCTTGGCGAATGCGGCCATTTCCTGCGTCTCGAAGATAAGGAAGGCGAACAGTCCTATGCCGTCCGCCGGTTCACCAACGAGGCAAACCGGTTGTACGGCGTGCTCAACCATGCGCTCTACCGCAACCCCTATGTTGCCGGCGACGAGTACACCATCGCCGACATGATCTGCTATCCATGGTGCGTCAACTGGAAGTTCCAGCAACAGGATCTTGACGATTTCAAACATGTGAAGCGTTGGTTCGAGGACTTGGGTGCCAGACCTGCCGTTGAGCGCGGCATGACCGCCGGCGCCGACCTTTCCGTTGATCCGGCCACACTGTCGGAGGGAGAACGGACCCGAATCCGTGACATCATGTATAATCAGAGGGCGCTCCCGACACCGGAATAGACCAACCTGCCACGGCGTCGGCGGACCAGTTCGCAGCACAGGATGTCAGGATCGGTTTGCCGGCCTGACGTTCCGGCGCGTCGCGACCAGATGTCGACGACCCGACTGTTGTGGTTGCCTCGGGGCAATTCACACCGACCGTCAGTCCCGAACGACGTGCGGAACGAAACAGGCGTCGTCCGTCGTCACCGGCGAGGATCCTTCGCGAACACAAACCCCGGAGACCTGGCTTGCCACGACCCAGCAGCTGGTCACGGCATGACAGCCGTCGAACATTGGCAACTCCTGCAAGGCCTGAACGATACGGCCCTCGTCTCCGTAGTGGCCATCGGTGACCAGTCGGCCTGTTTCCGGACGCACAATCTCGATATTTTCACCCTGCCGGGACCACAGCGGTTTGCGGACATATCTGTTCGCAAGATATCCTGCCTTCGGATCATCCGAAAAATACGCGGGCAGCAGGTTCGGATGCCCATCGAACGTTTCCCAAAGCAGCGGCAGCAAACCCTTGCTGGACAGGATCGCCCGCCAGGCCGGTTCAATGAATGTCGTACCACTCCCGGGAATTGCATCGGCGAAGTCATCGCGCATCATGAACTCCCAGGGATAAAGCTTGAACAGCGTGGTGATGACGTTGTCGTCGAAGTCGGTGAATCGCCCGGCCTCGTCGAGCCCTATATCCTCAAGATCGAGGCAAACTGTCCCGAGACCAGCGGTTTCGGCCAATCCGGACAGATATCTGATGGTCGCTTCGTCATCACTGCTTGCCATATCGCAGGTAAGATGCAGGGCGCCAGCGATCCCAAAGGCCCGGAACGCGTCAATCAGGTGTGCGTCAACCAAGTTGAACTGATCACAGTCCGGCGGGATGATCCCCTGCTCCATCGATTCCCGCAACCATGTCGCCTGCATTCTACCGCTTTCGACCAGCATCGTCGGGGTATCGGCGTTGTATTCGAGGAATTTTGCCGGTCCGGATCCGTCATATGACAGATCCATGCGGCCGTAGAGGTTCTTCTCCTGATTTAGCCAGCTTGAACGGATGTAATCCCTGAAGTCCTCGGGAATCGACAGCTGTTCCATGATGGCGTCGCTTTCGACCACGCGCGCGACGATCTCGAAGCACATCGACTCGATTTCGGCGCACGGGCCCGCGATACCGGCCTCGATCTGTTCGCGGCTGAACCGGTAACAGGCCGCGTCGTTCCAGAACGGTTCATCGTCTTCGCCATCTCCGCCGTCATCGGCGGCCCGTGCCGACCTCCAGCCGTCACGCCGGTCTATTTGGATTCGTTGCACAAGCCTGTCCGTCAGCTGCCAAAACCGCGGAATCCGCGAGCCCGGCGGACGCTGCCGAAACTCGCCCGAGCGCTGGTGCCGAACCCGCCGCGTCGGACCGTCCGGGTTTTCGTGCTGGCTGCGCGGGCGAACTGGCCCGGTACCTTGCTGACGCCTGTCTTGCGGGCGACCGTCCGGTTGTCGCCGGTGCGAAACGACCCCGAATCGTCACGGGACCGGTAGAGAGGCTGCGTCGCCACGCGGGAGCCGCCGCCGAGCATGTGGCCCATCATGTAGCCCATCATCAGCGGCATGAAAACCGAACCGCCGGATGTCGTCCGCTGCGGCGCAGTTTCGCATTGTCCGGCCCCGAAATCCGCTTCGCAATCAGCGACAGCCGTATATTTCGGCGCCACCCGAACATGCTCGGTTTTCGCTTTTCCCATATGGATGGCACAGTATTCGGCCGTAAACTCGGAATGCTGTGCGCATTGCTCGACGGTCTCGAAGATCGCGACATCTTCCTGACCTTTGCAGCCGGTCAGGACGATGGCGGTTGTGCTTAGCAACCCGACGATCAGAACGTTTGACGGTTTCATCCTGCGATATCCAATACCTTTGCTGTGGACAGGATAATACGGTCAATAGGTGGACCGAGACAAGGTCAAGCGACCCCGGAGGGAGGCAGGAGCGCCGATACAGATGTGCAATGCGGAGCCTGAGAATTTGTTCCATAAGTGGCGAGCGGCCTTATCATGTGGTATTCTGTGTCGGTTCAGACGCCAGAAACGGAGGCCGCCATGGTTTGGGACAAGACCGCTCAAGAGCGGTATTAACGCGCTCATAACTCCACGCGAAACAATCTGACAGATGTCGAATAGGTGATCATTGAACCCCTGTTGCCAAAGCCGAGCCGCCTGGGGCGGTTCCGCAAGACAGCTCCGGCAGGTCTTCGACGCGATCCAGTCCATGCTGACCTCAGGATGTTAGTAGCGCCCTGCTCCCGCCTTGTTTCCAGGGTTTTCCGCGGTCCAGACCTATTTCCCATGTCTGGTCGCCAAACGGTGTGCTCGACGACGTGATTGAGGCCTTGCGTGGTCTGACCCAGGCCCGCGACGGTCGCTCGACGACGCCGACGGCCGTGGCCATTGGCAACGAGAGCGCCTCGACCACGGAGAGGGGCGGCCCACGCGGCTACGATGCTGGCAAGAAGATTAACGGCTGCAAGCAGCATCTGGTGGTTGACGTGGACGGCTCTCCCATCGTCCTGCATGTGCACGAGACGAATATCCAGGATCGGGACGGCGCGTCAGAGCTGATCATGGCGATGCTGCGGACCGTGCCGACGATCCGCATGCTGTTTGCCGACGGCGGCTACAGCGGTCCGAAATTGTGCCAGATGCTCAAGGTGCGTGGTGTCTCGGGTCTGATCGCGGTTGTGGAAAAGCCCCGGGACAGCAAAGGGTTTACGGTTTTGTACCGGCGCTGGGTGGTCGAGCGGACCTTTCCTGGATGGGGCGCTGTCACCGTCTGGCAAAGGATTTCGAGTGATCGGCGAGGAGCTCTCTGGCCTGAGCGACGCTGGCAGCGTGCCGTTTCATGATGCGGCACGTGGCGCGGAGTGTAACAGTTTGAAATTGTAACTGCCCGGAACCATGTTGCTGGCGGTGGCGGGACGATTGTGGGTGCTGGTGTGGTGTCGTCGAGTCCCTGTTTTTTTCTTGACGTTTAGAAGCGCCGGTCTATGGGGGCGCTCTCGCATAATGGGAGCGACGGATGGGGTCTTTCGGAGCGACGGCGACGGCGGGTTTGGGGCAGACGCTGATTGCGCTGATGCCGCCGCACGATATCGACATCGAGAGGCATCCGGGGGCGGTGCGTTGATGATGCGCAAGCCGCCGTCCCTGCGCTCGATCGGCATCGAGCGTGACCTCCAGGTGATCGAGGCGTTTGTCTGTGACCCTCCGGTCGAGTTGGTACACGGCTGTGCGCATGGCTTTCCGTCGTCGTTTCCGTTCTCCGGCCGGGATCTGGTCTACAGCAATCCGTCGTATCTGCAGGCGACCCGGCGGTCAGCCCGGCGCTCTCGCTTCGACGGTACGGAGGCCGACCCTGTCGCGCTTCTGTGTAGGCTCAAGCGACTGCCCTGTCAGGTGATGGTCTCAGGTCATCCTTCAGCTGTATGACATGACGCTGGCCGGGTGGTGCCGGCTGGAGATGCAGGTGGTCACCCAGGGCATGGTGCGGAGCACGGTCGTGTGGTTCACCTTCGCGCCCGACCGGATGCAGCAGGCACGCTGCACGGGTCGGACCTTCACCGACCGCCAGCGCATCACGCGCAAGGCGGCCGACCGGGGCGGCGCTCTGCGGCACTGCTGCCGGGCGAACGCCTTGCCGTGCTATCCGCCATGATGGCTATCGAGGCCGAGACGCCGTAATGGGCTGGACGGAGGATCTCGCCGCCTCTTGTCGAGGCCTTCGCTGGCCTGGGGTCTCTCCCACCCGAGACATCCACAATTTTCGAGGACGGGGCCGGGAGCTGTTGCGCCTGGCCACGGCGCTCGTCGAGACGATTGCGGCGCTTGAGAAGGACAATAGCACGTCCGAGAGGGAGACCGCGGCCCTGCGGGACCGCTTCGCTGCGTTCGAACACAGTGCGATGCTCGACAGCACCACCAGCAACCAGCCGCCTTCCAGCGATGACCTGAACAAGAAGACCACAACACCGAAGCGTATCCAGAGCCAGCGCGGACCGTCCGCGACGCCGAGCGGCGGCCAGCCAGTCCACACGGGACCGACCCAGATGCCGGTCGCGACCCCGGACCATATCGTGGATCACGATCCGTCCGCCTGCGCGGGGTGTGGCGGTACGCTGACGGACCGACCGTCACGGTACGCCGGTCTGCCGGTAGTTCTTCGAGCGGCCCGAACCGCAACTACTGGAGATCACCGAACACCGCGCCCACCGTTACCTCTGTGGCGCCTGCGGCGCCGTGACCGGCGTGGTCTTTCCGACGGGCGTGACCGTCTCTGTCCAGTACGGTCCCCGCATCACGGCATGGGTGAGCGATCTGCTGCATGTCCAGGTCAGTCCCGAGACGAGACTGGCCGACCTGATGAGCGACCGGTTCGCCGTGCCGATCGCCACAGCCACGATCTCCGCCATGAGCTGGTGCACCGCACAGTGCTTCGAGGATGTTATCGACCGGATCCGGACCGTGGTCTCGGTCAAACACCTCGACAAAACCGGATCCCGCATCGAAGGCTGCACCCGTTGGCTCCACCTGCTATGCACCTCGTTCCTGACCGTTCGGCGCATCGGCGCCGGACGCGGTGATGTCGACCGGAACGTTACAGGAATCCGCGTCCATGACGATGACGCCAGTGACTTTATCCTCGAGGGCGTGCCACGCGACCTGCAACGCCCATCACCGGCGCGACCTCCAGGCCCCGATCGACATAGGGTAAGGAAGACGGGGCCCGCAGCATGCACCGCCGCATCGAACGCGCCCGCGGGGTCGCACCCATCGCAGGCGAGATCGGCCGGGACGGTCCCGGGTTGATCTCATCGCCAAAGCCCATGATCGCATCCTCGACGGGCCATCGCTTTCCACGACGCGCAGCCACCGTTCCGGAGCAGCAAGCGCGGACGAGAAAACGCCGCGTCAGGCACACCTTCGCCCTCCGTCTCCGGACACGCAAGGACGGAGGTCTGCGGTGTCTCATCGACTTGCGAACGCCCCTCACGAACAATGATGCCGAGCGTGATCTGCGAATGGTGAAGCTGCGTCAGAAGATCTCCAACGGCTTCCGCTCCGAACAGGGTGTCCGCGACTTCGCCACCCTGCGCGCCGTCATCACCACAGCCCATAAGCAGGGCTGAACTATTCTCGAAACCCTGGCACACCCCGACCCAATGCAGTTGATCTCCAGACTACGGCTCTGAAACATCCAGACACCGAAATCCCTCACACGGACCGGGCCGATGCGTGCAGCCGCTGGCGCGGCTCACCATACAACCACACGCCGGGAACAGAATCCGAAATCAGCGTGATCCCACGCTGTAAACGGCGAGCATGACAAGAGTTTAGCGATACGAATTCTTGCCAAAAAAAAGATCCTGATTCCCACTCAAGCCAAGCGCAATTTGAGTAGCCGCTCCGGCATCGGCGGTGTCCGCAGCGCCACTTAGAGCAGTCTCGGAATGATGTCGGGCAGGTCGAAGCGACGATTGAACCGGTCCACGACCTCCGCGAGATAGCGCAGGACATACTTGGAACGAATCGCATGATAGGTGCACGCAGGGCGCTCGAGCGCGGCTTTCCCGCCGCCGGTCACCATCGGCTCATGCACGCAGCCTGCCACGGTCACGCCATTGAAGCAGGTCAGCCCATCGCAGAACACCTGCGTGTCCGGGCTCAGGTGCTGCTGCGCCCAGGCGGCGATTTCGGTGACACGGAAGCCCTCGACCACGGTGAGCGTCACCCGCTGCGGATGTCCCGCCTCATTGGTCTCGACCGCGGCGACGAACGGGGTCTTGCCCGGCGCGCCCCGCCCGCGCTTGCCGCCGCTGCGCTCGCCCCCGAGAGTAGGCATCGTCGCGTTGGACCGACCCGCCGAGCGGATGCGCGCGGTCGCGCTCCATCATCTCCTGCAACGCGGCGTGGCGCATGCGCCACGCCGCGTTGCAGGAGATGCCAAGTTGGCGGTGCAGCGTCATCGCCGATGTACCTTTCTTGTCCTGGGTCATGAAGGAGAGGCCCTGGAACCACACCGTGAGCGGGAGCTTGGTGGCCTCGAAGATGGTCCCGGCGGTAATTTCAGACTTCCTGACCTTTTGGCGTTGACGCTGCCGGACGGCGTGCCGCGAGCCCCTTGAAGTCTGCCACTTTTCGGCCGTTGCGGGCCGATTTTCGGTGGCAGTCGCAGCCGATGTCGTATATTGTAATATGACACTATATACGCGGTCTCAGCCATGCCCATGACCCTCCCGCTGTGCCCCCAGAGGCGGTTCCGATCGGCAACAGCTGCTTCGCCGTCCTGATCTCGGACGACACCTTCACCTACTTCTCAAACCTCGTTCCCTTCGCCAGCCACCCCGCCGATGACCGCGCCGCCATGCTCATGCGCATCGGTCGCCTCGCGGTGATCAGCGCGCTCTCGCCGCAGGATCTGGCCGACGCGTTCTGTGTCTCGCGCTCGACCGTGCAGCGAGCACGGCGGCGCTACCTGGCCGAGGGTGAAGCGGCGTTTCTGAAACCCCGGCGCGGGCGCGGGCCGTCGGTGTTCACGCCGGCGTTGGCCAAGAGGGCGACAGCGTTGCTGGAAGCGGGCCTGAGCGGCGCTGCGGTGGCCCGGGTTCTCGGCGTGTCGAAAGCCTCGGTCCACAAGTGGCGCCGGCGGGGGCTGATCGGCAAGGCGGTGTGCGCGCAGGAGCCCGCAGGCTCGGCAGTGGGTGCGCCATGCGAGGCGCGTGTCGCTGAAGAGGCTGGCGGAGCAGCCGGGCCCGAAGCGGGCGAAGCGCAGCCCTTGGCGGACACGGCGCAGAGCGGGGAGCCAGGTCCTCTCGACGCCGGGACGCAGACGGATCGCAGCGCGCGCGACCTGCGATGTCTCGGGCCGGGTGCTGGCCAGCAGCGGGCAGGCGGGACCGGTCGAACCGCAGTTCGCCAGCGCCGCCCGCGGCGTGCGGGCTTGGCAGCGCGCCCTTGCCAAGCGCTGGCAGGCCGACGAGCCGGAGCTCTGGGCGACGCTGGCCGTCGACGGGCACGTCAAGGTCTACGCCGGCCGAAACACTTCGTCTCGCGCCAGAAGCTGTGCCTGCCGGCCAGCACCGGCTACTGGATCAACGCCCTGGGCGGCAAGCCCCTGCTCTGTCTGCATAAGACGCTGGATCCGAAGATGGTCGCCGCCATCGAAGCCGACGTGGTGCCGGCGCTGCAGGACCTCGGGATCGTCGACGCCCAGGCGCCGGACCTGACCGCAGAGGCGCCCGGCCACCCCGCGCTCACCCTGGTCTTCGACCGCGAAGGCTGGAGCCCGGATCTGTTCCGCCGGCTGGCGAGGCGCGGCATCGCCTGCCGGACCTGGCACAAGAACTTCGGCGGCGAGGATTGGCCGGTCGAGGACTTCGGCGCGACGACCGTTCCCATTCACGGACCGGCGACAAACCGCACCGCCTCCGTGCGGCTGGCCGAAAAGCCGGTGACGTTGCCGAACGGCTTCAGGGTGCGCCAGATCCGCCGCCTGCTGGACAACGGCCGTCAGATCCCCTTCATCGTCACCGATCCGCACAAACCGATGAGCGAGGCCGCAGGCGCCATGTTCTCGCGCTGGTCGCAGGAAAACTTCTTCAAGTACATGCGCGACGAGTTCAATCTCGACGCCCTGCCGACCCACGAACTCGAGCCTCTCGATCCCGACACCATGGTCGTAAACCCGCTCCGGCGGGCCTATGACAAGGCAATCCGCAGCGCCGAACGCCGGCTCGCCAGCCTGCGCAACCGGAGCGCCGGCGCGGCCAGGAAAAAGAGGCCGAAGGCGCAGCTCAGGAGAGAAGTCAGCGACCTCGAGGGTGCCCTCGAGATCGCCAGGGCCAGCCGCAGGAACGTGCCGAAGCACTGTCGAGCCGGCGACCTCGACGAAGACCAACAGCTCGATGCCCTGCCCTCACGCGACCGCCGCCTCCTCGACATCATCCGCATGATCGCCTACCGCGCCGAAACCCGCATGATGCTCCCCGTCATGCAGGGACAAGGCAAGAAGCCTCATCCCCGGAAACTGCTTCAGGCTCTCATGACCGCCGACGCCGACATCCTGCCGGACCCCGCCAACGGCGTTCTCCGGGTCCACATTCTCGGCCTCGCAAATGACGCTTGCAACCGCCAGATCGATGCCCTCCTGAACGAGCTCAACGCCACCGAAACGCTCTTCCCCGGGACCGATCTGCGCATGGTCTACGAGATCGACGCAGCCCCGGAACCCACCCAGCCGGTGTCACACCAAATCACTAGAGGTCAGGAAGTCTGAATTTAGGTCTGGCGATAGCAGCGGTTGTACTGCTGGCGCTTTCGGGTGTTCAACTGACAGCACCGGTCATGGGCGCAGTGTGGGCACAGAAAGCCGTTCGGCCATCGCCATTGAAAGAGGGCGTCGAAGCACTGGTCTTCGCTGCAGTAGAGGGAGAGGAACGCGTTGAGGCTGATTCCTTTCTGAAACTGCGCTGGGTTGCGCGCCATGCGAATGTCCTTTTTCTATCATCAAATGACATGGAAATATTCGATATTAAATACTGCTTTGCGAGGGTAATCAGGAAAAAGATAGAAGAGCTCGTTTTCTTCAACCGATTTAATCTCGTTTACGGATCAATTTGTTAAACCACTTATGCACGTGGCTCCGGTGGCACACGATGTTGCCCCCGATGTCGACTATTCCCGGCACGCCAAACGCTACATGTGCGTTTCACCGGAGCCACGTGCATAAGCGGTAAAATGACTTCGCTGCCTGTTGTCAAAGCGCCGCTCGACCGGCGCTCAAACTTAACATAGGACCGCCGTGCGAAATTAGACCTGGGTAGTTACACAAACACTGAGATTTGCTATTGTGTTCGCGAATGTCCGATAGGACGCAGAAGTCAAAAAATGCGCGGGTTCGTTCCATGAAGCGATCTCGACAGAAACCCGCACCCGACCGACAGCGTGGCCATTGCCTTGGTGTTATCGCAAGACTGAAATTGAGCCATTTCTGTCCAAACTCGCCAAAAGGAATGATGTTGAGGGACGGACACTGCCTTTTTTGAGAACCTACTCACACCGGCCGCCCGAATGTCTGGACAAAAATGACCATGCCCGTCAGCCTGTCACGCTGAGCATGCTCAGAAATATGATTCCAGACTTTCAATATTGCAAAGTCGACACTGCCCGATATAGCTGTTCTGTTGTGGAGCCCGAGACCGACCAACCTGTAATCTTGCGGAGTATGCGGCCATGACCAGCAATCGGAGCGCAATACTTGAAGACTTGCGTGCGCAGGCGCTGCAAATCCGGCGCAATGTCTGGCGCGCGCTGCACGCAGCCGGATCCGGCCATATGGGCGGATCTCTGTCGGCGGCTGACCTGCTCGCCGCTCTTTACTTCCACCATCTTAACGTCCAGCCATCCGAGCCGGACTGGGAAGACCGGGACCGCTTCGTTCTCTCGAAAGGTCATGCCAATGCCGCGCTTGGCGCCGTACTGGCCCAGGCCGGTTTTATCGAGGACGAAATTCTCGACCGCTTCTATGCCTATGAATCGTTATTCGGCATGCATCCCGATATCAAGCTTGCCGGCGTGGAAATGAGCACCGGGGGTCTCGGCCACGGTCTGTCGGTCGGACTCGGCATGGCCCTCGGCGCAACCCTGCAGAAAAGAACATTTCGCACCATCGTCATGCTCGGTGACGGAGAATTGCAGGAAGGCTCGAACTGGGAAGCGGCGATGGCTGCCACTCATCTCAAGGCCGTCAATCTCACTGCGATTCTCGATTACAACAAGATTCAGCAGAGCGGCCATGTATCCGACATGCTGGCCCTTGAGCCGGTCCTTGACAAATGGCAAGCCTTTGGCTGGGCCGTTCGCGAGATCGACGGTCACGACATGGACGAAATCGTCACTGCACTCGACACCCTGCCCTATGCCACGGACCGGCCGTCCCTGATCATTGCCCATACCGTGAAAGGTAAAGGCACGTCATTCACGGAAGATACCTATCTCTGGCACAACAACATGGTCCCCGACGACATATTCAAACAGGCAATGGCAGAGCTCGGAGAAGCAAGATGACCCAGGGCGATCTCACGCAGCAGCGGATTGACCGGGCCCAGAACCAGTCCAGACTGTCCTTCGGCCTCGCGGTGACCGATATGGCGTTGCAGGACGAGACGGTCGTCGCGGTTTCGGCCGATACGCTCGATCTGATCGGTTTGCGGGAGATGATGGCTCAGGTTCCGGACCGCGTCATCGAAGTCGGCATTGCCGAGCAGAATGCCATGGGTATCGCCAGCGGCCTCGCGACCACCGGCATGCGTCCCTATCTCTGCGGCTACGCACCCTTCATTACCGCCCGGTCGATGGAACAGCTCCGCAACGATGTAGCCTATGCGAATCAGCCCGTAGTCATCGGCGGAGCCTGTTCCGGAATCACCCTCGGCGTTTCCGGCGGGACGCACCATGCCGTCGAGGATCTAGCGCTGATGCGTAGCATGCCCAACATGACGGTCATGGCACCTGTCGATGCCATCCAGGCGTGGCATCTGACCCGGGCCACTGAGGGACTGGATGGTCCGGCCTATATCCGGCTTGGCGGGAGACTCGAGGAAACTCCGATGACCTCGATTACGCAGCGTCCCGTCATCGGCAAGGCAGACATGCTGCGCCGCGGCACCGACATCACCGTGATCACCTGTGGTTGCCTGGTCGCTGCCGCCGTCGCGGCGGCAGACACGCTTGCTGACGAAGGACTTGGCGTCCGGGTCTTGAACATGCACACAATCAAGCCGCTTGATCGTGACGCCGTTCTTGCAGCCGCTGCGGAAACGCATGGCATCGTGACAGCCGAAGAGCACCATGTAAGCGGCGGGCTTGGCGGAGCCGTCGCCGAGCTTGTTGCCGAAGAGCATCCGGTCCGCATGCGCCTGATCGGCATGCCTGACGAGTTTGCGATCGTCGGCCCGACACCGAAGATCCGTGAACGTTACGGAATGAGCGCCGACAACATTGCCGCCAAATGCCGCGAATTGATGCAGTGAGCAAGATCGCTGGCGTGATCCCGATCGACGCCGGATATCCCGCTGTCGCAAATATCACCATGTCGTTCGGCCCAACTCTGGCCCGAGTGCGGCCCCGCACGACAATATGACGGGTGACACGAAGGCAATGCCGGATGGAAGGAGCAAACCCATGCGTCAATATGCACATATCACCGTCGCGCCGCTGTCGGCATCGATAGGCGCAGAGATCGGCGGAGTCGACATCTCCCGCGATTTCCAAGACGCGGTCGTGGCGGAGATCCGCCAGGCCCTGCTCGACCATCTGGTGATTTTCTTCCGCGATCAAGATCTTGTCGACATCGAGCGCCACAAGGCCTTTACGCGGCGTTTTGGCGATTTATTCATCCATCCGAATTTCAATTTCGGCCAGGAGAACCCGGAGATCGTCTATCTGAACCGGGCACCAGGCGACACGCGGGCCGCCGGTGAGACATGGCACGCGGACACGACAATGATGGTCGAACCGCCAATGGCCGCCATTCTTTATGCCCTCGAAGTCCCTGACTGGGGCGGCGACACGCTGTTCGCCAACCAGTACCTCGCCTATGAGAGCTTGTCCGAAGGCATGAAGGCGATGGTGTCCGGACTGAGTGCCATCCACAATGACAGCCGCGTCGCCGGCCCCAATGTCGGCCTGAACGCCCAACGCGCGACCAAGGTGCGTGAGGACGATGACTGGCGGATGACCGAACACAATCACCCGGTCGTACGGATTCACCCCGAGACCGGCCGCAAATGCCTGTTCGTAAATAGAATCTATGTCCATCGTTTTGATGGCATGAGCGTTGCGGAAAGCGAGCCCCTGCTCGCTTTTCTTTACGATCACTGCGCGCGCCCGGAGTTTACCTGCCGGTTCCGTTGGCGAAACGGATCCGTTGCCTTCTGGGACAATCGATGTGTCCAGCATCTTGCCATCCACGACAATCATCAGGCGGCGAGGCGTATGCAGAGAACACAGATTCGTGGAGGTCCGGTTTGACGCAGGGTTACGGTGACATGTCCCGTCAACCGGGGGAACCGACAATTCCCGAAGATGACCGGTAGCGGGAGCCCGACCGACAACTGCGGCCCCCGAAAGCGCACATGTCTGTCCGTGCCCGTCAGTGGCCCCGGACAGTCATGCCTTCCAGCCATGTCCCGGTTCCAGCCCTCAATGTTCTGACGCCGCGGTTGCAGGATTCAGAATACACAGCCGTTCACGATATCCCCGGTCGCGCACCGGCCGCCGCTTCGCCGGGATGATGTCGGCGGGCACTCGCCCCATGCCGGCCAGACCTCAAACCTGCAACCAGGTCACCGACCGCATCTGCCATGCAGCGATACCCGGATATTCGCCGAAAATCGATTGTGTTTTCAGTCGGTCGTGGGCCGGGCAAACCGCTCGAATGTGCGACCCCGCGGCAACTCTGCTGACAATCCCCGACAAATCCCAATTCCGGGTCGACTGAACCCTTGCGACAACATAGGTACGACACTGCCGACTGGAAGACCGATGGCATTCGGTCACGAATCCGGCATCATTCGGTTCGTGAACCGAACCACTTCTGTGGTCGGCCAGGCAGGAAGGGTTGTTGCCAGGCCGGTCTTCTCAAATACCCGGACATGCGCGTTTTACGCATCCGGTTCCCTGGGGTTGCAGCACGGCGGAGCTCCGAACAACCGGCTGCTCGCGATATCGGCCCCGTCACACATCGCGCGCAACTTCGCCCAGACGACATCGGCGGCCACCCGGCCCATGCCGGCGGAGGTGTCGAATCCGCAATCGGTGCCAACCACAACCCGCGTCGGGTCGCCGACCGCGGCCACCGCCCGTTCCAGCCGCTGCGCAACGACCTCAGGATGTTCGACGAAATTGGTCAGGGTGTCGATAACCCCCGCAATCAGGTATTGATCGGAGGCCAACAGCAAATCGTGAAGCGCATCGATCTCGTGTTTATGACGCGGATTCGCGAACGGCAACATGAGCCCCCCCCCCCGACATTAGCCTCCAGCAGGATCGGCAGGATTTCGCGAAGTGCCACGTCATGGTCATGCGGGCCTTCGTAATTGCCCCAGCAGACATGCAGACGGATCCGGGCACGGGGCAGACCGGCGAGCCCCGTGTTGATCCGGGCGACAACCCTCCGCGCGAAGCCGAGAAACGCGTCGAGAGGTTCATCACCGTAGGAAATATGCCGTTCCATCGCGAGGTCGGGCGCATCGATCTGCAAGAGCAGGCCCGCCTCAACCGCGGCCCTGTACTCGACAGCCAGCGCCTCGGCCAAGGCGTCGAGATAACTGTCCTCATCGGGGTAATGCCGGTTGTGCATCGCAGATGCGATCATACCTGGCGACGGTGCCGTCATGAAGCCGTCGGCAAAATCACCGTCGGCCGCCTTCACCACCAATTTGAACTCGCGGATCTCGGCAAGATTGGCTGCCGGCGCGACGTAACGGACTGCGCTCTTGGCCAACGGCGGAGCGCGCTTGCTGACCATGGTCCTGGCCGCAAAATTCGCCCGACTCATCTCGGCAAATTCGGAGCAATCCAGCAGATCGCGCCACGGCTTGCGAACCCCCAGCCGCCGAAGCCGGCCATGCGGCGCTGGACATACAGGAAGAGCGACTCCCGACCCTGTTCGCCATTGTTGGGGATGTCGACCCCCGCCTCACCCTGACGTTTCACAACCCATTCAGTCGCCTGGGCAACCTCACGCGCCAGTTCGGCCTCGTCAATCGGATGGCCAGAAAAACGATCGGCGTAGAGCTGAACGAGGCGTGCCGGCCGCGGCAGGCTTCCCGCGTGCGTTGTGAAAATACGGTTGCCTCGCCATGTCATGGTAGCTGCGAATCCGGCAACCGCGTCCCTCGTCGTGGGTTCCGGGCGGTATGCCCTGATCCGTCCGCCTGAAGACGAATCAGGATGCGATACCATCCGCGAACCACGACCGGTCAGACCCGTTCGATAATCGTCGCCATGCCCTGACCGACTCCAATGCACATCGTGCACAAGGCGTAACGCCCCCCTGTCTCTTCCAGTTCCTGTGCCGCCGTCAAAATCAGCCGCGCGCCCGAGGCGCCAAGCGGATGGCCGAGGGCAATTGCGCCGCCATTCGGATTGATCCGCGGGTCGTCATCGGCAAGGCCAAGCTCTCGCATGGTTGCGAGTGCCTGACTGGCAAAGGCCTCGTTCAACTCGATAACATCCATGTCGGATATCTTCAGTCCGGCCCGCGCCAGAGCCTTTTCCGAGGCCGGCGCCGGGCCAATACCCATGATCCTCGGCTCGACACCAGCAGTCGCCGCTGCTACCACCCGGGCACGGAGGCGCAGGCCGTGCCGTTTCGCTGCGTCCTCGCTGGCAATGATCATTGCCGCCGACCCGTCATTGACACCGCTCGCATTGCCAGCCGTGACGCTGCCGCCCTGTTTGCGAAACGGAGTCGACAGACCGGCCAGACCTTCCACCGTGGTCTGCGGCCGGGGATGCTCATCGGCCTCCACTATCGTCACCGCACCTCTGCGGCCCTTGACCTCCACCGGAACGAGTTCCTTGGCCATCCGGCCGCTCTCGACCGCCTCACGATTCTTCTGCTGGCTGCGGAACGCGAAGGCATCCTGGTCCTCACGCCGCACCTGATATTGTTCGGCAACATTCTCGCCGGTCTCGGGCATCGAATCGGAGCCGTACTTCGCTTCCATCTTCGGATTCACGAAACGCCAACCAATTGTCGTGTCATAAATCGGCGCCGTCCGGGCAAAGGCGGTTTCCGCCTTGGCCATGACAAACGGCGCCCGGCTCATGCTTTCGATGCCGCCGGCAACATAGAACGATCCCTCATCCGAGCGGATTGCACGGGCCGATGCATTCACAGCTTCCATGCCCGAGGCGCAGAGCCGGTTGACGGTCGCACCCGACACTTCCGGCGACAGTCCGGCCAGCAGCAGGGCCATCCGGGCGACATTGCGGTTGTCTTCGCCCGCCTGGTTGACGCAACCGTAATAGACATCGTCGACCTTGCTCCAGTCAGCATCCGGATTGCGTTCCATCAAAGCAACCATCGGAATGGCCGCAAGATCATCGGCCCGCACTTTCGAAAGCGCGCCGGCATAACGGCCGATCGGGGTTCTTATCGCGTCACAAACAAATGCTTCGGTCATCTCATCATCCTCTCGATAAAACCGGGCCAGACCTGATCCTGCATCCGTCCGGCCCTGTTGTTCTGGCAGTCGCGCAGCATCCCGAACCCGTCAGACGCGCACCACCAACTTGCCGAAATGCCTTGCGGCGCGCATTGCGTGGTAAGCCTCACGGGCATCGGAGAAGTCGTACACATTGTCAATGACCGGACTCATGCCATGATGCGCGATCGCCCGATTCATATCTTCGAACATGCGGCGGCTGCCGACGTAGACGCCCTGCAGTCGCAGCGATTTGCGCATTACCAGCGTCGGATTGATCTGACCGCCGGTCAACACGCCAATCAAGCCGATCGATCCGGCGACCCGGGTCGAATGAATGGATTTTTCGAGAGTCCCGGCCCCGCCAACCTCAACGGTATGGTCAACGCCGCGCCCGTCAGTGAGCTCAAGTACAGCTTTTTCCCATTCGGGACTAGCCCGGTAGTTCACCATCTTCCAGGCCCCGAGCGCCTTGGCGCGATCCAGCTTCTCATCGCTTGAAGACGTAATGATCACCCGCGCGCCCAACATCTGGCAGAACTGCAACGCAACGATCGATACCCCGCCAGTGCCGAGCAGCAATACGGTATCGCCAGCTTTCACACCACCAACCTCAACCAGACTGTGCCATGCCGTCAACGCCGCACAGGGCAATGTCGACGCCGCCTCGAAATCCATCCCGTCCGGCACGGCAACCAGCCCGGCCTCCGGCAGAGATCGGAATTCCGAGAGCATCCCCTCGGCGGTCCCGCCAAGTGCCCGATCCATATCACGCGCTGTGATCGGCCCGTCGATCCAGCCTTGGAAAAACGTTCCGCAAACCCGGTCACCGACATTGAATCGGTCGGCTCCCGGACCGGCCGCGACAACCTCGCCGGCTCCGTCGGAATTCGGAACCCGTGGATAAGGTATGCCGCGTGGCCCGGGATCCATTACCGTCATCAGATCCCGATAGTTGATCGAGGATGCCCGGATGCGGACCAGCACCTCCCCCGGTCCGGGAACCGGATCCCGGCGTTCGTTCAGAGCCAGCGCGTCAATCCCGTCTTCACCTGCAATTTCGTAGGCTTTCATTCCGATCGTCCTTCCCGCGTCGGTTTCGCCAGCCGACGTTACCCCAGCAAACCGTTATCAAGCACGATTGTCTGCCCGGTCACGGCCGGATTGACCGCCAGAAACAACATGCCCTGGGCAATATCTTCCGGTTCGACCATACGCCGCAACAGCGATGTTTCGATCGAGGCCTGCTTCCAGGTCTGATCCCAAGGGTCGGTCCAGGCTGTCCGGGTCAAGCCCGGCGCCACGGCATTCACCCGGATCTCCGGCGCCAGCGCCCGGGCGAGACACCGGGTCTGGCTTATGATCGCCGCCTTCGAATTCGCGTAAGCGATTGAACTGCCGGCACGGCCGAGACCGGCAATCGATGCGGTATTGACGATGCAGCCGCGCAATTTCCTGAGGGCCGGCGCCGCTGTCCTCGAACAACGGAACGGACCGATGACATTGGTATGCATGATTGCTTGCCAGAAGTCTTCGGTCATCGCGTCAAGATCCTCGAACGGGATCGGATTGCCGGTCGCCGCGGTTCCGGCGTTGTTGATCAGGATATCAAGTCCGCCAAGGCGTTCGATCGCCCCCATAACCATGGCGTCGGCGCCTTCCGGTTCGGCAACATTGCCGGGTGCCGAGACAGCCTGATTACCTTCAGCATTGAGCGCCGCGACCACAGCCGGCCCGCGGTCGTCATCGGGCAGATGATTCACGGCAACCGTGGCGCCGCACCGCGCCAGCAGGGACGCCGCGGCACGGCCGATTCCCGACGATGCGCCGGTTACCAATGCCTTTCGACCCGCCAGATCTGCTGTAATCATTGTTCGGCTCTCCACTATCCTGTCCGCCCGCACCATGACTTACAGGGATCGCGGAGGCAACAAAATCGCGCAATCGCAGGCACCTGCCTTGATCACAATTGTGGCGGATAGGGCGTATGCAGGGTTTCCACGTTGACGGACTTGCAGCATCGTACCGGTTCAGGCAAATTCATCCCCGGTCCGGACACTGGGAGATCGACCCCAAGATTGCAGAACGGAGTAAAGTCATGAAACCGATGAAGGCAATACTCTTCGCTGGCCTTGCCGGCGCGGCGCTAGCCCTGGCCGGTGCGGCCACCGCAGGCGAAATGCCGAGGAAAACCACATGGACAGCTTACGGCACGACATCCTCGGGCTACGCGCAGGCTGTGGCGATCGGCAATATGCTGAAGAAGCATTACGGCACCAATATGCGTGTCATTCCCGGCAAGAACGACATCTCGCGCATGGCGCCGTTGCGTGACAACAAGGCCGATTACTGCGCCTGCGGCATCGCCTCCTATTTCGGGCAGGAAGGAGTCTTCATCTTTGCCGACAAGGCATGGGGACCCCAGCCAATCCGCCTGTTGATGACCAATCTCGGAAGTTTCGGACTGTCGCTCGCGGTCGCGGCCGATGCCGAGGTCAAAACCATCGCGGATCTCAAGGGCAAGCGTATCTCCTGGGTCCGTGGCGGCCCGGCGCTGAACTGGAATGTCGCCGCCTATCTGTCTTTTGCCGGTCTGACCTGGGACGATGTCGAGAAGGTCACGGTATCGGGCTTCGCCGCGTCGTTCGACGCGATCATCAACGGTCAGTCGGACGCGGCGTTCTCGAGTACGGTCTCACCGAGCCCGAAGAAACTCGCGGCATCGCCGCGCGGCCTGTACTGGCCGGAAGTCCCGCATGACGATACCGATGGCTGGTCACGGATGCTTGCGGCGGCGCCGGTCTACAACAAGGTCAAGGCGACCATCGGCTCCGAGATCGACAAGGCGAACCCGCCGGAACTGTCGAACTATCCCTATCCTATCCTGGTGTCCAACGCTTCGAAGGACGCAGACGAAGCCTATACGCTCGTCAAGGCCATGGTCACCCATTACGACGACTACAAAAACGCTGCAAAGGGCGCACTCGGCTGGAAGCTGGATGCCCAGAACATGACCTGGGCCATGCCCTATCATGACGGCGCCATCCGGTACTGGAAGGAAGTTGGCAGATGGACCGCGGAAGCTCAGGCCCATAATGACCGCCTGATCGAGCGTCAGGCGACCATAAAGGCGGCGTGGGATACATTGACCGACAAGGACAACATGGAAAAAGAAGACCTTGTCAAAGCCTGGAGTTCGGCGCGTTCCAAAGCGCTGCAGGCGGCCGGGTTCGACCCGGTCTTCAACTAGACGCATCGTTTAGCGGTCCTGCAGAGAAACCGATCGACTGCATATGTCCGACCAGCACACCCAGAACGAGCCGGCGAACATCGAACACCGATTTCGCCGGCTCAATCCGTTCTGGACCTGGTTTCTGATCGTTGCGTCGCTGGGATCAGTAGCGTTTTCCGCCTACCAAGTCTTCAATTTCGGACGCTACACGGGCTATGTGCCGATCGAGAACCAGTACTTTTACGCCATTGTTGCCCTGCTGCTGCCGACGACCTTCATCGTCTTTCCGGTCAGCCGCAAGCATGGTCACAGCGGGATGACCTGGTACGATTTCGGATTCTTCATTGTCACTCTCGGTATCTGCGTCACGCTGACCTATAACGCCATCGAAATCGTCGATAACGGATGGGAATTCTCAGCGCCTGCCGAAATGCAGTGGCTGTCGCTGGCCTTCGTCCTCATCGCTATCGAGGCAGTCCGGCGAACTGGCGGCGGAGTCGTGACCGTCATCATCGTCCTGTTCGCCATCTATCCGCTCGTCGCCGGTGATCTGCCGGGCGTTCTTGAGGGAACTTCCGAATCGATCTGGGATACCGCTGCCTATTACGGCCTTTCGACCGAAGCTCTGATTGGCATTCCGACACGAGCCTTTGCCGGTCTCGTCATCGGTTTCCTGCTGTTCGGGGTCGCCCTGCAGTATACCGGCGGCGGCCAATTCTTCCTCAACCTCGCTTTCGCCCTGCTCGGCCATGTTCGCGGCGGCCCGGCGAAGGTGGCGATATTCGCGTCCGGTCTCATGGGATCGATGAGCGGCAGCGTCATTACCAACGTCCTCACCACAGGTTCACTGTCGATCCCCGCCATGAAACGAATCGGCTTCCAGCCGCATGTCGCTGGCGGGGTCGAAGCCTGCGCATCGACCGGTGGAGTTCTCATGCCGCCGATCATGGGCGCCACCGCCTTCATCATGGCGATCAACCTCGAGCTGCCCTATCGCGATATCGTCGTCGCCGCGGTCATTCCCTCGGTGTTGTATTTCTTCGCGCTGTTCATGCAGATCGACGGTTATGCCGCCCGGACCAAACTGCGCGGGCTGCCGCGGGCAGAACTGCCGTCGCTGCGCGAGACGCTGAAGAACGGCTGGTACTATATCGCTGTCTTCATGCTGCTGATCTATCTGCTGGTCTTCATGCAGCGGGAGGCGCAGGCGCCGTTCTACGCCACGACCCTTCTGCTCGCGATCAACCAGGCGCACCCCAAACACCGGTGGAACTGGGCCCGATTCACCGAGTTTCTCATCGCCGTCGGCCGTCTGTTCGCCGAACTTGCGGCGATTCTTATCGGAATCGGCCTGATCGTCGGCTCGCTGTCCTATTCCGGCAAGATCGGGACACTGGCCTTCGAATTGCTGCAACTCGCAGGCAATAATGTCGCCTTGCTGCTCCTTCTCGGCGCTCTTGCGAGTTTTATCATGGGCATCGGGGTCACGGTGACAGTCGCCTATATCATCCTTGCCCTGACCCTGGCTCCGGCCCTTACCGACAGCGGCCTTTCGACCATGGGCGTTCACATGTTCATGCTCTATTGGGGTATGCTGTCCTACATCACACCGCCAGTCGCTCTCGGTGCCTTTGCCGCTGCCAGCCTTGCCCAGGCAAATCCGATCCGGACAGGACTCGAATCGATGCGCCTCGGGACGATCATCTATTTCGTGCCGTTCTTCTTCGTGCTCGATCCTGGATTGATCATGCAGGGCGCAGCGACACATATCCTGACGGTCTTCGGCTGCGCCCTGCTCGGTGTCGTGATCCTGTCATCAAGTCTGCAGGGTTATCTTTACGGCGTCGGCGACATTACCGGCCTCGGGGTTCTGCAATGGCCCATTCGTCTCGCTCTGCTGGTTGGTGCAATGGCCTTCGCAATGCCAGGGAACGATGTCGTCGGCCTCGACAATCTCGAACTGTTCGTTATCGGCGCGGTGTTTACCGGCACAGCGGCCGCAGCCGCCTTCGTGGCCCGCCGCATGCTGGTCCGGACCTGACGGGGACCTATCAATCTCCCACTGCTGAGAAGGTTCCGTTCATTGGATGTTGTCCCATGCGTTGATGAAGTCGATTCCGGCTTTGTATCGCTGCCATGCCTGCCAGATTTTCTCGGTTCCGGGGAGGGGCTGTTGCTTGCTGGGATGGAAGCCTGCGACGCGTGCGAGGTCGACCACGACGGTGCGGATGTCGGGAGGCTTGCCGGGCGGGGCGCGGATGATGCGATGGTATCTGAGCCAGACTTAGAGGACGTTGATTTCGTGTTCGGTGAAGAGCTCGCGCGCGGGCATGTGAGGCTTGTCGCGGGCGCGGCGTTCGAGGTCCATGACGCGCCATGCGGTGACGCCGTCGAAGGCGAGACACTTTCGCAGGTCGTCGGCGTCGTCGAGCCTGCGATCCTCGACGCGGGTGCCGACCTTGAGGATCCTGAAGTATTCCTCGACGGTCCAGCGCGCCTCGTACCAGGCAACGATGCGCCGGGCGTTGTCGATGTCGGCCTCGCCCTCGGTGGTGAGCAAGAGCCAGTGGAGCGGCTTGCAGCGCTTCGGCGGGTCGGGTTCCTGGACCGAGACGGCGAGCATGGGCAGCGGCGCCTGGTTGGCCCTGTTCCTCGGCGGCGCGAGTTCGACGCCGGCGGCGCGCAGGTCGAGGCGGGCCTTGCGCCTGCGGCGTCTGCGGGGACCGCCGCAGGGGAGGCGTTCGATGGTTTTCGTCCCCAGCACCGGCTGCGCCGCCACGACGTCCCACAAGTCCGGTGTCTTGCCGTCGACGACAGCCCGGCGCTGCCGGCCGCGGTCGGAGCGGATCAACAGCCCGTCGCCGCTCTCGCGCGCCTTGCAGAACATCTCCCATATGTCGCCCTCACGGTCGCAGACCGTGACCACGCGGGTGTCGGGACAGGCCATCGCGAGCTGCCCGGCGCTCTCGAGCCCGCGCAGCCAGCGCACGCTCTCCGGCTCGGCCTCGCCGGCCGGGGCCGCGCCGTCGCGCTGGGTGGCGTTGAGTTCGAACACCCCGAGCGGACGCCGGGTTTCGCTGATCGCAAGCCCGACATGGGCGAGGATCCCCCTTGTTCCCGAGCCGCCGCCGCCGAGGTCCACCAGGCCCGTGGTCTTGCGGTGGCCGTTGTAGTTCAGCGTCGTGGTGTCCTGGATGGCGAGGACCACCGGCTCCAGCCGGCAGCGCTCGACCGTCGCCTCGCGGTGGGGTTGAAGAATGTCGTCCATCTTGATCCTGTCGTTGGACAGCAGCCGGTAGGCGGCCTTCTGCTCCGCCTCTGCGGGGAAGATCACGGGCAGGGACGCACCGGGGGCATTCTCCCATGCCCGGCCCATCGCCAACAGCCGCTTGCGCAGGCGGCCGTCGGGATGCGAGCTGCGGCCGTACTCGAAGTCGGCCCAGTCCGCGCCTTTGACCCGGCAGGGCTCGGGCGTCGTGCCGAGGATGGGCGCCGGCTCCCGGCACAAGGCGTCCCGCCAGCCCTCGGCCAAGGGCTTGATCCACACCGATTTCGGCGCCGCCGCGCGGCGCCCCGGCGGAGACCCCGAGGTCCGCTCGGCGCAACACTTCCAGCCCGCCGCGCGGTAGCAGGTGCCGCGCCGCTCGGGACCCACATAAGTGTAGGCGGCCAACGGCACGGCCCCATGCGCCGCCGGCCAGTCGCCGGCCAGGCGCGCCGTCGACAGCGCCAGCACATGCGACGCCAGATTGGCGACCCGGACGCCGGGCAGCAGGAGAAAGCGATGCTGGTTGACCAGCTGCGTCAGGTTGGCGACCCGCGCCGCAGCCGACCAGCCGATGAAGGCGTCGCGGGCCGCCTGATGCCAGCTCGCGGCGCAGAAGCCGATGCCGCCAAGGCGGCCGTGAACCGACGAAACGATCCACCAGTTCAGCACCGCACCCGGCCTTCGCGACCACCCCTGCGGATGATGGCTCTCCATCATCTCCCGCCACGAGCGCTTGTCCGCCGCATCGCCGACCGGGACCAGCGTGACCGCCCCAAGCTCCGACAGCCCGCACCTCAGTTCCAGGTCCGGATAGCCCCGCTCGACCTCGCCGCCCACCGTTCCCGGCGTCCGGCACGGCATCGCCCGCGCCTCGGGCAACGAAATGCCCACCTTGTCCGCCAGCCGCGACAGAGCCTTGCTCGCTTGGGCAAGACACGGAACGCCCCGAGGGTTGCGCCAGTTCTCGCGCTCGCACAACTCGCGCGCCAGCGAATGGCGCGTCCGGCCCGTCTCGCCGGACGCCCCCTTCAGACACTCAATCGTCCCGGCGCTGAAATGCCGAAGCCCAATCTGCATGCCCAGAACATGCAGAACCGGCATTACCTTGTTAACTGTGTCCTATTGAAAGGACGGGGACGGGGCCCGGCGCATGCTTGCATTTGCCTGCCGTTCCGGTCATTTCTGCCGGATAACGGCATCGGGCAATACCTGATCCGCCGGGGACCGGAGACAATGCGTCATGCGTAATCTGCAACATCCAGGTCGTTCACCCGTCATCGCCCCCGAAGCGATGGTCGCTACAAGCCACCCTCTGGCAAGCCAGGTCGGGATCGACATCCTCAAGTCCGGCGGCAATGCCATTGACGCCGCAATCGCAGCTTGCGCCACACTTTGCGTCGTCGAGCCGGCGATGACTGGTATCGGTGGTGACTGCTTCGCGCTCTATGCTCCGAATGGCGTAACCGAACCGATCGCCCTGAACGGGTCGGGCCGGGCTCCGCGGGCCGCCAGTACGGACGCCTTGCGCGAATGCGGCGTCTCGGCCATCGAAGTCCAGAGTCCGCATGCCGTAACCGTCCCGGGCGCGATCGCCGCCTGGACCATGCTGAACACCGATTATGGGCGCAAGGGTATGGACGAACTGCTCGCTCCGGCAATCCATTATGCCGAGGACGGTTTTCCGGTCGCTCATCGCGTCGGCGTCGACTGGATCGGTCTTGTTCCAAAGCTGATGGCCGATCCCGACTCGGCCAGGCTCATGACGGTCAATGGCCGGGCGCCGGCGATAGGCAGCATGTTCCGGCAACCCGAACTCGCCGCGACCCTGCGCCTGATCGCCGCCGGCGGCCGCGACGCGTTTTATCTCGGCACCGTCGCCGAGGACATTGTCCGCAAGCTGAACCGGATCGGCGGGCTGCATACTCTCGAAGATTTCGCCGAGGCAAAAGCAGAATATGTCACGCCGATCTCGACCGTCTACAAAGACCATCGAATCCACGAGTGCCCACCCAACGGGCAGGGCATCTGCGCCTTGATGATGCTGAACATCCTTGCCCGTCACGATTACGCGGTACTTTCGGAGGTCGAGCGGGTCCATCTGACGGCCGAGGCTGCCAAACTCGCATATCACCAGCGCGACCGCCATATCAGCGATCCCGCGTTCGCGGACATCCCGGTCGAATGGCTGCTCTCGAACGACCATGCCGCGGCACTCGACGCAATGATCGATACGACCCGGGCAACAACGGTTCCGGCGTCGGATTTCCCAAGTCATGACGACACGACCTATCTCTGTTGTGTCGACCGTGACGGAAACGCGATCTCATTCATCAACTCCCTGTTCTCCGGTTTTGGGACAGGCATCATTGCGCCCGGATCAGGCGTGATGCTGCAAAACCGCGGATCTTCCTTCCGCGTTGATCCGGATCATGTGAACCGGATCGAAGGCGGCAAGCGTCCGATGCACACCATCATTCCGGGCATGGTCACTCGAAACGGCCAGATTGTGGCCCCATTCGGGATCATGGGCGGACAGTACCAGTCAACCGGTCACGCGAGTCTGCTGACCCATGTCATCGACCGCGGGCTCGATATACAGGACGCGCTTGATCAACCGCGCAGCTTCGCTGTCGACGATGTCCTGCAGGTCGAAGACGGGTTCGCGCCGGAAACCTGTGACCGGCTCACGGCTATGGGCCATGACCTCGAACATGTCGAGACACCTCTAGGCGGGGGCCAGGGCATCTGGATTGATCACGGGAGCGGGACGCTGACCGGCGGCTCGGATCCGCGCAAGGACGGTTGCGCCATCGGCTATTAGCCGGCATTGGCATGCTCTCGGGTCTTGCCAGCAATCGCCAGCCTTTCATGATGCCAAGCATAGAGGCCGCCACCAACGATCACCAGCGCTCCAATCGTGGTCAACCGATCGGGCAGATCACCGAACACGAGATAACCGAGCATCGTGGCCCACACCAGCATCGTGTAATTGAACGGCTGCAGGGTACTGGCTGACGCGTAGTGGAGCGAAAGGATGATACAGACATGAGCCATCGTTCCGGTCAGACCGGCGCCCGCGAGCCAGAACCAGTCGCCAGGAGTCGGGTCGATCCAGAAGAAGGGGACAATAAGGCTCAGGGAGGCAAGTCCGACCACGCCAGTATAGAACAGCGTCGTATCCGGCGGATCGTCACGGCTGATCACCTTGGTCAGTATGGTGTATGCAGCGAAGAGGATCGCGGAACAGAATGGAACCAGAGATGCCGGGTCGAACACCCCGACACCTGGCCTGAGAATGATGATCATTCCGGTAAAGCCGACAGCAACGGCAGCCCAGCGGCGCGCGCCGACCACTTCGCCCAGCAACGGCGCGGACGCGGCGGTAATCAGTAGCGGCGCGATCGCCATCACCGAATGGGCATCGGCCATCGGCATCAGACCAAGAGACGTCACGAAGAAGAAATTCGCGGTGTTGAGAGTCAGCGCGCGAATGACCTGCAGGACCGGCCGCTTGACCAGAAACCGCGATCCGGCAGGCCGGCGCATGACCATGACTGTCCCCATCGCCGCGAAAATCAGATAACGGACCCACAGGATCTGGATCACCGCGATTCCAACGGTCAGATGCTTAGCCATGGCATCGGAACTGGCGAGAATGATCATTCCGGCGATCATGACGGTGATGCCGAAGGCCGGACGAGCAGCGTGCGTGGAACTCTGAGCCAAAATTCCTATCTCCAGACGGATATCTGACGGCCACGGACACGACACCGCCGTGCTCACAACAATAGCCGCTTGTCACTCCGGCGGCGACACCGGACAATTCCACAATCGACAATCTGATCCGGATCAAGTCGCGTCGGCCTGCACGGCACGCCGGCATCCGGACCGCAAACGTAGGGAGCAGACCTTGGCAGTTCGCTGGAAAAATCGCCCGGAAGGGTCGAACTGGGGCGCGTTTGGCGATGACGATCAGAAAGGGCGCCTCAATCTTCTGACTTCGGAGCGGGTTCTCCGCGCCGTCCGCGAAGTGGCGACCGGGGAGCGGTTCTGCCTTTCGTTGCCGCTCGACTATCCAGGTGGCCGCCTGCTGAATCCGCGGCGTTTCCCGCCCCGACTTTTCACCACGCAACGCGGCGGACTGGCGAATTTCAACCTGCCGCTGCATATCACGGATCCGCGGCTGACCGATGTCGTCTGTGACGACGCTGCTCTGATCTGCCTGCAATACTCGACCCAGTGGGACAGCCTCTGCCATGTCGGTGGCTGGTTCGACGCCGATGGCGATGGCGAACCCGAAATTGTCTATTACAATGGCTGGCGCGCCGACGACCATGTGGTCGGGCCGGCCGAAAACCGCGCTGGCGACGAATTTACCCGGTTTGAAGGATCGCAGGCGCGGGCCCTCGGTATCGAGAACATGGCGGAGGCGTGCGTTCAGGGACGCGGCGTGCTGATCGATCTCGAGCGGCGCCATGGCCGCAACCGGGTTCTGGTTGGCCATGACGAACTGATGGAAATCATGGCTGAGGATGGCATAACGGTCGAAGAAGGTGACATGGTCTGCTTCCATACCGGCTTTGCCCAGGGCCTTATCGATATGGCAAAAGCTCCGAACGAACGCGATCTTCATAACACCTACGCGTGCCTCGACGGCCGTGACCCGAAGCTGCACGACTGGATCCGCGACAGCGGTGTGGCCGTGATGATCGCCGACAACTATGGCATCGAGGATGTTGCAACGCCGCTGCCGGCCGGCAGCGGACCGGTCGCGATGCTGCCATTGCACGAATTGTGCCTGTTCAAGCTTGGCATCCATATCGGCGAAATGTTTTATCTGACACCGCTTCGAGACCGGCTTCGTGAACTTGACCGGTGCCGTTTCCTGCTGACGGCGCCACCGTTGCGCCTGCCCGGCGCGGTGGGCTCGCCGCCTGCGCCCATCGCCACACTCTGAACCCGTCCGTCGCAACAACAGATCCGAGATCCCATGAGCACTCAACAAGCCATGGTCCGGCGCCCGCTGGCCAAACTGCTGGATCCAAAGTCCGTCGCCATCATCGGCGCGTCGGACAACCCGGCCCGGATTGGCGGCCGGCCGCTGCATTTTCTTTTGAACGGCGGCTTCGAAGGCCCGATCTATGCAGTCAATGCCAATCGCGACACGGTGCAGGGGATCAAGGCCTACAAATCGATCCTCGATATCCCCGGCCAGGTCGACGCCGTGGTCGTATCGGTCCCGGCGGCGGTCGTGGTTCAGACGGTCGAGGACTGCGCCAGCAAGGGCGTTGGCGCAGCGGTGATCTTCAGTTCGGGTTTTGCCGAACAGGATGACGAAGGCGCGGCGTGGCAGGACCAGTTGACGGAAATCTCCCGGCGCACCGGCATCCGGCTGCTCGGGCCAAATTGTCTGGGCGCCTTCAACGCTCGGACCGGCTGGCTCGCGACGTTTACCTCGACGGTCGAACAATACCCGGTACAGCCCGGTCCGATCGCGATCGCCAGTCAGAGCGGAGCGTTCGGCAGTCACCTTTATACTGTGGCGGCAAAACGCGGCATCCGCTGCACATACTGGGTGACCACCGGAAACGAGGCCGATGTCGAATTGTCGGAATGCATTGCCTATTACGCTCGGTCCAGCGAGGTCAGGGTGATCGCGGTCTATGCCGAAGGCGTGCGGAATGGTCCAGGCCTGCGCGACGCCCTGGAAATCGCTTATGGCGCAGGCAAACCGGTCATTTTCCAGAAGGTCGGGCGAAGTTCTGTCGGGGCCGAAGCGGCAGCCTCGCACACCGCGTCCCTGGCGGGGGCAGATTCGGTCTATGACGCATTGTTCAGACAGTTCGGGGTATTTCGGGTCGATTCGATTGAGGAACTGCTCGACATTGCCCTCGCCTGCCAGGCTGGCGCCATGCCACGCGGCAACAAGATCGGGCTGATGACGATTTCCGGCGGCGCTGGGGTCCAGATGGCGGATACCGCGGAGGATTGCGGCCTCGATGTCGCGCCGATGCCGGATGACCAGCAGCAATATCTGAAGGAGTTGATTCCATTTGCGGGCGTCCGCAATCCGGTCGACATCACTGCACAGGCGCTGAATGACTTCAGCCTGATCCAGAAATTCATGGAAAGCATGCTCGACAAGGGCGAATACGATTCGGTGATTGCCTTCTTCACCGTCGCCGCCGGATCCCGGATGATGTCCGAAAGGCTGATCGAGACGTTGCGCGAAATTCGCCGCAAATATGCCAATGTCCCGATGGTGCTTTCGATCGTCGCCTCGGAGGAGATCGTCCGAAACTATGAAGCCGCCGGTTACACGGTGCTGGAGGACCCGGCTCGGGCTGTACGGGCGGCGGCCGCGCTGGTGCATTTCGGGACTACCTTCGAGCGCGGCCTGGGGGCTGCACCGCCGGCGCTCCCGGCTGGCGCCTTGCCGGCACCGGATGGTGTGGTTGGCGAAGCTGAGGCACGTCGGGTCCTGGCGGCGGCTGGGATTCCCATGGCCGGAAGCGATCTCGCAGCAACGGCCGGCGAAGCGGTTGCTGCCTGGCGTTCGATCGGCGGCCCGGTGGCGATGAAGATCGTATCGCCCGAAATCCTGCACAAGACGGAAATCGGCGGCGTTCGGCTTGATGTCGACAGCGCCGACGATGTCGCCGGATCGTTCGACGCCATCATGGCGGCTGCGCGGCGAAGCCATCCCGAGGCGAATCTCGAAGGCGTTCTGGTCTCGGAGATGGTCAGTGGCGGCGTTGAAACCGTACTTGGGGTCGTCAATGACCCGGTTCTAGGCCCGGCCGTGATGTTCGGTCTCGGTGGCGTCTTTGTCGAGGTCCTCGGCGACGTGACGTTCCGGCTAGCGCCTTTCGGTATCGACGAAGCACACCGCATGATCAATGAGATCAAGGGCATCAAGATGCTGCATGGCGCCCGCGGCGCGCCAGCAGCGGATATCAACGCCCTCGCAGATGCGCTGGTCAGTTTGTCGGTCTTTGCGGCTGCCAATGCCGAACGGATTTCCAGTATCGATGTCAACCCGTTTCTCGTCATGGAAAAAGGCGCGATTGCGGTAGACACCCTGTTCGTTCCCGCCTCTCGCGTCGAGAATCCCTGAAGCGGCCGGTGGTCACGGGAATGGGGTCTGACATGGGCAGACTCCAGAATACGAGAAGGCATCACGCCCGGAGTCTGCATCGGTGCAAATCGGAGCAGAAGGGAAAAACCATGCGCGCGGTGGCCCGCGGAAGCGTGAACGATTCCCGTTAACCGATTTCCATCTGTCGAAGTTGACAGGTTTTGACTCGTCGGCAATGTTGTTGCGATAGATACCTAAACCCAAGTTGGCATTTTTCTGCTCACCCCATCTTTTACACGTTGATTTGACGCGATATTTCTCTCGACCGATTCCAACATGGCACGACATTTTGTTGGATTCTGTCAGCTCGTCAGGCGGGCCCTCCTGCGGTGGATGGCGGGTTCCAAGCCCGCTGCCGAGGAGATTTGGGCGACCGCGGCGGCCGGGCGCGTGTCCTGGCGGTTGACGATCAACGTGCCGTCGGTCTGGCGCAGGCGCGTGGTGATCCGCACCCAGATCCGCATACTCTCGCGGATCGATGTCCAGCACTTGTGGATGCCGCGCGCGGTCAGCCGGGTGCAGATCAGATGCACGGCGTGGTAAGCCAGCACGGCGATCCGCAGGTGGGCCGCGATGCGACGGTCGCGCTGGTGCCAGATCGGGCGAAGGCCGAGCTCGGATGTCAGGCTGCGGAAGGTGGCCTCGATGTCGGTGATGCGCCAGTACGTCCGAAGGATCGTCTCGATATCCCAGTCGATCTGGCTGGTACGCAGCACATCGGCGCCGGCGCCCTCATCGGCCTCATCGTATTGCGGCCTGCGCTTGAAGCGCACGGCGGCCGCGTTGGGGCCGGTGTCCGCCGTCTCGACCGTGACCTCGTAGGGGCCTGGCGACTGCGGAGAAGCGCTGCTTGAGGCGGCCCTTGACCGGGAGGCCGCTGTGAAGCCTTTCCAGCGCCGCCTCGAAGCGGGTCCTCCTCAGGCCCAGGATCGAAGTCTCGGCCTTCTTCTTGCCCTCGCTGACGACAGAGAGCCGCGCCGCGCCGCGCCGTCCTCGCTTGCGAGGCGCCAGGCGCGCACCTCGTGGCGCGCGCTGGTGATCAGCAACGCCTCGGGTCCGCCCTCGGGCGGCGCGGGCCTGACGCCGCGGCTGACCGCGATCCAGTCGTAGCCCTGCTCACCCAGCCACGCGACGGTCTCCTCGGTGGCGATGCCCACGTCCATGACCACCTTGGGCTTAGGCGCCGTGCCGCCGCATACCGCCTCGAGCCTGACCAGCGCGTCCGCCAGCCTGCCCGGCTCGCTCACGTTGCCCGGCAGGATCTCGCAACTGCGCGGGAAGCCTGCGCCGTCCAGCGCAAGCGCCAGCGTGATCAACGGACAGTCGTCCCCGCTTCTGCCTGGAGCGGCCGAAGCGGGGACGCGCGCCGTGCGCGTGGCCGTGGTCGTGAACGTTGGTGAGATCGTAGAAGGCGATGGTGTCGGGGATGTCGAGCAGCGCGCGCTCACGGCTGAACAGCTCCCGCTGGATGGCGGCGCGGTGGCGCCAGAGGAGGGCGCCGATGCGGTAGAGCGTCTTGCGCCGCAGAGCCTTGCGGTCGCCCTCCAGATCGAGAAGCTCGGCGGTCGCACTGTCGCGGCGCAGCCAGCGGCTGGTCTCACGCGCGCTGGCGGGGTGAACCATCCTGGCGACGATCAGCGCGCTCGCGATGCGCCCTTCGCGGCCCTTGATGCCCATGTCGTGAAGGATGTCGGCGAAGCCGAGATCCATCGAGGGCCTTGAGGCACATGCGCTTGCAGCCGACCGTGCGCGGGATTTCGTGCTCCAGGGTATCGAGGTCGACGGTGGCGATGTCGGGCTTGCGCGCATCTTCCTGCATCGCCTCGACGCGGAACCCCCTGGCCCTGAGCCTGGCGACGATGTCCTCGGCTGCGGCCTGCACGTCCGGCGCGGCTTCGAGCAGCGGCGCATCGGCGAGTTGAGCAACTTCGCGCCATTTCTCCTTCGGCACCGGATAGTCGGTGCCGAGGTTGAGGAGCGTGCGCTGCCTGACTTTGTCGCCGATGCGCTGCGAGAGCACGAGGCGATGGCTGCAGACGGGCTTGCCCCGTCGGTGGTGTAGGTCTTGGTTGCCCTGATGAACATGTCGCCCGGCGCGCTTTGGTAGTGGCGTGTCCAGATATGTCGGCTTTGGTGGCGGGGTCAAGGGAAATCCTTATAAATATACCATTTCCTGGCACTACAAAAAGGGTTCAAGACGGAAATCGCAAACGTAGGAGCACGCCCTCCGCCCGAAGACCATATCTGGTGTGTCAGCCGGAAGAACTTGGCCAAATCAGCGCCGGACAAACGCGAAAAGTTCCAACTTGGGTAAACAGGATAAGGACACGGCCGTACGTTACCCATTGTACAAAAACAAGCTGAACGTTTGACGATTCTACAGGATTTGTCGCGATGTGCCGCAAATCACGCGTTCGTCGGTTAGCTATCCCGCATCCGTCACCGATTTGGGATTTGGAGTTGCCTTTGCTGGTCCGGGATGCGGATTGGGTCGCGATACGCGTTGTGGGTCGTTCGGCGCTACGCTCGAGGGGTGTTTGGAGCGTTCCAGGAGCGTTTGTTGCCGGTTCACAGGGCTACATTGACCTGGATGGCGACCGGCGGGCGTGCGCCGTCCCCGGCGCGGCGCCGGTGTTCGGTCAATGCGGTGCAGAGGTCGTCAAGCTATCCGGGCTCACGCCAGAGCGGTTCTCGTTGCAGGTTCGCCAGCCCCTCGGCAAAGACCCTGGCATAGGGATAGGCCCGGGAGAAGGACAGCCACACCCGACGGGCCGTAATGCAGATCTGTGTCCCGACCTTCAACAGCTTGCGCCGCAGGGTGGAGCCCTGAGCGCGGGCCAGCTCGGTGCCCTGGGCGCCGCGTGTTCGAAGTGATTGCATCCGTACATAGGCGAAGGAGGAGACGTACAAGCGCAGCTGGTTCGCGCGCATCGTTTGTGCGCTGGTGCGGTCGGCGAACAGGTCGAGCTGCGGCTCTTTGATGCGGGTCTCCCTGTCGCCGCGCGCGCAGGACAGCTTCTCGGACAGGCGCTTGGCAGCGGCCCGACGAGTGGGAAGACGGGTCACCCCGAAGCGCGGGGTCTCGCCCCTGGTCAGATCCTCCGCCTTGCCCACCACGCGTCGGCTGCGGCTCCACGATTTTTGCCTCGCGTCCTCGAAGTCCCGGTATCGGCGGGCCGCCGTGCCCCGATCGCGCCCACCAGGCGCTTGTTGCGCGCCAGTCCCAAGACAGAGTCGACGCCGTTGTCCTCGCACCAGCGCAGGATCGGTTCGCGGCAAAGTCCGAATCACCCCGGATGCCGATGCGCGTGTGGGGCCAGTGACGGCGCACTTGCCCGACAATGCGCGCGAGCTCCTCGACGCGACCCGCCAAGGCATCCCGGTCCGAGGGGTGCAGCCGCGCGCACAGCAGGGGCGCGCCACAGAAAATAGACAGCGGCAGGTAACAGAAGCACCCGTCGGACCCATGGAAGAACCGACCCTCCCGGTGACCGTGCAACGGGTTATCGGTCGCATCGAGGTCGAGCCAGATCGCGCCCGGCGCCCGGCGATGGGACCCCACCACACAGCTCAACCAGCAGCTCATCGAGTTCCCCGGCGCGCGCGACGATGCGGTACTGCCTCCAGTCGTCATGTAGACGCTTGAGCGAGTTCCCCGGCGCGCGCGACGATGCGTGTGTAGCGACGGCGCGCGGCCTCCCCGGGCTCACCGAAGTCCAGGCGCTTCAGGGTGCTCGCACTGGCCAGGGCGTGGCCGCGGTCGCGCGCGCACCCGTTTATCCCCCGTCACGTCCGCTTTGCCCACCAGCACCGGGAATAGCGCATCAGGCTCGTTGAGGTCTTCGTATCCTAGGGCCATCGCGTCGATGCGTTGGTTTACCAAGTCGTCGACGCCATGCTCGATGCTCGCGCGATTGCGGGAATCCAGGAAACACCTCGACACCCGCTCCGTCACCCCGCCACGCCGGTCTACCTCGCGAAGCAACACCCCGCCACCGGCGGAACTGATGCGACCGCCATCAAATCGACCCGTCACCGAGCGCCGCCCCAGGGCGTGAAACTCAAGCTGTTCGCCAGGACACTGTGTCGTCAAGGCTACTTCCGCTTCGATTGGCACAAGCCCTTGATCGCTCAAACGGTATGCCATGAGAAGCAGCCGTTTCTACCCCCTCGGTGATCTTTTCGGGCTGGCCGCAGATTCTCACCGATGTTCATCGCGAGGGTGCCAGTCCGCTCGCGGCTGGCGCTCGCATTCCGCCAACCCGCCGGCGGCACCGGATCGCCGCGCGAGCCTCCTCGCGATACCCCGCCCGGCGGGCACAAAGTCGCCGGGCGTGTTGCCGCGAGCGCGCCGGGGTCGTGTATAGTCCCGCCAACCCACGATCCGGAGCCCGCAAGGGCCCCACCCCTCGACGACCTTCGAATCCAGCGAGCCGCGACGAGCCGCCTCGCGGAGGTCGATCCTTCCCGGCTCAGATTCGGCGATCACTTCTCCGACCACATGTTCAACCTGCGCTACTGCGACGGGGCGTGGGGACAGCCGGAAATCGTTCCGCTCGCGCCGGTCCATGTCCATCCGGTGAGCCTTGCGCTCCACTACGGCCAGTCCGTGTTCGAGGGGCTGAAGGCGTTTCGGGGCGTGGACGGCAAAGTCCGCGTCTTCCGGTCCGACCGAAACGCCGCGCGCCTGCGGGAATCGTGCCGGCGGCTGTGCATTCCCCTTCTGCCGGACAGGGTCTTCAAGGCGGCGGTGGAGGAGATCGTCCGGGTCAAGCACGCGTGGATCCCGACCGGACGCGGCGAGGCGCTCTACGGCCGTCCCCTCGTCTTCGCCGAGGACGCCCACCTCCAGGTCAGGCCCTCCACACGTTTCCAGCTCCTCGTGTTCACATCGCCGGTGGCAAACTACTACGACCGTTCGGCGGGAGCGGTCGCCCTCAAGGCCCAGAGCCGCTACACCCGAGCCGCACCGGGTGGAGTCGGATTCGCCAAGACCGGAAGCAATTATGCGGCTGCTCTCTTCCCCGCGACCGAGAGCATCGCCGAGGGGTTCGACCAGACCCTCTGGTTCTACGGCACCGAGCATCGCTACTTCGAGGGCCGGGCGGCGACCCCGGATCTGCGCGGCACGATCCTGCCCGGAGTCACCCGCGACAGCGTCCTCATCCTGCTACGTGACCGCGGCATCGAGGTGGAGGAACGACGAATCGGGATCGACGAGGTGATCCGTCGCAGCGAAGACGGCACGCTGCGCAAAGCGTTCGGCGCGGGGACCGCAGCGGTCAACACGCCGATTGGCCGGATCGGTTACGAGGGAAGAATGCACGACATCAACGGCGGCAAGTCCGGTCCGTTGGGCGCGGAGCTCTACGACGAACTCATCGGCATCCAGCGCGGAGAGCGCGAAGATCGGCACGGATGGAATCGCATCGTCACGCCGGAGGCCGCATCGGCCCAAGCGGCGGACTGATTCGCTGGAGCCGAACGAGGCGTTTCCCACTCGCACCTCTGTACATAATCTCAATCGAGCCGCAGGAATCCTCGCTTGCCGAAGGGGCGTTCCGCTCCTAGGAGCCTGCGCCGTAGGAATGGTTGGTCGCAAGGGATTTCTTCCAGGCGGGTCGATTGTGTGATCTCATAACGGTGTTCCCGATGGAGGATAGGTTTGGATGCCCACCACGTTCCGCCCCTATCAGCCGGACCAGTTGCTGCTGCTGTCGCCCGACGTTCGCGAGTGGCTCCCGTCGGGACATCTGGCCTATCACGTCAACGACCTGGTCGATGCGCTCGCCCTGAGCGCGTTCTATGCGCCGTATGAGGGCGACGGTCGTCGCAACGCCCCCTATGAGCCGTCGATGATGGTGAAGGTTCTGATTTACGCCTAGGCGACGGGGGTGTTCTCCTCGCGAGCCATTGCCAGGACGCTCGAGGGGGATGTGGCGTTTCGGGCCCTGGGGGCGGAGAACTTCCCCCGGCACCGCACGATTTGTGAGGTTCGCCGGCGTCATTTCGAGAAGTTCGAGCGGATGTTCGTCGAGGTGGTGCAGGTGGCATCAGGTGTTCTTGGCGCTAACCATCAAGCGCATGAGGGAACTGGCGGCGTGCTGAACGAGCACAGGACCCGCCCACCATCCGGCATCCGTGTGAGACGCCACGTCGCTCACACGAAACGTCAGCCATCGTGCCCCTGCATTGCGAAGGCCGACGCTGCGACGATCCCGAAACAGTTCTGCTCATCAGTGCCAAGCGGCCGCATCCTTAACCGCCCGGCGCCAACAATCCGGCGCCACGACTTCTGCGGCGCAAACTCCTAGGCTGGCTTCGGTCGAATCACGAGTTCTCACCATGAGCAACGGCTCGAAGGCGGTCACGGACATGCCCGCGTGGGCGGACACGGACAGACCGGCGCGCGCGGCACCCACCGGCACCCCCGCGCCCGCAATCTGCGCGGTGTGGAAGAAGGTCCGACGGGAGGCGGAACGCGAGCGGGCACGCGATCCGGCCCTGCTCTTCTTCAAAGGCTACCACGCACTGCAGGCCTATCGGATCGCCCACCAGCTCTACGAGGGTCGGGAGGTCGCCGCCCTGCTCGTGCAGAGCCGGATGGCGCAGGTCTACAGGGTAGACATCCACACTGCGGCCAGAATCGGAAAGGGGATCATGATCGACCACGGAACGGGGGTCGGGTGATCGAGGACGACGTCTCGATCCTGCACGAAGTGACCCTCGGCGGAACCGGAAAGGAGACTGGGGACCGGCACCCGAAGGTCCGGGCCGGAGTGCTCATCGGAGCCGGTGCGAAGCTGCTCGGCAACGTGGAGATCGGGACCGGCTCGAAAGTCGGGGCGGGCAGCGTGGTACTCGCGGACGTACCCGCCCATCGGACCGTGGTCGGCATTCCCGCGGAGGTCGTGGGCACCCCGAGAGCGAGACCCCCGCCCTCACGATGAACCACCGGCTGACCTGACCGCCGCGGCCGCGACGCGCGGCCGGATTCCGGTGACGGAGGGGACCGGAACCACCCTCTCGGCTATCTGCCCGCGGCATGGCGGACCGGAACGGACATCTCGATCTCCCCGGCCCGCTCGAAGACGAGGGTAACCGGGATGCGCTCTCCCGGCTCGAGGCGGGAAAAGACACCCATCAGCATGACGTGGAGCCCTCCCGGCTCGAGACGCACTGCCTCCCCGGGCACGATCTCGAGCGCGCGGACGTGCCGCATCTTCATGACCCCGTCCTCGACACGCTTCGATGGATCATCGCATCGTGAGCGCGATCAACCCTTGCACCGACGAGACGTTCGGACGTCTCCCCACCGTTGGTCAGCGTGAGGTAGACCGCGGACACCTTCGATTCGCCGATCGAGGCGCGCGCCCAAGCATCATCGCGGAAATCGTGCCATCACCGAACGCCGCGGGAGCAACCGTCGCCAGCCATCCGACGAGGATCGCCCCCTCGCGAGCCGGGCGCGGCGCGAATATCGGGCGAACCGCTTATGCACGTGGCTCCGGTGGCACACGATGTTGCCCCCGATGTCGACTATTCCCGGCACGCCAAACGCTACATGTGCGTTTCACCAGAGCCACGTGCATAAGCGGTTCGGGCGAAACATTCAATCAGTGGCGCAGGTAGAACGGACGATCCTTCAGCATGAGCCAGACCGCCGGGGAGGAACGAATCGCCTCCCCGACCGTGCGGGCGGCGTCGGGAACGGAGATCACGACCCCGCTCGAGAAGTAAGCCTTCGGTTGTCTGGTGATGGTTGCATGCTGAGGTGGTTTTGAAGGCCATGTACGAAGCTCTGGTAACTGCTCCAGCCATCGGTTATTGTCGCGCGCATGGCGATTCGGGAAGAGGATTTTGGGGCGGCGCCGGCGTGCGCGGAGACGGAGCGGGCGCGGGCGGACGCGGCCGAAGCGCGCGTGCAAGATCTGCTCAACGATGTTCGTCGGCTCCGTACTTCTCTGCGCAGGCAGAAGTTGGCAAGGGCGCGGGCGGGCCGGTGCCGAGGAATACCCGTGGAGCGCCCGAGGCCCCGGCATCGAGAGCCCCGAAGGCCACGACCGGGCATCGACCCCGGGAGATTCGTGGGCTGCACAGGGCGCTGGAGCGCTCGCAGGCGCAGAAAGACGCGAACAAGGCGCTGCGTGCGGAGCTGCGCGGCTCGCGCAAGGAAGCGGTGTGGCTGAACAAGGGGATCGCCCGGCTGAAGGACGAGATCGCGAGGCTGGACGAGCAGGCGTCGGCGAGCTTGAAGGACACCAACGGGTCGCTGCGTGCGGAGAATGCCGCACTGCAGAAGGCGGCGAGGGCCTCGGAGAGGCGTTGCAAGTCGCTGGATGCCGAGAACGCCGATCTCCGCTGGGCGATGCGGGCGTCCGACGATCGCCAGGGGCGGCTCGAGGCCTGGCATCGCGACGAGGTCGACGGGCTGAACCGGGAGATCGACCGGCAACGCTCCTTCCGTGCGAAGGTGCGGCGGGAGCGGGATGCCATGCTCGCGCCGCTGCGCGAGCGGATCGACCCGCTTCGAGCGGCCAGCGCGCGGGCGAAGGACGTCATCGCCTCGCTGCGCGGGAAGAACGCCCGGCTGCGCATCGAAGTGCGGGAGTTGGAGTCCGGGAAGACGGCGCTGGCCTCGCGTGTCGAGACGCTGGAAGAGCAGCTTGCCAAGCTGCGTTCGACCCGGAGTGTCCTGTCGAAGGCGCTGTTCGGCAGCAGGAGCGAGAAGCAGAAGAAGCGGGGCACGGGCCGCAAGCGCGGCCAACAGCGCGGCGCGCCGGGCCACGGCCGTACCCAGCGGCCCAATCTCCGGGAGAAGAGGGAGCGGCGCAACCCGCCGAAGGATGCGCGCGTGTGCTCCTGTTGCGGCAAGCCCTATGTGGCCAACGGCGAGCATTCCACGAGCGTCTTCGAGATCGAGGTCAAGGCCCACAAGCGCACGATCGTCCGGCCGCGCTGGCGCCGGGGTTGCGACTGCCCGTCCTCGCCCCTGGAGGTGACGGCGCCGCCGCTCGCGCGGCTGTTCCCCGGGACGCTCTACGGAGCCAGCTTCTGGGCACGCTTCCTGTTCGAGCACTGTGCGTGCTTCCGCCCGCTGGGCCGGGTCGCGGCGTGGTATGCCGACCAGGGCCTGACGATCTCGCCGGGCACGCTGGCGGACAGCCAGAAGCGCTTCGTGCCGCTGTTCGAGCCGGTCGCCGCAGCGATCCTCGCGCACCAGAACCGTATGGCAGTGCGTCATGCGGACGAGACCGGCTGGCGGGTGCAGGAGTTCCGCGAGACCGGCGGATCGAGCCGCGCCTGGCTGTGGACTTCGGTCAGCCGGGACACGGTCTACTACCTCATCGATCGCTCGCGCAGCGCCGAGGTCGCCAAGATCCTGTTCGGCGACACCGCCTGCATCGTGTACGTGGTCTGCGACCGCTACAGCGCCTACAGGAAGCTGGCGCGCGAACTCGGCGGCAAGGTGATCCTGTGCTGGTGCTGGAGCCACCAGCGGCGCGACTTCATCGAGTGCGCGGCCGGCCATGTGCGTCTCAGCCGCTGGTGCGAGAGATGGATCTCGCGGATCGCGGAGATCTACAGGTTGAACGAAGCGCGTCTCGAGCATTACGACCCTGCCCTCAAGACGCAGACGCCAGCGTTCGACGCGGCGCAGGACGAGCTGAAGACGGCGCTCGACCGCCTGTTCGCGGACGCCGGGGCGGAGTTGGCCGACCTGCCGAAAAAGGCGCGCAAGGCCAAGGCGCTACGTTCGCTGCTCAGGCATCGCGAGGGGGTGTGTGTCTTCCTCGACAATCCCCAGGTGAGCATGGACAACAACCTCGCCGAGCGGGTGCTCCGCGGGCCGGTCATCGGGCGACGACTGAGCTTCGGCTCCAACAGCGAGAAGGGTGCCGAGTTCACCGCGATCATGGACTCGGTCGTCGGCACGCTCTCGATGAACGGCATCGACGTGCTGCGCTGGCTGGAGGCGTGGCTGAAGGCCTGTGCGAAGAATGGCGGCAAACCGCCGGACGACCTGTCACCCTGGCTGCCGTGGTCGATGAGCGAGAAGCGCAGGCGCAAGTTCACGGCGACGGGATGACCGGCGCGGTCGCGTGCCGCTATTACGGCCGCGACTTCACCGTTGAAGAGATGGCACTGCTGCGCGCCCTGATCGCGGCCGATCCGCAGCCGTCCCGCGCCGCCCTGGCCAGAGAGTTCTGCCGGCGCATCGGCTGGTACAAGCCCGACGGCGGGCTGAAGGACATGATGGCCAAGGTGACCATGCTCGCCATGCACCGCGACGGCGTGATCGTCCTGCCGCCGCCGAAGGGGCGGACGGGCCGGCTGAAGCCCATCGTCTTCGGACCGGACACCGCGCCGCCGCTCTTTCCGGCGCCGACGACCCTCGACGAGGTCCGCCCGCTCGACTTCCGCACCGTCCTGCGCGACACCCGCGAAGGCAAGCTCTGGAACGAATTCGTCGCCCGCTACCACGACCTCGGCTACAAGACCCTGGTCGGCGCCCAGATGCGCTACGCCGTCCACGACCGGAACGGCTGGCCCGTCGCCATGCTCGGCTTCTCCACCGCCGCCTGGAGGCTCGCTCCGCGCGACCGCTTCATCGGATGGACGCCGCAGATGCGCGAGAAGAACCTGCCCCTGGTGGTCGACAACCCGCGCTTCCTCATCCTGCCCTGGATCGAAATCCCCAACCTCGGCTCGCACATCCTCGCTGTCGTGCGCCGCCGCCTGCCCCGGGACTGGACCGAGCGCTACAACACCACGCCCGTGCTGATCGAGACCTTCGTCGAGACCCCGCGCGACACCGGCGCCGTCTACAAGGCCTCCGGCTGGACACGGGTCGGGACCACTCAGGGCCGGGGACGATACGACACACACATGAAACGGGCCAAGCCCAGGAAGGACATCTGGCTGCGCCCGCTGAGACGAGATTGGAAGCGAACGCTCAATCGCTGAAGCCATCACACCATCACCAGACAACCGAAGGCTTACCTCGAGAAGATGGTCTGCTCGACGAAGTGGACTGATTCGTGGCTCTCGAGCAACCGCGCGCGCTGCGCCTGCGTCACGTCGTCCTCGAAGAACACGAGCCACTCCGTCCGAGCGACCCCGTCCTGCCCGATGACCGGCTCTTCCATGGCCTGCATCGCCTCGAGGCACGGCTGGCCCAGGAAAGCGAGGAACCGCAGGGTCCGGTCGCCGAGGGTCGACCAGTTCGAAATCGCGGGTCCTGCCGCGGCAAGGCACCAGAGCCCGGGAGCCACCCTTCGGCGGGTGGGCGCCATCGCCGGTCGCTCGACTTCCATGGACACCGAAGCGTACTCCCGATGCACGCTATGATCCGACTCTGCCCGGACCACGCCCCGAAGGCGAGGAAACCGATCCCCGATGTCGAAGATTGCCTCCGCGCTCGTCGTGGTCGCCATCGCGGCCGCGGCCGGTTTCCTTGCCGGCCGGTGGTAGCCGGCGGAACCGCCCGCGCTTCAGGCTTCCATCGCGCTCTTCGGTCAGGAACGAGCCCTTCCCGAGTTCGCCCTCACCGATCATACCGGACGAGCGTATACCCGGCGGAACTTCATCAAGCGCTGGACCCTCCTCTTCTTCGGCTACACCCACTGTCCCGACATCTGCCCGATCACCCTCGCGACGATGGCGGCAAGCGTCGACGCCGTCGACACGCTCGGCAGTGACGCCCATCGGGTGGTGTTCGTGAGCGTCGATCCGGAACGCAACGTCCCCGGACACCTGGAGGGTTACGTCACGGTCTTGCGCGACGATTTCCTCGGCGTGACGGGTTCCTACGAGGAACTCCGCAAGCTCACCAGGGCGCTGGGAATCGCCTACGCCCGGGACGGTGACGGCCCGGAGTACCTGGTGGAGCACAGCGCCGTCCTTCTCCTCGTGAACCCGGAGGCGAAGCTCCAGGCCGTTTTCGGTCCACCCCACAAGCCGGACACGATCGCCCGCGACATCGTCGCAATCCGCGAATACCTCAAGAGCTGATCCGCGCGCGGCAGCGCAATCAGGCCGTCCCGCGTACTAGGGCGGGCTTGCGGTCGATCCAGGGACGCGCCGACTCGAGCTGGGCGGCAAACCTGAACAGCGTACTCTCGCCGCCGTAGGGAGCGACCGCCTGCACCGCGACAGGGAGCCCGTCGGCGTTCTCACCGATCGGCAACATTATGGCCGGCTGGCCGGTGAGGTTGAACCAGACCGTGAACGGGGAGAAGTGAAAGACGCGGCGCCAGTACTCGTCCACGTCATCCATCGTCATGTCGAGCCAGCCGAGCTTGATCGCGGCACCTGTCGCCAGCCCGGGGGTCAGCAGGATGTCGTGGTCGCCATGGAAAGCCGCCATCTGCCGGCCCAAGCGATGCATGGTCTGCGTGGCCCGGACGTAGTCGGCGCTGCTCGTCGCCTCGCCCAGTTTCGCGGTAAGCCAGGTGATGGATTCAACCTCGTCTTGACGGGCCGCACGGCCGGCACTGGGGTGGTTCGACAGGTTGACCACGGTATTGACGCCCATCAGGGTGAGGAACGTCGGCATGATCGCTTCGCCTTCGATGGCAGGATCGGCATCCTCCACCCGGTGTCCGAGTTCCGCGGCGAGATTCGCGGTCGCCTCCAGCACCCGCATGGCATCGGCATCGACCGGGGCGCCGTTCGGCGTTCGTGAGGTAAACGCCACCCGCAGCGTGCCCGGATCCGCAACGACCTCTTCCAGGTACGGACGGTCCGGCGGCACCGCGGTGTACGGGTCTCCCGCTCCGGCACCGCGGGTGGCATCCAGGACTGCGGCGCTGTCGCGCACCGTCAGGGTCACCGCGTGCTCGGCGGAGAGCCCTCCGCTCCCCTCACCCAGAAACGGCGCCTGGGTATTGCGCCCTCGGGTGGGCTTGAGACCGACGAGACCGCAACAGGCCGCCGGGGCACGAATCGAGCCGAAGCCGTCCGACGCATGGGCCGCGGGGAGCATGCGTGCGCCGACCGCGGCGGCCGCGCCGCCGCTCGAACCGCCCGAGATCCGGGTCAGATCCCAAGGGTTCTTCGTCGCGCCGTGGAGCTGTGGCTCGCAGGTCAGACTCAGGCCGAGCTCGCACGTGTTCGTGCGCCCGAAGATCACCATGCCGGCCCGCTTAAGCCGCTTGACGAGCTCGCTGTCCTCGTTCGGGACGACGTCCTCGAAGAACCGGCAGCCTCTGGTGGTCGGGCAGCCGGCGAGAGATGCGCCAAGGTCCTTCAGCAGGTAGGGCACGCCCTTGAGAGGCCCGTCGGGCAGCCCGTCGGCTATCGACCTGCGGGCGAAGTCGTAGAGCCGGTTCGTGACCGCGTTGACCGAACCGTTACGTGCTTCGACGCGCTCGATCGCCGCTTCGAGGAGCGCCTCCGGGGTGGTTTCGCCGCGGGCTACCAGCTCCGCCAGGCCAACCGCGTCATGGTCCTCGTATTCCTTGAATCCGGCCATCCGACCATTCCTCCCGATGCGCGAGTGCAGGCGCTGGCGGCGGCGGAAGCCATCTCGTCCGGCGCGAGTTCCACGCGAGTGTGCCAGACGGCTCCGGGTGTCGCCAGATGATTCACCGAGTTGCCCGGGGCACGCGAGGGCAGACCGATACGAGGCGAACCCTGGGTGCCGCGGTCATCGCGCTTGTCGCCGCATTCGTCGACTTCTTCGTGCCCGCGGCCACGCTTCAGGTAACCGATGTCCTCGGCCGAACAGTGACGATGAAAAAGGGGCGGAACGAATCATCCTCGGCGAGGGACGGATGGCCGGAAACGGTTCCACTGACAGCGACTGGGCAGCGCCTCGGTCTGGGGGTTCGTCCACCGAAACTTTCGGCCCACGCTCGCCGCCGCCGGACAGGTTTCACGCGCCAGGGACCACTTCGGGGCCGCCTTGGGAAATGGGCCTGGAAGGGCGCAGAATGGTGCCTGGCGCTTTCGTTTCCGGAAGAACGGGGTGGATCGAAAGGTGCGGGTGCTCGTGCTCGGGACAAGTGGATTCGCGGGTTCGACCGTCGTCGCCGCGCTCCTCCGGGCGGGCATGGACGCGCGATGTGTGGTCCGAGACCAGGTACGCTTCAGCCGTCGGTTCCCGGGAGCCGACGCCCGGACCCTCGATCTGACCGCGCCCGCCGCTCACGAGGCCGGCCGCTGGGCTGAACCGCTCGAAGGGATGGATGCGGTCGTGAACGTCGCGGGCGCCCTCCAGCCAAGGAGGACGAGGTAGGCATGGGCGGTCCACCGCCACGCCCCGGAGGCGCTATACTTGGCCTGCGAACTAGCGGAGGTCCACCGCGTCATCCATGTCTCCGCCATCGGCGTCGTCGAGGCGGACACGGCCTACGCGCAGTCGAAGCGAGCCGGCGAGGAAGCCCTCACGGCTCGGGACCTCGACTGGACGGTGCTCCGTCCCGCCGTGGTCGTTAGCGACGACTCCTTCGGCGGCACCTCACTCCTGCGGACGATCGCCGTCCTTCCGGTTGTGACGCCGGTCATCGGCGACGGGAAGACCCCGATGGACGTGATCCACCGGGACGACCTCGCGACCGAGATCGTGGAGTTGTTGCGGAACGGGCGAGGCGTGCGAACCGTCCTTGAGCCAGCCGGCCCGGACCGCATGGCGTTCACCGAGGTGGTCGCCGCGTATCGGAACTGGTTCGGCATCGCGTCCCGGCCGTTCGTCGTCGTGCCGATCGGGCTTGCCAAGCTCGTGGCGCGCTTCGGCGACGAGACCGGGATGTATCCGGCGACGTCCACGGCGCTTGCCCAATTCCACGCCCGGCTGACCGGAGATGCGGCGGCGTTCAAGGCGGCGACGGGCGTGAGACCGAGGAGGCTTGCGGAGATCCTCGCCGCGCGACCCCTGGTCCGTATGGGGCTCGCCTTGTTCTGGGCCGTGTCGGGCTCCTTGCCGATCCAGCGGCTTACGAATCCGTACTGGAGCCCCTGGCCCACGGGTGGGGGCGGGAGATCGCCGTCGCCGCGAGCCTGACCGACTTCGCCATCGCCGCGGCGCTCATCGCCGGCTGGCTCCTGAAGCTCATAACCTAGATAGTGTCGTCATGAGTGATGTTTATCTGTCCTATCTGTCGAATTCACTCGATGGTTCTTGGAGGCGCCTCATGGGATTGGCTCATCGGCGTCACGACATTTCGGACAGGGTCTGGCTGTTGCTGGAGCCTCATCTGCCTGGCCGAGCGGGACGTTGGGGTGGGGTGGCGCAGGATAATCGACGGTTCATTAATGCGATCTTCTGGATTCTGCGTACCGGCGCTCCCTGGCGTGATGTGCCGCCAGACTATGGAGACTGGAAAAATACCCATCGTCGGTTCTGTCGCTGGCGCGACAAGGGGCTCTGAGGGGCGTTGCTGGAGCATCTGGTGGATGAGCCGGACGATGAGTGGCTGATGATTGACGCCAGTCATCTCAAGGTCCATCCCCATGCGAGCGGTGCGAGCGGTGGCAATCAGGCGATGGGTCGCACAAAGCCCAAGTTGGCAGTTTTTCCACTGCCCGTGCCTGATCGGGGGATGTTTGCGGCCTGAGAACATCATATACTGGGCTCTGCCATCGCCTGAACTTCTATATGTCGGATGTGGGCGCCCGGAAGTCGTTTGTGGGGCCAGGACGTTGTCGTTGCGTCGATATCCCCCTTGCCAGGCGCGCCGGCGCGCGTGTCTGCGCAACACATCGCCAACCCTTCGCCTGCGCCATGTCCATCAAGGCCACCAAGACCCACACCGACAAGGACGGCAAGCCCGTCCGAAGCCACAGGCTGATGCTCTCCCAGCGCGTCGGCGACAGGGTGCGCCACAGGACGCTGCTCAATCTCGGCACCCACGATCCGATCCCGCGCGAGAGGTGGACGGAGGTCACCGACCTCGCCGCTGCGCTGCTCCACACCCGCCCGCCGCTGCTCCAAGCCGCGCCGGACGTGCAGGCCGCAGCCGAGGACATCGTCGCCAAGCTCAGGGCCAGGGGGTTCCGCACCGAAGCGACGCAGGAAGAGGCGCGCAAGCCCGACATTGCCACCGTCGCCCTCGATACCCTGGAGCACGAGACCCCGCGCACGGTCGGCTGCGAGCGCCTGTGCCTCAAGGCCCTCGACGATCTCGGCTTCGCCGACATCCTCCACGACCTGGGCATCAAGGGCCGCGAAGGGCGCATCGCCAGCGCGCTGGTCGTCGCCGGGATGGTCCATCCCGCCAGCGAGCGGGAGACCAGCCGCTGGCTGCGCCGCGACAGTGCGACCGCCGAACTTCTCGACCTGGAGGGCGACCGCAAGGCACTGCGGCGCAAGACGCTCTACCGCATCGGCGACCTCCTCTGGCGCCACCGCGCCGCCATCCAGCGGGAGCTGTTCAACCGTGAGCGCGCGCTGCTCGACATCCCCGACACCATCGCCTTCTACGATCTCACCAACGTTCACGATCACGGCCACACGCACGGCGAGCGTCCCCGCTTCGGGCGCTCCAGGCAGAAGCGCGACGACTGTCCGCTGATCACGCTGGCGCTGGCGCTCGACGGTGCAGGCTTCCCGCGCAGTTGCGAGATCCTGCCGGGCACCGTGAGCGAGCCGGGCACGCTGGAGGACGCGCTGGTCAGGCTCGAGGCGGTGTGCGGCGGCACGGCGCCGAAGCCCACGGTGGTCATGGACGCGGGCATCGCCACCGAGGAGAACATCGCGTGGCTGGGCGAGCCGGGCTACGACTGGATCGCGGTCAGCCGGGGAGGCAAACCGCCGCCGCCCGAGGGCGGGCCCGAGGCGCTGCTGATCACCAGCGCGCACCACGAGGTGCGCGCCTGGCGCCTCGCAAGCGAGGACGGCGCGGCGCGGCTCTCTGTCGTCAGCGAGGGCAAGAAGACGGCCGAGACCTCGATCCTCGGCCTGAGGAGGACCCGCTTCGAGGCGGCGCTGGAAAGGCTCCACAGCGGCCTCCCGGTCAAGGGCCGCCTCAAGCGCTACGACAAGGTGCTGGAGAGCGTCGGCCGCCTCAAGCAGCGCGTCTCCGCGGTCGCCAGGCCCTACGAGATCACGGTCGAGACGGCGGACACCGGCCCCAACGCGTCTGCCGTTCGCTTCAAGCGCAGGCCGCTATACGACGAGGCCGATGAGGGCGCCGGCGCCGATGGGCTGCGCACCAGCCACATCGACTGGGATATCGAGACGATCCTTCGGACGTACTGGCGCATCACCGACATCGAGGCCACCTTCCGCAGCCTGACATCCGAACTCGGCCTTCGCCCGATCTGGCACCAGCGCGACCGTCGCATCGCGGCCCACCTGCGGATCGCGGTGCTGGCCTATCACGCCGTGCATCTGATCCGTACCCGGCTGGCCGCGCGGGGCATCCACAAGGGCTGGGCATCGGTCCGCGACGGTCCTGCGGACCTGGGTGCGGATCACCACGCGCCTGCGCCAGACCGACGGCACGGTGATCGTCAACCGCCAGGACACGCGCCCGGCCGCCGAGGGTGCCGAAATCTCCTCGGCGGCGGGCGTGGACCCCGCCATCCACCGCAGGAGGGCCCGCCTGACGAGCTGACAGAATCCAACAAAATGTGGGGCCATGTTGAAATCGGCCGAGAACAATATCACCCATATCAAAGCGATAAAGGACAGCGGAACAAAAAAGTGCCAACCTGGGTAAAGGGGGCTGAACACGAAGCTGCACCTGGCTGTGGACGCGCATGGGATGCCGGTGCGGGTGTTGGTGACCGAGGGGATGGCAGCAGATTGCAGTCAAGCGGTCGAGCTGATTGAAGGGATAGATGCCGAGTCCTTGTTGGCGGACAAGGCCTATGACACGAATGCCATCCTGTCTTATTGTGAGGAGCATGAAGTCATTCCAGTGGTTCCGCCGAAGCGCAACCGCAAGCACCCCAGAGCGTATGATGTCCCTCTCTACCGGCACCGGCATTTGGTGGAGAACGCGTTTCTGTGGCTCAAGCGTTGGCGTGGGATTGCCACGCGATACGCCAAGAATGCCGCATCGTTCCTCGCCGCGGTGCAGATTCGGTGTCTGGCGCTCTGGGCTTAGTATTTCGTGACGACACTATCTAGATACAAATGGTGACGATTGCCGGCTACACGGGGGTGCTCGGCGTCCTTGCTCCGGGAATGTGGGCCGACCCCTACGGCAGTCTGGTCAAGAACCTGCCGATCCTCATCCTCGTCCTCGTTCACCGGATCCTGGAGGAGGAGCGTTGACCGACGCCTATCTCTGGGCGAAGTGGGTCCACGTTCTGAGCCCCACGCTGCTCTTCGGCACCGGCATCGGAACCGCGTTTCACCTGTACGCGACTCACCTGCGGAGCGACGTGGCGGCGATCGCCTCGGCGGCACGGAACACGACGCTCGCCGACTGGCTGTTCATCGCCATCTCGGGGGTCGTCCAGCCCGTCTCCGGTCTCGTCCTCGTCCACATTGCCGGCTTCGGCTATTTCGAGAGCTGGCTGGCCGCGAGCTATGTCCTCTATTTCATTGCCGCCGGGTTCTGGATAAGGATCGTCGGGCTCCAATATCGAATCCGGGCCCTGGCCGAGGCCGCCGCCGCCGCGAACGCAAGCCCGCTTCCTCCCGAGTACTTCGCGGCGATGCAGATCTGGTTTGTCCTCGGCTGGCCGGCGTTCATCGCCCTCGTGCTCATCTTCGCCCTGATGATCGTCAAGCCCGCCCTCTGGTAGCGGCCGGCAGGGCGACTACCGGACCCGGTGGACAAATGAGTACTCGGACAGTAGAATAGATAGTATCCAAAAACTTCTGCGCAAATTTGGGGATGCAGCGTGTAAAACGTTCAAGGATTCGGTGGGTTCTTCTTTCGGGCAAGGGACCCGGAAGGACTTGCAAACTGGTATCAGGATCACCTTGGCATCAATCCAGCCCCGACGGACATGGAGATGGCACCTTGGGTAACCGACTCCGGAGTCACGGTTTTCACGCCCTTCCCGGCTGACACGGACTATTTCGCAGCGGACAAGGCGTTCATGCTGAATTTCTGCGTTGCCGATTTGGACGCGATGATCACACAACTGAAGTCCGCGCAAATCGAGGTCAGCGACGAGAACGAGCTGGATGGCATCGGCCGCTTCGCCCGCATCCACGACCCCGAAGGAAACGCGATCGAACTCTGGGAACCCGTGTTGTGAGATTCGCGCCCATGCTCGTGGAGGCCACGCAATGGCGCGCTCTGAAACGGTTCATTGCGGCCGGGCTTCGGCGGCACGGTCAAACGCCGGGGTACTCCACCTGAAGCTCGGCAATTCTCGTACATACCCCGTGAACGAACGCCGGATGGCGGCTCGGCGTATCTCCCCAAAGGGCGGTGAGGCTCGCGAATTCCCCCTCGCGGCCGGCGACGAGCAGCGGACGAATCATTGCCAGCTTCGGATCGACATAGTCGAACTCGAGACGACCCGTCTCGAGATGGCGGAGGAACACGTACCAGCTCGCGACCGAAGTCAATGCCGCGCGCGGGACGACGCCGCGCTCGAAGCACCCGCGGATCGTGGGCAGCAGAAACAACGGGAACTTGCTGGCGCCGTCCATCGCGATCCGGGAGATCCGGTCGGCGATAGACCGATTGAGGAAGCGGCTCTTCACCGAATCGCAATACTCGGGGAGGTTAACCGGCGTCTGCGGATGGAGTGACGGCAGGATCTCCGAAGCGGTCAGTTCATCGAAGAAGGCATTGAGCACCGGGTCCCGCAGCGCAGCGTCATAGGTCTCGAACCCGCGCAATGCCCCGAGGTAGGCGAGGGCCAAGTGTCCACCGTTGAGAATCCGGATCTTGGCTTCTTCGTAGGGGCGGACCTCCGCGACAAGCTCCACTCCGGCGGCATCGAGGTCCGGACGTGCCCCGAGGAATTCGTCTCCGATCACCCATTGCATGAAGCGCTCGCAATGAACCGTGAAGTCGTCGACGATCCCGAATAGCTCCGCGACCTCGCGCGCGTGCCGCGGCTCCGGGCGGGGGGTGATCCGGTCCACCATCGAGCAGGGAAATGAAACCTGCTCGGCGATCCAGGATGCGAGCCCCGGATCCCCGACCGCGGCCAGATAGGCCCCGAAGTTTCGCTCAAGCATGGTGCCATTGTCGCGCAGGTTGTCACAGCAAAGGACGGTCAGGGGCCGCCCGCCGGCGGCGCGGCGCCTGCCGAGCGCGGCCCGGAGGTATGCGTACACCGAGCTCTTCCCGGTACCGTTGAGCTCGGCCCGGATCTCGGAGTTGCCGAGGTCGAGACCGCCGTCGTCGGCAAGGCAGTAGCCGCTCTCGGTGACGGTCAGCGAGAGCGCCTGCACGCCGGCATCGGCCACGACGTCCTCGGCCGTTTCCGGGGACCCGGCCCAGTCGAAGAACGCCTTGTGCGCGCGGACTAGACGGAACTCCGAGCCACCGTCCGGATCATACGACTTGATGACATACGCGCCGCCTCCTTGCAGCCGCGCAATGTCCCCGGATTGCGCTGAACGAAGGTTGACGCCGGCGATCGCCCAGCCGAGATCGCCGGTGCGTTCCATCAGATCGTCGAAGTAGACGGCCTGATGGGCGCGATGAAACGAACCGACTCCGACGTGCACGACTCCGATCCGGGCGGCATTCCGGTCGTAGGTGGTTTGCAACAGGGCTGGCTCCGCCACCGGGTGCGTCACGCGACCTTCTCCTCCTCGATCCTGGGAACGATGACAAACGCCGTGCCACGAATTTAGCTCAAGACGTTTCCACCGTCGACATTGACGGTCTGGCCGCAGCAATTCTCCTTATGGCGTTTTTCGTTGCATTGCGGCCTTTCGTGTTGGTTTTTTGGCGGTTTTGCGGTTGGAGGGATGGGCTTGGCGCGGGGGCCGGGGATCAGGCGTTTGCGGGAGGGGGGAGGCCCGTGATGACGGTTTTCATGAGGACCGCCCATGACGCGAAGACATGGTAGGCGGTGATCGTGCGGATGTGCTCGAACAGGCGCCTTCGGGTTCCGAGTGCGTGCCGCGCCCGCCGCCAGGACGCTTCGATCAGGTCGCAGGCCGTGTGCAGGGCGAAGGCCAGCAGATTGAGCACGACCAGGATGCTGGCCAGGGTCTGGCTGCCATGCCCGAAATTGTGTTCGAGGTTGTAGCCATTGGTCTTCAGGACGTTGAAGGTCTCGTTCTCGATCTTCCAGCGGGCACGCCCGCAGGCGGCGATGTCGGCGGCGGTGTCTCGCGTGACGGCAAGGTCGGTGACGAAGCTGTTGCGGTAGGTCACCTTGCCGTCGGGCTTGGCGATCTCGACCTCCAGCCAGTTGACGGCGAGCGCGTCGGCGCCGTCGCGCAGCGGCACGCCATTCATCCAGCGATAGCGATGGCGGCGCCTGGCCGCGCCCCTGCCCACGGTCTGGCACACCTTGTCCAGCACGACGCCATGGGTGTATTCGCTCAACGTCTTGTGGCTGGACGGCTTGCACACGAAGATGAAGCTCCCGCCCGCGGCGCGCACCGCCTCGCAGATCGGCTGGCGGGACTAGAGATCGTCGCCCAGATAGACCGGTCTCAGCCCGGCCACACAAGGCCCCAGGCGGGCCAGCCAGCGCTGCGCCGCGCGGCTCTCGCAGTCCTGCTTCGCCGAGCCGTCTTGCGGGCGCACGAACTCCGGCGCCAGAGGCAAGGCGCGGCGCTGCCCCGGCGCCACCAGAGCGGCGCCGACAAAGCTGTGGAAATACTCCACCTCCTCGCCCCGCCGGCGCGTCGAGCAGTGCGCGCAGTGGATCGTGCCGGAACGGAAAGGCTCCGAGCCGTCCAGCGCGATCAACACCCGATCGTCCAGGCAGCGCAGACCCGACAAGGCACCGGCGCCATCCAGGTCATCGACAAGCGCCGAAAACACCGCATCGAAATGATCCGTCGGCGCCCCATCCAGCATCCGCCGGATATGGCTGTCGCACGCAATCCGCTCCATGCCAAACAGCGTCCCGGCGCATCAGCGCCGCGCTGCGCCGACAGCAGGCGCTGATGCGCCAGAAACGACGGGCTCTGCACGAAAAACACCGAAAACGCCGCAAGCCCGATGTCTCTCATGGCATAGCGCGTGTTGCGTCCCGAGCGCTTGTCGGGCAACGCCGCGCACCGCTTCCCCAGCACATCCATGTATCGTTCAAGACGCTTCATACAACAACTTGAATCACATCTCCAAGCCTTTGAAAACCCCTGATAACTCCAAAAGGAGAATTGCTGGTCTGGCCGGTCACGTAACGGGCCAGATCGGACGCGAGGAACAGGGCCACCCGGGTGACGTCGTCCGGATCGCCCATCCGCTCCATCGGATTGGCGGCAGCGACCTCGCGCTTCTTCTCACCGACTTCGAGGTTCTCGTGCCGGGCGAACAGGGCATCCACACGATCCCACATTGGCGTGTGAACGACGCCGGGCGCGGCCGCCGCCTGACAAGTCCCCTTGCCGCGGCCTGCATCACCCGGTACATTGCGCGGACGTTCAACCCGAATACCCGCTCGTACCGGTCGAGGTCCGACCCAATGTCGAACCGCGCCGCGTTGTCGAGAAGGTCGAAGGGCTTGAAGACGAGCGGCACGCGTGACGCGAGCACATCGCTCATCGCGATGTCGGTTGCAACGACCTCGGCACCGGCCTCGGCAAAACGCGCGCAGATTGCGGCCCCGATGCCGCCCGCGGCGCCGGTCACCCAAGCTCTTCGCCCCTCGAGCGATACCGGCCCAAAGGTCGGCGGACTCGCTGCTCGCCCCGAAGGTCAGGCCAGGACGAGCCCTTTCAAGCGGAGCCAGCCGAGCGCCACGATTCGGTGCACAGGACAGGGAGAACACCTCCGACGACTTCGCCGAGGAGCGGCCCTCCGGATTCAAATGGAACGCAATCAGCGCGGACAGCGTGTTCTTCCCAAGCCCCATCAGCGGAGAACACGGGGGCAAGGCCTAGTTGACCCTTTGTCGACAAAGGGTTGGGCGGAAAAGGTCGCAGATGCGGATCTGCCTGTCAAGGCTCGGTCATCGGACCTGGAGTGGCCCTGGCGCCCCATAGTGGCGCGGAGCGGCAACTTTGGGCAATCGGAAGGACGCTTCGCAACGGATGCCAGCCGGGGTGCGCCATCCGCGTGCCGCTGAGCTCATCTCGGCGTTCGGTGAGGGCACGGAGGGTCGGGCCTGGTGTAGAGCGGACGGCCCCCAAACGGACGTTGATGGGCGGGTCCCCCGCTCGCGCGAGATTCGGCGTCGGCAACGGCTGCAATGCCCACCGAGCAACGCGACAGGAACCGAAACGCCCCCGAATCGCGCCACGCATCCCGCAAACCCCTTCCGCCGGCCCCCAAGGACTCGCTTGCGCGCAACGAGCGAAAATGGCGCCAGGAACGCCCTTCTTGCATCCGCGGTGAGATTCCATCATGGACCCGGGCGCACGTGTTTTATTTGACACCTTGAGAAATCGGAATCTACTATTCCGCCTCCCGTGCAACACCTGAATTGGAGAATATTCAATGGGAGACTACGTCACGCCCTCACGGGGCTTGTTCCGGTCCGCAACTATCGGCCTTGTGGCCGCGAGTGCATTCGGATCGCTTGCGACAGCCGAAGAGCTGACCATCGCAACGGTAAACAATTCCGACATGATCGTCATGCAGAAGCTGTCACCTCAATGGGAAGCGGCGACCGGACACACGTTGAACTGGGTTGTGCTCGAGGAAAACGTGCTCCGTCAGCGCGTCACGACGGATATCGCGACAAACGGCGGCCAGTTCGACATTATTACCATCGGCGCGTACGAGGCGCCGATCTGGGGAGCTGCGGGATGGTTGAAGCAGCTTGACGATCTCGGAGAAGGCTACGACTACGACGATATCTACGAAAGCGTCCGCAACGGCCTGTCCGCAAACGGCAACCTCTTCGCGGTGCCGTTCTACGCGGAAAGCTCTTTCACCTTCTACCGCAAGGACCTTTTCGATTCTGCCGGCATCACGATGCCCGACCAGATTACTTATACACAACTCGCTGAGTATGCGGCAAAGCTGCATGATCCAGACAACGGTGTCTACGGAACCTGCCAGCGCGGCAAGGCCGGGTGGGGTGAGAACATGGCTTTCGTCGGACCGATGGTGAACACCTTCGGCGGCCGATGGTTCGACATGGACTGGAATCCGCAGTTGGACACGCAGCCATGGAAGGATGCGATCAACTACTACGTTGACCTGATGAACAACTACGGTCCCCCGGGCGCTTCGAGCAATGGCCACAACGAGAATCGGGCGCTGTTCGCCGACGGCAAGTGCGCCACGTGGGTCGATGCGACCTCGGCAGCGGGCTTCATCTACAATCCGAACGAATCCACGGTTGCGGACAAGACCGACTTCACGGCGGCGCCAATCAATGTCACCGACAAGGGAGCCGGCTGGTTCTGGGCCTGGGCGCTTGCCATCCCGAACAGCTCCGGCAAGGAAGCCGCAGCAAAGAGCTTCCTGACATGGTCGACGTCGAAGGACTATGTGAAGCTCGTCGGCGAGACGGAGGGCTGGGTCGCGGCGCCTCCGGGTACGCGGATGTCGACGTATGCCAATGAGATGTATGTCTCCGCGGCACCGTTCGCGCAAACGGTCGAGGCTTCGATCCTGGCCGCAAACCCTGCGGACGCCACGCTCGAGCCGGTCCCCTATACCGGCGTGCAGTTTGTGGCAATTCCCGAGTTCCAGGGAATCGGCACCTATGTCGGCAGCCAGATCTCCGCGGCCCTGGCGGGCACGATTTCGGTCGACGAGGCGTTGGCGAACTCGCAGTCGTTTGCGGTTCGTGAAATGACCAAGGCCGGATACATCAAATAGGGGCACATCTATGAAGCGGGACCCTTTGCCTCAATGGCGCTCTGATGGCGGCACGACACGCAAGGGTGGCAGGCCGGTTGATGATATCGCCGGCGGTGGTGCTCCTTCTTGGCTGGATGTTTGTCCCGCTCGGCATCACGCTCTATTTTTCGTTTCTGCGTTACAACCTCCTGATGCCCGGCATGGAACAGTGGACCGGATGGACGAACTACTACTTCTTCCTGACCGATCCCAGCTTCTGGGATGCGATTCGAAACACCCTGACGTTGGTCATTGGTGTCCTCGTCATCACCATCATCGGAGGCGTCCTACTTGCACTCCTGCTCGATCAGGAGATGTGGGGGCGGAATATCGTGCGCCTCCTAGTCATCGCGCCATTTTTCGTGATGCCCACCGTTTCGGCGCTCGTCTGGAAGAACATGTTCATGAATCCAGTGAGCGGACTCTTTGCCCAGCTTTCCGGGCTGCTGGGTCTGGAGCCGTTTGACTTTTTTGCGCACGCGCCCCTTTCCTCGATCATTGCCATTGTTTCCTGGCAATGGCTTCCGTTTGCCACGCTGATTCTCCTGACGGCGCTCCAGTCGCTCGACCGCGAACAGCTCGAGGCGGCGGAAATGGACGGTGCGGGAACGGTCAACCGCCTTGTCTTCATCGTGCTTCCGCATCTTGCCCGTGCGATCACGGTGGTCATTCTCATCCAGACCATCTTCCTGTTGTCTATCTTTGCGGAAATTCTCGTCACAACCAACGGTGGTCCGGGAACGGCAACGACCAATCTGACATTCCTGGTCTATGCACAGTCGCTCCTGCAGTTCGACGTGGGCGGAGGCTCCGCAGGAGGCGTCATCGCCATTGTCCTCGCAAACATCGTTGCCATCTTCCTGATGCGGATGATCGGCAGGAATCTGGACGCCTGAGACATGGCCCGCGCCGTCTCCGCCCGCCGGAAGGCGCTGACGGCCATCCTTGGATGGGTGGTCGGTCTCACAATCTTCTTCCCGATCCTCTGGACGTTCCTGACCGGATTCAAGACGGAGGCCGAGGCGATCGCCTCACCACCGTCCTTCCTGCTGTTCGACTGGACTCTCTCCGCCTACGACGCGGTCAATCAACGCACGGACTACCTCAAGCATTTCTGGAATTCGGTCGTCATTTCGTTCGGATCCACCGGTCTCGGACTCCTGATCGCCATTCCGGCGGCCTGGGCGATGGCATTCGTGCCGACCAGGCACACGAAGAATGTTCTGATGTGGATGCTGAGCACGAAGATGCTGCCTCCCGTCGGCGTGCTCATTCCGATCTACCTGATCTTCCGCGACACCGGACTTCTGGACACGCGTTTCGGACTGGTCATCGTGCTCACGCTGATCAACCTGCCGATTATCGTCTGGATGCTCTTCACCTACTTTCGCGAGATTCCGGTCGACATTCTGGAGGCCGCTCGGATGGATGGCGCGGAGTTGAGGTCCGAAATCTTCTTCGTGCTGGTCCCCATGGCTGTGCCCGGCATCGCGTCAACGCTTCTGCTCAACGTGATCCTTGCATGGAACGAGGCCTTCTGGACGCTCAACCTCACTGCTGCCAAGGCCGCTCCGCTGACCGCCTTCATCGCGAGTTTCTCCAGTCCGGAGGGTCTCTTCTACGCCAAGCTCAGCGCGGCTTCGACGATGGCCATTGCCCCGATCCTGATCGTCGGCTGGTTCAGCCAGAAGCAATTGGTTCGTGGCCTCACCTTTGGGGCCGTGAAGTGAAAGGCACACAATGGGTCTGATTACTCTGAAGAACGTCAGCAAGAGCTTTGATGACGTCGAGGTCATCCCGCCGCTCGACCTGGAGATCCGCGACGGCGAATTCGTCGTGTTCGTGGGACCGTCCGGCTGCGGCAAGTCCACGCTTCTTCGCCTCATCGCCGGATTGGAGGACATCAGCAGCGGGCGGGTGGAGATCGATGGCGCCGAGGTCACCGATGTCCCGCCCGCCAGGCGCCGTCTCGCGATGGTGTTTCAGTCCTACGCGCTGTATCCGCACATGTCCGTGCGAAAGAACATCGCCTTTCCGTTGCGGATGGCAAAGCTGGACAAGGCCGAGCAGAACCGACGTGTCGAGTCCGCGGCGCGCGTGCTCAATCTGACCGAATACCTCGACCGGCGGCCGGGCCAGCTCTCGGGAGGTCAGCGTCAACGCGTCGCGATCGGGCGCGCCATCGTGCGCGAGCCGGAAGCGTTTCTGTTTGACGAGCCCCTGTCGAATCTTGACGCATCGTTGCGGGTCAACATGCGGCTGGAGATCTCGGAACTCCACCAGTCTCTCAAAACGACGATGATCTACGTGACCCACGATCAGGTCGAAGCCATGACGATGGCCGACAAGATCGTCGTGCTTCAGGCCGGAGTGATCGAACAGGTCGGCTCACCGCTCGAGCTCTATCACAACCCTCGCAACCTCTTTGTCGCGAGCTTCATCGGGTCTCCGAAGATGAACTTCCTCGGCGGCAACGAAGCGAGGAAGCACGGTGCGCACACGATCGGGATCCGACCGGAACATGTCCAGATATCCACGGACAAAGGCGAGTGGAAGGGCACGGTCGGCGTATCCGAACATCTCGGAGCCGATACGTTCTTCCATGTCCGGTGTGAGGAGCTCGGGGAGACGCTGACGGTCCGGGCCGATGGAGACAATCCGTTGCAGTATGGGGATTCGGTTCTTCTGGCCGCAGATCTCGCCAAGCTTCACCGCTTCGACGCGGACGGACTGCGAACTTCATGACCAGTCACCATCGAGCGCCTCCGGGTCGCGCGGGTCCACGAATCAGCCCGCAGGCGCGCTTCACGCAGGGCACCGTTCCTACGAACCACCACCGGTTACGGTCCGCTGCGTGCGTGCCGACAATTTCCCGGCCAGTGTCGTTCCGATTTCGACTCGCGATGTCGTTCACGGCGATGTTCACGTCTCGACCTCTGCTCCGAACGAACCAAATCGGCCTCACCATGGCGCGGGACGATTCTTCGATGGTCTTCCATCGGACGATCGGAGGGGATTCCAGCTTCCCATCCGGCGCTTTCTAGTCGACTGGTTTCAACGTTTGAAACCCTCTTTTTCTTGCGGCGATGATGGTATCGGGATCGGCGGTCCAGACGAAGGGCTTGGCTTCTGTGGTGTTGTGTTCGTCGATGACGCGGCGGATGGCGTCCTGGAGGTCGCGTACGGAGCGGAAGACGCCGTATTTGAGACGGCGTCGTGTCCGCTTGGCGAAGACGCCTTCGAGCGCGTTCAGCCACGCGCTCGAGGTGGGGGTGACGTGGAAGGTCCAGCGCGGATGGCGTGCGAGCCAGACCTGGACGTCCTTGTGCTTGTGAGTGGCGTCGTTGTCGAGGATGGCATGGACCGGGACGCCGGCGGGTATCGTGCGCGCGATGCGGTTGAGGAATCTCAGGAACTCCTGGTGGCGATGCCGACTGGCGTGCTGGCCGATGACCGTGCCGTCGAGCACGGTCAGGGCGGCGAACAGCGTCGTCGTGCCGTTGCGCCTGGAATCATGTGTCATGGTGGCGCCGCGGCCTTTCTTCAGCGGCAGGCCGGGCTGTGTGCAGTCAAGTGCCTGACTGTGCGACGTGTCATCGATCGACAGCACGACCGCGTGAGCCGGCGGCGCAACGGAGAGGCCGACGATGTCGGTCAGCGTCTCGAGGCAGGCGGGATCGTTCGAAAGCGTGAACGGCCGCCAGCGGTGCGGCATCAGGCCATGCGCCTGCCAGACCGCCCAGACCCTCGAAGCGGCACCCCACAGCCTTCGCCATCGCCCGTAGCGTCCAGTGGGTCGCCGCGTGAGGCGGCGAGGTGTGGGTCAACCCGACGATCTTCGCCTCTGGCTCAGGAGCCGGAGGCGTCTTGCCCGGCGGACGCGTCTTGTCCCGCAGAAGTCCGTCCACACCCTCTTCCATGAAGCGGTCCTGCCAGCGCCAAACACTATTCTTTGCCTTGCCGGCCCTGGAGCAAGCGACGTTTGCGGAGCTGGAGCACGACCTGAAGACGCGTCGGACGCGGCGCGAGGTCTTTCTCGAGACGATGGACGGGCTGGTTCCCTGGGAGCGGCTGGAGGCGCGCATCGAGCCGTTCGACCCGAAGATCGGGCGCGGTCGGCGGCCCTATCCGCTGAGCGTGATGCTGCGGGTGCACTGCGTTGCAGCTGTTCTACACTCTGAGCGAGCCTGGGATGGAGGACCTGCTCTACGCGGTGGAGTCGGTACGGCGGTTTGTGGGGCTGGCCTCTCGGGTGCACTGCCTGACGAGACGACGATCCTGCATTTCCGCCACTTGCTGGAGACGCATGGTCTGGGCGAGACGCTGTTCGAGGAGATCAACGCACATCTGGCCTCTCTCGGACACCGCTTGAGCAAGGGGACGACCGTGGACGCGAGTCTCATTGCCGCGCCGTCGTCGACGAAGAACCGCAAGGGCGAGCGGGACCCGGAGATGCACCAGACGAAGAAGGGCAATCAGTGGCATTTCGGGATGAAGGCGCACATCGGGGTGGATGCGCAGTCGGGCTTGACGCACAGCGTGGAGACGACGCCGGCGAATGTCTCGGATGTGGCGACGGCGCACGCGCTGTTGCACGGGGGCGAGGAGCAGGTGTGGGGTGACGCGGGCTATCAGGGGGTGGACAAGCGCGCGGAGAACCGGGACACGGACGTGGCTGGGAGGTGGCGATGAAGCCCGGCAAGCGCCGGGGGCTGGACAAGGCGGGCCCGGAGGCGGCGGCGGAGAGGCGCAAGGCGTCGGTTCGGGCCAGGGTGGAGCATCCATTCCTGTATGTGAAACGCCACTTCGGCTACGCGAAGGTGCGCTATCGGGGGTTGGCGAAGAACACGCAACGCATCGCCGTGCTGCTCGGATTCACCAATCTGCTCATCGCGGGGAGCGACGCCACCGCATGACCTAGGGTCGATCCGTCCGCGGCCGCCGCAAGGCGGCGGGGACGGTCAGTTCGGGCATCGAAATCTCCATTTCCTGGCGCGACAACACGTCCCCGATGGGCTCTGGCGTTTCATCCACGGGCCACGACACCCGTATACCCGGGAAACGGGGTTGTTCAGACTTTCCCTATGCTTGTCTTCGACGTGCAGGCAGAGCCTGCCCTGGAATTTCCGCGCCGCATTGGTGACCGCCTCCGCCTTGCCGCACTCGACGATTCGCTGCTTCGGTGCGTTCCGCATGCGGTATTCGCCGCCTTCGGCGTGAGCCGCGGCCACCACCTCGAAATACTCCACGGGCACGAATTCCCGGATCTCCAGCTCCCGCCGGCAGGCGATCGCCAGCGCCGGCGTCTTGACCCGCCCGATCCCGGTCACGCTCCGTGACCCCCGGCCCAGCGTCACCGTCGCCGTCCGGGTCAGCGACAGGTTGTAGATTTGATCCGACTGCCAGCGCGCCACCACCGCCTCGTAGAGCCGGGCGCGCTTGAGCGCCGCGCAGATAACCCTGCAGCCTGGACCGTGAACAGCACCCGCAGCCCACCCATTGGGCCTTTTTCTCTGAACATGGGATTCCGGACCCGATATGACGGGGTCATGAACGCACAAATCTGATCCGCCGCACGCTGTTCCCGGAGGCGGGACGGCGCACATTGGCGGCGTTGCCGGCGCCCCAGAACCGTTCCGGGGCGCATGGCGTTCGTCCGCGAGGTCTGCACGACTTTCGGGTTTCGCGATCCCCTCGGCCATCTGCAGGACGCGGGCTGTCTGGTGGCGCTTCGCGATCTTGCGCATGTGGGCGTTCTGGCGTTGCCGCCGGCCGGACCCGGCGCCGGTGTTGACCGTGCTGTCCGGGATCTGGCAGCTGCGGTTCCGCCGCCGGTCGGGATTCCGGACCGCGTCGACCCTGTCGAGGGTCCGGTCGTGACGCTGGCCGAGACCGACACGGTGTGTCGGCGGCTGGGTACGATGCTGGACGCCGAGCATCCGCTGGGGGTCGGGCTTCATGTCGGGCGGCCGCTGCGGTATCCGGTCGGCTCGGATCACGGCTGGCTCGGCGGTTGCATGGTTGCAGTCCCGGCCCTGGTCCTGAAGCCGCGCAACCGGTGGATCGGCCGGGATGCGGCCGGCCGGGAGGCCCATCTCGACCGGGTGGTCGGACTGGCACGGTTTCTCATCCGTCCCGGTCTGGCCTGCCGACCCCTGGCCTCGACGGTGCTCGGCCTGTGTCTCGGCCGCCTGACCGACGATTATGCGGCCCGCTATGGCGTTGCCCCGCTGCCGGTCGAGACCTTTGTCGATCCGGCGCATGGCGGGATCAGCTTGCGGGCGACGAACCGGATCCATGTCGGCATGTCGGCCGGGCGCGGGCGGCGCGCCGACTCAGGGGCGCAAGTGCCGGCGAAGGGGATCCGGATGTATCCGCTGGTGCGCGACTGGCGGCGACACCTGGGGCTGGCCGGGCCGGCCGTGTTGCTGCCACCACCACCGGCCTGGCGGCTGGCGCCGGGCGCGGGGCTTGACAGTGACCATTGGGCGCAGACTGAATTCGGTGGGGTGCCGGTCGGCAACGCGGCGCTGGCCAGGCGCCTGGTGGCCAGCGCTCGGATCCAGGCGACGGCGCCGATGAAGACATTCCCGCAATCTGCCGGAATTTAATTCAGACTGCAGTGTCTAAGAGCCTAACCTAAAACTGGTTGGGTGGTCTCGCATGGTGTATCTTCATGGGTGAACACTCACACCATGGGGGCACATCATGCCCTGGAACGAGATGACCCGGAAGCAGTATAGCCGTAAGACGGAGCGTTACGAAAGCGATCTGACCGATGCCGAGTGGACGACCCGCTTCTTCCACCGTCGCGCCGGCTTGGTCGTCCCCGTCAGGTGGACCTGCGCGACGTGGTAAACGCGATCGCATGCATGCTCTGGACAGGGTGCAGTTGGCGGGCATGACCGAAGGATTGTCCGGCGTTTATTACGACGGTTCAGACCTATTTCCACACGTGGTCCCGGTCGGGGGCCCCAGAGCAATTTTGCGCCCGTTTTACGACGCTTGAGCGGCTCCGGTCGGGGCGTAGTGCGGACCCGAGCGCGGCCATCATCGACAGTCGGAGCCTGCCGACGGTCGAAGCGAGCAGCAATGGATGCAGCGACGATGCCGGCAAGACGATCAAGGGCCGCAAGCGCATATCCAGGACCGGGATGGCGCGCGTCCCTCGTTGCTGGCGTTGCAGGTCGGTCAGAACACGGTGCAGATCGTGTTTGCCGACGGCGCCTGTGGCGGCGACAAGCTGGCAAGTGCGCTCAAGAAAGCGAATTGTCCGATCACTGTGGAGGTCATCGGCAAATCCAGGGACGCCAAGGGGGTCGTCGTCATGTCCTGGCGCTGGGTGGTCGAACGCACCTTCGGATATCTGCGCCGCTGCCGGCGCCTCTCCAGAGACTTCGAGCGATCCATCGCCAGCGCCCTCGTCTGGCTCCTGCTGGCTCTGAGCCATGTTCTCATGCGCCGTCTCGGACGCATGCAAGTCACTGTCACTAATTGATATTATTATGATTCAGACACTCAGTCACACCAAGCGTTCCCGCAACCCGTCGCACAGACAAAACACATCTTGAAGAAATCGCGGAACCGCTTATGCAGATGGTTCCGGTTCGATCAACATGCTGTAGGTAAGGGGTTGTGCATTGGTGGCGAGGCGGAAGAGCGAGCGGAAAGCATCGTGGCGGGTTTTGCGGCGATTGAAGCGAAAGACGACCTCATCGAGATCGGCCTGCAGATGCTTGCGGCGCAGCCCGTGGTAGACGCCTCGCGCCCATTCTTTGAGGTTGGAGAAGACTTGGTGGATCCACGGCAGGACGAGGTGAGCGGCGGTCTTCCCGACGACATGGACATTGTGGCGATCGGCGGGGACCGCAGCGTCGCCGGACCAGCCGTCGGTTTTCGCGATGGCGTCGGGATCGGCGGCGGTTTCGACGAAGTGTCCGAGGTCGGCGGCGCCGTAGGAGGAGATTTCGGCCAGCCGCAGGCGGCCTGGGATGTTTCCGTCCCCGAGTTCGATGGCGCCGACGATGAGCCTCTTGCCGTCGTGGCTGCGTCCTTGCCCTCCGGTGGGAGGATCATCTTTGGTCCGGAATGGACGGCTGGCCTCGTCGATGTCCACCAAGCCCGACAACGGGTTACGCTCGGGCTCGACCATGCTGGCGCGCAGCTTATGGGCGAGCAGCCAGGCGCTGCGATAAGAGCCGATAGCGAGCTGTTTCTGGAGCTGCAGGGCAGAGATGCCGTTGGAGTGGGTCGCCATCAGGTCGGCGGCCCAGAACCAGACGGTGAGCGGCAGCTTGCTGGCGTGCAGGATCGTCCCGGCCGTCACCGAGGTCTGCCGGCGGCAGCCGGTGCACGCGAAGGTGTGTGCTTTTCTGCGCAGCGCCCATCCCTTTTCATGGCCGCACGTGGGACAGACGAAGCCGTCCGGCCAGCGCATTTCGATCAGCCAGGCGGCGCAGGCGTCATCGTCCGGGGCCATGTGCTGGAAAGCGAGGAGGCTATCGGGGACCTGTTTCATGTGGGGGCTCCGTCGGCAGGAACGTATCGGGGCATTCTACCCGCTCCTCCGCCCTAATCTCAACCTCAACATCTGCTGGCAAACTCTCGCGACCGGAACCATGTGCATAAGCGGTATCGCGGAATACCCGCAACGGCTTCCGGCGCACATCCTCATTGTGATGCGGTCGGTCCGCATGCGCCGATCGCGGAATCCGCCCATGTCCGGCTGTTCACCTTGGCCATAAGCTCTGTTGATTTCCAGTGCAGATCAAATCCTGGAATGTCACCTCGTCGAACAGTTCCCGGTTCCCCGAAACGCATTCGAAATCGTGCCTGAAACCCTTGTGTCCGAGTTCATGGGCGAACTCGAAGGCTGGACCCGATCATCGCGGGGCTGGATATCGCTTGTGTCCGACCAATACCGGGACGACCCTCCTGCAAGGAGTTGGGTCGTTGGTTCGACAGTCCGCTATCCGCTCCGGAACCCGAATTCCGTCCGGTTTCAAGAGGTCACCGCCTCCAAGGCATCCATCCGGCCTGCAGCCTGCGAAGGTGAGAGATCAGAATCGTCATCTTGTCATCGAACGCCGTCGCCATCATGCGGCGTGGCACCGACAGAATGGGCCGACGCCAACACTTGGCCGTGCACTTGCAGAAGCCTCCTATCCGGCCGCCCCGACATGTCGTCTCGTTACTTTTCCAGCCTCCTGCAAGCCATGTATCGTACTTCCGGTCAAATGTTGCGTCTTCGCTCGCCGCTTGATATTTCTCGCGCCGAGCAAGCTCTCAAACCCGTCTCCATGGCCGATTTTCCATAGGAACGCGTACCGCGCCATCGGACGATACAAGATCGAACTGCTCCTGCCGCACACGGCGGGTTATGACCGATTCCGGTCTTCACAAGCGGCCAATTCCACTATATCTGCCAACCTCCCCTGATTGCGCAACCTGGCGAACGACCATGGTCCCGCACTGCCATTGCACTCGAATGAATTCCAACGACCCCGACGGTCCCTCGCATGACCGGTCTTTCCGTCAAACGGAACAGCGGCCCTTGACGTAATACCGTCATGATGTACTTTGCGCCTGTCGAAACCGCCGAAAGGAGGAAACCGTCATGGCCAAGCCGGCAACCGTCCTGATCAAACTCGTCAGCAGCGCCGATACCGGGCACTATTACGTCACCAAGAAGAATCCCCGGACCCAGACCGGTAAACTTCAGTTTCGGAAATACGATCCGGTCGCGCGCAAACACGTGCTCTACAAGGAATCCAAGATCAAATAGGTGCCAGCAACCGTCGCGCCGCTGTTCAGCACGTCTCTACCACCGCTCCGAACAACCCGGCACGAAGCCGTTGCCAGCTGCCCTTGTCAGGTGCGCTCAGGATCCCGCCTGTCCGGTGCCCGGGCCGGTAGGCGCTGCCGTCGAAACGCGCCTGATATCCGCCAGCCTCCCGGTGGATGAGGCAGCCGGCGGCATGATCCCATGGCATTGTCTTTGCATGTAGCGCGAAATGCGCCTCGCCCGTGACCATTCGCAAATATTCATGTCCGGCACAGCCAAGCCGGTAATGATGCCCCACGACATCGCCGCATCGCGCTCGCATGTCTTCCTTCAGTGGACTTTCCAGATATCGGAAATTCAACGCCCCCAGCATCTCGCCGGTAGGACATGGAGCGAGGACCGCCAGCCGTTCGGGCGCACCGTCATCGTAAGCGTATGACCAGGCCCCGGCACCCCGTTCGGCGCCAACCCAGGCCTGGCCGAGCGGATCGAGGATGACGCCGAGAACGATCTCACCGCCGACAACCAGCGCCACCATCATGCAGAAGTAACGGCCGGCCTTGGCAAAATTTCCGGTGCCGTCGACCGGGTCCAAGACCCAGACGGGCTCCGCGGCGGCGAAATGATGGAAGATATCGGGGTCAGCCGCGGCCGCCTCCTCGCCAATCACAGCCGAACCTGGCAGAAGGTCCTGCAACAGCGGCGTCAGCCGCCATTCCGCTTCGGTATCGGCGATCGTGACCAGATCCTTCGGTCCGGTCTTCGCCATGACTTCGTCGGCGCCAAGCGTCCCGAAACGCGGCATGACAAGCAACTCGGCAGTCTCCCGCATCAGTCGGGCGACCTCTGGCACGGCTGGCGGCGCGGTCATCAATCCTCACATGAACGAGTCGGGGCCGCGGCAAAAGCCGCGGCCCCGGAACAACGAAACCGGCACGATTGAAGGCGGATCAGAAGCCCATGTCACCCATGCCGCCCATGTCACCCATGCCGCCGCCCGGCATACCACCTGGCATGCCGCCCGCGCCCGGCTTCTCCGGAATCTCCGCCACCATGGCTTCGGTGGTAACCAGTAACCCTCCGATCGAAGCGGCATCACGCATAGCCGTCCGCACGACCTTGGTCGGGTCCATTATACCAGCCTTGACCATATCGACATACTCGCCGGTCTGTGCATCGAAACCACGCTTCGGATCATCGCCTTCAAGCAGTTTACCGACAATGATCGAGCCGTCGGCGCCGGCATTCTCGGCGATCTGGCGTACCGGAGCCTGGATAGCCCGGCGGACGATGTTGATGCCGACCCTCTGGTCGTCATTGGCTGGCACGACATCGTCAAGCGCCTTCGCAGCATAAAGCAGTGCGACTCCGCCACCCGCGACAATACCGTCTTCCACCGCGGCCCGGGTCGCATTCAACGCATCGTCAACCCGGTCCTTGCGCTCCTTGACCTCGACCTCGCTGCCGCCGCCGACGTGGATAACCGCAACCCCGCCGGCCAGCTTGGCCAGGCGTTCCTGCAGTTTCTCCCGATCGTAGTCGGATGTCGTATCCTCGACCTGCGCCCGGATCTGGCCGCAACGAGCCTTGATGTCTTCCTTCTCACCGGCGCCGTCGACCACCGTCGTGTCATCCTTGGTAATCGTGACGCGTTTGGCTGTTCCGAGCATCTCGAGCGTAACCGACTCGAGCTGAATTCCCAGTTCCTCGGAAATCACGGTCCCCTTGGTCAGGATCGCGATATCTTCGAGCATGGCCTTGCGGCGGTCACCGAAGCCCGGCGCCTTGACAGCTGCGACCTTGAGTCCGCCACGCAGTTTATTGACGACCAGCGTCGCAAGCGCCTCACCCTCAACATCCTCCGCAATGATCAGCAGCGGCCGGCCGGCACGCGCTGCCGCCTCAAGGATGGGCAACATCGGCTGCAGGCTCGAGAGCTTCTTCTCATGCACGAGAATGTAGGGGTTCTCGACCTCACAGATCATCTTCTCGGCATTGGTGATAAAATAAGGCGACAGATAACCGCGATCGAACTGCATACCCTCGACCACATTGAGCTCGGTGGCAAGCGACTTGGCCTCTTCCACCGTGATCACACCCTCGTTACCGACCCGTTCCATGGCCTTCGCGATCATCTCGCCGATCGCCGCCTCGCCATTGGCCGAAATCGTGCCGACCTGCGCTATTTCCTCGGATGTGCGGATCTTTGTCGTCTGGCGTTCGATATCCTCGTTAATCGCGATCGTCGCGAGGTCGATGCCCCGCTTCAGATCCATCGGGTTCATGCCGGCGGCAACTGCCTTAACGCCTTGGCGAACGATAGCCTGGGCGAGCACCGTCGCCGTGGTCGTGCCGTCGCCGGCTTCGTCCGACGTTTTCGAAGCGACCTCGCGCAGCATCTGCGCGCCCATGTTCTCGAACTTGTCGGAAAGCTCGATTTCCTTGGCGACGGACACACCGTCCTTGGTCACGCGAGGGGCGCCAAACGCTTTGTCGAGAACCACGTTGCGGCCCTTCGGCCCGAGTGTGACATTGACTGCATTGGCTAGAGTGTCGACACCGCGCAACAAGCGGTTGCGGGCATCGGTATCGAATTTGACGTCCTTGGCTGCCATCGCCTGGACTCCCTTTCACTGGTCTTGATTGATCGTTTTGTCGGTGGCGACTCCACCGGACTCAGGTCTTGTTGTCAGTCGAGAACGCCCATCACATCGGATTCGCGCATGATCAGAAGATCCTTGTCGTCGATCTTCACCTCGGTACCAGACCATTTGCCGTACAACACCCGGTCACCCGGCTTCAGCGTCAACGGAACCAGAGTTCCATCACTGTCACGGCTGCCCGGGCCGGTCGAGAGCACCTTGCCCTCCATGGGTTTCTCCTTGGCGGTATCGGGAATGATGATACCACCGGCGGTTTTTGAATCACTGTCGAGAGCCTCGACCACGACGCGGTCATGCAACGGTCGGAATGACATGTGTAACGCTCCGGTAAAAATTGCCGATCAGAATGCCGGCCCGCTATTAGCACTCCCGTCAAGAGAGTGCTAGAGCATATTGGGACGACAGCAATCGATTTCAAGTACGGCCGGTGCACTCCGCGCCAAAGCGGTCGCTGAAACGATCGGCATCAGCCGACGCCAAGGCCACCGTTATCGCCATACGATCATCCCGTAGTTCCTGATTGAGAACGCGGCCATGACGATGCAGCCAGGCAATCGCCGCGCCGGCAGCCGGCGCGATCCTGTATTCCAGCGTCATCTCGCCGCGGCCGAGATACCGTTCGAGTTGCTCCATCAACTGGTCGCAGCCGTCTCCGCGCAACGCCGAAACCGCTACACAGTCATCGCCGGCACGGGCCGCAAGATCAAGGCGGACTCTTGCATCAAGCCGGTCGGTCTTGTTCCAGGCTTCGATGACGCGTGTGCTGCTGGACGGACCGAGAACGCCGAGGTCGGCGAGAACAGCTTCAACATCCGTTTTCTGGCGCTCACCATCGGGATGGCTGATATCACGGACATGCAGGATGATATCAGCCTCCCGGACTTCTTCCAGGGTCGCACGGAACGCCGCGACGAGATGGGTGGGCAGATCCGAGATAAAGCCGACCGTATCGGAGAGGATGGCTGGACGCCGGGACGGCAGTTCGACCCGGCGCATGGTCGGATCCAGCGTCGCGAACAACATGTCCTCGGCCATTACCGTCGCCCCGGTCAGCCGGTTGAAGAGCGTCGATTTTCCGGCATTGGTATATCCGACCAGAGCGATCACCGGATAAGGCATCCGCTGCCGCGTCACACGGTGCAGTCCGCGGGTTCTGGTGACCTGCTTCAAGTTCCGCCGGAGTTGCTGGATCCGGTCGTCGATCTGACGTCGGTCGAGTTCGATCTGGCTCTCGCCGGGGCCGCCAAGAAACCCGCTACCGCCGCGCTGACGCTCGAGATGGGTCCATGACCGCACCAGCCGGCTGCGCTGGAATGTCAATGCCGCCAGTTCGACCTGAAGGCCACCCTCGTGCGTCTGTGCCCGGGCCCCGAAAATCTCGAGAATCAAGGCTGTCCGGTCGATCACCTTGCAATTCCAGACCCGTTCGAGATTGCGCTGCTGAACCGGCGACAGGGCACCATCGACAACAACCAGGTCCACCCCCTCTTCCGCGATCAAGCCGTGCAGTCGCTCGACGGTCCCGGAACCGAACAATGTGCCCGGCTTGCGCCGGGCAAGTCGCAGGACCTCGGAATGACGGACCTCAAGATCGATCGCGGCCGCAAGACCGACAGCTTCCTGCAACCGGTCTTCCGGCTTTCTCCGGTCCCCGCAGCTGCAGTCCGCCGCCCGGTCCCGGCCATCGACATACGGCGTCAACACGATGACGCGGATTGCCGGACCCCGCTTCCGATCATCGACAGCAGGCATCGGGGGCGGCGTCTCGTCAGTTCCGGGAGGCGGCCTGATCATCCAGATTCAAGGAACCCGACGGCATGACGGTCGAAATCGCATGCATGTAGACCAGTTGCGAATGTGCGTCGCGTCGCAAGAGAAGCGATATCTTGTCGAACATGGTCACGATGCCCTGCAATTTGACACCGTTCATGAGGAAGATGGTAACCGGCGTCTTCTCCCTGCAAATCGTGTTCAAAAATGTCTCTTGCACAACACGAGGCTGTTCGCTGGTCATCTCGTAACACCCTTTTCTCGACTTGAACCGCGGACAGCCCGCCGGATCCGATTGTCGTTGTATGTCCGCACACAACCTGGCGGAAACTGAACACTGGAACTTGCCAAACTAGTCGCGGAGGCAGCACCGGATCACCCTACGATTGCCTTAATATTCAGGGTACCGGTTCCTGTCGTCAAGGACGAGCCTGCAAAGACCTCCGTAATCAGATCAGCAAGTGTCTCGCAAGTTGCCAGTCTGGCGGCAGGTGGCCATTGCGCGATTTCCGCCGCCGTAATCACCCCGCTTTCGACCAGGATCGGCACGCAATTGGCAGCATGGGCGCATTGCAGGTCCACCGCCGAGTCACCGACAAACCAGATTCCTGGTCCGGCCGGCACGCCGGCTGCCGCGGCCGCCATACGCACCGGATCCGATGCGGGCTTGTCACGTTCTGCATCAGTCGCGCCGACGATGGCAGCAAATCTTCCAGTCCAGCCCAGTACCTCCGCCTCGGTCCGAAGATAAGGGCCCGACTTGTTGGAAACCACGGCCATCGGTACGTTACAATCGGCCAGCAGACTGATGACCCGTTCCGCGCCCGGCAACGGCCGCACCTCTTCAAGATGACACTCGTTGAAGCGTTCGTAGAAGAAATGTTCCGCTTCCTGCCAGCGCATGCCAAACAGCTTCGGGAAACTCTCGCGGGCCGATGACCGGGTCCGCTCGCGAACCTCGGTCGCCGTCCATTGTCCGTGCCCCATCATCGCAAGTGTCGCGTTGAGCGCCTTCACGATCGAAGCCCAGTTGTCGACCAGCGTGCTGTCCCAGTCGAAAATCACCGCGTCCGGCCGGTCCAACTCCCGCGCGACGGTCACGATGCGGATCCCGCCGCGGCGGCATGGGAAAGATAGGCGTCATGCATCTGCATGCTTATCGACCCGGCTCGGCCATTGCCGATAACCGCATCGTCGATGCGCGTGACCGGTGTCACGAATGAAGTTGCCGAGGTCACGAACGCCTCACGCGCGGCTTTTGCCTCGGCAACGGTAAACGACCGCTCATCGAAGTCCAGGCCATTGCGCCGGGCCAGATCGATCACCGCCTTCCGGGTCACACCGCTGAGAATGTCATGACCGATGCCGCGGGTGACCAGCCGACCGTCTCTCGTGACGATCCATGCGTTGGTCGACGTGCCTTCCGTGACTTCCCCGGCTGTGTTCACCTGCCACGCTTCGTAGGCGTTGGCCTCGCGGGCCTGTTGCTTGCCGAGAATGTTCGGAAGCAAGGATATCGACTTGATGTCGCACCGCGCCCACCGAAGATCCGGAATCGTGATCACGGCAGCACCATTTTCGACCTTGACGCGTGGCGGCAGCGCGAGACGCCGCGCTGTCATGACCAGACTCGGGACGGCAGCGGCCGGAAACGGGTGATCCCGCCGTGCGGCACCGCGCGTTATCTGCAGATAGATGATGCCGGTCTCGATCCGGTTGCGACGCAGAACCTCCTGCATTATCAGGCGCAGCGGCGCACGCGCCATCGGCGGCGCAATCCGCAACTCCCGCAACGACCGGTCGAGACGGTCGAGATGCGGCGCGTCGTCGACCATGCGGCCATGACGAACGAAGACGACCTCATAGACACCGTCCGCGAACTGGTAACCCCTGTCCTCGACATGCACCCTGGCCTCCGCATGCGGCAGATAGCGGCCATTCACATAGGCAATTCGCGACATGAGTCCGGCTCCGCCCCAGCTGATCGCCCGTGAGCCCTGCGGCTCAGAAATAGTCAAGCCGCACGGAAAACATCTTTTCAACCTTCTTGACCGCCTGATAGGTCGTGAACAGAACCACCCTGTCGCCGACATTGATCACGGTCCCGCCCCGCGGCGTGATCACCTTACCGCCACGCAGCACCGACCCGATCATGACTCCGTCGGGAAGGCGAGCGTCGCGCAAAGGCTTGCCGATCAGGGACGATGTTGCCAGGGCCTCGGCCTCGATGACTTCTCCGAAATCCTGTCTGACCGAATAGATGCCCCGAATACTGCCCCGCCGGACATATTCCAGGATCGATGAGACCGTGATCATCCGCGGATTGACAACCGCATCGATCGCCAACGGTGTGACCACTTGGGCATAGGACTGATTATTGATCAGAGTCAGTGACCGCCTGGCCCCGGCTCGCTTGGCGAGCAGAGAACTGATGATATTCACTTGATCGTTGTTGGAGACCGCAATGAAGGTCTCGGTCTGCCCGATATTCGCCTCCACCAGGATTTCCGGGTCGAGCGCGTCGCCGTTCAGAACCATCGTGTGATCGAGAGCCTGGGCGACATGTTTGGCGCGGTCGGAATTGAATTCAATCACCTTGGCCCGAACACCGTCATGGTCCCGCTCTATCTCCCGCGCCAGAGTCAGGCCGATATTGCCGCCGCCGGCGATGATCACGCTGCGGCCCTCAATCTCTTCATGGCCGAACGCCGCCATGGCCCGTCCGAGATGCTCCGCATCGCAGACGAAATACACATCATCCCCGGGCAGCATGTGATCGATGCTCTTCGGGACAATGCCCTGGTCGTTGCGGATGATCCCGACAATGACAATGCTGAGATCGGGAAACAGCTGGGTCAGCTGGCGAATCGGGGTATCGACAATCGGGCAGGTCTCATCGCAACGCACACCAACCACCCGGACCAGTCCGTCCGCCATGGATGCGACATCGAAGGCCCCCGGCACCTGAAGGCGGCGGCCGATTGCGCGCGCAACCTCGCGCTCGGGCACAATATACTCGTCGATGCCCATGTTCCCGCGACTGATCAGATTCCCCCAGTTGGGCCTCAGATATTCCTGTTGCCGGATACGGGCAATTGTCTTGCCGACCTCGAACAATGTATGCGCGATCCGGCAGGCGACCATATTGACTTCGTCGGACAGGGTCACCGCGATCAGCATGTCGGCCTCGGCAATACCGGCCCGTTCGAGAACATCCGGCAGAGATGCGTGGCCGAGAACGCTGCGAACCTCAAGGGTTTCGCCAATCTTCTGCACCAGCGACGGATTCTGATCGACGACCGTGACGTCGTTGTCTTCGCTCGCGAGATGTTTGGCGATACTGGACCCGACTTCCCCGGCACCGCAGATGACGAATTTCATCGGTCCGACTCAGCCAGTCCTGGTCAGCCGGTCCCCCTGCATGACCCCGAGCAGCTTGAGCTTGCGGTGCAGGGCCGAACGTTCCATCCCGACGAAATTCGCGGTGCGCGAAATATTGCCGTCGAACCGGTCCACCTGAAGCATGAGATACTCACGCTCGAAGATCTCGCGGGCGTCGCGCAGCGACATACTCATGAACTCGACACGCCGGTCGGACAGAGCCGGATTCGTCGCCGAAGCGATGATTTCCGACGGCAGCATCTCAGCCCGTATATCGTCGCGCGGCGGCCCCGGTGCCATGATCAGCACCCAGTCGATGACATTACGCAACTGCCGGACATTGCCCGGCCAGTCATAAGCCTGCAGGGCAACCATCGCATCCTCGCCAATGGCGCGCAGCGGCCGGCCCGAAGCTTCAGTCGATTGCCTGAGAAAATGCTGCACGATGAGCGGAATGTCGTCGCGCCGGTCGCGCAACGCCGGTACGGATACCGGCACTACATTCAGGCGATAGAACAAATCTTCCCGGAATCGGCCGGCGGCGATCTCCTGCTGCATGTCGCGGTTGGTCGACGCGAGAACCCGGACGTCCACCGGAACCTCGGTATCGCCGCCAACCCTCCGGAAACGCTGCTCATGCAGAACCCGGACAATCTTGCCCTGGGTCTCGCGCGACATATCGGTCACTTCGTCGAGCAGCAACGTTCCGCCATGGGCACGTTCGAGCACGCCAATCCGGCGCTGTCCCGCCGTTGCCGTCTCCGCCGAGCCGCTTCCAAATAGTTCGTGTTCCATGCGCGCAGGGTCCAGCGTTGCGCAATTCAACACAATGAACGGCCCGTTGCTCCGCGCCGATTTGGCGTGAATCAGGCTCGCCACGACTTCCTTTCCGGCGCCAGCCGGGCCGGTAATCAGCACCCGGCTTGCCGTCGAAGCCACCTTCTGGATGGCATTGCGAACTTGGTTGATGCCCGCAGACCGGCCAATCAGATCCAGAGTCAACCCGGCCTTGCGCCGCAACTCCAAGTTTTCCTCAAAAAGCCTTGCCGCTTCCGTCGCGCGGCGCACGAGCAATAACAACCGATCGATCTTGAAAGGTTTTTCGATAAAATCATAGGCACCACGCCTCGTCGCATCCACCGCAATCTCGATCGTGCCATGGCCGCTGATCATGATAACCGGAAGTGCCGGATGCAGCTCCTTGATCTGGTCGAGAATTTCGAGCCCGCTGAGAGCGCTCTGCTTCAACCAGATATCGAGGATCACCAGGTTCGGGCGGCGAATGTTGATCTCCCGCATCGCCTCGGTAGAATTGCAGGCCTGCCGGGTTTTGTAATCCTCGTCTTCAAGGATCTCGGCGATCAAGGCTCGAATGTCGGCCTCATCGTCCACAATCAGTATATCACTTGCCATGACCTTCGCCCCTTTCCGGGACCCGGTTGCCCGCGCTCTTACCCTATGTCCCCGGGCACAACCCCATCGATCGTACGGTCGAGGAACAGGCGAAACTCCATCATCACCATAGCGCCACCACCGACACGATCCACCAAGCGCAACCGACCTTTGTGATCTTCCATGATCTTTGAAACAATTGCCAGCCCCAATCCGGTTCCATGTTCCCGGGTCGTGACATAGGGTTCTGTCAGACGGTGGCGGTAAACGTCAGGTAAGCCCCGCCCATTATCACTGATTGTCACGATGACATGCGCGGGGTCAAGCGTTACCTCAATCCAAATCCATCCTGGCTCACCAGGATCTTCAGCCAAGCGCGCTTCAACGGAGTCGGCCGCATTCTGCAACAGATTTGTAACGGCCTGGCGGATCTGCCGGGCGTCGAACTGCAGCCAAATCTTGGCGGATGGCAGGACCAGCTCGTAATTGAGCGCAGGATAAGCAGCCTCATGCAATGCCGTTTGCTCGCGCAGGACAACCGCCAGGTCCGCATCATCAAGGACCGCGCTTGGCATCCGCGCGAAGGCGGAAAACTCGTCGACCATACGACCGATATCTTCCACCTGACGGACGATGGTATCAATCAATGCCGAAAATGTTTCGCGGTCGTCCGTAACGTGGCCAAGGTACTTGCGTTTCAGACGCTCCGCCGACAACTGGATCGGGGTCAATGGATTCTTGATCTCATGGGCAATACGCCGTGCAACATCCGCCCAGGCCGCCTTGAGTTGAGCCGATTGCAATTCGGTGATATCGTCGAAAGTAAAAACAAACCCGCTGACATTGCCGTCCGTCACCTCGGCCGTGATCCGCGACAGCAGGGTAATCCGCAGGCCATCGCGCCAGACCTCGATCTCGGCTTCGGCGCGCCTCTGCGGCTGGCGCCTGCAAAACGCCAGCAGGTCGCCGGTCTCCGGCAGGACATCGACCAGGCGCCGCTCGGCAAGCGCGTCGAGCGGCAAGCCGAGAAGCTGCGCCGCCGAGCGGTTCGGAAGATTGATACGGCCATCGCCGTCAAGCCCGATAACACCGGCAGACACCCCGCCAAGGACGGCTTCGGTGAAGCGGCGGCGCCTGTCTTCGGTACGATGCGCCTCGAGCAGATCATCTCTCTGAGCTGCCAACTGTTGCGTCATCCGGTTGAAAACATGGCTTAATGTATTGAAACCAGTAACTTCGCTCTCGCGGACCCGGGCATCGAGATCCCCTTCGCTGACCCGTTGAGCGGCATTGATGAGCTCACTGATCGGGGCGGCCATGCGCGTCGCCAGATTCAGCCCGACCGAGATTGCCGCGAACAGAAGCAGAAGTGAAACCACGCCAAATATCAGGCCGAACGTGATCTGGATCTCGAATCGGCGGCCCTCGAGTTCCCGGTACTCGGTCGCCGCCCGTTCGGTTTCCTCGATGTATTCGAGAATCCCGGCATCGACAAATCGGCCGACATAGAGATAAGCATCGACAAAACCCTCAAGCCGAACCAGCGTCCTGATCCGGTCGACGTCACCGGTAATCGTCACCACCTCACCGCGCTGCGCCCGCAAGAAGGCCTCTTCCGGCAACGGCTCGAACTCGAAGGTCAGGCTGAGCCCGGTCCGCGCCATGACCTGGCCCGAACCATCGAAGACGATTGCTTCGCTGAGATTGCGCACCGCTGCCTGCGCACCCAGGGTTTGGCGCAGGCGCTTCGGCCGCGTCCACAACATGGCGGCGTCGCGATTCAGATCGTTGGCCATCGCCAAGGCATCGCCAAGAATGTTGCGCCGATGCTCTTCGAGATAGGACTGGGCGACCGCGCGCGAGGACTCGACCGCAGTGCCGATCCGCTCGGTGAACCATGACCGGATACCGAAGTCGAAAAACAGCACCGAAAACACCGCGACCACGATCGCGGGGGTTATCGTGACGCCGCTGAACAGCATCACCAGACGCACATGCAAACGCGATCCGGCGAGACCCTGGCGACGTTGAGCCCACAAGCCGACCAGCCGTTGTCCGACCAACAGCACCAGCAGCACCAGCAATGTCAGGTCAAGATAGAGCAGGCCCAGCACGATCTCGGGATCAGGTCCTGCCGGCCCGGCATTGGTGAAGGTAGCGTAGGTTCCGACTCCGGCAGCAATGGCCAGAAGAACCACCGCATAGGCCGCCTTGCGCACCAAACCTACCCGTCGCGACCAAGCCATCAGCCGCAGCCCCCAGTTGGCACGCTGCGTCGCGTCGAAAGCAGTCCGACCGGTCGCTGCCGGCACATCCGTCGAACTGTCAGTTTTTGCGAGCGTCATGTCGATCATGCCGTCTCCCGCCGGGTTCGCGACATCCCTGTTGCCGACAATTCCTGAAGCATGTTTCAGTTTGCCGTTACTTTCTGCCCCGCACCACCGGAACATCAAGTTCGCGGATTTTCTTGCGCAATGTATTGCGGTTCAGGCCCAGCAATTCAGCCGCACGCAGCTGATTGCCGTTAGTGGCGAGCAATGTACGAATAATCAGCGGGCGTTCGACCTCGCGCAAAAAGCGGTCATGCAAGCCAGCTGGCAGTTCACCGCCCGGATGCGCCGCAAAATATTCATCGAGATGACGCTCGACGGCCTGCGGCAGACTTTCAGGTTTTTGTGGCCCGCGGACGGTCACATTGCGACCGTGATCCTGCAATTCCCTGGCGATCACTTCGGCGCCGATCACATCTTCGGAATAAAGTGCCGCCAGACGCTTCACGAGGTTTTCCAGTTCACGGACATTGCCCGGCCAGGCATGAGCCGCCAACACCGACACGGCTGCCGAATCAACGTTCTTGAGCGGCAAACCGAGGCGGGCAGCCTGGTGGAGAAAATGATTGACCAGATCCGGAATGTCCTCGCGACGCTCCCGCAAAGGCGGCACTCGAAGCGGGACCACGTTCAAGCGGTAGAACAGATCCTCACGAAACTGGCCGTCCCGAATGAACTGACGCAAGTCGCGGTGAGTCGCGGCGATGACCCGGACATTGGCCCGCACCGGGTCGCGGCCGCCGACGGTGGTGTACTCGCCTTCTTGCAGAACCCGGAGCAAGCGGGTCTGCGCCTCGGGCGGCATGTCGCCGATTTCATCCAGAAACAATGTACCGTTCTGAGCTTGGCCAAAGCGCCCCGTGGTCCTTCGCGCGGCACCGGTAAAGGCGCCCTTCTCATGGCCAAACAATTCGCTTTCGATCAGATCGCGTGGAATCGCCGCCATGTTGATAGCGACAAACGGCCCCCCGCTGCGTTTGCCGTAGTCATGCAAGCCGCGAGCGATCAGCTCCTTCCCGGTTCCCGACTCGCCGGTAATCATCACTGTAAGGTCGGTCCCCATGAGCCGGGCCATCACCCTGTAGATTTCCTGCATGGATGGCGAACGGCCAATCAGTGGCATGTCGTCACTGCCTGGCTCCCCGGTCTCCGCGAGCCCGACACCGGACGGCGGCGACAGGGCCTTGCGCACCGCCTCGGTGAGCTTCGAGAGGTCAAAGGGTTTGGGCAGGTAATCGAACGCACCGCGTTCCGAGGCCTGGACCGCAGTCAGCAAGGTGTTCCGGGCGCTCATCACGATGACCCGGAGGTCCGGCCGCACCTCGTGAATGCACGGCAACAGGTCAAGGCCGTTTTCATCCGGCATGACGACATCGATGATCACCAGGTCTCCTTCGCCATCTTCGATCCATCGCCACAGGCTGCTTGCCTTGCCGGTGGAGCGAACATCGTGACCGTCGCGGGTCAGGGCCTGTGTGAGGACCATACGGATTGCTGGATCGTCATCCGCGATCAGGATCGAAGCCGGCGATGTGCTCATAACCCGGTCTCCGCCGGGACAATCGGCAGGATGACCCGCATGGTCGTCCCGCGGCAAGTCGAATCAACTTCGACGATCCCGCCGTGATCGGCCACGGCCTTGCCGACAACAGCCAGACCGAGACCCGACCCCGTCGACTTCGAGGTGACAAAGGGTTCGAAAAGACTGGCTCGAAGGTCGTCGGGGATGCCCGGGCCATTATCCTCGATCGATACCTGAAGCGGTAGTTCGACCCGCCCGCCATCATCGAGAGCAACCCGCATACCATGGCGGTAGGCGGTCGACAGAGTCACTTTGCCGCCGGATTCGGGCACTGCTTCGCAGGCATTCTTCAGCAGATTGAGAAACAACTGGATGAGAATATCGCGATTGCCGTAAGCCTGTGGCAATGACGGATCGTAGCGTTCGGCGAGGGCGACATGCCGGCCGAATCCGGTTGCCGCCACGGCTCGGCAATGTTCGAGAATTTCATGGATGTTGACAGCCGTCCGGCGGATCGGCCGTTCGTCGGCGAACGCCTCCATCCGATCAACCAGGGCACAGATCCGATCGGTCTCGTCGCAAATCAGCCGGGTCAGTTCGGTTTCCTTGCTGTCGACCGTCTGTTCGAGCAATTGCGCGGCGCCGCGAATGCCCGATAACGGGTTCTTCACCTCATGTGCGAGCATGGCCGCCATTGCCGAAATCGAGCGTGCCGAATTGCGGAACCGGAACTGATGGCGCAGACGGTTGGCGATCGAGCGCTTAGTCAGCATGACTGCGAGTTCGCCACCACCCTCGCCGACCGGCGATATCTCGATATTGACCATCCGGGCTCCGAGCCGTGGGCTTTCGAGCAACAGGTCGTAATCGGAAAAACTGCTCTCGGCCGCGCGAGCCTGGTCGATGATGCGGAACAACCACGTACCGGCCGGCACGAGAGCCGACAACGGCTGCCCCGTAAGCATTGCGGCGCTGCTGTCGAAGAACACTTCGGCGGCAGAGTTGACGAAACCGATGACATTGCCGGCGTCAATGGTGAGCACCGGGTGCGGCAGGGCGTTGAGAACTGCCGCCAAGTCTTCGGGCCGGCCCCGAACAGTCCCCACCGAGCGAAGTTTCGCAAGGACCGTCACGCGGCAACCTTCTCGTCTGTCTCATCGTACAGGGCATCGATCGCCGCGAGGACGGTCTGGCGGTCGTACGACCCTCCGAGCATGCGCCGCAATTGCGCTTCCCCCGCCAGCCCCCTGCTGTACCAGCCGATATGCTTGCGAACAATACGCATCCCGGAGTCCGCCCCGTAATGGTTGAGCGTCGCATCAAGATGTCGCAACAACACGCGCTTCTGCTCGGCTGGCGGCGGATCGGGCAACCGCCGACCGCTCGCCAGAAACTGGATAACCTGATTGGGAAACCATGGCCGGCCGCAGGCACCACGTCCGATCATCACGCCGTCGGCCCCGGACTGCTGCAGGCATTCGCGGGCATGGTCGACGGTTACGATATCCCCGTTGGCGATGACCGGTAACGACACCGCCTGTTTGACGGCTGCAATGAAAGGCCAGTCAGCCCTGCCGTTGTACATCTGGCACCGTGTGCGCCCGTGCACGGTGATCATCGCGACACCCGCATCGGCGGCGATACGGGCGAGCCGTGGCGCATTGCGGCTGGCCTCGTTCCAACCAGTCCGCATCTTCAGGGTCACCGGGACCGAAACGGCCTTTACGACAGCATCGATGATGGCTCCGGCGAGTGTTTCATCGCGCATCAGCGCCGACCCCGCGAGTTTGTTGACCACCTTCTTCGCCGGACAACCCATATTGATGTCGATGATTGCGGCGCCTCGGCCCTCATTGATGCGCGCGGCCTCGGCCATGTCATCGGGATCCGATCCGGCGAGCTGCACCGCGAGAGGATATTCCGCAGCGCAATCGCGTGCCAGCTTGCGCAGTTCGGACCGCATGGCGTTGCACATCGCCCGGCTGGCGATCATTTCAGAGACCACGAGGCCAACACCGGCCCGGCGAACTTCGTAGCGAAACGGCTCGTCGGTCACGCTCGACATTGGCGCCAGCAAGACAGGTGCGTCAAGAACTACAGAACCGAGTCGGATGCTCATATCTTCAGCAATACTGCCCCGCGAAGCGACAGGTATGTTACGACCTCTTTACGTAAACACAAGACAGGGCATGCCTGGTCGGTCGGAATCACGTCTCGGGAACGGGCCGGGACAGTCTTTGCCATGGCGTCAATCCGGGGTCGGGATAACCGGCCATTGGCATTCGCTGACCAGAAGACACCGGTTTGTCCGTCCCCAATTGGCCGATCAACCGTCAACAACGCCATTCGGGTATCCGGCCAGGCCGGACACCGGGCCGCCCTTGAACGCGCCACGGGATCTCGCCCGAACCGGCGTAAAGCAGCGCGCCGGTCATGACCTGGCCGCCGGTTCCGTCAACCATCAACACCCGACGCGTGGAGGCTGGATTGACGGGAAGCCGCATGAGGATTTCGGTCTGTCGGACGATGCCGGACCCTGGCGGCATGGGTGAACAGTGACGCGCCATGCCCAGCTTCCCCGGCGGCGAACGTCATGCGGTTGGAAGCCAACAGAAGACGGCCGCAAGCATTCGGGACCGCGTCGCCGACGGCGCCGAAGGGCCGCGAAACCCCACTGCATTCCAGCCGGCGACCGGAAACCGGCAATGCCAATCCCGCCGGAGCAGCCATCATTGTGCCCGCCGGACGCCTTGTGCAATTCTTCACCTTTGATACGGTCGGTGCAGAAGGTCCGAAACGTAAGGAAGCGCCAGAACCAATCCATCCTGTGTTGGTACAGAGTCCTGCCGCACAGGCCGGATCACCAGAACGGCATGTCGTAATCGGAACAAGAGGCAACACTATCGACAGCCACGAACAGATCGGACCGAAACCGTGAGCGGCGGGCGACCCCTGTCGGAATGGCCATGAGAGTCAGGCGACCGGACGCGCTTCCGTCACAATCAACACCTCGGGAGGAAAGGGAATGAAGTTATCGATGCAAGCTGCTTTCGGCGGCCTTGTGGCTGCAATGCTGATGGCTGGCTCAAGCCTGGCCTCGGCACAGGAATTCAAGCTCCGTTGGGGGCATTATCTCGGCAAGGGGCCATTCCTGGAGATCGAGCAGAAGTTCGCCGAAGCGATCGAAAGGCGTACTGACGGCCGCGTCAAGATCGACATCACGTATGCTGGCGGGCTTGGCAAGGGCAACGAAGTCATGACACTCGCCGGCCGTGGCGCCATCGACATGGCGGCTGCGCCTCCAGGTTATTACGGCGACCAGTTGCTGTTCTGGAAGGCATTCCAGGTTCCCTTCATCTTCACCACGCCACAACAGGCCATGATGGTACTGGCGAAATCCTTGGAAGAGTTTCCGGTCTACAAGGAGGAAATGGACAAGATGAATGTCATCTGGCTGTTTCAGCAGCCTCTCGGCGTCTATTTCCTGACCGGCCCCGGCGAGGCATGTGACAGCATTGCCGGCCTCGAAGGCAAGAAGCTGCGCAGCTTCGGCAAGGATGTGCCGAAAGCGCACAATGCGATCGGCGCAGTGCCGGTCAACGTCAGGCCTGTCGAGGTCTACGAAGCGTTACAGCGCGGCACAATCGACTATTCGTTTCTGAATGCCGGCAATATCCAGCAATACAAGCTGTACGAACCGGGCAAGTACAGTTGCGGCCCGATCATGGCGATTACCGGCCATAATATTGTCATCGGCAAGAACAGCTGGAACAAGTTGCCGAAGGACATTCAGGACATTTTTATGGATCAGGCCCGGAAAAGCCACGCCGAGTATCTCGCTTGGTTGACCGACTTCGAGGCCTCGGCGGTCGAAAACATCAAGAAGGCCGGTGGCGTCTTCAAGCAATTTCCAGCCGAACAGCTGGCCAATTGGAAGTCCATGGCGCCGCCGTTCCTGGACGCCTGGGAAGAGGATGTCGCGAAGCGTGGGCAAGGCGAGATGGCCAGGAAGGTCGCGAAACGCTGGCGTGAACTGACCGGTCAGTAACCACGAAGCAACGACACCCGGCCCGCCTGCCCCCGAAAGGGCGCCGGCGGGTCGTGGCGTCAGAATAGAGGACCTTGTGCGCAATGTCGCGTTTCGACCTGATACTGGAACGATTGGCGCTGGCGATTCTGCTCGTCGGCGGCGCGGGCATGCTGCTTGCCATGTTTCTCGGCACCGGAGACGTAATCGGCACGCAGTTTTTTGGCTGGCCAGTTCCAGGCGCCAAGGAGATCACCGAGAGCACCATGGTGCTGATTGTCTTCGGCGCGTTGACCTATGCTCAGATCCGGCGCAGTCACATCCGGGTCGAACTGGTGCATGCCCGGATGGGCCCGAGGATGCGGGCATTCATGGATGTCGTCACCGATCTGGCAGCGCTCGTCTTCTTCGGATTCCTTCTCTGGCAAGCGGTGATCGAGGCCGTTAGAAGCTGGCGAATCGACGAGACCTCGGACGGCCTCATTGTCTTCCCGCTCTATCCTGCGCGCTGGATTCTGGTTGCGGGCGTCGCGATCCTGATGGTGCGGCTGGTGATCGACCTGTTGGCAGATCTGCCCCGGGTCAGGACCGGTGCGCCGAGCGACGCCGAAACGGCGCCGCTCGCGCCGGACGTCCCTAGTCTCGACCTCGATCAGGATTGAGAGGAGTGTAACACGTGCTCGATCCAGCAACCGCAGGCATCATTGTCATGGTGTTGCTGTTCATCGCGCTGGCTTTCGGCATTCATATCGGCGTCGCTCTCGGTCTGGGCGGCATTCTCGGCATGTATCTCGCAATCGGCCCGGACGCTGCGCTCGGCCAGCTCGCCACGGTGCCTTTCAGCACGACGAATTCCTTCACCCTCGCAGTGATCCCGCTGTTCATTTTGATGGGCGCGCTGGCCACGCAAGCGCGCCTCACGGCCGATCTCTACCGCGCCGCCTACAACTGGCTTGGCCGGCTGTCGGGCGGTCTGGCAATGGCGACGACACTCGCCTCGGCCGCCTTCGGCGCCGCCTGTGGTTCGACCGTGGTCAACGCCGCCGTCTTCACCCGCATGGCCCTGCCGGAGATGACCCGGTTCGGCTACGACAAGCGGTTGAGCGCTGGCTGCATCGCTGCCTCCGGCACGCTGGCGTCGCTGATTCCGCCCTCGATCCTGATGGTCGTCTATGCCGTCATCACCGAACAGTCGGTCGGCGCACTGCTGATCGCCGGTCTGCTGCCCGGGATTCTCTCAGCGGCGACCTACATGGTCGGCATCTATATCCGCGCCCGGCGCAACCCGGCGATTGCCCCGGTGCCCGATATCGAGATCTCCTGGGCCGAGCGCTGGCGCTCCCTCTACGGCATCTGGGGCGTGATGTTCCTGTTCCTGCTGGTGATCGGCGGCATCTACAGCGGTCTCTTCACACCGACCTACGCCGGCGCGATCGGTGCCTTCGGCGCGTTCGTCATCGTCATCGTAAAGCGCCGGCTTGATCGCAAGACCTTGATCGAAACCTTCAAGGACGCAGGTATCACCACGTCAGTGATCTTCATCATCGTCGTGGGCGGCATCCTGTTCGCACGATTTCTGACCTATACCGGTCTGGTCACGACCATATCAGGCGAACTGCTTGCGCTGGACCTGGACCCCTATATCTATTTGCTGGCCTTCGCCCTGATCTACATCGTGCTGGGCATGTTTATCGACCCGATCGCAATCATGGTCATGACCTTGCCGGTGATGTTCCCCATCATGACCGGAGTCGGCTTCAATCCGATCTGGCTGGGCGTGATCTCGATCAAATTAGCGGAAATCTCTCTGATTACCCCGCCGGTGGGACTGAACGTCTACGTCGTGCGAAGCGCCTCGCCCATCCCCTTGAGTCTCGAGGATGTCTTCGCCGGCGTGCTGCCCTTCCTGTTGCTCGACGTCATTACCCTGGGCCTGTTGATCCTCTTTCCCGAGATCGTGCTGATCCTGCCCGAGCTGATGTTCTGAGGCCGGGCCAAACATGAGCCATGCGCCACCGGCCGCCGCGCCGCCGCTCTGGAGGCTGCACGGCGAAGTTCTGCTGAGCCGAGCACTCGTTGCGACCTCCTTCACCGTCGGGGCCGGCATTACCCACAGCCTCACTCCGGATCTGCTCACCCTGTTGCGTTTTCTGGTGGCAACGGCCCTGTTCCTGCCCTATGTCGCCTGGGCCCACGGCATTGCCTGGCCCGGTTTCCGCGCGCTCGCCGGCAACGCCCTGATCAGCGCCTCGATCGTCGGATTCTTCCTGACGATGTTCGAGGCATTACGCTGGACCACCCCCTTGAACGCAGCCGCGCTTTACAACCTGATGCCCGGTATCGCCACCGTCTGGGCCTGGCTGCTGGTGCGTGAGCGGCTCGATCGCCGCCGGCTTGCCGCGCTGGTCCTGGCTGGCATCGGAGCACTCTGGGTCGTCTTCAGAGGCGAGCCCGGACGCCTGCTGGCGCTGGATTTCAACCGGGGTGATTTCATCTTCCTGCTGGGCCTGGTGGCGATGGGCCTCTACACATCGCTGATGCGCCGATTTCACCGAGGGGAGCCGACGGCGGTGATGTCGTTCTGGACTTTCGCCACCGGAGTAGGATGGCTGCTGGTGGTCAGCAATACCGCGATCTGGAAGACAGACTGGGCGGCGATCGAGGCCGAGGTTTTTCTCGGCATCGCTTATCTCGCCGTCTTCACAACCATCGTCACCTTTCTCATCATGCAACACGCGACCGTCTATATCGGTCCGACCCGGGTCGCCGGTTACGGCTATCTCAGCCCGGTCTTCGTCGTTGTCATCGAATTCACGCTCGGCAAGGGATTGCCCTCGCTCATGACCTGGCCGGGCCTGATACTGGTCATCACGGCGACCATCGTGCTGCAACGTGGGGTCGAACGCATGGAAAGACCCTGATGCCGGGTCGCCGCCTACGCCCCTGCCGGCTCTCCATGTTGCACCCGACACGCTACCAACCGGGGGACCGCGGCACCACGATCCGCAAGACGAAACATGCAATTACCCATGCCAGACCGTCCTTGTACCAGTTGCTCCGCCGTCTTCATGATTATCGTCACCGTTCCGTCATGCAATTACGGTCCGAACTGCCTTCATCGTCGCGGTCGGATTCGCCCATGACCTGGCCAGTCACGATGTTGCCGATCGCCATGGCGTAACGACGGGCAACAGATGAGACAATATCAACGACGCATCGTATGATGGCAGCAGCAAACTGGCCGTAATTCAAGACACGGGATGAAGGCAAGACGTGAACCGGGCGCTTCGAACTGTCGGACTTGTGGTTGCGGCCGGGCACGGCGAACGCGTTGGCGGCAGTGTCCCGAAGCAGTTCCGCAAGCTTGCTGGCGAGGCCGTTGTCGCTCACGCAGCCAAGGCCTTGCTCAATCATCCGGCCGTAGACGATGTCGTGGTGGTGATTGCGCCAGAACACCGCGAATTTTACGACCAAACCTGCCGCCACCTTCCACTATTGCCGCCAATCGAAGGTGGCCCTGCGCGTCAGGACTCGGTGCGCCGCGGCCTTGAAGCCTTGGTATCGCAGGCGCCGAATCAGATCCTTGTCCATGATGCGGCACGGCCGTTCTTACCCGGCGCCGTGATTGACCGCCTGCTGGCAGCATTGCGCGAGGTCCCTGCCGCATTGCCGGTGCGACCGGTTACCGACAGCCTTAAACAGGTTGCCGCCGATGGCAAAGTCACGGCGACGGTCGCCCGTAACGGGTTGGCACGAGCCCAGACTCCGCAGGCATTTCGCTTTTCCGACCTTCTTTACGGTCATCGCAAGCTCGCCGGAGCCGGGCTGGGCGACGATATCGCGATTGCCGAGACCATCGGATTACCGATTCTGGCGGTCCCGGGTGACGAAAGCCTGTTCAAGATCACGGATCCCGCCGATCTGGCGCGCGCTGCCCGTCATCTGACGTCAACCACCGAAACCCGTACGGGCACCGGGTTTGACGTCCATCGTTTCGGCAACGGCGACCACGTCATGCTTTGCGGTGTCCGCGTCCCGCATGCGCGCGGACTGGTTGGCCATTCCGATGCCGATGTCGGCCTGCATGCCGTCACCGACGCAGTCCTCGGCGCGATTGCCGATGGCGATATCGGCCTGCATTTCCCGCCTGATGAGCCGGAATGGCAAGGCGCCACATCGGACCGGTTCCTGGCACATGCCGCCGGCCGGGTCCGACGCCGCGCCGGCACGATTGTGAACATTGACGTCACGCTGGTATGCCAGATGCCGCGGATCACGCCATTTCGGGGCGCCATGCGGCAGCGGTTGAGCGAAATCGTTCAGATCCCGCTCGATGCGGTCAGCGTCAAGGCAACGACGACGGAAGGTCTTGGTTTCACTGGCCGCTGCGAAGGGATTGCGGCACAGGCAATGGCAGGGGTTCGCCTGCCGGTCGGCGATGCCTGAAATCCGTCCGAGTCTCACCGATCCCGGGATCATGATCGCAACCGTCGGCGGTATCGGCTGGCTGCCATGGGCGCCCGGAACCTGGGGGTCTCTCGCCGCAGTTCCCGTGGGCTGGATCCTGATCGAAGCCGGTGGTGCCGTCACACTGGTCGTTTGTTGCGCCGGCCTGTTCCTGCTCGGCATGTGGGCCTGCGACCGTCACGCCGCTATCACCGGCACGCATGACAGCGGCGCATGCGTGATCGACGAAGTCGCCGGGCAATGGGTCGTGCTGCTCGCGACGCCGCTAGATCCCGCTGCCTATGCCGCGGCGTTCATCGTGTTCAGGCTGCTTGACATCCTGAAGCCCTGGCCGGCGAACTGGGCTGATCGCTCCGTCGGCGGCGGGTTCGGCGTGATGCTCGACGACCTGATCGCCGGTCTGCAGGGCGCTGCGATCATGTTGATCGGTACTGCCGTGTTCAGTGCCCTGGCCTGACTGAAATCGTGGCGGAGCGCGGACCCTTGTTCAGTAAGAGCCGGAAAAGCCATCGGTCATGACGTATCTGCAGGACGCCCTCATGACGCAGGCGGCAAACCTGATCGCAGCGTTTCGTGAACAGGGATTGTCCGTGGCAACCGCCGAGAGTTGTACAGGCGGCATGATCGCCGGTGTCCTCACCGAGATTCCCGGCTCCTCGGATGTGGTCGACCGCGGTTTCGTGACCTACTCGAATGCAGCCAAGCAGACGATGCTCGGCGTGCAGACCGGGATGATCGAGGTTCATGGCGCCGTCAGCGAGCCGGTGGCTCGCGCCATGGCCGAAGGCGCCCTCACCCGTTCCGAAGCCGATATCGCCGTTGCGGTAACCGGTATCGCGGGTCCGGGCGGAGGCACCGCAACCAAGCCTGTCGGGCTGGTTCATTTCGGCTGCGCCATGCGATGGGCCCCGACCCGGTCCGAGCACCATGTGTTCCCGGGCGATCGCACCATGGTCCGGCTCGCAACGATCCTGGCGGCATTCCGCCTCATGCAAAAGTGCAGCGCACCGTAAGCGATATCAGATTCGATAGTCGGCCATACCCGCACGCTCAACCTGTCGAAGGAGCGCTGGCCATTCCTGCCCGACCTCGATGAAGCCGCCGGGACCGTACATCCTGAGGCCTTGAGCGATCGATTTCTGCTGCGTCTCGGCGGACAGTGGAACAAGTTCGGCACCACCGGACAGGGCATCGATCTGCTGCCGGCAAGCCGTCTCAATACGGTATATCCAGACAAAAGCCTCACCGACCGTCCGGCCAACCGACAACAAACCGTGGTTGCGTAGGATCAGGATCCGCCTGTCATCGAGATCTCTCACGATACGGGGCTGCTCGGACGCATCAAGCGCCGGTCCCTCGAAATCGTGATAGCCGACCCAACCCATGATGGTCAGAGCCTTCTGGCTCGCCGGCAGCAGACCATGCCGCTGCATCGAGACCGCCGTGCCAAACCGGCTATGCGTGTGAATGACGCAGTTATGGTCGGACGACGAGAGATGAATGGCGCCGTGGATCACGAAACCGGCCGGATTGAGCGGATAATCGGCATGCCCAATAACATTGCCGTCCCGATCAACCTTGATGAGGGATGACGCGGTGATCTCGTCAAAGAACATGCCAAACGGATTGAGGAGAAATTCGTCATCGGTTCCCGGTACACGCATTGAGAAATGCGTGTTGTTGAGATCCGTCCAGCCATACAACGCAGCAAGTCGATAGGCGGCCGCGAGATCGCAACGCGCCTCCCATTCCACCGCCGTCATGTCGACGGGCGGTTCGACAGCAAGCAACGACTCCGTCATTATCGCCTCTCTGCTGATTACGGATCTGCCCGAACCTGTTGTCAATCTATACAATAGCGGGTGCAATGGAACCAGAATGAAGATCCCGGATGAAATGATGAGCGGATATGACCTTGCCTATGCCGCCCTGGCGGTGCGCGATGTCGCAGCCGCGGACCATGTCCTGGGGGATATTCTCGGGCTCGACAGGATTGTCCTGCCACATCAGGACGAACAGGTTCCCACCTTCGGAGTCGGTCGGACAGCCTTGGCAGTGTTTCCGGTCGGAGACCCGTTTCTTGCCGAAAACCGCGCCGGTGTCGATCATATTGCGCTGGCCGCGCCGGATCCGGAGTCAGCCGCGGAAGCCTGCGGACTTCTTGACCAGGGCGTGAAGGGCGCGGGTCTCGGCAGCGCCCGACAGGTCGCAATCGACCGGGCCGCAACCGCCGGACTCGCGGTCCGGTTCACAACCCCTCTTGGTTTGTCCGGGACAAATTCGGGCCGAATTGAACGTATCGATCATCTCGGTATTGCTTCGGCCGACAACCAGCTTGCGGAAACCGTGTTCCACGGGCAGATGGGGTTCGCGATCGAGAGCCGTCAGACCGATATGGAAGTCCGCATCGCCGTCGAGAGTTTCACGTCTGACAAATACGGCGCGGTTTATCGCAACCGCGAGCCGGTACCGGTCGGCGGATTGCGCGTGTCATTCATTACTGTCGGCGATTGCGAACTGGAATTTCTGCAAAACTTCGATCCGGGCCATACGACCGAAGTCCATCACGGAACAGCCGGCAATACCAAGCAGGATCAGGGCGCAATCGCGGGTTACGTCATGCGATATGGCGCAGGATTGCACCATATCGCGTTGAAAACGCCGGATATAAACGAGGTTCTCGGTCACCTTTACCGGCATGGCTGCCGGATGATCGATGTTGCCGGCCGCCCCGGCAGTCGGCGGTCATTGATCGGTTTCGTTCATCCTTCGACGCTTGGCGGGGTGTTGCTGCATTTCGTCGAGCGCCCGGACCTCGATCATGCTTGACCGGGAGCGGCGCAGCGGCATCGGGATCCTGACCCTCAACCGGTCGGAGGCCGGCAACTCAATCAGTAGCGGCCTGACCACCGAATTGCTGTCTGCGCTCGACGATCTTGAAACCGATACCACCCTCCAGGCAGTTATCGTTACATGTGCCGGAGGCTGGTTCTTCTGTAGCGGCGATGTCAAGGAGTATCGGGAGAGATCGTCCGAGGTGATCCCACGCTAAGGTAAGGTCTGAACAGCCTTGGTTTGCCGTGAAACAGATTCTGGCGAGGGACGCGCGGTGACGCTCCAACCCCGAGGTCACGGCGTTGGCTGAGACCGCCAGGGTCGGCGCGGCGGAGACGAGCGGTGGCCTTCCCCGATGTGGTTCGAAGCGGTCCCGCGTAGCCGGCTGACGAGATGCGGGCCGCTCAGGCGGCCTTGAGTTCCGCGCCTACGGGCTCGATGTAGCCGTAGCGGCGGAGCATGCGGATCCACCGAGGAGCGTTGCGCTTGACCATCAGAGCGTCGTAGTCGGCCGTGCGGTCGTAGTCGGGCCTGCCGGTCTTGAGCCCCACATAGATGATGCGCAGCCTCTTGTGAGCGCCGGCGACGATGGCGCGCTTGTAGCCGCGCCGGGCGGCGAGGGCGCGGTGATGAGCCTCGAACTGGCACCCCTTGGTTCGGGCCGCGCCGTGGGCACACTCGACGAGGCAGGCGCGCAGGGTCTTGGAGCCCATGCGGGTGCGTGCGTTGCGGCGCTTGCCCCCGCTCTCGTTGTTGCCGGGGCAGAGCCCGGCCCAGGCGGCGAAGTGCTCCTTGGAGGCGAACACGCCGATGTCGGGGCCGATCTCGATGAGGATGGTCGAGGCGGCGGTGCGGTCGATGCCGGGGATGGTGGTCAGCAGACGGAGCTGCTCCTCCCACGGTGTCATCTGCCCGTCGATCTTCCTGGTGTCGGACGCGATGCGCGCCTCAAGCGCGTCATGCTCCTCCAGCAGGTCGTTGAGCATGACGCGGTCGTTGTCGCCCAGGCTCAGGGAGAGCGCCTCGCCGCGCCCCTCCAGCTTGTTCGCAACGTGGCTGGTGAGCGAGGCGAGAATGACCTCGCGCGCCGTCCCCTGCGCCAAGCCGTTGAGGATCTTCCGGCCGTTGACGCCGAAGACGTCGGAGATGATGCCGCCGATGCGCGCACCGGCGCGGTCGATGATCTTCTGCACGCGGTTGCGCACGGTGGAGCGCTGCCTGACCAGGACGCGGCGCTGGCGGCTCAGTGCGCGCAGCTCCCGGAACGGCTCAGGCGGAACGTGGGAAGGCGTGCAGAGCCCGAACTGGCACACGCAGGCCAGCCACACGCTGTCCGCCACGTCGGTCTTGCGCCCCTTCAACTGCTTCACCTGACGCGCATGCACCAGGATCGCCTTGAGCCCGGCCGCCTCCAGGGCCGCGAAGGGCGCCTGCCAGTAGACCCCGGTCCCTTCCATCACCGCAGCCTCGACGCCGTGACCGGTCAGCCACGCGACCCTCTCCTCCAGACCGCTCGGCAGCGTGCTGAAGCAGCGCGTCTCCACCACCGGCTCACCCTCGCCCTCACAGAGGCGAACCGTCGCGGTGATCTCCATCTTGTGCACGTCCAGACCCGCCGCGCGCGGCCGGACGACGTGCAAGCCTTCCGTCTTCATCGCCTTCCTCCTCATTTGCGCTCTCGCCACGTCGGTATGCGATCACGCCGTGGCATCGCCACGGTGGAGGCGGGGACAGCGGTCGGAAGAACACGCATCCGACGAGCGGGTGCGGTGCAATTTGCCGCGCGGCCACGGCCACCGGCCGGGTACAATACGGGGTGCGGAGCCGGCCGCCGGAAGCAGTTTTGTCATCCGGAACTACGTCACCGATATAACGACGCTCACACGTCACCGCCTCCGCCAATACCCATCCTGACACAGCAGAATGGGGGCAAGCGCAAGGAAAACGTCAGCCGAACCGCTCCTGTTTCATGCCACGGGGTGGCTCAGAACCGCGGGGACCATGACTGTTTTGTCGGGCATGGAGGTTTGTCGGCTCGGTTTATGAGAATGTCAGGACCTCTCGGGCTTGGGGAGTGTCGTTTTCAGACCGAAGAAAGGGCGTGTCGAGGGGTGGCCCGTGACGGTGCCGCCCGTCATGGGCCGCCTTGCGGCGGTTCCGGGCGGATGGCCCCCGCGTCAGCCGGTGGCGGTGCGCCCAGCGATGAGCAGATTGGAGAACCCGAGCAGCAGAGCGATGCGCTGCGTGTTCTTCGCCAACCCCCGGTAACGCACCTTGGCGTAGCCGAAGTGGCGCTTCACATATAGGAACGGATGCTCGACCTTCGCCCGCACCGACGCCTTGCGCCTCTCCGCCGCTTCCTGCGCTCCCGCCTTGTCCAGCCGCCGACGGTTCCCGGGCCTCATCGCGACCTGCCAGTCCACATCCGTGTCCCGGTTCCCCACGCGCTTGCCCACCCCCTGGTAGCCCGCGTCGCCCCACACCCGCTCCGCGCCCCCGTGCAACACCGCGTGCGCCGTGGCCATGTCCGGACCCGTTCGCCGGCGTCGTCTCCAGGCTGTGCATCAGCCTCGACGCCGCGTCCACACCGATATGCACCTTCATCCCGAAAGACCACGGATTGCCGTTCTTCGTCTGGCGCATCTCCGGGTCCCGCTCGCCCTTGCAGCTCGGCGACGACGGCGCGGCGATAAGCCTCGCGTCCACGATCGGTCCCGTCTTCAGGCGATGCCCCCGTGCCGCCAGATGCGCATTGACCTCCTCGAACAACTGCGCGCCCGGACCGTGCTTCTCCAACAGCTGGCGGAAGTTCAGGATCGTCGTCTCGTCGGGCAGCGGACCCGACAGCCGCAGCCCCACGAACCGCCGCACCGACCCCACCTCGTAGAACAGGTCCTCCATGCCCAGGTCGCTCAGCTTGTAGACCAACTGCACGCAATGCACGCGCAGCATCACCCCAAGCGGATACGGACGGCAACCGCGACCCGCCTTCGGATAGAACGGCTCGATCCGACCTTCCAGACGGTCCCACGGGATCAGCCCGTCCATCTTCTTGAGAACCCCTTCGCGCCGCGTCCGACGCTTCTTCAAGTCGTACTCCAACTCCGCAAAGCGCGCCTGTCCCATCACTCGCATATCTGCCCGTGACAACCAGACAAATCATAACAGAACCAACTTGTTCAGACCTTCCCTAGTGGATTGATTTTAACGTTTGGACCCCTCTTTTTCTTGCGGCGATTCTGGTATCGGGATCGGCGGTCCAGACGAAGGGCTTGGCTTCGGTGGTGTTGTGGTCGTCGATGACGCGACGGATCGCGTCCTGGAGGTCGCGTCCGGAGCGGCAGACGCCGTATTTGAGACGGCGTCGTGTCCGCTTGGCGAAGACGCCTTCGAGCGCGTTCAGCCACGCGCTCGAAGTGGGGGTGACGTGGAAGGTCGAGCGCGGATGGCGTGCGAGCCAGACCTGGACGTCCTTGTGCTTGTGAGTGGCGTCGGTGTCGAGGATGGCATGGACCGGGACGCCGGCGGGTATCGTGTGCGCGATGCGGTTGAGGAATCTCAGGAACTCCCGATGGCGATGCCGACTGGCGTGTTGGCCGATGACCGTGCCGTCGGGCACGGTCATCGGCCAACAGCGTCGTCGTGCCGTTGCGCTTGTCATCATGTGTCATGGTGGCGCCCCGGCCTTATCTTCAGATGCAGGCCGGGCTGTGTGCGGTCGCGTGCCTGACGGTGCGACGTGTCATCGATCAACAGCACGACCGCGTGAGCCGGCGGCGCAACGGAGAGGCCGACGATGTCGGTCAGCTTCTCGACGAAAGCGGGATCATTCGAAAGCTTGAACTGCCGCCAGCGGTGCGGCATCAGGCCATGCGCCTTCCAGACCGCCCAAGACCGTCGAAGCGGCAACCCCCACAGCCTTCGCCATCGCCCGCAGCGTCCAGTGGGTCGCCGCGTGAGGCGGCGGGGTGTGGGTTAACCCTACGATCTTCGCCACCGGCTCAGGAGCCAGAGGCGTCTTGCCCGGCGGACGCGTCTTGTCCCGCAGAAGTCCGTCCACACCGTCTTCCATAGAAGCGGTCCTGCCAACGCCAGACACTGTTCTTCGCCTTGCCGGTCTCTCTCATGATGGCCATCGTGCCGAGCCCGTCGTCGCTCAGAAGAACGATGCGCGCCCGTCAGACATGCTTCTGCGGGCTCTTCGGGTCCGGGACAACCGTTTCAAGGCGACGCCGGTCGTCCGAAGTGAGCGTGAATGAAACACCAGGACGCATCTTGCGGACCTCCGTGATCAACAAATCAGAAGAACATAATAACGGATATATTTGTAACGATCCATCCACTAGATAGTATCGTCACGAAATGCCAGCCCAGAGCGCCAGACACCGGATCTGCACCGCGGCAAGAAACGATGCGGCATTCTTGGCGTATCGCGTGGCAATCCCACGCCAACGCTTGAGCCACAGAAACGCGTTCTCCACCAAATGCCGGTGCCGGTAGAGAGGGACATCATACGCTCTGGGGTGCTTGCGGTTGCGCTTCGGCGGAATCACCGCAATGCCTCCATGCTCCTCACAATAAGACAGGATGGCATTCGTGTCATAGGCCTTGTCCGCCAACAAGGACTCGGCATCTATCCCTTCAATCAGCTCGACCGCTTGACTGCAATCTGCTGCCGTCCCATCGGTCACCAACGCCCGCACCGGCATCCCATGCGCGTCCACAGCCAGGTGCAGCGTCGTGTTCAGCCCCCTTTTGTGCGACCCATCGCCTGATTGCCACCGATCGCACCGCTCGCATGGGGATGGGCCTTGAGATGACTGGCGTCAATCATCAGCCACTCATCGTCCGGCTCATCCACCAGATGCTCCAGCAACGCCCCTCAGAGCCCCTTGTCCCGCCAGCGACAGAACCGACGATGGGTATTTTTCCAGTCTCCATAGTCTGGCGGCAAATCACGCCAGGGAGCGCCGGTACGCAGAATCCAGAAGATCGCATTAATGAACCGTCGATTATCCTGCGCCACCCCACCCCAACTTCCCGCTCGGCCAAGCAGATGAGGCTCCAACAACAGCCAGACCCTGTCCGACATGTCGTGACGCCGATGAGCCAATCCCATGAGGCGCATCCAGGAACCATCGAGTGAATTCGACAGATAGTACAGATAAACATCACTCATGACGACACTATCTAGGGAATGTCTGAACAAGTCGGTTTTTTCGGGTATACGGGTGTCGTGGCCCGTGGATGAAACGCCAGAGCCCATCGGGGACGTGTTGTCGTGCCAGGAAATGGGGATTTTGATGCCCGAGTCGACCGCCCCCGCCGCCTTGCGGCGGTTGCGGACGGACTCCCCCACGTCAGGCGGTCGCGTCGCGCCCAGCGATGAGCAGATTGGTGAACCCGAGCAGCACGGCGATACGTTGCGTGTTCTTCGCCAGCCCCCGATAGCGCACCTTCGCGTAGCCGAAGTGGCGCTTCACATACAGGAACGGATGTTCCACCCTGGCCCGAACCGACGCCTTGCGCCTCTCCGCCGCCGGGCCCGCCTTGTCCAGCCCCCGGCGCTTGCCGGGCTTCAGCGCCACATCCCAGTCCACGTCCGTGTCCCGGTTCTCCGCGCGCTTGTCCACCCCCTGATAGCCCGCGTCACCCCACACCTGCTCCTCGCCCCCGTGCAACAGCGCGTGCGCCGTCGCCACATCCGAGACGTTCGCCGGCGTCGTCTCCACGCTGTGCGTCAAGCCCGACTGCGCATCCACCCCGATGTGCGCCTTCATCCCGAAATGCCACTGATTGCCCTTCTTCGTCTGATGCATCTCCGGGTCCCGCTCGCCCTTGCGGTTCTTCGTCGACGACGGCGCGGCAATGAGACTCGCGTCCACGATCGTCCCCTTGCTCAAGCGGTGTCCGAGAGAGGCCAGATGTGCGTTGATCTCCTCGAACAGCGTCTCACCCAGACCATGCGTCTCCAGCAAGTGGGGGAAATGCAGAACCGTCGTCTCGTCAGGCAGCGCACCCGAGAGGCGCAACCCCACAAACCGCCGTACCGACTTCACCTCTGTAGAGCAGGTCCTCCATCCCAGGGTCGCTCAGATTGTAGAACAGCTGCAACCCAGTGCACCCGCAGCATCACGCTCAGCGGATAAGGCCGCCGACCGCGCCCGGCCTTCGGGTAGAACGGCTCGATGCGTGCCTCCAGCCGCTCCCAGGGAACCAGCCCGTCCATCGTCTCGAGAAACACCTCGCGCCGCGTCCGGCGCTTCTTCAGGTCGTGCTCCAGCTCCGCAAACGTCGCTTGCTCCAGGGCTCGCATTCCACTCCGTCACCAAGAAACCAATTGTGACAGAGCCGACTTGTTCAGACAATCCCTAGCGGCCTTTGTGGCCTTGGGCCATTTCACCATCCCCTATGTCATCGGGGCTGCAAAATACCGATACATGCGGCTCGTTGTCAAATTTTGATATAATCCCCAGAACCTCTTGCAAAATTCCTGTCCCCAGGGTCCGGTGAGCCCGGATCGGTCGGTTGATCCCGGTCACCTCTGCACCTGGAGGTCGGAATCCATGGATTCGCGGTGTCTCATCAGAGATGATGAGACCAAACAGGGACCTTTGTGGACATCGGGACACGCCTCTCCGGGCCACTCTCTCCGAGAGGGCCGCGAAGGGTCGGTATGCGTTGTCGGAGCCGCGCTATGGGGCGGCGAGACGTATCAACGGGTCAGCCGCCAGGGCCAGGATGCCGAACATGAGATGGCAGGCGACCCTGGAATGTCCACGGACGCGGACATGGCGCCCGCCAAACTCATCCTTGAGGCGGGCGTTGGTCCTCTCGACACCGGACCGGATCCGGAACCGCACGGTCTCGGGATCGACAGGGCCTACTGCACGCCGGGCCCGGGCCTCCCGGTCCCGCTCCTCCTTGAGGTCCTTGTCCCGGCGCGGATTGACATCGATGATCGGCACATGGCCAAGCCGTTCGCTCATCTGGGAGATCTCCCTGGCATCATAGGCCGCGTCCATGAGATCGTAGAGATTGGTCACACGCGCGGCGGTCATCATCGCCAGCGGGATCGCGACCTGGCTGTCATGGACGGATGCCGAGGTGAGGACGGTCCTCAGCGGCACCCCGCAGTCTGCTGTGTCGATAGGCAGCTTGTCACCGCGCCAGGCCTCCAGGACCCCCTTGGCATTCTTCTTTGCCCCGTGATCGCAGACCTTCGGCAGCGCGTCGAGCCTCTCATCGAGATCCATCCCGTTCGCTTGCCGTTCGAGACGCCCAGGCTCCTTCGTCCTCTCCTCGCCCTTGCGGGGCCGGCCGCGCTTGCGGTTCGGCGTCCTGGCCTTCGGCTTCGGGGCCGGCGTCTCCCGGGCCTCGATGGCCGTCGAGTCCCGCGACACGTGGCCGATGAGCGCGTCGCCCAGTGTCTCTGCAACCAGAGCCGCGTGCATCCTCTCCGGAAGACGGGACTGCGAAAATTCGGCAAACGCCCGCGAAAACGTCGCTTCACTCGGGATCTCCGCGACACGCGACCAGCCGCACAGCCGGCGCAACGTCGGGTCCACCTTGAACCTGTCGATCAGATGGCGGGTCGTCGGCAGACCCCACACCGCCTTGGCGATGACGCCACGGGCCAGCGCCCGGCGATCCTCCCGGGGCCGACCCGGACCGGTTCACACCTCATCGACGAAGCCCTCCACCTTGACGAGATCGAGAGCTGTCACGAAGCGCTTGTGCGTCTCCAGGAGAGGACCGACCGCCTCGGCCAACGCAGGGAAAAGGTCCCCTTGAAATCGGTGCCAGAGATCGGATAGGGTCGAGCCAAGGGTCATCGGGGTCACCACCTCGGTATCTTGTTATTGTAGAAACACAACAGACCACGGGGTGGCCCCGAAACCCAGGCCCTCGACAACAAAATCAGCCTCGACAAGGCAAAAAACCGGTCGGACCGGCAATTTTGCAAGAAGCTCCCCATAAAAAGATCTTCAACTGGCTTTCGAACGAAGATTCTGAATCTGTCAGCGCCACTCGACCAGTCCAACTTTCGACGTTCTCCAAAGCGACGACGATACCGGACGTCGACGGTTTGGCTGCTTGCTCAACGATGTTGGCCAATGAGCACTTGAGCCGCTCGACCTCCCAATGCGCCGGCACTTCCCCCAGCCACGCCACGCCGGAATCCTTATACGCCGGATACGGCTTGAGCGCCTACGTCGGATGCTTCACGGCTTCACAGATCGAGCTCACGCAGAAGCTCCTCGACACTCATTTCGTGATGCCGAGCAACGCTCTTGAGGATGCTCGACAACGTCTTCACCCGGATCGGATCGTGAAGCGGGATCATTTCATGATGTTCGCCGTTGACCTGGGGCGTGATTCTCACGTGAGACCCTCGCTGCCGTACGGCCTCGTAGCCCAAGCGTCGAAGCGCCGCCTGCAGGGACATGCCGCTGACATTGCGCGGCAGCTTCATGCCGCCAGGATTTCATCGCGCACAAAATGCAGGCGGATCATCTTGGGTCGCGGCATGGTGTCGTCGAAGTAGCAGTCGACGGCTTCCCTGACGTTGCGGCGGATGTCTTCGAGCGAACCGCCCTGGGTATGTATGCCGTAGCCCAAGGCGCTGGCCGAATAGCCGCCGTCGATCTCGTCCTCGGTGACCTCGAAGATGATTTCGGTCATGCTGTTGCCTCCTGCGGTTCGTCGATGCCGAGTATTTCGCCTAGTGTCCTGTACGCAAAGTTCGTATTGTTAAGGGGTGGTGTCGATTCGGGGGGCATGGTGATGCGACTTTCGGTGGAGATCAAGCTGAGCGCGGACGAGCGCAACGAGCTTGAGCGGCTGGCGCGCGGGCGCAAAGTCTGGCGAGGCCTGTCCGATCGGGCGCACATCGTGCTGCTGGCGGCCGAAGGGCTTACCAATGTGCAGATTGGGAGCGTGCTGGGCGTGACCAGCCAGACCGCCAGGAAGTGGCGCAATCGCTTCGCAGAGCATCGTCTTGACGGGCTTGACGACGAGCCGCGCTCCGGCCGTCCCCGGCGCATCGATGACGACGCCGTGGCCGAGGTGGTGCGCAAGACGCTTGAGGAGAAGCCTCGTGACGCGACCCAATGGAGCACGCGCTCGATGGCGCAGGCGACGGGGTATGCGCCGTCGACGGTCAATCGCATCTGGCGAGCCTTTTCCCTTCAGCCGCACAGGAGCGAGACCTTCAAGCTCTCGGCAGACCCCTACTTCGTGGACAAGACGCGCGACATCGTGGGGCTCTACGTGGACCCGCCGCAGCATGCCATGGTCCTCTGCGTGGACGAGAAATCGCAGGTTCAGGCCCTCGATCGCACCCAGCCGCTGCTGCCGCTGCGCCCGGGGCAGGTCGAGCGGCGCACTCACGATTACAAGCGCAACGGCACGACCTCGCTCTTCGCAGCCCTTGACGTCGCCACAGGCAAGGTCATCGGACAGTGCTATCGGCGCCACCGCAGCGTGGAGTTCCGCAAGTTCCTGGATCACGTCGAGGCCAACGTGCCGCCCGACCTCGAGATCCACATCGTCATGGACAACTACTCGACCCACAAGACGAAGACGATCCGCGACTGGTTCGCCCGGCGACCGCGCTGGCATGTTCACTTCACCCCGACCTCTGCCTCGTGGCTCAACCAAGTCGAGCGCTTCTTCGCCGATCTGACAGAGAAGCAGATCCGGCGCGGGGTTCACCGATCGACCGTCGAGCTGGAGCAGGCGATCACCGGGTACATCGACACCGTCAACGAGGACCCCAAGCCCTTCCGCTGGCACAAGACAGCCGATGAAATCCTGGCGTCCATCAAGCGCTTCTGCCTCAGGACCCTCGAAACCGCTGCAGCCGCAACATCATAACGGTACGAACTTTGAAATCAGGACACTAGGAGTCCTTCGCTCTCTTGCTCCAGCGCGAGGATGTCGGCGCGGATCTCGTCCAGCGAGCGCATCGGCTGCGGCTTGTAGAAGTAGCGGTTGAAGCCGATCTCGTAGCCGACCTTCACGCTGTCGGGCCGGTACCAGGCGTCCCCGGCGTAGGGCAGGACCTCGCGGCGCAGGAAAGCCTCGATGCCGCTTTCCTCCTGCAACGGGATCCGCTCGGTGTCGCGCAGGTCGGGGTTCGGCTCATACTCCACCACGGCGGGCCTGTCGCCGACGGTAGCCTCGAACAGGCCACGCAGGGGATCGGCCTCGGCGCCACGCCTGTGAATCCGCCGGATGACCGGCGGGGCGTCCTCGCTTCGCGTGCCATGCTCCTTCAACAGCTTGATCCCGGCAGCCTTGTAGGCGCGGTCCGGGTCGGCCTCCGCGATGCGCAGCGGCCGTTCGACCGTTACCTTCCGGTAGCCGAAGGCGGCGTTGTCGAAGATCCTGCTCTGCTCGCTCTCCTCGAAGGCGAGGAAGGTCTGGCAGATGCGGGCGATGTCGTCCTCGCCGAGCTCGCAGTTCTTCTTGCCCAGGTTCTTGCGCAGCGGCCGGTGCCAGCCGGTCGCGTCGATCAACTGCACCTTGCCGCGCCGGTGCTCCGGCTTGCGGTTGGTCAGCACCCAGACGTAGGTGGCGATGCCGGTGTTGTAGAACAGGTTGAGCGGCAGGGCGACGATCGCCTCCAGCCAGTCGTTCTCGATTATCCAGCGGCGGATGTTGCTCTCGCCCTAGCCGGCGTCGCCGGTGAACAGCGAACTGCCGTTGTGCACTTCGGCGATGCGGCTGCCGAGCTTGGTATGCCACTTTATCTTGGAGAGCTTGTTGGCGAGGAACAGCATCTGGCCGTCGCTCACCCGGGTGACCAGGGAGTATTCCGGGTCGCGCATGTCCCGCTTGCCGCCCATGCGCTCCAGATCAGTCTTCCAGCTCTTTCCGTAGGGCGGGTTGGACAGCATGAAATCGAACTCGCGCGCCGGAAACGCGTCGTTGGCCAGCGTCGAATGCTCCGGGCCGCCCACGATGTTGTCGGTGGCCTCCCCTTCGCCCTTGAGCAGCAGGTCGGCCTTGCAGATGGCGTAGGTCTCGGCGTTGATCTCCTGGCCGTAGAGATGGGTGGAGACCTGCTTGCCGCGCGCGGCGGCGAGCTCCTGCAGAGTCTCCTCGGCCACGGTCAGCATGCCGCCGGTGCCGCAGGCGCCGTCATACAGCAGCCAGGTGCCGGACTCGATCCAGTCGGCAACGGGCAGGAAGACGAGCTTCGCCATCAGCCGCACGGCGTCGCGCGGGGTCCAGTGCTCGCCGGCCTCCTCGTTGTTCTCCTCGTTGAAGCGGCGGACCAGCTCCTCGAAGATCGTACCCATGCCGTGGTTGTCGAGGCCGGGATGGCGGACCGTGCCATCGGTGTTCTTCACGGGATCGGGGCCGAGATTGACATCGGGGGAAGTCAGTTTCTCGATCAGCGCGCCCAGAGCGTCGGCCCGGGCGAGGCGCGGTATCTGGTTGCGGAACTCGAAACTGTCGAGGATGTCCTGCACGTTGGGCGAGAAGCCGTCAAGCCAGGCATCGAAATCGGCCCTGAGCTGCTGCGAATTGGAGCGGGCGCGCAGGGTGAACGGCGAGGCGTTGTAGAAGGCCTGGCCCGCGGCCTGGCGCAGGGCGGCATCCTGTTCGATCACGCCCGCCGCATCGAGCGAGGCCTTCATGTCGAGAACCGCCTGCTTGCCGTCCTCGAGCACCGCATCGAGCCGGCGCAGCACGGTCATCGGCAGGATCGCGTCGCGATACTTGCCGCGCACATAGAGATCGCGCAGGACATCGTCCGCGATGCCCCAGATATAGTTCGCGATCCAGTTCAGGTCGCCGTTGCTCACCTGTCGCTCATCTTTCGGTCCCGACGCCGTTGCGGCGAGCATAGTCTGGCGTGCGAAATTCGAAAGCGGAAGCGAGCGGGAGAATGTCGCGCATGGTCTTGTCTCCAAGTCAATCTATCAGAAAGCTGGTGGCAAGGCTATTGCCATGCAACGCCGGAGACAAGCAATTCCGGTCCCGCACGCAAGGGTACGGAAGATGCGGCGCTCGCGTTGTGCCGGCGCGCCCGACACCGGGGAATGGTCGTTACGCCTACCCGGAACCTCGTTCTGGATCACATTTGTAACGGCAGCGGATTCGGCGACAGTGGCGGGTTGGCGGTGGACTCGGGCATCAATGTCGAAACGAACCGCAGGATTTCCTCGACCTCGTCCTTGCGTCTGGCCGCGACGAGGTCGCGCCGGAGGACCTGGGCGGCGAACAGCGCGGCCTTCGCGACCTACATATCGAGCTCGGTACGCGGCCATTCGCGCCGGCCGAGGGCCTCCATGGCGAGCTCGACCACGAGCCGGTTCGCCGAAACGTCTCGATCTTTCGCGGTCTTTTCGATGCGCTCCCACTGCTCCGGCGTGACCCGGATGGTCCTCGTCAACGTCTCCGCCATCAATCCTTGGCCTTCGTCCTGTGAAGATTCCGTCTCCACACAGTACGACAGCGTCGCTGGAATTAGTAGCGATCGGTGCATCGCCGGGCAGCCCTTGATGCGACAGTGCCGGCCCGATATTGGTTCCGGCGGAGCAGTCAGTTTGAGTGCTGTCAACCGCAGGCGCAACCGAGCGCGCAGTCAGATTGAGTGCTTTGCAGGATCAAGGCAATTTGCATGCCTTGGAAAATCCGGGGAAAGATTGAACCGGGTGCCTTGCAAGTCCCTGAATCGACTTGCCGAACACGGATCGTGTTACGGGAGCACTCACCGCGAAACCCGCTCGGTCCAACAACGCTGTGTCGTTTCAAGTCATTGAAAACGCATGGGAATGCAGGACAAACGCGCGCTTGGTGTTGAGGGCACCTTGGGTGCGTCGGGTGTGAGAACGATGCGCCGACCGGCGTCCCAATCCCGCTTCCTGACCGCTCAATCCGTCGGGCGATGAATGCCGTTGTACAGTCGGCGGTTAGCCCGAGCGGCGCTTGAGCGGCAGCGCCCGCCGCGCACTTGCGGAGACAGTCCCCGAACCGCCGCGCGACTTCCGAGCGGCACTATAGTGAAGTACGAGGTAACAGATCAATGCATGAAGGCATGCACACCGGCGGCATCATTTACTCGGCTCGCACTGTCGGCGGCGGTGCGGGCTCGCACGTGACCGCCGCTGAGCAGTGGCCGCCGCACATGTTCCCTCTGCGCAGGGTCGAGCTGTGCACACGTTCCCGCTCCGCAGCGTTGCCGCCCGCTGCGACGGCGCGGCGGGCGATTGCGGCGCGTAACGTAGCGCGCTACAGTGAATCATGAGGATCAGGCACAAGAGACTGCGGGCGCTGCACGAACGCGACGACACGGCGCGGCTTCCCGCCGGTCTCGCGCCACGGCTTCGGCGTATCCTGTTCCGTCTGCAAGAGGCGACGCATCCGGGCAGCGCCGACGCGCCGGGCTTTCGGCTGCATCCCCTGAAGGGCAACCGTGCGGGCCAGTGGAGCGTCCGCGTCTCGGGCAACTGGCGCGTGGTGTTCCGCTTCGAGGACGGCGAGGCCGTGGACGTGGACCTGATCGACGACCACTGACCGGAGGGAGTGCTGACCATGAACGACATTGCGAATGATCGCGTCGGCCCGATGCAGAACCCGCCGCACCTGGGCGAACTCATCCGCGAGAGCATGGACGATATGGGCTGGAACGTGACCGAGACGGCGGCGCGGCTCGGTTGCGAGCGCGGAACGCTGTCGCGGCTGCTGAACGGCAAGGCGGGCGTGTCCGCGAACATGGCGCTGTCTTTGGAGGACATCGGCTGGGGTACCGCCGAGCACTGGATGCGGATGCAGGCGAGCCACGAGCTTGCACAGGCGCGTCGCGAGAGGGTCGCCGCCGAACGGCGTGCGGGCGCGCTGCACGCATGATTCGGTGTCGCGTCCTCGATGCGGTGCGGTCCTTCTGCAAGGAAGCTTGCGCCTTGGGCCAGGCTCGACCGGAACGGGATCGATGACGGGAACAAATACAAAGCTCACCGCGGCGGTCGAGGCCTATTTCGCCGATCTCCGGCGGGTGCGCGCCTCGGGCGGCGCGACCGGGGAGCGGTCGAGCTACGGGCCGCTCGCCAATCTTCTGAACGCCGTCGGCACGGCGCTCAAGCCCAAGGTGTTCTGTGTCGGCGAACTCGCCGATCAGGGCGCGGGCCATCCCGACTTCGGCCTCTACGCGGCGAAGCAGGTGCAGCGGGGCCGCCCGCGCGAGGGCCAGACGCCGGAGCGCGGCGTGGTCGAGGTGAAGGCGGCGGACGACGATGCCTGGCTCACGGCTTCGAGCGATCAGGTCAGCCGCTATCGGAGCCGCTATCGTCTGGTGCTGGTAACCAACACGCGCGACTTCGTTCTGGTGGGCGAGGACGAGGCGGGCCGCCCGGCGAAACTGGAGACGTTCCGGCTGGCCGACAACGCCGAAGCGTTCACCCGCCGGTTGGCAAAGCCGCGCGCCTTCGCCCGCGAGGCCGGCGCGGGTCTTGGCGAGTATCTTGCCCGCGCGCTGTCGCACCGCGCGGCGCTGGCCGAGCCGAAGGACCTGGCCTGGCTGCTCGCCTCCTATGCACGTGACGGTCTCGCGCGTGTCGAGGCGGCGGGCGAGGCGCCGGCGCTTGCGATGGTCCGCGCTGCTCTGGAAGAGGCGCTCGGCGTACGTTTCGAAGACGAGAAGGGCGCGCGCTTCTTCCGCTCGACGCTGGTGCAGACGCTGTTCTACGGCGTCTTCTCCGCCTGGGTGCTGTGGGCGCGGCAGCTTCCGCCGCCACGGGTCGGTTCAACTGGCACGAAGCGGTCTGGCATCTGCGCGCGCCGGTGCTGCGGGCGCTGTTCCAGCAGCTTTCCGATCCCGGACGGCTGCAACCGCTGGATCTGGTCGAGGTGCTGGACTGGACCGCCGCCGCGCTCGACCGGGTGGACCGCGCGGCCTTCTTCGCCCGCTTCAACGAGGGCGAGGCGGTGCCGTATTTCTACGAGCCGTTCCTGGAGGCCTTCGACCCCGATCTGCGCAAGCAGCTGGGCGTCTGGTACACGCCTTCCGAAGTGGTCCGCTACATGGTCGCCCGCGTCGACCGGGCGTTGAAGGACGATCTCGGCATCGCCGACGGTCTCGCGGCGGAGAACGTCTATGTGCTCGACCCCTGCTGCGGGACGGGGGCCTATCTGGCGGAGGCGCTGCGCCGCATCGCCGCCAACCTCGAAGGACGCGGCCTCGGCGCGCTCGCCGGCGCGCGGGTGAAACAGGCGGCGACGAAGCGCGTGTTCGGTTTCGAGATCATGCCCGCGCCCTTCGTGGTGGCGCACTTGCAAGTCGGCCTGACCATGCAGGATCTGGATGCGTCCTTGGCCGATGACGGCAACGAACGCGCCGGCGTCTTCCTCACCAACGCGCTCACCGGCTGGGAACCCCACACGACCAAACCCTTGCCCTTTCCCGAACTGGAGGAAGAGCGCGACCGGGTGGAGAGGGTGAAGCAGGAGAGTCCGATCCTCGTGATCCTCGGCAACCCGCCCTATAACGGCTTCGCCGGCATGGCGGTGGACGAAGAGCGGGAACTGTCGGAAGCCTACCGGACGACGAAGCGCGTGCGCCGGCCCGAGGGCCAGGGGCTGAACGACCTCTATGTCCGCTTCTTCCGCATGGCGGAACGGCGCATCGCCGAGAAGACGGGGCGCGGCGTGGTCTGCTTCATCTCCAACTATTCGTGGCTCGACGGGCTGTCGTTCACGGGGATGCGGGAACGCTATCTCGAAGCATTCGACGCGGTTCGTATCGATTGCCTGAACGGCGACAAATACAAGACCGGCAAGGTCGCCCCGGACGGCGCGCCCGACCCGAGCATCTTCTCGACCGAGGGCGACCCGGTCGGCATCCAGGTCGGGACCGCCATCGCGACTCTGGTGCGCAAGGTCGATCACGCGCCCGCCGAAGCGATCGGCTTCCGGCATCTGTGGGGGCAGGCCAAGCGGGCGGAACTGCTGGCGACGGCGGAGGCGAAGCCGGACGCGCTCTATGACGACATCGAGCCGGTGCTCCCGCTCGGCCTGCCCTTCGTGCGGACGGCGGTCAGCGAGGGCTGGTTCGGCTGGCCTTCGCTGCCCGAGCTGTTCCCGGTGTCGTTTCCCGGCGTGAAGACCAGCCGCGACGGGTTCCTCGTCGATATCGATCCCGATCGGCTCCGGGCGCGCGTCGGCGACTATTTCGACGCAAGCCTGAGTCACGACGAGATCGCCCGGCGCTATCCGGCGGTCATGAAGACCACGGCGAAGTTCGACGCCCGCACGGTGCGCGACGCACTGCTCGCGCGGGGCGGGCCGGACGAGGCCGGCTTCATGCGCTTCGCCTACCGGCCGTTCGACATCCGCTGGCTCTACCGGGAAGCGGAGGGCGGTCTGCTCGACCGTCCGCGCGCCGACTACCGACCCCATGTGTTCGAGGGGAATCTGTGGCTATCCGCTGCGCAACATCTGCGGAAGGATGCGGCAGAACCGCAAGCCTTTTTCACAAGGCATATGGCTTCGCTGCACCTTGTCGAGCGTGGCGCCAACATGTTCCCCGCATGGCTTCGGGATGACGATCTCGGCGGCAACGGCAACAGCGCGCGCCGTGCCAACCTTTCAGGCGCGGCACAACGCTATCTCGACAGCCTCGGATTGAGCGCCGAAAACCTGTTCCACCATGTCCTCGCCACCCTGCTCGATCCCTCCTGGCGGGAGGCCAACGCCGGAGCGCTGCGCATGGAGTGGCCGCGCATCCCGCTTCCAGGCTGGCCGGACGGCGCGGCCGAAGGCGCGGCGGCAGAACTCGCCCAGTCGGCGGCGAGGGGCCGCGAACTCGCCGCGCTGCTCGATCCCGATATCCCCGTCCCCGGCGTTACCATCGGCGCGTTGCGCCCGGAGATCGCCGCCATCGCCGTCCCCGCCACCGTCGGCGGACGCAACATGGCGGGCGGGGATTTCGCGGTGACGGCGGGATGGGGCCATTTCGGCGCGGGCGACGCCGTCATGCCGGGCCAGGGACGCGCCGTCGAACGCGCCTTCACGCCGGAGGAACGCGCCGCGCTTGCCGACACCCTGCCCGCGCTCGGCGCAACGACCTTCGACATCCACCTCAACGCCAACGTCCTGTGGCGCAACATCCCCGCGGCCGTCTGGACCTACCGCCTCGGCGGCTACCAGGTCCTCAAGAAATGGCTGTCCTAACGCGAACGCGCCATCTTCGGCCGGGTGCTCCACCCCGAGGAAGTCCAGCATGTCACCGACACGGCAAGAAGGATCGCCGTAATTCTGACGACGGCTTCTCGACCCGGATCCGACGAAGCACCGGAATTCGACTATTCATGCAGGAAGAAGCGATGTTAACGAAAGAACAGCAAGTGGATATGGTCCACAAATTACGGACTGCACTGGACAGGACCGTCGAGAGTCATCGCCTTACAGGCAGGAAACGGGATATGCATCGCGGAACGGATATGGCGATCCAATGGGGAACCATCACGCTGAGCTACTCCGGCCTTGAGCAAACGCTGAAATATCTCGTGGCTGTGGAGCGGAAGAGAACCATTGAGTGCGTCCGCCGTCTACTCGGGAGGGATGGACACGATCTTTCCAAGATCTTCTGTTCCCTCGAAGAAGATACTAAAGAGACCTTGCGAAAACACTACGCTGTCTATCAGTCACTCCACTCCTATATTGATATACCTGAATTGGATGAATTCCTCTGCGACGTATCCAGCGCGCCGGATGAACAGAAAGATGCAGGCAGGGGCTACGAACGGTGGCGCTATCTGCTCATAGAGGAAAAACCCGTTCCCCCGAACAGTGCGGAAGCCATGCTGTTCATCTGGAGCACTGCCGTGCGGATTGCGGAACGCAAGGAGGATCCAGGATTTCCTCTGCGGACGATCGCAGTCGAAATCGACAGGGAACTCCGTTATAGATTGAAGTGCATCCTTCGCAACCCAGAATTCCAAAACATACGAGCTTGTTACGAGTGGCTCAAGCGCCAAGGTGGCGATCTCAACTTTTATGCAGAATTCCTGTGGAATCATGAGCGCGAACACCCTGATACTTTCGGGGACGCTCCTCAAGAAATCCGGGAAGCGCTCGAATGCTGTCTGGAAGCGCTGGACAAGGAGAAAGAAATGACCCTGAGCCACGACACGTGGCTTTTCATTGCGCGTGCGCGCGGCCGCACCCCACTGGGGCTGTCCATTCGCTGGAACGATGAATCGGGCAGGTTCGAGAAAGTGCCCTGGAACCTGTGCCCCATGACCTCTGAAAAATGTCCCGAAGCCGCAATCGAACGTGATTGTTACAACATAACCCGCCGGGATCTGGTCAGGGAGCTTTACCAAGACTTCACCGTGCGCGAACAGGCTCAGCCCTGGAAGCTAGGACGATGGGCACGCACGGTCTCGGCCGTCAAACATACGGATCAAGGGGAAGAATGGCGTGTCGAAGTCTGGCAGCGATGGCCTGATGAGAGGATATGGGTGACCTGGCAGGGTGGGGAATCGGAAGCGGCCGAATACCGCAAGTTCCACCTCGGCCTGCAGGACGTCTAGCTGAACGGGACGGAGTGACAGCAGAAGGAGGAAAGTTGGCTGTACCCCAAGGGGATTGGGTGGACGTCCTGTCGCCGGGCGCCTTTATTGGTCTTGATTACGCACCAAGTTCATCCGAGCTACGGACACGACACGCAATCGACCTCGATGGCTCGCCGGAGGCCGCAAATCGGCGTCCGGGTCCCGGGAAACGTCGTCGCGTGGCCTCCTGAACCCCGGTTTCCCGCACCCGGCAGTCGCAAGATGAGCTTGGTGCGTAATCAGGTTATTGGTTGCGTCAAGTCGTTTACACCGTTGTTGCCATAGCCGCCGCGATGGCGGCTCCGACCTTCTCGGCCGCTTCGACAAGGTGCGCATCGGCGAGGTGAGCGTAGCCCGCCGTGGTCCGGTGTCGGCGGTGCCCGAGCAGCTTGCCGACCAGGGGCAGATTCTCGCCCGCCATGACCGCTTGGCTGGCGGCGGTGTGGCGCAGGTCGTGCAGACGCAGGCTGCCGACCTTCGCATCCGCGCAGACCGCGCGCCAGCACGCGATGAGGCTGGATTGCCCCCGCGCCTCGGCGTAGCGCGGAAATAGGTGCGCATCCGGGTCGCGCGCACCGGGCAGCGCGGAGACCTGCGCCCGCGCGGCCTCGCCGAGCGGCGCCGCGCGCGGGCCGGTCTTCGAATCCCGAAGGCTGATGGCGTCCTCGCCGATATCGCGCCATCGCAGATTGAGCACTTCGCTGCGGCGGCATCCGGTCAACGTCAGCAGCCGGATCGCGGCGACGGCCTCGGGCCATTGCGCCTCGCGGGCGTCGAGCGCGCGCCCGAGCCGGCCCAGCTCGTCCGCGTCCAGGAACCGGGCGAGCTTCTTCCTCGGGTTCTTCGCGATGCCGAGACAGGTGGCGCCGCGCTCGCGCAGTCCCCACTCTTCGGCCCGGAACATCATCGCGCGCAGTATCTCGAAGGCGCGGTTGGCCGCGCCGGGCTTGTCCTTGCTCGCCGCGTCGAACCACGCGGCCACATCCTCCGGGCCGATGCGGTCGAGGGGCATTTTGCCGAACGCGGGCAGGATGCGGGCCTTCAGGTAGATACGCACGGTCTTGCGCCCCGAGGGCTTCCAGTGCGGCTCGCAGCGGCGCAGGTACTCGTCTGCGAACTCCCGGAAGGTCGGAGTCTTCTTCTCGCGCTGGATATCGTCTGCGGGATTGTCGCCCGCGCGGATGCGCGCGAGCATGTCGCGGGCGCGGCGGCGGGCCTCCGCAAGCTCCATCTCGCCGTGCCGGGCGATGACGATGCGGCGGCTCCGCCCCTCGATACGGGTCTGCACAATCCAGACCTTCCGTCCCGACGGGTGGATGCGCAGCCCGAAACCCGGCAGCGACTTGTCGAACAGGAAAGAGTCCTTGGGGCCGAGCTTGCTCTGGCGGGCGAGGCGCGGCGTGAGGTCAACGGTGGGCATGGCTGGCTCCTCCTTCGCGCTCTTCGCCGCTTCCGGCCAGGGCCGCATGGATGCGGTTCGACACCCGGTCGGCGGCGTCGGCAACGGACCGGTCGGACAGGTGGACATAGCGCTCCGTGGTCTCGACCAGGGCGTGACCGAGGAGCTTCGCGACGGTCACCATGTCCACGCCGTTCATGGCCGCGACCGAAGCCCAGCTATGGCGAAGGTCGTGCAGCCGCAATCCGGGCAGGCCCGCCTCGTTACGGATGCGGGTCCATTGGTACTCGATATTGTCGATGTGCCGCGTCGGCGGACGGGTCGGAAACAGGAACGGGCAATCCGGGCTATATCGCGGGATGGCGTCGATGACGGCGCGCGCGGCGCTCGACAGCCAGACCGTGCGCGGTCCGGACTTCGAGTCGGGGAGGTGGATGCGCGTGCCGCGAATCCAGTCCCATTCGAGCGAGACGACTTCGCCGACGCGGCATCCTGTGAGCATCAGCAGGCGGATGACGGCGACGGCCTGGGGGCACCAGAACTCGTCGCGGGTGAGCACGGCGTTGAGCCGGGCCATCTCCTCGACAGTAAGAAACCGCTCCCTGGGCTGCATCCGGTATCGCCTGGTGTTCTTGCAGGGGTTGGAGTTGTGGGAGCGGTATCCCCAGAGCTCGGCCATACGCATCATCATGGACAGGACGGGCATGGCGCGGTTGGCGGCGCCGGGCCGGTCGGCCATGGAGGCGAACCAGTCCTTGACGTGCTCGACGGCGATGGCGTTCACGGTCATATGGCCGAAGGCGGGCAGGATGTACTTGCGGACCATGTAGGCGTTGGACTCCAGGGTCCGGGGCTTCCAGCGCCGGGCCTGCCGGTCGAGGAACTCGGCGGCGAAGGCGTCCATCGGCCGGTCCGGCGTCCTGGGTCCGTTGTCGTTCTTCACGGTGTCGAGGAAGGCGGCAATCAGCTTGCGAGCCTCGGCGCGCGCCTCCGGCACGGTCATGGCGTCGGCGCTGCCGACGGTGGCGTAGCGCCTGCGCCCGCGCACCATGCGGTTGAAGACGAATGTGCACACGCCGGTCGGCTGCACGGCAAGGCCAAGGCCGGTGACAAGGTCGTCGCGGAGTTCGTACTTCCGGTCGCGGGGTCTGGCGGCGCGGACGCGCCGGGCGAAGGTCGATTTCGGTTTGTCGCTCATGGTCGCGGATCCCTGTTCGGGCCGCCGCGGCCGGGCGATAATGCAGGAAGCGGCCGCGGCGGCGTTTCTCCGAGGAAGCCGCGCGGCAGAGCGAGAGGGGATAAGCCGTAAGGCTCTGTAACTAAGCCCGTTTTCTCTTGTTCATGCGAAGGCGGACGCTGGCGGGAAGTGCACCGGAGGTGCGTCGGGTGTGAGGAAAACAACCCCTACGGGGGTCGAGAGAGGCTGGGTTTCCCTGCACACCGTTACCGGCTTGGAACGCCGGCGCCGCAAGGGGTTGGAGCCGTCGCGGCGATTGAGCGAGACGACCGAGCCGCTACACCTGAGCGCGTTCCGCGTTGTCGTCCCGGCAGCACAGGTAACAAAACGTGCCGCACGGTGCAAGTCGGCGGCGACGTTCGTCACACATGGCGCACCGGAGCCGGTGCGCGGGCCGGTTCGTTACCTCAGAGCACCGCCGCCGCCGCACATGTTCCGCAAACCAGCCGACCGGCGTACACATGTTCCCGCAACGCAGAGATCGGCGGTGCGATCGCCGTTGCTCAAGGCATTGGCTCTCCGTTCACCCGTTACCGCGGACGCAGAAACGGGCGGCGCATCCGTTACCGTAGCGTCAGTCGCGATTGCGGACATCGGTGGCGTGAACGGAGCCGCGGGCGATCGTGCGAAGCACGCTGCCAGACGCGGCAACGGCACGGTCCGCACGGGTGCGGGCACGACAGCGGACGGTCGTGCGGATGCCGGTGCGCGGCGAAGCCGTCACCGGCGAGGGCGAGCCAGGCGAACGCCATCGCGAGTGCGGCGCGAAGCGCCGACACGAGCATTGCGGAAGTGCCGCGGGCAGTGCGGTGCTGTCCGCACCACCGCACCGGATCGTGGCGGGAAGGAAGAACGGGCCGCGCCGCTGGATGACGACGCGACCCGCGATGCGCTGTGGCCTATGCGACGGCCCGGAGCACCGGGATACCGAGCTGGCGGGCTTTGTCCACAAGGTTGTCGGTGATGCCGGAGCCGGGGAAGGCGATGACGCCTTTGGGCAGGAGGTTCAGGAGTTCGTCGTTCCTGCGGAAGGGAGCGGCGCGTCCGTGCTTGTTCCAGTCGGGCTTGCAGACGATCTGGTGGACGCCGTTGCGCTCGGCCCAGCGTGCCGCGATGCGCTCGACGCCGGGTCCGCCGCCGTGCACCAGCACCATGTCGGCATATTTGGCGCGGGCCTTGTCGAGGCGTTCGATGACGGCGGCGGGGTTCGCGATGTCCTTGCCGCCGGCGATGGCGACGAGGGTGCCGCTGGGCAGGTGCGCTTCTGTCTTGCGATCCTTGCGGGCGCGGATGAAGTCGCGGGCGTCGATGGCGGCGGAGGTGAGCTTGCCGGTCTGCGAGACATGGCTGCCGTGCCGGGGGCGCCAGACCTCGCCGGTGGCGCTGCGGTAGGCGTCGGCGGCGGTGTCGCGCAGGGTCTCGAAAGCGTCGCGGCGGCGTCCGAGGTTCTGCGCCCGGTCGGTGACGAGTTCGAGTTCGCGGGCCTTGATTTCGGTGCCATCCTGGGCGCGCGCCAGCTCCTTGAGTTCGGGCGTGAGCCTGTCGACGCCGCGGTCGAGGCGCTGGGTCTGGGCATGGAGCATGTTGACGAAGCCCCAGAGCAGGCTCTCGCGTTCGTCGGCAAGCTGCATTCCGTCGGGGCCGAGGCCTTCGGCGAGGATGCGGAAGGACTCGCTCACGGCCGCAATGGCGTCGTCGGCATCCCAGATGTCGCGGCTGTCGAACTCGCCGCGCTCGGGCGTCGCGCCGTAGAGGGCGGCCTGCTCACAGACGGTGGCGGTGACGGACTGTTCGGCGAAGGTGTCGGTGTCGAAGGTCATGATGATCTCCTTGAGCATCCGGTTGAACCGTGCGGGGCGTGTGCCCCGCTGTGACGGTCTGTTGGGACACGCTCGCGCAGGGGAGCCACCGGGGCCGCAAGGCATGGCGCGCCGCCGTGCCCAGGCGCGCCAGCGCCGTTGTCTTGCGAGTCCCGGCCGGAGCGAAGCGGAGGACCCGCGTAGCGGGTTGGCGCACCGAGCAAGCGTGGCACAATGGGCCGTCACAGCGGAGAAGCGCTTTCTCTCCACCTGCACGGCCCCTTCTGCGGTGCGGCCTGGCGCGTCGCCTGAAATGGGAGCACGGAGCCGCGTCACGCATCGGCCCGCTCCGCCAGGATCCCGGCGGCTGCGCGCGCCAGCATCTGGCCGTGACAGGGCAGCGGCTCGCACCAGCAGGCCAGCCAGCAACCGTCCAGCGCCGCAAGCTCCTCCAGTGCGATCGCGCCCGCGCGGATGCCGTCGCGGCCGATGCGGAACGGATTGTTCCCCCACTTCGTGCGGCGGTTGATCAGCACGGTGTTGTTGTGCACCGGGCTGTAGTCCAGCGCCTCGCGCAGTTCGGGTTCGTGCTTCAGATTGACGATCGATTCCACGGTCTCTCTCCTGTCTCCCGATGGGCTTGCCCGCTCTACCGCTCTCCTCTCCCTCCCGGGCCGCGGACCAGTGGCGAGAACCGGGCGCGGTCGTGCGACGGCCGGACGAGCCTCGCTCCGGTCCCGCAGCAAAGAAAAAGGCCGACGCACGAGGCGCCGGCCTGAAGTGGAGGAAGATGGAAGCGACGGCTCAGAACGGGATCTCGTCCGCGCCCAGGTCATCGCCCTGGGCCGGGACGCCGCCGGATGGCACGGCCTCGCCGTTCACGGACGCCGGCGCCGCCGCGGCCTGCGCACCGTTGGCGCCGGCCGGCTTGTCGAGGAACTGCACCCGGTGGCCGGGCACGACCAGGATCTCGGTCGAGAAGCGGTCCGAGTCCTCGCCGTCCTTCTTCCAGCGCCGGGTCTGCAGCTTGCCCTCGGCGTGGACCAGCCGGCCCTTCCTCGCGTGCCGTTCCAGCATGTCGATCAGCCCGTCCTGGAAGGTGACGACGCGGTGCCACTCGGTCCTGTCCACCCGGTTGCCGGAATTGCGATCGATATACCCCTTGTCGGTAGCGATGCTCATGTTGGCCACGCGGCCCCCCGATGCGAGATGATTGACGGTGACGTCGGCGCCGAGGCGGCCGATCAGTTCGACGCGGTTCAGTCCGAAGCTCATGGCGATGCTCCTTCAGGTCTGGATGATGACGATGGGTTGTGAACGGACGGGACCGAACTCTCTCCAACCCCTCCCGTTCACCCTTCTCCCGCTTCCCTCTCACTCTCCTGCGCCGTCGCGGCCCGAGAGGATCTCGCGGATGGCTCTGGGATCGAGCCCGGCCGCGGCGAGGAGATCGCTGTCGGTCGGGGTCTCGAGGTCGGTTTCGGTGTCATGGTCGCAATCGAACATCGGGCGTCTCCGTTGACTGCGCCCGGGCATCCGGCCGCGGGACCCGCTCCCGCGACCCTCCCGGGCGCTCGCCCGGAATCCGCCTTCCTCTTCCTCTCCCGGACCGGCGCCCCGGAGGCGGGACCGCAGGTCGATGCCACTCCGGCCGCCGGCTCATTCCCAGGCGGCCAGGGTTGCGAGCGGGCTGGTGTCCCGGACGATCTCGACCGCGTTCCTGTCGAGCTTCTCGAAGGCGAGCCAGGCGACGGCCTCCATCTCGTCGTCGAAGGTGGCGAGGCATTCGTCGGTCTCGCGCAGGAACACCGCGAAGCTGGGCGGCCAGAGCGGCATCCCGCGGAAGTGGTCCGAGCGTTCGTAGGAGCGGCGGGCGCACGCATCGCACCGGCTGGCCCCCTGCGAGGGCTCGCCGCAGTCGGTGCAGCGCCCCGCCGCGCGCCGTTCGGCGTAGCGCCGGCGGGCGGCAGCATTCTTCGCCTCCCGGTCGCGGCGTTCCTCGTCGAGCACGGCGCACGGGCCGCAGTGGGCGTTGCCGTCGAGGACGGTCCCCCCGCAGGCGACGCAGAGACCGGCCGCCCGGCGCGCGGCATAGCGTTCGCGTTCAGCCGCCTGTCGCGCCACCCGGCAGGGCTGGCAGACCGTGCCGCCCTCGACGGGAGGCCGGTGACCGCACCGTGTGCACAGGCCGGCCTCACGGCGCGCGCGATCCCGCTTGCTGCTGCTGGCGCGGGCGCTGCGGCGCTTGGCCTCCGGGTCGCGCCCGCCGTAGAGCCTGCCGGCCGCCCTGGCCGCTTCATAGCGCGCCCGATCGGCCGCCCATCGTTTCTCGATGCATGGCTCGCACATGGAGCGCTCCGGCGCGGACGACGCCTTGCCGCAGCGGGCGCACAAGTCTGCCTCACGGCGCTCGGCGGCCCGCGCTCTTTCCGGGTCCCGGCGCGGCTTGCCCTCCGCCCGCAGCCTGGCGTCACGGGCGCGGCCGGTCCGGTTGCGCTTGTCCGCGCACGGCACGTAGACGGTCCGGTCGGTCGCGGGAGGGCGGTCGCCGCAGCGCGGACACAAGCCTCGGGCACGGCGCTCGGCGGTGCGGCGCCGGAAACGCTCGCGGTCGCGTTGGCGTTGGACCTCCGGGTCTCGATAGGCCATGGCGGCGTTCTCCTGTCGGGGTTGCAATCCGGACGCGAGGGACGTCCCGCCGGCGCAGGGCCGGCGGGACGTCCTCGGAGAGCGCCGCTCAGCCCTTCTGCCTGCGGTGGTGGAACAGGGACGTGGCGAGGTCGCCCCACAGCTGTTGACCGCCCCTGGTGCGCAGGCCCGTGCAGACGATGATCTCGGTGCGCGCCGGACGCATCTCCCGAACCTCGTTCAGGGTGGCGGTTACGCGCTTCGCCCTGCGCCGGCCCTTCGCCTTCGCCTGCCCCGGACCCCGATCCAGGGACGCCTCGGGCCGGACCGGGCGAATGTCGCCGTGGGCGAATGTGCGAAAGCGCTCGACGACGTAGCGGTCGTCTTCGAGGCCGCTGCCGAAGAGGTAGGTGAGAAAGGTGGACGCCGTGTTGCCGGGCATCGCCATGGCTGTATTCATCGTGCCGTCTCCATCGTGCCGATTGTCAGGGAACGGCGGCCGCGCCCCTCTCGCCGGAGCCCCGACCGCCGCCCCGCTATCGGCTTGGCCTTTCCTCTTGGCGGCGGACGGCGCTGCGTGGGTGCAGACGAGCGGAGGCGGTCGTGCCGGCTTACGGGATAGGAACAACCCTGACATAACCGCTGTCGGCGCTGCCGCCGGGCCGGGGTCATGCGTCAGCGCGCGGGAGCCGATCCGGCTCTCGCCGCGCTCCGGGCGACCGTTCGTCTGAAAGGATCACCGGGGCGAGCTGACACCGCATCGGCGTTGCCGGCCATTACAATCGCTCCAGCGTCTTGATAGCATCGCAATCGGGGTATAGATTGGGGTTCCGGAAGAACGGAGGGCTTGGCCTTGGCGAGTATCACGATCCGCAACCTCGACGACGACGTGAAGACGCGCCTGCGCGTGCGCGCCGCCGAACACCACCGCTCGATGGAAGAGGAGGCGCGGCTGATTCTGCGCGATGCCGTGGGACGCAAGCCGCGTTCGCGGGACCTCGCGAGCGTCATCCGCTCGCATTTCGGGCCGGCCAAAGGCGTGAACCTGGAGTTGCCGCCGCGCGAACCCGGGCGCGAGCCGCCGTCCTTCGATTGAGCCTGCGACCATGACCGTGTTGTTAGACACCAACGCCGTGTCCGAACTGATGCGCAAGTCGCCCGATCCCGCCGTCGCAGCGTGGGTCGCCGCCTGTCCTCTGGAGGATCTGTTCTTCTCGGCGGTCGGCGAGGCGGAGCTGCGCTACGGCGCCGCCATCCTGCCCGAGGGCCGGCGCCGGGAAACCTTGGTCTCGGATATCGAGGCGATGCTGCGCGACGCCTTCGAGGATCGGGTGCTGCCGTTCGACAGCGCGGCGGCGCGCGCCTATGCGGAAATTGCCGCCGCGCGGCGCGCGGCCGGACGTCCCGTCGCGCCGGCGGACTGCCAGATCGCGGCGATCGCCCTGTCCCGCGGCATGGCGGTGGCGACGCGCAACGTCCGGGACTTCAAGGACATGGCCATCGAGGTTGTCGATCCCTGGACGGCGGCATGAGCGGCACCACCGAAGCCTTCACACGCATCATAAGTGACGCGCTGCTCCAAGGTCGCCGGTCTATGTCGAAGCATGCTGTCGAAGCTGTTGACACCGGTCGCGAAGAACGGTCCGGGATCGTTGCCCTACGCCATCCGGGGCACGCCGCTACCGAGCTCGAGAAGCGCCGAAAGTCCATGTCATGACGCCCGCACAGATGAATCTCGATCTCGCGGGACGGCCGAGCGGGCGCGTCATCCTCGAGCGCATCCGCGAGGAGAGCAGGGACGAGTCCGAGAAGGGGCGTTGGTTCGAGCAGTTGTTCATGCGCATCGCGCTTCAGCAGCCCGAATTCGAGATCGCCGGGATCTGGCGCTGGCCCGACTGGCCCGAACGCGAGGCGTTGACCGGCCTCGACGGCCGCGACATCGGGGTCGACCTCGTGGCGCGGCGAAACTCGGGCGAGTGGGTCGCCATCCAGTGCAAGTGCTACGAGGACCGGCACATCCTCGGCAAGGGCGAGATCGACAAATTTCTTGGCGGTTCCCAGCAAGAGATCTTCCGCCTGCGGTGGATCGTGGCAACCTGCCGATGGGGACCGAACGCGGAGCGGGCGATCCCCATCGGCAGGTCACCCAGATCGACTTCCGCGAATATCTCGATGTCCAGGTCGAGGAGCAGGACGCGAAGCGGCCCGTTCAGGAGCCGTGGCCCCTTCAGGTGGAGGCGATCGAGGACGCCGTCACCGGGCTTGCCAACCACGACCGGGGCCGACTCATCATGGCGTGCGGCACCGGCAAGACGTTCACCTCGCTTCGCATCGCCGAGCAGATCGTCGGTGACGGGCAGCGCATTCTCTTCGCCGCCCCGACCATCGCGCTGGTCTCGCAGACGCGACGCGAATGGCTCCGGCAGACGACGCGCCGGCTCAAGTGCATCGTCGTGTGTTCGGACCCGACGGCCGGGGGACGCAACGAGACCGAGGACATCCGGGTCTCCGAGCTTGAGTGCCCGGTGACGACCGACCCTGCCGAGATCGCGCGATCGCTCGATGGCCACGGCGACGCGGGCACCTGCGTCGTATTTTGCACCTACCATTCTCTGGGACGAGTGACCGAAGCCCAGGCGCTTCATGGCGCACCGGCGTTCGATCTGGCCATCGCCGACGAAGCGCATCGCACGACCGGAGCGGTACTGGAGGGCCGCAGGCCGAGTGGCGGCCGAAAGGTCGATTTTCAGGAATTCCACGACAACGCGCGGCTGCGCGCCCGCAAGCGCCTCTACATGACGGCCACGCCGCGGCTCTACACCGAGCGGTCCAGGAGCAAGCTCGCCGAACAGGGGGTCGCCGTCGTCGACATGGGCGACTACGAGGTCTACGGGCCGGAGCTTCACCGGCTTCCGTTCGCCAAGGCGGTGGACCACCAGATGCTCTCCGACTACCGGGTGATCGTTCTCGGGGTCAGCGAGGGAAGCGTGACGCCGGGCTTGCGGCGGCGGCTGGAAGGGCTCGACCGATCGCCGACGCGCAAGCAGTCCCCGACCACCAACGACATGACGCGCGTGCTCGGCGTTTCCTTGGCGGTAAACGGGGTGACGGAGGGGAAGTCGCTGGAGCAGCCCGGCCAGATCCCGCGCACCATGGCGTTCGCGAACAGCATCCTGCGCTCGAAGTGGTATGCGGAAGCGCTCATGGAGAGCGAGGTCCTGAGGGCCACCACGCGGCAGATGCAGGCGGGCCGGGCGATGAAGGTCGTTGCCCGGCACCTCGATGCGTCTGCGAGCGCGCTTCAACGCAACCAGGAACTGCGGGCGCTTGCCCATGCCGTCGCCGACGGGGAATGCCGGGTGGTCTGCAACGTCAAGCTTTTCACCGAGGGCGTGGATGTTCCGTCGCTCGACGCCGTTGCCTTCCTCGATCCCCGGGACAGCCAGGTCGATGTCGTCCAGGCCGTCGGGCGCGTCATGAGAAAGGCGCCGGGCAAGCGCTTCGGCTACATCATCATTCCTGTCGTCGTCGAACCGGGCCAGGATGTCGCGGCGGCGCTTGAGCGCGGCACGGAAGGCTACAGGACCGTCGGGCGGGTGCTGCGGGCGCTCCAGGCCCATGACGGGCGCCTCGCGGAGTCTCCTGCCAACTTCATCAAGGTCTATGAACAGGCCACGGCGAACGCTCCGGGAGATTCGGGCGGCGGCACGGCCCACGAAACCGGGGGCGAGCATATCCAGCGCGAACTCGACCTGAAGGAAGCCGAGCAGGGGATTTACGCGCATGTCGCGGCAGCGTCGGGACTTGGCAAGCCCGGCCAGCTTGTCGCCGATGAAATCGCTGACGCGGTCCGGCGCGCCAGCACGGTGCTCCAGGACGAAGAAATGGAAGGTCCGCTGGCGGCAGCTCTCGACCTCGCGCCGGAAGACGATGGCGGCGCGAAGGGGATATGCACGGTCGCCGCACTCATGCTCTGCAACGCCTGTCTCCTCCAGCGCCGCCTGCGCGACGAGCCGGAAATGCGGACCATCGTGCGGCTCGACAAGGTTGCGGGGGCGAGACACCCCCGGGAGGTTCTCGAAGTCGCGTGGGAGTCGATCCTCGAAAAGGACTACGCGCCCGTGTTCCGTCCCGCGCTCGCGGTGCTCGGAGCCTTGCCTGAAGGCCAGGCGATCGACGACGCCATCCGCATGGTGGCGGAGTGCGCCAACCGCGTCGCCGATCGCCTGAGCGATCTCGGCTACGACCACGCGGGGCCGCTTTACCACCGCATCCTCGGCTCGGCGAAGAGCGACGGGGCGTTCTATACGAACAACCTGTCGGCGGTGATGCTGGCGCGGCTTGCGTTCGGGGTCGATTTCACTGACTGGTCGGACTCGGAATCGGTCGCGAGACTCCGGATCATCGACCCCGCGTGCGGGACCGGGACGCTGCTCATGGCGGCGCTCCAGACCATCAAGGCGCGGGTTGGCGATGCGAGGGAGATGAACAACGGGGATCGAAAGGCCCTGCACAAGCGGCTCGTGGAGGATGTGCTCTGCGGCCTCGATATCAACCAGCACGGTGTTCAGCTCGCGGCATGCAACATGACCCTGGGCGCCCCGACCGTTGACTACGCGCGCATGAACCTCGCCACCATGCCTCATGGTCCGCGGGGCGACGACTCGCCGAAGGCGGGATCGCTGGAAATCCTCACCGCAGCCGGCGACGCGCTGGATTTGCACTCGATGACGTCGGCACGACGGTCGCTCGAATCCCTCGACGCGGCGCAGGTCAGCGAGAGCGAACGGATCCGGTTTCCCTTGCACGATCTCGACGCGGTGATCATGAACGCGCCGTTTACCGACAACCGGAAGCGAAGCCGGAAATTCGGCGCCTTGGCCATCAAGGCCATGCAGCGGCACGAACTCGACATCCGGGACCGGCTCCTGGCGCGCGATCCGGCAGCGGGGCGGGTCATCACGACCAACAGCGTCCGAACGTTCTTCACTCCGCTCGCCGACCAGTTACTGCGAACCGACCGGGGCGTGCTGGCCAAGGTGATTCCGGCCACCGCCTGCACCGGGGCATCAGGTGTCGACGAACGCCGCTTTCTCGCAGAGCGCTTCCACGTCGAACGGATCGTGACGACGCACGATCCGAAGCGGATCAACTTTTCGGAGAACACCAGCATTCACGAATGCCTGCTGGTCTGCCGACGCCGCCCGCAAGGCGAGCGACCGTCGACGGAGTTCGTGTCGCTCCGCGTCATGCCGGATAGCGTTGAAGAAGCGATAGAGGCGGCGGATGCCATCCTTTCCGGCAACCCCGGCCGCTGGGGCAATGTTCACCACTGGCCCGCAGACCGCGTGTGCGACGGGAACTGGACTCCGGCTCAGTGGTTCGACGGTGCGCTCGCGCAGGCCGCATGGGAGCTGGATCACAATGCGCTGTTGGAACCCGCTGGGCTCCGTCATGCGATTGGTCCAGACGGCCGAAGCGTACAAGACGCCTACGAGATCGGCGAGCCGGATGGTTCTGGAGCGATACCCGGATTTCATTCAGTGAGCGGCGACTTGCGCCGCACCATGTTGGGCGAGCCCGATGTTTGGTATGTCCCGAGACGTCGCCCAAGGCGAAACATGGACCGCTGGATCGAGCTGAGCCGAACGCGGCGAAGCCATCTCCTGGTTCCCATGCGTCTCAACACGGTGAGCGGGAGATTGACGGGCGTATGGACGGCGCAACCCTCGTTCGGCTGGTGGGTGCCCATCGCGGTATCCGACGAAGACAGGCAGAAAGCGCTTGCCGCCTGGTGGAACTCGACGCCCGTGCGGCTGATGCTGCTCAATCGCCGGGCGCAAACGTTGACCTATCCGACATGGCAGCTTGAGCACCTTCGGGAAATCCGAATTCCGAAATCGGACAATCCGGCATATGATTCCTTGCGGATCGCCTTCGATCAAGTCTGCGGCCTGGAATTGCTTCCCATGAGGCAGGCCGAGGAATGCGAAGTCCGGCGGATCATCGACGAAGCGGCCGCGCTGGCGCTCGGTGTTGAGCCGAATGTCTTAGCGGAGTGGAGGCGGCGATTGGCGGCGGAGCCGACTATCACCAATGCACACGCTGCCGAGGAAAGCAGTGACGAAAGAACGAGCAAGATCAGCATGAGTGTTGGGTCGCAGCGGGCGATCCGCCGGATCGCATAGGGGACGATCAATGACCGTCAAGTTCATCCATACGTCGGACTGGCAGATCGGGAAAGTCTTCCGCTTTGTCGACAATGCGACGATGGGACTTCTCCAGGAAGCTCGTCTGCGGTCCATATCGCGGCTGGGTGAACTCGCCGGGGAGCACGGGGCCACCCACGTACTGGTCGCGGGCGACGTCTATGACATGGAGGCGCTGTCACCGCGTTCGCTCAACCAACCCTTGGAACGGATGCGCGGATTTTCAAGTGTCCGCTGGCATCTGTTGCCGGGCAATCATGATCCACACCGCCCCAACGGACTCTGGGATCAGCTCCTCCGCAAGGGTTTACCCGAGAATGTAAGCGCGCATATCGTGCCCGAGCCGGTGGTGGTTGAGAACGAGGATTTTGTCCTCTTGCCAGCACCGCTGTTTCATCGCCGGACGCTCGACGATCTCACGTCCTACATGGACGACGTGGACTTGCCCGAAGGTCTCATTCGAGTTGGGCTGGCTCACGGCACCGTCAGGGGATTCGGCTCTGACGACAGAGATGTTCCCAATTTCATCGCTCCCGACCGACCGTGTCTTGCCGGACTCTCTTACCTCGCGTTGGGCGACTGGCATGGGCAGAGGCAGATCAATGACCGATGCTGGTACAGTGGCACGCCCGAAATCGACGCCTTTGATGTGGTCGGCGGTGGTCAGGCATTGCTCGTTGAGATCGAGGGACCGAATGCGGTCCCGGCCGTGGCTAGCATCCCGACGGGACAGTACAACTGGGTTAGGCTTTCGGAACAGATCGGTAGCCATGCCGACATCGACCATCTTGTCGAGAAGGTGCGCGACACCGCTGACGAGCTGGATAGGGTTCTTGTCCATCTGGGCGTAGAAGGCGCGCTGTCATTGGAGGCCCGTCAATACTTCCAGGAGCAGATCGTGGACGGGGTATCGGCCGCGCTCTGTTTCATGCGCGTGGATGATCGCCGCTTGTTCGCGAAGCCGACGGCCGAAGACCTGGATCGAATTGATCGCGGCGGTTTCGTGCGCACGGCGGCCGAACAATTGAAGCGATTGGCCGATGAGGGTGAAGGGGATGGCGACATCGCCGCCGCTGCGCTTGAGCGTCTCTTTGTCGAGCACATGAAGCTGCAGGCTGACGAGCGATGAAAATCCGATCTCTCGCCGTCAACCAGTTCAAGAAATTCACTTCCCCGACGCGCCTGGATGGCGTCGAGGATGGCCTCAACGTCGTTGTCGGTGCGAATGAGATGGGCAAATCGACGTTGCTCGATGCGCTTCGCGCAGTCCTCTTCGAGAAATACAGTTCTAAGGCCCAGCCCATCATGGCGTTGCAAAACGATCGGAACCAGGCTGCCCCGGTGGTCGAACTGGCAATTGATCTCGATGACGGCCTCTATCGGGTCACGAAGCGCTTCATCAAGAAGCCCTATGCCCGTCTCTCCTGTCCCGACGGACGAACTTTGGAGGGCGATACCGCGGAAGACACGCTTCGCGAGCTTCTCGACTTCCATGAGCCTGGCAAGACAGGAGCGAAGCCTGAAACGCTTGGGATGTGGAATGTCCTGTGGGTGCAGCAGGGGCAGTCCTTTGGCGCGCTCGATCTTCCGGATAGCGCCCGCTCAAGCCTTCACAGCGCTCTGGAATCGGAGGTCGGCACTGTCCTGGGAGGTCGCCGGGGGCGCGCGCTGCCGAAGGCCATCGAGAACCAGCTCGGCGAGCTGGTGACTTCGACAACCAACCGGCCGCGCGGCGTATACAAGGAGCTGATCGACCGGGTCAACACGCTTCGCCGAGAACTAGGCGCCCTACGCACCCGACGGGAGGACCTGACACAAACGTTGGTGGATCTCGAAGACGCTGAGGAGACCCTCGAGGGGCTTTCCGCTGGCGACCGGGATCAGGCAGATCGGAAGGAGCTTGACGAGGCGCGGCAGCGCCATAGCCAACTCGCCGAACTGGAGGCCCGCATAATGGCGGCCTGCACCGATCGGGAGCTCAGGAAGCGCACACTTGAACAGGCCGCGCAGGCGGCAAGGACCCGGGAGCGGTTGAAGGCCGACGTCGAGACTGAGAAAGCAGCTCTCGGAACGACCGGATTACGGCTGACCGAAGCACGTGAGCAGGAAAAGGAGGCGCGATCCAAGGTCGATGCATTGCGTGGCGGTGTGCGCCAGTCGGAAGCAACCGTTACCAAGGCCGACGAAGCGGTATCCCGGCATCGCCGCGTATTGAGCGCCGCAGAGCGTCAGGTCAGACTCCGTGATCTCGAGGGACGATACGAGAAAGCCGAGGCTGCCGAAAATCTTCAGCGCGAGGCCCAGCAGGCCACTGCCGCCATACTGGTTACGGATGAAGCTATTGAAGGGATACGCCAAGCCGCGCAAGGACTGGAGACCATTCGAGGCCGCCTCAATGCAGCGGCAACTCTCGTATCGTTCGACATGACCGAGGACGGAATTTCCGGCATCGATGTAGATGGGGAGCCGCTAACCGGCGATCGCCGGTTTATCCAGTCCGTCGAGTCAGTCACCATCACAGTTCCCGACCGCGGCCGCATCACGGTCGAGCCCGCGATCAAGGACCGTGACAAGCTTCTTCGCCAACGGCGCGATGCCGAAACGGCGCTACGAGAAGCATTGGAGGATGTCGGCGCCAAGTCCGTCACCGACGCTGAAGATCAAAACACCAGGCGCCAGAAGCTGCTGCGGGAGGCGGAACTTGCTCGGCAGGGGACCGAGTTGTACGCCCCCGCGACGGTCGACTACGAGGCCGGGGCACAGGCGCTCGCCGACTACATCGCGGGGCTGCGCCAGGCTCTGAAAAGGGAGATAAACGATTTGGACCTGCGGGAGCTGCCGGCCCGTGGAGATGCTGAGACGGCTTTGCGAACGGCTCAGGGGCAGGCGGACGAGGCGCGCAGCATGCTCAATACGACGCGCGCTGCGTTGAGGGGACCGGAAGACACCCTGAGCGACCTGAAAACGAAAATCGCCAATCTTCAGGGCCGGTACGACGAAAGCGCGGAGCGCCTGAAGAGGCTCCAGGTCGAGGTTGCGCAGGAGGAAGAGCGCCGTTCGGACGATGAACTTCAGTCCGGCATCGAAGCAGCACGTACCGGCCTGTCCGAGCAGGAAACCATGGTTGCACGTCTTGAGGGGCAGCGCAGCGATGAGACCTTGCCACAATTGGAGGCGCGTATCGGTCGTCTCGAAAAGGCGCTGCAAGGGAGACGGGACAAGCGATCCAATACGAGGGAACGGATCGCCGGCCTCAAGTCGCGCGTCGAGGCCGCCGAAGGCGCCGGTCTCGACGAGACCATAGAACGACAGGCTCGTGAACTGGAGCTTGCCGAGGAGGAAGAGTGCCGGCAGAACCGCGAGGTTGAAGTCCTCAGCCTCCTGCTATCGACGTTGCGCAGTGCCGAGCAAGAAGCGAAGGAACAATACTTGTCGCCCGTGCTGAAGCGGGTTCGCCCATATCTTCAGCTCCTGTTCTCCGGCGCCGACATCCGCATCGACGAGAACCTTCACATCGCCGGGGTTGTGAGAGAGGCCGGATACGAGGAAGCATTCAATCACCTTAGCATGGGAACCCAGGAGCAGATCGCCGTACTCGTCCGCCTTGCCTTCGCTGAGATGCTGGTCGAGCAGGGGCACCCGGCAACTGTCGTGCTTGACGACGCCCTTGTGTTTTCCGACGACCGGCGGATGGAGAGGATCTTCGACATCCTCAACATGGCCGCCCGAAACGTCCAGGTGATTGTTTTCACCTGCCGAGAGCAGCTCTTCGAGGGTCTCGGCGGGCAGCAGTTGTCGCTTGAGCCAGCAGGTAGTGAAGAGCTTGCTTCAGCGTAGGATCGGACTGGAGAAATGAGGATTGAATCTGTCCGCATAGAGAACTTTCGTTCATTCGAAGACGCAACTGTTCCGTTCAATAGATACGCTTGTCTGGTTGGTCCGAATGGTGCCGGAAAGTCGACAGTCCTAACGGCCTTGAATGTCTTCTTCCGCGAAACTGAAAATCTACCCACCGATTTCAGTCAACCGAGCCAGGAAGATTTTCACTGCAAGAACACTTCAGTTCCGATCAGAATCACAGTCACGTTTGGCGACTTGAGCGAGGGAGCCCAAGGGGACTTCTCCGACTATGTTCGGCAGGGGCAGCTTGTCGTGACGGCGGCTGCCACATTCGACGAAGCAACCGGCAAGGCTCAGGTGAAACAGTACGGGCAGCGTCTCGGTATGAAGGCGGCGAGCCCGTTCTTCGAGGCTCTCGACGATGGTAAGAAGGTTGGAGAGCTAAAGGGCATTTATAACAAGATCCGCGATACATACGCGGAATTACCGGCGCCAGGAACCAAGGACGCCATGAAAACGAGTCTTCGCAAGTTCGAAGCTGAACGGCCGGATGAATGTGAACTCATCCCCAGCGAGGATCAGTTCTACGGCTTTTCCAGAGGAATGAACCGTCTCTCAAGGCACGTCCAGTGGGTGTATGTCCCAGCCGTCAAGGATGCGTCTTCCGAACAGGTGGAGGCGCGGAATTCAGCTCTAGGCAAGCTGCTCGCCCGCACCGTAAGGTCAAAGACCAATTTCGCCGACGAGATAGAGACGCTGCGCACGCAGATGCGGGAGAGATATCAACAGCTTCTCGACGGCAACCAAACTATCCTCGACGATATATCGTCTGCGCTCCAGATTCGGATCTCCGAGTGGGCGCATCCTGATGCGCGTTTACGCCTTCAATGGAAACAGGATCCTGAGAAGTCCGTGCGTGTCGAGGAGCCATTGGCGCATATTCTAGCCGGCGAAGGCGACTTCGAAGGAGAGCTTGCGCGGTTCGGTCATGGGCTTCAGCGATCCTATTTACTTGCGTTACTACAAGAACTCGCCGGGACCGATGATGCCGCAGGGCCTACGCTTATCCTCGCCTGCGAGGAGCCTGAACTCTATCAACATCCGCCACAAGCTCGGCACCTAGCCGCGATTCTGAACACTCTCAGTCTGGGCAATGCTCAGGTCATTGTGTCGACTCACGATCCGAGATTTGTCTCCGGTCAGGGATTCGAAGATGTCCGAATGATTCGTAAGGACCCTGGTCATCAATGCTCTGTGGTAGCCCACGTGTCATTCAGGGAAATCACCCAGGCTGTTGCCGCAACGACGGGCGATGAACCAGCCAAGCCGGAAGGATTGCTGGTGAAGATTCATCAAGCCTTGCAGCCTTCTCTCAACGAAATGTTTTTCACGCGTAGACTTATCCTCGTCGAAGGGCTAGAGGATATCGCTTATCTAACGTCGTATCTCAATCTCCTCGACAAAGCGGACGAATTCCGACGCTTGGGCTGTCACATCGTAGCCGTAAACGGCAAGAGCGAGCTGCTTCAGCCACTGGTCATCGCAAGGCAGATGAGAATCCCGACCTATGTCATATTCGATGCTGATGCAGACAAACCCGACAAGAATGGTAGCCAAGCCAAACACAAGAGGGACAATAGGGCCCTACTGGCACTGCTTGGCAAACCTAAAGAAAACCCCATGCCCGCTCAAACATGCTCGGAATCGGCCACGGTGAGCCCGCGGCAGCTCGACCAACCGATGCCGAGCTACGCCCGCCCCTGCTGCTGCAGGATGCGCCCGAGCTTGGAGCCGAACACACACCAGGCGCGCGAGCGGCGGATGCAGAGGCCGAAAAAGGTGCGCTTCGAGCAGTATTTGCAGAGATAGTAGGTGTTGCCGGCGTTGCGATCCTCCGCCAGATCCCTCTCCGAAGTGGAGCAGTTGGCGAGCCCGAACAGCTTGATGTGGCAGGCCCGGTGCTGGCCGGTGAAGAAGCGCATGTCGTCCCGGTCGAACTCCTCGCCGCCCAGATCCAGCGCCATGTTGAGCCGCGTCGTGGCCTCGACGAACCCGGTGTTCGCCTGCGAACCGACGCTCTCGCAGCCGGCGCCGACGCAGTACCGCACCGAGCCGCAGGACCCGCCGTCCCCGGCTTCGTCGAGGTCCGCGATACTGCCCGACGCCAACCCGTCGGCGCCGTGGGCCGAGGACTGCGGCGAGACCGCGACATTCTCCGAGTGCCGCACCAGCGGATCGCTCGCTGGCACGCGCGCCGCGGGACGGCTCGTCACGCCTTCGACCACCGCCCGCCCTCCCGTGCCGTCGGGGTCGTCCGGATCGGCGAGACGGGCGCGGCCCTCGTCCTGGAGGCGGCTCGCGCCGATGCTGCGTTCCGGCACATTCGTGCCGGCATAGCCCGGCACCTCCGCCGCGTTGGAGGAAGCGCGCGATCGTCCGCGCCGCCGCATTGCCCGCATTGCCGATGGCGCGCGCCGCGGCCTTGGGATCACCTGCGCCGGACCCCGATCCGGGGTCGGCCTTTGCCGCCATCCCGGAGACCACCCACAGCACCAGGCAGACCAGCACGAACATGGCGGTCCAGCGCGATCTCGATGCGATCGCGGGAAACATCGGATCGTTCCGTCATCGCCGCTCTTCCCCTCTCAGCCGTCGCAGATGACGCCGGGCGATGTCGCGGCCGACCGCGCCTTCGCCCGGCGACGGCTTCGAGCGCCGCCGCCAGTCCGATGTTCCCGGTGACCCGGTCGTGGGGCGGGGCCGGGTCGTCGGTGCAGCCCCGACTCCGGCATGGCGGCACGACGACCACGGCAGGCACCCGCTCGACGCCGAACAAGCGGAACAGGGGCGGGTCGATGGCGACGCCCGCCTTCGCGCCGCCGAGGCGTTCCCCGATCCGCTTGACGGTGGCACGGAGCCCATCCCCCGCAACGCCGCGCAGCACCAGAGGCGCGCCGCTCCGGGCCGCCTCGCGCGCCCATTGCCGCCAGCTCGCGGCAGGCACCGACAGGCTGGTGAAGATCAGGACTTCCGCCGCGCCGGCCGCAATCCGGGCCGCATGGCGTTCGGCCGGGAGGGGATCGGCGGACCCTGCGGTCGATCCGGGGGGCAGTCTGCCGGGCCGTGTCGCCGGCCCGGTCCAGGGCGCGATCGAGGATCGAGCGGGTCCACGCGCCGAGCGACTCCCCGTCGTCCCCCGCCTAGCGCAGCACTTCCTCGACCAGCCAAGCCGCATCGGCATCGGAACTTGCCGTACCCGTGTCGTCCGCGCGGACAGGATCGCGAGGACCTGCCGCCAGGAGCGAAGGCACCAGGAACACCGCGACAAGACCTTTCCGAACTCGCATCATCGCCCTGTTTTTCACGCGAAATTTATTATTATTTTTCAACAAATTGATAGGAAACAGCAGATCCGTTTCCGCCACAGCAGGTAGCCGAAGTCCTCGCCCGCGACCGGCAATTCGCGTAAAGATTCCCAGAGCACCGAGGACCGTCCCGTCGGGTTGCAGCCGGTCATGGGCGAGGTCGCCGGCACCGGCTCGGTCATCTGCCAACGGTACTGCGATTTCCTCATCACCGGCATCGGGTAGCGCGCGCAGAGCGCGGCCGATCCCGACGTCCCCCAGGCGATCCCGGCGCGGTGGAGCCGGTAGACCAGGCGCTGGGCCGCGAGCAGCGACGCCTGCACGCCGCCGACATGGGCGGCGATGTTGCCGGTCAGCGAGTACATGCCCCTCTGGCAGCCCGCGCACCAGAACATCGGATCGAGCGGCAGCCCGGCCGAGGCCGCGGCGCAGGCCGCCTGCGCGGGCAGGTCGGCGAACAGCGCGGCTTCCGGGTTGAGCAGGAACGAGAGCTCGTCGTCGAGCCAGGCGGGATCGAGCTCCGAGGTCCAGGCGATGTCGAGCCCGCCGCCCTCCAGGCAGCCGAGGTCGAGCAGGACGCCGATCCACGACAGCAGGGGATACATGTAGTAGTGCGCGTGCCAGACCGAGCCCTTGGCGCCGTCGCCGCCCGACGACCCGGTGCGCCCGCTCGCGGCATGCAGGCCCGGATCGATGCTGAGCCCGCCCAGGTTGGGGAAGCACCAGGGCGTCCGCGTCACGTCCATCAGCCGCGCCGGCTCCCAGACTCCGAGCGAGAGGCCGATGCGGGGAATGGGCGAGCCGCAGAGGCAGATCGTCGAGGACGGGTTGGGCGTATCCGGCGCGCCCGAGGCGCTGCCGATCCGGATCGGGCCGATCGTGATGGGAAAGAGGCATTCCCAACACACGTCCGAGATCGGGTTGACGAAGCGCCCGGTGCAGGACTGCGCCGAGGCCGCGCCGGACCACAGGACGGCGAGCAACGCCAGCACGGCCAGCGGGACTATGCGGCGGGTCATGCGGCCACCGCCGTATCCGCGCCGTCGCCGATCCCGGCATCGCCCGTCTCCACGGTGCGGCTTGCCGCGCCCGAGGCGCCGGGCATTGCCTCGGTCCGCATCGAGATGACCGCCGCATACACGATCCGCGCCGCGGCGGAAGGCCGGAAGGCCGATGAGGTGCGCGCCTGGGGCGCGGCGCTGGAAGGGGTGGCGCACCATCATGGCGTTGTCCTTCTCCCGGCCCGCGCGGTCGCCGCTGGGGCTCCCGACCGGACGCCGGACGTCGAGGCGACGCTCGCCGAGCTTCTTGGACGGCAGCCAGTCGGAAACGGCGGACCGCCGCCTGGAAACGGGCAGTGACAGCGCAGCGCCCGAACTTCGGTCTGCGCGCCGCCAATCTGCGCCGCCGCCATGTCAGCCTGGCGGTGATGATCGCGCTGGCGGCGCGCTGGCTAGCCGCCGTCTCGCGCGTGCATGTCAATGCGAGCTGATCGGACGAAGCCCTGGGGCTATGCCGCCTTCCCGCTGTTCGGCGAGGACCCGGAGCCCGGCGACCGGGTGCTGTTCGATCCGCCGGAAGCGCTGGGCTCTGCGGTGCCGTATCTCAAGACCGTGCGCGGTGTGCCGGGCATGCGGGTCGCGGTCGGACCGGCCGCCAACCGGGCGAATTCCTTGTCGCGATCCTTGCTGTACCGTTACGCCATGACAGGCCGACCGGTTCGGCCAGGCAACACCGACCAGCCGGCGTAACGCGCCACCCCGTCGAGTTCCTCCGCGATACGAATCAGGCGATTGTATTTCGCGGTGCGCTCCGACCGCGCGAGCGACCCGGTCTTGATTTGACCGGCATTAACCGCCACAGCCAGATCGGCAATGGTCGTATCCTCGGTCTCGCCTGACCGATGCGAAATCACGGTCCTGTAACCCGCGTTACGCGCCGTCGCGATGCAATCCAGAGTTTCCGTCAGAGTTCCAATCTGGTTGCATTTGATCAACACGGCATTGCAAGCTCCCATATCGATTCCCTTGCACAGGCGAGACGGGTTGGTGGCGAAAAGATCGTCGCCGACGATCTGTATCCGGGCTCCGAACGTTCCGGTCATGGCGGCATACCCGTCCCAGTCATCCTCGGCTAGCGGATCTTCGATCGATGCGATCGGATAGAGAGCGCAAAGTTGGTCGTAGAGCCGCTGCATGCCCTCGGCATCATGCGTCTGCCCCTCGCCATCAAGAACATAGCGTCCATCCGAAAAGAATTCGCTGGCCGCGGAATCGAGTGCGATCACGATGTCGTCACCGGGACGGTATCCGGCACTCTCGATGGCCTTTACGACGAATTCCAACGCCTTGTCAGCATTCGGCAGATCGGGAGCGAAGCCGCCTTCGTCTCCAACGCCAGTGTTCTCCCCGGCCTCGGCCAGAGTCTTGCGTAATGTCTGGAATACCTCGCTGCCCATACGCACGGCATCGGCGAATCCGCCGGCTCCTGTCGGCATGATCATGAATTCCTGAAAATCCAGGCGATTACCGGCATGGGCGCCCCCATTGATGATATTCATCATCGGGGTCGGCAGCACATGGGCATCAACGCCTCCGAGATAGCGGTAAAGCGGCACGCCAAGATCCGTCGCCGCAGCTCTGGCGACGGCTAGGCTGACACCGAGAATCGCGTTGGCACCGAGACGGGACTTGTTGTCCGTACCGTCGAGTTCGATCATCGTGTGATCAAGCGCATGCTGTTCGCTGGCATCCCGGCCGGACAAGGCATCGAAGATTTCTCCATTGACGGACTCGACGGCGGTTTGCACGCCCTTGCCGCCATATCTGGCGATATCACCATCTCGCAACTCGACTGCTTCGTGCCGCCCCGTCGATACGCCCGACGGAACGGCGGCACGCCCAGTGGCCCCACTGGCAAGGCGGATATCAACCTCGACCGTCGGATTGCCGCGACTGTCGAGAATTTCGCGGGCGCGGATATCGATGATAGCACTCATGATGATGGATTCCGGCGGAAGCTGGCAAAGCAATTCGAGAAATAGACCCAAGCGACGGTTTCGGCAACGGTCGGATTGCGCCGGCCTCGTCGGACCGGAACGCTACGATTGACAGAAGTTGTGAAGAGCGTACAATGGCCGATACCATGGGAAACATCGAAAGTAGCGCAATGTCCGGCAAGAAGATCCCCACAACCGTTTTTGACCCCTTTGACGTCGACGGATTCAAGGGCACCAACTATCCGGCTCAATTTGCGGACAGTACCCGGGATCGGTACAAACGCCGTCTCGGCAACCATGGTGGCATCACAAATTTCGGCGTCAACATGGTGACCCTGCCACCCGGTGCGGTTTCCGCACTGCGCCACCATCATTCGTTGCAGGATGAATTCGTCTACATCGTCTCGGGAACCCCGACCCTGATCACCGATGCAGGTTCACGGATCATGACGGCCGGGATGTGCGCGACCTTTCCAGCGGGCAATGGCGACGGCCACATGCTCCGCAACGATGAGCAGGAGGACATCATCTATCTTGAAGTCGGCGACCGCACCCGTGACGATACGGTGATTTATCCTGACGACAACCTTCTGGACACATTTGTCGACGGCGTATTCACATTCACCAATCGGGAGGGCGTACCCTATCAGCATTAACCACGGGGCCATGCAGCCTGTGCGATCGGACATGTGCCGAGGTGTTGTCCACCGTCAGGTTCCAGACAGGCCAAGGAGTTTGATCGAATTTAAGTTTCCAACTTCACCGCGGATGAAGTTCATAGTTCCAGTCACCGTGGAACTCGTTGCGATGTAGAGACAGCGCTTCCATTTCCGCCTTCGTCGCCGTCACTCCTTTCGGGTCCTCCCCCGTGTCGAGCTCAACTCTGACCCGAAGCCCTGCGTCGGTGCGCGTAGTGCCGATCAGATCGACGATGGTGTCGAAGGGTCGCAATGGCTTGCCTCGCCAATTGTGCGTGATGTGACAGAACAGGCGGTGCTCAATCTTGTTCCACTTGCTGGTGCCGGGCGGGAAGTGGCTGACGTGTACGCGCACTCCCGTGTCGTCGGCACATTGCTGTAGCCCCTGCTTCCACGCGCGCAAGCGGTAGCCGTTGCTGCCCCCGCATCGGCAGTGATGAACAGCTCGCGAGCCTCAGGGTAACGGCTGCGGCCCCTCTCCTCCCACCACCGCCGAAGCGAGGCGAGCGCGAATGCAGGGGTGTCATGGTCACATCCAACACTGACCCATGCGTCGTTGCGGCCCATGTCATAGATGCCATAGGGGGTCGCCTTGCCTGCGGCATCCTGGGGAAAGTCGTGGACCATGGATTTCTCGGGGGGCCCCTTCGGCTGCCACTCGCGCCCCGCGTTCTTGAAATCCCCGACCAGCTCCTTCTTCTTCGTGTCGACAGAGACCACCGGTCGGGCGCGCTGGAGACACTCATCCGCCTTCGCATTGATATGGTCGAACTGGGCGTTGCGGTCCGGGTGCGACGCCCCTTCGGTGCTCTTGCGCACCGATTGCAACCGATAGCCAAGCTCGTGCAGCAATCGTCCCACCGGCGTCGAGCTCACCTTCCAGACCGCGCTCGACAGCGCCGCGGCGAGCTTCGCCCGACCCTTGCATGTCCATCTCAAAGGCGACTGCGGGTCGCCGCAAGGCAACGGGTCAACGAGCCTCTCCAACGCTTTCTTGATGCCGGGCTGGGACTGCCTCGATACGCGGGCGCCCCGCGCCCGCACGGCGAATGCGCCCGACCGCCGGCGCCGCCCGATCCCAGCTCCCCGCGCCCCTTGCGAAGGGTCGGGCGCGACAGGCCCGTCGCATCCGAAACCAGAGCCTCGACCACCGCGTACTTCTCAACGATTGTCGCTTCGAGTTCAAGATTGCGGCGCATCAAAGGGAGTAGAACACAGGCGCGTACAAATGGACATATAATTTACGATACCCTCCTTAGGGTCGCCTCCGTAAACTCTAACATCCTGAACCCAGCTAAAATCGGATGATCCCTGTTCTTGTGATTCGGCTGCGATTTCGTAGGCGAGTCCGAGGTCGGTTCCGGGGTAGATGGTCCGGGTTTCGGTGAGGTCCGTGAGGAGCGGCGCCAGCATCCGGTCGAGGGCACTGTTGGGGAGGCCAGGGATCCGGACCCTGAGGATGCCGTTCTCGGGTTCGAGCCGGATGTTGGCGTCGCAGATCGGCAGGGCCTCGAGTTTGTCCGTTTTGATAAGGTCGCTGGTCCGGATATGTTTCGGGGTGTCGCCGCGTCGCTGTTTCAGATCGTCGATCTCGGCGGTGAGAGCCGCGACGATCTCTTTGGTATCGCGATCGGCCCTGGTCTCGCATCCCGGGGCTTCGACGATGCGTTGCGCAGCCGGGCCCGGGCTCGCCTGGATCGCCTTGATCCGGGCCTCGATCCCGCGCCAGACCGGATTGACAACGGTCTGGTCGAGATCGAGCGGTTCGAGGTCATGGATGACGCGGGCATCAAGGTTGAACGCGTCGCGCATGTATTCGAAAGCATCCTCCTGCGATCGCGTGAGACCATGGCGCCGGCGAAACGCACGATCGACAGGGTCGGGTGGGTCGTGATCAGCGGAACTTGACGGCCAGTGTCGAGACGCCGGCGGATCTGCCGGGCCGTCAGCTCGTTCTTCAGGGTGACATCTTTCTCGGCCAGACTGACGGTGATGTCATGGGCGCCGGCCGGTCCCTGGATCGGGACCGTGACCGGGCGAAAGTCGATGTCCAGCCCGTCGTCTCCCTTATGGATCTTGTGCCAAGTGATGCAGGCGATGCCCTGACGGGCGAGGGTTCTGAACAGGGCCAGGCTCCAGCCTTCGCGATCGAAGACCAGGGTCTGCGCCGGGTCGCCGGGGTCCGGCGCGTCAGGTCGGGCGCCGCCCGGGCACAAGACCGTACCGTTTCAGGTCCGGCACGATATCCTCCCAGACCGTGGCAACCGGTTTCGGATCGAGTGGCTTGTGGATGCACGGCAGCGGCTTGCAGCCGAGGGCGTTAACCCGGTATCCGACCGTCGTCAGTAGACATGGTGTTTGACGGGCAACAAGGTGTTCGGGCAACCGGCTCCTGCGCCCGGCATGAACCTCGAAATGGCCGTCAACCGCCAAGGTTGCAGCTACCGGATCGGCCTTCAGGTCCACCGCCCAGCGTTCGGCCAGTGCCATCTGCCACTGATGGACCGTATCCGGTGATCAGCCTGATCTTCTCGCGCAGGGTCTTGACCTCGGGACAGCGGTCGATGCCGAGCAGCAACTCCCATTCGCCGGGTGCCAGATCGCGCAGCTGTTCGGGGTTGCGGACCCGGGCCAGGGTCATGAACGCCAGGACGAGCAGGATCGTGGTCAGGCCGTACACCCTTTCGGCAGCTGGACCAGGTCGGCGGCGGTGTCGAGCAGCCCGTCCTTCAAGACGGTCGGCGGGGCCTTGAGAACGCCGCCATTGGCGACCGCATTCGCCGGTTCCAGGACCTGCGATGTTGCGTCTTCAAGGGCGCCGGCACCGGCCAGCACACGGCCCTCGGCATCATACGTGGCACGGCCCATCGGCGTTGTGCGGTCGTGGGCCTCACGCGGCGCACGATCGCGGGTGGTCATGGTTCCGGCGGCAGAAAAATCGGAGACGGGATCCCGGGGTGCTGCGGGCCCGGTGTCAGGCAGCGCCATGACGCCGGTGCGGCAATTCTCGTTCAAGATGGCAGACGAGAGACCGAGAGCCCTGGCCATGCCGCGCTGGCTCAGGCCAGTGGCCTGCAACTGCTCTGCGCGGGCCACCAGCGCAGGCGTCACGACCATGCGGCCGCGGCGACGCGGCAGCCGGATAAAGCCCGCGGCGCCCTCGCGCCGATACAGATGAACGGCCCGACAGGCTGTCGGAAGCGAAAACGCCGAAGGCTTCGGATAGTGCGGTCTGCCGGGGACGGTTGTCGACATGACAGCGCGCGATGCGCAAGGTCCGGGCCCGGACATCATCAGCCGGATGACTGACGACGGGTTCGGGATTGCAAGAACAGATGGTGACGCACTCGACGGTCGTCATGGCGAACCACGTGCCGATCGGAATCACGTCCAGACATTGCAGAGGCAGGCAAGCAGGGGAAGCTGCAAAATCCGTTCAATGAATTTCCTGCTTATCCCTGAGATTCATCCAGCGATGATATCTCGATAGGGGATGGGCTGGGTACGGGTGGCGCTATGGACGAAGCGGGGGATCATGGTCTGGAGCTGGAAGCGCCGGTTGTATCGCCATGCGAAGCTTGCGAGGTATCGTTCGGCGTGATCGGGCCCGAGCTTTCGATAGGTGCCGGTGATCGCAGACTTGATATTGCCCAGCGTGGTGTTGACCCATTTGAACGGCGCCATGCGGGCTGCCTGGCGGCCCGATCCGGTGCGGATCGCGCGATGGCTGTCGGCGATCCCATCGAGCGCGTTCCAGCAGTGCAGCCCGTCGGTGAGGACCTCGGACCCGGGCGCCAGCCAACGTTTCGCGCCGCGCGCGATTTCGCGCTTGCGGAAGCCCTTGACCGGGGCCAGCTTGAGCTTTCGCGGTCGCCCCTCGGGGCCGGTCGACACCGCCGCCACGAAGGGCGTCTTACCCGGCGCGCCGCGGCCCCGTTTGCCGCCCGGGTGCGCCCCGCCGAGTTACGCGTCTTCCATCTCAACCCGACCCTCGAGCCGGGTGTTCGCCTCGCGTCTTGCCATCACCGCCATGATCTTTTGCTTTATCGTCCAGGCGGTCGACTGCTTGACGCCGAGCCGGCGGCCCAGCTCGACCGACGAGATGCCGTCCTTCGCCGTCACGATCAGATGGATGGCCGCGAACCAGGTCGTCAGCGGCAGCTTGGCCGCATGGAAGATCGTGCCCGCCGTCACCGAGGTCTGCGTCTTGCAGCGGTTGCACTGGTACAACCGGCGGCGAGCCGGAACGCAGTAGCCGCGATGGCCGCAGGCCGGACAGACGAAGCCCTCGGGCCAGCGCAACCGGAACAGGGCCGCGCGGCACTGCTCCTCCTCGCCAAAGGCCTCGCGAAACGCAGCGTCGCTCAGCCCGCGCACCCGGGATGCCAGTTTGAAGCCCATTCCGTGACCTCCACCAGAGAAAACATTACAAGAATGTATCTCCTCAAAGGTAGAAATTCAAGGATAAGCAGGATGAATTTTATTCACGTTCCTGATTACCCTCGAATCTAAGCAGTATTTAATATCGAATACTGCCATGTCATTTGATGATAGAAAAGGGAAATTCACATGGTGCGCAACCCAGCGCAGTTTCAGAAAGGAATCAGCCTCAACGCGTTCCTCTCCCTCTACGGCAGCGAAGACCAGTGCTTCGACGCCCTCTTTCAATGGCGATGGCCGAACGGCTTTCTGTGCCCACACCGCACCCATGACCGGTGCTGTCAGTTGAACACCCGAAAGCTCCAGCAGTGCAACCGCTGCTATCGCCAGACCTCCATCACCGCCGGCACCATCTTCGAGGCCACCAAGCTCCCGTTCACGGTGTGGTTCCAGGGCTTTTACCGCATGACCCAGGGCAAGAAGGGGGGCTCTGCGATGACGCTGCACCGTCAGCTCGGCATCTCCGACAACGCGGCGTGGCGCATGCGCCACAAGCTGATGCAGGTGATGATGGAGCAAGACCGAGAGCACCCGCTCGGCGGATCGGTCCAACGCGACGATGCCTACTCTCGGGGGCGAGCGCAGCGGCGGCCAGCGCGGGCCGGGCAAGACCCCGTTCGTCGCCGCGGTCGAGACCAATGAGCAGGAACATCCGCAGCGCGTGACGCTCACCGTGGTCGAGGGCTTCCGTCTCCCTGAAGTCGTCTCCTGGCGCAGCAGCACCTCTCCGATGGGCTGACCTGCTTCAATGGCGTGACCGCGGCAGGCTGCGTGCATGAGCCGATGGTGACCGGCGGCGGGAAAGCCGCGGTCGAGTGCCCCGGGTTTCGTTGGGTAAATACGATTCCCGGCAACATCAAGAGCGCCTTGCGTGGCACCTGTCATGTGATTCGTCCCAAGTATGCCCAGCGCTATCTCGCGGAGGTCGTGGACCGAATCAATACGTCGCTTCGACCTGCCCGGGATCATCCTCGGACTGCTCTACGTGGCGCTGCGGACACCGCCGATGCCGGAGCGGCTACTCAAATTGCGCTTAGCTTAAGTGGGAATCAGGTTCATTTTTGGCATCAACTGTCAAAGACCATGTGTACTCGGACAACAAAACCCCCCGAAAATTCAGGGGTTGGAACCTCGGACCATCAATCCGGTCAACTCATGGATCAGGATATCTGAAACCTGCTTTCCATCGCAACCCTCGTCACTCCGACCGAATACCGGCGACGACGCACGCGCTGTATAGATCTCCCGATCGGAACACCATGTCCGGAACGCCGGCATTGACAGAAATCGTGCAGACCGGACAATAGTGGGCATCATGCCAAGCACCGAAAGTTGCGCAATGTCTGAAGAACGAATGCCCACAACCGTTTTCGACCCCGTTGAGGTCGATGGAATTACCGGCACCAGCTACCCGGCTCAATTGGTGCAAAATACCCGCGAGCGGTTCAAACGACGTCTTGGCAACCATGGCGGCCTCAGAAATTTCGGCGTCAATATGGTCACTCTGCCACCCGGAACGGCTTCAGCGCTGCGGCACCATCATGCATTGCAGGATGAGTTCATCTACATCGTCTCAGGAAGCCCGACCCTGGTCATCGATGGGGGTTCGCAGATTATGACGGCCGGATTGTGCGCGACCTTTCCGGCAAGCAATGGTGACGGCCATATGCTTCGTAACGATACGGAGGACGATGTCATCTACCTTGAAGTCGGCGACCGTACCCGCGGTGACACGGTGGTCTATCCGGATGAAGACCTGCTTGGCACATTTGTCGATGGAGGATTAGCCTTTACCAACCGGAAGGGCGTACCTTACTGACTTCAGGGCCGAGTCATCTGTGCGAATTGCATTTCCAGCGACCGACAACTGTTCGGGTAAGTTTACCGACGCTGGCCAGATCCGGTAGCGGCCGGACACAACAGAGCAATTGAAAAGGGTCTTGCCTAGTTGAGGGGATTTTGCCGGAGGTAGCGTAGCAGGGTTTTGTACTTGTCGGCATGGCGATGGTTGTATCGCCATTCGGTTTCCTTGAGGTGCAGATGGCAGGTGTGTCTGGGCAAGCCCTTGAACTTTGCCAGCCGGACCTTTGCTAACCCCCAGAAGCCCTCGATGCCGTTGATGTGGACGGTGCCATTTGCAAACTCGTCCTTGGAATGTTCGACGCGGAAGTGACCGTAGCCGAGATCGACCAGCCCGTTGTAGCCGCCCCAGCCATCGGAGTTGATGACGGTACGGGGGTCCACCCGGCCGCGGAGATGCCCTGCAGGGTCGGGCGGGAGCAGTCAGGCACGATCTCGGTGTAGACTTGGCCCTGGCGCTCGAAGATGCCGAAGACGACGGTCTTGCCGTAGGCGCCGCGCCCGCGCCTGCCCTTGACCCGGCGCGTCCCGAAGAAGCTCTCGTCGACCTCGACGATCCCGAACAGCGGACGCTGGGCCTCGCAGGCAGCCAGGATGCGTTCCCGCAAGCCGCGGTAGAACCGGTTCACGGTGTTGCGGTTCAGACTGCTCAGCGTCGCCGCCTGGAGGGCTGTCAGATCGGCGGCGAAGTAACGAACCAGCTCGCGGACCTTGCCCTCAGAAATCCTCGAACGCCTCGCGTACTTGTTCTTCATTGCCATGCCTAGGCTTAGCACACATCACAAGACACTCAGCTAGGCAAGACCCTTTGCGTAATGTCTACGAGATGCAGCGCGATGGTTACAGCGGGCGTGGAAGCAATGATAGACCGTATTCAAATCGATCAGCGATCGGTATCCGTTCGACCCTGCCTTACTGACTCACTGACGGGTGAAACCGTGCGATTGGTATCGGCGCATGCTTGACACAAGACGCAGGCTGCCCCTTGGCATCCAGACTTTCCGTGAGATCCGAGAAGACGACTGATTACGTCGACAAGACCATGTACATGCAGCGAATGATTAAGGAGGGTAAACATTACTTTCTGTCGTGCCCGCAGCGTTTCGGCAAGAGTCTGTTTCTCGACACCCTGAAGGCGTTGTTCTAAGGCAATGAGCAACTGTTTCTGGGATTATCGATTCACGCAAGCTGGGATTTGTCGGTTCGCCACCCCGTATTGCGCCTGAGCTTCGGGTGCGGGGATTTCTCTAGATAGTGTCGTCACGAAATACCAGCCCAGAGCGCCAGACACCGGATCTGCACCGCGGCAAGAAACGATGCGGCATTCCTGGCGTATCCTGTGGCAATCCCACGCCAACGCTTGAGCCACAGAAACGCGTTCTCCACCAAATGCCGGTGCCGGTAGAGAGGGACATCATACGCTCTGGGGTGTTTGCGGTTGCGCTTCGGCGGAATCACCGCAATGACTCCATGCTCCTCACAATAAGACAGGATGGCATTCGTGTCATAGGCCTTGTCCGCCAACAAGGACTCGGCATCTATCCCTTCAATCAGCTCGACCGCTTGACTGCAATCAGCTGCCGTCCCCTCGGTCACCAACACTCGCACCGGCATCCCATGTGCGTCCACAGCCAGGTGCAGCTTCGTGTTCAGCTCCCTTTGCCGTGAAACAGATTCTGGCGAGGGACGCGCGGTGACGCTCCAACCCCGAGGTCACGGCGTTGGCTGAGACCGCCAGGGTCGGCGCGGCGGAGACGAGCGGTGGACTTCCCCGATGTGGCCCGATGTGGCCCGAAGCGGTCCCGCGTAGCCGGCTGACGAGATGCGGGCCGCTCAGGCGGCCTTGAGTTCCGCGCCTACGGGCTCGATGTAGCCGTAGCGGCGGAGCATGCGGATCCACCGAGGAGCGTTGCGCTTGACCATCAGAGCGTCGTAGTCGGCCGTGCGGTCGTAGTCGGGCCTGCCGGTCTTGAGCCCCACATAGATGATGCGCAGCCTCTTGTGAGCGCCGGCGACGATGGCGCGCTTGTAGCCGCGCCGGGCGGCGAGGGCGCGGTGATGAGCCTCGAACTGGCACCCCTTGGTTCGGGCCGCGCCGTGGGCACACTCGACGAGGCAGGCGCGCAGGGTCCTGGAGCCCATGCGGGTGCGTGCGTTGCGGCGCTTGCCCCCGCTCTCGTTGTTGCCGGGGCAGAGCCCGGCCCAGGCGGCGAAGTGCTCCTTGGAGGCGAACACGCCGATGTCGGGGCCGATCTCGATGAGGATGGTCGAGGCGGCGGTGCGGTCGATGCCGGGGATGGTGGTCAGCAGACGGAGCTGCTCCTCCCACGGTGTCATCTGCCCGTCGATCTTCCTGGTGTCGGACGCGATGCGCGCCTCAAGCGCGTCATGCTCCTCCAGCAGGTCGTTGAGCATGACGCGGTCGTTGTCGCCCAGGCTCAGGGAGAGCGCCTCGCCGCGCCCCTCCAGCTTGTTCGCAACGTGGCTGGTGAGCGAGGCGAGAATGACCTCGCGCGCCGTCCCCTGCGCCAAGCCGTTGAGGATCTTCCGGCCGTTGACGCCGAAGACGTCGGAGATGATGCCGCCGATGCGCGCACCGGCGCGGTCGATGATCTTCTGCACGCGGTTGCGCACGGTGGAGCGCTGCCTGACCAGGACGCGGCGCTGGCGGCTCAGTGCGCGCAGCTCCCGGAACGGCTCAGGCGGAACGTGGGAAGGCGTGCAGAGCCCGAACTGGCACACGCAGGCCAGCCACACGCTGTCCGCCACGTCGGTCTTGCGCCCCTTCAACTGCTTCACCTGACGCGCATGCACCAGGATCGCCTTGAGCCCGGCCGCCTCCAGGGCCGCGAAGGGCGCCTGCCAGTAGACCCCGGTCCCTTCCATCACCGCAGCCTCGACGCCGTGACCGGTCAGCCACGCGACCCTCTCCTCCAGACCGCTCGGCAGCGTGCTGAAGCAGCGCGTCTCCACCACCGGCTCACCCTCGCCCTCACAGAGGCGAACCGTCGCGGTGATCTCCATCTTGTGCACGTCCAGACCCGCCGCGCGCGGCCGGACGACGTGCAAGCCTTCCGTCTTCATCGCCTTCCTCCTCATTTGCGCTCTCGCCACGTCGGTATGCGATCACGCCGTGGCATCGCCACGGTGGAGGCGGGGACAGCGGTCGGAAGAACACGCATCCGACGAGCGGGTGCGGTGCAATTTGCCGCGCGGCCACGGCCACCGGCCGGGTACAATACGGGGTGCGGAGCCGGCCGCCGGAAGCAGTTTTGTCATCGGGAACTACGTCACCAATATAACGACGCTCACACGTCACCGCCTCCGCCAATACCCATCCTGACACAGCAGAATGGGGGCAAGCGCAAGGAAAACGTCAGCCGAACCGCTCCTGTTTCATGCCACGGGGTGGCTCAGAACCGCGGGGACCATGACTGTTTTGTGCGACCCATCGCCTGATTGCCGCCGACCGCACCGCTCGCATGAGGATGGACCTTGAGATGACAGATGTCAATCATCAGCCACTCATCGTCCGGCTCATCCATCAGAGGCTCCAGCAACGCCCCCCAGAGCCCCTTGTCCCGCCAGCGACAGAACCGACGATGGGTATTTTTCCAGTCTCCATAGTCTGGCGGCACATCACGCCAGGGAGCGCCGGTACGCAGAATCCAGAAGATCGCATTAATGAACCGTCGATTATCCTGCGCCACCCCACCCCAACGTCCCGCTCGGCCAGGCAGATGAGGCTCCAACAACAGCCAGACCCTGTCCGAAATGTCGTGACGCCGATGAGCCAATCCCATGAGTCGCATCCAGGAACCATCGAATGAATTCGACAGATAGTACAGATAAACATCACTCATGACGACACTATCTAGTCCGAACTATCTGGCTCGAACGTTGATGGCCCAGAGTGCCGACCTCGAAGCCTCTTTCGGAACTGGTTCGGGCTATGCCGACGCCTCGGACCGTTTCGACTATCTGATCCGGACCCTGCACGAGGAGTCGGGACAAAGTGTCTGGTGCTGGTGGATGAGTACGACACGATTCTGGACGCTCTTCGCCAACCGGACACGGCAAAACGCAATCGGGGCTATCTGGACAACTTGGACAGCACTATCAAGGACAGCGATGCCCACATCAAGTTTTCGTTCCTCACCGGAGTGCGCAAGTTCTCCAAAGTGAGCCTGTTCTCGACCCTGAACAACCTCACCGATCTCACGCTCGATCCAGGCTATTCTACGGTTTGCGACTATACCGACACTGATCTGGATGAGATGTTTGCGCCAGAACTGCCGGGCCTTGCCCGCGACGAAATCCGCACATGGTACAATGGCTACCGCTGGTTTAGGGACGAGACCGTCTATAATCCCTATGATGTGCTCAATATGTTCCGGACCCGAATGTTCAGAAACTACTGGTTCGAGACCGGTACCCTGACATTCCTGACGAACACCCTGATACAGCGTGGCATCGACATGTTGGTGCTTGATGACACCATCGTGAGCGAGGCACAATTGTTGGAATTCGGCGTTGGAAAAATCGGCACCGAAGCCTTGGTGTTCCATACCGGCTATCTGCCCATCACGGGCAAAGAATATCGGAGTCGGCGGCTGCGCTACCGATTGGGGTATCCGAACCTTGAGGTTCGTCAAAGCCTCAACGAAAGCGCCGTGACGGGAAACTCGCCGAGCAGTCAGAGGCAGTCTGATGCCTTGTATGACCTGCTTTTTGCAGGTGACTATGCGGGACTCAAGCAATTGTTCGGATCTCTGTTCGCGGACATCCCTCATGAGTCGAGCCTGAGCGGTCGGCAGGGGCAGTATGGAGGCCATTATGCGAGCGTATTGTGCGCCTATGCCAATGCGTCGGGTTTGGAGACGCAGTTGGAGGAAAGCACGAGTCGCGGCCGGACCGACCTCACAGTACAAGCCGACGGCAAGGTTTATCTGTTCGAGTTCAAAATGGTGGACAATGCTCCGACAGGGCAGGCCATAGCGCAGCTTCGCGCAAAGGGTTACGCGGAAAATACCACCATCTCGGGGATGCCGTGCATCCGGCCAGGATGGAGTTCAGCCGCCAAACACACCGACTGGTCGGATTCGAGCCAGCACTTGCATTCCCGGATACGACAGCGGCACCCATGTGAGCACTATTCCCTGGTTATGCCTGCGGCCGGCTTTCTCCAACATCCGGCCAACGCCTAAAATCAGGTGTATTCGCTCGTATATCTCGAAACTCCCGAACTGCCGACTTCACCAATTTCGTCATCTCAAACCTCTCTGATCACTTGAAAATAGACTGCATCGGTTACTTTGCGAATTTTCCCCGATTGGGGCATAACAATGCATCATCCAAGATTGCTTATGGTGACCCGTATGCCGACATCGCCCACGACTTGCCCCTTGTCTTCCGCGACAAGCCCTACGCCAGAGACCGACAGCCGGTTCGATGCCGTAATCATCGGGGCGGGCTTCGGCGGTCTGTACATGCTGCACGCCCTGCGCGAACTCGGATTTACCGCCCGGGTTTTCGAGGCTGGTGGCGGCGTAGGCGGAACCTGGTACTGGAACCGCTATCCCGGCGCCCGCTGCGATATCGAGAGTCTGCAATATTCCTACTCCTTCGACGAGGCGCTCGATCAGGACTGGAGCTGGTCCGAGAAGTATTCACCACAGCCGGAAATCCTCGCCTACGCCAACCATGTCGCCGACCGGTTCGATCTGCGCCGCGATATCCGGTTCGACACCCGCGTCACCAAAACGGGTTTCGACGAAACCAAAGCGCTCTGGACAGTCGAAACCGACCGTGGTGATCGGGTCTCCGCGAGGTTTTGCATAACGGCGGTCGGCTGCCTGTCTGCCGCCAGCGTGCCGCATTTCGACGGAATCGAGGACTTTGCCGGACCGGTTCTGCATACCGGGGAGTGGCCGCATGACGGAATCGACTGCACCGGCAAACGCGTTGCCGTCATCGGAACGGGGTCTTCGGCCATCCAGTCGATCCCGATCATCGCGAAACAGGCCGACACCCTCACCGTGTTCCAGCGGACGCCAAATTACTCCGTACCGGCCTGGAACGCCCGGATGGATCCGGAACACGAGCGCGCGGTCAAGGCGGACTATCCGGGATTGCGGGCCAAGATGCGGGCACGACCGACAGGTTTCTACTTCCCGTTCAATATGGCCTCGGCTCTTGAGACGTCGGACGAGGAACGCGATCGACAATATGAAGAATTCTGGGCGCGAGGCGGTTTGCCATTCCTGGGTGCCTATGGCGATCTGTTGTTCGACAAGGCCGCCAATGACAGTATCGCCGCATTCGCGCGGCGCAAGATCCGCGAGATCGTGAACGATCCCGAAACCACAACTCTGCTTTGCCCCGACAATGTCTTCGGTTGCAAACGGCTGTGCGTCGATAGCGGGTATTTCGAGACCTACAATCTGCCGCATGTCAAACTTGTGGATGTTTCCCAACGGCCAATCGAGCGCTTCACCAACGGCGGCGTTGTCGCCGATGGCGTCGAATACCCGGCCGACATCATCGTGTGCGCCACCGGATTTGCGGCGATGACCGGGTCTTTCGACCGAATTGCGTTCACCGGCCGAAATGGTTTGCCGCTCACCAGGAAATGGGAAGCAGGTCCGCGAACCTATCTCGGACTGACGACCCGGGGATTTCCCAACCTGTTCATGATAACCGGCCCAGGGAGCCCGTCAGTCCTTGCCAGCATGATTCAGGCGATCGAACAGCATGTCGACTGGATCGCCGACTGCATGGCTCATATGCGCGATATCGGCGCGACGACCATCGAGCCAACGGCCAGGAGCGAAGATTGCTGGGTCGAACATGTGAATGAGGTCGCGGCGATCTCGCTCCGCTCGACCTGCAGTTCCTGGTATGTCGGCGCCAATATCCCCGGTCGGCCACGGGTTTTCATGCCCTATATCGGCGGTTTTCCGGTCTATGTCGAGCGCTGCAACCGCGTCATGCTGGACGGCTATGATGGCTTCGTCCTTGGCAGCGGGGCACTAGCCAATCAAACACCGAAGATCCGGCGGACCGAACGCTGGCACGTTCCGCTCGATATCGAGGTAATATCGCCCGCTGCCGTTGCTGCCGGCCTTGTCCCCGTGGTCTGACTCTCCCGAGCGCCGTTCGGTCAGCCCCACTCATCTGCAGGATCGTCCGCTGCGGCGTATCACGGCCTTCGCAAGACCCCCGGACAACATGGTTCGGACAACGCAGTTCTTGCCAAGCAAGCCGCTCAATGCTGACAGTCAGAAAAGAGCTGAGCAAGGCCGGCAATATTGGGGGGGCGAACGATCGATGTCCACACCAGACCAGCCGGTCACACGGGATTGTCCTTGGTAAGGCCATCGATTGCCATCATGACCTCAAGCAATTCCGGAAGATCGCGCAGAGCTATCATGTTCGGACCATCGCTCGGCGCATTGTCGGGATCCTGGTGGGTTTCCATGAAAACCGCTGCCACACCAACGGCAAGCGCCGCCCGCGCAAGGACCGGAACATAGCGGCGGTCGCCACCGCTCGCCTGACCGAGGCCGCCCGGCTGCTGCACCGAATGGGTCGCATCGAACACAACAGGATATCCGGTTTCCGCCATCTGGGGTAAAGCCCGCATGTCTGAAACCAGCGTGTTGTAGCCGAAACTCACCCCCCGTTCCGTGAGCAGGATCCTTGAGTTACCCACGGCTTCAAGTTTGGCTGCCACGTTTCGCATGTCCCAGGGCGCCAGAAACTGCCCCTTCTTGACATTGACCACGCTGCCAGTCCGGCCGGCTGCCAACACCAGATCTGTCTGCCGGCACAAGAATGCCGGAATCTGCAGAATATCGACCGCCTCGGCCGCTGGCTCGCACTGCGAGGGCTCATGCACATCCGTCAGAACCGGGCACCCGAACCGCTCGCGGATCTCCTCCAGAATCGGCAGCCCCTCCTCCATGCCAATACCACGGGCGCTAGTCACGCTGGTTCGGTTCGCCTTGTCGAACGACGACTTGTAGATCAACCCGAGCCCCAGTCTGGCGCACAGTCCGGACAAGGCATCCGCCGTCTCGATCGCATGCGCCCAGCTTTCAAGCTGGCACGGGCCGGCGATCAGCACGAAGGGCTGGTCGTTGCCGATCGTCAACCCGCCGACCGAAACCCTGTGGCATGACAGACCGGACATCAGACTAGCCTCGATTGGGCCAGCGCAGCAGCAACAAAACTCGTGAACAGCGGATGCGGTTCAAACGGCTTGGATTTCAGTTCCGGATGGAACTGCACACCGACAAACCAAGGGTGATCCGGAATTTCGACGATCTCCGGCAACCTGCGATCAGGCGACATTCCGGAAAACCTGAGGCCGGAGTCTTCGAGACGCTGCTTGTAGTTTATATTGACCTCATAACGATGACGGTGGCGCTCGCTGATCTGGGCCCGCCCGTAAATGTCCCGGACCCGGGTTCCAGGTAGCAGATCGCAGTCATAGGCTCCGAGCCGCATGGTGCCGCCAAGATTATTATCAGCCCCACGTTTCTCGACGACATCGCCTCGCACCCACTCGGTCAGAAGCCCGACCACGGCGTTCTCGCAAGGGCCGAACTCCGTCGAACCGGCATTCCTGATACCGCTCATCTTGCGCGCCGCCTCGACCACCGCGAGCTGCATCCCGAAACAGATCCCGAAATACGGCACGTGCCGTTCACGCGCAAAGGTCACTGCCGCGATCTTGCCCTCCGCGCCGCGTTCACCGAAACCGCCCGGCACAAGGATACCGTCGACCCCTTCCAGATGATGGAGGGTGTTCGCGCTTTCGAAGATTTCCGAGTCGATCCATTGCGGCTCGACCGCAACAGCATTGGCGACACCGCCATGGGTCAAAGCTTCAGCCAGTGATTTGTAGGAATCGATCAGGCTAGTGTACTTGCCAACGATGGCGATCCGGACCGTGCCTTCCGGATGTGCCACCGTTGCCGAGATCCTTTCCCAAACCGACAGATCCGGTGCCGCATCCTCGTCCGGTAATTCGAAGTGACGGCAAACCTGGGTATCGAATCCCTGGGCATGATAACTGAGAGGCACATCGTAGATTGAAGGCATGTCAAGCGCGGCAATGACCGCATCCGAACGGATATTGCAGAACAAACCGATTTTCCGGCAAAGATCATCGGACAGCGGATGCGAGGCACGGCACAACAGGATATCCGGCTGGATACCCACGCTCTGGAGTTCCTTCACGGAGTGCTGGGTCGGTTTGGTCTTCAGTTCCCCCGCCGATGCGATGTAGGGCACGAGAGTCAGATGGATAAACAATGAACGTTCGCGTCCTAACTCGTTTCCAAGTTGCCGGATCGCCTCGAGGAACGGCAAGCTCTCGATATCGCCGACGGTGCCGCCGATTTCGCAAAGCACGAAGTCCTCATCGGTCAGATCACCCAGAACAAACGCCTTTATCGCATCGGTGACATGCGGAATGACCTGGATCGTCGCGCCGAAATAATCGCCGCGCCGCTCCCTCGACAGCACATTCATGTAGAGTTGGCCGGTCGTCACATTGTCGCTGCGCCGCGCCGGTACGCCCGTGAAACGCTCGTAATGCCCGAGATCGAGATCGGTCTCGGCACCATCATCGGTGACATACACTTCGCCATGCTGATACGGACTCATGGTGCCCGGATCGACATTCAGATAGGGATCAAGTTTGCGCAGGCGGACCCTGTAGCCGCGCGCTTGCAAAAGCGCACCGAGTGCCGCCGAGGCCAACCCCTTGCCAAGAGAAGAAACCACGCCGCCAGTGATGAAGATAAACCGGGACATGGACTGGTATTATAGTCTGAAGATCAATGCCCGCACACCACGAACCGGGCGACGGACGGAAAATCCCGAGGATGGGCGGGTTCGGTGCAGACCCGAAACGCCAACGAACTCATTGCGAAACCGGCGCCTGCGGTGCCTGCGGTGGTTGCGGTTTCTCCGGAACGATGATTTCGTCAGCAATCGAACGGCCGCGCTTCGAATCGGTGATGATCGCCAGTCCGATGCTGGTTGCGAAGAAACATGCGGCGAGAATCGCGGTTGCTCGGGTCAGGAGATTGGCGGTGCCACGGGCCGACATGAAACCACCCATTCCACCGCCACCACCACCACCGATGCCAAGACCACCGCCCTCGCTGCGTTGCAGCAGCACAAGCACGACCAGTGCAACAGCGATCATCAGGTGAACTGCGAGCACTACTTCAATCATGTCGGTCCCCGAACGGAGTCAGATCTAGCCAACCGTGCCAGCCCACAGCACACTATGCAACGCTGACGCCCACCATGTGCCAGACAAATCCTACACACAACGGGGCATCAACTTGAAACGGCGGTCACGATCGCCCGAAAATCATCGGCATCAAGACTGGCGCCACCCACTAGGACGCCGCCAACATTATCGATGCTGCAGATCTCCGCGGCGTTCTTCGGCTTTACCGATCCGCCATAAAGGATGCGCATCGCATCACCGTCGCTCGCGACCTCCCGCAGGATATCACGAATGTGACCATGCATGGCAGCAATATCAACCGCTCTCGCTGTTTTCCCGGTACCGATCGCCCAGACCGGTTCGTATGCGACAACAGTGTTGGAGGCATCGGAGGCCAGTGGCAACGAACCACATAACTGTGCCCTGACGACCGTGGCGGCCCGTCCGGCATCGCGGTCCTCCCCGGTCTCGCCCACGCAAATGATCGCTGTCAGCCCGGCTGCGTGCGCGGCTTCAGCCTTGGCCTTGACATCGCTGTCGTTCTCGTGGTGATTAGCTCGTCGTTCGGAATGACCGAGAATAACCTGTGTGCAGCCAATATCGCGCAACATGGCTGCCGCGATATCCCCGGTATGCGCGCCCGCAGCTACGGCATGACAATCCTGACCACCAAGCGCAATCGCGCTGCCCATGAGGCATGATGCAACCGGATCGAGCAAGGTCGCTGGAGGAAACACGGTCATATCGACACCACGGTCCTGACGCAGAAAATCCGCGAGCACCTTCGCCAGCGCAACACCTTCGGCTCGATGAAGGTTCATTTTCCAGTTACCTGCAATCAGGAGTCGAACCGACATGCGTTGCTCCCACCCGGTTGCGCAGTTTTGCGGTCATTTAACACGGCGGCTCTGGACAGCCAAGCCGATAGCATCAAGCGGCACAGTGATCCCACGCTGTAGACAGCGTGGGATCATCGTGGGGCGGCGGAGACGGAGCGCAACAACGTCACATAAAATGTTATCTTCATTGGAGATCAATTCATTGGTCATGAACGCCTTAAGCGAAAACTGCATAAGATTCACAACCCAGTGTTTCAGCCGGGTATGACGATCCTGCCCCGGAACATCAGATCTGAATGTCATCGTAGAGGTAACAGAACTTGTCACGACCATGTTCGGTCACGCCGGACAGGATCTTCTGACGCGACAGGCCGGCGGCCGTTCCGTCGATGTCACGCCGATCGTTTGGGGTGAAGATGTCCGAGAGCACCAGTCATCAACGCCGCGATGACCAGAGCAGCCACAGCCAACAGGGACGGCCACAGATAACTACCAAGGCGGTCATGCAAGTCACCGGCGAGCGTTGGACCGATCATCTGTCCGAGACCGAACGATGCCGTCATCATGGCGAGCCCCTGTCGCGGATTCCAGGCTGATAGACGGCGTATTTCGATGAGTCCGAGCGCGGTGAGCCCCATGAATGTTCCGCCGAGGAGCCCGGCCGAAACCAAGAGAAGCCCGATATTGCTGGTCAGAACCGCCAGCGCAACGCCCACGGCTTCCAGCAGGCAGGCAACGGCAAACGCGAGTCCGTTACCCCGCGCTCGTCCAAGCCAGGTCCAGAATGCGACTGACGGCATTGCCGCGAGGCCGACAAGAAGCCAGGCGAGATGCTCGCCCTCACGCAGTTCGGGCTCGACCCGCATCATGTCCGCGATGAATGTCGCGGTAATCACATAGCCGAAACCGAACAATCCATAAGCGATTATCCAGTACCAGAGCAGTCGCCGCCCGTGCGGCATCGTGTTCGCCTCGTTCCCGTTGCCCGCGCAGCGACTTGCGCCCAGGTCTGGTGCCCGGAGACACCAGACGACAGGCGGGATAAGGACTGCGGAGAGCAAGCCCGTGGCAAGCCATAACGGCTCCCAGTCGTTGTCGCTTGACGGGACGAACGAAACCACGATCGCGGAAACGGCAATGCCGCCACCAACTCCCGCATAAGGCAATGCCAACAGTGACGGCCGGTTCATGGCGGTCAAGCGCTCCAAGACCAGGGCCGATGCGAAGACCATGACGACGGCGCTCGCGATACCGGCGGCGAATCGAAGCCAAGCAAACGCGAGGGATGTGCCGCCAGCCATGCAAGCTGTGGTTGCGGCGCTCACCATCAGCGCCGCAGCCATCCAGAACCGGCGGCTACCAGGTATGTTAGTCCAAGCCAGCAAGAGGGCACCGGCCAGATATCCCAAAAAATTGGCAGATGCGATGAGACCGGCTTCGGATTTGGAAAGATCCAGAGCGCTTGTCATGTATGGGAGAATAGGCGTGTAGACGAAACGCCCTATTCCGAGGGCGATTGCCAAGGCGAGAAAGCCACCAAGTGCGGTTATGACAGGCGCGGCGGCGGATGGTTGCGGGCGTGGTATCATTGCCTGCCGGAACCGATGCCTCGCAACGCGCGGCAGCAGAGCGGAGTCACAGCACGTCAACTGGCGCGCGCCGCGAACCGTATCGCTTCCTGCGCCGCCCTGAATAGCGCTTGGGCCTTGTTGACGGCTTCCTGGTATTCCTCGTCCGGATCGCTGTCCGCAACAACGCCGCAACCGGCCTGGACATACATCGATCCGTCCTTGACCAAAGCCGTGCGCAAGGCAATGCAGGTGTCCATCGTGCCGTTGGCGCTGAAATATCCAACCGCACCGGCATACACGCCCCGGCGTGCATGTTCGAGTTCGTCTATGATTTCCATGGCCCGAACCTTTGGCGCACCGGACACCGTGCCGGCCGGAAAACAGCCGGCAAGGACATCGAGTGCGTCCAGGCCGGGTTGGATCGACCCTTCGACATGCGATGCGATATGCATCACATGCGAATAATGTTCGACGACGAACTGCTCGATGACCTCGACCGTGCCGGTCTCGCTGACGCGCCCGACATCATTGCGCCCGAGGTCAAGCAGCATCAGGTGTTCGGCGCGTTCTTTCGGACTATTGAGCATGTGTTCGGCAAGCGCCCGGTCCTCTTCGGCAGTGGCACCGCGTCGCTGGGTTCCCGCCAGCGGCCGTAACGTGACCACGCGGTCGCGGAGCGTGACAAGGATTTCGGGGCTTGATCCCACAATCGAAAAATTCCCCAAATCGAAAAAGAACAGATAAGGGGACGGATTGAGACGCCGCAGAGAGCGATAGAGCGCAACCGGCGGCAATGAGAACGGAACCGAAAAACGCAAGGACGGCACGATCTGGAAAGCATCGCCAGCATGAACGTAGTCCCTGGCCTTTACAACCATGTCCTTGAACTCTTCGCGAGTCGTATTGGCGAACGGTGCTGTTGGCTCGGTGACGGCAGATACGCCTTCACGCCGATAGGGCAGGCTGCGCTGGAAATCGGAAACAGCGTCAGCGAGGCAGATCCGCGCTGCGTCATAGGCAGCCGTGGCCGCTACATCGGCACGCGGCCAGACCGGCGTGACGATGGTGACGATATCCTCCAGGCGATCGAAGATGCAGATCAGCGTTGGCCGGACGAACAGGCCGTCGGGCACATCGAGTTCGTCGTCGTTCTCGTCCGGAATCGCCTCGGTCAGGCGTACGGCGTCGTAGCCCATATAGCCGAACAGTCCTGATGCCATCGGTGGCAGAACAGGGGGGAGATCTATTCGCGATTCGATGATCAGTGATCGCAGCGACGCCATCGGCGGTACATCGCAAGATTCGAAGCGATCGGGATCGATTCGCACATGCCTGTTGATTTCCGCCTGGTTGCTCCGGAACCGCCAGATCAGATCCGGACGCGTGCCGATGATCGAAAATCGGCTGCGAACCGACCCGCCTTCAACCGATTCCAGCAGAAAGCTGTTCGGACGCCCGTCCGCCAGTTTGAGCATTGCCGAGACCGGGGTTTCAAGATCGGCGACCATGGTGGTCCAGACCACCTGGGGCTTTCCGTCGGTATAGGCGGCGGCAAACGCATCGGGATGTGGCAGGATATTCATCGATTTTCGGCCATCAGAGTGTCGATGTAGCCGCGATCGATGGTGACATCGTGATCTTTTCGCAAGGCTGTAAGGAACGATTCGAGATAATCCGCCCCGATTGAGCTGGAGAGCTCGTTGGCGATCTCATCGCGCAAATCGGCCTGTTTCTCGGCGTTGACGGGGACGATCTCGATGAGTTCGGCAACGCTGGCGCCGGTATCCGATTCGGTAATCCCGACATCGCCCCGGGTAAGATCAAACACTATGGACGGAAGATCGGGCGGATAGATGTTCCGGTTGAGGCCGTTGCCGGTCCGGTCGAAGGGGCCGGCCGTTGTTACGGAAAGACCGTCCCGACTTGCAGCGGCTTCCAGCCCGGTTCTGCTCTTTGACGCCTCGGCCAAGGCGTTGGCCTGTTCCATGGCTTTTTCGAATCGGTAGTTGGCGATCCAGTCGGCACGGACACGATCCCTGACGTCATCCATCGGGCGCAGCGCTGTTTTCGCGATGGCATCGGTCCGAACCAGGAAGTAACCGCCATCATCCGATTCCAACAGGTCGCTCCGTTCGCCTTCGTCGGTCTCGAAGACAGTTGTCAGAAACTGGCCACCGGGCAATCTCTCGACCATTTTGTCGTCCCGGTCTCTTCCTCTGCTGTCCAAAGCGTCGATCCGGCGCACCGGAACGTTGATCTCCCGAGCCGCCTCATGGATGTTCGCGCCGCTGGCGAGCGCGTCCTCGAAGGTGTTGGCCAGTTCGAACAGGGCGTCGAGAGCCTTTTCATGGGCGATACCGGATCGGATGTCCTCACGCACGTCAGCGAAATCCTGCACGGCTTCCGGGGTCTCCGCCCGGACCAGGAATATCTTCCAGCCAAAAGGTGTTTCGATTGGCCTGCTGGTTCGCCCGACCGCCGTTCCGAACGCGGCGTCGCTCTCGTTGGCGTCGATCAGTTCGCTCCGTGTGATCACACCGAGTTCGACCCTGCTGCCGTCGCCGACGGCCTTCGTCAGAGCCTTATCAAGTCCTGCAATGTCCAGCGGCCCCGCAAGTTGATCGATCGCCGCATTCGCTGCGCCTTCATCATCGAACAAGAACTGAACGAAGTCACGGGTTTCCGGTGTCGTGAACTCGTCGATCCGGGCATGGTAATCCGCTCGCAATTCGTCCTCGGGGACGAAAATCTCTTTGGCAAGTTCTTCCGGCGTCAATGCGACCAGCGAAACCCGGCGATATTCCGGCGCCATGTAGTCGTCCTTGTTGGCTTCGTAATGGGTCAGGAGTTCGCTGTCGGAGATTTTAGGTGGTGAATCGATCGAATCGAACCGAATCGTCAACAGTTTCACGGTGCGCCGTTCACCGCGATAGGCGAAAATCATATCGACCAGCGCATCGGATGGTTTGGTGCTGGTGCGAACGGCTGAAACGAGCTGCTGACGCTTCAGATCCTGACGCAGAAGTTCGAAAAATCCTGCTTCGGAAAGGCGGGCATTGAACAACGCCTGCCGGAATCTCTCCGGATCGAAACGTCCCGTTCCGTCACGGAAGGTTGGTGATTCTGCAACCCAGTCCTTCAGTTGCTGTTCACTGATATATAACCCGAGTTCCGTCCCGATTGCCGATATCAGCGCGCTTTCGACCATTGCGTCGATGACATTGTCCAGGATCTCCGCTTGCAGGGACTCTTCGGCTTGCGGCGGGAGACGCATGCGGCGGCGGGTCCGGTCGAATTCGTTAAGAACCTCGACCGAGTTGTAGGTGACATCGCCGACAGCGATCGCAGCACGACCACTCGGACTGCCTAGAAAGATGTCTCCGATGCCCCAGATCGCAAAGCTGACGATCAGGATCGCGAACAACGCCTTGATGAAGATCGAGCTAATCTTGGAACGAATGAACTGCAGCATGACGGTTTCCGTTACCCTGCGGGCGCACGACAGGAACAGGCAGGTAGCCCGTTCGTGGCGCGGCATACTAAGGGCGCGGCCGAGATTGCTGCAATACGGTTTTCCGAAAACCTTCCGCAAGCTGCGGCCGCCCCTGATCCTGGCCTGATGCGGGTGTACGTCAGAATTGTGGTGCGCCAGGCTAACTGGTGTTTGTGTTGCGGATGCCAGTCCCGTGACAGGAAAGGCTAACCACCCCCTTATGCCGCGAGCTGTGCGTCAGTAACTGTGTGTGTCGGCGAGGCTATTGAGCGCCGAAAGCGGCTCACCCGACATGCCGAGGCCGTCACAAAGGTCAAAAGCAACACTCTCCAACTGCGATGGTGAGATGAAGAGGCGCTCCGCGGCATCCGGGATCCATCGCATGCCCGTACACACAGCATCGGGACCTGGAAGGTCTCTGTTCCGCCCCGGCATAAGCGGGGCCGGTGATGGTTTGGCTTTGCCCGGGTTTGGTGGACAGGTTGGTTAAGCTGCCCGTGCCATCCGCTCGAAGCCTGCTGGTGTCTGGTAGCCGAGGTTCGAGTGTAGGCGTCTCTCGTTGTAGCTGTCGATGAAGCGCGGCAGGTGCTCCGCGACGTCCGCCGCGCTCTCGAAGGCCATGGGGTAGGGCGCCCTCGGCCTCCAGCGTCTTCATGAAGCTCTCCACCAGGGCGGTGTCGTCTGCCGATCCGCCCGAAGCGCGGTAGTTAAGTAGAACGCGTGATCCCCATCCGTCGGCATCCTTCGGCAACGGAGAGGCCCTGGGGCCGGTGATGACGGACATGGGTGCGTTTCTTGACCGTCGTCCGTGCCGCTGAGCCCCCTTGGAAACTCGAGCTCCAGGGCCTGCTTGCCGACCAGGCGCTCGAGCGCCGCGATCCGGGCCTCGTATTCCTGGACCAGGCTTGCCGCCTCGGCGTCCTCGTCGAAGGCGCCGGCCTCGTATTTGTCGACCCAGATCCGGATCAGGGTGCGGGAGAGTTCGTGGCGGCGTGCCAGGCCGTGGAGGGTCTCGCCAACGAGATACTCCTGAACGACCCGGCCGCTTTAAGGCGATGCTATGGGTGCGGTGCTTGGCCATGGGCGGCGATCCTTCGAATGCCCGGCCCACCGGTCAAATCACTTCAAGCCGTCTGTCCGACCCCAAGGGCCCACTCCAAGACGCATACTATTTCTGCCGTATGGTATACAGTAAAATGAAGTAACTCCCTAGATAGTGTCGTCACGAAATGCCAGCCCAGAGCGCCAGACACCGGATCTGCACCGCGGCAAGAAACGGATGCGGCATTCCTGGCGTATCGCGTGGCAATCCCACGCCAGCGCTTGAGCCACAGAAAGGCGTTCTCCACCAAATGCCGGTGTCGGTAGAGAGGGACATCATACGCTCTGGGGTGCTGGCGGTTGCGCTTCGGCGGAACCACTGGAATGATTTCATGCTCCTCACAATAAGACAGGATGGCAGTCGTGTCATAGGCCTTGTCCGCCAACAAATACTCGGCATCTATCCCTTCAATCAGCTCGACCGCTTGACTGCAATCTGCTGCCGTCCCCTCGGTCACCAACACCCGCACCGGCATCCCATGCGCGTCCACAGCCAGGTGCAGCGTCGTGTTCAGCCCCCTTTTGTGCGACCCATCGCCTGATTGCCGCCGACCGCACCGCTCGCATGGGGATGGACCTTGAGATGACTGGCGTCAATCATCAGCCACTCATCGTCCGGCTCATCCACCAGAGGCTCCAGCAACGCCTCCCAGACCCCCTTGTCCCGCCAGCGACAGAACCGACGATGGGTATTTTTCCAGTCTCCATAGTCTGGCGGCACATCACGCCAGGGAGCGCCGGTGCGCAGAATCCAGCAAGATCGCATTAATGAACCGTCGATTATCCTGCGCCACCCCACCCCAACGTCCCGCTCGGCCAGGCAGATGAGGCTCCAACAACAGCCAGACCCTGTCCGAAATGTCGTGACGCCGATGAGCCAATCCCATGAGTCGCCTCCAGGAACCATCGAGTGAGTTCGACAGATAGGACAGATAAACATCACTCATGACGACACTATCTAGTGTCCTGAATCGTAAGTTTCTATTATTAGAACCTCTTGCAAAATTCCTGTCCCCAGGGTCCGGTGAGTCTGGATCGGTCGGTTGATCCCGGTCACCTCTGCACCTGGAGGTCGGAATCCATGGATTCGCGGTGTCTCATCAGAGACGATGAGACCGAACAGGGACCTTTGCGGACATCGGGACACGCCTCTCCGGGCCCCTCTCTCCGAGAGGGCTGCGAAGGGTCGGCATGCGTTGTCGGAGCGCGCTATGGGACGGCGAGACGTATCAACTGGTCAGCCGCCAGGGCCAGGATGCCGACCATGAGATGGCAGGCGACCTTGGGATATCCACGGACGCGGACATGGCGCCCGCCACACTCATCCTTGAGGCGGGCGTTGGTCCTCTCGACACCGGACCGGATCCGGAACCGCACGGTCTCGGGATCGACATGGCCTATTGCACGCCGGGCCCGAGCCTCCCGGTCCCGCTCCTCCTTGAGGTCCTTGTCCCGGCGCGGATTGACATCGATGATCGGCACATGGCCAAGCCGTTCGCTCATCTGGGAGATCTCCCTGGCATCATAGGCCGCGTCCATGAGATCGTAGAGATTGGTCACACGCCCGGCGGTCATCATCGCCAGCGGGATCGCGACCTGGCTGTCATGGACGGATGCCGAGGTGAGGACGGTACTCAGCGGCACCCCGCAGTCTGCTGTGTCGATATGCAGCTTGTAACCGCGCCAAGCCTCCAGGACCCCCTTGGCATTCTTCTTTGCCCCGTGATCACAGACCTTCGGCAGCTCGTCAAGCATCTCATCGAGATCCATCCCGTTCGCTTGCCGTTCGAGACGCCCAGGCTCCTTCGTCCTCTCCTCGCCCTTGCGGGGCCGGCCGCGCTTGCGGTTCGGCCTCCTGGCCTTCGGCTTCGGGGCCGGCGTCTCCCGGGCCTCGATGGCCGTCGAGGCCCGGGAGACGTGACCGATGAGCGCGTCGCCCAGTGTCTCTGCAACCAGAGCCGCGTGCATCCGCTCCGGAAGACGGGACTGCGAAAATTCGGCGAACGCCCGCGAAAACGTCGCTTCACTCGGGATCTCCGCGACACGCGACCAGCCGCACAGCCGGCGCAACGTCGGGTCCACCTTGAGCCTGTCGATCAGGTGGCGGGTCGTCGGCAGATCCCACACCGCCTTGGCGATGACGCCACGGGCCAGCGCCTGGCGATCCTCCCGGGGCCGACCCGGACCGATCCACACCCCATCGACGAAGCCCTCCACCTTGACGAGATCGAGAGCTGTCACGAAGCGCTTGTGCGTCTCGAGGAGAGGACCGACCGCCTCGGCCAACGCAGGGAATAAGGTCCCCTTGAAATCGGTGCCAGAGATCGGATAGGGTCGAGCCAAGGGTCATCGGGGTCACATCCTTGGTATCTTGTTGTTGTGGAAACACAACATACTACGGGGTGGCCCCGAGACCCAGGCCCTCGACAACAAAATCAGCCTCGACAAGGCAAAAAACCGGTCGGGCCGGCAATTTTGCAAGAAGCTCATTATACTGGATTTTCTGCAATCTCGAGAGTTCTGAGGCAGAAGCGTTTGATGGCGGCGAGGATTTCGTCGGCCGACTTGTGCCACCGGAACGGTCTGGGGTTCTGATTGACAGTGTCGAGGTAGTCGAGAATCGCCTGTTCGAGCTCCTGTGTCGAGCGGTGGATGCCCCGCCGCAGTTGCTTTTCGGTGATGTCCGCGAAAAACCGCTCAACTTGATTGAGCCAAGATCCGGATGTCGGCGTGACGTGGGCATGCCAGCGCGGGCGGCGGGCGAACCCGTCGCGGATCATGTGCGTCTTGTGAGTGGCGTCGTTGTCCATGACGATATGACTGTCGAGGTCATCGGGCACGGCCTTCTCGATCTGGTTGAGGAACTTGCGGAATTCCGTGCTGCGGTGGCGGCGGTAGCATCGGCCGATGATCTTGCCGGTCGCGACGTCAAGCGCAGCAAACAGTGAAGTTGTGCCGTTACGCTTGTCGTCGTGAGTGCGGCGGTCCACCTGTCCGGGGCGCATGGGCAGCAACGGCTGGGTTCGGTCAAGGGCTTGGACCTGACCCTTCTCGTCGACGCACAGCACCATGGCGTGTTGCGGAGGATCAAGAGACAGGCCGACAATATCCCGGACCTTGTCCACGACCATCGCATCCTTCGATACCTTGAAGGTCTCGCTGCGGTGGGGCTGCAGGGAAAAGGCCCGCCAGATGCGATGAATCGTCGAAGGAGCGTACCCGACCGCATCAGCCATGGAGCCGCAAGCTCCAGTGTGTGGCGTCCCTGGGCGTTTCCTCCAGTGTCTTGCGCACGACCGCGGCGACAGCGTCATCGGAGAGCTTCCGCGGCTCGTCATGCAGCCCGTCCAGCCCCTGTCCTGCGAAACGCTTGCGCCACTTGCTGACGGTCAGAGGTGTGACCGCGAGGATGTCTGCAATGTTCAGGTTGCTCTTCCCGTCGGCCGCCAGCAACACAATGCGGGCCCGCCGGGCGAGGCTCTGCCAGAGACCTTCTGCCCACGCGAAAGCCGTTCCAGCGCGCTGCGCTACGCCTCGGTCAGCTCGATTTTCACCGCAACTCTCATGATCCTGTCCCCCCGTGCCGGAAGCCTCGCCCACCACTATACATATTTATCGATCAGGACACTAGGTCTGATTACGGGTTCTGCTTCCGGCGGTCTGGTTCGGGCGTGTGGTCGTATGGTGAGCCGCGCCGTCGACCATACGCATCTGACCTGTCCGTATGAGGGATTTCGGTGTCCGGGAGGAGTTTCAGAGCCGCAGTCTGGAGATCAACTGCATCGGGTCGGGGTGTGCCAGGGTTTCGAGGATCGTCCAACCCTGCTTGCAGGCTGGGCAATGACGGCACGCAAGGTGGCGAAGTCACGGGCATCCTGTCTGGAGCGGAAGCAGCCGGAGTTCTTCTGACGCAACTTCACCATTTGCAGATCACGCTCGGCCTCATTGTTCGTGAAGGACGTTCGCAAGTGGGTGAGACACCTCGCCCTCCGTCCTTGTGTGTCTGGAGACGGAGGACGCGGATGCGGTCGACGCGGCGTTTTTCATCCCCGCTTGCCGCTCCGGAGTGGCGGCTGCACGTCGTGGAAAGCGATGGACCGGTCGAGGATGCGATCATGGGCTTTGACGATAAGATCGACCGGGACCGGCCGGTCTCGCATGCGATATGCGCGACCCTGCGGACGCGTTCGAGGGGGCGATGCATGCTGCAGGCCCCGTCTTCCGTCTCGATGTCGATCGGGACCTGGAGTTCGCACCGGTGATGGACGTTGCAGATCGCATGACGCACATCCTCGAAGATAAAGTCATTGGCGTCATTGTCATGGACGAGGATGCCCGTGACGTCCCGGTCGACATCGCCGCGTCCGGCGCCGACGCGCAGGGTGGTCAGGAGCGGGATGCGCAGCACATGGAGCCAACGGGAACGACCGTCGATGCGGACTCCGGTTTCTTCGAGGTGTCTGACCGGGGCCACGGTCCAGATCCTGTCGACGATGTCCCCAAAGCGCTGTGCGGTGCGCCGGCTCAAGGCGGCGATCGTGGCCGTGGCGATCGGCACGGCGAACCGGTTGCTCATCAGGTCGGTCAATCTCGTTTCGGAATTGACCCGGACATGCAGCAGATCTCTCACCCACGCGGTGATGCGTGGCCCGTACCGGACCGGGGCGGTCACGCCCGTCGGGAAGATCGCGCCGGTCACGGTGCTGCAGAGGCAGCAATGGGCGCGATGTCCGGTGGTCTCCAGTGATTGCGGTTCGGATCGGTCAAAAATTTGTCGGCAGATCGGCGTGCCGTGACGGTCGGTCTCCGTCAGCGCGGCGCCACACCCGGCGCAGATGGACCGATTGTGATCCACGACATGGTCCGGGGCCGCAGTCGGCGTCAGGATCGATCCCGGGTGGCCCGGCTGGCCACCACTCGGCATCGCAGAGGGTTCGCGCTGGCTCCTGGGTACGCTTCGGTGTTGTGGTCTTCTTGTTCAGGCCGGCGAAGGCCTCGGCAGAGACGGCGAGACCCTCCGTCCGGCCCATTACGGCGTCTCGGCCCCGACAGCCATCATGGCGGCCAACACCGCAAGATGTTCGCCCGGCAGCAGCGCCGCAAAGCGCCAGCCCCGCTTAGCTGCCCTGCGCTCGGTGCGGATCGCCCAGTGTACCCGGTCGGGCGCGAAGGTGAACCACACGACCGCGGTCCGCACCAGACATCCAGTGACCACCTGTAGCGCCAGTCGGCACCTGCCGGCCAGCATCGAGTCATACAGCGCCGAGGCATGACCCGAGACCCACTTGGCACGGTAGCCGCTTGAGCCTACACAGAAGCGCGACAGGATCGGCCTCCGTGTCGTCGAAGCGATAGCGCCGGGTCGCCTGCAGATACGGCGGATCGCTGTAGATCAGGCCCCGGCCGGAGAACGGAAACGACGACAGAAAGGCATACGCACAGCCACGCACCAGCTCGACCGGTTGGTCACGGACAAAGATCTCGAGCGCCGTAACGTCATGGTCGATGCCGATCGAGCGCAGGGACGGCGGCTTGCGCATCATCAACACACCACTCCCGGATGGCCTCGATGCCGACATCGCGCAGCGGCATCAGCGCAATCAGCGTCTGACATAAACCCGCCGTCGCCGTCGATCCGAAAGACCCCATCCGTCGCTCCCGTCACACGAGAGCCCCACCCATAGATCGACGTAGTGTTAACACGCCCTAACCTGTGGCGGGCGCCTAGTCTGTCACGGGTCACGGGGCGGGGCGGCGTGTCAACCGCTTGATCGGACCATCTTGTGACGGATGACGAACAAGCCGATTATCGGTCGGGATTGTTACGGGAAAACTGGTCGGAGCGGCGGGATTTGAACCCACGACCCCCACACCCCCAGTGTGGTGCGCTACCAGACTGCGCTACGCTCCGGTCTCCCCGTGTGCGTTTCCACTCTATGACATCTCGGACTCACGCACAACAAAATAATCTCGCCGTCAGCAACCCCGCGCATCGGTCAGCATTCGGCGCAATTCCTTCAACTCGTCAAGAATCTCGATCAGTTCGATCCTGTCGACCGGCTTCGGATTGCCGGATTGCATGACCTCTGCCGACCGGTCTGCGATCAGGGCCTCCTGAAACGGCGTCGATTCAGCTGTTGGCAGTTTACCGCCGCCGTCACGCAACAATCGCTGAACACCCTTGATCGTGTAACCGTCCTTGTGCAGCAAACCACGAATCTGGCGCAGCAGCGCCACGTCTTCGGGGCGGTAGTAACGACGCCCGCCCGCCCGCTTCATTGGCCGTACCTGACTGAATTTGGTCTCCCAGAAACGAAGCACATGCGGCAAGACATCAAGATCTTCCGCGACCTCGCTTATTGTCCGGAACGCAGCCGCCGACTTGACGATGTTGCGGGAAGCGTTACCCGGAGCGCTGTCTTCGATCGCCATGACCCGTCAATCTAACCTTTGGCGTTCGAAAGATTTCGATTGACCCGTTTTCTAAGAACATGCGATGGCCGGAACGAAACCACCTTGCGTGCGGTAATCGGAACCTCCTCGCCAGTCTTGGGATTGCGCCCACGCCGTTCACCCTTCTGGCGAACCGAAAAACTGCCGAATGACGAGATCTTGACCGTCTCGCCTCGACCAAGGGCATCGATAACCTCTTCGATCACCGTCTCAAGAAAAACCCGTGATTCCTCCTTGGAAAGCCCCACCTCGGAATAAATCGCTTCACTGAGGTCGGACCGTGTTCGCGTTTTTCCAGCCATGTCCAGATCCCCATCCTGACTATACTTTACGAAATACCGTATCGTCAATGATACCCGTAACCATTTGCAACCGCGCCATAATCTAAACCCTCCCCAAGATCGGAAATATCACCGATATGATTGCAAGGCGAACCGAATGCACCAGCGCGCAACCGGTATTCCGCCTGTCACCAGGAGCCCCTAGCCGTTGGGATCCGCCGGCCGGCCCATTCGGACAAGTCCGGCACCCCAGGCCAGTCCGCCGCCAATTGCCTCGAAGAGGACCAGATCGCCGGACCCGATACGCCCGTCGATGACCGCCTCGTTCAACGCCAGAGGTACCGAAGCCGCCGACGTATTGGCATGGTGGTCAATACTGCAAATGACCTTGTCGGACGGCATGTCCAATCGGGTCATCAGACTGTCGATTATACGCCGGTTCGCCTGATGCGGAACCAGCCAGTCGACATCAGCCGACGTCAAACCATTCGCCGCAAGCGCTTCCTCGACTACACTGCCAAGCTTGGAAACAGCGTGCCGAAACACGTCCCGGCCCGACATCCGGACATAGCCCGTGGTTCCGGTGCTCGACGGCCCGCCGTCGACGAAAAGGATGTCGCGCTGGCGGCCATCCGAGTGAAGATGGGTCGAAAGAACGCCGTGATCGCGTACATCGCCGCTTCCGTCATGGGCCTGCAGCACGACCGCCCCTGCTCCGTCACCGAAAAGAACACAAGTCGCGCGGTCTTCCCAGTCGAGAATGCGGGAAAAGGTTTCAGCGCCGACGACAAGGGCCGTGTTTGCCTGGCCCACCTTGATGAAGTTGTCTGCGACCGCCATCGCATAAACAAAGCCGGCACAAACCGCCTGAACATCGAACGCAGCTCCACGAGCCACGCCAAGACCCGCCTGAACCGCTGTCGCCGTTGCCGGAAAGGTATCATCGGGCGTCGTTGTCGCAACAACAATGAGGTCGACATCGTCAGGCATCATACCCGCCTGCTCAAGTGCATTCCGGGAGGCAACCAGTCCAAGATGCGACGTCAGTTCGCCCTCTGCGGCAACATGGCGCTGATGAATGCCGGTACGCCGGACAATCCAGTCATCGGAGGTATCGAGGCGTTTGCATAATTCGGCGTTGGTGACGACCCGCTCGGGCAGATAGGCGCCACAACCGACAAGGAGGGACCTCCGCTTGCTCACAGCGCCATCACCTGTTGGTCGACATCCTCCTGTCGCGCCGAATGCACCATCGTCAACTCCTCCTTGACCTTGTCGAGAAATCCGTAACGCGCCATGTCGGCAGCGACACCAACAGCGTTGGCAAAGCCGAGTTCATCGGTCCCGCCATGGCTCTTTACGGCGATGCCGTTCAATCCGAGAAACATCGCTCCGTTGTACCGACGCGGATCAAGGCGCTCCTGGAACTGTCCGACCGCCGAACGCGACAGCATCGAACCGATACGCGCCAGAAGGCTCGACTTGAAGGAATTTCGCAAATAATGCCCCATCATCCGCGACATGCCCTCGGCTGTCTTGAGCGCAACATTGCCAGTGAATCCGTCCGTCACGATGACATCGACGGCACCTGAGGTAATATCATCACCCTCCACGAAACCGCGAAAATCCATCGGAATTTCCGCGTTCGCATTTCTCAGGACATCGGCGGCTTCGCGCAGTTCATCATGACCCTTCTGTTCCTCGCTGCCAACATTCAGCAGACCGACCGAAGGGGTCTGCAGGCCCAATACGGTCCGCGCAAAGATCTCCCCCATGATCGCAAACTGAACCAGATTCTCGGCATCGCACACAATGTTGGCACCGAGATCGAGCATGCAGGCTTCAGCATTCATGGTCGGAAAGAAACTCGCGATTGCCGGGCGGTTGATGCCCGGACACATGCGGAGAGTCAGTTTCGACATTGCCATCAACGCGCCGGTATTGCCGGCCGAGACGATACCGGCGGCCCGACCCTCGCCCACGAGGTCAATCGCCAGCTGCATGCTCGACTTACGCCCGGTACGCAGCGCGATGGATGGTCGATCGGTCGCGCTGATCTCCTGGTCGGTATGAATAATCTCGGTCGCGGCACCGCTCAGATATCGGGTCCGTCCGATCAGCGGTTTCAGTTGCCCCTCGTCACCAACCAGGACAAGCCGAAGTTCCGGCATTCGCTCCAGAGCGATGTCAGCACCGCGCACCACCATATCCGGTGCCCGGTCGCCACCCATCGCGTCAAGGGCTATCGTGATCTGCGAGGTCATTTTTAACGTTAACTGCCGACGATCGTTACAATTTGAAGACAGTGTCCGTTATAGCTGCTTAATGGCAATGACTCTAACACTATTCTTTTTTTCTCAATCTGACATTACAATGATAGCGGAATAAAGGGCCGTGCCAGCCCGCTTCAAGACTCCACACCATCGGTCGCCCTTGCTCGGAATTGCGCCAGAACGGAAAACGGATTCCCGCCGCTGCTGTCGTCGGGACCCGTTGCGTTCACAACCGCATCCGCATCCAGACTGCCGGTTTCAATCAATGCCGGATCAAGTGCGAGCGCAAGATATTGGGCAACGAGTTCGCCAAGATCGATGGAATCATCCTCCACATCTTCGGCCCTTTCCATGGCTTCACGATCGACACGGGACAGGAAATCCAGTCCGGGCCGCGTCACAAAAATTTCGTCAACAGTATCGCTGACCATGAATTCGACAGGATCGTCCGAATCGGGACTGCGGATCGTAAACTCCGCTTCGAACGTGCCGATGACATAAATCAGTCCGGGACGATCCTGACGCAGTTCGAGATCTGCCTTCAGCAACGTGATCGCATCAAGGTCAAAGCGAAGCGCGAGAGCCGCTCTCTCGCCCTTCCGTGCTGCAAAAACGGCCCGCCGTCCATCACGCTCGATCCCGGAAAATCGGACAGGACGGCTGAATTCCGGGTCAACCGACGTGTGACTGTCATCCGAATTCATGAAAGTCCATTCCTCACCCGCAACGGTTCTCTGTCACATCAATCAGGCGGCATCGTCAGTCACCTGCGGATACGCCGATTCTCGCAGGTCCAGCTGCCGAAAGCACTCAGAGCCTGACCTAAAACTGGTTGGGTGGTCTCGCATGGTATATCTTCTGTGGGTGAACACTCACACCATGGGGGCACATCATGCCCTGGAACGAGACCACCTGGAAGCAATATAGCCGCAAGACGGAGCGTTACGAAAGCGATCTGACCGATGCCGGGTGGACCTTGCCGGACCCGCTTCTTCCACCGTCTTGCCGGCTTGGTCGTTCCCGTCAGGTGGACCTGCGCGACGTGGTGAACGCGATCGCCTGCATGCTCTGGACAGGGTGCCGTTGGCGGGCATGACCGAAGGATTATCCGGCGTTTACGACGGTTCAGACCTATTTCTACGCGTGGTCCCTGTCGGGGGTCCTGGAGCAGGTTTATGCCCGTTTTACGACGCTTGAGCGGCTCCGGTTGGGGCTTAGCGCGGACCCGAGCGCGGCCATCATCGACAGTCAGAGCGTGACGACGGTCGAAGCGGGCAGCGAGGAATGCGGCGACGATGCCGGCAAGACGATCAAGGGCGGCAAACGTGTTGCCGGCGTTGCAGGCCGGTCAGAACACGGTGCAGATCGTGTTTCCCGACGGCGCCTGTGGCGGCGACAAACTGGCAAAGCGAACGGCCCGATCACTGTGGAGGTCATCGGCAAACCCAGGGACGCCAAGGGGGTCGTCGTCATGTCCCGGCGCTGGGTGGCTGCCGACGCCTCTCCAGAAACTTCTAGCGATCCATCGCCAGCGCCCTCGCCTGGCTCCTGCTGGCTCTAAGCCGTGTGCCCGTGCGCCGCATCGGACGCATGCAAGTCACTAGAACTAATTGATATCATTATGATTCAGACACTCAGGCCGGGTCGGCATCGAACCGGATCTTACCGTTGACAATTTTCGATACCGAGCATTTGAGCAAGCCGTCATCAACTGCCCGGACATACCGGGCCAATCGCGCCGGCGCATCACCATCGGGCGTTTCACCCCGGTAAACATTGCGCAGCAATGCTCGTTCAAGTCCATCCTGTCCTCCGTCAAGAGCCTGTTCATAGGCAACGACACGCCCCTGAAACGCTTCACCCATCTGCTTCACACGCCGCCCCACCCCGAGATCGCCGACGCCGATTTCTCTGAGCGATTGGTCCATATCGACAAACATATGGTTGAAAAGCGCTTGTGCGAAAGCATCTGCTTTCGCACATCTACCCTTCAGGCGTCGTAAAACCAGAATCATGTGCAGGACCACCATGTCGAACCGGCCGTCAAGGGAATCGGCGACCTCCAGGGTCCGGTAGAATTCCGGGTGCCGCGCCTGGTCGACAACCTGTTCATAGACCCGTGCGACCGACTTGCGGTCATGCCTGGGTCTGAACCAAGACAACATGACGGTTTCCCTGCCAACCTGGCGGCGCGCAACAGATTTCAATGTGGGATTTCGCAGAGCCGCAAGCAAGCGTCAATGCCGGACGACCGTAATCATTGACGGCGCAAACCTGACAGACCAGAATACCGACACGGTCGGACACCGGCCGGCATGGTCCCACAAATTTCCGGATCCAGTCATGAAGCCCGACCGCTTGTCAATTCGCCGCAGCCTGGCCGCCTTTGCCGGCCTGGTTCTGCTTTCTGGCGTTGTGACAGCCTGCGCACCCAGAATTCACAACCGCGGCAACCAAGTCGATCCCGAAGCCCTGGCCGAGCTGAAGCCGGGTGAAACCGACAAGACAACCGTAAGAGCTCTGCTCGGTCCGCCTTCGAGTGAAGCCGATTTCGGCGACACGAAATGGATCTATATCGGCGCCACAACCCGGGAAGTGCCGCTCAACATCGAACAGCTTGTGTCGCGCCAGGTGATCTACATCACCTTTGGTGTCGATGACCTCGTCGAGACAATAAGCAGGTTATCCGAAGCTGACGGTCGCGAAATCGTCTTGGTTGATCGCACCACGCCGACAGCGGGGCAGGAAGTAACCTTCCTGCAGCAGCTGATCGGCAATATCGGCCGTTTCAACAATCAGGTCTCGACACCCTGACGGCGGCCGCTTTCCGGCCTCGCAAATGGGACGGGGCCCCAGAATCGTCTGGAGCCCCATCGAACAACCCGTTCCGAACTGTCAGCCAGCAAGCGCCGCCAACAGCAGGATCGCCACGATATTGATGATCTTGATCATCGGGTTCACGGCCGGGCCTGCCGTATCCTTGTACGGGTCACCAACAGTGTCACCCGTGACCGCGGCCTTGTGGGCATCCGAGCCCTTGCCGCCGTGATTGCCGTCCTCGATGTACTTCTTCGCATTGTCCCAGGCGCCGCCGCCAGCTGTCATCGAGATCGCGACAAAGATACCGGTAACGATCGTACCCAGCAGCATGGCGCCAATAGTGGTAAAGGCCGCTGCCTGACCGCCGATCAGGCCGATGACAAAGTACACGATGATCGGAGCAAGGACCGGAAGCAGCGACGGGACGATCATTTCCTTGATCGCGGCCCGTGTCAGGAGATCGACGGCCCGGCCATATTCCGGCCGCACCGTGCCTTCCATGATGCCGGGGTTTTCGCGGAACTGCCGGCGCACTTCCTCGACCACGGCGCCAGCCGCCCGACCCACCGCCATCATGCCCATCGATCCGAACAGATAGGGCAGCATGCCGCCAATGAACAGTCCGATGACGACATAGGGATCCTGCAATACGAACTGGACATCAAGCTTCGGGAAATAGTGTTTCAGGTCCTCGGTATACGCGGCAAACAGAACCAGCGCCGCAAGGCCCGCCGATCCGATCGCATAACCCTTGGTCACGGCCTTGGTCGTATTGCCAACAGCATCGAGAGCATCGGTGATATTGCGGACATCCTCCGGCAGGTCTGCCATCTCGGCAATTCCGCCGGCATTGTCGGTGACCGGGCCGTAGGCATCGAGGGCGACAACCATGCCGGCAAGTGCCAGCATGGTTGTCGCTGCAATACCGATACCGAAGACATCGCCCCAGATGTAGGACGCGATGATGCCGCCGGAAATGATCAGGGCCGGCAACGCGCAGGCTTCCATCGAGACCGCCAGCCCCTGGATCACATTGGTTCCGTCGCCGGTCTCGGAGGACTTGGCGACGCTGCGGACCGGCCGGTATTCCGTGGCGGTATAGTATTCTGTGACCCAGACAATCAGCCCGGTAACAACGAGCCCGACAAGTGCGCAGTAGAACAGCTCAAGACCGGTGACCATCGTCGTGTTCGTGAGCGTGAAGACAGTCTCGAAGCCGAGCAGCTTCCAGGTCACGATACCAACCAGAATTGCAGAAATGACTGCGCTTGAGATGAAGCCCTTGTAGAGCGCCTTCATGATCTTGCGATCTGCGCCAAGCCTGACGAAGAAGGTTCCGGCCACCGACGCGAGTATGCAGGCTGCGCCAATCACAAGCGGGTAGGCCATCAGGGTCGCGACCGTCTCCCCGGCAAAGAAGATCGCGGCCAGCAACATCGTCGCAACGACGGTCACTGCGTAGGTTTCGAACAGGTCGGCGGCCATGCCCGCACAGTCGCCGACATTGTCGCCGACATTGTCGGCAATCGCGGCGGCGTTGCGCGGGTCGTCCTCCGGGATGCCGGCTTCGACCTTGCCAACCATATCGCCGCCGACATCGGCTCCCTTGGTGAAGATGCCGCCGCCAAGGCGGGCGAAGATCGAAATCAGCGAAGCCCCGAAACTCAACGCCACAAGCGCTTCAAGAACATGACGCAATCCATCCGGCGTTCCGGCGTCGAAGAATTCCAGGAGCACCAGGTAGTAACCGACGACTCCGAGCAACCCGAGTCCGACTACCAGCATCCCGGTGATGGCGCCCGACCGGAACGCGATATTGAGAGCCGGTTCCATGCCGATGGTCGCCGCCTGCGTGGTCCGGACATTGGCCCGTACAGAGATGTACATGCCAATGTAGCCGGCGGCGCCCGAAAGCACAGCACCAATCAGGAAACCGACTGCAACGGCAACACCGAGCGTAACAACAAGAATAATGGCGACGACGATACCGACGATCGCGATGGTCGTGTACTGCCGGTTGAGATAGGCGGCGGCACCTTCCTGAATGGCACTCGCGATTTCCTGCATTCTCGCATTGCCTGCGTCTGACGCCAGGACGCTGCGCGCAGCGAACAGTCCATAGGCAAGCGCGATCAGTCCGCAGACGATCACGAAAGCGAACAATCCGGTCATGTTCAGGGATCCTTCATTTGTTTAGCGGTGTCGGTCCGAAGGTCTGTCCTGAACGAAGGCTTCCCGTCGCGGAAGCCGGACCTGGCCAGACACAGTCGGTGAATTGCAAATTTGCGGGCACCCGCCCGCAAGCCGCGCGGACCATAGCAAAAAAACCATATTTGGCAACCTGTACGAGAAGATTCCTGGCCGTTACTCGGTTGCAACCGCAGTCCGGCGATTCCACCGCATCAGCCACAAGAGCAGGACCATGACGATACCGATCAGGGGGAGCACGCTCAGATTCACGGCGTTCCAGCCAAACAGATGGAAAATTGCGCCAGCGGAAAACGACGAAACGGTCACGGTAGAGAAGACAAGGAAGTCGTTAAAACCCTGAACCTTGGCTTTCTCGGAAGCCGTATGACATTCACCGAGCAGGGCGGTGCCGCCGACAAACAGGAAATTCCAGCCGATCCCGAGCAGCACCAGACCCCACCAGAACTGGTAGAGAGCAATCCCGGACACGGTAAAGGCGACACATCCGATCAAAGCCACAACGCCTGTGAGCATGACCGGCAGGACTCCGAAGCGGTTGATCAGGGATCCTGTCATGAAGGACGGAGCAAACATTGCAAGGGCATGCCACTGGATCACGAAGGCAGCATCGGTGAAGGCGAATCCGCAAGATACGATCGCCAGTGGCGTCGCAGTCATCACGAAACTCATCACGCCATAGCCGATCATGGCACCGGCGGCAGCGGCGATGAAACGCGGCTGCGCTGCAATCTGACGCAAAGGCCGACCGCTTTCGGCCTGTTGAGCAGCCGTCTCCCGCGGTATGTCGACGAATTTCAGAAAGATCAGAATACAGGCCTGGAGAATCGCAACGGCGATGAAACATCCGGCGTAAGTGATCTCGCCAATACCTTCGAGATTGACGAGGTCATAGGACCATTTCGCCAGTTCCGGCCCAAGCAGGGCCGAAACAACACCGCCTGCCAGCACCAGAGAAATCGCCTTACTGCGAAACGCCTCGCTGGCGGTATCTGCGGCAGCGTGCCGATAGAACACAGAAAATCCCATGAAGCTGCCCATGAGCACCGAAGCCAGACAGAAGCCGATAAAATGCCGCTCGAATATCGTCAGCACGGCAATCAGGGCGCCGAGGACGCCGATCACGACGCCAGCAGAAAACCCGATCTGACGGCCGATCCGCCGCATCAGCAGCGACGCCGGCAGTGTCGTCAGCATGGTCGCGGTGAATTGCAACGCCAGCGGCAGCGTCGACAAGGCCGGATCGGTGGACAGCATCTGTCCGACCAGCGCTGTCACCGTCATGTTGATTGACATCGCCGACATCGACAGCGCCTGACAGCAGGCAAGCAGCACGACATTGCGTCTGGTGGGGTCGTGCATGGGCATGCCGGATTATCCTCTCACCAAGTCGGAGCAAACGCCGCCGCGGCGCGACGGCAGCCGTGGCCTTGCCGGTCCCCGTCACCCATGACGCCAGCCCGTCCGCTGCAAGTCGAGCGACCGGTTCGCAGCATCGCGTATATCGACGCCCGCGCCCTCACTCACCACGCCGATACGCGTGACCGGAGTCGAGGCGGCGGCGGCGCGGTCTGCGATCACATCACGTTTGTCGGGGGCAGCGGTAAACAGAAGTTCGTAATCGTCCCCGCCGCCTAGAATGTCCTCGATGTCTACCTGCCCCGACTCAAGGAGCGCGCGGGCCGGCAGCGACAGCGGGACCTGCGGCAGCCGGATACAGGCCGCGACGCCGGACGCCCGGCAGAGATGGCCAAGATCCTGCACCAGCCCGTCGGAAACATCCATGCCGGCCGTCACGGTGCCGGCGAGAGCAAGACCCAGCGTAATCCTGGGCCGCGGCAGGTGGTAGCGGTCGATCAGTTCGGCCGCCCCATGAGCTGCGAGGCCTTCAATCTCGCCGTTCAACGCCTTGAGGCCCAAGGCGGCATCGCCGATCGTTCCCGAGACATAGAGATCATCGCCAGAACAGGCGCTATTGCGCCGGATGACACGACGGCGGTGTTGTTTCCCGAAGATTGTGACCGACAGCATGGCCGGACCGGTTGTGCCGACCAGGTCGCCGCCGGTCAACCGAACTGCGAACGCTTCCTGGTCCTGAGCAAGGCCGGTTGCCAGCTGTTCGAGCCATAAATCAGTTGTGGATTCGGCCCGGATAGCGAGGACGAGCGTGTAAAGCCACGGCGCCGCCCCCATGGCGGCAAGATCGGACAGATTGGTCCGCAACGCCTTGCGGGCGACAAGACAGGTCGGATCGTCAGGCCGGAAATGGATGCCCTCAACAATCGCGTCGGTCGAAACCACCAGATCGGTCAGATCGGCAACCGCCAGGACAGCGGCGTCATCGGTCAGATCGAGGGCATCCGGAGCGGTTGCCAGCGGTCTGAAATACCGGTCAATTCTCTCGAACTCCCCCAATCCCATGATCAGCATTCCGGGTTCGGAGACGTATCGCCGACGGGTGCGCTGCCGCCGGCATCGCCGCGAGCGTATTTCGCAATGTTGTCAAGAATCCCGTTGACCAGTCCCGCGGCGCGTTCACTATTCAAGGCATTGGTCAAATCGACATACTCGTTGATCACGACCGCATGCGGGACACCGGCATCCGACAGCAATTCATGGGTGCCGACGCGCAGCACAGCAAGCACCGTGGTTTCAAGCCGCTCGAGGCGCCAATCTTCGGCCAGGGTTTGTGAGATCAGCTGATCGACAGTCGCGAGTTGAGCGGCCGTTCCCAGGGTCAGGGATCGAAACAGTGTCTCGTCGACAGGCCCGAGACCATCATTCTGCCGGGCTTCCTGAAGGCGATGGACAATGAATTCCTCAACGACACGGCAGGCAGCATGGCCAGTCATCGCGACCTGGTATAGCGCCTGAACGGCAGCAAGCCGGGCTGAGGTTCGCGGTCGTGTTCGCACCGGGCCGTCGTCCGGCATTGCCCGGCGCCGTGATGTCACTGGACACCCCGCCTCTTGACTTCGATCAGCGACAGGCAGGCCTGAACAGCGTCCCGTCCCTTGTTTTTTCCGTTGCCATCGGCACGGGCACGAATCCATGCCTGTTCCGGCGTATCGACGGTGAGAATGCCGTTGCCGATGATGAGGCGGCAGCGAATCGCCAAATCCATGAGACCACGGGCGCTTTCACCGCTGACAATGTCGTAATGCGAGGTCTCGCCCCGTATCACGCATCCCAGCGCGACATAACCATCATAAGGCTGGTCAGCCTTGGGGCCCTTGTTGCGTTCGGCAATAACAGCAATTGCCGCCGGGATCTCAAGCGCACCGGGTACCGATACGCGGTCGGGACGGATGCCGTGCAAGGCAAGCTCGGCTGTCGCGCCGCGGACCAGTTGATCAGCGAGATCCTGATAGAAATTCGAATCGATAACAAGAATGCGGCTCATCGGCCATCCCCGTCAGGGGTCTGCGTCGAGCGCCGGCGAATGATCGACAAGCCATAGCCCTCCAGTCCGACCACGGTACGCTGCGAATTGGTCAGCAGCACCATCTTGCGAATGCCGAGATCAAGCAGAATCTGCGCCCCGATTCCATAATCCCGCAGTTCGTTTTCCGTACGGATCCCTTCCGCCTGTGCCTTCAGAGTCTGCCGTACCCGGTCGGACAGCGCGGTCGGGGTCGGCTCCCGGATCATCACGACGACGCCGCGTCGCTCTTTCGCGATCAACCCCATCGCGGTCTGCACCTCGCTGCCCCCGCGGGACCCTGATTGATCACCGAGCACATCTTCCATGACGCTGAGGGCGTGCATGCGCACCAGAACCGGTTCATCGGTCGTGATATCGCCCTTGACCAGAGCGATATGCTCGGCATAGGTCACCTTGTTGGTATAGACGATCATTCGCCACTGGCCGCCATATTTGCTGTCAAGCATGGTTTCGACCGTGCGCTCGACTATGGTTTCTGTGCAGCGGCGATAGGCGATCAGATCGGCAATCGTCGCAACCTTGAGATTGTGGAGCTGCGCGAACTGGATCAGGTCCGGCAAACGCGCCATCGAACCGTCATCTTTCATGATCTCGCAGATGACACCAGCCGGATTCAGGCCAGCGAGCCTTGCGATATCGACAACGGCCTCGGTGTGGCCGGCCCGCACCAATGTGCCACCATCACGGGCGACCAGCGGAAACACATGGCCCGGCGTGACGATGTCCTCGCGCCCACGTGCCGGATCAATCGCAACCTCTATCGTGCGAGCACGGTCATGGGCCGATATTCCGGTGGTCACACCGTCGCGGGCCTCGATCGATACCGTGAATGCGGTTTCGTGCCGGGTTTCGTTGCGCGGCGACATCAGCGGCAATCCCAGACGATCGACCCGCGACCGGGTCATGGCAAGACAGATCAGGCCGCGGGCATGCATCGCCATGAAATTTACGGTATCGGCCGATGCCATTTCCGCAGGAACGCAGAGATCGCCCTCATTCTCGCGATTCTCGTCATCGACGAGAACGAACATCCGACCGGCTTTTGCCTCCTCGACCACCTCCTCAATGCTCGAGAGGGCGGCGGTATAGAGATCATTCAGGTGTTCAGACACCGCCATTGCATTCGACCTCCAGTCTCTCTGCCCGGCGCGCGACATAGCGCGCAACCATATCAACTTCCAGATTGAAGCACGTTCCCGGGACCGCAGCGCCAAGTGTGGTTTGCGTCAGAGTATGCGGAATGATGTTCACCCCAAACCTGTGGTCTTCCACGTCATTGACAGTGAGCGAGACGCCGTCGACCGCGACCGAGCCCTTGCGGGCAATGTATACTGAAAGGTCCGCGGACGCATCGATCACCAGACGCCGGCTGTCACCTTCCTCGGCCACTGAACACAACCTGGCAACGCCGTCAACATGACCCGAAACCATGTGCCCGCCCAGTTCATCGCCGATCCGCAAAGATCTTTCGAGATTGACGCGCGTTCCGATATCCCAGTCTCGGAGTGTCGTGCAATCGATGGTTTCAGCCGAGATCGTTGCCGAAAACCAGTCGGTACCGGTGCCGGTCACGGTCAGACAAGCACCGGCACATGCGACCGACGCCCCGATTGCGATCTCGGCCGCCGGATAGGCGGTCGCGATGACGGCGTACCAGTCGCCCTGGCGTTCCAGGGTCCGGACCACGCCGATATCAGTGATGATTCCCGTAAACATCGGCGCACATTAAGGCCGTCGCCGATATGTTTCCATCATATCCTCGCCTATTGCGGTCGCCGACACGCGTTTGAACCGTGCCGCGGCCGACAAACTGTCGATCCCGAATGGCACGACCGCGGCCAAGCCGTCACCTCCGATCAGCATCGGCGCGCGAAACCAGACCAGATGATCGACAAGGTCGGACTCAAGCAATGAGGCAGCCAGAGTCGCTCCGCATTCGACCAAAACGCTGTTTACTCCCCGTGCTGCCAACACTGCCATTGCAGCGTCCAACGACACGCGGGCATCACTCGTGGCTGCAACCTCGATAATCTCCGCGCCCTGCATCGCCAGCTCCGCTGCGGCCGTAGCCGGCGCAGCGGCGGTTGTGATAATCACTGTGCTGATATCGTGTGCCGTCGTAACCAGTGTGCTGTCGAGCCGTATGCCGAGGTGCGAATCAAGCACAACCCGGATCGGCGAACGAACCGACAGTCCTGGCAAACGGCAGGTCAGTGCCGGATCATCGGCCCGAACGGTCCCGGATCCGGTCAGGATCGCATCATGTCTGGCGCGCAGAAAATGTCCGCCCTGCCGGGCCGTTTCACCCGTGATCCAGCGGCTTTCACCAGATCTCGTGGCAATCCGGGAATCGATGCTCGATGCCAGTTTGAGAGTTATCTCCGGCCGACCATATTGCAGCCGCGAGGCAAATCCGGCAATCACTTGGGCTGCGAGATCGCGGCGGACATCCATGGTCACCGCAAGGCCGGCCGCCCGCAGCCGTTCGTTACCGCGGCCGGCGACACGCGGATCCGGATCCGTGATTCCGGTTACAACCCTCGCTATACCCGCTTCAATCAGCGCTTCGGCGCAAGGCGGGGTTTCCCCATGATGGGCGCAGGGTTCGAGCGTGACATAAGCGGTTGCGCCCCGCGTTTCAACGCCGGCGCGGTCGAGAGCCACAGTCTCTGCATGTGGACGCCCGCCCGGACCGGTGATGCCACGGCCGACAACCCGTCCGTCACGAACCAAGAGGCAGCCGACAGACGGATTGGGTGCCGCCTGGCCAAGGCCACGCCGGGCCAAACGAATGGCGAGCCCCATCCATCGCTCGTCTTCCCGCGCCGTCGTTTCGCTGTCCATCAGAGCCGATACGGCCGTCAGTCTGTATCGGATCCGGTCAGGTCTTCGACAAAGTCTTCAAAATCCTTTGCCTCGCGGAAATTCTTGTAGACCGAGGCGAACCGGACATAGGCGACCTGGTCGAAATTGGAGAGCGAATCCATTACCATCTCGCCAATCACATGCGACGGAATTTCCGTCGCACCCATGCTTTCGAGCCGCCGGTGAATACCAGTGACCATCCGCTCGAGCCGATCCGAGTCAACTGGCCGCTTGCGCAGCGCCATCTGCAATGATCGCTCCAGTTTGTAGCGATCGAAGGAAGCCCGCTTGCCGTTCTTCTTGAGAACCATCAATTCGCGCAACTGGATTCGCTCGAATGTCGTGAACCGGCCGCCACAACCAAGGCAGGATCGTCTCCGTCTGATCGCCGCACTGTCCTCGGTCGGACGCGAGTCCTTCACCTGAGTATCAGTGTTTCCGCAAAATGGACACCGCATACTTGCTCCCTTCGTGTTTTCCGCGCCGACAATGGCGCCCCATCCTCAATGTTCGCTCCGGTAAACCGGAAATCTTTCACAAAGCATTGCCACCGCATCTCGTACCGCCGTCACGGCATCTGTAGCCGATGCCGATGACCCATTCATACCATCAAGGATATCACCGATGAGATCGGCGACCTCGGCGAATTCCGATGCTCCGAAGCCACGCGTGGTGGCCGCCGGCGTGCCAAGGCGTATCCCTGAGGTCACGGTCGGTGGTTGCGGGTCGAAGGGTACGCCATTCTTGTTACACGTAATTCCAGACCGCTCCAGAGCCGCTTCGGCATCCCTGCCGGTCAGGTTTTTCAATTGTAGATCGGCGAGCAGCAGATGCGTATCAGTCCCACCCGAGACGATATCAATGCCGCGTTCGACCAGACGTTGCGCCAACACCCTGGCATTCTCGACGACCTGCCGCGCGTACACGGTGAATGATGGGTCCAGTGCCTCACCGAGAGCCACGGCTTTGGCGGCAATGACATGCATCAGGGGACCGCCCTGAAGGCCGGGGAAAAGGGCGGAATTGACCTTTCTTGCAATCGCCTCGTCATTGGTCAGGACCATACCGCCCCGCGGGCCGCGTAACGTCTTATGAGTCGTCGTGCTCACGATATGGGCGTGCGGCAATGGGCTCGGATGCACCCCAGCGGCGACAAGACCAGCGATATGGGCCATATCGACCATGAGGAATGCGCCGACCGAATCGGCGATCTCGCGAAACCGCGGAAAATCCAGCGTTCGCGGGTAGGCAGAACCACCGGCGATGATGAGTTTGGGACGCTGCTGCGCTGCTGTCTGCTGCAATTCGTCATAATCGATCTGTGCGGTATCCCGGCGTACCCCGTATTGTACGGCATTGAACCATTTACCGGACTGGTTCGGCGGCGCGCCATGGGTCAGATGACCACCGGCTGCGAGGGACAGGCCAAGGATCGTATCGCCCGGCTCGATCAACGCCATGAACGCGGTCTGGTTGGCCTGCGCGCCGGAATGCGGTTGCACATTCGCAAATTGACAACCAAACAGCTGTTTTGCACGTTCAATCGTGAGCGCCTCGGCAACATCGACAAATTCGCAACCGCCATAGTAGCGGCGTCCGGGATAGCCTTCGGCGTACTTGTTGGTCAGAATCGATCCCTGAGCCTCGAGAACGGCGAGAGAGACGATATTTTCCGAAGCGATCAGTTCGATCTGATCCTGCTGTCGGACCAGTTCGCCGCGAACCGCCCGAAACAACTCCGGATCACTGTCAGCGAGTCCGGACGTGAAGAACCGATCATCGATACTGAACACGGTTTGCGTCGTTGCAATAGTTGTCATGATACTGTCGGTCCGGGTCGCGACATTCAGGCGGCGGGAGGCTGGTCGACCAGAGCTGGCGGGTCACCAAGTTTGGCAACGCGCCGCCAGTGCCTTCCCGCCTCAAACCGGGTCTCAAGGAAGATATCGAGGCAATTCATGGCGATTTCCAGAGTGACGACACGGGCGCCAAGCGCAAGAACATTGGCGTCGTTATGCTCTCGGCAAAGACGCGCGGTCATCGCGTCGTGACACAATCCGGCGCGAATCCACGGAAACCGGTTGAGTGCGATACTGATCCCGATACCGGTGCCGCATATGGCGACGCCACGGCTGGCCATGCGATCGTGCAGGGCCTGGGCAATCAGATACGCATAGTCGGGATAATCGACAGGCTCGAGTCCATCCGTCCCGAGGTCGACAATCGGATGGCCGCGTTCCGTCAACCGGTCGTAGAGTCTGGATTTCATGGGAAATCCAGCATGATCTGAACAGATGGCAACCGCGCCGTTCGACATGGGTCCACTCGCAAGACTCAACGAGACGGGCCACTATAATACGGCAATTCCAGTTAACAGACTACTATTTCGATATGAGGAACCTGTATTCCCAATTTTTGCCGTCACCGTAAGCCTTCGGTTGTCTGGTGATGGTTGCATGCTGAGGTGGTTTTGAAGGCCATGTACGAAGCTCTGGTAACTGCTCCAGCCATCGGTTATTGTCGCGCGCATGGCGATTCGGGAAGAGGATTTTGGGGCGGCGCCGGCGTGCGCGGAGACGGAGCGGGCGCGGGCGGACGCGGCCGAAGCGCGCGTGCAAGATCTGCTCAACGATGTTCGTCGGCTCCGTACTTCTCTGCGCAGGCAGAAGTTGGCAAGGGCGCGGGCGGGCCGGTGCCGAGGAATACCCGTGGAGCGCCCGAGGCCCCGGCATCGAGAGCCCCGAAGGCCACGACCGGGCATCGACCCCGGGAGATTCGTGGGCTGCACAGGGCGCTGGAGCGCTCGCAGGCGCAGAAAGACGCGAACAAGGCGCTGCGTGCGGAGCTGCGCGGCTCGCGCAAGGAAGCGGTGTGGCTGAACAAGGGGATCGCCCGGCTGAAGGACGAGATCGCGAGGCTGGACGAGCAGGCGTCGGCGAGCTTGAAGGACACCAACGGGTCGCTGCGTGCGGAGAATGCCGCACTGCAGAAGGCGGCGAGGGCCTCGGAGAGGCGTTGCAAGTCGCTGGATGCCGAGAACGCCGATCTCCGCTGGGCGATGCGGGCGTCCGACGATCGCCAGGGGCGGCTCGAGGCCTGGCATCGCGACGAGGTCGACGGGCTGAACCGGGAGATCGACCGGCAACGCTCCTTCCGTGCGAAGGTGCGGCGGGAGCGGGATGCCATGCTCGCGCCGCTGCGCGAGCGGATCGACCCGCTTCGAGCGGCCAGCGCGCGGGCGAAGGACGTCATCGCCTCGCTGCGCGGGAAGAACGCCCGGCTGCGCATCGAAGTGCGGGAGTTGGAGTCCGGGAAGACGGCGCTGGCCTCGCGTGTCGAGACGCTGGAAGAGCAGCTTGCCAAGCTGCGTTCGACCCGGAGTGTCCTGTCGAAGGCGCTGTTCGGCAGCAGGAGCGAGAAGCAGAAGAAGCGGGGCACGGGCCGCAAGCGCGGCCAACAGCGCGGCGCGCCGGGCCACGGCCGTACCCAGCGGCCCAATCTCCGGGAGAAGAGGGAGCGGCGCAACCCGCCGAAGGATGCGCGCGTGTGCTCCTGTTGCGGCAAGCCCTATGTGGCCAACGGCGAGCATTCCACGAGCGTCTTCGAGATCGAGGTCAAGGCCCACAAGCGCACGATCGTCCGGCCGCGCTGGCGCCGGGGTTGCGACTGCCCGTCCTCGCCCCTGGAGGTGACGGCGCCGCCGCTCGCGCGGCTGTTCCCCGGGACGCTCTACGGAGCCAGCTTCTGGGCACGCTTCCTGTTCGAGCACTGTGCGTGCTTCCGCCCGCTGGGCCGGGTCGCGGCGTGGTATGCCGACCAGGGCCTGACGATCTCGCCGGGCACGCTGGCGGACAGCCAGAAGCGCTTCGTGCCGCTGTTCGAGCCGGTCGCCGCAGCGACCCTCGCGCACCAGAACCGTATGGCAGTGCGTCATGCGGACGAGACCGGCTGGCGGGTGCAGGAGTTCCGCGAGACCGGCGGATCGAGCCGCGCCTGGCTGTGGACTTCGGTCAGCCGGGACACGGTCTACTACCTCATCGATCGCTCGCGCAGCGCCGAGGTCGCCAAGATCCTGTTCGGCGACACCGCCTGCATCGTGTACGTGGTCTGCGACCGCTACAGCGCCTACAGGAAGCTGGCGCGCGAACTCGGCGGCAAGGTGATCCTGTGCTGGTGCTGGAGCCACCAGCGGCGCGACTTCATCGAGTGCGCGGCCGGCCATGTGCGTCTCAGCCGCTGGTGCGAGAGATGGATCTCGCGGATCGCGGAGATCTACAGGTTGAACGAAGCGCGTCTCGAGCATTACGACCCTGCCCTCAAGACGCAGACGCCAGCGTTCGACGCGGCGCAGGACGAGCTGAAGACGGCGCTCGACCGCCTGTTCGCGGACGCCGGGGCGGAGTTGGCCGACCTGCCGAAAAAGGCGCGCAAGGCCAAGGCGCTACGTTCGCTGCTCAGGCATCGCGAGGGGGTGTGTGTCTTCCTCGACAATCCCCAGGTGAGCATGGACAACAACCTCGCCGAGCGGGTGCTCCGCGGGCCGGTCATCGGGCGACGACTGAGCTTCGGCTCCAACAGCGAGAAGGGTGCCGAGTTCACCGCGATCATGGACTCGGTCGTCGGCACGCTCTCGATGAACGGCATCGACGTGCTGCGCTGGCTGGAGGCGTGGCTGAAGGCCTGTGCGAAGAATGGCGGCAAACCGCCGGACGACCTGTCACCCTGGCTGCCGTGGTCGATGAGCGAGAAGCGCAGGCGCAAGTTCACGGCGACGGGATGACCGGCGCGGTCGAGTGCCGCTATTACGGCCGCGACTTCACCGTTGAAGAGATGGCACTGCTGCGCGCCCTGATCGCGGCCGATCCGCAGCCGTCCCGCGCCGCCCTGGCCAGAGAGTTCTGCCGGCGCATCGGCTGGTACAAGCCCGACGGCGGGCTGAAGGACATGATGGCCAAGGTGACCATGCTCGCCATGCACCGCGACGGCGTGATCGTCCTGCCGCCGCCGAAGGGGCGGACGGGCCGGCTGAAGCCCATCGTCTTCGGACCGGACACCGCGCCGCCGCTCTTTCCGGCGCCGACGACCCTCGACGAGGTCCGCCCGCTCGACTTCCGCACCGTCCTGCGCGACACCCGCGAAGGCAAGCTCTGGAACGAATTCGTCGCCCGCTACCACGACCTCGGCTACAAGACCCTGGTCGGCGCCCAGATGCGCTACGCCGTCCACGACCGGAACGGCTGGCCCGTCGCCATGCTCGGCTTCTCCACCGCCGCCTGGAGGCTCGCTCCGCGCGACCGCTTCATCGGATGGACGCCGCAGATGCGCGAGAAGAACCTGCCCCTGGTGGTCGACAACCCGCGCTTCCTCATCCTGCCCTGGATCGAAATCCCCAACCTCGGCTCGCACATCCTCGCTGTCGTGCGCCGCCGCCTGCCCCGGGACTGGACCGAGCGCTACAACACCACGCCCGTGCTGATCGAGACCTTCGTCGAAACCCCGCGCGACACCGGCGCCGTCTACAAGGCCTCCGGCTGGACACGGGTCGGGACCACTCAGGGCCGGGGACGATACGACACACACATGAAACGGGCCAAGCCCAGGAAGGACATCTGGCTGCGCCCGCTGAGACGAGATTGGAAGCGAACGCTCAATCGCTGAAGCCATCACACCATCACCAGACAACCGAAGGCTTACAGTACCGTACGCCCAATTTGAACAGCGTCTGCTCTGGCGGAAGAATGTTCGAGGTCGGAGGCTGTAATGAATGACCGGGCGACGGTTTATGCGATCCGCGGAACGACCGTCGGACTGGCCGCACTCATATTGGTCGTTTTTAGCTAGTGGATTGATCGTTACAGATATATCCATTATTATGTTCTTCTGATTTGTCGATCACGGAGGTCTGCAGGATGCGCCCTGGTGTTTCATTCACGCTCCCTTCAGGCGACCGGCGTCGCCTTGAAACGGTTGTCCCGGACCCGAAGAGCCCGCAGAAGCATGTCTGGCGGGCGCGCATCGTTCTTCTGAGCGACGATGGGCTCGGCAGGATGGCCATCATGAGAGAGACCGGCAAGGCGAAGAACAGTGTCTGGCGCTGGCAGGACCGCTTCTATGGAAGAGGGTGTGGACGGACTTCTGCGGGACAAGACGCGTCCGCCGGGCAAGACGCCTCCGGCTCCTGAGCCGGTGGCGAAGATCGTCGGGTTGACCCACACCTCGCCGCCTCACGCGGCGACCCATTGGACGCTGCGGGCGATGGCGAAGGCTGTGGGGGTGCCGCTTCGACGGTCTGGGCGGTCTGGCAGGCGCATGGCCTGATGCCGCACCGCTGGCGGCCGTTCACGCTTTCGAACGATCCCGCCTGCCTCGAGACGCTGACCGACATCGTCGGCCTCTCCGTTGCGCCGCCGGCTCACGCGGTCGTGCTGTCGGTCGATGACAGGTCGCACAGTCAGGCCCGCGACCGCACACAGCCCGGCCTGCCGCTGAAGAAAGGCCGCGGCGCCACCATGACACATGATTCCAGGCGCAACGACACGACTGGCGTGTTGGCCGATGACCGTGCCGTCGAGCACGGTCATCGGCCAACACGCCAGTCGGCATCGCCACCAGGAGTTCCTGAGATGCCTCAACCGCATCGCGCGCACGATACCCGCCGGCGTCCCGGTCCATGCCATCCTCGACAACGACGCCACTCACAAGCACAAGGAAGTCCAAGTCTGGCTCGCACGCCATCCGCGCTGGACCTTCGAGCTTATTGCAAAATTGCCGGCCCGACCGGTTTTTTTGCAAGAAGCTTGACTGATTTTCAGCCAAATGTTACAGTCTTTTTGGAGAAATTTTTTGATGGAAACGAGGCAAGGGTCGATGTGCTTCCCACGCAACTTTGTTCTTCTGCTATTGGCGGCATGGCTGCTTGCGGCCTGCCAGTCGACCGTGAGCGAGAGGCGCGTCCCGGTTACACTCGCCGGAGAGACCGTGAAGCTCGTCGTGCGCGTCTCTCTGCCCACCGGCAAGGAAACGGGCGATGGTCCCTTCCCGACGCTCGTTCTGCACCACGGATCGACGGGCGGGCGCTATTCACGTCGAGCACTGGAGGCTTTCTGGCAACCGGACGCGCTGTTGCGGCATTTCAATGATCGCGGCTGGGCCGTGGTGATACCCGCGCGGCGCGGTCGTGGCGGCTCCGAGGGCATCTATCGTGAGCGCTTCAACTGTATCGCCACAGACGAACTGGAGATGGCGACCGGCGCTCTTGAAGATGTCGATGCGATCACGGCGGAGATCCGAAAGTTCCCCTTCGTCGACGAGGAACGCATGCTGGTTGGCGGCCAGTCCCGCGGCGGCATTCTCAGCATCGCGCATACCGGCATGCGCCCAGGCTGGTACGCCGGCACCGTCAATTTCGTCGGCGGCTGGCTTGGCGCGGGTTGTCTGCGCATTCGGCCCGGTAAGGGAGACATGGTCAGCGAGGTCAATCAGAACCTGTTCAATCGTGGAGCATCTTTCGGCAAGGAAACGCTGTGGCTCTACGCCAGCGGCGATCGGTTCTACTCTCTGAGCCACTCCCGAAGCAATTTCGAGGCATTCAAAGCTGCGGGTGGCGCCGGCATATTCGTCGATGAATTCCCGAACGGCATTGGGCACGGCTTGTGGCGGCGGCCGAGCTCCTGGGGTCCGCATGTAGATGCTTACCTCAAACGACGCGGTCTGCCTCATTCGCCTTCTCGATAGCACTGAAAGGTCGGGGGCGATGTTAGCAGGTGTTCAGCGCGCCCGGAGGGCGTCGTCGGCAGCCGCAACGCCCGCGAGAGCCAGCGCAGGCGCCGGCGATGAGGCCGGTTGCAACACACGGAGGTTATGTCGGGTTCATTCTCCCGGTTGCGAAAAGGCGGCCGTCTTTACGAAGATGGTCGGGGCGAATTCCAGATATTCGATTCGTGAGCGGGCGTCATTCATTTTACCGTGGACATGCCAGATCATCAAAGTCCCGTCGGGGTGATACCGGCCGCAACGGTAGCCGTCTATAGAAATGGATGTCGACCCCAGGTCGGACGGCGTTGTCGCCCCGCCCAACGCCGCGCCCATCTTCCCGACCCGGTCGCCCCATACCTTAACCGGTAAGGGTGTTGTCGTTCAGATCGAGCCAAGGCTTCGCCATCTGGATCTGCTTCGATGCGAGAGCTTGGAACGTTGTTCAAGCGCCCTGAGTGTTCCTGAATTTCAGCATATCCTATGCGGGTCCATGGTATCGAGCGCTTCGTATTCGCATCGCGGCGCCCCGGGGCAAAGAGGAAGCGATCCATGTCTTCCAGCCTGTGCCAGCTGCTTCTTCCAATGGACAACCTTGAGCCGGGTCAGGATTAGCGTACTGTCCCATGCTGCCGCTCACAATCAGAAGGCTGTCCGCGGAACGGCAAAAGACCATCCTGCGGTCAATGAATGAGCCGAACAGGACGCACGAATACACGATTTCACCCGAGTGACACATTACCCGCTTGTCGTCATAGAGGGCACCGTCATATTCGTCGGGGAACAGATCCCGTACATATTGATGCAGTCGCCGCGCGCGACGCCGAGGAGCCCGGTCATCCGGCCGTAGAAATCCTTGTAGTCAAGTTCCCGGGACCATCCCTTGAAACCACCGGTATCGAGCACCCAGCTGCCGGGCGGCAGGGCGAAGATCCGGCCATCGTATGCCATCTAGTGGATAGATCGTTACAGGTATATCCGTTATTGTGTTCTTCTGATTTGTCGATCACGGAGGTCTGCAAGATGCGCCCTGGTGTTTCATTCACGTTCACTTCAGGCGACCGGCATCGCCTTGAAACGGTTGTCCCGGACCCGAAGAGCCCGCAGAAGCACGTCTGACGGGCGCGCATCGTTCTTCTGAGCGACGATGGGCTCGGCACGATGGCCATCATGAGAGAGACCGGCCAGGCGAAGAACAGTGTCTGGCGCTGGCAGGACCGCTTCTATGGAAGAAGGTGTGGACGGCCTTCTGCGGGACAAGACGCCTCCGGCTCCTGAGCCGGTGGCGAAGATCGTCGGGTTGACCCACACCTCGCCGCCTCACGCGGCGACCCACTGGACGCTGCGGGCGATGGCGAAGGCTGTGGGGGGTGCCGCTTCGAGGATCTGGGCGGTTTGGCAGGCGCATGGCCTGATGCCGCAGCGCTGGCGGCCGTTCAAGCTTTCGAACGATCCCGCCTGCCTCGAGAAGCTGCCCGACATCGCCGGCCTCTCCGTTGCGCCGCCGGCTCACGCGGTCGTGCTGTCGATCGATGACACGTCGCACAGTCAGGCACTTGACCGCACACAGCCCGGCCTGCCGCTAAAGAAAGGCCGCGGCGCCACCATGACACATGATTACAAGCGCAACGGCACGACGACGCTGTTTGCCGCCCTGACCGTGCTCGACGGCACGGTCATCGGCCAGCACGCCAGTCGGCATCGCCACCAGGAGTTCCTGAGATTCCTCAACCGCATCGAGCGCACGATACCCGCCGGCGTCCCGGTCCATGCCATCCTCGACAACGACGCCACTCACAAGCACAAGGACGTCCAGATCTGGCTCGCACGCCATCCGCGCTGGACCGTCCACGTCATCCCACCTCGAGCTCGTGGCTGAACGCGCTCGAAGGCGTCTTCGTCAAGCTGATACGATGCCGTCTCAAAGACGGCGTCTGCCGCTCCGGACACGACCTCCAGGACGCCATCCGCCGCGTCATCGACGAACACAACACCACAGAAGCCAAGCCCTTCGTCTGGACCGCCGATCCCGATACCATCATCGCCGCAAGAAAAAGAGGGGTCCAAATATTAAAATCAATCCACTAGCCCAAGTTTAACCACCACCCTGACACGTTCATTGTAAATCAGACAGACCGCTTATGCACATGGCTCCGGTGGCACACGATGTTGCCCCCGATGTCGACCATTCCCGGCACGCCAAACGCTACATGTGCGTTTCACCGGAGCCATGTGCATAAGCGGTTTAGACAGTTATGACGTTCGAAACGGAGGTGTGGCCCTACATGTGCACGCCGATGGTGATGTCAGACGACGGTCTTTGTGGTTACTCCGGGTGTGGGGTCGATACCGATGGCGTCGTAGATGGCCTGCTGGGGCGGTTCGGCGCGGGTGGTTTTTCGCACATGCAAGCTGCGCCCGTCGTCGCGGCGGAAGGTCGCGGTGATGCGCTGCTGTCCTTCCAGGGTTCGGCGAATTGTGTTCCAGTTCGCGTGCTCGCCGGTCTCACGCAGGCGCCGTCGGATCACCTGCACGAGTTGGTAGGCGATGACGGAGATGAACAGATGTCCTTCGGCGCGGATGGGCTTGTGGTGGAAGATGGGGCGCAGTCCGAGCTCCGATTTCAGCGAGCGGAAGACCGCTTCGAGGTCGGTGAGGGTGAGGTCGGTTCGCCACAAGATTTCTTCGTCCCAATCGGTTTGGTTGGTGCGTAGGCAGTACCCCCCCTGGATGGGTCATCATCGAGCCTTCGACCGGGCGGCGGGTGAAGCGAACCGCGGTGGCGCGCTCGCCGGTTTGGTCGGTGTCGAGTTCGACGTCGTAGTACTGGGCGACGCGGCGATTGCTCGCCTTGAGTCTCCCAATCCGCTCCCGGACCTGGTCGACGCGTTTGCGGGTGCGCGGGCGCGACAATCCATCGGAGAGCTTGGTCAGCGCGGTCTCGAAGCGCTCCACGATGCCGCGGTCCTTGTTGGCACGCTCCTCGGAGAAGCAATAAAGGCGCGTTTCATCCTCGGACACGACCTTGTGCAGATGCACCCCTTGTCGCGATGCGGTCTCGATGCGTTGCGCGGCCTCGGGGTCGAATTGGCGGATGCGGTCACGGCTGACCACCAGGTACCGATAGCCATTGTCGCGCAGCCACTGCACGCGCTCCTCGGTGGCGATTCCACGGTCCATGACCACGAGCGCCTCGCGCGGGGCACCCAGCGCAGCGAGCCTGTCGGCCATGGTGTGGTGTTCTCCTACGTTGCCGGCGAACACCTCGGAGCGGCGCACGAAGCCGCTCGAATCGAGCACCAGCGCCAGGGTGAGAAGCGGGCAATCGGTGCGCTTGTCCCTGGAGGGCCCGCGCGGGGCCTTGGGCTGACGCCGCGCCGCGCCTTCGAAGAAGGTGTTGGTCAGGTCATAGAGCGTGACCGTGGGGTGCAGGTCAAACAGCCCCATCGCGCGGTCGAACAGGTGGCGTTCGATGGCCTCACGATGGGCTATGAGCGCGTCCGAGGCGCGAGACAACTGCATCGCCCCCATCGTCTCGAAATCGACCCCGAGCAACTCGCCAAGCGCGCTTCGTTCCCCGAGCCAGCGCCGCGTCGCGCGGTCCGAGCCCGGGCGCGCCATGCGGGCGATGACCGAGCCGACCACCGCCGCACCAAGCGACGCGGGCACGGGAAGCTCCTAGAGCCGGGCGCGAAGCGCGAGCTGGTCCATCGCCCACAACCCCACCTGCTCCACGCCGAGCGAGCGCGGACGGTTGAGTTCGAGCGAAGCGACATCCACGCGTTGGATGTCGGGTCCTGCGCCGGGGGCGCCGGCGCGTGCGAGCAATTGGGCGACGATGCGCTGCGCATGCGTCTCCAGCCCCGGGGCATCGTGCTCCAGTGCGAGCTGACCGGTGAGGATCTCGTCGATCCGCCGGCAAAGCGCTGGCCAGTCCGGTTGCGCGATCTGGAAGTGTCGTCCCAGGTTGAGCAAGGTGCGTTAGCGCACCTTGGAACCGACACGCTCGGAACGAACGAGTTGAAAGGTGAAGTACCTCTCGCCCGAAGCGGTGCTTCGGATGAACATCGCGCTTACGGTAGCGGAGGACGCGGCCCGGTTCAAGACATATAAAAGCGTTTATGGCACTACATCAGGCATCTCAACCATCTATCAATCACTTGCGTCCAAAATTGGCCAAATCCAACGCGCGAAGCGGCCAATCAGCGCTCACAATGTTAAAAATGGGTTAGTCGAACAGATGGACGAAACTGTCGCTCGCCCCGAGGACGACATAGGGCTCGCCGGTCCGCTCCACCTCGCCGAAATCGGCATAGAGCAGGGCCGAGTCCAGCCCCTTTTCGTGCAGCAGATAGCGGCTGCCGCCGGTGCCAAACTCGCGTTTAGTGCTCTCCGGAGGGGCACAGCTCAGCGTCAGCGATTTGAAGGCGGTGACCGGGACCGGCGGGATGTCTCGCCAGCCTCAACCGCCCGGCGTTCAGGCAGAACCTCCGGAAGCAGGGAGGCTTCTCGAACTGACAGGCGAAGAGCCGGAAAGCGAGTGCGTCGAACGCGTCCTCGGAGGGTGCGTCCCCGGCCATGACGGCGAGGACATCGGCGATGATCTCACTTTCGGTCATGACCGGCCGACCATAACATCGCGCCCGGCCGGGCGGCCAGCCTCGCAGGGCGCGCCGGCAGCCTCGGAGCTGGAAGGTGCGCACCGCAACGATGCCGGATCCGTTGAGCCCGCGACCCTCACGGCGATCCTATGCCAGGTTCGCCCTGTTTTTCCCATGCCTGCCGATTATGTGATCGACCGCACGAATCGGGCCTTCACGGCGCATTGGCCCCGGATCGGCCGGCCAATGCGGCACGGTGCGTTGTCGCTCGGGTGATCCTGGAGACAGCCGTCGCGTTGTGCGGGCGGCGGACACACCGGTGGTGTCGTGGTTTCGGGAGAGCGGTCTCGGTCAGAAGGGCGTGAAGAGCGCCTTCATGCCGTCCTTGCGTCGATAGCTGAAGGCACGCAGGCTCTCGGCGAAGCCCCTCTTCGGTTTGCCGATCTTGCGGTTGTCCCCCAGGATCATGGCGATCGCGATGGTGTTGATGATGGTATTGTCGGACGGTGCGTATCGGGTGCGGGCGGTCCAATCGTCTTCTTTGAAGGTGACATCCCGGACAGGGTGATGGCGTTCGAGCAGCCTGTGACCGTGGTCCTGGCGAGCCGGTCTTGCGGTGTTGCGCGGCTGGCGTCGACGGCAACGGCTTGTGCGATGTGCAGACGTGGTTGCCCATGGCGTTGAAGCATCGCTTGCCTCTGCTCCGGGTCGAGAGTCTGCATAATCCGATGCAGGGTCGATCCGGAGACCGGCTCATGGCGACCGGTGACATTGTTGTTCCAGCTGCCGATGGCCGCAAGGTCCATCTGACCGAGGCTGGCCGCGAGTTCGGCCGCGGCCACCGGGCCCGCATGACCCATCAGACGGGACAGCAGACCCACCGACAGCACGGAGGCCATGCAGGGCTTACGCCCCCTGGCTGCGCCGGACATCGTCAACCTGCGCGACGTTTGCGTCAATCGACGGCAACGGCCCGATGCTCTGGTTCGAGATCCCGGCTTTCAGCTCCCACGCCGCCAGAAGCGCGTCGAGCGCACGCAACCGGCGGCAGGCGTTGCGCCGTAACGGCAGACCATAAAGCTGCCTGGGGTTGCCATGCGATCCGGTATAGCGGCCGTTGCTGCGCGCATGGCCCTTGCTGGCGCCCGGAAGGCGCCAGTTCGCCGCCACGTAAAGGGTTCCCGAGAAAGACTTCGGATTCACAAACGTTCCGCCGGCAACAGGGGATGGCCATACGCCGCCTGCCAGTCCGCGCTCAGGCGCTCCGTCATCTGTGCCAGTGCAAAACGGGCCAAGCCGTGAAACACGCCCGGTTTGCCGGGCACGAGAAACCGGGTGTTGCTACCGATCAGATGAAGACGCTGGACCTGCTCCGCCGGAGCCCAGCCGATCCACCGGTCCCGCGGCGTGCAGTTGAAAGCACCGGTCTGCCAGCCGGCGACCGCGACCCATTGACCGCGCCACAGGACCACATGGCGCAAACCGCGACCGGCAAAGCCCTTGAACCCAGGATAATGACAGGCTGTGACCACAGTATCCCAGCCCACCCGCTTGTCAGGACGAACCAGACGAACCTCGATATTCGAGAGGTCGAAACCGAGCGGTTGCGCCTTGAAACGATGTTTCAAAATCATGCCGACCGTGGTCGTAAATCTGAACAACTGGAAAAATGGCAAAAATCACGCCAAATCACTTAGTGTCTGACCTAAAATTGGTTAGGTGGTCTCGACACGAGCGATTTAATCTCGTTTACGGACCAATTTGTGAAAACGACTTCGCTGTATGGTGCCAAAACGACGCTTGATCTGCACACAAATTTTAGCATGGGACCGCCGTGACTAATTTTAGGTCAGGCTTTTAGATAGTGTCGTCACGAAAAGCCAGCCCAGAGCGCCAGACACCGGATCTGCACCGCGGCAAGAAACGATGCGGCATTCCTAGCGTATCGTGTGGCAATCCCACGCCAGCGCTTGAGCCACAGAAAGGCGTTCTCCACCAAATGCCGGTGCCGGTAGAGATGGACATCATACGCTCTGGGGTGCTTGCGGTTGCGCTTCGGCGCAGCAATTCTCCTTTTGGAGTTATCAGGGGTTTTCAAAGGCTTGGAGATGTGATTCAAGCTGTTGTATGAAGCGTCTTGAACGATACATGGATGTGCTGGGGAAGCGGTGCGCGGCGTTGCCCGACAAGCGCTCGGGACGCAACACGCGCTATGCCATGAGAGACATCGGGCTTGCGGCGTTTTCGGTGTTTTTCATGCAGAGCCCGTCGTTTCTGGCGCATCAGCGCCTGCTGTCGGCGCAGCGCGGCGCTTCGAACGCCGGGACGCTGTTCGGCATGGAGCGGGTTCCGTGCGACAGCCATATCCGGCGGATGCTGGATGGGGCGCCGACGGATCATTTCGACGCGGTGTTTTCGGCGCTTGTCGATGACCTGGATGGTGCCGGCGCCTTGTCGGGTCTGCGCTGCCTGGACGATCGGGTGTTGATCGCGCTGGACGGCTCGGAGCATTTCCGTTCCGGCACGATCCACTGCGCGCACTGCTCGACGCGCCGGCGGGGCGAGGATGTGGAGTATTTCCACAGCTTTGTCGGCGCCGCTCTGGTGGCGCCGGGGCAGCGCCGCGCCTTGCCTCTGGCACCGGAGTTCGTGCGCCCGCAAGACGGCTCGGCGAAGCAGGACTGCGAGAGCCGCGCGGCGCAGCGCTGGCTGGCCCGCCTGGGGCCTTGTGTGGCCGGGCTGAGACCGGTCTATCTGGGCGACGATCTCTATTCCCGCCAGCCGATCTGCGAGGCGGTGCGCGCTGCGGGCGGGAGCTTCATCTTCGTGTGCAAGCCGTCCAGCCACAAGACGTTGAGCGAATACACCCATGGCGTCGTGCTGGACGAGGTGTGCCAGACCGTGGGCAGGGGCGCGGCCAGGCGCCGCCATCGCTATCGCTGGATGAATGGCGTGCCGCTGCGCGACGGCGCCGACGCGCTCGTCGTCAACTGGCTGGAGGTCGAGATCGCCAAGCCCGACGGCAAGGTGACCTACCGCAACAGCTTCGTCACCGACCTTGCCGTCACGCAAGATACCGCCGCCGACATCGCCGCCTGCGGGCGTGCCCGCTGGAAGATCGAGAACGAGACCTTCAACGTCCTGAAGACCAACGGCTACAACCTCGAACACAATTTCGGGCATGGCAGCCAGACACTGGCCAGCATCCTGGTCGTGCTCAATCTGCTGGCCTTCGCCCTGCACACGGCCTGCGACCTGATCGAAGCGTCCTGGCGGCGGGCGCGGCACGCACTCGGAACCCGAAGGCGCCTGTTCGAGCACATCCGCACGATCACCGCCTACCATGTCTTCGCGTCATGGGCGGTCCTCATGAGAACCGTCATCACGGGCATCCCGCCTCCCGCAAACGCTTGATCCCCGGCCCCCGCGCCAAGCCCATCCCTCCAACCGCAAAACCGCCAAAAAAACCAACACGAAAGGCCGCAATGCAACAAGAAACGCCATAAGGAGAATTGCTGGCTTCGGCGGAACCACTGGAATAACTTCATGCTCCTCACAATAAGACAGGATGGCAGTCGTGTCATAGGCCTTGTCCGCCAACAAATACTCGGCATCTATCCCTTCAATCAGCTCGACCGCTTGACTGCAATCTGCTGCCGTCCCCTCGGTCACCAACATCCGCACCGGCATCCCATGCGCGTCCACAGCCAGGTGCAGCGTCGTGTTCAGCCCCCTTTTGTGCGATCCATCGCCTGATTGCCGCCGACAGCACCGCTCGCATGGGGATGGACCTTGAGATGACTGGCGTCAATCATCAGCCACTCATCGTCCGGCTCATCCACCAGAGGCTCCAGCAACGCCCCCCAGAGCCCCTTGTCCCGCCAGCGACAGAACCGACGATGGGTATTTTTCCAGTCTCCATAGTCTGGCGGCACATCACGCCAGGGAGCGCCGGTACGCAGAATCCAGAAAACCGCGTTCATGAACCGTCGATACCGCTTATGCACATAGTTCCGGTTGCGAGAGTTTGCCACCAGATATTGAGGTTGAGGTTAGAGCGGGGGAGCGGGTAGAATATTCCCGATACATTCCTGCCGACGGAGCCCCTACATGAAACAGGTCCCAGACAGCCTCCTCGCCGTCCAGCACATGGTCCCGGACGATGACGCCTGCGGCCGCCTGGCTGATCGAAATGCGCTGGCCGGACGGCTTCGTCTGTCCCACGTGCGGCCATGAAAAGGGATGGGCGCTGCGCAGAAAAGCACACACCTTCGCGTGCACCGGCTGCCGCCGGCAGACCTCGGTGACGGCCGGGACGATCCTGCACGCCAGCAAGCTGCCGCTCACCGTCTGGTTCTGGGCCGCCGACCTGATGGCGACCCACTCCAACGGCATCTCTGCCCTGCAGCTCCAGAAACAGCTCGCTATCGGCTCTTATCGCAGCGCCTGGCTGCTCGCCCACAAGCTGCGCGCCAGCATGGTCGAGCCCGAGCGCAACCCGTTGTCGGGCCTGGTGGACATCGACGAGGCCAGCCGTCCATTCCGGACCAAAGACGATCCTCCCACCGGAGGGCAAGGACGCAGCCACGACGGCAAGATGCTCATCGTCGGCGCCATCGAACTCGGGGACGGAAACATCCCAGGCCGCCTGCGGCTGGCCGAAATCTCCTCCTACGGCGCCGCCGACCTCGGACACTTCGTCGAAACCGCCGCCGGTCCCGACGCCATCGCGAAAACCGACGGCTGGTCCGGCGACGCTGCGGTCCCCGCCGATCGCCACAATGTCCATGTCGTCGGGAAGACCGCCGCTCACCTCGTCCTGCCGTGGATCCACCAAGTCTTCTCCAACCTCAAAGGATGGGCGCGAGGCGTCTACCACGGGCTGCGCCGTAAGCATCTGCAAACCTATCTCGATGAGGTCGTCTTTCGCTTCAACCGCCGCAAAACCCGCCACGATGCTTTCCGCTCGCTCTTCCGCCTCGCCACCAATGCACAACCCCTTACCTACAGCATGTTGATCGAACCGGAACCATGTGCATAAGCGGTCCGTCGATTATCCTGTGCCACTCCACCCCAACTTCCCGCCCGGCCAGGCAGATGAGGCTCCAGCAACAGCCAGACCCTGTCCGAAATGTCGTGACGCCGATGAGCCATTCCCATGAGTCGCCTCCAGGAACCATCGAGTGAGTTCGACAGATAGGACAGATGAACATCACTCATGACGACACTATCTAGTGGATAGATCGTTACAAGTATATCCGTTATTATGTTCTTCTGATTTGTCGATCACGGAGGTCTGCAAGATGCGCCTTGGTGTTTCATTCACGCTCACTTCAGGCGACCGGCATCGCCTTGAAACGGTTGTCCCGGACCCGAAGAGCCCGCAGAAGCATGTCTGGCGGGCGCGCATCGTTCTTCTGAGCGACGATGGGCTCGGCAGGATGGCCATCATGAGAGAGACCGGCAAGGCGAAGAACAGTGTCTGGCGCTGGCAGGACCGTTTCTATGGAAGAAGATGTGGACGGACTTCTGCGGGACAAGACGCGTCCGCCGGGCAAGACGCCTCTGGCTCCTGAGTCGGTGGCGAAGATCGTCGGGTTGACCCACACCTCGCCGCCTCACGCGGTGACCCACTGGACGCTGCGGGCAATGGCAAAGGCTGTGGGGGTGGGCGGTCTGGCAGGCGCATGGCCTGATGCCGCACCGCTGGCGGCCGTTCAAGCTTTCGAACGATCCCGCTTTCGTCGAGAAGCTGACCGATATCGTCGGCCTCTCCGTTGCGCCGCCGGCTCACGCGGTCGTGCTGTCGATCGATGAAAAGTCGCAAATTCAGGCACTTGACCGCACACAGCCCGGCCTGCCGCTGAAGAAAGGCCGCGGCGCCACCATGACACATGATTACAAGCGCACCGGCACGACGACGCTGTTCGCCGCCCTGAACATGCTCGACGGCACGGTCATCGGCCAGCACGCCAGTCGGCATCGCCACCAGGCGTTTCCGAGATGCATCAACCGCATCGAGCGCACGATACCCGCCGGCGTCCCGGTCCATGCCATCCTCGACAACGACGCTACTCACAAGCACAAGGACGTCCAGGTCTGGCTCGCACGCCATCCGCGCTGGACCTTCCACTTCACCCTCACCTCGAGCTCGTGGCTGAACGCGGTCGAAGGCTTCTTCGCCAAGCTGACACGACGCCGTCTCAAATACGGCGTCTGCCGCTCCGTACGCGAACTCCAGGATGCCATCCGCCGCGTCATCGACGACCACAACACCACAGAAGCCAGGCCCTTCGTCTGGACCGCCGATCCCGATACCATCATCGCCGCAAGAAAAAGAAGGTTCCAAAAGTTGGAATCAATCCACTAGCGTGACGACTTCCAGCCGGTCGTGAAACACATGCACCCGCACATTCGCGATCGATCGGTAATCCCGGTGGGTCAGAGTATTAACCAACACCTCTCGGAGCGCGTTCTCGGGGAGTTCAAGTCGTTCGTCTCGTCCTCGCGCATGCGGAATAAGGGCTGTGTTCAGTTTTGCCTGAACATAGGCCATGCAGGCGTCGTAGATGGTGCAGAGATCGCCCGCCAAAATCCGTGCTTCCACGTGAGTCATGACTTCATCATTGAACAAATGTAGATTTTCCAGGATGACAGTCGGACCTATTTCACCAGGAATGCGAGTCCGTGCGGCAAAGTATGCCCACGCGTCCGGCCTCATGTTCCTCTCCAACCTGAAGGTCCGGCACGAGGTTCTGTCGAACCGTATCAGTTTTTCCTTGAAAAGGAATTCACGGATTCCATCGCACGTCATCTGTTGTGAGTTGGTGCTCTCGTAGATGTCGTATCTGTCTGCGAAAGAGTACGGTTTTCCATGCTATTCCGGGCCGATGACACAGAGAATTCCATCAATGGAGTTTATTTCCACCGCAATCGGCGGTTCGGCCGGCCATGCAATGGACTGGATTTGGGATTTGAGCTTGTTATGGCTTGGGACTCCTACGATTTCGCCATTGTCCCTCACGCCGAGGAGAATCACGCCGCCGGGAACATTGGCAGAGGCGCAGATTTCACGACCAGGGCGGGCTGGAAGGTACGGAAAGCTTGAATTCCATGGTGAAGCCTTCACCGAGGGTGGCGAGGTCAAGGAGAGAGGTTCGGCTCATATTCGTCCATCGTTCAATAACCTTTCAGGATCGGAATGTCAAACCAGGTGGATGATGCAGCACGGGCTTCTGTCGTTATCCAGCAGACACTTCGAAACCTCGATGACTGGACGCCGAATCAACCTCCCGGAAACTTGCTCCACTGACAAGCATCGTTCTACTGCGAAGGGGGCCATACAGGTGCTTTTCGAGCTACAGCAAGCTATGGCGAATATCCCCCGCAAGAGGCGAAAACAGCCAAAGCGCGGACAAACTCGCACGAATGTTACGATCAGTGCCTCAACCCGGCAAGGTCGGCACCATCTCCAGATCCGGTTACTGTACCACGAATTCTTGTCGTGGTTGTTTGGCACTGATCTGATCGCGCATCAGCAGTCAGCAGCGTCTCCCTTTTGCATGGACTCGGTTTTCAAGCCCCTGTGAATGCCTGCAGTCCGGTCTGGGCACGCCCAAGAATGAGGGCATGGACATCATGCGTGCCTTCATAGGTATTGACGGCCTCAAGGTTCATCACATGTCGGATGACGCCGTATTCATCGGACACGCCGTTGCCGCCATGCATGTCGCGGGCGGTACGGGCGATGTCCAGCGCCTTGCCACAGGAGTTCCGCTTGGTCAGCGAGATCGATTCCGGCGCCGCCGTCCCGGCATCAAGCATGCGGCCGAGTTGCAGGCAGCTTTGCAGGCCGATGGCGATCTCAGTCTGCATGTCGGCGAGCTTTTTCTGGATCAGCTGGTTGGCAGCCAGTGGGCGGCCGAACTGCTTGCGCTCCAAGGTATAATTGCGGGCCTGGTGCCAGCAGAACTCGGCGGCACCAAGGGCGCCCCAGGAAATTCCGTAGCGCGCCTTGTTGAGGCAGCCGAACGGCCCGCCGAGACCGTGCGCGTTCGGCAGCATGTTTTCTTCCGGGACAAACACGCCGTCCATGACGATTTCGCCGGTGACGGACGCGCGCAGTGAGAACTTTCCCTCGATTTTCGGTGCTGTCAGACCGTCCATTCCCGTCTCGAGAATGAATCCGCGGATTACGCCATCATCGGTTTTGGCCCAGATCACGAACACATCGGCAATCGCGGAATTTGTGATCCACATCTTGTTTCCGGTCAGCAGATAGCCGCCGTCAACACTCCGGGCACGGCTTTTCATGCCACCGGGGTCGGACCCGTTATCCGGTTCCGTTAATCCGAAACAGCCAACCCATTCGCCGGTCGCAAGTTTCGGCAGGTATCTTTGCCTTTGCTCTTCGCTTCCATAAACGTGAATAGGGTGCATGACGAGGCTCGATTGCACACTCATCGCGGAACGGTACCCGCTGTCGACGCGTTCGACCTCGCGAGCGATCAGCCCATAACAGACTTGGTTGACACCGGCACAGTCATACCCGTCGATTGTCGAGCCGAGAAAACCAAGTTCACCCATTTCGTTCATGATCTCGCGATCAAAATGCTCATTGCGAAACGCATTGAGCACGCGCGGCATCAGTTTTTCCTGGCAGTAGTCATGCGCTGCGTCGCGGACCATGCGCTCGTCTTCGGTGAATTGGTCGTCAAGGAGCAGCGGATCGTCCCATTTGAATGTCGGGCGGGCCGGATTTTGCCCAATCGGTTTCGGAGCGGCAGCAACTGCGGTGGATATGGCGGTCATCCCAATCTCCATGCCTGACCTTGCTTTGGCCGGCACTATATAGGATCGCGTCGCCGAAGACCAAGACCGAATCGCTGCCCGTCTGCGCCGGTGTCCAGGCCCTGTTCCCTGATATCCACGTGGCCGAACTGGCACCATCGGGGGAGAAGGAGATCGTGGATCAACCCGGAGCGGTCTGGATGAAATTGGGCATTGGCCGGACTGGAGCCGTCGAGGAGCCTTTGTTCCGAGAGATAGGGGCCCATTTCGGCGTGAAGATCGGTCAGGGCGGGAATTTTCCAGACCGCTTATGCACTTGGCTCCGGCTTGATCAACATGTTAATCGAAAACCGTCCAAATGGACCGGTAGGAGTCAACTTCTCGCGGCAAACTCTCGCAACCGGAGCTACGTGCATAAGCGGTTTTTCCAGAACCGTTCGGGTATCGATGACAATACCAAGGCGACAATGGCCCGGATTTCTGATAGTATCGGAATCTAATCTAGGGTGGACAAATTTGTTCCATCTGCACCAGATACGAGGTTCCAGCCCTGATGATTCTCATTCGAATCATTGCGGAACTGGTGGAAGCTTCAATCTTCGTGGTCTTGGCACCCGCCCTGATTTTGTCCTCTTCTGCATCCTGGTATATCTATTGTAATTGGAACCTCTTGCAAAATTCCTGCCCCCAGGGTCCGGTGAGGCCGGATCGGTCGGTTGATCCCGGTCACCTCTGCACCTGGAGGTCGGAATCCATGGATTCGCGGTGTCTCATCAGAGATGATGAGACCGAACAGGGACCTTTGCGGACATCGGGACACGCCTCTCCGGGCCCCTCTCTCCGAGAGGGCTGCGAAGGGTCGGCATGCGTTGTCGGAGCGCGCTATGGGACGGCGAGACGTATCAACTGGTCAGCCGCCAGGGCCAGGATGCCGACCATGAGATGGCAGGCGACCTTGGAATATCCACGGACGCGGACATGGCGCCCGCCACACTCATCCTTGAGGCGGGCGTTGGTCCTCTCGACACCGGACCGGATCCGGACCCGCACGGTCTCGGGATCGACATGGCCTATTGCACGCCGGGCCCGAGCCTCCCGGTCTCGCTCCTCCTTGAGTCCTTGTCCCGGCGCGGATTGACATCGATGATCGGCACATGGCCAAGCCGTTCGCTCATCTGGTAGATCTCCCTGGCATCATAGGCCGCGTCCATGAGATCGTAGAGATTGGTCACACGCCCGGCGGTCATCATCGCCAGCGGGATCGCGACCTGGCTGTCATGGACGGATGCCGCGGTGAGAACGGTCCTCAGCGGCACCCCGCAGTCTGCTGTGTCGATAGGCAGCTTGTAACCGCGCCAGGCCTCCAGGACCCCCTTGGCAGTCTTCTTTGCCCCGTGATCGCAGACCTTCGGCAGCGCGTCGAGCCTCTCATCGAGATCCATCCCGTTCGCTTGCCGTTCGAGACGCCCAGGCTCCTTCGTCCTCTCCTCGCCCTTGCGGGGCCGGCCGCGCTTGCGGTTCGGCGTCCTGGCTTTCGGCTTCGGGGTCAGCGTCTCCCAGTGTCTCTGCAACCAGAGCCTCGTGCATCCTCTCCAGAAGACGGGACTGCGAAAACGCGGCAAACGCCCGCGAAAACGTCGCCTCGCTCGGGATCTCCGCGACACGCGACCAGCCGCACAGCCGGCGCAACGTCGGGTCCACCTTGAGCCTGTCGAACAGGTAGCGGGTCGTCGGCAGACCCCACACCGCCTTGGCGATGACGCCACGGGCCAGCGCCTGGTGATCCTCCCGGGGCCGACCCGGACCGGTCCACACCTCACCGACGAAGCCCTCCACCTTGACGAGATCGAGAGCTGTCACTAAGCGCTTGTGCGTCTCGAGGAGAGGACCGACCGCTTCGGCCAACGCAGGGAAAAGGTCCCCTTGAAATCGGTGCCAGAGATCGGATAGGGGCGAGCCAAGGGTCATCGGGGTCACCTCCTCGGTATCTTGATTATTGTAGAAACACAACATACCACGGGGTGGCCCTGGGACTCAGGCCCTCGACAACAAAATCAGCCTCGACAAGGCAAAAAACCGGTCGGGCCGGCAATTTTGCAAGAAGCTCATTGGGCCGAATATAATCAGTGCTACACGCCTTGGTAGAAGCCCGTTCACCGAAGATCCCGCAGTCTCGAAGCAAGCTGTTCGTCAGCGGAAACCAGGATCGTAGATCCGCTCCTGGATCTGGCCAATAGGTCATGTGGCAAGGCTATGGAACCCTGCCGCTCGCGGCCATGTCTGACGGATGACTGACAGGAACGCCGCCTCGGATACTTCAGCGAGAAACATGAGCGGAGGGCAGGCCAACCTTGCAACTCTCTGAGTTCCTGACATTTTTCCGGTCCTGTCGGCGGGTTCGCAGATCTCCAGAATCGAAGCCATATCTTATCCATCAACGGGGGATTCCATATCCTCGACTCAAGCTAGTGTCCCGTTCTCGTAATTCGTACAATTCTGAGGGGGTTTGCGATGCGGGGGCACTGTGATGCGACGGTCGGCGGAGATCAAGCTGGGTGAAGTTGAGCGTAGCGAGCTGGAACGGCTTGCACGGGGCCGAAAGGTCTGGCGGTCCCTGTCGGATCGGGCTCACATTGTGCTTCTGGCAGCCGAGGGGCTGACCAACGTGCAAATCGCCAACGCGCTCGACATCAACAATCTCACCGCCAGGAAGTGGCGCAATCGTTTTGCCGAACAGGGCCTGGACGGGCTCGAAGACGAGCCGCGGCCCGGCCGCCCGCGGTGCATCGATGATGACGCCGTGGCCGAGGTGGTGCGCAAGACGCTTGAAGAGAAGCCTCGGGATGCGACGCACTGGAGCACGCGCTCGATGGCCCGCGAAACGGGCTACGCGCCGTCGACGATCCACCGTATCTGGCAGGCCTTTTCGCTGCAGCCGCACCGGCGCGAGACTTTCAAGCTGTCTGCGGACCCCTACTTCGTGGACAAGGTGCGCGACATCGTCGGGCTCTACGTGGACCCGCCGCAGCATGCCATGGTGCTCTGTCTGGACGAGAAATCCCAGGTTCAGGCCCTTGATCGCACCCAGCCACTGCTGCCGCTGCGCCCTGGCCAGGTCGAGCGACGCACCCATGACGACAAGCGCAACGGCACGACCTCGCTGTTCGCCGCCCTCGACATCGCCACCGGCGCGGTCATCGGCAAGTGCTTCCGCCGCCACCGAAGCCGGGAGTTCCGCAGGGTCCTGGACCACGTCGAGGCCAACGTGCCCGAGGATCTCGACATCCACATCGTCATGGACAACTACTCGACGCACAAGACGAAGGAAGTCCGCGACGGGTTCGCCAAGCGGCCTTGCTGGCACGTGCACTTCACCCCGACATCTGCCTCATGGCTCAACCAGGTGGAGAGCTTCTTCGCCAATCTGACGGAGAAGCAGATCAGGCGCGGGGTGCACCGCTCGACCGTCGAGCTCGAGCAGGCGATCACCGCGTATATCGAGGCGGTCAACGAGGACCCCAAGCCGTTCCGATGGCACAAGTCGGCCGGCGAAATCCTCGCCGCCATCAAGCGCTTCTGACTGAGAACCCGCGAACGCGCGCCAACTCACTCATAACTGTGCGAACTTCGGAATTAGGACAGTAGTGGATTGATCGTTACAGGTATATCCATTATTGTGTTTTTCTGATTTGTCGATCACGGAGGTCTGCAAGATGCGCCCTGGTGTTTCATTCACGCTCCCTTCAGGCGACCGGCGTCGCCTTGAAACGGTTGTCCCGGACCCGAAGAGCCCGCAGACGCACGTCTGGCGGGCGCGCATCGTTCTTCTGAGCGACGACGGGCTCGGCAGGATGGCCATCATGAGAGAGACCGGCAAGGCGAAGAACAGTGTCTGGCGCTGGCAGGACCGCTTCTATGGAAGACGGTGTGGACGGACTTCTGCGGGACAAGACGCGTCCGCCGGGCAAGACGCCTCTGGCTCCTGAGCCGGTAGCGAAGATCGTCGGGTTGACCCACACCTCGCCGCCTCACGCGGCGACCCACTGGACGTTGCGGGCGATGGCGAAGGCTGTGGGGGTTGCCGCTTCGAGGGTCTGGGCGGTCTGGAAGGCGCATGGCCTGATGCCGCACCGCTGGCGGCCGTTCACGCTTTCGAACGATCCCGCCTGCCTCGAGACGCTGACCGACATCGTCGGCCTCTCCGTTGCGCCGCCGGCTCACGCGGTCGTGCTGTCGATCGATGACACGTCGCCCATTCAGGCCCGCGACCGCACACAGCCCGGCCTGCCGCTGAAGAAAGGCCGCGGCGCCACCATGACACATGATTCCAGGCGCAACGGCACGACGACGCTGTTTGCCGCCCTGACCGTGCTCGACGGCACGGTCATCGGCCAGCACGCCAGTCGGCATCGCCACCAGGCGTTCCTAAGATTCCTCAACCGCATCGCGCGCACGATACCCGCCGGCGTCCCGGTCCATGCCATCCTCGACAACGACGCCACTCACAAGCACAAGGACGTCCAGGTCTGGCTCGCACGCCATCCGCGGTGGACCTTCCACGTCACCCCCACCTCGAGCGCGTGGCTGAACGCGTTCGAAGGCGTCTTCGCCAAGCAGACACGACGCCGTCTCAAATACGGCGTCTGCCGCTCCGTACGCGACCTCCAGGACGCCATCCGCCGCGTCATCGACGAACACAACACCACCGAAGCCAAGCTCTTCGTCTGGACCGCTGATCCCGATACCATCATCGCCGCAAGAAAAAGAGGGGTTCAAACGTTGAAATCAATCCACTAGGTGTTGCACCGGCCGCCGCCCCCGCTATCGTGCCTCCATGTTCATCCGGCGCACCCGTACCCGCAGCAGCAGCGAGCACTCCTTCACCTTCCGCCTCGTGCGCTCCGAATGCACCGGCTCGAAGGTGCGACAGCGCACTCTGCTCAATCTGGGACGACACTTCGATGTCGCCCAACACGATTGACCGTCCCTGTGTCGACGCATCGACGACCTTCTCGCCGGTCAACTCCCCTTGCCTCCCGATTGCCCGCCAGCGCTGGAGTTGCACGCTCAGCGCATCGCCGCCCAACTGCTCGCCCATGACCGCATCGGCACCGCCTCCTCGCCGGCGAGCCGGGGGGGGGGGCGCGACATCCAACACGTCGATGTCGATTCCTTGGAGATGATTCGCCCGCGCTCGGTCGGCGTCGAGCACGTCGCGCTATGGGCGATGGACCAGCTCGGCCTGCGCACGCGGTTCGACGAACGCGGAATCGGGGCGTCGATGAGCGCTGCCGCGATCGGCTCGATCATCGCGCGCATGACACGACCGGGCTCCGAGCGCGCCACCCGGCGCTGGCTGGGCGAGCGCAGCGCCCTGGGCTAGCTGCACCCGACGGTCACGCTTTACGACCTGACCAATACCTTCTTCGAAGGCGAGGCGCGCGGCCAACCGAAGGCGCTATGCGGACACTCCAAGGACAAGCGCACCGATTGCCCGTTGCTCACCCTGGGGATGGTGCTCGACGCCAGCGGCTTCGTGCGCCGCTCCCAAGTCTTCGCCGGCAACGTGCGCGAGCACCGGACGCTGGCCGAGATGCTCGATGCGCTCAACGCCCCGCGGCCGCCCTGGTGGTGAGGGACCGCGGCATCGCCACCGAGGACCGCGTGCCGTGGCTGCGTGAGCACCGCTACCGCTACTTGGTGGTCAGCCGCGAACGTACCCGGCACTTCGACCCCGAGGCGGCACTGCGCATCGAGACCGCGTCGAATCACGGCGTGCATCTGCACAAGGTGCTGTCCGATGATGGCCAGGAGATGCGCCTGTACGGCTTCTCCGAGGAGCGCGGCATCGTCGAGCGCTTCGCCCGGCGCTTCGAGACCGCCCTCACCGAACTCTGCGAAGGGCTGTCCAGACCGCGCACCCAGAAACGACGCGACAAGGTTTGGCAACGCATCGGTCGGCTCAAGGAGACAAGCCGCGGCATCGCCCAGCACTAGGACATCGAACGCGCCACGGCCGTGCGCTTCACCCGTCGAGCGCTCCCCGGCTCGATGATGACCCATCCGGGCGTGTACTGCCTGCGCAGCAATCAAACCGAATGGGACGAAGCCACCCTGTGGCGCACCGACTTCACCCTGACCGACATCGAAGCGGTGTTCCGGTCGCTGACATCCGAACTCGGGCTACGCCCGATCTATCACCACAAGCCGATTCGCGCTGAAGGGCATCTGTTCATCACCGTGATCGCGTATCAACGCGTGCAGATGATCCGTACACGGCTGCGTCAATGCGCTGAGAGCGCCAGTTGGACCACACTACGGCGCACTCTCGAAGGCTAGCAACGCATTACCGCCACCTTCCGTCGCGCCGACGGACGCACCGTGCACGTGCGCAAAGCGACGCGTGTCGAACCGCCTCAGCAGGCGATCTACGACGCCTTGAGTATCGGTGGCGCGCCGGGAGGGATCCGCAAGACGATCATCTAAGCGGTCCTCAGGCACGCACTTGTAGTGACACTCGCCGTCTTCGCTCATCGTAACTGCATGATGTGAAAAGAGATTGTCTGAAGGGTGGTAAACTTGGGTTAATGGACCGTCGATTATCCTGTGCCACCCCACCCAACTTCCCGCTCGGCCAGGCAGATGAGGCTCCACCGCCAGACCCTGGCCGAGATGTCGTGACGCCGATGAGCCAATCCCATCAGTCACCTCCATGAACCATCGAGTGATACCGACAGATAGGATAGAGGAACATCTCTCGTGACGATACTATCTAGCCACTAACACTGGCCGGCAACGATGATTCCGGACCGTCTCGTTTCTACGCGGTTGCGACAGTCACCCAGGATCCGGCGGCAAGGCTTGCCGGTTGCGGCGTCATGCCCGTGACCATGAACACCGGGACATCCGAAGGCACGGGCGTCGTCAACGATATAATCGCCAACGCCGCCCGCACATCTTCAACATACCGGACCCGGCGCCCGATCCCGGACTTCGGTACGCCTCACAGGAGGCGGGATCGGCCCCCGCCGATTCCTTGCGCAACTCTCTACTAGCCACTGCACCTGCGTCTAACGGCAAGCTACGCGTGCAACTCGCCACTGAGACTGGTGCCGTCGGGCGCCTTGGCCGCTCCGGAAGCAGGAACCGCGCTTGGATCTTCGCGCAACGATTTGACGACGCCGTAGGTCATCGCCAACAGGATTACGCTCACCGGCAGCGCAGCCGCAATGGATGCGGTTTGCAAGGCTTGGAGCCCTCCGGCCAGCAAGAGCGCCGCCGCCACTAATCCCTCGCCCAGACCCCAGACGATACGGAACCGATGCGGCGGATTATCGTCGCCCATGGAGAGCATCGTTGTAATGACCAACGTACCGGAATCAGATGAGGTGATGAACCATGTCGCCAACAGGAGCGTCGCCAACGCCGCCATCGCCCAATTCAACGCGGCAAACGTTGTGACCTGGTCGATCGTCGCATAGAGCGCAGCAGGCAGATTCCAGTTTCTGACCAGATCCGCGATACCGGCGGTTCCCACACCTCCCGCAGCGTTCAGCTCGGCAAACATGGCGCTGCCGCCGAAGATGCAAAGCCAGAAGAATGCGATCGTTGTCGGTACGAACATGACGCCGACCATGAATTCGCGAATTGTCCGTCCCCGGCTGATACGAGCGATGAACATTCCAACGAACGGAGCCCAGGATATCCACCAACCCCAGTAGAAAATTGTCCAGCCGCCCTGCCAGGACGCCGCGCCCGGTTCGTTGAAGATCTGGAAGCCCATCGGGACCACGTTCCAGAGATAATCGCCGGTCGCGGTGATGAAGAAACCCATCAGCCATTTCGTCGGCCCGCCGAACAGGAAGAATGCAAGCAATACGACGCTCAGCCAGATATTCCATTCGGAAATGATCCGGATCCCTTTCCCGACGCCCGACACCGCCGACAATGTCGCGACGACCGAGATCAGGGCAATCAGGACGACCTGGGTCAGTACGCCGGCATCGATGCCGAAAAGGTGATTGAGGCCGGCCGCCATCTGACTGACCCCCAATCCCAGCGAAGTAGCGACCCCGAAGACCGTGCCAAAGACCGCCAGCAGATCAACGGCATGGCCGATCGGGCCATAGATCCTGTCGCCGATGACCGGGTAAAGCGAGGATCGGAGCGTCAATGGCAATTTCTTGCGGAATCCGAAATACGCCAGACTGAGCCCGACCATCACGTAAACCGACCAGCCGTGAAAACCCCAATGGAAATAGGTTACGCGCAATGCGCTGACGGCCCGGGCCTCGTTCATCGCCACGGCGCCTGCCTGGTCGGCGAATGGATTGTTCGGATAACCCCAAGGTGCGGTATTGTCGAAGTAGAACATCGGCTCGGCGATGCCGAAGAACAGGAGGCCAATCCCGACCCCTGCCGAAAACAGCATCGCGAACCATGAGAAGTTGGAAAATTCGGGCCTGCTGTCGTCGTCGCCGAGACGGATGTTTCCGAAACGGCTGAACATCAGATAAAAGCAGACGAACATCATCACGATGAAAGCGCTGACATAATACCAGTTCAACGCTGACTCGATCCAGCCGCGCACCGCCGCATAAATGGAATTTGCGAAATCGACGTTGAGGACGGTGAACACGACGAAGGCCACGACCATGCCCTTCGCCGCAATTCCCATCCCCGGATGAAGCCCCTTCCACAACCCTGTTATGGCAACAAGTTCCGATCGTTGGTTCTGCATGACAGCTACCTCTCCAGATGCGAAGTCGCGGCAGGATCGTGGAATATCACGACACAGGTCGCTCCGTCGTCGTCTTCACTTTATCAGCCTGACTGTGGATCAACGAACATTGAAGCGCAATACCGAATTTGAGACCCGCAAGCCGATTGGATGCAGCATGGCGCGGCAAGACAAGTCCGCGCCAGCGATAACACCACGGACCACGCCAGACGCGCCGAACCCGACATCAGAATCGGAACGGCAACTGATATCACGACGATGCCGGCCAGGCCAGCGATCACGGCTGCCGGGCCATCTCCCGAAACGAGATCAGGTCGGCTTCAATAACCGCATGGATCACTGCCCATAACACCGCCGCCAGAACCGTTGCCGCCAAAGCCTTCTTCCAGAGATGCGTCTTTTCCGGCGCGCCGGCATCATGTCCGGCCTCGACAGTCTCGGTTCGGCGCACACCAACCGGCAACGCCATGATGAACACCCACCACCACAGCAACAGATAAACCACAATACCGGAAGCAATTCCCATCCGCCGTCATGCCTGTTCGAGTTCGATCAGAGTACCGGCAAAGTCCTTCGGATGGAGGAACAGGACCAACTTGCCATGAGCACCGATCTTCGGTTCGCCATCACCCAGAACGCGAGCGCCGGAAGCCCGCAGCGTATTCCTCGCAGCCAGAATATTGTCGACCTCGTAGCAGACATGATGCATGCCGCCGGACGGATTACGATCCAGAAACGTCTGAATGGGCGAATTCTCACCATACGGCTGCAGGAGTTCGATCTTGGTATTCGGCAATGTCACGAACACCACCGTCACGCCATGCTCCGGCAGGTTCTCGGGCAGACTGACATTTGCGCCTAGGGTGTCGCGATACGACGCAACTGCTACCTCAAGATCCGGAACCGCAATCGCGACATGGTTCAAACGCCCGATCATCGCCGTACCACCCTCATGCCCGCACCACATGCACCGAGGTCACCGGGCGTTTGCCGAACTCGTTTCGGACCAGTCTCCCGACAGCCCGCCGCGCCGCCTCGGCGACAGCATTATCCGATTTGCGCTGATTGGCCGGCAAGCCGTCAATCGTGGAACGGATCAAATCAGCGAGGGTATCGTCGAAGGCAACGCCGTCCTTGCCATCATGGACCCCTGTAACGCTCAGCAACGGGTCATCACGGCACACACCGCGACGGTCGAGTACGACGGTCGTCGCCACGCTGCCGTTATGCAGCATCTTGCGGCGGTCGCCGATAACGCCACTGTCAAGCCGCCGTAATCGCGGACCATCGACGGCAAGGCTTGACGCGGAAACCGAACCGATAATTTCCGGCATGCCCGGCCCAAGGCGCAGAACACTGCCATTGCTCGGGATCAGCACCGACGGCACCTGGCAAGACCGGGCCAGGCGAGCATGCTCGATCAAATGCCGGGCATCGCCATGAGCCGGTATCGCGATCTCGGGCCGAATCAACTGATACATTTCGATCAGATCATCGCGCGCCGGGTGGCCGGAAACATGGACATGCCAATGACGCTCTGTCACCACATTGACACCGCGAGCCATGAGGCAGCTCTGGATCCGGGCAATCGCTCTTTCATTGCCTGGAATCTCCCGCGATGAAAAAACCACCATGTCACCGCGGTCCAGACTGACACTCCGATGCGACTGTTCGGCAATCCGCGCCAAGGCCGCTCGAGGTTCACCCTGACTACCGGTGCAGATCATCACCAGCTTGCCTTCCGGGATGTAACCGATATCGGACTCGGTCACGAACTCCGGGATATCAAGCAGATATCCGTTCTCCCGTGCGACCTCATTCATCCGCAACAATGACCGCCCGACAAGCGCGCAATGGCGGCCATTCCGTTCAGCCGCCAACGCCACACTGTGCAAGCGTGCAACATTGGACGCGAAACAGGTCACGGCTACCCGTTGTTTCTGACCGGCGAACAAATCCGTCAAGGACTCGACCAGTTCGGATTCCGAGCCAGTCCGGCCAGGAATATCGACATTAGTCGAATCGCCGATCATCGCCAGCACACCCTCGGCAGCCACCGCTTCCAGAGCCGAAAAATCGGTAACCTTACCGATCTGCGGCTGCGGGTCGAACTTCCAGTCGCCAGTGTGCAAAACCGTACCGACGCCGCAGCGCAACACCACGCCGTTGGGCTCGGGGATCGAATGTGTCAGCCCGATCAGTTCGACCTCGAAGGGACCGACCACAAAATTCCCTGACAGCGGCACTTCGACCAGATCGACCTGCTGGAGCAGACCGGCATCGGCCAACTTGCGACGCACCAGCGAAGCGGTAAATGGCGTTGCGAAGATACGGCAGCGTAGTCGCTCCCAGAGATAGGGCACGGCGCCGATATGGTCCTCGTGACCGTGCGTCAGGATCAGGCCGGCGAGGTCACCACGATGACGCTCGATGAAAGCCGGATCCGGCATGATGACATCGACACCGGGAGTCGAATCATCACCAAAGGTGATGCCGAGATCGACCATCAACCACTTGCCGCCATAATGATAAAGATTGAGATTCATCCCGATCTCGTCAGCACCCCCTAACGGGAGAAACAGCAGATCCTCGGGATCTGCGACAAAATCGTCTTTCGTCATCGCTTGTTGCGCTGGTAAATCAATACAAGTCCTCTCAAGGTAATGTCTGGATCAACATGCTGAATTGCATCGGTATGGGTCGTGAAAATCGGGGCAAGCCCCCCGGTCGCGATGACCGTCATGGGTTCGCCATACTCGATCCTGATTCGACTGACGAGACCTTCGATCAAACTGACATAGCCCCAGAAGATCCCCGCATGCATCGCGTCGCGAGTCGACCGGCCGATGACCTCAGCCAGGCCGGTATTGTCGGCCCGGGACGGCGGTTCGATAACGATGCGCGGCAGCTGTGCAGCGGCGCGATACAGCGCCTCGAGAGACAGATTGATACCCGGTGCGATGACGCCGCCGGCATAGCCACCATCTGCCTCCACCACGTCGAAGGTGGTCGCGGTACCAAAATCGATAACAATCAACGGCCCGTCATACCGGTCGCCGGCACCGACCGCATTGACCACCCGGTCAGCCCCGATTTCCCGCGGATTGTCGATCCGGATCTCGATACCCGGATCGACGCCATCCGATCCGATCACCATTGGCTCGTGCCCGAAATGCCGGCGGCACAGCGTCTTCAGGCTGAAGACCGTCTCCGGCACCACATTTGCGATGATGATGTCCTCGACCGCTGACACCGACAGACCATTCAGCACCAGCAGTTGCGTCAGCCACACCCCGTATTCGTCCGCCGTACGGGCGGCATTGGTCGATGTCCGCCATGATCCATGGCAGGTCTCACCATCAAACACGGCAAACACGGTATTGGTATTGCCGCAATCAATCGCAAGCAGCATCACATCACCTCCGGGTCACTGAAACCCACGGTACCCGCAGCGATCTCATGCAATGTTCCGTCTTCACCGTGAAGCAGCATCAGGCCCTCGGATGTCAATCCGGCAAAACGCCCATACCGTTCAACGTCATGACAACTGACCGAGGTCCTGGCTCCGAGGCCGTGTGCGCGAGCCAGCCAGCCAGTCCGGATCGGGTCGAACCCGTCATCGCTCCAGATTTCATACCAGCAGGCCAGGGCCTGCAAGTAACGAGCAAGACACCAGTTCCGCGAAACCGGTGCGGCCGCAAACCTAGCCAGGGCCGCTGCACCGTAACGGGTATCAGCCGGAGCATGCGCCACATTGATCCCGGTGCCGATGATCACCCCCTCCTGACCGGCCGGCCCCGGGCAGGACTCAAGCAGGATCCCGCTCACCTTGCAACCTGCGACCAGGACATCATTCGGCCATTTCAGGGTAACTCTGGCGCCGGCGACGACGTCAGCCGCCATCTCCGCCACGGCCAGCGCGACAACCAGCGAGAGTTGAGCCCGGCTACTTGCCGCCGCAGCCGGGTAAACAATGGTCGAGGTGTAGAGATTGCCCGCCGGCGATACCCAATCACGGCCACGCCGACCACGCCCGGAGGTCTGGGACACCGCGCTGATCACGGTCCACGGGCGCGCAGTGCCGTTCTGGACCATGCCTCGTGCAACCTGATTGGTACTGTCGACACTCTGACAATCGATCAGCGTCACCCGGTCAGGAAGCGCCGCTGAACGGCACATGTCTGCCTCTGCACGATCATCGAAACCGTGAAAGTCCGCCTGTCCCGGCATCAGCGTCCCATCAAGGCCGCAGCCGCAGCGTCGGCAACCGAAACCACCGGACTCGGAATCAGGAAAAACAACAACGTGACTGCCGTCGAAATATACAGGACGCAGCGGAGATCGGGCGCCATGTCGCTGTCGAGCGGTTCCTCCGCATCATCGAAATACATGATCCTGACGATCCGCAGGTAGTAGAAGGCACCAACGACGCTCGAGACAACACCAATGATTGCCAGTGTATAGAGACCGGCGTCAATCGCGGCGAGGAACACGAACCATTTGCCGAAGAAACCGGCGAGCGGCGGGATCCCGGCCATCGAAAACATGAATATCAGAAGCGCGGCCGCCATCACCGGATGTGTCCTGGAAAGGCCGGCCAGATCGTAGATCCCCTCGACAACCCGTCCCTGCTGCCGCATCGCCAGAATGCAGGCGAAGGTGCCGGCGGTCATGAACAGATAGATCGCCATATAGATCAGGACACCACTGGCACCGGCCTCGTTGCCAGCCGCAACACCAACCAGGGCATATCCCATATGCCCGATCGAGCTGTAGGCCATGAGACGTTTGATATTGGTCTGCACCAGGGCCGCGAGGGCACCCAACCCCATCGACAGGATGGAGATCACGGCAATGACCTGTTGCCACTGGTCAATCAGGTCGCCAAACGGCACGACCATGACGCGCAGAAACAGACAGACCGCAGCGATCTTGGGCGCAACGGCAAACAACGCGGTTACCGGCGTCGGCGCCCCCTCATAAACGTCGGGCGTCCACATGTGGAACGGTACAGCCGAAACCTTGAAGGCCAGCCCGGAGATCAGGAAGACCAGACCGAAGACCAGACCGACCGGCGGCACGGCGCCGTCCAATTTTGCAAAGACCTGTCCCAGTCCCGCGAAATCCGTCGTCCCGGCAAAGCCGTAAACCAGCGAACAGCCATACAGCAGCATGCCCGAGGACAGGGCGCCGAGGACGAAATATTTCAGGCCGGCCTCGGTGGCACGGACCGTGTCGCGACGGATCGCCGCCAGCACATAAAGCGAGAGGCTTTGCAGTTCGAGCCCGACATAGAGTGCGATCAGGTCGTTCGCCGACACCATCATCATCATGCCGACCGTGGCAAAAACGATCAGGACCGGGAACTCGAAACGCTGCGCCTGCTCACGTCGCATGTAGTCCCGCGACATCACGATCGCGAGCACCGAACCCGACAGAATCAGGATCTTGGCAAACTGCGCGAAGGCGGATGTGGCGAACATGCCGAAGAAGGCCGGTTCGGCCGTGGTGCCACCATGCGTCATGACCAGAACCATGGCCCCGACGAGTCCGGCGATCGCCAGCAGCGACACCAGCATCGTGGGGTCGCCCTTGCGAAACACCCCGACCATCAGCAGTGCCATTCCGACACAGGTCAGAAAGATCTCGGCGGCCGCCGGCGCCATCACCGGGACTGTGGTCGGATCCATTGCCTGTGCCTCCGGTTCAGCGAGTCGCAACGGCCGCGCCGGTCTTGCCCAGCGCCAGCTCGTGATTGGCTATCAGATTGTCGACCGACACCGCCATCATGTCGAGAAACGACGCCGGATAGATCCCCATCCAGAACACCAGGATGACCAGCGGCGCAAAAACCAGGATTTCCCGCGGCGAAAGATCAAGGATACCCTTCAGATTATCCTTGTCGAGCACACCGAAGATGATCCGGCGATACAGGTAAAGCATGTAGGCAGCCCCCAGAACGACACCGGTCGCAGCCGTCGCAGCCAGCCAGGTACTGACCTCGAAAGCCCCCATCAGAACAAGAAACTCGCCAACGAAACCGCTGGTCGCCGGCAATCCGATCGAAGCCATGGTAAAGACCATGAAGACCAGCGCATAACGCGGCATCCGGTTTACCAGCCCGCCATAGGCAGAAATCTCGCGTGTATGCATCCGGTCATAGACAACCCCGACGCACAGGAACAGGGCAGCCGAGACGATGCCGTGGCTCAGCATCTGGAAGATCGAGCCCTGTAATCCCTGCTCGTTCAACGAGAACATGCCGATGGTCACGAAACCCATATGCGCGACGGAAGAATAGGCGATCAGCTTCTTCAGATCTTCCTGCGCCAGCGCCACCAACGACGTGTAGATCACGGCAACAACGCTGATGGTGAAGACAAGCGGCGTAAACATCTCCGAGGCTTCGGGAAACATCGGAATCGAAAACCGCAGGAAACCGTAGCCGCCCATTTTCAGCAGGACTCCGGCCAGGATCACCGAGCCGGCCGTCGGCGCCTCGACATGCGCATCCGGCAACCAGGTGTGGACCGGCCACATCGGCACCTTGACCGCAAAGGACGCGAAGAAGGCGAGCCACAGCCATGGCTGGACCGCCGCTGCAAACCCGTAACTCATCAAGGTCGGAACGTCTGTTGTTCCGGCACTGAAATACATGGTCAGCATCGCAACCAGCATCAGCACCGAGCCAAGCAGGGTGTAGAGAAAGAACTTGAATGCGGCATAGACCCGCCGCGGTCCGCCCCAGACCCCGATAATGATGAACATCGGGATCAGCACACCTTCGAAGAAAATGTAGAAGACCAGCAGGTCGAGAGCGCAGAACATGCCAACCATCATGGTCTCGAGAACCAGAAAGGCGATCATGTATTCCCGGACCCGGATCTTGATCGCCTCCCAGCTCGACAGGATGCAGATCGGGGTCAGGAAGGTCGACAGCAACACGAAGAACAGGGAAATCCCGTCCACACCCATATGGTAGCTGATCGCCGCACTGGGGATCCATTCGACCTGCTCAACCATCTGGAATGCCGCCGTCGACGGATCGAAATTCACCCAGACCAGTAGCGAAACCAGAAAGGTCGGCACCGTCGTCCACAGCGCGATATAGCGGGCATTGCGCGCGATCGTCACCTCGTCACCCCGTGTAAACAGGATGAACACGCAGCCGACCAGCGGCAGGAAGGTCACCAGAGACAGGAGCGGCCAGTCACTCGCCATGATCTCAGCTCCCGCCGGCCAGCAGATACCACGACACGATCGCCATCACCCCGATCATCATCGCGAAGGCATAGTGATAGACATAACCGGTCTGCAGGCGGCCCGCGCGGCCGGCAATCCGCCGGGTCAGCGCCGAGATGCCATCCGGCCCGAAACCGTCGATGACGACACCGTCTCCGCCCTTCCAGAACAGCCGGCCAAGCCGCATCGCCGGACGCGTGAATGCCCATTCATAGAATTCGTCGAAATACCATTTGTTCAACAGGAACCGGTAGATCTCGCCAAAATAGGTCACCATGACGGCTGGAATATCCGGCCTGAAAATGTAGCAGATCATAGCCGCACCGGTGCCGATGATGAACATTGCGGTCGGCAACAACACCACCCAGAGCGGCACGTGATGAGCGCCGCCAACGGTGTCATTGCCGTCGAGAATCAACAGCGCCGCCCCCCAGAACGCGTTCCGCGCGTCACCGCCGAAAAGATCATGGAAGCCCCAGCCGGCGAAAACCGCGCCAATAGCGAGAACGATCAGGGGAATCGTCATGACCCAGGGCGATTCGTGGACATGCTCCTGAACCTCCTGCGAGGCCCGGCTCTCACCATGGAAGGTCATGAAAATCAGCCGCCAGCTGTAGAACGCCGTCATGCCGGCAGCCAGAATGCCGAGCCAGAACGCGAATCCGCCGACCCCGGTGTCGCGCGCAAAGGCCGCCTCGAGAATCAGGTCCTTGGAATAATACCCGGCCAGGAACGGGAAACCAGTCAAAGCAAGCGTTCCAACGATCATCAGCCCGTAAGTCAAGGGGATCCGCTTGCGTAGCCCACCCATCTTGCGCATATCCTGCTCGGCGGACATGGCATGAATCACCGAACCCGCACCAAGAAACAACAGCGCCTTGAAGAATGCATGCGTCAGCAAGTGGTAGATGCCAGCCGAATAGGCCGAGACACCGCAGGCAAAGAACATGTAGCCGAGTTGAGAACAGGTCGAATAGGCGATAACCCGCTTGATGTCGTTCTGACAGAGCCCGATGGTCGCTGCGAAAAACGCCGTCGAGGCCCCGACAACGGCCACAAGTGCCAGCGTGTCAGGCGCATATTCCATCATCGGCGACAGCCGCGCCACCAGAAACACGCCCGCGGTTACCATCGTCGCAGCATGAATGAGCGCCGAGACCGGGGTCGGGCCTTCCATCGCATCAGGCAGCCAGGTATGCAGGCCGAGCTGGGCCGATTTGCCCATTGCGCCGATGAACAGCAATACGGTCAGCACGGTCAGCGCATCGGCACCAAACCAGAGGAAACGGATCTCTGAGCCGGCCTTGTCCGGAACCGCCTGGAAAATTTCGTCAAGGACAACAGTGTCGAACAGCAAATAGGTGCCGAAAATCCCCAGTGCGAATCCGAAGTCACCAACACGGTTGACGATGAAGGCCTTGATCGCCGCCGCATTGGCCTCGGGCTTGTGATACCAGAAACCGATCAGCAGGTAGGAGGCTAGGCCGACGCCTTCCCAGCCAAAGAACATCTGCACGAGATTGTCGGCCGTCACCAGCATCAGCATGGCGAAGGTGAACAGACTCAGATAGGCGAAAAACCGCGGATTGTGCGGGTCATGGCTCATGTAACCGATGGAGTAGATGTGCACCATGGTCGAGACCAGGGTTACCACCAGGACCATGACCGCTGTCAGGGTATCGAATTTCAGCGACCACGCCGCATCCATCGAACCCGACTGAATCCAGGTAAAAAGAACGACGATCTGCGGGTTGTGGTTGATTGCCACATCGTGGAACAGAATCAACCCGAACACCGTCGCAAGGCCCATGGCGCCGCAGGTAACGACATGCGCGCCACGGTCGCCAAGAAAACGACCGCCGAGGCCAGCTATGATGGCGCCGAACAGCGGCAGTACGACGATGGCTGTGTACATCTCCGCCTTAGCCCTTCATCAGATTGACGTCTTCAACCGCGATCGAGCCGCGGTTGCGGAAATAGGCGACCAGAATGGCAAGCCCGATCGCTGCCTCGGCCGCCGCCACGGTCAGGACAAACAACGCGAAGACCTGCCCCATCAGGTCACCGAGAAACGCCGAAAAGGCAACCAGGTTGATGTTCACGGCGAGCAGCATGAGTTCGATCGACATGAGAATGATGATGATGTTCTTGCGATTCAGAAAGATCCCGAAAACCCCGAGGGTAAACAGGATCGCAGCCACCGTCAGATAGTGCGCGAGACCAATTTCCCACATGGTCACCCCCTTTTCTGCGGTGGCATGCTGACGACATGGATCGAGTCTTCCCGGGTCCGGGCGAGTTGATCGCCAATTCGCTGGCGCCGCACCCCTTCGCGGCTGCGCAACGTCAGCACGATGGCGCCAACCATCGCCACCAGCAGAATCACGCCTGCGGCCTGAAAGAGATAGACATACCGGGTATACAGAATGGTCCCGAGCGCATGGGTGTTAGAGACCTCGGAAATCACCGGCGTCGGCGCCGCTCGCACCAGCATTGCCGAATCCGAGAGTTGCCAGGCGCCAACCACAAAAAACAGCTCAAGCACCAGCACCACGCCGATCAACGCGCCGATTGGCACATACTGCATGAAGCCCTGGCGCAGTTCGACAAAATTGATGTCGAGCATCATGACCACGAACAGAAACAGCACCGCGACCGCGCCGACATAGACGACAACCAGGATCATCGCGATAAACTCGGCGCCAATCAGAACAAACAATCCGGCCGAATTGAAGAAGGCAAGAATCAGAAACAACACCGAATGTACCGGGTTGCGCGACGCGACAACCATGACGCCGGCCGCAATCGCCACAAAGGCGAAAGCGTAGAATGCAAGAGCCTGAACGATCATTCGCCCCTCCCCGGCGACCACCGGGTTGTCATCGATAGCACCGGCTCCTGCCGGTTTCGCGTGCCGGAACAGATCAACGCAAACGCGTCCGGCCCTTGCCGGAACACCGCACGAAATTCAGCGATACGGTGCATCAGCTTCCAGATTTCGGGAAATCTCGGTTTCCCACCGATCACCGTTCGCAAGAAGCTTTTCCTTGTTGTAGAACAACTCCTCACGGGTCTCGGTGGCATATTCGAAGTTCGGTCCCTCGACAATCGCATCCACCGGGCAGGCTTCCTGGCAGAAACCGCAATAGATGCATTTTGTCATGTCGATGTCATAGCGCGTAGTCCGCCGGCTGCCATCAGCGCGCGGTTCGGCCTCGATGGTGATTGCCTGTGCCGGACAGATCGCCTCGCACAATTTGCAGGCGATGCAGCGTTCCTCACCATTGGGATAACGGCGCAAGGCATGCTCGCCGCGAAACCGCGGGCTAATCGGCCCCTTCTCGTAAGGGTAGTTGATCGTGACCTTCGGCTTGAAAAAATACTTCAAGGTCAGATACATGCCGGATACCAGCTCGGAGAGGAGCAGGGCCCGGGCGCCAGATTGCATAATACCCATGATTCAGCCTCTTTCCCCGCCGTCAACCCATGGCCCGCGTGGGCGCGATGTCAAACGCCACCAAGACGCCCGCCGTAATGACAACCCAGATCAATGAAAACGGCAGAAACACTTTCCACCCCAGGCGCATCAACTGATCGTAACGGTATCGCGGGAAAGTCGCTCGCACCCAGAGGAAGAAGAACAGGACGAATGCGATCTTGCCGACAAACCAGATCGGTCCGGGAATCCAGTTGAACGGCGCGATGTCGAAAATCGGCAACCAGCCTCCGAGGAACAACACCGAAATCATCCCGCTCATCAGGATCATGTTCGCATATTCGCCAAGGAAAAACAGCGCGAAGGTCATCGAGGAATACTCGACGAAATATCCGGCGACCAGTTCTGATTCGCCCTCGGGCAGATCAAACGGCGCCCGGTTGGTTTCGGCGAGCGCCGAAACGAACATGATCACGAACATCGGCAAGAGCGGAATCGCAAACCAGACCGTGCGTTGCGCCTCGACGACGTCCGACAGGTTGAGTGACCCGACGCAGAGCAGGACAGTGATGATGACGAAGCCGATCGAAACCTCGTAGGACACCATCTGCGCGGCGGACCGCAGGGCGCCGAGAAACGCGTATTTCGAATTGCTCGCCCATCCCGCCATGATCACGCCATAGACGCCGAGCGAGGAGATCGCGAAGAGGTACAGGACACCAACATTGATGTCGGCCAGAACCATGCCCGCATCGAAGGGAATCACCGCCCAGGCGATCATTGCCAGCACAAAGGTGAGCATGGGCGCCATCACGAAAATCAGCTTGTTGGCGCCAGCCGGCAGGATGGTCTCCTTGACCAACAGTTTGAGCCCGTCGGCCAGCGGCTGCAACAGGCCGAAGGGCCCGACAACATTCGGTCCCTTACGTAGTTGGATGCCGGCAATCACCTTGCGTTCGAAATAGGTCAGATAGGCCACGGTGATCAGGAGAGGCACCACGACCGCAAGAATCTGGGCGACGATGATCGCCGCTGGCAGGGCATAGTCGAGCAAAAAGGCGTTCATCACCCGCACCTGCCCACGCGACCGATGTCAGGCCACTGCCATCCGCCTTTCAACGGCACCACCGTCATTCCGCAGCCTCCATCTGCTCCTGCCCGGTCACGAAGGACTCCGTGCAAGCCGCCATGACAGCCGAGTTCCGACTGATCGGGTCCGTCATGTAAAAATTGTCGATACGCTGGCCGAAATCCTGCTCCGACAATGCGCCGGCTTCACCAAACTCACCCCATTCAGCGACCTCAACGCGGTCGAGCGCGCCGAACCGGGGAAAAGCGCCGACCAGGATCGCCCGCAACGATTCAATCGTGTCATAGCCAAGGGTCTTGCCAAGCACTACAGACAGGGCCCGCAAGATCTTCCAGTCCTCGCGTGCGTCACCCGGCGGGAAGGAGGCCCGCAGACCAGCCTGCACCCGGCCTTCCGTATTGATATAAAGGCCATCTTTCTCGGTGTAAGCGGCGCCCGGCAAAACCACATCGGCGCGATGGGCGCCAGCGTCGCCGTGATGACCCTGGTAGATCACGAAAGCCTGCCCAAGCTTCTGCATATCGATCTCGTCGGCCCCAAGCAGATAAACCAGTTCAATGTCGCCCTTGGTCGCGCCTTCAAGAATGCCGGCGACATCGCGACCGCCCGCTCCCGGCACGAAGCCCATGTCAAGACCGGCGACCCGGGCCGCAGCACTGTGCAGAATATTAAAGCCGTTCCAGACATCGCCACCCTCCTCACCGGCGATGATCATCCCGGTTCGTTCGGCCACCACACGGGCTTTCGCCAGCACCTGAGCCCCGTCATCACGAGCCAGGGCCGCCATGCCGAGAATCAGGATCGGCCGCTCCGCCGATTCGAGAACCGCCGCGAACGGGTGACTGCCGTCAGCCATTTCCTGCAGCGTCGCGGTTCCGGCACCAAGGAAGTCGACCGAATAGGTCAGATCGACCGGAGTGCCAATCGTCCCGATCTTGATGTTGCCGGCAAGCCAGCGCTTGCGAATTCGTGCGTTGAGCACCGGCGCTTCCCAACGCGGATTGGTGCCGATCAACAGGATTGTATCGGCATCTTCAATCCCGGCGATGGTCGTATTGAACAGGTAGCCGGCGCGCACCGTCGGATCAAGCCTCGCCCCATCCTGACGGCAATCGATATTGGGAGACCCGGCCGCCGCCATCAACTGCTTGAGTGCAAACATCGATTCGGCATCGCACAGGTCGCCGGCGATCGCCGCCATCGCGGTCCCGGGCAATCCGGTCATCCGTTCGGCAATCGCAGCAAACGCCTCCTGCCAGCTGGCTTCCACAAGTCGTCCATCCCGGCGCAGGAATGGCCGATCCAGCCGCTGCCGCTTCAATCCGTCGCAGGCAAAACGCGTCTTGTCGGAAATCCATTCCTCGTTGACATCGTCATGCAGGCGCGGCAGCACACGCAGCACTTCCGAACCACGGGCGTCGACCCGGATATTGGACCCGAGCGCATCCATGACGTCGACCGTCTCGGTCTTGGTCAACTCCCATGGCCGCGAGACGAAGGCGTAAGGACGGGAGGTCAAGGCCCCGACAGGGCAGAGATCAATGATGTTGCCCGACAATTCCGAGTTCAGCGCTTCTTCGAGATAGGTCGTGATTTCCATCGACTCACCGCGTCCCAACGCACCGAGATCATCGACACCGGCAACCTCGGTCGAGAATCTGACGCAGCGCGTGCAATGGATGCAGCGGGTCATGATGGTCTTGATCAGCGGCCCCATGTGTTTGTCATCGACGCCGCGCTTGTTCTCGGTGTAGCGACTGGAATGCCGGCCATAAGCCATCGCCTGGTCCTGCAGATCGCATTCGCCGCCCTGATCGCAGATCGGGCAATCAAGCGGGTGGTTGATCAGCAGGAACTCCAAGACCCCGTGCCGGGCCTTGCGCACCATCTCGCTGTCGGTACTGATTTCCTGACCGTCCATCGCCGGCAGGGCGCAGCTCGCCTGCGGCTTTGGCGGTCCCGGCTTGACCTCGACCAGGCACATCCGGCAATTCCCGGCAATTGACAACCGCTCGTGATAGCAGAAGCGCGGAATCTCCCGGCCAGCGGCCTCGCAGGCGTGCAATACGGTCGCCCCGGCCGAAACCTCGACCGCGACCCCATCAACCGTCAGTTTCGGCATTGCATCCCCCAAGCCATATCCAGTCCTTAGCCGCCAGGCTTCTTATTCAGCCGCCCGAAGTGGCACTGTGGCGGCCTTGCGGGTTCTGATCCGGTCCTCGATTTCGTCACGGAAATGCGCGAACAGTCCCTGCACCGGCCACGCGGCGGCGTCGCCGAGGGCGCAGATGGTATGGCCTTCGATCTGTCGTGTAACCTCTTCCAGAGCATCGATTTCCTCGATCTCGGCGTCGCCGATTACCAGCCGCTCCATGACCCGCCAGATCCAGCCGGTGCCCTCGCGACACGGCGTACACTGGCCGCAGCTCTCATGCTTGTAGAAGTAGGACAGCCGTGTGATCGCCTTGACAATATCGGTCTCGCGATTCATCACGATGACTGCCGCGGTGCCGAGGCCCGATTTCACTGCCATCAGGGAATCGAAGTCCATAAGCACATCGTCGCAGATCGATTTGGGGATGCAACGCACCGACGAGCCGCCGGGGATCACCGCGAGCAGATTATCCCAGCCGCCAATCACACCGCCGGCGTGCCTTTCGATCAGGTCACGCAACGGAATCCCCATCTCTTCCTCGACATTGCAGGGGGTGTTGACATGACCTGATATGCAGAACAACTTGGTACCGGTGTTGCGTTCGCGCCCAAGCCCGGCAAACCATTCAGGACCGCGGCGCAGGATTTCCGGTACGACGGCGATACTCTCGACATTGTTGACCGTCGAGGGACAGCCATAAAGACCGACAGCAGCGGGAAATGGCGGCTTCAGCCGCGGCTGACCTTTCTTGCCCTCCAGGCTTTCGAGGAGCGCGGTTTCCTCGCCGCAGATATAGGCGCCGGCGCCACGGTGCAGAATCACGTCGAAATCGCAGCCGCTGCCACAGGCGTCACGCCCGATCAGGCCGGCGTCATAGGCCTCGTCGATCGCCTTCTGCAGACATCGGGATTCGTTATAGAATTCTCCGCGGATGTAGATATAGGCGGCACAGGCTCGCATCGCGTAACCAGCGATCAGGCAGCCTTCGATCAGCTTGTGCGGATCGTGGCGCATGATTTCGCGGTCCTTGCAGGTGCCCGGCTCGCTTTCATCGGCGTTGACCACGAGATAATGCGGCCGTTCGCCGACTTCCTTCGGCATGAAGGACCATTTCAGGCCCGTCGGAAAGCCTGCGCCGCCGCGGCCGCGCAAGCCCGACGCCTTGACGGCTTCGACGATGTCATCCGGTGAGCGCGACAGGATCTGGCCGGTCGTGCTCCAATCACCGCGGTGGCGGGCGCCGTCCAGCCCCGGATCGAACCAGCCATAGAGATTGGTGAAGATCCGATCCTCATCCTTCAGCATGCGTTCTCTCCCGCGCCCGGCGCAACGGTGTCCGCAGGTTGCGGACGGCGTGCGGCATAGTCTGCGCCATTGGCCCGCAAGCCGGTCAGCGTCGTCGCTCCGGCACTGCTCTCCGACCGGTTACGGCCAGCCATCGACCCCGGCGGCGGCGGCGCATCCTGCATCAGGACCGTCAACAGGTCCCCTGTCTTCTCGTAATCCAGATCCTCATAAAAATCGTCGTTGACCTGGAGGATCGGGGCATTCACGCAGGCGCCGAGACATTCGACCTCAAGCAGACTGAACATTCCGTCTTCGGTCGTCCCGTGATCGTCGATGCCGAGCCTGTCACGAATACAACGGAGCACCTCGTCGGACCCGCGCAGCCAGCAGGGCGTCGTCTTGCAGACCTGCAGGAAATAGCGCCCGACCGGCTTGAGGTTGAACATCGTGTAGAAGGTAGCGACCTCAAGCACGCGAATCGGCGCCATGCCGAGTTTTTCCGCGACCACCTCTATCGCCTTGCGCGGCAGCCAATTGTCGTGCTGGCGCTGAGCGAGGTCGAGCAGCGGAATCACAGCACTGGCTTGCCGGCCTGGCGGATAGCGGGCAATGATCGTATCCGCCGCAGCCAGGTTTTCCAGGGTAAATTCAAAGCTGTCGGGCTGGTTCTCCGAAAATTCGTACCCGCTCACCGGTCGATCTCCCCGAAGACGATGTCAAGCGAGCCGATTATCGCGACGGTGTCTGCGAGCATATGGCCCTTCGAGAGAAAATCCATCGCCGAGAGAAACGCGAAACCGGGTGCGCGGATCTTGCAACGATAGGGCTTGTTGGATCCGTCGGACACCAGGTAAACCGCAAACTCGCCTTTCGGCGCCTCGACTCCGGTATAGGTCTCGCCAGCCGGCACATGATAGCCTTCCGTATAGAGCTTAAAGTGGTGGATCAAGGCTTCCATGGAGCGCTTCATGTCGCTACGCGGCGGCGGCGCAATCTTGCGGTCGGCCGTCTTGACCGGACCAGCCGGCAAACGCTTGACGCACTGGTTGATGATACGGAGGCTTTGGCGCATCTCCTCGACCCGGACGAGATACCGGGCATAACAGTCGCCGGTCTTGCCGACCGGCAGGTCGAACTCCATCTCATCGTAGACATCATAGGGTTGCGTCTTGCGCAGATCCCAACTTACGCCCGATGCCCGCAGGCAAGGCCCGGTGAAGCCCAGGCCAAAAGCGTCGTCACGGCTGACAACGCCGATATCGACGGTGCGTTGTTTGAAAATCCGGTTGTTGGTCAGCAGACTTTCCATGTCGTCAATGAAGCGCGGGAAATCCTCGGCCCATCTGGCGATGTCGTCGAGCAGGCCAACCGGCAGATCCTGGTGAACGCCGCCGGGGCGAAAATACGCGGCATGCAAGCGGGCGCCGCAGGCGCGCTCGTAGAACTCCATCAGGATCTCACGTTCTTCGAAGCCCCAGAGCAGAGGCGTCATCGCGCCGACATCAAGGGCGAAGGTTGTGACGTTCAGGATGTGATTGAGAATCCGCGACAACTCGGCGTACAGCACCCGGATATACTGGCCACGCCGCGGCACTTCGAGATCGAGAAGTTTTTCGACAGCCAGGGCATAGGCATGTTCCTGGGCCATTGGCGCGACATAGTCGAGCCGATCGAAATACGGGACCGCTTGCAGATAGGTCTTGTGCTCGATCAGCTTTTCGGTTCCGCGGTGCAGCAGTCCGATATGCGGGTCGGCGCGCTCGACGACTTCGCCGTCCATTTCGAGGACAAGGCGAAGCACGCCATGAGCCGCCGGATGCTGCGGTCCGAAATTCAGGGTCAGGGGCTTTATCCGGGTTTCGACCATCAGTCGCTTGCCGGTGTCTCTCTCACCGCCTTTTCGTCACCTGCCAAGGCCGCCTGCGCGCCTTCCCACGGGCTCATGAAGTCGAAACTCCGGAAATCCTGGGTCAGTCTGACCGGCTCATAGATCACGCGCTTCTGTTCGTCGTCGTACCGAACTTCGACGTGGCCCGTCAACGGGAAGTCCTTGCGCATCGGATGCCCTTCGAAGCCGTAATCCGTCAACAGCCGACGCAAATCGGGATGGTCGCTGAAGAGGATGCCGTACATGTCCCAGGCTTCACGTTCATTCCATTCGGCGGACGGAAAGAGCGTCGAGACCGACGGCACAGGCGTGCCCTCGTCTGTGGTCACCTTGACCCGAATGCGTTGATTGCGGTCGACACTCAACAGGTTGTAGATCACTTCGAGGCGCTGGGCGCGTTCCGGATAATCTGCACCGCAGAGATCGACCAGAGTCCGGAACTGGCACTGGGCGTCGTCGCGCAGAAAGGACAGAACCTTGAGGATCGCGCCGGCGGGAACCCGCAGGACGAGCTCGTCACCGGCCCATTCGACCGTAGTGATGTCGTCGCCGATCAGGTTTTCGAGATACGCGACCAGTTCGGCCAGCGCCTCGGACGTTTCAGATGCCATGGCTGCTCCGCCTTCCCGTCATCCGGCCCCGGTCGCGCCGGATCATCGGGCAATCGTCCCGGTGCGCCGGATCTTTCTCTGCAGCTGCATCAGTCCGTAAAGCAGCGCCTCGGCCGTCGGCGGGCAACCGGGCACATAGACATCGACCGGCACGATCCGGTCGCAACCGCGGACGACGGAATAGGAGTAATGATAGTAACCGCCGCCATTGGCGCAGGATCCCATCGAGAGCACCCAGCGCGGTTCGGCCATCTGGTCGTAGACCTTGCGTAGCGCCGGCGCCATCTTGTTGGTCAGGGTACCGGCGACAATCATCACGTCGGACTGGCGCGGGCTTGGCCGGAACACCATGCCGAACCGGTCGAGGTCATAACGGCTAGCGGCAGAATGCATCATCTCGACGGCGCAGCAGGCCAACCCGAAGGTCATTGGCCATAACGAGCCGCTGCGTGCCCAGTTGAACAGATTGTCGGCCTTGGCGACGATGAAACCCTTTTCCTGGAGCTCGTCTCCGACGGCCTGCAGGATCGCATCCTGTTCGGCACCCGGTGGCACCAGGCGCTGCCCCGGATCGGATGAACTCACTCCCATTCCAGGCCCCCTTTTCTCCATTCGTAAACGAATCCGACGGTCAGGACACCGAGAAAGACCATCATCGACCAGAAGCCGTAGACGCCGATCGCACCGAGCGATACCGCCCACGGAAACAGAAAGGCCACTTCGAGATCGAAGATGATGAAGAGAATGGCGACCAGATAGAACCGGATGTCGAATTGTCCGCGCGAATCGTTAAACGCCTCGAACCCGCATTCATAGGCCGAGACCTTTTCCGAATCGGGGCGCTGCGTGCCGAGCACCAAGGAGGCCACGACGATTGCCAGCGCCATGCCGACAGCAAGGCCGGTAAAAATCAGGATCGGCAGATATTCCTGAAGAAGCGCCGTCATCGCTACCTCTGCCTGTCAGTTTCCTGTCGACCGCCCGGCCCCTGGATCCGATCTTGCCGCCGTGCCTGGTTCCTTGACGGACCGTCGCGAACACCAGTCCTGCAATCGGACAATGGCGGGAGTGACGGGACTCGAACCCGCGGCCTCTGGCGTGACAGGCCAGCGCTCTAACCAACTGAGCTACACCCCCGCAAACCCGCCGAAACCGGCTCCCTCACGAGAGGCTGTGATTTAGCAGCCCGCGCACACCCTGTCAAGCCGCCGCAAATGCCTTGCTCGGATGCACGAGCGCCGAGGACGTCGCATTCCTGGCAACGTGGTGGCCCGGTCCCGCGAATAGGTCCGGTGCCGCACGGGCCCGTTCCACCAGCCGTGCCTTCGCGTGGACCGCCACGGCTGAAAAGTCGAGCGCCACCTGGTATTCCCGGTCGCGTCGCCGCCTTGTCCATGTCCCGTTTCCTCGCCCGCATCATCGGCGTGGCGCGGACCATCAGACGCGTTGCTCCGGTTCTGCCGAGGCCGCGTTCCGCTATTGCCGCCGCCGGCCGCAATCCCGAACCGCCCGGGTACTCGCCTCCGTGTGCGACGGATCATCCCGCTCGTGGTAGTGGTAATCTGCGCTCTGCGACGGCGACGATATCGTCCCGGTCGAGGCTACCATCGCGAGTGTCCCGTGATAGCCTAGGCAAGAGCTCCGGCAGGCTCCGATGCATCTCCCCGAAGACGCGATTGCACAATCGGCCGTTCAGGCTTTCATTGCCGTGCAAGATAACCCATCGGATGGCCGCCCGGACCGGGATTGGAGTCCGGTCAAGACGACCCCGGGACGCCGTAGCGCGCGCGTACTTTAAATTCGGGAACCGCTTATGCACGTGGCTCCGGTGAAACGCACATGTAGCGTTTGGCGTGCCGGGAATAGTCGACATCGGGGGTAACATCGTGTGCCACCGGAGCCACGTGCATAAGCGGTATTCGGGATACGGCATGTCCGCCGATTGGGCGGTACAAGGCGTCGGCGCCGTATATCAGGTGTTCGTCACCTTCGGGACCAACACGATGCCCATACGAGATGTAGACAGAGCGTTCCGCCCGGATTGGTCAAAACTCCGGCCAGATACCGGCGCACGCCGCTGCGGCGGTGGTCGACGTCGCGGGCACGGGAAAATATCAGGGACTGAATTTTCACGGCTCCAGAGATCCTGCCGGTGACGCGGGCCGGAAACGTCACTGGTGGGCGGCGAGCGTGTCGAGCGTTCCAAGCGAGAGGAAGCAGTCGCCGTCCGTCGGCCCTTCGTGCCATGCAGCGATCGCCGAATGCCCCGTCTGCGGCGCCGACACACCGAGGATCGGACGGAAGAGCGCCGATGTCCGCATGACAATCGACATGATCAACCTTGCCCGAGTCGCCAACTCCGATGTCGTGGCACCGGTTTCATCCAGCCGCGACTTCGTGCCGGTGGCCGAGCTCTTCGAAACCAGGGATATCAAGGTGACCCATGGGACCGTCCAAACACGGGCATCGCAATTGACCGAACGATGCTGGAGAAGCCTTGACATTGCCTGTTCACGCGAGGATTTCCGTTTCATCCAGCCACGACAGCGCTTGACTGTCCTTGGCAAACAGGGTTGCGCCGCGCGAAATATTCCGTGAGATCAGCCTATTGCAACGGATGGGATCTCCATGATCAGAAAATGTCAGTCCCTGTCATTCGTCTTCTCCCAACGTTCGGCGAATCTCGTCTCTGTTGGTTCCGAGTTCCTGCGCAATCGCTTCAACGTCAAGATCGGCAAGATCGCGCAGTAGCCGCGCCATGCGGCATATCGGCTGCTGAAGCGCTTCCTCGGCTTGATCAGCCCGCTGTTCTGCCCCCTCCTGAGTTGCCGCTCCATCTCCGCCCGGCGTGCAAAGATGACCGAGTCCTTACAACAGCGCCTCCTCGGCCTCCATGCTGCGTAGAACATCCTCTCGCTCGCCCGCCTTGCGCAACTGCCGCAGCACCGCCCCACAGTCCGCCGGATACTCGGCTTCATCAATCGACAGGATATGATCGCTCGCCGACCCCCGGTCTGCCAGATCCTGATCGAACACGGCCAGAAGCCGCTCCAGATCGTTTCGGCGACGCCCGCGCAGATACGGGATCTGAACGATGTGCGACTGCTGGTAAAGCCCGGCCACGAAGGACTGGGTCGCATCCAGATCCCGCGCCGTGCAGCGTTTCGACACCCGTGGCGACACATCCACCACGGCCTCCTCCGACAGGCCCATCGGATAACCCAGAAAACAGATCGCCACAACGGGAGGCACCCGCTCACCGGCCGTGCCGCCAGAGCGGATCAGATGCTGGCCGGGATATATGCTAAAATGCTCGATCACCCTCGGCGAGGGAGCCTTCCGGATCTCCACCGGAACATCCCGCAAGCTGCCATCGGCGGTGCGCAGCCGGGCCGCAAAATCCATCCGCAACAGGATCAGCGGCAAGGCGTTGTCCCGGTCTTCATGCGACGCCGGGGGCGGCGATCGGCGCACCGTCGTCTTCTGCGGGCGCACGACCAGCTCGGCCACCTCCAGCTTCGCGATCTTGCCGATCAGCAGCCGGGCAGCCTCGAGATCCTCAAGCAGGTACTTGAAAACCACATCCTAGATCGGGTTGGCGATGCGTATGGGATCTCATCTCTCGGACCGGAGCGGCCGGGACGGACCGGATCCTGGACCTATCGGTCGACCTCGGCCCCGGGCCGATACCGGACCCGATTACCGGCCTGCGGCTGCGGGTTGTCACGCCCTGACTTCGGCGCGGCCGCGCAATGTCGTCGGCTTCGGCGTGCGGACCGTGCCGACGGATCGCCGCTCCTTCCCGGTGCGGCCGGATCGTTCGGCGTGCCCCGGCAACCCGCAGCCGGACGGCATGGTTTCAGTGAACGCGCCGTTTCGGGGCTGGCGCCTTGCCGCTGCCATCCCGCGACCCCGTTGCCGGTGAGAAGTACGGGGCATGCGACAACGGTTACGGCCGGAACGACAGGGCTCATGATGCACAACCGACCCGGACTTCAGCCTGGATCCCGGGCCTGTGCCGATCATCATCGACATCAACCTGCGCCGCGATGTCGTCCCCGAGAAGAATCCGGCCCGGGACACGACGACCCCAAGCAGTACCGACAAACCATACCGGAACGGCAGCGCCATCGCGAACCGACCACCGTCGAGCGTTCAACAACGGCCTCAAACACGATTTCGGCGGTCGTGAGATCCGCGTTCGCAGCCACCGCAAGCTGTTCCGCCACCTGACATTCGGGATCCCCGCGCTCACCATCGATCGGTCCATGAGCCTGACCGCCGGCAATCCCCTCGCAGGATCCGGCTTGACCACCCCGGATTGACGGGGTGGCGGAACCGCTGTAACCCGAGAGGCGACGGTGGCGGTGAAGCGCGCCCGGAAGTTCCGGATCGCCCCTTTCGGTGACGGATCGGAGTGGCTGTCCCGATACCCGATCCGGCATAGCCCTTGTGCTTATCACATGTTCACACCGATCGCGATCGGGTGCCGACCACAAAATCGCCGGATCCGTCTGCAAAAAGCTCAACCGGCTGAATCCCTCGAATATGCGCCATTTCCGATAACCGCCGACATCCCGGTCGTTGCGCACCCGGAACCCGATTTTCCTCTATTGCAACGAAACAGAAGCGACTTCGCTCGCGACTATGCTGTTGCCCTACTCAAGTACCGCATTGGCACCGTTTCAATTCCCGCATCTGTGCCGGTAGGCCGCGCTTCGGCGTGGCCCTCGGCGGCGCCACGGTGACACGATGCTGAACGGTCAAAGCGCCGGTCGAGCGGCGCTTTGACCGTTCAGCGAAGTCATTTTTACAATTTGGTCCGTAAACGATTAAATGGGCGTCGCCGGAGAAAACGGGTTTTTCTTTATTTGGCAAGAATTCATGTCGCGAAACTGTGTCATGGATTCGGTTTACAGCGTGCGCCCATCGTGCGGCAGCGCCGTGGGGTCTTGCCCGCCACCGTGGCCGGTTGTAATCTTGCGGCATGATAGACGATACGCAGAGAACTGTTGAACACTTGAGACTGGCGCAAGACGTCATTACCCGTATGGCGGGAAACAGCGCACAGATGAAAACATGGGCCGTTTCACTGGTCACCGCAGCCTTCGTCTTCTCGGGATTATCGGACGACCCACACTGGTTAATCGGCTTGGGCGGCTGCATCCCGGTGCTGGCTTTCTGGAGCATGGATGCCAAGTATCTTCATCTCGAAAGGTGCTACATCAAGCTGTATGAGAAAATCGTGGCCGGTACATCGGTGAAGCCCTTCGACCTGGACTATCGTCCATATGTCAGCACAGCAGGCTCCGTCTGGGATGTTGCATGGTCCTGGTCGGTCTGCCGGTTTTATGGCTCTCTTTTCGTTATCATGCTGGCGCTCCTGGGACTTCTTGTATCAGTTGAAGGCGCAGGATGAAACGCAGTGTTTTCAATGGTTTTCATTTAAAACGCGATAATTGGTGCGCCGGGCATGTGCGGAATATTGGTGTGGCAGAAGGCGACCGACCGACACCTGACAACGACCGGGAGGCAGTGGAGAGGAGTAGCAACAGGGCCATTCAGGATCGGGTCTCAAGCCAGACGCCCCTCCACTGTTGTTCTTGTCGGCACCGGAACGGCGGGACACAATAGCGAGGAGGTATACAACTAGATGGAAACAAATCTTTCTAATATCGTTGAAGAAGCGGTCTCGATCCGGAACAAATCTAGTAACTGCCCAGGTCTGATTACGGGTTCTGCTCCCGGCGGCCTGGTTCACGGCGTGTGGTTGTATGGTGAGCCGCGCGCCAGCGGCGGCACGCATCGGCCCTGTCCGTGTGAGGGATTTCGGTGTCCGGGAGGAGGTTTCAGAGCCGCAGTCTGGAGATCAACCGGATCGGGTTGCGGTGTGCCAGGGTTTCGAGGATCGTCCAGCCCTGCTTGCGGGCTGTGGTAATGACGGATCACAGGGTGGTGAAGTTGCGGGCGCACTGTTCGGAGCGGAAGCCGTCAAAGATTGACGCAGCTTCACCATTCGCAGATCACGCTCGGCCTCACCTGTTACGATCCCTGTTGCATTTCGGACTCCGAACTGGGAGTCAAAAAATATTTGACTTTAATGAGAGCCAAACACCAATGGATGTGTTTTCTGGACAGCTCAAGCTATCCGAACCGCCATTTGTAGAGCCAAATCACTCAATGAAAGAGAACTGTCGGCGACTGTCAGAAAGGGTAGTTTTTTGGCGGGCCGGGATGCTAGTGTCCTGTACGCAAAGTTCGTATTGTTAAGGGGGTGGTGTCGATTCGGGGGGCATGGTGATGCGCCTTTCGGTGGAGATCAAGCTGAGCGCGGACGAGCGCAACGAGCTTGAGCGGCTGGCGCGCGGGCGCAAAGTCTGGCGAGGCCTGTCCGATCGGGCGCACATCGTGCTGCTGGCGGCCGAAGGGCTTACCAATGTGCAGATTGGGAGCGTGCTGGGCGTGACCAGCCAGACCGCCAGGAAGTGGCGCAATCGCTTCGCAGAGCATCGTCTTGACGGGCTTGACGACGAGCCGCGCTCCGGCCGTCCCCGGCGCATCGATGACGACGCCGTGGCCGAGGTGGTGCGCAAGACGCTTGAGGAGAAGCCTCGTGACGCGACCCAATGGAGCACGCGCTCGATGGCGCAGGCGACGGGGTATGCGCCGTCGACGGTCAATCGCATCTGGCGAGCCTTTTCCCTTCAGCCGCACAGGAGCGAGACCTTCAAGCTCTCGGCAGACCCCTACTTCGTGGACAAGACGCGCGACATCGTGGGGCTCTACGTGGACCCGCCGCAGCATGCCATGGTCCTCTGCGTGGACGAGAAATCGCAGGTTCAGGCCCTCGATCGCACCCAGCCGCTGCTGCCGCTGCGCCCGGGGCAGGTCGAGCGGCGCACTCACGATTACAAGCGCAACGGCACGACCTCGCTCTTCGCAGCCCTTGACGTCGCCACAGGCAAGGTCATCGGACAGTGCTATCGGCGCCACCGCAGCGTGGAGTTCCGCAAGTTCCTGGATCACGTCGAGGCTAACGTGCCGCCCGACCTCGAGATCCACATCGTCATGGACAACTACTCGACCCACAAGACGAAGACGATCCGCGACTGGTTCGCCCGGCGACCGCGCTGGCATGTTCACTTCACCCCGACCTCTGCCTCGTGGCTCAACCAAGTCGAGCGCTTCTTCGCCGATCTGACAGAGAAGCAGATCCGGCGCGGGGTTCACCGATCGACCGTCGAGCTGGAGCAGGCGATCACCGGGTACATCGACACCGTCAACGAGGACCCCAAGCCCTTCCGCTGGCACAAGACAGCCGATGAAATCCTGGCGTCCATCAAGCGCTTCTGCCTCAGGACCCTCGAAACCGCTGCAGCCGCAACATCATAACGGTACGAACTTTGGAATCAGGACACTAGGCCGGCGATCCGAATACCGGTACCGGCATCGCCTTGCCGCTGCCGGGCTGAACGGGCCGCGAGCTGAACCGGCCATGCGTCAGCAGGCGGTCATACATGACAAGCGCGCCAGCCAGGCCGACATTGATCGAAAACCGTGTTGGGATCCGGACCACATGATCGCAGCGCGCCAGCATCGCGCCGGACAGGATGCCGCGCTCCGGTCCGAGCACATAGGCAGCACATCGCGGATGGCGGAAACTTGGCAGATCGACGGCATCCGCGGTGATCTCGACTCCGACCAGGGAGCATCCTGCTGGTAACATCATGTCGTCGGCACTGTCGAACCGATAGAACGGAACGCTTTCGGTTGCGTCTGACGTGTCGGCCTTGCTGAGTTCCCGTAGTGGCGTCGCGGCCGCTACGCTGAAGACGAAACTGGCTTCGAAGGCGTGAGCGGTACGAGCGATGGCGCCGAGGTTCATTGGCTTACTTATCCCCTCGACACCTATTCCAAAATATCCCCGCATGGTGCCGGACTCTTGCATGGAAAGGTTTCGACGACAAGGTTCATGTCATAGATACTGTGGCTATCGGAACAGTTTTGTTGTGACAACGCGTGGCATGCAAATAGCCAGCGCGAGGGACATAGTTAGGTCGGTTGGACCGCTTCGCAAATGATCAGAGAAAGACATCGATCAAAAAAGGGCGTGGAGTTGATTGCGAATCGGATAAATTCGTGCGTGGCGCTAGGCGGTAGAACGCTTGGCAGCAGGATCATTTGACGGGTCTTGGTGTCGAAGTTCATTCATTGCCGCCGGAGGCGCAATAATACTCTCATTGTGCATGTGGAGCTTCTTGCAAAATTGCCGGCCCGACCGGTTTTTTGCCTTCTCGAGGCCGATTTTGTTGTCGAGGGCCTGGGTTTCGGGGCCACCTCGTGGTATGTTGTGTTTCCACAACAACAAGATACCGAGGAGGTGACCCCGATGACCCTTGGCTCGACCCTATCCGATCTCTGGCACCGATTTCAAGGGGACCTTTTCCCTGCGTTGGCCGAGGCGGTCGGTCCTCTCCTGGAGACGCACAAGCGCTTCGTGACAGCTTTCGATCTCGTCAAGGTGGAGGGCTTCGTCGATGAGGTGTGGACCGGTCCGGGTCGGCCCCGGGAGAATCGCCGGGCGCTGGCCCGTGGCGTCATCGCCGAGGCGGTGTGGGGTCTGCCGACGACCCGCCACCTGATCGACAGGCTCAAGGTGGACCCGACGTTGCGCCGGCTGTGCGGCTGGTCGCGTGTCTCGGAGATCCCGCGTGAAGCGACGTTTTCGCGGGCGCTTGCCGAATGGTCGCAGTCCCGTCTTCCGGAGAGGATGCACGCGGCTCTGGTTGCAGAGACACTGGGCGACGCGCTCATCGGCCACGTGTCGAGGGCCTCGACGGCTATCGAGGCCCGGGAGACGCCGGCCCCGACGCCGAAGGCCCCGACGCTGAACCGCAAGCGCGGCCGGCCCCGCAAGGGCGAGGAGAGGACGAGGGAGCCTGGGCGTCTCGAACGGCAAGCGAACGGGATGGATCTCGATGAGAGGCTCGACGCGCTGCCGAAGGTCTGCGATCACGGGGCAAAGAAGACTGCCAGGGGGTCCTGGAGGCTTGGCGCGGTTACAAGCTGCCTATCGGACACAGCAGACTGCGGGGTGCCGCTGAGGACCGTTCTCACCTCGGCATCCGTCCATGACAGCCAGGTCACGATCCCGCTGGCGATGATGACCGCCGGGCGTGTGACCAATCTCTACGATCTCATGGACGCGGCCTATGATGCCAGGGAGATCTACCAGATGAGTGAACGGCTTGGCCATGTGCCGATCATCGATGTCAATCCGCGCCGGGACAAGGACCTCAAGGAGGCGCGAGACCGGGAGGCCCGGGACCGGCGTGCAATAGGCCATGTCGATCCCGAGACCGTGCGGGTCCGGATCCGGTCCGGTGTCGAGAGGACCAACGCCCGCCTCAAGGATGAGTGTGGCGGGCGCCATGTCCGCGTCCGCGGACATTCCAGGGTCGCCTGCCATCTCATGGTCGGCATCCTGGCCCTGGCGGCTGACCAGTTGATACGTCTCGCCGTCCCATAGCGCGGCTCCGACAACGCATGCCGACCCTTCACGGCCCTCTCGAAGAGAGTGGCCCGGAGATGCGTGTCCCGATGTCCACAAAGGTCCCTGTTTGGTCTCATCGTCTCTGATGAGACACCGCGAATCCATGGATTCCGACCTCCAGGTGCAGAGGTGACCGGGATCAACCGACCGATCCCGGCTCACCGGACCCTGGGGGCAGGAATTTTGCAAGAGGTTCTGTGGTATAATTATCTCGCTCGTTGCGGATTCCCCCAGTCACGATGCCGGTGTCGATCCCAAGGCTGCCCACATTCCACTGACTCGCCTGATTCGTACGCGCAAACCCTGACAGGCATGAGCGTCAGGTGTGTTACGGAATGAGGCTGTTCAGCGTGAACGGTCTGCCCGGAGCTCAACCTCGTCCCCGCGAACAGTTCCGTCTTCGTCGAAAAATCGTACGGAATGCCCCTCCACGCGGCACAGAAATTTCTGTGCAGTTTCGTGGAATAGATCGAACCAGAGGTTATCCAGAAGGTCGTAACGCAGAGCTGCGCCGAGGCTAGTGTCCTGCTCCATAGGTTCGTACTATTGTGTTGTTGATGGAAGCAAGGAGGTTCATTCCGTGTCGAGAACAGCGGTGGACATTACCCTGACAGATGAGGAGCGCAAGAAGCTGGGTCGGCTGAGCCGGAGCCGCAAGTCGTGGCAGGCCTTGGCGCTGAGGGCACGGATCGTGCTGGAGGCGGACGGGCTGTCCAACAAGGAAATCGCGGCCTTGTTGGAGGTCACGGAGTTGACTGTCGGCAAGTGGCGCCGCCGCTTCGCCGAAGACCGCCTCGACGGTCTGCATGACGCGCCGCGTTCGGGTGCGCCCCGGCGCATCGGCGACGACGAAGTTGCCGAGGTCGTTCGCATGACGCTGGAGGACACACCGCCCGACGCCACTCACTGGAGCCTGCGCTCGATGGCGCGCGCCACCGGGTACGGCGCCTCGACCATCCATCGCATCTGGCAGGCCTTTTCCCTGCAGCCGCACCGCAGCGAGACCTTCAAGCTGTCGGCGGACCCGTACTTCGTGGACAAGACGCGCGACATCGTCGGCCTCTACGTGGACCCGCCGCAGCATGCCATGGTTCTCTGTGTGGACGAGAAGTCCCAGGTTCAGGCCCTCGACCGCACCCAGCCCTTGCTGCCGCTGCGGCCGGGCCAGGCCGAGCGGCGCAGCCATGACGACAAGCGCAACGGCACGACCTCGTTGTTCGCCGCCCTCGACGTCGCCACCGGCGAGGTCATCGGCAAGTGTTTCCGCCGTCACCGAAGCCGGGAGTTCCGCAAGGTCCTGGACTATATCGAGGCCAACGTGCCCGAGGATCTCGACATCCATATCGTCATCGACAACTACTCGACGCACAAGACGAAGGAAGTCCGCGCCTGGTTCGCAAAGCGGCCTCGCTGGCATGTGCACGTCACGCCGACCTCGGCGTCGTGGCTCAACCAGGTGGAGCGGTGCTTCTCCGATCTGACGGAGAAGCAGATCCGTCGCGGGGGTCACCGCTCGACCGTCGAGTTGGAGCAGGCGATCACCGCGTATATCGAGGCGGTCAACGAGGACCCCAAGCCGTTCCGCTGGCACAAGTCCGCCGACGAAATCCTGGCGTCCATCAAGCGCTTCTGCCTGAGAACCCTCGAACTCGCGCCAACTCAATCATAGCTATGCGAACTTCAGAATCAGGACACTAGGTACCCCGCCTCATTTCTTTTCCCGGTAATGTGTCGAGCAGCCTGTCCGGTACATGGTCGATCGGCGCGCACCGCGCTGGTCGTGATGCTGCGGTCACGGGGGAAATCTGCCGGCAGAGAACGATGCGGCGACGGCAGTAATCCGCAATGCGTGCCGCGCTGCCGAGTCATGGCGACGATAATAGCGTAATCGCGCGCAGATCCGGCAAGCGCACGAACAAATGTCCGAAAGCGTTCGAACAGAAATCTGTCCGCCACCTTGTCAACGGGCGGTGGACGGCAGGTATTTTCGATTTACTCGTCCTGGATTTGGACCAAGTCTAACCAGGATGGGTCCGGGCACTCGCGCAAGGTATCGGATCCCGGTCAGATCCACAGTCCTCTCCTTGCGCTCGGACTTTTGCGCATGGCAGAGGTGATGTCGCGGACCGGGTTTCCGGAAACGGGCAGTGGCGCATATGCGCGCCACTCAGCCGTGATCTGCGCCAAAGCATCCGGTCTCCACGCAAATCGGCGTGTCACCAAGGGGCTCGCCAGTCAAAATGCCCCGCCCGCAGCAAGCAGAATACGGAATCACGAAGGCGAGAATGACCAACGGCCCGTTCAACGCGATTCAGAATTGCAAGCGCGAAATCCCGAACATGGTGGGCGCTGACGGATTCGAACCGCCGACCCTCTCGGTGTAAACGAGACGCTCTTCCATCTGAGCTAAGCGCCCATTGCTTCCGGCTGCGCCGTTCCCAATTCGGCGCTGCCGGAAGCCGCAAAAATCAGTTCAGCGCGTCCTTCAATACTTTGCTAGCCTTGAATTTTGGTTGCCGCGACGCAGCAATCTGGATTTTTTCACCGGTTCGGGGATTACGTCCCTCGGAAGCTGACCGTATCACTGAACTGAATGTTCCAAACCCGATGAGCCGGACCTCGCTGCCACCCTTGAGAGCGTCGCTGATCGCGCCAAACATGGCATCGACAGCATCAGTCGCCTGCGCCTTGGTAATGCCGGACGCGCTTGATACTATTTCGATGAGATTCGATCTGTTCACTATAACCTCCCGAAGCGTAGAGATTGGCATCGGCTTGATACCGCCATCGAAGCGCACTCTGTGTACACATCAAATATCAACGGGTCAACCCAAGGTGCAGCAATTCTCCTTATGGCGTTTTTCGTTGCATTGCGGCCTTTCGTGTTGGTTTTTTGGCGGTTTTGCGGTTGGAGGGATGGGCTTGGCGCGGGGGCCGGGGATCAGGCGTTTGCGGGAGGGGGGAGGCCCGTGATGACGGTTTTCATGAGGACCGCCCATGACGCGAAGACATGGTAGGCGGTGATCGTGCGGATGTGCTCGAACAGGCGCCTTCGGGCTCCGAGTGCGTGCCGCGCCCGCCGCCAGGATGCTTCGATCAGGTCGCAGGCCGTGTGCAGGGCGAAGGCCAGCAGATTGAGCACGACCAGGATGCTGGCCAGGGTCTGGCTGCCATGCCCGAAATTGTGTTCGAGGTTGTAGCCATTGGTCTTCAGGACGTTGAAGGTCTCGTTCTCGATCTTCCAGCGGGCACGCCCGCAGGCGGCGATGGCGGCGGCGGTGTCTCGCGTGACGGCAAGGTCGGTGACGAAGCTGTTGCGGTAGGTCACCTTGCCGTCGGGCTTGGCGATCTCGACCTCCAGCCAGTTGACGACGAGCGCGTCGGCGCCGTCGCGCAGCGGCACGCCATTCATCCAGCGATAGCGATGGCGGCGCCTGGCCGCGCCCCTGCCCACGGTCTGGCACACCTCGTCCAGCACGACGCCATGGGTGTATTCGCTCAACGTCTTGTGGCTGGACGGCTTGCACACGAAGATGAAGCTCCCGCCCGCGGCGCGCACCGCCTCGCAGATCGGCTGGCGGGACTAGAGATCGTCGCCCAGATAGACCGGTCTCAGCCCGGCCACACAAGGCCCCAGGCGGGCCAGCCAGCGCTGCGCCGCGCGGCTCTCGCAGTCCTGCTTCGCCGAGCCGTCTTGCGGGCGCACGAACTCCGGCGCCAGAGGCAAGGCGCGGCGCTGCCCCGGCGCCACCAGAGCGGCGCCGACAAAGCTGTGGAAATACTCCACCTCCTCGCCCCGCCGGCGCGTCGAGCAGTGCGCGCAGTGGATCGTGCCGGAACGGAAAGGCTCCGAGCCGTCCAGCGCGATCAACACCCGATCGTCCAGGCAGCGCAGACCCGACAAGGCACCGGCGCCATCCAGGTCATCGACAAGCGCCGAAAACACCGCATCGAAATGATCCGTCGGCGCCCCATCCAGCATCCGCCGGATATGGCTGTCGCACGCAATCCGCTCCATGCCGAACAGCGTCCCGGCGCATCAGCGCCGCGCTGCGCCGACAGCAGGCGCTGATGCGCCAGAAACGACGGGCTCTGCACGAAAAACACCGAAAACGCCGCAAGCCCGATGTCTCTCATGGCATAGCGCGTGTTGCGTCCCGAGCGCTTGTCGGGCAACGCCGCGCACCGCTTCCATGTATCGTTCAAGACGCTTCATACAACAGCTTGAATCACATCTCCAAGCCTTTGAAAACCCCCGATAACTCCAAAAGGAGAATTGCTGCCCAAGGTGATCCCACGTTAAGTGATTTGGCGTGATTTTGCCATTTTTCCAGTTGTGAAAATTTTGCCGGCTTTGTGTGTTCAGATTTGCGACCGCGGCCAGCATGATCTTGAAGGCTCAATTCGTGAATCGTAAGCATTGTGACAGGATCCCGCCGATTCGTCTTGACGGTCAGAGAGATGGATCACGAGCGGTTTCGGGATTGGTTTTCGCGTGTCGATGAGTTGAGGCGGCGCGGCGCAAGGCGGCGGCGGTGCTGTCGGACCCGCCGGAGGGCGCGGCCTCGCTGGTGGCGACCGAGCTGGGCGTGGATGACGAACGGCGCTGTCGGCATTGCGGCGCCGGCGGGGCGGTGTCGCAGGGCACGGCGCGCGGTCTTCGCCGTGTCCGGTGCAAGGCCTGTGGGAAGACGTTCGGTGCGCTGACCGGCACAGCGCTATCGCGCGCACCGGGGTCGATCCTAGTCGTCGCCGACCGTGCGGGCAAGACCCTCAGCCATACCCTGCCCGCCCTCAACGCAGACAGCGTGAAGAAGGGGCTGGAGCCGGTCGTAGCACCGGATGCGCTGCTCGTCTCCGACGCCAACCGCTGCTATCCGCCCGTTGCGGCGGCGCTCGACATCCCACACGGGAGCATCAACGCTTCTGCCAGCCAGCGGGTCCGGGGCGCGCAGCACATCCAGACGGTCAATAGCCGCCACAGCCAGATCAAGGGCGTCCTGCGCGGCTCCGCGGCATCCCACCAAGGACTTGGACAGCTATCTGAGGTGGTTCCATCTCATTGAACGCGGCGATCAACCAGCGTCCAGAGCCTGCCTCGAGGCAGCGATGGCCAGACCGCCGCCTATGTTTTGCGAATTGAGCCATTTTGAAACATCGTTTCAAGGCGCAACCGTTCGGTTTCGACCTCTCGAATATCGAGGTTTGTCTGGCTCGTCCTGACAAGCGGGTGGGTCGGGATACTGTGGTCACAGCCTGTCATTATCCTGGGTTCAAGGGCTTTGCCGGTCGCGGTTTGCGCCATGTGGTCCTGTGGCACGGCCAATGGGTCGCGGTCGCCGGCTGGCAGACCGGTGCTTTCAACTGCACGCCGCGGGACCGGTGGATCGGCCGGGCTCCGGCGGAGCCGTTTCGGCGTCTTCATCTGATCGGCAACAACGCCCGGTTTCTCATGCCCTGCAAACCGGGCGTGTTTCCCGGTCTGGCCCGTTTTGCACTGACGCGGATGACGGAGCGCCTGAGTGCGGACAAGCAGGTGGCGTATGGCCATCCCCTGTTGCCGGCGGAACGTTTGTGGATCCGAAGTCTTTCTCGGGAACCCTGTACGCGGTGGCGAACTGGCACCTCCCGGGCGCCAGCAAGAGCCATGCGTGCAGCAACGGCCGCTATACCGGATCGCATGGCAACCCCAGGCAGCGTCATGGTCTGCCGTTACGGCGCAACGCCTGCTGCCGGTTGCGCGCGACCGACGCGCTTCTGGCGGCGTGGGAGCTGAAAGCCGGGATCTCGAACCGGAGCGTCGGGCCGTTGCCGCCGATTGACGCAAACGTCGTGCAGGTTGACGATGTCCGGCGCAGCCAGGGGCGTAAGCCCTGCATGGCCTCCGTGCTGTCGGTGAGTCTGCTGTCCCGTCTGATGGTCATACGGGCCCGGTGGCCGCGGCCGCGCTCGCGGCCAGCCTCGATCAGAAGGATCTTGCGGCCATCGGCAGCTGGAAGAACACGGTCACCGGTTGCCATGAGCCGGTCTCCGGATCGACCCTGCATCGGGTTATGCAGATCCTCGACCCGGAGCAGAGGCAAGCGGTGCTTCAACGCCATGGGCAACCACGTCTGCACATCGCACAAGCCGTTGCCGTCGACGCCAGCCGCGCAACACCGCAAGACCGGCTCGCCAGGACCACGGTCACAGGCTGCTCGCACGCCATCACCCTGTCCGGGATGTCACCTTCAAAGAAGACGATTGGACCGCCCGCACCCGATACGCACCGTCCGACAATACCATCATCAACACCATCGCGATCGCCATGATCCTGGGGGACAACCGCAAGATCGGCAAACCGAAGAGGGGCTTCGCCGAGACCCTGCGTGCCTTCAGCTATCGACGCAAGGACGGCATGAAGGCGCTCTTCACGCCCTTCTGACCGAGACCGCTCTCCCGAAACCACGACACCACCGGTGCGTCCGCCGCTCGCACAACGCGACGGCTGTCTCCAGGATCGCCCGAGCGACAACGCGCCGCGCCACATCGGCCGGCCAATCCGGGGCCAATGCGCCGTGAAGGCCCGATTCGTGCGGTCGATCACACAATCGGCAGGCATGGGAAAAACAGGGCGAACTTGGCACAGGATCGCCGTGGTCAACATCGCCGGCGATGAAACGCGTCACACGCCCCCGCGCCGTGTTGCAACCGGCAGAGATCCAGACCACTAGCAATCCTAATGGGTGACCATGCCATCTCGGGTATCGTTGTCGCCGTCAGATCGGGCCGGTGGTGAGATTTCCTCCGCGTCCTGGTGAAGCATCGGAACCGGCTGCGATGTAAGCGCCAGCGAAATCACTTCGTCGGCTGTGCTGACAGGAATGATCTTCAGGCCACGTTTGACATTATCCGGAATCTCCGCGAGATCCTTCTCGTTTTCACGAGGAATCAATACTGTTGTCAGCCCGCCACGCAGCGCTGCAAGCAGCTTTTCCTTGAGCCCGCCAATCGGCAGGACCCGGCCTCGCAGGGTAATTTCACCAGTCATTGCCACATCGCGGCGTACCGTAATTCCAGTCAGAACTGATACAATGGACGTCACCATGGCGACACCGGCCGATGGACCATCCTTTGGCGTTGCCCCTTCCGGCACATGAACATGGATGTCATGCGACTCAAGAATCTTCCGCCGAATACCGTAGAACGCAGCCCGTGACTTGACCAGGCTTTCGGCAGCCTGTACCGACTCCCGCATGACATCGCCAAGTTTTCCGGTCGAGGTCACCCGGCCCTTGCCGGGAACAGTTACGGATTCGATGGACAAGAGTTCGCCACCGACCTCGGTCCAGGCCAGACCGGTTGTCACTCCGACTAGGTCGGTTTCCTCGGCTTCGCCGAATCGGAAGCGGCGCACACCAGCAAATTTCTCAAGATTACGCCGGGTCACATGGACCTGCTTGACGTCGTTCATGAGGATTTCCTTGACCGCCTTGCGGGCAAGATTGGCAAGTTCGCGTTCGAGATTGCGTACCCCGGCCTCACGGGTGTAGTAGCGAATCAGATCCCGGAGCGCCTCTTCGGAAATCCGCCACTCACCGTCGCGCAGACCATTCTGGGCAATCTGCTTGACGATCAGATGGCGCTGGGCAATCACGACCTTCTCGTCCTCGGTGTATCCAGACAGGCGGATGACCTCCATGCGGTCGAGCAACGGCTGGGCAAGACGCAGGGTATTCGCTGTCGTCACGAACATGACATCCGACAGGTCGTAATCGACCTCGAGGTAATGATCTTGAAAGGCGTTGTTCTGCTCGGGATCGAGCACCTCCAGCAAGGCTGAGGCAGGGTCGCCACGATAGTCGTTGCCAAGCTTGTCAATCTCGTCGAGCAGGAAGAGCGGGTTGGACGTCTTCGCCTTCTTCATGCCTTGTATGATCTTGCCCGGCAGCGATCCGATATAGGTGCGGCGATGGCCACGGATTTCGGCCTCGTCGCGAACGCCACCAAGCGACATCCGCACGAAATTCCGGCCGGTCGCCTCGGCAACCGACTTGCCGAGCGAGGTCTTGCCGACACCCGGTGGGCCCACGAGGCAGAGAATCGGCCCCTTGACCTTGCCGGTGCGCTGCTGCACCGCAAGATACTCGAGAATCCGCTCCTTCACCTTCTCCAGACCGTGATGGTCGCGATCAAGAACGGTCCGGGCCAGCAGTAGATCTTTCTTGACCCTGGACCGTTTCTTCCACGGAACATCAAGCAGCCAGTCGAGATAGTTCCTCACCACGGTCGCTTCGGCCGAAACCTGACTCATGTTGCGGAATTTCTTTAGTTCGGCCTCGGCCTTCTCACGCGCTTCCTTGGTAAATTTGGTCTTCTTGATCCGCTTGTCGAGTTCGGCAAATTCGTCGCGCGGATCTTCGTTGTCGCCAAGCTCCTTCTGGATCGCCCGCATCTGCTCGTTGAGGTAATACTCGCGCTGGGTCTTCTCCATCTGGCGCTTGACCCGGTTACGAATCCGCTTTTCGACCTGAAGAACCCCGATCTCGCCTTCCATATGGCTGCAGATCCGCTCCAACCGGGCGCCAGTTCCGGCGATTTCCAGAAGTTCCTGTTTCTCAGGGATCTTCAACGCCAGATGCGAAGCAATGGTATCGGCCAGTCGAGCCGGATCATCGATCTGGTTGACCGATACCAGAACTTCCGGTGGAATTTTCTTGTTCAGCTTGAGATATTGTTCGAATTGGGAGACTACGGCGCGCGACAGCGCTTCCAGTTCCTGCTCATCGCCGGGCTCGTCCGGAACCGCATAGGCATGCGCCTCGAAAAAGGCCGGGTTTTTAGCGTATTCGACGATCCTGGCCCGATGCACACCCTCAATCAGAACCTTGACGGTTCCATCAGGCAACCGCAGCAACTGCAATACGGTGCCAACTGTGCCGATCTCAAAGACATCGTCGGTTCCGGGGTCATCATCGCCGGAATTTTTCTGGGTCACGAGAAGGATCTGTTTGTCATCCTTCATGACATCTTCGAGTGCCTTGATCGATTTTTCGCGGCCGACAAAGAGCGGAACGATCATGTGCGGGAATACAACGATATCGCGAAGGGGAAGAACCGGGTAAGAAACCGGGCAGGAGGCAGCAGCTTGTGTCATCAGGTAAAATGCCTTCCCTGTTCAAGGACGGACGCGGGTCAAGCCCGGCACCGGCAGCAACCCACTAGTTGGCCACGGCGGCAGTCAAATTCAAGACGCAACACGGTGAGAGGCGCTACTCAGGCCGTGGTGCCGACATCCTCACGGCGGTCGGCATGCACCGTGATTGGTGATGAGCCGTTATCGACCACATCGCCATTGATGATAACCTCCTCCACGTCCTCGGTGCTTGGCAGGTCGAACATCGGATCGAGCAAAATGGTCTCGAGAATCGAGCGCAAGCCACGAGCGCCGGTTTTCCGCTGAATCGCCCGTTGGGCAATGCTGCGTAGCGCATCCTCGCGGAATGAAAGCCGGACATTCTCCATTTCGAAGAGCCGCTGATATTGCTTGACCAACGCGTTCTTCGGGCGCGTGAGAATTTCGACAAGCGCGTCCTCGTCGAGGTCGTCAAGGGTCGCGAGCACCGGCAATCGACCGACGAATTCCGGAATCAGGCCGAATCTCAGCAGATCTTCCGGTTCGATGCCACGCAGGATCTCACCGGTCCGACCATCGCCGGGAACCCGGACATCGGCGTTAAACCCGATTGACGAACCCTTGTTTCGGTTCGAGATGATTCGGTCGAGACCGGCAAACGCTCCGCCGCAAATGAACAGGATATTGGTTGTATCGACCTGCAGAAATTCCTGTTGCGGATGCTTGCGCCCCCCCTGCGGCGGTACGCTGGCGATGGTGCCTTCCATGATTTTCAGCAGAGCTTGCTGCACTCCCTCACCCGACACATCACGAGTAATCGACGGGTTGTCGGACTTGCGGCTGATCTTGTCCACTTCGTCGATATAGACGATGCCGTGTTGCGCCCGTTCGACATTGTAATCCGCAGCCTGCAGAAGCTTGAGAATGATGTTCTCGACATCCTCACCGACATATCCGGCCTCCGTCAGCGTCGTCGCATCGGCCATCGTGAAGGGGACGTTGATGATCCGGGCCAAGGTCTGGGCCAGCAAGGTCTTGCCGCAACCGGTCGGTCCGATCAGTACGATATTCGATTTTGCAAGCTCGACATCGTTGTTCTTCTGACCGTGCGCAAGTCGTTTGTAGTGGTTGTGGACAGCAACCGAGAGGATCCGTTTGGCGTGCCGCTGACCAATGACATAGTCGTCAAGAACCTGACAGATATCCTGCGGTGCCGGCACTCCGTCTCGGGACTTGACCATGGAGGTCTTGCTCTCCTCCAGGATGATATCCATGCACAGGCCGACGCATTCATCGCAGATGAAGACGGTCGGACCGGCAATCAGTTTCCGGACTTCATGCTGACTCTTGCCGCAAAAGGAACAATAGAGCGTGTTTTTGGAATCGCCGCTGCCGCTGCCAGATTTGCTCATGGCGAGTAGATCCGCATGTGGTTATTCGATCTCATGATAGCCCCGACAGGCCCTTCCCCACAATGCCAAAGTATTGTCGGTTGACAGTTGCCGCATTTAGCTTGCGCTGTCGGACAGACCTTCCGTCGCCGGCCGTTTTTGAACCACCTCGTCGATCAGGCCAAAACTGACAGCCTCTTCCGGCGTCATGAAATTATCGCGGTCCATACCTTTTTCGATGGTTCGCATGGACTGACCGGTGTGTTTGACGAAGACCTTGTTCAGTCGTGCCCGGGTTGCGAGAATCTCCTTGGCGTGAATCTCGATGTCCGAAGCCTGGCCCTGGAAACCACCTGAAGGCTGATGAATCATCACCTTGGAGTTCGGCAGGCAGAATCTCTTGCCCCTGGTTCCTGCAGCAAGCAGCAGCGAACCCATTGAGGCCGCCTGACCGACGCACACGGTCGAAACATCCGGCCGGATGTATTCCATGGTATCGTAGATCGCCATGCCGGAGGTCACGATGCCGCCGGGCGAGTTGATGTACATCGCGATATCCTTGGCCGGATTGTCAGCTTCGAGGAACAGCAGCTGGGCACAGATGACGCTGGAAACTGCATCGTTGATCGGCCCGATCACAAAGATAATTCGTTCCTTGAGAAGCCGGGAATAGATATCATAGGCACGCTCGCCGCGATTGGTCTGTTCCACCACCATGGGGATCAGACTGTTCATGTAGATTTCGGAAACTTGTTGCATGGTTCAACGCCTCGGTTGAAATCTCGGTTATCCGAACGAATCGGATGCGGCGTGATCGCCCGTCAAAGACCGGCCGGGCACGGGCCACAGGGTGTACCTTGCCAGTCATCCGCGGCAAGATGTCAGGATTCCAGTGTGGCATCCTCAGCCGCAAACGGGTCTTCCTTGTCCTTTGCCGCCATGAGCGCGGCAAATTCTCCGACACTCACCGTCTTGTCGTTGATCGTGGCCAGTTCGGTAATGAAGTTGATGATCTTGTCCTCGTAGCACTGGCGTTGTATTGCTTCGAAGAAAATCTGCGCAATGTGCGCAGTGTTCTGCTGTTCGTCGAATCGGGCCTTGACATCCGCTGCAACCCGGCCGCGTATCATATCGATCTCGGCTTCCGACAGTTCGATATTGTTCATGGCGGCCACCTCCTGCAGCCGCAGGGCCAGGCGCACGCGACGTTCGGCCATCCTGCGGAAATCCGCCCTGGTTATCTCGTCGTAACCTTGGTCGATCTCAACATCATGGCTATGGTCATGGTCGTGGCCATGCTCTGGGACAGCAGGAGGCGGCTCGATTGCCGTTGCTTCGGGTGCTGGCGTTCCGGTATTATCCTCAACCATTTCCACAGTCGTCTTTGCATCAGCCTCTGCCGCCGAATCGCGACGGCTGGCATTACAAATCGCAGCATATTCCTCGTTCACCATGCTTTCCGGCAGTTCGAACGCACGACCTTGGTCAAGCCGGTCAAGCAGTGATCGCTTGAAGAAGTCAGCCGTGGCTTGCTTATGGCTCTCGGTAATTCCGGCAGTAAATCTCTTGCGCACATCTTCAAGGGTCTCCGCCTGCAGACGAGTGCGGGCGAACTCATCGTCGAGCACGATCTCCCGGCGTTCCTGGATCTCCTTCACGGTGACGGCAACCACGACTTCCTTGCCAGCCCAATCCTGCCGATCATGGTCGTGAGGAAAAACATGCGTGATCGAAACGTCCTGACCGGCCGACACGTCAATGAGCTGCTCGTTGAATTCAGGCAGATTTGGATCCGGCTCACCAAGATTCAGGCGATAATCGTTCATGCTGCCTTCCGGCAACGGTTCGCCATCCATGGTGCACGCCAAATCGATCAGAAGAAAATCGTCGGACCGACTTCCGCGGGTTTCGGCTATCGGCCGGAAACCCAGCCCCAACCTGGTGGCCTCGGCAATGATCATGTTATCGACTTCTTCAACCGTCGGATCGATCACATATTTATCGAGCGTCAGGGCGCCAAAATCGACCGGCTCGATCTCCGGCATCAATTCGAAACGAAGTGTGGCTTCCAGATCCTGCCCGACATCGAACTCCTCGAACTCGAGCTGCGGCTGCCGCACCGGCCGCAACTGGTGCCGGGTGAGCGTCGTTTCGGACATTTCGTTGGCGACCTTCTCGATCACTTCTTGCATGACGGCGGGCCCGTAGCGCTTCCGTATCAAATTGGTCGACACCTTGCCCGGACGGAAACCACGCATCTGAATCGTTGGCGCCAGTTCATTGATCCGGTCATTGACCCGGACTTCTATCTCCACAGCCGGAACGACGATCCTGAATTCACGCTTCAGGCCTTCGGAAACGGTCTCCGTTATCTGCATCACTGCTGTCCAATCTCTCGCATTGCCACTGTGGCGATGCCGTCGTTACGCCGGGCTCCAGAATTACCGGCTGCGACCCAAATTCGGACCCGAACTAGAGTGGTGCGGGCGAAGGGACTCGAACCCCCACAGCTTGCGCCACCAGATCCTAAATCTGGCGTGTCTACCAGTTCCACCACACCCGCATCGTCGTCTGCCCCCGATCACAGCGGAATGGCTAAACGAACAGCCGCCGTGCGTCAACGCTTCTGCAACCGGCCGGACCCATTACTCACGTGCCAAGGTCCGTATTGCCGCCGACTGGGGAACCCGGCATGCGCCCAGATAACCCGCGCTGTTGTCTTCGATCTCGCCGGGACGATAGAGATAGTTGATCATCAGACCATAGGATCGCTTCAGACCGAGTTCGGACCGGTCGCCCATCCAGTTCAAGCGTTCGACCCGTGCTCCGTTACTGAGATGGAAATGGCCGACCGGATCGAGCACCCGGCCGCTCCTACCCTTGGTCAGATAACGCGCCGCAAGCCGGGTCAGCGGCTCCCGGAGCGTCTGCGCGACCGCATCGTCCTGCCGCCAGTCTGCGCGAGCCAGCAGATCACGGAGAATCATTGCGTTCTGCGTCGCCTCGCTGTACAGGCGGAGTTGCTTGCGGTCGGCCGCAGTCAATAACGTCGCATCCCCGGTCGTCAATATGCCATCCAGCCATCGCGAAAATCCCGGAATAGGCGACAAGGTCGCAAATGTCTTCAGATTCGGGAATTCACGGCCCAGCACCTCGACCACCCGTTTGATCAGAAAGTTTCCGAAACTGATCCCGACAAGGCCACGCTGGGCGTTGGAAATCGAATAGAAGATCGCGGTGTCGGCGGTTTCCGGGTCGATTTCCGGAGCCGCTTCGTCAAGTAGCTGATCGACGCTCGGGGCCATTCCGTTGACCAGCGCGACCTCGACAAAGATCAAGGGTTCGTCCGGCATGTTGAGATGAAAGAAGCCGAAGCATCGCCGGTCAATACCGAGCCGGTTTTTCAGATCATCCCAGGATTTGATCGCATGCACGGATTCATAAGCGATGAGCTTTTCCAGCAGGGCTGCCGGCGATGTCCAGTCAATCCGGCGCATGTCGAGCAGACCGATATCGAACCATGCCGCCAACATGACGCGAAGATCGTCGGATAACGCGCGAACGGCGACACTGTCCCGTGCGATCGGCAACATTCCGGCTCGAAGATCGACCAGGAACTTGACCCCTTCCGGCAGTGTCGTGAACCTTCGAAGCAGCGCACGCCAACGCGGCTCCAGCGATTGCCGCAACCGACTTTCGGCCACCCGCCGGGCCGGTTCGTCGTCGGCCGCCGCGACAGTCTCGATCGCGGCATCGACAGTGTCGCGGTCAATGTCGAAACCCGTCGCAAGTTCGACGAGAAACCGCATCCGTCCGGTCTGGTTCAGGCCCATATAAGCGCGCCCGAGTTCAGCCGCACGGGCCCGCGCCGAAATGTCGTTGGCCTGTCCGCCAATACAGGACTCCATCTGGCGGCGCAACCTTGCGAGATCCTCATCGGGTAGATCGGGGCGAAGCTGCCCGCCAATGTACTGGCGTGTCGTCTGCGCCAGCTCGGTCCATGCCCGCTGCAGATTATCGAGAGTGCGATCAAGAAAGTTGAGGGCGCGGTCGTCGGCCATGACGGTCACTCGGAGCAGGGATTTCGCTTCAGGCTGGAGATTTCGGAATATGGTCAAGCGGCAACGGATTTCCAAGCCTTATCCCTGTTGCCGGGCTTGCATCAGGCTCTGCCAGAGGCGGCTGGGCAGATCTTCGGCCAGCAGACCGGGTCCGGCGGCTGTTGCCGCCGCGGCATTGATCCAGACCGCAGCCGCGGCAGCTTCAAACGCCGGCATACCTCGAGCCAGCAAGCCGAGCACGGTGCCGGCGAGCACATCGCCGGTCCCGCCAGTCGCCAGCGACGGCGGCGCATTGTCGTTGACAAGGGCGCGCCCATCCGGATCGGCGATAACGGTATCGGAGCCCTTCAGCACAACTACGGCACCGGTCCGGTCAGCGGCAATCCGGGCCCGTTCAAGCTTGCCGTACTGTCCGAGATCGGGAAACAGCCGCACGAATTCGGCGTCATGCGGCGTAATGACCAACGGGCCAGCCCGATGTTCAGCAATCGCAGCGGCATTGTCCGCAAAGACCCCGAGAGCATCAGCATCCAGCACCAAGGCACGACCAGTGGTCAGCGCCGTCAGTGCATTCTGCATGGTCAGCGGCTCAACGCCCAGGCCTGGACCAACCAACACCGCGTTCCGGCGCGAGTCGGACATGATCCTCCGAAACCCCGCATTGTCCTCGCAATCGGCAACCAGAACCCCTGCCGAGCCGGCCCGGTACACATTGGCAACGCGTGGCGGGGCGGCAATTGTCAACAGTCCGGCACCAATGCGACGTGCCGCCTCGGTGGCAAGGCGGGCCGCTCCTGTCATCACCGCGCCCCCGACGACGACCGCGTGGCCGCGCCGGTATTTGTGGTCATCTACGCTCTCGACCGGCAACCGGTCCGCCCATGCCGATGGCCGGTTCACGCCCTGCCGCGGCTGTATCGAATTCAGCACAATGTCGGGGATACCGATATCGAGGACCCGCACAGCGCCACAATGGTCTCGGCCGGGAAGCAGCAGATGACCGGGCTTGGCACGAAAGAAGGTCACGGTCACTGTTGCCGGCGCCACGGCGCCACGAATCCGACCAGTATCACCGTCAAGCCCGCTTGGCATGTCAACCGCGACCGACACGGAAGAGCCGGTGGCAACCCGGTCGCGCAGGGCCTCGACGATGTCTCTTGCGGGTCCCGAAAGATCGCGGCTGAGACCGGCCCCGAACAAGGCGTCCACGACCAGACCAGCACCATCGAGACGTGCAGGTGAAGCCGCTTCGACCGGACCGCCCCATCGGTCGGCTGCGGTCGCAGCGTCACCCTGGAGCGCATCGGCAGACCCAAGCAGGCTGACGCGGACTGGCCAGCCCGATCCGCGCAATATTCGGCCGATCACAAAACCGTCACCGCCATTGTTGCCTGGTCCGCAGAGCACCACCGTCGGCCGGGCGGCGAACCGGCGCTGAATGACCTTTGCCGTGCCTTCGCCTGCAGATTCCATGAGATCGATACCGGTTGTTCCGCCACTGATCGCGAGACGGTCGGCCTCGCGTGTCTCCGCCACGGTCAGTAATGCGGTATCGCTGAATAACGCCATGGCCGGCTCTACATCACGAATGGCAGATCACGAACAGACGTTTCGCGCCCGCTCGCAAGGTCCACAACAAAGCGGCACACGAGCAACATACCATATCTGAAAAGAGGTATGGGGCGAGTGATGGGACTTGAACCCACGACTTCCAGATCCACAATCTGGCGCTCTAACCGCCTGAGCTACACCCGCCACATCATGGCAGCCAGTAAAGCAACGGCGTTTCACCGTCAACCGAAATGACCCGCGAGCCGCGCAGCGGCAGCATCGAGCACCGAATCACGCTTGGCAAAACAAAACCGAATGAAGCTTTGTGGACCGCCCTCCTGGTAAAAGGCGCTTACCGGCACCGCCGCCACACCGACCTTGGTCGTGATGTAACGGCAAAAGTCCACATCGCTGCCGTCAAAGCCGGTCCCCGCGATGTCGACGAACAGGAAATATGTGCCCTCGCAGGGTACCGGCAGAAAGCCCGGAATTTTCGCGAGCGCATCGGACAACCGATCACGCTTGCCACGCATCGCATTATTCAGATCCATGAAGTATGAATCCGGAAGGGCAAGCCCGTGAGCGACGGCACGCTGCAGATTGGGCGGCGTCGTGAATACCAAAAACTGGTGTGCTTTGAAAACCAGCCGCATCAATTCAGCCGGCCCGGTCAGATAACCAACCTTCCAGCCGGTCAGCGAGAAGGTCTTGCCAGCCGATCCGATCCGGATCGTGCGCTCCCGCATGCCCGGCAGACAAATCAGCGGCAAATGTTCGCGGCCATCGAAGGCCATGTGCTCGTAAACCTCGTCGCAGACTGCGATCGCATCATGTTGCTTGACCAGGGCGGCGATCGCCGCGAGCTCGTCCCGTGTGTAGACCTTCGAGGCCGGGTTCTGCGGCGAATTGACAACCAGCATCCGGGTCCGGTCCGTGAAGGCCGCCCGCAAGGCGTCGAGATCAAGAGACCAGTCCGGCGGTTGCAAGGATACGAGGGTCGGGATACCGCCGGCCCGCCGGATGATCGGCTGGTAGCAATCGTAGAGCGGTTCGATCAGGACAACTTCGTCGCCTGGCTCGATCAGACCGAAAAAACAGGCGGCCAATCCTTCGGTGGCACCGGTCGAGACCATGGTTTCGGTCTGCCAGTCAATATCGAGACCGTAGAATCGCTTACCATGTGCGGCGACCGCCTGGCGCAACTCCGGAACCCCGAGCATTGGCGGATACTGGTTTGGCGGATCGTAAAGACATTCCGACGCCTTATCGAGCACCACATCGGGACCGCGGTCATCGGGAAACCCCTGACCGAGATTGATGGCTCCAGTCTCGATGGCAAGGCGTGACATGAGCTCAAATACCGTGGTTCCGTAGGATCCGAGGATTGAGTTGCCTCGCTTCATTTAACCGCACTCCGTGTAAAATATCTCCGCCAACAAGGTCGTATTCGATTGTCGCGTCATGATCGCGATATCGGCAATTGCAATCTTAACAGCGGTGCAACGGGCTTGACAGTGACGGCAACCGCAGGGCTATCCTGCCAACCGGCCGTGCCCTTTTGATCGCTCGCCTTCGCCGACGCTGTAACCGGCGCGGCGCGGAAGATTGAAGTAGGCGGGGCAGAGCATGCGTTCAGACCGGAGTTTCGCCGTGCGTATTCGAGTCGACCCGGAAGTCTGCCAAGGCCATAATCGCTGCACGATGATTGCGCCCGATCTGTTCAAACTCGACGACATCGGGATGGCCACCGCCGCCGACGATGGTGTCATTCCTTCCGGTCGCGAGGAGGCGGCCCGGCTGGCGATCGCGAATTGCCCCGAATTCGCCATCAGCATCGTGGACGAATAGAACTTCGAAAGGATTGTGCGATGACAGACCGCGAATGTCCGGTTGAAGACTGGGCGACTGATACCAAGCGCGCTCCAAATTGACTCACCATCCCAATATGTTGGGGTGACGGTCCGGACGACCTTCATAGACTGTGGTGATCGACTCACCAGCGCCGGAGGATGACGATGAGTGCGGCAACGCCGATAACCTGGACGGGCACACACAGCGGACGAGCTCCACGCGCTTTCGAGGCACTGCGGGGACGCGAAGCAAGCGTCGCGCGCGCGTGCGCTCGCCATGATCATGGAGGGTGCGTCTCGCACGGAGGCGGCTCGGGCGCAGGGCATGGAGCTTCAAATCCTGCGCGACTGGGTGTTGCGCTACAACACGGAGGGCTTCGACGGCCTCGCGGATCTCCCGCGCGGCGGGAGCGAGGGCCGGTTGACGGACGCGCAGATCGCCGAGATCGGCGCCTGGATCGAGGCGGGTCCCGAGCTTGAGCGGGACGGTGTGACGCGCTGGCGCGTTCAGGACATCGTACGGAAAATCGAGGAGGCCTTCGGGGTCATCTATACGGAGAGCGGTGCCCGTATGATGCTCCGAAGGGCCGGGTTTCGCTTTGTCTCGGGGCGGCCGGTCCACCCCAAAGCCGACGCGGAGCGGCAGAGGTCGTTCGTGGCGGAGTTCGAGGCACAGTTGACGTCGGCGCTCAGCTCTGAGGCGCTGGCGGGTCCGATAGAAATCTGGTTCCAGGACGAAGCGCGCATCGGCCAGAAGGGGATGACGACACGGGTCTGGGCGAATGGGAAGCAGCGTCCGCGCATCGTGCGCGACCATCGCTATGGCTACGTCTATCTGTTCGGCGCCACCTGCGCAGAGCGCGGCGTCGGCATCGCCCACGTGGCGGACAGGGCGAACACGGCGTCGATGAACGAGCATCTGGCGGCGATCGGCGCGGCCGTGGCGCCGGGTGCGCACGGCGTGATTGTGCTGGACGGGGCGGGCTGGCATCGCTCGGGCGACCTTCTCGTTCCCCCCAACCTGACGCGCGTGCATCTGCCGCCCTACAGTCCGGAACTCAATCCGATGGAGCCGATCATTCTGTTCCTGAAATCGAACCGCTTCGCCAACCGCGTGTTCAAGGATGTCTCCGCCCTGAGGGACGCCTGCTGGACGGGGTGGCAATGGCTGACCGACCAGCCCGACGTCATCACCAATACGACCCGGCGCAGCTGGGCCGTAGCCCCATCGTGCTGATCCCGATGCCTCACTGTATCGGTTCATATGACTTGCGTTTGGTATGATTACGACATTTTCGATCCCGACTATGTCAAGGATCCTGCCACGGTCTGGAAGGAATTGCACGAGCACTGCCCGATCGCACATAGTGAGCGCTGGGGCGGATCCTGGATGGCGACGAAATATAGCGATCTGCAGAAGCTCGTCCGGATGACTCCGGAACTGTCGTCACGGGCGCCTGCCGTCATACCGCTGCCGCCGGATATGGTCGAGGAGGCCATTGCCGAGGTCAAACAGTACGGGATCACGGAAAATCCGCCGATCACGGCCGATCCACCGGACCATCGACCCTACAAGCAATTGATCATGCCGTTCTTTCTGCCGACTGCCGTCGACGGATACCGCGCCTTTACCGAGGCCTTGTGCCACGATCTGATCGATCGTTTCATCGCCTCAAGCGAGGCGGATGCCGCTGTCGACTACGCCCAGCAAATACCGCCCCGGGTGATCGCACAGATGCTTGGCATCGACGGCACGCGGGCCGATGACTTTACCGAATGGACGCGGGGTTTTCTGGAGTTGGGCCAGACCGACCCGGAGATTCGCAAACGGACCCGCCGTCTGATCCGGTCCTATTTCGCCGAACTCGTCACCGACCGTCGCAAGGCTCCGGGCGACGATGTGATCTCCCGCCTGATCGCGGCCAGGATCAATGACAAACCGCTGGAGGATCATACGATCGTCGGCATCCTGTTGTTGCTTCTGGTTGCCGGCATCGACACGACCTGGAGTTCCATCGGCGCCTCGCTCTGGCATTTTGCGGATCATCCGAACGACCGGAGACGGCTTGCCGGCGAACCGGCACTGTTCCCGACCGCGATCGAGGAGATGCTGCGCTATTATTCCCCAGTAATGATGGCGCGCAAGGTCACGGCGCCGGTGGAGATCGGCGACGCCAGTTTCAATCCTGGCGACAAGGTGATTCTGAACTTCCCGGCAGCCAATCGCGACGCAGAGATTTTCGAGCGCGCCGACGAATTGGTCCTGGACCGTGAGCAGAACCGTCATCTCGCATTCGGGCTGGGTATTCATCGCTGCGCGGGATCGAATCTGGCGCGCATGGAGATGGATGTGGCGCTGCGTGTCTGGTTCGAGCGGATTCCGGAGTTCGAACTTTCGCGCCCGGACGATGTGGTGTGGGCTGGCGGTCAGGTTCGCGGACCGCGCAGTGTTCCGGTCCGATTCCCGGCAGGCTGAACGCCACGGCGATCCTACGCCAGGTTCGCCCTGTTTTTCTCGTGCCTGCCGATAAGGTGGTCGACCGCGCGAAACGAGGTCTTCACGGCGCGTTGGTCCCGGATCGGTCGGTCGATGCGGCGCGGCGCGTTGTCGGTCGGGCGATCAATCGCCGCAAGCGTCACCTTGCTGTCGACGTCGACGGCAACCTGCTTGTCGCCCAGGTCCATCCGGCGTATATCCAGGATCGGGATGGTGCGCGTCCCTTGTTGCTGGCGTTGCAGGCCGGTCAGAACACTGTGTACACCGTGTTTGCCGACGGCGTACGGCGTATGGCGGCGACAAGCTGGCAAGTACGATCAAGAAAGCGAATGGCCCGATCACTGTGGAGGTCATCGGAAAACCCAGGGACGCCAAGGGGTTCGTCGTCATGTCCCGGCGCTGGGTGGTCGAACGCACCTTCGGATGGCTGCGCCGCTGCCGGCTCCTCTCCAAAGACTTCGAGCGATCCATCGCCAGCGCCCTCCTTGGTTCCTGCTGGCTCTGAGCCGTGTTCTCATGCGCCGCTTCGGACGCATGAAGGTCACTCTAACTATTTGATATAAGAGCTTCTTGCAAAATTGCCGGCCCGACCGGTTTTTTGCCTTCTCGAGGCTGATTTTGTTGTCGAGGGCCTGGGTTTCGGGGCCACCCGTGGTCTGTTGTGTTTCTACAATAACAAGATACTAGGGAGGTAACCCCGATGACCCTTGGCTCGACCCTATCCGATCTCTGGCACCGATTTCAAGGGGACCTTTTCCCTGCGTTGGCCGAGGCGGTCGGTCCTCTCCTCGAGACGCACAAGCGCTTCGTGACAGCTCTCGATCTCGTCAAGGTGGAGGGCTTCGTCGATGAGATGTGGACCGGTCCGGGTCGGCCCCGGGAGGATCGCCGGGCGCTGGCCCGTGGCTTCATCGCCAAGGCGGTGTGGGGTCTGCCGACGACCCGCCATCTGATCGACAGGCTCAAGGTGGACCCGACGTTGCGCCGGCTGTGCGGCTGGTCGCGTGTCGCGGAGATCCCGAGTGAAGCGACGTTTTCGCGGGCGTTTGCCGAATTTTCGCAGTCCCGTCTTCCGGAGAGGATGCACGCGGCTCTGGTTGCAGAGACACTGGGCGATGCGCTCATCGGCCACGTGTCGCGGGACTCGACGGCCATCGAGGCCCGGGAGACGCCGGCCCCGACGCCGAAGGCCAGGACGCCGAACCGCAAGCGCGGCCGGCCCCGCAAGGGCGCGGAGAGGACGAAGGAGCCTGGGCGTCTCGAACGGCAAGCGAACGGGATGGATCTCGATGAGAGGCTCGACGCGCTGCCGAAGGTCTGCGATCACGGGGCAAAGAAGACTGCCAAGGGGTCCTGGAGGCCTGGCGCGGTTACAAGCTGATATCGACACAGCAGACTGCGGGGTGCCGCTGAGGACCGTTCTCACCGCGGCATCCGTCCATGACAGCCAGGTCGCGATCCCGCTGGCGATGATGACCGCCGGGCGTGTGACCAATCTCTACGATCTCATGGACGCGGCCTATGATGCCAGGGAGATCCACCAGATGAGCGAACGGCTTGGCCATGTGCCGATCATCGATGTCAATCCGCGCCGGGACAAGGACTCAAGGAGGAGCGAGACCGGGAGGCCCGGGCCCGGCGTGCAATAGGCCATGTCGATCCCGAGACCGTGCGGGTCCGGATCCGGTCCGGTGTCGAGAGGACCAACGCCCGCCTCAAGGATGAGTGTGGCGGGCACCATGTCCGCGTCCGTGGACATTCCAGGGTCGCCTGCCATCTCATGTTCGGCATCCTGGCCCTGGCGGCTGACCCGTTGATACGTCTCGCCGTCCCATAGCGCGGCTCCGACGACGCATGCCGACCCTTCACGCCCCTCTCGAAGATAGGGGCCCGGAGAGGCGTGTCCCGATGTCCGCAAAGGTCCCTGTTCGGTCTCATCATCTCTGATGAGACACCGAGAAGCCATGGCTTCCGACCTCCAGATGCAGAGGTGACCGGGATCAACCGACCGATCCGGCCTCACCGGACCCTGGGGACAGGAATTTTGCAAGAGGTTCTCTGGTATATCGACGCCTTCGCCGATACCGGCCGGGTCGAACTAGCGGCCCAAGATCAAAGCAAGATTCGCTGCTTTGTCAGTGGTTCTGCCGAACGGGCAATCGGGATCGACAACAAGTCATTCGACAAACTGATATTCGTTGAGCACGACGCGGAACGTTGCGTCGAGCTAGCAAATCTAAAGGAGAAACATGCCCACAAAGATGTCGAAATCGTGAACGATGATGCCAATATGTATCTCACCAGCCTAGATAGTGTCGTCACGAAATACTAAGCCCAGAGCGCCAGACACCGAATCTGCACCGCGGCGAGGAACGATGCGGCATTCCTGGCGTATCGCGTGGCAATCCCACGCCAACGCTTGAGCCACAGAAACGCGTTCTCCACCAAATGCCGGTGCCGGTAGAGATGGGCATCATACGCTCTGGGGTGCTTGCGGTTGCGCTTCGGCGGAACCACTGGAATGACTTCATGCTCCTCACAATAAGACAGGATGGCAGTCGTGTCATAGGCCTTGTCCGCCAACAAATACTCGGCATCTATCCCTTCAATCAGCTCGACCGCTTGACTGCAATCTGCTGCCGTCCCCTCGGTCAGCAACACCCGCACCGGCATCCCATGCGCGTCCACAGCCAAGTGCAGCGTCGTGTTCAGCCCCCTTTTGCGCGACCCATCGCCTGATTGCCACCGACCGCACCGCTCGCATGGGGATGGACCTTGAGATGACTGGCGTCAATCATCAGCCACTCATCGTCCGGCTCATCCACCAGAGGCTCCAGCAACGCCCCCCAGAGCCCCTTGTCCCGCCAGCGACAGAACCCGACGATGGGTAGTTTTCCAGTCTCCATAGTCTGGCGGCACATCACGCCAGGGAGCGCCGGTACGCAGAATCCAGAAGATCGCATTAATGAACCGTCGATTATCCTGCGCCACCCCACCCCAACGTCCCGCTCGGCCAGGCAGATGAGGCTCCAGCAACAGCCAGACCCTGTCCGAAATGTCGTGACGCCGATGAGCCATTCCCATGAGTCGCCTCCAAGAACCATCGAGTGAATTCGACAGATAGGACAGATAAACATCACTCATGACGACACTATCTAGTGTTCTGGTCGAGAAGTTTATTAGAGTACCTGATTCCCCTCGAAGCTAAGTGGTATTTAGTATAGAATATCGCCATGTAGTTTGATGATAGAGAAGGAGAATTCCATGGCTCGCAACCCGGTTCAGTTCCAGAAAGGAATCAGCCTCAACGAGTTCCTTTCGCTCTATGGAACCGAGGACCAATGCCTCGACGCCATGTACCGATGGTGCTGGCCCAACGGGTTCGTGTGCCCGAACTGCGGCCACGACCGAGGCTGCCAGTTGACCACACACAAGCTCCAGCAGTGCTATCGCTGCAACCGCCAGACCTCCATGACCGCCGGCACCCTCTTCGAGGCCACCAAGCTGCCCCTGACGGTGTGGTTCCAGGGCACCTCCTTCATGACCCAGGACAAGAAAGGTGCATCGGCGATGACGCTGCACCGCCAACTCGGCATCTCCGACAACGCCGCATGGCGCATGCGCCACACGCTGATGCAGGTGATGTATGGAGCGCGGCCGCGAGCATGTGCTCGGCGGGTTTATCCAACTCGACGACGCCTCCCTCGGGGGCGAGCGCAGCGGCGGCAAGCGCGGACGTGGGGCACCGGGCAAGACCCCTTTCGTGGCCGCGGTCGAGACCCATGAGGCGGGACATCCGCAGCGGGTGACGCTCACCGTGGTCGAGGGCTTCCGTCTTACCGAAATCGCCGCCTGGGCGCAGCAGCACCTGAGCCCGGGCACGCAGGTGCTCTGCGATGGGTTGGCTGCTTCAATGGCGTGACCGCGGCAGGCTGCGTTCATGAGCCGATGGTGACCGGCGGCGGGAAAGCCGCGGTCGAGCGCCCCGAATTTCGATGGGTGAACACGATCCTCGGCACCATCAAGAACGCTTTGCGCGGCACCTACTGGTTCGAATCTTTCACTTCAAACCACTGGAATATTGAGTTGATGGATCAACTTATCAAGACATTTGAATGAGTTATGGTTATCGAACCCTTGCAGGCCGAAGGACTCAAATGTCTCGGTCGATCCACTACCATGCGGTTCGACCCAAGTATGCGCAGCGCTATCTGGCAGAGTTCGTGGACCGGTTCAATCGTCGCTTCGGCCTGCCTGACATCATCCCAGACTGCTCTACGTGGTGCTGAGGACGCCGCCAATGCCGGAACGGCTACTCAAGTTACGCTTGGTTTGAGTGGTAATCAGGTTAGAGTATGTTCATCGGTAGTATTGGAGGGATGACCGGTGGGCAGAGTGGCCGTAGCGATCACCTTGTCGGGCGCGGAGCGGCATGAGCTGGAAGGGCTGTCGCGGCGGCGCAAGACGGCGCAGGGACTGGCGCGGCGGGCGCGGATCGTTCTGGCGGCGGCGGACGGGCTGGAGAACAAGTCGATCGTCGATCTTGCAGGGACCGATGCCAGCACGGTCGGCAAGTGGCGTCGGCGCTTTGCCGAGCCCCGGCTCGACGGGCTCTACGACGAGCCACGCTCCGGGGCTCCGCGCAAGATCGGTGATGAGAAGATTGCGCAGGTCATCGCCCGAACCTGGAAGAGACGCCATCGGACAGCACCCATTGGCGCCTGCGTTCGATGGCCCGCGCCGGCCGGGCTATGCGCCGTCGACCATCCACCGCATCTGGCAGGCCTTCGGCCTGCAGCCGCACCGCTCGGAGACCTTCAAGCTGTCATCGGACCCGCTGTTTGTGGAGAAGCTACGGGACATCGTCGGGCTCTATCTCGACCCGCCCGAGCGCGCGCTCGTACTCTGCGTCGACGAGAAGAGTCAGATCCAGGCGCTCGATCGCACGCAACCGATGCTGCCCATGCGGTCGGGCCAGGTCGAGCGGCGCACCCACGACTCCATGCGCCACGGCACCACCACGCTCTTCGCGGCGCTGGACATCGCCACCGGCGAGGTTATCGGACAGTGTTTTGCGCGCCACCGCAGCCGGGAGGTCCTCAAGTTTCTGCGTACTCTCGAAACCCAGGTTCCCGACGAGCTCGACATCCACCTGATGATGGACAACTACGCCACCCACAAGACCTCTGCCGTCCAGCCTTGGCTGGACGGCACCCCCGCTGGCATGCCCACTTCACGCCGACCGGAGCCTCCTGGCTCAACCAGGTTGAGCGTTTCTTCGCGCTCCTGACCGAGAAACAGCTCAGGCGCCGCGTTCATCGCTCAACCCAGGAACTCGAACAAGCCATTCGGCGCTACATCGATACGGTCAACGCAAACCCGAAACCCTTCCGATGGACCAAGTCCGCAGACGACATCCTGGCCACCATCAGACGCTTCTGCCTGAGGGCACTCGATACCGCCGAACGCCAAAAGGAAGTCATCAAAACTTCCGAATCGCGACACTAGCATGGGATCCCCTTGAACCATAGTCGGTTGGCCTTTGCATTCTGTGCCGAAAGCCCTATGTTGCGCCGCATCGCGAACGACCGAGAACGCCCCATGTCCACTCTTGCCGACCGCATGAACCATCTCGGGACCGAAACCGCATTCGAAGTCCTCGCGCGAGCCAACCAGCTCGCGGCTGAAGGCCGTGACATCATCAATCTCGGAATCGGACAGCCCGACTTCAGAACCCCGGACCATATTGTCGAAGCCGCCGCACAAGCCCTCAAGGACGGCCATCACGGGTATACCCCAGCCAACGGCATTCCGCCGCTGCGTAAAGCCGTTGCCGATGACCTGCTCCGCCGCACCGGTGTTTCGGTCGATCCCGGCCAGATCCTGATCGTACCCGGCGGCAAGGTCACGATGTTCCTCGCGATGATGATCTACGGCGAGCCCGGCAACGAGATCCTCTACCCGAACCCCGGCTTTCCGATCTACGAATCCGCGATTCGCTTCTCTGGCGCCGACGCGGTACCGATCCCGTTGCTTGAAGAAAACGGTTTCGCGTTCTCGGCCGACGACGTACTGTCGCGCATCACGCCGCGAACCCGCTTGATTGTGCTCAACAGCCCAGCCAATCCGACCGGCGGTGCAGTACCGCGGAAGGAATTCGATGCGCTGGCGGCTGGCCTCGCGGACTGGCCCGATGTCGCGGTCATGAGCGACGAGATCTACGGTCAGATGCTCTATGACGGGCGGGAACATGTCAGCCTGCTGACCTACCCGGAGATCAGAGATCGGCTGATCCTGCTCGACGGCTGGTCAAAGACCTATGCGATGACCGGCTGGCGCCTCGGATACAGCGTCTGGCCGAAGGGTGTGATCGGCCATGCCGAGAAACTGTGCATCAACGTCCATTCCTGCGTCAACGCATCGGCGCAATTCGCCGGCATCGCCGCGCTCGAAGGGCCGCAGGACGATGTGCAGGACATGGTCGCGACATTCGACGAGCGCCGCCGCGTCATCGTCGGCGCCCTCAACCAGCTCCCGGGCATCAGCTGCATCGAGCCGGGTGGCGCGTTTTACGCCTTCCCGAACATCACCGACACCGGCATGAGCTCGAACGCCTTGCAGAAAAAACTGCTCGAAGAGGCCGGTGTTGCCGTCATCTCCGGCACCAGTTTCGGCGCATTCGGCGAAGGGTATCTTCGGGTCTCCTACGCCAATTCGACCGAGAACATCAAGCTTGCCATGGACCGTATCGGCGCCTGCCTCACATGAGCTTGCAGCAACATTCTGGACAAATTCCAGGCACTTGCCCGTTCATTGGGCAAACAGGACGCGAGTATCGGCCAAACCGAATTTGTAACTGTTTGTTTTTGCAGTTCTATCTTCGGGATTGCAATTTGGCACGCAGCGTGCTTGTAGGAAGATGAATCCGCCACATGAAAGACATTGGCACAGGCAGATGAAAAAGATCGAAGCAATCATCAAGCCATTCAAGCTCGATGAAGTGAAGGAATGCCTACACGAGGTCGGAATCCAGGGAATCACGGTCATCGAGGCCAAGGGTTTCGGACGGCAGAAGGGCCATACGGAACTCTACCAGGGCGCGGAATATGTCGTCGATTTCCTGCCCAAGGTCAAAATCGAGGTCGTCATAGAAGACAACCTAATTGACCGGGCCGTGGAAGCGATCCAGCAGGCCGCCCAAACCGGGCGGATTGGGGATGGAAAGATCTTCGTCTCCCCTGTTGAGGAGGTGATTCGCATCCGCACCGGTGAGACCGGGCCCGACGCGTTGTGATCGCCATCGCCCTGGTACCACGGCGCCGGATTGAACAGACAACCCGACAAACTCCGAAATGAGGAATGAAGAGAATGACAGACGCAAGCAAGATCATGGAATTGATCGAGGAAAAAGATGTTCGCTTCGTCGACCTGCGGTTCACCGATCCGCGAGGCAAGATGCAGCATCTTACGCAGGCGATTTCAACAGTGGACGAGGAGTCGCTGGCCGAAGGTTTCATGTTCGACGGTTCGTCTATCGCCGGTTGGAAGGCGATCAATGAATCCGACATGTGCCTGATGCCGGATCTCGAGCGCGCCACCGTCGACCCGTTTTTCGCCCAGACGACGCTGATCCTGTTCTGCGACGTCCTCGACCCGATCACCGGCCAGCCCTACAACCGCGACCCGCGCTCGACGGCCAAGGCGGCGGTCAACTACATGGAAAGCCTCGGAATCGGCGATACGGCGTTTTTCGGGCCTGAAGCCGAGTTCTTCGTGTTCGACGACGTCAAATTCGACGTCCAGATGAACCGGGCCTATTACGAAGTCGACAGCATGGAAGGCCCGTATAACGGCGCCCGCGACTACGAAGAAGGTAATCCTGGCCATCGCCCCGGCGTGAAAGGTGGCTATTTCCCGGTACCACCGGTCGATTCCGAACAGGATCTGCGCAGCGAGATGCTCGCGGTCATGGAAGAAATGGGTGTCGAGGTGGAAAAACACCATCACGAAGTCGCTCCGTCGCAGCATGAACTCGGCGTGAAGTTCAGCACGCTGATTGCGACCGCAGACAATCTGCAGGTTTACAAATACGTGGTCCATCAGGTCGCCGCGACCTATGGCAAGACGGCAACCTTCATGCCAAAACCGGTCGCCGGCGACAACGGTTCCGGCATGCATGTCCACCAGTCGATCTGGAAGGGCGGCAGCCCGATATTCGCAGGATCGGGCTATGCCGACCTCTCGGACACGGCCCTTTACTATATCGGCGGTATCATGCGACACGCTCGGGCTATCAATGCGTTCACCAACTCGATCACCAACAGCTACAAGCGGCTGGTTCCGGGGTTTGAGGCACCGGTGCTGTTGGCCTATTCGTCACGCAACCGCTCTGCGTCCTGTCGCATTCCCCATGTCAACAGTCCGAACGGAAAGCGGGTCGAGGTCCGTTTCCCGGATGCCGCGAGCAATCCTTATCTCGGGTTTTCGGCGATGTTGATGGCCGGCCTCGACGGCATTCAGAACCGCATCCATCCAGGAGAACCGATGGACAAGGATCTGTACGACCTGCCGCCGGAAGAACTCACTGATATCCCGACGGTGTGCGGGTCGCTGCGCGAGGCGCTGGATGCGCTTGACAAGGACCGGGCCTTCCTGACGGCCGGCGACGTGTTCGACGACGACCAGATCGACGCCTATATCGAACTCAAGATGGAAGAGGTGCTCGCCTTCGAGCAGACCCCGCATCCGATCGAGTTCCAGATGTACTATTCGGTCTGAGCTCGCTCCGTCCCGATGAAAACGGACGGGCCACCCTTGGGCGGTCCGTCCGCGTTCCGGTCAGGCGCCAGATGACCCGGATTCCTGCGTGACCTGATAGAAGGATGGTGCCTTCAACCCGCTCCCGGTCAGGATAACCGCTGTCGTCTGCCGCTCATCAATAGCGCCACCGCGACACAACAGCTCGAAACCACAGGCTGCAATGGCGCTGGTTGGCTCGACGAACAAGCCGTCACCCGCAAGAGCAAGCGCGGCTGAACGGATCGAGTCTTCGGAAACGCTGACTGCGCCACCGCACGATCTTCTGATTGCCGCCAACACCGCCTTGATCCGGATCGGCCGTCTGATCGCCGTTCCCTCGGCAATCGTCGGAGCAATCCTGCAATTGACATGATCATCGGCACCTGCAGTCACCGCGGCAACGATCGACGCGCAATTGGCCGGCTGCACGACAAACAGCCGCGGCAGGCGTTCGATTTCACTAGCCGCCAGCAACTCACGAAACGCGAGGTCGCAGCCAAGGACGTTACTGCCGGCTCCCGTCGGAATAACGATATTGTCGGGGGCGCGAAACCCCAGATCCTCCCAGAGTTCGTAACCGAGTGTCTTGGTGCCCTGAATGAAGAACGGATGCCAGTTATGGCTGGCATAAAACACCGTTTCCGCCATTGCCAGCGCCGCCGCCCCGGTTGCCTCTCGTGGCCCCGGGATCAGCCGGATCTGACCATTCAGCGCCGCGATCTGCCCGATCTTCGACGCCTCCGTTCCAGTCGGCGCCAAGATATGCGTCTTGAGACCGGCGGCAGCCCCGTAGGCGGCAATCGCGGCACCACCATTGCCGGAACTGTCTTCGACCAGTTCCCTGACCCCCTGCTGCCGCAGAATAGAGATCATGACCGATGCGCCACGGTCCTTGAAGGATCCGGTCGGCATCATCCAGTCGAGCTTGAACCAAACATCATTGCCGCGAAACTGGCGCCGAACCAGAGGCGTGCAGCCCTCCCCCAGACTGACCGGATCCGGTACAATGAGAGGCAACGCCGCACGATAACGCCAGATTGAACGTTCGCTATGATCGATCCGGTTTCGTGAGATGCCAGGCAGGTCGGAAACCCGTAACGTATTGCCGGTGTCGGAACGCCAACGCGGCACGTCAAGCGGGTAAATCGTGCCGTCAACCTCGTCGATCAGGACGGCATCGCCAGAGGAGTCATCAGTCATGAAACAGCTCGTTCGCATCGTTTTGCCAGCCCGCTGCCGGTCCAGTTGATCAGTGAATTCACTGTCGTGTCCGTCGGACAAGGCCGACTGTGACATCGGCCGATCAACATACAACATCTTGTAAAATTTTTCGAAGACGATATTCTCGGAATCTCTCTTCTGCAAGACTTTATGGACATTGCAACGGAACCCAGAATGACAGATCTATTCAAGGCTGCGGAAGATGCGAACCCGGCGAACTACTCTGCAAAGGACATCGAAGTTCTGGAAGGTCTGGAACCGGTGCGCCGTCGGCCGGGGATGTATATCGGCGGCAAGGACGAACGGGCAATGCACCATCTGGTTGCGGAAGTTCTCGATAACGCCATGGACGAAGCCGTCGCCGGTCACGCCAGCCGCATCGAAATCGAACTGACCGCGGACATGACGGTAAGCATCCGGGACAACGGCCGCGGCATTCCGGTCGATCCTCATCCCAAATTCAAGGAGAAATCCGCACTTGAGGTCATCCTCACGACATTGCATGCCGGAGGCAAATTCTCCGACAAGGTCTACAGCATATCCGGTGGCTTGCACGGCGTCGGGGTCTCAGTGGTCAACGCCTTGTGCGACCGATTCAATGTCGAAGTAGCCCGTGGCAAACAGCTGTATACCCAATCCTACGCGCGAGGCGTCCCGCTCGGCGCGCTGCTGCGGGCTGGCGCCGTCAACAACCGCCGCGGCACGGCGATCCAGTTCCATCCCGACCCCGAGATCTTTGGCGAGGCCGCGCGCTTCAGTCCGGCGACAATCTATCGCCTGGCACGATCGAAGGCTTATTTGTTCAAAGGCGTCGAGATCCGCTGGTCCTGTACGCCCGAACTAATCTCCGGCAAGGACGAGACACCCGTCACCGCCATCCTTCACTATCCCGGCGGTCTGGCAGACTTCCTGTCAAGTACCGTTGGCGACCGTACGCTGATCGGCGGTCAGATCTTTGCTGGCGATGTTCGCAATGGCAGTGGTGAACATGTCGAATGGGCTGTCACTTGGCCGGACGATCGGGACGACGGCTTCCTTCACAGCTATTGCAACACGATACCGACGCCAAATGGCGGCACACATGAGAGCGGGTTCCGGGCCGCGCTGCTCAAGGGAATCAAGGCGTATGGCGAGCTTTCGGGTAACGCGAAACGGATCAATCAGGCGACAGCCGACGACGTCATGGCCGGCACCTGCGTCATGCTGTCAGTGTTCGTGCGCGATCCGCAATTCCAGGGGCAAACCAAGGAACGGCTGGTTAGTCCGCAAACCACCCGCATGGTCGAACTGGCAGTCAAGGATTATTTCGATCACTGGCTGTCCGGCGCCCCAGATACCGCCAATGCGTTGATCGAAACGGTCGTCGAACGAGCCGAAAATCGGATTCGGCGCAGGCAACAAAAGGAGGTCAGCCGAAAATCGGCGACCCGCAAACTCCGCCTACCCGGCAAGCTGACGGATTGCAGCCGCACGGGCACGGACGGCACGGAAATCTTCCTGGTTGAAGGCGATTCGGCGGGCGGGTCGGCCAAACAGGCGCGTGACCGGACAACACAAGCCATTCTTCCGTTACGCGGAAAGATCTTGAATGTCGCCAGCGCCTCTGTAGAAAAACTTCGCTCGAATAAGGAACTGACGGATCTTGCCCAGGCTCTCGGCTGCAGGTTCGGCGAACGCTATGACGAAAAAGCCCTGCGATACGAGAAAGTCATCATTATGACCGATGCCGATGTTGACGGTGCCCATATCGCCTCGCTGCTGATGACGTTCTTCTACCGTGAGTTCCGCCCCCTCGTGGAGAACGGCCATCTCTATCTCGCGATCCCGCCGCTTTACCGGATCACCCAAGGCGGCAAGACCCTCTATGCCCGCGATGACGCTCACAAAGACACTCTGATCTCCGAAGCATTCACCGGCCGCGGCAAAATCGAGATCAGCCGGTTCAAGGGTCTGGGCGAAATGCCGGCAGCGCAGTTGCGCGAAACCACCATGGCGCCGGACAAACGCACCTTATTGAAAGTCTGCATTCCGCCGAAGGCCAATGGCGCGTTCCCGGATCCGGATGAACTCGAAAGGAAAGACCTCGAGAAAACCGTCATGACATTGATGGGCAATAAACCGGAGTTACGTTACGCCTACATCCAGGAAAACGCCCGCTTCGTCGAAGAACTCGATATCTGACGATTCCAAACGATGCGTGATCGCCCGAGCCATCCGGGTTCGCCCCTGTTACTTGCGCTGAACGCTCGTGAGGACACGCCGCCAAGCACCCTTGGTTCCAGGGAAGGTCCGATTTATTCCTCAGGAGTCTCTGAAAATCCTTATCGGGCTCTCGACTCGACGATAACTCATTGATTTTCCTGATTATCACTCAAGCTAAGTGTAACTTGAGCAGCCGCTCCGGCATCGGCGGCGTCCTCAGCGCCACGTAGACCAGTCTGGGGATGATGTCAGGCAGGTCGAAGCGACGATTGAACCGGTACTCGAACTCCGCCAGATAGCGCTGCGCATATTGGGGTCGAATCACATGGTAGGTGCCGCGCAAAGCGTTCTTGATGGTGCCGAGGATCGTGTTCACCCATCGAAATTCGGGGCGCTCGACCGCGGCTTTCCCGCCGCCGGTCACCATCGGCTCATGAACGCAGCCTGCCGCGGTCACGCCATTGAAGCAGCCAACCCATCGCAGAGCACCTGCGTGCCCGGGCTCAGGTGCTGCTGCGCCCAGGCGGCGATTTCGGTAAGACGGAAGCCCTCGACCACGGTGAGCGTCACCCGCTGCGGATGTCCCGCCTCATGGGTCTCGACCGCGGCCACGAAAGGGGTCTTGCCCGGTGCCCACGTCCGCGCTTGCCGCCGCTGCGCTCGCCCCCGAGGGAGGCGTCGTCGAGTTGGATAAACCCGCCGAGCACATGCTCGCGGCCGCGCTCCATACATCACCTGCATCAGCGTGTGGCGCATGCGCCATGCGGCGTTGTCGGAGATGCCGAGTTGGCGGTGCAGCGTCATCGCCGATGCACCTTTCTTGTCCTGGATCATGAAGGAGATGCCATGGAACCACACCGTCAGGGGCAGCTTGGTGGCCTCGAAGATGGTGCCGGCGGTCATGGAGGTCTGGCGGTTGCAGCGATAGCACTGCTGGAGCTTGTGTGTGGTCAACTGGCAGCCTCGGTCGTGGCCGCAGTTCGGGCACACGAACCCGTTGGGCCAGCGCCATCGGGACAGGGCGTCGAAGCATTGGTCCTCGGTTCCATAGAGCGAAAGGAACTCGTTGAGGCTGATTCCTTTCTGGAACTGAACCGGGGGTTGCGAGCCATGGAATTCTCCTTCTCTATCATCAAACTACATGGCGATATTCTATACTAAATACCGCTTAGATTCGAGAGGAATCAGGTTGATTTTTGAAGTTCGAAATGCTTCAAACAGGAGGCGATAGAGTTTTTCAGAGGTTCCCCAGGGCTGTTCTATCCAGCGGTCGACCCGACGGAGCGAGAGCCCATGTTGTAATTTGCGAGGATCAGCTTGGCGGGTCAGAGCGGGGAAGTCGACCTATGTATGAAATCCCCAGTCGAAGACCTGCCGGCAGACCGGCGCACCGTGACGGTCGGTCTCCGTCAGCGCGCCGCCACACCCGGCGCAGCCAGACGGATCGTGATCCGCGACCTAGTGTCCTGTACGCAAAGTTCGTATTGTTAAGGGGGTGGTGTCGATTCGGGGGGCATGGTGATGCGACTTTCGGTGGAGATCAAGCTGAGCGCGGACGAGCGCAACGAGCTTGAGCGGCTGGCGCGCGGGCGCAAAGTCTGGCGAGGCCTGTCCGATCGGGCGCACATCGTGCTGCTGGCGGCCGAAGGGCTTACCAATGTGCAGATTGGGAGCGTGCTGGGCGTGACCAGCCAGACCGCCAGGAAGTGGCGCAATCGCTTCGCAGAGCATCGTCTTGACGGGCTTGACGACGAGCCGCGCTCCGGCCGTCCCCGGCGCATCGATGACGACGCCGTGGCCGAGGTGGTGCGCAAGACGCTTGAGGAGAAGCCTCGTGACGCGACCCAATGGAGCACGCGCTCGATGGCGCAGGCGACGGGGTATGCGCCGTCGACGGTCAACCGCATCTGGCGAGCCTTTTCCCTTCAGCCGCACAGGAGCGAGACCTTCAAGCTCTCGGCAGACCCCTACTTCGTGGACAAGACGCGCGACATCGTGGGGCTCTACGTGGACCCGCCGCAGCATGCCATGGTCCTCTGCGTGGACGAGAAATCGCAGGTTCAGGCCCTCGATCGCACCCAGCCGCTGCTGCCGCTGCGCCCGGGGCAGGTCGAGCGGCGCACTCACGATTACAAGCGCAACGGCACGACCTCGCTCTTCGCAGCCCTTGACGTCGCCACAGGCAAGGTCATCGGACAGTGCTATCGGCGCCACCGCAGCGTGGAGTTCCGCAAGTTCCTGGATCACGTCGAGGCCAACGTGCCGCCCGACCTCGAGATCCACATCGTCATGGACAACTACTCGACCCACAAGACGAAGACGATCCGCGACTGGTTCGCCCGGCGACCGCGCTGGCATGTTCACTTCACCCCGACCTCTGCCTCGTGGCTCAACCAAGTCGAGCGCTTCTTCGCCGATCTGACAGAGAAGCAGATCCGGCGCGGGGTTCACCGATCGACCGTCGAGCTGGAGCAGGCGATCACCGGGTACATCGACACCGTCAACGAGGACCCCAAGCCCTTCCGCTGGCACAAGACAGCCGATGAAATCCTGGCGTCCATCAAGCGCTTCTGCCTCAGGACCCTCGAAACCGCTGCAGCCGCAACATCATAACGGTACGAACTTTGGAATCAGGACACTAGTTCGGGATCGCGGTCGGGTTCAGGGTCGGTCCTGTGTGTGGCCCAGCTGGCCGCCGCTCGGCTTCGCCGACGGTCCGCGCTGGCTCTGTGTGCGCTTCGGTGTTGTGGTCTTCTTGTTCAGACCATCGCTGGACGGCGGCTTGCTGCTGGCAGCGCTGTCGAGCGCGGTCTTGTCCTGTTCAAGCGCCGCAGTCGTCTCGATGAGCGCCGTGGCCAGGCGCGCAACAGCCCCGGCCCCAAGCCTGTGAAGGCCTCGGTAGAGGCGGCGAAATCTTCCGTCCAACCCATTACGGCGTCTCGGTCTCGACAGCCATCATGGCGGATAGCACCGCAAGGCGTTCGCCCGGCGGCAACATCACGGAGCGCCGGCCCCGATTGGCCGCCCTGCGCTTGATGCGCTGACGGTCGGTGAAGGTTCGGCCCGCGCAGCGCGCCCGGTCGGATGCGAAGGTGAACCAAACGACCTCGGTCCGCACCAGACCTTGGGTAACCACCTGCAGCGCCGGCCGGCCAGCCTCTTCTCCGATACACTATTCCTCATTGGAGGGCCTCACCTGTCACGACCCCTGTTGCGTTTCGGACTCCGAACTGGGCAAGAATTCATGTCGCCAAACTCTTGTCATGGACTCGCTGTTTACAGCGTGGGATCACCGTGGAAGAATGCCGTCGGCCACTTGCACCGTGCACCACGCCTTGTTACCCCCGCCGCCGGGACGCGGGGTGCATTGCGGGGTTCCCATGTGCTTCCTATTGTGACACCCGGAAACCGCGCGACGGAACGGAACCCGCTCCTTCAGGTACACGGCGGACGCTGCCGCTCAAGCGCCGATCGAGCTAACAGCCGGATACGAAACGGGTTGCACCGCCCGATCGCTTGCGGGACAGGAAGCGATCAAGGACGCCCTTCGGCGGTTGGTTCTCTCTCTCCCCCCTCCCGCGCCCGCATCCGGTTCCGAGGTCAGGATCACTCGAACATTGCGACAGCCCGGATCGGACTCCCGGTTCCGCCTCTGATCTTCAGCGGAAATCCAATGAACCGGAATCGCCCCCGTCCCACCAGCTTCTCCAAGTTTACCAGGCATTCCATATGGGTAATGCCACGCTCGGCGCAGGCGAGATGAGCCTTGAAATTCGGCTCTCCTTCCGGTGCCGGACTGACCGCCTCGACCCCGAACATGAGGATGTCGCGATCGGCAAGCCAGTGCACGGAGTCGACATGCAGACCAGGAAAGTCATGCTGGTAACCTGGCGTGCCAAACAAGCGCTGGTTCACTCCCATGTGAAGCAGGATCGTATCGCGCGGCCGGATCTCCTCACCGGACCGGATCAGCGCCACCTCCATCTCCGGAACCGTGATCTCATGGCGCAACGATACATCCGAAAGATCGAGGCAAATCGCCTCGGTGTAGAAATCCTCGAGCGGCACCTGATCAATCGATCGGGCATCGCCGGCCGGATTGAAATGACACGGCGCGTCAACATGCGTCGCCGAATGATCGCTCAACGAAAGCGACAGCGATTTCGACGTGAAACGGGTGTCGCCCGCCTGCTTGATTTCCTGGTGATCGTTCCACACCGTCACGATCACCGGCGGATGTGACGGATGGGCTGGCGTGCGATGATGTATCTCTCTGCTCAGATCAATCATTTCCATGACAGTCCTCCTGCGGCCGTCATCCCGTTGACGAAAATTTCTTATGACGCGGCCTAATCTATCATACAATGATCATCCGGGACGCAGTGAAGATATCGGGAGGCGAAACCGTGCAGGGACTCGAAGGCAAGGTCATAATTGTGACCGGTGCGAACGGCAATCTCGGGAGCGCGGTCGCCCGGGGCGTGGTCGTCGCCGGGGCACGGGCGGTCCTGGCCTGCCGCGGCCGCAACACCCTCGAACGCGATTTCGGCGGCAATCATTCCGTGTCGATCATTGACGGTGTCAATCTGACCGATCCGGCGGCGACCAACGATTGCGTGGCCCAGGCGGTCGCCCGGTTCGGCCGGATCGATGGCATAGTTTCGACGGTCGGCGGTTTCGCATTCGCCGAAATCGCGAATGATTCCTACGAAACCTGGCAACGAATGTTTGCGATGAACGTTCAGACCGCTTTCAACATATGCCGGGCGGCCCTGCCAGGCATGACGGCACGGGGCGACGGCGCCATCGTTCTGATCGGAGCGACGGCGGCGCTGAAGGCGCCAAGCGGGATTTCGGCGTATGCGGCGTCAAAATCCGGCATCATGCGCCTGACGGAAAGCCTTTCGGCCGAGGTCAAGGCGACTGGCGTTCGGGTGAACTGCGTGATGCCCGGTACGATCGATACGCCGCAAAACCGGGACGCCATGCCGGATGCCGACCGCAGTCGCTGGGTTACACCGGCAGCCCTCGCCGATGTCATACTGTTCCTGTTATCGGATGCGGCGACTGCCATGACCGGGGCGTTGATTCCGGTGACCGGCAAAGGCTAGATCCGATGCTGCGTCAGGACGCGATAGCGAATGCCGAGTCGGTTCTCGCCTGCATTCAGCATTATGCAACCATCGGACTGATCGTGGCCGCGATCTTCCTGATCTGGGGACTCGACCGGATATCCCCGGAATCACGCGAGTCATGGCTTTTCCGTCTGCTGATCCTGCCCGGCATCGTGGGCCTCTGGCCATTGGTTCTGTGGCGCTGGATCATGCTTGAACGCGCAGGTCACGGAAAATGAAACAGCCCCATCGACAGGCGCATTTCCGGATCTGGCTGGCACTGGCAATTCTGCTCGCCCTGGGCTTTGGCGCGGGGCTGGTCATCAAACAGCCGGTTCCGGTCGAAATCGCTCCGCTGGATGGCGGAGGCCGGCAATGACGGTCACCTTTCGTCCGGTTCAGTGGAATCGCAACAAACTGGTCTACGACCTGGTCCTGGTCGCCAGCATCACGGTCTATATCCTGCTGTTTCTGCGCTTCGCACCGGGCTGGCTCGATGTCCGTCCAGTTGGCGGCGCTGAACTGCGGATGCGGGCCTTCGGGTCGTGCGCCTACATCATGCTGCATATCGTCCTGATCATCGGCCCTCTGGCACGTCTTGACCGGCGCTTTCTGCCACTGCTTTACAATCGTCGGCATTTTGGTGTCGCCATGTTCTTCATAGCCGTGGCCCACGCCTGGTATGTCATCAGCTGGTATCAGGCGTTCAGTCCGATCGACAAATATGTCGCCGTCCTGGTCGGAAACACCGCTTTCACCTCCTTTTCCGGTTTCCCTTTCGAATATCTCGGACTCGCCGCACTGATGATTCTTTTTGTCATGGCTGCAACCAGTCATGACTTCTGGCTCGACTTCATCGGCGCACCGGTCTGGAAAGCCATTCATATGGCAGTCTATGTCGCATTCGGATTGCTAGCGATGCATGTCGTGCTCGGTGTACTCCAAAGCGACCACAGCCTGATCTATCCCCTCCTCGTCGGCGCCGGCCTGCTGCTTGTCATTGCCTTGCATCTCGCCGCCGCGGTGAAGGAATATCGGGCCGATACCGCCCGGCCGTCAGGCCCGGCACGGTCGATACCCGGCGACGAGACCCCGTGGATTGTCGCGGCCCAGATCGCCGATGTGGCAGTCGACCGCGGCATCGCCGTTCTGTTGCCGAATGGCGAACGGGCGGCGCTGTTCCGTTCCGGCAACCGGATCTCGGCCATCTCGAATGCCTGCCGCCATCAGAATGGCCCCCTGTCGGAAGGCCGAATCATCGATGGCCTCGTCACCTGTCCCTGGCACGGCTATCAGTATTGCCCGGCAAGCGGAAAGGCGCCGGCACCGTTCACCGAAAAAGTCGAAATCTACCGGGTTCGGCGCGATGGCGATGTGATCCTGCTCGATCCCAGACCCTTGCCACTGGGCACCGCCAGCGAACCGATCGTACTTGAAGGATCGTCGTGATGGCGAAGGACACGAGCCGACCCGCGTTCTTTGTCGGCTACCTGCCGATACCCCGCCCGCTCATCGCCTTTCTTGCAATCAGCACGGTCATCATTGTCGGCCTTGCAATCGGCGCCGGGCTGGCAATTGCCCTGACTCAACCGGATCCGGGATCCGGCCGGATGGCCTTTGGCATGGGGCGCCAGCTCCTGACCGGCTTTATCGACTTGCAACCCTATCCGGTGTTGAGGGTGGCACCACAAAAAGATGGTGAAACGGCGCGCAGCATTGTCCTCTCCGGCCGCGGCAAACGCGGCATCCTGGGCAGGGCCAGCAGATTCATCGGCCAGCCGGTCGACATTCGTGGCATCTTCATCATCCGGGACAAGACCATGATGCTCCAGGTCGGAGGCGGCAGGTCGATCCGCAAGGCCACGAAACCGCGGATGCTCGATGGATTTGAGCCAGCCATGGAACTTTCGCTCGGACGGCAGCGGCTCCGCGGCGAGATTATCGACTCTAAATGCTATCTCGGCGCCATGCGCCCGGGCCAGGGCAAGGTGCACAAAGCCTGCGCCGGACTCTGCCTGATGGGGGGCATTCCGCCGATGTTTGCGGTCTATCGTGACAACGCGCCGGCAGACCTGCTCTTGCTCGCTGGCCCTGACGGCGGACCGATTCCCGAGACATTCCTGGATCAGGTCTCGCACTATGTCTCTCTCGAGGGCGAGGTCCGGCGACGCGACAACCTTCTGATATTCCGGGTTGACCCTGCCAGCCTGCAGGAGCCTTGAGGTGTCAAATATGGTCCGCCGCATCATCGGTCTCTGTTATGCCGGCGGTATTGGCGCCGGACTCTGGTTCTTGTGGCCGCCAGCAGCGGACCTTCTTCGCGGCACCTGGCTCCATGACCTCCGGATCCCCGCAGTGATCATCTATACGTTGTTTGGACTCTGGATCGCCGAGCGAATTTGGGCCATCATCCAGCATCATTTCAACAATCGGACTCGCTGACCTGTCGCGTAGTCACAGCAGGAGAACCAGATGCCCGTTACCAGCACCCAAGTGCGCCTTGCCGCCCGGCCGGTCGGCGATCCGAAACCCGGTAATTTCGAGATCGCGACCGTCGAGTTGCCGGAACCCGGCGACGGTGAAATGCTGTGCCGGATCATTTACCAGTCGCTTGATCCCTATATGCGCGGCCGAATGGACGACTCCAAATCCTATGCCACACCGGTCGCGATCGGGGAGGTCATGGGCGCCGGCACGGTCGCCGAAGTCGTCGTGTCGCGCAATGCCCGTTTCAGCCCCGGCGACATCGTGAACGCCATGTTCGGCTGGCAAACCCATGTGATCTCCGACGGTGCCGGGGTCCGCAAGGTCAACCCGTCGCTCGCACCGATCTCGACCGCGGTCGGCATTCTTGGTATGCCCGGCATGACGGCGTATGTCGGGCTTCTCGATATCGGCGAGCCCAAGGAAGGTGAAACTCTGGTCGTAGCGGCGGCCTCCGGCGCAGTCGGCTCGATTGTCGGACAGATCGGCCGCATCAGGGGCTGCCGGGTCATCGGTATCGCCGGCTCGAACGAAAAATGCGCCCATGTAACCGACGAACTCGGGTTCGATGCCTGCCTCAACCATCGCAGCGAAACTCTTGCCGCGGACCTCGAAGCGCTCTGCCCAAAGGGCATCGACGTCTATTTCGAAAATGTTGGCGGCGCGGTGTTCGACGCGGTCTTTCCTCTACTCAACCCATTCGCACGGATCCCGGTTTGCGGCCTGATCTCGCGCTACAGTCATGTCGGCGGTTTTCCCGGGCCCGATCATCTGCCAACCCTGATGCGCTCCATCCTCACCAACCGGCTGAAGATTCAGGGATTCATCATCACTGATCGATGGAACCGTTTCCCCGATTTCGAAAAAGACGTCAGCGGATGGATTGCGAGCGGCGCGCTGCGGTACCGGGAGGATTTCGTCGACGGACTGGAAAACGCCCCGGAGGCATTCATGGGATTGTTGAAAGGCCGGAATTTCGGCAAGCTTGTTGTGCGTGTATCTGAAGATCCAACCCAATGACCGAACGAACAGAACCACGGCAATTCGATAGCTTCGAGACGCTTCAGGCCGAAATCGGCCAAGAAATCGGCGTCAGCGGGTGGCATGAAGTAAGCCAGGCCCAGATCAACACCTTTGCTGAAGCAACCGGTGATCATCAATGGATCCATGTCGATGTCGAGCGCTCAAAACGGGAATCGCCATATGGCGCACCGATCGCGCATGGTCACCTCACTCTGTCGCTGGTCCCACGCCTGATCGCCGATACGCTGGAATATTTGCCACGTAGCGCCGGCATCAATTACGGCCTCGACAAGGTCCGATTCATGGCGCCGGTCAAGGCCGGCAAGCGGGTTCGCGGCCGGGTCAGCCTGCGCAGCGCCGAACGCACCAATGAGACGACCGTCAAGGTCATGTACCAGACGACGGTCGAAATCGAGGATGAGGACAAGCCGGCCTGCGTCGCCGAATCAATCGCGCTCTATCTCGATTGACGCCTCGTATTAGCGGCACTTTCGGCAAGGGCGGCGATCCCTGCCGCGTCGGTAATATCTTGCCCAAGCGGCGTCACGGAAATTGCATCGCGGCGTAATGCCGCGATGTCTTCGTCGGGTTCCGGTTTGTCATTCACTTTCTGCATATAGATCCAGTAGTAGTCAAATCCGCGCAGATCGACCCGGCCTTCGACCGTCGGAACGAGAACCGCGGAATGACCTTGCCGCGTCACCTCGAAACCAGTGATACGGTCAGGCTCGGCGGCCGGAACGTTGACGTTCGGCACAAACTCCCAGGGCCAGCAGGCGCTGTCCAGTAATCGGGTGACAATCCAGGGAAGCCAGACCCGGGACGCCTGCCAGGGAATGTCGTCCCGCAGTCCTTTCCAAGCCTGGCTGAGCGCAATTGCGGGTATTCCAAGACTTTTGGCGGTCATTGCAGCGCCGACAGTGCCACTAAAACCAACGTCACCACCAATATTCACACCAGCATTGACCCCGGCGATCACGAGATCAGGGCGGATCCCGGTCAGAACGGCACCAAGACCGACAAACACGCAGTCGGCCGGTGACCCGTCGAGCGAGAACCGGCGTTCACCGTGTGTCTGGAGGCGCAATGGTCGGTGCAGATTGATCTGACGCGAACCCCCACTGTAATCGGTCAACGGTGCGACGGTCCAGACCTCGCGGGCGATACCCGATGCAATGTCCTCCGCAATCACAAGACCCGGTGCATCAATGCCGTCGTCATTGGTCACGAGCACCCGGTTCAATCGGGGGCTTGTCTCATTGTTCATCCGTCTATCCCCTTCCCGGGCCAGGTTGATTGATTCGCCGGCCGGACTGTAACCACAATGCTTCCAGAAAGCATCGGCCGGCTGTCTGTCAAAGAATACAACCGATGGATGCTGTCCGCTGTCGAACTCCGTGATTGAGGATACGATGGAAAATCTACCGACACTCGGTGACAGTTTGATGTTAATCTTGTGTCTGATTTGCTAAGGTGACACGGAACGTTGCCCGGACTGTCGTCGGCAAACGCCGCGACGAACGGAGAGGGAGATATTGGTTCAATGAATATGCTCGCAAAATCCACACTGCGTGGCTTGTCCACACTTGCAGCCTGCTGCGTCTTCTCAGCATCGGCCTTTGGTCAGGTCAACCTCTCGGCGGAAGCGTCGAGCCCGGGCAATTCACCACATCTTTCAATCATTCACATGGCGGAAATCGCCAGTGAGGCTGGTATTGCCAACCTTCAGGTCCAGGAAGGGCAAACCCTGACAAACTCGGTGAAGAATGTTGCGGAAGGCAAGACCGACATCGCACCGATGCCGATCATACTGGGCTTCCTGATGAGCAAGGGCCGCGGTCCTTATTCCAAACTGGGTGATGCCGGTGCCGCGCTGGCCGCGAATCTGCGAGCACTCTATCCGTACAATGCCGGCGCCTTTGGTCTGTTCGCACATGAGAGTGAAAACATCCGCTCCTGGAACGATCTCGCCGGTAAAAGGGTATTCAACGGTCCGCCACGCGGGGCTGCCCTGGTCAACGCGCGCCAGGCTATCCAGCTCGCCGCCGGATTGAAGGACGGCAAGGGTTATGATGGCGTTCAGGCCAATTGGGGCCAGCTTGCAACAACTCTTGTTGACGGCTCGGTCGATGCCTTCGTCTTGCCTCTCACGTTTCCGTCACAACGTGTGACAATCGCTCTTGCGGCAGGCAAGGTGAACATTGTCTCGACGCCGAAGGCGGTGTTTGAAAGCGATGCCTTCCAGCGCATCCTCAGGGCACCTGGCAATGTGCCGATCGTGGTCAGGCAAGCCGACATGGGCTACGGGCCGGATCAAGGTGTGACCCTTGTCTCCGAAGACGGGGTCTTCCGGGGCATGGGAACCGCTTTTGCCGATGTGGTTCACAAGGATATGGATGTGGACCTCGTCAAAGCACTGACCGCAGCCTACATCGCCAATATTGACCGGCTGATCGCCCGTGCGCCCTATGTGAAGAATATCGGCGTTGCGGTTCTCGATCCGGGCAAGTCGGGATTTTGCGGCGCCAATCCGGTGAAGTACCATCCGGGCGCAGTCCTGGCATGGCAGGATGCTGGATATATCGTTCCCGACTGCGTCAGGTAGACACCCGGCTCATGCCGGCACGATCGAACAAGCATCGATCCCGCCAGCATGAGTGCGCCACAAGAGATGTCCGCATCAGGTGAAACGGCGCCCGACCCGGCGAGCCGGTTGGCCTTGGCGCTTGGTTTCGGCCTTGTCATCATCGGGATGACCAACACGCATCCCGCAATTCCAGGGCTTGAGCCGCTGATCCGGACTGTCCTCGGGGCGGACAATCTGGTTATTCGCAAATTCTCCTACGAATACCTATTCCCGTTCTGCTTCGTTATCATGATGACGATCGTGGCATTGCGGCACTCTTTTGTCCGCGCGTTCCTCGGGCGGGGCGCGCTGTCCCGGGTCGGGTGCGTGTTTATGGATGGTGCCCTGGTGGTCATGGCCGTTGCCATTTCGGCGTCCTATCTGATCGAGATCGATTCCGTTTGCCTGATCGACCAGACTACCGGCGAACGCGCGGCATTGATCGCCCGGGCCTTGCGGGAAGAGAAGGAATTCGCCGAACTCTACGGTTTGCCGATCCCCGAAAGTGTTGACGACCCCGCCTGCATCAACACGCTTGGCGTGTGGATCTTTCCGGTGGTCGGCGGTGCGATCACCATTTTCCTCGCCTACAACGTGAAGGTCTGGGGATTGCCGCTGGTTCTCGTCGCAATTCTGGTCGCCGTCTATACATTGTTCACGGTTCTGGTCTGGTACATCTGGGGTGTCGAGGACATCAACCGCTACCTCGTCACCAAGCTGGGTGGAGAACCGCGACAGTTGATCGATGGCCGCCCGAACATCCAGGATGTTTTGGTGAACAACGCGCAGGGCATGCTCGGCCGGTTCATGGGCATTCTGATGAATACGGTGTTTCCGTACATTGTTCTCGGAAGCCTGTTCGGCGCTTCGGCTGGCGGCCGCTCACTGATCAAACTCGCGTTCATGGCGACCCGAAGGCTGCGTGGCGGTCCGGCGCATGCGGCGATTGTAAGTTCGGCGATGTTTGGAACAATCTCCGGCGGCCCCGTGGTCAATGTCCTGTCCACCGGCGTCCTGACGATCCCAATGATGCTGCGGCGCGGCTTTGCCCGGCCTTTTGCCGGTGGCGTAGAGGCCGCAGCGTCGTCAGGTGGACAGATCATGCCCCCGGTCATGGGGGTTGCCGCTTTCGTGCTGTCGGCAATGACAGTGGTGCCTTATCGCGAAGTGATCGTTGCAGCAGTCATCCCCGCCATCGCCTTTTTCGGTTGCCTGTTCCTGACCGTCGTGTTTCAGGCCCGCAAGCAGGCTATTCGGGCAGATGACGGCACCGACGAAGCGACGCGCCTGACGCGGGATGACGTCGTTCATCTCATGATGATCTTCGCCCCGATCCTGCTGGTCCTCGTTCTTCTGATAACACCGAAAGAGGCGGTGGGATGCGGTCCGTTCGGACAGCTGTTAGGCGTTGCGGAATTTGCCGCCGACGGCAGTTGCCGTGCCACCGATCTGCCCTGGTTGTTCCAGCTGGTCCAGAACTCTGCCGGTGACGCAGGCTCAGCCGGCTGGTGGGCAGCGGCCCTGCTGATGGTCCTGTTTTTCCTTGACCGGGAAATCCGCGCTGCGCCAAGCCGTTTGGTCCGCGCCCTCGCCGATGCCGGCATGTTGGTCAGCACGCTCTATCTGATGTTTCTGGCGGTGTCCGTCATTGACTTCTGCATCAATTTCACCGGCCTGTCGAATTATGTCGCGCGCGATGTAATCTACGCGCTGAACAGCTTCGGGCATGCTATCGACGAAAGTGGGGTATATCTGTTCGCCGCACTGTTCATGACGATGGTGCTGGCGATTCTGCTCGGCATGGGGATGCCGACAGTTCCGGCCTATATCAATGTCGCATTACTCATGGGACCCCTTCTGGTCGGACTGGGCATCGCGACCTTCACCGCGCATATGTTCATCTTCTATTTTGCCGTCGCCTCCGCCATTACACCACCGGTGGCTGTCGCTGCCTTCGCTGCCGCATCCATTTCCCGTTCGGATCCTATCGTCACGGCTGCTGCCGCCGTACGGGCCGGGATTGTGATGTTTGCCATTCCCTTCGTCTTTGCCTTCTATCCGGAACTCCTGTTGATCAAGGCGGCGCGGCTCGATCCGTCAGGCGGCGGGACCAATTTCCTGGCCGGGTATAACGCGCAGACCCACTGGGACGTCATTGCCTGGCTTTGCGCGCGGCTGGTTCTCGCGCTCTATCTGCTTGCCAGCGCGCTGGCCCGCTTCGACCTCGCCCCGCTCTCGCTTACCGAAACGGTCGTACGAATAGGCCTCGCCGTGGCCGTGATTGCAGTCGCTCCGGAGATTTACTGGCCGGCCATCGGACTTACCGCCGGGTTGCTGGTTTGGCACCTCCTCAAAATCAGGCCCGGATAGCGTCGGAACAGATCCGCGCGGCGGGCTCCATGGCGACCTTCAGGCAAGCCGTCTCTACACCGGACAAGTCAACCGAACTAAAGTTCCTCGACTGTTGTGGAATGTAAGCCCGGTTCGGAATCCGAAACGCAACAGGGGTCGTGCTCTTAGTGTCTGACCTAAAATTGGTTAGTGTTTGAATCATAATGATATCAATTCGTGACAGTGACCTGCATGCGTCCGAGGCGGCGCATGAGAACACGGCTTAGAGCCAGCAGGAGCCAAGCGAGGGCGCTGGCGATGGATCGCTCGAAGTCTCTGGAGAGGCACCGACAGCGGCGCAGCCATCCGAAGGTACGTTCGACCACCCAGCGCCGGGAAATAACGACAAACCCCTTGGTATCCTTGGGTTTTCCGATGACCTCCACAGTGATCGGGCCATTCGCTTCCTTGAGCGCGCTTGCCAGCTTGTCGCCGCCATAGGCGCCGTCGGCACACACGATCTGCACCGTGTTCTGACTGGCCTGCAACGCCAGCAACAAGGGACGTGCGCCATCCCGGTCCTGGATATGCGCCGGATGGACCTGGGCGGCAAGCATGTTGCCGTCGACGTCGACGGCAAGGTGACGCTTGCGGCCTTTGATCGTCTTGCCGGCATCGTCGCCGCATTCCTCGCTGCCCGCCTCGACCGTCGGCACGCTCCGACTGTCGATGATGGCCGCGCTCGGGTCCGCACTACGCCCCGACCGGAGCCGCTCGAGCGTCGTAAAACGGGCGCAAACCTGCTCCAGAACCCCCGACCGGGACCACGCGTAGAAATAGGTCTGAACCGTTGTAAACATCGGACAATCCTTCGGTCATGCCCGCCAACTCCACCCTGTCCAGAGCCTGTAGACGATCGCGTTCACCACGTCGCGCAGATCCACCTGACGGGGACGACCAAGCCGGCGCGACGATGGAAGAAGCGGGTCCAGCAAGACCCACGCGGCATCGGTCAGATCGCTTTCGTAACGCTCCGTCTTACGGCTATACTGCTTCCGGGTGGTCTCGTTCCAAGGCATGATGTGCCCCCATGGTGTGAGTGTTCACCCACCAAGATACACCATGCAAGACCACCCAACCAATTTTAGGTCAGGCTCTAAGGCACGGCTAGCTCACGGGGCTGACCATCGGGTTCAGCACGGCGACCCCATGCTAAATTTGAGCGCCGGTCGAGCGGTGCTTTGGCAACATACAGCGAAGTCATTTTCACAAATTGGTCCGTAAACGAAATTAAATCGCTGGAGAAAACGGGCTTTTCTTTTGGGAATTATATACCTGACTAGACAATGGCAGATCTGCACGCGAATTGGTCGCAATGGGCCTGACCCCATGCCGGTGGCCGGGAAAACGCGCCGTAACCACCATTTTGCAAGCAGAAAATACGTTGTGGTGAACGGTGAGACCTCTCGTCAAGGTAGGTATATAATTCCCAATTGTTGGACAGGCGTACGGTTCTCAAGATTATCGGCGCAGTACGACTTCATCAAGAGCAACTCTCATGAACTACATACAACCATTATCATATCAAATGACCAGTGCAACCTGTTGGATCAATTCAGTGCTTAACGGGATTCTCTGAAAGAAAGGAACGTTACGAAATAGGCGTTTCTACATACCTTGAGCTTCACTCAACCCTTAACGAAGACGGGGTTGTATATTATTATAACCGCTTATGCACGTAGCTCCGGTGAAACGCACATGTAGCGTTTGGTGTGCCGGGAATAGTCGACATCGGGGGCAACATCGTGTGTCACCGGAGCCACGTGCATAAGCGGTTTATTACAAATCAAAACAAGATGTGACTATAAGTGTCTGAATCATAATGATGTCAAGTAGTTACAGTGACTTGCATGCGTCCGAGGCGGCGCATGAGAACACGGCTTAGAGCCAGCAGGAGCCAAGCGAGGGCGCTGGCGATGGATCGCTCGAAGTCTCTGGAGAGGCACCGACAGCGGCGCAGCCTTCCGAAGCTGCGTTCGACCACCCAGCGCCGGGACATGACGACGACCCCCTTGGTATCCTTGGGTTTTCCGATGACCTCCACAGTGATCGGGCAGTTCGCTTTCTTGAGCGCGCTTGCCAGCTTGTTGCCGCCGCAGGCGCCGTCGGCAAACACGGTCTGCACCGTGTTCTGACCGGCCTGCAACGCCAGCAACAAGGGACGCGCGCCATCCCGGTCCTGGATATGCGCCGAATGGACCTGGGCGGCCGGCGTGTTGCCGTCGACGTCGACGGCAAGGTGACGCTTGCAGCCCTTGATCGTCTTGCCGGTATTGTAGCCGCATTCCTCGCTGCCGGCTTCGACCGTCGGCACGCTCTGACTGTCGATGATGGCCGCGCTCGGGTCCGCACTACGCCCCGACCGGAGCCGCTCGAGAGTCGTAAAACGGACGCAAACCTGCTCCAGAACCCCCGACCGGGACCACGCGTAGAAATAGATCTGAACCGTCGTAAACGCCGGACAATCCTTCGGTAATGCCCGCCAACTGCACCCGGTCCAGAGCATGTAGGCAATCGCGTTCACCACGTCGCGCAGGTCCACCTGACGGGGACGACCAAGCCGGCGCGACGATGGAAGAAGCGGTTCCAGCAAGGCCCGCTCGGCATCGGTCAGATCGCTTTCGTAACGCTCCGTCTTACGGCTATACTGCTTCCGGGTGGTCTCGTTCCAAGGCATGATGTGCCCCCATAGTGTGTTTGTTCACCCACGAAGATACACCGAGACCACCCAACCAGTTTTAGGTCAGGCTCTAAGAGATCCGATGTCACCTTCAAGTCCCCCTAAGACTGAGACAGAATATAGGTTGAATTTTCCGAAAACTATTTCCGGATAAGGTTGCAGCATGGCTTTGAATCAGTGCACGATGCGTCAGAAAAACCTGCCCGCCGTCTTAATGTGGACTTATTCAACCATGTGGTTGTGCTGGCTCCATCCCAACGACTAAAGACATGTTTTCCGGAGACCTTTCATGCGCCGATCAACTGAGGCACTACCTTCCTGACGCCGTTACCGTCTTACCGCAGGAAAGTACACAACCTATTGAACTCCTGCCCTCTCATGTTGTTTAACCTGTAGCACGCAGGTACCGTGCAGCGAGAGACAACGAATCAACCCGTAATACTAGTGTCCTGATTCCAAAGTTCGTACCGTTATGATGTTGCGGCTGCAGCGGTTTCGAGGGTCCTGAGGCAGAAGCGCTTGATGGACGCCAGGATTTCATCGGCTGTCTTGTGCCAGCGGAAGGGCTTGGGGTCCTCGTTGACGGTGTCGATGTACCCGGTGATCGCCTGCTCCAGCTCGACGGTCGATCGGTGAACCCCGCGCCGGATCTGCTTCTCTGTCAGATCGGCGAAGAAGCGCTCGACTTGGTTGAGCCACGAGGCAGAGGTCGGGGTGAAGTGAACATGCCAGCGCGGTCGCCGGGCGAACCAGTCGCGGATCGTCTTCGTCTTGTGGGTCGAGTAGTTGTCCATGACGATGTGGATCTCGAGGTCGGGCGGCACGTTGGCCTCGACGTGATCCAGGAACTTGCGGAACTCCACGCTGCGGTGGCGCCGATAGCACTGTCCGATGACCTTGCCTGTGGCGACGTCAAGGGCTGCGAAGAGCGAGGTCGTGCCGTTGCGCTTGTAATCGTGAGTGCGCCGCTCGACCTGCCCCGGGCGCAGCGGCAGCAGCGGCTGGGTGCGATCGAGGGCCTGAACCTGCGATTTCTCGTCCACGCAGAGGACCATGGCATGCTGCGGCGGGTCCACGTAGAGCCCCACGATGTCGCGCGTCTTGTCCACGAAGTAGGGGTCTGCCGAGAGCTTGAAGGTCTCGCTCCTGTGCGGCTGAAGGGAAAAGGCTCGCCAGATGCGATTGACCGTCGACGGCGCATACCCCGTCGCCTGCGCCATCGAGCGCGTGCTCCATTGGGTCGCGTCACGAGGCTTCTCCTCAAGCGTCTTGCGCACCACCTCGGCCACGGCGTCGTCATCGATGCGCCGGGGACGGCCGGAGCGCGGCTCGTCGTCAAGCCCGTCAAGACGATGCTCTGCGAAGCGATTGCGCCACTTCCTGGCGGTCTGGCTGGTCACGCCCAGCACGCTCCCAATCTGCACATTGGTAAGCCCTTCGGCCGCCAGCAGCACGATGTGCGCCCGATCGGACAGGCCTCGCCAGACTTTGCGCCCGCGCGCCAGCCGCTCAAGCTCGTTGCGCTCGTCCGCGCTCAGCTTGATCTCCACCGAAAGTCGCATCACCATGCCCCCCGAATCGACACCACCCCCCCCCTTAACAATACGAACTTTGCGTACAGGACACTAGATACTTGCAGATATTCCCCGGGGACCTTGGACCGACTGGGCGGGCTACGCATCAAGCCCGCCCCGGCGGCGCCATCGGTTTATCCCGAAGACTCAAGAGTTGGCGCACCATGCTGATGTGCAATTCGGCTTTCTCGGCCGCCGCAGCCGCATCGCCCCACAGATTCACCCGCTCCTGAGGATCGTTTCGCAAGTCATACAACTCGCCCCAGTCGGCGGATTCGTACCGGGTCATGCGCCATCTATCGGTCACCATTGACGCGAAATGCACACCGACCCTCGGATCGAGCACATAGTTGGCGGTGTAGTCTTCGACAATCATGCCGGCATGCGTTCTCGTGTCATCAAACACGCTAATCCCCTGCATGCCGAAATACGGATTGAGCCCGGCCCGCGCCAGGATTGTTGCGCCGATATCGATCGTGCCGGACAGTCTGGAACGACGTTGGCCGGCATCGCCGTACACCGGATCCCGAACAACGAAGGGCACCCGGATGAGTTCCTGATAATGCATGCCAAACTTGAAGATAACGCCGCGGTCTCCCATGAAATCACCGTGATCGCTGGTAAAGATGATCACCGTGTCGTCGTCCAGCCCGAGCATCTTCAATTTGGCAAGGATCTTGCCGACAGCATCGTCTATCATCGTGATCATGCCGTAATTCAGCGCGATGGCCGATCGCGCCTCGAACGGGCTGACGCGGCATATTCCGGTCGGACTGCGATGCTCATTCCGTATTGCCACGGCGAGTTCTGGCACCCCGGGCAGAGGATCGTCGATCTTGTCGTCGTAAGTCTCCGGAATCGGGATGTCTTCCGGCTTATACATGCCCCAATAGCGCCCCGGCGGCGTGAAAGGATGATGCGGATCAGGGAACGACACCGTCAGATAAAACGGCTCGTCGGGATGGTCAAGCGCATGCGACTCGAGATAGTTCAGTGATTCTTCAGCGATATAGCTGGTCGGATAAAGTGCCTCCGGCACTCTGGTGCGCCAGGCTTGCGGCGCCGTGTATTGCTGATCCGGCAGAGCGTTCTCGGGACCGACCAGTCTGGCGGCATCGCCACCCTGGTCCCGAAACCAGGCAGTGTAATGTCCTTCGACCTGATCGCCATGATTCGAACACAACCGGACATGGTCGAAACCGTAGAACGGCATCACGATCTTGCGGTCAGGGTCTGAACGCCAAATCGGCGCGGATTCGCGCTGATACTCCGGTCCCGTCATCTCACGATTGACGGCATTCGCAAGAGCCGGCGGCGGATCGATCTTCTGCGGGTCAGGGGAGGAAGGTGCCGCCAACCGCAGCCCCGTCATGTTCTGAATGTGGCTCTTTCCAATCAGGGCCGTGCGATAACCCGCTGCCTTGAGCAGATCGACATAGGTCACGGCGTCGGTCGCAAGCGGCAGACCATTGTGCCGCACGCCATTGGCCGACGGCATGCGTCCGGTCATCAATGCCGCCCGGTTCGGCATGCAAACCGGCGTTGCGACATAAAATTTATCAAAGGTAACGCCGCTCGAAGCAAGTCCGTCGATATGGGGCGTCCGCACGATCCGGTTGCCATAACATCCGAGATGATCCGCGCGATGCTGATCCGTGATAACCAACACGAAATTGGGCCGCTTTGTCGCCGTTTCCGCCATCATCCCGCTTCCCCATGAATACACATTATCTGCTCCGGTTCTGGAAAACCGGTCCGAAAATCACTGCGACCGGCGCTCTCAAAAAAACTGGCATCGGCCATGTCCTTCCGCCGGCCCGCAGAGAGCGGTCCGTGCGCCGATATCCTTCAGTCCATATCCTGTCCGCAAGCCGGCAGCATCCGCAGCCGGCCCGATAACCCGAACGCGCAGGCGTCACGTCTTCGATCGGATCCACGGCGCAAACGTGAATACAAGACCAGGGCACCGATATCCTGGCATTCGATAAACAGTCCGGCCGCCGGGCACTTCCGCGGATAACCGGACCGCCGACGCCGCGCAACGATCTGGTCCGGCGCCTATGGCACCGAAAAACCAAGGCCAAGATCGCGGACCGCATTCCGAAATCTCGTCTCCGAGGCAGCGGTAATCGCAAGTGATTTCCGGCCGAGGCATTGGCAAAGTTTTCCGCAGATCTTGTCAGCTGCGATCCGCTCCGCGACCTCGACACTGGCGCAATCGAAAATCACTGCGGGCCCCCGAACCGTGAGGGCTTGACTGTCGCGTTCGACCTGTTTCAGGAAGCCTTCGACCAGATCCGGCAACGCTTGGTCGTCGCGCGCGGACAGGAAAGTCCGCAACTGATCCACACCAGCCCCGCTCTCGATGGCCTGAATGATCCGTGCGCGATCCAGACGCCAGAGATTCCCGGATTCCCGGACCGCATAGTTTTCGAGAAGCAATTCCTCCTCGGCGCTGAGAGCATCCTGGACTTCGACAGACAGGTTCGTTCTGACGGATATCCGGGTTTGTACCGGCACCTCGGCCAGCTCGTAGCTGTCGCAAAGCTCCAGACAATACGCGCCCAGCGCGTTGAGCCGGAAATAGGCAAGTCCGTCATAGCGACTCATCGAATCGATAACATCCGCCGCCCACAAGGTGTGACCAGTGCTGCGCGATCCGTCAGGCCGCTGGTAGACGACATCGATCAGACCCAGCGTAGCAATATACTCAAATAGGAAGCAAAGCAGATATTGCTCCTGGAAGACCTGCCATGCCTCCCCCCTCACATGTCCCAGGCCGCCGTAATGACTGTCCCCGACATAGAGATTCCACGGGTCGGTCGTAACCTCGAAGCTGCTGTCGGTGGCCCGGATGAAACGGGAAAACTCGCCGAGTTCGACCCACGCGCCGACCGGACACTCCCGGAGCGCCTCAAGAATCGACCACCGGCGGTGCGCAGGTTCTGTCATCCCGCGTTTCCCTTTGCCGCGCTGCCCCTTGATCAGGTCGATGCGCGAGAATTCATCGAACAGCTTGTTTCCGCACCAGCTTGCCAATAGTCGTTTCAACGTGTTGGTTGGCGGCTCGCTCAACGCCCGGCGACCCGCTCTTGTCAATTCCAGCTTGCTGCCGCGGATCTGCACCAGTTTCGCCGTGCGCAGAAGCAATGGCCATGCGAAAGCCCGGATCGAACCAACTCCCGGATCGGCGAGCCGGTCGATGTCCGGGGCATAAAAATCCCCGCCATACAGAACCGATGCGATGTTACGGACTGAGGCCGCCGTCGGCTGCCCGGTCTTCGACCCCACCGAAATCTTGCTGTTCTCGATGAGGCGTACCACTGCGGCAAAATCCCGAATGGCGGCGGCTTCCATATTGCGCTGGGCAAATTTGGCGACCTTGGACTCATGCGTACCTGGTTCCGCAAGCCGATCGTGCACCGGTAGATCTCTGAAGGACCTGACATTTTCTCCCGGAGGCGGTGGAATGAGGGGAAGCAATCGTTCACGCAGATCGTCTGGAACGACTTGGTGAATACTGTGTCGTTCCGCGGCATAAATCAGCAGCCGAAGGCGTCCCAAGGGTCTGACGTAGTAAAAAAGCCTCCCGACATTTTCGCCAAACCGGGACGAAAGTCTGCGTATATTGAGGACGCCGTTATTGTTGTGGATCGTTTCAGCAATCACCAGTTTCTCGAGTTCGGTCATCGCCCCCAGCAGGTTGCGGAGGTAACGGCCGTTCAGGCGCTTTTCGACCGCGTTGACGAAATCGGCTTTGCGCGTGACCGTCCGGGGGATGGCATCCGGATGAAAAACCGCGATCGTTTTCAGATCCGGAACGGATATCAGTTCAAGCGCCGCCGAAACCTGTTCGCTCGGTCTGACATAGGACATACATTCGTATCTTGTCACAGATCCCCTCATATTCGGTTGATATAACATCCGTGCCGCGCAACCCCGCTCCAGAAACCACACGACCCGATTATTCGCCCACTGCCCGTTAACAGAATCGGAACATGGTTGTTTCCGATAGCTAGCCTGTCAATACCACCGGCTCGGTCCTGCACGGTGATCCCATGCTGTAAACAGCGAGGCCATGACAAGAGTTTTGCGACATGAAAGAAAACAAATGACGACGCCATAGTGGAACCAGCCCCCTGATCTCACATCAACGCCGCAGGCGCTGCCAACACCTCGACAGACCACAGGATCTTGCAGCAAATTATCGCACCACGACCCGATCCGGAAACCCTTGACTCATTCGATAATAAATAATTCCTTCTTCGCCATGCTAGAATTATGTTTATCGCTTATGCACGTGGCTCCGGTGAAACGCACATGTAGCGTTTGGCGTGCCGGGAATAGTCGACATCGGGGGCAACATCGTGTGCCACCGGAGCCACGTGCATAAGCGGTTTATGTTTTTCCTTTGCCTTGAGAAACACTCGATCACTGTGCCTCCTGTCGCCGGCCGACGCCGAACAGAAGTCAAACTCATGAAATCGCTCCCCGACGGACTTTGCAGTTATGCGCGAACCCGCGAATTTACCGAGCAATCGATACCCGACAGTTTTTCGAGATCACATCGGACGCGGGCTGGAACCTGGGCACGAATCGTGATTGCGCAAGGCACATTGCGGTATCGGATCCTTGAGCCCGAGATCGAGGAGATCCTGTTGTCCACGGATAAACCTGGCATCGTGGAACCCGAGGTCGCCCATCAGGTTGAACCCCGCGGCCTTGTGCGTTTCTACCTGGAATTCTATCACTGACCCTGATCCGCGGATCCACGCGCAATTTGTGCCCCACCGTCAGGGGTGCTATACCATCGGACCATTCAGATTATCGTCAGCATTGACAAACGGGAGTCACTATGCATGTTTGATCTGACCGGAAAAGTCGCGGTCATTACCGGATCCACCAAGGGGATCGGTCGCGCAATCGCCGAAAACATGGCGACCATGGGGGCCAGCGTCGTGATCTCGAGCCGCAAGGCCGAGGCCTGCGAAAACGTCGCCCAGGCCATCCGCGATACCGGCGGTGATGCGACCGCGATTCCCTGTCATATCGGAAGCAAGGACGCCTTGACCGCGCTCGTCGAAGGCACCCGCAAAACTTATGGCAAGATCGACATTCTAGTCTGCAACGCCGCGACCAATCCAGTCTACGGTCCGATGCTCGACGCCGATGACCGCGCCTATGAAAAAATCATGGACACTAACGTCAAAAGCGTGTTCTGGCTCTGCAACATGGTCTGCCCGGAAATGGCCGAACGCAAGGACGGCGTGGTCATCGTCATCTCGAGCATCGGCGGCTTCAAAGGCAGCAAGAACCTCGGCCTCTATTCCCTTTCCAAGGCCGCCGAACAACAGCTCGTCCGTAATCTCGCCGTCGAATGGGGGCCTCACAACATCCGCGTGAATGCCATTGCGCCCGGCCTTATTCGCACCGATTTTGCCCGGGAACTCTGGCAGGACCCGAAAAAAACGGCGGCAGTCGAACGCATCACTCCGCTCGGCCGCCTCGGCGACCCGGACGATATTGGCGGTCTCGCAGCAGCCATGGCAACCAGGGCAGGTCTTTATCTGACCGGCCAGACCATCACCATCGATGGCGGCCGCATGATCACCGATCCATCCTGAGACATTCGCGATGGCAACGCTCGGCCCGGTTACCGATATCCACCGCTTTGACGAGCAACGTCTCGCCCGTTATCTCGCCGACAACGGTATGCCCGAATGTAGGAGCGGCATCGAGGTCGAACAGTTCCAGGGCGGCCAATCGAACCCGACCTTCGCCATCAGCGCCGGCAGTCGGCGCTATGTCCTGCGCAAGAAACCGCCCGGCAAGCTTCTGCCTTCGGCCCATTTGATCGAGCGCGAATATCGGATCATGGCAGCTCTGGCTGACAGTGGCGTCCCGGTTCCGGTCATGCGCCATCTGTGTGAAGATCCGGCGGTCATCGGCACCGCGTTTTTCGTGATGGATTATATGGACGGCCGGGTGGTCGACGACACGTCGCTGCCGGGCGATTTCACCCCGGCCGAACGCGGCACCATCTATGATTCGATGAACCAGGTTCTCGCCACGCTCCACAATGTCGACTACCAGGCCGCCGCGCTCGGTGACTACGGCAAACCGGAAAATTATATCGGCCGCCAGATCGATCGCTGGACCCGGCAGTTCGAAGCGGCCAAGACCGATCCGATGCCGGCAATGGACGCGTTGATCAGTTGGCTGCCCCTGAACCGTCCGCAAGGAGACGAAGTCTCTATCGCGCATGGCGACTTCCGCATGGGCAACCTGATGCTGCACCCGACCGAGCCGAAGGTCATCGCAGTTCTCGACTGGGAATTGTCGACCCTCGGTCATCCTCTGTCGGATCTTGCCTACAACATCATGCCCTTCAGCCTGGCACATGACGGCACGTCGCTGAACGGTCTAGTCGGACTCGACCTCGCGGCCCATGGCATCCCCAACCAGGACGATTACATCGCCGCCTATGCCGAGCGCACCGGACGCGATGGCATCCCCGATTTCAAGTTTTATCTTGCATTTTCCTGTTTCCGGCTCGCCTCGATCGTCCAGGGTGTCTATGCACGCGGCCTGCAAGGCAATGCCAGTTCGGAAAATGCTGTCGAAGTCGGCGCCAAGGCGCCACGTCTCGCCAACATCGGCTGGGAAATCGCCCAGTCGATGTAGCCATGGACGCCGCGCAAGTAGAGTCATACCAATCCGGAAAAGCCTCGATCAGTTTTTTCGGTGTTGCGAGCTGCCTCATTGCGGGTGACGGCCCATGATCCGGAGATCAGCAATCTGATCCGCTGGTTATCGATCGGGGAGATGCCCAAGCCTGCCGGATTACGTCCCGCACATCTTCGACGGTTGGGACTATCCGGTTTGCAAGGACAATGCTCGCAGGCCCGACGACGAGGGTTTCGACAAGTTCGGAATGCGGAGCAGCCGCGCTATCGACAGGATGCCGGGTCTTCTCCCCTGTGTTGGCGCGGATCCGGACAGGGCCGATGGCCATCAGCGTGGTCACGGACACGGTCGGGACTACCCATGGCGGTGCCACCGAATCAGCGGCGCGGCAGCCGGGAACTTCGTGCTGTCTCCTGACGGAAATAACGGGACTGATCCAGAGCGCGCATCTGTCGGGCAGAGATCGTCCAGTTTGCCTGGCGGTGTTCAACTCCCCGCCGTGACCGCTTGCAAGCCACCATCTCCCAGCCCCGAAACACCACCGCCAGACCGACATGCTGGATGACTCAACCCAAGTTGGCAGTTTTTTTCCACTGCCCGTGCCTGATCGGGGGATGTTTGCGGCCTGAGAACATCACATATTTAGCTCTTCCATCGCCTGAACTTCTATATGATGGATGTGGGCGCCCGGAAATCTTTTGTGGGGCCAGGACTTTGTCGTTGCGTCGATATCCCCCTTGCCACGCGCGCCGGCGCGCGTGTCCGGGCAACACATCGCCAACCCTTCGCCCGCGCCATGTACATCAAGGCTCCTAGGACCCACACGACAAGGACGGCAAGCCCGTCCGAAGCCGCAGGCTGATGCTCTCCCAGCGCGTCGGCGACAGGGTGCGCCACAGGACGCTGGTCAATCTCGGCCCCCACGATCCGATCCCGCGCGAGAAGTGGACGGAGGTCACCGACCTCGCCGAGGCGCTGCTCCACGGCCGCCCGCCGCTGCTCGAAGCCGCGCCGGACATGCCGGCCGAGCCGAGGACATCGTCGCCAGGCTCAGGACCAGGGGGGTCCACAGCGAAGCGGTGCAGGAAGAGGCGCGCCAGCCCGACATCGCCACCGTCGCCCGCGATACCCTGGAGCACGAGACCCCGCGCACGGTCGGCTGCGAGCGCCTGTGCCTCAAGGCCCCGACGATCCCGGCTTTGCCGACATCCTCCACGACCGGGACATCAAGGGTCGCGAAGGGCGCATCGCGCGCGCTGCTCGTCGCCAGGGTGGTGATCCCGCCAGCGCGCGCGAGACCAGCCGCTGGCGACGCCGCGACAGTGCGACCGCCGCGCTTCTTCCGTTGGCCGGCGACCGCAAGGCGCTGCGGCGCAAGATGCTTGACCGCATCGGCGCCCTTCTCTGGCGCCACCGGGCCGCCATCCAGCGGGAGCTGTTCAACCGTGAGCGCTCGCTGCTCGACATCCCCGACACCATCGCCTTCTACGATCTCACCAACCTTCACGACCACGGCCACACGCACGGAGAGCTCCCCGCTTCGGGCGCGCGAGGCAGAAGCGCGACGCTTGTCCCCTGATCACGCTGGCGCCGGCTTCCCGCGCAGGTGCGAGATCCGGCCGGGCACCGCGCGCGAGCCAGGCTGGCTGGAGGACGCGCTGGCCCGGCTCGAGGCGGTGTGCGGCGGCACCGCGTCGAAGCCCACGGTGGTCATGGACGCGGGCATCGCCACCGAGGAGAACATCCTGTGGCTGGGCGAGCAGGGCTACGACTGGATCGCCCTCGGCCGGGGCGGCAAGCCGCCGCCCGAGGGCGGCGGCGAGGTCTTGCTGATCACCAGTGCGCATCACGAGGGGCGTGCCTGGCACCGCGCCGCCGAGAAGGGCGCGGCGCGGCTCTCTGTCGTCAGCGAGGGCAAGAAGAAGGCCGAGAGCGCGATCCTGGGCCTGAGGAGGACCCGCTTCGAGGCGGCGCTGGAAAGGCTCCACAGCGGCCTCCCGGTCAAGGGTCGCCTCAAGCGCTACGACAGGGTGCTGGAGAGCATAGGACGCCTCAAGCAGCGCTTCCCTGCGGTCGCCAGGCCCTACGAGATCACGCTCGAGACGGCGGACACCGGCGCCAACCCGTCTGCCGTTCGCTTCAAGCGCAGGCCGCTATACGACGAGGCCGATGGGCTGCGCACCAGACACGTCGACCGGGATATCGAGACGGTCCTGCGGACCGACTGGCGTCTCACCGACATCGAGGCCCCCTTCCGCAGCCTGAAATCCGAGCTCGGCCTTCGCCCGATCTGCCACCAGCGCGACCGTCGCATCGCGGCCCACCTGCGGATCGCCGTGCTGGCCTGTCACGCCGTGCATCTGATCCGTACCCGGCTCGCCGCACGGACATCCACAAGTGCGGGGCATCGGTCCGCGACGGTCCTGCGGAGCTGGGTGCGGATCACCACGCGCCTGCGCCAGACCGACGCCACGTTGATCGTCAAGCGCCAGGACACGCGCCCGGCCGCCGAGTATGCCGAAATCTCCTCGGCAGCGGCCGTGGAACCCGCCATCCACCGCAGGAGGGCCCGTCTGACGAGCTGACAGAAGCCAACAAAATGTCGGGCCATGTTGAAATCGGCCGAGAAAAATATCACCCATATCAAAGCGATAAAGGACAACGGAACAAAAAAAGTGCCAACTTGGGGTAAGATAGCGACGCCGCAAGGTCGCGTGCTCAGATACCCCCGCAGTTGCTGCCGTGCTTTTGCCAGTGCCGTCACCACGTGCTTGGTCGGGTCCCTGGTCTCGCCACACTTCAGGTATTTCAACTCGATCACATAGCCGAAGGCGGTCGTCGAATAGCGGACCGTGTACGGTCCAGATACAGATCCCGAATCCGTGTTGTTCGGCTTCAGAATGCACCAGAAAACGTTCCCACAGGCCGAAATACGCCATGACCGTTTGCACGACCTTTTCGCCGGAAATTGAATCGCGAATCCTGGTCTGCCGGGCGAAAGCCTCTGACAAACACTCCAGCGCCGGCCGCCAGTCGCCGCGACGGGCCATGTCAGCCACGAGCCGGATGAACCTTCGGGACTCAATGGAAACCATGTCGGCGTCCTGCCAGGCGTCCCGCAGAAAGCCGTAAATCAGACGCCGGATCGTCTCGTTGGTAATGCCGAGTTCGGTCAGCTCGTCGTCAGCGCCAAGGATGCTCAAGCGTCACGGCGTCGCGATCGATGCTGATGATGCGCAGAGCCGGCGGCTTGCGCATCATCAACGCCCCCCGGATGACTTTCGATGTAGACATCGGGCGGTGGCATCAGCGCAATCAGCGTCTGACACAAACCCGCCGTCGGCGCCGATCCGAAAGACCCCATCCACCGCTCCCGTTACACGAGAGCGTCACCCATAGACCGGCGATTCTATAACGTCAAGATAAAAAAAACAGGAACTCGACAACACAACTCCAGCACCCACAATCATCCCACCACCGTCAGCAACGTGGTATCTAGGCAGTTACCAGGATTCAACGGTATTGGTATTAATCGTTGCGCCGGAATTCCTGCTTCGCAATGGCCTCAAGATGAACTTCGTCCGGCCCGTCGGCCAACCGCAGAACCCGGCTGTGGCCGTAGGCGCGCGCCAGCTTGAATTCCTGGCTGACACCGCCGCCGCCATGCACCTGGATCGCCTCATCGACGATCTCGGTTGCCATCCGGGTTGCCGCCACCTTGATCATCGCGATTTCTTTGCGCGCCGCCTTGTTGCCGACGGTGTCCATCTTGTGAGCGGCATGCAACACCAGCAGACGGGTCGAATCGATCCTGATCCGTGCTTCCGCGACCTTGTGGCGCAACGCCCCCATCTCGGACAGCCTCTGGCCAAAGGCAACCCGCGAGTTGGCCCGCGTCTTCATCGCCTCGAGCGCCCGTTCGGCTTGGCCGATACACCGCATGCAGTGATGGATGCGCCCTGGACCGAGCCGGCCTTGCGCAATCTCGAACCCCCGACCCTCGCCCAGCAGCATGTTGCTGGCAGGCACCCTGACATTGTCGAAGGTCACGTCGCCATGGCCATGCGGTGCATGATCGTAGCCATAGACTGTCAGCGCCCGGTTGATGGTGATACCCGGCGTGTCGACCGGCACCAGGATCATCGATTGTTGTTGGTGGCGAGGCACTTTAAAATCAGTCTTGCCCATAAAAATGAGGATCTTGCAACGCCGGTCGAGGATCCCCGATGTCCACCATTTACGGCCGCTAATGACATAGTCGTCGCCGTCGCGCGTGATACTGGACTCGATATTGGTCGCGTCCGACGATGCCACAGCCGGTTCGGTCATCGCGAATGCCGAGCGGATCTCGCCAGCCAGCAACGGTTTGAGCCATTTTTCCTTGTGTTCTTCCGTGCCGTAGCGTTCCAGAACCTCCATGTTACCGGTATCCGGCGCCGAGCAGTTGAAGACCTCCGAACCGAAGGACACCCGTCCCATGACCTCGGATATCGGGGCGTATTCGAGATTGGTCAGTCCCGCCCCCTTGTCCGATTCCGGCAGAAACAGATTCCAGAGCCCGGCAGCGTTTGCCCTCGCCTTCAACTCGTTCAGGACCGGCGGGCAATCCCAGCGGTCTTCGGCCTCTTCGATCTGCCGGTAATAGAGTTCCTCGTTGGGATAGACGTGTTCGTCCATGAATGCCTGAACGCGGGCACGGAGTTTTTGCGAGCGCTCGGTCATTTCCGGAATCATACGGATCTCCTCATCCTAGTCGTCATCGCGGCGCCGTCTCAGGCCAAAGCGGCAAAACGGCGCCTGTGGTGGTCAACATTCCCGAACAGGAGATCGATCATGCTCAACCGCTTGAAATAATGGCCGATCGCCATTTCGTCGGTCATCCCCATGCCGCCATGCAGCTGAATGCCGTCCTGTCCGATCTGCTTGCCGGCGTTGCCGACTTCGACCTTGGCCGCTGAAACTGCGCGGGCGCGATCACGCGGCGCCGCGTCATCAATCACACCCGCCGACCGGTATGTGAGCGCCCGGGCAAATTCCCTGGCCGACAGCATCTCCACGGCACGATGCTGCAAGACCTGAAAACTGCCGATCGGACGCCCAAACTGTTCCCGCCCCTTCATATACTCGACGGTTAGCCGGACCGCCGCATCCATGGCTCCGACCGCCTCGGCGCAAAGCAGGACGCAGGCCCGGTCAACCACCGCCTCGATGACCGGCATCGCGGCGTCGACCGCGCCAAGCACCGAGTCGTCTCCAATCGCGACATTTTCAAGACCGATCTCGGAGGCCCGCAAACCGTCGATCGTCGGATAGGAGCGCAAGCTGACGCCAGCCGCGCCAGGATCAACCAGAAACAGGCTGACACCACCCTCGTCGGTGACGCCCCCGGCGGTCCGGGCTGAAACGATCAGATGATCAGCCGTTTCCGCATTGTAGACGACCGCCTTTTCGCCGTTCAGCACGTAACCGTTGCCACTCTTCGTCGCCGTCGTCTCGACATGGCCAAGCGTAAAGCGCGCGCGGGGCTCAACATGCGCGAAAGCCAGGAGCGCGCTGCCATCGGCAACACTTGGCAGGATATCCGCCTTCTGGGTCTCGCTTCCCGCCCTGGCGATCGTGTCGGCCCCGAGCACTACGGTGCTCTGATAGGGCTCGACGACAAGGGCACGGCCCAGGCTTTCGAGAAGGACCGCGGTATCGACGGTACCGCCGCCCAACCCGCCATTGGCCTCGGGGATCGGCAAGGCGAGCCAGCCGAGATCGGCGAAACGCGCCCAGATATCACGACTGAAACCGCCGTCGCCGGCCATGCTGCGACGCCGAACGTCAAAGGCATAGTCGTTCTGGACAAAACGGTCCGCGCTTTCCGCCAGCAATTTCTGGTCGTCGTTGAATGCGAAACTCATCGGATTGTCGATCCTCTCAGCATCCGGCCGGACTGCCCCGTCAAAGCCCCAGTACTGCCTTTGCAATGATGTTTTTCTGGATTTCGTTGGACCCGCCGTAAATCGACGCCTTGCGCCAGTTGAAGTAATGCGGCGCAACTGATGCTGCGTGTTCCGGGCCGATCGGATCCTCATTCCAGCCGTCCGACATCGCTTCGGGCACAAACGGATGGGCATAGTTGCCGACCGCCTCGAACAACAGTTCGGTAATTCCCTGTTGCACTTCGGTGCCGCGGATCTTGAGGAACGAGGCCTCCGGGCCCGGGCCTTTGCCGCTGCTTTCGTCTGACAGGATGCGCAGAACCACCGACTCAAGGGCCAACAAGTCAATTTCGATCGACGCGACCTTGTCCCGGAAGGCCGGATCCTCGATCAGCGGACAGCCTTCATGCTGCTCTATCGAGGCGATGTCCTTCAAACGCCTGAGCTGGGCCTTCGAACGGCCGACCGCCGCGATGCTGGTGCGTTCGTGGCCGAGAAGATATTTCGCGTAGGTCCAGCCCTTATTTTCTTCTCCGACGCGATTGCCCACGGGAACCTCCACGTCCTCCAGAAACACGTCATTGATTTCGGTACTACCATCGATCGTCCGGATCGGCCGAACGGTCACGCCGGACTGGTCCATGTCGACAAGCAGGAAGGTGATGCCTTCCTGACGCTTGCCCTCGTCGGATGTCCGGGTGAGGCAGAACATCATGTTCGCGTGTTGCGCCAGACTGGTCCAGGTCTTCTGCCCGTTGACGATGTAATGGTCGCCCTTGAGTACCGCTCGGGTCCGCAACGAGGCCAGGTCGGAACCGGACCCCGGTTCCGAATAACCCTGGCACCACCAATCCTCGGAGCGTAAAATCCGCGGCAGGAAATGCGCTTTCTGGGCGTCACTGCCGAATTCAATCAGGACCGGCGCGACCATGGTCACGCCAAAGGCGATGACCGGCGGCGCGCCGGCGGCGGCGCACTCTTCCTCAAAAATATGCTTCTGCATCGGCGTCCAGCCGGTGCCGCCAACAGCGATCGGCCAGTTGGGCGCCATCCAGCCCTTCGCGTAAAGCTTCTTCTGCCAGGTTTCGTGATCATCCTTGCTCAGCCGGAACCCGGTCATGGTCTTGCGTCTGACCGAGGCGGGAATCTCCGCGGCAAGAAAATTCCTGACCTCGTCACGGAACGATTCTTCGTCGGGTGTCAATACCAGTTCCACGCGTCCCTCCTGTCAAATCACTTCGAACAGGCCAGCGACCCCCATGCCGCCGCCGACACACATTGTGACGACGACATTGCGGGCGCCCCGCCGCTTGCCCTCGATCAGGGCATGCCCGGTCATGCGCGCGCCGCTCATGCCATAGGGATGGCCGATCGAAATCGACCCGCCGCTGACATTGAGCCTGTCATTGGGAATGCCGAGCCGGTCACGGCAATACAGAACCTGTACCGCGAACGCTTCATTGAGTTCCCAGAGATCGATATCGTTCATGGTCAGGCCATGACGTTCGAGCAGACGCGGCACGGCGAACACCGGGCCGATTCCCATCTCGTCCGGCTCGCAGCCGGCAACGGCGAGGCCCTTATAGATCCCGAGCGGCTCGATATTGCGTTGCTCAGCGAGCTTGCTGTCCATGATCACGCAGGCAGAAGCGCCGTCGGAAAGCTGACTGGCGTTCCCCGCGGTGACGAAATGGTCCGCCCCGCGCACCGGTTCGAGCCCAGTGAGACCTTCCATATTGGTTTCCGGACGATTGCCTTCGTCCTTTTCGAGTACGATATCCTTGGCGCTGATGTCCCCGGACTCCCTGTCCTTGACCAGCATGGTTGACGGCAAGGGCACGATCTCGTCGTCAAACCGCCCGGCCTGCTGCGCCGCAGCCGTCCGCTGCTGACTCTGCAAGGCGTATTCGTCCTGGGCCTCGCGGCTGACCCCATATCGATGACCAACCGTATCGGCGGTCTCGATCATCGGCATCCAGAGTTCCGGTTTGGTCCCCATCAAACCGGACTCGGTGTAGTTGTTGGTGTTCATGTTCGGCTGGATCAGGCTGATCGACTCGATTCCGCCGGCAACCGCTGCCGGCACCTGGTCCATGACCACGCGCTGCGCCGCCATTGAGATGCTTTGCAAGCCGGAACTGCAAAACCGGTTGACCGTGGTCCCGGCCGCCGACACCGGCAAACCGCCACCAAGAACGCATTGCCGCGCGATATTATGCCCGGTCGCCCCTTCGGGAAAACCGCAGCCAATGATGACGTCTTCGATTTCCGCCGGATCGACGCCCGAACGCTCGACCGCATGTTTGACGACATGGCCGCCGAGCACCGCACCGTGCGTGTTGTTGAAGGCGCCCCGAAAGGCCTTGCCGATCGGCGTGCGCGCCGTGGATACGATTACTGCTTCCCGCATGGCATTTTTCCCTGTGACAACGCTGCCGGCGCAGCCGTCGTTGCTTTCCCACGATCAGTGACGATAGTCACCGAATGTCTTTCCGTCCGCCGCTAGGCGTTCCAGCAGCGGCGCCGGCCGCATGAGTTCGCCGTGTTCGGCATGATACCGCCGCATGGTCTCGCAGATCTCTTCGAGACCGATGCTGTCGGCCCAGAACATCGGTCCGCCCCGGTAACGAGGAAAACCGTAACCGTGGATCCAGACAATGTCGATATCCGAGGCCCGGATCGCCAGCCCTTCTTCAAGGATTTTTGCGCCTTCGTTCACCAGAGGATAAAGACAGCGCTTGAGAATTTCGTCGTCCGGGATCGACCGCCGCTCGATGCCCACCGTTCGCGACGTGTCAAAGATCAAGGCCTCGATCTCCGGATCGGGAACCGGCGTCCGGTCACCAGCATTGTAGCGGTACCAGCCAGCGCCGGTCTTTTGACCGAACCGGCCCTGTTCGCAGATCCGGTCTGCAATTTCGGAATAGCGCTGGTTGCTCGGCCGCTTCGCCTTCTGGTGCTGGCGCACCCGCCACCCAACGTCGAGCCCGGCCATGTCGCCCATGGTGAACGGCCCCATCGGGAACCCGAAATCGTAAATCACCTTGTCGACCTGTTGCGGCAAGGCCCCCTCTTCGAGCAGGAAGTTCGCCTCCCGGCCGTATTGGTGGAGCATTCGGTTGCCGACAAAACCGTCGCAGACGCCGACCAGCACACCGACTTTGCCAAGGGTTCGCGACAACTGCATGACCGTCGCGATGGTCTCCGGCGACGATTTCTTGCCGCGGACATTTTCCAGCAGACGCATCACATTGGCCGGACTGAAGAAATGGGTGCCAACCACATCGTCCGGCCGCGCCGTCACTGCGGCGATTTCATCGACATCGAGTGTCGACGTGTTGGTTGCCAGAACGGCGCCGGGTTTGCAGATCGCATCGAGCTTGCCGAACATCGTCTTCTTGATCGCCATATCCTCGAACACCGCTTCAATGACGATATCGGCGGTAGCGGCGGCCGCGAGATCCAGCGCGCCGGTGATCAGCGCCATACGCCGGTCCATGGCGTCCTGATCGAGCCGGCCTTTGGCAACGGTCGTAGCATAGTTCGCGCGCACTTTGGCGAGACCGCCATCAAGCGCGGCGGCCGTCGTCTCGACGACGGTCACCGGGATGTCGGCATTGGCGAAATTCATCGCAATGCCGCCGCCCATTGTCCCACAGCCGATAACAGCGGCGGTCCTAATCTCCCGACCCTTTACGGTTGCCGGCACATCGGGGATTTTTGCGACTTCGCGTTCGGCAAAGAACACATGACGCATCGCCCGTGATTCCCCGGACGTGACGCGTTTCTCGAATTCCGCCCGCTCGAACGCCAGCCCCTCATCAAACGGCAGGGTCAGCGCCGCCTCGACGCAGCGCACGCAGGCATACGGCGCCTCCATTCCCCGCCCGGATTTCGCCAGCCGCGCGCGGAACCGATCGAACAGGTCGGTCCCGGTCTCGACACCGGTAACTCCCTCATTGCAGTCGCGGGATCGTCGTGGCGGCTCCACTGCGGCAACAAGGCGCTCCGCTGCCGCTATCGCGGCATCGAGCATATCGATCGGAGCCAGTTCGTCGATCACGCCCAAGCGCTGGCCCTCGGTTGCGGACACCAGGCGGCCGGAGGTAATCAAATCAAGCGCGGGTTCGAGACCGATCAGCCGCGGCAGGCGCTGCGTGCCCCCAGCTCCTGGCAGGATCCCGAGCGTGACTTCCGGCAATCCGATCCGCGCTGCCGTGTCCGCGATGCGGTAATGAGTCCCGAGAGCAAGTTCCAGCCCACCCCCCGCAGCAACGCCGTGAATTGCCGAGACCACCGGTTTCGGCGACGTCTCGAGCAGGGTGATCACGTCGTTCAGGTCGGGCGTGCCAGCCGGCGGCTCGGTGTTGAATTCGCGAATATCGGCGCCGGCGCTGTACATGCGTCCGGCGCCGACAATCACGAACCCTTCGATTTCGGCATCTGTCAGCCCGGCGTTGACCGCAGCAGCGATGTCCCGGCGCAAGGCCGCGCCAAGGCCGTTCACCGGCGGATTGTCGAGACGCAGGATCCTTATTGCCCCACGACGTGTCTCGGTAACGGTATTCATTTCGCTTCCTCGCAATTCCGCTGATGACCCTTTGCCTGCCGGGACCGGGCCGACATGGCCAGCCCGGGATATCAACCGCGAGCAATCAGGGCTGCAAGGCCCTGACCAATGCGTGTCCGGCCGCCATGTTGGCCACATCGGCTTCGTCAATCAGTCCGGTCAGCCCGAAAAACCCGTGCAGCACGCCTGCATATTCCCGGTATTCGACCGATACGCCAGCGTCAATCAGCTTCGCGGCATAGTTGCGGGCCTCGTCGCGCAACGGATCGCAACCCGCGGTAACGAAAATCGCCGGCGCGACGCCGGCGTGCGAGTCGGCCAGCAACGGCGATGCGCGCCAATCATTGTGCCGGGCCGGATCCTGGCCGAGGTAATGATTCTGGAACCAGTACATGGTGTCGGCCTCCAGAATGCCATAGCCCTTGCCGAACTGCTCGTAGCTTCCCCCGGCACAGCGATAGTCGACGAGGGGGTAAATCAGCACCTGAAGGCGCAAGCCGGGACCCTTGTTGTCGCGTGCCATCAGAGCGACAACCGCCGCAAGGTTGCCGCCGGCGCTATCGCCGCCAACCGCAATCCTGGTCTTGTCGATCCCGATCTTGCCGGCATTTGACACGGCCCAGAGCAGGGCGGCGTGGCAGTCATCGACCGCTGCCGGAAACGGATCCTCCGGCGCCATCCGGTAGTCGGTCGAAAGAACCGCGCATTGCCCGTGATGACACAGACCGCGGGCGCTCGCGTCATGACTGAACAGGCTGCCGATGACATGGCCGCCGCCATGGTAATAGATCAGAAGACCCGGCGCCTTGCCGCTATAGGAGAGCGGCTGGTAAAGACGCGCCGAGATCAGTCCGGCCGGACCGGGGATGCGCAGTTCCCGGGTATCGGCGACCGGCAGGGGCGGAACATCACGGGCTGCGACCGCGCGTTCCATCTGCGCGCGCGCGTCCTTGACCGAAAGTGTCGTCATCGACGGCAGCTCTAGCGCGGCGACCTTGCGCATGAACTCGGCGGTCTGCGCAGTAACGTCGGCCGGCGGCTGGTAGTTACGCATCATCACTCATCCCCAGAAACTCCAGAATCACATCGGCAAGCGCGTCGGGCCGGTCAAAATCGGCGTGATGACCGGCTCCGTCAAGTACTCGTTCGGTAACGCGGCCGCACGGTCCGTTTCGATACAACGGGCGATGCGCCGCCGGCACCAGCCGATCTTCCGATCCCCAGACGACAAGGGTGTCGCAGGAAATCCGCCCGATCCGCTTGACAAGACCCGTGTCGCCGTTCGGCCAGAGCAGCCGGGCCGCCGCCTCGTTCGCACGGATCTGCGAGACCTCCCACTCCAGCTGATCGGCGTCTTCGGGCATTTTTTGGTGCGCTTCCATGTTCTGCGGACTGCTGCACAACAGTTTTGGCAGATTCTGGAAGGTCACGCCCCAGGGATCGGCAATTGGCGTATCACCGCCGCAAAGGCCCAATGGCGAGACCAGCAGCAGGCGTCGGGTCTTGTGTGGCCAGACCGCCGTGACATCGGCGGCAAGCGCTGCACCCAGCGAAATCCCGAGCAGGTCCTGGTCTTCGAGAGCACACTCGTTCAGGATCTCGCGCAGCAGAAGCAGCCAGTCGATCTGACTGTCAAGCTGCATGTGGGCTCTGCCGCCACCACCGGGAAATCCTGGCAAGGACGGCGCGACCACGGTACGGGTTTCGGCCAGTCTTGCCAGAAACGGTGTCCATTGCAGCAAACCGCCAAACCCTGCGAGCACGCCAAGTGTCGGTCCGGATCCGCCGGTCCAGACGCGAAAGGCCTCTCCATTCACCTGAAGGCTGGTTTCCTGCATCGGGGTGCTCATTAGGCAGCCTCGGCACAAGTTCCGCCGAGATCCGGATCCGGCATGGCACGATCGCTGGCCGCCATCGGGTCCGGCCACCAGTGATCCTGCCATTTGTCGTCGAACTGGCCGCGCAGTTGCGGCAAGACCTTTTCGGCGAACATCCTTGTGTTGTAGGCGGCGAGTTGCTTGTCCATGTTGCCAAACTGACAGAGCAACATCAGATGGCCAACATTCATCTCGGTCGTCGCATGGCGCAACTGTTCGGCGACTTCGTCCGGACTCCCAACAATGATATAGCCCTGATCGACAATATCGCTGATCTCGGTCGCGGTGCCCTTGCGCGCCGTCGCCTTGCGTGCCGCAGAGGCAACCTGCCCCTCGACCCGGGCCCGGATCGTCGCCTCGGTGGTATATCCGGGCGGTTGAACGAACCGCGGATCGAGATGCAGACAACGCCCGTAGAAATACTCCGCGGGCTCCTTGTAGAAGCGCATGGCTTCGTCCCGCGACTCCGCAACGCCGACAAATTGCAGGAAACCGGCGCGGTACGGGTTCGGCTCCTTGCCCAGACGGTCCATTTCCGCCCAGAATCCGCGCATCGTGCTGAGTCCGATCTTGTAGCCGAAGTAGGACAGATAGCAGTAGACATAGTCCATCTCGGCGCACCATTGCCAGGTCTCGACCGAACCGCCGCCGGGAATCCAGATCGGCGGATGCGGTTTCTGCACCGGATGCGGCCAGATGTTGACGTAGCGCAATTGGTTGTAACGGCCATTGAAGGCGAAGACCTCACGCCGGGTCCATGCCTGCTTAACAAGGTCATGGGCCTCGTAGTAACGGTCGCGCAGCATGCTCGGGTTCTGGCCGTAGGCGTAACAGGTATCCATCGGGGTTCCGACTGGAAAACCGGCGATCAGACGGCCACCGGAGATGCAATCGATCATCGCCATTTCCTCTGCAACCCGGATCGGCGGATTGTAGAGGGCAAGACTGTTGCCCATGATACAGATCCCGGTCTCCTGGGTATTCCGGGCCAGCACCGAAGCGATCAGATTGGGTGATGGCATCAGGCCGTAGCCATTGGCATGGTGTTCGTTTACACAAACCGCATCGAAGCCGCAGGCGGCGGCGAACTCGAGCTCGTCCACGAAGTCGTTATACATGTAATGCGCCCGGCGCGGATCGAAGAGGCTGGAATCGATATCGACCCAGACGCCCGGATTTTTCTCCCTGAAATCGTCAGGAAGTTCGGTATAAGGCATCAGATGAAACCACAGCAACTTCATGACAACCTCCTTCCGATCACTGGCTAGGCCCGGCACCCGGACTTTCGCCCAGAACTCATGCCGGAACAAGCCGCAGACGGATCAGCTTTCTGATGAATTGGACAGACACGTGACCCATGCCGCCGAACGACATGTCCGGCATTATACCACGCTGGAAACCCCGATCGGCCGCCTGATCATCGGCGGTGATCGGGCAATCGTCTTGCTGATCGGCTTTCCGGAGGGCCGGCGCGCCGTTACGCCATGGCCGGACTGGCACTATGACAGTGACCTTTACAGCGGCGCCCGTGAACAGCTGTCCGCATGGTTCGCCGGTGACCGGACCGGTTTCGACTTTCCGATGCGCATGATCGGAACACCGGGACAGATAAGGGTCTGGCAGGCATTGCGGACCATTCCCTATGGCGAGACGGTCAGTTACGCCGATCTTGCCCGAATGGTTGACCCGCCGTCAGGACCGCGGGCCGTCGGAACCGCCAATGGCGCCAATCCGCTTCCCGTTACCGTGCCCTGCCATCGCGTGATCGGCAGCGACGGATCGCTGACCGGTTATGGCGGCGGTCTCTCCACCAAACGCTGGTTGCTGGATCACGAGCGGGCCGGCTGGCCATAAAGCCGTCAGCGGTCCGGACCGGGACAGTTGACGTCAATGGTGTCGGGAAGGGGCCGTCCGGGCCGATGCTCGACGCCGCATGAACGGGCAACCCGGCGGTCTAGGTCGTGTTGACGAATTCATGAAATGCTGATAATCATTCTCCATCAATGACACTTTCCGGGGACTTATCATGGCGTTACGCCTGCTCATCACGGATGCTATCTGGTCGACACTCGAGCCGCTACTGCGTGAGAGCAAACACGCCGCCGGCGCCCCGCCACGGCTCAGCGACCGAATGTTCATCGAAGCCGTCCTCTACCAGGCGCGTACCGGAACCCCATCGCGCGACCTGCCCGACGAATTCGGCCATTGGAATGCCGTCTATCAGCGGTTTCGCCGTTGGGAGAAGCGCCACCTCCGGGCACGGCTCTGGCAACAGATACAACAGGGAGACGATGAACCACTCAAGGAAGTGTTCATCGATTCGACCATCCTGCGCGCTCATCAACACGCCGCCGGTGCGGTAAAAAAACGGTGGCCAGGAGGCCCAGGCTCCCGGCCGCTCCCGGGGTGGGTTCTCCACCAGGCTGCACGTCGCCTGTGCCAACGAAACAACCGGTGTGTCCTTCGTGTTGACGGGTGGCGAGCGCCATGATGGCGTGGGATGCGAGCTGCTGTGGAAGGCTTTGCCTAGCTCTCCCGCACCGGAGGCTGCGGTCATGGACAAGGCGTATGACAGCAAGGGCATTCGCCAGGTGCTGGCCGACCAGGGCGTCGAAGCCGTGATTCCCGCCCGGTCGAACCGGACTGAGACGATTCATCACGATCAAGAAAAGTACAAGCGGCGCCAGCAGGTCGAGCGATTCTTCAACAAGCTCAAACAATTCCGTCGCATTGCCACACGTTATGACAAGCTCGCTCGGACGGTCCTCGCGTTTGTTCACGTTGTCTCAGCATGGATTATGCTTCGATCATTCGTCAACACGCCCTAGTGTCTTGTCATGCATCAAGTGTCGGATAGAGTGGTTTCAGTTTCACACGGGCATCGTCCGTGGTGAACTGCCAGTTGACCGTGCCCTTCACGCGGTCACGGGGGACGCCTGCCAAGCCGCGACCCCGTCGCGCAGGGTCTCAATGGAGGCGATGCGGCGGTTGAGGCACTGACGGATCATGACGTTGATCTCGACCTCGGCGACGTTGAGCCAACTGCCGTGCCTGGGCGTGTAGACGAACTCGAAGCGGTCCCACAGAGCTTTCGCCTCGGCCGGCGGAAAGACCTCATAGAGGGCACCGGGGCGGTGGATGTTCAGGTTGTCCATCACCCGTGTGATCCTCTTGGCGTCGGGATAGCGCTCGGCGATGTCGTTGAGGAAGTGCGCCCAGTCGGCATTGGTTCTGCGCGCCGTCACCTTGGTCATGCGCCATCCGGCCAGAGGTTCCGTGGCCATAAACACGTTGCAGCTTCCGCAGCGCCGGTCCTCGTAGTCTTCGCGCGCTGGCCGACCCGGCGCCGCCGAGACCGGTTCGCGTATCTCGCTGATCAGTTGCCGGGGCGTCTCGTCCATGCACACCACCGGAAAGGCCGCATCGTAGGGGCGCCGGTAGACATCGAGAACCGTCTCCATCGCCGCCGCGAAGTCCGCGTTGCCCTGTGGAGGAATCACCCAGCCGACACGCCGCCACGGCTTGAGCGCGTTTTTTTAGAACCCGCCGTACTGTCTCGTGCGACACGCTGTCGATGTGTCCGAGTTCCACGACGCGGTCGGCCAGCAACCGCAGCGACCACTGCGAGTGACCCTCCGGCGGCTCGGCGCAACGCAGCGCCACCAAATGCGCCTCGAACGCGCCGTCGGCCTTGCGAACGTAGTTGAGACGCCGACCCTGTCGGCTGCCGAGAGCCATCTCCATGCCCTCCTCGACGAATCGCTTCTTGACCCGGTCCACCTTGCGCGCACTGACGCGCAGGACCTCGGCAATGGTCTCCCCGTGCACCCGGTTGTCGTTGAATTCGCCTTCGTCGCAGTTGAGCAGAACCAGTGCATTGATCACCTTCCGCGATTGATGCGAGCCCTTGCGCGTGATCTCCGAGAGCGTGTCCCGCTCCTCCTTCTCCAAGGTCACTACGTAACGCTTCATGCCGACCCCCTCGTCGCCGTTGGACGACGAGGAAGTTACCACGGAGTATGCGACATATCATGCGTGACATGACACTAGGGCGTGTTGACGAATGATCGAAGCATGATCCATGCTGAGACAATGTGGACAAACGCGAGGAACGTCCGAGCGAGCTTGTCATAACGTGTGGCAATGCGACGGAATTGTTTGAGCTTGTTGAAGAATCGCTCGACCTGCTGGCGCCGCTTGTACTTTTCTCGATCGTGATGAATCGTCTCAGTCCGGTTCGACCGGGCGGGTATCACGGCTTCGACGCCCTGGTCGGCCAGCACCTGGCGAATGCCCTTGCTGTCATACGCCTTGTCCATGACCGCAGCCTCCGGTGCGGGAGAGCTGTGCAAAGCCTTCCACAGCAGCTCGAATCCCACGCCATCATGGCGCTCGCCACCCGTCAACACGAAGGACACACCGGTTGTTTCGTTGGCACAGGCCACGTGCAGCTTGGTGGAGAACCCGCCCCGGGAGCGGCCGAGAGCCTGGGCCTCTTGGCCACCGTTTTTTTTACCGCGCCGGCTGCGTGTTGATGAGCGCGCACGATGGTCGAATCGATGAACACTTCCTTGAGTGGTTCATCATCTACCTGTTGTATCTGTTGCCAGAGCCGCGCCCAGAGGTGGCGCTTCTCCCAACGGCGAAACCGCTGATAAACGGCATTCCAATGGCCGAATTCATCGGGCAGGTCGCGCCAGGGGGTTCCGGTACGCGCCTGGTAGAGGACGGCTTCGATGAACATTCGGTCGCTGAGCCGTGGCGGGGCGCCGGCGGCGTGTTTGCTCTCACGCAGTAGCGGCTCGAGTGTCGACCAGATAGCATCCGTGATGAGCAGGCGTAACGCCATGATAAGTCCCCGGAAAGTGTCATTGATGGAGAATGATTATCAGCATTTCATGAATTCGTCAACACGACCTAGTGTCCTGATTCCAAAGTTCGTACCGTTATGATGTTGCGGCTGCAGCGGTTTCGAGGGTCCTGAGGCAGAAGCGCTTGATGGACGCCAGGATTTCATCGGCTGTCTTGTGCCAGTGGAAGGGCTTGGGGTCCTCGTTGACGGTGTCGATGTACCCGGTGATCGCCTGCTCCAGCTCGACGGTCGATCGGTGAACCCCGCGCCGGATCTGCTTCTCTGTCAGATCGGCGAAGAAGCGCTCGACTTGGTTGAGCCACGAGGCAGAGGTCGGGGTGAAGTGAACATGCCAGCGCGGTCGCCGGGCGAACCAGTCGCGGATCGTCTTCGTCTTGTGGGTCGAGTAGTTGTCCATGACGATGTGGATCTCGAGGTCGGGCGGCACGTTGGCCTCGACGTGATCCAGGAACTTGCGGAACTCCACGCTGCGGTGGCGCCGATAGCACTGTCCGATGACCTTGCCTGTGGCGACGTCAAGGGCTGCGAAGAGCGAGGTCGTGCCGTTGCGCTTGTAATCGTGAGTGCGCCGCTCGACCTGCCCCGGGCGCAGCGGCAGCAGCGGCTGGGTGCGATCGAGGGCCTGAACCTGCGATTTCTCGTCCACGCAGAGGACCATGGCATGCTGCGGCGGGTCCACGTAGAGCCCCACGATGTCGCGCGTCTTGTCCACGAAGTAGGGGTCTGCCGAGAGCTTGAAGGTCTCGCTCCTGTGCGGCTGAAGGGAAAAGGCTCGCCAGATGCGATTGACCGTCGACGGCGCATACCCCGTCGCCTGCGCCATCGAGCGCGTGCTCCATTGGGTCGCGTCACGAGGCTTCTCCTCAAGCGTCTTGCGCACCACCTCGGCCACGGCGTCGTCATCGATGCGCCGGGGACGGCCGGAGCGCGGCTCGTCGTCAAGCCCGTCAAGACGATGCTCTGCGAAGCGATTGCGCCACTTCCTGGCGGTCTGGCTGGTCACGCCCAGCACGCTCCCAATCTGCACATTGGTAAGCCCTTCGGCCGCCAGCAGCACGATGTGCGCCCGATCGGACAGGCCTCGCCAGACTTTGCGCCCGCGCGCCAGCCGCTCAAGCTCGTTGCGCTCGTCCGCGCTCAGCTTGATCTCCACCGAAAGTCGCATCACCATGCCCCCCGAATCGACACCACCCCCTTAACAATACGAACTTTGCGTACAGGACACTAGGGCCAAATCACTTAGAGCGTATCCGTTTCACACGGAAACGCTCTGACTCTTTGTCGCTCACGGCAGCCAGCCTGCGGTCGGCCCCTGCGCAGGCGCGCCACATTCGCGGCGGACCGCGGTCGCAACCTGTAGCGCGTCCATCAAAGGCGGACACGCTCTAGATAGTGTCGTCATGAGTGATGTTTATCTGTACTATCTGTCGAATTCACTCGATGGTTCCTGGAGGCGACTCATGGGATTGGCTCATCGGCGTCACGACATTTCGGACAGGGTCTGGCTGTTGTTGGAGCCTCATCTGCCTGGTCGAGCGGGACGTTGGGGTGGGGTGGCGCAGGATAATCGACGGTTCATTAAATGCGATCTTCTGGATTCTGCGTACCGGCGCTCCCTGGCGTGATGTGCCGCCAGACTATGGAGACTGGAAAAATACTCATCGTCGGTTCTGTCGCTGGCGGGACAAGGGGCTCTGGGGGGCGTTGCTGGAGCATCTGGTGGATGAACCGGACTATGAGTGGCTGATGATTGATGCCAGTCATCTCAAGGTCCATCCCCATGCGAGCGATGCGGTCGGCGGCAATCAGGCGATGGGTCGCACAAAAGGGGGCTGAACACGACGCTGCACCTGGCTGTGGACGCGCATGGGATGCCGGTGCGGGTGTTGGTGACCGAGGGGACGGCAGCAGATTGCAGTCAAGCGGTCGAGCTGATTGAAGGGATAGATGCCGAGTATTTGTTGGCGGACAAGGCCTGTGACACGACTGCCATCCTGTCTTATTGTGAGGAGCATGAAGTCATTCCAGTGGTTCCGCCGAAGCGCAACCGCAAGCACCCCAGAGCGTATGATGTCCATCTCTACCGGCACCGGCATTGGGTGGAGAACGCCTTTCTGTGGCTCAAGCGTTGGCGTGGGATTGCCACGCGATACGCCAGGAATGCCGCATCGTTCCTTGCCGCGGTGCAGATTCGGTGTCTGGCGCTCTGGGCTGGTATTTCGTGACGACACTATCTAAGGCACGCCGGAGATTTTCAACACCGACCAGGGCAGCCAGGTCACCAGCTTCGCCTTCACCGGGCGTCTGCAGACGCCCGGCATCGGCATCTCGATGGACGGGCGGGGCCGGTGCATGGACACCATCTTTATCGAGCGGTTGTGGCGTTCGCTCAAATACCAGGCGATCGACCTACACGACCCGCCTGTGGATATGATGGACAAGCCGCTCCACGCCTTGCCCACATACCCACAGGCGCAACAGCAGTAACAGGAAGATCGATTCAAGGGGATTCTGGCGGCCTGAACTTCAACCGGAATACACCTTGACTCAGCCGCTAGGCTGTCCGACGAACCGAGGCCAGCTCAGTTTGCAAACGCTTGCCACGGGACTGGCAAGAATACTATAGGGTCTCGCCGGATTCATCGAAATATTCATCAAGACTCCCCACTTCAACAGCACCGTAGCCAAGCATCTGGATGGATCCGCATCGGCACAACGCAAGGCCGCGTACGTTGCGGTACATACCGCCAATGCACCCTGCCAAAGAAGGAAACATGTTTCAACACGCTGAGAAAGATTGGAGATGAACTCTCAATCGCTGAAACATGACACGGCATTACGTTACAACTGAACGGTTAGGAAAGATCAGGATTCGGCGGGGGTCAACAGCGTTCTGATGGCCTCGCTCCGGTTGATTCCGAAACGGTTCTGAGTCCGGGCGATCAGAGGAATACTGATGAATGATTTGTCGTCTTGCAGTTGCGATCAACGGTCCCCCGCGAATGCGAGGGTGTCAAGCATGAAGTTGCCGTCTGGGTCTGGCCCGTGTTCCGGCCATCTCTCGCCGAACACGGGTTTGGACGACCCGTCCAAGACTATATCTGCCCGGTTGTTTGCCCTGTTCGTGCTTTGACGGGAAATCCGGACCTCCGATGGGATCTTGGGAAAACGCGGGCTCGTTGTCCGCTTCGGCACAGTCAGGGAGCATGAAGACACCATAACTTCCAATTGCGATAGTGACCTTGCCTTGTCACTCCAGACCGTCGATCGGCGGATACGTCGAACCAGATGACCTTGATGACCCGATCCATGTCATCGCCAGCAGGCCTTGCTTCATCCCGTTTTTCGTTTGACGTGCGGAGCGTTGTGACTGGGTCCCGCAATGGCCGGGGTGTGGACATCATGGCAGCGGTCATTTTACATTTCTCACGCTTGCGCCTGGATCTGGAACCGCTCTTGTCCCGTTCGTTCTCAATCGAAATCCGGCCGGCCCGGTTCGGCGATGCCGTGGGGATAGCCACGGTCGAGGTCGAGACATGGCGAGACGCCTATCCGGGATTGCTGCCTAATCAGGCGTTGATCGGCATGAATCCGGTGCGCGCGGCGGCGGGTTGGTCACGCACCATCGCCCAGCTGCGCGACCCGACGCAGCTTCATGTTGCTCTTTCAGATGGAATAGTCCTCGGATTCTGCTTTGGCGGTGCAGTGCGGCGCATGCAAGGTTCTGAACATCACCACGTTGCCGAAATCTATTCGCTGTATGTCGACCCGAACTACCAGGGATGCGGTATTGGGACGGCCCTCATGTTTCAGACGGCCAGCTGCCTGCAGGACGCAGGCTTCTCGGCGCTGGTTCTGACGATGCTGAACGGAAACCGGATCGCTCAACGGTTCTACGAACATCTCGGGGGTGAGTCAGGCGAGGAATTAACGTGTGTCGTCTTCGGCACACCGACCCGGGAGGTGTTTTACCGGTGGTGTGATATTGCCCTGTTGCTTGACCGTCTCGAAACGGCGATGGGATGACCTTGGGGCCGTCCACGCATGGAGTCCTGGTGCGCCAAGAGCACCCGGGCGGTAATGATCCGGAAGACAACAAGCCCGCAATGCGCCCGGACCAGAGCAGGTAGCGCCAGTTTCCGGGGCGACCGGACGGACAGGAACGGGGCGGCAATGCCGCCCGGGTCGGGATATGATCGGGTCCTCTCGCAGATTCGGCCCGCATCTTAGGCTCATGGAAATCCGGAATGACGCCTGCACAGACTGTCCGGACGTTGTGTCATGCTGTCGGGAACAGAAGGTTCAGCCGCCGCGTATGGCGGGCAGAAAAGCAACTTCGCTGTCATCCTGAAGTTCTTCGAGAAACGCGTCCTGGTGGATTTCCCCATCAATGGCGACCGACAGGAATCCGCCTTCGACCTGGGCCCCGAGGCCAGGGTAGCGCTGATCGAGCGCTCTGATCAGCTTGCGCACTGTTGACGCTTCGACGGTGAATTCGCTCGCGCCGTCAGTGAACTGCTTGCTCAGTGAGTCGGTCAGCAGTACCCTGGGCATAGTCTGTTGCCTCCGTTTTACTCGGCTGCCTTGGGCAGTTTCACGGCGTCCAGAGCCGCAAGGACGCGTGGTGGCGACATCGGCAGCGACTCCATACGGATGCTTGTTGCATTCTCGATCGCATTTGCGACCGCCGCCATCGGCGGGACGATCGGCACCTCGCCAACACCACGAACACCATAGGGATGGCGATCATTCGGGATCTCGATGACCACGGTGTCGATCATGGGAAGATCCGAAGCCACCGGGATGCGGTAATCGAGGAAGCCCGGATTATCGAGTTTGCCATCATCGTTATAGATGTACTCTTCGTTCAGGGCCCAGCCGATTCCCTGAGCGGCGCCACCCTGGATTTGTCCCTCGACATAAGAGGGATGAATTGCCCGGCCGACATCCTGGATCGCCGTATAGCGAAGGACATCGACACGGCCGGTTTCCGGATCGACCTCGACGTCACAGATATGCGTCGCAAATCCCGGTCCTGCACCCTGAACGTTCTGGGCGTTGTGACCGCAGATCGGACCGCCGGTCTTCGGAGCTTGGGCTGCGAGCTGGGCCAGCGAGAGCGGTTCGAATTCGCCGACATTGGTGCTCGCCGGCTTGGCGTGGCCATCTTCCCAGATCACGCCTTCAACATCGACTTCCCAGATCTTGGCCGCACGCTCGCAGAGCTGACGCACCGCATCACGCGCTGCCTCGACCACGGCAAGGCCGGTGGCAAAGGTCACGCGGGAACCACCGGTCAGGAAGTTATAACCGACAGACGCGGTATCGCCGATTATCGGCCGAACTTTCTCATAGTCGATGCCGAGTTCTTCGGCAGCCATCATCGCCAGCGATGCCCGGGAGCCGCCAATATCCGGATTACCGGACACCACGACTGCTGTGCCGTCTTCATTGATGTTGACGGTGGCACTGGATTCGCCGCCGATGTTAAACCAGAAGCCCGAGGCGACGCCGCGGCCCTGATTGGGGCCGAGCGGAGCCTTGTAATGTTCATGGCTGATCGCTGCGTCGACGGTTTCCTCGTAACCGATACGGCGGAATGTCGCGCCGTAAGCCGCCTTGGTTCCCTGTTTGGCAGCGTTCTGCTTCCTGATGTCGAGCGGATCGACGCCCAGTTCCTTGGAAAGCTCGTCGATGATGCTTTCCGCTCCGAAGGCCGAGATCGGAGCGCCGGGCGCTCGATAGGCCGCAACCTTGGGCCGGTTCACTACCACATCGTAACCGGTCAGTTTCACATTCTTGATGTCGTAAGGAGCCACTGCGCACATGCAGGCTGGCTGAATCGGTGAGCCGGGAAAGGCGCCGGCCTGGAGTTTCACGGTCCCTTCGAAGGCAGTGATCTTGCCCTCCTTGGTTGCCCCGATGCGATAGGTCATGGAGCCGCCCGAAGTTGGACCGCTGGCTCGGAATACTTCCTCGCGGCTCATGATCATTTTCACCGGCTTGCCGGTCTTTTTGGACAGCAGGGTGGCGAGCGGTTCCAGATAAACCACGGTCTTGCCGCCGAAGCCGCCGCCGATTTCGGACGGCGTGACGCGGATCTGCGATGTCTCCATGCCGAGCAACTGACCGACATAGGTCCGGACCATGAACTGACCCTGGGTACAGCACCAGATCTGAGCCTGGCCATCTTCCGATACGCTGGCGACAACCGCATGCGGCTCGATATAGCCCTGATGAACGGCCGCCGTCGTGTAGGACCGTTCGAGAACGATATCGGCCTGCCGGAAACCGTCGTCGATATCCCCGAGGTTGAACGTGACCTTTTTCGCAACATTCGTCGGACCATTGGCGTCCATGCCGTCGGGCGTCATGGCCTTGTTCAGAATTGGCGCGCCATCGGCCATGGCATCGTCGACATCAATGACATGGGGCAGGACATCGTAGTCGACTTGGATCAGCGCCAGCGCCGCTTCGGCGACCTCGGTCGATGTTGCCGCGACCGCTGCAACGGCATGACCGTCATACAGCACCTTTTCTCGGGCCATGACGTTGCGCGTCATGTCGTGGTAATTGACCATGCCTTCGCCGGCTGGGATCGCCTCTGACGGCTGATCACTGAAGTCCTTCGAGGTGATCACGGCCTTGACGCCCGGCAGGGCCTCGGCGGCGGAAACGTCGACCGACTTGATGACGGCATGGGCATGCGGGCTACGCAGGACGCTCCCTTGCAACATGCCGGGTAGGGCGAAATCCGACCCGAACTTGGCCCGGCCGGTCACCTTGTCGTAGCCGTCCGGGCGGATGGTCCGGGTTCCGACCCATTTATATGTCGTGTTGTCCGCGCTCATCAGGCAGCTCCTCTCATGTCCGCAGCCGTCTTCATGACAGCCTGAATGATCTTGTCGTAACCGGTGCAGCGGCAGAGATTGCCGGCGAGCCAGTAGCGAACCTCGGTCTCGGTCGGGTTGTTGTTGCGTTCAAGCAAGGCTTTGGCTGCCACCAGGAAGCCCGGCGTGCAGATACCGCACTGCAGGGCTGCCTCCTCAAGGAACTTCTGCTGCAGTGGGTGCAGTCTCTCGCCTTCGGCCATGCCTTCGATGGTCTCGATACTCTTGCCCCCGCATTCGGCTCCCATGACCAGGCAGGAGCAGACCAGGCGGCCGTCGACCATCACGCTGCAAGCGCCGCAGTCGCCGGACGCGCAGCCTTCTTTGCTGCCGGTCAGGTTGAGTTCGTCACGGAGGACGTCAAGCAGTGTTTGACGGGTCGTGCAGAGATACTCGACCGGTTCGTCATTCAGGGTAACGGAAATGTGATGCTTCGCCATTGTCACTGGTTCCTTGCGCGTTCGGCGGCGATTCCGGCGGTGCGGCGCGCGAGGACGCCGGCAACCTTGGTTCGATATTCGATCGTGCCGCGTTTGTCATTGATCGGATTACAGGCGGCCTGGCAGGCGGCATCTACGGCCGCCAGGGCTGCATCGTCCACCTTGCTGCCGATGAGGGCCTTGGCGGCGGCGTCGACGACAAGCACGGTCGGCGCAACGGCGCCGAGCGAGACTTTCGCTGCTGTCACGGTGCCGCTGTCGTCAAGCATCAACGCGACGCCGCAGCCCACGACCGCGATGTCCATTTCGGTGCGGGGGATGAATCGCAGATAGGCATCGCCGCCGCCCTTCGGACGGGCTGGTAGGTTGAAGCTGACGACGAACTCGCCTTTTTGTAGGCTGGTCCGTCCCGGCGCGGTCGGAATTGCCTCGACCGCGACAGAACGCTTGCCATTCGGCCCGGCAATGTTTGCCGTCATGCCGGCGGCGATCATCGCAGGGACGCTGTCGGCAGCCGGTGAGGCGTTGCACAGGTTTCCACCGAGCGAAGCCCGGCCCTGGATCTGCGTCGAGCCTATCAGATCCCAGCTTTCGATCACGCCGGGCCAGTCGCTGGTAATGTCGTTGCGGTCATGCGCCTCGGCGCCAGCAACAGCGGCACCAATCACGTAACTGCCATCGGCGTTTCTGGTAATGGTGCGCGTCTCTTCGATATGCTTGATGTCGATGATCAAAGCCGGATTGATGAGATGCGACCGAAGCTGGACGAGGAGGTCGGTTCCTCCCGCCAGAATACGGGTCTCGCCCGTGGCGCCGGCCAGCAATGTGACAGCCTTGTCAACGGTTGCGGGCGCCTCGAATTGGACTGACTGCATTGTGTTACCGTCCCCTTGGGTATTCGCGAAATAGTCTGGATTTACACGCCCCGAACGGGCGTCGCAAGGATCACTGACCATGCACCAGAGATCAAATGCAGCGGATGGGCCGAGCTCAGGCCCGCCACGACCGCAGGCCGGAGTCTGCGTCAGAATGTGGCCGCGGTCAATGGCCGGGATGATCGATTTGGCCGGGGTCGGCAGGAATCCCCGGTCAGAAGCCGGATGATCCCGATCCGGGCCGCTGCCGGGTGGGGAAACCGCGCCCGGCAGCGAGGGAACCCGGCGTCCGGAGGCCGCCCCGGTCACGGGTTTCGGGCGAGCCGGGTTTCGACCAACCTGGCCCAATAGGATGCGCCGAGCGGCAAGATGTCGTCATTGAAATCGTATTTCGGGTGATGCAGACCCGGGTCACTGTCCGTCTTTCCCCCGCCGATCCACAGGAAAGCGCCGGGCCGCGCCTCCAGCATGTAGGAGAAGTCCTCGCTGCCCATCACGGGCGCGATATCGTCGTCAACCAGGTCGGCACCGGCGACCTCGCGCGCAATCTCCGCGCCAAGCGCCGCCTCGGCGGCATGATTGACCGTCGCAGGATAGCCGATTCCGTAATCGACATCGATCGTCGCGCCATGCATCGCCGCGACACCGTTGGAGATCTCCTCGATACGCCGCTTGACCAAGGCGCGGATAGCGGGATCAAAGGTCCGAACCGATATCGACAGCTCTGCCGTCTGGGCGATGATATTGATGGCGGTGCCGGCGTGGAACCGGGTGATGCTGACCACCGCCGACTTGATCGGATCGACATTGCGCGAGACGATTGTCTGCATCGCGGTGTGAAGCTGCACGCCAATTGCGATCGGATCGATGCCCATATGCGGTTGTGCGGCGTGACAGCCTTTCGCGTCAATCTTGATCTCAACCCGGTCGACCGCCGCCAGCATCGGTCCCGGGCGGGTCGCCAGGGTGCCGGCCGGCAGATGTGGCGAATTGTGCATGCCCCAGACGCTGTCGCAGGGAAACCGGTCGAACAGGCCTTCTTCGACCATGATGCGACCGCCACCGCCGCCTTCCTCCGCCGGCTGGAAAATGAAATTTACCGTGCCGTCAAAATTCCGCGTCTCTGCGAGGTAGCGCGCCGCACCGAGCAGCATTGTCGTATGGCCGTCGTGGCCGCAAGCGTGCATCTTGCCGTCGATGGTGGATTTATGCGCAGCAGTTCCGATCTCCTGCAGCGGCAAGGCATCCATGTCCGCGCGGATCCCGATCGTTCGCACGCTGTCACCTTGTCCGCGCAGGACGCCGACGACGCCGGTCCCGGCAATGCGGCGGTGGACCTCGATGCCCCAGGATTCAAGTTGGCTGGCGACGAGTTCGGATGTCCGGTGCTCCTCGAAGCCCAATTCCGGATGGGCATGAATGTCGCGGCGGGTCGTTGTCAGATCTTCGTGGTACCCGGCAATCCGGTTGTGAATGGGCATTGGCTGTCTCCAAGGTTGGAAAATAGGATAATGTGAGCCTGCCGCCTGTGACGCAAGAGATCCGTTTTGGCGCACGGCGATCCTATGCCAAGTTCGCCCTGTTTTTCCCATGCCTGCCGATTATGTGATCGACCGCACGAATCGGGCCTTCACGGCGCATTGGCCCCGGATCGGCCGGCCAATGCGGCACGGTGCGTTGTCGCTCGGGTGATCCTGGAGACAGCCGTCGCGTTGTGCGGGCGGCGGACACACCGGTGGTGTCGTGGTTTCGGGAGAGCGGTCTCGGTCAGAAGGGCGTGAAGAGCGCCTTCATGCCGTCCTTGCGTCGATAGCTGAAGGCACGCAGGGTCTCGGCGAAGCCCCTCTTCGGTTTGCCGATCTTGCGGTTGTCCCCCAGGATCATGGCGATCGCGATGGTGTTGATGATGGTATTGTCGGACGGTGCGTATCGGGTGCGGGCGGTCCAATCGTCTTCTTTGAAGGTGACATCCCGGACAGGGTGATGGCGTTCGAGCAGCCTGTGACCGTGGTCCTGGCGAGCCGGTCTTGCGGTGTTGCGCGGCTGGCGTCGACGGCAACGGCTTGTGCGATGTGCAGACGTGGTTGCCCATGGCGTTGAAGCATCGCTTGCCTCTGCTCCGGGTCGAGAGTCTGCATAATCCGATGCAGGGTCGATCCGGAGACCGGCTCATGGCGACCGGTGACATTGTTGTTCCAGCTGCCGATGGCCGCAAGGTCCATCTGACCGAGGCTGGCCGCGAGTTCGGCCGCGGCCACCGGGCCCGCATGACCCATCAGACGGGACAGCAGACCCACCGACAGCACGGAGGCCATGCAGGGCTTACGCCCCCTGGCTGCGCCGGACATCGTCAACCTGCGCGACGTTTGCGTCAATCGACGGCAACGGCCCGACGCTTCGGTTCGAGATCCCGGTTTTCAGCTCCCACGCCGCCAGAAGCGCGTCGGTCGCGTGCAACCGGCGGCAGGCGTCGCGCCGTAACGGCAGACCATAAAGCTGCCTGGGGTTACCATGCGATCCGGTATAGCGGCCGTTGCTGCGCGCATGGCCCTTGCTGGCGCCCGGAAGGCGCCAGTTCGCCGCCACGTAAAGGGTTCCCGAGAAAGACTTCGGATTCACAAACGTTCCGCCGGCAACAGGGGATGGCCATACGCCGCCTGCCAGTCCGCGCTCAGGCGCTCCGTCATCTGTGCCAGTGCAAAACGGGCCAAGCCGTGAAACACGCCCGGTTTGCCGGGCACGAGAAACCGGGTGTTGCTACCGATCAGATGAAGACGCTGGACCTGCTCCGCCGGAGCCCAGCCGATCCACCGGTCCCGCGGCGTGCAGTTGAAAGCACCGGTCTGCCAGCCGGCGACCGCGACCCATTGACCGCGCCACAGGACCACATGGCGCAAACCGCGACCGGCAAAGCCCTTGAACCCAGGATAATGACAGGCTGTGACCACAGTATCCCAGCCCACCCGCTTGTCAGGACGAACCAGACGAACCTCGATATTCGAGAGGTCGAAACCGAGCGGTTGCGCCTTGAAAATCCGATGTTCCAAAATCATGCTGGCCGCGGTCGCAAATCCGGACACACAAAGCCAGCGCAAAAAAATCGTTTTCGGAAAAATCTGTTCCAGAATTCGGATTTGGTGTATAGGTAAATAGACTAACCCTTGGGGAACTATAATGAAGTAAATATTCAAATTGGTATTCAAATCAGTCGATGAATGGCTGGTGGGGACATCGGATTCCGAGCACTTATCCCTTGCACTGTTCTGCCTATCCTACCTCGTCGCTTTGTTGTCCATTGCTCGCTTCTATTAAGATCCTGACCACCGTTGTATGCAGTGTTTTGATGGTTGGAATATCCCCGATTAAGGCGGGCATTCCCAGCTTTTATACAGAGAGGGTCATCACAATATATAGAAGACTCAAGTGATGCTAAAATTTGTAATGATATGATTGTTTTTGAAGATAAATAGGATGTTGTTGTTCTAAGGTAAGGATGTTTATAATTCTGACACATCAGAATCTACATACCATCTATTTCATAAATTCGAATCTATTGACAATGAAATATATTTGACTGTTTCTAGATAGTGTCGTCATGAGTGATGTTTATCTGTACTATCTGTCGAATTCACTCGATGGTTCCTGGAGGCGACTCATGGGAATGGCTCATCGGCGTCACGACATTTCGGACAGGGTCTGGCTGTTGTTGGAGCCTCATCTGCCTGGCCGAGCGGGACGTTGGGGTGGGGTGGCGCAGGATAATCGACGGTTCATTAATGCGATCTTGCTGGATTCTGCGTACCGGCGCTCCCTGGCGTGATGTGCCGCCAGACTATGGAGACTGGAAAAATACCCATCGTCGGTTCTGTCGCTGGCGGGACAAGGGGCTCTGGGGGTGTTGCTGGAGCCTCTGGTGGATGAGCCGGACTATGAGTGGCTGATGATTGACGCCAGTCATCTCAAGGTCCATCCCCATGCGAGCGGTGCGGTCGGTGGCAATCAGGCGATGGATCACACAAAAGGGGGCTGAACACGACGCTGCACCTGGCTGTGGACGCGCATGGGATGCCGGTGCGGGTGTTGGTGACCGAGGGGACGGCAGCAGATTGCAGTCAAGCGGTCGAGCTGATTGAAGGGATAGATGCCGAGTATTTGTTGGCGGACAAGGCCTATGACACGACTGCCATCCTGTCTTATTGTGAGGAGCATGAAGTCATTCCAGTGGTTCCGCCGAAGCGCAACCGCAAGCACCCCGGAGCGTATGATGTCCCTCTCTACCGGCACCGGAATTTGGTGGAGAACGCGTTTCTGTGGCTCAAGCGTTGGCGTGGGATTGCCACGCGATACGCCAAGAATGCCGCATCGTTTCTTGCCGCGGTGCAGATCCGGTGTCTGGCGCTCTGGGCTGGTATTTCGTGACGACACTATCTAGGGAATGTCTGAACAAGTCGGTTTTTTCGGGTATACGGGTGTCGTGGCCCGTGGATGAAACGCCAGAGCCCATCGGGGACGTGTTGTCGTGCCAGGAAATGGGGATTTTGATGCCCGAGCCGACCGTCCCCGCCGCCTTGCGGCGGTTGCGGACGGACTCCCCCCACGTCAGGCGGTGGCGTCGCGCCCAGCGATGAGCAGATTGGTGAACCCGAGCAGCACGGCGATGCGTTGCGTGGTCTTCGCCAGCCCCCGATAGCGCACCTTCGCGTAACCGAAGTGGCGCTTCACATACAGGAACGGATGTTCCACCCTGGCCCGAACCGACGCCTTGCGCTTCTCCGCCGCCGCCTCCGGGCCCGCCTTGTCCAGCCCCCGGCGCTTGCCGGGCTTCATCGCCACCTCCCAGTCCACGTCCGTGTCCCGGTTCTCCGCGCGCTTGTCCACCCCCTGATAGCCCGCGTCACCCCACACCTGCTCCTCGCCCCCGTGCAACAGCGCGTGCGCGGTCGCCACATCCGAGACATTCGCCGGCGTCGTCTCCACGCTGTGTGTCAAGCCCGACTGCGCATCCACCCCGATGTGCGCCTTCATCCCGAAATGCCACTGATTGCCCTTCTTCGTCTGGTGCATCTCCGGGTCCCGCTCGCCCTTGCGGTTCTTCGTCGACGACGGCGCGGCAATGAGACTCGCGTCCACGATCGTCCCCTTGCTCAAGCGGTGTCCGAGAGAGGCCAGATGTGCGTTGATCTCCTCGAACAGCGTCTCGCCCAGACCGTGCGTCTCCAGCAAGTGGCGGAAATGCAGGATCGTCGTCTCGTCAGGCAGCGCACCCGAGAGGCGCAACCCCACAAACCGCCGTACCGACTTCACCTCGTAGAGCAGGTCCTCCATCCCAGGGTCGCTCAGATTGTAGAACAGCTGCAACCCAGTGCACCCGCAGCATCACGCTCAGCGGATAGGGCCGCCGACCGCGCCCGGCCTTCGGGTAGAACGGCTCGATGCGCGCCTCCAGTCGCTCCCAGGGAACCAGCCCGTCCATCTTCTCGAGAAAGACCTCGCGCCGCGTCCGACGCTTCTTCAGGTCGTGCTCCAGCTCCGCAGACATCGCTTGCTCCATGGCTCGCATTCCACTCCGTCACCAAAAAACCAATTGTGACAAAACCGACTTGTTCAGACAATCCTTAGCGATCCAGGGCCTCCTCAAGCGCCTCGACACAGAAGCCTGCGTCCAGCGTGTTCGACAGCCGCCAGGCCAGGACGTGCCGGCTTGCCCAGTCCATGATCGCCACCAGATACAGGAAGCCGCGCTGCACCGGGATGTCGGTGATGTCGGCGCACCAGACGTGGTTCGACCGCTCGACCCGCAGGTCCTTGAGCAGATCCGCGGCGCCCGGTAGACCGCCTGAAGACCCAGCAGGCGCATCAGACGACCGACCCGGCCGCGGCCGATGCATACCCCCTCGCGGCGCAGATGGCGGACCATCTGGCGAGCCCCGTAGAACGGAGACTTCAGGAACAGCGCGTCGATCCGACGCATCAGCGCCAGTGTCCCCTCGCTCTCGCCCTTCGCCTCGTCGTAGAGCGAGGAGCGCCCGATCGACAGCAGCCGGCATTGCTGGCTCAGCTTCAGCGCCGGATGGCCGCGTACCACCATCGCGCGGCGCTCCGACCGGCTCATCGACCGGACCCGCGTGACAAAAATCCCGCTCTACGATCAACTCCCCAATCCTGGCATGGAGTTCGCGGACCTCACTCTCATGATCCCGCGCCCGTCGCTCGCCGCCGTTCGAGAATACCTCTGCCAGTCCCTGGATCGCTAAGGATTGTCTGAACAAGTCGGTTTTGTCACAATTGGTTTTTTGGTGACGGAGTGGAATGCGAGCCATGGAGCAAGCGATGTCTGCGGAGCTGGAGCACGACCTGAAGAAGCGTCGGACGCGGCGCGAGGTCTTTCTCGAGAAGATGGACGGGCTGGTTCCCTGGGAGCGGCTGGAGGCCCGCATCGAGCCGTTCTACCCGAAGGCCGGGCGCGGTCGGCGGCCCTATCCGCTGAGGGTGATGCTGCGGGTGCACTGGGTTGCAGCTGTTCTACAATCTGAGCGACCCTGGGATGGAGGACCTGCTCTACGAGGTGAAGTCGGTACGGCGGTTTGTGGGGTTGCGCCTCTCGGGTGCGCTGCCTGACGAGACGACGATCCTGCATTTCCGCCACTTGCTGGAGACGCACGGTCTGGGCGAGACGCTGTTCGAGGAGATCAACGCACATCTGGCCTCTCTCGGACACCGTTTGAGCAAGGGGACGATCGTGGACGCGAGCCTCATTGCCGCGCCGTCGTCGACGAAGAACCGCAAGGGCGAGCGGGACCCGGAGATGCATCAGACGAAGAAGGGCAATCAGTGGCATTTCGGGATGAAGGCGCACATCGGGGTGGATGCGCAGTCGGGCTTGACACACAGCGTGGAGACGACGCCGGCGAATGTCTCGGATGTGGCGACCGCGCACGCGCTGTTGCACGGGGGCGAGGAGCAGGTGTGGGGTGACGCGGGCTATCAGGGGGTGGACAAGCGCGCGGAGAACCGGGACACGGACGTGGACTGGGAGGTGGCGATGAAGCCCGGCAAGCGCCGGGGGCTGGACAAGGCGGGCCCGGAGGCGGCGGTGGAGAGGCGCAAGGCGTCGGTTCGGGCCAGGGTGGAGCATCCGTTCCTGTATGTGAAGCGCCACTTCGGCTACGCAAAGGTGCGCTATCGGGGGCTGGCGAAGACCACGCAACGCATCGCCGTGCTGCTCGGGTTCACCAATCTGCTCATCGCGGGGCGCGACGCGACCGCCTGACGTGGGGGGAGTCCGTCCGCAACCGCCGCAAGGCGGCGGGGACGGTCGGCTCGGGCATCAAAATCCCCATTTCCTGGCACGACAACACGTCCCCGATGGGCTCTGGCGTTTCATCCACGGGCCACGACACCCGTATACCCGAAAAAACCGACTTGTTCAGACATTCCCTAGATAGTGTCGTCACGAAATACCAGCCCAGAGCGCCAGACACCGGATCTGCACCGCGGCAAGAAACGATGCGGCATTCTTGGCGTATCGCGTGGCAATCCCACGCCAACGCTTGAGCCACAGAAACGCGTTCTCCACCAAATGCCGGTGCCGGTAGAGATGGGCATCATACGCTCTGGGGTGCTTGCGGTTGCGCTTCGGCGGAACCACTGGAATGACTTCATGCTCCTCACAATAAGACAGGATGGCAGTCGTGTCATAGGCCTTGTCCGCCAACAAATACTCGGCCTCTATCCCTTCAATCAGCTCGACCGCTTGACTGCAATCTGCTGCCGTCCCCTCGGTCACCAACACCCGCACCGGCATCCCATGCGCGTCCACAGCCAGGTGCAGCGTCGTGTTCAGCCCCCTTTTGTGCGATCCATCGCCTGATTGCCACCGATCGCACCGCTCGCATGGGGATGGACCTTGAGATGACGGGCGTCAATCATCAGCCACTCATCGTCCGGCTCATCCACCAGAGGCTCCAGCAACGCCCCCCAGAGCCCCTTGTCCCGCCGGCGACAGAACCGACGATGGGTATTTTTCCAGTCTCCATAGTCTGGCGGCACATCACGCCAGGGAGCGCCGGTACGCAGAATCCAGAAGATCGCATTAATGAACCGTCGATTATCCTGCGCCACCCCACCCCAACTTCCCGCTCGGCCAGGCAGATGAGGCTCCAACAACAGCCAGACCCTGTCCGAAATGTCGTGACGCCGATGAGCCAATCCCATGAGTCGCCTCCAGGAACCATCGAGTGAATTCGACAGATAGGACAGATAAACATCACTCATGACGACACTATCTAGAGCTTCCAGGCATCGCTCTAGTAGACTGATTTCAACGTTTGGACCCCTCTTTTGTTGCGGCGATGCTGGTATCGGGATCGGCGGTCCAGACGAAGGGCTTGGCTTCGGTGGTGTTGTGGTCGTCGATGACGCAGCGGATGGCGTGCGAGCCAGACCTGGACGTCCTTGTGCTTGTGATACCAAACGCAAGTCATATGAACCGATACAGTGAGGCATCGGGATCAGCACGATGGGGCTACGGCCCAGCTGCGCCGGGTCGTATTGGTGATGACGTCGGGCTGGTCGGTCAGCCATTGCCACCCCGTCCAGCAGGCGTCCCTCAGGGCGGAGACATCCTTGAACACGCGGTTGGCGAAGCGGTTCGATTTCAGGAACAGAATGATCGGCTCCATCGGATTGAGTTCCGGACTGTAGGGCGGCAGATGCACGCGCGTCAGGTTGGGGGGAACGAGAAGGTCGCCCGAGCGATGCCAGCCCGCCCCGTCCAGCACAATCACGCCGTGCGCACCCGGCGCCACGGCCGCGCCGATCGCCGCCAGATGCTCGTTCATCGACGCCGTGTTCGCCCTGTCCGCCACGTGGGCGATGCCGACGCCGCGCTCTGCGCAGGTGGCGCCGAACAGATAGACGTAGCCATAGCGATGGTCGCGCAGGATGCGCGGACGCTGCTTCCCATTCGCCCAGACCCGTGTCGTCATCCCCTTCTGGCCGATGCGCGCTTCGTCCTGGAACCAGATTTCTATCGGACCCGCCAGCGCCTCAGAGCTGAGCGCCGACGTCAACTGTGCCTCGAACTCCGCCACGAACGACCTCTGCCGCTCCGCGTCGGCTTTGGGGTGGACCGGCCGCCCCGAGACAAAGCGAAACCCGGCCCTTCGGAGCATCATACGGGCACCGCTCTCCGTATAGATGACCCCGAAGGCCTCCTCGATTTTCCGTAAGATGTCCTGAACGCGCCAGCGCGTCACACCGTCCCGCTCAAGCTCGGGACCCGCCTCGATCCAGGCGCCGATCTCGGCGATCTGCGCGTCCGTCAACCGGCCCTCGCTCCCGCCGCGCGGGAGATCCGCGAGGCCGTCGAAGCCCTCCGTGTTGTAGCGCAACACCCAGTCGCGCAGGATTTGAAGCTCCATGCCCTGCGCCCGAGCAGCCTCCGTGCGAGACGCACCCTCCATGATCATGGCGAGCGCACGCGCGCGCGACGCTTGCTTCGCGTCCCCGCAGTGCCTCGAAAGCGCGTGGAGCTCGTCCGCTGTGTGTGCCGTCCAGGTTATCGGCGTTGCCGCACTCATCGTCATCCTCCGGCGCTGGTGAGTCGATCACCACAGTCTATGAAGGTCGTCCGGACCGTCACCCCAACATATTGGGATGGTGAGTCAATTTGGAGCGCGCTTGGTATGAGTGGCGTCGTTGTCGAGGATGGCATGGACCGGGACGCCGGCGGGTATCGTGCGCGCGATGCGGTTGAGGCATCTCAGGAACGCCTGGTGGCGATGCCGACTGGCGTGCTGGCCGATGACCGTGCCGTCGAGCACGTTCATGGCGGCAAACAGCGTCGTCGTGCCGTTGCGCTTGCAATCATGTGTCATGGTGGCGCCGCGGCCTTTCTTCAGCGGCAGGCCGGGCTGTGTGCGGTCAAGTGCCTGAATTTGCGACGTGTCATCGATCGACAGCACGACCGCGTGAGCCGGCGGCGCAACGGAGAGGCCGACGATGTCGGTCAGTGTCTCGAGGCAGGCGGGATCGTTCGAAAGCGTGAACGACCGCCAGCGGTGCGGCATCAGGCCATGCGCCTTCCAGACCGCCCAGACCCTCGAAGCGGCAACCCCCACAGCCTTCGCCATCGCCCGCAGCGTCCAGTGGGTCGCCGCATGAGGCGGCGAGGTGTGGGTCAACCCGACGGTCTTCGCCACCTGCTCAGGAGCCGGAGGCGTCTTGCCCGACGGACGCGTCTTGTCCCGCAGAAGTCCGTCCACACCGTCTTCCATAGAAGCGGTCCTGCCAGCGCCGGACACTGTTCTTCGCCTTGCCGGTCTCTCTCATGATGGTCATCGTGCCGAGCCCATCGTCGCTCAGAAGAACGATGCGCGCCCGCCAGACGTGCTTCTGCGGGCTCTTCGGGTCCGGGACAACCGTTTCAAGGCGACGCCGGTCGCCCGAAGTGAACGTGAATGAAACACCAGGGCGCATCTTGCAAATCTCCGTGATCGACAAATCAGAAGAACATAATAACGGAACCGCTTATGCACGTAGCTCCGGTTGCGAGAGTTTGCCGCGAGAAGTTGACTCCTACCAGTCCATTTGGACGGTTTTCGATCAACATGTTGATCAAGCCGGAGCCAAGTGCATAAGCGGTATAACGGATATACTTGTAACGATCTATCCACTAGTGCGACTCGCTCCCACATGATGACAGGCTAACGATCCGACCCGGCGCGGGTCAGATCCAAGGTCGGAAAACATCCGGATAAGCGTTCGCCCGTCGTGTGATGTCAAGTCCGCTGCGGGTTGTGGGGTGTTGTTGCCGCCGGTTTTCGCAACTCCGGCCCATCCATGTCTCCACGCCTTCGGTTTCGGGTTATGCGGGACAGTTTCAGGGTGCCGCCGCTGACGTCCTCGCCGGGCCTGCCGGTTGAGCACCTGTTTCCAGTCCTTTCCAGGCAAGCCGATCCAGATCTCTTTCTTTGGCAAGGCGTACTTTTTGTCTGTTTCGTAGCGTCGGAGGGCTCCCGTTCGCTTCATCACGGGATTGTACGTCGCTAATGAGAAAACCGAGTAAACTCGCTGGCCGTAAATACGGAGATATCGAAGTCCCTCCACTTCCTGGAACGTCAATATCTGCAGGACACCGGATTCGCAGCACTCCTTTGCCCTCGTTGAATCAGTTTGAGCCTGGCAGCGGGCTGCGCTTCGCCGAAAACCAGGGGGTGGATGATCCGACTCTACACTTTCCTATACCATGTCGTTGGACAAATCGTCGAACACGCTACACGCAAATGCCCGTGGCTGGCTGTCGTTCTGTGTCAGGTGATTTCGGATGATGACTGGCCGTTCGCTTTGCGACAGTCTGCAGCAAGCCGTCGGATAGTCCCGAACTATGCCGAATGAGCTGCCCAACCTGTTGTAAACATTGACGATGCCCTGATTTCGTTCAAACGCCCGGCCCTGGGGTTAGATGCCCGTCGTCCGCGCCCTAGAAGTTCGCCGGAGTTAAGCGTAAGCGTTCGGCCTGATCACCTGGCAATCGGCCGTTTGCGTCTGTCCTGGTTCGCGGCATCCCGGCACCAGTCGCCGACAGGCGGGGCATGCTGGGATTGGCGCGGTCCGCCGTTCCATGAATCGTGACAATCCTCACGGAGCGCAACACGTGCAGCGCATGCCAACCCGAGACGTCGATCCACAATCCGCCAACCCTGATCCACTCGCGCGCGGGGCGCCGGGTCACCCGTCATGAGTCGTTGAAACGCTGCATCACGGCCACGTAAAACCCGTCTGTGCCATGCTCATGTGGCGTCAACAACAGCGTTTCACCAGATTCCGGACAAGGTCCGCCACCGCGCGCGGCAATCGCCTCCTGCCAAACCCCCGCAACCGGAAGGATGCGGAAATCCTCTCGGGTCCGAAGAAGATGGGCAATACGCAACTCGTTCTCCTCGGCGAGCAAGGAACAGGTAACATAGATCAGCCGGCCGCCCGGCTGCGTCAACGATGCCGCTTGGGCCAGAAGCCGGTCCTGCAGGGCAATCATCCGGTCGAGGTCGTCCTCGGCACACCGCCACCGCGCTTCGGGGTCGCGGCGCCAGGCGCCGATGCCCGTGCACGGCGCGTCGACCAGCACTCGATCGAAGCGCCCAGCCCAACGTTTCAGATACCGATCCTTCTCCGGTGCAAGGACCCGCCGTTCGACATTATGCAAACCGGCCCGGCTGATCCGTATCGCCGCCCGGTCGAGCCGATCGGCAGCGACATCCAATGCCATAACACGGCCCCGGTTCTCCATCATCGCACCAAGCAGCAATGTCTTGCCGCCGGCACCGGCACAGAAATCGGCAACTTGCATGCCCGGTTCGGCCCCTACCAGAAGCGACGCGAGTTGCGCGCCCTCGTCCTGAACCTCGATCTCTCCGTTTCTGAACGGCATAAAATTGTCAATCCTGCGCCGACGGTGGGCGCGCAAACCATAGGGGGAATGAGGCGTCAGTTCGGTTTCAAGGCCAAACCTGCGAAGCTTCCGGCGCATGCCGCGCCGGTCTTCGGTTTTCAGGGGATTCAGCCGCAGGTCAAGGCCGGCTTCCCGGCCAAGCGCCGCGAGACAGGCCCCGGCCGCGTCTCCGAACACCGCCTGCAGCCGCGATGCGACCCATTCAGGACATTCGCCGCGAACCGCGAGCGACATGTCAGGATGTTCAAGCTGCTCGCCGGCAAGCTGTTCAAGCAAGTGTTGTTCCGCCGCCGAGAGCGCCGCCGGTCCATGCTCCGAGGCATCGAACAGATCCGAAACCCGGTCCGGGATCATGGCCCCCGACAGCATCATATCGGCAAGAAGGCGCGACCGTGGTTCGGGCGCGGCGTCAAGGCGAGACAACCACCAATCCAGGTGCTGCTGCCGGCGGATCGTGGCGTAGATCAGATCGGAGACCGCCGCGCGGTCCTTCGAACCGGCATAACGCCGCCGTCGGAAGTAATCGGTGACCAAGCGATCAGCGCCGGAGTCGGTCCGGTCGATCGCTTCGAGCACATCGATAGCGGCCGCGATGCGCGCCGCCTGTCTCACAGGTTCGGCCGATAGTTGGGAGCCTCCCGAGTGATCGTCACATCATGAACATGACCCTCACGCAGACCCGGATCGGTAATGCGCAGGAACCGGCTTCCGGTTTGCATCTCGCGTATCGTCGCATTTCCAGTGTATCCCATCGCTCCCCGGACACCGCCAATCAACTGATGCACGACGGTGGCGATCGAACCACGAAACGGAACCTGCGCCTCGATCCCTTCCGGCACCAGTTTCAGGTGATCCGAGACCTCTTCCTGAAAATACCGGTCGGCCGAACCACGCGCCATGGCCCCGATTGATCCCATGCCTCGATAGGCCTTGTAGGATCGCCCCTGATAAAGATAAACCTCGCCTGGGCTCTCCTCGGTCCCGGCGAAGAGCGAACCGATCATCGCGCAATCGGCCCCAGCCGCGATTGCCTTGGCAAGATCACCGGAATACTTGATCCCGCCATCCGATATCACCGGCACGCCTTCCCTGGCGCAAACTTCGACAGCATCGAGAACCGCGGTCAGTTGCGGAACCCCGACACCGGCAATCATTCTTGTCGTACAGATCGAACCGGGCCCGATTCCGACCTTGACGGCGTCAGCGCCAGCGTCGAGCAAGGCCTTGGCGCCGCCACTGGTCGCAATGTTCCCGGCAATGATCTGGGTATAGTTCGACAATTCCCGAATGCGTCTTATCGACTGCAACACGTTTTGCGAATGACCATGGGCCGTATCAAGAACGATCAGATCGACATCGGCATCAAACAAGGCTTCTGCCCGTTCCAAGCCGTCATCACCGATCCCGGTGGCGGCAGCCACCCGCAGGCGTCCTTGCTCGTCCTTGCAGGCCTCCGGGTAACTGCGGGCTTTTTCAATGTCCTTGACGGTGATCAGACCAACACATTTGTGATCGCCATCGACAACAACCAACTTTTCGATACGATGCTTGTGCAGCAACGACCGCGCGGCAGTCGGCGTTACATCCTCACTGACCGTAATGACCCGCCTTGTCATCAATTCACGAACCGGTTGAGTCTGATCGCTGGCAAATCGGACGTCACGATGGGTCAGAATTCCCGCAAGTCGATCCGTGCGGCGGCGCACCACGGGAATTCCGCTGATATGGTGCCGTTTCATCAATGCGAGTGCGTCCGCCAGGGTCTGGTCGGGATGGATGGTCACCGGGTTGACCACCATTCCCGCCTCGAATTTCTTGACCTTCCGGACTTCCTCGGCCTGACGTTCAACCGACATGTTCTTGTGGATAACGCCGAGGCCGCCAAGCTGGGCCATGGCGATCGCGAGTCTGCTTTCGGTCACCGTATCCATGGCAGCCGAAATTACCGGGATCCCGAGGTTGATCTCCCGGGTCAACCGTGTGGTCGTGTCGACGGCCGCGGGAAGAACTGCGGAATGAGCCGGTTCAAGCAGCACGTCATCGAAGGTCAATGCTTCGCGAATTTCCATGAATTACCTCCGTATCCACGGTGGCAAGGCACTATACATCGTTGACACGGATGGCCAAGCGTCATTTCGGGCCTGACAGGGTTCACCTCAAAACCCATGCTCCGCCTTGCCCTGCACCGAAATTTCCGGCGCGGGTTTACCGGAATAGTCCTTTGCGACAACATAGATCTCCGGCGACTCGGGCCGGCTTGCAGCTGGTTTAGCATGGCGCACTGTGGCAAACGCGCGTTTCATCCGTGTCAGCAGACCGGCCTCGCTGCCGCCCTTGAATACCTTGGCGACGAACGTGCCTTTCGACCGGAGAACCTGTTCGGCAAACTCATAAGCGGCGTCGCATAACGCGACGGTACGCAAGTGGTCGGTCGCGGCATGTCCGGTTGTCGGCGCTACCATATCGCTCAGGACCAGATCGACATCGCCGTCGAGCAATTGCCTGAGCTCTTGCACGCCCGCGTCAGTCATGAAGTCAGCCGTCAGGATCTCGGCGCCCGGAACGGGATCCATGTCGAGCAGATCGAGAGCAATCACACGCCCGGCAGCGCCGTTCTTGAGCACGCGCGACACGGCGACCTGGGTCCAGCCACCGGGTGCGGCGCCGAGGTCGACGACCCGCAGGCCGGGTGCCAGGAATCCGAAACGTTCATCGAGCTGTAGAAGCTTGAACGCCGACCGGGACCGGTACCCCAGGCGCCGGGCATCCTGGACATAGGGGTCATTCAATTGTCGGCGCAGCCAGCGTTGTGACGAGTTGCTGCGGCCCTTAGCTGTTTTCAGGCGCACGGTTTCGGTGCGCGACCCTCTCCCGGCGCGCCGGTCCCCATCGTTCCACTTCGCCATACCGGTATTCCGCGTTCCGCCGATCTTTGTGCGATGGCCGACGCCATGCCTGTCCCGGGCCGGTCTCGGTTGCGTCCAGCCGATACCAGAACACGACCTAGTTGCACGGGCACCATGCCGCAACTTGCAATTGCGGGCAATGGCTGATAAGTTTCGAACCATGATCGTACCGGCGCGGCAAATTGCTGGTCGCTTGGGGAATAGTTTAACGGCAGAACAGCGGACTCTGACTCCGTCGGTCCTGGTTCGAATCCAGGTTCCCCAGCCAGATCCTCACACTCTCCTGCAACCTCCCTGTCTGTTCGCGCATACCGACCGCGAAACACCGGCACGATACCCTGGTTTGCGCTGGCCGACCCCCGTTCCGGTCCAGTGGACAATATATTTTCGGCATGCTTCTACCCGTGGATTATCAATTCGGCATGACCAGATATGACGTATGGGACTTCGAAAGGTCTTGGAGCCCGAAACAGTCGCATCAGGTATGGAGTTGACGCAAGTCGCGGCGGAACAAGGCTTTCAGCATCTGTGGCGGAATGGGAGAAGCGAGCTCCATGACAATTTTCGGTGGATTTGTTACCGATCAGGCTGAATTGTCCAAGCCTGTTTTGCTGCTCCGATACTCTATTCCCCATTGGAGGGCCTCACCTGTCACGACCCTCTGTTGCGTTTCGGACTCCGAACCGGGTCTCGTTTGCGGACCAATTTGTGAAAATGACTTCACTGTATGTTGTCAAAGCGCCGCACGATCAGCGCTAAAATTTGGGGATTATATATGAAAGTCACAATCTTGCCCCGGTTCGATTCCGTCCCCGGCCTCCAAGCAGGAAGTCAGGCGTCCGGGTCTTCGATCATTCGCACGGGCCGCAGCACCGCCGCCGCAAGTTCGTCTGGCGTTGCGTCGATCCGCACCGGTTCTTCAAGCTCCGCCTTGCTCGGCTGGTAGACATGCGGTTTCACCCGAACGGTACGCCGTTCAATCGGGTGGGGTTCTCTCGATTCCTTGCTCATCTCTTCCCCTCCTGTGTTAAGTGGACCGCCGCCAGGATGTCGCCTGACGTTTCGTCGCGCGGCCTCAAGTTGAGTGTGTATGGCCTGCCCGGATGCAGGGGGTATCCCATTGCGCCTTCCGCTGTCCCGTGCGTCCCTTGCCTGGATCGTTGATCCCGAAGCCAGCCACGACCACATTCCACATTGGGCGATATTCGGCGCTCAGAACCTGCTCGGTTAGCCCGATCCCTCCCTCGTCGAGACCGAGCCACCGGCACGAGAAATCCCGTAGGTCGAGATTCTCTGCCTGCTCTATCGAACGGGCATGTTTGGTCAGCCGATCATGGAGAACCACCCGTGCGGCTCTTGTGCGGGACCGTCCCTGCCGTTTGCCGGGCGGGTCAGCCTTCCCGACATAGATCGGCCCCGTCATGTCCCTGTAGGCATCGAACGGTCCGCCATAGTGGATCGTTCGATGCCGGCACCGTCGAAGGTCGGTTCGGGTGGCAACGAAGCGGCTGGGGAGCTCATCAGAGCCCGCGCCGCATTCTGGCCCCGCTCATCGACGCTGAGCGGGTTTTATACGCACGCACGGGTTATCTCTCGCAGCTTTGCCCGTTGCGACAGACGATCCAGAAGCAATGCCGCTTTCTCGCGTGGTGCGCCTTCTTCCACTGCGTCGAGACCATCGGCCCTGTCCTTATCTTCACGATCAGATCGCAGAGCGTGAACCCAGCCTCGTCGGCCATCCGCATGAAGTCGCAATGCGGCCATTTAGAGCGGTGGCAGTTCACCATGTCGGTCATCTTCGCCAGCAGCAGACCCTTCGGCTTCAATACCCGCTTCGCCTGTTCGAGAAACGGCGGGTACAGGTAGCTAAGCGTCCAGCCCTGTTGCTTCCCGCATTCGACCGTCGCGCCGAAATCCTCGTCGAACCGCTTGCGGCTCTTGTCGCGTCCCTGCGGGCCGACATGCGGGGGATCGTAGACCACCACGCCGAAGGTCGGGTCGGGGATGCCTTCCATCTTCCGGTTGTCGCCGACGATCATCGGCTTGTAGCGGGGATCGATGTCCATCGAGACCACGCGCCGCACCGATCCCTTCCCGAACCGTCCGTAGTTGTAGGTTGCGTCGAGGATCGGGTCGACCGGGATGGACGGATAGAACGCGAACATCGCTTCCAGCAGGTCCGCGTCGTTCCCCTCCCATACGCTGCTGACAGGCTCGTAGCGGTCAGGCTCGGCGGGCTGGTGCGGTTCGCGGTCAAGATCGAGCTCGACCCCGGCGACCTCCTGCAGCGCCATGGCGGATCAGCCCGCCGAGGTCACGATAGCGGAGCCGCTTGCCCACCATGTCCGCGGCGATCATTCCCATCTGATCGGCGGTGTCGGCCTCGCGGATGGTGTGGCGACCGGCAAACTCGGTCACGGAACGGTCGCAGTGCTTCTCGCTGAAGTGGTGGAAGGGGCCCTGATAACCCCGCTTCAACATCGACCAAAACGCTTCGATTCCGTTGGTGTGCGCCATCCCCCGGACGGACGCGCCGGCCGAGTGGTTCACGGCCTCATGGTCGCAAGTCCATGCCCTGAGAGCCGCTGGCCTCGTCCGTGAACACCTTCGCACCCGGCGCGGTGTGCGCGCCGATGAAGCCTTTGAGCGTCGCGCCGTCCGTGCCTTCAACCGTGCGCGCCGCGATCGTGTTGCTCTCGCGATCCTTCGTCCCGACCACGATGGTCTTACCAACCGCCCCGCGCCCCGTCAGTTCCTTACCGCTTGCTCTTGGGCATGTTCTTGCGCTTGCCCCCGATGTCGGTCTCATCGGCTTCTACGGGGCCGCTGAACAGCGGGTTGACGCCCTCAAAGGCCTTGCGCAGCCGGTGCGCCAGATGCCACGCTGACTTTTGCGTGATCTCCAAGGCGCGATGCAGCTTCATGCTGCGCACACCCTTCAGGTCGGTCGTGACCAAGTAGATTGTGATGGCCCAGGTCTGATAGCCGAGCTTCGATCCATCCATGATGTTGCACGACCTCAGGCTGAACATCGGGCGCCCATCGCAGTCGCGGCAGCGGTGCGTCATGGTTCTGTGCTTAATCCCGCACTGGACATTGTCGGAACCGCAGTGCGGGCAGTGCGCGCCGTCCGGCCAAATCTTGCTCTCGAACCACTCGCGAGCCGCGTCATCGCTCGGGAACATCTTCATCAGCTTGGTGAGGCTGATCCCTTCCCTGTAAGCCTTGCCCGGGGCCTCTGAACCATCGTCCCACATCCCAAATTGCGACTTTCGTATAGCGGAGGCGGGGTCAAGCGAAAAATGTGACTTTCGTATATAATCCCCCTCACTTGTCACGACCCCTGTTACATTTCGGGCTGCGAACCGGGAAGAATAAAAAGTAGGGACTCGACGACATCACACCAGCAGCCATAATCGTCCCGTCACCGTCAGCAACGTGGTATCTGGGCAGTTACATGAGCTTCTTGCAAAATTGCCGGCCCGACCGGTTTTTTGCCTTGTCGAGGCTGATTTTGTTGTCGAGGGCCTGAGTCCCGGGGGCACCTCGTGGTATGTTGTGTTTCTACAATAACAAGATACCGAGGAGGTGACCCCGATGACCCTTGGCTCGACCCTATCCGATCTCTGGCACCGATTTCAAGGGGACCTTTTCCCTGCGTTGGCCGAGGCGGTCGGTCCTCTCCTCGAGACGCACAAGCGTTTCGTGACAGCTCTCGATCTCGTCAAGGTGGAGGGCTTCGTCGATGAGGTGTGGACCGGTCCGGGTCGGCCCCGGGAGGATCGCCGGGCGCTGGCCCGTGGCGTCATCGCCAAGGCGGTGTGGGGTCTGCCGACGACCCGCCACCTGATCGACAGGCTCAAGGTGGACCCGACGTTGCGCCGGCTGTGCGGCTGGTCGCGTGTCGCGGAGATCCCGAGTGAAGCGACGTTTTCGCGGGCGTTTGCCGAATTTTCGCAGTCCCGTCTTCCGGAGAGGATGCACGCGGCTCTGGTTGCAGAGACACTGGGCAACACGCTCATCGGCCACGTGTCGAGGGACTCGACGGCCATCGAGGCCCGGGAGACGCCGGCCCCGAAGCCGAAGGCCAGGACGCCGAACCGCAAGCGCGGCCGGCCCCGCAAGGGCGAGGAGAGGACGAAGGAGCCTGGGCGTCTCGAACGGCAAGCGAACGGGATGGATCTCGATGAGAGGCTCGACGCGCTGCCGAAGGTCTGTGATCACGGGGCAAAGAAGAATGCCAAGGGGGTCCTGGAGGCTTGGCGCGGTGACAAGCTGCATATCGACACAGCAGACTGCGGGGTGCCGCTGAGTACCGTCCTCACCTCGGCATCCGTCCATGACAGCCCGGTCGCGATCCCGCTGGCGATGATGACCGCCGCGCGTGTGACCAATCTCTACGATCTCATGGACGCGGCCTATGATGCCAGGGAGATCTACCAGATGAGCGAACGGCTTGGCCATGTGCCGATCATCGATGTCAATCCGCGCCGGGACAAGGACCTCAAGGAGGAGCGAGACCGGGAGGCCCGGGCCCGGCGTGCAATAGGCCATGTCGATCCCGAGACCGTGCGGTTCCGGATCCGGTCCGGTGTCGAGAGGACCAACGCCCGCCTCAAGGATGAGTGTGGCGGGCGCCATGTCCGCGTCCGTGGACATTCCAGGGTCGCCTGCCATCTCATGGTCGGCATCCTGGCCCTGGCGGCTGACCCGTTGATACGTCTCGCCGTCCCATAGGGCGGCTCCGACAACGCATGCCGACCCTTCGCGGCCCTCTCGAAGAGAGGGGCCCGGAGAGGCGTGTCCCGATGTCCACAAAGGTCCCTGTTTGTTCTCATCGTCTCTGATGAGACACCGCGAATCCATGGAGTCCGACCTCCAGGTGCAGAGGTGACCGGGATCAACCGACCAATCCGGGCTCACCGGATCCTGGGGGCAGGAATTTTGCAAGAGGTTCACATTACAAATATATACCTGATTACCACTCAAACCAAGCGTAACTTGAGCAGTCGCTCCGGCATCGGCGGTGTCCGCAGCGCCACGTAGGCCAGTCTGGGGATGATGTCAGGCAGGTCGAAGCGACGATTGAACCGGTACTCGAACTCCGCCCGATAGCGCTGCGCGTACTTGGGGCGAACCGCATGATAGGTGCCGCGCAACGCCGTCTTGATGTTGCCGAGAATCGTGTTCACCCAACGAAACTCGGGACGCTCGACCGCGGCTTTCCCGCCGCCGGTCACCATCGGCTCATGCACGCAGCCTGCCGCACTCACGCCATTGAAGCAGGCCAGCCCATCGGAGAGCACTTGCGTGCCCGGGCTCAGGTGCTGCTGCGCCCAAGCGGCGATTTCAGTGAGACGGAAGCCCTCAACCACAGTGAGCGTCACGCGCAGCGGATGTCCCTGCTCATTGGTCTCGACCGCGGCCACGAACGGGGTCTTGCCCGTCGCGCCCCGCCCGCGCTTGCCCCCGAGTATAGGCATCGTCGCGTTGGACCGACCCGCCGAGCGGGTGCTCTCGGTCGCGCTCCATCATCACCTGCATCAGCTTGTGGCGCATGCGCCAGGCGGCGTTGTCGGAGATGCCGAGTTGGCGGTGCAGCGTCATCGCCGATGTACCTTTCTTGTCCTGGGTCATGAAGGAGAGGCCCTGGAACCACACCGTCAGGGGCAGCTTGGTGGCCTCGAAGAGGGTGCCGGCGGTAATGGAGGTCTGGCGGTTGCAGCGATAGCACTGCTGGAGCTTGTGAGTGGTCAGCTGACAGCCTCGGTCGTGGCCGCAGTTCGGGCACACGAAACCGTTGGGCCAGCGCCATCGGTACAGGGCGTCGAAGCACTGCTGTTCGGTTCCATAGAGCGAGAGGAACGCGTTGAGGCTGATTCCTTTCTGGAACTGCACCGGGTTGCGGGCCATGGAATTCTCCCTCTCTATCAGTGAATTACATGGCTATATTCTATACTAAGTATCACTTAGAATCGAGGGTAATCAGGAATATATATACCGCTTATGCCCGTGGCTCCGGTGGCACACGATGTTGCCCCCGATGTCGACTATTCCCGGCACGCCAAACGCTACATGTACGTTTCACCGGAGCCACGGGCATAAGCGGTATATATATTACTGTGATGCTAGATAGTGTCGTCACGAAATACCAGCCCAGAGCGCCAGACACCGGATCTGCACCGCGGCAAGGAACGATGCGGCATTCCTAGCGTATCGCGTGGCAATCCCACGCCAGCGCTTGAGCCACAGAAACGCGTTCTCCACCCAATGCCGGTGCCGGTAGAGAGGGACATCATACGCTCTGGGGTGCTTGCGGTTCCGCTTCGGCGGAACCGCTGGAATGACTTCATGCTCCTCACAATAAGACAGGATGGCATTCGTGTCATAGGCCTTGTCCGCCAACAAGAACTCGGCATCTATCCCTTCAATCAGCTCGACCGCTTGACTGCAATCTGCTGCCGTCCCCTCGGTCACCAACACCCGCACCGGCATCCCATGCGCGTCCACAGCCAGGTGCAGCGTCGTGTTCAGCCCCCTTTTGTGCGATCCATCGCCTGATTGCCACCGACCGCACCGCTCGCATGGGGATAGACCTTGAGATGACTGGCGTCAATCATCAGCCACTCATCGTCCGGCTCATCCACCAGATGCTCCAGCAACGCCTCCCAGACCCCCTTGTTCCGCCAGCGACAGAACCGACGATGGGTAGTTTTCCAGTCTCCATAGTCTGGCGGCACATCACGCCAGGGAGCGCCGGTACGCAGAATCCAGCAAGACCGCATTAGGTCGTGTTGACGAATTCATGAAATGCTGATGATCATTCTCCATCAATGACACTTTCCGGGGACTTATCATGGCGTTACGCCTGCTCATCCCGGATGCTGTCTGCTCGACACTCGAGCCGCTACTGCGTGAGAGCAAACACGCCGCCGGCGCCCCGCCACGGCTCAGCGACCGAATGTTCATCGAAGCCGTCCTCTACCAGGCGCGTACCGGAACCCCATGGCGCGACCTGCCCGACGAATTCGGCCATTGGAATGCCGTCTATCAGCGGTTTCGCCGTTGGGAGAAGCGCCACCTCCGGGCACGGCTCTGGCAACAGATACAACAGGGAGACGATGAAGCACTCAAGGAAGTGTTCATCGATTCGACCATCGTGCGTGCTCATCAATACGCCGCCGGCGCGGAAAAAACGGCGGCCAGGAGGCCCAGGCTCCCGGCCGCTCCCGGGGTGGGTTCTCCACCAGGCTGCACGTGGCCTGTGCCAACGAAACAACCGGTGTGTCCGTCGTATTGACGGGTGGCGAGCGCCATGATGGCGTGGGATGCGAGCTGCTGTGGAAGGCTTTGCCTAGCTCTCCCGCACCGGAGGCTGCGGTCATGGACAAGGCGTATGACAGCAAGGGCATTCGCCAGGTGCTGGCCGACCAGGGCGTCGAAGCCGTAATTCCCGCCCGGTCGAACCGGACTGATACCAAACCCACTATTGACTGACGCGTATGGGGTTTGGGCTGACGGCCCAGTCTCGATGGCCGATGGAGGCGATGCGCTTGGGGGATTTGCAAAGCCAGTCCCAAGCCTGCTCGCAGGTCTTGCGGAGCGCGTCGGTGTCGTCGAAGAGCCGGTTGGCGAAGCAGTTCTGTTTGAGGAACTGGATGACGTTCTCCATCGGGTTGAGTTCCGGGCTGTAGGGCGGGAGCAGGACGAGGGTCAGGTTCTCGGGGATCGCGAGTTCCTTGCTCTTGTGCCAGCCGGCACCGTCGAGAACCACCACTCCGTGGTGGCCCGGAAGCACGGCGGCGCCGATCCGCTCGAGGTGCTCGTTCATGGAGACCGTGTTGGCCCGGTCGGCGACATGGCCCACGGCTTGCTTGCTCGCCGCGTTGACGGCGCCGAACAGATAGACGTAGCCGTAGCGATGATCGCGCACGATCCGGGGACGCTGGCCCTTGCGCGCCCAGACCCGTGACAGCATGCCTTTCTGGCCGATCCGAGCCTCGTCCTGAAACCAGATCTCGAGCGGCCGTTCGGCTCGTTCCGGTCCCACGGCTTCCTCGACAAGCGTCTGAAAGTCGCTGCGAAACGCCTCCTGTTTCCGCGTCTCCGTCTTGGGGTGACGCGGGCGCGGCGACAGATGACGGAAGCCAAGACGCCGGAGCAGGCGGCGGGCTCCTTCCCGCGAATACTTCACTCCGAAATGGGCTTCGATCTTGCCCGCGATGTCCTTCACCCGCCACCGAACCACCCCATCGGCCTCCGGCTCCGGACCCGCTTCCAGCCAGCCCGTGACGATCTTCATCTGCTCCTCGTCGAGCATGACCTTCCGTCCCGAACCGGGACGGTCGCGCAAACCCGCAGAACCGGCTTCGTTGTAGCGGTGCACCCAGTCCCGCAGGGTCTGACGGTCCATCCCCTGCGAGCGCGCCGCTTCCTCCCGGCTGTGCCCGTCCAGGATCATCGCTATCGCACGAAGACGACGCGCCTGCCGCTCGTTCCCGCAGCGCCTCGCCGCAGCGCGCAACTCTCCTGCCGTGTGATCAAGACGCGTTACGGGAACCGTCATCGCTCATCTCCGAAAGACCTCCGAAAAACCCCACATCACAACATAAAGGGGAACAAATATCACGCAAACACAATACCTTGCCCGACGAGTCAATCATTCATGGCTTTGGTATGAGACGATTCATCACGATCAAGAAAAGGACAAGCGGCGCCAGCAGGTCGAGCGATTCTTCAACAAGCTCAAACAATTCCGTCGCATTGCCACACGCTATGACAAGCTCGCTCGGACGGTCCTCGCGTTTGTCCACATTGTCTCAGCATGGATTCTGCTTCGATCATTCGTCAACACGGCCTAATGAACCGTCGATTATCCTGCGCCACCCCACCCCAACTTCCCGCTCGGCCAGGCAGATGAGGCTCCAACAACAGCCAGACCCTGTCCGACATGTCGTGACGCCGATGAGCCAATCCCATGAGTCGCCTCCAAGAACCATCGAGTGAGTTCGACAGATAGGACAGATGAACATCACTCGTGACGACACTATCTAGCGGATCGGGCACGAGAAAAAATACCAAGAACATGGCGGACCGCCATTCGCTCAATGTTATCGCCTGGTACTGGATGCCTCCAGCTCGCCCGCCATCGACTCGCGATCCCTGCTGCGCTGGCAGATCTTCAATGTCCTGGCGGGCAACTCGGATGGCCACGCCAAGAATCTCTCCCTGCTGCATCTGCCCGATGGCACCATGCGACTGGCGCCCTTCTATGATCTGATATGCACCCGAGCCATTGACCACATCGATTTCCATCTTGCTCTCGATGTCGGCGGTGAACGCAATCCAGCCATGATCACGCCCGCGTGCTGGGACATGTTGGCCAAGCAATGCGATGTGCAACCGCAATATCTGCACAATCTGGTAAAGGAGACTGAAACCGCTCTGCAGGAAAGGCTTGGTCCGGTGCAGGAGGATTTCAAGGCACGTTACAGCCCTTATCCCGCATTGCTACACGTCGAAGTGATCATCAACCAACAGCATCGGCATATCGTTCGGCAATGGAAGGACTTCCGTTAGCGGGCGACACGACTTCGAAACGAACACGGTACACCCCCTGCATGCAAGACGATCGGACGCTCGCTTCAAACGCTTGATGACGGCAAACCGCGCGGATGCCCAAGATATGTCCGGAATCCGTATTCGGTCACGGTCATGTTGTGTTACGATCAGGACATGAACACGAATGAAACCGGATTTTCGGGGATTATATACATAAGTTGACTCTGGTGCAATGTCTCAGGATGCCGGGAAGATGTTTGCCAACTATAAGCGTATGCAGCCCACCAAGTTGTTTTTGGAGGAACGTTCTCGGGATGTGGGAATTTCCTGTTCAACCTTTCGCGGAAACTGAAGGAGAGTCAATCTATGTATATAATCCCCTTTTATTGTGGTTCTTCTTTCCGGACCGAGTGGATATGACCCGGACGATCTCGCCCGGCTGAAGACCGAACGTGAATGCCACGGTTGCAAGCTTATCGGCGCCGACCTCTGGTGAGAAGATTTCTCCAACAGGAGTCTCGCCGACACCGATCTCAGGCAAGCCAATCTTTGGTGGACCGATTGCCGTGAAACAGATTCTGGCGAGGGACGCGCGGTGACGCTCCAACCCCGAGGTCACGGCGTTGGCTGAGACCGCCAGGGTCGGCGCGGCGGAGACGAGCGGTGGCCTTCCCCGATGTGGTTCGAAGCGGTCCCGCGTAGCCGGCTGACGAGATGCGGGCCGCTCAGGCGGCCTTGAGTTCCGCGCCTACGGGCTCGATGTAGCCGTAGCGGCGGAGCATGCGGATCCACCGAGGAGCGTTGCGCTTGACCATCAGAGCGTCGTAGTCGGCCGTGCGGTCGTAGTCGGGCCTGCCGGTCTTGAGCCCCACATAGATGATGCGCAGCCTCTTGTGAGCGCCGGCGACGATGGCGCGCTTGTAGCCGCGCCGGGCGGCGAGGGCGCGGTGATGAGCCTCGAACTGGCACCCCTTGGTTCGGGCCGCGCCGTGGGCACACTCGACGAGGCAGGCGCGCAGGGTCCTGGAGCCCATGCGGGTGCGTGCGTTGCGGCGCTTGCCCCCGCTCTCGTTGTTGCCGGGGCAGAGCCCGGCCCAGGCGGCGAAGTGCTCCTTGGAGGCGAACACGCCGATGTCGGGGCCGATCTCGATGAGGATGGTCGAGGCGGCGGTGCGGTCGATGCCGGGGATGGTGGTCAGCAGACGGAGCTGCTCCTCCCACGGTGTCATCTGCCCGTCGATCTTCCTGGTGTCGGACGCGATGCGCGCCTCAAGCGCGTCATGCTCCTCCAGCAGGTCGTTGAGCATGACGCGGTCGTTGTCGCCCAGGCTCAGGGAGAGCGCCTCGCCGCGCCCCTCCAGCTTGTTCGCAACGTGGCTGGTGAGCGAGGCGAGAATGACCTCGCGCGCCGTCCCCTGCGCCAAGCCGTTGAGGATCTTCCGGCCGTTGACGCCGAAGACGTCGGAGATGATGCCGCCGATGCGCGCACCGGCGCGGTCGATGATCTTCTGCACGCGGTTGCGCACGGTGGAGCGCTGCCTGACCAGGACGCGGCGCTGGCGGCTCAGTGCGCGCAGCTCCCGGAACGGCTCAGGCGGAACGTGGGAAGGCGTGCAGAGCCCGAACTGGCACACGCAGGCCAGCCACACGCTGTCCGCCACGTCGGTCTTGCGCCCCTTCAACTGCTTCACCTGACGCGCATGCACCAGGATCGCCTTGAGCCCGGCCGCCTCCAGGGCCGCGAAGGGCGCCTGCCAGTAGACCCCGGTCCCTTCCATCACCGCAGCCTCGACGCCGTGACCGGTCAGCCACGCGACCCTCTCCTCCAGACCGCTCGGCAGCGTGCTGAAGCAGCGCGTCTCCACCACCGGCTCACCCTCGCCCTCACAGAGGCGAACCGTCGCGGTGATCTCCATCTTGTGCACGTCCAGACCCGCCGCGCGCGGCCGGACGACGTGCAAGCCTTCCGTCTTCATCGCCTTCCTCCTCATTTGCGCTCTCGCCACGTCGGTATGCGATCACGCCGTGGCATCGCCACGGTGGAGGCGGGGACAGCGGTCGGAAGAACACGCATCCGACGAGCGGGTGCGGTGCAATTTGCCGCGCGGCCACGGCCACCGGCCGGGTACAATACGGGGTGCGGAGCCGGCCGCCGGAAGCAGTTTTGTCATCCGGAACTACGTCACCGATATAACGACACTCACACGTCCCCGCCTCCGCCAATACCCATCCTGACACAGCAGAATGGGGGCAAGCGCAAGGAAAACGTCAGCCGAACCGCTCCTGTTTCATGCCACGGGGTGGCTCAGAACCGCGGGGACCATGACTGTTTTGTCCGGTGCAGATCTGCGGCGGGCTGATTTGTCGCAAGCCAATTTCTGGTGGTCACGCCTCGCTGGCGCGCGTCTTGACGACGCGAACCTCGAATGGGCCGTGATGTCTCGCGCCGAAGCCATGAGATCGCATTTCCGTGGTTCCAGGTCAAGAAATGCGGATTTCAGCGGCGCCAATCTGAGCGGTGCCGATCTTTCGGGGGCCGATCTGTCGCGCGCCAATCTGCTTCAGGCCGTCATGCCTGATGCCCACTTCATCGACGCAGATCTGACGGAAGCCAATCTGCATCTATCGGACTTGAGGTCCGCCGATCTGACTGGCGTGATGTTGGTCCGGGCCGCCGTCACTCGGGTCAACCTGGCTGGGGCGACCTTGGCGGGAGCGGTCATGACCCACGCTAATTTCAGTGAGTCGACTCTGACAGGAATTGATGCGAGGCATGGTGATTTCAGCCACGCGGACCTTCCGAATACGGATTTTGACGGCGCCATCCTGGTTGGCGCGAAATTCGTCGATGCAGCTCTGTGGGCCGCGGACTTTACTGGAGCCGACCTGACCGACGCTGATTTTACCGGAGCTTCAATGCCCGATGTCGTGATGACCGGTACCCGGCTATGTCGGACCAGACTCCCCTTGGGCATGGACAGTTCGGGCTGTTAAGGACACCGTGGTCGAAAACGCACGGGCCTTCATTTGCCGGTGAAGTTTCGATTGAGCGCAATACTGTTGCCTTGATCAGGCCGGGTGCGGCAAAGGAACTGATCTACCGGTTTGACGCGACAGGCCCTGCGGGATCATGCTGGTGCCCTAATTTGCAGGCGGTTAGTTGACCGGCACCGCGCCTGACAGGGTTGGACCGATTTCCTCGCGCAGCACTAGGTCGGCATAGTCATCTAACGGCGTCGGTTCGCGGTTGAGGATTGCCAGCTTGGCTCCGTGGTGTTTCGCGATGACCGGAAAGCTGTTGGCCGGTGAGACCACCAGGGAGGAGCCGATAGCGATGAACAGGTCACAGGCCAGACTTTCCTGCTCCGCCCGCCGCATCGGTCCCTCGGGCATGGCCTGACCGAAGGAAATCGTGGCTGTCTTGACACATCCGCCGCAGTCCCGGCACAGCGGGAGTTCGTCACGTCCGAGGAATGCCTGCTTGATGACGGCGAGTTCATGACGCAGCCCGCAGTCGAGACAGGTCGCGTAACTGCTGTTGCCGTGCAGTTCGATGATCTTGTTCTTCGGAACGCCGGAGACTTGGTGCAGGTTGTCAATGTTCTGCGTGATGATTGCCGAGACCTTGCCTCGCCTGACCAGTTCGGCGATGGCGTGATGTCCGAAATTGGGCTGTGCCTGCGCGAAAGTTTCTTCCATGGCGAAGCGACGGCGCCAGGTTTCCCGGCGCATGTCCTCGCTGGCCATGAAATCCTGGAAGTCGATCGGCGCCATTTTCGACCAGATGCCGCCCGGGCTCCGGAAATCCGGAATACCCGATTCCGTTGAAATCCCGGCACCTGTGAAGACGACGGCGTACACACTGTTGGCGATCATCGCGGCGAGGGCTGCGGATGCCGAAAATCCGGGGATTATATACATAGATTGACTCTCCTTCAGTTTCTGCGAAAGGTTGAACAGGAAATTCCCACATCCCGAGAACGTTCCTCCAAAAACAACTTGGTGGGCTGCATACGCTTATAGTTGGCAAACATCTTCCCGGCATCCTGAGACATTGCACCAGAGTCAACTTATGTATATAATCCCCCAATAAAAGGGGGATTATATACGAAAGTCACATTTTTCGCTTGACCCCGCCTCCGCTATACGAAAGTCGCAATTTGGGATGTGGGACGATGGCTCAGAGGCCCCGGGCAAGGCTCACCGGGAAGGGATCAGCCTCACCAAGCTGATGAAGATGTTCCCGAGCGATGACGCGGCTCGCGAGTGGTTCGAGAGCAAGATTTGGCCGGACGGCGCGCACTGCCCGCACTGCGGTTCCGACAATGTCCAGTGCGGGATTAAGCACAGAACAATGACGCACCGCTGCCGCGACTGCGATGGGCGCCCGATGTTCAGCCTGAGGTCGTGCAACATCATGGATGGATCGAAGCTCGGCTATCAGACCTGGGCCATCACAATCTACTTGGTCACGACCGACCTGAAGGGTGTGCGCAGCATGAAGCTGCATCGCGCCTTGGAGATCACGCAAAAGTCGGCGTGGCATCTGGCGCACCGGCTGCGCAAGGCCTTTGAGGGCGTCAACCCGCTGTTCAGCGGCCCCGTAGAAGCCGATGAGACCGACATCGGGGGCAAGCGCAAGAACATGCCCAAGAGCAAGCGGTAAGGAACTGACGGGGCGCGGGGCGGTTGGTAAGACCATCGTGGTCGGGACGAAGGATCGCGAGAGCAACACGATCGCGGCGCGCACGGTTGAAGGTACGGACGGCGCGACGCTCAAAGGCTTCATCGGCGCGCACACCGCGCCGGGTGCGAAGGTGTTCACGGACGAGGCCAGCGGCTCTCAGGGCATGGACTTGCGACCATGAGGCCGTGAACCACTCGGCCGGCGCGTCCGTCCGGGGGATGGCGCACACCAACGGAATCGAAGCGTTTTGGTCCCTGTTGAAGCGGGGTTATCAGGGCCCCTTCCACCACTTCAGCGAGAAGCACTGCGACCGTTCCGTGACCGAGTTTGCCGGTCGCCACACCATCCGCGAGGCCGACACCGCCGATCAGATGGGAATGATCGCCGCGGACATGGTGGGCAAGCGGCTCCGCTATCGTGACCTCGGCGGGCTGATCCGCCATGGCGCTGCAGGAGGTCGCCGGGGTCGAGCTCGATCTTGACCGCACCAGCCCGCCGAGCCTGACCGCTACGAGCCTGTCAGCAGCGTATGGGAGGGGAACGACGCGGACCTGCTGGAAGCGATGTTCGCGTTCTATCCGTCCATCCCGGTCGACCCGATCCTCGACGCAACCTACAACTACGGACGGTTCGGGAAGGGATCGGTGCGGCGCGTGGTCTCGATGGACATCGATCCCCGCTACAAGCCGATGATCGTCGGCGACAACCGGAAGATGGAAGGCATCCCCGACCCGACCTTCGGCGTGGTGGTCTACGATCCCCCGCATGTCGGCCCGCAGGGACGCGACAAGAGCCGCAAGCGGTTCGACGAGGATTTCGGCGCGACGGTCGAATGCGGGAAGCAACAGGGCTGGACGCTTAGCTACCTGTACCCGCCGTTTCTCGAACAGGCGAAGCGGGTATTGAAGCCGAAGGGTCTGCCGCTGGCGAAGATGACCGACATGGTGAACTGCCACCGCTCTAAATGGCCGCATTGCGACTTCATGCGGATGGCCGACGAGGCTGGGTTCACGGTCTGCGATCTGATCGTGAAGATTCGGACAGGGCCGATGGTCTCGACGCAGTGGAAGAAGGCGCACCACGCGAGAAAGCGGCATTGCTTCTGGATCGTCTGTCGCAACGGGCAAAGCTGCGAGAGATAACCCGTGCGTGCGTATAAAACCCGCTCAGCGTCGATGAGCGGGGCCAGAATGCGGCGCGGGCTCTGATGAGCTCCCCAGCCGCTTCGTTGCCACCCGAACCGACCTTCGACGGTGCCGGCATCGAACGATCCACTATGGCGGACCGTTCGATGCCTACAGGGACATGACGGGGCCGATCTATGTCGGGAAGGCTGACCCGCCCGGCAAACGGCAGGGACGGTCCCGCACAAGAGCCGCACGGGTGGTTCTCCATGATCGGCTGACCAAACATGCCCGTTCGATAGAGCAGGCAGAGAATCTCGACCTACGGGATTTCTCGTGCCGGTGGCTCGGTCTCGACGAGGGAGGGATCGGGCTAACCGAGCAGGTTCTGAGCGCCGAATATCGCCCAATGTGGAATGTGGTCGTGGCTGGCTTCGGGATCAACGATCCAGGCAAGGGACGCACGGGACAGCGGAAGGCGCAATGGGATACCCCCTGCATCCGGGCAGGCCATACACACTCAACTTGAGGCCGCGCGACGAAACGTCAGGCGACATCCTGGCGGCGGTCCACTTAACACAGGAGGGGAAGAGATGAGCAAGGAATCGAGAGAACCCCACCCGATTGAACGGCGTACCGTTCGGGTGAAACCGCATGTCTACCAGCCGAGCAAGGCGGAGCTTGAAGAACCGGTGCGGATCGACGCAACGCCAGACGAACTTGCGGCGGCGGTGCTGCGGCCCGTGCGAATGATCGAAGACCCGGACGCCTGACTTCCTGCTTGGAGGCCGGGGACGGAATCGAACCGGGGCAAGATTGTGACTTTCGTATATAATCCCCTTTTTATATTGGCACCAACTGTTTTCGGATGGTATCTGTTCCATACGATGGTTGCCGCATGGCCGGATAAGACGTCTTGCAAAGTCGATAATGAAGATGTGAAATGATGCAGAAAACAAACACAAGATGAATCTCTCATTATTCTCGATAAGATTGGGATCCATACCATTATGTTTCCTCATTTCTGAAATGATTGTTCTCGGAACTATCATCCCCATGTGCTCCAGATTCCGGTAATCACGATGCACATCTTTCAGTATCTCGTTCCGTGCAAACCGCACACCCATCCGTATGCGTTCAGACGAATGTCGTTTGGCAGTCGGCCCGGTGAAACGATTTCCAGCCTTTTACTGTAAAAGGTCAGCTGAATCACCGTGCCGGTCAGCCAATAATCAAGTTGAAGCAGTGTGTTCACGATTCCTTCGCACAGCGCCTCAAGAGGATAAACTGATCGTTCCGCCTTCTTCCTCCAATCAGACCAACATCTGTTGACATATCGAAAGGGGAATTCATGGGGCCGCGTATCGCCGCGCGCTCCCGCACGCCACTGTTCTGTTCCGTTTCAGGATAAGCAACAGCATCTATTTCGACATGAGGCAAGAACCGGTTTGGCACTTTATCAAACAGGAACATACCGCTTACCGTTATGCCTTCTCAGATCATGATTCCAGTGTTCACCAGCAGCGTTCGCCATGCGTCCTCATCGGCGTCGGCAAACATATCCTGCTGTCGAACGTTATCGAAATAGTTTCGCAAACGCCGGCCGTCCGGGTGGGTTACGGAAGCACCCGACACGGGCCTCGGCTCAGCTCGGGTAGATTCTCTTTTCCGAAACAACCACCATCGATGCCACCCTCGAGCTCATGCGCGAATGGTATGATGGTTACCGCTTCGCCCGACAAGCCGAGACGAGCGTCTACAACACCGCCATGGTGTTGTACTTTCTAACGCCGGACGAGCTGATCGACCACAACGTACGCATCGATTACGGCACGCTGCGGCATCTCCTCGTGGTGAACCGGCAGGCCGCAGCGCGGCAGGCCGACATCAACGGCAATTTCGACATGCTGCGCGACATCATCGCCGATGGAAGGGCGAAGACCCGGATCAGCATCAGTTTTCCTCTCCAAAGATTGGCCGACCGGAAGAACTTCCTGTCCCTGCTGTATTATTTCGGGCTGTTGAGCATCCACGGCAGTGATCACGTAAGATCCGATCTCGCGATCCCGAACCAGACCGTCCGGCACTTGATGTACGGCTACCCGCGCGATGCCTGGGATGACGCAAGGCTGTTCCCGGCAAACATGGACGACTTGATCGCTCTGATGAACGATATGGCTTACGCAGGCACATGGCGACCGGCCTTCGATTATTTGAGCACTGTTCTCGCCCAGCAGACCGGGATCTGCGATTACATGTTCGGCGAGAAGGTTGTGCAGGTCGTCCTGGCGACGCATTTCGGTCTGACGGAGTATTTTCTGGTTCGGTCCGAGTACGAATTGAACAAGGGCTATGCGGATCTCTACCTTGAGCCGGATCTGGCCCGGTTTCCCGGCATGATTATGGCTACGTGATCGAGCTGAAGTATCTGAAACGCAACGAGACCGGGGACCGGCCGGTGGCGGCGTTGGCAGAGGCGCAACGGCAACTGCGGGGATATCTGGCCGATGCGACCCTGGGGCGGCGCCATCCGACGGTCCAGCATGTCGGTCTGGCGGTCGTATACCGGGGCCGGGAGATGATGGCCTGCGAAGCGGTCACGGCGGAGCGTTGAACACCGGCGGGCAAAGCAGGCGATCGCAGTCCGATAGACGTGCCAGTCACGAAGGACCGCAATGGGACGCGCGGTCCTCCATCAATCTCACCATTCTTATCCGCAGACAGTACGACGCTCCGACCGTCATACCCGCTGTCAGTCGGCAACCGGAGCCTTTCCCTCAGGCATTGCCATACCGATCAACACAAACCATTCTTCCTCGCTCAAGACCGTCACACCGAGCGCTTCGGCCTTGGTTGATTTCGAACCGGCACCCGGACCGGCAATAACGTAATCGACTTTCTTCGAGACCGAGCCGGCAACCTTGGCCCCCAACCCTTCGGCGCGGGCCTTGGCCTCCGACCGCCCCATCCTCTCAAGAGTTCCCGTGAACACGACGGTCTTACCGCTAACCGGACTGTCACCCGCCGATGGCGCCTCAAAGGGTCCGATCTTAAGCTCCCGCTCCAGATCGTCCAGAATGTCCCGGTTCTGTTTGTCGGCAAAGAATGCCGTCAGCTCACCAGCCACGGACGTGCCGATCTGGTCAATGTTCACGAGATCGGAATAGGCTTCCGACTCCGCGTCCAAAGCCGCATCCATGCCCTGACGCAAGTCCGCAAACGTCCCATAATTTGCCGCCAACAGTCTTGCTGTCGCCTGCCCCACCTGGCGAATTCCCAACGCGAAAACAAGCCGGTCGAGTCCGATCCGCCGCCGGTTTTCAATGGCTGCCAAGAGATTTTCGACCGACTTCTCGCCCATCTTCTCACGCTGCTTCAGATCCGCCTCGTGGGCCGAAAGCCGAAAAATATCGCCCGGCCTGACAATCAGACCGTCATCCCAGAACGCCTGGATCTGCCTGCCGCCCAAACCTTCGATATCGAAGGCGTCACGCGAAACAAAATGCTTCAGTCTTTCGACCGTCTGGAACGGGCAAGACAGACCGCCACTGCACCGCCGCACCACTTCGCCTTCGGGACGTATAGCTTCAGCCCCGACAGGACAAGGACATCGCGTCGGAAACTCGAACGGGACACTGTCTTTCGGGCGAGCGGCCTCGACCACGCGTACCACCTGCGGGATTACGTCACCCGCGCGCTGCAGCACCACGCGGTCGCCAACCCGGATATCCTTGCGCCGAATTTCGTCTTCGTTGTGCAGCGTCGCATTAGACACCTTCACACCGCCGACAGTCACCGGCTCAAGTCGCGCTACCGGTGTCATCGCGCCGGTGCGCCCCACCTGAATATCGATCGCGAGAAGAGTTGTCTCAGCCTGCTCGGCCGGAAATTTACGGGCAACGGCCCAACGTGGCGCCCGGCTCACAATGCCAAGCCGGTCCTGCCAGTCCAGCCGGTTGACCTTGTAGACAATACCGTCAATGTCATATGGCAAGTCCAGACGTTGCGACGCGATGTCGTGGTAGATCGCAACAGCGGCGTCAATTGTGCCGCAGACAGCAGCCAACGGATTGGTCCGAAATCCCCAATCTGCCAGACGGTCGAGAAACTCCGACTGCGTTGCCGCTGGCATTTCGGAAACAGCGCCCCAACCGTAAGCGAAGAAACACAATGGGCGCTGCCTCGTAGTCTCGGGATTCAGTTGCCGCAACGAACCAGCCGCTGCATTGCGCGGATTGGCAAACACCCTGGCCTCCTTTCCAGCCGCCGCGGCCAAGTCTTCCTGATTGCGGTTGAGCGTCTGAAAATCCTCCTTGCTCATATAGACTTCCCCGCGGATCTCGAGTTCAGTTGGCACGTCTCCCTGCAATTCCTCGGGAATATCGGTGATCGTTCGCAAATTGCGCGTGATGTCCTCGCCGACAACACCGTCCCCACGGGTCGCCCCCTCAACCAGACGCCCGTGCTCATAGCGCAGCGCCGCCGACACCCCATCGATCTTGGGTTCGGCAACCAATTCAATGTTGTCATCAGCCGCCAGGGATAGGAAACGCCGCATTCGTGCAACAAACTCCCGGAGTTCGGCATCATCAAAAGCATTCGCGAGCGACAACATTGGCCGACGATGCGTGACCTTGAAAAACCCTGTGGTTGGCGTAGCGCCCACCGAGTTCGTTGGGCGAAGCCCAATCGCCAACTCCGGGAACGCCGCGACCAGTTCATCAAACCGTCTGCGCAACGCATCATAGGCAGCGTCGCTGATCTCTGGATCGTCGCGGCCGTGATAGCATTCATCGTGATGGGCGATCCGGGCGGCCAGGGTCGCAAGTTCGCTGGCCGCCGCGATATCGTTCCGGGCATCGGATTGCCCTGTGTCGTCGGTGTTCATGGCAAGCTCCCTAATCTGGGTGGAGCAACGTGTCTGCTGCTGCCCGCGCGGCATCGGTGATCACCGAACCGGACAGCATACGTGCAATTTCCTCCCGACGTTCCGTCGAGTCCAGCAACGCTGCCATGGTCGCGGCCGCCTCGCCCGTCCCGACTTTGGCAATTCGCCAGTGCACCTTGCCGCGTGCCGCCACCTGCGGCGAATGAGTTATCACAAGAACCTGCAAATGCTCACCAAGCACTTGCAAATGATTGCCAACAGCCGCTGCGACAGCACCCCCGACGCCGGCATCGACCTCATCAAATATCAACGTTGGCAACGGGTTGACCCGCGCCAGAACCACACGAAGCGCCAACAGCAACCGGGACAGTTCACCGCCTGATGCGACCCGGTTGAGGGCTCCGGCCGGCATTCCCGGGTTGGTTGCAACCAGAAACCTGATACGGTCCCGGCCCTCGGCCGTCCAATTCTCTTCCCCGAGGGGCTCAATCATGGTCATGAACACGGCCTTTTCGAACTTCAAGGGGCACAGTTCGGCGGTCACGGCCTGATCGAGACGCATCGCCGCATCAACGCGGCTTTGTGACAATTTTTCGGCGGCCGCCACATAGCTGTCGCGTGCCATCTGCCTGCTGGTCTCCAATGCGGCAAGCGCGCCACCGCCGACCACCAGTGCGTCGAGCTTGCCTGCCACGTCCCTATGAAGCTGCGGCAACCCGTCCGGCTCGATACCATGTTTGCTTGCAACCGTACGTAATCCGTGCAACCGATCTTCAATCGAGTCCAGCCGTCCTGAATCGCTTTCAATATCCTCGGCCAGCCGGGTCAGAGCTGATTCGATCTCCTGCATTTCGGTCGAGGATCGGTCGAGGGCTGCGAGAACCTCGTCGATGCGGTCTCCAGCCCGGTCGCTCACCCGTTCGAGGCTACGCTGCGCCATGGCAACGGACTCCGCTGCACCGCCGTCACCGTTGACCAGTTCAAGTGCATGCCCCATAGCCTCAAGCACCTGCCCGGCATTGGCCAGGATTGTCCGGGTTTGCATGAGTTTGGCTTCTTCACCGATCTCAGGCGCCAGTGCATCAAGCTCGGCGAGGGCAAAACGCAGATACTCTTCTTGCGTCCGCGCCTCTGTGAGCGCAGTCCGTTTCCGTTGATAAACGTCGCAGGCGTTCCGCCAGGCTGCGAAGGTTTCCGAAACCCGGGCACCAAGATCTGGGTGATCGGCAAAATCATCAAGAAAACGGCGATGTGAGGCCGGATCGAGTAGTCCTCTTGAATCGAACTGGCCCTGGATTTCGATCAGAACATCCCCAACCCGACGCAACAAGCCAGCACTGACCGGTTCGTCATTGATGAAAGCCCGACTACGGCCGTCACGTGCAACCACCCGGCGCAGGATCAACGGCTCCTGTTTCAGACCGTCTGCGACGGCTCCAGCCTCTTCAAGAACCGTACTCACCGATTCAGGGTTGGCAAGTTCGAATGTTGCAGTGACGTTGGCCTGCCCGACGCCATGACGAACCAGCCCGGAATCCGCTCGTGAGCCGAGTGCCAACCCCAACGCATCAAGCAGGATTGATTTGCCGGCACCGGTTTCACCGGTCAGAACCGAGAGGCCATCACCAAACGACAGGTCTAGCTGATCTATCAGGACAATGTTGCGAATCGACAACTCGGAGAGCATGACCGCTTCAGAAGATCCAGAACCCGAAACCGAACAATCCGTCGTCTTTCTCTTCGCCTGCACTCAGCGGTCGGCCAGTTTTAAGGAGCGCGTAACTATCCTGGTACCATTCAGTTCCGGGGTAGTTGTGCCCGAGCACTGCCGCTGCTTTCGTCGCATCTTCGGTCAGGCCAAGAGCAGAATAGGCCTCGGTCAGCCGATGCAACGCCTCCGGCACCTGTTCGGTGATATCATACTCCCGGACCACGGTGCGGAACCGATTGATCGCCGCAAGATAGTGGCCGCGGTACAGATAGAACCGACCGATCTCCATTTCCTTGCCGGCGAGATGATTGCGGGTAAGATCGACTTTCAGACGAGCATCACGAGCATATTTGCTGTCCGGGAATCGCCTGACGACTTCCGTTAACGTCAGAAGCGCCAGACGTGTCAGTTTCTGATCACGCCCGACATCCACGATCTGTTCGTAATAACACAAGGCCTTGAGATAGTAAGCGTATCCGGCATCGTCGTGCCCCGGATTGAGCTCAATGAACCGATCCAGGGCGTTGACCGCCTCGTCATACTGATTGCTCTGGTAAAGCGAATACGCCGCCATGAGGCGAGCCTGGATCGCCCAGATCGAATAGGGATGCTGCCGTTCGACCTCGTCGAACATCGGTGCGGCGATCCGGTAATCTCCTGAAAGCGCCGTATCAAACGCGGCGTTGTAGAGTTCTTCAACCGTCTGTTCGACGTATTCTTCTTCCTGTTGCGCCTCCAGCATGCTACAGGCCGGAGCAAGCCCGAGAACAATGAGCAGTAAACTCAGGCGCAGGGGGCGGACAATATGGTGCATGGCGATGACCGGATTTCTAACGCAGGAGATGGAGTCTGATATACCGCGTCAGGTCCCTTGCGCCAAGCCCGCCGCCCAGTTTGAGCGCAGATTTTGGCATAGCACCGCCGTTTCGCGGTCTTCGCGGCAACACCCGGCATCCAAGCTGGGACCGGTCTTGATAGGATGAAGAGCCCAAGTTTAATATCGCGAGGCTCGAATGCGGTCGCGATGGAGACCGGAAGGCGATGAATTGGCTCATTGGATCAGTCGTTCCCGCTGTCATCATCGCGCTTGCATTGTGTGGCGCGCGACCGGCTGGTGCGCAATCCGACAACAAAGCCATGTCCGTGTCAAAGCCGGGCGATTCCATCGCAACCTTTCGTAATTGCAGCCTCTCGCGAAACAAGGCAACGCCAACGCCCAGTATAGTCTCGGCTTGATGTATCTCACCGGCCGCGGCACGACACAAGACCACGACATAGCTGTCAAATGGCTGAAGCGCGCAGCCGGGCAGGATCATGCCCAGTCCCAAAGCCTTCTCCCAAGTTGGCAGTTTTTTGGGAATTATATACCTGACTAGACAATGGCAGATCCGCACGCGAATTGATCGCAATGGTCTTGCTACCCCGCGCCGGTGGCCGGGAAAACGCGCCGTAGCGACCATTTTGCAAGCAGAAAAGACATTGTGGTGAACGGAGAGACCTCTCGTCAAGTTAGGTATATAATTCCCTTTTATTTGTCCTGTTTCGATCCATTGTCCGTCCACAATGTTATCCTGGAGGTCGGACTGCGAGACGATTCCAACGCAGAATGGTCATGGCTCCGCGCCGATCGCACCCATCTGCCGTAAACGGTTAATCTCGACCTCGGCAAGGCCAAGCCAGTCAGACAGAATAGCCGACGCATGCTCGCCAACGGCCGGTTCCGGTTCGATCACCGGTGATGGACTGTCATGGAACCGGAGCGGACTAGTCGGCAAGACAATGTCGCCCATTTCGACGTGGTTGTAACCATGCGACATGCCGTGTTCCCGCATATGGAAACCTGATTACCCTCTAATCTAAGCAGTATTTAATATCGAATACTGCCATGTAATTTGATGATAGAAAAAGGACATTCACATGGCGCGCAACCCAGTGCAGTTCCAGAAAGGAATCAGCCTCAACGCGTTCCTCTCCCTCTACGGCAGCGAAGACCAGTGCTTCGACGCCCTCTTTCAATGGCGATGGCCGAGCGGCTTTCTGTGCCCACACTGCGCCCATGACCGGTGCTGTCAGTTGAACACCCGAAAGTTCCAGCAGTACAACCGCTGCCATCGCCAGACCTCCATCACCGCGGGCACCATCTTCGACTCCACCAAGCTCCCGCTCACGGTGTGGTTCCAGGGCCTCTACTTCATGATCCAGGACAAGATAAGGTGCATCGGCGATGACGCTGCACCGCCAGCTCGGCGGCAAGCGCGGACGGGGGCACCGGGCAAGACCCCGTTCGTCGCCGCGTTCGAGACCAATGAGCAGGAACATCCGCTGCGCGTGACGCTCACCGTGGTCGAAGGCTTCCGTCTTACCGAAATCGCCGCCTGGGCGCAGCAACACCTGAGCCCGGGCACGCAGGTGCTCTCCGATGGGCCGGCCTGCTTCAATGGCGTGACCGCGGCAGGCTGCGTGCATGAGTCGATGGTGACCGGCGGCGGGAAAGCGGCGGTCGAGCGCCCCGAGTTTCGTTGGGTGAACACGATTCTCGGCAACATCAAGACGGCATTGCGCGGCGCCTATCATGCGGTTCGCCCCAAGTATGCCCAGCGTTACCTCGCGGAGGTCGTGGACCGGTTCAATCGTCGCTTCGACCTGCCCGAGATCATCCCCGGACTGGTCTACGTGGCGCTGCGGACACCGCCGATGCCGGAGAGGCTACTCAAATTGCGCTTAGCTTGAGTGGGAATCAGGTATGGGAATCCGCAGTCACCTCGACCAGGTCACGAACCGGTTCCGCTGGCACGCGGTTCGCCTGCAGGACTGCCGCGGCCTCCGATTTCGTTCGGGTCCGGGTCCATGCCTCGACAACCTCATCGACCGCGGCCTCGTTTTCGGCCCGCGACTCATGGGTTGAGAACCGGGCGTCATCCCTCAGATCGTTACGCCCGATCACGTTGAGGAGATAAGTCCAGTGGGCCTCCCGGACACAGATGATCGCAATATGACCATCAAGCGTCGGATAAACATCATAGGGGGCCGACCTTTGGGTCGGATGGCGGTTGCCGCGGCGTGGAGGTTGCCGCCAGCCATTGCGATACAAACTCGCAATGTTGGAGGTAAGGACCGGATAAATGGCCTCCTGCATCGCCAACCTCGACAATTCGTCCACGCTCGGTCATTGAACGTTCGAACAGCGCCGTCATGATGCCGGCATAAAGATGGATCCCGCCGACAAAGTCGCAAATCGCTGCGCCGGCCTTGGCGTGTTCAACATGGCGAAGGACAACGGAACCGCACCACCGCCACGGTAGCGCAGAACATCGCCCGCCAACGGTTCGACCTTGACCACATCGGCCCGGCATGCGCCAGCAGGAATCCGGCATAGGGGCCATTGTAGATCTGACCGAGATCGAGAATTTTCACGCCCTCAAGCGGCTAGCGCGCGGGTGTCGTCATGATGGCACCCTCAGCGCAGCGCCCATGATGTCGCGAGCGATCACATGTTTCTGAACCTCGCTCGGCCCTTCGCCTATCCGGCGAATCCGCATCTCCCGGAACCAGCGTTCAAGCGGAAGATCCTTAGCGACGCCGAGGCCGCCGTGAATCTGCATGGAACGATCAATCACCCTAAATCCGTTCTCGGTGCAGACCAGCTTCGCGATCGCTGATTCGGTTCGGAACGGTTCCCCGCGATCCGCGCGCGACGCAGCGTCGAGAACCAGGAGCCGGGCGGATCGAATATCGATCTCGTTTTCGACCAGCATCCACTGAATGCCCTGACGGCTGGACAGCGTCGCCCCGAAGGTCTCGCGCAGCTTCGAATACTCGACCGCCATTTCATGCGCCCGGATCGCGACCCCCAGACACTCCGCGGCGTAAGGGATCCGCTGACGGGCCAGACGATCATTGGCGATGGCAAAACCACCACCCTCTTCACCGAGAATGTTCTCATGCGGCACCCGGAGATCATCGAGCCGGATCTCGGTTGCGTATTTCGCGGAGCGCAGCGTATGGACGACCCGGGCAACATTGAAGCCTTCCCAACCGGTCTCGACGATAAAAGCCGTCACGCCTAATCGACCAGGACCTCCGGTTCGCGCGAACACCAGACCGTAATCGGCCCGGTCAGCGCCACTGATCCACAATTTGGTACCGTTCAAAACCCAGTGCGTGTTGCCGTCACGCACGGCGCGAGTCTGGATTGCGCGGGCCGGATCGCTGCCGCCGGACGGCTCGGACAGTGCGAAAAATACCCGTTTTTCGCCGCGCAGCATCGGATAGAGATATTTTTCCTTTTGCGCTTCGGTCGCCTCGAATAGTTGGGCCTGCCGGGCGCCGCCGAAAGCGTAGTAACAAGGTGCATAAAGCCCGGCTCGGTGCTGACTGCACTCAATGGCAATCAACACCCGGGTCACCATGTCGATATCAGGACCGCCATAGTCCGGCGGGGTATCCAGGCCATACAAACCCATCGCCTTGGTCTTTGCAACCAGTCCGGCCAGAACTGCCGGCTCGACCTCATCGGCGTCAGGATCGAAGTCGGCTTCCAGCGGCACGATTTCTTCACGCACGAAACGACGGACCGAATCGACGATGATTCGCTGTTCGTCGGTGAGCGCTAAATCCATGTCACCATCCTCCTGTTCCCGGTCGTCGCTCGCCTTGACCCAGACCGCCATCCGGACGCAAACGGCCACAAACGCGTCGATCGCTGTCGTTGTTGGCAACAGGCAAACGGCCGTGATCATGCAGGAACACACTCAGCAATTCGGCGAACCGGGTCCGGTAGGACATTGTTACTTCAATGCGGAACCGGGTCGCACCGGCCGGCGGATCGGCGAGCGCCTGTGCGAGTTCGCCTCTCAGTCCGAATCGGGTTCGGGCATCGGCTACACCGATATAGAGGATCTCCCCCTGGTCATCGCCAAGTTGGTAGACACCGAGATGAGCAGCGATACCCTGCAGATTGGCCATCGACAACCTGACCCACGGCTTGCCCAGTCTGACCGCCATGGCCGTCGCTCAGATCCCCCGGAACACTGGAACCCGTTTCTCGAGACGTGCCGCCATCCCTTCTTTTGCATCGGCGCTGGCTCGCGCCTTTGCAACCAGGCTGTCGATATCGTCGTGTTCGATAGCGTCGCGAAAGTCGAGTTGACGAATGATCATCGCCTTCATCGCTCGCAGCGACAGCGGCGCATTGGCGGCCAGTCGATCCACGATCATGGAGGATTCGGACTCGAGATCCGTGTCCCGCACGGTCCTTGCGATGATGCCGCGGTCCCTCATCCAGCGCGCAGGCATCGGGTCACCGAGCAACAGGATCTCCCGGATGCCGGCCGGTCCCGCAACTTCCATCAGCTTTTTGGAAAGAAACCAGGACGGCGCCAGACCGATCTGGGCCAGCGACATGCCAAAACGTGCCGTCTCCGCAGCAACCACGAGATCACAATGCAACGCCATCTCGCATCCGCCGGCGATTGCTGCTCCCTGCACGACGGCGACCACGGGTAGCGGATGGTTTTCAATCGCATGAAACACCTTTTCGACCGGACTTGCCGATCCCTCCGACGGTTTACGCTGCCGTTCCACAAGATCGATACCGGCGCAGAACGATGGACCGTTGCCGCGCAGAACGATAACCCGGTCATCGGATTCAGGAACGGTCGTAAACACGGAATGGAGTTCGTCGAGCATGGCCAGATCCATGGCGTTACGTTTCTCCGGGCGGTTCAGCACGACCGTTTTTACCGGCCCGTCGGTTTTTACGAGAATTCTGTTCATTCGCCACGTCTCCGCAATAACCTCTGTCTCCACAACACCCTGTCCCGCCGGAAATATTCCGGCGTGGCAAACCTGTCCGCGACAACCGGCGTCAGGCCCAAGATATCACGTGTCGGAACTGGAAGGCCGGCAGCGCTATCCGGCGGCCAGTGACGCCGCCCGGTGCCAGTTGGGCACCGGGCGGGCCCGCAGTGGCACCCAGGTCCAGTTGCCAGACTCAGCGAATATCGCTTGCAGCAGCCGGTTGTTGAATTCGTGGCCAGATTTGTAAGCCGTGACGCGGCCCAGCATTGGTCCGTTGGCCAGATAGAGATCGCCGAAGCAATCAAGGATCTTGTGGCGGACGAATTCATCAGGATACCGCAGACCGCCGACATTCAGGATATTGCTGCCATCGACGACAATGGCGTTTTCGAGCGATCCGCCGCGGGCCAAGCTCGCGGCCTTCATGGTGTCGATCTCCTCGACCATCGCGAAGGTCCGCGCCGCGCTGATTGTCTTGTTGAACAAGTCGCCATCTAGCCGTACGTTCAGCGCGCTTTCGCCAATCGCCGGTGCGTCGAACTCGATGGACAATGCAATCGAGAACTCGTCGGCCGGCACTACCGAGATCATGCGGTCGCCATCACTCACCGAAACCGGCCGAAGAATTCTGAGGGCCCGGCGCGCTGCCTGCTGCGGTCTTGTCCCGGTACGTTCGATTAACTCGACGAACGGCCGCGAACTGCCATCCATAACCGGGACTTCCGCGCCATCAATCTCGATCAGGACATTGTCAACTGCGCATCCGGCAAGTGCCGCCACGAGATGTTCGATCGTGCCGACCTGAAGGCCTTCTCCATTGGCGATGGTTGTGGCAAAACGAGTATCGCAAACCCGGTCCCAGCGTGCCGGAATCAAAGGATCACCTGTACCGACATCCGTGCGCCGGAATACGATCCCGTGTCCGGCTAGCGCCGGCTTCAGCGTAAGGGAAATATCGTGGCCGGAATGCAGTCCGACACCGTCACACCCGACCTCCCGACTCAGCGTATGCTGCGCCGCAGGCCAAGGTGAAGTCCCGGTCGCCATGACATTCACGTATGATCCTCCAGACTGGGGATTTGCTCCCGCGGTTGACCACCAAATCAGAATAAGGGTGGTGGTCGAGTCGTCAATTCACATTTCATTACTGAGTGTTACGCAAAAGGATGCCTCCATCATCGGCTGCAAATCTTCGATCGTTGAACAATGCCGGGACGGCCTGCTAGATGTCGTTGACAGTTCTCGCCCTGCGAACGGCATCCGTGCCCGACCGGATACCGGCTGACCGACATGCCAGACCGGGCTGCGCGGTCTCGCCGAATGCAGACGATTCAGGGCGACAGTGCATAAGGCAATTGCATGTAGCGGGACCAAATACTTTGCGGCCGGACAACGGACACGGATCCGTTGGTGTCGAACCCTGGACATCCTGAACCGGGTGTCTCTGCTCACCGCGCTTGCCACCACGTACCCGGCCGCCAAGACCGGCACGCGCCTCACCCGCGCTGTCTGCCTGGCCCCCTCGGCCGCCACTCCGATACACTATCCCCATTGGAGGGGCCTCACCTGTCACAACCCCCCTGTTGCATTTCGGACTCCGAACCGGGAATATTATAGACGGATCAAGCGCAGCCTTGCGCATGCGAGTGCAAATTTCCTCGCGAGGCTCATAACCTGAATGGCAGTGACGTGCGACCGCTCAGCGGCGCTCAAATCGATCCGAAAACGTCGAGCGGAAGTGATCTACCACTTGGTCCAGGTTTCCGATCCGGGCGCGCAACAGCCGAACGACTGTGCACGGGTATCGCGGATATGGCACCGTCACGACCGGACGCATGCTCTGCCATTCTCTGGCTCATGGGCATGTGTCCAGGATGCGCGGAACATCACACTTTCCCACCCCATTCCGAACGACCGTCAACCCCAGGCGTTCAGTTCGCGGTCCGACGCAGGAAGGACGGAATTTCGACGAGTTCGTCGTCGACATTCCCGAGACGAACCGGTTTGCCGTTCTCAACGGATCCGGGACCTGGATCAGCAGCCGCCGGCGCGGCTGGTTCCCGCGGCGGCTGAACAGGATCGGATCTGCCCGACAAGGCTGGCTCGACCGGTGTCGCCGCCATCTCGCGTTCGCGACGTCCGATCCCGGTCATCAACCCGAACAACGAACGGCTTCGCGGTTTCGGAACCTCGACGCTGGATGTAGCGGTTGCCGCCCTCTCCCGAGACCCGGAGACCGGTCGCGCGCCAGGATGAACCGGAGGTGGCGGCATGAATGTGTTCTCAGTGCCGGACGCCGCAGCGGGCCGCTGTCTCGCCGCCTCGTCCGCGGCCACCTCCGGCTTGCCCGATACCATCGGCTCCGCTGCCGGTCGTCGGACCGGGCTGCCGGCCGGAGCTGCCGAAGCCATGTCCGCGACAGCCGGCTGATCTGGAGTCCCGGAGTCCGGCAACGGTGCCTCCGCTTCCGCTGCAACGCCGGAATCCTGAGCCGGAACGTGCTGCTCGGACACCAGGACGATCGACGAACGCGGACGGATGACCACCCCTTCGTCGGCAATGCCCGTCGCGACAACCGAAACCCGAATACGGCCTTCAAGCCGATCATCGAAGGTCGAGCCGAAAATGATGTTGGCATCGGTCTTGACCTCGGCCCGGATCCGGTTTGCCGCCTCGTCGACTTCGTAAAGCCCCATGTCCATGCTGCCGCTGATGCTGATCAGAACACCCTGCGCGCCCTTCATCGACGTGTCATCAAGCAGAGGATTGTTGATCGCCGCTTCAGCTGCTTCGATCGCGCGGTTTTCGCCGCTGGATTCGCCGGTTCCCATCATCGCTTTGCCCATTTCGCTCATGACCGTCCGGATATCCGCGAAGTCGAGATTGATCAGACCCGGCATGATCATCAGATCGGTCACGCCACGGACACCCTGCTGCAGAACCGAATCGGCAATGTTGAAGGCGTCAGCGAAAGTCGTCTTCTCATTCGCCACCCGGAACAGGTTCTGGTTCGGGATGATGATGAGAGTATCCACATATTGCGTGAGCTCCTCGATCCCCTGTTCGGCGAGGCGCATGCGATGATTGCCTTCGAAAGTAAATGGCTTGGTCACAACGCCGACGGTCAGGATGTCGCGCTCACGCGCGGCCTGGGCAATCACCGGCGCCGCCCCGGTACCGGTCCCGCCACCCATGCCGGCGGTAATGAACACCATGTTGGTGTCGGTAAACTCGGTGACGATGTCCTCCAGCGCCTCCTCAGCCGCGGCGCGGCCGACATCCGGGCACGCCCCGGCGCCAAGGCCCTGGGTCAATTCGCTGCCAAGTTGCACCTGCCGCTCGGCCAGACTCTGGGACAAGGCCTGGTTATCCGTGTTGGCAACGATGAACTCGACCCCCTTAAGGTCCGAACGGATCATGTTGTTCACCGCATTGCCACCAGCCCCACCGACGCCAATCACGCAGATTCGCGGCTCGAGGCCGGTATTATTCATCGGCACAGAAATATTGATTGTCATGGTAAGTCTCCTGATTTTGCAGATTGAAAGGACGCGAATAAGTCAACAGCCGGGACGCCGCCGGACTCGTCAGGGATGCCGCGCAGGATGCGTATGGTCGTCGCCATACGGAACCAGACGACACTCCGGGATATCCGTGGTACGCGATCGGACGTCATCACGCATTCTCCTTGATCCAAGTCATGAGGCGGCCCAACCATCCACCCCAGGCGGCAGTGTCCATACGGTCGACCCCAAGTCGATCGAACCCCGGGTCGACCGCATAAGCCAGCAATCCGGCGCAGGTCGAAAACGACGGCCCGGAAGTTGCGTCGGGCAGACCCTTGAACCGGACCGGCCGGCCCGGGCGGATCTGTTTCCCGAAAATTCGATGGGCAAGATCGGGAATTCCGGGCAACTGGCTTGCGCCGCCGGTCAAGACGACGCGCTGGCCGGAACTGTTTTCCAATCCCGACCGTTTCAGACGATCCCTGACGAGTTCGAATGTCTCTTCCAAGCGCGGCTGGATGATGCGGATCAGCATCGCCTTCTGGACCTGGTTGGGGAGCGACGCTGCCCCTTCGCCGACCTGCGGAACGTTGATGATCTCGATATCGTCGGTCGGCGACAATCTAGCGCAGCCGTGCAGCGTCTTCAGCCGTTCGGCATCGGCGAGCGATGTCGACAGGCCACGCGCGATGTCGCTGGTGACATGGTCGCCACCAACCGGCACGATATCGGTAAATATGACACCGCCCCCATAGAACACGGCGACCGATGTCGTTCCGCCACCCATATCGATGACGGTAACGCCGAGATCCATCTCGTCCTCGACCAGGCAGGACAGTCCCGACGCGTAGGGCGAAATTACATAGCGTTCAACTTCGAGATGGCAACGCTCGACAACCGCATGCAGGTTTTGTATCGAACCGGATCCCGCAGTCACGCGATGGATACGGACCCCGAACGTCTTGCCAGTCAGGCCGCGCGGGTCGCGAATGCCCCCGGTCCCGTCAATCGTGAACCGAACGGGCATCACGTGAACAAGACTGCGATCTTGCTCGACCTCGGTCGACCGACCGTACGTCATGATCCGGCGCAGGTCGGAGTCGGTGACACTGCGTCCGTCGATCGCCAGTTCGACGGCAAAGAGATGTGATTCGGGGCGGCCGCCTGCCAGACTGACATAAACCCGCTCGACGGTGTGTCTGGCCATCTTCTCGGCGTTGTCAACCGACCGCCGGATTGCCGCCTCGACGGCGTCGATGTCGACGATTGTGCCGTTGCGCATGCCGTTCGTGACCTGATGGCCAATGCCAATGATCTGGACACCAGAGAACGTGCCCCCGTCCGGATGCGGCTCCCCGACCCTGGCGATGTAGCAACAGGTCTTTGTGGTCCCGACGTCAAGCGCCGCCACAACACCGTGTCTCATTTTCGCAAGGGTTCGCTTCACCGGACCTTGTCCTTCGCACGCGGTCATCATCACGTCCGACGCCCCGGGTTGCGCAACCGCCTAGCGGTTGCCGGCGCGACCCGGACAACCAGCTGCCCCTGAACGCGCATGTCGATGGTCATGACATCGCGCTGCAGGATCCCGGTCTTTCGCTCGACCCGGGCGAGTTCGGACCAAGCATCCAGCGGGTCCTGTTCCGGAAGTTGAACGTCAATGTCGTTGTCGAAACGGACATCCCAGCGCCGTCGGCCGATTCGCGTAATCGCGCGAACCCGTTTGCGCAGGCCTGGCTCGTTGCCGAGCAGGTTCAGGAACGCGCCGGCATACGCCCGCGCTTGCTCCCCGATCACCAGAGGAAGCGACGAATACGGCCTGGTATCGACACCGTGAATCGCAGTTCCATCGAAATCGATCAATGTCAGTGTCCGTTGATGCTGCCAGACCGCCACCGGCTCGCGCTCGACCAGACGGACAAAAATGGTGTCGGGCAGATGACGCTCGACCTGCACCTGTCTGGTCCAGGACAGCGCAGCAATTCGGGCATGCATGTCTTCAAGATCAATCGCGAGGATCGGGTCTCCGGTTTCTGTCCCGATCGCCTGCAACAGAACGGACCGATCTGTGCGGTTACGGCCACTGACGAGGATCTCCCGGACTGCCAGACCGTTTGCAGCCAATTCTTGATGCAGGGAGTCCATGAAACGCTGGAAACCCGCATCCATCGCTCCGCTTCTATAAATCGTCCAGCCGAACACGCCTGTAGCGCCGGTGACAGCCAACATCAGAACGACAAACGCCGTCACGCCAGGCCGGATCTTGCGCAAATGCCGGGACGGCGAGCGTGCCGGCCGCTTGCTTGCAGTCTTGCGAGCATCGGTCTTCTTTATGAATCGCACCGGGCATTCTCCACAATGCGTGTCACAAGCTCGGGAAAGTCATAACCGCAGAACTCCGCCTGCTCGGGCAGCAGGGATGTCGCTGTCATCCCGGGTTGGGTATTGATTTCCAGCAGATAAAGCGCACCGTGCGGGTTCCCGGTGTCGTCGTAGCGGAAGTCCGACCGCGTCACGCCACGGCAACCAAGCAGGTCATGCGCCCGCGCCGCAGTGGCCAAGGCTTCCTCGGTCACCGCATCCGGCAGCGGCGCCGGCAACACATGTACCGACCCGCCGGGTTCGTATTTGGCGCCATAATCGTAGAACCCGCGATCCGACGTTATCTCGGTAACGCAAAGCGGCTGACCCTCGAGAACCCCGACAGTCAGTTCCCGGCCGGGAATGTATTTTTCGACCAGAACCTGTTCGCCATAAGACCAGTTTGCGTCGGCCAGTAGTTCGTTGACGCGGCGACGGAGGATTTGAACACCGACACTTGATCCCTGGTTCAACGGCTTCACGACCAGCGGCAATGAAAGTGTTGTCCTCTCGAAAATGTCGTCGAGTCGGCGGACATAACCCTCTGGACAACGCAGCCCCGCCCGCATGAAGACCGCCTTGGCCTGCGGCTTGTTCATGGCGATCGCGGACGCCTCGACTCCGGAATGGGTATAGGGAATGGCCATGATGTTGAGCAGACCCTGAATGCTGCCGTCCTCGCCAGCCGGGCCGTGCAAGGCATTGAAACAGACATCCGGCCGAAGATTCGCCAGGACCAGAGCGATATCGCGATTGATATCGATTTCGGTCACCCGATAGCCGGCTTCACGCAGCGCGGCAGCGCAGGCCGCGCCGCTGGTCAGCGACACATTGCGTTCGGCGGACCATCCGCCCATCAGCACCGCGACATGCTTGCTCATGCCTCATGCTCCGCAACGACAGGAATGCCGACCCGGCGGATTTCCCAGCGGAGTTCAATACCGGACGAGTCTCGGACCCGCCGTCGGACCTCTTTGCCAAGGTTTTCGAGATCCGCCGCTGTCGCGGCGCCGGTGTTGATCAGGAAATTGCAGTGGAGCTGCGATACCATGGCGCCGCCGAGGCGAAGACCGCGGCAACCGGCCCGGTCGATCAGCTCCCAGGCCTTATGGCCCTCCGGATTGGCAAAAGTGCTGCCGCCGGTACGGCTGCGAACCGGCTGCGTAGCGGCCCGGGCCGCCTGAATAACCGCCATCCGGTCGGGGCCAACGGCCTCATCGCCGGGTTCGGCCCGCAACAACGCGGAAACGAAAATCCAGTCGTCCGGCACTCCCGTATGCCGATAGCCCATCCCCATCTCGCCGACCGCGAGTTGCCGAAGTTGCCCGGACGGATCGAAGGCGTCGGCCTTGATGACGACATCGCCGAAGCAACCGCCATAGGCTCCGGCGTTCATGCGCAAGCCGCCGCCGATGGTCCCGGGAATGCCACTGAGGAACTCGAGCCCGCACCGACCATTCTCCGCGGACGCGCGCGCCATATTTGCATCGGGGACCGCCGCCCCGACCGAGACCGCATCGGCAGAGAAGTCAATGTCGCCAAAGGCTCTGGTGAGCCTGATCACGACACCGGGAATACCGCCGTCGCGGACCAGAAGGTTCGATGTTGCGCCGATCACGGTGACCGGCACCCTCTCCGGCCGGTTGCCGAGGAAACTCGCGAGATCGTCGCTGTCGGCTGGCCGGAATACAATCTCGGCGGCCCCACCGACCCGGAACCACGTGTAGGGTGCGAGTGGCGTGTTGGCGGTATACCGGCCGCGTACCGATGGTAGGCGATCGATCAGGCCGGCCGCCGAACCGCGGGTCCTGTGCACCGCGACAGTCATTGCGCCGGTCCCGCCATCGACCGGATGGACCGCGAAGCCGGTCGGACCGACCCGGCGTCGAGGAGACGATCGAGCTCACCGGGCAACGCCTGTGCCCAGGCTGTGATATTGCCGGCGCCGAGGCAAACCACATAATCACCAGAATCGGCGATCCCGGCGATCATGTCGGCGAGGTCATTGGACTGCCCCAGGACATGCACTTCGGTGCGACCACGCGCCATCAGACCACCTGCCAGAGCGTCGCGATCAATTCCCGGGATCGGATCCTCACCTGCCGAATAAACATCGGCAACGACAACAGCATCGGCCCGATCGAAACACCGGCAGAAATCCTCGAACAGATCGGACAATCGGGAATAGCGATGTGGCTGCACCACGGCGATGATCCGTCCGTAAGGACAGGCCGAACGGGCAGCCTCGAGCACTGCGGTTATCTCGACCGGGTGATGACCGTAATCGTCGATCACGGTGATGCCGTGCGACACCCCGGTCCGGGTGAAGCGCCGTTTAACGCCCTGAAACCCTTTCAAGACCGAACGGATCAACGACTCCGCCAACCCCATTTCATGGGCGACAACGACGGCGGCCATCGCATTCAGAACATTGTGCTTGCCATACATCGGCAAGACCAGGTCGCGAATCACGATCCGCCGGTCGCCGGGCCGATCTGTCAGCGTCACCGAAAACCGCGATCCCTCTGGAACGACAGCGAGGTCATGGCCACGAACATCGGCCTCAGACGACATGCCGTACGTAATAACGCGGCGGTCCGAGACCTGGGGAATCATGGCCTTGACAACCGGATGGTCGATGCACAACGCCGCAAAGCCGTAAATCGGGATATTGGCGATGAACGCCCGGAAGGCTTCCTGCAGTTTTTCGAAACTTCCGTGGAAGTCGAGATGTTCCGGATCGATGTTGGTTACAATCGCGATTGTTGCCGGCAGCCGGTTGAAACTGCCGTCGGACTCATCAGCCTCGACCACCATCCAGTCACCGCTTCCGACACGGGCATTGGCCCCGTAAGCATTGATGACTCCGCCATTGATGACGGTCGGATCAAGCCCGGCGCCGTCGAGCAATGCGGCGACCAGTGATGTCGTGGTGGTCTTGCCGTGGGTGCCGGCGCAAGCGACCGACCATTTGAGCCGCATCAGATCGCCAAGCATTTCAGCGCGGTGAATCACCGGGATCATTGCAGCGCGAGCCGCCACCAGTTCGGCATTATGGGGCCGGATCGCTGTCGATACGATGACGATGGTGGCGTCCGCGACATTCTCGGTCCGTTGGCCGACGAAGATCTTGATGCCGAGAGCCATCAACCGCTTCACATTCGGCGTGATACTGATATCGCTGCCCTGGACCTGATAGCCGCGGTTATGCAGCACTTCGGCGATCCCGCTCATGCCAATGCCGCCAATACCGACGAAATGCAAGATCCCGATATCAAGAGGCATTTCTCTCATCGCCGTGCCTCCTTTCCGCCATCACCCTGGCCGGCGGCGACCCGCAGGGCCAGGTCTGCAAGCCGTCCGCTGGCGTCCGGGATGCCGAAACCGCGCGCCGCCTGCGCCGCGCACATCAAGCGCTCCGGGTCGCCGAGCAGACCTGCGATACGGTCCGCGAGAGCTTCGGTAGTGAGTCCATCCTCGTCGATGTGCCAACCGCCGCCGGCCGCCTCGAATGCGGCAGCATTGGCCGTCTGGTGATCATCCATAGCATGCGGGTAGGGGATCAGGATCGCTGGCCGGCCGATGACGGCGAGTTCGGCCACCGTCGAAGCCCCGGCCCGGCAAATTACCAGATGGGCCGCAGCGAGCTGCTCCGGCACGTCGTCGAAGAATGTGCCGATCTCGACGGACTGACCGAAATCCTCGTAGGCCGCCTCGACCCGGGCCTGATCCTCGCTCCGGCATTGTTGGGTGATCTGGAGACGTTGTCGCAGGGCCGGCGGCAGCAGGGCGACAGCCGCGGGAACGACATCGGACAGAATGCGGGCGCCGAGGCTGCCGCCAAAAACACAGAGACTGATCATGGTGTCAACGGTGGGTGGACCATAGACCATGTCGCGCCGGTCTGTAATGGCCTCGCGAACCGGATTGCCCGTCCGTTCGACCTCGACCCCGAGCCCGGTCATGCCACGGGTTCCATCGAAGGATGTGGCAATGATGTCGACGCGCCGCGCCAGCCAGCGATTAGCGCGTCCGAGAACGGCATTCTGTTCATGCAGAACCGTCGGCAGACGCAGCGTCGAACTGCCGATGACCGCAGGAACTGAGGGGTAGCCTCCGAAGCCGATGACGGCCTCGATTGCGAAACGGCGGAGGATGCGCCTTGCATCGAACACGCCGAGGCCGAGCTGGACAAGGGCTCCGAGCCGCGACACCAGACCAGGCTGGCTCGGACTTGCGGCCCGGATCCGATGTACGGGCCAGGCGTCATTCCCGATTTCGAACGCGCTGCCGCGCCGGTCGGTCAGGACATGCACCGCATGCCCCCGATCCGCGAGGGTCCGGGCGAGACTCAACGCCGGAAAGACATGGCCGCCGGTGCCGCCCGCGGCAATCGCGATGGTCCGCATGGTCATGACGCCGCTCCCCTACCTGGCCGTCGCCGGGTCAGAGCGAGCACCATCCCCATTGCCAGCGATAACGCCAGCAGCGATGAGCCGCCATAACTGACAAAGGGCAGCGTCATGCCCTTGGCCGGAATCAGATGCAACGATGATGCCATATGCACCAGCGCCTGCAGGCCGAACTGGAACAGCAACCCCGCCGCAGCCAGCATTACGAACAGATCGGTCTCCGGCATCAGACGGAAGAAACCGCGCAAGATCAGGAACACGAACAAAATGATGACCACCAGACAGACCAGAGCGCCGAATTCCTCTCCGGCCACGGCAAACACGAAATCGGAGTGAGCATCCGGCAGGAAGGCCTTGACTTCGCCTTCCCCGGGACCGGTTCCCATGAGGCCACCGCTGGCGAAAGCTTCCAGCGACCGGTCGATCTGATAGGTATCGCTCAACCCGGGTTGAAGAAATCGATCGATCCGGTCACTGACATGGTCGAACAGAAAATATGCGCTGACCAATCCGCCAGCTCCGAGAAGCAACAGGACGCCAATCATGATTGGCGGCAGTCCAGCGAGAAAAAACTGACCGAACCAGCTCGCTGTGATGATCACGGTTTGCCCGAGATCGGGCTGAATCACGATCAGCCCAGCAACGACGCCAAAGAGCCCGATTGCGATGTATTGACCGGGAAAACCCGGTGTCAGGCGCCAATGGGCGAACATCCAGGCGCTCACGACCGCAAAGCAGGGTTTTGCGAATTCTGACGGTTGCAACGCGAAACCGCCGACCGAAAGCCAGCGCCGGGCACCCTTGATCTGGATGCCGAAAACCAGCGTCAGCACCAGCAAAACGATACAAACCAGCAGGCCAACCAGCGCCAAGCGTCGGACAGTCGGCGGATCCAGAAGCGAAAACCCGAATACCACCACCAGCGCAAATGGCATCAGAGTCAGCTGGCGGCGGACAAAATGATAGCTGTCGAGGTCGAGGCGCTGCGCCACTGCCGGGGTGGCGGCAAACATCATCAGGGCGCCGAACACCAGCAGCAATGCCAATGCACCGACCGACCAGCGGTCAACAGTCCACCACCAATGACCGACAACGCTTGTATCGGTACGGGCGAGGGCGCTCATGACACTCTCCGGTCCATCGTCGCGACGCCCGGAGCAAGCGCGTGAACCAGTCTCCGGAAACGGTCGCCGCGGGCCTCGAAACTGGCAAACTGGTCGAAGGACGCTGCCGCTGGCGACAACAGGACCGTGGCATCGTCGCAACCATCGCGCCGCGCCATGGCATCAGCCGCTGCGACGGCGCATTCGAGCGTGTTGCAGACGGTGTGGGCAACGGCGCCATCAAGGGTTGTCGCAAAGGATCTGGCAGCGTTACCGATCAGGAACACATGTCGGATACGTGGAAAATATCCCGACAGCGATGCGATCCCTCCGGCCTTGGCAAGGCCGCCGGCGATCCAGTAAATCTTGTCATAACAGGCCAGCGCCCGTGCCGTTGCCTCGGCATTGGTTGCCTTGGAGTCATTCACGAACACGACGGCGCCCCGCCGGCCAACCGTTTCCTGACGGTGCGGCAGTCCCGGAAAACCCAGCAGCGCCGCACTGATCATTGCGACCGGCACACATTCCGAAAGGGCAACGGCGGTCGCTGCGCAGGCGTTCTGGGCATTGTGTGACCCCGGCAACGCCTGCGCGCTTGCGAGATCCGCGACCCGAGTGACCGAACCGTGCCGGCTAACGGTCACCGTCGCCCCGTCCATTCCGATCCCATTCTTCGGTATATGCGTCCCCGACACCGCGAAGACATCAATGTCGGACCGCGCCGCACATACCGCATGCATCCCGGCAGCCGTGGGATCGTCAACGCCAATCACGGCCGTGGCCTTCGACGGCAGGCTGTCAAGAATCAGTCGTTTCGCCGCCACATAGCCGTCGAGCCCGCCATGTCGGTCGAGATGGTCCGGGGAGACGTTGAGCATCACTGCTGCCGCGCAGGCGAGCGACGGGGTCAGTTCCAGTTGGTAGGAACTCAGTTCGAGGGCAAACAGGCCGTGATCATCGTAATCGTCAAGATCCAACACCGGTTGGCCGATATTGCCGCCGACCTGACAGTCGCGGCCCGCGGTAGCCAGGATATGACCGATCAGCGCGGTCGTTGTCGATTTGCCGTTGGTGCCCGAGATTCCGATAATGCGCGCGTCCGGACGCGCGCGGACCAGGAGTTCGATGTCGCCAATGACCGGAACCCCGGCGGCGCGGGCGCGGGCAGCGACAGGATGCGGGCGAGGATGATGGTGTGGAATGCCCGGACTCAATACCAGCGCCGCAATGCCATCGAGACCGGCCCCGGCAAGGTCCACAATCTCGGCGCCAAGACCAGTCGCGGCACCACGGCGCTCGCGGTCATCATCCCATGCAACAACCTGTGCACCGCCGGCTAGCAGTCCGGCAATGGCAGCACACCCCGAGCGTCCGAGGCCCATCACCGCCACGGTCTCACCACGGAAGCCGGTTGCCGCAATCATCCGCTCACCTCAACTTCAAGGTCGAGAGGCCGATCAACGCTAGAATGACAGCGATGATCCAGAAGCGTATGACGATCGTCGGTTCAGCCCATCCTTTTTCCTCGAAGTGATGATGCAGGGGCGCCATCCGGAAAGCCCGCTTGCCGGTCAGCTTTAACGACGCGATCTGGATGATGACCGAAACAGTTTCGAGCACGAACAAGCCGCCAATGATCGCCAGCACAAGTTCATGTCGGGTGATAACACTGATCGCGCCGAGTGCACCGCCCATCGACAGTGACCCGGTATCGCCCATGAAGACCATGGCTGGCGGGGCATTGAACCAGAGGAATCCGAGACCGGCCCCGATCAACGCCCCGGTGAACACGGCAAGTTCGCCGGCCCCGGGCACATAATGAAGCTGCAGGTATTGCGCAAAGACGGCGTTTCCGGTAAGATACGCAATCAGGGTAAAGCAACCGCAGGCAATCATGATGGGGCCAATTGCCAACCCATCGAGGCCATCGGTAAGGTTAACGGAATTCGATGCCCCCACTGTGATAAACACGACAAACGGAACATAAAGCCAGCCGAGCCCGATCACGACATCCTTCACAAACGGTATGCTGAGGCCGATCGGTGCGTCGGCGAGGCGCGTGATGGCAAATGCCGCAGCTACCCCGATCACGATCTGCAAAAGAAACTTCTGCCGCATGGACAGGCCGCGCGAATTGCGTCGGCTGAGTTTGAGATAATCGTCGATGAAGCCGACCAACCCGAAACCGGCGGTCACGAACAGAACGACCCAGACATAACCGTTTGAAAGGTCGGCCCAGAGCAATGTCGAGACTGACAGGGCGATCAGGATCAACAACCCGCCCATGGTCGGTGTACCGCGCTTGCGGAAATGCGTTTCGGGTCCGTCATCTCGGATCGGAGCGCCGTCGCGCTGCTGATTGCGTAGCCAGGAAATCACACATGGGCCGAGCGCAAAACTGAACAATAGCGCTGTCATGACGGCGGCACCGGTGCGGAACGTCAGATAACGGAACAGGTTGAAGACCTGAAAATCATCAGCGAGAGGGACAAGAAATTCATACAGCATCGCCGATCCCTATCTTCCACAGACCAAACGATGCAGCGGTGTCGACAACGCCTCGATCGCAGTGACCACTGGTGCGAGATGAGTTCCGAGAGATCCCTTGACAAGCACGACATCGCCCGCACGCAGGACCTCCGCGACCGGACCGGCGATGTCGGTACTGGTTTCGCCGTGCAGGCTGCGGACGGCCTCCGGCAACCGGGCCCGCAGCGCCCGCATTAACGGACCAACCGTGAAGACCAGGTCGACGCCGGTATCGACCAGGTCGCCAGCGAGTTCTGCATGCAGACACCCGGCTCTTGCGCCGAGTTCACGCATGTCGCCAAGAACCGCAATCCGGCGCCCGCCAGTCGTCGGTTCAGTCAGGCGCAGGACTGCAAACGCCGCCCGCATTGCCGTTGGGCTGGCATTGTAGCTCTCATCAATCAGACGAACGCTGCCGCCCTTGGCCAGAGCGATCGTTACCTGACCGCCGCGGCCGCGATCGGCCGTAACACCGCGGATTGCAGCGGCGGCTTCTTCGACATCAAGCCCAAGCGCGTAGATGCAACTCAGGATACCAACGGCATTGACACCCCAATGCGCGCCGACTGCGTCGAGGGCGAATGTCAGAGGTCTGCTGTCAATCTCTATCCGGATCACCGTGCCGTCCGGGCGGGCCTTGATACTATGGATTCGCACCGTCGCGTTGGCAGCACTTCCGAACGTGATGATCCGGCAAACTCCGGCTGCGCATGCCTGTTCGGCAAGCAGATCGAACCAGATATTGTCGCGGTTGAGCACAACAGTGCCGTCATCGGTCAATCCGCCAAAAATCTCGGCCTTGGCCAGCGCGATGTCCCGCTCACTTTGGAAAAAACCGATATGTGCGGCCGTCACCGTGGTAATGAGAGCAACATCCGGTCGAACCAACCGCGACAGCGGCGCGATCTCCCCTGGATGGTTCATCCCAAGTTCGAAGACCGCGTGACTGGCGGTGATCGGCAACCTGGCCAGGCTGAGCGGCACGCCGATATAGTTGTTGAGGTTGCCCTCACTAGCATGGACCTCGCCAAGTCTGGCAAGTGCCCGAGTGAGCAAGGTCTTCGATCCGGTCTTCCCGACACTCCCGGTCACGCCGATGACACGGGCCGAGGATCGTACTCTGGCAGTCAGGGCCAACCGCTGCAATGCCTTCAAGCCATCGTCGACCAGCAGCAGCGGTGCCGCCGTTTCAAGCCTGTCAGGAAGTCGGGTCGCCATGACCGCGGCCGCGCCAGCGTTCAGCGCGGCGGCAGCAAAATCATTGCCGTCGGCATGCGTTCCCGGCAAGGCGACGAACAAGTCACCAGAACCAGCGCGACGGCTGTCAATCACGACACCACTGGCTCGCCAGGGCCGGCCAGTGGCACGGCCGCCGGTTGCGCGAGCCGCGGTAACATCGGACCAGAGCGTGGTCATACCGACTCTCCCCCGAGAACCATTGCGGCCTGCCGGGCAACGGTGGCGTCGTCGAAAGACCGTGTCTCGGTCCCCACGATCTGCCCTTGTTCATGGCCCTTGCCGGCGATGACCAGTGCATCACCGTTCTGCAGGTTTGACAGGCCGGCAGCGATTGCATCGGCCCGGTCGGGGATACTCCGCGCGTCCGGACATCCCCGCAGCACGGCCTGTCGAATCGCGCCGGGCGACTCGCTGCGTGGATTATCGTCAGTCACAATTGCGGCATCAGCAACGGCAGCAACCGCCCGCCCCATCATTGCCCGCTTGTCCCTGTCACGGTCACCGCCAGCGCCGAAGACACAGACCAACCGCCCTGCGACATGGGGCCGCAGGGCCGCAAGCATGGTCCGCAGGGCCTCGGGCGTATGGGCAAAATCAACATACACGGCAGCGCCTGAAGGATGCGCTGCAACCTGTTGCAGGCGCCCCGGGATGCCCTGGATGTGCTCAAGATCGTGCAAGAAGTCAGGATGTCGCCGATCGCCGACCGCTGCCACGAGAGCCAACGCGGCAAGCACGTTCAAGGCCTGAAACGCCCCTACGAGCGGCAGGACGACCTGATGGCGGTGGCCGTTCAGTCGCAAGTCCAGACGCTGTCCGCCAGCCTCCGGAGATTGTTCGATGAGGGCAAGATTTGCCGCATCGCTGGTCCCGAAGGTCACAACGCAGAGGCCACGGGCGCGACACGTCGCGGCGAGACCGACACTTTCCGGCGCGTCATCGTTCAGAACCGCCGTTCCGTCCTCAGACAGGAGTTCAGCGAACAAGCGGCGCTTTGCCGCGAGATATCTCGACATCGAGCGATGGTAGTCAAGATGATCGCGGGACAGATTGGTGAAAGCGGCAGCACGGAGCCAGACGCCGTCAAGGCGGTGCTGATCAAGGCCATGGCTGGATGCTTCCAGGGCCAGGTGATCAATCTCCGAAGCCGCCAGGTCCCGCAACTGCGCATGAAGTGCGATCGGATCCGGTGTGGTCAGGCCCGGCCCTGTTCGGTCGGCATCGGTGGTCACGCCAAGGGTGCCGATGCTGGCCGCTGCAACACCTGTCGCAGCCCAGAGCTGCCGCGTGAACTCGACGACCGATGTCTTGCCATTGGTGCCCGAAACCGCGACGACGGTGTTCGGCTGCCGGCCATAAAACCGGGCCGCGACCAGGGCCAGCCTGCGGTGCGGATTCTCGTCGCGTACAATAAACGCCCCTGGCGCCGGGCTGATCGGACCAGCGGCATCGGAGGCGAGCACGGCGACAGCGCCGCGGGCAACGGCGTCAGCAATGTAACACCGGCCATCCACCGTGGTCCCCGGCAGGGCAGCGAACAGATACCCGGGACGGACAGCTCGGCTGTCGCTCGCGACTCCCCGGATCTCCGGATCCGGAAGCCCGCAACGACCCGGCACCCGATGCGCCACGTCGCGGCCAGGGTGATCGTCGGTTATGAGGTCAGAAAGACGCAAGACGGTGTTGCCCAGTGGATGGTGGCTCAAGTTTGAGATCGAGAATCTGGCGAATTTCCGGTGAATCTTCGGCTATCGGGTGAATTCCGAGCAACTGGGCGCTACGGGCGACAATGCGTTTGACAGCTGGCGCCGCGACCCAGCCACCGGTCGCGAAACCATGGGATTTCCTGGTTCCCTTCGGCTCATCGATCATCACCATAACCACATAGCGCGGGTCGTGAATCGGGAAAGCCGATACAAATGACGACAACAGCTTGCGGCGGACATATCGGCCTGTTTTCCCAGGTTTTTCCGCCGTGCCAGTCTTGCCGCCCACCAGATATCCGCTCGCATCGGCCTTGCTACCCGTGCCATTGGTCACCACCAGGCGCAGAAGCCGGCGTATGGACGCTGCCGTTTTCTCGGAGATCACCCGCGTCGCGACAATCGTGTCGTCTACGGATGTCCGTTTCAGCAATGTGACGGGCCAGCGCATGCCCCCGTTGACGATGGTCGAAACGGCATCGGTAAGATGGACCGGCGTGATGGCGATGCCATGTCCGAACGCAATCGTCACGGTGTTGATCTCGCGCCATGGTGTCGGAAGAAGCGGACTGCTGCGCTCTGGAAGTTCGAGAGGAACCCGTTCGTGCAGTCCGAGGTCCCGCATGAAGGCGACCTGCGCCGCGGTTCCATATTTGAGTGCTATCTTGACCGACCCTATGTTTGACGAGTAAACGAACACTTCTGGCAGCGACAACGGTCGGCGCTTGGGGTGATAGTCGTTGATGATGAAACGCCCGAACCTGATCGGATGGGTTGCGTCAAAGATGCTCTGCATGGTCCCGACACCCGACTCCAGGGCAAGCGTCGTATTGAGAATCTTGAGGGTGGACCCCATTTCGTAACGACCCTGCACGGCGCGATTGAACCGGACTTCGGCCGGCGCATTCTTCGCCTTCGCCGGATTGAAGTCCGGCAAGGACACCATGGCGACAATCTCTCCGGTGTCGACGTCCTGGATCACGCCGGCGCCGCCAATCCCGTTGAATTCCGCTATTTGCCGGGCGATTTCCTCGCGCAGGATGTGCTGAACCCCGATATCGATGGACAGCGTTACCGGCACGCCGCTGTGCAGCATCGCATCGAAGTGCTTTTCGATCCCCCTAAGGCCCTTCATATCCGTGTCGGTGAAGCCAACGACGTGAGCGGACAGGTTTGCTTGTGGATAGAATCGGCGATATTCCTCCTGGAAATAGAGACCTGGGATCCCGAGGTTGTTGATCCGCTGGTGCTGTGCCGGCGTCAGATTGCGCTCGATCCAGACAAATCGGATCTCGCGCCTCAGTTGCTCCTCGACATGCGCGAGCTCGAGATGATCGAGGACACTGACGATGCGACGGGCCGCGTCCAATGGGTCAAAGACTTTCTTCGGATCGGCAAACAGCGCCGAAACCGGCAGGCTGGTGGCGAGCAGCACCCCGTTGCGGTCGACGATGTCGGCGCGCCTGATCCGGACTCGATGCTCGGCGGTCTTGCCAGCCGCCACCCCGTCCTTCTGGCGACTGAGCGTCGCGACATCGAAAAGCCGCACCGCCACGACAAAGAACGCAACGGCGAACAGTGCACCGGCGATCAACAGGCGCCCTTTCCCAACCTCCAATATCTTGACGAGAGTTGCCGACATCCGCGCTGGGGATTTGTCCTGGTTTCTCATTGCGTTGCTCCCCGACTGCGGCCGGCCCGATCGTCAAGTTCGGTTACTGTCATGTTGCCCTGCGTAATTCCCGCATACTCGTCGACTGGGTCGGATCGTATCGGGATTCTATCGAGATAAACGATCTGCGACACATCGGTCGGTTCGTGATCAAGACGGTCTGTCACCAGCCGCTCGATGCGCTGCGGTCGGTTGCGGTAGCTCCATTCGGCCCGCAACACCACGACTGCCTCACGATGCGCCCGTATGGTCCGGGTCAATGAGTCACGACGGTCCTCAAGCGTAATTGCCTCATATTTTATGAGGAACATGGCGGTTCCAGATATCAGGATCAGTGCCACCCAGAACACGGTCGAGCGCCGGATCACGATGCCGGCTCCCGTTTCCATGCCGGCGCTGCCGTCCGTTCGGCAGTCCGGAGGCGCGCCGAACGCGCCCTCGGATTGATTGCAGTTTCAGTGGTGGTCGGCCGGATTGGCCGGCCATGAATAGCGGAAAACGACGGCGCCGCGAGATCGCGCGCATCCGGCGGCGCATGACGGGAGCGTCCGCCGTCGTTCCCGCAGCGGTTCCGGATGAACCGCTTCACAAGTCGATCCTCAAGAGAATGGAACGCAACCACGGCTAGTCGGCCGCCGGGAAGCAGCAAGCGTTCGGCAGCGCAGAGACCGCGGTCGAGTTCACCGAGTTCGTCATTCACATGAATGCGCAAGGCCTGGAATGTGCGGGTTGCCGGATCGATGCCAATCTTGTGACGACCTCGCGGCAGCGCCTTGTGAACGATCTCGGCAAGCCGAACAGTCGTTTCGATCGCCGCTTCGGAGCGGGCCAGGATGATGGCCCGAGCGACGCGGCGCGCGTACCGCTCTTCACCAAAGCGGAAAATGATGTTCGCGAGATCGACCTCGCTGGCGGTATTCACGACATCGACTGCGCTCGGCCCGTCGGTGCCCATACGCATATCGACCGGCCCGTCCCACCGGAACGAAAAGCCACGCGCGGGGTCGTCGAGTTGTTGCGATGAGACGCCGAGATCGAGCACGACGCCGTTGACCCGCCCGATGCCCGTCTGCAGCACCAGCGTATCCATATCGCCGAACCGCCCCTCAATCAGGGTGAGCCGGTTCCCGTAGGCTACCCGCAGCCGCCTACCCCGCCGAATCGCCGCGGGATCGCGGTCGATGGCAATGACACGGCATGCCGCCGCTTCGAGGATCGCGCTGGTGTAGCCGCCGCCGCCAAAGGTTCCGTCGACGTAGCAGCCACCGCCCTGGACGGCGAGAGCGGCGACAGCCTCGGCGCAAAGAACCGGCGTATGGTCGGTGTGCTGCCTCCGGTCCTGAACCGGCGCAGTCATTTCGATGCTCCGGCACGCGGGATGATTGACAATGTTGTTCCGTCCGCAAGCGCCTGGGTCCGCATTGCCGTCCGGAGCCTTTCATGATTTTCCGGCTCCCAGATCTGGAAATTGGTGCCAATTCCCCTGAACAGTGCTTCCGGCTTGCCTTTCAACTGGGCATGTTCGATGAGTTCGGGTGGAATGACGATTCGGCCATCGCCATCGATCTTCAGGGGATTGGCATCGGCCAGTAGCGTTTCGAACTGCTCCCGCTTGGGCGAATACATATCCAGCTTTTCGATTGAGTCGATGATGGTCTGCATACGCTCGTCGCCCATGCATTCAATACAGGGGTGTCTCAGCGACGGATAGAGAACCACAGTCTTCGACTTCTGCGCCTTGAGGACCGCACGGAAAGACGCAGGTACCGATACGCGGCCGTTGCCGTCGATCCTGTTGCGGTGGGTGTTGAGAAAACTCACACCATCCTCCAGATATCGTCTTGCGCCGCGACCCGCCGTCGCGCTGAAATCGCGGCATAGGGCAGAAGAATTCTATCTCTGGATATTTCTGGAGTGTACATGGATATTTCTGGAGTGACAACATTTGACAAAATTTTTTTTCGACAGTTGCGTTCAGCCTTACACTGTCATGTCGATGGTCTATCTTATTGTTTTTTGTAATTTTGCATGACAACGGAGATGTAATGACAACAGCATGATCGCTCGGTCCGAAAACAATCTTCTGGAGGTGTATCTGGATTCGAGCCGGATTTCGGCGCGGTGTCCGATATGAAGAACGATCGGACACGACCGTCGGTCTTGCGGTCCGAAAAAGGAGTCAGACAGTCTTTAAGCCGGGTTCTGTCCTCCTGGCCATCCGCAGATTGCCAGGAAGGATGGCCATTCCTCTGGGACAGCCGTCACCGGCTGCCTCAAGCGACCTACCCGGACGACGGCGCGAAAACTCGCCCGCTGTCCTCCCGGAGGAGACAGCCGTCCGTCCTTATTCGGTCTTGCTCCCGGTGGGGTTTACCGTGCCGGTGTCATTGCTGACCCCGCGGTGCGCTTTTGCCGCACCCTTTCACCCTTACCAGGCGGCCATCGGGCATCCCGGCGGTTTGCTTTCTGTGGCACTTTCCCTGGGGTCGCCCCCGCCGGGCATTACCCGGCACCGTGTTTCCGTGGAGCCCGGACTTTCCTCCAGCGGCACTCGCCGCAGCGGCTGCCGCCAGCGGCCATCCGACCGTCTGACACAGTCAGTCACTATGCGGCAACCTAGGGCAAGTCAATGACCCGCATCGTGTCTTGCGTATGCGAGCCTGCGAAAGCCGAATTCCGGGATTCATGGTATATGGTACCTATCGGGTCGGTCATCGGAAGGAAAGCCGCGGCGACATGAGCATCGCCGCTGAGGTCACGATCTGAAACCGTCTGTCGTCCACGCCGATCAGAATGTCCGACTTAAACCCGGGACCGACCATGTAATACCAAAGCCATGAATGATTGACTCGTCGGGCAAGGTATTGTGTTTGCGTGATATTTGTTCCCCTTTATGTTGTGATGTGGGGTTTTTCGGAGGTCTTTCGGAGATGAGCGATGACGGTTCCCGTAACGCGTCTTGATCACACGGCAGGAGAGTTGCGCGCTGCGGTGAGGCGCTGCGGGAACGAGCGGCAGGCGCGTCGTCTTCGTGCGATAGCGATGATCCTGGACGGGCACAGCCGGGAGGAAGCGGCGCGCTCGCAGGGGATGGACCGTCAGACCCTGCGGGACTGGGTGCACCGCTACAACGAAGCCGGTTCTGCGGGTTTGCGCGACCGTCCCGGTTCGGGACGGAAGGTCATGCTCGACGAGGAGCAGATGAAGATCGTCACGGGCTGGCTGGAAGCGGGTCCGGAGCCGGAGGCCGATGGGGTGGTTCGGTGGCGGGTGAAGGACATCGCGGGCAAGATCGAAGCCCATTTCGGAGTGAAGTATTCGCGGGAAGGAGCCCGCCGCCTGCTCCGGCGTCTTGGCTTCCGTCATCTGTCGCCGCGCCCGCGTCACCCCAAGACGGAGACGCGGAAACAGGAGGCGTTTCGCAGCGACTTTCAGACGCTTGTCGAGGAAGCCGTGGGACCGGAACGAGCCGAACGGCCGCTCGAGATCTGGTTTCAGGACGAGGCTCGGATCGGCCAGAAAGGCATGCTGTCACGGGTCTGGGCGCGCAAGGGCCAGCGTCCCCGGATCGTGCGCGATCATCGCTACGGCTACGTCTATCTGTTCGGCGCCGTCAACGCGGCGAGCAAGCAAGCCGTGGGCCATGTCGCCGACCGGGCCAACACGGTCTCCATGAACGAGCACCTCGAGCGGATCGCCGCCGCCGTGCTTCCGGGCCACCACGGAGTGGTGGTTCTCGACGGTGCCGGCTGGCACAAGAGCAAGGAACTCGCGATCCCCGAGAACCTGACCCTCGTCCTGCTCCCGCCCTACAGCCCGGAACTCAACCCGATGGAGAACGTCATCCAGTTCCTCAAACAGAACTGCTTCGCCAACCGGCTCTTCGACGACACCGACGCGCTCCGCAAGACCTGCGAGCAGGCTTGGGACTGGCTTTGCAAATCCCCCAAGCGCATCGCCTCCATCGGCCATCGAGACTGGGCCGTCAGCCCAAACCCCATACGCGTCAGTCAATAGTGGGTTTGGTATAAAACGCCCTCACCATCGCGGATGCAACATCGAATGCCTGATCCTGCGCAACATCACAACGTTACGCCGGACCCACAACCGGATCGTCGAGAGTATCGCCACGGTCCGATAACGCCAACGACCCTGACGACCCTGCGAAAGACACTCTCTACAACCCCTCAAAATAATGGATAGGGCGGCGCAACAAAACCGCTACAACCACAGAATCGGTCTGATTCGTTAACCGAATGAAGCCGATTCAAACTGAATGCCGTTAGGGCGTACGGCGCCTGTCAACGCCACATTTCGAATGCTCGGCCCAAGTTGGCACTTTATGGTTTGACGTTCGCCGTAACAAATTGATTCTGCAGAGCTTCTTGCAAAATTGCCGGCCCGACCGGTTTTTTGCCTTCTCGAGGCCGATTTTTTTGTCGAGGGCCTGGGTCTCGGGGGGCACCCCGTGGTCTGTTGTGTTTCTACAATAACAAGATACCGAGGAGGTGACCCCGATGACCCTTGGCTCGACCCTATCCGATCTCTGGCACCGATTTCAAGGGGACCTTTTCCCTGCGTTGGCCGAGGCGGTCGGTCCTCTCCTGGAGACGCACAAGCGTTTCGTGACAGCTCTCGATCTCGTCAAGGTGGAGGGCTTCGTCGATGAGGTGTGGACCTTAGAGATCCCCTCATATTTTGTTTTAGAATTGATGCGCAATTGATTGAACATGCGTATCGTTCGCAATTCTTGCCAATGTTGCCTCCCGCCGATGTAGGCGTTTGACAGTGATGCAAGTTCATTTCGCGGTTGTTTCTGGGGCGCACACGAGCTGCGTTGCCAATGCGAATCATTGGGATCACCATAGCGCCTTCGAGCAAACTCGGAGGCAGTCGATGACCCAACAAGGTGTATTGCGACGAGACGACATCAGCGAATTCATCTCGAAGATATATGAAGGCGACCTTCATGCGAAGCGAGTCCTGTCGCTTTCGAACGCAACGCTTGGCGTGCTCACCAGCGCCTCGTTGGCCATCCATGCCGTCGGTCAAGGTCTGGCCCAGGCGATGGACAAGCTCAGCAAGCACGGCGTCAAGCAGGTCGACCGGTTGCTGAGCAACGAAGGCATCGATGTCGAGCGGTTCTTCGGCTACTGGGTGGCGTACATGGTCGGCGCACGCCCCGAGATTGTGGTGGCGCTGGACTGGACGAGCTTCGCGCGCGACGGCCACGAGACAGTCGTACTGTCGATGCTGACCGGGCACGGGCGGGCGACGCCGTTGATGTGGAGGACGGTGCAGGCGTCGACGCTGAAGGGCAATCAGAGGCGCTATGAGGATGAGTTGCTGCGCGCGCTGCGACACGCGATGCCGGCGGGGGTGACGGTGACGGTGGTCGCGGACCGGGGGTTCGGCAACGGCCCGGTCATTCAGTGTGTGGGCGAGGAGCTCGGTTTCGAGTATGTGCTTCGCATCCGCGGTGATTTCTACGTCACCAACGCGAAGGGTGAGCGGCGCTTGGCATCGGATTGGGTGGGCGTGAAGGGACGCTCGCGCACGCTGCGCGGTGCGACGGTGACCGAGTCCGAGTTGCCGGTCGGCACGGTGGTGTGCGTGCACGCCAAGGCGATGAAGGAATCGTGGTGTGTGGTGGCCAGCGAGGAGAAGATTGCCACCCGCACGCTGATTCGTTACTACGCCAAGCGTTGGGGCATCGAGACGAGCTTTCGCGACATCAAGGACATGCGATTCGGGATGGCGATGTCGGCGATGCGCATCCGACACATCGCGCGCCGTGACCGCCTGCTGCTGCTCAGTGCGTTGTCGATCGCGCTGCTGACATTGCTCGGCGCGGCCGGCGAGAGCATCGGCTACGACCGTTGGCTGAAGGCGAATACGGTCAAGACCCGCACCCATTCGCTGTTTCGCCAAGGATTGATGCTCTATCAACATATTCCCAACTGGCCCGAGCATCGGCTGCGTCCACTGGTCGAGAAATTTGCACAGATGCTCATCGAGCAACGCGTGTACCGTGAAATCTTCGGGGTCATTTGACGACTAAAATGAGGGGATGTTTAAGGGTGTGGACCGGTCCGGGTCGGCCCCGGGAGGATCGCCAGGCGCTGGCCCGTGGCTTCATTGCCAAGGCGGTGTGGGGTCTGCCGACGACCCGCCACCTGATCGACAGGCTCAAGGTGGACCCGACGTTGCGCCGACTGTGCGGCGGGTCGCGTGTCGCGGAGATCCCGAGTGAAGCGACGTTTTCGCGGGCGTTCGCCGAATGTTCGCAGTCCCGTCTTCCGGAGAGGATGCACGCGGCTCTGGTTGCAGAGACACTGGGCGACACGCTCATCGGCCACGTGTCGCGGGACTCGACGGCCATCGAGGCCCGGGAGACGCCGGCCCCGAAGCCGAAGGCCAGGACGCCGAACCGCAAGCGCGGCCGGCCCCGCAAGGGCGCGGAGAGGACGAAGGAGCCTGGGCGTCTCGAACGGGATGGATCTCGATGAGAGGCTCGACGCGCTGCCGAAGGTCTGCGATCACGGGGCAAAGAAGACTGCCAAGGGGGTCATGGAGGCTTGGCGCGGTTACAAGCTGCCTATCGACACAGCAGACTGCGGGGTGCCGCTGAGGACCGTCCTCACCTCGGCATCCGTCCATGACAGCCCGGTCGCGATCCCGCTGGCGATAATGACCGCCGAGCGTGTGACCAATCTCTACGATCTCATGGACGCGGCCTATGATGCCAGGGAGATCTACCAGATGAGCGAACGGCTTGGCCATGTGCCGATCATCGATGTCAATCCGCGCCGGGACAAGGACCTCAAGGAGGAGCGAGACCGGGAGGCCCGGACCCGGCGTGCAGTAGGCCATGTCGATCCCGAGAACGTGCGGGTCCGGATCCGGTCCGGTGTCGAGAGGACCAACGCCCGCCTCAAGGATGAGTGTGGCGGGCGCCATGTCCGCGTCCGTGGACATTCCAAGGTCGCCTGCCATCTCATGTTCGGCATCCTGGCCCTGGCGGCTGACCCGTTGATACGTCTCGCCGCCCCATAGCGCGGCTCCGACAACGCATGCCGACCCTTCACGGCCCTCTCGAAGAGAGGGGCCCGGAGAGGCGTGTCCCGATGTCCACAAAGGTCCCTGTTTGTTCTCATCATCTCTGATGAGACACCGCGAATCCATGGAGTCCGACCTCCAGGTGCAGAGGTGACCGGGATCAACCGACCGATCCGGGCTCACCGGACCCTAGGGCAGGAATTTTGCAAGAGGTTCTGCATAAAAATAATTTTCGATCCGGCACAAATGGCTCCACATTCCTGACGATTTCGTTATTCCGTCATCGGAATTCTCCAGCGATGTAGTTGTGGCACATCTGCGGCGCGGCCGATCCACGCGACTTCGGGGTGGGTCTTGGTGCGCTTGATGCGCATGAACTGTCCCTTTCGGTTCGCGGGGTGTCTCTGTTTGATGTCGAGACCTTGAGGGCGCGCGCGGCCCGCCGTCAACGGGCGCAAGAACGATCCTGGCCCCACGAATGACTTTTTGCGATAAGAATCCGTGAACATGACGGCGCGGATCATCATGAATGGCACCGTCATCAAGACCCCGCTCCTGCGAAGTACGCTCAGCGCAGATACGGTCCGGGATGCGGCGGAAAGGGTCATGCCGGTGCCACCTCGAATCTGGCCAGACTACATGGCTCGCGGCTAAACTCGACCCCAGGCAACGTCAATGTGTCGACCAGCAAGGTCGACGTGGTGGTCTCGACTCACTAGGTCGTGTTGACGAATTCATGAAATGCTGATAATCATTCTCCATCAATGACACTTTCCGGGGACTTATCATGGCGTTACGCCTGCTCATCACGGATGCTATCTGGTCGACACTCGAGCCGCTACTGCGTGAGAGCAAACACGCCGCCGGCGCCCCGCCACGGCTCAGCGACCGAATGTTCATCGAAGCCGTCCTCTACCAGGCGCGGACCGGAACCCCATGGCGCGACCTGCCCGACGAATTCGGCCATTGGAATGCCGTTTATCAGCGGTTTCGCCGTTGGGAGAAGCGCCACCTCTGGGCGCGGCTCTGGCAACAGATACAACAGGTAGATGATGAACCACTCAAGGAAGTGTTCATCGATTCGACCATCGTGCGCGCTCATCAACACGCCGCCGGCGCGGTAAAAAAAAAACGGTGGCCAAGAGGCCCAGGCTCTCGGCCGCTCCCGGGGCGGGTTCTCCACCAAGCTGAACGTCGCCTGTGCCAACGAAACAACCGGTGTGTCCTTCGTGTTGACGGGTGGCGAGCGCCATGATGGTGTGGGATTCGAGCTGCTGTGGAAGGCTTTGCCCAGCTCTCCCGCACCGGAGGCTGCGGTCATGGACAAGGCGTATGACAGCAAGGGCATTCGCCAGGTGCTGGCCGACCAGGGCGTCGAAGCCGTGATACCCGCCCGGTCGAACCGGACTGAGACGATTCATCACGATCGAGAAAAGTACAAGCGGCGCCAGCAGGTCGAGCGATTCTTCAACAAGCTCAAACAATTCCGTCGCATTGCCACACGTTATGACAAGCTCGCTCGGACGTTCCTCGCGTTTGTCCACATTGTCTCAGCATGGATCATGCTTCGATCATTCGTCAACACGCCCTAGTGTCCTGTACGCAAAGTTCGTATTGTTAAGGGGGTGGTGTCGATTCGGGGGGCATGGTGATGCGACTTTCGGTGGAGATCAAGCTGAGCGCGGACGAGCGCAACGAGCTTGAGCGGCTGGCGCGCGGGCGCAAAGTCTGGCGAGGCCTGTCCGATCGGGCGCACATCGTGCTGCTGGCGGCCGAAGGGCTTACCAATGTGCAGATTGGGAGCGTGCTGGGCGTGACCAGCCAGACCGCCAGGAAGTGGCGCAATCGCTTCGCAGAGCATCGTCTTGACGGGCTTGACGACGAGCCGCGCTCCGGCCGTCCCCGGCGCATCGATGACGACGCCGTGGCCGAGGTGGTGCGCAAGACGCTTGAGGAGAAGCCTCGTGACGCGACCCAATGGAGCACGCGCTCGATGGCGCAGGCGACGGGGTATGCGCCGTCGACGGTCAATCGCATCTGGCGAGCCTTTTCCCTTCAGCCGCACAGGAGCGAGACCTTCAAGCTCTCGGCAGACCCCTACTTCGTGGACAAGACGCGCGACATCGTGGGGCTCTACGTGGACCCGCCGCAGCATGCCATGGTCCTCTGCGTGGACGAGAAATCGCAGGTTCAGGCCCTCGATCGCACCCAGCCGCTGCTGCCGCTGCGCCCGGGGCAGGTCGAGCGGCGCACTCACGATTACAAGCGCAACGGCACGACCTCGCTCTTCGCAGCCCTTGACGTCGCCACAGGCAAGGTCATCGGACAGTGCTATCGGCGCCACCGCAGCGTGGAGTTCCGCAAGTTCCTGGATCACGTCGAGGCCAACGTGCCGCCCGACCTCGAGATCCACATCGTCATGGACAACTACTCGACCCACAAGACGAAGACGATCCGCGACTGGTTCGCCCGGCGACCGCGCTGGCATGTTCACTTCACCCCGACCTCTGCCTCGTGGCTCAACCAAGTCGAGCGCTTCTTCGCCGATCTGACAGAGAAGCAGATCCGGCGCGGGGTTCACCGATCGACCGTCGAGCTGGAGCAGGCGATCACCGGGTACATCGACACCGTCAACGAGGACCCCAAGCCCTTCCGCTGGCACAAGACAGCCGATGAAATCCTGGCGTCCATCAAGCGCTTCTGCCTCAGGACCCTCGAAACCGCTGCAGCCGCAACATCATAACGGTACGAACTTCGGAATCAGGACACTAGGTGCCGAACTCGCGGCTGTCGAACAGCAACAGCAGGTCGAAGGGGTTGTAGACCTTTTCCAACTCGCGCCAGCTATAGCCTTATAGCACTCGTGGACCGCATGGCGGTCCAGCCCTGACAACTCCGGCGCGAATACCGCGTCCTGAGCCCGCTCCGGTATGACCGCAACTGTTGAATAGTGCCGATCCAGGGTGATATCCTTGAGATTGTTGAGGCCGGAAAACAGACTTGCTCCAGAGAATTTGCTTACACCGTTGAGGAAAGCGAACTCGATATGCACATCCGGACTTGAAACATGAATAAAGGTCCCCGCAGATCGTTCCGATTTGCGGGGGCGATTTCAGGTTGATCGAGCGCGTCCAGGATCGGCTTGTCGTATCCGTCCACCAACACCACGACACGCCGCCCGCTACAGCTGTGGAGCGTCTCGATCAGATGCGAGAAGCGGACCGGCGCGCGCTCATACTCCGATAGGACGGCATGGCGCATTTCGAGGGCACAAAGCTGGTCTGACAATTCCCCACGAAGAAAATCTGATTCCCCGAAATCCCTCTGACGAAATGGAGCCGCACCACCGGACGGCGTTTCGACCCGTCTCGATGCCGGCGGACCGCCAAGCCTCGGAACAGTGCCTCGCTACCCTCGAACAACTCCTTCAGCGTATCCAGAAACAGACTCTTGCCAGAGCGCGCGGACGCGACAGGATGTAATATCTGCATTCATAGAGCAGCCAGCCCGCAAATGCAGTCTTGTCCACATAAGAATGGCCACCTTCCCGAATCTCGCGGAAGATCTGGATCCCGATGGGCAGTTTGCGTCTGATCATGGACAACCGCTCTTTGCGGACAACGCAAGCCGCCGCCTCGCGTCCGGCCGGAACCGAAGGACGCGGACCGATGCGCCGCTGCCACACTACTGCACATCAGGGAACCTATCCCCGGGTATACGCCTCGACCCGCGCAGCGACCATCCGAGTCACGCTCCGCGCCCCGGCTTGCAGGGAAAGTCCGAATATTTGTATCCGCGGAAACGCGCGGCTTCACGCCGAAAACCCCTACCGAAATTGCAAGAGCCGTCACGGTTTTCATGACAATCTCGTGGTTACCAGGACGGCAGGCGAGATCCGTTTCCCAAATTTCGATACCAGCTCTCCGCGGTATCATGCCAGACCGGAACGCCCAGCGTTGATCAAATGCAGACGCACTCGAGTGGCGGAAAACCGTTGAATCCCACCGAAGAATAAGTACTCGTATAAGCGCCGGCACCCGTTATCCAGACCCGGTCGCCATCCACGAGACTGAGCGGCAACTGATAGTCGGTGACTTCGTACAACACATCGGCACTGTCGCAGGTCGGACCGGCGAGCACGACGCGACCGGTCGGCTCACCGTCCCGCAACGTCAGGATCCGATATTTGATCGCCTCGTTCATGGTTTCGGCGAGACCGGAAAATTTTCCGATATCCAGATAGATCCAGCGGTCAGCATCGCCGATGTCCTTGCGGGACACCAAAATCACCTCCGCCTGGATAACACCGGCATCACCGACAAGACCCCGGCCCGGTTCGACAACGAGATCCAGATCGCGGCCGGAAAAGCAACGCCGTATCGCCGCCATAACGGTTGCACCGTAAGTCGCGATATCGTCAACCGGCTTGTCATGGCGAGCCGGCATGCCGCCGCCGATGTTCAGAAGACGCAGCGGCAAGCCCCGGGCCTCAAGACGGGCAAACAACATCGCAACCTCGCGAAGCGCCGGCAGCCAGCGTGTCGGGTCGGTCTGCTGCGAACCGACATGGAAGGAAAGCCCGGCGGCGTCCAGCGCAAGAGCCCGGGCCCGCACCATCAGGGCTTCGGCCATCGCCGCGCTGCAACCGAACTTCCGCGATAACGGCCAGTCGGCTCCTTCACCATCACAGACGACCCGGCAATAGACGGTCGATCCGGGCGCGGCCCGGCCCAGCTTCTCCAGTTCGGCCTCGCTATCAAAGCCGAACATCCGAACCCCGAGCGCATACGCCGCCGCGATGTCGCGTTCCTTCTTCACCGTGCTTCCGTAACCGATTGCCGACGGCCGGGTGCCATGATCCAGACAAAGCCGGATCTCAGCCAAGCTGGCGCAATCAAAAGCCGAACCAGCTGGGACGAGCTTGCGGATGATCGCGGGCGCCGGATTGGCCTTGACCGCATAATGCACGACGGCCCCCGGAAACGCAGCCGCCAGACCGTGATAGGCGTTTACGATCAGACCGAGATCAACGGCCAGGCAAGGGGCTTCACGGGTTGTCGTCGCAAAAAAATTCGCTATCGCCGGCGATATCGCGGCAACTGCGGCGGACACCCGTTGCCGCCCTGCGACCAGCCGCAGACTTGGCGCCGGGGACACGCGGCTATGATCCTGATGACGGGGCGCCAACTTTGCCAATCTCTCCTCCCGGTCCAAGCACGGCAGCAACCACTCCAGAGCGGTCACCACAACATCGGGTCTCGTAAGCATCCGACCAATCGAAAGCAAGCGCGAATTCAGCGAACGGCCCGAAATTCCTCAAGAATGCTTTGCAATCGCCACGAGGTCGCACGATCCCTTGCACCGGTCAGGTTCCATGGCAACCAGTGACGCTGGAACGCAAGAATAACGGCGCGGGTGCTTGCATCCATCACTCCGGACGGCTCGACAGCGTAACCGAGTTCCGCCAGGCCTCGCTGCAATGTCGAAAGACCGGCAGTGACATACCCCGCCGGTTCCAGTTGCCAGACTGGCCAGACGCCGATCCCCGCACAAGCCAGACGCCCCCAGTCGAACAGTTCGCCTGGATCTTCCTTGCGATCCGGGGCAACATCGGAGTGGCCAAGCACATGCGTGGTCGGAATTGGATGGCGGGACAGGACGATATGGCAAAGTGCCTCCAGGCTCTCCATCTGGGATGCCGGGAATGGGCGATATCCAAATACGTGACCCGGGTTAACCAGTTCGATCCCGATCGAACATCCATTTACATCGCGGGCCCCGCCCCAGGCGGCATGACCGGCATGCCAGGCGCGACGATCCTCCGGAACAAGTCGGCTGACCGCGCCGTCTTCGTCAATCAAATAATGAGCGCTGACCGCGGACACCGGATCGCACAGCCGTTCGATGGCCTGACCGGCCGTGACCATACCGGTATAGTGCAATATCAGCATGTTGACCGCGACTCCCCCGGGCCGTGCTCCATGGTTGGGCGATGGGCGGTCCGTAATCTCTAAAGCCACGATCTCATGTGATCCCGGAGTTGATGTGCGACCCGGATAGTCTATCAACGCAATGAGGCCGAACGACACCGCAGAAACAGTACGGGCTATGCGGGCTGCGCCACAGCGAGCGCAGCATTCCGATCCTCAAGTTCCAGCCAGCGCTCCTCCGCCGCAGCAAGCGCGGCTTCGATTTCAGACAACTGCCTGGTTGCGTCATCGAACGCAACCCTGTCGCGCTGATAGAGGTCGGGATCGGAGAGGACATGACGCAACCGGCCGATCCTGGACTCGAGTTCCGCAATCCGGGCCGGCAAATCGTCGAGTTCGCGCTGATCCTTGTAGCCAAGCTTGGTCTGAGGCCGCTGCCGGCGTGGCGCGGCGGCGGACGAACCCGCGGACTTGTCCTCGACCCGGCCGGCATTTTGCGGTCGCTGTTTCCGGTAATCGGAATAGCCGCCAGGATACTCATCAATAATTCCATTGCCCTCGATCGCGATCGTCGAAGTGACAATCCGGTCGAGAAATTCGCGATCATGACTCACCAGCAGGATCGTTCCGTCATAAGCCGCGAGAATGTCTTCGAGGAGCTCAAGAGTTTCGATATCGAGATCGTTGGTCGGCTCATCAAGGGCGACCAGATTGTGCGGTTGAGAAAATAGCCGGGCCAGCAGCAACCGATTGCGCTCGCCACCGGACAAGCTGCGAACCGGACTGTTGGCCTGACGGTCCTCGAACAGGAAATCCCTGAGATAGGCCACGACATGGCGGGTCCGGCCACCAACCTCGACTGTGTCGCCACCGTTCGGGCACAGCGTTGCGCGGAGTGTCGCGTCCGGGTTGAGAAGTTCACGGCTCTGATCGAAATATACCGTCTCGACCCCATTGCCAACGCGCACCCGGCCACTGTCGGGACTATCGTTGCCGATCAACATACGCAACAGCGTCGTCTTGCCGGCGCCGTTGGGGCCAATTATCCCAACCCGGTCCCGGCGTCGAATGATGGTCGAAAACCGTTCGGCAATCACGGTTTCGCAACCGTTGGAACCGGCGAAGCGCTTCGAGATATCACGGGCCTCGAGGACCAGGTCGCCACTCCGCGCGGTTTCGGCGAGCGTGAAGCGAACGTTACCCTGCCGTCTGGTTTCCGTCGTGCGCGCATCGCGCATCGCCTGCAGGACGCGTACCCGTCCCATGTTGCGTTTGCGCCGGGCGGTCAGGCCCTCCCGAAGCCAGCGCGTCTCCTCGACGATTTTCCGGTCGCGTTTGCGGGCGTGCGTCTCTGCATCGGCGAGAACCGCCTCGGACCAGTCTGCGAAACCCTCGAATCCCGCATTTCGCCGGCGTAGCACGGCGCGTTCGAGCCAGTAGGTGCGGTTCGAGAGCGCGGTCAGGAAAACGCGATCATGGCTAACGATCAGCGTCCCGCCCTGGAAACGCCGGAGCGTATCCTCGAGCCAGGTAATCGTCGGCAAATCAAGATGGTTGGTCGGCTCATCCAGCAACAGGATATCGGGCTGGATAACAAGCAGCCGGGCAATGGCGGTGCGCCGGAATTCACCGCCCGACAAGCTATCCGTCATGCGCGCCCCGTCGAGTCCGAGTTGATGGAGGATCGCGTCGACATCATGATCCCGCGGCCGGTCCCGCCCTGGCACGGGTGGTGCTGCCAGAACGTGGGCTCTCACCGTAACGGCATCCGGAATCGCAGGCTGCTGCGGCAGATAGCCGACGCGCAGCCCAGGCTGAACGAAGCGCGCGCCGGAATCGATGTCAAGTTCGCCGGCAAGAACCCGCATCAGGGTTGACTTGCCGGTCCCGTTGCGACCGACCAGGCAGATCCGGTCACCCGACATCACCTCCATATCGGCGTTCCGGAACAGTGTCCGGTCGCCGTAGGTCAGCGTCGCGCGGCCAAGCGCGAGCAAAGGCGGACTATTACGGAATGCGGCGTCGGTCATCGGCTGTCCATGGGAACTGTCACGGATTAACCGGCATTGGGGCTATAGGTTCCACGTCCAACGGCACATAAGCGGCCGTCGTCGTCATGAACATCGATGTCGACCACCGCGACCGTTCGACCCAGGCGCCTTGTGGTCGCCGTCGCGGTAAGCGCGGTGTTACTGGCCGGCCGCAGAAAGTCGGTCCGGAAATTGATCGTCGGCACCCCGCCGCCGGACTTGAGGACGACGGCGTAATCGCCGGCAATGTCGATGAGAGCCGCAATTGCACCGCCGTGATACTGACCAGTACCGGCCCGGCGTTCGAATTCGGGACGCATCGGCATTCGAATCACGATCCGGTCGATCTCCGGATCGGTCGTGACGACCTCGAGGTTCATGAACGCAATGTAGGGCGACTCGTCAAGCATCGTCTGAATCTGTTCGCGGCTCACCGGTTCCGACATGGCTGAATCTCCGCCTACGGGTTGATCACGACTTTACCGAAGACTTCGCGATCCTCAAGCAGGCGAATGCCCTCACGGGTGTCCGCAAGCGGCAGGGCCTGGTCGATCACGGGTGTCATCGCTCCTGTCTGGATGTAATCCAGCAGCGTTGTCAAATCTTCAGGTTCCCAACTGTTGGAGCCAAGGATCTGCAGTTCGAAAGTCCAGATGAAGCGAATATCGGTTTTCGGATCGAACCCTGCTGTCGCGCCACAGGTCAGCATCCGGCCACCGCGTCTGAGGGCGCGCAGGGATGGCACCCAAGTTTCACCGCCCGTGAAATTGACCACGACGGTAACACCGCCGTCATGACTGCGCCGGGAGGGTTTGCCGTAAAGGCCGTAAACACCCTTGTGGAATTCGTTGTCCATGTAGGTCATTGCATAATCGGCGCCAAGATCCTTGAGGCGCGCCATCTTGTCGTCGGTAGACGCGCAGACCACGACTTCCGCACCCAGCATTCTGGACAGCAGCAGAGCACCGGTGCCAACACCACCGGAAGCGCCGAGTATCAATACCTTGTCGTCAGCCCCGACCTTGCCGATCGTCACCATCATGCGATGCGCAGTGCCATAGGCAACTGGGAGGCTGGCAGCCTGATCGTAGCTGACATCATCGGGGATGCGGACCAGCTGGTGCGTCGGGATTCGACAATATTCGGCGAGACCACCGTGAATGGTTTCGCCGACCAGGCCCCCTTCCACCCGGTTCCGCGGATCGATCAAAACCCGGTCGCCCGGTTTCCAGCCGGTAACATCACTACCGGTCTCGGCGATTTCTCCGGCGACATCAAGACCGCAGATCATGGGCATCTGAATCCTGATTCCAGGCATGCCGTTGCGTGTGAAGATGTCGTGATAATTGAGTGCGGTCGACCTGACCCGAACGATGACGTCGTTCGGGTCACATTTCGGGTCCGGAAACCCGGTTTCGTAGACCAGTGCGTCCGGACCGCCATGTTCATGCAAAACCATGGCGCGCATGCGATATCCTTTCTGAAGTCGTTGTCTGACCTGTCGTGCCCGAAGACTACCTCAATTCGTCATTCGACGCAGTTGCGCCGGGCGCCAATGACGTACCCAATACTGCCTCCTCGGGGCTCGTCATGTCCATTACATGAAACCCGATGGCGTCAGGGCCAGAACCCACGGCGCCGTCGCGATATTGACATGTTCCAGGGACGCCTGGATTCGATCCGATTACGCAGCCGCATCCGGGAATGCCAAGGCATGCTCCAAACCGGCATACCGGCGCGCTTGCTAGCTGAACGCCATTCCCGCCAGCCGCCTGTCAGTCTGCAACAGCGCCGGGCATATAGCAGACACGAGCCCGGATTGACAGGCCATCTTTCTGGATCCGGGCGCCAGAATCGCAAATTTTCGGCGAATCCCATATTTCAGAGACCGCTTATGCACGTGGCTCCGGTGAAACGTACATGTAGCGTTTGGCGTGTCGGGAATAGTTGACATCGGGGGCAACATCGTGTGCCACCGGAGCCACGTGCATAAACGGTTTTCAGAGATGGCGTTCAGCCGAAAGGTGACGAAAAAGTCGATGGGCGTCGTGAAGTGGCTACGGCAGATCTGAGGAGGGGCAACGGCATGTTCGGCGCGGTCACTGGATGACCTGCTCGGCCAACCAGAGGCCTCTTGAGACGGCGCTTTGACATCCGGTTCAGGAATCCCGCGCTGTCCGGGGCAGGAACGCCGTGGTGTGTTTGCGGAAAGTTTTGTGACGCAATCGCAGAGGAGAGAGCAGGCGCGCCGGTCCCAAGGGCAAAGGCTCGTGGTCCTGGCGGCATTCGCGCTTCGACGATGTCCCGGTGGCGCCTGGAGGCGTTGCCTTCGCGGCGGAACAAATCCCGGTAGCGGGAAGCATGGAAACGGGACGCATGACCGACTGAAAACCTCTCGAGACCCGCCAAATTCGTCTCGCCAGACAAACTCTGATCGGCATTTCATTGAAGGTGCCAGGACTGTCTGCCGGAACCATCCACACACAACCCGAAACCGCTGACGCGGCAGGGATTGGCCAAGGTCTCCGGAACCAAAGGACACCGCGCGACAAGCGGCAGCGGCTTTGATATCACCCGTGAACCGAAGGCTTACGTTCGAACCATTCGGCCACGGGCTTTGTTAGAAACTCCGAAATCGGGAAGCTTCCCTTGCCCACGACGACAGATTTTTCGACATTGAAATGCTTCCCGAACTTCTCAAGGTCACCTGCGCTTGTTCGGCGTGGGTCGCTCCTGACTTCGAAAGCCACAAGCCTGCAGCCTCGCTCGATGACAAAGTCGACCTCGCTGCCGTTCTCCCGCCAAGAGTATATGCGGTGCCCGGGAACGCCGGTGTTGAAGAGATACGCAGCCACTGCACTTTCGACGAAACGGACCCAGAAACTGCGGTCGCCCTTGCGTCCTCGAACATGTACCCGAACAGCGCAGCCGTGAGAGCGATATCGAGCACATTGAGTTTCGGTAAGAAGAATCTGCGGCGGTAGGTTCTGCCGGCATACCTGAAGACACCGGTAATGAAACTCGCACTCGACAGAAGGTCCAGATAACGTGCCAGAGTGGTAGTATTGCCGACGTCTTCAAGGCAACCAAGCATCTTGTTTTAGATAGTGTCGTCACGAGAAATGTTCCTCTATCCTATCTGTCGGTATCACTCGATGGTTCATGGAGGTGACTAGGCCGTGTTGACGAATGAACGAAGCATACTCCATGCTGAGACAACGTGAACAAACGCGAGGACCGTCCGAGCGAGCTTGTCATAGCGTGTGGCACTGCGACGGAATTGTTTGAGCTTGTTGAAGAATAGCTCGACCTGCTGGCGCCGCTTGTACTTTTCTTGATCGTGATGAATCGTCTCAATCCGGTTCGACCGGGCGGGAATCACGGCTTCGACGCCCTGGTCGGCCAGCGCCTGGCGAATGCTCTTGCTGTCATACGCCTTGTCCATGACCGCAGCCTCCGGTGCGGGAGAGCGGGACAAGGCCTTCCACAGAAGCTCGCATCCCATGCCATTATGGCGCTCGCCACCCGTCAACACGACGGACACACCGGTTCTTTCGTTGGCACAGGCCACGTGCAGCCTGGTGGGGAATCCACCCCGGGAGCGGCCGGGAGCCTGGGCCTCCTGGCCATCGTTTTTTTTACCGCGCCGGCGGCGTGTTGATGAGCACGCACGATGGTCGAAGCGATGAACACTTCCTTGAGTGGTTCATCGTCTGCCTGTTGTCTCTGTTGCCAGAGCCGTGCCCGGAGGTGGCGCTTCTCCCAACGGCGAAACCGCTGATAAACGGCATCCCAATGGCCGAATTCGTCGGGCAGGTCGCGCCAGGGGGTTCCGGTCCGCGCCTGGTAGAGGACGGCTTCGATGACCAGTCGGTCGCTGAGCCGTGGCGGGGCGCCGGCGGCGTGTTTGCTCTCACGCAGTAGCGGCTCGAGTGTCGAGCAGATAGCATCCGTGATGAGCAGGCGTAACGCCATGATAATTTCCCGGAATGTCATTGATGGAAAATGATCATCAGCATTTCATGAATTCGTCAACACGCCCTAATGGGATTGGCTCATCGGCGTCACGACATTTCGGACAAGGTCTGGCTGTTGCTGGAGCCTCATCTGCCTGGTCGAGCGGGAAGTTGGGGTGGGGTGGCGCAGGATAATCGACGGTTCATTAATGCTGTCTTCTGGATTCTGCGTACCGGCGCTCCCTGGCGTGATTTGCCGCCGGACTATGGAGACTGGAAAAATACCCATCGTCGGTTCTGTCGCTGGCGGGACAAGGGGCTCTGGGGGGCGTTGCTAGAGCATCTGGTGGATGAGCCGGACTATGAGTGGCTGATGATTGATGCCAGTCATCTCAAGGTCCATCCCCATGCGAGCGGTGCGGTCGGCGGCAATCAGGCGATGGGTCGCACAAAAGGGGGCTGAACACGAAGCTGCACCTGGCTGTGGACGCGCATGGGATGCCGGTGCGAGTGTTGGTGACCGAGGGGACGGCAGCAGATTGCAGTCAAGCGGTCGAGCTGATTGAAGGGATAGATGCCGAGTCCTTGTTGGCGGACAAGGCCTATGACACGACTGCCATCCTGTCTTATTGTGAGGAGCATGAAGTCATTCCAGTGGTTCCGCCGAAGCGCAACCGCAAGCACCCCGGAGCGTATGATGTCCATCTCTACCGGCGCCAGCATTTGGTGGAGAACGCCTTTCTGTGGCTCAAGCGTTGGCGTGGGATTGCCACGCGATACGCCAAGAATGCCGCATCGTTTCTTGCCGCGGTGCAGATTCGGTGTCTGGCGCTCTGGGTCGGTATTTCGTGACGACACTATACTAGTGTCCTGTACGCAAAGTTCGTATTTTTAAGGGGGTGGTGTCGATTCGGGGGGCATGGTGATGCGACTTTCGGTGGAGATCAAGCTGAGCGCGGACGAGCGCAACGAGCTTGAGCGGCTGGCGCGCGGGCGCAAAGTCTGGCGAGGCCTGTCCGATCGGGCGCACATCGTGCTGCTGGCGGCCGAAGGGCTTACCAATGTGCAGATTGGGAGCGTGCTGGGCGTGACCAGCCAGACCGCCAGGAAGTGGCGCAATCGCTTCGCAGAGCATCGTCTTGACGGGCTTGACGACGAGCCGCGCTCCGGCCGTCCCCGGCGCATCGATGACGACGCCGTGGCCGAGGTGGTGCGCAAGACGCTTGAGGAGAAGCCTCGTGACGCGACCCAATGGAGCACGCGCTCGATGGCGCAGGCGACGGGGTATGCGCCGTCGACGGTCAATCGCATCTGGCGAGCCTTTTCCCTTCAGCCGCACAGGAGCGAGACCTTCAAGCTCTCGGCAGACCCCTACTTCGTGGACAAGACGCGCGACATCGTGGGGCTCTACGTGGACCCGCCGCAGCATGCCATGGTCCTCTGCGTGGACGAGAAATCGCAGGTTCAGGCCCTCGATCGCACCCAGCCGCTGCTGCCGCTGCGCCCGGGGCAGGTCGAGCGGCGCACTCACGATTACAAGCGCAACGGCACGACCTCGCTCTTCGCAGCCCTTGACGTCGCCACAGGCAAGGTCATCGGACAGTGCTATCGGCGCCACCGCAGCGTGGAGTTCCGCAAGTTCCTGGATCACGTCGAGGCCAACGTGCCGCCCGACCTCGAGATCCACATCGTCATGGACAACTACTCGACCCACAAGACGAAGACGATCCGCGACTGGTTCGCCCGGCGACCGCGCTGGCATGTTCACTTCACCCCGACCTCTGCCTCGTGGCTCAACCAAGTCGAGCGCTTCTTCGCCGATCTGACAGAGAAGCAGATCCGGCGCGGGGTTCACCGATCGACCGTCGAGCTGGAGCAGGCGATCACCGGGTACATCGACACCGTCAACGAGGACCCCAAGCCCTTCCACTGGCACAAGACAGCCGATGAAATCCTGGCGTCCATCAAGCGCTTCTGCCTCAGGACCCTCGAAACCGCTGCAGCCGCAACATCATAACGGTACGAACTTTGGAATCAGGACACTAGGCCAATATCTGTCCGGAATACCCGGCACCAAGTTCGAACAATCGTTTCAAAAGAACGGGTTTGTCCACGCGTTGCATTGCAAGTATGTCGCGCTCAATGTTGGGTTCGACCAGAGCTTGCGTGATATATGCACACCAGCGCTCTTGCTCCCTGATGTACGGCACAGCGCCCGGAAAATCTCCAAAATAGATGAATTTCGGAAGATCGAAGCCGAAGGCCGCAGACATCTCGGCAAAGGACCGGTGCATCATGCGAATGGTCTCGAATCGGCCTGCGAGACTCTCGCTCAGGCCGCGCTGCATCCGCAACGGCACCGAACCGAGCAGGATCACGTGGAGAGGATGATCATGGGCCCGGTCTGCATCCCATAGTCCCTTGACCGTTTCCGACCAGTGCGGAATTTTTTGAACCCCGCCGATGGCGAGGACGAAACCGCGATCCGAACGCCTTGCGTCCATCCGGGCCTGTTCCCAAAGACGAACCAGCCATCGGGTATCCCTTTCATCGCCATGCAAAACAGCCGTTTGGCCTTCGAACGCGGATCCTCTGCCTGTCGTTCCGGGAACAGAACGAAATATGGCCGGATCCGACTCATCGACCGGCAAATAAAGATTTGATCGATTGATCTGCTCCAGAACCTATCGGACCAGTGTCGTCTTCCCCGTCTGACGGGGCCCGTAACGAAGAACCGCTGGGGTTCTTCGCCAGACGTCGTAGAAGCGTCGTTTTTTTATATGTACTCATAGATCGCCATGATGGTGTCTTGCGGTTGTGAGTACTTTTATCCAATGAGCTTCTTGCAAAATTGCCGGCCCGACCGGTTTTTTGCCTTGTCGAGGCTGATTTTGTTGTCGAGGGCCTGGGTTTCGGGGCCACCTCGTGGTATGTTGTGTTTCCACAACAACAAGATACCGAGGAGGTGACCCCGATGACCCTTGGCTCGACCCTATCCGATCTCTGGCGCCGATTTCAAGGGGACCTTTTCCCTGCGTTGGCCGAGGCGGTCGGTCCTCTCCTCGAGACGCACAAGCGTTTCGTGACAGCTCTCGATCTCGTCAAGGTGGAGGGCTTCGTCGATGAGGTGTGGACCGGTCCGGGTCGGCCCCGGGAGGATCGCCGGGCGCTGGCCCGTGGCGTCATCGCCAAGGCGGTATGGGGTCTGCCGACGACCCGCCACCTGATCGACAGGCTCAAGGTGGACCCGACGTTGCGCCGGCTGTGCGGCGGGTCGCGTATCGCGGAGATCCCGCGTGAAGCGACGTTTTCGCGGACGTTTGCCGAATGGTCGCAGTCCCGTCTTCCGGAGAGGATGCACGCGGCTCTGGTTGCAGAGACACTGGGCGACGCGCTCATCGGCCACGTGTCGAGGGACCCGACGGCCATCGAGGCCCGGGAGACGCCGGCCCCGACGCCGAAGGCCCCGACGCCGAACCGCAAGCGCGGCCGGCCCCGCAAGGGCGAGGAGAGGACGAAGGAGCCTGGGCGTCTCGAACGGCAAGCGAACGGGATGGATCTCGATGAGAGGCTCGACGCGCTGCCGAAGGTCTGCGATCACGGGGCAAAGAAGAATGCCAAGGGGGTCCTGGAGGCCTGGCGCGGTGACAAGCTGCCTATCGACACAGCAGACTGCGGGGTGCCGCTGAGGACCGTTCTCACCTCGGCATCCGTCCATGACAGCCAGGTCGCGATCCCGCTGGCGATGATGACCGCCGCGCGTGTGACCAATCTCTACGATCTCATGGACGCGGCCTATGATGCCAGGGAGATCTACCAGATGAGCGAACGGCTTGGCCATGTGCCGATCATCGATGTCAATCCGCGCCGGGACAAGGACCTCAAGGAGGAGCGAGACCGGGAGGTCCGGGCCCGGCGTGCAATAGACCATGTCGATCCCGAGACCGTGCGGGTCCGGATCCGGTCCGGTGTCGAGAGGACCAACGCCCGCCTCAAGGATGAGTGTGGCGGGCGCCATGTCCGCGTCCGTGGACATTCCAAGGTCGCCTGCCATCTCATGGTCGGCATCCTGGCCCTGGCGGCTGACCAGTTGATACGTCTCGCCGCCCCATAGCGCGGCTCCGACAACGCATGCCGACCCTTCACGGCCCTCTCGAAGAGAGTGGCCCGGAGAGGCGTGTCCCGATGTCCACAAGGGTCCCTGTTTGGTCTCATCATCTCTGATGAGACACCGCGAATCCATGGATTCCGACCTCCAGGTGCAGAGGTGACCGGAAGCAACCGACCGATCCGGGCTCACCGGACCCTGGGGGCAGGAATTTTGCAAGAGGTTCCAATAGAATATTCTTCAGAACGGCCGAAGCAATTGAACGATGCCGCCGCCGACCTTGATCCGGCTGTGGAACGGATTTGGCTCACCGACCACGGCCCTGCTCGTCATCACATTCACGATGCCGGCCACATGCTTCGCAAGGAGGCGCAGGTTCGACATCGGCAGCATGCGAGGAGCCTTTCCCTGGTGGGCGCATGGATCCAGAATTCCTGCGACGAGCATGTCCCGGGATATTCTGAACCTTCGACACCGCGCGCCCAGACAACATCGGCCCGACCAGAGCAGAGCAGTCGGCTGCGCCGTAATCCGTCGCGCCAAACGGCAGGCTGGACAACTGCCACGGACGCGACCATTCCGGCCCTGTCCGCATCCATGCCGCGGTCACGATACCCCGGCTACGTCCTCGCCCAATTGCTGTTCAGCACGTCGGGTCAGTGCGTTTCGGTCAACCTTGTTCGTTCCGGTAAGCGGCAAGCTTTCAACGAAGGCAACCCGGCGTGGATGCTGATAGGCCGGCCCGTTTGCAAGCGTATAGTCCTTGACCTCCAGTTCCGTGACAGCGGCCCCCTGACGTGCAACGACAAATGCAACCGGCTTGAATCCCTTGATTCCGTCGGGCACCGGAACGACACAGGCCTGTTCGACCGCATCATGAAGCTCCAGCAGTTTCTCGACCTGAGAGGGATAGATATTCTCACCGCCGCAATTGAACATGTCGTCGAGACGTCCGACAAAGTAATGAAACCCGTTTTCGTCGGCCCGCATGACGTCCCCGGTCTGGAACCAGCCATCCACAGTCGTCGCCGCCGTTTCGTCCGGCAAACCATGATAACCTGGCGTCACTGCCGGATTACGGCATTGAACTTCGCCGTAATCAGAGACGCGGCCGTCGGCATCCACGAGTCTGGTATATCCGGAAAGCGGATATCCGACCGACACGTCCGGCTGCGGTACCCCGTCAGGGTGTGGCCCGTAGACAACCGGACCGACTTCGGTCGTCCCGTAGCCGTTGGTAATCCGTGCATTGGGGAAAAATTCACGAATATCCGCGACAAGCTTCGGGCTGACCGGCGCCGACCCCATGCGCACAATCCGGACCATCGACAGATCCATGGACTCCAGCAACGTCCTCTCACGCACGACCATGGCCATCATCGCGGCGACCGAGGTCAGCCAGCTCACGCGATGTACGTCAATGGCTTCGATATAGTCGCGGACCGCAAACTCCGGCATCAGCACGATGGTCATGTGCCCGGCCAATGCCAGCTTGGAAATCGCAAGACCGTTCATATGGTAGAGTGGCGCCGCAACCAGCAACCGATGTGTCCGGACAGGCCGGTTCCTGAGCCGCATCGCGATGACCCATAGATGCCCGGCATGGGTCAACGGCACGCCTTTCGGCTGGCCGGTCGACCCGGACGTATAGAGGATCATGGCCACATCATCGGATCCAGGCATTACAGTCTGGAATGGGCCCGGATCAAGGAGCGTCTGGAAGCCGTCTGGCCCGGCCGCCCCGAAAATCACCATTTTCATGCGGTTCGGAACCAGGCTACAGCGGTTGGAATCGGTAAACACCAGTCTGCAGCCGGCATTGGCAAGGATGTAGTCGATTGTCGCGGCCGGAAACTTGTAATTGATCGGCACCGAAACCATGCCCGCCCGCATCGTTCCGAGATAAGAGATCAGAAATTCGGCACTGTTGGCGGCCAGGATCGCAATTCGGTCCCCGGAATGGAAGCCGCGGCCGACAAGCCCGCGCGCCACGGCTTTCGCCGCAGCATCAATATCACCATGTGTATAGGTTCTTGGCTTCTTGCCATGCCCGAGATCAATCAATGCGGGTTTCCGGTAATTTTCCCGGCGGTCGACCAGATCTCCCAGATTGAATCTACCATTCATTCGGCCAATGTCCCCGCAAATTGCATCCTGACATTTCCGAGTATAGCGGATCGGGCGCCTGTTCCAAGATCGGAGATCCGCCCGGTTCATCACGGAACGACCTGGAAAAACAGCATGTCACAGGATATACCGGCGTCTGGATACTGCTGCGGAGCCAGGTTGCCCGGATGCTGGCGAAAGCGGCCGGGTTTCTACGTCGTGGTGGGTCTTTTTGCTTGCAAGGGCAGGTGCGCTGGTCTGTCATGCTGCAACGATGGCAACCGATAACGATTACGAGCGCTTCCGTACGCGGCTGGATGCCCGCCGGGAAGACCTGCGGGCCTTGATTGCGAGCGCTCACGAACAGGCGCGTCCGGTTGAACTCGATCAGACACGGGTTGGTCGCCTGTCCCGTATGAACGCGCTTCAGGATCAGGCCATGGCTCGGGAAACCGAACGCCGGCGCCGTCTCGAACTGCTCCGGGTGGACACCGCGCTGAAACGCTTTGCGGATGGCGAATATGGCTATTGCCTGGTCTGCGAGGAAGACATCCCGGTCAAACGGCTGGAGTTCGATCCGGCGATCACTGTCTGTGTCGACTGCGCAGGACGATAGCGACGAACTCGTTATCACGCCAGGACGAAGGGCAGCCTGTGGCTTGTCATGGCCAGACCGACCCTGACAACGCTGATACAGTCCGGTCGATCCCGCCAGCATGGTCTCGCGCTGGTCCTCGATGTCCAGCGGGACCGGAACTGCATGCGACGGCACAACCAACATGGCAGCGCGCAATCACAACCCGGTCAGCGCGCTGCATCATAGGCTTTGAGTTTGTCGTAGAGACTCGCGCTCACCGTCACCCCGTCGCGACGAATTCGCGCGCGCGCCTTCCGCCTGCGCGAACCGGGCAGGCGTGCGCCGTCCTGCCCCACGATGCGATCGACCAGCTTCGAGAGGCGCGTCGCATAGGCACCGCCGGAGAATATCAACGGGTCGATGGCGATGAAAAAATGCCCGGTCCGCGGAGGCCCACCGGTATTGTCACCAAACGAACTGGCATCAGCGCTGAGCGTCGCTCCGGTCAACACGGCAGCCATGAGTTCGACCATGAGAGCGGTGCCCGCCCCCTTGTATCCTCCGGCCGGAGCCATAGTCCCGCGCAGCGCAGCTGCCGGATCGCGGGTGGGGCGACCATCGCTGTCAAAAGCCCAGTCGTCCGGAATCGGTTCGTCATTGGCGGCATGCACCAGGACTTCGCTCTTCGCGACCACGCTTGAGGACTGGTCGATCACGAAGGCAGCGCCGCCGTTCCCGTCCGGGGCGGCGCATGCAACCGGATTAGTTCCGAACACCGCCGTTCTGCCGCCGGCCGGCGCGATGGACGCTGGCGCATTCGTGTACCCCAGTCCGACCAGTCCGACCGCCGCCAGCGCCTCGACGTGATAACCGAGTACACCGCAGTTATAGGAGTTGGTGATCGCGAGACCCGCCAACCCGGATCCGCCAGCGCATTCGATAAGACGAGGAAGACCGAGGTCAATGGCAGGATGCGCAAACCCGTCCCTAGCATCGACCCGCACCGCTGCCGGCCCGACCTGTTCGACAGAGGGCCGCGCATGGCCATCGATCTTTCCGCATCGCGCATGCTCGCAATAGGTCGGCAGACGGGCCAGACCGTGACTGTGTATCCCGTCGAGTTCGGCAGCCACGACTGACCGGGTCACGGAACCCGCATTGGCAATATCGGTGTTGCACGCCACAAGCACGGAGGATGTGAGATTCTCCACCTCGTCGATGGTCAAGGTGATCTTGCTGTCCGCGGCTGCCGACATCAGCATGGTCTCCGTGGTCGATGGGGGCTAGTCGGCCGGAACCGGACGCGTTCGAAATGCATCGGATTTTCAGGCGGACAGGGCTAACGCCTCGTCCTCGATATCGAGCTGCAACACGTCATTGAACCGGTTGAATGCCCCACAGAGCGCGATGCGCCAAGTCAACTCGACGATCTGGGCCTCGGTAAAATGCTGTCGCAGCCGTGTAAACATCGAATCCCGAATCCGGTGAAAATCCTTTGACACCGCAATCGCGTATTCCACCACCAATTTGTCGACAGCATCGAATTCCGGATGCGTACCATAATCGAGGATCGCGTCAACGCCGTCTCGGCTCACGCCTTCGACAGTCAGAAACGGCCCGTGATGCGCTATGCAATAATCGCAGGCATTCACTTTCGAGACCGCAACCAGCGCCAGTTCCAGATAACGCCGCGGCAACAAGCCCTCGTCACGCAATTCGCTCAACATCCCGAAGACATGACGAAGTATCGGCGCACGATGGCCCATGGCGCCGATAAGGCTGGAAAACGGGCCGTAACTCGACATGCTCTCGTATAGCGGCTGCAGGTCGGGCGGCGAGGCTCCACGTCCAACATAAGAAATTCGGGCCAATCCTCGTCTCCCTGATCACAGATAACGTCCATCATGCGGGCCGATCGAAACGGCGCCGGAAAATTGCCATTGCGGCAGCTTCAATGCCATCGTAGTTGATGTTCGATGTCGATACAAATGTCCTGCTTGGGAGCTCAAGATGACCATCCATACTCTGCAAGCCGACCATTTCAGCATCCCGCTGCCGGTTACCCTGTCCGACAGCATGCACGGGGACATGGCAAGTTTCGAGTTGATCACGGCACGGATCACCGACGAGGACGGGCTGCAGGGTCTCGGCTACACCTACACGCTCAGCGGCGCCGCACGGGCCATTCACAGCGTGGTGGCGCATGACATCGGACCGTTACTGCCCGGACAGGGCGCCGACCGGATCGAAGCGATCTGGAAATCACTGTGGTGGCACCTGCATTATGCTGGTCGCGGCGGTCTGGCCATGCATGCGATGTCGGCCGTCGATATTGCGCTCTGGGATCTACTGGGCAAACGAACCGGGCTGCCACTGTGGCGGCTGCTCGGCGGTGCCGACCCGAAGGTCAGGGCCTACGCCGGCGGCATCGATCTGCAGTTCAGTATCGACGACCTGCTGGCTCAGACCGACCGGAACCTTGAAAACGGATTCCGGGCCATCAAGATGAAGGTCGGACGCAACCTGCTGCGTGAGGATGTCACGCGGGTCGCAGCAATGCGGACTCACCTCGGGCCCGATTTTCCGTTGATGGTCGATGCAAACATGCGTTGGACCGTCGATGAGGCGATCCGCGCCGCCCGAGCGTTCCGGGACTTCGATCTGGTCTGGCTCGAGGAGCCGACGATCCCGGAGGACTTCGCCGGCCATGCGCGGATCCTGAGCGAAGGCGGTGTTCCGGTTTCGGCAGGCGAAAACTTGCATACGCTCTATGATTTCCAGCACATGCTGACGGCGAACGGCGTCAGCTATATCGAACCTGACGTGTCGAACTGTGGCGGCATCACCGTCTGGATGAAGGTGGCGCGGCTGGCCGAGGCGCGCAATCTTCCAGTCACGTCGCATGGTGTCCATGATATCCATGTACATCTTCTGGGCGCTATTCCGAACGCCTCCTATCTTGAGGTGCATGGTTTCGGGCTTGAACGGTTCATCGCCGAACCGCTGCGGATCTTCGACGGTTGCGCGACTGCCGGCGAGGTGCCGGGCCATGGTATTCGGTTCGACTGGGAACACCTCGACAGGTACCGGGTCCGGACGTAAACCGGCAGCATGTACCCCTGCCCCGCTTTTCAGTACCCTTGGCCGCGCGTGCAGGTCTGCGCCGCGGCACTGTGGTGACAGGGCATACCGTATGCAACACTCGGATTGGACGCAGGCCGGGTTTGAGTTCGCGCACCGTTCCGGTTAATGTATCCTACCTCTTTTTTGCGGGAGGTCGAGCCTGCAAGATACGAAGTCGAGCAATTTCCAAGATCGAATTGGCGTCGAATGATCATAACTGACCCGAAATTCGAGTATTGCGTCGGTGTTGACGTTGGTGGGACGTTTACCGACCTCGTGCTCTTCGACTCCCGTACGAGCCGCTTCCGGACCATCAAGACGCCATCGACTCCGGAAAACCACGCAGACGGCGTGTTTCGGGCGGTGGAGGAGGCCGTTTCGAACGAGACCGCTCTCGTCACTCGTTTCAGTCATGGCAGCACAATTGCGACGAACACCGTCCTCGAACGCCGCGGCGCGCGCCTCGGCGTGCTGACGACGACCGGTTTCCGCGACGTACTCATAGTCGGTCGCGGAAACCGGATTCGCCTTTACGACGTCAAGGCGGTGCGCCCGGCCGGGTTGGTGACCCGATCGGATATCATCGAGATCGACGAAAGAAGCGACGCCACAGGAACTGTCGTCAAGCCGCTCGACGAGACCATGGTGACGGATGCCTGCCGCACCCTCGCAGAGCGGGGAATTCAAGCGCTCGCAATCTGTTTCCTGCATTCCTACGCCAATCCGGACCACGAGCGGCGCGCCGCCGGGATCGCGCGCCGCCTGCTTCCGGATGTGTATATCTCCCTGTCATCGGATGTACTCGCCGAGTTGCGCGAGTTCGAGCGATTTTCGACGACGGCCCTGAACGCTTACGTGGCGCCGGCCACCGCCAGATATCTGAACGACATGCAGGCCGGACTGCGGGCGCGGGGAATCGGAGCGCCGCTGCAGATCATGGGATCGAATGGCGGAATCTGGACGGCCGAACGGATGACCGAACGTCCTGTGAATGCGATGTTGTCAGGGCCGGCAGGCGGAGTCGCCGCGGCGGCGATCCTCGCGAAACATCTCGCCATTCCGGATTTCATCACCTATGACATGGGAGGCACGAGTACCGATACCTGCCTGGTCCGCGGTTATCGCCAGGAAATGGCGACAGAAGGCCGGATCGGTCCATTTCCCAACCGGGTGCCACAGATCGAGATCAATACCGTCGGCGCTGGCGGTGGCAGTATCGCGTCGGTCGGACCGGGCGGTTTCTTCACTGTCGGGCCGCGTTCGGCCGGTGCGCAACCAGGCCCGGCCTGTTACGGCATGGGCGGCGTCGAGGCGACGGTCACAGACGCGAACGTGGTTCTCGGCCGATTCCGGCCAGCCGATGCGCTCGGCGGCGCGATCACCATCGATGTAGCCGCGGCGACAGCGGCGGTCACGGAGGTCGCCGACAGACTCAATCTCGACCTCGAACGGGCCGCCGAAGGCATCATCGATATCGCCGTCACTCGAATGACCGCGTCAGTGAAGGAGATATCCGTCATGCGAGGTCTGGATCCGCGCGACTTCGCCCTGCTTGCCTATGGCGGCGCGGGACCGCTGCACGCGGCGCTGATTGCTGCCGACCTCGGAATGGCGAAAATCATCATACCACCGTTACCTGGCGCCTTTTCCGCGCTCGGCCTTCTCATTGCGGAGCGGCGCCACGATGCCAGCCAGACCCTGCTGACCCCGCTGTCGGACATACGGATCGAACAAATAGAGGAGGTCTTGAAGCCCCTGCGCGAACAGGTCAGGACGGCGCTGGTCGCCGACGGTCTGGACGAATCGCGAATCAATCTCGAAACGGTACTCGACATGCGCTTCGATGGCCAGGCGTTCGAACTTTCGGTTCCTGTCGATACCGCGCTTGAGTCAACGGCCGTGCTCGCGACCTGTTTTCGGACCGCCTATCGCGAACGTTACGGGGTTGAAGACGATGATCCGGTCGAGATCGTGGTCTATCGCGTTATCGGCCGCGGGCCAGCCGGCGAGATCGGGATGCCGGCCGCAGATGCGGCAGGTGGTCGCGATTCCGAGATCGGACGCCGGGAAGCCTGCTTCGGCGGTCAATGGCTTGAAACGGTCCTGCACGACCGCGGGCGTCTAGTCGCGGGTGAGCGGATTGTCGGGCCCGCGATCATTGAAGAATCCGGCGCGACGACTCTCGTGCCGCCAGATTTCGTGGCGGCAGCCGGTGCAAACGGATGCCTGATCTTGACCCGTGGTGGGAACGATGCCAGATATTGACCCGATTACACTGGAAGTGATTACCGAAGGCCTGATCTCCGTTGTCCGGGAGATGCGTGCCACCGTGTTCCGCACCGCCCGTTCGGTCGCCATCCACGAGGCCCGCGATTTTTCCTGCGGTCTGTTCGATCCATCAGGCCAGGTCGTAGCCCAGTCCGAAGATATTGGCAGCCATGTCGTGCCGCTGCCGTGGTCAGTCGAAGAAGCACTGAAGGATCTTGGCGCGACCCTGGCGCCGGGTGACGTGATCCTGATGAACGACCCCTATCGTCAGGGGACTCATCTGAATGACGTTACGATCGTCTATCCCATTTTCCGCGACGGCAGACTGGTTTTTCTTCCTGCGGTGCGTGAGCACTGGGCCGATGTCGGCGGAGCAGTACCAGGATCCATGTCGGGAACCGCGAATGAAATCTATCAGGAAGGCATCCGCATACCTCCGGTCAAGATCATCGAAGGCGGCCGGCTGAACGGGGCCCTGATGGAGGTTCTGCTCAGCAACATGCGGGTACGGGCGGACCGGCAGGGCGATTTCAATTCCGGTCTGGCGGCCTGCCACACCGCGGAGCGGCGAATCGACGAACTTACCTCACGCTACGGCATCGAAACACTCCAGGCGGCTGTCACCTTGAACCTCGATCGATCGGAAACCCGGATGCGCGAGCACATCCGGGGTCTTCCGAACGGAGTCTACTATTACGAGGATTATCTCGAAACCTTCACGCAGAACGGATTCACGCCGCTTCTGCTCCCGATCACGCTCACCATAGAAGATGATCGTCTGCAGGCGGATTTCGAAGGGGTTTCGCCACAGGTTCCAGCCCCCGTCAACTCGACTCTCGCCGTTTCGGCCGCGTCGGTGCTGATCACGCTGAAATCGGTTCTCGATCCGGGCCATGCCCTGAATCACGGATCATTCCGGCCGGTCGAGGTCGTGGCGCCGCCAGCGACGATCGTGAACGTGATCCATCCGGCACCGGCCGGAAGTCATGGCGAAATCCGCAAACGCATCGTCGCCGTGATGCTTGGCGCACTGTCCGGAGCGTGTCCGGAACGGGTGTCCGCAGACATCCACCGGACATCGTTCCACAACCTGATCGGCGGTGTCGATGTCGCCACCGGACGCGAGTATGTGCATTACGAATGGTCATCGGGGGGCAATGGCGGATTTGCCGAAGCTGACGGCCCGAGCGCGATGGCTGCGATCGATTGGGGCGATCTCAGCACGGTGCAACCGACCGAGGTTCTAGAAACGCGGTACCCGCTGCACGTCGAGTGGTCCCGATTGGGTCTGGATTCCGGCGGGCCGGGGCGCCGGCGCGGTGGTCTCGGAATGCGCCGTTCGCTGCGCCTGACCCGTGGCGAGGCCCGGTATTCCTTGCTCGCGGACGGGGCCATCATGCCCCCGTTCGGAATATTGGGCGGCGATTCGGGTGGAACCGTCGAGAGTTTCGTGACACGGGCAGATGGCGCACGGATCGACTTCGCGACGCCCGGCAAGGTCGGCGGCCAATTGATAGAAGCGGGCGACGCCGTGGTGTTGCAGTCCGCCGGCGGCGGCGGATACGGCGATCCGCTTGCGAGAGATCCGGAACTGGTCGCGCTTGATGTCTGCGAGGATTTTGTGTCGCGGGACGTGGCGGAAAGCGTTTATGGCGTAATCCTGATGCCAGACGGCAGCGTCGACGAAACCGCCACATCGGCATTGCGCGCCCGGTTGGCGGCGGCCCGCCTTCATTTGACTGTCATGCCCGACGAACGGAACGCCTATGAAAAGTCGGGCCCAAGCCGACGGCGGACCGGAAGACTTAATCCGGCAGACGCATTGACCTTCGGCCTCGCCGAGGACGACCGGTTCGAATTGGTCGCCCACGCCGCGCCACTGCGGGCATGGCTCAGACTGGACGGCAATGTTCCGCCGGGTTGCATCCCGATCGACAACCTTGGTCGGATCATTCTCGGCGTCCAGCCGGACGTGACCGTCATGGCCAGGCCCTTGCGGGTGCCGAGAGTGATACCCTCGATACCCGGTGCCGGTCTGGCCGGCAGCGCACGCCGGGGCTGACCGCGCCATGCCTTTGCGTCACCCGGCACTGCGATTTGAGCGCGTGCTGTTGCTCCATTGTCATCATCGTCTTGAATGCCGGTGCATTCCGCACCGCTCCGTCGACGCCTCATCTGATTGCAGCCGATGGTCGCCGACCAGAACCGCGCCTTCTAGTTAGACTTCAAGTGCGGGCGCCCTTTGACTGCCCGCCGCACCGCTGATACAGTTGTCGTTATGACATTGGCGAACAAGACCGTGATCGTTACCGGCGGCGCATCCGGCATTGGCGCCGAGGCCGCGGCTCTGCTACGGGCTGGCGGCGCCAGAACCATAATCGTGGACCGTGCCGGTGCGGCCGACATAACCGGTGACGTGACCGATCTGGCTGTCGTCGCCGCCACGATGAAATCCGTCGGTACATTGCACGGACTCGTGACGGCCGCCGGCATTTCGGAAGCCGGCGTTGCTCTCGACGCCATAGAACCGGATGCGTGGGACCGGGTTTTTGCCGTCAACGTCAAGGCAACCTGGATGTGGATCGCGGCCGCTCTGCCCCCGATGCGCGCTGCGGGCGGCGGTTCCGTCGTGGCGATCGCGTCACAGCTGGCCTTTGCCGGCGGAACCAGAAACGCGGCTTACATCGCGTCCAAAGGCGCAGTGGTATCCCTCGTAAAGACGGCGGCAGTCGAACTGGCGGCTGACGGCATTCGTGTGAACGCGGTTGCCCCCGGCGCAACCGACACGCCAATGCTTCGGCGCAGTCTCTCGCGTCAACCGGATCCGGCCGCGGCCGAGGCGCGGTCTCGTGCCCGCCACGCCATGGGCCGATTTGGCCAGCCGCGGGAGATTGCCGAAGCGATCTGTTTCCTTCTTTCGCCCGGAGCGAGTTTCGTGACAGGCGTGACTTTGCCGGTCGATGGCGGATGGCTTGCGGCCTGATCCATGACGGGTAACCTTCACTACTGTCGCTTGACTGTCGCTTGATGCGGAACAGCGAAGCCGCAATCGGGCCGCGCATGGTCAGTCCAGACATGCGATGGCCGCCAATGGTATTCTCCCGCACGGCACTCGCGTCTGCCGGTTTCGGGGCGGCGTACGTTTTTCTGAGCCAAACGTCCCGCTTCGGTCTATCGTATCGGACATTGCGTGGACTAATGACAAAGGAGGGTATGTAATGAACATTCTGCGTCCAATTCTTCACGCTGCGGTCTTGCTCCCGCTTGCGGCAACCCCGCTCGTGGCGGCCGAATGGGATCTGCCGCTTGCATGGCCTGATGGCAATTTTCATGTCGAGAACGCCAAGGTATTTGCCGCCGAAGTCGAGAAGGCGACGGAAGGGCGGGTCAAGATCAATATTCATCCCGGCGGTTCGCTCGGCTTCAAGGGGCCGGAAATGTTGACAGCAGTCCGCGACGGCTTGGTGCCGATCGGCGATATCTTGCTGAACCAGCAGGTCGGCGAGGCAGCAATCGTCGGAATCGAGGCGCAGCCCTACGTCGTTGCAGGTTTCGACGAGCTGCGAACGCTTCACAAATACTTCCGCCCGGTCCTGAACGAGGTGGCCAAATCGTTCAATCAGAAGGTGCTGTACTTAGTGCCGTGGCCGCGGCAATACGTGTATACCAAGGTCCCGATCAGCCAACTGGACGATCTACGGGGCATCAAGATCCGGACTTACGACAAGACGACGACAGGGCTCTTCAATGCCGTCGGCATGACGGCTGTGCAATTGCCGTGGGGCGAGGTCGTGCCGTCACTGGCGGCCGGGACCATAGATGCCGTCACGACATCGGCGAGTTCGGGGGTCGATGGCAAATTCTGGGAATTCCTGAAATTCATGTATCCGACCAGCCATGTCTGGGGTTCGAACATGGTGAACGTCAATCTCGATTCCTGGGCCGATATTGACGAAAAAGACCGGGCTGCGATCGAAGCCACTGCCCGTCGTCTGGAACCACAGTTCTGGGACGTCAGCCGTATGGAAGATGAAACCAAGTCCGGTATCCTCAATGCCCGCGGCGTCGCGATGGGCGACGTGACCGCCGCCATGTTGAAGGGAATGCAGGATTCGACCGGACCGATGGTGGCCAAGTTCATCGCCGACAATCCGTCGGCAAAGCCGGTCTTCGACGCGTTCTTCGCAGACGTCGGCCGCTAGCCGATTTGCCGCCGGCACAGTGCAACAACCCCCGGTGCTCCGCACCGGGGGTTGCCATACGAGGAGTCCCGGATGCACAAGGTACTGGGCGCCATTGATGCCGTTTCGCGGTTTGCCGGCCTGGTCGCCGTTCTCCTCGTGACCGGGATCGTCACACTCATCATCATCGAGATCATGTGTCGCACCCTTTTCAACCTCTCGCTCAGTTTTGCCTGGGAATACAGCGCATATTTTCTCGGTGTCTCGATATTCTTTGGCGCCGCCTTCACGCTTCGCACGGGCGGCCACGTCCGGGTCGCGTTCCTGACCGCCAGCTCGCGTCCACTGGTCGCACGTACGGTGGAATATGTCGCGACGATCTTCGGCGTCGGTGTCACGGGCTTTCTCGCGGTATCGCTGATTCTGTTCGCATGGCAGACCTTCGTGACCGGCAGCACGTCGCCAACCATTGATGCTGTCCCTTTGGTCATCCCGACGACCGGCATGGCGGTCGGCGCGACCTTGCTCGCTCTCCAGATGATGGCCCGTCTGGTGCGCCTGCTCATCAGGGCCGAGACCGAGGATCGGGAAGCGATGCGGTCCTACAGCGTCGAGTAGGCGAGCGCATGACATGACCACTGCAATTGTCCTGACCGTACTCGGTCTCCTAGCCATAACGCTGTCCCTCGGGGTCTGGGTTGCGGTCTCGCTAATCTCGGTCGGCCTGATCTCGCTCGGCGTCTACCGGTCAATACCGATCGAGAAACTTCTGGCGCAGATGATCTGGAACGTCACCACAACGCCAGAGCTTCTGGCGCTTCCCATGTTCATACTAATGGCGGAGATCCTTTTCCGCACCCGGTTGTCGGAGACCCTGTTCACCGGCATCACCCCCTGGACAACGCGCCTTCCCGGGCGCCTGCTTCACGTCAATGTTTTGGGCTGTACGCTGTTCGCCGCGATTTCCGGCTCGTCGGCCGCAACCACGGCGACGGTCGGGCGAATCACGCTGACCGAACTCTTTCGTCGCGGTTACGACAAGGATCTCGCCATGGGATCCCTGGCCGGCGCCGGCACGCTAGGACTGCTGATCCCGCCGAGCCTGGTTCTCATCGTCTATGGCGTGCTCGCAGAAACCTCGATCCTGAAGCTGTTCATAGCTGGTGTCATGCCCGGGTTGCTGCTGGCACTCGGCTACATGACTTACATCGCGCTGCGTGCGATCTACCGGCCGTCGCTGGTGGCGACAGAATCGTTCAGCATTTCATTACGAGAACGAATCGCGGGCCTCCGTCACCTGGGTCCGATCATTTTCCTGATCCTGCTGGTTCTCGGCTCCATGTATGGCGGCTTTGCAAGCCCGTCCGAAGCGGCAGCGGTCGGAGTGGTCGGCGCCCTTATCGTCAGCGCTATGCAGAAGACGCTGACCTTCGCCAATCTGCGCCAGGCCTGCTTTGGCGCAACCCGGACGATTTCGATGATCGGGTTGATCGTTGCTGGCGCCTATTTCCTTTCGATCGCGATCGGCTATCTCGGAGTGCCCCGGATCATCGCTGCCGAAATCGCCGCGCTCGAGCTTTCACCCTTCGCCCTGATCATGCTGCTGCTCGTGTTCTACGCAATCCTGGGATGCGTGCTTGAAGGCATGTCCAGCATCGTCATGACGTTGCCGATAACGCTCGCCCTTGTCACCCAGGCCGGTTTCGACAAGATCTGGTTCGGAATCTTCCTGGTGATTGTCGTCGAGATGGCACAGATCACACCGCCGGTCGGCTTCAACCTCTTTGTCATCCAGGGTATGACGGGCGAGAAGATCGGACGCATTGCGATCGCTACGCTGCCCTTTTTCTTCATCATGGCGGCCATGGCGCTGCTGATCACTATCGTGCCAGATATCGTGATGTTCCTGCCGGAAACCATCAAGTTGAGAGGATAGACCGGCATCAGAACCAGACGGCGACGGTCCCTTGGGCGCCCATCGTCCTGCCCGTGAAGACCCGAACGCCGCTCCCGTCGAAGACGACATGTTTTTGCATGACATCCCCGATCTTCGCCGGCGCCATCCTGCGCTTCGGGGCAAGGCTGCCCGGTTTCGCCCGATGCCGCCAGCGACCGCCGACAGGCGTCCGGACATGGCGATGCTGCCGGTGAAGCCGGTCAACCCGGCGGCCGGGATGGTTCGCAACAGACCCGCATACGGGCATGAGCGGCGCCCGGGCCCGGCCAACGCCGCGAGACTCGATCGCATCTGACAACGGTTCGGTGGTCCGGTCACGTTCGTCAGGATCCCGTCCACCCGTAATCGGACCGCGCGGCGGCGGCGCTGACAAGACCGTCCGCGATATCCCGGGCAACCGCCGCGACGGACCGCGCGCCGGGTGCGCCATGACCGCCGCCGCCCGGCGTATGAAGGACGAGACGTTCACCGGCCGGAATGGTCTGCGTACCCTTTCCCCGAAGTCTGGTTCCGGACGCCAGGAATATCGCGCCCGGCTCACCGGGATCGCCACCAGCGCGCCCGCGCGCCGGATTCTCGATACGCTCGTAAGCGGCCAGGAGTTCCATGTCCGCGCCTGAACCCGACTCGATCTCGATGACCTGCCCCGCTCCGCCCCGCCAGGCGCCGGGCCCGGCCGAATCCGTCCGGAGTTCCTTGCGGTGAAACAGCACCGGAGTCATCGTCTCGACGATTTCGACCGGCGTCCCCTTCACCCCGCTTGGATAGGCGGTTCCATTCAGACCGTCCTTGACACTGCGGGCACCTGTACCGCCGTTGGTGACCGCAGTGAAGGCGAACATCGCGTTGTCGTTCGACCGCGTGTCCGCCTTGCCGCGAAACGTCATGTTCCACAGCGCCGACGCGCCTTCCGCCGGAACGCGTTCCGGCACCACCGCCTCGAGACAGCCAAACACAACATCAGGCAACAACTGGCCGATCAAATGGCGGGCACAAACGGCCGCCGGATACGGGGCGTTGAGGATCGAGCTGGCCGGTGCCGTGACCTGGAAGGCGGACAGAGACCCGGCATTGTTGGGAACGCCCGGGGCAATCACGCAGCCAAGGCCGAAACAGGTATAGGCCGTGGTGTACGCCATCGGCACGTTCACGCCGTAGCGCGACATTTGCGACGTTCCGTCGTAGTCGACATGGATGCCGCCCTCGGCGATCGTCAACGTTGCCACGAGGTCGAGAGGATCGTCGTACCCGTCGACGGACATCGCGTTACGATATCGACCACGCGGCAGCTTTGTGACTTCCGCCAAAACCGCCCGCCTGGAGCTCTCGAGAATATAGGCCCCGAGTTCGTCAAGGCTGTCGAGCTCGAATTCATCCATCATGTCAACGAGGCGAACACATCCAACCTCATTGCAGGCCGCGAGCGAATAGACGTCGCCCTCGCATTCGATCGGCTCCCGGGTGTTTCGCCGGATCATCGCCATCAGCGTCTTGTCGATGCGGCCGCGGTCGGCCAGTTTCAGCATCGGGATGTAAAGGCCTTCCATGTGGACATCGGTGGCATCAGGCCCGACACCGAGACCGCCGATGTCCGTGAGATGCGACGTGCAGGAAAACAGCCCGACCGGTTTGTCGCTCCGGAAACAAGGGGTCGTGAGAACGAAGTCGTTGAGATGTCCGGTACCAAGCCACGGATCGTTGGTGATGTAGATATCGCCCTCGTTCATTTCCGAGATCGGGAAATGGCGAATGAAGTGCTGTACCGATTCCGCCATGGAATTGACATGGCCCGGCGTGCCGGTTACCGCCTGTGCCAACATCCGCCCTTCGAGGTCGAATACACCCGCCGACAGATCGCCACATTCCCGTACGATCGGACTGAAAGCGGTTCTGAGGAGGGTTTGAGCCTGTTCTTCAACAACCGAGATCAGGCGGTTCCACATGACCTGCATGGTGATGACATCCAGACGACTGATCTTCTTCATGGAGCGTCCTCTCGTTTGCGCCATTCGAGTACGATATTGCCATTGGGTGCGCAGATGGCCCGAAAAGCCGCTGTGACGAATGTGGAAGTCTGATCCTCGACAATCAATGCCGGGCCATCCAGACCGGTTCCCGGACCAAGATCGGCCCGGCGATAAAGGGGGACGGTCAGCGTTGCCCCGGTTGCGGCGTCGTGAATGTCGCGTGTTCGAGCTTGTACGGCCGTACTCGCCATCACGGCCGCGGCGTCAGATTCGGGGTGCTCCTTCGATGTTGAGACGGTCAGGCCCCAGGACAGCACCTCGATATCGGCATCGGGGATGATGCGCTTGTACAGACGTTTGTATTCGCGGTCGTATGCGGCCTGCAAATGCGGCCCATCGCCGCTTTGGAACCGCTCCTGTTCGATCGGTACGACGATTTCGTGGCCTTGACCAAGGTAGCGCATGAACGCGACCCGGCGCTCGGTCAGCAACGCGCCGAAAGCCCCTGACTCGACGACGCTGCGCGCTTCCACACGCATTTCCGACATCAACAGGTTCACGGTGTCGGCATCGAACGCGGAAAGCCGCATGTTAAGGCTGCGAACGACTTCATAGGCGACGGGCGCGCGAAGAAACCCGATCGCCGACCCGACCCCGGCATCGACGGGCACGATGATACGTTCGATGCCGAGCTTTTCGGCAATCCGGCACACATGCAGCGGGGCCGCACCGCCGAAAGCGATAATGGTCTGCTCGGATGCGATCTTGCCTTCTTCGACAGCAAGGATCCGTGCGGCATTCGACATCGTTTCATCAACGATCTCACAGATGCCGCTCGCTGCAGCGGCATCTGTGAGATCCAACGGCCGCCCGACTGCACCGGCGACCGCAGTGTTCGAACGGTCCGGCTGGAGGGTAATGTGGCCGCCGGCGAAGTCCTCGACATCAATCCGGCCCAGGACGATATCGGCATCGGTGATCGTGGCTTCGGTGCCGCCGCGCCCGTAGGCAGCCGGGCCGGGTTGCGCGCCAGCGCTGTCGGGACCGACGGTAATCCGACCAAGGTTGTCGACGCGGGCAACCGAACCGCCGCCGGCACCGATCTCGACCATTTCGATCACCGGGACCCGAAGCGGCAGTCCGCTCCCCTTCATGAATCTGGCCTGCCGATCGACCTCGAATTCCCGCGCCCGCCGTGGCTCGAAGGACTCAACGAAGCAGATCTTGGCCGTTGTTCCGCCCATATCGAAGGACATCACCTTGTCGAGACCGGCTCGTGCGGCGATATCACATGCCAGTACGACACCGCCGGCTGGCCCCGACTCCACGAGTCTGACCGGATGGCGTTTCGCGGTGTCGATCGTCGTCAGCCCGCCGCCTGACGTCATCAGGAGCAGCGGACATGCGTAACCGAGTTCAGCCAGCATGGTCTCAAGCCGGCCGAGATACCCCTCCATCAGGGGGCGAACATAGGCATTGACCGTCGCCGTGGTAAACCGTTCGTATTCCCGCACCTCCGGACAAACTTCCGACGCGAGAGTCACTGCGACACCCGGTAACTCTCGCGCCAGAATGTCCTCGACCCTCCGTTCGTGCGCCGGGTTGGCGTAGCCGTGCAGGAAGCCGACAGCGATGCTTTCCACCCGCGATGCGATCAATTCCGGAACCAGGTCACGCACGGCCGTATCGTCAAGCGGGGTCAGCACCCGGCCTCGCGCATCGACGCGTTCCGGCACGGTAAAACGCAAGCGGCGGGGCGCCAGCGGGGCCACTTTTTCGATCATCAGATCATACTGATCGTAGCGGCTCTCGTAGCCGACCTCGATGATGTCGCGAAAGCCGCGGGTCGTGAGAAACGCTGTCCTTGCTCCACGTCTTTCCAGAATCGCGTTGGTCGCCAATGTCGTTCCGTGCAGGATAAGATCGACATCGTGCGCGGTAAGCCCGGCGGCATTCAAAACGTCATCGAGTGCAGCAACAACCCCGGTTTCGGGCATGTCTGTCGTGGTCAGCACCTTTGTGGACACGCGTTGGCCCGAAGCTTCCAGGACGACATCCGTAAAGGTTCCGCCGATGTCCACAGCGATGCGTACGGCGCGGGACGACGTCATGATCCCGATACCCGGGCCACGCCGTCACCGTCGCGACCGATTTTGACAGATATGCGGTGATTCTTCATGCTCCGCCGGCGTCCCGGGAGGATCCATCCTCTGACGTCGGCAAGAGTGCCTTGTTGCAATCCCATGACAGCCGGCGCCTCCAGTAAAAGTCTCGTAGCTCGACAACCGAGCCTATGTCAGAAACGGAAAAACTACAGCATTCCTGTCGAATGGGCCATGCCGCTTATGCAGCCGCGCCAGTTGCGAGATATGATAGATCCCGCGCCGAACGAGACGCATAACGACCATACCGGTCGCCTGCTCCCTGCCCGTAGCCAAAAGCCCGGAAGATTCCGGTGCAGATCGACTGCAGACCGTAACAATTGTCTACGCTGCGACCAAGACTGCTGCTATCCTTCAGGGCGCGTTGGTTACACGCGGTGGTTTACCGTGCCCAAGTCTTCACTGTGCCTGCGCGCCTATCATGCGAAAGGCTCATCCAACACAGGATACAGGAAAGTTTAAGAGCCTGACCTAAAACCAGTTGGGTGGTCTCGCATGGTATCTTCATGGGTGAACACTCACACCATGGGGGCACATCATGCCCTGGAACGAGACGACCCGGAAGCAGTATAGCCGTAAGACGGAACGTTACGAAAGCGATCTGACCGATGCCGAACGGGCCTTGCTGGAACCGTTTCTTCCACCGTCGCGCTGGCTTGGTCGTCCCCGTCAGGTGGACCTGCGCGACGTGGTGAACGCGATCGCCTGCATGCTCTGGATAGGATGCAGTTGGCGGGCATTACCGAAGGATTGTCCGGCGTTTACGACAATTCAGAACTATTTCTACGCGTGGTCCCGGTCGGGGTCCTGGAGCAGGTTTGCGCCCGTTTTACGACGCTTGAGCGGCTCCGGTCGGGGCGTAGTGCGGACCCGAGCGCGGCCATCATCGACAGTCAGAGCGTGCCGACGGTCGAAGCGGGCAGCGAGGAATGCGGAGACGATGCCGGCAAGACGATCAAGGGCGGCAAGCGTGTTGCCGACGGCGCCTATGGCGGCGACAAGCTGGCAAGCGCGCTCAAGAAAGCGAATTGCCCGATCACTGTGGAGGTCATCGGAAAACCCAGAGATACCAAGGGGTTCGTCGTCATGTCTCGGCGCTGGGTGGCCGAACGCACCTTCGGATGGCTGCGCCGCTGCCGGCGCCTCTCCAGAGACTTCGAGCGATCCATCGCCAGCGCCCTCGCCTGGCTCCTGCTGGCTCTGAGCCGTGTTCTCATGCGCCGCCTCGGACGCATGAAAGTCACTGTCACTAATTGATATCATTATGATTCAGACACTGAGAGATCCACGGCAAGGTGACCCGACCGTGAAGCAGGCTGCACCGGGCCGTTACGGGGCGCCTTCTGGCTCCATGGCACCAGCATCATCGCCGGGCCTGTCGTGGTGATCCTGCACTGCAACTCCAAGATCGCAAACCGGGAATGGGTCTGCCAGAATCCGACACTGCTTCATGTCTTACTGCAAGGCGGCCTTGCAGGCGCCCTTCGCGCCCCGTTGACCGCAAACTTCCCCGCATAGCAATATGCAAGACACGTCATCTCTCTCCATTTTTACCCGATCGATAAGAAATTCCGCCACGCCGAGCCCCGAGTCTGGGGTCACCAAGATATGCTCAACCAATTCTCGAGGTTGCCAATACCAGAGTCATGACCGCAAAATCAGTCCACCGCAGCGCAGAAACACCGTATTTGAAAAACTAGATTACACGCTTGCCGATTTCTGCAATAAGGTGTGGTGAATCGTAGAATTGATGGTTTCTTCGCAGTTCGGGACTGGATTTAAACTGTGTCGAGAACAACTCGACAGTGTCGTCGAATGGATCCAGGTCGGGCCTTAGACCAAGAAAATCGACCATGGCGAGGGATCTCGTGATGATGCTGGTTTCACGCCCATGCCAAACTGGTTCAAGGACAACCCGGACTGCGGCAATGTCAAGGTGGGACCGTGTGCGGCGCGATTTTGCGATCAGGTCGCTACCAACATGATGCGGGAGAACTGGCTGCACTTCCACGACGAGAATTTAAGGCCGTTTACCGGGTAATCCGTGACCGGTAGGCGGCGGGGCCTATCGGTCGCAATCAATCCGCCAGACGAAGACTTAGGGAGGAACACTATGACAAGTATCCCAGTCGAAAATCCGCATGGTTTCAGTCATATCAACAAGCCTTTATTTCTGATTACCGGCGGCTTTATCATGCTGTTTTGCATCATAGCCCTGGTCGACCTCGAATGGCTGTCGGGGATGGTGGATATTGGCTTCGCCTGGTCGGCGAAATGGTTCGGCCTCTACTGGCAAATTCTACTGCTCGCAACGTTTCTGATCGGCTTGGCAATTTGCCTGCTCCCCGGTGCGAAGGCGAAGCTCGGCGGTCTGGAGACGCCGGAATTCACCGTATTCCAGTGGGGCTCCATGATCATGTGTACACTGCTTGCAGGCGGCGGAGTGTTCTGGGCCGCTGGCGAGCCGATGGCCCATTTCCTGTCGTCACCGCCATTATTCGGCGCCGAAGCGAAATCGGCCGCAGCGGCAGCACCTGCGCTGGCGCAATCATTTATGCATTGGGGGTTCCTGGCCTGGGCAATCCTCGGCGCACTCACGACCGTGATGCTGATGCATTACCATTATGAATTAGGGCTGCCACTGGCCCCGCGGACATTGCTTTATCCCGTGTTCGGCGATAAAGCGATCAACGGGCCAATTGGACTGATCGCCGATGCAAGCTGCATTATTGCGGTTGTCGCTGGTACCGTCGGACCGATCGGCTTCCTTGGCCTGCAGGTTGCATACGGATTGGAATCGCTCTTCGGCGTGCCGAACGGTTTCGCGATGCAAGCGATTGTTATCTTGGGATTGGTTGCGGTCTATACCATTTCGGCTGTCACCGGCATCAACAAGGGCATCCAGATCCTGAGCCGCGTCAATATCGTGCTCGGCTTTGCGCTCTTGCTGTTCATGTTGGTCGCCGGACCGACTCTGTTCATCTTTTCCGGTTTCTTTGAAGGGATGGGAGTCTACTTGGCGAACTTCTTCGAAATGGCGATGTATCGCGGCGATGCCGGCCTGTTCGGGGCGCCGGGCTGGCTGGGCTGGTGGACGGTATTTTTCTGGGGATGGTTCCTCGGATACGGACCGTTGATGGCAATGTTCATTGCCCGCGTGAGCCGAGGCCGGTCGACCCGTGCGATTATCATCATGCTGTCGATCGTGGCGCCGCTCGTCACCAATTTCTGGTTCACGATTGTCGGCGGGACAGGCATCGCCTTCGAGCTGGAAACGGCGAACTCGGTTTCGTCGGCGTTCGAAGGCTTCAACCTGCCGGCAGCCCTCCTAGCGATCACACAGAACCTGCCGCTGGGTTTCCTGGTGTCACTGCTGTTCCTCATCCTGACCACGATCTTCGTGGCGACGACCGGCGATTCCATGACGTATGTTATCTCCGTTGCAATGTCCCATGAGGATCGTTCCTCGACCGCCGTACGTGTGTTTTGGGGACTGGCAATGGGGGCGATGGCCATGATCCTGGTCTCCACGGGTGCCGGAGGCGTTGGCAAGCTGCAAAGTTTCATCGTGGTGACCGCCGTTCCCGTTTCGCTGGTCTTGTTGCCATCCCTTTGGGATGCGGTGCGGATCACCCTCGCCAAAGGCAAGGCCACCGTCTGAACGTAACGGTGTTGCCGGAAACCCGGCCGCACTGGGTGTTGGATCGAGCAGGCGGGGGAGCGGTTTACCCCGCTCCCCTGCGCAGATCCGGACATAACCGTTTGGGCATCTGGCTTCTGCCTCCGGTCAACCTCCATGCACACTCTCGCCGTTACTGAGGCGTCTCGTATGCCAGCGTGGCCGAGCAACCGCCTTTGTCACGCGTTACCCAGTCCTGTGCCCGACACGCGCTTTGGCTTTCCGGCCTCCCTCTGGTGCCGGCCCTTCCCTCCACAAACTCCGTCAGGGGCAAGGCTCCCTTTGTTCGCCCGCTTGACCGGGACTATGGTCGGGTCTGACGTCTCTGCTCCGTGCATCTAGAGCTTCGGAATTCCCGTTTCCCTAGTGTAGTGTCTCTCAAGTCCGCGCCTTATAATATCGGCCTCACGCGCAACGGGAGGCCCTTCGATGCCGCGCGGCCGCCCCCTTCCCCCTCTGGTGCTCACCAGCGCGCAACGCGAACAGCTCACCGCTGTGTCGCAGTCCACCTCGATGCTCTACGGTTTGGTCCACCAGGCCCGCATCATTCTCACCTGTGCGCTGGGACTGACCAATTCGGCGGTGGCCGCGCGACGGAACGCTTCGCCCTCGGCGGTGGGCCAATGGCGGCGACGATTTGTTGAGCGCGGCGTGCAGGGTCTGCATGACGATCGTCGCCCGGGACGGCCACGCCCCTATGACGATGACAAGGTGGCAGACCTCATCAACCGCGCCTTGCAGGAGAAACCCGACACCGCCAGTGCTCGGAGCGTAGGGCTGATGGCCCAGGCCCAGGGCGTGTCGAAGAGCACCGTGCAGCGCTGGTTCTCCCTGTCAGGCGCTCCATCGCACCCAGCCTACGCTGCCGCTGGGACTGGGCTCTGTCGAAGGCGATACCCATGGGGGCCTGCGGTCCCGCGAACGCCGCAGGGTCAGCCCGGATTGCGGATACGCGGGAGTCAGGGCTATTCTCAATCAGGAGGGTTCGTGACATGCAAACGCCCGTCTCAAGCGGACACCAGGACACGTCGTCGGGTCCCGATATCGAGGGGCTGAGCGTCTTCATTCGTCAGCGCGACCGGGACAAGGCCCGTTTTTTTGTCGGACGCCGCATCCAGATCGACCATATCGACCACACATGGCAGGATGTCCAGGCTCAGGTCCGCGCCGGGGCCGCTGTCCCGACGAGCAGTGCTTCGATCCTGATCCAGGGCGCCCCGGGGGCCGGCAAGACATCCCTGCTGAACCACATGCAGACGGCCTGGGAGGCTGACGACACCGCCCCACGGGCCTTGCATATCCAGCGGCGAAACCTTGATGATGACGGGACGATCGCGACCAGGATCGCGTATGCCCTGGACACCCGGGCCGGGGATGAGTTGCGTCGCACCTACAGCGTCACCGGCGGTGGTCGAGCCGGGTTTGCCGGTCTCAACCTTTCCGGCGGCGCGACAAGAACCACGGCTGCGCCGGAAATATCGTTCGACACTCTGGCTCGCGTGATCGAGCCGAGCCTGTGGCAGCGACCGGTCGTGCTTCTGATCGACGAGATCCAGAATGCGACGGCGGATCACGACCTGACGCTGAGCCTCCTGCATGAGGGCCGGCATGGACTGCCGATCATCCCGCTGTTCGCCGGTCTCGCGAATTCCCGGGATGTGCTCGTCCGGCGCGGCATCTCCCGGTTCGGACTGGACGATATCCACACCATCGGCGGCCTCGAACCCGGTGAACCGGGTGAGGCCGTACGGATGATGCTGGAGCGGTTCCGGATCGATCTCGCCGGCGCCGATGTCGCGCGCTGGGCAGCCCGGCTCGAAGAGATCTCCGATGGCTGGCCGCAGCACCTCTACAATGGCATCCGGGCCCTTGCGGAAAATCTGGTGAAAACGGAGGGGTGTCTCGCCCGTGTCGACGAGGCCGCCGTGCTGACGCGGGCGCAGGAACGGCGCCTGATTGCCTACCGCGCTCGACGGAGTCCGGAAATGCGTCAATCCCGCGCATTGCTTGGGACGGTCATGGCATCCTTGCCGGAAGATGGCGTCGAAATGGATATGCTGCTCGATGTCATTGAACAGACTCTGGCGGACACTGACGACAGGATAGGGTGGCAGCTTCCGGACGGCATGACAGCGAGACATTATCTGGATCACCTGATCCACCGGGGCGCCTTGCAGATCAACGCGAATGATCTTTTCATCTGCCCCATCCCGAGTTTTCGCCAATTCCTCATCGAACAAGGCGAGCGTGAGGGCGCTGTCTCTCCGGCATCCGCCGGGCAGAGTTGCTGAAACCCGCACCGTGTCCCGGTCCCAGATCGGGCTATCATGTTCTGATCCGGCAGAAAGTCCAAAATTTGGACTCCCCTGACCTGAAGATCCGGGACAGGGTCGGGATGGCCCCCACCTTTCCCCGGAATGCGGAACCCTGCCTGTTCCGAACAGGAGTCGGGAAGCGCTTCCGGGACGTCCGGTCCGGTGTCCGGACCGGACGGTTCGATATTGCCGGGTTCGGGATTGTGTTATTCTGATCAGGGAGGAGGTGTAACCACGATGCGAATCTCCATTTCGGAACAACAGGCGTCGACCGGCCCCGATCTTGCCGGTCTGAATGCTTTCCTCGATGAGAGCGATCGCGACAAGGCCCGTTTCTTTGTTGGTCGTCTCCCCCAGATCGACCATATCGAACGCCGTTGGCGGAGAGTGCGAAATTTGACACATGCCAACGAGACCTTGCCGGCGAGCAGTGCTTCGATCCTGATCCAGGGCGCCCCGGGGGCCGGCAAGACATCCCTGCTGAACCACATGCAGACGGCCTGGGAGGCTGACGACACCGCCCCACGGGCCTTGCATATCCAGCGGCGAAACCTTGACGATGACGGGACGATTGCGACCAGGATCGCGTATGCCCTGGACACCCGGGCCGGGGATGAGTTGCGTCGCACCTACAGCGTCACCGGCGGTGGTCGAGCCGGGTTTGCCGGTTTCAACCTTTCCGGCGGCGCGACAAGAACCACGGCTGCGCCGGAAATATCATTCGACACTCTGGCTCGCGTGATCAAGCCGAGCCTGTGGCAGCGACCGGTCGTGCTTCTGATCGACGAGATCCAGAATGCGACGGCGGATCACGACCTGACGCTGAGCCTCCTGCATGAGGGCCGGCACGGACTGCCGATCATCCCGCTGTTCGCCGGTCTCACGAATTCCCGGGATGTGCTGGTCCGACGCGGCATCTCCCGGTTCGGACTGGACGATATCCACACCATCGGCGGCCTCGAACCCGGCGAACCGGGTGAGGCCGTACGGATGATGCTGGAGCGGTTCCGGGTCGATCTCGCCGGTGCCGATGTCGCGCGCTGGGCAGCCCGGCTCGAAGAGATCTCCGATGGCTGGCCGCAGCACCTCTACAATGGCATCCGGGCCCTTGCGGAAAATCTGGTGAAGACGGAGGGGCATCTCGCCCGTGTCGACGAGGCCGCCGTGCTGACGCGGGCGCAGAAACGGCGCCTGATTGCCTACCGCGCTCGACAGAGCGACGAGATGGCGGATTCCAGGTTTTTGCTTGCAGCGGTCCTGACCGCCTTGCCTGAACAAGGCGCGGCTCCGGATATGGTTCTTGACGTTATTGAACGGGCTGCCGGCAACGGGACTGGATGGCGACTCCCGAACGGCATGACTTCAAAGCTCTATCGGGATCACCTGGTCCACCGGGGCACCTTGCAGGTCACCGCAGACCGACGTTTCATCTGCCCCATCCCGAGTTTTCGCCAGTTCCTCATCGAACGAGGCGAACCTGAGGGCGCTGTCTCTCCGGCATCCGCCGGGCAAAGTTGCTGAAACCCGCACCGTGCCCCCGGTCCCGGATCGGGTTGTCATGTTCTGATCCGGCAGGGAGTCCAAAATTTGGACTCCTCAGAGCCTGATCTAAAACTGGTTGGGTGGTCTCGACATGATGTATCTTCTTGGATGAACACTCACACCATGGGGGCACATCAAGCCTTGGAACGAGACGATCCGGAAGCAGTATAGCCGTAAGACGGAGCGTTACGAAAGCGATCTGACCGATGCCGAATGGACCTTGCCGGACCCGCTTCTTCCACTGTCGTGCCGGCTTGGTCGTCCCCGTCAGGTGGACCTGCGGGACGTGGTGAACGCGATCGTCTACATGCTCTGGACAGGGTGTAGTTGGCGGGCATTACCGAAGGATTTTCCGGTGTTTACAACGGTTCAGACCTATTTCTACGCGTGGTCCCGGTCGGGGGTTCTGGAGCAGGTTTGCGCCCGTTTTATGACGCTCGAGCGGCTCCGGTCGGCGCGTAGTGCGGACCCGAGCGCGGCCATCATCGACAGTCGGAGCGTGCCGACGGTCGAAGCGGGCAGCGAGGAATGCGGCGACGATGTCGGCAAGACGATCAAGGGCCGCGAGCGTCACCTTGCCGTCGACGTCGACGGCAACATGCTTGCCGCCCAGGTCCATCCGGCGCACATCCAGGACCGGGATGGCGCGCGTCCCTTGTTGCTGGCGTTGCAGGCCAGTCAGAACACGGTGCAGACCGTGTTTGCCGACGGCGCCTGTGGCGGCGACAAGCTGGCAAGCGCGCTCAAGAAAGCGAATTGCCCGATCACTGTGGAGATCATCGGCAAACCCAGGGACGCCAAGGGGGTCGTCGTCATGTCCCGGCGCTGGGTGGTCGAACGCACCTTCGGATGGCTGCGCCGCTGCCAGCGCCTCTCCAGAGACTTCGAGCGATCCATCGCCAGCGCCCTCGCCTGGCTCCTGCTGGCTTTGAGCCGTGTTCTCATGCGCCGCCTCGGATGCATGCAAGTCACTGTAACTAATTGATATAATTATGATCCAGACACTAAGAAAATTTCTCGTGATCGGCTTCGTCTTGAATCTCAGATTGAATATTGCAAAGGCATCCACCAATCATCAGATTCGGCTTCTATACCACTGATGTTGTTGATGACTCGGATGTAAATTTCCGTGCACTCATGCTTCATGATATTATTCGTCACAATAACGAGTCGAGCTTGTCACGCCCCCATGTCAAAAGGACAGGCCGATATAATTCTCCGCAAGCGCGGTCTGTGCAGCCGTTGATGACATCATGTATTCAAGCTCCGCGAGCCGAACTCGATTGGCGAAGGACTGCCGATCATCGGGAACATGCAGCATCCCCGTCATCCACCAGGAAAACCGGACCGCTTTCCAGACCCGGGCCAGTGCGGTCTCAGAATACGCTTCAAGCAGAGACGACTGTCCGGCGGCGTAATAGGCAGCAAGGGCCCGGGTCAAGTAATACACATCCGAAGCCGCGAGATTGAGCCCCTTTGCGCCAGTTGGTGGTACAATATGAGCGGCGTCGCCGGCTAGGAACAATCGGCCATGGCGCAACGGTTCGGCGACAAAGCTGCGCATCGGTGTTAGTGATTTCTCCAGAACCGGCCCCTCGGCGATCGACGGCGCGTCAACCGGGCCCAGCCGCCGCCGCAGTTCGTCCCACACTCGGGCGTCGGGCCAGTCGTCAAGATCGGTGGCCGCCGGGCATTGCAGATAAAGCCGCGAGCGAGTCGGCGGGCGCATGCTGTACAGGGCGAAACCGCGCGGATGACTGGCATAGATCAATTCATCGCTCGGCGGAGGGGTTTCAGCGAGAATGCCGAGCCATGCATAGGGATAGGCGTATTCGAAGATCCGCAGATCCTGCGGCGGAATCCAGCTTCGGCTGACACCATGAAAACCGTCGCAACCGGCGATGAAGTCACAGGACAATGTCTGATCGAATCCGCCGCGACGATACGTGATATGCGGCCGTTCACTGTCAAGATCATGCAAGGCGATCGCCTCGGCCTCGAAGACGGTTTCACCGCCCATGGCAAGCCTGGCCGCGATCAAATCCCTGACGATCTCGGTCTGTCCGTAAACGGTGACGCCTTTGCCGCGGGTCAGAGCTGCCAGATCGATACGTGACCGCCGGCCATCCAGGCTGAGTCCGATGCCTTCATGGACCTGACCCTCAACAGCAACGCGGTCGCCGACGCCAGCTTCACCAAGCAACATGACGGTTCCGGGTTCGAGTACGCCAGCCCGAATTCGTCCCTCGACATAACCGCGGTCACGCCGTTCGAGTATGACGGTCGACACGCCGTGTCGTGCGAGCAATTGAGCCAACAGCAGCCCTGCCGGTCCTGCGCCGATGATTCCGATCTGCGTCCGTTTTTGCGTCATGACTACGGTTCCGGAACAACTTCGGAGGTGGAAAACAGGTTGCAACTCTTGGTACTCTACATCAATTGTCCGCCCGGAACCGGCTGGAAACAGACGCAGCAATCAACGGAGATTTCCATGAATGAGCGGGAATTCGGATCGACAGTCATTCCGAGCATGCACTACCGTGACGCCCATGCGGCAATCAACTGGCTTTGCGACATACTCGAATTTGAACGCCAGATCGTTGTACCTGGCGAAGCCGGAACCATCTCTCATGCCCAGATGACCCTGGGAACGGGCATGATCATGCTCGGCTCGGCCCATGAAGACGATACCGGGAACATCAGCGCCGCAACCGGCAAGATTGGGGGCGACACCTATATCGTGATGACCGATATCGCAGCGTTCTATGACCGGGTACGGGCACGGGGCGCTGAAATCGTCATGGAACTGACCGAGCAACACTACGGCGGCAGCCTGTTTTCGGTACGGGATCCCGAAGGCTGGGTCTGGCATGTCGGAAGCTATAATCCATGGACCGACAAGGCCTGACCGCCGGAGCGGCAAACGGAACCAGAGTCCGCTACAACCGCCCCCACAGGGATACTCCAAACACCTTGTGCGAGACGAATCGAGAGGAACCGGGACGCGACCGGGTTTCCGGAACGCCCGAGATTCCGCCGCACGAGATCCGAGCCCTCTCGGACTGCTGTCGGTCGCAGTCAGACCGCCGCGTTCGGCAAATCGACTTACAGGATCTACCGATACATGACGAAGGCTGGCCCGGCAACGGGAACACCGGCGTCATGCGTCTCGGAAACGGCTCTCCGTCATGTTGCCGGACTGTCCGGCGGCGCCATTCCCTTGTCGGTCAATTCCTTGATCGCGTTTTCGTTCTTGTGCAAACGCACGCCCATGCCGCGTTGGACATGATCAGCCTTGGTGAACTGTACATTCTCATAGGCAACGATCTCGATCCGGTTACCCCAGGGATCAAGAAAATCGAGAAATCGGCCGGGCAACACATCGATCTCGAGTTCGGATAGACGAGCCCGCACTGCCTCCTTGTCGTCGACCACAAAACCAACGTGGCGGCTGTCATCAGACGCTTGCCGGCGGCCTCGGCTGAAGTTGATGAACTGATCCCCGAAACCGAGAAAGGCAGCCTTCTCGCTCCTCGATCGGATCTCGAAATCAAAAATGTCACCGTAGAATGCAAGCGCCTCATCGATATCGTCAACTTCGAGCGCAACATGGTTGATGCCCACCACCCTTGATTTCATCATCGCCTCCTTCGCTTATCCGCCGGACCCACGATACCGAATCCGAACGATTCCTCTTGCGCCAGCATTGATCGATCATGCTGTCCCGGCCGCCCATGATCAAGGAATTACGTGCTGCAGTGCACTCTTTTCCAGAGCACCGAACGAATGGAGTAGCCGACCGACCCTAGCACCGGCCGCAGGGCCCGCGGACAAATGCGGCACCAGGACGGCGTCGAGCATGACGTTCTCCGGATGGAATAGGTGGAATCGGGAGCCGAGCACCGCGGGACGCGGGTTCTTCTACCCGGCGAACCTCTTGCAAAATTCCTGCCCCCAGGGTCCGGTGAGCCCGGATCGGTCGGTTGCTTCCGGTCACCTCTGCACCTGGAGGTCGGAATCCATGGATTCGCGGTGTCTCATCAGAGATGATGAGACCGAACAGGGACCTTTGTGGACATCGGGACACGCCTCTCCGGGCCACTCTCTTCGAGAGGGCCGCGAAGGGTCGGCATGCGTTGTCGGAGCCGCCCTATCGGGCGGCGAGACGTATCAACTGGTCAGCCGCCAGGGCCAGGATGCCGAACATGAGATGGCAGGCGACCCTGGAATGTCCACGGACGCGGACATGGCGCCCGCCAAACTCATCCTTGAGGCGGGCGTTGGTCCTCTCGACACCGGACCGGATCCGGACCCGCACGGTCTCGGGATCGACATGGCCTATTGCACGCTGGGCCCGGGCCTCCCGGTCTCGCTCCTCCTTGAGGTCCTTGTCCCGGCGCGGATTGACATCGATGATCGGCACATGGCCAAGCCGTTCGCTCATCTGGTAGATCTCCCTGGCATCATAGGCCGCGTCCATGAGATCGTAGAGATTGGTCACACGCCCGGCGGTCATCATCGCCAGCGGGATCGCGACCTGGCTGTCATGGACGGATGCCGAGGTGAGGACGGTACTCAGCGGCACCCCGCAGTCTGCTGTGTCGATATGCAGCTTGTCACCGCGCCAAGCCTCCAGGACCCCCTTGGCATTCTTCTTTGCCCCGTGATCACAGACCTTCGGCAGCTCGTCAAGCATCTCATCGAGATCCATCCCGTTCGCTTGCCGTTCGAGACGCCCAGGCTCCTTCGTCCTCTCCGCGCCCTTGCGGGGCCGGCCGCGCTTGCGGTTCGGCGTCGAGGCCTTCGGCTTCGGGACCGGCGTCTCCCGGGCCTCGATGGCCGTCGAGTCCCTCGACACGTGGCCGATGAGCGTGTCGCCCAGTGTCTCTGCGACCAGAGCCGCGTGCATCCTCTCCGGAAGACGGGACTGCGAAAATTCGGCAAACGCCCGCGAAAACGTCGCTTCACGCGGGATCTCCGCGACACGCGACCAGCCGCACAGCCGGCGCAACGTCGGGTCCACCTTGAGCCTGTCGATCAGGTGGCGGGTCGTCGGCAGACCCCACACCGCCTTGGCGATGAAGCCACGGGCCAGCGCCTGGCGATCCTCCCGGGGCCGACCCGGACCGGTCCACACCTCATCGACGAAGCCCTCCACCTTGACGAGATCGAGAGCTGTCACGAAACGCTTGTGCGTCTCGAGGAGAGGACCGACCGCCTCGGCCAAGGCAGGGAAAAGGTCCCCTTGAAATCGGTGCCAGAGATCGGATAGGGTCGAGCCAAGAGTCATCGGGGTCACCTCCTCGGTATCTTGTTGTTGTGGAAACACAACATACCACGAGGTGGCCCCGAAACCCAGGCCCTCGACAACAAAATCAGCCTCGACAAGGCAAAAAACCGGTCGGGCCGGCAATTTTGCAAGAAGCTCCGGCACTTGTACTTACCGCATTGTCAACACAGATTTTGAATACCAGATGTGAGACTGTCCCCACGGCCAATGATTCTGGCGCCCGGAGACCGCTGCTTCCGGAATTTTGGGGGCCAATGCCGTTGTCGCGGCGTCATTGTACGGGATCCACCGCCGCGAATCGTGACACCGGACGCATTGGATCACAGCGATTCGCAGTCAGACCCGGGCTGCTATGTCCAGACCGATTGCAACACTGCTGTCGCCTGCATGAGTCGTTGCAGGTTGGCCCAGAGTTTCTGACCACCTGATATCGGCTGGCGTTTTGAGGGTTTGAACCCGGTATAATGGCCGAGATTGACGGCGAAAGTGCGAATGGCGGGCGCGTCTGGCGTAGTCCAGGCCGCGCGCGTGATGTCGAAGGCGCACCCTGCCCATCAGTCATTTTTTCTCTGAGAGCCTGACCTAAAACTGGTTGGGTGGTCTCGTATGGTGTCGTGGGTAAACACTCATACCATGGGGGCACATCATGCCCTGGAACGAGACTACCCGGAAGCAGTATAGCCGTAAGACGGAGCGTTACGAAAGCGATCTGACCGATGCCGAGTGGACCTTGCTGGACCCGCTTCTTCCACCGTCGCGCCGGCTTGGTCGTCCCCGTCAGGTGGACTTACGCGAAGTGGTGAACGCGATCGCCTACATGCTCTGGACAGGGTGCAGTTGGCAGGCATTACCGAAGGATTTTCCGGCATTTACGACGGTTCAGACCTATTTCCATGCGTGGTCCCGGTCGGGGATCCTGGAGCAGGTTTGCGCCTGTTTTACGACGCTCGAGCGGCTCCGGTCAGACTCCCTCCGAAGAGGCTGGCCCCCGGCCGCCACTTCGATACACTATTCCCCATTGGAGGGCCTCACCTGTCACGACTCCCTGTTGCGTTTCGGACTCCGAACCGGAAATAAATAATTCTTTCTTCGCCATGCGAGAACCACACTCTTGGCAACAGGACACAGCTTTCGTCACAAACGATGCGAACAAATCCACCGGACCGACAACCGGTCAGATCATTCGATCCATTGCGCGACAAGATATGGCGCGTTCGCGGCCGGGATTTCCGGATGGTGGTGCCGGAACACCGCAAGGGCGGAGTTAAAGGCGATGCGATCCGACTCACCTCGCGCGCGAAGTTGATGATAAGCCGCCGTCACCGCCCGATAACACGCGTCGTTTTCTGCGCAAATCAGTTCGTCATCGTCAGCAAGCGTCCGTCCGTTCCCGGAATGCTCGTCTTCCATGTCCTTGAGCCTCCGCAAAATCAGGCGGTCCCTCATGCCAAAAAAATGCCGGTTTGCAACCCATTCCGGGACCTTCTCCATCTTATCAACAGGCTATCCGGCTGTCGAGCCTCTCGGCTGCACGGATGGTCGCGTTGAACGGCAACAATATCGACTGGTGTCGGTTCGCGAACGACCGGGCCGGAATGAGCAATGCCAATGCAGCCCAGTCACCATCAGGCGGTGGTCCGCCCTTCTTCAGCATATTGCACATTCGTGCCCGCACGCCGCGCACCTCATCAACCGACTTTCCGATCACGGCTCCAGCAAAAATGGAGGATGACGCGCTGCCAAGAGCGCAAGCCTCGACCTCCTGCCCGTAGTCGACGATCACGCCGTCCTTGAGTTTGAGATCCGCCGTCAGGGTGCTGCCGCAAGATCGCGAGACGACCGTCGCACTGGTATCAGGGTCCGGCAGCCGCTCGTTGCGAGAGATATCGCCAGCATAGGCGAGAAGTTTCTCCTGATAGATGTGGTGTATGGCGCTCATGACCTGCCCCTGTCAGTCAGCCACTCTCGAGTATAAGAGCCGCGCGAGTCCTGATCGCCTTCAGCATCGCGCCGAGACCGTTCTTCCGGGTCGGGCTGAGATGTGTTTCGAGGCCGATTTCGGCGATGAAGGCAGGGTCGGTGTCGAGGATTTCGCGTGCCGTCCGATTGGAATAGATGCGTAAAAGAATGGCGATCAGGCCAGACACGATAGCGGCATCGCTGACAGCCCGGAAAATCAACCTCTCACCCCGAACCTCGCCGACAAACCAGACCTGGCTCTGACAACCCTTGAGCTTGAACTCGTCCCGCATATATTCCACCGGCATTTTCGGCAGCTTGCGCCCAAGATCGATCAGATACTGGTAGCGGTCCATCCAGTCATCGAAAAACGCGAACTCGGCGATAAGCTCGACCTGCTCCTCGGCGATGGATGTTTCCGGAACAGTGTTTTTGACGGCAATGTCCATAGTGTCTCAATCGCGGAATTGGAACCTGTCATAATCCTGCAAGTGGCACCAGAATGCGGCAATTTCAATGGTCAGAACACCGCGCCCCGCGACGCAACCGGCCATAAAGCCTCCACCACGCCACCGCGAACACAGACATACCAATCATGCAGATTGACGGTCGGATCGCAGTGACCGGGAACCAGACGCAATTTGTCCCCGAGCGCGAGCGCCGGCGCATTGCTGCCGACCGTCAAGGTGCCATGTTCATCGGACGCACCGGAATAGGTCACATCCGGCAAATCTGCGACGACCGGAAGCCCGGAATCAATGGCCGCCGCCTTGTGCCCAGCGTCGACAACCGCGCGATCCCGGGTTGGATGACTCATGACTGTTGCCAGTACATGCAGGCTCTGACGAAAGGTATCGAAGGTTGTTCCGTCCTCATCAATGTTGCGGGCATAGTCCGCATCCATGAAACAGTAGGACCCGGCCTGCAATTCGTTCCAGACCCCCGTGCCGGCTTCGAAGGGAAACGTTCCGGTACCCGCTCCGGTCACAAGCCGGCAACTCAACCCGGCATTCGCCAACTGTTCAACGGTGTCCGCGACCAGATCGCCGGCCTTGATGATCGCTGCCCGGCGTTCACCATACCCGCGGATATGCTGAGCCCGACCCTGATAAGCCTGCAGGCCGCCAAACTCGAGGTTCGCCGATCCAGAAATCCTCCGCGCCAGTGCGACCGCCGCCCGACCTGGCGAGACGCCGCAGCGGCCGGCACCAATATCGATCTCGACCAGTACCTCTATCCTGGATCCGAACCGTCGGGCCGCAACGTCAAGATCATCGACATTTCCGGCATCGTCCACACAGACGCCAATCCGAGTGTATCGGGCGATCGCGGCCAACCGGTCGAGTTTGCGCTGGCCAACGATCTGGTTGGACACAAGAATGTCCTGGATCCCGCCAGCAGCCAGCACTTCGGCTTCGCCGACCTTTTGGCAACATTGGCCGACCGCACCAACGGCGATCTGCCGCCGGGCAATTTCGGGTGATTTGTGCGTTTTGGCATGGGGACGGTGACGAATACCGAACCCGGAGGCCATTTCCGCCATCAGACCGAGATTGTGTTCGAACGCATCGAGGTCGATCAGCAGGGCGGGCGTTTCAACATCGTCTACGGTCATTCCAACATGAGCGGGCGGCAAAACAGTCATCGTTCAATTCTCCCCGCCTTCGTTCGGAAAACTTCAAGCACACGGTCCGCGGCCGTTCCGGGGGTCATGCGGTCGGCACCGACCGCGGTTTCGAGGTCCCCGAGTATTGACCGGACCGCATCGTCATCGCTCAAGGCCAGCATAATACGATCCCGTATCATCGACCACATCCACCATACCCGCTGGTCGCTGCGACGGGCCGCTAGGGCACCAGAATTCGACAGCACTGTCCGGTGCTCCTCGATTCCGTCCCAGATTTCCGCAAGGCCGTAACCCGAGACGGCGCTGCAAGTGCGGACATGGGGACGCCAGTCCGGCTGCGCCGGTGTCACGATTTCGAGCGCGCGACGGTATTGGGCCGCGGCCTGACGGGCCGGTTCCACCATATCTCCGTCGGACTTGTTGACCACGATCATGTCGGCGATCTCGAGAAGCCCCTTCTTGAGTCCCTGAAGTTCATCGCCAGCCCCCGGCAACATCAAGACCAGGAAAAAATCGACCATCTCCGCTACCGTCGTTTCCGACTGTCCGACACCAACCGTCTCCACCAGGACAACGTCAAATCCGGCCGCCTCGCAGACGATCATGCTCTCCCGGGTCGCCCGGGCAACACCGCCGAGAGTTCCCGATGTCGGCGATGGCCTGATAAAGGCGGCAGGGTCGCGGCCAAGGCCCTGCATTCTTGTCTTGTCTCCGAGGATCGAACCGCCGGTCCTGCTGCTGGTCGGATCAACAGCGAGAACAGCGACCCGATGACCGCTCCCCGTGAGGCGGAGCCCGAAAGCCTCGATAAAGGTGCTCTTCCCGACACCCGGCACGCCGGTGATACCGACACGAGCAGCCCGGCCAGAATGCGGCAGCAACCGTTCGAGTACGATGTCCGCCAGTTTCCTGTGGCGCGGGTGCCGGCTTTCGATCAGCGTGATGGCTTGGCCCAGAACTGAACGTTTACCGGCCAACACCCCATCAACGTAATCATCTGCTGTGCAGGGCCTCGCCATCGCCATCGTGACACGGCCGCACAAGCCTGCGCGACCGCATCAGGCCGCCGACACGGGCCCGAGCCGGCCCGCAAGTTTGGACAGCAGATCCTCGGCTGCCGTCGCGATGACGGTGCCTGGAGGGAATATGGCGGTCGCACCCGCCGCGATCAGCGCCTCGAAATCTTGTGCCGGAACCACGCCGCCAACCACGATCATGATGTCATCGCGGCCGAATGCCGCCAGGTGATCGCGAAGTTCAGGGACCAGAGTCAGATGCCCGGCAGCCAGCGAACTGGCGCCGACAATATGAACATCGTTCTCCACGGCCTGCCGCGCGACCTCCTCGGGTATCTGGAACAGCGGCCCGACATCAACATCGAACCCAAGATCGGCGAAGGCGCTGGCGATGACTTTCTGACCACGATCGTGGCCATCCTGTCCCATCTTCGCGATCAGGATGCGCGGTCGCCGACCTTCCTGCATCTCGAAGTGCTCGACCATCCGCAGAACCCTGGACGCAGATCCGGTATCAGTCCCGACCTCACCGCCATAAATCCCCGAGACGACCTTTGTCTGCGCCACATGCCGCCCCCAGACTTTTTCCAGAGCGTCGGAAATCTCGCCGACCGTCGCCCCGGCGCGCGCCGCGTCGATCGAAAGCGCAAGAAGGTTACCGTCGCCGCTCGTCGCCGACCGCGTAAGGTCATCCAGAGTCGCCATGACTGAATCAGGGTTCCGGGCCGCCCGGATGCGCGTCAGCTTTTCGATCTGCTGGCGCCGGACCTCGGCATTATCGACCTTGCGAAGCTCGACCTGCTCAGGGTCTTCAACCCGGTACCGGTTGACGCCGACGATCGTCTGACGGCCGGAATCGATCCGAGCCTGGGTCCGGGCCGCAGCCTCTTCGATCCGCATTTTCGGAACACCGACCTCGATCGCCTTCGCCATACCGCCGAAGCCCTCGACTTCGCCGATATGCTCCAGGGCCCGGACCGCGAGGTCATGGGTCAGACGTTCGACGTAGTAACTGCCGCCCCAGGGATCTATGACCTGACAGGTGCCGGTCTCCTGCTGGATCAGCAATTGGGTGTTACGAGCGATCCTGGCGCTGAAATCCGTCGGCAATGCCAAAGCTTCGTCAAGCGCATTCGTATGCAGCGACTGCGTATGACCGTGTGTTGCCGCCAATGCTTCGATACAGGTGCGGGTCACATTGTTATAGACATCCTGAGCCGTCAGGCTCCAACCGCTGGTCTGGCAATGCGTCCGCAACGAGAGCGAACGCGGGTCTTTGGCCCCCAACTGCTTCATCAACCGGGCCCAGATCAATCTTGCGGCCCGCATTTTCGCGACTTCCATGAAGAAGTTCATGCCGATCGCCCAAAAGAACGAAAGGCGCGGTGCGAAGCTGTCAATATCCAGGCCGGCCGCCATTCCCGTCCGCACATATTCGACGCCGTCGGCAAGGGTGTAAGCGAGTTCCAGGTCGGCCGTGGCACCAGCCTCCTGCATGTGATAACCGGAGATACTGATTGAATTGAATTTGGGCATCTCGACCGACATATGCGCGAAAATGTCGGCAATGATTCGCATCGAGGGCGCTGGCGGGTAGATATAGGTATTGCGGACCATGAATTCCTTCAGGATATCGTTCTGGATGGTTCCCGAAAGTCTGGCCTGTGGAATGCCCTGCTCTTCGGCTGCAACGATGTAAAGCGCCAACACCGGCAATACGGCACCGTTCATGGTCATCGAAACGCTCATCTTGTCGAGCGGTATCCCGTCAAAGAGTTGACGCATATCGATGATCGAGTCGATCGCAACGCCGGCCATCCCGACATCACCAGCCACCCGGGGATGATCGGAATCATAGCCGCGATGTGTGGCAAGATCGAATGCGACCGACAAACCCTTTTGTCCGGCCGCGAGGTTCCGCCGATAAAAGGCATTTGATTCCTCGGCTGTGGAGTAACCCGCATATTGCCGGATCGTCCACGGCCGCGTCGCATACATCGTCGGATACGGTCCCCGACCGTATGGCGCGATACCGGGCCAACCATCCAGGAAATCCAGGCCTTCGACATCGCTCGCCGTATAGAGCGGCTTCACGGTGATGCCTTCCGGCGTCTGCCACGCGCAGTCCTCCACGCCGACCGCATCCACCGCGGCATTCCAGACCGCAGGTTCAGGCGCAGAGTTACTCCCGCCGTCCAGGGCAATCGACGTGAAATCCGGTATCGCGCTCATCGCTCGACTATCCCAATCTCTATTGCCAGATCCCGCAATGTCGCCAGAGTATCGTCGCCGACATGGATGAAGCGATCGATTCCCGCGGCGCGCCAACCCGCCTCCCGTTCGCCTGCCCGTCCGGCCAAAAGAACAACGGGCGCGCCAGCCTGCTTCAAGGCGTAGGCAACCGGTCCAGCTTCCGTGTCGTAGATGCTATCAGAAGAGCAGATCACGGCCAAATCGGCCCTGCCGGCCTGCCAGCTGGCGGCGACCCCGTCAAGGTCGGTTTCCGTCTCGAGGGCCTCGATACCTCCGGCGGTGAGATAGCTTTTCGTGAACATCGCCCGGGCTGTGTAGTCCGCCGGCGTCCCGAGACAGGCCATGAAGGCGCAGGGACGTCGGCCGTTCTCCGCCAGCCAGGCATCGCTGGCATCGCGCAAGTCCTCGAACGCTTCGCCGAGGCGGTGCGGCCTGAGTGCCGGAATTGTCACGGCTGCGCCGCGCAACGGCCGGGCCAGCGCAGCGAGGCTGGCACCAGCGTCAGCGGCTGCGGCAAGAGCGGCAATGTCAAGGTAATCCGGGACCGCCACGCCAGTTTCAGCATGCCCTCTATCGACGATCGTCCGCAGCGCGTCCTGATCGGTCAGCGCGACCGAACCGGCATCTTCCTCAAGATTCGGAAAGCTTGAAATACCGGTTAGTTGGTCGCGTCGTCGCGCCAGATTGCGTGCGCGCTCGTCCCATGCCGTTTCGATCATCGACGAAACCTTGCCGGAGAGCAATGCGGCACCCATGCCGTCGGCCGCTTCGATGTCCTGAAACAAGGCCCAGGCCCGGCAGGCATACTCGTCGCTCAGTCGTTCGACATAATAGGATCCGCCAGCCGGGTCGGCAACCCGGGCCAGCGACGCCTCCTGGACCAGGATCGTCTGAATATTGCGTGCGACCCGGCGGGCCAGCGGCAATGGTGCGCCCAGTGCGTCGGTATGGGCACGAACGGTGATACTGTCGGCGCCACCGACGCCGGCAGCAAAACAGCTGCAGGTCGCCCGCAACTGATTGACCCAGGGATCGCGGCGGCTGAGATTGCGCGTCGCGGTAACGGCATGCAATCGCGCGGCCAGGACATCGGCGCCACTGGCCTCCGCAATCCGAGCCCAAAGCCGGCGCGCGGCTCGAAACTTGGCAATGCCCTGAAACACGTCGGTCGTGACCGGTAGCGAAAATGCGATCTGACCACAGGCGTCATCGATTTCGAGCCCCGCGGCGATCATGACTCTGAGGTGAGCGACCGCCGCGGCCATCGCGAAAGCGAGATCCAGTGTTTCGGTCGCTCCGGCGGAATGATACACGTCGGTGTCGATACACACGACCCGCAGTCCCGGCGCGTTGGCAACGCACCACCCGGCAAGCGCAGCCGCCGCCTTGAATTGTCGGTCGAGTGGTCCTGGCAACCAACCGTCCGCGGCAAGCGCAGCAAGGGGATCGAATCCCAGATTGCCTGTGAGCACGGCGGGGTCGACGCCACGCCGATCCGCCAACGCCAGGAAGAGTGCGGCAGCGGGAAGCGCGGCGGCGCCGGCCTGTAAGGTGATCGCGGTCCTAGCAAGGTTGACGCCAGCGAGCGCCTCGGCAAGATCATCAACCCGGCGGATGACCAGCCCGTCCTTTCCGTGCCTGTCTTCCGAAAGGCATCGCGCTCCTTGATCGAGTCGCAGCACAAGCGATTGGGCTCCACCGGAGAGATCGGCCCTAATTTCGCCATTCGCAGCCACCGGATCCGGTTGTGCGTGGAGTTGGCGGATTTCCCAGCCGTCACGCGTGCGCTGCGGCAGCGCGGCGCCACGGGTAAACGGCATCGCCCCGGGAAAGCCGGCCGGATCGGGACCGCCCGCAGCGTCTTCCCGGTGATAGAGGGCGTTGAGGGTCACGCCTTCATAGGTTGTCGTCGTCAGAACATCGTCAATCGATCGTCCGGCCAGCGCCTTTTGGGCCAGAACCAGCCATTCGTCACGGCCGACACGGTCGAAGTCGGCGGCGAGCGAAATGATGTCGCTGTTTGAAGCCTTGCCCATGATGAGAATTCCTACTGATACCGGCCGTGAAAGGCAACTGCCGGCAGCTTATCCGAGGACATTTTGGCAGGTTTGCCCTGCAAGCGCCGGGACGGCGGCCGTCGAAACACTCCGGATGGAGTCTGGCAAGCTACCGTGGCCGGTTCCGGTAACAATCCGCAGCGGAACATGGATCGGCACGGCGGTACCGCTACGCTCGTCCCGTCGAGGCGGCGGTGTCATCCGGACGCGCCGATTCCGAATCGTTGCACGGAAAGGAAGGGGAATTATATACTTGACTAGACAATGGCAGATCCGCACGCGAATTGGTCGCAATGGGCCTGCTACCCCGTGCCGGTGGCCGGGAAAACACGCCGTAGCGACCATTTTGCAAGCAGATAAAGACGTTGTGGTGAACGGTGAGACCTCTCGTCAAGTTAGGGAATGTCTGAACAACCCCGTTTTTCCGGATATACGGATGGCGTGGCCCGTGGGGGAAACGCCAGAGCCCATCGGGGACGTGTTGTCGCGCCAGGAAATGGAGATTTCGATGCCCGAGCCGACCGTCCCCGCCGCCTTGCGGCGGCTGCGGACAGATTGACCCCACGTCAGGCGGTCGCGTCGCGCCCAGCGATGAGCAGATTGGTGAACCCGAGCAGCACGGCGATGCGTTGCGTGTTCTTCGCCAGCCTCCGATAGCGCACCTTCGCGTAGCCGAAGTGGCGCTTCACATACAGGAACGGATGCTCCACCTTGGCCCGAACCGACGCCTTGCGCCTCTCCGCCGCCGCCGGGCCCGCCTTGTCCAGCCCCCGGCGCTTGCCGGGCTTCAGCGCCACCTCCCAGTCCACGTCCGTGTCCCGGTTCTCCGCGCGCTTGTCCACCCCCTGATAGCCCGCGTCACCCCACACCTGCTCCTCGCCCCCGTGCAACAGCGCGTGCGCGGTCGCCACATCCGAGACATTCGCCGGCGTCGTCTCCACGCTGTGCGTCAAGCCCGACTGCGCATCCACCCCGATGTGCGCCTTCATCCCGAAATGCCACTGATTGCCCTTCTTCGTCTGGTGCATCTCCGGGTCCCGCTCGCCCTTGCGGTTCTTCGTCGACGGCGACGCGGCAATGAGACTCGCGTCCACAATCGTCCCCGTGCTCAAGCGGTGTCCGAGAGAGGCCAGATGCGCGTTGATCTCCTCGAACAGCGTCTCGCCCAGACCGTGCGTCTCCAGCAAGTGGCGGAAATGCAGAACCATCGTCTCGTCAGGCAGTGCACCCGAGAGGCGCAGCCCCACAAACCGCCGTACCGACTCCACCGCGTAGAGCAGGTCTTCCATCCCAGGGTCGCTCAGAGTGTAGAACAGCTGCAACCCAGTGCACCCGCAGCATCACGCTCAGCGGATAGGGCCGCCGACCGCGCCCGGCCTTCGGGTCGAACGGCTCGATACGCGCCTCCAGTCGCTCCCAGGGAACCAGCCCGTCCATCGTCTCGAGAAAGACCTCGCGCCGCGTCCGACGCGTCTTCAGGTCGTGCTCCAGCTCCGCAAACGTCGCTTGCTCCAAGGCTCGCACTCCACTCCGTCACCAAGAAACCAATTGTGACAAAGCCGACTTGTTCAGACAATCGAACCTCTTGCAAAATTCCTGCCCAGGGTCCGGTGAGGCCGGATCGGTCGGTTGATCCCGGTCACCTCTGCACCTGGAGGTCGGAATCCATGGATTCGCGGTGTCTCATCAGAGATGATGAGAACAAACAGGGACCTTTGTGGACATCGGGACACGCCTCTCCGGGCCACTCTCTTCGAGAGGGCCGCGAAGGGTCGGCATGCGTTGTCGGAGCCGCGCTATGGGGCGGCGAGACGTATCAACGGGTCAGCCGCCAGGGCCAGGATGCCGAACATGAGATGGCAGGCGACCTTGGAATATCCACGGACGCGGACATGGCGCCCGCCACACTCATCCTTGAGGCGGGCGTTGGTCCTCTCGACACCGGACCGGATCCGGAACCGCACGGTCTCGGGATCGACATGGCCTATTGCACGCCGGGCCCGGACCTCCCGGTCTCGCTCCTCCTTGAGGTCCTTGTCCCGGCGCGGATTGACATCGATGATCGGCACATGGCCAAGCCGTTCGCTCATCTGGTAGATCTCCCTGGCATCATAGGCCGCGTCCATGAGATCGTAGAGATTGGTCACACGCCCGGCGGTCATCATCGCCAGCGGGATCGCGACCTGGCTGTGGTGAGGACGGTACTCAGCGGCACCCCGCAGTCTGCTGTGTCGATAGGCAGCTTGTAACCGCGCCAAGCCTCCATGACCCCTTTGGCATTCTTCTTTGCCCCGTGATCGCAGACCTTCGGCAGCGCGTCGAGCATCTCATCGAGATCCATCCCGTTCGCTTGCTGTTCGAGACGCCCAGGCTCCTTCGTCCTCTCCTCGCCCTTGCGGTTCGGCGTCCTGGCCTTCGGCGTCGGGGCCGGCGTCTCCCGGGCCTCGATGGCCGTCGAGTCCCGCGACACGTGGCCGATGAGCGCGTCGCCCAGTGTCTCTGCAACCAGAGCCGCGTGCATCCTCTCCGGAAGACGGGACTGCGACCATTCGGCAAACGCCCGCGAAAACGTCGCTTCACGCGGGATCTCCGCGACACGCGACCAGCCGCACAGTCGGCACAACGTCGGGTCCACCTTGAGCCTGTCGATCAGGTGGCGGGTCGTCGGCAGATCCCACACCGCCTTGACGATGACGCCACGGGCCAGCGCCCGGCGATCCTCCCGGGGCCGACCCGGACCGGTCCACGCCTCACCGACGAAGCCCTCCAGCTTGACGAGATCGAGAGCTGTCACGAAGCGCTTGTGCGTCTCGAGGAGAGGACCGACCGCCTCGGCCAACGCAGGGAAAAGGTCCCCTTGAAATCGGCGCCAGAGATCGGATAGGGTCGAGCCAAGGGTCATCGGGGTCACCTCCTCAGTATCTTGTTGTTGTGGAAACACAACAGACCACGAGGTGGCCCCGAAACCCAGGCCCTCGACCAACAAAATCAGCCTCGAGAAGGCAAAAAACCGGTCGGGCCGGCAATTTTGCAAGAAGCTCTCAAAACAGTATCCGGATACTTCATCGGCCGAAGATATGCCTTCACAATTTCCTTTATCTGATCGTCATTCGATATTTCGAATAGAACGACAAGATCAAATCACCTTAGCAGGGCACGATCCAGAAGACCGGGATGGTTTGTTGCACCGACAGACTATCCGTCGCGTTCCGTTCCTCCATGAATCCCGGGAACAAACTCAGAATTCTGCGCATTTCCGCGACATCGTTCGACGCGTTGCGATAACCGCCGACGGCGTCGAACTCGTCGAAGAGATAAACGCCGCGCTGCTGCGCTGTTGCATCGAAAACAAGACGTAATCTGGCCGTTATCTCTCCCATGAATCGGGCAAGCAATGCCTCCAACCGGATTACAAACAACGGCACTTTCAACGCCCCGGCGAGTGCTTCCGCAGTGATGGTTTTTCCCGACCCCGGCGGGCCGACGAACAACATCCGGCAATTCGGCGTCTTGCCGTGTTCGGGCAGCCCATCCCTGCGTATCTGTTCTCCATGAGATCATCAATCCAACTTCACGGCCAGTCGTACAATACGGCATCGTCAAGTCGATGCGACGAATCGCGTAAACCGCTTATGCACGTGGCTCCGGTGGCACACGATGTTGCCCCCGATGTCGACTATTCCCGGCACGCCAAACGCTACATGTGCGTTTCACCGGAGCCACGGGCATAAGCGGTTCGCGTAATTCAACCAGTTCGGCAAGATCCTCACGGGGGACCTCGAACGGAACAGCAATAGTCTGTCTGCTGGCGGTATTGGCGCGCGCTTTCTCCACCGCGTTCCGCAAATTTTGGGCCACACTTCGATGCCCTTGCCTCGCCTCGGCTGCCTCCGTCTGTAGAGCAATGGTATAAAACTGCTTTTCATCGCCATCGGCCCTGCAGCGCAACATGGCGAGTATTTGTCTTGCGTTGGTCGCCGCTGCCTGCCACCTCCTGCCTCTTGACCCGGTTTCCAGACGATTATCGCAGCAACATGGGTGCTGGCTAATCTGATGAACGTGCCGCCATTCGCTCACAAGCATGCGATTTCGTCCCGATCAACCGCAGGACGTGGTCGCGGCGCATGCAAAACAGAAGACGATGGTTTCGCGGTGCAGTCATGCACACCGACATGCCCCGAGCGCCGCTAGACCGCTGTCGGATAGGTGCGCGCGATCTCGGTTGCAGCCGTGCCGGTCAGGCGCCAGACCGGATCAGGGCCGGCGAAAGGGCCGCGCGGCTGTCAATCATCGCCCGCCCCAGCTGGTTCGGCTGCCGCCGGACGTCCCGGCAAGGCAGCGACCGCGAGCGTGATCGCCACGGCGGCCCCGGCAGCAATCGTGAACATCAACGGGAAACCGCCGCCGAATTCGTAAAGCCAAGATATCGAGGGAACCGCGGCCGCCGACACCGTGAACGACAGAACGTACTTCACCGAAAACACCCGGCCGCGCCAGGCATCCGGCGTATGCCGGGCGATCAGCGTGTCGTTGATCGGGATCTGCCCGAACACCAAGATCATCACAATCACGGCGACCGCCACCATCAGCCATCCCGATGCCGATACCGCGACATAAAGCGCAACCGCCTGCCCCGCCATCAGTCCAAGAAAAATCGGCTTGATCGAATATCTGTCGATCGCGCGGCCGACCACCACCTGTGTGAATGCCGCGGTCGCGTAGACGAGCGACGCAATCGCTCCGACTTCGGTCGCCGACATTGCGAAATCGGCAAGCCGGTCGTCCAGAACCTTCGGCAGCGATACCGTCATCGCGTTGAAGATAAAGCCGCCGATCGTCGTGGTCAGGAACACCACTGCCAGTACGCGCTTCCAGTCAAGCGACGGCGTTGTCCCGCCCCGCTTCGCCCCGCCACCGGCAAGGCGGCCCGCGCGGATGATACGAACCCAGCCGATCCCGAGCAGGATCGAAGCGCCGCCGGCAACAAAAAACGCTTCCCGCCATCCTGCCAGATCAGCGAATGCGCCGATCGAGAGCGCGGATGCGGCCACCCCCATATTACCCCAGACGCCGTTGACCCCCAACCTGCGGCCGACATCACCCTCGCCCTGTGATACCATCGCGAGGCCGACCGGGTGATAGATTGCGGCAAACATGCCAACCAGGGTCAGTGTTGCCGCAATCTGCCAAGACGCCTGAGCAAGGCCGGTCGCGATCATCGCGCAACCGATGCCGAAGAAGAATACGGTCATCATCGCTTCCCGGCTGAACCGGTCGGCCAGCCAGCCCGCCGGCAACGAGAAGGCACCAAAGGCAATAAAACTACCAGTTGCCAGCGTCAGCAACTCACCGTAGCTCGCGCCCAGATCAGCGGCCGCCAGGGCGGCGACGGCCGGGAACATCAGCATGAACAGATGATCGACGGCGTGCCCGAGATTGAGAAACAGGAAACGCGAATACGGCATGAAGTCTCCCGGATGCGACCTTCCCACATCTTGATCGTAAGATCATCATCATCGCATAGTAGACTGTTCTTGTCATGCAATCCGTCAAATTCGGCAAGACGGGTCCACGAGCGTTTCCGGGGCCCATCATAAGCATTCGGTCATGCACATGGGCATCGATGTGAATATCGTTCGGCTTGAGATGGCCGCCCTGTCATGTCGGATAGCATCGATGGTGTCAGGGACGGAGTCCCAAAACTGTACCGCCTTGATGCCGGCCGAAACAGTTCCGCATTCTGCAATTGCAGGAACGACACGGTCCCAACGCTATTCGGCTCCGTTTTTTGCAATGACTTCGATCACAAACGCGATAACGCGGTCAACTTCGCAATAGAAAGCCACGGCGCTCTGGATCAATGGAATTCAGCGGGAATGGACTGAATGTTCTACCACAATCAGGTGATGGATATCTCTGGGCTTGAACGGGACGGCCATGCTGGGTTGTGTGCCCGACAGAAGGCGCTCGGCATTGAACGCGAATGCTGCAAAGCGAAGACAAGGGATACCGGCGTCGAGGCCCGCTGCCCGCTGAACTTGGTCGCTCCCTGCGACGCCGGCCCCGAGAGTTCCGCAAACGGGTCCGCTGCAACTGGCATATCCGAAATCGCGGCCGTAACGTCCGCGACACCTCCCGCGACGAAGAGTAAGGACCGTGTTTACGGAAGATACCTCCCCGGCGACCTCTCCTGCGTGTCGAATGTCGCGATCTCTATCGTGAACTACGAGCGGAGGTTCCAGATCTTGCCGCGCACCGCCAGAAAACCAGGTTCTGACAAAACCTGTGAGGTCCCTTCTCCCACGGCGATCCCATGCTAAATTTGAGCGTCGGTCGAGCGGCGCTTTGACAACATACAGCGAAGTCATTTTCACAATTTAGTCCGTAAACAAGTCGCCGGAGAAACGGGTTTTTCTCTCTTTTTTTGGCAAGAATCCATATCGCCAAACTCTTGTCATGAACTCGCTGTTTATAGCGTGGGGTCATTGTGTTCAGTCGGGACCCCGCCATTGCAATATTAAGATTTTTTCTATTATCCCCGCGGTGGAGATCGCGATATGGTTATTCTCGACAGCCAATTCGGTCCTGAATATTCTGGCGTGAAATACAGCGCGCTAGTGGATTGATTCCAAATTTTGGACCCCTCTTTTTCTTGCGGCGATGATGGTATCGGGATCGGCGGTCCAGACGAAGGGCTTGGCTTCGGTGGTGTTGTGTTCGTCGATGACGCGGCGGATGGCATCCTGGAGTTCGCGTACGGGGCGGAAGACGCCGTATTTGAGACGGCGTCGTGTCAGCTTGGCGAAGACGCCTTCGAGCGCGTTCAGCCACGCGCTCGAGGTGGGGGTGACGTGGAAGGTCCAGCGCGGATGGCGTGCGAGCCAGACCTGGACGTCCTTGTGCTTGTGAGTGGCGTCGTTGTCGAGGATGGCATGGACCGGGACGCCGGCGGGTATCGTGCGCGCGATGCGGTTGAGGCATCTCGGGAACGCCTGGTGGCGATGCCGACTGGCGTGCTGGCCGCTGACCGTGCCGTCGAGAACGGTCAGGGCGGCAAACAGCGTCGTCGTGCCGTTGCGCTTTGAATCATGTGTCATGGTGGCGCCGCGGCCTTTCTTTAGCGGCAGGCCGGGCTGTGTGCGGTCAAGTGCCTGAATTTGCGACCTGTCATCGATCGACAGCACGACCGCGTGAGCCGGTGGCGCAACGGAGAGGCCGACGATGTCGGTCAGCGTCTCGAGGCAGGCGGGATCGTTCGAAAGCGTGAACGGCCGCCAGCGGTGCGGCATCAGGCCATGCGCCTGCCAGACCGCCCAGACCCTCGAAGCGGCACCCCCACAGCCTTCGCCATCGCCCGCAGCGTCCAGTGGGTCGCCGCGTGAGGCGGCGGGGTGTGGGTCAACCTTACGATCTTCGCCTCTGGCTCAGGAGCCAGAGGCGTCTTGCCCGGCGGACGCGTCTTGTCCCGCAGAAGTCCGTCCACACCGTCTTCCATAGAAGCGGTCCTGCCAGCGCCAGACACTGTTCTTCGCCTTGCCGGTCTCTCTCATGATGGCCATCCTGCCGAGCCCATCGTCGCTCAGAAGAACGATGCGCGCCCGCCAGACGTGCGTCTGCGGGCTCTTCGGGTCCGGGACAACCGTTTCAAGGCGATGCCGGTCGCCTGAAGTGAGTGTGAATGAAACACCAAGGCGCATCTTGCAGACCTCCGTGATCGACAAATCAGAAGAACACAATAATGGATATATCTGTAGAGATCAATACACTAGCGGGGAGACGCCACCGGTGTCATGTCCTGCGACAGCACTCTTGTTGATGTCGAAATCGCTCGGCCGCCGAAAATAAGGAGAAGTTCCTGCTCCACAGAACGGGTCCGATGCATTACCGTTTCGAGCTTGGCACCGCGGCTGCGCGTTCGCCCGGTTCGCTTGCGGCCGGACACCGACAGGATTTCACCCGGGTCATCTGAGGGAGCAGACCATGAGCGTAACCCATCATCTCGCCGCATCTCCGGCGACAGTGCATTGGGGGTTCTTCGACGCCGCCCTCGATCCGGTGCTCGAAATCGCCTCCGGTGATATCGTCACGATCGAATCCGTTTCGGGTGGCCCGGAGACCCTGCCAAGCGATGGGTATCACATCCCTCCCGAATTGCTGACGATCCACGCCGAAGTCCCCCAGGTGATGCAAGGTCACATCCTGACCGGACCGATCCGTATCGCTGGCGCCAAAGCCGGGCAGGTTCTGCAGGTCGACATCCTCGATGTCGGCTTGCGTCAGGACTGGGGGTACAATTTCGTGCGGCCGCTCGCCGGCGGCTTGCCCGGAGAATTCGAGGAAACAACCCGGATGACAATCCGCCTTGACTCAGCTGCGCAGGAAGGAGAGTTGCCCTGGGGCACCCGCCTGCCGTTGCGGCCATTCTTTGGCGTCATGGGCTGCGCGCCGCCGCCGATCTGGGGAATGATCAGTTCGATCCAGCCGCGCGCCCACGGCGGAAACATGGACAACAAGGAACTGATCGCCGGAACCACGCTCTATCTGCCGATCTTCGTCGACGGCGCAAATTTTTCCGCCGGAGACGGTCATGGCTGCCAGGGCGACGGTGAAGTCTGCGTGACCGCCATCGAGACCGCGCTCAGCGGCCGATTTCGCCTGACCGTGCGCGACGACATCAGTCTCGACCTGCCGCGGGCCGAGACTGATCGGGCCTATATCACCATGGCCTTCGATGAGGATCTCGACGACGCGGCACGCGAGGCACTGCGGCAGATGATCGCACTGATTGTGAGCCGGACCAATCTGAATCGCGCCCAGGCCTACGCCCTCTGTTCGCTCGCGGCCGACCTCCGGGTCACCCAGATCGTCAACGGCAACAAGGGTATCCATGTGGTTCTGCCGAAATCGGCATTGTCGACAGCATGATGGGAGACCGGGAATGTTGAAGGATCACGGCCGTTACCTCTACTCCGGCCTCCCATCGCGACCGCGGTACGAATGGCCCAATGGCGCCAGGGTCGCGGTCTATGTCGCAATCAACATCGAAGCCTTCAGTTTCGGTGAAGGCAAAGGGGCGGCCATTGCGCCACCGGACCAGGCCGTCAGCCACAGCATCTATTCCTGGCGCGATTACGGGAATCGGGTCGGCTTCTGGCGCTTGATGGACCTCCTCGACGAGTTCGAACTTCCAGCCGAGCACCAGTTGAACACCGCAATCTACGAAACCTGCCCCGATATCCCCCGCCGCATCAGATCGCGGGGCGACGAGGTTCTCGGCCACGGCATCACCAATTCCGATGAACAGGGCGGGCTGTCCGAGGACGAAGAACGTCGACTAATTCGCGATTGCACCGAAACCATCGCCCGCAACGAAGGGCAACCGCCAACCGGCTGGATGAGTCCTTGGCTGTCGAACAGCGCAGCGACCATGGATCTGCTGCAGGAAGCCGGCTATCGCTATGTCATGGACTGGACCATGGACGATCAGCCGGTATGGATGAAGACCCGGAACGGCCGCCTGCTGGCCATGCCCTATCCGGTCGAAGCCAACGACAATCGGGGAATCGTCTGGTACCGTTACACCTCGCGCGATTTCACCGACATGCTGATCGACGGCTTCGACGAGATGCTCACGCAGTCCGACCGGGACGGGCACCCGGTTGTCTGTCCGATCTCGCTCCACCCGTTCGTGGTGGGCCGTCCCTACCGGATACGCGAATTGCGCCGTGCATTCCGGCACATCCTGACTCACCAAGACCGTATCTGGCTGACACGGCCGGGCGATATCTGTCGTCTTGTCGAGACTCTTCCTGACGGCATCGTCCCCGGCAGTGCATGAACGGTGGCCATAATCCGTGGCAACCGCAGCCGGCTAAACTCAACCGGCGGCCGGCCGTGGAAGAATGTCTCGCGCGGTCTTGCGAACCAGATGCCATGCCGCATCGACATGACGGTAGTCGGTGCTCGTCTGCCCGATCGACCATCTGATCGCATAGGCGTCGCGAACCCGGTTCTGGGTAAAATACACCGACCCGCTGTCGTTCAGACGGTGCAGCAGGATTTCGTTGAGCCGGTCGAGCTCCGCCCCCGGCGCAAACCCCGAAGGTCTGTAACGAAAATTGAAAAGCGCAAGCGAGCGCGGCGCCACGATCTCGTAATCCGGGTCGGCCGCAACCAGCTCTTCTGCCTCCCGCGCGAGAGCGATATGCAGGCGCAGGATCGCGCGCAGGCCGCCGACGCCATAAGAGCGGATGACGAACCAGAGCTTCAACGCCCGGAACCGCCGCCCAAGCGGAATGCTCCAGTCCCGATAGTCGATGATACGGCCCTGTTCACGACTCTTCAGGAATTCGGGCAGAATCCCGAGGGTGCGGACCAAAGCATCGGGATCCCGGACATAATGGGCTGAACAGTCGAAATTGGTCATCAGCCATTTATGCGGGTTGAACACAAGACTGTCAGCCAGTTCGATCCCGTCGGCCATCCATCGCTCTTCCGGCAGGATCAGCGCTGCCCCGGCCCATGCTGCATCGACATGCAGGAAAACGTCGTTGGCGCGGCAGATCTCACCAATCGCGCGCAACGGGTCGACCGCGCCGACCCCTGTGGTTCCGATCGACGCCACGACACAGGCAGGAACCCGACCGGCGGCACGATCCGTCGCGATGGCTTGTGCCAGCGCCTCGGGGTTCATGGCGAATCGATCATCGGTTTCAATCAGACGGACGTTCGCCTTGCCGTATCCGGCGATCTTCGCACCTTTCTCGGTCGCCGAATGCGCCTGCTCGGACGCGTAGACGACAACCGGTCTGGTTCCGACCAGACCATCTGCATTCACGGTCCAGCCAGTCGCGCGCTCACGCGCCGTAAGCAGAGCGCAGAGGATGGCGCCGGAAGCCGAATCCTGAATCACGCCATGCAATCCGTCGGGAAGTCCGGTCATCATCCGCAGCCAGTCGAGCATGCGGGTTTCCATCTCCGTGGCCGCCGGACTGGTCTGCCAGAGCATGCATTGCGCGCCCATGGCCGCGGTCAGCATCTCCGCCAGCACCGAGGGCGGGCTGGAATTGGCCGGAAAATAGGCGAAAAATCCGGGATGTTGCCAATGTGTCATCCCCGGCAGAACAATCGATCGGAAATCGGCGAAGATCGTTTCCATCGCCTCGCCCGACTCCGGCGGCGTCTCCGGCAATTGCGCCGCAATGTCGCCGGGAGCCGTCTGCGCCCGGACCGGATAGGCCTCGACCCCGTCCATGTAATCGGCCATCCAGTCAACCATGGCATGGGCGTGTTTCCGGAAGTCATCAGTATCCATCCTCATGTCCCCGCTTTAATTCGCCGCCGCCCGGATCATCGGGCCCGACCGGTTCGCCACAGGCAAGGCGCCATTCCCTGCGGACCACGGCATCCGTCTCGACCGGACGGCAAGCCTGCGCCAACCTCCGCGTCCGCTCTGGACCGGCGATCTGTCCAAGCGCCCAGACGGCCGCGGCACGAACCAGAGGCGACGCGTCCGACAGCAACGCCAGATGGGCTCGCACGACCATCGCGCCCCCGGCATTACCCCAGGCGATCAGCACATTCCGGAGAAACCGGTCGCGGCCGATCCGCTTGATCGATGAACCGCTGAAACGGGCACGGAACCCCGCATCGTCAAGATCGAGAAAGGATTGCAACAACGGCAAGTCGAGGTCGGCCCGAGGCACGAAAGCCGCTTCGCGCGTCGCAACGGCATATTTGTTCCACGGGCAAACGGCCAGACAATCGTCGCAGCCGTAAATCCGGTTACCGATCGCCGCCCGAAAGGCAATCGGAATATGCCCCTTGTGCTCGATTGTGAGATAGGAAATGCACCGCGTCGCATCCAGCGTGTAAGGCGCCGGAAAAGCATCCGTCGGGCAAATATCGAGACATTTGCGGCAGGATCCGCAATGATCACGGCCCGGCTCGTCAGGCTCGATCTGCAACGTCGTGAACAGCTCACCAAGGAACAGCCAGGATCCGAACCGACGGCTGACCAGATTTGAGTGCTTGGCCTGCCAGCCGACGCCAGCCGCCTGCGCCAAGGGTTTCTCGAGCACAGGTGCGGTATCGACAAACACCTTCAAGTCACAATCGAATGTGTCGCCAAACCAGCGACCGAACCGTTTCAGGCGTTTTTTAACGAGATCGTGATAGTCACGGTTCCGGGCATAGACCGAGATATTACCCCTGTCCCTCGCGTCGATGTCTTCGAGAGGATCACGCGTCGGTCCGTAATTTGCTGCCAGCACGACCACGCTGCGCGCGGCGGGCCACAGCGCTTTCGGGTCACGACGGCGCACGGCGGTCCGCGCCATCCAGTCCATATCGCCATGCTCGCCGGCCGCGACAAACGCATCAAGCCGGGCCTGTTCGCGCGCACCGACAGCCGCTGCCGCGAAGCCGACGGCATCGAATTTCAGATCAAGAGCCTTGTCGCGGATTCGCTGCTTCATCGGGCCGCTCCGCCGAAACCCCGAGCGCGGGCACATCGCCCTCGGCCTGCTGGTCGTAAAACGCCGCCGCGAACGGCTCCAGCTGCCCCGCCGCGATCGCCGCGCGCACGCCGGCCATCAGGCGCTGGTAGTAGTGCAGATTGTGCCAGGTCAACAGCATGGCGCCAAGTATCTCGCCGGCCTTGACCAGATGATGCAGATAGGCCCGGGTAAACTGGCGGCACGCCGGGCATCCACAGTCCGGCTCAAGCGGACGCGGATCGGAGGCATGGCGCGCATTGCGAAGATTGACAGGACCGCGACGCGTGAATGCCTGTCCGGTGCGCCCGGACCGGGTCGGGAGCACACAATCGAACATGTCGATGCCGCGCCGCACCGATTCGACAAGGTCCGACGGCTTGCCAACCCCCATCAGATAGCGCGGGCGATCGTCCGGGAGTACGGCTGTCGTCACATCAAGAATCCGCAGCATCGCGTCCTGCCCCTCTCCGACAGCGAGGCCGCCAACCGCATAACCGTCAAACCCCATGTCGATCAGCGTCGCGGCTGATTCACGCCGGAGATCTTCGAACACACCGCCTTGAACGATACCGAACAGGCCATACCCGGCGCGAACATCGAATGCCGCCTTCGAACGCTTGGCCCAACGCATCGACAATCGCATCGACTCTGCCGCCTGTTCGTGGGTCGCCGGAAATGGCGTGCACTCATCGAACGCCATCGTGATGTCGGCCTCTAACTGGCGCTGGATCTCAACGGCGGACTCCGGCGAGAGCATGTGGATGCTGCCATCGATATGGCTCCGAAACCGGACACCGGTCTCGTCGAGCTTGCGCAATGCCGCAAGCGACATCACCTGAAAACCGCCTGAATCTGTCAGGATCGGTCCATCCCACCCCATGAACCGGTGCAGACCGCCGAGCGCCGCGACCTTGGACGCACCAGGGCGCAGCATCAGATGGTAGGTATTTCCGAGAAGGATCTGGGCGCCCGTCGTCCGCACAGAGTCCGGCAACATACCCTTGACGGTTCCGGCCGTACCCACCGGCATGAAGGCCGGCGTGTCGATCGTACCATGGGCGGTTTCGAGGCGCGCGCGCCGGGCGAACCCGACGGTTGCCTCTACGGTAAAGCGAAGCGTCATCAAACCCGCTGCACAATGTTGGCTGAAACTGTTCCGACGGCTCAGCGGTTGTTGCCGAACATCAGAACATGATTGCCGCGATCAATCGCCCCGGCGTGAACGCCGTAGTCCGGCAAGCCGGCATCGAAACCGGCCCGCAAGGCTGCCCGAGTGTCACGGGGGGTCTGGCCCTCGAGCAGGACAATCCATTGCGGCGTTTCATTCCCCGGGATTGCCACGCCCTGGGCTCTGCGTCCTTCATTCACGACATCGAGATCATTCTCGGCGAGCAGGCCGCCAATCATGCCAGGACGCGCGATGAGAGCCGGCAACAGATCGTCCTTGAGATGGCTGCGAAGGCGATCCATGACGTCAGGCGCGGGAAAGAACCGGGCGAAAGCGCAGGCGCCAGCAAAACCGTGAGTCAGATCGACCGTGACGCGGGCTGTCACCCGATCGAAGTCGGTAAAGGTCTTCATCACCCTTTTCGACCAGTCGGACTGGTCGGCCAGCAACTTCATGTAGTCTGGATCGCACAGCTGTTCGACCACATCGGTCTCGTAGGTCGCGAAGTACCTGATCTTGGCATCGCCGTCACAATCCACATAGCGGCGGGCGCGATGAAACCCCGGCAACCAGACCCGTTCGTCGATATGCTCGCGGTTGTACCATTCGTTGAAATCCTCTTCCGCACCAGCCGCCGGCTGGGTGAAGGTCATCAGCATGCCCTTGCCGTATTGCGCCATGGTAGCTCTCCGTCATTGGTGGATCAGGGCGGCGATAAAGTCCTTGACTGGCATGCCGGCCTTCGCCCCGACGGCGGCGGCCTTGGCGTTCAGATGCGACAGGACGCCGTCGCGGTAGACCGATTCGCCGTCACCGATACGCGCCGACATGCAGGCAACGGTCCCAGCGATGATGCCCCGGCTGTCCAGCGGCGCCAGACGGCCGAGCGCAGCATCGTCGCGGCCGCCGCCGGCATCGTGAAAAAACCCGGCAAATGCATCGACCCGTAATGCGGCAACCGGGTCCGCGTGCGGGGTGCCGCCGTGACTGCCCGAGACCACGATGCGCCCGACATCGTCGTCGGTCACAAGCGAGATGGAATCCATGAGAACAATCGTGCGTTCGCCAGGCACGGCCGGCAATTCCTTGCGCGCCTCGGCATAAGCAGGGGCCGTCTTGCCGGACCGCTCGGCTTTTGTCATGAGATCCGCCGCCGCGAGAGCCGGCATGCCGATGACAACACCAAGTGCCAGAGCCAGAGGATTGGCGAATGAAATGAGACCGTCAGCAGCGCAACTTTCGCCATCGCCGATCCGGCAGGACATGGTGCCGACCGTTGCGTAGGGGATATCCAGGTCCTGGCAATAGGCTCCACCGGAAATTCCTGCGTCATCCTTGCAGCACCCCGCGTCGTTGAGAATGACGCCGCGCGCCTGCGCCTTGACCGCCAGATATGCTGCATAGACGCCGCCATGCGACCCGCCGAGAACAACTCGACCATCGCATTCGGGGCCCAGCTTGGTCACCGTATCGGCAATGACGACACGATCGTCGAGAACACGATTTGCCATGAGCTTGTCCTTCTGTTTCCGTTGCGGACTGCGGCTGCCCTGGGCAGCCGGCAGCCCGTTACGTCACCATTCGACGCACCATAGCGAGGATCATGTCCACAGTGACCCTAACCTGATCCTCGAGAGGAGGCGCATAGGACACCGGAATCCGCGGCGCCGCGAGGCGACGAACAGGCTCCTTCAATGCGCCGAAACAATGCTCCGCCACGGTCGCAGCCACCTCGGCCCCAAAGCCGCCAACGGAAACACTTTCATGGGTGATCAGCAGTCGCCCGGTTTTTTCCACCGATGCGATGACCGCCTCGCGATCCCATGGCCAGAGCGTGCGCAGGTCGATGACCTCGGCCGACACGCCGTCCTCTGCAAGCCGGGCCGCCGCATCGGCCGCGACCTGGACCTGTGCCGACCAGGCCACAATGGTGATATCCGAGCCGCGCCGTTCGATCCGGGCCTTGCCTAACGGAATCACCACATCGCCGTCGGAGACTTCGCCTTCGAGTTGCCAACTGTTCTTGTGTTCGAAATAAACGACCGGATCATTGCAACGGATCGCCGCCTTCAACAAACCCTTGTTGTCGGCCGGCGTTGCCGGCACCGCGACGACGAGACCGGGAATATGCGTGTACCAGCTTTCCAGAGACTGGCTGTGCTGTGCCGCCGAAGAGCGCCACATTCCCATCGGCTCGCGAATCACCATCGGGACTCTGGTCTGACCGCCAAGCATGTAACGGGCCTTTGCGGCCTGGTTGATCAATTCATCAACCGCGCAGAGCGCAAAGTCCGCGAAACGCATCTCGATGACCGGCCTGGTTCCGGCCATCGCCGCACCGACGCCGGCGCCCATGATCGCAGCTTCGGAAATCGGAGCATCGGAAATCCGTTCCGACCCGAACTCCTCCTGCAAGCCGTCATACTGGCTGAACACGCCGCCGCGACCGAGGTCCTCGCCGACCGCCCAGACCAGAGGATCACGCCGCATTTCTTCCGCAAGCGCCGATCTGCCGGCTTCGACATAGGTCATGATCGCCATCAGTATGCCCCTTCGCGCGGATCGCCGATGTCCTGAACGTCGGAATAGGCGAGCGCCGGATCAGGCCAGGGGGCCGCTTTCGCGGCGTTATAGGCGCTAGTCATTTCGGCGACGGCCTCCTGGCGATGCGATGTCAGTCCGTCCGGATCGACGCCGGCGACACGCAGCTGCGCCGCGCACCGTTCAATCGGATCGTTTTCCCACGCCGCCGCAACTTCGGACGCAGTCCGGTATGTCGCCGGATCCGACGCCGTATGACCATGCAATCTATAGGTCTTGCAAAGGATAAAGCGCGGGCCACCACCGTCACGGATAGCGGCGACCGCCATGCGCACGGTCTCGTCAACAGCGACGACATCGTTGCCGTCGACCTCTTCGGCCGGAATACCGATCGCTCGCGCTCGGGCCGCGGCACCGTCTCCTGCCGTCATGGCATCGGTTCGGGTAGTCGAGGCGAACCCGTTGCTTTCACAAACGAACAACACCGGCAGGGCAAACACGCCGGCCCAGTTAAGGCCCTCCAGAAACGGTCCGCGATTAATCGCACCGTCGCCGAAAATCGCGCAGGCAATGACGTCGCTCCGGCGCAGCTTGATCGCATGCGCCGCACCGGCCGCGATATTGATATTGGCCGCGACAACCCCGTTGGCTCCGAGCATCCCGACCCCGAAATCCGCAATATGCATGGAGCCGCCCTTGCCCCGGCAGACTCCACCTGTGCGACCCAGCAGTTCTTTCATCATCGCCGTCGGATCGGCACCCTTTGCAAGGGCATGGCCATGACCCCGATGCGTTGACAGCAGATAATCACCGTCGCGGAGGTTACGGCACACGCCGGAAGCGACCGCTTCCTGACCGATCGAGAGATGAATGGCGCCAAGGACCAGTCGATCTTCATTGGCCTGCGCCGCGGTCTCTTCGAAAGCGCGAATGCGGTGCATCATCTGGTGATGGTCCCGATACCGCAGGATATCCAGATTGCGTGATGGTGCTGTCGGCACGTGACCCCCTTCTCCGTGGTTCCGGAAGACGACGCGGAGTGTAGGTAACCCGCCTGACATGTGCAAGACGGAGCGGTCGCGGCAGCTCGTCCAAAACCGTTTGACAGTCGCCACAGCCGACCCTATGAAGCGCCAACCCACAACATTGCGAGCGGAGAATGAGCACCGTGCAGGGTGCCACGACCAACAGCATGATTGCCGGCATCGTGGCCATGGGCCTGGTGGTTCTGGCCTCCAATATCGCTATCGGTTATCCGATCAATGACTGGCTGACCTGGGGTACTTTCACCTATCCGTTCGCATTCCTCGTGACCGATCTCACCAACCGGTTGTTCGGGCCCGCGGCCGCGCGCCGTGTTGTTTATGCCGGTTTCGTGACAGGTGTCGTGCTATCGCTGATCTTCGCCAACCCCCGCATCGCCCTGGCTTCCGGCAGCGCCTTCCTGGCTGCGCAACTGCTGGATGTCGCCATATTCGACCACCTGCGCCAATCGACCTGGTGGAAGGCACCGCTTATCTCGACCGTGCTCGCGTCGGCCGTCGATACCGCACTATTCTACAGTCTTGCCTTCGCGGGCACCGACACACCATGGGACAGTTGGGCCGTCGGCGATTTCCTGGCAAAGCTGCTCATGGCAGCCGTGTTACTCGTTCCGTTCCGGTTTCTGGTTCTGCGCCTGCAGCATCATCTTCGGCTGGAACCGGACCCAGGCACCGTCTGACGCATGCGTGTCGATCTTTTCGACTACGATTTGCCGAAAACGCTGATCGCCAAATACCCGGCTCGGCCGCGCGACAGTGCCCGCCTCCTCGACATGACCGGTGATAGATTTTGTGATCGGACGATTCGCGACCTCCCCCTTCTGCTCCAGCCGAACGATCTATTGGTGGTCAACGACACGCGAGTGATCCCGGCTCGGCTCGACGGCCACCGTGACTCCGCGGTGGTCGAGGTCACGTTGCACAAGAGGCTCGGGCCCGGCCGGTGGGCCGCCTTCGCCCGGCCGGCAAAACAATTGCGCCGGGGTGACACCATCGCCTTCGCCGACAGCCTGTCGGCGAAGGTCGTGAGACGCGACGGCGGTGAAGTCGAACTCGACTTCGCTGTCCCCGACATGACGCTGCTGAAGCAGCTCCACGATATCGGCCGCATGCCGCTGCCTCCCTATATACGGCGGCAGCCGGACGGCGCAGCAGCAGACCGCGCGGATTATCAGACGATCTTTGCAACCCGTGACGGCGCGGTGGCCGCACCAACGGCAAGCTTGCATTTCACGTCGAACCTGGTTGCCGCAATCGCTGCGCGCGGCGCCTGCCAGACCACAGTCACCCTGCATGTGGGGGCGGGAACTTTCCTGCCAGTGACGGCGGCTGACACCGAGCAACATGTCATGCACAGCGAGTGGGGCGAGGTCAGCCAGCCGGCTGTCGATGCGATCCGGGCCTGCCGGACGGCTGGCGGTCGGGTTGTCGCAGCCGGCACGACGAGCCTGCGGATTCTCGAAACCGCGGCCAGCAATAACGGCCTGAACGCGTTCTCCGGCGAAACCGATCTGTTCATCGTCCCCGGTTACCGGTTCAAGGTGGTCGACGCGCTTCTGACCAACTTTCACCAACCGCGCTCGACCCTGTTGATGCTGGTCTCGGCCTTTGCCGGGAGGGAGCGTATTTACGAGGCCTATCGCCATGCCATCGATCGGCAGTACAGGTTTTTTTCCTACGGCGATGCCTGTCTGATGGCCTGCAGTCACTCCTGACACTAGACTCCGAGTCATACCCTCGGTCTCTACGAACAATCTGCAATTTTGTGGAGGTGATGATGGGCACCGTAACACAGGGCGCGGGTCCCTTGATGCCTTCGGGCGGACTTGTTCGAACCAGCAGCCGCAATATTCCTTGCGGCGGCGCACGACCGGTTGTCGTGAATTGACAGGCCGAAAGCCGCACAGGCTCGTGTCCCCACAACCCGTGGCGGCCGCACGATTGCGGATCGTCAGCATATCCGGAACCAAAGCCTTCTACCACCGGCTCGATACACTATTCCCCATCGGAGGGCCTCACTTGTTACGACCCCTGTTGCATTTCGGACTCCGCATCGGGTCAGAAGATCCGGCTTGAGCATAGATTTTCCTTGATTCCCACTCAAGCTAAGCGCAATTTGAGTAGCCGCTCCGGCATCGGCGATGTCTGCAGCGCCACGTAGACCAATCCGGAATGATCTCGGGCAGGTCGAAGCGACGATTAACCCGGTCCACGACCTCCGCCAGATAGCGCTGGGCATACTTGGGACGAATCGCACGACAGGTGCCACGCAAGGCGCTCTTGATGTTGCCGAGAATCGTGTTCACCCAACGAAACCCGGGACGCTCGACCGCAGCTTTCCCGCCGCCGGTCACCATCGGCTCATACACGCAGCCTGCCGCGGTCACACCATTGAAGCAGGTCAGTCCATCGGAGAGCACCTGCGTGCCCGGGCTCAGGTGCTGCTGCGCCCAGGCGGCGACTTCAGTGAGACGGAAGCCCTCGACCACGGTGAGCGTCACCCGCTGCGGATGTCCCGCCTCATGGGTCTCGACCGCGGCGACGAACGGGGTCTTGCCCGGCGCGCCCCGCCCGCGCTTGCCGCCGCTGCGCTCGCCCCCGAGATAGGCATCGTCGCGTGGGACCGACCCGCCGAGCGGGTGCTCTCGGTCGCGCTCCATCATCACCTGCATCAGCGTGTGGCGCATGCGCCAGGCGGCGTTGTAGGAGATGCCGAGTTGGCGGTGCAGCGTCATCGCCGATGTACCTTATCTTGTCCTGGGTCATGAAGGAGATGCCCTGGGACCACACCGTCAGGGGCAGCTTGGTGGCCTCGAAGATGGTCCCGGTTGATGGAGGTCTGGCGATGGCAGCGGTTGCACTGCTGGAGCTTTCGGGTGTTCAGCTGACAGCACCGGTCATGGGCGCAGTGTGGGCACAGAAAGCCGTTCGGCCATCGCCATTGAAAGAGGGCGTCGAAGCACTGGTCTTCGCTGCCGTAGAGCGAGAGGAACGCGTTGAGGCTGATTCCTTTCTGAAACTGCACTGGGTTGCGCACCATGTGAATGTCCTTTTTCTATCATCAAATTACATGGCAGTATTCGATATTAAATACTGCTTAGATTCGAGGGTAATTAGGTAGATTTTTCTGATTGGGGACAGCAGACAAACCATCACGATATTGGCGAGGTGACGCTCTCCACGCCATATTGAAGAAGGCCCGCGGATAGCGAGAATTTCGCAAACCGGTTTACCTGGTGCGAAGCTGGCCTCGAGCGACTCCATTAAGGTAAAGTCTGAACAACCCCGTTTTTCCGGGTATACGGGTGGCGTGACCCGTGGGTGAAACGCCAGAGCCCATCGGGGACGTGTTGTCGCGCCAGGAAATGGAGATTTCGATGCCCGAGCAGCACGGCGATGCGTTGCGTGGTCTTCGCCAGCCCCCGATAGCGCACCTTCGCGTAGCCGAAGTGGCGCTTCACATACAGGAACGGATGCTCCACCTTGGCCCGAACCGACGCCTTGCGCCTCTCCGCCGCCTCCGGGCCCGTCTTGTCCAGCCCCCGGCGCTTGCCGGGCTTCAGCGCCACCTCCCAGTCCACGTCCGTGTCCCGGTTCTCCGCGCGCTTGTCCACCCCCTGATAGCCAGCGTCACCCCACACCTGCTCCTCGCCCCCGTGCAACAGCACGTGCGCGGTCGCCACATCCGAGACGTTCGCCGGCGTCGTCTCCACGCTGTGCGTCAAGCCCGACTGCGCATCCACCCCGATGTGCGCCTTCATCCCGAAATGCCACTGATTGCCCTTCTTCGTCTGCTGCATCTCCGGGGCCAGCTCGCCCTTGCGGTTCTTCGTCGACGACGGCGCGGCAATGAGACTCGCGTCCACGATCGTCCCCTTGCTCAAGCGGTGTCCGAGAGAGGCCAGATGTGCGTTGATCTCCTCGAACAGCGTCTCACCCAGACCATGCGTCTCCAGCAAGTGGCGGAAATGCAGGATCGTCGTCTCGTCAGGCAGCGCACCCGAGAGGCGCAGCCCCACAAACCGCCGTACCGACTCCACCTCGTAGAGCAGATCCTCCATCCCAGGGTCGCTCAGAGTGTAGAACAGCTGCACGCAGTGCACCCGCAGCATCACGCTCAACGGATAGGGCCGCCGACCGCGCCCGGCCTTCGGGTAGAACAGCTCGATGCGTGCCTCCAGTCGCTCCCAGGGAACCAGCCCGTCCATCGTCTCGAGAAAGACCTCGCGCCGCGTCCGACGCGTCTTCAGGTCGTGCTCCAGCTCCGCAAACGTCGCTTGCTCCAGGGCTTGCACTCCACTCCGTCACCAATAAACCAATTGTGCCAAAACCAACTTGTTCAGACAATCCCTAGTTGGATAGATCGTTACAAGTATATCCGTTATTATGTTCTTCTGATTTGTCGATCATGGAGGTCTGCAAGATGCGCCCTGGTGTTTCATTCACGCTCACTTCAGGCGACCGGCATCGCCTTGAAACGGTTGTCTCGGACCCGAAGAGCCCGCAGAAGCACGTCTGACGGGCGCGCATCGGTCTTCTGAGCGACGACGGGCTCGGCAGTGGCCATCATGAGAGAGACCGGCAAGGCGAAGAACAGTGTCTGGCGCTGGCAGGACCGCTTCTATGGAAGAGGGTGTGGACGGACTTCTGCGGGACAAGACGCGTCCGTCGGGCAAGACGCCTCCGGCTCCTGAGCCGGTGGCGAAGATCGTCGGGTTGACCCACACCTCGCCGCCTCACGCGGCGACCCACTGGACGCTGCGGGCGATGGCGAAGGCTGTGGGGGTTGCCGCTTCGAGGGTATGGGCGGTCTGGCAGCCGCATGGCCTGATGCCGCACCGCTGGCGGCCGTTCACGCTTTCGAACGATCCCGCCTGCCTCGAGACGCTGACCGACATCGTCGGCCTCTCCGTTGCGCCGCCGGCTCACGCGGTCGTGCTGTCGATCGATGACAGGTCGCACAGTCAGGCCCGCGACTGCACACAGCCCGGCCTGCCGCTGAAGAAAGGCCGCGGCGCCACCATGACACATGATTACAAGCGCAACGGCACGACGACGCTGTTTGCCGCCCTGACCGTGCTCGACGGCACGGTCATCGGCCAGCACGCCAGTCGGCATCGCCACCAGGAGTTCCCGAGCTGCCTCAACCGCATCGCGCGCACGATACCCGCCGGCGTCCCGGTCCATGCCATCCTCGACAACGACGCTACTCACAAGCACAAGGAAGTCCGGGTCTGGCTCGCACGCCATCCGCGCTCGACCTTCCACGTCACCCCCACCTCGAGCGCGTGGCTGAACGCGCTCGAAGGCGTCTTCGCCAAGCTGACACGACGCCGTCTCAAATACGGCGTCTTCCGCTCCGTACGCGAACTCCAGGATGCCATCCGCCGCGTCATCGACGAACACGACACCACCGAAGCCAAGCCCTTCGTCTGGACCGCCGATCCCGATACCATCATCGCCGCAAGAAAAAGAGGGTTTCAAACATTGAAACCAATCTACTAGATAGTGTCGTCATGAGTGATGTTTATCTGTACTATCTGTCGAATTCACTCGATGGTTCTTGGAGGCGACTCATGGGATTGGCTCATCGGCGTCACGACATTTCGGACAGGGTCTGGCTGTTGCTGGAGCCTCATCTGCCTGGTCGAGCGGGAAGTTGGGGTGGGGTGGCGCAGGATAATCGACGGTTCATTAATGCTGTCTTCTGGATTCTGCGTACCGGCGCTCCCTGGCGTGATTTGCCGCCGGACTATGGAGACTGGAAAAATACCCATCGTCGGTTCTGTCGCTGGCGGGACAAGGGGCTCTGGGGGGCGTTGCTAGAGCATCTGGTGGATGAGCCGGACTATGAGTGGCTGATGATTGATGCCAGTCATCTCAAGGTCCATCCCCATGCGAGCGGTGCGGTCGGCGGCAATCAGGCGATGGGTCGCACAAAAGGGGGCTGAACACGAAGCTGCACCTGGCTGTGGACGCGCATGGGATGCCGGTGCGAGTGTTGGTGACCGAGGGGACGGCAGAAGATTGCAGTCAAGCGGTCGAGCTGATTGAAGGGATAGATGCCGAGTCCTTGTTGGCGGACAAGGCCTATGACACGACTGCCATCCTGTCTTATTGTGAGGAGCATGAAGTCATTCCAGTGGTTCCGCCGAAGCGCAACCGCAAGCACCCCGGAGCGTATGATGTCCATCTCTACCGGCGCCAGCATTTGGTGGAGAACGCCTTTCTGTGGCTCAAGCGTTGGCGTGGGATTGCCACGCGATACGCCAAGAATGCCGCATCGTTTCTTGCCGCGGTGCAGATCCGGTGTCTGGCGCTCTGGGCTGGTATTTCGTGACGACACTATCTAAGGAAAGTCTGAACAACCCTATCTCTGCAGCTTCGAGGGGGAGGGGGGAGGCGGCTTGGATTTGAAGCTCGACGATATTGCCGACAGGCCGGGGACTGCTCTTGTCACGGGATACGGAGCGAGCGGGCGATAGCCGCGTCGATTCGCCTCCTTCCCCGCCGTCCCGCCAGCGCCGGGTAGACTGCTCCCCTGTCACCCCGTCACGTGGCGGCCGGCGATCAGCAGGTTCGAGACCTCCAGCAACAACGCGATGCGCTGCCTGTTCTTCGCCACGCCCCGGTAGCGCACCCTGGCGTAGCCGAAGTGCCGCTTCACGTACAGGAACGGATGCTCCACCTTCGCCCGCACCGACGCCTTGCGCTTCTCGGCAGCCTCTTCGGCGCCACTCTCCGCCAGCAGCCGGCCCGGCTTCATCGCCACACGCTACTCGACACCGCCATCCCGGTGCTCGGGACGCTTCTTCCACCCCCTGGTAGCCGGGGATTACATACATAAGTTGACTCTGGTGCAATGTCTCAGGATGCCGGGAAGATGTTTGCCAACTATAAGCGTATGCAGCCCACCAAGTTGTTTTTGGAGGAACGTTCTCGGGATGTGGGAATTTCCTGTTCAACCTTTCTCGGAAACTGAAGGAGAGTCAATCTATGTATATAATCCCCTGGTAGCCTGCGTCGCCCCACGCCGTCGTCTCAGCGCCATGCAGCAGCGCTCCCGCCTGCGTCACGTCGCTTGCGTTGGCCGCCGTCGTCGTCAAGCTGTGCGCCAGACCCGACCCGGCGTCCACCCCGATGGACCCCTTCATCCCGAAAGACCACTGCTTACCCTTCCTCGTCTGATGCCTCTTAAGGGTCCCGTGCGCGGCGCCGGTTCTTCGGCGACGACGGCGCGGCGATGAGGCTCGTGTCAACGATCCTCCCCGTGCGCAGCCGATGGCCGCGCGACGCCAAGTGTGCATTGATCTCCTCGAACAGACCCTCGCGCAGGCCGTGCTTCTCCAACAGATGCCGGAAGTTCAGGATGGTGGTCTCGTCGGGTAGCGCCGCCGTCAGGCGCAGCCCGACGAAACGCCTCACCGACTCCACCTCGTAGAGCAGGTCCTCCATCCCCGGGTCGCTCAGATTGTAGAACAGCTGCACGCAGTGAACGCGCAGCATCACCGACAGCGGATACGGGCACCGCCCGCGCCCCGCCTTCGGTATAGAACGGCTCGATCCGTCGCTCCAGCCGCTCCCAGGGAACCAGCCTGTTCATCTTCTCAAGGAACAACTCACGCCGCGTCCGACGCTTCTTCAAGTCGTGCTCCAGTTCCGCAAAGCTTGCCTGGGCCATGGCTCACCATCCAATCCGCGACTCCTACGCAAATCATGGCACACGCAACTTGATCTGACCTTCCCTAACACCTGTCCGTGACGATCGGCAGACCGTAACATCCGCGGGATCGTGGCATTGCTCACGACTCCGCCGGAATACGCCGATTCGGGTTGCGCTTGTCGAAAAGAAGATCACCTTTGACAATGTGACTGCAGTCCGGCGGACCCACGAGGCCTTTGGAAAACCCGGCCGGACCACACGCGGATGGAGCCTGCCATGCATGAACAATCCCGATTCCTGCGATCGCTCTTCGAAGCCGCCGTCACCGCAGTTAACCCGGCTCACTGCCTGCCGCCCCATCTCGCCTCTGTCTTGCGAGACCCGCCGCGCGGCCGAACGGTAATCCTTGGCGCCGGCAAGGCGGCCGGATCAATGGCCCGGGCAGTCGAAACCTTCTGGACCACGCACCACCCGCAACGGCCGCTGACCGGGCTGGTGGTAACACGATACGGCCATGGCGCAGCCTGTGACCGGATCGAGGTGCTCGAAGCCGCCCATCCGGTCCCCGACGCTGCGGGGCGCGAGGCTGCTAGACGAATCCTTGATCTCGCCTTGTCTCTGGATGCCGACGATCTGGCCGTCTTTCTGATTTCCGGCGGCGGTTCAGCCCTGTTGTCGCTGCCATCCGATGGAATCACGCTCGCAGCCAAGCAGGCCGTGACCACCGATCTGCTCAAGTCGGGGGCAACGATCCACGAGATGAACTGTATCCGCAAGCATCTATCCTCGATCAAGGGCGGACGCCTTGCGGCGGCTGTCGCGCCAGCGCGACTGGCGAGCTTCGCTATATCCGATGTGCCGGGTGATGCGCCCGACGTTATCGGTTCCGGACCGACGGTTCCCGACACGACACGATTCGCGGACGCGCGGGCGGTGCTGCAGAAATACGGCGTTACGCCGCCGCCTGCAGTCGCGGCCCGGCTGGCCGCGGCCGTTGACGAAACCCCAAAACCGGGCGACCCGGTCTTTGATGCGGCGCCAATGGTCCTCGTCGCGACACCGCAGATGGCGCTTGAGGCCGCAGCCAGGGCCGCGGAGGCGGCTGGCGTTACACCAATCGTTCTCGGCGACGCGATCGAAGGCGAGGCGCGCGAGGTCGCCCGGGTTCACGCCGGCATCGCCAGCCAGATCGCACGTCACGGTCAGCCCGGAGCCGCGCCTGCGGTCCTGCTGTCCGGCGGCGAGACCACGGTGACGGTTCGCGGTAATGGACGCGGCGGACGCAATGCGGAATTTCTTGTCGCATTTGCCGTCGCCCTTCAGGAGCGATCGCAGGACTGTTACGACCGGATTTTGGCACTGGCCTGCGACACCGACGGGATCGACGGTACCGAGGACAATGCTGGCGCCGTCTATATGCCCGATACCCTTGCCCGTGGCGAACAGGCCGGTCTTTCGGCTCGCCGCAGCCTTGACGACAATGACGGTTACGGTTTCTTCGCACGGCTCGGCGACCTCATCATAACCGGGCCAACGTTGACCAATGTGAATGATTTCCGGGCCATCCTGATCGAGTCCGGCGCGTAGGCGCGACGGCGTTCCGGCGCGCCGTACCTGTTGTCGTTTCCAGAGCGTCGTGGTCGAAGCACGGCCATGCCTCGAACCGGGCCTGGTGTGAAGCCTTGCGCCGAAACCTGCCTCCGTTCTGTTTTGCTGGACCGTTCCGAGGATCACGCCTCAACACTATCAGCACGATGATCACCTGCTCCGGGTTGATCGTCGTGCCGGGCGTCGTCCGAACATGACCCTGCGCTGATCGGAGCAGGGTCATGTCTTGCCGGGCACCGTCGATCCAGGTATCGGGGCGACAAAGAGTCCAAAGCCTGGACCCGCGCCAAACCGCCGCCCGGTCCGGTTCTCCAGAACACAGCTCATGACAGCAGGCCCGATATGACGACTACGGATTTTCATCTCCGAATAGAGTCATGATCATTCTGGATTTCTATTAAATATAGTGCTTTCAAAGGTAAATTTCATCTCAAGGCAGATCAGAGGGCCTCCCGCATCGGGCAGAGAATCGCTCGGCCGGCATTGTTTTTGGCTCAATTCGCAAAACGTAGACATAGTTTCGTCATCACCACCTCAAGGCAGGCTCTTGGCGATGGCCGGTCGCCGAATTCGATGAGATAGAATCACCTCAGATAGCTGTCGAGATCCTTGGTGGCGATGCCTCGGAAGCCTCGCAGGAAGCCCTTGATCTGGCTGTAACGGCTGTTGACCGTCTGAATGTGCAGCGCGCCCCGGACCCTCTCACCGGCCGAGGCGTTGGTACTCTCGTGAGGAATGTCAAGTGCCGCCGCGACAGGCGGATAGCAGCAGTTAGCGTCGGATACGAGCAAGGCATCCGGGGCGAGGACCGGCTCCAGCACATGCTTCACGCTGTCTGCGTTGAGAACGGGCAGGGTATGGCTAAGGGTCTCGCCGCCACGGCCGGCGGCGACCAGGATCGGCACCTGCTCGCGCGAGAGGCCGCGTTTGCGGGCCTTGCTGCCGCGGCTTGCGATCCAGAGCTTCCGTTCCCCCTTCCGGCTCTCCAGAACGAAGGTCTCGTCCGCATCGACGATCCCGGCAAACCGGTCCTGCACCTGGCACCGTCGCCAGAAAGCGATGGCGCCAGCGATGCGCCGTGCTCGGCGCAATCCCACTGCGCCCGGCAGACTTCTTGATCGTCTCGCCTTCGACAAGCGAAGCGCCGAAGGCCAGCCAGCGTTTGTGGTGTAGCCCGGACAGCGCCGTGCCCGTGAGCGCACCGAACGTCTTCCAGCAGTCCTTGCACCGGAACCAGCGCAAACCACGCGCCTTACCCCGCGACACCGCCCCGCTGGCGTCGCAATGCGGGCAACGCCGCTCGTCATCTACACCCAACTCGATCGCCGCCAGCAAGGCAGCGCCCTCCGACGGGTCCGACAGCACCGCCGCTACCTCCTTGCGCTGCGCCGCCGTCGACTCATCCACACGCGAGAACCAGTCCCGAAACCGCTCGTGATCCATCTCTCTGATCTCCAAGGCGAACCGGGCGAGATTCTATACAGTAGAGCTTCTTGCAAAATTGCCGGCCCGACCGGTTTTTTGTCTTGTCGAGGCTGATTTTGTTGTCGAGGGCCTGGGTTTCGGGGGCACCCCGTGGTATGTTGTGTTTCGACAATACCAGATACCGAGGATGTGACCCTGATGATCCTTGGCTCGACCCTATCCGAATCTCTGGCACCGATTTCAAGGGGACCTTTTCCCTGCGTTGGCCGAGGCAGTCGGTCCTCTCCTGGAGACGTACAAGCGCTTCGTGACGGCTCTCGATCTCGTCAAGGTCGAGGGCTTCGTCGATGAGGTGTGGACCGGTCCGGGTCGGCCCCGGGAGGATCGTCGGGCGCTGGCCCGTGGCGTCATCGCCAAGGCGGTGTGGGGTCTGCCGACGACCCGCCCCCTGATCAACAGGCTCAAGGTGGACCCGACGTTGCGCCGGCTATCCGGCTGGTCGCGTATCGCGGAGATCCCGCGTGAAGCAACGTTTTCGCGGGCGTTTGCCGAATGGTCGCAGTCCCGTCTTCCGGAGAGGATGCACGCGGCTCTGGTTGCAGAGACACTGGGCGATGCGCTCATCGGCCACGTGTCGAGGAACCCGACGGCCATCGAGGCCCGGGAGACGCCGGCCCCGAAGCCGAAGGCCAGGACGCCGAACCGCAAGGGCGCGGAGAGGACGAAGGAGCCTGGGCGTCTCGAACGGCAAGCGAACGGGATGGATCTCGATGAGAGGCTCGACGCGCTGCCGAAGGTCTGCGATCACGGGGCAAAGAAGAATGCCAAGGGGGTCCTGGAGGCCTGGCGCGGTGACAAGCTGCCTATCGACACAGCAGACTGCGGGGTGCCGCTGAGGACCGTTCTCACCTCGGCATCCGTCCATGACAGCCAGGTCGCGATCCCGCTGGCGATGATGACCGCCGCGCGTGTGACCAATCTCTACGATCTCATGGACGCGGCCTATGATGCCAGGGAGATCTACCAGATGAGCGAACGGCTTGGCCATGTGCCGATCATCGATGTCAATCCGCGCCGGGACAAGGACCTCAAGGAGGAGCGAGACCGGGAGGCCCGGGCCCGGCGTGCAGCAGGCCATGTCGATCCCGGGAACGTGCGGGTCCGGATCCGGTCCGGTGTCGAGAGGACCAACGCCCGCCTCAAGGATGAGTTTGGCGGGCGCCATGTCCGCGTCCGTGGACATTCCAAGGTCGCCTGCCATCTCATGGTTGGCATCCTGGCCCTGGCGGCTGACCAGTTGATACGTCTCGCCGCCCCATAGCGCGGCTCCGACAACGCATGCCGATCCTTCGCGGCCCTCTCGAAGAGAGTGACCCGGAGAGGCGTGTCCCGATGTCCGCAAAGGTCCCTGTTTGGTCTCATCATCTCTGATGAGACACCGCGAATCCATGGAGTCCGACCTCCAGGTGCAGAGGTGACCGGGATCAACCGACCGATCCGGCCTCACCGGACCCTGGGGGCAGGAATTTTGCAAGAGGTTCACGGGCAATGCGAGTGCAGGGACAGAGATATGATTGATTGCGCCGGATGGACTGATTTCCATATCGTCAGATCTCGGCTGTTGCGGGCAGTGCAGTTGACAGAACTGGTAAGTTTGTTGCCGTCACGATCACCAAACTCTGGAATCCTGTCATGTTGCGATTATTGTTCTGTACTGTTCTTGCTGTCCTCACGAGTGCTGTCCCGGCTCATGCTGGCTCCATCCCTGTCGTGGTCGTAAGCATCAAGCCTATTCATTCCCTTGTTGCTGGCGTGATGGGCGCTGTTGGCGAACCCCGACTGCTGGTCGCCGGCACGGCATCTCCCCACATCTATCAAATGCGTCCTTCCGATGCAGAAGCCTTGCGCCGAGCGGACCTGATTGTCTGGATCGGTGAATCACTGGAAATTTTTCTCGACCGGCCGATTTCGGTGATTGGGGCCGGGGCCAAGGTCATAACGTTGCACGAGGCAGCTGGAATGCACCTTCTGCCCAACCGCAAAGCCGGGCTCTGGGCTGGAGCAGAGACGGAGGTCCGCCGGGATGACCATGGTCACGACCATGATACTTACGACATGCATATTTGGCTTGATCCCGGCAATGCCGATCGAATTGTCGATGTCATTGCTCGGGCGCTGGCTCGGATCGACCCGAATCGCGCTGAAATCTATCTGAACAACGCAATGGCGATGCAGGAGCGAATGAAGACCGAGACAGAGATATTGCGGCAGTATCTGACACCGGTGCGTGATCGCGCCTTTATCGTATTTCACGACGCTTACCGGTATTTCGAGCAGGCGTTCGGGTTGAATGGAGTTGGTGCGGTCGCCGTGAATCCGGCGAGGCCGCCGGGTGCGAAGCGACTCACTGAATTGCGCCGGAACCTGATCAGGCTGGATGTTCGTTGCGTGTTTACCGAACCGCAATTCGAACCGGACCTGGTTCATACCGTGATTGAGGGAACCGGGGTCCGATCGGCATCGCTTGATCCGCTCGGGGCCGATCTGGACCCTGGCGTAGACGCCTGGTTCCAGATCATGCGCGGACTCGGTAATGCCTTCGTGGATTGTCTCGGTACACAATGACGTCGCTGAGCAAGCGTGGATGTTCTGCACGAACTCGTATGCGTTGCCGTAGCTTGCGGAGCCGGCCGCCGCAGTGATAGCCATCGTCGGCACCATTCTGCTGGAAGAGCGATCAGCGGTTCGATGTTTTCGACCGAAAAGGCCGCCGTGCCGGTCGGCGCCCGGGCTTCAGATCACCGGGCCGCCGACGATGCCACGGTCGTGGAGGTCGGCGATTGCGTGGTCGGGCAGCCGCAAAGCCTCTGCGAGTACGGCATCGGTATCCGCGCCGAGAATCGGTGCGGGGGCGACCGGCCGGCTGGAAATCGCCGAAAACCGCAGCGGCAGTCCGGCTGCGAGATGTGCGCCAATGCCGGGTTGCGAGACATGCTCCATCATCGGGTTGGTCGTGGAGCACCGGGGATCATCGCGCAGCAGTTCCGTGAAGGTCTGATACGGTCCCCAAAGGACGCCGGCCGTCTGCATTGACCGTCGTACATTATCCAGATCCCGCGTGGCAATCCATGGTTCGATCAATGTCACGATGGCATCGCGGGCCAGATACCTGTCGCCTTCGGCATCGCAATCGAGTCCCCGCTCGGCTTCCAGCCGCGCCACGGCGTCTTCAATTCCGACGGCTTTCTTGAGGCGCTGCCATTGTGCGCGGGTCAGCGCCGTGAGCATCACTCTCCGGCCGTCCGATGTTCTGAAATCATGGCCGAACGCGCCGTAGACATTGTTCCCGTCTGCGGCCCGGTTTCGTCCGAGCAATTCGGCCTCGGCGATGTGGCCGAGGGCGCTGGCGACCCAGAGCGCAACATCGGACAGGGCGAGGTGGATGAGTTCGCCCTTGCCCTCACGGCCGCGCCAGCGTTCTGCCGCAAGGACCCCCGTTGCCGCCATGCTGCCGGTAATCAGATCCCAGGCCGGCAACAGGTGATTGACCGGTCGGTCGGAATTGCGGGGTCCGGTGGCAAACGGGAATCCCATCGCGCAGTTGATAGTGTAGTCGACCGCGCCGGATCTGTCATGGTTACCAAGAATGTTCAGCATGATCAGATCTTCGCGCAGCGGTGTCAGATGGTCGTAACCGAAGGGGCCGCCGGGAGGATGATTGGTCAGAAAAACGCCGCGGTCGGGACCGGACTCACAGATCAGCGCGCGAACAAGATCACGTCCCTCTTCGGACCTGGTATTCACAGCGATTGATTTCTTGCCCTTGTTGAGCCCCGTCCAATAGAGACTTCGACCGTGATCGTCGATCGGCCAACGGCGATGATCCATGCCGCCTTCAACGGGATCGAAGCGAATGACCTCGGCTCCAAGTTGTGCGAGTGTCATGCCACCGAGTGGCGCGGCGACGAAGGCGGATCCTTCGATGACCCGAAGGCCTTTGAGAAGATCGTACATGGATGTGTTCGTTCTCGATCTGATGATGTTGCGCCCGCGTCCCTGATAATGCGCAAGATGCCGTTGATTGTCAGTACCGGGACTATGGCAGGCGGGACTTGAACCACTGTCAATACGATGTTGCTGACGGCAGACCGATACACGGAGTTACTTGTTGCAGGGATCTGGTTGCAAACCGACCGTTGGTGGTGCTGAACGGTCGGGTCGCCCGGCTGCTTCATCACTCTCTGGCGTGCGGTCTGTACCAGATTGAGTGCGCCTGAAGAGCGAAACAGGCGCGCACGGTCCTTGCGATCCGAGATCCTTACAGTGAGGCGGATATCGTTCAGGCCGCAATCGGACTTCGGTATCCTCAGGTGTTCCATTGGTTTGTCACAGGGATTCATATCGCCAAATGAAACCAATGGGTGCCTGGCGTGGACTCACTGTAAAATGTAGCGTTCAGTCGGTGCCCAGATCAGGATGGATCCCGTCCGGCAGGTCTATCGATGAAGGTGCCGTTCTCTCGGATAGTTCGCCCGTCTGCCCGGAGCAGAAGACCTCATCTCGTTCGACGCAATGGCCTGTTACAGGTTCCGTTGGACAGAGAATGTCAATACGCGTGCCAACTTGCCAGTGAACAAGACGCTTTTAAGGCCAAGCATCCGATCGTCAATCATCGCGACGATGTTGGTTTCAGATGATGCCGGGACACGACGAAAATGATCGTGGGAATTGCAGAGGTGACCATGATCATCAAGTCATTGATGCCGTGAGAACTGATGTTTCGTAACGGTTTCCTGCGTTCGTGCCGTCCCGAACGCCGTTCCAGATATCAAAAATAGGAAAAAGCGCGGTCTTCCTGCCTGACTTGTCGTGCGGCCCCTTATCCATGTCGGCAGGCAGCGGTCGGGGAACATTCCTGACCGTGTCTGGAAATTTTACGACCAGTTTCGCGATCGTACAGTGCTTCCCTTGTAGTGATTCCGGATCAAAGATTCGGGAATGAAGGCATTTCTCCCTTCACGGTACCAGGTTTCATGCTACGGCGTACTGGGAGCATGCGGTATCTGCGACAATTGCGCACCTGTCAGCACACCGTATTTGTCGATAACCTAGTCGACCAGATCACTCTCGAATTCGTCCAGATTGGCCGGATGGCCGCGTAGCTCGTTAACCGGATTTGCCCTGTAGGCCTTGAACGCGCGATAGACAACCGGCACAATCGGGCTAGGCATCCAGCCATAGCTGATGTCGACAAGCTTGATAATTTGCAACGTCGTCAACGATCCGGTCGTGTTGGCCGTTCACTCGATCAAACTGTACGCAACTGCCGTGGCATCATGACGTCGCGTCACTTGGTACATTATCGGCCTCCCCTCGTGCTTGCGCAATCTCGTAGCGAGTCTGCGCCCGAATCCAGTGATCGGCGGTGCACCAGCCGATATCCTCTAGGGAATGTCTGAACAAGTCGGTTTTGGTACAATTGGTTTCTTGGTGACGGAGTGGAATGCGAGCCTTGGAGCAAGCGATGTCTGTGGAGCTGGAGCACGACATGAAGACGCGTCGGACGCGGCGCGAGGTCTTTCTCGAGAAGATGGACGGGCTGGTTCCCTGGGAGCGACTGGAGGCCCGCATCGAACCGTTCTACCCGAAGGCCGGGCGCGGTCGGCGGCCTTATCCGCTGAGCGTGATGCTGCGGGTGCACTGCGTGCAGCTGTTCTACAATCTGAGCGACCCTGGGATGGAGGATTTGCTCTACGAGGTGGAGTCGGTACGGCGGTTTGTGGGGCTGCGCCTCTCGGGTGCGCTGCCTGACGAGACGACGGTTCTGCATTTCCGCCACTTGCTGGAGACGCACGGTCTGGGTGAGACGCTGTTCGAGGAGATCAACGCACATCTGGCCTCTCTCGGACACCGTTTGAGCAAGGGGACGATCGTGGACGCGAGTCTCATTGCCGCGCCGTCGTCGACGAAGAACCGCAAGGGCGAGCGGGACCCGGAGATGCATCAGACGAAGAAGGGCAATCAGTGGCATTTCGGGATGAAGACGCACATCGGGGTGGACGCGCAGTCGGGCTTGACGCACAGCGTGGAGACGACGCCGGCGCACGTCTCGGATGTGGCGACGGCGCACGCGCTGTTGCACGGGGGCGAGGAGAACCGGGACACGGACGTGGACTGGGAGGTGGCGATGAAGCCCGGCAAGCGCCGGGGGCTGGACAAGGCGGGCCCCGGAGGCGGCGGCGGAGAGGCGCAAGGCGTCGGTTCGGGCCAAGGTGGAACATCCGTTCCTGTATGTGAAGCGCCACTTCGGCTACGCGAAGGTGCGCTATCGGGGGCTGGCGAAGACCACGCAACGCATCGCCGTGCTGCTCGGGTTCACCAATCTGCTCATCGCGGGGCGCGGCGCCACCGCCTGACGTGGGGGGAGTCCGTCCGCAACCGCCGCAAGGCGGCGGGGACGGTCGGCTCGGGCATCAAAATCCCCATTTCCTGGCACGACAACACGTCCCCGATGGGCTCTGGTGTTTCATCCACGGGCCACAACACCCGTATACACGAAAAAACCGACTTGTTCAGACATTCCCTAGATAGTGTCGTCACGAAATACCAGCCCAGAGCGCCAGACACCGAATCTGCACCGCGGCGAGGAACGATGCGGCATTCTTGGCGTATCGCGTGGCAATCCCACGCCAGCGCTTGAGCCACAGAAAAGCGTTCTCCACACAATGCCGGCGCCGGTAGAGATGGACATCATACGCTCTGGGGTGCTTGCGGTTCCGCTTCAGCGGAACCGCTGGAATGACTTCATGCTCCTCACAATAAGACAGGATGGCAGTCGTGTCATAGGCCTTGTCCGCCAACAAGGACTCGGCATCTATCCCTTCAATCAGCTCGACCGCTTGACTGCAATCTGCTGCCGTCCCCTCGGTCACCAACACTCGCACCGGCATCCCATGCGCGTCCACAGCCAGGTGCAGCTTCGTGTTCAGCCCCCTTTTGTGCGACCCATCGCCTGATTGCCACCGACCGCACCGCTCGCATGGGGATGGACCTTAAGATGACTGGCGTCAATCATCAGCCACTCATCGTCCGGCTCATCCACCAGAGGCTCCAGCAACGCCCCCCAGAGCCCCTTGTCCCGCCAGCGACAGAACCGACGATGGGTATTTTTCCAGTCTCCATAGTCTGGCGGCACATCACGCCAGGGAGCGCCGGTACGCAGAATCCAGAAGATCGCATTAATGAACCGTCGATTATCCTGCGCCACCCCACCCCAACGTCCCGCTCGGCCAGGCAGATGAGGCTCCAACAACAGCCAGACCCTGTCCGAAATGTCGTGACGCCGATGAACCATTCCCATGAGTCGCTTCCAAGAACCATCGAGTGAATTCGACAGATAGGACAGATAAACATCACTCATGACGACACTATCTAGATAGTGTCGTCACAAAATGCCAGCCCAGAGTGCCAGACACCGGATCTGCACCGTGGCAAGAAATGATGCGGCATTCCTAATTCTTGGCGTATCGTGTGGCAATCCCACGCCAACGCTTGAGCCACAGAAACGCGTTCTCCACCAAATGCCGGTGCCGGTAGAGATGGACATCATACGCTCTGGGGTGCTGGCGGTTGCGCTTCGGCGGAACCACTGGAATAACTTCATGCTCCTCACAACAAGACAGGATGGCAGTCGTGTCATAGGCCTTGTCCGCCAACAAGGACTCGGCATCTATCCCTTCAATCTGCTCGACCGCTTGACTGCAATCTGCTGCCGTCCCCTCGGTCACCAACACCCGCACCGGCATCCCATGCGCGTCCACAGCCAGGTGCAGCTTCGTGTTCAGCCCCCTTTTGTGTGACCCATCGCCTGAGTGCCACCGCTCGCATGGGGATGTACCTTGAGATGACTGGTGTCAATCATCAGCCACTCACCGTCCGGCTCATCCACCAGAGGCTCCAGCAACTCCCCCCAGAGCCCTTTGTTCCGCCAGCGACAGAACCGACGATGGGTAGTTTTCCAGTCTCCATAGTCCGGCGGCAAATCACGCCAGGGAGCGCCGGTGCGCAGAATCCAGAAGACCGCATTAATGAACCGTCGATTATCCTGCGCCACCCCACCCCAACGTCCCGCTCGGCTAGGCAGATGAGGCTCCAACAACAGCCAGACCCTGTCCGAAATGTCGTGACGCCGACGAGCCAATCCCATGAGTCGCCTCCAGGAACCATCGAGTGAGGTCGACAGATAGGACAGATGAACATCACTCATGACGACACTATCTAGGGATTGTCTGAACAAGTCGGCTCTGTCACAATTGGTTTAGGGTCTTGCCTAGCTGAGTGTCTTGTGATGTGTGCTAAGCCTAGGCATGGCAATGAAGAACAAGTACGCGAGGCGTTCGAGGATTTCTGAGGGCAAGGTCCGCGAGCTGGTTCGTTACTTCGCCGCCGATCTGACAGCCCTCCAGGCGGCGACGCTGAGCGGTCTGAACCGCAACACCGTGAACCGGTTCTACCGCGGCTTGCGGGAACGCATCCTGGCTGCCTGCGAGACCCAGCGTCCGCTGTTCGGGATCGTCGAGGTCGACGAGAGCTTCTTCGGGGCGCGCCGGGTCAAGGGCAGGCGCGGGCGCGGCGTGCAATAGGCCATGTCGATCCCGAGAACGTGCGGTTCCGGATCCGGTCCGGTGTCGAGAGGACCAACGCCCGCCTCAAGGATGAGTTTGGCGGGCGCCATGTCCGCGTCCGTGGACATTCCAAGATCGCCTGCCATCTCATGGTCGGCATCCTGGCCCTGGCGGCTGACCAGTTGATACGTCTCGCCGTCCCATAGCGCGGCTCCGACAACGCATGCCGCCCCTTCACGGCCCTCTCGAAGAGAGTGGCCCGGAGAGGCGTGTCCCGATGTCCACAAAGGGCCCTGTTTGTTCTCATCATCTCTGATGAGACACCGCGAATCCATGGATTCCGACCTCCAGGTGCAGAGGTGACCGGAAGCAACCGACCGATCCGGCCTCTGCAATGTCCGGACGCGATCCTGATCGTCCTGGCGTTCATGACCCTGGCCCGGGTCCGCAACCCCGAACAGCTGCGCGATCTGGCCGGCGAATGGGGCTGCTGCTCGGCCTCGACCGCTGTCCCGAGATCAAGACCCTGCGCGAGAAGATCAGGCTGATCGCCGGATACGGCCCATCAGTGGCAAATTACGCTGGCCGAAACGCTGGGCGGTGGACCCGAAGGCCGGTCCGGTGGACGTAACCTGGCGCTTGAGGCCATGTCAAGATCCATACCGGGCGCAAGGACCGGTTACCCGACACCTTGTCGTCCGTCAGAAACCGTGTCTGCCGGCCACCTGGATGCTCGGCCGGCGATTTTCCCGGATACTGCATCCAGCCTCGGATCATTGACCGCACCGGGAAACTGCGCGATTGTCCCGAAGAGAAAATGGTCACACTTGCCCAGCATGCCCTGTCGTTGGCGGTGATCGTTCGACGATACGATCATGACCTTCAGGAACGGATCCGGATCTTGCCGTCAAACCCCGAATCGCCATGCAACCAGAACACCACGACATGTCCGGTGTCGCGATCAATTGGACGATAGTGGAAGGCGGGACGATGACCACAACCAACATCAAGGCACTCGTGTTCGATGTCTTCGGCACCGTGGTTGACTGGCGCAACAGTATTGCCCGAGAGGCGGCAACGGTTCTCGCCCCATATGGTCACGATCTCGACTGGCATGGCTTTGCCGATGCCTGGCGCGGCAAGTATCAACCCGCGATGGAACGCGTGCGCAGTGGCGATCGCGGCTTTGTGAGGCTTGACGTCCTGCACCGAGAAAACCTGATTGAGATCCTCACCGAAACAGGCATCAGCGACCTGACCAACACCGAGATCGATGTCCTCAACAAGGCCTGGCACCGCCTTGACCCGTGGCCGGATTCCGTGGCCGGCCTGACTCGCATCAAGACCCGGTTCATAATCGCCGCCATGTCGAACGGCAATGTCTCGCTGATGGTCAATATGGCAAAATTCGCCGGCCTGCCATGGGATATGATCCTTGGTGCGGAACCGGCCCAAGCTTACAAGCCCATGCCTGAAACCTATTTGACGGGCGTTGACTGGCTCGACCTCGAGCCCGAAAATGTCCTGATGTGCGCCGCTCATAACAGTGATCTGGCCGCGGCAAGTGGTTGCGGATTGAGTACCGCCTTTATCGCCCGGCCACAGGAATATGGTCCGAACCAGACCAGCGATTGCGAGCCCCAGCATTCGTTTGACTTTGTCACGACAAGCATCCTTGATCTCGCCGATCAACTGAAATGCTGACTCTGACGGCCACCACGAACACGCGATACGGCAGAACTGTGCCTGTTCACGCAACTCCATACCATCACCTGTAACAGGCGACCCGGCCTCCGGTCTTTTCGGACAGGTCATGTGACAATCACCGGCAGGATGCTGCCGGTGCCGCTCTTATCGTTCGCGCCGATCAATCCGGGCCGGCCGGGGCGCCGCGCGGAACGGAAAATGATCCCGTGTCAAGATGCAGACCAACCCCGGTGCCGGACGCGAGAAAGTCCAATCGGTCGCGACGGGCAGGTAGCACGATCGATGTAGCCGCACCGGCGAACAATCGTTGCTTCGCCACCATTGCTGACAAAAAGAGCACGGTTTCTGTCGGTTATCAGACGGCGCGGGCAGAAACGGCCCGGTCTCACCCCTGCCGGGCCACCGCCAACATTGGACAGGCCGGCGTCATCCAATTATGGTGCGCCACCGCATGACCGGCAGGACGGCGTTACCATGGACCTTTCGGACGCCGCGTCCCACGATACCCTGACGCGGCAACAACAGAATTTGCTACTGGTCGAACCGATCATAAGGCTGGCCCTCGACCGGTTCCGTTACTTCAGGGCACCTCTAAAAATTCTTAATCAAGGAACCTCTTGCAAAATTGCCGGCCCGACCGGTTTTTTGCCTTGTCGAGGCTGATTTTGTTGTCGAGGGCCTGGGTCCCGGGGCATCCTGTGGCATGTCGTGTTTCCACAATAACAAGATACCGAGGAGGTGACCCCGATGACCCTTGGCTCGACCTTATCCGATCTCTGGCACCGATTTCAAGGGGACCTTTTCCCTGCGTTGGCCGAGGCGGTCGGTCCTCTCCTGGAGACGCACAAGCGCTTCGTGACAGCTCTCGATCTCGTCAAGGTGGAAGGCTTCGTCGATGAGGTGTGGACCGGTCCGGGTCGGCCCCGGGAGGATCGCCGGGCGCTGGCCCGTGGCTTCATCGCCAAGGCGGTATGGGATCTGCCGACGACCCGCCACCTGATCGACAGGCTCAAGGTGGACCCGACGTTGCGCCGACTGTGCGGCTGGTCGCGTGTCTCGGAGATCCCGCGTGAAGCGACGTTTTCGCGGGCGTTTGCCGAATGGTCGTAGTCCCGCCTTCCGGAGAGGATGCACGCGGCTCTGGTTGCAGAGACACTGGGCGACGCGCTCATCGGCCACGTGTCGAGGGACCCGACGGCCATCGAGGCCCGGGAGACGCCGGCCCCGACGCCGAAGGCCCCGACGCCGAACCGCAAGCGCGGCCGGCCCCGCAAGGGCGAGGAGAGGACGAAGGAGCCTGGGCGTCTCGAACGGCAAGCGAACGGGATGGATCTCGATGAGATGCTCGACGCGCTGCCGAAGGTCTGCGATCACGGGGCAAAGAAGACTGCCAAGGGGGTCATGGAGGCTTGGCGCGGTTACAAGCTGCCTATCGACACAGCAGACTGCGGGGTGCCGCTGAGTACCGTCCTCACCTCGGCATCCGTCCATGACAGCCAGGTCGCGATCCCGCTGGCGATGATGACCGCCGGGCGTGTGACCAATCTCTACGATCTCATGGACGCGGCCTATGATGCCAGAGAGATCTACCAGATGAGCGAACGGCTTGGCCATGTGCCGATCATCGATGTCAATCCGCGCCGGGACAAGGACCTCAAGGAGGAGCGAGACCGGGAGGCCCGGGCCCGGCGTGCAATAGGCCATGTCGATCCCGAGACCGTGCGGTTCCGGATCCGGTCCGGTGTCGAGAGGACCAACGCCCGCCTCAAGGATGAGTGTGGCGGGCGCCATGTCCGCGTCCGTGGACATTCCAGGGTCGCCTGCCATCTCATGTTCGGCATCCTGGCCCTGGCGGCTGACCCGTTGATACGTCTCGCCGCCCCATAGCGCGGCTCCGACAACGCATGCCGACCCTTCGCGGCCCTCTCGAAGAGAGGGGCCCGGAGAGGCGTGTCCCGATGTCCGCAAAGGTCCCTGTTTGTTCTCATCGTCTCTGATGAGACACCGCGAATCCATGGATTCCGACCTCCAGGTGCAGAGGTGAACGGAAGCAACCGACCGATCCGGGCTCACCGGACCCTGGGGACAGGAATTTTGCAAGAGGTTCCGAGGTTTCGGGATTGCTGGCGATCCATGGATTGTTCGAAGTTGGGCGCGCTCCAGACAGAGTGCAAGGGAGATTTCGAGAGGTGTCCGGTCGTTCACCCCACGCCCGAGGGAAGACTCCCGCATTTCTCAGACACCTGACACACGCGCGCTACGCAAGCTGACCAATCGGCGCATGTTGTAGAGCATGTTCATCATGCCGACTTGAGTGGCGGCACGTGCAATGCCGAGCACACGTACGAAGATGCCACTCTGATCGTTTGTCAGTGAGCCAAATACATGCTCGACGCGAGCCCGGACCCTCGATTTCCGGCGATTGGCTTGTCGGCTCCGCTCGCTCAAAGGCTTGCCTCTGGCCCCTTTCTCGTGCACTTGGCTGCGATAGCCCATGGCCTTCAGTGCGCGCTCACTCTGTGCGCTGGAGTAAACGCTGTCTGCCCAAACGTCCTTGGCGCTGTTGTCCCCCAACAGCTCATGGAACACTCGGGAACGTGGACCTCGGCAGAGGTGACCTTGGAGGGGCGAATGAGCTTGTGCTTGTTGTCTACGCAGATGTGATTCTTGTAGCCATAGTGGGTCTCGTTGCTCTTCTTGGCCCAGCGGGCGTCCAGACCCTTATTGTCGTTTGACATTGGCATTCTTCTCGAATCGCGCCCGATCGCCCCGAGGGGCTCCGCGCCCAGCGCAGGCAGAAGATGGTGGTCGAGCGTGTGCCGGCACTGCCGGACCGCGGTCGGCTTGCAGCGCACCTCGACATGCTCGCGCATGTAGCGTGCCGCCACCTCGGCGACCGTGGGGCGGTCTCCAGCGGAGCCGCGCGGTTGGCGGGAAGCGGCTCCCTGCCGGTCTTGATGTCGGCGATGATCCGCGCCGCCTCCGTGCGCCCGGTCGGCCGAGATCAGGCCGTGCCGTCCGACGGTAAGCCGCCGGGACCTGCCGTCCTTGCGCGTCTGCACGAGGTAGACCTTCGACCCCGAGGGATAGACGCGAATGCCGAAGCCGGAGAGCTCCGAGTCCCAGTAGAGCGCTTCGCGCTCACCCACCGGGAGCGCCTCGACGGTTCGGCGCGAGATCCTCTGTGTGTTCAGTGTCGCCATGATCCGCTTCCGTTCCCGGTCGTTATGGACGCTCACCGCTACGCATCGCTGTCCTGCCCCGTCAGGATGTCCGCGCCGATGCTGTCAGCGACCCGGGCCATCGAGGCCCTGACCGATTCCCGGGCGAGATGGGCGTAGCGCGCGGTGGTGTTGACCTGCCGGTGGCCGAGCAGCTCACCAATCATCGGCAGGCCCTCACCGAGCGCGAGCGCCCTACTAGCGAAGCTGTGACATGGTTCATGTCGAGCGGAGTGCCGAGCCCCGAATGGTCACGAGTTGCCTTAAATGCTCGGCCAGAACGCGCAACAGTCTCGGCATCAGGCCCAGACGCGAGTGATGTCGCGGACATCGCGTTGAACAGTTGCATCGATGTAATCGATGTACCAATCGCGCTAGCGGTGCCATCCGGAGCGGTTCAGCGCATCGGGATAGCCACCGGCCAGAATGGTCTCCATCAGACTGTCGCCAACGATCGGGGTGGTTGATCGGGCATTGCGCCCGTGAAGGTCCGGTCCAGAAATGAGGTGCGTGTGCCACGCAACTCCGACTGGGCGAGTGGCAACAGGCGGATGATCTCCATGCGGCCCGCAAGCGAGTCGGCAACGCGTAGAAGCGTCATCAGATCGGCGTATCTGGTAAGCGGAAACCGTCCGGGACGTGGATCGGTGTCCACGGTGGTCTTGATTGCCAGGACAAGGCCTGGCACCCGCTCGATTTCGTCAATGACCGCCCGGTCGAGGCCGCGCACAAAACCGACGAGGTCAGCCGAAGCAGCCTCGAAGCTGGCGTCGTCGTTGAGGGTAATGAACGGGATGTCACGGCCGGCGTTCTGTTGCGCCAGTGTGGTTTTCCCGATTACCGGGGACCGCAAATCAATACGACCCGGGTGTCTGCCATGGCTTCGCGGCCTCGGTGTTCGACAATGCGGGTATACATGATGGCTCCACATATTTTTGACTTGAAAATCAGAATCCGACTATTTGAAAGCTGATGTTCGACCAATTGAAGGTTATTGTCTGACCATTTGAAAATCTGTGGTCAACGATATGAAAGGCACGACCCGGCGGGCCGAAACCTGCAGGCCCATCTGATCACTGGCAGTCAACACTACGAGTACGTCAAGGAAAGACGGCGGACCTGCGGCACTGGCCGAAAAACACTCGCCGTATCGGCAGAACGTAACATTGAATGTGACATGCGGATTCGGCTTTTGGGCCTGTGCCCCGATCCTGACGGATCAGATGTCGAAGAACACGGTCTCGCGTTCGCCCTGCATGTAAATATCGAACAGATAGGTCGTCACGCCGCTGGAGTCGTCACGTCGCCACGCAATGAGCGTATCACGCCGGTCGGACGGCACTCTGGCAAGAACCGGGTCGGTCGCAAGCGCCGCGGCGTCGTCGGGGAAATAAATCCGGGTGAAAGCATGCAGCGGCATGCCGCGCATGAACAGGATAACGTTCAGATGCGGCGCTTGTCCGTCTCCGATCGTACCGGGTCTGACGGTATCGAAGATGAACCGGAAGCCCGCGTCGGTGCCCGTGCCCATTCTGCCGAACCCGCGTAAATTCGCATTGGAACTTCGACCGTCGGCGGGATGGGCGTAGCGTCCTTTTGCATCAGCCTGCCAGATTTCGATCATGGCGTCGGGTACGATGACACCGTCGCCGTCGAAGACACGGCCTTCGATCCGGATCCGGTCGCCATCGTTGCTTTGGTCGGTGATCGTGCCCGACGCAATGCTGGAAAGTTCGCTATATCCATATTGTTCGGGAGTCAGGCCGAAGGCGAAAAACGGTCCGACGGTTTGCGATGGAGTCTGTTTCAGGGCCATGGATCAGGTCTCCGTCGGTGTTGCATTGCGCCCGCGGAGGATGAAATCGAATTCGTAGCCGAGCGCAAATCCCTCTTCGGTGGCAGCAAGCGAGAATGTCTTGACCAGAAGGTTTCGCACCGGTTCCGGTGTCCCGAGGAAGATCGGATCGAGTTCGAGCAAGGGATCACCTGGAAAATATGACTGTGTAACGAGCCTCGTCGCAAAGGCGGGCCCAAACAGTGAGAAATGGATATGGGCTGGCCGCCATGCATTCGCGTGATTGCCCCAGGGATAGGCGCCGGGCTTGATGGTATAGAACCGATAGACGCCGTTCTCGTCCGTAATGCAGCGTCCGCCGCCGAAAAAATTGGGATCGAGCGGAGCATCGTGGTTGTCCGACGAATGGATATAGCGCCCGGACGAATTGCACTGCCAGATTTCGATCAGGGTGCCGGGTTGAGGTCGGCCGGCCTCGTCAAGCACCCGGCCGGTGACGACAATTCGTTCCCCAAGGGGTCCACCGCTGGATGTCGCGCCATTGCGGGTGAGATCGTGATCAAGCGGTCCGACACTATCGTGGCCGAACACCGGTCCGGTGATCTCCGAAAGACCCTGGGGCAGCGGTATCAGGGGTTTGCTTGGACTCCGCGCCACTGTGGACTTGTAATCGGGCACGACATAGGCGGGGTGGACTTGCCAATCGCGGGAGGTGTAGCTGGCGTCCGACATGGTGGTCTCCGTTTTTCCGTGGTATCGGCCGCTTGTGAACTGCCGCCGCTTGTCTGACAAAGGAGTATCGCGGCGTCAGGACAATGGTTGCCTGACAACCACCGCGCGACAGCTCATACTGATTATAGATGCCACTGCGAAGGCCCGCAAAGCTGTTCGACGACAATCGGCGGCCCGGAAAACTCCAGAACCCCTCGGGGTAATGCCGAACATTCTGACACCCTGTGACCTGTAGAGGATTGGGTAGGGCGCCGCCGGACGACATCGTCCGGCTGACACCTGCAACATCCGGATCCTGACGAGCCCGTCGGTGGCATGGTCAGAATCGGAGTGCCAGGCGGAGACAAGCCAACGGGTCACGAGCGCGCGTCCGAATAGCCGGGACATCCGCGGTTGGAGTTGCCCCGTTTCAGTGGACGGTCAAGGGCTTGGGTATCATGCAGCTTCCCGGTAGCTCCTTTCGAAGTTGACGAGGGACTGATATCCCAGTCCCTGGTGACGACGGTGCGGGTGATACCACCCTTCGAGGGACTCGAAGCTCTCCCTCTGTGTCTGGCGATGCTCCTGGAACCGGGTGCGGTCGAGCCGCTCGCATTCGAGCGTCGCGAAGAAGTTCTCCGCCATGGCGTTATCGAAGCCGTCCCCCACCGAGCCCATCGACGGCGCCACGCCCCATTGGCGGCAGCGTTCACCGAAGGCCAATGACGTGTAATGGCAGCCCTGCCGAGGTGGGCGTTGAAAGGGGTGAATGTGACCTCGGACTCGCTTCAGAATCTACACGGGCCCCCTCAGCCGAAGACCAGCACCGGCTCCCCGAGAACCTCGGCGCGCGGCGTCACCTCGAGGCCGGGGCGATCGGTGTGGCGGCGGGCCGACAGGCACTCCTCGTAGCTCGCACACGGCTGTTCGATGTACACGTCCCCATCGCGCACCGCCGCCGCGACCCGCATCGCCTCGTAGCGCAGCCACCCGGTGTTGGCGTCCGCGATCAGCCTGTCGCCGGTGTCCAGGATCGCGGCACACGCACGCACCCGTTCGACGTAGATGTCGGTGTCGCCTCCGACCTTGAGCTGGAAGCGGCGATACCCTTCATCGCGGTAGCCCGTGATGCTCACGGCTATCGCCTCGGGGGTATCCTGCGAGATGGCGCGGTAAAGAACGAAGTCGTCCCCGTAGCGCCCGCCGAGCAGCTCGCAAACCGGCATCCACGCAGCTTGGCCGAACACGCACTAGTGGATTGATTCCAACGTTTAGACCCCCTTTTTTCTTGCGGCGATGATGGTATCGGGATCGGCGGTCCAGACGAAGGGCCTGGCTTCTGTGGTGTTGTGTTCGTCGATGACGCGGCGGATGGCGTCCTGGAGTTCGCGTCCGGAGCGGAAGACGCCGTATTTGAGACGGCGTCGTGTCAGCTTGGCGAAGACGCCTTCGACCGCGTTCAGCCACGAGCTCGAGGTGGGGGTGACGTGGAAGGTCCAGCGCGGATGGCGTGCGAGCCAGACCCGGATGTCCTTGTGCTTGTGAGTGGCGTCGTTGTCGAGGATGGCATGGACCGGGACGCCGGCGGGTATCGTGCGCTCGATGCGGTTGAGGAATCTCAGGAACTCCTGGTGGCGATGCCGACTGGCGTGCTGGCCGATGACCGTGCCGTCGAGCACGGTCAAAGCGGCGAACAGCGTCGTCGTGCCGTTGCGCTTGTAATCATGTGCCATGGTGGCGCCGCGGCCTTTCTTCAGAGGCAGGCCGGGTTGTGTGCGGTCAAGTGCCTGAATTTGCGACTTTTCATCGATCGACAGCACGACCGCGTGAGCCGGCGGCGCAACGGAGAGGCCGACGATGTCGGTCAGCGTCTCGACGAAAGCGGGATCGTTCGAAAGCTTGAACTGCCGCCAGCGGTGCGGTATCAGGCCATGCGCCTTCCAGACCGCCCATACCGTCGAAGCGGCAATCCCCACAGCCTTCGCCATCGCCCGCAGCGTCCAGTGGGTCGCCGCATGAGGCGGCGAGGTGTGGGTCAACCTTACGATCTTCGCCACTGGCTCAGGAGTCGGAGGCGTCTTGCCCGGCGGACGCGTCTTGTCCCGCAGAAGTCCGTCCATACCGTCTTCCATAGAAGCGGTCCTGCCAGCGCCAGACACTGTTCTTCGCCTTACCGGTCTCTCTCATGATGGCCATCCTGCCGAGCCCGTCGTCGCTCAGAAGAACGATGCGCGCCCGCCAGACGTGCTTCTGCGGGCTCTTCGGGTCAGAGACAACCGTTTCAAGGCGATGCCGGTCGCCTGAAGTGAGCGTGAATGAAACACCAGGGCGCATCTTGCAGACCTCCGTGATCGACAAATCAGAAGAACATAATAACGGATATACTTGTAACGATCTATCCACTAGACCTGCAGCGCAAGCGTGTTCATGCCGCGCCGCATGTGGGTCACTCCACTGGCTGGCCAGACGCGAACCCCGCCCGGAACCGGGATCATCGCAGGCCCAGGGCAGCAAGAACTCGGGCAGCTAGTCACTTGGCACTGAAGTACGGTTCATTGCAGGATGGTCCTCCGAGTCCGACAATAGAGGTCATCTTGATGGCACGCAGTACGGGACGGCCGCTGGCGGCCCTGATCCTGAGCGATGAGGAACGGTCATTTCTGGAAGCGCAGGTTCGCCGCCACCGTGTGGCGTGCTCCCTGTCGGATCGCTGCCGCATGATCCTGCGTTGTGCGGACGGGCCTGGCAACAAGGCGGTGGCGGCAGAGACCGGCGTGCACGAGCACACCGTCGGCAAGTGGCGGAGGCGCTTCGTCAAGGACCGCATCGAGGGCCTGTCGGACGAACCCCGGCCGGGACGGCCACGCACCATCGAGGACGAGACGGTGGCGCAAGTGATCGAGCGAACCCTCACCTCGCGTCCTGCGGACGCCACCCACTGGTCGCTGCGCTCGATGGCGAAGGAGGCGGGGCTGTCGCACACGTCGATCTGGCGCATCTGGGGCGCCTTCGGCCTGTAGCCGCACCGGGCCGAGACGTTCAAGCTGTCGACCGATCCGCATTTCGTGGAGAAGGTCCGCGACATTGTCGGCCTCGACATGTCGCCGCCGGATCGCGCGCTGGTGCTCTGTGTCGACGAAAAGAGCCGGATCCAGGCCCTCGACCGAACCCAGCCGGTCCTGCCGGGCATCCCTGAGCGGCGCACCCATGACTACAAGCGCAACGGCACGACCGCGCTCTTCGCCGCCCTCGACGGCCATCGAGGCCCGGGAGACGCCGGCCCCGAAGCCGAACCGCAAGCGCGGCCGGCTCCGCAAGGGCGCGGAGAGGACGAAGGAGCCTGGGCGTCTCGAACGGCAAGCGAACGGGATGGATCTCGATGAGATGCTCGACGCGCTGCCGAAGGTCTGCGATCACGGGGCAAAGAAGACTGCCAAGGGGGTCCTGGAGGCCTGGCGCCGTTACAAGCTGCCTATCGACACAGCAGACTGCGGGGTGCCGCTGAGGACCGTCCTCACCTCGGCATCCGTCCATGACAGCCAAGTCGCGATCCCGCTGGCGATGATGACCGCCGGGCGTGTGACCAATCTCTACGATCTCATGGACGCGGCCTATGATGCCAGGGAGATCTACCAGATGAGCGAACGGCTTGGCCATGTGCCGATCATCGATGTCAATCCGCGCCGGGACAAGGACCTCAAGGAGGAGCGAGACCGGGAGGTCCGGGCCCGGCGTGCAATAGGCCATGTCGATCCCGAGACCGTGCGGTTCCAGATCCGGTCCGGTGTCGAGAGGACCAACGCCCGCCTCAAGGATGAGTGTGGCGGGCGCCATGTCCGCGTCCGTGGACATTCCAGGGTCGCCTGCCATCTCATGGTCGGCATCCTGGCCCTGGCGGCTGACCCGTTGATACGTCTCGCCGTCCCATAGCGCGCTCCGACAACGCATGCCGACCCTTCGCAGCCATCTCGAAGAGAGTGGCCCGGAGAGGCGTGTCCCGATGTCCGCAAAGGTCCCTGTTTGTTCTCATCATCTCTGATGAGACACCGCGAATCCATGGATTCCGACCTCCAGGTGCAGAGGTGACCGGGATCAACCGACCGATCCGGGCTCACCGGACCCTGGGGACAGGAATTTTGCAAGAGGTTCCACGAACTTTAGATTTAGGTGACTAGGGCGTGTTGACGAATGATCGAAGCATGATCCATGCTGAGACAATGTGGACAAACGCGAGGAACGTCCGAGCGAGCTTGTCATAACGTGTGGCAATGCGACGGAATTGTTTGAGCTTGTTGAAGAATCGCTCGACCTGCTGGCGCCGCTTGTACTTTTCTCGATCGTGATGAATCGTCTCAGTCCGGTTCGACCGGGCGGGTATCACGGCTTCGACGCCCTGGTCGGCCAGCACCTGGCGAATGCCCTTGCTGTCATACGCCTTGTCCATGACCGCAGCCTCCGGTGCGGGAGAGCTGGGCAAAGCCTTCCACAGCAGCTCGAATCCCACACCATCATGGCGCTCGCCACCCGTCAACACGAAGGACACACCGGTTGTTTCGTTGGCACAGGCGACGTTCAGCTTGGTGGAGAACCCGCCCCGGGAGCGGCCGAGAGCCTGGGCCTCTTGGCCACCGTTTTTTTTTTACCGCGCCGGCGGCGTGTTGATGAGCGCGCACGATGGTCGAATCGATGAACACTTCCTTGAGTGGTTCATCATCTACCTGTTGTATCTGTTGCCAGAGCCGCGCCCAGAGGTGGCGCTTCTCCCAACGGCGAAACCGCTGATAAACGGCATTCCAATGGCCGAATTCGTCGGGCAGGTCGCGCCATGGGGTTCCGGTCCGCGCCTGGTAGAGGACGGCTTCGATGAACATTCGGTCGCTGAGCCGTGGCGGGGCGCCGGCGGCGTGTTTGCTCTCACGCAGTAGCGGCTCGAGTGTCGACCAGATAGCATCCGTGATGAGCAGGCGTAACGCCATGATAAGTCCCCGGAAAGTGTCATTGATGGAGAATGATTATCAGCATTTCATGAATTCGTCAACACGACCTAGTGTCCTGATTCCAAAGTTCGTACCGTTATGATGTTGCGGCTGCAGCGGTTTCGAGGGTCCTGAGGCAGAAGCGCTTGATGGACGCCAGGATTTCATCGGCTGTCTTGTGCCAGCGGAAGGGCTTGGGGTCCTCGTTGACGGTGTCGATGTACCCGGTGATCGCCTGCTCCAGCTCGACGGTCGATCGGTGAACCCCGCGCCGGATCTGCTTCTCTGTCAGATCGGCGAAGAAGCGCTCGACTTGGTTGAGCCACGAGGCAGAGGTCGGGGTGAAGTGAACATGCCAGCGCGGTCGCCGGGCGAACCAGTCGCGGATCGTCTTCGTCTTGTGGGTCGAGTAGTTGTCCATGACGATGTGGATCTCGAGGTCGGGCGGCACGTTAGCCTCGACGTGATCCAGGAACTTGCGGAACTCCACGCTGCGGTGGCGCCGATAGCACTGTCCGATGACCTTGCCTGTGGCGACGTCAAGGGCTGCGAAGAGCGAGGTCGTGCCGTTGCGCTTGTAATCGTGAGTGCGCCGCTCGACCTGCCCCGGGCGCAGCGGCAGCAGCGGCTGGGTGCGATCGAGGGCCTGAACCTGCGATTTCTCGTCCACGCAGAGGACCATGGCATGCTGCGGCGGGTCCACGTAGAGCCCCACGATGTCGCGCGTCTTGTCCACGAAGTAGGGGTCTGCCGAGAGCTTGAAGGTCTCGCTCCTGTGCGGCTGAAGGGAAAAGGCTCGCCAGATGCGATTGACCGTCGACGGCGCATACCCCGTCGCCTGCGCCATCGAGCGCGTGCTCCATTGGGTCGCGTCACGAGGCTTCTCCTCAAGCGTCTTGCGCACCACCTCGGCCACGGCGTCGTCATCGATGCGCCGGGGACGGCCGGAGCGCGGCTCGTCGTCAAGCCCGTCAAGACGATGCTCTGCGAAGCGATTGCGCCACTTCCTGGCGGTCTGGCTGGTCACGCCCAGCACGCTCCCAATCTGCACATTGGTAAGCCCTTCGGCCGCCAGCAGCACGATGTGCGCCCGATCGGACAGGCCTCGCCAGACTTTGCGCCCGCGCGCCAGCCGCTCAAGCTCGTTGCGCTCGTCCGCGCTCAGCTTGATCTCCACCGAAAGTCGCATCACCATGCCCCCCGAATCGACACCACCCCCTTAACAATACGAACTTTGCGTACAGGACACTAGACACGAATGTCGTATCCGAACTGTTGCGGACGTTTCCGGACCCGGGGGTCGAGGCATGGGTTGGGGACTGCCCGGCGACGGAACTGTATTTCTCGGCGATCGGCGAGGCGGAGCTTCGTTACGGCGTCGCGATCATGCCGGCGGGCCGTCGCCAGGCCGCGCTTGCCTCCGCCATAGAGGGAATCCTGCGGGAGGACTTCGCCGGGCGAGTCCTGCCGTTCGACAGCCGCGCGGCCCGCGCCTATGCGGATATCGCTGCCATGCACCGTTCAGCCGGTCGCCCGGTCCCGCCGGCGGACTGCCAGATTGCGGCGATCGCCCGTTCCCGCGGCCTGGCGGTGGCCACGCGCAACGTTCGCGACTTCGAAGACATCGAGATCAAGGTCGTCGATCCGTGTACGGCGGCGTGAGTGGTACAACCGAGGCCTTCGCGCGGGTCAGGATCGACGCCCTGCTCGAGGACGCGGGCTGGAACCTAACCGACGGCTCGAGCGTGCTGTTCGAACACGCGCTGCCCGACGGCACACAGGCCGATTACGCGCTCTACGACCGGCAGAGCCGGCCGATGGCGGCGATCGAGGCGAAGCGGGCGCGCATCGATCCCATCGCCGCCCAGGACCAGGGCCGGCATTACGCCGAACGGCTCGGCGTGCCCTTTGTCTTCCTATCCAACGGCGAGGAAGTGCGGTTCCTCGACCGCGAGACCGACGCCCATGCGCGAAAGATCGCGGGCTTCTACGCCCAGGACGATCTGGAGCGGCGGATCGCCGTCCGCCGCAACCGTCGCGATCTGGCGACGGTCGCCATCGACCGCAGGATCGTCGACCGCGACTACCAGATCGAATGCGTCGAGGCGCTGTCCGTCGAGGTCTCGCGCGGGCGGCGCAAGCTGCTGGTCGAGATGGCGACGGGCACCGGCAAGACCCGAACGGCGGCGGCTTTCGTCAAGCGGCTGTTCGAGGCGGGCATCGTCACCCGCGTGCTGTTCCTCGTGGACCGAATCGCGCTGGTAGGCCAGGCCGAGGACGCGTTCACCGACCATCTCCGCGACTATCCCTGTCATGTGCTGCGGCCCGGCCGCGGCTTCGACCGCGCCAAGCGCATTACGATCTCGACCCTGCAGACCATGATCGCGGACTACCGCATGTTGTCGCCCGGCTATTTCGATCTCGTCATCACCGACGAATGCCATCGCTCGATCTACGGCAAGTGGAGCGGCGTGCTGCGGCATTTCGACGGCATCCAGCTCGGCCTCACGGCCACGCCCTGCACGGCGGACGCCGACAGGCTCCCCGATCCCGAGGACGGGTCGTTCGTGCACGACACGCTGCGCTTCTTCGAACTTGCCGAGCCCAGCTTCCGCTACACGCTGCGCCGGGCCATCGGGGCGGGCCACCTCGTGCCCTACCGCATCTACAAGGCCTGACGGTCAAGACCGCCGCCGGGGACGGCTTCGAGGTCCGACGCGACGAGCTCGACTGGACCGCGATGGACGCGGGAACGCGGGCGGAGTTCGAGGAGTCGTTCGCCGCCTCGGACAGGATCATGGTCGATCCGCGCGCGCTGGAGCGCAGGTTCACCATCCCCGAGCGCAACCGCGCGATGGTGCGAGAGTTTCGCGACACGCAGGAGAAGGGCTTCATGGGCCGGGACGGCGTGCGGCGCTGGCCCGCCTGGGGCAAGACCATCGTGTTCGCGGTGACGAAGCGCCATGCCGAGACGCTGGCGGAGATGTTCGACGAGCACTTCGCGGACCTAAAGCCGCACCCGACCGTGCGCTACGCCGACTTCGTGGTGAGCGATGTCGGCGGCGGCCCGGCCCCCGACGCCGGCGCCATCATCAGGCGCTTCAAGGAGGAGGACTATCCGAAAATCCTCGTCAGCGTGAACATGCTGGATACCGGTTTCGACTGCCCGGAGGCGGTCAACCTCGTCATGGCGCGGTTCACGCGGAGCGCCATCCTCTACCGGCAGATGCGGGGCGGGGCATGCGCAAGGCGCCCCACATCGGCAAGACCGGGTTCACGATCTTCGATTTCGTCGGCGTGACGGATTTCCACGGCGACGACGAAGCGGATATTCCCGGCGTCGTCGTTTCGGGCGTGGCGGAACCTGGAAGGACATACGAGCCCCGCATGCTGCTGACGCTGGACGTGGACGACCATATCGACCCGGAGAGCCGCGACTGGCTGACGCTCGACGAGACGGGTCGCATCGTGCGCACGCCGGAGCACGAGGCGCGCGCCGCCGAGGTCAGTGTGCGCGTCGAGGCCTGGCGCGGGGAACATGCGTTCGATGCGGAACAGGCCCGATGGGTCTTTCAATAGGACACAGTTAACAAGGTAATGCCGGTTCTTCATGTTCTGGGCATGCAGATTGGGCTTCGGCATTTCAGCGCCGGTACGATTGAGTGGCTGAAGGGGGCGTCCGGCGAGACGGGCCGGACGCGCCATTCGCTGGCGCGCGAGTTGTGCGAGCGCGAGAACTGGCGCAACCCTCGGGGCGTTCCGTGTCTTGCCCAAGCGAGCAAGGCTCTGTCGCGGCTGGCGGACAAGGTGGGCATTTGGTTGCCCGAGGCGCGGGCGATGCCGTGCCGGACGCCGGGAACGGTGGGCGGCGAGGTCGAGCGGGGCTATCCGGACCTGGAACTGAGGTGCGGGCTGTCGGAGCTTGGGGAGGTCACGCTGGTCCCGGTCGGCGATGCGGCGGACAAGCGCTCGTGGCGGGAGATGATGGAGAGCCATCATCCGCAGGGGTGGTCGCGAAGGCCGGGTGCGGTGCTGAACTGGTGGATCGTTTCGTCGGTTCACGGCCGCCTTGGCGGCATCGGCTTCTGCGCCGCGAGCTGGCATCAGGCGGCCCGCGACGCCTTCATCGGCTGGTCGGCTGCGGCGCGGGTCGCCAACCTGACGCAGCTGGTCAACCAGCATCGCTTTCTCCTGCTGCCCGGCGTCCGGGTCGACAATCTGGCGTCGCATGTGCTGGCGCTGTCGACGGCGCGCCTGGCCGGCGACTGGCAGGCGGCGCATGGGGCCGTGCCGTTGGCCGCCTACACTTATGTGGGTCCCGAGCGGCGCGGCACCTGCTACCGCGCGGCGGGCTGGAAGTGTTGCGCCGAGCGGACCTCGGGGTCTCCGCCGGGGCGCCGCGCGGCGGCGCCGAAATCGGTGTGGATCAAGCCCTTGGCCGAGGGCTGGCGGGACGCCTTGTGCCGGGAGCCGGCGCCCATCCTCGGCACGACGCCCGAGCCCTGCCGGGTCAAAGGCGCGGACTGGGCCGACTTCGAGTACGGCCGCAGCTCGCATCCCGACGGCCGCCTGCGCAAGCGGCTGTTGGCGATGGGCCGGGCATGGGAGAATGCCCCCGGTGCGTCCCTGCCCGTGATCTTCCCCGCAGAGGCGGAGCAGAAGGCCGCCTACCGGCTGCTGTCCAACGACAGGATCAAGATGGACGACATTCTTCAACCCCACCGCGAGGCGACGGTCGAGCGCTGCCGGCTGGAGCCGGTGGTCCTCGCCATCCAGGACACCACGACGCTGAACTACAACGGCCACCGCAAGACCACGGGCCTGGTGGACCTCGGCGGCGGCGGCTCGGGAACAAGGGGGATCCTCGCCCATGTCGGGCTTGCGATCAGCGAAACCCGGCGTCCGCTCGGGGTGTTCGAACTCAACGCCACCCAGCGCGACGGCGCGGACGCGGCCGGCGAGGCCGAGCCGGAGAGCGTGCGCTGGCTGCGCCGGCTCGAGAGCGCCGGGCAGCTCGCGATGGCCTGTCCCGACACCCGCGTGGTCACGGTCTGCGACCGTGAGGGCGACATATGGGAGATGTTCTGCAAGGCGCGCGAGAGCGGCGACGGGCTGTTGATCCGCTCCGACCGCGGCCGGCAGCGCCGGGCTGTCGTCGACGGCAAGACACCGGACTTGTGGGACGTCGTGGCGGCGCAGCCGGTGCTGGGGACGAAAACCATCGAACGCCTCCCCTGCGGCGGTCCCCGCAGACGCCGCAGGCGCAAGGCCCGCCTCGACCTGCGCGCCGCCGGCGTCGAACTCGCGCCGCCGAGGAACAGGGCCAACCAGGCGCCGCTGCCCATGCTCGCCGTCTCGGTCCAGGAACCCGACCCGCCGAAGCGCTGCAAGCCGCTCCACTGGCTCTTGCTCACCACCGAGGGCGAGGCCGACATCGACAACGCCCGGCGCATCGTTGCCTGGTACGAGGCGCGCTGGACCGTCGAGGAATACTTCAGGATCCTCAAGGTCGGCACCCGCGTCGAGGATCGCAGGCTCGACGACGCCGACGACCTGCGAAAGTGTCTCGCCTTCGACGGCGTCACCGCATGGCGCGTCATGGACCTCGAACGCCTCGCCCGCGACAAGCCTCACATGCCCGCGCGCGAGCGCTTCACCGAGCACGAAATCAACGTCCTCTAAGTCTGGCTCAGATACCATCGCATCATCCGCGCCCCGCCCGGCAAGCCTCCCGACATCCGCACCGTCGTGGTCGACCTCGCACGCGTCGCAGGCTTCCATACCAGCAAGCAACAGCCCCTCCCCGGAACCGAGAAAATCTGGCAGGCATGGCAGCGATACAAAGCCGGAATCGACTTCATCAACGCATGGGACAACATCCAATGAACGGAACCTTCTCAGCAGTGGGAGATTGATAGCCGATGGGCGGGCCTGATCGGAAGCCGGGTGCGGGCCGACACGATGAACATGGAAGCCTTCGGCGGATGGGACTTCGACGATCATCCCTTCGCCGCGCTCGGGGGGTACGATCAGGCGCGGCGCGTGTTCGGCGGCGAGGAATCGCTGGGGCGGCTGATCGACGGGTTCAACGCCGCGGTGTTCGGCCAATGGCAGACGACCGGCGGGGCCGAAGGCCCTCGAGCCGGGGAGTGTTGACTGCATGCCCATGACCCCAGATCTTCGGCGCGGCATCGACCGCATCCGCGACTACCTGTTCGGCGGCGGCTATCCGAACCCGGCCCAGAACGCCGAGCAGCTCAGCTTCCCGATCTATTTCTGCATGTACGAGGCGGCAGACGCCGCAGGGTTGCCCACCTGCGCCGATGCGTGTCGTCGAAGCGGTTGGCGGCGGCCGAGAAGAACGGCCCGGAATCGTTGCCCTATGCCGTCCGGGACACGCCGCTACCGAGTTCGAGAAGTACCGAAAGTCCATGTCGTGACGGGCGGGCAGATGAGCCTTGATCTCGCGAGATGGCCAAGCGGGAGCGTCATCCTCGACCGCATCCGCGCCGAAAGCCGTGACGAGTCTGAGAAGGGGCGCTGGTTCGAGCAGCTGTTCATGCGCATCGCGCTTCAGCAGCCCGAATTCGAGATCGAAGGGATCTGGCGCTGGCCCGACTGGCCGAAGCGCGAGGCGTTGACCGGCCTCGACGGCCGCGACTTCGGGATGGATCTCGTGGCGCGGCGAACCTCGGGCGAGAGGGGCGCCATCCAGTGCAAGTGCTACGAGGACCGACACACATTCGGTAAAGGCCAGATCGGCCGGGAAGGCAGAAGGATGGATCAAGCCATAGCATCGAAATCAGCCTCGGCTCGCGTTTGCATTTAACGTCGGACAGTCGGACACTATAAACAGACGCTAAACGGAGTGAGTCCCGACGATGGCGATGGCGATGACCACACCCGAACGCGATCTTGAAGAGGCCCTTGTCGCGAAGCTACGGGATCTCAAATACGAATATCGCCCCGACATCCGCGATCGAGCAACGCTTGAAGCAAACTTCAGGGAAAAGTTCGAAGCCCTGAATCGTGTCACACTCACCGATGGCGAGTTCCAGAGACTCCTCGATGAGATCGTCACACCCGACGTGTACAAAGCCGCCCGGACCCTCCGTAACCGGGAAGCGTTCATCCGCGACGACGGCACACCGCTCAACTACACCCTCGTCAATATCAAGGACTGGTGCAAGAACAGCTTCGAGGTCGTCAATCAGCTCCGCATCAATACGGACAACAGCCATCACCGATACGACGTCATACTCCTGATCAACGGCGTCCCGGTCGTTCAGATCGAGCTAAAGACGCTTGGGATCAGCCCGCGGCGGGCGATGGAGCAGATCGTCGACTACAAGAACGATCCCGGTAACGGATACGCCAAGACGCTGCTCTGCTTCGTCCAACTCTTCATCGTCAGCAATCGCACGGACACGTGGTACTTCGCAAATAACAACACGCGGCATTTCGCCTTCGACGCCGACGAGCGGTTCCTTCCAGTCTACCAGTTCGCGGCCAAGGACAACACCAAGATCACCCACCTCGACGACTTCTCCGATCGGTTCCTCGCCAAATGCACGCTCGGCCAGATGATCAGCAAGTACATGGTCCTTGTCGCGAGCGAGCAGAAGCTCCTGATGATGCGCGCGTATCAGATCTACGCCGTCAAGGCCATCGTCGACTGCATCGATCAGAACTGCGGCAACGGCTACATCTGGCACACGACCGGCTCGGGCAAGACGCTCACCTCCTTCAAGGCCTCGACGCTCCTCAAGACCAACGAGAGCATCCACAAGTGCCTGTTCGTCGTCGATCGCAAGGACCTCGACCGCCAGACCCGCGAGGAGTTCAACCGGTTCCAGAAGAACTGCGTCGAGGAAAACACCAACACCGCGGCGCTCGTCCACCGCCTCCTGTCCGACGACTACGCGGACAAGGTCATCGTCACGACCATCCAGAAGCTCGGGCTCGCCCTCGACGAGGACAGCAAGCACAACCGGCATAACATCGCTCGGGGGCGGTCAACGTCCAAGCAGCGGCTTGAGCAGCTCCGAGACAAGCGGATGGTCTTCATCTTCGACGAGTGCCACCGCTCGCAGTTCGGCGAGAACCACAAGGCCATCAAGGAGTTCTTCCCAAACTCCCAGCTCTTCGGTTTCACCGGCACCCCGATCTTCGAGGACAACGCGACCGTCAGGAAGATCAAAGGAGACGTCGCCACCCTTCGAACCACCGAAGACCTCTTCCAGAAAGAACTCCACGCTTACACCATCACCCACGCGATCGAGGATCGGAACGTCCTCCGCTTTCACGTGGATTACTACAAGCCCGAGGACGCTCCAGCTCTCAAGCTCGGCCAGACTCTCACCAAGCAGGCGGTTGCCCAGGCCATCCTCGACAAGCACGATGCCGCGACCGGCGGCCGACGTTTCAACGCGCTGCTCGCTACAGCCTCCATCAACGACGCCATCAAGTACTACGAAGTCTTCAAGAGGCTCCAGGCCGAACGGCAGTCCGCCGACCCGGAGTTTGTCCCTCTCAAGATCGCCGCCGTGTTTTCGCCGCCTGCGGAGGGCAACAAAGATGTCCGGCAGATCCAGGAGGACCTTCCCCAGGAGAAAGAGGACAACCGGCACGACCCCGAGGGCAAGAAGACCGCGCTCAAGGCCATCATCGCCGACTACAACCAGCGGTATGGCGCGAACCACGACATCAACAACTTCGACCTCTACTACCAGGACATCCAGCAGCACATCAAGTATCAGCAGTTTCCCAATCGAGACCCGCACCGCAAGGGCCAGGAAAAGATCGACCTCACCATCGTCGTCGACATGCTCCTCACCGGCTTCGACGCCAAGTTTCTCAACACGCTCTACGTCGACAAGAATCTCACGCGCCACGGCCTGATCCAGGCCTTTTCCCGCACGAACCGCGTCCTCAACGCCACCAAGCCCTACGGCCACATCCTCGACTTCCGCCAGCAGCAGAACAGCGTCGATGCCGCTATCGCTCTCTTCTCCGGCGCCCAGCCCGACCGGGCCCGCGAAATCTGGTTGGTCGACAAGGCTCCCGTCGTCATCGACAACTTCAAGCAGGCCGTTACCGACCTCGGCGAGTTCATGCAGTCGCAAGGCCTCGAAACCAAGCCCGATCAGGTGAACAATCTGATGGGCGACGACGCCCGGGTCCAGTTCATCAAGCACTTCAAGGAGGTCCAGCGCCTCCGGACCGAGCTCGACCAGTACACCGACCTCACCGACGAGCAGCACGAGCAGATCGCGCAGATCCTCCCCAAGGACGACCTCCGCGCCTTCCGCGGCGCGTACCTCGAAACCGCCCAGCGCCTGAAAGAGCAGCAGGGCGCACCCGGAAGGGACGGCGAGCCGACCAAGCCCGAGATCGACCAGCTCGACTTCGAGTTCGTCCTCTTCGCCTCCGCCATCATCGACTACGACTACATCATGAAGCTGATCACCAAGTACTCCGGACAGGACCCCACGAGGGTCCAGATCAGCCGCGAGCAGCTCATCGGGCTGATCCGGCCCGACGCCAAGTTCCTCCGCGAGCGGGAGGAGATCACCGAGTACGTCCGCTCACTCAAGGAGGGCGAGGGCCTCGACGAGGCTGCGATCTGCGCCGGTTACGAGCAGTTCAAGGTCAGGAAGCAGGCCAAAGAGATCGCCGACCTCGCTCAGGCCCACGGTCTGACGACCGAATCCCTCACGGCCTTCACCGACACCATCCTCCAGCGCATGATCTTCGACGGCGAGCAGCTCACCGACCTCATGGAGCCGCTCGACCTGGGCTGGCGCGAACGTCGCGAGCGGGAACTCACCCTCATGGCCGATCTCGCTCCGATCCTGAACAAGCGGGCCCACGGCCGGAACATCTCGGGCCTCAACGCTTACGAGTATTAAGGCAAGCGGAGAAATGCCGGCAAACGTGTCATCAAGTGGAGCAGCAAAGCGGCGATTTCCAGAATTCATGGGTCAGCCGTTGCATCACGTTCGACTTCGAGACTTGACGGAAGAATCCACGGCAAGAAATGGTAGAAGGCTTTCTTCGGAAACAGTGATGGGGGTCAAGAAAGAGGATGGCATCGTTCCGATGGTGGAACGATTGGTCGCTGCGGACATCTCCCGGTACAAGCTCGTCCGCAACAATTGGTTCGCCTACAACCCGATGCGCCTGAACATTGGCTCTATCGCACGATGGCAGGGCGAAAGCGATGTTCTCGTGAGTCCAGACTACGTCGTATTCCGCTGCCTTGAGCGATCTATGCCAACGACGCTCCTTCCAGAATACTTCGATAGCTTTCGCGGTTCTAGGCAATGGGATGCTTTCGTAAGCGAAGCCGGCGATGGTGGAGTACGTGTTCGCATTTATTACCGTGACATTGCACAACTGCAATTGGCGCTGCCCGATGTCGAGGAGCAGCAGAATATCGCCGACTGCCTCGGCTCGCTGGGCGACCTGATCGCAACGGAGGGCCGCAAGCTCGACGCCCTGCGGCAGCACAAACAAGGACTGATGCAACAGCTCTTTCCTCGGCCCGGCGAAACTGTGCCGCAGCTGCGGTTTCCGGAGTTTGAGGACGCTCCGGGTTGGCGACAAGCCACTATTGGTGAATTTTCCCCTTTCTCCTACGGCAAGAGCCTGCGGAAGGATATACGTAACTTGGCAGGGCATATCCCTGTATTCGGCTCTAATGGCCATGTTGGTTGGCATGACAAAGCGCTTACAGATGGTCCGACGATTATTATCGGACGCAAAGGAACGGTAGGAGCGGTTCACTATTCGCCAGTCCCTTGCTGGCCTATCGACACCACGTTTTTTGTATCTGGTAGCGATGCGGAGTTAGTGAGCTTCAAATACTACGCTCTCAATGCACTAGGTTTGGCGGCGATGAATACCGATTCCGCTGTGCCAGGGCTTAACCGCAAAGCCTGCCAAGCGCGTGAGCTGCGAATTCCTCCGCAGTTCGAACAGCGCGTCATGCCGACTGCCTCGGCTCGCTGGACGACCTGATTACGAAGGAAGGCCGAAAGCTCGACGCCCTGCGGCAGCACAAACAGGGGCTGATGCAACAGCTCTTCCCCTCGCTGGACGGGCAGTAAGTCATGAGCGACGCAACCACGTTCACGAACCTCGATAATCTAGCCGTACACCTGCGGCAAGAGCTCGAGAACAAGAAGTTCATCCTGCTCTACGCCCATAACGGCACGGGCAAGACCCGGCTGTCCACCGCCTTCAGGAACCTCGTCAACGGCGTGAACACCGATGACGAGACCGAACAGCGCGACACGCTCTACTTCAACGCCTTCATTGAAGACCTGTTCTCGTGGGACAACGATCTGGAGAATGACAGTGAGCGGAAGCTGACGCTCAACACGGATTCGAGCTTCTTCTCCGGTCTCGAGTCGATGGAGATGGACAATCGAATCCGTACCCTGCTCAAGCGTTACGCCGATTTTGAGTTCCGGATTGACACCACCACCTGGGATGTGGTCTTCGCCCGAGAGTTTAGAATGAAGAAGAATGGTACCGCCGGCGACGAGGCCGACAGTGCGGACGCGGGGCAGGGTGAGAGCGGAGACGAGTACGAAACCCGCCGTGAGGAGGCCATCAAGATCTCCCGTGGCGAGGAGAATATCTTCATCTGGTGCTTCTTCCTCGCCATCGTCGAGCTTACGCTCGATGACGATGGAACCGGCCCCTACAACTGGGTGAAGCACATCTACATTGACGACCCGATCTCATCGCTCGATGAGCACAATGCCATCGCCGTGGCAAATCATCTGGCGAGGCTTCTCAAGAGGCATAAGAGCGGGATAAAGACGGTGATTTCGACGCATCACACGCTGTTCTTCAACGTGCTGTGCAACGAACTGAATAAGGCGAACAAGTACTTTCTTAGCCGCGACGGGTCGCCGGAGGGGCTTCTCCTGCGCAAGACCGGGGATACGCCATTTTTCCACCATGTGGCCGCGCTCGCTGGGCTCTACAAGGTGGCACGCGATGGCAGGCTGTACATCCATCACTTCAACATGCTTCGAGCAATCCTGGAGAAGACCGCAAGTTTTTCATGGCTACCAGAGCTTTTCCGCGTGCATCAAACGCGACGCTGACGATGAAGACGGCATCCTTCACACACGGTTGATCAACATCCTCAACCACGGGCACTATTCATTGTTCGAGCCGCAGGAGATGCTGGAGGAGAACAAACGCTACTTTCGGGATCCTCCACGAGTTCATCAACCAATACCCCTTCAATTCCGCCTTGTTCCCGAGTGAGCCGGCGGCTGCAATGAATGATGCGACATGACAGAACAGAACCAGAAAAAGCTCGGCAAGACGCTCTGGGCCATCGCCGATCAACTCCGCGGGGCGATGAACGCGGACGACTTTCGCGACTATATGCTCGCGTTCCTGTTTCTTCGCTACCTTTCGGACAACTACGAGCAGGCTACGAAGAAGGAACTCGGGCGCGACTACCCTGACCCCAACGCTATCGACAATGGGGGGCGGTCCTCCCTATCTGTCTGGTACGATCGGAACCCCGGCGATGTGCCGGTGTTCGAGAAACAGATGCGGCTCAAAGCCCATTACGTTATCCGCCCCTGGCACCTCTGGGCGTCCATTACCCACATGGCCCGCACTCAGGACATCGAGCTGCTCGACACGCTCCAGGCAGGCTTCAAATACATCGAGAACGAGTCATTCCAGAGCACGTTCTTGGGGCTGTTCTCGGAGATCAATCTCGGCTCCGACAAGCTCGGAAAGACCTACGCGGACCGGAACGCGAAGCTCTGCACAATTATCACCAGGATAGCCGAGGGCCTCGCGGAATTCTCCACGGACGGCGACACGCTAGGCGACGCCTACGAGTATCTGATCGGCCAGTTCGCCGCGGGCTCGGGGAAGAAGGCAGGTGAGTTCTACACGCCGCAGCGGATCTCGGACATCCTCTCCGCGATCGTCGCGCTCGACAGCCAGGAGCCGAAGACTGGCAAGCGGAAGCACCTCGCCAGCGTGATGGACTTCACCTGCGGATCGGGCTCGCTGCTGCTCAATGTGCGCAAGCGCATGGGGCCGCACGGCATCGGCAGGATCTACGGGCAGGAGAAGAACGTCACCACCTACAACCTCGCGCGGATGAACATGCTGCTGCACGGGGTGAAGGACTCGGAGTTCGAGATCTATCATGGCGACACGCTGGCCAACGACTGGGACATGCTCCGCGAGACGAACCCGGCAAAGAAGCCCTATTTCGACGCCGTGATCGCCAACCCACCCTTCAGCTACCGCTGGACCCCGAACGAGGCGTTGGGCGAGGATGTACGCTTCAAGAACTACGGGCTGGCCCCGAAGTCGGCGGCTGACTTCGCGTTCCTGTTGCACGGGTTTCACTACCTCAAGGACGACGGTGCGATGGCGATCATCCTGCCGCACGGCGTGCTGTTCCGCGGTGGCGCGGAGGCGAAGATCCGCCGCAAGCTCCTTGACGACGGGCACATCGACACCGTCATCGGCCTGCCGGCGAACCTGTTCTACTCGACCGGCATCCCGGTCTGCATTCTCGTCCTGAAGAAGTGCAAGAAGCCCGACGACGTCCTGTTCATCAACGCGTCCGAGCATTTCGAGAAGGGCAAGCGGCAAAACTACCTGTCCGACGAGCATATCGAGAACATCATCGACACCTACCAGCAGCGTCCGGAGAGCATCGAGCGGTATGCCAGACGCGTGGAGATGGACGAGATTGAGGCCAACGACTGCAACCTGAATATCTCCCGCTATGTCAGCACGGCCGAGCCGGAAGTCGAAATCGATCTGGCGGCCGCGCATGGAAGGTTGGTCGAGATCGAGAGGCAGATTCAGGAGTCAACGACGAAGCACAACGCGTTTCTGAAGGAACTTGGACTATCGCCATTGCCAGCGCCCGACAAGTAATCGAAGCGATCCCTCCCACAACCATTGCGACGAGCCGGAAATCAAGGCCCTCCAAACACAACACCTGCTCAGTGGGATCTCCTAATAATCTATTTCCTGATTGCCCTCGAATCTAAGCGGTACTTAGTATAGAATATCGCCATGTAATTTGTTGATGGAGAAGGAGAATTACATGGCCCGCAACCCGGTGCAGTTCCAGAAAGGAATCAGCCTCAACGAGTTCCTCTCGCACACTTCCGCGACAGGAGGTCCAGCGTCCGGTTCGCCATCGCCGGCGTCGTCCATATCGCGTAGTGGAGGTCGCGCATGTGCTCGCGCCGCACGCTCCCGGTCGGCAGCTTCCCAAGCGTCGGCACGATGTGCTTCTCCGCCCATCGGCGGTAGCCGTCGGGCTGGCCCCGGCGCCGCATTCGGGCCGCCTCCCGCCGTCTCCGCCCTGCGCTACGGCGCCGGGGGCCGGTCGTTCGCAAAGATGTCGGCCGCAATGCTGTCCGACACCCGCACGGCCGAGTCGTGTACCGAGTCCTTCGCCAGATGGGCGTAGCGCGCGGTCGTCTCGACCTGCGCATGGCCGAGCAGGCGCCCGATCATCGGCAGCGATTCGCCGAGCGCCAGCGCGCGCGATGCAAACGAATGACGGCAGTCATGAATCCGCACGTCCTTCAGGCCGGCACGCCGGCACACCTCGTCCCAGGGGTCGTTGAGATTGCGCATGGGCCTTCCCCTGACCTTGCCCGGAATGACAAACGGGTTGCCCTCGACCCGGGGAAGCGCCGCGAGCACCGCCGCCGCCTCCCGCGACAGCGCGATCGTCCGCGGGCCGATCTTGGTGTCCGGAAGCCGCAGCTCCCGCGCCTCCAGGTCCACCTCGTCCCACCGCAGGTTCAGGATCTCGCCCTTGCGGCAGCCGGTCAGCAGCAGCCGGATCGCCGCCGCCGCATGGACCGATACCCCTTTCCGCCTCCCGGCCCCGTCGAGCACCGCCCCCAGCCGGCGCAGCTCCGCATCGGTCAGGAACCGTTCGCGCTTGCGCTCGCGGTTCTTCGCCACCAGCCGGCACGGATTGCAGGTCTCCGGGATCTGCCCCCGATCCCCGGCCGCGTTGTAGATCCGTGACAGCGTGTCCACCACCTGGTTCGCCATCACCGGCGTCGCGCGCAGGCGATGGTGGATCTCCGTCACCCGGGCGTGCTCCACCGCGAGCGCCGGCATCTTCCCCAGCGCCGGCAGGATGTGCTTGTCCACCATCAGCCGGTACGTCGATTCCGTCTTCGGCTTGCAGCGCACCGCGACGTGCTCTTCGAGCCAGCGCCGGGCAAGCTCCGCCACCGTCGGCCCCTCCACCGGGCGCGCTGCCAGCGGCTCCGCCGCCGGGTCCTCGCCCGCCTTGATGCGCGCCACGATCAGCGCCGCCCGGCGCCGCGCCTCCTCCGCCGTGACCACCCCGTGGCGGCCCACCGTCACCCGCTTCGCGGCTTCGCCCCCGGCCCGGGTCTGCACCACGTAGACCTTGCTTCCCGAGGGATAGACCCGCACCCCGAAGCCCGACAGCTCCGAGTCCCAGAACACCGTGTCCTTCTCGACCTTCAGCGCCTCCACCGTGCGCCGCGAAATCGTCCTCGTCTTCAACACCGCCATCGCTTGCTCCGCTTCCCGTGCGGCCGCGCGCTCACGCCGCCTTCGTCCCACCCAGCAGGTCGGCGCCGATGCTGCCGCCCACCTTCGCCATCGACGCCTTCTCCGTGTCGCGCTCCAGATGGGCGTAGCGCGCCGCGGTCGTCACCTTGCGGTGGCCCAGCAGCCGGCCGATCGCCGGCAACCCCTCGCCGAGCGCCAGCGCCCGCGAGGCGAAGCTGTGGCGGCAGTCATGAAGCCGCACGTCCTTCAGGCCGGCCCGCGCGCGCAGGCGCAGCCAGATCGCGTCCAGGTTCTTGATGTGGTCTCCCTCCTTCTGCCCGGTAATCACCCAGGGGTTGCCCTCAATGCGCGGGATGCGTTCGACCGCCGGGGTCAGCGGCACCCGCCGCGGACCCGTTTTCGCCTCGCTCAGCCGAAGCTCCCTTGCCGTGCGGTCGATGTCGTCCCACCTGAGCGTCACGATCTCGTTCCTGCGACAGCCGGTCAGAAGCAGCAGCCGAATCGCGGGCACCGCCGAGGGGAACACCGATCCGTCCGCCTCCGCCTCGGCCAGCACCCGCCCCAGGCGCCGGTATTCCTCGCGCGTCAGAAACCGCTCGCGCCGATGCTCCTTGTATCTGCGAACCGAGCGGCACGGGTTGCGCCGCGGCGGCGTCATGCCCCAGCCCTCCGCCAGTTTGAACATCCTGGCCAGAACGCCCACCGTCTGGTTGGCCTGGTACGGCTTGTCCCGCATCTTGTAGTGCAGCGCCGACACGTGGGAGCGGTCCACCGCCGAGAGCGCGAGATGGCCGAGTTCCGGAACGATGTAGTGCCTGACGACCCGTCCGAAGGTCTCGACTGTCCCGGGACGACAGTTCACCTCCACATGCGCCGTCATGTAGCGCTCGGCGAGATCCGCCACCGTGGGCTCCCGCGCGGGCGGCGCCGGCGCCGGGTCGAGGCCGCGCTTGATGCGGTCGATCATGACCACGGCCTTCCGACGCGCGCCCCGGACGTCGATGTCTCCGTGCCGCCCGACCACGGCGCGCCGCGAACCTTTGGGTCCGCGCGCCTGGACGATGTAGACCTTGCGGCCCGTGCGGTACACGCGCACTCCGAAGCCGGGCAGGTCGCGGTCCCAGAACATCGCGTCGCGCGCCTCGCTCGACAGCGCGTCCACGCTGCGCATGGTGAGCTTGACGGCAACTCTGGCAGGCATGTCGCTCTCCTCGGATGGGCCGGCCCAATCCCCATGGGCGGCGTCGCCGCCATCACCGCGTGACCGAACGCTTCCCCTCCTGCGCTGGACGGGCCTAAAATATGCGGAAGCAAATCGCAACCGACTGAACCCGTTCGGATGTCCATGAAAGCGCACCCTCGCCGCAGATGCAAGCACCTTGGCAAGGAAGAAGAATGGAAATACCACAACAAAAACCGCTACATACGATACATCCGTCCGCTCGTGCGCCCCATCCCCCGGATGCCGCAGAGCTGACCCATTTTACATTATCTAAGTCACAGCTAGAAAATATGCAGATGTTCTCGAGACCCTGTTTCTCGTAGCTACCTCGCGCCCATGGTATACGAACGCTCTGAAACGCCTCGTGAAGCCCTCCAAATTGCATTTCCTGGACGCCGGATTGCTCGCTGCCCTGAAAGATCTGTTACCGGATCATCTGCGCCGGGACCGGACACGTTTCGGGCCGCTGCTGGAAAGCGTCGTTTTCAGTGAACTCCTCAAACTCGCGAGTTAGGCCGAGAATCGTTACGTGTTCTCGCGTTTCCGCGACAAAGACCGCAATGAGGTCGATGTCGTCATCGAAGATCGACATGGCCCGATTATCGGGGTTGACGTGAAGGCGTCGACGACCGTTTTCAATGGAGATTTCTGTGGCCTGCGACGCCTTACCTCCGCCTGCGGCGACCGCCTCGTGTCGGGCCTGACTCTGTACGACCACGATCGGGTTGTCTCGTTCGGCAACCGGATGGCCGCTGTCCCGTTCTCTTCACTGTGGTCCTGACGGCGGCTCCGCCGCCGTCCACCATCCGGGCGATTTTTGACCGACCGCTTCCCTGTCGCTACCGGCCGGTTCACATTCACGCCGCCATGCAGAACCCTGATCTTGTGCGGGCCAGACCGGGCAGACAACTTTTCGACACCGGGACCCACGGCACCCCGGTCTCCGCCAATGCCTCCTTTACACTTCGTGGGCCGGAACAAGTCATGAACCATACGGGCATTCGCGATCCGGATACGACCTCATCACACCCGGTCGAAGTCCGACATTTCGGAATGTCGCCAACAACCGCAATGCTCCCCGTCATTGGCACCGCGAAACGGGTGCCATACCGTTGTCGAATTCGGTCATCGACCGGCTGATTGCATCAGCCGGCGACAAACTGACATAATAACCGCGTTCGCGCCGCGCAGTTGGTCAACCGGGGTCGGCGTCCGGCAATGCGGAGGTTCACGATGGGGTATGGAGGACTTGAGGTCGAACCGGCATCGAGCACGATCGGCGCCATTGTTCACGGTGTCGACCTCGCCACTCTCAACGATGAGACCTTCACTGACATCAAACGGGTGTGGCTCGACTATTGCGTCATATTTCTTCGGAACCAGAACATCACGCCGGACCAGCAGATTGCCTTTGCCCGCCGCTTCGGCGACATCCATCATCATCCATATATGCGCGGTCTCGACGACTATCCGGATATTCTCGAAGTCGTGAAGGAACCGGGTGACAGTTATACGTTCGGCGCGGTCTGGCACACCGACCAGATGTTCAATCCGCGACCCGCCATGGCGACCATGCTCTACTCCAAGGAAATTCCAAGCCGCGGCGGCGACACCATGTTCTCGAACCAGTATCACGCATTTGAAACTCTGTCCGAACCTATGCGCGACATGCTGACCGGAATACGGACGCACAATGTCGGCAACGGATTCCGCCGCGGCATGGGCGGCCAGTCGAACCGCAGCGATCGTTATGCCAGGAATCCGGCGATGCAGGCGAAACTCCGAGATCCCGGCAATGTTCCAACCGAAGCCTTGCACCCCCTTATCCGCACACATCCGGAAACCGGGCGCAAATTGCTCTATATCGGAAGCCATACGCAGACCCTTGACGGTTTTGCGGAGTCCGAAGCCGATGTCCTGATCGAATTTCTCCGCAATCACTCGGCACGGCCGGAGTTCACCTGCCGGTTCCGCTGGGAGGTTGGCTCGCTGGCACTGTGGGACAATCGTTGCGTCCAGCATCGGGCCCTTGCCGATTACGACGAACGCCGGCGCATGCACCGGATCACCATAGCCGGCGATACGCCGTACTGACCGTCATGCAGTTCGGACTCCATCTTGGAATTCGCGGCCCGGCGGCACAGCCTGACAGTCTGATAACGATCGCAGTCGAAGCCAAGGCGCTCGGTTTTCAACCAGCAATTCTCCTTTTGGAGTTATCGGGGGTTTTCAAAGGCTTGGAGATGTGATTCAAGCTGTTGTATGAAGCGTCTTGAACGATATATAGAAGTGGTGGGGAAGCGGTGCGCGGCGTTGCCCGACAAGCGCTCGGGAAGCAACAGGCGCTATACCATGAGAGACATCGGGCTTGCGGCGTTTTCGGTGTTTTTCGTGCAGAGCCCGTCGTTTCTGGCGCATCAGCGCCTGCTGTCGGCGCAGCGCGGCGCTTCGAACGCCGGGACGCTGTTCGGCATGGAGCGGGTTCCGTGCGACAGCCATATCCGGCGGATGCTGGATGGGGCGCCGACGGATCATTTCGACGCGGTGTTTCCGGCGCTTGTCGATGACCTGGATGGCGCCGGCGCCTTGTCGGGTCTGCGCTGCCTGGACGATCGGGTGTTGATCGCGCTGGACGGCTCGGAGCATTTCCGTTCCGGCACGATCCACTGCGCGCACTGCTCGACGCGCCGGCGGGGCGAGGAGGTGGAGTATTTCCACAGCTTTGTCGGCGCCGCTCTGGTGGCGCCGGGGCAGCGCCGCGCCTTGCCTCTGGCGCCGGAGTTCGTGCGCCCGCAAGACGGCTCGGCGAAGCAGGACTGCGAGAGCCGCGCAGCGCAGCGCTGGCTGGCCCGCCTGGGGCCTTGTGTGGCCGGGCTGAGACCGGTCTATCTGGGCGACGATCTCTATTCCCGCCAGCCGATCTGCGAGGCGGTGCGCGCCGCGGGCGGGAGCTTCATCTTCGTGTGCAAGCCGTCCAGCCACAAGACGTTGAGCGAATACACTCATGGCGTCGTGCTGGACGAGGTGTGCCAGACCGTGGGCAGGGGCGCGGCCAGGCGCCGCCAGCGCTATCGCTGGATGAATGGCGTGCCGCTGCGCGACGGCGCCGACGCGCTCGCCGTCAACTGGCTGGAGGTCGAGATCGCCAAGCCCGACGGCAAGGTGACCTACCGCAACAGCTTCGTCACCGACCTTGCCGTCACGCGAGACACCGCCGCCGCCATCGCCGCCTGCGGGCGTGCCCGCTGGAAGATCGAGAACGAGACCTTCAACGTCCTGAAGACCAACGGCTACAACCTCGAACACAATTTCGGGCATGGCAGCCAGACACTGGCCAGCATCCTGGTCGTGCTCAATCTGCTGGCCTTCGCCCTGCACACGGCCTGCGACCTGATCGAAGCATCCTGGCGGCGGGCGCGGCACGCACTCGGAGCCCGAAGGCGCCTGTTCGAGCACATCCGCACGATCACCGCCTACCATGTCTTCGCGTCATGGGCGGTCCTCATGAAAACCGTCATCACGGGCCTCCCCCCTCCCGCAAACGCCTGATCCCCGGCCCCCGCGCCAAGCCCATCCCTCCAACCGCAGAACCGCCAAAAACCAACACGAAAGGCCGCAATGCAACGAAAAACGCCATAAGGAGAATTGCTGGTTTTCAACATCTCGGTTTCAGTGACCATGTCGTGATCGCCAACAAGGTCAACTCGCCTTATCCCTATACGAGCAGTGGCCGCTGGTTCGCCGACGACAGCGGAGAATGCCTCGAGCAGCTCACGACGATGAGTTTCGTTGCCGCCGCAACCAGCCGAATCCGCTTGTTGACCTCGGTCATGGTTCTGCCGCACCGTCCCCCTCTGCTTGCGGCGAAAATGCTGAACACCGTCGATATCCTGTCGAAAGGACGTCTGACCGTCGGCGTCGGTGTTGGCTGGATGCAGGAAGAAATCGACTTGCTTGGAGGCCCGGACTTCCCGCGACGGGGCCAAGCGGCGAATGAGTATATAGAAGCCTTCCGTGCCTTGTGGACCGAAGACTCACCGCGATACGACGGTGACCATATCCGTTTCACCGGACTGAAGTTCACGCCCAAGCCGGTTCAGGCACTACATCCGCCGATCTGGGTCGGTGGAGAATCGCTGGCCGCGAGGCAACGGGCCGGCCGACTCGGTAACGGCTGGTATCCTGTCGGCAACAATCCGGCGGCGCCGTTTGAAACGCCGCGAGCCTATGCTGCCGGGCTTCAGACGGTTCGTGCCGCGGCCGAAGCGGCTGGCCGCGACCCCGCCGCCCTCGCGACGGCGCTGTACGTCATCTGGTACCGCCTTGGAGAGACGGAATACCGCGCCGATGGCGAACGCCGAAACTTTACCGGGCCGGCCAGCGCCATCCTTGATGACATTGCCCGCTACCGCGACATCGGCCTGCAAAACCTGGTCATTGGCGGCGAGAGCAATGACCTCGCCCATTGCCTTGACCACATGCGCGAATTCGAAGCCGAGATCATGCGGCCAGCCGCGATGTCACAACGACGGCGGCCCGACTCGTAACAACCAGCAACACAATGCGGACGCCGAAGTCGCGTTCAGTGCGTGAATTCCGCTTCGGCGTCTACAATCTGGTCTTTAATTGCGAGTTTCTGGCGTTTTATATCGTTGAGTATTGCGGCGTCCGGCCTCGGCCTTGCCTGCTCGTCCAACAATTGACGGTCCAAATCGGCATGGCGCTGGCGTAGCGCCGCGAGCTGGTTCTCTTCCGTCATATTGTCCCTCCTGATTGATCCCGAATGATCCGTGTGATCCTGCGCACAATTTCACCTTGTGCTAACATGAACGGTCGGCCAAAGTCGAGTCCCCGCTTGCCCCCGCGCCCTGAGTTAGAGGTTCCATGTCCGTTCCGGCTCCGCGAAGACTGGTCGTCGGCATCAGCGGCGCCTCCGGTGCCGTCTACGGTGCCCGCCTGCTGCAAATTCTGGCTGCCCTGCCCAGCTCGACCCGTCCAGAAACCCATCTGGTGATGTCGCAATCCGCCGAGATTACCCTGGCCCACGAAACCACCTGCAAAGTCGCTACGTTGCACCAGCGGGCCGATGTCGTTCATACCAACCGCGATATCTCGGCGGCAATCGCATCGGGGTCGTTTCGGACGATGGGCATGATCATCGCGCCATGCTCGGTCAAGACCCTCGCCGAGATTGCCACGGGTGCCACCGGAACCCTGCTCGCACGCGCCGCCGACGTGACCCTTAAGGAACGCCGCCGCCTGGTCTGCATGGTGCGCGAAACACCGCTGCATTCCGGGCACTTGCGCAACATGCTCGCACTCTCGGAGATGGGCGCGATCATTGCTCCGCCGGTCCCTGCGTTCTACGCAAAACCGAAGACACTTGACGACATGATCAATCACACGCTCGGACGGGTTCTGGATCTTTTCGAAATCGACGCCGGCACCGTGATCCGCTGGCGCGAGCCGACGGCCGAGCCCCGCGCGCGGTAGTCCGTCAACGGGCGTCGTCAGCGAGTTCGGCCTCGATCCCGGCGGCAATCTCAAGAAGTCTGGCATCATCCATAGTCTCACCCATGATCATGAGGCCGACTGGCGCATCACCGCGCCGTTGAACCGGTAGTGAAACTGCGCAGCGGTCAAGAAAATTGCCAAACGAACAGTTGCGGAGCATTAACAAATTGGCCTGATGATAGGTCTCGTCAGACGCTTCCAACGGCGCGAGTTTCGGCGCAACGGTCGGCACAGTCGGCAGAAGAAGAGCGTCATAGTCTCGCGACTGTGCGTCAGCACGGCTTTGAATTGCCGCACGGGCCGCGATCAGATCGATGTAATCGGCCGCCGACATCGCGGCCCCACGTTTGACACGACTGGCGACCTGAGGGTCCATAGCGGCTTCGCAGGTGTCAAAAAACTCCCGCAGCGTCGCGAAAGCCTCGGCAGCCGCAAAGCCGCCCTGAGCATTGACCGCCGGGATGTCGGCCAGGGCATCGAGGGGAATATCGACGACCCGTGCCCCGGCAGCCGAAAGGCGCGACAAGGCACGGCTGAATGCATCAGAGACGATATCGTCCATATCGTCCTGCACAATTAAAGTCGGTACACCGAGGACCAGCGTGGCAACCGGTCGCGGCACAACGGCGCGCGCGGCGGCGGCACTCAAGATTTGATCGACCAGAGCACAACAGGCAACGCTGCGGGCAAGCGGGCCGATTGAATCGAGCGTGGTCGATAGTGGGAACGCACCCGATGTCGGCACCCGACGGGCGGTCGGCTTGAAGCCGGTCAGGCCGCACAGTGCCGAAGGAATGCGCACCGAGCCGCCGGTGTCGGTGCCAATGCTCACCGTTGCCATGCCGTCGGTGACCGAGATCGCCGCCCCGCTTGATGAACCGCCCGGGATCCGCCCGGATTCGCGATCCCAAGGGTTTCGCGGGGTTCCGTAATGAGGATTGATTCCAAGGCCCGAAAACGCAAATTCCGTCATATTGGTCCGACCAAGCAGCACCGCGCCGGCCGCCCGCAGTCGAGCCACGACGGGTGCATCGTCAGATGCTGCCGGTGCTGCACCGAGCACCCGCGACCCGGCCCTGGTGATCTCGCCCCTGACATCGAGCAGGTCTTTGATCGAAACCGGTATTCCAGCCAGCGGCGACGGCCGTATGCCGTAACGCCGTGCCGCATCGGCAGCCTGCGCCGCTGCATACGCGGAATCGCGATAGATCGTCATGAACGTGCGCGAGCCCTCACCGTCTGGCGCGTCAATTCGGGAAAGGGCCTGTTCAACCAGAGCCTCGCTGCTTGTGCGTCCTGCGGCAAGATCTTCGGCGACCTCGCTGATTGTGCGGTTCATGATGTCTCTCCGCTCGTATCATAGGGCTCTTTTAATCGCGCGACGATAGCGGCCCTCCCGGCTTCCGGAAACGCTGCCAGTACCAGGTCTGTCAACAAAGGAACGGCTTCGCCATGACGCTGCAGGCCCTCCACGGCGGCATAAGCGTTCAAATTGTCCGCGGCGCAATCGGATCCACAGTCGGCAGCCAGTGCGGACTGTTCACCAAGTGACGGAACCGCGGCAAGGATAAGCCGTTGTTCGATACGTTCCGCGGTGAGTTCAGCCGCCAGAATGTCGACTCGCAATTCCGCGTTGCCTCCGGGTTCCGGCTTGTCTTTCATCCATCGTCTAGCTGCTCTCAGCCGAGTCACGACTTCGGTTCGCCACAACCGGACCGCTGCCTCGACAGCTATCAGTTCGGTCCTGCCCACGGCCTTCCCGCGTGTTGCCGCCCAGCAACAGAACAGAAGGATGTTGATGTCGAGCCGATGGCCATCCTGCAATGCAATGCAGGCTTCGCGCGCGCGACCATAGACCACCACGGCATAGGACCAAAACGCTTCGGCTGCGTCTGTCATGGCGATCCTCGCCCTATCAATCCCGCTGAAATGACGCTATCAGATATGGTCAGTCTGATGAACCGCGAGGTCAGTCAAAGGTGCAGGATCGCAGGGAACTAGAAACCAGACTCGATGTATTGCAAGTTGAACACCGGGATCTCGACCACGCAATAGACAATCTCGCACGGACTTCGGGGTTCGACCAGTTGCGTCTGGGGCGAATGAAAAAACGCAAGCTCGCTCTGAAAGACCAGATCGCCCATCTGAAGAGCCAGTTACTCCCGGACATCATCGCCTGACCCTGTCCGGCGGCCGGATCTCGCCGTGGACCAGAACCTGATCCGGGATCAATCCGTGTGGGACCAGCACTCCGGATTCGACGTCCCTAGTAGATTGATCGTTACAAATATATCCATTATTGTGTTCTTCTGATTTGTCGATCACGGGGGTCTGCAAGATGCGCCTTGGTGTTTCATTCACGCTCACTTCGGGCGACCGGCGTCGCCTTGAAACGGTTGTCTCGGACCCGAAGAGCCCGCAGAAGCACGTCTGGCGGGCGCGCATCGTTCTTCTGAGCGACGACGGGATCGGCACGATGGCCATCATGAGAGAGACCGGCAAGGCGAAGAACAATGTCTGGCGCTGGCAGGACCGCTTCTATGGACGAAGGTGTGGACGGACTTCTGCTGGACAAGACGCGTCCGCCGGGTAAGACGCCTCTGGCTCCTGAGCCAGAGGCGAAGATCGTAGAGTTGACCCACACCTCGCCATCGCCCGCAGCGACCCACTGGACGCTGCGGGCGATGGCGAAGGCTGTGGGGATGCCGCTTCGAGGATCTGGGCGGTCTGGCAGGCGCATGGCCTGATGCCGCACCGCTGGCGGCAGTTCAAGCTTTCGAACGATCCCGCTTTCGTCGAGAAGCTGACCGACATCGTCGACCTCTACGTTGCGCCACCAGCTCACGCGGTCGTGCTGTCGATCGATGACACGTCGCATAGTCAGGCCCGCGACCGCACACAGCCCGGCCTGCCGCTAAAGAAAGGCCGCGGCGCCACCATGACACATGATTACAAGCGCAACGGCACGACGACGCTGTTTGCCGCCCTGACCGTGCTCGACGGCACGGTCATCGGCCAGCACGCCAGTCGGCATCGCCATCGGGAGTTCCTGAGATTCCTCAACCGCATCGCGCGCACGATACCCGCCGGCGTCCCGGTCCATGCCATCCTCGACAACGACGCCACTCACAAGCACAAGGAAGTCCAGGTCTGGCTCGCACGCCATCCGCGCTGGACCTTCCATTTCACCCCCACATCGAGCGCGTGGCTGAACGCGCTCGAAGGCGTCTTCGCCAAGCGGACGCGAACTCCAGGACGCCATCCGCCGCGTCATCGACGAACACAACACCACCGAAGCCAAGCCCTTCGTCTGGACCGCCGATCCCGATACCATCATCGTCGCAAGAAAAAGAGGGTTTCAAACGTTGGGATCAATCCACTAGATTAGCGGAAAGGTTGCCCGATGAATGGGTTTGGTCGCGTTGTTCTGGCCATGTTGTGCGCTCTACTGTGGGTTCCAGTGACGATCGTGCTTTCTCTGGCCAGGCAAGGACCGGAGGCCCTGATCGGCTTTTTCCGGTTGGCGCCGGCCTCCGAATGGCTATCCCTGTTTCCCACCGCGCCGGCCGGTCTGCCACTCGCAATTGCATGTTGGGCCATATGGCGCCTGAACCGAAGATACACGGCTGTTGCCACCTTTATCGTGCTTGCGCCGTTGACTGTCGCCGCAGCCCTTATCGGAGGCATTCTCGGCCCCATTGGAATACTGGTCTACGCGACTGTTGTCAGCGTACCAGCCTGGGGTATCCATGCAATTCTGCGCTGGCGGCAACGAGGCTGACTGACAGTGGGGTTTCTGCCGTTCTGATCACATTGTCCGGCCATGACTAACTCCGCGCGCCGTACGCACTGCCATTATCTATGATTTATTAACCATGCTGATACGATGTCCAGGCCAGTCAATTCTGAATACCGCTTATGCACATAGCTCCGGTTGCGAGAGTTTGCCACCAGATGTTGAGGTTGAGGTTAGGGCGGGGGAGCGGGTGGAATGCTCCCGATACGTTCCTGCCGACGGAGCCACCACATGAAACAGGTCCCCGACAGCCTCCTCGCTTTCCAGCACATGGTCCCGGACGATGACGCCTGCGCCGCCTGGCTGATCGAAATGCGCTGGCCGGACGGCTTCGTCTGTCCCAGGTGCGGCCATGAAAAGGGATGGGCGCTGCGCAGAAAAGCACACACCTTCGCGTGCACCGGCTGCCGCCGGCAGACCTCGGTGACGGCCGGGACGATCCTGCACGCCAGCAAGCTGCCGCTCACCGTCTGGTTCTGGGCTGCCGACCTGATGGCGACCCACTCCAACGGCATCTCTGCCCTGCAGCTCCAGAAACAGCTCGCTATCGGCTCTTACCGCAGCGCTTGGCTGCTCGCCCACAAGCTGCGCGCCAGCATGGTCGAGCCCGAGCGCGACCCGTTGTCGGGCCTGGTGGACATCGACGAGGCCAGCCGTCCATTCCGGACCAAAGACGATCCTCCCACCGGAGGGCAAGGACGCAGCCACGACGGCAAGATGCTCATCGTCGGCGCCATCGAACTCGGGGACGGAAACATCCCGGGCCGCCTGCGGCTGGCCGACATCTCCTCCTACGGCGCCGCCGACCTCGGACACTGCGTCGAAACCGCCGCCGGTCCCGACGCCATCGCGAAAACCGACGGCTGGTCCGGCGACGCTGCGGTCCCCGCCGATCGCCACAATGTCCATGTCGTCGGGAAGACTGCCGCTCACCTCGTCCTGCCGTGGATCCACCAAGTCTTCTCCAACCTCAAAGGATGGGCGCGAGGCGTCTACCACGGGCTGCGCCGTAAGCATCTGCAAGCCGATCTCGATGAGGTCGTCTTTCGCTTCAACCGCCGCAAAACCCGCCACGATGCTTTCCGCTCGCTCTTCCGCCTCGCCACCAATGCACAACCCCTTACCTACAGCATGTTGATCGAACCGGAACCATCTGCATAAGCGGTTGCAGATATTATCCGTAAAATTTCAAAATTCTGCCATTATCAATGATGTAGTAAAGATGAGTATCGCGTTCGATTGGATGACATTATTCCCAATCATATCATCGTCGACATGGATTACGAAACTCTCGAAGTCACAAATCAAACACGATGCGACTACCTGTTGTTTGCAGAAGACGTTCATACGATTCGGCTGGTCTCCATCGAACTGAAGAGTAAGCGATCGATAGCAGTAGAAGAGTGGCGAGAAAACTCAGGGACGGTGTCAAACTCGCATATGATTTCCTGATTACCACTCAAGCTAAGTGTAACTTGAGTAGCCGTTCCGGCATCGGCGGCGTCCTCAGCGCCACGTAGACCAGTCTCGAGATGATGTCGGGCAGATCGAAGCGACGATTGAACCGGTACTCGAACTCCGCCAGATAGCGCTGCGCATACTTGGGTCGAACCGCATGGTAGGTACCGCGCAAAGCGTTCTTGATGGTGCCGAGGATCGTGTTCACCCATCGAAATCCGGGACGCTCGACCGCGGCTTTCCCGCCGCCGGTCACCATCGGCTCATGAACGCAGCCTGCCGCGGTCACGCCATTGAAGCAGGTCAGCCCATCGGAGAGCACCTGCGTGCCCGGGCTCAGGTGCTGCTGCGCCCAGGCGGCGATTTCGGTGAGACGGAAGCCTTCGACCACGGTGAGCGTCACCCGCTGCGGATGTCCCGCCTCATTGGTCTCGACCGCGGCCACGAAAGGGGTCTTGCCCGGTGCCCCACGTCCGCGCTTGCCGCCGCTGCGCTCGCCCCCGAGGGAGGCGTCGTCGAGTTGGATGAACCTGCCGGGCACATGCGCGCGGTCGCGCTCCATCATCACCTGCATCAGCGTGTGGCGCATGCGCCATGCGGCGTTGTCGGAGATGCCGAGTTGGCGGTGCAGCGTCATCGTCGATGCACCTTATCTTGTCCTGGGTCATGAAGGAGATGCCCTGGAACCACACCGTCAGGGGCAGCTCGGTGGCCTCGAAGATGGTGCCGGCGGTAATGGAGGTCTGGCGGTTGCAGCGATAGCACTGCTGGAGCTTGTGTGTGGTCAACTGGCAACCTCGGTCGTGGCCGCAGTTCGGGCACACGAACCCGTTGGGCCAGCGCCATCGGGACAGGGCGTCGAAGCACTGCTGTTCGGTTCCATAGAGCGAGAGGAACGCGTTGAGGCTGATTCCCTTCTGGAGCTGCACCGGGTTGCGGGCCATGGAATTCTCCTTCTCTATCATCAAATTACATGGCTGTATTCTATACCAAATGCCACTTAGCGTCGAGGGTAATCAGGTATGATTTTTCCCACAAACCCTTGCGCTATACTTTTCCTGATAACCGCTTATGCACGTGGCTCCGGTGGCACACGATGTTGCCCCCGATGTCGACTATTCCCGGCACGCCAAACGCTACATGTACGTTTCACCGGAGCCACGTGCATAAGCGGTTCCTGATATTAGAGCATGAACGGTCGATTCACTAGGTTGAGTTAACAAAACAAAAATTAGGAATCGATAAAATTTGATGATTTTCTGATTAAATTTTTTGAATCAAAACTAACGAATTTGAACCAATTCTGAGCGGTATATTTCAAAAAAATATAACCAATTTATTAACAAAATTAACCGCTTATGCACGTAGGTCCGGTTGCGAGAGTTTGCCGCGAGAAGCTGACTCCTACCGGTCCATTTGGACGGTTTTCGATCAACATGTTGATCAAGACGGAGCCAAGTGTATAAGTGGTCAAAATTATTGAATTTTCTATTTCAAATGACTGAAATCCCGGACACTCGCAGTTATAAGTCGCTGATCTGACCGAACAGTATCGAATCCCAAATAACATGGGTATGCTTAATCCGTTGAGTTGACCTGGCAAGTTTGGCAAGGGGAAGGCTTTCTCCTGTACGGGTGTCGGACTAGCGATCTTGTCGATGATCACGCTTTAGTCGGTCTTTCGATGGATGCAGTGTCTCGCAAGCGTGACGAGGCGACGGGCACGGTCCGGAAGCTATGAACCTGCAGACTATCGACCATGCGCTTGTTTGAACCTTGCTCTGCGCTATTCGACCAGCGGTGCAGCATGTCGGGCGATGCTGTTCACGAAGTTGGTCAATGAGCCCGCCAGGTACCCCGGCAGAATCTTCATCGGGGCGGCTGTGGACGACAACATACGTGCCTTTCAAGACATGCTGATTCTGGAAACTGACGGTTCAGTATTGTCCCGCACACAGGCCTGCCTATAATGCGCCGCTTTCGGTGTACGGGAGGATTCGATGATATGTTCGGATAGTGCCGATCCAGGTGTTGGCATTGTCATGGGGAGCCAATCCGACTGGCCAACCATGCGGCATGCCGCCGACATCCTGACGGAGCTCGGCATTCCGCATGAAACACGCATTATCTCGGCCCATCGCACGCCAAAACGCATGGCCGCATATGCTGAATCCGCCCGCAGCCGCGGGCTGTCCGTCATCATTGCCGGCGCCGGTGGTGCCGCTCATCTCCCCGGTATGCTGGCGGCACACACCACCCTGCCGGTTCTCGGCGTTCCGGTCGAAAGCCGCGCTTTAAAAGGCATGGACAGTCTGCTGTCTATCGTACAGATGCCGAAAGGCATCCCGGTCGGCACGCTGGCTATCGGCGTTTCCGGCGCAGCCAATGCCGCGTTGCTCGCTGCCGCCATCCTGTCGATACATGACAAGGATGTCGCGAAACAGCTCACCATGTGGCGTAAGTTGCAGAGCGATGCCGTGGCCAACGCGCCGGATCGCGAGTCGTGATCGTCACCTTGCCGCCAGGCAGTGTTATCGGAATTCTCGGCGGCGGCCAGTTGGGCAGGATGACGGCGCTTGCGGCTGCGCGTCTCGGCTTCTGTTGCCATATCTTTACCCCGACTGGCGACAATCCAGCCTGTAAGGTAACCGATCTTGCGACCATCGCGGCCTATGACGACAAGGCAGCACTCGCGGCATTCGCCAGCCAGGTCGATGTCATAACCTACGAGTTCGAGAACATTCCGCTGGCCACAGGGCAATTCCTCACCAAGCGCCGTCCGATGTGCCCCAACATCGATGCCCTGGCCATCTCGCAGCACCGCGGGTCCGAAAAACGCTTCGCCGCTGACAATAATGTGCCCGTCGCCCCCTATCGCCTCGTCGGCTCACGCGGCGAACTGTCGGACGCAATCGCTGAAATCGGTCTGCCAGCCGTTCTGAAGACCTGCCGACTCGGCTATGACGGAAAGGGCCAGGTGATCCTGAGAACACCATCCGATCTCGACACCGCTTGGCATTCGCTCGCCAGCGACGATACCATTCTTGAAGGGTTTATTCCCTTCGAACGGGAGATCTCGGTCATCGTCGCCCGCGCAGCGGACGGCGCCACAAGGCCATACCCCGCAGTTGAAAACCGGCATGTCGACCATATTCTTGACACCACCATCGCCCCGGCCCCGGTTCGAGAGGCAACGGCCGCAACGGCACGCAACATGGCAGTCACACTGGCGAACGCCCTCGATCTGGTCGGCCTCCTGGCCGTCGAAATGTTCGTCTTGCCGGATGGCCAGGTGCTGATGAATGAAATTGCGCCACGACCGCATAACTCGGGACATTGGACCCAGGACGGCGCTGCCACATGCCAGTTCGAACAACTGGTTCGCGCCGTGACCGGACAACCCCTAGGCCCGCCCGATCTGATCGCGCCGACCGTCATGCGGAACCTGATCGGAGAGTCCGTCGCCGCATGGCCGTCAATTCTTGCTGAGCCCGGCGTGCGCCTGCATCTCTACGGCAAGGTGGAAACCCGACCCGGACGCAAGATGGGACATGTCAACCGGGTCACCTTCGATTGACCGACGATCGCTCGGCAGTCCCTCCGGTCTGATTCCAGTCCACACCGGTCAGAGACCTTGGGGTTTACCGCCTGGTGTCAGCGGCCGCGACCTCGCTCATGAACGGAGCCGCGACATCCGCATTGATCTTGCAGTCGAGGAAGATCGGCACTTCCGGTTTGGCGAGCAACGGCGCCAAGGCTTTAAGATCTTCCAGACGGCGGATAGTATGCGCGTCATAACCGAACGCTTCGGCTACCGGTGCAAAATCGACATCGGGAAACACCGACTTGGCGACCGGCAATTGCCGAAGACGAAGAAAATGCAGTTCGGCGCCATAGGCACAGTCGTTCATCAGGACGATGATCAATGGCAGATCCTCGCGAACCACAGTCTCGAGTTCACCGAGCGTCATCAGAAACCCGCCATCGCCGACCACGAACACCGTCGGAATGTCCGGCCGTGCCCGGGCAAAGCCCAAGGCCGCCCCGAAACCAAGGCCGATCGAGGCAAAGTCGTTGGTCATCTTGAAATGCGCCGGACCAGGCACCGACAGGTAGGGAACGACGCCGAGGAAGTTGCCGGCATCGTAAACCATGTTCCGCATCTCCGGCAGCAACCGGTTCAAATGGACGCCCACAGATCGTGGGTCTACCGTTCGGGCTGTATTGGCCGGCTGGAAGTCTTCCGCGATCGTGAAGGCCTCGATCGTCGCCAGATTTTCCTGCGCGTGGAACGGTTTGTCGGCCTCCGGGCGATCGGGAACCTTTGCGAGCAGCTGTTCGGAAGCCAATCTGGCATCGCCTACGACAGCGACATCCGCCGTCGTCCAGCGGCCGATATTGGCCCGCACGGCATCGATCTGGATTAGCGGCACAGCTGGCAGGGAGTCTCCGAAGCTCATGGTCAGGATGTTGAGGCCCGCACCGACAACAAGAACGCAATCAGCCTCATTGGCCATGCGCCGGGCCAGGGAATGCGAGAACGAACCGATGATGCCGATATCGAACCGATGTCCAAGAAACATGTCTTTGCCCTTAGCCGTAGTCGCGAGCAAGGCGCCGGTCTTCTCGGCCAGAGCGATCAGGGTGTCGCGCGCGCCAGCCTTGTGGGCGCCATATCCGGCCAGAATCAGCGGTTTCCGCGCTTGCGCCAAAACTCCGGCTGCAACTGCCACGGATTGTTCACTGGCCGGTTCGGCCAAGCGTGGTGGGGCCGGTTCGGCATCGATCGGATTCGGTGCAGGATCGTCGACCTGGATATCGATCTCGGCAAGCTGAACATTGACCGGCAACAGCAACGCAACGGTCGCGCCGTGACGCGCAGCCGCGGCAGCATCGGCGAGGGACTGGCGGGCGGCTTCAGCGCTGCTCGGCACAAAAGTACGGATACCCGCGGCTTTCAGCACGCCGACGGCATCAAGCCCCTTGTAGTCGGGGCCCTGAGAATTCAAAGCACCGCCGGACAAAGGCGCTTCACCATATATGAGGAGTACCGGGTTTCCGGTGCGACTGGCGAATGAAGCGCCATGAAGACCGTTGGCTAGAGCAGGGCCGCGTCCGACACAGACGACGGCGAGCCGTCCGGTTGCAGCCGCATACCCATCGGCCATGGTGATTGCGATATTCTCGTGCCGAGCGCCAAGGAACTTGATGCCGACCACATCCAGTGTCACGCCAAAATGGGCTGTATCGTCGCTCATCAGCCCAAACACGGTATCGACGCCCATGGCCTTTATATCCTCGGCCAGTATCTGATACGCAGGAATCCTGCGCGTCCCGAAGTCAATTTCTTGCTGTACTGTCATCAGACTGGCCTCCCGGGTGCATCATCAGGGGATTGAACTTTCCAAGCGTAAGGCCCGAACCGTGGTCTGTCGAGCGAAACAGCAGCGGAACAGCAATTCTCCTTATGGCGTTTTTCGTTGCATTGCGGCCTTTCGTGTTGGTTTTTTGGCGGTTCTGCGGTTGGAGGGATGGGCTTGGCGCGGGGGCCGGGGATCAGGCGTTTGCGGGAGGGGGGAGGCCCGTGATGACGGTTTTCATGAGGACTGCCCATGACGCGAAGACATGGTAGGCGGTGATCGTGCGGATGTGCTCGAACAGGCGTCTTCGGGCTCCGAGTGCGTGCCGCGCCCGCCGCCAGGACGCTTCGATCAGGTCGCAGGCCGTGTGCAGGGCGAAGGCCAGCAGATTGAGCACGACCAGGATGCTGGCCAGGGTCTGGCTGCCATGCCCGAAATTGTGTTCGAGGTTGTAGCCGTTGGTCTTCAGGACGTTGAAGGTCTCGTTCTCGATCTTCCAGCGGGCACGCCCGCAGGCGGCGATGTCGGCGGCGGTGTCTCGCGTGACGGCAAGGTCGGTGACGAAGCTGTTGCGGTAGGTCACCTTGCCGTCGGGCTTGGCGATCTCGACCTCCAGCCAGTTGACGGCGAGCGCGTCGGCGCCGTCGCGCAGCGGCACGCCATTCATCCAGCGATAGCGCTGGCGGCGCCTGGCCGCGCCCCTGCCCACGGTCTGGCACACCTCGTCCAGCACGACGCCATGGGTGTATTCGCTCAACGTCTTGTGGCTGGACGGCTTGCACACGAAGATGAAGCTCCCGCCCGCGGCGCGCACCGCCTCGCAGATCGGCTGGCGGGAATAGAGATCGTCGCCCAGATAGACCGGTCTCAGCCCGGCCACACAAGGCCCCAGGCGGGCCAGCCAGCGCTGCGCCGCGCGGCTCTCGCAGTCCTGCTTCGCCGAGCCGTCTTGCGGGCGCACGAACTCCGGCGCCAGAGGCAAGGCGCGGCGCTGCCCCGGCGCCACCAGAGCGGCGCCGACAAAGCTGTGGAAATACTCCACCTCCTCGCCCCGCCGGCGCGTCGAGCAGTGCGCGCAGTGGATCGTGCCGGAACGGAAAGGCTCCGAGCCGTCCAGCGCGATCAACACCCGATCGTCCAGGCAGCGCAGACCCGACAAGGCACCGGCGCCATCCAGGTCATCGACAAGCGCCGAAAACACCGCGTCGAAATGATCCGTCGGCGCCCCATCCAGCATCCGCCGGATATGGCTGTCGCACGGAACCCGCTCCATGCCGAACAGCGTCCCGGCGTTCGAAGCGCCGCGCTGCGCCGACAGCAGGCGCTGATGCGCCAGAAACGACGGGCTCTGCACGAAAAACACCGAAAACGCCGCAAGCCCGATGTCTCTCATGGTATAGCGCCTGTTGCTTCCCGAGCGCTTGTCGGGCAACGCCGCGCACCGCTTCCCCACCACTTCTATATATCGTTCAAGACGCTTCATACAACAGCTTGAATCACATCTCCAAGCCTTTGAAAACCCCCGATAACTCCAAAAGGAGAATTGCTGGCAGCGGAACGGCCCGGTTGCGACGAAGACATCATTGTTGCTCGATTCAAATTCCAATGTGTTCAACCGGTGTTGCAATGCCTCTAATGAATGCGTCTATTGACAGGCGATATTGCGGAACGATGCGATAAGTACTGTTCTTGACAAAGTGACGAGTGAAACGATCGATGCGCAATATGTTCAACGACGTGTCGATGACTATGAAGAACGTCCGAACAGCCTGTACGCGATGATCGGAGACTCGCTACCTGGCGGATGGGAAGCCGTCAGGGAACGCCAGTTGTCATGCACGAGAAGTTCATGCGCAAGCGTCGGCATCCCGGCGCAGCGGATGCCGACGCTTGCGCTCCTTAACCGATCAGGCGACTCGACTGAACTCGAACCGGATGGGCTGTGGATCCTCGGCACCAACAGGCGGGTTGATCTCAAGTGCAACGAGTGCTGATATATCATACGACATGGCCGAAAATTTCGCGCGGCCCATTTGGCAGGCTGTACGATCCGACCGACGTAGCGAGCGTGAGACCGTCACGCGTGAATGGCTAAAGCGTATCCTTCAGTGAGCGACCTTTCCGCCATCGCTGCATTGTATGAACAAGTCGACAATCATCTCCAAGCGTCGGCGATACGGCAGAAATGGTCGGCGAGGCAGCGATAGAAGATTGTATCACATGCAAGCGGCTCATCAACGACCAGGCCTACTTTGTGCTGGCTTGGGGTCAGCTGGAGGCAGATATCGACAAGGCCTGCCGCCATCTTTCTGGCTTGAGTTTTGAGAACCGCATGACACTGGTCCCCGAAAAAGGTAGCGGCGATTGAAATAGGGATAGACAGCTTTACAATATCCGCAACCAGATTGCTTACGGTACGCTTCTGTTCGGACGTATTGATGTCTCGAACATGATCAAGGATCTCTTTCGTATCCAGTATTCGTTGGCGCGAAATTATTTGAAGCTAATTGTTTGGCGGAAACGTAGAGAAAATTATCGTTTCAGGACGCGATGTCTTCACGGTGTCGCTTTGGCACGCAAGCGGGACCTGCTGACCCTGCGGCCTGATCGTACAATTCAACCATGGGATAGCGTCATCTCTAGTGAGGTTGAGCGATTTCAGTTGCACCGATTCGGTTTTGAGTCACTCTTCGACATAGTTGGTGTTGAGCACGTCTCGGACCTTGATCTCGGTTGTACTTGTTCACATGTTATTGAAAGCAATGGCAAGGCTCTGGAGCGGTTTGCAAGTCCGGTCTTACTGGTCCGCTGAACAGTCAACGCACGACAAAGTTCCATTTCGAAATTCCGGCAGGGTCGTAAGCCACTGTTATCGCAACAGCACAGAGCCGACAAGACGGTGTTGCTAGAGGTATTGCCAAGCTAGCAGTTGGCAGTCGTTGATTCCGCCGTTGTCCGCCAAGATACAGTGCGTGTCGATACAGGAATGGTGTTCCAGGTTGTTTGTTCCATTGCGGTTGAACGTCTGCCCCGGTTATCGTAAACTGGTTTTGGAATCCGCAACAGGATTGACGGTCAACCACGGCAAGATACCGTGATTCACGAATCGTTGCCACCCAAAAAAGAGGGATCCCGATGCTAACGGATTCCGAAATCGAAACCTATCACTATGACGGTTACGTCATTCCGGCGAGCTTTCGCCTTGCCGACGTCGAACTGGAGATCCTGCGCTGCGCAGTGGATCGAATCCTTGCTGACAATCCGCACATGCCGCCTGACCGCCTGATCAATACGCATCTGAACAGTGGTCAGCCTTATCGATTGAAAGGACAGCAAGCGATTGCCCGCATCGTTCATGACCCGCGTATTCTCGCTATGACCGCTGCCGTGATGGGTGAGGATCTGGTCCTTCTGTTCACGCATCTGTTCTGCAAGACCGCAGGGAGCACGCGAATCGTCCCGTGGCACCAGGATGGCCCGTTCTGGCCGATCAGTCCGCTCGCCTCGTGCACTGTCTGGCTGGCGCTTGACAAGGTCGATGCTGGAAACGGGGCAATGCGCGTCATCCCGGGCAGTCATCGCGGCATAACTCACGAGCATGATCTTGTCGGCGACTCAAATTCGACATTGAACCGCCAGATCCCGATTAACGCCATTAATGAAGACGAGGCCCGGACCATTGAGCTCGAACCTGGTCAAGTGTCACTGCACGATATCGGTATTGTTCATGGTTCGGCGGCAAACACCTCGAAGCGACGCCGTGCGGGCCTGGCAATACGCTACATGCCGGCAACCAGCGCGGTTCATCGCGAGATGCCGAACGCAGCAGCGGATTGGAGCGTGATGCCGGTGGAGCTGGTCCGTGGCTGTAACCGAAATCCGGAAACCGATTTCACACTTGGTGATTTTGGCGACCCTTGGCCGAACGACTGACCGCAAGCTCTCCGGCCAATCCTCCTGTCAACGCCATCAGCGAAAAATCCGCAACCGCCGCGGCCGGAACAACATGGCCAGTAACAGACATCCCGAAACGGCGTAGACGCCGCTGGCTGCCGAAACCGTTTCGACATCGACACCCTCGTCGATCAACCATCCGAACACCGCGGGTCCGAGAGCGCTCGAGATAACCTGCAAGCCTGCGACCATCGCCTTGATGCCACCGAGATGCAGGACGCCATAGAGTTCGGCCCACACTGTCGCGATGATTATCGCACCCGCTCCACCTGAGATCCCGGCAAGAGCCATGAATGCCACAACTGTCAACGGTGCGTCGAATCCCGCTATCACGAAGGTCGCGGCCGCTAACGGCAGCATGTAGTAGGGTGTCAACCTAATTGCACCGACACGGTCAACGAGGATGCCCGTCACCACCGACATTCCAACCTGGCAGACACTATAAATCACAAAGGACGACGCATAGAGCGACAACGCCCAGCCCTTGCTCTCCACAAGGTGGACCTGGTGAAGATTGAGACCGGTGACTATGAAGGCTGGAGCTAGCAATGCCGGCATGGCAAGGATGAATCGGCTGTCACGCAACACCTGAAGGCGAGTCCACTGCCGCTGTGCCGCACCCGATAATCGACCTCTCGCAGCGCCCGCGCGTTCAAGAAATGCCACATGCCGAGCACCATGTCCCTTGAGAAGAACAAGCAGGATCGGCGCGAGCAGAACGATCAGCGCGGCGGCGCTGAACATCCAGATGTCCCGCCACGGCATCGTCCCAGTATCGCGCAGCAAAACCGACGCAACAGGAAACAGGGCCTGACCGCTTGGAAACCCGAGCGCGGCGATGCTGACGGCCCGGCCACGGGCGTTTTCGGTGAAATACCGTGCCATGGAGACCGTTGCGGCCTGGCTCAACAGCCCCTGCCCGGCAAGACGCAGAAGAAATATCGCGACCGTCAACATGATGACGCCCTCGGCAAGCGACAGGGCGAGACACGCCGTTGCGATCGCGGCGCATAGCACGACAGCATAGAGTCGAAGATCCACGATATCGATGATTCGACCGACCCAGATGATCAACAGTCCGCTGGTCACGGTGCCGATCGCGTAGAGTGTTCCGAAATCGCCGTGGCTGAGACCGAATTCATTTCGGATTTCGCCGCTGAACATCGCGATATAGAAAGTCTGGCCGAAGGTCGACGCCAGAGCCATGACAAAACCGAATGCCAGGAATCGGGAATTGGATGCGAGAAACTGGATGTACTGTACTGACATAGACTCGAACAGACCTTCGTGATTTTAGCATATAGCCAAATCCCGCATTTGATGTGGTGCACGGTTTTGGAACGCCATGGCGGCGTGATCTGACAATCGAAGTCTTGTCGACGATGGCATGACAGATAGCGAATGCCCGCCCTAACATGAAGCCTGTCAAGTCAAACGCATGCCGTCAGAAATACTGCACATCTGCAAGCGATGCGACGCTCGGGGACCATCGATGGTTGCAACACAGCCGACGAAATCCGGGCGAGGTCCAAACAGTGCAAATACCTTGCCGTCACGCTCAGAGCCCGGTCGGAAACCGTCATCCATGCCCAATCCCGGGCAACTCCTTGATGCAGGACGGTCGACGGCGCGGAAAGCCCCCTTCCTCGACTCGGTGCAGTTGTGCGAACTGCTGACATTCCGGCCACGCCGCAAGGCCACCCGTGAGGCTCTGCGCCGGTCGATTGGGCTGGAGTGTTGGCGGCTCTCCGATACCGACAGCCCGGAGTGCGCGTCTGGTGGTGGCAATATCCTGCGGATCTGCAATGTCTTCATGACGAAGCAACTCAGCCCAGGTACCGTTGGGAGTATCGCAGAAACCGCTTATGCACATGGTTCCGGTTCGATCAATATGCTGTAGGTAAGGGGTTGTGCATTGGTGGCGAGGCGGAAGAGCGAGTGGAAAGCAGTGTGGCGGGTTTTGCGGCGGTTGAAGCGAAAGACGAATTCATCAAGATAGGCTTGCAGATGCTTGCGGCGCAGTCCGTGGTAGACGCCTCGCGCCCATCCTTTGAGGTTGGAGAAGACTTGGTGGATCCACGGCAGGACGAGGTGAGCGGCGGTCTTCCCGACGACATGGACATTGTGGCGATCGGCGGGGACCGCAGCGTCGCCGGACCAGCCGTCGGTTTTCGCGATGGCGTCGGGATCGGTGGCGGTTTCGACGAAGTGTCCGAGGTCGGCGGCGGCGTAGGAGGAGATTTCGGCCAGCCGCAGGCGGCCCGGGATGTTTCCGTCCCCGAGTTCGATGGCGCCGACGATGAGCCTCTTGCCGTCGTGGCTGCGTCCTTGCCCTCCGGTGGGAGGATCGTCTTTGGTCCGGAATGGAAGGCTGGCCTCGTCGATGTCCACCAGGCCCGACAACGGGTTACGCTCGGGCTCGACCATGCTGGCGCGCAGCTTGCGGGCGAGCAGCCAGGCGCTGCGATAAGAGCCGATAGCGAGCTGTTTCTGGAGCTGCAGGGCAGAGATGCCGTTGGAGTGGGTCGCCATCAGGTCGGCGGCCCAGAACCAGACGGTGAGCGGCAGTTTGCTGGCGTGCAGGATCGTCCCGGCCGTCACCGAGGTCTGCCGGCGGCAGCCGGTGCACGCGAAGGTGTGTGCTTTTCTGCGCAGCGCCCATCCCTTTTCATGGCCGCACCTGGGACAGACGAAGCCGCCCGGCCAGCGCATTTCGATCAGCCAGGCGGCGCAGGCGTCATCGTCCGGGACCATGTGCTGGACGGCGAGGAGGCTGTCGGGGACCTGTTTCATGTGGGGGCTCCGTCGGCAGGAATGTATTGGGAACATTCTACCCGCTCCCCCGCTCTAACCTCAACCTCAACATCTGGTGGCAAACTCTCGCAACCGGAGCCATGTGCATAAACGGTTCGCAGAAATAACGGGTCAACGCGCTGGCGGCGTTCCACCGTCCAGCGGACTGCGATGAATTCTCGCGCAAAAAAGGAGAACCGGGGTCGGCATGGCAGAACGCGATCATGTGATCGATGATGAAACGAGAACATGAGCGAGGTCGCGCACACGGCGCGGACCTTCCGCATCGGAGGACCAGTCGGACGCAAGCAATTGAGCGCGTGTGCTGCCACTCAGACACGCGCCCGCGAGATCGCCGACGGTGAACGCTAGTGGGTTGATCGTTACAAATATATCCATTATTGTGTTCTTCTGATTTGTCGATCACGGAGGTCTGCAAGATGCGCCCTGGTGTTTCATTCACGCTCACTTCGGACGACCGGCGTCGCCTTGAAACGGTTGTCTCGGACCCGAAGAGCCCGCAGAAGCACGTCTGGCGGGCGCGCATCGTTCTTCTGAGCGACGATAGGCTCGGCACGATGGCCATCATGAGAGAGACCGGCAAGGCGAAGAACAGTGTCTGGCGCTGGCAGGACCGCTTCTATGGACGAAGGTGTGGACGGACTTCTGCGGGACAAGACGCGCCCGCCGGGCAAGACGCCTCTGGCTCCTGAGCCGGTGGCGAAGATCGTAGAGTTGACCCACACCCCGCCGCCTCACGCGGCGACCCACTGGACGCTGCGGGCGATGGCGAAGGCTGTGGGGGTTGCCGCTTCGGCGGTATGGGCGGTCTGGAAGGCGCATGGCTTGATGCCGCACCGCTGGCGGCAGTTCAAGCTTTCGAACGATCCCGCCTTCGTCGAGACGCTGACCGACATCGTCGACCTCTACGTTGCGCCGCCGGCTCACGCGGTCGTGCTGTCGATCGATGACAGGTCGCAAATTCAGGCACTTGACCGCACACAGCCCGGCCTGCCGCTGAAGAAAGGCCGCGGCGCCACCATGACACATGATTCCAAGCGCAACGGCACGACGACGCTGTTTGCCGCCCTGACCGTGCTCGACGGCACGGTCATCGGCCAGCACGCCAGTCGGCATCGCCACCAGGAGTTCCTGAGATTCCGCAACCGCATCGAGCGCACGATACCCGCCGGCGTCCCGGTCCATGCCATTCTCGACAACGACGCCACTCACAAGCACAAGGACGTCCAGGTCTGGCTCGCACGCCATCCGCGCTGGACCTTCCACGTCACCCCCACCTCGAGCGCGTGGCTGAACGCGCTCGAAGGCGTCTTCGCCAAGCTGACACGACGCCGTCTCAAATACGGCGTCTTTCGCTCCGTACGCGAACTCCAGGATGCCATCCGCCGCGTCATCGACGAACACAACACCACCGAATCCAAGCCCTTCGTCTGGACCGCCGGTCCCGATACCATCATCGCCGCAAGAAAAAGAGGGGTCCAAACGTTGGAATCAATCTACTAGCCCGGATTTCTCACCGAGGGTAGGTGCATCGGGGGTCTGCATGTGAGAACGTTCTTTTGCAACAAAAACTTGTCCGGTTGCAGAGGATCTCCCCGATGCGCACAGAGTGTACCCCGAAGCCGATGCGTTTTGCACGCATGAAGGGGCGCGATGTTGTGGCCGATTTCGGCGGCGGTGCGATGACCTAGTGTCCTGTACGCAAAGTTCGTATTGTTAAGGGGGTGGTGTCGATTCGGGGGGCATGGTGATGCGACTTTCGGTGGAGATCAAGCTGAGCGCGGACGAGCGCAACGAGCTTGAGCGGCTGGCGCGCGGGCGCAAAGTCTGGCGAGGCCTGTCCGATCGGGCGCACATCGTGCTGCTGGCGGCCGAAGGGCTTACCAATGTGCAGATTGGGAGCGTGCTGGGCGTGACCAGCCAGACCGCCAGGAAGTGGCGCAATCGCTTCGCAGAGCATCGTCTTGACGGGCTTGACGACGAGCCGCGCTCCGGCCGTCCCCGGCGCATCGATGACGACGCCGTGGCCGAGGTGGTGCGCAAGACGCTTGAGGAGAAGCCTCGTGACGCGACCCAATGGAGCACGCGCTCGATGGCGCAGGCGACGGGGTATGCGCCGTCGACGGTCAATCGCATCTGGCGAGCCTTTTCCCTTCAGCCGCACAGGAGCGAGACCTTCAAGCTCTCGGCAGACCCCTACTTCGTGGACAAGACGCGCGACATCGTGGGGCTCTACGTGGACCCGCCGCAGCATGCCATGGTCCTCTGCGTGGACGAGAAATCGCAGGTTCAGGCCCTCGATCGCACCCAGCCGCTGCTGCCGCTGCGCCCGGGGCAGGTCGAGCGGCGCACTCACGATTACAAGCGCAACGGCACGACCTCGCTCTTCGCAGCCCTTGACGTCGCCACAGGCAAGGTCATCGGACAGTGCTATCGGCGCCACCGCAGCGTGGAGTTCCGCAAGTTCCTGGATCACGTCGAGGCCAACGTGCCGCCCGACCTCGAGATCCACATCGTCATGGACAACTACTCGACCCACAAGACGAAGACGATCCGCGACGGGTTCGCCCGGCGACCGCGCTGGCATGTTCACTTCACCCCGACCTCTGCCTCGTGGCTCAACCAAGTCGAGCGCTTCTTCGCCGATCTGACAGAGAAGCAGATCCGGCGCGGGGTTCACCGATCGACCGTCGAGCTGGAGCAGGCGATCACCGGGTACATCGACACCGTCAACGAGGACCCCAAGCCCTTCCGCTGGCACAAGACAGCCGATGAAATCCTGGCGTCCATCAAGCGCTTCTGCCTCAGGACCCTCGAAACCGCTGCAGCCGCAACATCATAACGGTACGAACTTTGGAATCAGGACACTAGGACGCGGCGCGCTACTTCTGGGGGCGCCCGACCGGGCGATAGGCCTTGTGGATCGGTTTTCGGATTGTTTTTCGGACGATCGCTCGGCGGATCGCGTTGTGCACGATGTGGAGGCGCTGGTGGGCCAGCGGGTGTTCGGGATCGCGCTGAGCTACGCGGACCTTCTGGACCAGGACGAGTTGCGCCACGACCCTGTTCTGGGCGCGGTTCTGGGCCGGCTTGAGGCGCGCCGGCGGGAGTGTGCGCCGCTGGCGGGCAAGTCGACGCTGAACCGTCTGGAGCACGCGCCGGCGGGCGCGCATCGCTATCGCTGCGTCGGCCACGACGCCGGCGCGATCGAGGCGCTGTTCGTGGACCTGTTTCTCGACGCCCACGAGCGCGCGCCGGAGCGGCTGGAGCTCGATCTCGACGTCACCGACGACCCGCTGCACGGACGCCAGGAGGGCCGCTTCTTCCATGGCTATTACGACTGCTACTGCGACCTGCCGCTCTACATCTTCTGCGGCGGCCATCTGCTGGCGGCGGCGCTGAGGCGGCCCGACATCGACGCCAGCGCCGGCGCGGTCGAGGAAGTCGAGCGGATCGTCGGACAGATCCGCGCCGACTCAGGCTTCGCCCGCGAGCCGCTGATGGCCTGGTGCGAGGACAACGCTGTCGACGATGTCTTCGGCTTGGCGCGCAACGCGCGGCCGCCTGCAGCCGGCCCTGGACCGGGCCGAGGCGCGCTCGCGGGAGAGCGGACAGCCCGCGCGCCTGTTCACCGAGTTCCGTTATCGAACCCTGAAGACATGGTCGCGCCGGCGCCGCGTCGGCGGCAAGGCGGAGTGGCTCCCGGGCCGGGCCAACCCGCGCGTCGTCGTCACCTCGCTGAGCCCGGCCGTCATCGACCGGCGGAACCTCTACGAAACGCTCTACTGCGCCAGGGGCGAGATGGAGAACCGCACCAAGGAGTGCCAGCTCGGCCGGTTCGCCGATCGCACCTCCGCAACCGCCATGCGCGCCAACCAGCTCCGCATCTCGTTCGCTTCCATGGCCTCTGTCCTGCTCGCCGCCCTCAGACGCATCGCCCTCGCCGGAACCCGCCTCGCCAGAGCCACATGCGGCTCCATCCGCCTCAAGCTCCTCAAGAGCGGCGCCCAGCTCCGACGCAGCGCAAGGCGTATCCGCATCGCCATGGCGTCCGCCTGTCCCCATGCCGATACCTTCGCACAGGCACACGCCCGATTATGGACCTGACCCCGGCCCCAGGACCGCAACCGAACCCGCCCGACAACAACAGGAACACAGCCCCCGAAACACACCGCGCCACCGGCGCCAGCCCGATCCCTGCGCGCTCAATCAGGCGACACCGCCATGCCAGGCAGCCCAACCAAACCACTACACAGATCACCGTCCAATATGAACTGGTGAGAAATCCGGGCTAGGTATGATCTCTCAATAGGTTGTCCATCCGGGACTGATTCTCGGAAGCTGATGGGTGACGAAGCCTGTCAACGAACCGAGAAGCGAGCCCCGGATGAACGTCCATAAGAATGCAAAACTGACACCACGCGGTCGAGCCGAGATCGTGCGACGAGTTATTGACCAGGGGCAGACCCCGAAGGCACCGTGCGCAACTGGGTCCAGCGCTACCAGGCCGAGAGCGTCGAAGGCCTGCAGGATCGCTCGTCGCGACCGCATAAGCGGCGCCGGTGGTCCGCCAGATCGCCGCGCTACGCCGGAGCCGGTGCACCGGCGCGTAGATCGCCGCCGAGCTCGGCGTCTCCACCGCCACCGTTAGCCGCGTGCTCAGGCGCCTCGGGCTCAACCGCCTCAAAGCCCTCGAACCGGTCGGTCCGGCGCTACGAACGCCAGCACCCCGGCGAGCTCATCCACATCGACATCAAGAAGCTCGGCCGCTTCGACCGCCCGGGCCATCGCGTCACCGGCGACCGTACCGGCCACAGCAACAGACGCGGCATCGGCTGGGAGTTCCCTGCACCTGTGCATCGACGACCACTCCCGCATCGCCTTCAGCCAGATCATGCCCGACGAGAAGAAGGAAAGCGCCATAGCCTTCCTCAACGCCGCCCTCGCCTACTACAAAAGCCTCGACGTCACCGTCAGCCGCGTCATGACCGACAACGGCGCCTGCTACAAAGCCTTCGCCTTCCACGACGCGTGCCGAACCCTCGGCCTCAAGCACATCCGAACCAAACCCTACACGCCAAAGACCAACGGAAAGGCCGAGCGCTTCATCCAGACTGCCCTGCGCGAATGGGCCTCCGCACGCGCCTGCCAAAACTCAGGCCAACGCGCGCACAACCTTCCGTACTGGCTCCACCGATACAACTGGCACCGGCCGCATGGTAGCCTGAAGGCAAATACACCCATCAGCCGACTCAGACTGACCGAGAACAACCTGTTGAGGCTCCACATCTAGGTGCCGGAGCGTGCGGCCGAGTCGTCCTCGCGAAAGCAATGAAGTGTTGAAAGTGGTGTTTTTCTGGTGCAATTTGGTGCAAACTCAGATGGAGAGTCGGATGCCGCGTCCGAAGGGGAAAAGAGTGTCTGTTCGGTTGTCGGTCAGTATGGACGCGGCGGTTCACGCGAAACTCTTGCGGCTGGCGGACAGGCAGGATGCGTCGTTGGCCTAGATGATTCGTAAAGCGCTCGCTGAATTTATGGGGATTACATACATAGGTTGACTTCCGCGCGTTTCGATGCTACATAAAACGGGAAGTAACGGAGGCTCGTCATGCTCCAGAAAGCGCCCGGCAAAGCCCACCGCGAAGGCATCACTCTGATGCAGCTTGCGAGCATGTTCCCCGACGAAGCGGCGGCAAAGCGCTGGTTCGAGGGGCAAGTCTGGCCCGAAGGCCGTCACTGCCCGCGCTGCGGGAGCGCACGCACGCATGAGGCCAGCCATGCGAAAAGCCCCTACCGCTGCACGGACTGCCGTGCCTACTTTTCAGTGAAGACAGGCACGGCCCTTGAACGCTCCAAGGTGACGTTGCGCCAGTGGGCATTCGCCATCTACCTGGAGGTGACAAGCCTCAAGGGCGTGTCCTCGATGAAGCTGCATCGGGACATCGGCGTCACGCAAAAGACCGCATGGTTCATGCTGCACCGGCTGCGGGAAGCATGGGCGCAGGAGAACTCAGGGCCGATCCTCGGCCCCGTCGAGGTGGACGAGACCTACATGGGCGGACTCGAGCGCAACAAGCACGCCTCGAAGAGGCTCCGCGAGCGCTGGCCCGAAGGGAAGACCGCTGTCGTCGGCGCCAAGGATCGAGCGACGAACAAGGTCTCGGCCCGCGTGGTCGAGGACACCGACAAGCCGACTCTGCAAGGCTTCGTCGCCGAGCACGCGGCCCCAGGCGCAGCCGTCTATACCGACGAGGCCAGTGCCTACCAAGGGATACCCTTCGAGCACGAGACCGTGAAGCACAGCGTCGGCGAGTATGTCCGGGAGCAAGTCAGTACGAACGGCATGGAAGCTTTCTGGTCGATGCTCAAGCGCGCCCACAAGGGCACCTTCCACAAGATCAGCCCGAAGCACCTTCAGAGGTACGTCAACGAGTTTGCAGGCCGTCACGGCATCCGCGACGCAGACACCATCGACCAGATGAACGCCGTGATTGCCGGCATGGTCGGGCGCCGTCTCATGTACCGCGATCTGGTCGCGGGACCGTCGGGGCGATGAAGTATCCACCTGCCGCCGGCGCCGCGCCCGAAGCTCTGGCGCGGGCGCTCTTGCGCCGCCCTCAACAACACCGCGAAGAACCCCCGATGAAGCAAGGCGAACTGCCGCTCATCCCTCACGAAGTTGAGGACCGCCTGATCCACCAACGGGCCTCCGACGGCTATATCAACGCTACCGCCATGTGCCAGGCGACAGGGAAAGCATTCGCCGATTATGGGCGTCTATCCACGACGAAAGCCTTTCTGCAAGCCCTTCATGCCGACATGGGAATTCCCATGTCAGAACTGATTCAAATGGTTAGGGGTGGTTTCTCCGAGCTTCAGGGAACTTGGGTGCACCCGCAGGTCGCCATCCATCTTGCCCAATGGCTATCGCCTGCGTTCTCTGTCCAAGTCAGCAAGTGGGTGTTCGAGTGGCTCAGCGGGCAAGCCGCCCAACGATCGGCCATCCCCGATCATGTCCGCCGCTACATCATCAACCAGCCGAAGATCCCGGTGACGCACTTCTCGATGCTCAATCAGATGTTCCTGCGTCTCTTGGCACCCCTGGAGAATCGGGGCTACATCCTGCCGGCCAACCTGATGCCCGATATTGCGCTTGGCAAGATGTTCTTCAGGTGGCTACGGGAGCGAGGATTCAATCCAGACTCGTTCCCGACCTATCAGCACCGGTTTCTCGACCATCGGCCCATCGTTGAGGCACGCCTCTATCCGAACGAACTGATGACAGATTTCAATGTGCAACTCGACAGATGGATCAGAGACGGCCAAGCGCGCCTGTATTTCAAGACTCGGGACGGGGAAGCACTGCCGGCGCTTGATCAAGTGCTGGCAGCACTCCCCCCTCCCTCGGATGGGGATCAGTGGCAGTGATACCCGCCCGTGGCGGTTTCTTTGTGGCAACCGTAAGAGTTTGTACCCCCGCTATGCGCACCTGATTCGTTCGTTAGCGAAATCAGAGGCAGAAGAAGGCCGATAGCGAAAGCGAACGGAACGATCCATCTCATCATGTCGTCTCTCCTCAAGGCGGTTACAGCCCGGCGGGCGCCGGGCCGTTGCAAATCACCACACGGAGTGTGAAGACCCCGCCTATTCGCCAAGCGCGGGGAGCTACCCCGTGCCGGGTCTAAGGCTGTTCTATTCAGCGGGCGACCCGACAGAGCGGGAGGCCGTATGGTGATTTGCAGGAAAGAGCTTGACGGGTCAGCGCGCGGAAGTCAACCTATGTATGTAATCCCCGAATTTATTGAGCAACAGGAGGAGGATAATCAGGCCTACAGCAGTAAGGGCATCCTACTTCTTTACCATTGCCTGGCACATCCAAAAACCGAGAGCGAGCCCCCCCAAAGGCTTCCAGCCATCCTCCATCATTGCGTTGACTTGTCGGACAAAAAGACGAGTATCGTCGGAAAACCCTTTAAGCTTTTCCTCTTCCACTCCCTCTTGTGTAATAACAGATAAACTTTTTCTATCCGTACAAACGAGCACATACTTTTCCCAATCGCCCGCATGCGCATATGCCGGAACGACAAAAGCAAGCATGAGGGTCATAAAGGCCCTGACACTGAAGGTCGTGAGTGGGTTCATAGTGTCCTCCCTATTGATGGTCTTTGTAGGTGAGAGTACTCGGGCCTTTCAAGCCCTTGTCTGCATGATCTGCTTGCAAACCGACCGGCCAGCGAGTCTCAATGAACCATCGCTCGGCGATTGTATCGTTCGGGAACATGCGGACGATCTCCACCAGCGAGAAACCCTTGCGAAAGTACTCGCCCGGTGCCTTGTGTGCCGTGATCCCCTTCCCACTGAGCTTCTTGCAAAATTGCCGGCCCGACCGGTTTTTTGCCTTGTCGAGGCTGATTTTGTTGTCGAGGACCTAGTGTCCTGTACGCAAAGTTCGTATTGTTAAGGGGGTGGTGTCGATTCGGGGGGCATGGTGATGCGACTTTCGGTGGAGATCAAGCTGAGCGCGGACGAGCGCAACGAGCTTGAGCGGCTGGCGCGCGGGCGCAAAGTCTGGCGAGGCCTGTCCGATCGGGCGCACATCGTGCTGCTGGCGGCCGAAGGGCTTACCAATGTGCAGATTGGGAGCGTGCTGGGCGTGACCAGCCAGACCGCCAGGAAGTGGCGCAATCGCTTCGCAGAGCATCGTCTTGACGGGCTTGACGACGAGCCGCGCTCCGGCCGTCCCCGGCGCATCGATGACGACGCCGTGGCCGAGGTGGTGCGCAAGACGCTTGAGGAGAAGCCTCGTGACGCGACCCAATGGAGCACGCGCTCGATGGCGCAGGCGACGGGGTATGCGCCGTCGACGGTCAATCGCATCTGGCGAGCCTTTTCCCTTCAGCCGCACAGGAGCGAGACCTTCAAGCTCTCGGCAGACCCCTACTTCGTGGACAAGACGCGCGACATCGTGGGGCTCTACGTGGACCCGCCGCAGCATGCCATGGTCCTCTGCGTGGACGAGAAATCGCAGGTTCAGGCCCTCGATCGCACCCAGCCGCTGCTGCCGCTGCGCCCGGGGCAGGTCGAGCGGCGCACTCACGATTACAAGCGCAACGGCACGACCTCGCTCTTCGCAGCCCTTGACGTCGCCACAGGCAAGGTCATCGGACAGTGCTATCGGCGCCACCGCAGCGTGGAGTTCCGCAAGTTCCTGGATCACGTCGAGGCCAACGTGCCGCCCGACCTCGAGATCCACATCGTCATGGACAACTACTCGACCCACAAGACGAAGACGATCCGCGACTGGTTCGCCCGGCGACCGCGCTGGCATGTTCACTTCACCCCGACCTCTGCCTCGTGGCTCAACCAAGTCGAGCGCTTCTTCGCCGATCTGACAGAGAAGCAGATCCGGCACGGGGTTCACCGATCGACCGTCGAGCTGGAGCAGGCGATCACCGGGTACATCGACACCGTCAACGAGGACCCCAAGCCCTTCCGCTGGCACAAGACAGCCGATGAAATCCTGGCGTCCATCAAGCGCTTCTGCCTCAGGACCCTCGAAACCGCTGCAGCCGCAACATCATAACGGTACGAACTTTGGAATCAGGACACTAGATCCCGGGGCCACCCCGTGGTATCTTGTTATTGTGGAAACATAACATACCACGGGGTGGCCCCGATGATCCTTGACTCGACTCTATCCGATCTCTGGCGCCGATTTCAAGGGGAACTTTTCCCTGCGTTGGCCGAAGCGGTCGGTTCTCTCCTCGAGACGCACAAGCGCTTCGTGACAGCTCTCGATCTCGTCAAGGTGGAGGACTTCGTCGATGAGGTGTGGACCGGTCCGGGTCGGCCCCGGGAGGATCGCCGGGCGCAGGCCCGTGGCGTCATCGCCAAGGCGGTATGGGATCTGCCGACGATCCGCCACCTGATCGACAGGCTCAAGGTGGACCCGACGTTGCGCCGGCTGTGCGGCTGGTCGCGTGTCGCGGAGATCCCGAGTGAAGCGACGTTTTCGCGGGCATTTGCCGAATGGTCGCAGTCCCGTCTTCCGGAGAGGATGCACGCGGCTCTGGTTGCAGAGACACTGGGCGATGCGCTCATCGGCCACGTGTCGAGGGACCCGACGGCCATCGAGGCCCGGGAGACGCCGGCCCCGAAGCCGAAGGCCAGGACGCCGAACCGCAAGCGCGGCCGGCCCCGCAAGGGCGAGGAGAGGACGAAGGAGCCTGGGCGTCTCGAACAGCAAGCGAACGGGATGGATCTCGATGAGAGGCTCGACGCGCTGCCGAAGGTCTGCGATCACGGGGCAAAGAAGAATGCCAAGGGGGTCATGGAGGCTTGGCGCGGTTACAAGCTGCATATCGACACAGCAGACTGCGGGGCGCCGCTGAGTACCGTTCTCACATCGGCATCCGTCCATGACAGCCAGGTCGCGATCCCGCTGGCAATGATGACCGCCGCGCGTGTGACCAATCTCTACGATCTCATGGACGCGGCCTATGATGCCAGGGAGATCTACCAGATGAGCGAACGGCTTGGCCATGTGCCGATCATCGATGTCAATCCGCGCCGGGACAAGGACCTCAAGGAGGAGCGAGACCGGGAGGCCCGGGCCCGGCGTGCAGTAGGCCATGTCGATCCCGAGACCGTGCGGTTCCGGATCCGGTCCGGTGTCGAGAGGACCAACGCCCGCCTCAAGGATGAGTGTGGCGGGCGCCATGTCCGCGTCCGCGGACATTCCAAGGTCGCCTGCCATCTCATGTTCGGCATCCTGGCCCTGGCGGCTGACCAGTTGATACGTCTCGCCGTCCCATAGCGCGGCTCCGACAACGCATACCGACCCTTCGCGGCCCTCTCGAAGAGAGGGACCCGGAGAGGCGTGTCCCGATGTCCACAAAGGTCCCTGTTTGGTCTCATCATCTCTGATGAGACACCGCGAATCCATGGATTCCGACCTCCAGGTGCAGAGGTGACCGGGATCAACCGACCGATCCGGCCTCACCGGACCCTGGGGACAGGAATTTTGCAAGAGGTTCAGTCGAAAGTAATTTTTTCGACCTTTGGCGTTGTAGACAAATGCATGCAGCCTTGTCTGCAATCCGTCGAAGCGAATTCCTGAGCGAATATCATTTTCTGGTGTACCGGGCAAGAGTGATGCCGGCCGAAATCCAAACCACTCATCCGCCATGTTCGGGCCTGCAAACCTGGCTCAGTTGTAGATCGACGCCCTCACCAGACTTTCGATATAGTCGTTTATTCGGCCGAAGGCCTGCGCGGCACGGTCGGTATCCGCGGCAGCAATAGCGTTGGCGGCCTCGCCATGCGCCAGAGGACCAACACGTACATCGTCAAGCCGGGCATGGCGGCTATACCAGAACCGGCGCGAAACCGGACGCAGCAACCGGTACATCTTGGTCGCATGTTCATTGTTCATTGCCGACATGCAAAGATTGTCGAATTCACTGTCGGCTCGCAGAATTCCGATCGGATCGCAACGCGCCGCGGTCGCCCTGAATTCCGCGGTAAGCCGTGTGAACTCACGGCGCTGTTGCGGTGTCGCCCGCACCGCAGCACCGCGCGCCACCGCATCGTCAAGACCCCGGCTGACCTCGAGCAAACGAAGGACGGTCCGCGGCTCCACCGCTGTGACGCGAATGCCCCGGCGCGGCAGCACCATCAGCAAACCCGCGGCAGCAAGCCGTTGCACCGCCTCTCGCACCGGGGTGCGCCCGATCCCGATCGACTGCGCCAGAGCCATCTCCGTCACCACGGCCCCCGGCTCGAATTCAAGACGCACGATCTTTTCTTCAAGCCGGTGATAGGCAATTTCCTTCAGACTGTCTGGAGCCTGCGGCTCCAGTTCGGCCAGATCGGCAACGAGAAGTTCCTGAAAATCCATACTGGTCAACTTTCTTCCGCGATGCAGAACATCCGGGTGCCGGGCCGATATCCGAACCTCGGACGTCAGGCCGTTGGCCGGGCGCCCGCAACGGTCGTGCGATGCATGACCCTGGGGTAAACCGGATTCCAGGCACGCCCGCGATGCAGGACACAACGGTTGTCCCACATTACGAGGTCATGCTGCCGCCAAACATGGCGATACACGAATTCCGGTCGGGTTATATGCCGGTTCAGATCCTTGATCAGGGCCCGTCCCTCCGCAATCGGCAGGCCCTCGACATAAGATGCATGAGCGCCTGCGAACAGGTTCCGGCGGCGGGTCGCTGCATTGCGCCGGACCAGCGCCTGCCGAACCGGCGGCAACTCGCACTTGTCTCTGTCGCGCAACAGATTGGGATCGATCAAGCCTCGGGAGTATGCAAAATCATGCACGCAAATCATATCTTCAAGGGTTTCCCGGCGTCTTGCAGGCAGCGCCTCATAGGCCGCACGCATACTGGCAAATTCGGTCTCGCCACCCGCCGGAGGAACTCGATGCCCCGCCAGCAGGGACGCCATCGCTGGAACCGGCTTGAACGAACTGTCGGTGTGCCACATCTGGTTCCCGGTATTGAACACCATACGGGGATCTTCGGGTGGGATGATCCTGCCATCATTGTCGATGTTGGATAATATGGTGACGATCGTCCCGGCGCCGCCGGGATTCGAACTCACAGTGGTCTCCAACGGTCCGAAACGCTCCGTAAATGCGACATGCTCTGCGTCGGCAAGATCCTGACCGGAGAACACCAGAACGGAATGCTCCTCGAAGGCATCGCGAATGACGATAAAATCCGCATCAGTCACAGGCTGCTTCAGATCGACGCCGGTGATCTCCGCGGCGATGCACCGCGTCAGGGGCTTCACGGCAATGGTCATGGCATGTTCCCTTGATCAGCGGCAGACCTCAACAGGCCGCTGCCATTGTCGAAAGCTAAAAGCGTACACTAGATCCGTCCACAAATGTTGACCGGTGGGGGCAATCATCGGCAATTTGATTGTTCTGTCGGATGCGACGCTCGAATCTCTCTGGCCTATGACATTTGTCGTCGGACAAGGGTAGTCTTCGTTCACACAATGCATCGAGCCCGGAAAGCCGGGTGATCTTTCGCCAAGTACGCCTTTGGCGAAGTAGCCGGACAGACTCTGGCACGGCACGACAGACCTGACACAGTTCGATTCACGCAACCCTCCAGAGAGTCCATCATATTACGGATACGCCATGGCCCCCGCAAAACGTTATGCTCTTGGCATCGATATCGGCGGAACCTTCACCGATCTCGTCGCTCTCGATCTGATGACCGGTGCTTTCGAAACCGCGAAAGTGCTCACGGTCCCGTCCAACCCGCAGCGCGGTGTGGCCCATGGGCTGTCCGGTCTCTTGCCACGGATCGGTGGTAGTGCTGCTGTTATCCGTGTCGTGCATGCAACGACATTGTTCAGCAATGCCTTGATCGAGCGCAAGGGCGCGAAGACCGGACTGATAACCACATCCGGTTTTCGCGATACCCTTGAACTCGGCCGCGAACGCAAATACGACATCTACGATCTGTTCCTGACCTTTCCGGATCCCCTGGTTCCGGGTGACCTGCGCCTTGAAGCAACAGAACGGATCGCGGCTGATGGCGCCATTCTCACACCGTTGGACGAGGATGGACTGCTCGCGGCGACAGAGACACTGGTCGCATCCGGTGTCGCCTCGATTGCGGTCGCCTTCCTGAACGCTCATGTCAATCCGGTTCACGAACAACGCGCGGCATCGCTGATCCGCACACGGCATCCCGACATCGCGGTTACTGCATCGTCGTATGTGAGTGCCGAGCCCGGGGAATATGAACGCAGTTCGACGGCGGCGATAAACGCCTTCATCATGCCACTGGCCGACCGTTACATCGATGGCCTCGCCGCGGAGCTGGACGGAGCCGGAATCACGGCACCCTTGATGCTTATGCTGTCGAGCGGGGGCCTGACGAATGTCGATGAAGCCCGGCGCGTGCCGGTTCAGTTGCTGGAGTCGGGGCCAGCCGCCGGCGCCCTGTCAGCCGGTCTGATTGGCGGCGGAACAGACATGCCGCAATTGCTGGCCTTCGACATGGGCGGAACCACGGCAAAGCTCGCCATCGTCGACGATGGTGCGCCAGAAGTCACCTATAGCTTCGAGGCAGCACGCGAACGACGCTTCGCGCCGGGAAGCGGTCTCCCGGTCAATTTGACCACGGTCGAACTCGTCGAGATTGGTGCCGGCGGCGGCAGCATTGCCCGGCGTGATTCACTCAACCTTCTCAAGGTGGGCCCCGAAAGCGCCGGCGCCGACCCCGGTCCGGCCTGCTACGGCCGCGGCGGCACGGCACCGACGGTAACAGATGCCGATCTATTACTCGGGTATCTCGACCCGGGCGGGTTTTCGACATCCGCGATGACAATCAGTGCCGCGGCAGCCCGAAACGCAGTCGCCGGGCTCGCAAGGGAACTCGGATTGTCCGATCACGAAACCGCACTCGGAATCCACGAAATCGTGTGTGAAACGATGGCCCGGGCCGCCCAGGTGCATCTCGCCCGGAAAGGCCGCGACCCAAGGGAATACACCCTTTACGCCACCGGCGGCGCCGCCCCGGTCCACGCTTGTGCCGTGGCCGCCAGACTTGGCGTTGCCCGCGTCGTCATTCCGCCTGCCGCCGGCGTTGCCTCTGCACTCGGTCTCGCTGTGGCGCCGGCCCGGGTCGATCGCACGGCAGCCGTGGGACAGAGCGTCGTTCAGCTCGACTACGGCCGTTTAATGGCGATTTACCAAGCCCTGGAAAACGATGCGGTCCCCGTCGTAAGGCAATTGGGGACGGACGCCGCCGTCACCGTGACCCGACTTGCAGAAATGCGGTATTCTGGACAAGGTGCGGTTCTGGTCGTCGATATCACCGAAGCCCTTACCGCAGAACACCCGCAAGCAGCGATCATCGCGGCGTTTCATGGGGTCCACGAACAAGCCTATGGGCGTCGTCTCGAGACTATCGCAGTCGAACTAATGACCGCGCGCCTCGCCGTGCAAGCACCGACAGTCCCCGGCAATCTGCGGACTCGGACGGTAGTCGGGCTACAGTTCCGGTCCGGCGGCGACCGGCATGAACGCTGCATCCGGCTTCCTGGTGATACCGATGCACGAAGGGTTCCGGTCTGCTCCCGCGACTCCCTGTCAGCCGGCAATACGCTCTCAGGCCCTGCCATCATCGAAGACGGACATTCGACGACGGTCCTGCCGGATGGATGCCGACTCTCGGTTGACCTTTCAGGAAACATGGTGATCGAAATCGGCTCAATGACGGGCCGTAGCACCGATCTCGCAAACCCTGTTCATCTGGAAATCCTCTGGAATCGCCTGATTGCCGCGGTCGACGAGGCCGCCGCGTCGCTGCTGCGTTCGGCGTTTTCGACCGTGGTCCGCGAGTCCTACGATTTCTCCTGCGTCGTCACCGATCTGCAGGGCCGGGCTCTCGCCCAGGCCAGCGACAGTATCCCGTCCTTCATCGGCACACTCCCCGACACGGTGAAACATTTTATCGAGGCGTTCCCGCCGGACACCCTGTCACCTGACGATGTCTTGGTCACCAACGACCCGTATATGGGGACCGGCCACCTGCCCGACATTTCGGTCTGCCGCCCACTCTACCACGGCGGGATTCTGATCGGCTTTGCCGCGAGCACTGCTCACGCCCCGGATATCGGCGGCAAGATTCGCTCGCCGGAGCCACGGGAAGTCTATGAAGAGGGATTGCAGATCCCGTTGCTCAAACTCCACAACGCCGGCCGCCCCGACGAAACTCTGCTTGCCATCCTGCGCCGCAACGTGCGCGTACCGGATCAGGTCGAAGGCGATCTCGAGGCTCAGCTTGGCGCGCTCCTGATCATGGAGCGCAGGATTGGCGATGTCATGGACGCTTACGGCCTCGCGGATCTGACACCTCTGTCCGATGCGATCTGCCGACGCACCGAAACTGCCGTCCGGACCGCCATCGCCGCTCTGCCGGACGGCCGCTATCACGCCGATCTGGAAACCGACGGTCTCGCCGGACAATCGATCAGGATCGCGGTGGCGGCGGAAATTTCGGGCGACCGGATCGATCTCGACTTCACCGGATCATCCGGGCAGGTGGCCAGGGCAGTGAACTGCCCGCTCTGCTACACCCGGGCGATGTCCTTCTACGCGATCAAATCCGCACTGGCGCCCGACCTGCCGAACAACGACGGCGCATTGCGCCCGGTCACCGTGTCCGCGCCTGAAAGCAGCATCGTCAATCCCTGCCACCCGGCTCCGGTCGGCAGCCGGGTGCTCACCGGGCATTATATCCCGGCCCTGGTCATGGACGCGCTTGCCGGAATCATACCGGATCATGTGCTCGCGAGCGCTGGCTCGCCGATCTGGTGCGTCAATGTCAATGGCAGCCAGCCTGACGGGACTCCGATCGCCGGCCTGTTCTTCATCAATGGCGGCATGGGCGCCTCAGCGTCCGGTAACGGTCTGTCCTGCGTCAGCTGGCCGTCGAACATCTCCGCCACGCCGGCTGAAGAAATCGAGCACCGCTTGCCAATCCGTGTCCTTCAGCGTGGTCTGAGAGCCGGTTCCGGCGGGGCGGGGCGGTTCACCGGCGGAAACGGCCAGCAGGTCGTCCTGGAATACACTGGCGCCCGTAGCGGCGTCGTTGCTTTCCTGGCCGAACGTCTGTCGTCCCCTGCAAAAGGGATCGCCAGCGGTGGCGCCGGAGCCACCGGCCGCCTCGAAATCGATGGGCAACCGGCCGACCCGAAAGCACAGCACCCGGTCAGCCGCGGTACCCGCATCCGACTGGAAACTCCGGGCGGCGGCGGCTACGGGAACGTCCGGTGACACCGCAGAAAGTCTATCGGCTCCGCAAGGCTCCAGCCTGCTGCATCGACACTTAAGGCAGATACCCCGGTCCCACGAACTCGATCAGGGAGTTCTGCCCGGACAATCGGACGACGACGCTTTCGGGCGCGACCGCAACCGGCAGGTCCGACGCCTGCGTGCTCAGGATATCGGCGGCCACGGCGAGCGACGAAACCTTGAACACCAGGGCACCGAAGATCGAACGGCGACCATTCGTATCGGTTGCCAGATCACCATACTGCGCGCGGTATCCTGTTGGCGACCGAATCGTCAACCGCGCATCCGCAGTATCTATGACGCGAATGCCATCGAGCAGAACATTGACCTCGCCCTCGACCAGTCTTGCGTAGTCGGCCGCCGTCGCCGGCACATCCTCGGCAACAATAACGATCTCGGCAATGGACATCGCGCCATTGGCATGGGTCTGCCATTCCTCGCGCCAGACAAGATCAGGAGTCAGATGTTCGCAGAAATACACGCGTCCGGCCGGAAACACGCCTGGCCGTACGGTCACCGTTCGGAACTTCGCATCGAAGGTCTCGTGGCCGAGCATCACTGGCCGGCTGAACGCACGCGGCGGCTCACCATCCATATCAAGGGTCCGGAGACGAGCGTAGACATCGTTAACATTCGCGGCCTTGAAGACCAGTCCGTCGATCCCGACCGGCGCATCCATAAGATCGGCTCGACGGATTTCGCCGTCGGCGGGAACCCCGATCAGTTCGAAGTAATCGGTATCGAACATCATCAGATGATTGATCGACCCGAGGGTATGATACCCGCGCGGCGTTACCGTAAATCCCAACGCCTGACACAGGGCCTGAGCCGCGTTCATATCGCGGCGGACATTGATCACAACATGATCGAGTTGCGTCCGGCATTCAGTCATGGTCCCGCCTCCGCCATTCTTCGAATTGCGTTAATATGGGCGTCCGGCCCGCCGAGGCCGGTTTCCGCCGTTCTGAAGGTGAATTCGGTCACGCCGAGGGTTTGCCATTGTTCGAGCACAGATCGCCAGGCATCCGGGCCGTTACCCTGGTTGGCGAACACCGTCGCATTGATACCGATTGCATCCGGTTCACGGTCGGCTTCGGCCGCCGCCTGCCGAAACACCGAAATCATCGTCCGGGCCGCCTCACCCGGCTCCTGGCGCGGGTACATGAACCAACCATCGGCGATCCGGGCCGCCCGACGCACTGCCGACTCCTTCATTGCCCCGATCCAGACCGGAATTGGACGTTGCACCGGTTCCGGGTTGATGCCCGCGCTGTCAAAGGCGTGGAACTCGCCCTCATATCTCACGACCCGTTCGCTCCACAGGCGCCGCATTACGTCGATCTGCTCCTCGAACCGCCGGGCCCGATTGCCAAACGGCATTCCGAGACCGTCATATTCGATCCGGTTCCAGCCGAGACCGACCCCAAGGCGTAGCCGACCTGCGGAAAGCAGGTCGAGTTCGGCAGCCTGTTTCGCCACGAGAACAGCCTGGCGCTGCGGCAAAATCATGACGGCCGTCGCAAGGTCGATCCTGCTGGTGCAGGCCGCGGCATACCCCATCAGCACCATGACCTCGTGAAACATGAAATCGCGCGTGTACATGCTCGCGAAACTCGCGCCACGCGGCGAGTCCTCGCCGAGGACATGGTCAACGAAGGATATAAAAGCATAGTCGAGGTCTTCCGCCGCCTGCAGGAAGTCGCGAATCACGGCCGGGTCGGTTCCGATTTCTGTCTGGGGAAAGGAAAGGCCAATTCGCATCGTTTCGGTCCGGATCGTTCACGGGCAGCACCGGCACGGGGCCGGTCGTCACAGTGTATCATTTGTTGAATGTTATGCTCCCGTCAACACGGCCCGTTCTCCGGCCCGGTAGGCGCGAGCCGCTGCGTGATGGTCGTCCGATGATTGGGCAAGCAGGAACTGATCCGCATCAAGATGCATGACGGCCCGATCGAGCGCGGTCGCATAAGCGTTAATGCTGCGTTTGATCATCTGAGCCGCAATATGCGGTTTTCCCGCATAGAACGCCGCCATCTCGCGGGCTTTCGCCATGAGCGCGGCGGATGGCGCCAGATCGTCGAGCATTCCCCATTCCATCAGGGCCGGGCCGGATATACGCTCGCCACCGACCATCAGACGTTTGGCCCGGGCCGAGCCTACCAGATTGACGCAGGGCGGCATCGATCGCCACATGAGATTCAATCCGAGATCGACCTCCGGGAAGAACAACAGGCAATCGTCGCCGGCAACCCGGAAATCGGCGGCCATGGCGAGACAGCCGCCACCGCCGGCTGCCGCACCATTCCACGCGGCAATCGTGATCTGGTCCATGTCCAGAATTGCCTGGATTGCCCGTTCACCGGTCCGGCGGCGCTGCAGCAACGTCGCGCCGTATCCGGTGCCGGGATCGGTCAGGTCGGCCCCGGCGCAGAAATTCCTGCCTGCCCCGGTAAAGATCACCACCCGGGTTTCGAAGTCTTCGCGGAATGACAATGCCGCTGTCTCGATCTCCGCGATCAGCCGATAGTTGAGGGCATTCGCTTTTTCCGGGCGATTGAACGTGACGGTGGCGATTTCACCCGCGCGTTCCACGATCAGATGCTCATAGCTCACAATAAAACTCCGTCATGAGGTTGCGACAAATGCCACCGACATCGTCGACAACACGCTGGTGTGGTAATGCCGAAGGTCTTGTCATCCCGCTCGGGCCGATGCCGAAACACGGAATCCGGGAGCGATCTCGGCCGCAAAGCGGCGCATGGTGGTCTCGCGCATCTCCGCCGGCCAGCCTTCGCGGGCGCAGTTGAGAATGAAATGATCGAATCCCATATCCCGATAGCCCTCAAGTTTTCCAGCCACGGTGGCTGGCGTTCCGACGAGCTGATTATCGAGGAAATCGTCGAGATTCGCTGGATCGGCAAGTTTCCGCAGATTGCCGAACGTCTTTGAGAACTGCTGATAGCCTTCGATGTCCTTCCAGTGGTCGGCATCGGCTTCGTAGTGATCGGCCTGTAGCGCGAAGAACGCCGCCATGTAGATCCGGGCCGTCTCGCGGGCCTCATCGTCACTGTCGGCGATCACGCAATTGGCGGAGATCGGACGGTCACCGCCCATTTTGAATCCGATCGCATCGGCGCGTTCCTGCCAGGCCTCGATCACCTTGCGAAGCATATGCGGCGGGAACTGCGTGTTGAGAAGGATCGGTAAACCCATATCGGCATTGCCGGCGGCGCTCTCGCGACTGCCGACAGCGCCATAGAAGTGAATCTTCTCGCAAACGGGTTCTGGGCGCAGCACAACTGTGCGGCCGACCTTGTAGTGCTCGCCTTCGTGCTCGATCGGCTTTCCTGACAGTGCCTTGTTGATGATTGTCATTGCCTCGACAAATCGACTACGCGCTGTTGCCATGTCGATATTGTAGGCGTCATATTCGAGCTTCGCGGTTCCACGGCCCAATGCCAGATGCAGATCTCCGGCGCACAGATGACTCAACATGGCGATTTCCTCGGCCAACCGCAGCGGATTATACCAGGGCGCGACGATGACACAGGATCCCAGCGACAGGCCCGGACAGGCCGCCGCAAGATGCGACATCACAACAATCGGGCTTGGGGTCGGGAAATAGTCGGTAAAATGATGCTCCAGCACCCAGGCGCAATCATAGCCAAGGGCGTTGCCGAGTCTGCAATCTGCGAGCATCTGTTGATACCGGGCCGCGTCGCTGCTCGCGTCCGGCCCCGTCGACGCCGCAGCCGCGGTGAAACCGAACTTGATGCCATTTGCCTTGTTTGCCACTGCCTGAACCCTCCGGTCCGATTATCACTGTCTGGTTGCAGCATCGCCCGGCTGCGGCGATCGGGCAAGCAGCCCCTCGCAACGGACCCGCTACCGGATGAAAACCGCCGACTGGGTTTGCTATGATGATGGCCGAACGGTGAAGGTCTCGACAGACTGGCGGATTACGACATGGCAGACAAAGATCGTGATATCGGCGCATTGCACACCACTATGGTCAAGGCCTTCAACATGGCCATGGCGAAAGCCTTGTCGGCTACGGCGGTCGAAGATGCGATTTCCCAGCTCAGTGCCGCCGCCCGGACGACCCTCGGAGACGCAACCGCGCATGAACGGCCAGGCGGCCTGAAGCCTGGCGAACGGCAGTTCACGGTTTCGGGATTCTTCATGCTGAGTCCTGACGGCGCGGAGAGCATACTGGTTGCTGAGCACGGCTTCCCGTCGAACCAACGCCGCCTGCGCATCCCTGCTGACCTTGGTCATCCTGGCGAGGTTGTCCGGACGCAACGTGGCCTGCTGCTGCAAAACACGGACGATCATGCGGATTTCCAGCAGATTCTGAGCACCGCCCGAATGGGCTCGGCCATGTACAGTCCAATGATCTGGCAAAGTCGATATCTTGGGCAGTTGATCACGGCATCGCAGGCTCGCAACACCTACGGTCTGGAAGACCATATGCTGCACATGAGTCTTGCCTTGGCTGCCACATCCCTGTTCGTAGCTGCCGACGGGCCGGCCTTTATCGCTGCCTTGTGAGGCGTGGACATCGGTCGTCTCGGGATTTGACGGGGTTCAGGATTGTGTATATGGCGGATGACGAAACATCCGTGAAGGATCTCGACGCCGCTGACAATCGGCAACAGGTGTCCGGTGTTGTGCAGCAATCAAGGTTCGGCGGAATTTGCCACACTGTTTGCGATCCGGCGGAGACTGGCCTGATTCGAACCCCATGGTGAACCGGGGATATATGGCGTCGATGCTGCCTGACGCTTTCGCCTGGTCAGCTTTGCACAATCTGCCCCGGGCCCGACCCAGTCCTTTGTGCTGAAACTCCGCACAATTGTTTCGAGATCCTGTAGCGCGGGGCGGGCACGAACTCGTCCGGGATTCCTTGTTTTCTCGACTGCTTTTGCGGTTGCCGTGCCATCGCGACTACAAACTGCCGTAATATTCGGCGAGATCCTGCTTCGGGACGACGGCGTCACCGCGTACGCCCGCCGGAACATTCCGGCGGGCCACTTGCCAAGGACGTTCCATATCGGTGAGACCGGTCAACCATTGTGGTGACTTGTCGCCATAGAAATCGAGAACGGCCTCCACGGTCTCGCACTGGTCGTCAGTCAGGGCGTCCGCGTTTCCCCTTTTCAGGCAGGACAGCCGGTACTTGCCGCGATGGGTCTCGTAGAGTTGGCAAACGACCGGCCCGTTTGCCCAAGCTTCGATCTCTTCAGGAAACAGGATATCATCGTCCCAGACGAGCGATCATGTCTGGCTGTAATATACCAGTTTCTGACGCTTCCAAACGTCATCGCGCCCTGTTTGCGAAGGATGCAGGCGGCAAAATCGAATACATTGACCATTGCAGGTCCAATTGTTATCCGAATTCGGTACAATGCGGAATATCAGCCAGGACAAGGAACAATGTCCAGGCAAGTCCGGAACGGCTGATTCGGAGACTAAAATAGAGCCGAATACCATCCGCTTCGACTCCGCATTGGAACATGCGACAGGCACGGATCATCATGACCGTCATGAGCACGCACCCCTGCGAGCCACGAAATGGCACACTCGACGAAATCCGACCTCTCCGCGACCATCAGAACTGGATCGATCAATAGTTGAACGGCAATGGTGTACGTACCATCCGCGCGAATATGTCTGGCACCGGGGGCCGACTTTAGGGAGCCTCTGAACAATCTCCCTTGCACTGTGTTTGAAGCGCTTCGGACTTCGAGAAGTGAATCACTTGCCATCGACTCCAGAGCCCTGATAGGGATTTTTCAGAAGCTCCTTAGATAGTGTCGTCACGAAATACCAGCCCAGAGCGCCAGACACCGAATCTGCACCGCGGCAAGGAACGATGCGGGATTCTTGGCGTATCGCGTGGCAATCCCACGCCAGCGCTTGAGCCACAGAAAGGCGTTCTCCACCAAATGCCGGCGCCGGTAGAGATGGACATCATACGCTCTGGGGTCTTTCAATAGGACACAGTTAACAAGGTAATGCCGGTTCTGCATGTTCTGGGCATGCAGATTGGGCTTCGGCATTTCAGCGCCGGTACGATTGAGTGGCTGAAGGGGGCGTCCGGCGAGACGGGCCGGACGCGCCATTCGCTGGCGCGCGCGTTGTGCGAGCGCGAGAACTGGCGCAACCCTCGGGGCGTTCCGTGTCTTGCCCAAGCGAGCAAGGCTCTGTCGCGGCTGGCGGACAAGGTGGGCATTTGGTTGCCCGAGGCGCGGGCGATGCCGTGCCGGACGCCGGGAACGGTGGGCGGCGAGGTCGAGCGGGGCTATCCGGACCTGGAACTGAGGTGCGGGCTGTCGGAGCTTGGGGAGGTCACGCTGGTCCCGGTCGGCGATGCGGCGGACAAGCGCTCGTGGCGGGAGATGATGGAGAGCCATCATCCGCAGGGGTGGTCGCGAAGGCCGGGTGCGGTGCTGAACTGGTGGATCGTTTCGTCGGTTCACGGCCGCCTTGGCGGCATCGGCTTCTGCGCCGCGAGCTGGCATCAGGCGGCCCGCGACGCCTTCATCGGCTGGTCGGCTGCGGCGCGGGTCGCCAACCTGACGCAGCTGGTCAACCAGCATCGCTTTCTCCTGCTGCCCGGCGTCCGGGTCGACAATCTGGCGTCGCATGTGCTGGCGCTGTCGACGGCGCGCCTGGCCGGCGACTGGCCGGCGGCGCATGGGGCCGTGCCGTTGGCCGCCTACACTTATGTGGGTCCCGAGCGGCGCGGCACCTGCTACCGCGCGGCGGGCTGGAAGTGTTGCGCCGAGCGGACCTCGGGGTCTCCGCCGGGGCGCCGCGCGGCGGCGCCGAAATCGGTGTGGATCAAGCCCTTGGCCGAGGGCTGGCGGGACGCCTTGTGCCGGGAGCCGGCGCCCATCCTCGGCACGACGCCCGAGCCCTGCCGGGTCAAAGGCGCGGACTGGGCCGACTTCGAGTACGGCCGCAGCTCGCATCCCGACGGCCGCCTGCGCAAGCGGCTGTTGGCGATGGGCCGGGCATGGGAGAATGCCCCCGGTGCGTCCCTGCCCGTGATCTTCCCCGCAGAGGCGGAGCAGAAGGCCGCCTACCGGCTGCTGTCCAACGACAGGATCAAGATGGACGACATTCTTCAACCCCACCGCGAGGCGACGGTCGAGCGCTGCCGGCTGGAGCCGGTGGTCCTCGCCATCCAGGACACCACGACGCTGAACTACAACGGCCACCGCAAGACCACGGGCCTGGTGGACCTCGGCGGCGGCGGCTCGGGAACAAGGGGGATCCTCGCCCATGTCGGGCTTGCGATCAGCGAAACCCGGCGTCCGCTCGGGGTGTTCGAACTCAACGCCACCCAGCGCGACGGCGCGGACGCGGCCGGCGAGGCCGAGCCGGAGAGCGTGCGCTGGCTGCGCCGGCTCGAGAGCGCCGGGCAGCTCGCGATGGCCTGTCCCGACACCCGCGTGGTCACGGTCTGCGACCGTGAGGGCGACATATGGGAGATGTTCTGCAAGGCGCGCGAGAGCGGCGACGGGCTGTTGATCCGCTCCGACCGCGGCCGGCAGCGCCGGGCTGTCGTCGACGGCAAGACACCGGACTTGTGGGACGTCGTGGCGGCGCAGCCGGTGCTGGGGACGAAAACCATCGAACGCCTCCCCTGCGGCGGTCCCCGCAGACGCCGCAGGCGCAAGGCCCGCCTCGACCTGCGCGCCGCCGGCGTCGAACTCGCGCCGCCGAGGAACAGGGCCAACCAGGCGCCGCTGCCCATGCTCGCCGTCTCGGTCCAGGAACCCGACCCGCCGAAGCGCTGCAAGCCGCTCCACTGGCTCTTGCTCACCACCGAGGGCGAGGCCGACATCGACAACGCCCGGCGCATCGTTGCCTGGTACGAGGCGCGCTGGACCGTCGAGGAATACTTCAGGATCCTCAAGGTCGGCACCCGCGTCGAGGATCGCAGGCTCGACGACGCCGACGACCTGCGAAAGTGTCTCGCCTTCGACGGCGTCACCGCATGGCGCGTCATGGACCTCGAACGCCTCGCCCGCGACAAGCCTCACATGCCCGCGCGCGAGCGCTTCACCGAGCACGAAATCAACGTCCTCTAAGTCTGGCTCAGATACCATCGCATCATCCGCGCCCCGCCCGGCAAGCCTCCCGACATCCGCACCGTCGTGGTCGACCTCGCACGCGTCGCAGGCTTCCATACCAGCAAGCAACAGCCCCTCCCCGGAACCGAGAAAATCTGGCAGGCATGGCAGCGATACAAAGCCGGAATCGACTTCATCAACGCATGGGACAACATCCAATGAACGGAACCTTCTCAGCAGTGGGAGATTGATAGGGGGGGGGACCTGTGCCTCGGTCCCTGGCCATGATGGACGCCCAGTGGGGAGTTTGCGCCTTGAGCGCCAGTACAGGGACCGGAAGGCATCATGGCGGCCCGTTGGCACGACAGACCGGAGGAATGCCATGGAAAGGCTTGAGTGCTTCGTGGGGATCGACTGGGGATCGGAGACCCACCAAGCCGGCATCATCGACAGCGAAGGGACGATCCTGGGAGAACGGGCTTTCCGGCACGGCGGCGCCGGGCTTGCGGAGATGGCGGACTGGCTCGTCGCCACGGCGAACGCCGAGCTGCCCGCCATCGGGGTCGCCATCGAGGGTCCGCATGGGCCTGTGGTGGAGACCCTGATGGAACGCGGCTTCGCGCTCCACTCCCTCAACCCGAAGCACCTGGACCGGTTCCGGGACCGCTTCTCGCCAGCCGGCGCCAAGGACGACCGCCGCGATGCCCGTACGCTCGGTGATGCGTTGCGAACCGACCGCCACGCGTTCCGGCACCTGGACCCGGCCGCTCCGGAGATCGTCGAGTTGCGCGAGTGGTCGCGCATCGCGAACGACCTCACCGGCGATCGGACGCGGCTCGTGAACCGGGTCCGTCAGCAGCTCTGGCGCACCTATCCGCAGCTCCTCAAGGTCGAGGGCGATCTCGCCAAGGCCTGGGTCCGTGACCTCTGGACCCTTGCACCGACCCCCGACAAGGCGCGGCGCGTCCGCGTCAAGACCATCGCCGGTCTCCTGAAACGCCATCGGGTTCGACGCATCGAGGCCGAGACCGTGCTCGCGAGGCTTCGCGAGCCTGCCGTCTCCGTGGCCGCCGTCGCCCATATCGAGGTGGTGTTCTCGCAGATGCGCCGACGCAAGGTCAGCGACACATAAACATACGGTACGGAGAATGAATCTCATTGAGGTACTACGGGCGGAAACCGGATGATTCGAACGAACCTTGTATGGCAAGGCAGCAACTGGCACCATAAAAGGCGGCACGGTTTCGTTACAGTCCGAACGCCAACGAGGCTCGGAGACAAGCTCATGTCGACAAAGCTCGTTTTCTGGAAATGGTTTGCGACCGGTGTCGTTCTCGTTCTTCTCAACACCGAATTCCTGCTCGGCCGGGTGCAATTCGTCTCGATCATTCTCGATGTCCTGACGATACCGGGCATCCTGTTGTCGATACCTCTGCACAATGCCCTTGCCAGCCCGATATGGGTGATCGGTGTGATGTCCTGCACAAACGGCCTAGTCTACGGTCTTGTCGCGCGATGGATAGCAAGGCGGAGAGAACGCCATTGATATTCGGATAATCGGCACTGCGTTGTGCCGACCGGCCTGGCAACGGACGCTGATGCGACTCCAGGACGAACCGGATGTTTTGCAAGGACTGGTCAACTCCATTCAACGAATGACCTCAAGGCCCATCCTGGACGACGGATTGGTCACGCCGCGACCCCGACCCTGTTCAGAGTCCGTCCAGCGTCTGCAAAATCGAGATCGGCACCAAAGTGCCGAAACGGCATTCAGTTGCCCCGCGGCGCGGTGCGCTAGGGAAGGTCCGAACGGCCTTGGTTTTGTCGGATCGGTTTATGAGAATGTCGGGACCTTTCGGGCTTGAGGAGTGTCGTTTTCAGACCGAAGAAAGGACGTGTCGAGGGGCGAACCGTGACGGTGCCGCCCGTCATGGGCCGCCTTGCGGCGGTTCCGGGCGGATGGCCCCCGCGTGCGCCCGGCGATGAGCAGATTGGAAAACCCGCGCAGCAGAGCAATGCGCTGCGTGTTCTTCGCCAACCCCCGATAACGCACCTTGGCGTAGCCGAAGTGGCGCTTCACATATAGGAACGGATGCTCGACCTTCGCCCGCACCGACGCCTTGCGCCTCCCCGCCGCTTCCTGCGCTCCCGCCTTGTCCAGCCGCCGACGGTTCCCGGGCCTCATCGCGACCTGCCAGTCCACATCCGTGTCCCGGTTCCCCACGCGCTTGCCCACCCCCTGGTAGCCCGCGTCGCCCCACACCCGCTCCGCGCCCCCGTGCAACACCGCGTGCGCCGTGGCCATGTCCGACCCGTTCGCCGGCGTCGTCTCCAGGCTGTGCATCAGCCTCGACGCCACGTCCACACCGATATACACCTTCATCCCGAAAGACCACGGATTGCCGTTCTTCGTCTGGCGCATCTCCGGGTCCCGTGCGCCCATGCAGCTCGTCGACGACGACGGCGCGGCGATAAGCCTCGCGTCCACGATCGGTCCCGTCTTCAGGCGATGCCCCCGTGCCGCCAGATGCGCATTGACCTCCTCGAACAACTGCGCGCCCGGACCGTGCTTCTCCAACAGCTGGCGGAAGTTCAGGATCGTCGTCTCGTCGGGCAGCGGACCCGACAGCCGCAGCCCCACGAACCGCCGCACCGACCCCACCTCGTAGAGCAGGTCCTCCATGCCAGGGTCGCTCAGGTTGTAGACCAACTGCACGCAATGCACGCGCAGCATCACCCCAAGCGGATACGGACGGCAACCGCGACCCGCCTTCGGATAGAACGGCTCGATCCGACCTTCCAGACGGTCCCACGGGATCAGCCCGTCCATCTTCTTGAGAACCCCTCGCGCCGCGTTCGACGCTTCTTCAAGTCGTACTCCAACTCCGCAAAGCGTGCCTGTCCCATCACTCGCATACCTGCCCGTGACAACCAGACAAATCATAACAGAACCAACTTGTTCAGACCTTCCCTAACGTGCGGATCGAGGAGATGCGGTGGGCTTTCGCCGCATTTGCGTCGAGGGCGTCAGATCCTCGACCTGGCGAGCACGCTTTTCGAGCCAGTAGGCATAAGGGCTGGGCATCAAACCGAAGGGCGCATTGGCGTCCAGTTTCATGGCAGCGTCAGTCGGCCAGTTCGGGTTGCGCATGACCTCGCGGGCGAGTGCGATCAGGTCTGCCTGACCTTGCTGCAGGATCGCTCAGCATGATCGGCGTGAACGATAAGGCCGACCGCCATGGTCGCGATGTCCGCCTCCCGGCGCAGTTTCTCGGCATAGGGCACCTGTATCCGTAGCCGACCGGCCCGGCACTGACGACCGGCGATCCGCGCATGCCACCGGACGAGCAGTCGATGACATCGACACCGAGATCCTTGACGATACGGGCCAGTCGCGCACTCTCGTCCGATCCCCAGCCGGCATCGTCTTCGACCGAAAGGTGAAGAAACAACGGTTTGTCGGCAGGCCATCGGTCGCGAACGGCTTCGACAACTGAAATCGCGAAGCGCATCCGGTTGGCATCGGACCCGCCGTAGCTGTCGGTCCGGCGATTGGCATGGGGGGACAGAAACTGGTGAATCAGATAGCCATGCGCGCCGTGGATCTCGAGGACATCAAAGCCCGCCGCATCGGCCCGTCCGGCAGCATCAGCCCAACACTGCACCAGATCCTGGATTTCCGCAATCGACAGCGCACGGGCCGACGGATCGCCCCGATCGTTCCCGTCGCTGGCGGATACCAATTCCTAATCCGCCCAGTCATCGATATCCGGGAGCGGATCGAGCGGGTGGCCACCCTCCCATGGCCGGTAACGCCGGGCCTTGCGACCGCTATGGCCGAACTGGATGCCGGGAACCGCCCCGTGCCGGCGGATGAAATCCGAAAGCCGCCTGAAATGTTGCGGGCCGGGCGGAAACCGTGCCCGTCGCATATCACGGTCATGGCAGCTGGAGCGATTTCTGTAGAACCTCTTGCAAAATTCCTGTCCCCAGGGTCCGGTGAGCCCGGATCGGTCGGTTGATCCTGGTCACCTCTGCACCTGGAGGTCGGAATCCATGGATTCGCGGTGTCTCATCAGAGATGATGAGACCAAACAGGGACCTTTGCAGACATCGGGACACGCCTCTCCGGGCCACTCTCTTCGAGAGGGCCGCGAAGGGTCGGCATGCGTTGTCGGAGCCGCGCTATGGGACGGCGAGACGTATCAACTGGTCAGCCGCCAGGGCCAGGATGCCGACCATGAGATGGCAGGCGACCCTGGAATGTCCACGGACGCGGACATGGCGCCCGCCAAACTCATCCTTGAGGCGGGCGTTGGTCCTCTCGACACCGGACCGGATCCGGAACCGCACGGTCTCGGGATCGACATGGCCTATTGCACGCCGGGCCCGGGCCTCCCGGTCTCGCTCCTCCTTGAGGTCCTTGTCCCGGCGCGGATTGACATCGATGATCGGCACATGGCCAAGCCGTTCGCTCATCTGGTAGATCTCCCTGGCATCATAGGCCGCGTCCATGAGATCGTAGAGATTGGTCACACGCCCGGCGGTCATCATCGCCAGCGGGATCGCGACCTGGCTGTCATGGACGGATGCCGAGGTGAGGACGGTACTCAGCGGCACCCCGCAGTCTGCTGTGTCGATAGGCAGCTTGTAACCGCGCCAAGCCTCCAGGACCCCCTTGGCATTCTTCTTTGCCCCGTGATCACAGACCTTCGGCAGCGCGTCGAGCCTCTCATCGACATCCATCCCGTTCGCTTGCCGTTCGAGACGCCCAGGCTCCTTCGTCCTCTCCGCGCCCTTGCGGTTCGGCGTCCTGGCCTTCGGCTTCGGGGCCGGCGTCTCCCGGGCCTCGATGGCCGTCGGGTCCCGCGACACGTGGCCGATGAGCGCATCGCCCAGTGTCTCTGCAACCAGAGCCGCGTGCATCCTCTCCGGAAGACGGGACTGCGACCATTCGGCAAACGCCCGCGAAAACGTCGCTTCACGCGGGATCTTCGCGACACGCGACCAGCCGCACAGTCGGCGCAACGTCGGGTCCACCTTGAGCCTGTCGATCAGGTGGCGGGTCGTCGGCAGATCCCATACCGCCTTGGCGATGACGCCACGGGCCAGCGCCCGGCGATCCTCCCGGGGCCGACCCGGACCGGTCCACACCTCATCGACGAAGCCCTCCACCTTGACGAGATCGAGAGCTGTCACGAAGCGCTTGTGCGTCTCGAGGAGAGGACCGACCGCCTCGGCCAACGCAGGGAAAAGGTCCCCTTGAAATCGTTGCCAGAGATCGGATAGGGTCGAGCCAAGGGTCATCGGGGTCACCACCTCGGTATCTTGTCATTGTGTAAACACAACATACCACAAGATGGCCCCGAAACCCAGGCCCTCGACAACAAAATCAGCCTCGACAAGGCAAAAACCGGTCGGGCCGGCAATTTTGCAAGAAGCTCTGTAATCTTGTCCCGTCTCCCGTCCGTGTGGCATAGTAATCGTCCGAAATCGGAAACGGCGTTCAGGATGCGCAGCGAAGATCGGGACAGTGCAATTCGCATGAAGGCATACGCGCATGTCCAGATGCTGGAGCGCGTCTACGGCCAGCTGACCGGCCATATGCTGGAAGAGGGATTTCAGTTCGACGGGCAAAAATTCACCTTTTGACCCGGCCGCGCGGCATTTTCAAACCGCGCCAGATGCAATCGCTGCTCTCGATCAAGACGGTCATTCCGAAACCGGGACGCAAGGTCTGGTATGACGATCAGGACCGGGTCCACAACCGGATATTCGAAAGCGACGAGAGCGTCGACTACGACTTCATGGGACAGAATCCCGACGCGGCGACGAACCATCAGCTGCGTGAGGCGATGGACAATCGCATACCGGTCATCTACTTCATCGGCACCGCCCCTGGCCTCTATTGCGCCCTGTTTCCCGCATTCGTGACCGCATGGGATCGCGCAGCCCTGAAGGCCTGCATCAGTTTCGTTGCCGAAGACCGGACCGGCGAAGCCGTGACCGACCCTGTTCTGGAGCGGCGCTATGCGCTCCGGGAAGTCAAGCAACGGCTGCATCAGTCAGTGTTCCGGGAAGCAGTCGTCACGGCCTATGACCGCCGCTGTGCCCTGTCTGGCCTACCCGAACCGATCCTGCTTGATGCCCCTCACATTATCCCCGATAGCGACGAACAATACGGGCAGCCCGTCGTTTCGAACGGAATCCCGTTATCGAAGCTCCATCATGCCGCCTTCGACGCCCATCTGATCGGTATCGATCCGGACTATCACCTTCATGTGTCGGAACGCCTGTGGAGTCAGCATGACGGTCCGATGCTCGAGGCCTTGAAGAGCCTGCATCACAAACGGATTCTGCTGCCGAACAATGCCAGGAACTGGCCGGATCAGGACCGGCTCGCGCGACGATTCGAAGACTTCAGGATGCTTGCGTAGAAGGTGCTCTGGCAACAATTCGGCTCTCGTCGTGCTCTGGATGGCCGCCGTCAGGCAATCCAAGCTGCGCATTCGTCTGAATCGTTCTCTGCGGTTTATGCGAGCAACCGTCCGCGTCCCGACATTACATCGGTGATTCCCGCCGCGCGAGCCGCCCGCCAGAACAGCGACTGCGTGCTCGAAATGACCGGTTTGTCGATCGCCATCTCGATCGCCGGAATGGCGTCAAGTGTCGGCATGTCGCAACAACTCAGAACCACCGCGTCGACATCGTCACGCGCGCCAAGCACCGCCGCACGTTCAGCCAGCAGCTGCGTCGGCACTCTGTTCATGTTCCGGAACTGCATCTGGGCGTCATCGACAATGATGCTCTCGTCTTCAACGACCGTGATACCATTCGCCGCGAAAAACACCTGTTCCTTGTCATTGATGGTCTGCGGATAAGGCGTCACCAGTGCGATTCGATGGGCCCCTAACGCCGCGAGCGCCGCGATCAGGGCGCCCGCGGCCGTGACCGTCGGGCGGCCGATCTGGTCCGTCAGTCTCGCTTCGTAAACAGCAGGGTCGCCTTTTGCCGAACTGGCGGTACAGCCGTAAGCAACAACATCCGGCTCGGCCGAATTGACCTCGTCGATCACCCGCGGCAAATGCGACTCCATCTCGTCGAACGGCCTGCGGGATCTGGACGCGAAAAACGGCATCCGCGAGGTGTGCACCGTCAGTCCGTCTGGCGCAAGGCGCCAGAATTCAGTTTCCGCGACGGTGTTCGTCGATGGCACCATCAATGCCATCCGCGCCCTTGCGCCATAGACCCGCGCCGCTTTCTCGCTCATGATGGATCTCCGCCGTCGACTGCGTACGAACGGCACTATCAACGACGGGATGCCGTGAGGCAATCATGAAAACCAGTTCCGACCGCATTTTGACCACTCATGTCGGGAGTCTTCCGCGGGGCGAAAAGCTTGCCGATTTGCTCGTTGCACGGACGCAGGGGGACAGCGTTGATGCTGCCGGCTTCCAGAGCACCGTCACCGAAGCCTTGCGGCATGTGGTTGCCCGGCAACTTGAGGCCGGCATCGACATCGGGAATGACGGCGAAATGCCGCGCGTCGATTTCATTTCGTACATTACCGAGCGCATGACGGGCTTCGGCCGGGGCGAAGGCCCGGACCGTAAACTTCCCCTGGACGCCACAACGTTTCCAATATGGTTCGCCCAGCTTCAGAACAGCGGTCGGCGACGCATCAGCCCGTACGGGCTCCCGAAAGCAATTGGTCTGCTCAGCTATGACGACCTATCCGGGGTCGAAGCCGAATGCACAGGATTCAAGACGGCGCTCGCCGGCATGGACGGATCCTTTGCCGAAACCTTCATGACAGCTGTGTCGCCGGGATTCGCGGCCACGGCGATGGTCAATCTGCATTACGACAGGTTCGAGGACTATGTGTTTGCTTTGGCCCGGGCCCTGAAACGCGAATACGATCACATCGTCAGCCACGGATTCATCCTCCAGATCGATTCCCCGGATATGGGGATCGAGCGTTCGGGGTTTTTTCAGGATAAGAGCCTGTCCGAGTTCATTGCCGCGATGGAGATGCATATCGCCGCGCTCAATGAGGCGATCGCCGATATCCCGCCCGACCGGGTTCGTCTGCATGCCTGCTGGGGCAACCGCGACGGCCCGCATTATCACGATATCGCCTGCCCAGACGTGTTGCCGGTAATGTATCAAGCCAATGTCGGCGCCTTGATGCTTCCATTTGCCAATTCGCGGCACAACCACGAGATCGAAGCCTTCCGGACCCAGCCGTTGCCGGACCATATGGCGCTGGGTGTCGGGGTCGTTGAAACGACCAACAACTATGTCGAGCACCCGAAGGTGGTTGCCGAACGTCTGATCCGCGCGGCCCGGTGCGTCGGCGACCGGAGCCGGATTCTCGCGGCAACTGACTGCGGATTTGGAACCTTCGCCGGCGACACCTTCACGGCGGAAGATGTCGTCTGGGCCAAACTGGCCTCCCTGACCGAAGGCGCATGTCTCGCGACGGCCGACCTCTGGCACTGACCGCATGGACGTTCGGACAACTGTCCGGTTCACGTCGCACCGCGCCGCCAGGCATGATAGCGCTCGACGATACGGAGCAGACGCTCGGGTTTGTGGGCGCGCTTCCACTCTCCGGCCGCATATTTGTTCGCCTCGGCCAGCGTCGGGTAGATATGGATGGTCGAGAGGATCTTGTTCAGACCGAATCCGTGACGCATCGCGGCAACGAACTCGACGATGAGGTCGCCGGCATGTTCCCCGGCAATCGTGACGCCGAGAACCCGGTCCTTGCCCGGCACGGTCAAGACCTTGACGACCCCGTGCGCCTCGCTATCGGCAATGGCTCGATCCAGATCGTCGATGCCGTAGACTGTCACCTCGTAATCGATACCACGTTCCTTCGCCTCGAGCTCGTTCAAGCCGACCCGCGCCACCTCCGGATCGGTAAATGTCGCCCAGGGAATCACCGAGTAATCGACCCGGAATTTGCGGAATGTTCCGAACAGCGCGTTGACGGTTGCATACCAGGCCTGGTGGGCCGAGACATGGGTGAACTGGTACGGGCCGGCGACATCACCGCAGGCAAAGATATTCGGAAAATTGGTCTGGAGATAGTCGTCGACCGCGACGGTCCGGCGCTCCGAGAGCTCGACGCCGAGCGTCTCGAGGCCGTACCCGGCAACATTGGCCGTGCGCCCGACCGCAATGATCACCTGATCGAACGAAATCTCCGTCTCGGCGCCTTGATGCTCACAGACCAGGATCTTTTCCCCGTCGCGGGTCACGAACGCTTTCGCGCGGTGTTCGACCCGCACATCGATACCTTCGTCAACAAAACAGCGCATCACCATGTCGGCGATCTCGGGGTCTTCGCGCGGAAGGATCCGGGACAGCATCTCGACCTGGGTCACATTCGATCCGAGCCGCGCGAAACACTGGGTGAGTTCGCTCCCGATCGGTCCGCCGCCGAGGACCACGAGACGCCGCGGCAGTTCGCGGAGATCCCACAACGTGTCCGAGGTGAGGTAGCCCATGTCGTCAATGCCCGAGATCGGCGGGACGAATGGCCGCGCGCCCGCCGCGATGACCACGTTGCGGGTGGTAATTGTCTTCCCGTTAACCTCGACTGTCCACGGCGTCGTCAGAGTCGTATCCCCCCTGATACAATCGACCCCGAGCCCCTCGTAACGCTCGACCGAGTCGTGCGGTTCAACGGCGCTGATCACCCCTTGAACCCGATCCATCACCTGTCCGAAATCAACATCGATCGCCGTCGGCGTGAGCCCATAACGGTCCGCATGCCGCGCCTGATGCACCAGCTTGGCCGATCGGATCAGCGCCTTCGACGGTACGCAGCCGGTGTTCAGGCAGTCCCCGCCCATCCGGTTACGCTCGATGAGGCTGACCTTCGCCTTCACCATTGCAGCGATATAGGCGCAGACGAGGCCGGCCGAGCCGGCGCCAATGACCACGAGGTCACGATCGAACCGGGCCGGGCGTCGCCAGCCGGCATAGGCGCGCCGGGTCTTGAAAACGCCGACGACCCATCTCGCGATGAATGGAAAGACCCCGAGCAGCGCGAAGGATCCGATAAGAGCCGGGGAAAGAATTCCCTGCAATGAATCGATGCGCGCAAGTTGGGTGCCGGCATTCACGTAGACAATGGTTCCTGCAAGCATCCCGAGTTGGCTCACGATTGCGAAGGTGAGCGTTCGCATCGACGTGAGACCCATGACCAGATTGATAACGAAGAACGGAAACGCTGGCACCAGCCGCATGGTAAACAGATAAAATGCTCCGTCCCGCTCGACTCCGGCATTGATGGTCTTCAGGCGGTCTCCGTAACGCCGCTGGATCCCTTCCAGGAGAAAATATCGCGAGACGAGGAATGCGATCGTAGCGCCGAGGGTCGACGCGAAAGAAACGACGATAGTCCCCCAAAGCAGCCCGAATATCGCCCCTCCGGCCAGAGTCAGGATGGTGGCGCCCGGCAGAGACAGCCCGGTGACCGCCACATAGGCGACGAAATACGCAAAGAGGGACGCGATCGGATATTGTTGATAGATCGCATCAATATCCGCCTGACGTGACTTGAGGTATTCGAGTTCGAGATAGCGGCCAAAGTCGAAAACAATAAATACGGCGACGAGCGCCGCGATCACGACGATAACTGCGATCTTGCCTTTGCTCATGATGTGTTCCCCGTCTGCCCGGCCCGGGCGTCAATGAGTCCCGACAGTCCAGATGGGAAAATAGATGATCTGGAGTAACTGCCCAGGTATCATGTTGCCACGGCGACCCCTTGCTAAATTGAGCGCCAGTCGAGCGGTACTTTGACAACGTACAGCGAAGTCATTTTCACAAATTGGTCCGTAAACGAGTAAATCGCCAGAGAAAACGAGCCGCAAAAAAATCGTCTAAACTGGAAAAATGGCAAAACCACGCCAAATCACTGATAGTATCGTCATGAGTGATGTTCATCTGTCCTACCTGTCGAACTCACTCGATGGTTCCTGGAGGCAACTCATAGGATTGGCTCATCGGCGTCACGACATGTCGGATAGGGTCTGGCTGTTGCTGGAGCCTCATCTGTCTGGCCGAGCGGGAAGTTGGGGTGGGGTGGCACAGGATAATCGACGGTTCATTAATGCGGTCTTGCTGGATTCTGCGCACCGGCGCTCCCTGGCGTGATTTGCCGCTGGACTATGGAGACTGGAAAATACCCATCGCCGGTTCTGTCGCTGGCGGGACAAGGGACTCTGGGGGGCGTTGCTGGAGTATCTGGTGGATGAGCCGGACGATGAGTGGCTGATGATTGACGCCAGTCATCTCAAGGTCCATCCCCATGCGAGCGGTGCGATCGGTGGCAATCAGGCGATGGATCGCACAAAAGGGGGCTGAACACGACGCTGCACCTAGTGTCCTGTACGCAAAGTTCGTATTGTTAAGGGGGTGGTGTCGATTCGGGGGGCATGGTGATGCGACTTTCGGTGGAGATCAAGCTGAGCGCGGACGAGCGCAACGAGCTTGAGCGGCTGGCGCGCGGGCGCAAAGTCTGGCGAGGCCTGTCCGATCGGGCGCACATCGTGCTGCTGGCGGCCGAAGGGCTTACCAATGTGCAGATTGGGAGCGTGCTGGGCGTGACCAGCCAGACCGCCAGGAAGTGGCGCAATCGCTTCGCAGAGCATCGTCTTGACGGGCTTGACGACGAGCCGCGCTCCGGCCGTCCCCGGCGCATCGATGACGACGCCGTGGCCGAGGTGGTGCGCAAGACGCTTGAGGAGAAGCCTCGTGACGCGACCCAATGGAGCACGCGCTCGATGGCGCAGGCGACGGGGTATGCGCCGTCGACGGTCAATCGCATCTGGCGAGCCTTTTCCCTTCAGCCGCACAGGAGCGAGACCTTCAAGCTCTCGGCAGACCCCTACTTCGTGGACAAGACGCGCGACATCGTGGGGCTCTACGTGGACCCGCCGCAGCATGCCATGGTCCTCTGCGTGGACGAGAAATCGCAGGTTCAGGCCCTCGATCGCACCCAGCCGCTGCTGCCGCTGCGCCCGGGGCAGGTCGAGCGGCGCACTCACGATTACAAGCGCAACGGCACGACCTCGCTCTTCGCAGCCCTTGACGTCGCCACAGGCAAGGTCATCGGACAGTGCTATCGGCGCCACCGCAGCGTGGAGTTCCGCAAGTTCCTGGATCACGTCGAGGCCAACGTGCCGCCCGACCTCGAGATCCACATCGTCATGGACAACTACTCGACCCACAAGACGAAGACGATCCGCGACGGGTTCGCCCGGCGACCGCGCTGGCATGTTCACGTCACCCCGACCTCTGCCTCGTGGCTCAACCAAGTCGAGCGCTTCTTCGCCGATCTGACAGAGAAGCAGATCCGGCGCGGGGTTCACCGATCGACCGTCGAGCTGGAGCAGGCGATCACCGGGTACATCGACACCGTCAACGAGGACCCCAAGCCCTTCCGCTGGCACAAGACAGCCGATGAAATCCTGGCGTCCATCAAGCGCTTCTGCCTCAGGACCCTCGAAACCGCTGCAGCCGCAACATCATAACGGTACGAACTTTGGAATCAGGACACTAGCTGTGGACGCGCATGGGATGCCGGTGCGGGTGTTGGTGACCGAGGGGACGGCAGCAGATTGCAGTCAAGCGGTCGAGCTGATTGAAGGGATAGATGCCGAGTCCTTGTTGGCGGACAAGGCCTATAACACGACTGCCATCCTGTCTTGTTGTGAGGAGCATGAAGTCATTGCGGTGATTCCGCCGAAGCGCAACCACAAGCACCCCAGAACGTATGATGTCCCTCTCTACCGGCGCCGGCATTTGGTGGAGAACGCCTTTCTGTGGCTCAAGCGTTGGCGTGGGATTGCCACACGATACGCCAGGAATGCCGCACCGTTTCTTGCCGCGGTGCAGATCCGGTGTCTGGCGCTCTGGGCTGGCTTTTCGTGACGACACTATCTAGCGTGGGATCACCTTGGTGTCAGAGCATTGGCCATAGCGGATTCATGTCCCCTGGCGCTAGGATTGCCGGTCTGTAGTACCGCGGCAGGATGGTCCCGGGTTCGCCCGTCCTGCATAGTGCATTGCGTTATTTCCGCGCCGTTCATATAGTGACGCTGGAAACCGCGCGGCGGAACGGAACCCGCTTTCCCCGGCGCTCGGCTGACGCTGCCGTTCAAGAGCCCCCGGACCAACCGCCTCGTAGAACACTTCGCATCATTTGGTTGCATCCCTGACCGGGGAGCGGTTACGGGACGCTTTTCGACAGCTGAGCCCCACACCGACCGCCATTTCGACCGCTTTAATCGGGCCTGCTTCATGCGCATCGAAATCCTCTGCACCGGCGACGAAATCCTCACCGGAAAGACAGTGAACACCAACTACAGCCACATCGCACGCCGATTGGGCGAAACCGGGCTGACAATGCACTGGGGAACCACAGTCGGTGACGACCGGGCTAGCCTCCTGGATGCCTTTCGTCTCGCATCCGAGCGCGCCGACGCCGTGATCGTCAACGGTGGCCTCGGTCCGACAGTGGACGATCTCTCGCAGGAAGTCGCGGCGCAGGCTGCCGGCGTCGATCTGATGCTCGATACGGACTGGATGGCCCGCATGGAAGATTTCTACACCCGGCGTGGCCGGATCATGCCACCCAACAACCGCAAACAAGCCATGCTGCCGGCAACGGCTGAATTCATCGACAATCCGATCGGCACTGCTTGCGGATTCGCGCTCGATATCGGCAAGGCCCGGTTCTTCTTCACCCCGGGCGTTCCCCGCGAAATGCGCCGGATGATCGATGAACAGGTCATCCCGCGCCTTCTCGATCTGAGTGGAATCAAGGTGGTGACACGCCTCAAGCGCTTCCACTCTTTCGGGATTGGCGAATCACGAGCCGACCAGATGTTGAACGGCATCGAGACCCTAGGATCCGATGACAACATAAAACTTGGTTTCCAGGCTCACTATCCACAACTCGAAACCAAGTTGATGGCTCGGGCAACGAGCGAGGCCGAACTCGACACGATACTAGCCCCTGTCGAAGCGGCCGTGCGCGAGCGTCTCGGCAACTTCATCATCGCGGAGGACGATCAGACACTTGAAGGCGCCGTGATCGACGCTCTGCAAAGATGTGGCGGCAGCCTGGCAACCGCGGAGATGTTCACCGGCGGCGCGGTCGCGGCCCGTTTCGTGCCCAGGACCAACGTGGCGGATCCATTTCGGCGGGGTGTCGTGTCGCGCGACCTGTCGCAACTGATGGCAGTCGCCGGCCTCGGCCTCGACCCGTCACTCGATGGCTGCAATACCGTCACTGCAACCAGGGTCGCCGGAGCGCTGCGCGAGCGGTGCGGCACCAGTCACGCTCTGACCGTGCTGATCCATCTTGACGATGGCGCCGACCGGATCGAATTCGGCGGCACGATCTGCGTCGGGCTCGCCGACGAAACCGGAACCAGCGCCCGCGAGGCCCGCATGCTCGGAGGCCGTGACTGGGTACGCCTAGGTGCCACCGACCTCGCCATCGACTGTCTGCGTCGCCATCTCAACGGCCTGCCGATTAACGAACAGATCGACTTCGAGAAACGTTGAACAGGAGGTCGGCCAGCGCGCGCGAAGACCAAAATCGAGGCCGTGTCGACAGCCCACTTGCGACACATCCGTTTCCTGCCGATTATGCAAATTCGACATCGATTGCGCAGCCAAGATGCGAAACAGGACGCCAATGACAGAAACACTGACTTCGGAACAGGTCGAACGCTACCGTCACGACGGCTTCGTCAGTCCAATCGCCGTGCTGAGCGCCGAACGTGTCGGGATCCTGCGACAGCAATACGACAGATTTCGGGAACGACTGGGATCCGAAGCCGACACCGTGTTCCGGACCAAGCCCCATCTGGTACTGCCATGGCTCTACGATCTCGTGCAGGATCCCGCGATTACCGGCCCGGCAAGCGCCCTGCTCGGTTCCGACCTTCTCGTCTGGGGATCCAGCTTCTTTTCCAAATCGGCCGGCGACCCGAGCTTTGTTAGCTGGCATCAGGACGCGAACTACTGGGGCCTGGAACCGCACGAGGTTCTTACCGCGTGGATCGCGTTCACCCCGAGCCGGCGCGAAAACGGCTGCATGCGTATGGTTCCCGGAACCCATAAAGGCCCGGCCTTCGCCCATCGCGACACTTATGACGAAAACAACCTGCTGAGCCGCGGACAGGAAATCGCCGTCGACATTGACGAATCGGACGCCGTCGATATCGTCCTCGAACCGGGCGAAATGTCGTTACATCATGTCGGTATCGTACATGGCTCCGAGCCCAACAGCAGCACCATGCCGAGGATCGGATACGCGATCCGGTTTATTGCAACCCATGTCCGACAAGTCGGTGGACGAACGACCGCGACTCTGGCTGCCGGCACCGACAGATTCGATCATTTCGATCAGGAGAAACGACCTGATGCCGAATACGATCCGACGTCACAAGCGTCGCGCCTCGACGCCCTCGCCCGCCAACATCGCATCCTCTACGCTGGCGCCCCCGAAGACAGCGGCAGAATACGCGTCCGGTCCGACGACGCACGTTGAGTTAGCACGCTGGCCCGGGCAAAGCCAAGGGTTGTCTCAAATGTCCGAACGCTGCGAATGGTGGGCGCGGCTGGGATTGAACCAGCGACCCCTACGATGTCAACGTAGTGCTCTCCCGCTGAGCTACGCGCCCGATGGGTCGACCAGACAGATCGACCTGAACAGGGATATCGTTATACCCAAGATGAAAAGTTTGACAAGCCCGTATCGGCATCCCCGGTTTCACCAAACCGGATGACAGCCTCGTTCAATTGCTTTAACTCACGCTCATGTCAAGAACACGCCTCGACCCGGAGTTCACGATCGACCGACCCCCTCGACCGTCCCGAAAGCATGCCCGTAACGCCGCCGCCGTCCGGATCCGGTGGCCAGCCCGGCAAAGCCTGCCGGTCGTTGTCGCGTCGCCGCATAGCGGGCGTATCTATTCCCGGACCTTTCTGGCGCAGACGGCGTTGCCCCGGCGACGTTTGCGATCGTCAGAAGACTGTTTTGTAGACGAGATCTTTGCCACCACGCCGGACCTCGGCGCACCATTGTTGCTAGCCCTGTTCCCAAGGGTCTTCATTGACGTAAACCGCAACCCGTACGAACTCGACCCGGCCATGTATGACGGTCCGCTGCCAAGTTATGTGACGACGCGCAATGCGCGTATTGCCGCCGGCCTCGGTACCATTGCCAGGGTCGTGTCGGCCTCGGAACCGATCTATCACGACAAATTGAGTTTTGCAGACGTCGAAGAGCGGGTGACGACCTGCTATAGCCCCTATCATCAAGCCCTCTCCGCCCTAATCGAAGAGACTCGGGCCCGGTTCGGTTACTGCGTTCTGCTCGACTGTCATTCCATGCCTTCGGAGGCAGCCATGCAACATGACCGCGCCACCGACAGAACGCACATGCTTGATATCGTACTCGGAGACTGCCACGCCACAGCCTGTCACCCCGCCATCACGGCAGAAGCCGAAACACGGCTCACCGCCATGGGATATTCCGTTCAGCGAAACAAACCCTATGCCGGCGGGTTCGTCACACGGCACTATGGCCGGCCCGAAGAGAAAGTCCATGCGCTTCAGATCGAATTGAACCGCGGCCTCTACATGGACGAAACCCGCATTCGCCGGCGCCGCGCCTGTATTGCCGATCTTGCCGGCAACATGACCGAACTGATTCGCGCAATCGGCACACTCGAAATTCCGGACGTCCCGCAGCTGGCCGTTGCGGCCGAATAAAAACAACCCGGATCGAAGGATCACCGAACGTCAGTTCAAACTATCGCGGTTGTGACCAACCCTCAGGCACCGTTCTGCTCGTCCGGCGACACAGCCCTGTCCACCTTCTGCGACCGCTTGTCACGATCGACCCGGCCAAGTTCCGTGCGGTAGATTGACTTGCCGAACGGGCGGTTCCTGATCTCCTCGATATGGCCCGTATCCCAAGGCCTGTAGACCTCGAATATCAAACGTTCGCGGGCCCATTCGTCATCGACCATCTGCGATCGGAATATCATGAAATGAATTCCGAAAATCATGCACCAGGCCATCGTCGGCCAGAATGTCGCCCAGCCATCAAGAAAAAAGAAATCGACGACCATCATGGCACCAAGACCGACAACGAACAGAGTCTGATGCCAGCGATAACTGGCAAGAAGCACTTGATTCAGCCAGTCGATGGTCATCGGCATACCCCGCCCGCTCAAAACAGGCGACGGCGCTGCCGGTTCTGCACCGGCCGATGCGGCAATGCAGTATAAACCCTGCAGATCATGATCACCCGCCACATATAACGGAGCAGCCCGAGAACCACGACCAGCAACACCAGCTCATCAATCAACACCATGTTCTCCGGAAATCCGAAGACGAACAATGTTCCGAGAACCAGCACTGGTGCACTGGCCGCATAAATGGCAGCGTACACGGTCTTCACCGTACCGACGAGAACAGCGGCAGCAACCATTGTAAAGCAATATATCGCGGCCACTTTCGAGACCCCGTAGGGTGCCTGCCCGGTCATCGAGGCAAATGTCGCGACACCAAACAGAACCGTCGCCATCAATGCGAAAAAGAACAGTTCGCTGTCTGCCTGACCGCGACTCAGCTTGCCAACTGCCGTGAAATACGGCGTCGTCTCATCGTCCCAGACATAACGCTTCAGAAAGTTCTGCCATTTGAACATCCGTGCGTCTTCCCGCTATCCTGTCTGTGCACTGCAAATTCAAGGGGCGCCCGTCGGATGACCGTCGAGCGCCCCTCATGCAGCCGGTCGTTGGAACCGCGACACGACCCCAGTCTATCTCTTTGCGGCATTCTGAACGACAGTATCCTCTCCGAGGATTTGTTGGGTTTGCTGGATCAGGTCTTCCTCGACGCTCACACTGAGGTCAACATTGACCCGCTCTTTGCCCTCAATCGTCATGCCAGCTTCTTCTGGCCATTCGAGTGTCATCAGTTCATACCGCATCTTGCGCGGGGCTGTAAGCGCCAGGAGTGCCTGCAACCACACGGCCAGACCGGCAATCATGGCAACACAAAGTCCGAGGGTCAGGATCGTCTTGATGATCCAGCGATGCGGCAACCCGACCTGCGATGCCGAAATCTCGCTGATTGCCCAGGAATCATAAGCGAAGGACGCGGCAAAATAGATCACGACAGCGGTGTACGGAAGCATGAAGAATGTCGCGCCAAGCAACTCCAGCCAGGCCTTGCGGCGAAAGGCCAGATGCTCGCGAACCAGATCCACCCTGACCTGGGTGTTCCAAACGCAGCCGAATCCGAGAACCATCGCGAACAAGGCCGTGTGCAGATGCCATTCGGTTTCCTGCAACAGCGTTGACTCGAAAAGTGGGCCGAGGCCGATTTCCTCGGCAGCAAATTTCATATCGATCTGTAACTTGCCGGTCTTGCGCAGACACACATCATAGACCGTAACCAGGATCATCGGCACGAACAGCAGGGAGGCCCAGCGCCCGCAGAAGTCGACGACATCCCGGAGCCACAGGGACAATCTAACCAAGCTTTGGGCTAACGCCGCGTTCAGGTAACGCCCGCCGGTGATATCGCCGCTATTGATGGTCTCTTCAGCAGCCATCGTCTTTTTCCTCCCTTACCCGTGAACCACATGCATCAGCCACAGCGACACGTTCGGGAATGCCAGAACGGTAATGACGCCGAGGGCCTGCAGGATCACGAATGGAATGATACCCTTGTAGATTTCCTCGATCTTGATCTCCTTTGGCGCTATTCCCTTCATGTAGAACAGCGCGAATCCGAAGGGTGGCGTCAGGAACGAGGTCTGTAAGTTGACCGCCAGCAGGATGATGAACCAGAACCTGATATCCTCCTGCGGCAGATGACCGCCGAAATCCAGCCCTGCGACCAGCGGCGTGAACACTGGCAGCACGATCAGGGTGATCTCAAGCCAGTCGAGGAAAAATCCAAGGAAAAACACGATGCCCATGATCAGGAACAACATGCCCCAAGCGTCCAGACCGGCTTTCTCGACGATCAGATGCTCGACAACATCGTCACCGCCAAGCGACCGGTAGACATAAGCGAAACAGGTCGCGCTGATCACGATAAAGAAGATCATCGAGACCGTCTTTGCCGAGGTATGGCAGACACCGACCAGGGTTTCCCGGCTCAGGCGCCGGTTGAATCCGGCCAGCAGCGTCGCACCGAAGGCGCCGACAGCGCCAGCCTCCGACGGCGTCGCCCAGCCAAGCAGAATCGATCCCTTGATCAATGATATCAGGAACACCGGCGGCAGGAAGCTGCGCGCGATCAACGGCCCCATTTCAGCGCGCGGCACATTCAGAAGATGCGGCGGCAGGGGTGGCGCCATGCTCGGTCTGAGTGATGATAGCGTTGCCACGAAAATCAGATAGAACGCGGCAAGAGTCAGTCCGGGAACAACCGCTGCCATGAACACGTTGCCGACCGAAATCGCCATCAGGTCGGCCATGATGATGAGCATGATACTCGGCGGGATCAGAATCCCCAGGGTTCCTGACGCAGCAATCACGCCACAGGACAGGGAATGGCTGTAACCCTGACGCATCATCGTCGGCAGCGCCAGCGCGGTCATCATCGTCACCGAGGCGCCGATGATCCCGGTCATCGCGGCCAGGATCGTGCCCATCACAGTGACTGCGAGCGCCAGTGCGCCAGGCACCCGCTTGAGCAGCACCTGCACGCAATAGAGCAGATCATTGGCAATGCCGCTGCGCTCCATCATGACGCCCATGAAGACGAAGGCAGGCACGGCGACCAACACCAGATTTTCCGCCGCCTGACCCCAGATCCTGGGAATGAAGTTGAAGAACTCGATCAATGAAAAACTGTCGAGGAAAAAGCCGAGCACTCCGAACAGCATCGCCAGACCGCCGAGAATGAAGGCCACCGGATAGCCGGAGAACAGCAACAACGCCAAGGTCACGAACATGACCATGGAGATATATTCCTGCGCTACCCAAGTCAGCGCCTCCCCGCGAGAGATCTCCTCCTCCAGCATCAGGGTATTGGAGTAGTTGTAGGAAGCGAACGCGGCCAAGGCCACGACCACGATCACCAAGCCAGTCAGCAGAATACCGACCTTGGCTTCGACTGTGCGGCCGCCCCCTACGCTTGAATCATGCATATCCCGTCCCCAAAACCGTCATCACACATAAGCCCGAGGCCTGCCTTGCGGGCACAACAGGACCGGTTGGAAGCTCCGTATAGGCCGGGTGAATGCGGCCTTTCCAGACGAAACGCGCGTCGTCGAGCCTAGCACAGCCCAAATTTAATCCACCTCTATACCATGCAACGGCGCACCCTACGCCAATCCGGTGCCCGTGACAATGCCATCAATTGCCACACCGGTCGAATTTCTAGTTTTCCGGAAGCCGGAAAGCCATGACCTACCACGTATGACCAGGAACAATCAGAAACACGATAGTCCGATCCATCCTGTCCGAAAGCGGCCATGCAAACGCCGCAACATTGAAACCACGCAAAAGTCCTGAACTGCCACAGCATCGACACATCACGCGAAAGTCCTTCGGACCGCGGCATCGTCCCATACATCACACCGGTTCCGACCTTGTGGATGCACTATCGCCGATTCGCTTTCATCACCGGACTCCGGCTGTTACAAGATGCAATGACTGGCTTGTGCCAAGTCGGACCCCGCATCACAGACCGGCCGACACCCGATGACCTATCTGCCCGACACATTCAGAGAGGACGACCGCACCGCCCAACACACCCTGATCGCAGATTATAATTTCGGACTGCTGATTACCACCGACGGCGATGTCCTGCAGGTTGCCCATTTGCCATTCCTGTTCGACGCCACCACCGGCGAATCCGGTCACCTGAAATGCCATGTCGCGCGCGCGAACCCGATCTGGCGTGGTATCGAGTCGGCAACTGTGCTCAGCGTCTTCACCGGTCCCCACACCTATGTCTCGCCTGACTGGTACGCATCCGAGGGGCTCGTTCCGACGTGGAACTACATGGCGGCATACGTCCGGGGTGACGCCCGCATCATGAGCGATGCCGAGTTGGTCGACCTGCTCGACAACCTTGTGCTTCAAGAAGAACAGCGCCTCGGCAACGAACCACCCTGGTCAGGCCGACGTATTCCGCCGGACAGCCATGCCGACATGCGCAAGGCCATTGTCGGCATCGACATCGCGATCACCGGCATCGATGGCAAGAAGAAGATGTCGCAGAACCGGGTTGCCGCCGATCGCGCCGGCGTCGTCGCCGCATTGCAGGGGCTTGGCTCACCTGGTTCGCTGGCCGTCGCTTCCCTGATCGAGATACCGGAAACCTGATCCCGCCGATCCGATATCCGGAAGATCTACTTGCCCCGGTCATAGTCAGCGTCTGATTCGCGGGTCGCCGGTCGCCTCGGCGCAGCCCCGCCGACGCAGCCGGCCCGCGCGCCAGCTCCTTATTGCAGGCCCTCGCCACTGACGGCAAACGCGTTGCGGGCCGGCGACGATACGGACGGTCACAACGAGGCCGTGACCCGGCCCGAACCGGCCCGTATGCCGGTTGCTATGCCCGCACGCCAACCGTACATCACCGGCGCATGGATGCAATAACGATCCGGCATTGTCGTTGAACATCGGTGCAATCAGAACCGCGTTGTTGTTAATATTCATGGCAATCCTGTAGAATTCGCCGGTTCTTGCATGCTCTGGACAAACGGATGGCCCGCAGATCCCGCATCGTCAGGCTTGCCGCGTCAATCGCGATGTTCCCGGTCACAGTGATACTGGTGCTATTCGCGATCTCGAACCGGCATTCCGTCGAAGTCCATTTCTGGCCGATGCTGACCGGCCTCGACCTGCCGCTGTATCTGGTCAGTCTTGTGGCCATGGTTGTGGGCTTCCTGATCGGCGGCAGCGTTGCTTGGGCTGCGGCGGGCGACTCCCGGCGGCGAGTGCGCGCGGCCGAACGACAGGTCCGCTTCATGAAGACCAGACTGCGGACCACCGACGATGAAACCGACACGATCCGGGCCATATCGTCGGCCGCCGGAGATTAGGATTCGCAACATGGAGGCGACACTCACAGTCAAGGTTTGCGGGCTGAATTGCGCCGCGGCGATTGCCGCCGCCACAGAGGCGCAGGCCCAATATCTCGGTTTCATCTTCTATCCTCCCTCACCGCGGTCCGTGACACCGGAAGCCGCCGGAAGACTTGCCGGAAACCTCACATCAAGGCCGTCAAGGGTCGCCGTATTCGTCAATCCAGACGATCACGAAATCGAAGCGGTCGTGGTGACCTTGTCACCAGGCCTCCTGCAGCTTCACGGTCAGGAGACACCCGACCGGGTGGCCGCGATCAAGCGGCGATTCGGCATACCGGTCATGAAGGCAATACGGATCTCGGGACCGGACGACATCGCGGCGGGCCGGGATTTCGAGGATTCCGCAGATTTCCTGCTGTACGATGCCCGGCCGCCAGCGGACACGGCCGGTCTGCTGCCTGGCGGCAATGGCATCACTTTCGACTGGACATTGCTCGCAGGTCACGTCAGCCCTATGCCGTGGTTTCTGTCCGGTGGATTGACCAGTGGCAATCTCGCCGAAGCCGTCCGGATCAGCGGCGCCACGGCGGTCGATGTCTCGTCCGGTGTTGAAGACCGTCCGGGTGTCAAGAACATCACAAAAATCCGCGCTTTCCTCGATGTCGCCCATACTATGGCGCGGACCGATTGAACGACTTGTGCCCCGGCTCGCGCGCACGCATTGGGATGCTTGTAACAGGTCTAAAGAAGTCCTGTCTTGTGCCCCGGCTCGCGCGCACGCATTATGCGTCCCTGTAACGAACGAGCCGCAAGGAGCCACGATGTCGACGATAGCCGCCGCGAACACGTTTCGCGCCGGGCCGGATGAGGACGGACATTTCGGTATCTTCGGTGGACGCTATGTTGCCGAAACCCTGATGCCCCTGGTCCTCGCGGTCGAAAGGTCGTGGAACGAAGCTCGGAACGATTCCGGCTTCTGGGATCAGCTCGGATCCTATCACAAGCACTATATCGGCCGGCCCAGTCCGTTGTATTATGCGCAACGGCTGACCGAACATTTCGGCGGCGCCAAACTCTATTTCAAGCGTGACGAACTCAATCACACGGGCGCCCACAAGATCAACAACGTCATGGGTCAGGCGTTGCTCGCCCGGCGCATGGGCAAGACAAAGATCATCGCCGAGACCGGTGCCGGCCAACACGGGGTGGCGACGGCGACAGCCTGTGCGCTTTTCGACATGGAATGCGATGTGTTCATGGGCGCCGAAGACATCACGCGCCAGCAGCCTAATGTCGACCGCATGCGCCTGCTCGGTGCGCAGGTGCATTCCGTCACATCCGGGTCATCGACCCTTAAAGACGCGATGAACGAGGCTCTCAGATTCTGGGTCTCCAATGCCGAAACCCATTTCTACATCATCGGTACGGTCGCCGGTCCGCACCCCTATCCGCAGATGGTCCGGGATTTCCAGTGCATCATCGGCGATGAAACCCGCAGGCAGATGCAGGAAGCCGAAGGCCGCCTTCCCGACGCACTGGTCGCCTGCATCGGCGGCGGATCCAACGCAATGGGGTTGTTCCATCCGTTCCTGGACGATCTGTCCGTCGAAATCTATGGCGTCGAGGCCGCCGGGCACGGACTCGACAGTGGCGCTCATGCCGCGTCGCTGAAGGGCGGCCAGCCCGGCGTGTTGCATGGCAACCGCACTTATCTGTTGCAAAACGACGACGGTCAGATCACCGAGGCCCATTCGATCTCGGCCGGTCTCGATTATCCCGGCATCGGTCCCGAGCATGCCTGGCTCCATGAGACCGGCCGGATCAATTATGTCAGTGCCACCGATACCGAAGCTTTGGAGGCATTTGCGCTGTGCTCACGCCTTGAGGGGATCATTCCCGCGCTTGAACCGAGCCACGCCCTAGCCTATGTCGCAACCATGATCGCCGATCGGCCGAAAGACCAGATCATCGTCATGAATATGTGCGGCCGCGGCGATAAGGATCTCGAAGCCGTATTACCGCGCCTCGCCGATATGGGCCTGTTATGAAACGATATTCCGCAAACCGGCTTGACGCCCTGTTCGCCCGGCTCCGAGACGAGAACCGCGGCGGACTTGGGGTCTTCGTCATGTCGGGAGACCCGGCACCGGATACGGCATCGGAGATCCTCGCAGCGCTGCCCGGCGCCGGCGCAGACATGATCGAACTCGGCATGGCGTTTTCCGACCCGATGGCCGACGGTCCGGACATCCAGGCCGCGGGGCAACGCGCGCTTGCCGCCGGTATCACACTGGCCGGAACACTTGAGATGGTTCGCGATTTCCGCAAGTCCGACCAAGTCACTCCGCTAGTTTTGATGGGTTACTACAATCCGATCTATATCCATGGTGTCAAACGCTTCCTCGACGATGCGATCGCAGCCGGCAGCGATGGGTTGATCATCGTCGACCTGCCACCGGAAGAGGATCCGGAGCTCTGCCTGCCTGCTCGCGCCGCCGATCTCCCGTTCATTCGTCTCGCGACACCGACGACCGACGCCAACCGCCTGCCGACGGTACTGCAGAACACCGCCGGATTTGTCTACTATGTCTCGATCACCGGTATAACGGGCACCAAGGAAGTTCCTGTCGATCATGTCCGGCACGCGGTTGCTCTCCTGAAGGCGCACACGGATTTGCCGGTCGCTGTCGGCTTCGGCATCCGCACGCCGGAACAGGCTGCCGATATTGCCGGAGCCGCCGATGCCGCCATCGTCGGTTCAGCTGTAGTCAGGACGATCGCGGAATCACTTGACGCGGACGGACAGCCAACCGCCGGGACAGTTCCGGCGGTTTGCAGTCTTGTGCGCGACCTCGCCCGTGGAGTCCGGGACGGGCGCAGCTGACCGCCATGGCCGGAATTGTGGAATAGCGCTCATGAACTGGATCACCAATTCTGTTCTGCCGAAGATCAAGGCCCTGGTTCAGCCGCGGGAGATGCCGGAAAATTTCTGGACCAAGTGCCCGGGCTGCAGCGAAATGAATTTCCACCGCCAGCTCGAAGAAAACCTTCAGGTGTGCCCGCATTGCGACTATCACATGCGGATTGGGGCCGACGCGCGCCTGGAGACACTGTTCGACGACGGCAAATACCGGAAAATCGGTTTGCCGAAGCCAAGATTTTCCGATCCCCTGAAGTTTCGCGATCGCAAGCGCTACACCGACCGGCTGAAGGAAGCTCAGAGCAAGACCGGCATGGATGATGCGATCATCGTCGCGCATGGCCGGCTTGGCGGCATGCCGGCGGTCGCCGCCGTCTTCTGCTTCGAGTTCATGGGTGGTTCGATGGGGATCGTCGTCGGCGACGCCCTGCTCGAAGCGGCCCAACTCGCCCGCACTCGGAAGGCGCCATTGCTGGTTTTTCCATCGTCCGGCGGCGCCCGGATGCAGGAAGGCATCCTGTCGCTCATGCAAATGCCGCGGACCGTCATTGCCACCCGTATCGTGAAGGATGCCGGCCAGCCTTATCTGGTCATCTTCACCAATCCGACCACCGGCGGCGTGACCGCTTCATTCGCGATGCTTGGTGACATCCATCTCGCCGAACCGGGCGCCATCATCGGCTTCGCCGGCAAACGGGTGATCGAGGAGACCATCCATGAGCAGTTGCCCGATGAATTCCAACGGTCCGAATATCTCCTGGACCACGGTATGGTCGACATGGTGGTCCAGCGTCGAGACCTGCGCGATACGTTGATCCGGATACTGGGTCTGATCCGCAATCCGAAACCGCCCAAAAACGCGATCCTGCTGCAACCGGTCGACGGCAAGGCCTCGATACCGACCCCGGCAGATCCTTGACCCGGGGTTCTGTTGATCCCGCCGACTCCCGTTCTCTGCCCATGCAACCCGATCCGATTCTCGAACGCCTTTCACGTCTGCATCCAAAGACAATCGATCTTTCGCTCGATCGTCTACTGGGCCTTCTCGCCACGCTCGGCAACCCTCAGGTCCGATTGCCGCCGGTGATCCACATCGCCGGAACGAATGGCAAGGGCTCAACCGTTGCCATGCTACGGGCGATCCACGAGGCAGCCGGTCGCCGGCCGCATGTCTATACCTCCCCGCATCTTGTCCGCTTCACCGAGCGTATCGTGGTTGCCGGCTCCGAAATCGCGCCGGACCACCTGTCCGACCTGCTGATCACTTGCGAACAGGCTAATGACGGCCGCCCGATCACCATGTTCGAAATCACGACCGCAGCCGCCCTGCTCGCGTTCGCGCAGGACAAAGCCGATTTGACACTGCTGGAAGTCGGCCTCGGCGGTCGCTTCGATGCGACCAATGTGATTCCGGCACCGGCACTCTCGGTCATCACACCGGTTTCGCTCGACCATCAGCATTTTCTCGGCAATACCGTCGAGGCGATCGCTTTCGAAAAGGCCGGCATCCTCAAACCGGGCGTACCGGCGGTGATCGGCCGCCAGCGCGCCAGCGCGATGCAGGTGATTACCGATAGGGCAGCGGAACTCTCGGCCCCGATCGCTGCTTTCGGGCGTGACTGGCATATTCACGGGGATGGTGAGGAGATGGTTTTCGAGGCTGGACGGATTACCCGGCGGCTCAAACGGCCAGCGTTATCGGGCGACCATCAGATTGACAATGCCGGACTGGCGCTCACCGCCGCCGAGTTGCTGCAGCAACGCTTTCCGGTCGCGGCCTCCGATCTCGAGACCGGCATGGCAGCGGTACGCTGGCCGGCGCGACTGCAGCGCCTGACCCACGGACCGATGCTCGAAGACCTGCCGGCCAGCGTCGAAATCTGGGTCGATGGCGGCCACAACGCCGATGCCGCCGAGGCGATTGCGGCGACGGTCGGCCGTTGGCTGCCAGACAATCCCGGGCTGTCCGTCCATCTGATATTCGGGACGCTGACCTCGCGGAATCCGGCAGACTATCTTCGCCCGTTCCGCGGTCTCGTCGAATCGGTTCATACCGTCGCCATATCTGGCGAGGCAAACACTGTCGATCCACGAGACGCAGCGGCAGCCGGATGCGCACTCGGCCTTGCCGCCAGTCCGGCGTCCAGCGTTCGCGACGCGGTTGCCGCGATCTGCGCCGATGCCGCAGACAGGCAGAGGATCCTGATCTGCGGATCACTCTATCTGGCCGGAACCGTTCTCAGATCGCATGGATGAGGATCACGGCGCCAGACAGCGCCGATATCGGCCCGCGACGCAATCATCCGGCCTGTCTACCCGTCACCAAGGGCGTCTTCGATCCATTCAGTGAGCTTTTGTGGCGGCAGCGCGCCAATCTTGGTCGCAGCCACTTCGCCATCCCGGAACAGGATGAGCGTCGGGATGCCCCGCACACCGTAGTTCATCGGCGTGCCCGGATTGTCGTCGATATTCAGCTTCGCCACCGTCACCCGGTCGCTCATGGCCTCGGAGATGCTCTCGAGAGCCGGCGCGATCACCTTGCATGGACCGCACCATTCGGCCCAGAAATCGACCAGAACCGGTTTGTCGGACTGCAGAACCTCGGTCGAAAAACTCGTATCGGTGACAGTAACGGTTGACATGGCACATACTCCTGCAGGCGTTAAGGTCGGGTAGGGCTGCGTTGTGTCTGTCGTTTCGGCAAACTAGAAACCTCCGCAAGTTCCGTCAAGGTCGGTTTCCAATCCGTGACATTTACGCCACGAACTCTTGTCGACCGTCCAGACCAGAAAGCCGTAGCAACTGTCGAAGTCAAAACATTGGCAGCTGGGGGTGCGTTTTTGGCGACCGTTGACGCCCAGCATGTCCATCAGGAGACCGTTCAGGCCCTCCTCGACAATCTTGGGGCTCACCATGTCGGCACTGCGGTGAGAGGCAACCAGGCAACGGTCCGGGCGGCTCTCGAAACCATCGAGTGGAGCGGCGCTCTCCCGTGAAACAGTCGACAAGATGAAGGCGAAGACGACCGGTCGCGAGGTTTGCTACGCCCTGACATCGCTCGTAGCCTGCGACGCTGGCCCTCGCAAGCTCCTCGAACCGGTGCGCAACCACTGGCACATCGAGCCTCGTGCTCATCACATCTGTAACATCTCCGTTGACGAAGACAGGCGCCGGGCGCATGGGAGATACCGTCCCTACAACCCCGCCCGCCTGTCGAATGCCGCGATTTCGATCTTGCGCTATCAGGAGCAGTTCGCGTTCGTACCGCCGGCACATCGCCACGACACCCCCGGGCCCAGGACGCACTCGACACGATCCTCAAACCGCTCACCAAATGGCGCAAGCCAACGGCCGCCACCAGACCGTGCACAGCTCGCCGCGCTACGCCACAGCGGTACCTGACTAGCGCCCAACCGCCCCCGAATCACTTCGAAGACCCCGAAAACCCGGCGCCGGCGCCGCCAGCAGCCTGTCAACACCGCGACTCCGCCCCGGGCAGCGCTTGCGCCGATGCGAAAATCACTCAGCGGCCGAATAAAGGACTGTCCTTGGACGGCTTGCTTTGGATCGACACGTCTTGTTTTCCGGTTGAAACATCGCGACACTTCTGAAACACTAGTCCCGTTCTCGTAATTCGTACAATTCTGAGGGGGTTTGCGATGCGGGGGCACTGTGATGCGACGGTCGGCGGAGAGCAAGCTGGGTGACGTTGAGCGTAGCGAGCTGGAACGGCTTGCACGGGGCCGAAAGGTCTGGCGGTCCCTGTCGGATCGGGCGCACATTGTGCTTCTGGCAGCCGAGGGGCTGACCAACGTGCAAATCGCCAACGCGCTCGACATCAACAATCTCACCGCCAGGAAGTGGCGCAACCGTTTTGCCGAACAGGGCATGGACGGGCTCGAAGACGAGCCGCGGCCCGGCCGCCCGCGGTGCATCGATGATGACGCCGTGGCCGAGGTGGTGCGCAAGACGCTTGAAGAGAAGCCTCGGGATGCGACGCACTGGAGCACGCGCTCGATGGCCCGCGAAACGGGCTACGCGCCGTCGACGATCCACCGTATCTGGCAGGCCTTTTCGCTGCAGCCGCACCGGCGCGAGACTTTCAAGCTGTCTGCGGACCCCTACTTCGTGGACAAGGTGCGCGACATCGTCGGGCTCTACGTGGACCCGCCGCAGCATGCCATGGTGCTCTGTCTGGACGAGAAATCCCAGGTTCAGGCCCTTGATCGCACCCAGCCACTGCTGCCGCTGCGCCCTGGCCAGGTCGAGCGACGCACCCATGACGACAAGCGCAACGGCACGACCTCGCTGTTCGCCGCCCTCGACATCGCCACCGGCGCGGTCATCGGCAAGTGCTTCCGCCGCCACCGAAGCCGGGAGTTCCGCAGGTTCCTGGACCACGTCGAGGCCAACGTGCCCGAGGATCTCGACATCCACATCGTCATGGACAACTACTCGACGCACAAGACGAAGGAAGTCCGCGACGGGTTCGCCAAGCGGCCTTGCTGGCACGTGCACTTCACCCCGACATCTGCCTCATGGCTCAACCAGGTGGAGAGCTTCTTCGCCAATCTGACGGAAAAGCAGATCAGGTGCGGGGTGCACCGCTCGACCGTCGAGCTCGAGCAGGCGATCACCGAGTATATCGAGGCGGTCAACGAGGACCCCAAGCCGTTCCGATGGCACAAGTCGGCCGGCGAAATCCTCGCCGCCATCAAGCGCTTCTGACTGAGAACCCGCGAACTCGCGCCAACTCACTCATAACTGTGCGAACTTCGGAATCAGGACACTAGGGAACGCGACATATTGCACTCGGGCAAGGGGTCACTGCACGCCCGACAGGGCTGGCTCAAAGAATTGATTTCAATTGAAAACTATGGACGAGGATCGTATCATGACCATGGTCGGCGGCAGCCCGCGGATTTGAACCGGACACGGTGCACCAGAACCAACCTTCATCCCACCACGGAAAGGCTCCGGACACTGCGCAATCGTCCCCGGCCCCGCTAGCGGTTCGGCCTGCGACCGGCTGACACCGTGGAGCATCTTCGCCAATTTCGAGATCCTGGACTGGGGCACCGTGTACAAAGCGGTCGCCCATGGCCATCGCCGCAACAGGATCGAAGTTCGCCACACAGGATGGTCCACCGCACGCGGTCGGAGCGCCGCGACCGAAAGGCTAGAGGCACTGTCAGACAAGGGATCAATGCCGAATTCGAAAAAAACGCAACGCGGCAGGCGAACGCGCGCGAAGTCATACAGAAGCGACAAACCCCGGAAGAAAACCCGAGCCCGAGTCACTATCACAGGTCAGTTGAAACTGCTGCGTGAAATATGTCTTGTCCGATGTTTCGAGCCGACCGACCAGACCAGGACGGTCTTTCACCTTATTCCCGAAATTGATATACCGCTTATGCACGTGGCTCCGGTGACACACGATGTTGCCCCCGATGTCGACTATTCCCGGCACGCCAAACGCTACATGTGCGTTTCACCGGAGCCACGTGCATAAGCGATATTGATATTTCACTTCTTCCCGCTGATCCCTTCGTTCGTTGAGTTGGAAGGTGGTTCAGCGGGGGCCCTCTGACCGGCGGCCGGTTAGGGAATGTCTGAACAAGTCGGTTTTTTCGTGTATACGGGTGTTGTGGCCCGTGGATGAAACGCCAGAGCCCATCGGGGACGTGTTGTCGTGCCAGGAAATGGGGATTTTGATGCCCGAGCCGACCGTCCCCGCCGCCTTGCGGCGGTTGCGGACGGACTCCCCCCACGTCAGGCGGTGGCGTCGCGCCCCGCGATGAGCAGATTGGTGAACCCGAGCAGCACGGCGATGCGTTGCGTGGTCTTCGCCAGCCCCCGATAGCGCACCTTCGCGTAGCCGAAGTGGCGCTTCACATACAGGAACGGATGTTACACCTTGGCCCGAACCGACGCCTTGCGCCTCTCCGCCACCTCCGGGCCTGCCTTGTCCAGCCCCCGGCGCTTGCCGGGCTTCAGCGCCACCTCCCAGTCCACGTCCGTGTACCGGTTCTCCGCGCGCTTGTCCACCCCCTGATAGCCCGCGTCACCCCACACCTGCTCCTCGCCCCCGTGCAACAGCGCGTGCGCCGTCGCCACATCCGAGACAGTCGCCGGCGTCGTCTCCACGCTGTGCGTCAAGCCCGACTGCGCATCCACCCCGATGTGCGCCTTCATCCCGAAATGCCACTGATTGCCCTTCTTCGTCTGGTGCATCTCCGGGTCCCGCTCGCCCTTGCGGTTCTTCGTCGACGACGGCGCGGCAATGAGACTCGCGTCCACGATCGTCCCCTTGCTCAAGCGGTGTCCGAGAGAGGCCAGATGTGCGTTGATCTCCTCGAACAGCGTCTCACCCAGACCATGCGTCTCCAGCAAGTGGCGGAAATGCAGGATCGTCGTCTCGTCAGGCAGCGCACCCGAGAGGCGCAACCCCACAAACCGCCGTACCGACTCCACCTCGTAGAGCAGGTCCTCCATCCCAGGGTCGCTCAGATTGTAGAACAACTGCACGCAGTGCACCCGCAGCATCACGCTCAGCGGATAAGGCCGCCGACCGCGCCCGGCCTTCGGGTAGAACGGCTCGATGCGGGCCTCCAGCCGCTCCCAGGGAACCAGCCCGTCCATCGTCTCGAGAAAGACCTCGCGCCGCGTCCGACGCTTCTTCAGGTCGTGCTCCAGCTCCGCAGACATCGCTTGCTCCATGGCTCGCATTCCACTCCGTCACCAAGAAACCAATTGTGACAGAGCCGACTTGTTCAATCCTTAGTGTCCGCCTTGCGGATTTGATCTGTGGCCGCGCATTGGATAACTGGGTTGATGTCCCTTTTTCAGAGGGCTCGGACGGGTGGTAGAATCGCCCTGTCACTTTTTGCCATCGGCATCCTCCTGTAAGGGCTAAAACTCTATTGTTTGAATCTCGCTGGCAGTGATGAGAACGCCCTTCTCGCTACGCGAAGACCACTTATTTTCGTCATCGACATCATAAATCCGTTGAATGTAGATGTCATGCTCCATCGGATCAGATGACATGTAAAGACTCCGGGCCGCAAAATCCGGCAAATCGGATGCCGTCCTTGAGAGTAACGAGAATCAATTTCGAGGTCATGCCTCTGAATTTCCAATCCCATGCGCTTGGTATGACGTGCACGGTGAATTAACAAACGAAATTTCGATTTCTTACAAGAATGCCTCGAAATTTTATCAATCAATTTTCCCTAAACTCCGTGACCGTTCTCAATGTTTTCGAGAAAATATTTTGAAATAATGTAGGGGAAATTTTAAAATTTGAGTTCGAAACATCATTTCCAACAAAATCCTGAACATTACTCTCTGGAACAAGAAATCTGTCTTCCGTAACTTTCGTAAATTCTTGGCTGGTGGAACGACACTGAAACCTCACCCCCGTGCTTGCAATGAAAGCTCGTCCAGAAACCGGTCCGGCAGATCCATCAAGCTGGGATCATCCGTCCATAACAAGGCGCACCGGACCGCTCGGTCCGGATAAAGCGAACACAACAGATCGCGATAGATGGCCATCTGCCGGAGGTAGACCTTCGAAACCTTTTCGACCCGATCCGGCGGTGGCCGGTTGGTCTTGAAATCAACCACGAACACCTCGTGATCCCGCACCAGGAGCCGATCAATTTGACCAGAAACAACCACGGCCTCCGCCCCCTCTCCGATCATTCCGACAATCGGCACTTCGGCAATCGCCGCCGGCGAAAACAGGTCTGCAAATCGCTCGTCCCCGATCAAGACCATGACTTCGTCGGCATATTGCGCCTGCTCTTCCGGCGCCAGATCGTGAAGCGGGCGAGCAAGATAACCTCGCGCGGCGTCAAGTCGCTCGTCTACCGAAACCTGTGGCAGCCATTGCAGCAGATAATGAATGATGCGGCCGCGCAGAAATCTTCGACTGTCCCCCGATTCAAAGGGAGACCGAACCGGCGGGTCATCGTCCGGACGGGATGGCCGCAACGGCCGCGCCGACCGTTGGTCGGCCCGGGCCGGCGTCCTAGCCCAGTCCGGCAGCGCCGGCAACGCAGCAGGGCGGCTGTCCGCCTGGGCAACGCTCCTCGGCGCTGCCGTCTGGCTGTTGCTCAGAACCAGCCGGTCACGCTTTACCTCTGCAACCGATCTCAAACCGTCCCAGACCATGTCATGCCATGGCACGGCGGCACGGTCCTGCCGTCGATTACGCCATCCGGCGACGTAGAGGCGATCCTCGGCCCGGGTCATTCCGACATATAGCAGCCGGCGGTACTCTTCGTTTCGCTTGTTATCGGCCATCTCGCGCGCTTCGGCCGACGCCAGATCGTCCGAGTCCTTGTTAGCCAGCCAGATCGGGATCTCGCTACCGTCGTCGGCTGCCGTCCAGAGCAGCGGATCCGTTCCTCTTGGAACCTGCATGGCGTCCGGCAGGAAAACGATCGGCGCCTGCAAACCCTTTGAACCATGAACGGTCATGATTCGAACCTGGCTCGACCCACCGGTCTCAAGGTCGCGTTTGACCTCGAATTCGGATGCAGCCAACCAGTGTAGAAACCCCTGCAGGGAAGGGACATGAACCTGTTCATAGGCAAGAGCCTGGATAAGAAATTCGTCCAGCGGATCGGCAGCTTCCGGACCAAGGCGCTCGAGCAGCCGCTGACGGCCGCCATCCGCAAGGATTTCCGCAAACATCTCGTAGGGCCGCGTGAAGTCGGTCCGTTCAAGCAACGTATTCAGAAATGCGCTGGCCGTCGCGAACTCCGACCTTTCGGATGCCCGCGCATTCAACTCATGCCAGACACGACGGTTCCCGCGGTCATGACAGAGGTCGTACAGCGCGTCTTCCGACAACCCAACCAACGGACCCTTGAGAACTGTCGCAACTGTCAGGTCGTCCTCCGGCAAGACCAGGAACTGCCCCAGCGCGACAAGGTCCATGACCGCCAGTTGATCGGTCAGGACCATCCGGTCGACACCCGCAACATCGACACCCTTGTCTTTGAGCGCCCGCGCCAGTTCGGGAACGAAGGTTCCGCGCCGGCGCACCAGGATCATGATGTCGCTTGGCCGGATTGGCCGCCCTCGCGCTTCGAGAATATTTCCGTCATCAAGCCAGTTGCGGATCTGTTCGGCGATCCGTTGCGCCAGACGCAAGACCGGATCGCGCCGCGGCCGCTGTCTGACCGGGGGCGCCCAATCGGCGTCGCCGTCGTCATCCGACTCTTCTGGCGCCCAGATTTCCACCCGGCCCGCCTGCCCCTCCCGGAAGCACAAATGGTGAAGCGTCCCATCAGCCACGACCCCGTCGCGCGCCAGATCTGTATTGAAGACCGCATCCACGGCCTCCAACACGGCTTGCGTAGAGCGGAACGACATGTCCAGACGGACATCGGACCAGTCCTTGCCAGCTTCGGTGACACGCATCCCGAAGAATTTCTGCCTTTCGAGAAACCCCTGCGGATCCGCACGCTGGAAACTGAAGATCGACTGCTTTGTATCACCAACCGCGAACACCGTTCGGTCAGACGCGCCGCGCGCATCGGCGCCGCCGGCTCCGGAAAAGAAGTCCCCGGTTATGGCTTCAACGATTTGCCATTGCTCCGGATTCGTGTCCTGGGCCTCATCAATCAGGATATGATCGATCCCGCCATCAAGCTTGAACAATACCCAGGGCGCAATGCCCGGCCGCGTCAGCAGATCGCGTACGGCAAGAATCAAATTGTCAAAATCGACGAACCCATGGCGCCGATTTCCTGTCTCGTAGATATCCAGGACGTGACTGGCGACCCGGACCAGCGCAATGGTTCGCGAGGCGGCGGCAAACGCTTTGCGGCGCGCCTCTATATGCGCCAGCAGGGCCGCTTCGCCCGTCAGTACCTTCCAAAGTTTCGGCATGTGGCGTTCTGCAGCCTTTGTCGCAAGGACATTGCGCACCGTCCCGGCATTGGTCAGAAACACCGAGCGGTAAATTGAATACCCCTCGCCTTCGAGCGTCGGATTATCGAGCCATTGCTCGATTTTCGCAGCCCGCGCCTTGTCCGTGCTGTTGCCCTTGGAAAGAGCCTCGACGGCATCCCGCATTTCAGGCGTATCGGGAAGACAGGCGTCCGCCCGGATTGAGCGGTCGGTTTCACCCGCGCGGATCCCATGGCGTTCCCGTATGCACGATTCCAGGGCGGCAAGGCCGCCTGCAACAGAAACGGCTTTTCGCAATTTGCCGCGTTCGGCAAGAAAATCGCCAATCAGCGGCGCAAGCGCGGTCTCCATGGATCTCGCTGACAACTCCGAAAGCGCCTCCGGCAACCCTGGAAATCGATCCGCGCGAGCATCCTGAATCATCAGATGGAACGCTGTCATCAATCGCTCGGTCGCCGTCCGCTCGTCCAGCACAGTGAACCCCGGCGGCAAACCGGCCTCCAGCGGAAACCTTTGCAGGATGGATTGACAGAATCCATGAATTGTCTGGACACTGAGCCCGCCAGGAGTATCGAGCACAGTCGCGAACAGGCGACGGGCACGATCCAGCATCGTTTGGCTGGGCTTGGAGGCCGTCAGTTCCGTCAGTTCCCCGACCAGGACGGCATCATCCTCGACGGCCCAGGACGCCAGGCGGTCCGCGATCCGCGTCGCCATTTCCGCGGCGGCGGCCCGGGTAAAGGTCAGACACAGGATACGGCCGGGCGACGCACCGTCCAGCAGCAGGCGCAACACGCGATCCGTCAGAACCTTGGTCTTACCGGATCCTGCCGATGCCGCAACCCAGACCGAACGCTGTGGCTCGGCAGCAAGCCGCTGGCTGTCGAACGGTCCCAGATCGCTCATGAAGACCATTCCTTGATCCGGGCGAGATGACCGAAATCATCGAAGTTCGGAATACGATCGGGAAAGGGAACCGCCAGATAGGGGGTTTTGTCGTCATCGAAAACCGCAATCAGGTCGCGCAGCATGGATTCGGCGCCGCCGATCAGGTCGTCGGCATCCGATATGCCACGGCGTTTGCCCGCCGGGTCGCGGCCGGACAGTTCCCAATATTCGAGGCTGCCACACCGTCCCGGCGCTATGCCCGCGAAGCCGCCGTGCCGAAGAATGACGCCTTCGAGCGGCAGTTGCGGCGCCCATCCCGCAATGACCTGTTTCGTACTCGGCGCGCTGCCTGTCTTGTAGTCGATGATCGTCCAGACGTTGTCGTCGTTCAGGTCGAGCCGGTCGGCGATGGCTCGCAGTGTCACGGCGCCGGCCGGCCCGTCAATGCTGATCGTGCCCCTCACTTCGCTAAGGGTGCTGCGTATGGTGCCCGATCTGGCCGTATCGATATCGACAAACCATCCCGCGATCCGTTCGAAACGAGGCCACCAAAAGGCCCAGACCGCCGGATCTTCCAGGGCCCCGCCGAAGGCTTGACGACCGTATTCCAGCAGAACGGCCAAGCGTTCATGGTAATCGCCGGACGGCGGTTCGCGGACGAAATGGTCAAGGGCCTCGTGGATAAAAGTCCCCCGCTCCGCGGCCCCCAATTCCTTGTCAAGCGGATCGAGAGGACGAAGGTCAAGGATACGCCTCGCGTAAATCGCATAGGGATTTCGTTGCCAGGTCGCGATCTCGGTTACCGAAAACGACCGCGGCCGGGCCGCCACGGGCGGACAGGGTTTCGGCGGTCTCCGCGGTTCTTGACGCCGCGCGGCGTCAAGCGCCGCCTGCCAGCCACGCCACCGGGTACCTGCGGCGTCAAGACAATCTTCAAGACCCAGCGCTTCCGCGACCGCGGAGATCCTGAGCAGCCAGCGCGACGGGACTGCCGGGGTTCCGTCGACCCGTTCGGACCGCGTGATGAACACTTCCGGCGATCCGCATGCCTGCATGAAATCATGCGCTGACTGCCCGATCCGGATTTCCGGCAGCGGGAGCCCGAGTTGCAGGCGCATCGGCCGATTAAGCCACGGGTCAACCGCTGGTTCGCCCGGCCAACTGCCTTCGTTGAGACTGCCGAGAACAATCCGGTCATAGCCCTGAAGGCGCCCTTCCAGAGGACTGAGAATAGCAAGGCGTCCGTAGGTTCCGAAGCGCGGTCGAAACACCATGCCCGAGATCAGGGCGTCAAACATTGCCAAATAGTCACGTCCGTTCAACGCTGGCCAATCACGGCAAACCGCGAACAGATCCGCGAAAAAAGCAGCGGCCTGGGTGCCGCTATCCCCGGCCCAAAAACGATCCGTCTTGCCGGCCTTGTCGGCGGTGAGCAATTCAACCAGCCGATAATGGATCAACAACAGATCCTGCAGTGTGATCGACGGGTTTTCCAACGCCTGTTCGAATGCCCGGAACGCAGCCGCAAACGGTTCAAGCCAACCGGCGAGATCCTTGCGGCTTTGTACCACTCGGTCATCCGCATCACCGGCGGCCGCCAAAGCTGCCAGAAGACCATCGATGCCCGCCGGCGGCCGCGGACCGCGATACAGTATCCGTTCGAGACGCCTGACCTTGCTCCGAAACGACCCTGGATCCTCTCCACCGCTGGCCAGCGGATGCTTCAATGCCGTGAGCAGCGAGACCGGCGCGAGGCCGTCAGCGACAGCCGCGCCGATCAGCCGCCAAAGCGCCAGTGGTGGAGTATCGCCAAGCGGTTGTCCAGCCGAGTCATCGATCTCGATGTCCCAACGGCGTAACTCTGCCTTGACGCGGCGCCCGAGGGCTCGATCCGGGGTAATCAATGCCGCTGTCCGCCCTTCGACCTCCTGCGCTTCCCGGAGCATCAACGCGATCACGCCCGCCTCTTCCTGCAAGGTCGGGCAAGTCACGATTGCAAGACCCTCAAGATCCTCACGCCGGACCATGTCGGGCGACAATGCGCGCCACCGTTCGGTCGTCGAGGCTGGCCGCATCGCCTCGGAAAGCAAACGCATGCGGGCATCGACCGCCGAGGATCGATCCGCCCCCGGCCATTCGGTGACATCGTCACGTGCCAGTTCGAGAAGATCGAGAAGCCGGGCCAGCGCGTTTTGTGGGTGGGTCGGATCGGCGGCAACCTGGGCCCAGCTTTCGTCATCAAGCATGCGGTCGATACCGGGCAGAACTACCGCGCCCTGCGGCAAGCTGCTGACCACCTGCATCAGCGCTGCCGTTGCCGGTACGGTTCCGGTCGAACCGGCAACCGTCACGGCATGAGTCGGCGGATTGCGGGACCACCGCTCCGCCAGATCCTCCAGGATGCGGTCACGGCGGACACCGGGATCGACCGCACCTTCGTCTTCCAAGACAGCTGGCCAGTACTCCGAGACGATCTTCAGAAAGCTGAGCGTGATCTGCCAGTGCCCGGCATGCTCTTCCGGAACCAGATCTGACAGCTGATCAAACGAAATTCGCGCGGTTTGCATCTGATCAAGCAACCGCGCGAGGTCGGCCGCCAGCCGCACCGCCTGATCCGTTGTCACTTCGGCTTCACTGGTAAGATCACGGTTTTGTTCGAGATAGCTGATAACCAGGCGGGTCAGCAGCAACACGCGGCGTAGATATGATATTGCTGGCGGGCTGCGGTCGCCCATATCCGCATCGAGCGCAGTCAGGCTTTCGCCGAAGGGTTCATCTTCGTCGACATCGCCAACGGCCCGGATTTCCGGCAAGAGCATCGCATGACCGTCACCAAGACGCAGGAACGCCTCCGCCACGACCCGGGCGGCGCGACGATGTGGCACAAGAACGATACCCTGGCTCAGGCGGATCGGATCCTGTTGCGCCCGATGCCATAGTTGCCGCGCCAGTGTATCCGCAAACGGCGCATTGGCCGGGATTGAATAAACCTGCTTGCCACCGGGCCCGGCCATCAGAAGAACGGCACGTCGGGCGCGTGACCATTCGCGAACCGGGCGCGGGCATTCTCGAGGTCGGCCGGCGTACTCAGGTGATACCAGAGACCGTCATGCGAAACACCGAACAGCCGTTCAGCCTCAATCGCCCGGTCGTAAGCCCAGTTCAACGAAAACGCGCCCTCCGGAGCGCCATCGAGAGCGGACGGGGCAATGATCGACAGCCCCATATAGGCGTAGGGACTGACGGTCGCCTCGTTCCGCCGTTCCAGCCGGCCCTCCTGATCCATGGTGAAATCGCCACGACCGTCATAATTCGTGACCCGCACCAGTGGAGCAAGCATGAGCAGAATGTTCATCCGCTCGGAATCCCATGCTTCGGCCAGCCGCAACAGCGAGGATTTCATGCCATCAACCCAGACGCTGTCACCGTTGAGCACAAAAAACGGCTCCGGTCCCAGCAGATCCAGTGCCTTGACGACGCCGCCACCGGTCTCGAGCGGCTCGTCCTCCAGCGAAAGTTTGATACGATCGTCACCGGTTGCCTCCACATGCGCGATGACACGTTCTTTCAGATAGGCGGTGTTGACGATCACCCGTTCCACCCCAGCCTCGAACAGGCGGTCAACGATCAGATCAAGAACCGGCCTGCCGCCAATTTCCAGCAACGGCTTCGGAATCCGCTCGGTCAATGGCAACATCCGCCGACCGAGGCCGGCGACAAGAATCATGGCTCGTTTCGGCACCGTACCGGTGCGCGCGGGAAGTCCGGTCAACAACATCAGGCGTGAAGGCCTCCTCCAGGTCGTGGCGTACAACGCCATTCAGGCGGCACATGACAATCGACCCAGTCACAAACCGGTTCGAGACCGGGTGCCGCAAGGTCCGTAATACTGTGATTCCACAGCCTTGGTATATGGGCCAGATACTGGTGATTGCCGTAGAGGACCGACTGACGGGTAAAAATCCCGAACACTTTCAAGGCACGCTGTGCCCCGAGCGCATGATAAGATGTCATGAAGGCATCCTGATCGACCGTATCGGTCATGGAGGTGAAATAGCGCAACAGCATGGCGTCAACCAGGGGCGAATCGATGTCACGCCGCGAATCCTGCAGCAAGGAGACGACATCGTAGCTTGCCGGACCAATCACGGCATCCTGAAAGTCCAGCAACCCGCACGCGCCAAGGTCGTCACGGCCGTCGAGCACCATGAGATTATCAACGTGATAATCACGCAACACCAGGGTCGCCGGAGCCTGTCGAATGGCCGGAAAACAGGCATTCCAAGCATCAATGTAGTCAGTTCTCGCCTGCGTGGTGATCTTGAGACCAAGACCAGGACCAAGATACCAGTCAACAAACATCAAGGCTTCCGCCAGCAACTTGTCGTCGCTGTAGGCCGGTATATCGGCCGACCAGACCCCGAAATCACGACGATGAAGATCAATCAGCACATCGGTTGCGAGTTGATAGAGCGCATGTTCGTCGGCACCCGCCGAAAGTGCCCGGGTGTAGGTGGTATCCCCAAAATCGTCGAGCAGAAGGAAGCCATTTGCGATATCGGCGCAATGCACCTGGGGTACACTGTAACCGCATTCGTCGAGCAGGCCGGATATCCTGATGAAAGGCTTGACATCTTCATGATCGGGCGGTGCATCCATGATCAGAGCTGCCTTGTCGCCGCCAACCCTGAAATAGCGTCGGAACGAGCAATCATTGATGAGCGGCGACAATTCGGCGTCGGCGTACCCGCAACGCGCCAAGAATCCTGCGAGAAGTTGGCGCCGGCCGACATCCTCCGCATTCAACCCTCGTATCACAGCCCCTCCGCCACCCCGCAATCCGTCAGCCGTTCAGCCCATTCCGGGTCGCCATGCAGTTCGATCAGGCGTGCGTCGGGATTGTCGCAAAGCGAAAACATGATTTCGAGCCTCTTGCCGGAAAACAGGCCTGGTACGCGATCTGACCATTCGACAAGCATGACGCCGTCGGCGAGCGCGTCCTCGAACCCGAGTTCCATGATTTCGCCCGGATCGTTGATCCGGTAAAGGTCGACATGGCAAATTGTCGAAAAGGCTCCCTCAACAAGGACATCATAGGTCTGGACGATCGTGAATGTCGGGCTCGGGACCACCTGATCCGGCGTCGTCAGCGCGCGAATGAAGGCGCGAGCGAAGCTGCTCTTGCCGGCGCCAAGGTCTCCGATCAGGCAAAAAATGTCGCCACGCCGGGCGTGCCAGGCAAGGGAGGCGGCACAACATGCGGTTTTCGCTTCGCTGCCGAGTTCACATGTCGTGATGCATGACAGCGCAGCCGTCATCATGCTCTCTCCCTCGCAAGACCTTTTGCATACGGTTACATGGCATCTGTTCCGCAAGCACCGGGGCACAAGCACTCGAATCGAGCGTCGGGCCGGATCTCTGAAATGTCCGCGCGGTCCTTTCCGGATCGAGGCCGCATGGGTCAATGACCGAGACTTCGACACGATCATCGATTTCCGTCCCCAGGGCAAGATCCCGTCGGCCGGCCGCCCGTCGAAAGATCCGCGCCATAATCCGATACCAGCCATGTTGCGAAACATGATCGCCACGATAATGTCGAGGGCAGCGCGTCAGCCACCCCCGGACGATGTCAGGGCCTCATGATGCCAGTCCCGTGACGCCGAACTCTGTTTTGCCTCAGCTTCGATTTCGAACCAGTTTTCCTTCATCACGCGCATGATCTCGCAACCCCCAGATTTATGGTTCCAAACACACCATCTCAAGTTTTTCGAAACCGCCGGACGGTGATATCGACTCGATTTCCTGCCTTACATGAAAATATTCCTTATATTGACTGTCAGATCATAACCTTACCATATTTTGTGATATTGGTGGGTCCTGATGTCACAGGACTTGATACCATAAGTTCATTAACGCCGTGGTGCGGTTCCTTTGCGATTTCCTATCGGGACGCCACACATCGCGCACAGAGACGGCATCGCCCCGCATGCCGCCGGCTGACCGGGATCGGCCAGACCGAACAAGGCAATGTCGCCTTCGTGAATTTACCGGTAATCTTGGCCGGTTGCAGCAAGGAGTCCCATCATGCCCCGTATTCCCATCACCGGTTACGCGAACCGTTTCTCGCTTTCACCGGGAGAAACCATCAACTTCAAGGTCTCCAGCGTCTCGGCCGAACCCTATTCCGCCCGGCTCGTACGGGTGATTTCCGGTGACCCGAATCCGGACGGTCCCGGGATCATCGAAGAGGATGTCGAAGCGGTGTTCACGGGTGTCTATCCGTCACGCTATCAGTATTCAAGCCTGGGCTCATGCATGACGACAGCCCCTGCTCCAGCCCTGAACCGGATTCAAGACTTCACCATCGGCGCCACCATCTGGCCGACGACGCCACATCGTGGCGAACAGGCAATCATCGGACGCTTCGACCCCGTCGCCGGCAACGGTTATGCCCTTGTGATCGGGTCCGGCGGCGCCGCCGTCCTGCTTGGCCACGGCGGCAAGATCACCCGGATCGAAACCGGGAAACAGCTGGTTGCGCGGCGTTGGTACCGGGTATGGGCCTGCTACGACTCTGCCGCTGGCACTGTGCGGCTGCGTCAGCAACCGGTCAAGCCGCGATTCGATGCCGACGATGCTGCGACCGTGGAACGCGCATCCTGCCCGCCGCCGCACGATCCTGCCGACCTGCCGCTGATCGTGGCTGCCTTGGGCGGCGCCCGGACGTCGCGGCACTACAACGGCAAGATCGAACGCCCCTTCATCACGGCGGCCAGCCAGAACGACAACGAGGCTCTCGCGATTGCCGCCGGCGCAGCGCATGGAGATCTTGTCGCGGCCTGGGATTTCGCCAGCGACATGGCAACGGCCAATGTCCCGGATACCGGTCCGGACGGTCTGCACGGCACATTGATCAATCTGCCCGCTCGCGCCATGACCAGTTCATCCTGGAATGGCAGCGCTTTCGACTGGACTGCCGCACCGGATCAATACGCAGCGATCCATTTCCATGATGATGATCTTTATGACTGCGGCTGGGACACCGATTTCAGTTTCAAGGTTCCGGAAAGCTTTAAAAGTGGCATTTACGCTGCGCGACTGCGGACCAGCGATGGCGACGAGGAGATGATCCCGTTCTTCGTGACAGCCCCTCGCGCGAAACCGCAATCGCGGATCTGCGTCCTCATCCCGAGCTACACCTATACGGTCTATGCCAATATCGCGCGCGGTAACACGAATGCGGCAATGCAGCAGCGGAAAGAAGCATGGAACACACAGTTCCATACCACCGATGACCACCGGCAGTTCGGGCTCTCGACCTACAATTTCCACTCCGACGGCAGCGGTATCAGCTACTCATCGCGCCGTCGACCGATCATCACCATGCGCTCGGGTTTCATCTCATATCCGGATGTCCGCGGCTCCGGTTGCCGGCATTTCGCAGCTGACGGTCATCTGTGGACATGGCTGGAGAAGAAAGGCCACGAGTTCGATGTCATTACCGACGATGAACTTCATGCCTGGGGTCATGAGGCGATCGCCGGCTACAATCTTGTGATGACCTGTTCGCATCCAGAATACCACACGCCGAACTCGCTCGACACCCTGCAGGACTATGTCGATAACGGTGGCCGGCTGATGTATCTCGGCGGCAATGGCTTCTACTGGAAGGTTGCCGTCAGCGACGGCTGGCCCGACGCCGTGGAAATCCGCCGTGGCGAAGGCGGAATTCGCGCCTGGGCTGCGGAACCCGGCGAATACTACAATGCATTCGACGGCACCTATGGCGGGCTGTGGCGCCGCAATGGCCGGCCGCCGCAACTGCTTGCCGGAGTCGGGTTTTCGTCTCAGGGGGACCATGACGGCGGCCCTTATGTGCGGTCTGAAGCCTCCCGCGATCCGGACCATGCCTGGATTTTCGAGGGCATCGAAGGCGATCTGATCGGCGATTTCGGACTGTCGGGCGGCGGCGCAGCCGGCTTCGAACTGGACCGCGCCGATAGCGGCCTCGGCACGCCGCGGAATGCTGTCGTACTTGCGAGTTCAAGCAACCATGGCGACAGTTTCGTGCTCGTGCCCGAAGATATTCTGACCCATCACGACACTTGGCCGCGCAAACCGGTCGAAGAGCTTATCCGGGCCGACATCGTGTATTTCGAGACACCGAAGGGTGGCGCGGTTTTCTCGGTCGGCTCGATAACTTTCTGTGGCAGCCTACCAGTCAACGACTGTGACAATGACATCTCGATAATGACCGACAATGTCGTGCGGCGGTTTCTCGGCAACGCGTAACGGGGATCCGGTCACGAGGCCCGCCATTAGAGTCGGGCCAGTCCGCCATGTGGGAAAGGTCGGTCAGGATTTGCGTTCGGCGCCATATTGGCGCGTCAGATACGCCTCGCTGAACTTCCCGGAGATTCGGTCTTCGGTGACCGCAGACGGATCACGATCTCCGGGATCGCCATAGCCCCCTGCACCCGGCGTGTTGACGACGACGGCCTGATGCGGATGCACCTCCATATCAGGCGGTTTGTGGGCAAGTTGCCGGGTCGTACCGTCCGAACTCTCCAGCCAGAAACTGCCGCTGGCGCCCGGCCGGCCTCCGAATATGCCCCAGGGCTGATTGCGGAAACGCTCCCCGACACCGTTGAAAATGCATGTATGACCAAGCGGGCGCACCACACGTTGCAATCCCATTCCGCCGCGATACTTCCCGGCACCGCCGGAATCGGGAATCAGGCCGTATCGTTCGACCAGCAGCGGATACTCCATCTCAATGGCTTCGACCGGCAGATTCGACGTGTTGGTAATATGGACCTGAACACCGTCCTTGCCATCGCGATCGTCACGACCACCAAAACCGCCGCCAAGCGTCTCGAGATAGACGTAAGGCTCGCCGGTATCCGGGTCGGACCCGGCGAACACAGCCATCGAATTGGCACCGTTGGCAGCACCGACCGCGGCCTGCGGCAACGGACCGGCAAGGGCGCCAATGACGACATCAATGATCCTTTGCGATGTGTGAGCCCGCGACGCCACCGAGGCCGGTGCGACACAACTGAGCATGGTTCCTTTCGGGGCCGTGACCTCGACCGCATCAAGGACACCCTGGTTGTTTGGAATCTCTGGATCCAGCATCGCCTTCAATGCGTAGCAGACCGCCGCCTTCGTACCGTGCAGCGGAATATTGATGTTGCCCGGAGTCTGCGGCGCCGTGCCGGTAAAATCGAACACCGCCCGGTTGTCTGATATTGTGGCGGTCAGATTGATCCGTACGTTGATCGCGTCCCGGCCGTCGTCATCCATCACGTCCTCGAAGCGGTACACGCCATCGGCTATGCCGCCGATGGCATCCCGCATGCGCTGATGCGTTCGGCCGATGATCTCGTCGAACACCCGGGCGACGAGATCAGCCGAATTCTTCTTCGCGATGTCCTGCAGTCGGCGCTCGGCGAGGCGAAGCGCCGCGAACTGGGCGTTGTAATCACCGCGACGCTCGTCGCGAACGCGGACGTTAAGAAGCAGGATGTCGAACAGATCCTGATCGAGCTTTCCGCGCCGGAACAGCTTGATGACCGGAATGCGCAGGCCTTCCTGATAGATCTCGCTCATACCGCCGGCCATCGATCCGGGCGACATGCCACCGATATCGGCGTGATGGGCGATGTTGCAAACGAATCCGAGAAGCATGCCGTCGACGAAGACGGGCCTCGCAAGACTGACGTCCGGCAAATGTGTTCCGCCACCCTCATGCGGATCATTGGCGGCGAAGATGTCGCCCTCCTCGATATCCTCCAGTTCGTACTTGCGAAGCAGGGCCTCCATCTGCCCGAGAACCGAGGCAATATGAACCGGAATACTGTTCGTCGCCTGGACGACGAGCCGGCCCTGCCGGTCGACGATTGCACAGGAGTGGTCGTGACGTTCCTTGATGTTCGTCGAATAGGCACTCTTCATCAGCGCCACGAAGGCCTCGTCGGTTACCGACTGCAGCGCATTGGCGAGAATTTCCGTGGTTACCGGATCGGGGCTGTTGCCGTTTCTATTCATGGTCGAACTTCAATGATCAGGTTGCCGTAGGGGTCGACCCGCGCCGAGTCGCCTGGATGAATGACGGTCAGGGCATCGAGTTGCTCGATCACTGCCGGTCCACGCAGGACATTGCCGGATCCGAGATCAGCACGGTTGTAGACCGGTGTGTCATCCGGCTGCTCCGGCCCGAACCAGACCGCGCGGCAGCCAGCCGGATCCGGGGATGCATCGACGCCGCCGGATGCCCCCGACGGCACGGCCGGCTGCACCCGGCCAACGGCCGAAACCCGGATATTCACGATCTCGATCGGGTCAGTCTCGGTGTAATGGCCATAGGTCTTTTCATGGAGCGCATAGAAACGCTGACGCAAGACATCGAGAGACGACATGTCCGGCGGATCGGCAGTACCGGCGATCTCGACCCAAGGCACTGTCAGTTCGAAATTCTGCCGGACATAACGCATGTCGAAGGCAACACGCAGAATTCGGTCTCGTGGTTCGATATTCTCGGCCTCGAACCAAGTCGCAGCGGCCTCCCGCAGCGACCCGAGATCGTCGGCGACGGACGCAAGCGCCCGATCATCATAGGGCAATCGCCGCGTCGCGACAAAATCTTCCTTGAGATCGGAGACGACGAGCCCCTGGGCACAAAGAATACCGGGTGCTGGCGGCACGATGATCTCACGCATATCCAGAGCGCAGGCGACATCGCCGGCATGCAGTGCCCCGGCCCCGCCATAAGCCATCAGGGAGAAGTCGCGCGGATCGTGGCCGCGTTCCACCGAGATCGTCCGCACTGCGCGAACCATGTTCGCTACCACGATGCCGACGATCCCGTGGGCCGTGCGTTCGATCGAAAACCCGAGCCGCTTGGCTGCCGGAGCGAGCGCGGCATGCGCCTGCTCACGATCGAGCGGCATCGCTCCGCCAATCAGCGACTGGGGAAGACGGCCGAGCATCAGATTGGCGTCGGATACCGTCGGCTCGATCCCGCCACGGCCATAGCAGGCCGGGCCAGGATCCGCGCCGGCACTCGCCGGCCCGACCTTCATCAAGCCATCGCGGTCGAACCAGGCGATCGAACCGCCACCAGCGCCGATCGTATGAATATCGATCATCGGCAAGCGGATCGGAAACCCGGCAACACTGCGGTTGTAGCCGATCCCGGCTTCATGATTCCGGATCAGGGCGACATCGGCGCTTGTGCCCCCCATATCGAGGGTGATGACATCGGGCCTGCCGGCGAGGCGTGCCTGATGGATAGCGCCAACCGTGCCCGCGGCCGGACCCGACAAGGCCGTCCGGATCGGCATGTCACCGGCTCGCTCGACCGACATCAAACCGCCGCTCGACTGGTTGATCCCGAGCCGGGCTCCTGGCGCAATTGCACTGAACCGGGTTCCGAGCGCGGAAACGTAACGGCCGATTCCCGGCTGCAGATAAGCATTGAGCAAGGTCGTCGAGAATCGCTCGTATTCACGGAATTCCGGCTGCACTCGGGACGAAAGAGACACGCTGAGGTCCGGACACCGCTTGGCCAGCGCAGCGCCGATCCGAGCTTCGTGCTCCGGCGCGAGAAACGAAAACAGCAAGCAGACCGCACAAGCTTCGGCATCAGTCCCAGAAATCTCCGCCACCACCCATTCGATCGCCTCATCGGTCATCGGCTTGATTACCTGACCCTTGCCGCCGATCCGTTCTGCAACCTCGAACCGCATCTGCCGCGGCGCCAGCGGTGGCGGGTGATCCGCCTTCAGATCATACATTTTCGGGCGGATCTGACGTCCTATTTCCAGAAGATCGCGAAAGCCCTCCGTCGTGATGACAGCCACCCGTGCGCCCTTGCGCTGGATCAGGGTATTGGTCGCCACGGTGGTGCCATGCGCCAGCCTGGCGATATTATCGGGTGCGATCCCCGCGTTGTTCATCAAAGCGGCAAGACCATCGAGGATCGCGTGCGATGGGTCGTCCGGAGTCGACGGCGTCTTGTACAGTTGAACCTTGCCAGTGACCGTATCAAGCCCGTGAAAATCGGTGAAGGTGCCGCCGACATCGACGCCAATGAACCACATACCGTAATCCTCGATCCCGTTTCTTCCAAAAAGTGCCCAACGTCATGCAACCGGCGGGATGGCGGCGGTCTGTTCAAGATCCGGATGACGGGCCGTCCAGCCGGCCACTGCGTCATAGGCCGCGGCAATGCGATAGGCCATCACTTCATCGAACGGGGCTGTGACGATCTGCATCGAGAGCGGCAAACCGGATGCGCTGAAACCGGTCGGTACCGCGAGCGCCGGATTGCCGGTGACATTAAACGGAGTCCGGGCCTGTCGCGGGTAGTGCCGTTCTCCCGCCTCGAAATCCTCGATCAGGAATGCCGGTTCCATATTGTTGATCGTCACGACAACATCGAGATCGTCAAACACGCGATTGAATTCGGCCGCATAACGCGCCCGGGTCCGTGTCGCCTGGACGTAATCGACGCCGCTGAACGCGGTCCCCGGCAACAACCGCGTCAGCAGCGACTCCCCGTAATCCGCGGTCCGCTCGATCAGCCATTTTTCATGGATGGCACAGGCTTCGCAAAGCAGGATGATCCGGTTGCACGCGGCATAGGCCGAAAGCGGCCGTGTTTCGAGTTCGGAGATTTGGGCGCCGAGACCGCCAAGAACTCCAAGCGCGGTTTCGAGCGCCGCCGCCATTTCCGGGCTCGCCTCGAGATCACGGGTATAGAAATGCCGGATCACACCGATCTTGAGGCCCTTGAGGTCGGCGCCGATACCGATCGCAAAATCCGGCACCGGCTTGTTGGCGCTACCCGGATCCAGCGGGTCATGTCCGGCAATCACCCGCAAGGTCAACGCATTGTCGGCAACGCTCCGGGTCAGAGGACCGACATGGTCGAGCGAGAAAGATAGCGGAACGACGCCGCGGCGGCTGACCCGGCCATATGTCGCCTTCATGCCGAGCAAACCATTCATCGAAGCCGGATTGCGCACCGAACCGCCGGTGTCGGAGCCAAGCGCGACAGGAACAAAACCGGCTGCCACGGCCGCGCCCGAACCGCTCGATGAGCCACCGGGCGAGTAATCCCGGCCCCAGGCGTTGCGGGCCGGCGGCCATGGCAGGTCGAAGGACGGTCCGCCGAGCGCGAACTCATGGGTCGACAGTTTGCCGAACAGTATTCCGCCGGCGGCGCGCAATCTTGCAGTCACCGGCGCGTCCGCATCCGCGATATTGTCGGAAAGCAAACGGGAATGCGCTGTCGTCGGCCAATCCTCGGCGTCGATTATGTCCTTGAGCGCAAACGGCACGCCGTGCAGGGGGCCGAGGGCATCGCCGCGCATCACCGCAGATTCGGCAGCCCGCGCCTCGGCCATGGCCTGTTCCGGCCGCAAGGTCAGAAACGCGTTCAGGCCATTGTCATGACTCTCGATACGGTCGAGCAGCGCGGCGACATATTCGACGGGTGAGAGCTGTTTTCTGGCGATCCGGTCTGCTGCTTCGACGGCCTCGAGCCAGTGCAATTGGGTCATTGATCCGACACCTGCATGGCCGGGCGAAACACATGCGCGGGCTCCTGGGCCCAGTGATTGTCACGGTCCAGGCGGGCAACGGCATCACGCGCCCTTGCGCCGGCCAGTTCAGCGCGCTCCGGTCCGACAGCATCGGCAACCGGTTCCGGCAGGTCATATGACGGAGTCCGGATTTTCATCATCGTCATCTCCGAGTCGCATGGCAGCGCCAACCATGGCATGATGCCGGACCAAGGTCCATACGAGATCCAGGATATCAGCGAGGCGATCATGAGCAGGTACCGAGCGACAACCCACGGTCACACCCATATGGTTGCGGCAGGTCATCCGGCTGCGGCGCAGGCCGGGCTATCGATCCTCGAAGCAGGTGGCAACGCCGCCGATGCGGCGGTTGCGAGCGCTCTCACTCTGGGAGTCGTGCAAAGCGATCTCGTGAACTTCGGCGGCGTCGCACCGATCATGATCCGGAGCCCCGTCACCGGTTCCGTAGTCACCGTGAGCGGGGTTGGCCGTTGGCCTCGAGCCGCCGACATCGGATATCTGATCCGGGCGCACGCCGGTCATGTTCCAGAGGGGATTCTGCGGACTGTGGTTCCGGCGGCGCCCGATGCGTTTCTCACAACCCTTGAACAGTTCGGGACGATGAAATTCTGCGAGGTCGCGCAGGGCGCGATCACGGCCGCACGCGACGGTTTTGTCATGCATGAGTTGATGGCGCAGACGATTGCCGAAAGCGAGGCTGATTATCGGCGCTGGCCATCAACCCGGGCGGTCTACCTGCCGAATGACCGACCCCCACGGGTTGGTGATGTCTTTGTGCAGTCCGATCTCGCGAAGGCGCTCCAGTATATGGCGGATCAGGAAACCGCTTCGGGCGGTAGCCGGCTTGCCGGGCTGCAGGCGGCGCGCGATGCGTTCTACCGGGGGGACATCGCGCAGGCAATTGCCAATTACCACCAGTCACACGGTGGCTGGATCACGCTTGAGGACCTTGATGAATTCCGGGTCGGGGTCGAGCCGCCGGTCACCGTCAGGCACCGCGGTGTCATTCTGCATACCTGCGGGGCGTGGTGTCAGGGCCCGAGCATGGCCCAGATGTGGTCGTTTCTCGACGACACTGACCTGCTGGCGCTCGGCCACAACTCGCCGGACTACATTCACCATCTGACGGAAGTTATCAAACTGGTCTTTGCCGATCGGGAGTTGCATATCGGCGATCCGGAGTTTGTCGATGTGCCCCTAGCACGGCTGCTGTCGCGTGACCACGCGGCCGCGTGCCTTGCGCTGATAAAGCCGGACCGGATCCTCCGGGGCGCCGACCTCTGGAACGGCTCCGCCGACTCACAACTGGCTCAGGCGTCAGGTCAGGACACATCCTACACCTGCGCGATCGACCGGGACGGCCTCGCCGTCTCGATCACGCCAAGCGACGGTACGTCCAGTACCCCGGTCATTCCCGGATGGGGTCTGATTGCGTCAATGCGCGGCTCCCAGTCCTGGGCGGTTCGCGGCCATCCGTCGTCTGTCGAGCCCTGGAAACGGCCGCGGTTGACACCAAATCCGGCGATTGCCGAGACCGATGATGGGTGCGTCATCCCGTTCGGGACGCCTGGTGCCGATGTGCAGTGTCAGGCCATGCTCCAGGTCCTGCTCAACATCACGACCTTCGGCATGGCGCCGCAGGAGGCCGTCGAGGCACCGAGATTTGCCAGCTACAGCTATCCTGAAAGCTTCGAACCGCATGAGGCTCTGCCCGATGTCCTGCGGATCGAGAGCCGGGTCGACGGAGCGACCGCCACCGCGCTGCGCAATAAGGGTCACGATGTCCAGGATTGGCCGGATCTGATCTGGAAGGCGGGCGCAGTCTGCGCGATCGTCCATGATCCCGACAAGCCGCTGTTGTCCGGTGCCGCCGACCCGCGCCGACCTTGTCTGGCGCTCGGCAGATAGACCGCGCTGCCCGGCCCGAGGCCGCTACCTGCTCCGGAAATACAGAGGGCTGGTGCCGCAGGAGGGACTTGAACCCCCGGCCCACGCATTACGAATGCGTTGCTCTACCAGCTGAGCTACTGCGGCCTCATTTTCGCCGCCTGTCTATGGGATCAGACGGCGAGGCGCAAGCGGGAAATACGGCAATGGTCCCGGCTTGCAGGGTGATCGTGTCTTTACCGCAACCCGCATGACGGTCTATATTCGGGCGATCAGCCAGATCGGTACCTGCGGATGGCAGAGTTAAAATCCCGGATCGCACAGCTTTGTATCGAAAAGGGGCTTCTGATGACCGAGCCCCGTCGTGTCATTGCCCATGTGCTCTCCGAGTCCAACGACCACCCCGATGTCGAGGCCCTGCATGCCAGGGTACGCGATCTCGATCCGACGATTTCGATCGCGACGGTGTATCGCACCATGAAACGCTTCGAGGAAGCGAATATCGTCACCAAGCGAGATTTTGGCGACGGACGGGCCCGATATGAGGAAACCCAGGGCGATCAGGGCCACCATCATCACATGATCAACGTGAAGACCGGTGAGGTGACCGAATTTTACAATGAAGAACTTGAGCAGTTGAAGATCAGGATTGCCCGGGAGATGGGGTTCCGGCTGGTCGACCATCACCTGGAAATGTTTGTCGTCCCTTTGCAAGACGATGAGTTGCACTGACCGTTTGCCGGGGTCTCGTGTTTCCGAAGGTGCTCGATATCAGCATTACCGCTCAGGGGCCGTTCAGGGGCCACTGTTTCATCTCCTGCAAACCGCAGGTCCAAATCCCGCCCTGCAACCACGCCTCCTACCAGAAACATTCATGTTTTCCGGGGGTGTTGCATTGTCGTTTCGATACCGGCGACTGATCCGACGTCACGAACAGAACGTTTGGTTTCCAAGCCCACACAGGTTCAACACACGTCATCTGACTCATTTATCTGTAACCACTGAAAGATTGCCCGGTGATCTCTGGAGTCATCGCATGATTGCGCGTGACGCAGGCTCCAGCGCCGAACTTTTAGTTGGCACGGCATCGTCGCTGCCTGCTTTAGTCGGACAGCCGAGATAAACACCAGCAATGTCTTCATTACAGGAATTCGCGGCCATGCTGTACTGACTCCCCCTAAACACACGACTGTCCGGTTTGCGATAGTAGAAAACTTGCATGTTGAGCTTCTTGCAAAATTGCCGGCCCGACCGGTTTTTGCCTTGTCGAGGCTGATTTTGTTGTCGAGGGCCTGGGTTTCGGGGCCGCCTGGTGGTATGTTGTGTTTACACAATGACAAGATACCGAGGTGGTGACCCCGATGACCCTTGGCTCGACCCTATCCGATCTCTGGCAACGATTTCAAGGGGACCTTTTCCCTGCGTTGGCCGAGGCGGTCGGTCCTCTCCTCGAGACGCACAAGCGCTTCGTGACAGCTCTCGATCTCGTCAAGGTGGAGGGCTTCGTCGATGAGGTGTGGACCGGTCCGGGTCGGCCCCGGGAGGATCGCCGGGCGCTGGCCCGTGGCGTCATCGCCAAGGCGGTATGGGATCTGCCGACGACCCGCCACCTGATCGACAGGCTCAAGGTGGACCCGACGTTGCGCCGACTGTGCGGCTGGTCGCGTGTCGCGAAGATCCCGAGTGAAGCGACGTTTTCGCGGGCGTTTGCCGAATGGTCGCAGTCCCGTCTTCCGGAGAGGATGCACGCGGCTCTGGTTGCAGAGACACTGGGCGATGCGCTCATCGGCCACGTGTCGCGGGACCCGACGGCCATCGAGGCCCGGGAGACGCCGGCCCCGAAGCCGAAGGCCAGGACGCCGAACCGCAAGGGCGCGGAGAGGACGAAGGAGCCTGGGCGTCTCGAACGGCAAGCGAACGGGATGGATGTCGATGAGAGGCTCGACGCGCTGCCGAAGGTCTGTGATCACGGGGCAAAGAAGAATGCCAAGGGGGTCCTGGAGGCTTGGCGCGGTTACAAGCTGCCTATCGACACAGCAGACTGCGGGGTGCCGCTGAGTACCGTCCTCACCTCGGCATCCGTCCATGACAGCCAGGTCGCGATCCCGCTGGCGATGATGACCGCCGGGCGTGTGACCAATCTCTACGATCTCATGGACGCGGCCTATGATGCCAGGGAGATCTACCAGATGAGCGAACGGCTTGGCCATGTGCCGATCATCGATGTCAATCCGCGCCGGGACAAGGACCTCAAGGAGGAGCGAGACCGGGAGGCCCGGGCCCGGCGTGCAATAGGCCATGTCGATCCCGAGACCGTGCGGTTCCGGATCCGGTCCGGTGTCGAGAGGACCAACGCCCGCCTCAAGGATGAGTTTGGCGGGCGCCATGTCCGCGTCCGTGGACATTCCAGGGTCGCCTGCCATCTCATGGTCGGCATCCTGGCCCTGGCGGCTGACCCGTTGATACGTCTCGCCGTCCCATAGCGCGGCTCCGACAACGCATGCCGACCCTTCGCGGCCCTCTCGAAGAGAGTGGCCCGGAGAGGCGTGTCCCGATGTCTGCAAAGGTCCCTGTTTGGTCTCATCATCTCTGATGAGACACCGCGAATCCATGGATTCCGACCTCCAGGTGCAGAGGTGACCAGGATCAACCGACCGATCCGGGCTCATCGGACCCTGGGGCAGGAATTTGCAAGAGGTTCCAACACCAAAAAATTTCTCGATTCGGGCTTTTAAAAGGCCAAAAATGCCAACTTGGGTTGAGGTCAGCCACCTCGCATGTCAGGGTCCGGAGTCATCAACGAGGATCTGGTTCATTTTTTCCATTCAGCCACCTCGCATGTCAGGGTCCGGAACGTCGGCTTGAAACCCGGCCGGGTATTCGGATATCGTCCGCGCTGGCGGTTCCGTTCGCACTTCCACCCGTAATTCCAGTGTCGACATGGCCGCCCGCGACAGGCAAACGGCTCAGGCAAGAGAGAACGCCCATGACTGTCGACACAACCTCATGAGTCAAAAACACATCACCAGCGACAGAGGAGTAAAGACCATGACGAGCGATCTATGGCGCCGTCCATTCCTGGCCATAATGGCCGTTGCCGTTGCCGCCCTGACAATCGCGCCGCAGTTCGTGGCGGCACAGGACAAGGTCAGGCTTGGCGCATTGCGGTTCACCTCGCATTCCGGGGCCTTTGTCGCATTCGAAAAGGGGTACTTCGCCGACGAAAACCTCGATGTCGAACTCAAGTTCTTTCAGGCCGCGGCACCGATGGCGGTCGCGATCGCCTCGGGCGACATCGATTATGCCGTGACCGCAATCTCGGGTGGCCTTATCAATCTTGCCGACAAGGGCGCGATCAAGATCATTGGCGGTGCCCTGGTCGAGGAGAACGGCGTGGATGGACAGAAGATCCTGGTCTCGAACCAGGCCTTCGAAGACGGCGTGACAACACCGGCCAAACTGTCTGGACGATCATTTGGCATCACCCAGACCGGGTCGTCGTTCCACTACATGATTTCCCAGATCGCGGCGAAGGAAGGTTTCCCGATATCCAGTGTCAGCCTCAAGCCGCTGCAGAAGGTCGGTGCCGTGATCGGTGCCCTCAAATCCGGCCAGATCGACGGCTGGACCATCGTTCCGCATATTGCCAAGGCGCTCGCGGGAGGCGGTGCCGTGCGGATCATCGGCGATGTCGCCGACTATATCGACAACTACCAGGTGACGACGATCTTTACCTCGACCCGGAACGCCAGCGAACAACGGGATCTGACCGAGCGCTTCCTGCGGGCTTATTCCAGGGGAATCGCGGAGTTCAACGCCAACATGGTCGACAAGACGGAAGGCGATGCAGGCCTCGAGGCGACCACGAAGCTGATCCACCAATATGTCTACGCCTCCCGGCCCTACGAAAAAGCCGCCCCGTCGATCATTAACGGTTCTATGCGGCTGCAACCGAACGGCCGGCTCAATCTCTCCTCCGTGAAACATCAGCTCGAATGGTTCCAGTCGGAAGACCTCGTCAGCGTCGAAATCACGCTCGACCAGCTGGTCGACTCCAGCTATGTCGAAACCTACTGACCCACCTGATCACCCGGCCGACAGTCCGCCCGGAAGCCCGGGCGGACTGTCGGCGCGCCAATGCGTCTGGCCATTCGCCCATGGAACTCCGACTTGAACACATCACGCATCGATACGACGATCTTCCGGTTCTCAAAGATATCGATCTGACGATCGAGAGCGGGCAGATCGTCTGTATCGTGGGGCCGTCGGGATGCGGCAAGTCAACCCTGCTACGACTGATTGGCGGTCTTGAACGTCCCGCGCACGGGCAGGTTCTGCAAATCGGCACCCCACCGCCGGGGTCGCTCAATCCCCTCACCTACGTGTTCCAGGACTTCGCGCTGTTGCCGTGGCGAACCGTCGAGGACAATGTCAGCCTCGTCCTTGAAGACCATGCCCTCGACCGGCAAAGCCGGGCGGAGATCGTCAATGTCGTACTGGCACGCACCAAGCTGTCGGATTTCCACAAGGCGTTTCCCAGACAGCTTTCCGGAGGCATGAAGCAAAGAGTCGCGATCGCCCGGGCCCTGGCCGTCAAACCGGCTGTTCTCCTCCTCGACGAACCTCTGTCCGCCCTGGACAGCCAGACCCGCGAACTGATGATGGATGACCTGATCAGCCTCTGGTCACGGGAGACGCTGACCGCGGTATATGTCACCCACAATCTACAGGAAGCGGTCCGCCTCGGACACAAAATCGTCGTGTTGTCGAGACGGCCTGGCCGCGTTCGCGAAATCGTGAGCATAGACACGCCGATCTGGGGTCGAGAAACCAATGATCCGGCGCTTCAGGAAAAACATCATCATCTCTGGACACTGATGCGCGATGAGGCCCTCGCCGTAGACAGGGAGTTGACCGATGGTTGATCAATCCGCAAAAGCCCGGCCGGTCGATTTCCGGGGCGGCGGGTTTACGCCGCGCCCGATTCGCCTGATCGGGCCCGTCGTTTTCATCGCGCTGGTATTGATATGGGAATCTGGCGCGAGAACCGGATGGATCTCCCCGCTTATCCTGCCGGCCCCGAGCGAGGCGCTCGAGGCTCTGGTCGAACTCTGGGTCTCGGGCGAACTCTGGCGGCACCTCGAGGCGTCGCTTCGGCGACTGATTCTCGGTTGGCTCGGTGGCACCATTCTGGGGGGTCTCATCGGTTTCTCGATCGGCCTGTTTTCGCTGGCGCGAGCCGGGTTCGCTCCGCTGGTTGCCGCACTGTTCCCGATCCCCAAGATCGCTCTGCTGCCACTGTTCATTATCTGGTTCGGCATCGGCGAGGAATCGAAGGTTGCGCTGATTCTGTTCGGAACGCTCTTTCCGACGGTGATCTTTACCTATGGCGGGATCGACAACATCGACCGCACACTGATCCGGATGGGCCAGTCATTCGGCCTGTCGTGGCTATCGATCGTACGCAAGATCATTCTGCCCGGGGCTTTGCCGGCCATTCTTTCGGGGATGCGAATTTCGTCGGCAATCGCGATCATCCTGATTGTCGCCGCGGAACTGATCGCGGCTGAAAAAGGAATTGGGGCCTATATCCAGATCGCCGGTTCATTGTTCGCAACCGATCAATTGATTGCCGGTGTTGCAATTCTGTCGGTATTTGGCTTAACTGTGAACTGGTTGATCGCCAAGACCGAACGCTTGTTGCTGCGCTGGCGCACATGACTGTCATATGCCCTTGCTGGCGATGCTCGGATTGTTGCGGGCGGCGTCACCGGCGCGGGGCGGAATGACGGAGATTGCCGGGGCGCGGCCCAGCCAAGGCGGAACACGCCGGGTTGGAGGCTCGTCGCGCGAGCAGACTGTCCGGGGCCATCCGGATCGGAGACCGCCGATGGCGGTGTTTGCGCCGGGCCGGAATACCAATCCGAGGATCGCGAACGCTGTTAGAATCGCCAACCGGACCTTGACCATCGCTGGCCTGACGACCCTCGAGCTGCGAGCAGACGGACCGACGCGGCAACGATTACGGGCGCAAATGTCGATCCTCACGGGTTGTCGGGTTCGATAACGCCAGGACCATTGCCATCGGCCGCCGCGCGCGCCGACATGCGAAAACATCACCGGCACAGTGACCATCCGTACCCGACCGTCCGCTATCAACATGATTACGGCCGCAACACTTGCACGCTCGCCCCGGATCACGAATACTATTTCTTCCCGCGGTATATCATCGCCGCGATCAACGAGTATCATGCCCGTCATCGTGGTCGCGACAACGTGGCATACAGGTACATGGGAGGAACGCATGAAAAAGTCGATCATCGGCGTCGCAGCATTTGCTGGCGCTATTGTGCTGTCCGGTTCCGCGTTCGCGGAATGCAGTGACAAGAACTGGCAGGACTGTGTTGGCAAACCATGGGTCGACGGTGCCAATATGGAAACGCCGCTGGGTTCAAAATGGTGGCCTCATCCGATGTGGGGTGCCGGCGATGAAGCCGGATCCACGAACTGGTACACCAATCCGGCTGTGGTGATGCGGGCGCTCTCTGTCATCAAGAAGGGAGAGGTTCTCAAGCTCGGACACGATTACACGGCAGAAATGCCGTTGTTCGGGGCCCGCAAATTCTCACTGCGTATTCCCGGTACACCGACCGGCGGCGCATTCGGTGCCAACAAGATCATGTGGAATGACGAGTTCCTCGCGACGGAAGTGGGCCAGGTCGGCACGCAGTTCGATGGCCTCGGCCATATCGGTGTGCAGGTCGGCAGCGACGGCGACAAGAACGAAATGCGTTGGTACAATGGCTTTACCGCTACCGACATGGGATCGCCCTATGGCCTCCTCAAGCTCGGGACAGAAAAACTGCATCCGATCGTCGCGCGCGGCATCCTGATCGATGTCGCCGGAGCCCGCGGCGTCGAGTCCATGGAGAAAGGTGAAGTTGTCACCATGGATGACGTCAAGGCTGCGCTCAAACGGCAAGGCATGGAAAACTTCGATTTCGCCGAGGGTGATGCAATCATCATCCGCACCGGTTGGGAAAAGCACTGGGACAATCCCCCGAAATACAATGACGGCTGCCCGGGGATTGGTATGAGCGTGGCCCGCTGGATCGCTGAAGATGTCAAGGCGGGTGTGACCGGTGGTGACACCTGGCCGGTCGACGCGGTACCGAATCCGGATCCTGCCTGCGTGTTCTGTGTTCACACCTACCTTCAGACACGCCATGGCATCGTCAATCAGGAAAACATGAAGCTCTCGGAATTGGCCGAAAAAGGCATCTATGTCTTCGCCTACTTCTATAGCCCGGCCCCGGTCAGGGGTGCCACGGGTTCAATGGGCGCACCGGTCGCGATCCATTGAGGCTCACAGCAAGAGAATGCAGGAGGCCAACGTTGCTGTACGCTGGCCTCCTGTTTTCCGCAGCCTCACAACCGGCCGAGGCACCACACCCTGAGAACATCTTGATGCCTGAGCTAATGACTGAAACCGACACCGATCTGGTCGTCATCAACGGTTTGCGACACTGTTTTTCCGACGCGCCGGCCCTGCGTCTCGATCACTGGCGGTTGGCGCCTCTTGGTCACGCCGTAGTCACGGGGCCTTCGGGAAGCGGCAAGACCACCCTGCTTCAGATCCTCGCAGGACTTCTGATTCCAACATCCGGCAACGTTTTGGTGGACGGCCGCAATTGGCAGACATTGTCCGCGACAATGCGCGACCGTCAGCGCGGTCGAACCGTCGGCATCGTGTTCCAGTCGTTTCACCTCATTAGGGCTATCAATGTCCTCGACAATCTGCGTATCGCACGCAGACTGGCAGGTCGGCCGGATAACGAATCCCAATGCCGAAAGTTGCTCGAAGATCTCGGGATCGCCGCTTTGGCCAACCGGCGCCCGACATCGCTCAGTCACGGCGAAACCCAGCGCGCGGCCATCGCCCGCGCAGTGATATCCGACCCTGCGCTCATTCTGGCTGATGAACCGACATCGGTGCTTGATGCGGACAATGCCGCCGCCGTGGTCGGGCTTCTGCGCGATCAGGCTGTCGCCACTGGCGCCGGCCTCGTTATCGCCACTCACGATCCACGTGTCGCAGATCTGTTCGATCGTCGGCTTGACCTGAAACTGCCAGCATGACTGCCCCGGCACTGGCCTTTGCCTATCTCCTGGACCGGCCTCTCACAGCGCTGCTCAACATTGTGTTGCTGGCTCTCGGTGTGGCTACAATCGCAGCATTGCTGTCCTTCGACCATCAGTTCCGGAACAGGTTGACCCGCGATGCACAAGGTGTCGATCTGGTTGTGGGCGCCAAGGGCAGTCGCCTGCAACTCGTTCTGTCTGCTGTCTATCATATCGACTATCCAACCGGAAACATTCGCCTGCACGAAGCCCGCCCGCTGCTGGATCATCCCGCCGTACAGCATGCTGTGCCACTGGCACTCGGCGACAGCATCGACGGGGTACGGGTTATCGGCACCACAGCAGACATGGTCGAATTCCAAGATGCCAGTCTGACCGAGGGCCGGCTGTGGCAGGAAAGTTTTGAAGCGACGCTTGGCGCCGATGCTGCTATCCGACTTGGGCTTGCACCTGGTGATGTCTTCACCACGTCACACGGCCTTCAGGCAGGCGGTCCGGATCATACTGATGAACCCTACACGGTAACTGGCATCCTTGCACCGACTGGCGGAATCATTGACAGACTGGTGCTGACTGACCTTCAGAGCATCTGGAACATACACGATCATGACGAAGACCACGGCACCGGCGAAGCGACATCGACTGAGAACCATGAGCACAGCGATATCCATTCCGACGACGACCGCGAAATCACCGCGCTCCTGCTCTCGTTCAAATCACCAGTCGCGGCAATCACTCTTGCACCGACGATCGATCAGAACACTTCAATGATGGCTGCATCGCCAGCGGTCGAAACCGGGCGTTTGTTTGCCTTGCTCGGTCCCGGCCTCGACGTTTTGCGGGTTTTCGGTGTCATCTTGATGGCTACGGCCGCGCTCGGTGTCTTTACGGCCCTGACCAGCGCACTTGAACAACGCCGCCGCGACATCTCCGTGTTGCGCACGCTCGGCGCGTTACACAGCTGGGTGGTTACCGTGATGCTGTGTGAAGCTCTGTTCCTGACCTTGTCAGGCACCCTTCTCGGTTTCGTCTTTGGGCATGCCGCCCTCGCAGTCGGCGCCGGATCCATCGCCGCAGCAGAGTCGTCCGGGCTTTCCGGGCTGGTTTTCGCGCCGACCGAAGGATGGCTGCTGCTTGGCGCTATCGCGACCGGTCTTGTCGCCGCAGCCATACCCATCGTCCGGGCCGGGCATGGCGAGGTCGGTCGAATCCTGAGCTCCGGGTAGCAAACTTGATGTAAACTGCCAGCTACGCGAACGGCGACGGGAGAACGACATGCGCATCAACACGATCCTTCTGATCCTGATCCTGCTTGCAACCTTGCCGGCCGCGGCACAGCAGATTGGACCGACGAACCACAACAAGCACAACAAGCCGGTAGACGCCGACGGCGCTGTCAGATGGGACGCTCTCGCCAATATGGACATTCGGGTCGAGACTCCGGCCCCGCTTCAAACCATTTTCCACCGCGAATTCTCTCCGGAAATCAAGGCGCTCGAAGGGAAGATCGTCCGGCTCAAAGGCTTCATGTATCCGCTCAGTCCGGGCGAGACCCATAGCGGTTTTCTCTTGTCCGCCCTGCCGCCGTCCTGCCCGTTTTGCCTTCCTGGCAATGCCACGACGCTGATCGACATCGTCGCCGATGAACCTGTCCGCTATGTTCTTGATCCGGTGATGCTCGAAGGCCGACTAAACCTTCTTGAAGACGACATTACCGGCCTCTTCTACCGGCTTACCGAGGCACGGTCGGTTGACTCATGACCCGCGACGAGTTTGACACGTTCTGCCGATCGCTGCGGGCGGCCACTCATGTGGTGCAGTGGCGAGGCGCTTCAGTCTGGAAGGTCGGCGGCAAGATGTTTGCCCTCTGCTCCAGCCCGGCCAGCCGACCTCACGCAAAGGTCCGGTTCAAATGCAGTCCGATGTCCTACGAACTTCTCAAAATGCAGGACGGGATCATACCGGCGCCACACCTGGCGCGGGCGCAATGGGTGCAGATCGAGAGCCCGGACGCAATGGCCGACGACGATATTCGTCTGTACCTCGCAGAAGCGCACCGGATCATCGCTGCGCGGCTGAGCCGCAGGGTCCGGACCGAACTCGGGCTGTAACGGTATCGACGCCCTGATCGACCAGATGCAGGAAGGATCCGAACACTGGCCCCCGCCGCAAACCGGCGGGCCCGATAACGGCATGCTCCGAATCTCTGACTTCGAAGAGGGGTTCGTCCCCATCTTCGCCGATCACCCGGGCGTAGTGGAATTCATGACCTGCCAGGACAGTACCGGCTGGCCCGAACGGCGTCGACGCAAGGGATCTCGCCAGCCGGTAACCGAGCGTCAGCTTTGACGTTGCGAAACTGCTTTCCAGGTCCAGTAACCCGGCCATGCGATGCGTTTGACCAGCCTGGTCGGTCAATGTCTGACCCAAGACCATATACCCGCCACACTCGCCGTAAATGATGCGATCCCCGGCTGCGAAACGCCGGAGACCGTTGATGAAATCTTCGTTAGCGGAGAGCCGGCCCGCATGTAACTCGGGATAGCCTCCAGGAAGGAACACGGCGTCGGCCGCCACGGGCGGCGCTTCATTGGCTAATGGCGAAAAAGCAAGAATTTCAGCGCCGGCCCGAGACCAGCCATCCAACACATGGCCGTAAGAAAAAGTGAAGGCGTCATCCCAGGCAACCCCGATGCGCTGACCAAGCGGCGGCAACATGGCCGACGCCGATGTATCGACCTGCTGCCCGGTGCGGGCAATGCGCCGCACCATATCGAGATCGCAAGAGGCGGCAACGATACTCGCGGCGCTGGACACAAACTCTTCAAGCAGTGGATGTTCTCCCGCCTGCACAAGACCAAGATGACGCGACGGCAGCCGTATCCCGGAATGCCGGGGCACCGCGCCGAACACCGGTATGCCGGCCTCGTCCAGGGCCTTGCGAAGCAACCGTTCATGTCGGTCGCCGGCAACCTGGTTCAGGATCACGCCCGCAACATCCACTGCGTTACAATGATCACGAAACCCGCGAGCGACGGGAGCGACCGACTGAGCCTGTGACCGCGCATCGATCACCAGTATGACCGGCCAATCCATAATCGCCGCGAAAGCGGCGGTCGAGCCATCGGTCGTCGAGCCGGCAACGGGCGCTCCATCGAAGAGTCCCATCACACCCTCGACGATCAGGACATCACTGCCGCGGGCCGCGGACCAGGCTAGGGCAGCCATTGTGTTCGGCCGCATCGTCCAGCCATCGAGCGTGACACATGTTCGCCCGCTTGCAGCCGCGTGAAACTGCGGATCGATGTAATCGGGGCCCATCTTGGCAGAGCCAACGAGAACTCCCTGGTCGCGGAATGCCCGCAGCAACCCCAAGGTGACCGTGGTTTTGCCGGCCCCGGACGCCGTCGCGGCGATGACAAGGCCAGGTCCAATACGGTTGCCGGTCATCCGGTCCGGTCGTCCCGGCGCATTGCAAGCGGGTCCGGATCGAGCGGCCGCCCGTCCGCGGCGCCCAGCCAGTCAAGTCCATCGCGCAGGCGGACAACCTCGCCGACAACGACGATCGCGGGGGGCTGAATCCCCGACAAAGCCGCATCGTCGGCGCAGTTGCCGAGTGTCGTTATCAGAACCTCTTGTTCCGGCATGGCGGCACTTGCGATCACCGCGACCAACTCACCCGGCGACCTGCCACCGCCGATCAGGGCATCGGCAATCTGCCGCAGGAGCCGCAACGCCATATAGATCACAATCACTGGCGTACTTGCGGCAATCGCCGACCAGTCGATGCCTGTCACGTCTCCGTTGGCATCGTGCCCGGTGACCATCGTCACGGCATGATTGGTGTGGCGATGGGTCAGCGGAATACCGGCATAAGCGAGCCCGCCGATTCCGGCCGTCACGCCTGGAACGATACGAAACGGGATTCCGGCGCGAACGAGCGATAGCGCTTCTTCGCCGCCGCGCCCGAAAACAAAGGGATCGCCGCCCTTGAGACGCAGAACCCGTTTCCCTTGGCGGGCGAGTTGAACCAGTCGCAGGGAAATGTCGGCCTGGCTCGGTGAAGGCTTGCCGCCACGTTTCCCGGCAAACTCCTTAGGCGTGGCCTCCGGCGCCAGCGCGAGCACCGGTTTACTGACCAGTGCATCGTAGACAATGATGTCAGCGTCTTGCAGCGCAAGAGCGGTATGCAGCGTCACGAGACCGGGGTCGCCCGGCCCCGCGCCCGCGAGCCAGACGCTGCCGGGCACGAACTCCGGGGCCCCGGAGAGCGAAAGAGAATCGAAGCCACTCTTCATCGGCGCAAGACTACGCGACATCGCATCAGCCCGCTATCCGGGATTGTCTCTGCGGATACGGTCCCCTCGCAGTGTTAGTGCAACATGGACTTCCGTAAGCATTATCAAAGCCGACGTGACGCGCATCCGTGCTGTCGATGGCTACGAGGTTGGCCGCGGAACGGCTTGTGGACTCGCGCGTACTCAGGAATCGGGGAACTGACATCCTCGTGTTCCACTTTCGCAATCGCTCCGACACACACGTAGTATTCTCAAGCCAGAACCCGGACAAAGCACCAACAACCGCGGCGGACAACAGATCTGATCATCCCATAACAGGACAATATCACCCGATGGCTACGGCACACCACACAAGTCGTGCTCATCGGGCCTTATAATTCCCGATACCGCTTATGCACATGGCTCCGGTGGCACACGATGTTGCCCCCGATGTCGACTATTCCCGGCACGCCGAACGCTACATGTGCGTTTCACCGGAGCCACGTGCATAAGCGGTTTCCCGATATCCACAGGCGAAGCTCCTCGAATTCCTGAAAATTCGACCACTATCAGCCGAACGCCGTTCCTGAATCGAGTGCCCGGATCACGAGTCGTTCGCACGGATATCCCGACTTAAGCGATATCCAATCAAAGCGATTGACTTTTCAGAATGTTTTTATATTGTTATATGAAAGTTATAAACAGTCTTTGCAAAATCGCATTCTTGGAATATCCGCCGCATAGTAACATCGTCCAAAACATCAAATCGGACTTCTTTCCCTAGATACCTGACAAAAATGTTCCAGACAACAGGACAACGACTATGGCAAGGATAGAAGGCATAAAAATCACAAACTATCGAGTACTAAAAGATATTACGTTAGGAAAAATTTGGAGCACACAGAACGAAACCCCTTTGACACCCCTGATAGCTGTAATCGGAAAAAATGGTGTTGGAAAAAATTGCTTATTCGATGTCTTCGGGTTTCTGTCGGATTGCTTAAAAATGGGTGTAGAAGAAGCATGCGATGCGCGTGGTCGAGGTGGGTTCTCGCGTCTTCGTTCTCAAAAACATAAAGGACCAATCCGATTTCAGATATATTATAGGGAGGATACGAGATCCCGCCCTATTATCACATATGAACTTGCTATAGACGAAGACGATACGGGCCGTCCTTATGTATCAAGTGAACGTTTCCAGCGCAGGTGTGGACAAACGAGAGGGCAGCCGTTTTCTTTTTTGATATTGAATGATGGGAAAGGGGTTGCTTGAAAATAAGGTGCTGTTAGCGCGAAATTGAATGACGATGAGCCGATAAATATCTTTTTTGAGCTTCCAAACATGATTTCAGGCGACGAAAGATCGGAAACCAAAACCGTGGAATTGAGAACCAAACGGGAACTGGGGATTGTAACTCTTGGAGCTTTGAAACAGCATCCTAGAATATTGTCATTCAGGCAGTTTATCGAAGGATGGTATTTGAGCTACTTTACGCCGAATTCTGCCCGCAGCATACCGTTCTCAGGTCCACAGAAACATTTGAATACACATGAAGAAAATTTAGGAAACGTTGTGCAATTCATGGAACGAAGACATCCCAAAAGATTTCAAAATGTACTTAAAAATATTGCTGGGAAAATTCCCGGAATAGAAACTATAACGACTGAGAGAAGCCTTGATGGACGGTTGTTGATATGTTTCAATGACAAAGGTTTTGAATCACCCTTTTATGCTCAGTACATCTCGGACGGAACTCTGAAATTGTTTGCTTATCTTCTGATGCTCGAATATCCTTCTCCACCTCCGTTTATTTGTATCGAAGAACCCGAAAACGGACTGTATCACAAATTATTGAAATTATTAGCGGATGAATTTCGAAACCATGCGTCAGTTAAGAGAGACGGTTCACAAATATTTTAACAAACTCATCAACCTTTTTTTCTGAACTCTCTTGGTCCAGATGAAGCTTGGGTTCTACAGAAGGGGGAAGATGGGTTTTCAACAATACGAAGATTGGGAGATGACCCGATTGTTCGGGAAATGTTTGAAGAAGAATTTCCTCTAGGAAATCTCTAGTATCAGACTTCCTGACCTCTAGTGATTTGGTGTGACACCGGCTGGGTGGGTTCCGGGGCTGCGTCGATCTCGTAGACCATGCGCAGATCGGTCCCGGGGAAGAGCGTTTCGGTGGCGTTGAGCTTGTTCAGGAGGGCATCGATCTGGCGGTCGCAAGCGTCATTTGCGAGGCCGAGAATGTGGACCCGGAGAACGCCGTTGGCGGGGTCCGGCAGGATGTCGGCGTCGGCGGTCATGAGAGCCTGAAGCAGTTTCCGGGGATGAGGCTTCTTGCCTTGTCCCTGCATGACGGGGAGCATCATGCGGGTTTCGGCGCGGTAGGCGATCATGCGGATGATGTCGAGGAGGCGGCGGTCGCGTGAGGGCAGGGCATCGAGCTGTTGGTCTTCGTCGAGGTCGCCGGCTCGACAGTGCTTCGGCACGTTCCTGCGGCTGGCCCTGGCGATCTCGAGGGCACCCTCGAGGTCGCTGACTTCTCTCCTGAGCTGCGCCTTCGGCCTCTTTTTCCTGGCCGCGCCGGCGCTCCGGTTGCGCAGGCTGGCGAGCCGGCGTTCGGCGCTGCGGATTGCCTTGTCATAGGCCCGCCGGAGCGGGTTTACGACCATGGTGTCGGGATCGAGAGGCTCGAGTTCGTGGGTCGGCAGGGCGTCGAGATTGAACTCGTCGCGCATGTACTTGAAGAAGTTTTCCTGCGACCAGCGCGAGAACATGGCGCCTGCGGCCTCGCTCATCGGTTTGTGCGGATCGGTGACGATGAAGGGGATCTGACGGCCGTTGTCCAGCAGGCGGCGGATCTGGCGCACCCTGAAGCCGTTCGGCAACGTCACCGGCTTTTCGGCCAGCCGCACGGAGGCGGTGCGGTTTGTCGCCGGTCCGTGAATGGGAACGGTCGTCGCGCCGAAGTCCTCGACCGGCCAATCCTCGCCGCCGAAGTTCTTGTGCCAGGTCAGGCAGGCGATGCCGCGCCTCGCCAGCCGGCGGAACAGATCCGGGCTCCAGCCTTCGCGGTCGAAGACCAGGGTGAGCGCGGGGTGGCCGGGCGCCTCTGCGGTCAGGTCCGGCGCCTGGGCGTCGACGATCCCGAGGTCCTGCAGCGCCGGCACCACGTCGGCTTCGATGGCGGCGACCATCTTCGGATCCAGCGTCTTATGCAGACAGAGCAGGGGCTTGCCGCCCAGGGCGTTGATCCAGTAGCCGGTGCTGGCCGGCAGGCACAGCTTCTGGCGCGAGACGAAGTGTTTCGGCAGGCGTCCCTTGCGGCCGGCGTAGACCTTGACGTGCCCGTCGACGGCCAGCGTCGCCCAGAGCTCCGGCTCGTCGGCCTGCCAGCGCTTGGCAAGGGCGCGCTGCCAAGCCCGCACGCCGGCCTCGTCGTTGGCGATCAGAGCGATCTTGCGCCGCAGGGTCTTGACCTCGGGGCAACGGTCGAGGCCGAGGATGGCGCCCCATTCGCCCGGCGACCGATAGCGCAAACTCTCGGGGTTGCGTACCCGCGCCAGGGTCATGAAGGCCAGGAAAAGCAGGATCGTGTTCAGGCCGTAATAGCCCTTGGGCAGGAGCGGCAGGGCGTCGCTCGCGGCCAGCAGACCTTCCTTGAGCAGGGCCGGCAGGGCGGTGAGAACGCCGCCTGAGCGCACGCCGCGGGCGGCGCTGGCGAACTGCGGTTCGACCGGTCCCGCCTGCCCGCTGCTGGCCAGCACCCGGCCCGAGACATCGCAGGTCGCGCGCCCCATCGGCGCCGGCCGGTCGCGCGCGCTGCGATCCGTCTGCGTCCCGGCGTCGAGAGGACCTGGCTCCCCGCTCTGCGCCGTGTCCGCCAAGGGCTGCGCTTCGCCCGCTTCGGGCCCGGCTGCGCCGCCAGCCTCTTCAGCGACACGCGCCTCGCATGGCGCACCCACTGCCGAGCCTGCGGGCTCCTGCGCGCACACCGCCTTGCCGATCAGCCCCCCGCCGGCGCCACTTGTGGACCGAGGCTTTCGACACGCCGAGAACCCGGGCCACCGCAGCGCCGCTCAGGCCCGCTTCCAGCAACGCTGTCGCCCTCTTGGCCAACGCCGGCGTGAACACCGACGGCCCGCGCCCGCGCCGGGGTTTCAGAAACGCCGCTTCACCCTCGGCCAGGTAGCGCCGCCGTGCTCGCTGCACGGTCGAGCGCGAGACACAGAACGCGTCGGCCAGATCCTGCGGCGAGAGCGCGCTGATCACCGCGAGGCGGCCGATGCGCATGAGCATCGCGGCGCGGTCATCGGCGGGGTGGCTGTCGAAGGGAACGAGGTTTGAGAAGTAGGTGAAGGTGTCGTCCGAGATCAGGACGGCGAAGCAGCTGTTGCCGATCGGAACCGCCTCTGGGGAGCACAGCGGGAGGGTCATGGGCATGGCTGAGGCCGCGTATATAGTGTCATATTACAATATACGACATCGGCTGCGACTGCCACCGAAAATCGGCCCGCAACGGCCGAAAAGTGGCAGACTTCAAGGGGCTCGCGGCACGCCGTCCGGCAGCGTCAACGCCAAAAGGTCAGGAAGTCTGAGTTTAATGATTATGTAGATTGATATTATACAATGCATTTCGAGATATTGGTGGAAGACGAATCCGGAAGTATCCTGATTGTATCGAATTTAAGGGCGATTTGCTTGAACCGCTTATGCACGTGGCTCCGGTGGTACACGATGTTGTCCCCGATGTCGACTATTCCCGGCACGCCAAACGCTACATGTGCCTTTCACCGGAGCCACGTGCATAAGCGGTTTGCTTGATTTGCTTGCGGCATGCAACCCATCTCCAAGGACCCTGTTCCGGATTGCCATCGAAGAATGTGAGGCCTGGTTACTTGGAGACAAGAATGCAGTTAAAACCGCTTACCCGAAAGCAAAAAATAATGTTCTCGATAAATATGTACAAGACAGCGTGTGCGGAACCTGGGAGATACTCGCGGACGCAATCAACCCTCGTGGATCATCAGAACTTTCTAAGTTCAGTTGGAATGTGAGAGGACACATAAAGTGTGAATGGGCCAAGAAAATTGGATTCCATATGGACCAGGACCCGCAACCAATCTAAAAGTTTCCAAGTCTTTCGGGATGGCGTCAGGGGCCTTGCTGACCTCAGTCCGTCACCTCACAAATGACTTGATGCAAATCAGGCAACTTTCAAAAGGTCATTGTACGTCGCGCGAGGATATCTAGGTACTTGTTGTGATTGGCCGTCCGGACTCACGGTCATCACCTTGAGCATGAGGGAAAATGACCTAACACCTGCCGGCTGCCGGAGGATCGACAGGCAACAGGGGCAGCGAATGCCGGGTGCCCCGTCTTGTCGAACATCTGCTGAGCAGTTGCCTTCAAATGGACCTCTAGCCAGCATACGCCTGTCCTTGCTCCCGTCACCTCGCCTTCTCTATGGCAGCAATCAGGGTTTCGATCGGTATCCCGTTTATCAAAAGGGATCCCTGAGGTGTCAGATGAAGGATATATTCGTGCCGAACCTCACCGTTTTCGCTCACCTCAACGCCCATCACCCACAACAAACTCACAGCCGCCAGTTCCTTCCAAGCTCCGGACTCGCCGTTGCGGGCACGCGCTTCAATCCGGCGAGAAATATCATGAAGCCCGCGGAGAACGATGGTGATCTCGCCCTGTATCATGTTCGGCGAAGTCGAGGAAACGTTAAGAGCACCGTTTGCCATACCGCGCACGGTTGGACTCTCATAGGTCAGCCGTTCGATTCTCAGAACACTTCCCGCCCGTGTGAGGATCTCCAATAAGGTGAAAGGCTCGGTTCGAGAGTCACGGCCCCGCCGCACTCGCCAGGATTCATAGCTAAAAGCGCCTGCTATGTCGAACAGCGTTTCCATCGCCTCCATAGCGGGAATGCCGTCCAGAACCAGAACCGTTTTAAGGGTTCGGGGAATCACGTCAGCAAACAACCCTTCGACGCCCACGTTGAGACCATCATGATCGTAGATGAGGTGCAATGATCCTCTATCACTGGCCAGGGTCTTCCCGTTGACATCGAAGGTCACGCTATCAATCGCGCCACGAATTTTGGCAACTGACCAGGACAGATCTCCCAGATTCAACGACAAACCCACACTGTCAACCGGCGGTATTCCCTCACGGATCAACCCGAGAACGGCGCCCAAGAACACCGAAATACCATCGAGCGACTTGCCACCTTTATCGACCGGAGTTCCCTCCGTAATGCGGTCGAACGGTGTCGCCGTGCCAAACAGAGAATTGTCGAGGCCACCAAATGCGTACCCTATATCGGCCTCGCCGAGGCGAATATCCATTCCGTCGCCGGCAGCTGACAGACCGTACAATCGTACAGCGGCCGAACCGGATAACTTCCCGGAAACAGCTTCGTCGAGCCTGATGGACAAGGATGCGCGGTCCATTTCGATCCGGTAATCCTTGTTCTTTTTCCCATAGCGCCGGAAAACCACCGACGAAGCGGTTCCGTCGACCGATAGCCAGATATCACGCTTCAGATCATAGATGCCGGTAAACTGTCGATCGCCAACCGACAAGGCTGCGACGATCTGGCCCTTGTAGTCACGCTCCACCACGGCGGACGGCAGAACAAGCGACACTGCGTAACGGCTGTCGTCGAGCGGAGTGAGATCGAGAATGATATCTCCCGCGTCCCAGCGCCGGTTCTCCGTCCTCAACGAGACTCCGCGCACAACTGTCTCGATTCGCCCGTCCTGGGTTTCCGTAACGTCGTGGCCATAGTCGAGCGCGCCACCACGCCCATATTGGACAACCTTGGCCGACGCCCGATCGAGAAGTCGTTCGATCTTCTTGCGTACCATGGACGACGCAGTGGTCTCCGCCGCAACGGCTGGCACTGTGAGAATTGTTACGAATGCTGCCGCCAGAGCGCAACACGCGCGGTTCATGCCATAATCTCCTTCATTCCTGCGAGTCACCCATGCCATTATCTTATTATTACTATGCCCGGTCGTCGCCAGCGATCGTCCCAGATCGCTCATCGCAGTATCGCCATGTACTCTTGGCTTGACCTGGCAGTTCAAGACGGTTGCCAGACATTTGAAGGGGCCGGAAGGATCGCAGTCGAACCGGCTGTGGATGGCATCGTAACTTCACGTGCAGCGCGATGACCGGTGGTTGCTTTCAGAGATGTGGCTCGGGAAGCACCACGTTGACGATACTGGTTCCGGCCGGCACGGCGGCGATACCAACTGCACAATTGCCGATGCAAACGCCAAGCGAAATTCCAAATTGCGTCGCGTTCGACCATCTCGGCACAATTTTCGTGCACATGCCTGTGCGGCGGCCACCGGAAGGGTACGTCACCTCGCCGGTCGCCAGGACCATAGATCAAGGGCGACGGAGACGGTGCACTTCCACATTCGCGGCAGGGAATCAACGGGACCGGGCCTCCGCCGGTCCGGCGAACGCGATCTCGGCGCGCCCCTGCATCCGGGCGCCACGATAACTCACCGACGATCCCCGCTGGATATTGATCGCGCCGGCACCCTATAAATCGGCAATGGTTCGCAAACCCGACATTCCGCTGCGGCGCGGCTGGACCACCGGCGCCTGCGCGACGGCCGCCGCCAAGGCCGCCTACACAGCGCTCCTGACTGGGTGCTTCCCGGATCCTGTGACCATCGTGCTGCCCCGCGGCCAGACCCCAGCATTTGCTCTCGCCATCCAGGCTCTGGACAAGAACATGGCACAGGCCGGGATCGTCAAGGACGCGGGCGATGATCCGGACGTTACCCATGGCGCGATGGTCGTCGCGACCGTCAGGTCGGCAATACGAGGCAGCGGTGTTACGTTCAGAGCCGGCCCCGGCGTTGGAACCGTCACCCGGCCCGGTCTGCCGGTCGCAGTCGCGGAACCGGCGATCAATCCGGTACCGCGCCGCATGATGCGCGCCGTCATCGCGGAGACCGCTGCCGCACACAACGCCCGCGGAGATGCCGAAATCGAAATCTCCATACCTGGCGGCGAAACGATGGCAGCACGAACCTGGAACCCTCGCCTTGGAATTGTTGGTGGCCTCTCGATCCTCGGAACAACCGGAATCGTCATCCCCTACTCCTGCGCAGCCTGGATCGATTCGATTCACCGGGGAATCGATGTCTCCCGGGCTATCGGCACGACCCACCTTGCCGCCTGCACCGGCGCAACCTCGGAAGACGCCGTCCGGCGCCGATACGGACTAGCCGATACCGAGCTGATCGACATGGGAGACTTCGCCGGCGGCATGCTGAAATACCTCCGGACTCATCCAGTCGACCGGATCACGATCGGCGGCGGTTTCGCAAAGCTGACCAAACTCGCCCAGGGCCAGCTGGATCTTCATTCCGGCCGCAGTCAGGTCGATTTCGACTGGCTCGCGCGGGAAGTCGGCGCGCTGGGCGGAAGCGACGCGCTTGTCGAGACGACCCGCGGCGCCAATTCCGCGATGCAAATCCTGCGGATCGCCGCCGACAACGGGCTCGCATTGGCTGATACCGTTGCCGGATCGGCACGGCAGACCGCGCTGCAGGTCCTCGGAACGGCACCAGTCGCCATCGAGGTTCTGGTCTTCGACCGAAACGGCCATCTGATGGGCCAAGCCGATGGCTGGTAGATTGATTCTGGTTCTTGGCGGGACCGGCGAAGCCGTCGAAATCGCGCGGCATCTGCATGAACCCGGGCAATGCACGGTGATGACGTCCCTCGCGGGCGTAACCGAAAACCCGGTCCGTCCGCCTGGACTCCTGAGGTCTGGAGGCTTTGGCGGTGCCAGGGGCCTCGCCGACTTCCTGTGCGCCGAAGGCGTCACGGCCATGATCGATGCGACGCACCCGTTTGCCGACAGGATTTCGCGGAATGCGGCGCATGCGGCCGATTTGGCAGAGGTTCCGCTTCTGCGCCTGACCCGCCGGGCCTGGTCGAGGACGGACGAAGACCTCTGGCATGAGGTCGACAGCATTGACGGTGCCGCTGCCTGGCTCCGGGACGCTTCGCTTCCAGACGGCGCGTCGATTTTCCTGACCGTCGGCCGGACCCGCATCGACGCCTTTCGTGCGATCGGCCGCTTTCGGTTTCTGCTCCGTGTGATCGAAGCGCCGGATCCTGCCGTGCTGCCGCCCGATTACGAAATCATGCTCGCCCGCGGACCATTTTCCGAATCCAGCGAACGAGACCTTCTGAGGGTCCGAAATATCGCCTGTCTGGTCACCAGAAACAGCGGCGGGAACTCAGGCTACGCCAAGATCGCGGCAGCACGATCCCTTGCAATCCCGGTACTCATGATCACCCGGCCGCAAACGCCCACCGGCCACGAAGCCGAAACCATCGACGATGTGCTACGCTGGGCGGAGGCCCTTGTCCCGCCGCGCCCGGCGGACCCGTGACCGCGGCCATCCATGCAGGATCCGTCCGCCCGGCCTTCGACGCCCTGGCGCGCCTTAACTGGCCTCCCGGATTGCAGCCTCGACGATATTGATGATCGTCGGCCAATATTCCTCGCCATGCCCGGCTTCGATCGCCTTTTCAAGCAGGCGTCCGGCCAGTTCGGCGCCCGGTGCCGCAACCCCGCCGTCTTCCGCCAGCATCAGCGCATAGGAGAGATCCTTCAACGCGTAACGGGCCGGGAACTGTTTCAGCGGAAAATTTCCGGGCACTATCGCCTTGACCCCATGGTTTTGGCCCACAAAAGATCCGCCTGAACTCTTGTTGATAACTCCAAGCAGGGTCGCGCCATCCATTCCGGCATGACGCCCGATGGTAATGGCTTCGGCGAGGGCGACGCCATTCTGAAACACCACCATGTTGTTCAGGATCTTCGCGATCTGGCCGCAACCCACCGGCCCGCAATGAGTCACGTCCGGCCCCATGCACAACAGGATATCGCGAACCCGGTCGAGCAAGGCATCGTCACCGCCAACCATGATCGACAGGTTTCCATCAATCGCCGCCTGCTGCGTGCGAGCAACCGGAGCGTCAAGATAACCGTTTCCGTTCGCTTCGAACCGGGCTGCAAGCCGCCGTGTCACGCTGACCGGGGTAGTTGACATGTCGATCACGATCGCATCGCGCGATATCGAAGACAACAAGACCTCGCAAACCGCCTCGACCTCGGGGCCGCCCGGTAGCGAAAGGATCACCATGTCGGCGCGCCGGGCGAGATCGCCGAGGTCACGCGCCCGGGTTACACCATGCGCCGCAAGCCGTTCCAGCGGCGCGGTCTGAAGATCATGGGCCAATACGGCACAGTCGCTTCCGGTCGCGATATGGCGGCACATGTGTTCGCCCATGGCGCCGGTGCCGACAAACCCGATTGTGATACCCATCATCGCACGACTCCCGATCACCCCGCGTCGGCTTGTGCCAGCCGGTCTCCCGCATCTACCCTGTATCCTATTCAAACGGCTGCGAGCCGACGCCGTCAACCAGGGAGAAACTGCGATGGGCCAATCTGGAGAACGCGAGGTCTTCGAGATCTACGCTGTCAAATACGCGCATAACGCCAGCCGCATGCGCAATGCCAACATGCTGTACATCGACGAACACGATCGTCCGATGCCGCTCGACTATTTCGTCTGGGTCATCCGGAGCGACAACCATCTTTATGTCGTCGATACCGGGTTCGGGGAGATCGCCTCGAAAAAGCGCGGCACGCCGCTGCTGCGCTCACCGGCCGAAGGTCTAGCGCTGATGGGCATCGACGCCGGTCATATCGAAAATGTGATCATCAGTCATCTACATTATGACCATGCTGGCGGGATCGCGGATTTTCCGGCGGCGACATTCATTCTTCAGGACGGTGAAATGGCCTATGCGACCGGGCGCTGCATGTGCTTTCCGGCAGTCCAGCGGCCGTTCGAGGTAGATGACGTCTGCGCAATGATCCGCAAGGTCTATGGCAATCAGGTGCACTACATTGACGGCGATCAGGAACTTGTACCCGGTCTGTCGGTTCACAAGATCGGCGGCCATTCGGCCGGCCTGATGTGCGTCCGGGTCTGGACACAGCGCGGCTGGGTTGTGGTGGCGTCGGACTGCGCTCATTTCTACGAGAACATCCGCGACTGCAACCCCTTCGTCATCGTCTACAATCTCGGCGACATGATGAACGGATATACCACCATGGAAATGTTGGCGGACTCGCCGGACCATATCATTCCCGGCCATGATCCTCTGGTCATGTCGTACTATCCGGCACCGTCGCCGGACCTTGAAGGGATTGTCGCGCGCCTGGACGTTCCTCCAGTCTCCGGATGACATCTCCGGACAGGCGGGTCTCAGCGCCTCAGAACCCCGCCGCTATGCTTTTCGACCCGAGCGATGATCCTGCCGGAAATCACTTCCAGGTCGGCATCGGTGAAGGTCGCATCGGCGGGTTGCAAGGTCGCCGTGATGGCGAGCGACTTCTTACCCGCCGGCATGCCCTCGCCGGTATATTCGTCGAACAGATTGACTTCAGTGATCCGTTTGCGGTCAGCGGCCTGCGCCGCGCGAAGCAGCTTTTCTGCCGGAACATCCGAGTCGACGATGAAGGCAAAATCGCGAGTCACCGGCTGGAACGGCGAGAGCTTGAGCAAAGGGCGGGCCGGCGATTTCGAGCGCGATTCCGGAACCATCCCGAGGTCGATTTCGAACGCGACCACGGGGCCACCGAGATCGAACCGTTGCATGATACGCGGGTGAATGTCACCGAAATGCGCAAACGCATTCGCGCCCAGCCTGAGCGTGCCGGACCGTCCGGGATGATACCAGGAGGGTGCATCAGTCGAGACAATCAGGTTCTGGACAGGCAGGCCAAGAATGTCCAGGACCGCCAGGGCATCGGCCTTGGCGTCGAAGATATCGGCCTGACGGGAAGTTCCGGTCCAACTCCTGGGGGCAATCTGGCCAACCCGCAGTCCCGCACCGAAAAGCTCCTGGCCTTCCGGCAGAGCGTTACCGTATTGCGGGCCGACCTCGAAGATTGCCAGATTGGCAGTTCCTGTATTGGTATTGCGGACGGCCGCAGCGATCAGGTTTGGCAGAATCGACGGCCGCATCACGTCAAGATCAGCACTGATCGGATTGACCAGACGAAGCTCGGATGCTCCGCCGCCAAAACATTCCGCGTCATTTGCCGAAAGGAAAGAAAACGTCACCGCCTCGGCCATACCGCGCGAGGCCAGAATCCGTCTTGTCATGCCTTCCCTGACATGGCTGGAACTCAGCGCCGGGCGCGGAACCACACGATCAATGGCCATTGACGTATTGGGGATGTGGTCATAGCCGTGAATTCGGACAACCTCTTCCACGAGGTCGGCTTCGCCGACCACGTCGCCACGCCAGGGCGGCACCGCGCAAGTCATCGCCTCACCGCTGCCAGTGACCTCGAATCCAAGCGCCTGCAAAATACGCCTGACCTCACTCTCCGAAACCTCGACCCCGGTCAGGCCGCGGATACGGCTGTACCGCAGCGGATAACTGCGCTGCCAGTCCGGATCTGCGCCGTGCACAACAAGCTCGCTGACCTCGCCGCCACAGATGTCGAGGACCATCCGGGTAGCGATCTCGGTCCCCCAAAACGGTGAAGTCGGGTCGAGACCACGTTCGAACCGGTAACGGGCATCGGACAGGATCCCGAGCTTGCGCCCGGTCGCCGCGGTCCGGACCGGATCGAAGATCGCAGCTTCAAGAAACATGTTGGTGGTTTCGGTGCCGCAGCCGCTGCGTTCGCCGCCCATGATGCCGGCAAGATCGTCAACGCCATGGTTGTCCCCAATGACAATCATCTCCTCGTCGAATCGGTACTCACGCCCGTCCAGCGCCAGATACCGCTCATTCGGCTCGGCCAGCCTGATGAAGATGTCCCCAGTGACCTTGTCGCCGTCATAGGCATGTAACGGGCGGCCAAGATCGATCATCACGTAATTGGTAATGTCGACGAGAGCCGAAATCGGCCGCAGTCCGATCGCGGTCAGCCGATCTTGCAACCATTGCGGACTAGGGCCGTTCCGGACACCGCGGAAATACCGTCCGACAACCAGCGGCGCCAGCGGCGGATCCTGGTCCGGCAACGTGACGCGCCATGCGATCGGGCTCTTGAACGTGCCGGGGACCCCGCTGACATCCAGCGGTTTGAGGGTTCCCAGACCGGCGGCCGCCAGATCTCGCGCAATCCCCCTCACTCCAAGGCAATCCGCGCGATCGGGGGTAATCGCGATATCGACCACGGGGTCATCGAGGCCGGCCACGCTGGCGAACCGGGCACCGACCGGTGCATCGTTGTCCAGTTCGATGATGCCGTCATGCTCATCAGACATGCCCATTTCACGTTCCGAACAGAGCATCCCGTTGGACTCTTCGCCCCGGATCACTCCCTGACGCAGGTCAACGCCGGTTCCGGGAATACGGACGCCAGTAGGGGCAAAGACCCCTTTCATGCCGGTGTGCGCATTCGGCGCGCCACAAACCACCTGGACGTGCTCCTTGCCGGTATCGACGATACAGACCCGAAGCCGGTCGGCATTCGGATGTTGACGCGCGTCAAGGACATGCCCCACGACGAAGTCGCCAAGATCCTTCGCGCGATCCTCGACGCCTTCGACTTCAAGACCCAGCATCGGCAAGCGGGCGCAGATGTCCTCGACGCTGGCAGTGGTGTCGAGATGCTCCTTCAGCCAGGACAAGGTGAACTTCATCGATTGATCCCCGCGCTTACGGTCGGCACATCGAGCGGCACGAAACCGTAATGACGCAGCCACCGGATGTCGCTGTCGTAGAACGGGCGCAAATCGGGAATACCGAATTTCAGCATCGCGATACGTTCGATGCCCATGCCGAAGGCAAATCCTTGATAGATGTCCGGATCAATGCCGCAATTGGTCAGGACGCGCGGATGCACCATGCCTGAGCCAAGAATCTCCAGCCAGTCATCGCCCTTGCCGATACGCAGTTCGCCTCCGACGCGGGTACAGCCGATATCGACCTCGGCTGACGGTTCGGTGAACGGGAAATAGCTCGGCCGGAAGCGAACCGGCAGGTCGTCGACGCCAAAGAACGCCCGACAGAAATCGATGAGACACCCCTTGAGATGGCCCATATGGGAGGTTTTGTCGATCACCAGCCCTTCGACCTGATGAAACATCGGAGAATGGGTTGCATCGTGGTCCGACCGGAAGGTGCGCCCCGGTACGATGATCCGGATCGGCGGCACGGTTTTTTCCATGGTGCGAATCTGCACAGGTGAGGTGTGCGTGCGCAGAACCCGCGGCGTGCCGTTGTCATCGGGCGGCAGGTAGAACGTGTCCTGTTCCTGTCGTGCCGGATGTTCGGGCGGAATATTGAGCGCACTGAAGTTGTAGTAGTCGCTCTCGATGTGGGGGCCTTCCGCAACCTGGAACCCCATTTCACAGAAGATCGCCGTCAACTGGTCGATCGTTTGCGTGATCGGATGGATCGAGCCCCTGGTCTCGGGCCGGGCCGGCAGCGAAACGTCAATGCGTTCTTCCCGCAGGCACGCCTCCAGTTCAGAATCGGCAAGTGCTGCCCTGCGAGCCTCGATGGCCGCGGCAACCTCGTCCTTCAACTGGTTCAGAGCCTGCCCGGCAGTGCGCCGGGCATCGGCATCGAGCGCACCGAGAGTTTTCATCATGCCGGTAATGCGGCCTTTGCGACCGAGCGCAGCAATCCGGATGTCTTCGAGGCCGGCGAGATCTTGCGCCCTCTGCACGTCGTCGATAAGCTCGCCTCTCAGTGCTTCCGCGTCCTGCATCTCAATGCCACCTGTCGTTTACGCGCCGGGCCGATGCGCGAAAGCGGCCAACACGCCCCGCTGTTCCAGCTCCGCGCCGAAGCCGCGACAAGAGTTAGGGCCCGGCTCGTATCAGTCCCCTGCCTGGAACGCTGCCCCAGCCCGATCGACCAGCTCCTTGAACGCCGCCGGTTCCTTGATCGCGAGATCGGACAGAACCTTGCGGTCGAGTTCGATACCGGCGCGCTTCAAGCCGTTCATGAATTGGGAATACGTCAGTCCGTACTCGCGAGCGCCCGCATTGATCCGCTGGATCCAGAGTCCGCGGAATGTCCGCTTTCTGACCTTGCGATCCCGGTATGCGTATTGTCCGGCCTTTTCGACAGCCTGAACCGCGACCCGGTACACATTCTTGCGGCGGCCATAATACCCCTTGGCCTTGCTGATAACCTTCTTGTGACGGGCATGTGCCGTCGTGCCTCGTTTGACGCGTGCCATGACGGTGCCCCCTTACAGATACGGAAGAAACTTGCGTACGATCCGGATATCGGGCGCTGACAGCAAGGTAGTGCCACGGGTCTGGCGCTTCATGTCCTTCGGACGCTTGCGCAGACCGTGCCGCTTGCAGGCGTAGTTGCGACGGACCTTGCCGGTCCCGGTGGTGCGAAAGCGTTTTTTCGCGCCGCTTTTCGACTTCAGCTTGGGCATTTCGATCTCCATGGTGTACGAGCCTGCCCGGCAGATCAAAACCACCGAACTCCTGGTCAACCGGCCGGGCATGCCCTGTCAGCCTCGGCGCGATCCTGCCCACAAGGGGCGTCGCCTTTTAACGGCGTTAGCCCACAAAATCAAGCACTGGCGGAGAAATTTCTCGCCGCGGCATCCTGACGGCCAATACCGGACCGGTCAGCCGCCGGCGCGATCAATCCGAAGCAAACCGACAACCCGATGTGAGGGCAATGACGTCAAGCTGGTGGAACCAGCATGACATTCGTGGTCGTGTTCTGTGCCGGTTTCGTTCTGACGGCGTCAGTCAACCAGTTCCGGCACTTTGGCGGGGCGGACATCGGCCTTGGCATCGAAGTCGAAGTATCGCGCTTTCATCGCGCGCTGGTTCTCGTAAATCGAACCCTCGTGTCGTGCCGGCGGATATGGCAGCCGGATCGGCACTGGAACGACGCGCGGAACAAGAGTCGATTCGCCCGCTAGCATACGGCCCTCGTGATTCTGCCAGTCCTCGTTGAAACGTCTGAGATCCCAAGCATCCGCCGCCGCAACCTGATAGAGCAGAAGCATGCGGTCCCGGCCGGAACGGTTCTGTTCCGAGCCGTGTATCGCCCGAACATGATGAAAACTGCAGGCGCCGGCCCGGCCAGTAACCCGTGCCGCAGTGCTAAAATCAAGCGGACAGACGTCAGGATCAATCGCACCGGCAAACACGCCGTCGACATGATGATCGTAGGTCGGACCCTTGTGTGATCCCGGCATGATCAGCAACGGGCCGTTTTCCTCCGTCATATCGTCGAGCATGACCCCGATGGCCAGGACATCGTCGTTGGTATGGGGATAGAACGCCCAGTCCTGATGCCATTCGACCGGCGAGCCGTATTCAGCCGCCTTGATATTGATCTTGCCGCCGTGAAGACGCAGATCCGGGCCAATCAGCCGGCTCAAGACAGCAATCAGATTCGGATGCTCAGCCATCGACCGGAACAGCGGATCGACATTGTAAGGTTCCTTGATCCGGCGGACCCGCGGCTTTGTCGGCGCATGTGAAGGCTCAAGATCGTAGACGCTGTCATGATCGATCAGCCCCGCCGCATCGGCAACAAGGGAGTCAATCTTCACCCGCATCGCGGCAATCTCGTCCACGCTGAAGACATCGTCGACGATGAGATATCCCGTCTTGTTGTAAAACGCCGCGTCCCGATCATTGATCATGGGGTTCTCCCGTCCTCATCCTGCCCTGGCGCATCGCCGTCACGATCCCGGTCATCATAAGCCGCCTGCCGCGCTTGCGCCAGATGATCGGCCTCGCGGCGCCGCCGGTCCCGTTGCAGGCGATGCCGCGTCCAGATATACATGATGATTCCGACCGCGAGCCCATAAACCGCGTAGACTTGAATATTCTCCAGCCGGACCGGCGGCCCAGGGTCGGTCCAGCCGAAATGCTGTGTCAACGACAACAGGACGACCAGCGCAACCCCGTTGACGACTCCGCGGCCGATAGGCGTCTCAATCCAGCGCAACTGCCGCTCATTCTGATTACCGGTTTCGGTCATGCTGCCTCACTTTATTTGATGGCTCTATTTCACGCCAGACCGGCCGCAAAGACAAGCCACCGTTGCCGTCACGCGAAAACAACCAGTGTCACGATGCCCAGAGTAGTCAGGCACATGCCCCCGAACTCACGCCGGCTCGGCCGCTCGCGGAACACCAGAATAGAGACCATCAGGGCGAACAGGAATTCGACCTGGGCCAGGGCCTTCACATACGACACGCGCTCGATGGTCATCGCGGTGAACCAGCCGATCGAGCCGAACGCGCTTGTCATGCCGACGAACAACGCCGGCTTCCAGTGTCTTGCGATGACGCAGAAATCCTGCGGTCGCGTCACCAGGATCACGGTTGCGAGGCCGATCGTCTGCAGGGTGACGACCGTGACCAGTGTGACCGCTGCGGTATAGATGAAGTCGGGATCGCCGAAAGACAGGCTGGCTTCACGGATGTGGAAAGACGACAAGGCGAAGCAGAGACCGGCCGTGACCCCGATCGCCGCCGACGGGTTGAGCACCGAAGCCGCCAGCGCCAGTCCGCCGATCCCCGACCTTACGGCACTGATCATGACCACACCGGCAACGGACACGAAGATTGCGGTCCAGCCGTAGATATCGATGGTTTCGGCAAAAAACACGGTTCCGAGGATCGCGGCCATGATCACTTCGCTGCGCACGTAGGTCGACCCGACCGCAAAATTGCGCATGCGAAACAACAGGATCAGCAGCGCTGTGCCGAAAATCTGCAAAAAGGCCGCGAGAGCCGCGGACGTCAGGAATCCGGGTCCGATCGTCGGCAAGCTTCTGTCGAACCACAGCAACACCCATGCGAGATAGCCGGCGGCGAAGGGCAGACCGAAACCGAATCACACCCAAGTTGCCGAAAGCGCCGCCATCTGGCCGCCCAGATGTTTCTGTCCGGCATTCCGGCCGGTCTGCAACGCTGCCGCGATCAGGACGATGACGATCCAGAGATGCTCCTCCACGGATCCAGATCCGGATCCGGCCAGCGCGCCGATCAGACGTCGCGCTGGTATTTTCTTGCGAGAATACGGAGGCGGTCGCGGAAAGCCGGACGGATCCGTGCGCTCCAGACCGTGTCGATAGCCTGTTTCCAAGCGTCCGATGTTGCCACTTCGGGGGATTCCAGATGATAGATGGCGACATAACGATGCGTTGCGCCGGGATCATCGCCGATCCGGTAGCGCCGGGCGGCGAGCGTGCCGGGCACCTGTGACAATGCGGGGATATGTTCCTCGTCGTACCAAGCATTTAAGTCGTCTTCGGCGCCCGGTTCGACATTCATGGCATTGAGCAGAAGCGCTCCAGCGGCTTCGGGTGCGGCGGCGGCACCCGGCAGGATCTGGATGCCTTCGAATCGCAACAGCCGGTCGCACATGGCGCCGACCCGCTTCGACCATACCGTCAGGTTGTCATAGGCGATCGCCAGATAGGGCTCGCTGCGCAGGACCGACACCGACTCAAGATCATAGGTCGCGATCGCGTGTTTCGGATTGTCGACACTGATCCAGCGGTCACACCGGCCAAAGCCTGGCAACGCCTGACGTTCGGGGAGGTGTTCGAGATCGTACCAGTCGTGGAACTCGTCGGCATGCGCATTGGAATAATCGAACGCGGCGATCAGGATACCCATGGCCATATCGTCGTCCTCCAATAGTTGTAAGGCATCATCACAAACCGACAGGCAGATTTCCAGCCCTTCTGCCAATTGTCGACAGGCCGCCAAGACGCGCGTAAAATGTCAAAGTTCGAGCTGGTTCCATCTGCATTCCAGGCACCGGACAGCTTCCGGAACGGGAGGTTTTCCGATCATCCCCGCATTGCCGTGTCGCAAACGCAGGCCTTCAGGAAATTCTTGTACGATTCCCGTCGTTCACCAGCATGTTTGGGCTTTATATCGCAGTCGTCAAAAAAGTCGCCGGAACCCAATTTGCAGCGTTTGCAGTTTTCGATCATAGAGCGGGATCGTCGAATTTGTCCGCGTCCAAGTGAACTTGACTTCGGGAAGATAACCTTCCCATGCCAGATTCCGATTCGAGACCATGGCCTCGAATCCCCGGGTCCGGTCCCGGCGGTGCATCTGGAACAGCGGATGTGTACCTTCGAATTTCGTGTCGCTCAGCTTTATCCGGGCAGACAGGTTCCAGTCACGCCGGACGACCGTCGATCCCGATAAGATCGCCTCGCGTGACATCCAACGCAGGCTTCGACGTTTTGGCCTCTCGCGGGAGTACGCTATTCCGGCAGTTATCCAGCCTGGGCCAACACGTCGCCGGACATGCAGACCGAGAGTCGCTCCATGCGGTCGCACATCCCCCGCCTCCCCGTCGTAATGTGTCATCCAGGCCCGAACGGAACCGCCCGCCCGCCAGCCCTCCGCTACGCTTTGATCGACGCCAGATCCGACCCACAGGCTTGCCGCATAGCCGTCACCGCCATGCCAGCGCCGTTCGACTCCCAGTTCCGCATTGGCCAAACCGGTTCGACGCCGGCCCGCAATCTCCAGCGTGTAAATCCGGCGTGGGCCGGAGGACAGGCTCATCCAGGTACGATTATAGGCACTTGCGCCTAGTGCTGTGTTACGCGCGACCGACGCCCTGGTCTCGATAGGCACCCCCTTTATGGCAGGCGATCGCCAGCGCAATTGCGCACCGGTTCGCGCGACCCACGCTCGTACCGGTCGATCGTTCAGCTTGACTGGAAAGACGCCCCCAAACAGGGGAACCTCGACGGTCTCGCGCTCGGGCGCATTGTTCACGTTGTTGTCATGCCAGGCTCCGAGATCCAGGTCCACCCGCCAACGTTGCCGCGACCGGATTCGTTCAAGGTACTTTTCAACGTTGCGGCGGACTGTCGGGGGTAGATTTTCACGACGGCGCAGAGTCCAAAACATCGCGCCGGCTTCGTCATCGCGTCCGAGCGCGTACAGCGCCGCCGCATGGTCAAGCCGGAAACGATCGATATCCGGATGCTCTTCGGCAAGTCGTCGCAATACGGCTTCAGCGGCTCCGAAACGCCGCATCTTGAGATAGGCCTGCGCCGCCAGAAACCGGAGGACCGTCGTGTCAGCGCCAACGGCCCGCGCGGCCCGAACAGCGTGGTGCAAGAGCGTCAATGCCTGTCCTGGTTTACCCGTTTCAATCCATTGTTCCGCCACTCTCGCCGTTTCGTCGGTTGACGAAAAAGCGTTCGAAAGCAGTTCATTGCCGTATGACGAGCCGGTGCCGACGCAGGTCAGGGCGACGACCAATGCCGCCGCCCTGACAATCTTTTCGATCATCGGTATGGGTTATCTACTGACGTGTCGCGCCAAACGCTCCGATTATCTTGTCGCGTTCAAAAACACCGCCCACCTCCTTGTGACCGGATCCGTAGAACTTCCCTTCTATACCCGCATCGTCGAAGCCACCATTCGTGACCGATATACCATTCCAGGCAATGTCATCGCGCCTCATGCCGGCATCGAGGTCGTGGATATTGGTAAAATCGATGTCGACAGTTGCTTTGGATATATCGAAGGAGAGCGAGGCATCTCCCTGGATTACATGACCCCGAGTGGGTTCATTGCCCACATCGGCGCCAACCATGACGCCATTCCATGTTCCGTTCGCGTCCGGATTCGAGTTCGCGGCTTTACCTAATGAAGACGCAGTAAATCCGGTTGCGCTTTGAAAACCTTCTACGTCAGACTTAACGTCATAGACCTCAATGAGGAATCCGCTATGCTCGAGCCAGCCACCGTAGCCGGCGACGAAGTTGACTGAGCCTGAACTATCTCCAGTCTGATTGCCTCGGGCAAGCGACACGTTGCGATGAACCGCCACCGGCCGATACTGAACTCTCGGATCGCTTCCAAAGTTGCTAGCGGTCGTTTTCAAAACGTTATTTACATCGAACCAAAAACTGCAAGTTGTTTGGAAACATGTACTTGTGCCGCGAGCCGGTGAGTCAGGATCACCAAAGACAAGAAAGTCACTAGCAAGCAGCGAAGTTGCTGCTTGGGCTCTGGTAATGACAGTGTCTTTGATTTTTTTGCTGCTGAGATCGAGAGACTTTGCTCCCTGGAACACGCTCTGTACCGTTGCCGGGCCTACTGGAAAGACGACGGTAGGGCTGCTATTGCTGCCCCCCCCCCCCACCACCACCACCACAAGCGGCTAGCAGACCAATGCAGCCGCCAAGAGCAGGAAGCAGTCGTAGAGTGATATTATGAAAAAATTGCATGGACTCTCTCCCATCATCGTGAAAGGTTTGACGCCGTCGTGGACGGTCTTGAGCAAAATGGATTGTCGCAAATATTGTACCTGATAGTCAAGTTAGCCGACGGGGATCCGCATCACACTCTCGATTACATTGCTGCGAGAACCCTGCCTGTGATTACGTTCGCTAGATAGTGTCGTCACGAAATGCCAGCCCAGAGCGCCAGACACCGGATCTGCACCGCGGCAAGAAACGATGCGGCATTCCTGGCGTATCGCGTGGCAATCCCACGCCAACGCTTGAGCCACAGAAAGGCGTTCTCCACCAAATGCCGGTGTCGGTAGAGAGGGACATCATACGCTCTGGGGTGCTTGCGGTTGCGCTTCGGCGGAACCGCTGGAATGACTTCATGCTCCTCACAATAAGACAGGATGGCATTCGTGTCATAGGCCTTGTCCGCCAACAAGGACTCGGCATCTATCCCTTCAATCAGCTCGACCGCTTGACTGCAATCTGCTGCCGTCCCCTCGGTCACCAACACCCGCACCGGCATCCCATGCGCGTCCACAGCCAGGTGCAGCGTCGTGTTCAGCCCCCTTTTGTGCGACCCATCGCCTGATTGCCACTGATCGCACCGCTCGCATGGGGATGGACCTTGAGATGACTGGCGTCAATCATCAGCCACTCATAGTCCGGCTCATCCACCAGAGGCTCCAGCAACGCCCCCCAGAGCCCCTTGTCCCACCAGCGACAGAATCGACGATGGGTAGTTTTCCAGTCTCCATAGTCCGGCGGCACATCACGCCAGGGAGCGCCGGTGCGCAGAATTCAGAAGATCGCATTAAATGAACCGTCGATTATCCTGTGCCACTCCACCCCAACGTCCCGCTCGACCAAGCAGATGAGGCTCCAGCAACAGCCAGACCCTGTCCGAAATGTCGTGACGCCGATGAGCCATTCCCATGAGTCGCCTCCAAGAACCATCGAGTGAGTTCGACAGATAGTACAGATGAACATCACTCATGACGACACTATCTAGCAATAGTTGCAGTTCGAACATTGCATGCGTGTCACAATCCTGAATTTGATGGGCATACACTGGCAGCCGCGGGACTATCGGTGTATCCGGGCAATCCGAAGAGCAGCGGATCGATTATCTCGCGGCCATCATCGAAGTTGGAGGTTGCCGCGCTCGAACTCTGAATACCAAGCGTAACCGTGATGGTTGCGTCGATGACAATCATGGTAGATGCGGTATGCCGCAGGAGGTACCGACATGCAACCCCGTTATCCGATTTCAGTGCTACCGACCCATGAGGTCTTCAATATGCCGCCGCACATCGGCGACCAGGATCTTTGGACCGACGATCAGGCGCTACGCGACTGGGCCTGTCTGCAAGGCGCCGAGGTCCATACCCGGCATCTGGCCGAAGTCGGCCGCCGCGTCGGATGTGACGAGACCTTCGAGAAAGCCGCACTGGCGAACCGGCACGTCCCCGAGCTGCACGCCTTCGATCGGTCCGGCATGCGGATCGATATGGTTGCGTTCCATCCCGCCTATCACGACCTGATGGATCTGGCGATTTCGAACGGCCTGCACAATTTTGCCTGGCATCATGAGAGTCGTGGCGGCCATGTCGGCCATGCGATTCTAACCTACATGTTCAGTCAGCCGGAAGGCGGCGTGATGTGCCCGATGGCCATGACCTATTCAGTCGTGCCGAGCCTGCGGACAACCCCGGCGATCGAGGCCGACTGGATGCCGCGCATCCTGTCGAACGAATACGACCGCCGCGACATTCCGGCAACCGAAAAATCCGGTGCCCTGATCGGCATGTTCATGACCGAAAAACAGGGAGGCTCGGATGTCCGGAGCAATTCGACCGAAGCCGTGCCGACGGGAGCGACAAGCGGTACCGGCGCGGACTATCATCTGACCGGCCACAAGTTCTTTTGTTCGGCGCCGATGTGCGACGCGTTTCTGGTTCTTGCCAATACCGCTGAGGCCGGCCTCTCCTGTTTTCTGGTGCCGCGATGGCAGCCGGACGGAACCCGGAACGCCATCTTCATACAGCGCTTGAAAGACAAGTTGGGAAATCGTTCCAATGCCTCGACCGAAATCGAGTTCCGGGATACCTATGGGATGATGGTCGGCGACGAAGGTCGCGGCGTTCGAACTATCATCGAGATGGTTAACGGCAACCGGCTGTACTGCGCCATGTCCTCGGCCGGCATCATGCGGCAGGCGCTGGTGCAGGCCGTGCATCATACCGGGCATCGTTCGGCGTTTCAAAAACGCCTCATCCAGCAGCCGTTGATGCAGAATGTGCTGGCGGACATGGCCGTGGAATCCGAGGCGGCCCTGGCGCTGGGTCTGCGCGTGGCCCGGGCCGTCGACGAGTCCGGCGATCCGGAACAAGAGAAACTGGCCAGAATCGGCACCGCCGTCGCCAAATACTGGAACACCAAACGATGTCCGTTCCTTGTGGTCGAGGCTCTTGAGTGCCTTGGCGGTGCAGGTTACATCGAAGACAGCATCATGCCGCGGCTTTACCGCGAGGCGCCGCTGAACGCGATCTGGGAAGGTTCGGGCAATGTGATCGGTCTTGACGTGTTGCGGGCGATGGCACGCGATGCCGAAACTGGGCCAGTGTTTCTCGCCGAGGTCGAAAAGGCGCGCGGCAACGAGTCCCTACTCGACCGGGCCATCAACGATCTTCGGGCCGAACTCGACAGCCCGGAAACCATGGAAGGACGTATGCGCATCATTACCGAATTGATGGCGCTGACCCTGCAGGGCGCCTTGCTAACGCAGCACGCGCCGGCGGCGGTCGCCGAGGCGTTCTGCGCCACGCGTTTGGGATCCCGTACCAGCGGCACCTTCGGTACGTTACCCGGAAGCAGCGATTTCGACAGTATCATCAGCCGCGCCCTTCCAGGTTCACCGATCGACACGTCGTTACTTACTGTGCATTCGCTGTCGCAACATGTAATCTGAAATTAACTGTCAGAACCTCTTGCAAAATTCCTGCCCCAGGGTCCGGTGAGCCCGGATCGGTCGGTTGCTTCCGGTCACCTCTGCACCTGGAGGTCGGAATCCATGGATTCGCGGTGTCTCATCAGAGACGATGAGAACAAACAGGGACCTTTGCGGACATCAGGACACGCCTCTCCGGGTCCCTCTCTTCGAGAGGGCCGCGAAGGGTCGGCATGCGTTGTCGGAGCCGCGCTATGGGACGGCGAGACGTATCAACTGGTCAGCCGCCAGGGCCAGGATGCCGACCATGAGATGGCAGGCGACCTTGGAATATCCACGGACGCGGACATGGCGCCCGCCACACTCATCTTTGAGGCGGGCGTTGGTCCTCTCGACACCGGACCGGATCCGGAACCGCACGGTCTCGGGATCGACATGGCCTATTGCACGCCGGGCCCGGGCCTCCCGGTCCCGCTCCTCCTTGAGGTCCTTGTCCCGGCGCGGATTGACATCGATGATCGGCACATGGCCAAGCCGTTCGCTCATCTGGTAGATCTCCCTGGCATCATAGGCCGCGTCCATGAGATCGTAGAGATTGGTCACACGCCCGGCGGTCATCATCGCCAGCGGGATCGCGACCTGGCTGTCATGGACGGATGCCGAGGTGAGGACGGTACTCAGCGGCACCCCGCAGTCTGCTGTGTCGATAGGCAGCTTGTCACCGCGCCAAGCCTCCAGGACCCCCTTGGCAGTCTTCTTTGCCCCATGATCGCAGACCTTCGGCAGCGCGTCGAGCCTCTCATCGAGATCCATCCCGTTCGCTTGCCGTTCGAGACGCCCAGGCTCCTTCGTCCTCTCCTCGCCCTTGCGGGGCCGGCCGCGCTTGCGGTTCGGCGTCCTGGCCTTCGGCTTCGAGGCCGGCGTCTCCCGGGCCTCGATGGCCGTCGAGGCCCTCGACACGTGGCCGATGAGCGCATCGCCCAGTGTCTCTGCAACCAGAGCCGCGTGCATCCTCTCCGGAAGACGGGACTGCGACCATTTGGCAAACGCCCGCGAAAACGTCGCTTCACTCGGGATCTCCGCGACACGCGACCAGCCGCACAGTCGGCGCAACGTCGGGTCCACCTTGAGCCTGTCGATCAGGTGGCGGGTCGTCGGCAAACCCCACACCGCCTTGGCGATGACGCCACGGGCCAGCGCCTGGCGATCCTCCCGGGGCCGACCCGGACCGGTCCACACCCCATCGACGAAGCCCTCCACCTTGACGAGATCGAGAGCTGTCACGAAACGCTTGTGCGTCTCCAGGAGAGGACCGACCGCCTCGGCCAACGCAGGGAAAAGGTCCCCTTGAAATCGGTGCCAGGGATCGGACAGGGTCGAGCCAAGGGTCATCGGGGTCACCTCCTCGGTATCTTGTTGTTGTGGAAACACAACAGACCACGGGGTGGCCCCGAAACCCAGGCCCTCGACAACAAAATCAGCCTCGACAAGGCAAAAAACCGGTCGGGCCGGCAATTTTGCAAGAAGCTCGTCATATAACGGTTTCGGCGCAGAAGCATGGATGGGCGAAATCATAAAAGCTCGAAAATTTCCACGCACAAAATCGGTATTGAACGAAGCCGCTCCGCGGCAGGGTCGCGTTGAGCGTCCGGTTCCTGTTTTCTGACATCGGTGCTCGCAGCGGCTTGGGGTCGCCGATTTCGCAGGTTCACTCTTGAAGGCACTCTCCTAGTCTGGGTTCCGATGGTCGGGATCGTCACGTCAAGGAGACGCCTGATGGCTGGTTCACCGTTACGCCGACAGATGACGTCGGACATGACGGTCAATAGATTGTCAGAAAACACCCAAACGACCTATGTACGCGAGATCGTAAAGCTGGAAATGGACACGAGCGTATGACGTTTGCCCGAACACGGTCCTCGACCTGTTGCGGCTGTACACCCTGTGGCCGTGGCCGCGGATCTGGCTCTTCCATGACCCCACACCGGAGGTTACGATGACGACCGAGACCTTGCGCTAGGTCTTCAACAAAGGCCGAGTGCAGTCTGGAGTCGCGCCCAAACTCATCTTCCGCGGATTACGTCACAGCATCGCGACGCATCTGCATGAACGGGGCGCAATGACCCGTGTCGTCCAGGATGTCCTTGGGCACAAGAGCCTTGACAGCACGCGGATCTATGCCCGGACCACCGGGCATAGATCATCCGCTCAACGCTCCGGCGCCGCCGGACGATAACACAACAAACCACCGACGCAGCGGGAGTGCTGAAGATCATGGCAGCGATTAAGTACTGTCGGGCGCCGGTGATCGGCGGGCAGCACACCAGTGCGACAACTGCGGCTACGAGCACGGGATCTAGTCCATGAGCCTAGGCGGTTCGACCACTCGACCGTGTGAAGTTCTGCGTGCCGGGTCGGGACGACCACCACGAAACAATCCGCTACGGGCTCGCCGGTACCTCGATCCCCCAATGTCCGGTCGAGCGTGGCAAGCGGCAGCCGCTTTCGCACCGCAGTTCGAGATAGGTCGCGTCGTAGAGGGAAAACTGATGCACCTGCGCGAGATGAAGCGTTTCCTTCCTTACGCGGGCGGAAAAGATCGGATCGATCTCGATTGGCAACCGCTCAAGCATGGTCCCGACCCGCGGCCATTCGTCGGCGGCGACCCAACCTCGGCGCGTAGCGGTGATCAGGATGTTGCCTACCTTGATCGGCCAGAGCGCCGGAACGAACGCTCGATCAAGGCCTCACCGAGTCGGTCGACCGCTGCATTCGCCTAATCGGGGAAGAACCACGGCATGGCTACCGAACAATCGAGAACGAACGCTATCAGGACTTGCGACCCTCCTCGATCAGCTCGCGTACCGAAAGCCCTTCGAGACTGTGTGTTTGCCGGAACGACTCTATGTCGGCAAACGCGGCACGGATCGTGTCCGGGTCGCGCGGCCGGAACGGTTCAACTCCGCCACGGGACGATTGTGCTTCGCGATCACGATCCGTTTTCCCGCCTGCACGCGCCGCAGCAACTAAGACAGGTGAGGCTTCGCTTCGATAGCGCCGACTTCTGGCATCTCGCAAGCCTCCGGATAGAACAGGTCCGAATACAAACGAGGCAGAGGCTACAGCGTCAAGATGGTCACCCCGCCCGCGACGCCGCCTGATGCGATCGCGTATCACAGCAGACAAAGTGGGATCAGCGTAGACGGGTACTGGCCAGCAAGACGGAGCCGGGGCACTCCACACAATTGCATTCTGTTAGGGAATATCTGAACAAGTCGGTTTTTCGTGTATACGGGTGTCGTGGCCCGTGGATGAAACACCAGAGCCCATCGGGGACGTGTTGTCGTGCCAGGAAATGGGGATTTTGATGCCCGAGCCGACCGTCCCCACGTCAGGCGGTAGCGTCGCGCCCCGCAATGAGCAGATTGGTGAACCCGAGCAGCACGGCGATGCGTTGCGTGTTCTTCGCCAGCCCCCGATAGCGCACCTTCGCGTAGCCGAAGTGGCGCTTCACATACAGGAACGGATGTTCCACCTTGGCCCGAACCGACGCCTTGCGCCTCTCCGCCGCCTCCGGGCCCGCCTTGTCCAGCCCCCGGCGCTTGCCGGGCTTCATCGCCACCTCCCAGTCCACGTCCGTGTCCCGGTTCTCCACGCGCTTGTCCACCCCCCTGATAGCCCGCGTCACCCCACACCTGCTCCTCGCCCCCGTGCAACAGCGCGTGCGCCGTCGCCACATCCGAGACGTTCGCCGGCGTCGTCTCCACGCTGTGCGTCAAGCCCGACTGCGCATCCACCCCGATGTGCGCCTTCATCCCGAAATGCCACTGATTGCCCTTCTTCGTCTGGTGCATCTCCGGGTCCCGCTCGCCCTTGCGGTTCTTCGTCGACGACGGCGCGGCAATGAGGCTCGCGTCCACGATCGTCCCCTTGCTCAAGCGGTGTCCGAGAGAGGCCAGATGTGCGTTGATCTCCTCGAACAGCGTCTCACCCAGACCGTGCGTCTCCAGCAAGTGGCGGAAATGCAGGATCGTCGTCTCGTCAGGCAGCGCACCCGAGAGGCGCAACCCCACAAACCGCCGTACCGACTTCACCTCGTAGAGCAGGTCCTCCATCCCAGGGTCGCTCAGAGTGTAGAACAGCTGCACGCAGTGCACCCGCAGCATCACGCTCAGCGGATAAGGCCGCCGACCGCGACCGGCCTTCGGGTAGAACGGCTCGATGCGGGCCTCCAGCCGCTCCCAGGGAACCAGCCCGTCCATCGTCTCGAGAAAGACCTCGCGCCGCGTCCGACGCTTCTTCAGGTCGTGCTCCAGCTCCGCAAACGTCGCTTGCTCCAGGGCTTGCACTCCACTCCGTCACCAATAAACCAATTGTGACAGAGCCGACTTGTTCAGACAATCCTTAGTGAATTTATTGATCACCTTGCTGCCTTCCAGATGCAGCCCTCATGCCTCGCGCCCACGATGCCTTCGGCATACTCCGCGGTTGAAGCGGTGGTCACCCCAATTCAAGGGTCGTAACACCATACACCTCGTCTATCGGAATCTCCGGTGCCGGACCACTATACATTCCGCCGTTTCGAACATCGTCCGCATGCATCACCGTTCGGCAATCTTCATCGCAGCGGCGTCCATCTCGGGAATATCCCGGAAGCCGGAATTCCGGCTTCCGCGCGCGAAAACAGGACCGCCAGCACCTGCTCCGTGCCCTCTGTCGAATCAGCGAACAACTGACCGATCTTGTAGCCCGACCGGCACGACCGCATCAGACCATAACTGGCGAGACAGTCGCCATGGCGCACCACCCCCTTGGTCGCGCTCGGCTGAGCTAGCCAGGACTGGAGAAATGTCGTCCAGTCAGCCGGGAAAACCGACGATCGAAGGCATTGCCCCTCCCCGTGAATGACATCGCAGACAAGTCAATGACAGCATCCGCGCCCTGGACGCTGCCAGACCCGCCCGCCACACCCTCGTAGTGGACGTTGCGATAGGCAAGTATGAACCCGGATTTCGCGTAATTGGCCTGCTGTTCGACGACGCCGTCAAGGTCGATCAGGCGGCCTTCCAGTTGCGTCATCGCCACGTTTCAGATCTCGAGGCCGTACCCCTTACCGCGCGGCCCGGCTCGACGATGTAGAAGCCGATAAACCCGTAACCGCCGTCATAACGTAGCGCCGAAATTGTCGCCACCGGCATTGTCAAGCAGGCCGATCAGAAACCCGTTTGCGTTTGCCGCATGAAAGCAGACGTCATCATGCAGCCCGGGATTCCAGCCTCCGGCCGCGGCCCAAGTCTATGGCGATAAATTCGGCCCCAATCATCGTTCTGACGGTGTATTCACCCACTGGGTACCTACGCGGTCGTCATTGCCCCAGCAATCTCCGCATTGCCAGAGACCGACATAGCGTCGTCATTACGGTCATTGACCACTGCATCGTACAATGCCGCGCGCCGCTTGCGATCGCAACCCACCAACACTTTTTTGCCCGACCCGCGCTTCTAATTGTATCATGCCTAGAGACAAACGCAGGAGCGAAGTGAATGACGACCCAGGATCTCGCCTATATGCCGGCCGTCGATATGGCGACCTTGATCCGGAAACGGGAGATTTCCCCGGTCGAGGTCACAGGCATGGTTCTAAACTGGGCCGAGCGATCGCAGGCTGTGCTCAACGCTTTCATAACCATCGCGCACGACCAGGCAATGGCGGCAGCGCGTGACGCCGAAGCCGCCGTCATGCGCAACGACCAACTCGGCCCGTTGCATGGAGTTCCGTTTAGCGTCAAGGATCTCATCGATACACGGGATGTCCGCACCACCTATGCCTCGCTCGCTCTCGCGGACAATGTTCCGGCGCGGGATTCAGTCACCGTGAGCCGAATGAATGCAGCCGGCGCGATCATGATCGGCAAGGTGACGACACCCGAATTCGGACACAAGCCGATGAACGAAGCACCGCTGTTCGGGCGGACATTGAATCCATGGGATACCAGCCGAACACCAGGCGGATCCTCAGGCGGCTCGGCTGCCGCGGTGGCCGCCGGAATTGCGCCGCTGTCAATCGGGACCGACGCAGGCGGATCGATCCGGATTCCGGCCGCCTGCTGCGGAATCGTTGGCATGAAAGCAACGATGGGTCTGGTACCGCACGATGCAGCGCCGGATGGATTCGGTAATTTCGCCAATCACGGTCCGATGGCGCGAACCGTTGCAGATACCGCGCTGATGCTCCGCGTCATGGCCGGCGCAGATCCGGCGGATCCGCACAGCCACGGATTGCGGGTCGACGATTACGAGGCCGCCACGCGCGACGGCAGCCGACTCGACGGCATGCGGATCGCCTACCGGCCACGCATGGGAAACAACGTCGTCGATCCGGAGATCGACGTCATGATGCAGGACGCAATCACCGTCCTGGAAGGCCTTGGCGCCAGGATCGATGTCATCGAAGAGGACTTCGAAAACACCGAACCATATTGGCTGGTAATTACCCAGTCCCTCTGGGTCGCGCGATTCGAGGCGCTTCTGCCAGAGTGGGAAAGTCGGATGACGCCGAGTCTGGTGCGAGGTATCCGCGAAGGCATGGACTATTCGGCCGCCGAACTGCAACGCGCCATCGTGTTCCGGACCCGGCTTTTCCGCCGGATCCAGTCCTGGTTCGAAACCCATGACGCCGTGATGATGCCAACCCTGGCACGGACCGCTCTCGCGGCCGACCACGATTTCTACGATCCGGTCATCATCGCCAACCAGATTACCGGGAAAATTCGCCAGAACTGGTATCCCTATACCCATCCCTTCAACATGACGGGCCACCCCGCCCTGACGGTCCCGTGCGGCTGGTGTTCGGACGGATTGCCGGCTGGCCTGCATCTGGCCGGGCCGATGATGTCGGATGCCGCATTGCTGCGGATCGCAAGCCTGTTCGAACGGGCCCGCCCCTGGATCGGCCGGCGACCCGCGCTTGACTTTAAAAAGACGTTCTGACTGCCCACATACAACATCAGTCGAATACTGTATCAATGTAGTGTTTGGCGTTGACCACGGCCTCGATCACCGTCGGCCCTTCGGCTTGCAACGCGGCGTCCACGGCACCCCGGAGCGAGTCCGCATCGCGGACACCGACAGTCGGCACACCGAAGTAGTGCGCAGGGGGATCCTCGTATTGCGCCATTTCCACCTGTGAACCGTATTCTGCGTATTGTCGCTTGCGTTGTTTAATCTGGATCAAAGACAGCCAACGATCATCAAGCACCACGATCGGTATCGTCAGCCCAAGGCGACGAGCGGTCGCGACCTCGCCGACGGTCATCTGGAAACAACCGTCGCCAATCAAGCACACCACCGGAAGATCGGGCCGGGCAAGCTTGGCCGCGATGGCGCCGGGCAATCCGATTCCCATGGAAGACCAGCCATTGGTCACGTGGCAGCTGCGCGGAACATGCGTTATCCACTGGCTCGCAATCTGATGGGTATGCGCACCGACATCGTAACTGACGATGCCATTTTTCGGCAGTGCCGAACGCACTGCATCGATTGCCTCATGCGCCGTTAAACCGGCACCGGGCGGGCGCAGGGACTCCTGAAATGTTTTGCGGTGAGCCGCGAGGTCATCAAGGGTCCACGCATTGTCTTGTGACGGCAACGCCAACAGCCGACGCAACGAGTCGGATAGATCACCGGTCACCGTGCCGGCTATCGTCACGGAGTCGTCGACATCCGGATCTTCGATGTCGATTGACAAGACGGGCACCCCGCCAACCCATGCCTCGTATTCAACCTCGACCGTATCGAAGCCAATTCCGACGATAAGATCAGCTTTCTGGATGAAAGCGCGCTGAACCTGCCGGCGGCCCCGCTCGATACAACCAAAGGCAAATGGGTGATCTTCATCGATCATGCCCTTCGCCATCGTCGAAGTCCCGAAAGGCAAACCATGATGTTCGACGAATGCCTTCAGCAATGCCGGCTCGCTGATGCGCATCGCCGATGAGCCGAGAACCGCGACAGGATGTCGCGCTGCCGTGATCAATCCGGCAGCCTTTTCGATTTCGGGGTCGGCCGCGCGCTGCGCCAATGGCTGTGACTGAACCACAGGCAACATGGCGGTATCGGGTGCTGGTGCCAGCGAAACATCCTCGGGCAGGTCGATATGGACAGGTCCCGGCGGTTCGGCGAGCGCGATTTCAAGCGCCTGTTGCATGATTTCGACGACATTGTCGTGCCGCACGGCAAGGCTGGCCTTGGTGATCGGCTCGAATAGTGCATGATGATCAATCAGCATCTGGATCCTGCGGCCGAGCTGCGGTGTGTTGAGATTGCAGGTCACAGCGATCATTGGCGAACGATCGAGATAGGCGCTGCCGACCCCCGTTGCCAGATTGGTTGCCCCTGGCCCCAGTGTCGCGAGGCAGAAGCCCGGCGTCCCTGTCATCCGGCCCATCACATCGGCCGCAAAGGACGCCGAGCCTTCATGCGCGGTCAGGACGTATTCGATGCCGCCGAGCCGCATCGCCTCGATAAGCGGCAACACATTGCCGCTCGGGATCCCGAATCCGTGGGTGACGCCGGCAGCTTTCAGAATCTTGACGATCAGATCGGAATTGTTCATGCGTCGGTTCCAGGCTCTGTCGGTTGTCTTGCAGGAATGCCATCGCGCCGGCCGAGCCAGATGCGAGGCCGTATGAGCGTGACAATGAGAAACACCAATAGCCCGCCGCCGGCAAGACTGAAAGTGCCCTGAAATCCAATCAGAAAGCCTGCGGCCTCGTCGTGGCCGGCAATTGCGGCCCGACATTGCAGCCAGACCATGGTCAGGGTCAGCGCCGTAACGCCGGTAACCACGCCAAGCGTCCGGGTCAACATTGCCAGACTGCCGCTGACACCGCGTTCGGACGGCGGCAAAATGCCAGTAATGATGTAAAGGTACGCAACCTGAAACAGCCCCGTTCCAACACCCTGGACAATCAGGGCGCCGACCATCCAGGGCAAGTCGTCCGGGCCGCTGACCCGGCCAACGGCCATGAGGCCGAGTCCGGTCATGACGACACCGGCGAATCCGATCCAGTTTGGTCTGAGGCGTCCGACGAACGGTCCGCAAAGCGGTGCTGTAAGGCTTGTCGCAATAAACCCGACAGCGAGAATGACGCCCGCTTCGGCAATCGACAGGCCCGGCAATCGCGGCAACAGAAACGGGATCAGCAGGACCACGGAGAACGTCACCATGTAGACCAGACAACTGGTCAGGTTGATGATGGTGAACTCAACGTTCCGGAAGACGCCGAGCTTCAGGATCGGCTCCTCGGCACGGCCCTCGCTGCGAATGAACCAGTAAATCGCGGCCAAGCAAACGCAGCCGGGGATGATGACCGGCAGGATGCCCTGTTGCTCGGCCCGCAATAGCTGGTTGAGCGTAAGCAGAAAGCTGCTGACCGAAAGAACGAGGGCGACGGCGCCGGAGATATCGAAGGCAGGCGCCGCGTCCCGTTGCGCCGGTTTAGGCAACAAGACCAGAAGGCTCAGGGAAACAAGCGCGATCGGAACCCGGAACCAGAACACAGCGCGCCAATCGAACAGCCCGACAAGGGCGCCGCCAATGATCGGACCGAGCAGGCCGCCAAGCGCAAAGATCATGGTGAACATGCCGACAGCGCGGCCGCGCTGGTCCTCCGGATAGAGTCCGATCACCAAGGCCGGCCCCACACTGGTCACCAACCCGGTGCCCAGGCCCTGCAGAAAGCGGAAGAACAGCATCGACCCGAAATTCGGCGAAACCGCAACCAAGAACAGACCGCCGATACTGACGATCAGGCCGATGGCAAAAATCCGGCGATGACCGAACAGGTCTCCGAGCTTGCCAAAAACCAGCATCAGGCTGCCATAAGTCAGGACATAGCAAATCACCACCCACTGGATCATGGCCATCGGTTGTCCGAAATATCCGACTATATACGGGAAGGCGATGTTCACAGCAGTATCAAGCGGCCCGATAAGGGTGCCGGACCCGATCGCCACGAGACCTATGAGACGCCGGTATGGTTGAAGCATGGCAGGCGGATCCTGAGCAGGGCTGGTGCAAGCGACAAGGTCGCCTACAGTAGGCCGGTTCGCAATCCGGCCGGCAATTTGCCTGTTGGCATGATCGCCCGGATATGGCCATATCGGCAGTCAAACATCATCAAGTACCATACGGATACCGCCCGTGCCCGACCAGACCTATCCGATCGAACTGATCGCGCCAGATATCGAACCTTATCGCGCCGGCAATCGCGGCGTCGAATTCGTGACCACATTCGAGAGCGGTCAACCCGGTCCGCATGTCATGATCAACGCCGTCACTCATGGCAATGAAATCTGCGGCGCCATCGCTCTCGACCATCTGTTCCGGACCGGCCTTCGGCCCGAGCGTGGGCGCCTGACGCTCGGATTCGTGAATCATCGCGCCTATGCTGCATTCGATCCGGCAGACCCGGGCAGCAGCCGCTTTGTCGACGAAGATTTCAACCGGGTCTGGGTCGAAAACCGGCTGGACGGCACGGAGCACACGAATGAATTGCAACGCGCCCGGGAGTTGCGCCCGATCTTCGACAGTGTCGACCTGCTGCTCGATATCCATTCGATGAGCACAAATTCTCTTCCCCTGATGATCTGCAACGGGTTGGAAAAGGAGCGCACGTTCGTTCGCGCCGTCAATTACCCGGCTCACATCATGTGCGGCTCCGGTCATGTCGTCGGCAAGCGACTGATCGAATACACGCCGTTCAACAATCCGTCCAACGCCAAGGTAGCGCTGTTGGTCGAGTGCGGCCAGCACTGGGCCGCCGAAACCGCGGTCATCGCGCTCGACACCGCGTTGCATTTTCTTCGGGCGGCGGGAACAGTGGCCATCGATTACATTGAGACGCATCTTTCGCTGGCAGCCCGTAATCCGAAACCGGCGGAAATGTGGGATGTGACCGACGGAATCACTGCCCGGACGGACGAGTTTCAGTTCACGGAACGATATGTCGGCATGGAAATCATCGAGAAGGCGGGAACCATCATTGCGAATGATGGCGGGTTGGAAATCCGGACGCCTTATGACGATTGCCTGCTGATGATGCCGAACCACAAGGCCGGCACCGGCACTCGCAAGCTTCGGTTGTGCCGCCGGTCGGAATGACGTCAACAGCGACGGCTAGGGCTAATGGCACTTGCAGGGGAGTTGCGTCAGGCGCCGACCTGGATTTCGGCAGGCATCCTCGCTGGCGCCATCGGACAGCATCACACAATCGGGACCGGGTATGATTGATACGTTCAGGGCCAATGGCGGTTGCACATCTCGCCTGGTTCATTAGATAGTGTCGTCATGAGTGATGTTCATCTGTCCTATCTGTTGGTATCACTCGATGGTTCCTGGAGACGACTCATGGGAATGGCTCATCGGCGTCACGACATTTCGGACAGGGTCTGGCTGTTGCTGGAGCCTCATCTGCCTGGTCGAGCGGGAAGTTGGGGTGGAGTGGCACAGGATAATCGACGGTTCATTAAATGCGGTCTTGCTGGATTCTGCGCACCGGCGCTCCCTGGCGTGATGTGCCGCCGGACTATGGAGGCTGGAAAAATACCCATCGTCGGTTCTGTCGCTGGCGGGACAAGGGGCTCTGGGGGGCGTTGCTGGAGTATCTGGTGGATGAGCCGGACGATGAGTGGCTGATGATTGACGCCAGTCATCTCAAGGTCCATCCCCATGCGAGCGGTGCGGTCGGCGGCAATCAGGCGATGGATCGCACAAAAGGGGGCTGAACACGACGCTGCACCTGGCTGTGGACGCGCATGGGATGCCGGTGCAGGTGTTGGTGACCGAGGGGACGGCAGCAGATTGCAGTCAAGCGATCGAGCTGATTGAAGGGATAGATGCCGAGTCCTTGTTGGCGGACAAGGCCTATGACACGAATGCCATCTTGCTCTTTTGTGAGAAGCATGAAGTCATTCCAGTGGTTCCGCCGAAGCGCAACCGCCAGCACCCCGGAGCGTATGATGTCCCTCTCTACCGGCACCGGCATTTGGTGGAGAACGCCTTTCTGTGGCTCAAGCGCTGGCGTGGGATTGCCACGCGATACGCCAGGAATGCCGCATCGTTCCTCGCCGCGGTGCAGATTCGGTGTCTGGCGCTCTGGGCTGGCATTTCGTGACGACACTATCTAAGGCAGCGGGCTTGCGCGGCGTCTTCGGCGGCGTGACTGCATTGCCGAACAGATCGCGGCCGGTGACGGAGCAGGCGTGTGCCGGACAGGCTCGGACTCGGTGGCGAGACGTGGCGGCACCTGTTCAATGACCGCATCGAGCAGCTCGGCGGGCGTCGTCGCGCGGGCCTGGCCGTTGACGTCGGGCTCGGTGCTCTGCTCGATGATGGTGAGCCATGTGTCGAAGCCAGTGCCGCGCCGAGCACAGGCGCGCCCGTCGATGACGATGGTGAACACGGTGCGCGCGGCGCGGTCGGCGAAGGCGTTGCGCCAGGTGGCAGCATCGAGAAGACCGAGCGGATGTGGCGCGGATCGGCGTCGTGGCGGATGCGCTCGATCCCGGGCGTTGCCGAGAACGGCAGGTTTATCAGCACTACCGTCGGCTGGACATACGGCAGGAAGTCGGTGAGGGCCTCAGCGTTGTGGTGGGTGACGGAGGTCCCGGGAAACAAGCCCGCAAGCAGCCCGGCGGGGATGGTCGCGATCTCGTTCAGATGCAAGCGCCCGGCGGCGCAGCTTCCCATGGCGCACTCCGCCATCACGGCGAGCATCCCGGTGCCGGTCGACGGCTTCAGCACGGTGTCGCCTAGCCGGACGGCGGCGGCGCGGAGTGCCGCATAGGCGAGCGGCAGCGGGGTCGAAAACTGCTGCAATCGCACCTGGTCATCCAACCGCCCGGTGTGCGAAGGTTCCAGCGCACAACTAGCGGCAGGCGTCGCGCCGCAGCGGCATCCCATAAAGCTGCCTGGGATTGCCATGCGATTCGATATAGCGGCCGTTGCTGCGCGCATAGCCCTTGCTGGTGCCCAAGAGGCACCAGTTCGTCGCCGCGTACAGGGTTCCCGAGAAAGGCTTCGGGTTCACAAAACGTTCCGCCAGCAACAGGGGATGGCCATACGCCGCCTGCCAGTCCGCGCTCAGGCGTTTCGTCATCCGCGCCAGTGCAAAACGGGCCGGGCCGTGAACCAGGCCGTCGGGAGCAGAACCCGTAATCAGACTTGGGCGGCTACAATTTTGCGGACGGATGCGGCGTCACGAACCCAGCCTCGCGTCACCCCAATCGAGCACTCGTGAACCGAATGCTGACCTAAAATGTACGTCGAATGGGTATGTCGGAAGATGCTCGGACGGAGATCTATCGCGTTAATCGTGGTCGTATATTGCCAGGATTTCTCCGATAGAGGATGTACATGCCGGTACCGAGTATGAGAGCCATTCCGAGGCTGGCCGTGACATCCGGAACATCGCCCCAGATCGCGAAACTCCAGAAGGTCGCGATCGGAAGAGCTACATACTCGAAAGGAGCGACCTTTGCCGCTTCGCCGAGCCGGTAGGCTTGGCCCAGCAGGAAACCGCCGATGCCGCTGGCGACGCCGCACCAGACAAAAAGCCACAAATCCGCCTGGTCCGGCCAGCGCCAGGCACGCAGGAGAAACTCCAGGCTGGGGTTTCCGGTGCCCGAAAACCGACCGTCGCCCACCAACAGGCCGATGGCGATACTCGCGGTGATGAAAGTGGATTCGGCGTAGAACGCCATCACCGATGCCCGGTCGGTCCGGCCGATCTTGCGCGACAGCATGTGCATCATGGCGTAGCAGAGAGCGGCAGCGACGGGCGTCAGCGCTACCCATTCGAAGACGGAAGTGCCGGGTCGCGTCATTACCACGACGCCCGCGAGGCCGACCACCACGGCGGTCCAGCGGCGCGGCCCGACTTTTTCGCCGAGGACGACAACGGAGAGCAACGTGATGAACAGCGGTGCGACGAAGAAGATCGCTACCGCCTCGGCGAGCGGCATAGCCGAAACGGCCAGGAAGAAGGCCATGTTGGCCATCACGAGAAACCCGCCCCTCAGGACAAGCCACCCAAACGCGCGGCTTTTGACCATGCGCAGCCCGCCTTCGAGGCGCAATATCACGAGAATGATCGTTAGCCCAAGCATCGATCGCGCCAGCATGATCTGATGCAGCGCGTAGTCGGAGCTTAACCATTTGACGGCACTGTCCTGCAGCGTGATCACTGCCATCGCCGCCAGGATGCAGTATATGCCGCCGATGTTGTTCGGCGGTCGTGCCGTGCCGTCGCTGCTCATCGCCCATTACGTCCGTACTTGATTTTCCCGCCGGACCGTTCGCGACCGGACGGAGATGATCGAACTATTCCTATAACGATTCCGCGCACCGCATGGTATCGATTATGGTTTAGCCGATGTTCCGCGTCTTTTGGGACCAGGCCGGAGGCGGTCGTCCACTCTGCCCGGAAGGTCACAGTGGGAAAACGAACGGGAGAAATCGGATGGAATCAGTGCGCGAGCAAGGCCGCAGGCTTCTTGGTGAAACACTCGGCGCGGAATATCTGCAGCGCCGCGACGAGTCGACCACCGCGTTCAACGCGCCGTTGCGGAAGTTCTCCGAAACCGCCGCCTTCGGCATGATCCGGAGCCGGCCGGGCCTCGAACCGAAGGTCCGCAGCATGCTGTGCCTCGCCATGTTGACCGCGCTGAACCGCCCCCACGAACTGGAATTGCACCTGACCAGCGCGGTCAATAACGGCTGTACTGTCGAAGAAATCCGCGAACCGCTTATGCACGTGGCTCCGGTGAAACGCACATGTAGCGTTTGGCGTGCCGGGAATAGTCGACATCGGGGCAACATCGTGTGTCACCGGAGCCACGTGCATAAGCGGTATCCGCGAAACTCTATTGCATACGGTCCCGTATTGCGGAATCCCGGCGACTGTGGACTCGATCAAGGTCGCGGAACGGGTTCTGACCGAAAAGGGCTTGCTGCCGGTGGCGGATGATGAACAATCCGGTTGAACGGGAATCCGTTCGGCATTCCCGCCTGTTTCCGACGGGTCCCAAACACGGAGCTTGCCCATGACCTGGCGTATTGGCGTTGATATCGGCGGAACCTTTACCGATGTTGCGGTGGTCGACGAGGCTGACGGAGCGATCGGCGTAGCCAAGGTGTCCTCGACGCCCGAGGATTTCGCTCAGGGTGTCACCACGGCCCTGGACCAGGCGATCGAACGGTTTCAAATCCGGCCCGATGCTGTAACGCTCCTAGCTCACGCGACAACCATTGTCACCAACGCGATCCTTGAAGAAAAGGGCGCTCGGGTTGGAATGGTCGCGACGCGGGGCTTCCGCGATATCCTCGAGTTACGGCGGTCGGCCCGGGCCGACCTTTACGACATGTTCCAGGACTCGCCATCGGTTCTGGTTGCGCGCCGCCATCGCATGGAAATCACCGAGCGCATCGGCGCCGACGGCACGGTCGTCGTTCCGCTGGCCGAAGACGAAATCGACGGTCTGATCGCCGCGCTGAAGGCGGCCGATGTCGAAGTGGTGGCGGTTTCCCTGCTCTTCTCCTTTCTCAACGACAGCCACGAACGGCGGTTGGGCGAACGGCTGCGGGCGGCGTTGCCTGACATCCCGATCTTTCTGTCCAGCGAAGTGTTGCCGGAAATCCGCGAATTCGAGCGAACCAGCACAACGGCGGTCTGTGCCTATGTTGCGCCGTTGCTTGGTTCCTATCTGTCCCGCCTCAAGGATGCGGTTTGTGGCATGGGACTGCCGGAACCTTATGTGATGGGGTCCGGCGGCGGTGTTTTCGAGATCGAGGAGAGCTTGCGTCTGCCTGCAATGGTGGCGGAGTCGGGACCGGCCGCTGGTGTCATCGCTGCGGCGCTGGCGGGCCGGCAGACCGGGCGGCCGGACCTCCTGTCTTTCGACATGGGCGGCACGACTGCCAAGGCAAGCCTGATTCGTGACGGAGCAATCGAAACGACCCCGGAATACGAGGTCGGGGGTGGCGGCAGTGCGTCACGCTGGCTGCATGGCACGGGGCACCCGATCCGGGTGCCGGTCATCGACCTTGCCGAAGTCAGCGCCGGCGGCGGCAGTATTGCCTGGATCGATCCGGCCGGCGCATTACGGGTTGGACCGCGGAGTGCCGGAGCGGTACCGGGTCCGGTCTGTTATGCTCGTGGCGGGATCGAGCCCACGGTGACGGACGCAAATCTTGTTCTGGGTCGGCTGGACGCGACCTCGCTGCTTGCCGGCGCCCTGCCGATAGACTTTGCCCGCGCCGAGGCCGCGATCACCGAAAACATCGCTCGCCCGCTCGGGATTACGTTACAACAGGCCTCGGCGGCGATTGTGACTGTTGTCAATAACGCCATGGCCGAGGCACTGCGCATCGTCTCGGTCGAACGCGGCCATGACGCCAGAGCCTTTTCGCTGATCTGTTTCGGTGGCGCCGGACCATTGCACGCCGCAGCGCTTGCCGAAGAACTGGAAATGAACGAGGTCGTGGTTCCTCCGGTTCCCGGCGCGTTTTCCGCGCTCGGACTGGTCGGCTCCGACGTCAAACGTGACTACGGCCGGACCTTCTTTGCCGCACTCGATGAGTGCGACCCGGCCGCTCTCGAAACGGTCTATCGGGATCTCGAAACGACAGCGCGACAGATGTTGACACGCACCGGCATCGGGCCCGAGGAATGGCGCATGGAGCGCAGCGCGGATATGCGTTATATCCGGCAGGCGTATGAACTGAATGTACCGGCATCGGCGGCGATCGATCAAGCGGCGCTCGTTGACCTGTCCGACCGGTATCACGACCGGCATGAACAGACCTACGGCCATGCCAATCGCAGCGAACGAATCCAGATCGTCACTCTCAGGCTTTCGGCGTCGGCCCGGTTGCCTGATCTCGTCCTTGCGCAGAAGAGTCCGGCCGGTGCCGGGCAGGGCAGCAAAAAGGCTAGGCGGGATGTCTGGTTCGGGGTTGCCGGCGCGGTCGAGACGGCGATTCACGACCGTGACCGGATGGCGCCGGGTGAGAGCCTTGTCGGTCCCGTCATCATCGCATCTCTCGACTCGACGATCGTTGTACCGCCGTTGTGGATGGCGCGAATGGACGATCGCGGATTTGTCCTTCTCACTCGGGGAGACGTTTCATGACTGAGTCCGGCAGGCACGGTTTCGATGCCGCGACGTTCGTGATCATCAGGAACTCACTTTATGCAGCGGCCGAGGAAATGAAGATCGTCCTCGCCAAGACCGCCTATTCACCAATCCTGAAGGTGGCGGGCGACTATTCCTGCGGCATCTTCGATGCGAAAGGTCAGATGGTCGCGCAGGGCCCGGACCTGCCGATCCATCTCGGTTCGATGCCGGATGCAGTGAAGGCGGTGGTCTCGGCGTTCGACGAATTCGCCGACGGCGACGTGTTCATCCATAACGATCCGTATTTTGGCGGCAGCCATCTGCCGGACGTGAATGTTGTCACGCCTGCTTTCCATGGAGACCGGTTGATCGGCTTCGCCTGCGTTCGGGCGCATTGGCCGGATGTCGGCAGCGCGACGCCCGGCAGCTATGGCGCGGTGACCGAAATCTACGGTGAAGGGCTGCGCTTGCCGCCAACCCGTCTTTACGTGGCCGGCGAGCTCAACCGGGATGTCGATGGCATCATCTTTGCCAATGTGCGGACACCGGCCGAGCGGCGTGGCGATCTCGGCGCTCAGGTGGCGGCGAACCGCCGCGCCGTGCAAAGGCTGCGGACACTGGCGACAAAATACGGAACCGGAACCCTGCTCCGGGCGATGGACGAGGTCATGGACTATTCCGAACGAATGATGCGGACCCTGCTGTCGCGGCTGCCGGACGGGGAGGGCAGTTTTGAAGATTTCTGCGACGGGGATGGAATCATTGAAGACGGAGAGACCGAGGATCAGACGATCACGATCCGGATGCGGGTCCGCAAATATGGCGACAGCATGTCCATCGATTTTACCGGCACTGATCCGTTGGTCGCAGGTCCGATGAATGCGCCGTTGTCAGTCACCACGTCCGGCGTTTATTGCGCTCTCAAGACCATTGTCGATCCGGAAGGACTGGCGCCGCCCAATTCCGGGTGCTGGCGGACCGTTTCGGTGACGGCACCGGAGGGTTGTATGCTCAATGCGGCGTTTCCGGCACCGGTCGTCTACGCCAATCACGAGGTCTCGCACCGGATCTGCGACATGATCTTCGGCGCGGTGGCGCCATTCTGGCCCGATAATGTGATGGCCTGCTCGCAGGGTACGTCGGCCGTCATCACCTTCGGCGGCAAGGATCCGCGCGACGGCCAGCGTTATGTCAGCTACGAGACGATCAAGGGCGGTTTCGGTGCTCGCCCGGTGAAAGACGGCGTGAATGCCGTGGCCAGCGGGATCTCGAACACCATGAACACGCCGATCGAGGTGTTGGAGATGAGTTTCCCGCTGCGCGTCGACGAATATGCGCTGACGCCGGACAGCGGCGGCGCCGGCACTTGGCGCGGTGGTCTGGCGGCTCACCGAACCTGGACCGTGCTCGGTCACCGAACGCGGGCGGCGGTGTGTCTCGAACGCGTCCGCTCCGCGCCGTTTGGTCTGCACGGCGGTTCGGCCGGCGCGGCAGCACAAATCTGGTCCGAAGACGTCGCAGGCCATACCCGTCCGGCACCAGGCAAGGGTGGGTTCGATGTTTCCGATGGTGGCAAGATTCATCTCCGCGTGCCGGGCTCCGGGGGCTACGGCCCCCCGTCAGGCCGCGACCGGGCCGCCCTGCGGGCGGACATTCTCGACGGTTATGTCACGGAGGCAGCGGCCCATGCGGTCTACGGCGTCGAAGATCCGCCCGCGCTCTTGACGAGCGAACCCGGCGGACAGTCAGCGATCGCTTCAGAAGGAACGACAAGGCCATGATCATGTCGAACACGTTCCGGCAGGCGCTGGCTGCCGGCAAACCGACCATCGCAACCCATTTTCTGTTCGCCGATCCCGACATTCCGGAATTGATTGGTGATATCGGCCTGTTCGACTATGCGGAGTTCGGCGCCGAATACTCGGTTCTGGATATGCGCCTGCTTTATCATCTGGCGCGGGCCGGGCAATGCGGCAATTTGCCTCTGATGATCAAGGTCGATCAGGAAAGTCAGGGATTCTGGGCTCAGGCCGCGCTCGGCGCCGGGTTCAAATCGGTGTTGTTCACCGATATCCGCACCGCCGACGATATTGTCACATGTCGTCGGACGATCCGGCCCGACACACCAGGCGCCGACGGTATGATGGGGGTCAAGATCCGGCGTCCGGCGCTGTCGGCCTACGCGCCGGACGGTTATATCGAGGATCTCGAATCGGTCGTCTTCGCGGTGATGTTAGAGAAGAACGCAGCCGTTGAGGATATTGATGCGGTTCTGACAGCGGCTCGCGACAAGGGTGTCGATCTGGTGCAATGGGGGCCCGCCGATTACGGGTTTTCGCGTGGCGAGCCGCATCTCATGTTCAGCGCGGCGATCCGTCCGGCAGAGGAGCGGGTGATTGCCAAATGCATCGAATACGGGGTCGCCCCGCGCATCGAGATTGCCGAGGTAGACCAGGCGAAGCGATACATCGATCTTGGCGTTCGTCATTTTTGCATCGGCTGGGACCGTTTTATCCTGCAGGCGAGTTTCCGAACGCTCGGCGAGGGCATGCGCAAACTCGTCGAAACCCTTTAGTCAGTGCTATCTGCGGAGAGAACGAGATCATGGCCGGAACGAGATCCTGTGACATTCTGATAAAGGGCGGCGACGTGATCGATGGCTCTGGCGGCATGCGTTCACGAGCTGATGTGGCGATCACCGATGATCGGATTACGGCAGTCGGTGACCTTTCGACGACAATGGCTGGCCGCGTGATCGATGCGGCGAACCGCATCGTCGCGCCGGGGTTCGTTGACGTTCATACCCATGACGATCGCGCCCTGATGGCGAATCCGTTGATGGACATGAAGGTCAGTCAGGGTGTGACTTCGGTGGTCGTTGGCAATTGCGGGGTCAGTCTGGCACCGCTGGTTATAGACAATCCGCCGCCGCCGCTAGACCTGATCGGCGCCGAAGGGGCGTTTCGTTATGAAACCTTCGACGGGTTTCTGAGGGATGTCGAAACTGCGCCGCCGGCGGTCAACTGCGCATTTCTGGTTGGCCACTCGACCCTGCGGGTTGCAACCATGGACAGTCTCGACCGTGCTGCCGATGGTGACGAGGTCCGGCGCATGCGCGGTTTGCTCGAGGACGGGCTAGGGGCGGGAGCGGTCGGATTCTCGACCGGTCTGTTCTACAAGCCGGCGATCATGGCGCCGACCGAAGAAGTGGTCGAGATTGCCACCGCGCTTGAGGCGCATCGGGCCCGCTATGTCACGCATATGCGCGATGAAGGCGATCATGTGATCCGATCGCTCGACGAGACGTTCCGTATCGGTCGGGAGTCGCGGTCGCCGGTGGTGGTTTCGCATCACAAGGTCCATGGCCGTAACCAGTTCGGGAAATCGCGGGAGACCCTGGCGCATTTCGACCGTCATATTGCCGGAGATGATCATCACGGTATTGCCTTCGACGTTTATCCTTATGTCGCGTCTTCGACGGTCCTGAAGGAAGACTCGATTCAGGTCTCCGAGCGTATCCTGATCACCTGGTCGAAGGCGCGCCCCGATCTGGCCGGACGCGAACTTTCGGAGATTGCCGAGGAGTTCGGATGCGACATTTATGAGACGGCGGCGCGCTTGCAGCCGGCGGGCGCGGTGTATTTCGCGATGGATGAGGCGGATGTTCAGCGGATTCTTTCGCATCCGAACGCGATGATCGGCTCGGATGGTCTGCCGCATGACGAACATCCCCATCCCCGGCTATGGGGAACGTTCCCGCGGGTGCTTGGTCATTATTGCCGTGATCTCAAGTTGTTTTCGCTGGAAGAGGCGGTGCGCCGGATGACCGGATATTCGGCCGAGACTTTCGGTCTTGCCGGCCGGGGCGTGATAAGGCCGGGCGCTTGCGCCGATATCACGGTTTTCGATGCCGATACGGTGCTTGATCGTGCGACGTTCGATAATCCGGTGACGCCTGCGGCGGGTATCGACTACGTGATTGTGAACGGACGCGTGGTGCGGGAAGCCGGCGCTGCGACCGGTGCCCGGTCCGGGCGCGTCTTGCGTCACGGCGGATAGGGACCGGATCCACCCCGGCTGGAGCTTTGCGGATATTTTGTCCGGCTGGTTATCAGCCCGTGCCTGTTGCGAGTTTTTCCAAGTTCCAATTGATCAGGCTCAATTCGCCGTTCGTTTGTTTCGAACTGGCAGGCCCTGCGCAGAGCGGCAAGTTGTTCCTGTAACCGTTCGATTGCGTCGTGGCGTATTCTACGGGTTGAAGGTCCGCCGCCGATTGTTTCCGAATGCTTGTCGCCGGATTTGTCTGGCGGAACGCTCTGGGGTCATTTCGATATGCCGCAAGTAATCACTTTTCTGTGTTTCCTCGCAAGACAGCATCCATTTGAACGTGGTGGGAGACAGAATGGGTACTGAAAACATCTCTGATAGAGTCAGGATATCGGCGTCGCCTGTCACTAGTGTCCTGTACGCAAAGTTCGTATTGTTAAGGGGGTGGTGTCGATTCGGGGGGCATGGTGATGCGACTTTCGGTGGAGATCAAGCTGAGCGCGGACGAGCGCAACGAGCTTGAGCGGCTGGCGCGCGGGCGCAAAGTCTGGCGAGGCCTGTCCGATCGGGCGCACATCGTGCTGCTGGCGGCCGAAGGGCTTACCAATGTGCAGATTGGGAGCGTGCTGGGCGTGACCAGCCAGACCGCCAGGAAGTGGCGCAATCGCTTCGCAGAGCATCGTCTTGACGGGCTTGACGACGAGCCGCGCTCCGGCCGTCCCCGGCGCATCGATGACGACGCCGTGGCCGAGGTGGTGCGCAAGACGCTTGAGGAGAAGCCTCGTGACGCGACCCAATGGAGCACGCGCTCGATGGCGCAGGCGACGGGGTATGCGCCGTCGACGGTCAATCGCATCTGGCGAGCCTTTTCCCTTCAGCCGCACAGGAGCGAGACCTTCAAGCTCTCGGCAGACCCCTACTTCGTGGACAAGACGCGCGACATCGTGGGGCTCTACGTGGACCCGCCGCAGCATGCCATGGTCCTCTGCGTGGACGAGAAATCGCAGGTTCAGGCCCTCGATCGCACCCAGCCGCTGCTGCCGCTGCGCCCGGGGCAGGTCGAGCGGCGCACTCACGATTACAAGCGCAACGGCACGACCTCGCTCTTCGCAGCCCTTGACGTCGCCACAGGCAAGGTCATCGGACAGTGCTATCGGCGCCACCGCAGCGTGGAGTTCCGCAAGTTCCTGGATCACGTCGAGGCCAACGTGCCGCCCGACCTCGAGATCCACATCGTCATGGACAACTACTCGACCCACAAGACGAAGACGATCCGCGACGGGTTCGCCCGGCGACCGCGCTGGCATGTTCACTTCACCCCGACCTCTGCCTCGTGGCTCAACCAAGTCGAGCGCTTCTTCGCCGATCTGACAGAGAAGCAGATCCGGCGCGGGGTTCACCGATCGACCGTCGAGCTGGAGCAGGCGATCACCGGGTACATCGACACCGTCAACGAGGACCCCAAGCCCTTCCGCTGGCACAAGACAGCCGATGAAATCCTGGCGTCCATCAAGCGCTTCTGCCTCAGGACCCTCGAAACCGCTGCAGCCGCAACATCATAACGGTACGAACTTTGGAATCAGGACACTAGCGCATCGCACTGCCGGCGAGTGCCAATTCAAGAAATGGCTGGTTGAAAGGGTCGTGGCATTCGGGGATTCCAGATAGCGGTTCCGGGACGGCGACGGTTTCGCAGAACGGGGAATAGCCGTCGAGAAGGTCGTGCTGCTCGTTGGCGTTCAGTGCGAACATGGAATAAACGAGAACACGGGTCGGTCCGGCTGTGGTTTTCCGGCTGACGACAGGATGGATGCGACCATGATGGCGCGGGGTGTTGCACAGCAGTGCCAACGTGCTGGGCAGTACAGAAGCGTTGAAACCAGGATATTCGTGTTATGACCACGGCGCCGACGTCATTTGCCTGATCGGGTCTAGGCAATCGCGTTGGTCACATCAGACTCCGACAACCCAAGGTCGCCAAACTTCGTACGCCTACCCTCGGCGCAGTAGACGCTCACAGGCGCTCGCAGATTCGGCCATTCTCGGTCGTCACGTCCAGATATTCCGTAGCTTCCACGGCGGCGACAACCGCCTTGGGCAAGGTCAAGCGGTTTTGGAAGTCAGTTTGGCGAGTACGTTTGTTTCCCAAGCAAAGAGTTCAGTGCGGAAGTCTCAGTTGAATACTAGATAGTGTCGTCACGAAATGCCAGCCCAGAGCGCCAGACACCGAATCTGCACCGCGGCAAGGAACGATGCGGGATTCCTGGCGTATCGCGTGGCAATCCCACGCCAGCGCTTGAGCCACAGAAAGGCGTTCTCCACCAAATGCCGGTGCCGGTAGAGAGGGACATCATACGCTCTGGGGTGCTGGCGGTTGCGCTTCGCGGAACCACCGAAATGACTTCATGCTCCTCACAATAAGGAGCTTGATCGAATTTAACCCAAGTTGGCAGTTTTTTCCACTGACCGTGCCTGATCGGGGGATGTTTGCGGCCTGAGAGCACCATATACTGGGGTCTTCCATCGCCTGAACTTCTATATGTCGGATGTGGGCGCCCGGAAGTCGTTTGTGGGGCCAGGACTTTGTCGTTGCGTCGATATCCCCCTTGCCAGGCGCGCCGGCGAGCGTGTCTGCGCAACACATCGCCAACCCTTCGCCTGCGCCATGTACATCAAGGCCACCAAGACCCACACCGACAAGGACGGCAAGCCCGTGCGAAGCCACCGGCTGATGCTCTCCCAGCGCGTCGGCGACAGGGTGCGCCACAGGACGCTGCTCAATCTCGGCACCCACTATCCGATCCCGCGCGAGAGGTGGAAGGAGGTCACCGAACTCGCCGAGGCGCTGCTCCACGGCCGCCCGCCGCTGCTCCAAGCCGCGCCGGACGTGCAGGCCGCAGCCGAGGACATCGTCGCCAAGCTCAGGGCCAGGGGGTTCCGCACCGAAGCGACGCAGGAAGAGGCGCGCCAGCCCGACCTCGCCACCGTCGACCTCGATACCCTGGAGCACGAGACCCCGCGCACGGTCGGCTGCGAGCGCCTGTGCCTCAAGGCCCTCGACGATCTCGGCTTCGCCGACATCCTCCACGACCTGGGCATCAAGGGCCGCGAAGGGCGCATCGCGAGCGCGCTGGTCGTCGCCAGGATGGTCCATCCCGCCAGCGAGCGGGAGACCAGCCGCTGGCTGCGCCGCGACAGTGCGACCGCCGAACGTCTCGACCTGGAGGGCGACCGCAAGGCACTGCGGCGCAAGACGCTCTACCGCATCGGCGACCTCCTCTGGCGCCACCGCGCCGCCATCCAGCGGGAGCTGTTCAACCGTGAGCGCTCGCTGCTCGACATCCCCGACACCATCGCCTTCTACGATCTCACCAACCTTCACTATCACGGCCACACGCACGGCGAGCGTCCCCGCTTCGGGCGCTCCAAGCAGAAGCGCGACGACTGTCCGCTGATCACGCTGGCGCTGGCGCTCGACGGTGCAGGCTTCCCGCGCAGTTGCGAGATCCTGCCGGGCAACGTGAGCGAGCCGGGCACGCTGGAGGACGCGCTGGTCAGGCTCGAGGCGGTGTGCGGCGGCACGGCGCCCAAGCCCATGGTGGTCATGGACGCGGGCATCGCCACCGAGGAGAACATCGCGTGGCTGGGCGAGCCGGGCTACGACTGGATCGCGGTCAGCCGGGGAGGCAAACCGCCGCCGCCCGAGGGCGGGCCCGAGGCGCTGCTGATCACCAGCGCGCACCACGAGGTGCGCGCCTGGCGCCTCGCAAGCGAGGACGGCGAGGCGCGGCTCTCTGTCGTCAGCGAGGGCAAGAAGAAGGCCGAGACCTCGATCCTCGGCCTGAGGAGGAACCGCTTCGAGGCGGCGCTGGAAAGGCTCCACAGCGGCCTCCCGGTCAAGGGCCGCCTCAAGCGCTACGACAAGGTGCTGGAGAGCGTAGGCCGCCTCAAGCAGCGCTTCTCCGCGGTCGCCAGGCACTACGAGATCACGCTCGAGAAGGCGGACACCGGCGCCAACGCGTCTGCCGTTCGCTTCAAGCGCAGGCCGCTATACGACGAGGCCGATGAGGGCGCCGGCGCCTATGTGCTGCGCACCAGCCACATCGACTGGGATATCGAGACGATCCTTCGGACGTACTGGCGCATCACCGACATCGAGGCCACCTTCCGCAGCCTGAAATCCGAACTCGGCCTTCGCCCGATCTGGCACCAGCTCGACCGTCGCATCGCGGCCCACCTGCTGATCGCGGTGCTGGCCTATCACGCCGTGCATCTGATCCGTACCCGGCTGGCCGCGCGAGGCATCCACAAGTGCTGGGCATCGGTCCGCGACGGTATGCGGACCTGGGTGCGGATCACCACGCGCCTGCGCCAGACCGACGGCACGTTGATCGTCAACCGCCAGGACACGCGCCCGGCCGCCGAGGGTGCCGACATCTCCTCGGCGGCGGGCGTGGAACCCGCCATCCACCGCAGGAGGGCCCGCCTGACGCGCTGACAGAATCCAACAAAATGTGGGGCCATGTTGAAATCGGCCGAGAAAATATCACCCCATATCAAAGCGATAAAGGACAGCAGAACAAAAAAAGTGCCAACCTGGGTCAAGTTTCCAATTTCACCGCGGGTGAAGTTCATAGTTCCAGTCACCGTGGAACTCGTTGCGATGTAGAGACAGCGCTTCCATTTCCGCCTTCGTCGCCGTCACTCCTTTCGGGTCCTCCCCCGTGTCGAGCTCAACTCTGACCCGAAGCCCTGCGTCGGTGCGCGTAGTGCCGATCAGATCGACGATGGTGTCGAAGGGTCGCAATGGCTTGCCTCGCCAATTGTGCGTGATGTGACAGAACAGGCGGTGCTCAATCTTGTTCCACTTGCTGGTGCCGGGCGGGAAGTGGCTGACGTGTACGCGCACTCCCGTGTCGTCGGCACATTGCTGTAGCCCCTGCTTCCACGCGCGCAAGCGGTAGCCGTTGCTGCCCCCGCATCGGCAGTGATGAACAGCTCGCGAGCCTCAGGGTAACGGCTGCGGCCCCTCTCCTCCCACCACCGCCGAAGCGAGGCGAGCGCGAATGCAGGGGTGTCATGGTCACATCCAACACTGACCCATGCGTCGTTGCGGCCCATGTCATAGATGCCATAGGGGATCGCCTTGCCTGCGGCATCCTGGGGAAAGTCGTGGACCATGGATTTCTCGGGCTGCCCCTCGCGCCCCGCGTTCTTGAAATCCCCGACCAGCTCCTTCTTCTTCGTGTCGACAGAGACCACCGGTCGGGCGCGCTGGAGACACTCATCCGCCTTCGCATTGATAGGTTCGAACTGGGCGTTGCGGTCCGGGTGCGACGCCCCTTCGGGGCTCTTGCGCACCGATTGCAACCGATAGCCAAGCTCGTGCAGCAATCGTCCCACCGGCGTCGAGCTCACCTTCCAGACCGCGCGCGACAGCGCCGCGGCGAGCTTCGCCCGACCCTTGCATGTCCATCTCAAAGGCGACTGCGGGGCGCCGCAAGGCAACGGGTCAACGAGCCTCTCCAACGCTTTCTTGATGCCGGGCTGGGACTGCTCGATACGCGGGCGCCCCGCGCCCGCACGGCGAATGCGCCCGACCGCGGCGCCGCCCGATTCCAGCTCCCCGCGCCCCTTGCGAAGGGTCGGGCGCGACAGCCCCGTCGCATCCGAAACCAGAGCCTCGCCTCCATACCCGAGGACACGCGACCCCGTCGCCGCCCACATACGGCGCCCACGCTCGTCGAGATACGCCTCGACCACCGCGTACTTCTCAACGATTGTCGCTTCGAGTTCAAGATTGCGGCGCATCGAAGGGAGTAGAACACAGGCGCGTACAAATGGACATATAATTTCAGACTTCCTGACCTCTAGTGATTTGGTGTGACACCGGCTGGGTGGGTTCCGGGGCTGCGTCGATCTCGTAGACCATGCGCAGATCGGTCCCGGGGAAGAGCGTTTCGGTGGCGTTGAGCTTGTTCAGGAGGGCATCGATCTGGCGGTCGCAAGCGTCATTTGCGAGGCCGAGAATGTGGACCCGGAGAACGCCGTTGGCGGGGTCCGGCAGGATGTCGGCGTCGGCGGTCATGAGAGCCTGAAGCAGTTTCCGGGGATGAGGCTTCTTGCCTTGTCCCTGCATGACGGGGAGCATCATGCGGGTTTCGGCGCGGTAGGCGATCATGCGGATGATGTCGAGGAGGCGGCGGTCGCGTGAGGGCAGGGCATCGAGCTGTTGGTCTTCGTCGAGGTCGCCGGCTCGACAGTGCTTCGGCACGTTCCTGCGGCTGGCCCTGGCGATCTCGAGGGCACCCTCGAGGTCGCTGACTTCTCTCCTGAGCTGCGCCTTCGGCCTCTTTTTCCTGGCCGCGCCGGCGCTCCGGTTGCGCAGGCTGGCGAGCCGGCGTTCGGCGCTGCGGATTGCCTTGTCATAGGCCCGCCGGAGCGGGTTTACGACCATGGTGTCGGGATCGAGAGGCTCGAGTTCGTGGGTCGGCAGGGCGTCGAGATTGAACTCGTCGCGCATGTACTTGAAGAAGTTTTCCTGCGACCAGCGCGAGAACATGGCGCCTGCGGCCTCGCTCATCGGTTTGTGCGGATCGGTGACGATGAAGGGGATCTGACGGCCGTTGTCCAGCAGGCGGCGGATCTGGCGCACCCTGAAGCCGTTCGGCAACGTCACCGGCTTTTCGGCCAGCCGCACGGAGGCGGTGCGGTTTGTCGCCGGTCCGTGAATGGGAACGGTCGTCGCGCCGAAGTCCTCGACCGGCCAATCCTCGCCGCCGAAGTTCTTGTGCCAGGTCAGGCAGGCGATGCCGCGCCTCGCCAGCCGGCGGAACAGATCCGGGCTCCAGCCTTCGCGGTCGAAGACCAGGGTGAGCGCGGGGTGGCCGGGCGCCTCTGCGGTCAGGTCCGGCGCCTGGGCGTCGACGATCCCGAGGTCCTGCAGCGCCGGCACCACGTCGGCTTCGATGGCGGCGACCATCTTCGGATCCAGCGTCTTATGCAGACAGAGCAGGGGCTTGCCGCCCAGGGCGTTGATCCAGTAGCCGGTGCTGGCCGGCAGGCACAGCTTCTGGCGCGAGACGAAGTGTTTCGGCAGGCGTCCCTTGCGGCCGGCGTAGACCTTGACGTGCCCGTCGACGGCCAGCGTCGCCCAGAGCTCCGGCTCGTCGGCCTGCCAGCGCTTGGCAAGGGCGCGCTGCCAAGCCCGCACGCCGGCCTCGTCGTTGGCGATCAGAGCGATCTTGCGCCGCAGGGTCTTGACCTCGGGGCAACGGTCGAGGCCGAGGATGGCGCCCCATTCGCCCGGCGACCGATAGCGCAAACTCTCGGGGTTGCGTACCCGCGCCAGGGTCATGAAGGCCAGGAAAAGCAGGATCGTGTTCAGGCCGTAATAGCCCTTGGGCAGGAGCGGCAGGGCGTCGCTCGCGGCCAGCAGACCTTCCTTGAGCAGGGCCGGCAGGGCGGTGAGAACGCCGCCTGAGCGCACGCCGCGGGCGGCGCTGGCGAACTGCGGTTCGACCGGTCCCGCCTGCCCGCTGCTGGCCAGCACCCGGCCCGAGACATCGCAGGTCGCGCGCCCCATCGGCGCCGGCCGGTCGCGCGCGCTGCGATCCGTCTGCGTCCCGGCGTCGAGAGGACCTGGCTCCCCGCTCTGCGCCGTGTCCGCCAAGGGCTGCGCTTCGCCCGCTTCGGGCCCGGCTGCGCCGCCAGCCTCTTCAGCGACACGCGCCTCGCATGGCGCACCCACTGCCGAGCCTGCGGGCTCCTGCGCGCACACCGCCTTGCCGATCAGCCCCCGCCGGCGCCTTTCAATAGGACACAGTTAACAAGGTAATGCCGGTTCTGCATGTTCTGGGCATGCAGATTGGGCTTCGGCATTTCAGCGCCGGTACGATTGAGTGGCTGAAGGGGGGCGTCCGGCGAGACGGGCCGGACGCGCCATTCGCTGGCGCGCGAGTTGTGCGAGCGCGAGAACTGGCGCAACCCTCGGGGCGTTCCGTGTCTTGCCCAAGCGAGCAAGGCTCTGTCGCGGCTGGCGGACAAGGTGGGCATTTCGTTGCCCGAGGCGCGGGCGATGCCGTGCCGGACGCCGGGAACGGTGGGCGGCGAGGTCGAGCGGGGCTATCCGGACCTGGAACTGAGGTGCGGGCTGTCGGAGCTTGGGGAGGTCACGCTGGTCCCGGTCGGCGATGCGGCGGACAAGCGCTCGTGGCGGGAGATGATGGAGAGCCATCATCCGCAGGGGTGGTCGCGAAGGCCGGGTGCGGTGCTGAACTGGTGGATCGTTTCGTCGGTTCACGGCCGCCTTGGCGGCATCGGCTTCTGCGCCGCGAGCTGGCATCAGGCGGCCCGCGACGCCTTCATCGGCTGGTCGGCTGCGGCGCGGGTCGCCAACCTGACGCAGCTGGTCAACCAGCATCGCTTTCTCCTGCTGCCCGGCGTCCGGGTCGACAATCTGGCGTCGCATGTGCTGGCGCTGTCGACGGCGCGCCTGGCCGGCGACTGGCCGGCGGCGCATGGGGCCGTGCCGTTGGCCGCCTACACTTATACCAAACGCAAGTCATATGAACCGATACAGTGAGGCATCGGGATCAGCACGATGGGGCTACGGCCCAGCTGCGCCGGGTCGTATTGGTGATGACGTCGGGCTGGTCGGTCAGCCATTGCCACCCCGTCCAGCAGGCGTCCCTCAGGGCGGAGACATCCTTGAACACGCGGTTGGCGAAGCGGTTCGATTTCAGGAACAGAATGATCTGCTCCATCGGATTGAGTTCCGGACTGTAGGGCGGCAGATGCACGAGCGTCAGGTTGGGGGGAACGAGAAGGTCGCCCGAGCGATGCCAGCCCGCCCCGTCCAGCACAATCACGCCGTGCGCACCCGGCGCCACGGCCGCGCCGATCGCCGCCAGATGCTCGTTCATCGACGCCGTGTTCGCCCTGTCCGCCACGTGGGCGATGCCGACGCCGCGCTCTGCGCAGGTGGCGCCGAACAGATAGACGTAGCCATAGCGATGGTCGCGCAGGATGCGCGGACGCTGCTTCCCATTCGCCCAGACCCGTGTCGTCATCCCCTTCTGGCCGATGCGCGCTTCGTCCTGGAACCAGATTTCTATCGGACCCGCCAGCGCCTCAGAGCTGAGCGCCGACGTCAACTGTGCCTCGAACTCCGCCACGAACGACCTCTGCCGCTCCGCGTCGGCTTTGGGGTGGACCGGCCGCCCCGAGACAAAGCGAAACCCGGCCCTTCGGAGCATCATACGGGCACCGCTCTCCGTATAGATGACCCCGAAGGCCTCCTCGATTTTCCGTAAGATGTCCTGAACGCGCCAGCGCGTCACACCGTCCCGCTCAAGCTCGGGACCCGCCTCGATCCAGGCGCCGATCTCGGCGATCTGCGCGTCCGTCAACCGGCCCTCGCTCCCGCCGCGCGGGAGATCCGCGAGGCCGTCGAAGCCCTCCGTGTTGTAGCGCAACACCCAGTCGCGCAGGATTTGAAGCTCCATGCCCTGCGCCCGAGCCGCCTCCGTGCGAGACGCACCCTCCATGATCATGGCGAGCGCACGCGCGCGCGACGCTTGCTTCGCGTCCCCGCAGTGCCTCGAAAGCGCGTGGAGCTCGTCCGCTGTGTGTGCCGTCCAGGTTATCGGCGTTGCCGCACTCATCGTCATCCTCCGGCGCTGGTGAGTCGATCACCACAGTCTATGAAGGTCGTCCGGACCGTCACCCCAACATATTGGGATGGTGAGTCAATTTGGAGCGCGCTTGGTATTATGTGGGTCCCGAGCGGCGCGGCACCTGCTACCGCGCGGCGGGCTGGAAGTGTTGCGCCGAGCGGACCTCGGGGTCTCCGCCGGGGCGCCGCGCGGCGGCGCCGAAATCGGTGTGGATCAAGCCCTTGGCCGAGGGCTGGCGGGACGCCTTGTGCCGGGAGCCGGCGCCCATCCTCGGCACGACGCCCGAGCCCTGCCGGGTCAAAGGCGCGGACTGGGCCGACTTCGAGTACGGCCGCAGCTCGCATCCCGACGGCCGCCTGCGCAAGCGGCTGTTGGCGATGGGCCGGGCATGGGAGAATGCCCCCGGTGCGTCCCTGCCCGTGATCTTCCCCGCAGAGGCGGAGCAGAAGGCCGCCTACCGGCTGCTGTCCAACGACAGGATCAAGATGGACGACATTCTTCAACCCCACCGCGAGGCGACGGTCGAGCGCTGCCGGCTGGAGCCGGTGGTCCTCGCCATCCAGGACACCACGACGCTGAACTACAACGGCCACCGCAAGACCACGGGCCTGGTGGACCTCGGCGGCGGCGGCTCGGGAACAAGGGGGATCCTCGCCCATGTCGGGCTTGCGATCAGCGAAACCCGGCGTCCGCTCGGGGTGTTCGAACTCAACGCCACCCAGCGCGACGGCGCGGACGCGGCCGGCGAGGCCGAGCCGGAGAGCGTGCGCTGGCTGCGCCGGCTCGAGAGCGCCGGGCAGCTCGCGATGGCCTGTCCCGACACCCGCGTGGTCACGGTCTGCGACCGTGAGGGCGACATATGGGAGATGTTCTGCAAGGCGCGCGAGAGCGGCGACGGGCTGTTGATCCGCTCCGACCGCGGCCGGCAGCGCCGGGCTGTCGTCGACGGCAAGACACCGGACTTGTGGGACGTCGTGGCGGCGCAGCCGGTGCTGGGGACGAAAACCATCGAACGCCTCCCCTGCGGCGGTCCCCGCAGACGCCGCAGGCGCAAGGCCCGCCTCGACCTGCGCGCCGCCGGCGTCGAACTCGCGCCGCCGAGGAACAGGGCCAACCAGGCGCCGCTGCCCATGCTCGCCGTCTCGGTCCAGGAACCCGACCCGCCGAAGCGCTGCAAGCCGCTCCACTGGCTCTTGCTCACCACCGAGGGCGAGGCCGACATCGACAACGCCCGGCGCATCGTTGCCTGGTACGAGGCGCGCTGGACCGTCGAGGAATACTTCAGGATCCTCAAGGTCGGCACCCGCGTCGAGGATCGCAGGCTCGACGACGCCGACGACCTGCGAAAGTGTCTCGCCTTCGACGGCGTCACCGCATGGCGCGTCATGGACCTCGAACGCCTCGCCCGCGACAAGCCTCACATGCCCGCGCGCGAGCGCTTCACCGAGCACGAAATCAACGTCCTCTAAGTCTGGCTCAGATACCATCGCATCATCCGCGCCCCGCCCGGCAAGCCTCCCGACATCCGCACCGTCGTGGTCGACCTCGCACGCGTCGCAGGCTTCCATACCAGCAAGCAACAGCCCCTCCCCGGAACCGAGAAAATCTGGCAGGCATGGCAGCGATACAAAGCCGGAATCGACTTCATCAACGCATGGGACAACATCCAATGAACGGAACCTTCTCAACAGTGGGAGATTGATAGGCCGGCGCCACTTGTGGACCGAGGCTTTCGACACGCCGAGAACCCGGGCCACCGCAGCGCCGCTCAGGCCCGCTTCCAGCAACGCTGTCGCCCTCTTGGCCAACGCCGGCGTGAACACCGACGGCCCGCGCCCGCGCCGGGGTTTCAGAAACGCCGCTTCACCCTCGGCCAGGTAGCGCCGCCGTGCTCGCTGCACGGTCGAGCGCGAGACACAGAACGCGTCGGCCAGATCCTGCGGCGAGAGCGCGCTGATCACCGCGAGGCGGCCGATGCGCATGAGCATCGCGGCGCGGTCATCGGCGGGGTGGCTGGCGAAGGGAACGAGGTTTGAGAAGTAGGTGAAGGTGTCGTCCGAGATCAGGACGGCGAAGCAGCTGTTGCCGATCGGAACCGCCTCTGGGGAGCACAGCGGGAGGGTCATGGGCATGGCTGAGGCCGCGTATATAGTGTCATATTACAATATACGACATCGGCTGCGACTGCCACCGAAAATCGGCCCGCAACGGCCGAAAAGTGGCAGACTTCAAGGGGCTCGCGGCACGCCGTCCGGCAGCGTCAACGCCAAAAGGTCAGGAAGTCTGAATTTACACTACCCTCCTAAGACAGGATGGCAGTCGTGTCACAGGCCTTGTCCGCCAACAAGGACTCGGCCTCTATCCCTTACAATCAGCTCGACCGCTTGACTGCAATCTGCTGCCGTCCCCTCGGTCACCAACGCCCGCACCGGCATCCCATGTGCGTCCACAGCCAAGTGCAGTGTCGTGTTCAGCCCCCTTTTGTGCAACCCATCGCCTGAGTGCCACCGCTCGCACGGGGATGTACCTTGAGATGACGGGCGTCAATCATCAGCCGCTCATCGTCCGGTTCATCCACCAGAGGCTCCAGCAACGCTCCCCAGAGCCCCTTGTCCCGCCAGCGACAGAACCGACGATGGGTATTTTTCCAGTCTCCATAGTCTGGCGGCACATCATGCTAGGGGGCGCCGGTGCGCACAATCCGGAGGACCACGTCAAGGAACCGTCGATTATCCTGTGCCACTCCACCCCAACTTCCCGCTCGACCAGGCAGATGAGGCTCCAGCAACAGCCAGACCCTGTCCGAAATGTCGTGACGCCGATGAGCCAATCCCATGAGTCGCCTCCAAGAACCATCGAGTGAGTTCGACAGATAGGACAGATGAACATCACTCATGACGACACCTAGGGAGCCTCTGAAAAATTCTTGTCAGGGTTCTGGAGTCGATGGTAACCGATTGACTGTTCGAAGTCCGAAGCGTTTCAAACAGGTTCAAGGGAGATTGTTCAGAGGCTCCCCAATTCCGAGGACACCCTTAGAACCGCCGCAATGTGACGCCCGGAGTGCTGAATGACCCACGAAATCGGGTCGTGAATCGTGTTTCGGGGCGTAGGCGGGAATGGCTGGCAGGATTCCTGCCTGATTGACAAAAGGATATCGAGGTGACGATGGAGAACGGCGTGCTCAAAGCGACCTTGTGCGCGTGGCCCGACCTCTCCGAGCATGCGGATATTCGCTGCCGGCACAGAGCAGGCGCCTCTTGCCTGAAGGGGTTACGACTGCCCCCGCTCGGCCCGAGGTGTGGCGAGCGCAGCGGCTGCACCGCATTGGCCAGCTCGATATCGACGCCGAGATCGTCAGGTGTTGCGGAGCGCCCGCGCGAACTCGATGAAGAATCGAACCGGTCCCTCCGGCTCCACCCGATGCCGAACCTTCGGGACGATGACCGCGCTCGATCCCGGCCCGATCGGGAAGGACCTGTGGATCGGGGCGCCCACTTGATAGCGGAGCGTTCCAGAGACCACGTGGATTCGGGCCCATACACCGTGCTTCGTAGCGTGCTCGAACCGGAGCCCGCTCGGGATCGTCGTCTCGTCGAACTCCGGGGTCCGGCGATATGCGGCAAGCCCGTCGGGCCACTCCATCCGGTCGCAGCTCACGCATTCGAGTTCAGTGCCCAGCATCGCCTCGCGCCCGGCGTCGCTCACGACCCACGGTCGGTTCACGAAAGGCGGCCGGTGGCGCACGTGCTGGCCATGACCGCATCCGAGATCCGCGACCCAGTCGCCAACCTTGTCGAGATGAAAGCCGGTGATCGCGCGTTTCACGGCGTCACGGCATCCGCGGCCGGCTCCGCGCTTTCTGCCATGCCGTTTCGCGCTCGATCGTATCGAGTTCGCCACCCGCGGCCCGATACCCGCGCCATCCTGTCCGGGTTGCCGGCGTATGGGTTCGGCATGGCGCGCCGCGCCCGTCCGCGCGTTCTCTGCGGCATTCAGGACAGGAATCCGTCGGAGAAGACCATCGCGATACCGATGACCACGACCACCGTGCCCGCGACCTGCATCGCTCCGAGCGATTCCTTCAACACAACCGACGAGAGCGGCATGGTGAGCACCACGGTGCCGGTCACGATCACCGGCACCGCGACGCTCGCGGTGACCGGTCCGGTCCCGCCGACACCACGAAACAGGTAGAAATGCCCAATCTCCGCGAGCCCGATGCACAAGCCCGCGCCTGCCGCCCATGCGTACGCCGTCGCGGACAGCTTCAGCACATGACCACTGCGGGCGAGCAGCAGCAACGCGACCGTACCGGACGCGGCGAGGGCGGCGCGCTGCAAACAGATCGTCGCGAGCACCGTCGACGTTGCGGGTTCCGGAACGTAATTGCTCGACACCTTGACGAGCCGATTGTATCCGGCGTAGATCACGGTGATCGTGAGCAGCAGCAGGATTCCCGTCCACATTTCTGAAATCTTCTCAATCCGGCGCAGCGTGAGCCGGGTCCTGCTGGATACCCGCATCCGCAGGTATGACGGTCACGCACCGCCAGACACCGCTCTGGATCATCACGACGACGCCTCTCCGGATACGGTATCTGAACGATGTGAGAGCGGCGGTGGATGCCCCCGTCCAGCATTCGCCCCGCGCGCCGCTCCGTCACCCGAGGCACAGCATCGATCACCGCCTCGTCCGACGGACTCAGGTCGTGGCCCAGGAAATGGATGGTCACCACGAGTACCGCTTCACCCTCATCCGACCCTCCGTCGTCGTGGACGACAGGAGATCTACAGCGACATCCGCTTGAAGATACGTTCGGGGATGGCGCGTATGACGGACATGATCGGGCGCCAGACGCGGCGCACGTACACCACGTCGCGATGCTGACGGACCGCCTTAACGACCACCGCGGACACCTCATCGGGCGTGGCGGTCAGCCGCGCCGGCAGGTCCATTCCGTCGGTCATGCGGGTGCGAACGAAGCCCGGCTTGACCGTCACCACGTGGATGCCGGAGCGGGCCAGCCGGTTGCGCAGCCCGGACAGGAACGCGGTGAACCCCGCCTTGGCCGAACCGTAGACGTAGTTCCCGGCGCGCCCGCGTTCGCCCGCCACCGAGCTGACGCCGACCAGGACGCCGCTGCCGCGCTGCTCGAAGCGCTCGGCCAGCGCCCCCATCAGCAGCGCGGGACCGACATAGTTGGTGCGCATCACCCGCTCCGCCGCCACGCCGTCCCGCTGGCTCTCCGCCTGGTCGCCGAGCAGTCCGACGACGCACACCGCCACATCGGGCAAGGGGTCGAGCGTATCAAGCAACGAGGCGCCGCCGCCGTCCCGGAGCGCGTCCCAGCAATGCGATGTCACTGCAGCGCCGGTGCGTACCCGGAGGTCCTGCACTTGCCGCACGAGCCGGGTGGGATCGCGTCCCGCAAGCTGCAACGCCCAATTGCCCTCCGCCAGCCTGCGCGCGATCGCACGGCCGATATCCGACGTGGCGCCGATCACCAGCGCCGTCTCGCACCTGTCGGTCATGGCGCAACCTCCCCGTCGTCCAACTGTTCGGTGATGTCGAAGTTGCCCTCCCAGACCTGTCCCCCGCCGGTGTACTGCCCGGTGCGGATGGCGGCAATGGGGTAGTCCGGCAGATGCCGGATGGCGAAGCATGTTCCCCCGACTTCCCGACCGATGCTTCGAAATCTGAAATCGAGAGAACCTCTTGCAAAATTCCTGCCCCCAGGGTCCGGTGAGGCCGGACCGGTCGGTTGATCCCGGTCACCTCTGCACCTGGAGGTCGGAATCCATGGATTCGCGGTGTCTCATCAGAGACGATGAGACCGAACAGGGACCTTTGCGGACGTCAGGACACACATCTCCGGGCCACTCTCTTCGAGAGGGCCGCGAAGGGTCGGTATGCGTTGTCGGAGCCGCGCTATGGGACGGCGAGACGTATCAACTGGTCAGCCGCCAGGGCCAGGATGCCGAACATGAGATGGCAGGCGACCCTGGAATGTCCACGGACGCGGACATGGCGCCCGCCACACTCATCCTTGAGGCGGGCGTTGGTCCTCTCGACACCGAACCGGATCCGGAACCGCACGGTCTCGGGATCGACATGGCCTATTGCACGCCGGGCCCGGGCCTCCCGGTCTCGCTCCTCCTTGAGGTCCTTGTCCCGGCGCGGATTGACATCGATGATCGGCACATGGCCAAGCCGTTCGCTCATCTGGTAGATCTCCCTGGCATCATAGGCCGCGTCCATGAGATCGTAGAGATTGGTCACACGCGCGGCGGTCATCATCGCCAGCGGGATCGCGACCTGGCTGTCATGGACGGATGCCGAGGTGAGAACGGTCCTCATCGGCACCCCGCAGTCTGCTGTGTCGATAGGCAGCTTGTCACCGCGCCAGGCCTCCATGACCCCCTTGGCAGTCTTCTTTGCCCCGTGATCGCAGACCTTCGGCAGCGCGTCGAGCCTCTCATCGAGATCCATCCCGTTCGCTTGCCGTTCGAGACGCCCAGGCTCCTTCGTCCTCTCCGCGCCCTTGCGGGGCCGGCCGCCCTTGCGGTTCGGCGTCCCGGCCTTCGGCTTCGGGGCCGGCGTCTCCCGGGCCTCGATGGCCGTCGGGTCCCTCGACACGTGGCCGATGAGCGCGTCGCCCAGTGTCTCTGCAACCAGAGCCGCGTGCATCCTCTCCGGAAGACGGGGCTGCGACCATTCGGCAAACGCCCGCGAAAACGTCGCTTCACGCGGGATCTCCGCGACACGCGACCAGCCGCACAGCCGGCGCGACGTCGGGTCCACCTTGAGCCTGTCGATCAGGTGGCGGGTCGTCGGCAGATCCCATACCGCCTTGGCGATGACGCCACGAGCCAGCGCCCGGCGATCCTCCCGGGGCCGACCCGGACCGGTCCACACCTCATCGACGAAGCCCTCCACCTTGACGAGATCGAGAGCTGTCACGAAGCGCTTGTGCGTCTCCAGGAGAGGACCGACCGCCTCGGCCAACGCAGGGAAAAGGTCCCCTTGAAATCGGCGCCAGAGATCGGATAGGGTCGAGCCAAGGGTCATCGGGGTCACCTCCTCGGTATTTTGTTATTGTAGAAACACAACATACCACGGGATGCCCCGAAACCCAGGCCCTCGACAACAAAATCAGCCTCGAGAAGGCAAAAAACCGGTCGGGCCGGCAATTTTGCAAGAAGCTCAGCTTGCAGAACGCTGCCTTGGATGATCGGGTGCGAACAGTGTCTGGTTTTCGAGCATGGCGCAGGCGACCGCGAGGAGCCGGTCGGCGACGGACCGCAGGGCACGGTCATGGCCGTGGCCGCGCGCTCTGAGCGCGGGGTATTTGGCCATGCTGGCGGCGTCATGCTGCACGGCGACGCTGGCCCAGTGGTAGAGGGCATCCTGCAGCCTGTTGTGGGCCGCCAGGCGGCGCACCACGATCAGGGTCTTGCCCGAGCGTTTGGTGACGGGAGCGACGCCGGACAGGCGCCGCAAGGCCTGATAGTCTCGCCGTCGCAGAGGATCATGCGCTTCTGCGAGCAGCGTGGCGAGGACGATCCTGCCGACGCCGGGAAGCGAGTTCAGGATTTCCACGTCACGCTGCCCTTGCATCCCCGGCGGTTCATCGGGGGACGGCGCCGACCGAGCCAGCGCCGCGGTCAGGCGGTCGATTTTCCGATATGCCCTGGCGATCTGCTGGGTGACGACGGCCCGTTGCGAGAACACCACCTCGATATGGGCGACGGCGGCCACGGAGACGGCAGGCTCGCGAAGCCTCGCGAGCACGGTCTCGGCCTCGATGCGTCGAACCCGATGGCGTTTCAGGAGACCGGCGATGGTCTTGACGCGGACGCGCCGCGCCTTGTCGGGGGTCGGTGCAAGGGTCCAGAGGTCACGGACCCAGGCCTTGGCGAGATCGCCCTCGACCTTGAGGAGCTGCGGATAGGTGCGCCAGAGCTTCTGACGGACCCGGTTCACGAGCCGCGTCCGATCGCCGGTGAGGTCGTTCGCGATGCGCGACCACTCGCGCAACTCGACGATCTCCGGAGCGGCCGGGTCCAGGTGCCGGAACGCGTGGCGGTCGGTTCGCAACGCATCACCGAGCGTACGGGCATCGCGGCGGTCGTCCTTGGCGCCGGCTGGCGAGAAGCGGTCCCGGAAGCGGTCCAGTTGCTTCGGGTTGAGGGAGTGGAGCGCGAAGCCGCGTTCCATCAGGGTCTCCACCACAGGCCCATGCGGAACCTCGATGGCGACCCCGATGGCGGGCAGCTCGGCGTTCGCCGTGGCGACGAGCCAGTCCGCCATCTCCGCAAGCCCGGCGCCGCCGTGCCGGAAAGCCCGTTCTCCCAGGATCGTCCCTTCGCTGTCGATGATGCCGGCTTGGTGGGTCTCCGAGCCCCAGTCGATCCCCACGAAGCACTCAAGCCTTTCCATGGCATTCCTCCGGTCTGTCGTGCCAACGGGCCGCCATGATGCCTTCCGGTCCCTGTACTGGCGCTCAAGGCGCAAACTCCCCACTGGGCGTCCATCATGGCCAGGGACCGAGGCACAGGTCCCCCCCCCTCCAGGTGCTCAAGGCGCAGGGGGCGTTCGGTCGCTCCCGATCCCTTGGCCCGTCCCGCCCGGAATGGACGGGATCCGCATGATGGCAGGAAGCCCTCACAGGCGGCACCCGCCCATCGGCTTCCCCTCCGCGCTACGCGCTCCGGGGAAGCCGATGGGCGGGCATCGCTGCTGCTATCCGAGCAATGGAGCAGACCCTCAATCACAACGTAACCTCACCGCGAACGAAGCGTCGTAAGAGGTACAGGGGGCAAGGTTCATCGCATCCGTTGGTGAATGCCGGAAGCTGTTCGAGCGTGGCCTGTGGTTGGTTGACACGGAAGCAAGGGCGGTTCAAGGCGTGGTCTGCGACCGAGCGGCCCGCTTGCCGCCGCCACGGCGCGCGGCGCCGGACGGATCGGCCCCACGTCAGGCGGTGGCGGTGCGCCCGGCGATGAGCAGATTGGTGAGCCCGAGCAACACGGCGATACGCTGCGTGGTCTTCGCCAGCCCCCGATAGCGCACCTTCGCGTAGCCGAAGTGGCGCTTCACATACAGGAACGGATGCTCCCGCCTTGTCCAGCCCCCGGCGCTTGCCGGCCTTCATCGCCACCGGCCAGTCCACGTCCGTGTCCCGGTCCCGCTCGCCCTTGCCCCCCTGGTAGCCCGCGTCGCCCCCACCCGCTCCGCGCGCCCGTGCCACAGCGCGTGCGCAGTGGCTACATCCGAGGTGTTCGCCGGCGGCGTCTCCAGGCTGTGTGTCAGACCCGAGCGCGCATCCACCCCGATATGCGCCTTCATCCCGAAAGACCACGGATTGCCCTTCTTCGTCTGGCGCATCTCCGGGTCCCGCTCGCCCTTGCAGCTCGTCGGCGATGAGGCTCGCCTCCACGATCGTCCCCGTGCTCAAGCGGTGTCCGAGCGAGGCCGGATGCGCGTTGATCTCCTCGAACAGCGTCTCGCCCAGACCGGGCCTCTCCAGCAGCTAGCGAAAGTTCAGGATCGTCGTCTCGTCGGGTAGCGGACCCGACAGCCGCAGCCCCACGAACCGCCGCACCGACCCCACCTCGGAGAGCAGGTCCTCCATCCCGGGGTCGCTCAGCTTGCAGAACAACTGCACGCAGCGCACCCGCAGCATCACCGCCAGCCGACAGGAACGCCGACCGCGCCCGGCCCTTCGGATAGAACGGCTTGACCTGCTCCTCCAGACGACCTCAGGGGAACCAGCCCGTCCATCTTCTCAAGAAACGCCTCGCGCCGCGTGCGACGCTTCTTCCACGTCGTCCTCCAGTTCCGCAAACGTCGCTTGCTCCATGGCCCGCCCTCCACTCCGTCGTCAGTGGACCTATTTTACCAACCCCGACTTATTCAGACTTTCTATAGCGTGAGCGGATTCGCCTGACTTGGCGCTTGACTGCGTTCAGATCCACATCGCATCCGGCGGCTACGATGTGTTGGAAACAGACATGCGCCGCCGGTTTGCCCGGTCGCGATGCATGGTCCTGAAAACGGCGCACAACCATTATTCGGTTCACGACCATTCCTGCACCCTGTGTTCTGGCGGAGTTATGGGCGTGGGTGGCCGGGAGTGGTCGAGGCAGAACCGATCAAAGGGGCGTGGTCGGGCCATTGGCCGAGGATCCACGGCGCAGATGCCTCCGATGGTGACAATGTCCGAAAAGACGGTTATCGTTTTTACCCTGGGGGGTGATGCGTCTCCCTTACACGGAACAGGCTAGCGCCGAAGTTTGGCGATCAATCACCCAAGACGGCGCAAGCGCGGCTGGTTCACTCCGATGACGCATCATGGTCCCGGGAAACCAAGGGAGGTAACAATGAGTACCGAGAGCAAAACTGACGAATTGATGCCCCGCAGCGGCGTTACCCGCCGCACCTTCATGGAAAAATCCCTTGCCGCCGGAGTGGCGACCACTCTCGCGAGCACTTTCGCCGGTACGGCGTTTGCGGCGCCAAAGAAAGGCGGGCGTCTGCGTGTCGGACTTGGCCACGGGTCGACGACTGATTCCATGGATCCGGCAACGTTCGAAAACCTCTACACGCAGGTCTTGGGCAGTGCGGTTCGGAACAACCTTATGGAAGTCGACCAGAATGGCGATCTGATCCCCGAACTCGCGGAGAGCGTCGATGTCTCGTCCGACGCGAAGACATGGAAGTTCAACTTGCGCAAAGGCGTAGAATTTCACAGCGGCAAGACACTGGATGCCAATGATGTCGTCGCGTCCATCAACCATCACCGCGGCAAGGACTCCAAATCTGCGGCCAAGGCCCTTCTCGACGCGATTGTCGAGCTCAAGGCGGATGGCAAGAACGGCGTGGTCATCACGTTGAAGGAAGGAAACGCCGACTTCCCTTTCATCATGAGCGATTATCACATCGTCGTCATGCCGGCGAAGGGCGATACAGTGGATTGGAGGTCGGGCGACGGAACCGGCACTTACATGCTCCAGAGTTACGAGCCCGGCGTACGCACAACACTCAAACGCTCCGCAAATTCCTGGAAAGAGGGCATGGGACACTTCGACGAGGCGGAAGTCATCACGATTGCCGATGTCGCTGCGCGCACGAATGCCCTGACCACGGGTGAGATTGACGCGATGGATCGGGTCGATCTCAAGACGGCTCATTTGCTCAAGCGTCGCCCAGGAGTCAATGTCGTGGAGACGAGCGGTACGCAGCACTACACCTTTGCGATGCGGACCGACACGCCACCCTTCGACAATAACGATGTGCGTCAGGCGCTCAAATATGCCATCGATCGCGAGGCGATCGTCAAGACGATCCTCCGGGGTCATGGAGTGGTCGGCAACGACCATCCGATCGGTCAATCGAACCGCTATCACGCGAGCGATCTGCCGCAGAAAACCTATGATCCGGACAGGGCAAGGCATCACCTCAAGAAGGCCGGCGCGGAAGGTTTGTCGGTCGAATTGAGCGCAGCTGACGCGGCGTTCGTCGGTGCAGTCGATGCCGCGGTTCTCTACAAGGAGCATGCGGCGAAGGCGGGCATCAACATCGATGTGGTCCGGGAGCCAAACGACGGCTATTGGGCAAATGTCTGGATGCAGAAACCGTACTGCGCCGTCTATTGGGGCGGGCGGCCTACCGAGGACTGGATGTTCTCTACAGCCTATTCGGCGGGTGCCAAATGGAACGACAGTTTCTGGAACCATGATAAGTTCAACCAGTTGCTACTCGCTGCCAGAGCCGAACTCGACGAAACGAAACGCCGAGGCATGTACCAGGAAATGCAGACGATCGTCAGTAACGAAGGCGGCGTTCTCGTTCCGATGTTTGCCAATTACGTCATGGGTCTGTCCGACAAGATCGGCCACGGAAAGATGGCCGCCAACTGGTCAATGGACGGCTTCAAGTGCATCGAGCGGTGGTGGTTCGCATAAGCCGGGCCCAAGCGCGCCGTGCCGGCATGACAAGGATTTCCGCCATGGTGGCCCAGCGATTGGCGCTGGGCCTCCTCACTCTGTTTGTAATCTCCCTGATCCTCTTTCTCGGCGTCGAACTGTTGCCGGGAGATCTGACAGAGGCGATTCTAGGCCAGGCCGCCACCGAGGAGACGGTGGCGGCGTTCCGGCGCGAACTCAAACTCGACCTGCCGCCCCATGAACGTTACATCGCCTGGTTGCTGCAGATCTTGCAGGGCGACCTTGGAACGTCTCTTGCCAACAAACGGGAAATCACCGAGCTCATGGAGGTTCGGCTCGGCAACACGATATTTCTCGCGGTATTCGCAGCCGCCATCTCGGTACCTTTGGCCTTTGGGCTCGGCGTCCTGGCCGCGCTCTATCGCAACTCTTTTTATGACCGGAGTGTCAACGTTGTCACGCTGACGTCGATTTCCTTTCCAGAGTTTTTCGTCGCCTATATCCTCATCTTCGTCCTTTCGGTGCAGTTCGGCTGGTTTCCCAGTATCTCGAATATCGGCGAGGAACTCGGTTTCTGGGAGCGCGTCTACCGATCGATCTTGCCTGCTCTCACACTTACGCTGGTCATCGTGGCCCACATGATGCGCATGACCCGCGCTGCGATCATCAATTTACTCGCAAGCCCCTACATCGAGATGGCCAACCTCAAGGGCTTGCCCCGTATCCATATTATTGTCAGGCATGCGCTTCCCAACGCCCTGGCGCCGATCATTAACGTCATCGTGATCAACCTCGCCTACCTTGTCGTGGGCGTCGTTATCGTCGAAGTGGTTTTCGTATATCCGGGCCTGGGTCAACTTCTGATCGATGCGGTGCGCACGCGCGACATACCTGTCGTGCAGGCCACCTGCTTGTTCTTCGCTTCCGCCTACATTCTCCTCAATCTGACTGCGGATGTTCTTTCGATCCTGACCAATCCGCGGCTTTTGCATCCGAGGTAGAGGACAGGCCTTTGCAAAATACCTTTCGCCTAATTCGCGCTTCGCCCTGGAGCGCGCGTTTCGGAATGCTGGTCGTGCTGTTCTATGTGTTTCTCGCGGTCTTTGCGCCGGTGCTGACGCCTTACGGTGAATCCGAGATCGTTGCTGCCGAGTACGAGCCCTGGAGCGTCGAGTTTGTGTTCGGCACCGACAATCTCGGCCGCGACATGCTGACGCGTCTGATCTACGGGGCCCGGAACACGATCGGAATTGCTTTCGTGACGACCTTGCTCGCATTTTTCATAGGCTGCGTCACCGGGTTTCTGTCGGCGACCCTGGGCGGGTGGACGGATCAGATCGTCGGCCGGATAGTCGATATATTGATGGCCATCCCGACCTTGATCTTCGCGCTCATGATTCTGACGATCGTCGGTACAGCCATCCCGGTTCTGGTCATGGTCATCGCTGTCCTTGAGTCGACAAGAGTGTTCCGCCTGGCGCGCGCCGTGGCGATGAATATCGTGGTCATGGATTTCGTCGAAGTCGCGCGTCTGCGCGGCGAGGGCCTGTGGTGGATCATGCGTCGGGAGGTCTTGCCTAATGCCTTGCCGCCTCTGGTCGCCGAATTCGGGCTGCGCTTCTGTTTCGTGTTTCTTCTGATTGCCGCGCTCAGCTTCCTCGGGCTCGGGATCCAGCCGCCGACTGCCGATTGGGGCAGCATGGTCCGTGACAACGCGACATTGATCACGTTCGGCGATTTTACACCCCTTCTTCCGGCGGCATCCATCGCTTTGCTGACGGTAGGCGTGAACTTCATCGTCGACTGGTTTCTCCACCAAACGGCTGGATTGAAGGAATGAATAGCAGCCAGAAACCTGACGGTGCCGGTGAACCCCTTCTGAAAATGATCGGGCTTCGGATCGAGGGTCGGGCCGACGATGAATGGCACGAGATCGTCCGCGGAGTGGATGTCGTGCTTCACCGGGGCGAGGTTCTGGGCTTGATCGGCGAGTCCGGCGCCGGCAAATCCACGATCGGCCTGGCGGCCATGGGCTATGCCAGGCCTGGTTGCCGGTTGTCGGCTGGCGATATCGTGTTCGACGGCGTCGAGCTGCGTACCGCGCCGGAAGATTACAAACGGAGCCTCAAGGGCGCGCGTATCGCCTATGTCGCTCAAAGCGCTGCAGCCGCTTTCAATCCGGCGCACCGTCTCATCAATCAATTTACGGAAGCCCCTGTCCTCCACGGCGTGAAATCCCGTGCCGAGGCAGAGGCCGACGGCAAGGAGTTGTATCGCCGCCTTCAGCTTCCCTATCCGGAACAGATCGGCTACAGGTATCCGCATCAAGTGTCCGGCGGTCAGCTTCAACGCGCCATGACGGCGATGGCCATGTCCTGCCGGCCGGATCTGATCGTTTTGGACGAGCCGACAACTGCTCTCGACGTGACGACGCAGATCGAAGTGCTCGCGGCAATCAAGGATGTGGTGAAGCAGTTCAATACGGCTGCGATCTATATCACCCACGATCTGGCAGTCGTGGCGCAGATGGCCGACCGAATTATGGTGCTGCGTTACGGAAACCTCGTGGAGGAAGGAACAGTCGATCAGATCATCAATAATCCGAGGCAGGAATATACCCGGAACCTTTTGGCAGTGCGCACTTATCGCAAACCGGAAGCGCGGCCGCCGCCTGAAGAACCTCTCCTGCGAATCGATAACATCACCGCGAGATACAACAAGTCGGCGCGAGTTCTAGAAGATATAGACTTAAAGATTGGCCGCCAACGCACAGTCGCGGTGGTGGGCGAATCCGGGAGCGGTAAAAGCACATTGGCCCGTGTCGTCACAGGTTTGCTTCCGCCCGAGGACGGTCGCGTCCTGTTCGACGGCGAAGTTCTGCCTTCGGCTCTGGGGCAGCGGTCGCGCGAGCAATTGCGACGAATGCAGATGATATATCAAATGCCTGACACGGCATTGAACCCGAGACAACGTTTACGCGAAACGATAGGCCGTCCGCTGACGTTTTATTTGGGGTTGAACGGCAGCGAACGCGACGATCGTGTGTGCGAACTGCTCGAGATGATCGAACTCGATCCCGACGACTTCATCGATCGTTATCCTGGTGAGTTGTCGGGAGGGCAGAAGCAGCGCGTCTGTATCGCCCGGGCACTGGCCGCGCAGCCCGACCTGATCATCTGTGACGAAGTGACATCGGCACTCGACCAACTCGTCGCGGAAGAAATCCTCAAGCTGTTGCAGCGTCTGCAAGACGACCTTCATGTGTCCTACATGTTCATCACTCACGATCTTGCCACCGTCCGTGCAATCTCGGACGAAATCGTCGTCATGCTTCAGGGCCGCATCGTCGAACAAGGTCCCCGGAACGACATTCTGACGCCCCCTCACCACGCGTACACCGACTTGCTGCTGTCATCGGTGCCGGAAATGGAGATCGGTTGGCTCGACCGGACGTTGCGGGAACGCGAAGACCGCAGGAAACGTGGTGATAGCGTGTTGGCGGCAGCCGATTAGTAATCGGACAATCCCGGCGGTCGTCGCACTGCGCAGGCACGGGTTCTTCCTCCCGGCCGGGCAGGCGTTCGCCCGTCGGGTGATCGGCCCGGATGATGTCTCGATCGAAAGATCTGTGCTCCCGGGACAAGTTCAAATGGGGACTGGTAGCAAAATCCGGGATCTGTCATGCGCCCTGCATGGAGATACTGGAATTCTGATCGGCTCTTGGAGATGTTGAAGCAGGTTTCGGCAGACCCGTTGGCGTTGCAGGGCGAGGTCGCGCGTATGAAACGGCCGCTCGAAGAGCAGCAGGTTGATCACCGCAAGCGCAGCACGCCGGCGCGCTTGCGTGCGGAGAATGGCATCTCGGGTCAGAAGTTGCCGGCGGTGGATGCTTTCCTTGAACATCTCGAACAGGACGATGCCGGGTCGCCATATTCGTGACCTTGACTGCGTTCGGTGCACATATATCCCGTACCGTCTGGCTCTTAGGAGTCTGACGGAAATTATATGTTCAGGTAGTGAGGTATTGTGTTCTACTTCACCCATGAGACGCAATCTTGAGCTTGAAGCGACGATTGTTGAGAAGTCGGCTGCGGTGGCGGCGTTTCTCGACGAGCGAGGTCGTCGGATATGGGCGGGCACGGGGTCGCGTGCCCTTGGTTATGGAGGAGATGCTCTAGTGTCGGACCCGCCCGGGCTGTCGCGCCCGACGATCCGGGCGGGTCGCCGAGAGCTGGAGTCGGGCAGTGTGGGGGGCGGACGGATCCGCCGCCCGGGTGCGGGACGGCCTCAAACAAGCACTGAAGAAGCTGGTTGACCCGCTGGCTCGTGGCGGCCCGGAATCCGCTTTGAGGTGGACGTGCAAGCGTCGGGCGACGCTCACCGCGGCGCTGTCGAGAAGGGGCTGGACGGTGAGTTCGACGACGGTGGGCCGCCTACTCCACGCGCTCGGCTATAGTCTGCAATCGGTGCGCAAGAGTCGAGACGGGACATCGCATTCCGATCGAAAGGCACAGTTCACGCCTATCAATACGAAGGCGGAGACCTTTCTGCAACGTCGCCAACCGGTGGTCTCTGTCGACACCAGGAAGAAGGAGCTGGTCGGCGATTTCAGCAACGGTGGCCGGGACTGGCAGCCCAAGGGCAGGCCCGAGACATCACTGGTCCATGATTTTCCTCGGGACGCGGCGGGCAAGGCGATTCCCTCCTGTGTCTATGACATGGGGCGTACCGAAGCGTGGGTGACTGTCGGGCGTGACCACGACACCCCCGCGTTCGCCGTGGCCGCGCTGCGATGGTGGTGGCAACGCGATGGGGAACCGTCGCTACCCCGAGGCGCGCGAGTTGTCAATCACCGCCGATGCCGGCGGGAGCAACGGATATCGGTCGCGGGCCTGGACGCACGGACTACAGAAGTTCGCTGACGAGACGGGGGTGCGCATCCATGTCAGCCATGTTCCGCCGGGCCCCAGCAAGTGGAACAAGATTGAACATCGTCTGTTCTGCCACATCACCCAAAATTGGCGAGGCAAACCGCTAGGCTCAATTCGTGAATCGTAGGCATGCCTTGATGGAGGCTACGGTCATCAACGTCGGACGCCAGAAAAGCGAGCCTCCTGCAAGGGTTGATCGAAATGGCCATCAGCGGTCTCGACAGCCACCTCGGGCGGCTCAAGCCATGAAACTTACCCGTCCTCCGCGCCATGGAGCGTGGTTTTGACTACAGACTTGATCGAGTTATGCCTACGAATTGCGAATTGAGCCAACCGCTACGTAGCTTCGAGACGATTGTTGACCTGACAGGCCGAACGCGAACCGCCGCCGGCCTTCGGGTCAAGGCCAAACTGGATAAGAGAAAATACCCCACCGGAGAGGTCACAACGAAAGCGGAAATGGACGCCCTGTCGCTTCACCGAAACGCGGTCCACGGCGACTGGAACTACGAACTGCGGCCAAGATGAAGTTGGTAATCTAATATCGATCAGAGGCCTTAGTTGCGGACTGCCATTAGGTTTTGCGAAACGGTGACAAATGATCTTCAGTCCGATGATCTCGGTTTGGTGGTCACGACACCGATTCCGGTTCGGATCTCTTGTCTCCCGCATCTCGGTCGAGCACGGGGGAGCAAATCGCGGGGCCGAACATCCCCGGCATCGAACCGGGCGAAGCGCTGGCATCTGTCCATCATGTTCATCCGCCGGAGCGAATGTTCGCCCGAGGCTGCGGCAGACCACGGGTTAACGCCGCAAACAGGAGTTTCAGAGCCAGGTTCGACCGCGCCAGAAGACTGGTAACAACGATGATCGCCTTCACGCTGCGCCGCGATATCTTCATGTCGTCGCCTGTCGTGAAATGCGGCGTCGCGTGAATGCGGCGAAGCGTGAGCACCGCCATTCCGAGCGACCACAGGCAATGACGACGTATGCCGGTTTCGCGAGCCGGGATAATCAGCGTAAAGGCCAGCGCGTTCGCGAGATGGTGGCTGGCAATCGCGACAAGTTCGCGAACGCCCTTCGCGAAGGCCGGATCCCGGCGTCCGGCCTGCAATGAACCAAGCTCCAGTCCGTTCGCAAGAAACACATCGCGCGGCAGCCAGCAGGTGCCGCGATTTCGGTCATCCCACATGTCCTTGAGGATATTCGTCATCTGCAACCCTTGGCCGAACGATACCGAAAACTGCAGCAGACGATCCCGTTGGGCATCGATTTCCTTCGAATAATCACAGAACAATTCGGTCAGCATCTCACCGACCACGCCGGCGACATGGTAGCAATAGCGGTCAAGGTGGGAGATATCGGTCAGGCCATCGGGACTCGCAATATGCTGAAACTCGACCATCCCGCTTGTCATGATCGTGATGCAGCGTTCGATCGTTCGTCTTTGCGCAGCCCGTAAACCGTGCGTGATCCGGATAACGGCTTCGATGTTTGCAACTAGGTCTCGTTCACCTCGGCTTGTTGTCGAGGACAGCTGTGGGCCGAGATCGCTCGCAAATCTGCTCGCGTCATCCTGCCCCTCGACAACCTTGACAAGACGTTCCGCAAAACCGGCTTTTTGCGACGCGGTCAAGCCGGTGTCGTCCTCGATGGTGTCGGCAATCCGACACAGCAGATAAGCGTTGCTCACGACACTGCGGAGTTCGTCCGGAAGCTGAGGAATTGTAAGAGCGAACGTGCGCGAGACCGCCGCGAGGATGCTTTCCTGGCGAGCGATGTCGTTGCATATGTTGTCGTTTTGCACGCTGGGCATCATCGGACGGCTGTCCCGATGTCAGGAAAAACGCGAAGGAAACGTAGAGGGTTCGCGGACACGGGGCAAGCCATACAGCAGGATCCACAAGATTTGAAATTGCCAGGCGTTCGAAAGGCTTGCCGAGGTTGCTCTCTCGATATGTGTCAAACGGTCTTTGTCATCGAGTCCGGCATCTGGAATCGGAAACATGGCAGGCGGTCGATTCAACCGTGCGGCGCCCGCGTTGCCGGCGATGCGCGGGCATTGCGTCCGCCTCGGTCAATTGGGAATTGGCGAAACCCGGCTATGGGGTAGATAAGACTCTGAGCACTGTCGGTTTGCGATGGGTCGCGATGGATCAAAGGGTCCGGAAAATGCCAGGTGACCATCCCTGCGGGAGAGTTCCTGTTTGCCGGCGCCCGGCGTTCAATCAGTTTCAGACAAGTCGTCTGTCCGGTGCCACTGTCTGTCCGACTGGCCAGGATTCCGATAAAGGGGGATCCTTTCGATCATTTCCCGGCCGCGCCGCGCCATGACGGCATTAACGCACGGATCCTGCGCGTGGGTCGGCATGATCGTCGCATCGACATGAACTAGTGGGTTGGTTTCAACGTTTGAGCCCCTCTTTTTCTTGCGGCGATGATGGTATCGGGATCGGCGGTCCAGACGAAGGGCCTGGCTTCTGTGGTGTTGTGTTCGTCGATGACGTGGCGGATGGCGTCCTGGAGTTCGGGTACGGAGCGGAAGACGCCGTATTTGAGACGGCGTCGTGCCCGCTTGGCGAAGACGCCTTCGACCGCGTTCAGCCACGAGCTCGAGGTGGGGGTGACGTGGAAGGTCCAGCGCGAATGGCGTGCGAGCCAGACCTGGACGTCCTTGTGCTTGTGAGTGGCGTCGTTGTCGAGGATGGCATGGACCGGGACGCCGGCGGGTATCGTGCGCGCGATGCGGTTGAGGAATCTCAGGAACTCCTGGTGGCGATGCCGACTGGCGTGCTGGCCGATGACCTTGCCGTCGAGCACGGTCAGGGCGGCAAACAGCGTCGTCGTGCCGTTGCGCCTGGAATCATGTGTCATGGTGGCGCCGCGGCCTTTCTTCAGCGGCAGGCCGGGCTGTGTGCGGTCGCGGGCCTGACTGTGCGACGTGTCATCGATCGACAGCACGACCGCGTGAGCCGGCGGCGCAACGGAGAGGCCGACGATATCGGTCAGCGTCTCGAGGCAGGCGGGATCGTTCGAAAGCGTGAACGGCCGCCAGCGGTGCGGCATCAGGCCATGCGCTTTCCAGACCGCTCATACCCTCGAAGCGGCACCCCCCACAGCCTTCGCCATCGCCCGCAGCGTCCAGTGGGTCGCCGCGTAAGGCGGCGAGGTGTGGGTCAACCCTACGATCTTCGCCTCTGGCTCAGGAGCCAGAGGCGTCTTGCCCGGCGGACGCGTCTTGTCCCGCAGAAGTCCGTCCACACCGTCTTCCATAGAAGCGGTCCTGCCAGCGCCAGACACTGTTCTTCGCCTTGCCGGTCTCTCTCATGATGGCCATCGTGCCGAGCCCATCGTCGCTCAGAAGAACGATGCGCGCCCGCCAGACGTGCTTCTGCGGGCTCTTCGGGTCCGGGACAACCGTTTCAAGGCGATGCCGGTCGCCCGAAGTGAGCGTGAATGAAACACCAGGGCGCATCTTGCAGACCTCCGTGATCGACAAATCAGAAGAACATAATAACGGATATATCTATAACGATCAATCCACTAGATGCCTGTAGGGTTCCGTCAGAATTTGCCCGAATATGCGTATGCCGCCATGGAGAGAGCTGAGAGTGATCACCATCACTTGACCGTCATGACATGTTGCGGACACGGAATCCGGAACCTCTACTAGTCGTGTTATGCTTCAAACTTAAATGGGCGTTTTCTTTTGGGCCCGGGCCGCCGATTCCAGTGCCGGCCGGCGGTTGAAACCGGCCCTGTGCTCCGGCCGATCGCCTTGGGACACCGGCGGGCTCCTCGTGTACTCACTCGCGGCGGTAAAAAACCGAGGAACGCAAGTCCCTCGCAATTGCGCCGCGCTTCATCATTCGGTACCAATGAATTCCGTATTGTACTTGGATACCCCGCGCTTTTCATACGGACGTATCCCCGTCTGTCGGAGTTGATCATGACGGAGTCGCGGAAAATTCACCGGACAGCCGCGCTTTCGTCAGGATGGCGGCAGTCGGAACTGTGGTGGGAAGATCTGCAGGAACGCGCCAAGGTGTTGCAGCTTTCAGGCGATCTTCACCGGGCCGCGCGTTATTGGCGGTTGGGGTATTGGCTCGGAATCTTCATACTGCCGGTCCATGATCCAAGGTTCGCTTGCAGTGTCGCCAATGCCGCTGCCGTTGCTCATATTCGCGGCCGGTCCCAGACCGCCGATCAACAGCTGACTCGGGCTCGATCGCTGTGGAGCAAGGTGCCTCGATGGGTTGAGAGGATCACATCGAACCCCGCGCAAGGCGGGACATCGTTCCGTTCGGCGGTCCGGTCCGGATTCGGTGAGACCGGCGAGGGAAATCTGAAGGCGCAACTGCTGGCCCATGTCCGCGAGACGGAAGCAAAATTGCTGGCTGGGGTGCTCGAGCGGCCAAGCGGGGTCTGCCGGTGGGTTGCGGACCGGTCGGCCGTTCACGACGACACACGCCGCCTGAAGGCTGCCTGTTTTCTTGTTGCCTATGGAACACCGAGCATAGCGACCGAAACGTCATCAGACGGCGAGGTTGTGGCCTGTTAACCAAATCCCGCCGCCTCGGCGTTTCCAGTATTGCACGGCAGCCTCATTGCGCTGACCGGTATAGGCTAGTGTCCCGTTCTCGTAATTCGTACAATTCTGAGGGGGTTTGCGATGCGGTTGCACTGTGATGCGACGGTCGGCGGAGATCAAGCTGGGTGACGTTGAGCGTAGCGAGCTGGAACGGCTTGCACGGGGCCGAAAGGTCTGGCGGTCCCTGTCGGATCGGGCGCACATTGTGCTTCTGGCAGCCGAGGGGCTGACCAACGTGCAAATCGCCAACGCGCTCGACATCAACAATCTCCCCGCCAGGAAGTGGCGCAACCGTTTTGCCGAACAGGGCATGGACGGGCTCGAAGACGAGCCGCGGCCCGGCCGCCCGCGGTGCATCGATGATGACGCCGTGGCCGAGGTGGTGCGCAAGACGCTTGAAGAGAAGCCTCGGGATGCGACGCACTGGAGCACGCGCTCGATGGCCCGCGAAACGGGCTACGCGCCGTCGACGATCCACCGTATCTGGCAGGCCTTTTCGCTGCAGCCGCACCGGCGCGAGACTTTCAAGCTGTCTGCGGACCCCTACTTCGTGGACAAGGTGCGCGACATCGTCGGGCTCTACGTGGACCCGCCGCAGCATGCCATGGTGCTCTGTCTGGACGAGAAATCCCAGGTTCAGGCCCTTGATCGCACCCAGCCACTGCTGCCGCTGCGCCCTGGCCAGGTCGAGCGACGCACCCATGACGACAAGCGCAACGGCACGACCTCGCTGTTCGCCGCCCTCGACATCGCCACCGGCGCGGTCATCGGCAAGTGCTTCCGCCGCCACCGAAGCCGGGAGTTCCGCAGGTTCCTGGACCACGTCGAGGCCAACGTGCCCGAGGATCTCGACATCCACATCGTCATGGACAACTACTCGACGCACAAGACGAAGGAAGTCCGCGACGGGTTCGCCAAGCGGCCTTGCTGGCACGTGCACTTCACCCCGACATCTGCCTCATGGCTCAACCAGGTGGAGAGGTTCTTCGCCAATCTGACGGAGAAGCAGATCAGGTGCGGGGTGCACCGCTCGACCGTCGAGCTCGAGCAGGCGATCACCGCGTATATCGAGGCGGTCAACGAGGACCCCAAGCCGTTCCGATGGCACAAGTCGGCCGGCGAAATCCTCGCCGCCATCAAGCGCTTCTGACTGAGAACCCGCGAACTCGCGCCAACTCACTCATAACTGTGCGAACTTCGGAATTAGGACATTAGGTAAGGTCTGAACAAGTCGGTTTTTTCGGGTATACGGGTGTCGTGGCCCGTGGATGAAACGCCAGAGCCCATCGGGGACGTGTTGTCGTGCCAGGGAATGGGGATTTTGATGCCCGAGCCGACCGTCCCCGCCGCCTTGCGGCGGTTGCGGACGGACTCCCCCCACGTCAGGCGGTGGCGCCGCGCCCCGCGATGAGCAGATTGGTGAACCCGAGCAGCACGGCGATGCGTTGCGTGTTCTTCGCCAGCCCCCGATAGCGCACCTTCGCATAGCCGAAGTGGCGCTTCACATACAGGAACGGATGTTCCACCTTGGCCCGAACCGACGCCTTGCGCCTCTCCGCCGCCGCCTCCGGGCCCGCCTTGTCCAGCCCCCGGCGTTTGCCGGGCTTCATCGCCACCTCCCAGTCCACGTCCGTGTCCCGGTTCTCCGCGCGCTTGTCCACCCCCTGATAGCCCGCGTCACCCCACACCTGCTCCTCGCCCCCGTGCAACAGCGCGTGCGCCGTCGCCACATCCGAGACATTCGCCGGCGTCGTCTCCACGCTGTGCGTCAAGCCCGACTGCGCGTCCACCCCGATGTGCGCCTTCATCCCGAAATGCCACTGATTGCCCTTCTTCGTCTGATGCATCTCCGGGCCCCGCTCGCCCTTACGGTTCTTCGTCGACGACGGCGCGGCAATGAGACTCGCGTCCACGATCGTCCCCTTGCTCAAGCGGTGTCCGAGAGAGGCCAGATGTGCGTTGATCTCCTCGAACAGCGTCTCACCCAGACCATGCGTCTCCAGCAAGTGGCGGAAATGCAGGATCGTCGTCTCGTTAGGCAGCGCACCCGAGAGGCGCAACCCCACAAACCGCCGTACCGACTTCACCTCGTAAAGCAGGTCCTCCATCCCAGGGTCGCTCAGATTGTAGAACAGCTGCAACGCAGTGCACCCGCAGCATCACGCTCAGCGGATAAGGCCGCCGACCGCGACCGGCCTTCGGGTAGAACGGCTCGATGCGGGCCTCCAGCCGCTCCCAGGGAACCAGCCCGTCCATCGTCTCGAGAAAGACCTCGCGCCGCGTCCGGCGCGTCTTCAGGTCGTGCTCCAGCTCCGCAAACGTCGCTTGCTCCAAGGCTCGCACTCCACTCCGTCACCAAGAAACCAATTGTGACAGAGCCGACTTGTTCAGACCATCCCTAGGTCGGTCGCACTGACCTGGCGGCCTATTACGATCCCTCGAAAATCTTATGACGGAATGATGCCGCCGTCGACATTCCACGACTGGCCGGTGATGTTTCGGGCTTTGGGCGATGCCAGATACACGACCAGATTTGCGATGTCGGCTGGGTCGTTAGGACGTCCCAACGGGATCGCCGCGGCTCGTCGACGGGTCATGTTTTCGACGCTGACACCCTCCTGCGCGGCCCTGGTTTCGAGATTGTCCTGCGACAGCGCGGTAACCGTGACGCCCGGGCAAACGGCATTGACATTGATGCCGTGACGGGCAAGTTGTTGAGCTGCGGTATTGGTCAGACTGATAACTGCGCCTTTACTGGCTGCATAGATGGCATTTGAGGTTCCGGCATAGCCCTTGCCGGAGATGGAGGCGATGTTGACGATGCGTCCACCATTGCCTTGTTCGATCATGGCCCGTGCAGCGATCTGGAGACAGAAAAAGACGCCTCGCGCATTGACCCGATAGATCCGGTCCCAGTCGGCTTCCGTCAGGTCCATGATGTCGGCTCGACGCGTAATCCCGGCATTGTTGAGCAGGATGTCGATCTGTCCGAAGGTCGCAACAGTTTCCGCGACCATCGCTGTGATACCCGCCACATCCCCGCAATCGACTTCGACTGCAAGGGAGCGTCCACCGTGGTCGGTGATCGTCCTTGCTGTGCTCTGTGCCGACGCACGATCGATATCGGCTGCAACCACAGTGGCGCCGGCAGTCGCAAGGGCTAATGCCGATGCCTCTCCAATGCCGGCTCCGGCCCCGGTTACGATGGCGATCCTGTCCTGCAAGACCATAATGCTCTCCGTCTGTCCGTCAGTCAGACCCTTTTCTCCAGACTGATGCGCACCGGATTGATCGCTGACCTTACCCGACAACAGGCAGTCTGGCGCAAATCAGGTCGTAGGGGTAACGCTCGGTAATCATGCCCTTGTAGGCAAAGATATCCAGGATCGCCTGATAGGCTGCTTCGGTGATTTCGACATGCGGTGTCCAGCAGCCGAGCGTCTGATAGGTTGCGATGCATCGGGTAAGCACGGCTTCGTCGATATCCGGAAAGTACGGCTTTTCTGCGCGCGCGATTTCAGCGGCCGGTGTTTCTGTCATGTAGATCCGGGTCTTGGTATAGGCCCGCATGAAGGCTTTCGCCATGTCGGTATCAAGCCACTCCCGCCGGGCTGCCAGACTGGAAAATCCGTTCGGCCCGATCACCGGGCCGACCTGGGCAACGATATGACCGATCCCGTCAGCTTCGAGCTGCTGCGGGAATGGTCCTTGCTGCTGGACATACCAGCCTTGGCCGTCGCGAAACGCTTCGTCGATCTTGGCGGGCCCGCCAGGTGTGATGGCCGTGATCCGGTCATAATCGATCCCGGCCTTGTGGCAGGCGTACCGGAACATCGCCAATGGTTGGCCGCCGCCGAACAAGACCACCTCGGCGTTCTCGAGCTTGGTCCATGAGAAATCCGGGTCGGGCTCGCGGGCGGTAATGAAAAACCCGTCCATTTCGTTGATCTGGGCAAAATGCACGATATCCGATGGCTCGCCGCGCCCGGCCGGGCCGAAACCCTGACTCAGGGCAGATTGAACGATATGGGCCGAACCGTCTTCGAGAGATCGGATTGCCGAAACGCCGGGCGGTGCGACGGACCAGGACGCCTCAAGGCCCTCGGCTTCCAGGAAGCCGCCGGACATGGCTGAAATCAACGGCGAATAGAAGGCCGAAAACAGGGTGAACTGTATGTTGATCTGGGTCACGGCATTTCTCTCAGTTGGTTCAGGTGCCAATTTCCGCCGGATCGTAGACGAGGCCGGCGTCGCCATACCCGCCATCGACATTCAGGACCGTGCCGGTGGTCCATTCGCAATCGTCGCTGGCAAGAAACAGTGCGGCATTGGCCACGGCTGACACCGTACCATAGGCGCCGGCCGGAATCCGGTCGATGTAGCCCTTCCTGCGCGTCGGGCCGTGGACACTAAGACCGGTATCGATCGGTCCCGGCGCAATGGCATTGACCATTATGCCCTTGTTGGACAATTCGACCGCCAATACGCGGCAGATATGCATCATGGCCGCCTTCGAGGCGCCATAGGCAATGCCGCCCATATTGCCGCGCTGGCCGGAGATAGAACCGATCTCAATGATGCGGCCGCTGCCCTGAGCCGTCATCCGGCGGGCCGCCGCCTGGGCAGTCAGGAAGGAGCCTGTGAGGTTGATGCGAAGGACACGCTCCCAATCGGCTTCGGTCACGTCGAGCGCCAGCTTATGCAGAGCGACCCCGGCGTTGTTGACCAGGATGTCGATGCGGCCAAATCGTTCGACCGTTTCGGCGACCTGGGCCTCGCAATCGCCGGAAACGGATACGTCGGCCAGAAACGCCTTTGCGATACCGCCTGCGCTGGTAATGGCGTTGGCGACGGTCTCGGCTTTCTCGAGATCCTTGTCGCTGCACAGGATGGATGCCCCCTCGAGTGCGTAGCGGCGGGCAATCGCACCACCGAGACCGCCACCGGCTTCCGTTATCAGTGCGGTTTTCGAGGTGAGACGCATCATGAAACTCCGCCATAAACGGTCATAGCATGGACAGTATAACGTTCGAATAAGGTCTGCAGAGTGATCGGTTATGGTCACCCTCTACCTGATAGCGTCAGGGAGACCGTCGTGTCCGTCGATATGATACGCGCCATCCGGTATCTTGCTGTATTCTCGTCGTGATGCTGACGTCGTCCGTAGCCGGCCCGAACACTAGGTAAGGGTCCCCCGCGGAGGATCTCAACAACAAATACGGAGGCAGCCCAATGGCATTTTTCGAAATCCGTCAATACAAGATCCAGCCCGGAAAGATGGACGAATGGCTGGAATTCATGGAAGGCGTGATCATTCCGTTCCAGGTGTCCAAAGGCATGGTGATTACCGGCAGCTTTCAGGGTGAAGAAGACAAGTCGGTATATTTCTGGTTTCGGCGGTTCGAGAGCGAGGCGGAGCGCGAGCGCCTTTACGAGGCCGTCTATCAGAGCGATTTCTGGAAGAACGACGTTGCGCCCAAGGTTCCCGACCTGATTGATCGCGATGCGATCATGGTGCAGCGGGTGCTGGCGACCAGCATGTCAACAATGCAGTAGGCGCAAGGACCGTCCGGGGGTTCCGGTTCGGCCCGTTCCTGCGTGACATGACGACATTACCGCCCGGTCTTGCGATCGTTATCCTGGGCCGGCGACAGTCTTGCCCGAGAGGTCCGGAAACCCGGCTGACGATGCGAACCCCGATCGGGCCGCGTTGATGAACGGGTCGATTCAGGGTCTCACATTCGGCTGGTCAGTTCAGCGCTTTGCAATTCCTGACCTAGAGGAAGAGTGGTCTTCGACAACCTGCTTGTTGCCGCTACCATGCGATGACTAGCCTGCGCGATCGTCGGCGGCCTGACGGGTGACGGTATGAAACCGCTGATTGGTGTGACGACCTACGGTCGTTACGAGACGGAGTTTCAGAATACGGATTACGGTCCGATCTATTTCACGACAGCGGATTACGTCGACGCGATCCGCAAGGCCGGGGCCCAGATCGTACTCGTGTCGCCGGGTGAATCGGTGTTCCCGGACATTCTCGATCGACTTGACGGCATCGTGTTTTCCGGTGGAGCCGATATCGACCCGGTTCAATATGGCGGCGACCGTGGCCACCCGGCCCTCGGCAGGCATGACGGGGAGCGCGACCGGGTGGAAATCGCGGGCGTTCGTGCTTCGCTCGGGCATCCCGATATGCCAATTCTTTGCATTTGCCGGGGCATGCAGGTGCTGAACGTGGCCCTTGGCGGCACGTTGTTTGAAGAGGTATCGGATCGCGAGGATAGTGGCCCACATCGCGACCCGGACGGCGAACCGGTCATGCACGAGGCGAGAGTTCTGGCTGGAACCAGAACCGCGGCGGCACTCGGGACTCTTCACGCGCACGTGTCATCCGAGCATCATCAGGGGTTGCGAACCGCCGCCAGCGTGCTGACGGTGACCGCGTGGGCGCCTGACGGCCTGATCGAAGCCGTAGAACATGTCGACCATCCCTGGTGTATCGGCGTTCAATGGCATCCGGAGATCACCGCCAGAACCGATCCGGTCCAACAGAGGCTTTTCAACGTTCTGGTGTCCGCCGCGCAAGAGCATTGTAACCGGGCGGGCGGGTAACGGATTGAGCATCGGCCAAGATCCAGAGGCGTCGAAGTGGCTTGACGTCGGTTCCGCGCCGAGTGTCTGCCGCGAAGCTTCGATGTCGTGCCGTTCCGCGCGAATCGCCATGCACACCGGCCCGGTCGCCGGCGTCTGTCGGTACGCGCCGCTCCGAACGGTCTCCTGATGGACGATCGGGCAAACCCGGCCCAAGAGGTGGATGCGACGCCGCAGCGATGGTTGATACTGGCGACCCTGACCCTGGCGTCGACGCTCTACGCAATGAGCATCACTATCGCCAATATCGCCCTGCCGCAGCTGCAGGGCGCGCTCGGTGCGACCCAGGACCAGATTGCCTGGACCGTTACCTTCAACATTGTCGGTACCGCGGTGATAACACCGATGACGGGCTGGCTGACGACCCGGTTCGGTCGCCGCCGTTTGATCCTGTGCTCCGTGTTCGGGTTCGCGGTGTCCTCGGTCCTTTGCGGACAGGCGAGCAGTCTTGTCGATCTGGTCATCTATCGGACTCTGCAAGGTGCCTTTGGCGGACCTCTGGTTCCACTCTCACAGGCAATAGTACTCGTCGTGTTCCCGCGTCGGCAGCATGGTTTTGCAACGGCGATCTGGGGTATGGGGGTGGTGTTCGGACCAATCATCGGGCCAGTTGTGGGCGGTTATGTCTCCGAGGCCTATAGTTGGCGCTGGGTATTCTACATCATTGCGCCATTCAGCTTACTCGCGTTGCTCGGTTGCTGGCTCTATATCCGCGAAAGTACCCGGGATCGCGACAGTCGTCTTGACTGGACCGGATTCATCAGTCTGTCTTTCGCCTTGGCGGCTATGCAATTGATGCTGGATCGCGGCAATCGGCTTGATTGGTTCGAGTCGCCGGAGATCGTCGTTGAAGCCGCGATTGCGCTGGTCTGCCTGTATATTTTCGTCGTTCATGTCCTGACCACGCGCGCGCCCTATCTGAATCCCTGGTTGTTGCGCGACCGAAACTACGCGCTCGGCGCGATCCTGGTGTTCATCTACGGCATGCTGAACTTCACGCCGCTGGTGCTCTATCCGCCCATGCTGCAGGATTTGCGGGGCTATCCCGAGTCGATCATCGGGTTGCTGCTGGCCGCGCGCGGCGTCGGTGCCCTGATCGGGAATTTCCTGGTGCTCTGGATTTGCCGATATGACCCGCGTGTCGGGTTGGCGCTCGGATTTGTCGCTCAGGCAGGGTCTTGCTGGTTGCTGGCGAGCTTCGATATCAACATGACGACGGCCGGAGTTGCCTGGGCCAGTTGCATTCAGGGATTGGGTGTTGGTTTTGCCTGGGTTCCGCTCACGATCCTGATGTTTTCGAACATCGACCCGAAATACATTCCAGAGGGGACGTCGGTACTGCATCTGCTCCGCAATATTGGCAGCAGTATCTTCATCTCGCTGACCGTGACAGTAGTTATTCGCTCAACCGCGGCGGGATACACTGACATGAGCGATCTGATCAGCCCTTATATCGAACTTCTGGAAACGGCCCATCTGTTCGGCCGATGGCAGACGGATTCGGCGGCCGGACTCTCGGCAATCAGCAGCGAGATCGAACGCCAGGCGGCGATGATTGGCTACATCAATGCGTTTTACCTTCTGGCGGTGACCGGGTTCGTCGCCTTGCCGCTGGTCGCCATCATGCGGTCTGCCGGTCGGCAGGGATATCGGTGAGATCCCCGCCGGTTCTCGGGTTGCGAAGCGAAGACCAAATGGTTTGCTCCAGTTTGCCTCGCAAGCATCTGGTGGAGGACACATGGCAGTTAATCTCTGTATACCGAACCTCTTGCAAAATTCCTGTCCCCCAGGGTCCGGTGAGTCTGGATCGGTCGGTTGCTTCCGGTCACCTCTGCACCTGGAGGTCGGAATCCATGGATTCGCGGTGTCTCATCAGAGATGATGAGAACAAACAGGGACCTTTGTGGACATCGGGACACGCCTCTCCGGGCCACTCTCTTCGAGAGGGCCGTGAAGGGTCGGCATGCGTTGTCGGAGCGCGCTATGGGACGGCGAGACGTATCAACGGGTCAGCCGCCAGGGCCAGGATGCCGAACATGAGATGGCAGGCGACCTTGGAATATCCACGGACGCGGACATGGCGCCCGCCACACTCATCCTTGAGGCGGGCGTTGGTCCTCTCGACACCGGACCGGATCCGGAACCGCACGGTCTCGGGATCGACATGGCCTATTGCACGCCGGGCCCGGGCCTCCCGGTCTCGCTCCTCCTTGAGATCCTTGTCCCGGCGCGGATTGACATCGATGATCGGCACATGGCCAAGCCGTTCGCTCATCTGGTGGATCTCCCTGGCATCATAGGCCGCGTCCATGAGATCGTAGAGATTGGTCACACACCCGGCGGTCATCATTGCCAGCGGGATCGCGACCTGACTGTCAGGGACGGATGCCGAGGTGAGGACGGTCCTCAGCGGCACCCCGCAGTCTGCTGTGTCGATAGGCAGCTTGTAACGGCGCCAAGCCTCCAGGACCCCCTTGGCAGTCTTCTTTGCCCCGTGATCGCAGACCTTCGGCAGCGCGTCGAGCCTCTCATCGAGATCCATCCCGTTCGCTTGCCGTTCGAGACGCCCAGGCTCCTTCGTCCTCTCCTCGCCCTTGCGGGGCCGGCCGCGCTTGCGGTTCGGCGTCGGGGCCTTCGGCGTCGGGGCCGGCGTCTCCCGGGCCTCGATGGCCGTCGGGTTCCTCGACACGTGGCCGATGAGCGCGTCGCCCAGTGTCTCTGCAACCAGAGCCGCGTGCATCCTCTCCGGAAGACGGGACTGCGACCATTCGGCAAACGCCCGCGAAAACGTCGCTTCACGCGGGATCTCCGCGATACGCGACCCGCCGCACAGCCGGCGCAACGTCGGGGCCACCTTGAGCCTGTCGATCAGGTGGCGGGTCGTCGGCAGACCCCACACCGCCTTGGCGATGAAGCCATGGGCCAGCGTCTGGCGATCCTCCCGGGGCCGACCCGGACCGGTCCACACCCCATCGACGAAGCCCTCCACCTTGACGAGATCGAGAGCTGTCACGAAACGCTTGTGCGTCTCCAGGAGAGGACCGACCGCCTCGGCCAACGCCGGGAAAAGTTCCCCTTGAAATCGGTGCCAGAGATCGGATAGGGTCGAGCCAAGGGTCATCGGGGTCACCTCCTCGGTATCTTGTTATTGTAGAAACACAACATACCACGGGGTGGCCCCGAAACCCAGGCCATCGACAACAAAATCAGCCTCGACAAGGCAAAAAACCGGTCGGGCCGGCAATTTTGCAAGAAGCTCATGGGTTAAGCTTATTTTTGTACAATGGGTAGCCAGCGGTACGGTGATCCCACGCTGTAAACAGCGAGTCCATGACAAGAGTTTGGCGACATGAATTCTTGCCAAAAAAGATAGAAAATCTTGTTTTCTCGTTTACGGACCAAATTGTGAAAATGACTTCGCTGTATGTTGTCAAAACGCCACTCGACCGGCGCTCAAATTTAGCATGGGATCGTCGTGCGCCTGCGGCAGCGATGCTTGCAAAAGGCATTCAGATTCCATTTATCCCAGCTCCGGATATCGCTCACCAAGGCGGCGCAACCCTCTGATCGTCTGTCCTGCACTGCGATTTCCGTGACGCCGAGCATGGCACTGCTTTTCGAACCGCGCCGTCCTCTTCGGACTGCCGGGCCCCTCGCGGCGGCGTGGAGGGGCCCGGCTGCATGCCAGAAGGCGATATTTGTGGTCGTCGAGCCCCGGCGTCCGGATTGTCTGGCCCGGACGGAACTGGACCGCTGTCATCTTCACGTCAACAGACTGTGCTTCAGGGTTGTGTCTGCCATCGTCGCTGCCGCGTCTGTGACTTCAACTTCCGGCCATCGTCGCTGAAACAGGTAACGAGGCTTCCATCACGGACAACCAGAATTCGGCCTTCGATCCGTTCAAACTCCCCGATAAGACGCTTACATCGGGCAATCCCTCTTGCGAAATCCTGTGAGGTTAGCAAGGTGCGCTCAGAATTGACGACGGGATACGGAGCCCTGATCAATTCCAGGGGATCTTGTCGAATCGCCAGCCCTCCCATGCGTTCGTATATATCGTGTCGGCGAGAGTCCCGGGTTGCCTGCTTGCCCAGCATGATTTCAGTCATGACATCCTGCCAGATCAGCCTGAAACGTGCCTGCGCGAACAATGGTTTCCGGTCCTTGATTCGTTCCGGATGAAGTTGTCGGAGACCCTGCCAGTTCGCGCGTCCTCGAATACTCAACGGTTCGAGCCGCCGGATCAGGAGTTTACACATTTCGATCCCGTTGCTGGTATCCTTCCGGGTCACCTTGAGACGGTCTTTGGGTATCTCGGTTGCAAAATTCAGGATCAAATGCAGGTCTCTCGGTCTGAACGCCCGTTGACCCATGCGCTGGTGGGCATGATTCGTAATGCTGAGTTTGTTGTCCCAATCCAAGTATCCGACATTTGAACCATGGAACGGGACGATTTGTTCTTGTCTGGAAGCAGCCATGTGTTTTCCACTTCTTGAGATATTACTTTCGGAGGCGTCCACGCCTCTTCTCAAATCCATGATCGACTCGTCGGTCATCATCTCGTGTACTCCCATGTTGCGATTGATACGTCTTGAGGCGGCGTAAGACTTGCCGGTATTGCGGTCCAACATTCAAATGCTTCCTTTTCCGTGTCCTGGATGTTCAGGTCAGTCTGTTTTCTCCTCCGCTCTCGGAAAGTGCCGTGGTGATGTCCGGGGATGTCGGACCAAAACGGGCCTTTCCTTTCGAACTGCCATCAAGAGTCCTTGAAGCGATATTGCTCCATGTCTCAGGACTGTGTAATCGTATCGGTCTTGCCAAGTATGATGAATGAGCTTAACCACTTATGCACGTGGCTCCGGTGAAACGCACATGTAGCGTTTGGCGTGCCGGGAATAGTCGACATCGGGAGCAACATCGTGTGCCACCGGAGCCACGTGCATAAGCGGTTGAGCTTATTATGTTTCCAATGCTCACGGGTGAGCCCGTGGTCGTTGGGTAAAGGTTTTCAATTCACACCAGATTTTTCTGAAATCATGGCGAAATTTCGGGAATCCTGGGCGATTTCATGAATCACGCAAATCGTTCAGAAGTGTCAGCGAGCGTCGGACAGGGCCGCCGCGAAAATCGGAATCGAAGAATCGGAACTCTAAGGATTGTCTGAACAAGTCGGCTCTGTCACAATTGGTTTCTTGGTGACGGAGTGGAGTGCGAGCCTTGGAGCAAGCGACGTTTGCGGAGCTGGAGCACGACCTGAAGACGCGCCGGACGCGGCGCGAGGTCTTTCTCGAGACGATGGACGGGCTGGTTCCCTGGGAGCGGCTGGAGGCCCGCATCGAGCCGTTCTACCCGAAGGCCGGTCGCGGTCGGCGGCCTTATCCGCTGAGCGTGATGCTGCGGGTGCACTGCGTTGCAGCTGTTCTACAATCTGAGCGACCCTGGGATGGAGGACCTGCTTTACGAGGTGAAGTCGGTACGGCGGTTTGTGGGGTTGCGCCTCTCGGGTGCGCTGCCTAACGAGACGACGATCCTGCATTTCCGCCACTTGCTGGAGACGCATGGTCTGGGTGAGACGCTGTTCGAGGAGATCAACGCACATCTGGCCTCTCTCGGACACCGCTTGAGCAAGGGGACGATCGTGGACGCGAGTCTCATTGCCGCGCCGTCGTCGACGAAGAACCGTAAGGGCGAGCGGGGCCCGGAGATGCATCAGACGAAGAAGGGCAATCAGTGGCATTTCGGGATGAAGGCGCACATCGGGGTGGACGCGCAGTCGGGCTTGACGCACAGCGTGGAGACGACGCCGGCGAATGTCTCGGATGTGGCGACGGCGCACGCGCTGTTGCACGGGGGCGAGGAGCAGGTGTGGGGTGACGCGGGCTATCAGGGGGTGGACAAGCGCGCGGAGAACCGGGACACGGACGTGGACTGGGAGGTGGCGATGAAGCCCGGCAAACGCCGGGGGCTGGACAAGGCGGGCCCGGAGGCGGCGGCGGAGAGGCGCAAGGCGTCGGTTCGGGCCAAGGTGGAACATCCGTTCCTGTATGTGAAGCGCCACTTCGGCTATGCGAAGGTGCGCTATCGGGGGCTGGCGAAGAACACGCAACGCATCGCCGTGCTGCTCGGGTTCACCAATCTGCTCATCGCGGGGCGCGGCGCCACCGCCTGACGTGGGGGGAGTCCGTCCGCAACCGCCGCAAGGCGGCGGGGACGGTCGGCTCGGGCATCAAAATCCCCATTCCCTGGCACGACAACACGTCCCCGATGGGCTCTGGCGTTTCATCCACGGGCCACGACACCCGTATACACGAAAAACCGACTTGTTCAGACAATCCCTAACGATAGAGCTTCTTGCAAAATTGCCGGCCCGACCGGTTTTTTGCCTTCTCGAGGCTGATTTTGTTGTCGAGCAGCAATTCTCCTTATGGCGTTTTTCGTTGCATTGCGGCCTTTCGTGTTGGTTTTTGGCGGTTCTGCGGTTGGAGGGATGGGCTTGGCGCGGGGGCCGGGGATCAGGCGTTTGCGGGAGGGGGGAGGCCCGTGATGACGGTTTTCATGAGGACCGCCCATGACGCGAAGACATGGTAGGCGGTGATCGTGCGGATGTGCTCGAACAGGCGCCTTCGGGCTCCGAGTGCGTGCCGCGCCCGCCGCCAGGACGCTTCGATCAGGTCGCAGGCCGTGTGCAGGGCGAAGGCCAGCAGATTGAGCACGACCAGGATGCTGGCCAGTGTCTGGCTGCCATGCCCGAAATTGTGTTCGAGGTTGTAGCCGTTGGTCTTCAGGACGTTGAAGGTCTCGTTCTCGATCTTCCAGCGGGCACGCCCGCAGGCGGCGATGGCGGCGGCGGTGTCTCGCGTGACGGCAAGGTCGGTGACGAAGCTGTTGCGGTAGGTCACCTTGCCGTCGGGCTTGGCGATCTCGACCTCCAGCCAGTTGACGGCGAGCGCGTCGGCGCCGTCGCGCAGCGGCACGCCATTCATCCAGCGATAGCGCTGGCGGCGCCTGGCCGCGCCCCTGCCCACGGTCTGGCACACCTCGTCCAGCACGACGCCATGGGTGTATTCGCTCAACGTCTTGTGGCTGGACGGCTTGCACACGAAGATGAAGCTCCCGCCCGCGGCGCGCACCGCCTCGCAGATCGGCTGGCGGGAATAGAGATCGTCGCCCAGATAGACCGGTCTCAGCCCGGCCACACAAGGCCCCAGGCGGGCCAGCCAGCGCTGCGCCGCGCGGCTCTCGCAGTCCTGCTTCGCCGAGCCGTCTTGCGGGCGCACGAACTCCGGCGCCAGAGGCAAGGCGCGGCGCTGCCCCGGCGCCACCAGAGCGGCGCCGACAAAGCTGTGGAAATACTCCACCTCCTCGCCCCGCCGGCGCGTCGAGCAGTGCGCGCAGTGGATCGTGCCGGAACGGAAATGCTCCGAGCCGTCCAGCGCGATCAACACCCGATCGTCCAGGCAGCGCAGACCCGACAAGGCGCCGGCGCCATCCAGGTCATCGACAAGCGCCGGAAACACCGCGTCGAAATGATCCGTCGGCGCCCCATCCAGCATCCGCCGGATATGGCTGTCGCACGGAACCCGCTCCATGCCGAACAGCGTCCCGGCGTTCGAAGCGCCGCGCTGCGCCGACAGCAGGCGCTGATGCGCCAGAAACGACGGGCTCTGCACGAAAAACACCGAAAACGCCGCAAGCCCGATGTCTCTCATGGTATAGCGCCTGTTGCTTCCCGAGCGCTTGTCGGGCAACGCCGCGCACCGCTTCCCCACCACTTCTATATATCGTTCAAGACGCTTCATACAACAGCTTGAATCACATCTCCAAGCCTTTGAAAACCCCCGATAACTCCAAAAGGAGAATTGCTGGTTGTCGAGGGCCTGGGTTTCGGGGCCACCTCGTGGTATGTTGTGTTTCCACAACAACAAGATACCGAGGAGGTGACCCCGATGACCCTTGGCTCGACCCTATCCGATCTCTGGCGCCGATTTCAAGGGGACCTTTTCCCTGCGTTGGCCGAGGCGGTCGGTCCTCTCCTCGAGACGCATAAGCGTTTCGTGACAGCTCTCGATCTCGTCAAGGTGGAGGGCTTCGTCGATGGGGTGTGGACCGGTCCGGGTCGGCCCCGGGAGGATCGCCGGGCGCAGGCCCGTGGCGTCATCGCCAAGGCGGTATGGGATCTGCCGACGACCCGCCACCTGTTCGACAGGCTCAAGGTGGACCCGACGTTGCGCCGACTGTGCGGCTGGTCGCGTGTCGCGGAGATCCCGAGTGAAGCGACGTTTTCGCGGGCGTTTGCCGAATGGTCGCAGTCCCGTCTTCCGGAGAGGATGCACGCGGCTCTGGTTGCAGAGACACTGGGCGACGCGCTCATCGGCCACGTGTCGCGGGACTCGACGGCCATCGAGGCCCGGGAGACGCCGGCCCCGAAGCCGAACCGCAAGCGCGGCCGGCCCCGCAAGGGCGAGGAGAGGACGAAGGAGCCTGGGCGTCTCGAACAGCAAGCGAACGGGATGGATCTCGATGAGATGCTCGACGCGCTGCCGAAGGTCTGCGATCACGGGGCAAAGAAGAATGCCAAAGGGGTCATGGAGGCTTGGCGCGGTGACAAGCTGCCTATCGACACAGCAGACTGCGGGGTGCCGCTGAGTACCGTTCTCACCTCGGCATCCGTCCATGACAGCCAGGTCGCGATCCCGCTGGCGATGATGACCGCCGGGCGTGTGACCAATCTCTACGATCTCATGGACGCGGCCTATGATGCCAGGGAGATCCACCAGATGAGCGAACGGCTTGGCCATGTGCCGATCATCGATGTCAATCCGTGCCGGGACAAGGACTCAAGGAGGAGCGAGACCGGGAGGCCCGGGCCCGGCGTGTAGTAGGCCCTGTCGATTCCGAGACCGTGCGGTTCCGGATCCGGTCCGGTGTCGAGAGGACCAACGCCCGCCTCAAGGATGAGTGTGGCGGGCGCCATGTCCGCGTCCGTGGATATTCCAAGGTCGCCTGCCATCTCATACCAAACGCAAGTCATATGAACCGATACAGTGAGGCATCGGGATCAGCACGATGGGGCTACGGCCCAGCTGCGCCGGGTTGTATTGGTGATGACGTCGGGCTGGTCGGTCAGCCATTGCCACCCCGTCCAGCAGGCGTCCCTCAGGGCGGAGACATCCTTGAACACGCGGTTGGCGAAGCGGTTCGATTTCAGGAACAGAATGATCTACTCCATCGGATTGAGTTCCGGACTGTAGGGCGGCAGATGCACGAGCGTCAGGTTGGGGGGAACGAGAAGGTCGCCCGAGCGATGCCAGCCCGCCCCGTCCAGCACAATCACGCCGTGCGCACCCGGCGCCACGGCCGCGCCGATCGCCGCCAGATGCTCGTTCATCGACGCCGTGTTCGCCCTGTCCGCCACGTGGGCGATGCCGACGCCGCGCTCTGCGCAGGTGGCGCCGAACAGATAGACGTAGCCATAGCGATGGTCGCGCAGGATGCGCGGACGCTGCTTCCCATTCGCCCAGACCCGTGTCGTCATCCCCTTCTGGCCGATGCGCGCTTCGTCCTGGAACCAGATTTCTATCGGACCCGCCAGCGCCTCAGAGCTGAGCGCCGACGTCAACTGTGCCTCGAACTCCGCCACGAACGACCTCTGCCGCTCCGCGTCGGCTTTGGGGTGGACCGGCCGCCCCGAGACAAAGCGAAACCCGGCCCTTCGGAGCATCATACGGGCACCGCTCTCCGTATAGATGACCCCGAAGGCCTCCTCGATTTTCCGTAAGATGTCCTGAACGCGCCAGCGCGTCACACCGTCCCGCTCAAGCTCGGGACCCGCCTCGATCCAGGCGCCGATCTCGGCGATCTGCGCGTCCGTCAACCGGCCCTCGCTCCCGCCGCGCGGGAGATCCGCGAGGCCGTCGAAGCCCTCCGTGTTGTAGCGCAACACCCAGTCGCGCAGGATTTGAAGCTCCATGCCCTGCGCCCGAGCAGCCTCCGTGCGAGACGCACCCTCCATGATCATGGCGAGCGCACGCGCGCGCGACGCTTGCTTCGCGTCCCCGCAGTGCCTCGAAAGCGCGTGGAGCTCGTCCGCTGTGTGTGCCGTCCAGGTTATCGGCGTTGCCGCACTCATCGTCATCCTCCGGCGCTGGTGAGTCGATCACCACAGTCTATGAAGGTCGTCCGGACCGTCACCCCAACATATTGGGATGGTGAGTCAATTTGGAGCGCGCTTGGTATCATGTTCGGCATCCTGGCCCTGGCGGCTGACCAGTTGATACGTCTCGCCGCCCCATAGCGCGGCTCCGACAACGCATACCGACCCTTCGCGGCCATCTCGAAGAGAGGGGCCCGGAGAGGCGTGTCCCGATGTCCGCAAAGGTCCCTGTTCGGTCTCATCGTCTCTGATGAGACATCGCGAATCCATGGATTCCGACCTCCAGGTGCAGAGGTGACCGGGATCAACCGACCGATCCGGCCTCACCGGGCCCTGGGGACAGGAATTTTGCAAGAGGTTCGGTAACCAGAATAATGCATGTCAACCGTCTCGACTCCCGGATATTCAGGGGAATCGCCAGTCCGGAAAATCGGTGATCACACCGCGGTAAAACCGTGCTGACAGGCGGTAGTGGTCATGACGACCGATGTAGCGGGTTAACGATATTTGGAACCATGATTGCCTTAGTGTCTGACCTAAAATTGGTTAGCCCATCTTTACCACCCATCGAATAATATTGTTTCGCATCATGCGGTTATGATGGGAGGATCCGGCGTGTGGCACTACAAATTCGTGTTCGAGGACCGGTTACAGACCGTCTTGCGGATCCCTCCTGGGGCGGAATCGATACCCAGTGCGTCGTAGATCGCCTGCTGGGGTGGGTCGCTGCGAGTTGCCTTGCGCACGTGCAGGGTGCACCCGTCGGCACGGCGGAAGGTGGTGGTGATGCGCTGCTGTCCTTCGAGGATGCGCCGTAACGTCGTCCAACTGGCACCCTCGCCCGCTTGACGCAGCCTTGTACGGATGACCTGCACGCGTTGATATGCGATCACGGTGATGAACAGATGCCCGTCGGCGCGGATGGGCTTGTGGTGAGAGATCGGGCGGAGCCCCAGCTCCGATTTCAGCGAGCGGAACACCGCTTCGAGGTCGGTCAGGGTGAAGTTGGTGCGCCACAGGGTGACTTCGTCCCAGTCGGTTTCGCTGCTGCGCAGGCAGTACACGCGCGGGTGGGTCACCATCGAGCCGGGGAGCGCAGGGCGGTGGCGCGTTCGCCGCTCTCATCGGTGTCGCGGTCGATGTCGTAGTGCTGGGCGATGCCGCGGCTTGTCTCCTTGAGCCGGCCGATGCGCTGCCAGAGCTTGTCGCGTCGTGTCTGGGTCCGGGGTTTGCACAGCCCCTCGGAGAGTTCGGTGAGCGCGCTCTCGAAGCGCCGGGCGAAGCACTCGACGATGCCGGTGCTCTTTGGCGGCGCGCTCCTCGGAGAAGCCGTACAGGCGCACCTCCTGGGCGTCGTCGGACAGCCCCTTGTGCAGATGCACGCCGTGCTTCGATGCGGTCTCGATGCGCAGCATCGCCTCGGGGTCGAAGGGCCGGGTGCGCTTGCGGCTGACCACCCGGTCGCGGTCGCCCTGCTCACGCAGCCAGGGCAACCGCTCCTCGGTGGCGATGCCGCGGTCCATCACCACACGCGCGGGGCGCGGGGCGTCGAGCGCATCGAGCATCTCGGCGCGCGTGTGGTGCGCGCGCACGTTGCCGGCGAAGACTTGGGAGTGGCGCACGAAGCCGCTGGCGTCGAGCACCAGCCCCAGGGTGAGCAACGGGCAATCGGTGCGCTTGTCCCTGGAGTGTCCGCGCAACGCCTTCGCCTGGCCGCGCACCGCGCCTTCGAAGGAGGTGTGGGTCAGGTCGTAGAGCGTGACGGTGGGGAGGCGCGATACAGGCGCATCGCCCGAAGGTGGCGACCTCCACCCCCAGCAGCTCGCCCAGGGCGCTGCGTTCGCCGAGCCAGCGCCTGGCCGCGCGCTCGGAGCCCGGTTGGGCCATGCGCGCGATGATGGAACCGATGGCCGCAGCACTGGTCGACGCGCCCATCCCTAACTCCGCGAACAGCGTGCGAAGCCCGAGCTGCTCCATCGCCCACAATCCCACCTGCGCGACGCCGACCGAGCGGGGGCGCGATGTCCAACACGTCGCCGGCTCGCTGGCGACGAAGCGGTGCCGACACGCTCGTGGGCGAGCAGGTGGGCGGCGATGCGCTGGGCGTGCGATTCCAACGCCTGAGGGCAATCGGGGGACAAGGGGAGCTGACCGGCGAGGATGTCGTCGATACGCCGGCACAGCACCGGCCAGTCGCTTGGGTCGACATCGACGTGACGTCCGAGATTGAGCAGAGGGCGCTGTTACACCTTCGGGCCGGTGTGCTCGGAGCGCACGAGGCGGACGGTGAAGGAGTGCTCGGTGCTGCTGCGGGTCTGAGTGCGCACGATAGCGGAGCGGCGCGACCAGCACAATACAGAACCTCTTGCAAAATTCCTGCCCCCGGGGTCCGGTGAGCCCGGATCGGTCGGTTGATCCCGGTCACCTCTGCACCTGGAGGTCGGAATCCATGGATTCGCGGTGTCTCATCAGAGATGATGAGAACAAACAGGGACCTTTGCGGACATCGGGACACGCCTCTCCGGGCCCCTCTCTTCGAGAGGGCCGTGAAGGGTCGGCATGCGTCGTCGGAGCCGCGCTATGGGGCGGCGAGACGGATCAACTGGTCAGCCGCCAGGGCCAGGATGCCGACCATGAGATGGCAGGCGACCCTGGAATATCCGCGGACGCGGACATGGCGCCCGCCAAACTCATCCTTGAGGCGGGCGTTGGTCCTTTCGACACCGGACCGGATCCGGACCCGCACGGTCTCGGGATCGACATGGCCTATTGCACGCCGGGCCCGGGCCTCCCGGTCTCGCTCCTCCTTGAGATCCTTGTCCCGGCGCGGATTGACATCGATGATCGGCACATGGCCAAGCCGTTCGCTCATCTGGGAGATCTCCCTGGCATCATAGGCCGCGTCCATGAGATCGTAGAGATTGGTCACACGCCCGGCGGTCATCATCGCCAGCGGGAGCGCGATCTGGCTATCATGGACGGATGCCGAGGTGAGGACGGTCCTCAGCGGCACCCCGCAGTCTGCTGTGTCGATATGCAGCTTGTCACCGCGCCAGGCCTCCATGACCCCCTTGGCATTCTTCTTTGCCCCGTGATCGCAGACCTTCGGCAGCGCGTCGAGCCTCTCATCGAGATCCATCCCGTTCGCTTGCCGTTCGAGACGCCCAGGCTCCTTCGTCCTCTCCGCGCCCTTGCGGAGCCGGCCGCGCTTGCGGTTCGGCGTCCTGGCCTTCGGCTTCGGGGCCGGCGTCTCCCGGGCCTCGATGGCCGTCGGGTCCCGCGACACGTGGCCGATGAGCGCGTCGCCCAGTGTCTCTGCAACCAGAGCCGCGTGCATCCTCTCCAGAAGACGGGACTGCGAAAACGCGGCAAACGCCCGCGAAAACGTCGCCTCGCTCGGGATCTCCGCGACACGCGACCAGCCGCACAGCCGGCGCAACGTCGGGTCCACCTTGAGCCTGTCGATCAGGTGGCGGGTCGTCGGCAGACCCCACACCGCCTTGGCGATGAAGCCACGGGCCAGGCCCGGCGATCCTCCCGGGGCCGACCCGGACCGGTCCACACCTCATCGACGAAGCCCTCCACCTTGACGAGATCGAGAGCTGTCACGAAGCGCTTATGCGTCTCCAGGAGAGGACCGACCGCCTCGGCCAACGCAGGGAAAAGGTCCCCTTGAAATCGGCGCCAGAGATCGGATAGGGGCGAGCCAAGGGTCATCGAGGTCACCTCCTCGGTATCTTGTTGTTGTGGAAACACAACAGACCACGGGGTGCCCCCGAAACCCAGGCCCTCGACAACAAAATCGGCCGCGACAAGGCAAGAAACCGGTCGGGCCGGCAATTTCGCAAGAAGCTCTACATATATTTTGTGGCACTACATTGACCTCATCGAAGACACATCAATCAGTTACGTGTGAAAATTGGCGAAATTGAGCCGATTCCCGCTCAATCGCGGCTCCTGATGGTAAAGATGGGTTAGGTGGTCTCGCATGGTGTATCTTCGTGGATGAACACTCACACCATGGGGGCAGATCATGCCTTGGAACGAAACCACCCGGAAGCAGTATAGCCGTAAGACGGAGCGTTACGAAAGCGATCTGACCGATGCCGGGTGGACCTTTCTACTGGATTGATCGTTATAGGTGTATCCGTTATTATGTTCTTCTGATTTGTCGATCACGGAGGTCTGCAAGATGCGCCCTGGTGTTTCATTCACGCTCACTTTAGGCGACCGGCATCAGGCCATGCGCCTGCCAGACCGCCCGGACCCTCGAAGCGGCACCCCCACAGCCTTCGCCATCGCCCGCAGCGTCCAGTGGGTCGCCGCGTGAGGCGGCGGGGTGTGGGTCAACCCGACGGTCTTCGCCACCAGCTCAGGAGCCGGAGGCGTCTTGCCCGGCGGACGCGTCTTGTCCCGCAGAAGTCCGTCCACACCTTCGTCCATAGAAGCGGTCCTGCCAGCGCCAGACACTGTTCTTCGCCTTGCCGGTCTCTCTCATGATGGCCATCGTGCCGAGCCCGTCGTCGCTCAGAAGAACGATGCGCGCTCGCCAGACGTGCTTCTGCGGGCTCTTCGGGTCCGGGACAACCGTTTCAAGGCGACGCCGGTCGTCCGAAGTGAGCGTGAATGAAACACCAGGGCGCATCTTGCAGACCTCCATGATCGACAAATCAGAAGAACACAATAACGGATATATCTGTAACGATTAATCTACTGGTTCGCCATGCCAGAATACCCTGTTTGACGTGATGATTGCCGTCGTAGCGCTGAATACAATGCCGCAGAGTGTGCAGAGCGAGGTGGTCCATGGTCTGCGCGAAAACCAGCTTGCCACTGTACATGAGACCTCCTTCCAGATTGACTTCCGCAGGGCGATCTTTGGTGACCGATGTCGGCTGTTCAAGTCGGTGACAGGCGTGAAATGGCAAATAAGCCATGAATGACAACGAGTTATGGATGGTCAAGCTTGATTATTCCGAACAGTGATACTTGGTATAATCACCGAGACCACGAAGAGAGTAGGGATGTTAGTGAGTATAGTTCGGGATCGATGAACTATGGCCGACGATGTCCCTAAGCCTTACGCAATCTGTTAGGGAATGTCTGAACAAGTCGGTTTTTCGTGTATACGGGTGTCGTGGCCCGTGGATGAAACGCCAGAGCCCATCGGGGACGTGTTGTCGTGCCAGGAAATGGGGATTTTGATGCCCGAGCCGACCGTCCCCGCCGCCTTGCGGCGGTTGCGGACGGACTCCCCCCACGTCAGGCGGTGGCGCCGCGCCCCGCGATGAGCAGATTGGTGAACCCGAGCAGCACGGCGATGCGTTGCGTGTTCTTCGCCAGCCCCCGATAGCGCACCTTCGCGTAACCGAAGTGGCGCTTCACATACAGGAACGGATGTTCCACCTTGGCCCGAACCGACGCCTTGCGCCTCTCCGACGCCGCCTCCGGGCCCGCCTTGTCCAGCCCCCGGCGCTTGCCGGGCTTCATCGCCACCTCCCAGTCCACGTCCGTGTCCCGGTTCTCCGCGCGCTTGTCCACCCCCTGATAGCCCGCGTCACCCCACACCTGCTCCTCGCCCCCGTGCAACAGCGCGTGCGCCGTCGCCACATCCGAGACGTTCGCTGGCGTCGTCTCCACGCTGTGCGTCAAGCCCGACTGCGCGTCCACCCCGATGTGCGCCTTCATCCCAAAATGCCACTGATTGCCCTTCTTCGTCTGATGCATCTCCGGGTCCCGCTCGCCCTTGCGGTTCTTCGTCGACGACGGCGCGGCAATGAGACTCGCGTCCACGATCATCCCCTTGCTCAAGCGGTGTCCGAGAGAGGCCAGATGTGCGTTGATCTCCTCGAACAGCGTCTCGCCCAGACCGTGCGTCTCCAGCAAGTGGCGGAAATGCAGAACCGTCGTCTCGTCAGGCAGCGCACCCGAGAGGCGCAACCCCACAAACCGCCGTACCGACTTCACCTCGTAGAGCAGGTCCTCCATCCCAGGGTCGCTCAGAGTGTAGAACAGCTGCAACCCAGTGCACCCGCAGCATCACGCTCAGCGGATAAGGCCGCCGACCGCGACCGGCCTTCGGGTAGAACGGCTCGAGGTGCGCCTCTAGCTGTGATCTTTCAATAGGTTGTCCATCGTCTCGAGAAAGACCTCGCGCCGCGTCCGACGCGTCTTCAGGTCGTGCTCCAGCTCCGCAAACGTCGCTTGCTCCAGGGCTCGCACTCCACTCCGTCCCCAAGAAACCAATTGTGACAGAGCCGACTTGTTCAGACAATCCTTAGACCGTTTCAACGCTTCCATAATCTCCGAAACCGCTTATGCACTTGGCTCCGGCTTAATCAACATGTTGATCGAAAACCGTCCAAATGGACCGGTAGGAGTCAACTTCTCGCGGCAAACTCTCGCAACCGGAGCTACGTGCATAAGCGGTTCTCCGAATTTTTAGCTGTGACCAAGCCCCTGCCGTAGTCGTTAATGTTAAACTGCACGGGGTTGGGGCCGCGCAGAATGTCTTTCCTGAAACCGGTAACGGACTCTTTGATCGAAGTTCGTGCGAGGTCGACATAGTGTGCAATGACTTGCGTCCGAACATTGCTGAGCGATTTTTCGACTATCAGCAGGGATTTCCCAGCGCTGGCACCCTTGATGGGAAATTGTGTCGGAGGTTATGAGCTTGCGTGTTCTTCAGGTCGGCCCGCTGTGAGGCGATACCTCAGGGGCTGACCAGATCTGGCCATTTGCGGTTTCTGATGTGCCTCGCGACTCCGAAAGGTAACCATGTTAGGAGGTGTCATGCAGGAGGAACTGGTGCGCTGCGTGCAATTCGGCGAGCATACGTACAGAGTAGGTTGCCGCTTCGAACAAGGGGAGTATCCATGGCACCACGCATGATCGGTGATGTCAAAATTGACAGGGTTACGGAGAATGCGGGCCCGTCCTTCCTGCCGGACAAGCTCTTCCCGGACTGGACGCCCGAAGCCCTCGAGAAGCACCGGCACTGGCTTGTCCCTGGCGCTTTTGACGAGCGCAGCGGACGCCTGATCATGAGTCTGCACAGCTGGGTTGTTCATACTGGCCGCCACACAATCCTGATCGATACTTGCGTCGGCAACCACAAGACCCGCTCGCGCAGGATGTGGCATGACCTGAATACACCGTTTCTGGATCGCCTCGCCGACGCAGGTGTACAGCCCGAAGCCGTTGACTATGTCCTCTGCACCCATCTCCATACCGATCATGTCGGCTGGAATACGCGGCTGGCCGACGGGCGTTGGAGGCCCACCTTTCCCAACGCCCGTTATCTGATCGGCCGGACAGATTACGACGACCGGTTGCGGCAGATGGATGATCCGGCCGGCGTCAGGCCGCTCGACGGCGCATTCGAGGACAGCGTGTTACCGATTGTGGAAGCCGGTCAGGCCCTGATGATCGAGGATGGATACCGGATCGACAACACCATGGTCATCGAGGCGGCACCCGGCCACACACCCGGGCATGTGACCATGACCCTGATATCCCACGGGGCGGAAGCCCTTTTCACTGGCGATATCATGCATCACCCATTGCAGGTGTATGAACCGTACTGGAATTCGGCGTTCTGCGAATTGCCGTCGCGTGCCGCGACGACGCGCCGGGAGGTTCTCGAACGATTGGCAGATCGGCCGGTGATGATGATGCCGGCACATTTCCCGGATCCTTGCAGCGGTCATGTTCACAGCGCGGGAGACGGTTTCCGGTTCAGTTTCGCGACATGAATGCGCAGCCACAGACCCGTGAGGGTGGTTACGCCTGGGTTGTCTGCGTTGCGAGCCTGTTGCTGGTATTCTTCGGGCAGGGCGCGCTGTTTGTCCTCAATGTCGAACTGAAACCGATCTCCGAGAGCATGGGGTGGCCACGCGAACTGCCGTCGCTCGGCTACGCGGTGGCGTTTTTCGGCGCCGGCATCGGGGCGCTGTTTTTCGGTCCGCTTTCCGAACGCATCGGAATGGGCAATGTCGCGCTGTTCGGTGCCGTGGCAATCGGCAGCGGCGTATTCCTCACCGGGTATGTCGAAACGCCGGGGCAATTGCTTCTGGCTTTTGGCGTTCTCGTTGGCTTGCTTGGCAATGCCTGCATGTTTGCGCCGCTGGTTGCAAACGTCATGCGCTGGTTCAACCGGAAGCGTGGCCTCGCACTCGGTATTGCGACGGCAGGGCAGAGTGTTGGCGGCGTCGTCTGGCCTCAGGTCATCACCTGGCTCGATGGGCTGGTGGGCTGGCGCGACACCTTCCATATTTATGGTCTGCTGTGTTTCGTGTTCATGATTCCCGTGACCTTCCTGCTGCGTCCGCGTCCGCCCATGCTATCCGGCGCCAAGACCAGGGCGGATGTCGATGGCCTTCCCTTCGGAATGAGGCCGGGGCTCGCAACCGCAATCCTGTCTCTCGCGATCCTGTGTTGTTGCGTGCCGATGTCGATACCGCTGGTGCATCTGAAGGCGCACGGGACCGATCTCGGCTTCACCCCGCAGCGGGCTGCGACATTGTTGTCGCTGGCCTTGTTTGCGAGCCTCGTGTCACGGATTCTCGGAGGAATGCTTGCCGACCGGATTGGCGGTCTCGCGGCCCTGCTGACCGGGTCCGTGATTCAGTGCCTCATGCTGTTCGCGATTTCGCAACTACGCGATTTCACGGATCTTACCATCGTCTGCATCCTCTACGGCATTGGTTACGGCGGCATTATTGCGATGTACGCCTATATCGTGAGGGAACATTTTCCAATGGCCCGGGCGACCGGGCGCGTCGCTTGGATCTATCTGTTCGGAACCCTCGGCATGGCTGCCGGCGGCTGGCTCGGAGGTTGGATTTTCGACAGGATGGGCAGCTACGAAACCGCGTTCATTACCGCGGGATCCGTCAATCTGGTAAACTTGGTTATCGTTGTCGGACTGATCGTTCTCGCCCGCCGGCACAGCCGGTTGCCCCTGGTCTGATCCGTTGTGGCTGCGGCGGATCCCGGGCCGGATCGTTCCAGGCGGCATTGCATCTTCGATTATTGCGCCGGTACCCGATTTTTGCGTTGCGCCGCAGCCCTGCCGAATACAGCTTCGCAGGGTTACGCGCGTTTTGCCGGCGCCAGGACTTCGTACATGTCAGGGAGAATTTATCGATGGACTTTGGAACGTTTCTGCTGCTCCAGTCACCATCGGCGCGAAGTCAGGAAGAGATATTCAGCCGCGGCATCGGGATAGCTCAGGCCGCGGACGGGCTCGGGTTCGAGAGCGTCTGGTGTGCCGAGCATCATTTTTCGACCTATGGATATTTGTCGCGGCCCCTGATGTTCGCGAGTCATCTCGCAACCAGAACGGAGCGTATCAGGGTCGGCTCCGCGGTGGTCGTTCTACCGTTGCATCATCCGTTGATCGTCGCTGAAGAAATTGCCACTGCGGACCTGTTGAGTGGTGGCCGGCTCGATGTCGGGCTTGGCCGCGGTTACCAGACCTACGAGTTCGAGCGACTCGGTTTTTCCCTCGTCGAAAGCCGCGAACGGTTCGACGAGGCCGTCGATGTCCTGCTACTGGCTTTCGAAGGCAGGCCGTTTCACTACGAAGGCGAACACTACCGATTTGGTGAGACGACAGTATTTCCGGTCCCGGTCCAGAAACCGCGGCCGCCGATCTGGGTCGTCGGTCAAAGCCGGGAATCGGTCGCCGCGATCGCGCGGCGCGGCTTCAACATGGTGTCCGGTGGCTTCGGTGTGCCGCTTGAAACATTACGCGAATTCCGACAGGAATTCGACGGCATGATAACCGACCCCGAGGTGAAATCGCGAATTCGGGTCAGTACGCAACGTCCGGTGTATGTGACGTACGACGAGTCAGACCTGCCAGCCGTCGTCGAACAGGCCCGCTGGAACATGCGGGTTACGCTCAGCCTGCGCCAGGGTCTCGAACGCGTCGAAAAAGGTCGGGCGATGGCGATTCCTTTCGACGAGGAGCCGAGCGAGCAGGCATTGCTCGACCGGTATTTTGTCATGGGCCGGCCGGAGACCTGTATCGCCCGTCTGAAAGAGCTTCAGGCGGCCATGGGAATCGATCATTTCAACGCGAATTTCTGGTTTGGCGACCTTGAACAGGATCAGGTGCTGCGCTCAATGGAACTGTTCGCGGCAGAGGTCATGCCGGCCTTCCGGTAACACGTTGCCCCGTCCGCCACACGAGAAGAGAGGATCGCCATGAAAATCGGTTTCATTGGACTTGGCACGATGGGGCAACACTTCGCCACCAATCTGCAAAAGGCCGGATACGACCTCGTTGTTCATGACCTGAGCCGGCAGATCGCCGTGACGCATCTTGATGCCGGTGCAGTCTGGGCCGACAGTCCGCGGGCCCTGGCCGAGACAAGCGATGTGATCATGACATCGTTGCCGGGACCGCCCGAGGTCGAGGCGGTGGCTCTCGATGGTGAGACCGGGCTCATCACGGGCGCGAAGAAAGATGCGGTCTTCTTCGATCTTTCAACGAACTCACCGACCCTGATCCGCCGGATCCACGATGAATTCGCGAGGAAGGGCGCGCATGTCCTTGATGCGCCGGTCAGCGGCGGACCCAAAGGGGCCGCTTCAGGCAAACTGGCAGTATGGGTTGGCGGGGACGAATCGATATTCACGGCAAATCGTGCCTGCCTCGATGCCATGGGTGACCAGGTCAGGTATATCGGGCCGATCGGTGCTGGAGCAATTGCCAAACTGGTCCATAACAGTGCCGGTTACGCGATACAGGTTGCGATTGCCGAGGTGTTCAGCGCCGGGGTCAAGGCTGGTGTCGAGCCGCTGGCTCTCTGGGGCGCCATTCGCCAGGGCGCCAGAGGTCGGGTGCGGACATTTGACAGTCTCGCCGACCATTTTCTGATCAATCATTACGATCCGCCGGATTTTGCGTTGCGGCTAGCCCATAAGGACATCTCGCTGGCCTGCGAACTTGGGCGCGATGTCGAGGTGCCGATGCGCCTCGTCAACATGGCGCAACAGGAGATGCGCGAAGCCCTCAATCGCGGCTGGGATCAACGCGACAGCCGATCCTATCTGTTGCTTCAACTGGAACGGGCCGGTCTCGATATCGAAGAAAGCCGGGAGAATGTGGCCGCGATCCTGGCTGCGGATCCGGCGAACAAGGGATAGCAGCCATCCGTGGGACCGGGGAGCGCCGTCGGATTTATCCGGCCGCCGCGAGAGCGGCCCTGATCTTGTCGGCATTCGCCTTCAGGATCTCGGATTCTTCCATGCCGCCCGGGCGGCGAAGGGGATGGCCGGCGCGGCGCGGCAGAACGTGGAAATGCAGGTGGAAAACCTCCTGGCCGCCGGCCGTCTCGTTGAATTGCTGAACTGTAACGCCATCGGCCGCGAAGGCCTTGAGCAAGGCATGACTGACTTTTTGGAGACTTGCTATGCATGCGGCAAGCTGTGCCGGGGACGCGTCGAGTATGTTGCGTGCCGGCGTCTTCGGAATCACCAGAACATGCCCGTCGGTGCGCGGCATGATATCCATGAAAACGAGCGTTTCATCATTTTCATAGACACGTTCGCAAGGCAGTTCGCCGCGCAGGATCTTTGCGAATACATTGTCGTTGTCGTAGCTCATGACTCTGGTTCCTCGCTGGAGCGGGTCGCGATGACGGGTCGGCGTGCTGCCGTGCCACCGGCGTCTGACTGTCTGCTTTGCCGGGCACCGATCATGCGGTTGCAGGATCAGAGGTCAATGCTCTCGATATCATTTTGAAACGGCAGTCTTGCATCAGCGTCATTGCAACCGGTGTGTTGCTACGGCGCCGGGGCCGGCGAATCGGACCCGGTCGTGTTTGACCTGCTGTTTTCCCAGTCCAGCCGCCGGATCCGGCCGGAGTGGCGGACACCTTGCCGGGTTCGCGATCGTGTCAGGTGTTGCCGGCACCATGAAACCATGGTGCGCGAAGGCGAACTGCGCCGGCGTTGCGGATGACGGCGTCTGGATTGCCGTCATTGGCACGCTGCCTGTTATCGTGCCGCTGCAACCGGCCGTGGCGGCAACGTTGGCAAGATGCTGTAGATGATAGGCGCGACAGCCGTGCCGGTCGATGTTACGCTTGGCGCGCCGAAGGTGCTGTGGAGAAAAATCATGTCTGACTTGCCGACATCTGTTGACATCCATGAAGAAGGCCCGCGCGAGGGTTTTCAGATCGAGCCCGGTCCGATCTCGACCGAGGACAAGATCACGCTGATCGAAGCACTGTCGAAAACCGGTTTGCGCCACATCCAGGCCTGCTCGTTTGTCAACCCGCGGCTGGTGCCGGGCTGGGCCGATGCCGAGGCCGTGGTTGAAGGATTCACTCCGACTGACGGCGTTGCGTACACGGGACTCTATTTCAACAGCAACGGGCTTGACCGGGCCCGGGCCTTCGAGGGTAAGTTGACCTTGTCGGGCTCGATTTCATTGACGGCATCCGAGGGCTTCACGAAAAAGAATCTCAATCGTACACATGCCGAAAACCTCGCCGGCATGAAGCGTCACGCCGAGGCCCACTTGGCGCATGGCATACCGGTGAACCGGATCGGCATCATGGCCGCGTTCGGCTGCAACTACCAGGGCGATATCGCGCCCGCGAAGGTTGTAGAGACCCTTGAGGATGGTATGCGGATTGCTGCGGAGACCGGTTCCGGGATCACCCTGTTTTCACTTGCCGATACCATGGGCTGGGCTTCGCCGCATCGTATCGAGGCGGTCGTTGGCGTGGTTCGGGACCGTTGGCCCGACATGACAATCGCCCTGCATCTGCACGACACCCGTGGTCTCGCTGTTGCCAATGCCCATGCCGGGTTGAAGATGGGTATCAGGTGGTTCGATTCCACAGTCGGGGGCCTCGGCGGTTGCCCGTTTGCCGGACAGCCGAAGGCGGCCGGCAACATCAGTACCGAGGAACTCGTCCTGCTGTGCGAAGAAATGGGAATCGCCACCGGCGTCGATCTCGACCACCTGATCGAGGTCGGGCGGGTCGCCGAGGACATTGTCGGCCACCAGTTGCCCAGTGAACTGTTGCATGCTGGTAGTCTGGATGCGTTCCGGCGTTCGGCTCTGCACTGATGCCGACAACCCCGCTGGCGGGCTTGCGGGTCCTGGAGTTTACCCACACTGTCATGGGGCCGACGGCAGGCCTGCTGTTTGCCGAACTTGGCGCTGACGTCATCAAGATCGAGCCGGCTCCGGACGGCGACCGGACCCGCCGGCTGGGCGGGTTCGGGGCCGGGTTCTTCGCCGGTTTCAACCGCAACAAGCGGAGCCTTGCCGTCGACCTCAAGCAAACGGCGGGGCAGGCGGTCGTCCACCGCCTGGTGCCGATCGCCGATATCGTTCTGGAGAATTTCGGCCCTGGAACCATGGAACGATTGAAATGCGGGTATGAGGATCTCGCGACATTGAATCAGCGCCTGATCTTTCTGGCGTTGAAGGGCTATCTTTCCGGGCCTTATCAGGATCGCCCGGCGCTCGACGAAGTGGTGCAGTTCCAGTCGGGGCTCGCCTGGATGACCGGTCCGCCGGGTCATCCGTTACGGGCCGGCGCATCAGTGATCGATATCCTTGGCGCGATGTTCGGGGTGATCGCCGTGCAGGCGGCATTGCGGGAGCGCGACAGGACCGGGGCCGGACAGCGTGTGGCAGGCTCGCTGTTTGAAAGCGCGGCCTTTCTGATGAATACGCATATGGCGGGCATCGCCGCTACCGGGCGGGACATGAGACCGATGCCGGCGCGTCAGGGTGCCTGGGCGATCTATCAAGTATTCGACACGGCAGGTGACGGGCAGCTGTTCATCGGTGTGACATCCGATCAGCAATGGACGCGCTTCGTTGCGGAGTTCGGTCTGCAAGAGCTCGGGAACGACCCGCGTCTTGCTACCAATGTCATGCGGCTGTCCGAACGGGATTGGCTGATATCGGCGATTCAGGAGGTGATCGGTCAATTGCCGCAAAAGGATGTCGAGATGCGATGCGAGCGTTGTCAGGTTTCATGGGCGCCGGTCGGTCAGCCGGCCGATCTCTTCACCGATCCGCATCTCCTCGATGGCGGCGGATTGGTGGATGTCTTCGTTTCACGCTTTGGCGGTGAGGGCGGTACAGTGGCCGGGTTGCCAGCGCTCCCGGTCGAGTTCGGCCGGGAACGGACCCGTCCGGGCCTCGTGCGACAACCGCCGCGAATTGGTGAGCACAGCGCGGACATACTTGAGGAAGCAGGCTTTGCCAGAGCGGAGATCATCAATCTGGCCGCGAACGGGGTGATTGTCGATGGCCGATAACGGGATGCGCTGGTTGGATTCGGCCCATATGCCGCTGTCAGGCCTGATGTGCGCATCGGTCGCGATGGCAGCGTTGTCCAGGGACGGCAGAACTGAGGACAGGACAGAAGAGGACGGAGCATGAAGTTCGGCGTTTGCGTGATGGCTAACATCGACGAGATCGGGTTTTTCACCCATGCCGAAAATCTTGGCTATCACTCGGTCTGGGCCACCGACAGCCAGATGATGTTTTCGGACTGTTATGCGGTACTGGCATTGGCGGCGCAGCAGACCCGGACGCTGCATATCGGACCGGGGACGGCGATCTGCGGCACGCGTATTCCGCCGGTGCAGGTCGCGGCGATGGCGACATTGAACCGTCTGGCACCGGGCCGGGTTCGGCTGGGTATCGCTACCGGGAACACGGCGATGCGCACCATGGGTCAGAAACCGATGCGCATGAAAGACTACGCCGAATATCTCAGGGTTCTGCGGGCGCTGCTTCAGGGTGAGGTCGTCGACTACATCTTCAATGGTGTTATCCGACCGGTGAAGATGTTGATGCACGAGACGGAATACATGAATCTGGAGCCGCGAATTCCGATCTATGTTTCCGGTTTCGGGCCTCGGGCCATGGGGTTGGCCGGCGAGTACGGTGACGGTTTGGTGTTCGCAATTCCGCCGCGCGGCATAGCGCCGGTCGAGGCGATGGCGCATGTGCGCCAGGGCGCGGCCCGTGCCGGCCGTTCGACCGACGGCTTCGTCAACTGCGCGCTGACCAACATCGTGTTGCTGCAACCCGGTGAAGCTGTCGACTCGGAGCGTATCGTCAGGATGATAGGGCCCAACGTGATGGCCAGTGTCTATTATTTTTATGACGAGGTTCACGAAAAGGGCATCGATCCGCCGGACTTCCTCAAGCCGGTCTGGAACGCCTATTGCGCGCTGGTCGCGGAGACGCCGCCGGAACACAGGCATTTTCGGACTCACGAATATCATTACACACATCTGCATCCGGGCGAGGCGGACCTGATTACCGAGGATCTGATCCGCGCGACCTGTCTGGTCGGAGCGCCGGATGAACTGATCGAGCAAATACGCGACTTGGAAAGCGCTGGCCTGCAGGAGCTGATGTTCGCGACCGGCGTTGACGAGAAATGGGCGTTCGCGCAAGAGTTTTCGCGGAAGGTCATGTCAAGGCTGTGAGCGGGCGGCGCGGAGGGACGTATCCGATGTTGCAGATCCGGCCGCTGGGACTGCATATCGGCTGCGAGATCACCGGGGTCGACGTCAGGCATCTCGACGATGCGGTGTTTGCCGCGATCTATCAGGCCTGGCTGGACCATGGCGTCACGGTGGTGCGCGGCCAAGCGCTCGAAATCGATGACTTCCTCCGCTACAGCCGCCGCTATGGCGTGGTTGTCCCGCATCCCTCGAAATCCACCCGCCATCCGGACTGCCCGGAGGTTACGGTGCTCTGGATCAACAAGTTCCGAGCGGACGGCAGTTTGAACGACGCGATCTATCGTCGTGGCGCGGCGGGCTTCCATACAGACGGCGCTTATGACGAAATCCCGTTCAAGGCAACCAAGCTCTATGCCCTGGTCAGGGCGGATTTGTACTTCGACCTTTCGCCAGCCCTGCCAGGGAGTTGCCTGAGATAGTGGCCCTCTTCCCCGTGTTCTGATATGAGTGCCGCGAGGCAATCGTGGGGGCGGGGGAGCCGTGGCGGTTCTTTCGGAGGTGGCCGTCGACATCGTGGCGGCGGACGAGGCCCGCTTCCGCGACTTGATGCAGACACACCACGACCTCGGCGCGGTGCCGGGGATGGGCGAGACCGTGCGCTATGTTGCGCACCATCGAGGGCGCTGGCTGGCGCTGGCGGTGTTCTCGGCGCCGGCGCTGAAGTGTGGGGCGCGTGGTCACTGGATCGGCTGGGACCGCGGCGTCCAGTTCGGCCGTCTTCACCTGGTCACCACCAACTCGCGTTTTCTGATTCTCCCCGGCGGTGAGCGCAACCTCGGCTCGCGCGCGCTCTCGCTGTGCACGCGCCGTCTGGTGAGGGACTGGCCGGCCCGCTTCGGTCACGACGTGCTCCTGGCGGAGACCTTCGTCGACCCCGCGCTCTTCCGGGGCGCCGTCTACCGCGCCGCCAACTGGATCGAGATCGGGCGCACCCGCGGCTTCGCCCGCGACAGGCACGGCTCCAGCGAGCACGCGCGGCCCAAACTCGTGTTCCTTGATCCCCTGTGCCGGGGCGCGCGGGCCCGGCTTGGGGCCGCCGATCTCGACCCCCGCCTGCGACATGGAGTGCCGAAGATGACGCTCAGCGCCGCACAGATGCGATCCCTGCCCGAGTTCTTCCAGCACATCGACGATCCCCGCCGCCGCCAGGGTCGGCGCCATGCCCTGCCCACGGCTCGGCAGACAGCGCCCTGGCTATTGACGGCAAGACCGGCGCCATCGATGACGATGGCAAACAGGCTCATGTGCTCGGCATCATAGGCCACGACACCAAGGCGCCCTGGGGTCAAAAAAAGTCGGCATGAGGCCCGACGCCGACGAAGGGGAGAAGCGCACCAACGAGATCGGCGCCGTCATCCCCCTGCTCGATACGGCGCCCGACATCGCGGGCCGCACTGTCACCGCCGACGCCCTGCTCACCCAGCGGGCGCTGGCCTCCTATCTGCTCGATCGCGGCGCGGCCTACCTGTTCACCGTCAAGGGCAACCAGCCGACCCTGCCGAGCGATATCCGGCTCACTCTCAACGAGGCCATCGCCGGGCGCGCACCGGACTTCACGGACGAGAGCCCGAGCACGACCGACGCGAGCGGCGCTCCATCCGGGTCTCCAGTGAGCGCAACGACGACCTCAACTTCCCCGGCGTCGGACAGGTCTTCGCCGTGCGCCGCGACACCGTCGAGGTCAAGTCCGGCAAGCGCCGCTGCGAGACCGCCTACGGGGTCACCAGCCTGACCATGGAGGCCGCAACCCCGCAACGGCTGCTCACCCTCAATCGCGGGCACTGGACGATCGAGGCAACCCACTACAGCCTCGACTGGAGCGTCGACGAGGACCGCAGCCGCACCGGGCACGGTCCAGAGACCATGACCCGGCTGCGGCGCTTCGCTATCGGTCTCATCAAGGGGCGCGGGCGCGCCGTCGCCCAGACCATGCGCAATCTGGCCAGGAACCCGCGCCGCGTCCTCGACTTCCTGAAAATGACCGACAACATCGCCCCGCGACCAGCACCCGGCTGACCACCCTCTCCGGTCCGCCTCCATCGACTCGCCAACCCTCGGCACGCCGGGGCGAGCGGTCATGCACAGATGAAGCCGTGCCCGACCCTCGCGGCCAGGGGACCGCTATACGGCGCCGCCATGGCGGCCAAATCCATTGCCCAGACCACGCAACGACCCCAACGAAAGCGGGCCGACCATGATTGCGTGCCGCGAGTCAGCGACGAAAATCAGAACGAATTTGCCGTGATGCCCTGGTGGTGCCCAGCCGCGGCGGCGACACCCATTTTTCCAGCATGTATCTGGCCCATGACGCGCTGCCGCTGCGTTTCAAGCGATTGCTCGACGGGCGCAAGGGCGCCTTCACCTATGGGGGCCGGACGCAGCAGGACAAACTGTTGAACCTGGAAGACCACCGCCGGCCACCGGCGATGCATTCATTGCTCCGGATCCATCCGGAAACCGGCCTCAAATCGCTTTACTTCGATCCGGGTAAGATCCTGTATATCGAAGGTCTCGAAGCGCGGCAAAGCGATAATGTCATTGACGAATTGACGGAACGGATGATCGTTCCGGATGCCGGATATGTCCACGAATGGCGCCTTGGCGATGTCGTGATCTGGGATAATCGTTGTCTGGTGCACAAGGCAGCGGGCGATTATCCTCCCGAGGAGGACCGTATTCACTGGCGCGTATCGATCAAGGAACCGGGCGCTGATAATCCGTCGGCGCAACGCAGCCGGGCGTGACGATCGTCAGCGCCGATTCACGGTTATCGGGTAACCGTGTTGGTTTCGCATGGTTGTAAGGCCAGCGTGACCTTGTCCGTGACGATGTGACGGCTGTACCTGATTTGGTGCATGCCCAATCCGGCGTCGATTTCCACAATTGTCCCTCGAAGCCCCATTCGTCATCCGATCTTGCGACAGGGTGATCCGGCTCCGGCGCTGTTCCGAAAATGGCTAGGCAGCGCGCGATATGGTTCCCGGAAAATGCGGACATCCGCGCCGCGGTTCCGGTGCGGTGACGCTTGCGGCTGTTCCCGGGGCTTTGTCGTACCTGACATCATCCTGCTGGCGAGTCGGTCCGAATTGTTGTACTGGAATCATAGCCGTGCAAGGCGGGGGAGGGAAATGTCATGCAGATCGTCGACGCCCAAATTCACCTCTGGGGTACTGGCCTTCCCAGCAATTTGGCGCACCGTCAGGTGACGTCCTTCACCGCGGAAGAGGTCATTGGCATGATGGACGATGCCGGGGTCGATGCCGCGGTCATCCATCCTCCCGGATGGGATCCTGGGTCGACCGACATGGCAATCGAAGCGGTCAGGCGTTATCCGGGGCGTTTCGCGATCCTGGGTTCGCTGGCGCTCGACCGGCCGGAGTCGCGGGATCTGATTGCCGGCTGGCGCCGACAACCCGGTATGCTCGGTCTGCGCTTTCTGTTTCTCGAAGATCCTGAGCGACAGTGGTTGCGCGACGGAACTCTCGACTGGCTGTGGTGCGCGGCGGAGGAGGCCGGAGTTCCGATCGCCGTCCTGGCTACCGGTTCGCTGACCGAGTTCGGACAGATTGCCATGCGGCACCCGGGGCTGCGTCTGACCATCGATCACCTTGGCGGCCGCGGCGGCAATACCACGCTCAAGGATGCCGCGGCCATGGCTCATATCCCGGATCTTCTGGCCCTCGCGCAATATCCGAACGTGGCCGTCAAGGCGACCGGCGCTCCGGGGTATTCCAGCGAGTCTTATCCGTTTACGGTGATGCAGGGGTATGTCCGACAGATCTTTGATGCGTTCGGTCCGGAACGCATGTTCTGGGGAACCGACATTACCAAGATGCCCTGTTCATGGCGCCAGTGCGTGACCATGTTTACCGAAGAAATGCCGTGGCTGGGTCCTGATGACCTGCGGCTGGTCATGGGTGAAGCCATCTGCCGCTGGTGGGGTTGGGACCGAACGGCCGATCATTGACACCCGGACCGTGTCGCCGACCACGAATGGCGGCCTGTGCGTAGATGCCGACAAGACGATCAACGGCCGCAAGCGGCGTCTGGTGGTTCATGTTGAAGGCGCTCGCATAGCTTTGCATGAGCATGAGACGAATATTCAGGATCAGGACAGTGCGCCAGCGTTGATTATGATGTATGTGCTGCAACAATGATCTGTGCGCTGTTTGCTGACGGGGGCTACGTCGGCCAGAAATTACGTATACTGCTTATGCACATAGTTCAGACAACACAAGATATTGTAGCGACCACCCGCTGCAGGTGTCTTGTTCTCCACAACATGCCTGTTGCGCCGGACCAAGGTGCATAGGAAGAGCTTCTTGCAAAATTGCCGGCCCGACCGGTTTTTTGCCTTCTCGAGGCTGATTTTGTTGTCGAGGGCCTGGGTTTCGGGGCCACCCCGTGGTCTGTTGTGTTTCTACAATAACAAGATACCGAGGAGGTGACCCCGATGACCCTTGGCTCGACCCTATCCGATCTCTGGCGCCGATTTCAAGGGGACCTTTTCCCTGCGTTGGCCGAGGCGGTCGGTCCTCTCCTGGAGACGCACAAGCGCTTCGTGACAGCTCTCGATCTCGTCAAGGTGGAGGACTTCGTCGATGAGGTGTGGACCGGTCCGGGTCGGCACCGGGAGGATCGCCGGGCGCTGGCCCGTGGCTTCATCGCCAAGGCGGTATGGGATCTGCCGACGACCCGCCACCTGATCGACAGGCTCAAGGTGGACCCGACGTTGCGCCGACTGTGCGGCTGGTCGCGTGTCGCGGAGATCCCGAGTGAAGCGACGTTTTCGCGGGCGTTTGCCAAATGGTCGCAGTCCCGTCTTCCGGAGAGGATGCACGCGGCTCTGGTTGCAGAGACACTGGGCGATGCGCTCATCGGCCACGTGTCGAGGGCCTCGACGGCCATCGAGGCCCGGGAGACGCCGGCCTCGAAGCCGAAGGCCAGGACGCCGAACCGCAAGCGCGGCCGGCCCCGCAAGGGCGAGGAGAGGACGAAGGAGCCTGGGCGTCTCGAACAGCAAGCGAACGGGATGGATCTCGATGAGATGCTCGACGCGCTGCCGAAGGTCTGTGATCACGGGGCAAAGAAGAATGCCAAGGGGGTCCTGGAGGCCTGGCGCGGTTACAAGCTGCCTATCGACACAGCAGACTGCGGGGTGCCGCTGAGGACCGTCCTCACCTCGGCATCCGTCCATGACAGCCCGGTCGCGATCCCGCTGGCGATGATGACCGCCGGGCGTGTGACCAATCTCTACGATCTCATGGACGCGGCCTATGATGCCAGGGAGATCTACCAGATGAGCGAACGGCTTGGCCATGTGCCGATCATCGATGTCAATCCGCGCCGGGACAAGGACCTCAAGGAGGAGCGAGACCGGGAGGCCCGGGCCCGGCGTGCAGCAGGCCATGTCGACCCCGAGACCGTGCGGTTCCGGATCCGGTCCGGTGTCGAGAGGACCAACGCCCGCCTCAAGGATGAGTGTGGCGGGCGCCATGTCCGCATCCGCGGACATTCCAGGGTCGCCTGCCATCTCATGTTCGGCATCCTGGCCCTGGCGGCTGACCAGTTGATACGTCTCGCCGCCCCATAGCGCGGCTCCGACAACGCATGCCGACCCTTCGCGGCCCTCTCGAAGAGAGTGGCCCGGAGAGGCGTGTCCCGATGTCCGCAAAGGTCCCTGTTTGTTCTCATCGTCTCTGATGAGACACCGCGAATCCATGGATTCCGACCTCCAGGTGCAGAGGTGACCGGGATCAACCGACCGATCCGGGCTCACCGGACCCTGGGGACAGGAATTTGCAAGAGGTTCAGTGGTTAAAAATGGGGGATTATATACTTGAATATGCAGCAGTCCGTCCCCAAATCAATGTCAGAGTGGATAGGACATGGCACAGAAAGCACCCGGAAAGAGCCATCGCGAGGGGATCATCCTGATAGAGCTGTTCGGGCGGTTTCCCGATGACGCCACCGCCGAACGGTGGTTCGAGGAACAGCGCTGGGGCGCGGCTGGTAAGCCCTCTCATTGTCCGATGTGCGGCGGCACCGAGAAAGTGCGGCCCGTTCCTTCCCGCAAGCCTCTGCCCTACTGGTGCGGTGAATGCCGGCGCAATTTCAGCGTCAAGACTGGCACTGTGATGGACCGCTCGAAGATCGGCCTCCAGAAATGGGCCATCGCAATCTACCTGTGGTCAGTGTCGCTCAAGGGCGTATCGTCCATGCGGCTGCATCGCGACCTGAAGATCACGCAGAAGTCGGCCTACTTCATGGCCCAGCGGTTGCGCGAGGCGTGGACCGAGGGGCATGGCGGCATGGCTGGTCCGGTCGAGGTCGATGAGACCCATGTCGGTGGCAAGGAGAAGAACAAGCACGGAAACAAGAAGTTGCGGGCCGGACGCGGCGCCGTGGGCAAGACCACCGTTGCTGGTGTTCGGGATCGCGCCACGAACACCAGCAGTGCCGCGATTGTCGAAAGTACCGACGCCGCTTCGCTACAGGGTTTCGTCGCTTCGCGGGCGGGCGAGGGAGCCAAGGTCTATACGGATCAGGCGGCCGGCTACAAGGGCATGAACTTCGATCACGAGACCGTCAATCACTCCGTCAGCGAGTATGTCCGGGATCAGGCGCACACTAACGGGATCGAGAGCTTCTGGGCCACCTTGAAGCGGGGATATCACGGGACTTTCCACCACATTTCGCCCAAGCATCTGCACCGCCATGTCAATGAGTTCGCGACCCGGCACAACATGAGATCGCGTGATACGGACGCCATGATGGCCGAGACCGTTGCCCGGATGGTCGGGAAACGGCTAATGTATCGGGAACTGGTAGCCGGCTAGGCTGCGGATACAGCGGGCAAGAGGATGGGTGCACCGGAATGGGCGCTTGAGACCGCGAAGGCTTGGGCGCAGGAACGGCTCCGCTCAGGAGCGGAGCCGCCTTGGACATACTACCGCTTGATGCAGCTCGTTGAAGCTGTGGATTCGCTTGCAGCAGGAACCCGGTCAGTTACTTCCACGGGCTGTTTACAGCCAGAGGCGCCACCTCAGGATGCCAGTCTCCCTCAAGGGGAGAATGTTTGTCGGCTAGATACCGCTCGATCCCGTCGCGCTGAGCAACAGGTACAGATGCCCACGTGACGTAAAGGGCGCCCTTTTGAGCATGCCTTGTGATCGTCGGGTCATTGCGGTGATCTGCAATGCGGTCTGCCACGTCACCTTGCCCGACGTAAGCGGTGTGAGGGGCGGTGCCTCCATGCCAGACGATGTAGACTCCATGTTCGGTTACTTTGGCCAAGTCGAGCCCGCCGAACGGGCACCACTCATCGCCAATACATTTGAGCCTCCGCTCAATTGGCGGAGGGCGAACGCTTGACAGATTCGCGGGAGACGGTACGATCACAGCGCTCTCACACAAATCTATCCGGTGCACCCTCCAGTGCTTCACCAGACCCCAACAAGGTCGAAGGCTGGGCTGGCACCCGGCCTTCGTCATTTCTGGGGCCGCTACGAATCTCCGTAGCATTCTGCAATATATACAAAATCATGCGGTCCGACAAGAATGCGTCTACCGCCCATGGTGAGACATGCCTGAAAAGCTGCCCCACAGCCCTCACGGGTCCAAAGAGGCCGACAAACCCTCGTCCAACGTCACCCTCCCGCCTGTCGACGCGACCCCCGAAGAAATCGCTCAGGCGCTATTTCGGTTGAAGCCTGAAGGCGAGGCCGAGACGACCGCCTAGATGATGGCCCGCGCATAGTCATCTATATAATTCCCTAAAAATGGCGGATCCCGCCATATCCGCGGCGGCCGCGCAACCTCCTGGGAAGTCTACGTATAACGCTTGCGCAACGGGGTGTGTCGGATCTGATCGAAATTGCGGAATAGCAAAGGTTTTACAGTTCTGCACCGGTGCCGGGTTGTCGAGACCGACAAGGACCGTCAGCGTGCTAGTGTCCTGTACGCAAAGTTCGTATTGTTAAGGGGGTGGTGTCGATTCGGGGGGCATGGTGATGCGACTTTCGGTGGAGATCAAGCTGAGCGCGGACGAGCGCAACGAGCTTGAGCGGCTGGCGCGCGGGCGCAAAGTCTGGCGAGGCCTGTCCGATCGGGCGCACATCGTGCTGCTGGCGGCCGAAGGGCTTACCAATGTGCAGATTGGGAGCGTGCTGGGCGTGACCAGCCAGACCGCCAGGAAGTGGCGCAATCGCTTCGCAGAGCATCGTCTTGACGGGCTTGACGACGAGCCGCGCTCCGGCCGTCCCCGGCGCATCGATGACGACGCCGTGGCCGAGGTGGTGCGCAAGACGCTTGAGGAGAAGCCTCGTGACGCGACCCAATGGAGCACGCGCTCGATGGCGCAGGCGACGGGGTATGCGCCGTCGACGGTCAATCGCATCTGGCGAGCCTTTTCCCTTCAGCCGCACAGGAGCGAGACCTTCAAGCTCTCGGCAGACCCCTACTTCGTGGACAAGACGCGCGACATCGTGGGGCTCTACGTGGACCCGCCGCAGCATGCCATGGTCCTCTGCGTGGACGAGAAATCGCAGGTTCAGGCCCTCGATCGCACCCAGCCGCTGCTGCCGCTGCGCCCGGGGCAGGTCGAGCGGCGCACTCACGATTACAAGCGCAACGGCACGACCTCGCTCTTCGCAGCCCTTGACGTCGCCACAGGCAAGGTCATCGGACAGTGCTATCGGCGCCACCGCAGCGTGGAGTTCCGCAAGTTCCTGGATCACGTCGAGGCCAACGTGCCGCCCGACCTCGAGATCCACATCGTCATGGACAACTACTCGACCCACAAGACGAAGACGATCCGCGACGGGTTCGCCCGGCGACCGCGCTGGCATGTTCACGTCACCCCGACCTCTGCCTCGTGGCTCAACCAAGTCGAGCGCTTCTTCGCCGATCTGACAGAGAAGCAGATCCGGCGCGGGGTTCACCGATCGACCGTCGAGCTGGAGCAGGCGATCACCGGGTACATCGACACCGTCAACGAGGACCCCAAGCCCTTCCGCTGGCACAAGACAGCCGATGAAATCCTGGCGTCCATCAAGCGCTTCTGCCTCAGGACCCTCGAAACCGCTGCAGCCGCAACATCATAACGGTACGAACTTTGGAATCAGGACACTAGTGGATTGATCGTTATAGATATATCTATAATTGTGTTCTTCTGATTTGTCGATCACGGAGGTCTGCAAGATGCGCCCTGGTGTTTCATTCACGCTCACTTCGGGCGACCGGCATCGCCTTGAAACGGTTGTCTAGGACCCGAAGAGCCCGCAGAAGCACGTCTGGCGGGCGCGCATCGTTCTTCTGAGCGACGACGGGCTCGGCACGATGGCCATCATGAGAGAGACCGGCAAGGCGAAGAACAGTGTCTGGCGCTGGCCGGACCGCTTCTATGGAAGAAGGTGTGGACGAACTTCTGCGGGACAAGACGCGTCCGCCGGGCAAGACACCTCCGGCTCCTGAGCCGGTGGCGAAGATCGTAGGGTTGACCCACACCCCGCCGCCTTACGCGGCGACCCACTGGACGCTGCGGGCGATGGCGAAGGCTGTGGGGGTTGCCGCTTCGAGGGTCTGGGCGGTCTGGAAGGCGCATGGCCTGATGCCGCACCGCTGGCGGCCGTTCACGCTTTCGAACGATCCCGCCTGCCTCGAGACGCTGACCGACATCGTCGGCCTCTCCGTTGCGCCGCCGGCTCACGCGGTCGTGCTGTCGATCGATGACACGTCGCACAGTCAGACCCGCGACCGCACACAGCCCGGCCTGCCGCTGAAGAAAGGCCGCGGCGCCACCAGGCGTTCCTGAAATTCCTCAACCGCATCGAGCGCACGATACCCGCCGGCGTCCCGGTCCATGCCATCCTCGACAACGACGCCACTCACAAGCACAAGGACGTCCAGGTCTGGCTCGCACGCCATCCGCGCTGGACCTTCCACGTCACCCCCACCTCGAGCGCGTGGCTGAACGCGCTCGAAGGCGTCTTCGCCAAGCGGACACGACGCCGTCTCAAATACGGCGTCTTCCGCTCCGGACGCGAACTCCAGGACGCCATCCGCCGCGTCATCGACGAACACAACACCACCGAAGCCAGGCCCTTCGTCTGGACCGCCGATCCCGATACCATCATCGCCGCAAGAATAAAGAGGGGTCCAAACATTGAAATCAATCCACTAGGGAAGGTCTGATTCATTCCTCCGGAGTCTCGGAAAACCCTTATCGGGCTCTGGAATCGACGGTAACTCATTGATTTCTCGAAGTTCGAAATGCTTCAAATAGGGGACGATGGAGTTTTTCAAAGGTTCCCTAGATAGTGTCGTCATGAGTGATGTTCATCTGTCCTATCTGTCGAACTCACTCGATGGTTCTTGGAGGCGACTCATGGGATTGGCTCATCGGCGTCACGACATTTCGGACAGGGTCTGGCTGTTGTTGGAGCCTCATCTGCCTGGCCGAGCGGGACGTTGGGGTGGAGTGGCACAGGATAATCGACGGTTCATTAATGCGATCTTCTGGATTCTGCGTACCGGCGCTCCCTAGCGTGATGTGCCGCCAGACTATGGAGACTGGAAAAATACCCATCGTCGGTTCTGTCGCTGGCGGGACAAGGGGCTCTGGGGGGTGTTGCTGGAGCCTCTGGTGGATGAGCCGGACGATGAGTGGCTGATGATTGACGCCAGTCATCTCAAGGTACATCCCCATGCGAGCGGTGCGATCGGTGGCAATCAGGCGATGGGTCGCACAAAAGGGGGCTGAACACGACGCTGCATCTGGCTGTGGACGCACATGGGATGCCGGTGCGGGTGTTGGTCACCGAGGGGACCGCAGCAGATTGTCGTCAAGCGGTCGAGCTGATTGAAGGGTATAGATGCCGAGTATTTGTTGGCGGACAAGGCCTATGACACGAATGCCATCATGTCTTATTGTGAGGAGCATGAAGTTATTCCAGTGGTTCCGCCGAAGCGCAACCGCCAGCACCCCAGAGCGTATGATGTCCCTCTCTACCGGCACCAGCATTTGGTGGAGAACGCCTTTCTGTGGCTCAAGCGTTGGCGTGGGATTGCCACACGATACGCCAGGAATGCCGCATAGTTTCTTGCCTCGGTGCAGATTCGGTGTCTGGCACTCTGGGCTGGTATTTCGTGACGACACTATCTAGGGAAACCGAGAGGAACCTGGGTAGAGTCGCTGGGAAATTTCGGGCAATGCATGCCGATTGGACCGACGATGTCGTTCTCTCGCTTGAACGGCACACCCCTCGTATCAAGTTCTTATGGTCCCCTATCGAATGAACACTGGAGGACATCTCATATTTGGTCGAGGGTGTTGCTAAAGATGCTCATACTCAGAGAGAGGTAATCATCTGCCGTCCAGGACTTTGGAAAAGAGATTGCCACTGTATATGCAAGGCTGCTTGAAGAGCAAGAACCTCTTGATGCTGAACTTTAGGCCGTTTGGGATCAGAATTCAACGCGATTATGCGAGTCCTGACTGTCGGTATGGTTTGCTGCGTAACAAGCATCAGGATCCGGACGCACCTCCCCGGTCGGCGACCGGATCCCCGTTCGGATGCGTTCCGGTTGGTCGGACTAGACTCTGATATCAGGACCGTTACCCAATAGTCGTCACAAGCGGATAGGTTCCAGGAAATGCTTGATGAGTGGTCACACCGCCATTTCCCGTGCCGATCCATGGTCCTCGTGCGGTAACCTGGTCTGGCAGGCTGATCTGTGCTTGTTCCGTGGCCAGCCCCTGCGGCCGGGCAGGCGGGATCCTGACTGAATACTTCGCAATTCCGCCTCCAGGATCGCCGATCTCTGAAAGGACGTGCGGGTTTTCGGGTGCGGTAGTGTGCCTGGTTGTGCTAGTCTGGGCCGCGCCCCTTGTCGCCCGGACCGCGTCCTGCAGTCGGCGTCCGGGCGACAAAGGAGCATCCGACTAGTCATATGAACATGACCCCTCCGCAAACCAGTCTCAGCATGCCTGATCCCAAGCGTGCGGTCCTCCGAAGCACATTTGGATTCCCGGATTTCAGGCCCGGACAGGAAACTGTCATCGATACCCTGTTGGCGGGACAGCACGTGTTGACAGTCATGCCGACAGGATCCGGCAAGTCGCTCTGCTATCAGGTACCCGCGCTGGTGACAGGCGGGCTGACAATCGTCGTCTCGCCGCTGGTGGCGCTGATGCAGGACCAGGTCGCGGCGCTGAAGCTGGCGGGCGTCGCCGCCGAGACCATAAATTCATCCCGGTCGCGCGCGGAGAATGTCGCCGCTTGGCGTCGTGTGGCAGCCGGGGAGACACGCCTGCTCTACATGGCCCCGGAACGGCTGATGACGGACCGCATGCTCGTCGCGCTCGCAAAACGCAACCTGCGCCTGATAGCGGTCGACGAGGCCCATTGCATTTCCCAGTGGGGGCCGGCGTTTCGACCGGAATATGAAGCGCTGTCGCGATTGCGGGAACAGTTTCCGGGCATCCCGATCGCCGCGCTGACGGCAACTGCCGATGCCGTGACCCGCGAGGATATCGCTAATCGTCTTTTTGGGATGCGGGTCCAGACTGTGGTCCTTGGTTTCGATCGCCCCAATATTCGGCTTTCGGTTGCCCAGAAGACCTCATGGAAAACCCAGATGCTGACCTTCCTCGAACGCCACCAGGATGCAAGCGGCATTGTCTATTGTCTGTCCCGGCGCAAGACGGAAGAGGTGGCGTCCCTTTTGGCCAACCAGGGATTCATGGCGTTTCCGTACCATGCCGGAATGGATCAGCAGGATCGCGAAGACCATCAGAACCGGTTCATGACCGAGCCTGGTGTCATCATCGTCGCTACCATTGCTTTCGGTATGGGGATCGACAAGTCCGACCTGCGTTTTGTCCTGCATGTCGATCTGCCAGCAACCATCGAAGCCTATTATCAGGAGATCGGCCGGGCCGGTCGCGATGGCGCCCCGGCCGAAGCCCACATGATCTACGGATTATCGGATATCCGTATGCGCCGGAAATTCATTGAGGACGAAGAGGCCGGACTGGAGCGCATGCGGCGGGAACACAAGCGCCTTGATGCCCTGATCGCCTATTGTGAAGCGCCGGAATGCCGTCGCCGTTCGCTACTCAGTTATTTCGGCGAAGCGACCAAAGCCTGCGGCAACTGCGACGTATGCATCGATCCCGTCGAAATCACTGACGGGACGGTGTTCGGCCGCAAGGTTGCGAAAGCGATTCATGGATCCGGACAGCGTTTCGGACCGGCGTACATCATTGACATCCTCCGCGGCGCGCGGACGGCGCGGATCCAGAATACCGGACATGACGAGTTGACGGTGTTCGGCGTCGGTGCCGATCTGAGCAAACCGGAATGGCAGTCGATTATCCGGCAACTTGTCGCATCGGGATTCCTGTCCTTTGATATCGAGGGGTACGGCGGCCTCAAATTCACCCCGAGGGGACAGGATCTGCTGAACGGAAAGGAAGAGTTCCGATATCGCCCCGACCGGCGGTCGAGCAAACCGCCGCGCCCCGAGCGCCGCTCGGACAGCGTGTCGGAGGCTGAGACCGGCGTCGACGCCGGGTTGCTGACGGCATTGCGCGAACTCCGTCTCGAAATCGCCAGGGAACGAAAGGTGCCGGCCTATCTGGTTTTCTCCGATCGGTCATTGATCGACATGGCACGATACCGGCCCCTCGACCAGGAGGCGTTTTCCCGAATCCACGGTGTCGGCGCTGTCAAGTTGCAGGACTTTGCCGATAGCTTCATTACTGCGATTGCCGCGCACGAAGCCTGACGCCGCGCCGGGCAAGACGAAGCCGGTGGTCACAGGATCCCGGACTGCCACAGCCTCCGATCGCGAGTGATCGGGATATCCGGACCGGGCAGCGCTATAATGATGTGCATTCGCCTGGTTTCCGCGTCACGTTGCGATGCCGCACAGGTTACGATTCCCCGGGCCGGATGTTTCAAGCTTTCGGTCGGGTTGCATGAAAGAACGGACACGATATTGGGTGAGAGACCGCGCGATACCATCGAGATCCAGGATCGGGCGAGAACGCCTATCACCATTGTTCTGCGTTACAACGCCCGTACTCGTCTCGTCAGCCTCCGCTTCGATGCGATCGACGGCACCTTTTCCGCGTGCTTCCTCCGGGTATGGCACGAGACGTGGCGGAGAGACTTGTCTGGAATCAGCAGTCATGGATCCTGCAATGTCACCGTCATGCAAAACCGCGCGTCGCCCTCGCCGACGGGGTCACGATCAGTGTTCGCGGCGAGGATATCCGGATTCACAAGGCCGAGTCGCCTCTCCGTCAGGTGGAGTTGGCTCGTATCGGCGGCTCGGAGATCAGGTTGCTGGCGAGCGGCACCGCCGACAAGATTTCGCGACAGGTGAAGATCTGGCTGTTAGGTCAGGCCCGTAAACAGATCGTTGAACGCGTGGGCGTTCATGCGGTGCCGGTGGACCGGCGCGTCTCGAAGATCACGATACGGGACCAACCCCAGGTTGGCATTTTTTTTGTTCTGCTGTCCTTTATCGCTTTGATATGGGGTGATATTTTCTCGGACGATTTCAACATGGCCCCACATTTTGTTGGATTCTGTCAGCGCGTCAGGCGGGCCCTCCTGCGGTGGATGGCGGGTTCCACGCCCGCCGCCGAGGAGATGTCGGCACCCTCGGCGGCCGGGCGCGTGTCCTGGCGGTTGACGATCAACGTGCCGTCGGTCTGGCGCAGGCGCGTGGTGATCCGCACCCAGGTCCGCAGGACCGTCGCGGACCGATGCCCAGCCCTTGTGGATGCCCCGCGCGGCCAGCCGGGTACGGATCAGATGCACGGCGTGATAGGCCAGCACCGCGATCAGCAGGTGGGCCGCGATGCGACGGTCGAGCTGGTGCCAGATCGGGCGCAGGCCGAGTTCGGATTTCAGGCTGCGGAAGGTGGCCTCGATGTCGGTGATGCGCCAGTACGTCCGAAGGATCGTCTCGATATCCCAGTCGACGTGGCTGGTGCGCAGCACATAGGCGCCGGCGCCCTCATCGGCCTCGTCGTATAGCGGCCTGCGCTTGAAGCGAACGGCAGACGCGTTGGCGCCGGTGTCCGCCTTCTCGAGCGTGATCTCGTAGTGCCTGGCGACCGCGGAGAAGCGCTGCTTGAGGCGGCCTACGCTCTCCAGCACCTTGTCGTAGCGCTTGAGGCGGCCCTTGACCGGGAGGCCGCTGTGGAGCCTTTCCAGCGCCGCCTCGAAGCGGTTCCTCCTCAGGCCGAGGATCGAGGTCTCGGCCTTCTTCTTGCCCTCGCTGACGACAGAGAGCCGCGCCGCGCCGTCCTCGCTTGCGAGGCGCCAGGCGCGCACCTCGTGGTGCGCGCTGGTGATCAGCAGCGCCTCGGGTCCGCCCTCGGGCGGCGGCGGTTTGCCTCCCCGGCTGACCGCGATCCAGTCGTAGCCCGGCTCGCCCAGCCACGCGATGTTCTCCTCGGTGGCGATGCCCGCGTCCATGACCACCATGGGCTTGGGCGCCGTGCCGCCGCACACCGCCTCGAGCCTGACCAGCGCGTCCTCCAGCCTGCCCGGCTCGCTCACGTTGCCCGGCAGGATCTCGCAACTGCGCGGGAAGCCTGCACCGTCGAGCGCCAGCGCCAGCGTGATCAGCGGACAGTCGTCGCGCTTCTGCTTGGAGCGCCCGAAGCGGGGACGCTCGCCGTGCGTGTGGCCGTGATAGTGAAGGTTGGTGAGATCGTAGAAGGCGATGGTGTCGGGGATGTCGAGCAGCGAGCGCTCACGGTTGAACAGCTCCCGCTGGATGGCGGCGCGGTGGCGCCAGAGGAGGTCGCCGATGCGGTAGAGCGTCTTGCGCCGCAGTGCCTTGCGGTCGCCCTCCAGGTCGAGACGTTCGGCGGTCGCACTGTCGCGGCGCAGCCAGCGGCTGGTCTCCCGCTCGCTGGCGGGATGGACCATCCTGGCGACGACCAGCGCGCTCGCGATGCGCCCTTCGCGGCCCTTGATGCCCAGGTCGTGGAGGATGTCGGCGAAGCCGAGATCGTCGAGGGCCTTGAGGCACAGGCGCTCGCAGCCGACCGTGCGCGGGGTCTCGTGCTCCAGGGTATCGAGGTCGACGGTGGCGATGTCGGGCTGGCGCGCCTCTTCCTGCACCGCTTCGGTGCGGAACCCCCTGGCCCTGAGCTTGGCGACGATGTCCTCGGCTGCGGCCTGCACGTCCGGCGCGGCTTGGAGCAGCGGCGGGCGGCCGTGGAGCAGCGCCTCGGCGAGTTCGGTGACCTCCTTCCACCTCTCGCGCGGGATCGGATCGTGGGTGCCGAGATTGAGCAGCGTCCTGTGGCGCACCCTGTCGCCGACGCGCTGGGAGAGCATCAGCCGGTGGCTTCGCACGGGCTTGCCGTCCTTCTCGGTGTGGGTCTTGGTGGCCTTGATGTACATGGCGCAGGCGAAGGGTTGGCGATGTGTTGCGCAGACACGCTCGCCGGCGCGCCTGGCAAGGGGGATATCGACGCAACGACAAAGTCCTGGCCCCACAAACGACTTCCGGGCGCCCACATCAGACATATAGAAGTTCAGGCGATGGAAGACCCCAGTATATGATGTTCTCAGGCCGCAAACATCCCCCGATCAGGCACGGTCAGTGGAAAAAAACTGCCAACTTGGGACTACATTCTCGACTGGAGCGTCGACGAGGACCGCAGCCGCACCGGGCACGGTCCAGAGACCATGACCCGGCTGCGGCGCTTCGCTATCGGTCTCATCAAGGGGCGCGGGCGCGCCGTCGCCCAGACCATGCGCAATCTGGCCAGGAACCCGCGCCGCGTCCTCGACTTCCTGAAAATGACCGACAACATCGCCCCGCGACCAGCACCCGGCTGACCACCCTCTCCGGTCCGCCTCCATCGACTCGCCAACCCTCGGCACGCCGGGGCGAGCGGTCATGCACAGATGAAGCCGTGCCCGACCCTCGCGGCCAGGGGACCGCTATACGGCGCCGCCATGGCGGCCAAATCCATTGCCCAGACCACGCAACGACCCCAACGAAAGCGGGCCGACCATGATTAAGTGCCGCGAGTCAGAGACGAAAATCAGAACGAATTTGCCGTGGGGATTGTCTGAACGAATTCCTGGTTGAGGATTTCGGCCACTGTGGCGCGCACCGTTCGGGTGATGATGCCCATCGGAATGACCGACAAGGTGATCACAGGGAGAACCAGATGCTTAAGATGCTCGGCGTCCCAATGCCACGCGGTCGAGCCGCCGGGGCCCATGCCGAACGACGGGAGGGCATTCATTTCGACCGAGAAGATGATGACCAGGACCAGCCCGAGCCAATAATGCGGTACGCTAACGCCGGTGATCGCTGTCGCCGTCGACAGCTTGTCGATCCAGCGGCCTTGGAAATAGCCTGCGATGCCGCCGAGAAAGGCGCCGAGCGTGAAGCCGAGCAGAGTCCCGCCCACGGCAAGTATGAAGGTGTTGGGAACCGCAAGCGTGAGTTCGTCGATAACCTCGCGACCGCGCGCGACCGAGACTCCCAGGTCACCGACCAGTATTCGGCCCAGCCAGGTCGTGTACTGGAGTGGCAGCGGCTTGTCGAAACCGTACGCCTTGCGCAGATCCTGTACCATCTCTTCCGGTGCATCGGGCGGGACCACTGCGCTCAGCGGATCGCCCGGCGCCATATGCACCAGGGCGAATACCAGCACGGTCACACCGAAGCCAATCGGAATCACATACAGGATGCGGCGGATGAGATACTCGAACATTGCAAGATCATGACCAGCGGCGTTGGCGGCGCCACACCGCTCCGCCTGACGGAACGGTGTGGCGCCAGCGCTTCGTCGCGGCCTACTCCATGTGGACGGGCGTCAGCGACTGGAACCAGTTCCGCGCCTGGATGAAGCCCTTCACCTCGGTCGTCATGGCGCGTGGTGCCACATCGTGCACCACCCAGACGAACAACGCCTGATCGACCTCCATGGTATGGACCTTCGCTATCCAGCCATCGCGCTCCGTGGGATCGAAAGCGAGCGAGGCTTTCTGAAGCAGCGCATCGATCTCCTCGTCGCAATGATAGCCCCAATTCACCCCACGCGGCGCGTGCAGGTCACAGCGCAGAAAGCGGGTGAAGCTGCTGTAGGGATCTTGCGTCGTGTAGCTGACATTGATCCCATGGGCCCCTTGCGCCTGGTCGGCCTTGGCGCCGGCGCGCCAGCGATCCAGCAAGCTCTGCCATTCCATCACCTCGAACTCGACATCAATGCCAATTTCCTTGAGGTTTTGCTGAATATATTCATTCATCGGCAGTGGCAGCATCTGGCCGGAACCGCTGGCTGAGATCATCATCTTGACCTCGACCGGATTGTCCGGACCATGGCCCGCTTCCGCCATCAGTGTCCTGGCAGCTGCCGGGTCGTATCTGAGATCGAAGCTCGGTGTGCCGTACCAGGGATCGCCTGGTGAGACATGGCCCTTGGCCTCGATCGCGTAGCCTCCCAAAAGGGATTTGATGCCAGCCCGGTCGATCGCCAGGTTAGCCCCCGGTCGATCGCCAGGTTAGCCGCCTTGCGGATTCGCACGTCGTTCCAGGGGGACCCCTCGACCCGGCTCAGGTGCCAGGACCAGATGTGCGGGTAGAGATTGGACAAGATCACCATGCCCTGGTCCTTGAGGCGCGGGATGGCATCCGGCGCCGGCGCTTCGATCCAGTCAACCTGGCCCGACAGCAAAGCCGCGGTGCGAGCATTGGGATCGGGGATCGGCACCGTGATCACCTTGTCCAGCCTGGGTTGCCGGCTGGCATCCCAATGGTCCTTGAAGGGCACGAACTCGGCCCGTTCGCGAGGGACGATCTGCACGAGTTTCCAGGGACCGGTTCCGGACGGGTTCTGCGCGAACTTGTTCCAGTCCTTGCCGGTAGCGTCGAACTGCGCCGGACTGGACATCAGAATGTAGCAGATCTGATAAGGGAAGAAGCTGTCCGGCGACTTGGTGGTGAACTCGACGGTGTATTTGTCGATTTTCTTCCAGCCCTTGGTGTTGGTCTCCGAGTCATAAACCACGGACGGGATGCGGAAATTGACCAGTGACGCCATCCGTGCGCTGTATTGCGGTGCGTCCTTGTCGAACAGACGGTCGAAATTCCACAACACCGCGTCGGCGTCGAACTCGGACCCGTCGTGAAACCGTGCGCCCTGGCGCAGATTGAAGGTCCATCTGGTCTTATCGTCAGGATCGACGCTCCAGCTTTCGGCAAGCCCGGGAACCAATCCCGAAGCCTTGTCGTCCGACATCAGGTCCCAGTTGATCAACGCGTCATAGAGCATCAGGCCCATGAAGCGAAAACCCTCGAAACCCTGGTCCGGCTGACCTCAGGAGAGTGGAATGTCGGCTACGGTCATGCCGACCCGAAGAGTGTCGCCGGCACGGGCGTCCTGTGCGGTCGCCAGCGACCCGGTGGCTATGGCGAGTGCTATCGCACCCGTCGCTATCGTGCGCGGTAGTCGTTTTAAATGTTCGGATATCGATGTCACGATGAGATCCTCCTCTCAAAAGTATTGTGCCGAAATTGTGTTAGGGATTGAGCTTCTTGCAAAATTGCCGGCCCGACCGGTTTTTTGCCTTGTCGAGGCTGATTTTGTTGTCGAGGGCCTGGGTTTCGGGGCCATCTCGTGGTATGTTGTGTTTCTACAATAACAAGATACCGAGGAGGTGACCCCGATGACCCTTGGCTCGACCCTGTCCGATCCCTGGCACCGATTTCAAGGGGACCTTTTCCCTGCGTTGGCCGAGGCGGTCGGTCCTCTCCTCGAGACGCACAAGCGTTTCGTGACAGCTCTTGATCTCGTCAAGGTGGAGGGCTTCGTCGATGGGGTGTGGACCGGGTCCGGGTCGACCCCGGAAGGATCGCCGGGCGCTGGCCCGTGGCGTCATCGCCAAGGCGGTGTGGGGTCTGCCGACGACCCGCCACCTGATCGACAGGCTCAAGGTGGACCCGACGTTGCGCCGGCTGTGCGGCTGGTCGCGTGTCGCGGAGATCCCGAGTGAAGCGACGTTTTCGCGGGCGTTTGCCGAATGTTCGCAGTCCCGTCTTCCGGAGAGGATGCACGCGGCTCTGGTTGCAGAGACACTGGGCGATGCGCTCATCGGCCACGTGTCGAGGGACCCGACGGCCATCGAGGCCCGGGAGACGCCGGCCCCGAAGCCGAAGGCCAGGACGCCGAACCGCAAGGGCGGCCGGCCCCGCAAGGGCGAGGAGAGGACGAAGGAGCCTGGGCGTCTCGAACGGCAAGCGAACGGGATGGATCTCGGTGAGAGGCTCGACGCGCTGCCGAAGGTCTGCGATCACGGGGCAAAGAAGAATGCCAAGGAGGTCCTGGAGGCTTGGCGCGGTGACAAGCTGCCTATCGACACAGCAGACTGCGGGGTGCCGCTGAGGACCGTCCTCACCTCGGCATCCGTCCATGACAGCCAGGTCGCGATCCCGCTGGCGATGATGACCGCCGCGCGTGTGACCAATCTCTACGATCTCATGGACGCGGCCTATGATGCCAGAGAGATCTACCAGATGAACGAACGGCTTGGCCATGTTCCGATCATCGATGTCAATCCGCGCCGGGACAAGGACCTCAAGGAGGAGCGAGACCGGGAGGCCCGGGCCCGGCGTGCAATAGGCCATGTCGATCCCGAGACCGTGCGGGTCCGGATCCGGTCCGGTGTCGAGAGGACCAACGCCCGCCTCAAGGATGAGTGTGGCGGGCGCCATGTCCGCGTCCGTGGACATTCCAGGGTCGCCTGCCATCTCATGGTCGGCATCCTGGCCCTGGCGGCTGACCCGTTGATACGTCTCGCCGCCCGATAGGGCGGCTCCGACAACGCATGCCGACCCTTCGCGGCCCTCTCGAAGAGAGGGGCCCGGAGAGGCGTGTCCCGATGTCCGCAAAGGTCCCTGTTTGTTCTCATCACCTCTGATGAGACACCGCGAATCCATGGATTCCGACCTCCAGGTGCAGAGGTGACCGGGATCAACCGACCGATCCGGGCTCACCGGACCCTGGGGACAGGAATTTTGCAAGAGGTTCGATTGTCTGAACAAGTCGGTTTTGGCACATTGGTTTATTGGTGACGGAGTGGAGTGCGAGCCTTGGAGCAAGCGACGTTTGCGGAGCTGGAGCACGACCTGAAGACGCGTCGGACGCGGCGCGAGGTGTTTCTCGAGACGATGGACGGGCTGGTTCCCTGGGAGCGGCTGGAGGCGCGCATCGAGCCGTTCTACCCGAAGGCCGGGCGCGGTCGGCGGCCTTATCCGCTGAGCGTGATGCTGCGGGTGCACTGCGTGCAGCTGTTCTACACTCTGAGCGACCCTGGGATGGAGGACCTGCTCTACGAGGTGAAGTCGGTACGGCGGTTTGTGGGGTTGCGCCTCTCGGGTGCGCTGCCTGACGAGACGACGATCCTGCATTTCCGCCACTTGCTGGAGACGCATGGTCTGGGCGAGACGCTGTTCGAGGAGATCAACGCGCATCTGGCCTCTCTCGGACACCGCTTGAGCAAGGGGACGATCGTGGACGCGAGTCTCATTGCCGCGCCGTCGTCGACGAAGAACCGCAAGGGCGAGCGGGACCCGGAGATGCATCAGACGAAGAAGGGTAATCAGTGGTATTTCGGGATGAAGGCGCACATCGGGGTGGATGCGCAGTCGGGCTTGACGCACAGCGTGGAGACGACGCCGGCGAACGTCTCGAATGTGGCGACGGCGCACGCGCTGTTGCACGGGGGCGAGGAGCAGGTGTGGGGTGATGCGGGCTATCAGGGGGTGGACAAGCGCGCGGAGAACCGGGACACGGACGTGGACTGGGAGGTGGCGATGAAGCCCGGCAAGCGCCGGGGGCTGGACAAGGCGGGCCCGGAGGCGGCGGCGGAGAGGCGCAAGGCGTCGGTTCGGGCCAAGGTGGAACATCCGTTCCTGTATGTGAAGCGCCACTTCGGCTACGCGAAGGTGCGCCATCGGGGGCTGGCGAAGAACACGCAACGCATCGCCGTGCTGCTCGGGTTCACCAATCTGCTCATCGCGGGGCGCAGCGCCACCGCCTGACGTGGGGGGAGTCCGTCCGCAACCGCCGCAAGGCGGCGGGGACGGTCGACTCGGGCATCGAAATCTCCATTTCCTGGCACGACAACACGTCCCCGATGGGCTCTGGCGTTTCATCCACGGGCTACGACACCCGTATACCCGGAAAAACCGACTTGTTCAGACATTCCTTAGGGGGCGGTGGCCGATAGCTAGAGAGTTGAACACTGTGGCGAGCGCCGGTTACCGATCCACCTGTGACAGATAAGTGTAGCCTACCCGAGCCTCGCACAAGAGTGCAAAGGATAAACACGCGACGGTTGACCGGGGCGTGTATCGGTGGCTGTCAGAAAGAGCGGCTTTTTGGCGAATCAGGACGACAGGCGTGCTGCCTGATTCTTTCCCCGATAGCGTTCGCGTAGCTGGGCCTGTGCGGCCCGGACCGAGCAATTGGACATCGGTCGGTCGGGGTTCGGAGCGTGGCGGGTGGTGACGGTGTGGTCCGGGGAGACAAACCTGCCGGCTCGGCGATCCCGGTCGTATTCGTGCCAGACCTTCCCGCACCGCAGCCCCGAACCATATGCGACATGGCTGCAAGGTTCGGTGTCGCCTGAATTTTCGGGGATTACATATATAGGTTGACTCTGGTGCAATGTGTCAGGATGCCGGGAAGATGTTTGCCAACTATCAGCGTATGCAGCCCACCAAGTTGTTTTTGGGGAACTTTCTCGGGAATTCCCTGTTCAACCTTTCGTGGAAATTGAAGGAGAGTCAACCCATGTATGTAATCCCCGAATTTTCTGGTGGATTCACTCCGTTTCCGCCGAGAGTTCGATGAAGAGCGCGGGCCGCATGTACCGTGTTCAGTCCAATAGACCGGCATCTTACGGGTCTCGGAACCGCATGCGAAGTGAAAATCGTGTTCGGACAACGGGCCCGACGCCGTGCCCTCATGCCGGTTGATGACCGAAATCAAATACCGGATCAGACGTTGAGAAAATGCAGTCCCAGGCCCGGCCGGGGCCAGTCGGTGGCAACCAGTCTACCGGTCGAGGACAGGGTAATGTAGGCGGTTGTCAGATCCGGGCCGCCAAAACAGATATTGGTCGGAAACGTGTCCGGCATCTCGACGCATGACACTTGCTCGCCGTGCGGTCCGAAGACTCCGATCGCGCCCGGGATCGTGCCGATGCAGACATTGCCGTCACGCTCGAGCGCCAGCGAGTCGAAAAGATTGTAACCGCCGGGTGCGGCGACCAGACGCCCGCGCTCCCAGGCAACCGGACCCCGAAACCGCTCGATCAGACCGGGCCCCCGGATATCGAAGGCCCAGAGGCGTCCGGTCGGTGTCTGCGCGACGTACAGGGTTTTACCGTCTGGGGAAATGCCGATCCCGTTGGGCCCGTCGAACGGAGCCACGACCTCGGTGATGAACGAGCCGTCGCAGCGGGCGAAATAGATGCCGCCGCGGTCACGGTCGCGGCGACGGGTATGACCGTGATCCGTGAACCACATACCGCCATCGGCATCGAAGACGAGGTCGTTGGGCCCGATCAACGGGCTACCATCGCAGTCCCGGTACAGGACCTCCACCGTTCCGGTGACCAGGTCGACGGCCTCGATCCAGCCATGCGGAACATCTGGCGTCGAAAGACCGGGCAGCCACAGACCATCGCGCTGCAGGAACGGCATCCCTCCATTATTGCAGATGTAACAGCGTCCGTCGGGACCGATTGCAGCACCATTGGGGCCGCCACCGGTTTCGGCGACGACCGTCCCGGTTCCGTCGGGGACGATGCGGGTCAGGCAGCCGGCTGCGATCTCGACCACGAGAACGGAGCCGTCCCGCATTGCGACAGGCCCTTCGGGAAATCGCAAGCCCGAGGCAATTTCGCGCAGCGCGGTCATTCGTCCTCTCCAGTCAGCCAGCAATCGGCATCGGCATCCCATGCGGTGCCGATGCCGCGCGCCCGCAATTCATGCCGCGCGATCTCGTTCTTGGTCATCGTGCGTGGGAAACCGTCGACGAACTCGATATAGCGTGGCGCCTTAAAATAGGCGATGCGCTCGCGGCACCAGATCACGAGATCCAGCGGGGTCGGCCGGCCGGCGCCCGGCTTCAGCTGGATACAGGCCTTGATATCCTCGTCACCGAGTTCGGACGGCACGCCGACAATGGCGCAATCAAGGACGGCAGGATGATCCGAAAGCACCTTCTCGACCTCGAAGGCCGAGACATTTTCGCCGCGGCGTCGGACCCAGTGCGCTTCCCGGCCGATGAAGAAAACATAGCCGTCGCCGTCCATGTAACCGAGATCGCCGGAGTGGTACCAAAGGTTCTTCCAGACGGCCAGGGTTTCTGCCGGTTTGTTTACATATTCAATCATGTAGGTATTGATGACTTGTGGCCGCAGGATCAGTTGGCCGACAGTGCCGGGTGGAACGGGATTGTCGTCCTCGTCGACGACCATGATGTCGGCCCAGCCATGCGGCCGGCCGGAGGAGCCGTCGCGACGATCATGAAGGCGTTCACTGCAAATGAGCACCCCGACTTCCGTCATCGCATAGACTTCCAGCATCGGCGCCCCGAAACGTGCTTCGAACTGTCGTCGCAAATCCCCCCGGACCTGACCAGAGGCGATGCCGACGCCGACGCGGACCTTGTGCTTCCGGTCGAGATCGGAGGCGGGTTGGCGCAACAGGACCGCCATCATGGTGCCGATCGGGTCGATGATGGTCGCGCCGTATTTCCGGGCGATGTCCCAGTAACGCGATGCGCTGAACCATTTCTCCATGATCCCGGTCATGCCGTTGTAGAGCGGGCCAGTGATTGCGAATTGCTGACCGCCGATATGGAAGAAATGCGAGTTGGCGAAATGCACATCATCCTCGGTCGCTACGGCGATCTCGGCATAACGGATTGCCGCGCCGATGTAATAGAGATGTGAGACAAGGACACCTTTCGGCATGCTCGTGCTACCGCCGGTATAGACGATGGCCATCGGGTCCGTCCCCTTGACTTCGACATCCGGAAGAGTTTCGGCGCCGGTCAGCAGGTCGTCGGACGGCAGGGCGTTACCGTCCTGGATGACCGCGGGACTGCCGTGCACCAGGATCCGGGGGTGAAGGCTCAGCAAGGGTTTCGCTGCGCTCCAGGCCGGCACCAGGTCTTCGTCGAGAATCAGTAGGACTGCGCCGGTATCGTTCAGACTGTAGGCGAGGTCGTCGCGGACAAGCGAGACGTTCAGCGGCGCGTAGACGGCGCCGATCTTGGCGCAGCCAAACCAGACGAGCGCCTGCATGACCGAATTATACATGAATGTCGCGACGACATCGCCCTTGCCAACACCGTGTTCGGCAAGCCGGTTGCCAACGCGGTTGGACAGCCGGTCGGCGTCGGTATAAGTCAGCACCTCGTCACGGCAGATCAACAGGGGTTTTTCACCGTAGGCAGCGCGCAGCACCAGCAAATCCCGCAACGTTGTGGCGTCTGGAATCGTGCTCGCGATCTTGATCATGACAGGGTCTCCGGGGTATCGGCGTTGAGGTCGACAAGTGTGGAGTCGTCAAGACGGAGAATGCCGCGCAGCACGTAATCGTTGCTCTCCGCCATCAGCGGCGCCGGCTTGCGGACGGGCGGGCGCATGCCGTTGATCAACCAGGGCGCGGCGACCACCATCTCGTCACCGCCATAAGGGTGACAGGCTGCAACCCAGCCCGTGTTGCCGGTAAAGACCGGTGCTTTTTCGGTGTCCAGCAGATCGATCAGCTCGACGGCTTGCCCACCCAGTGCCGCGCAACGTTCCGACAGTGCATGCCGATCAAGTCCAGCAAACGCCGCGTGCATACCTGCATTGTCAGCATGGCACTGACGGGGGACGCTGACGGCGACGCAGACGCCATCGGCAGCCTCGAGAATGGCGTCGCGGGTATCCCGCGGCGGTGCTGTCGTTCCGGCGAGCGTCGCCGCTGCCTCGATCTGGGACAGATCGATGAAGCTTCCGGGCAGGCCGCCGCGAACCCGGAGGGTGCCGGCCAGAGCCGCCATTGCCCCGAACACCGCCGCGTTCGGGTCACTGATCGAGAAGGTCGGGGATCCGAGAAACCCGCTCTTGTCGACGACCGTCGCTTCGGCGCCGCCAAGAGCGCTCAGAACCAGACCGTAGGATCGGAGACCCTCAACGGCGGAGCCACGTCCGGGACCACTCATTGACAGTCTCACGATGTCCGGGCTGGATTTTTCGAGAGCTTCGTTGTCGAATCCCAGCCGCTCCAGCGTGCCGACCGTGAAATTCTCCACCACGATGTCGGATTGCCCGACCAGCTGCAACATCGCTGACCGGCCGGCGGGAGTCTTGAGGTCGAGGGACAAGCCGAGCTTGTTGCGATTGAGGCTGTGAAAATAGAGAGACGACTCGATCCGGGTCCTCTCGTGCATTTTGCCGCGCAGATGTTCCAGCCCGCGCGTGCGATAGAGATCGAAGCGCTCGGGCGTTTCGACCTTGATGACCTCGGCCCCGAGGTCAGCCAGGATCTGCGTCGTCATCGGCCCGGACCAGACCCAGCATAACTCAATGCATCTGAGACCGTTCAGCGGGGTTGCCGGTGTATCGATTTGCGCCGGAGTGGATGAACGGGCCGGGTTTTCGACAGATCGGGTCACGGTCTCGGCCACAAACGGCATGACCGGTTGTCCGCCTTCGATAAAGCCCGGGCGAAAGATCTTGCGTTGCTCCGCCTCCTGTTGACTGTAGACCGGTGCAATCACGGCGCCGGTCTCGAGGCCGCGCGCGAGCAGGGTGTCGCGGTCGAACCGGAGCAGGGTCCGTTCAAGCAGCAGGTCGGCTTCGGCGCTGTCGCGGGCCAGCACGAACGGATCGTCAAAGGCCGGGGTCTTCGCCCAGTCCGGGTCGCCGACGGCTTCGCGAATCATGCGCCAGTCCCGGCGTGACCGGCCGAGCAGCGCGACATGTCCGTCGCGGCACGCATAAAATCCCATGGGGAAGATGCCGCCATGCTCGACGCAGAGTCGCCCGTTCCGTCGCCATCGCCGGTTTGTTTCGTCACGGCCACCGGCATTCTGCAAGGCAAAGGACCGCAAGATATCGGCCGCGGAGATGTCGTAGACCGCCACTGGCGGTATATTGCCGTCGAGACGGCGCCAAAGCTCCGCCAGGACCAGTATCACGCCATAGGCGCCGCACCATTTTTCCGGCATGTCGGCGGCCAGCGGCAGGCCAGGCCCGTCGCGATGGCCGATCACCGCCGACGCGCCGGAGACGGCGCTAGCGTGAACGCCGGTGCCGGCCAGTCCGACCTGAAAGTCCCAGAGCCGGATAACCGAGCGCGACTCCGGATCGGGCGCCCCGGCCTCGCCGCCGACAATCAGGATACCGCCCGTACCGGCGCCGTTCCGGTTTTGGCAACCGAGCATCCTCAACCACTGCGCAGCGTAATGCGTGGACCGGTTGGTCTCGACGATTTCGACCGGCGTTCCGGTATCGAAAGGCAGGGACCGTTCCGGATTCAGGCGCGCCATTACCTCTCCGCCAGGGGCTCTGGCGTCAGCGGCAACGGCACCGCGCCGGTGCTGCGCGACGGCAGGGCCACGGTTGCGGTCCCGAACGCGGACCGGGTGTCCTTCTGATTGACAGCGTTGACGTCGAGGTCAACAAGCGCAAGCTGTCCGTCTCGGCGTTTGCACGTCACGTTGCCATGCCACCAGATGGTGTCACCGACAAGGTTCGGTTGCCGGACCGATACCGCCAGCTTGTGCAGGAATCCATGATCGCCGGTCCAGTTGGTGAGCATGTGTTGAGCCCAGGCAATCCGTTGCGGTCCGATATCGTAGGCTCCGCCCATGCCGACATCGTTTCCGGTGCCGGTTTCGAGATGACCGCGCCCGGCCGAATCTCTGGCACCGGTATCCGGGTTCATGTGATAATCGGCATGTCGCTGGCGATAGCGTACGACATCGCCATGGGCGCCGCCGTAATGCAGGGCGCCCTGGGTTGCGGAATACCATGCCAGAATATCGGTTGTGGTCAGCGGGCCCTTGATGACCGGCGGAACCCTGTCGCCCACGGTAACATCTTCCCAGTACAGCGGGACATGACCCTGACGCGGTTCCGCCAGGATAGCCTGCTCGATCGCATCGATCTCATCGCTGGTATACCGATGGATCCGCGGCTGCCCGCCGCCGCGTCCCGGATCGCCGCGCGGCGTACGGGCGACATGGCCGATGGCTTTGGCCACCAGATTGCCGGCATGATCCCGATAGTCGACGTTCCCGGACTGCAAGACCCAGCGGGAAAAGCGGCTGCCCGATTTCACCTGCTGTTGCAGAAGCCGGGCTTCAGGCCGGAACCCGGTATCGACCCGGATATGGTCGAACCAGGTAAATTCGGTGCCCGCATAGATCCACTGAACGCCCGGCAGTTTCGGTGCGATGATGGTTGAATCGAGAGCGTAGAGCAGGCATGGCGGGGCGATCAGCCTACCAGCGGGCGACTCCTCGGCGTAGCTGCGGTCCGTCCACAGCGGGTTGTCGTCGCCGACACCCCAGGCAAAATGCCGGATTGCGTCCCGTGTGGCGATCTCGATCCACTGCATACGCGACCGGCGCAGCGGCGTTCCGATCAGCGCCGCCGCTGCCGCCAGGCCTTCATCGGTGATCGCACCCCAGCTCATCGACCGGCGGCGTTACTCAGCCGCCGCTTTCTCATCACGGATATGCGGCAGAACCTCGCGCGCGAACAGGCGCAGCATGTCGAGAGTTTGTTCAGGGCCATAGTAGGGTGGATAGTGGAGCATGATGGATGTGGTTCCAACGGCTCGAAACTCTTCAATGCGCCGGATGATCGTGTCGGGTGAACCGTGCAGGATCGTGGTTTCGACCAGCCGATCATAGGCGAACTGCGACTCATCCTGTTTTTCCGTCACATCGCCGAGATACCGGCCGGTATTGCCGCCAAGCAGGAATGTCTTCATGTGATGCGTGATGCCGGCCTCGCTTTCTTCCCGGGCCCTGGCGTCGGTCGGCGCGACATAGACCATGCGGACCACATCGACATTGCCAAATGCCGGATTCCGGTTGAGCAGCGCCGGTGCGGATTTCATGTGTTTGCGGTAATGCGCGACATGCTTGCCGATGGTTTCGACCGAAGGCAGGGACGATTGCATCAGGCCGAAACCGTGTTCGGCGGCGAACTGCATCGACCCCGGTGTTCCGGCGCCCATGTAGAAGGGCGGGTGCGGTTTCTGGATCGGCTGCGGAAAGATCTCGCAGGCTTCGTCCATCCGAAACGAAAAATGCTTGCCGTCGGCGTTGACGCGTTTTTCGTGGAAGCCCCGCAGAATCAGCGGGATCGCTTCCTGCTGGATTTCACGGCGTTTTTCGTAGTCGATTCCGAGACCGTCGAATTCGTAGGGTCGGTATCCGGATCCGAGACCGAGCTGGAACCGGCCGTTGCTGAGAATATCGACGAAGGCGGCGTTCTCGACGATGCGCATAGGATGGTGCAGCGGAACAACCATGACAGCAGCGCCGAGTTTGATCCGTGTCGTCCTGGCCGCGAGGTAGGACAGATAGCTGAACGGGTCCGGGAGGATGCCGTAGGTATTCGAGAAATGGTGCTCGGCAATCCAGACGCTATCGAACCCGACCCGCTCGGCTTCGAGAATTTCCCGTGTCACGCGCTCATGGATCGCCTGATGCGGATAAGGTTCGGATTTTGGATCGGGGTGCGAGGTCAGCAGAATTCCAACGTCCACGGCGGCATCGCTCCTTCATGATATGATGCCGGCGAGACGGCCAGCTTCAGTCTTCCACATCTTTTGCAGGGGCGACGTTAGCATCCGCTGGCGCGTACGGCTCGATCGCCCGCATTAAATCACGTTGCCGATTGCCGATGTCCGGGTGGTATCGCGCCGTCGCTCGTCGTTATTCGGCGGCCCGCAGGCTGCTGTCCTCTTCCTGCTGCAACGCAAAAATCGACGTATAGCCGCCCGACCAGTCGGGCGGCAGCAGGCAGGGTTTGGCGTCGAAGCCGACCCAGCGCGCCGGTTTGCCGCGCAACACCGTCCCGACTTGCGGGCAGGGTGCGGGGTGTGGTGTGATGGTCAGCGCGTCAGCTGACGAATAGGCGTTGATCAACAGGGGCCGCATGCGGTTGGACAGGTTGGGCATCGATCCGTGCACGGTTCGACAGTGGTGGACCGTTATGGTTCCGGCCTTGCCGCGCATCCAGCCGGTGGTTTCGACAGGAAGGGTGGCCGCGTCGGTGTCGGAGAGTGCGCCAACCCATTCATCCCGGTCGTTGTAATGGTTGTAGATCGGCCCGGTATGGCTGCCGGGAATGGCGCCCATTGGGCCCATTTCATCGTCGACGTCATTCATGTAGAGGCCGATTGCCAGCACGGAATAGTTGGTGTGCGGGTAGAACGGAATGTCCTGATGCCATTTCACTTCCTCGCCGCCGCCCGACCATTTGAAGTTCAGTTTCGAGTGATGGAACACGACATCCGGTCCGAGCAGGTCTTCGGCGACATTAACGATCGGGCTTTCGCTCGCGAACTTCCAGTAAGCGTCGTGGTGGGCGACCGGCGCCGTGAGCCGCCGCAGGCGGGGTCGATCGGCGGTGTGCCCCGGCTCGATATCGAACTTGCTGTCGGATTTTTCGCAGGTCCGGCTTTCCTCGATAACGGATCTGGTGACGGACCACAGTCGTTCCATCCAGTCCTGACCGACGAAGGAGTCGAGAACCAGATAACCGTCCCTGAAATACTGTTCGCGCTGAGCCTGGCTGAGAACCTGCGGAGCGTGCGAAAGGATCTTTTCGGATTTCATGGGAAGCTCCCGTGCGGCATCTGAAGCATCATCGACACGGCGAACCTATCATGCCTGATTGCACCGGAAAAGCGGGCCGTGCCATGAGATGTCCGTGTCCGTGCAAAGAGCTCGCGCAAAGACCGGGATGGGTGACGGTTGGGATCTGGACGGATCGCAACCGCTTCACTACCTGATGCTGGTGACAGCGGGCGGGCACTCGCTGACCGGTCAGCTGCGCGATTTGACACATATTTGACCGCCGAACGGCCGGGACCCCGAGAACAGGACGTGTTCGACGATTCTCAGTTCACACCTGTCTTCGGCCCGCGTGGTGAATACGCCGTCAGCGTTCTTCACTCCGGTCGGGATATCCGTGTTTCCGACAAACTGGCGATCGAAAATGTGCCACCCACTCGATTCCGGCAGGTTGAGGCCTGGATGGCGCGGTTTTCCACCGGATGCATCCTGGCGACAGATCAGGTGCCTCGTACTAGGCCGTGTTGACGAATGATCGAAGCATGATCCATGCTGAGACAATGTGGACAAACGCGAGGACCGTCCGAGCGAGCTTGTCATAGCGTGTGGCAATGCGACGGAATTGTTTGAGCTTGTTGAAGAATCGCTCGACCTGCTGGCGCCGCTTGTACTTTTCTTGATCGTGATGAATCGTCTCAGTCCGGTTCGACCGGGCGGGAATCACGGCTTCGACGCCCTGGTCGGCCAGCACCTGGCGAATGTCCTTGCTGTCATACGCCTTGTCCATGACCGCAGCCTCCGGTGCGGGAGAGCTGGACAAAGCCTTCCACAGCAGCTCGCATCCCACGCCATCATGGCGCTCGCCACCCGTCAACACGAAGGACACACCGGTTGTTTCGTTGGCACAGGCCACATGCAGCTTGGTGGAGAACCCACCCCGGGAGCGGCCGAGAGCCTGGACCTCCTGGCCACCGTTTTTTCCCGCGCCGGCGGCGTGTTGATGAGCGCGTACGATGGTCGAATCGATGAACACTTCCTTGAGTGGTTCATCGTCTGCCTGTTGTATCTGTTGCCAGAACCGTGCCCGGAGGTGGCGCTTCTCCCAACGGCGAAACCGCTGATAGACGGCATTCCAATGGCCGAATTCGTCGGGCAGGTCGCGCCATGGGGTTCCGGTCCGCGCCTGGTAGAGGACGGCTTCGATGACCAGTCGGTCGCTGAGCCGTGGCGGGGCGCCGGCGGCGTGTTTGCTCTCACGCAGTAGCGGCTCGAGTGTCGAGCAGACAGCATCCGGGATGAGCAGGCGTAACGCCATGATAAGTCCCCGGAAAATGTCATTGATGGAGAAGGATCATCAGCATTTCATGAATTCGTCAACACGACCTAATCCGCCAATGGGGGAACGCCCCCGCCGCCGCGTTCCACGGCAGAAAATCCCAAGCGCCTCATTTTTCGTTGTCGCAAGACACATTGCCATGGCTGGCAAGGCAGAAGCGTGCGGTGCAGTCACGGATTCGAGCATCGCGTGCGCGCTTTCGAACGTCGACGGTTTCCCGGGCGAGATAGGGAACCTCGACGCGTTTCGTGTTGGGGGCGCACGTCCGTCTCGTAGTGTAAACCACTCGATCAGGATCTGACATATCGCGAATCCGTTCCGTGGTACAGGTTTCCGTCCCGTCCGGGACATCCTCGTATCTGACAAGCGTCGTTTCCCGGGTCTCGTATTTCGGTAACATCTTCTGGAGCCACTGCACGGCGCACGCATCCCGGGCGGCGCGATATTCCGGCGTCGCGCATCCGGCCATCGTCAATGTCGCCAGGAACACTCCGATTCGCACCATCGTTACCATCCCGCACCTGGTTCGCATCCTTGGGTGCGGCCAGGAGTGGCTCCAGGCCAGGATAAGGTTGTCGCGCAGAGAGACGCTGTTCGGCGGGGTTTCGTCCATTGTCATTGGAGCCTTTTGCAAAATAGTTGAGGCGAGCGGCTTTTCTGCCTGAGTGAAGGCCCTTGCGGTGGAACCAGCCCACCCTCGTGAGTATCAGATGCTGTCGCAAAACACCACATGATGACCACGGAGGAGTGGAGCTGTGTCCCTGCGCGAGATGCTATCGGATTACGGATATGCCTTTCAACAGAAGTTATTCCCGAGGCTCGAGAGCGAGCTTGGCCTGATGGGCGAGCGCTACGAGCTGTTCGTCGTGGTTCTGGAACTGGTGCGGGTCGAGGCTCTTCTGTCCTGCTTCCGCGGCCAGGTAGGGCGGCCGGAAGAAGATCGCGCGCCTTCATAGCTAAGGCCGTGTTCGACGTTCCGACGACGCGCGGCCTGATCGAGCGTCTTGAGGTTGACGGCGGACTATGCCGGCTGTGCGGCTGGACAGGGTGCAGTTGGTGGGCATGATCGAAGGATTGTCCGGCGTTTACGACGGTTCAGACCTATTTCCATGCGTGGTCCCGGTCGGGGGTCCTGGAGCAGGTTCGCGCCCGTTTTACGACGCTTGAGCGGCTCCGGTCGGGGCGTAGTGCGGACCCGAGCGCGGCCATCATCGACAGTCGGAGCGTGCCGACGGTCGAAGCCGGCAGCGAGGAATGCGGCGACGATGCCGGCAAGATGACGCTTGCGGCCCAGGTCCATCCGGCGCATATCCAGGACCGGGATGGCGCGCGTCCCTTGTTGCTGGCGTTGTAGGCCGGTCAGAACACGGTGCAGACCGTGTTTGCCGACGGTGCCTGTGGCGGCAACAAGCTGGCAAGCACGCTCAAGGAAGCGAATGGCCCGATCACTGTGGAGGTCATCGGAAAACCCAGGGACACCAAGGGGGGCGTCGTCATGTCCCGGCGCTGGGTGGTCGAACGCAGCTTCGGATGGCTGCACCGCTGCCGGCGCCTCTCCAGAGACTTCGAGCGATCCATCGCCAGCTCCCTCGCCTGGCTCCTGCTGGCTCTAAGCCGTGTTCTCATGCGCCGCCGCGGACGCATGCAGGTCACTGGAACTAATTGATATTATTATGATTTAGATAGTTACAGTCCCGCCTCGATTCCGCGCGGTTCGCGGATCTTCTCCGAAACCGGCAGACCGTCACGGTCATTTCGGACGGCGGACCTGCCCCTGACGAAGGTGCGAAATTACGAAAGAAAAGACGGATTGTTCGTGACGACAAGCGGACTGCCGACGATCAGATAGGGATCCTCGACATCGACACCGTTCGACGGCTTGCTGCCGGTACCCGCGCCCCGGTTTGCGGGACCGTCGCACGGAAATGTCCGCGCGGACACATGTACGGTGTGGGAAATCGTCGACATCCGGCATAGAGAGTCGCCTACTGGATTGATCGTTATAGATATATCCATTATTGTGTTCTTCTGATTTGTCGATCATGGAGGTCTGCAAGATGCGCCCTGGTGTTTCATTCACGCTCACTTCGGGCGACCGGCATCGCCTTGAAACGGTTGTCCCAGACCCGAAGAGCCCGCAGAAGCACGTCTGGCGGGCGCGCATCGTTCTTCTGAGCGACGACAGGCTCGGCAGGATGGCCATCATGAGAGAGACCGGCAAGGCGAAGAACAGTGTCTGGCGCTGGCGGGACCGCTTTTATGGAAGAAGGTGTGGACGGACTTCTGCGGGACAAGACGCCTCTGGCTCCTGAGCCGGTGGCGAAGATCGTCGGGTTGACCCACACCCCGCCGCCTCACGCGGCGACCCACTGGACGCTGCGGGCGATGGCGAAGGCTGTGGGGGTGCCGCTTCGACGGTATGGGCGGTCTGGCAGGCGCATGGCTTGATGCCGCACCGCTGGCGGCCGTTCAAGCTTTCGAACGATCCCGCCTGCCTCGAGACGCTGACCGACATCGTCGGCCTCTCCGTTGCGCCGCCGGCTCACGCGGTCGTGCTGTCGATCGATGACACGTCGCACAGTCAGGCACTTGACCGCACACAGCCCGGCCTGCCGCTGAAGAAAGGCCGCGGCGCCACCATGACACATGATTACAAACGCAACGGTACGACGACGCTGTTTGCCGTCCTGACCGTGCTCGACGGCACGGTCATCGGCCAGCACGCCAGTCGGCATCGCCACCAGGCGTTCCCGAGATTCCTCAACCGCATCGAGCGCACGATACCCGCCGGCGTCCCGGTCCATGCCATCCTCGACAACGACGCTACTCACAAGCACAAGGACGTCCAGGTCTGGCTCGCACGCCATTCGCGCTGGACCTTCCACGTCACCCCCACCTCGAGCGCGTGGCTGAACGCGGTCGAAGGCGTCTTCGCCAAGCGGGCACGACGCCGTCTCAAATACGGCGTCTGCCGCTCCGTACGCGAACTCCAGGACGCCATCCGCCGCGTCATCGACGAACACAACACCACCGAAGCCAGGCCCTTCGTCTGGACCGCCGATCTCGATACCAACATCGCCGCAAGAAAAAGAGGGGCCCAAACATTGAAATCAATCCACTAGGTCCTCGTCCGCCGATCCAGAGTCGCCGAAGACGTCCAACGTCACCGTTGTCGATCACTTGCTGGTTCAGCACAAGCTGTCTCTGATCTGCCGAAAGGAAACGGACACAGCGAGCTTCATGGTACTTCTGCGCGAGACCTCGATCCTGCGTGCCGGCAACGGCCTTCTTGAAGGGATGAGGGATGCTGGACCTCGTGTCCACGGCCCGGGTCGGCCATGTTGGGCTGTATCGGGATCCGGAAACGCTCAGGGCCGTCGAATAATACTTCAAGGTTCCGGAAAACATCGCAGGTCGCCCGGTAATCGTGCTCGACCCGATGCTCGAGACTGCAAATTCAGCGACTGCCGCGGTCGAACGCATCAAGGCCGTGCGCCCGCAATGGATCAACATGGTCTGCCTGATCGCCGCGCCCGAGGGACTCGAGGCTTTCGGGTCGGCTTGTCCCGACATCCCGGTTTTTACCGCCGCCGTGGACGAGCGGCTCGACGATCACGGCTATATCATTCCCGGGCTCGGGGATGCGGGAGATCGGCTGTACGGGACGAGGTAGGAGCGGCAGGACCGTTGCGATGGGTACACCCGTAATCGGGATTTACCGCGGGCCGGGTGGCGCAGCGTGGCAAGGCTGGTGATCGGATCAGCGGGAACAGGAGACTGGAGGGTCAGGCTCCGGGACGAGGATCATGTCCGGCGATCGCCAAAGCCGCGGCCGACTTCGTCATGGCCGCGGGAGCTTCAGCGTGACAGGCGCTCGCTCGAGGGTTTCAATCATAAATCACAGATGGAGCATGACGGTTTGTTCCGGGAGTCCCAGACCCTGCCGGTTGCTGCCGGTTGTCCGGCCATGCAGATCGGGAATCCGGCGTCATGCGGACGGCTGACAATCTGTCTGGCCTATGGCTCTTACAGCTTGATTCGCTGTCTTTTCGAAGGGCTGGACCGGGCCTGACGCTCATGACAAGCTGGACCGTTTACAGGATGCGCCTAAGCCTGAAGGCCATGCGACAGAACCCGGCCGGATATCGGGCCGGCGACAGTCTCGCGCGCGGCTTGCCGAACCTGACAGCTATCGCAAGCCCAAAACCGGGTTGACGCAAAAGCATCAAATAGTTGTCAATTCTCTGACATTAGAGATATCTACATATACGTCGATTCAAGATATCGGGCCCGCCGGCATGAATTTCAAAGTAGTCCACTGATGGATTCCCAAGCGGAACGCCGCGAGTGGCTCCGCGTGCTTTCGCATGCGGCGTTACTGGATCTGGAATATCTCTGGCGCGAAATTGACATCCCGCATCGCTTCAGGGTGTTGCGTCATCCGGAGCCGGGACTGGCCATGGTCCGTGGCCGTGCGGATGGATCCGGGCGTCCGTTCAACGTCGGCGAGGCAACGGTCAGCAGATGCACCGTCGCCACGACGGACTCGCAAGACGGCCGCGAACTCATGGGCGTTGGTTACGTGTTGGGGCGCAACAAGCGGCACGCGGAGTTGACGGCGCGGTTCGACGCCCTGTTTCAGGATTCCGGTCAGGGTCAAACAATTCGGGCCGTCGTACTGCCACCCCTCAGAGCGAAGCGGGCCGACGCTGTCGCCAAGGTTGCCCGGAAGACGGACAGTACGCGGGTCGAATTCTTCACCATGGTCCGGGGAGACTGAGGTGGCTTCGTCGTACCCGACGCTCTTTCCCGGGTTCAAAGACCCGGTATTCGATTCGCAGTCGATCTTCCGGATAGTCTTGGACGCGATGGCCCGGCCAGGCCGCATCCTCAAGACGCAAGACGGCCTGACGGCGCCTAACGGTCTGACCGCTGCCACGGGTCGTGTCTGCTTGTGTCTTCTGGATCAATCGATGACGCTTTGGCTCGACACGGTGCTGCGGACCCCGGATATCGATGCCTTTCTGACGTTTCATACGGGCTGCGACGTCACCGACGATCCGCAGCAAGCGAATTTTGCGGTCGTCGCGGATGCCGCGAGGCCGCTGGCGCTGGATTCGTTCAATATTGGCATGCCGGAATATCCTGACAGATCGACAACTGTGATCGTTCAGACGCGTAACCTTCACGCTGGAAACGGCGTTCTACTGACCGGCCCGGGTATTGAGACAGGGCAACAACTGGCGGTTGAAGGCTTGACGGCAGCGAGCTGGCAGGCGATTGCGCGCAACAACGCGCTCTACCCCCTCGGCGTGGACATCCTGTTTACCGCCGACGACCGCATTGCCGGTCTGCCCCGGTCTACCAACGTGGGAGTTTGAGCCATGTATGTCGCGGTCAAGGGTGGTGAGGCCGCCATAGACAACGCCCACCGGCTGTTGGCCGAAGAACGCCGTGGCGATCCCGATGTTCCAGAACTCGGTCTGGAGCAGATCAAGGGCCAGATGACATTGGCGGTCGATCGCGTGATGACGGAAGGCTCGCTATATGACCCCGATCTCGCGGCGCTCGCGATCAAGCAGGCTCGTGGAGATCTGGTCGAAGCGATCTTCTTGTTGCGCGCCTATCGCACGACTCTGCCGCGAATAGCGGAAACCGAACCGGTCGATACCGCGGCCATGCGGATCCGCCGCCGTATTTCCGCAACCTACAAGGATGTTCCGGGCGGCCAGGTTCTGGGGCCGACCTTCGACTATACGCACCGGTTGCTCGATTTCGCGCTCGCTGCGGACGCGGAGACACCACCGTCCGCGGCAGTCGAAGAGACTGTGGCGCCATGCGACGCCATGCCCCGGATGTCAGACATCCTCGATCGGGAAGGTATCATCCAGCCGCCCGAACCCATCGACGACACGCGGCCCGTTGCCGATATGACGCAGGATCCGCTGAAGTTTCCCGCCGATCGGGATTTGCGGCTCCAGGCACTGACCCGCGGTGACGAAGGATTTCTGCTCGCTCTCGGGTACTCGACCCAGCGCGGCTACGGCCGGACGCACCCGTTTGCAGGCGAAATCAGAATGGGAGAAGTCGCGGTCGAAATCGTCCCCGACGAGTTGGGATTCTCGATCCAGATCGGCGAGATGACCGTGACCGAATGCGAGATGGTCAACCAGTTCCAGGGCTCCACAGAGCGGCCGCCACAGTTCACCCGCGGCTATGGACTGACCTTCGGTTTCTGCGAGCGCAAAGTCATGGCGATGGCTCTGGTCGACCGGGCCCTGAGAAGCCGCGATCTCGGTGAAGATCTCGGCGCAGCTCCGGCGGCAGATGAAGAATTCGTTCTCTCCCATGCCGACAATGTCGAAGCTTCCGGTTTCGTGCAGCATTTGAAACTGCCGCACTATGTCGATTTCCAGTCCGAGCTGGAACTGGTCCGCAAAATGCGCAGGGAGATTGCCGAAGGCCGTTGGCGAAAGGAGGCGAATGATGTCGCTGCCGAATAGGCCGCAGCCGGACGGCGCCTACAATTTTGCTTATCTCGACGAGCAGACCAAGCGGATGATACGGCGCGCCTTGTTGAAGGCGGTCGCCATCCCCGGATATCAGGTGCCGTTTGCCAGCCGCGAGATGCCGATGCCCTATGGCTGGGGCACCGGTGGCATACAGGTGACGGCGTCGATCATTGGCCCGGACGACAGGTTGAAGGTTATCGATCAGGGCTCGGACGATACGACAAACGCGGTAAGTATTCGCAAGTTCTTTGTACGCATCACAAGAGTGGAAACGACCGAACGGACCCAGGACGCGACCATCGTACAGACGCGCCATCGTATTCCGGAAACGCCGCTCCGGGAGAACCAGATCCTGGTCTACCAGGTGCCGATCCCGGAGCCGTTGCGCTTCCTCGAGCCGCGCGAGACGGAAACCCGGCGCATGCACGCGCTCGAGGACTACGGTCTCATGCATGTAAAACTGTACGAGGATATCTCGCGGTTCGGCCATATCTCGACGACATACGCCTATCCGGTCAAGGTGCACGAGCGCTACATCACCGACCCGTCACCGACGCCGAAATTCGACAATCCGAAAATGGATCGCATGGCGGCGCTGCAACTGTTTGGCGCCGGACGCGAGAAGCGTATTTATGCCATCCCGCCTTATACCGACGTCAAGAGCCTCGATTTCGACGACCATCCCTTCGAGTTGCCGAAATGGGAGGAGTCTTGCGCTCTGTGCGGTGCGGCACACACGTTTCTGGACGAGATCGTTCTCGACGATGCTGGCGAGCGCATGTTCGTTTGTTCCGACACCGATTATTGCGACCGCATGCAGAAACCGGAGGCAACGGAATGACGGCAGGCGCCGTCCCGATCCTGTCCGCGAAGGATATCGTCTGTTACTACGGCGCCATCCGGGGTTGCGAAAATGTCAGCCTTGACCTTTATCCAGGCGAGGTTCTTGGCATCGTCGGTGAATCTGGTTCGGGGAAGACAACCCTGTTGAAGGTCTTGTCGGCGAGCCTGAAGCCCGACGCGGGGTCCGTCATTTACAACAACCGTCAGAACGAGGATGTCGACATCCATGCCATCAGCGAATCGGAGCGACGGTTCCTGATGCGCACCGATTGGGCTTTCGTTCATCAGAACCCCCGTGATGGACTTCGGATGAATGTCAGCGCCGGCGCCAATGTCGGCGAACGCCTGATGGTGGTCGGCTGGCGCCACTATGGCGAGATCCGCGGCGAGACCGTCGACTGGCTACAACGGGTCGAGGTTGACGTGACCCGGATTGGGGATCTGCCGAACACGTTTTCGGATGGCATGCAGCAGCGTCTTCAAATCGCGCGCAACCTCGTCTCTAGACCGCGCCTTGCATTCATGGACGAACCGACTGGCGGCCTTGATGTGTCCGTGCAGGCGCGCCTGCTCGACCTGATCCGCAGTCTAGTCGCGGATCTCGACCTCGCCGCCGTCATCGTTACGCATGATCTGGCGGTTGCCCGGCTGCTGGCCCAACGGCTGCTCGTGATGCGACAGGGCCGTGTCGTTGAAACCGGTTTGACCGACCAGGTGCTCGACGATCCACAGCACCCCTATTCGCAGTTGCTCGTCTCCTCGATCCTGCAAACCTGAGGTTCCGGATGACGGCCTTGATCAGCGCTGAAAAGGTTTCGAAAGACTTCATACTCCACGTTCAGGGCGGCGCCAGGATCCCGGTCTTGTCCAACCTTGATTTCGCCGTCGGTCCCGGTGAGTGCGTCGCGTTGGTCGGGGCCTCGGGCAGCGGCAAGAGCACGTTCATGCGTATGATCTACGCGAATTATCTTTGCTCGAAGGGCCATATCTGGGTTTGCCATGGCGGAGAGAAGATCGACATTGCCCGAGCCGACCCTCATGTCATCCTCAACATCCGTCGCCATACGATAGGATATGTCAGCCAGTTCCTGCGTGTGGTTCCGCGTGTGCCAACCGTCAAGATCGTTGCGGAACCGCTTGTCGCTGCCGGCGGCTCAAGGAAACAGGCGCTTGCCAGGGCGGAAACGCTGCTGCAGCGCCTTCATATCCCTGAGGCTCTCTGGCCGTTATCCCCCGTCACCTTCTCGGGCGGTGAGCAGCAACGGGTGAATATCGCGCGTGGCTTCGTCTTCGATTATCCGATCCTGCTGCTCGACGAACCGACATCCAACCTCGACCCGGAGAACCGGGCAGTGGCGCTGGCGCTGGTCTGCGAAGCAAAAGCCCGCGGCGCCGCAATTATCGGCATTTTTCATGATCAAGAAACACGCGAACAGATGTGCACCCGTGAATTCGACATCACCGACTATCGGGCGGTGGCATGATGGAAACGGTATTCGCGAACGCAAGTGTGATATTAGCCAACCAGGTTCTGACGGCTGGCACCGTCGTCGTGGGAGATGACGGTGATATCAGGGAGATCGCCAGTGACAGTATTGCGCCATCCGGCGCGATCGATTGTGATGGTGATTGTCTGATTCCCGGATTGGTCGAGCTGCACACCGACAACCTTGAGCAACATGCAACGCCACGGCCGAAGGCGAACTGGCCCCCGGTTGCTGCTGCTCTTGCGCATGACAGTCAACTCGCAATATCCGGAATCACGACCGCTTTCGACGCGATCGCCCTCGGGGAAGTCCGTGAAACGGGCGAGCGGGTCGAAAAACTCGAAACAATGATTGCGGGCATTACCGAAGCTCGGGAGAAAAACCTGTTGCGCGCGGATCACTTGCTGCATTTCCGCTGCGAAATTTCCTATCCGAATCTGCGCGATATTTTTGATCCGCTCGTCACGCACCCGTTGCTGCGCCTCGTGTCGATCATGGATCACACGCCGGGACAGCGCCAGTTCGTCAATGAACCCGAGTACCGCATCTACTATCAGGGAAAGTATGGCCTGTCGGATGACGAAATGGCGGCCTTTACCGACGCGCGCAGACGCCACAGCGTGGCATACGGCGCCATGCACCGGCGTCATGTGGTCGTCGTTTGCCAGGAGATCGGAGTCAGCCTTGCCAGCCACGATGACGCGACCATCGGCCATGTCGAGGCGGCGGTCGCGGACGGCATGTCCATCGCCGAATTCCCGACGACCGTCAAGGCGGCAAAAGCATCCCATGCGGCGGGCCTCAAGGTTATGATGGGTGGGCCCAACCTGGTGCGGGGTATCTCGCATTCCGGGAATGTCTCCGCCCGCAACCTCGCAGATCTCGGTATTCTTGATATCGTGTCTAGCGACTACATTCCCAGCAGCAGCTTGCACGCGGCCTTCAAACTGAATGACGAGCTGACCGGCTTCAGTCTGCCTCGCGCGGTCCGCGCTATCAGCAAAACGCCGGCGGAAGCCGTCGGATTGTTCGATCGTGGCGAAATCGCTGTTGGCAAGCGCGGGGATCTGGTGCGCGTTCGACGCGCGCCCGGTCATCCGCTCGTCAGAGGGGTGTGGTGCATGGGCCATCGCGTGGCCTGACAGGACGTCCCGGATTGACCGCGCGATACGCCATCTATTTTTTGCCTGATCCCGAAACGGATCTTGGCCGGTTTGGGCGCGCTTGGCTTGGCTGGGATGTCTGGACCGGAGAAGCCGTCGAACCGTGTGGCTTACCGGCCTTCACCGCCGCCGAACACGGCGCTCTGGTATCCGGGGTACGGCGTTACGGATTTCACGCGACGTTGAAAGCTCCGTTCCGGTTATCGTCCCGATGCAGCCTCGACTGCCTTCTGGCGACGGCGGACCGCTTTGCGGCGGCGGCTTGCCCGGTCAGAACTGTCGCGCTTACGTTTTCATCGATCGGCCGGTTTCTCGCAGTCGTCCCGGCGCGTCCTGCCAGCGCGCTGAACGCCCTGGCCGCGGCGTGCGTTACGGCGTTCGACGACTTGCGCGAACCGCTACGGCCGGAAGACCGGGCCCGGCGGCGGCCGGACGCATTGACAGCCCGGCAGCGTGTTTATCTGGAGCGATGGGGCTACCCTTATGTGCTGGAAGACTTCCGCTTTCACCTGACGTTGACCGATCCCCTGACGCCCGGGCAAATGGAAACTGTTCGTGCCGTCCTGAGGGCCCGGCTCGCGCCGTGCCTCGATGCGCCGGTCGACATCGAGACTATCGCCCTAGTTGTCCAGCCGGCCGAGTCGGACCCCTTTCGTCTGCAACAGCTCTTCCGCCTTCGCGGTGCGGATTAGATTACTAAGCGCCGCAAGCGCAGTGACAGGATTTCTAGAGCGATGACCGAGCAGACAATGATGATGATCGCCGCGGTTTCCGCATATTGAAAGCCGCGTATCATTTCCCACAGGATCATGCCGACCGCACATTGGATTCGAACCGGTATAGCGAATAGGAAATCCACAGTGGCAAGATCTGGGGAATGACGCCGAAGATGACCTCTTTCAGGCGCGACGCACCGGTCGCACGGATGCCTTCGACGGGATTCGGATCGACCGCTCTGGAATAGCTTGGCGAGAATGCCTGTCATGTGAATCCACAAGGCGAGTACGCCGGCGAACGGACCGGGGCCGCTCTCCCGAAACCACGACCACCGGCGCGTCCGCCGCCCCGCATCGACCGGTCGATCCGGGGCCAACGAGCCGTGAATGCTCGATTCGCGCGATCGATCACATTATCGGCAGGCACGAGAAAAACAGGGCGAACCTGGCGTAGGATCGCCGTGTCCGGCTCCTATGACGATCCCATGCTTTGGGGGATTATATCGAATAGTCACATCCGGGGTTGATAAAGCGGACATCCGTCTCTATATTACAGTTCCATTTCAAGGAATTGAACGATCACCCGCAAGGCACCGGGCAAGGTCCACCGCAAGGGTTTGACACTGCTACAGGTCGCCGCCATGTTCCCGGACGAAGATCCCGCAAAGGCGTGGCTCGCCGCTCTACGGTGGCCCGATGGCCCCTACTGCCCACATTGTGGCAGCGTCAACGTTCAGTCGAACATCAAACACAAGTCCATGACGCCCCGCTGTCGGGATTGCCCGAACAAGCGCATGTTCTCGGTCAAGACGGGAACGGTCATGGAAGGCTCGAACCTCACATATCGCGTGTGGGTCGTCGGCACCGACCTCTTTACGACGAACATCAAGGGCATATCCTCCATGCGGCGGCCAGAAAGCCGCTTGGTTCATGCTGCATCGTCTGCGCAAGACATTCGCAGCCGAGGCCGGGCCTTTCGCCGGTCCCGTTGAAGGGGACGAACCCTATATGGGCGGGACACGCAAGACCATGCCGAAGGCCAGAGGCAAGGCGCTCACGGGGCGCGGGGCCGTCGGCCAGACGGCGGTTGTCGGCGCCAGGGATCGTGCGACGAAGGCCATCACTGTCCGCGTCATCAAGCAGACCGGGACGCCGATCCTTCACGGCTTCGTCGCGCGGCAGGCCCGTAAGAACGCCACGGTCTACACCGACAAGGCCGCAGCCTATCGAGCACGCAGCGGTCAATCATTCGGCCGACGCATATGTCCGGGGTATGGCGCATACCGACGGGATCAGGTCCTTTTGGTCTACGCTCAAGCGGGGGTGCAACGGCATCGATCACAAGATGTCGCCCAAGCACCTTGACCGCTACGTCACCGAATTCGTCGGGCGGCACAACATTCGCGATGCCGACACAATCGAGCACATGGCAGAGGGTGTCGCCGGGATGGCTGGCAAGCGCCTGCGCTACACTGACCTTATCGCCGACAACGGTTTGGCCTCGGGAGCGCGCATGTGAGGATGACCACACGACAGAGGCTGGATGGCCTGCGAAGCAATGTGACGCGCTCTTTAGAATAGCAGGGAAACGTCGTGACCTTGAGCGCGCAGGACAGCGCCCTGCTGATCGAAAATGCGGCTTTGCGAACAGAGGAGAAACAGGCTTTTACATCCGGTCGCTGGACGATCAGGGTCTGATGATTGCGGATTGCTCGCGCGACAACAGGATCCTGCAAGCTCGCCTCATCATTGACGGATAGTGCCATCTTGACGGGCTACACTGACCGCATCAGTGCTGAACCAACTTCGGAGCTGATGCATGATCGATAGCAAGAAGTGTCCTATCCCGCGAGATCGCCTTGCCGCCCACCGCGCACCAGCCCCGAAAGGCCGAACACGAAAAGGACCACGACATGCCCGGCGCAAGCCGTGAAACTGTGCGCCAGGCGTTCATGCGGCCCCTCACTGTGTGGCGGCGTGCCTTGAATGCAGCAACTGTAAAACCTCAGTGACCGTCTCGCTTGATAGCGACAATGGCGCTCTCCCGAGCGCCGGTGCCGGAATGGTGCCGAGCCCTTGCGAACATCTCTCCCGGAAAGAGGCAGTCCCCGCCTATCCGCCAAGCCTGGGAAGCGACCTCGAGCCGGATATCAGGCTGTTGTATTCAGCGGGGAGCCCGACGGAGCGGGAACCCGAAAAATCGCATAGGGAAGTTGGGCCCAGACCGGGCTTGCGTTAACCCCTAAATTTGAGCACTGGTCGATCGGCCCTTTGATATAAAGCGAGGTCATTTTTACAAATTGGTCCGTAAACGAGAATTCATGTCGCCAAATTCTTGTCATGGACTCGCTGTTTACAGCGTGGGATCACCTTGGGCTGTTGAGGTTCGTGCTGTCCTTGTGCGTTATGATGTTTGAGTAATACCCCTGTTTGCTATCGACGCCGACCTGCTGTGCAAAACTTCCGCGCCGGAACGGTCGACCGCTTCCATGCCCGATTCGTTGCCGAACCAGACCGCATGGACCTTGCCGAAGCGCATGCCTTCGATGATGCCGGCATAGTCCGGGGCGGAGAACGGCTTGATCTGCAGGCCGGTTGTTTTTTCCATGTCGGCCAGAAACGGCAGCCCTTGCTGTTTCAGATTGGCTGTGGATTTGGTCGAGATGATGCCGAAATTGATGATCTTCGGATCGCCATCAAGCGGTTTGTAGGCTGCCAGCGCCTTTCCGGCCATGAGAGAGAAGACCGCTCCGACGACCGTTGTGTTCAGTTTGTTGATCATGGATCACTCCTCTTGATGGGATCCGGGTTGGTCTTTTATTTGTGGAAAATCACGCCGATAGCGTAATCGGTTCGACCTTGGCATGCAGCACGGTCACGTCGCTGTTACCGTCATCCGTGTTGATGCCGATCAACTCGTCGCCGTGAAAGCTGTGCGCCGTGCGCGAGCAAGGGTGCGTTCGGTCCGTCGTATACGACTTCACCGTCACGCAAGGCCACGACGCAGGGGCAATAGGAATGGCATAATCGACCTGATGCAGCGAGACCGGGATGGTTCTGCCGTCATCGCGGTTGATGTCCGCGAGTGTCTCAATCACACGCTTGGACGAGGCCGGGTCAAGCGAGGTGATCGGTTCGTTGGCCAGGATGATTTCCGCGCCTTGGGCCCGGGCGATTACGGTGTGCTGCTGCTAGCCGGCCGACAGGGTGGACGCGCGCTGACCCGCCATCCGGGCGATCCCGACACGGTGAAGGGCCTGCGGCGCCGTTTGCTTTTCCGATCTGTTGAACAGGCTGAAGGTTCCGCGCGGGCCCGAAATCTGCCCGAGGAACCCGGTCAGCAAGTTGGTCAGGACCGTGCGGCGGTTGACCAGATTGAACTGCTGGAAGATGACACTGATTTGTGTCTGGATCCGGCGGGCATTTCTTAATTCGGCCCTGCGACGGCATGACAGTGCCGAGCACGGTGAGATTACCTTCTGCGGTGCCGCGACCGGCCACGGCGAGGCCGCCAATATGCCCGATGAGGGTGGATTTGCCGGATCCGGGCGCGCCTATGAGTGCGACCACTTCTCACCGTTCGAGTGTCAGATCGATATTCCGGAGCGCCTGGGTTTCCCGTTGAACGTCTTGTTGGGGTCGGAGATATCGATTGCCGACATGGGACTGCCCGCCCGCTTGGAGTCTCAGGATCGGGCGGATTATCGGCTGGAAGCGTGCCTCTTTTGCGAGTCTGCGGTGAAGATATTCTTGCGGGTCGGGGTTGGGGGCGTTACGGCGAACAATGCTGTTACGGCTGTTTCCAGAGTTGACAGACCGGGCCTTCGGAGGCACTGGACGGGTCTGTCCAGGCGTTTTGCCGGAAACAGGTTCGCGACATATGCCGGGGGATGTGCTCTGATGCATAGTGGCGGGATGCAATCAAGGACCGGAGGGCTTGGCGGCATCAGGCACATCATCAAAGATATACAAGATGTCGATCTTATCGGAACGGCAGAGCAGCAGCCTCGACAGCGTCTCTGCCGGGATGCTATTGTTTTTTAATGTGATTATTGGCCAGCAATTCTCCTTTTGGAGTTATCGGGGGTTTTCAAAGGCTTGGAGATGTGATTCAAGCTGTTGTATGAAGCGTCTTGAACGATACATAGAAGTGGTGGGGAAGCGGTGCGCGGCGTTGCCCGACAAGCGCTCGGGAAGCAACACGCGCTATACCATGAGAGACATCGGGCTTGCGGCGTTTTCGGTGTTTTTCGTGCAGAGCCCGTCGTTTCTGGCGCATCAGCGCCTGCTGTCGGCGCAGCGCGGCGCTTCGAACGCCGGGACGCTGTTCGGCATGGAGCGGATTCCGTGCGACAGCCATATCCGGCGGATGCTGGATGGGGCGCCGACGGATCATTTCGACGCGGTGTTTCCGGCGCTTGTCGATGACCTGGATGGCGCCGGCGCCTTGTCGGGTCTGCGCTGCCTGGACGATCGGGTGTTGATCGCGCTGGACGGCTCGGAGCATTTCCGTTCCGGCACGATCCACTGCGCGCACTGCTCGACGCGCCGGCGGGGCGAGGAGGTGGAGTATTTCCACAGCTTTGTCGGCGCCGCTCTGGTGGCGCCGGGGCAGCGCCGCGCCTTGCCTCTGGCGCCGGAGTTCGTGCGCCCGCAAGACGGCTCGGCGAAGCAGGACTGCGAGAGCCGCGCGGCGCAGCGCTGGCTGGCCCGCCTGGGGCCTTGTGTGGCCGGGCTGAGACCGGTCTATCTGGGCGACGATCTCTATTCCCGCCAGCCGATCTGCGAGGCGGTGCGCGCTGCGGGCGGGAGCTTCATCTTCGTGTGCAAGCCGTCCAGCCACAAGACGTTGAGCGAATACACCCATGGCGTCGTGCTGGACAAGGTGTGCCAGACCGTGGGCAGGGGCGCGGCCAGGCGCCGCCAGCGCTATCGCTGGATGAATGGCGTGCCGCTGCGCGACGGCGCCGACGCGCTCGCCGTCAACTGGCTGGAGGTCGAGATCGCCAAGCCCGACGGCAAGGTGACCTACCGCAACAGCTTCGTCACCGACCTTGCCGTCACGCGAGACACCGCCGCCGACATCGCCGCCTGCGGGCGTGCCCGCTGGAAGATCGAGAACGAGACCTTCAACGTCCTGAAGACCAACGGCTACAACCTCGAACACAATTTCGGGCATGGCAGCCAGACACTGGCCAGCATCCTGGTCGTGCTCAATCTGCTGGCCTTCGCCCTGCACACGGCCTGCGACCTGATCGAAGCATCCTGGCGGCGGGCGCGGCACGCACTCGGAGCCCGAAGGCGCCTGTTCGAGCACATCCGCACGATCACCGCCTACCATGTCTTCGCGTCATGGGCAGTCCTCATGAAAACCGTCATCACGGGCCTCCCCCCTCCCGCAAACGCCTGATCCCCGGCCCCCGCGCCAAGCCCATCCCTCCAACCGCAAAACCGCCAAAAAACCAACACGAAAGGCCGCAATGCAACGAAAAACGCCATAAGGAGAATTGCTGATTATTGGCACAGTCTCTTGACACAGGCTGCGATATCGGCGGTTGCGAGGCGAAGCTGCATTCGAGCCGCAGACGTCGCTTCTGCTTTCCGACCGACCAGCAGAAAAAGCAATGCGGATGTTTCTCAATCTGATACATTCGAGGTGGAGTTCCGATCGTACTCGACCTGAACCGTATCATCGTCGGCGCAGCCTGGTATGAGGCCGTCGACGATGATGTCATGCCTCCTTTCAGATGACGCTGCAAGACGAGAACACAGGAGGCATAATGATGTTATGGTGCCATTCGGGTCGATGACTGTGCGGATGGCAATGGAGGGGCCGGGCCAGTCCGGCGCGCCCCTTGTCCGCTTGCCGGGGTCGGTCGGCCCTGCATCCGCGGCGCTCCCGAAGCACGGGTTTGCCGGGGTCCGTCCGGTCGCCTTTTTCGGGACCGGCTGAATGGCCGCGGGTTCAGGGGACGGGACGCGGGAACCGGACGAGACATTGCCGCCGCTGCCTACGCCGCATGACAGATTTTTTCAGGCCTTGCTGTCCGATTCCAGGCGCGCCGGTGCTTTTCTGCGCGATCATCTGCCCAACGACATCGCCGGGCTGCTGGACCAGACAATACTGCCGGTCGCCCTGGAGGGCCGGTTCGTGGACGAGGCTCTGTCCAGGAGCCAGAGCGACCTGCTGTTCCGGGTCACGTTGAAGTCCGGCAAGGAAGCGTTTGTCTACACGCTGCTTGAGCACAAGTCCTACGCCGATCCGGGTCTGCCCTTGCAGTTGGCGTCCTATATGATCCGGATCTGGAAACGCCATGCGGGGACGGATGCGGCGAAGTTGCGAGCGTTGCCGCCGATCATTCCGATCGTGCTCTTTCACGGTGAGTCCGAGGGGATGGTGCCGGCCTCTCTGGCGGCAGCGGTCGACACGGAGGGCCAGCCGGCGTTGGCGTTCGCGGAGGGTTTCAGCTACATATTCCGGAATATCAGAAGGCTCACGACGGAGGAGCTGTCGCGGGACGCTGATCTCAAGGCCGGTCTGATCGTGCTGAAGCGTGATGCGATCGAGTTTCTGGATACGGTGCTTCTGGGCTTGCAGAGCGACCCTGACTTGTACCACCAGGTGCTGGAATATATTCTCCATGTCTATTCAGTTCCCGATCTGGAATGGCTCAGCACGGTCCTGGAGAACAAACTTGGTTATCCGGAGGTGACTTTGAACACGATTGCGGAAACCTTGATCGCACAAGGGAAAGCACAAGGAAAAGCAGAAGGGAGAGCCGAAGGGCAAGCCGAAGGGGAAGCGAAGATGCTTGCCCGCCTGCTCGAACGACGGTTCGGCCCTCTGCCCCGGTCGGCGCGGGAGCGCATTGCGGCAGCCGCGATCGAGCAGCTCGACAGGTGGGGCGACGGCGTGTTGGAGGCGCAGTCGCTGGATGATCTGCTCGGCCAGCCAGAAGCCTCCTGAAACGGTCTTGACATCCGGTCAGGGACCGGCGCTTGCCCGAGGGAATTCCGAAACACGCGTGCGTGTTTGCCGAAAGCTCTGTGACGCTGCCGCAGAGGCGAAAGCAAATGCGCCGGTCCCGGAACGAAGGAACGTATGGTTTCCGGCGACTTTCGCCCTCCGCCGATGGCCCGCAATCGCCCGAAAGGCGTTGCCTTCGCGGCAGGACAAGTCCCGACAAGGGCAGCATGGACACAGGACGCATGACAGATTGAAAACCCCTCGAAATCCGCGGCTCAATTCGTGAATTGTAGGTGCGGTTTGGCCATCGCCGCCTCGAGGCAGGCTCTGGGCGATGGCTGATCGCCGCGTTCGATGAGATGCAACCACCTCAGATAGCTGTCGAGGTCCTTGGTGAGATGCCGCGGAAGCCGCGCAGGACGCCCTTGATCTGGCTGTGGCGGCTATTGACCGTCTGGATGGGCCGCGCGCCCGGACCCGCTCGCTGGCAGAAGCGTTGATGCTCCCGTGTGGGATGTCGAGCGCCGCCGCAACGGGCGGATAGCAGCGGTTGGCGTCGGAGACGAGCATCGCATCCGGTGCGACGACCGGCTCCAGCCCCTCCTTCACGCTGTCTGCGTTGAGGGCGGGCAGGGTATGGCTGAGGGTCTCGCCCGCACGGCCGGCGGCGACCAGGATCGGCCCTGGCTCGCGCGAGGCCGGGTTTGCGGACCGTCCCGCCGCACCGGCGCCGCGTGCGGTCCAGCTTCCGCTCCTCCTTGCGGCTCTCGAGAACGACGGTCTCGAGAGCCTCGACGATCCCGGCAAGCCGGTCCGGCGCCTGGCGCACCGCCGCCAGAAAGCGGTGGCGCCAGCGAGGCGTCGTGCGCGGCGCAATCCCGCAGCGCTCGGCAGCCTCCCGGATCGTCTCGCCGGCGCCAGGCGAGGCGCCAAAGGCCAGCCAGCGCTCCTCGTGGTGCAAGCCCGACAGCGCTGTGCCGGTCAGCGCACCGAACCTCTTCCTACAGGCCTTGCACCGGACACGGCGAAGACCGCGCGCCGTGCCCCGCGACACCGCCCCGCCGGCGCCGCAATGCCGACAGCGCCGCTCGTGATCCACGCCCAGATCGATCGCCGCCAGCGAGGCCGCGCCCTCCGGCGGGTCCGACAGCACCGCCGCCACCGCCATGCGCTGCGTCGCCGTCAGCTCATCGACATGCGAGAACCAATCCCGAAACCGCTCGTCATCCATCTGTCTAACCGCCAAGGCGAATCGGGCGAGTTTCTATCGCGATACCTACGAGTCACGAATTGAGCCAAATCCGCTACTGGCCCGGCAAACTCTCTTCAGCAGTCCGTCAAGGCCCCCGGACGACCCGCCAAAACCATCCGGCACAACTCGATAACCGCAGGCACGGCAGCGATTAACCAGGGCTCTGGAAACCGAAGGACACCGCGCGACAAGTGGTAGCGGTTTTGAGGTCACTAATGAACCGAATGCTTGTCCGGATGGTTCCGTCACGTTGCCGGCGCGCCTTGTCGTCGATCAGAGGCAGCACGGGCGCGGGCGGGAACATTGCTGCTCAAGGTTTCATCTCTTCGGACGAGGCAAGCGGCGGATCCGATCGCATTCGGGCGGTCATCGTTCACGCCAGGGACAACAAAGCGCATGTCTGGAGCGGGCCTGCCGGTTTCGAACCCGGGTTGATGGATCCTGCAATCCGCCGTGTCTCGATCCGGTTCAGATCCGGCCATGGAGGATTGCCCGTACGTCTTCGTCGTCCTCTTCCTGGCCCAGATAAGCTTCGATCACCGCAGGGTCGTCCTTGACCTGATTCGGCGGACCTTCGCCGATCTTCTTGCCGTAATCCAGTACGGTAACAGTGTCGCAGGTCTCCATGACAACCTTCAGGATATGCTCCACGATCAGAATGGTCAGCCCGTAGCGTTCTTTCAGCTGCATCACGATCTCGAGTAAACGGTCGACATTGACCGGCGACAGGCCTGCGGCCGGCTCGTCAAGCATCAGCAGTTTCGGTTGCATGGCCATCGCCCGGCCAAGCGAAAGGAGCCGGCGCTGGCCACCGGACAGTTCACTGGCAGGCATGTCGGCGTATTCGGCAAGACCGATGAAACCGAGCAGATCCATCATTTCGGCCCTGATCTCGGCGTCTTTTGCCTGGGCCCGGGCACTGTTGAAAATTGTGGCCAGAAATCCGTATGGTACATGCATATGGTAACCGACCATGAGATTCTGCAGGACTGTCATTTCCTGAAACAAGCGCAGCAACTGGAATGTCCGGGCGATGCCCAGAGCGCCGACCCGATGGGACGGGATATTGGTGATATCGGTTCCGTCGAAACGTATGACACTGCCCGGATCGGCGGGATATACACCGGTCACGAGATTGAAGAATGTCGACTTCCCGGAACCGTTCGGCCCGATCAGCCCGTGAATCGTTCCCGGCTGGACGGCGATATCGAGATTGTCGATCGCCAGCAGGCCGCCGAAACGTTTCGACAGGTTTCTGGTTTCAAGCAATGTCATCGGGTTTCCCTTCGCGGGCTTCGACAAAACGCCGGGTCACCAGATGCCGGTCGATGACGCCACCAATTCCCTGTGGCATGAACATCACCAACAGAACCATGCTGAGGCCGAACAGGAGCGGCTGGTAAAAATAGTACTCCAAGGTCTGATCGTAGATCACCGTGACCACGATCGCGCCGATGACCCCGCCCCAGATATGGCCGATCCCGCCAAGAACGACCATCAGCAGCAATGTCACCATCTCGATAATCGTGAAGTTGTTATGGTGGATATAGCCGGGCGGCATATGGGAAAACAACGCGCCGGCGGCGCCCGCGTAAAGGGCGCTGATGACGAATGCGAGCAATTTGTGCCGGGTCACGTTGATTCCGTGCACACTCGCCGCAATGATGTCTTCGCGGACCGCCATGAATGCTCGGCCGGTAGCCGACCGCAGAAGCGAGAACGACAGATAGATCCCGACCAGCGCCGTCACCATGACGAGATAATAGTAACGCTCGAATGAATCGAAGGTGAACCCGGCGATTTCGGGCGGCGGAATCAGCATGATGCCGGTCGAGGAGCCGAAAAACGGCGTCACCGCAATCATGATCCGGACGCTCTCACCAAGTCCGAGGGTCGCAAGTGCGAGATAGGCGCCTTCCAGCCGGACTGACGGCAGGCCGACCACGATCCCGGCCAGCCCGGCGATCAGGACGCCGAGCGGAAAGGATATCCAGAACGGAAATCCGAGATGAATTGAGAACAGCGCGGACGACACCGCGCCGATGGCATACAGCCCGACATGTCCGACTGTGACCTGACCGCAGAACCCCTTGACGATGTTGAGACCGACTGTCAGCAGGATGAAGATACAGATCTTGTTGATCAGATAAATGTAGTAGTCGGTGAAGACATAGGTCACCAGCTGCGGCACCGGCAGCAACAGTACAAGCGCCAGCAACCATGGTAGCAGACGGTGGGTCCGCCTCAGCCGCTCAAACTGTTGGCTGACGAATGAGAGTGCGTTCATCGGTCCTGTCACGAGCCGTCCGGTCGGCGGAAGCCCTGCCGGAACTGGGGAGGGCCGCGAGCCCCCTCCCGGCTCCGGCACAGACGCCTTACTCGAGGCCGAAATCTTCCGGCATTGTCACGCGGGCAAGCACTTCGGTCTCGTAGTCTTCGCCGCCCTTGGAGTAGGCGATCAGCACCGCGGTCCTGTTTCCGTCGCGGCATTGCGGGGTCGGATCGGCACAGAAGCTGATATCGCCGGATCCAAGGCCGCGATATCCCTTCACGGTTGCAATCGCATCGCGAATGGCCGTACGGTCAGCTGCGAGTGAAGCGTCGTCAAGTGACAGATTGGCGCGGCTGAGGGCAATCTCGACGATCCGGATCAAGTCGTAAGCTTGGCTGAAATCGTGATCCGGCGCGTGGATGCCGTAGCGCGTCCGCACCATTTCATTGAACAGCCGGGCGACCGGCCGGGTATCGGCCGCCGCAAAGGCCGCCGCGAAGAAGACACCCTTGGCAGCGTCTCCGGCGATCGCAGGGACCGGGGAGTTCGACGCGGACGATGACCCGATGCGGCGTACGGAGGCCGGAATGCCGGCTTCGTAGGATTGCACCAGCGCCCGGGCCATGGTTTCGGCGAGGGCGGCGATCATGATCCCGTCAACACCGGCCGATTTGATCTTCTGCATATGGGTTCGGAAATCGACTTCCTTTTCCTGGACCTGCGCCACATAGACCGGGTCGGCGCCGTGTTGCGCCTTCATCTGGGCCTGCATGGCATCGCAGTCATTCTGGGATGCGGCGTCGGCCGCGCACAGATAAGCTACTCTGTGGCCGATGTTCTCGCCGACATATTTGGCATTGACACCGGCATAGTACCGGCCCGAAACCGGAACCCGGAACACCCAGGCGCTGCCCTTCTGGGTGATCTTCTCGTTCGTCGAATGCGGAATGATCTGCGGCACCTTCGCCTTGGCCGTCACATCGACGATCGGCAGCGACACCGATGAGCAGGTCGAGCCGATGAGGAGATGGATCTTCTCTTGAAAGATTAGCTTGTTGGCATTTGCGACACCCTTGTCGGATTTGCATTCGTCGTTGAGGAGCGTCGCCGCGATGGTGTGACCGTTAATGCCGCCGGCTTCGTTGATCATGCCGATCTCGTCCATGACCATCTGGCCGTATTTCTGGCCGTTTTCGCTGATCATCCGCATGGTAATCCCGACACGGATATCGGCGGCTGTGGCGACCGATGCGGTCGCGCACAGAATCGCCGCGATGAAACCGTTCGCGAGAAGTCGTTTCCTTGGTATTGTCATGTCATATCCTCCTTGTTTGACATTCAACCGATCCGGTCATGCCTTCACTCTGACTTCGATCCCGAGCAGTCCTGACGGCTTGATCATCAGGACCAGGATCAGTAGAAGGAAAGCGTATATATCCTTGTGGTTCGGGGAAATATAGGCCGCGCCGAGATTTTCGAAAACACCAACCATCAGGCCTCCGAGAATAGCGCCGGGCAGGCTGCCGAACCCGCCGACAACCGCGGCTGCGAAGGCCTTCATCAGCATCAGGTACCCCATCTCCACCTGAACCGACTGCATCGGGCCGATCAGTGTTCCGGCTGCTGCCGCCAGCGCGCAGGCCAGTCCGAAGATCAGGGAAATCATCAACGGGACATTGATCCCCATGAGAAACGCGATGTCCTTGTTCGCCGCTACGGCCCGCACGGCCAGACCGGCCTTGGTCTTCTTCAGGAACAGGTGCAGCGCCGCCATCAACACAACGGCGATGACGGCCGTCAGCCCGTAGCTCCGCGGCAGCGAGATCTCGCCGATCTGGAAGGGCGGTCCGAGATCGACCGGAAACGGTTCGGCGTCGGCGCCCCAGACCAGAAACGCGATGTTCTGTAACACCACCGACATGCCGAATCCGCAGATGATCATGCCCATGCCGGCCACCGTGTATCCGCCACCGCTCTTGGTCAGTCGGCGATAGAACACGCGCTCGATGACGATGCCGAAAATCCCGACGCAGATCATGGCCGACAGCAGGGCGAAGGGATAGGGAACCCCGAACTGCGCAGAGAACACGAGGCCGAAGAAAGCGCCGAACATGTAGATTTCGCCATGCGCGAAATGAACAATGTCGAGGCCCGAATAGATCAGGGAAATCCCGAGCGCGACGATGCCATAGACAACACCGATCGTGAGTCCGAACAGGATGAATGCGAACAGCGACGTAAAATCGAATTCCATGTCCCGCCTCCTCGTCAGTCCGGCTCGTCCTGCCCCGTGCCGGCGACGGATCCTCCAAGGAACGACGATTTGACATTGGGGTCGACCATCAGGTCCCGGGCGTCCCCTTCCAGTAATATCCTGCCGTCGCGGATGACGTAACCGTATTCGGCAAGCAGCAGGGCCATCCGGACATTCTGTTCGACAATCAGTACCGAAACGCCAGCTTCGCGGATCCTGTTCACCGTAGCGAAGATCTCCAATACGACTTTCGGGGCGAGGGCGGCACTGGGCTCGTCCAGCATGATCATCTTCGGGCGCGCCATCAAGCCCCGGCCGATAACAAGCATCTGGACCTCGCCGCCGCTCAACGTTCCCGACATCTGGGTTCGCCGCTCCTTGAGCCTCGGAAAGAAAGTGTAGACCATTTCGAGATCGTCGGCGACGCCGCGGCGATCCGACCGGATATAGGCGCCAAGCCTGAGATTTTCCTCGACGGTCATCGCCGGGTAGGAGTCCTTGCCCTGTGTGACCTGCACCAGGCCTCGGCGCACAATCTGGTCCGGTCGCAACCGGTGGACCTCCGCCCCGTCGAACTCGATCGTCCCTTTCCAGACCGGAAGCAGGCCCGACATCGCCTTGAGCATTGTCGATTTGCCGGTTCCGTTGCCGCCGAGGAGGGCGACGATCCCGCCGGCCGGGACGTTCATGTCGATACCGCGCAGAATCTGGATCCGGCCATAACCGGTTTCGAGATTGCGCACTGTCAACATCGTGAAATCCATGTGCGGGCCGGACCTCGAAGCGGGCGCCCGGTCACGCGCAGCCTGTCGGCGTCTGGAGCGCTGGCCGGATCTGCCCGTGGATGCCGGACTGGGTCGTTGCGGTCGCGCGACTGCCATGCCGGCGGCCCTCTGCCTGGAGCCGAGATCGTATGCCGACCGACGAACCGCCGGAACAGGGACGGTGTCCCCAGTTTGAGGCCGCATGGCGATTGCACAATCAAGACCAGACCGCAAATTCCTCGCAACTGAACGCCGCGACACTGGAACCCGTGGACGGATCCCAAGACGAAGACATGTGCCTGCGGGACTGATCTATAACGCAATCCGCCGGTTACGGCAATGGCGTATCCAGCCTGACTCCGGCCGGACTGTGAACCGGACGGGTTTTCGTGACGGTCCTTACGATAACCGGTAACGGAGTGCTTCGATTACTGAACCAGTGGTGATGCGGCACCGGCAATGTCTGTGCCGCGGATGTCCGCCCGGCCGGCAAGAACCTGCACATACTGGGCAATTGCGCGGCGCCAGCCGGCCTCTTCGAGATAGGCTGCAACGCGGTCGTGTACGGCTTCAAACGGGAGTTGTTTGCCCTCGACACGATGTTCCAGCCGCAGCACATGAATGCCGTAACGGGAGGTCACGGGCACCGGACACAGCTGGCCTTGTTCGAGGCTGGCAAGGAAGGTTTCGATTTCCGGCACGATGTCGCCGGGCGTGACTTGGCCCAGACTGCCGCCATCTCGGCCCGACGGGCAATCGGACAGCTCCCGCGCCAGCTTGCCGAACGCAGATGGCCGCGAGGTCAGCACAGCGAGCGCCTGTTCCGCCCGCGACCGGGCGTCCGCGCGGGCCGGCTCGTCGTCCGGCGCGGACGCGAACAGGATATGGGACGCCTGATACAGTGTCGAACTCGTAAAGCGGTCCTTGTTGTTCTCGTAATATCGCTTGCAGGCGTCCTCATCGGCTTCGGGAACAACGACATCGGCGCTGACGACCTGGCGGATCAGGGCTTCTTCCGCAGTTTCGACCCGGCCGGCGTCGTCGTGGTCCGGTTTCGGCGTCAGGTCCAGTTCTCGCGCTCGTTGCAGCAGCAGTTCCCGAACTACCAGGGCCCGGGTCGCGGTCAAGAGCGCCGTCTCGAGATCCGGCGCCGGATGGTTCTGCGCTTCGGCCGTGATCGCGCTGGTCACGATCGGCATGCCGTTGACGGAAACCTCCATGCGGTCCCTCTTTCTCTCAAACGGCCCGATCCCCGTCCGTTCCGGGGATCGGACGCCGCCCGGCAACGGCGCGCACCACCTGATAGCCCGGCCGCCAAAGATAACGAACAGGCGCGCTCAGTATGTGGACCAGACGGGTAAACGGAAATACCAGGAAAATCGTGAGGCCAAGAAACAGATGCAGCCGGTAGATCCAGTGCGTATCCATGATGTAGCTGGCGGCGGCCGGATCGAAAGCGAAGATACCCTGCGCCCACGCCATGAACTTGAGCATTTCCGATCCATCGAGGTGATCGAGAGAGGCCAGAATGGTCAACAATCCGATCAGGAGTTGCAGGTCGAGCAGAACGAGAATGGCGATATCGCCAAATGACGAGACTTTCCGGATCCGTCGATCAGCCAGGCGCCGATAGAGCAGCATCATGCCTCCGGCAAGCGCGGCAAGCCCCGCCAGACCGCCAACCGCCATTGATGCGATCTGTTTGAACGAATGCCCGATTCCGAGCCAGTCGAGAACTGCGACCGGTGTCAGGAGACCGGCGAAATGACCGACGAAAACCACCAGAATGCCAGCATGGAACAGTGCCGAGCCGGTTATGAGCAACCGCCGCTGCAACAACTGATCCGACCGGGCATGCCATGTATAGGGCTCGCGCTCATAGCGGACGATGCTGCCCAGGATCAGGACAGCGAGCGCGATGTACGGATAGACTCCAAAGATCGCGATCATCAAGGCGTCCATGACCGTCCCTCCTTCAATCGGGACACGACATCTTCAGGCGCCGAACCATCCGCCGAGATCGACGGGTCCATCGCTGCGAGCACGTTGCGTATGTCCGAACAGGCGCCGCCCGGCGCGATTCCACCACTCTCCGGGCCGAACACGACAGGTTTGTCCTCCCAGGCTTCGTCCAGTGACTCGAGATCGTCGGGATCGTCGTCGGTCAGATCCGCGATATCCCCCTCGGTGGCGATGGTCTGGTTGCCGCGGGCCACGGCGGCGATACCTTGCAGAACCGCGGCATAGGGGCTTTGCCGCTTGTCGAGCCGCTCTTCCAAAACTGTCGCGATGTGGAGAATCTCGATCAGCGAGCACTGCGCATCGAGCAAGGACAGCGTCGATGCGAATTCCAGAAACAGCGGCAGATAATCGGGCAATTCCCGATCATCGATTGTCAGTCCCTGTTGCCCGTAAAGCCCCGTCAGGTCGACCATGGCCTGGCCGCGTTCGCGGCTTTCGCCATGCACATGCTCGAACAGGTGCAATGAAAGCGACCGCGTCCGGTCGAACAGCAAGACATAACGTTCTTGCAGGTCATAGATGTCGCGCTGCCCGTAATCGTTGAGAAAGCGCAGCAGCCGGTCGAGCAGCGGTCCCGTGATCAGTCCTTCCGAGCGCAGCGCGTCGCTCATCTCGGGGATGCCGCTCCGAATCTCCTGCGTCGGATAGCAGAGTAGAACCGAAAACACCTTGAGACTTGCGATCATCGGTTGGACTCCACCATTGCCGCATCGGCGGACACGGTCCGGCGTCGGCCGAACAGACCGGAGTCGCTGATGCCGTCGGAGCATCCGTTTCCGAAACTGAAGCCGCAGGAACCGCGCAGATCGAGGGCATTCTCACCGATCTCGCGATGCGCCGTCGGGATCACGAAGCGGTCTTCGTAGTTGGCGATTGCCATGAGTTGGTACATCTCGAGAATTTGATCGGGCGTCATGCCCACCCGCGCCGCCACGGCTTCGTCAATGACGCCATCGACAGTTCTCGCGCGCATGAAGGCCCGCATCGCGAGCATCCGCTCGAGCCCTTCGATCACCGGCTGTTCCTTGCCGGCAGTGAGGAGATTGGCCAGATACCGGACCGGGATCCTGAGCGAGCGGACATCGGGCAATCCGTCATCGTGCCCGAGGTGACCGATATCCGCGGCCGATTGGATGGGCGAGAGCGGCGGCACATACCAGACCATCGGCAGGGTCCGGTATTCCGGATGCAACGGGAAAGCAATTTTCCATTCCATCGCCATTTTGCGAACTGGTGAATTCCGCGCCGCTTCGATCCAGCTTTCGGGCACGCCGTCGTGAAGCGCCTGTTCGACCACCGCGGGGTCGTTCGGGTCGAGGAAGATGTCGAGCTGGGCTTGGTAAAGATCCTGCTCGTCGGGAACCGAGGCTGCCTCGGCAATCCGATCCGCGTCGTAGAGTAACACGCCAAGATAGCGGATTCGCCCGACGCAGGTCTCCGAGCAGACCGTTGGCTCGCCAGCTTCGATGCGGGGGTAGCAGAAAATGCATTTTTCCGATTTGCCGGATGACCAGTTGAAGTAAATCTTCTTGTACGGACAACCCGAAACGCACATGCGCCAACCGCGGCATTTCTCCTGATCGATCAGGACGATGCCGTCTTCTTCGCGCTTGTAGATCGAACCGGACGGACAGGCGGCAACGCAGGTCGGATTGAGACAGTGTTCGCAGAGCCGCGGCAGATACATCATGAAGGTATTTTCGAAAGCGCCGTAGATCTCTTTCTCGAGATTCTCGAAATTGCTGTCCTGCGACCGCTTGCTGAACTCTCCGCCCAGAATCTCTTCCCAGTTCGGTCCCCAGGAGATTTTCTCCATACGTTCGCCAGTGATCAGCGACCGCGGCCGCGCTGTTGGAACTGCCCCGGATTCCGGCGCCGACGCGAGGTGCTCGTAATCGAAGGTGAATGGTTCATAATAGTCATCGATTTCCGGCAAGTCCGGATTGGCGAAGATCTTGGCGATGATGCGCCACTTCGCTCCCATTTTCGGCTCGATCTTGCCGCCGCGCGTGCGGGTCCAGCCGCCGTTCCAGCGTTTCTGGTTTTCCCAGTCCTTCGGATAGCCGATTCCGGGTTTGGTTTCGACGTTGTTGAACCAGGCGTATTCGACGCCTTCGCGGCTGGTCCAGACATTCTTGCAGGTCACCGAGCAGGTATGGCACCCGATGCATTTGTCAAGATTCAGAACCTTTGCGACCTGTGCCCGTACTTTCATCGAATTGTCTCCTTCTGCGCGCGCGGCTCCGCGTCGAGCCAATCAACGGTCCGCATCTTGCGGACGATCACGAACTCGTCTCGGTTCGATCCGACCGTGCCGTGATAGTTGAAACCATAGGATTGCTGGGCATAGCCGCCGATCATGTGGGTCGGCTTGATGACCGTCCGGGTGACCGAGTTATGGATGCCGCCGCGCCGTTGCGTGGTTTCCGAGCCCGGCGTGTTCACGATCTTCTCCTGAGCGTGATACATGTAGAGCGTACCCTCCATGATGCGTTGCGAGACCACGGCCCGGGCAGTGAGGGCGCCGTTGACGTTATAGGCTTCGACCCAGTCGTTATCCTCGATTCCGGCCCGTGCCGCATCGGCTTCGCTGATCCAGACGACCGGACCGCCACGGTTGAGGGTCAACATCAGAAGATTGTCGGTATAGGTCGAATGAATGCCCCATTTCTGGTGCGGCGTGATGAAATTGAGCACCAGTTGCGGATTGCCGTTCGATTTCTCCTCGATGACCGGGGCGATAGTTCTGGTGTCGATCGGCGGCCGATAGACACAGAATCCTTCGCCGAAGGCCCGCATCCAGAGATGGTCTTGGTACAGCTGCTGGCGGCCGGTCAGGGTGCGCCAGGGAATCAGTTCGTGGACATTGGTGTAGCCCGCATTGTAGCAAACGCTCTCGCTTTCCAGCCCCGACCATGTCGGGGACGAGATGATCTTGCGCGGCTGGGCGACGAGATCGCGAAAACGGATTTTCTCGTCATGTTTCGAGGTTGCGAGATGGGTGTGGTCGCGGCCGGTATGGTGGCTTAGAGCATCCCACGCCTTGACCGCGACATCACCGTTGGTTTCGGGCGCCAGCATGAGGATCACTTCGGTAGCGTCGATATCGGTCTCGATGCGCGGGCGGCCGTGGCCCGGTCCGCCGCCGGTCACGGCGCCGTTGAGATCCCGGAGGCGCCGGACCTCGTCCTCGGTATTCCATGAGATGCCCTTGCCGCCGTTGCCGAGCTTGTCCATCAGCGGTCCGAGGGCCGTGAACAGCCCGTACAGGTTCGGATAGTCCCGTTCGACAACAGTGATCTGCGGCATGGTCTTGCCGGGTACCGGTTCGACCTCGTCCTGCTTCCAATCCTTCACGTCCAGAGGTTGGGCTAGTTCCAGCGGTGTGTCATGCAGGATCGGTGTCAGAACGACATCCTGTTCCGCGCCCAGGATCTCGGGGGCGATCCGGGAGAATGCGGCAGCGAATCCCTTGAAAATGTCCCAATCCGTCCGACATTCCCACAGCGGATCCACAGCCGCGGTCAACGGGTGGATGAAGGGATGCATGTCGGAGGTGTTGAGGTCGTTCTTTTCGTACCAGGTTGCCGTCGGCAACACGATGTCGGAGTACACGCAGGTCGTCGACATGCGAAAATCTATGGTCACGAGAAGATCGAGTTTGCCTTCCGGTGCCTCGTCGCGCCAGGTTGCCTCGACGGGTTTCTGTCCACCGGTCGCGCCGAGGTCTTTGCCCATTACGCCATGGCTGGTGCCAAGCAGATGCTTGAGAAAATACTCATGGCCCTTGCCCGAAGACCCAAGCAGATTGGACCGCCAGACGAAGAGGTTGCGGGGCCAGTTGACCGGATTGTCGGGATCCTCGCATGACAGGCGCAGCGAGCCGTCCTTCAACCCGTCGACGACGTGGTCGCGCGGGTCACGTCCGGCTGCCTGGGCCGCTTTGGCAATGTCGAGCGGATTGGTCTCCAACTGCGGTGCTGACGGCAGCCAGCCCATCCGCTCGGCGCGGATGTTGAAATCGATGAGTGAGCCGCTCCAGGCTCCTGATGGTGCCGTGGGAGAGAGCAGTTCACCGACATCCAGGGTTTCGTAACGCCACTGGTTGGTGTGGCCGTACCAGAACGAGGTCGAATTCATGTGCCGCGGTGGCCTCGCCCAGTCGAGCCCGAACGCGAGCGGTAGCCAGCCAGTCTGCGGGCGAAGTTTTTCCTGGCCGACATAGTGGCACCAGCCGCCGCCGGATTGCCCGATGCAGCCGCACATGACCAGGAGATTGATGATCGCCCGGTAGCTCATGTCCATGTGGTACCAATGATTCAGGCCGGCGCCGAGAATGACCATGGAGCGGCCCCGGGTCTTTTCGGCGTTGCGTGCGAATTCCCGGGCCACGGTCTCGATCGATGTTCGCGGAACTCCGGTGACGGTTTCGGCCCAGGCCGGGGTATAGGGAGTGTCCATGTCGTACCGCGCCGCGGCATCGTTGCCGCCGAGGCCCTGGTCAACGCCGTAATTTGCCATCAGCAAGTCGTGGACGGTCGCGACCGATGTCTTGCCATCGGTCAGGTCGAGAATGCGGACCGGGACGTTGCGGCGCAGGACATCCGGGTGATCGGTGCTGCGGAAATGGTCGTGTCTGCGGTTTCCGAAATACGGGAACCCGACCGCCACGACTGCATCATGGTGTGACTTGCCGACCAGGCTGAGCGCCAGTTCGGTTGCGGCTCCCCCGGCTTCGTGCTCGCTCAGGTTCCAGGCGCCGTCCTCGCCCCAGCGGAATCCGACGGAGCCGAGTGGCACCACGACACTGCCGCTCGGCTCGTCGATTGCGACGGTTTTCCATTGCGGATTGTTGGCCTGATCGAGATTATCCTGGAAATCGGACGCCCGGACCAGCCGTTCGGGAACATGGACGCCGTCCCGTTCGACCAGCCGAACGAGCATCGGCATGTCGGTGTAGCGCCGGCAGTACTCCCGAAAATACGGCGTTTGCCGGTCGACGTGAAACTCTTGCAGGACGACATGCCCCATGGCCATCGCGAGGGCGGAATCGGTGCCCTGTTTGGGGTGCAGCCAGACATCGGCAAACTTGGCTGCCTCCGAATAGTCCGGGCTGACAACCACCGATCGGGCCCCCTTGTAGCGCGCTTCGGTATAGAAATGCGCATCCGGGGTCCGGGTCTGCGGAACATTCGATCCCCACAGGATCAGGAACCCGGAATTATACCAGTCTGCGCTTTCCGGCACATCGGTCTGTTCGCCCCAGGTCTGGGGCGATGCCGGCGGCAGATCGCAATACCAGTCGTAGAACGACATGCAGACGCCGCCGAGCAGCGAGACATAGCGTGACCCTGCGGCGTAGGACACCATCGACATCGCCGGAATTGGCGAAAAGCCGATGACCCGGTCCGGGCCATAGGTCCGGACGGTATAGGCATTCGCCGCCGCGACGATCTCGTTGATCTCGTCCCATTCGGCCCGGATGAATCCGCCCATCCCGCGGCTCCGGATCCAGTTGGACCGCTTGTCAGGATCCTCGACAATGTTCGTCCATGCCGCGACCGGGGTCATGGTCTGCCGGGCTCCGCGCCAAAGCTTGATCAGGCAGGAGCGGACAAGCGGATATTTGATCCGGTTGCCGGAGTAGAGATACCAACTGTAGCTGGCGCCGCGGCTGCACCCGCGTGGTTCGTGGTTGGGAAGGTCGGGCCGGGTTCGCGGGTAGTCGGTCTGTTGGGTTTCCCAAGTAACGATGCCGCTCTTGACATAGATCTTCCATGAACACGATCCGGTGCAGTTGGTTCCGTGGGTCGAGCGGACGATCTTGTCGTGCTGCCAGCGCTTGCGGTAACTGTCTTCCCAGCTCCGGTCCTCACGGGTGGCGATGCCATGGCCGCCGGAGAAACCACCGATGTTTTTCCTGGTGAAGAAATTGAGGCGATCCAGAAGATGGCTCATGACTTTCGTCTCCGGTTTCCGTCATGACCGCCGCACCGGGTGGCGGTCTGTCGGGATCAGCTTGGCACCGGTGCTCCGGGCCGGGTGTAGAAGAAGACCACTAGTGTCCTGATTCCAAAGTTCGTACCGTTATGATGTTGCGGCTGCAGCGGTTTCGAGGGTCCTGAGGCAGAAGCGCTTGATGGACGCCAGGATTTCATCGGCTGTCTTGTGCCAGCGGAAGGGCTTGGGGTCCTCGTTGACGGTGTCGATGTACCCGGTGATCGCCTGCTCCAGCTCGACGGTCGATCGGTGAACCCCGTGCCGGATCTGCTTCTCTGTCAGATCGGCGAAGAAGCGCTCGACTTGGTTGAGCCACGAGGCAGAGGTCGGGGTGAAGTGAACATGCCAGCGCGGTCGCCGGGCGAACCAGTCGCGGATCGTCTTCGTCTTGTGGGTCGAGTAGTTGTCCATGACGATGTGGATCTCGAGGTCGGGCGGCACGTTGGCCTCGACGTGATCCAGGAACTTGCGGAACTCCACGCTGCGGTGGCGCCGATAGCACTGTCCGATGACCTTGCCTGTGGCGACGTCAAGGGCTGCGAAGAGCGAGGTCGTGCCGTTGCGCTTGTAATCGTGAGTGCGCCGCTCGACCTGCCCCGGGCGCAGCGGCAGCAGCGGCTGGGTGCGATCGAGGGCCTGAACCTGCGATTTCTCGTCCACGCAGAGGACCATGGCATGCTGCGGCGGGTCCACGTAGAGCCCCACGATGTCGCGCGTCTTGTCCACGAAGTAGGGGTCTGCCGAGAGCTTGAAGGTCTCGCTCCTGTGCGGCTGAAGGGAAAAGGCTCGCCAGATGCGATTGACCGTCGACGGCGCATACCCCGTCGCCTGCGCCATCGAGCGCGTGCTCCATTGGGTCGCGTCACGAGGCTTCTCCTCAAGCGTCTTGCGCACCACCTCGGCCACGGCGTCGTCATCGATGCGCCGGGGACGGCCGGAGCGCGGCTCGTCGTCAAGCCCGTCAAGACGATGCTCTGCGAAGCGATTGCGCCACTTCCTGGCGGTCTGGCTGGTCACGCCCAGCACGCTCCCAATCTGCACATTGGTAAGCCCTTCGGCCGCCAGCAGCACGATGTGCGCCCGATCGGACAGGCCTCGCCAGACTTTGCGCCCGCGCGCCAGCCGCTCAAGCTCGTTGCGCTCGTCCGCGCTCAGCTTGATCTCCACCGAAAGTCGCATCACCATGCCCCCCGAATCGACACCACCCCCTTAACAATACGAACTTTGCGTACAGGACACTAGGGCCAGACACAGGCCGTAAAACCCCATGAAGAGGTACAACGCCCCTTCCGGACCGCCTGACAACGCGATTGACGTTCCGTAGGCTTTCGGGATGAAGAAAGCACCATAGGCAGCAATCGCCGATGTGAAGGCGATGATCGCGGCGGATTCGCGTTCTGCCTGGCGCAAGAAGTCGGCGTCGTTCAGATCCGGCATCAGGCGCCGGATTTCCTGGCGAAGGATTGTCGGGATCATCTGGAATGTTGATGCATTTCCGACCCCGGTGGCGAAGAATAGCACCATGAACATGGCGAAAAAGCCCCAGAAGGCGCCTGGTTGATCTTTGATAGACAGAAAGAACAACACCAGTGCCACGGCAATGATCATGGCAAGGAATGACCAGAAGGTGACGCGGCCGCCGCCGTAACGGTCCGAGATCCAGCCCGTCGCGGCCCGGCTCAGGGCGCCCACCAGCGGTCCGAGGAAGATGAACTGAAGCGAGTCGACATGCGGAAACTGGGTTTTTGCGAGCAGCGGGAATCCGGCCGAGTATCCGATGAAAGATCCGAAGGTTCCGGTATAGAGGATGCACATGATCCAGTTGTGCCTGCGCCGGAAGATGATCGACTGCTCGCGGAACGTTGCGCGTGCCGAGGCGATGTCGTCCATGCCGAACCAGGCGGCGATTGCAGCGACAGCAATGAACGGCACCCAGACAAAGCCGGCATTCTGCAGCCAGAGACCGTCGCTGGATCCGGCGACAGTCTGCGGCCCGCCGGCAAGCGTGCCGAATACACCGCTGACAATGATCAGCGGCACCACGCATTGCATGACACTAACGCCGGCATTGCCGAGTCCGGCATTCATGGCCAGCGCATTACCCTTTTCCGTCTTGGGGAAAAAGTAGCTGATATTGGCCATTGATGATGCGAAGTTGCCGCCGCCGAGGCCGCACAACAGCGCCAGGAACAGGAATATGCCATAGGGCGTATCCGGATCCTGTACGGCAAAACCGATGCCGAGCGCGGGCAGCAGAAGTGATGCGGTCGAGAGCGTCGTCCATCGCCGGCCGCCAAAGATCGGTATCATGAACGAATAGAAAATCCGCAGTGTTGCGCCGGACAGGCCCGGAAGCGCCGCCAGCCAGAACAGTTCTCCGGTCGAGTACGCGAAGCCGATCTCCGGAAGTCTTGCGACGACCATGCTCCAGACCAACCAGACCGAAAACGCCAGCAATAGGCAGGGGATCGAGATCCACAGATTGCGTGCCGCAATGCGCCTGCCACGATTCTGCCAGAAGGTCGGGTTATCGGGTTCCCATTCGGTCAATGCCCGCCGCCGGCCGCCGGCCGGTGACGTTGTCATTGTTGTTCCGTCCAGACAGTGTTGCCGATTTCGGCCATAGTTGTTCTCCTTTTCCAGCCCCGATCTTCACCCGGTCCGAGGCTGGACTTCCGCCGCGCTCTCCGGCGCCCGGTTGTAGGGGTGGTCCGGAACATCGCTCAGATAGCGTTCGCCGGTGAGAGCTGGATGCCGCCGCCGTTCCATCAGGCGGATTGCGACATGCATCCATACGGTGCTTACAGCCACGATCGCGAACAACAACATGAAGCAGCTGGTCCAGACACCGGTAAGATCGTTGAGGACGCCGAAGGCGATTGGCAGAACGAAGCCGCCCAGACCGCCGATCATGCCGACAAGACCGCCTACGGTGCCGACATAGTCCGGGTAGTAGACCGGGATGTGCTTGTAGACCGCGGCCTTGCCGAGCGACATCACGAAACCGAGGACCACTGTCAGGATGACGAATGGCAGCAGGTCGACGCCGATGGAAAACGTGATCGGTCCTTCGATGCCGCTGACGATGTACCGGGTGTCCGGATAGCTGAGGACAAACAGGCAGGCCAGTGAGACGATGAAGGTCAGATACATAACGAAACGCGCGCCCCATCTGTCCGACATCCAGCCACCGAGGGCTCGAAAGACCGAACCGGGCATGGCGTAGGCCGCGGCCAGCATTCCGGCGAGTGCGAGGTCGAGTCCGTAGGCGCCAACATAATAGCGCGGCAGCCAGCTGGCGAGCGCGACAAAGGCGCCAAAAACGAAGAAGTAATAGGTCGCAAAGCGCCAGACTTGGAGCTTTTTCAGCGGTTCGATCTGGTTCATGACCGAGACCTTGGCGATGCGGCCGGCCTTGCGGTTGCGGGTCTCCGGATCGTCTTCGGTCGTGACGTAGAACAGTATGGCCATGACGGCCAGACAACCGGCGTAGATCTGGACGGTCTGTTCCCAGCCGAAAGCCAGGAGCAGGAATGGCGCTCCGAAATTGGTTACGGCAGCCCCGACATTGCCGGCCCCGAAGATTCCCAGCGCCGTGCCCTGTGCGTTTTCCGGATACCAGCGTGAGACATAGGCGATACCGACGATGAACGAACCGCCGGCAACGCCGACGCCGAGAGCGGCAACCAGGAACATTTCATAGGTCGTGACGATCGAGACGAGGACCGTTGCGACGGCGGTCGCCAGCATTTGCAGGGCAAAGACCAGGCGACCGCCATATTGCTCGGTCCAGACGCCCAGGAAGATGCGGCTGACGGAGCCGGTCAGCACCGGGGTCGCCACCAGGATCCCGAACTCGGTCTCGGAGAGGCCGAGATCCTGTTTTATCTTGACGCCAATGATCGAGAAGATCGTCCAGACGGCGAAGCACACCGTGAACGCGAGCGTGCTGAAACCGAGCATGCGGTGTTGTTTACCGGAAGTGATCTTGATCGGATCGTGCATCGTCAGCAGTCCTTGCACGGGAAGCCGGGGCGCTCACCCTTGCAATGATGTATCGTGCCAATTGTAAGCTGGTGAGCGCGCCCGATCCTTGACCAAAGTCAAGACAGCTTCGGATTTGGGCACAAAAAAGCAGAGAGACTACCGCATCCTGACTTTTCTGCTCCCGGGACGAAGTCTGACACCGCAGGAATGGTCAATTGCCGGCCAGTAATGCGCATGACGCCGCTGTCAGGTTGTTCGCTGGCAACGTGAAGGCCGAGTAACCCGTTGCAGGGCCGGTTTGATTCAGAAATGTAACTGCCCAAGTCCCCTGTTACTGACGGCGGTGTCGACCGGGACATGCTTGGCCCCTGGTCGATCTCATCGCCAAAGCCCATGACCGCATCCTCGACTGGGCCATCGCTTTCCACGATGCGCAGCCGCCGCTCCGGAGCGGCAAGCGCGGACGAAAAAACGCCGCGCCGGGCACACCCTCGTTCTCCGTCTCCAGATACACAAGGACGGAGGCCTGCGGTGTCTCATCGACTTGCGAACGCCCTTCACGAACAATGATGCTGAGCGTGATCTGCGAATGGTGAAGCTGCGTCGGAAGATCTCCGACGGCTTCTGCTCCGAACAGGGCGTCCGCGACTTCGCCACCCTGCGCGCCGTCATTGCCACAGCCCGCAAGCAGGGCTGAACGATCCTCGAAACCCTGGCACACCCGACCCGAATGCAGCTGATCTCCAGACGGCGGCTCTGCTCCTCCCTGATACCGAAATCCGTCACACGGAGAGAACCGATGCGTGCCGCCGCTGGTGCGGTTCACCATACAACCACGTGCCGTGAACCAGGCCACCGGGTGCAGAACCCGCAATCGGACCTGGGCAGTCACTCAGAAATCAGTATTTGCAGGAGGTCGGGGTCAGGGGCTTCCTACACCATGTCGTCTTGTCTGAAAGGATCTATTCCGCGGCAACATGCTTGTGGAGCGCCTGGCGATCAATGATTCGTGCTTCCCGTCCGTCGATAATGGCGCCGTGTTTACGTAGACTGGCGATAGCGCGTGAGAATGTTTCGGGTTTCATGCCGAGACGGTTGGCGATCAGATGTTTTTCATAAGGCAGCCGGATGATGGGGACAGCATCTCCGGTCTCCAGCGGGCAGAATTTGAGTAAAAATTCGGCCAGACGCTGTGATGTGGTTTGGCTATGCATGGTTTCGATCCGGCCTACCAGGTGTTTCAGCCGCACGGCGAGCACTGCCAGCATTTTCATTGCGAGTTCGGGGCGTTCATGCAGTTTGGCGGTATAGGAGTTGACCGGGATGCCAAACAGGCGTCCGTCCTCGACCATCTCGGCGCTGGCCGGATAGCCGTCTGACATGAATGGCGCGCCTTCGGCAAAACTTTCGCCTGGGCCGAAGATTTCGATGATGGTTTCGGTGCCGTCCGGACGCAGACGAAAGATCTTCACCCATCCCGACAAAACGACATAGAAATGGGTTACTGGCCCACCCTGTTGGAATACTATTGCGGTCCTGCGCAGGGACCGTATCCTGCCTTCGGACAGTAGCCAGGGTAGCAATTCGTCGGGTACGCCCCGGAAAAACGTCATTTCCCTTAGTCGGCCGATTTCGTCGCTGTCGATCATCATACCAGTTTACACCAACACGTTGCGGCCGGCTGCCAACACGAATCATGCCGGATTGGACTCTGATCTCGGAAAGAATCCGAATACTGAAAGAGATTTGCGGATCTGGTCATCAGAAGGTGAACTGAAGATTGCCGAAATGTTCGGTCAGTTTCCGGTTTTCGGCGTAGTCGACAGGAGTGGCAATCAGCCTCGACTCGGGTTGCTGGAATGCCTCTGCCGAAGCCGTCGGAAAATCACCGGGGCTACCAAGCGTGCGGCCCCATGCGCCAAAAGACCGAGCCAGCATCACAAAATCGCGATTGCCGAAAGCGAGGTTACTGTGTCGGTCGCCAAACTGATTCTGCTGCTTCCACTTGATGAGGCCATATTCTCCGTCCAGCCAGATCAATGCGACGACATTGATCTGCAAACGCACCGCCGTTTCGATATCCTGCATAACCGCTTATGCACGTGGCTCCGGTGGCACACGATGTTGCTCCCGATGTCGACTATTCCCGGCACGCCAAACGCTACATGTGCGTTTCACCGGAGCCACGTGCATAAGCGGTCCTGCATATTCATCAGAAAGTTGGCGTCGCCGCACCGTGGAAGACTGCGTCGTTCCGGAACCGCAATTTTGACGCCGATGGCTTCCGGAAGGGCGAAGCCTGTCGAGCAAAAGCCGTTCGAAATTAGATAGGTATCGGCTTCGTCACACTGGTAGTAACGTGAAATCCACATCTTGTGGGCGCCGACATTCGACATCAGCACATCGTCGGCTCCGAGGATTGCCCGCGCATCAGCGAGAATGCGCTGCGGTTTCATCGGGGAAGCGTTTTCGGCTTGCAGATCTTCACAGATCCGGTAGCGCAGCGTCTGGAGTTCCGTGATATCGAACAGTTGCAAGCGACCGTCATGATCCGTGATGAGACGCTCGTTGATCTGCCAGGGCGCATCGGCGATATCGGCCACCACCTCGACATCGACATCATAGTCTTCGTCGATTTCGGTCGGCGTGAAATCGATATGAATGAACCGCTTATGCACATAGATCCGGTTGCGAGAGTTTGCCGCGAGAAGTTGACTCCTACCGGTCCATTTGGACGGTTTTCGATCAACATGTTGATCAAGCCGGAGCCAAGTGCATAAGCGGTATGAATGATTTGCTTGTCGCCGCGCCAGTTCCGGTGTGATGAAGCATATTCGATAAGATCGTAACGGAATGCGATCGCTAGATCGGCAACGTCAAGCGTCTCATTGGCATGATCGCGTTGTTGCAGGCCGTGCCGCGAAACCGCGTCCTTGCCCATGAAAGTGTTGATGACCGTGATGCCGGTCTTGCTGGCGAGCCGCCGCAACTGTTTTGCCGCACGTTTGCGCACCGCGCCGTTTCCGGAAAGGATGACCGGGTTGCGGGCGTTCGCGATGGCTTCCGCTACTGCCCGAACCGCCTTGTAGTCGGCCGCGGCGCGTTGTGTCCGGCGGCGCGGAATTGGCTTTCCCTCGACATCTTCCTTGGCGATATCTTCGGGACGTTCGAGGACATTCACTCCGGGTTTTTCCTGGTCAGCGATCTTGAAGGCCTTTCGGAGCATTTCAGGGATCGTTTCAGCCCGTTCCATCAGGCAAGATATCCCCCTTGTCACAATCGAACCACCACAAGATAGTATTGTGGCGGCAGTCGGATCAAGTCCGGTTTTGGCGAACACCCGGACGTTCTGATTGACCGGTTGTCCGACGCCTTCGACTGGGCCCGGTTCGTGCTGACCCTCAATATGCGGACAGGGATTCAACACATTTGATGCATACCGACGCGGACTTGGAACTGCTGCAAACGCAAGCCGAAGCTGGTGACATCGACGCGCAATGCGAACTCGGCAAACGGCTTGTCCTGCGTTCGCGCGACGAAGACGACATTGTCCAAGCTGACCATATGGCTACGGCAGGAGCGGCTCGTGCGATGCACAATCTTGCTGTTCTCGAAATGCGTTTTGGCAACGAGACTGCCGCTTTCGAATGGTTTCTGGGTGGCGCAGAGAACGGGCATAGTCAGTCGATGCATACCGTGAGCGCGATGTTGCTGGAAGGTGACGACCCTGATGCTGCGCTTGACTGGTTCAGAAAGGCGGCCGATGCCGGCGATCATGTCACCTGCTTCGAGCTGGCCGAGGTCCTGTACGCGCGATCCGAACCGAATGACGATCGTGTGGCGGCAGGCTATCTGCGCGATGCAGCTGAACGGGGCTATGCGCCGGCACAGGCGATGCTCGGCGATCTTTACCATGCCGGGCGCGGTGTATCGCAGTCATCGACCTTGGCCTGTCTCTGGTTTCGGAGGGCGGCCGCGGACGGTCACCCCACCGCACAAGCCAGACTGGCACAAGCTTACCGTGACGGCGACGGTGTCGAGCCCGATACGATGGAGGCGGCACATTGGGCGTTGCGCGCTGAGGAGCAGGGCAATCGCGATGCGCAGATACCGCTTATGCACGTGGCTCCGGTGAAACGCACATGTAGCGTTCGGCGTGCCGGGAATAGTCGACATCGGGGGCAACATCGTGTGCCACCGGAGCCACGTGCATAAGCGGTGCGCAGATTATGTTTCCCGCATTGTTCGCGGCCCTGTCGCCGGCCAGGCGTCGGGAAGCCGAGAAACGGGCGGCGCCCGCACCGTGGGCGGTGGCGGAACGTTATCCGGTCGACGGTTTCGGCGGGTGAATCAGCGAACTAGCGGTCGGAACCGGTATGGTATCGCTACAGACCGAGGTCGTCGCGGAGAGCCGCTGACAATGTCAGCTTTTGTGTTCGAAAACATAGCTTTCTAGGTCCGCGGCGAAGGCCGGTATGTGACGTAATTGGTCGAAATGGCTGATGGCGGCGGCATATTGACCGGACACTAAAATTGGCTTCTGTCCCATTGCTGACAGACGATCATACATGTGCTCTTCGCGACGACATTGCGCTAGACAGTGTCGTCACGAAATACCAGCCCAGAGCGCCAGACACCGAATCTGCACCGCGGCGAGGAACGATGCGGCATTCTTGGCGTATCGCGTGGCAATCCCACGCCAACGCTTGAGCCACAGAAACGCGTTCTCCACCAAATGCCGGTGCCGGTAGAGATGGACATCATACGCTCTGGGGTGCTTGCGGTTGCGCTTCGGCGGAACCACCGCAATGACTTCATGCTCCTCACAATAAGACAGGATGGCATTCGTGTCATAGGCCTTGTCCGCCAACAAATACTCGGCATCTATCCCTTCAATCAGCTCGACCGCTTGACTGCAATCTGCTGCCGTCCCCTCGGTCACCAACACCCGCACCGGCATCCCATGCGCGTCCACAGCCAGGTGCAGCTTCGTGTTCAGCCCCCTTTTGTGCGACCCATCGCCTGATTGCCGCCGATCGCACCGCTCGCATGGGGATGGACCTTGAGATGACTGGCGTCAATCATCAGCCACTCATCGTCCGGCTCATCCACCAGAGGCTCCAGCAACGCCCCCAGAGCCCCTTGTCCCGCCAGCGACAGAACCGACGATGGGTATTTTTCCAGTCTCCATAGTCTGGCGGCACATCACGCCAGGGAGCGCCGGTACGCAGAATCCAGAAGATCGCATTAATGAACCGTCGATTATCCTGCGCCACCCCACCCCAACGTCCCGCTCGGCCAGGCAGATGAGGCTCCAACAACAGCCAGACCCTGTCCGAAATGTCGTGACGCCGATGAGCCAATCCCATGAGTCGCCTCCAGGAACCATCGAGTGAATTCGACAGATAGTACAGATAAACATCACTCATGACGACACTATCTAAGTGATTTGGCGCGATTTTGCTTGAATCGCCAGAGAGAATGGACTTTTCCATTTTTTGCAAGAATCCATGTCGCCAAACTCTTGTTATGGCCTCACTGTTTACAGCATGGGGTCACCATGCTTCGGCTCTCGACAGTCCGGGCCTACGGATCGTGGTACGGACGCGGACATGACAGTATGTTGCTCCGGGCGCGAGTATTTGCCCGCAGTATCCGGTCGGGGCTTGTCAACGTGGAATTGAGATGCGCATCTTTCCCGAAAGCATCACAACTATCGGGGTAGATGTATCATGGATCTCGGAATTGCCGGCCGCCGGGCCATCGTTTGCGGGTCGAGCAGGGGGCTCGGCAAGGCCTGCGCCATGTCGCTGGCGCGCGCCGGCTGTATCGTCGTCGTCAATGGAATCGACCGGGACCGGCTGGCCGCGAGCGCCGCCGACATCCGTCATGTCATTAGCACCGGTGTCATTGAAGTCGCAGCCGATGTTACGACGCGGGACGGCCAGGACGCCTTGATGGCCGCCTGTCCGGATCCGGACATCCTGATCACCAATGCTGGCGGGCCACCATACAAGGATTTCCGTGAGCTTGACCGGGACGCCATGCTCACCGGGGTCACCTGGAACATGGTGACGCCGGTCGAGCTCATCCAGCGCGTGGTCGACGGCATGGCCGAACGAGGCTTCGGGCGTATCCTCAATATCACCTCGGTCTCTGTGAAAATGCCGGTGTTCGGGCTTGATCTTTCAAGCGGTGCACGGGCCGGATTGACCGCGTTTTGTGCCGGAATCTGCCGGGCCGTGGCCGGCAGCGGGGTGACGATCAACCATATTCAGCCCGGTTTCTTCGACACCGACCGTTACCGTGGTGGTATCGATGCGGCGGCGGCTCATCTCGGGATCAGCCATGATGAAGCCCACGCGCAGCGGATTGCGACCGTCCCAGCCGCGCGGGCCGGCCGACCGGAAGAGTTTGGCGAGGCCGCTGCGTTCCTGTGTAGCGCTCAAGCCGGCTACATTACCGGGCAGAGCCTGTTGCTTGACGGCGGACTCTATAATAGCGCGTTCTGATCGCGGTGGTGGGCAAGTCAAGGGTGCCTATGACGCCGCGGCTCCGGTCTTGCGATTCGTTCGATACCCGGATGATCGGATCCATCACCGAGGGTTGCGGATTCGTTCAGGTCGCCCCGGCGTGCTGCGGATCGTGTCCGGGTGACAGGTCAGCCTTTTCCTTTCCAGGGAATAAGCCAGGTCTCAAGCCGGCGCATGATCATCTCGATCACATAACCAATCACGCCGATAAGGATGATCCCGATGACTACGGTGTCGGTTTGCAGGAAGTTCTTTGCGATCATTATCATCGAGCCGAGACCTTTGTCGGCCGCGACCAGTTCGGCAGCGACGACGGTCCCCCAACATACCCCCATCGATGTCCGCAATCCTGTGAAGATCTCTGGCAACGCGTTCGGCAGAATCACGTGGCGCAGGATCTGGAGCTTTGAGGCGCCAAGCGAATAGGCGGCGTGGACCTTCGAAATGCGCACGCTGGACACCCCGGACCGCGCCGCAATGGTCATGATGAACAACGATGCCAGGAACAGTAGGAAGATCTTGGCGAATTCGTCGATGCCGAACCACAAGATTACCAGGGGAATCAGCGCCAGCGGCGGGATCGGTCGCATGAATTCGACGATCGGGTCGAAGAGGCCCCGTCCGATCGACGACAGGCCCATGGCGAATCCCAGCGGTATTCCGACGATTGATCCGTAGAACACCCCGGACAGTACCCGGTAGACGCTGATCCCGACATGATCCCACAGGGCCGTGTTACGGAATCCTTCACCGACGATCTTGAGCAGACGGTGCCAGGTGCCGTCGATTGACGGCCAGTAGAACGGTTCCACGAGATTGAGGACCGAGGCCACAATCCACAATATGAGCAGTGTGGTGAGGGTCAGCAGGGAATAGAAGCGCCCCGAATTTACCGCGGACGCATCGCCGAACTTGACCGTTTTTTGCCGTGTGAAGGCGTTGTCCGCCAGACCCAGCCAGACCTTTGTATCCGAGGGCTCTTTTGGTTTGTTCAACGTTTCTAACTCCCGCTGTCCTGATACTCGCTGTCGCCCATGATCTGCTCTTCCATGTCCCAGATCATCGACAGGATCTCTTCGCGCCGTGCAACGAATTCGGCCCCGGCCTTGACGTCCCGGGCCGGCATGACCAGCGCCTGCTCCGGAAACGGCAGGCGGAATTCCTTCTCGATGCGTCCCGGCCGCGGGGCCATGACAATCAGCCGTTCGCCGAGAAACAACGCTTCCTCGACCGAGTGAGTGATCAGGAGAATGGTCTTGCCGGTTTCCTTCCAGAGTTTGAGTACAAGGTCTTGCATCTTTTCGCGGGTCAGCGCGTCGAGCGCACCAAGCGGTTCGTCCATCAGGATCGCGTCGGGATCATTGGCAAGACAGCGTGCCAACGCGACGCGCTGCTGCATGCCGCCGGAAAGCTGGTAGACCGGTTTGTCGCCGAATCCGCCAAGCCCAACCACATCCAGAAGATGGGCGACCTTGGTATTCGTCTCGGCCGCCGAAACTCCCGACATGCGCGGACCGAAGGCGATGTTGCGGGCGACCGAAAGCCACTCGAACAACGCGCCCTGCTGGAACACCATGCCACGCTCTGCTCCCGGACCGGTCACGCGCCGGTTGCCGAACCGGACCTCGCCTTCGGTCGGCGACAGGAATCCTGCGATGATGTTGAGAAGCGTCGTCTTACCGCAGCCCGACGGTCCAAGGACCGTGATGATTTCGCCCGGCTCTACGTCAAGCGACACATTGTTGAGCGCATGGACCTCGCTACCGGGTAGCGTATAGATCATGGAAAGGCCGTCGATCGAGATTCCCGACACAAAACACTCCCGATATGCAGACGGATGCCGGGCGACAGGATATCCCGCCGCCCGTATCCACAAGACTATTTGAGATAGCTGCTGTCCACGAAACTCGAATAGTCGTCGAGCGCTCTTTCCATGTTGCCAGCTTCGACCATGACGTCGGCGACTCCCTTGGTCATGGCCTGAACACCGCCGCCGAGCCAGTTCGCGCCACCTTGGTCGGCGGCACTCGGGAAGCCGAAATTGTCCAGCATGGCTTTTGTGGCGTCGTTGTCCATGCCGGCCGCCCGGGCGATTGTCCCGAGCCCGGCGCCCGGATCGGCCTTGTAGGCTTGATTCGCCGCTTCCGTCACGTCCATGAAGGCGCGCACGAGATCGGGGTGGTCGTTCGCAAAGTCCTCAGTGACCGTCACGATGTCGAACGTGTTGATCCCGACAGCCTCCTGTTCGGCGCCGGTCATAAGGGGCGATCCGACAGTCTTCATGCGACCGAGCGCACCGCCGAAGGCGCATCCCATCACGACATCGCCGCGAATCAGCGCGACGGCCGCGTCGGCCGGGTTCATCTGCACCAGATCGACCTTCGAGGTATCCACGTTCAGGTGATCGAGCGTGCGCAGCAACTTGTAATGAGTCACGTTGCCGATTGGCGTCGCAACCTTCTTGCCTTCGAGTTCGGACGCGTTTGCTTTTGTGATACCGGAATCGTTGCGGACAATGCAGAGATCGTTCTCGGCATAGGTGACGGCGATACCGATGAGTTTCAATGGCGCACCATTTGATACGCCGACGACGAACGGCACAAAACCCTGGCTGTAGGCGATCTGCACATCGCCCGAGACCATGGCTTGGGTCATCTCGTTGCCGTTGCCAAAGGCGCGCCAGTCGACATCGACGCCCATAGCCTTGTCATAGGTTTTTTCGAGTTGGGCGACCTGATTGGCGGTCGGCCATTCGAGGAAATAGGCGACCGTTACGGTATCGCCATGCTCCGCCGAGGCGGAAGCCGACATCGAAAGCGCAGCCGCCGCGCCCGCGACGGCAAACAACAGTTTTTTCAAAGCCATAACTGTTCCTCCTGCAAATCCGGGGTTTCACCCGGGACTTCGGAACAGGTACGCCGTGACATCGCCGATCCGGGCGGTTCGCAACCGTGCCGCAACTCGCGATCCGACTGCCACGGTATACCCCTAGTTTCTGCGTGCCCTTGCCGCATTGACGCAATGCTACATCGGGATTGCGTCGGACGCCATGGCAACCAGGTCGGATTTGTATTTCGATCGTTCACCGGCCCTGCCAGCGCGTTGCGTGAAATAGTGATCCTTCCTGTGTCTTGATACGCCTGCCGCGCGGTAGCTGTGGGGACGGGGAAGCCGTGTCGGTTTTATCGGAGGCGGCCATCGACATCGTGGCGGCGGACGAGGGCCGCTTCCGCGACTTGATGCAGACACACCACGATCTTGGCGCGGTACCGGCGCTGAAGTGCGGGGCACGGGATCAGTGGATCGGCTGGGACCACGGCGGTCCGTGCGGCCATCTTGACCGGGTCACCACCAACGCGCTCTTTCTGATCCTCCCCGGTGGTGAGCGCAACCTCGGCTCGCGCGTGCTCTCGGCTGTGCACGCGCCGTCTGGTCAGCGACTGGCTGGCCTGGTTCGGTCACGACGTGCTTCTGGCGGAGCCCTTCGTCGACCCCGAGCTCTTCCGGGGCACCGTCTACCGCACCGCCAACTGGATCGAGGTTGGGCGCACCCGCGGCTTCGCCTGCGGCGGGGCCGGCGACAGCGCGCACGCGAGGTCCAGGCTCGTGTTCCTTCATCCCCTGTGCCGGGGCGGGCGGGCCCGGCTTAGGGCCGTCGATCTCGACCCCCGCCTGCGACATGGAGTGCCGAAGATGAGGCTGAGCACCGCACAGATGCGATCCCTCCCCGCGGTCTTCCTGGGCATCGACGATCCCCGCCGCCGCGACGCTGTGCGGCATGCGCGGCTACAAGGCGATCGGCGACTGGCTCGACGACTCAGCCCCAGGGGACTGCAACGCTTCCGCGTGCGCCGCCGCGACGGCCGGGACCGTCCGCCCGGCCTGTCGGCAATACGCAGCCTGCTGATCCGGGTCGATCCGGCCCGGCGCGACGCCGCGCTCGGGACCTGGCACGAGGCCCATGGCTCGGGCGACAGCGCGCTGGCCATCGACGGCAAGACCATCCGCGGCGCCATCGATGACGATGGCAAACAGACTCATGTGCCCGGCATCATAGGCCACGACACCAAGGCAGCCCGGGGTCAAAACCAGTCGCCATGAGGCCCGACGCCGACGATGGCGAGAAGCGCACCAACGAGATCGGCACCGTCATCCCCCGGCTCGAGACGGTGCCCGACATCGCGGGCCGCACCGTCACCGCCGATGCCCTGCTTGCCGCGCGCGCTGGCCTCCTGCCGGCTCTACCGCGGCGCGGACGCCCTGTTCACCGTCACGGGAAACCCGCCGGCCCGGCTCGACGACATCCGGCTCACTCTCAACGAGGTCATCGCCGGGCGCGCGCCGGACTTCACGGACGAGAACCCGAAGCCCGAGCGCGACCGCCTCGCGCGGCGCTCCATCCGGGTCTCCGGCGAGCTCAACGACGACCTCAACTTCCCCGGCGTCGGACAGATCTTCGCCGTGCGCCGTGAAACTGGCGAGGTCAAGTCCGGCAAGCAGCGCTGCGAGACGGCTTGCGGCGTCACCAGGCTGAGTGCGCCGGCCGCATCGCCGGAACGCCGGCTCACCCTCAATCGCGGGCACTGGACCATCGAGGCGACGCATCACATCCTCGACTGGAGCTTCGAGGAGGACCGAAGCCGCATCCGGTCAGGCCACGGTTCGGAGAACATGACCCTGCCGCGGCGCGCCGCCATCGGCCTCTTCAAGGGACGCCGGCTCGCCGTCGCCGAGACCATGCGCAATCTGGCCAGGAAACCGGGGCGGGTTCCCGACTTCCTGAAAATGACCGACAACGTTCCCCCCGCGGCCAGCACCCGGCTGACCGCCCCCTGCGAGCCTCGTCCATCGCCAACCCCCGGCACGCCGGGGCGAGCCCTTATGCCCGGATGAATGCCGTGCTCGGCACTCGCGTCCAAGAGGGCCCTCCGGGGCGGCACGATGCCGGCTGAATCCGGTGCACAGCCGCTGCAAGAATGCCAACGAAGGTACGGCCCCAAACTGAATGGCGCAAGCCACAGGCCAAAATCAGAACGAAATTGCCGTACCATGGCAACTGTAAAGGGTGGCATGTATAAATGGCGGGGGTCACGCATCTGGCACCGATTTCGTGACCCCGGCCGATGCCGGATCGCAGATTTTGCCCGACCTCCCATCTTTGACGGAACGATTTATGGGGTTGTTGGACGATACGCCGTCGCCGGCATCATGATGCAACTGGCGCATGACTGGGGGTGTGAAACCTGTGACGGAACAACCGGACGGGGAGGGGAGTGAGATGGCGGTTGCGAGGCGAGCGGGGCGAAAACCGGCGCTTTCTAAATAGTGTCGTCACGAAATGCCGGCCCAGAGCGCCAGACACCGAATCTGCACCGCGGCGAGGAACGATGCGGCATTCCTGGCGTATCGCGTGGCAATCCCACGCCAACGCTTGAGCCGCAGAAAGGCGTTCTCCACCAAATGCCGGCGCCGGTAGAGATGGACATCATACGCTCTGGGGTGCTTGCGGTTCCGCTTCGGCGGAACCACTGGAATGACTTCATGCTCCTCACAATAAGACAGGATGGCATTCGTGTCATAGGCCTTGTCCGCCAACAAGGACTCGGCATCTATCCCTTCAATCAGCTCGACCGCTTGACTGCAATCTGCTGCCGTCCCCTCGCTCACCGACACCCGCAACGGCATCCCATGCACGTCCACAGCCAGGTGCAGTGTCGTGTTCAGCCCCCTTTTGTGCGATCCATCGCCTGATTGCCGCCGATCGCACCGCTCGCATGGGGATGGACCTTGAGATGACTGGCGTCAATCATCAGCCACTCATCGTCCGGCTCATCCACCAGAGGCTCCAGCAACGCCCCCCAGAGCCCCTTGTCCCGCCAGCGACAGAACCGACGATGGGTATTTTTCCAGTCTCCATAGTCTGGCGGCACATCACGCCAGGGAGCGCCGGTACGCAGAATCCAGAAGATCGCATTAATGAACCGTCGATTATCCTGCGCCACCCCACCCCAACTTCCCGCTCGGCCAGGCAGATGAGGCTCCAGCAACAGCCAGACCCTGTCCGAAATGTCGTGACGCCGATGAGCCAATCCCATGAGTCGCCTCCAAGAACCATCGAGTGAATTCGACAGATAGGACAGATAAACATCACTCATGACGACACTATCTAGGATAAACTCCGATGGTTCCATTCGTGCGAGTCTCAATGTAACCCGGCTCGCAAGCCGTGTCCCGCGAACCATACGCACAGATGGCGGCGCGGGCGCGGACCTCGTTTTCACCTTGCCGCTGCCCCGTTTGTTGCACGGCACCAAAGCAGGCCAAGGCGTCGGAGAGTACTACGGTGCCGGGCTCGAGGGACACTAGTGGATAGATCGTTACAGGTATATCCATTATTGTGTTCTTCTGATTTGTCGATCACGGAGGTCTGCAAGATGCGCCCTGGTGTTTCATTCACGCTCACTTCGGGCGACCGGCATCGCCTTGAAACGGTTGTCCCGGACCCGAAGAGCCCGCAGAAGCACGTCTGGCGGGCGCGCATCGTTCTTCTGAGCGACGACGGGCTCGGCACGATGGCCATCATGAGAGAGACCGGCAAGGCGAAGAACAGTGTCTGGCGCTGGCCGGACCGCTTCTATGGAAGAAGGTGTGGACGAACTTCTGCGGGACAAGACGCGTCCGCCGGGCAAGACGCCTCTGGCTCCTGAGCCGGTGGCGAAGATCGTAGGGTTGACCCACACCTCGCCGCCTTACGCGGCGACCCACTGGACGCTGCGGGCAATGGCGAAGGCTGTGGGGGTTGCCGCTTCGAGGGTCTGGGCGGTCTGGCAGGCGCATGGCCTGATGCCGCACCGCTGGCGGCCGTTCACGCTTTCGAACGATCCCGCCTGCCTCGAGACGCTGACCGACATCGTCGGCCTCTCCGTTGCGCCGCCGGCTCACGCGGTCGTGCTGTCGATCGATGACAGGTCGCACAGTCAGGCCCGCGACCGCACACAGCCCGGCCTGCCGATGAAGAAAGGCCGCGGCGCCACCATGACACATGATTACAAGCGCAACGGCACGACGACGCTGTTTGCTGCCCTGACCGTGCTCGACGGCACGGTCATCGGCCGGCACGCCAGTCGGCATCGCCACCAGGAGTTCCCGAGATGCATCAACCGCATCGCGCGCACGATACCCGCCGGCGTCCCGGTCCATGCCATCCTCGACAACGACGCCACTCACAAGCACAAGGACGTCCAGGTCTGGCTCGCACGCCATCCGCGCTGGACCTTCCACGTCATCTCCACTTCGAGCGCGTGGCTGAACGCGCTCGAAGGCGTCTTCGCCAAGCGGACACGACGCCGTCTCAAATACGGCGTCTTCCGCTCCGGACGCGACCTCCAGGACGCCATGCGCCGCGTCATCGACGAATACAACACCACCGAAGCCAAGCCCTTCGTCTGGACCGCCGATCCCGATACCATCATCGCCGCAAGAAAAAATGGGTCCAAAACGTTGAAATCAATCCACTAGGCCCAGGCCGCGATCTCCTCGTTGCGAAACCCGCCGACACGGCTCAGGCGCATTCTTATCGGCCGTCCTTCGCAATTGAGCTCGACCGCGACGACGAACGACGTCTTCCCCGGCGCGCCTCGTCCGGTTTTGCCCCTGCGGCGCTGCCCGCCCCCAGCAGGCATCATCGAGCTGCACCCAACCGCCCAAAGGGCGCGTGTCGTCGCGCTCCTTCATTACCTGCATCAGCTTGTGCTTGACCTTCCAAGCGGTGTTGTAGCTCACCGAGAGTTGCCGCGACAGCTCCAACGCCGAAATCCCGTTCTTCGTCTGTGTCATAAGGTACATCGCCAGGAACCAGGTGCGGAGCGGCAGCTTCGTGCTCGCCAGAATCGTGCCCGTGGTCAGCGAGACCTAGTGGATTGGTCGTTATAGATATATCCATTATTGTGTTCTTCTGATTTGTCGATCACGGAGGTCTGCAAGATGCGCCCTGGTGTTTCATTCACGCTCACTTCAGGCGATCGGCATCGCCTTGAAACGGTTGTCTCGGACCCGAAGAGCCCGCAGAAGCATGTCTGGAGGGCGCGCATCGTTCTTCTGAGCGACGATGGGCTCGGCACGATGGCCATCATGAGAGAGACCGGCCAGGCGAAGAACAGTGTCTGGCGCTGGCAGGACCGCTTCTATGGAAGAGGGTGTGGACGGACTTCTGCGGGGCAAGACGCCTCCGGCTCCTGAGCAGGTGGCGAAGATCGTAAGGTTGACCCACACCTCGCCGCCTCACGCGGCGACCCACTGGACGCTGCGGGCGATGGCGAAGGCTGTGGAGGTTGCCGCTTCGACGGTCTGGGCGGTCTGGCAGGCGCATGGCCTGATGCCGCACCGCTGGCGGCCGTTCACGCTTTCGAACGATCCCGCTTTCGTCGAGACGCTGACCGACATCGTCGGCCTCTCCGTTGCGCCGCCGGCTCACGCGGTCGTGCTGTCGATCGATGACACGTCGCAAATTCAGGCACTTGACCGCACACAGCCCGGCCTGCCGCTGAAGAAAGGCCGCGGCGCTACCATGACACATGATTCCAGGCGCAACGGCACGACGACGCTGTTTGCCGCCCTGACCGTGCTCGACGGCACGGTCATCGGCCAGCACGCCAGTCGGCATCGCCACCAGGAGTTCCCGAGATGCCGCAACCGCATCGCGCGCACGATACCCGCCGGCGTCCCGGTCCATGCCATCCTCGACAACGACGCCACTCACAAGCACAAGGAAGTCCGGGTCTGGCTCGCACGCCATCCACGCTGGACCTTCCACGTCACCCCCACCTCGAGCGCGTGGCTGAACGCGCTCGAAGGCGTCTTCGCCAAGCGGACACGACGCCGTCTCAAATACGGCGTCTTCCGCTCCGTACGCGAACTCCAGGACGCCATCCGCCGCTTCATCGACGAACAACAACACCACCGAAGCCAAGCCCTTCGTCTGGACCGCCGATCCCGATACCATCATCGCCGCAAGAAAAAGAAGGGTCCAAACGTTGGAATCAATCCACTAGGGCGTGTTGACGAATGATCGAAGCATACTCCATGCTGAGACAATGTGGACAAACGCGAGGACCGTCCGAGCGAGCTTGTCATAGCGTGTGGCACTGCGACGGAATTGTTTGAGCTTGTTGAAGAATCGCTCGACCTGCTGGCGCCGCTTGTACTTTTCTTGATCGTGATGAATCGTCTCAGTCCGGTTCGACCGGGCGGGAATCGCGGCTTCGACGCCCTGGTCGGCCAGCGCCTGACGCATGCCCTTGCTGTCATACGCCTTGTCCATGACCGCAGCCTCCGGTGCGGGAGAGCTGGGCAAAGCCTTCCACAGCAGCTCGAATCCCACGCCATCATGGCGCTCGCCACCCGTCAACACGAAGGACACACCGGTTGTTTCGTTGGCACAGGCGACGTGCAGCTTGGTGGAGAACCCGCCCCGGGAGCGGCCGAGAGCCTGGGCCTCCTTGGCCACCGTTTTTTACCGCGCCGGCGGCGTGTTGATGAACGCGCACGATGGTCGAAGCGATGAACACTTCCTTGAGTGGTTCATCATCTACCTGTTGTATCTGTTGCCAGAGCCGCGCCCGGAGGTGGCGCTTCTCCCAACGGCGAAACCGCTGATAGACGGCATTCCAATGGCCGAATTCGTCGGGCAGGTCGCGCCAGGGGGTTCCGGTACGCGCCTGGTAGAGGATGGCTTCGATGACCAGTCGGTCGCTGAGCCGTGGCGGGGCGCCGGCGGCGTGTTTGCTCTCACGCAGTAGCGGCTCGAGTGTCGAGCAGACAGTATCCGGGATGAGCAGGCGTAACGCCGTGATAAGTCCCCGGAAAGTGTCATTGATGGAGAATGATTATCAGCATTTCATGAATTCATCAACACGCCCTAGTATATCGCGTATTCGGAACCGGCTGCACAAGTGTCGGAACCGTTGTGCAAACCGTCGCGCGCCTCAGTTCTCGACAGGTTCGCCGGCATGCTCGGATTGTACTATACGGTTTGCACGCGCGACGCCGCGGCAAACCGTATAACCGGTTGCGACGGTCCGCGGTCGCAAGCGTACAGTGCGCGGAAAGCGATGCTGCTTGCTTGCACGTCTCGCGGCGGTCTGTTACCCCTGCGCGCGGAAAGCGATGCAAATCAGGCTTGATGATCGCGACCCGGTTATCTTGATCAAACACCACGACGGCTCCAGATCCTCGTGGCGGATGGCCTTTCAATACCCAAGGGCGTGTGCGGCACAAACGTCTACCGGACTCCATTCCGGGATTCGATTCGTCACATACCGCATATACGTGAACCCGGCGGTTCAGCTATCTCTGATGCGATATGTCCGGCATCCGGCACCGGATGCTGACCGAAGCGGATCGGTGACAACCAAGTCAGGGAGTATGCAATGATAAGAACAGGAGACCAGTATCGAGACTCGTTGCGCGACGACCGACAGGTCTGGATCAACGGAGAAAAAGTCGCCGATGTTCCAACCCACCCGATGTTCAGGCCGCTCGTCGATATACGCGCCCGGATCTATGACCTGCAGCATGATCCGGACACCGCTCCGGCCATGACCTGGCAAGATCCCGCTACCGGCGAAACCTGCGCCATCGGCCTCAAACTGCCAGTCAGCCAGGACGACTGGGACCGCAAACGCCGTGCAGTCGACCTGGTGATGTGGGACATCGGCGGCGTGGTCACTCGGGTCGGTGACGAAACCGTCGGAGAAATGTGGTCGCTCCGTGACGGCAAAGACATCCTCAATGAAATCGACCCCCAGTTCAGCGACAACATCGAGCGGCATGTCAGTCTCGCCGAACGTCTGGACCCGTTTCATGTCTCGGCCAATACCGACCCGAAAGGGGACCGATCGCTGCGCCCGCAGGACCAGGATCCCGACATGCTTGTGCACGTGGTTCGCGAGACCGATTCCGGGCTCATCATCCGGGGCGCCAAATACGAAACCGCGGCCGCCTACGCCGAACAGGCATTCCTCAAACCCACCATCGCGAATTGGGGTGACGACCAGCTCTCGGACTATGCCGTCGGATGCATTGTCCGAATGAACGCGCCGGGCGTGCGGCATCTGTGCCGAACCGGTTTCGCGGGGCGCGCTCCAGAACCGGACTATCCCCTTTCCAACCGCTTCGACGAAGTCGATTCCCTGGTCGTCTTCGACGATGTCCTGATTCCCTGGGACGATGTCCTGTTCTATCGCCACACGCGGGCCGCGACCTTCATTCGGGCCACCCTGCATCGCTACTCGGCCTTTGCCTTCATCCAGCGCATTCTCACTTATGCCGACATGATGATCGGTGCAGCACTCTGGAATATCCGTCAGACCGGGCTTGAACGACAACCAGCAGTACAGGAGAAACTTGCCCAGCTCGCTGTCTATCGCGAGGGCATCAACGCCCATCTGACCGCGGCCATCACCGATAGCGAACAGAGCCCCGGCGGTTTGCTCATGCCGAACCAGTCCCTGCTGTTCACAGGTCGGGTCCATGCCTGTGCAAATCTGCCGGCGATGATGCATTTGGCACGCGACCTGTGTGGCGGTCAGATCTGCCTTACGCCCGATACACCGATGTTCGAGCATCCCGACACCGGCCCGTGGCTGTCCAAATTCTATACGATCAATCAACGCTGGCAGTCCGGGGACCGCCGCAAGCTTCTCGCGTTTGCCCGGGACCTCCTCAATTCCGACTATGCCGGCCACCGGCTGACATTCCAGCTGTTTGCCCAATCCCCGCCATTTGCCCATCTGGCGGCGGTGTATCGCAACTTCAACTGGGATGGGCCCCTGGGTTTCGTGCATCGGGCAGCGGATCTTTCGGATCGCGTAGACGGCGACGAATGACCCCGTCTTTCGGGCCGTTTGCCCCCTCCCCACTTTACATGATCGGCTGCGCGATCCTGGCGATTGCCGCACCATCAATGTCGGCAGACCTGCCCTCGCGCCACCACCGGCAACCGGCGCCTTCGAACGCATTGTCGGGACCGGCCGTGCTAAGCATACCGGCCATACGAGGTTCGCAGTATCCTTTCGGCGAACAGGAATCGTGGTCACATAACCCGGCAACAGATGCCTGACGCATCGGACAACAGTCCGGCATCGGAGATCCTGTTCGATGAAAACACAGACGGTCCCCGCCTCTTGATCTCGTGGGTCGGCACCGTTTGACGGTTCACGATGCAGCGATCGTGAAGATTGCCTCTCGACACAACCTGCCCCTAACAACGGTCGTCGGCCCCATCTACGAAGCGGCGGTACCATCGGGATCACGCCGATTCCCACTGACATCGACAACGCGTCCGGGCGCGAGCACCGACCGTCGGTGCGGTCAGGCTTCCCGGAGTTCCGAATATGCCAGACGCAAGACAACAGGCCTTGCACCCGCAATGAACGCCCGGTTCGACGTGGCGAACTTCGATCGAGATCCGCAGTCCGGAACAAACAAGCGCGAAAAGCCTGACGCCAGCTCCAGCCGCCTGTCCTCGAGCAGCGTCTAACGCCGCAGACCGAGACGCTTGATCAGATCACGATAGGTCTGTTCGTTGCGCGACTTCAGATAATCGAGCAAACTTCGGCGCTGGCCGACCATGATCAGTAGACCACGACGGGAATGAAAGTCCTTTTTGTGGACTTTCAGATGTTCGGTCAAATTCGCGATCCGGGTGGTAAAGATCGCAACCTGAACTTCTGATGATCCGGTATCGCCTTCACTGCGGCCGAAATCCCGAATGAGTTCGGCCTTCTTTTCTGCGGTAATCGACATCGAAAACTCCGTAACGTCAAAGATTGATGACACGAACAGGGCAGATACAACCACCCTTGATCCGCGAGATCGCCACCGGCACTCTGGACGAGACCGCACAAAACAGATCACCTTCCCTGAGATCACCGAGACGTTGACGATCGGACGGACGCAAGACCGGTACGGACTGGCCTCGTCGCAGCCTGTCGGCTTCGTCGCCGTAAAGAGGAATCGCCGGGATGTCGTCCAGCGCTGTCTCGATCGGCAACAGATACTCAAACGCGGCCGGACTATGCGCCAACGTCGTCAGAGAATCCAATGAAATCGCATCGGTTTCCGCAAACGGGCCAACATGCAACCGGCGCAACGCGCTCATATGCCCGAAGGTCCCCAGCGCCACCGCGAGATCCCGGGCCAGACCCCGCATATAGGCACCCTTGCCGCAGGTCACGTCGAACGTCGCATGATCGCTGTTGACGATTTTCGCCAACGCAATCGACATGATCATGATCCGCCGCGGCGCCAGTTCGACCGGCTGCGCGTTCCGGGCCAGATCGTAGGCGCGGCGGCCCTGAACCTTGACAGCCGAGTAGCGTGGCGGAATTTGCTCGATTTCACCGGTAAAACTCGCCAGGGCCGCGTTGATTTCCGCTTCGGAAGGCCGCACCTTGCTAGTCTGCAACACCGTCCCCTCGCAGTCGTCGGTGTCACGTTCCTCGCCCCAGCGCACATCAAAACGATAAGCCTTGATCGAATCGGTCGCGTAAGGAATAGTCTTGGTCGCTTCACCAAGCGCGATCGGCAAGACCCCGGTTGCAATCGGATCAAGCGTCCCGGCATGCCCAGCCTTGGCGGCATCGAATGTCCGCCGCACGGCACTCACGACACGGGTCGAAGTGACGCCGGCCGGCTTGTCGATGACAACCCAGCCATTGACCGGATTGCCGCGCCGCTTACGAGCCATCACCGGCCTCCTCGTCGATCGCCAGCGGGATTGCCAAATGCAACAAGGCATTGACCTGCGCTGCCGCATCAAACGCCGTATCGATCCGGAACATCAGCCGCGGAACATGACGCAACGCGACCCGCTTCGCAACCTGCCTGCGCAAGAAGGGCGCCGCTCGCGCAAGGCCGGCAATCACCGCGTCGCGCCGCACGCCGCCGAGTGGCATCACATAGACCGTCGCCGCCTTGAGACCGGGACTGACCGATACTTCGGAAATCGTGATCGTCTCGCCGGCAATATCAGGATCACGCAACTCGGTCCGGTCGAGAATTTCAACCATCGCCCGGCGCAGGATTTCGCCGACCCGGAGCTGACGCTGGCTCCGGCCACCGCCGGAATCAACCCGCTCGCCATTTTCCAAATGAACCATTGTCCAGACCGCCAGCGATGCAGCTTATCGGGCCGCGCTTGCCTTTTCCACGGACTCCAGGGTCCGCGTGATTTCGCGGATATCAAAGCACTCGATAACGTCGCCAATCTGGAGACCGCTGTAGTTCTCGAAACCAGCACCGCATTCATATCCTTCGCGAACATCCCGGACTTCTTCCTTGAAGCGCCGCAATGTTTTCAACGCCCCTTCATGTATCACCACATTGTCGCGCAACAAGCGAACCCTAGCGCCGCGCCGGATATTGCCGTCGGTCACGTAACAGCCCGCCACCTTGCCGACTTTCGAAACATTGAAGACTGCGCGGATTTCGGCATTGCCCAGGAATTCCTCCCGGTAATGCGGTGTAAGCAGCCCGGAAAGCGCGTCCCGCACATCCTCGATGACGTTATAGATGATCGAGTAGTAACGAATATCGATATCGCTTTGCCGCGCGAGTTCCCGTGCCTGGGGATTGGCCCGGACATTGAACCCGACAACCATGGCCTTCGAGGCTGCAGCAAGAGTGATGTCGGACTCGTTGATGCCCCCGACCGCACCGTGCAACACCCGGACCGTGACCGCGTCATTCGAGATCTTGTCGAGGCTGGCCCTGATCGCTTCCAGCGAACCGTGGACATCGGTCTTGATGACCAATGGCAGTTCTTCGGCCTGCCCCGCCGCGATTTTCGACAGCATCTGCTCGACGGTGCCGCGGGCGCCGGCGGCAGCCACCTTTCGGCGGCGCTGGCGCTGGCGGTAGTCGACGATCTCCCGGGCGCGCGCCTCATTCTCGACGACCACGAAATCGTCCCCGGCCACCGGCGATCCGTTCAGGCCGAGAACCTCCACCGGAAAACTCGGGCCGCATTCGTCGATGCGCCCGCCGCGGTCATCGATAAGCGCACGGGCCCGGCCCCATTCGGCCCCGGCAACGAAGATGTCGCCAATCTTCAATGTCCCGTGCTGGACCAGAACCGTCGCGACGCTGCCCCGGCCGCGTTCCATTTTCGCCTCGACGACAGCACCCGCCGCACCACGGTCCGGATTTGCCTTCAGTTCAAGAACCTCCGATTGCAGCAGGATCGCCTCCTGCAACCGGTCAAGACCTTCACCGGTCTTAGCCGAAACCAGAACCTCCATCACATCACCACCGAGATCTTCGACGATAACCTCGTGCTGCAGCAGTTCAGTCTTGACGCGGTCCGGGTTGGCGTCCGGCCGATCGATCTTGTTGATTGCAATAATGATTGGAGTGCCGGCAGCCTTCGCATGCTGGATGGCCTCGACGGTCTGGGCCATGACACCGTCATCGGCAGAGACCACGAGAACCACAAGATCGGTCACATTCGTGCCGCGCGCCCGCATTTCCGTGAACGCTTCGTGACCGGGCGTATCGAGGAATGTGATGCGGTCGCCCGATGCGAGAGTCACCTGATAGGCGCCGATGTGCTGCGTGATCCCGCCAGCCTCGCCGGCAACCACATCGGTCTTGCGCAGCGCGTCGAGCAGTGAGGTCTTACCATGATCGACATGCCCCATGATCGTGACGACCGGCGGCCGCGGGCGCAGCACCTCTTCCGGCTCGCTGTCGACCTGGAGGCCGGTCTCGACATCCGCCTCGGACACCCGGCGGACCCGATGCCCGAACTCGTTGGCCACCAACTCGGCGGTATCGGCATCAATGACCTGATTGATCGTCGCCATGACTCCGAGCGTCATCAGCTTCTTAACGACATCGGCCCCTCGCTCGGCCATGCGATTGGAAAGTTCCTGAACCGTCAAGGCGTCGGGAACGATCACGTCTCGGACCAGTTTCTGGGTTTCGCGAAATCCGTTCTGAGCGCGAGACTTCTCTCGTTCGCGAGCGCGCCGGACCGAAGCCAGCGACCGCATCCGTTCGGCGCCGCTATCATCCAGCGCCTGGGAAATCGTGAGTTTGCCAGAATGCCGGCGCCGCTGCTGGTTTCGCCGGCCACCTGGACCCGCAGGTTTGCGCGCCGCCTCACCGCCTCGCCGGCGGCCCCCGCGCTGCTCGCCTTCATCCTCCGGTACAACGACCGGCGCCGTGGTTTCCGGACGGTCGGCCAGACGGGTGACTGCCCGGTCTGCCGCCGCCTTCGCCTGCCGCGCAGATTCCTCCGCTGCCAGGCGCACCGCTTCGTCGGCCCGTTTCCGTTCCTCCGCCTCGGCGATCCGCTGCGCTTCCGCAAGCTCAGCCTGACGGCGATCGATTTCCTCGACAACCTCGGGTTCGGCCACGGCAGCAGGCTGCTGTTCCGGCGTCGGCATCACCGGAACCGCTACGACATCCGCATCTTCCGGCGTCGGATCCGGCATTTCTGCCGTCCGCAACCCCTCTTGTCGGCGCAGCCCCTCCTGCAGGGCCCGCGTGCGCGCCGCCCGCTCCTCGTTCGTCAATGTTCGCGGCCGACCCGTGTCTGCCGCGGCACCCGGAGCAACAGCCGCAGTCGCCGGCGCGGAACGCTTGCGCCGCCGCTCGACCTGCACGGTCTTGGAACGTCCATGCGAGAAACTTTGCCGGACCTGACTGGTCTCGACCCCCTTGCCAATCGAAAGGCGTCCACGCCCTCCTGTGGCAAGACTCAGCTTCTTGCGATCCTTGTCATCATCGGTCGTCATTTTGGGCCGGTACATCCTTCGCCGACATTCTCGACAGGCTCTTCCATACACTGCCTTGCCGGGTTTTCCAACCCGGAACGAGCGAATTGCGGACGAAATCCGGAAAGCCGCCCGAAATCCCGGACAACCCGTCGAACGAGTCCGTGCGTCCGTCCATGCCCAGCCCTCTGACCGCCAACCGCGACATGCACGACATGCGGGCGGCCGAAGGCCTGCGCCAGTTCGCTAGCCGAGAGCGCGGTCAGAACCGGTAACTCTGATGCCAGACGGTCAAGCTTGACTCGTCCGTCCGGAGATCCATCACCTGCTTCCAACCGGATCACGGCCTGCCCCTGCCGGATCGCAGTCTCGACCTTTGCCTGGCCGGCCACAGCGAGACCGGCACGGCGCGCGAGACCGATGGTTTCGATCGCACGTCCGACGAGCGCGATTTCCAGACGATCAGGCAGATCCGCCGGCACTGAAACCGGGCGGGTGGTATGACGCGCGAACGCGTTACGCCTGACCGCAAGCTCCGCGGCTTGCCGTGTCGCCGTCAGCCAGAACCCGCGCCCGGGCAGTTTCTCCGTCAAATCCGGAACTAGTGCGCCGTCAGGCCCCACGACATGGCGAATCAGACCATCTCTCGGCGCCCGATCGCCGGTAGCCACGCAACGCCGCATCGAAGGATCGGTATCGTCCATTCCGGTTGCAGGCGGATTGTCAACCAGTTTCGTCAACCCTCTGCCGTTCCGTTTCCGCCGCTTCGGACGCGTCCGTGTCGTCCTCGTCGTCGAACCAGTGAGCGCGTGCCGTCATAATGATAGCATCCGCCTGTTCGAGTTCAAGTCCTGAACCAGGCAACAGTTCGAGCAACTCGTCACTCGCGAGATCGCCAAGATCATCAATGGTCCGAATCCCGTTTTCCCCGAGTGTCACGACCATCGCCGGGCTCAGATCCGGAACTGCCGCGAGTTCGTCGCTAACCCCGAGGTCCTTGCGCTGATCGTCGAGCTTGACCCGTTCGGCCTCGGCAAAGACCAGGGCTCGACTCTGCAGTTCCGCGGCAAGATCGTCATCGAAACCCTCGATCTGCGCCAATTCGGCAAGGTCCGAATATGCGATTTCATCAACCGTGGTGAATCCTTCGGTAACCAGAAGATGGCCAACGACATCTTCGATATCGAGGGCTTCGATGAAATTCGCCGAGTGGCTCCGGAACTCCTCTTGGCTGCGTTCCGATTCCTCGGCCTCCGTCATGATGTCGATATCCCAGCCGCTCAGCATCGACGCCAGACGAACATTCTGACCGCGCCGTCCGATCGCCAAGCTCAACTGGTGGTCCGGCACCACGACCTCGATCCGCGGTTGGTCGTCATCAAGCAACACCTTGGTCACCTCGGCCGGCACCAGGGCATTGACGACGAATGTCGCAGGATCTTCCGACCATGGCACGATATCGATCTTCTCGCCCTGCAATTCACCGACCACGGCCTGAACCCGGCTGCCGCGGATGCCGACACAGGCGCCGACCGGATCGATGCTGCTGTCATAGGAAATAACGCCGATCTTAGCGCGGCTGCCCGGATCGCGGGCCACGGCCTTGATCTCGATGATTCCGTCATAGATTTCCGGAACCTCGTGGCGGAACAACGCCTTCATGAACTCCGGATGCGTCCGCGACACGAAAATCTGCGGCCCTCGGGTTTCCTCCCGGACATCATAGATGTAGCCGCGGATCCGGTCGCCATTGTGGAAGGATTCCCGTGGCAGCGATTCATCACGCCGCAGGACCGCTTCGGCACGGCCGAGATCGATCGTGACATTGCCGAAATCGACACGCTTGACCATGCCGTTGACGATCTCGCCCACACGATCCTTGAACTCTTCGTAGTGGCGCGCCCGTTCGGCCTCCCGTACTTTCTGAACAATGACCTGCTTGGCCGACTGGGCCGCGATCCGGCCGTAGTCGATCGGCGGCAACGGCTCGGAAATGATGTCGCCAACCGTCAGTGACGGGTTGCGGCGCTGCGCCTCGGCAAGGTCGATCTGGGTGACATCGTCTTCGACGGTTTCCACGACCTCGGTACACCGGGTCAGCCGGATCTCACCGCTATTGCGGTCGATCGCGGCCCGGATATCGTGGCCGTATCCGTAAATGGAACGCCCGGCCCTCTGGATCGCCTGTTCCATGGCGTCGAGCACCTCATCGCGCTCAATACCCTTTTCCCGGGCGACCACATCCGCGACCTGGATGAGTTCGATATTCGGATAACTTGCTATCTCCATTGCCACGGCTTAGCTCACCTCGCTTCTGTTTACAATCTGCGGACACGGCTGGCTTCGATCAAACTCTCGGTCAGGATCAGTTTCGCCTCACGAATTTCCGAATGGGGAATAGACAGCCCGGATCCGCTCAACTCCATCGACACCATATCGCCCTTCTCAAGACCGAGCAGTATTCCCCGCAGACGCTTGCGCCCCTTGATCGGACGCCGCAATTCGATCTTCGCCTCGAAGCCGGAGAACCGTTCAAAATCCGCCGGCCGTATCAACGGTCGGTCGATTCCCGGCGAACTGACTTCAAGATCATAAGCTCCGGCAACCGGATCACCGACATCCAGTTCCGCGGATACGGCACGGCTCACCGCCGCACAATCCTCGACTGTCATGTCGTTCCGGTCAGCCCGCTCGACCATCACCTGCAAACGCCGGCACCGGCCGCTGGTAATGCGAACACGCACCAGATCATAGCCCATCGCCGTGATCGGCGGAGCGAGCAATACCCTGACCTGTTCCTGCAGATCGTCTGACATTCCGGCATCCGCTATCGCCGGCCTGATCCGGCATTCAGTCATCAAAATGAAACAGTGGGCTCATGGCCCACCTGCTGCACGTCTCACGTTGATGGAAAACAGGTTATGATTATAGCGTGTTCAGCGCCATGTTCAAACAGATTTTACGCGCCCGCCCGTTACGCCTCTTCCGAAGAGTCATTTTGCGTGTGCCACGCCTGTTTGCGGAACCGCAGAAATGCCGGCGGCCGGCCGGCAGCACGCGCCTTGACCTGATACCGGGTCTCCGGCCAATCCTCCGGCTGCTGCCGCCAGTCATCCGGCCGCCTGGCTTCCCAACGGAACCCCGGATACGCCGTCATCCGCACCAGAATCCAGCGAAGATAATCCGGATCGTCGGTCGCAAACCGCACTTCCCCGCCAGACCGCAACAACCGGTGGAACTCGGCTACCGTCTCCCATTGCACGAGTCGCCGGCCGTGGTGACGGCGTTTTGGCCACGGATCGGGAAACAGAACGAACAGCCGGCCGAGGCAGGCATCGGGCAAGCGCCGGAAGAACGGCCGGACATCGTCAGCGAGAATGCGAACATTATCGAGACCTTCCATGACGACCGCCCGGAGCAGGCCGGCAACGCCGTTGATATACGGTTCGCAACCGATGAATGCGATATCGCGATGATGGCACGCCTGCCAGACCAGATGCTCACCGGCCCCGAAGCCGATTTCCATCCACAGATCGTTGAACGACGCCCCGAAAAGGTCTTCCGGATCGAGATGCCGGGCCGCGTCATCGGGAGAAATACGAAAACCGGGAAGCCGCTCTTCAAGCAGGCGCCGGATATCCGGCCGAAGCCGGCGGCCGCGCCGGCGGCCGCGAAAAATCGTCGCCGGCGTTCCGGCGGCGTGGTCTCCGTTCCGATGATGCGGCGGTTTTGCGGGTCCGGTCACGTTCCGAACGAAGCAAACAGATCGACAAGATCAAGCCGTTCCCAGGAAAATCCGCCATCGGTGTCCGGCTCCCGCCCGAAATGCCCGTACGCCGCGGTCCGCGCGTAGATCGGGCGGCTCAGGCCAAGGCGCTTGCGAATTGCCCCCGGCGACAGATCGACCTCCTGTTCGAGAAAGCCCTGAAGGTGTTCGTCCGCAACCCGGCCGGTGCAATAGGTATTCACCAGAATCGACAGGGGCTTCGAGACCCCGATCGCATAGGACACCTGGATCGTGCATTTGTCCGCAAGGCCCGCAGCGACGACATTCTTCGCCACCCAGCGGGCCGCATAAGCGGCTGATCGGTCGACCTTGGTCGGATCCTTGCCCGAGAAGGCACCACCGCCATGCGGCGCCGCGCCGCCATAGGTATCGACGATGATCTTCCGCCCAGTCAGCCCGGTATCGCCATCCGGCCCGCCAATGACGAAGATGCCGGTCGGATTCACATAGAACTCGCTTTCCGGGCACATCCAGCCGTCCGGGAGACTCTCCTCGACGAACGGACGGATAATCTCGCGAACCGAATCAGTGTCAAGATCTGGATCATGCTGTGTCGAGACCACCACCGAGGTCGCGCGTACCGGGCGACCCTTTTCGTACTGAAGGCTGATCTGGCTCTTTGAATCCGGTCCCAGGCCAACGACGCTGCCGCCGCGCCGGGCTTCGGCCATACGGCGCAATATGACGTGCGAATAATAAATGGGCGCGGGCATCAGGGCGTCGGTTTCGCGGCAGGCATGCCCGAACATGATCCCCTGATCGCCAGCGCCCTCATCCTTGCTCTCGGCCGCGTCAACGCCGCGAGCAATGTCGGTCGACTGTCCGTGCAACAGGTAATCGATTTCGACATGACGCCAGTGGAACCGATCCTGTTCATACCCGATATCGCGAACCACGTCGCGGGTGGCAGCGACAACGACATCCTTCGTGATGCTGGCCGGGCCGCGAACCTCGCCGGCAATCACGATGCGATTGGTCGTGGCTAACGTTTCGCAAGCAACCCGGCTGTTCTGATCGGCGTCGAGATACAGGTCGACGACAGTGTCGGAAATCCGGTCGCAGACCTTGTCCGGGTGTCCTTCGGAGACCGATTCGCTTGTGAAGACGTAGCTCCCCTGGCCCACCTGGCTCCTCCGTCAATTTTGCCGGGCCGACTACCGACCCTTAGGATCGGCTGTCATTGCCGATTTTCGCGTGACCGGTCAAGACAATTCCTGCGTCGCGCCGACACAATGCCGCACCGCTCCTGCAATCTGTCGCGTCACGTGGTTGCCGGCTCAGGGAACAGTCCCCGGCGCGCTTGCGGCCGGTACAAGGGTCCGGCCGGCGGACCCAGTCGCTGCCACGCCCCGTTCAAGCCTTGCGGCGGCGCAGAACCAAAATCCCAAACAACAGAACCAGCATGATCTGAAAGGCCAGATCGCGATAGACCGCATAGACCGTCCGGCCGGCCAGCGGACGTGGCAGATAGCTATCGGCGACACCGGTTTCGTCGAGCGCAATTTCGACCACAGGGCTACCGAATGCGTCATAAATCCCCGAAATCCCGGTATTCGCGGCCCGGATCAATGGCAATCCTTCCTCGATCGCCCGCATCCGGGAAATCGCGAGATGCTGATAGGGACCAGAACTGCGACCATACCAGGCATCATTGGTCAGGTTCAGGAGCACATCAGGACGGATCGCCGGAGGACCGGCAACCACAGCCCCCGGGAAGATCACTTCATAGCAAATCAGCGGACTGACGGCGCCGAGCCCGGCAATTGTCAATGTCCGCAAACCGGAACCCGGACTGAAATCGGCAAATCTCTCGACGATCCGCGGCAACGGCAGCCATGTCCCCAACGGGACGTATTCGCCGAAGGGGACCAGGTGACTCTTGTCGTAACGCCCGGATACGCTCCCGCTGCCGGTCAGGACAACCATCGAATTGTAGAGACGCCGGGGGACGGTGTCTGACCAGGTCGGCGCCCCGGTAACCAGACTCCCTCCGGGCGGCACGACCGGCGCCAGGGCCTTACGGAGCAGCGGGTCACCCGTAATGAATGCCGGAACCGCTGTTTCCGGCCAGATCACTACTGTCGGCGTGGCACCGGCAGCGAGCCCCGGCGCCCGCCGATCAGCGCCAGACTGGGTACTCAGCCGGCGATAACCGGCGATGTGGCGCGACCGCAGGTGCCGCTTCCATTTATCCTTCTGAGCAATGTTGCCCTGCACGATACGGATCACCGATCCGGTATCGAATCCGGTCTCAAGCTCATTGAGCCGGACCGCTCCGGCGACCCATAGAACCAGCGGGATCGCGAGACAGAAGCCCCCCACAAACCGCATGGCACGGTCGGATATCCCGCCCGGCCCGAACAGCAATGCCGGCGCGGTGGCGGCCAGGAGCACCAGCAGGCTCAGCCCGTAGGCACCGAACCAAGCGGCGCCCTGGCTCAGGCTGTCGAACGCCGAGAGGGCATAAGCCGGCAGGTTCCATGGCATGCCGGTCAGAAGATGACCGCGGGCATACTCGGCCAGACACCACAGCAACACGACGGCTAGGGCTCGCTCCGACGCCGTGGTACTGATCCGGGGCAGGACTGCAAAGGTAATGGCGGGAAACAACGCCAGCAACATCGGCAGGCCGACGGCGGCCAACGGGACCAGCCAGACGAATTTGTCGTCGCCGACCAGCAAGGCGTTCGAAATCCAGTACAGTCCGGCAATATGATAACCTAACGCGAACAGCCAGCCAGCCGTTGCCGCGGCGAGCGGACGGCAATTGCCGGCGAGCCGCCAGGCCAGTGCAGCGAAGGCAAACAGTCCCGGCAGGAAATGCAGCGGCGGCAGCGCAGTCGTCGCCAGGCCCCCGAGCACAACAGTCACAAGGGCGCCACGCCAGCCGGATAATGCGGCCAATGATACGGAAAGCCGACAGAATACCGACACGGACCGATTGACCGCGGCGGCCATCGTTCCGGCGTTGCGATGGCGTTCGCTCACCTGACGTGATCGATGCCGGATGGTCGCGGCCAGCGCACTCTTACTGATCCCAGCCTTCGCGGGTCGGCCTCGATGATCTCGAACTCGAGACCGCTTTCCTCATGTCTGATGGTTTCTCCACGTTCGGCGATACGTCCGGCAATGTTGAAGATGAACCCGGCGATGGTGTCAGGTTCTTCCCGGTCCTGCCGTGACAGGGAGACGTTCGAGGCCGCTTCAAGCTCCTCGACCGTGGCCCGGGCATTTGCAACGGCGGTGCACTCGTCTTCGAGCACGATCTTCGGCTGTTCCTCGATATCGTGCTCGTCGGTAATCTCGCCGACGATTCCCTCGACAAGATCCTCGATTGTGATCAGGCCGTCGGTGCCGCCAAACTCGTCGACGACGAGGGCCAGATGGTGCCGCGCCAGACGCATCTGGTGCAGCAGATCGAGCGCCCGAATTGTCGGTGATACAAACAGGACATCACGCAAGAGATCCGAGAGGGCGGCAGGTTCCGCCTTGTTGACCTCGGCCAGAACATCCTTGATATGCACCATGCCGATCACGTCATCGAGAGTCTCGCGATAGATCGGGATACGCGAATGCGCGACCTCGATCATCTGACGGACCAGATCCGGGATCGGGGTCGTGACCTCGACAGCGATAATGTCGGCGCGTGGCACCATCACCTCGGACGCGTCAATATCCCGCAATCCGAGGATATTGCGAATCAGGGTTCGCTCATGGCTATCGATCACGACTTCGCCCGGTCCCTTGTCCTCGATCAGTTCTTCAAGGGCATGACGGGCATTACTGCCATTCGGCAACGGAATGAGGCCGCGCAAGATCTTCCTCAGACCGCCGACAAAGCCGGCCCGATCATCCGCAGCGGTACCCCGTGGCAACCCATTCGCAGTCGGCAGATTGGTTCGCAAGCCAGCCGCATCGTCGCCTGTCATGACCGTGTTCCCGCGGTTTCGCCGTCCCGATCATAGGGGTTAGCCACACCAAGCGTTTCGAGAAGGGCAATTTCGACCGCTTCCATGGCGCCAGCCTCGTCATCGTTGTCATGGCCGAAGCCGAGTAGATGCAAGCATCCGTGAATCACGAGATGCTGCACATGATCGCGCAACCGCTGGCCCCGTTCGCGGCTTTCCGCGCGCACTGTTCCGTAACCGAGAACGATGTCGCCGAGGATGTGCGGCAGACCCGGCACCGGTACCGGCGCCGCCTCGAACGCCAGGACATTGGTCGGTCTGTCGAGGCCCCGGTAATCGCGATTGAGTTGCTGCACATGCGCATTACCGGTGAGCAGTACGGTGATTGCGCCGGTTTCGACCGCACTGTCCACATGGTCTCCGGCCAGCGCAGCTGTCACCGCATCGGCGCAGACGGCACGGATATCCTGACAGGATCGCAGCCAAGCCGCATCATCAACGACGACGGCCACCCTGCCGGCCGGCGTATCCGCGCCAGGTTCCGAATCGGCAGTGCCGGCCAACCGTCCGTCGATCATGGTCCACCATCGGGAGGCGGGGTTCGGGCCCTTCGTTCGTAGGCCTCGACGATTCGGGGCACCATGTGATTCCGCACGATATCGGCCGACGTCAATTCGACAATGGCGACCTCCGGAACCAGCCGCAAGACCTCAAGAGCGTCGCGCAGGCCGGATTTGATTCCCGGTGACAGGTCAATCTGGGACATGTCACCGGTCACGCACATGCGCGAGTTGTCGCCCATCCGGGTCAGGAACATCTTCATCTGGGTCGGTGTCGTATTTTGCGCTTCATCGAGGATCATGAACGCATTTGAAAGCGTGCGACCGCGCATGAAGGCCAAGGGCGCAACCTCGATCTCGCCGCTGCCGAGCAGACGTTCAACCTGGTGCGCTGACATCATGTCGTACAGAGCATCGTAGAGCGGCCTCAGATAGGGATCGACCTTGTCGCGCATGTCGCCGGGCAGAAAACCGAGCCGTTCACCAGCCTCGACCGCCGGCCGCGACAGAATGATGTGGTCTATCATGCGCCGCTTCAACATCGACACAGCCACGGCAACCGCAAGATAGGTCTTGCCGGTGCCGGCGGGACCAAGGCCGAACACCAGTTCAGAGCCGAGAAGCGTCCGGACATAGCAGCTTTGATTCGGCGAGCGCGGCGACAATGTCCGCTTCCAGGTTTCCAGCGCGGTTGCGGGATCGTCGAATTTCGAGAGATCCGGCTGACCGCCAGCACCCGACGAGTGTTCGGCCCAGACGACCGCCGCATCGACCGCTCCGAGATCCATCATGCCGGCACCACCCTCTTTCTTGAGACGCCAATACAAGGCTTCAAGGGCCGCCTTGGCCAGTGGCGCGGCACTGGTATCGCCGGTGATCTCAACGATATTCCCGAAACAGGCGAGAGACACCTTGAGCTTCTGCTCGATGCGCGCCAGATTCCGGTCATGTTGTCCGAACAGGAGCGGCAGCAACCTGTGATCATCAAACTCGAGGGTCATTCTGCCGGCGTCGCCGACCTTCGCGTTCACGTGCGCTCCTTCTCCACTCGCCGGGAAGGCCGGAGCGGCGCGGCACCAGCCAGATCATCGGTAAGGACACGACCAGCAAGGCTGTTGGCATGGCCAGCAACAATGCGGACATCGGCAACGGTCCCAATCAGCCGTTCCGGCCCCTCGAAATGGACCGCCTGCATGTAAGGCCCACGCCCAAGCAACTGGCCCGGCCGCTGGCCACGACGTTCGACAAGCACTTGTTGTACGGTTCCCACGCTCACCACATTGGCCGCCTGTTGCTGACTTGCGAGCAGTTGCTGAAGAGATTGCAGGCGTTCCGTCTTCACGGTCTCCGGGACCTGATCATCCGACGCTGCCGGTGTGCCGGGGCGTGGGCTGTATTTGAAGGAGTAGGCTTGAGCGTAACCGACCCGGGTCACCAGACGCAGCGTGTCGGCAAAGTCCGCCCCGGTCTCGCCGGGATGGCCGACGATGAAGTCCGACGACAGGGCTAGGTCGGGCCGGACATCGCGCAGCCGTTCGACCAGACGCAGATAGAAGGCGCTGTCATGTTTCCGGTTCATTGCCGTAAGGATCCTGTCGGACCCCGACTGCACCGGGAGATGCAGATAGGGCATCAGTGCCGGGACTTCACCATGGGCGGCAATCAGATCGTCGTCCATGTCCCGCGGATGTGACGTGGTATAACGAATTCGTTCGAGGTAGTCGATTTCGGCCAGATCACGTATCAGTCGCCCGAGATTCCAGCTATGGCCGTCGGGACCCGTGCCATGATAAGCGTTGACGTTCTGGCCCAGCAATGTGATCTCGCGGGCACCTCCCGCAACCAGCCGAACCGCCTCTTCGCGGACCGCCGTAACCGGACGCGACGCCTCGGCGCCGCGCGTGTAGGGCACCACGCAAAACGAACAGAACTTGTCGCATCCCTCTTGCACTGTCAGAAACGCATTGACCTTTGATAAACTTTCCTGCGGCAGATGGTCGAACTTGCTTTCGACAGGAAATTCCGTTTCAATAATGCTGGCACCATGAAGCCCGGCCCGGCCCGGCGCGGTCGCCCGCGACAACATTTCCGGCAACCGATGATAGATCTGGGGACCGAACACCAAATCGACATAAGGAGCCCGAGCCGCGATTTCCGCACCTTCGGCCTGGGCGACACAGCCGGCCACTGCGAGCAGAACGTCGCGACCTTCAGAGTGTGCACTGGATTTCAGACGTCTCAGCCTGCCCAGTTCGGAAAACACTTTTTCCGTCGCCTTCTCGCGAATGTGGCAGGTATTGAGGATAATCAGATCAGCCTGCTCCGGACTGTCAACGGTGGTGTATCCGAACCGTGCCAGGATGTCTGTCATGCGACCGGAGTCATAGACATTCATCTGACAGCCATAGGTCTTGATGAAAAGCGATTTTTTCCGAGCCTTATCGCATAGCCTGTCTGATACCGTCATTCGGCATCCTTCAACGTGCTGTCCGCTTGCCATCGCTGATGTCTGGACACGATTCCCTCTGTCTGAAACGGGAACAAGCTAGCATCCGCCATCGACAAGTCAAGCCTCGCGCGCCGATTTCGACGCTGGCGGCACACCATAATCGGCGCCGGCGACGACCTTGGCGTGGCAGTGCCGGGCCAGGCTCTTGCGATCTGTGTATCGGGACGCTCGAACCGGTTCATGAAAGACGACTCGCACCTCAAGCGCACCGCAGGACACGGCCACCCAGAGATGGGGCAGCATTTCCATCTCCCCGTACCAGGCGACGAGCGGGCGCAGCGCCCGGCCCAGCGGTATTCCGTTGAGTCGGGTATAACGAAGCGATACCGGCTGTATGATCGTATCGGTCCCGTCGACAGCCGCGAACAAGGTACTCTTGAAGGGCAAGACGCGAATGCCATCACCACTAGTGCCTTCCGGGAACACGATCAGCCGGTCGCCCTTTTCGAGGTGCCGCCGCACCTGCTCGATCTCACCGCGTGCGCTGCTGGCTCGGCGTTCGATGAAGAGTGTTCGAGACAGCCGGGCCAGAGTGCCGAACACCGGCCAACCCGATACGTCACTCTTGGCAACAAAGCGAGCCTGAAGCACGGCGCCCAGCACGATAATGTCGAGATAGGAGACATGGTTGCTTACAAAGAGCGTTCTCGGTTCTGCCGACGGCTGACCTTCGCGGACAATGGTCATGCCGATGATCCACGCCGTCAGCCTGTGATGAAAACGGGGAATCCGGTCGGCGAGGCGTGGCCAGAAGGCAAGCGCCAGTAATTGCACCGGCAGCAACGCCGTGGTGACGCTGGCATAGGCGAACAGGCGGAATAATGACGACAGATGCGGCGACGAACTTGGTACCGTGAAGGACGCACGGTCCCAATAGGCAGATCTCGGCCTGTTTTCATCAAAGTCGTCGGAGTCGGCTTCTGGCAGATCAGTCGTCACTGTGGAAGCGAGTCCCTGACGGTTCGCACGTAGTGCTTGAAATAGCGTTCGCTGACCGACGCCGTGCGCACCACGACGCAGACATCAGTGGTTTTGAACTGCCGGTCGACGACCGCGCCATCTCCCACCCAACCGCCAAGCCGGAGATAGCCGCGAATCAACGGCGGCAGACCATTCAGAATCTCCCGGACATCGATCTTATCGGGCGCAACAGTGTCCATTCCGACATAGTAGCGATCATGCGCCCGTGGGCACAGCTCACCCGGCGCCTGGCAATTGTGATGCAGATAGGACAAGGTCATCGCGTGCTGGCCGGGGTCGGTACCGGGAAAGCTGGCACAGCCGAACAGCAATTCGATCTGGTGATGAAAGACATAAGCCGCAAGGCCTTTCCACAGGAGTTGCATCGCCGTGCGAGTCCGGTGCTGGACATCAACGCAGGACCGGCCGACCTCCATGATCTCGCCGGGGACGGCGAGCAGTTTTGAAATGTCGAATTCCTGAGACGTGTAGAAGCCGCCATGCAGTTCGGCCACCTGACGCCGCATGATACGATAGGTTCCGACCACTTTTTCCTCGCTGTCGTGGTCGATGACAAGCAAATGATCGGCCGCCATGTCGAACCGGTCGTGATCGCGGCCGAGAGCAACGATTTCGGGCGACGGAATCGCTCCCATCTCTTCATAGAAAACGCGATATCTGAGAGTCTGGGCGGCCTCGATCTCGGATTCGTTCAGCGCCAAGCGAACCTCGATCGAACCCGACCGGATGACGATCGGGAGCGTGGTCCGGGATGTCTGCTCCGGCGCGGTTTCTGAGGGAGGCGAAGCTTTCGAACCTGTCATGTCGATTCCAGAAAACCCGGCCAATCCGATTATTGTCCACGGTCCGCAGAAAAACAGTCTAACACGCTACCCTCGCCCTTTGCGAAATCATTCAGACAGCCTTGACAGATGGCAAATCCGGTGCCCATGCACGACCCGGCGCGCCGACCCTCGTCGTTCACTTGCGTAAACCACGCCCGCTACTGCCCAGACCGATTTGCTTGGCGAGATTGCTCCGCTGCTTCGCGTAGTTTGGCGCAATCATCGGATAGTCGGCAGGCAGGCCCCAACGACTCCGATATTCGTCCGGTGTCATGTTGTATGCGGCCATGAGATGCCGTTTCAGCATCTTCAGGCGTTTTCCATCTTCCAGACAAACGATGTAGTCGGGCGTTACGGATTCGGAAATCGGGACCGCCGGTTCGGGCGATCCGGATTCGGCCCCGTCATCTGCAGGACCAAGCTCGGATAGGGTCTGATGTACGGTTTCGATCAATCGCGGCACATCTTCGGCCGGAACGGTGTTGTTCGACAGATAGGCCGTGACCACCGCCACTGTGGCTCCGATATGATCGCGCCTCGCAGGATGGTCGCCCATTTACCGACCCCGTTCCGTAATCGGCGTCATGATAGTATATTGTATCATAACGCCGGAAAATCATACTGTTCGCGGACCGGATAAGGCAAGCGTAAAATGCCGGATCACGCGACTAGGTTCCGGCACCCGGTTCCGCGGATTTCCGTCGTGGTCCGTCGATCGTAGCCCCGGCCGCGGAGCCGTGTTAGACTGCCCGTCCAGCCGATATGGGAGACAGGTGGATGACACGACGGGCATTGCGCATCGTTCTGGCCCGGCCGCGCGGGTTTTGCGCCGGGGTTGTCCGCGCCGTCGATATCGTCGAACGGACCCTCGAACGATTCGGAGCGCCGGTCCATGTCCGCCATGAAATCGTGCACAACCGGCATGTCGTTGACGACTTCCGCCGCAAGGGCGCACGTTTCGTCGAAGAGCTCGACGAGGTTCCGGATAGTGCCATCACCGTGTTCAGTGCGCACGGCGTCGCGCCGTCGGTCGAGACTGATGCCGTGCGGCGCAACCTGCATGTGATCGATGCGACCTGCCCTCTCGTCAGGAAAATCCACAACGACGCCAGGCGCTTTGCGCGCCAGGGTTACGATGTGGTGCTGATCGGCCATTCCGGCCATCCGGAAGTCATCGGAACCATGGGACAGGTCGACGGGCCCGTGCATCTGGTCTCGACCGTCGAAGAGGTCGCGGCCTTGCGTCCGGCATCGTCGGATCGTCTGGCTTATGTCACCCAGACGACTCTCAGCGTCGATGATACCCGGGACATCATTGCCGCCCTCCAGGACCGGTTCCCCGGCATCGCCGGGCCCGAAATCGATGGTATCTGTTACGCGACCCAGAACCGTCAAACCGCTGTTCGCGCGCTTGCAACCGATGTCGACCTGATTTTGGTGATCGGCGCCCGCAACAGTTCGAATTCAAATCGTCTTCGCGAAATCGGCAACGAGGCCGGTGTCGAAACCCATCTCGTGTCCGATGCCGGCATGGTCGACCCGGCATGGCTGAACGGCAAGCAGGCTGTCGGCATCACTGCCGGAGCATCCGCACCGGAGTTTCTGGTGCAGGAGATGATCGACCATCTCGGCACGTCGTACGACATCGCCGTGACTGAAATGGACGGTCCCGACGAGTCGGTTTACTTCAAGCTGCCGCGGGAATTGCAGACCCCGGACGAGGCGGACCGGGACGGATGAAGCGGAGTCGCGCCGAACTGACTGGCTGGGTGGCTAACGCTCGGGGCGCTCTGCCCGGTGGCACGGGCAGTGCTGGATGTTTTGGCGCGCAAAACGTCCCAGCCGTCTCCGATGGTAACCCTGGCGATACAACCGCGTAGTTCATCGTTTTCCGGGATGTCTGCTCGTCCTGCTGCCTCGCAAGCTTCCGGAAGCCCGGCCCCTGTCGCGCGGTCGTTCATTGCTGATTCACGCTGAGAGCCTGACCTAAAACTAGTGGATTAATCGTTACAGAGATATCCGTTATTGTATTCTTCTGAACCGCTTATGCACGTGGCTCCGGTGAAACGCACATGCAGCGTTTGGCGTGCCGGGAATAGTCGACATCGGGGGCAACATCGTGTGCCACCGGAGCCACATGCATAAGCGGTTCTTCTGATTTACCGATCACGGAGGTCTGCGAGATGCGCCCTGGTGTTTCATTCACGCTCACTTCAGGCGACCGGCATCGCCTTGAAACGGTTGTCTCTGACCCGAAGAGCCCGCAGAAGCACGTCTGGCAGGCGCGCATCGTTCTTCTGAGCGACGACGGGCTCGGCACGATGGCCATCATGAGAGAAACCGGCAAGGCGAAGAACAGTGTCTGGCGCTGGCAGGACCGCTTCTATGGAAGACGGTGTGGACGGATTTCTGCGGGACAAGACGCGTCCGCCGGGCAAGACACCTCCGGCTCCTGAGCCGGTGGCGAAGATCATAGGGTTGACCCACACCTCGCCGCCTCACGCGGCGACCCACTGGACGCTGCGGGCGATGGCGAAGGCTGTGGGGATGCCGCTTCGAGGGTCTGGGCGGTCTGGCAGGCGCATGGCCTGATGCCGCACCGCTGGCGGCCGTTCACGCTTTCGAACGATCCCGCCTGCCTCGAGACGCTGACCGACATCGTCGGCCTCTACGTTGCGCCGCCGGCTCACGCGGTCGTGCTGTCGATCGATGACAGGTCGCACAGTCAGGCACTTGACCGCACACAGCCCGGCCTGCCGCTGAAGAAAGGCCGCGGCGCTACCATGACACATGATTTCAGGCGCAACGGCACGACGATGCTGTTCGCCGCCCTGACCGTGCTCGACGGCACGGTCATCGGCCAGCACGCCAGTCGGCATCGCCACCAGGCGTTCCCGAGATGCCGCAACCGCATCGCGCACACGATACCCGCCGGCATCCCGGTCCATGCCATCCTCGACAACGACGCCACTCACAAGCACAAGGAAGTCCAGGTCTGGCTCGCACGCCATCCGCACTGGACCTTCCACGTCACCCCCACCTCGAGCGCGTGGCTGAACGCGGTCGAAGGCGTCTTCGCCAAGCTGACACGACGCCGTCTCAAATACGGCGCCTGCCGCTCTCAACGCGACATCCAGGACGCCATCCGCCGATTCATCGACGAACACGACACCACCGAAGCCAGGCCCTTCGTCTGGACCGCCGATCCCGATACCATCATCGCCGCAAGAAAAAGAGGGTTCCAAACGGGAATCAATCCACTAGATAGTGTCGTCACGAAATACCAGCCCAGAGCGCCAGACACCGAATCTGCACCGCGGCGAGGAACGATGCGGCATTCTTGGCGTATCGCGTGGCAATCCCACGCCAACGCTTGAGCCACAGAAAGGCGTTCTCCACCAAATGCCGGCGCCGGTAGAGATGGACATCATACGCTCTGGGGTGCTTGCGGTTGCGCTTCGGCGGAACCACCGCAATGACTTCATGCTCCTCACAATAAGACAGAATGGCAGTCGTGTCATAGGCCTTGTCCGCCAACAAGGACTCGGCATCTATCCCTTCAATCAGCTCGACCGCTTGACTGCAATCTGCTGCCGTCCCCTCGGTCACCAACACCCGCACCGGCATCCCATGCGCGTCCACAGCCAGGTGCAGTTTCGTGTTCAGCCCCCTTTTGTGCGATCCATCGCCTGATTGCCGCCGACCGCACCGCTCGCATGGGGATGGACCTTGAGATGACTGGCGTCAATCATCAGCCACTCATCGTCCGGCTCATCCACCAGAGGCTCCAGCAACGCCCCCCAGAGCCCCTTGTCCCGCCAGCGACAGAACCGACGATGGGTATTTTTCCAGCCTCCATAGTCCGGCGGCAAATCACGCCAGGGAGCGCCGGTGCGCAGAATCCAGCAAGACCGCATTAATGAACCGTTGATTATCCTGCGCCACCCCACCCCAACGTCCCGCTCGGTCAGGCAGATGAGGCTCCAGCAACAGCCAGACCCTATCCGAAATGTCGTGACGCCGATGAGCCAATCCCATGAGTCGCCTCCAGGAACCATCGAGTGAGTTCGACAGATAGGACAGATAAACATCACTCATGACGACACTATCTAGGGTAACCGGTCGAAGCGCTTCGCGGCTTCTTGGGCAGCCTCCGCCAAACTATCCGCAGGAGCGGGAATGAGGCACCGCTTCAGGTTTTCCTGAAAGTCGCGTTTGCACATAATCTTGTTGAACAGCGCGGAATCGACCAGTGCTCGACACAAATGACCCGCCAATTCCGACCGTAGCGTCAGAATATCCCCGATCCGTCGGGCAAGCTGACCGTCCGCCTCGGTTTCAGTCTCAGCACTGTCGAAGTACGGCGCCAGCTTCTGCACTTGTCGTGCGTGCTCGGCCTTGACTGCTTTGGCAAAATCCGAAACCACCAGAGTCGGCCAGAAAATCGGAGACTCTGACTCCATGGCCAGGACTTCGCCAAGCTCTTTGAGAGGGACACGTAAGGCCAGTGAAATAACAGCGACCGGCACCTTGGCGAGCGCCTGAACCCGATCCAGCACGCCTGCGTCGCCGCCTTGTCGAGCGACCGAGATAAGGCGCCACGATCGATCCCACTCAGGATCATCGGGGGCGGCAGCAAGCTGCCGCCATTGCTCGACGTAGGCTTCGATCCGGTCTTCTCGGGAGGTTTGGGGCACTGTGTGCGGGCTCCACACCACCGCACGTTGAACCTGTCCCTCAAGGCAGGACTGGATCAGCCAAGGCTCTTCCGACTCTCCGAGATATTCTTCAAGATCGACCGAAGCCCCGGTCTCGATTGGTCCGACCCGATCCGCACTGCTCAGATTTGTCGCATGAAGGATTGCCTGGCGCGCCCTGTTCAGTTGAGAGGTCAGGGCGGTTTCGGGTACGACCGGCGCATCCCTTTCGAGACCCATGCGCAAGGTCCCTTCATCTACGACCGCCAGATTGTGATAGCGACGAATCTCCAGTCTGGGACTTTCCAGCCCGGAAACGACGAGACTCAAGTCGACCTGGGCGTCCGGCCCGCCTTGCGCCAGCATCGCCTGGATCAAGGGCACATTGCTCGCAAGCGATACCTCGCCCACTAGTGGCAGGGAAATCCGACGATGTTTTCTGAGATGCAGTTCGAGATCGCCGAGCGTTCCATCCGGGGCTAGTGTCCTGTACGCAAAGTTCGTATTGTTAAGGGGGTGGTGTCGATTCGGGGGGCATGGTGATGCGACTTTCGGTGGAGATCAAGCTGAGCGCGGACGAGCGCAACGAGCTTGAGCGGCTGGCGCGCGGGCGCAAAGTCTGGCGAGGCCTGTCCGATCGGGCGCACATCGTGCTGCTGGCGGCCGAAGGGCTTACCAATGTGCAGATTGGGAGCGTGCTGGGCGTGACCAGCCAGACCGCCAGGAAGTGGCGCAATCGCTTCGCAGAGCATCGTCTTGACGGGCTTGACGACGAGCCGCGCTCCGGCCGTCCCCGGCGCATCGATGACGACGCCGTGGCCGAGGTGGTGCGCAAGACGCTTGAGGAGAAGCCTCGTGACGCGACCCAATGGAGCACGCGCTCGATGGCGCAGGCGACGGGGTATGCGCCGTCGACGGTCAATCGCATCTGGCGAGCCTTTTCCCTTCAGCCGCACAGGAGCGAGACCTTCAAGCTCTCGGCAGACCCCTACTTCGTGGACAAGACGCGCGACATCGTGGGGCTCTACGTGGACCCGCCGCAGCATGCCATGGTCCTCTGCGTGGACGAGAAATCGCAGGTTCAGGCCCTCGATCGCACCCAGCCGCTGCTGCCGCTGCGCCCGGGGCAGGTCGAGCGGCGCACTCACGATTACAAGCGCAACGGCACGACCTCGCTCTTCGCAGCCCTTGACGTCGCCACAGGCAAGGTCATCGGACAGTGCTATCGGCGCCACCGCAGCGTGGAGTTCCGCAAGTTCCTGGATCACGTCGAGGCCAACGTGCCGCCCGACCTCGAGATCCACATCGTCATGGACAACTACTCGACCCACAAGACGAAGACGATCCGCGACGGGTTCGCCCGGCGACCGCGCTGGCATGTTCACTTCACCCCGACCTCTGCCTCGTGGCTCAACCAAGTCGAGCGCTTCTTCGCCGATCTGACAGAGAAGCAGATCCGGCGCGGGGTTCACCGATCGACCGTCGAGCTGGAGCAGGCGATCACCGGGTACATCGACACCGTCAACGAGGACCCCAAGCCCTTCCGCTGGCACAAGACAGCCGATGAAATCCTGGCGTCCATCAAGCGCTTCTGCCTCAGGACCCTCGAAACCGCTGCAGCCGCAACATCATAACGGTACGAACTTTGGAATCAGGACACTAGGGCACGCCAACCTTTTAACGCTTCAACAGAAACCGGTTGCTTCTGATCGAGTCGGACGCCTTTCGGATCGAGAAGCATGCCGGTTCGTGCCGGCCAAGCGGTCTGAAGCTCCAGGGCGCGGCCTGTCGCGGGCTCAGACAGCCTCAACCGGACAAGACCCGGTGTCCTTCCGGACGTCTCGAGCATCAGTCGCACCGTCCTGTCTTTCTGCTCACCTGTTGCTTCATGCTCGCCTGCGTTGAGCTTGAGCTGCCAATTCGGTTCCAGACCATCGGCCGTGAATGCAAGCTGACCAGCCGCTTCTTCGCGTAGACCCAAATGTATAGAGGTCGGAAAACGAATTAGGCGGATTCGCGCCAGCGTTTCATCTTCCTTCACCCATTCGACGACCTCGGCTCCGAGGGCTCGTCCCTTGATGCGTCTGAGCTCCGGTTCCGGGATTTGCCTGGGAAAACCAGTACCTATCTGTCCGTGAATGGCCACATCTCCGCTGTGCACCGGAATGTGTCCATCCGCGCGCCAGCCTGAGAGAGTCATGCCGAACGCGAAGAGCTGGGCCTCGGGCGCATCGTTCTCAGCCTTCGTCTCGATTCGATAGCGCCTGTCCCCAACCAGGAGCACGCCCTTCCCCGAGATCCGCCAGAGAAACCCATACGGCGCGGATTCAATCTCATCAAGCGTTAAGCCCGCATCGGTCTCCGGCTCCTCATCGTCGGAAGTGAGAAGCCACAGACAGAGCGCTCGCGTGCGCCCCGCGCCCGTAAGTGGCTTCAAACGGTCAGTTTCTGCTTCCTCGCTTACATCGGTTGCTTGCCAAAAACTGGGCATTTCTCTCGGGTCCGGAACGCCGGAATCAATGACCGCCTCTCCTTTCGCTTGACCGTCGGCGTAGGTCGAAAGGGCAAAGGGAGTCTCGATCGGGTACGGGAACTCTGTCCTTGTGGCTTGTCCCGAACGGCGAGACTGCCAACCTTCACCGTCGGGCACGGCGCTGTAATTTACCCTTCGGCAAATTTTGCTTTCGTCGGCAGCAGACGGAGCCTCAGATCCTTGGCATTGGGGAAATGTCGCACTGGCAGCCATCCATCGTTATGGAGGGTCAAATAGCCTTGCCAGCACCCCGTTTCGCCGCGTCGCAGTTCCCGTCCGCATAGCGGCCCGGCAGCGACGGGGCGAACATCGCGATCGGCCCGAAGGGCGGGGCGTATCAGACTTTCCGCGATTTCCGGCGTCATGCGCAACGGGACGGTCGAGATCCAATCCAGCTGATATCTGAACCTCTTGCAAAATTCCTGTCCCCAGGGTCCGGTGAGCCCGGATCGGTCGGTTGATCCCGGTCACCTCTGCACCTGGGGTCGGAATCCATGGATTCGCGGTGTCTCATCAGAGATGATGAGACCAAACAGGGACCTTTATGGACATCGGGACACGCCTCTCCGGGCCACTCTCTTCGAGAGGTCCGTGAAGGGTCGGCATGCGTTGTCGGAGCGCGCTATGGGACGGCGAGACGTATCAACGGGTCAGCCGCCAGGGCCAGGATGCCGAACATGAGATGGCAGGCGACCCTGGAATGTCCACGGACGCGGACATGGCGCCCGCCAAACTCATCCTTGAGGCGGGCGTTGGTCCTCTCGACACTGGACCGGATCCGGATCCGCACGGTCTCGGGATCGACATGGCCTATTGCACGCCGGGCCCGGGCCTCCCGGTCTCGCTCCTCCTTGAGGTCCTTGTCCCGGCGCCGATTGACATCGATGATCGGCACATGGCCAAGCCGTTCGCTCATCTGGTAGATCTCCCTGGCATCATAGGCCGCGTCCATGAGATCGTAGAGATTGGTCACACGCGCGGCGGTCATCATCGCCAGCGGGATCGCGACCGGGCTGTCATGGACGGATGCCGAGGTGAGGACGGTCCTCAGCGGCGCCCCGCAGTCTGCTGTGTCGATATGCAGCTTGTAACCGCGCCAGGCCTCCAGGACCCCCTTGGCAGTCTTCTTTGCCCCGTGATCGCAGACCTTCGGCAGCGCGTCGAGCCTCTCATCGAGATCCATCCCGTTCGCTTGCCGTTCGAGACGCCCAGGCTCCTTCGTCCTCTCCGCGCCCTTGCGGGGCCGGCCGCGCTTGCGGTTCGGCGTCCCGGCCTTTGGCTTCGGGGCCGGCGTCTCCCGGGCCTCGATGGCCGTCGGGTCCCTCAGACACGTGGCCGATGAGCGCGTCGCCCAGTGTCTCTGCAACCAGAGCCGCGTGCATCCTCTCCGGAAGACGGGGCTGCGACCATTCGGCAAACGTCCGCGAAAACGTCGCTTCACTCGGGATCTCCGCGACACGCGACCAGCCGCACAGCCGGCGCAACGTCGGGTCCACCTTGAGCCTGTCGATCAGGTGGCGGGTCGTCGGCAGACCCCACACCGCCTTGGCGATGACGCCACGGGCCAGCGCCCGGCGATCCTCCCGGGGCCGACCCGGACCGGTCCACACCTCATCGACGAAGCCCTCCACCTTGACGAGATCGAGAGCTGTCACGAAGCGCTTGTGCGTCTCCAGGAGAGGACCGACCGCCTCGGCCAACGCAGGGAAAAGGTCCCCTTGAAATCGGCGCCAGAGATCGGATAGGGTCGAGCCAAGGGTCATCGGGGGCATCGACAACAAAATCAGCCTCGACAAGGCAAAAAACCGGTCGGGCCGGCAATTTTGCAAGAAGCTCATCTGTTCAACCATTGCTCGGCCGCCACCTTCGGTAGATCGCCAGGCGGCATCGCACGCAGCTTGGCAAGAGACATAGCAAGCTCGGCCAAGAGGCGTGTGATGTCCGTGCTTTGAAACGTTTGCGGAAGTCGCGATGTCCAACGCGAGGCTATCTGCTCTGCCCATGGCTCAGCAGCGGATACGTCTTCGGCCTCGATTTCGGCCAGCAGGCCCATAACCACATTGCGGTAGAGTCCAGGCTCTTTCAGAAGCGCTTCTGGAAACCCGCCTTCGGCCATGAGGCTGTAAAGGAACATGCGATGGCCAGCGTCTGATTTCCTGATCTGCCGTTTCCACCACGACAGACCTTTCTCGGCCAGATCCCGGCCGAGTTTTTGATCGTCGGGCGGTAGACCCAATGGGTCGAGAACGAAGGCCCAACTCAATAGCCCACCGGGAAATCTCGCCCGTACATGTTCGGCAGCCCAAAACACGAACTCCGGAGCGACGAGTTCCGGGATCCCACCCGTTTCAACGTGCGATCGCAGTGCTTCCTCTAGTTCTGAGAAAGTTTCTGAGGATAGCGGATAGCGGTATAGAGGACGGCCATCAGGGGGCATTGGCAATCCATCTGAAACGATCTTCGAAATAATGGCAGTAGCGGCTAGTTTCACCGAAAATACAGTCATCAGAACCTCTTGCAAAATTCCTGCCCCCGGGGTCCGGTGAGCCCGGATCGGTCGGTTGATCCCGGTCACCTCTGCACTTGGAGGTCGGAGTCCATGGATTCGCGGTGTCTCATCAGAGACGATGAGAACAAACAGGGACCTTTGTGGACCTCGGGACACGCCTCTCCGGGCCACTCTCTTCGAGAGGTCCGTGAAGGGTCGGCATGCGTTGTCGGAGCCGCGCTATGGGACGGCGAGACGTATCAACTGGTCAGCCGCCAGGGCCAGGATGCCGAACATGAGATGGCAGGCGACCTTGGAATGTCCGCGGACGCGGACATGGCGCCCGCCAAACTCATCCTTGAGGCGGGCGTTGGTCCTCTCGACACCGGACCGGATCCGGACCCGCACGGTCTCGGGATCGACATGGCCTATTGCACGCCGGGCCCGGGCCTCCCGGTCTCGCTCCTCCTTGAGGTCCTTGTCCCGGCGCGGATTGACATCGATGATCGGAACATGGCCAAGCCGTTCGCTCATCTGGTAGATCTCCCTGGCATCATAGGCCGCGTCCATGAGATCGTAGAGATTGGTCACACGCCCGGCGGTCATCATCGCCAGCGGGATCGCGACCTGGCTGTCATGGACGGATGCCGAGGTGAGGACGGTCCTCAGCGGCACCCCGCAGTCTGCTGTGTCGATAGGCAGCTTGTCACCGCGCCAGGCCTCCAGGACCCCCTTGGCATTCTTCTTTGCCCCGTGATCGCAGACCTTCGGCAGCGCGTCGAGCATCTCATCGAGATCCATCCCGTTCGCTTGCTGTTCGAGACGCCCAGGCTCCTTCGTCCTCTCCGCGCCCTTGCGGGGCCGGCCGCGCTTGCGGTTCGGCGTCGGGGCCTTCGGCTTCGGGGCCGGCGTCTCCCGGACCTCGATGGCCGTCGGGTCCCGCGACACGTGGCCGATGAGCGCGTCGCCCAGTGTCTCTGCAACCAGAGCCGCGTGCATCCTCTCCGGAAGACGGGACTGCGAAAATTCGGCAAACGCCCGCGAAAACGTCGCTTCACGCGGGATCTCCGCGACACGCGACCAGCCGCACAGTCGGCGCAACGTCGGGTCCACCTTGAGCCTGTCGATCAGGTGGCGGGTCGTCGGCAGACCCCACACCGCCTTGGCGATGACGCCACGGGCCAGCGCCTGGCGATCCTCCCGGGGCCGACCCGGACCGGTCCACACCCCATCGACGAAGCCCTCCACCTTGACGAGATCGAGAGCTGTCACGAAGCGCTTGTGCGTCTCCAGGAGAGGACCGACCGCCTCGGCCAACGCAGGGAAAAGGTCCCCTTGAAATCGGCGCCAGAGATCGGATAGGGTCGAGCCAAGGGTCATCGGGGTCACCTCCTCGGTATCTTGTTGTTGTGGAAACACAACATACCACGAGGTGGCCCCGAAACCCAGGCCCTCGACAACAAAATCAGCCTCGAGAAGGCAAAAACCGGTCGGGCCGGCAATTTTGCAAGAAGCTCCCGTTATAATAGTCGGTTGCGCCCTTACACGGAACACGGCTGGCAACAGCACTTGGAACAAGCCTTTGTTGCCCGGCTTTTCCAGCAACCGACTCCATTCGAGCAGCAAAAATGGGGATCTCAAGAAATTCTGGAGCCTCGGCGTCATCCTCCGTCTGAAGACCTGCCGTTTCATCCTCTATCAAGAGCCAGCTCAATAGGCGTGATGCATTCCAGCCGCCATAGTTCACTTGGTCTCGCATCCAGTCCCGAACGATCGTTGGCCGGACAACTGGAACATTTATTCGTAGATGGGTATCGGTCTGCTCATAACGACAGCGAAAGACCGAAACAGGCCGGATTAAGGATGTCGCTATCCGCGTTGCGCGGCGCCACCATGTGTAACGGGTAGCCCGAGAGCAGATGTCGACTGTGTTGTCTTGCCAGAAGAGATCGCAGACCGTCCGGTAATTTTCGCAGCGGAACGATGAGCGTGCGGCCTCGTTCGGCTGTCGGCCACCAGGGCTTGTCCGGTTCCAGCAATCCGAAACTATCTCCATACTGGTTCGCAAAAGCTTGGGGTGAACCACTGTCGCCGGCTCTCAATGCCTCTTGATAGTACGGCAGAAGTTGTCTTAGTAGCTCTATGCTGGTCCCGATTCTTCACACAAGCATTTCCGGTTCCACCACGACCTCTTCACCCGCGACCGCTTGGCATGGGATCGAAACCAGATACTCATCCGAAGCGCTCGAAGTCACATATCTAACCCTCTCCGCCCTCATCGAGTCGTGGCGGACAACCCAGCGCCGCGTCACGCCGAGTTCCAGTTGGCGTTCCTTCATATGCGCGAGCGCGCGTACAACCTCGTCCTTGCCGGCAACCGATCCGGCCTTCGCCAGTTGAGATCGAATTCGTTCCACAGTAAGATCGCGCAGCGCAGTTTTCAGGATCAGCAGAATGGTATCTTGAAACAGCGGACGCGGATCAGTCATGAGCACCTGTGCAGTTCTGGTGTTTCTTGATCCGCATTCTCAGCGCTGCGCGGTACATTGCGCTCACCTTCATCTCCGTTTCTATCGAGAGGACGAGATTAAAACAAGGGCGGCCAACGGGATCCCTGAAGGTAGCGAAGCAATTCGGCCCGGGTCAGGCGTCGCGTGAGATTTCTGTCTTCCTTGGTCTTCCTCGGGATACTCTAGTGAATGGCGTGCGTGGTCGTCAACCCAAGTTGGCACCTTGTCGTTTGATATTCTCCATAACGCATAGATTATGAAAAACAATTTTCGATCCGGCGCACATAGTCCCACATTTTCGGTGACCGCTTATGCACTTGGTTCCGGCTTGATCAACATGTTGATCGAAAACCGTCCAAATGGACCGGTAGGAGTCAACTTCTCGCGGCAAACTCTCGCAACCGGAGCTACGTGCATAAGCGGTTTCGGTGATTTTGTTGGAAAATATAAGATTGGGCTGACAAGGCGATCTCTCCTATACAGGCTTTTTTATCATGCACGGGGAATAAAGAACATGAAGGTCAACAAGATCGTGCGTATCGCGCTCTCAGGCGGAATCATCGGACTTCTTGCGACGAATCCCAAGCGGGCATTATACTAAAGAATCGATAAGGAGAATCAGGAAGGATGGAATGAAATATAGTCGATTTTCTCGGAATAAAACGCAACATGGTTCCCTATCAGCACCGCCTCGTCGAACGGATGCTCGTAAGCCCACATCGCATTTTCCGCAATTTTATCGCCCAGATCCAGATTCCAGTAGGACGCATCGCCCTTGTACGGACAATGAGTCGAACGGTCCGTCCGCCGAGCCAGATCCATTCGGGTGTCCGACTTGGGAATATAGTAGACAGCTGGGTAATCAGCCTCTGCCAATCTGACGGCATTCGTCGTGTCGGCAATCGTCACATCGTTTAAAATGACGCGTACTCTGGAGCGGGTGCGGCTGTAGATCAACTTGCGGCCGGGATGCTGTCGAAATCCGGGAGCGGGGTTGCCATCGAACATCAGATCGTCTCCATCTTTACGGTGTTTACGTTAGCCTGTCGTCTTGAAATCCGAACCGCAAGTGTCACGAACATCGCATAACGCCAGGACTGCCTGACCAGTCGGGATCCGATGGCGTATCGACAACGGGGCGTGCCGAAAAGAGCGCGCGGTATCCTTGATGCTATCTGGTAAACTGACGGAACTATCCAGGGCCGCGTCTGTCAAGTCGGACGGCGTGGCCCATGCGGACGGCACCTCGGACTGTCAGGTGTTCACCGAGACAATGTTATCTTGATTGCTCGGTTGGACCCGCCGATCAATTTTCAGATCTACTTTAGACAACAGGCGGTACGCCGGAAAGCACGATCAAGTCCTTGCCTCTTCCTGTCCCGGAACTTTCTCTCCGGAACCAAATAGTCCCCGATGCGTCTTGTATCCTCCCCACCTGAACCACATGCTCCTGCTGCCGCCATGCCACAGGCCCGACGATTACAATGTTTCCGCCAGTAAATGCTCGCTCTGAATCACAGCATGCAGTTCGCGCGGCGACCTACGATCGTCGGTCAGATGCACCGGTAATCCATCCAGTAGAGCTTCTTGCAAAATTGCCGGCCCGACCGGTTTTTTGCCTTGTCGAGGGCCTGGGTTTCGGGGCCACCCCGTGGTCTGTTGTGTTTCCACAATAACAAGATACCGAGGAGGTGACCCCGATGACCCTTGGCTCGACCCTATCCGATCTCTGGCGCCGATTTCAAGGGGAACTTTTCCCTGCGTTGGCCGAGGCGGTCGGTCCTCTCCTGGAGACGCACAAGCGCTTCGTGACAGCTCTCGATCTCGTCAAGGTGGAGGGCTTCGTCGATGGGGTGTGGACCGGTCCGGGTCGGCCCCGGGAGGATCGCCAGGCGCTGGCCCGTGGCTTCATCGCCAAGGCGGTATGGGATCTGCCGACGACCCGCCACCTGATCGACAGGCTCAAAGTGGACCCGACGTTGCGCCGACTGTGCGGCTGGTCGCGTGTCGCGAAGATCCCGAGTGAAGCGACGTTTTCGCGGGCGTTTGCCGAATGGTCGCAGTCCCGTCTTCCGGAGAGGATGCACGCGGCTCTGGTTGCAGAGACACTGGGCGACGCGCTCATCGGCCACGTGTCGCGGGACCCGACGGCCATCGAGGCCCGGGAGACGCCGGCCCCGAAGCCGAAGGCCAGGACGCCGAACCGCAAGCGCGGCCGGCCCCGCAAGGGCGCGGAGAGGACGAAGGAGCCTGGGCGTCTCGAACAGCAAGCGAACGGGATGGATCTCGATGAGAGGCTCGACGCGCTGCCGAAGGTCTGCGATCATGGGGCAAAGAAGACTGCCAAGGGGGTCCTGGAGGCTTGGCGCGGTTACAAGCTGCATATCGACACAGCAGACTGCGGGGTGCCGCTGAGTACCGTCCTCACCGCGGCATCCGTCCATGACAGCCAGGTCGCGATCCCGCTGGCGATGATGACCGCCGGGCGTGTGACCAATCTCTACGATCTCATGGACGCGGCCTATGATGCCAGGGAGATCCACCAGATGAGCGAACGGCTTGGCCATGTTCCGATCATCGATGTCAATCCGCGCCGGGACAAGGACCTCAAGGAGGAGCGAGACCGGGAGGCCCGGGCCCGGCGTGCAATAGGCCATGTCGATCCCGAGACCGTGCGGTTCCGGATCCGGTCCGGTGTCGAGAGGACCAACACCCGCCTCAAGGATGAGTGTGGCGGGCGCCATGTCCGCGTCCGCGGACATTCCAAGGTCGCCTGCCATCTCATGTTCGGCATCCTGGCCCTGGCGGCTGACCCGTTGATACGTCTCGCCGCCCCATAGCGCGGCTCCGACAACGCATGCCGACCCTTCACGGCCCTCTCGAAGAGAGTGGCCCGGAGAGGCGTGTCCCGATGTCCACAAAGGTCCCTGTTCGGTCTCATCATCTCTGATGAGACACCGCGAATCCATGGATTCCGACCTCCAGGTGCAGAGGTGACCGGGATCAACCGACCGATCCGGGCTCACCGGACCCTGGGGACAGGAATTTTGCAAGAGGTTCAGTAGTCTGGCTATTCCGTCGCGCACGACCCACGGCGTCGCATAAACGACCATGTCAATGTCCTCGATGATCGTCTCTTGTCCACTATACGGATTCTGCAGGTGCAACACGCCTGAGTCAAACCCGAGCGTTTGCTGTGCCGTACGGCTCTCAACCTCGGCATTGTAGAGCCGGCGATACATGCCGATGGCACTGCAAGGGTTGACCTTGCTGGCAATCCGCAGCTGCGAGATCACGACAATCACGTCGTCGAACTGTTTGACCAAGAGATCAGCGACACCATACATACCCACACTGTAATCCTCATCCATCGTCAGCTCCCTCGCCTGGCTCCAGCTGGCTCTGAGCCGTGTTCCCATGCGCCGCCTCTGACGCATGCAAGTCACTGTCACTAATTGATATCATTATGATTCAGACACTTAAAGCCCTAACCGATCAAGCATGGCAGCAGCCCAGCGGCCGACCCGTGCCTGATACAGAGTCCAACCGACGATATGCGCCCGACACGGTTGCGCCGCGCCCTGCCCCAGTTGATGCGCTCCATGCATCGTCCAGCGATCGATCATGTCGCGCGTGACCTCTGGATGGAACTGGGTTGCGACCGCATTATCCCCATAGATGAAAGCCTGATTAGGATAGACATCGCCGGTCGCCAGCAATGTCGCACTATCAGGCACCTCGAAGCCTTCGCGGTGCCACTGATAAAACATGTCGGACTCAACGAACCAGTCCCGACCGGCCGCGGTCGGACGGATCCGCATAAAGCCGGCCTCGACCAAACCCCGGGGGTGCAGCGAAACCCGGGCCCCGAGTGCCCGGGCCAGCAACTGGCCGCCGAGACAGAGACCGATAAACGGAATACCGGCTGCCAGCACAGTCGGGATGAAGTTCAGCTCATTCCTGATACCGTCAATCCCGCAGTCATTGGCACTCATCGGACCGCCGTAGGAAACCACAACGTCGTAAGCGGCGGCGTCCTGCGGCAGGATATCGCCGGCACAGGGACAACAACGCTCGATTTCAAAGCCGCGGTTGGCGAGCATCACACCGATACGGCCGGTGTCAGATTCACTCTGATGGACAAGCAACAAGGCTGTACCGGACATGGTCGCCGTCATTTTCGAAGCAGAAATTCGCGGCCGACCTTGACGCGCGCAACTCCGTCATAGTCGACGATGTCAGCGGTTGCATAGGTTTCGCTCCAATTCTCGGGCAGGAACGAACCAGTACCGATAACGTCGACCGGCACCTCGGCCAAGGCCATGACCCGGCATTTCTCCGGCGTAAACCCGCTGGACGCGACGATCTTGACGTTGCCGTACCCGGCCCCGTCAAGGGCTTCCCGGAGATGCCAGATTGCCGCAGCCGAGACGCCGGCGCCGATCAGATGACGCAATTCGCTGTCACTGCGATAACCGCGGATTGCCCTGGTGGCATTCCGTTCGAGCACCGCGTAGGAATTCGCGGTATCAAGGCCTTCGACAAAACGTCCGCCATGGGTATCGAGCCGGAGCGACAACTGGCCGTCCGCGGCGAAGCCGGGAAACCTGGCACAGACCGCGAGTGCATCGGTCACTTCGCGACCGAAGTAGTCCACCAAAACCGTCAGGTTCTCACCCGGATGGGTTTCATGGAACATCTCGGAGGCACGCAGGGTCGAGCCGGCATAGCCGATCAACGCATGCGGCATGGTCCCGTAACCATGTTTCTGACCAAAAAAATGCGCCGTAGCATCGGTTGCATTGCCGATGAAGCCCCGCGCCTGAAATTTCTTCTTCGCCTTGCCGGATCCGACGCTGGCGCCGTAGGCCATGAGTTCGCCCATATCGGTGCCGGCACAATGCCGGGCATCCATTGCCAGGAATGCGGTGCGTGGCAGTTCGACACACATGACGTAAGCGTTGTAGGCCGCGACGCAGGCTGCCCCGAGCTTCTGCAGAAACTGGGTTTCGATATCGATCAAGTGATAAAGCGACCCCGTCAGCAGGGCGATTGGCTCGCCTGCGCCGACCCAGGCCCCTTCGCGATACTTGAGATCGATTCCAATACTGACGTTGCGATCGTCAGCAACGCGTTCCAGCCATTCTATAGCCAGTCGCGGAGCACAGGTGACCGGGCGCCGCATGAACACCGCATAGGTCACGGTGCAATCTCCAAACCGGCCGACGATCTCCTTTGTTCGCAGGAAATACTTGTCGGTGTAACGTGCCAGATCCTGACTCGCCGGGTGAAAAGCCGTCCGTGGCCCGGCATCATCCTCGCTCGACAGAGTCAGTGCGGCGCTGCTGTCCTCTGCGCTCATTGCCCGTACCAACCCGCCTCGCCGACCGCTTAATCCTGTCTCCTGTGCCGCGATCCGGTCAAGACGCCATTGGGACAGCCGGCATGGTCCGCGCTTCTTTCAGCACGTCGGCAATCATGAATGCCAGTTCCAGGGCTTGCGACGCATTCAGCCGCGGGTCGCAATGCGTATGGTACCGATCCGCCAGCCCGGCCTCGCTGATTTTCTGGGCGCCGCCCAAGCACTCGGTTACATCCTGACCGGTCATCTCGAAATGCACGCCGCCGGGATGGCTTCCCTCGGCGTGGTGAATGTCGAAAAAACTCCTGACCTCGGAAAGAATGCGATCGAACGGCCTTGTCTTGTAGCCGGTCACCGATGTCACAGTGTTGCCGTGCATCGGGTCGCAGGACCAGACCACCTTGTGGCCCTCGTCTTCGATCTTGCGGATCAGCGGCGGCAGTTTCTCAAACACCTTGTCGGACCCCATGCGACAGATCAGGGTCAGCCGGCCCGGATCGTTCGCAGGATTGAGAACGTCAACCAGCCGGATCAGTTCGTCCGGATCCAGACTCGGGCCACATTTCAGGCCGATCGGATTGCCGATGCCTCGCATGAATTCGACATGAGCGCCGTCCGGCTGACGGGTGCGGTCTCCGATCCACAAGAAATGTGCCGATGTGCTGTACCAGCCCTTGTCGTCGGTAATCGTGTCGAGTCGGGTCATCGCCTGCTCGTAGCCGAGCAGCAGCGCCTCATGCGAGGTATAGAAATCGGTCTCGCGAAGCTGCTGTACCGAGTCCGGGGTCACGCCACAGGCGCGCATGAAGCGGAGACATTCGTCGATCCGCCCGGCAAGTTCCCTGAATCGCTCGCCTTGCGGCGAACTCGAGACAAATCCGAGTGTCCAGCGATGGACCTCATCAAGATTCGCAAATCCACCCTGAGCGAAGGCCCGCAACAAATTCAACGTCGACGCCGACTGGTTGTAGGCTTTCAGGAGGCGATCTGGATCAGGCTGGCGGGTTGCCTTCGAGAACTCGATGCCGTTGACGATATCGCCACGATAGCTGGGGAGTTCGATATCACCCTGAACCTCGGTCGGTTTTGAACGCGGCTTGGCGAACTGGCCAGCAAGCCGGCCAACCTTGACGACCGGCACACCGGCCCCGAAGGTCAACACAACGGCCATCTGCAGCAACACCCGAAAGGTGTCGCGAATATTGTTCGGCGAGAACTCGGCAAAACTCTCGGCGCAATCACCGCCTTGCAACAGGAATGCCTCTCCGGCGGCCACACGCCCCAGCGCCGTCCGAAGCCGCTGCGCCTCACCGACGAACACCAGCGGCGGGTATCCCGAAATCTCTGCCTCGGCATTAGCAAGGCGCTCGGGTTCGGGATAGTCGGGTATCTGGCGAATCGGAAACGCGCGCCAGGAATCGGGCGCCCACGACATTGTCATGATGACATCCTCCGGTCATGGTCTGGAGCCTGCTGGCACCATATCTGCATCGGCGCCGGAGTATTAACAGCGAAAATGCCTACAGTGAAGCAAATCCGGCACACAGCAGGTGAACAGGCATATCGCCAGCGCACCGGCATGGGCCTTTCTTGTCAGAACCGAACTGACTATGTTGCGCCGCAATGACGACCTACGATTCCACGACAGGACTGCAGAGAACGACTGCGCTGGAAAATGCGGTGGTTCTGGCTACCCTGACTCTGGTAACCATGCTCTACGCTATGTCGGTCACCATCGCCAATGTCTCGCTGCCGCAGATCAAGGGAGCGTTGTCGGCGACCACGGACCAGATCGCACTCATCGTCACCTTCAACATTATTGCCACCGCCGTTGCGACGCCAATGACCGGCTGGCTGACCGCGCGCTTCGGCCGCCGCAACGTGATGATATGGGGGGTTGCGGGGTTTACCCTATCGTCTTTCCTTTGCGGAACCGCGACATCGCTGGAGCAGTTGGTATTCTACAGGATCGTGCAGGGTGCCTGCGGTGCCCCGCTGGTGCCGCTCAGTCAGGCCATCGTCGTTGACACCTATCCGAAAGAGAAGCTCGGCTCCGCCAATGCGATTTTTGGGATGGGCGTGGTGTTCGGGCCGATCCTCGCGCCGTCGATCGGTGGTTATCTGAGCGAGATCTACAGTTGGCGCTGGGTATTCTTCATGATCGTGCCCTGCGGCATGGTCTCGCTCATCGGCGTGCTCTTGTTCATCAAGCGCCGCCGTTCCCGACCGTCCGCCTATCTCGACTGGACCGGTTTTCTGGCTTTGTCGCTGTCTGTCGCCGCTTCCCAATTCATGCTTGATCGCGGCGAACGCCTCGACTGGTTCGACAACTGGCAGATCATTGTCTGCGCCTGGGTCGCAGTTCTCGGCCTTTACGTGTTCATATCGCACAGTCTGACCGCCGAACGGCCCTTCCTGAATCCACGGCTTCTGCTGAAACGCAATTTTGTCCTCGGTATCTTCATTGCCTTCGTGTTCGGCATGCTTAACTTCACGCCGATCACGTTGCTGCCGGCGCTGTTGCAGACGTTGCGCGGTTATCCCGATTCAGTCGTCGGCCTGATACTCGGCATTCGTGGCAGCGGCACGCTCCTCGGCTTTTTCCTGATGTTCATCGGCGGCGCGCGGATTGATCCGCGATACACGATGCTGACCGGTTTCCTGCTGCAGGGGATATCCGGCTGGTACATGGCCCAGTTCAGTATCAACCTGACAACATTCGACGTGCTCTGGACGACCTGGCTTCAGGGGCTTGGCATCGGCATGATCTGGGTGCCGCTCTCGATCGTCACGTTCAGTCAGCTTGACGAAAACCAGACTGCCGAGGGATCGTCGATTTTTCATCTGGTCCGCAATTTCGGCAGCAGCGTGTTCATTTCGATCAGCTTCGCCATCATGATCCGGACCGGTCAGGTCAATTATTCGGAACTGACGGCGAATGCGACACCGCTCAATCCGGCTCTCGACTTCCAGGACTCGCTGTTCACGAGCTGGTCATTGTCCGGGGCCAATACGCTGGCGGCGTTGAGTGGAGAGATCGGCCGTCAATCGATCATGATCGGTTATCTGAACGCCTTCTATGTGTTTGCGATCACGGCATTCGCAGTGTGTCCGTTGTTGTTGCTGGCGAAAACCCGGCGATGATCGAACCGGGAGGCCGCCGTTTTCAGGGCGAAAGATCGCTTTGGCGCGGCTCCCGGCGCAACCGCCGAGCAGGCGTTCGACCGATGAGTGAAGAGATTGCCGGGCGAAACCGGGACTTTGCGTACCGGGAGTTCGAGCATTATATCGTATCGGGGTCGTTCTCGTCCAATTCGTCCCAACCGTCGGCATTCAGGGAACGGCCCCGGTCCAAGAACACGCGGTGCAGATCGTTCAACGATTTCGCCAACCATTCATGCTGGCGCCGCCAATCATCGCGGTGTCCCGGGTCCGCATCGTTGAGATAAATTGTAATACGGCTATCCCGACGATCTGGCAGCTCTTCCCATTCAAGCAGGCACTCGAAACCGGATTCGATATCCTGACTCTGCTTTTGCGTCTTGACTAACCGGCTGCCGAATGTCTGTCGTAAGGCCACAGAGTGCCATGCAACGAGCTTTGATCACATGGACCCGCAACACGGCATGTGCATGACGAAGGGATCCTGCGCTGCCGCAGGGCGAGAACATCGTTGCCTGAACAAGCCGCCGGACAGGAGACAGGCCGTACATCGATGCGCTCGATCTGGAGCGCGGCGGAGGACCGAACAGCAAGCCTTCACTGCATTTGCCACATCGGGTTCCTCGCCACGCGGTACCCGGATCCCGGTAAGCTCAGCTATCGGCCGCCAATGATGCTCACCAGCGTTACCACCCGACAAGCCAGTGTCGGCCTTCAGACACGGTGATCCCATGCTAAAATTGAGCGCCGGTCGAGCGGTGCTTTGACAACATACAGCTGAAGTCATTTTCACAATTTGGGCGTAAAAAAGCTTGAATCGTCCGAGAAAACGGGCTTTTCTTTACTTTTTGGCAAAAAGTCATGTCGCCAAATTCTTGTCATGGACTCGCTGTTTACAGCGTGGGATCATCGTGGGCCTTCAGGCTGCGCCCCTCCCGCCACGATATCTGCTACCTCAACCGTGCGGTCATTTCCGCGAACACATGCAACGTTTCATCGCTGACATGGTGCTCGATACCCTCGGCATCGGCCTCCGCCACCGATGGTGAAATACCGATGGCATGCAGGAAATCCAGGACAATCTTGTGGCGCGCGCGCGACCGCGCTGCCAGAGCCTGCCCCTTGTCGGTCAGAAAGATCGAACGGTAGGGCCTCGATTCGACGAAGCCATCCTTCCGCAGGCGCTGGATCGTCGCGTTGACTGTCGCGCCGCTGACTCCAAGACAGGATGCTAGGTCAACGAGACGGGCTTCGCCGTGAATTTCGATCAGGTCGGAAATCAGTTCGACATAATCCTCCGAAATCTCGGCGCTGTGGTCCTCACGGATACGCCTGAACAGGGCTGCCCGATGTCCTGAGTCTTGCAGACCAATGACCGGAAGACCGGCATCAGTGCCGTTTTCGGGTTTTTCTGGTGGTCGCGCCACGAACACCCCTTTCAATTCCAGTCTTGCCTACTCACCTTAGTCGAAGCTAAACTTATCCACGACCCCTAAATTCGGCCGCCGGCCGCAACCAGATAGAGTAGAGGGAAACACTGTGATTGTACGCCATCACCGCCGTCGCCGTCGATGGACACGACTCATGACGTCGTTCCGCATGACGGGACTGGCTGTCTTGTTCGCCATCATGACGATCCCGGACGCGGCAGCACGCCTCAGCGTTGTGACCACGCTCTCGCAGATCGCCGACCCGTTGCGTCAGATCGTCGGCGACAGGGCGTCGGTCGAAAGCCTCATGGGCGAAGGCGTCGACCCCCATCTCTACCGTCCGGTCCGGTCCGACATGCTGCGTCTGGCTCGCGCGGATGTCATCTTCTGGAATGGTTTCCACCTCGAAGCGCAGATGGCGGAAACCCTTGAGCGCCTCGGTCAGACCCGGACCGTAGTCTCGATTGCCGAGATTCTTGCCGAACAACAGCTCCTGCCCTGGACCACCGATGCCTTCGATCCGCATATCTGGATGGATCCGACGCTCTGGCGCGTGGCGCTCGAACGCGCCGTCGCCATCCTGCGCCAGCTCGATCCACCCGGCGCGCCGGTCCTCAACCGAAACGCCGAAGCCTATTTCGCCCGTCTCGAAGCGCTTGACCGCTATGCCGGACAAGCGATTTCGACCATTCCGGACAGCACCCGCCTGCTCGTGACGGCGCATGATGCCTTCGGTTACTTCGGGCGCCGTTACAGCCTCGAAGTACTCGGTATTCAGGGCATCAGCACGGAAAGCGAAGCCGGGCTGCAAGCCGTCGAACAGATGGTCGCAACCCTCGTCGACCGCGCGGTCCCTGCAGTCTTCGTCGAAACCTCGGTCTCCGAACGCAATATCCGGGCCCTGATCGAAGGGGCTGCCGCGCGCGGTCATACCGTCATGCTCGGCGGTTGGCTGTTTTCCGACGCCATGGGCCGTCCCGGCAGCTATGAAGGCACCTATATCGGAATGCTTGACCACAATGTAACAACCATAACCCGGGCGCTTGGCGGCACTGCGCCAGCGCGTGGTCTGAACGGGACGCTGGCGCATGCTGAATGACAAGATCACGCTGATCGAACGCCTGACCAAACGACCGCGCGGCGCGCTTTCAGCAGCCGATGTTCCGCTGTTTGTGGCCGGTCTTACCGTGGCCTATGGCCGGCGTCCGGTCCTGTGGAACGTCGACTACGCGTGCCCGGCCGGTGCGATGGTTGGTATCGTCGGGCCGAACGGCGCCGGCAAATCGACATTTCTCAAGGCCGTTCTCGGACTGGTTCCCAGACTCGCGGGCCATGTCCGAATCTTCGGTGCCGAAACCGGATCTGCTCCACGCCGCATCGCCTATGTGCCGCAGCGCAACAGTGTCGATTGGGACTTTCCCGCATCCGCCCTCGATGTCGTGACCATGGGCCTCTACGGCCGTATCGGCTGGCTGCGGCCGGTGCGCCACCGACACCGCGCCGAGGCGCTGGAATGCCTTGACCGCGTCGATCTCGCAGACCTTGCAAACCGTCAGATCGGGCAGCTTTCCGGCGGCCAGCAACAACGTGTCTTCATCGCCCGCGCACTCGCCCAAAAGGGCGATATCTATCTGATGGACGAACCGCTTGCCGGCGTCGATGCTGCAACCGAGACCCGGATCATAGCCGTGCTTCGGGACTTGCAACGAGACGGCCGAACCGTGCTGGTGGTTCATCACGACCTGTCGACCGTTGGCGATTATTTTTCGCATGTGCTGATTCTCAATGGCCGGGTGCTGTCGGCAGGGCCAACCGTTGACGCTTTCAACGACACCGCGCTCATCGAAGCCTATGGCGGCAGGCTGGCCAGCGCCACAGCAATGGCCTTGGGCGGCGGCGACTAGGCCGACCGCGATGACCGCCGAATTCATGACCTTGTTCGCCGCCATCGCTGGCTATAACACCATCATCGTGATCGCAGGCACGACCTTGCTCGGGATCGGCGCTGGCGTGATCGGGACGTTTTCACTGTTGCGACGCCAGTCACTGATCAGCGATGCCATAAGTCATGCAACGCTGCCGGGAATCGCGGCCGGTTTCCTGATCGCACTGGCGATTACCGGCGATGGCCGCAATATCGCGATCCTGACAATCGGCGCCGCAGCGACCGGCGCCCTCGGCATCGGTGCCGTCCAATGGATCACCCGCCGAACCCGGCTGACGGAAGATGCCGCAATCGGCACGGTGCTGAGCGTGTTTTTCGGGTTTGGCATCGTTTTGATGAGCCATATTCAGGCGCTGCCGATCGGCGGTCAGGCCGGATTGAACGGGTTTCTCCTTGGATCGACCGCGACCATGACAGCGGCGGAAACCGCGATCATCGCCAGCGCGTCTGCCGGCATCATCCTTGTCACGGTGGCCTTCATGAAGGAATTCGGGATCACCGCTTTCGATCCCGAACACGCCGGCAGCCTCGGCTATCCGATCGCCCGGCTTGACTTTCTGATGACGACGCTTCTGCTTGCCATCGTTGCCGTCGGCCTGAGGACCGTCGGTTTGATCCTGATCATCGCTCTGGTGATCATTCCACCGGTCACCGCCCGGTTCTGGACCGACAGGTTGACTCTGATGGTCGCACTGTCTGGATTTTTCGGCGGCCTGGCCTGCGGTCTTGGCAGCACCCTCTCGGCCAGCCTGCCCGACATGCCGACCGGCGCCGTCATCGTAATGACCGCAGGAGCGGGTTTTGCACTGAGTTTTCTGCTCGCGCCGCGACGTGGGGTTACCGGTTATCTCTTCCGGGCATGGGGGTTCCGCAATCGGGTCGCCCTGCGGCGGGGCTTGATCGCGCTGTCAAGGGGTGTCACGCCTGATCTGCCGGGGCAACGGCAATTGCGGCGGCACGGATTGCTCGACCTCTCCGGAAACCCGACCGACAGCTGTCAGAATGCCATTTTTGACGTGATCCGCGATCAGGCGCTCTGGGAACGCTATCTCGTCGACTATCCCGATCAGGCCACGGGCACGCCTGAATGGGGCACCCGACCGATCGGCGACTTGCTTCCTGGCGATCTGGTTCGCGAACTGGAGGATCGCCTCACAACGACCAGCGCCCCGGCACCACGTTGATGACCGGCACCCTGCAAGAGATGCTGACCATCGATCTGCCGGCGATACTCGCGGCAATGCTGGCTTGCGTGTCCTGCGCCCTGGTCGGCACATTTCTGGTACTGCGACGTCAGGCGCTGATGGGCGACGCGGTCAGCCATGTCGTGCTACCGGGCATCGTCGGAGCCTACGCGATTACCGGTACGATCAGCAGCATCGCGATGATGTTTGGCGCTTTGGCATCGGCGCTAGTTGCCGTAGTGCTGATAGAAGCCGTTCGCCGGCTCGGCCAGCTGGAACCTGGTGCGGCCATGGGAACCGTTTTTACCGTGATGTTTGCGGTCGGCGTTGCCATGCTCGAATGGACCGACGCATCGCGAGTTCATCTCGATACCCAACATGCCCTGTTCGGCAGTCTGGAAACGATCCTCTGGATCGGCCCACGCGATGACTGGTTCTCGCTCCTTGACCCTGAGGTGTTGGCAGGTCTTCCGCGCCAGGTAACGACACTTTTTGCGGTGACTGTGCTCGTTGCGTCCCTCACTGCCCTGTTTTATCGGCAACTCAAGATCACCACATTCGATCCTGACCTCGCGGCAACCCTTGGCATTCCGCCGGTGATATTCAGCACCGGCCTCGCCGTGGTCACCGGTATAGCCGCGGTCGCAGCTTTCGAAGCCGTGGGCTCGATCCTCGTGATCGCAATGTTTGTCAGCCCTCCCTGCACCGCCCGCATGTTGACAGACCGGCTTGCCACGCAGATCTGGCTGACTGTCCTGGTTGCAGCGTGCTCGGGCCTGTTCGGTTATCTGATTGCGGCCTTTGGGCCAGCAACGTTTGGAGCCCCTTCAGCCTTGAATGCCGCCGGCATGGTTGCGGTCGTAGCCGGGATATTCCAGATCCTGGCCATGCTGCTGGCGCCCCGTTACGGCATCCTTACAATTTCAAGGACAGCGAGAATCCGTTAGTACGGTCCATAGCCTGCCAAGCAACACAGCCTGTAGATTGCAGTGAGTGACGATATACAGTAGCGGGGTAACGGCTTTAATTACGGAAACGGATGTTTTGTTACTTGGTTCGAAACTAATTTGTTCGACATTGTCTCGATCAGCTATATAATTCGGACGAAGGAAATCATCAACGCATCATGCGTTGATGATGGAAGATCGAACAAAAAAATCAATGTAATTTAGGAGAATTGAAAAGGTAATATCCCGCTATTACTAGCCAAAATAGGCCGTATATTTTACATCTTAGATCACAGGGACTTTATCGGAATTTGGTGCAAATCTGGGTTGAAACTTGAATTGAAATTCGAGAAATACCCAGTTGAAAAACTTTTGTTGTATTTACTGGAACCGCTTATGCAAGTGGCTCCGGTGGCACATGATGTTGCCCCCGATGTCGACTATTACCGGCACGCCAAACGCTACATGTGCGTTTCACCGGAGCCACGTGCATAAGCGGTTTACTGGATTACGGGAAAAGGAAATAATTAGGCTATCGTGATCGAGAATCAACTGGAGTCAACAAATCATGATCATCTGGGAAAATTTCTGACTTACGCTGGCAGCTACAATGCGGATGTGGCGGCTTGGTTGGTTAAACCAGCGCACCGACGAGGATACAATATTTTGGTGTGGTGGTAAGGTATGGAGGATCGACGATTCGCAACAGGACTTGCATTGTTGCCGCACCTAACGATTGGCACCGCGAAGCTGCTCGGAATGCACGGAATGCCGAGGCATCAGACAGAAACATTCACTATCGAAATTTTTCCAGGAAGTCATGCATGCGCTCACAGAGCGCAAGTTCGCGAATGCCCGTAAGGTACAAGCTCAAATCTGGTATTATTTTTTCTTAATATTACGTGCAAAGGACTCAGTATAGTAACAGTTTTTCTCAAAAAATATGGCAATGTTGAGATTTATATCGATAATTTAGACCAAGATTGGAACAAATACTGTTCGACCGAATCCCTGAAGAACGTGACGTTATTGAATCCGAACTTTCTGAACTGCTTTACTGGCAGAGAGTGGGTGATAAAATAGCCAGTCGTATTGCACTCCATCGTCCGGTCAACATTGATGATGATCCGCAGGTTTTGGAAGACATAAAAACATGAAAGGTCAATAAACTTCCGATACTCAAGCGTGTATTTGGACCGAGGATTGATGAATTGACGAATAGCCTGACCTGGTTGTCACCAACACAATAACATTCCTCATATATCCGGAACAAACTGTAAAATGAGAAAGTTAGACGTGATCCAGAACTCACTTACCTTCAATAACCGGTGCCAAAAGTGCGTCAGATCAACGCAACAGTCGAGCCCATCAGGAAAAATATATGATGATCCGGAACAAATATCACGGAACTTCGCTCAACAGGCCCACAACGCTTGCTGAAAGACATGGAAAACAAGATTCCATTTGAGACGACAACAGCCTGTCGGCTGAACCGGCGCCGTCAAACGGTCATCCAGTACGGCAGCCGGTCCAGATCCATTGCCTCTTCAACGCTCTGACGCCGACGGACCACATCAAACTCACGAGCCCGGACCATGACCTCCGGGATCAACGGGCGAGCGTTGTAGGTCGACGACATCACTGCGCCATAAGCGCCAGCGCCGGTTACTGCCAGCAGATCACCGGCGCCGAGGGCCGGTAGCCGACATGATCGGACCAGATAATCACCGCTCTCACAGATCGGACCAACTAGATCACAGGTAATGGATGGGCCGGCAGGCCTTGCCGCCACCGTCATGACGCCGTGATGCGCCTCGTAAAGGGTCGGCCGGATCAGGTCGTTCATCGCGGCATCGGCGATCACGAAGTCCCGTTCGGATCCGGTTTTGACATAAATCACCCTTGTAACCAAAATTCCGGCATCGCCAACCAGATAACGGCCCGGTTCGCATCCGATCCGGCAATCCAGGTCACCGACGGTTTCGGCAACGATCGCGGCATAGGTCTCCAGATCCGGCGGCGTTTCCTCGCCATAGGCGATGCCGAGCCCGCCGCCAAGATCAAGATGATCGATCAGAAATCCTTCACCGCGAAGTTGCAGAGTCATCTCCCGCAGGCGTCGATAGGCATGCCGGTACGGAGTCAGGTCGGTCAACTGCGAGCCGATATGCATCGAGAGGCTGCTCATTGAGATACCCGGCAGCGTCTTCGCCAATCCAAACAGACCCGGTGCGGCATCAAGATCGATCCCGAACTTGTTCTCCCGGCGCCCCGTCGTGATCTTGGCGTGCGTCCGTGCATCGATATCCGGATTGACCCGCAGCCCGACCGTCGCGATGCATCCAAGCCCCGAGGCGACTTCGCTCAATGCCTGGAGTTCGGGTTCGGATTCGACATTGATCTGCTGAATCCCCGCGCGCAGGGCCTCGGCCAGTTCATCCCGTGTCTTGCCAACACCGGCAAAAACGATCCGGTCGGCAGGAATGCCGGCAGCGAGGCTTCGCCGCAGTTCCCCTGCCGAGACCACATCGGCACCGGCACCGGCGTCCGCAAAGAGCCGGATCACCGCGAGATTCGAATTCGCCTTGACGGCAAAATAGATCGTCGCGTCATATGCTCGAAAAGCGTCGGCATAGTCCCTGTAGTGCGCCAACATCGCGCTGCTTGCATAACAGTAGAATGGCGTGCCGACGGTCGCGGCTATCTTGGGAACCGGAACGTCTTCGGCGCACAGCACACCGCCGAGGCGGGTGAATGCGGTCATTCCTGACCCCGCCGCTCGGCCTTTGGCTGACCTTGCCCTACCGCCGTGTCGTCGACAGGGGGTCGCGGGTCTCCGCGCTTGCCGCAGGCCGTTACTGACAGGGCCAGCATGACGACGATAACCACGGGTATCGTCAAGTGAACCGATAACGATCGTCGCATGTCTTATCCCTCCGCTAGAAATCGACGGCGCGCGGTTTCGGCAGCCATCCGGACATTGTCCGGTGCCGTGCCACCAAAGCTTGTCCGGCTGTTTATCGACCGGACCGGGTCAAGTACCTCATAAACGGCCGCCGTAATGGTTCCCTCAATGCCCTGCAACGCCGCAAGGTCGAGTTCATCAAGCCGGCAGCCCCTGCTCTCGGCGAGCCTGACCACGGCGCCGGTGACATGGTGGGCCTTGCGAAACGGCATGTCGAGCGTTCGCACCAGCCAGTCGGCGAGATCGGTCGCCGTTGCATATCCGGCGCCTGACGCGCGGCGCATGGCCTCCGGGTCAACCTGCATATCGGCGACCATCCCGGTGCAGGCGGCAACGCAAACCTCAAAGGTGTCGGCGGCATCGAACAGCGGTTCCTTGTCCTCCTGCATGTCCTTGCAAAATGCCAGCGGCAACCCCTTCATCATGACCAACAGCGCGTTCAGGGCTCCGATCATCCGGCCGACCTTACCGCGCACCAGTTCGGCGGCGTCCGGGTTGCGCTTCTGCGGCATGATCGAACTGCCGGTGGTGAAGGCGTCGGACAGCGTGATGAACCCGAATCCGGCGCTCATCCAGTTGATAATTTCTTCGGCGAAGCGGGACAGGTGCATGGCCGAGATGGACGCCGCGGCCAGATACTCCAGCGCGAAATCCCGGTCTGACACCGCATCGAGGGAATTGGCCGACGGCCGATCGAAGCCGAGCGCGGCGGCTGTGACGTCGCGATCGATGGGGAAGGATGTCCCGGCCAGAGCGGCGGCCCCGAGTGGACATTCGTTCAGACGAGAGCGGGCATCGGCAAACCGGCCCCGGTCGCGACCGACCATCTCGACATATGCGAGCAGATGGTGGCCAAATGACACCGGCTGTGCCACCTGCAAATGCGTGAAGCCCGGCATGACAGTACCGGCATGGGTTTCAGCCTGATCGATCAGGGCCGCTTGCAACCCGGTAAGGCCTGAATCGAGCCGATCGATCGAATCGCGGACCCATAACCGGAAATCGGTCGCGACCTGATCGTTGCGCGAACGTGCGGTATGCAGCCGGCCGCCGGCCTCGCCGACAAGTTCAGTTAGACGGGCCTCGATATTGAGATGAATGTCCTCAAGATCGCGCGAGAAGACAAAACGCCCCGCGTCGATCTCCGCCTTGATCTGATCAAGCCCGTTTGCGATTGCCATACCGTCCGCCGGGCTGATGATGCCCTGCGCGACCAGCATCGCCGCATGCGCTCTGGACCCTGCGATGTCTTGGGCGTAGAAGCGTTGATCAAAATCGATTGATGGATTGATTCGGTCCATGACGGCAGCAGGACCGCCACTGAACCGGCCGCCCCACATCGTATTGGCGGGAGCGCCGGACGGGTTTGCGGAGTCACGATTGATGGGCATCAAAAGGCACCTTCGGGTCGGCGTCAGACTGTTTGCAGTGCTCACGGTATTGGTCATCAAGCTGACGGGAACCGTCGCCGCAGCGCCAGCCGGGCCACCGCTTGGCGGAACAATGGAACGATTCGTGGCGTCGGACCCGCCGCTCCCGGCTCCGACAACCCCGTTCATAAGCGGACAGGGAACAACCATCAAGCTCATTGACTTCCAGGACCGTCTGCTGCTGATCAATTTCTGGGCCAGCTGGTGCGCGCCCTGCATTCGCGAACTGGCGTCGCTCTCGAAACTCCGTGACGCCATCCCCGACCAGGAACTGGAGATCTTGCTGGTTTCGATCGACCGTCACGGCAAGCCCGGCAGGCACGCATCGTTTCTCGCCGACCTCGCCATCACGAATCTCGCTTCCGCCAGTGACCCGCGGGCCAATCTGCTGCGGGCCTTCAAGGCCCCCGGCATACCGGTTACGATACTCATCGGTCGGGACGGTCGCGTGATCGGCCGACTACTTGGCGATGCTGAGTGGAATGCGCCGGAGGCGGTGGCGTTGATCCGGCATTATCTGGAAGCGGATTGATACGTAACAGAGGACAGGGTTCTTTGCGCCGGCTCGCCAATTGGCTACATTGGACCATGCGAAGCCACCAAAGGAGATAACCGTGGACAGGCCCGCTCCGCGCCGCACGATGATCCTGGTGCTTGCTGCCATATTGCTGTCCATCTTGCCAGCCGGACTGACCGGACCGGCGGCAGCCGACAACCGGATCCTGTTAACGATTGCCACCGGCAGCGTCACCGGAACCTACTATCCTATCGGCAAGCTGATTGCCCGGATCATCTCGCAGCCGCCAGGCTCGCGGACCTGCGAAGACAGCGGCAATTGCGGTGTACCCAACCTGGTGGCGACTGCACTGTCTTCGGCCGGCTCGATCGCCAATATCCGCGCCATCCAGTCCGGGCAGGTTCCCACGGGCTTCGCCCAGGCTGATGTCGCTTATGCGGCCATCCACGGAACCGGCGTGTTTGCGGATGGTCCGGTCTTCAACAAACTCCGTGTCCTGGCCAATCTCTACCCCGAAAACCTTCATGTCGTAGTGCATCGTGAGAGCGGCATCAAACAGCTTGAAGATTTGCGCGACCGGCGGGTTTCAATGGATGTCGCCGGTTCCGGAACCCGGCTCGCCGCGGGCATCGTGCTTGACGCCTACGGCATGTCGGAAAAAGACATCATCGTCGCCGATACCACACTCGAACGGGCATCGACATTGATGCGCCGCGGTTCGCTTGATGCCTTCTTCATCGTTGCCGGCACCCCGGCGCTGGCTGTCGAGTCGCTGACTCGGGACGGCATCGCTACCGTCCTGCCACTCGATCAGGAGCAGATTGAAGCGATCGTTGCCGAGCACCGTTTCTTCAGCCCCTCAACCATCAATGCCGGGATCTATAACGGCGTCGAAACGGCGCCGGCTATTGCTGTCGGGGCACAATGGCTTGTATCATCAAAGGTTCCCAAAGACCTCGTCAACGCGATCTGCCGCGCCTTGTGGACCGAAAATGCCCGAAAGACTCTGGACGGCGGCCACCCGAAGGGCCGGCACATCACTATCGACACGGCGCTCGCAGGCATCGCGATTCCGTTACACCCCGGCGCCGAGCGCTGTTACTGGGATCTTGCGCTCCAGCCGCGCAAACGCGACGGAAAATAGCTACGGGCAAACCGCAGCCGGATGATCGTTGTTATCGAGTCGGGACCGGCTCGTCGCTGGAATAGTCGTAAAACCCGCGGCCGGTCTTCCGGCCAAGCCATCCAGCCTCGACATATTTGACCAGCAACGGGCATGGCCGGTATTTCGAATCAGCAAGCCCGTCATACAGGATATGCATCACCGCCAGACAGGTATCGAGGCCGATGAAGTCGGCAAGCTGAAGCGGACCCATCGGGTGATTGGCACCAAGTCGCAGGGCGGTGTCGATCGACTGCACATTGCCGACGCCTTCATAAAGCGTGTAGACCGCCTCGTTGATCATCGGCAACAGGATTCGGTTGACGATGAAGGCCGGGAAATCCTCGGCAACAGCGACCGTCTTGCCCAGCCGCTCGGCAAGCGCCTTGACCGTCATGAAGGTCGATTCTTCTGTCGCGATGCCGCGGATCAACTCGACCAGTTGCATCACCGGTACCGGGTTCATGAAATGCATGCCGATGAACTTGCCGGGCCGGGTCGTGGTAGTGGCAAGTCGCGTAATCGAAATCGATGACGTGTTGCTTGCGATCAGCGCATCATCCGACAAGTGCGGAACCAGTGTCCTGAAGATTTCCCGCTTGAGGTCCTCGTTCTCGGTCGCCGCCTCGATCACGATATCGCTTCCGGCAAAGGCTGCGTATTCGAGACCGGTCGAAATCCGGGCCATCGCCGCCGATACATCATCATCGCCGATCTTGCCGCGGCTGGCCTGCCGGGCCAGATTGCGTTCGATTCCGGCCAGGGCATCAGCCAGCAGATCCTCCCGGATGTCGAGAACATGGACGTCGAGGCCGGCCAATGCGCAGACATGTGCGATTCCAGCCCCCATCTGTCCGGCACCGATCACGCCGACACGCTGGACCATCGTTCAACTCCCTGAATTTGCAACTGGTCCGTTCATCGGACCGGCCTCGGTCAGGCTTCGAAACCTTGCCGGCCAAGTTCTTCGTCAAGTTCCGGCACTGCCTTGAACAGGTCCGCTACCAGTCCGTAATCGGCGACCTGGAAAATCGGCGCCTCTTCATCCTTGTTGATCGCGACGATCACCTTGCTGTCCTTCATGCCGGCAAGGTGCTGGATCGCGCCGGAAATCCCGACCGCAATATACAGTTCGGGCGCCACCACCTTTCCGGTCTGCCCGACCTGATAGTCATTCGGGACATAGCCGGCATCGACCGCAGCCCGCGAAGCGCCCACAGCGGCGCCCAGCCGGTCGGCGACCGACTCGATGATCCGGAAGTTCTCACCGGACTGCATGCCGCGGCCACCGGAAATCACGATCCGGGCCGACGTCAGTTCAGGGCGTGCCGAATCACTGAGCTCGGATCCGACATACGACGACAATCCGCTATCGCCTTTTGCCTCCACAGTCTGGATCGCCGCGCTACCGCCCTCGCCAGCTGCAGCAAAGGCCGTGGTGCGGACGGTGATCACTTTTATCGCATCGGAAGACCGGACGGTCGCCATCGCATTGCCGGCATAGATCGGGCGCACAAAGGTTGCGGCGTCGATCACTTCGGAGATATCCGAGATCTGCTGCGTATCCAGCAAGGCAGCGGCGCGCGGCATGATGTTCTTGCCGGATGTGGTCGCCGGCGCCATGACATGGCTGTAGGCGCTGGCCAATTCCGTGAGTAGAAACGCGACGTTTTCGGCCAGCGCATTCGTGTATTCCGGGGCGTCGGCAACCAGCACCCTGGCCACACCGGCAACGTTGGCGGCCTGCTCGGCCACCGCAGCGCAGCCGCTCCCCGCCACCAGCAGGGTGAGGTCGCCGCCGATCTCGGCGGCGGCGGTCACGGCGTTCAGGGTTGCCGGCTTCAGTTCGGCGTTATCGTGTTCGGCAAGGATCAGGATCGCCATGTCATATCACCTTTGCGTCGTGGCGCAGTTTTTCGACCAGTTCGGCCACCGTCTCGACGATCTGACCCGCTTCGCGCTTTGCCGGTTCCACTACCTTGAGAATCTCCAGGCGCGGGTCCATCGCCACTCCGAGATCGGCCGGCGCCATCTGTTCGATAGGTTTCTTTTTGGCCTTCATGATGTTCGGCAGAGACGGATAGCGTGGCTCATTGAGACGGAGGTCGGTCGTCAGCACTGCCGGCATTGTCAATGTAACGATCTCGAGGCCACCGTCGACTTCTCGGGTCGCATTGAGCGAACCGTCACCGATTTCCAGCCGCGAGACGAAGGTCGCCTGCCCCCAGCCGAGCAAGGCTGCAAGCATCTGCCCGGTCTGGTTGCTGTCATCGTCGATAGCCTGTTTGCCAAGGATAACGAGGCCGGGGCCTTCCTTCTCGGCGATGACCTTCAGGATCTTGGCGACGGCCAGCGGCTCGACATCTCCGTCATGCAGGACATGAATGCCGCGATCAGCACCCATGGCGAGGGCCGTCCTGATCGTTTCCTGGCATTGCCGAACACCGACCGAAACGATGATCACTTCTTCGGCCGAGCCAGCTTCCCGCAAACGGATCGCCTGCTCGACAGAAATCTCGTCGAACGGGTTCATCGACATCTTGACGTTGGTCAGTTCGATCCCGGTCTGGTCGGTCTTGACCCGGGCTTTAACATTGTAGTCAATGACCCGCTTGACGGGCACGAGCACCTTCATGGCGACCTCGGCTGATTACAGGGAAACGGTCATGTTTCAAGGCGTGCACGGTATTACGGTCGGGACACCGGGATGTCAAGCACGGGCGCATCGTTTTGCGGGGCCATCCCGGGCCTGTCCGCCACCACAGCGCGGATCTGATCGTGGTCTCGAACGACGCCGGACACCAATGCGGAAGACATGGCCGCAAGACCCGTGGTTCGCGATATCGCGGCGCCGAAACGGACGCCCGGCACTGGTGTGGCAGCCGGGAGGGATTGCACGCATTCGACCTGACGAGGCCGGATCGGCATCCGGTTCCTGCGTATGAGACGGAGAATCACCGCATGGCGGCATTCCTTCCCAGCGCTTCGACTAGCGTCAGAGAGCGATCGGATCAGTCAATGCCGGTAATGCGCCATGACCGGATCGTGATGTCAGCGCCCGCCGCAACCTGAACAGCGTGGCGTTCGGGACGCCGGTTCAACGATTGCGGCCCGGCACCCAGAGAACATCGGCAGCGCCGCCATCATTGGCATGCCGTGCCATCACGAACAGATGATCCGACAGCCGGTTGACATATTGAAGCGCCAGCGGATTGATCGCGTCCACCTCGGACAATGCTGTCATTGCGCGTTCAGCCCGCCGAACGACAGTTCGCGCATGATGCAGATGCGCTGACAAAGCCGTCCCACCCGGCAATACAAAGGACGACAACGCCTGGAGACTGGCATTCATCGCGTCGATCTCTGCTTCCAGCCGTTCAACCTGCGCCGCCACGATCCGCAGCGGCGGATGGCTCGGCGCTTCCTGCTCCGGCGTGCATAGATCGGCGCCCAGATCGAACAGATCATTCTGAATTCGCGCGAGCATCGCATCCGCCGCGCCCTCGGCATGGAGACGGGCCAGACCGAGCACCGCATTGGCCTCATCGACAGTGCCATACGCTGCCGGCGAGTGGTCGTGTTTTTTGACACGGCTGCCATCACCGAGCGAGGTTCGGCCCGTATCACCGCCCCGGGTGTAGATTTTCGTCAGTCGAACCACGTTTTCAAGTCCCGGCCAAGGCCATCAGGATAACCACCAGCAAGACCGCGATGGCCTGGAACAGCACCCTGTACCGCATGAACAGATTGGAGCGGCGCGGCCCAAGTGGCCCGCCCCGCGCCATGATGACAAGCCCGCTCGCCAGCGTGCCGAGAACCAGCACCAGAGCAATGGCGAGGGCAACCAGAACCAGACCGTTCATGAGCGGATCCACATGACAGATGGCATCATCGCACCAATACTCAGGGTAGCACAACGGACCACGACGCGATATGCATCGGACTCTGGAGTCCGGCCGGTCTTGTGGTGCAGCGCGGGCAGCGATCACTGTCGCAATCCCGGCTTTTGTCCCGGAAATCCCAGGATCCCGGAAATCGACCCCCGAACACGATCGGGGTCACGCGAAAGGCAGTATCTGGACCCGGAGAGGCAGCAGCCCGAAAGACGGCAACGGGACGTCACGCCAGTCTTCCGATAGGAGCCGCCTGCCCGAAATCGAGGCTCCTGCTTCAGACCGGAATGCCGGGCCGACGGCCTGTTCTTGTCGCCGTGATCGAGGCGTGCCATTGCGGATTATCCTTACCGCGCCGCCTGGGCATCGTTTGTCCGGTTTATCGCTCGGCCGCGACCAGGGACAGATCACGAAAGCGGACCTCATGCCTCAAGCCGGCACTCTGAAGACAACGACCTCCAACTATCTCGATCTCATCCGCACCGACACGGTGTATCGCCTGCCGCCATATCAGCGCGATTGCGTGTGGACAGAAGAGCGATGGGAGAATCTCCGGGATGATATCACCAACCTGTATCAAACGCCGGCCTCCGGTCATCCGCGCTCTCTGCACTATGGGCGCACTGGTCACCCAGACGAACAGCGACCGTGAGTTCCTTGTCCTCGACGGCCAGCAGAGGTTGACGACCATCGGAATTTTTATGCTAGTGGATTGATTTCAAAATTTGAACCCTTCTTTTTCTTGCGGCGATGATGGTATCGGGATCGGCGGTTCAGACGAAGGGCTTGGCTTCTGTGGTGTTGTGTTCGTCGATGACGCGGCGGATGGCGTGCGAGCCAGACCTGGACGTCCTTGTGCTTGTGAGTGGCGTCATTGTCGAGGATGGCATGGACCGGGACGCCGGCGGGTATCGTGCGCGCGATGCGGTTGAGGAATCTCAGGAACTCCTGGTGGCGATGCTGACTGGCGTGCTGGCCGATGACCGTGCCGTCGAGCACGGTCAGGGCGGCAAACAGCGTCGTCGTGCCGTTGCGCCTGGAATCATGTGTCATGGTGGCGCCGCGGCCTTTCTTCAGCGGCAGGCCGGGCTGTGTGCGGTCGCGGGCCTGACTGTGCGACGTTTCATCGATCGACAGCACGACCGCGTGAGCCGGCGGCGCAACGGAGAGGCCGACGATGTCGGTCAGCGTCTCGAGGCAGGCGGGATCGTTCGAAAGCGTGAACGGCCGCCAGCGGTGCGGCATCAGGCCATGCGCCTGCCAGACCGCCCAGACCGCCGAAGCGGCACCCCCACAGCCTTCGCCATCGCCCGCAGCGTCCAGTGGGTCGCCGCGTGAGGCGGCGGGGTGTGGGTCAACCCGACGATCTTCGCCTCTGGCTCAGGAGCCAGAGGCGTCTTGCCCGGCGGACGCGTCTTGTCCCGCAGGAGTCCGTCCACACCGTCTTCCATAGAAGCGGTCCTGCCAGCGCCAGACACTGTTCTTCGCCTTGCCGGTCTCTCTCATGATGGCCATCGTGCCGAGCCCGTCGTCGCTCAGAAGAACGATGCGCGCGCGCCAGACGTGCTTCTGCGGGCTCTTCGGGTCCGAGACAACCGTTTCAAGGCGATGCCGGTCGCCCGAAGTGAGTGTGAATGAAACACCAGGGCGCATCTTGCAAACATCCGTGATCGACAAATCAGAAGAACACAATAATGGATATACCTGTAACGATCTATCCACTAGCTGCCGTCAGCAAACTCGAACGGATGGCAAGGAAAATGATCGATCCGGTAAACAATCGTGAACACGCCAGCGCGCTCCGGAGCCGGTTCGTCGGCGATAAAGATCCGGCACGTTGATCGAAAACAGCAGGCTGATCCTCAATGAGACAGACAACGCCTTCTATCGTGACTGCCTGACACCCCAGACACCGTCCGATCCGCGCGGCCTGCCGCGTTCCAACACGCTGCTGTGGAAAAGTTTCCATTACTTCACGAAACGGCTCGATGACTTGCCGGACCTCCGTGACGATGGCACACCCCTCGCACGAATGCTTTCCGAAACGGTTATCCGGTGCTTCCTCTTCATTCTCATAACCGTCGACGACCCGCTTGACGCCTGCACCGCTCTCGCGACATCGGCCGCGGTTCGCAACCGGCAACCACCGATCTGCTGAAGAACGAACTTTTCTCCAGCGTAGTCACGGCCGGCGATCTGGATGCGATGAAGCGGCGGTGGCGGTCGCTTATCGGTACGGTGACACAGGAGCGTTTTCTCGTTCTGCGCTACCATCTGCTCTGCGAGCAACCGGGGATCTGCAGGGACCGGCTGTTCAAGGCCGTGCGCGAGCGCATCCGGACATCGCGACAGACCTACGACCTGCTCGATGCGTTGGAAACCCGGACCGCGTTATTCGCCGCCTTCGCCGATGCCGATCACGACGACTGGACCGTTCAGGGGCCGGCAAGACGGCATGTCCGAGACTTGATCCTGTTACGCACCCGCCACAGGACACCTCTGCTTCTGGCAGTATGGGAGCGGTTTTCACCTCGACCTTACCTGGATCCTGAAGCTGGCAGAAGTTATCACGTTTCGTTGCGCGGTCGCGGGCTCACGCAATTCGAACGCGCTTGAGGCCGTCTATCATGCGGCGGCTAAAGCGGTCCTCGAAGGAACTGTGAAAAGTCCCGAAGGTGTTTTCGAATTGCTCCGTCCCGTCTACGTGGACGACGCCATTTTCCGAAACGACTTCTCGCGCTTTACCGTGAGTGCCCGCGGCCTGTGCAGACCGGTCATCAAACACATCCTGTGTCGACTGAAGGCAAATGCGAGCGGCGGTCCCTGCGACCATGAAACCGATGCAGGGACGGTCGAGCGCATCCTTCCCCGGACCCCGGCTGGCACCTGGACCGAGGCTTTTCCGGCCGAGGATCGGGGCACAGCGATCGATCGGCTCGGAAATCCAACCTTGATCGAAACTGACCAGGGCCGTGCCATCAGGAATGCTGCCTACCCGAAAAAACGCCAAGCACACAAAGCGAGCCGGTACGCTCTGACCAGGGTGCTCCCGGAGACCGCGCCTGCAGACTGGCCCCCCGCGGCTCTCGAAAAGCGTCAGGAGCGCCTTGCCGCCCGCGCGGTCCATGTGTGGAACGCTGATCTTGCCGTATGACTTTTCAAAACCGCAAGCTCCTCAAGGCGCAGGTCAGCCGTTGCGGGTCCTTTCGACATCTACGCCGTCAGAGCCGCGCCGGCGGCGAGCAATCCATCAATCTCCGGCCTGCTATAGCCAATTTCCGCAAGAACCTCGCGGGTATCTTCGCCAAGGACCGGCGCATGCCGCCGATCCTCACGCTCGCCACCACCGAACGTGTTGGGCGGCCGGGTGCGGCGGACTTCGCCTTCGCTCGGGTGTGTCTCCCGGCTGAAGAAGCCGACGTCATCGAGGTGCGGATCAACCAGAACGTCTTCGATCGTATTGTACCGCTGAGCCGGAATATCGAGCGCGTCGAAGATCGTGAGCCATTCATCGGTCGTCCTGGCTGCAAGACCCTGCTTGCGGACCGCGAAATAATCCGCGGCGTTCGCGGTCCGGGACGCCGTGCTGTCGAACCGCGGATCGGTCTTCAACTCGGGCCGGCCGATCGCATCGAAGAATGCGAAAGCCTGGGCGTTGGTGTTCGGACCAACCGTGATATAGCCGTCAACGGTCGGTAGCGGCCTGTAATCGGGGCTCAGAAGACGTCCGTCTCCGGTTGGGCCGACCGGCGGTTCAAAGGTCGCAGCGCCCATATGCTCGGAGGTCACGAATGACGCCATGTTTTCGAACATCGGAACCTCGATTGACTCACCGATCCCGGTTCGTTCGCGACGATACAAGGCAAAACCGATCGCCTGGGCCGCGATCAGGCCCGTCGTGTGATCGGTCATGACCATCGGCACGAAACGAGGCTCGCCGGTCGCCCGATGCAAGGTCGCTGCAACACCCGAAACGCTCTGGATGATCGGATCGTAGGCCGGCTTGTTGTAATAGCGTCCGCCCTTCCCGAACCCGACAATGGAACAATAGATCAGCCGCGGATTGCCGGTCTTGAGATCCTCGTAATCGAGACCAGCTCGCGCCAGTCCCGCCGGACGGACATTGGAAACGAAGACATCGGCGCCGGCAATCAGCCGCTTCATCGCGGCAAGTCCGTCACGATGCTTGAGATCGAGACAGACAGACCGTTTGTTCCCGTTGAAATTGATGAACTTGCCGGACATGCCGACATTCCGGCTGCCATGCGCCATGGTGCGCAGGAGATCGCCGCCCGGCGCTTCGACCTTGACCACATCGGCGCCGTAATCGGCGAGAGTCCGGGTACAGATCGGACCAACCACAACCGTCGTCTGGTCGATCACCCGCACGCTGTCGAGCGGTCCGCCCGGCATCACTCGAACTCCAGATCCATGGCCCCGCACAGCGCATCCTCGGAATCGGCAACCCAGCAATGCATCTTTCCCGCATTGGACTCGCGGCCGCAAATCCGTATCGTCGCACCGACATAGATCGGACGGGTCAGCCGCGTCGTGAACCGTCTGAGCCGTCCCGGTGCCCGTTTGAGGGCAGCACCGGTCAGCAGCGTCATGGTCAGGCCACCGTTTTGCACGGTTTTCGGATAACCCTCCCGATCGCGGGCGTAATCGGCATCGTAATGGATACGATGGGCGTTCCAAGTCACGGCGGAATAACGGAACACCAGCGCCTCGCTGACAGTAATCGGATCTGACCAAGCGGCGTCATCGGGCGCCGGAACCGGCGCGGTGACCTTGCTCTTATCACCGGCTTGCGGCATCTCGCGGTAGATTGCGTCGTTTTCGTCAATCGCGACAACCTCTCCGGCGCTTTCGATCGTATCGCGCAAGGTCAGGATCGCGATCCGGCCGGTTCGGGCAATCTTCGGCGTGATTGCCCTGACTTCCGTCGTTCGGGTCGCCGACATTCCGGCTGTCAGGCTGCCGGCAATTTCGACCCGACGCCCGGCGCCCATTCGGCGCGGCAACGGAATCGGCGGCAAGACAACACCGGGGTCGGGATGACCGTCAGGGCCAATGTCAGACTGCCGGGTGATGTTTGCAAAAAACATCGCGAACCAGTGTGGCGGTAACCGGGTTCCCGCCGCATAGGCGTCCGGGTCCTCGTCGAGCATGCCGGCAATCCGGCGCACCGATGTCACACTGATGTCGTCCTCGATGACACGCCGGGTTCCGATATGCGGCGCCAGCGCCTCGACGGACCGGATAAAGTCCGCATCACTCTGCATGGATATCCTCCACTGGTTTGGACGGAAACTGCGGCCGGCATCGGCAACTTGATCAGTCTGCTGCCACATCTTGGCAATTCGGCGTAATAGGGTAAATCAGGCATCGGCACAAATGGCAGGAGTTCGTCGTCATGCCTGCGACCCCTCGCGGCGCTCTTGACGGTATTCGCGTCATCGACCTGACAACCGTGATGCTTGGCCCGTTCTGCACCCAGATGCTGGGCGAGATGGGGGCCGATGTCATCAAGGTCGAAGCGCCAGGCGGCGATGTCAATCGCTGGACCGGAGCGGCGCGGTCGCCCGGCATGTCGAGCGGGCAACTGATCAAGGGACGGAACAAGCGCGCCATCGTCCTTGACCTCAAACGGCCGGAAGCCCGGGCCCCGCTGGAGCGACTGATCGCATCCGCTGATGTCTTCGTGCATAACATCCGGCCGCAGGCGGCGACCCGGCTCGGGATCGATTACGAACCCGTCGCGGCAATCAGGCCCGATATCGTCTACGCGGCAGCTACCGGCTTCGGCGAAACCGGTCCGTATGCTGACCGGCCGGCCTATGACGATCTGATCCAGGGAGCATCCGGCCTCGCAGCCCTGTCCGGAACCGTCACCGGCACGCCGCGCTATGCCCCAAGCGTCATGGCCGACAAGACCATCGGGCTGTTCCTGTCGAACTACATCATGATGGCGCTGTTTCACCGTCAGCGCACCGGCGAGGGTCAGAAAGTCCATGTGCCGATGTACGAATGCTTCGCCGCCTTCATGATCAACGAACACATGCAAGGCCAGACATTCGTGCCGGCAACCGGTCCGGCCGGGTACTCGCGGATGATGACGCCGCACCGGCGCCCCTATGAAACCGCCGATGGCCATGTCTGCGTGGTTCCCTATACGCAACGTCACTGGCAGAATTTCTTTCGTATCGCCGGTCACCCGCATCTAATCGAGGACCCTCGATTCAGCACTCAAGCCGAACGAACGCGCAATATCGACGCGCTGTACGCCATCGTCGCCGATGTGGTTAAAACCCGGACAACCCGTGACTGGCTCGATGCACTGGGGGACGCCGACATCCCTGTCGGATCGATGAATCAGCCCCGAGATCTTTTCGACTGCCCGCATCTGAATGCCGTTGGCATGTTTCCCGAGACCGAGCACCCGAGCGAAGGGCGAATCCGTCATATCAAGGTGCCGGTCAGTCTCTCGAAGACTCCTGGCGGCCTCTATCGTCACGCCGAGCAACTGGGCCAGAGCACGACCCAGGTGCTCGCCGAACTCGGCTTTTCGGACCGCGAGATCGCAGATCTGCAAGACGCCAATGCAATCCCTACCTGAAACGGACGCGGCCATGAAGATCTACAGGGATATCATCGGGACGACGCTTCGCGACGTGACGACTGTCGCACCGACCCTTGAAGCCCAAGGATATGACGGCCTCGTCACGACCGAACTTGGCCATGATCCGATCCTGCCGCTGAGCATGGCGGCGCCCTGTACCCGCCGGATCGGCATCGCAACCGGAATCGCGGTCGCGTTCCCGCGGAGTCCGATGATCGTCGCCAATCTTGCCTGGGATCTCTGGGATATATCGGATGGGCGTTTCGTGCTCGGCATCGGAACACAGATCCGCGCCCATAACGAAAAACGCTTCAGTGTGCCATTGTCACCGCCTGCCCCGCGCATTCGCGAATACATCATGGCGCTGCTGGCAGTATGGAGAGCGGCTCGCCTTCGAAGGCGAGTACTATACCTTTACCTTGATGACGCCGGAGTTCACGCCTGGAGCACCCGAGTTGCCGCTGCCACCGGTCACACTCGCAGCCGTCGGTCCGGTCATGGTCGGCGTGGCCGCCGAGGTTGCCGACGGGGTCCTGCTGCACGGGTTTTGTACCACGCGTTATCTCGACGAGACCATCATGCCGCGGATTGAACGCGGACTGACCGTGTCCGGTCTGTCGCGGGAAAATTTCGAGATCTGCGGCGGCGGTTTCATCGCCACGGGCCCGGATAACGCCGCCGTCGACCGGGCAGTCGAGACCATGCGCTACCGGATCGGGTTCTACAGTTCGACACCAGCCTATTGGCCGGTTCTCGAAACCCATGGCTATGGCGATCTCAGCCGCAAGCTGAACGCCATGACAAAGGCCGGAGCATGGGATCGGCTGGCCACCGAAATTCCCGATGACCTGCTGACGCTGTTCTGCGCGGTCGGCCGCCATGACGAAATCGTAGCGGCGATCAAGGCCCGGTTTGGCGGCGCATCGGGCGTGATCTCGACCGGCCTGAACGAGGACATCCCGCCGGATCTGATCCAGGATCTGCAGCGGATCAAAAGCCCGTTCACAGGTTTCGCGACCGGCAAGGATGCGGCATGATACCGGACACACAAGCATGCCGGAAACCGGGTGCGGACCGGGTGGACAGGAGACGCAGCGCATGAAATTCAGCTTCACCGCCGAACAGGATGAGTTCCGGTCCGTGCTCCGCCGCTATTTCGAGGACCGGGCGCCGACCATCGAAGTCCGCCGGCTGATGGCGACCGAAATCGGATGGGACCGCGAACAATGGCGCCGGATGAACAACGAACTCGGTCTTGCCGCGATCGCGATACCCGAGGCCTGTGGCGGCCAAGGGTTCGGCGCCATCGAACAGTGCATCGTCATGGAAGAAATGGGGCGAGCCCTGTTATGCGCGCCGTATCTCTCTTCCACGGTTCTCGCCGCCACGGCGATTCAGCATGGCGGCCGGGACAACCAGAAACACGAGTTGCTGCCGGCGATCGCCAGCGGCAACATCGTCGCGACGCTCGCAATGTCCGAGGACAATGGCGATTGGACTCTGGACGGCACGGCGACAACCGCAACCGACACCGGTGCTGGGTTCGTCCTCGACGGCGCAAAGACCGTCGTGCCGGACGGTCATACGGCAGACCTGATCATCGTGTGCGCGCGCCGGCCGGGCACCAGCGGCAGCGACGGATTGTCACTGTTCATTGTCGACAGCGACGCTGACGGACTGGACCGCAAACCGCTTGCGACGATCGACGAGACCCGCAAACTGGCACGCCTGACCTTCTCTAAAACGCCCGCGGCAATGCTCGGCCATGCTGGCACGGCACCGGATGTTCTTCGCCACACGCAGAACCGGGCCTCGATTTGCCTGGCCAACGAGATGGTGGGCGGCGCCGAACGTCTGCGCGAGGACGCGCTCGAATATACCCGCATGCGCATTCAGTTCGGACGATCGATCGCATCGTTCCAGGTGATCAAGCACAAGGCTGCCGACATGCTGGCGGATGTCGAACTCGCGAAATCCGCTGCCTATTACGCTGCCGCGGCTATCGACGAACGCGGCTTCGATGACGCGGCGATGCCTGCGATCGCTTCGCTCGCCAAGGCGGCCGCGTCCGAAGCCTATATGCAGACCGCGGTCCACGCGATCCAGATGCACGGCGGCATCGGCTTCACTTGGGACAACGACACCCATCTCTGGTTCAAGCGGGCCAAGAGTTCCGAGGTGTTTCTCGGTGATGCCAATTATCATCGCGAGCGCATGATGCAGCATCTGGACCATTGGCAGGAGGGCGATCAATGACCGAGCACGACGAAGCCGCGATCCGCACCAAAGTCCGGGCCTGGCTCGAAGCGAACTGGGATACCGGCTCAGGGCTCGTCGAGTGGCGAAACCGGCTCGCCGCCTCCGGCTGGGGCATGCCGACATGGCCGGCCGAATGGCATGGTCGCGGCTTGCCGGCCGGTCTCGCGCCGGTCGTCGAGGAGGAGTTCCAGAGAATTGGCGCCCTGCCGATCCCGAAATCCGGAATTCGCATGCTCGCCGCGGCGACAATCCTCAATCACGGTTCGGACATGCACAAATCGAAGTTCCTCCGCCGGATCATTACTGGCGAGGACATCTGGTGCCAGCTGTTCAGCGAACCCGGCAGCGGTTCGGACCTTGCCGGCACCACGACAAGGGCCGTCATGGTCGGCAACAAATGGGTCGTCAACGGTCAGAAGGTCTGGACCACCAGCGCCCACAAGGCGCATTGGGGCCTGTTGCTGGCGCGCACCGACATGGATGTGCCGAAACATCAGGGATTGTCGTACTTCATCATCGACATGCAGCAGCCGGGCGTGAAAGCGCAGCCGTTGAAACAGATGAACGGGTATGCGTCCTTCAACCAAGTGTTTCTGACCGACGCGGAAATCATGCCGGAGTTCCAGATCGCCGCCAATGGCGACGGCTGGTCCGTGGCTACGACGACCTTGATGCATGAACGCCGGGCCGCCGATTCGTTGCGCGCCTGGGGTCAGGCTTCGGACCGGCAGGGTCGCATCTACGAGGAGGAACGGGTCGAGATCGAAACCACCATGGCGCCCTACAAGTGGTACCCGCAACGGGCCGGCCGGGTCGATTTGATCCTGCAGCGCGCCCGCGAAACCAGCGCCATCAAGGATCCGGTGATGCGTCAGGAAATCGCCCGGCTGTTGATCCTGCACAAATCGTCCGAATGGACGGCGCGTCGGGCCCGCGATGCGCAGGAACAGGGCAAACCGCAAGGACCGGAAGGTTCGCTCGGCAAACTCATGTCGAGCAATGTCGCGCGTGCCGCGGCACGGGTCCACACGCTGCTTTCCGGCAACGCTGCGATGCTGTCCGGTGCCGACGGCCCCATGGATGGCACGATCGCGGAAATCCTCGTGTCCTTCCCGGCGTCCTCCATCGCTGGTGGCACCGATGAGATCCAGCGCAACATCATCGCCGAGCGCGTGCTGAAGATGCCCAAAGAACCCCGGTTCGACGCTGACAAGCCGTTCCGGGACGTCCCGAAAAACACGATAGCCTGAGTCCGCCGATGTCGGCGGCGGTTACCGATAACGGTGATAACGGCGGTCTTTGCGGTATCCGAAGAACGGATAACGGGTCGGTGTCGCGAATCCGTTGCCCTCGCGTCGCAGCATTTCTTCGATCATGAATTTTGTGACGTCGACCAGTTGCAGTTCGCGGGCATCGATCGCCGGGATGAAGGCAAGGTCCGCGAGTTCCCCGCTGCCACCGAGTTCACCCTGCAGGTCATCGGCCCAGGCACAAAAGAATCGGGCGTTGAACCGGTAGGCGCGTGAGGCCGGCGTGATTGCATGCCCGACATAGCCAAGCCGGGCAAGATCCGGCGCCAGACCCAACGCCCGGATCGCATCCCAGCTGTCACTGCCGGTTTCACCGGGATCACCGGCCGTGCCGAGCATCAGTCCGGTTTCCTCGAAGGTTTCGCGCACCGCGGCCATGGCGAACCCCCGCGCCCGGTCAGGGTGCTGGAAATCCGGTGCTTCAGATCGGCGGCAAGGTCGGTTGCCGGTTGCGGCAGCTGGTCGATACGATCGACCTTGCCGCCGGCAAAAACATAGGCGTTGGAAAACACGGCATTGCGTCCGCGCCGTCCCATCAGGATCTCGACGCCGTTCGGGCCCTTGCGCAGAACCAGCATACTCGCCGAGTCCTTCGGTTTGACCGGATGCGGTGACTCACCGCTGCGAAACGGGACATCGCCCGGCCGGTGCCGGTCGCGGGAATTCTGAATCGTGGTCACGGGATCTCCTGCAACGGTGAGGCCTTCGAGTATAGGCGATAATTCCCTGAACCGCTTATGCACGTGGCTCCGGTGAAACGTACATGTAGCGTTTGGCGTGCCGGGAATAGTCGACACCGGGGGCAACATCGTGTGCCACCGGAGCCACGTGCATAAGCGATTTCCCTGATTTCATCCGATCAAATCCAACTGCATTGCGGTACTACAGCAAACGCGATACATTCCAGATTGATATTTTTGTGTGGCAACAAACGTCCAGCCAGATCATCATTGATCTCACGGCATTACAATTGGCAACTATAGTACCAATCTCGGACGAGTTTACGAACTAGTCCAAGACCCATTATCGATTTTTTGAGATATCATCTTCCGTGATAAGATACGACCTACGAAGAAACTCTCGTTGCCGAACACCGTCATCACCGCGCCGTTCCCCCGACTGTCGCAATTGGGAATAACACTTTTCTATTTGCTCAATGCCTATTATCGGCACGCCTCTTCCTTTACCGAACCGACCGGTCCCGGCCGCCTGGGCTGCCAGCGGACACGGCCTGATGGCCGCAGCTCCGGTGCTGTTGGCCACGGCCGGGCTGGTCTTCGTCATGATCCGGGTCTGGCCGCGACGCCTCGCGGCGTGGGTGTTGCGATCGTGATTGTTACGGGATTTTGAGCGCCCGATTCTCCTTCGACCCGGCGGTCGAAGCGATCAAAGCGGTTGAGCCCACCAAGACCGGCTATGTGGGCGGACCGGTCTACCGATCATCCTGTCATGGATTGTCGGCGGTCTGCCTGCGGCCGGTGTGACCTATGTGATCGGCCGCATCGCGCTTGGCCTGCGGTCGGATTGCTTCGTCATCGCGGTTCTCGGGATTTCCGAGATCGTGATCGCGGTTCTCAAGAACAAGGACTGGCTCGCGTGCGGTGTCAAGAACGTGACCGGACCGGGACGCTCGGTCCCTTAAGTGTCTAAATCATAATTATATCAAATAGTTCCAGTGACTTGCATGCGTCCGAGGTGGCGCATGAGAACACGGCTTAGAGCCCGGCGAGGGAGCTGGCGATGGATCGCTCGAAGTCTCTGGAGAGGCGCCGGCAGCGGCGCAGCCATCCGAAGCTGCGTTCGACCACCCAGCACCGGGACATGACGACGACCCCCTTGGCGTCCCTGGGTTTTCCGATGACCGCCACAGTGATCGGGCAATTCGCTTCCTTGAGCGTGCTTGCCAACTTGTTGCCGCCATAGGCGCCGTCGGCACACACGATCTGCACCGTGTTCTGACCGGCCTGCAACGCCAGCAACAAGGGACGCGCGCCATCCCGGTCCTGAATCTGCGCCGGATGGACCTGGACGGCATCGTCGTCGCATTCCTCGCTGCCCGCTTCGACCGTCGGCACGCTCCGACTGTCGATGATGGCCGCGCTCGGGTCCGCACTACGCGCCGACCGGAGCCGCCCGAGCGTCGCAAAACGGGCGTAAACCTGCTCCAGGACCCCCCGACGGGACCACGCATAGAAATAGGTCTGAACCGTCGTAAACGCCGGGAAATCCTTCGGTCATGCCCGCCAACTGCACCCTGTCCAGAGCATGCAAGCGATTGCGTTCACCACGTCGCGCAGATCCACCTGACGGGGACGATCAAGCCGGCACGACGATGGAAGAAGCGGGTCCAGCAAGGCCCATTCGGCATCGGTCAAATCGCTTTCGTAACGCTCCGTCTTGCGGATATACTGCTTCCGGGTCGTCTCGTTCCAGGGCATGATGTGCCCCCCATGGCGTGAGTGTTCACCCACGAAGATACACCATGCGAGACCGCCCAACTAGTTTTAGGTCAAGCTCTTAGAGATCAACCAGCAACAGGATGTCCGGTTCATCGAGCTGGTTGGCTAGCTGCACAGCGGTCTACTTGGCGGTCTCAGTGGCGATGCCCGTGCCGAAGCATCGCGGGACATGATGGTCCAGTCATCCAGCGTGTCCGTGAAACTTGGCTACGCCAGCCTGTTTCTGATCGCCCTTGCAAGAATTTTCTGGTTTTCGGAACGCGCGCTGCGCTCGCCCTGGGGATGGATGATGCGCGCCATCCGCGACAACGAGATCGCCGCCAATGCCATAGGCAAGAATGCCACGCAGCGGCACCGTCAGATCTTCATCCTCGGTTCGGCCGTAGTAGGTGTCGCCGGAGCGATGCTGACCACCCTTGACGAGCAGTTCACCCCGGGCAGTTACGTGCCGTTGCGCTTCATCTTCCTGATCTGGGCACGATGATCTCACGCTGTAAACAGTGAGTCCATGACAAGAGTTTGGCGATATGAATTCTTGCCAAAAAAGATAGAAAAGCCCGTTTTCTCCGGCGATTTACTCTCGTTTACGGACCAAATTGTGAAAATGACTTCGCTGTACGTTGTCAAAGCACCGTTCGACCGGCGCTCAAAGTTAGCATGGGATCACCGTGTGATCCGGGCAATGGTGATTGTCGGTGGTTCGGAAACAATTAAGGATGTCGTATTGGGCGGATTCCTGATCTGGTTTGTCCAGATCGAAGCGGAACCCGCGGGATTGTGGCTGGCCGAATTTGTGACGGCGGGCCTTGCCGAAGGTAAGGGCCTGCGGCAACGCCTCCCTGCCAATGCGCCGCACATGTGATCCATTGTTATGGGGCTGATTCTGCTGCTGGTGATGCGTTTTGCTCCGAAAGATCTGATTCCGGAAAGACACGGCACATGGAATTGATGCTCCATCTCATGTGAGCCGAACCATGGTCCGGGCCGTTGTTCCGTCACCCGGATTCGCAATCCGGCGGACCCGGCTGTCGTCGACGCCCGCTCGGAACATGCGCCTGGACTCGGGGCCCGAACGATGGGCCGGCGCCGGCTGCCTATACACGGCCTCCAGTTACGATAGCTGGCACAGAGCAACCGGAACCAGATGGCGGACGCTCCGGAATCCCGAGTTCGCCGACCGGTCGAGAGACTGCCGTTTCCGGCCGGCCGCCGGTCCACGGTCATTCAGGACGACCTGCAGAAGCCGTACCGACTCTCTACATGAAGATCGTCGGACCTTGGGCGCAAGCGGTCTGGATATCCGGCTGAACGTCAAGCCGCATCCGAATGAAGCCAAGGCGCATCCGCAGGCTTGTCGCCTGCAACCATGACCATACAGCCGGAGTTTGCAGCCCCGCCGCTGGCGCAGCGCGCCGCAACGGCGATTGATGCAACCGGTGGGGCGGGCGATCATCGTGCAGGCGCTCAATGTCAAGGCCGGAGCGTTCCACGAACGATTCGGTTTCCGATTGTTCCGGTGCGATAAGCCGCTTATGCTGATCGTTCGGATATTAGCACTGACTTCCCTGCGTCAATCGCCAGTCCCGCCGCGGACTTCCAGAACCGCTGGATGATCCACGTCATGTTTCGACCCCACGCATGGCTGTTCAACCTTCTTTCGAATCCGGGTTCCGAACCAATTCCTGCATCTCGTAACACGCCCGAGTGTGAAGCAGGCGGCGCCACGACGTTGCGACACAATGGACGAAGACGGCGGTGTCCGCGTTCATCGGACACCTCGCCATGATCTGGCACGACATCCGGCATGACCTGGCTGCATCGATAGCGCAATGCGAAGACGGCCGGTTGCGTGGCATCCGATTCAAAGCCTCCGGAAATCTGATCATACTGCAACAGACGACAATCGATCCTCAACCCTGAGTCCGGAATCGCGGTCTCGTCGGATCATAGAGGCTTGCATCATGCAGACTGATCGAAGACGCTTCGCACCCGCTGGCCCCGGCTCTGTCCCGCCATACGTCCAAAGGTAACAACGTGTCCCTGTCGCAACTTGTCGCCCTCGCCGTCATCCAGGGTGTAATGGAATTCCTGCCCATCTCCTCATCTGGACATCTCGCGCTTGCGCCGCATGTTCTGGAATGGCCTGATCAGGGACTGGTCATTGACGTCGCTGTACATGTCGGGACCCTCGGCGCCGTCCTGATCTACACTTGGCGCGACATCGGACGGATGATTCGCGGCATAATCCGGCCACCGGACAAACGGCTCGATCCCGGACGACGCCTAGCCTGGCAAATCGTCATCGCATCAATACCGGTCATGATTGCGGGTTTCCTTGTCTCACGCTATCTCGGTGACAGCCTGCGAACAGTCGAGATTATTGCTTGGTCAACGATCGTATTCGGTGTGCTACTCGGCGTCATCGACCGGATCGCCCCCACATTGTATCGTCTGAAACATTTGACCTACGGTACCGCTCTGTTCATCGGCGTCGCTCAGATCCTAGCGTTGATTCCCGGAGCAAGCCGCTCCGGCGTCACCATGACCACCGCCCGGCTGGCCGGGTTCGAACGCCACGAGGCGGCACGGCTATCGCTGCTGCTGGCAATCCCGGCAATTCTCGGCGCCGGCACGCTGACCGGTCTCGAACTCTACCTGGCCGAGTCCGCCACGCCGGGTATCGATGCGATAATCGCTGCCGGCCTTGCCTTGATTACCGCGCTGCTGTCCATATCCCTGATGATGGCCTGGCTGCGCCGTGCCGGTTTCCTGCCCTTTGTCATCTATCGCCTGCTTCTCGGGACCGTCCTGCTGATCTGGGTCTACAACTGAACGCGGTCACCCCGAGATCCGGCTCTTGTTGTAACGGCCGCCTGGGCGGAACCGGTCGAGATAGGTCGGTAAAATGACTTCGCACGCCGTCGGCTCGATTCCGAGTTCGGCAAGGCCGGGACAATCATCGCTGCATAGATTATCGACTTTCAACGACCGGACCTGATCCCGGGTCAATGGCGGCCGCGGCAGCAATTCGAGAAACCTGGCCTTCAGATCGGCAATCGGGAACGGCACATCGATCAGCCGTCGCGGGCGCAGGGTATACGCCATCATCAGGTCCATGAGCTCCCGGAAGCTGTAGATCTTAGGACCACCGAGTTCATAGAGGCGGCCCTGTGTCCCGGGATCGTCCAGAACGCGCATGACAGCGTTTGCAATATCCTGAACGTAAACCGGCTGCATCCTGGTTCTGCCGCCGATCAGAGGCAGGAACGGCGCAACCGTCGCGAGGCTGGCGAAGCGATTGAAGAATGTGTCATCCGGGCCGAAGATGATGCTCGGGCGTAGAATCGTCGCTGACGCGAAGGCCGCCTGCACCGCCGCCTCGCCCTGCGCCTTGGACCGGGAATAATGAGATGGTGACGCGGGGTCCGCACCGATCGAGGATATGTGAACCAGCTGGCCGACTCCGGCCGATGCAGCAATGCGCGCAATCGTCCCGGGGCCCGACGCCTGCACCGCATCAAAGGTGTTCCGTCCCGACTGATAAAGAATACCAACCAGAGAAATGACAATGTCGGCCCCCTCGACCGCTTTGGCGATCTGACCCGCATTGGTCACATCTGCGCGGACCGGCGTGACCTGCCCGACCGCCCCCATCGGTTTGAGGAATTTTGCCCGCTCGACATCGCGGACGCCGACCGTGACCCGTGCACCACGCCGCGCCAGTTCGCGCACGACGGATCGCCCGACAAAACCGGATCCGCCGAACACAACTGCAAGCTTCCCGTCCATCGTCGATACTCCGTCTTTCAACGCCACAAGACACCCGCATTATAGCACAGAAACACCGTGAATCATGAGCCCTCTCCGACAATCTCGTATCTACCGGAGAGGTTCGACCGACCGTCATCAGGTCCGACACCACCTGGTTGCATGCCGAGACCCCTACCCGCGGCGTGATACCGGGCGGAAATCAAATGCGATTCGGCTCTTGAAAACTCCGGATTTGTCGTTAGACTGCAGCGCAAGATGACGATTGCCGGCTGGAATGTATCCAGTCGCAGTTGGTTTAAACAAGTGTGCCCAGGTGGCGGAATTGGTAGACGCGCTGGCTTCAGGTGCCAGTGGCCGTATGGTCGTGGAAGTTCGAGTCTTCTCCTGGGCACCATTTCGCATCTCCACGGCAGCGTACCGTCGCGGGTGATGCCCGGGGCCTGTAAAAACGGCTCCCGGTATCCAGGATGCGGACCGGAGGCACAGTATGGCAGCAACCGCACAGACCATCACGCTGCACAAGGGCGACCTTCCCGATGGCCTGGATTTTGGCACTTCGGTGGCTGTCGACAGCGAAACCATGGGTGTACGTCCGGAACGCGACCGGCTTTGCCTAGTCCAGGTGTCAGCTGGCGACGGCTCGGCCCATCTGGTCCAGTTCGAAGATGGGAACCACGACGCACCGAATCTGAAAACCTTGCTTCTCGACCCTTCAGTGACCAAGATCTTTCATTACGCGCGCTTTGATATCGCCGTGATTAACGCATATCTCGACATTGTCGCCACTCCGATCTATTGTACCAAGATCGCCTCACGCCTCACCCGGACCTATACCGACCGCCACGGGTTGCGAGATCTTTGCCGCGAACTTCTCGGCATAGAACTTTCCAAGCAACAGCAATCTTCCGATTGGGGAGCCGAAGACCTCACGAAAATGCAACTTAACTACGCCGCGGCTGACGTGCTGTATCTGCATGAAATTCGTGGCATACTTGACAAACGTCTTGAACGTGAGGGCAGATATATTATGGCGCAGGCATGTTTCGACTTCCTGCCCACCAGGGCGCAGCTGGATCTGATTGGTTACCGCGATGAAGATATTTTCAGCCATTGAGCGTCTGGTCCGGCGAGCGGGCCGGCAATTTCGGATGGTCCCCGAACCAGCTAGCGGTGGCTTGGGGGCCATACCGCATCGGCGATGGTCAACCTATCGCCCGAACCGGCGCCGGCCGTCGGCACAGGCCAGCCGGATGGTCAGTTTCATGAAGCTGCTGCTCCCCGCCGCCGCCCTCGTCGTCACCGGCATCACGGTGACTTGGCCACAACTGCTCCCCGACAAGAATCAGTTGAAGGTCGGCTCTACCCCGTTGATGGGACTTCAGATCGAGGGGCTGGTAATCGAAAATCCGCGCTATATCGGCACCGACAAGGAGCAGCAATCCTATCAGATTTCGGCCGCATCCGCGTCGCAGAGCAACCGGTCGGACAGGTTCATCTACCTGACCAGACCGAAAGCGGATCTGATGTTGTCAGAACATGGTCGGATTGCGCTGACGGCAAGGACCGGAGTATATAACCGGCAAGTCGAAATCGTCGAATTGACCGGCAACGTGACTCTGTTGACCCGTAACGGGTTCCGTTTCGTCTCCGAGAGCGCCGTGATCGATCTTCAGGAGTCGGCCGCCACGGGGCGCCAACAGGTCAGGGGCACCAGCTCACGCGGTGAAGTCACCGCCGAAGGGTTCCGACTCAAGGATGGTGGCCGACATGTCGCCTTTACCGGACGCAGCCGTGCCATCCTGCCCGGCCTCGTCAGGAAACCGTCATGACGGCCCGGCTGCGGATCAGGCGCAGGGCTTGGCTGCTGTGGACGCTCAGCCTGCTCTGCGGTCTTCTGATCACCGCAGGCGCCAGCGCCCAGTTCCAGATTGACGAATCCTCGGAACCTATTGTCGTCGAGGCTGACAACGGTATCGAATGGTTCAGCGAAAGCGAAAAGTTTGTCGCGCAGGGCAATGCCGTCGCAAATCGCGGCGAAAATCGGGTCTTCGCCGATACGTTGACCGCTTTCTATCGCGAAACCGAACAGACCGAAACCGAGATTTACCGGATCGAGGCACGTGGAAATGTCACGATCGAGGCGCCGGGCCGGACGGCCACGGGTGATCATGCGGTCTATAATCTCGACGAGGCCTTGGTAACCCTGCAAGGTCAGGCGTTGAGCTTCGTGACCGACGATGGAATGGTCACTGCAAGGGACAGCTTGGAATACTGGAGTCAGCGTCGTCTCGCCGTGGCCCGCGGCGATGCGGTGGCTACAGAACAGGCCCGGACGATCCGCGCTGATACGTTGACTGCCCAGTTCGAGGAAACCGCGGACGGCAAACTGAATGCCGTGCATATGGAAGCGATTGGCGGTGTGGTGATCACCACACCAAAGGACACGGCAAAGGGTGACAAAGGCGTGTACAATGTGAAACAGCAGATCGCCACACTTTCCGGCAATGTCGAGATTACGCGAGGTGAATCAAAACTGAATGGCGGGTTCGCCGAGATCGACCTGGATACCGGCAACAGCCATCTGTTACCCGACCCCGCCGACGGCAACCGGGTGAAGGGTGTCTTCGTCCAGCAACCAAAATCCGAAACCCGTGGGGAGTGAGTACCTCGTGAGTGCCAGCCCACCTGATTTTCCTGATCATGATACCGTCATATCCGAACCGCGTCTGGTTGCGAACAACGCCGGATTGAACGTCAGCAGTCTCAGCAAACGCTTCAAGATGCGTCTGATCCTGCGGGATGTCAGCCTGACCGTTCAGCGGGGCGAAGCCGTGGGCCTTCTCGGACCGAACGGGGCCGGCAAAACCACCTGTTTCTACATTGTCATCGGCCTGATCGGCGCAGATTACGGATCCATTCAACTCGACGGTGCTGAAATCTCGGGCCTTCCGATGTATCGCCGGGCCCGGCTTGGTATCGGCTATCTGCCCCAGGAAGCATCCATTTTCCGCGGACTGACGGTCGAACAGAATATTCGCGCGATTCTCGAAGTCGTGGAAACCGACGGAGACCGGAGGGACCGGATCCTCGAGGACCTGCTTGCCGAATTCTCGATCACCCATCTCCGCCGGACACCGGCCCTCGCACTGTCCGGCGGCGAGCGGCGCCGGGTCGAGATCGCCAGGGCGCTCGCCACGCAACCGAGTTTCATGCTGCTCGACGAGCCACTCGCCGGTATTGATCCGATTGCACTCGGCGAGATCCGCGACCTGATCGCCAATCTCAAGGATCGGGGAATCGGCATCCTGATCACAGATCACAATGTCCGCGAAACTTTAGATATCGTTGATCGTGCCTATATCTTGCATGATGGCAGGATCCTGATGGAAGGCGCGCCGTCTCAGATCGTCGCGCATCCGGATGTCCGGCGCTTCTATCTTGGGGACCGGTTCCGTATGTAGATTCGAGGAAGCGCAATGGCTCTGTCGCAACGACAGGACCTCAGAACGTCGCAATCCCCTTTCATGACGTCGCAACTGCAGCAGGCAATCCGCATCCTGCAGTTTTCGAACCTCGAACTTGCAGCCTATGTCGACGGCGAAGTGCAAGGCAATCCGCTGATTGACCGTGATGACAGTCCGGATGACGAGTCAGACACCGGAATTGCCAGCCTTACAGCGGTCACATCTGCAACAGTCGACGACGTGAGACTGGCCAGCCCCAGTGACACCTATGGATGGGATGGTGACTCAACCGGCCTCGCCATACCGGATCTCGACGCGCAACCGGGAGAGCCGCATCAGCCCTGGTTCGGGATCCCCGGTTTCGAACTCGCCAATCATGTGCGTGCGGAAAAGACCCTGCGGCAACATCTCTATGAACAGCTTGGCGTCGAACTCACGGATCCCGGTGAGCGGATCATCGGTGCTCATTTGATCGAAAGACTTGACGATACCGGATATCTGACAGGCGACATTCGCGACATCCCGGATCTGCTCGGCTGCACGCCAGCGCTGGTCGAAGCCGTACTCGAGTGCCTTCAGGGCTTCGATCCACCCGGGATGTTTGCCCGCAACCTCGCTGAATGCCTGGCCCTGCAATTGCGGGAGCGCGACCGTCTCGATCCAGCGATGCAAAGCCTGCTCGCCAATCTCGACCGATTGGCGAAAGGCGACCTTTCCGGCCTGCGGCGGCTCTGCGGCGTGGATAATGAGGATCTACGCGATATGGCAACCGAGATCAAGGCGCTGGACCCGAAGCCCGGTCTTTCCTTCGGGGCTTCGCCGGGACAGGTAATCGTCCCCGATATCCTGATGCGGGAAGGGCCGGGAGGAAACTGGATCCTCGAACTCAATGCCGACACACTGCCGCGGGTTCTGGTCAACAACAGTTATTATGCCGAGGTCAGCAAGCGCGCGATGTCCAGGTCCGACCGCGAGTACATGACTGAATGCTATCGGTCGGCGAACTGGCTGGTTCGGTCCCTGCACCAGCGGGCGACGACAATTCTTCGGGTTGCCGGTGAAATCGTCCAGCAGCAGGACGCCTTCTTCCAGCACGGCGTGCAACACCTGAAACCACTGGTTTTGCGGAATATCGCCGAGGTAATCAGGATGCATGAAAGCACGGTCAGCCGGGTGACCAGCAACAAGTACATTGCGACACCCCGGGGGTTGCTGGAATTGAAATATTTTTTTACCTCGGCCATTGCCTCAGCTTCGGGCGGCGACGCCCTGTCGGCCGAAGCCGTCCGGTCCCGAATCCGGCTGCTGATCGATCAAGAGGCGCCCAATCAAGTTCTGTCAGACGATCGTCTCACCGCAATCCTTCAGGAACAGGGGGTCGACATCGCCCGGCGGACGGTCGCCAAATACCGGGAAGCAATGCACATTCCGTCCTCAAACAGACGGCGTCGCAAAAAACAGGGTTCTTTCTGACAGCCACGCCGCCAATCAGGAATCGGCGGCTTGCAAAAGTCACTCCGATCCGGCAAACTCTCGTCATGCGCGACAGGATTTTAAATCACGCGCCCAATCTCAGATCAAAGCATCCGGCAAAGAACAGGCCTCATGAAACTTGCTGTCAACGGTAAACAGTTCCGAATCGGCGAATCGTTGCGTGAACATGTCGAATCGTCGATCCAGCAGATCGCACAGAAATATTTCGGCAATCCGATAGACGCCTCGGTGACGATCGCCAGGGACGGTTCGACCTTGCGCGCCGATATTGCGGTCCATGTCGGCCGGCGCATGAAAATCCACGGTCAGGGACAGGCAACCGAGCCTTATGCCGCGTTTGATATGGCCGGCGAAAAGATCGACAAGAGACTGCGGCGCTTCAAGCGCCGCCTGCGCGATCATCATCGTGGCCCGGACGACGACCCCCACGGCCTGGATGCCCAGGAAGTGGTGCTCGCAGCCGAGACCGGCAGTCCAGCAGACCCGGGCACGGATGACCACGAAGAATGGCGCCCCGTGGTCGTCGCCGAAACGACAACCCGGATCGACTCTCTTACGGTAGAGGAAGCGGTCATGCATATGGATCTGGCGGACAGTCCGGCCCTGGTGTTCCGCAATGCCGGACATGGTGAACTCAATGTTGTTTTCCGCCGGACTGACGGCAATATCGGCTGGATCGATCCCAAAGTCGCGACGGCAGACTAGACAGCGGAATCGACGACACTGCTTGCGAGTAGAGTCATGGATTTGGACACCATTCTCACAGCCCAGGCGGTCATTCCGAATCTCAAGGCCTCTAGCAAGAAACAGGCGCTTCAGGAGCTTGCCCGCAAGGCCTCGTCCCTGACCGGGCTGGCGCAGCGGGAGGTTTTCGACGTGTTGCTGGAGCGCGAACGGCTCGGGACCACCGGGGTCGGCGGCGGAATCGCCATCCCGCATGGCAAGATACCCAATCTTCAGCACCTTCACGGCCTGTTTGCGCGGGCTGACCGTGCGATCAATTTCGACTCGATCGACGATCGCCCGGTCGATCTGATATTTCTTCTTCTGGCGCCCGAGTCAGCCGGTGCCGATCACCTGAAGGCACTAGCGCGGATTTCCCGATTGTTACGCGACTCCAGCATCTGCGAAAAAATCCGCGGCTGCCGGTCCCGAGATGCGATCTACGCCTTGCTAACCCAAGCATCACCGGACAGCAGCAGTTGAGTTTGAAAGACGACTTTCAGAAACCGAAGGCCTTCGGAAACGGCCTTCCAAACGATATCCGATTTCGCGCCAGACTTGCGCCTGCGATAATCTCCACGAACTTGCCAGCGTTGTCAACGACCTGTAATTCAGGGCCACGACGATCCCATGCTAAATTTGGGGAATTATATACCTAACTTGATGAGAGGTCTCACCGTTCACGACAATGTCTTTTCTGCTTGCAAAATGATCGCTACGGCGCGTTTTCCCGGCCACCGGCACGGGGTAGCAGGCCCATTGCGACCAATTCGCGGCGGATCTGCCATTGTTTAGTCAGGTATATAATTCCCTAAATTTGAGCGCCGGTCGAGCAGCGCTTTGACGACGCCCACACGCTGACGGCGGGTAACGGCAAGGCGTTAGTCGACCATTAGGCTCTCTCCGAAGACCTGTCAGCGGGATTTTTCTTCGCCATGCCCTACCATTCCCGGGACCGCGGCCTGAACGCGCATACGAATAGCCTGGTTCGGCAGTACTTTGACAAAACGACCGATTTCCGCACCGTTGCGGCGTCGGCGGTACATGACGTCGAACATCAGCTCAAGACCCGGCCGCGCCGGGTTCCGGGCGACCGGACGCCGGCGGCCGTGTTCGGCGACGCGCTTCGGGGTATCGGAGTGCTGCCGGGCCTGCCTGCTCCTGTGTCATGACCGGATGAGACCCTGTCTCGGCCGCAGGACCGCCACCCAGGGACAGATCCGGTGCCGCGCGGACCGCATGACGCCGCCGGACACGCGGCGCACAGCACCGATTCAGGGTTTGCTCTCCGCCACCAACGACGGCCGTGACACCTCTCCTGCGGGCGCCTGTGAGCGGCCATGACAGCACGACCGGTACCCGGGATCCAATCCAGGCCAGCCGCTTGAAACGCGAAACCATCCCCGAAAAAATCAACCCGGGGGCAGATGATTTTCAGGGTCGCTCTGAAGTGTGCAGGTGTGAGTTAGAGGTGGTGCGACGATGGCATTCAACGCGAACCTCATGGTGGTGGCGAAACATTTGACTTGTTGATGGTCATATATCTCTATGCCGAGATCCAGTGAAGCAGGTTTCGGGGTGGGCGTGAACCGACGAAGTAAAAAGTGAACGCATCTGGCCCATTAGAAAGACTTAGCGAACGTTAGGGAAGGTCTGAACAGCCTTGGTTTTGTCGGGCATGGAGGTTTGTCGGGTCGGTTTATGAGAATGTCGGGACCTCTCGGGCTTGGGAAGTGTCGTTTTCAGACCGAAGAAAGGGCGTGTCGAGGGGCGAACCGTGACGGTGCCGCCCGTCATGGGCCGCCTTGCGGCGGTTCCGGGCGGATGGCCCCCGCGTCAGCCGGTGGCGGTGCGCACGACGATGAGCAGATTGGAGAACCCACGCAGCAGAGCGATGCGCTGCGTGTTCTTCGCCAACCCCCGGTAACGCACCTTGGCGTAGCCGAAGTGGCGCTTCACATACAGGAACGGATGCTCGACCTTCGCCCGCACCGACGCCTTGCGCATCTCCGCCGCTTCCTGCGCTCCCGTCCTGTCCAGCCGCCGACGGTTCCCGGGCCTCATCGCGACCTGCCAGTCCACATCCGTGTCCCGGTTCCCCGCGCGCTTGCCCACCCCTACTGGATTGATTCCCGTTTGGAACCCTCTTTTTCTTGCGGCGATGATGGTATCGGGATCGGTGGTCCAGACGAAGGGCTTGGCTTCGGTGGTGTTGTGTTCGTCGATGAAGCGGCGGATGGCATCCTGGAGTTCGCGTACGGAGCGGCAGACGCCGTATTTGAGACGGCGTCGTGTCAGCTTGGCGAAGACGCCTTCGACCGCGTTCAGCCACGCGCTCGAGGTGGGGGTGACGTGGAAGGTCCAGCGCGGATGGCGTGCGAGCCAGACCTGGATGTCCTTGTGCTTGTGAGTAGCGTCGTTGTCGAGGATGGCATGGACCGGGACGCCGGCGGGTATCGTGCGCGCGATGCGGTTGAGGAATCTCAGGAACTCCTGGTGGCGATGCCGACTGGCGTGCTGGCCGATGACCGTGCCGTCGAGCATGGTCAGGGCGGCGAACAGCGTCGTCGTGCCGTTGCGCTTGTAATCATGTGTCATGGTGGCGCTGCGGCCTTTCTTCAGCGGCAGGCCGGGCTGTGTGCGGTCGCGGGCCTGACTGTGCGACGTGTCATCGATCGACAGCACGACCGCGTGAGCCGGCGGCGCAACGGAGAGGCCGACGATGTCGGTCAGCGTCTCGAGGCAGGCGGGATCGTTCGAAAGCGTGAACGGCCGCCAGCGGTGCGGCATCAGGCCATGCGCCTGCCAGACCGCCCAGACCCTCGAGGCGGCAACCCCTCACAGCCTTCGCCATCGCCCGCAGCGTCCAGTGGGTCGCCGCGTGAGGCGGCGGGGTGTGGGTCAACCCGACGATCTTCGCCTCTGGCTCAGGAGCCGGAGGCGTCTTGCCCGGCGGGCGCGTCTTGTCCCGCAGAAGTCCATCCACACCTTCGTCCATAGAAGCGGTCCTGCCAGCGCCAGACACTGTTCTTCGCCTTGCCGGTCTCTCTCATGATGGCCATCGTGCCGAGCCCGTCGTCGCTCAGAAGAACGATGCGCACCCGCCAGACGTGCTTCTGCGGGCTCTTCGGGTCCGGGACAACCGTTTCAAGGCGACGCCGGTTGCCCGAAGTGAGCGTGAATGAAACACCAGGGCGCATCTTGCAGACCCCCGTGATCGACAAATCAGAAGAACACAATAATGGATATATTTGTAACGATCAATCCACAGGGGTTGGATGAAACCGGCTCGCTGGTCTATCTGGAGGGGTAGAAAGGATGGCGGGGAATGATCGGAAAATGCGGAAATCGGGAAACCAACGCGACCAGAACCGGGGTGATGCACGCCGGCCGCACTCGATCCGCTTCTCCGATTCCGAGTGGATTCTGGTCGAATGGGCCGCCGCGCGGCGCGGCATTCCAGCCGGCGAACTCGTCCGCACGGATGCGCTCACCCTCGCCGAGGATTGGATCGGCGAAGCGCCGCCGGCCACGGTATCGCCCGGACACCTCGCGCTCATCGAGACCATATGGCGCATGGTCTATGTGCTCGCTACCCTCAACCGGAACCGCATGATTGATGCCAAGCGCGAGAAGGAACTCGACGACATCGTCGCCGTGGCGCGCAAGACGATGAAGGAGACCATGGACGACGGCCCGAGGTGAGCAAATCCGACGGTGAATTTCCGGGAAGGATTCGGCATAAACTGCACCGGAAACGCGTGCCCACTGAAATGACCCGGAAGGGAACGTTGAGAGATCCCCCCGCAACATCGCCACACGCTGGGCGATCCGAAAGTCGGTCGAGTTTGGCGGCGAGTCCTCTGCTTGAGGCCAAACGAACCGGGCTGGCCAGGATCCTGTTCGCGATCCTGCATCCGCGGCATGCCAGGGCGGCATCGGTGAACACCGAAACGGTCCGGCTGCTCTGCGATTCGCGTTATACGGACATACCGTTGGGTGATGTGGAGACGGTCGACATAGCGGGCCGCGGTCTCTATTCCGGCGTCTGTATCCGCCATACCGGGGGCAGCGCGCATGTTTCTGGCCTGTCCCGAGCGGACGCGAGGGCTCTGGCCCGATCGCTCGAAACGGCGAGATGCGAATGGTGGCGCCGGGCCGTCGCCTCGCGGACCGGCATGCTCCGACCGGTTCACGACCGCATCGCCGAATTTGTCGATCCGCCGCAATACCTCACCGTCGACGCGCTTCGCGACCTCGAGGCCGAGGCGCGAACAGCCGCTGGCGGGTTCGCGGTGCGATGGCCCGAAGCGCTGTCGGATACCTCGGAGATCCGGATGCTACGGGACATCCTCGCGTTTCTGGAAGCGCCGGGCGATGTCCGGGCGAAGGCCAACCGGGCGTTCGTCGTCAACGAGCCGGTCCGCTCGTGCGAATTCTTCGACCGGATCGAGGCCCGCCCGCTCACGGAAGCGCAGCGCAGCGCGATCGTCGTCGACGAGCGACGGAACCTCGTGGTCGCCGCGGCCGGAAGCGGCAAGACCTCGGTCATCGTGGCCAAGACAGGCTGGCTCGTTCGGAAGGGGTATCGCAAGCCGTCCGAGCTGCTTCTGCTGGCCTTCGCGCGCGACGCCCGCGAGAAAATGGATGAGCGGATTGACAAGCGTCTCGGCGCCACGATCGCCGGCGGCGTGACAGTGCGCACCTTCCACAGCCTGGGCATGGCGATCATTGGCGAAGCCGAAGGGAAGCGTCCGGCGCTCGCCGCGACGGCGGAAAACGACCGCGCGCTGTTCGATCTCCTCCAGGGAATCGTGACTGACCTGCTCGCCGACCGGGAACTCTCGGCCACGCTGCGCGAATGGTTCCAGGAGGGATTCGCGCCGTACAGGAGCCAGCACGAGTTCAGGAACTGGGGCGAGTACCACGACTACATCCGTAAGTTCGACATCCGCTCGCTCAAGGGCGAGACGGTCCGCAGCTTCGAGGAATGCGAGATCGCGAACTTTCTCTATCTCAACGGGGTCGCTTACGAGTACGAAGCCGCCTATGAGCACGATCTGGCGACCTCGAGGAAGCGCCAGTACAAGCCCGACTTCCATCTTCCCGAACACGGCATCTATATCGAGCACTTCGGCATCGACGCCGTGGGGAACACAGCGCCTTTTGTCGACCGGGAGCAGTATCGGCAGGACATGGAGTGGAAGCGCGGCGTCCATGCGGAGCACGGCACCGTGCTTGTCGAAACCTTCAGCCACGAACAGGCGGACGGCAGACTGCTCCGCAACCTGGCGGAGAAGTTTGCGGCCCACAGCGTGACCCTTTCGCCGATACCGCGCGAGGAGGCGTTAGCCGCTCTCGAACGCCAGGGGCGGCTCGATCCATTCACGCGGCTGGCGGCGACCTTCCTGCAGCACTTCAAGGGCAGTCGGTTGTCCTTTGCCGACATCGCCGAACGCGCCGGCGCCCACCGGGATCGGGAGCGGGCGCAGGCGTTTCTTGCCGTGTTCCGTCCGATTTTCGAGCGTTATCGGGAAGCGCTTGCCCGTTCGGGGAAGATCGACTTCCACGACATGATCGACCGCGCGACCGATCTCGTGGAGACCGGACGTTACCACAGTCCGTTCGGATACATTCTGGTCGACGAGTTCCAGGACATCTCGCCGTCCCGCGCGCGGCTGCTGAAGGCGCTGCTCGACAGCTCGCCGGGTACCCAGTTGTTCGCGGTCGGCGACGACTGGCAAGCGATCTACCGGTTCGGCGGCTCGGACATCTCGATCATGCGGGAGTTCGGGGACCGTTTTGGCGCGTTCGAGCGCATCGATCTCGCAACCACGTTCCGCTGCGCCGACCGGATCGCCGCGGTCGCCACCGACTTCGTGCTGCGTAACCCGGCGCAGATCCGCAAGACGGTCCGCGCGACGCGCAAGGCGGACCAGCCTGCGGTGTATATCGGACTTCCCGGAGAGCAGGGGCTTTCGCTCCTGAAAGAGGCGCTCGACCGGATCGCGGAGGATGCCCGCCGGCACGAAGAAATGTCCGAGGTGCTGCTGCTGGGCCGCTACCGGCATCTGCGGCCCCGCAATATGGACGCGCTGCCGAGGCGATATCCGGGCCTTCGCTTCACCTGGATGACCGTGCACCGCTCGAAGGGTCTCGAGGCCGATTATGCGGTGATCCTCGGTCTCTGTTCGGGAAAGTACGGATTCCCCGCCGAGATAGCCGACGATCCACTGCTCGATCTGGTTCTGGCGGCGCCCGAAGCCCATCCGAACGCCGAGGAGCGGCGCCTGCTCTACGTTGCCGTCACCCGGGCGAGACGGCAGGTCTACCTGCTTGCCGACGGCGGCCCGCCGTCGGAATTCATCACGGAGCTGATCGACGGCGGATACGATGTCGCCGTGTTCGGCCGTCCGCCGGAGGGCGACGTGTCCTGTCCGCGATGCGGCGGCGGGCGGCTGGAACGCCGGGAAAACACTCGCGGCGGAAGTGTCTTCTACGGTTGCTCGAACTTTCCGCTCTGCGAGCACACGGCGCGCGCCTGTCCCCGCTGCGGGACCGGCCTCCCCGTCAGGTCGGGCGAGGCTTACCGCTGCCGCGATTGCGGCGACACGATCGAGGCCTGTCCGGTCTGCGACGGCTGGCTGAATACCAGAATGGGCAAGTTTGGTCGCTTCCTCGGCTGCTCGAACTGGCCGGATTGCAGCTACACGCGAAACCTACGGCAGTCGCGAAAAAGGGCCGACTCTGCATCGAATGCATCGTCAAGGCCCCGGAAACCGAAACCGCGCTGATGGCAAGGTGATGACGTTCGACAAAATGCGAATAAGCATGAAGCGAGGCGCGAACGACCCGCGCTCAGAGGTCGAGATCCAACTCGACGCTCTTCCCGCGGGCGGGCCGCTCCGGTTCCTTGTCGTGGGACGGAGACGGCTCGATTTCCCTCTCCGGCAGGGACGGCGCCGACGCCTCCGGACCCGGCCGTTCGGGCCTTCGAGATGCACGGTCCGGTTCTCGCGATCGACATTCTCGATTCGCCGCTCCCTGCCTTTCTCGACTCCGAGTCGCCAGGTAGGGACGGTGGAACGCCACCACATCGCCGGGCGCGTAGTTGGAATTCATCACCTTTTCCGCTCTGGTATAGCCCTTCGAGACCGGCCGCTGTGTTTTCGAACCGGCCCGGCGATGCGCCCCTCGCGAGCGAGGCGCTCGCGGATATGGATGTTGATTGCCTCGCGCGGCGCGTGGCTCGGAGCCATGACGCCGGTGCGCTCGCGCTCCTTCGGTGAAAGCTTCAGCTAGCGCGCCGCGATCGCGCCGGCGATGTTGTCGGGCTTTACCTCGGTGATGTCGGAGTCGAGCTTGTCGAACGCCTTGCCGATCTCGCCGTCGAGGCTCGCCTCTACGGCGGCCTTCAGATCTGGATCGCGCTGGCGCAGGATCTCGTCCATGACGGCCGTCTTCATGCCCGCAGCCTGAAGCTACGCGAAGGGCTTGCCGGCATCGACCGCATCGAACTGCCTGGAATCGCCTACCAGCACCAGCTTCGGGATGCCCAGTTCGCCCGCGACCCGGAGCAGGTCGCGCGCGGTTCAGCATCCGGGTCTTGCCGGCGCCGGCATAGCCTTGCACACCCACCGTGCGGTCGCGTCCCGAGAGAATGAGCTTCACCGCCTCCCTCTGCCCGGCCGTGAGCGGTTCCTTCCTGAGATGCTGGTCGACCGCCCAGCCGCGCATCGGCGCCCCGCTCCGCATTGCCTAATCTCACGATGGTAGCCACCCTCTCTCACCGAGATAGCCAGCCCTCGGGGCGGCGGATCTTGGTGCGACTCAGGGCACCGTCCTACCCCTCGGATTTCCGCGATTTGTCCGAGGGAAATGGGATGGCACAGGGAAGGCTGCCGATGAGAAAGATGAAGAAGGTTCTTGAATTCCACTTCGACGAGGGCCGCAACGCCCGCGCGATCGCCAGCCATTGCGGTCTGGCGCGGCGCTCGGTGGCGCAGACCCTGGAGCGGTTTGCAGCGTCTGGGCTGAGCGCTGGCCGCAGGCCCGCGACATGGAGGAGGAGGCCCTGGATGCGGCGCTCTATCGCCGGCCCGGGCTTCGGACCGGCCGGAGGTGGACTGAGCGAAGGTCGAGAAGGATCTGTCCGGGCGCGGCGTGACGCTGATGCTGCTGTGGCAGTAATGACGCGAGACGCATCCGGACGGCATGAGCTATCCGACTTGGTGCCGCCACTTCCGGGAGTGGCGGCCGCGTCGGGACGCGACGATGCGCCAAAACCGCCGTCCCGGCGAGAGGCTGTTCGTCGACTACGCGGGCATGACGATCCCGATCCTGATCGACGGGGTCGAGCACGAGGCGTAGGTGTTCGTGGCCTCGATGGGCGGCTCTACGCGGAAGCAACGCTGACCCAGAAGATCGACAACTAGTGCGCCTCGCACGTGCGCTGCTTCGAGAACATGGGCTGCGTGTCGCAGGTGGTGGTGCCCGACAACATCAAGCCGGCGGTGATCAAGCCGTCGCGCTACGAGCCGGTCCTCAACGAGACCTAAGCCGATCTACTCGAACACTATGACGTCCAGGGCTTCCCGGCGCGCGTGAGAAAGCCGCGGGACAAGGCTCTGGTGGAGAACAGAGTGCTCAATGCGGAACGTTGGATTCTCGCGCCCCTGCGCAAGCGCGTCTTCCATGACTTGGCGTCGACGAACCGCGCGATCGTCGCCCAGGTCAGGAAGATCAACAGCCGACCCTATGCCGACGGCATTGGCGAGAACCGCCACGGCCGCTTCGAGAGCGTCGATCTCCCCCACATGCGGCCGCTGCCGAAGCGGCGCTGGCAGCACACGGTGTGGCGCAAGAACACGGTGCACCGCGATTATCACATCGCCATCGATTACCACTTCTACTCGGTGCCCCATGAGCTCATCGGCAAGGAGGTCGACGTCCGCCTGCGCGGCAACCTGATCGACGTCTTCCTCCGGGGCCGGCACATCGCCAGCCATATCCGCAGCGACGCCAGGAGCCGCGCCACCACCGTCGAGGAGCACAAATCCGAGACGCACCAACGCTCCGGCGTCGAGGCCACCCGCGCCCAACTGGAGAAGAACACGCGCGATATCGGTCCCCATGTCCTCGACTTCGTCGTCGCGTTCATGAAGAGGCAGAAGAATCCCGAGTTCGGCTTCCGCTCCTGCTACGGCGTGCTCAGGTTGGCCAAGAGCCACGAGCAGGACCGCTTCGACGCTGCATGCCGCGACGCGCTCGAACTCGGCACGCGGTCATACCGCGGGCTCGACAACATCCTGCGCACCGGCGCCGATCTCGCCAATGGCCAGCAGGAGCCCGAGAGAGCGCCTATCGATCACCCCAAGATCAGAGGAGCTGAGCACTACAAATGAGCGACAATCCCGTCTTCCATCCGCTGGCCGAGCGCATCGCCTCGCTGCGCCTGCCCGGCATGTACACCGCCTTCCTCGAGCAGATGACGCGCAACGATCTCGACGACATGCCCTTCGTGGACCGGCTCGCGCTGCTGATCGACCGCGAGATCGCCGAGCGCCGCTCCAAGGCCCTGCAGCGGCGCCGTAAGAGGGCACAGCTGCGCCATCAGGACGCCTGCTTCAAGGATATCAACCTGAGCCGCCCGCGCGGCCTCGACCGCAGCCTCGCAGACTGCGCCTGGGCCCGTAACGGCGCCAACATCCTTATCACCGGGCCGTGTGGCACGGGCAATATTTGGTGCCGTACGCTCTCGACCACAAGGCTTGCCTCGAAGGCCACCTAGTTGGTTGATTCCAACGTTTGGACCCCTCTTTTTCTTGCAGCGATGATGGTATCGGGATCGGCAGTCCAGACGAAGGGCTTGGCTTCGGTGGTGTTGTGTTCGTCGATGACGCGGCGGATGGCGTCCTGGAGTTCGCGTACGGAGCGGAAGACGCCGTATTTGAGACGGCGTCGTGTCAGCTTGGCGAAGACGCCTTCGAGCGCGTTCAGCCACGCGCTCGAGGGGGTGATGTGGAAGGTCCAGCGCGGATGGCGTGCGAGCCAGACCTGGACGTCCTTGTGCTTGTGAGTGGCGTCGTTGTCGAGGATGGCATGGACCGGGACGCCGGCGGGTATCGTGTGCGCGATGCGGTTGAGGAATCTCAGGAACTCCTGGTGGCGATGCCGACTGGCGTGCTGGCCGATGACCGTGCCGGCGAGCACGGTCAGGGCGGCAAACAGCGTCGTCGTGCCGTTGCGCCTGGAATCATGTGTCATGGTGGCGCCGCGGCCTTTCTTCAGCGACAGGCCGGGCTGTGTGCGGTCGAGTGCCTGAATTTGCGACTTTTCATCGATCGACAGCACGACCGCGTGAGCCGGCGGCGCAACGGAGAGGCCGACGATGTCGGTCAGCGTCTCGAGGCAGGCGGGATCGTTCGAAAGCGTGAACGGCCGCCAGCGGTGCGGCATCAGGCCATGCGCCTGCCAGACCGCCCATACCGTCGAAGCGGTAACCCCCACAGCCTTCGCCATCGCCCGCAGCGTCCAGTGGGTCGCCGCGTGAGGCGGCGGGGTGTGGGTCAACCCGACGATCTTCGCCTCTGGCTCAGGAGCCGGAGGCGTCTTGCCCGGGGGACGCGTCTTGTCCCGCAGAAGTCCGTCCACACCCTCTTCCATAGAAGCGGTCCTGCCAGCGCCAGACACTGTTCTTTGCCTGGCCGGTCTCTCTCATGATGGCCATCCTGCCGAGCCCATCGTCGCTCAGAAGAACGATGCGCGCCCGCCAGACATGCTTCTGCGGGCTCTTCGGGTCAGAGACAACCGTTTCAAGGCGACGCCGGTCGCCTGAAGTGAGCGTGAATGAAACACCAGGGCGCATCTTGCAGACCTCCGTGATCGACAAATCAGAAGAACATAATAACGGATATACTTGTAACGATCTATCCACTAGCCCAATACCAGCGCGTGCCGAGGCTGCTCACCGAACTGCGCATCGCTCATGGCGAGGGCAGCATCCCGAAGCTCTACCGCGACCTCACCCGCATCGAGGTGCTGATCCTCGACGACTGGGGACTGGCGCCCATCGATGCCTCGCGAGCGCGCGACCTCCTCGAAATCCTCGACGACCGCTTCGGACGGCGCTCGGTGATCGTCACCAGCCAGCTTCCGGTAGCCGATTGGCACCGTCAGCTGAATGATCCCACCATCGCTAACGCCATCCTCGACCGCATCGTCCATGGCACCATCCGCATCGAGCTGCACGGCACCTCCATGCGCATCGACGACGCTGCCAAAGGAACAAAGGCATGAGCGCGACAGTCGAGCGGCGCCATCGTCGCTTCGCTCCGGGGTAGCTGCCAGACCGAGAGAGGGTGGCTACCATAGTAAGAATAGGTGGCTACGTTGAATGAGAATCACCGGCTACGTTGGTGAGATTGGGCAGCATCAGCGCGATGATCTCGCGCTCCCCGGCCCCAGCCTTGTCAGTGGTGAGACCGTTTCCCCCTCCGAGCGCCGGCGCATCGTGCAGCTGGCCCTCGCACTCGAGTGCATCGACCGCCCGCTCGATTTCGCCGATGGAGGTCGAGCCGGGGCTGTAGGCGAGGGCGGCCGCAAGCAGGTGGGTCTTCGCGAACGCCGCGTCGCGCTCCGACAGATGGGCCAGCGCCCAGTCGACGGCCTTGCGCGCGGGATGGATCTGTACTGCGAACTCGAAGATATCCGTTTGTCACGTCGCAGCGGCAGAACCGTCCTTGCCGGATTCTCCGACGCCATTGCGTCCCTTGCCGCCCCCGTCGAGGCCCCGCTCCATCGCCGAGGTGACCAGCATCTTCGCGTCGAAGCCGAGATCGGCAACCTGCCTGGCCCAGGTCTCGCGCAGCACCTCCCGGTCGATGTCGCGTTTGGAGGCGCGCGTCATCAGCGCCGCGCGCCGGGCCAGATGTTGGTTCTCCGCCGTGCCGCCAAGACCCCGGCCCTCCATTGCCGCCTCGGTCTCCGCGCGCCTTGTCGAAAACGCTTCTATGATGTGTCTGGAGACGCTCGCGATCTCGAACCGCCCATCGGCGTGGGTCTTCTCTATGGAGTAGCCGAGCTTCCCGAGTTCCCCGGCAAGCTCGCTCCGGTAGAGCGCGCCCAGCAGCATTTTCGAGGCGTACAGCCTTTCGTTCGCCACTTGCCGTCGGCGCCGAGCAGCATGTTGGCGATCACCGAATAGGTGTACAGCGCCGGGTCCAGGTTCCGGGAGGTTTGGTGCCGGAAGGTAGTGACCACCGTCTTCCGGTCGCCGGATCCTGCACCCGTGTCTCGGCGGCGTTCCGCTCGAACCAGCCGAGCGCACGCGCCCGGTCGTGGGCCTCGACGATGCGCGCGTCGTCGCCGACGAGCGCGGCCAGCGACACCGACTTCGGCGCGCTGAAGGTCAGGTCGCGGCCGGGACAGTGACGGATCTCCCCGTCGCCCATGCGGCGGCCGAGGTGTATATCCAAGCCGTCGGGAACTTCGCCCTCCAGCACCGCCCCGAAGGTATCGGGATCGACCGGGCCTTCAAGGCCGAGCGCTTCGGCGCCCCGGCCCACCCAGGCGCTCGCCGCCCTATGCTCGGGAGAGTCCTCGGCGTAGTAGCCCCGTCCCTCTCGTAGTAGCTCGTTCTCTGGGAGGGGCTCACTACCGCGCCGATCGAGGCGACCATCAGATCCAGCGCCCTTAGTCGCGCTTGCGCCGCCGGCCGGTAGGCGCGGCCTTGCAGTCTTCGCCGCTGACGGTCTCGCTTCGTTTCGTGACAACAGGGTCAGGCTTCGCGGGGCGGGGAGGTTCGGAGACCGGCAATCGGTCCGCCGGTGCATGAGTCGGCACGAAACTCGCCGGCAGTGGAGACGGCCCGGACATCGGCCTCTCCTGCGACGAGGCCAATAGCTCTCGTGTCTCGCGCCGCCGCTCGGGCGCAGGCTCGTTTGCGGGACGCCAGCCTCGACGATCGTCCATGGACATCCAGATCAGCACGAGGCACAGCAGCGCACCGCCGAACCCAAGGGCCCCAGCGTCGCGCCATCCCAAGCCGCCTCCAGGATGTCGTCGCGCGCCCACCGCGCGCCCAACGTGACCGAGCGACCGTAGCGGCTGATGGTCTCGACAACGTCGTCCGCGTTCCGGTACTCGACCGCCGCGTCCTCGTCGAAGCCCGCGGCGATCAGGATGTCAGCAACCGTGAGCTTATATGCCGCATACCAGTCATGCTCGGTGGTGTCGCGCGCCAGCAAAATCGCACAGGCGAGGATCGCCATCGAGAGCGCCCCCACAGTCCCGGCGATGACCGCCTGCCGCCAGAACCCGGGATCGGACACGGCCCTCCGTCCGACGCTCGGTCCGTGATGTGCGCGGTTTTCAAGGCGGCGTTCTCCTCGCTGCGGCCATTGCCAGAACGCGCCGGCACCCCACGGAGACCCTGACGATCGCCGTTGCCCCCGGTGAACTGCCGATATTCTCGCAGCTTCTCGATGCGAGTATAAGGCGAATACACACGCGCTGCAACTTGTAATATCTAATAAATTCAATAGGTTGATGACACATGTGCGCAGTCGTGCGCTGAGCCGCGACAGGAGCCGTCACCCGTTCCTGGACGCTCGTGCGGTCCCGGACGAAACCTGCGGCATCGCTGTCTTCGGCACGCGGAAGCCGCAAGCCTTTGACCCGTGATTCCCGATAGCATAATTTGATGAACCGCTTATGCAAAGAGCTCCGGTCGCGAGAGTTTGCCACCAGATGTTGAGGTTGAGGTTAGAGCGGGGGAGCGGGTAGAATGCTCCCGATACATTCCTGCCGACGGAGCCCCCACATGAAACAGCTCCCCGACAGCCCCTCGCCTTCCAGCACATGGCCCCGGACGATGACACCTGCGCCGCCTGGCTGATCGAAATGCGCTGGCCGGACGGCTTCGTCTGTCCCAGGTGCGGCCATGAAAAGGGATGGGCGCTGCGCAGAAAAGCACACACCTTCGAGTGCACCGGCTGCCGCCGGCAGACCTCGGTGACGGCCGGGACGATCCTGCACGCCAGCAAGCTGCCGCTCACCGTCTGGTTCTGGGCCGCCTACCTGATGGCGACCCACTCCAATGGCATCTCTGCCCTGCAGCTCCAGAAACAGCTCGCTATCGGCTCTTATCGCAGCGCTTGGCTGCTCGCCCGCAAGCTGCGCGCCAGCATGGTCGAGCCCGAGCGCAACCCGTTGTCGGGCCTGGTGGAAATCGACGAGGCCAGCCGTCCATTCCGGACCAAAGACGATCCTCCTACCGGAGGGCAAGGACGCAGCCACGACGGCAAGAGGCTCATCGTCGGCGCCATCGAACTCGGGGACGGAAACATCCCGGGCCGCCTGAGGCTGGCCGAAATCTCCTCCTACGCCGCCGCCGACCTCGGACACTTCGTCGAAACCGCCGCCGGTCCCGACGCCATCGCGAAAACCGACGGCTGGTCCGGCGACGCTGCGGTCCCCGCCGATCCCCACAATGTCCATGTCGTCGGGAAGACCGCCGCTCACCTCGTCCTGCCGTGGATCCACCAAGTCTTCTCCAACCTCAAAGAATGGGCGCGAGGCGTCAACCACGGGCTGCGTCGCAAGCATCTGCAAGCCTATCTCGATGAGGTCGTCTTTCGCTTCAACCGCCGCAAAACCCGCCACGATGCTTTCCGCTCGCTCTTCCGCCTCGCTACCAATGCACAACCCCTTACCTACAGCATGTTGATCGAACCGGAACCATCTGCATAAGCGGTATAATGTTTATCCCGTTTGCGAATCGACCACTTGGAGCACGCTTGGATTCGATCCACGTCCCTCCAGGTATTGCACAATCTCTCTAGCGGCCGTTGCTGTGTCCTGCCGGGCCTGCACCCATTCCAACTGCACGGCCTGTTCCAGTGCATTGACTGCACGGTCGGCAAGTGCTCCATCCGGCGGCAGCGCCTCAGTGTCTAGAAGACGCACTCTGCAAAGACCTCCGAGAAGTAGGATCGCGTACCGAAATACAGAGCGTTTTTCCATCACATTGTCCCATTCACCCTCTAGGAGTTGATTCAAAGCACCTATGCTGAGCCTTACCGCATCATCCAAGTATTCGTGATTTTCCAAGACAACCGCCGCTGCCGACTCTCTTCTACTGATAATGTGTGAGAGGCATGCAAGCCGCTCTCCTCTTCGTCCTGCCTTCCCGCGGCCAAGAATGAGTTGAACTACTCTTTTAATCCGACGCGAATCCGAAACGGTACGTCCGAGGCCTTGATAACATGCAACTGCCGCCCATTCATTCGTGGCTTGGAGTGGACGAGTCGGGTCCATAGACAAATCCATCGCGGCCTTCTCAACCTGTTCGATGATACGGTCCTGGATAGAGTTTGGACACCGCACAAAACACCATGTCGCCGGCAGATGTCGCCTGTTTGTCACTCTTAGTTTTTCCACTGTGGGCTGCTGAATGTAAGCATCCAGATCGGTGGCCAGAGTATCCAAAACACTATCCAGCTTGTGTTCGATTCTCGTCAAATCCTCTTTACCGATCTGATTTACTCCTGGTAGTTTTCCCGAAGAACTCACTACATGTTTGCGTTGGTTGGTAATCCTAAATCCACGCAAAGAAGTCCTATTTAGCTTGCGGTACAGTCTGTCTCGAACATCTGCCTTGTCTACGTTGGCGTGTGTGCACAGAAACGCGTCCAGCGCGAGCTCGGTACTCTGAGGCCCGAGCCAAAAGTTGGGATCTGCTTCGTACTCCACGAGATCCGGAGCAAGTCTGAAAGGACTTGTCTGGCGCTGATTGACGTCGCAGGAGAGATCGCCCCACCTGAAACGGAGAGGTGACCGTCGTAGTGGTTCGTAGCTTTTCGAGGCAACAGTGCACGTAGCGAACCCTGAGACCGGTCGTTGTTCGGCATAAACCTGCACCTCGTACCTCGTCGGCGGAGGCTCCTCCAGTGGTTGGTTTTTTTCGCGTGTCTCCTCTCCCTTCTTCAGCCTGAAGTCAAGGCATCGCATCCGTGCTGGCATCTCAAATGGGATCGGCTCCTTTGTTCGATAAGTCTTTCCTGCTTCGACGATCTCCCCCGCCGGTATTAGCGTAGACCAGTTTTGAGTACCGTCAGGCTGTCTCGCCCAGAGATCGAGCTGCGGTAGGTGATCCAGATACGGCGCCTTGCCTTGTTCTAGGCGCCGTGCGGCTTCGAGTGCTCCCCAAGCAGCGCAGGCGGCATCGAGCTTCAAGGTATTTTCCGAGGAAACGCCTTGTTTCTCCAGGGCCAGCTCCAAGGCTCGTGTCATTGTGCAGCCCGCAGGTGAGTACAGCAGCACATATCTGGCTTCTTTTGCGGCGTGTACCGCCTTCTTCGGCAGCGGTTCCTCGTGAAACGGTGATGGCTGCCCGATCGCGATCTTCTTCCAGGTTCCCGTATCGTCTCGTATGGCATTCTGAGCGTCGAAATGCCCTAGGGGGCTTTCCCCGGCAGCAATACTCTCGACCAATCTCGTCTGCCGATGGAGTAGTTCCACTGCCTCGTGTCCGCTAACTTCCTGGATCTGCCGTCGGATCTCGTGAATTCTAGCGGTCCAATCCCCTTTCCACTTCAGCCGCTGTCCATACTCCTTTCGTTCTGGGAGCAATTCTCCCTTCCACCTGCGGAGCAAGAGTTGTTGGGTCTCAACTCCTTTCGTTCCGGCGATTAACACTACGAGGGAAATTGGTTTACTTGAGTTTTCTCGGGCTTGTTGCAGTATCCTTCTTGCTCGACTCGCAGCGGCATTTTCGTGGTGCTTTGTTCTCTCGTTCAGGATTCCGAGAACGACGGCGACTGGCCGCCAGAGAAGGTCAATGGTGCATCCGCCCAACCTTGTCCGAGCGAGTTCATCAAGGATTCGCGCCTGCGCGGCTTCGTCTATCGCCGGGACATCGGATACAACAAGCACAGCACGTCTGGCGCTGGGTGCTGTGCCCATTACCCCGGCCCGTAGCGCTTCGCCCAGAGTAGGCCTGCGAACTGGCTTTAGGTTGTCGCGGGCTGCTGCGTCGGTCCCTGGCTCTCGCTTGTTCCGTGCTTGATCACGTTCCCCAATATTGTTTACGGCTAGGAGCAGGGTGGAGTTGCGCTCCGATGTTGAACCCGGACGACGTTCGGCCTTGGCGTACGGTGGAGGCAATTGCGTAAATTCGTCGCCATGTGGATTGGCGTCGTTGCCGCCTTCCGGTATTTCCCATAGGCTACCTTCGATTTTCTCCCAAATTTGGCAAAACTCGAGACGGCGACCGGGATCGCCCACATGCTCGCCGTATCCGGCTCCGCGACCGTAAGGCGAGCGCTCTGCCTGCGGCCCTGCAATGACATCACCGAGTTGTTCCGTGTCGTCGATTCGGGCAGCGACGGAACGCCATCCGAACCGGTTGCAGTGCACCTCCTCGGACTCATCGGGCGCACGCCCGGGCTCCCGCGCGCAAAAATCTTGAAGTCCATTCAGATCGAGGCCTGCCAGGGTCTTCGTTCGACGCTCCTTCTTCATGGTGTCGCGTCCTGAAGCCATGCCTCGATGTGATGCCCGAAGTGATTCATTGGCATGGTCAACTCGCTGCCCGGTTCAAAGGCCGCGCGCATGAGCCGTGAGTCTCGTGTCGATTCCGGCTCACTGCCGCTTCTATCGAACACCGAGCGCAGAGCAACGCCATACACCTTGCCGAGTGACTTCTCCTTACGCTCAATGAGGTCGCACGTACGCTCAAGGCCCGCAAGATCTTCATCCTCTGTGGCTTTGCGAAAGCTGTGCAGCGCGTAGATTGGCATCCGTCCTAAGGTCCGTCCGTTCCAGGACTTGACGTGAAGGGAGGCGGCTGTTCCCGGCAGTCGGCCTTGACCGCTGTCCATCATGGGCGGATGCACTTCGATGGTCCACTGATGCCCACCGTTGACTGGGAAAAACACCATTGCGGGCTCATGTAACGCGATCCACCTTCCCTCGCGCTGTTCGTTACGTGCTTGGAGTGGCATTTCTGCAAGAGGCGTCATGAGTTGCGTTTGCATCCGACATGCCACCAGAGCAAACAAGAAGCAGAATTCCTCCCAGCTGCGGCTCTGCCAGATCCACACCAAATCTCTTGCCCGGTCGTGCCTTATCAGCGCCTGCCAAGCGGCCCAGACGGTCTGGTACCGCGCATCGTGCTGAAGAACGTAGTTGGGTGATACGCCCGGCTGAACGGTCCTCACACCGCGCAGTCGCAAGTCGCGGTCCAAAGTTCGGCATTGCCGGCGGTAAGCTGCGAGCAATTCGCGTTTCTTCGGATCCTTTACGACGCACTCTCCGACCAACCGCGTGCTCATCTCCGCGACCGTCCGCAGGGTCCGGTTCTCAAGGGTATCGAGGTTCTCCTCGCGCACCGGCGCGAGTACTGTCTGCCGGGTTCCGGCGCGCTCCGCAGTATCGCGTCCGGGCTGCTTCAAGAGCCAGCGGAGGGTCCGATCATCCATCTCCGTCGCAGCGCCGACTGGGACAGTTCGGTGCATTCTGCGCAGCACCTTGCGCGGGCTTGCGGATAGATCGGCCAGCACCGGATGGAGCGTTCGGGCGTGCTCGACCAGCACCTCCATCGTTGGCTCGTAATCTAGACCGTACGGATCCAGAAACGCGTCGTCGACCCATTCCCAGACTCCATTCGCCGCCTTCTCCATCCATCGCTCAACCGCGTGGATCCGCCCAGAGAGGGTCCAGATTGCCGTTAGCCATCGCTCGTTTGATCGCCGATCAGTGTCTTCGATTTCACGCCTGCTTGCGTGTGGTTTTTCGAGAACATCGCGGTGCCATTCGATGCCCTCGAATGAGTTACCACGGTCGTCTTCGATGCGTAGCGCATGCTTGAGACGGGAGGATATCGGAACCTGATAGATCCGGAAGCCATCCAAGGCACCGCCCGCCTCTCCAACCATGGCGAGCATGATGCGTTTTCCGGCGCTTACATTTTGCGGAGGCGGGCACTTTGACGCTGGCAGGTACTTCCACGCTATGAGTGTATCGGCGTCCGCAGGGGTGGACTGTGGTTTCCAACTCGCCTCGTTGTAGAGCGCCTCAGCGAGATCCCAAACGCCTGCGAGAGCGAAGACGTGTGGCTCCAAACTCATCCGCCGTGTCCCTGCCCCTGCCGGTCAAGCCCACCCCAGGCGAAGAGGCCCCGCTCTTCGCCTGCGAAGACATCGCGTTGGATCGCTTCCCCCAGATCCTGATCCTGAAGCTTCTCGGTGGTGTACTGCATGAGTTCCTTCAGCGCGCGCTCTGTCGCGGGGTCCGCGAGGTCCACGCCACGAAGCTTAGGCAACACGCGCATTTCGACCTGATCCGCGATCGCAAGCCGCCAGTCGTCAGCGTTGGGGTACTGCTGTGCGTAGCGTTCAATTGCCTGCGCCATGCGGTGCCCGAAGCCCCGCTGTGTCGGTCCCAAAATCCGGTTCAGCTCTTCGATCGCAGCCTCGATAATCTCGTTATCGACGTGCTGCCCACATTCGTCGATCCATCGGTCCCATTGCGCGGCGTCGAGATAGCCGCTTGTAGGGTCGGTATCATGCGTGCTGTCACCACCGAACTCGAGCTTCTCCGGCCGAGTGAAACGCAGAACGTTTGAACGGTCGAGGACCTTGTCTGATAGGGTCTGGGTGCTCTCGTCTTCGTTCATCGTGCCTGCGAAGAGGACCCGGTATCCGGCGTAGATCCGTCGTGCTGTACCGTTGCTTTCCGCGGGGATATCGAGTTCAATCTCTGCGTCCGCACGCCGTGCAGGGTTGCTGTTCTCATTGCGATGAGGGCGCATTTCCAATCGACTCAGGAAGTCTGAGAAGTAATACTCTGTGCGCGCCAGGTTCATCTCGTCCAGCAACACCAGCGCCATTCGGTCTTGCCACTCACCGGCTATGTCCGGCCAGTTCTCGGAGTCTAGGTGCGCGAGCAAGCGCGCAAGATCTGTCGCCCGGTACCGCTTGTCGACGAAGTTATAGAAACCCATTAGATCCTGCGGGCTGTCCCATCTCGGTTGCACCGGAACCTGAAGGAAGTGAATCCCCATAGCCGCCGCATAAGCGCGGGGGAGTTGGCTCTTTCCGGTACCGCTGATTCCCGCTAAAACGGTCATCGGTGATATGTCCGCCACCTTGAGCGCGGTATGGAAGGCGTAGATTGTGCGTTGTCCGAATGTCAGTCCCGCCTGCTTCAACGATTCTTCTACCGCGCTCAGGGATTCTCTCTCGTTCCTTGCGCCGAGCGGTATTGTCCACCCGCTGTTCTTGGCTGCTGCAACAAGACACTGCGGGGGGCGTGTAAGCTCCGCTAGTTTGTCGTCATCACCGTCCTTCCTCGTCGGCTGGAGTTGCGCGCGCTGTTCTTTTCTGTCTTGGACTTCTGCGTCCAACTTTGCCACGCGTGCCTCGAGCTCCGACCGGCGTTTCTGGAACTCATTAATCTTGTCGTCCAACTCTCGAGCTTCCTGGCGTGCGACCGCCGAGGCGGCGGCGACTTCAACGAGGTCCGTGCGCAGTGCGCCAAGCTTCTGTTCTGCAGATTTCGCTTCGGCTTCGGCAACCTCCCGTTGGGCTCGACGCGCCTCGATTTCCGCGTCGAGTCGGACGACTTCGCGCTCCCTTTCCAGCAGGCGCCCACGGAGGGAATCCTCTTGTGTGAGGAGAGTTTCCAGTTCGGCTACCTCGGTTCGTAGTTTCGAGGTTTTGTCCGAAAGAGACTTGTGGCGCTCGGTCAATTCGTCGATTTCGTCAACAAGGCGGCGAGCCTGAGAAAGCTCTGTTTGAGCATGCTCAAGTTCAGCCATCTTCTCCGCGAGGTTCCGAGTGGCGTCCGCGTGTCGTGCGGTGGCCTCTTCGGTTTCCCCGCGGACTGCAAGGACTTCCTGACGCCGGTCTTCTAACTGGCCGTGCTCGGTGAGCAATTCCTCTCTTTGACGTGCTAGAGCATCGACCTCAGCCTGCATCCCGGCAACGTTAGCGAGAGCTTCACGTCGTTGCTTGAGGTCGTCGTCGAGATCGACGAGCGTTCCGCGTTTCGTATCGATTTGACGGTCGAGTTCTTCGAGCGTGGCCATCGGCCCGCGGATCGTGGCCTGGTGATCCGCGCGAGCCGCAACGAGCACCGTGACGAAGACAAGCGTGGCAAGTCCGAATGCGGCAATGAGAACTGTGAGAACGAGAGGATCCATCAGTCAGAGGAGCCTTCGTTGGTGGGGGGACGACCGGCGGTAGGTCCGTTCGCGTCGTTGTCGTCGGGGCTAGGTGATGGCACAATTTCGGCAGCGGGAGGTTCGTCATTCGGTGCTGTACGCTGATCCTCCATTGAGTGGAGGGCTTCGCGCTTCTCGCGGATCTGTTGATCAAGTATGTGGAGCAACGTTCGGGACTCCGTTGCGGTCCGCTCCAGTTCCTTGAGCGTCTCTTGGAGTGTGTTCTGTCGTGTTTCCAAGGCTGGAAACAGCGTTTCCAACTCGGTGTTGCGCTCTTCCAGTCGTTTAACTGCCGCTCGTTGCTCGGCCACCTCGGCATGAGTTGCCGCGAAATCTCTCTCGGCCCGTTTCAAATCTTCCCGAGCTGCGACGCGCTTGGCTTCGATGTCGTTCCGTCTCTCTTCGAGGACCGATAGGTCTGCACGAATGGAAGCTACTTGCGTCTGGAGATCCTTGATACGATTCTTCTCTTCTTCGATCTGACTCCTCAGACTTACCAATTCCGTGGATCGCTGCGCTGATTGCCCCTCGAGGGAAGCGCGTGCGACGCGTGCTTCCTCAAGGGTTTGCTGTCCCGCTGCCTGCTCCGCGGCGAGGTCGCGAACCTCGATCATCAGTGCATCTTTGCGCTCTTGTAAGGAGTCGGCGTCGGATTGGATACGTCGAAGCTGGGCTTGGGCATCGGTTCGTCGAGACTCGGTCTCCGCCAGACTCTGCTCCAGCGCCTCCAACTTGGTCTGCCGCTCCGCGATTCGAGCCTCGGTGACGGTTCGGGCCTGCCGTACCTCGTCTAACCGTTCTAGCTCGGCTGCTATCTTACCCCGGAGAGTCTGCAGTTCGGTATTGATTTGTTTCACCAACTGCCGCTTAGCTTCGATGTCGTTCCGTCTCTCTTCGAGGACCGATAGGTCTGCACGAATGGAAGCTACTTGCGTCTGGAGATCCTTGATACGATTCTTCTCTTCTTCGATCTGACTCCTCAGACTTACCAAGGTTGCCATGGATCGCTGCGCTGATTGCCCCTCGAGGGAAGCGCGTGCGACGCGTGCTTCCTCAAGGGTTTGCTGTCCCGCTGCCTGCTCCGCGGCGAGGTCGCGAACCTCGATCATCAGTGCATCTTTGCGCTCTTGTAAGGAGTCGGCGTCGGATTGGATACGTCGAAGCTGGGCTTGGGCATCGGTTCGTCGAGACTCGGTCTCCGCCAGACTCTGCTCCAGCGCCTCCAACTTGGTCTGCCGCTCCGCGATTCGAGCCTCGGTGACGGTTCGGGCCTGCCGTACCTCGTCTAACCGTTCTAGCGCTGCTATCTTACCCCGGAGAGTCTGCAGTTCGGTATTGATTTGTTTCACCAACTGCCGCTTAGCTTCGATGTCGTTCCGCCACCCGAACCAACTGCCGCTCTTCGAGAGGACCGATAGGTCTGCACGAATGGAAGCTACTTGCGTCTGGAGATCCTTGATACGATTCTTCTCTTCTTCGATCTGACTCCTCAGACTTACCAATTCCGTGGATCGCTGCGCTGATTGCCCCTCGAGGGAAGCGCGTGCGACGCGTGCTTCCTCAAGGGTTTGCTGTCCCGCTGCCTGCTCCGCGGCGAGGTCGCGAACCTCGATCATCAGTGCATCTTTGCGCTCTTGTAAGGAGTCGGCGTCGGATTGGATACGTCGAAGCTGGGCTTGGGCATCGGTTCGTCGAGACTCGGTCTCCGCCAGACTCTGCTCCAGCGCCTCCAACTTGGTCTGCCGCTCCGCGATTCGAGCCTCGGTGACGGTTCGGGCCTGCCGTACCTCGTCTAACCGTTCTAACTCGGCTGCTATCTTACCCCGGAGAGTCTGCAGTTCGGTATTGATTTGTTTCACCAACTGCCGCTTAGCGTCGAGTCGACCCTGGAGACCATCTGCCTCGCGCAGTCGCCCCTCAAGGGCCGCTACGTTTGTCTGCAAATCGTCCCGATGTGCACTGAGCGAGGCAACTGCCTCTGCCAGTGCGGCTCGGCGTTCGGTGGTTGTCCCAATCTCGGTGGCGATTACATCCTTTTCTTCTTGGACGGCTTGAATTCCCGCGAGGATGCCGGTGCGCTGTTCCTCTGCTCCTGCCCGACGGGCCTCGGCAGCCTTGGCTTCTGAGTTCACTCTCGCAAGCATGGTGCGGGCGGTTCTGAGCTCCTGTTCCACGTTTTCGAGACGGCGCTGCTTCCTTACCAGCCTGCTCACCTCAGCTTGCAAGTGATCACGATCAACCGTCAGCCGATCACGCTGCGAAACCAGATCGTCACGCGCCTTCTCCGCAGTTGTAGCGGATTGTTCTGTTCTCGCGCGGCGATCTTCAATCTCCCCGATTTCTGAAAGGAGTACGTCGCGTCGAGTCTCAGCCGTCAGAAGGGCGTCTCGCGTCGACGAGAGGTCGGCCTGGACCCGCTCGCGTGTTGCGAGGCTGTCCTGGATGTCTTGTTCTTCGTCCCGTAGCTCCGAGAGCTTCTTCCTCGCATCCTGCACCGCGATTTCCAAGCTACCGAGTTCGGCGCGTGCGACCCGGGCGAGGCGCACCTCGCCTCCCAACTCCGTAAGCTCTGTCCGGAGGGTGTCGTGACGGTCGGCAAGCTCGGCAACCTCAGATCGGTCCGCGGTCAGAGCCTTCTCTATGCGGGCACGGTCATCTCGAATGGCACCGAATTCGCCTTCGAGTTCATTTACCTTCCACACAAGAAAGCCCAGCAGGCCTATTGTCGCCAGCGCGGCGAAACCCGCGGTCCACGTGTATGCGCGGGACTTACGAAAGGTCCCGTTCGATGAGGTCAAGACAACTCTCCAAGTCCTTGTCCAGCTCGTCCACCCAGAAACGCCGGACCTTCCAGCCGAGGGAATGCAGCTGGTGATCGCGCCAATGGTCATCCAACTTGCGGTTACCGTCAATGTCCTGGTGCCAGCGGCGTCCGTCAACTTCGATGTCGACCCTTATGCCGCCTGCGCCGAACACGGCGAAATCGAGCCGGCGACCCGCAATCTCGTATTGTGGTTTGGGATCCAAGCCACGGGCACGCAACGCTTCGTAGACCCGACGTTCCCAAGTGCTGTCGAAGACTCCTTCGTCGGGTGGTTGGCGCGGTTCGGTGGCGCGAGCGGCGAGGCTTTGCAATCTCCGCACGGTTCCTCTACGAGCAAAGTAAAGGTCGCCGAATACATGGGCGATCGCACGCGCCCGGCTGATCGCCACGTTCAGGCGCCGCCAGTCTTTCTGAAGGAAAGAGATTGCGCTTGGAGCTATTCGGTCGTGAAGGACGGGCGAGAACAAGATCAAGTCCCGTTCCTGGCCCTGGAATGCGTCAACCGTGTCCACACGCAGGTTTGCGGCGTGTCGGCGATTCTCAGGGATATGCGTGGTGATGGCCTCGGCCAGAGCCGCCACCTGTGGACGAAAGGGAGAGATCACACCGACACTGCCATCGTAATCGTGCTTGAGAAGAAGCTGCTCTAGGTGTGTGACGATGGCGCAAGTTTCCGCTGAATTAACGTTGCCGCGTGCAGTTTCTGCTCCAATAGCTGGCGGAACGTGCGTCCAATGGAGGCCAGGGCGTGTGGTGGTTGGTACGCACAATCCATCTTGGTCGGCAGCGACCCGAAGCTTACCGCCGTAGAAATCATGGTTAATGTAGGCAACGATATCGGCCGCCGAGCGGTACTGATCTCGTAGCATCACTGCCGGAACGTCCGGGGTGGATCGAGCGAGATCAAACAGACTCTTGCGGCTCTGGGCGAACCGCCCCATCCCGGTCTGGGGTAACTGCTGCGCCGCCATCAGGTTTCGGTCCTGTGCGATGCCAAGCTGAGGGATAAAGGTGAGTTGCCTGTCGTCACCTACGATGACGGCGCGACGCGCACGGGCGAGTACCGGCAGCGCGGACCCAATGTCGCATTGGCTCGCCTCATCGAAGATCGCCAGATCGAACAATCCGTCTTCCAGTGGGAGTCGTCTCGGCGCTCCGAGGACAGAAGCGAGCCAGAGCGGTCTATGCAGCAGCACGCTCTTGGCTAACTCGCGGTCTACCGCGATGTGACCGTACAGCTGAAGATTGTCGTGGGCCTTGGAGAGTGCCAAGCGCGTTCTTTCGTCGGGAGTGCTGAGGGCGGTGACACGGCGGCCGAATATTTGCCGGGCCAACGACGCAATCTCTTGAGTTGACGTGACTGGGTTCTCTATGGGGCCAAAATTCGCGAGACTAGCGCGTGCTTCAGCTACTCGTTCCCGGAACGTCGCCGCCGGAATCGTGCCGTCATCCATATCTGGAGTGGCGAGTGACGACGCGAACCCAAGCCAACTGAGCAGCCGGCGCCAAAATCCTGATGATGACGGTTCGGCCACCAATACGGTCGTATCCGGGAGACCGGCGAGCTGCCGGGATTGCAGCCGCTCGATATCTTCGGCAAGTTGGAGGCGGAGTCTTCGCTCCTTCGCGATCCGCTCGAGTGTAGCCAAGCGCGCGTTGGCTCGCTTGTCGAGTTCTGCCGCGACGTCGGACTCTGGAGCGGCAACACTCGTCCCTGCAGGCTCGGAGACGAGGTCGCGAAGCACGGCGGCCATGTCGCGGTCTACGTCACGGGCGGGGTCGAGCGTGCGCACGATGAAAGATGCGGCGGGAGCAATGCTGGACAGGCGTTGTTCGACTGCATCCAGGGCTTGATGGTTCTTGGATGCGACGATTACTGTTTGCCCCGCCCAAAGTGCGGTCGTGGCAATGGCGACGATCACTTGGCTCTTCCCGGTGCCGGGCGGCCCGGTTACGACCGAGAGGGGGGTGCGCATTGCTTGGGCGGTTGCCTCGATCTGCTCCATATTGAGCGGACCGACATTGATCGGTGGAACTGGATCGACAGGTGCCTGATTGGGCAGACCAATGAGCGGTGCGAGGGCGGTACGGCAGAGGCGATCAGACGGCCAAGCGGCAATGGAATCGAGATCGCGTACCACGCCTGCGGTGAAGGTGGAACCCAATGAAAGGAACAAGGCGACGGCGTTGTGGATTCCTGTGTCGCCAGGGTCGATCATGGCGGCGAAGCTGTTGCCCATGAGGTTCCCCCTGATGGCGCGCGCTGCCGCCTCACGAAGTCGCCCGAGAAACTCCTCGCCAGGCAGACCTGATCCTCCATTCCCGCGGAAGAGGTCCTGAAGGTCGCTCTGTGTCCACGCGGTGATCCGCGCCGTACTCTGCACCCAATCGGGATTCACGAGGACATCGTCGGCGTCAACTCGTAGTTCGATGAAATCTCCGTTCCGGCTCCACACAGCAGCGAGAAGCCCGACCGGGCGGATCGCCGGGGCGCCAGATTTACGCCCCAGATCCAGCGGCCAGCCCAAAGCGACTCCGTTCTCTTCGTCATCGCGTCGGATCATGGCCTCGCGGAAGGCACCCGGTAGGTCGTCGGCCCGAATTCGTACAATGACTTCCTCGTCGCTTGCCGGAAACAGGTTTCCCTCGCCGGCAAGAAGTTGGAAGGTTTCACCATGGCGGTCACCGGTCTGAGTCAGAGCCCCTCGTGGGTCGTACAGGAGCGCGGACTTGTAATAGCGGAGCAACGCGTGGGGATCGAGTTCGGATTCCGATGCGGCTGAGTGTTCGTCAGGTAGCACATCTGTCGCTACCGGCTTCGTGGTGAAGGTGGCTGGCGAGGCGATCAGAAGATCGGAAAGCGCGTTGCCGGAGTGGATTGGACGCTGTGCCGAGGCAGAGGAAGGCGCGAGGGGTCGGTGCTGGGCACGCCATCGATGATCACGGCCTAACGAGACCACGCCCTTGGCTTGCAATTCAGCAAGTTCTCGGCCGACGGCCTCCCGCCGCGCACCGTCGAACGTAACGTCGAGCAGGACCATCAACTCGTTGGTGGTTCGACCCAGTGGGAATGCCTCGATCGTCTTCAGCAGGAGCGACATCGAAGAGTTCCCAGTTCTGAAGTATGCCCCTCAAGTAGATCGAAGCATGTGCGGTGGGCCACGGACACTGTATCGCGCATCGTTATCGACGAGTCGGCAAAGGCAGCCAGTGTTCGAGTGTGACGAAGGTTATGTGTCGACGGCTGCCCAGATCATGTCTGCGCAACCGACCAGGGATTGATTACATCCACGCCCATGCCATCGAGATCCCGCACGCTGCGCGTGACTAGTGTCCTGTACGCAAAGTTCGTATTGTTAAGGGGGTGGTGTCGATTCGGGGGGCATGGTGATGCGACTTTCGGTGGAGATCAAGCTGAGCGCGGACGAGCGCAACGAGCTTGAGCGGCTGGCGCGCGGGCGCAAAGTCTGGCGAGGCCTGTCCGATCGGGCGCACATCGTGCTGCTGGCGGCCGAAGGGCTTACCAATGTGCAGATTGGGAGCGTGCTGGGCGTGACCAGCCAGACCGCCAGGAAGTGGCGCAATCGCTTCGCAGAGCATCGTCTTGACGGGCTTGACGACGAGCCGCGCTCCGGCCGTCCCCGGCGCATCGATGACGACGCCGTGGCCGAGGTGGTGCGCAAGACGCTTGAGGAGAAGCCTCGTGACGCGACCCAATGGAGCACGCGCTCGATGGCGCAGGCGACGGGGTATGCGCCGTCGACGGTCAATCGCATCTGGCGAGCCTTTTCCCTTCAGCCGCACAGGAGCGAGACCTTCAAGCTCTCGGCAGACCCCTACTTCGTGGACAAGACGCGCGACATCGTGGGGCTCTACGTGGACCCGCCGCAGCATGCCATGGTCCTCTGCGTGGACGAGAAATCGCAGGTTCAGGCCCTCGATCGCACCCAGCCGCTGCTGCCGCTGCGCCCGGGGCAGGTCGAGCGGCGCACTCACGATTACAAGCGCAACGGCACGACCTCGCTCTTCGCAGCCCTTGACGTCGCCACAGGCAAGGTCATCGGACAGTGCTATCGGCGCCACCGCAGCGTGGAGTTCCGCAAGTTCCTGGATCACGTCGAGGCCAACGTGCCGCCCGACCTCGAGATCCACATCGTCATGGACAACTACTCGACCCACAAGACGAAGACGATCCGCGACTGGTTCGCCCGGCGACCGCGCTGGCATGTTCACTTCACCCCGACCTCTGCCTCGTGGCTCAACCAAGTCGAGCGCTTCTTCGCCGATCTGACAGAGAAGCAGATCCGGCGCGGGGTTCACCGATCGACCGTCGAGCTGGAGCAGGCGATCACCGGGTACATCGACACCGTCAACGAGGACCCCAAGCCCTTCCGCTGGCACAAGACAGCCGATGAAATCCTGGCGTCCATCAAGCGCTTCTGCCTCAGGACCCTCGAAACCGCTGCAGCCGCAACATCATAACGGTACGAACTTTGGAATCAGGACACTAGGACGGCGCCCTTCGAGCGGGCTATGGCGGCGATCTACGGCGATGTCGGCATGATCGCGATGCCGTAAAGGAAGCTCCGCTTCGCTGACCGCAGGCAGGTACATGTCCATTGCATCCCGATCCGCGATCCAAACAGCCACGGCAGGGGCCGGTTCCGGGTCTTTCAATAGGACACAGTTAACAAGGTAATGCCGGTTCTGCATGTTCTGGGCATGCAGATTGGGCTTCGGCATTTCAGCGCCGGTACGATTGAGTGGCTGAAGGGGGCGTCCGGCGAGACGGGCCGGACGCGCCATTCGCTGGCGCGCGCGTTGTGCGAGCGCGAGAACTGGCGCAACCCTCGGGGCGTTCCGTGTCTTGCCCAAGCGAGCAAGGCTCTGTCGCGGCTGGCGGACAAGGTGGGCATTTGGTTGCCCGAGGCGCGGGCGATGCCGTGCCGGACGCCGGGAACGGTGGGCGGCGAGGTCGAGCGGGGCTATCCGGACCTGGAACTGAGGTGCGGGCTGTCGGAGCTTGGGGAGGTCACGCTGGTCCCGGTCGGCGATGCGGCGGACAAGCGCTCGTGGCGGGAGATGATGGAGAGCCATCATCCGCAGGGGTGGTCGCGAAGGCCGGGTGCGGTGCTGAACTGGTGGATCGTTTCGTCGGTTCACGGCCGCCTTGGCGGCATCGGCTTCTGCGCCGCGAGCTGGCATCAGGCGGCCCGCGACGCCTTCATCGGCTGGTCGGCTGCGGCGCGGGTCGCCAACCTGACGCAGCTGGTCAACCAGCATCGCTTTCTCCTGCTGCCCGGCGTCCGGGTCGACAATCTGGCGTCGCATGTGCTGGCGCTGTCGACGGCGCGCCTGGCCGGCGACTGGCAGGCGGCGCATGGGGCCGTGCCGTTGGCCGCCTACACTTATGTGGGTCCCGAGCGGCGCGGCACCTGCTACCGCGCGGCGGGCTGGAAGTGTTGCGCCGAGCGGACCTCGGGGTCTCCGCCGGGGCGCCGCGCGGCGGCGCCGAAATCGGTGTGGATCAAGCCCTTGGCCGAGGGCTGGCGGGACGCCTTGTGCCGGGAGCCGGCGCCCATCCTCGGCACGACGCCCGAGCCCTGCCGGGTCAAAGGCGCGGACTGGGCCGACTTCGAGTACGGCCGCAGCTCGCATCCCGACGGCCGCCTGCGCAAGCGGCTGTTGGCGATGGGCCGGGCATGGGAGAATGCCCCCGGTGCGTCCCTGCCCGTGATCTTCCCCGCAGAGGCGGAGCAGAAGGCCGCCTACCGGCTGCTGTCCAACGACAGGATCAAGATGGACGACATTCTTCAACCCCACCGCGAGGCGACGGTCGAGCGCTGCCGGCTGGAGCCGGTGGTCCTCGCCATCCAGGACACCACGACGCTGAACTACAACGGCCACCGCAAGACCACGGGCCTGGTGGACCTCGGCGGCGGCGGCTCGGGAACAAGGGGGATCCTCGCCCATGTCGGGCTTGCGATCAGCGAAACCCGGCATCCGCTCGGGGTGTTCGAACTCAACGCCACCCAGCGCGACGGCGCGGACGCGGCCGGCGAGGCCGAGCCGGAGAGCGTGCGCTGGCTGCGCCGGCTCGAGAGCGCCGGGCAGCTCGCGATGGCCTGTCCCGACACCCGCGTGGTCACGGTCTGCGACCGTGAGGGCGACATATGGGAGATGTTCTGCAAGGCGCGCGAGAGCGGCGACGGGCTGTTGATCCGCTCCGACCGCGGCCGGCAGCGCCGGGCTGTCGTCGACGGCAAGACACCGGACTTGTGGGACGTCGTGGCGGCGCAGCCGGTGCTGGGGACGAAAACCATCGAACTCCTCCCCTGCGGCGGTCCCCGCAGACGCCGCAGGCGCAAGGCCCGCCTCGACCTGCGCGCCGCCGGCGTCGAACTCGCGCCGCCGAGGAACAGAGCCAACCAGGCGCCGCTGCCCATGCTCGCCGTCTCGGTCCAGGAACCCGACCCGCCGAAGCGCTGCAAGCCGCTCCACTGGCTCTTGCTCACCACCGAGGGCGAGGCCGACATCGACAACGCCCGGCGCATCGTTGCCTGGTACGAGGCGCGCTGGACCGTCGAGGAATACTTCAGGATCCTCAAGGTCGGCACCCGCGTCGAGGATCGCAGGCTCGACGACGCCGACGACCTGCGAAAGTGTCTCGCCTTCGACGGCGTCACCGCATGGCGCGTCATGGACCTCGAACGCCTCGCCCGCGACAAGCCTCACATGCCCGCGCGCGAGCGCTTCACCGAGCACGAAATCAACGTCCTCTACGTCTGGCTCAGATACCATCGCATCATCCGCGCCCCGCCCGGCAAGCCTCCCGACATCCGCACCGTCGTGGTCGACCTCGCACGCGTCGCAGGCTTCCATCCCAGCAAGCAACAGCCCCTCCCCGGAACCGAGAAAATCTGGCAGGCATGGCAGCGATACAAAGCCGGAATCGACTTCATCAACGCATGGAACAACATCCAATGAACGGAACCTTCTCAGCAGTGGGAGATTGATAGGTTCCGGGTGCACGAGTTCGGAAGCCACGTTCGTGTCAAACACCAGCATCCGATGAGCCTCAGGAGAAGTCCAGAGGCTCGCGCATCGGGCCGCGCAGGGGCAGGTCAAGCTCGACCCCGCCAAGGGGCGCGAAGCATTCGCGGGTGAATTTCGCTAGATCCCGCGGGGCGGACTGGCTGTCGCTCACGGCCTCGTGCAGGATGATGCGCACTTCTTCTTCCATCGAGCGGCTGTGCTCGGCAGCGCGGACGCGCAGGCGCGTCCTCACGTCGTCGTCGAGATTGCGGATGGTGATGCTTGTCACTGGCGGATCCTCCCTGTCAGTTGGGACGTGTCCAAACTACCGCACGTTTGCAGTGCAAGCAACCGGGGGAGGTCCACGACCTGACCATGTCGGTGCGACCGCACGATCAGTAATGTCCATTTGAGCATATCCGAGCAGCTCCTTGTGTTTCTCGATGGGCAGGAGCGGGTCGATCACGGCAGCACGACAATATCGGTGGAATGGGCGCGTAATGAGCGGGCAATGCAGGCAAAGTTCCCGGTTCTTTGGAGCTCGGAGGTATTTTCTCGCAGCCGGACGCAGAGCTGCGCATGGTAGCGCAACTGCGTCGTTAATCCTTTGTAAATAATAAACTAATCTGGTTGTGTCGATGACAGGATAAGCTTACCCTGGCGCCCCGAGGCCCGCCGGAATTCCTGCCAGGCAAGCTCCGCGGCGACGGTGACGACCCAGCTCGCAATTGTCGCGGACGGATGCGCGGCCGTGTCCCGGTGGAGGTCGTGGCGTTGGGATCCTGGACAGGACAATGTGACTGGACGGTAGCGCGTCGTGAGCGGACGAATGGACGGCGGTGGGGGCGCTGTCGTGAACTTGTTGATCGTCAATTGCGGGGACGGCCACCATGTGTGACCCGCATTGGCTGGGCCGCATGGTGCGGCTCGGGTTGTTCGGCATCGCGGTGATGACGTTGCTGGTGACCGTCATCCTGCTAGCGCGCGGCACGACGGTCCAAGACTGGAACACTGCCGGCGAGCTGACCCTGGTGGAAGTCATGCTCTTCGTGGGCTTCGATGAGCGAGAGAGAGTAGCGTATCACAGGAAGTTCGGCGACACTTGGAACATTCCCCCCAGGACGGATTTGTGCATTGAGCTTTATTCTGGTCTGACAACAAGTTGCCCGGAATACTGGATTTCCTTTCCGCGTTCTGGTATGAGTGCCGCGAGGCAATCGTGGGGGCGGGGACGCCGTGGTGGTTTTTTCCAAGGTGGCCGTCGACATCGTGGCGGCGCAGGATGAGGTCCGGTTTCGGGATTTGATGCGGGCGCACCACTAGCTCGGCGCAGTGCCGGGGATGGGTGAGACGGTGCGTTATGTCGCCCATCATGAAGGGCGGTGGCTGGCGCTGGCGGTGTTCTCGGCGCCAGTGCTGAAGTGCGGCGCGCGCGACCGGTGGATCGGCTGGGACTACGGCGTCCAATTCGCCCGGCTGCACTTGGTCACCACCAACTCGCGGTTTCTGATTCTCCCCGGTGGCCCGCGCAAGCTCGGCTCGCGGGTGCTTTCGCTGTGCATGCGCCGCCTGGTGCGCGACTGGCCGGCCTGCTTCGGACACGAGCTGCTTCTGGCCGAGACCTTCGTCGACCCGGGGCTCTTTCGGAGCACCGTCTACCGCGCCGCCAACGGGGTTGAGGTCGGGCGAACCGGTGGTTTTGCCCGTGACGGGCACGGCTACAGCGAGCACGCCCGGCCCAAGCTCGTGTTCCTTCATCCCCTGTGCCGGCGCGCGGGCCCGGCTTGGGGCCGCCCAGCGCGAGGCCGGCCTTCGACATGGAGTGCCCAAGATGACACTCACCGCCGCACAGATGCGCTCCCTGCCCGAGTTCTTCCACGGCATCGACGACCCCCGCCGGCGCCAGGGACGGCGCCATGCGCTGGCCACGGTGCTGGCGCTTGCCGCCGCGGCGACGCTGTGCGGCATGCGTGGCTACAAGGCCATCAGCGAATGGGTCGACGATCTCAGCCCCCGGGCGCTAGACCGCTTCCGCGTGCGCCGCCGCGACGGCCACTACCGGGTGCCGAGCCTGTCGGCGATGCGAAGCCTGCTCATCCGCATCGACCCCGTCCTGCGCGCGTGGCACCACACCCATGGCTCAGGCGACAGCGCGTTGGCCATCGACGGCAAGACCATCCGCGGCGCCATCGATGACGAGGGACACCAGACCCACCTGCTCGGCATCGTCGGTCACGACTCCAAGGCGCCATGGGGGCAAAAAATCGGTCTGAAGCCGGGGGCCGGCGACACCGAGAAGCGCACCAACGAGATCGGCACCATCATCCCCCTCCTCGAGACGCTGCCCGACATCGAAGGGCGCACCATCACCGCCGATGCGCTGCTCACCCAGCGCGCGCTGGCCACCTATCTCCTCGACCGCGGCGCCGACTCTCTGTTCACCGTCAAGGGCAATCAACCGACGCTGCGGGACGATATCCGCCTGACCCTCGACGAGTGCATCGCCCGGCGCCCCCGGACTTCGCCGTCGAGACCCCCAAGCCCGAGCACGGGCGCCGTGAGCGGCGCTGCATCTGGGCGTCGTGCGAACTCAACGACTACGTGAACTGCCCCGACGTCGCACAGGTCTTCGCCGGGCGCCGCGAGACCGTCGAGGTCAAGTCCGGCAAGCGCCGCTGCGAGACCGCCTATGGGCTCACCAGCCTGACCCCGCAGGCCGCATCCCCGCAACGACTGCTCACCCTCAATCGCGGGCACTGGACGATCGAGGCAACTCACCACATCCTCGACTGGAGCTTCGACGAGGACCGCAGCCGCACCGGGCACGGTCCAGAGACCATGACCCGACTGCGCCGCTTCGCCATCGGCCTCATCAAGCGGCGCGGGCGCGGCGGCGCCCAGACCATGCGCAATCTCGCCAGGAACCCGCGCCACGTCCTCGACTTCCTGAAAATGACCGCGAACACCAGCCCGCGGACAGCGCCTGGCTGAGCGCTCCTTCGGGCCGACTTCGCCGCCAACCCTGCGAACCCGAGGGGCGACCGGTCATGCCCGGGTCTCGCCGTAACCGGCGGTCCCGGTCGAGGAAATCGCCATCGCAGCGCACCATAGCCATCAATCCGCCGGACAAGATCCAAAACGGCGCCGACAACACCCGGGGCTCCTGCTTGAAAAACCCCGATCGGAGACGAAAATTAGAACGAATTTGCCGCGCATTCCCCGGTTCGTGTATGTCGAGCACCCGCCGGTGCTGGAGACGCGGCTGCACATCTTCGGGGTGATTTGGAATGGCATCATGCTGGGTGCCGGAGTCGGCAGCACGGTGTTCTGCCGGATGCTGCTCGGGGCCCCGGGCCATTGGCGGCGCAGCCGCGCGGCGGCGAGGGTATAGCCGAGGCCGATGGCGTACCCTTACCAGCCTCCGCAGGCATGGAGCGCCGTCGAACGGATCGCGAACCGCATCCGGGCCCGCGGCAGGCGTGTGCGGGTCGGGATCAAGGTGATGTCGGATGCAGATGTCGGGGACGTGCAGGAACTCGACGGTACTGTCGAGGTCGACTGTTCACCGCCTCGCGACGGGAGGGATCGATCCGTGCCGGGCGCGGGGATATCGGCGGAGAGGCAGGTGGCCCTGCGCCAGGGGAGGAAGGTCGGGATGCCGAGCCTGCGACGCCCACCGTTAGGCGACGCGGCGCTGGAACAGAGTCGGCGAAGCCTGACTCCGCCAGCGCGCGGAAGTGATCAACCGCCTTGACTCGGATGTCCATGCCGCCCTCCCCTGCGAAACCGGCGAGTGAACAGGCGGGCAGAGCCGGCAGAGCGATCCTCGCCATTTCCGCCACTAGTGAATTGATCGTTATAAGTATATCCGTTATTGTGTTCTTCTGAACCGCTTATGCACATAGCTCCGGTTCGATCAACATGCTGTAGGTAAGGGGTTGTGCATTGGTAGCGAGACGGAAGAGCGAGCGGAAAGCATCGTGGCGGGTTTTGCGGCGGTTGAAGCGAAAGACGACCTCATCGAGATAGGCTTGCAGATGCTTGCGGCGCAGCCCGTGGTAGACGCCTCGTGCCCATCCTTTGAGGTTGGAGAAGACTTGGTGGATCCACGGCAGGACGAGGTGAGCGGCGGTCTTCCCGACGACATGGACATTGTGGCGATCGGCGGGGACCGCAGCGTCGCCGGACCAGCCGTCGGTTTTCGCGATGGCGTCGGGATCGACGGCGGTTTCGACGAAGTGTCCGAGGTCGGCGGCGCCGTAGGAGGAGATTTCGGCCGCAGGCGGCCCGGGATGTTTCCGTCCCCGAGTTCGATGGCGCCGACGATGAGCATCTTGCCGTCGTGGCTGCGTCCTTGCCCTCCGGTGGGAGGATCGTCTTTGGTCCGGAATGGACGGCTGGCCTCGTCGATGTCCACCAGGCCCGACAATGGGTTGTGCTCGGGCTCGACCATGCGGGCGCGCAGCTTGTGGGCGAGCAGCCAGGCGCTGCGGTAAGAGCCGATAGCGAGCTGTTTCCGGAGCTGCAGAGCAGAGATGCCGTTGGAGTGGGTCGCCATCAGGTCGGCGGCCCAGAACCAGACGGTGAGCGGCAGCTTGCTGGCGTGCAGGATCGTCCCGGCCGTCACCGAGGTCTGCCGGCGGCAGCCGGTGCACGCAAAGGTGTGTGCTTTTCTGCGCAGCGCCCATCCCTTTTCATGGCTGCACGTGGGACAGACGAAGCCGTCCGGCCAGCGCATTTCGATCAGCCAGGCGGCGCAGGCGTCATCGTCCGGGACCATGTGCTGGAAAGCGAGGAGGCTGTCGGGAACCTGTTTCATGTGGTGGCTCCGTCGGCAGGAACGTATCGGGGCATTCTACCCGCTCCCCCGCTCTAACCTCAACATCTGGTGGCAAACTCTCGCAACCGGAGCCATGTGCATAAGCGGTTCTTCATGATTTGTCGATCACGGAGATCTGCAAGATGCGCCCTGGAGTTTCATTCACGCTCACTTCGGGCGACCGGCATCGCCTTGAAACGGTTGTCCCGGACCCGAAGAGCCCGCAGACGCACGTCTGGCGGGCGCGCATCGGTCTTCTGAGCGACGACGGGCTCGGCAGGATGGCCATCATGAGAGAGACCGGCAAGGCGAAGAACAGTGTCTGGCGCTGGCAGGACCGCTTCATGGAAGAAGGTGTGGACGGACTTCTGCTGGACAAGACGCGTCCGCCGGGCAAGACGCCTCTGGCTCCTGAGCAGGTGGCGAAGATCGTAGAGTTGACCCACACCTCGCCGCCTCACGCGGCGACCCACTGGACGCTGCGGGCAATGGCGAAGGCTGTGAGGGTTGCCGCTTCGAGGGTCTGGGCGGTCTGGCAGGCGCATGGCCTGATGCCGCACCGCTGGCGGCCGTTCACGCTTTCGAATGATCCCGCCTGCCTCGAGACGCTAACCGACATCGTCGGCCTCTCCGTTGCGCCGCCGGCTCATGCGGTCGTGCTGTCGATCGATGACACGTCGCACAGTCAGGCACTTGACCGCACACAGCCCGGCCTGCCGCTGAAGAAAGGCCGCGGCGCCACCATGACACATGATTCCAGGCGCAACGGCACGACGACGCTGTTTGCCGCCCTGACCGTGCTCGACGGCACGGTCATCGGCCAGCACGCCAGTCGGCATCGCCACCAGGAGTTCCTGAGATTCCTCAACCGCATCGAGCGCACGATACCCGCCGGCGTCCCGGTCCATGCCATCCTCGACAACGACGCCACTCACAAGCACAAGGACGTCCAGGTCTGGCTCGCACGCCATCCGCGCTGGACCTTCCACGTCACCCCCACCTCGAGCGCGTGGCTGAACGCGGTCGAAGGCGTCTTCGCCAAGCGGACACGACGCCGTCTCAAATACGGCGTCTTCCGCTCCAGACGCGAACTCCAGGATGCCATCCGCCGCGTCATCGACGAACATAACACCACCGAAGCCAAGCCCTTCGTCTGGACCGCCGATCCCGATACCATCATCGCCGCAAGAAAAAGAGGGGTCCAAAACGTTGAAATCAATACACCAGTGTCGGGAGCACAAGACCTTTCAGACGGCGAGTGAGCCCCGCAAATTGCGGCGGAAACATTGATCGTAAGATCGATCGTTGGCAATGATACCAAACGCAAATCATAGGAACCCGAGCTTCTTGCAAAATTGCCGGCCCGACCGGTTTTTTGCCTTCTCGAGGCTGATTTTGTTGTCGATGGCCTGGGTCCCGGGGGCATCCCGTGGTCTGTTGTGTTTCCACAATAACAAGATACCGAGGAGGTGACCCCGATGACCCTTGGCTCGACCCTATCCGATCTCTGGCACCGATTTCAAGGGGACCTTTTCCCTGCGTTGGCCGAGGCGGTCGGTCCTCTCCTCGAGACGCACAAGCGCTTCGTGACAGCTCTCGATCTCGTCAAGGTGGAGGGCTTCGTCGATGAGGTGTGGACCGGTCCGGGTCGGCCCCGGGAGGGTCGCCAGGCGCTGGCCCGTGGCGTCATCGCCAAGGCGGTGTGGGGTCTGCCGACGACCCGCCACCTGATCGACAGGCTCAAGGTGGACCCGACGTTGCGCCGGCTGTGCGGCTGGTCGCGTGTCGCGGAGATCCCGAGTGAAGCGACGTTTTCGCGGGCGTTCGCCGAATGTTCGCAGTCCCGTCTTCCGGAGAGGATGCACGCGGCTCTGGTTGCAGAGACACTGGGCGACGCGCTCATCGGCCACGTGTCGAGGGCCTCGACGGCCATCGAGGCCCGGGAGACGCCGGCCCCAAAGCCGAAGGCCAGGACGCCGAACCGCAAGCGCGGCCGGCCCCGCAAGGGCGAGGAGAGGACGAAGGAGCCTGGGCGTCTCGAACGGCAAGCGAACGGGATGGATCTCGATGAGAGGCTCGACGCGCTGCCGAAGGTCTGCGATCACGGGGCAAAGAAGACTGCCAAGGGGGTCATGGAGGCCTGGTGCGGTTACAAGCTGCCTATCGACACAGCAGACTGCGGGGCGCCGCTGAGGACCGTCCTCACCTCGGCATCCGTCCATGACAGCCCGGTCGCGATCCCGCTGGCGATGATGACCGCCGGGCGTGTGACCAATCTCTACGATCTCATGGACGCGGCCTATGATGCCAGGGAGATCTACCAGATGAGCGAACGGCTTGGCCATGTGCCGATCATCGATGTCAATCCGCGCCGGGACAAGGACTTCAAGGAGGAGCGAGACCGGGAGGCCCGGGCCCGGCGTGCAATAGGCCATGTCGATCCCGAGACCGTGCGGGTCCGGATCCGGTCCGGTGTCGAGAGGACCAACGCCCGCCTCAAGGATGAGTGTGGCGGGCGCCATGTCCGCGTCCGTGGACATTCCAAGGTTGCCTGCCATCTCATGGTCGGCATCCTGGCCCTGGCGGCTGACCCGTTGATACGTCTCGCCGTCCCATAGCGCGGCTCCGACAACGCATGCCGACCCTTCGCGGCCCTCTCGAAGAGAGTGGCCCGGAGAGGCGTGTCCCGATGTCTCACTATATCGGTTCCTATGATTTGCGCTTGGTATGAGATGGCCGGACTTCGCCGTGTTCGCGAGGAAACGAACTTCCCCCGACTACAAAGATTGGTGGAGACATCGGGATCCCACACCGTATGGATTCCAACTCTTCAGCAGTGCTACAGCCTGTTTACGTCAAACCATGAAAAGCAGATCAGTTGACTGAAACCGGCGCGAGACCATGCTGGCGTACGGCCGCCGCCGCCGCAAGTTCCCGGCTGGGGGCAAGAGAGATCGGTGTCCCGTCGGCCGCGCAAATCTCGTAGATCCGGATGCCATCGGTGCTAACCGGTTTAACATAGGCAATCTGCCCGACGCCAAGCATGGTGAATTCGCCGTTGCTCATGCGCAGAAATTGACCGATATATGTCATCCGCATCCCCTTTTCGCCCTTGTCATACCAAACGCAAGTCATATGAACCGATACAGTGAGGCATCGGGATCAGCACGATGGGGCTACGGCCCAGCTGCGCCGGGTCGTATTGGTGATGACGTCGGGCTGGTCGGTCAGCCATTGCCACCCCGTCCAGCAGGCGTCCCTCAGGGCGGAGACATCCTTGAACACGCGGTTGGCGAAGCGGTTCGATTTCAGGAACAGAATGATCGGCTCCATCGGATTGAGTTCCGGACTGTAGGGCGGCAGATGCACGAGCGTCAGGTTGGGGGGAACGAGAAGGTCGCCCGAGCGATGCCAGCCCGCCCCGTCCAGCACAATCACGCCGTGCGCACCCGGCGCCACGGCCGCGCCGATCGCCGCCAGATGCTCGTTCATCGACGCCGTGTTCGCCCTGTCCGCCACGTGGGCGATGCCGACGCCGCGCTCTGCGCAGGTGGCGCCGAACAGATAGACGTAGCCATAGCGATGGTCGCGCAGGATGCGCGGACGCTGCTTCCCATTCGCCCAGACCCGTGTCGTCATCCCCTTCTGGCCGATGCGCGCTTCGTCCTGGAACCAGATTTCTATCGGACCCGCCAGCGCCTCAGAGCTGAGCGCCGACGTCAACTGTGCCTCGAACTCCGCCACGAACGACCTCTGCCGCTCCGCGTCGGCTTTGGGGTGGACCGGCCGCCCCGAGACAAAGCGAAACCCGGCCCTTCGGAGCATCATACGGGCACCGCTCTCCGTATAGATGACCCCGAAGGCCTCCTCGATTTTCCGTAAGATGTCCTGAACGCGCCAGCGCGTCACACCGTCCCGCTCAAGCTCGGGACCCGCCTCGATCCAGGCGCCGATCTCGGCGATCTGCGCGTCCGTCAACCGGCCCTCGCTCCCGCCGCGCGGGAGATCCGCGAGGCCGTCGAAGCCCTCCGTGTTGTAGCGCAACACCCAGTCGCGCAGGATTTGAAGCTCCATGCCCTGCGCCCGAGCCGCCTCCGTGCGAGACGCACCCTCCATGATCATGGCGAGCGCACGCGCGCGCGACGCTTGCTTCGCGTCCCCGCAGTGCCTCGAAAGCGCGTGGAGCTCGTCCGCTGTGTGTGCCGTCCAGGTTATCGGCGTTGCCGCACTCATCGTCATCCTCCGGCGCTGGTGAGTCGATCACCACAGTCTATGAAGGTCGTCCGGACCGTCACCCCAACATATTGGGATGGTGAGTCAATTTGGAGCGCGCTTGGTATCACTCAGTCAGCACACCCCGTACTGGACGTTTCACCGATTTTTTCGGCAACCGTTCGAGCGGCGGTCCCGATCTTGATCTTCCGGACTCGAACCTCCGGCATTGGTCGGTGCAGGTCGATATGAAGCAGACCATTGTCGAGCGCGGCTTCCGTGACCTCGATCCCCTCGGCGAGAACATAGGTCCGCTGAAACTGCCGGCCGGCAATGCCGCGATGCAGATAGACAGGGATTTCGTCCAGGGTCTGTTTGCCGTGGATAACCAGTTGGTTGCCTTCAACATGAATCGAAAGGTCGTCTTCGGAAAATCCGGCCACGGCAAGCGTGAGACGCAGGGTTCCGTCCTGGTACTGCTGAATATTATAGGGTGGATAACCATCGCTAGAAGCCCGGCTGACCCGGTCGAGCGTTTCCTCAAACTGATCGAAACCGAGCAAGAATGGTGAACTGAACGGTGAAAGCCTTGTCATGAGACGACCAACTCCTCTTCGAGCGAGACGATCGGTGTGTCCTTTGGAGACGGCGCGCCGGGCCCGCCGGTAGAGCGCGGTGCCTGTATCGGTTCCCGATATGTGGGCATTGCCGATCGTACATCAAGAGACCACGAACCCGCGCAGCTGGTTCACGTCGACCTCGGATCCATGCGATAGTCCCGATCTGGCAGGACTGAAACCGACGCCTGATCGAAGGAGACGCATGCCTTGAATCCTGTCGGCGGAAACCCTGAAAACACGGCAGCGGGGGAAGAGAACAGCACCACCACGGTATCCGTACCGGAAATCACCCGCCATGTGACACGCGGCGCGGCCCGCCTGCTTTGTGATCTTGGGCGCACCGTTCTCACCGAATTTCCGCTGGCAACCGGCCGGCGTGTCGACATCATAGGTCTCGACAGGGCCGGCACCATCGCAATCATCGAAGTCAAGGCGTCGTTGGCCGACTTCAGGAGCGACCGGAAATGGCCGGAATATCTCGCCTTCTGTGATTTTTTCTACTTCGCGGTTTCACCCGAGTTTCCGCTCCGGGCGATACCGGATGAACCGCGCTGCGGCCTGATTATCGCAGACCGGTTCGGGGGTGATGTCCTTCGCGAAGCGGAACAGGACAAACTGTCCGCTACCAGGCGCAAAGCCGTGACGCTGCGGTTTGCCCGAACCGCTGCGCGGCGCCTGACCGGACTGCTTGATCCCGGACCCTGACAACCGTGGGCATCTCTCCGCCACAGTGCTCGAACCCGCCAGAACGTCGCGCTGAACCGGACTCCCGCCAGCCTTGCGACTGACGGGATCGGTCCACGAGACGAAGAGTCTTGCGAGACCGGGCGTAACAGATGATGATCGCAACGGAATAAACACCAGAGTGGAAACCTGAATGTCTCTCGCTGATTTCGGCAAAACACTTGATGTGAACACCTTCGACCGGTTCACCGGGCCCGATGCATGGGTTGGCGACAATCTCGACCCGGCGACCGGCCGGATCGCACTGTCGCAGCAATGCCTCTCGGAAATCGAGGACACAGCAGCCCAGCTCAAAGTAAATCCGTTACCCTTGCTCGCACTGTCGCCCGACGATGTGACAATGCCGGCTTGCCATGAGACCATGGCGACAGTGCGCCGGCATCTCGATCACGGACCCGGTTTCTGTATCATCGACCGTCTGCCGCTTGACCGGATGACCGCCGAAACCGCAACAGCGATCTATTGGCTGCTGGCCCGGATGACCGGCCGACCGGTGGCGCAGAAATGGCAGGACGGGCGCATGCTCTACTCGGTCACCGACCTCGGTAAACCGTCAGGCAACGGTATCCGACCGGATGTGACCAACGAAGAGCAGAGTTTCCACACCGACAATTCCTACAATCTCTGCCCGCCGGACCATGTCGGTCTGCTTTGCCTGCAACCCGCAATGGAAGGCGGGATCAGCCGGGTCGTCAGCATGACCGCGGTCCACAACCGCATGGCGAACGAGCATCCGGACCTGCTGGATCGACTCTATGCGCCCTTTTTCTTCGATCGGCAGCGTGAACACGCAGACCTCGACGCGAAGACCATCCACAGATCCGTACTCAACCGTGAGGATGGCGGATTGCGGGTTCGGGTCTCCCGTAACCTCATCTATCAGGGCTACCGGCTCGCCGGGAAAGCTGTCGACCGGGAAAGCGAAGCGGCGCTGACGGCATGGTTTTCAATCGTCGACGATCCGTCGATGTATATCGAATTCTACTTCGAACCCGGACAGATCCAGTTCATCAACAATCGTATTCTCGGGCACAAGCGCACCGCATTCACCGATTGGTCGACCGCCGAACGCAAACGCCATCTGTTGAGAGTCTGGCTCCGCGACCGCGGCCGCCATTTCTACAATGGCTAACCTCGGGAACAGGACGTGCCGGGCCGTCCCGGCAAGCGCAAATGAAACGGTCGGGCCATTGACCGGACAAATCGTGAAGGAGACGTGATCATGAAAGCACCATTCTCGGGTGGCTGCGCCTGTGGCGCAATTCGATACGAATGCGCAAACCCACCAGTCTATATGGGTAATTGTCATTGCGAGCATTGCCAACAAGCAACCGGTAGCGCCTATCTGCCTGCGGTCGCTGTCCCGGAAGGCGACTTTGCCTTGTCCGGAAGTGAACCTGGGGTTTACGACCGGCCATCCGACAAGGGTCATAACATGCGACGGGCGTTCTGCACCGAATGCGGTTCTCCGGTGTTCCTGATCAACGGCGCTAGCCCGACCCTTCGAATCATTTATGCCGGAAGTCTCGACGATCCTGGACAGTATCGGCCCCGCATGAACATCTTCACCGCAAGCGCGCATCCCTGGGATCTGATTGACCCCGATATCCCGCAATCAACAGGCATGCCCGAGCGTCGGCGCTCCTGACGACCCGCCCTCGAAGTCTACGCATGCAGGGTGTCCGGAAACGGCCGGAATCTCGTCGTCGACCAGGCTCCGTCGATGACCAGCGTATGACCTGAAATGAAACTCGCCTGATCCGAACACAGGAAAGCGATACCGTTTGCGATGTCTTCCGGCGCGCCGGCCCGGCCGAGCGGTGTTGCGTTCAACATCATTTCGCGGAAATAGGTGTTGGTCTCGAAGCGTTCCCGATTTATCGGGGTCACGATCATGCCGGGCGCGATGGCATTGACCCGGATGCCGTAAGGACCGTAATCCGCAGCCATGTTACGGGTCAGACCGATCACGGCCGCTTTGGTCGCCGAGTAGATCGAACTGTTGGCCACGCCCATGATCCCGAATATCGAGGCCAGCTGGATTATCACGCCGCCCTGACCATCGTCGCGCATGGCCGTGACCGCTGCCCGGGCGCACCGGAACAGAGCACGAAGATTGACGTCGAGAAACCGGTCCAGGTCCGCATCGGTCGTCAGGTGGGTTGCCACCGACGCACCAATACCGGCGTTGTTGACGAGGATATGGACTCCACCAAACGTGTCACGGCAGGCCGTAACCATCTCGTCGGGCGCGGCATCCAGGGCGATATCCCTGCACATCGTCAGGCACCGGCCCGGACCGCCGGCGGCGAGACCTGCGGTGGTTTCCAGACCTTCAGCGTTCCTGTCAACGGCGAGGACATGGATCCCGTCAGCGATCAGGTGCCGGGTGGTGGCCTGACCGATGCCGGAACCGGCTCCAGTGACTATGGCAGCGCGCACCATTTGCGGTTCAGACATGGCCGAAGGTCTCAATCATGCAGGTCGTCGGGAAAAGCGTCATATTTGGTCTGCGACCAACCGCCATCAATCGCAAGAGTGTGCCCTGTAATGTAAGAGGCATCATCGGAGCACAAGAATGCAATCCCGGCAGCAACCTCCTCCGGTTCAGCGGCGCGGCCGAGTGGCGTCTGGCCGACGACTCCGGTAACCAGAAAATCGTCCTCCACTTCGAAGCGGCTCCTGGTCAAACCGGTCCGTATCAGACCCGGTGCAATTGCGTTGACCCGAATGCCGTATCGCCCGTAATCGGCGGCCATGTTGCGGGTCAGTCCGATCACCGCCGCCTTAGTGGCCGAATAGACCGAACTGCCCGGGTAACCAAGAATTCCGAACACCGACGCAATGTTGATGATGCAACCGCCGCAGCGCTCCGCGCGCATCGCCTGGACACCTTCCCGTGCATAACGGAACAGCGCCCGGATATTGACGTCGATCATCCGGTCAGCCTCATGATCAGGCGTGCTATGAGCAGGCTTGGCGTGGCCAATGCCGGCATTGTTGACGAGGATCCGCGGAGATCCGAACTCGTCCGTGCAACGCGCCACGGCGTCGCGCGGGGAGTGTTCATCACGGATATCGGTCTCGACCGGGATGCAGCGTCCAGGTCCGTTGCCGACCAGCTTGGTCGTCTCGACAACGCCCTCGCCATCGCGGTCGATCGCCAGGACGTTCGCTCCCTCGGACACAAGGCGCAGTGCGGTCGCCCGTCCGATACCGGATCCGGCCCCGGTTATGATTGCCGGAATGCCTTCGAATCGTTCCGTCATCAGCGAGTCTCCATCACGATCATCATCCCGCGGTCCAGCCGCCGTCGACCGGCATTGCCACGCCGGTAATGAACTCGGCTTCATCGGACAGGAAGAACATCACGCCAGCGGCGATATCCCGCGGCTCGCCGAGCCGGCCGAGAGGGATGCCCGCCTGCATGGCCGCGATCCGGTCTTCGGTATCGGTTTCGAACATACCTGTGAGCATCGGGGTCATTGAAGCCACGGGCAGAATCGCATTGACGCGGATGTTCCGGGACGCGAATTCCAGCGCCGTCGCCTTGGTAAACGCGATAACGGCCGCCTTGCTGGCAGCATAGACGGCGGTACCGGGGCGTGGCCGTAGCGCCGCGGTCGAGGCGATATTGACGATGCTTCCACCACCCTGCTGCTCAAGCGCCGCGACGCCGTATTTCGTGAAATGGAAAATCGACTTCACATTGACGTCGAACACCCGATCATAAAGATCATCCTCCATGTCGACCGCAGAGACCGGTGGATAGGATAGTCCGGCGTTGTTGACGATAAAATCGAGGCCACCGAAGACATCCAGGGTCTTGCCGATCGCCTGTCGTACGGCCTCTTGCGCTCTGATGTCCGCCGTGATCGGCATGGCAGACTGGCCGATTTGGGCAGCGGTCTGCCGGGCATCTTCACCGGTGATGTCCACGACAGCGACTTTCGCGCCGGCCGCTGCGAGCCGTTTGGCAATCTCCGTACCGAACCCGCCACCGCCACCGGTAACGATCGCAACCTTGCCGTCGAATCCCACGCGCAATCTCCCTGTCGAAATGCTGCTCCAGCCGGTCGGGTCGATCCCGGTCGCGCCGCCCGTCCCTGCACTATACGTCCCGGAGCCCTCGTCATGAAGGGCGTGCCTTCAGAATCCTGCTCGTCGGATCCCGGTATCGTTCTGACCGCGACTGCAACGCCGGTTTCTAACGCTTTCAGATCCTTTCCGGAATCGGGACATCAGGCCCGCGTGATCCCAGCGCCGTCCGATCTGTACATATCTTTTCAGCATCCGCGGTTTCGTGTTAATTATTGCGGCAGCAAATGGCTCTGACGATGCTTGTGACTGACTGTACTGAAACCGGCGCTCGCAGGTCGAATGTGACGCAAATGTCTCAAGTGCCATGGCTGCGAATAGTCTGTCAGGGCCGACCGAACAGCGGCCCGTCCACCAGGATTCCGAACCGAATTGGAGACAATAATGCCAGAGGCAATTGTCAACGGCGTAACACTGCATTATCAGGTCGACGGGCCTGCCGCCGGAACACCGATTCTGCTATCGAACTCGCTCGCGTCCAATCTCACCATGTGGGATCTGCAAGTCGAGCCTTTGGAAATGGAAAATTTCCGAGTGATCCGTTACGATAGCCGTGGCCATGGCCAGTCGGACGCGCCGGAAGGGCCATACAGTATCGAAATACTTGCCGACGACGTAGCTGCATTGATTGATCACCTCGATCTTGGCGCCGTTCACTTCTGTGGCCTCTCGAAAGGTGGGATGATCGGACAGATGATGGGCGTTCGACACCCCGGCAAGATCAAATCCCTCACCATTGCGGACAGTGCCGCCTTCATGCCAGCCAAGGATGTCTGGGAACAGCGCATCGCCACGGTGACGGTAGGCGGAATGGCTGCGGTCGTCGACGGCACGGTCGAACGCTGGTTCACGCATCCTGGCCAGCAGCGTATCCCCGACGAAGTGGAGAAAGTTCGTGAAATGATCCTCGCGACTCCCGTCGTGGGGTTTGTCGCTTGTGGTCAGGCAATCATGGCCATGGACCTGCGACCGACCAACCCATCAATCACCGCGCCAACCCTGGTGATCTGCGGTGAGCAGGATACCGGCACGACGCCGGCTCAGGCGAGAGAAATTGCCGATGCGGTGCCGGGCGCGGTGTTGGAACTGATTCCGCACGCGGCCCATCTCGCAAACATTGAGCAACCCGTGGCCTTTACTAACGCCCTGCTGAAACACGTCATAGCGCATCGGTAATCTGTCCGGCGTTCCAGATAACGGTGCCGCGCCGATGAGAGATGACTGGATGAGACCATGACGATCCTGTTTACCCATGATGCCTGTATCGGCCATGATATGGGAGCAATGCATCCGGAACGGCCTGACCGCCTGCGCGCCTTGTGGCAGGCGTTCGAGGCGGACGAGTTTGCCGGTCTTGATCGCCGCGAAGCGCCAGCCGCGACGATTGACCAACTCGCCCGGATGCATCCCCGCGCCTATGTCGACGGCATTCTGGCAGCCGTCCCGGAAACCGGCCTGGCCAGGCTTGACGGCGACACCGCGTTGGCTCCCGGGTCAGGTGCCGCAGCTCTGCGCGCAGCTGGCGCCGTCTGCGCCGCCGTCGATGCCGTCATGGCCCGAGAAGCCCGAAATGCCTTTTGCGCCGTACGGCCGCCGGGGCATCATGCGGAACCCGAAACTCCGATGGGATTCTGTCTGTTCAACAATGTTGCGGTCGGTGCGGCGCATGCGCAGGCCGTCCACGATGTCGGTCGGGTAGCCGTAGTGGATTTTGACGTCCATCACGGGAACGGGACGCAGGCGATGTTCTGGAACGAGGAGACCCTGTTCTTTGCATCGACGCACCAAATGCCGCTTTATCCCGGTACCGGCGCCCGCGAAGACCGCGGGCGATATGACACCATCGTCAACGCACCGCTGCAAAACGGCGCCGGCGGGACAGAGTTCCGAGCAGCAATGCGCGAAATCATCCTGCCGGCACTCGACGGCTTTAGTCCCGAGTTCCTGTTGATTTCCGCCGGCTTTGACGCCCACAAGGATGACCCGCTCGCCAATTTGCACCTCGTTGAAGATGATTTTGTCTGGGCCACCCGCGAATTGCTTGCCATTGCCGGGACCCATTGCGACGGACGGCTCGTCTCGACCCTGGAAGGGGGCTACGACCTTGCCGCGCTCGCCGCGTCGGCGAGCGCGCATCTGCGGACGCTGATGAACGGTTGACCCGTCCCACCGGCATGGCGTTTACGGTTTGCGGCTTGTTCACACCGGGTGTCTCGAATAAACTTCACCTGAACGCAGGGAGGATCGTTGTGAGCGACGACTTGAAGGCGGTTGAAGATCTTGGCTTCGAAGAGGCATTGCAGGAACTCGAAGGAATTGTGGCCCGGCTTGAAGGTGGTCAAGGGACGCTGGATGATGCGATCCAGGCGTACGAACGTGGCAGCGCTCTCAAAAGATACTGCCAACAGAAACTCGAGGCGGCGCGCATGAAGGTCGAACAGATCCGCCTTTCCGAAGAGTCCGAGCCGATCGGTACGACGGATCTTCCCGAGTGACTGAATCCGCTGAGCCACGCATCGTGGCCGCTACGTCTGCGTTGAACACATTGCTGACAAACTGTGCCAGGCAGGTCGAACATTTGATGGATCTGCTGTTGTCACCGGTCGAGGGCGTTGAAGCACAGCTCGCGGAGGCGATGCGCTACAGCGTGTTCAATGGCGGCAAACGGCTGCGTCCGTTTATCGTTCAGCAATCGGCCCGACTGTTCGGCGTCGATACACGCTGCGCCACCCGGGTCGGGGTGGCGGTCGAATTCATGCATTGCTATTCCCTGATTCACGACGACCTGCCGGCAATGGATGACAGCGACTTGCGACGTGGTCGGCCGAGTTGTCACAAACAGTATGACGAAGCGACGGCGATATTGGCGGGCGACGCGTTGCAATCTCTCGCTTTTCAGATCCTGGCCGAACCGGAAACCCATGCCGATGCCCTGGTCCGTTGTGACCTGATTACGACATTGGCCGCGGCGGTCGGCGTCCGTGGCATGGCCGGGGGGCAGATGCTGGATCTCCTGGCCGAAACGTCGTCCTTCGACGGCGCCACAGTCACCCGGCTGCAACGCATGAAAACCGGAGAGGTCTTCGCGTTCAGCGCGACCGCCGGCCCGATTCTCGGCCGTGGAAGCGACGCGCAGATCCATGCCTTGCACAGTTATGCCCAGAAATTGGGTCTAGCGTTCCAGATTGCCGATGATCTGCTGGATTACGAAGGTGCGGAGGACCGGATCGGAAAACCTGGCGGACAGGACGCTGCTTCCTGCAAGGCGACCTATGTGTCGATACTCGGCCCCGAAGGCGCGCTGACGCAGGCCCGCCTGCTGAGCGAACAGGCAGTAAGGGCATTGGACCACTGGGATGAAGCGGCAGACCCGCTGAGGGCCGTCGCGCGCTACGCCATTGAACGTGACAGATAAGAATATCGTATCCGCCGCCGGGCTGACGATCCCGAACATCGTGCTCCGGGACATACGCATCCCTGAACAGGTGAACAGGCACCCCTGATTGCGTGCCAACCTCCCCGGCTTCACCAGCAATCCACCCTCGTCTGCCTGATCCCGGGCAGCGATCATGCTGTGTCGAACGAATTCTGGTCGCGGTCAATGTCTATGCAACGACCTCCGCGGTTTCGATCACGGCATGAAGCAGCACGTCGGTGCCCGCTCGTGCCCAGCCCGGGTAAATTTCCTCTGCTTCATTATGCGACAACCCGTCGACACAAGGGCACATGATCATGGCTGTCGGCGCCACCTGATTAATCCAGCAGGCATCGTGGCCGGCCCCTGAAACCAGATCCCGATGTGAATAACCAAGCCGCTCCGCGGCCGCGCGAACGGTGTTTACGCAATCCTGATTGAACGTGACGGGATCAAAACCGCCGACCTGTTCGATCTCGATATCCAGACCAAGCGTTTCCGCGACCTCGGCGGCACCTGCCCTGAGCCGGCCGCCCATTTCGGCGATAATCGCTTTTTCGGGATGCCTGAAATCGACCGTAAACACGGCCTTGCCGGGTATGATGTTGCGGGAGTTGGGGTAGATATCGCAATGACCGATCGCGCCCACCGCCAACGGTGCGTGGCTCCAGGCAATGTCATCGACCAGTTGGGTGACGCGGGCCATGCCGAGGCCGGCATTGACCCGCATCGGCATTGGCGTCGAGCCTGTATGGCTCTCGCGTCCGATCAAGGTCACCTGCAGCCAACTCAGCCCCTGGCCATGGGTCACCACGCCAATCTGCTTCTGCTCGGATTCAAGAATCGGACCTTGTTCGATATGCAGTTCGAAAAACGCATGGATCTTGCGGGCGCCAACATCCTCATCGCCGATCCAACCGATGCGTTTCAGTTCGTCGCCAAACATTTTGCCGGCGGCGTCCTTGCGGTCATATGCCCATTCGAGGTCGTGAACCCCGGCAAACACGCCTGACGCCATCATCGGCGGCGCGAAACGCGTCCCTTCCTCGTTGGTAAAATTGACGATGACGATCGGTCGCCAAGTTCGGATACCTGTGTCGTTCAGGGTGCGAACGATTTCGAGGCCGGCTAACACGCCGAGCACACCGTCATATTTTCCGCCAGTCGGCTGCGTATCGAGATGGCTGCCAACATAGACCGGCAAGGCCTCTGGGTCGGTACCTTCACGCCGAAAGAACATGTTGCCCATTTTGTCGAAACCCATCCTCAGTCCCGCGTCTTCACACCAAGTCTGGAACAGCGCACGGCCTTCAGCATCTTCGTCCGTCAGGGTCTGGCGATTGTTTCCGCCGGAAATACCCGGACCGATCGTTGCCATGTCCATGAGCGAAGTCCACAAACGTTCGCTATTGATTCTGAGGTTGCTGGAAACGGTCATAGCAATATTCTCCGTTTGCTCCATGCTCCCGCGCCCGGTACGAGACCACGAATATGTGTTCTGTTAGCGGCCGGAACACCATGTTGCTTGTTTCAGTGCTCGCAATCGCCGATGTGCAACTCTTCTGGTCCACAGATCCGTGTTTCGCTGGCAGGGATGATAGCACATTTCCGACACACCGCCGTTCGTTTTGCCGGCGAACCTCCTGTCACGCGCCGCCGTCTGTAATAGCTGGAACAATGCCGCAAGAAGCCATGTCCCCGTTGCCGCTTGGCAGGGATGGGCCACGGGCGTCAGATCCAATACCTGAATCCAGATGATTTACCTTGTAATTCTAAAATCAACCTTTTAATTTGCGAGGATGATTGATCGGCGCGTATATCGAACGATCCGCCAAGCCTTGGGGCGCCAAGCTGCCGTCGCCCTGATTGGACCACGTCAGGTCGGCAAGACCACGCTGGCCCATGCGATCGGCGATAAGATGAATGCGCTTTACCTCGACCTGGAAGTCAGGGCCGACCGAAACAAGCTGGCAGATCCCCCGCTGTTCCTTGGCCCTTATGAGGACCGCACGGTCATTCTCGACGAGATCCACCGAGTCCCGGAGTTGTTCCCGGAACTGCGCGGGTTGATCGATCAGGGACGCCGTCGCGGCCATCGGACTGGACGGTTCCTGGTCCTTGGTTCAGCCTCGATCGATCTGCTCAGGCAATCGGGAGACAGTCTCGCCGGCCGGATCGAATACATCGCGTTGAATCCATTCGATGTCGTCGAAGCCGCACCAACGGAAGAAGCCGCCACGAAGTTGTGGGTACGGGGCGGCTTTCCGGACAGTTATCTTGCCAATAGCGATGTTGACAGCTTCGCTTTTCGGCAGGATTTTATCCGTACCTATCTGGAATGCGATGTGCAGCAGTTCGGCCGACGTGTTCCGGCAGAGACACTGGCGCGGTTATGGACAATGCTCGCCCATGGTCAGGGTACCCTCCTCAACGCATCGAGGCTGGCCGCCAATCTGTCACTCACGGGCCCGACCGTAACCGGCTACGTCGACCTGTTGGTCGATCTGATGCTGGTCAGACGTCTTATGCCATTTCATGCGAATACCAAAAAACGCCTCGTTAAATCGCCCAAACTCTATGTTCGGGATAGCGGCCTTGTTCACGCCCTGCTCGGTCTCCAGGACCACAACGAACTCGCTGGCCATCCGGTCGTCGGCATGAGCTGGGAGGGCTATGTGATCGAAAACCTGCTTGCCGTTGCTCCACCTCGAACCCGGGCGAGCTTTTATCGCACCGCAGCCGGTGCGGAAATCGATCTCCTGCTCGATCTTCCCGGCAACCGGGGGTTCTGGGCCATCGAGATCAAACGCAGCCTCTCGGCGCGGGTCAGCAAAGGCTTCCATACCGCGCGAGAAGATCTGACCCCGGAGCGCTCATTCGTCGTCACCGCAGATAACACTCGATATCCAATCGCCGGGGGAATTGAAGCGATCGGTCTCAAGGAGATGGCAGCACTGGTGATGACGTCATAGACTCACGAACCGGACTGTTTGCGAGCCATATGAACGATCGTTGGGGACAAATCAGCTTTTGACATTACCCTGTAGAATGGGCCCCCTCACCCGGTACCTCACCGCACTGCGCCACATGGCGCAAAAGATGATCGGCAAGCACGCAAGCCATCATTGCTTCACCGACCGGCACCGCCCGTATCCCGACACAAGGATCGTGCCGCCCGCGCGTTACGACCTCAACCTCAGCGCCGAAACGGTCGACCGACCGTCGCGGGGTCAGAATTGAACTCGTCGGCTTTACCGCGAAACGAGTAACGATCGGCTGCCCCGTCGAAATTCCACCGAGTACACCACCGGTCCGATTGCTGGCGAATTCGGGATGTCCGTTCACCATGCACATCTCGTCAGCCGCATCTTCACCCGACACTGCGGCAAGTTCGAAACCGTCGCCGATCTCGACACCCTTGACCGCATTGATCGACATCAGTGCCGCTGCAAGATCGCTGTCAAGCTTGGCATAAACCGGTTCGCCCAAGCCTGGCGGCACACCTTCAGCGACCACTTCGATGACCGCGCCCGCAGAAGATCCTGCCTTGCGCACCGAATCAAGATAGGTCGCCCAGCATTCTGCCGCATCCGCATCAGGAGACCAGAACGGGTTGCGGTCGATTTCCTCCCAATCCCAATTGGTGCGGTCGATTGCATGCGGTCCGACCTGAATCAGGGCTCCGCGAATCGACAACGCATTACCAAGCCGACTTGCAAGTACCTTTCGCGCCACGGCGCCAGCGGCAACCCGCATGGCGGTTTCACGGGCCGATGATCGCCCACCGCCACGATAGTCGCGAATACCGTACTTTGCTTGGTAGGTGTAGTCCGCATGGCCTGGACGAAACCGGTCCCGGATTTCGCCATAGTCCCGGGACCGTTGATCCTCGTTCTCGATGACCAATCCGATCGGCGTTCCTGTCGTCACGCCTTCAAAAACTCCGGACAGGATCTTCACGGTGTCGGATTCGCGACGCTGCGTCGTAAACCGGGACTGCCCGGGTTTACGCCGTTCGAGATAAAACTGGATGTCGGCTTCGGAAAGTGGAAGCAGCGGCGGCGTCCCATCGACGATACAGCCGATCGCCGGGCCGTGACTCTCACCCCATGTCGTGAACCGGAAAACCTCACCGAATCCGTTACTGGCCATCAAGGCCCCCACCCGGCCTAGACGACCGAAATGTCGGGTGCATCCACCGCTTTCATGCCGATAATGTTGTAGCCGCAGTCGACATGATGAATTTCTCCCGACACGCCGCTCGAAAGATCGCTCAACAGATAGACCGCCGCGCCGCCGACATCATCAAGTGTGACATTGCGCCGAAGCGGTGAATTGTACTGGTTCCATTTCAGGATATAGCGGAAATCGCCGATACCCGAAGCCGCGAGTGTCTTCATCGGACCGGCCGATAGTCCGTTCACGCGCACTGCCTGCTCACCAAGATCGACCGCCAGATATCGGACGCTTGCCTCAAGCGCCGCTTTCGCGACTCCCATGACATTGTAGTGCGGCATGACGCGCTCGGCGCCAAAATAGGTCAGTGTCATCAGGCTGCCGCCATCGGACATCCTGGCTGCGGCATGGCGCGCGACCGATACGAAGGAAAAGCACGAGATGTCCAGCGTTCTCAAAAAGTTGTCCCGGCTGGTGTCGACATAGGCGCCCTTGAGTTCGGTCTTGTCGGAAAACGCGATCGCGTGAACCAGAAAATCCAGGGAGTCCCAGCGTTCGTCGATGGCTTCGAACGCGGCAGTAATACTGTCGTCATCAGCGACATCGCACTGCATGAGAAATTCGGACCCGATCGAGGCTGCCAGCGGTTCGGCCCGCTTGCGCAGGGCCTCGCCCTGATAGGTAAACGCCAGCTCGGCCCCCTGCTCGGCCGCGGCCTTGGCAACACCCCAGGCAATCGACATATCATTCGCCACGCCCATGATCAGACCTTTTTTCCCAGCCATGATCCCTGCGGGTGCGTTCATTCCGTCCTCGCTCGTTATCCGGTTCGCTCGGCAGGTTGCCGACCACCGGTCACTGAAGGTCACATCCTACACCATGGGCAGTGTTCCGCCAATGACTCTCGTCAGACCGGTTACAACGAGCTTGGTCGAAAACAGACCGGATTCTTGTCTGCCGGGATTTGTTTCCGGAACGCGGCGAATAGTGGTTCGGGACGTATTACAGGCCGGTCCAGCGGGAAATCCCCGGGCGATACGGATAACCGCGGCATTTGCCGGCTGATCTTTCGGTGTATCTCTGACGTCTCGACGGTCCTGCGGCCTGCCGGCAGTTCCGGGTCATCCGGTCGATCGGATGCTTCGGGTCGCGGGCAGACAGGTGTTCGCGTCCTGACTAACGGGTTAGCAGGACTGTTGCCGGTCGGCGGTTCCGGCACGTCTGGAACAGGCATTCAAACCCTTGCGTCCCGTGATCAGGGGCCTTGCGGATCGGATACCTTGCCTCCTGGGGTTGGCAAGCCGACGGCCAACGGCGTCCGCGTCGAAGACGCGCTAAAGCGGGTTAGGGATTGTCTGAACAAGTCGGTTTTTCGGATATACAGGTGTCGTGGCCCGTGGATGAAACGCCAGAGCCCATCGGGGACGTGTTGTCGTGCCAGGAAATGGGGATTTCGATGCCCGAGCCGACCGTCCCCGCCGCCTTGCGGCGGTTGCGGACGGACTCCCCCACGTCAGGCGGTGGCGTCGCGCCCCGCGATGAGCAGATTGGTGAACCCGAGCAGCACGGCGATACGTTGCGTGTTCTTCGCCAGCCCCCGATAGCGCACCTTCGCGTAGCCGAAGTGGCGCTTCACATACAGGAACGGATGTTCCACCCTGGCCCGAACCGACGCCTTGCGCCTCTCCGCCGCCGCCTCCGGGCCTGCCTTGTCCAGCCCCGGCGCTTGCCGGGCTTCAGCGCCACCTCCCAGTCCACGTCCGTGTCCCGGTTCTCCGCGCGCTTGTCCACCCTCTGATAGCCCGCGTCACCCCACACCTGCTCCTCGCCCCCGTGCAACAGCGCGTGCGCGGTCGCCACATCCGAGACATTCGCCGGCGTCGTCTCCACGCTGTGTGTCAAGTCCGACTGCGCATCCACCCCGATGTGCGCCTTCATCCCGAAATGCCACTGATTGCCCTTCTTCGTCTGATGCATCTCCGGGTCCCGCTCGCCCTTGCGGTTCTTCGTCGACGACGGCGCGGCAATGAGACTCGCGTCCACGATCGTCCCCGTGCTCAAGCGGTGTCCGAGCGAGGCCAGATGTGCGTTGATCTCCTCGAACAGCGTTTCGCCCAGACCATGCGTCTCCAGCAAGTGGCGGAAATGCAGAACCGTCGTCTCGTCAGGCAGCGCACCCGAGAGGCGCAACCCCACAAACCGCCGCACCGACTTCACCTCGTAGAGCAGGTCCTCCATCCCAGGGTCGCTCAGATTGTAGAACAGCTGCAACCCAGTGCACCCGCAGCATCACGCTCAACGGATAGGGCCGCCGACCGCGCCCGGCCTTCGGGTAGAACGGCTCGATGCGGGCCTCCAGCCGCTCCCAGGGAACCAGCCCGTCCATCGTCTCGAGAAACACCTCGCGCCGCGTCCGACGCGTCTTCAGGTCGTGCTCCAGCTCCGTAAACGTCGCTTGCTCCAAGGCTCGCACTCCACTCCGTCACCAAGAAACCAATGTGACAAAACCAACTTGTTCAGACAATCCCTAGGGTTTTGGCTATTCTAGATAGTGTCGTCATGAGTGATGTTTATCTGTACTATCTGTCGAACTCACTCGATGGTTCCTGGAGGAGACTCATGGGAATGGCTCATCGGCGTCACGACATTTCGGACAGGGTCTGGCTGTTGCTGGAGCCTCATCTGCCTGGTCGAGCGGGAAGTTGGGGTGGAGTGGCACAGAATAATCGACGGTTCATTAATGCTGTCTTCTGGATTCTGCGCACCGGCGCTCCCTGGCGTGATGTGCCGCCGGACTATGGAGACTGGAAAAATACCCATCGTCGGTTCTGTCGCTGGCGGGACAAGGGGCTCTGGGGGGTGTTGCTGGAGCCTCTGGTGGATGAGCCGGACTATGAGTGGCTGATGATTGACGCCAGTCATCTCAAGGTCCATCCCCATGCGAGCGGTGGCAATCAGGCGATGGGTCGCACAAAAGGGGGCTGAACACGAAGCTGCACCTGGCTGTGGACGCGCATGGGATGCCGGTGCGGGTGTTGGTGACCGAGGGGACGGCAGCAGATTGCAGTCAAGCGGTCGAGCTGATTGAAGGGATAGATGCCGAGTCCTTGTTGGCGGACAAGGCCTATGACACGAATGCCATCCTGTCTTGTTGTGAGGAGCATGAAGTTATTCCAGTGGTTCCGCCGAAGCGCAACCGCAAGCACCCCAGAGCGTATGATGTCCATCTCTACCGGCACCGGCATTTGGTGGAGAACGCGTTTCTGTGGCTCAAGCGCTGGCGTGGGATTGCCACGCGATACGCCAAGAATGCCGCATCGTTCCTTGCCGCGGTGCAGATCCGGTGTCTGGCGCTCTGGGCCGGTCTTTCGTGACGACACTATCTAGGATTATGGCACTACGTTTGTGCGCTCATCGCTACACTCCCGGGAACCCCGCCCGGCGCCTGTGGGGATCCACCGTGAGGCCCGCCGCCTGAGCGATGGCGCACGCGTCGGCGTCCGGGCGCGCGTCCTGGCGCATGACGATCCGGTTTCCGCCAACCTTCCGGATGGTGGAGGTGAGGCGCACCGAGCCCGCGAGCTTGTCGCGGGCCGTACTCCAGCGGTCATGCAAGCCGTGCGCGCCCGGCGGGTTCGCAGCAGATGAATCGCGTGGTCGGCGAGGACGGCGATGAACAGGTGGGCGCAGGCCGGTTTCGGATGTCAGGCTTGGGACGGTGGCCTCGAGTTCGGTGAGCGTCCAGTCGGTTCGGACCACGATTTCAAGGTCCCACTCGACGGGGCTGGTGCGCAGCACATAGATGCCCGCCTGCCGGTCGCGCGCGGCATGGAGAGCGTTGCGTCTCCAGCGGACGGCACCGGCCCGCCCCTTCTCTACGGGCCCCACCTCGATGTCGTACTGGCGGTGGACACGCCTGTCCCTTTCCTTTAGCCGACCCAGCTTCTCCATCACGTTGTCGAGCTTCTTGACGTGATTGTTCTTCGACAGCCCGTCATGCAGGGCGCACAGGGCGTCCTCGAAGGTCCGGCGCTGACGGGCCAGCACGGCCGCGTCCTTGTGCTGGCGCTCATGGCTCCAGACGCACCGATGCGCTTCGTCGTCACCTGCCTCGAGACGCCAGGCGCGGGCCTGGTGGCCGGCCCGGGTTTCGAAGGCGGCATCGGCTTCGCGCCCGGGTGGCGCCAAGACGCTGCGGCGAACGGTGATCCCGTGATAGCCGCGTGCCCGCAGCCAGGCGAGGTTGGCCTCGGTGGAGAGGCCCGCGTCCATGATGATCGTGGGTTTGGGGGCGTTGCGGCCGCGCGCCTGGCGTTCCAGTCGCCCGACAGCGTCGGCGAATGTGGCCGGCTCGGAGAGGGTGCCGGGCAGGGTCTCGCTGTGCTGCGGGACGCCGGCCTGGATCAGCGACAGAGCCAGGGTCACGATCGGACAGGCGTCGCGCCTCTGCTTCGAACGCCCGAACCGGGCGAGCGGGGAGCCGGGCCGTCCGGTCATGTGGGTGTTGGTCAGATCCAGGAAGACGATGGTGTCGGGGATGTCGAAGAGATCGCGCTCCCGGGCGCAAAGCGCCTCTCCAAGCGCGGCGCGGTGACGCCAAAAGAGATCGCCGATGCGGTCGCGCTTGCTGAGCGTGAGCGACGTGCCGCGATCGACCTTCAGCAACTCCAGGCTCGCGCTCACGGGAGGGATGGATCATGTGCGCGACCACCAGGGCCGCCGCGATGCGTGCGTCGCGCTCACTTTCGCCCAGCCTCTGCAGCGTCTCGATGAAGCGAAGGTCGTCGCGCGCGGCGAGAGCCAGGCGCTCACAGCCCACCGAGCGGGCCTGTTCGTGAGACAGGCTGTCGAGACGAACCGTGGCCACATCGCCCGCAGCGCTGAGCCGCAATGCGCCGAGACCGCGGGCGTGAACCCGCCGAACGATGTCCTCGGCGACGGGGCGCAGGGCGGGATCCGGTTCCAGCAGCGGCTTGCTGCCGGCGAGAAGGGTTTCGATCAGAAGCGCCAGGTCGCGCCATTGCTCCTCGGGCACACCGAAGTCTGCGCCGAAATTGAAAAGCGTGACCTGCCGCACCCTTCCGCAGATCCGTTCGCTGCGCAACGAAGCGGTAGGTAGCATAGCTCTCGCCACCGTCTCCGCGACCGGTGAAGGTCTTGCGGATGACCATGGCGGCAGGGTCACGGACTGTTTGTGGGCTGTCAAGGACTCCCCGACCCATCCCGCAAGATTATTGCACTACAACGGACTTCAGAAACCACAATCACTCAAAATCAATATGTTAGGGGCCAAGACACACCAAAATCAGCAGATCCTGCCAAAAAATGGCAAAGATGGGGCAAGGAGATCTAAAACCGAAGTGAGGTCTGTTGGCCGGAGTGTCCCGAAGCGTTTCATTTCACAACGTTCCGGGACCGGACGAATTTCAAATCCGTCCGACCAATCCATTCTGTCCCGCGTCCCCCGGACGTCGCCGTTTCGGACATCCGTCCACGCTGACCGACATGTGCTGCAATGTTGGCCGCCGCCTCTTGAACAGGACGAAATAGGCACCTGACTGCATGGGGCTTTCGACTCCCGTAGCCAAAAGGAATGCGCCCGATCGGCAAGCCGACCGGGCGCACAGCCAGATCAGAGACCAGAGATTGGACTATGCTTTGTCCATCCAGAAGGTGTCGAAACGACCCACATCGTACAGACCGAAATAATTCTCCGGCCGATGACCCTTCACATAGTCGTACCACCCGTCATTGATCTTCTCCCAGGAAATCGGGAGCAAGGGCGGGTTCTCTTCCATGACCGCCTCAGCCTTGGTGATCGCAGCCTGCCGCTTCACCGGGTCAACCTCGCTATCGATGACCTTAACGAGCTCCATGAAGTCATCATTTTCCCAGTTCGAGTAGTTCTGCGGACCACCCGTCGCATACCACGTGTTGAAATAGTCGGACGGATCGATCAGCGTCGAGACGATGGCTCCGACAGCCATGTCGTAATTTCCGGAATTGACATCGTCAAACCAGACCGACTCGACCACGGTGCGCAGGTTGCACTGGACATTCAGAGACTGTTGCAGCATCGCCTGAATGGCCTGCGACCACAGTTTGAAGGTCGCGACTTCGCGAACCAGATAGTCAAGCCCCTCTATGCCATCGGCATAGCCAGCTGCTGCCATCAGCTGTTTTGCTTCGGCAATCGAAGCGCTCTGATCATCCTGGTAACCAAGGCGCTGCCGCAACTCGTCCAGGGGTGTCGCATACGCCGAGAACGGATAGATGAAGCCGCCAACCAGCATCGGCGCGACATCCCTGACGACATCAACGAGAACCGGACGATCCAGAACCAGGTGGAAGGCCCTCCGGACCCGCGGATCCGCCAGCGGTCCCTTCTTGGCGTTCATCCAGGTCGCCTGGATGACGCTCTGATAGTAATCGACGCCCGTCAAACCGTCGGTCTTGTCAACTTCCCGCCGGGTCACCGGATCAATCAGGCGGGCATAGTCAATTCGGCCCGACAACAGCGCTGACCCCAACTCCGGAGAAAACGGCAACGCGTGATAGAACTCGATGCCGTCGAGATAAGGCAAGCCCTCGTTCCAGTAGTTCGGATTCCTTTTCATCTCCCAGACTTCCTGTTCGACCCGGCGCACGCTCTGGAACGGACCGGTGCCCGGAACATCCAGGGTCTTGCGGAGATTGTAGTTGTTGTCCTCAAGCGTTTTCTTGCGAACGATGCCATTCCAGCCACTGGCGATCGCACCCATGATGAAATCGGCCGGTCGCGGTTCCGATAATTTGAACTGAATTGTGTACTTGTCCGGAGCCTCGACCGAATCAACCGACTTGAAAAGGGCGCTGCGCGGGATATTGATCCCTTGCGGCGGCTTGGTGATGCGGTCAAAGGTCGCTTTCACGTCCGCCGAGGTCAGCGCCGCACCGTCGGAAAACTCCACGCCCTCGCGAATGAAGAACGTGTAGGTCTTGCCGTCTTTCGAGATATCCCAGCTATGGGCAAGATCAGGAATGATGGTCTGGCCGCTGTCATTCGGATTACGCCGAATGAGGTTGTCGTACAGACAGGCCTGACTGCCGAGATTGTTGATCGTGCCGGACTGGTGAAAATCCAGATGCGGCGGCCGCATCGTGATGCCATAACGCATCACACCACCGTGCTTGGGGTTGGGGTCTGGAGCGGAGAGCTTGAATTTCGAGCCGTCCATCTCCATTGGAACCGCTGCCTGCGCCCGGCCGGCGCCAAGGCCATACGCCCCTGCCGCCGCGGCGGCACTCGCCGCCATGAAGCTGCGGCGAGTCAACCACGGTTGCCGGAATCCTTTTCTGCTCATCTCTTGCCTCCCATTTGCCCGCGAATTTTTCTGGCGTTAACTTGATCAAGCTTTGCTATGATCGGCCGCAGGATTTGATCCGTCGCCTGCGGTGACCGGATGAAATGCAAGTTTGGCCCGGTTGGAGCATATTGTGCAAGTCCCTATCGAAACACAGCCGGCAACAGCCACCGAATCGACGAGCGATGAAATTCTCCGGGTCTCGGATCTGCACGTGGAGTTCAAGTCGCAGGACGGCCTTGTCCGGGCTGTCGACGGGCTGTCCTTCTTTGTCCGTGAAGGCGAAACCCTCGGCGTCGTCGGAGAATCCGGCTGTGGCAAGAGCGTGACGGCCTTGTCGATATTGCGCCTGATTCCCGACCCGCCGGGGCGGATCAGTGCCGGATCAATCAATTTCCAGGGCCAGGATCTGATCGAGCTTGAGGAAACCGACCTCGAGGCCATCCGCGGCAACGACATCTCGATGATCTTCCAGGAACCCATGACTTCGCTCAATCCGCTATACACGGTCGGCCGGCAGATCAGCGAAGCCCTGATCCTGCACCAGGGCATGTCAAAGCGGCAAGCCATGGACCAAGCCGCCGAGATGCTGCGGCGGGTCTCGATCCCGGAACCGGAAACCCGAGTCAATTCCTATCCCCATCAACTGTCCGGCGGCATGCGCCAACGCGTGATGATCGCGATGGCGATCTGCTGTAACCCGAAACTCCTGATTGCCGACGAGCCGACAACCGCTCTCGATGTCACGATTCAGGCCCAGATCCTTGAACTGATCCGGGATCAGAGATCCAAACTCGGGTCGGCAATCATTCTCATCACCCATGACATGGGTGTCGTGGCGGAAAATGCCGATCGGGTCATCGTCATGTATGCCGGCCGCAAGGTCGAAGAAGCCGAGGCCGACGAACTGTTCGACCATGCCGGTCATCCCTATACCAAAGGCCTGCTCGGCTCGGTGCCCAATCTCGAAGCCGTCGCCCATACCGATAGCGGACGGGTGCGACTGAACGAGATCAGCGGTATGGTGCCGTCGCTCACGAACCTGCCGTCCGGCTGCGCTTTTGCGCCGCGTTGCAGATTTGCCGCCGACCAATGCCGCAGCGCCGCCCCGGTGCTCGAGCAGTATCGCCCGAATCACTGGATTGCGTGCTGGCGCGCAGCTGAACTCGACTGAAGGACCGATCATGACGACTGACGCTGGCAGCAGTGATTCTCCGCTCCTTGAGGTCATAGACCTGCGCAAACATTTCCCGATTCACAAGGGCGTGTTCTCCCGAGTCGTCGGGCAGGTCCGCGCGGTTGACGGCATTTCCTTCCATATTCGTCCCGGCGAAACATTGGGGCTTGTCGGCGAATCCGGTTGCGGCAAGTCGACCGTCGGCCGAACGGTGCTCAAACTTCTCGACCCGACAGACGGAACCATCCGCATCAAGGGCGATGACATTACCGACATCGGCCCCACCCGAATGCTCGCCTACCGCCAACTGATGCAAATGATCTTCCAGGATCCGTTCGCATCTCTGAATCCGCGCATGACGGCCGGCGACATGGTCGGCGAACCGCTGATCATTCACGATCGCGGTGACCGAACCGAACGGCAAGACCGGGTCGCCTGGCTGTTTGAACAGGTCGGTTTGCGCCCCGAACGGATGTCTGCATACGCGCATGAGTTTTCTGGCGGGCAACGCCAGCGGCTCGGGATCGCACGAGCGCTTGCAATCAATCCGGAACTGATCGTGTGCGACGAGCCGGTTTCCGCCCTGGACGTTTCGATCCAGGCCCAGATCATCAATCTGTTGATGGATCTCCAGGAGGGTTTCAACCTGTCCTACCTGTTCATCAGCCACGACCTGGCGATCGTCGAACATATCAGCCATCGGGTTGCAGTAATGTATCTCGGGCGAATCGTCGAGACCACCGACAAGACCAGCCTGTTCGACATGCCGCTGCATCCTTATACGGAGGCCCTGCTTTCGGCTGTCCCGATACCAAAATCCGGCGCCCGAGGGCGCCAGCGCCAGATTCTCGAAGGTGATGTTCCAAGCCCGATCAATCCACCGTCAGGTTGTCATTTCCACACCCGGTGCCCCTATGCGATGAACCGCTGCCGCAGCGATGAACCGCTGCTCCGGGAAGTCGCGCCCGGACACATGACCGCATGCCATCTGCACGACGCCGGCGTCACGTTTCCATTGACCCGGCCGGCAGAAGCCTGAACGCCTGAATACACCCGCCATTGGCCGGTTCCCGAACGGCGAGGTCGGGCTGACCGTTAGCCGGATTTCTGGCATCATGTCTACGACCGGTCGCGCCCGGCTCGGTCAGGCCGCCCTGTATCCGCAAACACGTAGCGCCGGAAAGAGTCGACAGCAGAATTTCGGCCAGCATGCCGTCATCGGTCGCAGGTCGCTGCGTATGCCCGATTGAGCCGGCTGTCTCACCTATACCGAACCGCGCAGCCTTGGATCGAGAAAATCCCGAATACCGTCGCCAAATAGGTTGAATGCGAGCACGGTGATCGTGATCGCCATGCCGGGAAAGAACACCAGCCACCACGGCGGCACCAATCCGGCGTTAAGCGCATCCGACAGCATATTGCCCCATGTCGGCGTTGGCGGCGGAATGCCAACGCCGAGAAATCCGAGCGACGCCTCGATAATGATGGCGACGCCAAGATGTGTCGTCGCGAGAATCAGGAACGGCGCAATGCATTGCGGCAGGATATGCCGCAGCATGATTCTCATGTTAGACGCACCGAGGCTCCGTGCCGCCTCGACAAAGGCCATTTCCTTCAACGACAACACCACCGAGCGTATGACCCGGCCGCCGAACGGTATTCGAGTAATCGCAATCGCGATAATCACCGTCGTCGTGCCGGACCCCAGCGCCATGGCGATCGCCATGGCGAGAATAAGGTCGGGAAATGCCTGCAGGAACTCGATGATGCGCTGGCTGAAAATGTCGAACCGGCCGCCGAAATAACCACTCGCAAGTCCCCACAGCGAGCCTAGGGTGGTCCCGAGCAAGACTGCAGCGATGGCCACCGTAAGCGATGTCCGACTGCCATGGATCGTACGGCTGAGAGTATCCCGCCCAATCTGGTCAGTGCCAAAATAATTCTGCGTGTTGGGCGAATTCTGCATCGCGCGGAAATTCGACTGCAGCGGGTCGTGCGGCGCAATCAATGGCGCCGACACCGCCATGACCAGAATCGCGACCGCAACAACGCCCCAAACCGCTGAAAGCGGCGAACGCCGCGCGAACTCTGCCAGCATCTGCCCTATCCGCTGCGCTGCTGCGGATCGCTCGCTGGTCGGTCCCGGTTCGGCAGCCAGTTCGGTCATTGATATCTGATCCTCGGATCCAACCAGGCGATTGTGATATCAACAATGATGTTGAGCATGACAAACACCAAAGAATACAGAAACACGAGATTCTGCATCACGAAGATATCCCGTTCATTGACCGCCGTAAACATGGCGTAACCGAGTCCAGGTGTTCCGAACGCCCGCTCCACCGGGATCGATCCGGCGAGAACGAACCCAAGCAGGATGCCGGACAGGGTAATAACCGGCAGCAATGCGTTCGGCAGCGCATGCAGCCGCACCACCCGCCGCCCGTTCAACCCCTTGGCGCGCGCCGTCCGGACATAGTCTTCACGGATGACTTCAAGCAGGCTTGAACGGGCCATTCGGGCGATGTATGCCGCCTGCCCGAGGCCCAGTACAACCGCCGGCCCGATCACGATCTCGAACGTGACCCAAGGGCTTTCGAAAAGGGCGGCGCCAGTAAGCGGCGCCCGATAGCCGAACCAGAACAGCAGAGCCAGCACGATCAGCATGCCGAGCCAGAAACCCGGCACGGCCAGACTGACGATCGAGACGAAACGGACCAGATTGTCTAGAAGGCTGTTCGGCTTCAACGCGCTGATGATTGCGACCGGAATGCCGATGATCCAGGACAGAATGACGGACAGGATCGCAATCTGCGCCGTCAACGGGCCGCGCCGCATCACCATCTCACCAACGCTTTCGGCACGAAAGAACGATCGTCCCAGCTCACCACTGATGATGTCACCCAGCCATTTGAAATACTGAACGATCAACGGATCCGTGAGCCCGAGTTCCTTCATGTAGCCAAGGCGCTGCTCTTCGGTGAGCTTGGTCAGACCATCTGGCCCGAAGATCGCTGTCAGGGGATCTCCCGGCATCACGCGCATGATGAGAAAAACCAGCACGGACACACCGAGCACTGTCAGGCCACCAAATCCCAGACGGCGGATTATATAACTATACATCGCATTCAGAACCAGGCTGTTTCGCGCAACCGCATCGATGCAGTGACCTTAGCACGAATGTCCGACATGTTGTCCAATCTCACCTTGCCATCCATCCGGCGGCGGACGGAGCGGAGCAAAACAGCCACATCGCTCGCGGCCGCAAAAAAATCCCGTGTTGCATCCAGGCCACCGTGATTACGGCCGTCATGACGCGGGTGTTGCCTCTGCACCATCGCGAACCCGGACCAGCAATAGACAAAACATGAAACCGAAACCGCTCAGAACCGCGATCATGATCCCCATCGGCAACGCTGTGCCGTCATGCAACAGACCGGCAATCGCGCCAACACTACCGGCCAGCATCATCTGACCAAAGCCAAACAGCGACGCCGTCGTTGCCGCAAGCCGGGGAAATGGCGCGAGTGCACCGGCAATCGCGTTGCCGCCAACGAAACCGAGACTGCCCACCACGACAATCAGCGGGATGACGACCCCGGCCAAACCGCCAATCCCGAACCAGATGATCACAAAGAGGGTCATGCCGCTCGTCGCCGAAACCAGACTGCCGACGCGTAACATCTTCAACGCGCCGAACCGCAGCACCAGATAGGCATTGAGATAATTTGCCGCCATCAGGCCGATGACATTGAGTCCGAACAAGAATCCGTAATGCTCGTCGGCAACACCGAATAGCGTGATGAACACGAAGGGTGAAACCGCGAAATAGGTAAACATGCAGGCAAAGGCGAAAGCGCTGGTTAACATGCAGCCAAGCGACTGCCGTTCTCGAAGAATGGTCGCGTAGTTGCGCAGCAGCAACGGTATGGACAGGGATGTCCGGCGCTCCGGCGGCAATGTCTCGGGGACCCGCAACGCCAAGGCGAGAAGACAGCCGGTACCAAACAGGCACAGGACCAGGAAAATGGCGCGCCAACCAAACCAGATCAGGACATAGCCGCCAATCACCGGCGCCAACAACGGCGTCACCAGAAAGGCGAGATTGATGAAGGACTGAGCGCGCGCCGCATCGTCGAGTTCGAAAACGTCGCGAACCATGGCCCGCGCGATCACCTGACCCGCCGCGGCGCCGACGGCCTGAATGAACCGGGCAAGAATCAGTTCATTGACATCGGTCGCAAATATGCATCCAACACTCGCAACACAGTAAAGCGTCACCCCGACCATCATGACGCGGCGGCGCCCCAGCGCATCGGAAACCGCGCCATATAGCAACTGACCAAATCCGAGCCCGAGGAAAAAGGCACTGAGCGTCAGCTGGACCTGTCCGGGCGCCGCATCGAGATCGGCGGCAATGGTCGGCAGTCCCGGCAGATACATGTCGATCGCCGCAGCCCCCAATGCAGCCAGGGTTCCTAGGATGACCGTCAATCCACGCGACGGAAACTGCCCCATCATGCCATTCCTGCCGGGTTACGGGCCGCAACCGGCATCATCGCCAGTACCGTATCATGATTTCTTGCGCCCAGTCCGGCTCACGCACCGGTCCGCGCGGTGCAAATCCCGACATGTACGGCTTGATATCGAAGACCGGCGTGCCGTCAACAGCGTCGAGGCCCTTGACCGTAAGCACCGAGCCGGCAACGCCGACAACGCGGCATATCGTTATTCCCAACCGATTGGGCCGGGCACTGCCGCGTTGGGCCAGGATTCCGACGGCCGGCCAGCCCTTGCGCCCGCGCGGATGCCGGACGCCTGTGACGACCTTTGCCGGATCCTGTCTGTCAAAATGGAACAAGACCTCAACATGCGAGAAATCTTCAAGGCCACGCAACGCCTCTCCGGGAATCCAGGACTCGTCGAGATGAATCTCGGCCGTAACCGCGTCCCAATCGTCATCCGTGACGGCGCGCCGTCCGCCGCGGACTCGACCAACCGCCCGTATCGCGATCTCCATCCCCTACCTCGCTTTCCCGCACGCAGCCCAAGACCAGCAAACTCAAGATCACGCTGACCCCACCGAACTGGCCAGTATCGGCAATCATCGTTCAATGTCCGTTTGCCGCTTGCGGCATCCTTTCCCTGGTTCCCAGGCATATCCGGGACTGAAGCGCCGAGTTATTTCCGATCAGGATTCCATTCGAATTCATGCCAAGCCACGGGCTGCGACATTTTCGCGGTCAGAACAAACACCGTCACGACCGGCACACAGTTGGCATTGATGACCGGTGCCGGGCGTTCGGCCGATGAAAGTCCCGGCCTTGCCGAATATATTGACGCTGCAATTCCATGATTCTGTTGTCTTTCGCCAACCCTGTCGAACGGACCATTGCTGGCTGCCTGACTGCCGCCACTGGCCGTGATTCTGTTGTCTGTCGGCCGTTTCGAAACCTTTTAAGAAGATATGGACGTCACAGGCAGCCGCATAATTGCGCACCGGCATGGATAACCGCCACCATTGACACCCGAAGCGGAGTCGGGTCAATCGTCTTTTCTTGCGGATCGGAAGTCAAAAGAGATCCGAACTGTGACGACCCAACGCCGATCGATACCGAGTTCGGTCTCGGGGAGTCGTGCGAAGAGCCTGTTACGGTCGGTCAATCCGACCCGCGATAACACCGCGGTAAAGCTCCGGTCCTTCTCCCGCTCCGCGATATATTTCGAAATTGCCAGATCATTCGTTTCAAGACACCACCCGGTCATGCCGTGTATTGCCGGGCTCTCGACCGGCACGAGGCGCAACTCCCAGCCCTTCGGAAGTCTCGCAGTCTCGGGCCCCATGCTCCGCGCATGGTAGCCGAATTGCTCATGGAAATACGAGCTCTCGCCGATGGCGTCGTCAATGAAAAGCGCGCTCGGGATGGTTTCGGGGGTAGACATCCGCAACCATGGACAGGAGCAAGGCCGCCGGGGCGTCCGGATGCTGTCCGAGAATCGCCTGGCTGCCGACGACAACAATCTCCGAATCATCGGCAATGGTGGCGCCCGCGCGTATGAGATGCTCAAGTTCGGAACGCGTCGTAGATGCGCTCAAGTCGGAGCTCGGCCTGCGCTCGATCTGGTATCAGAAGGGCAACCGCACCGCGGCGCACCTGGTCCTCGCCTTTCACGCCCTGCACCTGCTCCGCACTCGCCTTAAGGCCGCCGGCATCACCCTCAGTCGGGAGTGGATCCGCAATCGCCTGCGCAGCTGGTTGCGCATCACCACCACGATCCGCCGGACCGATGGATCGACAATCGTCAACCGCCAGGACGTGCGGCCCCACCCCGAAGTCACGCGGATCACCCGCGTCGCGGGTGTGGAGCCACAACTGCACCGTTGGAGAATTTCGATGCAGAATAACAAAATCGTCAAAACCGTAGAGTCCTGTCTGCTGGATCGAAAATTATTTTTACGCAAAATCAATATTTTATGGAGAATCTCAAACTACAAAGTGCCAACTTGGGTCAAAAAAACAGGACCGCAACACCACCCCAGAACCTGCAATCGTCCCGCCACTGTCAGCAACGTGGGATCTAGATAGTGTCGTCATGAGTGATGTTTATCTGTCCTATCTGTCGAACTCACTCGATGGTTCCTGGAGGCGACTCATGGGATTGGCTCATCGGCGTCACGACATTTCGGACAGGGTCTGGCTGTTGTTGGAGCCTCATCTGCCTGGCCGAGCGGGAAGTTGGGGTGGGGTGGCGCAGGATAATCGACGGTTCGTTAATGCGATCTTCTGGATTCTGCGTACCGGCGCTCCCTGGCGTGATGTGCCGCCAGACTATGGAGACTGGAAAAATACCCATCGTCGGTTCTGTCGCTGGCGGGACAAGGGGCTCTGGGGGGCGTTGCTGGAGCCTCTGGTGGATGAGCCGGACTATGAGTGGCTGATGATTGACGCCAGTCATCTCAAGGTCCATCCCCATGCGAGCGGTGCGGTCGGTGGCCATCAGGCGATGGGTCGCGCAAAAGGGGGCTGAACACGACGCTGCACCTGGCTGTGGACGCGCATGGGATGCCGGTGCGGGTGTTGGTGACCGAGGGGACGGCAGCAGATTGCAGTCAAGCGGTCGAGCTGATTGAAGGGATAGATGCCGAGTCCTTGTTGGCGGACAAGGCCTATGACACGAATGCCATCCTGTCTTATTGTGAGGAGCATGAAGTCATTCCAGCGGTTCCGCCGAAGCGCAACCGCAAGCACCCCAGAGCGTATGATGTCCATCTCTACCGGCACCGGCATTTGGTGGAGAACGCGTTTCTGTGGCTCAAGCGTTGGCGTGGGATTGCCACGCGATACGCCAAGAATGCCGCATCGTTCCTCGCCGCGGTGCAGATCCGGTGTCTGGCGCTCTGGGCTGGTATTTCGTGACGACACTATCTAGTGTCCTGTACGCAAAGTTCGTATTGTTAAGGGGGTGGTGTCGATTCGGGGGGCATGGTGATGCGACTTTCGGTGGAGATCAAGCTGAGCGCGGACGAGCGCAACGAGCTTGAGCGGCTGGCGCGCGGGCGCAAAGTCTGGCGAGGCCTGTCCGATCGGGCGCACATCGTGCTGCTGGCGGCCGAAGGGCTTACCAATGTGCAGATTGGGAGCGTGCTGGGCGTGACCAGCCAGACCGCCAGGAAGTGGCGCAATCGCTTCGCAGAGCATCGTCTTGACGGGCTTGACGACGAGCCGCGCTCCGGCCGTCCCCGGCGCATCGATGACGACGCCGTGGCCGAGGTGGTGCGCAAGACGCTTGAGGAGAAGCCTCGTGACGCGACCCAATGGAGCACGCGCTCGATGGCGCAGGCGACGGGGTATGCGCCGTCGACGGTCAATCGCATCTGGCGAGCCTTTTCCCTTCAGCCGCACAGGAGCGAGACCTTCAAGCTCTCGGCAGACCCCTACTTCGTGGACAAGACGCGCGACATCGTGGGGCTCTACGTGGACCCGCCGCAGCATGCCATGGTCCTCTGCGTGGACGAGAAATCGCAGGTTCAGGCCCTCGATCGCACCCAGCCGCTGCTGCCGCTGCGCCCGGGGCAGGTCGAGCGGCGCACTCACGATTACAAGCGCAACGGCACGACCTCGCTCTTCGCAGCCCTTGACGTCGCCACAGGCAAGGTCATCGGACAGTGCTATCGGCGCCACCGCAGCGTGGAGTTCCGCAAGTTCCTGGATCACGTCGAGGCCAACGTGCCGCCCGACCTCGAGATCCACATCGTCATGGACAACTACTCGACCCACAAGACGAAGACGATCCGCGACGGGTTCGCCCGGCGACCGCGCTGGCATGTTCACTTCACCCCGACCTCTGCCTCGTGGCTCAACCAAGTCGAGCGCTTCTTCGCCGATCTGACAGAGAAGCAGATCCGGCGCGGGGTTCACCGATCGACCGTCGAGCTGGAGCAGGCGATCACCGGGTACATCGACACCGTCAACGAGGACCCCAAGCCCTTCCGCTGGCACAAGACAGCCGATGAAATCCTGGCGTCCATCAAGCGCTTCTGCCTCAGGACCCTCGAAACCGCTGCAGCCGCAACATCATAACGGTACGAACTTTGGAATCAGGACACTAGGTCCCTCTCCCGGCCCCTTCTTGATGCCCGATTTTATCGCCAGTTCAGTGAACTTCTGAGAGAAGTGCCCGGTCCGAACCGGATTGCCGTTCGATAAAATGAACAAGCGGTCGTGGGCAGATCCGTTCCGCCTCCGGATCTCCAGATACCGTTCAAGAGCTCTGCGAACGGTAACGTGTAACGGAACGAGCCTCGATTTCTTGAACTTTGTCTCCTGGATAACAACACCGTCGGGGGTGAGGTCCGATATCGTCAACGAAGCGACCTCGCTTGCTCGCATTCCCGTGGCCGCGGCGAGTCCAATCATGAAGTGCAAGCTGTACGGTGTGATCGATCCAGCGGGCCGGAGGTCTAGCGCGGCGTCCATCACTCTCCGGATTTCCTCCGCCGTCATCAGGCACGGCGTTCGCCGTCGTGTTTCCGACCGGCCAAGCACATTTAGGGGCAAGACTTCGTGGCGTTCGTCTTCCGAGTGGAGCCACAATGCAAAATTTCGGAGGAACGCGAGTCTCCTCCTTATGGTCGGAAGCATGGCGGTTCCGGTCGCCGCTTCGATCATCCGGCTGCAAAGAATGATCTCATCGCCGTGATCGTCCGCATGCTTGGCGTAGGTCTCCAGCAATTCTCCTTATGGCGTTTTTCGTTGCATTGCGGCCTTTCGTGTTGGTTTTTTTGGCGGTTTTGCGGTTGGAGGGATGGGCTTGGCGCGGGGGCCGGGGATCAAGCGTTTGCGGGAGGCGGGATGCCCGTGATGACGGTTCTCATGAGGACCGCCCATGACGCGAAGACATGGTAGGCGGTGATCGCGCGGATGTGCTCGAACAGGCGCCTTCGGGCTCCGAGTGCGTGCCGCGCCCGCCGCCAGGACGCTTCGATCAGGTCGCAGGCCGTGTGCAGGGCGAAGGCCAGCAGATTGAGCACGACCAGGATGCTGGCCAGGGTCTGGCTGCCATGCCCGAAATTGTGTTCGAGGTTGTAGCCGTTGGTCTTCAGGACGTTGAAGGTCTCGTTCTCGATCTTCCAGCGGGCACGCCCGCAGGCGGCGATGTCGGCGGCGGTGTCTCGCGTGACGGCAAGGTCGGTGACGAAGCTGTTGCGGTAGGTCACCTTGCCGTCGGGCTTGGCGATCTCGACCTCCAGCCAGTTGACGACGAGCGCGTCGGCGCCGTCGCGCAGCGGCACGCCATTCATCCAGCGATAGCGATGGCGGCGCTTGGCCGCGCCCCTGCCCACGGTCTGGCACACCTTGTCCAGCACGACGCCATGGGTGTATTCGCTCAACGTCTTGTGGCTGGACGGCTTGCACACGAAGATGAAGCTCCCGCCCGCAGCGCGCACCGCCTCGCAGATCGGCTGGCGGGAATAGAGATCGTCGCCCAGATAGACCGGTCTCAGCCCGGCCACACAAGGCCCCAGGCGGGCCAGCCAGCGCTGCGCCGCGCGGCTCTCGCAGTCCTGCTTCGCCGAGCCGTCTTGCGGGCGCACGAACTCCGGCGCCAGAGGCAAGGCGCGGCGCTGCCCCGGCGCCACCAGAGCGGCGCCGACAAAGCTGTGGAAATACTCCACATCCTCGCCCCGCCGGCGCGTCGAGCAGTGCGCGCAGTGGATCGTGCCGGAACGGAAATGCTCCGAGCCGTCCAGCGCGATCAACACCCGATCGTCCAGGCAGCGCAGACCCGACAAGGCGCCGGCACCATCCAGGTCATCGACAAGCGCCGAAAACACCACGTCGAAATGATCCGTCGGCGCCCCATCCAGCATCCGCCGGATATGGCTGTCGCACGGAACCCGCTCCATGCCGAACAGCGTCCCGGCGTTCGAAGCGCCGCGCTGCGCCGACAGCAGGCGCTGATGCGCCAGAAACGACGGGCTCTGCATGAAAAACACCGAAAACGCCGCAAGCCCGATGTCTCTCATGGCATAGCGCGTGTTGCGTCCCGAGCGCTTGTCGGGCAACGCCGCGCACCGCTTCCCCAGCACATCCATGTATCGTTCAAGACGCTTCATACAACAGCTTGAATCACATCTCCAAGCCTTTGAAAACCCCTGATAACTCCAAAAGGAGAATTGCTGGTAGGTCTCCAGGACTCTTCCCTGCTCGGCGAACTTGAAGCCAAGATGGCGTTTGAGAGCGACGTAGCGCTCGACGTGGCATGCCATGGTCATCGGTCAACTCCGATCCACGTCTGAGCCACATTTTCGAGCATGGGAACGTCGACTTTTGCGTAGATTGCGGTGGTTTCCGGAGACCTGTGCCGAAGCAATGCTCCTATGGTTTCCATCGATTCACCGGTGCGGAGCATGTGTGTGGTCAGCGAATGACGCAGGAGATGGGCACCTCTACCGCGGGGCCTATGTATACCTGCGCGCTTCAGGGCGGCCGCGACGATCATCGACACTGCGCTGGAATCGGCGAAAGGCCGATGCGGGGCAGCCAGGCACAAAAACAGGCTTGGTGTCGCCGCGGAGGGGCGACCCGTTCGAATGTAATGCAACAATGCATCCCCAACATCTTGCGGGAGAGGCAATGCCGATGACCGCTTCGACTTACCACACACATGGATCTCGGCGTTGAGCCAATCGATGTCAGAGAAACGAAGTTCGCAGATGTCTCCGGCGCGCAGGCCCAACCTCGCAAGTAGAAGCAGGATGGCACGATCACGCACGCCGCCGGGCGTAGTCGCGTCGCAGGATGCGATCACGCGTTCGACGTCGTCCATGGCCATGTAACGCGGCAGCGTCGAGAGCCGCCAATACGCCGGGGACGGAACTGAGTTGACGAGGCCTGGAGAACACGCACCAGTCGACGCGAGAAAGCGCAGATACATCCGCGTAGACCGAGCGATGGCCTTTGCGCGGGCTACGCTACAATTGGCAAATTCACGGAGCAGAACCTGTCGAACTAAAGCAGCATCGTACCGGCTTGCGTCAGTTCCAAGGTTGCTGGCAACAATGGAAGCATAGCGATCATGCTCTTCGATCGTCGATGTTGAGATGCCGCGATGCTGCTCAAGCCAGACACAAAATTCTCGCAGCGTCCGAGACTTTGTTTGCTGAGACGTTACAACATCCGTTGATACGACGCCTTGTTCGGCGAGGTAATTTGTAAAGTCCTTGACAGCAGCTTCGCAGGTCTTTGCCCTTCTGAGCTTGCTGGGGGTAGAGCGTAGTTGTGACACAGGCAGTCATGGGTGAGGAATGAAGGTATGGTCTCTTGGTTGATCGCCTTTAGCGGAACTCTCGTTCGGTGGAGCCACATTAGAAAATGCTGAATGTAGGTCCGAAAGTCGCGAACAGTCCTTTCTCGATACCCCAGTTCTAAACACTGTTCACTATAGCCCTCAAAGTATTGAGTGCCGCGCGCAATCTTGTCGGGATGCCAAGTTTTCCCCTTGTTTTCCAGGAAGCTCACAAACCGGATGGCCTGCAACATGCTTATCTTACCAAGCTCGGGTTCCCGCTTGGCCCATGGAAACCCTTGCGTCGACGGGAAACAATCGCAATCGTGGTCCCGAAAGGCCAACAGAACTGCGTCATCAATGGTTTCCAACTCGGTTCCGTCTACTCGTAGCCAAGCCAAGAAATGCCTTGCTGAACCGAGATAGAACCGGATGGATCTCTCAGCAGTGCCTGCTTGTTGCAGGTAAACGCGAAACTCCGACAACAATTCCGCGTACAGATCGTTAATGTCGTGCCATGAAGTCCTTGGCTCGCATACTGGTCGCATCTTCGTTCTCCTTCGCAGTTGGATTGAAGCGAGGAGAAAGCTAATACTATGGATAGAGCCTCGGAGTGATTCGCCCGCTATTTCAAGATGTTATTTCTTGAACTCGCCATAATCGTTTCGTCACCATAATCGCAGCTATGGTGAGCTCACCATAGCGCGGACAAGCTGAACCGGCGCCTCGGGCTGGACCGGGGCTCCTGGACCGCCTTCGCCGCCCGCTGCCTGGGCGGCGCGCATCGCTGACCGTCGTCGCGGACTGAGCCGCCGCCGCGCGGGCGGCCGCTTTCCGGCGGGGGCGCCGGCAAGCCGATGTCTCCGTGCCCCAGGCCTTCGCCCGGCCTCCGCGTTGCCTTCCGGTCGCGATGCCGGGGGTCTCCCGTATCGCGCCTTCCATCCGGGTCCAGTCGCTGCTCCGAAGAGCCGGAGTTTCGCGAGCAGAGGGCGAGCGCCCGGGAGATGGGAGGGAGGGTCCCTCGCGCGCCGGGCGCAGCAACTGCGAAGGAGGCAGCCACCATGTTCGGCATCGACACCGATCACGATCCCACCACCCCGTCCACCACCGAACTTCTGGAAGAGCTGGGGCTCGACGCCCATGCGGTGCGCGAGACGCTCGCCGACGATCTCGTCCGGCGCTACCCCGACCGGGCCGTCACGGTGGACCGGAGATAGAGGCGGGCTTGAAGGAAGTGAGCGCAAGGGGGCTGGAGAGAGGTTCCGGTCCCCGCCGCTCGCCAACCCATCGTCAATCATCGAGACATCTAAGGAGCAACAAGATAGCCTTTGGACTCAACAGAGCGGAACTCATCGGGCGCATCAGCGCCGACGTCACTGTGAACCACCTGGTATCGGGCGGGCGCGTGGCGACCGATGAGTCGTATACGGACAGAAACTCCGGCGACCGGGTGCAGCGCACCGAGTGGCACCGCATCGTGACCTTCCAGCCCGGGCTGGTGGCATGCTGGCGAAGAACGCGAAGAAGGGCAGGCTCGTCTACGTCGCGGGCAAACTCCAGACGCGGCGCTGGAAGCGCGACGGCGAGGACAGCGACCGGTTCTCGACCGAGATCCTGCTGGTCCCCGGCAGGCGCATCCAATTTTGGACAAGCCGAACGGGGCGAACGGCAACGGCGCCGCGCAGCCGGCGGCGGAGCCCGTCACCGGCACGGCCATGCCCGCGGCCGACGCGCCGGCGCAGACGGACGACCTCGAGATTCCGTTCTAGGCGGGTCATCCTCCCTCCTCCCCGTCCATCGGGGAGTCGGCGCCGCCCGGTGCCGGCTCCCCATTTTTCTTGCAGTCGAACAGGAGCCCGACCATGAGCGAGATTTCTTTCAGGCGCGTGAACGCGACAGAGCCGCGCATCTACGATGCCGACGGTGACCATGTGGGCGATGTGTACGCCCACGACAACATCCTCGTGCCCGGACGGCGCGTCTACCTCGTCCTGCTCGAAGACGACGCCCGCGGGTGGGTGGCCGTGCACGACCGCGCCCGCATCCGTGAGGTGGCCGCCGAGCGGCTCCTGACGCATCCCTTTCGATAAGCGCGCGGGGGCTGCACCGCGCCGCTGGCGCACGAGGCCGCGAGGTCCGTCGACAACCGACAACGCGGTGCTGACCGAAACGCCCTATGGAGCCTTGCCAGCATCAACCAAAGCTCCCTCCTCTGTATGTCCCATCGTCCCACACGTGCTCACTGCGGCAGGGTCCTCCGCTGCGCGCGCGTGTCCCAATGAGACATAGGCCGGAGCGAGCACCGGGCCGGACGGCTCATCAACACAAGCGAGGAGACGATCATGTACGACATCGACAGCCACGAAGCGCAGTCCCCCACCGCGATGATCTGCAAGAACGCGCAGCTCTTCGGCGCCACCCCCGAGCGCGGCGAGTTCGACCCGCACGAGGTCTGGGACCGCGACGAGGCCATCACGGCGGTGAGCGAAGCCTTCCGCATCCTGGCCGAGGGCGCAGCGCCCGACGGCTCCCAGCTCGCCAACGAGCGCGAGCACTGCTGTGGGGATTCGTCAACGCGCTCGACGCCCAGGTGCGCAGGCTCGACCGAAGCGTCGACCGCCTCAGCCCCGAACTCCGCGACCTGCAATCGGCGCAGGACGGCAGCGAGGTCAAGGCGCGCGAGTTGGAGTTGACCATCGACCGCGCCCGCAACCTCGGCGACCGCCGCGACGCCTTCGAGCAGATGCGCGACGCGGCGGCCGAGCAGTACCGCGCCGACACCGGCGAGGTCTGGCGCCCGCGCCGCGGCAGCCACACCAGCCAGACCGGCAAGCTCACCTCCGCCGCCATCGACGCCCGCGACTTCCTCCGCGCGCGAAGGACCGCGAGACAAAGTCGCACCTGCCCGAGGGAACGCTCGTCGCCATCGCCGGCGGCAGGGACGCCGGCACGGTCTTCGAGAGCCTCGACAAGGCACACGCGAAATACGCCGACCTCGTCCTCGCGCACGGCGGCGGCCCCGGCGTCGAGAAGATCGCCGCCCAGTGGGCCGAGCAGCGCGGTGTGCACCAAGTGGTGTGCAAGCCCGACTGGGACCGCCACGGACGGGCCGCACCGTTCCGGCGCAACGACGAGCTGCTCAACCTCCTGCCCAAGGGCGTCATCCTCTTCCCCGGCAACGGCATCACCGCGAACCTCGCCGACAAGGCGAAGGCGATGGGCATCCCGGTGATGAAGGTGGCTGCCTGACCCGCAGCACCGCAACGGGTCGCGTCGCTGCGGCGCGGCCCGTTCTCCCGGCCGGCGACGATACGCCGGCAGCGAACCTCGCGGGCGCTTCGTGCGCTGCTCGTGCTCCGGCTCGCCGCGCTTGCGTCGCGTGCCGCCTTCGGCGTGCACCGGCTCGCGCACCGCCCCGTGCGCTCGTGTCCGGCGTCGTGTCGGTGGCCCCGCACCTCTGCTCAATCACTTCGCCGTTCACTCGCGTCCGGCGAACCCCGGACGCTTCCGCCAAACGCTCCGGCATCGCGCCGGGCGCCACCCCGTGCAGTTCCCGCTGCACCAGAGCCCCGCTCAATCGCCGCGGCGGCTCCATCCCGCCGGGTCCTCCGGCGCCGATTCTCCCATCGTGAATGCCACCTCTGGGTACCGGCCTCGACGCCGGAGGCGGCTCGGTTCTCACACCCCACGCATCGTCGATGCCCTTCCGGCTGGCGCCCGCCATCGCGTGAACTGGCGGAAACCGCCCTAGTCGCAGAGCCTTACGGCTCACCGCGTCCCGCTCCGCCGCGCGGCTTCCTCGCAGAAACGCCGCCGCGGCTGCTTCCTGTGCTACAGCCCGGCCGCGCGGCCCGACACAGGAGCTGCAAGCCATGAGCGAGAAACCGAAGTCCACCTTCGCCCGGCGCGTCCGCGCCAGGAAGTACGAAATCCGCGACGACGTGGTGACCGGCCTCGGCCTCGCCGTGCAGCCAACCGGCGTGCGCACATTCGTCTTCAACCGCATGGTGCGCGGGCGCAGGCGCTACGCCACCGTCAGCAGAGCCGACGCCATGACCGTGCCGGAGGCGCGCGCCGAGGCGCGCAAGCTGATTGCCGCCTTCCTCGACACGGCGAAGAACGACAACGGACCCAGGACGCCGGGACATCCGATGGACGCCTTCGCCGCCGAGTTCCTCGAACGCCATGCCCGTCCTGTCCATGATGATGCGCATGGCCGAGCTCTGGGGATATCGCCCCCACAACTCCAACCCCTGCAAGAACGCCAGGCGATACCGGATGCAGCCCAGGGAACGGTTTCTTACTGTCGAGGAGATGGCCCGGCTCAACGCCGTGCTCACCCGCGACGAGTTCTGGTGCCCCAGGCCGTCGCCGTCATCCGCCTGCTGATGCTCACAGGATGCCGCTTCGGCGAAGTCGTCTCGCTCGAATGGGACTGGATTCGCGGCACGCGCATCCATCTGCCCGACTCGAAGTCCGGACCGCGCACGGTCTGGCTGTCGAGCGCCGCGCGCGCCGTCATCGACGCCATCCCGCGATACAGCCCGGATTGCCCGTTCCTGTTTCCGGCCCGTCCGCCAACGCGGCACATCGACAATATCGAGTACCAATGGACCCGTATCCGCAACGAGGCAGGGTTGCCGAGATTGCGGCTGCACGACCTTCGCCACAACTGGGCATCGGTCGCCGCCATGAACGATGTCGATATGGTGACTGTCGCGAAGCTTCTCGGTCACGCCTTGGTCGAGACCACGGAGCGCTACACCCATCTGTCCGACCGATCCGTTGCCGACGCCGTCGACCGGGTGTCGAACCGCATCCATGCGGCCCTGACCGGAAGAGGCGAAGAGCGTGAAGGAGGAGCCCACCATGCCCACCGTTGACCTCACCCGCGCCTGGCACGCCAGAGCAAGCCCGGCCCCAAGGACTCTTTCCTGTTCGACAAGTCGCTGCTCGGCTTCGGGCTGCGCATCCACCCCTCGGGCCGGAAGGTCTGGATCGTGCAGGCCCGCATCGAGGGGCGAAGCCGCCGCATCGTCATCGCCCGGCACGGCGAGATGGAGCTTGCCGAGACCCGCCGCCGCGCCCGCGACATGCTCGCGCGTATCCGCGCGGGCGACAATCCCGCAGAAGACATCCAGCGGGAAAAGACGATTCCGACCTTCCGGGAGTTCGCAGACGAGTATCTGCGGCGTTGCGAGCCGCACTGGAAGCCCTCGGGGCGCAAGACCGTGCGCATCTACCTGAACGCCCGCATCCTGCCCGCGTTCGGCAAAATGCCCCTCGACCGCATCGGCCCGGAGGACGTGGCCGCGTGGTTCGACGCGGCAAGCAGGGACAAGCCCGGCGCGGCCAACCGCGCCTTCGAGATACTGCGCGCGATGATGTTCCGGGCCAGGGAATGGGGACTGCGCGAGCGCGGTTCCAACCCCTGCCTCGGCATCGAAGAAGCTCGCCCGGTTCCTCAACGCGGACGAGCTGGGTCGGCTCGAGCGCGCGCTCGACGCCCGCGAGGCGGAATGGCCCGAGGCCGTCGCGGCGGTCCGGTTGCTAGAGAATGTCTGAACAAGTCGGTTTTTTGTGTATACGGGTGTCGTGGCCCGTGGATGAAACGCCAGAGCCCATCGGGGACGTGTTGTCGTGCCAGGAAATGGGGATTTCGATGCCCGAGCCGACCGTCCCCGCCGCCTTGCGGCGGCTGCGGACAGATTGACCCCACGTCAGGCGGTGGCGCCGCGCCCCGCGATGAGCAGATTGGTGAACCCGAGCAGCACGGCGATGCGTTGCGTGGTCTTCGCCAGCCCCCGATAGCGCACCTTCGCGTAGCCGAAGTGGCGCTTCACATACAGGAACGGATGCTCCACCCTGGCCCGAACCGACGCCTTGCGCCTCTCCGCCGCCGCCTCCGGGCCCGCCTTGTCCAGCCCCCGGCGCTTGCCGGGCTTCATCGCCACCTCCCAGTCCACGTCCGTGTCCCGGTTCTCCGCGCGCTTGTCCACCCCCTGATAGCCCGCGTCACCCCACACCTGTTCCTCGCCCCCGTGCAACAGCGCGTGCGCGGTCGCCACATCCGAGACATTCGCCGGCGTCGTCTCCACGCTGTGTGTCAAGCCCGACTGCGCATCCACCCCGATGTGCGCCTTCATCCCGAAATGCCACTGATTGCCCTTCTTCGTCTGATGCATCTCCGGGTCCCGCTCGCCCTTGCGGTTCTTCGTCGACGACGGCGCGGCAATGAGGCTCGCGTCCACGATCGTCCCCTTGCTCAAACGGTGTCCGAGAGAGGCCAGATGTGCGTTGATCTCCTCGAACAGCGTCTCGCCCAGACCGTGCGTCTCCAGCAAGTGGCGGAAATGCAGGATCGTCGTCTCGTCAGGCAGCGCACCCGAGAGGCGCAGCCCCACAAACCGCCGTACCGACTCCACCTCGTAAAGCAGGTCCTCCATCCCAGGGTCGCTCAGAGTGTAGAACAGCTGCAACCCAGTGCACCCGCAGCATCACGCTCAGCGGATAAGGCCGCCGACCGCGCCCGGCCTTCGGGTAGAACGGCTCGATGCGGGCCTCCAGCCGCTCCCAGGGAACCAGCCCGTCCATCGTCTCGAGAAAGACCTCGCGCCGCGTCCGACGCGTCTTCAGGTCGTGCTCCAGCTCCGCAAACGTCGCTTGCTCCATGGCTCGCACTCCACTCCGTCACCAAGAAACCAATGTGACAAAACCGACTTGTTCAGACAATCCCTAGCGCTCACCGGATGCCGCCGCAGCGAAGCGCTCAATCTGCGCTGGCGCGATATCGGCGAGGACGCCATCAGCCTTCGGGATTCGAAGACCGGTGCGCGCGACCCGGATGCGTTCCTGTTTCCGCGCTACGCCGAGGCGCGGGGGAAATCCAGCCTCATCGCGTGCTGGCGCGCGGTCTGCGCGGACGCGAAGCTCGGCAGCCTGCGCCTGCACGACCTCCGACATACCGCCGCCAGCCAAGCCGTCATGGCCGGGGAGAACCTGCCCTTGGTCGGCAAGCTACTCGGGCGCCGGAAACGGCGGGCTACGCCGATCTTGCCGGCTGATATCCGGGCCGAAGCAGTAGACAATTTTGGCGTGATTATATTTCGAGTGTGGTGAAAGAAATCGATCAAAGTCAAATAATTAAAGTCCACGAACTTCATCAGTCAATCTATAACTATAATCTATACATGAAATTGAAATTCACGATCTCATGTACAATAAATCCTCATGATTCGCTTGACTGATAAATTCTGGGAATGAAATTCTGGAGTATTTTCCCGAGGAACACATTTCTGCCGGACGGCCAGGGAGAATTCCGATTCCCTCTCGTGCTGTCCTCGAGGGAGTGTTGTGGATATTGAACACCGATGCACAGAGGCACATGTTGCCGCAGTACTATCCCATTTTGGATACATTCTGGATATGTTACCAACATTTGGGCGGCCGGGAGGTTCGTGCTTGAAGCGTTACGCATTTTGGCTGTCTGAGAAACCACTATAGGAGTTAGAAGTCCCGGTAATGCGAGAAGTTGAATGCGGCTCCAGCTTCTTTCTTTGAAGCTGCGCGGTAGAGAGCGAAGTCTACGGTAACCAAGGGATTGGAGGCCGAGACGACTTCCAGGAGGGCGGCATCTGTCAGGCCAAGCCGCTTGAAATTACTGTTGCGGCTTGCAACCCTGCTTTCAACGACTCGCTCCTCGGTTGTTTCGATGAGGGCCTGGAGTGCGCCGAAAATACGCGAACGCTCCGGCTCCCCGTGTTGGGCAAGCAGATTGGATGCCTCGGTGAGCGTATTCGGTGTGACAAACACCTGACGGCCAGACTGGTTGATCAATCTCACCAACCGTTCGTAATCTTCTACTTGATAGGCTCTTGTACGACGATGCTTGGAGATCAGAGCTTTATCCGTTTCACCCACGACGAGCAGGACGAGCAGATTTGCGTCGATGAGCATCGGCTTACTCCGAATCTCCCAAGGCACGATCCTTGACGGATAGGACCCGTCCATCTTCATCCTGGATCCGCAACGCTTTGTAGGATCGTGAAACCTGTCCACCAAGAACTGAGCCGATGTTTCGATTCCATGGTCGAGAGAATCCGATCGTTATGGTCCAACTATTCGATGCAAAAACAACCTCTTCGAGCCCAATATCGGATATACCTTCCTCTTCGAATAGATCTATCACGTACTTCTTTGCGATCTGTACCGCTTCTTTCACATCCATTTCTCTCTCCTGTTCTGCGTTCTCGATGGTCGCCGTCATCAAGTTGGTCAATGATGCGCGCGATTCCACCGCGATCATGTCACTGCCCTGGCCTCCGCCACGTTGGTTTCGACTGCCGTACCGCTTTCAGCGGCACCTGCATCTTCTCATAAAACCCAAACAGATACTCCACCCGCTCGCGTTCGGAGGCGAAGCCGCCATGCCGGCAGATGCGGTCCACAGCGCGGCCGAGGGCCTAGCGAGGGCTGGGGTTGGTCGCAGAGTGATCCCATCCTAAAACGTCCACTGACAGTTATCTACGGTATGTGCTTCTCATAGGTCTTGGAGTCGGACGCAGCAGTCCATCGGATCGTCACGCTTCCGTCTTGCTCCAGCTCCATGACGAACGGCCTGAGCGGTTTGTACCCGCGTTCGATCTCGGCCTGTACCGCGTCGGAGATTTTCTCCGCACACACGACGAAAGACGCCAGGGTACGCGCCACCTCCAATGGGTCGCGGGACTCGGTGGAGATCACCGTTCCGAAGAAGTCATCTGGAATGTCGAGACCGATACGGATAATGACCCGTCCTCCAACACGAGCAGCAGCCGAAACGAGCGCGTTTACGACATCAACCAATGGTTCGATGTCCTTGCTCTCCTTCCTCGCTGCCGACCTGTTCCATACCGCATCGGCAGCACGCTTCCCGAGAGTACTGAAGAAGGACTTCGCGAAGGCCGTGGCTGCGGTGACCAGAGGCAGCCACAGCGCGGCCGCACCGATTAGCTGGATGACCGATGGCGGGTCTATCGAGGCTCGATGGTAGTACACAGGCTTGCTGACCCTTAGGTGTCGATTGAGCACTGCTCGAATCGCTGAGGCGTCGGCCTTGGCGAACTTCTCAGTCAACTCAAGCCTCAGTTCCGACGTTTCCAGCAAAGTATCTTGTCCAGTCATGGGGGGTGTCGTTCTGGCGATTCGCTTGCTTTTTTGTCCAGCGTTCAGGCTACACTTATTTGCCGTGAAACAGATTCTGGCGAGGGACGCGCGGTGACGCTCCAACCCCGAGGTCACGGCGTTGGCTGAGACCGCCAGGGTCGGCGCGGCGGAGACGAGCGGTGGCCTTCCCCGATGTGGTTCGAAGCGGTCCCGCGTAGCCGGCTGACGAGATGCGGGCCGCTCAGGCGGCCTTGAGTTCCGCGCCTACGGGCTCGATGTAGCCGTAGCGGCGGAGCATGCGGATCCACCGAGGAGCGTTGCGCTTGACCATCAGAGCGTCGTAGTCGGCCGTGCGGTCGTAGTCGGGCCTGCCGGTCTTGAGCCCCACATAGATGATGCGCAGCCTCTTGTGAGCGCCGGCGACGATGGCGCGCTTGTAGCCGCGCCGGGCGGCGAGGGCGCGGTGATGAGCCTCGAACTGGCACCCCTTGGTTCGGGCCGCGCCGTGGGCACACTCGACGAGGCAGGCGCGCAGGGTCTTGGAGCCCATGCGGGTGCGTGCGTTGCGGCGCTTGCCCCCGCTCTCGTTGTTGCCGGGGCAGAGCCCGGTCCAGGCGGCGAAGTGCTCCTTGGAGGCGAACACGCCGATGTCGGGGCCGATCTCGATGAGGATGGTCGAGGCGGCGGTGCGGTCGATGCCGGGGATGGTGGTCAGCAGACGGAGCTGCTCCTCCCACGGTGTCATCTGCCCGTCGATCTTCCTGGTGTCGGACGCGATGCGCGCCTCAAGCGCGTCATGCTCCTCCAGCAGGTCGTTGAGCATGACGCGGTCGTTGTCGCCCAGGCTCAGGGAGAGCGCCTCGCCGCGCCCCTCCAGCTTGTTCGCAACGTGGCTGGTGAGCGAGGCGAGAATGACCTCGCGCGCCGTCCCCTGCGCCAAGCCGTTGAGGATCTTCCGGCCGTTGACGCCGAAGACGTCGGAGATGATGCCGCCGATGCGCGCACCGGCGCGGTCGATGATCTTCTGCACGCGGTTGCGCACGGTGGAGCGCTGCCTGACCAGGACGCGGCGCTGGCGGCTCAGTGCGCGCAGCTCCCGGAACGGCTCAGGCGGAACGTGGGAAGGCGTGCAGAGCCCGAACTGGCACACGCAGGCCAGCCACACGCTGTCCGCCACGTCGGTCTTGCGCCCCTTCAACTGCTTCACCTGACGCGCATGCACCAGGATCGCCTTGAGCCCGGCCGCCTCCAGGGCCGCGAAGGGCGCCTGCCAGTAGACCCCGGTCCCTTCCATCACCGCAGCCTCGACGCCGTGACCGGTCAGCCACGCGACCCTCTCCTCCAGACCGCTCGGCAGCGTGCTGAAGCAGCGCGTCTCCACCACCGGCTCACCCTCGCCCTCACAGAGGCGAACCGTCGCGGTGATCTCCATCTTGTGCACGTCCAGACCCGCCGCGCGCGGCCAGACGACGTGCAAGCCTTCCGTCTTCATCGCCTTCCTCCTCATTTGCGCTCTCGCCACGTCGGTATGCGATCACGCCGTGGCATCGCCACGGTGGAGGCGGGGACAGCGGTCGGAAGAACACGCATCCGACGAGCGGGTGCGGTGCAATTTGCCGCGCGGCCACGGCCACCGGCCGGGTACAATACGGGGTGCGGAGCCGGCCGCCGGAAGCAGTTTTGTCATCCGGAACTACGTCACCGATATAACGACGCTCACACGTCACCGCCTCCGCCAATACCCATCCTGACACAGCAGAATGGGGGCAAGCGCAAGGAAAACGTCAGCCGAACCGCTCCTGTTTCATGCCACGGGGTGGCTCAGAACCGCGGGGACCATGACTGTTTTGTACAATGGGTAGCCAGCGGCATGGTGATCCCACGCTGTAAACAGCGAGTCCATGACAAGAGTTCGCTGTTTATGTCCTCCGCTTTCATGCGTATCGTAATGTCACTTATGTCCCCGATATCTAAAGTGATCGCATTGAGCCCTTCAGTGCGACTATCAATGACAAAACGATACTCTTGTTGATGCCTATATGTATCATGTTTTCTAAATACAGCTTCTCCATCAGAAAAGAAGCCGCTAAAAATGTCGGAATCATAATATTTCACCAATCCTCGTCCAATCTGGTAGTTTTTTGCCTTCGCAGCATTCTCAATTCGATTGATAAACTCTTTAACATTTTTGACTACAACCGCAAACTCACCAAATTTAAAGCTATCCTCGTCTATTTTCAGATAGTTTTTAATGACACCAATATTTTCAGAAGACACACTTCCTAAATCAAGATCGCGATTATGAGCCGCATACATGCAGAATACATTGATATTCTCTAGCCACGATCTCTGTATTTCAACCGGGCCTGCAAGGTCTGGGGTTAGATCCATTCCATTCAGTACTATACGATGTCCATCTGGCTGAAACCAGCCAATAACGCCTTCGTGTCTGTCAGAGCGAGTGAATTTGTCATTTTCTTCAGTTCTCTTAAAGTAAGATAACCTATTAGAAAAAATTTTCCCGCTAACAAAATTATTCGCATATGCTTCGTCGCCAAAGAATTTTACAAGGAAAAAGATCCATTTTGTCATTTGTTGATCCTACTTCCACACCATACAAGTTTCCGTGAATAAAGAACGGATTTGCCTTTGTGGTGCTTGCATTCGATATTTTCAGCATGCACCTTCGCTTTTTCGATCTATAAAGTTTGAAATAGTCGCCTGCAGAACGTCTTGTTCGGTAATAATTTCGTCTTTCTGATCTAAGGTTTATCTTGCCTGTCGGCCTTTCGGTTTTCCCTTCACTCCCGCCGCCAGCGGGGCCATCATCTTTTCATACATCCGGAACATATGCTCCGCCCGTTCGCGCTCGGAAGCGAAGGGGACGCGACGGTATAGCCGGTCGACGGGGCGGTCGAGGGCTTGGTGGGTGCGGCGCAGATTGGGCGGCATCAGGTTCGGGTCGTAGAGGTTGGCGAGTGTTGCGTTCGGATGCGCGGCGCGGGCGTCGAGCACGGCCTGGGCCAGCGGCTCCAACCTCGACAGGTCCAGATCCCCGTTCGCGAACCCGGGCGGTGTCGGGAAGGTGTTGTAGACGAGGCCGATGGAATAGCGGTAGCGGCTCTCAAGCCGTCCGCCGATATGGCGTAGCCAGGCCATGTGCATGGCGGAGGTCAGCAGCGCGAAATCCGCCAGCGAAGCGTCCTGAAGGACGAACACCAGATCGCTGGGGACGGTCGGCGGCTCCAGCCACCCGATGGGCGCGTATTCCCGTCGTTCCGAACTGACCTTCGGAATCACCAGAAACGGTGTGGTGGGGATAACGTTGACGTGGTAGAGCGTCGGCGTCGCCGCGAGCTTCCGCGTCGGCGCGCTCTTGCTGGCCTCGCGGTAGGCGCGGACGGCGGCGATTCGCTCCCGCACTCCCGGTAGCCGCGCAAGAACTTCGGGCGGTGCATCGTGCAGCGCCAGAATCCAGCGCTTGCCTCCCTGCAAGTACTCGCGTGCCCCGATGAACGGTCGGAGCCAAGGCGCGGCCTCCGGCTCCGCACCCAGAAACGCGTCACGTTCCGCCGCGTCGAATATGTAGCTTCCGCCGTCGATGGGCTTGGAGCCGATAATCAATCTGCCCATCCCGTTGATCGGTCTGCTTTCCTCCCGCACCACCAGATACGGGTCCGACAGCCCGTCGGCGTCGAAGAGATAGGGCAACAGAGCCGCGTGGCGGCTTTCCTCCGGGTCGCCGTTGATGTCGGGGTAGCTGAACAGCCGTTTCTCCAGCCGCGCGGCCTCCCGCCGGTCGAGGCCGAGAATGACGACATGCACATGCGCCTTGCCGCGCGCGTCCGAGCCCCACGCGAAGGTCCGATGCGCGAAGGCGATCTCCAGCTTGCAGCGCCCGAACAGTACCGGCCATATCTGCGCGATCTGCTCACCCTGCGTGATGGAGTTGGTCGCGACAAAGCCGATCCGGGCGCGGCTGCCCTTCACGTAGTCCCCCGCCTTGATGAACCACGCGGCGACGTAATCGAGCGTACCGCCGCTCTTGCCGAGCGCGGCGATCCCGCGCACCTGCGCACGCTGGTCCGGTGTCTGGTATTTCGCGCCCACGAACGGCGGATTGCCCAGCACGAACGAGCAATCGCCCGGCGACAGCAAGCCGGACCAGTCCGCTTCCAGCGCGTCGCCGTGGACGATGTGCGGCGACTTCTCCAGAGGAATGCGCGCATAGCTCTGGCCGAACTCGAGGCTCAGCCGATTGTTCATGATGTGGTCCATCATCCACAGTGCGGTTTCCGCGATGCGCGCCGGGAACTCGCCAAGCTCGATCCCGTAGAACTGGTCAACGTCGATCAGCGACAGGGTGGGCGCCACGATGTCGGTCTGTCTGCCATCCGGCGTCTTCGGATGAAGTTCCTTCAGGACCTCGATTTCCAGCAGCCGTAGCTCACGGTAGGCGATGATGAGGAAGTTGCCGCAACCGCACGCGGGGTCGAAGAACGTCATCCGTCCGAGCTTCTGCTGGAACCGCCGAAGCTCGGCAAGGCGGCGACGATCCTTTCTCGCCTTCAGGCGCTCGAACTCGGCCCGCAGGTCGTCCATGAACAGCGGCTCGATCACCTTGAGGATGTTCTTCTCGGTCGTGTAGTGAGCCCCTTGGGCGCGGCGTTCCTCGGGGTCCATCACCGACTGGAACAGCGCGCCGAAGATCGCAGGCGAGATGTTCGACCAGTCGAAGCGGCAGGCGTCCAGCAGCGCCCCGCGCATCGCCGCGTCGAACGAGAACATCCGCAGGTGTCCCTCGAACAGGTCGCCGTTGACGTAGGGGAACCGCGCGAGGTCCTCGTCGAGCGTCGCCGCGCGCCGCTCTTCCGGCGTGTCGAGGACTTCGAACAGTTGCGCGAGCCACGGCCCCAGATCGGCCCCGTCCTCGCCGGTGCGCGTGTCGATGAAGTCGAGGAAGGTGTCGCGCGGCTCGAAGATGCCGGTGTCGTCGGCGAACAGGCAGAACACGACGCGCACGAGGAACCGCTCCAGATCGTGCCCCCGGTGGCCCGCATCCGCGAGCGCGTCGTGCAGTCGCCCGACCAGCTCGGCGGCCTCGATGTTCGCCGGGTCCTGGTCGCGGAAGGTGCGGCGCTGTACGCCGAGGATGAAACCGAACGACTCGACATGGGCGAGCAGGTCCGCGAGCGCGAAGGAGACCACTTCCCGCTCGTCCAGATCGTGAAGCTCGAAGGTCTGGAAGTCGCTGACCAGGATGAAGCGCGGGCGGTCGCGCGCGGGCAGAGCGTCGAAATACTCCCCGGCCTGTTCGTAGGCCGCTTTCAGGTCGCGCCCGGCACTCTTCTGTTCCACGAGCAGCACGCCCGGCCAGAACAGGTCGATGAAGCCCGAGCGGTTGTGCAGCTTCGCGACATGGGCCTCGTAGCGCGCGACGTTCCGCCGCCGCACCCCGAACACCTCGAAGAAGGCGTTGTAGAAGCTCTGCGTCTCGCCCTTCTCGTAGGAAGCGTCCCGCCATTCATCGGCGAAGGCGGCGGCGCGGGCGCGGACCTCGTTCCACGACAGGCGCACGGTCTACGTCACTTCCTGATCGAAATAGTCTTCGTCGATCCGCTTGACCTCGTGACGGACACGCGTTCGCACGCCGATCCCTTGCTGGACCATCAGGCGGGCAAGTTCCGCGCCATCGATGAGAATGATCCGCTTCGGACTCCGCGCCACGTAATCCCTGGCGGCGCGCGTGAAGCTCGCAGTGGTGACGAACACGCCCTTGGTCGTGCCCGCAGCGTCGATCGCGCCCGCGAAGCCGCGCAGGTCGCCTTCGCCAACGGTGTTGCCTTCGGCGTACTTCTTCGCCTGCACGTAGACCTCGTCCAACCCGAGCGCGTCCTCGCGGATCGTGCCGTCGATTCCGCCATCGCCCGAACGTCCCGTCACGCGGCCCTTCGCGGCATCGCCGCCGCCGTACCCCATGGCGATCAGCAGATCGACAACTACACGTTCAAGGAACACCGGCGCTGCACTGCGAACCCGATGCAGCACATCGGCTTCCAGAGCGCTGCTCAACTGCTTGGCAGCGCGTTCCAGTGCCTCCTCCGGCGTTTCGGCGATGTCGTCGCTTCGATTCTTTGTCGCATCCTTGCCGGGAGACGGCGCGTTCGCCCGCCGCGACCACTCTGCGTAATCCGGGTACTCTCCAAGCAGGTTCATGTCGATGCGAGAAGGCTTACGGGACAGCAAGCGTTCGCCTTCCTGCGTCAACCGATACACGCCGCGGCGAACCCGCTCCAGAAGACCGGCGCGCTCCATGTGGAACACGGCCCAACTCACGCGTTTCACGAAGACCGACTGCCGACCGCTCGGGAGCATTTCCCGAACATCTTCGGCAGAGAGTCCCTCGGCACCGGCGATCCGCTCGCGGGCTTCCGAGATCGACGATTCAGCACCGGTGGCGAACGCCTTGAGGGCCGGGAGCATCAGCGACTGAAAATCAGGAACCGGCATCGGCGACCGCGCCTGTTGCCGCCGACTGCCGGGGCGTCACGCACTTCGCAATCTCGTGGCCCGCCGCGATCTCCGCCTGGCGAAGCTCCCAGGTCTTCTGCAAGTTCAGCCAGAGTTGCGGCGTCGTCCCGAAATACCGCGCAAGCCGCAGCGCCGTGTCCGCGCTCACCCCCCGCTGGCCGTTCAGGATCATCGTCACCCGGTTCACCGGCACCCCCAACGCCTTCGACAACACATTGGCCGACAACCCGAGTTCATCGAGTTCGTCGCGGAGGATCTCTCCGGGATGTACCGGCTTCATGCCGTTGCTTGCGTTCATGTCAAATCTCCCTCAGTGGTAATCCACGATCTCTACGTTGCACGGCCCTTCGTCCGTCCAATGGAACCAGACGCGCCATTGCGCGTTGATCCGAATGCTGTGCTGACCGACGCGGCCGCCGCGCAGCGCTTCCAGCCGGTTGCTCGGCAACGCGGCAAGGTCTCCGAGCGTCTCCGCGCTGTCCAGTAGAATCAGGCGGCGCGCCGCCTGATTGGCGAAGCCCTGAAATGCCGCAATGCGCTGCCCCTCGAAGAAGCGCCGCGTCGTCCGATCCTTGAAGCTGCGTATCATGCGCAGCTACTGTAGTCGTTGTTACGGTTTCCGTAAAGGACATTCGGTGTTCGAACGTTGCTCGCGGCTCGCCCAACGGCGCAACCGGGCCTGGTGACCGAAATGTTGTCCGGTAGCGCGTGCACCGTTCGGTCTTCAGCCGACCGCAAACAGGTGCGATGGCTCCTGCTGCGCGGCGGTGCGGGCCGAGGGAATGATCCCGCCGGTGCGCGTCTCCGCCCACGTTGAATTGTTACCTCGTGCTTCCTATCGTGACGCCCGGAAGCCGCGCGGCGGTTCGGGAACTGTTTCCTCGGGTGCGCGGCGGACGCTGCCGCTCAAACGCCGCTCGGGCTAACCCGCCGACTGTACAACGGCATTCATCGCCCGACGGTTTGAGCGGTCAGAAAGCGGAATAGGGACGCCGGTCGGCGCGTGGGTCTCACACCACACGCACCCAGGGCGCCTTGAGCGAGACCCGATCGGCTCGCCTTCACCGGACATTTTCCGTTTCATAACAATCCCGTAGGCCGGATCCGGCCTCTGGCCTAGATCGCCCGCGCGGGCCGCGTTGTCTCCCCAAACCGCCGTTTCGTTCCCTTGGAACAGCCGGCGCCCGAGGAAACAGACAACGGAGACACAGCCATGCCCATCCACACGACCATCAACGAGCGCACGCTGCGCCGCACCTTCCGGGAGAAGAAGCCCGGGCGATACGGCCTCACCGTCATCGACACCGACCTGCCCCAGTTCGGCTTCACCGTCGCGAAGGACGGAACGAAGATCTTTTTTGTCAAAGCCTTGCGTCCGGTTGGTGCGCCCAAGACGATCCTCGGCACGGCGGACGAGATGACCGCCGCCGAGGCGAGAGAGAAGGCTCTCGCGGCGATCGAGGCCACGAAGGCCGAGCGCCAGGCCGGCCCGCTGTTCGCCGATTTCGTGCAGGAGTTCATACGCCGCCAGGGGCGGCGCTGGAAACCGTCCACGCGGGAAAGCAACCGCCATCTGATCGACCGCCATCTGATCCCCTTCTTTGGCAATATGCGCGTCCTGGAGGTCGACCGCGCCGATGTGCGGCGGTGGTTCGACTCCATGAGCGGTACGCCGGGCAACGCCAACCGGACCCTCCCCGTGCTCTCCGTCATGATGCGGCAGGCCGAGCTGTGGGACCTTCGTCCCTAAGGCTCGAACCCCTGCCGCAACATACGGCGCTACAGGACGACCCCGCGCGAGCGCTTCCTCTCGCTGGACGAGCTGAAGCGCATCGGCTTCGTGCTCGACCACGCCGAGGACCGGCAGGCCGCCGCCGCGATCCGGCTCCTGCTGTTCACCGGCGCGCGATCCTCCGAGATCACGGGCATCAGATGGGACTGGATACGCGGCGCCCGCGCCGTGCTGCCGGACTCGAAGACCGGGCCGAAGACGATCCAGCTTCCTCCGCCCGCCCGGGCTGTCCTCAACGGCCTGCCGCGCGAGGGGCGGTTCCTCTTCCCGAACAGGACGGGCGACGGCCCGATGAAGGACCTTGGTTTGCGATGGCAGAAGCTGCGCGGTCTCGCCGGGCTCGACGACGTGCGCATCCACGACTGCCGGCACACCTTCGCCTCCCACGCCGTGATAAGCGGCCTCGACCTCTACACGGTCGGCCGGTTGCTCGGCCACGCCGATGTCGCCTCCACCGAGCGCTACGCCCATCTCGCCGACGAACACGTTCGCGAGGCGGTGGGGCGCATCTCCGGCATCGTCCACGGCGCGATGACCGGAAGCGGCAGGGAGGGCGGACGATGAGCGGCAGCAGGCACCGTATCCGCCTGACCGTGAAGGCCATCGCCGCCGCGAAGCCGAGGGCGAAGGAATACACGCTGTGGGACAACCTGCTGGCGCATTTCGGGGTCAGGGTGCAGCCCTCCGGCGTCCGGTCCTACATCGTCCAGACCCGCGTCAACGGGCGCATGCGCAAGATCACGCTGGGACGCTTCCCGGAGCTCTCGCTCGACGCGGCGCGCTGGGAAGGTGCCGCCGTGCTCGCCCGCCTGTGGAGCGGCGAGGACGTGAAGCCGCCGCGCAAGAACAAGGCTCCGCTGTTCCGCGACTTCGCCGCCCGCTACCGCGCGCGGCGGGCACATCGGTGGAAACCGTCCTCGCTCAAGACCTTCGACATCTACCTGCGCAATCGCCTGATGCCGCACTTCGGGCGGCTCCGTCTCGACGCCATCGACCATGTGCGGGTCTCGGCATGGTTTGACGCCGCGAGCGCAGACAAGCCCGGTGCGGCCAACCGCGCCTTCGAGATCCTGCGCGCCATGCTTGCCTCCGCCCGGCAGTGGGGCGAGATCGGCGAGTTGACTGAAGACCGTGCGAGCGCGCGGCTCGAAGACGCCAAGACCGGGCCGCGCACCATCTGGCTCGGGCCGGAAGCGGCGCGCCTTCTCGCGACGCTGCCCCGGCCAGACGGCCGGGACCGGGTGTTCCCCGAGAACCTTACGCCGAATCGGCTTTACACCTTCTGGGTGGGCGTCTGCGAAGAAGCCGGGCTACCCGGGCTGCGCATCCACGACTGCCGCCACACCTGGGCCTCCCAGGGCGTCATGAACGGCGTCGGCCTGACCAACGTCGGTCGACTGCTCGGACACCGTCGGCGCGAAACCACCGTCATCTACGCCCATCTCGACGACGGCGCGCTACGCGACGCTGCCGCACAGGCCGCCCCCGTCATCGCCCCGGCGATGGGATACAGGGCCGAGCCGCCGCTGCTGCCGGAAGAGGCGGAGGACGGCGATACCTTGGCCGTCAAGCCTGAGTTCTCAAGCCCCCTGCGGGGGGGGGGGGGGGGGGGGGGGGGTCGGCCACACCGAGCAGAGTGCGGACTCCCCTCTGGCTCAGGTCCGGGAACACCGAGCGATCGGACGGGACGGAGTCGGAAAGCAGCGCGGAGGAGGAAAGCCGGTTCGGTCCGGCGAATCGAGTGGCCCCGGAACTTGGTGCGGAGAACAGAGCCGGCGCCCAGGCCTTGACTGGCTGTGACCGGGTTCAGACGGATGTGAGACGCGGGCCTCGAATTGGGGTTGGGGGGTCTCCGAGGCTGTCGGTGTGAACTAGTGGATAGATCGTTACAAGTATATCCGTTATTATGTTCTTCTGATTTGTCGATCACGGAGGTCTGCAAGATGCCCCTGGTGTTTCATTCACACTCACTTCAGACGACCGGCGTCGCCTTGAAACGGTTGTCCCGGACCCGAAGAGCCCGCAGAAGCACGTCTGGCGGGCGCGCATCGTTCTTCTGAGCGACGACGGGCTCGGGGCACGATGGCCATCATGAGAGAGACCGGCAAGGCGAAGAACAGTGTCTGGCGCTGGCAGGACCGCTTCTATGGAAGAGGGTGTGGACGGACTTCTGCGGGACAAGACGCGTCCGCCGGGCAAGACGCCTCTGGCTCCTGAGCCGGTGGCGAAGATCGTCGGGTTGACCCACACCCCGCCGCCTCACGCGGCGACCCACTGGACGCTGCGGGCGATGGCGAAGGCTGTGGGGGTTGCCGCTTCGACGGTCTGGGCGATCTGGCAGGCGCATGGCCTGATGCCGCACCGCTGGCGGCCGTTCAAGCTTTCGAACGATCCCGCCTTCGTCGAGACGCTGACCGACATCATCGGCCTCTATGTTGCGGCGCCACCATGACACATGATTCCAGGCGCAACGGCACGGTCATCGGCCAGCACGCCAGTCGGCATCGCCACCAGGGTTCCTGAGATTCCTCAACCGCATCGAGCGCACGATACCCGCCGGCGTCCCGGTCCATGCCATCCTCGACAACGACGCCACTCACAAGCACAAGGAAGTCCGGGTCTGGCTCGCACGCCATCCGCGCTGGACCTTCCATTTCACCCCCACCTCGAGCGCGTGGCTGAACGCGGTCGAAGGCGTCTTCGCCAAGCTGACACGACGCCGTCTCAAATACGGCGTCTGCCGCTCCGGACGCGAACTCCAGGACGCCATCCGCCGCGTCATCGACGAACACAACAACACCGAAGCAGCAATTCTCCTTATGGCGTTTCTTGTTGCATTGCGGCCTTTCGTGTTGGTTTTTTTGGCGGTTTTGCGGTTGGAGGGATGGGCTTGGCGCGGGGGCCGGGGATCAAGCGTTTGCGGGAGGGGGGAGGCCCGTGATGACGGTTTTCATGAGGACCGCCCATGACGCGAAGACATGGTAGGCGGTGATCGCGCGGATGTGCTCGAACAGGCGCCTTCGGGCTCCGAGTGCGTGCCGCGCCCGCCGCCAGGACGCTTCGATCAGGTCGCAGGTCGTGTGCAGGGCGAAGGCCAGCAGATTGAGCACGACCAGGATGCTGGCCAGTGTCTGGCTGCCATGCCCGAAATTGTGTTCGAGGTTGTAGCCGTTGGTCTTCAGGACGTTGAAGGTCTCGTTCTCGATCTTCCAGCGGGCACGCCCGCAGGCGGCGATGGCGGCGGCGGTGTCTCGCGTGACGGCAAGGTCGGTGACGAAGCTGTTGCGGTAGGTCACCTTGCCGTCGGGCTTGGCGATCTCGACCTCCAGCCAGTTGACGGCGAGCGCGTCGGCGCCGTCGCGCAGCGGCACGCCATTCATCCAGCGATAGCGATGGCGGCGCCTGGCCGCGCCCCTGCCCACGGTCTGGCACACCTTGTCCAGCACGACGCCATGGGTGTATTCGCTCAACGTCTTGTGGCTGGACGGCTTGCACACGAAGATGAAGCTCCCGCCCGCAGCGCGCACCGCCTCGCAGATCGGCTGGCGGGACTAGAGATCGTCGCCCAGATAGACCGGTCTCAGCCCGGCCACACAAGGCCCCAGGCGGGCCAGCCAGCGCTGCGCGGCTCTCGCAGTCCTGCTTCGCCGAGCCGTCTTGCGGGCGCACGAACTCCGGCGCCAGAGGCAAGGCGCGGCGCTGCCCCGGCGCCACCAGAGCGGCGCCGACAAAGCTGTGGAAATACTCCACATCCTCGCCCCGCCGGCGCGTCGAGCAGTGCGCGCAGTGGATCGTGCCGGAACGGAAAGGCTCCGAGCCGTCCAGCGCGATCAACACCCGATCGTCCAGGCAGCGCAGACCCGACAAGGCGCCGGCACCATCCAGGTCATCGACAAGCGCCGAAAACACCGCGTCGAAATGATCCGTCGGCGCCCCATCCAGCATCCGCCGGATATGGCTGTCGCACGGAACCCGCTCCATGCCGAACAGCGTCCCGGCGCATCAGCGCCGCGCTGCGCCGACAGCAGGCGCTGATGCGCCAGAAACGACGGGCTCTGCATGAAAAACACCGAAAACGCCGCAAGCCCGATGTCTCTCATGGCATAGCGCGTGTTGCGTCCCGAGCGCTTGTCGGGCAACGCCGCGCACCGCTTCCCCAGCACATCCATGTATCGTTCAAGACGCTTCATACAACAACTTGAATCACATCTCCAAGCCTTTGAAAACCCCTGATAACTCCAAAAGGAGAATTGCTGCCACCGAAGCCAAGCCCTTCGTCTGGACCGCCGATCCCGATACCATCATCGCCGCAAGAAAAAGAGGGGTCCAAATGTTGGAATCAATCCACTAGCAGCCGAAGGAGGACCCCCCCATGCAGGTACGAGGCTTGCCACGTCAGCTTACACGAGGGGCTGCCCTGGCGTTGCGTCTGCGGGACGCGGAGCGTAGCGAAGCGGCGCGCAGACGCAACGCCCTCAAGCGTCGGCACCAGGCCAGATCGAACGGCCTGACCGCAGCAGCAGCCGACGCGGTCGGCGACCGCCCCGGTGAGCGGGGCCAGCAGCAAGGTCGGAAACAGGTGGGCGAAGGCGACGATCCCGAGCCAGGTCGTCGATTCGGTCAGCTCCCAGGTCAGCCAGCCGACCGCCATGCGCTGCACCCAAGTGCCGATATGCGAGGCGACGTTGCCGATCGTGAACAGCCCGAAATCGCGGTTCGAAAGCGCGTCAGCGATGGATGCGAAACGTCTGGACGGGCGCTCGGGCGAGGCGGTCTCGGGCATGGCGAGGACGATAGCAGAGGCGTCGCCACGCGGTCAGGCCGACCGGCGCTTCGATCTCGACGAAAGTCTCGCTCGTCATGCCCGGTTCGCGGACGAGCCGTCGGCCTTCGCCATCGACGTCGATACCGCTCGCGTCGCGCGCGACGGCAAGGCGTTTTCGGTCTTGGGAATGGCCGAGGGATACGCCCCGCATGAGAGCCTTGGCGACGTTTTTCGTCGCAGCAGCAGCGCCAAGCGGAAGACGACCGCGACTCGGAACGAAGCCCCGCGCGCGGTCCGACATGCACGACCGAGTCCGAGAGATCGAAGCTCCGCTCGCGGCAACGCCTGAAATTCCCGAGCGTGACGCAGCGGATCGTCGGGACGCTCCGATGGACGACGCACCGCTTGCGCCAGCCGGGAAGCGGACCCCGTGATCCTGATCGTTCCGGGAAACCCGCCTCGTAAGATCGCCGAGGGACGGCGCGGCTCCGCCGCAGGCCGGCCGCGCTATCGGTCATGCGCCGCCCTCCGGCAGGCGAGTCATGAGTGACGCGCGAAGCGACGAAGCGGCCTCGGCCGCGCGATTATGAAATCGCTCGATCTGCGCCGCCGGTTCGGGACACCGACGATCCGCCGCCGCTGGTCGTCGAGCGGTGGAAGGGTGAATTTCAGCCCTATTGCGATCGCTTCCAGAGCCGGACAATGAAGCGATGGTCCTCCTCGACAAGATCCGGATCCGTCCCGTTATGGCGCTGCATCGATTCGACAATCCGGTTGCGGACTCCCATTCCGTAGTGCTCGACATAGCCGTAGTCGCGGAGGATTTCCTTGAGCAGTTCGTTGCGGGCCACTCGGACGACCCCTTCTCTCATTTTCTCCACCGTCACGCCGTTCGGAAGCCGGCCCGGCGAGATGACGTCCATTCGGTCGCGATAGAGCGAGACCTCGATGTCGGTGCCCTCGCGCGCATAGTCGCGATGAGTCACTGCGTTCACGACCGCCTCTCGGACGGCGTCGACCGGAAAGGCCCTCTTTCGGCGTCGGCGGCCGCCGTCGAGCCAAGCGACGCTCCCCATGTTGCGTTTCACGAAATCCACGGTGCGGTCGATCACGCCCTTCTCTACCGCCGCGCCGCGCCTTGAGACGCGCGAGGTGAGTGGTCCCCGAATCCGCTCTTCATCGACCGTATCGTAGTCCTTCCTAGAACCGGGAAACGCCACCGCGGTCACGCCGGCCTGCGGCAGGCGGCGGTTCGGGTGATCGCCGAACAGCAGGAGCCCGGCGACCGATACAACAACATCGTCTCCCGCCGCAACCAGAAGGTCCGAGTTGAGCAAGAGTCGCCGCCAGCTATCCAAGTTTGCCCGAGTCGGTACTAATCGGTTCAAGACGTCCCGGTAATAGTTCTCGATTCGATCCATGTCGAAACCTTCCGGTCCGGTGTCCGGTACCGCCTTGATCTCGTACCGGACCAGCCGGGCCGCCTGGTAGAGCCGACTTTCTTCCTCACGTGTCGACTCCCGGGAATTGCTGCCGACTCGCGTGAACGTCACCCATGCCTTTCCTCGTCTTGCCTTGTACGGCTTTCCCGGGCTGTCAGCGGCAAGCTCGACAATCCCCACCTCCTTGTCACACTCCATCTCCATGCAGGTCCAGATGGGGATAATGGCGGGCTGAAGGTTCTGGCGGGCAATGTTCATCACCCATTCCTCCGCAGCCCTGCGGCTTCTGGTCAGCCCGGAAATCCGTCCATCATCCTCCACCCCGAGCAGAATGATGCCGCCTTCGAGATTCAGCAGCGCGGCCATCTCCGTCGCGAGATCATCCGGACGACAATCGTCGCGCTTGAATTCCACGCGCGAGTTCTCGCGATTGGCGATGTGTTCGAGTAGTTCCGTTTTGTTCATCACTCAGAAACCGTACTTCCGACGGCGCGTCTCGAACGCCGCGCGACCGCCCTCGAGAATTTCTTCCACGAGCTCGCGCACGGATCGGGAGTCGATCGATCCGATGTGCTCGGGGGCGATTCGCGCCCGCCCTCTGCGCCCGCTGTCCGCTTCACCGGCGGCCGACAAACCGACGATCAATTCGGCGTCGCCGAGCACGGGAATGTTCGCGTTGTGGGTCGAGAAGATGAACTGCCTGCGCTGCTTCTCCTCACGCATGCGCGGCACGATGCCTTCGGTGATGAAGCGATTATCGAGGTCGTCCTCCGGCTGGTCGACAATCAGCGGAGCGCCGGACTCGAGTAGCAGGAGCAGGAGTACCGCCGTCGCCTTCTGTCCTGTAGAAAGATCTTCCAAAGGTTGCCACACGGGCGGTTCTTCCGCTGGCGCGGTGTTGAGACGGATGGTCGTCGTCGGCGCGAGCTCCAGCTCCTCGATCCGCATGAGTACGTCGTCCTTGCTGTCCGCGAGACGTTCCGCTTGGCGGGGTGTGATGCTGTAGGTTTTGCGCAACGCTTCGGATCCGGATCGGCAGGCGTCGACGAATTGTGTAAGGGACAGTTCGGGAGCCTGCCGCAGGCTCTCGACGGCCTCCGACATACGCCCGCCGATCTCGTCACGCAGCAGCTCGAAGAGCGGTTCACGATTGCCCGCGCCCGTCACCTCCACCTTTACGCGATTGCGAAGTTGGCTGCTGACCTTCCTTGCCGTATCGTGCAACGTGCGAAACTCGGCGGTCTTGATGTCTTCCCGCTCGGCAAGCAGCGTGCGACGTTGGTTTGCGTGCTCCTTCTCCAATCGCCGCAGAAGTGCAAGGCGCTCTTGAAGCGGGCGCAACTCCTCGATCTGGCGGCGAAGGTGGATGAATTCTTCCCCGTCTACGCGCGATTTCTGCAGCTCTCGCAGAATCCGTTCGTACATAGCCTGAACCTGTTGCCGTCGTACTTCCCAGGCGATCCGCACTTGGTCGATGCCGTGATCCGCGCGTGTCAGCGCCCTCTCCATACTTTCGGTAATGGGCCCCATTTCCGCCTCCACATCCGAGAGCGCCCTAGTCACCTGAGAAAGAATGTCTCGGCCCGGAAGATCCTCAAGCGCACGCCTTGACAAGAAGGCAAGGTCGATTGGCAGCTCTCTTCGGAGAATCTCCAGTGCCTCCCGAAACGGCGCCAGGCGTTGAGGAACCGAATCAAGCACCCCTTCCTCGCGCACAAGCAGGCTCTGCTCACGCAAGCGCTCCTCAAGGCCCACTTCCTGGAATCGCTTGAGTGTTTCCTCCAGCCCCGGAAGCGCGGCGGTTCTTTTCGAGGTCGCGCCTCACAGATGTCTTCCGGCGAGCGAGGGACTCATCGTGCGTAACGAAGCGATTGAGCAAGCGGGTGAGATTGTGCGGGCTTCTCGCAAGCTCCGATATCTCATGCTGACCGTAGACTTCGACTCTGGGAAGGATGTCGATTGGCGCGCGATGCAGCACCTCGCCGCTCGCATCCCGAACCAGCGGCGGATTGGGGATAGTTCGCTCGATACGATATTCGTGAATCGCGGGGCGCTGTACCCGAACGAGCAGAGAGATTCTTGTGCCGTTGCGCAGCACTTGGCGCATGATGCCGTCACGCGCCTTTCGTGCCTCGTCACCAACTGGGTCGAGTCCGAACGCGCTACGGATGCTCTCCACAACAGTCGACTTGCCGGTGCCGCGCCCACCGATGAGAACATTCAGATTGGGGTTGAGGCGGACGGTCACGCCGTCAAGGAATCCGCCTTCCCAACCTACGGTCACTATCTCCACGTGCTCGTCGGGTGAAAAACTCCCTTCCTTGGGGTTCAGTCGAACGCGCGAGCCTGGGTCGAGGAAGGCTTGACGCAGTCCGTCTATGGTTACTTCCTGCATCTTGATCCAGCATGTCGCGGACGGCGCGTCGAGCTGCCCGGATTTCACAATGTCCATGGCGTTGATGACAGCGATTGCGAGACCATCGTCTGGGGCGTGAGTGCGACGATACTCGACGTTCCGATTCTCGACGATTGGACGAATGTGTTGCGGTAAATCCTCGATTGAACCCGGAATCTGGACCGCCAGGAGGTTCTCATCCCGCCAGGCGCGAACTCGCGCCTGACCAGACAAGATTTTGAGCAGGCCACCGTTGTTGGTCACGTGCGCCGCAATGGCAATCCCGCTCTGACTGTGAACGGCGTCGAGAATTTCCGAGAATGTCTTGGCGGCAAGTTCGGTGGATGGGCTCGTGTTGCGGATGCCAAACTCTCCAAGATACCGGCCGAGCTGGTCGTCGGTCGTGTTCGGCGGGTACAGGCACAGCAGATGTACACCCTCGGATGAGGACAACTCAAAGCCCGGGAAGATATGAACCGCACGATTGAGCGATGCAGATCGAAAGGCCGAGATACCGTCCACGCTATTGTGGTCCGTGATGGCAAGCACCTCGATGCCCGACTCCACTGCCTTGTCAACGATTTCCTGCGCGTGGCTGAGTTCGTCTCCTTGGGTAGCCTGTCCACGATAGGTCTGCACATAGTGATGCGGATTCACTTGAAGTGCGCACCGATAGAAGCGCGCACCACCCGGAGGTTGTACCCCTATGCCGAGTACATTTTCAGCCGTCAATTTGGTAACTCCTAGGTTTCCCGTGCCGTTGCGCCTGCTCGGTATTGGCGTATTCAGTATTCCTTGTTCGCCTGATCCTGAACTTGATCATTCGGCATCTCGGATGTCCAGAATAGAGTGAATTCTGGACATCCTTTCTTCCCTTGCTGTCCACAAACTCGGTCACGTGTCGCTCTTTAGCAGCCGAGATATGAGGGAAGAGGAGAGTGTAGCTGCCGATGTGGTGGCGTGCCGGAATTTCTCCGACGCATCGAACGCTTTGTGAGTCAGAGCGGCGAAGCGGTGCTGTTCGTCGAGGGGTGGCAGGGGGATTGCTATTTTCTTCAAAGCGGACTTGGAGATTTCCTTGAAGGTGGTTCCTCCAGCCAGTTGAATCAGATACCCCCGTCGCAGATGGAGCCAAATGGCGAGATGCTCCGGCAACAGGCGCTTGCCGCATATGAAATTGGCGAAACCCTGATTTGTGGCCATGGGAACGGCAGCGATGGCAGTGTTGCCGATGGTCGCGCGGCTGGTCAGGAGAACAGTGCCGGTCGGCACAAGGCGAACGCTGCCTGCGCGCAAGCCTGCTTCGGTGATCGTTTCCTTTGTGGATTCTATCGAAATGCCGCGAAGCGCCGTTATGTCGGTAGGTGTCGCCCAAGGAATTAAACCGCCGAAATAGGCGGTGTTTTTACGATGAGGCGTTCCACCACCGACGACCGTACACAGTTCACCAAGAGATGCAGTTTCCCACCCCATCGGGTTGGTCGCGGGATCGCCGAACATCCTGACGAACAGGGCGGGAATAAACTCCTGCAACCGTTTCTGCGCCTGCGCCTGCAGCCGCTCGATCTTCGCCGCCCGGTTCAGGATGCCGACGATCCGCCGCTGCTCGTCGAGCGGCGGCAACTGCACAGGTAGCGACATCAGTGCTTTCATATCGGTTCGCGGCATCCGCGCGCCCGTTACCGATGACATGACGTACTCGACTGTCTCTGATCGTCGCAGCAGATATGCGATGAATTCGCGGTCGACCCCTTCCCGCGGGAGGAGGGGAACCAACTCGGTCGAGCATCGGCCGGAAAATCCGGGAGTAGCGACTTTGTTAAGATATGGCCGGAGCTTCGCATAGAGGACATGACGCTCGTCGAACCGAAACGTCGTACTCCTCTGGCTTCCGATACGTGAACCGTTATTGAAGTTGAAAGCGCCGCTCCCGGATTCGACATGCTCGACGCCGACGAAGGGGAGCCCCGAGGCAATCGGGTCGTTAGGGTGAAGTCCCTGGCGATCCATTTTGCAAAGCTTGCCAAGCGGAACGATTGGCACGCTCATTCCGCCACTGCCCCTCGAACCGTGTCGGCAAGTTCGTCGATCTCACCCAGTATCTCCGTCTCGATACCCCGCAGTTCGTCCAGGATCTCCAGTGGATCGCGATGTTCGACTCTAGCCCGGTTCTGAGGGCGATGTCGGTTGGCGCTGAGGTTCCAGTCGGCGGCGCGGATAGTATCGGCTTCTGCAAACCACCATTTCTCGGTCCAGTCCGTGTCCGTATCTCGCTCGCGCCATGCCGCCCACCTTGCTTCCCGGTCCCGGAACGCTTCGATCAGACCGGGAATATCGTTCTGGTCGATGGGCTGGTCGTGGTTGGCGTCGAGCTTGAAGCCGTCGTTGTCGGCGTGCAGGAACATGACGCGCTCGGTTGCGCCGCCCTTGCGGAACACCAGTACGGACGTCTTGACGCCGGAATAGGGGTTGAACACCCCGCCGGGCAGGGACAGCACCGCCTCGACCGTGTTGTTCTCGACGAACCTGCGCCGCAATTCCTTGTGCGCGCCAGTGGAGCCGAAGAGCACGCCCTCCGGCACGACGACTCCGCAGCGCCCGCCGCCCTTCAGATGGTTCAGCATGTATTGCAGGAACAGTAGTTCGGTCTGCCCTGTGCGCCCGATCTTCACGTCCTCGACGATGCGGTCCCGATCCAGCCGGCCGGAAAAAGGGCGGATTGGCGAAGATGACGTCGAATCCTCGTGCCGGGAATCCGAGTTCCGCCTTGTCGGCCCGGTCGAGGGAGCGGGTCAGCGCATCGCGGCGCAGGATGCGCACCCGGTCGAGGCCGCGCAGGGTCAGGTTCATGGTGGCGAGGCGGACCATCTGCGGATCCACGTCGGCGCCGTGGAAGGTCGCCTCCTGCAACCGCTTCACGGCGTCGCGGTTCAGCATGTCGCCGAGGCCACGCCGGACGATCTTGCCCTCCGCGTCGATCTCCTCGATCCCGGCGGGCGAGGAATTAGCAAGCCGGATATGGTCCCACGCGCCGACCAGAAAGCCCGCCGTACCCGCCGCCGGGTCGTAGATCGTCTCGCCGATCCGGGGATCGACAAGGCGGACCAGGGCGCGGATGACGTGGCGCGGCGTGCGGAACTGGCCGAGCTCACCCGCTTGCCGGATCTGGCGCAGCACATGCTCGAACAGGTCGCCCTTGGTGTCCGCGTCCACCTGGTCGAGATGCAGGTCATTCAACTGGCTGACGACCTGGGTGAGCACGGTCGGCTCGTCGATCACAAGCCGGGCGCCGTCCATGAAATCCGTGACGCCGTTCGCCGCAAGCTCGGCATGGAACGGAAAGACCTCCTCGCGCACCCAGTTGACCAGCCGTTCGCCGTTCAGCGCGTCCGCCCAGGACGACCAGCGCAGCAACTCGCGCGGCACTGCCGCGGCGTCAGGCTCGCGGGCGTTGCGCGGGTCGCGCAGCTTCCAGTCGCCATCGAAAGCGCTGGGATACGGGGCGGCGCCTGGCCGTTGCGCCGCGCGCATCCGTGCCGCGTCCGCTGCCTCGTACATGTAGAAGTAGATCAGGAAGCTGAGCTGTTCCGCGTTCTGGGCCGGGTTCGGATAGCCGCCACCGAACAGATAGTCGCGGATGCGGTCGATGCCGCGCCGGAGTTCGGAAGTCATCGGCATGGCGGGCTACTCACTGTGCTTCCGCATGTCCGGCGTATCGGGCGCGTCCGCTTGTTCGAACACCACAGCGTTGAACCCGGTGATCAGCAGGTCGAGCGCTTCCTTGCCGCCGAACACGCGGCGCGCCCGGTCGTAGCCGCCGAGGGCGCCGAGCGGATGCTCGTCGAAATCATAGTCCCCGAGGGCGCTCATGTTCATCGCGTCGGCCCTCGCCCGGCTTCCGATCAGGCCGGCCCAGCGCGACTGCTCAGCGTCGAACTCATCATGCTCTCCGCGCCATGCCTCGACGCGCAAGCTGATCCCCGCGGCGCGGGCTTCGTGCTCCGGCGTGCGCACGATCCGTCCGTCCTCGTCGAGCGTCAGCCAGTCGCGGCTCGCCGGGTCGATATGGTCGTCCACATCCAGCGCCAGCAGCATACGCGGCTCGCCCGGCCCGGCCAGCCGGCCGGCGTCACGGATCGAACCACTTTCGATGTCCCCTTCGTCGTCACCGTGGAAGTCGGTCACGCCGACGAAGTCGAAGATCGTGAACCCGGTCTTGCCGATGTGGGGAGCCTTGCGCGTGCCGCGCCCGCGCATCTGGCGGTAGAGGATGGCACTCCGGGTGAACCGGGCCATGACCAGGTTCACCGCTTCGGGGCAGTCGAACCCGGTGTCCAGCATGTTCACGCTGACCAGTATCCTGGGGTAGTCCTCTTCCTTGAAGCGCTTGATGATTGCGCTGGCGTCGGGCGCAGGCCCCCCGCCGACATCGCTCACCACGAAGTCGGCGTAGCGCACGCTGGGGTGGGGCTTCTTGTCCGCGAAGTGCTCGTCGAACATCTCCGCCAGCGTCTCGGCGTGGCGCCGGGTCACCGCGAACACGATGGTCTTGCCCCATGCGGGCCAGCGCCGGACACCATCCCGGCCCATGAAGCCCTTCTCGTGCGCGTCGCGGAATTCCCGCACCAGGGCGCGGTTCCGCTCGGGAATGGTGAACTTGCGCTCCAGGGCTCGCGGATCCACCGTGATGGTGTCCGAAGACTCGAAGAGTTCCTCGAACTCCGCCTGCGTATTCTTGTCCATCGCGCTCCAGTCGAGCTCGTCGCGACGCACCGGAAAACCGTCCCCGGCGGCGGTCTTCACCGTCATCGCCCGGTAGATGCGGTAGGGCACGAGGTGGCCCTCCTTGATCGCCCGGTGCAGCGTGTAGCGGTAGGTGGGCTCGGTGAGCCCGAAGAAGCGCAGCGTGTCGCGCACGAACAGTCCGTCCTCGGGATCGGAGAGCCTGTCGGCGTCCGCAGTGCAGGGCGTAGCCGTGAGGCCGAGCTGGATGCCGTCGAAATGCCGCAGCACGCCGCTGTACTGGCCATAGATCGAGCGGTGGCACTCGTCGGTGATGATCAGATCGAAATAGCCCGGCGAGAGCGTGCGGTATCCCGCGATCATGGTTTGCAGCGTGCCGATTGTGATGCGCTTGGCGCGGTCGAAGCGGCGACCCGGCCGCAGCACGTGACAGGGATAGACGCGGAGATGGTCGGTGAACGCGTCTTCGGCCTGACCGGCCAACGCAATGCGGTCGACCAGGAACAACACGCGGGTGACGATGCCCGCCTCGAACAGGCGCTTGATAAAAGCGGCCGCCGTGCGGGTCTTGCCGGTACCCGTCGCCATCTCCACCAGCAGCTTGCGCCGTCCACGCGAGACCTCGGCGCACAGCGCCTCGATGCACTCCATCTGGTAGTCGCGGTCGACGATCCTCCGGTCGATGGCGACCGTCGACAGGTCGCGGCGGACCCGCCGCGCGGCGATCCTCCGTTCGAGGTCGTCCTGCTCAAAGAAACCCGCGATCTCGCGCGCGTAGGCGTCGGTCTCCCGATCCAGAAACCGCACTTCCTCGCCGTTCGACAGGAAGACGAACGGCACGCCAAGCTGTTCCGCGTAGTGCCCTCCCTGGTCCTGCGCCCTGATCGGATCGGTGCTCGCCCGCTTGGCCTCCAGCGCCGCCATCGGCCGGCCCTGCCGGTCACAGAGCACGTAGTCGGCCTGCGTGCCGTCGGGCAGCGCGTGTTCGAACAGCACGCTCACACCGTCGGTCAGGTTCCAGCCCGCGTCCGTGAGCAGGGCGTCGATCCTGACCCGCGCGAAGGCCTCGGTTGTACCACTCACGCCGCCGTCCACGGATCGACGACCTTGATCTCGATGTCTTCGAAGTCACGAACGTTGCGCGTGGCCACCGCCATGCCGCGGGAACGGGCGATCGCCGCAATCTGGCAGTCGGCTTCGCCGATGGGCCGGCCGCCGCGGCGGCGACCGGACGCGAACTCCGCATAGACGAGAGCGGCAGCGCTGTCGAACGGCAGGACTCGCCCGGCGAAGTCCTCCCGCAGGATTCCCTCTATGGCGGAGGCAAGCGCGGCCTGGCGACGGCCCGCCGGCATGATCGCGACGCCGTAACGGAGCTCCGCCTCGCCGATCGCCGAGAAATACAGTTCCGTCGCCGGGCAGTCCCCAACCCATGCCTCGACCCCCGGGTCCGGAAACGTCCGCAACAGTTCGGATACGACATTCGTGTCTAGAAGAAAACTCATTCTATCCGACACCCTGACCCACTTGCTCCGGAATGCATGGACTTGCGCTCATCTGATATAACTCATTGTAAATAATCTATATTCCCGATTTTCATGGCGCAGCTTGCCCCTTGCATTCCCGCCTCCGATGCGCTTCAATGCGCCCCGATTTCGAGCCGGTCGCTTTCGGATTGCTTACGCGAAAATACCCGCATCTCGCGGCGATCCGATCCGCGCTCCGGCGACGGCCCCTGTCGCAGGAACCGGGACATGCCCGAACGCCAGTACCGAACCCTCTCCAAGCGCATCGTGGACCGCCTCACCGTCGACGGCAAGGACGCGGTGTTTTGGGACCGGGAGCTGCCGGGCTTCGGCGTCAGGGTCTACCCCTCGGGGCGCAAGGTGTATGTCGTCCAGACCCGCTCGAAGGGCAAGTCCAGACGCGTCACCGTGGGCCGCCACGGCGACATCGTGCCCGACCAGGCCCGCAAGGAGGCCGCCAAGGTCATCGCGCGCATCAAGGCCGGGCTGCCTCCCGTCGAGACGGAGCCCGAGGCCCCGCCGACGATAGCTGACCTCGCCGGGCGCTACCGGCGCGAGTATGTCGCGATGCACTGCAAGCCCAATACCGTGAAGCACTACGGTCTGATGCTGAGCAAGCACATCGTGCCGCGCTTGGGCGAACTGCGGGTAGCGGACGTCGAGCGCAAGAACATCCTCGAGTTCCAGTTCCAGCTGAGCGACATGCCGACGGTGGCGAACCGGTGCGTGGACATCCTGGTCAAGATGTTCAACCTGGCCGAGCAGTGGGAGATGCGCCCGCCCGGCCGGAACCCGTGCAGGTCCGTGCGCCGCTACAAGGTCGATCCGCACAAGGAGCGGTTCCTGACGCCCGCGGAGCTCGCACGGCTCGGCCGAACCCTCGACATCGCGCCCGCGAAGCGCCTCGCCTCGCGGCACGCGGCGGCGGCGATCCGGCTGCTGGTGCTGACCGGATGCCGGCGCAACGAGATCATGGGGCTTGCCTGGGACGACCTGGACTTCGAGGCGGGCGAGATGCGGCTTCGCGACAGCAAGACCGGAGGGCGAATCGTCCCGATGCCGCCGGCAGCATCGGAGGTCCTGGCGGCGCTGCCGCGCGTCGCCGGCAATCCGTGGGTATTCCCCGGCCGGAAGCAGGGCACTCGTCAGGTCAACATCAACGACTCCTGGAATCGCATTCGCAGGCACGCCGGTCTCGACGACGTCCGGCTTCACGACCTTCGCCATACGTTCGCCTCGCGGGCGCTCGCGATCGGCGAAGGCCTGCCGATGATCGGGAAGCTGCTCGGCCACAACAAGATCGAGACGACGGCGCGCTACGCCCATCTCGCGCGGGAGTCGGTCAGGGCGTCGACGGCCAAGGTCGCCGAGAGCATCGGCGCGGACATCCTGGGGTAGCGCGATGGCAAGGCTCGACAGCGCGACGATCTCGCGGCGGACCGTGGAGGCGCTTCCGGTCGGGGACCGGGAAGCGGTCTATTGGGACTCCGAGCTTCAGGGCTTCGGCGTGAGGGTCTATCCGTCGGGTTCCAGGGTCTATCTCGTGCAGACGCGCGCGGACGGGAAGTCGCGGCGGCTGACCGTCGGCCGGCACGGGCTGATCACGGCGGAGCAGGCGCGGCGCAAGGCGGCGCAGGTCATCGCCGACATCAAGGCCGGCAACGAGCCGGTCCTCGGCAACGGCGCCTCGAAGTCCGATGCCGGCCCGACGGTCACCGAAGTGGCCGAGCGCTACATGCGGGAACACGTGATGGTGCGCTGCAAACCCACCACGGTGCGGCAGTGTCGGCACATCCTCGACCGCCATCTCCTGCCTGCGCTCGGGGAGTTGCGTCTCGGCGAGATCGGGCGCGAGCGGGTGTCGTCGCTGCACTACAGCCTGCACGAGACGCCGACAATGGCGAACCAGGTCGTCAACATGCTCTCGCGGCTCTTCTACATGGCCGAGCTATGGGGGGTCGCGCCGGAGGGCGGCAACCCGTGCCGGTTCGTGCGCAAGTACAAGGAGAAGAGCTGCGAGCGCTTCCTGTCGGAAGAGGAGTTCCGCCGCCTCGGGCGCGTGCTGGACGAGGTCGAGGCGGAGGGCAGGGTCCATCCGAGCGCGGTGGCGGCGTTTCGCCTGCTGATGCTCACCGGCTGCCGGCGCAACGAGATCCTCACGCTGCGCTGGGAGGACGTGGATATCGAGGCGGGCGAGCTTCATCTGCGCGACGCCAAGACGGGCGCGCGGTCCGTCACCCTGTCGCCGGCGGCGCAACGCGTGCTCGAGGCCCTGCCGCGTCTCCCCGACAATCCCTGGGTCATCGTCGGCGCGAAGCCGGGCGCGCGGCTGAGCAATCTCAACAACGCCTGGCTCGTCGTGCGGGCGCGGGCCGACCTCAAGGATGTGCGCATTCACGATCTCAGACACTCGTTCGCGTCCCGCGCCCTGGCGCTGGGCGAGAGCCTGCCGATGATCGGCAAGCTGCTCGGCCACCGGAAGGTGCAGACGACGGCCCGTTACGCCCACCTCGCCCAGGACTCGGTGAAGGCTTCGGCCGCGCGCGTCGCCGCGAGCCTCCGGGCGGATCTGGCGGGCGGCGGCAAGACAGCATGACCGGGACCATGGTCGCCCGCCGCGCATTCACAGCGTGCTGTCTTGCTGCGCTTGCCGTCCTGGCGCTTCCCGACACTGCCTGGGCCGAGACGTGGCGCGGCCTGACGGTGGCGCCCGAGCATCGCTGCTCCGCCTACGACAGGCAGCGCGACTACCGCTATCCACCGTCGATCGAGCGCCAGATCGTTCGCCGTCTTGGTGCGGTCTACGGCCCCTACACCGGCACCTGCTTCGCCTCCACGACCGAAACGGACATCGAACACGTCGTCGCCACGAGCGAAGCTCACGATTCGGGACTGTGCGCCGCTGACCGGGCGACCCGGACGCGCTTCGCCACGGACCTTCGCAACCTCACCCTGGCCTCGCCGAGCGTGAACCGCTACGCGAAGAGCGCCAGGGACGCTGCGGAGTGGCTTCCGGCCCGCAACCGGTGCTGGTTCGCGGCCCGCATCGTCGAGGTGCGCCGCGCCTATGGCCTCACCATCGACCGCCGCGAGGCGGACGCGCTGGAGCGGGTTCTCGTCGGATGCGGGAGCACCGCGATGGAGCCCATGATCTGCCACACGACCACCACGCCCGATCCCGGCGCCGCCACGAATCCGGGCGACGACAGAGATGCCCTCGCACGCTACGACGACAACCGTAACGGCCGGATTACCTGCAAGGAGGCGCGCCGTCACGGTATCGCGCCCATTCATCGCGATCACCCTGCGTACCGCTACATGCGCGACGGCGATGGCGACGGCATCGTGTGTGAGTGAGTGCGTCCGGCAAGCGCCGCGAGGTCGGCACACCGCCGCCCCTGGCATTTCTCAACCATGTTCCTGCCCCGGCGCAAGCGCGACGACGCACTCGGGGCCGTCGTCGCGCGTGTTGTTCACTCCGAGCCCCACCCGATGCATCACGAGCAGGTCCTCGGACGCGGGTCCGAGTTCGACGTCCTCTCCCGAGAGCCAATGCGGGAACGTCTCCGGCGAGAGGATCGCCGGCATCCGATGGTGAAGCGCCCGCATGGTCTCGTTCGCCTCGGTGGTGAGGATGGTGAAGGTCTCGACGACATCGCCCGGCCGGCACGCGGCGAGCGAGCCTGGAAGTTCCGCGCCTTCAGGCATCCGCCAGCGCTCCCATAGTCCGGCGAACGCCATCGGCTCTCCGTCGCGCGGGGCAATGAGCCAGGGCTGGCGGACCGAACCCTCGCGCCGCCACTCGTAAAACCCGTCGGCCGGGACGAGACACCGGCGCTTCGAGAACGCCGCCCGGAACGAAGGCTTCGCCGCGGCGGTCTCAGCGCGCGCGTTGATGAGCCTGTGGCCGATGTTCGGCTCCTTCGCCCAGGCCGGAATGAGCCCCCAGCGCAGCATGGAGAGACGACGCCCATCGGCGTCGCTCCGCACCACCGCGGCGCTCTGGCTCGGGGCAAGGTTGTAGCGCGGACGAAGATTCAACGCCGGGCCTTTCAGGCGCAGAAACGCATGCGCATCGGACCATGAGAAGCGTTGAGTGAACCGCCCGCACATGGTCCAGAGGCTACCCGCGGGCGCGGGAGCGGCGCCAGTCCCGGAATGAGTTGCGCCCCTTGGTCGGCATTCCCTGCTGGCCCTCAGGGAGGAGCCTGGACGGTTCCCGGGGCGCGCCAAGAAGGCTACGCGAGAGCATTCGAGCCGTCCGTCGGCGTGAGGCACGCTCCGTGTAGGCCCCGAGCCCGTGCGCTGTCGGCGAGGTTCGTCATGCATGCGGACCCGCGGACCGGCGACGGCCCATCCAACCCGTTGTCCTCGTTTCGCCCCGTTGCGCCCCGCCCGTGGGGTGGGGGCTGCGAGTTCCCCCGGGCATCGCGAATACGCCGCATTTGGACGGCTCAGCCATCCTTCACGCTGCCGCGACACCTGCCCATCCTCGTGGCGGTTCCGGTGCGGCGGGCCAGTCGATAGTCCGCAGCACGATGACCGCGCGCTTGCCGTCGAGCCGGCGGGAGGCGGAGTCCCGGGTCGGCCGGTCGAGGCGCGGGCGGCCGAGCGAGGCCACCGCGCCTCCCCCTGCGCCCATCATCGAGGGACCCCGCCATGTCGACCGACATCACCTCCGGGCATCGGCGCGTCTTCGAGACGCTGACGAGCGGCCAACACTGCAATATCGCCTTGTTCTCCGTCCTCGCCTCGCGCGCCGATCTGCGACGCGCGGCCGAACTCCGGCCAGTCTTCTATCGAGACTACGTCGCGCTGGAGCAGCGCATCGGCCACACGCTGTCGCCCTCGCGCGTCCCCCCTGCCGGCGTTGACCGGTGTTCCGGTCGCGCCCGTCGGCGCCGATCCCAACGTGTAGAGGCCCGCCGGCCCGAACCTGCCGATTCCATCGGCCTGCAGGTCGTTCCGATTCCGCGTCCGGGCAGAGAGCGCCCGCGCTGGCCACTTTGCCAGCGGCGTCGGCGTTGCGGGAGCCTCACGACCAACCGCCTGGCCACTGTTTCTCCGGCAATGCCGTCGTGCGCCCGTCGCTCGCCCGGCGGCAACAGGAGCGCGAGCGGGGCCTGGGCAGGGGCGAAGGGCCGGACGCCGGAGAGGCCCGGCCTTCGCCGTTCCCCTGCCATCCGGAGGCCTGCCCATGACCGAACCCGACACCATCTCCGCGGACTACACGCTGCGCCCGAGCGAGCTGGCCCCGACGCTCGCGATGCTGGTCGAGGCCCGCCAGCCCTGCATCGTCTGGGGCCCGCCCGGCGCCGCCAAGTCGCAGATCGCACAGCAGGTCGCCGCCGACGCGGGGCGCGAGTATGTCGATGTCCGCGCGCTCCTGCTCGACCCCGTGGACCTGCGCGGCATTCCCTGGCGCGACGAGGCCGGGCGCACCCGCTGGGCGGCGCCGGGCTTCCTGCCGCCCTCGGACGATACCGGACGCTGGCTCATCAACCTCGAGGAGCTGCCCTCGGCCGTGCCGATGGTGCAGGCGGCACTCTACCAGCTCGTGCTCGACCGCAAGGTCGGCGAGTACGAACTGCCCGGGGGCGCCTCGCTGATCGCCTGCGGCAACCGGGAGAGCGACCGCGGGGTAGTGCACCGCATGCCGACCCCGCTCGCCAGCCGCTTCGTTCACCTGGAGATCCGGGTCGACGCCGCCGACTGGTGCGCCTGGGGCGCGACCAACGACATCGCGCCGGAGGTGCTGTTCTTCATCCAGTTGAGGCCGGAGCTCCTGCACAACTTCGACCCGCAGTCGAAGGAACGCGCCTTCGCGTGTCCCCGGACCTGGGAGTTCGCGAGCAACATCGTGCGCCGCAGGAACGGCCTCGACCCGGCGTCCGAGCGGGCGCTGTTCCGGGGCGCCGTCGGCGAGGCCGCGGCCGTCGAGTTCGCGGCCTTCCTGAAGGTGTGGCGGGAACTCCCACACCCCAGGGCCGTCATCAACAATCCCGGCAACGCCGAGGTTCCGGAGAACGCGAGCGCGTTGATCGCGCTCTGCGGATCGCTCTACCGGCTGGCTTCCGATGTGAACCTCGACGCCATCGTGACCTACGCCACGCGGCTGCGTCGGGAGGTCGGCGAGTTTCTGGTCGGCTCGTGCATCCGCCGCGAGCCCGCGCTGCAGCGCTCGCCAGCCTTCATCCGCTGGGCCGCGGCCCGGACCCAATGAGGAAGGCAGGCATGGTCTGGCGAGTCACCCACTACCCGGCCGGCGACGCGCCGTCGCGTGATTACGCGGTGCGCGCGCCGAGCCTCATGGCGGCGAAACGCAAGCTTGCCGCCACCCTGGACGTCCCGGCGTGGACGCTCCGCTGACCGACAAGGAGGCCCCATGAATCTCACCGACGACGCCATGCTCGTGAGCCTGCGCATCGCCGCCTGGTCCGGCCGGCTCTACGACCGAGCCGCGAGCAATCACGTCGCGGCCGCCCATGACGCTGCCGCGAGCGCCGGGCGCTACAACAAGCGCCTCTTGCCGAAGTGCGCCTTTGCGGCGCTCACCGCGACGGTGAGCAAGGCGAGGACCACGCATTACGAGCAGACCCTGCCCTGGGACGACCAGGGGGGCCGGCTGCTCACCGTCGCCAACTACGAGCGCTACACCGAGCTGATGGACGGGCTCACGGAGCGCATGGTGCGCGAGCGCGCCCGCTTCATCGAGGACTACGACAACAACGTCGACCAGGCGCGCATCGATCTCGGCAGGCTCTTCCGCATCGAGGACTACCCATCGAAGGAGGCACTGCGGGGCAAGTTCGCCATCCGCTACCGCATCACCCCGGTGCCGGACGCCGACCATTTCATGGCGAAGCTCGCCTCCGACGACACCGACCGCGTGAAGCGCGACATCGAGCGCCAGATCGAGGAGCGTCTGCACGACGCCGTGGGCAACCTCTACCGCCGCCTCGGCGAGGCGGTCGAGCGGGTCTCCGACCGGTTGCGGGAGGACGGGAACGGCAAGCCGCTGGTGTTCCGGGACTCGATGATTTCGAACATCCGCGATCTGGTCGACGTGGTGCCGCGCCTCAACATCTTCGGCGACGACGATCTCGCGCGGCTCTGCGAGCAGGTGAAGGAGAAGATCGCGGGCGTCGACCCGGATTCGCTGCGGCCGTCGAAGAGCTTCGACCCGGCGGCGCGCGTGCGCGTCAAGCGCGACGCCGACGCGCTGATGGAGAAGTTCGCGGGCTACTTCGGCGCCCCGGCCGAGCCCGCGCGGGAGGCCGCGTGATGGCCACCCGCGTCGAAACCGAGTCCGCAGGACGCGTTAGCGGCTGCGTGACCGAGCTCCTGAGGAAGCAGCCCTTCTTCGGGAGTCTCGCATTGAGGCTGCCGCTGCGGGCCGATGCGAGCCGCGAGACGCTGGCGAGCGACGGGCGCGAGATCCGCTACGCGCCACAGTGGATCGCCGACACCGATGCGCATCTCATCGAGACCGCGATCGCCCGCGTGGTGCTGGCCTGCGCGCTCAAGCACCACACACGCCGGGGAGAACGCGACCCGGAGCGCTGGCAGCTTGCGTCGCAGCTCGTGACACATGCCCTGTTGCACGACGCCGGCTTCACCCTGCCGCCCGATGCGGAGGCGTGGGACGGCATGAGCGTGGAGGAAGCCTGCGACCGGCTGCCGGAACCGCGGAAGGACGATTCCGGTGGCGACAGCGGCTCGACCTGCGCTGGCGAAGCGGGCTCCGGTGCCGTCGGCGAACAGCCGGACGGCGATAACGGCGACGATGCCGGCCGGCAGCCGAACGATGACAACGGCGGCGAATCCGGCGAACCGTCCGATGCCGGCGACGGCGAAAGCCGGGGCGACCCGGAGCGCGACGGCCAATCCGGTTCACCCCGGAGTCACGATCCCTCCGGCACGGGCGAGGTCATGGACGCCCCCTCGAGCGCTGGCGGCAGCGATTCCGGTCCGTCCCCGGCCGAGGTGACCGCCGAAGAGCAGGCGTGGGACGAGGCCATGCACCAGGCGCTCAACCTCGCGCAGGCCGAGGGCAAGCTTCCGGGCGGGGTCGAAGAGACCATCCGCGGTGCGCACGCCAGCACCGTCGACTGGCGGACGCTGCTGCGCCGCTACCTGACCGACGCGGCCAGGAGCGACTACAGCTGGAGCGTGCCCAACCGGCGCTTCATCGACTCGGGTCTCTACCTGCCCTCGATCCGCTCGGAGGGCATCGGGACCGTCGCCGTCATCGTCGACACCTCGGGCTCGCTGCCGGCCGCGACGCTCGCCGCCTTCTGGGCCGAGATCCGCGAGGTCGCCACGGAACTCCAGCCGGAAAACATCATCGTTCTCCAGGTCGACGCCGCGGTGCAGGACACAGCCGAGTATGCCGCGTTCGACCTGCCCGACGAGATTGTCGTCAAGGGCCGGGGCGGCACCGACTTCCGGCCGGGATTCGAATGGCTCGACGCACAGGGCATCCGGCCCAGCGTCTGCCTCTACCTCACCGACATGGAGTGTTCGCGCTACCCCGAAGCCGAACCTCCGTTCCCGGTGATCTGGATCAACTGGTCCGAGCCCCCGTCGGACTGGAACCGCGAGCCCTGGGGCGAGCGCATCGACATCGCCGCCGTTTGACCGACACCGCGGCGGGGCGTCCGTCCGACGCGCCGCCGGCCATCGTGCCCGGAGGGAACGACCATGACCTTCGACGACGCCATCACCGAACGCGCCGCGCGTATCCTGATCGAGCGAGAGCCGCGTCCCGGCGACCGTCTCGACGCCCTGCTGTTCCTCGCCGGCCAGGAATATCTCTGGCGCCGCGACGGGCCGGGCGCCGACTTCGCCGATGCCATGCGCCGATACGAGGCGGCCACGGCCGCCGTCCTGCCGCGCCCGGTGTCGCCGCCGTCCTTCGGCATCGTGAGATGGTGCCGGTTCCTGCGCTGCCACGAGGTCGCGGTCTGGCTGGCCGGCCACCGGATCGGCTGCCTGCTGAGCCGCAGCCGCCGGCGTTACGAGGCCGACGACTGGCGCGCCGAGGAGCGGCTTCTGGTCACCCTGGGGCTGCCGCACGAAGCCGCCCGGAGCGAGCTGCCGCGTCGTCTCGACGACGCGGAGCACCGCGTGACGGAACTCGCTCTGGCCCACCTTGTCGATCCTGCCGCGGCGGAGCGGGCTCGGAGCGACGCGCCATGACCCGTGCGATCCACGGCGCGCCGGCGCAGACCCTTTCGGACGCGCTCGCGACGCTCTCGAAGCTCGCGCACTGGGTATCGTGGACGGCGGATTGCGATCTTCCCCCCTCGCCCTTCGCGAGCGTGCGGCAGATGCGCGAGGCGGCGGCCGGTCTGCGCAAGGCCGCGCGCCTGCTCGACGACGCGGCCGGCCGGACCGAGGCCGAAGACCGGGACGCCGCCTCTTCTCCCCTAATAGCCGCGGCGCGCGTCCGCCTGCCGCCTCCGGTCCTGCGCCGCCGAGAGCCGGAGACCGGGCGGCGGTCGGGCGGGGCGCGGGAGCGGTCCCCGCCCATGCGACCACCGACCGGGAGACCGCCGTCATGGCCGACACCGACATCACGTCCGAGCACAAGCGCGCCTTCGAAGCCCTGAAGAGCGGGCGCTACGGCAACTTCTGCCTGTTTCCCGCTTCCTGGACGGAGAACCCGCCGCGGCCATCGCCGCCGTTACCGAGCATCCGCCCGAAGGCGGCGGCGGCGAGACCGAATACGGCATCCACCCGCTGTTCGTCTCGGTGACGCCCGCCATGCGCCTGACCGACCATGACGGCCGCGAGGCGTGAGCGCCGCTGCGCGGGCCCGGCGGTCGTCAGCTTCTCGGGCGGCCGCACCGGCGGCTACATGCTCAAACACATCGTCGACACCTTCGGCGGCCGGCTGCCGGGCGACGTCTCGGTCGTGTTCGCCAACACCGGCATGGAACGGCCCGAGACGCTCGACTTCGTCGATATCTGCGCCATCGCCTGGAACGTCCCGGTCGCTTGGGTGGAATACGACTGGGACGCGCCGCGACGCACCCGCATCGTCGACCGTGCGAGCGCCTCCCGCAATGGCGAGCTCTACGCGGCGCTGATCGAGCGCAAGGGCTTCGTGCCGAACCAGGGCATCCGGTTCTGCACCGGGTTCCTGAAGCAGGACCGTATCGAGGCTTACGCCCGCCATCGGCTCGGCTTCAAACGCTCGAACGGCGGCGCGTGCAGCGCATGCGGGCGATGGACTGCGGCTTGCGCACCGGCGCCCGTTCGGTCTTGCCGCTGACCGACGTCGGCGTCCGCGAGGCCGACATGCTCGCCTGGTGGAAGGACCAGCCCTTCGACCTCGGCATCCCGTCCTGGGCCGGCAACGGCACGCTGTGCTTCCTCAAGGGGCGGCGCAAGCTGCTCCGGTCGGTCCGCGACGATCCCGCGCTCGCCGACTGGTGGATCGAACAGGAGGCGAAGGTGGCGCGCCGCACCGAGCCTGAAGCGCTTCCGGCTCCGCGAGACCTACGCGGAACTCAAGGCGGCGGCGCTGGCCGAGCGCGACCTGTTCGACGAGGCCGTCTCCGGAGACGAGCCCGAAGACTTCGACTGCCACTGCACCGACTGACAGCCCGGGACCTCCGGACCACCCGGCGCCGCCCGGAGGCGGAGCCGGGCGGCGTTCCGGGCGGGCACGGGGCCAGCCGGAGGGGCCGCCGCGCGCCGCAATCCCTCATCCATGGAGAATCGCATGAACCACATCGCTTCCCCGCCCGATTCCGCGATCCGCGAGATCCCGCTGAGCTGCCTCGCGCTGGCGCCCGAGAACGTGCGCAAGACCCCGCCCGACCAGTCCGCCGAAGAACAGCTCCGGGCGTCCATCAAGGCCCACGGCCTGCTGGAGAATCTCGTAGCCCGTGCCGGCGAGCCGGGCGAGGACCCCGGATCGGGTCCGGAGCAGGCTCCCGCCGAGCGCTTCGCCGTGGTCGCCGGCGGACGCCGCCTTGCGGCGCTCAAGGCGCTGGCCGCGGAGGGCGTGCTGCCCGCCGACCATCCCGTGCCGTGCAAGATCGCGGCGAACGGCGCCGCGGGCGAACTGTCGCTCGCCGAGAACATCGTGCGCATCGCGATGCACCCGGCCGACCAGGTGGTCGCGTTCTCCGAACTCGCGCAAGCCGGCGTCACGGTCGCCGCCATCGCCGCGCGCTTCGGCGTCTCCGAGCGCATCGTCGAGCAGCGGCTGCGGCTCGGCAACGCCGCGCCCGAGCTCCTCGACGCCTACCGCGCCGAGGCCATCGACCTCGAGACGCTCAAGGCGTTCGCCGTCACCACCGACCACGACCGCCAGCGCGCGGTGTGGGAGCGGGTCTCGGCGCAAGCGCACCGTCCGTCGGCCTGGCAGGTCAAGCGCCTGCTGACCGAGGAGCGGGTGCCCACCGGCTCGCCTATGGCCCGCTTCGTCGGCATCGCCGCCTACGAGGCTGCGGGCGGCCCGGTGCTACGCGACCTCTTCGCCGACGAGCACGAGAACGGCGTCTGGCTCGAGGACCCGAAGCTGCTGGGCGACCTCGCCATGCAGAAGCTCACCGCTGCCGCCGACGAGCTCGCCACCCGCTGGAAGTGGGCCGAGGCCATGGTCGAGGTCGACTGGAGCGCCACCGCGCGCTTCGGGCGCATCCATCCCGAACCCGCCGAGCCGACCGACGAGGAGAAGGCCGAGATCGAGAAGCTCCGCATCCGCCACGACGAGCTCGTCAACATGGACGAGGACGACCTGACGGACGATCTGGTCGCCGAAGGCGAGGCCATCGCGACGCGCCTGGGTGCGATCGAGGCCGAGGTCGAAGCGCGGGCGACGTTCCGCGCGCAAGATTTCGCGATGGCGGGCTGCATCGCCACCGTCGCGCGCGACGGGACGCTGCAGGTCATCCAGGGGCTGGTGAAGCCCGAGGACCTGCCGAAGGACACCGGCGCCGCCACGAACGGCCACGATATGGACACCGGCGACGACGGCGCCGCGGAGACCGCCCGCGTGGACGGCCCGGCGATCACCACTCCCGCCGCTCCGTCCGCCGACCCCGGCGCGAAGGCGCGCGAGGAGGCGGGCGTCGGTATCGGGCTCGGCGACGACCTGCGCGCCATCCGCACCGCGCTGGTGAAGGCGCATCTCGCGGGCGATTTCGAGGCGGCGTTCGACCTGATGGTGTTCCAGCTCGTGCGCGCGGTGTTCGCGCGCGGCTACACGGCCTCGTATCACGCCCTCGACATCGCCTTCAACGACACCGCCGACCGCCCGGCCACGCGGACCAACGACGAGGACTTCGCCGCCTGGAGCCCGGGCGAGGCGATGCTCGCGGACCGGTCGCACCTGCCGTTCGAGTGGATGGAGGGAGACGACGACGCGGCCTGCTTCGCCGCGCTCCGGGCCTTGCCCCGTAAGGACAAGGAGGCGCTGTTTGCGGCTGCGGTCGCGAGGACGGTCAAGGGCCAGCTCGCCTTCGAGCATGGCGCGCGGCCCGAGCTGGAGGCCACCGTCGCGCGGCTCGACATCGACTTCGCGAAACATGTCCGGCCCACCGCCGGCATGCTGTGGTCGCGCATCCGCAAGGACCGCATCCTCGACATCGCCCGCCAGACGCTGGGCGCCGCCTGGGCGTCGGCCCGGTCCAAGTACAAGAAGGCCGACCTCGCCAGGGCGATGGAGGAGGCGTTCGCCGCCGGCACGCCGCCCGTCGGCATCGGCGCCACGGCGCACGCCGCGGCGCTGGCCTGGACCATGCCGGGGTTCGCGGCGTTCGATGCGGGCGGCGCCGACGCCGACACGGCGACGCATGCCGCGCCTGCCGCCAAGCCCGCGCAATCCCCGGACGCATCCGGGGATGCCACGGCCGGGACCGCCGATCCGGAAGCGGACGGCGCCAGGGCCCCGCAAGGCTCTGCCGAGGGCAACGGCCATGAGGCGTCCACGGTCGCGGAGGGCGAGGGCGGCCCGGAGCCGGTGAACGGGGAAGGCGGCGGCGAGGACGGTCCCGCCGACCCGTCGCTCGCCGACGCCATCGACGCGATGAACGCGGTCCCGACCGCCGACGGCGGCCCCCGCGTCATCGTGCAGACGGTTGGCCCGGTCAACGGCGAGGCCCCCGACTCCGACCCTCTGGACATCCCCGAGTTCCTGCGCCGCGTCCACTGACCGTCCGCCCAGGCTTGAGCGCCCCGTCCGGACCATCGCCGGGCGGGGCGTTTCCTTTTCCGCATCCATCACGGAGAGCGCACATGAACGACACCGCGACCATCCGCGCCCGCATTCACGACAGCGCCATCAAGCGCGTCACCCGGACCTTCGCCGCCAGCATCGGCGAGGTGTTCTCAGAAACCTTGCAGAACAGCCGCAGGGCCGGCGCCACGCGGGTCTGCGTCGCCGTCACCGGCTCCGACGGCAACCTCACGGTGACCGTCACCGACGACGGCGCCGGCATCGCCGATCCGGCCGTCCTGCTGTCGTTCGGCGAGAACGGCTGGAGCGAGGACCTGGTGGCGGCTGAGGACGCGGCAGGGATGGGCATGCTGAGCCTCGCGCGGCGCGGCTGCACCGTCTCGTCCCGGACGCGCGCCACCAACGGCGACCCCGCGCCCGGCTGGCGCGTCGCGCTTCTGCCCGCGCATTTTCTCGGCGAGGCCGAGGCCGAGGTTCATCCGGACGATGGCGCGCCCTGGCCGCACGGCGCCGCCGTCTCGTTCCGGGCCTCCGGGCCCGAGGACGCCGAGCGCATCCGCCGGGCCATCGAGCAGGCGGCCCGGCACTATCCGCTGCCCGTCATGTTCGAGGACGTCCCCGACACACCGGCCGGAGGCGAGACCCTCGACCGCCGCGCCTTCCTCGACGGCGCGCTCCACGTCGAGCGCTGGCGCGGCCTCGTGTTCGGCGCGTTCAAGGACCGCTGGAACGGCTTCGGCCTCAACGACCCCGACGTCAACTTTCATGGCCTCACGGTCTCCGCGCAGCTTCCCAGGGTCGAGTCGGTCACCGGCGAGTGCTGGACGGCCGGCGCCGACATCGTGGACTGCCCGGACCTTGAGCTGGTGCTGCCCGCACGCAAGGAGCCGGTCGAGACCCCGTTCCTCGAAGAGATGCGCGAGGCCGCAAGGCTCGCCATCTACCGCGCCATGGCCGCCGATCCCGACCCGCGCCCGTCCTTCGCGGACCGCAAGCGCGCGTACGAGGCCGACATCGACATCGCCGCGCCGCCGCCCGAGCTCCGGCCCTGGCGTCCCGGCCTCGCCGACGTCGACGACTGGCGCGAGCCGCCGAAGCGCGAATCGGTCGGCCCCGACGCGCTGCTGATGGCGTGCGACCCCGAGCCGCCCGAGGCGCAGGCGCTGTGGCGGGCCGCGGAGCGGGGCGGCATTGCCGGCCGGCTGTTCGAGGCCGACCGCCGGCTGGAGGGCTATGCCTGGTACGACGCGATCGAGCGCATCGTCCACATCCACACCGAGGCGAGCGTCGGCCGCCGCCCGTATGCGCTCGACAGCTATCCCGTGCCGGAACGCGCCGGCGCGCCCGGGGCGCCGCTTGCGCAACGCCCGGCCTCGATCCGCATGAGCCTCACCGTCCGGCCCGACAGGGGCGTGGGACGCATCCTCGACCTCGACGCCGACGTCGCCTTCGCGGGCGACGCCTGGGCTTACGTCGGCGACGCCCTGCCGCTCGTCACCGCCGGCAGCGACATCGAGCCGTTCCAGCTCATGGAGCTGCTGCGCGCGGCGTTCTTCTCGGCTTCGGACGACGCGGACGCCGATTCCCGGGAACGCCAGCGCGATGTCTTCGAGCAGGAAGCCCTCCACATCGCGATGCGGCTGCTGGTCTCGGACGACGCCGCAAGGCGCAGCTCCATCGCCGAGGCGGTCACGCGCGAGCTGTTCTGGCTCATCCCGCACGACCGGGGCGCGGAGATTTCGGTACGCGACCGCAAGGTGACGGTGACCCTCGGCGCGCCCGCCGCACAGGCCGCCGCCGGCGGCTGACCCCGGCCCCGGTCGGGACCGCCGACGCGCCATCCGCTGCAACCGCCAGCCCCCGGCCGCCTGGAGCCCGGCCGGCGTCCGTCCGGACGAGCGGAGGCGGGGCGCGGGAGCGTCCCGGCCCTCCGCGTCCCGGCCCCGTCCCACCGGAGGTCCGACCATGAAGACCCACGCCGAACCCCGACCGGCTTCCGCCGGCATCCCCGCCGCGCCGCCCAATCACGCCGACGAGGCCAGAAAGCGCGCCATCGCCCGGGCGCTCCGGACCGAGATCCACTGGCTGATGCCGACCGACCGCGCGGTGACCATCACCGTCGACGGCGACGACATCGCCGTCGCGTTTGGCCCGCCCCGCACGCCCGGTTGCCCGGCTTCCCACTGAAAGCTCCCGGGCCATCTCACGATCCGGGCGGCGCCCCGGCGCCCACCGCCGAGGCGTTCACCACGAGGCATGCACATGAAGACCACCCGAGACTTCCGGCCGCTGTCGGACCGCTACCGCTTCGACTGCGGCCCATGCTCATACGCCAACGGCTTCGCACAAATCGACACCCGCCAGGACGCTTCCTGCTACGGCACGTGGTGCTCGCCGGCGAAGCGCACCATCGTCAACTTCTGCGAGGGCGATGTGACCACGACGGTCTGCGAGACCGACGAGGAGTTTGTCCGCCAGGTCCGCGAGCTGGCCGCGTGGAACGACGAGGGCGGCTACGGACCGATGAAGATCGACGCGCTGTCCCACGACGCATTGCGCGCGGCGTTCGAGAGGCTTGGCCTCGCCGACCTGCTGCACTGAGCGCCTTCCACCGGTGGGAGCGAGTACCCGCGCCGCGCCGATTCCCCCTGCAATGCACCGCAGAAGCGCCGTCGCGCCTTGTGCGCATTTCCGGAGGATTGACCATGCCCCGCACCGTCGAGACCGTCGTCTACGAGCTTGAAGAGCTGCCGGACACCGCGAAGGAACAGGCCCGCGCCTGGTATCGCGGGACCTGTCTCGAACACGAGTGGTACGACGCCGTGTTCGAGGATTTCGAGACGATCTGCCGGATCCTCGGCGTGACGCTCCGGACCAGCTCCGTGAGGCTCATGGGCGGCGGCACGCGGGAGAAGCCCCATCTGTGGTTTCGGGGATTTTCCTCGCAGGCCGATGGCGCGTCGTTCGAGGGCACGTTCAGCCATGCCAAAGGCGCGGCCCGTGCCATCCGCACCCATGCGCCGAAGGACGAGGAGCTGCACCGCATCGCGGACGAGCTGCAGGCGGTCCAGAAGTGCAACTTCTACCAGCTCGGCGGCTCCATCCGGACGCGCGGCAGCTACTGCCACGAGCACAGCATGGCGATCGAGGTCGAGCGCGACAGCCCGACCTGGCAGCCGATGACGGACGGCGCCGAGGACACCGTGATCGAGGCGCTGCACGACCTCGCGCGCTGGCTCTACCGCCAGCTCGAACGCGAGTACGAGTACCTCACCTCCGACGCCGCCGTCGACGAGGCCATCGAGGTCAACGAATACACGTTCACGGCGGAAGGCCGGCGTTTCGGCTGACCCGGCCGGCCATCCGCGGCATGGCGGTCACGACCGGCCCGCCGCGCACACCCTCCCCGTAGCACCGCGCCGCGCCCGCGCCGCCGGGCGCCCGGGCGCCGCCACCGCCTGATCCCGCATGTCCCCGCCCCGTGCCGTCCCGAGGCGAGGCAGCCGGCCGGGGGCAGGCCCGGCGAAGCGGCGCGCGAGTCCTCGCCTGCGCCGCCCGGCCGGCACTTCCACGCCCTTCCACTTCGGAGAACGCCATGCTCGACGCCATCCCGGCGGCGGACGCATCCGCGCGCCCGCAGCTTCCCCCCGTATCCGTTCCGGCCTCCGGCTCCGAGCGCAGCGCACCGGACGGCTCCGCTCCGCTCCTCGACGCCGCCCGGACCCTGCTCCCGGTGCTGGAAGCCGGCCGGCCCCTCGACGCCGCGACGCTGCGCGACGCCATGACCCGCGCCTATGGTGCGAGCGACGCCGAGGGCGCCTGGGTCTGGAAGGACGCCTACGAGGCGGCCGAGGCCGCCGTCGTGATGTTTGTCCAGCGCTACGGGCGCGCCATGCGCCAGCGGGCCGGCGCCGGCCCGGGCGGCCCCCGCAGGATGCTGGACATGCTCGCGGCCGTCGCCGCGCTGGAGCCCTCGCACACGAAGCGCTCCGAGGAGCAGGTCCGGCTCCAGCAGTTCTCGACCCCGCTGCCGCTCGCCTACGCCGCATTGCGGGCCGCCGCGATCCGGCCGGGCGACACCGTGCTCGAGCCCAGCGCCGGCACCGGCATGCTGGCCGTGATGGCGGAGTGCGCGCTCGGCAAGGCCGCCGCCGGCCACCTGTACCTGAACGAAATCGCGAGCGTCCGCGCCGGGATGCTTGCGGGCTTGTTTCCCGGCATCGTCGTCACCCGCCACAACGCCGAGGCGCTGGCCGACTTCCTGCCGGGCGTCCGGCCGACCGTCGTGCTCATGAACCCGCCGTTCTCGGCAACGCCGGGGATCGCGCGCATCCGCCACGACGCCGATCTGCGCCACATCCGCTCGGCCTTCTCGATGCTGCCGCCGGGCGGACGGCTCGCCGCCATCACCTCGTCCCACTGCGTCCCCGGCGACGCCGCCTGGCGCGGCGCCTTCGCCGACCGCGCCGCGCGCACCGTGTTCTCCATGGCGATCGACGGGCGCGCCTATGCCCGGCGCGGTACCGGCTTCGACACCCGGCTCACCGTCATCGAGCGGAGCGCCGAGCCCGGCATCGCGGTAGACGGCCAGACCCGCGCCTCCACCCCCGCCGAGCTGCTCGACGCGGTCATCGCGCACGTGCCGCCGCGCCTCCCCATCGAGCGCGAGCCGGTCCGGCCCGTGCCTGCCGCCGCCGGCCGCGACCTGTTCGGCAACGCGGTCGCGCCGACGACGACCGGGAAGCCGGCCGCCCCGTCGCCGAAGTCCGCCCATGACCGGGGTCCGGTCGTCGAGCTCGCCGTCGAGACGGCGGCGCCGGAGACCGGCGCAAGCGCGCCCGCCGCCGCCTCCACCGCCGGCCCCTGGGAGCCGTGGCGCCCGAGCGTCGTGCGGGTGCCGGGCGCCATCGCCCATCCGACCCCGCTCGTGCAGTCCGGGGCGATGGCCGCCGTGTCCCATCCCGCGCCCACATACCGCCCGATGCTGCCCGAGCGCGTGGTGACCGACGGCCTGCTCTCCGACGCCCAGCTCGAGAGCGTGGTGCTGGCCGGCGAGGCCCATTCGCGCCACCTCGCCGCCGACTACCGCATCGGCTCCGGCTGGGAGACCGTCCACCGTTGCCGAGGCGAGGACGGGGAGGACATCGACACGTCCTGCGTCACCGACGAAGGGGAGACGCTCTCGGCCCCGGTCCGGTTCCGCCGCGGCTGGATGCTCGGCGACGGCACCGGCGCCGGCAAGGGCCGCCAGGTCGCCGCCATCGTGCTCGACAACTGGCTCAGGGGCCGTCGCCGCGCCCTCTGGCTCTCCCAGTCCGACAAGCTCGTCGAGGACGCGCGCCGCGACTGGACCGCGCTCGGAGGACGCGACGACGACGTCATCCCCTTGGGCAAGTTCCGCCAGGGGGCCGACATCCCGCTCCCGGAGGGCATCCTGTTCGCGACCTACGCGACGCTGCGCTCGCCGGCCCGGCAGGGGAAGGTATCCCGGCTCCACCAGATCGTCGGCTGGCTCGCAGGCTCGCTCGACGAGGACGACCGCCACGGCTTCGACGGCGTCATCGTCTTCGACGAGGCGCACGCCATGGCCAACGCTGCCGGGTCCAAGGGCAGCCGCGGCGAGGTCGCGCCCTCGCAGCAGGGCCGCGCCGGTCTTCGCCTCCAGAACGCGCTCCCCGATGCGCGCATCGCCTACGTCTCGGCGACCGGCGCCACCACCGTCCCCGGTCTCGCCTATGCCGGGCGCCTGGGTCTGTGGGCCGCCGGCGAGACGCCGTTCGAGAAGCGCACCGATTTCGTCTCCGCGATGGAGGCGGGAGGGGTCGCGGCGCTCGAAGTCGTCGCCAGAGATTTGAAGGCCCTCGGGCTCTACCAGGCCCGCGCGCTCTCCTACGACGGGGTCGAGGTCGACATCCTCGAGCACCCGCTCACCGACGCCCAGCGGTGCATCTACGACGCCTATGCGGGCGCCTTCAAGGTCATCCACCAGAACATCCAGGAGGCGCTGAAGGCCACCGGCATCGTGGACGGGGAGTCGACGCTGAACAAGAACGCCAAATCCGCCGCCATGAGCGCGTTCGAGGGCGCGAAGCAGCGCTTCTTCGGGCATCTGCTGACCGGCATGAAGTGCCCGAGCCTCATCCGCTCGATCGAGGCCGACCTCGATTCCGGCCGCTCGCCCGTGGTGCAGCTCGTCTCCACCGGCGAGGCGCTGATGGAGCGGCGCATCGCCGAGATCCCCGCGTCCGAATGGGACGACATCAACGTCGACCTCACCCCGCGCGAGACCGTCATCGAGTTCCTGGCCCACGCCTTCCCCGTGCAGCTCCAGGAGCCGTTCACCGACGACGACGGCAACGTCATGAGCCGGCCCGTGTTCGACGGGGACGGCAATCCCGTCATCTGCCAGGAGGCCGCCCAGCGCCGCGACGCGCTCATCGAGAAGCTCGCCTCGCTCCCGCCCGTGCCGTCCGCCCTCGATCGGATCGTGCAGCACTTCGGGCACGACGCGGTCGCGGAGGTGACCGGACGATCCCGCCGGGTGTTGAAGATCACCGACGCACGCGGCGAGCGTCTCGCGCTCCGCACCCGACCCGCCTCGGCCAACCTCGCCGAGACCGCCGCGTTCATGGACGGGAGCAAGCGCATCCTCGTCTTCTCGATGGCGGGCGGCACGGGCCGCAGCTATCATGCCGATCTCGCCTGCGGCAACACCGGGCGGCGCATCCACTACCTGCTCGAGCCCGGATGGCGGGCCGACCAGGCCATCCAGGGCCTGGGACGCACGCACCGCACCCACCAGGCGTCGGCGCCTCTGTTCCGCCCCGTCGCCACCGACGTGAAGGGCGAGCGGCGGTTCATCGCCACCATCGCGCGCAGGCTCGACTCACTCGGTGCGATCACGCGCGGCCAGCGCGATTCGCAGACCGCGATGGGCGGCGACCGGGCGCTCTTCCGCGAGAGCGACAACCTGGAGAGCCTGTACGCCAGGGCGGCGCTGCGCCAGTTCTACATGGCGCTCTGGCGCGGCCATATCGAGGGCTGGTCGCTCGCCGACTTCGAGGAGGCGACCGGCCTCAAGCTCGTCCACGAGGGCGGCCTCAAGGAGGACCTGCCGCCCATGTCGCGGTTCCTCAACCGCCTGCTCGCGCTCCCCATCGCCGAGCAGAACCAGCTCTTCGCGGCATTGGAGACCCGCATCGAGTCGAACATCGAGCAGGCCGTCGAGGCCGGCAGCTTCGAGGCCGGCGTCGAGACGGTGCGCGCCGACTCGCTCGACATCGCCGGCCGCGAGACGCTGTACGAGCATCCCCGCACCGGGGCGGTCACCGATCTCGTCGAGATCGTCCGCCGCGACCGGCTGGAGCCGACCACGGCCGACACCGCGCTCGGGCTAGGCGCCCGAGACCCCGGACCGGACGGGAAGCCGTCACTGGTCGTGAACGCCCGCTCCAAGCGCGCCGCCGTCCTGCTGCGCAGCACCTCGCGCATGTTCGACGACGGCGGAGTCCAGGAGCGGACGCGCCTCGTCCGGCCCGCGACCCGCGAGACCATGGCCCGGGCCGAGCTTGATGCCTCGAACTGGCGCCCCGCGGACGAGGCGACCTGGCGCGCGCACTGGGAGCACGAGACGACTGCGCTGCCGACCCACCGGGAATCGCGCTTCTGGCTCGCCGCCGGCTTGCTGCTGCCCATCTGGGACCGGCTGCCGTTCGAGAACATGCGGGTGCGCCGGCTCACCACCGACGCGGGCGAGGCGCTCATCGGCCGTGTGCTCGACGCCGGGCAGGTCCGGGCCGTGCGCGCCAGCTTCGGCCTCGGCGGCGAATTCGCCATGACCGGCGCCGAAGCGTTCGAGGCGGTCATGGGACGCGGCGCCGCGCTCGCCCTCGCCAACGGCTGGCGGCTCGCGCGCCGGCGCATCATGGGCGCCGACCGCGTCGAGATCGAGGGACCGGCCGACGGCGACATCGCCGCACTCCGGCGCATCGGCTGCACGGTCGAGATCGTGTCGTGGCGCGCCCGCGCGTTCGCCTCCGGCGCGCACGTCCTCGACCGCATCCTCGAACGCTGGCCGCTCGCCGCATGAACCGCGCCCGCGCTATACGTCCATAGACGTATCGCCGGCCCGCCGCTCTCCGGCGGCGCCGGCCCGTCCGCTACCATCCCTCCCCGGGAACGCCGGCGGGGGTGCGTGCCGCCGGCCCGACGGCCGCCACCCCGCCACCCCGCGCAAGGAGACCGCTCCAATGACCGCGCAGACCCTGCCCGACGAACCCAACTTCTGCTTCGTGCCGGCCTACGACGTCGAGACCGAGGTGCAGCAGATCCGCATCGTCATCGAAGGACTCGCCGGCCACGTCCCCACCGCCCTGATCGCGCTCCACCTCGACGACGCGCTCTCGATTTGCGACAAGCTGAACCGGCGCCTCGGGCTGGACCGCAATGCCTGGACGGCGATGGCCGCCGCGTCCATGCGCGCGGGGGACGAGGACCCGGACGGCAACGGCTGGCACTGAGCGCCCCCGTCGAAACCCGGCGCCGGTCGGCGACGTTGACAATTGCCGTGTTCTATACAAACGCTATATCCTCAAGACCAACACCACACCCCGGATGAAGGAGCCCGGCATGCCCCAGGTGAACTTCCGCACGTCCAGCGAACGCTTGGCCGTCATCGACCGCGCGGCCGCGATCAGGGGTGTGTCGCGCACCGAGTTCGTGCTCCGCTCCAGCGAAGCGGCGGCCGTCGAGATCCTGAACGAGCGCCCCGTCATCGCCCTCGACGACGAGGCCTGGGACGACTTCGTCGCCGCGCTCGATGCGCCGGTGGAGCTGGACCCCGCCGTGAAGGCGCGTTACATGCGCCGGCCCCAGTGGGACCGCCAGGACCGCCGGAGCCGCTCAGCCCCCGCCACGACGTCTCGCAGTTCTCCTCGGGCGTCCCCACCCTCGACGCCTGGCTTCGGGGCAAGGCGCGGCTGAACGAAGCCAAGGGCGGCGCCCGCACCTATGTCGCCTGCGACGGCGACCGGGTGGCGGGGTTCTACAGCCTCGCCGCCAGCTCGGTGGAGCGGCGCCGGGTGTCGTCGCGGGTCGGGCGCGGCATGCCGGACCCGGTTCCGGTCATTCTGCTCGGCCAGCTCGCGGTCGATGAGCACTACCGGGCCCGCCGTCTCGGCTCCGACCTTCTTGTCGACGCGGCCGGACGCTGCCTCGCCGCGGCCGGCGTGGTCGGCGCCCGCGCCGTCGTCGTGCAGGCCATCGACGAACGGGCCGCGGCGTTCTACGCGAAGTTCGGCTTCCGTGCGTTCTCCGGCCGCGAGCCCCTCATGCTGATCCTGCGGATGTCCGAGATCGAAGGGCTGTTGCGGGCATAAGCCCGCCCTGGCCCCTGCTGCGCAGCCGGCCCGCCGTCCGCCGCACTCACGCCCGCCGCACCAGCCAGTACCAGGCGAGCCACACCGGCACGCGGAGCGCCACCGCCGAGAGCGCGAGCGCGGCCGGGCCCGGCAGCCACGCCGCCAGCGACGCCGCAACCGTCACCGCGCCAGGCCCGACCCCCGCCATTTGGACGGCGTCCCGGTAGCCCAGCCACCACAGTCGCCGGTGTAGCGCATCCGCCACCCGTCCACCGCACCGCAAGCCTCCTCACCGCCATTCCGCCCGCCGCCTCGCTCCGCGGCCGGCGCGGCGCCCGCCGCACCACGCTTCCGACAGCTCGGTAGCCGTCTCGCCGGCCGTCCATCCGCCGTCCGGCGCACGTGCCGCCGGCCCGCCGTCCACCGGTCCCGCCGCTCCATCCCGGCGGGGACTTCCCGACGAGCCGGAGGCGGGCGCCCGCGAGGGCGCGGCGCCGGGGGCCGGTGGAGAGCCTCCGCGCCGCGCCCCTCGAACACGACCGCGGAGCGCCCATGTCACACGATGCCCCACAAGCCCCCGCCCACTGCGCCGAGGCCGCCGTCGCCTGGATGGCGCCGAAGCGTCCGGTATCGACACCGCCGCCGGAGTCCGTCCTCGCCCGCATCGACCGCGCCGGCCCGGCCGCCCTCGGCGACCGCGAGCTCCTCGCGCTCCTCGGCATCGACGTCGACGACCCGACGCTCGCCGCCGCCGGGGGGCTCAGGGGGCTCCTCGACGACCCGGACGACCGGCTTCGCGCCGTCGTCCTTCCCCGCGCGGACCGCGCCCGCGTCCATGCGCTGCATGAAGTCCACGCCCGCTGCATAGAGGCGCGCCTCGCCCGCGACGGCGCGCCGCTCACCTCGCCGGCCCACACCCGGCGCTACATCGAGGCCCAGCTCCGGGGCTACCGCAACGAGGTCTTCGCCTGCCTCTTCCTCACGAACCGGCGCCAGGTCATCGCCTGGGAGGAGCTCTTCTTCGGGACCCTGGACGGCGCCACCGTGCATCCGCGGGTCGTCGTGCGCCAAGCGCTCGTGCACAACGCCGGCGCCATCGTGTGCGCCCACAACCACCCGAGCGGCGTCGCGGAGCCAAGCCCCACCGACCGCGCCATCACCAAGCGACTCGCCGAGGCGCTGACGCTCGTCGACGTGCGCCTCATCGACCACTTCGTCGTCGGCGACAGCGAATGTGTCTCGTTCGCCGAGAGGGGGCTCCTCTGAGCGCGCCGGCCCGTCTTCCGCCATCCCCCGGGTTCGAGACCGGCGAAGCGAGGATGAAGGCCGCGCATCGAGAGAGAGGGCGCGGCGCCCATCGTCATCCGGAGGGACCGCGACATGGCTAACCTCACCTATGCCGGCATCGGCTCCCGCTCGACACCCCCCGACGTACTTCGCGACATGACGAAGATGGCGGCCTGGCTCGCGAGGACGGGATGGCACCTTGCGTCCGGCGGCGCCGACGGGGCCGATACCGCGTTCGCCGGGGGCGCGCCGGCCGGGCAGCGCACGCTCTACCTGCCATGGCCGGGCTACAACGGGCACGGGGGCCCGGACTGCGTCGTTCCTGGGCGCTCCGAGCTCGCGGCCTGCATCAACCTCGCCGCCCGCCTGCACCCCGCCTGGCATCGCTGCTCGTCCGGGGCGCGGAGGCTGCACGGACGGAACGCGACGATTCTGCTCGGCGTGCATCTGGACCGGCCGGTCGATGCGGTCGTCGCCTTCACCCCGGGCGGCGCCGTCACCGGGGGCACCGGGATGGGCCTTCGCATCGCGGCCGAGCACGGCATTCCGGTGATGAACCTCGGCGCCATGTCCCCGCGCCAGGCATGCGAGCGGCTCCTGGCCCTCCGTCGGCGTGCCTGACCCTTCGTCTCCGTCATCGAGCGAGAGCTGGGCTGAGTGCCGGACGAACGCCCGGCGCGAGGAGAGGGAGACGGTCTCCCTCGGCTGCCGGGCGCGGCATCCGTGAAGGAGACTCAAGCCATGTTCGATTTCGACGTTGAAGTCCAGACAGGCGAAGCCCTGCTCGCACACATCGGCCTCGATGCCCGTGCCATCCGCCACATCCTCGACGAGCCCGCCGCGTTCGACCCCAGGGGCGACGACGCAGAGTGGGAGTGAAGCGAGGGAAGGGTGAACGGAAGGGGTCCGGGGAGAGTGAGCCCCGGGTCCCGACCGGTTCGCAACCCATCGTCATCAACCAGACATTGAAGGAGCCTCATCATGGCATTCGGACTGAACCGCGTGGAACTCATCGGGCGCCTGGGCGCCGACGTCACCGTCAATCACCTGACCAGCGGCGGGCGCGTCGCCAACCTGTCGGTCGCGACCGACGAGTCGTACATCAACAAGCAGACCGGCGAGCGGGTCGACAAGACCGAGTGGCACCGCATCGTCACCTTCCAGGACGGGCTCATCTCGATGTTCGAGAAGCACGCCCGGAAGGGCCGGCTGGTCTACATCGACGGCAAGCTCCAGACGCGGCGCTGGTCGAAGCCCGGCGAGGACGGCGACCGGTTCTCCACCGAGATTCTCCTCGTCCCCGGCGGACGCGTCCAGTTCCTCGACCGCCCCAACGGGGCCAACGGGAACGGCGCCGCGACTGACGCGGGTCAGGCGCCCGCGAACGGCTCGTCCATGCCGGCCGGCGGCGCCCCGGCGTCGGCGGACGACTTCGACGACGACATCCCCTTCTGAGTGGACTGATAAGCCGCTCAGATTCTTGCAGGTGAAAGTCCTGCCGCAGCAATTGGTGATTTGGCTGTGTAGCTATGGCGTACATGCGAAGAGTGATCTGACCATGGGAGCGACGCCGACCAACGTGGCCCCAGACCTGAACAGTGGGCGCGAGCAAGTCCGCAGGCCGCAACGCAACGTGAACGCTGTAAGCCTCGTAAATATCAGCCGTGCGGGTATGTCAGGAGAGCGCGGTGTAGGGTGGTCCCGTCGAGCCTTTAGAACGGGGGCGAAGACCAGAGAACTCCGGTGGATGAATCACCACACGAAGCCGGATGCGGGACTCGGGGTATAGGCGGTGGCATGTGGACATAGGACTGAGCGGAACAGTCGAGACCTCTGCCCGTCACGGAATAACCCACCGTGTAACCGAGGGTATAAGGCGTTCACCGAAATCCCAAGGGACGCGGGTACGAGGAGTCGGAGGGGGGCATAGTAGTGATGATGGGGCGGACAACAAAACCGCCCCGGAGCGAAGGCCCCCTGCTTCTGCCACGGGTCTCGATGCAGGAGGCACTGCGTGATTGCGAAAGCTGAAAACACGCCGTTAGACAAGGTGCGAGTACTGCAACGGTCCCTATTCCTGGCGGCCAAGGCTAATCCGAAACGCAAATTCGGGGTTCTGTACGACAAGGTGTGTCGGGAAGACGTGCTGCGTCGTGCGTATCGGCAGGTCAGAGCCAACAACGGAGCACCGGGGATTGACCGGCACACGTTTCAGGTCATCGAGACCGAAATCGGGGTCGAGACGTTCTTGGCCGAGCTTCGGCGCAAGCTCGTCGCGAAGCGGTACAAGCCCCTACCGGTCAAGCGGGTCTACATCCCGAAGGCCGGAGGGGGCGAGCGACCGCTCGGTATACCTGTCATTGAAGACCGTGTTGCGCAGGCGGCGGTGAAGATTGTCCTCGATCCCTTGTTCGAGGCGAGCTTCAAGGACTTCTCGTATGGCTTCCGACCGAAGCGAAGCGCCCATCAGGCATTGCGGGAGGTCTACAAGTGGCTGAACTTCCAATGCCACTGGGTGGTCGATGCGGACTTAAAGTCGTACTTCGATACGATTCCGCACGACAAATTGCTGCTGTCTGTCAGGTCCCGGGTCATAGACCGGTCAGTCGTCAAGCTGATTGAACTGTGGCTCAAGGCCGGAGTGATGGAGGACATGGCGGTTCGAAAGGAGCTTACGGGGACGCCGCAAGGTGGCGTCATCTCGCCGCTTCTCGCCAACCTTTATCTGCACTGGCTGGATCAGGTCTGGGAGACGAAGGGCTACGGCGGGCGAAGGCACGACGCCCACATCGTTCGCTATGCCGACGACTTCGTAATCCTCTGCAAGCGCAATCCGGAGCTGTATCTGGAACGGGCCAAGTTGGTTCTTGGCCGGTTGGGTCTGGCGCTCAATGCGGAGAAGACCAGGGTGGGGAATGCCAAGGAAGAGCCGTTCGACTTTCTCGGTCATCGGTTCGTGGTGCAGCCCTCGAAGCGCTCCGGCGCTCTACGAGCCTACTACTACCCGGCTCCCAAGGCGATGGCGTCCGTCAAGGGGAAAATCCGTGAAATCGTCCGAACAGGGCAGCATTGGAAGCTCCCCGTCCTTATCCAGCGGCGGCTCAATCCGCTGCTGCGCGGATGGGGGGCGTACTTCAAAGCGGGCAACTCTCGGAAGCATTTCAAGAGCATCGACAACTACACGGTCTGGGTCCTGTGCATCATGTTGAGGAAGAAGCACAAGAAGCGGACAAAGGGGTGGAGGGACCACCCGCCGTCGTGGTTCTACGAATATCACCGCTTGGTTCACCTGAACCGCATGGTGGTCGTCGGGGACCTCTCACGACGGTACGTTCGCGCTGTGCAGTCGTAATGCCGCAGGAAGAAGGCAGTCGGAAAGCCGTGTGCGGGAAAACTGCACGCACGGTTTGACGAGGGGCCGCTGGGGAGATGACCTCAAACCAGTGGCCTACTCTACGATCGGGGCAGTCGCTCTCTCCTCCCTCCCACCTCGGGGCCGGCGCATCCGCGTCGGCCCCTTTTTCGTGCAGGCGGCTTCGAGTCCTCCCGCGCCGGAGTCCGAGCGGAGCTTCGCAAGCGGGCGCATCGTTCGGACAGGAGAGAGAGCATGGCGCCCGACACGTCCATCTTCGCCCTCGGGGCGGTCATCGTCCCGGACTTCGTCACCCCCGCGGAGGAGGCGCGCATCCTCCTTCGCATCAACGAGGCGCCCTGGCTCACCGAGCTTCGCCGCCGCGTGCAGCACTACGGCTACCGCTACGCGTACCGGGGCGGCGGCTCGCGCGAGCCCGCGCCGGCCTTCCCCCGCTGGGCCACCGCGATGGCCCAAAGGCTCCGGCCGCACTTCGGTGGCGCGCTCCCGGTGCAATGCATCGTGAACGAGTACCGCCCCGGCCAGGGCATCGGCATGCACGCCGACCACCGCGATTTCGATGGCGTGGTGGCCTCGCTCTCGCTCGGCGCCGACTGGCCGATGCGGTTCCGCCCGCGCGCGACCCGTCCGTACGCCGCCGGCGCCCTGCCCGGCGACGAGGTCGCGGTGCTCCCGCGCCGCTCGGTGCTGGTGCTCGCAGGTCATGCGCGCTGGACGTACATGCATGGCATCGACCGCGCCGATAGCGCGCGCGCGACCGCGACGCGCGTCTCCGCGACGTTCCGAACGCTGACAGCGTAGCCCCGGTGCAGGAGGCGCGCTGCGAGAGGGTGAACGGGGCTCGCGTCGAGGGAGTCCCGCCCCCCACCGTGCAAGGAGACCGAGACATGAGCGAATTCCCGAATCGCCCCGTCTGCGCGAGCGCCAATGCCGAGCACCCGGCGCCTGACGGGCCGTTTCGCCTCAACGAGTACCTCACGAACCGCGCCTGCGGCGGGCTGGAGGAAGGCGGGTGGTGGTACGACACCGCCCGCTTCGTCGCCTGCCACGGCGCCTTCGGCACCGTGGACGAGGCGACGGCGGCGCGCGCCGCGAAAACGAACTGGCTCGCCGACCGCCCCTTCACCCGACCGCCTCGGTGCTCTGCACCGGATGGCCGGTGCTTCGCATCGAGCCGCACGCCGGCGCGGACTTCCCCGCGACGCGGCCGCACTACGAGTGAAGGCAGACCCGACGGGGGCGACGCATGCGCGTCGCCCCCTTTGTCGTGCTGCCGTCCCCGAGTCCGTCCCCGTTCGGGCCTCGCGCCCGCGCGTCGCGCGTCGCGCTCGCCCTCCGGCGCCGGCAGGAGGCGGAGGCCCGGCCGGTATCGGGGCGTCCCGTCCGAGGCCAGAGGAGTCCCGTCATGCCGCAGTCCCGCATCTCGCCCACCGGAGCCGCGCCGTGAACGCGGCCGCCATCGCCGCCGCGCTCAGCCTTCGCGCCGAGGTCGTGTGCCGGCAGTACCTGCCGCACGGCCGGCGCCAGGGCCGCTACTGGGTCGCGGGCGACCTCGACGGCGCCCGCGGGCGCTCGCTCTACGTCCGCCTCCGCGGCCCCGGCACACCGGGGAAATGGACCGATGCGGCCGAAGGCACCCATGGCGACCTCCTCGACCTCATCCGCCACCGCGTCAACGCGCCGACGCTTCGCGCGGCGCTCGACGAGGCCCGCGCCTTCCTCGCCCTGCCGGCTGCGCCGGCCACGGGCGAGGAAGGCGCGGGCGATTCCTACGACGCGACGCAAGCCGCGCGCCGTCTCTGGGCGCGTTGCCGCGCCATCGACGGCACCCACGCGGAATCGTATCTCCACGCGCGGGGTCTCGCGCGCTGCCGCTTCGCGGCGCTGCGCTTCCACCCCGAGCTTCGCTACCGCGAAGACTCGTCCGTCCGACGGCTGCCGGCGCTGGTCGCCGCCGTGACCGGCGACGACGGCGCCGTCACCGGCGTACAGCGCACCTGGCTCGACCCCCGCTCGCCCGCCAAGGCGGGCGTCGCGTCGCCTCGCAAGGCGCTCGGGCGCGTCTACGGACGCGCCGTGCGCTTCGGCCGCCTCGCCGACGGCGCTTCGCTTCTCGTCGGCGAGGGCATCGAGACCGTGCTCTCGCTGGTGACCGCGGTGCCGGAGATCACCGCCGCCGCCGCGCTCTCCGCCGGAAGCCTCGGCGCGTTCGCGCCTCTGCCTGGGCTGACGCGGCTCCTCATCGCGCGCGACAACGACATCGAGGGCGAGCGGGCGGCGATGCGCCTCGCCCGGCGCTGCGCGCGGGCTCGCCTCGCCGCCCTGTGTCTCGTGCCCGAAGGCGACGACTTCAACGACGACCTCGTCGCACTCGGTCGCGACGCGCTCGCCGCGCGTCTCTCGCCGCTGCTCCGCGTTCCGCTCCGCACCGGCTCCCGGGAGTGGGAGTGTGCGCTTGGCTGAGCGCGAGAGCAGTGAAGGGAGAGGGAGCATGCCCCGCATCGTCAATCTGAAGCACGAGCCCGGCGCCGTCGCGCGCGGCGCGGTGCGCATCGACCGCCGCACCCGCTGGGGCAACCCGTTTGTCGTGGGAAAAGACGGAACAAGGGACGAGGTGATTGCGCGCTACCGCGTCGAGCTCTGGCGCCGGATCCGCTCGGGCGCAATCGCCCTCGCGGATCTCGCCGCCATCGACGGGTGCGTCTATGCGTGCTGGTGCCATCCGAAGCCGTGTCACGGCACGGTGCTCGCCCGCGCGGCGGCCTGGGCCGCCGCCGAGCTTCGCGCCCGTGCCGCTTGCGACCAGCCCATTCTGTTCCGGTCGCGCTGCCCCCCAGTGGGGGTGGCTCTCGAACTTCGCCGCCGCCGGCTTCGCCGGACCCGGCGGCGCGCTCTGGCCGAGCGTCGAGCACTGGTACCAGGCCGGCAAGGCCGCCGACCCGGCGGCGGCCGAGCGCATCCGCCGCGCAGCGACGGCGCGCGAGGCGCAACGCCTCGGGCGCGCCGTGCGCTGCCGCGACGACTGGGACGACGCGAAGCTCGCGCGCAGGGCCGCAGGGCTGCTGCTCCGCTTCGCTCCGCAGCGCCCCGACACCGCGCGGCTGCTCGCCACCGGCGAGCGCGCGCTCCGCCACACCACGCCCTGCGGCGCGCACGGCGACCCCTTCCGGGGCGTCGGCCGCGACGGCGGCGGCGCCAACCGGCTCGGACGGATGCTGGAGGGCATCCGCGCCGCGCGTCGCGACGGCACGGCGCTCGATTCCGCCGCGCTCGCCGGGCGCGTGCGCTGACCGCGTCCCGCTTGCGCTTCGCGGGAGGAAGAGGAGAGCGGGAGGGTGGGCAAGCCCACATGGAGACAGGAGGGAGAGTCCATGAACGCCGCCGCGAACCCGAGCACGATCCGGATGGCACCCCGCTACGTCATCCGCACCATCGACGAGGACTGGATTGACCTCTTCGACCCGCCGGCGCGCATCGACGACAAGCGCGCCGCCTGGGACGAGGCCCGGCGCAGGGTCCGCGAACACCCCGAGCTCAAGACCGTCGTGCTCGACCGCCACACCGGCGCCACGCTCTGGCAGAGCGACCCCGACATCCCGCTGCGCTACGAGGTCCTCGCGGTCGACGCCACGGTGTTCTACGCCCTCGCGACGGACCTGTCGGTTTCCGGTGACGTGCTCTCCGCGCACAAGGACAAGGACGACGCCTGGACCGCGTTCTACGAGGCCGTCAAGGAACCGGTGGGCGACGACATCATCGTGCTGCGCGACACCGTCCCCGCGCAGAGCGTCATCGCGTCCTCCGACGAGGACCGCTACAGCACCGATGCGGCGTGAGGCGGTGGCTTCCCTTCTTCATCCGATGCTCGGCGGGCGGTGCAGCCATGCAAGGGAAAGGATTGGGCGCGTCGCTTCGCGACCGGGCTACCCTGCCGAGCCCGCTGCGCGGTCTCGGCCCTTCGGGCGGGTATCCCTCGCGCCTCCGCTCCCTTCGGTCGCTGCGCGCTCCGCTTGCCAAGAGCGGCGTTGGGGGAATGGGCACTCCTCCCGACGTAGGCCCCGGCGGTCACGGGCCACAAGGCTCTTCACTTCAGCGATCGAAGGAGATCACCATGTTCGATATCGACAACTCTCAGTCCCAGTCAGTCACCGCTACCGTTTGCGAGAACGCGCAGCTCTTCGGCGCCACGCCCGAGCGCGACGAGTTCGACCCCAGGGAGGTCTGGGACGAAGACGACGCGCTCGACGCCGTGAGCGAAGCGTTCCGCATCATCGCAGAAGGCGTCGGACCCGACGGCTTCCAGCTCGCAGACGAGCGCGAGAGCCTGCTCTGGGGCTTCGTCAACACCTTCGACGCCCAGGTGCGGCGCCTCGACCGCAGCGTCGACCGGCTCAGCCCCGAGCTCCGCGACCTCCAGCGCGAGCAGGACGGAACGGAAATCAAGTCCCGCAAGCTGGAACTCGTCACCGACCGCGCGCAGAACCTCGGCGACCGGCGCGATGCGTTCGAGAAGATGCGCGACGCAGCCGCCGACGCCTACCGCGCCGAGACCGGCGACACCTGGCGCCCGCGACGCGGCAGCAACGTCTCGCAGACCGGCAAGCTCACCTCGGCCGCCATCGACGCGCGCGACTTCATGCGGGCGAGGAAGGACCGCGAGACCCGGGCGCACCTGCCCGAGGGAACGCTCGTCGCCATCGCGGGCGGCAAGCACGTCTCGGACGCCGGCGCCGTCATCGCGCGCCTCGACAAGGCGAAGGCGAAGTACGCGGACATCATCCTCGTGCACGGCGGCGGCCCCGGCGTCGAGCGCATCGCCGCGCAGTGGGCCGAGCGCAACGGCGTCCACCAGGTGGTGTGCAAGCCCGACTGGAACGCACACGGACGGGCCGCACCGTTCCGGCGCAACGACGCGCTGCTGAACCTCCTGCCGAAGGGCGTCATCGCCTTCCCCGGCTCCGGCATCACCGACAACCTCGTCGACAAGGCCGTCGCGCTCGGCATCCCGGTCCAGCGCGTCGCCGCCTGAGCCGCATCGCCACCACGGGCCGCGTCGCCACTCCGGCGGCGCGGTCCCCCTTTTTGGTCGGACACCGCGACCGCCACCCGCCTTCGCTTCGCGCGTCGCCTGCGGCGCCGCGCTCCGCGGCGGCTCCGCCGCTCCTTCCCCGCAGACCGCTCGCCAGACGACGATGATGTTCCCCCGCATCGTGCCGGTGTCGCCGACTCCGATGCCAGCGCTGCGGTCGATGGTGACGAGGATGCTGCTGCCGGCGGTGTTGCCGGTGCTGGTCATTCCGCTGGCGCCGAAGATGCTGACCGGTGTGCCGGACGGTAAGGTGAATCTGGGCGCGTCGCTTCGCGACCGGGCTACCCTGCCGAGCCCGCTGCGCAGTCTCGGCCCTTCGGGCGGGTATCCCTCGCGCCTCCGCTCCCTTCGGTCGCTGCGCGCTCCGCGTGCCCGGCGGCTCGCTGCGCTCCCCGCCGTTGCCGGTCCGCCACCGTCGTCGCCATCATCGACGGCATCGGTCGCTCGACCGCCGTATGCTCCTCGCGACGGCGCTGCGCGCCGTGCTCGTCGCAGTGCTCGCCTCGCTCGCTCTGGCCGGCTGCGGGCATCCCCTCGGGACCGTCGCGGCAGCACTCCGTGCGTCGCCGGTGCCCGCTTCGCCGCGCACCGCGCACCGCACTACGCCGTGCAGTCGTGTCCGCACCAGTGTGGACACTTCCACCCGAGCCTCCGGCAGCGTGCTGCGCACGACTGCCTGCGGCTCCAGCCGCACCGCCGCCCGCTCACGCGCCGCGGCGGCTCCCCTCCGCCGGGTTCCCCGGCGTCGATTCCCCAAACATCAATGCTGCCGATTCGGCCGTCCCGACCGCCGGGGCGGCCTTGGTTCTCACACCACACTCACCTGAAGGTGAAGGGGGCCAAGCGCGCGCTTGTCCTGCATTCTCTTGCGTTTTCTACGACTTGTGACGACACGGCGTTGTTGGGCCGAGTGAGTGCTCCCGCGACCACACCTGAAACACGATCCGTGTTCGGCCAGTCGATTCAGGGACTTGCCGGGCGGCCGGCTCAGCCTTCCCGCTGATTCTCCGAGGCTTGCAAATTGCCTCGACCCTGCAAAGCACTCAAAATGAGTGTGCGCGGGGCTGCGCCCTCCGTTGACGGCACTCAGACCGATTGCTTGGCCGACGCCTTCTCCGGGGCCAGAGTCGCCGCCTCCGGATAGCCCGATCGATGCCCGGCGCACCGTGTGAATCGAAGCGATCGCCATACGGTTCGGCGATCGAAATCGGGAGAACGGCAGGGGCGGACCCATGGCACAGACGCTGACGAAGAACATCCGGGTCACGCTGGAGCAGTGGGACCGCATCGAAAAGATCGCCAAAGATCGAGATATTTCGGCGAACCGGCTCGTGGTCGAGCTCGTCATGGAGGCCCTCGACCGGCGCGAATGGCCGCGCACCGAGCTCGATATCCAGGTTGCGAAGGCCGCGCTGTTTGCCGCCCAGGTCCTCCGGCGCGATCTCATCGCGGCTGGACGCAAGGATGAGGTCGAGGAAATTCTGAAGTTCGTTTCGACATTGGTGCCCGAGTCCACCATCAACCCATCGCCGTCCCCGGACGCGGCGGCGTCAGGATCCAGCCCGAAACAAGGGTCCGAGTAGGCGGAACGACTCGTCCCGGGGTTCCGGCGCGATGGCACGACGCACGCGACGCGTCTTCCGTATCCCTCCGTGCGGGCTCGGAATTGATTGTGTCCGGCGTTGCATTTCGATAGTCTTGCCACTAGATTTCTGACAGATTGAGCATGGAGATACGATCATGCGCGGCCTTTCCCGTCGCATCATAGAGCATGCCGAGGCCCTGCCGGAGGCCACGCCGCTGTGTCCGGCCGCCCTGCTGCACCTCGGCAACCGGGCGGCCGTCGACCAGGCGTTGTCGCGCCTCGCGCGCTCGGACCACCTCATGCGGATCTGCCAGGGCGTCTACATGCGCCCGATCGAGACCCGCTTCGGCGTTCGGGCGCCCGGGGTCGCCAAGGCGATCGCCGCGCTGTCGCGGATGTGGGGCGAAACGATCGTGCCGTGCGGCGGCGCCGCGGCCAATTGCCTGCGCCTCACCGCGCAGAATCCGGTCCGTGCGGTCTACCTCACCTCCGGTCCCAACCGCCGGCTGCACTTCGGCTCGTCCACCGTCGAGCTGCGTCACGCCCCGCGCTGGCAGCTGGCGGCACCGCACCGAAAGGCGGGCGACGTCATCCGAGCCCTGACATGGCTCGGTCCCGAAGAGGTCGAGGATGGCCTCGAAGCGGTTCTGCCGACGCTCTCGGAGGCCGATCGGGAAGAGCTCGCGGCGGCGCGGGCCATCATGCCGATCTGGATGGCGGAGCCCCTGAGCGCGCGCCTTGCGCATGGCTGAGCGGGGATTCCAGAACCTCTCGCCCGACGACAGGCGCGACGCCCTCGAGGTGGCGGAACGAAGCGGCGGCCACAAGGCGCATCTTCTGGAAAAGGACGTCTGGGTCGTCGCGACCCTTGGCGTCCTTTTCGACGCGCCGTTCGCCGAACACCTGACCTTCAAGGGCGGCACGTCGCTGTCGAAGGTGTGGCGCGCGATCCGCCGTTTCTCGGAAGATGTCGACGTCACCTACGACATCCGCGCCTTCGCGTCGGACCTGGTGGCCGGCGCTGGTGACGAAGCGCTTCCGCCGACGCGCAGCCAGGAGAAGCGCTGGACGCGAGCCATCCGTGCCCGTCTCGCACAATGGGTCTGGGACGAGGCCTGCCCCATTGTTGAAGAAGGCCTCTCCGATGCCGGATTCGTGACGAGGTGCGGAGTGGCAGCGGAGCGTCTCTACGTCGCGTACGAACCGTTGTTCGGGACAAGCGGTTTTGTTGCCCCGGAAGTCATCGTCGAGTTCGGCGCCCGATCGACGGGCGAGCCTCACGCAAATCGGCCCGTTGTGTGCGACGCGGCCGCCTATCTTCCCGGTCTCGCGTTTCCCGAAGCGCGCCCCACCGTCATGCTGGCGGAACGGACCTTCTGGGAAAAAGCGACCGCCATCCATGTCTTCTGCCGCCAGGAGCGGCGCCGGGGCGAGCGTCTGTCTCGGCACTGGCACGATCTCGCACGCCTCGACGAGGCGGGCATTGCCGATAACGCCTTGGCCGATCGCGCGCTCGCGCTTTCGGTTGCCCGCCACAAAGCGATGTTCTTCACCGAGAACGACGCCTGCGGCGAGCGGATCGACTATGAAGCGGCGGTTTCGGGGCACCTTCAGCTCGTTCCCTCCGGCGCCGCCCACGCCGTGCTCGCGGACGACTACGCGAGAATGCTGGCGGACGGCATGCTGCTCGACGAGAGCGAGTCGTTCGATGCGCTGATGGAGCGATGCGCGCAGATCGAGGCCCAAGCGAACGCTCCGCGGTTGGAGGGCATCTGATGGATGTATTCGCCTTTCGGGAAGAACTCGTCGCCGAATACGAGCGGTTTTCCCGGAGCTTCACCAGCATCCGGGCCGAGGATATTTCCCGCGAGGTCGATGCGGCCTATGCCGGAGGCCGTTTCTGGCCGGCCCCGCTCATCCAGTTGAATCCGAACTTCGAGTCGGGCGGATGGGTGGACGACCTCGTCGCCGACGGCGCTCTCGATGCGGAGTGCGCGAAGATTTTCCGGCTCAAGCACGCCAGCAACACCTTCGGCAAGCGCCTCCTGTTGCATCGGCACCAGACCGACGCCATCGCCATCGCCGGGCACGGGGAGAGCTATGTGCTGACGACCGGCACCGGCTCCGGCAAATCGCTCGCTTACTTCATCCCCATCGTTGACGATGTGTTGCGGCGGAAACGCGCCGGCGACGCCAGCAAGGGCATCGCCGCCATCGTCGTCTACCCGATGAACGCGCTTTGCAACAGCCAGCGCGAGGAGCTTGAGAAGTATCTGCGGCTCGGCTATGGCGAAGGCGGAGAGCCGGTCACTTTCGCCCGCTACACCGGACAGGAATCGCAGGAGGAGCGCGAGCGGATCGCGAAGAACCCTCCCGACATTCTCCTCACCAACTACGTCATGCTCGAACTGCTCATGACGCGGTTCCACGAGACCGACAAGGCGGTCCGCGAACACGCTGCGGGACTCCGGTTCCTGGTGCTGGACGAGCTGCACACCTACCGCGGGCGGCAGGGCGCCGACGTCGCCATGCTGGTCCGCCGCGTGCGAGAACGGTTTAACGAGCGGCTTCTCTGTATCGGCACCTCCGCGACCATGGTCTCGGAAGGATCGTCGGAAGATCGGAACGTCGCCGTTGCGCGCATTGCGAGCCGCCTGTTTGGCGCCAGGGTCGATCCCGGCAACGTCGTTTCCGAGACGCTGAGGCCCGTGACCCATAACGATGCGGGCGCAAGCGGACCCGATCTACGCGCCGCCATCGAACGAGGGATACCGGCGACCCCCACCCACGACGAGCTGTCCACACATCCTGTTGCGGCCTGGGTGGAGCGCAAGCTGGGTCTGGAAGAGCGCGGCGACAGGCTTGAGCGGATTTCTCGGCCCCTGACGATACTCGAAGCCTCGCACGCTCTCTCGGGAGACAGCGGTCTCGACGCGAAGCGCTGCCGCGACTATCTCGCGAACTTCCTGTTGACGGCCCACCGGAGTCGGAACGAGCGAGGCCAGAGTTTCTTCGCGTTCCGGCTGCATCAGTTCATCAGCGGCGCCTGGAACGCCTACTCGACACTCGAAGCACCGGGCGAGCGGTATCTCACCCTGCACGGTCAGCAGTTCAAGCCCGGAGACCGCAACCGGCCTCTCTATTCGCTCTGCTTCTGCCGGGCATGCGGTCAGGAATACCTGCCCGTCTGGGCAAGGTTGGCCGGCAAGCAGCCGCAGGCGTTCGCCCCCCGCGATCTCTCCGAACGCTCCAACGACGACGAAGACATCCAGTTCGGCTATCTCATGCCCGACCCTTCGGGAATGTTCGATCCTGCGGATACTGAAAACCAGTACCCGGAGGACTGGCTCGAGTTCCGTGGCGACAAGCCCCGGCTCAAATCCCATTTCCGCCGCTACCGTCCCCACGGTGTGCGGGTGGATACCCAAGGCGGTGTCGCCGCGGATGGATTACCCGCGTGGTTCATTCCGGGATCGTTCCGTTTCTGTCTGAACCCGGATTGCGACGCGCACTACGACGGTAGTGTGCGGAGCGACATGACCAAGCTCTCCGGTCTGTCGAGCGAAGGCCGAAGCTCCGCGACAACCGTTCTGGCGCTGTCCTCACTCAAGCATCTCATCGGCGCCGACCTCGACGAGCGCACCAAGAAGCTTCTGGCCTTCACCGACAACCGTCAGGATGCCAGCCTCCAGGCGGGCCATTTCAACGACTTCGTACAGATCCTGCTGCTGCGCGGTGCGCTGCTTGCGGCAATTCGAGGCGATGTCGGGGGACTTCTGACCGACGACCTCCTGACCCAGGAGGTGCTCGCCCGCCTGCGCCTGGATGCAGCAGACTACGCGGCCAATCCCGAGGCCAAGGGCATCAAGGCCCAGAACACGCTCAGGGCGCTGCGCGATGTTCTCGGCTACCGGCTCTACTTCGATCTGCAGCGCGGCTGGCGCATCACCAACCCGAACCTCGAACAGTTGAAGCTGCTGGAGATCGGCTACCGGGACCGGGGTCTCATGGACTGCTGCGAGGACGAGGAGGAATGGCGCGGAGTGCATCCCCTGCTCGGTTCCATCGCGCCGGAGCGCCGTTTCGAGATCGTCCGGGAGCTTCTGGAGCGCATGCGCAGAGCGCTCTGCATCAAGACGATCTATCTGGATCCGAACTTTCAGGAACAGATACGCAATCGAAGCTTCAACGAGCTGAAGGAGCCTTGGGGCCTGTCGGAGGACGAACGCCTGTTCTCCCACGCCTTCATGGTTCCCCGGCCGGGCGGCCGCGGGCGTCGGGCGGACTATCGCGTTCTAAATATCTCTCATCGGTCCGCGTTCGGCCGGAAGGTGAAGTCCCAGGCGTTCTGGGGACACGACAATCCCTGCTATCCATCCAGGTTCGACGAGGACGTCTACAACGACGTGGTGGACGACATCCTGCGCGTGCTGACGACCTACGGCTATGTCGAGCCCACAGACCTCGACGGCGACCGAATCGGTTTCCGCATCGACAGTTCGGTTCTCGAATGGTGCATCGCCGACGACACCGGTGCGTACCAGGGTCCAGCCAATGCATTCTTCCGCGACCTCTACGAGAATGTGGCGGGACTCCTCGACAGCGACGATCGCCTTCTTCACCAACTGGAGGCGCGAGAACACACCGCGCAGGTGGATGCAGAAGCCCGTGAGGAACGAGAACTGCGTTTCCGCAAGGGACTGTCAGGCGAGCGCGTCGTCGACGGCAAGGTGGAACCGGCCGGACTTCCCGTCCTCTTCTGCTCGCCGACCATGGAACTCGGTGTCGACATCTCCACGCTGAACGCGGTCTACATGCGCAACGTGCCGCCGACGCCCGCGAATTACGCCCAGCGAAGCGGACGCGCGGGGCGCAGCGGCCAGCCGGCGCTGGTTGTCACCTACTGCGCGGCGAGGTCGCCGCACGACCAGTATTTCTTCTCCGATCCGACCCGCATGGTGGCCGGCGCGGTCAATCCTCCGAACATCGACCTCGCCAATGAAGACCTGATCCGCAGCCATTTGCAGGCCGTCTGGCTCTCGGAAACGGGCGTCATTCTTGGCTCTTCCGTACGCGATGTGCTCGATCGGGAGAAGCCCGACAAGTTGCCTCTGCACGACGAGGTCGCGGAACAGATCGGCAGCGCCCGGGCCGTGGCCGAGGCGCAGCGACGCGGGCAACGCATTCTTGCGACGCTCGGATCCGACCTCTCTGGGCGGGCTGCGCCCTGGTACACGGACACTTGGCTCAAGAGCGCGACGAACTCCGCGGACCGCCGCTTCGATGCCGCTTTCGGCCGGTGGCGCTCGCTCTTCCGCGCGACAACGAACCAGATGAAGTTCGCCAACGATGTCGTCAACAACGCTGCAGCAACCGAACGGGAGCGCCGGGAAGCCAAGGCGCGCTACGACGAAGCGTTTACCCAGCAGAACCTGCTTCTCCACAGCAAACCGACCATGAACTCCGACTTCTACACCTACCGCTACCTAGCCGCAGAGGGGTTCCTGCCGGGCTATAACTTCCCGCGCCTGCCGCTGATGGCCTTCGTTCCCGGCCGGCGCGAGAAGGTGGCCCGGGATTCATTTCTGAGCCGGCCGCGGTTCCTCGGACTCACCGAGTTCGGCCCTCAATCCATCATCTACCACGAGGGCAGCACCTATCGCGTACGGCGCGCCATTCTATCCAGTCGCGGCGATGAGTCCGGGGTGACCGCATCGGCCAGTCTCCCGGTGCAGGCCGCCCGCATCTGTCCCGCGTGCGGCTATGGACACTTCGGCGATCAGAAGGAGTACGAGCGCTGCGTCAGCTGCGACGAACGTCTCGACAGCGGGCGCGCGATCTTGAACCTCTACCGCATCGAACAGGTGTCCACCCAGAGGGCGAACCGCATCACCTCGGACGAGGAAGAACGCCAGCGCCAGGGTTACGAGATGGTCACGACGCTTCGCTTCAGCGAAGAGAACGGCCGGGCGCGGGTCGAGGGCGTCGCCGTCGAGGAGAACGGCGAGACGCTGCTGGAACTGCGCTACGGCCCGGCCGCCACGCTGTGGCGCATCAATCTCGGGTGGCGCCGCCGCGAGGAGAAGTCAGTCTACGGCTTCAGCGTCGATGCCAACACCGGCGAATGGACCCGCGACTCGCAGGCGCCCACCGACGCGGAAGACGATAGCGTGCGTGACTGCAAGACCGTCGAGCGCATCACGCCATACGTCGAAGACACCCGCAACGTCCTCGTTCTCCGTCCGGCGATCGACCTGACCGAGACGGCCATGGTGTCGCTGCAATACGCAATCAAGCGCGGCATCGAGCAGGAGTTCCAGCTGGAGGAGGCGGAGCTTGCCGCCGAGCCGCTTCCCGACCGCGACGACCGGAGCACGATCCTGTTCTACGAGGCCGCCGAAGGCGGCGCGGGCGTCCTCACCCGCCTGGCCAGCGACTCCGGCGCGCTGGCGCGGATCGCCCGCAAGGCGCTCGAAGTCTGCCATTACGCATCGCGGTCGGGAGACTGGACGGGATGGAATGACCTCGACAATCGCGACGACGAATGCGAGGCCGGCTGCTATCGATGTCTGCTCAGCTACTACAACCAGCCGGACCATCCGCAGATCGACCGGCAGGACGAGGGCATGCTCGACCTGCTCTGCCGGTTGACGCGCGGCGAACGCAGCAGCCTCGACCATACGCCGGGCGCCGGCGACAGCTTCGACGAGTTGTGGAACATCGCCGGCTCGAGTCTGGAAAAGGACTGGCTGACATACATCAGGAAGAACGGATACCGCCTGCCCGACCGGGGACAGCCCTACCTCGAGGACTTCGATACCCGGCCCGACTTCGCGTATACCGGCGATCAGACCCTGATCTATATCGACGGCCCTCACCATCGCGCGCAGCGCAAAGGAACCGAAGACGCCGAGGTGACGCGGCGGCTCGAAGACGCGGGATTCACGGTCGTGCGATTCACCGAGGACAGCGCATCATGGGATCCTGTCTTCGACGAGTACGGCTGGGTCTTCGCGCCGGGCACGACATCGGCAGCCGAATAAAGAGCGGAAAAGAGGTCGATGGCAACGGCGATTGCATTCAAACCGGGGGATCTGGTCCGGGCGCGCCAGCGCGAGTGGGTGGTTCTTCCGGAGACGCGCGACGATCTCCTGAAGCTCCGGCCGCTCGGCGGCGCGGAGGACGATGCGACCCTCATCTATCTCCCGCTCGAAACCGAGTCGCCCGTTCCCGCGACATTCGATCTCCCCAACCCGGACTTGCCCGGCTCCCGGGAGGCGGCGCTGCTGCTGCGCGACGCGCTTCGCCTGAAGCTCCGGGCCGGCGCCGGACCGTTTCGCAGCTTCGGCAACATCAATGTCGAACCGCGCGCCTATCAGCTGGTGCCCCTGCTGATGGCCCTCAAGCTGGACACCGTCCGGTTGCTCGTCGCCGACGACGTCGGCATCGGCAAGACCATCGAGGCGGGTCTCATCGCGCGAGAATTGCTCGACCGCGGCGAGATCGAACGGTTCACCGTCATCTGTCCGCCGCATCTGTGCGAACAGTGGCAACAGGAACTCGCGGAGAAGTTCGGCATCGACGCCGAGGTTGTCCGCACCGGCACGGCCACCCGCCTGGAACGGGGACTGCGGCCCGACGAATCGGTATTCGAGGCCCATCCCTTCACGGTGGTGTCCCTCGACTACATCAAGTCGGATCGGCGCCGCAGCGACTTTCTGCGCGCCTGTCCAGAGTTCATCATCGTCGACGAGGCTCACACCTGCGTGCAGTCGAACACGAACACGCGCCACCAGCGTTACCGCCTGCTCAAGGGTCTCGCCGAAAGCGAGCCGCCGCGAAGCATGGTGTTCCTGACCGCCACCCCGCATTCGGGCGACGACACCGCCTTCCACAATCTGCTGGGCCTGCTGGAGCCGAAGTTTGCCGAACTGGCCGACACGCCCGAAGGCGATGCACGCCGACGCTTGCGCGACGACCTCGCGCTGCAGTTCGTGCAGCGCCGACGCAGCGACATCGCCGAATGGAAGGACGACACAGCCTTCCCCGTCCGCGAAAGCCGGGAAGCGACCTACCGGCTGACGGGCGACTGGGGCCGGCTCTTCGACGATGTGCTCGCCTATGCCAGGACCATGGTCCGCCGCGCGGAGAGCGGGACGAAGCTGCAGCAACGGATGTCCTGGTGGGCCGCGCTCGCGTTGTTGCGCTGCGTTTCCTCCAGCCCGGCGGCCGCCTCTCTGGCCCTGCGAACCCGACTCCAGGCCGCCGAAGGCGAGACCGAACAGGCGCAGATCGCGAATCTGGATCGGGCGGCAGGCGAATCCGTGATGGACGAAACGGCCGACGACTCGCTCAGCCTCACCGAGAGCGTGCCCGCCGGCACCGTCGAAAAGGCGGTGGATGCCGCGGCCCTGCGCGAACTCATCGAACGGGCGGATGCTCTGCGCGGCGCCCGGAACGATCCCAAACTCAAGACCCTGGTCGAAGAGGTGAGACACCTTGTGCAGGACGGGTTCCGGCCGGTCGTGTTCTGCCGCTACATCGCCACCGCGCACTATGTCGGCGCTGAACTGAAAAAAACCCTGACCGCCGGGAATACGCATGTCGCCGTGGTCACCGGAGAGCTCACCTCCGATCAGCGCGAAGAACGCGTCGAGGCGCTTGGGGACCTCGACGAACAAGTCGCGCCCGTGTTGGTGGCCACCGACTGTCTGTCCGAAGGCGTCAACCTTCAGAGCTGGTTCGACGCGGTGGTCCACTACGACCTCACCTGGAATCCGACCCGCCATGAGCAACGCGAGGGCCGCGCGGATCGTTTCGGGCAAACCTCCCGGACCGTTCGCGCGCTGATGCTCTACGGCGAGAACAATCCCGTCGACGGCGCCGTGCTTCGCGTGATCCTCCGCAAGGCCGAGAAGATCAAGAAGGAGCTCGGCGTCTCCGTGCCCTTGCCGACGGACAACAACAAGATCGTCGACGCCATCATGAGAGCCGTTCTCCTTCACGGCAGCGACCATTCCCACGCTACCCAGATGGCGCTGGATTTCGGGCAGGCCGAGACCGAGGTGGACGATGCCTGGCAGACGGCCGGGAACAGGATGACACGCACGGTCTTCGCCCAGCGACGTCTGACGCCCGACGACGTGCTGCCCGAGTGGCGAAAGGCCGTATCCGTACTTGGCGGGCCCGACGATGTCGCCCGCTTCGTGCGCCTGTCCGCCGAACGCCTGGGGGCGCCGCTCGATGCGCGGGACGGCTATTGCCGATTGCCTGTGGCCCACTTCCCGAAACCGCTTCAGGACCGTCTCGAGGCCATCGGGTTCAGAGCATCCGCGAAAATCGCGTTCACGCGACCCGCGCCCGTGGGCGCGACCTGCATCCACCGCGCTCATCCGCTGGTCGCAGCACTTGCGGACTATGTGGCAGAACAAGCGCTCGACACCGACAGGCCGGCGGTCGGCGCCCGCACCGGCGCCATCTTCACCAGGGACATTGGGAGCCGCACCGTGCTCTACCTGTTGCGCCTGCGCAGTCAACTCCAGGTGGAACGGCGATGCCCGGACGGCCGGTATTCGCCGCTCAAATCGCTTCTGGCCGAGGAATGCCTCGGAATCGCCGTCCGAGGCGGCGCCACGCCCGAACTGTTGACCGAGGACGATGCATTGTCGCTTCTCTCACTGGAACCAGGGCGCAATATGCCGGACGGGCAGAAGACCCGCCTCGTACGGCAGGCTCTCGAAGCGCTGCCGGACCTGGAAGACACATTCGAGCGTGTGGCCCACGAGCAGGCCCGCCGGTTGCTCGCGGATCATCGCCGCGTCCGCGAGGCCAGCGACGCCAGGGGCCTGCGCTACAACGTCATCCCGGCCCTGCCGATCGACAAGATCGGAGTCTACGTCCTCATGCCCATGGCAAGTTTCTAGCCGTGGCGAGCGCGCGAAGAAGTCGAGGGTTCACGGCCCTGAAGATCGAAGGCGGTATCCTGCCGCCAGAGTTCCTTCAAGCTGTCGCCGCGCTCGAGGCGCCCCGACAGACGGGCGCCGACTATGGGCTGTCGAAATCGCTCGCGGTCAAGGAAGAACTCGCCCGGTACTGGCGCATCGCCAGCGATCTCCACGGGCGCTATGCCGAGCGCCACCCTCGCCAGGACCTCCGGGCGACGCAGGTCGGCGTCGAGGATTGGCTCGTCCCTTTCCTGCGCTCGGTGCTTGGCTATGACGACCTGACCGCCGCGGAAAGTGTCGTGCGGGAGGATCGCGTCTTCAGCTTGACGCACCGCGCCTGTGGCGGCGCCGTGCCTCTCCTGCTCGTGACCCATGAATTCGACCTCGACAGGGCCGATCCCCGTTTCGGGCACGATGGCCGCCGGCAGGCGCCCCACGGCATGATGCAGGAGTATCTCAACGCCGAGGACGACGCGTTGTGGGGAATGGTTTCCAACGGCTCGAAACTTCGCATCCTGCGGGACAATCCGAGCCTGACACGGCCCTCCTGCATCGAGGCCGACCTCGACCTCGTCTTTGCGGAGGAGCTTTACCCGGACTTCGCCGCGCTCTGGCTCGTCGCCCATGCCACCCGCCTCCGGCCCGCCGACGACAAGCCGTCGGGCTGCATCATCGAATCCTGGCGGGCCAAGGCGCACGAAACCGGTGAGCGCGTCCGGGAGAATCTCCGCGACGGGGTCACCGATTCCCTGCGTCGGATCGGCAACGGTTTCCTGCAGCATCCATCGAACGTCAAACTGCGCGAAGCTCTCGAAAGCGGTGCGCTCACACCGGAGCGCTATTTCCAGCAACTCCTACGCCTCGTGTATCGCCTGCTTTTTCTCTTCACGGCCGAGGAGCGCAATCTGCTTCATACGCCAGAGGCTACGGACGAACAGCGCGCCGTGTTCGCGGATGGCTACGCCTTGTCCCGACTGCGCGAACGCGCCCTACGCCGCCGCCACTACGACCGGAACCAGGATCTCTGGCGGGGTCTCCAGATCACCTTCCGGGCGCTCGCCGAGAGCGCTCCCGGCCTTGGCCTGCCCGCGCTTGGCGGTCTGTTCCGGGCCGACCGGTGTCCCGACCTCGACGACGCGGCCATCGCCAACGAACACCTGCTCGAAGCCGTTCGCACCCTTGCCTTCTTCCGGTCGGATCGAAGCCTCGCCCGCATCAATTACAGGGACATGGATACCGAGGAGCTCGGCTCCGTCTACGAGAGCCTGCTGGAGCTTCGGCCCGTCATCGACGTGGACGCTTCGCCGTGGACATTCACCTTCACCGGCGATGGTAACGGAGAGCGAGCCAAGGGATCCGATCGCAAGCTGACCGGCTCCTATTACACGCCGCCCAGCCTCGTGAGCGAACTGGTCAAGTCGACCCTCGATCCGGTTGTCGCCGAGGCCATTGCTGCACGCCCGGAAGACCCGCGCGCCGCGATCCTCGCTCTGAGAATCGTCGACCCGGCCTGCGGTTCGGGGCATTTCCTGCTGGCGGCGGCACGCCGTCTCGCCGCCGAGATCGCCCGCATCGAATCGGGCGTCGACACGTCGGACGAAGCCACGCGACAACACGCACTGCGCGAGGTGGTCCAGCATTGCATCTACGGCGTAGACCGCAATCCGCTCGCCGTCGAGCTCTGCAAGACGGCGCTGTGGATGGAGACGATCGAGCCCGGCAAGCCGCTCACATTCCTCGACTCCCACATCCTTCGGGGAGACAGCCTGGTCGGCATTCTCGATCCCGAGATCATGGCGGGCGGCATTCCCGGTGACGCCTACAAGCCCTTGACCGGCGATGACAAGGCCGTGTGCCGGGATCTGAAGAAGCGAAACCGGCAGCCGAAGCAGGAGGATCTGTTCGACCAGGACGCCGTGCTGGAAGTCGCCGTGGCAGGCATCGACCTCGACGCCATGCCCGAGGAAACGCTGGATGAGGTCGAGCGCAAGCGCGCCGCTTGGGAAGCCGCGTTGCGCGACGACACCCGGACCCGTGAAGCTCTGCGCGCCAATCTCTTCGTCGGAGCGTACTTCGCACCGAAGACGCGCGATACGCTGCAGATCGTGCCCCAGACCCAAGACCTCCAACGGCTGGGAAGCGATGTGCCTCGACGCCGCGGCGTCGAGGCCCTCGTGCGGAAGCTGGCAGGCACGCGCGATTTTTTTCACTGGCATCTGGCATTCGCCGAGATCATGCAGAACCGCGGTTTCGATGCCGTTCTCGGCAACCCGCCCTGGGAACGCATCAAGCTGCAGGAACAGGAGTTCTTCGCCTTGCGGTCGCCGGAGATTGCGGCCGCGCCGAACAAGGCCGCGCGAGACCATCTGATCCGGCAACTGAATCGCGACGACGCTTCGCCGGCGGAAAAGGCACTGTTCATCGAGTTCGAAACCGCCAAGCGCGAAGCCGAGGCGGCGAGTCAGTTTGCCCGAACCGGTGGCCGATTCCCACTGACCGGCGTCGGCGACCTGAACACCTATGCCGTGTTCGCGGAGACGTTTCTGCAACTCGTCAATCCGCGAGGACGCGCCGGCATGATTGTGCCTACCGGTATCGCCACCGACCATTCCACCAAGGCGTTCTTCGAGCACATCGTTACCCGACAAAGGCTCGTCAGCTTGTTCGACTTCGAGAACCGGGAGAAGGTATTTCCGGGGATAGACAGCCGGATCAAGTTCTGCCTCCTCACTCTGAGCGGCAAGGACAATCCGGTTTCCGAAGCTGAGTTCGCATTCTTCCTGCACCAGGCGGAGCAGTTGAAGGAAGCCGAGCAACGTTTCACGCTGTCCACGGACGATTTCTTGCTGTTCAATCCCAACACGCGGACGTGCCCGATATTCCGCACGAGGCGCGACATGGAAATCGCGCGCAAGATGTACAAGCGCGCAGGCGTGTTCTGGAGGGAAGCCAACGGTTCGCAGCCGGAGGAGAATCCGTGGGGTGTGAGTTTTCAACGCATGTTCGATATGTCCAACGACTCGGGGCTGTTCAGAACCCGCCAGGAAATGGAAGAGGAAGGGTGGGCGCTTGACGGCAACGTGTTTACCCGTGGCGACGAACGCTATCTGCCGTTGTACGAGGCAAAGCTGTTCCATCAGTATGACCACAGGTTCGCCACGTTCGAGGGCGTCTTTGGCAGAGATATCAGGAACGGCAATGCCCGACCGATGTCGGCAGGCGAAAAATCCGATCCCGGCACGGTCGCCGTTCCGCGATACTGGGTTCCAGAAATGGAAGTCGCGGAAAGACTTGACATAGGCAGAGAGACCGCACAATTGTTTGCCGAGCCGAGCCGAGCCGAGCCGAGCCGAGCCGAGCCGAGCCGAGCCGAGCCGAGCCGAGCCGAGCCGAGCCGAGCCGAGCCGAGCCGAGCCGAGCCGAGCCGAGCCGAGCCGAGCCGAGCCGAGCCGAGCCGAGCCGAGCCGAGCCGAGCCGAGCCGAGCCGAGCCGAGCCGAGCCGAGCCGAGCCGAGCCGTATTCGACACTCTCACGGAGCTGGCTCGCAACTCGCTCTCCGGGATATCGCTCGAGCAACCGACGAACGAACTGGAGTCGTCACAATGATTCCGATTGGCGCGGTAGGAAATACCGCAGTAGTTCTTACCATTGGATCTTCGCCTTCAGGAAGGTCACCAACGCCACCAATGAACGGACTTCAATCGCGGCTATCCTGCGAGCCGCCGCAGTGAGCGACGGGGGTCCACTTGTCCAAACTGCCTTCGTGGAATGGCTTCACACTTTCCGTGACATTACGAATGCAACAAATGAACGGACCCTAGTTACCGGAGGTCTTCCTCGCATCGGCTTGGGGAATAGCGCACCAGCGATTGACTACCGCTACAGCAGAGCAATCTCGACAACCCTCGTCTTGGCGAACATGAACAGCCTCCCTCTCGACTGGGCAGCCCGCTTCTCTGTCGGCGGGGTCCACATGAACTTCTTTATCCTCAAACAACTCCCCGTGTTGCGACCGGAGGCATATCTGAACGAAACCATTTGCGCGCATCTGTGGGTCCAACTGATCGTGCCGCGTGCCCTGGAATTGACCTACACATCCAAGGAAATGACCGGTTTTGCCAATGATCTCGGTTATCACGGCCCGCCCTTTCCTTGGAACGAGGGGCGCCGTCATTTTCTCCAGTGCGAACTTGATGCGATCTTCGCCCATATGTACGGACTCAGCCGATCCGACTTGGAATGGATATTGGACGCAGGAGCTCCAAGCTTATCGTTTCCGTCCCTCAAACAGAACGAGATGAAGGAATTCGGCGAGTACCGTACCCAGCGGTTCGTGCTCATGGCCTTCGACCAATTGGAGAGTGGCCAAGCTCCCAACCTTGACGACACCGGCGCGTATTCAACTTCTCCAGGATCGTCCAGGACAACGTCTTGATATCAGGCTCGTACAACTGAGTTTTTGAACAACCCGAAGGCGAATGTAGATTCCACGAATGATCGAACGGCGGCGACATGTGCTTCCTTATTCAGAGGTGTACGCATTGCTCTGGTTGAGCAGACGATGCGAGGCGAGAATTAGGGAGTTCTTGAGGTCGTGGGGAGTTCCTGACGGTGCAATTGAATCGGGATTGCACCTGACCGTCTATCACGCCCGGCGCCACTTGCCGGGATTGGAGCAGTTTCAGCGTGTCCGAAGAGTCTCCATCGAGGCGCATGCACGGGAAACGCGCTTCATGGTCTTCGCTCCGGGAAGCGAGAATCCTCGCCCCGAACTGGAACCTGCGAAGAGATCTGTTGGAATACGACTCACGAAACGAAACACCGCCATCGAGGACATTCATGCTCTCCGACATCGGATGATTTCTCTGGAGACCTCGCATGTTGTGGGTCAACGCAAGCGGAGTACGGCATGGACAAGCTGCTTCGGCGCCAGACGCTATCAACCCCACGTCAAGCTACTGGGACCAGGAAATGAGATCGATCATGATTTGACTACGATTGGCCAACAGTTCCGCGATTTCTTCAAGACCATGGAATTCGGCAAGTACGAAATCGTCACACGTCCACGATCATTGGATCATCGCATTCGCTCGTAGGGGAACCGAGTCACATTTCACTGTCAGATCACAGCCCAATATCCATGTCCTTGACGCGCTCGCGATCAGACTCGAGCACCTCATGCGCATTCGTCGCCGATGCAGTGTCCTTGCCTCCGCCCGTTTCCATTCCACGCTGCGGTTCGCGTTCGCCGGCAGGGAGAACCCCCTGTTCCTTTTCGTGTGCCCAGCGCTTTGTTGTACCAATGCCCTCCAGCGCCGATATCCGCTGGCCGGTGATCGCTTCGAGCTGCTCGCGCAGCGCCTTCGCGTCGTCGGTCACGAGTTCCGCCCGGTCGCGGGCGCGGCTGATCTCGACGTAGAAGCTCTTCTGCGTGGTCAGGTTGGGATGGTTCGCCTCCATCGCGGCAATCACGGTATCGACGGTGCGTCCCTGGAAGGCGTGCACGGTGGAGGCCCAGGCGCGGTCGATATGGCGCAGTTGCGGATCGCCGGTGCGCATGTCGAGCACCCGCCTGTCCTCGAGCTGAAATGTCATCCGGCCGTCCTTCACGGCCGCGACCTCGGCCGTCTGGCTGTTGATGAGCCTGAGCCCGGCGTCGTTGCGGGTCCAGCGGATGCGGTCGCCGGTGCGTACCTCCATGTCCTCGGTGCGATAGACCTCGACCCCGCCGGTCCGCGCCGCGAGCCTGTTCGGCTCCCAGGCAACCGACTTGCTGTCCTTGCCCGCGAGGTAGACCGTGCCGGCCTTGTGATCCACGCCGACGACGCGCAGCTCGTCGCCCTTCTCGACGCCGAGCCGCTTGTAGGGTCGGTGAAACGTCACCACGTCGCCGGGGCGGTAGTTGGCGGCGAGCGTCTTCTCGGCATTGGTGTAGCCGCGCGAGACCAGGCGCTCAGTGTTCATCGCAGGGCCGTGGACGGTGCCGTCGCGGACCAAGCGCTCGCGGACGATGGCGTTGATGCCCTCGCGTAGCGCATGGCTCGGCGCCATCAGCCCGGCCCTGGCGCGCTCCTCCGGCGAGAGCGCGAGCCAGCGCGCGGCCGCGGCGCCCGCGGGGTTGTCCGCCTTCACCTCGGTCACGTTGGAGCCGAGCTTCTCGAATGTCCGCTTCACGCCGCCGTCGAGGCTCGCGTCGACGGCGGCCTTCAGGTCCGGATCGCGCTGGCGCATGATCTCGTTCATCGTCGCGGACTTCATGTCCGCGCGCTGTAGCTGCGCGAAGGGCTTGCCGGCGTCCACCGCGTCGAGCTGCTTCTCGTCGCCGACCAGCACCAAGCGGGGGAGGTGGAGCGTGTTCGCGATCTTGAGCAGGTCACGGGCCTAGACGGTGGAGGCGAGCGAACCCTCGCGCACCACCAGCACGGTCTTCCGATATGCCGCGAGCATGTCCCGTTCGCCTTTCCGGCTCAGCCGCCCCTCGCCGCCGCCGGCGTTGCGCGCGAGGAAGCATTGCAGGGTCTCGCTGGCGATGCCGACTTCGGTGGCCAGCGTGCGCGCGACCGAGGCCGAGGGCGCGAGCCCCTTGACCGCGCCCGTGCGCTTCTGGAGAAGCGCACGGGCGCGGTTCAGCATGGTGGTCTTGCCGGTGCCGGCATAGCCCTGCACGCCGACCGTGCGGTGCTTCTCCGAAAGGATCAGCCTGACGGCCTCCTTCCGCCCGGCGGTGAGCGGTCCGTTCCTGTACTACGAATATCCTCATCCTTTCTCACCGTCTCGCTGCAATTTTCTCCAAATAGAATCAAGCTTTGAAATAGGCTCAATTAGCGATTCGTAAGCATTGTTTGTAGACTGGCCCGGATCTCAGGAGGTTGGGTCATGGACAGTCAGGACTTTCAGGGTTGGCTTTCGGCAGCGGTGGGGCTGACGCGGGCACAGCGGCGCGAGGCGCTGGCGGTGCTGTCCGGCCGGCGCGCAGACGAGGCGTCGAAGGCGGCGATCGAACTCGCTGTGGACGAGGCCCGGCGCTGCCCGCATTGCGCGCGCGAAGGGGCGGTTTCGCGCGGCATGGCGCGGGGCCTGCGGCGCTACCAGTGCAAGGGCTGCGGCAGGACCTTCAACGCGCTGACCGGCACCCCGCTGTCGGGCCTGCACCACAAGGAGCGCTGGCTGTCGTTCGGGGCCTCGCTTGCGGAGGGCGAGACAGTGAAGGCGTCGGCGCGGGGTGGTTCGGGGGTGCTCAAGGGCATCGTGGAGGCGGACGAGACGTACATGCTGGAGAGCCGGAAGGGCACGCGCAAGCTGGGGCGCAAGGCGCGGCGGCGGGGCGGCAAGGCGAAGAAGCGCGGCCTCTCGCGCGAGCAGGCGCCGGTTCTCATGGCGGCGGACCGTGGCGGGACGACATTCAGCGCGGTACTGCCCAGGGTCGATGCGGTGGCGCTCACGGCCGCCCTCGATCCGGTGCTCGCCAGGGACGCCCTGCTGGTCTCCGACGGCGGCGCGAGCTACCCACCGTGCGCCGCCGCCCTCGGAGTGAGCCACGAGAGCCTCAACCGGTCGATGGGGGAACGGGTCCGGGGCGATCTGCATGTGCAGACGGTGAACAGCCACCACAGCCGCTGGAAGGACTTCCTGCGACCGCGCCGGGGCGTTGCCACCCGCTATCTGGACAACTTCTGAGCTGGTTCCACCTCGTCGGCCTCGCCCCCGGCGCCAATGATCGCGCCTGCCTCGCCGCTGCCGTGACAAGATAAACCATACGATTCGATAATTGAGCCTTGAAATATTCTCATATTCTCAAGATAGATTGGTGCCAAGCTCGACCGGTCACGCCGCGTCCATCGCCGTCCGTACTCGTACAAGCGTGCCCTCCCAGGTTTCCTCAGGCGGCGCGGAATTGAGATAAGGCCGGATCGCCTTGAAGCGATCATGCAGCATTCTGCGGGAGAGGCGTTCATTTCGAAGGTGGTGATGCAGAGCAGCCTTTTCGTGTGCATCGAAGCCGTGCCTGACACAGTATCCAAGCTGAGCGAGCGCCGATGGGACAGAAGCGGCCTTTCCCTCGTTTGCTGATGCAGCATGTTGTGCTAGCAGTGCGGGTACGCTGATAGCATAGGCGAGCTCCGGCACGATTCGTATCATGAATTTCCGCGCACCATCGCAGGCCTTGAGCTGTTCCAACTTGATGCCGAGTGCGATCTCAAGATCGCGAAGCGGTCTACCCTTCATCCAAAGCCGGGTAAGCTTTCTCAGGTAGGGAAGCGCGTGACCGGCTCGCTTCTCCAAATCTTCTATACTTTTAAATGAACTGCCAAACAGGTTCTCAAGGTTCTCAGGACGAAATACCTGCTCAAGAAGTTTGGGATTTTTGCTCAACCATCCGAAGAACCAGCGTCGCCATTCAGTAACGGAGGCATCCGCCGCTGGCGCCGCGTCGGCGAGATGTTCGGCAAGGCTCACGACCACATCGACCGAGAAACCAACCGTCGCTGCGATCCCACGCAAATTCATTTCATCGCCGGACAGGGTCTCTTCGCGTGCCAGGAGTTGACTCGCTGCTTCGGTTCGCGATAGCAACCAGTTCTCTTTCTCTTGCCGGCGAGCCCGGAATCCGCCGAGCGACCGCCGAATGGCCCGCGAAAGGAGCTCACCGGATTCTTCGCCTGTCCCACCGCCGGCAAGCTTGGCAATGCAATACCGCTCCAGCGCGCCGGCGTCGTCCACGTTCGCATGAACACGATCGAGCACGGCGGTCAGTGGATCGTCGATGTCGAGGCACTGGTCAGACTGCCCGAATATCTCACGCAGCGCTGCCCAGTGAGGACCTATGGTCGCGTCGTCATAGTCGATCCCCACGACCTTGCCCGGAACGACGAGGACAATTCCGTTCGCGTTGTAGCCCGCGCGGCCCGCCCGGCCCGCGGCGTTGAGAAGTTCCTGAGCCTCGAGGATCTCGAGTCTGTTGCTCTCCTGGTCGAACCGGCTGTCCTCGGCGATAATGACAAGCTCGCTCGGCAGGTTCATCCCCTGGGCTATCGTCGAGGTCGCCGTCAGGACCGAGAGGCCATCCTCCCGCTTGTAGAGCGCTTCCACGAGTCGGCGTTCCTCGGGCAGGAGCAGCCCGTGATGGACAGCGGTAGGGGCTTCGATCAGCCTCTTGTTTGCATCGAGGTACAGATGCGCGCCGCCGCCGAGTTCCCGGGCTGCCGTGTCGCGAAGCGCCCGCTCTTCTTCGGAGAGGCGAATATCTACCGCACCGAGACGCGCGGAGACCTTTCTCGATGCGCTGACTGCATTTCGTATGGTCTGGAAAAAGATCAGCGTCTTGATGCCGGATCTTGCAGCCGCCGCGGCAATCGCCGACGACACTTCGCCGGAGTTCGGTGTCAATCGCCAGGATGCGTTGATGCCGAGAAGCGGCTTCTCTTCGAGGATCGGCAGCAGGGCGTAGTCGTCCCTCGCTATCGTCGCCCAGGTTTGCTTCAGGCTGAACAACCCGAACGGCCGCGCGGGTACGGCTTGTCTCGCTGATGTCGGAATGCCCTTGATTCTTGAGACTTGCCGTTCGCGATGGAGCACGGCGCGCAGTTCAGAGATGTCTCGATCCTGATAGACGACGCTGCCACGCAGTTGCCGTGTGGGTTTCCAAGGTAGGGATAGGGCAAGGCATCGGCGACCGGTCAGATACTCCAGCCACTCGGCGATCTCCTCGGTGTTTCTCATCATCGCCGAAAGCAGCAGAAGATCGGCGTCGGGCGCGAGCCGCACGAAATTCAGGACGCAGAGCATCGCATCCAGCGCCCGACGATCGGACGCGCCTTCGTATGGATGCAGAAGATGGCATTCGTCGAACACTAGGAGACCCGCTTCTTCAAAGACCGAGGCATCGAAGCTCATCTGTGCCAGGCAGGCTTCGGGGGTTGCTACCAAGATTTCTGGCAGTAGGCCCTCTCCAGTCAGAAGGCCGAATTCGTCGAGACGTTCGTGCTGGACACGAGCTCCCGGAAACGCACGGGCGAGCATGTTTCGGGTCTGATCCACGAGGGCATGCGTCGGCGCCAGAAAGACCACTCCCTTGTCGGTCAAGAGCGCCGTGCGGATTTTCAACTCCGCGAGAGCCGATTTTCCCGCGCCCGTGGGGAAACCCACGACCGCGGAAACACCCGGTTCGAGATAGCCGTCACTGATTGCCTTGCGATGATTGCGCCAGAGAAAGGGACGGTCCTTCGCCACGCGCTTCACGCCCGCGCGCCACCGGGCGGGATCGATCCCACCCGGCGGTGGGATCGCCACCACTGCGCCGCCCGCGATGTCGCCGGCGACAGCGATAAGGATCGACGCCAGATGACTCGGTCCAGAGAAGACGCTCACAGGTCCGGCCTCCATGCCCCTGGCATCGAAGTCGCCGCTATCGGCACAAAGGGATTTGACGCTGCGGAAGATCTCCAACGGGTCGCCGCCGGCTGGAGGATCGCCAGCGGCGAGCAACCGCCCGGCCAGCGTCCGCACTCCCTTCAGGATGGTCCTGTACAGGGCCGAGGCGGCGGTGTCGGCCATCCCGGGACGCCGGACCGCACCGCGAGCCGGCAACGCGGTTTCGGTAATGGCATTCAGACGACCCTGGGCGAGCGCTCGCAGAGCAGCGATCAGGGCGCCTTCCACCCGATTGTCCGTCGCCGATCGAACCCGCCGCGCCATTTCAAGGGCGTCCGCCGAAGCTTCCGCGACAAGGAAGAGCAGCATGGCAGCGATATCCGGCGACACACTCCGCGTATCGAGAAACGACGGCGGGGCCTCCGGTTCGCGGATACGCTCGGCGTTGAAGACGAGTTGATGGGCCGTCGCGGCGACGAATGCCGCCGCCGCGCGGTCCTCCCGGTTAGGCGACACCGACACCAGGGCTTCGTTGGTGAACGCGAGACGCCGGGCATGGGATACCAACGCCGCAAGTTCCTCGTCATCGACGATCTCGCCGGCCCGTAACCGCAATCGAGCTGCAACGATCCTGGCGTAGGAATCCGACAACCAGTCCGGCAGGCCGTCTCGGTCAAGGCCCTCAAGGGGTGGCGTCCTGCGGATAAGGTCGGTGGTCGACGGGTCAAACATCAGCCGCCTCCATCTCCTCCACCACGCTCAATGCCTTTTCCGCGATGCGTTCCATCCAGCAACGCAGGTCATCGAGATAAAGAGTCTCGGCACGGCGGCGCGAGACATCGCCGCCCACAATCTTGCGATACCCCTTGAAAAGTCGTTTGCGACCGGCCTTGTCGCCGTGGAGGTCACCGACGGTGATCGCAACGCGAAATGCCCGTGCCTCGTTCCAAAGGACTTGCTGAACCGCCTGATCGGGATTGAGACCGGGACGGGTCGCCATAAGCGTGCTGACCTTGGCGACCAGGAGATGATCGCGCGCGCCCGTCTCCAGAGACGCAAACTCCTTCCAGACGCTTTCACGGATCGTGTCACGCGGGTGCTCCGTCGCCTTATCCTCGCAAATGACGACGGACTGGACGGTTTGCGTCACGGCATCGATGTGAACATGGATCCCGTCGAACCCCTTCTCCGCGTGCTGCATATGCGGCGGCGCGATCAATGAGGCTTGACCCTGGATGTGTGCGGCGATCCAGGACACAACCTGAAACAGCCACCCGTCGCGGTGCCAGGGATCGGCACCTGCCGGCACAGTGAGAAGCTGACGCGCGCCTTGAAGCGCGGTCGGCGCCGGTGCGGCCTCACCGCAGTCGGTCTCGGCTAGGATACGCAGAACATGACGGTACTGACCGAGAGCGACACGGGCAACAAGATCGGCCAGCGCCTCGTCGTCGTCGATCGACCAGTCATAGCCAGCCCACAAGCTCCCGTTGGTGATCGGCGTAAGGGAAATCGGCATGCGTGAGCTTCATACGGATGCCGACGTCTCCGTATCGTCCGCGTGACGAAACCCGTCGTTGATCGCGGCGAACAGCGAAGCGGCCGTGTCGAGAATGTTGTCGGAGAGAGTCGTTCGGTTCTCCGCCCAGGACGACACCAGATGTCGGGCGACGGACGCCTTCCAGCCGTAAGGAAGATCGAGCGACCGACGCTCAGCCGCAGTTTTGATCCGGCTCGGCAGGCTTCCGGTCGAACGGTCTGTTTCATCTACTGCCAACCCCTTGCCCAGAACCGCCTCGAGGGCTTCGAGAACAAGCGCCTCGCCGAGGATATCCTCGACTTCGACGTCCTGTCCTTCACGATCCAACGCGGAATTCAGCATCAGAATTCCCGAACCGTGCGCGGCATAGAGGTCCTTCATCAGGGCGTCCCTGCGAATCCGGCCGGCATCGTCGCCGTCGAGCAAGACAAGTGGACGGACCTCATGGCCGAGGAACAACGACGCTAGGCGTCCGACATGCTTCGTTCCGCCACAGGGGGTGATGTAGATATCGTCCGGAAGCGCAGTGCGACCCGTTCTCGCGCATTGCCCCGACAGCGCGTGCAGGTAGTAGAAGTCGCTCATACCCTCGACCAGCACGTTCTTGCTGTGCCGGAAAAGCCCGCGGATCATGGCGTATCCGGCGGCGGCCTGAAGCGGGAAAATCGTCTCGAGATCCTTCGGCCACGTCTCGGCAGTGATCCGCGAATGGCCGGTGTCGTCTTCCGTGACCGGCCTGACGCGGTGCAAATGCTCCCCATCGACCAGGAAGGCGGAATGTGTCGTGTATGCGATCTGGTTGGTCTCGGAGAGCTCCTCGAAGAACCCGATCAGCTCCCGTTGTGCTGTCGCGTGCAGGTGTAGGCCCGGCTCGTCGAGCAACAGGATCGCGTCCTTGTGCCCGTCTTCGGATTCGACCAGGAAGACGAGATAGAACGAGAAGAACCACTGGAACCCCTTGCTACGCGCTTCGAGCTCGATTTCCACGTCCGGGCGGCGATCGTCGGCAACCCAGATGCGGAAATAGTCCCCGTCGGCGTGATACCGGATCTTGTGACGACGTTGCGACCACCATGCCGAGAACCTGTTGCTGATGTCGATCGAGGCCGAATTCAACTGAATCGCGCGCTCCTCCTTGTGTTTCTGATCGGCGGCGATCTCCTCCGGTGTTGGCTGGTTGCCGCCCTGTTGTCTTTTTCTCGCCTGTTCGTCACCAAGCTCCGTGATCTGCCTCGGGTCAAGTCCGACAAGCCTGAACATCGCGTTGACGGTGCGCACACGGGGATTGGTCGCGTCGCGATTCAAATCTTCGAGAAAGCGAGGCAGCCAGATGGCACTGTCGAGAATGCCGTAGTTCTCGAAATAGATCAGAACGGGGAGGCTCTTTTCGATGATTTCGTCGATCCGTTCGATCACCGCCCTCTGGCCGGAGGCATTCAGAATCGGCTCGATGGTGCCCTGAAGCGCCTCGACCATGTCGGCGGTCTCCGGCTGACTCTTGCTCCCCGCCTCGCCCCGAAGCTCGGTCAGAAGCGCCGCTCCCTCTTCCCCGCGAAGATCGTCCACGTTCCTAAGCCTGTCTTTCCATCCAGTCGCCCATTCAGCCAGGTCTTTGCGCGACGTTGCCGCGACTTCTACCTGATCCTCGGCCGGCACCTCAAGCCGACGAGCGCTCGCCGCGAAGGTATCGAGCGCGGCACGCACGGGATCGGGTGCGAGCAGTTGCTCGTCCACCGGCGGCGCATATTCGAAGCCGAAGGAACCATCGTAGTAGCTTGTCACGATGGCCTTTGCCGGAGGTTCCTGACCCTGGTCAAAGAACCCGCCAATTTCCGTTCGCAGATCCCCCAGGATGTCGAACTCGACCGAACATACGGGCCAGTCCTCGCCTTTCGACCCCTTGGCGACATAATCGCGCGTATAACGGTCGCGGGGAAATTCCCGCTGGGCATCGTAGGGCTCCGGCGTGGCGGGATTGAACTTGTGTAGCGCCTTCAGTAAGGAGGTCTTACCGGACTCGTTGCGGCCGACGAAGGCGGTGACCCGTTCCAGGTCTATCCAGCCGCTGTCGTCGATGTTGCGGAAATTCCGCACCCGGAACCGGATGGCTCTCATACCCGCTCTCCTCGTAGGGCTCCGCCGGGATTATGCATGCCGGCGCCATTCAGTCGGACCATTCAGCAGGCTCTCTAACGGACTTGAGGCGCGATCGGCACGGCGAGCCGCGCGCGGATTTCCTGGTAGACGGGGATGCCTTCGCCCGCCTCGATCGTCACCGCGACCCCGTAGCGAATGTCCTGATCCAGGGGGCCGGCCTGTTCGCGACAGAACACGCGCAGCAACACATGCCCGTCGTCGACGAACGGCACCGCCTCGTTGCCCTCGTAGCGCGTGTGAAACACCGTGCCGCGCGGGACCGATTTGTCCGACGGCTGGCCGCTCGCTCTTTTCACGCCGGCGGCGGTCTCGAATTTCGTGACGGCGCCCACTTCGAGCTTCGCGCGGCGATAGGCCTGGTGGCGGGGGTTGACCGGGGAGAACCACGCGACCGTTATCGTCACCGCCCGCGGCTCGGTAACCCGTTCCAGGCTTGGCGGCAGCGGGATTCGATGGATGTTCGTAGCGCGAGCGGCAATAGTTCCGTGCCCGACAAGCGTCGCCCGGTTCGGCGCGCATGACAAAGCCTCGTCGATGTTCGGGAATCCGTATCCGAGCAGGCGCGCGATGTTGTCGCGTCTTTCGGTGTGTCTGCCCTGCCCGCGCGGTCCATAGAATCCGTCCAGGAAATCCCCGCGGTCTCCCCATCTCGCCCGGTGGACGAGCAGCGCCTTGACAACGACCGCATGGAATCGCGGATCCATGTCGGCGTGCATCGACCCGCCGTCCGCGTCCATGAGCGCGTCGAAAAGCCGATGCGCCGCTCTCGTCGCCAGGGCGGTCGCGGCGCTGGTGCCTGTGGTCAGACGCACGCGATCGAGATTGCCCGCCGGATCCGGAGACGCTGCCTTCATGCCGGATCGTCCGCCCGGCTCTGGCACGACTACAAGGGTCCCGCCACTTGCCCGAAACCTCACACGTTCCCGTCCGCCCGGCAGGTGGATATCCGGTTTGATCACCTTGCGGTGCCCGAGCCCCAGGGCAGAGCTCACGTTGGGAAGCTTCGCTTCTTCTCCATAAGGGTCCACCGCTCCGGCGCCCCGCGGCCCGGCTACGGCATCGTCGTGCCATCCGCCGACCGTGACGATGTTGAGCGCTTCCGCCGGAGACAGAAGCGTCCGATATGCCCGGTGCTCGGAGAGCGCCCGGAGCACCGCGCGCTCACGGTCTTCCGGCGCGGCATCCTCGAAGCTCGCCCAATCGCGGAACTCGCTTATCGGCAGAGGCAGTTGGACGTTGCCGGCGCTTACCAGGAAGAGAATCCCGTAGCGGTCCGCGAGATGGTCGAGAAGTTTCGCCCACGGACTCATCGGGCCGCTGAAGGGACGTCCCGGATCGCCCAGAGACAGGTTCACGAGAAAAACTTCCGGGGCCGTCGCCCCGCCTTCCCGGTCGCCTTCCTTCATGCGTCGGACGGCGCGATAGATCACATCTACCAGAAGGCGATCGCTCCTCGGCTCCTCGGGAAGGCTGTCCGCCGGCGCGTAGAGGACGGGACGCACATGAAGCTTTCGCGAGATGGGAAGCTGGCCGAGATTCCTGTCCCCGTGCAGAATCAGCGAGGCCATCGCCGTGCCGTGGTCGCGTTTCGCCACGACGCTCATGGCTTCGAGACCATCGGGGTCGTCCACATCAAGCCGTCCATCGAGAAGTCGATGGTTCTGAACCGGCACGCCGTCGAACAGCGCGGCGACGGGCGGCAGATCGTCCAGCGGTTCGTCGGGAACGCCTGGGGCGGCTTCCGTTTCCTCGGCGGGTTCCGGAACATCGACCGACGATTGCGGACGCAGAAATATCACGTCGTCGCAGACCGCGAGGTGGATTTCCTCGCGCGCGACGAGACGCGCGACCTCGCGGGCGGGCAGGTCGATCAGCGCCGCTTCGTAACCGATCTCCTCGATGACGGCGTGATCGACGATGGCCCCGCCGGCTTCGGCAATGGCCTCGACGACCCTGCGGTATGCGGTGTCCCGGCGTGCCGCGCTTTCGCGAAACCACAGCTCCGCCTCGATCCGACGCATCGCTTCCGGATCGGCCTCGACTTCTTCGCGCCAGAATGCGGCGGTCTCGTCCGTGAGCCGGTCCGCAGAACCCCACGGCCGAACGTCGCGCAGACCCGCGAACAGGTCCCGCCACGGCGTGAGACCGCGTTCAAGATCCTCTCCCCGTTGCCAACGGCTCCACAACGACAGCAGTTGGCGTAGCGCGCCGACATCGGGCATCGCAAGATAGAGACGTCCGCCGACCAGTCTGTCCGTTCGCGGCTGTCCCTGCCTGCCCCTGCGGGTATCCGGCTCGAAGAAATCCTCGTCCGGCTCGAACGCGGCCTCTTCGTCGGCAAGAAACTCCAGCCCGTCCACTCTTCGGACAAGCGCGTAGAAGTCGCCGACCGATCCCGCGACCTCCAAGACGAGCGCGCGTTCCGGGGCGATGCTCGACGGATCGCCGCGAAGCGACAGTCCATCGGCCTCTCTTTCCAGCACGTCCGCGAGGCGTTCGAATTTGGGACCAAGGCGCTGTCCCTGCCGTACCGGGGACAGTTTCGGAGCAGGCGGGGGGAAGCCGGGCGGTTTCGGTGGATCGCCCCGCTCCGATACAGGCAGGGGCAGGAGCGGATACTCGGGCACAGGCGGCTCAGGCGGCGTCCGGTTGACGCGCTCTCGCCTTCCACAGCTTCAACTGCTCGGCGACAATCGTTTTCAGAGAGCCTTCGCCCAGCGACAACGCATGGCGCCTGCGAACCCCGTTGCAGAACTCTTCCGCCTCGGCGTAGCTGATCTTGTCCAGTGCCTTGGCAATCGTGGTCGCGCTCACTCCCAGAGGTTCATCCATCCGCTTCGCAAATGCCTCGAAGTAGCGGCTGAGCTGCGCTTGGGTCGGCGCCGGCAATTCCAGCCGGAACTGAAAGCGCCGCCAGACCGCCCGGTCCAGAAGCTCGGAATGATTCGAGGCGGCAACGACCACCGTATAGCTCGGCAGATCGTCGACTTGCATCAGCAGCGAGGTCACCACGCGCTTGATCTCGCCGGTTTCGTTTACGTCGCCACGCTCCTTGCCGACCGCATCGAACTCGTCGAAGAACAGAACGCAAGGCGTCGTCCGGGCGTAGTCGAAGACACGCCGCAACCGGCTCGCCGTCTCACCGAGAAAGCTGCCGATGATGGCATCGTAGCGAACAACGAAGAACTGCACCGCCAGCGTCTCCGCGATGGCCTCGGCCAGCGAGGTTTTCCCGTTGCCAGGAGGCCCGACCAACAAGACCCGATGGCGTGGTTCCAGGCCGTGCGAGCGCAACAGGGCAGCGCGCTGCTGCTCCTCGATGAGCTCCCGGCATGCGCGTTCGCACAGCTCAGGCAGGAAGAGGTCGTCGAGACGCTTTCGCGGCGTCGCTTCCAACACATAGTCCTTCGCTCGAACGACAACCTCCGGAACCACATATCCCGCCTGTCCGCCGTTGCCGTTGCTGCGCAGCGCGCGCGCAAGACGGTCGGCGAGAACGTTGTGCTGCTTGGCGCGTTCCTCGGCGATGATCGCTTCCACGGCGTTCGCCCACTCCTTGCCGTCTCCCGAGCCGCCGGCCCGGACCAGGGACACGAGAAGATCGCTACGAGCCATCCCGGTCGCTCCCACGATCCCGCTGCCGGGCAAGCTTCTCGACGGCGGCCTCGAGCAACCAGTTGTTGCGCGAGATCGGCACGTCTCTCGCCTCGATGTATCGATCGATCAGGTGCAGCAGCGGTTCCGGAACCCGGATGGTTACGGCGACCCGATCCTTTCCGTTCGCGTTTCGCGCCGAAGGCGCTCGACTCGCCATGTGACAATCCGCCGGTCGTACTTGATGTCAAGTTGGCACCATACTGATTCGACAGGGCCGTATCAACGACACCGATGTGGACGCCGGCATGACGCCGGAGCCTCACCCCGGAATCGTTTTCTCCGGCCCCGCATCCCCGCCGTCAATCACATTTCCATCTCGATCCCGCGCGGCTCGCGGGTCTTCTCCGGCTTCCGCTCCGGCGAGCGCCCCCGCGGTTCCGCCGCAGTGCCTTCGCGCTCCCGTCCATGGCCCGCATCCGGCAGAGTTTCCGGGGTCTTCGCTCGCTCTGGCTCCACCGCCTCAAGCGCCGCGATGCGCTCGCCCGTCGCCGCTTCGAGCTGCGACTACGAGAAGACCTCACCACTCTGAAGGCCAAGGGATTGGTAGACTTCACTGGGGTGGGTCGGGGAGCACGTTGGAAACCCCTGTAGAACATGGCATTGGCTCATTCCGGCTCATTCCGGCCCATTCCGGCCCATTGAAGAGACCCACGGCCGGTGTTGCACTACGGCGATCACCTACGCATGCGAAGAGGACGCCGCCGCCGGCTCCACTTACAATTCGAGATCCATGCCGTGGCCGCGCTCTCGCATCGATGACTCATGCTCCTTCGCTGGCAGCGAGATGTCCGTTCGGACCATTTCGGTGCCCGTCCCCGGCCCTTGAGCCGGCTGACGGTCGACGCCTTGCACAGCATTGGTCGCCTTACCCTCCATCTTCGGCTCTGCCTCACCGATCCCTTCGAGCGCAGAAATGCGCTCGCCGGTGGCGGCTTCGAGCTGTTCTCGGAGCGCCTTGGCGTCGTCGGTGACCAGCTCGGCCCGGTCGCGGGCGCGGCTGATCTCGACGTAGAAGGATTTCTGCGTGGTCAGGTGCGGATGGTTTGCCTCCATGGCGGCGATCACGTTGTCGACGGTACGGCCCTGGAACGCGTGCACGGTCGAGGCCCAGGCATGGTCGAGATGGCGCAGCTGCGGATCGCCTTCGTTCAGGCTCAGCATGCGCCCGTCCTCGAGCCGGAAGGACACCCGGCCGCCGGTCACCGCCACCACCTCGGCGGTGTGGCTGTTGACGAGCCCGAGCACGGTGTCGTTGCGGGTCCAGCGGACGCGGTCGCCGGCGCGGAGCTCGAGCGCCTCGGCCCGGTAGACCTCGCTGCCGCCCCGGCTCCCGGCAATTTCGCCGGGTTTCCAGCCCACCGTCCCGTGCTCTCCCCCGCCGAGCAGGACCTCCCTTCGCGCGTGATCGACGCCGGCGACGCGGCGCTCGTCGCCCTTCTCGACGCCGATCCGTTTGTACGGTCGGTGGAAGACCACGACATCGCCCACCGCATAGTTCCCGGCGAGCGCCTTCTCCGCGTTGGTATAGCCCTTCGAGACCAGCCGCTCGCTTTGGAGTGGGGGACCGTGGATGCGGCCCTCACGGGCGAGGCGTTCGCGGACATGGCCGTTGATGGCTTGGCGCAGCTCGTGGCTCGGCGCCATCACCCCGGTGCGTTGGCGTTCCTCCGGGGAGAGCTTCAGCCAGCGCGCGGCGACGGCGCCGGCGATGTTGTCGGCCTTCACCTCGGCGACGTTGGCCCCGAGCTTCCCGAACGCCTTGGCCGTTTCGCCCGCGAGGCTCGCCTCGACGGCGGCCTTCAGGTCAGGATCGCGCTGGCGCATGATCTCGTCCATGATGGCGGTCTTCATACCCGCCTGCTGCAACTGCGCGAACGGCTTGCCGGCGTCGACCGCGTCGAGTTGCTTGGAGTCACCGACGAGCACAACCCGAGGGATGCGCAGAACATTCGCGATCCGGAGCAGGTCGCGGGCCTGGACGGTGGAGGCGAGGGATCCTTCGTCCACCACCAACACGGTCTTCGCGAAGCGGCTGCGCAGTTCGCGCTCGCCGTTCTTCGAGAGCCTGCCCTCGGCGACGCCGGCGTTGCGCGCGAGGAAGAGCTGCAGCGTCTCGCCGTCGATGCCGGCCTCGGCGCCGAGCGTCCTCGCCGCCGAGGCTGACGGCGCGAGCCCCATCATGCGGTAGCCGCTCTTCGCCGCCAGCGCTTGGACGCGCCTCAGCATGGCGGTCTTGCCCGTGCCGGCATAGCCCTGGACGCCCACCACCCGGTCCTTCGCGCCGAGGATGAGCTTGACCGCCTCCCGTTGTCCGTGGGTGAGCGGTCCCCTGTGCAGCCGCGCGCTCACCATCCAGCTTCGCATCACCGGCCGCCCGCGCCTCTGGCCGTCCCACATCAGCCCGATCGTCTCCCGCTCGTCAGCGAGCGCCTTGTCCGTCGTCATCCCATCGCCCGCCTCGTGCGCGGGCGCGGCGTGGAGCGTGCCGGCCTTCCGGAGAGTGCCCACCGTCATCTCCGCCTCTCCGACGGAGACTGCTCCGGGCCGCCAGGCGAGTGCGGCGGTCAGCAGGTCGGCGCGGGAGAACACCGCCTCCCGCTCGGCGAGATGGGCGACTGCCCACTCCACGGCCTCGGCTTCCGGGGTTTTCGTTGCGGCGTCCGGCCCGGCCGGGTCCGCCTTCGCGAATCCGTCCACGCTCGCCGCAGCCTCCCGCCCCGCGCCGGCCTCTCGCGACAGGGCATCGGCGACGAGCGCGCGGGCGTCGAGCCCGAGTCCGGCGGCCTGCCGCTGCCAGCTCTCGCGCAGCGCCGCCTTGTCGACATCGCGCTTGTGGGCCCGCGTCATCAGCGCCGCGCGCTCGGCGAGGCGCGCATCGGCGGCGGTCCCCGCGGCGCCCCGCTCGGCGACCGCAGCCTCGATCTCGGCGCGCCGGGTGGAGAAGGCCTCGATCACCTCGCGGGACACGCCCGCGATCTCGAAGCGCCCGTCGGCATGGCTCTTCTCGATGCCGTAGCCGAGCCGCGCTAGGCTTTGCGCGAGCTCGCTGCGGTAGACCATGCCGATCAGCTTCTGTTGGCGGTAGAGCGCCTCGTTGGCCATGGCCCGCCACTTTCCGTCCCCGCCCCGGACCATGTTGGCGAGCACGGCGTGGGTGTGGAGCTGGGGATCGAGGTTGCGGGACGTATCGTGGCGGAACGTTGCCGCCACGACTCTTTGGTTGCCGGCCCGGACCATCTTTCCCGTCTCCGGATCCCGCATGCGGGTCTCGGCTGCGTTGCCCTCGACCCAGGCGAGGGTGCGGGCGACGGCCCGGTCATGGGCCTCGACCACGCGGCCGTCGCCGCCGACCAGCGCGGCGAGAGACACGGACTTCGGCGCGCTGAACGTCAGGTCGCGGCCGGGGCGATGGATGCGGTTGCCGTCTCTGTCGAGGCGTCCCAGGCGCTTTCCCGATCCGTCCGGGACCTCGCCTTCGAGTACCGCGCGGAACGTCTCCGGGTCGACCGGGCCTTCGAAGCCCAGCCCCTCGGCGCCCTTTCCGGCCCAGGCGCTGGCGGCCCTGTGGGCAGGGTCGTCCTTCGCGTAGTAGCCGTCGCGCTCATAGTAGGACGTGCCTTGCGCGGGCGAGGCGACGGCGCCGATGGAGACGACCATCAGAGCCACTCGCAGGCCGGACGGCCGTCAGCGCCGCCGGCCGCGTCATCGTCATCCCCGGCATCTGGACCGGAAGCCGTGCTGTCCCGCCCACCGGGCGCGGCGGCGCGGTCGGGGGCCGAAGGCTCGCCCGGCGCGTCACCGCCGCTTGCACCGCCCGTCCCCGCCACCTCGCCGGAGCCGTCCGCGGGCCGCGCGGCGCCGGCGGGGGCTTCTGTGGCCCGGTCCAGCGCGCCGACCGTCGTCGCTGCATCCCTTGGCTTGGCCTCCGCGCCGGCCGATCCGGTACGGGCCGGCTTCCGTTCGGGTTTGGGCGGCGGGAGGCTCGGGAGCTCGCCCCGCGGGTCCGCCGCTTCCGGTGCGGCATCCGCTTCGGTCTCCGTCGGTCCGGGAGGCCTGGCTGCCGCCCCCGCCTCGTCCCGGTCGGCGTCTCGCCGCGGCACGAACCGCTCGGCGGCCTTCGGGCGCTTCACGTAGTCGAGCCGGATCGGGGCGACCGGGAGCGGGCCGGGGAAGCGCAGCCAGCCGTGGAGGCTCTCGAGCTGCATGATCTCGGAGGCGAGCGCGAGCGCGCGGAGCTCGCGCTTGGGCGTGAGCGATACGCCGTCGCGGATGGTGTTGGCGCCGTAGGAGAATCCTTCGGTCACCTCCTCGACCTCGCTGCGGCCGAGGCTGTCGGCCGACCATTGCGCGGTGTCGCGGTCGGGGGCGGCGAGCACCACGCGGGTGCCGCAGAGCCCCGAGATGGTCTCCGCGCCGTTGCGCCCGTAGAGGTCGCGGAGCGCGGAGATCACCTGGATGCCGAGCACGAAGCAGCCGCCGAACTGGCGCGATTCCGCGAGCCCCGGCTGCAGCGAGGGCACCTGGTGGAGCGTGGGGAGCTCGTCGAGCACGACCCAGATGCGGCGCGCGTCGTCCTGCTCGAGCGAGAGCATGGCGTTGACCGCGATCTCGAGCCAGGTGGAGATGAGGCCGCGCAGGCTCGCGTGCTGGTCGCCGCGCGAGGTGAGGAACAGGAACCCGCCGCGGTCCTCGTCGGACACCCAGTCGCGGATCGAGAACGGCGCGCCGGTATCGGGGAGGGTTTCGAGGGCGCCGATGTTGGCGGTGAGCATGGCGCGCACGCTCAGCGCGGTCTTCGGGTTCTCGGGATCGACGATGGACTGCGCGACCGTGCCCTCCATCGCCTGGGCGAGGGCCGTGAGGTCGGTCTTCAAGAGATGCTCGACCAGGACCTTGTTCTCCTTCACGCCCTTCTCCCGGAGCACGCCCGCGCCGTTCGAGAAGAGCTGGCGCGCGGCGGTGACCCAGAAGGGATCGACGGCGTCCTTCTGCTGGGGGATGAGGGCGGCGGCCATGGTGTCGAAGTCGCGGGGGCTGCGCGCCTCGAAGAAGGGCGACCAGCGGGGGCTGCGGGCGTCGAGCGGGTTGAGCAGCACGTCCCGCGCGGGGTCGTAGAACGCGCGGGTGTAGCTCCCCATCTTGTCGTAGACGACGCAGCGCTCGCCACGCTTTCGGATCTGGTCGACGAGGTCGGAGATGAGCACGGTCTTGCCCGAGCCGGTGGTGCCGGAGACGATGGTGTGCTGGGTCTCGGCGCGCTCGGGCCAGGGCACGCCGGCGATCCGGTAGGGCGGGTGTTTCAGGTTCGAGAACACGACCCCGAGCGCGCGCCGGTGAAGCGGTCGGATGCGCCGGCGGAGCTGACCGACGGTGGCGAGCTCCGCGCCCCGGATGCGGCGCCGGGCTTGCAACTGCCGCCCACGGATCCAGAACAGCGCGAGGAAGAGCGCCATCGCGGCGAGCGACGCCTTGGCCCCGAGGAGCGCGCCCGCGAACACCTCGTCGCGGACCTTCTCGCGCATGGCGAGCGCCCGGGGGGAAGAGGCGATGTCGGGGAGTAAGGAGACGACGGTGCTGCCGTCGGGCTGGCGCACCTCCTGGCGCGAGGTGCGCTGGTAGCCGAGCCCGAGCTTGGCCTCAGCGACGGTGACCATGGCGGCGGCGTACCACTCGTAGCCGGTGGTGCGCTCCCATACGCGCCAGGCGGGGACGGCGACCACCGAGAAGGCGGCGAGCAGGAAGCCCGCGCTCAGGAGCTGGCCCCACATGCGAAGGCCATGGAAGACGGTCTGGCCGCCCCGGAGCGTGCTGGATCCGACGGTCCTCATGGTCTGTATCTCCTCATCCCGTTCGCTGGAAAGCGGCCGTGGGGTCGCCGGTGCGGCAGGGCCCTGCCCCCGCGCCGCGGCGAGGCGGAGCCGAGCGGGGCGCGGGCGAGGCGGGTGCGGGCGGAGAGAGCGGTCCCGCCCGCCTCGACCGCCCCTGCTTGCCGGAGACCGCCGCCATGCCCCCGACACCCACAACCCCACAGGGCCGCCGCCACTCCTGGCCGGCGCGCTTCATCGTGTTCGGCCCCCTCGCTGTTGCGGCGGTGGCGACCGCGCTTGGCACGGAGGCCGGCCTCGTCGCGCCGCTGTGGCTGGCGTCGCTCGCCTGGACGGCGCTGGCGAGCCTCGCGGGCGCGCTGGTGCGCGGTTTCCGGTACGGCGACTGGTCTTCGTTCCGCGGCCACCGGCTCCCCGAGGACGGCGGCGCGCTCGACGAATGGGCCGCGCGCACTGGCCGGTACGCCTGGCTCGGCGAGATGGAGGAGCGGCTGCGCGACGACGATCGTCTTCGGTGACCTGCCCTCAACGCCCATGGCGCCACCGCTTGCGGTCTTCCTGCGCGGCCCGCGGTCGGTCTTCTCCAGTCGCGACGGACCCTCCGTCCTCTCCCGCCGGGACCCTATCCTCCGTCCCGTCCGGCGCCTCATTCCGCGCCGTGCCGAACAGCTTGCCGGCGAGCCACTCGCCGATGACCGGCGCGCTCTCCGTGGCGTGATGCGCGAGGGGCTTCTCCGTCTCGGCCGCGACGCCGGCGCGGCCGTCCCGGGCGTCCTCGCGCGCGGTGGCGGATCGCGCCTCGCGCCCGGCCTCGGTCACCGTCATGTCCGCGGCGGTCTCCGCCCGCGCGCCGACGGCCTTCGCCGCCACCTCGCCGGGGAGGGGCGCGTCCGCCGCGTAGGCCCGGTCGCGCACGCCTTCGGCCCACCCGGCATGGGCCGCGGCGGTCTCGCGGGCGTAGGCCTCGGCCAACGTGTCGCGCGCGGCGCCGTACTCCGCCTCGCCCCCGACGCTGGCCGAGTCGGGACCGGCGGGGGCGGGGAAGCGCTCGGCGACGAACGCCGCGGCGTGGCTGCGCAGCACCTCGGCGTCCTCGGGCGTCTGCGGCGAGGCGATGCGGATGGCGCCGGCCGTCCCGATGGGCCGCCCGTCCGCGCCCTCGCGCTCGGAGAGCCAGACGAAGAAGGGCTGGCCGAGCTCGCGGTCGATCGCCTGCGCTTCCGATCGCACCCGCGCGGCCTGCTCCGACCAGCTCTGCGATTCCTGCCGGCTGAGCGCCGCACGCTCCTCGAAGCGGCGCATGTCGGTGAGGTTCGCCCCAAGGCTCTCCTCGAGGCCCGTGTGCTCGCTGTCCCCCGTGCTTGTCGAGTAGCGCCTTGACGCCTCCGAGACCTTCGACCAGAGGTCGAGCACCTGGTGACTCTCGGCGTAGTCCTTGAGCCGGTCCCACGACTCCTTCTCGATGGTCTGGCCGCGCCAGGACGCCGAGCCGTCGGCGCCGAGCTTCGCGATGAAGCTCCAGCCGCCGCCGATCCGCGCCTCGCCCACCAGCGTCGCCATCTGGTTCTTCGATATCCCGGCGGTCTCCGACATCCGCTCGACGTGGGACTCCAGCGCCTGGACCTGGGCGCTCTCGCTCTCGGTGACTCCGCGGGCGAAGGCCTCGCCGGTGGAGACGTCGCGGGCGTAGCGCTCGGCGAGCCGGGTCGCGTCGGTCACCGCGGCGCTCCGCGCCGTGCCGGCCTCGGCCGAGAAGGCCTGAGAGAGGCCGCGGGCTTGCGCCGCGCGCTGCTCGTGGCTCGCCGCCAGCGACTCCGAGAGCCGCACCCCGGCGGCCGGGATGCGGCTGGTGGCAGCGCCCGCGTCGGCCACCACGGTGCTGTCCCCGGTCACGGTGTACGCGGCCCCGCCGGGCGCGAACCCGGAGAACCGGTGGTCGTCGACATGGGCCGAGGTGCGGATCTGGCGGCCCTCGAGGGTCGCGAAGCGGTGGGTATCGGCGCTGGTGTTGCCGAGCGAGAGGTTGCCGGTCGTGCCCTCGTGCGCGGCGGACGAGGCTGCGTCCTGGCCGACCGCGAGCACCGAGGTCGCGAGCACGGTCGCCTTCGAGAGCCCGTAGGCGAGCGCCGCGGCGAGGAACGGCACCGACATCGAGAGGTAGCCCGACATCACGGCGACATCCGCCGCCACCGCCTGGATGCCGGCCTGGGCGACGAGAGAGATGCCGATGTCGCCCCCCGGCATCAGCGCGGTCACGCCCATGCGCTCGGCCGCCTCGCCCATGGCGATGCGGTGCAGCACCGCGTAGAGCGGCCCCCACGATTGCAGCCAGACCAGCCCGGTCACATACGACCGGAATATCCCGGCCCCGGCGGGGGTGAGCATCAGCAGCACGGCCATGGGGAACGCGCCGATGTAGAGGCACTCGAAGACGATCTTCAGCATCGGCACCCAGGTCTCGGCCTGGCGGCCGATGGCCCGATAGGCGGAGACGGTCTGGGCCTCGGCGCGCGCCTCGGTGTAGGCGCGGAGCGCGGCGGCGTTGCCCGCCTCGGCCGCCCACTGCTCGCCCGCGTCGTGGACGGCGTTGAGCACCATCTGCTGGCGCATGATCTCGGCCGCGGAGCGCGAGGCGCCGATGAGGAAGTGGTGCGCGGCCGGGAGCGCCGCCATCAGCTCGGCGCGGGCGAGCGCGTCGGTAGCGGCGTCCGGGAAGAGCCGCCGGCCGAACACGGCGCCGGCGCGCCGGAGCTCCGCGGTCCACTGCGCGTTGAGCCGGCCCGCGGCGCCGGCGCAGGTGACGACCGCCCTGTCGACCCCGCCGTCCTCGTTCCTGGTGGCGAGCTCGACCATGCGCGCGGGCGAGGCGCCCGCCGACGGCGAGCGGCTCGACGTGACGAGCGCCCAGAGGTCGGTGGACTCGCGCAGCTCGTCCGCCGAGACGTGGCCGAGCAGCAGCGCGTAGAACACGCACTGGCGCGAGAAGGACCGGAGGTTGCGCGCGAACACCGCGTCGGTGACCTCGAGCCGGGTCGCCGCGGCCGCGAGCCGTGCGCCGAAGATGAGCCCGTGGCGCTGGTAGGCGAGGTCGTTCGGCAGCGCGAACGCCTGCTCGGTCAAGCGCGTGAGCCCGTCGCCCACCTGGGAGGTGAGCGAGGCGAACAGCGCGAGCCCGATCGGCACGTTGGCGACCACGGCGGGCGCGAGCGCCGGATCGAGCCGGTCCACGACCCGCACCGTGGCCCTGGGCACGATCATCGCGCCCCACACGGCGACGAACAGCAGGATCCACTTGGCGTTGTCCTTCCACGACCCGCCGAAGGCGGTGCGGAACAGGACCCAGGCGAGCCCCGCTACACCGCTAAGCTGGGCGAGCACGACATAGGCGCCGCCCGAGGTGATCGCGGCGACCGCGTTCAGGAGGTCGACCAGGTAGGTCCCGCCGCCGAGGGTGAAGAGTTCGTACATGGTCTATGGGCGGCTCAGTGTGCGCTCGCCCCGGCGGTGCCGCGCGCGAACGCGAGCGCCGCGCGCAGGTCCGCCGAGAGCGCGCCGGCGAGCTCGGTCTCGATCAGACGCAGCTTCTCGACCACGGCGAGCGCGGTGTTGAAGCGGGCGAGGCCCTCGTTGCGGTGACGGCTCAAGGCCACCCGGTTGGCGCGCAAGCCCTCGCGCCAGCGCTCGAGCTGCTCGCCGTCGGCGATGTCGAGCGTCCCGGCGCGCTCCTCGACCGTGCGGTGCAGGTCGGCGATCCAGACCTGCAACAGGTCAAGCGCGACGGCCTCGGCGAGCGCGTCGATCTCGGCGTCGATGACCGCGCCGCGATAGGCCGCCGCCGCGTTGATGACCCGGTAGACCGGGAGCGTGGTGAGGTTGACGAGCCCGAGCGCGTCCGCCGGCGGCGCGGTGTCGGTGCGCACCGCCTCGGCGAGCCGGCGGAGCAGGTCCGCGACTCGTGCCCGGAAGCCCCGGTCGGCCGGGACGTTCACGGCGCCGAGCGTGGGGTTCAGGCAGTCGGCCGGGGTGTCGCAGCGGTAGACCGGCAGAGCGCCGCCACCCTCCATCAGCACCTCGGTCACCCGGCGGTCGAGGATAAGCGGCTGCAGGATCCGCACCCGGGGACCGGACGCGTCGCCGTCGGAGGTCGGCGCGATGACGATCACCGTGCCGGAGACCGACATGGCGAACTCGGCGAGCTCGGTGTCCGCCGAGAGGAAGGACGAGGCCTGCACCGCCTTCCAGGCGTAGTTGACGTTGACCGGCACCTGGTCGGCCATCGGCCCGGAGGCCGCAGCGAGGGTCGAGTTGCGCCGTCCGTCGGCGCCGCAGCCGTGCTTCGCCGCGGCGTAGTCGGCGAAGATGCCCTGGCTGGCGCCGATGGCGGCGCAGATCGACGCCGAGGCACGGTCGTTCTTCGACCACACCGCGCCGACCAGCGCCTGCGCGGTCTCGCAGGAGTTGAGGTTCTGGCTGTTGACCCACTGGGCGAGCGCGCGGAGCTTCGACATGGTCTCGGCGATGACCGGCGAGATGGTCTCGAGCGCGAGCTCGAAGGCGAAGCCGGCGGCGTTCTGCGCGACGGCGCGCCCGAAGGCGATGAGCTGGTCGGAGTTGATGAAGGAGAAGGCGCCCGCGAAGGCGTCGATGCCGCCGCATCCGGCGCGGAAGCTCGGCAGGTTCACGGTCGCGATCTGCTCGGAGCGCACCGGCGCGCGGAGATACAGGTTGCCGAGCGTCCAGTGCCCCGAGGCCTGGCCCTGGAAGGCCGTCGGTCCGGTGGTGTTGACCGCCGCGCCCCGCCAGAAGGACTCCATCTCCGAGAGCACGTCGGCACGGACCGGGAGGGTGGCCAGGAGCGCCAGTGCGAGGGCGAACGCCGCGGCCGTGGTCTTTCGGTCAGTAGTCATGGCCGCTCTCCCGCGCGGTGAGGAGGAAGATACGCTCGGCGAGCTGGTCCTCGGCGAGCACGCCGAAGCCGACCGGCAGCGCCCGTTTCGTCACCGTGTCGAACAGCGCGACGGCGGGCAGCGGTCCGCCGGCGAGCCCGAGCCGGGCCGCGCGCCCGTTGTCCGGCACCGCCTCGGGCCAGCCTTCGAGCGGTCCGCCCGACATCGAGACCGCCAGTACGTCGAGGCCGTGACGCAGGGCGAACGCGCGCAGGAGCGGCCCGAACACCCGGCACCCCGAGCAGTCGGTGTGGCCGAGATAGATGAGCCCGTAGCGCTCGCTCAGGTTCGCGAGCACCGCGTCGCGCTCCTCGCGCCGCGCCTGCCCCCAGACCTGCTTGGCGAGCGCGCCGACCGGGCGCGTGAGCGTGTAGTCGATCTCCGGGGTCGCCCAGACCGTGCGGCGGAAGGCGTCGGAGAACGCCGCCGCCCGCTGCAGCGTCTCCTGTTGCAGGCGCAGATAGGCCGCGACCTTCGCGGGCGCCGGATCGAGGATCGCCTGGGCGCGGGCCTCCTCCAACGCTTGGCGCATGGCCTTGATACGCGCCATCGCGTTCTGCGTCGCCGGCGGGGCGAACGCGTCCTGTCGTGGCGCCTCGTCGATGTCCTCGTCGTCCCGGTCGCAGTAGAAGTGCCAGCCGAGGGCGGCGACCGTGTCCGCCGAGCCGCACCAGCCGCGCCACTCGCCCGCGCTGACCGGGAAGGCCGCCGCCAACGCCAGCGCCAGGCAGCCCGCCCGCAACAGGAGCCCCATGTTCCGCGCCCCGGCCATCACGGGCTCCGCTCGTAGAACGCGCGCACCCGGTCCCGCATGAATGACTGGGTGCTGTCCCGACCCGGCAGCGCGATGGACGGCTCCCGGGACCCGTCGACGAGGTCTTGGGTGAACTCGGTGAGGTCGAGCCGGTCGAAGTCGATGCGCTCGACCTCGGCCACGGTGAAGCCCCGGCAGCTGCCCCAGCCCAGCCCAAGCTGCGGGCGCGCTTGCTGGTGCAGGATGCGCCCGAGCCTGGAGCCGAACACGCACCACTCGCGCTTGCGCCGGATGCACACCCCGAACACGCGCTTGGCGCAGCGCTTGCCGAGATAGTGCGTGTTGCCCGCGTGGCGCTCCTTGCCGAGCTCGATCTCGGCGCGGCTGCACCCGGCGATTCCGACCAGCAGGCCTGAGTTCCTGCAGCAGTTGGCGAGCCCGCCGAGCTTGATGGTGCAGGCCCGGCGCTCGCCGGCGAAGAAGCGCAGACGATCGCGGTCGAACTCCTCGCCGCCCATCTCCAGCACCATGTTGAGCATGGCCGCGGAGCGCGCGAAGCCGGTGTTGCCCTGGCTCCCGACGGTCTCGCAACCGGCCCCGACGCATGAAGTGACGCTGCCGCACGAGCCGCCGCGGCCGGCGTCCGCGACCCCGGCCGTGCAGTCCGTGACGCGCCCCGAAGCGAGACCGTCGGCGCGGTGCGCCGGATCCTCCGGACTGGCCTCCACCGCCCTGGCCCGCGCGATGCCCGGATCGTTCGGCGGGACCGGCGCGGCGGGGCGCACCGCCGTTCCCTCGATCACCGCGCGCCCGGCCTTGGCCCCGGGATCGTCCGGACGGCCAAGCCGTGCGCGGGCCGCGTCCTCCAGGCCGGCGGCGTTCAAGTTGCGCTCCGACACGTTCGTCCCCGCGTAACCGGGCACCGTTCGGGCCTTCGACGCGTCCCTGGCGATCGCGCCCGCCGCCGCGGTCCCGGCCTGGCCGATCTCGCGGGCGGCCGCTTTGGGGTCGTCCGCATGCGCCGCCTGGCCCGCGAGGATCCAGAGCATCAGGCAGCACGCGGCGAGCATGGCCGTCCAGGCGAGCAGCCGGACGATTCGGGTCATGCGGTCGACCGCGACGGAGACCCGGTCGGGGTGAGGTTCAAGCCGTTCCATATTCATCGTCAGTCCTCCCCGCGCAGGCGCTCGAGTCGCGCCCGCGCGATGTGCCGCCCGGCGTCGCCCTCGGAGGCGATGGCCTCCAGCGCGGCGGCAAGGCCGATGTTCCCGGCCACGATGTCGAACGGCGGCGGCGCGTCGTCCGCGCAGCCGCGGCTCGCGCAAGGCCTCACGCCGCCCGGCGCGACGACGACGGCCGGGACCCGCTCGACCCGGAACAGGCGGAACAGCCGGGGATCGATGACGACACCGGCGCCGTGGCCGCCGAGGCGCTCGCCGACGGCCATGACGGTCGCCCGGAATCCGGCCGGGCCGGCCCCGCGCAGGAGCAGTGGGACGCCCGTCCGCGCCGCCGCCCGAGCCCACTGCTCCCAGCTCGCGGGCGGCACAGCGAGGCTCAGGAACACCAGCACGTCGCCGGTGTTCGCCCGGCCCGCGAGGCCCGCCCCGGTCGCGACTGCATGCCGTTCGGCCGGCAGCGGCGCGGGAGTGGCGCCGGCGCTGCCGCCGGTTCCGGAGCTTGCGGCGGTCTGCGACGCCGCTTCGCCGGCGCGCTCCAGGGCGCGGCCGATGATCGAGCGGGTCCAGTCGCCAAGACCCTCGGGGCCGGAAGACTCCGCCCGGCGCAGCACCTCGTCGGCCAGCATCCGTGCCCGATCCTCGGCGGAGGGCGAAGGCTCATCGGCCAGCGCCGACCCGCAACACGCGGCCAGCATCAGCATCACGGCGAGCCCGTCTCGGGCGAGGGCTCCGACACGAGTGTCTCCGGCACGAGTGTCTCCGGCGCGCTGTCCGAGGCTTTCTACAAGAGGCAGCAATTGCGTTTCCTCCACAGCAGGTAGCCGAAGCTCTCGCCCGAGACGGGCAGCTCGCGGAGCGTCTCCCAGAGCACCGAGGAGCGCCCCGTCGGGTTGCAGCCGGTCAGAGGCGATGTCGCCGGCACGGGCTGGGTCATCTGCCAGCGGTACTGGCTTTTCCTCATGATCGGCATGGGATAGCGGCCGCAGAGCGCCGCGGATCCCGATGTGCCCCACGCGAGCCCCGCCCGATGAAGCCGATAGACAAGGCGCTGGGCCGCGAGCAGCGAAGCCTGCACCCCGCCGACATGGGCGGCGACGTTGCCGGTGAGCGGATACATCCCGCCCTGGCAGCCGGCGCACCAGAAGAGCGGATCGAGCGGGAGTGCGGCCGAAGCCGCCGCGCAGTCGGCCGAACACGCGGCCTGCGCCGGCAGGTTGGCGAACAGCGCCGCCTCCGGGTTCAGCAGGAACGACAGCTCGTCGTCGAGCCACGCCGGGTCGAGCTCCGAGGTCCAGGCGATGTCGAGCGAGCCGCCCTCGAGGCAGCCGAGATCGAGCAGCGCGCCGATCCACGACAGCAGCGGATAGACGTAGTAGTGCGCATGCCAGACGGACCCCTGGGCGCCGTCGCCGCCGGACGACCCCGTGCGGCCACGGGCGGCCGGGAGCCCCGGGTCGATGGTGAGCCCGCCGAGATTGGGGAAGCACCAGGGGGTCCGGGTCACGTCCACGAGCCGCGCCGGCTCCCACACCCCGAGCGAGAGCCCGATGCGCGGAATGGGCGAGCCGCAGAAGCAGATCGGGGAGCCCGGGTTCGGCGTATCCGGCGCACCCGACGCACTGCCGATACGGACTGGCCCGATCGAGATCGGGAACAGGCACTCCCAGCACACGTCCGTGATCGGGTTCACGAAGCGCCCGGTGCACAACTGGCTGGATGCGGGCGCGGCCCACAGGAAGGCCGCCAAAGCGATGCCGAGCGCGGCAAGCGACGCCGGGAACCTCATGCGCGTGGACCCTCCGGGCCGTTCGCGTCGTCCACCCGCACCGCGTCGCGCCGTCCGCCCGGAACGTTCGCCAGGCACTGCGGCCCGGCCACCACGATCTCGGTGACGCTGCGCATCTGGCCGTCCCGGTCGCGGCAGCCGCCGGTGGCGAGCCGCCCCTCGACCAGGACCGCGACGCCCTTGGCGACCATCGTCTCCACCGCATCCACCGTCGGGCCGTAGACCACGACGCGGCGCCATTCGGTGTTCCCGGCCGTCTCGCCCTCCCGGTCCTTCCACATCTGCGTGGTGGCGAGGCCGAAGGACGCCGCCTTGCCGCCGCCCTTCAGCGTGCGGATGTCGGGGTCGCGCCCGGCATGGCCGAGCAGCGTCGCGCGGTTCATGTTCAACATGGTTCTTGTCTCCTGTGGTCTGGTTCGTTGGTCGATCCGGCGGCGGGCGCGGTCGAGGCGCAGCGTGCGGCTCCTGCCGCCGACGCCGGTCCGGAATCCCGCAGGTCATCGAGCGGGAACTCGGTCAGGCGCAGATGCGCGCCCTCGCGCTCGACGAGCGTCGGCGTGGCGCGGACCGCGAAGCGCTCGGTGAGCGGCCCGCCGAGGTCGAAGAAGAACGGCCGGCGGTGCCGGCGCATCAGCTCCAGCGGCCGGCCGGCGAGCAGCACGATCTTCGCCGGCCCCTCGTGGGCGAGCGCCCAGGCGATTTCCGCCTCGCGCCGGCCGTCGACAAACAGCAGGGTGCGGGTGAGTGGCGCGTGTTCGAACGGATCGATCCTTGTCCCCGCGGCGGCGATGAGCGCACCGTCGGGGCCGCGGATGTCCTGGCCCACGACGATGGCGGGATCGACGAGCCGGGATGTCCGTTCCCGGGCCGGAGCGACGCCCGGGACCGGCGCGGGCTCCTCCAGGGACTGCCGCGCCCGTGTCCGGGCCGCGTCCTGCAGGCGGTCGAGCTCTCCCGAACGCCGCATGTCCGCAAGCCGCGCCTCGATCTCCGCCAGCAGGTCGGGCTCGGCCACCGGCCAGGTCGCGCCGCGCACCCCGAGATCGCGGGCCGAAGCCGGCGCGGCCAGCGCCAGCGCGACGCAGAGCGCCGGGAGGAAAGGCAGCAAAGAGCGCTTCATCGCCGCGCCTCCGTCGGCCAGCCGATATCCTCCGGTCCGACCAGCGGCCCTTCGAGCCCGATCCAGGGCAGGTCCGGCAGCGCCAGGGCGCGGCCGAGGATGCGCGAGCGGGGCGCCAGCCCGATCTCCGCGTAGCGGCTGTCGTGGCTGTCGCGATGGTCCGCATGCAGGAAGTAGTGGCCAGGAGGAATCGTTCCCGGCTCGATCGCCGCAAGCGGTCGTCCGTCCAGCGCGTGCGTCTTGGCCCGGCCCACTGCGGTCCCGTCGATCCGCACCGTGCGGTCGGGGTCGACCGAGACGATGGAGCCGGGCACGCCGCGCACGGTCTTGAGATACGGCACCGGCGCGTTCACCGATTCCGGCGGGTCGAACAGCACCCGGTCGCCGATCGCCGGCGCCTCGCCGAACAGCGGGACGGCGGCGTAGCCCCAGGCTTCGTCCGACCAGCTCGCATTGACATGCACGCGCGACGCCGCGAGCAGCCACAGCCCGGCCAGCGCCGCGAGCACGGCGAGGCCGATCCGGGCACGCCGCCCGCCGCGTCGCGTATCGCGCAACGCCTCCCGCGCCGTCATGGCCTGGACTCCGGAAACATCGCTTTCGAGATGTCCTGCATGCGCGCCAACTCGGCCCGCACCTCGCCGGTCAGGTCGGGCGCCCCCGCGGCGACCGCCCGGGCCGGCAGCAGCACCGCGCCGTGACGGAGCGCGACCCGCCCGAGCGCGTCTTCGAGGGTGTGCGCCCAGAGGCGGGTCGCCGCCGCCGTCTCCTCGGTGTCCGCATGGCCGCGAGCGGCCTCGGCGGCGTGCTCGGCCACCAGCTCGGCGAGACGAACGCTCGCGATGTCCGGCGCAGTGTCTGCGGCATGATGTGCGAGCCCGGCCGCGACCAATGCCGCGACGCCGGCGGCGAGCAGCATCGCCGAGGCGAGGATGCGGAGGTCGTTCATGCGCCGCTCCCGGCGGCGGCTTGGCGGCGCGCCGACATCGAGACATACGCCCGCGTGTCGCGGTGCTTGAACCAGGCCGCGCCGTCCTCGTCGTGGAACATGTAGAGGTAGTGGCCGGCCCAGTTGCGCTCGGACCGCTCGGCCGACAGCACGCCCGCCAGGATGGCCGTGCGGAACACCGCCTCGGCGTCGCGCACGACACGCAGACCGAATGCGGCCCGGCGCCGCCGGTCATGCCGCCAGCGGTCGCTCGCCGTCGTCCCGTTCCGTCCCATGCGTCGTTTCCGTCGATCGCGCCTTCCGTAAGTTCGCGACATCGTCGTTCTCCCCCTGTTCGATGATGTTCGGTTGTCCGCCGGCTTCCCCGGCGGCGCCCTCCCCGGACGGCCCGGTCAGCGCGGCGTAGCGCGCCAGCCAGAGCCGCGCCGCCCGGCCCGGTTCCACGGGCCGGATGCGCTTCCTCAATGGCGGGAAGGCCGCACCGGCATTGCTGCCGGTGTCGGCGTCCGCGAGGTCGCGGCGCTCCGCGGCGTCGGTCATGCGGGCAACGAAGCGAAGGAGATCCGCCTGCTCGCTCGTGAGATCGCCGTCGAGCCCGGCCGCCTCGCGCACCGCCCTGTCGATGGCGGCGCCGTCGCGTCTCGATCGCTCCGCCGCCCTCGTCGAGGCCGGGCCGCTGGCCTGAACGTCGCCGAGCCACGCGATGCGGGCGTCGGCGAGGAGCGCGTGCAGCGCGAGCCGCCGCCGCTCCTCCGCGCCGAGCCCATCGAGCGCCTCGATCTCCTCGCTCGCCACGACCGCGCGCTGCGCGATCGCGTAGAACCGGCGCGTGCGCCCGCCCCAGCGGCAGGTGTTGGCCAGCACGTGGGCCATCGCCTCGATGTCGATGTCGGTCGCCGTCAGTCCCTGCGGGTCGCCCGGCCAGGCGAGCGGTCGCTCGGCATGGGTCGCGGCGGCCTCGGCGCCGCGAGGCCGTCTGTCTCTCGATGCGCTCATGCGTGTCCTCCTTCGATGTCCGTTCGTTCGGTGTCCGGTTCGACAGGGGAGGCGCCGCCGTGGTCCGGCATCTCCGGAACGGTGGGCCGGTCCGCGCCAACGATGCGGTCGAGCGCCTCGACGGTGGAAAGCCCCCGCGCCTTCCACCGCTCGACCTGCGCGAACGCCGGCCCGCGCGAGGAGAAGAGCGCCACCGACCAGGCGTCGAGCACCAGCCGCGCCACACGCCAGCCGTCCGGGCCGTGCAGCACCAGCTCCGCCCAGCGCCCGTCGGCGGTAGTCAGGCTCTTCAAGGCCTGCTCCATGCCGGGGTCGCAGTGGATGCGTTTCTCGGATTTGAGCAGCTCGACCGATTCGTCCTTCTGGGCGAGGAAGATCACCCAGTCGGAGTTCTCCCAGGCGGCGCGCGCGGCGGGGTTGGCGTAGTAGTCGTTGACCGACTGGGTGCCGGTCACCAATGCGCCGCGGTACTTCCGGGCACGGCGCGCGGCGCCTTCGAGGAATGCCCGGCTGTCCTCGCCCGAGAGCAGGTCCCAAGCCTCGTCGATGACGATGGCCTTGGCCCGCGTGCGCTCCCCGTGATACATGCGCTGGGTGGCCAGAAAGACGACCAGCATCAGCACCACCGCCTGCAGGTCGCCCCGGCCTTTCAGCTCGGCGAGCTCGAACACGGTGATCGCGGCGTCGAGGTCCGGCGCCGCGCTTCCTGAGAACAGGCGTCCCAGCGCCCCGCCCGGGCACCAGGGACCGAGCGCGGTGGCCATGTCCTTCGCGCGGCGGTCGTCGCGCGATTCCAGGTGCCGGCGCACGGTGCCGAGGTCGGCGCCGTTGCCGGCCTCGTCCCAGGCCGCGGCGATGGCCTCGTTGACGAGCGCCGCCTCGATGTCGTCGATGGCGCCGCGCCTGCGGCACATACGGCCGATGACGCCGGCCAGCATCGCGAAGCACTCCTCGCGGTAGTCGCCGTCGCGCGCCGCGGTTTCAGCGTCGATCATGGCGAAGGGATTGAGGCACGCCGGGTCGCTGCCGAAGGCGATGAACGCCCCGCCGAGCGCCTCGGCGGTGTGCTGGAACGAGCGCCCGTCGTCGATGACCACCGCCTCGCCGCCGGCGCCGACGATCCCGGCGACGAGCTCCTGCATCAGCACCGACTTGCCCGAGCCGGACTTGCCGGTGACCGCGACGTTGTAGTTGCCGGCGGCGTTGGCGAACGGCGACCAGCCGGCCGGCTGGCCGCGGCGCCCGATCAGCAGCAGCGCCGGGGGCGTGTCCGGCGACGCCGGCTGCCCTCGCCACTCGCCGTGCACCGGCGCGAGGTTCACCGCCGACGAGGTCAACAGCGTCTTCATGCGGCCCATGCGGGCGAGGTCCTCGTCGAGCCCGCCCGCCGGGGCCATCGGCAAACAGGCGAGCCAGGAGGGCAGCTGCACGTAGCGTTCGGCCGCAAGGCGCCAGCCCTGGCCGTGATAGATCGCGCGCACCGCCTGCTCGGCCTCGTCGATGGCCTCACACGGCGCGTACACGGCCGCCGTGTAGCAGGCGCGCACCAGCCGTTCGCCGTCCTTCAGGCGTTCGGTGACCGCCTGCCAGTCGCGCGCCTTCTCCGGCAGTCCCGGCAGATAGCGCGCGATGCCGGTCCCGGCCTGCTGCATCGCCCGCGCACTCTTGAGGAACGCCTTCTCCCCGTCGGCCTCGTCGCCGGTCATGACGGTGAGGCAGGTCAGCACCGGGCAGCCCGGCTGGAGGAAGGCGCGGTGGAAGTCGCCGATGAGCGCGTTGCCGCGCCAGCCCGGCCAGACCTCGGGGAAGGCGACCGCGCTCAGCACCCGCACCGCGACATCCGTCCCGTCAGGGTCATGAAACACGAGCCCGGTCGGGGCGACGGTGAGCGCGCGCCCGGGCGCGGCGCATTGCAGATGAATCGGGTCGCGCGGCGACCAGCGCCGTTGCGGGCGACCGAGACCGCCGTCGTGCGCCCCGGCCAGGTCCGGAGCGGTCAGCTCGGCGGCGAGCGACAGCAGCGCGTCCGGGTCGAGCCGCCTGGCCGCGGCGCCGGCCGAGGCGAGTGTGCCCTCGAGCGCCCGGCGGAAGCCGCCGAGCGCGGTCTCCGGGCCCGGTCCCGGCGCCCCGGCAAGGGACGCGCAGACGAACACCCGATAGTCCGACAGCGTGAAGGGCGGGCCGCCCGCGTGCAGCGGCCGCCAGCCGCCGTGGGACAGGAGCCGTCCCCGGCGCTCTCCCATCGCCGCCTGCACCGGACCGGCATCGCGGCGCGGCCCGGCCCAGGCATCCAGCGCCGACCCGAAGCGCGGACTCGCCCAGTGGATCACCTGCACCGTGCAGCGCTCCGGCGCCGCGTCGGCCAGCGTCCCCGCGAGCGCCCCCAGCGTCTCCTCGTCGATCCCGGCGAACGGCGGGATCTCGAGCACGAACCCGACGCTGCCGGCGCTGACGTAGAGCTCGCTCCGCTCGTCGAAGGCGCGCCAAGGCAGGAGGTCGACCATCGCCGCCGGGGCCTCCGGCGGCGCCCAGGGCTCCAGCCCGGCCGGGCCCTCGAACAGATCCACGAGACGGGCGAGCATCACCGGCGCTTCCACGAAGCGGGCGCGATCACGACGCGCACGTAACTACCCTCGCGGTACACCCCCTCGGCGTCGACGAAGGGCGCGATCCATACCCGGGCGAGCGTCTCGGGCGCGCGCAGATCGGTGGCGGGGGCCACGTCGTCGGTCGGCGCCGAGGCCGTGGCCGCGGAAGAGTCCCCGTCCGCCGTTGTCGGCTCGGAATTGTCGGAAGCGGAACCTTCCGTCATGCCGGACACCGCCGCTTCGCGCTCGCCGCTGTCGTCCCGGCCCCGCGCCGCGCCGCCGTCGCCGTCGCCGTCGCCGAACACGCGCGCGAGCCAGGCGAACGGATTGCAGCGCACATCGCAGTCGCGGCGGCCGGCATTGCCCCGATCGGCGATCTCGGGCCCGGAGGCGCCACGGCGATCGGTCGCGCCATGTGCCGGGATGGCGCGTGCCGGTCTCTCCATCCGCCCGGGGTCGTCCTCGTCCTTCACCGCCGGGTCGGCGGCGGCGACGCTCGTGCATTGCGACCCCTGGGCGAGCGGGCACTGCCAGTCCTCGCCCACATGGGTCGCGGCGCAGCCGGCGAGCGCGAGCGCCGCCCCGGCCGCCGTCAGCACCGTACGCAGGCGCCGCATGATGTTCGTTCCTTCAACCGTCATCGGTCGTTTCTCCGTGGGGGATTGGGGTCGGGCCGGCCGTCGAGCCGGGTGCCCTCGAGGAACACCACGGTCACCGCCGTGCCGGCCTGCAGCTGGATCACCGGCTGGTATTGCTCGGCCCGGCGGATCAGGTAGTCGGCGACCTTGCGCCCCGCCGAGGACGCGCCGGAGCCGAGGCCCGCGCGGCCGATGTCGTCGAGCCCGGAATTGGCGACCGCGGCGCCGCTCCCGGTCGCCACCGCCTGGGGGGCGAACGCGCCGGAGACGCCTTGGCCGATACCGGAGACGAGGCCCGCGAGGAACGCCTTCTCGACCAGCGCCCCCTCGCGGCTCACCACCGGGCCGCGCACGCCGGTCTTGCCGGCGCCGGCGACGAACCCCGCCACCTGCGTCTCCACCACCGTGCCGGGCTCGTGGCCCGAGCAGGTCAGGGTCCGCAGCCGCGCGTAGACCTTCTCCGAGGAGAGGTCGCCGTAGGCGGCGCCCGTGACCGTGCAGCCGTCGAGATCGACGGCTTGCGCGCTCCCGTCCTCGGCTGCGGTCCACGCGGGACCGGTGATGCGCAGCAGCACTGGGCGCGGATCGCCCTGGGAGGCGATCCCGGCCGAGGCGTCGACGCCGGCGATCACCACCGCTCGCGCGTGGCTGCCCGCGGGCAGCCAGAGCGCAAGCGGCTTCGCGTCCTCGCCCCCGGGGTCGCCGAACACAGGCGCCTCGAGCTCGAAGCGCCGGATCAACGGCGCCGCCGGCTGCGGCGCGGCGCCGCCGGACGGGGCCGCGCCCGCTCCGGGCGCCGTGCCGGCCGGCGCGAACACGCCGCCTCCCGGGACCGATGCATTCGGGGCCGGACTGCTCGCGGCGTTGCCGCGCTCCGCCTCGCCAAGCGCTGCGCTCAAGCCGTCAATGACGGTCTTCGCCTCGTCGGCCTGCGTCTGCAGCCGGTCCTGAAGGCGACGGTTCTCGTCGGCCAGTCGCCGGCTCTCGTTGCGCACCTCGTTCAGGTCCGCCTCGATCCGGCCGAGCCGCGTCTCCGAGCGCCGCGTCCAGCTTTCCTCCGCCGTGCCGGGCCCGGCGAGCTCGGCCGCGATCCGCGGACCGGGCGCCGGCGCCTTGCCGCCCGAGGCGGCAATCCACGCCGCGACGGCCAGCAGCGCGACCGCCGCGATGCCGGAGAACAGCAGGACCTGGCGGTTGCGCACCTGCCGCGCCCCGCCGTCTGGCGCGGCGTTCCCGGCGGCGCTCATCGAGAGACTCCTTCACGCACGGCCACGGCGAAGCGGCCGCCCCGAGGCCCGGTGCCAGTGTCGGCGAGCCAGACCGCCGCGATATCCGGACCGAGTCGTGCAGCGAGGGCTTCCGGGTCGCGCGGGGCGTCCACGCCAAGTTCCACGACCCATCCCGAGAACCGTGGTCCGCGCCACACCTCGACGACGGTGACGGCCGTGTTAGTCGCATCGCGGTTGCCGCCACCTTCGATCGTGTAGCCTGCGAGCGGCTCGCGGTTCGCCACCGCCCGGATCAAGCGGGCGATGGCAGCGATCCGTGCATCGCTCGCGGCGATGGTTTCCGCCGTCTCCGCGCTCACGATGTCGGCATTGCGGATCAGGATCTGCGCTGGACCGCGCTCGGCCGGCGTCAGCGTCAACCGGTAGGTGAAGCCCTTCTCGGTGCCGACGAAGAGCGCCACGGGCAAGGCTTGCCCCGGACTCCGATCCAGGCCCGGCGCCGTGCCGCCCGCGCTTTCGGGCAGCGGCCGAAGATAGAGATCGCCCGTGCCCGGATCGTGCTCGACCTGGTAGCCGCCCGGAGCGCGGATCACCCGCGCGATCCGGTCGCCCAGCAGCGCGACCCGGCTCACCCCGGTAGCCGAAACCCGAGCCGCAAGCTCGGCATGGTCGGCGGCGTCCAGGATCTGCGCGGCCGTTGCGGGTGCGGCGCCCGCATGCGCCATCCACAGAAGGAGTGCGGCGGCCAGCACGCCCGCGCGGCTTGGCCTTCGTTTCGTAGCTGTCACTGTTCGTCCTCCATGTCCTCGAATCTCAGGAGTCCCAGCCGGCCGCCCTCGACGCGGAAGGCGAGCCGGTAGGTCCTGGCAGTCCGCGCGATTTCCTCGCGCCCGATCCAGGTTGCGAGCCGGCCCCGCACCTCGACCGTCAGACCTTCCGGATCGGCCTCGATGCGCTCGGGGTAGAAGGCCGTGCTGAGGTCGCGCCGCGCCATCCGCTCGGCTTCCGCCGCCACCCAGGCGCCGATCGCGCCCCGCGCTTCGGACGCGCTCATCCGCGCCGCCGCCTCCCGCACGTGCCCGGCGTTCTCCGGCGTCAGCGTCAGGAGCGTCACCGTGGCGGTGCGCGCCGCGTCCTCGAGATAGCGCCGTCCCGCCCAGGTGCTCCCGACCTCCCACACCGGACCGGAGACCGCGGGCACCAGGACCGTCGTGACATCCCGCCCGGCCATGCCGACCGAGAGCGCGAGGTTGGCGAGAAGCGAAAGCCCGAGCAGGACCCCGAGTGCGAGCCTGGCATCCCGCGCCTTCCGGCCCTCCGCCTCCTGCATGTCCCGGCGCATCGCGCGTCAGCCCACATAGCGCCGGACATGGCTCGGCGGCGTGGCCTTGAGCCGTAGCGCGAAGTCCGGCAGGAACCAGTAGAGCGCGTAGTGCACGACGTTCGCCCCGCCGCCGCGCTTGATGCGGCGCAGCAGCCACCAGCCGGCGGCGCCGGCGACGATCCCGGTCACGAACGCGTTGGCGGCGAGCCCGAGGAGGGCCGGGCCGATGAGCGCCGCCGCCTCGTCGACGGTCCAGAACAGCCAGCGCTCCGGATCGTCGAGACGGCGCGGAATCGCATGGCGCGCGGAGTCGTTCATGGCCGCCTCAGACGATCGCCGTGCCGACGAGGCCGGTCACGATGCCCACCCCCGCGCCGGCCGCCACGCCGACGCCGACGGCGCCGAGCAGCTGCCCGGCGTTAAAGCGCAGCACCGAGCCCACCAGCGCCGCGCCCACCGCGAGCGCCGCGGCGAGCTGGCCGCCGGTGCCGCCGACGATCTTGCTCACCGTGCTGAGGGGGCCGGCAAAGGTGGTGTCCGACGAGGCCAACGCCGGGTCGGCGCCGAAGACCAACGCCGCCGCGACGGCCAGCGTCGTCAGCGTCCGGGCATTCGCGGCAAGCACCGTGTCCCCGCTACGGTACGGCAGCAGGGCCATCACAGCGCCCTCCGACCGCCCGGACCGCTTTTCGGGTCGTTGTCCGGGCCGTCGTCCGAGGTCGAGGTCCTGCGCCGCTCCGCAGCCCAGCCCTCGAGGTCGGCACGGGCATAGCGGATGCGCGTCCCGAACTTGTGGAACGCCGGTCCCTCGCCGGTCACCCGGTAGCGGTCCAGCGTGCGGGGCGAGAGCCCCAGGAAGGCCGCGGCCTCCCGCGTGCCCATGTACTCCGTCGGTCTGTCGTTCACTGCAACGTCTCCTCCCCTGTCTTCATCCATGACCCCGCCCGGATCGCCCGCGAACGCTTCGCGCATCGCCGTGCGTTCGGCGCCGGTGCAGCGCGCCGCCATCCAGCGCAGCACCCGCTCCGCGGTATCCAGCCGGGGCGACGAGCCCCGGCGCAGTCGCGCGACGAACGACGGATCCCCCGCCGCCTCGTGCCCGAGCACGTAGGGCTTGGTGCGCGTCACCGCGACGAACCCGGCGACCTCGGCCCTGAAGGCGGGTCCGACCGGCATCTCGCCCATGAAGACGAGCACCCGGTCGGCGGTATCCAGCCGCGGCTCGCGGCCCCGCATCAGCCGATGCACGAAGGACGGATCGCCCAGCGCGTCTAGCCCAAGCCGCGCGGGTGCGGTGCCGGTGCGGTCGAGATACGCCCGCACGGCGTGGCGGAAATGTGTGGTGAGTGCGTTCATGGCGGCGGAAGATACGCAGGCAGATTGTCGTTGACAATCGTGTTAGTTAGTGAATACGCTATGCCATCCGCCGTCAACCGGCGACAAACCAGCGAGGCAACGCGATGGAACGCGACCCGGTACGACAGAACATCCGCGACCTGCTCTGGAAGCGCGGCATGAACATGCGCGAGGTGTCGCTCGCCATCGGCCGCAACGTCTCCTACCTGCACGGCTTCCTCGAGCGCGGCACCCCCAAGGTGATCTCGCACCAGGACGCGGAAAAGCTCGCCGGCCTGCTTGGCTGCAAGGCCGGAGATCTGCACCACGCCGAGCGCCCGCCCCGGCGCAAGGGGGCGGGAGCGAAGAAGCGGCGCCGACAGGAGATGGAGCCCGGACCGGTGCCGCTCGCCGCCGTCCCGGAGGTGGATGTCGAGGCGTCCGCGGGACCCGGCGCGCTTGCCGACGAGTTCGTCGCCGAGCGCGCGCGCTGGTTCCTCCCCGAGGGGATGATCCGCTACGAGGGGGGCGCAAACCCCGGCGCCATCCGCGTGCTGCGGGTGCGCGGCGAATCGATGGAGCCCGAGCTCTCCGAAGGCGACCGGCTGCTCGTCGACACCGCCCGGCGCGTCCCCGAGACCGGCGAGATGTTCGTGCTCTGGGACGGCAGCGGGCTCGTGGTCAAGCGCGTCGAGCATGTGAACGACGCCGGCGGCGCGCCCGAGCTGCGGCTCAAGTCAGCCAACCCGGACTACGCCGACTACACCTGCCTCGCCCAAGACGTGCACATCGTCGGCAAGGTGCTCTGGACCGTCAGGAGGGTGTGACGTCAGCCCACGCACCCGACGGCCGGGAGTGAAAGTGCGGTGCGCTCAGCAATGCAGGTGGCAACAGGCCCCCGTGCCGACATCACCGGCATATCCGTACGCCGGCCACGCGCTCGGCCGGTGTTTACGATCCCGAAACGCGGCACCGCATAGAGTCTGCGTCGCACCGATGGTTCGCCGAACGGGACAACGCACGAGCGGATGGCCGACGAGCGGTTACGATGGTCCGATGGTCAACGGAGTGGTAGGCGGTTTCCGTCGACAGCGCCGCGCAGAAACGCGCGGGCTTTCACCCCAATCCGCTTCCGAATTGCTTACGGGCCAGTTGGGAAAAAAGAAAAGCTATTTGAATACGGTAGGTTAGGCCAGTAGGAAAGAACATGCTACATTTGTGTCTAGCAGGAACACTGCCGCCTCAGTCGAATGAGGGCGGTTCGCGCATCGGTCCGCGCGTCGGCAGTTCCAGGTCCACACCGCCAAGAGGCGCAATCCGGGCGCGAATGGCGCGGGCAAGATTCCGGGGGGCCTTCATGCAATCGACAGCTTCGCGCAGGATCAGCCGCGCCTCCTCCTCCATGGAGCGGTGGTGCTCCGCAGCCCGCACGCGCAAGCGCGTCTTCACGTCGTCGTCGAGGTTGCGGATCGTGATGCTCGCCAAGGCCAAGCCCTCCGTTCTTCCGAGACCCCAATCTACGCAACGATTGCGTTGTAATCAAGACACTGCGGGCAACTCACCCGCAGTGGCGCCGTAAACGTTTCCGGCGAAGCGAAGCACAAGCGCGGGAGGCAGAACGCGCTGGATCGCGTTCTGCCTCCCTTATCCGAATAGCCGTCAATACGACCGCCGTCCTGCCTGCCTGCGCCCCGGAACTGCCCCGCGCCACCGGGAGGAGAGGTCCGGCCGGAAGCGGGCGTGGGGCAGACGGTTTGGAGAGAGGCCGCCGCCGCCGTTCCCTCTCACCCTTCCAAGGAGACGGCACCATGCAGACGGCACTCGCACCGCGCGGCGACGCGCGCACGTTTCTTACCCCTTCACCGGCGCAGGGCGCGCGGCACGATCCTGCCGCGGAAGGCGGTCGAGACCATGCGGCCCGCCCGCGACGAGATCATCATCGCGACGGGGGTCAAGCTGCGCCACTGCGGGGTGCAGCTCCGGGGCTGGCGCAGCCTGGGGATATTCGCCGACCGCCGCCAGAAAGGCTGACAGCGCGCTTGTGCGGACGTCCCGCCGCCGGGCGGGCGTGCGCCGCGTCCCATCCCCCTCTCACGACCTGGAGTCGACCATGGCCTACCGTGACCCCGCACAGGGCCGCGCCGCCGACCGCGCGCGTTTCAGAAAGCCACCGCCGAACGAAAGGCGGCCGGATTGTGTCCACGATGCGGCGAGCGCCGGCCCGAGGACGGGTTTGCCTTGTGCGACGCGTGCGCCGAGAAACGCCGGGCATCGGAGCGCGCCCGGTATGTCGAAGCGAAAGCCCGGGGCGAGCTCTATGGCGGGAGGGACCCCAGCGCCAAACGCAAGGCCGCCGCACCGCGAGTGCGAAGCGCCGCCGGGCCCGCGTCGAGGCCGGGACATGCACCCGATGCGGCCGCCGGCCTCCCGTCGAGGGCGGCACGGTCTGCGACCGGTGCCGTGAAGCGCGCCGCGCCGCCGAACGCGAGCGGTATCGCCGGCTCCGCGAGCGCGGCTTGTGCGTGACGTGCGGCGAACCCGCTTTCGACGGCCAGTCCCGATGCGGGGTCTGCACGACCGTGGAGGGCGAGCGGCGCGACAGCGCCGGGAAGAACGACGCGGCCCGCCAGCGATATGACGAGCGCCGCGCCCGCAATGCCTGCACGGACTGCGGGCAACCCGCGTACGGCGCCTGCCGGTGCCCGGAGTGCGCGGATCGCTCTTATGAGCGCGCGGATCACTTCCGCGGCATCCCGATATTGGAGCCCACCTTCGCGGTGATCGAGCTCGACACCGGGACGGTGCACGGCCCGTTCGACTCCGAGGCCGCCGCCAGCCTGGTGTTCGCGAAGCTCTCGCTCCACGAGGTCGAGATCGTCAGCGACGCCCCGATCACCGCGACGGTGACGGGCTGGTCCTGAGCGGTTCCCGTCGGCGGTGCTCGCGACATGCTGGAGGTGGAGAACAGCGAATGCCGGGCAAGCGGCCAGCGGACGGGAGGGAGCGGGTTCTTTCCACACCGGGCGCGGCACCGTCCCAGGAGGTCCGGAATGTTCGACCTGTACCACGACTACGACCCCGTTACCCCGGCTGGCGGCCTGCTGCTCGCCGAAGTCGGCATCGACCTCGACGCCGTGCGGCAGACGCTCGCCGACGACCTGGCCCGGCGCTGTCCCGACCGCGAGGTTCCGGAGAGCCGGAGTTGGAGGAAAGCGGAAGAAGGATGAACGGACAAGGGGCCGGAGCGAGAGGTTCCGGTCCCGCCGTTCTCGAACCCATCGTCAGAATCCGGAACGCAAGGAGATCGCCATGAGCTTCGGATTGAATCGCGCGGAAGTCATCGGCCGCCTCGGCGCCGACGTCACGGTCAACCATCTCGTCTCGGGGGGCCGCGTGGCCAACCTCAGCATCGCGACCGACGAGTCCTACATCGACAGGAACGGCGAGCGCATCGACCGCACCGAGTGGCACCGCGTCGTCACGTTCCAGCCCGGCCTCGTCGACATGCTGGCCAAGACCGCGAGGAAGGGCCGGCTGGTCTATGTCGCGGGCAAGATGCAGACGCGGCGCTGGCGCAAGGACGGCGAGGACGCCGACCGCTTCTCGACCGAGATCCTGCTGGCGCCCGGCTCGCGCATCCAGTTCCTCGATCGTGCGAGCGCGGCGAACGGCGATGTCGCCGCCCGGACGTCGGCGGAGCCGGTGAACGGTGCCGCGGCGCAGGCCGGAGAGGGGGAGGCGGACCCGCTTCCGTTCTGACGGACGGCCGTCCTTCCACGCCTCGGGGGCGCGCCCCTTCTTTCGTGCAGGCGGGCCGGAGCCCGGCGCCGACGATCCGGGAGCCGGAGATTCGCTTTCCGAGTGCGAGCCGCGCGGCGGGACAGGAAGTCGCGCGTCACCGCTTCACCTCGACAGTGTGGAGACCGACATGACCGAAATCGCCTTCCGGAACGTCGCCGAAGACGAAGCCCGTGCACTCCCCGATGGCAGGTGGTCGGCGACCTGTACCGCCACCCCGACATCCTCAACGCGGGCGACGTCTCCTGCGTCATCCACCTCATCGAAGACCCGCGCGACCCGGCCCGCGTGCACGACCGCTCGCGGGTGCGCGAGGTGGCGCGGACCAGGGTCGTCTCGCATCCGTACCGGTAGCCGCAGTGTGCCGGGCAGGCAGGCCACAACCAGTCGCCCACCGCCATCGTGTGCGAGAACGCGCAGCTCTTTGGCGCTACCCCCGAGCACGGCGAGCACGACCCCGGAGAGGTCTGGGACCGCGACGAGGCCATCGAGGCGGCGGGCGCCGCCTTCCGCATCCTCGCCGAGGGCGCCGCCGCCGACGGCCTCCAGCTCGCCGACGAACGCGAGAGCCTGCTCTGGGGCGTCGTCAATGCCTTCGACGCCCAGGTCCGCAGCCTCGACCGCTCCGTCGACCGGCTCATCCCGCAAATGCGCGACCTCGAACGCGCCCAGGACGGCACCGAAATCAACGCCCATGAACTGGAACGCATCACCGAGCGCGCGCAGAACCTCGGCGACCGGCACGACGCCTTCGAGCGGATGCGCGATGCGGTGGCCGAGCAGTACCGCACCGCCACCGGCGAGGTCTGGCGCCCGAGGCGAGGCAGCCATACCAGCCAGACCGGAAAGCTGACCTCCGCCGCCATCGACGCCCGCGACTTCCGCCGCGCACGCAAGGACCGCGAGACCCGCGCCCACCTGCCGAGCGGCGCCCTGGTCGCCGTCACCGGCGGCAGGTACGCCGCCGACGCGAACGCGGTGTTCGTCCGCCTCGACCGCGTCCGCGCCAAGTACCCGGACATGGTGCTGATCCACGGCGGCGGCCCCGGCGTCGAGCAGCTCGCCGCGCAGTGAGCCGAACAGAACGGCGTGCACCAGGTGGTGTGCAAGCCCGACTGGCAGCGCCACGGACGGGCCGCCCCGTTCCGGCGCAACGACGAGCTGCTCGGCCTCATGCCGAAGGGCGTCGTCGCCTTCCCCGGCTCGGGCATCACCGACAACCTCGTCGAGAAGGCCACGCAGCTCGGTATCCCCGTTCAGAAAATCGCGGCTTGAGTGCCGCGCGGCGACGGGCCATGCCGGCGAACGCTGGTGCGGCCCGTCGATTCCCGCCGTCACCGTCCGATGCGGCGGCGCGGGCACCGCCGCATCGGATTCCGCGCACCGCCCGCCGCACTTCGCCCGCCGCTCGCGTCGGCGCTCCGCGCCGTGCTCGCCGTCGTGGTCTCCGCCTCGCTCGCCCCCGCACATCGTCCATCGCCGGTGACGGCTTCGCCAATCACCGGCATCCGAACTGCCGTCCGCGGTCGTGCCGACAGCAGTGTCGGCATCCGTGCGCAGCACGCTGCCCGCGGCTCCGCCCGCATCGCCGATGTCCGCGGCCGCATCGGTCCGCAGCACCGCGCGGCTGACGCCGCGGTAACGGGTTACCCAACCACGCCCGCGCTCGCGGTAACGAGTGAAAGGAGAGCCATCGCCACGAACTGCACCGCATTCACCGTCCGCCCGTGCGCTGCGGGAACATGTGCGCGGAGCCTCTCTGCCCGGCGGAACATGTGCGGCCGCGCGTATGCGCCGAGGGAACGCTCCCGGCCGCAGTGCGCCATGTGTGATGAACGCCGCCGCCGACTTGCATCAGGACACGCGTTTTGTTACCTTTGTCCCTTGGACGACAACGCGGAACGCGCTCAGGTGTCGCGGCCCGGTCGTCTCGCTCAATCGCCGCGGCGGCTCCAAACCCTTGCGGCGCCGGCGATTCAAGCCGGTTACGGTGTGTGGGTCGGCTTCGACCATCCGAACCCCCGTCGGGGTCTTGGTTCTCACACCACACTCACCTGAAGGTGAAGGGGGCCAAGCGCGCGCTCGTCAGGCATTTTGGCGCGACTTCAATGTCTTGGGACGACACAGCGTTGTTGGGCGGAGTTGCGACCGTTCGGCCGCTCCGAGCACTCAGACTGACTGCTGGAATTTACCCGTCGAATCAAAGCCTTGCGAGCCGTGCACCCGATCGGGCGTTCGGCGTGTCACGGGAGCATGCGTGTCGGTCGAGTAGATTTCCTACCGGGCACTCAATCTGACTGCGCGCCCGGTTGCGCTCACTGTTGACGGCGCTCAATCTGACTACGACACCGAAGGCGTCTTGGGTCGCCTCAATCGCACCGAGCCAAGTCTGTCGATGCACCGATCGCTACGAATTCCGGCGAAGCTGTCGTACCGTACCGTGATCGAATCTTACCGAGGAGGATGGATCAGCCGATGGCGGAGACGTTGACGAGGACCATCCGGGTCACGCCGGAGCAGTGGGCGCGCATCGAAAAAACCGCCAAGGATCGAGATATTTCGGCGAACCGGCTCGTGGTCGAACTCGTCATGGAGGCCCTCGACCGGCGCGAATGGCCGCGCACCCAGCTCGATATCCAGGTCGCGAAGGCCGCGTTGTTCGCCGCCTAGGTCCTCCGGCGCGACCTCATTGCAGGCGGCCGTACGGATGAGGTCGACGAAATTCTGCAGTTCGTTTCGTCATTGGTGCCCGAGTCGGCCGTCAATCCTTCGCCGTCTCCGAACGCGCCACCGCCGCAAACCGATTCGAAGCTGGGTTCCGAGTAGGCGGGAGGACCCTTCCCGGTTGTCCCGGGCGACGCCACAACACACGCGGCGCAGCTTTCGTGTCCACCCCCATGCCGGCGGATTTTCTTTTCTCCGGCGTTGAATCACGATAGTCTTGCCGCTAGATTTCTGACAGATTGAGCTGGAGACAAGACCATGCGCGGCCTTTCCCGTCGCATCATGGAGCACGCCACGGCGCTTCCGGAGGCTACGCCGCTGTGTCCGGCTGCCCTGCTGCACCTCGGCAACCGGGTGGCCGTCGACCAGGCGTTGTCGCGCCTCGCACGCTCGGGCAAGCTCATGCGGATCTGCCAGGGCGTCTACATGCGCCCGGTCGAGACCCGGTTCGGCGTTCGGGCGCCCCGGGTCGCCAAGGCGATCGCCGCGTTGTCGCAGATGTGGGGCGAAACGATCGTGCCGTGCGGCGGCGCGGCGGCCAATCGCCTGCGCCTGACCACGCAGAATCCGGTCCGTGCGGTCTACCTCACCTCCGGTTCCAACCGACGGCTGCACTTCGGCTCGTCCATTGTCGAGCTGCGTCACGCTCCGCGCTGGCAGCTGGCGGCGCCGCACCGAAAGGCGGGCGACGTCATTCGCGCCCTCGCATGGCTCGGTCCCGAAGAGATCGAGGATGGCCTCGAAGCGGTTCTGAAGACGCTCTCCGAGGCGGATCGAGAAGAGCTTGCGGCCGCGCGGGCCACCATGCCGATCTGGATGGCGGAACCGGTGAGCGCGCGCCTTACGCATGGCTGAGCAGGGATTCCAGAACCTCTCGCCCGGCGACAGGCGCGACGCTCTCGAGGTGGCAGAGCGAAGCGGCAGCCACAAGGCGCATCTTCTGGAGAAGGATGTCTGGGTCGTCGCGACCCTTGGCGTCCTTTTCGATGCGCCGTTCGCCGGGAATCTGATCTTCAAAGGCGGCACGTCGCTCTCGAAGGTGTGGCGCGCGATCCGCCGATTCTCGGAAGACCTCGACATTACCTACGATATCCGGGCGTTTGCGCCGGATCTGGTTTCCGGCGCCGGCGACGAAGCGCTTCCGCCCACGCGCAGCCAGGAGAAGCGCTGGACGCGAGCCATCCGTGCCCGCCTCGCACAATGGGTCCGGGACGAGGCCTGTCCCATTGTCGAAGAAGGTCTCTCCGACGCCGGATTCGTGGCGAGGTGCGGAGTGGAAGCGGAACGTCTCTACGTCGCGTATGAACCGTTGCTCGAGACAAGCGGCTTTGTCGCCCCGGAAGTCATCGTCGAGTTTGGCGCCCGATCGACGGGCGAGCCTCACGCAAATCGGCCCGTTGTGTGCGACGCGGCCGCCTATCTTCCCGGTCTCGCGTTTCCCGAAGCGCACCCCACCGTCATGCTGGCGGAACGGACCTTCTGGGAAAAAGCGACCGCCATCCATGTCTTCTGCCGCCAGGAGCGCCGGCGCGGCGAGCGTCTGTCGAGGCACTGGCATGATCTTGCGCGCCTCGACGAGGCCGGGATCGCGGCAAAACCGTTCGCCGACCGCGCCCTCGCGCTGTCCGTTGCCCGCCACAAGGCGATGTTCTTCGCCGAGAACGACGCCCGGGGCAACCGGATCGACTATGAAGCGGCCGTTTCCGGACAACTTCAGCTTGTTCCCGAAGGGACCGGGCATGCGGTGCTCGCCGACGACTACGCGAAAATGCTTGCCGACGGCATGCTGCTCGACGAGAGCGAGCCGTTCGACGCACTGATGGGGAGATGCGCAACGATCGAAATGAGAGCGAACCGGCCGAAGGCATGACAGGTAACTCCCTCCATCCAGTCTGGACCGCGCTGGTCAGACGGAATCGATACCCCATCAGGCTGGGGTCTCAATCGACAGTGCGCTGTCCCCGTGCCGTTCGAGCCCCATCCAGACATGGAAAACGGCAGGCAACGGAATGGCAAGGCTTAGTCCTCTGGGTCAAGGACCGGCGCAAGCAGGATCGGCACGGAACGCGGGACGGCGCGTTCGCGAGTCAGGCCATGCACAACCTTGGCGGATTCTGGACTGCATGGTTTGCTCCGAGGTCGTTACGCTTCGTTATGCTCTCGCCAGAAAAAGAGAAAGCGCTACCGCTGTGAAACTGGAAGAACTTCAACCCGAATGTACCGTTCGTGGGGTTCGCGCGGCGGAGACCGTGACGGTGGTCAAGGTAACTTGGCACGGAGCTGACGCGCTGACCCTGCTCTACCGGTCGGCAGCCGGCACGGTCGCCGAGGAAGTCCTATTCCGCGACGACGATGCGCGTCTGGAACTCGTGTCGCAAGGGCGTCCATGGAGCTTCGACGGTGATGGCGCGCTTTATCGTTTGGTCTCCGAGGCACACCGTATCCGTCTCGCCCACTTGTTCGATCCGATGCTTGCGGTGCACACCTCGCTAGTGGAGCCGCTGCCCCACCAGATCACAGCCGTGTACGAAGCGATGCTGCCCAGGCAGCCGCTTCGTTTCCTTTTGGCCGACGACCCAGGGGCGGGCAAGACCATCATGGCTGGTCTGCTCATCAAGGAATTGATCGTTCGGGGCGACCTGGGACGATGCCTCATCGTGTGCCCCGGAAGCCTGGTCGAACAATGGCAGGACGAGCTCCATAGTAGGTTCGGCCTCAGCTTCGAGATCATGACGAACGACAAGCTGGAGGCGGCCAGGACCGGCAACTGGTTTCTGGAGAACGACTTCGCAATCGCCAGGCTCGACAAGCTCGCGAGAAACGAGGACGTGCAGGCAAAGCTGTCCGCTCGCGACTGCGACTACGATCTGGTGATCTGCGACGAAGCGCACAAGATGTCGGCGACGTTTTTCGGCGGCGAGATCCAGTACACGAAGCGATACCGCCTGGGACAACTGCTCTCGCGACTCGCGCGGCATTTCCTGCTCATGACGGCCACGCCGCACAACGGCAAGGAAACGGATTTTCAGCTTTTCCTGGCGCTCCTGGACGGAGACCGGTTCGAAGGCCGGTTCCGGGATGGCGTCCACCGCATTGATGTGACCGACATGATGCGGCGAATGGTGAAGGAGAACCTGCTGAAATTCGACGGGCGGCCGCTGTTCCCCGAGCGGATCGCCTACTCGGTGCCATACAAGCTGACAGACGAAGAGGCGCGGCTCTACCGTGCCGTCACCGAATACGTTCGCGAGGAGTTCAATCGCGCGGAGGCGTTGCAGAATGACAAGCGCGCCGGCACGGTCGGCTTCGCCCTGACCGTGTTGCAGAGGCGTCTGGCCTCGTCGCCGGAAGCCATCCATCAGTCGCTGACGCGGCGGCGCAACCGTCTGGAGACCCGCCTGCGCGAGGTGAAGGTGATGCGGCGCGGATCCGCCCTAACCGACATCGCCCGCAGTTTCTCCATCGACGCCGACGACCTTGAGGATCTGGACGATGCGCCGGAAGACGAGGTCGAGGCGGCGGAGCGCGCAGTCCTCGACGAGGCGACCGCCGCGAGCACGATCACGGAACTCGAGGGAGAAATCGAGTCGCTCAGGAAACTGCAAGGGATGGCTGCTGGCATCAGGCATGCCGGAAGCGACACGAAATGGCGCGAACTCTCCAAACTGCTTGACGAGATTCTCGTGCGCGAAGGAGTTGACTCGCTCTTGAACGACGAGGGTCTGCCTCGGGCCGGCGCCAAGTACTCTGGCCCCGAGCCGTCTCCCCAAGAGAAGCTCGTCATCTTCACCGAGCATCGCGACACGTTGAATTATCTGACCGACCGCATCGAGACCCTGCTCGGCAGACCCGAGGCTATCGTCCAGATCCGCGGCGGCATGGGGCGCGAGCAGCGGCGCAAAGCACAGGAAGCGTTTCTTCATGACCCGGAGGTGCAAGTGCTGCTTGCCACAGATGCCGCCGGCGAAGGCATCAACCTGCAGCGGGCGCACTTGATGGTGAACTACGACCTACCCTGGAATCCGAATCGGCTTGAGCAGCGTTTCGGGCGAATCCACCGAATCGGCCAAACCGAAGTTTGCCACCTTTGGAACCTTGTGGCGGACGAGACCCGGGAGGGAGACGTCTTCCGCAGATTGCTGGATAAGCTGGACCAGGCGCGCACCGCGCTCGGCGGCCAAGTGTTCGACGTACTTGGGAGGCTGCAGTTCGACGGCAGATCGCTGCGTGAGTTGCTGATCGAAGCGGTCAGATACGGCGATCGTCCCGAAGTCAGGGCAAGACTGGAGCAGGCGGTGGCCAAGGCCGTGGATCGCGATCGGCTGCAGGCGCTGATCGAAGAACGAGCGCTCGCTCATGACGCCATGGATACAACCAAGGTAGCCAACGCACGCGAGGAACTCGAACGGGCGCAGGCGCGCAGGCTTCAGCCGTTCTACATCGAGTCGTTCTTCCTCGAAGCGTTCCGGGCGCTCGGAGGCACCGCCAGGGAACGAGAGCATCGAAGGTACCAAGTCAGTCACGTGCCGGCCGCGGTGCGTAGCCGTGATCGCGAGATCGGCCTCGGCGATCCTGTTCTTCCCCGGTACGAACGTATAGCGTTCGAGAAGGACTTGCTAGAGATCCCGGGCAAACCCTTGGCCGCATTCGTTTGTCCGGGGCATCCGCTGCTGGGTGCGGTGATCGATCTGACGCTGGAGCGCCATGGCGAACTGCTGAAACGGGGAGCCGTTCTGGTCGACGATCGAGACAGCGGCGAAGAACCAAGAGTCCTGTTCGCGCTCGAACATGTGATTCAGGACGACGGCCGGGAATCGGGCGGGGAAACACGGGTCGTCTCGCAGCGAATGCTGTATGTTGAAATGGACGGTAGCGGAAGCCGCCGACACCTGCGCAATGCGCCCTACCTGGACTACCGTCCGCTGGGAAACGATGATCCGAGCGTCGACGACATTCTGGCCCTGCCGGAACTCCAGTGGGTCTCTCGAGAGCTTGAAGACGAAGCGCACGGCGAGGCAATTGCCCATGTCGTACCGACCCACATCACCGAGGTACGGAACAGGCGGCAAGAGTCGATAGCGAAGACGCGCGCTGCCGTGAAGGACAGGCTGACGAAGGAAATTGCGCATTGGTACCACCGCGCAGAACAGCTTCGTGTTCAGGAGCGGGCAGGAAAGCCAGGCGCGCGCTTGAACTCCGGCGAGGCGCGTCGACGCGCCGAGAACTTGGAGCAGCGGCTCCAGGCGCGCTTGACCCAACTGGACCGCGAGGAGCAACTATCCGCGTTGCCGCCAAAGGTACTCGGCGGCGCCGTGATTGTTCCTATCGGACTAATCGCACGGCTGGCCGGAGGCCCGCCGCCGAGAGCGATCGAAACGCAAGAGTCTGCCGCGCGGGCACGCAGGATCGTCATGGAGGTCGAAAGCGGATTGGGGTTCGTACCGACCGATCGGGAGTTCGAGCGTCTCGGCTACGACATAGAGAGCCGCGTACCGGAGACGGGTAAACTGCGTTTCATCGAGGTCAAGGGAAGAGTCAGCGGCGCCGATACGATCTCGGTCACCAGGAACGAAGTGCTGACGGCCCTCAATGCGCCGGATGACTACATCCTTGCCATCGTGGAGTTCTCGGACGACCATCAGCACCATGTTCACTATGTGCGACAGCCCTTCGAGCAGGAACCGGACTGGGCTGTCACGAGCGCAAACTACAGAATGGACGAGTTGATCGCGCGGGCGGAGGCGCCGTCGTGAGCGGGCACATTTTCGATACTTTCGAAGAACCGATTGAGTTGGGCCCGTCCCGTCAACAATACGTCGGCGCGGCAATCAAGCCGGCGACGACCCTCCCGGACTTGGGCGCAAGATGACTGTCACCCGGACAAAGCTAATCGAGGTCGCGCTCCCGCTTGACGAGATCAACGCGGCGTCATCGCGAGAGAAATCGATCCGTCACGGCCATCCGAGCACGCTGCATCTGTGGTGGGCGCGGCGACCGCTCGCAGCGGCCCGGGCGGTGATATTCGGTCAGATGGTGGATGATCCGTCGTCGGTTCCGGAGGAGTTTCCGACGCCGGAGGAGCAGGCGGCCGAGCGCGAGCGCCTGTTCGACATCCTGCGCGAGCTGGTGAAATGGGAGAACACTGGCAACGAGACGGTGCTCGGCAAGGCGCGCGCCGAGATACGCCGCAGCTGGCGGCGCACTTGCGCCGACAACGCCGACCACCCGTGCGCCGCCGAGCTGTTCGACCCCGACAAGCTGCCCGCCTTCCACGACCCCTTCGCGGGCGGCGGCGCGCTGCCGCTGGAGGCGCAGCGCCTTGGCCTGGAGGCGCACGCCAGCGACCTGAACCCGGTGGCGGTGCTCATCAACAAGGCGATGATCGAGATTCCGCCGAAGTTCGCGGGTCGGCCGCCGGTGAACCCGGAGGACCGGGCGGGGCTTGCGGGTGAGGGCGCTTGGCCGGGAGCATCCGGCCTCGCGGCCGACATGCGCTACTACGGCCGGTGGATGCGCGACGAGGCGGAGAAGCGCGTCGGGCACCTGTATCCGAAGGTGGAGGTGACGGCGGCGATGGCGACGGATCGCCCGGACCTCAAGCCGTATGCCGGGCGGAAACTCACCGTGATCGCGTGGCTGTGGGCGCGCACGGTGCCGAGCCCGAACCCGGCCTTCGCGGACGTGCAGGTGCCGCTGGCGAGTTCGTTCGTGCTGTCGTCGAAGAAGGGGAAGGAAGCCTGGGTCGAGCCAGTCATCGAGGGGCGCGAATACCGGTTCGTGGTCAGGGTCGGGAAGCCGCCCGACGAGGCGAAGCGCGGGACCAAATCCGGTGGTAGTGGTAGCCAGTTCTTGTGCCTGATGTCAGGTTCGCCGATGCCGTTCGACTATTTGCGATCCGAGGCTAAGGCCGGCCGGATGGACGCTCGTCTCCTGGCCGTCGTCGCTGAGGGCGATAGGGGCCGCGCGTACCTGAGTCCTACAGCGGCGCAAGCACAGGCTGCCAGCGAGGCACGACCCGATTGGAGTCCTGATACAGTCCTCCCTGCACGTGCCCTTGGTTTTCGCGTCCAAGAGTATGGAATGCGCGAGTGGCGGGACCTCTTCACGTCGCGTCAGCTTGCGGCGCTGGAGACCTTTTCCGACTTGGTGGGCGAAGCGCAGCGGACGATTGGCAAGGACGCACTCAGAGTCGGGTTGACAGTTGAGGGTCCCAGCTTGGCCGAAGGGGGGACGGACGCCCTTGCCTACGCCGAGGCGGTGGGCGTGTATCTCGGTCTCGGAGTCGGACGCGCAACAGATTTCTGGAACGGCAACGCCACATGGGAGGCAAGTGGAGGCTTCGTTGCTCACGCATTCACGCGTCAAGCCATTCCGATGGTGTGGGATTTTGCGGAGAGCAATCCGTTCAGTTCAAGCAGCGGCAACTGGACAGATACGGCAGTCGGTTGGATTCCGAAGGTTTTGGTTTGCCTACCGGCCAATGCTGCCACGTCGTTCTCGCAGCAAATGAACGCCTGCGACGCGAGGGGACGGAGTAATGTGGCGTTTTCCACGGATCCGCCCTACTACGACAATATCGGGTACGCTGACTTGTCGGACTTCTTCTACGTCTGGCTTCGGCGCACGCTGAAGGCGACTTTCCCCGACCTGTTTGCGACGGTTGCCGTACCCAAGGCGGAGGAGTTGGTTGCAACGCCCTACCGTCACGGAAGCAAAGCGGCAGCGGAGCATTTCTTCCTCGTTGGCATGAGAGAAGCGATCAGGAGGATCGGATCGAAGGTCCACCCCAGCCTGCCGGTCACCATCTACTATGCCTTCAAACAGTCGGAAACGAAGAAAGGCGAGTCAGGCACTGCCAGCACCGGATGGGAGACCTTTCTTGAAGCCGTTATCCAATCCGGTATTGCAGTCACCGGTACTTTACCGATGCGGACAGAGCGGAGCGCACGGTCAACCAGCATCGGAACGAACGCCCTTGCATCGTCGGTCGTCCTGGTGGGCAGACGGAGGCTGGACGATGCACCACTAGCTACCCGCCGCCAGTTCGTTGGCGACCTGCGTAGCCACTTGCCAACAGCAGTCCGCCTCCTCCAATCCGGCAACATCGCGCCAGTGGACCTCGCCCAGGCCGCCATCGGACCCGGGATGCGCGTATACACGCGCTACGCCAAGGTGCTCGACGCGTCCGGCAGGCCCATGACGGTGCGCGAAGCGCTCGCACTCATCAACCAGATTCTTGACGAGGTCCTCGCCGAGCAGGAAGGCGACTTCGACGAGGATAGCCGATGGGCACTGGCTTGGTTCGAGGAGTATGGGTTCGCCGAGGGTGAGTTCGGTCGCGCTGAGACCCTGTCCAAGGCGAAGAACACGAGCGTCGCGGGGATGGTGGAGGCCGGGATACTCGTTTCGGAGGCCGGCAAGGTGCGTTTGAAGAAGGCCATTGAACTCCCGACCAACTGGAATCCGCGAACGGACTCGCGGTTGACCACGTGGGAGATGGTGCACCATCTGATCCGCATTCTTGAGACCGAAGGAGAAGGTGGATGGGGAAAGCCAACGGGTGCGGCACCAGTCGTGCGTGCTCTTGGCGGTGCCGCCGAAACAGCCCGCGAACTCTGCTATCGCCTCTACGCGCTAGCCGAACGGAAGAACCGCGCAGCGGAGGCGCTCGCCTACAACACGCTTGTCCGAAGCTGGCCGAAAATCGCCGAAATCGCGAGTTCGCTGGATTCCGTGCAGGGCGACATTTTCGAGATCGATGGCTCGCGGAGCTGACCGGGGGATCTTGGCGAGGTGTACAGCGAAATCCAAGTCCACCATGGCATAGGAGTCGGCAAGACCAGCGCCGGATCGCCAGCGCCCAATCGACATCTTAACGGAGCCAAAGAATGAACAGACGATTGACGGCTATAGTCGAGCGAGAAGGAACAGGGTACGTCGCGCTGTGCCCTGAAGTGGATGTGGCCAGCCAGGGAGACAACGTCGCGGAGGCGCGCGCGAATCTCGAGGAAGCGCTGACCCTATTCTTCGAGGCGGCCTCGCCGGAGGAAGTAGAACGTCGCGTCAAGCGCGAAATCTACGTTACCGATGTCGAAATAGCCGTTGGCTAGGCTGAGACCGCTGTCCGGCCGCGACGTGTGTCGGATACTTGAAGCGCATGGATTTAGCGAAGTCCGTCGACGCGGTAGCCACGTCATCATGCAGAGGTCCGGCCCAAGTGGAACGGTGACAGTGCCGGTACCGATGCATCGAGAAATACGGACCGGCACGCTGAGGTCGATCATTCGCCAGTCGGGGCTGTCCCGCACTGGGTTTGAAGAAGGAGTGTGAGACTCGTGATGAGCGCATTTGACGGTCGCGCACGGCTCGACGACAAGGCGAATTCCATGGTGACGTCATTCCGCATCCGGTTGCAAGGGCCAACTGCTCGTAGCGCGTGTATACGCGCATCCCGGGTCCTATGGCGGCCTGGGCGAGGTCGACGGGGGCGATGTTGCCGGATTGCATGTGCGAGATCGCGGGTGCCAGCTCGCTTCTGAGTGCAGCCACGAAGTCGCGGCGCGTGGCCAAGGTAGCGCCTTCCGTGCGTTTCCGGCACACGAGGATAATGCTGGACGCGAGCGCGTTCGTGCCCATTCCCACCATACGATTGCTTAGCTCGGTACGCATGGGCCATGTGCCGCTGACCCCGAAACCGGATTGGATGACGGCGTCCAGAAAAGTCTCCCAGCCGGTACTAGCGGTTCCGGCATCACTCTTGGTCTCCGACTGCTTGAATGCGTAGAAAACAGTGACGGGGACGCTGGCGTGGGCTTGGTCAGCAATCCGCTTGATCGCCTGACCCATACCATCAAGGAAGAACCGTTCTGCGGCGTCTCGACTTCCTTGTCGATACGGCGAGGCGATGAGTTCGTCAGTTTTGGGGACGGTTACCGTGGCGAAGAGGTCCGTGTACGTGGACCTAAGAGAACGTCGCAACCAAACGTAGAAGAAGTCCGACAGGTCCGCGTATCCGATGTTGTCGTAGTAGGGGGGGGGTCGGTGGAAACGACCTTGTTTTCGCTCCCGCCTTGGCTGACCGCGCTACTCTGCGTGGCGCTTCCGGGCCCACGGTTAGGAAGTGAATCGAGTACCTTTCCGATCCAGCGCAGATAGCTCAACCAGTTGCCACTCGATCCACAGAATGGGTTGCCTTCCGCGAAGTCCCACATCATTGGGATTGCCTGGCGACCAAAGGTGTTCCGAACAATCTCTCGGGACGAGTGCCAACTACAGATTGTGCTCCAGTAGTCGGCGGCCTTATCGGCGGCCATCGCGAGATACACGCCCACCGCCTCGGCGTAGGCTTTGGCGCCAGAGCCGCAGTCGCGTAGCGGGGTCGGATCGGCGGAAAGGCCCGCCGCCAGCGCATCCCGTTCGATCTCGGCCCGCGCATCGTGCATCAGATCGCTGAACGTGGTCAGCGCCACAAGCTGGCGGTCGGTGAAAAGGTCACCTACATTATCCAATCCGTAGGCTGGCCCTTGAAAGTTGCGATGCCTTTTCGGCAGTTCGCAATCCGGTTTCCATGCAGGCACAGCTTCTCGCGCAACCGCCTCATGCTCGGGTGTTGGAGACAGATAGATGCGTCTGCGCGTTCCTTCCGCGACGATGGCAATCAGCGTTTGCCCCATTTCGCCAGCCTTGCCCGCCTTGCGGATGTGGTCGTAGGGGATGGCCGCGTCGGACATGATGCAACGGAATGCTTGACGCTTGCCGGCGCTCGTCCCCAGCTTCGCCGACGCTATCTCCCCCTTCGTACCACCCTTGCGGATACGATAGGAAATCGTCTTCGCGGCCTTGTCCACGATAGGCTCGACCCAGGCTTCCTTCCCCTTCTTCGACGACAGCACGAACGAACTCGCCAGCGGCACCTGCACGTCCGCGAAGGCCGGGTTCGGGCTCGGCACCGTGCGCGCCCACAGCCACGCGATCACGGTGAGTTTCCGCCCGGCATACGGCTTGAGGTCCGGGCGATCCGTCGCCATCGCCGCCGTCACCTCCACCTTCGGATACAGGTGCCCGACGCGCTTCTCCGCCTCGTCGCGCATCCACCGGCCGTAGTAGCGCATGTCGGCCGCGAGGCCGGATGCTCCCGGCCAAGCGCCCTCACCCGCAAGCCCCGCCCGGTCCTCCGGGTTCACCGGCGGCCGACCCGCGAACTTCGGCGGAATCTCGATCATCGCCTTGTTGATGAGCACCGCCACCGGGTTCAGGTCGCTGGCGTGCGCCTCCAGGCCAAGGCGCTGCGCCTCCAGCGGCAGCGCGCCGCCGCCCGCGAAGGGGTCGTGGAAGGCGGGCAGCTTGTCGGGGTCGAACAGCTCGGCGGCGCACGGGTGGTCGGCGTTGTCGGCGCAAGTGCGCCGCCAGCTGCGGCGTATCTCGGCGCGCGCCTTGCCGAGCACCGTCTCGTTGCCAGTGTTCTCCCATTTCACCAGCTCGCGCAGGATGTCGAACAGGCGCTCGCGCTCGGCCGCCTGCTCCTCCGGCGTCGGAAACTCCTCCGGAACCGACGACGGATCATCCACCATCTGACCGAATATCACCGCCCGGGCCGCTGCGAGCGGTCGCCGCGCCCACCACAGATGCAGCGTGCTCGGATGGCCGTGACGGATCGATTTCTCTCGCGATGACGCCGCGTTGATCTCGTCAAGCGGGAGCGCGATTTCTATGAGTTTCCTGCGCAAGTGATCCTCTCGGAGAACGGTCGCGGACGCTCCCGAAGAAGCGTTGATCCAAGGCAGCCTCTGAAAGAAAGTCTCCGCCAAGGTTCGGTTCGCGTCAACCACTTGCCCCGGTCAGAACAGCCGAGATTGCCGATCCGATGCGCTCTGCCGCGGCTTCGGTCTCCCGGTCGCTCACATGCGCATAGCGCAGCGTCATACGCATCTGCGCGTGACCCAGCAGGCGAGACACCACGGGCAGGGGAACGCCGGCCATGACCGCGTGGCTGGCGAAACTGTGGCGCAGGTCGTGGAGACGCACGTCGGGGATGCCCGCGGTTCGACGGACCTTTCGCCAAAGGGAGAGTTCCGCCGACCGGCTGGTCGAAGGGTCGCACAGGGACGGGAATACGTATGGTCCGACGCGGGGCTGCCTCGCAAGGATCGCCTGAGCCTCGACGCTGAGAAAGACTGTCCGGGGGCCGGTCTTGGAGTCCGTCAGCACAAGTCTGTCGTTATGGACCTCGGACCAGCGCAAGGCGATCAGTTCGCCCTTGCGGCATCCGGAAAGCAGCAGGAGACGGATGACGTCGGCCTGCTGGACGCCGGACCCTCTCCCGCGATGGGCATCCAGCGCCCGGTACAGACGTCTGATCTCCGCGCGTGTCAGGAAGCGCGTTTTCTTGGGCCGCGGGTTGCGCCGAATGCTGCGGGCGAGATTCGACTCCACCTCGTCGCATTCGACGGCGAAATTGAGAATTTGGCAAAGCACATCCAACGCGCGGTTTGCACCTGCGGGCGCAGTCCTTGAATAGCGATCAAACCACCGAGATATGTCCTCATGGCCAAGCCGCTTCAGGTCAAAGGGTCCAAACTCGGGGAGGAGTTGCGTGCGCAGCAAACTCTCGACCCGGCGTTTGGTGGAAGGCTTGCACGGCTCATGGCAGGCCGCTGTCCAGGGTGACGCTACGAAATCCGCGAACGTCGTCATGGTCGAAGCTCCATGGAACCGGCGACTGTTTGCACGGCCTCCATCGCGAGCGAATCGTCGAAGTGGAGATACCGCAGCGTGGTCGCCGCATCGCGATGCCCGAGCAGGCGACCGATCGTCAACACGGTCTCGCCCCGGCGCAGCGCGAAGCTGGCGTAGGAGTGCCGAAGGTCGTGGAGCCGCACATCCGGCAACCCGGCCGCCACCCGAATTCCCCGCCAGTGTCGGTACAGGGTTTCCGTGCACATGGGGCCGTCGTCCCTTCTGGCCGGAAAGACCCAGACCGACGTCTTTCTGAGAGTCGCCAGGACACGGCGGCTCGCGCCGGAGAGCCACACGGTTCGCGGTCCGGTCTTGCCGTCGCGAAGGTATAGATTACCTTCCCGGTAGTCGTCCCACCGGAGATGCCGAAGTTCGCCCTGGCGGCAGCCGGTGAGGATCAACAGGCGCACAAGGGCAACCGCGTCCCGGGCTTTGCGTTCGCGTTCAGCGAGTACGGTACCAAGTCGACGGATCTCGGCAACGGTAAGAAAGCGGCAGCGTCCCGGCGCGCGGTACCTCCGCACACCCGCGCAGGGATTGCTGTTTGCGGGACGAAACCCCAGCCGTTCCGCTTCGCGGAACACAGCCGAGAGCACAGGCAACGCGCGGTTCGCCGCGGCCGGTGTGGCGTGCAGGGAAGCGAACCACTGCCGGACCTCGCCCGGAGAGACGTCCGCAACAGGTCTCTGCGCGAAGGACGGCATGATCTGATTCCGCAGATAGCAGCGGTTGACCGCCAGCGTGCGAGGCTTCCACAGGCGCGACTGGCGATAGATGACCGAATGGGCCAGAGATTCGAATAGGGCTGTTGGCTTTTCATGCAAGGCGTTGTGCTCCATGATGTAAGGGAACATGCATTGGTGAAGGTACGGTCGCGGCCTGGTGGATGGCCCCAGTCCGCTTGCGGACCGAGGCGGCGACACTCGCCCAAGAGGGGATCTATGGCGACGACCAACCGCGAACGCGTAGGCAAGGCGCTGGAACTGCTGCGCAGTGGACTCGCGCCGTACGTGGAGCGCGAGATACGAGCCCAATCGAAACGGGTGCCGCTAGAGAGGATCCGGCGCTACGCGGACGACCCTCGCTTGGCGGACAAGCCTATAGAGCGCTGGGACGCCTCCGGTCTGTTGCGGCTCATGACCGACGTCTGGCGCGAGGTGTTCCAGGACACGCTCGGACACAGCGGCCGCAGCCTGGTGTCGGAACTGCGCGATTTCCGGAACAAGTGGGCGCATCAAGAGCGCTTCTCCAGCGACGACACGGACCGTACGCTCGACTCGGTGGAGCGCTTGCTCGCAGCGGTTTCGGCGCCGCAGGCGGCGGAGGTCGGGCGGATGAAGATGGACCTCCGCCGCCTGGTGTTCGACGAGCAGGTGCGCGGCGAGACCCGGCGGGTTGCGTCCCGTCAGTTGGACGCGCTCGCCATCTCAGGCGTCAAGGCTTGGAGGGACATCGTCGAGCCGCACGACGACGTTGCTACCGGACGGTATCAACAGGCGGAGTTCGCGGCGGACCTGGGTCAGGTGCACCGGGGCCAAGGCGTCGACGAATACCGCGATCCGGCGGAGTTCTTTCGGCGGACGTACCTTACGGCGAGTCTGAAGTCGCTGCTCGTCGGCGCGATCCGTCGTCTCTCGGGCACGGGCGGCGACCCGGTCATCCAGCTCCAGACCAATTTCGGCGGCGGCAAGACGCACTCCATGCTGGCGCTATACCATCTGTTCTCGGGCATCGACGTCCAGACCGTTTCGGGATTGGGAGAGGTGCTCGAAGAAGCCGGCATCAGCCGGGTTGAGCCCGTACGGCGCGTAGTGCTGGTCGGCACTCAGATTTCGCCTGGCGATCCCGAGGCGAAGGCCGATGGAACGATCGCCCGAGCGCTTTGGGGCGAGCTGGCGTACCAGCTCGGCGGCCGGAAGGCATACGAGCGGGTGCGCGTCGACGACGAACACGCGACCAACCCGGGCCACAAGCTGCGCGAGTTGCTGGATGACTACGGACCGTGCGCGATACTGATCGACGAATGGGTGGCCTACGCCCGTCAACTCCATGACGAACCGGGTCTGCCGGGGGGAACATTCGAGACCCAGTTCACGTTCGCGCAGGCGCTGACAGAGGCGGTCAAGCTGACTGAGAACTGCCTACTGATGGTTTCCCTACCTGCGTCCGACCAGGGCAGCGGTTCAAGCGCCGACGTCGACGATTCGGAGGTGGGAGGCGTGCGCGGACGCGATGCTCTGGAGAGGTTGCGCAACGTCATCGCGCGCGTCGAGTCGCCTTGGCGACCGGCGACGGCCGAGGAAGGTTTCGAGATCGTCAGGCGGCGGCTGTTCAAGCCGCTGGCCGACGAGCAAGCCTTCAAGCAGAGGGACGTCACCGCGCGAGCGTTCTTCGAACTTTACCGGACGCACCCCGCGGAGTTTCCGGCAGCTTGCGCGACGATGGACTACGAACGCCGCATTCAGGCCGCCTATCCGATCCATCCGGAGGTGTTCGACCGCCTTTACACCGACTGGTCCTCGCTCGCGAGGTTCCAACGCACACGCGGCGTGCTGCGCCTGATGGCGGCAGTTATCCACAGCCTGTGGGAGATCGGGGACCGCAGTCCTCTGATTCAGCCCTGGAACGTCCATCTGGACAATCCGCGCGTGCAGAACGAACTCACGCGATATCTCTCCGACAACTGGACGCCGGTGATCGAGAAGGATGTCGACGGCGCCAACTCGCTGCCAGTCGCGATCGACGACGACGCGCCTAATCTCGGCAAACTCCGCGCCACGCAACGGGTCGCGCGCACGATCTATCTTGGCTCGGCGCCGATCGCCGAGGCGGCGCGACGGGGAATCGAGGAAACTCGGATCAAGCTCGGCTGCGTTGTGCCGGCGGAGGCACCGGCCGTGTTCGGCGACGGACTTCGCCGTCTCGCCGTTCGGGCCACTTATCTCTACCAGGACAGCACGCGCTACTGGTACGACATCCAGCCGACTGTCGCAAAGTTGGCGGAGGATCGGGCGGAAGAATTGCGTCGCGACCCAGATGCGGTGGTTTCGGAGCTCGAAGACCGGCTCAGGGTCGACCTGCGCGAGAAGGGCGCGTTCGCGCGCGTTCACACGTTCCCGAAATCGCCTGCGGACGTGGCCGACGAGAGCGACGCCCGGCTTGTCGTGCTGCCACCCGATACGCACTATGTCCGCGGAGCGGACAATCCCGCCCAGGCGTTGGCAGCCGCGATCCTGGAGTCGCGCGGCGCGGCGCCGAGGATGTTCCGCAACGCCTTGGTGTTTCTGGCAGCGGACCGAGCGCGACATCAGGAACTGGACGACGCGCTGCGACGGTTCCTGGCCTGGAAATCGATCGTCAAAGACGTGGAGAGGCTCAACCTGGACCCTCACCAGGCAGGTCAGGCTCGTGCTCAACAGGACACGGCAGGTGCAACGGTTCGGGCGAGGGTTCCGGAGACCTATCGATGGCTGCTCGTTCCCGAGCAGCAGTCACCGAATTCCGACATATCCTGGAAGTCGCTGAGCCTGTCCGCGTCGGGCCCGCTTGCGGAACGGACCTCGCGTCGGCTCCAGAGCGAGGAACTCTTGGTGGCCGATTTGGGCCCCACCGTGCTGCGACTGCATCTGGACGGTGTACCGCTTTGGCGCGGCGATCATGTCGGCGTACGCCAGTTGACGGAAGACTTCGGACAATACCTGTACCTGCCGCGGCTCACGAATGCAGATGTGCTTGTTCGCGCAATCAAGGGTGGCGTCGGGCTCCTGACCTGGGAACACGATACGTTCGCGTTCGCCGACGGATTCGACGAGATCGCGAAGCGTTATCGTGGATTACGAATCACGCACGGTGTCGATATCACTCGCGACAGCAGCGGCCTGGTTGTCGAATCGACGGTTGCACGCTCCCAGATCGATGCCGAAACTCCGAACTCGACTCAGCCAGAACGAGCATCTCCGCCCGCTTCCGATCCGGGGAAGTCCGGTCGGCCCGTCGAATCTCCGAACCGCGAGCGAATCGAGCGAGTTGATCCTCGCCGGTTCCACGCGACGGCGACGCTCAATCATGCGCGCATTGGCCCGGAAGCCGGTCGGATTGCGGAAGAGGTCGTCTCTCACCTGGATGGTCTGGTGAATTCGGAGGTGCGAATCACACTCGAGATCGAGGTGAAGGTGCCTTCCGGCGTGCCGGAGCATGTCGAACGGATCGTTACCGAAAACAGCACAAGCCTGCGTTTGGATGCGCATGCCTTCGAGAAGGACTGACAGCCGTATTAAAGCGTGCACGCCGCAGTCATCATTCTGTTTGGTTGAGAGGCACCCGAGGTGCCCCAGCCTCATTGTAGCTGACGGCGGGTTGCAGATCTGTGTCACAGCCCCAGTTCTTGTTCGATACGTTTCGGCTCCGGTGCCTTGTCGGGCACACGATCCTTGCTTCTATCTGTTAGTCCATCCGGCGCATTGTCAGCTTCGACCGCTTTCGCCGCCTTCCCGGGTGTCTCGCGCTCACCGATCCCTTCGAGCGCCGATATCCGCTCGTCGGTGACCGCTTCGAGCTGCTCGCGCAGTGCCTTGGCGTCGTCGGTCACGATCTCGGCCCGGTCCCGCGCCCGGCTGATCTCGACGTAGAAGCTCTTCTGCGTGGTCAGGTGCGGATGGTTCGCCTCCATGGCAGCGATCACGTTGTCGACAGTGCGGCCCTGGAACGCGTGCACGGTCGAGGCCCAGGCGTGGTCGAGATGGCGCAGCTGCGGATCGCCTTCGTTCAGGCTCAACATGCGCCCGTCTTCGAGGCGGAAGGACAACCGGCCGCCGTTCACCGCCACCACGTCGGCAGTGTGGCTGTTGACGAGCCCGAGCGCGGTGTCGTTGCGGGTCCAGCGGACCCGGTCGCCGGCGCGGAGCTCGATCGCCTCTTCCTGGTAGACCTCGCTGCCGCCCCGCCGTCCGGCGATCTCGCCGGGTTTCCAGCGCACGGTGCCGCCCTCGCCCCCATCAAGCAAGACCTCCCTTCTCGCGTGATCGACACCGGCCACGCGGCTTTCCTCGCCCTTCTCGACCCCGATCCGCTTGTAGGGCCGGTGGAAGGCCACCACATCTCCTACTGCGTAGTTGGCGCTGAGCGCCTTCTCCGCGTTGATGTAGCTCTTCGAGACCAGCCGATCGCTCTGGAGCGCGGGACCGTGGATGCGGCCCTCGCGGGCGAGGCGCTCGCGGACATGGCCGTTGATGGCTTGGCGCAATTCGTGGCTCGGGGCCATCACTCCGGTGCGGTCGCGCTCGGCCGGGGAGAGCGTGAGCCACCGCGCGGCGACAGCGCCTGCGATGTTATCCGCCTTCACCTCGGCGACGTTCGCCCCGAGCTTTTCGAACGCCTTGCCGATCTCACCGGTGAGGCTCGCCTCGACCGCGGCCTGCAGCTCGGGATCGCGCTGGCGCATGATCTCGTCCATGACGGCGGTCTTCATGCCCGCCTGCTGCAACTGCGCGAACGGCTTGCCGGCATCGACGGCGTCGAGCTGCTTCGAGTCACCGACGAGCACAACCCGAGGGATGCGCAGAACATTCGCGATCCGGAGCAGGTCGCGGGCCTGGACGGTGGAGGCGAGGGATCCTTCGTCCACCACCAACACGGTCTTCGCGAACGCGGCGCGCAGTTCGCGCTCGCCCTTCTTCGAAAGGCGCGCTTGCGCGACGCCGGCGTTGCGGGCGAGGAAGAACTGCAGCGTCTCGCCGTCGATGCCGGCCTCCGCGCCGAGCGTCCTCGCCGCCGAGGCCGACGGCGCGAGCCCCATCATGCGGTAGCCGCTCTTTCCCGCGAGCGCCTGGACGCGCCTCAGCATGGCGGTCTTGCCGGTGCCGGCATAGCCCTGGACGCCGACCACGCGGTCCTTCGCGCCGAGGATGAGCTTGACCGCCTCCCGCTGCCCGTGGGTTAGCGGTCCCCTGTGCAGGCGCGCGCTCACCATCCAGCTTCGCATCACCGGCCGCCCACGGGCCTGACCGTCGCGCATCAGCCCGATCGTCTCGCGCTCGTCGGCGAGCGCCTTGTCCGTCGTCATCCCGTCGCCCGCCTCGTGTGCGGGCGCGGCGTGGAGCGTGCCGGCCTTCTGGAGAGTGCCCACCGCCTTCTCCGCCGCATCGACGGCGACCGCGCCGGGCCGCCAGGCGAGGGCGGCGGCGAGCAGGTCGGCGCGGGAGAACACCGCCTCCCGCTCCGCGAGGTGGGAGACCGCCCAGTCCACGGCCTCGGCTTCCGGGGTTTTCGTTGCGGCGTCCGGCCCTGCAGGGCCAGCCTTCGCAAATTCGTCGACGCCCGCCGCCGGCTCCGGCCCCGCGCCGTCCGCTTCCCGACCCGGGGCCCGCTCCCCGCCGGTCGCCCGCAACAGGGAATCGGCGACCAATGCGCGGGCATTGAACCCGAGTTCGGCCGCCTGCCTCCGCCAGATCTCCTGGAGCGCTGCCTTGTCGATGTCGCGCTTGTGCGCCCGGGTCATCAGGGCCGCGCGCTCGGCGAGGCGCTGGTTGTCCGCTGTGCCGACGCCGCCTCGATCTCGGCGCGCCGGGTCGAGAACGCCTCGATGACCTCGCGGGGCACGCCCGCGATCTCGAAGCGCCCGTCGGCATGGCTCTTCTCGATGCCGTAGCCGAGCCCGGCAAGGCCTTGTGCGAGTTCGCTGCGGTAGACCATCCCGATCAGTTTCTGCTGGCGGTAGAGCGACTCGTTCGCCATGGTCCGCCATTTGCCGTCTCCGCCCTGCACCATGTTGGCGAGCACGGCGTGGGTATGAAGCTGGGGGTCGAGGTTGCGGGACGTGTCATGGCGGAACGTTGCCGCCACAACCCTTTGGTTGCCGGCCCGGACTATCTTTCCCGTCCCCGGATCCCGCATGCGGGTCTCGGCGGCGTTGCCCTCGACCCAGGCAAGCGTGCGTGCGACGGTCCGGTCATGGGCCTCGACCACGCGGCCGTCGCCGCCGACCAGCGCGGCGAGAGACACGGACTTGGGCGCACTGAACGTCAGGTCGCGGCCGGGGCGATGGATGCGGTTGCCGTCCCTGTCGAGGCGTCCCAGGCGCTTTCCCGATCCGTCCGGCACCTCGCCTTCGAGTACCGCGCGGAACGTCTCCGGGTCGACCGGGCCTTCGAGGCCCAGCCCCTCGGCGCCCTTTCCGGCTCAGGCGCTGGCGGCCCTGTGGGCAGGGTCGTCCTTCGCGTAGTAGCCGTCGCGCTCGTAGTAGGACGTACCTTGCGCGGGCGAGGCGACGGCGCCGATGGAGACGACCATCAGAGCCACTCGCAGGCCGGACGGCCGTCAGCGCCGCCGGCCGCGTCATCGTCATCCCCGGCATCCGGACCGGAAGCCGTGCTGTCCCGCCCACCGGGCGCGGCGGCGCGGTCGGGGGCCGAAGACTCGCCCAGCGCGTCACCGCCGCTTGCATCGCCCGTCCCCGCCACCTCGCCGGAACCGTCCGCTGGCCGCGCGGTGCCGGCGGGGGCTTCTGTGGCCCGGTCCAGCTCGCCGACCGTCGTCTCTGCATCCATTGGCTTGGCCTCCGCGCCGGCCGATCCGGTACGGGCCGGCTTCCGTTCGGGTTTGGGCGGCGGGAGGATCGGGAGCTCGCCCCGAGGGTCCGCCGCTTCCGGTGCGGCATCCGCTTCGGTCTCCGTCGGTCCGGGAGGCCTGGCTGCCGCCCCTGCCTCGTCCCGGCCGGCGTGCCGCCGCGGCACGAACCGCTCGGCGGCCTTGGCCCATCTTTGCCACTTTTCGGCTCGAATTGGCTGATTTCGGGCATTCCGTGACTCTAAAGCACTGATTTTGTTGGATTGTGGTTCTGGAAATCGATTGTAGTGCCATAATCGTCATGGAATGGGCGGGACCGTCTTGACAGCCCGCACAAAGTCCCGGACCCTGCCGTCATGTTCATCCGCAGGACCTCCACAGGCCGCGGCGACGGCGGCGAGCGCTATGCCACCTACCGCCTCGTGGGCAGCGAACGCATCGGCGGAAAGGTGCGCCAGGTCACCTTTCTCAATCTCGGCGCCGACTTCACCGTGCCCGAGAGGCAGTGGCGCGAACTGGCGCTTCTGATCGAGACCCTGCTCGCCGGTGCCGAGCCGCTGCTGAAGCCGGACCCCACTCTGCGCTCCGTCGCCGAGGACATTGTTCGCCAACTTCACGCCCGCGGTCTCGGCGCCTCCCGGCTCCGGGTCGAGGACGATGTGGCCACGGTCCGTCTCGATAGCCTGTCTCATGACCAAGTCCGCTCGGTGGGCTGCGAGCGGCTGGCTCTCGCCGCCCTCGACGATCTTCGCTTCATCGAGACCTTGAAGAGGCTGGGCGCAAGTGAGCGCGACGCACGCATCGCGACGGCACTGGTGGTCGCGCGCATGATCCATCCCTCCAGCGAGCGCGAGGCCTTCCGCTGGCTGAGCGCGAGCAGCGCGGCCCTGGAACTGCTGGAGATCGATACCGGCACGTCGCTCACACGCAACAAGCTCTACCGTACGGGCGATCTGTTGTGGCGTCATCGCGCCGCCCTTGAGGAGGCGCTGTGCGCCCGAGAGCGCGACCTGTTCGGCATTCCCGACACCCTTGTCTTCTTCGATCTGACCAACACCCACATGACCGGACGGCCCGCCTCCCCGCTCGCCCGCTTCAGCCGCTCCAAGCAGAGGCGTGACGACTGTCCGGTCGTGACCCTGGCCCTGTCGCTGAACCAGGCCGGGGTCCCGCAGCACAGCGAGATCCTGCCCGGCAACGTCTCCGAGCCGGCCACCCTCGCCGACGCCATCGAGCGGCTGGAACGCCAATCCCCCGGCAGCAACGCCCGCAAACCCACGGTCATCATGGACGCCGGCATCTCGATCGAGGCCATGCTCGCCTGGCTGAGAGCACGCGGCTATCACTGGATCACCGTTCGCCGCGGCGTCTCGGCACCGCCCGAGCGCGAGGCCGACGCCGCCTTCGAAACCCGGGCTGGGCACGATGCCCGCGCCTGGCGCCTCGAGACCGGGGACGGCGAGACGCATCTGTGCATCTGGAGCCATGCGCGCCAGCAGAAGGACGAGGCCATGCTCGCCCGCCATCGCCGGAACTTCGAGGATGCCCTGCGGGCGCTGCACGACGGGCTGTCGAAGAAGAACCACGTCAAGCAGCTCGGCAAGGTGATGGAGAAGCTGGGCCGGTTGAAGGAAAAGTACAGGCGCGTCCACCGCCAGTACGACATCGAGGTCAGGCCCGGAGAGAAGGGGCGGGCCGCCGCCGTCCTCTGGAGGCGCAACTCCCTGCACGCCGAGCGCGACCGCCAGGCGGGCGTCTATGTGCTGCGCACCAGCCCTGTCGAGTGGGACCTCGAGACCGTGGTCCGAACCTATTGGAAGCTCACCGAGCTCGAGGCGACATGCCGAAGCCTGAAATCCGAAATCGGCCTGCGCCCGGTCTGGCATAGCAAGACCTCGCGCATCGCCGCCCACCTGTTCATTGCCGGTCTCGCCTACCATGCGGTGCATCTGCTGCGTACCCGCCTGGCGGCGCACGGCCTCCATGACCGATGGGGTACGATCCGCGACAAGCGCGCCGGCTGGGTGCGCCTCACCTCCACCCTTCAGGAGGTCGGCGGAAACCGGCTGGTCATTCGTCAAGACGCCCGCCCCGATGCCGAGGCGCGGGCCATCGCGCAGTCGGCGGGCCTCACGATAGACCCCCACAGGCGCCGTGCTGTGCTCCCCGGAAACCAGAGGTGAACGCACAAACGTAGTGCCATAATCCAGGGTCGGTAAAAAACTAACCACGCATTTACAGCAACTTAGGCCTCTCACTCGAACCAAAATGGCAAAGATGGGTTGGGGCGCTTCACGTAGTCGAGCCGGATCGGGGCGACCGGGAGCGGGCCGGGGAAGCGGAGCCAGCCGTGGAGGCTCTCGAGCTGCATGATCTCGGAGGCGAGCGCGAGCGCGCGGAGCGAGCGCTTGGGCGTAAGCGAGACGCCGTCGCGGATGGTGTTGGCGCCGTAGGAGAACCCCTCCGTCACCTCCTCGACCTCGCTGCGGCCGAGGCTGTCGGCCGACCATTGCGCGGTGTCGCGGTCGGGGGCGGCGAGCACCACGCGGGTGCCGCAGAGCCCCGAGATGGTCTCCGCGCCGTTGCGCCCGTAGAGGTCGCGGAGCGCGGAGATCACCTGGATGCCGAGCACGAAGCAGCCGCCGAACTGGCGCGATTCCGCGAGCCCCGGCTGCAGCGAGGGCACCTGGTGGAGCGTGGGGAGCTCGTCGAGCACGACCCAGATGCGACGCGCGTCGTCCTGCTCGATCGAGAGCATGGCGTTGACCGCGATCTCGAGCCAGGTGGAGATGAGCCCCCGCAGGCTCGCGTGCTGGTCGCCGCGCGAGGTGAGGAACAGGAACCCGCCGCGGTCCTCGTCGGACACCCAGTCGCGGATCGAGAACGGCGCGCCGGTATCGGGGAGGCACTCGAGCGCGCCGATGTTGGCGGTGAGCATGGCGCGGACGCTCAGCGCGGTCTTCGGGTTCTCGGGGTCGACGATGGACTGCGCGACCGTGCCCTCCATCGCCTGGGCGAGGGCCGTGAGGTCGGTCTTCAAGAGATGCTCGACCAGGACCTTGTTCTCCTTCACACCCTTCTCCCGGAGCACGCCCGCGCCGTTCGAGAAGAGCTGGCGCGCGGCGGTGATCCAGAATGGGTCGACCGTGTCCTTCTGCTGTGGGATGAGCGCTGCGGCCATGGTGTCGAAGTCGCGCGGGCTCCTCGCCTCGTAGAAGGGGGACCAGCGGGGGCTCCGGGCGTCGAGCGGGTTGAGCAGCATGTCCCGCGCGGGGTCGAAGAACGCGCGGGTGTAGCTCCCCATCTTGTCGTAGACGACGCAGCGCTCAGCCCTCGCGCGGATCTGGTCGACGAGATCGGAGATGAGCACGGTCTTGCCCGAGCCGGTGGTGCCGGAGATGATGGTGTGCTGGGTCTCGGCGCGCTCGGGCCAGGGCACGCCCGCGATCCGGTAGAGCGGGTGTTTCGGGTTCGAGAACACGACCCCGAGCGCGCGGCGGTGGAGCGGTCGGATGCGCCGGCGGAGCTGACCGACGGTGGCGAGCTCCGCGCCCCGGATGCGGCGCCGGGCGTTGAGCTGGCGCCCACGGATCCAGAAGAGGGCGAGGAAGAGCGCCATCGCGGCGAGCGACGCCTTGGCCCCGAGGAGCGCGCCCGCGAACACCTCGTCCCGGACCTTCTCGCGCATGGCGAGCGCCCCCCCCCCGGGGGGGGGGGAAGAGGCGATGTCGGGGAGTAAGGAGACGACGGTGCTGCCGTCGGGCTGGCGCACCTCCTGGCTCGAGGTGCGCCGGTAGCCGAGCCCGAGCTTGGCCTCAGCGACGGTGACCATGGCGGCGGCGTACCACTCGTAGCCGGTGGTGCGCTCCCATACGCGCCAGGCGGGGACGGCGACCACCGAGAAGGCGGCGAGCAGGAAGCCCGCGCTCAGGAGCTGGCCCCACATGCGAAGGCCATGGAAGACGGTCTGGCCGCCCCGCAGCGTGCTGGATCCGACGGTCCTCATGGTCTGTATCTCCTCATCCTGTTCGCTGGAAAGCGGCCGTGGGGTCGCCGGTGCGGCAGGGCCCTGCCCCTCGCCGCGGCGAGGCGGAGCCGAGCGGGGCGCGGGCGAGGCGGGTGCGGGCGGAGAGAGCGGCCCCGCCCGCCCCTGCTTGCCGGAGACCGCCGCCATGCCCCCGATACCCACAACTCCACAGGGCCGCCGCCACTCCTGGCCGGCGCGCTTCATCGTGTTCGGCCCCATCGCTGTTGCGGCGGTGGCGACCGCGCTTGGCACGGAGACCGGCCTCGTCGCGCCGCTGTGGCTGGCGTCGCTCGCCTGGACGGTGCTGGCAAGCCTCGCGGGCGCGCTGGTGCGCGGTTTCCGGTACGGCGACTGGTCCGCCTTCCGCGGCCACCGGCTCCCCGAGGACGGAGGCGAGGACGACGAGTGGGCCGCGCGCACCGGCCGCTACGAGTGGCTCGGCGACCACGAGGACCGGCTCCGCGACGACGACCGCCATTGCTGAGTCCCGCGGCACGGGCTCCGCATCCTCCGCTTCGCCCGGCTCCGTCTCCACCAGCCGGTGCTCTCCCTCGTCGGGCGCCGTGTTCTCCGCCGTGCCGAACAGCTTGCCGGCGAGCCACTCGCCGATGACCGGCGCGCTCTGCGTGGCGTGATGCGCGAGGGGCTTCTCCGTCTCGGCCGCGACGCCGGCGCGGCCGTCCCGGGCGTCCTCGCGCGCGGTGGCGGACCGCGCATCGCGCGCGGCCTCGGTCACCGTCATGTCCGCGGCGGTCTCCGCCCGCGCGCCGAGGGCCTTCGCCGCCACCTCGCCGGGGAGGGGCGCGTCCGCCACGTAAGCCCGGTCGCGCACCCCTTCGGCCCATCCGGCATGGGCGGCGGCGGTCTCGCGGGCGTAGGCCTCGGCCAACGTGTCCCGCGCGGCGCCGTACTCGGCCTCGCCCCCGACGCTGGCCGAGTCGGGACCGGCGGGGGCGGGGAAGCGCTCGGCGACGAACGAAGCGGCGTGGCTCCGCGGCACCTCCGCGTCCTCGGGCGTCTGCGGCGAGGCGATGCGGATGGCGCTGGCCGTCCCGGTGCGCTCGGAGAGCCAGACGAAGAAGGGCTGGCCGAGCTCGCGGTCGATCGCCTGCGCTTCCGATCGCACCCGCGCGACCTGCTCCGACCAGCTCTCCGATTCCTGCCGGCTGAGCGCCGCGCGCTCCTCGAAGCGGCGCATGTCGGTGAGGTTCGCCCCAAGGCTCTCCTCGAGGCCGGCGTGCTCGCTGTCCCCCGTGCTTGTCGAGTAGCGCCTTGACACCTCCGAGACCTTCGACCAGAGGTCGAGCACCTGGTGGCTCTCGGCGTAGTCCTTGAGCCGGTCCCACGACTCCTTCTCGATGGTCTGGCCGCGCCACGACGCCGAGCCGTCGGCGCCGAGCTTCGCGATGAAGTTCCAGCCGCCCCGATCCGCGCCTCGCCCACCAGCGTCGCCATCCGGCTCTTCGATATCCCGGCGGTCTCCGACATCCGTTCGACGTGGCTTTCCAGCGCCTGGACCTGGGCGCTCTCACTCTCGGTGACGCCGCGGGCAAAGGCCTCGCCGGTGGAGACGTCGCGGGCGTAGCGCTCGGCGAGCCGGGTCGCGTCCGTCACCGCGGCGCTCCGCGCCGTGCCGGCCTCGGCCGAGAAGGCCTGAGAGAGGCCGCGGGCTTCCGCCGCGCGCTGCTCGTGGCTCACCGCCAGCGACTCCGACAACCGCACCCCGGCGGCCGGGATGCGGCTGGTGGCAGCGCCCGCGTCGGCCACCACGGTGCTGTCCCCGGTCACGGTGTACCATGCCCCGCCGGGCGAGAATCCGGACCAGCGGTGGTCGTCGACATGGGCCGAGGTGCGGATCTGGCTGCCCTCGAGGGTCGCGAAGCGGTGGGTATTGTGGCTCGTGTTGCCGAGCGAGAGGTTGCCGGTCGTGCCCTCGTGCGCGGCGGACGAGGCTGCGTCCTGGCCGACCGCGAGCACCGAGGTCGCGAGCACGGTCGCCTTCGAGAGTCCGTAGGCCAAGGCGGCTGCGAGGAACGGCACCGACATCGAGAGATAGCCCGACATCACCGCCACGTCCGCCGCCACCGCCCGGATCCCGGCCTGGGCCACCAGCGAGATGCCGATGTCGCCCCCCCCCCCCCCCCCCCCCCCCCCCCCCGGCATGAGCGCGGTCACGCCCATGCGCTCGGCCGCCTCGCCCATGGCGATGCGGTGCAGCACCGCGTAGAGCGGCCCCCACGATTGCAGCCACACCAGCCCGGTGACGTAGGAGCGGAAGATCGCCGCGCCGGCGGGAGTGAGCATCAGCAGCACGGCCATGGGGAACGCGCCGATGTAGAGGCACTCGAAGACGATCTTCAGCATCGGCACCCAGGTCTCGGCCTGGCGGCCGATGGCCCGATAGGCGGAGACGGTCTGGGCCTCGGCGCGCGCCTCGGTGTAGGCGCGGAGCGCGGCGGCGTTGCCCGCCTCCGCCGCCCACTGCTCGCCGGCGTCGTGGACCGCGTTGAGCACCATCTGCTGGCGTATGATCTCGGCGGCGGAGCGCGAGGCGCCGATGAGGAAGTGGTGGGCGGCCGAGAGCGCCGCCATCAGCTCGGCGCGGGCGAGCGCGTCGGTGGCGGCGTCCGGGAAGAGCCGCCGGCCGAACACGGCGCCGGCGCAGGTGACGACCGCCCTGTCGACCCCGCCGTCCTCGTTCCTGGTGGCGAGTTCGACCATGCGCGCGGGCGAGGCGCCCGCCGACGGCGTGCGCGACGAGGTCGCGAGACGTGGCCGAGCAGCAGCGCGTAGAACACGCACTGGCGGGAGAAGGCGCGGAGGTTGCGCGCGAACACCGCGTCGGTGACTTCGAGCCGGGTCGCCGCGCCCGCGAGCCGTGCGCCGAAGATGAGCCCGTGGCGCTGGTAGGCGAGGTCGCTCGGCAGCGCGAACGCCTGCTCGGTCAAGCGCGTGAGCCCGTCGCCCACCTGGGAGGTGAGCGAGGCGAACAGCGCGAGCCCGATCGGCACGTTGGCGACCACGGCGGGTGCCAGCGCCGGGTCGAGCCGGTCCACCACCCGCACCGTGGCCCTGGGCACGATCATCGCGCCCCACACGGCGACGAACAGCAGGATCCACTTGGCGTTGTCCTTCCACGACCCGCCGAAGGCGGTGCGGAACAGGACCCAGGCGGGCCCCGCTACACCGCTAGCCCGGATTTCTCATACTGCCCAGGATTTCCGGTTTTGACGCGGTGTGCGGTCGGACTTTGGCCGGTTGGCGTTTTTGGGGCGAGTTGGTTCACCCGCCGTTTGGCGGTTTGGTCTGTTCGGCGCTGTTTCCGTGTTGTTGCGGGGAAGGGTGAAGGGAGCCGCTTTACGCCGCGGCGGCGGATAATCGGGCGTGGGCGATGCGGAACTCGTTCTGGCACGGGTGGGTCGACGCCATGGCGATCTTGACCCGGCGCACGCTGACCCGGACCCAGGCGGCGATCTTCAACAGCTTCAGGCGCAGGGTGGCGCATGTGGCGACGGCGAGGCGGGTGTGGGCGAGGCCGATGCGCCGCAGCGCGCCCATCAGCACATAGGCCATGGAGGCGAACCACAGGCGCAACTGGTTGGCGCGCATGGTATGGCTTGAGGTGCGGTCGGCGAACAGGTCGAGTTGGCATTCCTTGATGCGGGTCTCCATCTCGCCGCGCCGGCAGTAGAGCCGTTCGTAGAGGCGCCGGGCCCGGGTCTCGCCGGCGGTGAGCGAGGTGACGACGAAGCGCGGGTTGGCCTTACCGTGGGTGAACCCGGCCTTGGCGACGACGCGGCGCGGGCGGCTCCAACTATCGTGCGTGCGCCACATGAAGTCCCTGAAGCGGCGTTGCGGCTTGCCGGTGCGCACGCTGTGGGCGCGGGCGTGCGCCAGTTCGGTCTCGACCTCGCGTGCCAGTCGCCTGTTCTTCGCGAGACCGAACAGGTAATCGACACCGTTGGCCTCGCACCACGCCATCAGCGGGTCGCGGGCGAAGCCCATATCGGCGCGCAGCAGAACCTGCAAACCCGGCCAGCGGCGGCGCCATTGCGACACGATCCGCGCCACTTCCTCGACCGCTCCGGCCGCGGCGTCGATGTTGGAGCGGCGCAGCTTCGCGGCCAGCAGGTGACGCCCGCAGAACACATACAGCGGCAAGGAGCAGGAGCCGCGATAGTCGCCGTGGTAGAAGCGGCCCTCCTGCGTGCCGTGCAGCGGATCGTCGGTGGCGTCGAGATCGAGCACGATCCGGTCCGGCGGCGCGCGGTGCGCTTCCATGAACAGCGTCACCGGCAACGCCTCGATCGCCGCGCCGTCGTGGGTGATCCTGTGCCAGCGCGACGGCTCCGGCCCGCCCAACTCCAGGCGGTTCAACGTCGACTTGCCCGCCACCGGGGCGCAATCGGACCGCTTCGCCGCCAGCTTGCCCGCCACCACCGCCATCGCCGGATCGTGACGCAACAGGTCGTGATCGTTCAGGTCCTCACAGCCAAGCGCGATCCCCATCACCCGCTGCCCCACCAGCGTGCGCACCTCGTGCTCGATCAGACGCGGATCGCGATGGTCGGTGAAACAGGCGGCAAAACGGTCGATCAACGCCACCGCCCGATCCGTTTCCCCGAGCAGCAACGCGCCCGCGTCCGAACGCAGCGTCCCGCCATCGAACGACGCCACCACCGAACGCCCCTCGACCGCTTGGAAACTGAACGATGCCGCGCTACACTGTGTTTGCATCGGGGAACCCCTCTGTCCTGAGCTATGTCCTTGTCAAAGAACACTATCTCACAGACAGAACCCCGATGCACCTACCCAGTATGAGAAATCCGGGCTAGCACTTGCACTGGATGGCGCACCAGCCGCCCTGGCGCTCCTGGGCGACCAGATCGATGCCCGTGTCGGATCCGTCGAAACCCGGTTGCCGCCTCGCCCATTCCGGCCAGAGCCAGATATCGGAGAACCGCTCCCCGTAGAGCGGATCTTCGATGAAATAGGTCTTCATCAGCCGCTCGAAGAGGCGCCCCTTGTCGGCATCCGAAGCGGCGATGGACCGTATGTGCTCCAGCGTTCTTTGAAAGCCGTCGGTCAATCCCTACACTCCCCGAGACATCGCCGGACCCGGGCTCTTGATCCCGACGGTCGGCCAACCGCAACCGGTCCGGTCCCGATCTTCCCTCCCGCAAGCCGCCCGGCAATCCTCATGCATATTCGCTTCCCATCCGTAACAGGAACGTCACGCGGCGCGCGGCGCGACCTCCCGCTCGATCTTGGCGCGCACCGTGCGCTCGGCGACATCCAGATCGTAGCGGGTCTGAAGAGCGAGCCAAAACTCCGGCGTCGTCCCGAAATAGCGCCCCAGGCGCAGCGCGGTGTCGGTTGTGACGGTGCGGCGTCCGAGCACGATATCGTTCAGCCGCGGACGCGAAACCTTGATCTCGCGGGCCAGACGGTACACGCTGAGTTCCATCGGCGTCAGGAATTCCTCGCGCAGGATCTCGCCGGGATGCACCGGCGGCAGCCGCCGGCCCGAAGCCACGTCCGAGAAATCGACCCTGCGCCGGTCCACATCTTCGCGTTCGATGGTCATGGTCCCTTCATCCCCTAATGGTAATCGACGATCTCGACCTCCCAGGCATCGCCGTCGCGCCATACCAAGCAGATACGCCATTGCTGGTTGACGCGAATACTGTACCGTCCCCTTCGATCTCCCCGCAGGGTTTCCAGCCGGTTGCCGGGCGGCGCCCTCAGATCGTCGAGCCTCCCAGCCGCGTCGATCGCCAGGAGCTTGGCCCGCGCCCGCCGTTGGATCTGCATCGGCAGGCCTCGGACGGCATGGCCCGCGAAGACGGCCGCGGCGCGCTTGTCGGCGAAGCTCTTGATCACGGGCGAACGTAACGAAATACGGTACGCTTCGTCAAGCGCCGGGCCGCCGTCACGGGTCTCGAGTCGGTATCCGGTCCTCCCGAAACGAGCGACGCCGCCGGGAAGCGGGGCGATCAAGAGATCGCACGGTCAACCCGGGCCTCGTGTCCACCTTTCAGATGCACCGCGGGAACATGTGCGCGCTGGACAGCAGCGGTGCGGGTTACCAAAGGTCCAGATGGCGACGAACCGGAACAATCCCATGCAGCCACCTTCAAGCCTCCAGCGGCGCCAGACTCGATACGGAAAAACGTCGGTCCGCCGCAGTCATCTGGCCTTCGCTTCCTCCCCGGCGTCGAAGAAGTTGGTGACGACTACGCTGCCTTGCGGAAACTCGGCGACAATGCTCAACCTGCCCCCATGGCTTCGATGTAGACGCGGAGGTTGGAGACATACATGTCCGCCCGCCGCTCCAGATTGGTGACGGCCGGTTGGTTGACCTTCAGAACCTCGTCCACCGCCTTCTGCGTCATGGCTCGCGCCTTGCGCAATTCGTGAAGGGGCATGGCGACGCGTAGCTCCGCTTTCCGGGCCTCGACGCGCTCCCGGCGATTGGGGGGGGCAGCCCTTCGTCAACTCGTCAAAGGCGTGGCGCCCACTCATTCGATCACTCCTTCGTCTCTCAGTTCCCGCAAGTGCTCGTAATAGAGCCTGTCGGCCCGCGGCACGAACCGCCTGTAGAACCGCTCGTTGCCCGTCTTGTCGCCGCCGAGTGCACCTTAGATCGAAGGCGTAGAACACGCGGATGGGCTTGCCGGCGCTCTGGACGCGAAGCTCGCGCATGTGGCCGTGCCGGAAACCCGCCACCCCGGCCGAGTAGGGAAACCGCAAACCGGGACCGTGCTCCGCCAGCAATTCGACCGCCGCCGCAATCTCGTCCTGTTCGCTTTCGGCAAGCTCGGTCCACCAGTCTCCGAACTCATTCATGTATTCGACGTCCCAAGTCATCGACCCATATATCCCATTGTAGGAATGCGGCCAAGATTTGGAGAAGCATTCAGTTCACGGCTTCGCCGGGCAAAGTTCGGGGCTCATCAGTTCATCGATCCTGTCGGCGACACGCTGAGCTGGTTCGCGAAGCTGCTCGACCGTCCAGTCCGCCGCGTAGCCCTCGGTCACATCGGGTGGCCGTGCATGATTGACCAGCCGTTTGGTCAGCGAACGCGGCAGCATGAGTTCGCGTTCGGCCACCGTGATGAAGGCGTTGCGCAGGCCGTGGAACCAGAAGCGGGTTCCCCCGGCCTTGCTAATATCGGGATAGAACTGCGAAAGGTGCGAGACGTGACCCGACGCGGCCTTCCTGGGGGCCGGAAAGAGCCAGCCCTCGGGCTCCAGGTCCGGCTCGTCGGCATCCGCCCGGCGACGCTCGAAGATCGCGGCGAGCTGCCGGGTGATCGGAAGCTCAAGCGGCTCCCCGGTCTTGGTCTCCTCGACCCTGAGAATGTGCCGTTCAAGGTCCAACCGCTCCCAGCGCAGCGACACGACCTCCCCCATGCGCATGCCGGTGTAGAGGCCGATCAGGAAGATGTCTCGGATGGCCGGTTCCAGCTCCACCGCCTCGATGCCTGCGCGCCAGCGCGGCAACACCTCGGCCGGGGACGGGATCCGCCGCCGCCGCATGCGGTTGAAGCGGCCCCCGGCCGCCAGCCACAGTTCGACTGGATTGCGCAGGTTCTCGTGGTCGGCGCAGGGCCGGCGGTAGATCGAGCGCAGCATCGAGAGCGTCTGGTTGGCCCCCGCCCAGCCATGCCTGGCGTTGATGAAATTGAACCGGTCCTCCACATCCTGCCGGGTGATGCTGTCGAGCGGGCGCTTCAGCCAGTCTCCGAGATTGACCCGCAGGTTCTGGCGGTAGAGCCGGACGGTGTTGGCCGCCCGGTTCGGATTGGCCTTCATGTAGATCTCGAATGCCTCGGCCAGCGTCGGCACGCCGCGCGCCTCCGCACGCTCGCCGGCCGGGTCCTCGCCCCGGGCGACGCGCCCGAGCAGGTCCTGGGCCTTGCGCCGGGCTTCGTCCGTCGTCATGCAACCGAAGCGTCCGATGACGACGCGCTTGTTGGGCGCCTTGCGCCCGCCGTCGCCAGGGCGCTAGTTAACGATGAAGGACTTGGTGCCCGAGGGCTGAACGCGCACGCCGAAGCCGGTAAGGCGGTCGTCCCAAGCGACCCAGGATTTCTCGCCGGCCTCAAGAGCCTCAACAGTGCGCTTGGTCAGGTGGGGCCTGACCTTGGCGATACGCTTTCCGGTGTTCTCCTTTTCCATGCCGGACAGCATAGCGCCGGGCAACACTTTTATCAACACCTGAAAAGAAATCGGCGCGCATGGTAGCGTATCCCATGTGGCGCAACTTCCGAACCGATTCCCCTATAACCCAATGAAAAATGATACTTCTGTCGTCTCCATCGAAGTCGGACGCATTCCTGTCTATCCTTGATCATGATGTTTCTCGAACACGGGAGTGCGAGGCCGACTCCAATTGGGGCAGTCGCGGCAGATCACGGTTTGCAGAAGACGACCACGTGCCGGAAATCATCTCGCACGGCCGCCAGAAATCGGCATACGCCACGCACTCAACCTCCTGTGAAACTTATGACGACCTTGCCATCCCCACGGAGACCCGCAACTTCGGCGGTGCGCCAATGGAACCGGATCCAGTAGCCGTCCGGGTCGCACCGCCATCGCGTTGGGCGGCCGCCGGTTCCACTTGTCCCGACCATCACACGGTTCGTCGGATTGTGCCGGCAACGAACGTTGCGTTTCGGCCCCATGACCGCCGTTCGGTCAGAACCGAGATCATTCCGTGACCCAAAACGGATTGATCCTGTTCCTCTATACAGCCCGGTGCCGACCGGGCCATAATCGGCCGCTCCACCAATCGTTCCAGACCTGTCCGATGCCTGCACCAGCCATCCCCGTTCTGCATCCGTTTATCGGGTATGACATACCATCCCTGATCGCCGACCGCGCCCGAACCAGAGCCGACCATCCGTTCCTGATCTGGCACCCGTTCGACGACTCGCCGCGCAGTTGGCGCTATCAGGACTTCGCCGCCGAAGTCGAAGCCATCGCCGCCGGCATGGCGGCGCGCGGTGTCGGAATTGGCGACCGGGTCATGGTGCATCTCGACAACGCCCCGGAACTGCTGCTGGCATGGTTTGCCGCCGCCCGGATAGGCGCCGTCGCTGTGACGACCAATGCCCGGTCGTCGGCCGACGAAATTGCCTACTTTGCCGACCATGCCGGCATCGTTGGCGCCATAACCCAACCATCTTTCGCCAACGTCGTGGTACAGGCCATCGGACCGGCCCGATGGCTCGCCGTCACCGACCACGATGCTGGCATACCGGCCGGGTCCGGCCGACAGCCGCCGCATGCTGACAGCTTCAAGGCCCTTTACAGCGATCCCGGCACCGTACCCGCAAGGCCAGCCGACCCATTCGCGCCGGTCAGCATACAATATACGTCCGGCACCACATCCCGGCCCAAAGGCGTGGTCTGGACCCACGCCAACGCCCTGTGGGGGGCCCGGATCAATGCCGAACACGAGACATTGCAGGCGAATGACAGGCATCTCTGTACCATGCCGCTGTTCCACACCAACGCCCTCGCCTATTCGGTTCTTGCGACCCTGTGGACCGGGGCCAGCTGCGTCTTGCTGCCTCGCTGGACGACCAGCCGGTTTTGGCAGATCTCCCTCGACTACAAATGCAGCTGGACATCAATGGTCTGGTTCTGCCTCGCCGCCCTCGACTCTGCGCCGGCCCCCGACCACCACCATTATCGGCTCTGGGGCAACGCATTGTGCTCGCCGCCGCAAGACGCCCGTTATGGCGTGAAAACCATCGGATGGTGGGGCATGACCGAAACGATTACGCACGGGATTGTCGGTCATCCCGGATTTGCCAATCGACCGATGTCGATGGGCCGCCCCGCGCCGGAATACGGCATCGCGATCGTTAACGACGATGGACGTCCGGTGGCTCCTGGCGAAACCGGCCATCTCAAAATTCTCGGCACGCGCGGCGTTTCCCTCTTCCTCGAATATCTGAACAACACGGAAGTCACCGATGCCAGTTTCGACGACGACGGCTGGTTCAGCACCGGCGATCGGGTCACATTGCATGAAGACGGCTTCATCAGTTTCTCCGGCCGCGACAAGGACATGTTGAAAGTCGGCGGTGAAAATGTCGCGGCGGCGGAAATTGAATGGGTTATCATGGACATGCCGGGCGTTGCGGAAGTCGCGGTGGTCGGCCGCAGGCATCCCATGCTTGATGAGGAACCGGTCGCATTCCTGCTGCTCAAGAACGGCGCGGCGGACGGTCCCGCCGATCTGCCGGACCGTGCCCTTGCCGTGTGCCGTGAACGGCTCGCAGATTTCAAGGTTCCGGCCGAGGTCCGCATCGTCAGTGAATTGCCGCGCTCGACACTTGAAAAGGTCGCCAAGGCCAGATTGCGCGCATTGCTCGAAGACGAAGAGACAAACCAGGCGCAACGAGCGGATATGGTGTCGTAGATGCTGTGTCGGCAAGTCCCAGCGCTTGCGGGCGCCGTCCGGCTCCGGCCGATGCCTCAACTCTCCTTGAATGCCGCCCGTAGCCGAACCGGACAGACTGTGGTCGAGATCGGGAATGAGTCCGGCGCGGCAGCTTTCGCAGAATGCCCCGGACGAAATTCCAAGCTCTCGCGCTACCGCCCAGCCACTCATCCCGCTGGCAAGAAATTCGGCCGCCTTTTTCGCGACTGCCGAAGTGATGGCTGCTGTCCGCTCCCGTTCACGGCGCGCGGGAAAAGGCCTCGACCCCACCATCACGGTATAACGACACAGCACGGGAAACTGTTGCGCATGAAACCCCGAAAGTTCGCGCCAGCTCGCTTTGCATTATGCCCCGATCAACATGGAACGCGCGATCCGCAGGTTCATCCCACGCAAGTCATCTGCGGAATGTTGGTCGAATGGCAGAGTCGGAAAAATAAACGGTCATGCCGTCAGCGGTCTGCGTCGCATACTGGCCACCGAACGGAATGACCTCGAGCAACAGCGGCGAACTGGCGGAACTCAGCATCGCGGACTCCGGCGCATATTTCAATCTGGTTAACCCGGTATCTCAATCTCCAACGAACGTATATCCGGGGCGCGACAACCATCGAAGAGACCAGACCGGAGGCGGCAGGCCCACCGCGCCGGTCTTCAGGACGAGGCTGGCGACCCCGAGGGCCGGCGCGCCGGCTGCCGGCACCACCTCAGGCCATCGCCTTTGGCGCAAGGCACATCACATTAACCGCGCGTCAATCGGCGGCATCAAGATCCCGGTCCGGAATGGTGATGACCGGCTCGACCTCGCGTAACTCGTCAAGCGGGATATGGCATGCGATGGCGTGACGGTCCGCAGCGAACTGCACCGGCGGCGGCTCGTTATCGCAGAGCGCGCCCAGGCTGCGTGGGCATCGGGTCGAAAACGGACAGCCCAGCGGCGGATCGAGCGGACTCGGCAGATTGCCTTCCAGCACGATGCTGCGCTTTTCAACCTCGGGGTCGGCAATCGGCACCGCCGAGAGCAACGCTTCGGTGTACGGATGATAGGGCGGCGCGAACACTTCCCCGGTCGCTCCGCGTTCCATAATCTGGCCGAGATACATCACCACCACCCGGTCGGACAGATACCGCACCGCCGACAGATCATGGCTGATGAACAACAGCGTGGTCCGGTGCTCCCGCTGGATGTCCATCAGCAGTTCGGTAACCGCCGCGGCGACCGAGACATCGAGCGCCGAAATCGGTTCGTCGGCAATCACCGTCTTGGGATTGCCGGCAAAGGCGCGGGCGATACCGATACGCTGCTTCTGACCACCCGACAACTGCCGCGGTTTCCGGTTGGCGAAGTCCCGCGGCAACTTTACGGTATCAAGCAGGCCATGGACCCGCTGCTGGATTTTGCCGCGCTCCGATTCAATTCCGAACCGCTTGACCACACGGCCGATCTGATAGCCGACGGAATGCGACGGATTGAGCGTATCATTCGGATTCTGGAACACCATCTGCAGCGACGCCAACTGGTCCGGCGTCCGCTTGTTGACCGGAATGGCCCCAAGATCGGTACCGTCAAGCCGGACCTCGCCACCGCTCGCCGTCTCCAGTCCCATCAGCACCTTGGCGAATGTCGATTTGCCGCAACCCGATTCACCGACGATCGCAACAGTCTCGCCTTCACCGGCACGAAAATTGATGCTCTCGTTCGCCTTCACCTGGCGGACGTTTTCGCCCGAGATCAGGGCCGCCAGCGACGTATCCCGGACCTCGTAATATTTTTGGAGATTGTCGACTTCGAGGACCATCTCGCCAATTTCCAGCGGCTCTCGATCCGTCTCGGTCGCAACAATCGCCTTGTGGTCGATAGCGTTCCAGCGTCGGCAACGCACCCGGTGCGCCGGATCATCGTCGGTATGCACTGCCTCCATGACAATCTCGGCGCTGTCGCAGCGCCCGGCCTCGAAATGATCGCAACGCGGCCCGAAATAACATCCCGGCGGCCGTTGATGCGGCAGCGGCAGCTGGCCCTTGATGGCCACCAGTGGACGGGCATTCTTGTCGGCATGCGGCAATGGAATGCAACCGAACAGCCCATGCGTATAAGGGTGTTTCGGCCAGGAGAAGATCGAATCAATATGCCCTTCTTCAACGACCTCGCCGGAATACATCACGCAAATGCGGTCGCAGACCTCAAGCATCAGGCCAAGATTGTGGGAAATGTAGAGAAGCGAGGTTCCCGACTGCTCCGACAACTCTGCAATCAGCTTGACGATGCCGGCCTCGACCGTCACATCCAGCGCAGTCGTCGGCTCATCGAGCAGTAACAGGGCCGGTTTCGAGAGCAATGCCATGGCGATCACGACCCGCTGCTGCTGGCCGCCCGAAACCTGATGCGGATAGGAATCCATGAGCCGTTTCGGATCCGGGATATGCACATTCGAGAGCATATCGAAGGACCGTTGGAAGGCCTCCTCTTCGGTAACACCATCGTGAATGATCGGCACTTCCATGAGCTGCTGGCCGATTGTCAAGCTCGGATTGAGCGAGGCCATCGGCTCCTGATAGATCATGGCGATATCCTTGCCACGGATCTGGCGTATCTCTTCCTCGGTCATGTCGGCCATGTTCTGGCCTTTAAACCTGATCGTGCCGCCAACAATGCCGCCATTGTTTCCCATGTAGCGCATGATGCCGTTGGCAACCGTGGACTTGCCGCAACCCGACTCGCCGACAAGACCAACCGCTTCGCCGCGCCGGATCGACAGATCGAAATCCATCACGGCCGGGATCTCGCCAGCGCGTGTGTAATAACTGAGACGCAGGCCATCGATCTCGAGGACCGGCTCGTTCTGGTCGTGATCCGCCATACTGTCCTCCTAATCCTTCAGCGAGACTTCCCGCAGACCGTCGGCCAGCAGGTTGAAACCGAGCACCAGCAGCGAGACTGCAAGAGCCGGGAAGATCGCCATGTACGGGAAACCGCCGGTCACGAAGGCTCTGGTTTCGGTAATCATGCCGCCCCAGTCCGGATCGGGCGGCGGCAGACCGAGACCGAGGAAGCCGAGGGCGCCGATGGTAATCGTCGTGTAACCCATGCGCAGGCAGAAATCGACAATCAGTGGGCCACGCGCATTTGGCAGAATCTCCACCAGCATGATGTACCAGGGACCTTCGCCCCGGGTCTGCGACGCAGCAATGTAATCACGGGTTGCGATATCCATCGTCACCCCGCGCACGATGCGCATGATGCCTGGCGAAGACGCGAAGACGACCGCAAAGATGATGTTGAGACCAGAGGCTCCGACCTTCGCGATGATCAGGACGTAAAGCACCATGATCGGAAACGACAGGATCACATTTGCGACAAACGACAGGATCTCGTCGAGATAGCCCCGGAAATATCCGGCCGCCAGGCCCATCAGAATGCCGACGACATAGGCCGAAATCGTCGCCGTCGAGGCGTAGAACAGAACCCGCTGCCCGCCCCAGATGATGCGTGAAAGAATATCGCGGCCAAGATGATCCGTGCCAAAGAGGAACACCCCGCCATCGGGCGCTTCTGTCCCCGGAAACGCAAACGGCACGGTTGTCGCGTTGGGGTCGAACGGGGAAATCAACGGCGCCAGAATTGCCAGTGCGAAGAACAGCACGACGATAATGCCGCCGATCATTCCAACCGGACTTTCCCGCAGCAAGGCAATCCCGCGGACAATCTGAACCAGGGGCGAGTCCGGTGGTGTCACCGTGTGTGCCTGTTCCGTCATCGCTACCCCCTATTTGAACCGGATTCTCGGATTGAGATAGGTATATCCGAGGTCACCGATGGTTTGAGTGAAGACGGCGACGAAGACTGCAGCGGTGCCGCAAGCTTCGATCACGAAGATATCCCGGCGCAGCGCAGCCTCCAGCAGCAAGGCCCCGAAGCCCTTGTATCCGAATGCGAATTCGGTCACGACGACACCCGACAAAAGCCAGTTGATCTGCAGCATGATCACCGTGAACGGCGCGATCAAGGCGTTACGCAGGGCGTGTTTCAGAATGATGTGCCGGTACGGCAGCCCCTTGAGCACAGCCGTACGGATGTAGGGCGTGGTCATGACCTCGGCCATCGAGGCCCGGGTCATGCGTGCCACATAACCGAATCCGTACAGCGTCAACACCATCACCGGCAGGATCAGCTCCACCACATTGAACCCCGAGGTCATCGACGAGGTTCCCGGCAGCCAACCGAGCCAGAATACGAAGATGCCGGCCAGGATCACGGCGCTGGCATATTCCGGCACCGATGTCGTGGCGATCGAGAACACCGAAATCACGCGGTCTTGCGCCGACCCTTCCCGCATGCCCGCCAGAACGCCCAGGGTGAGCGCGATTATGACCATGACCACGAACGTCACCCCGGCGAGAATGCCGGTATTGCCGAGACGATCCCAGAAGATTTCGTTGACCGGTCGCTTGTAGATGATTGAATCGCCGAGGTCGCCAGTCAGAATTCGTGCAATCCACTCAAAATACCGGACAAAAATCGAGCGATCGTAGCCATTCTGCACAACCCAGGCATCAAGCTGCTCGGCCTGGGCGTAGGGACCAAGCACGCTGCGCGCGATCAACCGCGGATCCCCTTCGTTGATCACGAATAGAAGCAGCGCCACCACGAGCATGATCAGGATCATCATGCCGATGCGGCGCAGGATCAACTGGAGCATTTCAGCCTCCCGGGTCGGTCGCAAAAGACAGCGGTACCCTCTTCCGGCCGCTCCGGTCATCGTCTGACCGAACCGCCGAAAGCGGACCGGGGACCCGAAGGCCCCCGATCATGTAGGTCGTCAGCTGTCCAGCCACACCGTGTGGAACTGGTGGTACAAGGTCGGATGGGTCGTGAAACCCTTGACCCGCTTGTTCGACGCCTTGAACACCGAACGCCAGAACGGCTGCGGAATGACGGCGTCATCCTGCAGGATTTTTTCGCAGACCGCCATCTTCTCTCGCCGTGCGGCGACATCGAGCGTACCCTCGGCATCGTCGAGCGCAGCATCGAATTCCGGGTTGTCGTAGGCGACCTCGTTCCACGGCACACCCTTGCGATAGGCAAGGCCAAGAACCATGGTGCCGAGTGGCCGATGCGTCCAGGCCGTGTAGCCCCAGGGCGCCTTGTCCCACTGCTCCCAATACTGATTTGACGGCATCTTGTTGATATTGAGCGTGATACCGGCCGGTGCGAGCTGGTTCTTGAAGATCGCGCAGGTATCGGTCATCCACGGCCCTTCGGTATCGCCATTGGCGATTTCGAGGGTGATGCCGTCGGGATACCCGGCCTCAGCGAGCAACTTCTTCGCCTTGTCAATGTCCCGCACGAGCGGTGGCAAAGCGTAGTATTCCGGATGGATCGGGCAGACATGGTGATTTTCGGCGATTTGTCCGAGACCCTTGAACGCCTTGTCCAGGAGCTCCTGATGGTCCATGCAGGCCACGACCGCCTGGCGCAACTTCGGATTGTCGAAGGGTTTTTCCGTGACACGGAACCGCATCACCGCAGTCTGTGCCGTCGTTGCCTCGTGAATATCGACATTCGGCAGACGCTTGACGGTATCAATGGCGCTGTTCGGCACGCGGTAGACCATGTCGACCTGATTCGACGCGAGCGCCGCGATCCAGGCGTTGGTGTCCTCGCCGTGATCATAGTAGTGGATCTCGTCGAGATGGAACGGGCCGGCCCACCAGTCACGCTCTTTCTTCAGGATGGCTTTCTCGCCAACACCGAAATCGACCAGCTTCATGGGTCCGGTGCCGATCGGATTCTTCGTGAGATCGGCATCGTAATCCACGCCGAAGCCCCGATGTACGATCGCCGCCGGATAGTTGTAGAAATTCTCAGGCATCGCCAGCGCGGCCTGCTTGAGATTGAACTTGATAGTATGGTCGTCGATCACCTCGACGGCATTGGCAATTCCGCGTTTCTTCCCGTCCGGGCCGACCTCGACCATGGCCCCGAACAAGCCAAGATTGGACGAACCTGTCGCCGGGTCGAGCCAACGATTGACAGTATGCGCAACATCAGCCGCCGTAAACCTGTCGCCGTTCGACCACGTCACATCGTCCCGCAGATGGAACACCCAGGTTGCCAGATCGTCGGACGCTTCCCAGTTGCGGGCGAGATACGGAACCGTCACATTGTCGGCCTTGGTCCGGGTCAGATGCTCGACCAGGAACCGGGCGACATTCGATTTTTCGACCCAGTCGAAACTGGCCGGGTCGGTCATCTGCTGCACCCGCATCGAGATTTTCAGGGTGCCGCCGGCTTTCGGAGTCGCCGCGAATGCCGATTTGACTGGCGTCGCGCCGGTCAGGATGTCAGCCGTCATATAAGCTGTAGCCGCACCCATGCCAAGCAACGCGGACTGGCGAAGGAAGTCACGCCGATCGATCTTTCGCGTTTCGAGCTGGTCGCAGAGTTCGGGAAGATAGCTGTGCGTGTCAGCCCCGAACGCCCGTTCGGACGGCAGCGTGTAGCGCCGCGCATCGCGCTTGAGAATTTTCTTTACAGTCATCGAACTGGATCTCCCTATCGTTTCCTGAGAAGCTTCATGCCTTCACAGCGGGCACAAGGCTCTTCCTCCCTGATCTTGAGGCCTGTTAGAATGTTCTGCATACGACATTAACAGTCACGATAAGACTTGTCGAGCGACTGCGTTACAGTCAACAGTTATTCCTGCGATTGTCTGGTATGCCGCAACAGGGAACAGGTGTCCGACTCGTCTGCTTGACACGAGACCATCAATAGCGCAGACTGGGTCACGGCCCGACGCCTTGTCCATTAAGCCGGGCGTCCGCAGTCGCCGCGATCAGACCCGGTGCGGTTCCAGGATCTGACGGATGACCAGCCCGTCGCTGAGATGGTCAAAGCCCTCATTGATCTCGTCAAACCCGATACTGCGGTTGATCAGTTTGTCGACCGGCAGCCGGCCTTGGCGATAGAGTTCGATATAGCGGGCAATATCACGAACCGGAACGCAGCTTCCCATGTAACTGCCCCGGATCGATTTTTCCGAGTTCACGATTTCGGACGGATCGAACGTAAACCGGCTGTTGACCGGAGCCAGCCCGGCGACGATGACCTCGCCGCCAACCGAGATCGAACGGTAGCAGGTCTCCATGGCCGCGACCGATCCGACAAACTCGAAGGCGTAATCGACACCGCCACCGGTGATATCCATGATCTGCTCGATATGATCGTCGTCACGGGCGTTCACCGTATGGGTCGCGCCGAGTTGCCGCGCGAGACCGAGCTTTTCGTCATTGATATCGACGGCGATGATCTTTTCGGCCCCGGCAAGCTTCGCGCCGAGCATGCCGTTCAGCCCGACACCGCCGAGCCCGACGCAAGCAACGGTGTCGCCGGCGCGGATGCGTGCCGTATTCAGGACGGCACCGACCCCGGTCATCACCGCGCATCCGAATATCGCGGCATCGGCGAGCGGCAGATCCTTGTCGACACGAACCGCTGTGCCCCGGTCAATGACCGCGTATTCGGCAAAACAGGACACGCCGGAATGGTGACCGACCTCGACGCCTGACGAATCCTTCAGGCGGCTGCCGCCGCCCATCAGATGCCCTTTCGCGCGGGCAGCGTTATGGGTTTCACACAGCTGGGTCCGGCCGCCCAGGCAATTGCCGCAACGGCCACAGGATGCGGAAAACTGGAATACGACAGGATCGCTGGGCTTGAGATCGCGCACGCCGGCCCCGATATCGACGACTTCGCCGGACCCTTCATGCCCAACCACCATCGGCAGCGGTCGCGGACGATTGCCGTTGATAAGCGAAAGATCCGAATGGCAGAGACCGCCGCCGGCGATCCTGACCAGCAATTCTCCAGCCTGTGGCGGTTCGACTTCGATCTCCTCGATACGGATCGGTTCCGATTGTGCATAAGGACGCTTCGCGCCAATCTCACGCAATACGGCCGCTTTCATCTTCATGGTCCTGATCTCCTGCCCATCGGTCGCGGGTGTCTCATGATTACAATGGAACCAGATATGGAATGAACACGAGACCATCCGTCAAGACCCAACATGTTTCCTTGCTGCCGGACACCGCAACGCGCAGACTCCTTAACCATCATCACAAGGACGATACGAATGGCTGGATTCACGCATTCCGATCTCCCGCAACCGACAACAGATCCTGATCGGGTGCGGGCCGATACCGACCGTTGGGGTTACGGTCTTCTGGCCAATGCGCTGGGTGAACCGCTGTTGTCGCATGCCCGTAACCGGCTGGTCGAACAGGCCGAGGCCGAACGGCAACAGGGGCTAGCCTTCGAAGATGGCGGATCAGCGCAACAATGGGGACAGTTTCGCGATGCCGACGGCGCGTTGCGTCGGAATGCCTTTACCGCAGCCGCCGGCGGCATCAACCAGCGGGTCTGGGTGTTGCCCAACAAGGGCGCGGTGTTCCTCGAGATTCTCGAAAACGAACAGATGCATGCCCTGGTCGACCATGTCCTCGGGGCGGATTACCAGTTGTCTGCCTATTCCGCCAATATCGCAAAGCCCGGCGGGATGCCGATGCCGTTGCATACCGACCAGTGGTGGGCACCGGAACCGACACGGCCGGGACGCCGCAACCTGCCGGTCGGATCGATGACCCGCAGCCGGTTCGACCATGATCCGGAGCGCCGCGATACCACTGACATGATTGCGCCCGCGGCGGTATCCAACGTCATCTACATGATGAACGACTTTACCGATGCCAATGGCGGCACCCGGATTGTCCCGGCGAGCCATCTGGCCGGCCGGCACCCCGACCCGGACAGGGATCGGGCTGTCGAGACCGTTGCGGCCGAAGGCCCGGCCGGTACCGCAGTCATCACCGACGGCCGGATCTGGCACGGAACGGGAAAAAACCGCACCAATAGACATCGCATCGGGATGCTGCTCACCTTCTGCGGTCCGCAGTACCGGCCGCAGGTGAATTTCCCGATCGCGCTGGATCCGGCGATCCTGGCAACGGCCACGGACCGGCAGAAGGCGATGTTCGGACTGAAAGTCTGGTGGGGCTACGGCCGAACCGGCCACCCGGGCGTCGAATTCATTGATCCGGCGCAGCGCGGTGCCGGCGAACTGCATCTGAACTGACCGATCCAGGACGGGAGAAGATACCATGGGCAAGGCGCTTGACGGCATTCGCATCATTGACATGACACATAATCAGGCCGGTCCGGCCTGTACCCAGATTCTCGCATGGCTTGGCGCCGAGGTCATCAAACTCGAAGAGCCATCCAAAGGCGACGTCGCGCGCGTCAACATGCGCGATCAGGACAGCGACAGCCTGTTTTTTCTGGTCCTGAATGCCAACAAACAGAGCCTCACACTCAATCTCAAGACGGATGAAGGCAAGACCCTGTTCCGGAAACTGATCGCCGAGGCGGATGTGCTCGTCGAGAATTTCTCGCCAGGCGCTCTCGACCGCCTCGGCCTCGGTTATGACGTCTTGTCGACGATCAACAAGCGCCTGATCTACGCGACGATCAAGGGATTCGGAACCTTCGGTCCCTATAGCGGTTTCAAGAGTTTCGAGCCGATCGCCCAGGCGATGGGCGGCGCGATGTGCTGCACCGGCTTTCCGGAAAACCCGCCGACTTATGTCTGGCCGGCGATCGGTGATTCCGGCACCGGCATGCATATGGCCATCGGCATCCTCGCGGCCCTGCAACAGCGCCACGCCACCGGCCGGGGACAGCAGGTCGAGGTCTCCATGCAGGACAGCGTGGTCAATATCATGCGGATCAGCCTGCGCGATCATCAGCGTCATGGCGGCGTGCAGCCGCGCACCGGCAACCAGCTCGGCCAGAATGTGCCGGGCACCACCTACCCCTGCGCGCCCGGAGGCCCCAATAATTACATCTTCATCTTTGCGCCGCAGCAGATGTGGAAAGCCTTCGCCAACACGATCGGCCGTCCGGATATCGTTGACGACTCACGCTTCGCGACAGCAGCGGCCCGCTGGGAACATCGCGCGATCCTCAACCCCATCATCGAAGGCTGGACGCGCCAGAAAACAAAATACGAAGCCATGCGAATTCTCGGTGACGCTGGCGTGCCTAGCGGAGCATGCCAGGATACCGGTGAGATTTTCGAAGACCCGCATCTGCGTGAGCGCGAGATGATCGTCGATCTCGATTACCCGCCGCGCGGCAGCTACATCACTGTTGGCTGCCCGATCAAGATGTCGGGATCGCCGGCCGAAATCGTACGCCCACCAATGCTTGGCGAGCACACCGATACGTTGCTAACCGGACTCTGTGGGGTCGAACAGGACCAAGTCGACCAGCTGCGTGACAACGGTGTCGTGTAACGGCGCAATATGCAAGGAATGTCGACAGCATGGCTGCGATCACCGAAATCGAACGTCGGGACCGAATTGCGGTTTTGCGCCTTAACCGTCCCGGCGCCCTGAACGCGTTGACTGTTGCCCTGGCCACCGCGATCGCCGGGAATCTGGTTGCGCTTGACACCGATGAGACTGTCGACGGCATCGTGTTGACCGGCGCCGGAGACCGGGCATTTTGCGCTGGAGTCGATCTCGCGGAAGCGCATGGCGTTCAGGTTCACGAGATCGAGACCTGGTTCGGGACGGTCTGCAATATCTACCGGCAGATCCTGTTGACCGAAAAACCGGTCATCGCAGCACTCAACGGGGTTGCTGCCGGCGGTGGCTTTCAGATGGCGCTTGTCTCAGACCAGCGCGTCGCCCATCCCGGAATCCGTATGGGACAACCGGAAATCAACGCCGGTATTCCGAGTATCATGGGCTCCTACTGGATGAGCCTTCATCTCGGATGGTCGAAGAACCAGGAATTCTCGATGACGGGCCGACTGATGGACGGTGACGAGGCCCGGGCTCTTGGCCTTGTCAATCGTCTTGTGACCCCGGACGAGGTGGTTCCGGCAGCCTGTGCGACGGCCGCGACCCTCGCTGCGAAGCCAGCCATCGCATGGCGCCGTACCAAGGCGCGATTCCGTGAGATCGCTCTTGCCGGATTCGAAGACGCCTTCCGGGCCGGCGTCCTCGGCCAGCAAGAGGCTTATGCCCGCGGCGAACCCCAGGCGGTCATGGCGACGTTCCTGAATCGAAAGAAACGTTGAGCCGGCTCTGTCATCGTCGCGACCGGCTTCGCCGGGCCACGGGACCGCCAGCCAACAGAAAGCAGAACCATGGTGTCGCGCTTTGACCGCCTCACCGCCGGCTTGAAGAGCAGCCCGGCGGCGCGTGAGCCGGATTTCCTGCGATTGTCCGCGGCGTCCGTATTCTCGGCTGCGGGCATGGCCGGCGAGCAGGTCATTCTGGGATTGCTGGTCTACCGGATTACCGGGTCGTCAGAATGGGTGGGAATTTCGCTCGCGGTCTACTATCTGCCGCTCTGCGTCGTCGGAACCTTGTCCGGTGCCGTTGCCGACTGGACCGACCGGCGCGCCTTGTTGCGCCGCATCGAAATCATCCTGGTCGCTGTTCAGCTTGGTCTTGCGGTGCTGACGTTTGGCAGTGCGCCAATGCTGTGGATGCTTTTGGCCGCCAATGTCGGACTCGGCAGCCTGCGGGCAATGCAGCAACCGGTCCGGGTCAGCTATGCCTATGATCTGATCGGCGGCGCCTACATCGTATCGGCAATCGGCGCGCTTAATCTCGGCGTGCGGTCGGGCAATCTGCTCGGAGCCCTGCTGGCCGGAAGCATCATGGAAACGGGCGGAACAGCGGCCGCGTTTCTGGCGTTGGCCGCCACCCACATGGTTGCCTGGCTGCTGGCCCGCGGTTTACGCAATCCGGGCCGAGCCGCGGTTCTCGCGGCGCAGCGCTCGCCCATCCGGCGCAATCTCGCCGAATATCTCTCGGAGTTGCGGCGCAACCATATTCTGCTGATGCTGGTACTGCTGACCGCCGCAGTCGAACTGTTCGGCTTCTCGTTTCAGACCGGCCTGCCGCAACTAGCGACAGAACGCTTCGAGGCCGGCGCCGGCGGGCTCGGGCAATTACATGCCGCACGGGCCGCCGGCGGTGTCGCCGCGAGTCTGGTGTTCGCAATCGGTCCCAGCTGGGCGGCACGCCCGGGCAGGGTCTATCTCTGGGTGATCACGATCTTCGGCGGCGCCATGATCTTCGTGTCCGGCGCCGATGACTTCCTGCTGGCGCTGGCCGGACTGTTCCTGGTTTCGGGCATGGCGACGGCCTCGGATATTCTGACCCAGTCGATGCTGCAGCTGAGCGTGCCGAACGCCCTGCGTGGCCGGGCTATGGGTGCCTGGTCCCTGGCCATCGGCATCGCGCCGGTCGGACACATGGAAATGGGCTTCCTGATCGGCTGGCTGGGTCTTGGCGGCGCCTATGCGCTGAACGGCACCGTCATGATCGCCATTGCGATCCTGGTCGCCCTGGCGGTACCACAACTGCGACGGATTTGACAGCCGGCATCAGCCTGAAGCCTCTGGCCGCGAGTCCGGCTCAAAGATGAGATAAGTCCGGCTTTCTATGCTTTGCCGGGGCGGCGTGTCCAGATCCTCGCCGGGATGTCGGAACGCACCATGCGGCGTGAAGCGAGCACGGCCGTCGTCAAGACTGTCCCAGCCCTTGATCAGGATCACTTCGTCGGGCCGGATATCGGACGCATAGTACCAGCGATGGCCGTCCCCATGGGCCAGTTGATAGATCTCCCCGACCCGGTCCGGAAAATGCTGGTCAGTGGCAATCAGGTCATCGGCCGGGATACTAGCGGCATCGGCAAGTGCCAGCGGCGAGCGGCGAACCGGACCGGTGATCGGACGCCAGACATTGACCTGGATAATGCGGCCGCCAGCCGACAACACCTGGTCGACATCCGCATCGCCGAGAACATCGCGCGCCCGTTGAGGACCGGACTTGACCGTGTAATCGACATGGACCCGGCTTGCCGGCCTCCGGTTTCCATCGGGATTGGAGGCGCCGGCGCGACCGTCGGACCGGCGCGTATGGTCGAATATCGTGACGCTGTCGGCACCGGTGCGAGCCTTCAGCAAGGCCACCAGTTCGGCGTTGTACTCACTCTCGATCAACCTGTCGTCATACAGATTGGCAACCCCGGTCGCCTCGTTATGCAACTCGAAACCATGCACATCGATCGACAACTGACTGGCGATGGTTCGCATGTCCCTGATCACGGCCGGCCGCTGCTCGGTCTGAAAGAACACCCGCGGTTCGCCATCGGTAATCCGGGAACTTTCGAAATACGGTTTGCTGTCCTGCCGGACGATGTAGCAAAGATCCGCGATCACGGCCTGGTCCTGCAGATATGTACCGGTCGCTGCAGTTGTCTGACTCATGGTGAGGGTCTCCATCTAAATTGACGCTCCGAAGCTAGTGTCCTGATTCCAAAGTTCGTACCGTTATGATGTTGCGGCTGCAGCGGTTTCGAGGGTCCTGAGGCAGAAGCGCTTGATGGACGCCAGGATTTCATCGGCTGTCTTGTGCCAGCGGAAGGGCTTGGGGTCCTCGTTGACGGTGTCGATGTACCCGGTGACTGCTTCTCCGTCAGATCGGCGAAGAAGCGCTCGACTTGGTTGAGCCACGAGGCAGAGGTCGGGGTGACGTGAACATGCCAGCGCGGTCGCCGGGCGAACCAGTCGCGGATCGTCTTCGTCTTGTGGGTCGAGTAGTTGTCCATGACGATGTGGATCTCGAGGTCGGGCGGCACGTTGGCCTCGACGTGATCCAGGAACTTGCGGAACTCCACGCTGCGGTGGCGCCGATAGCACTGTCCGATGACCTTGCCTGTGGCGACGTCAAGGGCTGCGAAGAGCGAGGTCGTGCCGTTGCGCTTGTAATCGTGAGTGCGCCGCTCGACCTGCCCCGGGCGCAGCGGCAGCAGCGGCTGGGTGCGATCGAGGGCCTGAACCTGCGATTTCTCGTCCACGCAGAGGACCATGGCATGCTGCGGCGGGTCCACGTAGAGCCCCACGATGTCGCGCGTCTTGTCCACGAAGTAGGGGTCTGCCGAGAGCTTGAAGGTCTCGCTCCTGCGGCTGAAGGGAAAAGGCTCGCCAGATGCGATTGACCGTCGACGGCGCATACCCCGTCGCCTGCGCCATCGAGCGCGTGCTCCATTGGGTCGCGTCACGAGGCTTCTCCTCAAGCGTCTTGCGCACCACCTCGGCCACGGCGTCGTCATCGATGCGCCGGGGACGGCCGGAGCGCGGCTCGTCGTCAAGCCCGTCAAGACGATGCTCTGCGAAGCGATTGCGCCACTTCCTGGCGGTCTGGCTGGTCACGCCCAGCACGCTCCCAATCTGCACATTGGTAAGCCCTTCGGCCGCCAGCAGCACGATGTGCGCCCGATCGGACAGGCCTCGCCAGACTTTGCGCCCGCGCGCCAGCCGCTCAAGCTCGTTGCGCTCGTCCGCGCTCAGCTTGATCTCCACCGAAAGTCGCATCACCATGCCCCCCGAATCGACACCACCCCCTTAACAATACGAACTTTGCGTACAGGACACTAGGGCGTGTTGACGAATGATCGAAGCATGATCCATGCTGAGACAATGTGGACAAACGCGAGGAACGTCCGAGCGAGCTTGTCATAACGTGTGGCAATGCGACGGAATTGTTTGAGCTTGTTGAAGAATCGCTCGACCTGCTGGCGCCGCTTGTACTTTTCTCGATCGTGATGAATCGTCTCAGTCCGGTTCGACCGGGCGGGTATCACGGCTTCGACGCCCTGGTCGGCCAGCACCTGGCGAATGCCCTTGCTGTCATACGCCTTGTCCATGACCGCAGCCTCCGGTGCGGGAGAGCTGGGCAAAGCCTTCCACAGCAGCTCGAATCCCACACCATCATGGCGCTCGCCACCCGTCAACACGAAGGACACACCGGTTGTTTCGTTGGCACAGGCGACGTTCAGCTTGGTGGAGAACCCGCCCCGGGAGCGGCCGAGAGCCTGGGCCTCTTGGCCACCGTTTTTTTTTACCGCGCCGGCGGCGTGTTGATGAGCGCGCACGATGGTCGAATCGATGAACACTTCCTTGAGTGGTTCATCATCTACCTGTTGTATCTGTTGCCAGAGCCGCGCCCAGAGGTGGCGCTTCTCCCAACGGCGAAACCGCTGATAAACGGCATTCCAATGGCCGAATTCGTCGGGCAGGTCGCGCCATGGGGTTCCGGTCCGCGCCTGGTAGAGGACGGCTTCGATGAACATTCGGTCGCTGAGCCGTGGCGGGGCGCCGGCGGCGTGTTTGCTCTCACGCAGTAGCGGCTCGAGTGTCGACCAGATAGCATCCGTGATGAGCAGGCGTAACGCCATGATAAGTCCCCGGAAAGTGTCATTGATGGAGAATGATTATCAGCATTTCATGAATTCGTCAACACGACCTAGTGTCCCCGCCGGTCAGATGCTATGGCGGAATAACATAAACAGCCGATCCGTTTTGGCGATAATGCACCGATTTGACCTGTTCAGGCAAAATCTGGAAAATCGCGCAAGACCGGATTTGAGGATCAGACGATGCTGAGCGAAACCAACAATCGCCTGTTGACAGAAGCCGGACCGGGCACCCAGATGGGCGAGCTGCTGCGCCGGTTCTGGATTCCGGTTGCCCTAGCGGAGGAGATCGGCGGACCCGACAGCCCGCCCCAGCGCGTGACCGTGCTCGGCGAGCCGCTGCTGCTGTTCCGCGACACCAGCGGCCGGATCGGCTTGGTTGACCGGCGTTGTCCGCATCGCGGCGCCGATCTCTATTACGGCCGGAACGAGGCCTGCGGATTGCGCTGCGTTTATCACGGCTGGAAGTTCGACGTAGACGGCAATTGCCTGGACTTGCCGACGACGCCGGCAGACAGCCGGTTTCGCGAAAAGATCCGGCTCACCGCCTATCCGGTGCAGGAAGCCGGTGGCCTGATTTGGGGATTCCTCGATTCGGCGGCTGCGTTACCGGCGATTCCGAGGCACGAATTCACGCTGCTGCCGGACGCCCATATCCATGTCTCGAAGAAATGGCAGGACTGCAACTGGGTGCAAGCCCTGGAGGGCGCGATCGACACCGCGCATCTGTCATTCCTACACATGCCGGCACCAAGCGTTGACGCCGGCGCTGCGGCCGCTTCCAGCCCGGTATCGCAGGCCGCGCTCAGCGATCAGGACAGCGACGGGCGGGTCCGTTGGGTGCGTGATGATCCCTGCCCGTTCTTCACGGTCCTGCCGCATGCCGCAGGACTTCTATTCGGCGCCGCCAGACGGGCCGATGGTGACGACACGTATTGGCGAACGACCCAATTCCTGATGCCGAACCATGCCTATGCCCCCAACGCGTTCCCCGGCGAGACGCAGCATGGCCAGGCATGGACTCCGGCCGACGACCGGTCCTGCTGGATCTACACCTATAGCTGGAACAGCGAGCGGCCGATCACCTCTGCGGAGCGTGCCAAGTTCCGGGGCGGGTTCTCCATTCACTCGGAGGTTGACGACAGGTACGTACCGCTACGTCGGCTCGACAATGACTATCTGATCGACCGGGAAGACCAGCGCCGCAACAGCTTTACCGGCATCCGCGGAGTGTCCGAACAGGATGCCGCGATACAGGAAAGCCAGGGGCCGATCGTGGACCGTTCGCGCGAGCATCTCGGCGAGACCGATCTTGGCATTATCGCATTCCGCAAACTGATGCTCGCCAGCGCCCTGGCCGATGGCGAGGCGCCGCCGGCCGCGTCCATGCCCGACGCCTATACCGTGCAATGCGGCGGCGCCGTTGCCCATCGCGATATCTCGTTGGCTGACGTCATGCGTGACCGGTTCGGCCACACGACAGGTCATGTCGGCAGCCGTTACAAGTCATAACCGCCCCGTTACATCTTCTTGCCTGCGGTCCAACCGCCATCGACCACGAGATTGTGGCCGGTGCAGAAACTCGCCTCGTCACTCGCAAGCCAGAGCACGGCACGAGCAATTTCCGATGGCTGACCCCAGCGCCCCATGGCGTGGATGTCCCTGATTTTTTCAGCCATCTCGGCGTCCTGGAAATAACGCTCGGTCAACGGCGTGCGAATCACCCCCGGTCCGACGGCATTGACCCGGATGTCGTGCGGTGCCAGATCCATGGCCAGCGCTTTGGTCATGCCGACAACCGCGTGCTTTGATGTCGCATAGGCGCAGCGCGAGGTGGAGGCCATGACACCGAGGGTCGAGGCGGTATTGATGATGGCGCCGCCCTTGCCAGCGGCAATGCAGTGGCGGGCAAAGGCCTGGGCCGAAATGAACACGCCGTTGACATTGACGTCGATGACGCTCCGCCACTCGTCAACCGGCAGATCCTGAGCCGGCATGATCTCGCGAATGCCTGCATTGCAGAAAATCACGTCGAGCGAGCCCATCTGTTCGGCCGCGGCCGCGACAACATCGGCCGTCTCCTGCTCCCTGGTCACATCAAGCCGGAACGGGGCACTCTTGCCACCATTGGACCTGATCTCGTCGGCGACCCGGCCCGCAAGTTCAAGGTCAAGATCAGCGACCGCGACAAAGGCGCCTTCCGCCGCAAAGTGCAGACCTGTCTCGCGTCCAATTCCCCCGGCTCCGCCGGTAATGATCACGCCCTTGTTTTCGAAGCGCATGGCAGCTTACTCCCTGCTGAAATCGTATCGTTGCAGCTTGCAGTGTCGTGAGTCGCCCGTCAACCGGGTCGCGTCACGGCGATCCCATGCTAAATTTGAGCGCCAGTCGAGCGGCTCTTTGACAACATAACAGCGAAGTCATTTTCACAAATTGGTCCGTAAACGATCAAATCGCTGGAGAAAACGGGGCTTTTCTATCTTTTTTGGCAAGAATTCGTGTCGCCAAACTCTTGTCATGGACTCGCTGTTTACAGCTTAGTATCACGATGGGGTCGCGACGGCCGTCGGTCAGCAAGGTCACGAGGCTTACGCCATCGCAAGGTTGGGCCTCGGTCATTCGACGCAGCACAAACTCGTATACGGCTCCACATTCGCAAAGCGTCGGTTTTCCTCGACGTCAAGGCCGGTCACGCATCCCCGAGGCTCCGTCTCTCCGCACATCAGGATCGCAGTGCCAATAACAATCAATCTGCGAGGGGCTAATACATCTTCGTCCCGGAGAATGTCACGCAGGGACTTGCCGGTCGTCCGGACTTCGACCGGATCCGTAGATCTCGACTTCAGGCCAACTGGCCATTTGTGCGGATCTCGGCGACACAGTGAGCGAAGGCTTTCTGGGGTTCATCCAAATGGTATCTGACCGCTATGAAGCGAAGATCTATTCGGAATAACCGCTTATGCACGTGGCTCCGGTGAAACGCACATGTAGCGTTTGGCGTGCCGGGAATAGTCGACATCGGAGGCAACATCGTGTGTCACCGGAGCCACGTGCATAAGCGGTTTTCCTGTATACATTTCTTCAGGGTAGCACAATATTCAGTATTTGAAATCAAGAAACTTTCCCATTTCCCTCTTCTCGATCCCGAAACTACAGAAATATAGATGACTTTGAAACAAAATATCAATCCCTTTGTGATTCACGTTCCCTTTCGGACATCTATGGTAACGGCTTGGCGCGGGGGGGGGTCTCGTTACTGGAAATAAGATTTACATTCGAGTGTCGTATTTCGTTTGCCTCGCCATCTTTCTGGTCTTCATTACAATGCAGTCCGGGATCGCCACCTCGAACTGTTACCGGACGCTCCGTTGTGTGTGCCTCGGCTCTTTTGCGTCGGTATTGGCCATCGGGCAATGGCGACAAACCTTTGGCCACGCTGGTAGTTCCGCTTCAATCAGTGTCGTGCGATCGGTCACTTTCAATGCCTCACCCATTCACGGCCGCCACGGTTGTCTTATTCGCTCGCGCCTTTCCACGGTGCACAACATATCCGGATTGAAACAACAACCGTTCAGCGATGTATCTGTCACGTGATCTTGCGAAACCGGATCGGCATGTTGACAAGACCGCGCAGACTGACACCGTCGCGCCATTGCAAGTGATCAGCAGCAATCTCGATCTCGTCCATTGTGGCAAGCAGGCGTGGGAACGCAAGTGCCGCCTCCATCCGGGCGAGCGGCGCCCCGATACAGAAATGCATGCCAAAACCGAAGGCGATCTGGCGGCCGTCCCGCCGGGTGATATCGAACCGCTCGGGATCGTCAAATGCGTCTGGATCCCGGTTGGCCGCATTGAGCATCAGGAAGACCCGTTCGCCAGCATTCAGATCCTGTCCGCGCAAGGTCAGATCCTCACCGACGATGCGCGACACCGCCGGGGCTGGAGAATCGTAGCGCAGCATTTCCTCGACAGCGCCGCTGACATGTTCCGGCGAATGCCTGAGCAGAACCTGCTGCCGGGGATGCTGAACCAGACGCATCAGGCCGTTGGCAAGCAGACCGGTTGTGGTCTCGTGCCCGGCGAACAGCAGCAGCATGCAATTCGAGACCAGTTCGTCATCGGACAAACCGACGCGGCCGGCAAGTTCCGTAATCAGGTCGCTGCCTGGGGTTCGGCGGCGCTGTCGCAACAGGTCGTGGAAGATTGTTCTGAGTTCCGAGACCGCGGTCTCGGCCCGAGCATGTTTTCCAGGCGCGGTTTGCGACGATCCAACGAAGAGCGCAAGATCGTGGCTGCAACACTGGAATACGTTCAGGTATTCGAGTGGAACACCGAGGATATCCATGATCACGCTTGCCGGCAGCGGATAGGCGAAGTCAGTGACGAAGTCCATTGAGCCGCCGTCGTGGGCCGACGCCAACAAGTCGTCAATGCGCTGCGCGATCCGTGGCGCCATAGCGTCAAGGGCCCGGGACGTAAACCATCGGTTCAGGTGGCCTCGAATCCGGCCGTGTTCTGGCGGATCGAGAAACACCGACCACAGCCGCAACGCCCGCTCGCTCTCGGTGAGCCGAGCTCGCCGCTCGGGCGCCAGCTCCTCGAAATAGGCCGTCATGCGTTCGGCCGAGTACCGCTGGTCGCGCTGGATCGCGAGGCAGTCGTCGTAGCGGGTCACAAGCCAGCCCTTGAGCCGATCGGACCAGGCCACGGGCGCGGCGGCGCGCAGGCGAGCAAGGGCCCGATAAGGCTCAGCGATCGTCTCCGGATCTGTCGGATCGTAAATTGTTTCAGCGGATGCCGACCGATATCGGTCCAGCGTTTGCATAGATGCCCGCTGCGGTTCCGTCGCGCTCATCTACCCCCTCCGAGCTACCAATGTCGGCAAATATGTGGGTTTGGCTATCCTGCCGCAAGCGGCGTTGCACGGGTTCCGACTCATTGCCCTGTCTCGCGGTCAACCGCGGAGAGATTGTTCTCAACCCGCCGGAACCGTCAGATCCTTCCGGAATTCGATGATCGCCCATCCCGCGCCCACCGCGAGTCTCGGAGGCAATTCAATCTCGAGAAAAGACGACTTCGTTTTCGATTGGATTGGCTTGACATCCCGGCCCTTCGGGGCGAGTTTTAATGCGACTCTGGAAAGCATTTGCACATATTCAGGCGGTGCGAGGTCATCGCAATCCCGTCCATCATGGAAACGCCGGAAATAACGATATGGAACGGGCCTTCATTTATTGGGGCAATTCAAACGTTTTTCACGAAACAATATCTGGCCGAAGAACAGCGGGACGGTCCCGACGCCCACTACCGGGTCCGTATACATTTCGAGAACATGCTGCGACTGGCGCATGCGGACCGTATCGTGGGAAAAACCGTCGCAGCAGGTCCGATCCCGCCCGAAACGTGCCAACTGTGGAATCGCCTGGAAAGCCGGAACGCAAACGTTCATTTGCACGATCGCAGATCGTCCGAACGTGGCGCACGGGAAAGGCCCGGCCAGAATCGTCAATTGCGCCTTCTCGAAGATGCCCTCGATTATGTCGATGATCCGGGCATTGCCGTCCTGTTGACCGGCAGCGGCGCGGGTTGTCGGGAGGGCGCGGGCTTTCACCGGACGCTGGGGTGAATGCATGACCGAAACTGACGCATAGAAATCCTTTTGTGGTTCGCTTCGGCCCAATCAGCACATGCGCCATTGGGCCGAAGCGAACGGCGTTTTCGTACCGCTGGACGACTTCCATGCCTCGATCACGTTCATCGAACCGTCGAAACCCGGTTACGAGCTTGCGGTTCCGCACAACGCGTCGGTGTACCGGACCTGGTTCGTCGGAACGTCTCGCGGCACTTGGAATCGCGACCCTCGCAACCGGTCGGATCATGACCGATGACACCGGACATGAACGGGAATGCGCGCCGGCCCGGCGCAGCCATGGTCTATGACGAAAACCCGCCGGGGATCGACGCTTTTTTTTTCGACACCGATTCGGACAGGAAGACGCGAGACGACATCGGAACGAAACACTGAAACCAGACCGAACCCGACAGGCAGGCAAGATCGGCGCATCGCGCTCGGTGATCGCCGCAGGGACCGACGAGCATTATCAATGACAGTCGTAAAACTTCACTCAGCAAATCCAGACAGCATTGCCGCCGCCGCGAACCGGTTGCGCGGTGGTCGACTGGTCGCCTTCGCGACCGAAACCGTTTACGGCCTTGGTGCCGATGCGACCGACGAATCTGCGGTCGCGCGGATATTCGCGGTGAAGAACCGTCCTCACTTCAATCCCTTGATATCGCATGTCCCCGATGCCGCGGCAGCGATGGCCATCGGTCGCTTCAACGAGAACGCCCGCCGGATCACGGACGCGTTTTGGCCGGGCCCGCTCACGATCGTGGTCGAACGTGGCCGGAATTGTCCGGTTGCATGGCTGGCCACGGCCGGTCTCGACAGCGTCGCGATACGAGTGCCCGGCCATCCGGGTGCGAGAGACCTGCTGCGCCGGGTCGGGCGTCCGGTTGCCGCACCGAGCGCCAACCGCTCGGGACGTATCAGCCCGACCCGGGCCGAGCATGTTGCCGCCGAACTCGTCGACGACGATATCCTGATTCTTGATGGCGGACCTTGCGCGGCCGGACTCGAGTCGACTGTCATCGATCTGTCGGGCGCCGTCCCGCGCTTGCTCCGGCCCGGCGTCGTGACCCGCGAAGACCTTGAAACCGTTCTCGGACCGGTGGCCGGACCGCGTAACGCGGAACCGGTTGTCGCCCCCGGCATGTTGGCCAGCCATTATGCGCCGGACCGCCCGTTGCGCCTGGACGCCGCCGCGCCGTTGCCGGGGGAGGCTTTTCTTGGTTTTGGCGAGAACGAAGCGGATGATGCGGGGGCGTCGCTGAGCCCGAACGGTGATCTCGCGGAAGCGGCAGCCAATCTGTTCCATTTATTGCGGCACCTCGACCAACCGGATGTTGTGGCGATTGCCGTCGCGCCGATACCGGATCATGGCCTCGGGGCGGCGATCAATGACCGGCTGCGCCGCGCCGCCGCACCCAGGTGATCGCAATGTTGCCCCGAACGAGCTGCTGGCTATAGTGAGGCACTTGTCAGTAGTCCCCTGTGACCGGAGTTCATCATGGCCGGACCGGCTCCGCGGCCAAAATCAGACAGCGCGTTTCAACCGGGCACCGATCAGATCGCAGCGCTTGAATGCATCAAGGCGATCGTCGGCCAATCCGGATGGACGACCGACGCCGCGGAAATGGCCCCGCATCTGGTCGAATGGCGCGGTCATTTTCGTGGCCGAGCGCAGATGGTGGTGCGGCCGAGCGCGACCGAAGATGTAGCCGCGGTGGTCAGCCTCTGCGCCGAAGCTCGTCTGCCGATTGTGCCGCAAGGTGGCAACACCGGCATGTGCGGCGGCGCAACGCCGCTGGACACTGGCGACGCCGTTATCCTGTCGCTCGCCCGAATGAACCGGATCCGCGCCATTGATCCCGGCAACAACACCATGACGGTGGAAGCCGGCTGCGTACTGCAGACCCTTCAAGAAGCCGCGGCCAAAGCCGACCGATACTTTCCGCTCAGCCTCGCGGCCGAAGGCAGTTGCATGATTGGCGGCAATCTCTCGACCAATGCCGGCGGAACCAATGTTCTGCGTTACGGCAATGCCCGCGAACAGGTGCTCGGGCTCGAAGTAGTTCTGCCGGACGGACGAATCTGGGATGGCTTGCTCGGTCTGCGAAAGGACAATACTGGTTACGACCTGAAACATCTGTTTCTTGGCGCCGAAGGAACACTGGGGATCATCACCGCAGCGGTTCTGAAGCTGTTCCCGCAACCGCACCGCATCGACGCCGCGTTTTGCGCGGTCGCGAGCATTCCCGCCGCCCTCGACTTGCTTGATCTGGCCAGACGGGACAGCGGCGACCGGGTCGAAACCTTCGAGCTGATTTCGCGCCCGGTCGTCGATCTGGTACTGAAGCACATCCCGGGAACCCATGATCCGCTGTCCGGACGCCATGACCATTACGTCCTGCTCGAACAGAGTTCAACGGCATCAGCCGACGCAGCCGACCGTTTCGTCGCCATGCTGGCCGACGCAATGGACAAGGGCCTGATCATTGACGCGACAGTGGCGCAGTCCGAAAAACAGCGGCGGGATTTCTGGGCCCTGCGGGAAAACGCCAGCGAGTCGCAAAAGCTTGAGGGGGCCTCGATCAAGCACGACATTTCGGTACCAGTTTCGGCAATCCCGGCGTTTCACGACGACGCCTGGGAAGCGGTCCAGGCGATTGAACCGAATGCCCGTCTGGTCGCCTTCGGCCATGCCGGAGACGGCAATCTGCATTACAACATCGCCGAACCTCAGGGCGGTGACCGTCGATCTTTTCTCGCCAAGACAGCTGCCGTAAACAAGGCGGTACATGATGCGGTCCACGCTCACAAGGGGTCGATCAGCGCCGAGCACGGCATCGGCCAACTCAAGCGTGCCGAACTTGTCCGCTACAAACCCGATGTCGCGCTTGACGTGATGCGCCAGATCAAGGACATCCTTGATCCTTATGGCCTGATGAATCCCGGGAAAGTACTTTGACCGGTCTGATGGACAGCTTTCCGCCAGTGCCCGGCGCCCAGGTCACGCTGGCCAACTGGCGAACTGCACCCTTCAACTCATGGGCGTTCCACCATGTCCGGGAAATTATACCGACCGCCGAAATCGCCAACAACCCGGCTTCGGTCCAGAACCTCGAAACAGCGCCCGAGGATCTCGCGAAATTCACTTTTGCTGACGGCCGGGGACGGCGTTGGGGCTTTGCCGACTTTCTGCGCGCCAGCAATACCGACGGACTGGTCATCCTCAAGAACGGCCGCATCATCCACGAGTCTTACGCCAACGGCATGACGGCCGGAACACCGCATATCCTGATGTCGGTTTCGAAATCGATGCTCGGATTGCTGACCGGAATCCTGGTTGAACAGGATATCCTCGCCGTCGACCGCTCCGTCGCCGATATCCTCCCGGAGGTTTCCGGAACCACATATCGTGACGCCACGCTGCGCCATCTGCTCGACATGCGGGCGGGGGTCGCCTTTGACGAGGACTATTTGGCAACCGACGGAACGATCATCGCGTATCGGAAGGCCACCAACTGGAATCCGCTGGCGCCGGACGAAACCGAAACCGATCTGCGCGCCTTCTATCGCTATCTGACTGACTCCGACGGACAACACGGCCGCGGCTTTCATTATGTCTCGCCGAATACCGATCTCCTTGGCTGGGTGATCGAACGCGCTTCGGGTTACCGATATGCGGATCTGATGGCGCAGTTGCTTTGGGAACCGCTGGGTGCCACACGATCAGCCTACATCACGGTCGATCGGCTCGGGGCACCGAGGGCGGCCGGCGGCATGTGCGCGACGGCCCGCGATCTCGCGCTGGTCGGACAACTGCTTCTCGAAGACGGCACACGAGACAGCAAGCAGGTCGTGCCGTCTGCCTGGATCGCCGACATCGCCGGCAACGGCAATGCGGCAGCCTGGAATGCCGGAAGTTTCGCACCGTATTTTCCGGGTCGCGCAATGCATTACCGCTCGAAATGGTATGTCGATAACGAAGCCGGGCCGATGCTGTTCGGCCTCGGGGTCCATGGACAGAACCTGTTCGTCGATCCCGCTTCGGATCTCGTCGTCGCAAAGTTCTCCTCGCAGGAACTGCCGCTTGATTCTGACCTGATCGGCCTGACCACGCATTTTGTCGACACCTTGCGTTGGAACCTCTAGAAGCTTGCGTCGCAGAAAATTTCGGTTATTATATACTTGGCTACGCATCTTTTTGAAATATAATCGAGTCGTAATTTGATGAAGGGTGTGACGATGGCGGCTCCGGGCAAATCATTCCGCGAAGGTCTATCGCTCATAAAACTCTTCCAGATGTTCCCCGATGATGCCGCCGCCGAACGGTGGTTCGAGATATCGCGTTGGGGTGAGGTTGGGAACCCAGATTATTGCCCGATTTGCGGTGGATCTGAGAAGATCCGTGCGAAATCGAACCGCAAGCCTCTGCCTTATTGGTGCGGTGAGTGCCGCAGGCACTTCTCGGTGCGCGTCGGTACGGTCATGCATCGCTCTCGAATCGGCTTGCAGAAATGGGCTATCGGAATTTATCTTTGGTCGACATCTCTAAAAGGCGTGTCGAGCATGAAGTTGCACCGTGATCTGAACATTACGCAGAAATCGGCTTATTTCATGGCCCAGCGTCTGCGCGAAGCATGGTCTGAGCATGCGTTCACGATGCACGGCCCGGTCGAGGTCGATGAGACGTGTACATGGGCGGGAAGCGCAAGACGCACACGGGGCGCGGCGCGGTAGGCAAGACGGCAGTCGTCGGTGCCAAGGACCGCGACAGCAATCAGGTCATGGCCGAAGTGGTCGAGCACACCGACGCTTCCACACTGCAAGGTTTCGTGCGAGAGAGCGCGAAGCCGGGTGCCACGGTTTACACCGACGAAGCGACCGTCTATGGCGGCCTGAGGCGTGATTTCGAGCACGAAGCGGTCAATCACTCGGTTGGCGAGTCTGTCCGCGACATGGCCCACACGAACGGCATTGGGTCGTTCTGGTCGATGCTCAAGCGCGGCTACCACGGCACTTGTTCACCATATCTCGCCGAAGCATCTGCACCGATATGTGAACGAGTTTTCAACCCGTCACAACCTGCGGCCGAAGGATACTGAGGCCATGATGACGGAAACCGTCGCTCGCATGATCGGCAAGCGGTTGACCTACGGCGCGCTAATCGCCGACTAGGGGAGGGACACGATGACCGCTTTGCCCGCCACCGACGCGCGCCCGGAGCAAATCGCCCGAGCGATTTTTCCGCCGCGGCCGACCGTCGACACCACGCTTGAGGCCGCGCGGTCCGCCCGGAACAAGGGCTGGAAGGGAAACCCTCTGATTCCGTCATGGGTGCAGCCGGAGAAAGTGGATCTTGATCGTTTCTTTACTCGACCCGCGGTTGCGCAAGAGTGCCACCTGGCACTCTTGGACGCGATAGCATCCGACCATGCTGATGCGGCCCGATACAAGTTCGTCGATCCCGCCGCGGGAGACGGCGTGTTCTACGATCTCCTGCCTGTAGATCGTCGCATCGGAATCGAGATCGTGCCGGGCAGAGTGGATCTTAAGGCGCGGGATTATCTCGGCTGGAACCCTCGCGCAAATGGCCATCGCTACGCCGTAATCGGCAATCCGCCATTTGGCTATCGAGCATGGCTTGCGCTCGCGTTTGTTAATCACTCAGCAACCTTCGCCGATTACATTGGCCTGATCCTGCCGATGGCTTTTCAAAGTGACGGCAAGGGGAGGCCGAAGTTCCGTGTCGAGGGCGCGCAGCTGATCCAGTCCGCGCCGCTGCCGCAGGATTCGTTTTTGCTGCCGTCTGGTCGTCCTGCGGCGATCAATGCCCTCTGGCAAGTCTGGCGACGCGGGGTGAACAATCGCGCGACTGCGCCGTCCCCGAGAGAACTGGCGGGAAACGCAACCGGCAAAGTCCGTGGGACATCCGCATTGAGGGAAAGACGTTCGAGCTGAAAACTGCGACTGAAGACGTTAGCGGGTCGTTCCAGTTCAACCACATCCGCTATCACCGCCACTATGAAGCACTGCTGTGCATCGGGATCGCGCCAAGCAACATCCTGATAGGCGCATGGACGAAGGCCGCAGTGGCCACAGGAAAGGCAGGGATACTCGTGAGCATGGAGAAGGGCGGAGCAGTGTCGCACAAGCTGACGAAGAGGTTTTCCGAGTTGGGACCTGTCGAGGGATTCGAGGACGCCATTCTCGACCTGCTTGCCGATCTTGGCGCGTAGTCAAGTATATAATCACCAAAATTTCGGCTGCAGATGCAGGGCCTGAAAAGCGCCTGACCCGGGGAATATTTCCGAATCCACGCTGATGAAGAGTACAATTTGCGAACTACAGGCGGGCATTTGGCGGTAGGCGATCCTTGGCAAGGTATCCAGTCGGCCGAGATGCGGGGGTGTCCGCGGATCATTCTCCAGCAGGCTTTCTGCCGCGCAAGTTTCTAGATAGTGTCGTCACGAAATACCAGCCCAGAGCGCCAGACACCGAATCTGCACCGCGGCGAGGAACGATGCGGCATTCTTGGCGTATCGCGTGGCAATCCCACGCCAACGCTTGAGCCACAGAAAGGCGTTCTCCACCAAATGCCGGCGCCGGTAGAGATGGACATCATACGCTCTGGGGTGCTTGCGGTTGCGCTTCGGCGGAACCACTGGAATGACTTCATGCTCCTCACAATAAGACAGGATGGCATTCGTGTCATAGGCCTTGTCCGCCAACAAATACTCGGCATCTATCCCTTCAATCAGCTCGACCGCTTGACTGCAATCTGCTGCCGTCCCCTCGGTCACCAACACCCGCACCGGCATCCCATGCGCGTCCACAGCCAGGTGCAGCTTCGTGTTCAGCCCCCTTTTGTGCGATCCATCGCCTGATTGCCACCGATCGCACCGCTCGCATGGGGATGGACCTTGAGATGACTGGCGTCAATCATCAGCCATTCATAGTCCGGCTCATCCACCAGAGGCTCCAGCAACGCCCCCCAGAGCCCCTTGTCCCGCCAGCGACAGAACCGACGATGGGTATTTTTCCAGTCTCCATAGTCTGGCGGCACATCACGCCAGGGAGCGCCGGTGCGCAGAATCCAGCAAGACCGCATTAATGAACCGTCGATTATCCTGTGCCACTCCACCCCAACTTCCCGCCCGGCCAGGCAGATGAGACTCCAGCAACAGCCAGACCCTGTCCGAAATGTCGTGACGCCGATGGGCCATTCCCATGAGTCGCCTCCAGGAACCATCGAGTGAGTTCGACAGATAGGACAGATGAACATCACTCATGATGACACTATCTAGTGTCCTGTACGCAAAGTTCGTATTGTTAAGGGGGTGGTGTCGATTCGGGGGGCATGGTGATGCGACTTTCGGTGGAGATCAAGCTGAGCGCGGACGAGCGCAACGAGCTTGAGCGGCTGTCGCGCGGGCGCAAAGTCTGGCGAGGCCTGTCCGATCGGGCGCACATCGTGCTGCTGGCGGCCGAAGGGCTTACCAATGTGCAGATTGGGAGCGTGCTGGGCGTGACCAGCCAGACCGCCAGGAAGTGGCGCAATCGCTTCGCAGAGCATCGTCTTGACGGGCTTGACGACGAGCCGCGCTCCGGCCGTCCCCGGCGCATCGATGACGACGCCGTGGCCGAGGTGGTGCGCAAGACGCTTGAGGAGAAGCCTCGTGACGCGACCCAATGGAGCACGCGCTCGATGGCGCAGGCGACGGGGTATGCGCCGTCGACGGTCAATCGCATCTGGCGAGCCTTTTCCCTTCAGCCGCACAGGAGCGAGACCTTCAAGCTCTCGGCAGACCCCTACTTCGTGGACAAGACGCGCGACATCGTGGGGCTCTACGTGGACCCGCCGCAGCATGCCATGGTCCTCTGCGTGGACGAGAAATCGCAGGTTCAGGCCCTCGATCGCACCCAGCCGCTGCTGCCGCTGCGCCCGGGGCAGGTCGAGCGGCGCACTCACGATTACAAGCGCAACGGCACGACCTCGCTCTTCGCAGCCCTTGACGTCGCCACAGGCAAGGTCATCGGACAGTGCTATCGGCGCCACCGCAGCGTGGAGTTCCGCAAGTTCCTGGATCACGTCGAGGCCAACGTGCCGCCCGACCTCGAGATCCACATCGTCATGGACAACTACTCGACCCACAAGACGAAGACGATCCGCGACGGGTTCGCCCGGCGACCGCGCTGGCATGTTCACTTCACCCCGACCTCTGCCTCGTGGCTCAACCAAGTCGAGCGCTTCTTCGCCGATCTGACAGAGAAGCAGATCCGGCGCGGGGTTCACCGATCGACCGTCGAGCTGGAGCAGGCGATCACCGGGTACATCGACACCGTCAACGAGGACCCCAAGCCCTTCCGCTGGCACAAGACAGCCGATGAAATCCTGGCGTCCATCAAGCGCTTCTGCCTCAGGACCCTCGAAACCGCTGCAGCCGCAACATCATAACGGTACGAACTTTGGAATCAGGACACTAGCACGGATATCTTACCAACCGGATTCCAGTCGTGATTTCGGAGTGCCCGAAGACAGCCTTTTCGTCAGAAGCAGACGATGCAGGACCCGGAACTTGACGTCGCGGAGCAGAATTCGAAACCCCAGACGATCCAGTTCCCGCGACGTTCCGGTGCGGGCGCGATCCGTTCGGTCCTTGCTGGACGTCAGGTCAGCCAGACGAGGCGCGAGCGCCTTTGGCGCTACTCATGATCGTCGCCTGGAGATTGACGACGGCGGTGCGTGCGAACAACAGATCCCGCAGCGGGTAGATCGATGATCGGGACAGCCGGAAACCGGCACACGCTCACCGTGACCCTCGCCGCAGTCGCCAACGGCCGAGCGCGAACAGTGCAGTACTCCATCGAAGCTATTCCCCCCTCCTCCCTGAGCAACCGGAAGCATAGGTAACACTATGGAGCGGTTCCATGGGTAACAGTGTTCATCGTTTGTTTGGCTTCCGCGCGGCCCGGCCGGGCCGCGCGGAAGCCATGGAGTTTCCTGGTCCGACGGTCGATGATGCCGAGATCGATGTCGGCGACGCGAAGGATCCAGTCGCCGCTGTCGGTCTCGGCGACGCCGACAGTCTCGCCGGTGAACGTTTCGCTGATGAAGACGCGCTCGCGTGCCACTTGATGGAGCCGTCGGTGCGCACCCGGCGCACCGCGTGCTAGGCGTCGTACCAGGTCTCGGCCAGGTGTTGGGGCAGGCCCTCGGCGAGGGGCGCCAGAGCGCCGCGGTCGGTCGTTGGCCAAGCGCCTCATGGGGGCAGTTGTGGTTGTACAACCGAGCGCGAGAGCGCCCATAGGCCCGACACCCGCAGGGTACTTTATCGAAGGCATCCGTGGGCCGGCCGGCTTGTGCGGGTCGGTAATGTCGTAGAGAAGGCGGGCATCGTTCGCGCGCGATGCGCTCTCGACGGAGCTGTACCGGGCCTCTGGCAGGAAGTTCCGCTGTGGATGTTCGACCGCGTGGTCTGCGCGGGGACGCGCGTTGAGGAGCGTGGCCAGGTGGATCTCGCACACTATCGTCTCTGGCATCGCTCGTGTCGGATGCGCTGGGTAAGGCTCCCGCGACGTGCGCAGGATGGGTCTGCGATGACTAGGATCGGGGAGAGATCCATGCGAGATCGATACGGGGTGCACCGCAAGCGCGGGAACGGATCGGATCAGCTCGATCTGTTCGCTCGGGCGGAGAGCAGCGTTCCGGAGGACACGCCGAGATAGTGCGCGCGTCCGGGCCGAACACGCCGGAAGGCGAGCGAGCTGATGGTTCGGCTGATGCTGGACCACGTGCACGATCCCCGCGATCCGGGGGCGGGCGGTGATGATGTCTGCGACGATCGGGCCGCAGCACCTGCGCCGCAAGGCGATGCTCGATGTCCGGCAATCCTCGCCCCACCAGGTCATGCACAACCGCGAGAGCGGCGCCCTGCAATACGCCATGACGGGCCGGCTGCAGGCGTTCGGCGTCTCGCGGATCGAGGTCGTCGGCGCGGACCTGGGCCGGTCTGCGGCGGGCGCGGTCGCCCGCCTGGGCTTCGAGCGCATGGTGGCAGAGGTCTGTCTTGGCACGGTCGGCGCCGTGGCGGCGCGCGAGGTCTCTCGCTTCGCGCGGAACAGCCGCGACTGGCAGCAGCTGGTCGAGATGTGCCGCGTGGTCGACACGCTGCTGATCGACCAGGACACGGTGTACGCGCCGCGCCAGAGCAACGAGCGCCTCCTGCTCGGGCTGAAGGGTAGCCTCAACGAGGACGAACACGACCTGCTGCGCCAGCGCTCGCTGTCGGCCCGCTACGAGACGGCGCGGCGCGCTCGTGGTCGGCGCCCCGGTTGGCTTCATCAAGGCGGGCGACCGGCTGGAGAAGGACCCGAACCGGAGGGTGCAAGAGGCGATCCGACTGGTCTTCGACACGGTCGAGGAGCTGGGCAGCGCGCGCCAGGCGCTGCTGCGGGTCCACGAGCACGATCTGACGTTGCCGGCGAGGTCGGGCAACGGCGCCATCGTGTGGCGCCGGCCGAGCGACGCCACCCTGCATCGGATGATCGTCAACCCGGCCTATGGCGGCGGCTACGCCTATGGCAAGACGAGCGTGGAGCCGGGCTATGATGGGGCACGGGCGCGGCCGAGGATACGGCGCAAGCCGCGCGCCGCGTGGCTCACGCTGAAGCCCGGCGCGCAGGAGGGCTCTGTCGAGTGGGAACGCGCGGAGGCGATACGCAAGAGGGTCAGCGACACTGTCCCGGCAAGCCGTCATCACGGCGCGCCGAAGCACGGCGATGCCCTGCGTGCGGGTCTCCTGCGCTGCCGCTGCTGCGGCCGGAAGCTGACGGTTTGCTGTACTGGACAGAAGCACAACATCCCGCGCGACAGCTGTCCCCGGGGATGGCTCGACAACGGCGAGCCCCGCTGCATCGCGTTCGGCGGACTGCGGGTCGACGAGGCGATCGAGGAGATGCTGCTCCAGGTGGTGGAGCCGGGGGTGGTCGCGGCGGCCGTGGAGGCCGGGGCGCGACAGGCCGAGCGACGCGATCATGCTCGCGAGATGCTGGTCCGCGATCTCGAGGCGGCGCGCTGTGCGGCGAACCGCGCCGTCCGCCACTACGATGCCACCGATCCAGCCAACCACCTGGTGGCGGTCGAGCTGGAGGCGCGCTGGACCGCCGCGCTCGAGGCGAAGATCGCCGAACACGATGCGAGCGCGCCGCCATGCGCGGAGCTGTCGCCCGCGACGACGGATGCCCGGCTCAAGAAGCGCATCGTCAGAACCGTAATCCGGGAAGTGGTTGCCAACATTGACGAGGACGCCAGCGAGATCGTGCTGACCGTTCATTGGGCGGGCGGCGTCCATACCGAACGGCGCCGGCCGCGCAACAGCACCGCGCCCGATATCATCGAAGCCGTCCGCCTGCTGGTCCGCATCGCCGGCGACGATCTGATCGCGGGGCTTCTGAACCGTAACGGTTTGGTCACCGGCAACGGCAATCGCTGGACACGGGAGCGGGTGACCTCGCTGCGATCCCACTACCGGATCCCGGTCCATCGCCCGGCGCCCGACGGCATTGAGCCCTGGCTCAACTTGACCAAGGCCGCCAGGCTTCTTCACATCACCCCCAAGACACTCAGGCGGGCCGCAAAGAACGGTGAGATCTACGCCGTCCATCCGCTCGCCGACGGTCCGTGGATCTTCAGCCGGCCGGGTCTCGAAGGCGAAGCGGGAAAACCCTCGTCGAGCGCGCCAGATCACACCCAGAACACCCCGCAGGATCGCATCACGATCAACAAAACCTCTTCTCTTCAATGGCATAGACAGATGGGTGTTGTAATGCCGGATTGTAGTCCTGGCGGAAGCGGTCGAAGCGGGCTTGTTGCTGGCTTGCGCTTGCGGCCGGCGGTCTCGGCCTTCAAGGTCCGATGCATGCGCTCGTGCCTCCCGTTCTGCCGGGACAGCCCGACCACGCCGGTTCCGGCGAACGGCGCCCCGTTGTCCGAGCGCATCGCCAGCGGCAGGCCGTGGCGCGTGAAGAGCTGTTCGCGGATCGGGCGGACCTCCTCGGTCCGGGGCGGGACGATGACGCAGGCCAGAAGGTAACGGCTGTCGGCGTCGCTCACGGTCAGCGGGTCGCAGCGTTCGCCGTCGCTGGTGCGGAACCAACCCTTGAAGTCGATGCACCAGACATCGTTGGGCGCGCTGATGGTGCGAAACCGCCGGCAGGGTGCGGCCCCGCGACGGCGGCGGGCGCGCGCCAGCCCTTCCGCACGCAACAGATCGCCCATCGTGCTGGCCGCCGGCCACACCATGTCGGGATGCGAGCACATCAGAACCGCGCGCAGCTTGCGCGGCCCCCAGTGGGGACGCTCACAGCGCAGGGCGACAATCGCCCCGGCGGTCTCCGGCGCCATGGATCGGCCGTGACGATGCGGCGCACGGGAGTGCTCGACCAGGCCCTCCGGGCCTTGCTCGCGATAGCGACCGAGCCACTTGTAGCCGGTCTTGCGGCTGAGGCCGTAGTCCTCGCAAAGCGCTGTCATCGGCAACTCACCACGCAAGCAGTCCATGACGAAACCCAGCTTCTCGTCCATGCAACCGGTCTCCTCCACGGCATCGGCCACCTCCCGACCGATCCATAACCTCTCATACCAAACGCAAGTCATATGAACCGATACAGTGAGGCATCGGGATCAGCACGATGGGGCTACGGCCCAGCTGCGCCGGGTCGTATTGGTGATGACGTCGGGCTGGTCGGTCAGCCATTGCCACCCCGTCCAGCAGGCGTCCCTCAGGGCGGAGACATCCTTGAACACGCGGTTGGCGAAGCGGTTCGATTTCAGGAACAGAATGATCTGCTCCATCGGATTGAGTTCCGGACTGTAGGGCGGCAGATGCACGAGCGTCAGGTTGGGGGGAACGAGAAGGTCGCCCGAGCGATGCCAGCCCGCCCCGTCCAGCACAATCACGCCGTGCGCACCCGGCGCCACGGCCGCGCCGATCGCCGCCAGATGCTCGTTCATCGACGCCGTGTTCGCCCTGTCCGCCACGTGGGCGATGCCGACGCCGCGCTCTGCGCAGGTGGCGCCGAACAGATAGACGTAGCCATAGCGATGGTCGCGCAGGATGCGCGGACGCTGCTTCCCATTCGCCCAGACCCGTGTCGTCATCCCCTTCTGGCCGATGCGCGCTTCGTCCTGGAACCAGATTTCTATCGGACCCGCCAGCGCCTCAGAGCTGAGCGCCGACGTCAACTGTGCCTCGAACTCCGCCACGAACGACCTCTGCCGCTCCGCGTCGGCTTTGGGGTGGACCGGCCGCCCCGAGACAAAGCGAAACCCGGCCCTTCGGAGCATCATACGGGCACCGCTCTCCGTATAGATGACCCCGAAGGCCTCCTCGATTTTCCGTAAGATGTCCTGAACGCGCCAGCGCGTCACACCGTCCCGCTCAAGCTCGGGACCCGCCTCGATCCAGGCGCCGATCTCGGCGATCTGCGCGTCCGTCAACCGGCCCTCGCTCCCGCCGCGCGGGAGATCCGCGAGGCCGTCGAAGCCCTCCGTGTTGTAGCGCAACACCCAGTCGCGCAGGATTTGAAGCTCCATGCCCTGCGCCCGAGCCGCCTCCGTGCGAGACGCACCCTCCATGATCATGGCGAGCGCACGCGCGCGCGACGCTTGCTTCGCGTCCCCGCAGTGCCTCGAAAGCGCGTGGAGCTCGTCCGCTGTGTGTGCCGTCCAGGTTATCGGCGTTGCCGCACTCATCGTCATCCTCCGGCGCTGGTGAGTCGATCACCACAGTCTATGAAGGTCGTCCGGACCGTCACCCCAACATATTGGGATGGTGAGTCAATTTGGAGCGCGCTTGGTATCACCCATCTATCCGGTCCGTACTCCCCCCCCCCCCTGCCAACTCAACTTTCCGAACGACGGTCATCGGGTCAAAGGCGAAGATTGAGACGGACAGCCGCACCGAGTTGGCCCGCAAGGTTGCCGTCTATGTGCGGTCGACGCCTGCAAAGCGGCTGACAAAATATTCGTATCCCCATCCGAGAATGTCTCCGAACCGTTCGGGCCCATCGGCTATGCCGATCCCGCTCAGAAGGTCGATCAGTTCGCCGAACATGTCTTGTTGAGCGCCGGACGAGCGTAGTCCTTCGGCAGGACGATTTAAGTGAAGCGTTGCCGACCATCGGCTGCCCGGCTTGGCTTGCAGACGTGACCAGCAGGCATCCTTCGGAATCCAGAAAACGTTTTCGGCGAAGTACTCCTCAGGATTTTCCGCGTCAGCCGGATCTTCCGTGAGCAGTTTCGTACGCTTCGCCTCAAAGCGTCGGAGATATATTTGAGGACGATCAGTCTGAGCACCACGTGCTTGGAGCCAGATGGCTCCATTTTGCTGCGCAGCTTGCCCACCGTCGCCTGGAGCTGTACCTCGAATCCGAGATTGGCCTCATTGTTTCTTTCCTTTTCGCCACCAATCATCACCACATTTCGTGCAATGGAGAACTCGTGGCCTCGTCCCCACGACAATTGGCCGACAACGCCCGTCTCACGACCTCATGGGCGGCGGGCGCACGCAAAGTATCAGGACAACCTATCGTTGTCGAATTCCCGTTTCTCGTAGATGGTTTCGATTCGACGGCCATTCCAGACATAACAGAGATGCCGCTCTTGCCGGACGTTCGAGAGGAGAGACGGCCGGAAGATCAGCAATTCTCCTTATGGCGTTTTTCGTTGCATTGCGGCCTTTCGTGTTGGTTTTTTGGCGGTTCTGCGGTTGGAGGGATGGGTTTGGCGCGGGGGCCGGGGATCAGGCGTTTGCGGGAGGGGGAGGCCCGTGATGACGGTTTTCATGAGGACCGCCCATGACGCGAAGACATGGTAGGCGGTGATCGTGCGGATGTGCTCGAACAGGCGCCTTCGGGCTCCGAGTGCGTGCCGCGCCCGCCGCCAGGATGCTTCGATCAGGTCGCAGGCCGTGTGCAGGGCGAAGGCCAGCAGATTGAGCACGACCAGGATGCTGGCCAGTGTCTGGCTGCCATGCCCGAAATTGTGTTCGAGGTTGTAGCCATTGGTCTTCAGGACGTTGAAGGTCTCGTTCTCGATCTTCCAGCGGGCACGCCCGCAGGCGGCGATGTCGGCGGCGGTGTCTCGCGTGACGGCAAGGTCGGTGACGAAGCTGTTGCGGTAGGTCACCTTGCCGTCGGGCTTGGCGATCTCGACCTCCAGCCAGTTGACGGCGAGCGCGTCGGCGCCGTCGCGCAGCGGCACGCCATTCATCCAGCGATAGCGCTGGCGGCGCCTGGCCGCGCCCCTGCCCACGGTCTGGCACACCTCGTCCAGCACGACGCCATGGGTGTATTCGCTCAACGTCTTGTGGCTGGACGGCTTGCACACGAAGATGAAGCTCCCGCCCGCGGCGCGCACCGCCTCGCAGATCGGCTGGCGGGAATAGAGATCGTCGCCCAGATAGACCGGTCTCAGCCCGGCCACACAAGGCCCCAGGCGGGCCAGCCAGCGCTGCGCCGCGCGGCTCTCGCAGTCCTGCTGCGCCGCGCCGTCTTGCGGGCGCACGAACTCCGGCGCCAGAGGCAAGGCGCGGCGCTGCCCCGGCGCCACCAGAGCGGCGCCGACAAAGCTGTGGAAATACTCCACCTCCTCGCCCCGCCGGCGCGTCGAGCAGTGCGCGCAGTGGATCGTGCCGGAACGGAAATGCTCCGAGCCGTCCAGCGCGATCAACACCCGATCGTCCAGGCAGCGCAGACCCGACAAGGCACCGGCGCCATCCAGGTCATCGACAAGCGCCGAAAACACCGCGTCGAAATGATCCGTCGGCGCCCCATCCAGCATCCGCCGGATATGGCTGTCGCACGGAATCCGCTCCATGCCGAACAGCGTCCCGGCGTTCGAAGCGCCGCGCTGCGCCGACAGCAGGCGCTGATGCGCCAGAAACGACGGGCTCTGCACGAAAAACACCGAAAACGCCGCAAGCCCGATGTCTCTCATGGCATAGCGCGTGTTGCTTCCCGAGCGCTTGTCGGGCAACGCCGCGCACCGCTTCCCCACCACTTCTATGTATCGTTCAAGACGCTTCACACAACAGCTTGAATCACATCTCCAAGCCTTTGAAAACCCCCGATAACTCCAAAAGGAGAATTGCTGAACTCCACGGCGATCCTATGCTAAACTCACAGTGTTTTTCTCGTGCATGCCCATTGTATGATCGGCCTCGCGAATCGGCCGTCGAGAGTTTGTTGACCCCGGATCGAACAGTCGAGGCGTTGAGCTGCGTTGTGGATTGAACCCTCCAGGAAAGAACCGTCGCATTTTGCGAGGGGCGGATGCACGGGTGGAGTCTGGGTCTCAGGAGATAAGGTCTCGGTCAAGTGTTGATAATAGCGCTATTGGCTGGTGCGTGTTGGGTATGGGCGGTGCCATCGTCTTCGCCGAAGGTGCGGTCCCGAACATGGTGATGGCTTTCGATCCCCAGTAACCCCGGTTCCAGACGAGCAGGTCTTGCAGCATTGTACGGCTGGCGTCGATGGAATTTTCTTTGGCTGTCTTGTCTGTGGTGGGACGGATCACCCGGAAAATCTGCTTCTCATGCGAAGAATGGATCATCGCCTGTGGCGATGTGACGACTGCGATTCTGCACTGTTCGATACGGCCATGCGCGAGGGCGACCTTGCCCTCGTCGTATTATGTCGTCTCGGTCGGCTGGTCGATAGTCGTCAGCAGAGTCCAGGCTTCGATCACCGCCTGGACAACCGTGATTTCGCTGCCCTCATCGTAAACGTTGAGCATGGCCACGGTTTCATAATGGTCATCTCCGTTGCGATTGGATCCCTCGGATGCGTTTGCCGTGGACCGAAATAGCCCGTGCGATACGCAGGCATGGCCGACCGTGGCGCTGGAACACAGCCCGCATCAGCTCCAGATCGAGGATCTGCAGGAGCCGACGCAAGGTCGACCTAGAGACCGGCCCATAGCGACCAGTGACCTCGGTCTTCCATCTGCCGGGCCGCGAATGCGGTCGCAGGGTCCGCTTGCAGCCTTAGCGCATCAGACATCGTTAACCTCTGCAAAGGCCTCGGAAATCGACCACAACGACGCACGCTTGAAGGTGCCGGTTTGCCAGCCGGCGACCGCGCCCCATCAGCCTCACCACAAGACGATGTAGCACAGACCCCGACCGGCAAAGCTTTTGAACTCGAGATGAGGTCTGTTGACTACAGTGTCCCGGCACGCCCGCTCGTCAGGACGAGCCAGACGAACCTCGATCGCCTTCAGGTCGAAACCAGCCAGTTGCGTCCGGAAAATCTGATCTCTCAGAATCATGCCGACCACGTTCGGAAATCCGAATGCACAAAGCCAGCAAACATCTTAGCAACAGAAAAAGCAGTAAAGTCACACTAAAGCCATGATGACCCGATGCTAAGTTCAGCGCCGGTCGGGCGGCGTTTTGACAATATACAGCGAAGTCATTTTCACAATTTTCTCCGTAACCAAGATTAAAGCGCCGGAGAAAACGGGCTTTTCCATCTTTTTGGCGAAAGAATTCATGTCGTCAAACTCTTGTCATGGACTCGCTGTTTACAGCGTGGGATCACCGTGCGCCAAAACTTAACGTGGGACCATCGTGTTGTTGTTTAGAGATCCGGTCCAGGTACGGCCCTTCTACATATTCGGGTGTGCGATCGGCCGTTTCCTGCCAGCATTTCTACCTGACGACGGGTGTATTGCGGATTTGCTTCCCCGGAATATGTCAATCCTCGGCTCCGAAGATTTCTACATTCAGCGTCGGGGCATCGGGCCGCAACGCCCTTCGCAGCCCGCGGGAGATTTGGTCAGCCATCGCTACAAAGATTGGATTGAACGATTCCGATACGATGAAAACCGGATCGGTACCATGTCGGCGCAAACAAGATTGCTCGACGCTACTGAGGATGACACCGCCGCCAGATGAAACTATAGTACCAGGATACGGTCCGTTGGGCCATGCCATGAAGACACAACCTTAGCTTTTGCGAACCTTCAACGGAAATCAAGCAGCCAGGATTATGGTTCCCGAATTTCGCATGAATGCCGGTTTTCAACACATGGTCGCGCGCCATCTCGCCGAATTCGACTCGCAGAAGCACGATGCGACCGGGCTCAAACGTGCCGCAGTCGCCATCACCATAGTGTCCGATTCCGACGGTCGCGCGTCCTTCGTACTGACCAAACGCGCAACCAACCACGCTGAGGCGCCACGCCGGACAATGGGCATTGCCAGGCGGGCGGATCGATGCCAATGAAACGACCGAGCAGGCCGTGCTTCGGGAGTTGCATGAAGAAATCGACCTCGAACTTGGGCCGAATTCGGTTCTTGGGCATCTCGACGATTACACTACGCGGTCCGGATATGTCATCACGCCTGTCATACTCTATGCGGATGACACGGTCACCATGACCGCCAATCCCGACGAAGTTGCGTCCATTTACAGGATCACGCTCTCGTCCCTGTTCCAGCCGAACTCGCCCGAATTCGTTTCGATCCCCGAAAGCGACAGACCTGTTGTCCGCATGCATATTGCCGGAAGTCAGATCCACGCCCCGACCGCGGCAATGCTCTACCAGTTCCGTGAGGTCGCGCTCGCCGGCCGATCGACCCGGGTCGATCATCTTGAACAACCCGTGTTTGCCTGGCGCTGACGGATACCGATCTTGGCTGCCATCAGCACCGATTCGATTGTTCGCCAACTCTTGCCAACGGACTTTGCGACAACGAAGCGGAGGCCATCCTGGTGCGGCCTGAATCGTCGTAACGCGAGATTTCGAGCCGATGTCCGTCACGTCGCTTCCGCATTTTCGACGAGGTCAGTGGAAACCGCCCGCGCTCAACGGCTTGACTCGGTGGATGATCCTGATTCCTGGATCGTACCCCCGGTGTTTCCAAGCGCCGCCTCACAGTCGCACTGGATGCGACATCAACACGATGCTCGCCAGTGCCCCGCAATCACACGGCCGGCAAACCGCACGTCACGGACCGACGGCGCAGACGGCGTTTCATAATTGAGACGCGCATGATATATTCGTGTCCGGCCTGATCGTGTCGGCTCAAACCTGCCGTCGTGATCGAAATGCCTCGGAGGAACGCAACATGACGAAGACCCAGATGGTTTTCAGTCTGACAGTCACTCTCCGGTATATCGACCCCAAAATCACCCGCCGCATTGAGGTCCCCGCTGACGTTACCCTCTATGATCTCCACAGGATCCTCCAGATCACCATATGATGGGAAAACTACCACCTCTAGGGATTCGACATCAGACGGCAACGGGAGCACATGTACTGGTCCGATGAAGATGCCGACGACCTCACACTGCTGGATGTGACCGGACAGTTCGGTTCCCGCTGAATGCTGTTATATACCTACGACTACGGTGACAGTTGGGAACATGAAATCCGGGTCGGCAAGCAAAGACCTGCAAAGCAAGGCATTATCTATCCACAGTTGATCAGTGCCGAGCGACGGTGTCCTCCCGAGAATATCGGAGGCCCGTGGGGGTATGGCGATTTGCTTGATGCCCTCGCCGAACGCGAGGCCGGCGTCCACAGATGCGATGACGACGACGAAGATATATTCCGGACATACTACGATGGCGCCTACGACCCTGACGATCTGAACATTGATCAGATCACTCGAGGTCTGGCAAGATCCGCCAAAATTCTGACTGAATGGCCCCGATTGTCTACCCAATCACCTACCGGACTCCACTGTCCGACTTGTCGCTGCGAAACTCCATTCTGCTGGATATGGCAAAATCAGAATTTTCCACACAGGCAAACATGTTCAATTCACAGAACGGGATCGTGTCCCGTGCGGTGGTGTAAGAGGCTCGCGCTTTACGCGGCATCCGGCGGGTAGGGTCGGGTTTTTCAGGCTGCCACGGCGGACAGCTTGATCGTGAGATTGTCGCTCAGGGGAGCGATCGATTCCAGCGTCATGTACCTCCTTCCGACGGTCCATTCGTCGTTCTGCTCGAGCAGCACGACGCCGACCAGGCGGGTGATGACGTCCTCGTTGGGGAAGATGTCGACGACATTGGTGCGTCGCTTGATCTCACCGTTGACGCGTTCGAGCGGGTTGGTCGAGTGGAGCTTGACCCGGTGCTCCTTGGGGAAACTCATGCAGGCGAGGACGTCGTGCTGAGCCTCGTCCATGATGGCCGCCAGCTTGGGTGCCTTGGCTCTGAGCTGGTCGGCGATCAGGCGCCACTGTGCGGCGGCGGCCTCGGCGTCGTCCTGGGCGAAGGCGGTGACGACGAAGGCGGAGACGACGCGCCGGCCCTGCTTGCCGGCATGGGCCAGCAGGTTGCGCATGAAGTGCACGCGGCAGCGCTGCCAAGTGGCGCCGAGGATCCAGCTGGTAGCGACCTTCAAGCCCTTGTGGTCGTCGGAGATCACCAGTTGCACGCCGCTGAGCCCGCGCCTGGTAAGGGAGCGCAAGAACTCGGTCCAGAAGGTCTCGGCGCGCCGACCGCCATGCCGAGCACCTCGCGCCGGCCCTGGTCGTTGACCGCGACCGGGACGATGCGCCCAGCCTCGCGCACCTTCACATAGGTCGCATCCAGCCAGAGGCAGGGCCAGTCGCCCTCAAGCGGGCGGCCGAGGAAGCTGCGGATCTTGTCGTCGATCTCCCCGCAAAGCCTCGAGACCTGGCTCTTCGAGATACCGCTCATGCCCATGGCCTGAACCAGGTCATCGACCGAGCGGGTCGATACCCCTTGGATGTAGGCCTCCTGGATCACCGCCGTGAGCGCCTTCTCCGCCGTCCGACGGGACTCCAGGAAGCCGGGGAAGTAGCTCCCCTTGCGTAGCTTCGGGATCTTCAGATCGACCGTGCCGGCCCGCGTCCCCCCAGGGCCGAGCGCGGTAGCCGTTGCGCTGGTTAATCCGCTCCGGCGTCCGCTCGCCATGCGCGGCGCCGGTCAGGCCCTGCACCTCCAGCTCCATCAGGCGCTGGGCCGAGAAGCCGATCATCTCGCGCAACAGATCGGCATCCGAACTCTTTTCCAACAGACCCCGCAGGGTCATCATGTCGTCGGCCATCGTGGTTCTCCTTCTTGGACTCGGGCCGATTCGGATTCACCCAAACCCTAAACTGGAACCACGATGGCCCCCGCTGTGGATAGCGTGAGCTCCTATACCACGTCTGGGACACAACCCAGAACGGCCGGCGACCGGGGAAGGATCGCAAAGCCAATATCGCGAACAGCGAAGGCCAGACCGGGTCGCCTGCGATAAACCCAGCCAGGGGACCAACAAATACCGGATCCTTATCGGTCGAAAGCCGGCGCTGACAAGAGATGGCGCTCATTGATGATGCGAAGCGGGCCATTTCACAGGTTTCGCCTTTGCGCGGGACCCGATATCGAACAAGGAGTCCGGATGCGCGACATGAATGGCTGACTTCCGCTGAATAGCCTCCAGACCCGCTTTATGGCAGGTGTGCGAACACATGACCAGGACAGCTGATGCCACCATTTTGGCCGCTCCGTTCGCATCGTCCTACACCTCGCGCGAGTCCTCAAGTCCGTCCTCCGCAAGGATCTCGATCGAAGACCTCGCCTGCATCATGTCATTTTCTGATTTGACGACTTATACCAAGCGCGCTCCAAATTGACTCACCATCCCAATATGTTGGGGTGACGGTCCGGACGACCTTCATAGACTGTGGTGATCGACTCACCAGCGCCGGAGGATGACGATGAGTGCGGCAACGCCGATAACCTGGACGGCACACACAGCGGACGAGCTCCACGCGCTTTCGAGGCACTGCGGGGACGCGAAGCAAGCGTCGCGCGCGCGTGCGCTCGCCATGATCATGGAGGGTGCGTCTCGCACGGAGGCGGCTCGGGCGCAGGGCATGGAGCTTCAAATCCTGCGCGACTGGGTGTTGCGCTACAACACGGAGGGCTTCGACGGCCTCGCGGATCTCCCGCGCGGCGGGAGCGAGGGCCGGTTGACGGACGCGCAGATCGCCGAGATCGGCGCCTGGATCGAGGCGGGTCCCGAGCTTGAGCGGGACGGTGTGACGCGCTGGCGCGTTCAGGACATCGTACGGAAAATCGAGGAGGCCTTCGGGGTCATCTATACGGAGAGCGGTGCCCGTATGATGCTCCGAAGGGCCGGGTTTCGCTTTGTCTCGGGGCGGCCGGTCCACCCCAAAGCCGACGCGGAGCGGCAGAGGTCGTTCGTGGCGGAGTTCGAGGCACAGTTGACGTCGGCGCTCAGCTCTGAGGCGCTGGCGGGTCCGATAGAAATCTGGTTCCAGGACGAAGCGCGCATCGGCCAGAAGGGGATGACGACACGGGTCTGGGCGAATGGGAAGCAGCGTCCGCGCATCCTGCGCGACCATCGCTATGGCTACGTCTATCTGTTCGGCGCCACCTGCGCAGAGCGCGGCGTCGGCATCGCCCACGTGGCGGACAGGGCGAACACGGCGTCGATGAACGAGCATCTGGCGGCGATCGGCGCGGCCGTGGCGCCGGGTGCGCACGGCGTGATTGTGCTGGACGGGGCGGGCTGGCATCGCTCGGGCGACCTTCTCGTTCCCCCCAACCTGACGCTCGTGCATCTGCCGCCCTACAGTCCGGAACTCAATCCGATGGAGCAGATCATTCTGTTCCTGAAATCGAACCGCTTCGCCAACCGCGTGTTCAAGAATGTCTCCGCCCTGAGGGACGCCTGCTGGACGGGGTGGCAATGGCTGACCGACCAGCCCGACGTCATCACCAATACGACCCGGCGCAGCTGGGCCGTAGCCCCATCGTGCTGATCCCGATGCCTCACTGTATCGGTTCATATGACTTGCGTTTGGTATTAGTGGCATCGGGACACGATGAAAAGGCTGTGGATCGCAATTTGTTCCGGCCGCGGACGATCATGACAAGCCGCCCGTATAGGTGATTAAAGGTCGCCGCTTCGTCGTCCTGACGTCCCAGCGACAACGTCGAATGAACATCGGAGATGTTCAACAATATCAAGGCTCGTTATATGTCGTATGGACAGTGTAATGTTAGACTAAGGCGTAAACTGCACGATCCGTCCGACATCTTCCGTTTGACGCGTCTGTCGATCATCGCGAGCCCCGAAGCACACCAGTCATATGCGAGATCTCCCGCCAGATCACGCGAAGGATGCGTCCAGACACTCCGGTCGTCGAGAGAAATTGGATCGCGGCAAGCCATCAGGCTGTGTATGCCGCTGGACGAACAACCTAGCCATCCGGTTGTGCCAAGTTCCCGCAGCGTCGTGAAACCCGACATGACCGCCTGAAGTGGCAAACAGTGGCGTCAGGAAGGGATTGCGGCGCCATTCGAACTCCAGATAGGCGCCGCGGGGAATCCACGGATCGTCCAGCGCATGGATGACCAGGACCGGGGTCCTGATATCGTCAAGAAACCGGAGTCCGGAACACCTGTGATAATAGTCGCGGGCGCCATCGAAACCGTTTCGCGGCGCCACGAACCGGTCATCGAATTCCGTTAATGTCCTGGCTGTCCGAATTGTCCTTGCATCCCGTGACGAGAGACCCCGGAGGGCGAGCGCGTCGCGTTTTACATGATGCAGGATCCAGCGGTGATACAACCAGTTGCGCGGCTGCAGGAACCGTTCCGTGGCCGCGGCCAGATCGATCGGCGCCGAAACCACAACCGCGGCCCCTACCGGGTAAGGGTCCGCGCGCTTGGCAAGGAATTTCAGCAGAACGCTGCCCCCGAGCGAATAACCCATGAGAATCAGACCGTTCGCCGTCGCCGAATCATCGACCAGACAATCGAGCACCGCTGCCAGATCTTCATCGCGCCCGGCATGATAGTGTTGGCTGCAATGCGGCCGGGTCGGAATCGAGCCACGCAAATTCAGGCGCAACACACGATAGCCGCGATCATGGAAATAGCGCGCCGTCTCGACCATGTAGGCGCTTTCCTCGCAACCGGACAGGCCATGAACCAGAACCACCAGCGGCAATCCGCCGTCGGCCGTTTCCGGTTCGGTCAATCGGCCGGTCAGACGATCGCCAGTGCCATCCGACATCGGGAAGTCCAGGAGCCGGTCGGCCGCAGCCGTCATCTCTCGCGATGACGGAACCAGCGCGTTTCGCATGGTCTGCAAATCCGGGCCGAGCCATGGCAATCGCCGCCGGAACGGCACGAATTCGACCTCATCGGTTATCCCGCCGCAAGCATCGACGCTTCGGCCGCCCCAGACCAACTCCGAACGCCGCGAGCGGACCGATAAGCTCACCGGGCCTCGGTCCAGCTTTCCGAAAACGCGAGACAACAGGTGCTGAACGGCTGTCCTTCCCGCTCGCGGGGCCAGGCGCGCCCTTTGGCCTGAACGCCATTGACCGTCAGTCTGGCTTCGGCCGCCGGAATCAGAACTGTGCAAACCCCGGCCGGACGGACAGGGTCAGCATTCGGATCGGTATGAATCAATAGCGGTTCCCCGATCGCGGACCAGGTCAGCGCAATATCCTCATCCGCGGCCCGCACCCGTTCAGTCCAGAAATCCCGCATGTCGCCGGACCGGGTAAACTCCGCATCCGTCACCGGTATCGACGGATCGGCCGTCTCGGCGTTCAACATGCCCTGGATACTGCCCTGCAGCCACCGGGCCATCGCAATGTTGTCGGAATAGATGCGCCACCGATTTTCGGTCAGTTCGCTCCGTATGTAGAGCACATGCCCCGGCCCGGCCGGGCTGAAGATGATTCGCCAGAAACTAGCATCCGTGCTCGGCGGCGCGCCATCCTCATCACTGACTCTGATAAACGGGTTCTCACCGGTCAGAATGACGCGGTTCGGATCCAATGTGCTCATGCCAATTCTCCCGATTGCAGATCCTGCACATCCACCTGTGCGCGGCCCCGTCTCCAGCTTTACGTCAGATCTGGCTGCATCCGCAACGCGGAGCCGGAAGCTGCCATCATCGCAGGCGATCGTTTATCCTGTTCAGCGCCGTGGCGTCTGGCCGCAGCTCGGCAGACCCCAGCATGTTTAATGGCACATCGCACATATCGAGCTTGTCGACCAGCGTTTCATCTTCGACATTCAGATAGAGCAGCCCGGTCACCACTTCACCCTGTTCCTGACGTGTCATGATGTTGCCGATCGCCCCCGTCCGATCTGACGGGTCATAATCGGCATCAAGCTTGCGTAGACGCATCACGCTGTCATCATGCAGCGTGACATCGAGCACCGAACCGGCTTCGTAACTCGCCATGATCGCGTTGCGGTGCGGGACGTAGTCCGTGGCCATCACCGAATGCTCACGGTCCCGTACGAACTCGAAACTCTTGGTCGATCCCGTGTGGTTGTTGAACGTCACACAAGGCGAAATCACGTCAATAAAGGCAAAGCCCTTGTGCGAGAGTGCCGCCTTGATCAGTGGAACAAGCTGGTCCTTGTCGCCGGAAAAGCCGCGCGCCACGAAACTTGCCCCAAGCTGGATCGCCATGATCGGCAGATCGATTGACTCGAAAGCGTTGCGCTGCCCCTTGCGGCCAACCGAAACCCGGTCATTGGTTGCCGAAAACTGCCCCTTGGTAAGACCGTAGGTTCCATTGTTCTCGACAATATAGAGAATGTCGATCTGTCGGCGTACGGCATGGGCAAACTGACCGAACCCGATCGAGGCGGTGTCGCCGTCGCCCGAAACACCAATGTATTTGAGATCCTTGTTGGCCAGATTGGCGCCAGTCGCAACGGATGGCATGCGGCCATGCACCGAATTGAACCCATGGCTTCGCGCCAGAAAATAGGTCGGCGTCTTCGAAGAACAACCGATTCCGGACATCTTCGCCAGCGTGTGGGCTGGCATGTTGAGTTCGAAACAGGCCTCGACGATGGCGGCACTAACCGAATCATGGCCACAGCCAGCGCACAGGGTCGACATCGTGCCCTCGTAATCGCGCCGGGTCAGCCCAAGCTCGTTATGCGGCAGGTTCGGATGGCGGAATTTCGGTTTTGCGATATAGGTCATGAGATCTGTCCCTGGAGATCCGCCGGGATCATCAATCGCCGGCCATTGAACTGGCCGCCGTCTGCAAGTTCGCATTGCTGCCGAGATGGTCGGACACCAGCTCGGCGATGCATTTGGCGGTAATCGGGAAACCGTCAAAGTTCAGAACCGGCACAAGCCGCGCCGGGTCAATGCCACATTCATTGACCAGCAGGCTCCGCATCTGGGCATCGCGATTCTGTTCGACCACAAACACCTTGTCGTGACTGTGGATGAAATCCTCGATCTGGCTGCTGAACGGGAACGCGCGGATGCGCATTGAATCAAGGCAGATCTGTTTTTCAGCCAGCAATTCGAGCGCTTCCGGGACGGCCGCCGCAGTCGTGCCGAAATGGATCAGGCCGAGGCTCGACCCCTGGTCGTCCTGACCGAACTCGGGAGCCTGAACGAAGGTCTTCGCAGTCTCGAACTTCCGCGCCAGACGCCGCATGATCCGTTCGTTGACCAGACCGTCTTCGGTATAGCGGGCGTATTCGTTATGCGATGTGCCGCGGGTGAAGAACGCACCTTTTTCCGGATGCGTTGCCGGATAGGTCCGGTAGGGAATGCCGTCGCCGTCAACATCAAGATATCGCCCGAAGTCTTCGATCTTTTCGAGATCCTCAGCTGTCAGAACCTTGCCGCGGTCGAAGTCCCGGGTCTGGTCGACCTTTAAGGGTCGGGTTGTCCAGTCGTTCATCCCGAGATCAAGATCGCTCATCACGATCACCGGGGTCTGCAAGCGTTCGGCCAGATCGAAACCTTCTATCGCGAAATCGAAGCATTCCGTCGGATCGGACGGGAACAACAACACATGCTTGGTATCGCCATGACTGGCATAGGCACAGGCGGTGATATCGGCCTGTTGGGTACGCGTCGGCATACCGGTTGACGGGCCGCCCCGCTGGATATTGAACAGCAGCAGCGGCACTTCGGCAAAATACGCAAGCCCGAGAAATTCAGTCATGAGCGATATGCCCGGACCGCTGGTCGCGGTAAACGCGCGGGCACCATTCCAGTTGGCGCCGATCGCCATGCCGATTGCCGCAAGTTCGTCTTCGGCCTGGACAATCGCAAACCGTTTTTTGCCTGTCTCCGGCTCAATCCGCAATTGATGGCAATAGCGCTCGAACGCCTCTGCCAGCGATGTCGACGGCGTGATCGGGTACCATGCGGCAACGGTCGCTCCGGCGAAGACACAGCCAAGGCCGGCCGCCGCATTGCCCTCGACCAGAATCTGGTCGCCAATCGCGTCCGAAGGCTCGACCCTGACGTCGAGAGGGCAGTTAAAATATTCCAGCGTGTATTGCCGGCCCAATTCGAGCGCGTCGATGTTTGGCTGGATCAGAGCGTCTTTCCCGCGAAACTGCTCGGCGACGATCTCCTTGATCAAATCAAAATCCATGCCGAGCAACGCTGTCAGCGCACCGACATAAGCAACATTCTTGAACAGTTGACGTTCGCGCGGCACCGTGAACCGCGCATTGCAGAATTTGGTCAAGGGAACGCCGATCGTCTCGATATCGTCGCGTTCAATCTCGCGGATAAACGTGCTGTCATACAGCAGATAGCCACCTGGCACGATCGAGGCAAGGTCATCATCCCAGCTCTGCGGGTTCATCGCGACCATCAGGTCAATACCGTCGCGGCGCCCGAGATATCCCTTGTCGTTGATCCGGACCTCGAACCAAGTCGGCAGGCCCTGGATATTGGAGGGAAAGATGTTCTTGGGCGCGACCGGCACGCCCATGCGGAATACCGCCTTGGCAAACAGCGCGTTGGCGCTGGCCGAACCGGACCCATTGACATTGGCGAACCGGATGACGAAGTCATTTGTTCTCATAATGTCAGCTCCCGGCTTTTCGCCTGAGCCTCGATATGCAAGTGCTGCTGCATGTCCCAGGCCGCCGTCGGACAGCGCTCGGCGCAAAGTCCGCAATGCAGGCAGACATCCTCGTCCTTGATCATCACCCGCCCCGTCGGCAAATCTTCAGACACATAAAGATCCTGATCGGTGTTGAATGCCGGAACCCGCAAGGCCTTTCGAACATCCTCTTCCGCACCGTTCATGATGAAATTGATGCAATCAACCGGACAGATATCGACACAGGCGTCACATTCAATGCAACGGGCCGTCTCGAAAACGGTCTGAACATCGCAGTTGAGACACCGCATGGCTTCGTCGAAAGCCATTTGCTCGTCGAAACCAAGTTCGACCTCAAGCTTGATATCGTTGAGCGCCTTCTGCTTGTTGGCATGCGGTACAAGATACCGCCGATCATTCGAGATATCGTTGTGATACGACCACTCGTGCATTCCCATCTTCGTGCTGATCAACGTCACTGCGGGATCCGGCCGATCCATAAGATCGAGGCCCTGGCACAACTGATGGATCGAGATTGCCCCCTGATGGCCGTGGGCAGCGGCCCAGATGATGTTCTCCGGCCCGAAGGCGGCATCACCACCAAAGAAGACCTTGGGATGGGTTGACCGGAAGGTCATCTCGTCGACCACCGGCATGTCCCATTCACCGAACTCCAGACCGATGTCGCGTTCGATCCACGGAAAATGGTTTTCCTGTCCGATGGCGCACAATACGTCATCACACGGAAAGAACACCGGCTCCTCGCCAGTCGGCACGAGTCGGCGCCGGCCGGTATCATCATATTCCGGCTGCACCTTATCGAAGCGAACGCCAACGAGCCTGCCGTTTTCCAAGACAAATTCCAGCGGCACGTGATTGTTCAGGATCTCGACGTCTTCGCGCTGCGCGTCCTCGATCTCCCATGGCGACGCCTTCATCTCCTCGAACGGGCTGCGCACAATCACTTTCACGTCGGTGCCGCCGAGGCGCTTCGATGTCCGGCAACAGTCCATTGCCGTGTTACCGCCGCCGAGCACGATGACCCGCTTGCCGATCCTGGAGGTGTGCCCGAACGCGACGCTCATCAGCCAATCGATGCCGATATGAAAGTTTTCTGCGACTTCCTGTCGCCCGGGGATATTCAGGTCCCGGCCGCGTGGCGCCCCTGTCCCGACAAACACCGCGTCATAGTCCTCGGCCAGGATTGCCTTGAGGCTGGTGACGTCTTCATCGAACCGGGCTTCGACCCCTAAGTCGAGTATGCGGTCAACTTCTTCATCCAGCACGGACTGCGGCAACCGGAAGGATGGAATCTGGCTCCGCATCATGCCACCGCCGGCCGCATCCCGGTCATAGACCACAACGTGATACCCGAGCGGGAGCAGATCGCGCGCCACCGTCAGCGACGCCGGTCCGGCACCGATGCAAGCGACCCGGAAGCCGTTCTTCGGGGCAATTTCCGGCATCAAGTGGCCGATTTCGCCGCGATAGTCGGCGGCGACACGTTTCAGGCGGCAAATCGCCACCGGCTTTTCCTCGATCCGCCCGCGCCGACAGGCCGGTTCGCACGGCCGGTCGCAGGTCCGTCCCAGAATTCCGGGAAAAACGTTTGATTCCCAGTTGATCATGTAGGCGTCGGTGTAACGACGCTGGGCGATCAACCGGATGTATTCTGGGACCGGGGTATGCGCCGGACAAGCCCATTGGCAGTCAACGACCTTATGGAAATAGTTCGGGTCGGTGATATCCGTCGATTTCATGTACGGTGCCCTGGGGCGTCGTTCTGTAACCGGTTCGTGCACGTCCAGGCTCATGGTTCCTCCCGGTATTGCCGGCAAGATTCCGCGATGCAACATCTGAATGCCGACAAATGCTCCCGCCTCCAGCGACTGTTTCTGCGGATCACGGGCAACATCCAAAACGTCGCGATACCTGCGCGCATCTGCTCCCGCAACACGCAAGTCGACCATGGCACCGTCGGGCCGGGGATTTTCGCATATTTCCGCCCGGAATGTGATTCATTCCCGACCATGTCTTGATCTTTACAATTCATGCCGTTTCTGGAACGAAGTCCCATCATACATAACATGCCCGACGCAAGTCACAAGCGGATTTATCCACAAATTGATCGTTCTTTTGGAGATCCACATGGCTAATCAACCGGTGCAGAGGCAAAGCCGGTGTGCAATCGCCGGCGCTTGTGGCAGAGACCGTGATTGGATTAGAACGAATCGTCGCTCCCGGCACGCCATCCTACGGAGACCCCGCCGATGACCAATCCTGCCGCTAGCCACGCTCAGTCCGGGCCGCTCTCGGGCATCACCGTCATTGACCTGTCACGCATTCTCGCAGGTCCCTATTGCACGATGATGCTCGCCGAACTCGGTGCCCGCGTCATCAAGGTCGAACCACCCGGACAAGGCGATGACGCGCGCCAGTACGGCCCCTTCGTGAATGGCAAGTCGGCCTATTTCCAATCCGTGAATCGCGGGAAGGAAAGTATTGTTCTGAACCTGAAGGCGGAGGATGACAAGACGATATTCGGCAAGCTCCTTGAGACAGCCGATGTCCTGGTCGAGAATTTTCGGCCAGGTACGATGGAAAAACTCGGCTTCGGCTGGGACACCCTGCACGTCCGATATCCCCGGCTGATCTATGCCTCGGCTTCGGGATTTGGTCATTCAGGCCCGGAGATGTATCGGCCGGCCTACGACATGGTGGTCCAGGGCATGGGCGGCATCATGAGTGTAACCGGCCATCCGGGATCCCCGCCGACCCGCATCGGCATGTCGATCGGAGACATCGGATCCGGCCTTTACGCGACAATCGGTGTTCAGGCAGCGCTGTTCCATCGTCAGGCGACCAGCGAGGCCACCAAGGTCGATATCGGCATGCTCGACTGCCAGATCGCATTGCTGGAAAACGCCGTGATGCGTTATTTCGTGAGTGGTACGGTCCCTGGTCCACTCGGAGCGCGGCATCCTTCGATTACACCTTTTGAAGCCTATCGGACCAGCGACGGCTACATCATTATCTCAGCCGGCAACGACGCTCTGTTCCGCAAGCTTGCCGAAGCGCTCGATCGGAATGGCTGGGCGGACGACCCGCGCTACGCCACAAACGATCTGCGCAACCAGAATGTCGATGCTTTGAAGGACGAGATGGAAGCAGCACTCGGTGCGGGCACAACCGCTCATTGGATTTCTGTACTCGATGAATACGGTGTCCCGGCTGGCCCGATCAATGATGTTGGCCAAGCTGCAAACCATCCGCAGACGATCGCCCGCAACATGATTGTCTCGGTTGAAGACCCTGTCACGGGAGCGATGAAGATTGCCGGAAATCCGATCAAGCTTTCGGGCTTTGAAGACCCCGCGACCCGTCGGCCGGCCCCCGACCTGGATCGAAATCGCGCCGAGATCCTCGCAGCCATTAAAGATTGAACGCACGCCGAAGCGGCGGAGGTTCACATTTCCAAAGACTACGCCGGCGACCCAACGCAGGTTTTCGCGGTGCCCCGGGGGCGGACCGGACAGTCAGGCCATACTGCCATAGGCTCCACGGTGGAATAGCAGGGGCGGCACATCGGTGAGCAGTTCCGCCCGTGCGGCGCGTCCTATGATCAGAATATGATCGCCGGCGTCGTGGCGTGCCTCGCAATGGCAATCGATGGCTGCCACGACCCCGTCCAGAATTGGGGCGCCGGTCGTCCAGTGGCTCCACCTGATACCCTCGAAACGGTCACCCTCATACATCGCGAACCGGCTCGACAGTTCCGACTGACCGTCAGCCAGAATGTTCACTGCGAAGCAGTCCGTCGTCATGAATGCGTCGAAATTGGTCGACGAGCAGCCCAGGCAAAACAACACCAGAGGCGGGTCAAGGGAGACGGATGTAAAAGAGTTCGCGGTAATGCCGTGTGTCACCCCGTCAACAATCGTGGTGATGATCGTGACTCCGGTCGCGAAGGTCCCCATCACATCCCGGAAATGCCGTTTATCGAGAGTCATGGCGTATCCCCGCATCTGTCCGGCCATCGCCTGTAGCGTCGGGCGGCGTATCAACCGGGCTGACGCACCGAAGCTCGCCTCGTTATAACCATGCCGTACCGCCCGTTATCAATTCCCAGGATCACCGATATCGGCACCATGTTCAGAGCCAAGCGTTCGACGCAACCTGTCTGAAACATGGTAACCCAAGTTGGCAGTTTTTTTCCACTGCCCTTGCCTGATCGGGGGGTGTTTGCGGCCTGAGAACATCACATATTTGGCTCTTCCATCGCCTGAACTTCTATATGATGGATGTGGGCGCCCGGAAATCTTTTGTGGGGCCAGGACTTTGTCGTTGCGTCGATATCCCCCTTGCCAGGCGCGCGTGTCTGGGCAACACATCGCCAACCCTTCGCCCGCGCCCTGTACATCAAGGCCCCCAGGCCCCATACCGACAAGGGCGGCAAGCCCGTCCGAAGCCACAGGCTGATGCTCTTCCAGCGCGTCGGCGACAGGGTGCGCCATAGGACGCTGCCCAATCTCGGCCTCCACGATGCGATCCCGCGCGAGAAGAGGCAAGGAGGTCACCGCCCTCACCGAGGCGCTGCTCCACGGCCGCCCGCCGCTGCTCGAAGCCGTGCCGGACGTGCCGGCCGAGCCGAGGACATCGTCGCCAGGCTCAGGGCCAGGGGGGCACCGAAGCGGTGCAGGAAGAGGCGCGCCAGCCCGACATCGCCACCGTCGCCCTCGATACCCTGGAGCACGAGACCCCGCGCACGGTCGGCTGCGAGTGCCTGTGCCTCAAGGCCCTCGGCGATCCCGGCTTCGCCGAAATCCTCCACGACCGGGGCATCAAGGGCCGCGAAGGGCGCATCGCGCGCGAGACCAGCTGCTGGCTGCGCCGCGACAGTGCGACCGCAAGACGCTTGAGCGCATCGGCGCCCTTCTCTGGCGCCACCGGGCCGCCATCCAGCGGGAGCTGTTCAACCGTGAGCGCGCGCTGCTCGACATCCCCGACACCATCGCCTTCTACGATCTCACCAACCTTCACGACCACGGCCACACGCACGGAGAGCTCCCCGCTTCGGGCGCTCCAGGCAGAAGCGCGACGCTTGTCCCCTGATCACGCTGGCGCCAGCTTCCCGCGCAGGTGCGAGATCCGGCCGGGCACCGCGCGCGAGCCGGGCCGGTTGGAGGACGCGCTGGCCAGGCTCGAGGCGGTGTGCGGCGGCACGGCGCCGACGCACACGGTGGTCATGGACGCGGGCATCGCCAGCGCGGAGAACATCCTGTGGCTGGGCGAGCGGGGCTACCACTGGATCGCCCTCGGCCTGAAGTGGACCCGCTTCGAGGCGGCGCTGGAAAGGCTCCACAGCGGCCTCCCGGTCAAGGGCCGCCTCAAGCAGCGCTTCCCTGCGGTCGCCAGGCCCTACGAGATCACGCTCGAGACGGCGGACACCGGTGCCGACGGGCTGCGCACCAGTCACGTCGACTGGGATATCGAGACGGTCCTGCGGACCGACAGGCGTCTCACCGACATCGAGGCCCCCTTCCGCAGCCTGAAATCCGAGCTCGACCTTCGCCCGATCTGCCACCAGCGCGACCATCGCATCGCGGCCCACCTGCGGCTCGCCGCGCGGGGCATCGGTCCGCGACGCTCCTGCGGAGCTGGGTGCGGATCACCACGCGCCGGCGCCAGACCGACGCCACGTTGATCGTCAAGCGCCAGGACACGCGCCCGGCCGCCGAGGGTGCCGAAATCTCCTCGGCAGCGGCCGTGGAACCCGCCATCCACCGCAGGAGGGCCCGTCTGACGAGCTGACAGAAGCCAACAAAATGTCGGGCCATGTTGCAATCGGCCGAGAACAATATCACCCATATCAAAGCGATATAAGGACAGAACAAAAAAAGTGCCAACCTGGGTAAACGCTCGTTGTCGTTATGGTGAACCAGTCTTTGTGCGACAGCTTGTGGCGCGCCGAACCTTCCATTGGCAGGATTCGCACGCCAGATCAGGCGCCACAACAGTGACGTCATGTTGCTTTGGCGCGGCCCGCTGGAGACAGTTCAACATCACGCGCTGCTCCGGTGGTATCAGAAGGCACGCCTCGGCCATGTCGAACGAATTTCATGAATCGCTTTGACGGCGTCGATGAGACCAAACAATCGCCGGTTCCATCACGAATGACTGCTTCTTGCGGTATCTGCGCCGTTCATGCTGTGGGATACGCGTTCAGCTGGTGTCCGACTCGTCAAACGAGCAGCGGAAGTGGACTTCGCCAGCGTTCCCGGTACAGAATCGCCGAAACTTGCAGGTTTCACGCAAGCTACGGCTTCATCCGGCTGCAGTTCCTGCAAGATAGGGTCCGGATCGTTCCAAACCGAATCACCAGAAACACACCCTAGATAGTGTCGTCACGAAATACCAGCCCAGAGCGCCAGACACCGGATCTGCACCGCGGCAAGGAACGATACGGCATTCCTAGCGTATCGCGTGGCAATCCCACGCCAGCGCTTGAGCCACAGAAAGGCGTTCTCCACCCAATGCCGGTGCCGGTAGAGATGGACATCATACGCTCCGGGGTGCTTGCGGTTGCGCTTCGGCGGAACCACTGAAATGACTTCATGCTCCTCACAATAAGACAGGATGGCAGTCGTGTCATAGGCCTTGTCCGCCAACAAGGCCTCGGCATCTACCCCTTCAATCAGCTCGACCGCTTGACTGCAATCTGCTGCCGTCCCCTCGGTCACCAACACTCGCACCGGCATCCCATGCGCGTCCACAGCCAAGTGCAGCGTCGTGTTCAGCCCCCTTTTGTGCGATCCATCGCCTGATTGCCGCCGACCGCACCGCTCGCATGGGGATGGACCTTGAGATGACTGGCGTCAATCATCAGCCATTCATCGTCCGGCTCATCCACCAGAGGCTCCAGCAACGCCCCCCAGAGCCCCTTGTCCCGCCAGCGACAGAACCGACGATGGGTATTTTTCCAGTCTCCATAGTCTGGCGGCACATCACGCCAGGGAGCGTCGGTGCGCAGAATCCAGAAGATCGCATTAATGAACCGTCGATTATCCTGCGCCACCCCACCCCAACGTCCCGTTCGGCCAGGCAGATGAGGCTCCAACAACAGCCAGACCCTGTCCGAAATGTCGTGACGCCGATGAGCCAATCCCATGAGTCACCTCCATGAACCATCGAGTGATACCGACAGATAGGACAGATGAACATCACTCATGACGACACTATCTAGTGTCCTGTACGCAAAGTTCGTATTGTTAAGGGGGTGGTGTCGATTCGGGGGGCATGGTGATGCGACTTTCGGTGGAGATCAAGCTGAGCGCGGACGAGCGCAACGAGCTTGAGCGGCTGGCGCGCGGGCGCAAAGTCTGGCGAGGCCTGTCCGATCGGGCGCACATCGTGCTGCTGGCGGCCGAAGGGCTTACCAATGTGCAGATTGGGAGCGTGCTGGGCGTGACCAGCCAGACCGCCAGGAAGTGGCGCAATCGCTTCGCAGAGCATCGTCTTGACGGGCTTGACGACGAGCCGCGCTCCGGCCGTCCCCGGCGCATCGATGACGACGCCGTGGCCGAGGTGGTGCGCAAGACGCTTGAGGAGAAGCCTCGTGACGCGACCCAATGGAGCACGCGCTCGATGGCGCAGGCGACGGGGTATGCGCCGTCGACGGTCAATCGCATCTGGCGAGCCTTTTCCCTTCAGCCGCACAGGAGCGAGACCTTCAAGCTCTCGGCAGACCCCTACTTCGTGGACAAGACGCGCGACATCGTGGGGCTCTACGTGGACCCGCCGCAGCATGCCATGGTCCTCTGCGTGGACGAGAAATCGCAGGTTCAGGCCCTCGATCGCACCCAGCCGCTGCTGCCGCTGCGCCCGGGGCAGGTCGAGCGGCGCACTCACGATTACAAGCGCAACGGCACGACCTCGCTCTTCGCAGCCCTTGACGTCGCCACAGGCAAGGTCATCGGACAGTGCTATCGGCGCCACCGCAGCGTGGAGTTCCGCAAGTTCCTGGATCACGTCGAGGCCAACGTGCCGCCCGACCTCGAGATCCACATCGTCATGGACAACTACTCGACCCACAAGACGAAGACGATCCGCGACTGGTTCGCCCGGCGACCGCGCTGGCATGTTCACTTCACCCCGACCTCTGCCTCGTGGCTCAACCAAGTCGAGCGCTTCTTCGCCGATCTGACAGAGAAGCAGATCCGGCACGGGGTTCACCGATCGACCGTCGAGCTGGAGCAGGCGATCACCGGGTACATCGACACCGTCAACGAGGACCCCAAGCCCTTCCGCTGGCACAAGACAGCCGATGAAATCCTGGCGTCCATCAAGCGCTTCTGCCTCAGGACCCTCGAAACCGCTGCAGCCGCAACATCATAACGGTACGAACTTTGGAATCAGGACACTAGGTCGATGTTGACCAGACATCTCCCGCACCGTGTTTCGAAAGCCGATCGATGGCGGCAAAGGTCTTGCCGAACATCCCGATATTCAGTATTTGATAAAACATTCAATTGTCATCTTCTATCATCGAGCCTGAGAAATGTACCGCATGCGCCGGGTTTTAAAGTACAGGCCAAGAAGGTTCAAATATTAAAAAATCTCTATACCGATAACTACAAATCTTTAGTAAATTTTGAACTTCGTCTTCAGGAATCGACTCTGCTCCTCGGACTCAACGGCAGTGGAAAGAGTTCTGTCCTCGATGTCCTGTCCGCATTGCACCAGCTTCTGGGTGGCACGGCAAAAGTGACCGATCCTGACATCTTCACACATCGAACATTGACGAAATGGCAAAGTCGAAGACATCAATGCTTTGAGATGGAAATAGAACTGGAACCTCTTGCAAAATTCCTGTCCCCAGGGTCCGATGAGTCTGGATCGGTCGGTTGATCCCGGTCACCTCTGCACCTGGAGGTCGGACTTCATGGATTCGCGGTGTCTCATCAGAGATGATGAGACCGAACAGGGACCTTTGCGGACATCGGGACACGCCTCTCCGGGCCACTCTCTTCGAGAGGGCCGCGAAGGGTCGGCATGCGTTGTCGGAGCCGCGCTATGGGGCGGCGAGACGTATCAACTGGTCAGCCGCCAGGGCCAGGATGCCGAACATGAGATGGCAGGCGACCCTGGAATGTCCGCGGATGCGGACATGGCGCCCGCCACACTCATCCTTGAGGCGGGCGTTGGTCCTCTCGACACCGGACCGGATCCGGAACCGCACGGTCTCGGGGTCGACATGGCCTGCTGCACGCCGGGCCCGGGCCTCCCGGTCTCGCTCCTCCTTGAGGTCCTTGTCCCGGCGCGGATTGACATCGATGATCGGCACATGGCCAAGCCGTTCGCTCATCTGGTAGATCTCCCTGGCATCATAGGCCGCGTCCATGAGATCGTAGAGATTGGTCACACGCCCGGCGGTCATCATCGCCAGCGGGATCGCGACCTGGCTGTCATGGACGGATGCCGAGGTGAGAACGGTCCTCAGCGGCACCCCGCAGTCTGCTGTGTCGATAGGCAGCTTGTAACCGCGCCAGGCCTCCAGGACCTCCTTGGCAGTCTTCTTTGCCCCGTGATCACAGACCTTCGGCAGCGCGTCGAGCATCTCATCGAGATCCATCCCGTTCGCTTGCTGTTCGAGACGCCCAGGCTCCTTCGTCCTCTCCTCGCCCTTGCGGGGCCGGCCGCGCTTGCGGTTCGGCGTCCTGGCCTTCGGCTTCGAGGCCGGCGTCTCCCGGGCCTCGATGGCCGTCGAGGCCCTCGACACGTGGCCGATGAGCGCATCGCCCAGTGTCTCTGCAACCAGAGCCGCGTGCATCCTCTCCGGAAGACGGGACTGCGAAAATTCGGCAAACGCCCGCGAAAACGTCGCTTCACTCGGGATCTCCGCGACACGCGACCCGCCGCACAGTCGGCGCAACGTCGGGTCCACCTTGAGCCTGTCGATCAGGTGGCGGGTCGTCGGCAGATCCCATACCGCCTTGGCGATGACGCGCCCGGCGATCCTCCCGGGGCCGACCCGGACCGGTCCACACCCCATCGACGAAGCCCTCCACCTTGACGAGATCGAGAGCTGTCACGAAACGCTTGTGCGTCTCCAGGAGAGGACCGACCGCCTCGGCCAACGCAGGGAAAAGGTCCCCTTGAAATCGGTGCCAGGGATCGGACAGGGTCGAGCCAAGGGTCATCGGGGTCACCTCCTCGGTATCTTGTTGTTGTGGAAACACAACAGACCACGGGGTGCCCCCGAAACCCAGGCCCTCGACAACAAAATCAGCCTCGAGAAGGCAAAAAACCGGTCGGGCCGGCAATTTTGCAAGAAGCTCACTGGAAAAAGAATTATTTCATGTACCGACTTGAAGTCGAGCATGAAGAAATCGGGAAGCGCGCCAGGATAATTCTGGAGTCCCTTACAGCGAACCAGAAACCCCTGTTCGTGTTCGCGGGTGGGGAGGTCCAACCATTCAGAGAGAATCATTCGGAATGACCGATGTTCTCGCCCGATTGGTCCGAGTCGGCGCTCGCCAGAGTGGCACCGAGACAAGACAACACGCGACTCATCAGGTTTGCCGATTTCGTATCCAAAGTCATGGTGTATAATCTTTATCCCGCAAATTTCAAGACCGAAGCAACTGCGGAAGTGCCGTGATGCATAGAAATGGGCATGATCTTGTCGCCTGGTTCTGGCATTTGCAGTTGGAGCGACCTGATCGGGTTAACGACTTCACGAACATTCTGCAGGATGTCATCGACGGGTTCCAGGGCTTGCGCCTGGGAAAAGCCGAACTGGACACCCGGGCGTTCATGGTCGTTTTCGAGGAGGAGGGGCGGAGCTACGAACTGCGGTTCGATAAAATTTCCGACGGTCAACTTGCTCTGATCATGCTATATGCGTTGGTTCGCCTTGCTGCAGACCAAGACTATACGCTGTTCCTCGACGAGCTGGAGAACTATGTCGCGTTAACCGAGATTCAGCCGCGGCTCATCGAGTTGGTCGACAGCGTCGGTGGGCCCGTTCCGCAGGCGGTCTTATGCTCACATCACCTCGAACTGAACGATTATTTCGGAAGCGAGCGCGGGCTGCTGCTCCGGCACGAAACCAGGGGTTTGACGCGCGCGGAGAGACTGACGACCAACGCTTATGACGGTGGGCTCAAGCTCTCGGAGATTATCGCCCGAAGATGGAAGCGGTAGGGCGCAAAGTCAATATCGTACTGCTTTGCGAGGATATCCAACAGGAAGTGTTTCTTCGTCGGTTTCTCAAGCAGATAGATTGAAATGTACGGCGCATATGTATCGTAAAAGGCAATAATAGCTCTGGCGACCAATTCGCACGCATCAGGTTTCCGAACGAATTGAATGCTTACCGCAAACACCGGAATAACGTGGCTGAAATTCTTGTCGCTATTGTCGACGGTGCCAATCGCGGCGTACAAGGTCGCATTTTGGAACTGTCACAATCATGCCAAGGTAAAGAAATGGTAGCTCCAAAACCAGACGAACGGGTGGCGATTATTGTGCCAACATCCAATATTGAAACCTGGGTTTCCTATCTCGGTTGTGAGATTGCAGACGAAACCAATCGGAATTAACCACGCATGAGACGCGAGAGGGGCTGTCAGCCGCACGTCAAAACGCTTGTTGAGATGTACCGCGACAGGTACCTGAGAGATTCTACTCCTCGCTCGTTGCTGGCGGTATGCGATCAATACCGAAATCGGTTGAAACATAAGCGTGCATCGCCGCCATTTGGGTTGCCAAGAGCGATAACACGACCAGCCGATGAGGCACTAGACGTGACGGTACGATAATGCAGGTCCTCTGAAGATCAAACTCCACGGCCTGTTTCTCAACCAGACTGATCCGTATCAAGATCACCAGTATCCGCCCCAAGTCAAATACAGAATGTTGATGACGAGCGGTCCATAACGTCCCATGGGCCCGTTATGATTGCAACGATATGACAAATCGGCCACCATCCGGCAGGTTGCAACCGGTATGATATTCCGGTCACCGGGATTTGCCGATATGTTTGACGGTACGACATCACCCCCACTGGTCTTTTTTCACACGTCGCCAATGCCGTGCCCTTATCTGCCAGGGCGCATGGAGCGTCGGCTGGTCGCCGATATTTCCGGGCATCGGGGGCGTAGCAGTCATGATCTTCTGGCCCGTGCGGGTTTCAGGCGCACCCAGAGTCTGAGCTACCGCCCTGCCTGTCCGGAATGCACTGCTTGCTTGCCGATCAGGATCAGGACGGAAGATTTCCGGTGGACCAGATCCTTTCGGCGCATTCTGCGGCGTAATCGTAACCTCACTGTTACCCGGTGCGATCCACGGGCCTCAGCCGAACAGTATGCGTTGTTCCGGCAGTATCAAAAGGCGCGTCACAGCGGCGGCGATATGAGTCATATGAATTACGTCGATTACGTCGACATGATCGAGCAGTCGCCGATCCCGTCTCAAATGCTGGAATACCGCGACATCGACTCGAACAACCTCGTCGCGGCGATGCTCGTTGATCTTCAGGATGACGGATTTTCGGCCGTCTACAGCTTCTATTCCGATAAAGACCAAGATCGCAGCCTGGGCATTTACATGGTCCTCGATCTGATCAAGAAGGCAACGGCGGAGGATCTTCCATACGTCTATCTTGGGTATTGGATCGCCGAATCGCGCAAAATGTCATACAAGACCCGGTTTCGGCCTGCCGAAATCCTGCGTGGCAGCGTCTGGACCGTCCTGGACGAGAGCCCGGGGAAACACGACGACTGACCAGTTTGACGCCCCACCGGATGCCGGGTCGATAAATGAAACGATGCACGGGCCGGCCCTGCTGACTGTCCATGGTGGCGGAGGTACCGTATTCACAGACGGATGCGCCGCGGCTGATCCACGATCAAACTGATTTCTTGCTGCGGGAATGACGATCCGGGCGGCAGGATCGGACTTGGTCTGCCGATCTGAATAATCATCACGGCTGGCAGCGGCCGGAAATTTCAGTCCTTCGGCGCAGTGTCACCTCCGCCCCCTTCAAACCCGGCGACCGGTTCCCAGCAATGGCCAAGATCGTGATCGACAAGGATCCGGAGAACCTGGAATTGCGAGATGAGACAGTGACACGAGGGGCAGGAATTGATGAACCATTTCAGATTGACCGATCAGGCGGCGCCGCAAAACAGGTCTTTCACACATGTCCCACATATCGACATTCACCCTGACAGGTTAGTCGCTTTCTGCGAACGCTGGAGGATAGGATCAGGGAATTGATACTGTTCGGGCCCGTCCCGACCGGTCTCGCTTGCGATGTACGCGGCCCTGCGGGCACGTTCGAGGAGGCGGCGCATGTTGCACACCCCGTCTTCCTTCCCTATGTCGATCGGGGCCTGGAGGTCGCGCCGGTGATGGGCGTTGCAGGTCGTGTGGCACGCCCTTGAGGATAAAGTCACTGGCGTCATCGTCATGGACGAGGATGCCCGCGACGTTCCGGTCGACATCGCCACGTCCGGCGCCGATGCGCCGAACGGTCAGGAACGAGGTGCATAGCAGGTGGAGCCAACGGGTGCAGCCTTCGATGCGGGATCCGGTTTCGTCGAGCTGTTTGACAGAGACCACGGTCCGGATCCGGTCGACAACATCCTCGAAGCACTGTGCGGTGCACCAGCTCATGGCGGAGATCGTGGCTGTGGCGATTGGCACGGCGAACCGGTCGCTCATCAGGTCGGCCAGTCTCATCTCGGGGCTGACCTGGACATGCAGCAGATCGCTCACCCATGCCGTGATGCGTGGCCCGTACTGGACCGGGGGGGCACGTCCTCGGGAAGATCGCGCCGGTCATGCGCCGCAAGCGCCACAGAGGGAACGGTGGGCGCAGTGTTCGGTGGTCTCCAGTAGTTGCGGTTCGGGCCGTTCGAAGACCTGCTGGCAGACCGGCGTACCGTGACGGTCGGTCCGTCAGCGCGGCGGCGCACCCGGCGCAGGCGGACGGATCGTGATCTACGACATATCCGAGGTCGCGACCGGCATCAGGGTCGGTCCCGTGTGGACTGGCTGGCCGCCGCTCGACGTCGCGGACGGTCCGCGCTGGCTCCGGATACGCTTCGGTGTTGTGGTCTTCTTGTTCAGGTCGTCGCTGGACGGCGGCTGGTTGCTGGTGGTGCTGTCGAGCATCGCACTGCGTTCGAACGCAGCGATACGGTCCCGCAGGGCCGCGGTCTCCCTCTCGGACGTGCTATTATCCTTCTCAAGCGCCGCAATCGTCTCGACGAGCGCCGTGGCCAGGTGCAACAGCTCCCGGCCCTCATCCTCGAAAATTGTGGATGTCTCGGATGGGAGAGACCCCAGGCCAGCGAAGGCCTCGACAAGAGGCGGCGAGATCCTCTGTCCAGCCCATTACGGCGTCTCGGCCTCGATAGCCATCATGGCGGATAGCACGGCAAGGCGTTCGCCCGGCAGCAGCGCCGCAGAGCGCCGCCCCGGTCGGCCACCTTGCGCGTGATGCGCTGGCGGTCGGTGAAGGTCCGACCCGCGCAGCGCGCCTGCTGCATCCGGTCGGGCGCGAAGGTGAACCACACGACCGTGCTCCGCACCATGCCCTGGGTGACCACCTGCATCTCCAGCCGCGTCGCGCCATACAGCTGAAAGATGACCCGAGACCATCACCTGACAGGGCAGTCGCTTGAGCCTACACAGAAGCGCGACAGGGTCGGCCTCCGTGCCGTCGAAGCGAGAGCGCCGGGCTGACCGCCGGGTCGCCTGCAGATACGACGGATTGCTGTGGACCAGATCCCGGCCGGAGAACGGAAACAACGACGGAAAGCCATGCGCACAGCCATGTACCAACTCGACCGGAGGGTCACAGACAAACGCCTCGATCACCTGGAGGTCACGCTCGATGCCGATCGAGCGCAGGGACGGCGGCTTGCGCATCATCAACGCACCGCCCCCGGATGCCTCTCGATGTCGATATCGTGCGGCGGCATCAGCGCAATCAGCGTCTGCCCCAAACCCGCCGTCGCCGTCGATCCGAAAGACCCCATCCGTCGCTCCCATTATGCGAGAGCGCCCCCATAGACCGGCGCTTCTAAACGTCAAGAAAAAAACAGGGACTCGACGACACCACACCAGCACCCACAATCGTCCCGCCACCGCCAGCAACATGGTCCCGCGCAGTTACGAAAACACGTCCATTTTCACAGGATGCCCGAGCGCAGGGCTGAAACGATCAGACGAATGATAGACACACCGGAAAAATAAGGCTCAATCCGTGAATCGTAGTCATCGTGATAGAAATTCGCCCGATTCGCCTTGGCAGTCAGACAGATGGATCACGAGGGTTTCGGGATTGGTTCTCGCGTGTCGATGAGTTGAGGCGGCGCCGCGCAAGGCGGTGGCGGCGGTGCTGTCGGACCCGCCGAAGGGCGCGGCCTCGCTGGCGGCGATCGAGCTGGGCGTGAATGACGAGCGGCGCTGTCGGCATTGCGGCGCCGGCGGGGCGGTGTCGCGGGGCACGGCGCGCGGTCTTCGCCGTGTCCGGTGCAAGGCCTGTAGGAAGAGGTTCGGTGCGCTGACCGGCACAGCGCTGTCGGGCCTGCACCACAAGGAGCGCTGGCTGGCCTTTGGCGCCGCGCCTGGCGCCGGCGAGACGATCCGGGAGGCTGCCGAGCGCTGCGGGATTGCGCCGGGCACGGCACCTCGCTGGCGCCACCGCTTTCTGGCGGCGGTGCGCCAGGCGCCGGACCGGCTTGCCGGAATCGTCGAGGCTCTCGAGACCTTCGTTCTCGAGAGCCGCAAGGGGGAGCGGAAGCTGGACCGCACGTCGCGCCGGCGCGGCGGGACGGCCCGCAAACCCGGCCTCGCGCGCGCAGGCGTCGATCCTGGTCGCCGCCGACCGTGCGGGCGAGACCCTCAGCCATACCCTGCCCGCCCTCAACCCAGACAGCGTGAAGGAGGGGTTGGAGCCGGTCGTCGCACCGGATGCGCTGCTCGTCTCCGACGCCAACCGCTGCTATCCGCCCGTTGCGGCGGTGCTCGACATCCCGCACGAGAGCATCACCGCTTCTGCCAGCCAACGGGTCCGGGGCGCGCGGCCCATCCAGACGGTCAATAGCCGCCACAGCCAGATCAAGGGCGTCCTGCGCGGCTCCGCGGCATCCCACCAAGGACCTCGACAGCTATCTGAGGTGGTTCCATCTCATCGAACGCGGCGATCAGCATCGCCCAGAGCCTGCCTCGAGGCGGCGATGGCTGGACCGCACCTACAATTCACGGATTGAGCCAAAAATTATCAGAACAAGGGCAATGATCTCGCCACTTTCCTGCCGACATCCGGCGATGCCGAGATCATGGAGGTCACCAATGAAGAGGGCGACACCTCGCAGTTTCCGATCCCCGGCTATGTCCAGGTAGCTGTGATCGTACCTTTCCCGACCATTTCCCCGCCAACCGGAACGAAAGGGCTCTCCGGTTACGTTCTGCAACTATGGGCAATTTTTCGGAAGGTCTACAACCAGGCCGCAGCATGCGTTCCCAACGGTACTGGTCCGGATTCCCAATACGGCGTTGTCGCGGACATTCTGGCCGGACAACGAACATGCCTGACCTCGCCCCACGGGGAATCATGAATTTCCAGAAGGTCGCCTATATCGGCTTCGGCCGGCATGATCGCATGAATGCCGTCAACCCGACCCAGACCCTGAATCCAGCGCCCGGTCTGAGCCAAAGACACCCGAACCAACCACGATCCGCCTTCCTCAACCCGGCGTTTGAGTGCGATCATCGCACCGAACGCCGCAAGATAGCCGGTACCGTGGTCTAGGGCCTGGCAGGGCAGAGGATGTGGTCCGTAGGCGCCGAATGCCGTCATACCCTCGTGAACGATGCCACTGGCACTCTGGGTCAGACTGTCAAACCCGCGCCAGTCCTGCCACGGCCCCGCATGGCCATAAGCCGATAACGTGACATAGACGATGCCGGGACGCAGCGCCGCCAGATCGTCCAGACCAAAACCGCGGCCAGCGATGGTGCCGGGCCTGTAACCCTGTACAAAGACATCGGCGCCGCGGGCCATGTGGCGCAACGTATCGCATTGTGTGGTGTCACGAAGATCGACGAACGCCGAGCGTTTGCCGAGACCGGTATCGATGACCAGCGGTTCCAAGGCTGGCAAATGCCCGGCCCCGACGCGGATGACCTCGGCGCCATGCGACGCCAGGGTACGGCCGCAGACCGGCCCGGCAATCACCTTGGTCAGTTCGAGAACCTTCACACCTGAAAGCGGCCGGTCCGGCCGCGTTGGCAATGGTTCCGCCGGAGCATTGTCAATCCTGATGATTTCAAGTAAGGGCAAGCTAGCCAGCGCACGGGCTTGCGGATGCGCCAGCCATTCCTCCGGCGTGCGAACCAGGGCGACGCAGAGGCGTTCCTCCCGGCACCGTTGTTCCAGCGCGAGACCGTCCCAGTGTGCAACCGCCGCCGCGACCTCGGACCGGTCGTTTCCACACCCAAGGACCTCGAGAACACCATCCCGAAGATGCGGAAACTGGCAATGCAACTGAACCCAGCGGTCGTCACTGGTCCGGAAATATCCTGACGCCGGCTCCCAGAATTCGCCCGGCTTGCGGCCGAGAATCCGGGTGTATGATTCGCTTCGGAAAGCAATGGCGGCATCCCGCATGTCGAGCGTAACCGATTGCCGCACGCCGCTCCGCGAGCGCCAGAATTCGGCTGCCGCGAGTGATGCCGCGCCAATCGTGACCGCGGCAGCGGTTCCGATCCGGAAGATTGAGGGGAGAGCCGGATCCGCCCCGGTCAGCGTGATGTCATTGAGTGCGTCGGGGTCGCCACCGGCATCCAGCCACAATGCGCCGAGCCGGTTTGCCGGAAACGAACTGTCCACCGGCCATTTCTCCTTCGCTGTCACGGTCTCTGCCCCGCTATTCGGCCATTGCAACGCGCGAGGACGACCGATCCCGATGTGGCCGGACCATCAATAAATCGGGTTCGGATGACTCCGAGCAAACAGGCACGAGCTCCGGAAATCCGGTGCTGCGTGATTTGCCGTGGCAGGCTCGACAAGCCTGCCACGAACCCTATCGATCGAATCCGCGACCCTATTCGGCCGCTTCGGCTGTCTCTTCGATCTCCGGCCCATCGACGATTCGAGTCGCAAAATTCGCCGGTGAGACGATTTCCAGAACCTCGAAATCCTTCGAGCAGGCGATCTCGCGATGCCGGATGCCCGGCCGCTGGTTGATGCAGTCACCTTTTTCGATGCGCCTGACGCCCTGGCCCTCATACTCGAATTTGGCCCAGCCGTTGAGAACCATCACGAACTGGAACGCGCAGTCATGGACATGCCAATGCTGTACTTCATCCTTCGTTTCCTTCCCGTTTGCCTTAATGATGTGGGCGACATAGTCGCCTTTCGTGGCCTTTTCGATTCCGAGATCGCGATACTCGAAGATCTCCCGAAGACCTTCGGTCCACACGGCATCGGATACCTTGTTGTGAGAAAAGTCCCAATTCTCTGCCATTTCCTGCCTCCGTCGTCATGATTCGGGCTCGGGGATCGAGCCTGCCCAATCGAAGTCTGTCACCAATTCCAGCACTGTTGCCGATCTTACTATGCACCGTCGGACAAGACAATCCGACCGTAATCGGTCCCCACGGTGATCCCATGCTAAATTTGAGCGCCGGTCGAGCGGCACTTTGACAACATACAGCGAAGTCATTTTCACAATTTCAGACTTCCTGACCTCTAGTGATTTGGTGTGACACCGGCTGGGTGGGTTCCGGGGCTGCGTCGATCTCGTAGACCATGCGCAGATCGGTCCCGGGGAAGAGCGTTTCGGTGGCGTTGAGCTCGTTCAGGAGGGCATCGATCTGGCGGTCGCAAGCGTCATTTGCGAGGCCGAGAATGTGGACCCGGAGAACGCCGTTGGCGGGGTCCGGCAGGATGTCGGCGTCGGCGGTCATGAGAGCCTGAAGCAGTTTCCGGGGATGAGGCTTCTTGCCTTGTCCCTGCATGACGGGGAGCATCATGCGGGTTTCGGCGCGGTAGGCGATCATGCGGATGATGTCGAGGAGGATGCGGTCGCGTGAGGGCAGGGCATCGAGCTGTTGGTCTTCGTCGAGGTCGCCGGCTCGACAGTGCTTCGGCACGTTCCTGCGGCTGGCCCTGGCGATCTCGAGGGCACCCTCGAGGTCGCTGACTTCTCTCCTGAGCTGCGCCTTCGGCCTCTTTTTCCTGGCCGCGCCGGCGCTCCGGTTGCGCAGGCTGGCGAGCCGGCATTCGGCGCTGCGGATTGCCTTGTCATAGGCCCGCCGGAGCGGGTTTACGACCATGGTGTCGGGATCGAGAGGCTCGAGTTCGTGGGTCGGCAGGGCGTCGAGATTGAACTCGTCGCGCATGTACTTGAAGAAGTTTTCCTGCGACCAGCGCGAGAACATGGCGCCTGCGGCCTCGCTCATCGGTTTGTGCGGATCGGTGACGATGAAGGGGATCTGACGGCCGTTGTCCAGCAGGCGGCGGATCTGGCGCACCCTGAAGCCGTTCGGCAACGTCACCGGCTTTTCGGCCAGCCGCACGGAGGCGGTGCCGTTTGTCGCCGGTCCGTGAATGGGAACGGTCGTCGCGCCGAAGTCCTCGACCGGCCAATCCTCGCCGCCGAAGTTCTTGTGCCAGGTCCGGCGCCTGGGCGTCGACGATCCCGAGGTCCTGCAGCGCCGGCACCACGTCGGCTTCGATGGCGGCGACCATCTTCGGATCCAGCGTCTTATGCAGACAGAGCAGGGGCTTGCCGCCCAGGGCGTTGATCCAGTAGCCGGTGCTGGCCGGCAGGCACAGCTTCTGGCGCGAGACGAAGTGTTTCGGCAGGCGTCCCTTGCGGCCGGCGTAGACCTTGACGTGCCCGTCGACGGCCAGCGTCGCCCAGAGCTCCGGCTCGTCGGCCTGCCAGCGCCTGGCAAGGGCGCGCTGCCAAGCCCGCACGCCGGCCTCGTCGTTGGCGATCAGAGCGATCTTGCGCCGCAGGGTCTTGACCTCGGGGCAACGGTCGAGGCCGAGGATGGCGCCCCATTCGCCCGGCGACCGATAGCGCAAACTCTCGGGGTTGCGTACCCGCGCCAGGGTCATGAAGGCCAGGAAAAGCAGGATCGTGTTCAGGCCGTAATAGCCCTTGGGCAGGAGCGGCAGGGCGTCGCTCGCGGCCAGCAGACCTTCCTTGAGCAGGGCCGGCAGGGCGGTGAGAACGCCGCCTGAGCGCACGCCGCGGGCGGCGCTGGCGAACTGCGGTTCGACCGGTCCCGCCTGCCCGCTGCTGGCCAGCACCCGGCCCGAGACATCGCAGGTCGCGCGCCCCATCGGCGCCGGCCGGTCGCGCGCGCTGCGATCCGTCTGCGTCCCGGCGTCGAGAGGACCTGGCTCCCCGCTCTGCGCCGTGTCCGCCAAGGGCTGCGCTTCGCCCGCTTCGGGCCCGGCTGCGCCGCCAGCCTCTTCAGCGACACGCGCCTCGCATGGCGCACCCACTGCCGAGCCTGCGGGCTCCTGCGCGCACACCGCCTTGCCGATCAGCCCCCGCCGGCGCCACTTGTGGACCGAGGCTTTCGACACGCCGAGAACCCGGGCCACCGCAGCGCCGCTCAGGCCCGCTTCCAGCAACGCTGTCGCCCTCTTGGCCAACGCCGGCGTGAACACCGACGGCCCGCGCCCGCGCCGGGGTTTCAGAAACGCCGCTTCACCCTCGGCCAGGTAGCGCCGCCGTGCTCGCTGCACGGTCGAGCGCGAGACACAGAACGCGTCGGCCAGATCCTGCGGCGAGAGCGCGCTGATCACCGCGAGGCGGCCGATGCGCATGAGCATGGCGGCGCGGTCATCGGCGGGGTGGCTGTCGAAGGGAACGAGGTTTGAGAAGTAGGTGAAGGTATCGTCCGAGATCAGGACGGCGAAGCAGCTGTTGCCGATCGGAACCGCCTCTGGGGGACACAGCGGGAGGGTCATGGGCATGGCTGAGGCCGCGTATATAGTGTCATATTACAATATACGACATCGGCTGCGACTGCCACCGAAAATCGGCCCGCAACGGCCGAAAAGTGGCAGACTTCAAGGGGCTCGCGGCACGCCGTCCGGCAGCGTCAACGCCAAGAGGTCAGGAAGTCTGAAGTTGGTCCGTAACCAAGAAATGGCGGAAGCCCTGAGGTTTTTAGCCCCGGGATCCTGATTTCTGTCAGAGATGTAGTACAAGTCGAAACGGGTTGATTTTGAGGCAATCAACTGAATTTCTTGACATTTTTCAGCATTTCATACGAATCGATGTAGCGTCCTGACAGCAAGACGGTCCGCCATGGTCTCTCGCACCAGGACCCCCGGCAATTACAGTTATCTTCAGATCGAACCTCTTGCAAAATTCCTGTCCCCAGGGTCCGGTGAGCCCGGATCGGTCGGTTGATCCCGGTCACCTCTGCACCTGGAGGTCGGAATCCATGGATTCGCGGTGTCTCATCAGAGACGATGAGACCGAACAGGGACCTTTGCGGACATCGGGGCACGCCTCTCCGGGCCACTCTCTTCGAGAGGGCCGCGAAGGGTTGGTATGCGTTGTCGGAGCCGCGCTATGGGGCGGCGAGACGTATCAATGGGTCAGCCGCCAGGGCCAGGATGCCGACCATGAGATGGCAGGCGACCTTGGAATGTCCACGGACGCGGACATGGCGCCCGCCACACTCATCCTTGAGGCGGGCGTTGGTCCTCTCGACACCGGACCGGATCCGGAACCGCACGGTCTCGGGATCGACATGGCCTATTGCACGCCGGGCCCGGGCCTCCCGGTCTCGCTCCTCCTTGAGGTCCTTGTCCCGGCGCCGATTGACATCGATGATCGGCACATGGCCAAGCCGTTCGCTCATCTGGTAGATCTCCCTGGCATCATAGGCCGCGTCCATGAGATCGTAGAGATTGGTCACACGCGCGGCGGTCATCATCGCCAGCGGGGTCGCGACCTGGCTGTCATGGACGGATGCCGAGGTGAGAACGGTACTCAACGGCACCCCGCAGTCTGCTGTGTCGATAGGCAGCTTGTCACCGCGCCAAGCCTCCAGGACCCCCTTGGCAGTCTTCTTTGCCCCGTGATCGCAGACCTTCGGCAGCGCGTCGAGCCTCTCATCGAGATCCATCCCGTTCGCTTGCTGTTCGAGACGCCCAGGCTCCTTCGTCCTCTCCTCGCCCTTGCGGGGCCGGCCGCGCTTGCGGTTCGACGTCCTGGCCTTCGGCGTCGGGGCCGGCGTCTCCCGGGCTTCGATGGCCGTCGGGTCCCGCGACACGTGGCCGATGAGCGCGTCGCCCAGTGTCTCTGCGACCAGAGCCGCGTGCATCCTCTCCGGAAGACGGGACTGCGAAAATTCGGCAAACGCCCGCGAAAACGTCGCTTCACGCGGGATCTCCGCGATACGCGACCCGCCGCACAGCCGGCGCAACGTCGGGTCCACCTTGAGCCTGTCGATCAGGTGGCGGGTCGTCGGCAGATCCCACACCGCCTTGGCGATGAAGCCATGGGCCAGCGCCTGGCGATCCTCCCGGGGCCGACCCGGACCGGTCCACACCCCATCGACGAAGCCCTCCACCTTGACGAGATCGAGAGCTGTCACGAAACGCTTGTGCGTCTCGAGGAGAGGACCGACCGCCTCGGCCAACGCAGGGAAAAGGTCCCCTTGAAATCGGTGCCAGAGATCGGATAGGGTCGAGCCAAGGGTCATCGGGGTCACCTCCTCGGAATCTTGTTATTGTGGAAACACAACAGACCACGGGGTGGCCCCGAAACCCAGGCCCTCGACAACAAAATCGGCCTCGAGAAGGCAAAAAACCGGTCGGGCCGGCAATTTTGCAAGAAGCTCGATCGTCTAAGGAATGTCTGAACAAGTCGGTTTTTTCGTGTATACGGGTGTCGTGGCCCGTGGATGAAACACGAGAGCCCATCGGGGACATGTTGTCGTGCTAGTGTCCTGATTCCAAAGTTCGTACCGTTATGATGTTGCGGCTGCAGCGGTTTCGAGGGTCCTGAGGCAGAAGCGCTTGATGGACGCCAGGATTTCATCGGCTGTCTTGTGCCAGCGGAAGGGCTTGGGGTCCTCGTTGACGGTGTCGATGTACCCGGTGATCGCCTGCTCCAGCTCGACGGTCGATCGGTGAACCCCGTGCCGGATCTGCTTCTCTGTCAGATCGGCGAAGAAGCGCTCGACTTGGTTGAGCCACGAGGCAGAGGTCGGGGTGAAGTGAACATGCCAGCGCGGTCGCCGGGCGAACCAGTCGCGGATCGTCTTCGTCTTGTGGGTCGAGTAGTTGTCCATGACGATGTGGATCTCGAGGTCGGGCGGCACGTTGGCCTCGACGTGATCCAGGAACTTGCGGAACTCCACGCTGCGGTGGCGCCGATAGCACTGTCCGATGACCTTGCCTGTGGCGACGTCAAGGGCTGCGAAGAGCGAGGTCGTGCCGTTGCGCTTGTAATCGTGAGTGCGCCGCTCGACCTGCCCCGGGCGCAGCGGCAGCAGCGGCTGGGTGCGATCGAGGGCCTGAACCTGCGATTTCTCGTCCACGCAGAGGACCATGGCATGCTGCGGCGGGTCCACGTAGAGCCCCACGATGTCGCGCGTCTTGTCCACGAAGTAGGGGTCTGCCGAGAGCTTGAAGGTCTCGCTCCTGTGCGGCTGAAGGGAAAAGGCTCGCCAGATGCGATTGACCGTCGACGGCGCATACCCCGTCGCCTGCGCCATCGAGCGCGTGCTCCATTGGGTCGCGTCACGAGGCTTCTCCTCAAGCGTCTTGCGCACCACCTCGGCCACGGCGTCGTCATCGATGCGCCGGGGACGGCCGGAGCGCGGCTCGTCGTCAAGCCCGTCAAGACGATGCTCTGCGAAGCGATTGCGCCACTTCCTGGCGGTCTGGCTGGTCACGCCCAGCACGCTCCCAATCTGCACATTGGTAAGCCCTTCGGCCGCCAGCAGCACGATGTGCGCCCGATCGGACAGGCCTCGCCAGACTTTGCGCCCGCGCGCCAGCCGCTCAAGCTCGTTGCGCTCGTCCGCGCTCAGCTTGATCTCCACCGAAAGTCGCATCACCATGCCCCCCGAATCGACACCACCCCCTTAACAATACGAACTTTGCGTACAGGACACTAGGAAATGGGGATTTTGATGCCCGAGCCGACCGTCCCCGCCGCCTTGCGGCGGTTGCGGACGGACTCCCCCCACGTCAGGCGGTGGCGTCGCGCCCCGCAATGAGCAGATTGGTGAACCCGAGCAGCACGGCGATGCGTTGCGTGTTCTTCGCCAGCCCCCGATAGCGCACCTTCGCGTAGCCGAAGTGGCGCTTCACATACAGGAACGGATGTTCCACATTGGCCCGAACCGACGCCTTGCGCCTCTCCGCCGCCGCCTCCAGGCCCGCCTTGTCCAGCCCCCGGCGCTTGCCGGGCTTCATCGCCACCTTCCAGTCCACGTCCGTGTCCCGGTTCTCCGCGCGCTTGTCCACCCCCTGATAGCCCGCATCACCCCACACCTGCTCCTCGCCTCCGTGCAACAGCGCGTGCGCCGTCGCCACATCCGAGACAGTCGCCGGCGTCGTCTCCACGCTGTGCGTCAAGCCCGACTGCGCATCCACCCCGATGTGCGCCTTCATCCCGAAATGCCACTGATTGCCCTTCTTCGTCTGATGCATCTCCGGGTCCCGCTCGCCCTTGCGGTTCTTCGTCGACGACGGCGCGGCAATGAGACTCGCGTCCACGATCGTCCCCTTGCTCAAGCGGTGTCCGAGAGAGGCCAGATGCGCGTTGATCTCCTCGAACAGCGTCTCGCCCAGACCATGCGTCTCCAGCAAGTGGCGGAAATGCAGGATCGTCGTCTCGTCAGGCAGCGCACCCGAGAGGCGCAGCCCCACAAACCGCCGTACCGACTCCACCTCGTAAAGCAGGTCCTCCATCCCAGGGTCGCTCAGATTGTAGAACAGCTGCACGCAGTGCACCCGCAGCATCACGCTCAACGGATAGGGCCGCCGACCGCGCCCGGCCTTCGGGTCGAACGGCTCGATGCGGGCCTCCAGCCGCTCCCAGGGAACCAGCCCGTCCATCGTCTCGAGAAACACCTCGCGCCGCGTCCGACGCGTCTTCAGGTCGTGCTCCAGCTCCGCAAACGTCGCTTGCTCCAAGGCTCGCACTCCATTCCGTCACCAAGAAACCAATTGTGACAAAACCGACTTGTTCAGACAATCCCTAAAACCGCCGCGACGGCAAGGTCGTCCGCCAGTCGGTTATCGCCATCTCGAGCGCCTCCATACGCTCACGGAGGCCGGCAAGGTCGACAGCCTGATCCAGTCGGCGAGCCGGTTCGCGGACCGGCTCATGGTGCTGGCGAAGCACGGCGCCGACCCCAAAGCCGAAGTGATGTCGATCGGACCGGCCCTGATCTTCGAGGCTGGTGCCGCGAGGCCGGCTGCCGGGATGCGCTTCGCGAGGTGTTGTCGGGGCGCAAATATCAGTTCGATGTCGAACGGGCTGTATTCCTGACCGTGCTGCATCGGCTCATGGTCTCCGGTTCGGGCCGCAGCGCTCTGAAGTAGGGATGTGGTCAGGCGGTTCCGGCGACGGACGGTTTCACGCTGCATCAGCTCTATCGCGCCATGGGCTGGCTCGGGGGAAAACCATGGCAAGACCCCGGAGGTCCGGCTCGCGCGCCGGACCAGGGATCTGATTGAAGAGGAACTGTTCCAGAGCCGCCGCGACCTGTTTGCCACTCTCGATCTCGTGTTCGACACGACATCGCTGGTCTTCACCGGAGATGATGGCAAGAGCCTCGGCCAGTACGGCAAGAGCAAGGATCGCTGCAATGACTGCAAACAGATGGTGCTCGGGATGGTGATCGACAGCGCCGGCATTCCGATCTGCTGCGAGATGTGGCCGGGCAATACCGCCGACGTGACCACGCTCGATCTGGTTGCGGGACGCCTGCAACAGTATTTCGGGTGGGCTTGGTCTGTCTGGTCGCCGGTTCCGGGATGATCTCGAAAACGATGATCGACGCCGTCGGAGCGCGGGGCGGGCAGTACATTCTTGGTGCGCGACCGCGCCGGATGCCGAACCGCCGGTCCAGATCGTCCGGCGCTATGTGGTGTGCCGCAATCCGGCGCAGGCGCGCAAGGATGAACGGACCCGGGCGCAACTCCTGGAAAAGCGCAGGGACACGCTGAAACCGGCAGGCCGAAGAGTGTCGTCGGCAACACGGGCTTCCGGCGCTATCTCAAGGCCGACAGCACGACCTTCGAGATCGATACCGACAAGATCGAAGACGAAAAGAGGTTCGACAGGATCCGGGTGCTGCGCAGCAACCAGTCTTGCCGCAGACGATATTGTATGTCGCTACAAGCCGCTCTGGAGGGTTGGCCAGATCTTCCGGACGGCAAATCCCGGCTCGAGACCGGCCCGGTCTTCCACAAGATCGACGCCACCCTCTGCGGCCATGTCTTCTGTTCTTTCCCGGCGCTGGTGCTCCGGAACGCCTTGCTGCGCCGTATGGACGACGCCGGCATCACGGCCAACCTTCGTTGTCCGCAGCAAGATCGTCGGGGTTGCCGGCAAGATCGCCCAGAATGTCGGCGTGCGGCTCCCGGCTATCACGCGTCAGATCAATCGGAAGACCGATACGAATGTGTCATCCTGACCCGGCCGCCCACGAGGCCATGACCGCGGCGGAGATCACAACGAGTAATGGCAAGACAGTTCTTGCGTCTGTAATTGATTGAAATGCAATAATGTCTATAAAAACACTGTAGAAGACGAGGCAGAATCACTAGCCGCGGGCACAATCTCACATACGGTATTCAAAACCTGTTAGCCCATCTTTACCATTCAGGAGCCGCGATTAAGCGGAAATCCGGCTCGATTTGGCCAGTTTTCTCACGTAACTGATTGATGTGTTGTCGATGCGGCCGATGTAGTGCCATCAAATATATTATGTGTACAGCTTATGCACTTGGCTCCGGCTTGATCAACATGTTGATCGAAAACCGTCCAAATGGACCGGTAGGAGTCAACTTCTCGCGGCAAACTCTCGCAACCGGAGCTACGTGCATAAGCGGTTTATGTGTATTGTTCCGGTCGCGCCGCTCCGCTATCGTGCGCATCCCTGTTCATTCGGCGCCCCAGACCCGCAGCAACGACGAGCACTATTTCACCTTCCGCCTCGTGCGCTCCGAGCGCATCGGCGTGAAGGTGCGACAGCGCACCTTACTCACCCTGGGACGACACTTCGGATGTCGCGCGAAGCGACTGGCCGGTGCTGTGCCGGCGCATCGCCGCCCTCCTCGCCGGTCAACTCTCCTTACCTCCCGATTGCCCGCCGGCGCTGGAATCGCACGCCCCCGCCTCTTCGGCGGGCCGGGGCGCGACGTCCAGCAGGTCGACGTCGGGTCCCTGGAGATGCTTCGCCCACGCTCGGTCGGCGTCGAGCACGTGGGATTGTGGGCGATGGAGCAGCTCGGGGTGGAGTTCGCCACCTTCGGGCCGATGCGGCTTTACCGCGCCTCCGACGCACTGATGGCGCACCGCGAGGCCATCGAGCACCATCTGTTCGGCCGCGCAATGGACCTGCTCGACCTCCAGCCCACCGTCACGCTCTACGACCTGAGCAATACCTCCTTCGAAGGCGCGGCGCGGACACTCCAGGGACAAGCGCAGCGATTGCCCGCTGCTCACCCTGGGGCTGGTGCTCGACGCCAGCGCCTTCGGGCGCCGCTCGCAGGTCTACGCCGGCAACGTGCGCGAACACCACACGCGCGCCGAGATGCTCGATGCGCGTGTGGTGATGGACCCGCGGCATCGCCGCCGAGGAGCGGTTGCGGGGGCTGCGCGAGCCGGGTGACCGCGACCGGGTGGTCAGCCGCGAGCGCACCCGGCCCGTCGACGCGGAAGCGGCGCTGCGCATCGAGACCGTGTCGACGCACAGCGTGCATCTGCACAAGGGGTTGTCCGACGACGCACAGAGGTCCGGTTGTACTGCTTCTCCGAGGAGCGCGCCGCCAAAGAGCGCGGCATCGCCGAGCGCATCGCCCGGCGCTTCGAGAGCGACACCGACAAGAGCGGCGAACGCGCCACCGCCGTGCGCGCCGCGGCTCAATGATGACCCACCCGGGCGTGTATTGCCTGCGCAGCAGCGAAACCGACTGGGACGAAGCCCACCCTGTGGCGCACCGACTTCACCCTGACCGACCTCGAAGCAGTGTTCCGCTCGCTGAAACCGGAGCTCGGACTACGCCCGATCTATCACCACAAAGCCCATCCGTGCCGACGGGCATCTGTTCATCACCGTGATCGCGTATCAACGCGTGCAGGTGATCCGAAAACGGCTGCGTCAAGCGGATGAGAACGCGAGCTGGACCACGTTACGGCGCATCCTCGAAGGACAGCAGCGCATCACCGCCACATGCCGTCACGCCGACGAGCGCACCCTGCACGTGCGCAAGGTGACTCGCGCCGAACCGCCCCAGCAGGCGAGCTACGACGCCCTGGGCATCGGATCCACTGCCGGAGGGACACGCAAGACGGTCTGTAACCGGTCCTCAAAAGCGCACTTGTCGTGCCACTTGCCGACTCTGTCCATCATAACCCCATGATGTGAAACAAGATTATGCGAAGGGTGGTAAAGATGGGCTAACAATGCGGTAATGACAGGTCAGGATGGCACCGTGACCTTGCTCGTTTTCTGCGCAGGCTCTCGATTTTTTCCCTGAGGATGTGCTCAGGGGCCCGGTATCGCTGACACGGGAGCGTTTGCTCGGAATCCGGCATTCTGCACCAGCGTCACGGGAACGATAGCGTCATACCTGCAAAAGCCGCAATCGTCCAGTCCGGTAGAAATTCTGCAATCCACCATGCAGATCCACTTCGGGCCGCGACTTCGAAATGGGGCTCATCAGGGTTCGTGTTGTCGTAGAGACGTACCAGATCGGACCGTGCAATTGCGGCGGGCAGATTGTCCAGCGACCGAGCGAACCGGCGCCGCACTTCCTGCTCCGACACATCGTGGCCGCCAGATGCAACTCGGGTCTGGATGCGGTCGAGCACCAGATCGGGCGAATCAACGCACACGTAGTACAATTCGATCCGGTAGCCGTTTGTCCTCGCAGCCTCGATGTGGCGAAGAGCTCCGAAGCCGGCGAGAGTCGTTTCCACCAGATGCATTCTGCCAGCACCGAGTGCCGCGTGGCGTCGCCGTAGGGCTTCGCGGCCTGCTTGTCCAAGTGTGCCGGATACCATGTCGCGCGCAATCGCATCAGGGTCGATGACTTCGGTACCACTAAACCGGATGATGCGCGTCAATGTGGACTTGCCACACCCATTCGGACCGGCGACAACGTAGAGCGTCGGGATGGCGAAGGGCACCGACCTATCAAATCAAGCAGTCTCGCGGGCAAGCTTCTTGACGACCTGATCCCCGTGTTTGGTCCGGGCGATATAGGTACCATCCGACCGGATACCATACAGCGTCGCTCCGTCTTCCAGTTGGTCTGCCAGTTCGGCCTTGATCTGTTCACGCCAATCCTTCGGCCAATCAGGATTGTCCGGCGGTGGCGATGCCATTAGCTTGTGCTTACGCATGTAATCAACTTTGCAGCCTTTGCCTGCAATATGCAATACGCATTGTTGGACCGTTGCGATAATTGCATCGACCGGCATTCCTCCGCTTCTGTCTCAATTTCCGGTTCTCCTTGCAGGATCGCATGATCAGGATACAAGCATTTGTAGAATCCGGATTTTTGTCCAGCTCGTGGCATCTACATCTGAGCTGACCCGGATCTGTATCCCTACCCTGTCATTAATACATTGTTGACATAACAGTGTTGAACTGCGACCTGTGTGGTGCCTTGCGCAACACGAACCATCACGATCGAGACCCGCTGCAGCAAGACCGGCTACAAGTGGCTCGGTCGCTATCGCGAGCAAGGCCCGGAGAGCCTGGTCGAGCGTTCCCGTGCGCCGCATCGTCACGGCCGATCCATGGCGCCGGAGACCGCCGGGGCGATTGTCGCCCTGCGCTGTGAGCGTCCCCACTGGGGGCCGCGCAAGCTGCGCGCGGTTCTGATGCGCTCGCATCCCGACATGGTGTGGCCGGCGGCCAGCACGATGGGCGATCTGTTGCGTGCGGAAGGGCTGGTGCGCGCCCGCCGTCGTCGCGGGGCCGCACCCTGCCGGCGGTACCGTCAGCACCGCGCCCAACGATGTCTGGTGCATCGACTTCAAGGGTTGGTTCCGCACCAGCGACGGCGAACGCTGCGACCCGCTGACCGTGAGCGACGCCAACAGCCGTTACCTTCTGGCCTGCGTCATCGTCCCGCCCCGGACCGAGGAGGTCCGCCCGATCCGCGAACAGCTCTTCACGCGCCACGGCCTGCCGCTGGCGATGCGCTCGGACAACGGGGCACCGTTCGCCGGAACCGGCGCGGGCGGGCTGTCCCGGCTCTCTGTCGGCTGGGTCAAGGCCGGCATCGCGCTGGAACGGATCGAGCCAGGCCAGCTCCGACAGAACGGGGGGCACGAGCGCATACATCGGACCTTGAAGGCCGAGACCGCCAGGACTACAACCACAACTGCCCCCATGAGGCGTTTGGCCAACGACCGACCGCGGCGCTCTGGCGCCCCTCGCCGAAGGCCTGCCCCGAACCCCTGGCCGAGACCTGGTACGACGCTTGGCACGCGGTGCGCCGGGTGCGCACCGACGGCTCCATCAAGTGGGGGCGAGCGCGTCTTCATCAGCGAAACGTTCACCGGCGAGACCGGCGGCGTCGGCGAGACCGACAGCGGCGACTGGATCCTTCGCGTCGCCGACATCGATCTCGGCATCATCGACCGCCGGACCAGGAAACTCCGTGGCTTCCGCGCGGCCCGACCGGGCCGCGCGGAAGCCAAACAAACAATGAACACTGTTACCCATGGAACCGGTCCATAGTGTTACCTATGCTTCCGGTTGCTCAATATCTGGTGTTCAAAAGCTGTGCCAACAATGCGGTAATGAGAGGATACAGTCCCTTTCAACATTTTACGTATAACCGGCGCAACAGAGGCGAGAACGACTTCATCAGGACCGGTTACGATTGGGCAATGACGGAAACCCGAAGATGCCGATCAACTGGAAAACACCGCATTCTTCGCGGCTTCTCCCGCCGAACCGGTCGCCGATTTCCTGCCCTGCCGTTCGGGGATGACTCACAATCTTGTCAGATATCCAGCGACGTCTCCCGCTCCCAAGCGCCCAGCTGCTGCGAATAACTGTCCCATTCCTGCATCTTGAGTTTCAGGAAGGCCGCGGAAAACTCCGCGCCGAGTGCGAACTTGAGATCCTTGTTCCGATCGAACGCCCGGATCGCGTCCAGCAGATAGAACGGGAGTTTGCGGACACTGCGCAGTTTGTGCCCTTCGGCATACATGTCGATGTCGAAGCGCTTGCCAGGATCGCGTTCATTTTCAATGCCGTCAAGGCCGGCCGCCAGATACACCGCCTGGAGGAGATACGGATTGACCGCACCGTCGGCCAGCCGGAACTCGAAGCGGCCAGAGTCAGGCACACGAACCATATGCGTCCGGTTGTTTCCCGACCAAGTTACGGTGTTCGGCGACCAGGTCGCACCGGAAACGGTTGTCTGTGCGTTGATCCGCTTGTAGGAATTCACGATCGGATTGGTGACCGCGCACAGCCCGCAGGCATGGTGCAGAACACCTCCCAGAAACCTCAGCGCCAGTGCTGACAGACCAAGCTCACGGCTCGAGTCGAAAAACAGATTGGTCTCGCCCGCCGGATCCCATATGGAGACATGCGCGTGGCAGCCATTGCCAGTGAGACCGAGGAACGGCTTGGGCATGAAGGTCGCCCGAAGACCGTGCTTTTCGGCAATCGACTTGACCATGAACTTGAAAAAGACATGCCTATCGGCTGTCATGAGGGCGTCGTCATAGGCCCAGTTCATCTCGAACTGACCATTGCCATCTTCGTGATCGTTCTGGTACGGCCCCCACCCAAGCGCGAGCATCGCATCACAGATTTCCGAAACGACGTCATAGCGGCGCATCAGCGCCTGCTGGTCGTAACAGGGTTTGGAATCGATATCCTTCGGATCCGACACCGACGCTCCGTCGGCGTCGATCAGATAGAACTCGGCTTCGACACCGGACTTCATGCGCAGCCCCTGCGCCATGGCCCGCCCAAGCTGGACCTTAAGGACATGTCGAGGGGCCTGTTCCACCGGCTGCCCGTTCATCACCAGATCTCCGGGCACCCAGGCAACGTCCGGTTTCCATGGCAACTGGATGACGCTGCCGGTGTCCGGCACCGCGAACATGTCCGGATATGCCGGCGTCATATCAAGATAGGTCGAGAATCCGGCGAAGCCGGCCCCATCGATTTCCATTTCACCAGCGGCGGCCGCCGGTACCAACTTCGAACGCTGCATGCCCCGAATGTCGGTGAAGTTGAACAGAAAATACTTCACACCATGCTGCTTTGCGAAAGCGTCGAGTTTGCCCGTCATTAGGTGTTCCCTTCACTCTGTCCCGGCGCGGCGCATCACGGCCAACCCGGAATCCATCCGGTGCCCGCGAGCGGAACCCGGGCCATTGCCGCTGCCTCGATAGTCAGCGCCGCAAGATCCTCAGGTTCGAGATTGTGCACATGGCTCTTTCCGCAAGCCCGCGCCAGGGTCTGGCATTCCATGGTCAGTGTGGACAGATAGTTACGCACACGCCGGCCGCCCTCTTCCGGATCGAGCCGGGCCTCGAGATCAAGATCCTGGGTCGCGATTCCGACCGGGCAGCGTCCCGTATGGCACATGTTGCAGGCGCCGGGCCGGGTTCCGAGCGCCACATAATCTTCCTCATAGAGCGGAGCGTTGCAGTTGAGGGCCATAAGGCTTGCCATCCCGATCGAAACCGCATCAGCCCCGAGGGCGAGAGCCTTGGCAACATCCGCGCCGGTCCGAATTCCGCCCGATACGATCAACTGCACCTTGCGGTGCATGTCGAGTTCCTTCAGCGCATCGACTGCGAGACGAACCGCCGGCAAGGTCGGAATGCCGACATCTTCTATGAAAACGTCCTGGGTGGCTGCCGTTCCGCCCTGCATACCATCAACAATCACGGCATCCGCACCGGCCTTGACGGCCAGTGCAACATCGTACTGGGTACGGGTTGCACCAACCTTCACGTAGACCGGTTTTTCCCAATTGGTGATTTCCCGCAGTTCCAGGATCTTGATTGCGAGATCATCGGGACCTGTCCAGTCGGGATGACGGCATGCACTGCGCTGATCAATCCCGGCCGGGAGCCGGCGCATTCCCGCAATCCGTTCCGTGATCTTCTGACCAAGCAGCATGCCGCCACCGCCGGGCTTGGCACCCTGACCAACAACAATCTCGACCGCATCGGCGACCCGCAACTGGTCGGGATCCATACCATACCTGGACGGCAGATACTGGTAAATCAGAATCTCCGACGCCTCGCGTTCCTCCACCGTCATACCGCCATCGCCGGTCGTCGTGCTTGTCCCCATCGCACTCGCACCGAGACCAAGGGCGCGTTTTGCATTCGCGCCGATGGCGCCGAAGCTCATTCCTGCAATCGTAATCGGGATCTTCAGATGCACCGGCCGGGATGCAAACCGAGCGCCGATCGTGACATCGGTATCGCATCGCTCGCGATAGCCTTCCAGCGGATACCGGGATACCGAGGCGCCCAGGAACACCAGATCATCAAATCCCGGCACCGGCCGGCGGGCGCCACCGCCTCGTATATGGTAGAGTCCCTGCGCGGCTGCACGATGGATTTCAGCGATCACCTCAGGCGAGAAAGTCGCCGATGTCTGGATATGACGTTCGCCCGTCATGGTCACGCCTAATAGGCCCCCGCATTGTCGATTCTGAAATGATAAAGTTCACGGGCCGAACCATAGCGTCGAAACTTCGCTGCATCCGCCGCAATACCGGCACGGTTCAACAATGTCTGTACCCTGTCAACATCGGTCTCCGTCATGCCCTTCTCGATACAGTCGGCACCGAGGCTTTTGACCTGTCCTTGCACGAACAGCTCCGCCTCATAGATCGAGTCACCCAAATAAGCCCCGGTATCACCGCAAACCACAAGACTGCCGAACTGGGCCATGAAGGCCGACATATGACCGACCGACCCGCCGACAACGATATCGATCCCCTTCATGGATATGCCACAACGGGCGCTCGCGGTGCCCTCGATCACCAGCAGGCCACCGTTGCCGGTGGCGCCCGCCGACTGGCTGGCGTCGCCAATGACGCGAACAACGCCCGACATCATGTTCTCGGCGACACCAGTGCCGGCGTTACCGTGAACGGTGATGGTTGCTTCCTGATTCATCCCGGCACAGTAGTAGCCGACATGGCCATGGATCGAGACTTCGATCGGAGCAGTCAGTCCGACCGCGAGCGCATGCCGCCCCTTGGCGTTGGTGACCGCGAAACGCTCTCCGGCGACCGGTCCGTCGCGACCTTGCAGGCGTCGATTCAGATCCCGAATGGTCACGATATCAAGATCTATCGTCTCGGCCATTATCATGCCCGGCCCCATGAATAGACCTTACCTGGCGCCGGCTCCCACACTATAGCGTCGTCAACGCCGGGCAAGCGAGCAAGCGCCCTGAACTCCGACGCCATCGCCACATAATCGTCGGATTCGGCCATGACAGCCGGTTTGCAGGCAATCGGATCACGCAGGACAGAGAATCCGTCGTAGGTACCAACGGCAAACGTATAGAACCCATCAAAATCCCTGATTCCAGCCTCGAGAGCCTCCCTGATATCAGCACCTTGGCCAAGCCGCCAGGTCAGATACCCTGCTGCGACTTCGCTGTCGTTGTCGGTCTGGAAGCGCACGCCCTGATGCTCTCGCAACCAGTCCCGCAGCCGGTGGTGATTGGACAACGAACCGTTATGGACGAGACAAAGGTCATCACCGGTGTTGAAAGGATGAGCGCCTTCGGTCGTCACGGCGCTTTCGGTCGCCATTCGAGTATGTCCGATCATGTGCGATCCGGACATGGTCCTGACACCGAAACGGTTCAGCACATCGAACGGCAGGCCTGTCTCCTTGTAGATTTCCAGCGACCGGCCAGAACTCATGACCTGCAGGTCCGGACATTCCGATTCGACCCATGACCGGAGGACCGTGGCGTCTGCATCGACCTGCAAGACCGCATGTGACGAAACCGGTGCGACGGTGACCGTACGTTCTAATCCTGCACTTGCTGCCCTAGCCAGATCTGTACAGTCAAGATCCGGTTCCGTACTATACACCGTGACCTTGGCGGTTTTCGGGTTCGCCATGACGCGATAGACCGCGATGCCCGCGCTGTCTGGTCCACGTTCGGTCATTTCGACCAGCATCGGCGCGAACAGACGTCCGAGATCGGATCGAAAATCAGGGTTCTTCAGGTAAAGTCCGACAATTCCACACATTCAGGCAAACTCCGTCCCGATCATCCCCAATCCCTATGACCGGACAGATATCATTGCAAGCAAGATTCAATCCGGGCCGCAGCGTGTGGCTCAGGTTCTTCCTGCTCGGGCCGAATTAGCCGGGTCCTGATTGCATTTCATCCACATCCAAGCCGCCATCATCTGTCAGGTCTGCGCAGCCCACGCCTTAGATGTACAAGTACGACAGACTTCACAAGGCCGTATTCATTAGATCATCGAGTTTTGCAACAATGCTGGGTCTTCGGGCAACCATGTGCCGTCAAGGCCGGAGATCCGGGAACAACCGTCTGGGTCAGCGACAGTTCGAGCTCATCAGCAAGCATGTCAACGACGTGTCAGGCCCGCGCGAGTGAAGTACGGCCCCACACGTAAAAGCCCGACCGCCAAGCACGAAATTCGCACTGAGGTCCAGCCCGCGCACAATATCGAGACCGTTCCCTGTCGACCAGGACCTGTCATTACCGCATTGTCGACACAGCTTTTGAATACCAGATATGAGAACCTCTTGCAAAATTCCTGCCCCCAGGGTCCGGTGAGCCCGGATCGGTCGGTTGATCCCGTTCACCTCTGCACCTGGAGGTCGGAATCCATGAATTCTCAGTGTCTCATCAGAGATGATGAGACCGAACAGGGACCTTTGTGGACATCGGGACACGCCTCTCCGGGCCACTCTCTTCGAGAGGTCCGTGAAGGGTCGGCATGCGTTGTCGGAGCGCGCTATGGGACGGCGAGACGTATCAACTGGTCAGCCGCCAGGGCCAGGATGCCGAACATGAGATGGCAGGCGACCTTGGAATGTCCACGGACGCGGACATGGCGCCCGCCACACTCATCCTTGAGGCGGGCGTTGGTCCTCTCGACACCGGACCGGATCCGGACCCGCGCGGTCTCGGGATCGACATGGCCTATTGCACGCCGGGCCCGGGCCTCCCGGTCTCGCTCCTCCTTGAGGTCCTTGTCCCGGCGCGGATTGACATCGATGATCGGCACATGGCCAAGCCGTTCGCTCATCTGGTAGATCTCCCTGGCATCATAGGCCGCGTCCATGAGATCGTAGAGATTGGTCACACGCCCGGCGGTCATCATCGCCAGCGGGATCGCGACCGGGCTGTCACGGACGGATGCCGAGGTGAGAACGGTCCTCAGCGGCACCCCGCAGTCTGCTGTGTCGATAGGCAGCTTGTCACCGCGCCAGGCCTCCAGGACCCCCTAGCATTCTTCTTTGCCCCGTGATCGCAGACCTTCGGCAGCGCGTCGAGCATCTCATCGAGATCCATCCCGTTCGCTTGCTGTTCGAGACGCCCAGGCTCCTTCGTCCTCTCCGCGCCCTTGCGGGGCCGGCCGCGCTTGCGGTTCGGCGTCCTGGCCTTCGGCTTCGGGGCCGGCGTCTCCCGGGCCTCGATGGCCGTCGGGTCCCTCGACACGTGGCCGATGAGCGCATCGCCCAGTGTCTCTGCAACCAGAGCCGCGTGCATCCTCTCCGGAAGACGGGACTGCGACCATTCGGCAAACGTCCGCGAAAACGTCGCTTCACTCGGGATCTTCGCGACACGCGACCAGCCGCACAGTCGGCGCAACGTCGGGTCCACCTTGAGCCTGTCGATCAGGTGGCGGGTCGTCGGCAGATCCCATACCGCCTTGGCGATGACGCCACGGGCCAGCGCCCGGCGATCCTCCCGGGGCCGACCCGGACCGGTCCACACCTCATCGACGAAGCCCTCCACCTTGACGAGATCGAGAGCTGTCACGAAGCGCTTGTGCGTCTCCAGGAGAGGACCGACCGCCTCGGCCAACGCAGGGAAAAGGTCCCCTTGAAATCGGTGCCAGAGATCGGATAGGGTCGAGCCAAGGGTCATCGGGGTCACCTCCTCGGTATCTTGTTGTTGTAGAAACACAACAGACCACGAGGTGGCCCCGAAACCCAGGCCCTCGACAACAAAATCAGCCTCGACAAGGCAAAAAACCGGTCGGGCCGGCAATTTTGCAAGAAGCTCAGGAGGCTAGCCCCGCAGCCAGTGAGTCTGGCGCGCGGGGCTTGCTGCTTCCAGAGTTTGGGGTGTCGATGCCATTGTCGCGGCATCATGGTGCGGGGTCCGCCGCTGCGGACCCCGCACCGGGCGCATTAGGGATTGTCTGAACAAGTCGGTTTTGGCACATTGGTTTATTGGTGACGGAGTGGAGTGCGAGCCTTGGAGCAAGCGACGTTTGCGGAGCTGGAGCACGACCTGAAGACGCGTCGGACGCGGCGCGAGGTGTTTCTCGAGACGATGGACGGGCTGGTTCCCTGGGAGCGGCTGGAGACCCGCATCGAGCCGTTCTACCCGAAGGCCGGGCGCGGTCGGCGGCCTTATCCGCTGAGCGTGATGCTGCGGGTGCACTGCGTGCAGCTGTTCTACACTCTGAGCGACCCTGGGATGGAGGACCTGCTCTACGAGGTGAAGTCGGTACGGCGGTTTGTGGGGTTGCGCCTCTCGGGTGCGCTGCCTGACGAGACGACGATCCTGCATTTCCGCCACTTGCTGGAGACGCATGGTCTGGGCGAGACGCTGTTCGAGGAGATCAACGCGCATCTGGCCTCTCTCGGACACCGCTTGAGCAAGGGGACGATCGTGGACGCGAGTCTCATTGCCGCGCCGTCGTCGACGAAGAACCGCAAGGGCGAGCGGGACCCGGAGATGCATCAGACGAAGAAGGGCAATCAGTGGCATTTCGGGATGAAGGCGCACATCGGGGTGGATGCGCAGTCGGGCTTGACGCACAGCGTGGAGACGACGCCGGCGACTGTCTCGGATGTGGCGACGGCGCACGCGCTGTTGCACGGGGGCGAGGAGCAGGTGTGGGGTGATGCGGGCTATCAGGGGGTGGACAAGCGCGCGGAGAACCGGGACACGGACGTGGACTGGAAGGTGGCGATGAAGCCCGGCAAGCGCCGGGGGCTGGACAAGGCGGGCCCGGAGGCGGCGGCGGAGAGGCGCAAGGCGTCGGTTCGGGCCAAGGTGGAACATCCGTTCCTGTATGTGAAGCGCCACTTCGGCTACGCGAAGGTGCGCCATCGGGGGCTGGCGAAGAACACGCAACGCATCGCCGTGCTGCTCGGGTTCACCAATCTGCTCATCGCGGGGCGCAGCGCCACCGCCTGACGTGGGGGGAGTCCGTCCGCAACCGCCGCAAGGCGGCGGGGACGGTCGACTCGGGCATCGAAATCTCCATTTCCTGGCACGACAACACGTCCCCGATGGGCTCTGGCGTTTCATCCACGGGCCACGACACCCGTATACCCGGAAAAACCGACTTGTTCAGACAATCCTTAGACCACAGCAGTATTGCAGTCAGGCCTGGTCCGCTATGTCTAGGTTGACTGCAACACCGCTGTCGCCTGCATGAGTCGTTGCAGGCCGGCCCAGAGTTTCTGATCGCCCGGGATCGGCTGGCGTTTTGAGGGTTTGAACCCGACATAGCGGCCGAGATTGACTACGAAGATGCGAGTGTCGGGCGTAAAATCCGGCGATGCCCGTGTCTTGACGATCCGGAGCCTGTGACGTTCGTGTTACAGAGCCCTGATCTCGTCGCGCCCGACGATAGTGATGGCGGGCGCGTCCGGCGTGTTCCGGACTGCGCGCGATTTCGAAGACGAAACATTTGCGCAGATCCTCGACCTCCTCGAGGCGGCGATCCTCGATACGAGTGCCGCTTTTGAGGATCCGGAAGGTAATTGCCCAGACCGCTTATGCACGTGGCTCCGGTGAAACGCACATGTAGCGTTTGGCGTGCCGGGAATAGTCGACATCGGGGGCAACATCGTGTGCCACCGGAGCCACGTGCATAAGCGGTTCAGCGGTTTCGCCATTGGGAGAAGCGCCACCTCCGGGCACGGCTCTGGCAACAGAGACAACAGGGAGACGATGAACCATTCAAGGAAGTGTTCATCGATTCGACCATCGTGCGCGCTCATCAACACGCCGCCGGCGCGGTAAAAAACGGCGGCCAGGAGGCCCAGGCTCCCGGCCGCTCCCGAGGCGGGTTCTCCACCAAGCTGCACGTGGCCTGTGCCAACGAAAGAACCGGTGTGTCCGTCGTGTTGACGGGTGGCGAGCGCCATGATGGCGTGGGATGCGAGCTGCTGTGGAAGGCTTTGCCCAGCTCTCCCGCACCGGAGGCTGCGGTCATGGACAAGGCGTATGACAGCAAGGGCATTCGCCAGGCGCTGGCCGACCAGGGCGTCGAAGCCGTGATTCCCGCCCGGTCGAACCGGACTGAGACGATTCATCACGATCGAGAAAAGTACAAGCGGCGCCAGCAGGCCGAGCGATTCTTCAACAAGCTCAAACAATTCCGTCGCATTGCCACACGCTATGACAAGCTCGCTCGGACGGTCCTCGCATTTGTCCACATTGTCTCAGCATGGATTATGCTTCGATCATTCGTCAACACGGCCTAGTCCGTGGCGGACGCACCATCAACGAGGCGGAAGCCGAAGTCGTGCGCCGGATGTTCCGGGAATTTTCCGCCAAGATCAGCCCGCGAGCGATCGCGCGGCGCCTCAACGACGGGGGCATCCCCGGCCCGTCGGGGAAACTATGGACCGATTCTACCCCTCGCGGTCATGCGAAGCGCAGCACCGGGCGGATCAACAACGAGCGCTATATCGGCAGGCTGGTCTGGAACCGACTGCGCTATTTCAAGGCCCTGGAGACCGGCAGGCACGGCAATCCTACGCTAAGCCCGCCCTGTTTTTCTCGTGCATGCCGATTATGTGATCGACCGCGCGAATCGGGCGCCTTCAAGTGACAGTCGCCATTCAGGACCACCCAGTTCACGATAAAGGTTTCTTTGCCGGGCCTTGTTCAGTCTTGACCCTCATTCAGAACTTTCTCAATCCAACACAAACTTCGCATGGGCGGAACTGAATTCGACGTCATGTGCTCTGCACCGACGAGATAACGGCGATCGGAAGAAAGAAGGTAACCGTGACGTTTGCACGATGGCAAGTGTCACAGCCCTGCCATCCCGACCTTCTCGAACGGTTAACCCGGGCACCGGCAGCTCCGCTTCGGCAAAAGCGCATCTTCAGCGGTATATTCATTGCACCGATGAATCTTGCAATAACGCCGCATTGCCGGCCAGCCACGTCCCGTCAAGGTCCGAAACGCTGGGACAACCGATCTGGGTCAGCGACAGTTCGAGTTCATCTGCAAGCATGTCAACGACATGGTCAGGCCCGCGCGCGCCAAGCGCGGCCAGGCCCCACATGAAAGCTCGGCCGCAGAGCACGAAATCCGCACCGAGGGCCAACCCGCGCACGATATCGAGACCATTGGAGAATCCGCTGTCGACCAGGACCATCGCCCGGCCTGCTATCACGGCAGCGATTTCTGGCAACACCTCGACTGGCGCCGGACAGGCATCAAGCTGCCGTCCGCCGTGATTGGACACCAGAATGCCGTTGTAGCCGATACCGATTGCCGCCTCGGCGTCCGCCGGGTGCATCACGCCCTTGATGATCAAGTCCCCCTGCCACCGGTCACGAATGCGTTTCAGCCGATCCGTCGTTACCGGCCGGCCCAACTGCTCGCCCACGAATTCGGCCATGCCGCGCATTGTTTTCGAAGGCGCATAGCGGCCAAGTGTCCTGAAGCGCGGAATACCGGCCGCAAGCGTAGCGAGACTCCATCGCGGATGCGCCATGGCGTGCCAGACTGTTGACGGTGTAAAACGTGGCGGCACTGCAAGGCCATTGTAGCGGTCATGCGGCCGCCAGCCGCGGGACGGGACGTCCACTGTGACTAAAAGTGCCGTAAACCCGCTATCCGAGGCCCGTTTGATCAAATCGTCGTTGATCGCCTCGTCCTTCGGTGGATAAAGCTGGAACCAAGCGTTGTCTCCGGCAAGGGCGCCAAAGTTTTCGATATCGACGGTGCAGGCGGTGCTGAGCGCAACCGGAATATTCGCCGTGCGTCCAGCCCGGGCCAGATGCAGTTCCGAATTCGGCCATTGCAGGCCCGCCAGCCCCATCGGCGCGATTCCGAACGGTCGAGCGTAGGTGCGACCGAACAGGGTAACCTCGGTTTCCACCGGCTGCCAATCCGTGACATAGCGTGGTGACAAGGTGACCTGATCGAGTGCCCGACGATTGCGTTCTAGCCCGACCCCCGGTCCGGTTCCACCATTGACGTAGTCGTAGGAGAATTTCGGGAGACGTTTGCGGGCGGCGCGATGGAGATACTCGGTGCTCGGAAATCGCTCGCTTGACGGCATGACTGAACTCTTCAAATTGGCGTTACGAATAAGGCTACGGACGAGCTGCCAAGGTTTTGGCACAGCCAGCGGGAATTAACTTCAGACGCCCGGTGACTTTCCTCATGACCTGACCAGGAACCCTCACCCCTGGATTTTTCGAGATTTTTTGTGTCCCGGCAACAAATTTCTGCATAGTCGCGTTAATATCATTAGCATGAGGCCGTCGTTAATATCATTAGCATGAGGCCGTCATGGATACATGCGGTCTCTGGAATCCGAAAACGCCAAGGCTCCAAGGGGCTGCCGGATCAATTTGTGCTGTCCGGTTCGTTCGTGCAAATATTTGAAGTCACAGCAAACAGCGGAGACGCGATATGCCAGAGACAGATGAGAACGACATGGAGGCAAGAACCTCGCTGGCATGGATGTGGGATGCAAGACGAAGAGGGAATGCCATATCGTGTAAAGTTGAACGTGAAAAAGCCCGTAAGAAACGCCTGAGTTCAGGATTCTCAAATGACGACAAATGACCTTGATTCTTGAATTCAAATATCAAGTCCATATCCCGGATTCGTAAACTTGATATCGTTTTCTGATCAACGACGTGATCACTCAACTCTTGGTTGTTAGCAACAGCCTCGAAACAGCTGAGCACTTCGCTAATGTATTCAAATACACCATGAAAAAGATAACTGCAAGAACCTGCAATATTCATGCGAAACAGCGAGATCTTGGTAATCCGGGAGAACGAAATCCCGCGCTTACCTACGCCAGGAAAACTTCGGAATGATCAAGGGTATCCCGGAAATATGGACAATATGTCGATAACAATCAGAAATGAAAGCGAGTGTCTCGCACCACGGTTCTGAATTGTAACGACCGATACATAAGTCAGATTTGCGGGTAATTTGCGTCTAGTGAACCGGGTTTAATTTACCACAAAGGTCCTAAAGCATAACCGAAAACCGCATCTGGTGCATTATGGATTCTCGCATACTATTCGTAGAGTATCTAGATTTATAGTGGGACGGCAGACGATCAGACGACAAGGGCACGAAAAAGTAGTACCCTCCTGTTATGCGCAAGCACCAGGACGCATTACGTGGAAGACCATCCAAGAAGGATCATCATGAAACTATCGGGAAAAAATGTGATCATAACCGGCGGCGCAAGCGGAATCGGACGCGCGCTGGCAAGACGTTTTCGGGCCGAGGGTGCGGCCGGAATCACGGTTGGCGATATCCAGGACACGATTCTCGCCAAGGTCACAACCGAGATTGATGGTCTCGCTGTCCGATGCGACGTCTCGAACGAGGCTGATATCCTGAACTTGGTGGCTGCGGCCGAGAACGCTCACGGTCCGGTCGACATCTTCTGCTCCAACGCAGGATTGGCGCGTTACGGCTGGGAAGAAACCTCTGATGACGTCTGGAATATCAACTGGCAGATCCATGTGATGGCCCATATCTATGCTGCCCGCGCTGTCATCCCTGGTATGCTTGACCGTGGCAGCGGCTATCTGCTCAATACCGCCTCGGCAGCCGGTCTCCTGAGTCAGATCGACTCGGCAAGTTATGCCGTAACCAAACATGCTGCGGTGGCATTCGCCGAGACCCTCGCTATCCGCTACGGCGACAAGGGCCTTCGGGTCTCCGTCCTGTGCCCCCAATCGGTTCGCACCGCGATGACAGCCGGTCGCGATGGCGATGTCGCCAGTGTCGACGGCATGATCGAACCAGAGGAACTCGCTGACTGTGTAGTTGCAACCATGGAACGGGAAGAGTTTCTTATCCTCCCGCATCCCCAGGTTCGCGAATATATTCAGCGCAAAGCCAACGACTATGACTGGTGGTTGAAAGGCATGCGGCGACTGCGCGACAGGTTCTTGCAAGACCCAGGATAAGCGCTTAACAAACTATTCATTCCAGCGCGGAATTGATCTGATTCAGGGAAATGGTGCAACACCGTCGTCAATGCGCGGCAAGTCCGGTTCGGGAGCATCACGCCGCCACCACACAGGCTGCGACGGACGCCTCTGAAACGATCCGGGCGGGGAGTAGATCCAACATTCACCCAGCTATTGGTTGATCCGGCGATGTCAACCATCCGATATTGCCGGTCGTCCGCAACAAATCCCCAAACCGCTTATGCACGTGGCTCCGGTGGCACACGATGTTGCCCCCGAGGTCGACTATTCCCGGCACGCCGAACGCTACATGTGCGTTTCACCGGAGCCACGTGCATAAGCGGTATCCCCAATTCGTTAAACCGGTTATTCGGCAGCCATGGCCCGGGTGCCGCCGCCGAAATGCGGCATGACCTCTTCGGCCAACCGTTGATACTGCTCCAGCATGACCGCCTGCGGTGTCCCCATGGAACAGGACAGGTTGATGTGCTCCATGCCGGGATACCGTTCCTCGAGCTTCTGCAAATGGACCACGAGTTCATCCGGCGTGCCGGCAAACCAGGCACCGAGGTCCATGAAATGCTGCACGGTCGGCACGCCGGCCTCGTACCAGCCTCCACGGCCCTGGCTGACTTTCACCTTGTCCTCGGTCAGCCCGGGCACAAAACCAAGCGGACCGAACATCTTCACGTGTTCCTCGTAATACGGCGTGATTGCCGCAACCGCCCGCTCCCGCGAATCTGCAAGGTAGAAAAACAACCCGACTGTCAGATTCTCGCCAAGCTTGAGATCCTGCCCCGCCCGGGCCGCAGCCTGCTGATAGGCCTGGATCGGACCTTCGGACATCGTCGCGGCGCCGCCGCCGACTGCGCCCTTGATCCCGTGCCTGATCATGAAATCAAGACCACGCGGGTTGGCGCTCACCACTGGCTGCCAGCATTCCACCGGCAGGTTGACCGGCCGCGGCACCAGTGTCAGTTCCTTGAGGTCGTAACCGCGATACGGAACCTCCGGCGGCAATGTGTAATGTTTGCCGCGATGGGAGAACGACTCATTGTTGAAAGCCTTGAAAATGATCTCGACCTGCTCCTCGAACAGGTCTCGATTGGCCGTCTGATCCATCATCGGCGCGCCGAAGGTCTCGACCTCACGGGTGTGGTAACCGCGCCCGACTCCAAACACGGTGCGGCCCTTCGTCATGATGTCGGCGGTCGCGAAGTCCTCCGCAAGGCGCAGCGGATGCCACATCGGCGTGATGTTGAAACCACAGCCGATCTTCAGCCGTTCCGTAAGATGCGCAAGATGGACCGCCGCCATCAGCAAATTCGGGATGACCTCGTAACCTTCGTGCTGGAAGTGATGTTCCGCCAGCCACAGCATGTCGTAGCCGTACTTGTCCATAGTCTTGGCTATCGCCTCGGTCTTCTCGAATACCGAGACCAGTTCATCATTGCCGAACCGCCGTTCGTTGGCTGGCGTGGCGTGCTGACCCATATCCGGCAAATCGATATGTCCGGCATAGACAGTCGTGAACTTGTTGATCATCACATCCTCCCGCAATCACATCCCGCAACGTTTGCAAAGTTTGCCAGATTACGGAGCGGTTTTCCACAGTGTCCCCGGTCACGCGTGGCAACCACCGCCCACGGAACCCGCGCTATTGGATTGATTTCAACATTTAGATCTCTCTTTTCTTGCGGCGATGATGGTATCGGGGTCGGCGGTCCAGACGAAGGGCCTGGCTTCGGTGGTGTTGTGTTCGTCGATGACGTGGCGGATGGCGTCCTGGAGTTCGGGTACGGAGCGGAAGACGCCGTATTTGAGACGGCGTCGTGTCAGCTTGGCGAAGACGCCTTCGACCGCGTTCAGCCACGAGCTCGAGGTGGGGGTGACGTGGAAGGTCCAGCGCGGATGGCGTGCGAGCCAGACCTGGACATCCTTGTGCTTGTGAGTGGCGTCATTGTCGAGGATGGCATGGACCGGGACGCCGGCGAGTATCGTGCGCTCGATGCGGTTGAGGAATCTCAGGAACTCCTGGTGGCGATGCCGACTGGCGTGCTGGCCAATGACCGTGCCGTCGAGCACGGTCAGGGCGGCAAACAGCGTCGTCGTGCCGTTGCGCCTGGAATCATGTGTCATGGTGGCGCCGCGGCCTTTCTTCAGCGGCAGGCCGGGCTGTGTGCGGTCAAGTGCCTGAATTTGCGACCTGTCATCGATCGACAGCACGACCGCGTGAGCCGGCGGCGCAACGTAGAGGCCGACGATGTCGGTCAGCGTCTCGACGAAGGCGGGATCGTTCGAAAGCTTGAACTGCCGCCAGCGGTGCGGCGTCAGGCCATGCGCCTGCCAGACCGCCCATACCGTCGAAGCGGCAACCCCCACAGCCTTCGCCATCGCCCGCAGCGTCCAGTGGGTCGCCGCGTGAGGCGGCGGGGTGTGGGTCAACCCTACGATCTTCGCCACCTGCTCAGGAGCCAGAGGCTTCTTGCCCGGCGGGCGCGTCTTGTCCCGCAGAAGTCCGTCCACACCTTCTTCCATGAAGCGATCCTGCCAGCGCCAGACACTGTTCTTCGCCTTGCCGGTTTCTCTCATGATGGCCATCGTGCCGAGCCCGTCGTCGCTCAGAAGAACGATGCGTGCCCGCCAGACGTGCTTCTGCGGGCTCTTCGGGTCCGAGACAACCGTTTCAAGGCGACGCCGGTCGTCTGAAGTGAGCGTGAATGAAACACCAGGGCGCATCTTGCAGACCTCCATGATCGACAAATCAGAAGAATACAATAACGAATATATCTGTAACGATCAATCCACTAGCTGTCAGTTGGCCGTCATCCCGCCGTCAATCACCAGTTCGCTCCCGGTGACCCATGCGGATTCATCCGACGCCAGATACAGACAGCCCATGGCAATATCCGATGGACTGCCAAAGCGACCGAGCGGTGTCGCTTCAAGACGCAGTCTCGCGACCTCGTTATTGCTGTGACCTGGCTTGGTCATCGGCGTATCGACGAAACCCGGATGAATAGAATTGACCCTGATTCCGTCAGACGCATATTGCAGCGCCGCCGCCTTCGAAAAGATCCTGACCGCGCCCTTTGACGCGTGATAACCGGCATTGGCATGGCTACCAACAATGCCGCAAATCGACGAGATATTGATGATCGAACCACCACCACTCTCACGCATCGCCGGTATCGCCGCCTTGGTGCCAAGGAACACGCCGGTCGCATTGATTTCCATGACCCGGTTCCATTGCTCAAGTGTTTGGGTCTCAAGCTTCGGACCCGCGGTCATGCCGGTCTGGACCACCATGTTCGGATCGCGCCCCGATATCCCGGCGATGTTACCGAGAATGTGCAGCGCGCGATAGGCTTGTACCGTCTCCGCAACCAGATCGACCCAGGCCGATTCATCGGCGACATCAAGGTGCCGGTACTGTGCGATTCCACCCGCGTCGGTGATTTCCGCGACGACGGCCGCACCAGACTCGTCCTGGATATCGGCGAGCATCACCGATGCGCCGTGCGCGGCGAAACTGCGGGCGGTCTCCGCGCCAATCCCGGATGCCCCGCCGGTGACGATCGCAACTTTTCCTTCAAGCCGCTTGCTGATAGTCATGTCAGTCGCCCTCCTGTTCTTTGCCACATCGAACAGGAGAAACCAGGGTGCGGACAAGGTGAAAGCGGTCCAGATCAAATAGTGCATTCGTGATGGAAAACCGGATCAATTGGGCCCATTCTGCATGGAGCGGAATGCTGGATATTGCGACCGTGGGAGTTGAGGCCATGGCCTATGATTACATCATTGTCGGGGCCGGGTCGGCTGGTTGTGTGCTGGCCAACCGGTTGAGTGAGGATCCGGACACTAGGGTGCTGTTGCTTGAGGCCGGTGGCAAGGACAACAGCCTGTGGATCCATGTTCCGGTCGGCTTTACGAAGACTCTCAACAACCCGAAATACAACTGGAATTTCTGGACGGAACCGGATGACAATGTCTCCGGCCGAAAGATCTCGATCCCGCGCGGCCGCGTGCTCGGCGGCTCGAGTTCAATCAACGGCATGCTTTATGTCCGCGGCCAGGCGCTCGACTATGACGTATGGGCGCAGCTCGGAAATCGCGGTTGGTCCTTCACCGATGTCCTGCCGTATTTCCGGAAATCGGAAAATTTCGAACGCGGCACTGACGAATACCGCAGCCGTAACGGTCTGCTCAATGTTGCCGACATGTATGAGCGGCACGAAATCATCGACGCCTTCATCGACGCCGGTATCGAGCTCGGCTATCCACGCAATCCCGACTACAACGGCGAAAAACAGGACGGATTCGGTTATTATCAGATCACACAGCGCAACGGCCGTCGCGAGAGCACGGTCAGGGCATTCTTGGATCCGGCGCGGTCGCGGCCGAACCTGACTGTCGTATCCGGCGCATTTGCGACAAAGATCCTGATCGAAGGCAAGCGGGCCGTTGGCGTTGCCTATGACATCAACGGTACCGCCAGGGCGGAGCGCGCCAACCGGGAGGTCGTCCTTTCGGCCGGCGCGGTACAGTCGCCGCAACTTCTGGAACTATCCGGGATCGGACGACCGGAACTGCTGCAGGCGCATGGAATTGATGTCGTGCACGAGTTGCCGGGCGTTGGTGAGAACTACCGCGACCATTTTGCAGCCCGTGTCAATTGGCGGGTCAACAAACCGATTACATTGAACGAACAGACCCGCGGGCTTTCGCTGGTCAAGGAAGTCTTGAAATGGGCAATATGGCGCCGCGGTCTCCTGACCTGGACCGCCGGTATTGGCCATGGCTTTATGAAAACCCGCCCGGAGGTCGAGACGCCGGATGTTCAGTTGTTCTTTGCCCATGGCAGCTACAAATCTCCGGTTGACCGCGAGCTTGACAAGGAACCGGGCATGACCGTCACCTGTTATCAATGTCGGCCGGAAAGCCAGGGAACGATCCATATCGGCAGCCCGGACTCCCATGAGGCCCCGAAGATCCGGCCGAACTTTCTCGATCAGAAACTCGATCAGGATACGCTGGTGTCAGCACTGCAACTGTGCCGCGCGCTCGGCCAGACCGAGGCCCTTGGCCGTTATGTGTCTTACGAGATGGGACCGGGTCCGGACGTCAAGAGCGACGCTGAGTTTCTGCAGTTTGCCCGCGACACCGGCACCACGACCTACCATCCCATGGGTACCTGCAAGATGGGCCATGATCCGATGGCAGTGGTCAATGACCGGTTGCAGGTCCATGGCATGAAATGTTTGCGCATCGCCGACGCCTCGATCTTCCCGACCATGCCGTCCGGCAACATCAACGCCCCAGTCATCATGACCGCCGAAAAAGCTGCCGACATGATCCGGGAAGACGCCCGATCCTCGGCCACCTGAGTCCGCTGGTAGGGTTTCGTTTCTTGTCGGAGAGTTCATGATGCCGGAAACCGTTGTTCCCATCCGTGACATGACCGCCGCCGAATGGGAAACCCGCGTCGATCTTGCGGCTGCATTTCGGCTGGTCGATCTGTACGGCTGGTCGGACATGCTCGCAACTCATCTGTCGGCCCGCATTCCGGGCATGGACGAGCACTTCCTGATCAACCCTGTCGGTCTGATGTTCGAGGAAATGACAGCGTCAAGTTTGGTCAAGGCCGACACCGACGGCAATCTCCTGTCGGGCTCCGGTTTCGGTATCAACCCGGCCGGATTCACCATCCACAGCGCCGTGCATATTGGCCGACCGGACGCCGGCTGCGTCATGCACACCCATACCGCCGCCGGTCTCGGCGTCGCAACCCAACGGGACGGCCTTCTTCCGCTGACCCAGATGGCCCTCGCCGTTATCGCCCAGACTGGTTATCATGACTATGAAGGCCCAGCTCTGGATCATGGGGAACGCGAACGGCTCATTACCGATCTCGCCGAGCACAATGTGCTGATTCTGCGCAACCATGGCCTGCTGACGGTCGGACGCACCATCGCCGAGGCGTTCGTCTGGATGTATCGCGCCGAACGCGCCTGCCGCTTCCAGCTTTCGTTCCAGCAGGCCGGAGCCATTGCGCAGGACATCCCGACCGCTGTCATGGAGGTTTCGATCGAACGCTCCCGCAAGGCGATAAGCGCAGCTGGGCACCGTCCCATCGGGCAGACGGAATGGCCGGCGCTGTTGCGAAAGCTGCGACGGGAAAATCCAGGCTTCAACTGTTGAGTACGACCGGGAGGCAGATCCCTCAGTCAGACCTTTCAGCGCCCTGCAACGCCTGCGTGATCATCGCGATACTCTCGGGCAGTCCGTAGACCGCAATGAAAGACCCGAAGCGCGGTCCCTGATCCTGGCCCAGGAGAATCTGATAAAGCGCCTTGAACCAGTCGCGCAAGTTTTCGAACGGATGCCGCTTGCCAACTTCATAGACCGTTGTCTGGATGTCTTCAGCTGGCGTGCCGGAGGCAAGGTCCGATAACGCGGCGGCAAGATCCTCTAGCGCCATCCTTTCGACCGGGTCGGGTGTCCGGTAGACCTTGTCCGGACGTATGACGTCCTGATAATACTGCACGGCGTGCTTGGCGAGATGATCAAGGAACGGATTGGCTTCCGGCGAAGCATCCGGCGCGTAGCGCTGTATATAACCCCAGATTACATCGACATCCTCGGCGTGGCAGACGCTGGCGAGATTGAGCAGGAGCCCGAAACCAAGCGGCACGTCGTCCTCGGGTACTGCACCGCCATGAAGGTGCCAGGCCGGGTTTTCAACGATCTTGGCCGGAGCGGCATCGGCGGCGCCAGCGCGGAAGGCGACATAATCGTCAGTCGCTCTCGGAATGACATCGGCCGACATCCGCTTTGCGCGTCTCGGATTCTGGAACATGAACAGCGACAGACTCTCCGGCGGACCGTATTTGAGCCACTGCTCGATCGCGATACCGTTGCCTTCGGATTTCGAGATTTTTCGGCCATGCTCATCGAGAAACAGTTCATAGCTGAATCCGTCCGGTGGCGCACTGCCAAGAATGCGGCAAATCTTCGATGATGCCTTGACGCTCTCGATCAGATCCTTTCCGGCCATCTCATAGTCGACACCGAGCGCATGCCAGCGCATTGCCCAGTCGACTTTCCATTGAAGCTTGCAATGCCCGCCGGTCACCGGGGTTTCGACATTTGCGCCGGTGTCCGGATCGCGATAGACGATGGTACAGGCATCCGCGTCGCGTGCGATGATCGGCACTTGCAGGACATTGCCGGTGCGCGCGCAGATCGGAAGGAACGGACTGTAGGTGCGCTGCCGTTCGGCCCGCAAGGTCGGCAGCATGACCGACATAATCGCGTCATAATTGCGCAGCACGAGCATCAGCGCATCGTTGAAACGCCCACTCGTATAACACTCGGTCGAGCTCAGGAATTCGTATTCGAATCCGAAGGAATCCAGAAAGCTCCGGAGTCTGGCATTGTTGTGATGGCCGAAACTCTCATGTGTACCAAATGGATCCGGAACACGGGTCAGCGGCTTGTTGAGGAATTCGGCAACCATCCCGCTGTCGGGAATGTTGTCCGGAACCTTGCGCAATCCATCCATATCGTCGGAGAACGCGATCAGCCTAGTTGGCACATCACTCAACCTGGCAAAGGCGTTGCGCACCATCGTTGTGCGGAACACTTCGCCAAAGGTGCCGATATGCGGCAGACCGGACGGCCCATAACCGGTTTCAAGAACCACGTGATCCTTTTCGGGACCCCTGACGCCAAGCCGTTTCACGATCTTCCGGGCCTCCTCGAAGGGCCAGGCACGGGCCTGATCGAAAACGCTTTCGAAAATCTCCGTCGCCATCATCGGCTCCTTCTCTGCGGGGCGGGCAGGCTATAGCGTGAGCTTGAAAAAGGCAACAAATTCGCGGGCGTCGCCCGGCTGAGGAATGGCCGAGTCACCAAGGCATCACAATCCGGACCTAGGCGTCAGCGGGTAGCCGCCCAGCCGGGCGTTTCAATTGACGACACAATCCTGTATCCTGACAGCAATATCAGCGATTCCCGATCCGGAGTTCCCCATGTCCGCCGATCGCAAAGTTCATTTCTATTTCGATTTCCTGTCGCCATTCGGATATTTCGGCAGTTTGCGGGTCGACGCGCTTGCCGCAGCCTACGGTCATGACTGCGAATGGCATCCAATCCTTCTTGGTATTTCTGTGCTCAAGGTCATGGGACTGCCGCCAGTCGCAGAGACTCCGCTGAAGGGACCCTATATCCAGAATGACATGCAACGTTATGCACGCCGGCACGGTATTGAAGTCGGCCGCCCAGCCGGCTCGCCGCAAATCAATCCGTTGTTGCCGGCCCGTGCGGTTTGCTGGTTGAAAACCCATCGCCCCAAGCTTGCCAAAGCGGTCGCGAAATCGCTTTACGACGCCCATTGGCGCCGCGACAAAGACATTTCCGTACCCGGGTTGATGATGGCGGCCGCCGTATCGGCTGGCGCGGATTTACAGGAGTTGCAGGCCGGGATCGATAGCGGCGAAGCCGCATCATTGCTCCGCGAAGAAGTCGACGCATCAATCGCCCTCGGGGTCTTTGGATCCCCGACTTTCCGGGTCGGAAAGGAGTTGTTCTGGGGTGTCGAGAAAATGGAAGTGCTTGATGACTGGCTGCGGATCGGTGGTTGGTAGAGCCAACCCGGCATGGAGTGGCGGTCTGGTTCCAGCCGGCGACCATGCTGCGGCAGCGCCCTGGTCAAACCGTCACACCGGTTGACGTCACCGCGCACTGCGGCCATAAGGCTGTGAAGGGCCTGTAGTTCAGTTGGTTAGAACGCGCCGCTCATAACGGCGTTGTCGGGGGTTCGAGTCCCTCCGGGCCCACCAATTTCCGATGTTCGTACAATCATGCCGTATACTGGAGCCCGTGCCACATGATCGATTTCTACTACTGGCCGACACCGAATGGCTGGAAAGTCGCGATTCTGCTTGAGGAGCTGGCCCTTCCCTACACCGTTCACCCGGTCAATATCGGCAAGGGCGACCAGTTCAGGCCGGAATTTCTCGCGATCAGCCCGAACAACCGGATGCCGGCTATCGTCGACCATGATGCCGAAAGCAAACCGATGACGGTTTTCGAGTCTGGAGCCATCATGTTTTATCTGGCCAACAAGACCGGTCGTTTCATTCCCGGCGACCCGCATGGTCAGAAAGAAGCACTGGAATGGCTCTTCTGGCAGACCGGGAACCAGGGGCCAATGGCCGGGCAACTCAGTCATTTCGTGAATTATGCCGAAGGCGAGCACCCCTATTCGCATGCGCGTTACGCGAATGAATACGATCGTTGCCTCGGCGTTCTCGAACGCCGGCTGTCCGATCGCGAATACATTCTTGGCGATGACTATTCGATCGTCGACATGATTGCCTGGCCCTGGGTGTTGATCGCGCGGCCGCTCGGGATTTCGCTCGAAAAATTCCCGGAGGTCAGCCGTTGGCGCAAATCGATCAAGGATCGCCCGACCGTGCAAAAGGCTGTTGATCTTGGCAAGGACTATCGTCGCAGCGGCCCGCCGAGTGACGATGAGCGCCGGATCCTGTTCAACCAGACCGCTGCGACCACTGGTGACTGACACAGCCGGTGAGTCATCCCGCAAGATAGTCCCGCGCCGCGTTCATGAGGGTCACGATGCCGGTCGCGGCAAGTAACAGTAATCCGGCGTTACGAAAATGCCGGTGTCCGCGGGTCTGGAAAAATCGCGCGCCGAACCAGGTTGCGCCCGAATATAACGGAATCAGTATCAGGCTAATGACAAGAACTTGCGTCGTAAATAGTCCATAATACCAGAGTGGCACCAGTGAACAGAGGGATAACGCCGCAACCGCACCGATGACATTGGCGCGTTGCTGTTGCGCCTTACCGGACCGGGCCAGCGCCATGGCCACTGCCGGCGGTCCGCCAATACCGGCAGAGCCCTGGATCAATCCGGCGACTGCACCGATCCCCAGCAGCGTACCGGACCCGCTGCGTTGTGACGGCTGCCAGCCGCGGTACAGCATGATCGTCATCGCGATAACAGCCAATGCAATCACGATCTTCATGACGTCACCGTCGACGATCACCAGCGCCCAGGTCCCGAACGGTGCTGCGATGCAGGACGCAATACCGAAAGGTAGAACGAAACCCCGCTCGGATTCGCGAACCGCTGTCGGCATGAGTTGAATCATGGCGGGCAATCCACTCAGAGCTGCGGTCGGCACCGCAACAGTCGGCCCCAGAACCTGACTGAACACCAGGACGATGATCATGGAGGCGCCAAAACCGACGAATCCTCGCATGAAGCCGGCGACCAGCATGGTTCCAACCACCAGTACGATTGCAGGGCCGGAGACAGGACCGATCAGGGCCGCAAGGACTTCAGGCATTGGGTCTCGGTTTTCTGCGAATTCGTGAGTCTGGCGACAACGGCCATTGTCGCAGGTATCGTCGCCGTCAGATAGACAGATCAGAAGTCGGACTCCGTCATCATTCCGTTTCCGACGAAATTGGAGGCCAGACTAAGGGATTTACGGCGCTGGTTCGTCGCGTTGCACGACCCCGGGCACGGTGAACCGCAACCGTCGACGCCCTCGGCGATCATGCGCACAGCGTGGGTCCAAGGCTTTCAATCCTGGAAACCGGACAGCCAGCCACATATCGGCGTTGCAGAAGTCGCGCCGCCTGCATCGCGGTCAAGTTGCAGGGGTCGAGCGTCGGAACACCATAATCGCCCGCAGCCTCGATATTCGCAGGACGTCATCTTTCCACACGGATGTATCGTAAGCGGATCATCTGGAGTTCCGATGGCCAGGGTACCGCTCTTGTTGACAATCTCCCGGTCGGTCCGGAGCCTGGCCCGCGGCGTCGCGGCTATCACCGACATTAAGGAACCTCTGAAAAACTCCATCACCCCCCCTGTTTGAAGCATTTCGGACTCAAGAAATCGATGAGTTATCGTCGATTCCAGAGCCCGATAAGGGTTTTCAGAAACACCTGAGGAATAATTCAGACCTTCCGAACCTCTTGCAAAATTCCTGTCCCCAGGGTCCGGTGAGCCCGGGTCGGTCGGTTGCTTCCGGTCACCTCTGCACCTGGAGGTCGGAATCCATGGATTCGCGGTGTCTCATCAGAGACGATGAGAACAAACAGGGACCTTTGCGGACATCGGGACACGCCTCTCCGGGTCCCTCTCTTCGAGAGGGCCGCGAAGGGTCGGCATGCGTTGTCGGAGCGCGCTATAGGACGGCGAGACGTATCAACGGGTCAGCCGCCAGGGCCAGGATGCCGAACATGAGATGGCAGGCGACCTTGGATGTCCACGGACGCGGACATGGCGCCCGCCACACTCATCCTTGAGGCGGGCGTTGGTCCTCTCGACACCGGACCGGATCCGGAACCGCACGGTCTCGGGATCGACATGGCCTATTGCACGCCGGGCCCGGGCCTCCCGGTCTCGCTCCTCCTTGAGATCCTTGTCCCGGCGCGGATTGACATCGATGATCGGCACATGGCCAAGCCGTTCGCTCATCTGGTAGATCTCCCTGGCATCATAGGCCGCGTCCATGAGATCGTAGAGATTGGTCACACGCCCGGCGGTCATCATCGCCAGCGGGATCGCGACCTGGCTGTCATGGACGGATGCCGCGGTGAGAACGGTCCTCAGCGGCACCCCGCAGTCTGCTGTGTCGATAGGCAGCTTGTCACCGCGCCAAGCCTCCAGGACTCCCTAGCATTCTTCTTTGCCCCGTGATCGCAGACCTTCGGCAGCTCGTCAAGCATCTCATCGAGATCCATCCCGTTCGCTTGCCGTTCGAGACGCCCAGGCTCCTTCGTCCTCTCCGCGCCCTTGCGGGGCCGGCCGCGCTTGCGGTTCGGCGTCGGGGCCTTCAGCGTCGGGGCCGGCGTCTCCCGGGCCTCGATGGCCGTCGAGTCCCTCGACACGTGGCCGATGAGCGCATCGCCCAGTGTCTCTGCAACCAGAGCCGCGTGCATCCTCTCCGGAAGACGGGACTGCGAAAATTCGGCAAACGCCCGCGAAAACGTCGCTTCACGCGGGATCTCCGCGACACGCGACCAGCCGCACAGCCGGCGCAACGTCGGGTCCACCTTGAGCCTGTCGATCAGGTGGCGGGTCGTCGGCAGATCCCACACCGCCTTGGCGATGACGCCACGGGCCAGCGCCTGGCGATCCTCCCGGGGCCGACCCGGACCGGTCCACACCTCATCGACGAAGCCCTCCACCTTGACGAGATCGAGAGCTGTCACGAAGCGCTTGTGCGTCTCGAGGAGAGGACCGACCGCCTCGGCCAACGCAGGGAAAAGGTCCCCTTGAAATCGGTGCCAGAGATCGGATAGGGTCGAGCCAAGGGTCATCGGGGTCACCTCCTCGGTATCTTGTTATTGTGGAAACACAACATACTACGGGGTGGCCCCGAGACCCAGGCCCGACAACAAAATCAGCCTCGACAAGGCAAAAAACCGGTCGGGCCGGCAATTTTGCAAGAAGCTCCTTACTAACCGCTTATGCACGTGGCTCCGGTGACACACGATGTTGCCCCCGATGTCGACTATTCCCGGCACGCCAAACGCTACATGTGCGTTTCACCGGAGCCACGTGCATAAGCGGTCCTTACTATTCGTCCCGAAGGATCCGGTGACCGAGAAACCCGAAATCCCGTCGCCCACCTCAGTCCCTTTGATTCTCGAGCATTCCCGTTACACCGCAGACGAAGCGTGGCTCCCGGCCCGGAACCGATGTGACCGCGCCGACTGCAGCGATGTGACCGCAGACGCAGTCCCGGATCCATGCGACCTTCGCCAACGGACAGAGTCTGGATCAGCCGGAAGATGATGACGTTCAGTCCGGAGCGACAGCTGGTGGCCTGGACAGATCCCGATACAATCAGACTTGTCTTCGGTCAGGCTTCCGCACCGAGCCTGGCCAAGGTCTGTACAAAAGAATCGTCCGCAAACACACCGGCCCCCGCAATCCGGCACCGATATTGCGAAAAGGGTCTCCTGTGGCACCGTCCCGGTTCGCCTGTGGCGACCGACAGGAGGATTACACGCCCCCGATCACGCCGTCGGCAGCAAGGTCCGCGATCGTGGCATCGTCGTAATCAAGACCCCGTAAAGTCGCTTCGGTGTATTCACCAAGCATCGGCGCGCCACGTACGATATCCGGTGGCGTACCGGAAAACCGGGCCGCCGGACGTGCTTGACGCAACGGTCCCGCCTGGGGGTGATCGTATTGCACAACGGTCGCATTCGCTTGAATCTGAGGATGACGCATGACGTCCTTGCGGCGCAAGATTGGCGCAGCCGGTACGTCGGCAGCCTCCAGGATTTCGAGCCATTCGCCGGCACTCCTGGTCCGCAGCACCTCCTGGGTCAACGCCAACCGGTCGTCGATGTTGCTGTGTCTGAGAGCCGGCGTCGCAAATCGCGGATCTTCGAGCCATTCCGGATGCCCAAGCGCATACGCCAGGTTCCCCCACTGCTTGTCGGTATTGACCGCGACGCTGATGTAACCGTCGCCAGTCTCATAGATCAGATCAATGAAGCTCTGCGCTTTTTCCTGCGGAAATTCACCATCGATGAATGTCTGACTGCCCATGTCGGAGTGCCAGAGGAAGGTCACGACGCTATCGAGCATGGACAGGCGGATGTGCTGGCCTTTGCCGGTCTTGCAGCGCGACAGCAACGCCGCCGCAATCGCCTGCGCCGCCATCACCCCTGTCAGCTTGTCCGGCACAATGGTCCGAACTAGTCGCGGCCGCGCTTCATCTGATCCACCCTGGATCGTCGTCAGTCCGGAAAGCGCCTGAACCAGCGGGTCGTAAACCGGGCGCCCCGCATAAGGTCCCTTCTCTCCGAAACCACTGATCGAGACATAGATGATGTCTGGCGCGATCTCGCGCACAACATCTTCACCAAGCCCCATGCGTTCGATGACGCCGGGCCGCATGTTCTGTATAAACACATCCGCTCCTTCAAGCAACCGCCTGACAATCGCCATGCCACGCGGATCCTTGGTGTTGACGGCAACCGACCGTTTGCTGCGGTTGTTGTTCAGGAACGATGCCGAAAAGCCACCACGCCGGTTCGACATGGCTCGGGTAAAATCGCCACCATCGGGATTTTCGATCTTGATGACTTCGGCACCCTGATCGGCCAGTATCATCGTTGCCAGCGGGCCGGATACGACGCTCGTCATGTCAATCACTCGATAACCGTCAAACGGACCGGGCATGGGAGGCTCCGTTACTCGCGTCAGTCATCGGCAAAATGAGCAATCGCGGCCCGTGACGCAAGCCCGGAAGCCGGCCACTGGAAAGATCCGCATTTGATCCGAGAGGTGATGCGGCTTTCAGTTGACCACAGAGAGAGTGTCGGCAAGAACGTCTGGCATTACCAATGGCGTCAATGGGGGCCGATATGGCGAAAGCGTTCGAAGAAATGCGCATTCTGGATCTGACCCAAGTCATCGCTGGGCCATCCTGCGCACTGCAGCTATCCCTGCTTGGCGCCGATGTCATCAAGATCGAACCGCCCAAAGCCGGAGACCAGATGCGTGACCGGGTGCTGGCAAGCAAGCTGGCCCCAATCGGCATGGCCGCCGCTTTCATGAGCATGAATATCGGCAAACGCAGCCTCGCCCTTGATATCAAGACCGAACGTGGCAAGGAGATCCTGTTCGACCTCATCCGCGGCGCCGACGCCATTCTGCACAATTTTCGGGCTGGCGTGGTCGATCGCCTCGGCCTCGATTACGAAAGCGTCCGTGCCGTCAATCCCGGCATTGTCTACACCGTGATCAGCGGATTTGGCAGTACCGGTCCGAAAGCCGGCGATCCGGCCTATGATGGCGCTATCCAGGCAGCATCGGGCATGATGGCGAACAACGGAACCGAGGACACCGGACCGTTAAGGACCGGCTACATGCCAGTCGACCTGATGACCGGTATGTCGGCAGCGTTCGCAACAACGGCCGCGTTGCTGCGCAGACAACGGACCGGCGAAGGCCAGATGGTCGATGTCGCAATGCTCGACTGCGCAATCGTATTGCTGGCCGCGAACTTTTCACGTTACCTGGTTGACGAAGTCCCCGATGCCCGGATTGGCAACCAGTCAATCGCCGGCATACCGACAGCAAGCAGCTTTCCCACAGCCGAGGGCGATCTGCTATCGGCCGCCATCATGTCGAACCATGCCGAATCATTTCTCGACGAGCTGGGGCTCGGCCATCTTCTGTCCGACCCCCGTTTTGCCAGCCGCGATGCCATGATCGAAAACAGCGAGGCCCTGCGTGACAACATCATCGAAGCGCTGAAGGCCGATTCCGCAAGTAACTGGGAAAGGCGGATCATGGCCCGCGGTGTTCCGGTCGCGAAGATCAACGCGATTGCTGAGACCGCGGTTATGGAACAGCTCGACCACCGCAACATCCTTACGGATGTCCCCAATCCGGATGGTGTCGATGGCCCTCTGCGCCTTGTTGGCGCCCCCTACACCAATTCGGTCGACGGTCCTGAAGCCCTGGCGCCGCCGCCGACGCTCGGCCAACACAGCCGCGATGTGCTGACCGAACTCGGGATCGTCGGAACCGATCTCGAAACGTTGATCAATGACGGCGTCGTCGGCACGGCAAGCTGAACTCACCACGTATTTTTCGTCCGCCACAATCGTGAAGCCTTAGTCCGGGCACGGGCGTCAGGTTTCGGCGCCACCGTTGCAGTTGATCATCTGCCCATTGACATAGGCTCCGCCCTCGGAACAGAGAAAACCGGCAAGCGCTGCGATTTCTTCCGTCAGTCCGAGACGTCCCACCGGCACGCGCGGAATCATCGAGAGCAGATGCTCACGTTGTTCGGGATCGGCCGCCGTATCGATCGGTCCTGGCGAAATTGCGTTTACCGTCACGCCCTCCGGGCCGAATTCCTTGCCCAGCGCTTTCGTCAATCCCCAGAGCCCGTGTTTGGCCGCCGAAACCGGCGCCCGTCCCCGGTAGCCATGAATAGCGTTCATGCCAGTGATGTTGACAATCCGGCCCCAGCCGTTCTGCACCATACCGCCTGCTAACGCGCGACAGGTGTAAAATGCGGCATTAAGGTCGGTATCCATGACCCGGTGCCAGTCGTCATCCGTCATCTCGAGAAACGGCTTCAATGGCCGGATTGCGGCATTATTGACCAGGATGTCAATTGTTCCAAAGCGGTGAAGCGCCTGTGTCGCCATCGCCTCGACGATATTCGGTTTGCCGACATCGCCCATCAACACCAGCGCATCGACGCCGGCTGCCCGAACATCAGCCGCGGTCGCATCACAGGAATCGCGGTCCGTCGCACCATTCACAACCACATTGGCGCCGGCCGCGGCCAGATTGAGCGCAATAGAGCGGCCGATATTCTTGCCCCCACCAGTGATCAGGGCCGTTTTGCCAGAAAGCATCATCACGATTCTCCTATGAGTGTCAGGCGAGTATGTAAATCATGTCAACCTGGATGTTGTGCAAATTTTCGGCCGAGCTTATCGTCAGCGATAGCATCGGACAGGGATAGGATACGGTCATGCTGCCATCCGCTGAAACCTGCCAGCGTTGGTCGCAGCGTAAAATCATTCGCCAGCCGCTTCGAATGGTGGCAGGGCTCCTTCTCTGTCTCATCGTGACCATCCTTGCCCTGATTGACGGACAGCTGGGTGCTGCCAAGGTCTTCGGAACCTTGACAGCCGTATTCGCGCTACTCTATGCGGCCGCCAACTACATTGTCTGGAAGGCCGGAATCGCGCAACGGTAATGGCGCCCATCGGCCGTCATCCAGGATATGTGTGATTTGAGCAACATAGCCGACACTTGCCCCGAACTTGTTTCCCACCAATAAATCTGAACCCGTGACCGTCACATCCTCCATACCGTGATCGTTTGCCCGCCATGGGTTTTCTCGTCCCGAAAGACTTTTTCGGTCCAGGATTTCACGTCGTCCCAGTCAAAGATAACGAGATGCCCGGCTTGCACTGCGCGACGGTCCATATAGCTGGCGGTCTGTTCCAGACCCTGAGCAATCGTATGTACGAGACTGAGGTGCAACAGTTTGCATTCAATGACAGATCGGCCCGCCAGCGCGTCTCCAAGCGGTCAGATTATCGGCAAGTCGGTCCAGACGCGCCCCATACCATATTCACGCTCGATACGTCCGCCACTATTGACCACACGCCACAAGCAACCCGTCGACATCAAGATCGCCATCGGGCGTTCGGTACCAGACCGTATCTTGAACCATATTTTCCTGAGCAACCGCAGTGAGTTCACGGGGAACCGCCTCGGCATGGATCGGGTTGGCAATGCGGGGGAGGGGGGGGGGGGGGGGGACTCGCCATCATTTGTAAAGTGCCTTCGGCGGTTTTTGTGCCCGCCGGTTTTCGGCAAGTTTGTGTCAGGCGGCATAGCGCTGCCTTGGATGATCGGGTGCGAACAGTGTCTGGTTTTCGAGCATGGCGCAGGCGACCGCGAGGAGCCGGTCGGCGACGGACCGCAGGGCACGGTCATGGCCGTGGCCGCGCGCTCTGAGCGCGGCGTATTTGGCCTTGCTGGCGGCGTCATGCTGCACGGCGACGCTGGCCCAGTGGTAGAGGGCATCCTGCAGCCTGTTGTGGGCCGCCAGGCGGCGCACCACGATCAGGGTCTTGCCCGAGCGTTTGGTGACGGGAGCGACGCCGGACAGGCGCCGCAAGGCCTGATAGTCTCGCCGTCGCAGAGGATCATGCGCTTCTGCGAGCAGCGTGGCGAGGACGATCCTGCCGACGCCGGGAAGCGAGTTCAGGATTTCCACGTCACGCTGCCCTTGCATCCCCGGCGGTTCATCGGGGGACGGCGCCGACCGAGCCAGCGCGCGGTCAGGCGGTCGATTTTCCGATATGCCCTGGCGATCTGCTGGGTGACGACGGCCCGTTGCGAGAACACCACCTCGATATGGGCGACGGCGGCCACGGAGACGGCAGGCTCGCGAAGCCTCGCGAGCACGGTCTCGGCCTCGATGCGTCGAACCCGATGGCGTTTCAGGAGACCGGCGATGGTCTTGACGCGGACGCGCCGCGCCTTGTCGGGGGTCGGTGCAAGGGTCCAGAGGTCACGGACCCAGGCCTTGGCGAGATCGCCCTCGACCTTGAGGAGCTGCGGATAGGTGCGCCAGAGCTGCTGACGGACCCGGTTCACGAGCCGCGTCCGATCGCCGGTGAGGTCGTTCGCGATGCGCGACCACTCGCGCAACTCGACGATCTCCGGAGCGGCCGGGTCCAGGTGCCGGAACGCGTGGCGGTCGGTTCGCAACGCATCACCGAGCGTACGGGCATCGCGGCGGTCGTCCTTGGCGCCGGCTGGCGAGAAGCGGTCCCGGAACCGGTCCAGTTGCTTCGGGTTGAGGGAGTGGAGCGCGAAGCCGCGTTCCATCAGGGTCTCCACCACAGGCCCATGCGGACCCTCGATGGCGACCCCGATGGCGGGCAGCTCGGCGTTCGCCGTGGCGACGAGCCAGTCCGCCATCTCCGCAAGCCCGGCGCCGCCGTGCCGGAAAGCCCGTTCTCCCAGGATCGTCCCTTCGCTGTCGATGATGCCGGCTTGGTGGGTCTCCGAGCCCCAGTCGATCCCCACGAAGCACTCAAGCCTTTCCATGGCATTCCTTCCGGTCTGTCGTGCCAACGGGCCGCCATGATGCCTTCCGGTCCCTGTACTGGCGCTCAAGGCGCAAACTCCCCACTGGGCGTCCATCATGGCCAGGGACCGAGGCACAGGTCCCCCCCCCCCCCCTCTCAGGTGCTCAAGGCGCAGGGGGCGTTCGGTCGCTCCCGATCCCTTGGCCCGTCCCGCCCGGAATGGACGGGCATCGCTGCTGCTATCCGAGCAATGGAGCAGACCCTCAATCACAACGTAACCTCACCGCGAACGAAGCGTCGTAAGAGGTACAGGGGGCGGCCGTGTGGTACAGACCGGATGGATAGGTAACGGATTGGACCGGATAGATGGGTGAGAGGTTATGGATCGGTCGGGAGGTGGCCGATGCCGTGGAGGAGACCGGTTGCATGGACGAGAAGCTGGGTTTCGTCATGGACTGCTTGCGTGGTGAGTTGCCGATGACAGCGCTTTGCGAGGACTACGGCCTCAGCCGCAAGACCGGCTACAAGTGGCTCGGTCGCTATCGCGAGCAAGGCCCGGAGGGCCTGGTCGAGCACTCCCGTGCGCCGCATCGTCACGGCCGATCCATGGCGCCGGAGACCGCCGGGGCGATTGTCGCCCTGCGCTGTGAGCGTCCCCACTGGGGGCCGCGCAAGCTGCGCGCGGTTCTGATGTGCTCGCATCCCGACATGGTGTGGCCGGCGGCCAGCACGATGGGCGATCTGTTGCGTGCGGAAGGGCTGGCGCGCGCCCGCCGCCGTCGCGGGGCCGCACCCTGCCGGCGGTTTCGCACCATCAGCGCGCCCAACGATGTCTGGTGCATCGACTTCAAGGGTTGGTTCCGCACCAGCGACGGCGAACGCTGCGACCCGCTGACCGTGAGCGACGCCGACAGCCGTTACCTTCTGGCCTGCGTCATCGTCCCGCCCCGGACCGAGGAGGTCCGCCCGATCCGCGAACAGCTCTTCACGCGCCACGGCCTGCCGCTGGCGATGCGCTCGGACAACGGGGCGCCGTTCGCCGGAACCGGCGTGGTCGGGCTGTCCCGGCAGAACGGGAGGCACGAGCGCATGCATCGGACCTTGAAGGCCGAGACCGCCGGCCGCAAGCGCAAGCCAGCAACAAGCCCGCTTCGACCGCTTCCGCCAGGACTACAATCCGGCATTACAACACCCATCTGTCTATGCCATTGAAGAGAAGAGGTTTTGTTGATCGTGATGCGATCCTGCGGGGTGTTCTGGGTGTGATCTGGCGCGCTCGACGAGGGTTTTCCCGCTTCGCCTTCGAGACCCGGCCGGCTGAAGATCCACGGACCGTCGGCGAGCGGATGGACGGCGTAGATCTCACCGTTCTTTGCGGCCCGCCTGAGTGTCTTGGGGGTGATGTGAAGAAGCCTGGCGGCCTTGGTCAAGTTGAGCCAGGGCTCAATGCCGTCGGGCGCCGGGCGATGGACCGGGATCCGGTAGTGGGATCGCAGCGAGGTCACCCGCTCCCGTGTCCAGCGATTGCCGTTGCCGGTGACCAAACCGTTACGGTTCAGAAGCCCCGCGATCAGATCGTCGCCGGCGATGCGGACCAGCAGGCGGACGGCTTCGATGATATCGGGCGCGGTGCTGTTGCGCGGCCGGCGCCGTTCGGTATGGACGCCGCCCGCCCAATGAACGGTCAGCACGATCTCGCTGGCGTCCTCGTCAATGTTGGCAACCACTTCCCGGATTACGGTTCTGACGATGCGCTTCTTGAGCCGGGCATCCGTCGTCGCGGGCGACAGCTCCGCGCATGGCGGCGCGCTCGCATCGTGTTCGGCGATCTTCGCCTCGAGCGCGGCGGTCCAGCGCGCCTCCAGCTCGACCGCCACCAGGTGGTTGGCTGGATCGGTGGCATCGTAGTGGCGGACGGCGCGGTTCGCCGCACAGCGCGCCGCCTCGAGATCGCGGACCAGCATCTCGCGAGCATGATCGCGTCGCTCGGCCTGTCGCGCCCCGGCCTCCACGGCCGCCGCGACCACCCCCGGCTCCACCACCTGGAGCAGCATCTCCTCGATCGCCTCGTCGACCCGCAGTCCGCCGAACGCGATGCAGCGGGGCTCGCCGTTGTCGAGCCATCCCCGGGGACAGCTGTCGCGCGGGATGTTGTGCTTCTGTCCAGTACAGCAAACCGTCAGCTTCCGGCCGCAGCAGCGGCAGCGCAGGAGACCCGCACGCAGGGCATCGCCGTGCTTCGGCGCGCCGTGATGACGGCTTGCCGGGACAGTGTCGCTGACCCTCTTGCGTATCGCCTCCGCGCGTTCCCACTCGACAGAGCCCTCCTGCGCGCCGGGCTTCAGCGTGAGCCACGCGGCGCGCGGCTTGCGCCGTATCCTCGGCCGCGCCCGTGCCCCATCATAGCCCGGCTCCACGCTCGTCTTGCCATAGGCGTAGCCGCCGCCATAGGCCGGGTTGACGATCATCCGATGCAGGGTGGCGTCGCTCGGCCGGCGCCACACGATGGCGCCGTTGCCCGACCTCGCCGGCAACGTCAGATCGTGCTCGTGGACCCGCAGCAGCGCCTGGCGCGCGCTGCCCAGCTCCTCGACCGTGTCGAAGACCAGTCGGATCGCCTCTTGCACCCTCCGGTTCGGGTCCTTCTCCAGCCGGTCGCCCGCCTTGATGAAGCCAACCGGGGCGCCGACCACGAGCGCGCCGCGCCGTCTCGTAGCGGGCCGACAGCGAGCGCTGGCGCAGCAGGTCGTGTTCGTCCTCGTTGAGGCTACCCTTCAGCCCGAGCAGGAGGCGCTCGTTGCTCTGGCGCGGCGCGTACACCGTGTCCTGGTCGATCAGCAGCGTGTCGACCACGCGGCACATCTCGACCAGCTGCTGCCAGTCGCGGCTGTTCCGCGCGAAGCGAGAGACCTCGCGCGCCGCCACGGCGCCGACCGTGCCAAGACAGACCTCTGCCACCATGCGCTCGAAGCCCAGGCGGGCGACCGCGCCCGCCGCAGACCGGCCCAGGTCCGCGCCGACGACCTCGATCCGCGAGACGCCGAACGCCTGCAGCCGGCCCGTCATGGCGTATTGCAGGGCGCCGCTCTCGCGGTTGTGCATGACCTGGTGGGGCGAGGATTGCCGGACATCGAGCATCGCCTTGCGGCGCAGGTGCTGCGGCCCGATCGTCGCAGACATCATCACCGCCCGCCCCCGGATCGCGGGGATCGTGCACGTGGTCCAGCATCAGCCGAACCATCAGCTCGCTCGCCTTCCGGCGTGTTCGGCCCGGACGCGCGCACTATCTCGGCGTGTCCTCCGGAACGCTGCTCTCCGCCCGAGCGAACAGATCGAGCTGATCCGATCCGTTCCCGCGCTTGCGGTGCACCCCGTATCGATCTCGCATGGATCTCTCCCCGATCCTGGTCATCGCAGACCCATCCTGCGCACGTCGCGGGAGCCTTACCCAGCGCATCCGACACGAGCGATGCCAGAGACGATAGTGTGCGAGATCCACCTGGCCACGCTCCTCAACGCGCGTCCCCGCGCAGACCACGCGGTCGAACATCCACAGCGGAACTTCCTGCCAGAGGCCCGGTACAGCTCCGTCGAGAGCGCATCGCGCGCGAACGATGCCCGCCTTCTCTACGACATTACCGACCCGCACAAGCCGGCCGGCCCACGGATGCCTTCGATAAAGTACCCTGCGGGTGTCGGGCCTATGGGCGCTCTCGCGCTCGGTTGTACAACCACAACTGCCCCCATGAGGCGCTTGGCCAACGACCGACCGCGGCGCTCTGGCGCCCCTCGCCGAGGGCCTGCCCCAACACCTGGCCGAGACCTGGTACGACGCCTAGCACGCGGTGCGCCGGGTGCGCACCGACGGCTCCATCAAGTGGCGCGCGAGCGCGTCTTCATCAGCGAGACAGGATACGACCCGAACTGGGAGATCGGTTTTGACGACATAGTTGAGATCATCGGGTTCCGCCCTGATTTCCCCAGCGCCGATCAGCATGGGTTCGATGACCCTGTGCACCCTGTCTTCCGAGAACTTGTCGGCAAGCTGGTCAATATGAACCACGCAAACTGTCACGAGATGCTCACGGACCTCAAGCATGTCGTCAAAACCGATCTCCCAGTTCGGGTCGTATCCTGTCTCACTGTCAAAGCAGGCTCTGCGGCACAGGGCATTTCCCAAACAGGGTTGACCACATGACCAAGTCTACACTGCGTCAATGGCCTCCTTACTGAAAGCCTGTCCGGTTTCGGCTGTATGCTAGGCAAGAAGATGGTTCACATCAACGTCGGAAAAACCGCCAAGGCGCAGCTATTCCGCCCGACCGCTTATGCACATGGTTCCGGTTCTATCAACATGCTGTAGGTAAGGGGTTGTGCATTGGTGGCGAGGCGGAAGAGCGAGCGGAAAGCATCGTGGCGGGTTTTGCGGCGGTTGAAGCGAAAGACGACCTCATCGAGATCGGCTTGCAGATGCTTGCGGCGCAGCCCGTGGTCGACGCCTCGCGCCCATCCTTTGAGGTTGGAGAAGACTTGGTGGATCCACGGCAGGACGAGGTGAGCGGCGGTCTTCCCGGCGACATGGACATTGTGGCGATCGGCGGGGACCGCAGCGTCGCCGGACCAGCCGTCGGTTTTCGCGATGGCGTCGGGATCGACGGCGGTTTCGACGAAGTATCCGAGGTCGGCGGCGCCGTAGGAGGAGATTTCGGCCAGCCTCAGGCGGCCTGGGATGTTTCCGTCCCCGAGTTCGATGGCGCCGACGATGAGCATCTTGCCGTCGTGGCTGCGTCCTTGCCCTCCGGTGGGAGGATCGTCTTTGGTCCGGAATGGACGGCTGGCCTCGTCGATGTCCACCAGGCCCGACAACGGGTTACGCTCGGGCTCGACCATGCTGGCGCGCAGCTTGTGGGCGAGCAGCCAGGCGCTGCGATAAGAGCCGAAGCGAGCTGTTTCTGGAGCTGCAGGGCAGAGATGCCGTTGGAGTGGGTCGCCATCAGGTCGGCGGCCCAGAACCAGACGGTGAGCGGCAGCTTGCTGGCGTGCAGGATCGTCCCGGCCGTCACCGAGGTCTGCCGGCGGCAGCCGGTGCACGCGAAGGTGTGTGCTTTTCTACGCAGCGCCCATCCCTTTTCATGGCCGCACCTGGGACAGACGAAGCCGTCCGGCCAGCGCATTTCGATCAGCCAGGCGGCGTAGGCATCATCGTCCGGGACCATGTGCTGGACGGCGAGGAGGCTGTCGGGGACCTGTTTCATGTGGGGGCTCCGTCGGCAGGAACCTATCGGGAGCATTCTACCCGCTCCCCCGCTCTAACCTAAACCTCAACATCTGGTAGCAAACTCTCGCAACCGGAACTATGTGCATAAGCGGTCCGCCCGAATATTGAAGACGCTGCCGCCTGTGTTCATCTCGTTCATCGAACCCGAAATCAGCGGTCGGGGGGCAGCCAGACTCCAGTCGGTTAATACCTTGGCGAAGGCATAGAGAGCGCCGTTTGTGTCCAGTACATTGCGCCAATGTTTTTGAACAAATGCGTTAGAAACTACATCCCTGATTGCCCGTCAGCCGAAACGCTGGCGGTTTCCGTACAGGTGGTGCAGGTCATCATAACCGATTCCGACTTCGTCCCATGATTGCGTAGGCCGCGCCCATTCTGCGTTCTGGCGTCGAAGTCGATAGCCAGGACCCCGTGCTGAATTGCGTCCACAAACATCGTGATCTTGGGTTCCCAATATAGATGCGCCAGATCGTATCGCACCTGCTCCCTGCGCCTGCGGCCTTTCACCACGATGAGCCGACGGAGCTTTGAAGCGAAGGCGTTGATGAGCCTGTCATGCGTCCAACAGGGCCAGGCCATATCGGCGACATGCGGATGGCGAACGGTAATGCGTCCGCTCTCGTTGGCGATGTAGAAGCCCAGACTGGAATGCCCCTGGTGAATCGTGTGCCGGAAGCTCGTCCGGCCCTGAGCCTCGGGCCAACCGAACTCTCGTACCATGTGATGCATATGCCCCTTAGGCTCGCCTTCCAAGTGGAACCTGATCTCCCACCGGCCCGCGTCCAGTGTGTCGAAGTTGCCGCCATCGATGCCAGGAAGTTCTTCGAGAATCTTCCCTGGCGCGCCAGTCCCCCATAACCGGGGTAGTCGGGGAGTTGAAGCCAGCCGCGCTTGAGCACACCCCGAAGGCGGGCGTACAGGTCCGCGTCTGTCATGACCGTCACAGGAAGCGGCCTATGACGTGCTCGATCCTTTCATTCACCATCGCCACATAAGCGGTTTGGGCAGAAAGGAGCCGGGATTGAAATTGATCCCGCCGGCTCTCTCCCGGATCAGGATTTACCGCACGGGACAGCCGCCTACGATGTCGGCACGGTCTTGCAGAAGCCCGCCCCCTGGACGCGCCATTTATGGTTGTAGAAGACCGCGCCGTCCGCACGCAGCAGGCGCATCATCTCGGTCAGGCATTCGCGCGGCCACGCCACATACTCATCATGCGGCATACAGTCATCCTGCGCATGCTAGCCGTCGATCAGCGCGGCCTTTGGCCATTTCCCGCCGCTGCCGTCCTTGAGGCCGTTGCCGGTGCTGTTCTTGATGTTGCAGGGCGGGGAAGTGACGATCAGCCGGATCGCGGACTGTCTTCCCTCGAACGACCGTCTTGACCGCATCTTCGAAGCGCAGATCAAGTGGCTCGATGTCCTTGGCCTTCGTCATGCGTCTTGCTCCTCTTGGCGATCAGCACGGCATAGGTCAGCCGTCTACCGTCGCCGTTGCGGATAAGCGTACCAATGGCAGGTTCGCCCGACACCCCGATGGTGTTCTGGCGATGCTCGTACTCCGAGACATAGCGGTGCAAGTGCTTGACGCTCCACCAATGGTGGGTTCCGACGTACCCACGCTTGAGCAAGGCCCGGAAGCTCTCGATCCCATTGGTCGAAGCCGCGCCGTTCACATACTCCCCCGCGCTGTGGCGCACGGATTCGCGATCATACTCTGGCAAGCCACCATAAGCCTTGTGCTCATCGGTGTAGATCGTCGATCCCGGCTCTACATTGTCCCGGATGACGGGATGAATGGTCGCTTGGTCGTTGCCGTCTATCGGCATGGCGCGGACAGGACCGGAACGCTCGCGCATTCCAAGAACGGGCTGCTTGCCTCCCGTCCCGCCGCCCACCTTGAGCCGCTTGTGAGCGTGCCTGTTTTTCTCCTTGCCGCCCAATAGACCTCATCCACCTCGACCTCGCCGGCTAGCAAGCTTTCTTTCCTCGCGCAGGCTTCGCGGATGCGGTGCTCAAGGAACCACGCCGTCTTCTGTGTGACCCCGAGCTCCTTGGCGAACTGGATGCTGGAGACACCCTTGCGCGCCGTGCTCATCATAGAGATTGCCAACAGCCAAGTTTGGAGCGACAGCGGCGAACTCTCCATCACCGTTCCGGTGCGCACACTGAAACGCTTGCGACACCCGGAGCATTTGAAGCCCATCGCTCCGGTCACGCGGTAAACCCTGGTCACGCCGCAGCGCGGACAGTGAAGATCCCCGCCCCAGCGTTCTTGCTTAATGAACGCCGCGCAGGCTTCCTCTGTCGGAAACCGCCGGTAGAACTCGGGGATGCTCATGTCGTCTTTCATGGTTCACCCTCCAACTACCTGTAAGATAATTGCACCACGAACGAATGCCAAGGGTTTGGTGCAACTGGGTATATAGTTCCCATTGCGTTGCTCAACGAATTCGCACGGTTGGCCAAGCTGCTCAGAATGGCCTGTATAGCCTGTTCGACATCCTCCCTCGCAACCTGGGCGGCATCGACGTTCAGATAAACACAATGATAATTTCCGGTGGTCGCGCAACGCCAGCAGCATCGAGATGCTTTCCCGTTTGTCGCGGGGCATGCAGCACGAAGTACCGCTTGTCCTGTATAAGGTCCAGGATTTTCGCGAGATCAACACGGCCCAATGGCGGGTGCAGTAGCGATCTTTGGCAACGACCGGACCTTCAATATTGAATCGCATATCCGACACCGCAGCAGGTTCCATACGGTACAGGAAGATTCCGATCCATGTTCAGGAAAATTACGCCGAGGCTTGATCGGCGCCCGTGCTGCCAGGATCCGTGTTGCCAACTGCGTTTACCAGGGTCGAATGCGCGCCAGCAGCCTCGCTTGGTTTCGAAGGTCGCGTTCCGTCCGTTGCCTTTGCCGGGAATTATGAAGACCAGAGCCCCTTGCAGCCTTGCCACCACCACGCCGCATGGCCCGCCCTTTGGGTAACCGACGGCCGCGAACACCCTCACGCCATCCTGAAACGCTCGCCAGCCAAAGAGTTGCTATCAAGGCTCCGGGTTCTTGAGTATCCGGTCAATCGTCGGCAACCTTGTGCGCGGCCATCCGCTCCAGCGCCCTGACCATGCCGGAATGATCAAGCTCCTCCTCACCATTGGCAGCGCAGGAATTGAACAGTTCCTGTGCCGTCGCGGTATTCGGCAAGCTGACTCCCAACGCGTTCGCCCCGTGCAGGGCCAGATTGAGATCCTTCTGATGCAGACGGATTCTAAAACCCGGACCAAAGGTCCGCTTGATCATCCGCTCACCATGCAGTTCGAGAATTCGCGACTGGGCGAGCCCGCCCATCAAGGCCTGACGCACTTTCGCCGGATCGGCGCCGGCTTTCGATGCGAAAACCATGGCTTCGCCAACCGCCTCGATGGTCAGCGCGACGACAATCTGGTTGGCAACCTTGGTGGTCTGGCCGACACCGTTGCCGCCCACCAGCGTGATGTTGCTGCCCATGAGCGAAAACACCGGCATCGCGCGCTCGAAATCGTCCTCGCTGCCCCCAACCATGATGGTCAGGGACGCTGCCTTGGCGCCGACCTCGCCACCGGACACCGGCGCGTCAAGATATCCGCATCCGAGCGCCTTGATCCGGGCCGCGAAATCCTTCGTTTCGATCGGGGAGATGGAGCTCATATCGATGACCAACTTGCCCGGCGACAGACCCTCGACAACACCGCCGGCGTCAAACAGAACCTGGTTTACCTGTGGCGTATCCGGCACCATGATGATGATGACCTCGGACGCCAACGCGACCGCCTTCGGCGAATCGACAATGGTCAGGCCACCTTCCAGCAGGTTCGCGGGAGCTTGGCTTCGGTGCAGCGAACTGACGATCTCGTGCCCTGCGGTAAGCAGATGGCCAGCCATGGGCGCGCCCATGATCCCCAATCCGATGAAGCCGATCTTCATGACAGTGTCCTTCAGACGGTGGAACGATGCTGATTGTATTATCGCTTGGAATCCGGGTCTTCGGCAAGGGCGGCGTTCCGCTCACCCGGCCCCGGCACAGATACCGGAGCGGGCGTCGGCGCTGCCGGTTACCGTCCCTTGAAGACCGCAGGGCGTTTTTCGTGAAAGGCGGCAACACCCTCCCTGAAATCCTCCGACGTTCTGAGCCGGCCATACGCGTTGCCCTCGATCTCGATCCCCGCTTCGAGGGTCGTGTGCTGCGCGGCATTCAGGACGCCCTTGAGGGTGCGCTGGGCCAGCGGCGAGACCCCGCGCAACTCGTCGACCAACTTGTCGGTTGCGGCCTCAAGCTCCTGGTCCGGCACGCAGTCGAGAATGAAGCCCCATTCCAGGGCTTCCGCCGCGGTCACCCGGCGCGACCGGAAGGTCATGTCCTTGGTCCGCTGCATTCCGATCATCTGCAACAGACGGATCGAACCGCCGGAGCCCGGAATCTGGCCAATACGCTGTTCCGGCAATGCGTAAAGTGTGGTTGTCGAGGCAATCCGGAAATCGCAGGCAAGCGACAATTCGAACCCGACGCCGAACGTATAGCCACGATTGGCGGCGATGACCGGCTTGTGACACCGCGCGGGCGCGGCGATATTGTCCGCCAGCCGCGAGACATGCTCCGGTGTCGCATTGAGAAAACCGGCAATGTTGCCACCCGATGAAAAATGTTTTCCCTTAGCCCGCAGCACGATGACACGCACGCGGTCATCGCTATCAAGTTCCTCGAATACTAGGCGAAGTTGGTCGCGCTGCGGCATCTCGATGATGTTCAGCGGCGGCCGATCGAGTACGATGTCGGCGCGCTCGCGCGCAGCGTCGACCTCGACGCGGAACCCGTCAAGGTCATCCAGAGTCCGGTGACGCTTTGGCTCAAACAGGTCAGTCATCTCATGCCATCCTCATTCCGGCCGATAATCTCCATTGACCAACAGACGGCGCAGGATCTTGCCGACCGGAGACTTCGGGATCTCGGCTACGAACACATAGGCACGCGGCCGCTTGAACGGCGCCAGTTCGCTCGCCAGACACCAGGCGTCAAGATCCGTCTCGCTGACGAACATCCGGCGGATCAGGAAGGCCGTGACCTGCTGCCCCCAGCGTTCATCGGGCAGACCTACGACCGCAACTTCGCCAACCGCGTCGTGCAGCGACAGGACACTTTCGATCTCGGCCGGAAGAATGTTTTCGCCGCCGGAAATGATCATGTCGTCGACCCGTCCGGTCACGAAAAGATCGCCGTCCTCGTCCTGGTAGCCGATATCGCCCGTGAAATACCAGTTACCACGGATTGCCCTGGCGTCGGCATCGGGACGCTTCCAATATCCGTCGAAGGCTTCGTCACCATCCAGGGCGGCGATGATCTGACCTTCGACGCCTGACCCGACAGTCAGGTCCGGGTCGTTGCTGCCGATTTCGATAACCCGGATCTCCTGGTTCAGGCCGGCTTTTCCGGCCGAGCCCGGTTTGCCCGCGGCGTCAGGCTCAACAGTAAAGGTGTAGATTTCCGACGATCCGTAATGGTTGACGAAGAGATCCGGCCGAAAAGCCTCATTGCAGTGTTTCAACAGACCGTCCGTCATCGCCTGACCGGCGAAACTGAGTTTCCGCACCGAACTCGTGTCCGTCGTCGCGAAATCGTGAGCCGCGAGCAGATCATGATACAATGTCGGAACCAGATAGAGATTGCTGATCCGCTCGGCCTCGATCAGGCGCAACGCTTCGGCTGCATCAAACCGGCGTTGACAGACGAAATGTCCATTGATCAGGGTCGATGCCAGCAAGGCCCGTACACCCATTGTGTGATAGAGCGGCATCACGCCAAGGGTCACCTCGCCGCGCCGATAGAGATTTTGTGCGACATGAGCAAGCGCGCCGGCCCGTTCGACCTTGTGCGTCCGTGGCACACCCTTGCCGCGTCCCGTGGTTCCGGATGTATACAGCATCACCGAGATCATATCCGGATTTGCCTGCAGGACTGGTGTTGCAGGTTCGGACGACAGCAGCTCGAGCCAGCTGGCGTTGGCACCGGCGGGACCGTCAATCCCGATTCTGCGAATAGCGCCCGCACGGTCGCTTGCGGCGACGGTCGCCGCTGTCAGCGGTTCATACACCAATGCCTCGGCGTCCAAGTCGGCCAATACGTAATCAAGCTCCTCCGCCCGCGCACGCCAGTTAAGTGGTGTAATCGCGACACCGGCAACCTGACAGGCAAGATGCAGGGTCGCTGCCTCATAGCGATTGCTCAGCAATGTGACGACATGATCACCAGGGGCATGGCCCGCCTGGATCAAACCGCCGGCAACTGCGACAATGTCGTCGCGCCACTCGGCATAGCTGCAGCGCACCAGACCATCACTGATGGCGATTGCCTGTGGCATCCGTGAGGCGCTCGCCATCAGGGATCGTCCAAGATCAAACATCCTGTATCTCACGTCGCGCCGCAAGAACGTCCATGGCGGCGGCCATGATTCCGTAATAACCCGTGCATCTGCAAATATGCCCCGACAACACCTCCCGGACCCGTGCTTCATCGGCATCCGGTTCCCGCTCGATCAGATGGTTGAGGGACATCAGGATGCCCGGCGTACAAAACCCGCATTGCAGCGCATGGTGCCGTCGAAAGGCCTGCTGCAAGTCGTTGAGTACACCGCCAGCCGCCAATGCTTCGACAGTCTCGATGATCTTGCCGTCCGCTTGCACCGCATAACAGAGACAGGCCCGCGCCAGTCGCCCGTCAATCCGGACCGTGCAGGCACCGCAGATACCGTGTTCGCACCCGACATGGGTCCCGGTCACGCCAAGCTCGCGACGCAGAAAATCCGACAACAGCAGACGCGGTGCGGCCATTCCCTCCCTGGTCCGTCCGTTCAGCGTCAAACCGACAGGATGCCGTTTGTCAGAGTCGAGAAAGCGCATCATCGACCTCCTTGATCACCTGTGCGCCCAGTGTTCTGACCAGAACCCTCCGATAGGACGCCGGGGCATGAATATCGTTTGTCGCCGGCAAAGTTCTGGCGATCTGGACAAGAGTGTCATCCAACCGCTCCACCTCGCGCCACGCCAACCTGTGAATGGCGGGCGTATCAGCAACACCGGCAATACCGAACACGACCCCGTCGGCATCGCCGACCGCGGCAACCGCAACGATGGCGAAATCACCCCGCCGGGGCCCGACTTCCCGGAACGCACTGATGGTGCCTTTCGGAACGACCGGAAACCGCACGGCAATTACCATTTCGTCGGCGTCAAGGCAGGTCTGCATCGCACCGATCTGGAACGATTGCGCCGGCACAACCCTATGGCCCCGAGCGCTGCGAAGCATCACGTCCCCGTCGAGCACCCTCAATGCGAGTGGCAGTTCCGAACTCGGATCGGCATGAACAAGCGAGCCGCAGACCGTACCGCGCTGCCGCGTCTGATAATGACCGACCCAAGGCAGAATTTGTTTCAGAACGGGAAGTGCACTCAGTCCCGGCCAGTTCAGCATGGCCTCCTGGGTTACTGAGGCGCCAATCTTGATCATTTCGCCGGCCTTCGAGATCTTGCCGAGTTCGGCAAGATCCGAGATGTCGATCAACACGGACGGCGTCACCAGGCGCATGTTCAGCATCGCGGCCAACGATTGCCCGCCAGCGAGAATACGCGCATCTTCCCCGTACTCCGAAAGCATCGCCAGGGCGTCTTCAACAGTATCGGGCCGGGCATAGGCAAAAGCGGCAGGTTTCATGACCGCCTCCCGAACCAGCGTGCAAACAGATGGCGCCACCAAGGCAAGGCGGCCACCTCGATCCGCGGCTCTGTACGGGTCTCCGACAGTGCCGCAAGGCGGGAGACAAATCCTGCAATCACATGGCGTGCGGCACTGTCAAGCAGTCGGCCGCCGACCGCCGCCACCTTGCCGCTGACCGCCACGGCGTAGCGATATTCGATCCGGGTTCCAGCATCCGTTTCAAGCAATCGGACTTCGCCCTCGCCGATGCCGGAGCCGAGCGAACCTTCAGCGCTTCCGGACAACCGGAGGCTTTCCGGCGGCCGCACGTCGCGAAACGATATTGTCGCTGCAAAACGCCCCTTGATCGGACCGACCCCGAGGACTGCTTCAGCGTGCCAGAGATCCATACTTTCGGCTGTTATGTGGGAGCAACCCGGAATTGATCCGGCCATGCGCCGCGGATCGCGCAACACGGCCCAGACATCCTCACGCGATACCGGCACAAGAACCGTGCCGTCGTGGTCCAGATGATGTCCCGGCCCATCGGGCACGATGGGCCGGTCTGCCGGTTCGAGACCGGATGATCCAACATCTTCGGCGGTCTCTCCCAGAAGTCCAAGAATCCGTGGTTTCGTCAATGGCAATGTCGTCACCGGAGTCCCGATCGCATCGGCAACCGCGTTGGCAAAACAAACCGGAGTCGACATGCAATTGCCTTCGCCCAGCCCCTTGGCTCCGGTTGGCGTGACTGGTGATACCGACTGGTCATGCAAAATCACCAGATCGGGCATGTCCGTCGCGTAGGGAGGGCAGTAGTCGGCGAAGGTGCCGGTCTGGAACGTTCCATCAGGCCCATAAGCCAAGTCTTCCAGAAATGCCGCTCCAAGACCATGGGCAAATCCGCCCCGGATTTGCCCATCCGCGAGTGTCGGGTTCAACAGCCGCCCGGCATCATGCGCCGTAACGTAGCGATCGATCCGGACCGAACCGTCTTTACGGTCGATCTCGACCCCGCAAAAGTCGAAAATGAACCCGTATGCAGCCGAGGAATTTATCCGGTCGTCCGGATCGGGTTCACGTAAAACCGGTGGTGTCCAGAACACGGTTTCCCGTAACCCCGATCCTGCGGCATCCGGTATCGAAAGCGGTGACCAGTGCGCCTTGGCGGCGACCCGGGCCAAGGGTACCGCGTTGTCGATGTTATCAGCAGCGAGAGCCAGTCCGTCGGCCAGCACGATATTTTCGGCCGGTACATTCAGATCGGCCGCAGCAATTACCTTGAGCCGGCCGGCAAGCCTTTGGGCCGCCTGGACCGCCGCCCCGGCAACCGCTCCGGCAAAGCGGCTTGAGTAGTTACCGGATGCAATCGACCACGGATCCTTGAGCGTGTCGTGATCGGTAACGACCATGACCGCCGCCGGGTCAATACCGAGTTCGCTCGCCACGACCTGCGCCAGCACGGTGCGATGGCCCTGCCCCTGCGGTACCGACGCGGCCGTGACCGTGACCGCGCCGGACGGATCGAAGCTGACTGTCGCGACAGCGAGGCTGCCATTCTTGGCGCCGGCCCACTCGCGTTCCTGTGGCGTCAGCAATGTCGTGATGTAACCCATATTGGAAATCGACGGCTCGACGACGGCAGCGCATCCAATGCCATACAGACGCCCGTCTGCTCGCGCCGCGGTCCGTCGTCGGCACAGTTCCTCATAACCGCCTTCAGACAACGCACGCGTGACCGTCGTCGGATAGTCGCCGCTATCGAGGACCGCACCCGGCGCCGTGGCAAACGGCATGGCCGCGCCGGGGACCAGGTTGCGCCGGCGAAATTCGACCGGTGAGATATCAAGCCGGGCCGCGGCAAGATCCATAATCCGTTCGAGCGCAAAATAGACTTGCGGGCCTCCGAATCCGCGCATCAGCCCGGTCGGTGTCTTGTTGGTCACAACAACCCGATTGCGGATCGCGAGGTTTCGGATTGCATAGGCACCAGTCATGTTGCCGTGCATGCGATAGATCGTCGCCGGTTCCGGCGCCCGCAAATAGGCGCCGCAATCCTCCAGCTGGTCGTAATCGAGCGCCGTGACATGGCCTTCGCCGTCGAGCGCGGCGCGGATTGTGGTCACCCGGTTGGTCGCCGCGGTTGCCGCCATGAGATGTTCGAGGCGGTCTTCGACCCATTTGACGGGCCGGCCGGTCCGTGCGGCGGCAACCGCCAAAGCCACAACATAAGGAAATACAGCCTGTTTGACGCCATAGGAGCCACCGGAGTCGGGCGGCGTTCGGAGGCGCAGCCGGTTGCCCGGAACACCAAGCGCCCTGGCCATGACCGTATGTAATGTATAAGGCCCCTGAAAGTTCGCCATGACGTCATACGATCCGTCACCCGGATTGTATTCGGCAAGCACGACAAAAGTCTCGATCGGCGTGCAGCTGTTGCGGGGATACCGAACGGTTGTTTCGACCACATGTTCGGCTTCGTCAAAGGCCTGTGACGGATCGCCATAGGAGAACTGTCGTTCATGCAGCACATTGCTATCGGTCGCCCCATGCAGCAACGGAGCGTTTGCGGTCGCAGCGTGGTCCGGATCGACCGTCGCCGGCATCGGTGTATAGGCAACATCGATCAGGTCGAGGGCGTCCTCGGACCGATATCGGTCCGACGCAATGACGATTGCCACAGGTTCGCCGACATAACGGACGCGATCAGATGCAAGGGCGTATTGCGGGGCATCGACCTTCACTCCGGACAGGAATGGCTTCGTGGACGCCACCATGTCGAGGCCGGTTACGACTCCGGCAATATCTGGCAACGCAAGCGCCCGGCGCGTATCGATTGCATCGATTCGGCCATGGGCGATCGGCGCGCGCAGGAAGGCTGCATGCAGACAGCCCGGCGGCTCCGCAAGATCGTCGGCGAAGCGCCCGACACCGCGCAGCAGGGTCAGGTCCTCGAACCGCTCCAGAGACTTGCCGACATGGCTCATGGGTCTATTGCTGGCGGATTTCCGATGATGATGCAAGTATCCTGCACCCCGTGGATCAAGATATCGTGCCCGTACTGTCAAATCCCGGAATAGTTCGTCCGTTCCAAGGGATTTTCCCACACAAACTAAATCGTCTAAAAAGAAGAAAATACCTTGATAAATATGGAATGGTTTGGGCTTAGTATCGCTTTTTCAACTTGATATATTCCAGAAATCAAATTTTTATTCAATCAGATATGATGCATTTTACCGATGCAATTCCATCTAGTGTTCACTGATTAACATGAATATTTACGTTAATGCATAGACCGTATCATAATATGTGAAAAAGGATGAGAATCAAGCTTGAAACTATGAATCCAAATAACCGCTTATGCACGTGGCTCCGGTGACACACGATGTTGCCCCCGATGTCGACTATTCCCGGCACGCCAAACGCTACATGTGCCTTTCACCGGAGCCACGTGCATAAGCGGTTCATAGAATACTGCCATGTAACTTGATGATAGAAAAGGATATTCACATGGCGCGCAACCCAGTGCAGTTCCAGAAAGGAATCAGCCTCAACGCGTTCCTCTCGCTCTACGGCAGCGAAGACCAGTGCTTCGACGCCCTCTTTACAATGGCGATGGCCGAACGGCTTTCTGTGCCCACACTGCGCCCATGACCGGTGCTGTCAGTTGAACACCCGAAAGCTCCAGCAGTGCAACCGCTGCCATCGCCAGACCTCCATCACCGCCGGTACCATCTTCGAGGCCACCAAGCTCCCGCTCACGGTGTGGTTCCAGGGCCTCTACTTCATGACCCAGGACAAGAAGGGGTGCTCTGCGATGACGCTGCACCGCCAGCTCGGCATCTCTGACAACGCGGCGTGGCGCATGCGCCACAAGCTGATGCAGGTGATGATGGAGCGAGACCGGGAGCACCCGCTCGGCTGGTCGGTCCAACGCGACGATGCCTACTCTCGGGGGCGAGCGCAGCGGCGGCAAGCGCGGGCGGGGCGCGCCGGGCAAGACCCCGTTCGTCGCCGCGGTCGAGACCAATGAGCAGGGACATCCGCTGTGCGTGACGCTCACCGTGGTCGAGGGCTTCCGTCTCACCGAAATCGCCGCCTGGGCGCAGAGCACCTGAGCCCGGGCACGCAGGTGCTCTCCGATGGGCTGACCTGCTTCAATGGCGTGACCCGCGGCAGGCTGTGTGCATGAGCCGATGGTGACCGGCGGCGGGAAAGCCGTGGTCGAGTGTCCCGAGTTTCGTTGGGTACACGATTCCCGGCAACATCAAGAGCGCCTTGCGTGGCACCGACCATGCGATTCGTTCCAAATATGCCCAGCGCTATCTCGCGGAGGTCGTGGACCGGGTCAATCGTCGCTTCGACTTGCCCGGGATCATCCCCGGACTGCTCTACGTGGCGCTGCGGACACTGCCGATGCCGAAGCGGCTACTCAAATTGCGCTTGGCTTGAGTGGGAACCAGAAAATATAAAGCGCTTTCTTGCCATATATTTCAGCTTAATGTTGATCTTCGAGAAAATGCTGGTCAACTGATCCGTTTTTCTAAATTCTTTTAAAATTACGGCGAAACTAGGAATTCTTTTCCAATTCTCCCGACCATGCTTCAGTCACGATACTGACGATTTCGTTGCATCGCTTCGGGGAAGGTCATCTTGATCCGAACCCTGTCTCTGGCACATCCGCACATCTACCCGGGCCGAGCACCCTCAATTTTATATCCGAGGCGGTTCCGGAAACAGTAATCACCGCCGACTGCATCGATGAGACATCACACCTCCCCCAGACCCTTGGCATCCTGTTACTTGTCTTTCCGCTTGTGGAGTTTCGCAAAATATAGTCATCATATTGTGTCATACAAAGAGAATTTCTTGCAAAAATTCTCGACCGATCGAGTCTTTCCTTAGGGGACGGACTTTTGCCTTTGATACGGAGATATCCAGGGTTCATAATATAATATCTTAGCGTGCCCGCTCCTCCGGTAACGTGACGTCCATCACATATCACATGCTGGAGGTACATACATATCCTTGAGAGATTTTGGTCATGGTGATCTCATGCTAGATTTGACATCCTGTCGAATAGTTCTTTGACAACATACAGAAAGTCATTTCACAAATTGGTACGTAAACGAGATTGAATTGCCAGAGAAAACGAGCTATTCTATCTTTTTTTGGCAAAAATCCATGTCGTAAAACTCTTGTCATGGACGCGCTGTTTACAGCGTGGAATCATCGTGGACTTCGATCAATGGCGGGAGATATCTACAAATGCTGCCGCTCGCGGAGCTTGAAAACATTCTAGATAGTGTCGTCACGAAATGCCAGCCCAGAGCGCCAGACATCGAATCTGCACCGCGGCGAGGAACGATGCGGCATTCCTGGCGTATCGCGTGGCAATCCCACGCCAGCCCTTGAGCCACAGAAAGGCTTTCTCCACCAAATGCCGGCGCCGGTAGAGATGGACATCATACGCTCTGGGGTGCTTGCGGTTGCGCTTCGGCGGAACCACTGGAATAACTTCATGCTCCTCACAATAAGACAGGATGGCATTCGTGTCATAGGCCTTGTCCGCCAACAAGGACTCGGCATCTATCCCTTCAATCAGCTCGACCGCTTGACTGCAATCTGCTGCCGTCCCCTCGGTCACCAACACCCGCACCGGCATCCCATGCGCGTCCACAGCCAGGTGCAGCTTCGTGTTCAGCCCCCTTTTGTGCGATCCATCGCCTGATTGCCGCCGACCGCACCGCTCGCATGGGGATGGACCTTGAGATGACTGGCGTCAATCATCAGCCACTCATCGTCCGGCTCATCCACCAGAGGCTCCAGCAACGCCCCCCAGAGCCCCTTGTCCCGCCAGCGACAGAACCGACGATGGGTAGTTTTCCAGTCTCCATAGTCTGGCGGCACATCACGCCAGGGAGCGCCGGTACGCAGAATCCAGAAGGTCGCATTAATGAACCGTCGATTATCCTGCGCCACCCCACCCCAACGTCCCGCTCGGCCAGGCAGATGAGGCTCCAACAACAGCCAGACCCTGTCCGAAATGTCGTGACGCCGATGAGCCAATCCCATGAGTCGCCTCCAAGAACCATCGAGTGAATTCGACAGATAGGACAGATAAACATCACTCATGACGACACTATCTAGTCCATTGTCTGAACGATATCAACCCCTTGATAATCGTGATCGAATGACGGTTGATCCCTGCTCTGTCTACGCAGCTCGCAGGGTTGGCATTGGCTCAGGGATTCTGCCAAAGCGGCATTTGAAGTTACGACGATGTCGGTGGCTAACGGTTCGGCTACGGAATGATCCGACACGTCGTCATCTGTGTGGGATGCGTCATGGCAATATCCTGAGTGAAATGACGTCCTCGTGCATTTTTGTCGAATATGTCAAGAGCGGATAATAAAATAGCGGCCTGCGACCTCCATCCTCCTGGATCACAGGTTCATGATCCGACACGCTCCAGACTCCGACCAACACCCAATCAAGCCTGCCAAACTCGCGCAAGCCAGACGGCTTAACCCACTATCGAAAAAAGAAGTTGTAAGAGTGAAAAACTCATGCCAGAAACCGAAGATTGAGTTTGCAACTAAACTAGTTTATGGAGTAGTATCGAAGTCGTCAAGGAAATAATCGGAGATCGCATATTCTGTCATATAGCAGGAAACTGGCGTGAGCACGTGTTCAGAATCCATGAAGCTGTAGTTCATCTGGCCGACCATACAACGACAAAGCAGAGCTTGACGAATCACTCCGCATTGGATGAAGATATCGACCTGCGTGGACAGCCCGTCAACACCGAACAGATTGAGAGTCTTTCGATTGAATAGGATAGTTTCCATGGCGTGTGGAATTGTACTCTGTCAGCCAGCACCGATTAGACCATTTGTTTTCGGCAAAAACCCTATGCCAGCACTCTGACCCCGGCGAAGCCGAATCTGGAGCCAACGCATGCCTGAACCCTATAGTGGTATCTTTCCGATTGTTCCAACCCCGTTCACTGACAACGGCGAGCTCGATCTGGACAGCCAGCGCCGGGTCATCGATTGCATGATCGACCAGGGTGTCGACGGGTTGTGTATCCTCGCGAATTATTCGGAACAGTTCCTGTTGTCGGACAGTGAACGCGAAACCCTGCAGATGGTCTGTCTTGATCACGCCGCAGCCCGGGTTCCGATGATTGCCACCTGCAGCCATTTCAGCACAAGGATTGCAGTCGACCGGTGCCGGCGCGCGGAAGTCCAGGGAGCGGCCATGGTGATGTTGATGCCGCCCTATCACGGCGCTCTGCTGCGGGCAACGGAGGACGGCGTATTTGAACATTTCGAAGCGGTCGCCAGCAGCATCGACATTCCGATCATGATACAGGACGCACCACTGTCAGGAGTAACGCTGCCGGTGCCAGTTCTTGCTAGCATGGCTCGGGCCTTGCCGACGCTGTCCTATTTCAAGATCGAAATACCAGGCACGGCCAGCAAACTTCAGGCCTTGATCGTCGCCGCCGGCGATCACATCGATGGTCCCTTCGACGGCGAAGAAGGCATCACGCTGCTTACGGACCTGGACGCCGGCGCCACCGGAAGCATGACAAGCGGCCTCGCCTGCGAACTGATCAGGCCGATCATCACCGATCATCTTGACGGCGACCGCAGCAGCGCCGAAACCCGCTACAACCGGATGCTGCCATTAATCAACATGGAAAATCGGCAGTGCGGTCTTCGCGCCTGCAAGACGGTGATGATGGAAGGTGGTGTCATCACGAGCGACCATGTGCGTCATCCTCTGACACCGCTAGCCGCCGGTACCCGATCCCGGTTACTGGAGATGGCAGCCGATCTCGATCTGATCGCACTTCGCTGGGGAAAGTGAACCGGCCAGAACGTCGGAGCCAACCGCCGAAATGCGGATGGAGGTTCGCGAAAATCGTGCGAAAAAATTCACTCTTGCCGTATTCGTATTCGTGGAAAGTTTGGAACCCACGGACCCGGCGGCGGGTCCGAACACTTGATCACCGATCACTATACGTGCAGTTCTGAAGCTTTCGATGGCAAACGTCAGAACCTGACGAGGCGGACCCTAGTTGGATCCGGACCCGAACACGTTGGACAGGATCTTGTCGAGTACACCAGGTTCCGGACAACTGAGATCCTTTCACTTTCGAAGATTCCGGAAAACTGCTACTTTACTTGAGATGTTCCTTGGAAACCCTCTCGAGTTTATACCATCTCTTTTTCATGGTATGGGCACCAACCATGATCTCTGCTCCTCACTTGAGGCCGTCCGGTTTGTAGAAAAACCCGGTATTCTTGTCAAAACCAAAGTGATCGGATCGCACAAAGATTACGCGACCGTTTCAGTCACGGACGGTTGCCCTGATTACGGGATCGGCCCCGTCCCTTCCAACACATGACCGGAGTGCCAATGCAGATGCCTTACCTCGTAATCGGAACTGTGATCCTCGCCGTGCTCATTGTCATAGTCATTCGTGACCGGTTCAGGATCGTCGTGGCGGAACGGCGAGCGTAAGGGCTGCAGCAGGACAATGACGGGATGCGCGACCAGTTCGCAGCCACCGAGAGGAAACTGGTCGAGCTTCGCACCAGGCTCGCGGCGGATGCAGATCATCGTAACTCCCGGATAACCGATCTGAAGACCATGGTCAACACGATCAAGGCGAAATTGACAACCTTGGCATCCGACACCTTCGGCAAGAACAGCGAGAGTCACGCTCGCAAGGGAATACTTCGACCGATACAAGGCGACATCTGAACAAACGTTGAAATAACGCGAAGAGGCGATTGCGGGCCTGATCAAACCGATCGGAGAGACCCTGATCCAAGTTGGCACTTTGTGGTTTGATATTGGCTCAAACCGCTTATGCACATGGCTCCGGTGGCACACGATGTTGCCCCCGATGTCGACTATTCCCGGCACGCCAAACGCTACATGTGCGTTTCACCGGAGCCACGTGCATAAGCGGTTGGCTCAATTCGTGACTCGTAGGCGCGGTCCAGCCATCGCCGCCTCGAGGCAGGCTCTGGGCGATGGCTGATCGCCGCGTTCGATGAGATGGAACCACCTCAGATAGCTGTCGAGGTCCTTGGTGGGATGCCGCGGAAACCGTGCAGGACGCCCTTGATCTGGCTGTGGCGGCTATTGACCGTCTGGATGGGCCGCGCGCCCCGGGCCCGCTCGCTGGCAGAAGCGTTGATGCTCTCGTGCGGGATGTCGAGCACCGCCGCAACGGGCGGGTAGCAGCGGTTGGCGTCGGAGACGAGCAGCGCATCCGGTGCGACGACCGGCTCCAGCCCCTCCTTCACGCTGTCTGCGTTGAGGGCGGGCAGGGTATGACTGAGGGTCTCGCCCGCACGGTCGGCGGCAACCAGGATCGACGCCTGCGCGCGCGAGGCCGGGTTATCGACGATTTGCCTGAACAAGGCAGAAAAGCCTCGACGCCTGCGCGCGCGAGGCCGGGTTTGCGGGCCGTCCCGTCGCGCCGGCGCGGCGTGCGGTCCAGCTTCCGCTCCCCCTTGCGGCTCTCGAGAACGACGGTCTCGTCAGCCTCGACGATCCCGGCAAGCCGGTCCGACGCCTGGCGCACCGCCGCCAGAAAGCGGTGGCGCCAGCGCGGCGCCGTGCCCGGCGCAATCCCGCAGCACTCGGCAGCCTCCCGGATCGTCTCGCCGGCGCCAGGCGAGGCGCCAAAGGCCAGCCAGCGCTCCTTGTGGTGCAGGCCCGACAGTGCTGCGCCGGTCAGCGCACCGAACGTCTTCCCACAGGCCTTGCACCGGACACGGCGAAGACCGCGCGCCGTGCCCCGCGACACCGCCCCGCCGGCGCCGCAATGCCGACAGCGCCGCTCGTCATTCACGCCCAGCTCGATCGCCGCCAGCGAGGCCGCGCCCTTCGGCGGGTCCGACAGCACCGCCGCCACCGCCTTGCGCGGCGCCGCCTCAACTCATCGACACGTGAGAACCAATCCCGAGACCCTCGTGATCCATCTGTCTGACCGCCAAGGCGAATCGGGCGAGATCCTATCACGATGCCTACGAGTCACGAATTGAGCCTTGATATTCGCCATAACGCATTGAGTCTGCGTAAAGGTAATTTTCGATCCGGCACACATGCCCTACATTTTCGGTTGATTTTGTTATTCCCGCATCGGAGTTCTCCTGCGGTGCAGTTGTGGCTCCACACCCTCGGCGCGGGCGGTCCGCGCGACTTCGAGGTGAGGCTGCACGCCCTGGCCGTTAACCATTGTCGATCCATCGGTCCGGCAGATCGTGGTGGTGATGCGCAACCGGGTGTGCAGGCGGTTGCGCATCGAGTCCCGGCTGAGGGTGATGCCGGCGGCCTTGAGGCAGGTGCGGAGCAGGCGCACGGCGTGAAAGGCGACGAACAGGTGTACCGCGATGCGGTCGTCCTTCTGATGCCAGATCGGGCGCAGGCCGAGCTCCGACTTGAGGCCTATCTCAAGGCGATGAAAAAACGGACGAAATAATGCGCCAGCACCATATCAGGAACCATGCGGCCCAATTGCGCGACCACGTCAACAAGCTGGAATCGAAATAATACTGGAACGCCCTGCCGGACAGCGCCGACTTCGTGGTCATGTTCATACCAGGAGAAGCGTTTTTCCCGTCCGCCATCGAGACTGATTTGAGCCTCCTGGAACAGGCTATCGAGAAACAGGTTCTGCTGAGCACACCGACAACACTGATCGCTTTGCTGAAAGCGATTTCGTTCGGATGGCAGCAGGAGACCTTTGCCAGGAATCCCCAGACGATTGCCGAACAGGCCCGCGACCTGTTTCGGAGAATTGCGACGCTTGGCGAATATATCGAAAACTTGGGACGTTCGCTGCAAAAAACTGTCAGCCATCACAACAGGAGCATCAGGGCTCTTGAGCACCGCATCCTGCCGACGGCACGAAAATTCGAGCAACTCGGTGCGGCCTCGGCCGGATATCAAGATGCCCGAGCTGCAGACCGTTGACGTTGACCACGCCGCCCGCAGGCGCCGGAACTGACGATAGCCCCGAAGTGCCAGAGATCGGTGAGAAACTGTCCGACCCCTGACCGCAACCAGTGCAGGCTCGATCGGTCGCCGACATGCAGGGTCCGCCGACACCATGGTGGCCGCCGTTCACGAGCGCATCTCATGTCTGGACCACTTGCAATAACCCGATCGATCTCTGGACCGACACGGAGACTGACCAGCATGGCAAAATCTGGATCATCCAACCGATCCACAAGACCGGCGTTGTCACGCAATCCCGAACCATGAATAATTTGCCGCGAAAGGCTTATCCCTGAATGTCCGGTGTGATGAACATTTTGTAGGTTGCTGGCGTGATCGCGACGCTGATACCGAGGATGGTGCGGAAGGCGGCGTGACGAGTTCGGCGGCGGTTGAAGCGGAAGACGACCTCATCGAGGTCGGATTGCAGATGTTGGCGCTGGCCGTGGTAGACGCCCAGCGTCCAGGTTTTGAGATTGGCGAAGACGCGATGACCCTAGATAGTGTCGTCACGAAATACCAGCCCAGAGCGCCAGACACCGAATCTGCACCGCGGCAAGGAACGATGCGGCATTCTTGGCGTATCGCGTGGCAATCCCACGCCAGCGCTTGAGCCACAGAAAGGCGTTCTCCACCAAATGCCGGTGCCGGTAGAGATGGACATCATACGCTCTGGGGTTCTGGCGGTTGCGCTTCGGCGGAACCACTGGAATAACTTCATGCTCCTCACAATAAGACAGGATGGCATTCGTGTCATAGGCCTTGTCCGCCAACAAATACTCGGCATCTATCCCTTCAATCAGCTCGACCGCTTGACTGCAATCTGCTGCCGTCCCCTCGGTCACCAACACCCGCACCGGCATCCCATGCGCGTCCACAGCCAGGTGCAGCTTCGTGTTCAGCCCCCTTTTGTGCGATCCATCGCCTGATTGCCACCGCTCGCACCGCTCGCATGGGGATGGACCTTGAGATGACTGGCGTCAATCATCAGCCACTCATCGTCCGGCTCATCCACCAGATGCTCCAGCAACGCCTCCCAGAGCCCCTTGTCCCGCCAGCGACAGAACCGACGATGGGTATTTTTCCAGTCTCCATAGTCTGGCGGCACATCACGCCAGGGAACGCCGGTACGCAGAATCCAGCAAGATCGCATTAATGAACCGTCGATTATCCTGTGCCACCCCACCCCAACGTCCCGCTCGGCCAGGCAGATGAGGCTCCAACAACAGCCAGACCCTGTCCGAAATGTCGTGACGCCGATGAGCCAATCCCATGAGTCGCCTCCAAGAACCATCGAGTGAATTCGACAGATGAGCTTCTTGCAAAATTGCCGGCCCGACCGGTTTTTTGCCTTGTCGAGGCTGATTTTGTTGTCGAGGGCCTGGGTTTCGGGCCATCTCGTGGTATGTTGTGTTTCCACAACAACAAGATACCGAGGAGGTGACCCCGATGACCCTTGGCTCGACCCTATCCGATCTCTGGCACCGATTTCAAGGGGACCTTTTCCCTGCGTTGGCCGAGGCGGTCGGTCCTCTCCTCGAGACGCACAAGCGCTTCGTGACAGCTCTCGATCTCGTCAAGGTGGAGGGCTTCGTCGATGAGGTGTGGACCGGTCCGGGTCGGCCCCGGGAGGATCGCCAGGCGCTGGCCCGTGGCGTCATCGCCAAGGCGGTGTGGGATCTGCCGACGACCCGCCACCTGATCGACAGGCTCAAGGTGGACCCGACGTTGCGCCGGCTGTGCGGCTGGTCGCGTGTCGCGAAGATCCCGCGTGAAGCGACGTTTTCGCGGGCGTTTGCCGAATTTTCGCAGTCCCGTCTTCCGGAGAGGATGCACGCGGCTCTGGTTGCAGAGACACTGGGCGATGCGCTCATCGGCCACGTGTCGAGGGACTCGACGGCCATCGAGGCCCGGGAGACGCCGGCCCCGACGCTGAAGGCCCCGACGCCGAACCGCAAGCGCGGCCGGCCCCGCAAGGGCGCGGAGAGGACGAAGGAGCCTGGGCGTCTCGAACGGCAAGCGAACGGGATGGATCTCGATGAGATGCTTGACGAGCTGCCGAAGGTCTGCGATCACGGGGCAAAGAAGAATGCTAGGGAGTCCTGGAGGCTTGGCGCGGTGACAAGCTGCCTATCGACACAGCAGACTGCGGGGTGCCGCTGAGGACCGTTCTCACCGCGGCATCCGTCCATGACAGCCAGGTCGCGATCCCGCTGGCGATGATGACCGCCGGGCGTGTGACCAATCTCTACGATCTCATGGACGCGGCCTATGATGCCAGGGAGATCTACCAGATGAGCGAACGGCTTGGCCATGTGCCAATCATCGATGTCAATCCGCGCCGGGACAAGGATCTCAAGGAGGAGCGAGACCGGGAGGCCCGGGCCCGGCGTGCAATAGGCCATGTCGATCCCGAGACCGTGCGGTTCCGGATCCGGTCCGGTGTCGAGAGGACCAACGCCCGCCTCAAGGATGAGTGTGGCGGGCGCCATGTCCGCGTCCGTGGACATCCAAGGTCGCCTGCCATCTCATGTTCGGCATCCTGGCCCTGGCGGCTGACCCGTTGATACGTCTCGCCGTCCTATAGCGCGCTCCGACAACGCATGCCGACCCTTCGCGGCCCTCTCGAAGAGAGGGACCCGGAGAGGCGTGTCCCGATGTCCGCAAAGGTCCCTGTTTGTTCTCATCGTCTCTGATGAGACACCGCGAATCCATGGATTCCGACCTCCAGGTGCAGAGGTGACCGGAAGCAACCGACCGACCCGGGCTCACCGGACCCTGGGGACAGGAATTTTGCAAGAGGTTCAGATAGTACAGATAAACATCACTCATGACGACACTATCTAGGGCAGGACGACATGGGCGGCCCTGTTTTCAACGACGTGCGGGTCGTGTGTGACGCCGGACGCGCCGGCCCCGCCGTCGGTCCTGGCGGTGGCGCGGTTGGCATCCAGGAAGGCGTGCAGGCTGTTGGTGGAGACGTCCTCGATCTGCGCCAGGCGGATCGGCCGGCTCCACCCTCGCCGACGGCGCCGGCGATCAACAGCTTGCCGTGGTGGCTGCGCCTGCCGCCGCTCGCAGGGTCGTCCCTGGAGCGGCAGGAGATCAGGCTTTCGTCCACCGCGAGCAACCCCGCCAGCGGCATGCGATGCGGTGCGACCATGGCCCGGCGCAGCTTGGCGGCGAGCCGCCATGCGGTCTTGCAGGAGCCCCGGCCGCGCTGCTTCTGGAGGTGCAGCGCTGCGATCCCGTTGGCGTGCATGACCATCAGACAGGCGGCCCGGAACCACAGGGTCAGCGCCAGCCTGGAGCCGTGCATCACCGTACCGGCCGTCACCGAGGTTTGCTTGCGACAGTCGGCGCATTCATGGGTGTGGACCCTGGTCGCGAGCGCCCATCCTCGGCTGCCACCGCAGGCCGCACAGACGAAGCCGGCCGGCCCGATCGGCGGCGCAAGCATCCGCGTTTGGAAAACGCTGTTGGAACTCCAACAGGGACCGGGGAAAGTCAGTCATTTCCGGGCTTCCCAAGGGGATCATGGTCATATTATGTTCTGTCACCAGTCTCACCCCATGTCACCACGTTTCGTGGCCCCGAACACTCAGGGATAAGCCTTTGCCGCGAAACATGTTGGCCCGGCTGACATGGGACCCGCCGGCAACCGATTCACGATTATATTGGGCAACAGCATGGTATCAAACAGCAGCACGGGTTCATCGAAAACCGATATGACGAACGCGGCGAATGCAGATGACCAAGCATCCTCCACGGCCGGCACACAGTCGGACGGTCCGGTTTCTCCCGGTTCGACCGCAGTGGGGACCGCTGTTGCGCATCATGATCTGGAGGCGATCCGCCGCACCTTCGAAACCGGTGCTTTCCCGTATGACACGCCCCTTGAACGTAAACCCTACGAAAAAAGAAAACTCGGGTTGCAGGTTGAACTCCTCAAGGTCCAGAGATGGGTCGAGGACGCCGGCCAGAAGATCGTGGTGCTCTTCGAGGGCCGCGACGCAGCTGGCAAGGGCGGTACAATCAAGCGTTTCATGGAACACCTGAATCCCCGTACCGCCCGGGTCGTTGCGCTTCCCAAACCGAGCGAGCATGAACGAACACAATGGTTCTTCCAGCGCTATGTCACGCATCTGCCAGCAGCCGGGGAAATGGTGTTCTTTGATCGCTCCTGGTACAACCGGGCTGGCGTCGAGCGGGTCATGGCATTCTGTACGCCGCATGAATATCTCGAATTCATGCGCCAGGCCCCGGAATTCGAGCAGATGCTGGTGCGTAGCGGCATCCGTCTGTTCAAATTCTGGTTTTCAGTGACCCGGGAGGAACAGCATCGCCGCTTCGCTGCGCGCCAGAACGATCCTCTCAAACAATGGAAGATCTCGCCGGTCGACCTAGCCTCACTCGACAAGTGGGAGGATTATACCGAAGCGAAGGAGGCCATGTTCTTCAACACCAACACAGCCGATGCACCCTGGATCATCATCAAGTCGGACGACAAGAAACGGGCCCGTCTCGCCTGTATGCAGTATTTCCTGTCAGCGTTGCCATATCCGGACCGGAACGACGATACGATCGGACAGGCTGACCCGTTGATCGTCGGATCAAGCGGTTATGTCATTGGCCAGAGTGACGAGATTCTGGGCAAGAACATTCATCCCGACCTGCGCCGCCGATCGAGATGAGACGGTCACAACCAATCTGAATACTTTTGCCGTTGCTCGCTCTTTCGATTGAATTCGATCAAACGAGGCTCTTGCGAGTTTTCCTCGCGACATTTTCAAAAGGGTTGGTATGATTCCAGAGGCCTACGTTACCAGAAGAAAGGTGGTGTTCGAGATTTTATCGGCAATAACGTGACATGCTCGGTGCCAGTTTGATCGACTGAATCCATCGAACCTGTCAGCTGCCAGATCATCGAACGACACCCTGTTTTCAGTAGTTTCTTGCGAATTTTTCAACTGCTACGACTCGAATCTGTCCACCTGAATACAGCCCTGTCGAGACAGCCGGCTCTTGCAAGCAGGGTCCAGACCGCGGTATCCGCTGTCATGCACAAGACATCTGATATCTCCGCTGCCCGAAGCGTCGCGTTTGACCTCCTGCGGTCGGTATTGCGGCGAAACCGCAGATTGGAGAATGCTCTCACAACGCATGATGGATTTCGCAGATTGCCGATGCGTGACAGGGGATTCACACGGCTGATCGCATCAACCACACTGCGCCGTCTTGGTCAGATCGATTGCGTAATCCGCATCTGCCTGAACAGACCCTTGCCGGACTCGGCTAATACGGTCCAGGACATCTTGCGCCTGGCAGGGGCCGAAATCCTGTTCCTTGACATCGCCCCGTATGCCACCGTCAACAGCGCGGTTGCCCAAGCTCGTGCACGGCAGCTTGACCGGTTTGCAGGACTCATCAATGCCGTGTTGCGCCGGATGTCCCGCGAAGGCAAGGCCATCCTTGATGGTATCCCGGTCACCCGCAACATCCCTGAATGGATGATGCGTGGATGGGAAACAGCTTTGGGCAGGGACATCGCCGAACGGATAGCCGCCGCGATCATGCGGGACCCACCACTCGACATTTCCGTCAAATCCGATACCGCAGCCTGGGCAAACAGACTGAAGGCGAACGTTCTGAAGACAGGTTCGCTACGTTGCGATTTCGACGGTCCGATCAACGAAATGCCGGGCTTCGCCGAAGGCAGCTGGTGGGTTCAGGATGCGGCCGCAGCCCTGCCCGCCACATTGATGGGGCAAGTCAGGGGTAAGCAGATCCTGGACATGTGCGCTGCACCGGGTGGCAAAACCGCACAATTGCTGGCGGCGGGCGCACAGGTGACCGCGGTCGACCGCGCCAAACAGCGGATGGCCCGATTGCACCAGAATCTGGCAAGGCTGGGGATGTGTGCACAAACGAAGATCGCCGACGCAACGGTCTGGCATCCGGAAACACGGTTCGACGCAGTGCTCGTTGACTCGCCCTGCACCGCGACGGGAACGATCCGCCGGCACCCGGATATCCTGCACATGAAGTCCCGCGGCGACCTGAGCAAGCTGATTATGCTCCAGGACCGGTTGCTGAACAATGCCATCAGGGTCGTAAAACCTGGTGGCCGGATCGTGTTTTGTACCTGCTCGTTGCAACCTGAAGAGGGTGAACAGCGGATCGAAGCCCTGTTGGCTTCCGGTGCTCCGGTCCGGCGCGATCCGATTTATCCGAAAGAAATCGGAGGCATCCCGGATGTGATTACAGCAGCGGGCGATCTTCGCACCTTGCCGATCCATCTTCATGGCCAGGGCGGTCTTGACGGGTTTTTTGCCGTTCGACTGATTCGGACATAGGTTAACGATCGTGCGATATGGTAGCTTCGGCATGCAGTTCGAGCCCACAGGGCTCACGAATATGATCAAGCAGAAATGGCAATTGGTCTGAGTGACCAGGCTGGCGAAGGCCATCACCGCGCATACAGGCACCAAACCCTGAACAGGCATCTTTGCGCCCCACTCGAAACAGGTATGCTCGCCATATCACCAAGCTTGCAGCAACAGGCACAAACTGATATCTGCACCGTTATGTCGCGCTCGGTCCGTATTGCTCCCTCTGTTCTCGCTGCCGACTTCTCTTGCCTCGGTGACGAAGTCCGCGCCGTGAGCAAGGCCGGTGCCGACCTTATCCATCTTGATGTCATGGACGGGCATTTCGTTCCCAATCTCTCTTTCGGGCCGGATGTCGTCGCAGCACTCCGCAAACACAGCGACCGCCCCTTTGACGTACATCTGATGATGAGCCCGGTTGACGATGTCATCCCGGTGTTCGCAGACGCCGGTGCCGATATCATCTCGGTGCATCCCGAAGCCACTGTTGATATACACAGCACGTTGAAGAAGATTCGGGCCGCAGGAGCAAAGAGCGGCCTAGCAATCAATCCCGACACCCCCGCCGATGTTCTTGCACCATTGCTCGACTTGCTCGATCTGGTTCTGGTGGTGACTGTCAACCCCGGATTCGGCGGTCAGGCCTTCATTCCAAGCCAGTTACCAAAAATCGTAGCCATCCGGCAGCGTCTCGATACGTCGGGGTTGGAGATCGATCTGTCCGTCGATGGCGGCGTCAACGCCGAAACAGCTCCGCTCTGCACCGCGGCGGGCGCCGATATTCTTGTCGCCGGGAGCGCGATATTCCGCGGCCCGGACCCCTCCTATGCAGCAAACATCAAACGCCTGAGACACCGACGATGATTCCGCCAGCGACGGCGATGCGTAAAATACGTGAACTGTATTTTCTCTCGCCGGTCTACGCATGGCGTCTCGGTGCGAACCTTCGGCGTACGGACATTACACCGGTCGATCTTCCGTGGCCCGGCGATCCGGAAAATGGTCAGAACATTATCAATGAATTGGCCGCGAATGCCGATGCCATATCGTTCAAAATTTCCCCGAACTTGTGTTCTGAAGATACCTGGAAGATCATAAGACTGCATGGATTCCTCTGGCTACGCGATCTCACGGCAGTCGGAGGCGAGGCGGCGCGTCTGACCGGCCGCAATCTGATCGACCTCTGGATCCGTGACAGAAATCGCTGGCATCCGCAGGCTTGGCGTGCCGATATCCTCGGCGAACGGCTTACCAACTGGCTCAGCACCTTCGATTTCTTCGTTGGATCCGCGGATCAGCAGTTCCGCAAACGGGTTCTCGACAGTATCGCCCGCCAGGCAGCACATGCGCCGCGCGATCTTTCCATCATCCCCGAGGGAATGCGCCGTATGCTGGCAATACGCGGTCTGGTCTTGTCAACGGTCGCGCTGGCGGGAGACGACAGCCGCCTTGTCACCGCCGAAGACATGCTGTTGCGGGAAATTGACACCCAGATCAACACTGACGGCGGCCACCGGTCGCGGTCACCAGCGCATCACTGCAAGGTGCTCATGGCGTTGATCGACATTCGCAACGGACTGCGCATCCGTGGGCGAACGGTTCCCCCGAAGCTGGACGACAGCATTGACCGGATGGCATTGATGTTGCCGGTATGGCGGCATGGCGACAACAATCTCGCACAGTTCCACCATACGCCGCCAAGACCCCCAGCCCCCATCGACAGCATTCTGGCATGGTCCGATACGGGATCGCGGATCGCCACCGATACCACCGACACGGGCTATCAACGCCTGACGAGCGGGCGCACATGCATTATCGTCGACATTGGCATGCCCGCGATGTTCGACGTTCCGCCCTATGCGAGCCCACTGGCCATGGAGATGAGCGTCGGAAAGCAACGCCTTGTCGCGAATTGTGGGACCGCCCTCGACATCCCCGTCCGGGAGCAGGCACTGAGACTCTCAAGCGCCCATTCGATGCTCACCATCAATGATGCCGATGCGCCACCGATTTTTGGCAAACCGCCTCGCCTACCAACATCGGTCACATCGCGTCGCGAGCAGATTGAAGACGGCACATTGGTCCTTCGGGCCGAGCACGACGGATTTCGCGAAAGATTTGGCTTGATCTGTCAGCGGCGGCTTCGGCTGTCGGATAACGGCGAGACTGTCGAGGGTGAAGACCGGTTGATCGCAGATCCCGATCCCGGCACGGACCTGCCGGAGAGAGCCACGATCCGATTCCACCTGTGCTCCGGCCTGAAACCGGAACTGGCGGCAGACGGTCGTTCAGTCCGTGTTGATCTGCCGTCATGTGGACCTTGGATATTTTGGTCGGATGCAGATCTCGGTGTCGGGGAATGGGATTACTTCACGATTGATGGCGAACAAAAGACCGGCTTCATTCATGTAACCAAGCCCCTCCACAGCATCCGAGAGACCGGTGAGATTGCTGTGCGCTGGAAGCTGTACCACGACAACGGGCGCCGCCAGCCAATACCGGATGCGTTACAGAGCCAGGAAACCGAGCATGATCGAAATTGAATGGGTCCGCTTGAAGGCACATGAGTTGCGAACACTGGCGTCCCGTGACACGGTTGTCGTCTTGCCGGTTGCCGCTATCGAGCAACACGGCCCGCACCTTCCGGTCATGGTTGACTCGAGGCTGGCACAAGAGGTCGCGCTGCGGGCCGCAGCGAAATCCGCGGCGGCAGACTGTCCGGCCCTTGTTCTTCCGGTCATCGCCTATGGCCTGTCGGAACATCACATGCCGTTCGGCGGCACCATCACCCTCGACACCGAAAGCTTCCATCTTGTCGTACGGGGTGTGATCAGCAGTGTCGTGCGCCACGGATTTTCCAAAGTGCTCATTCTCAACGGACATGGCGGCAACATTCTCGCGATCCAGACGACCGCCCAGGATCTGACCATGGAACTCGGCATCCCGGTTGTCGCCACGACCTACTGGCTTGAAGCGGGATTCAGATTTGGCCAGATCCTTGATGCTCAGGAAACGGTTCTGCATGCATGCGAAGCCGAAACTTCGATGATGCTGGCTCTCGAACCGGATCTCGTTGATAACGATCTTGCCGCTGCGAAAGGTCCGGTCGTACCGCATTTTCTGCGTGCCGGCGAAAGCGCCTATCGGTGGCGGTCGTTGGCCCATGTCACCCCGAACGGTGTTATCGGCGACCCGACGACAGCGACCGCGGAGAAAGGTGAGCGGCTGCTGGACGCGGCGAGCGATGCGGTAGCCAATCTGATGACTCGGCTTGACACCTTCGCGGCACCCGAGGATCTGCGGCCGGACAGCATCAAGGGGGTACCGTTCCTACCGGGCTGACCAACCCGATCCCAGGATCGGCAAACCGCAACAATTATTGAACCGTTACACTGATGCGGCTTGCGCGGAGGACGCAAAGACCGCGATCACGGCGGGTGCGCCTCCGGAGGCGTCCGACCGAGACCATTGCAACCGGCCCCTTCCCGTGGTTGGCTCATTGAAACCGTCGGAAACTCGCGGTCAGCGGGGATGAACTGCCCGAACCGGCAAAAGCCCCGCGGCGTGACGGATTGAGACGTGTCGTTCGGAGTCTTTAACACTGCTGCAAACCGAGTCGCTGCCGGATGAGGCGGCTCATTCCGTTGGTGCCTTGTCGAGCAAGACATCGATGATCGGGTTGAAATCACGCTGTTTCTTCGCCGTTCACTGGACCGGAGAGCAGACACCGGTGCGTGCTCTATCACCGTGGTCGTCCTTGATCGGCGTCATCGGCCAGCGTTCCAGGTCACGCACGCGATCCCGCTACATCACTGGTCGACCGCACCACGGATGACGCCGCATCATGCGCCGATTTTACAGCCTGCCTGATCGAACCAGAACGCCCGGCCGAGCCTCGGTCGCGATGCCGCGCTCGAAAATGGCCTCCCCCGACACGATGGTTGCTTCGTAGCCTTCAACCTTTTGCACCAGGTGTTTGCCGCCAGCCGGCAAATCGTGAACAATCTCCGACACCTGCAGCTGCAAGACATCGGAATCAACCAGATTCAAATCGGCATTCATACCCGGGAGCAACCGTCCCCGGTCGTGGAAACCGAAGAATTTGACGGTCTCGCCGGTTTGCTTCCGGACGAGCCATTCGAGCGGAAGTTTCGCACCACGGCTGCGGTCGTGGCCTCAATGGGCAAGCATGAAATTCGGGGGATTATATACGAAAGTGACCAAAACCGCTTGACGCTGCCCGCTTCGGTCACTATGTTTCCGTTATTCAGTGGAGGCGGTCATGGCTCACAAGGCACCCGGAAAGCACTACCGCGAAGGCATATCGCTGGTCGATGTCATGCGGATGTTCCCGGATGACGCGGCGGCAGAGTGCTGGTTCACCGAGGTTCGCTAGCCGGACGGCCTTCACTGCCCGCACTGCGGATCGACCAACGTCCAGGACGGCACCAAGCACAAGACCATGCCCTATCGGTGCCGGGATTGCCGCAAATGGTTCTCTGTCAAGACCGGAACCGTCATGCATTCATCGAAGCTCGGCTTGCAGGTGTGGGCCGTAGCGTCCTCCCTGCTGACGACCGGCATCAAGGGCCAGGCCAGCATGAAGTTGCATCGGGACTTGGGCATTACGCAGAAATCCGCGTGGCATCTGGCGCATCGAATCCGCGAGACCTGGGCCAGGAAGAACCCGCCGTTCGCAGGTCCCGCGGAGGCCGACGAGACGTACATCGGCGGGAAGCTCAAGACCATGCACGCCAAGAAGCTCGCCAGCGCCGCGACTACGGCAAGACCATTGTTGCAGGCACCCGAGGTCGCGCTACTGGCACCGTGCGCGGCCAGGCGGTCGAGTGCGCGGACAAGGACACCCTCCACGCCTTCGTAGGTGCTCACGCGGCTCCAGGGGCTACCATCTACACCGACGAAGCCAAGGCGTACCAGAGCCTGCCGAACCACGAGACCGTCACCCACTCTCGCGGCGAGTATGTGCGCGAGCAAGTCGGCACCAACGGGATGGCAGCGTTCTGGTCGATGCTCAAGCGCGGCGACCACGGCACCGATCACCCCTGGTCGCCCAAGCACATGGACCGCTATGTGGCGGAGGTCACGGGACGCCACAACGACCGCGAATCCGACACCCTTGATCAGATGACCCACATCGCGCAGGGCATGGTCGGAAAGCGGCTCAGGTATCGCGACTTGGTTGGCAACTTCACAATAAGGCAACGTGATGAGCGAAGAAGAACTGAACCGTGATCTTGGCGCCTTCGCCAAGCGATATACTGGATTGCAGGAGAAGATTGCTTGCCTTAAGGAAAGGCTTTGCAAGATCAGCACCAAACTCGCGGATGACTCGCAGAGCTTAAGGGAAGCGGCGAGCGGGCACCTTCGCCCGTCCGAACTGTCCATGGAGTCCGAAATGGTCAACGAGACAATCCGTCAAATGCAGGAAGCCATAGACCAGCGCGAGCGCGTGGCCGCAAAGATGAGGGAAACGACATTGAAAGGCATGGTAACTCACACCCGCCCGCAAGGATTACCCGATAGCTTGCTATTTGAACTCGGGGAGCATCTTTCGTAAGCCCAACGATGATGGTGGTGAACTAGAATCTTGAATTCGCATAATGTGTTCACATGTGGACAGAGCTACCCCAGCCAAGACGGAGGCTCCGATCCACACTGCGGATACGTGGAGCCAGTCAATAAAGCGAAATTGTTGTCCCTCTCGGCGCATACTCCATCCTGCCGCAGCAGTGATAAACAAGACAAAGCCAATTCCTATCAGTACCCCGTCTATATCCAGCCACACGCCAACATCCTCCCCATTGTGCATGACGCCGGCAGTGGGTGCCGGGCCGTTGCAATCACGCACAGGTTATGTGGAGACCCTGCCTATTCGCCGGGCCGGGGAGCTACCCCAGCCGGGTCAAGGGCTGTTCTATTCGGCAGGCGACCCGACAGAGCGGGCAACCTGAACGTGATTGCAGGAGAGAGTGTGGACCACACGGATCGACATTGCCACCCCCTCATGGCACGATCTCGGTGAGGCCAGCCAAGGCAGAGGCACCGATGGACAAGACGCGCAAGCGCGGCCGGCCGGTCGAGAAGGAAATGCCGGTGCCGATCCCGGATACGCCCGAGAACGTCGCACGGGCACTCCTGACCACGCCGCCGAAGAAGAAAGGCAAATGGAACTATCTGAAGGGGGAAAGCCCTCAGCTGCGGGAGCCTCACAAAGCAGGCAATACAAGTCCAAAATAGGTCAAGGCGTTACCTCGACCTTGGTCACTTTCGTATATAATCCCTGAAATTCGGAACGCTGGCATCGCTTATCAATCCACAATGAGCACCGCCATCGGACAGACCGGGCACGGTGTCCGGATCGGTGATCATCACTCGCACGGGTTCGAGATCACTGGTCACGTAATTGGTCACCGGGAAGAACAATTTTCGCATACCCCCTCCGATCAGATAGTCATAGACAACTTCTTCCGGTGTCTTGCCCGTGCGGGCGGCGATCGCCACGATCGATTGCTCCTGCGACGGTTCGTAATCGGGCGGATCTCCAAGCAGAGACATGCGAATCCAGCGCGTCGCGATCGCATGAGTCAGCCGTAGTAGGACGGACAACATCTCACTTGAGACCTTCTCACCGAGAATCGCCCGTCTGGTCGCCAGCTCCCGTAACCGCGCCAGCTTGTCCTCGACGGCAAGACCATGGAGCGCCCTGAAACTGGCCCGAACCGAAAACGGTGTCAGCGATGTCGCCAGGCCAAGGATCAGACCGACAGGGCGCCCAGTTACCTGGGCGGTAATTGACGCCCCCTCGGCCTTTGCCGCCTTCAATGCCGTCACAAGGCGCCGCCAGCGTCCGGATCATGGGTACGGTCGGTCAGCAGAAATCAGAGCGGTCGCCCGGTTTCGACGCCGAGTTGCGTCATCTCCTCCAATTCCGCGTCCTTGTCCCCGAAATCCGAAATCATTCCGAACACGCCGGCGCCGATCCTGCCGAATTCACGGCCGATCCCGAGCAACTCGTCGGTACCCGAGTAACGGCTGGAAACAAATGCACCCGACATCGTCTTGCGAGAGTAGGTCCGGGATGTCGTGAAGCCGAAGGCCCCTGCCCTGTTTGCGTCCCCGATCAGAGTCGCCATGGCGACGATGCCGGAGGCGGTTGCCCGTTTATGACGGATTGCCCGGTCGCCCATGACATAGACCCGCAGCGCGTGATGCGGCATCTGTGCTGCGACATCGATAACGTGCTCTTGCCGTTCGAGAGCATTGAGATAGTCTGGAAAGCTTTGCCAGTCCCAGAACAGTCCTTCCGCCAGCGCGATCCCGGGAATGTCTTCAATACCTTCCATAAAGCGATCAGCGCATCATGGTGCTCGCGACGCACCGGGACGAAACCGACGCCGCAATTGCCGAACAGGATCGTCGTCGATCCATTCCAGAAGGACGACGCGAGTTCCGGATCCCATATCGCCTGACCATCATAAATAGGTGTGCACATCGACCCATCGGGCGTCACGAGCAGACCGCCCGCGCCGGTATCCCATCGCGCCGGTCCCGCCTTGCCGCTGACTTCGGCAATGAGCCCACCGCTGACAGCGACATCACCGGTGAACGCCACGGCGCCGGTGTCATCGATGACAGATCCTCCAAGGATGACCAGATCATGCATGACGTGCCTCCAGATCGAGCAGCGCAACAGGGCGACGGCCTTGACGCGGTGCTGACGAGACTTCGCTCCTGTTATGACTGGACGGGACTGTCTCTTTCCTGCGACATCTGGCCCCATCCCGGATCGCGCCGTAACTCGGCCCGGTGCCAACAGGGCGCAAGCCGGATCCAGAAGCCGTTCTCTTCTGCATTGGCGGGGATGATGATCTGGCCCCGTGGTGGCGATCCGGGCTGGAAAACCGGGCATGGAGCCGCTATCAAGACCGGCAACCGATCTGCGCGTCCAGGGCATGACGGTGGGAAAGCCCCGATATGATCTCGCGATTACGCAATGTCCGTGCAAGGCGAAAGGCACCACCACACGATGCCTGAATCCATCAAGATCACCAAGCTTGAAGTCCGACATTACCGGGCGAGCATCACAACGCCGGTTGTCGCCTCGTTTGGCAGCATTCCCGCGCGCGCAACCACCTTGATCCGGATCGAGGACAATGAGGGTGCCCATGGCTGGGGTGAGATCTGGGGCAATTTCCCCGTCATCACCAGCGAATATCGGGCCCGTCTTGCCGCCTGGCTCCTTCCCGATACCCTGCTTGGCATGGCCCTGGCAGCGCCAGGCGACATCACTGATCAATTGTCGACCCGGTTCCGGGTGCTCACGGTTCAAGCCGCCGAGACCGGTCCGGTCTACGCGGTCCTTGCGGCGACCAACCAGGCTCTCTGGGATCTGCAGGCCCGCCGCCAGAATCGGCCTCTGCGCCACCTGCTCAATCCGTCAGCCGGGAATTCGGTCCCTGCCTATGCCAGCGGCCTCAATCCCGATGATTGCGCGGATATGGTCGAACGGTCGCGGGCCGCCGGTTATCGTGCCTTCAAGCTCAAGATAGGGTTCTCCTCCGATATCGACCGCCGGAACCTTGAAACATTGCGCGCCGGCCTGCGACCCGGCGAGCGGCTCTTCGTCGACGCCAACCAGAGATGGACATTCGATGAGGCCCGCGCGCAACTTCCGGTCCTCGTTGACAACGGTGTCGAATGGTTCGAGGAACCGATGATTGCCACCGCGCCGGCAGAGCAATGGCGGTCCCTCGCTGCTGCATCCCCTATCCCCCTGGCTGGCGGTGAAAACATCATGGAACGGGCGGGCCTTGAAACCGCTATCGGCTGGTTCGGCTTCATCCAGCCGGATATCGGTAAATGGGGTGGCGTCGACGGATGCCTCGATATCGCCCGCAAGACGGTCGCGGCCGGCAAGGCCTATTGTCCACACTGGCTCTCCGGCGGCGTCGGCCTCATGCATTCAGCGCAGATTCTGGCCGCAGCCGGCGGTGGCGGGCTGCTGGAAGTCGACAGCAACGAGAACCCGTTACGGAGCCGATTGATCGAAGCGGTGCCGGATCTGGAAGACGGATTGTTTCAGCTTGGCAGTAGGCCTGGCATCGGAATTGAGCCACCAGTCAGGGAGATGACTGAGTGGTTGCAGACGCACGAAACATTCACGTGAACGGAGAATCGACTATCGACGACATGTCTGTTCGACAGGTCGAGGTTCTCAGCAAACTCTGCGCTCATTCAATGCGTGTCTCAGAGCCTGACCTAAAACTGGTTGGGTGGTCTCGCATGGTGTTCTTCATGGGTAAACAACCACACCATGGGGGCACATCATGCCTTGGAACGAGACGACCCGGAAGCAGTATAGCCGCAAGACGGAGCGTTATGAAAGCGATCTGACCGATGCCGAGTGGGACTTTGCCGGACCCGCTTCTTCCACCGTCATACCGGCTTGCTCGTCCCCGTCAGGTGGATCTGTGCGACGTGGTGAACGCGATCGCCTACATGCTCTGGACAGGATGCAGTTGGCGGGCATGACCGAAGGATTGTCCGGCGTTTACGACGGTTCAGACCTATTTCTACGCGTGGTCCCGGTCGGGGGTCCCGGAGCAGGTTTGCGTCCGTTTTACGACGCTTGAGCGGCTCCGGTCGGGGCGTAGTGCGGACCCGAGCGCGGCCATCATCGACAGTCAGAGCGTGTCGACGGTCGAAGCGGGCAGCGAGGAATGCGGCGACGATGCCGGCAGACGATCAAGGGCCGCAAGCGTCACCTTGCCGTCGACGTCGATGGCAACACGCTTGCCGCCCATGTCCATCCGGCGCATATTCAAGATCGGGATGGAGCGCGTCCCTTGTTGCTGGCGTTGCAGGCCGGTCAGAACACGGTGCAGACCGTGTTTGCCGACGGTGCCTGTGGCAGCGACAAGCTGACAAGCACGCTCAAGAAAGCGAATTGCCCGATCACTGTGGAGATCATCGGCAAACCCAGGGACGCCAAGGGGGTCGTCGTCATGTCCCGGCGCTGGGTGGTCGAACGCAGCTTCGGATGGCTGTGCCGCTGCCGGCGCATCTCCAGAGACTTCGAGCGATCCATCGTCAGCGCCATCGTCTGGCTCCTGCTGGCTCTGAGCCGTGTTCTCATGCGCCGCCTCGGACGCATGCAAGTCACTATAACTAATTGATATAATTATGATTTAGACACTCAATAACCTTGGGCAGTCTGCGTCATTTCGCATCTTTCAACGGATCATCCTTGCCTTTTGTGTAACAGTTTGAATTATAGCACAGTTCGCCAAGGTAATCCCGTATCGGATTACCATTCCCGCCCTTGAAAGCTCTATCGGCAGATCAGCGGCGATATCATCCACTACCGTTCAATCATGACCGAATTGGGGAAATCAATCACTCCGGATTTCGTCCGATGTCCGTGCTCGTGAACGCCGTGCCGCGCGAGAGCACTGCCCGAGTGTTGGTATTGTTGATGCGGGCCTCGCACATCGACAGTATTCCGAAGACTGAAAGCCCCGAACACCACCAGATCCGCCAGGACAACGTCCGACGCGCCTGGCATTTCCACCAGACACTGTAACTAGTTGCTATGGCAGCCGGCTTCACAATGAAGTCGCGCCGTAACCCGCCTTACAGTAGGCCGCGCGTTGAACGAATCGCATGGCGGGCAAACGCCCCGTAATGTTGGCCCGGCACGGCCACCGCCTTCGGAGCGATCATGCCGCCATCATGGCCCCTTATTCCATACGGCATGGCCGACTTTGAACGTCTTCGCCGGCAGGACCGTCTTTACATGAACAAGACCCGGTTCATTCGCGACCTTAAGAGGGTACGCTAAGCTTTCCTTATCCACCCCCGCCGGTTCGGCAAGACCTGCTGGCTGTTGGTGCTTGACAACTACTACGACCGCAACAAGGCGTACAAGCTCGAGACCCTGTTCGGCGGCACCGATATCGGCCGTAACCCAACGCCGAACCGCAACCGTCATGTCGTCTTGCGGTTCAACTTCTCGGCGTTCAACAACAAGTTCGAAACGCTTGAGGAACACTTCGAGAACTACTGCCTCTCCCAGCTGCGCTGGACGCTGGAGTGCAATTCGGATCTGTTCCCGGAGACCATGAGAAACCGGATCCTCGCGCCGCCGACGATCCATGGCAAACTCAACGAACTGTTCGTTCACGTTCGCGACCTGGATATTCCACTGTATGTGCTGATCGACGAGTACGACAACGTCGCCAACACCATATTGACGCGGCATGGCGAGCAGGCATACCAGTTCTTCATCCATGACGAGGGCTTCTACCGCAGTTTCTTCGCCACCCTGAAGGCCGGCTCCGAGGCGGGCGGCATCGAGCGACTGTTCGTCACCGGGGTCTCGCCGATCACCATGGACGACGCAACCAGTGGCTTCAACATCGGTGCCAACATCAGCCTGCGTCCAGACTTCAACGAGATGCTCGGCTTCACCGAAGCCGAAGTGCGCGGCCTGCTGGAAACATACCGGGATCACGGTGCATTCGACCGGGACATCGATGCCACCCTCGAGCTCATACGCGAATGGTATGACGGCTACCGCTTTGCCCGGCAAGCCGGGACGCGCGTCTACAACACCGTCATGGTGTTGTACTTTCTGAGTGAATCCATCCCGAACAAGCCGCTACCGGACGAGCTGATCGACCACAACGCACGCATCGATTATGGCAAGCTGCGGCACCTCCTCGTGGTGAACCGGCAGACCGCGGCGCGGCAGGCCGACCTCAACGGCAATTTCGACATGCTGCACGACGTCATCGCCGATGGTGGGGCGAAGACCCGGATCAATGTCAGCTTTCCTCTCGAAAGATTGGCCGAGCGGGATAATTTCCTGTCCCTGGAGCTTCTTGCAAAATTGCCGGCCCGACCGGTTTTTTGCCTTCTCGAGGCTGATTTTGTTGTCGAGGGCCTGGGTTTCGGGGCCACCCCGTGGTCTGTTGTGTTTCTACAATAACAAGATACCACGGGGTGGCCCCGATGACCCTTGGCTCGGCCCTATCCGATCTCTGGCGCCGATTTCAAGGGGACCTTTTCCCTGCGTTGGCCGAGGCGGTCGGTCCTCTCCTGGAGACGCACAAGCGCTTCGTGACAGCTCTCGATCTCGTCAAGGTGGAGGGCTTCGTCGATGAGGTGTGGACCGGTCCGGGTCGGCCCCGGGAGGGTCGCCAGGCGCTGGCCCGTGGCGTCATCGCCAAGGCGGTGTGGGGTCTGCCGACGACCCGCCACCTGATCGACAGGCTCAAGGTGGACCCGACGTTGCGCCGACTGTGCGGCTGGTCGCGTGTCGCGAAGATCCCGAGTGAAGCGACGTTTTCGCGGGCGTTTGCCGAATGGTCGCAGTCCCGTCTTCCGGAGAGGATGCACGCGGCTCTGGTTGCAGAGACACTGGGCGACGCGCTCATCGGCCACGTGTCGAGGGACCCGACGGCCATCGAGGCCCGGGAGACGCCGGCCCGACGCCGAACCGCAAGCGCGGCCGGCCCCGCAAGGGCGAGGAGAGGACGAAGGAGCCTGGGCGTCTCGAACGGCAAGCGAACGGGATGGATCTCGATGAGAGGCTCGACGCGCTGCCGAAGGTCTGCGATCACGGGGCAAAGAAGAATGCCAAGGGGTTCCTGGAGGCTTGGCGCGGTGACAAGCTGCCTATCGACACAGCAGACTGCGGGGTGCCGCTGAGGACCGTCCTCACCTCGGCATCCGTCCCTGACAGTCAGGTCGCGATCCCGCTGGCAATGATGACCGCCGCGCGTGTGACCAATCTCTACGATCTCATGGACGCGGCCTATGATGCCAGGGAGATCCACCAGATGAGCGAACGGCTTGGCCATGTGCCGATCATCGATGTCAATCCGCGCCGGGACAAGGACCTCAAGGAGGCGCGAGACCGGGAGGCCCGGGCCCGGCGTGCAATAGGCCATGTCGATCCCGAGACCGTGCGGTTCCGGATCCGGTCCGGTGTCGAGAGGACCAACGCCCGCCTCAAGGATGAGTTTGGCGGGCGCCATGTCCGCGTCCGTGGACATTCCAGGGGCGCCTGCCATCTCATGGTCGGCATCCTGGCCCTGGCGGCTGACCAGTTGATACGTCTCGCCGTCCCATAGCGCGGCTCCGACAACGCATGCCGACCCTTCACGGCCCTCTCGAAGAGAGTGGCCCGGAGAGGCGTGTCCCGATGTCCACAAAGGTCCCTGTTTGGTCTCATCATCTCTGATGAGACACCGAGAATCCATGGATTCCGACCTCCAGATGCAGAGGTGACCGGGATCAACCGACCGATCCCGGCTCACCGGACCCTGGGGGCAGGAATTTTGCAAGAGGTTCCCTGCTGTATTATTTCGGGCTGTTGAGCATCCGCGGTGCCGATGACGATCTGACCGAGCTCGGCATTCCCAACGAGACGATCCGGCATCTGATGTACGGCTTTCTGCGTGATGCCTGGCAGGATGCCGATATGTTTTCCATCGAACACCACATGTTCATCTTGTTCGTGGGCGACATGGCCCGTCACGGCGACTGGCGACCGGCCCTGGATTATCTGTCGGAGGCTCTCGCCCGGCAGACCGGGATCCGCGACTTCATGTCCGGCGAGAAGGTCGTGCAGGCGTTTTTCATGGCGTATTTTGGTCTGTCGGAACGCTTTCTGGTTCATTCCGAGGCCGAGTTGACCAAGGACTATGGGGATCTGTATCTGGAACCGCACACGGTCCGCTATCCGAGGACCGTCTTCGGATATGTGATCGAGTTGAAATATCTGAACCGCTTATGCACGTGGCTCCGGTGAAACGCACATGTAGCGTTTGGCGTGCCGGGAATAGTCGACATCGGGGGTAACATCGTGTGCCACCGGAGCCACGTGCATAAGCGGTATATCTGAAACGGAGCGAGACCGGGGACCAGGAAGGGCCGGTGGCGCCGGCGCTGGCAGAGGCGCAACGGCAACTGCGGAGGTATCCGGGCGACGCGACCCTGCGGCGCCACCTGGCGATCCAGCATATCGGTCTGGCGATGGTGTTCCGGGGCTGGGAGATGGCGCGGTCTGCGAGGCGGTCACCGCGGAGAGTTGACCACTGGCGGGCAAAGCAGGCGATCACAGGCCGATAGACGTGCCGACCACGAAGGATCACAATGGAACGCGCGACTCTGCATCAGTCTCGCCAATCTTATCCACAGATAGTACGATGTCCTGGCGGTCGCGTCGCCAACAGCCGATGAGACCACATGCCACCAAGATGTTCAGGCCGGACAACCTTGCTCCGGCGTCGTGTGGGCCAACTATCGCGTCAAGAGTTGAATACCGTTATGGCGCAAAGGCAGAATTCATGCGACAGTCTCTTCCACGGTCACCAGCCCGAGTTGAAAGAGCGGCATTCGGCAACCCGCGGGGACTTGTCGCCGAGCGGACGGCCCTACTGGTCTCGCTCTGACACCGCGCCGGCCAACCTTACGAAACAACGCCGCTGGTTGCTCCTGGGTTGGCTGCGCCGCCGCCAGATGTCTATAATTCCGCGACAACATGTCCCGGAGGACAGGAATGGAACGCTCATTCGAACGCGAAGTCGAAATGCTACGCCGGGGCGATGGCGAATATTTCGAGGGTGAAGGCATACTCGCGATCACCAAGGGGTTGCTACAGGCGGGCATCTCCTATGTCGGCGGGTATCAAGGGGCTCCGGTCTCGCATCTGATGGATGTCCTGACTTCAGACTCAAGGGGGTTGATGGCAGAACTCGGCGTTCACACTGAAGTCTGCGCCAACGAAGCGGCAGCCTGTGCAATGCTCGCTGCCTCGGTGAACTATCCGATACGTGGGGCTGTCACTTGGAAATCCACGGTCGGAACCAATGTCGCATCCGACGCATTGTCGAATGTTGCGTCAGCCGGCGTTGTCGGAGGAGCCTTGATCATCCTTGGCGAAGACTATGGCGAGGGATCCTCGATCATTCAGGAACGGACCCATGCTTTTGCCATGAAATGTTCAGCCTGGCTCATGGATCCGAGAGTCAACCAGGCTCGGATCGTCGATCTGGTCGAAAAGGCGTTCCAGTTGTCCGAAGCCAGCAACACGCCAGTCATGATGGAGTTCCGGATCCGCGCTTGCCATGTGACCGGCCGGTTCGCAACCCGCGACAACCGGAAACCGTGTTACTCGATGAACAACCCAATCCCCGCACCGGAGTTCAACGCCGACCGGATCGCGTTGCCACCAGCCACCTATCTGCAGGAGAAACTGAAAGTCGAAAAGAGGTTTCCCGCAGCGATCGCCTTCATTCGCGATAACCATCTCAACGAGCTCTTCGACGGTGATTGCGGCGATGTCGGAATCATTTGCCAGGGCGGTCTTTACAATTCTGTGATCCGCGCGTTGCAACAGTTCGGCCTCGCCGACCCGTTCGGCGTCTCCCGGATCCCGATCTACTGCATGAATGTGACCTATCCGATGGTACCGGACGAAGTTGTCGTGTTCTGTGACGGCAAACGATCCGTGGCAATCGTTGAGGAAGGCTTTCCCGAGTATCTCGAACAGGCGCTGAATGCAACCCTGCGCAAAGCCGGCCTCGACACCACAATCGTCGGCAAGGATGTTTTCCCCATGGCCGGCGAGTACCAATCCGAGGTTATGCTCACCGGCATCGGCAAATTCCTGGAGGGCGCCGTGCCGACCGGAATCGACCTTGCACCGATCGTTGCCCGCACCGAAGCGATCTCACGGAACAAGACCCTTGCCGCCGAACTGCTCGGCGCACCGATCCCGAAGCGGCCGCCGGGCTTCTGCACCGGCTGTCCGGAACGTCCGGTCTTCTCGGCCCTCAGGCTCGTGCAACGGGATCCGGACATCGGAGAGATGCATGTCTCCGCAGATATCGGATGCCACACGTTCTCGACCCTACCGCCATTCAATATCGGTAATACCGTGACCGGCTACGGGCTGGGCCTTGCAAGCTCCGCAGGAGTCAAGGATGCCATGAAAGGACATACAATCTCGATCATGGGCGATGGCGGCTTTTGGCATAACGGGCTTTCGACCGGCATTACGGGTGCCGTGTTCAACAAGCACGACAATCTCCTGATCATCATGGCCAACGGTTACTCCTCGGCCACTGGACAACAGCATCTGCCCTCATCAACCGCAGGCGGCAGCCGGCCGGTCGATACGGTCGTGCCGATCGAGGCTGCGCTCAAAGGCGTCGGTGTCAAATGGATTCGCAAGCAATATACCTATCAGGTCGGAAAGATGCGCGAATTGATCAAGGACGCGCTGACATCGACCGAAAAAGGCCTCAAGGTGATCATTGCCGAAGCCGAATGCCAAATCGCCAAACAGCGTCGCGAGAGACCAAGGACGGCCAAGGCGCTGAAAGCCGGCAAACGGGTTGTGCGGATCAGATTCGGGGTCGACGAAGACACCTGCACCGGTGACCATTCCTGTATCCGGATCTCCGGATGCCCCTCTCTCACGGTCAAACCGAATCCGGACCCGCTGCGGAAGGATCCAGTCGCCCAGGTGCTCAATTCCTGCGTCGGCTGCGGACTGTGTGGCGAAGTGTCCGATGCCGCTGTGCTGTGTCCATCCTTCTACAAGGCCGAAGTGATCCAGAACGCGACCGCTCTCGACCGGTTTCTGTTCCGGCAGCGCAGCGCCGTGATCGGTTTCCTTCAGGGCAACGCGGGCGAGTCGCGGCGCCCGACGGCCGGTCGGCCGGTCACGGATGTTCCGGTTCCTGCGAAATGACAACACTGCCCGAACGCCCTGTCTGTGTGGTGATCGGCGCCCTCGGCGGCGAAGGCGGCGGCGTACTCGCAAACTGGATGGTCAGAGCGGCGGAACTTTGCAATTTCCCGACCCAGTCGACGTCAATCCCCGGCGTCGCACAGCGAACCGGTGCCACGACCTATTACATCGAGATCTTTGCTGCCCCCAATGACGCCCTGAACGGCCGCGAACCGGTGATGGCACTGTATCCTGCCCCGGGAAACATGGACATTGTCGTCGCCTCGGAATTGATGGAAGCTGGCCGCATGCTTGAAAACGGCATGGTCACGCCCGACAACACGACGCTGATCGCTTCGACCCACAGGATTTATTCGATCTACGAGAAATCGGCGATGGGCGACGGGTTGTTCAACACCGAAAAACTGAACAACGCCGCCCGGAAGCTGGCGAAACGCTCCATTCTTTTCGATATGGCCAAACTCGCCGAGGAAAACGACACGGTCCTTAACGCCATCGTCCTCGGCGTTATTGCCGGCTCCGGCGAAATGCCGATCCCGACCGGTATCTTCGCGCAGTCGATCAAGGACGCCGGCGTCGCGGTCGAAGCCAATCTGCGCGGCTTCGAAATCGGCCTTGCCTATATGCGCGGTGACCTCACGGCGCCCGCCAGCGAGCCCGTGACAGTTCCGCTGCCCGTCCGGCCGAACACGGAGGATCTGCTTGCGGTCGTTGCCACCGATTGGCCGGCCGAAACCCAGATGATCGTATCGGAGGGGGTCAAGCGACTGGTCGATTATCAGAATCCGGCCTATGCGCGCCTGTATCTCGAGCGCCTCGCCGGCATACGCGAATGCGACAGGGCGGCCGGAGGTGAAATCATGCAATGGACGCTCACCGCCGAGACGGCCAGGTATCTCGCACTGATGATGTCTTATGAAGATATCATCCGCGTTGCCGACCTGAAGTCCCGCCGGTCCCGATTCCGGAGAGTCCGCGCCGAAGTCATGGCGAAACCGGGGGAACCGGTCCGTATGACGGAGTTCCTGAAACCCGGCTTTGACGAATTTACGTCGATCATGCCGCCCTGGCTCGGCCATCCGATCATGAACTGGGCCGAGACCAATGCCTGGGCGCGCAGCTACAACATGGCAATGCGGGTTCGGACCGATACCATATTCGGTTTTCTCAGATTATGGTTTTTGGCCCGGCTGCGGTTCTACCGGCCCCGAACGTTCCGCTATACCCAGGAACAGGCAATGATCGGGGCATGGCTTGACACCGTCCAACAGGCGGCCGCCAGAGATTATTCGCTTGCGGTCGAAATCGCCGAACTTGCCAATCTGCGCAAAGGATATTCGGATACCAGAAAACGCGGCATCGGGAACTACACCCGGCTCATGGAAGAAATCGCAATCCCCTGCGCCCGTGCCGACAAGGATCCGGTCTGGGGCGCAATGGCCTTGGCCCGGGCCCGAGATGCCGCGCTCGCCGACCCCGACGGCACCACGCTCGACCACGTTATTGCGGACATCTCGTCCAGCCCCATTACCGCAGCGCAGTAACGCCAGACCGCTTCGCCCGAGTTCTACCAAGCGGACAGATTGCCTGCGCTTGCCGCTGTCGTGCTATCCTTCCTGCAGTCACCATACCGAGCGGGAGCCGAACGCGATGGGGATTCGCATATGCTACCAGAGCTATGTCGACTACCAGAACGGTGCAACCTATTGGGACCACCTGCGCCGACATCTGGCCGCCATCTGCGATGATGGAACCGAAATCGACATCGTCGGTATCACGCCTCATGATTCCTACGCTCATTCACTGGTTGAAATGCGCTGTGCGCGGGAAATGATCTGTAATGCCGTCCAGGCCGAACGCGACGGCTATGACGCTTTCGTCATCGGCCATTTCCAGGACGCGGGATTATACGAAGCGCGATCCGTTGTCGATATTCCGGTCGTCGCCCTTGGCGAAGCCTCGATGCTGTACAGCTGCCAGCTCGGCCAGCAAATCGGCATCGTCACCATAAACCCACGGTTCATTCCCTGGTTTCATCACCAGATCGGCAAGTATGGCCTGCGCGAACGCGTCACCGGGGTCCATGCGATGACTTTCGAGCCCGGCCAGATTATGCAGGGCTTCGCAAGTACCGACACGTTCGAGACCGTCAAGCGTCTGTTCGCCGAACAGGCAAAACCTCTGGTCGCCCGTGGTGTTGATGTACTGATCCCCGGTGGCGGCATACCGATGCTGCTGTTTTCACGAGAACGCAACCACAATATCGACGCTGCTCCAATCATCAACGGTATATCAATTGTCGTAAAAATGGCCGAGATGGCCATCAAACTCAGACACCTGACGGGCCTGCATGTCAGCCGAACATCCGACTTCGTGCAGCCGCCGCCCGAAGTCATCGAGGAATTTCTGACCCACCCCAAGGGTCTGTGAGACCCGGATGCCTCGTCTTAGCTATCAGGGCGTCGCCGTTTGCGTGCCGGTGACCATCCCTTACAGCCGGTATTCACTCCGCAGCGCGCATTGGTTCTGTGGCCGTGCGCTCGCAGAACTGGTCCGGCAGGCCGGATTGGCAAAAGCCGATATCGACGGCTACTGCGTCTCGTCCTTTACACTCGCTCCAGATACCGCAATCGGCTTGATGCAACATCTTGGGGTTTCACCGCGATGGCTAGACCATATTCCCATGGGCGGCGCATCCGGTGCGGTCGCGCTGCGGCGCGCGGCACGCGCAGTGCAGAGCGGCGACGCCGAAATCGTCGCCTGTATTGCTGCCGACACCAACCATGTCGACAGCTTCCGCAATACCATCGCGTCGTTCTCGCAGTTTGCCAATGATGCGGTCTATCCTTATGGGTCCGGCGGTCCCAACGCCTCTTTCGCGTTTCTGACCGATCACTACATGCGGGAATACGGTGCCCGGCGTGAAGATTTCGGATCGCTCTGCGTCGCGCAGCGGACCAATGCGCTGTGTTATCCCCATGCCCTGATGAAACGTCCTCTGACGCTTGACGATTATCTTCGGGCACGGCCCATTGCCGACCCGCTCTGCCTGTTCGATTGCGTCATGCCGTGCGCCGGCGCGGAGGCATTCCTGGTCATGTCCGAAGACCGCGCACGCGCACTTCAGCTGCCCTGGACAGCCATTCTGTCGACCATCGAAAGGCATAACGCCTTTCCGGATGATCCGATCCAGATCCGGGCCGGCTGGGCCATGGATGCCGACAGCTTTTACGATCACGCCGGTATCGGCCCTGTAGATATCGATTTTTTCGAAGCCTATGACGACTATCCGGTGATCTGTTTCATGCAGATTGAAGATCTGGAGTTTTGCGATAAAGGCGAGGCTGCATCTTTCGTACGTAACCGCGACCTGACAACGGTCGGCGATTTTCCGTTCAATACGTCCGGAGGTCAGCTCTCGGTGGGACAGGCCGGCGCCGCCGGCGGTTCTCTCGGCCTTGTTGAAGCAATCCGGCAACTGACCGACCGCCCGCTTGGCGCGACGGTCGATGGCGCCCGGCACGGCCTTGTCTCCTGTTTCGGCATGATCAACTATGATCGGGGTCTTTGCAGTTCGGCTGCCATACTTTCCAGAGTCGACGCATGACAACGCCGCTACCACCGCCAGTGAAGAAGAACCCGGTCGAACGGACCCGGCAGCCGACGCAGCCGCCTGGCAATCGCTCGCGCGAAGCCCATGGCCTGACCGCAATGGCAGCGACCGGGCGGTTCGCTCTGCAGGTTTGTACCGGTTGCCGGCAAGTCCAGTACCCGCCACGCCAGATCTGCGGACAGTGCCTTGGTGACGATCTACCGTGGCGTGATGTGAGCCCGCGCGGCACCCTATTGGCCGAAACACGGTTGCACCATTCCAATGATCTCTTCTTTCGCGACCGCATTCCGTGGCGTCTCGGCGTTGTGCAAATGGATGTCGGTCCGTCGGTTGTCGCTCATCTTGCCGAAGACTGCCGCCAGGGCGAGCCGGTACGACTGTCCCTCAATCTTGACGGTAGTGGTCACGCGGTCATGAATGCAAGTCCCGAAACGCCGGACCCTCGTCAGCCGGACGACCTGCAAATGCGCGAGTTTCGCATGGATCCGAAAGGCCGCCGGGTGTTGATCGTCAACGGCAAGACCGAACTCGGGCTGGCCCTGGTTCAGACCTTCAGGAACGCCGGCGCCCGCGCCATTTTCGTGGGACATTGCGAACCTTGGAAAGCCTCGACCTCGCTGGAGGCGATCCGGGTCGTCGACGATGTCGCGCTGTTTCCGCTCGATGTCACCGACAGCGACAGCGTCACGAAACTGGCTTCGATTCTTGGCAGCAAGGTCGAAATCTTGGTCAACAACAGTGACCATCTCCGCCCCGGCGGCGCGGTCGAGAGAACGGATATCAATCTCGCGCGCGAGGCCATGGAGATTCACTATTTCGGCATGCTGCGTATGGCCAGTGCTTTCGGGCCGATCATGCGCGCGCGCGGCGCCGACAGCGTCTATGGCGCCTGCGCCTGGATCAATATCCTTTCGGCCTATGCACAAGTAAACAATCCGGTCTTCGGAACCTATTCTTCAAGTCAGGCCGCCGCGCGATCACTGGCTCAGTGCCTGCGGGTGGAGCTCGCGCCAGGCGGTATCCGTGTCGTGAACGCCTATGCAGGGCCGCTTGACAACGAATGGACCCAGATGGTGCCGCCGCCGAAGCTGGACCCCGGCATGGTCGCCCGGCGGATCGTCGACGCCCTTCGACAGGGTCAAGAGGATTTGGCGATCGGCGCGGTCGCGGAAGAGATCGCCAACCGGCTCGCCGAGAACCCAAAGGAAATCGAACGTGCCATCAAGCTGTAGAAAGAATGACCAGGATGACTGACCTACAAGACGCATCCGGCGCGCTGGGCCGGCTGATGAGCGGAATCCTGACCGGCGGCATCACGGTGGTCGATCTGACCATAACCCTGCAGCCGGATTTTCCGACCATTGTCATGCCTCCGGAACTTGGCCAGTCTTGGCCATTCCGCATGGAAGAGATCTCCCGCTACGATCATCGTGGACCGTTCTGCTACTGGAACAACCTGTCCTGCGGAGAACATACCGGGACTCACTTCGACGCGCCTATCCACTGGGTATCCGGGAAGGATCTGCCGGAAAACACGACCGACACCATTCCGGTCGAGAAATTCATCGCTCACGCCTGCGTGGTCGATTGTTCGGCCGCCGCCGCGGCCGATCTAGACTATCTGCTCAGCCAGACCGACGTTGAAGCATGGGAGGTCGAACACGGCACGATCCCGCCACGGTCCTGGCTGCTGATGCGAACCGACTGGTCTCGGAAACGCGACCCAGCCGCCTACATGAACATGAAGGCCGACGGCGCGCATACGCCGGGCCCGCATGAGGATCTGATTCCCTGGTTGATCGCAGAGCGCGATGTTCTCGGCTTTGGCTGCGAGGCCGTGGGTACCGACGCCGGACAGGCCCAGCATTTCAATGTGCCGTTCCCCTGCCACTATCACATGCATGGCAACAACCGCTTCGGCCTGCCGGCCTTGACCAATCTCGACGCCTTGCCGCCCCAGGGATCCATCCTGATCACGCCGCCGCTGAAAATTCGCCAGGGATCCGGAAGCCCGACCCGGGTCCTGGCGCTTGTGGAGACCACGTCATGACCGGCCAGACAGGTGCCGGCAGTCTGATCCGGGCCGCCGGGGACGGCAATGTCGGGCAGATGTTCGCAGCGCGCGCGCGGCAGCAGCCGGACGACCTGGCGCTCGTCGAGGGCGGCAACCACCTGACTTATGCCCGGCTGAACGACCGGGTCAACCGCTTGTGCCATGTCATGACGACCCGCGGCATCGGTGCTGGCGATCGGGTCGGGCTGCTATCGCGCAACTGCGCGGCGTTCGTCGAGGTTGAACTCGCGGCCGCTAGGATCGGTGCGATTACCGCCTCACTCAACTGGCGGCTGTCACCGCCGGAAATCCGGCATTGTCTCGATCTGACCAGCCCCGGCCTGATTTTTACCCAGTCCGAATATCTGGAGTCCATATCCAGACTTGATCATCTGGTATTCGGCGCCAGCTACGACGCCGCGTTGTCGGATGCCCCAGCGGCGGAGCCTGCCATCCAGGGCGGCGGCGAGGACGGGCTGGTCATCATTTTTACCTCGGGCACCACCGGACTCCCGAAGGGGGCCCTGATAAGCCATCGCGCCATGATTGCCCGGACTGCCATTTACGGCGCTGAGACCGGGGCGCCGAGCAAATCCACTTTCGTCGCGTGGACGCCGTTGTTCCATATGGGCGCCAACGATTTCACGCTCGCTACGTTGATCCGCGGGGGCAAGGTCATTGTCGTCGACGGCTATCAGCCGGACGTCCTGATTGATGCCATCGAATCCGAAACGATTCACTATCTGCCGCTTGTCCCCGGCATGATCACGGCGTTCATCGATGCCTTGCAGGTCCGAACCGTGCGGCCGAGAGGCCTCGGAATGATTGGCGCCATGGCCGATCTGGTTCCGCCGCATCAGCTCGCCGAAATCACCCGTCTGCTCAATGCGCCCTATCTGAACACATTCGGGTCGACGGAAACCGGGATGCCGCCAGCCTCGGCGAACACGGTGGCCGTCGGCGCGGCACCGACATCGCTATCGAAGCAGCAGAACGATTTCTGCGAACTGCGTCTGGTTGATGCCAAAGACAATGATGTGCCGGATGGTGAACCGGGCGAAATCGCGATTCGTGGCCAGTCCCTGTTCAGCGGTTACTGGAACAACGATCGGGCGAATGCCGAAAGCTTCCGCGGTGGCTGGTTTCATATGGGCGATGTGATGCGCCGCAATCCCGACGGAACACTGGATTTCGTCGACCGGCTGAAATACCTGATCAAGTCTGGTGGCGAGAACATCTATCCGGCGGAACTCGAACAACATATTCAGGCCGATCCCCGGGTTGCAATGGTCGCAGTAGTGCGCAAACCCGACGATCGGTGGGGCGAGGTTCCAGTTGCATTCGTTGCCCGACGCGACAGCGAGCCGTCTGCTGGCCGTCTGACCGAAATCGACGTGATCAAGGCTTGCGCCGATAACCTAGCCCGGTACAAGGTGCCGAAGGCAGTGTATTTCATCGATTTTGACGATTTTCCGCGCACCGACACAGGCAAGGTCCAGAGACATGAACTAGAGGCGCGGTTGCGCCTTTAACCCACGTCATTGGCGTTGAAACCACTCCGTTCGGTCTCACGAAGGATGCGGGTGGCGAAGGCGCGGGCCCGGCATCGGTATTGTGACTGGCAATGGTTTCGATGGTTGCATTACATCGGTTCGAGTCCGGATGCATTGGGTGCGGTTCCGCTATTGCGTCGTCATTTGTATCTGCATGTGAAACAGATCGTCCGGATAATTCGTCACAGCATGAACAAGACAATCGAGAAAGAATCCACCGACTACGCCTTCGGCATGATCTTCGTCGACGCCAGCCGCGCAACATCGCAAGACCGGCTCGCCTGGACCCGCAGTCACGGGCTGGTCGAGCGCCATCACCCTGTCCGGGATGTCACCTTCAAAGAAGACGATTGGACCGCCCGCACCCGATACGCACCATCCGACAATACCATCATCAACACCATCGCGACCGCCGTGATCTTGGGGTGCAACCGCAAGATCGGCAAACCGAAGAGGGGCTTCGCCGAGAGCCTGTGCGCCTTCAGCTATCGACGCAAGGACGGCATGAAGGCGCTCTTCACGCCCTTCTGACCGAGACCGATCTCCCGAAACCACGACACCACCGGTGTGTCCGCCGCCCGCACAACGCGACGGCTGACGGCTGTCTCAAGGATCGCGCGGTCGACAACGCGCCGCGAAGGCCCGATTCGCGCGGTCGATCACATAATCGGCAGGAATGAGAAAAACAGGGCGAACCTGGCAGAGGTTTGCCATGTCCTCGCTCGTCGGGTGGGTTGCGTGATCGAATGGCATGCCCTATTGTCCGGGATTGAAGGTGGGTTCGTCCCTGCCGGATCCTGGACCTCCTTGAACGGTCTTAGCCAGATAAGGGGGGGGCCAGCCAATGACGGTGCCCCGACACTTCCGTAACAAGCTCCATGGTTCGCTTTTTCGCGCCCTGATCGGAACTCCGGGGTGGGCTGATGCCCTGATCCGCTATGGTCTGCCGCCGGACATGCGCCGGTTGTTGCCCGATACCCCTGTCGCGTTGGTGGAGCGCAGCTTCATCGACGGTGCGCTGGGAGAGGACCCCACAGTGACGGTTTGTTCATGGCGCGTCTGGATGACGGGCGCCGTTGCTTCGTCCTTCTTGAGCACAAGAGTACGCACGACCTGAAAACGCCGCTCCAGATGCTGAACTATTGTAAAGGTATCTGGAGATCGTGTGCCGAGGCGCACAGAGGTGTGCTGCGGGTGCTGCCGATGATCGTTACGCTGGTCATCGACCATGGCCGCGACCGATGGACGGCCGATCGGTTCTCGAAACCGTCAACGCGCCGCCTTGGTATGCTGGTGAACGCGGGTGTTGAGCTTCGATCTCCTCGATCTCAAGACGTTCGACTGCGCCGATCTGCGGTTCGATCCGGATTTGCGATCCGGTCTCATGGCGCTCAAATATGCCTATGTGTGTGATGTGCCGAAAGAGGAGTTCAGCGATGCGCTCCATGTGGCACGGCCGGAACGGACGAGGGATCTGATGGGAACTGTTGCACAAGTATGGCTCGAAGAGGGCGAGATCAAGGGTGAGACCCAGGGGATTGTCAAGGGCAAGACCGAAATGCTTCTGATGCTCATGGAGAGACAGTTCGGTCCGCTCTCAAGCGAAACGAAGGCCCGAATTCAAGATGGGACCCCCGAGGACATCGACATCTGGCTGAACCGCTTATGCACGTAACTCCGGTTGCGAGAGTTTGCCGCGAGAAGTTGACTCCTACCGGTCCATTTGGACGGTTTTCGATCAACATGTTGATCAAGCCGGAACCAAGTGCATAAGCGGTCTGGCTGAAAACATTCCTCAAGGCCGGTGGTATTGACGCCGTCTTTGTAAACGGCGGCAGCCACTGATACCGCGCCGGGAATTCCGGAGACTGTTTTGTGTGAATCACGCGGCCAACGCCGTGTGCTCGGTTTGGCGATAGTACAGCGCTTCGGCCTTGTCTGGAGGTCGGTCTCCTATCGGCTCGAGGATCCGGCGGTTGTTGAACCAATCGACCTACTCGAGTGTTGCGAACTCCACTGCTTCAAGGCCCCGCCACGGACCGCGGAGTCGAATCACCTCGATCTTGTCCAGCCCGATAATGGCCTCGGCCAGGCGCTCGGTGTGGCGGATGGACAGATATTGCGTGCCTCTGTCACCGTGGTGGACCAAGGCATCGTGAGGGTGCAGCACGCGGGCGTACAGGGCCTGCTCAAGCGCGTCGAGCGGCAGGTCGGTGCGAAGCGCGTTCGACACCCGCCACCCGACGATGCGTCGGGCATAGGCGTCCATGACGAACGCGACGCAGACGACCCCTGCCCAGGTCGCGACGTACGTGATGTCCGCGCGCCACAAGGCGCTTGGGCGTGGGGGCCTGGAACTCCCGGTTGACCCGGTCCGCCGGGCACGCGAGCGTCGCGACGGGCGTCGTCGTTTTCACCCCCGAGCCACGCATCACGCCGCGAAGACCATGCTCGCGGCGAAGCTGGCGCCACACCTTGCGAACCCCATACACCCGGTAGTTCTCCTCCCACACCCGGGTGACGTGCTCGCGCAGTTGCGCATCGCAATGGGCACGCGCCGGCTGCGGTCCGCATCCCGGACCTTGCTCTCGTAGTACGGGGTGCGCGTCGATAAACCTCGTCATGTCTTGGGTCCGCGGTCGAACGCCGCCTAGGCAAAATACGTTGACGCCTTGAGCAGGATCTCGTTCGCACGGCAAAGTTTAAGGTTTTCCCTCTCCAACGCTTTGAACCGCTCACGCTCCTCGCTCGTCAGTCCGGGTCGAACGCTCATATCGCGTTCAACTCGACGGACCCACTTGCGAAGTGCCTCGGCCGAACAGCCCACCTTCGACGACACCGAGACGATCGCCGCCCATTGCGTTTCGTGCCCGTCCTGGGGCCAGGACCAACCGCACTGCCCGCTCCCGAAGCTCCGGGAAATATCTGTTTGAATGTTTCTTCGCTCCAGTCTCTCATCCCAAGTTGGCAGTTTTTTCCACTGACCGTGCCTGATCGGGGGATGTTTGCGGTCTGAGAACATCACATATTTGGCTCTTCCATCGCCTGAACTTCTATATGATGGATGTGGGTGTCCGGAAATCTTTTATGGGGCCAGGACTTTGTCGTTGCGTCGATATCCCCCTTGACACGCGCGCCGGCGCGCGTGTCCGGGCAACACATCGCCAACCCTTCGCCCGCGCCCTGTACATCAAGGCCCCCAGGCCCCACACCGACAAGGACGGCAAGCCCGTCCGAAGCCACAGGCTGATGCTCTCCCAGCGCGTCGGCAGCAGGGTGCGCCACAGGACGCTGCTCAATTTCGGCCCCCACGATCCGATCCCGCGCGAGAAGTGGACGGAGGTCACCGCCCTCGCCGAGGCGCTGCTCCACGGCCGCCCGCCGCTACTCGAAGCCGCGCCGGACGTGCCGGCCGAGCCGAGGACATCGTCGCCAGGCTCAGGGCCAGGGGGGTCCGCAGCGAAGCGGCGCAGGAAGAGGCGCGCAAGCCCGACATCGCCACCGTCGCCCTCGATACCCTGGAGCACGAGACCCCGCACACGGTCGGCTGCGAGCGCCTGTGCCTCAAGGCCCTCGGCGATTCCCGGCTTCGCCGAAATCCTCCACGACCGGGGCATCAAGGACCGCGAAGGGCGCATCGCGCGCTGCTCGTCGCCAGGAGGGTCGATCCCGCCAGCGCGCGCGAGACCAGCCGCTGGCGACGCCGCGACAGTGCGACCGCCGCGCTTCTTCCGCTGGACGGCGCCCGCAAGGCGCTTGAGCGCATCGGCGCCCTTCTCTGGCACCACCGGGCCGCCATCCAGCGGGAGCTGTTCAACCGTGAGCGCGCGCTGCTCGACATCCCCGACACCATCGTCTTCTAAGATCTCACCAATCTTCACGACCATGGCCACACACACGGAGAGCTCCTCCCGCTTCGGGCGCTCCAGGCAGAAGCGCGGCGCTTGTCCCCTGATCACGCTGGCGCCGGCTTCCCGCGCAGGTGCGAGATCCGGCCGGGCACCGCGCGAGCCGGGCCGGCTGGAGGACGCGCTGGCCAGGCTCGAGGCGGTGTGCGGCGGCACGGCGCCGAAGCCCACGCTGGTCATGGACGCGGGCATCGCCAGCGCGGAGAACATCCTGTGGCTGGGCGAGCGGGGCTACGACTGGATCGCCCTCGGTCGGGGCGGCGGCGAGGTCTTGCTGATCACCAGCGCGCATCACGAAGGGCGCGGCTCTCTGTCGTCAGCGAGGGCAAGAAGAAGGCCGAGACCTCGATCCTGGGCCTGACGCGGACCCGCTTCGATGCGGCGCTGGAAAGGCTCTACAGCGGCCTCCCGGTCAAGGGCCGCCTCAAGCGCTACGACAGGGTGCTGGAGAGCATAGGCCGCCTCAAGCAGCGCTTCCCTGCGGTCGCCAGGCCCTACGAGATCACGCTCGAGACGGCGGACACCGGTGCCAACCCGTCTGCCGTACGCTTCAAGCGCAGGCCGCAATACGACGAGGCCGATGAGGGCGCCGGCGCCGATGGGCTGCGCACCAGCCACGTCGACTGGGATATCGAGACGGTCCTGCGGACCGACTGGCGTATCACCGACATCGAGGCCCCCTTCCGCAGCCTGAAGTCCGAGCTCGGCCTTCGCCCGATCTGCCACCAACGCGACCGTCGCATCGCGACCCACCTGCGGATTGCCGTGCTGGCCTGTCACGCCGTGCATCTGATCCGTACCCGGCTTGCCGCACGGGGCAGTGCGGGGCATCGGTCAGCGACGGTCCTGCGGAGCTGGGTGCGGATCACCACGCGCCTGCGCCAGACCGACGCCACGTTGATCGTCAACCGCCAGGACACGCGCCCGGCCGCCGAGGGTGCCGAAATCTCCTCGGCAGCGGCTGTGGACCCCGCCATCCACCGCAGGAGGGCCCGTCTGACGAGCTGACAGAATCCAACAAAATGTGGGGCCATGTTGAAATCGGCCAAGAAAAATATCGTCCTATATCAAAGCGATAAAGGACAACGGAACAAAAAATGCCAACCTGGGTCGAGGTTTGGAGCCTCCGGGAAATCCGGTACGGTTCGACGGCGGGTTTGTGTCAGACGCTGATTGCGCTGATGCCGCCACACGATGTTGACATCGAGAGTCGTCTGGTACGGTGTGTTGATGATGCGCAAGCCGCCGTCCCCGCGCTCGAACATCCATGAGTCAGCGCAAGCATTCTCGGCGGATCAGGTGAAAAATGTTCGTAACTGCCCAAGTCTGATTACGGTTCTGCTCCCGGCGGCCTGGTTCACGGCACGTGGTTTTATGGTGAGCCGCGCCCTGCCCATTGTGCAAAAACAATCCAAATATGAAGCAAGGTGTACGTCGGAAGCAGGCAAAATAGTTCCTGATTACCCTCGAATCTAAGCAGTATTTAATATCGAATACTGGCATGTAATTTGATGATAGAAATAAGGATATTAACATGGCGCGCAACCCAGTGCAGTTCCAGATAAGGAATCAGCCTCAACGCGTTCCTCTCCCTCTACGGCAGCGAAGACCAGTGCTTCGACGCCCTCTTTCAATGGCGATGGCCGAACGGCTTTCTGTGCCGACACTGCGCCCATGACCGGTGCTGTCAGTTGAATACCCCAAAGCTCCAGCAGTGCAACCGCTGCCATCGCCAGACCTCCATTACCGCCGGGACCCTCTTCGAGGCCACCAAGCTCCCGCTCACGGTGTGGTTCCAGGGCCTCTACTTCATGACCCAGGACAAGAAGGGGTGCTCTGCGATGACGCTGCACCGCCAGCTCGGCATCTCCTACAACGCGGCGTGGCGCAGGCGCCACAAGCTGATGCAGGTGATGATGGAGCGAGACCGAGAGCACCCGCTCGGCGGGTCGGTCCAACGCGACGATGCCTACTCTCGGGGGCGAGCGCAGCGGCGGCAAGCGCGGGCGGGGGCGCGCCGGGCAAGACCCCGTTCGTCGCCGCGGTCGAGACCAATGAGCAGGGACATCCGCTGTGCGTGACGCTCACCGTGGTCGAGGGCTTCCGTCTCACTGAAGTCGCCGCCTGGGCGCAGCAGCACCTGAGCCCGGGCACGCAGGTGCTCTGCGATGGGCTGACCTGCTTCAATGGCGTGACCGCGGCAGGCTGCGTGCATGAGCCGATGGTGACCGGCGGCGGGAAAGCTGCGGTCGAGCACCCCGAGTTTCGTTGGGTGAACACAATTCTTGGCAACATCAAGAGCGCCTTGTGTGGCACCTGTCATGCGATTCGTCCCAAGTATGCCCAGCGCTATCTCGCGGAGGTCGTGGACCGGTTCAATCGTCGTTTCGACCTGCCCGAGATCATCCCCGGACTGGTCTACGTGGCGCTGCGGACACCGCCGATGCCGGAGAGGCTACTCAAATTGCGCTTGGCTTGAGTGGTAATTAAGGAAACAGTTTGGCTCGGCCAACGCTGCTTTCCGAATATTCATGATTAAGGGTCCGTACAAAACGTCGAAAGCAACCGATGTCGTGTTTGTCGACGACATTTCTCGCGGATCCAGATGGGACGGCGAGCGCATCAGACTGGGCTTTCCTTATCTCGTGCCGCCAACGTCCGCAATGCGATGCAGGCCGCTCCATATCCATTGTCGACATTCGTCACCGCGAGCCCCGGCGCGCAACTCGCCAGCGCCGCGTTCAGGGCAACCATCCCACCAGCGCCAACGCCATATCCGTTCGAGGTGGGCACCGCAATCACGACACCGCCCGAGAGACCGCCCACGACACTAAACAGCGCCCCTTCCATACCAGCGCAAACGATGACGACAGGCATGGCCTTGAGCAAGTCGCGGTGCTCCATGATCCGCCACAGACCGGCAACCCCGACATCGGCGATTTCCTGGCTCACAATACCGTGAAATCGCAGCGTTCGGGCAGCCTCGCGGGCGACTCCAATATCCGAGGTTCCGCCTGTCAAGATCGCCACCGCGCCCGGTGTCCGCGGCAATGGAATTCGGGCCGTCATCGCTGTCCGGGAAACAGGATCATAATCAAGCCAGGATCTGTGGGCTTCCGGCAACGCCTCGAACCGCGCCGCCGTCAACCGGGTTACGAGCACCTGCCCGACCGCATCATGGGCCTGGTCCATGGCTTCGACAATCTGCTCAGGCGTCTTCCCTTCGGCGAGGACAGCTTCGGCGAGGCCGATCCTGCCATATCGGCCAACATCGAAGCGAACCGTGCCAACTTCATCGGTCATTGCGTCGCGTCCACAAACGCGCTGCCCTGACGATAGGCATCGAAAGCAGCCGGCCCGGCCTGTCCATGCGCCGCGAGAATCTCGGCGACCCGGTCACGGTCCGCGCGGCCAAGCCGCATCAGAAACGCCGGCTCAAGCTCGACCACCACGCCGGAATTCCGAACCCGGCACCGTATCGTGCCGTCGCCGAGCGACATCCGGAGCACCACTTCGATCGCTTCAATGAGGGCGAGGCGTTCCGGCGTGACCCTGATCCCGGTTTCAATGCGGCTCGACAGGCAAGGTGCCGCCGGTAGATCGGCCAGATCGTCAAGGCCGAGATCGCTGGCAATCCCCCTGACATCACTCTTGGCGATGCCGGCTTCGACATAAGGGTGCCGCACACGATGATTGTTCGCCGCCTTGAGACCAGGACGGAAATCGCCCAGATCGTCAAGATTGGTACCCGAGACGATGGTCGCCGCCGTAAAGCCGGCGATTCTGGAATAGAGATTGGTCTTGCAAAAGAAACAGCGATTGAGCGGGTTTTCAAGATAACGCGGATCGTTCATCTCTTCAGCATTGATGATGTCCAGTCGCCATCCGCCTCGTGACGCATGCGCCCGCACCCGGGCCGTCGCCGCAGCCGGTACCGCTGGCGAAAGCGCATGGAACATGGTCGCCCGTTCACCGATCCTTGCCTGTGCAACATGCGCCAGCGTCATGCTGTCCACGCCCCCGCTGACGGCAATCGCCAATGACCCGATGCCGTCGATCACCGTTTCCAGACAACCTATTGCAGCGTTGCAATCAGTCATCCCTCGGGCTCCTCAAGCCAGCGCCGCAGCCCGTTGCGCGCCGCATGGTCATCCCCGGCTCCGGCCAGTTGATCCATGTCGATTTTCATTGTCGGGATATTGTTGGGGCGCATCACTTCGGTTCCGCTGTATCCCTCGACCTCGATCTCGGACCGGGCCAGCATGGCGCGCTGCTCGAAACGCCAGCGCAAACCGGTCGTCGTGGTCTGAAGGAAACAACCGTCAATCACCTGATCGATCCGCTCCGGCTTGCAAAGAACCCGGATCGAAATCGCGACCCGTCCCTTCTTGCCCATCACCGTGAACTGCACGACATCGAGAACGGATCGAAAGGCGCGCAGACGATCGAGACCGACTGCAAGATCCTCCGGCGTTTGATCGTCAACCTCGAACGACACGACACCAACCTCACCGGCCAGGGGCGCGGTGGACGGCCGCCGCAATGTGTTCTCGTCTCCGAACGCGATCAGCCGCAGAACATTGGCGAGGCCCTTGGTCTTCCGGGTTCCCAACCCGTGGCCGGATACGAGCAGAAAACCGTCCGGCCGGCGCTGGCCGCGGCGGATGTCAAGATGGGCCAGGATCGCCGCTCCGGTCGGCGTCACGCGCTCCCCCGGAAAACCGTCGTCAATCCATTTGAACCCCTTCAATAATTGCGCTGTCGCTGGCGCCGGCACCGGCAGCGGACCATGCGCCGTCTGTACCGTTCCCGACCCCATTGGCAGGTCGCCGACAGACCATGTGGCGTCCAGCAAATCGATCGCGGTCGCCGCGCCAACGATATCGGCGATCGAATCCCATCCTGCAAGTTCATGAAAATGCACGTTGTCAATCGACACGCCGTGAATTCCGGCTTCAACCTCGGCCAAACGACGAAAGATATCGATCGCGCGATCCCGGATCGTCTTCTCGACAGTCTTTCTCAGCAATTTGCGGATATCGCGATAGGATCCCGTCGCATGCGCATCAGCATCGCCAGAGATCTCAACCCGGGTTCCGGTAACGCCGCCCGATTCGCCGTCCACCACATCCACCGACCAGCCTTCGGGAAGGCCAGCCCCGCGAATTGCATCGACGATTGGCTCTTTGTAATGCGGCCAGGCATCAATAATGGCCGCCAGGAACATGTCGCCAGCCAATCCGCCTACGGGATCAAGATGTATATGCACGACTGCCCCCGTATTCACGCCGCCGGTCGGTATACCGGAATGACATAGGGACCTTCCGGAACAACTGCGATCGAATCATCCCCCGATTTTGCGACGCTTGCCGCCACATAGCGATCCAGATCATAGATCCGGCTGACCCCCGTCAGCGGCCAGTCCGCCTCGTCAAGCGCTCGCGCATAAAGATGAACATTGCCGATGCGCATGGGCTTGAGCTGCATTTCGGTCTGCCATTCGTCGATATCCGCGAAGACCTTGGCATTGACCGCGTCAAGAAACCGGTCCGGCCCCAACTCGACAAGCCGCCGCTGGGCCGCCACGAATTCGGATGAGCCCATGCCCTCACCGCAGTCCGACACCACGATCAGGTCGCCGCCCGGCTCGAGAATGTCGATCGGGCCAACCATTCCCTTCACGGTCTGATAATAGTTCTGATCGAGCGGATAACCCGCGCAACTGGTGACCACGGTCCGGAAACGCCTTGGCACGGCGACCTCGGCGTATTGACGGATCATTTCGACGGCAGCGAGATGACTTTCGACAATCTCTCCGAAATTGAGGAAGGACGGATTGCGGTTTTCATCGATCACTGCATTGACCGCCAGGGCGCCGCCGACCATCCGGACGATCTCGAGTTGGTCCTCATGTAGGGGATTGCCATCCAGAACGCAGTTCACTGCCAGCGGATGTTCCATATACCGGGCCGAATGAAACGTCGTGATGGTATCGCTGTGGGCGATACCCGGCGCGATCACTTTCCGGCCGCCTGAATAACCGGCCATGAAATGCGGTTCGACCAAACCCGTCGCGATCTTGAGATCGGCGTCGACGAAACGGCGATCGAGCCGGACGACATTCCCTTTGGTCGTCGTCCCGACATGGACATGGTCGTCATCGTTGCGAGCGAAATGGTTCACCACCTGCACGGTCTGCAGCACCCAGGGATCACCCACAAGTTCTTCGAGTTCGGCGCCTTCGTTCGGGCGATGCAAACCGGTCGCGACCAATACGGTGATATTGCCGGCCTCGATACCGGCGTCGAGCAGGTAACGGACCAGAGGGCCAAGTATTAATCCATTGGGAACCGGCCGGGTAATATCGCAAATCAGAATACAGGCCGTACGGGCATCAGTGGCCATCTGATCGAGCGGCGGTGAGCCGACCGGTTCGGCGAATGCTACATCAAGGGCCGCAGCCGGATCGGCAATCAGCGGCATCTCCGGCTTGCGTATGACAGTGACATTCCAGTCCGGGGAAAGACCCAACGGGATTTTGCCCCGCCCGAAGTTCAGGTCGACGCGCATCACCTTGTCCCTTGTTGCTTCATGACACACTTTCCATGTTATGGCATCCGAAAGGTGTTTAACAAACACTGAGCGAAAGGCGGAAAGACTTCGAGGCGTCTCCCGTACCAAACAGGATCGAGGCAAGGCCACGATAACCAGGACCTGGGCGGCAAACGGGCCCTGATCAGAATCGTGACCACGACACCATGGCGGTCCGTCGTCGCAAGTCGCACGCGTTTGCACCGTACAGCGCCGGACCTCAAGGGTCCGGAGCGATCGAAGGATCATGATGCAAGAGCGATCAGTGGCGACGACTGGATCCGCGATTCCGAACAACTGACATGCAGCAGCGATCGCAAGCTGCCCGGCAACCGGGTAAATACCGTGCTCCAAATTCTCCCGAAACCGCAGCCGGCCAATCTGGAGACCAGTGATCCGGTCATCGCATCCCATTTAAGCGCCAGACCAAAACCGGCATGTCGTCAATGGAGTTTCGGGCGCTTCAGCATTTCGTTCCTGGCGACCGACGTAATGGTCGTCTCGACAATGTCACCGTCGCGCCCAAGCGTCAGAGGGACTTCAACGCCCGCGGGTCCGAGGGACCAGACCTTGCGAAACAGGTCTGTCAGCGAATCGATGGGCTGATCGGCAACGGCAAGCACGATGTCATGCAACTGGATATCGGCCTGATCGGCAGGACCGTTCTGTACCAGCCCGGCAATTTCGACCCGACGATCGGACTCGGTACCGAACATCCCCATCCATGGCCGAGCAGAGCGGTTCGGACGGCCAAGGGTCATCATGTCCTCATAAATCGGCGACAGCAGATCAATCGGAACCATCATGTTGCCGTCGACCGACTTGTCATCGGAGCCACCCTGCTGGATGAATAACGACCCAACGCCAATCAACTCGCCGTTCTGACCGATCAAACCCGTTCCGCCCCAGTTCCGGTGCATCGGGGCCGTGAAGATCGCTTCGTCGAGCAGATACTCCCAATACCCGGCAAACTCACGGACGGCGATTACCTCGGCACTGATCGATCCTGCCGCTCCACCGAATCCCGCGACAACAACCGAATCGCCCTCACGCACGGTCGAGGACCGGCCGATCGGAATCGTTGTCGTGTCGAGACGGCCGAGGGCCTGGACCAGCCCGAAACCACTCTCCTGGTCATAGCCAAGGATATGGCCCTGTACGACATTGCCGGCATGGTCGGTAATCCAGATGGTTTCGGCCTCGGTAATCAGATATCCAATGGTCAGGATCACGCCCCGATCCTGGATGACGATCCCGTTGCCGCTGCGTTCGGTTCCGAGCACCGAAGCCGTAAAGGCGTCATCGGGAATCTGCGCCCTGACGGACACCATTGCCGTGTACACCTTCGAGATGTCGTAGGCGTAATCTTCTCGGCGCGGGGGTTTTCCTGCTTTTTCGGCCATAGCACCAGCTTTGGAACCGGAGTTATCAACTATTAGGACAGGCTTGGCTGCTTGAAAAGATGGCCTTCACGAAACATCGGCCACGCGCTGCCTGACACCGTCGTGACATCTTGATCGTATCGCCGCCGGCGGCGGAATGCCACCCGAGCAGTCACCGATTCTCCTACGCGGGCAGGTTCATCCCGCGGGTCAGGGCCGGACGCGTCATCAACTCGTCATACCAGCGCTTGACGTTTGGAAAATCGTCTAGATCGACCTCCTGCCAGTCATGCCGAAAGACCCACGGCAAAGTGCAGAAATCGGCGATCGACAGCTCTTCATTAGCCAGATAGCGGCGTCCTTCGAGCCGGGCATCCAGAACGCCGTAAAGCCGCCGGCACTCGTTGTAGTAGCGGTTGATCGCGTAGGGCACGGATTCCTTCGCCGCCCGCTTGAAATGGTGGACCTGCCCGAAAATCGGACCAATACCGCCCATCTGGAACATCACCCACTGCAGCACCTCATAACGCCGCGCCATATCCGCCGGCATGAACTTACCGGTCTTTTCGGCCAGATACATCAGGATGGCGCCGGATTCGATCACGGTATACGGCTTGCCGCCGGGTCCGTCCGGGTCAACGATCGCCGGGATCTTCGAATTCGGATTGATCTTGACAAAGTCGTCGGAGAACTGGATGTCGGTTGAAATGTCGATCGGATGAATATTGTACGGCAGGCCGCACTCCTCAAGCATTATCGTCGCCTTCTTGCCGTTCGACGTCTTCCAAGTATAGAGCTCAATCGATGCCATGCGGATGTCCTTAACATGATGTGCCGCGCGAAGTCCGGGCGACCGTAACCCAGATCACCGCCAACAGCAATGTCGGACACGAATTTCGTTGCCCGATCACAACGCCAGACCACCGTGACATGCTGGCAACCGGCAGAGACCGGTGCCGAGCGAGTCGCAACGGTACGGCATTTCGGATATAGATCGTCAATTGTCAAACCTTGCCATCCTGGACCAGACATGGATCATCTGGAAGCTCTGGAAGCCCAGAGCATTTACATCTTGCGCGAAGCCTATGCGCAGTTCAACCAGCTTGGCCTGTTGTGGTCGCTGGGCAAGGACTCGAATGTCATGGTCTGGCTCGCCATGAAGGCATTTTTCGGGCGTGTGCCGTTTCCGTTGCTGTTCTGCGATACCGGAAAGAAGTTCCCGGAAATGTACGCGTTCCAGAAACGCCAGACAGCCGAGTGGGGCATTGATCTGGTGGTCGAGACCTGTCCGCCGATCGAAGACATCGATCCAGGACTGCCACCGGCCTCCCGCTCGGCAGCGCGCAAGTCCGAGGCCCTGCGGCGGCTGATAAAGGCGCGAGGTCTGCAGGCCGTGATCGTCGGAATCCGCCGAGACGAAGAAGGCACGCGAGCCAAGGAACGTGTCTTCAGCCCGCGCGACGAGGCAGCTGCCTGGCATTTCCGCGACCAGCCGCCGGAATTCTGGGACCAGTACAAGACCGAGATCCGGCCTGGTACCCATATCCGTGTGCATCCGCTCCTGGCCTGGAGTGAAATCGACATCTGGCGTTACACCGAGCGGGAAGGCATTCCAGTCGTCCCGCTATACTGTAGCCGCGATGGCAAGCGGTACCGCTCGCTCGGCGATCATGACATCACCTTCCCGGTGCCCAGCGAGGCCGCCACGATCAAAGACATCATCACCGAACTCGAAACCACCCGGATCGCGGAGCGATCTGGCCGAGCCATGGACCACGAATCCGAGGATTCCTTCGAACGCCTGCGCACCGCAGGCTACATGTAGCCTCGGATCGACCATGTCCACACCCCGAAACGGCAAGGCGCCGATCGTCAAACTGGTCGTGGTCGGTCATGTCGATCACGGCAAGTCAACCCTGATCGGTCGTCTGCTCTGCGACACAGGGACCCTGCCGGAGGGCCGGGCTGAAGCTGTCGCGGCGATCTGCGCCCGCCGCCAGTTGCCGATGGAATATGCATTCCTGCTTGATGCCCTGCAGGCCGAGCGCGATCAGGGCGTGACCATTGACAGCACCCAGATCAGATTCCAGACCGCCCGTCAGGCCTACGTCATCATCGATGCACCGGGCCATCGGGAGTTCATCAGAAACATGGTCTCCGGCGCTGCATTGGCCGATGCCGCGATTCTGGTGATCGATGCCGATGAAGGTGTGCGTGAACAATCACGTCGACACGGTTATCTGCTGCGCCTTCTTGGCATTTCACGAGTGGCCGTCGTCGTGAACAAGATGGATCTGGCCGGGTATGACGAGCAACGGTTCGAGGCGGTCGCAGCGGAGATGAAAGACTATTTGCGCGATATCGGAGTCACGCCTGTTGCCGTCATCCCGGTCTCGGCGCGCGAAGGCGCCGGACTCACCGGGCCGTCAGACCAGATGCCCTGGCATGAAGGCCCGTCACTGATCGAGGTTCTTGACGGCTTCAGCCCTGGTCGGCCGATGTCCGACCAGCCTCTGCGCTTGCCGATCCAGGATGTTTACAGATTTGACGGACGCCGGATTCTCGCTGGTCGAATCGAAAGCGGGCGCCTTGCAATTGGCGATACGCTGTTGTTTTCACCCTCCAACATTACGGCGCGCGTCAAGACCCTCGAGTCGTGGAACGGTCCTGCGCCGGTCTCCATTGCGACCGCCGGACAGTCTGTCGGATTCACCATTGACGATCCGGTTTTTGTCGAACGCGGTCATCTCGTGAGCCATTCCACCCACCCTCCGGTCGAAACCAATGTCTTCGGAGCCCGGCTGTTTTGGCTGGGACAACGCCCGCTTGCTGCCGGACAGCGATACATGATGAAGTTGAACACTGGAAGATATGCGGTCGAAGTTCGATCCGTCAGTTCCGTGATCGATGTCGAGGATCTGTCCCGGAGCGGATCTGGCGTCATCCCCAGGAACGGTGTTGGCGAAGTCGTTCTGCGCGCCCGGGCGACCGTCCCGCTCGACGATTTCACGGTCAATCCGGCGACCGGGCGATTCGTTCTGGTGGATGAGTACGACACGGTTGGTGGCGGCATCGTTTCGATGGACGGATTCTCGGACCAACGCGTTCGTCACGACGTAACCTCCCGCAACATTGCCGCGACCCTTCACGCCATCGATGCCGAAGCCAGGGCGCGGGCAAACGGCCATCAAAGCGGCATCCTCTGGCTGACCGGATTGTCGGGATCCGGCAAGTCGACACTGGCGGTTGCCCTGGAACGGCAGTTGTTCCGCAAGGGCTACCAGATCTATGTCCTTGACGGTGACAACATGCGCTTCGGTCTCTCGTCCGATCTGGGATTCGCGCCAGCCGACCGGGCCGAGCATATCCGTCGTGTCGGCGAAGTCTCGAAGCTGTTTGCGGACGCCGGATTTCTGGTTGTCGCTGCCTTCATCTCACCCTATCGGAACGACCGCGATCGCGCCCGCGCGATCGCGCCGGAGGTCTTTCACGAGATCTATGTGAAAGCGACTCTGACCATCTGCGAGCAACGGGATCCAAAGGGTCTCTATGCTCGGGCGCGACGCGGTGAGATTCCGGATTTTACCGGCATATCCGCCCCCTACGAAACACCAGACCATCCCGAGATGACGATCGAAACCGGCACCCAGAGCGTCGAGGAATCAATCGCAGTCCTGATGGATTACATCGCTGACAATTTTGCCATTGACGGCAAGGACGGATAATCGCGATCCGGCACCGGGAGCTTGCCGGACTCCTATTGTGACGCCGGTGGACGGACCTTCTTTCGGACGGCTTCGGTCTCCGCGTCGCGCCCCATATCCTGTAGCAGGCCGATGTAACTGTCATAAAGTCCCTGCCGAACCTGGCCGGCATCCGATCCCTGCGACTGTTCTGCCGTCGCGATCGCTAGTTCATAAGCCTCGAGGGCTTCGTCCATCTGGCCGCGGCGATGATGAAAGTCCCCGAGATTGCCGAGCGTCCTTGAGACATTGACATGTCCGGGGCCGAGAAGCTCGGTCCACATGCCGACGACCCGGCCGTAAAGCTGTTCTGCCGCATGGAGATAGCCGTTGGCCTCCAGGACAATCGCGAGATTGTTGAGAACCGCCGCCCGGGGTTCGGTTCCGGGTTCAGTCAGGCCGACAGCTTCTTCAAGAAGCTCCTGAGCTTGATAAGGCCGTCCTGCCTCATAAGCATAGCCAGCGGCCTCGACCAGTGCCTGCCAGGGTTCAGCGGCCCGGAGATTGCCCGGCATTGCGACGATGATCCCCATCAGAACAGCAACGACCGCAAGATGCAAAGTCCGGATGAAGGACGATACGGTACATGGCATAGGCCCGGGCAGGTCAGCGTATTCGGCGTGGTTTTCCCGGTTCAACGGGATCCTATCGGGACTCATTACGCCGATTAACTCGGTCATGACGTTCTCGCGTCTCAAGGGACCATGTACTCTTGATATAGGACAGAATAGCGATGATGTCCCGGTCCGACAGGATACCGGCATAACCCGGCATGTCGGACTCGAGACCGCTGACATGTTTCGAACCTTGTTTCGTGATTGCAAACAGCAAGTCGTCGGGATGATGCCATGTATGACCGGTATCGTCATGCGGCGGTGCCGGCATCTTGCCGTCCGGCTTGCGTTGCCGCCAGTTCGGCTGGCCTTCGAGATCGGCACCATGACAGGCCGCGCAATGGATCCTGTAAAGATCCTGCCCCGCTGCGACCAGCATGCCGTCGTCGGGGTCCAGGCGGCGGCGCGTCGAAACCGACACCGCATTCGCGGCTTCTTCCGATTCTGTCACGGGCCGACTTTGCACCATGTCCGGGCCAATGCTGTAGCGGCCTCCCCAGTCCAGAAAGGACGCAGCGAGCCCGGCCGCCAGCAAGAGGATCGCGAACGACCCGGTAACGATTGCCAGGATTCGCCGTCTCATGTCCGGCTTCTGTTATCTGTGACCGTATTGCAGACACTCGGCATCAATTAGCCATCTTCCAGATTGTACAGATCCATTGCTGCCAAAAGCCCAGCAGACCCCGTTGGCGAATGCCGACCCTTGTGACCTGGCCCAAGTCACGCGTAATAGGCGACCCCGATCACCGCCACCGCAGTCAAGGCGAGAACGAGGACCGCGAGCAGGAGGCTGGCCCGGCGCGGTTTGACCGGAACGTCGCGCGGCAAAACTTCAGCGGTCCCGGTGATCATTGGCCAAACCAGATTCTTGCGAAAACCGATCCAGTAAGCGGCCACGACAAGAACATGCAACGCTATCAACGCAACCACCACATTGAACAGCCTGTGATGGACAACTGTCGCGAAGCTGGATGCCTCATCGGAGACGAACCGAGCCATCGGCCCTTCAAAGAAGATATCGTCGTTCGAAAACAGGCCGGACCCGACCTGCGCCGCGATGATCAGCAGCATCGCGATCACACTCCAGCCGCCGGCCGGATTGTGACCCGGTCCGGTCTCCGGCAGGTCGCGCCGCAGCATTCGGCGAAGATAGGATACGACAGTCGGCGGTCCGCGTAGAAACGAACGGAACCGTGCGAACTCCCCGCCCACGAACCCCCAGACAACGCGAAACAGGATCAGAACCAGCGCCGTAACGCCGAAGATCTCGTGCAGATCCATGATCTGGTTTTCGCCGGTGAACCAAGATCCGAGAAGACACAGAACCAGAAGCCAGTGAAACAGTCGTACCGGCAGATCCCACACAGTCACCGTTCTGCGCTGCTTCTCCTTTGCCATCTCGTCAGGTCTCGCGCAGGAAAGCATCAAAATCGGCAGCGACGCAGGACGCGCTGGCCGTGACCAGTTGCTCGCCATGCTCCGGTGTCGCCAGGAAACTGTCGGCCTCGATCCGGCCATCGGGAAACAGGGCCCGATAATCTTCAGCATCCTGGAACGCCCGCGGCGCCGGAGGGGCCGGCTCCATCGCCGCCTGCTTGATAAACTCGGGATAGGCATATTGCGTCACTGCCACTTCCGATGCCGTGGCGTGGCGCCCGTCGCGATCCTGATACAGGGTCTTGCACAACGCCCGCACCTCCGAGAAATTGAACCAATTGGCGAGCTTGCATCGGACCGGCGGCTGATTGGGCTTGCGGTTGAAACTGCGGTCCGAATGAATCTCCGAGAACGCAGCGTTGATCGTCGCAATGTTGCCGCCATGCCCGTTCAGGAAATAGAAGCGCTCGAACCCATTGCGCGCCAGCGATGTCACATAGTCGTTGATGACAGCAATCAGCGTCGTCGGACGAAGCGCGATCGAACCGGGGAATGCAAGGTGATGCTGTGCCATCCCGACCGATATGGTTGGACCAACCAGATAACCGGGATCGCTGGCAGCGCGATCGGCAATGATTTCGGGACAGATTGCATCAGTACCGACAAGACCGATCGGGCCGTGCTGTTCGGTCGACCCAATCGGCACGATAATACCTTTGCTGGACTGAAGATATTGTTCGACCTCAATCCAGGTCATCAATTGCAGGCGCATCACTGTCTCTCCACTGATCCGGGATACCGATCACGCCAGCGCTTGTTCCAACCATGCGGCGATCGCGAGCGTTTGTGAATCGGAATGCATGGGGCCGACAATCTGGACACCCAGTGGTAACCCCATGTCACCGGTTCCACATGGAATTGTGACACAAGGCCATCCGAGCACCGTCCAGACCTTGTTGAACAGGGGGTCGCCGGTGAAATCCCGACCTTGCGGCGCTTCGCCGGGCGCTGGCAGTGTAATGATCGCATCGACAGAGTCGAACAGCGCAGCGCTCTGTGCGATCCGCCCGGCATCCGCTTCGGCCTTGGCCGCAGCAAGAGACTCTTCACTCATTGCCCGGCCGACCGCGATATTTTCGCGATAGTACCGGATCAGCCGCTCCGGGTGATGATCATATTCCCAGGCGAGCGCACGGCCGCTGTCCCCGGTCATGATGACGGTCTGAACATCAGCCAGGATCTCGAACCCGGTCGAGGACGGAACAGTCTTGATCACCGCGCCGGTGGTTTCCGCGGCCGCTCGCACCTGTTCGAGAGCAGCCACCGCGTCCGGTTCGGCAAGACTGCGAAACGGAATCATCATTCCAAGCCGTGGCGGCGCGGCAGCGCAGGCGTCAAGATCCGGCATCGCTTCGCCACGCAGCGCAAAGTCAAACAACGCGACATCGCCAACGCTTCGGGCCATGGTGCCTACGGTGTCAAGATATTCTGACAATTCCTTGACGCCGGTCCGATCATGGGTATGGGCACTTGGTTTGAAACCCACCGCACCGCAAAACGCGGCCGGGCGGATCACCGACCCCGCTGTCTGGGTCCCGAAGGCAAGCGGCACCTGGCAGTCCGCGACACCCGCCGCCGAACCACTGGAGGAACCACCCGGCGTATGGTCCGGATTGTGCGGATTGCAGGTCGGGCCGGGATTGCGCCATGCGAATTCGGTCGTCACGGTCTTGCCCATGATGATGCCACCGGCCGCTTTGGTCCGGACCACACAGACCGCGTCGGTATTGGGACGGTTCAGACCATAGATCGTCGACCCATGCCGGGTGGGCATATCAGCGGTGTCAATGATGTCCTTCACCGCGACCGGAACACCAGCGAGCGGCCCCGGGTTGCCCGCTTTGTCAGCAGCGCGAGCCGCCGCGACGACCTGCTCCGGATCGAGATGAACCCAAGCCGAAACCGCCGCATCACGCGCGTCCACCCGTTCGAGACAGGATCTTGTCAGACCCTCGGCCGTCAACGATCCGGCCCTGATCTGCCTGATCGCATCACATGCCGACAACTCATGAAACTGCGTCATCGTCATTCCCCTGAACCGAAACGATAGCCCGGAGACCGTCGGGTATCTATGCAATTTGCGTCATTATCCGGCCAAATGCAATGTTGTCGCATCAACAGGATCGTAAGATACTGGCACGAGCACGATGCACCAGTCCCGTATTGCCGGTATGACGAACAGTCCGGTGATGCGACATCTGAACAGTGGCAATTGACATGAGTGCCAGGGCAGACGAACTCGATATCCCGGCCGGACTTGTCCATCTCTCCGTGGCCGATCCGGATCTGGCGCGCGCCCTCGCCAAGGTGGGGCCCCCTGAACCCCGCCGGCGGCCACAGGGGTTCCCGGCCCTGCTCAATATCATCGTTTCGCAGCAGATATCGCTGCAAGCAGCAGCCGCGATCTGGCAACGCCTGCAGGAGATGGGCCCGATAACACCTGATGGCATCCTGCAGCTTGGAACCGACGGCTTGCGAGATATCGGGTTCAGCCGCCCGAAGATACGTTACGCCCGTGCGCTCGCCGAACAGGTAACCGGCGGTATCTTTCGGCCAACCGAAATCGCAGACCTCGACGACATCGAAGCGACCGCGCGTCTGACCGGATTGTCGGGTTTCGGGCGGTGGAGCGCCGAGATCTATCTGATGTTCTGTCTCGGCCGCCCGGATATCTGGCCGGCCGCGGATATCGCGTTGCAGGAAGCAACCCGCGCGGTGAAGGGGCTTGATGTCAGGCCCGATGTCCTCGGGATGGATGCGATCGCGGCACCCTGGAGGCCCTGGCGGAGCGTCGCCGCCCTGCTGCTATGGCGCTATTACCGAAACATCGTCAAGCGCGGCGCAAGCGCCGCCACAGAAGGGTTTCAGTAGACCGTCACACCATGTCGGGACCATGCGCCGGTCTCAAAACGGATATCTGAAAGGATGACCGGTTCCGGGTTTCAGCACCGTGACGGCCTGCGTCCTGCCGGGACGACGGCTTCACCTTTGGTCTGGGTCCGCCACATGAACCGGATCTCGCTGTCATCGACCGGGTGACGCATGTGCATCAACATCCGATTGTCCCAGACGATGACCTGACCGGCCTGCCATTTGTGACGATACTGAAACTCCGGTTGCGTTGCGAATGCCCACAATTCGTCGAGCAATGCTTCGCTTTCATCCAGCGGCAAGCCGAGAACGTAGGCGTTAGTGCGGCGGCCAAGAAACAGCGCTTCTTCATCGCCGCCGGGGATTCTGCGCAAGACCGGATGCGGTTGGCCAAGGGCCTCGATCGGCGATTCCGGCGGCGTCATACCAGGACGAATGATGCCACTGCTGCCATAGGTCGAATCATGCTTGATCCAGAGGTCATGGACCCTTTCGCGCAACGCCTTCGGCAGCGCTTTGGCTGCCAGAACCTGGCTTGCGAAGCCGGTGTCTCCGCCGGTCGACGGGATCTGGCGGGCATGGAGAATGCTGAAGGTCGGAGGCACCTCGATATAGGACATGTCGGTGTGCCATTCCCACTCGCCAAAAAATTTGGCATTCACCGGCTTCAGCTTCAGGGTCTTCGGATCGACATTACCGAGATAGGTAATGTAAGGATCGATACCGTCGGCTCTGAGGGCTGCCACCTGCTGCTCAACGGTGAGATGTCGCTCACTGGCGGTAGCTTTCTTCCCGATCCCGTTGATGCGGCCGGGCGCGAACTCGTTTTTGCCAAACACGGCTGTCAGTTCATGAAGTTCATCGGCGGTCAGCAGTCGGTCGAACTCGAAACAGAGCAACCCGGAACGGCGATAGCTGGCCTCCAGAATCGCCTGTTTCTGTGCCGGCGTAATCCGGCCCGGATCGACACCGGCTATTGTTGCCCCGAAACGGGCATCTTCAAGCGGGCGAACCGTCAGACCTTCCACGGCCGTGACTGAATTGTCCATCGCGTATTTCTCTCCATACCGCTGACCCGGCACCGACAGCCGCGACCTGCATGGCAGCCACCTTGGGTTATGCATAGCAGGTTTCACGCCGAATCGCCAACCGGATTGACGCCCCGACTTCGCGACCCGGTGTTTCATCCACCGTCTTGCTGACGGAGTCTTCTCTTTCTATTTCGACCATCGCGAACAGTTCGCAAGGCGAGATACCATCGGGGTTGATGGAAATCGGATGAGCCAAAGGGGCACAGAGGCCGAAAGCGGACGGTTATGCACCCCTGCCACGGAACCATCATGGGTCTTGCCGTGACGCAAACTGACCCGAACGGCCCCGGCGCGCTTCATTTCCGGCGTGTTGATATCGATCCAGTCCCTCACCGACATCCATCCTGGTCGCTCGGCTCATTGCCGCTGCATGTTCGCGGCGTCCGGGCCTCCGTGCATTCATCGGAATCGGCAGCCAGCCTGTGGACATCCGGAGCATCGACCCTATACTCGCCACATTGATTGCCGAACGATCTTGGCAAAATCGCCACCCTGCCGGAAGCTACAGCAGCCCCATGACCAAGATGCACGATCGCGAACTGGCAGAGTTTCTCTTGTCACGACTGACCGCGACCCGCCCATCGACATCCTCTCAGCAGGCTGAGAGGTGATCATCATCTCCGTCCAGGTTCCGACGCCGGACTCGCCCCACCCTTGTCGTGCCGCCCGCCACGACACCGTCCCGCTCATGCGATCAGGCATTCCGGCCTGCCGGAGTCGGTCATCCCGGTCATGCGCCGCAAACATCCCGGATCCGGCGCATATGGCGGCGCCACAATGACCAGGCGTTACGACTATTATTTTGTCCAGCGCAATGCCGGGGATGGCTGGGAAACGCTCGGAGAGTCCGACTGTCCGAAAACGGTAGTCGATCAGTTGTCCGAACGGCTGTCGGGTCCGGATCGATCGGAAATCCGGATCGTCGGCGTCAGCCTAAACGACGATGAGGTGAGCTGGTCGTATCATCAACTGTTTTATCTTGATCAGTCCGGAATCGAATTCAAGACGCCCGGCGACGGCTCTGTGGAACGGGACGCCCTGGCGGCCATCACAGGGGACGACACGACAAACACCACACCGTTGACCGAAGCCGAAGCACTCGACGGCCCAAACGCCGATCGGCCGCCATTGCCAGCTGTCGGCAGTGTTGGCGAAGGGCAGCGGCCGTTCACTGAGAACGAGACCACGCCTTGGTCGCCCGATCGCAGCGACGAGGCTGCCAGAATGCCTCCGGCGGCGCCTCCCGAGCCACCCCGCACAAGCCCCGTCTTCTACGGTCTGATCACCGTATTGGTGGCCGCGTTGATCGCACTCGGCGTCTTGCTCTACACCAAACACCCGTTGGTCATTGCCACCATCGAAACGCTCGGGCTCGGCAGCTATGTCCGGCTCGCGCCGGAGCATGTCCCGGCGTACCCGGACGCAAAATCGCCGGACTCAGTCGAACCCAACAACCCGCCCTTCACCACTGGCGCGGTGACCCGCCATGTCGGCGTCGCTCCGGCCTTGCATGGCCGTTGGTCCGCGAAGAATTGCCAAGACAATTTTATCGAATTCACAAAGGACGAGTACCGCCGGACCGCCAACACGCGGTCCGGAAGCCCCAAAATCCAGGTTGTTGAAACCCTGCGAGACGACTTTCAGTTCCACATCCGCCTATCGCCAAACATCGTCGAGCATTACAAGACGATCACCGATAACGACATTGCCCAGGTTGGCACGACAACAGCCCGCGGCTATCACGCCAGTCCTGGACGAGGGACGGTGTACAGCCGCTGCCAGTAGTCCGGCTTCACGGCCGTCAGAACAGCATTGGTTCCGGATCGACAAACGGGGCCAGCAGATCCGGGTCATCGTTCCTGATATTGCCGATCCGCGGCGACACGGCGTAGGCTTTCAAGTCCAGGGCGAAAGGCATGTTTAGGACATTGCCGGCCGTCGATCCGTTCAGCCAGAAATCGCAGGCCTTACCCTCGAGAATGACCGGCATCCGATGATGAATGTGGGCAATGGCGTCGACCGCCCTTGTGGTTACGATGGTATAGGTTTCGACCACGGCGTTGTCAGCGGCCGGGTCGCGCCAGCTTTCCCAGAGCCCGGCGAATGCGAAGGGCCGGGCATCGTTGAGGCATATCCGATAAGGCTGTTTGATTTTTCCCTGCTGCCGCCATTCGAAGAATCCGTCCGCAGTCACAAGACAGCGCCGGGATTTCAGGGCCGCGCGAAACGACGGCTTTTCAGCAACTGTCTCGGCCCGGGCATTGATCATGCGGGCAGCGGCTGACGCATTCTTTGACCAGGACGGGACCAAGCCCCAACGCAACAGGTCGAGGCGACGGCCGTCGTCACATTGTCGTATGACTGGTGCATTCTGAGTTGGTGCAACGTTGTAGCGCGGACGGATATCGGTGGTTATTTCCGTCAGAAACAACCGTGCCAACGAGTCTGCCGGCGTTGTCGTGCTATACCGTCCGCACATGCTCGTATCCCGATCAGACCGGGCCCCCGTATCGGGATCTTGTCGTATCGCAACGACCATGCAGCATGGAAGCTCCAAGGTCAACTCAAGCGTTTTCCCGGGGATTGAAGCGGCCGGGTGTTCGACATGTCGCCCGGCCGCAACACGCCCCTCGGGCTGCGGCTCCATTCAGAACGCCAGGTTGCGACCACGAATACATCTTCGACATCGCTTGCCGAAGAAAGAATATTTTATTTCATACAGTTGCTGAGTATCGGCACGATCTGCGTCGGAGTTCCGTCGTCGATATATCGTCCGGATTTGCCGACATGACGTTGCAGCCCGGGCAATCATGACTATGCATCAGACACCTCCATGAGAAGGCGTGCGAGCCTAGTGTTGACATAGTAATTGTTCAACCCCCAACCGCAGCTTTTGAACGAATCCGCTGTTGGTCAAATCATCCAGTTACCTGGCCGCCGTTGGACGACTAATATCAAGGTCGCGCCGCACAATTTCGGTTCGCATATAAGGATTCCGGAACAGGTTGTTCAACAGATCCTGCGAACAGAGACGGGGAGCCTTGCGCATCTGCCGCTTCATGTCAGCCATTTGCCCTCGAATGCCTTCGACCCAACTCCAGCGTTGTTGCCGCGGTCGCCGCCACGGTTTGCAAGATATATAGTAGCCAGTCTTCCCACGCCCCATTATCCCGCCCCGATTGCAGCAAGCGGTAGTATCGGCTTTGGTCTGGATGATATAGCGACTGAGATAGAGGACAGGATTATCCAGCAATCCTGTGTGAACGAGATAGAGTCCGTTCAAGATACGCCCGATCCGGCCGTTTCCATCCGGAAAGGATAGATGCTCTCGAACTGATGATGGATCAGCGCCATCTTGATCAACGGATCGAACGTGCAGACCGCGTCATCGTTGAAGAACTGCTCCAGAGCAGCCACGCGCCCGACGATTTCGCGTCTGTCCTGCGACGGAATATAGGTCGTCTCGCCGATTGCTTCACTCATCAGCACGGTGCCCGGTCCGGCACGGAAGCCGCCAGTTTGGTTTTCGAGCAGACGGAACATCTCGATCAGCGTGTTGTTGCTGATGATGCCCTGCATCCGGCACATATGCTCATGCCCCAGTTTCAGCGCGTCGCGATAACGCGCCACCTCTCCGGCTGCGGATGACCCGGGCATCGAGGGAAACAGACTGGCCTGGAAGAGTTCGTCCCGTGTGGTCACGACCCCCTGTTGCGTTTCGGACTCCGAACCGGGTGTAAAAAGCATCGGGTTTTCTTTACACGTTCGAGGCACATGCAAAGAATTTCGACATATCATGTCATGCAGAAGCAGTGTCGATGCGCTCGCCCCGGGACTCGCGGATGCGCGTGTCCGGCATCGGCGCCAAGTTACACCACGCGACCAGGACGTTCGGTTTCGTTTCGGGATGGCGACCCGGTATTCCATGCCAGCAAGCGAGCCCCTGCGCCCGACGCCGGTGGATCTATCCTTGTCGGGGACGCCCGATTCTGCGATGACCATACCGCCAGATACGCCACGACACTCTAATTCCGCGTTCACACCGGCCGACTGAAAACCGAATGCCTGATGCCACCTGCCTTAACTCCGTACTAGCCGTCGCACATGCTGCCGCGCAGGCCATCATGGCAATTGACCGAAGCCGGACCGATGTCGTCGAAAAGGAGAACGGCTCGCCGGTCACCAAAGCCGATCGGGTCGCCAATCTGGTGATCGTGCCGGCACTCCGGAAACTGACCCCGGACATTCCTGTGGTCTCGGAAGAAAACGTTGCCGCAGGTGACAGTCCCGACATCTCCGGCGGTACCTTCTGGTTGGTCGATCCGCTTGACGGAACCAAGGAATATATCAATGGCAACGACGACTTCACGGTCAATATCGGCTTGATCCAGAACCGCGGCCCGGTTCTCGGCGTGGTTCTCACGCCGGCCGACCGACGTGCCTGGGCCGGGATCGTCGGCCATGGCGCATTCGAACAGAACGCCATCGGCCAACGGCAACCGATCAAAGTCCGTGACGCCGACCCCAATGCCTTGACGGTGGTCGCCAGTCGGTCGCACCGCAGCGAGGCGCTGGAAACCTTCATTGCAGCACGGCCGGTGAAGGATTCGATCGCCCGCGGCTCGGCCCTGAAATTCTGCCTCGTCGCCCGCGGCGACGCCGATCTCTACCCGCGCACCGGACCGACCATGGAATGGGACACCGCAGCAGGACACGCGATTCTGCTCGCTGCCGGAGGAACAATGGAACTGTACGACGGCGGTGAATTCCGTTACGGCAAACCGGATTTCCTGAATGGCTGGTTCGTGGTTCGCGGCGGCGGCAACGGTTATTTACAGCCGCCGGCCTGTCCTAACTCCGCATCCACGCGTTACCCCAGAGATTGAGCGTGCGCCGGTCGTGCGGCCAATGGCGGACCGGATGTCCGAAATCCAGATGCTCAAGCTCGGCAGAGAACTCGATCTTGTTTCCGTCAGGATCCAGCACCATGAAAAACAGGTTGTTGCCTGCGCCATGCCGCCCCGGCCCCCACCAGATCGGAATGTCAAGCGTGGCGAGATGATCGGCCCAATCGCGGATATGATTCCATGACGGAGTCTCGAAGGCACAGTGATCGAAGCCGTGTTGCGGCGCCCGGAACGCCGCGAAGCTGTGATGTTCCGGATCCGAGCGATAGAAAGCCGCGGTAACCGCACCATCATCGGAAAGAACATGATCGGACGGACGAAATCCGAGCACCGTCTCGTAATAGGACATCATCGCATCAAGATTAGCGCTCGCTACCACAACATGCTGAAGTCGTCCCTCGATATCGCTATCGCTGACAACAGCTGGGCGTTCGATACCGAAACATAGCCGATTACCATCGGGATCGCTGACCGCAAAACTACCCTGCTGCTGCAAAGGCGACAACGAGTCCACAGTCTCGCCTCCCTGACGGACAATCTGGTCGCGCAATCGGAGCAGGCGTTCATCATCGGAAACGGCAAATCCACTGAACGCCAGACGGTTGGTCTCGCCGGCAGCTAGCAACAGCCGACGGCCGGATGCCTCCATCAACCACCGGTCGGCATCGATCGCAGTCTCGGCCATGCCAAGCGCGTCTCGATAAAATCGGCGCATCGGCTCGGCATCGGCGGTTTCGATGCAAAGATGGGTCAGCACCGAGGTCCAGAGCGGTGATTCGTGCATGACACTCCCCTCACTGCGCTTCATGCCAATCTATCAGAAACCTTGCGACGGGACAACAAGTCAGCTCACGATAGCGGCTTACCGTACTTCCGCCGACGCAAGCTCTCAATTGCCCATCTCACACTAGCGTCTGTATGGATTCCGTAAATCACCAAAAGAAATAGCTCGCAGTTCGGGAGATTGACATGCAAGATACAAAGAGCTGCTTGTAATAAATTAGACAGAGCACGCGCCTGAAATGTGAAAATGGTGACAGACAGAACAAATTTATCTTGATTTCTGTAAACCGCTTATGCACGTGGCTCCGGTGACACACGATGTTGCCCCCGATGTCGACTATTTCCGGCACGACAAACGCTACATGTGCGTTTCACCGAAGTCACGTGCATAAGCGGTTTACAGATTAATGGTAATGATTGTAACAGCTTACATGAACACTGGATGAATGCTATCCTCTGGATCTTCTATTAGTAAATCTATCCGTCATCTAGTAAATAAGTGATGAGTTTTAACGCCAACAAACGCAATGTATTAATGGCTGATTTCTTTATTGGTTTCCGATCACTAATAATCGGAAAAGACCCAATCCTCCTGAGAATTATCTATACCTAATTCCGACCTTCTCAACACTCTCCGACGATCAAGATCATGCCTGTTATTGGTAAAAATTGAGTTGGATGCGTTTCTTATCGGAGGGAATCGCCTGCTTGGTTGACACAGACCATCATCGCAATACCCTGTCCGACGTCCGTGTCCAAGAAAACCTTCTTCGGAAGCAATTTAAAAGCTTTACCGCTTATGCACGTGGCTCCGGTGAAACGCACATGTAGCGTTTGGCGTGCCGGGAATAGTCGACATCGGGGGCAACATCGTGTGCCATCGGAGCCAAGTGCATAAGCGGTAAAGCTGTTTCTTCCTTATTTTACGGGCGTAATTTAATATCGGAGGATCTCGAAATGATCTTCAATAGTTGAATTCCGCGGACAATCGTCAAGAATATCAGATTCTACTGCCAATTCAAGCCCAAAGTTTTCCGTCGACGACCCCACACGAGATCCTGAAAATTCTGAGTACGGCACCCGATCACCTCATAAAGGACGCGGGTAAGCAAGTCACCCAAAAACGGAATCACGTCAAGCAGCGTATTCTTGCCGCTGGCGTTCAGTTCGACCAGAATATGGTAAAGAGCCGTCGATTGCGATGTCGGCATAATATAAACAACGGTAATTAAGAGCTTGTATACGCCGGATCATGAGACAAACTCGCCGTAATGCCTATCGGCAGGAGTGGGCAACCCATATTGATGATGGCCGCAAGAACAAACAAATGTAGAGACTTGGATCGACATTGTGCATCCTGAGCCGCCTGTCAGATCAGTCCGCCATCGTAAGCCCACCACTGACGCTTAACACCTGACCAGTGATGTAGTCCGACATCGAACTCGCAAAGAACAGCACGGCGTCGGCGATTTCCTCCGGCTCGCCGATACGGCGAAATGGCACCGCGCGAGCCAGTTTCTCACGCATGCTCTCGGGCTGCGCCATCAGCAGCGGCGTATTGGTCGGACCCGGACAGACGCAGTTGACATTGATTCGGTGGCGCGCCGTCTCGCGCGCCAAAGATTTCGTGAACGCGATCACGCCACCCTTGGCACCGGCATAGATGGTTTCCCCCATCGAGCCGACCCGGCCGGCATCGCTGGAAATGCTCACGATCTTGCCGGCATTGGCCGCAACCATCGCCGGCAGAAACGCCATCACGACTGTCATCGGCCCCTTGAGATTGATATCCAGAACCTTGTCCATGAACTCGGGCGTCGCATCCAGAAATGGCTGAATTCGATCCCAGCCGGCAACATTGACGATGATGTCGACGACATCGTTCCCGCCCGATGTCGCCACTGACGCAAAGGCCGCGACACTGTCACGGTCGGCAATATCGAGCGGCACCGCCGTCACCCTGCCCCCAGCCCGATTGGCGAGCGCCGCCGTTTCGGTATTGCCGGCCTCGTCCACATCGCCGCTGAAGATCGCCGCGCCGGCCGTCGCCATCTTAAGAACCGTCGCTCGGCCGATTCCCGAGGCGCCCCCGGTCACAACCGCCAGCCTGCCGGTCAGATCCACCACTGTACCCTGCCCATTCATGATTTCGCGTTCTGCCGACGCGGTCTTGACTCCACCGCCGCGTTGCCGTGGTATGGTCGCGCGTTACCCCGCTACTTTCGTTCAGGCTGGCGCCGGCGTCAAGATGACAGATCTGGCAGCGAGGGCGGGCACGGCGCGAAGATTGGGAAACAGAATGCGAGCACCGTTGTCAGCTGCCCGACGGCTCCATCTCCCGATGCAGGCACGGCAGCACGGAACTGGGAGAATTAACATGATCACCATTTTGCGGACCGCTGTCGCCGCAACAGCTCTTCTGGCAGCCGGTGCAGGCGCGAGCCAGGCTGAGATCAAGATCGGCGTTCTCTATCCGATTGCCGGCACCGGCGCGGTTTACGGCACGCCGGCGATGCATGGCCATAACATGGGCGCTGACGAAGTCAATGCCGCAGGCGGCATTCTGGGCCAGAAGGTCGTATCCGTCGCCCGCGACACCAAGCTGAAGCCGGCCGCAGCCGCAGCCGCAGCCAAGGAACTCATCACCAAGGAAGATGTGGATGTCCTGGTTGGCGGCCTGAGTTCGGCCGTCGGGCTCGCGATTTCCGAGGTCGCCCGCCAGGAGGGCGTCGTCTATATCGCGACGATTCCCAAGACCATCCAGATGACCACGACCAAACTGCACAAACATGTCTTCCGGACCTCTTCGCATACCGATTTCGAGGGCGACGCGATAGCCCAGATCATCAAGAAGCTCGGCAAGAACACGATCTGCGATATCCAGCTCGACTACGCCTACGGGCATGACCTTGCCGCCGGCATCGAAAAAGGCCTCGCCCGGCATGTGCCGGATGCCAAAAAACTGATCGACCTGCGCTCGAAGCTCGGGGCCACCGACTACAATGCCCAGATCACCCAGATTCTCGGGACCGGCTGCGATGTCGTCACCAGCGGCCTGTGGGGATCCCATTTCGTCAATTTTGCCCAGCAGGCCAAACCATTCGGGCTGTTCGACCGGGTGACTTATATCTCCGGCGGCGAAGTCGCCAGCCACGAGATCGCCGGCAAGATGGGCAAGGACTATCCGGACAACGTGATCTCGAACACCTACGAACTCTGGTACGATCACAGCTTCCCTGGTCACGAGAAATTCCAGGCCGATCTCGCGGAGCGCTCCGGCAGGAAGGAAACCGCGATGTGGCCGGTTCTCGCCTATATCGGTGTCAAGTTCATCGCGGCAGCGGCCGAAAAAGCCGGCACGATGGACGCCGATGCCCTTTCCGAGGCCCTTGAAGGCATGACGATCGACACGCCGGTGGGACCGCGCACCATCGATCCGGAAACCCATCAGGCCGACGCCGGTCAGTTTTGGGGGCCGATGGTCAAAAAGCAGGGAGTCGACTATCGGATCATGAGTCCGGTCACCTATTATCCGGCAAAGCTTGACTGAGTCTCCAGTTTGGTACCCGGCCTGACCGCCGCCGGCCTTCATGGTCGGCGGCGGCAATCATGTCGCAGCCCACGGCCCGGAAGAGGAAACGGTATCGATGGACTTGCTCCTGTCCAGCCCGACCTTCGTCTTTATTCAGGTGATGAATTCGATTTCACTCGGGATGAACCTGTTCATTATCGCCGCCGGCCTGTCACTGATATTCGGCGTGCTGCGGGTCATCAATTTCGCCCATGGCGTCTTCTACATGTTCGGCGCCTATATCATCTATTCGGTTGCCCAGGACTATCAGCTCGGCTTTCTGACCGGCGTGATCGCCGCCGGACTGGGCCTGGCGGGACTGGCGCTGGTGATCGAGCGTGGCCTCTTTCAATGGCTCTACGACAAAGAGCACCTGATGCAACTGCTGCTGACCTTTGCGATCGTTCTCATCATGGGCGATCTCGCCAAGATCATCTGGGGCACCGACCAGCTCAGCGTGTCCTATCCTGACGGCTTGGCGGGGGCGACCGATCTCGGGGTCACCATCTACCCGACGTACCGACTAACGCTGGCGGTCATCGGCCCGGTCATCTTCATCGGCCTGTATCTGCTTATCGAACGCACGCGCTGGGGGCGTCTGACCAAGGCGGCGACCCAGGACAGGGAAATGCTGGCCGCCCTCGGCGTCAACGTGCCAATGATCTACGTGACCATCTTCCTGATCGGATCGGCTTTGGCCGGTATCGGCGGCGCGCTCGCAGCCCCTATCAACAGCCCGACCCCGGGCATGGATGCAACCATCATCGTCGAATGTTTCGTAATCGTCATCATCGGCGGCCTGGGCTCGCTATGGGGCAGCTTTGTCGGTGCCCTGATCTATGGCTTCGTGTTTAATTTCGGGTCAGTCATCGTCCCGAACTGGCAGGATGTCTTCGCGTTTCTGTTGCTGATGGCCGTGCTTCTGGTCAGGCCCTGGGGCTTGTTCGGCAAACCCGAACGGGAGGGCCATTGACATGTTTGGCTGGACCATGCCGCGCGGCGTTGCCGCCGCCTGCATCCTGGTCGTCATCGCGCTGGCCTTCGTGCCACTGATGGACTCGCGCTACCTGATCGATCTGTCCACCGAGATTCTGGTCTATGTGCTGTTCGCCCTCAGCCTCAATGTGATCATCGGGTTTTCCGGCAACGTCTCATTCGGTCACGCCGCCTATTTTGCGATCGGCGGCTACGCCAATGCCATTCTGCTGACGACCTATGAATGGCCGCTGGTCTTCGCTTTCCCGGTGGCGGCCCTGCTGTCGGCCCTAGCCGCCGGCTTCGTGGCTTTTTTCTGTACCCGACTGACCGATATCTATTTCGCGATGCTGACCCTTGCCTTTTCGATGCTGATCTGGGCAATCGCCTTCAAATGGCGGTCCGTGACCGGTGGCGACGACGGATTTGTCGGGGTGGCGGTACCTGACCTCCTGTCGACCCGCGTGCCGTTCTACTATTTCACCCTGATCATCGTCACCACGAGTATCGCCCTGCTCTGGATGATCTGTCACTCGGCTTTCGGACAGACCCTGATCGCGGTCCGGGAAAACCTCACCCGTGCCGGATTCGTCGGTGTCAACACTCGACTGATGCGCGGTGCCGCATTCGTCGTTGCCGGCACCTTTGCCGGCATCGCCGGAGCGATCTTCGCGATGTACAACCGCGGCGTCTATACCGAGTCGGCGTTCTGGACGGAATCGGCCCAAGTGCTGATCATGACGCTGCTTGGCGGCATGTATTCGTTTTTCGGGCCGGCCATCGGCGCCGCGACACTCTATATTCTCGAGCGTTTCGCGAACGAATACACACAGTACTGGCCAACTGTGCTCGGTGCAATTCTACTGGTTATCGTCCTGGCGCTGCCGGAAGGTCTTGTCGGGCTTGCTCGACGCGTGCGGGCCCGCCTGGTCAGGGGAGGCTGAGTCATGGCTGTTCTATCAACCCGGGGGCTGCTCAAGGACTTCGGGGGCTTCGTTGCGATCAACGATGTGAGTTTCACGCTCGAGCAAGCGGAAAAACACGCGATCATTGGACCGAACGGTGCTGGCAAGACCACATTCTTCAACCTGATTACTGGCCATCTCGAAGCGAGCGCGGGCGATATCGAGTTCAACGGCCAGTCGATCAACGGACTGCCGCCACACAAGATCGTGAAGCTTGGGCTGGCGCGCTCTTTCCAGCGTATCAACATCTTTCCGCGCATGACCGTCTACGAAAACATCCAGACAGCCCTGATCGCCCGCGACAACCGGCATTTCAGCCTGTTCGCGCCCGCAGCGGCGCAAAACCGCGGCGAAACCCGAGACCTGCTGGAACTCGTCGGCCTCGATGGCGAAGCGAGAGAGATCGCCGGCGAACTATCCTATGGCAAGCAGAAGCAGCTGGAGTTGTCGATTTCACTCGCCGAGAACCCGAGCGTGTTGCTGCTCGACGAACCGACGGCCGGAATGTCGCCGCAGGAAACAAAGGAAGCGATCGCGCTGGTCGACAGGATTGCCGGCGATCGTGGCCTCACCCTGCTGTTTACCGAACATGACATGAGCGTAGTCTTCGGGATTGCCGATCGGATCTCTGTCCTGCATCACGGCGAACTGATCGCGTCAGGCCTGCCGGAAGACGTCCGTAACAATCCCGAAGTCCGGCGTGTTTATCTTGGCGAGGCCAACCATGCCGCAGCTTGAAGTCCAGTCGATCCACACATCCTACGGCCTGAGCCAGGTCCTGTTCGGTATCAGTTTCGATGTCGAGCCCGGTCAGGTGGTTTCACTGATCGGTCGCAACGGGGTCGGCAAGACCACGACCATGCGTTCGATCATCGGACTGACTCCAGCCCGTCAGGGCAAGGTCGTGTTCGAAGGCAGCAACATAACCGGTTTGCCTGCCTACAAGGTCTCGCGTCTGGGCATCGGCTTCGTGCCCGAAGAACGCCGGATTTTCCCGCAGCTCTCGGTCTGGGAGAATCTGGACATCGCGCGCCGGCCAGCCACCAATGGCGCAGTCTGGGACGAAGACAGGGTGTTCGCGCTGTTTCCCGATCTGCGCGATATCCAGAGCCGTCCGGGCGGCGTTCTGAGCGGCGGCCAGCAGCAGATGCTGACCATCGCCCGCAGCCTGATGAACAATCCGCGCCTGCTGTTGCTCGACGAACCGTCAGAAGGCCTGGCGCCAAAGGTCGTCGAGGATCTTCGAGATCAGATCAAGGTTCTCAAGGACTCCGGACTGTCGATTGTTCTGGCCGAACAGAATCTTGCATTCGTCCTGCATCTGAGCGACCGGATTCATATTCTCGAAAAGGGCGAAATCCGGTACTCCGGCAAACCCGACGATCTGCGGGCCAATCCGGATGTCCTGGAACGTTACCTGACGCTCTGACCCAACCAGAGGATGGCAGCGGCCAATGGCCAGACTTGACGGAAAAACCGCCCTGATAACCGGCGGCGCCGGTGACATCGGCGCGGCGACTGCAGCCCGCTTCATTGAAGAAGGATGCCGGGTCGTGATCTTCGATCTCGACCGGAACAAGGGTGAAGCGGTTGTGCAGCGGCTTGGCGCAAACTGCCGCTTTGTCGCCGGCGACCATCTGCAGCCGGACGACAACCGGAACGCGGTCAATCTGGCAGTCTCGGCTTTCGGCGGTCTCGACATCCTTTACAACAATGCCGGTGTCGCTCGGACCGGGCCGCTTGATGTGGTTACGGATGCCGATTTCGACATGGTGATAGCGGTCAACGTCACTGGACCGCAACGCATGACCAAGGCCGCGCTGCCGGCCCTGCGAGACCGGGCGCGGGCTGGCCACGATGTCTCGATCCTGTTCACGGCGTCAATCCAGACACTGCTGGTCAGGCCGAACTTTACTGCGTACGGGGCCTCGAAACACGCCATAGGCGGTTTCCTGTCGAGCCTCGCGCTCGAACTTGCCGGCGAGGCGATCCGCGTCAATGGCGTGTGTCCGGGTCCGGTCGATACGCCACTGCTGCATGACGCTCTGCGCGCAGTCGGCGGGGATCTCGACGCAGCGCGCGAGCAGTTCCGCAAAGGCGTACCATTGCAACGGCTGGCCGAACCGCTCGATGTCGCCAATGCGATCCTGTTCCTGGCATCGCCCGAAGCACAGCATATCACGGGCGTCCTGCTGCCGGTCGATGGCGGGCAGACCGCCCGATGATCGAAAGTCGAATGGGACGGTCCGGTCATATCCGATGCGTGATCGGTATCGCGACGGATAACGCGGCGTTGACCGGACGGGCCAGACATCGGCACACTATGTGGCGTCATTGCACCCAAGGACGGAATCAGTCAGGGTTCACCCTCGACCAACGGAATTTCTGGCGACCCATAGCAGCCGCGACCGTTGCTCACAGCACCCCGCGGTGGCCGTCAGCCTCGGGGGGCTTGACCGCGCCGGCGGGTCAACAGATGAAAAGAGCCTGGTATGATCGAAACCATCCGATGGATTGAGCGCATATCGCATGCGGTCGGCATGATCGGCGCCTGGGTGATGGCACCATTGGTGCTCTCCATGGTGTACGAAGTCCTGGCCCGGCATTTTTTCAATGCGCCCACATTCTGGGCCTACGAGATCGGCTATATGCTGGCCGGAACGACCTACATGTTCGGCATGGCCTACTGCCTGAAGGTCGGCGGCCATATCAGGGTGGATTTCGTCTACGAAGGTCTGTCGGTGCGGAACAAGGCCATAGTCAACCTTGTCGGACACATCATCCTGCTGCTTCCAGGCGCGCTCTGGGTGAATTGGGCACTTTATGTCTATGCGATGGAAGCGTATGTCACCCACGAGGTCTCGGGCGAGTCAGCGTGGAATCCGGTGATCTGGCCGTTTCGTCTGGTCTGGGCCATCGGCTATTCCACTCTGTGCCTGCAGGTCGTCGCGGAAATCTGCAAGAACATTCTGGTTCTGACTGGTGTCGATGTTACTGAATACGGCTTCGTTGGCCCCGAGGAGAGTCCCTCATGACCCTTGGCATCGGCATCATGATGTTCCCGGCGCTGATGATCTGCATCTTCATCGGCTTCCCGGTTGCCTTCTCGCTCATGGGCGTCGCGTTGTTTTTCGGTTACTACCGGTTCGGCGATGCCCTGGTTCATCAACTTGTCGCCAAGGTGGATGACGTTGCATCCTATTACGTCCTGGCCGCGGTGCCGCTTTTCGTGTTCATGGGTGCGATGCTGGAGCGTTCCGGTATCGCCGAACGCCTGTTCGAGGCGATCCATCTGTGGACCCGGCGCCTGCCTGGCGGCCTCGCCGTCGGCACCGTGCTCCTCTGCGTTGTCTTTGCCGCGGCGAGCGGCGTCGTCGGCGCGACGGAGTCAGTGGTCGGGCTGCTGGCAATCCCGGTCATGCTGCGTTACGCCTATGACAAGGGCCTGATCTCCGGCACGATCTGCGCCGGCGGTTCGCTCGGAACGATCATTCCGCCGTCCGTGGTGGTCGTCATCTTGGGCCCCGTTGCCGATGTATCGGTCGGTGACCTGTTTGTCGGCATGCTGTTCCCCGGTCTGATCCTGGCCGGCCTGTACATTGCCTATATTCTCGGGCGGTGCATCATTCGGCCCCAGGACGGACCGAGCCTGCCACCGGACGAGAATGAACCAGGTCTGTTCCAGAAACTCTTTATCACCGTAACGGCGCTGGTTCCGCCGCTGGTCCTGATCTTCTCGGTTCTGGGCACGATCATGCTAGGCTGGGCAACGCCGACCGAAGCGGCAGCAATGGGCGCCATCGGCACGGTGATTATGACCTTGGTCTACGGAACCTTCAGCTTCTCGATCCTGCAGGAAGCATTCCTGAAAACCCTGCAGATCACCGCGATGATTCTGACTATTCTTCTCGGCGGCACCATGTTCGCCGGCGTCTTCGTCGCCCTTGGCGGTATCAGCGCGGTATCGAACCTGCTGGAAGCGGCCAATCTCACGGCCTGGCCAACCATGATCATCTTGATGGTGATCGCCTTCATCGCGGGATTCGTGCTCGACCTGATCTCGATCATCCTGATCATCATTCCGATCGCCATTGCAGTGCTGCGAAGCATGGGGGTCGACGATGTCTGGTTCTGCATCATGTTCCTGGTCGTGATCCAGACGAGCTATCTCACGCCGCCCATGGCGCCGGCGATCTTCTATCTCCGCGGCATCAGTCCGCCGGAAATCCGGCTCTCGGACATGTACCGGGGGGTGGTGCCGTTCATCGTGCTGGAGTTCATCTGTCTGGGCCTTGTGATGGCGTTCCCGGGTCTGGCGCTTTGGTTACCGGATGTCGTCTTTAACCAGTGACGGGGTCCACTGCCGCACCGGGGTCGGGGTTTCGGCCGGCCCCGTGACGTGATAGACTGGTTCGCGCGAAGCGACTGTTTCCGCGGTCCTCGCGCAAGCTGGACACGACCCCGGGGCACCGGAATGAAAGACGGGAGGATCTTGTGCCATGATGAGTGAACGGCAGAGCCGGTTTCGTAACGGATACCGGGCAAAGATTGACGGCTGGTACAACGGCTATCTGCATATCGCGATAATCTACGGGATCGGCCTGACCGCGATGTGGATATTCGCGCAGCATGTCGCCAATGTGCAGTGGTACGAGTGGCTGGTCATTCCCGTCACGATCGTCGCATGCAATATCTTCGAGTGGTTCCTGCACAAACATGTCATGCACCGGCGGATCAATATCACGGGTCTCCGCGCCATCTATGAACGTCATACCCTGAACCATCACCAGTTTTTCACCGATGAAGAAGTCAGGTTTCGCGATCATGGCGACTGGCGTGTCACGGTGTTCCCGCCCTATGCCCTGGTTGTATTCATCATGATGTCGCTGCCTGGCGTCGCCGTGTTCGGCTTCCTGTTCGGATCGAATGTCGGCTGGCTGTTCATCAGCACCACGACCGGGATGTATCTGACCTACGAGTTCATGCATTTCTGCTGTCATGTCGACGAGAACATGTTCGTGCGGCACATGCCCTTCATCAACACGTTGCGCCGCCATCATGTGGCACATCACAACAAGTCGCTGATGATGGAGGTCAACATGAATCTGACCTTCCCGATCGCCGATTGGCTGTTCGCAACGTCGGATCTGAACCGGGGCCTGCTCGGACACCTGTTCAACGGATACAGCACGAAGCATCTGAAAAGCGACCTTCGCACACGGCCGCGAACGCCGCTGGAAGCGGGCAGCGGCCTGATGCCGGCCGACTGACGACGGACAGGCCCCACTCGGCCGAATCTGACCTTGTCCGGGCCGGTGCTTCGCCGGCCCGTTCAGTTTGATCCCGATGCGAGGACCGAATGACCCTATCTGCCGACTATTCCGGCCTCATCGTCGACGGCACCCAATATGCGAAATGGGATCGGACGGTTTTCGAGGACATGCGTAACGGCGGCGTGACCTGCGTCAACGCCACACTGGTGTATTGGGAATCGGCCCGCGAAACCCTTGCCATCCTCGGCCGCTGGAATCGGCTGTTCGAGCAGAACGCCGATCTGATCATGCCCGCCGGGTCGGGGGACGATGTGCGCCGGGCGCATGACCTTGGCAAGACCGCGATCACATTCGCGTTTCAGCATTGCTCTCCGGTCGAGGAAGATATCGATCTCGTGGAGATCATGCACCGGCTTGGCGTCCGGTTCATGCAACTCAGTTACAACAACCAGAGCCTGTGCGCGACCGGCTGTTACGAAGACGAGGATACCGGTATCACCCGGTTCGGGCGCCAGGTGGTCCGCGAGATGAACCGGGTCGGCATGGTGATCGACATGTCGCATTCCGGCGAACGGTCGACCTTTCATGCCATCGAACTGTCGGAACGCCCGATTGCGATTACCCATGCCAACCCGCATAGCTGGCATCCGGCCTTGCGCAACAAGTCCGACGATCTCCTGAAGGCTCTCGCCGGGTCCGGCGGCATGCTCGGATTTTCAATGTACCCGTTCCATCTGAGAAACCGATCGGATTGCACGCTTGAGGACTTCTGCGACATGATCGCGCGAACCGCGGATCTCATGGGCATCGAGCGGATCGCGATCGGGTCGGATCTGGTGCAGGGTCATGATGACAGTGTAGTCGAGTGGATGCGGAACGGACGCTGGACCCGGGACAAGGATTTTGGTGAAGGCAGCGCGGCCAATGCCGGCTGGCCTGCCCCTGTCTCCTGGTTTTCCAGCAATCAGGACTTCCGGAACATCGCGGCCGGACTTCGGGCACACGGCTTCGATGAGGACGGAATTGACGCAATCATGGGTCTCAACTGGCTGCGGTTCTTCGACGAGAGTTTCGGGTCAGCCTGACCCATGCCGCGGCAACCCGTGCCTGCACCTGACCGCACCGTCATGCTTCGATCGCCAGAATCCGTCATGCGGCTGTCACGGCTCGGTGCGTTTCATCCGACCCGGATCAGCTTTGCCCGGACCCTGATCCGTCGCATGGCCAGGGAAAACTGGCAGATCAACTGTTCCTCTGTGATCCTCGACGGTGCCGGCAAAGGGACCGTGATCTACCACATCATGATGCCGGAGACCGCGCTCTGGTTCGTGGTCTTCGCCGATCATCTCGACGCAGCGGACCGGACCGATCGTGTCATCGCCGAAAAGTGGGACACGACGTTCACGTTGACGACAGCCGAGCCGACGGAACCGGACCTCGAGCGATTGCGCCGTAACGTGCCGTTGCAGGAAGCCGGGCGCTGCTCGCCGAAGGAACTGGTTCTGAGCCGGGCAAACAAGAGCGTCCGGTTGTTCGAGCATGTCGTGGACGCTCTGGCCCGCGGTGAACAGCCGTCACGCGCAAAACTCCGCGAGGTGGGCTACCTGGTCCGCACCACGGCAGTCTACGGAAATGGCAAATTTGGTCTCGCCGATTTTGCACTGTTGCAATCCGACGCCCTGTTCAGGCTACCATTCCAGGCGGAGATGCTGTGCGTATTTCTGGCCCGTCAGTTCAGCCTCGACTGGGTCGAGCATATCGCGCGGCGGCGGGATCCGCAGCGTTTCGTTCCGTTGGCGTCGGACCTGAAACGATCAATTGGCGTCGGCAACGCCACTGGACTTGGTATGGCGCCCTTTCTAGTCGGGCATCCGAAACTGATCTGCCGCTGGATCTGGGCCCGCGAAACCGCCCTTGCCCGGGTCAGGTCGGTTCCGGCCACCGAGCCGGATCGGACTGCACGGTTTCATGGTCTGCTCGATCGCGCCGTTCGGCATGTCGCGCAATGGCAGGTCACCGACGACGGGCAACGCGTCCGCAACATCCAGCTGCTTGAGGATCTCGAAGATCTGCGACAGCAAGCGCTGCCGGACCCCGGAGATCGGCCGTGGGATGCGGTATTTGCCCGGGCCGGCGCACGGTATTCAGTGGAAACCCAGGAACTGGTCAACAGTATCCTGATCGAACTCCATCCCGAACTTGTCGATGATCTCGAGCAATGCACTGGATCGCGTGAGAATATGCCGATCGACGCGGGCATGACGCTCGCCCGGCTTCAGGCACTGATCGAAGACCGCTATCGATGGGCTCTCGATATCGATTTTTCCGGCAGGGACGCGCGTGCGCTGTTCTGGTACCGCTCGGAAGAGAAGGAGGAGCCCCGCCTTGGTATGCGTTTCGAAGAACCAGGGGCGGAGAAGGAAATGCCCATCGCCGTTGCACGCGATGTTGCCGCGCTGCGGGCGCGAATCGCGGCCTCGGATGCCGGTACAACTGCAACCTTCCTGTTGCAAGAGCCGGAATGGCGCGAAACGGTCCGCCGCGTCCAGGCGCTCGCCGCCTGTCCGTTTGCCGAAGTCCGCGACAACCTGATCGACCGCACCTGCAGGCCGATCGATCTTCTGCGGTGCAAACTCGCGATCTTCGGGGCCGTTCGATTCGACCCGAAATCCGACCTCTGGACCCGGATCACGCTGTTTCAGGGCGCGCCCCTAGCTGATCGACTGGATGCCACCGATGCCGACGACTGGGCTTTTCCGTATCTCGGCGACGGGATTGGTCCATGAGCCTGCAGATATCGCATGCCGAATTGCGGCAAACCAGCCTGAAAGCGCTGGAAGGTCTCGGGCTGCCCTATGGTCTTGCTTACGATGTGGCGGCCAACATCGTCTGGCTCGAGGACCGCGGATTGCCGGGAGTGCGACTGCTGGCCCACGAGATTGCACGATCTGATGGGTCCGTGTCCTGGCGCTGTCCCGAACTCAGCGACAATGGCACCGCGGTGACACTGTACATGCGCGAGGCCACCGGTCTGTGTCTCGCCCCTGGCGCCATCGATTGTCTGCACGAACGCCGGTTGGTGACAGTTCCCGACTGCCGGGTGGCCTTGCTGTTCGTTGCCGAGGCGGCACGTCGCTCGCCGGGCCCGCCCGGCCCAGGCATCAGAATCGCGGCGGGCGCCGCCGATGCCTGGTGCAAGAACGGCGAAGCAACGCTGTCAGGGACGTTCGAAAGGGCATCCGTTCCGGTCATTTTGCAGCATGGCGGCATCATGTCCGACGGCCGGATGACGGCGCGGAATCCGGCGCTTTATCGGACCGGGTTTCCGGTTCAGTCCGAGATCTGGGAGATTGTCACGACCGCGGCGCGGCGTATTCTGGTTCCGGCCAGTACCCGGTCGCGTGGCGGTGCGGGCGCGGAAGTTGACGACAGCCTTTGACAGGGATCGATGACCGCAGGTTCAGGCTGCATCACGGAAATATGCCGCGAAAGCGCTGGCGGTCGCAGCGATATCGCCTTCTCCAACATCGCGGTGGATGACAAGACGAAAAGTCGGCGGACGGCCGCCGATCAGGATGCCGCTGGACTTCATGTGCGCCTGGAGTGCGGACCGGTGGTCATCGGCGACCCGGATGAAAAGCATGTTGGTGTTGGCGCCCTGCGGCTCGGTCTCGATCCCCGGTATCTGCGCGAGTTCGGAGGCAAGGCGGGATGCCAGCCGATGATCGTCGGCCAGTCTGTCGATCTGCCGGCGGACGGCGACGAGGCCGCAGGCCGCGAGAATGCCGGCCTGACGCATACCACCGCCCAGCATCTTCCTTGCCCGTTTTGCCTCTTCGATAAACGCCGCGGATCCGACCAGAACCGAACCGACCGGCGCCCCCAGCCCCTTGGACAGACAGAGCGAGACGGTATCGAAACCGCGCGTCAGATCCTTCGGTCCGCATCGGTTGGCAATTGCGGCATTCATCAGCCGGGCGCCATCGAGATGGCATGCGAGACCGTGCATTTTCGCCAACCCCGTAGCGGCCGCCATGTAGTCCGGCGACAAGGCCTTTCCGTTATGGGTGTTTTCGAAGCAGATCAGTCTGGTCCGCGGAAAATGGACATCCTCGGTCTTGATCCGGGCCTCGACGGTGTCGAGATCTATTGACCCGTCATCAAGAACCGGCACGGTTTGCGGCACTACCCCGCCGAGCGCCGCGGTGCCGCCGGCCTCGGCGCGATAGACGTGGTAGGCTTCGCCGATGATGTATTCCTCGCCCCGTCCGCAGTGGGTCAAGACAGCCGTGAAATTCGACTGCGTGCCAGAGGTCACGAAGAGCCCGGCTTCGAAACCAAGCATGTCGGCGACTATTTCCTGCAGCTCTATGACCGTGGGATCGTCACCATAAACATCGTCGCCGAGTTCCGCGCTGGCCATGGCGTCGTACATCTCGGGCGAAGGTCTGGTGACGGTATCGCTGCGCAGATCGATCATGGCCATTGCCTCAGTGGTAACATCCGGTGGGCGATTGTGCCGCGACGCATGAGTAGGGTCAATCGGCATGCCCTGACGGGAACCCCGGTCATTCGTTGCGAACCTGTGGATTGACTTGTGTTGGTGATGCGATACGCGCCGCTGAAGCAGCGGCACAACGACTGTCAGTTCGGCGCAAAGCCCGGATTGCGGATCAATCCGATCGTGTTGCCCCAGGGGTCGTTCAACGAGGCAACCACGATATCGCCACCAACATTGACTGGTGGCTCGACCAGGGTCGCGCCGCATGAGAGAAAATATGCGACCGCACGTTCCATGTCGTCGACGCCCCAATAGGCCACCAGCCTGGCCGGACCGGCACCCGCCAGCGCCGTGTCATGCAGGAGCCCGAGTTCATAACCGGCGATATTGAAGCCGGCATAGACCGAGTCATTAAAATACGGCTCGGAGCCAAACGCGCCGGTGTACCAGGTCACCGCCTCTTCAAGATCGGCCACCTTGTAGATCGCCGTCCGCAATCCCAGAATTGGTTCCGTCATCCCTGTCCGTCCCTTCGACCTGCTGTGTCTTGAATGCCGGTATCGAACAAGGCCGACGGCCGTATCGCGCGGCCCTGTCATATGGTCGGCAGAAACCGAGAACGCCTAATGTAAAGTCTTTCACCCGTTCGAAAGCTTCATCGTGGGACTCGATAAACGCATGCGCCTTCTCCGCGCCCTCCTGTTCTTCCGCCTCCGAATAGTTGTGCCAAGATGTTCGCCTGACCAGTTCGGTAGCCGAATCATTCTTCCCCGACAGGATCATGGACACTTGCAGCCATTTCGATGACTCGATCATGTCGGCCTCAACGAAATTTCCCGTGAAATAAAAGACGGCGAGCATTCGCGCGGCATCGGGCCAAGCCTGTTCCGCCGCTTTGCGATACCAGTGCATAGCCATTTTCTCATCTTTCGCCACGTTCCTGCCGGTGATTAGGCTATCGGCATAATACATCCTGATTCCCACTCAAGCCAAGCGCAATTTGAGTAGCCGCTCCGGCATCGGCGGTGTCCGCAGCGCCACGTAAACCAGTCCGGGGACGATCTCGGGCAGGTCGAAGCGACGATTGAACCGGTCCACGATCTCCGCGAGATAGCGCTGGGCATATTTGGGACGAATCGCATGATAGGCGCCATGCAAGGCGCTCTTGATGTTGCCGAGGATCGTGTTCACCCATCGAAATTCGGGGCGCTCGACCGCGGCTTTCCCGCCGCCGGTCACCATCGGCTCATGAACGCAGCCTGCCGCGGTCACGCCATTGAAGCAGGTCAGCCCATCGGAGAGCACCTGCGTGCCCGGGCGGGATTTCGGTGAGACGGAAGCCCTCGACCACGGTGAGCGTCACCCGCTGCAGATATCCCTGTTCATTGGTCTCGACCGCGGCGACGAACGGGGTCTTGCCCGGCCCGCACTTGCCCCCGAGAGTAGGCATCGTCGCGTTGGACCGACCCGCCGAGCAGGTGCTCTCGGTCTCGCTCCATCATCACCTGCATCAGCGTGTGGCGCATGCGCCACGCCGCGTTGTAGGAGATGCCAAGTTGGCGGTGCAGCGTCATCGCCGATGTACCTTTCTTGTCCTGGGTCATGAAGTAGAGGCCCTGGAACCACACCGTCAGGGGCAGCTTGGTGGCCTCGAAGAGGGTGCCGGCGGTAATGGAGGTCTGGCGGTTGCAGCGATAGCACTGCTGGAGCTTGTGTGTGGTCAGCTGACAGCCTCGGTCGTGGCCGCAGTTCGGGCACACGAAACCGTTGGGCCAGCGCCATCGGTACAGGGCGTCGAAGCACTGCTGTTCGGTTCCATAGAGCGAGAGGAACGCGTTGAGGCTGATTCCTTTCTGGAACTGCACCGGGTTGCGGGCCATGTGCATGTCCTTTTTCTATCATCAAATTACATGGCAGTATTCGATATTAAATACTGCTTAGATTCGAAGGTAATCAGGTAAACCGCTTATGCACGTGGCTCCGGTGAAACGCACATGTAGCGTTTGGCGTGCCGGGAATAGTCGACATCGGGGGTAACATCGTGTGCCACCGGAGCCACGTGCATAAGCGGTTCAGGTAATATATTGCTGCGGAAATTTTCTGCTCCGCGGCTTGGCGTAGCAGTTCGGTTGCCCTGACGTTATCCGTTGAGACGCTTTGGCCAACCAGATACATATTCGCCAAACGAAGAGCGCCGATCGAATCGCCCTTTTCCGAAGGAACTTTACTTAAAGGACCACCGCTTTTTCAAGATCTCGCAGAACCGCGACGCCGCGCTGAGAGAATTCTCCAGAATACTGTACTCTGCTCGTTGCCGATCATTGAACACCCTCGCGATAAGGCATTGTGCAACGAGGTTGCCGTTCCGCGCCTTCTCAAGAAAGGCGGCGTCGGTGAATTTCAATATCTCGGCGTCCGTACCCCTGCCGGCTCTGTCGCATTCGCAGGCGCTGCCGATAGAATCATCGAAACAAATATTGCTCCAAAGAATGTTCGCATAAGGGTGTCACACTTCCCGTACAGATCAGTCGAACGGATTACCGAAACGTCATGGCTGTTCCAGACAAGTTCATGATGGCCTGAGGTTAAACTACCCGACAGAGGCCGTTCAAGCGGTCAGGACTCGTAAAGAGGCGAACGAGCGGCTCGAAACCTCTCACCAATGGACAGACAGCTTGACAAGGCAAAGCCCGTATAATCTGCTGGTTTCGCGTGATCATGATGGGGGTTTCCATGTCCAAGATTCGCATCGGCATCATCATGAACGGCGTTACCGGACGCATGGGTACCAATCAGCATCTGGTCCGGTCGATCAAGGCGATACGCGGCGATGGTGGCGTCGTGCTCGGCGACGGGAATCGGGTGATGCCCGATCCGATCCTCGTCGGCCGCAACGCCGACAAACTCGAAGCCCTGGCAGCCGAACACGACATCACGCGATGGACTACAGATCTCGACACGGCGCTTGCCAATCCTGCCGACACTATTTTCTTCGACGCTGCCTTGACCGGGACACGCGCGGCCTTGATCCACAAGGCCATCGCGCACGGCAAGCATATCTACGTTGAAAAACCGGTTGCCGAGAATTTGCCGGATGCGCTCGGTATCGCCCGGGCGGCCGAGGCCGCCAACGTCAAGCATGGCGTTGTTCAGGACAAAATCTTCCTCCCCGGCCTGCGCAAACTGAGGGCCTTGCGCGACGCCGGTTTCTTCGGCCGCATCCTGTCGGTCCGCGGTGAGTTCGGTTACTGGGTTTTCGACGGCAAGGATCAACCCGGGCAACGCCCGAGCTGGAATTTCCGCAAATCCGACAGCGGCGGCATCGTTCTTGACATGCTCTGCCATTGGCGATACGTCTTCGACAACACGATTGCCCCTGTCAGATCGCTATCCTGCATCGGCGCAATCCACCATCCCCGGCGCTGGGATGAGAATGGCAACCCGTATGATGCCGACGCCGATGACGCCGCCTATGCCACTTTTCTGCTCGAAGGCGGTATCATCGCGCAGATGAATTCGTCCTGGTGTACCATGGTGCGCCGCGACGACCTCGTCACCTTCCACGTTGACGGCACCCGCGGATCCGCAGTTGCCGGCCTCCACAAATGCTGGACCCAGTCGCTCGACATGACGCCGCGCCCGGTCTGGAATCCCGACCAGCCGCAAACCATGCAGTTCATCGATCAATGGCAGGACCATGATGACGGCAAGGTGTACGAAAACGGTTTCCGGGACCAATGGGAGGCGTTCATTCGCCATGTCGCGGAAGACGGCCCGTGGACCAATACCTTGCTCGAGGGCGCCAAGGGGGTACAACTTGCGGAAGCCGGCCTGAAAAGTTGGGCCGAACGGCGCTGGATCGACATTGAACCATTGTCACTCGACTGACCGAATGCCCCGGGCGCCGGGATGAACATATCTGGAGGTTTGCATGTTCGAGGGCTATGAAACCCTTGATATCGTTACCGGAGACCATGGCTTCGGACAGGCCACGATCAGGCTTCGTCACGGCGGCGAGGGGCCTCCGTTATTGTTGATTCACGGCAACCCCATGACCCATGTGTCATGGCACAAGATGGCGCCGCTCCTCGACCGGCATTTCCATCTTGTCTGCGTCGATCTTCGCGGCTACGGCGATTCGATCGGTCCCGAGAATGGTGGACCGGAGAGCATCAACTATTCGTTCCGCGCGATGGCTCAAGATCTCGTTGACGTGATGACCGACCTGGGATTCGAACGGTTTTACGTCGCAGGTCACGACCGCGGCGCCCGCACCGCGCACCGGATGGGACTTGACCATCCCGGCAAGGTCATCAAGCTGGCTCTGATCGATATCCTGCCCAGTCATCATATCTGGACCCATACATCGGCCGTCTGGGCCGAATCCTCCTGGCATTGGACATTCATGATTCAGCCTTACAACATGCCGGAACGGATGATGGCCGGCGTGCCGGCCGAATACTTCATCGAAAAGAAGATCTCGAAGCCGGGTAAGGGATTGACGCCGTTCGCGCCGGAGGCGCTGGCAGAATACATCCGCTGTTTCAACTGGAAAACGATTCGTGGCTCCTGCGAGGATTACCGGGCCTGCGCCCGGTCCGACTTCACGATGGATTCAGCGGATTACGAAGCCGGGCGACGCCTGCAATGTCCAACCCTTGTCATTTGGGGAAAGGACAGCCACACCGGCAAGGTCTATGGCGATGTTCTCGCGGTCTGGCGCAACTATATCGACGGAGACCTCACAGGCGGGCCGATTGATGCCGGCCACTACGTCAACGAAGAGAAACCACGCGAGACGGCGGATCGGCTGCTCCGGCACTTCGCCGGATAACCCACCGTCCCGTTCCGCCGCCGCTGCGTCTGTCACTGATCAACCGCGCATGCGCTGTCCGTTATGATCGAACAACGGCGTGGTCTGCAAGGTTGCCGGCAGGCGCTCGCCGAGCAATTCGATTTCCCAACCCTCATATTCGTCGGCGATATCCTTTGGCACATAACCCATCGCGACCGATGTATTAGCGGCGTGAGCGTACCCGCCGGACGTGACCCAACCCCTGACATCGTTGCGGAACCAGATCGGCTCGTCGCCGATGACATCGGCGTCCTTCGCCTGCAGCAAGAAGGTCCGCAGCCGAAGACTGCCGCCATCGCTCCGTTCCCGCATCGCCGCGGACTTGCCGATGAAATCGGCATCCTTGGTCAACGCCACGAAACCGCCAAGCCCGGCTTCGTAAGGCCCGTAGATCGGCCGGTATTCCCGCCCCCAGGATCCGTAATTCTTTTCGAGGCGTAATCCGTTCAGGGCCCGGCTGCCGAACAGCTTGATGCCATGACCAGCACCCGCCGTCATCATCGTTTCGAAGACATAGCGTTGATACTCTGGCCGCATCCAGACCTCGAAACCGAGATCGCCGGTATAACTGATCCGTCCAATCCGGACCGGAGCCATGCCGATTGCCGATTCGCGGATGTCCATGAACTTGAAGTCCTCGGCCGAAACGTCGTCCGGGCAGATCGTGGTGAGCACATCGCGGGCATTTGGCCCCACAAGCGACAACCCGACCAGATCGAGCCCGCAGGGTCTGACATCCACACTGCCGTCCGCCGGACGATGCTGCTCGAACCATCGCATGTGATAGACCTCGGCAGCACCGGTGCCAACGACAAAGAAACGGTCGACACCATTGGCGTCCGGTCCGAGATTGGCCACAGTAAAATCACCGATCAGTTTGCCCCGCTCATTGAGCATGGGCGCCAGGCAGATCCGTCCCGGCTCCGGTAAACGCGCCGTCAGCAAGCGGTCCAGCCAATCCCGGGCGCCCGGTCCGGACACATCGTATTTCGCAAAATTCGACGTCTCCATCATGCCGACGCTGTCACGCACGGCGCGGCACTCGGCACCCACATGATCGAAGTCCGTCGACCGGCGCCAGGAGAAACAGTCATTGACTCCATCTGACGCAAACCACAACGGCACTTCAAGTCCCCAACTGTCGCCCATCACGGCACCGTGGGCGATCATGATATCGTAGACCGGTGTCGTCCGATACGGCCGCGCCGCCGGTAACTCTTCATTGGGGTACTGAATGGAAAATCGCCTGGAATAGTTCTCCCGGACCTTGGCATTGGTATAGGCCATGGTCGTCCAGTCGCCGTAACGCGCGACATCCATCGCCCAGACATCAAAACCGGGGTCGCCCTCGGTGATCCAGTTGGCGAGCGCGAGTCCAACCCCACCGCCCTGGCTGAAGCCGGCCATGACGCCACAGGCACACCAGAAGTTCGTCAAGCCCCGAACCGGGCCGATCAACGGGTTTCCGTCCGGTGCAAACGTAAACGGGCCATTGATGACCTGCTTGATGCCAGCCGTCTTGAAGGCCGGGAAATGCTCGAAACCGACTTCGAGAGATGGCGCGATGCGATCAAGATCGGATGGCAGCAGATCCTGCCCGAAATCCCACGGCGTTTCCTGTTCGGACCACGGCACACATGCCTTCTCATAGGTCCCCATCAACATGCCGCCGGCTTCCTGCCGCAGATACAGTTCACCGTCGAAATCCACGACATGCAGGACTTCCTTGCCCTCCGTTTCGTTGAACGCGGCAACTTCCGGCATGTCTTCGGTGAGCAGATACATATGCTCCATCGCGAGCACAGGCAGTTCGAGCCCGACAAGGCGGCCGACTTCGCGCGCCCATAGGCCGCCGGCGTTCACGACGTGCTCGGCCCGCACCGTGCCGGCCTGGGCGATCACCTGCCAGCTGCCGTCAGAGTTTTGTGTGAGCGCCTCGACACGGGCCTGCCGATAGATTTCGGCTCCGTTGGCGCGGGCCGAACCGGCATAGGCATGTGTCGTGCCTGAGGGATCGAGATGGCCATGATACGGATCGTAAACGGCACCGACAAAATAACTGTCGTCCATCAGCGGAAACAGCTCTCGGGCCCGCTTCGGTGAGATCTCCTCGAGATCCATATCGAGATAACGGCCACGGGCCAGCGTCATGCGAAGCCAGTCGAGACGTTCGGAAGTGGCCGCGAGCATCAGTCCGCCGGTCAGGTGCAACCCACAACTCTGGCCCGAAAGCTTCTCGATCTCGTCATAGAGCTGCACGGTATAGGCTTGCAGCTTGGCGACATTCGGATCGCCGTTGATCGTGTGGAAACCGCCCGCGGCATGCCAGCTCGACCCCGAGGTCAGTTCACTACGCTCAAACAAGGCAACATCGGTCCAACCTGCCTTGGTCAGGTGATAAAGGACAGAACAGCCGACGACTCCGCCACCGATCACCGCAACCTGGACATGAGATTTCATCGCTCAACTCCCTATCTGTCGGTATCGATTATCCTATCACCGGTCACGCGGAAATACGCCAAGGTTCGGGCCAGATGTTCATGCGAGCAACCTGCTGCGCGGCCAGGCCAAGGCCTTCGAGATCTGGGACGGGGTGCCGCGGGCTCTGCGGTACGGCAACCTGACGTCGGTTGTGATCGATCGTCGCGGCGACGCCATCCGGTTCAACATGCAGATTAACGCTGCGGCATCCCATTACGGCTTCGCGCCCGGCCGACAGCGCCATACCAGGGCAACGAGAGGGGGCGGGTCGAGCGCACCATCCATTATGTGCGGACGAATATCGTGACCGGACAGCGCTGGACCGGTCTCGACGATCTCAACGCCCAGGCCGATCTCCGGGCCGCCACGACCACGATAGAGCAGCGTTAACCCAGGTTGGCACTTTTTTGTTCTGCTGTCCTTTATCGCTTTGATATGGGTCGATATTTTTCTTGGCCGATTTCAACATGGCCCCACATTTTGTTGGCTTCTGTCAGCTCGTCATACCAAGCGCGCTCCAAATTGACTCACCATCCCAATATGTTGGGGTGACGGTCCGGACGACCTTCATAGACTGTGGTGATCGACTCACCAGCGCCGGAGGATGACGATGAGTGCGGCAACGCCGATAACCTGGACGGCACACACAGCGGACGAGCTCCACGCGCTTTCGAGGCACTGCGGGGACGCGAAGCAAGCGTCGCGCGCGCGTGCGCTCGCCATGATCATGGAGGGTGCGTCTCGCACGGAGGCGGCTCGGGCGCAGGGCATGGAGCTTCAAATCCTGCGCGACTGGGTGTTGCGCTACAACACGGAGGGCTTCGACGGCCTCGCGGATCTCCCGCGCGGCGGGAGCGAGGGCCGGTTGACGGACGCGCAGATCGCCGAGATCGGCGCCTGGATCGAGGCGGGTCCCGAGCTTGAGCGGGACGGTGTGACGCGCTGGCGCGTTCAGGACATCTTACGGAAAATCGAGGAGGCCTTCGGGGTCATCTATACGGAGAGCGGTGCCCGTATGATGCTCCGAAGGGCCGGGTTTCGCTTTGTCTCGGGGCGGCCGGTCCACCCCAAAGCCGACGCGGAGCGGCAGAGGTCGTTCGTGGCGGAGTTCGAGGCACAGTTGACGTCGGCGCTCAGCTCTGAGGCGCTGGCGGGTCCGATAGAAATCTGGTTCCAGGACGAAGCGCGCATCGGCCAGAAGGGGATGACGACACGGGTCTGGGCGAATGGGAAGCAGCGTCCGCGCATCCTGCGCGACCATCGCTATGGCTACGTCTATCTGTTCGGCGCCACCTGCGCAGAGCGCGGCGTCGGCATCGCCCACGTGGCGGACAGGGCGAACACGGCGTCGATGAACGAGCATCTGGCGGCGATCGGCGCGGCCGTGGCGCCGGGTGCGCACGGCGTGATTGTGCTGGACGGGGCGGGCTGGCATCGCTCGGGCGACCTTCTCGTTCCCCCCAACCTGACGCTCGTGCATCTGCCGCCCTACAGTCCGGAACTCAATCCGATGGAGCAGATCATTCTGTTCCTGAAATCGAACCGCTTCGCCAACCGCGTGTTCAAGGATGTCTCCGCCCTGAGGGACGCCTGCTGGACGGGGTGGCAATGGCTGACCGACCAGCCCGACGTCATCACCAATACGACCCGGCGCAGCTGGGCCGTAGCCCCATCGTGCTGATCCCGATGCCTCACTGTATCGGTTCATATGACTTGCGTTTGGTATCAGACGGGCCCTCCTGCGGTGGATGGCGGGGTCCACAGCCGCTGCCGAGGAGATTTCGGCACCCTCGGCGGCCGGGCGCGTGTCCTGGCGGTTGACGATCAACGTGGCGTCGGTCTGGCGCAGGCGCGTGGTGATCCGCACCCAGATCCGCAGGACCGTCGCGGACCGATGCCCCGCACTGCCCCGTGCGGCAAGCCGGGTACGGATCAGATGCACGGCGTGACAGGCCAGCACGGCAATCCGCAGGTGGGTCGCGATGCGACGGTCGCGCTGGTGGCAGATCGGGCGAAGGCCGAGCTCGGACTTCAGGCTGCGGAAGGGGGCCTCGATGTCGGTGATACGCCAGTCGGTCCGCAGGACCGTCTCGATATCCCGGTCGACGTGGCTGGTGCGCAGCCCATCGGCGCCGGCGCCCTCATCGGCCTCGTCGTATTGCGGCCTGCGCTTGAAGCGCACGGCAGACGGGTTGGCGCCGGTGTCCGCCGTCTCGAGCATGGTCTCGTAGGACCTGGCGACCGCAGGGAAGCGCTGCTTGAGGCGGCCTATGCTCTCCAGCACCCTGTCGTAGCGGCTTGAGGCGGCCCTTGACCGGGAGGCCGCTGTGGAGCCTTTCCAGCGCCGCCTCAAAGCGGGTCCGCGTCAGGCCCAGGATCGAGGTCTCGGCCTTCTTCTTGCCCTCGCTGACGACAGAGAGCCGCGCCGCCCCTCGTGATGCGCGCTGGTGATCACCAAGACCTCGCCGCCCCGGCCGAGGGCGATCCAGTCGTAGCCCCGCTCGCCCAGCCACAGGATGTTCTCCGCGCTGACGATGTCCGCGTCCATGACCAGCGTGGGCTTCGGCGCCGTGCCGCCGCACACCGCCTCGAGCCTGGCCAGCGCGTCCTCCAGCCGGCCCGGCTCGCGCGCGGTGCCCGGCCGGATCTCGCACCTGCGCGGGAAGCCGGCGCCAGCGTGATCAGGGGACAAGCGTCGCACTTCTGCCTGGAGCGCCCGAAGCGGGGAGCTCTCCGTGCGTGTGGCCGTGGTCGTGAAGGTTGGTGAGATCGTAGAAGGCGATGGTGTCGGGGATGTCGAGCAGCGCACGCTCACGGTTGAACAGCTCCCGCTGGATGGCGGCCCGGTGGCGCCAGAGAAGGGCGCCGATGCGCTCAAGCGTCTTGCGCCGCAGCGCCTTGCGGTCGCCGTCCAGCGGAAGAAGCGCGGCGGTCGCACTGTCGCTCGCAGCCGACCGTGCGCGGGGTCTCGTGCTCCAGGGTATCGAGGGCGACGGTGGCGATGTCGGGCTAGCGCGCCTCTTCCTGCACCGCTTCGGTGCCCCCCCCTGGCCTATCAATCTCCCACTGCTGAGAAGGTTCCGTTCATTGGATGTTGTCCCATGCGTTGATGAAGTCGATTCCGGCTTTGTATCGCTGCCATGCCTGCCAGATTTTCTCGGTTCCGGGGAGGGGCTGTTGCTTGCTGGGATGGAAGCCTGCGACGCGTGCGAGGTCGACCACGACGGTGCGGATGTCGGGAGGCTTGCCGGGCGGGGCGCGGATGATGCGATGGTATCTGAGCCAGACTTAGAGGACGTTGATTTCGTGCTCGGTGAAGAGCTCGCGCGCGGGCATGTGAGGCTTGTCGCGGGCGAGGCGTTCGAGGTCCATGACGCGCCATGCGGTGACGCCGTCGAAGGCGAGACACTTTCGCAGGTCGTCGGCGTCGTCGAGCCTGCGATCCTCGACGCGGGTGCCGACCTTGAGGATCCTGAAGTATTCCTCGACGGTCCAGCGCGCCTCGTACCAGGCAACGATGCGCCGGGCGTTGTCGATGTCGGCCTCGCCCTCGGTGGTGAGCAAGAGCCAGTGGAGCGGCTTGCAGCGCTTCGGCGGGTCGGGTTCCTGGACCGAGACGGCGAGCATGGGCAGCGGCGCCTGGTTGGCTCTGTTCCTCGGCGGCGCGAGTTCGACGCCGGCGGCGCGCAGGTCGAGGCGGGCCTTGCGCCTGCGGCGTCTGCGGGGACCGCCGCAGGGGAGGAGTTCGATGGTTTTCGTCCCCAGCACCGGCTGCGCCGCCACGACGTCCCACAAGTCCGGTGTCTTGCCGTCGACGACAGCCCGGCGCTGCCGGCCGCGGTCGGAGCGGATCAACAGCCCGTCGCCGCTCTCGCGCGCCTTGCAGAACATCTCCCATATGTCGCCCTCACGGTCGCAGACCGTGACCACGCGGGTGTCGGGACAGGCCATCGCGAGCTGCCCGGCGCTCTCGAGCCGGCGCAGCCAGCGCACGCTCTCCGGCTCGGCCTCGCCGGCCGCGTCCGCGCCGTCGCGCTGGGTGGCGTTGAGTTCGAACACCCCGAGCGGATGCCGGGTTTCGCTGATCGCAAGCCCGACATGGGCGAGGATCCCCCTTGTTCCCGAGCCGCCGCCGCCGAGGTCCACCAGGCCCGTGGTCTTGCGGTGGCCGTTGTAGTTCAGCGTCGTGGTGTCCTGGATGGCGAGGACCACCGGCTCCAGCCGGCAGCGCTCGACCGTCGCCTCGCGGTGGGGTTGAAGAATGTCGTCCATCTTGATCCTGTCGTTGGACAGCAGCCGGTAGGCGGCCTTCTGCTCCGCCTCTGCGGGGAAGATCACGGGCAGGGACGCACCGGGGGCATTCTCCCATGCCCGGCCCATCGCCAACAGCCGCTTGCGCAGGCGGCCGTCGGGATGCGAGCTGCGGCCGTACTCGAAGTCGGCCCAGTCCGCGCCTTTGACCCGGCAGGGCTCGGGCGTCGTGCCGAGGATGGGCGCCGGCTCCCGGCACAAGGCGTCCCGCCAGCCCTCGGCCAAGGGCTTGATCCACACCGATTTCGGCGCCGCCGCGCGGCGCCCCGGCGGAGACCCCGAGGTCCGCTCGGCGCAACACTTCCAGCCCGCCGCGCGGTAGCAGGTGCCGCGCCGCTCGGGACCCACATAAGTGTAGGCGGCCAACGGCACGGCCCCATGCGCCGCCTGCCAGTCGCCGGCCAGGCGCGCCGTCGACAGCGCCAGCACATGCGACGCCAGATTGTCGACCCGGACGCCGGGCAGCAGGAGAAAGCGATGCTGGTTGACCAGCTGCGTCAGGTTGGCGACCCGCGCCGCAGCCGACCAGCCGATGAAGGCGTCGCGGGCCGCCTGATGCCAGCTCGCGGCGCAGAAGCCGATGCCGCCAAGGCGGCCGTGAACCGACGAAACGATCCACCAGTTCAGCACCGCACCCGGCCTTCGCGACCACCCCTGCGGATGATGGCTCTCCATCATCTCCCGCCACGAGCGCTTGTCCGCCGCATCGCCGACCGGGACCAGCGTGACCTCCCCAAGCTCCGACAGCCCGCACCTCAGTTCCAGGTCCGGATAGCCCCGCTCGACCTCGCCGCCCACCGTTCCCGGCGTCCGGCACGGCATCGCCCGCGCCTCGGGCAACCAAATGCCCACCTTGTCCGCCAGCCGCGACAGAGCCTTGCTCGCTTGGGCAAGACACGGAACGCCCCGAGGGTTGCGCCAGTTCTCGCGCTCGCACAACGCGCGCGCCAGCGAATGGCGCGTCCGGCCCGTCTCGCCGGACGCCCCCTTCAGCCACTCAATCGTACCGGCGCTGAAATGCCGAAGCCCAATCTGCATGCCCAGAACATGCAGAACCGGCATTACCTTGAAAACTGTGTCCTATTGAAAGCCCCGGGCCTCCCGGTCTCGCTCCTCCTTGAGGTCCTTGTCCCGGCGCGGATTGACATCGATGATCGGTACATGGCCAAGCCGTTCGCTCATCTGGTGGATCTCCCTGGCATCATAGGCCGCGTCCATGAGATCGTAGAGATTGGTCACACGCCCGGCGGTCATCATCGCCAGCGGGATCGCGACCTGGCTGTCATGGACGGATGCCGAGGTGAGGACGGTCCTCAGCGGCACCCCGCAGTCTGCTGTGTCGATAGGCAGCTTGTAACCGCGCCAGGCCTCCAGGACCCCCTTGGCAGTCTTCTTTGCCCCGTGATCGCAGACCTTCGGCAGCGCGTCGAGCATCTCATCGAGATCCATCCCGTTCGCTTGCCGTTCGAGACGCCCAGGCTCCTTCGTCCTCTCCGCGCCCTTGCGGGGCCGGCCGCGCTTGCGGTTCGGCGTCGGGGCCGGCGTCTCCCGGGCCTCGATGGCCGTCGAGTCCCTCGACACGTGGCCGATGAGCGCGTCGCCCAGTGTCTCTGCAACCAGAGCCGCGTGCATCCTCTCCGGAAGACGGGACTGCGACCATTCGGCAAACGCCCGCGAAAACGTTGCTTCACTCGGGATCTTCGCGACACGCGACCAGCCGCACAGTCGGCGCAACGTCGGGTCCACCTTGAGCCTGTCGATCAGGTGGCGGGTCGTCGGCAGATCCCACACCGCCTTGGCGATGACGCCACGGGCCAGCGCCCGACGATCCTCCCGGGGCCGACCCGGACCGGTCCACACCTCATCGACGAAGCCCTCCACCTTGACGAGATCGAGAGCTGTCACGAAGCGCTTGTGCGTCTCGAGGAGAGGACCGACCGCCTCGGCCAACGCAGGGAAAAGGTCCCCTTGAAATCGGTGCCAGGGATCGGACAGGGTCGAGCCAAGGGTCATCGGGGCCACCTCCTCGGTATCTTGTTATTGTAGAAACACAACATACCACGAGGTGGCCCCGAAACCCAGGCCCTCGACAACAAAATCAGCCTCGAGAAGGCAAAAAACCGGTCGGGCCGGCAATTTTGCAAGAAGCTCCATAATAATGGATATACCTGTAACGATCAATCCAGTAGAGACCCCCGAGCCTATCGAGCGGCTGGTCGCGATGAAGGGTTAGGCGCAGGATCGTCTGACCCGCACCGGCCAGCGAGTGTCCGCTCGACGATTACGGCACCGCCGCGCTGGACAACGCGGTCGGTGCGTGTTTTTTTGTTCCTTCAAAGCATATTAACCGCGATTGGCTTTGTCGATATACGGCTTTGAAGCGGACACCATCCGACACGAGGCCGGACCATGATCGTCTGGACCCGCTATAGGGGACGCGTCGGGTCGTAGTCATCCAGAGTTGCCAGATCCTCGCCAGAGAACCAGCGGCCGAGCAAAATGCGGAACGGAACGCACAGCGCAATGAAGATCGGGAAGAGAATACCGATCGCGCTGGACTTCACAACCCAAAGCAGGGCGAAGGCGCCAGCCTGGCAGACCGTATAGCGATGGACAGTCCGAAGCTTGACAGGAGCCGGACCAACCGGACGCCGCAACATCCAGGACATCAGGGTCGCCATCACCCTGTTGGCAAAATCGTTCCCCCGCAAGGAGACATAACCCATATAGACGAACAGACCGAGAAGCACTGGCAGCGGAATCAATGCCACGTAATCCAGCAAGAATATCGAACCAGCGATCAGGATGTGAATGGCCAACGCCGAAACCCGATTCTCGATCACGTAGGATTTGACGCCGTCGCGGCCGCTTCGCATCCCGCTCAAACCCTTCAGATGATTCACCGAGTGAACCGTGGCGGCAACGATCCATGGCATTCCGAAGAATGAAAAGCCGAGGACCAGAAGCCCGATCAACAGCAGATCAAGGTGGTAGCCTCGACCTTTGCGAAGATTCGCGCCGCTCTCATTGATGATGCGCGACGTGATGTTCTGATCGAGATAAAGCAGAACCGAAGCAAATGCCGCAGGAAACGTCGTGACCAGGATGACCCAGAGCGGCACGTCAAGGATCGGAATCAACCAGGGTCGTCCCGACGTGGTTGTCTCGAACGACTGCGGCAGTACAGGCCCCTGAACCGGAATATCTGCCAGAGCATAGGCGAGAGCCCCCATGGCGACAATGGCAATGCTCGGTCCGAAATCGCTGACCTTGCCGAAGATCGTACCCTGGAACCGTGACGCGCTACCGGCACGGTTGAAAAACAGGGCGATCAACAATGTCCCGGTCGCGAGAGTCACGACCAGGGCGCGAACATCAGGACTCTGTTCCGGCTCCCGCAGCACGACCGATAGATTGGCGACCGCCTCGACAATGAAAATGATTGAGACCAACGCGGCAAAAATATCGTCGGTAAACCGGGAAAAAAAGCGCATCCAGTTACTGGCATTGGTTACTGACAGGATCAGCAGGAACACCCCCGACCAGATACCGACCCACGCATAGACTCCCATGAAACTGACGCCAAGCAGGTCGCTGGCCTGATACAGCAGGGCCGTGAAGATCACGATCGGCCCTGTGCCGCCAAGCAGCGTGATCGGCTGGGCCGAAAACAGGGCGTAGACGATTCCGCCGATCACCGTCGCGATCAACATTTCTATGGTGCCGATTTCGCCGTTGGTCAGGACGCTCGACAAGGCCCCGAAAGCAATCGCGTTGGCGAGGCAGGCAAAAAACAGATAGAACGCCGAACTCAAAACCTTGCGATGGGCGGCGTCGGTGAAATCGCTGACATAATACGGCAACCGGCCATTGAGATCCGACAGCAGACCAGCGAACATTCGGTCCTCCTTGCAAGTGCAGTCGTCACCCCGCTGCGGTCAGGCGGGATAGAGGTTTGACTTGTCTGGAATACAGGAAAACCCGGCAACCTTTCGGCGTGGTACGCCTCAACCTGTGCCGATCACATCCTGACGGCCGTCATTCGCTTGATAAGGCTCCTCCCGATAGAAGCCAAGCTTCTCGATCGTCGGAAAGTCGTTAAACGAGAACAGACAGGCATCCTCGCAATCGGACGCGTTCACATGCTCGTGCCACATCCATGCCGGAACGCAAAAAATGTCCTTCTCACACCAGTCGAAGCGCATGCCGTTGATCACCGAATAGCCCGACCCCGTCGCAACCTGGTAGATGACATTGCCAGTGTGGCGGTGCGCCCTGGTATGCTCTGCTGGCCGCAGCATCTGTATCGCTGCTCCCATGGTCAACATCACCGGTCCGCCCGTTTCCGGATTGACGTAGCGCATGATGATCCCATCATGACAGTCCCCGTCGATAACCCGAGCATATCTGCATAACGCATCGAAAGTCGGTTCCCAGGCGAACTTCATGAGCGGTGAATAACCCCGATCCCGGTTATCGCCAACCGGCAACAGGCCGGGTGCACCATAGGCGCCGGGCGAATCATTCGTCGGATAAGCCGGTGTCTGATAGAGGTCCGGATGAACGGCAAAGAAATTCGCTTCGAGAGCATTGGTCAGTGGGATGTCGAGGCCGTCCTGCCAAAGGCAGATCTCTCCGTCGTCCGACACACCATGATCGTGCCAGGTTCCGTTCGGTGTAATTACGAAATCCCGCGGCTCCATGGTAATCCGGTGCCCGTCGACCACGGTATACGCCCCGGTTCCTTCCATGACGAACCGCAGCGCTGACGCCGCATGCCAATGCGCCATCGTTCGCTCACCGGGCCGCATCACCTGAATGCCGCTGAACAGCCAACCGCAGCAGGCACTCACGTCACGTCGGCCGGAGTTGCGCAGATAGACAACCCGGCGGCCCGCATCATCGGCACTGACAAGGTCGAGAGCCCGCAGGACCTGCGGCCGCAAATCCGCGTTGCGCCAGATCATCGGCCTCGACAGCGCGGCTGGTTCCCATGGCTCGATTGCATTTGCAACGGTCCACAGGGCGCCAGTATCCTGTCTGTCGAGATCGCCATAATAGGCCTCAAGGTCGGCATTATCCTCGACAAGTGCTCGACCGATGACCCGGTCGCGTTCATCCGCCATGTCATCCTCCGCTGGCCCGTGCCGGAACCGGTATAATACCAAACGCAAATTATAGGAACCGATATAGTGAGACATCGGGATCAGCATGATGGCGCGACGGCGCAGCTGCGCCGGGTCGTTTTCGTGATGCCGTCGGGTTGGTTGGTCAGCCAGTGCCACGCCGTCCAGCACGGTCACGCCGTGCGCACCCGGCGCCACGGCCGCAGCGATGGCCGCCAGATGCTCGTTCATCGACGCTGTGTTCGCCCTGTCCGCCACAGGGGCGATGCCGACGCCGCGCTGCGCGCAGGTGGCGCCGCACAGATGGACGTAGCCATAGCGGTGGTCGCGCAGGATGCGCGGACGCTGCTTCCCATGCGCCCAGACCCGCGTCGTCATCCCCTTCTGGCCGATGCGCGTGTCGTCCTGGAACCAGATCTCGATCGGGCCCGCCAGCGCCTCGGGGCTGAGCGTAGACGTCACCGGCGCCTCGAAGTCCGCCACGACTTCCCTCTGCCGCTCCGCGTCGGCTTTGGGGTGGACCGGCCGTCCCGAGATAAAGCGAAACCCAGCCCTTCGGAGCATCATACGGGCGCCGCTCTCCGTATAGAGGACACCGAAGGCCTCCTCGATCTTCCGCACAATGTCCTGAAGGCGCCAGCGCGTCACGCCGTCACGCTCAAGCGCGGGACCAGCTTCGATCCACGCGCCGCTCTCGGCGATCTGCGCCTCCGTCAAGCGGACCGCGCTCCCGCCGCGCGGACGGTTCGCAAGGCCGTCCAAGCCTTCGGCGTTGTAGCGCAACACCCAGTCGCGCAGGAGTTGAAGGTCCATGCCCTGCGCCCGTGCCGCTGCCGTGCGAGACGCGCCCTCCATGATCATGGCGAGCGCGAGCGCGCGAGGCCTGCTTCGCGTCCCCGCAGTGCCTCGCCAGCGCGTGGCGCTCGTCCGCAATGTGTTCCGTCCAGGTTATGGGCGTTGCTGCGCTCATCATCATCCTCCAACGCTGGCGAGTCCATCACCACAGTCTATAGGAGGGTGCACAGCTCATCGCCCCAACATTGTGGGACAGTGAGGCAATTTGGAACGCGTTTGGGATCAATCCGATGGAGCAGATCATTCTGGTCCTGAAATCGAACCGCTTTGCCCACCGCGTATTCAAGTCGCTGCCCTGAAGAAAGCCTGCTGGGCGGCGTGGCACTGGCTGACCAACCAACCCGACGGCATCACCAAAACGACCCGGCGCAGCTGCGCCGTCGCCCCATCATGCTGATCCCGATGTCTCACTATATCGGGTCCTATGATTTGCGCTTGGTATCAGTGCGCTTGAAGCCTTTCTGATGCCGGCTGCGGCGGCTGCCCGCGACGGGGGTGGGCCAGAGGGCGATCAATAATTGTTGTTCGGCGTCGTTACATGACCCCTCGGAACGGAAGCAAGTCAACAGGTTGCCGCGCCGATCGGCGACGAATGTGCGCGCCGATCAACATACGCGCTGCTGAAGCGGAACCTGCTCTCTATCCGGCGACGGCATGATCAGCCTGCCTTCTCCAACCACCGGTCGTTCACCCTGATGCTTCGGACTCGTCCTGCAAGGAATTTCCGTCTCGCCCGAGGGCTCTCCAGGTTACGCCAGATCACTTGACATTGGAGACTGCGAAATGTTTCCGTATTGGGAGCAATATACTTGATTCGCAATCGGGAACGGTGTATATAGCTTATGCGGATCATCGCCAAGAAGACGCTCCGGGAGTTCTGGCAGCGTCACCCAGATGCCGAAGAGCCGCTTCTCGCTTGGTACCGGGAAGTGAAACAAGCGGATTGGGATACGCCGGCCGCCCTGAAGGAGATGTATGGCAACGCGAGCATCGTTGGCGACAACCGGGTGATCTTCAACATCAAGGGCAACGACTATCGCCTCGTGGTGAAGATCAATTACCGGTATCGCGTCGTCTACATCCGCTTTGTGGGTACGCATGCCGAGTACGACGCCGTAGACGTGGAGGAGATGTGAGATGGCCAATATCAAGCCAATCCGGTCCGAAAGGGACTACGAGGCGGCTTTGGACCGAATCTCTGAGCTCATGGACACGGAAGCCGACAGCCCGGAGGGCGATGAGCTCGATGTCCTGGTCGATCTCGTAGAACTGTACGAAAGCAAACAAGTGCCGATGGGCTATCCGAGTCCGATCGCCGCGATCGAGTTTCGTATGGAACAGGCAGGCCTGCGCCCCGCAGACCTTGCTTCGTTCATCGGAAGCCGCGCTAAGGTCTCCGAAGTTCTCTCCGGCAAGCGCGCAATCACCATGCCGATGGCGCGAGCGCTGCATGAGCATCTCGGGATTCCGGCGGACGTGCTACTGCGGGAACCGGATGTCGACTTAGGCGACCCGTGGGCCGACATGGAGTGGAGCCGGTTTCCCGTCAAGTCGATGGCAAAGTTGGGCTGGATTCCGGACAGGCCCGATCTAGCGGGACGCGCCGAGCATGTCATGCGGGACCTGATCAATCGGGCAGGGGGACTGGGCGTCGCGGGCGCCGCGCTTTATCGAAAGAACGATCACGTCCGCGCGAATGCCAAAATGGACCCCTATGCGCTCAAGGCGTGGTGCTGGCAGATCCTTGCAAGAGCCAACGAGGACCTTCCGAAGACGGGCTACGAGCGTGGCACCGTAACTCTGGACTTCCTGGCGAAGGTCGCGCGGCTGAGCTGGTCGGAAGACGGTCCGAGGCTGGCGAAGGAATTGCTGGTCAAGCGTGGCATTTCACTCGTGATCGAAAAGCATCTGCCGAAGACGTATCTGGACGGGGTGGCACTCCGGCTCGGTGATGGCAGACCGGTAATCGGCCTCACTCTGCGCTACGACAGAATAGACAATTTCTGGTTCTGCTTGCTGCACGAGCTGGCCCATGTGGGTCGACACATGGACAACGACAGGGGCGAAGCCTTCGTCGACGACTTCACGCTTCGGAAACTCGATGGGAGACGGGAAGACCCCAGGGAGACGCAGGCGGACGAATGGGCGGAAGAAGCGCTTATTCCGCGCTCGGTTTGGGATGCGAGCGCAGTGCGAGATCGGCCGACGACCATGGCCGTGATGAATCTCGCGAACGCTCTGCAAGTGCATCCGGCGATCGTCGCAGGGAGGGTTCGATTCGAACGGAAGAACTACCGACTGCTGTCTCAATTCGTTGGGATCGGCGAAGTCCGGCGACAATTCGGCATGGTATCGTGAGGTAACGGGCCGATGAACTTCCATGGCGGGCTGACAGCTGGACTATCCTCGCTGCCGCTAGGCGGAGCAATTCGGTGGTACTACGTCCGGCCGCGTTTTCGAGCGTTTCTGGAAAACCTGCAGATCACCGAGGATCAGGCCAACGATGGCGAGACCAAGCATCGGGGTGTCGTCTCCTGCCTGAATCGCGGCTACTGGAACAGCAGTGACGATGCCTTACACCGAATTCTGATCGGCTCCTGGGGGAGGTTCACCCGGGTTCGCCCGACGCGTGATGTCGACATCCTCTTTGTCCTACCGGTAGAGGTGTACTGGCGATTCGAGCAACGCTCGGGCAATCGGCAATCGCACCTCCTGCAGGAGGTGAAGAGCTGGCTTCAGACCACATATCCGCAGACTGACGTTCGAGGGGACGGGCAGGTAGTCGTCGTGCCTTTCAATTCGTGCAAGGTGGAGGTTGCGCCGGCCTTCCCGTGCCAGGGAGGCGGTTACCTCCTATGCGACACCCATGAAGGCGGACGCTACAAGCGGGTCCATCCGGAAGCCGAGATTGCCGCGCTCAATGGCGCCGATACAGCGCTGAACGGCAACGTGCGGAAACTCACCCGGATGCTCAAACAGTGGCAGCGCCACTGCAACGTGCCCATCAAATCATTCCAGATCGAAGCGCTGGTTATGGAAGTCTTGCCGCGCCTGGGCTACGGCGGCCGTGATGAATTCTGGTTCGACTGGTTGGTGCGGGATGTCTTGGGTCACATGATCAGCCGCGCCAACGGATGGTTCACCATGCCGATCACCGGCGGGGTGATCCAACTCGGAGATGCATGGCTCAGCAAGGCTTCGAGCGCCCACGCGCGCGCTCTCAGGGCCTGCGTATTTGAAGACGAGAACTGGGAAACTCTGGCGGGTGACGAGTGGCAAAAGATCTTCGGCACAATGATTCCGACGAAGATCGGTTGAGCGAAGCGTCCGCCGCGCTCGTGCGCGAGTGCAAGCGGGAAGAGGAAAACTGCCTCTACACCTCGACAAGCTTCTTCGTTTGGGTGCGCTGTCTGCGCTACATGCGAGGCGCGCTCTGGATCGGCGCAGTCGCCGGGAGCGCGGTCGCGGCTTCGCACATTCTGCGGGTGATCCCTCGTATCGAATTTTCGTGGTGGCAGCGGCGCTGGCGGCGATGATCCTCCCCGGCATCGGTCGTGCCGTGCGCATCGATGCCGCTATCCGCGATTACGCCGCCGCTGCGGCCGCGTTCAAGAATTTGCAGAGCGAGTTCAGGCGGGCGGCGCAGGTTTGGTCTCTGAAACCCTACCCCGAGTTTGAATCAGAAGCGCGCAAACTATTCCATTTGATGAATGAGGCGCGCAAGCCATCTCTCACGCTCCCGAGTTCTGCTTCCGCCTCGCGCGATGGAAAATTCGGCAGGGCCACTATGAGAATGACGAAAGCTCGAAATGAGTCGTCCAGCAGGGGCCAAGTGGTTTCCTGTAGGTCGGGATCGTGGTTAGCGCGGAGCAGAAGCAGATGACGAAAAGCGAGAAAGCACAGCAACTTGAACTATACCTGAACATGGCTAGCCCGACTTATTCCTGGAGGGGCGAGGATGTGATGGCGGACATGGCGTAAGTCGTTGACATCGGGTAGAAATTCGTTGCCAAGCGCATTTCTGCAAAACCGCTTATGCACATAGCTCCGGTTGCGAGAGTTTGCTACCAGATGTTGAGGTTTAGGTTAGAGCGGGGGAGCGGGTAGAATGCTCCCGATACGTTCCTGCCGACGGAGCCCCCACATGAAACAGGTCCCCGACAGCCTCCTCGCCTTCCAGCACATGGTCCCGGACGATGACGCCTGCGCGCCGCCTGGCTGATCGAAATGCGCTGGCCGGACGGCTTCGTCTGTCCCAGGTGCGGCCATGAAAAGGGATGGGCGCTGCGCAGAAAAGCACACACCTTCGAGTGCACCGGTTGCCGCCGGCAGACCTCGGCGACGGCCGGGACGGTCCTGCACGCCAGCAAGCTGCCGCTCACCGTCTGGTTCTGGGCCGCCGACCTGATGGCGACCCACTCCAACGGCATCTCTGCCCTGCAGCTCCGGAAACAGCTCGCTATCGGCTCTTATCGCAGCGCCTGGCTGCTCGCCCACAAGCTGTGCGCCAGCATGGTCGAGCCCGAGCGTAACCCGTTGTCGGGCCTGGTGGACATCGACGAGGCCAGCCGTCCATGTCGTCGGGAAGACCGCCGCTTACCTCGTCCTGCCGTGGATCCACCAAGTCTTCTCCAACCTCAAAGGATGGGCGCGAGGCGTCTACCACGGGCTGCACCGCAAGCATCTGCAGGCCTATCTCGATGAGGTCGTCTTTCGCTTCAACCGCCGCAAAACCCGCCACGATGCTTTCCGCTCGCTCTTCCGCCTCGCCACCAATGCACAACCCCTTACCTACAGCATGTTGATAGAACCGGAACCATCTGCATAAGCGGTTCTGCAAATTCCTGGCGGATTTGACCGTCCGGGCCGAGGCCCTGGCCCTGGCCTGACCATCTATTGCCCGGAGGCGGCCGAGAGGCCGTCCGAGGTGCCGATTCTCTCCCGACCCTGCCTGATCGATCGCTTGATCGGATCGAGAAGGCAGGGACGCGATGAAGAGGACCGGCATTATGAAGATCAAGGATATTCTCCGGCACCGTCACGATTTTGCGCTGCCTCGGGCGCAGATCGCCGCCGCGGTCGGGGTGAGCACGGGGACGGTCTCGCATGTGCTTGCCCGGGCCAGGGCGGCGGGTCTGTTCTGGCCGCTGCCGAACGATCTCGACGATGAGGCGCTTCGCGCGCGGCTCTACCCGGCGCCGGGTCCGGACGGCGACCGGGTGCAGCCCGACTGGGATGCGGTCATCGAAAAGTTGACCGCGCCACGCAAGCGGAGGCGTGCCCGGCTGACGCGGCGCCAGCTCTGTACCGGGACGAGGCCCTGGCCCAGGGGGGGGGCAAGCCCTATACCTACAGCCGGTTCTGCGCGCTGCTCGGCGAGCGTCTGGGGAGCCGGCCCGCGCCGGCGCAGATGCGCTTCCACTACGCGCCGGGGCTGTGGGGCCTGTCCGACTTCCCGGGCAAGACGCTGGGCTTGCGCACCGGCCGCGGCGAGAAGGATATGGAGATCTTCGTCGCCGTGCTGGCGCATTCGAACCTGACCTGGGCCGAAGCGGTCCCCGACCAGAGCGTGCGTCACTGGATCATGGCGCACCGGCGCGCCTTCGAGTACTTCGGCGGCGTCCCCGGCCGCTGGATCATCGACAACCTCAAGGCCAGCGTCGACAAGCCGGACCGCGAAGAGCCCCGGCTCAATCCGAGCTTCCGCGAGTTCGCACAGCACTACAACGTCGCCGTGCTGCCGGCGCGCTCGGGAAGGGCGACGGACAAGGGGCTGGTCGAGGCCTGCGTCGGGGCGGTTCAGTCGCGCATCCTGCTGGTGCTGCGCCACGAGACCTTCTTCTCGCTGGACGCGATGAACGCCGCGATCCGGCGCGAGCTCGACCGGCTGAACGAGGCCCCCATGGCGTGCGGCGAGACTCGGCGCGCGCTGTTCGAAGCCAACGAACGGGCGCTCCTCAAGCCGCTGCCCCGGAACCCCTGGGAATGGGGCGAGTGGATCGAGCGCAAGGTCGGGCCCAACTGCCACGTGCGCATCGCCCGCAATCACTACTCCGCGCCTGAGCGCCATATCGGCCGCAAGATCCACGCCCGCGTCGGCGAGCGCATGGTCGAGCTCTTCCTCGGCAAGGGCGGGGAGCGGATCGCCGTCCACCGCATGAAGAGCGGGCGCAATCAGTACGCCACCGACCCCGGGCACATGCCCGACCGCATCAAGGCGGTGCGCGACATCCGCAAGCCCGATTACGGCGACATCCTGCTGCAGCGCGCCCGCAAGGTAGGCCCGAACGCCGTGGCCTGGGCCGAGCGCTGCTTCGCCTCGCGCGACTTCCCCGAACAGGCCTTCGCCACCGTGCAGGGGATGATCCCGCCTCGCCGAGGCCCTCGACCTCAACCGCCTCGCTTCCGGCTTCCTCAGGGAGCGGCTCAAGAACGGCGCCGGCCCCGATCGGCGCCGTCCCGTAGCCAGGGAGACCATCCCCGATCACGCCAATATCCGCGGCGGCGACTACTACGGCAACGAGGAAGGAGCGACCCCATGACCCTGCGACAGCCCAATATCGAACGCATGCTGCAGCTCGGGCTTGCCGGCATGGCCGAGGCGCTGGAGGAGCAGAGCAATCTCGCCGACATCGAGCAGCTCAGCTTCGACGACCGCCTCGCCATGCTGATCGAGCGCGAGGCCGGGCACCGCGAGCACAGGAGCTATCTCGGCCAGCTGCGCATCCGCGCCGATGTCCAGGATGTCGACTGCCGCGCCGGGTGCGGCATCGCCCGCACCACGCTGACCCAGCTCGCCGCCGGCGACTGGATCGGGAAAGACCTTCGTCGCCTGCGCACTCGCCCACCAGGCCTGCCGCCAGAAGCAATCGGTGCTCTACCGCCGCGTCCCCGAGCTGGTCGCGGCCCTCGACCGCGCCCGCGACAAGGGCACCTACGACCGGCTGATGCGCCGCCTCGCCAAGGTCGATCTGCTGGTCCTCAACGACTGGGGCCTCCAGGGCTTCTCCACCGAGGGAAGGCGCGACCTGCTGGAGATCGCCGAGGCGCGCCACGGACGCAAGTCCATCCTGATCGCCAGTCAGATCCCCGTGGAGACTGGCCAGAGGTGATCGAAGAACCAACAATCGCGGACGCGGTACTCGATCGAATCGTCCACAACGCCTACCGCATCGACCTCAAGAGCGAGTCCCAGCGCAAGCGCAACAGACCGCCGCCGCTCGACGGCGGCAACGACAAGTGAGGGGGCCCGGCCTAGCGGCCGGGTCCAGGGGCGCCTGCGGCGCCGTCGCAGACCGAACCACCGGCGCGCGCGGCGGTGTGCTGAATGAGGAAGCTCGCCGCCGCGCCCAACAGGCCTTTGCATGACGACGAGGGCTCGCTTACGCTCGCCCAGGGCTGGCCGGAGGCCAGCCCCCACCCGGCAACGGAGAACCCCTACGGCAACACCCGGGTGAGGCTGACAAACGGCACCGCCATGGCGGTCAAATGCCAGGATTCGCAGTCAAGTAAAATAGGAACCTGCCGTCAAGTCCGCAGGAATCCGCACATTTCCCCCGAGACGACGAGAGCGCCACGCCCGCCATGACCGAAGATACTCCTCTCCCGTTCGATCTTCCAGCCGTACAACGCAAGAAGGTGACCGCCGATTTCGAGGGCGGGCCGATCTCGTCGGACGGCGGGCCGGTCCTGCTGCGCGCGGCCGAACGCCGACTCGGCCTGGCCGAGACGCTGGCGGGTTGCATCCGGGAGTGGCGCGACCCTGCGCCGGTGGCCCACACGCTCCCGGCGATGCTCCGGTTCCGTATATTCGCGATCGCCTGCGGCTACGAAGTCGCCGACGACTGCGACGCGCTGCGCGGCGATCCGCTGTTCAAGCTGGCGATCGGCCGGGCGCCGGAGAGCGGCCGCGCCCTGTGTTCCCAGCCCAACATGAGCCGGTTGGAGAACGCGCCTTCGCGCAGCGAGGTGGCGCGCATGACGGCCGCCCTGGTCGACCTCTTCTGCCGCTCCTTCCCGGCCCCGGCGGCGGCGATCACGCTCGACATCGACGACACCTGCGACCGGGTTCACGGCCACCAGCAGTTGTCGCTGTTCCACGCCCACTACGACACCCGCTGCTTCCTGCCGGTGCACGTCTACCATGTTGAGAGCGGCAAGCCGGTGGCAGTCCTCCTGCGTCCCGGCAAGACACCGTCCGGTGTCGAGGTCCGCACCCTGCTGAAGCACCTGGTGCGCCGCATCCGCCGGCACTGGCCGCGCACCCGGCTGACCTTCCGGGGCGACAGCCATTACGGCCGCCGCGAGGCGATGGACTGGTGCGAGGACAACGGCGTCGACTACATCTTCGGCCTAGCCGGCAACGCCGCGCTGCACGCGCTGGCCTACCAGACCGCCGACGACCTCAAGGTACGCCGCGCCGAGGCCGGGGTCGACCGGATGCGCGGCTTCGCCGACCTTGCCTACGCCGCCGGCTCGTGGAACCGCGAGCGCCAGGTGGTCGCCCGGCTCGAGGCGACCGCGCGCGGCTTCGACGCACGCTACATCGTCACCTCGCTCGGCGGAGACGCCCGCCATCTCTACGAAGATATCTACTGCGCCCGCGGCCAGGCCGAGAACCTCATCAAGCTGCACAAGGGCCAATTCGCGTCGGACCGCACCTCCTGCCAGTCCCCGCTCGCCAACCAGTTCCGCCTCGTCCTGCACACCGCGGCCTATTGGCTGATGCTCGCCCTCCGCGATGCCGTGCCCCGCAGGATGCCGCTCGCCTGGGCCGAGTTCGCAACCCTCAGGGCGCGCTTGCTCAACCCAAGTTGGCACTTTTCTGCTGTCCGATCCTTTATCGCATTGATATAAAATGGTATTCTTCTCGACCGATTCCAACATGGTACTACATTTTGTTGGATTCTGTCAGCTCGTCAGGCGGGTCCTCCTGCGGTGGATGGCGGGGTCCGCGCCCGCCGCCGAGGAGACTTGGGCAACCTCGGCGGCGGGGCGCGTGTCCTGGCGGTTGACGATCAACGTGCCGTCGGTCTGGCGCAGGCGCGTGGTGATCCGCACCCAGGTCCGCATACTCTCGCGGATCGATGCCCAGCCCTTGTGGATACCCCGCGCGGCCAGCCGGGTGCGGATCAGATGCACGGCGTGATAGGCCAACACGGCGATCAGCAGGTGGGCCGCGATGCGACGGTCGAGCTGGTGCCAGATCGGGCGAAGGCCGAGTTCGGATTTCAGGCTGCGGAAGGTGGCCTCGATGTCGGTGATGCGCCAGTACGTCCGAAGGATCGTCTCGATATCCCAGTCGATGTGGCTGGTGCGCAGCACATAGGCGCCGGCGCCCTCATCGGCCTCGTCGTATAGCGGCCTGCGCTTGAAGCGAACGGCAGACGCGTTGGCGCCGGTGTCCGCCTTCTCGAGCGTGATCTCGTAGTGCCTGGCGACCGCGGAGAAGCGCTGCTTGAGGCGGCCTACGCTCTCCAGCACCTTGTCGTAGCGCTTGAGGCGGCCCTTGACCGGGAGGCCGCTGTGGAGCCTTTCCAGCGCCGCCTCGAAGCGGTTCCTCCTCAGGCCGAGGATCGAGGTCTCGGCCTTCTTCTTGCCCTCGCTGACGACAGAGAGCCGCGCCGCGCCGTCCTCGCTTGCGAGGCGCCAGGCGCGCACCTCGTGGTGCGCGCTGGTGATCAGCAGCGCCTCGGGCCCGCCCTCGGGCGGCGCAGGCCTGACGCCGCGGCTGACCGCGATCCAGTCGTAGCCCCGCTCTCCCAGCCACAGGATGTTCTCCTCGGTGGCGATGCCCGCGTCCATGACCACCATGGGCTTGGGCGCCGTGCCGCCGCACACCGCCTCGAGCCTGACCAGCGCGTCCTCCAGCCTGCCCGGCTCGCTCACGTTGCCCGGCAGGATCTCGCACCTGCGCGGGAAGCCTGCGCCGTCGAGCGCCAGCGCCAGCGTGATCAACGGGCAGGCGTCGCGCTTCTGCCTGGAGCGCCCGAAGCGGGGACGCTCGCCGTGCGCGTGGCCGTGGTCGTGAACGTTGGTGAGATCGTAGAAGGCGATGGTGTCGGGGATGTCGAGCAGCGCGCGCTCACGGCTGAACAGCTCCCGCTGGATGGCGGCGCGGTGGCGCCAGAGGAGGTCGCCGATGCGGTAGAGCGTCTTGCGCCGCAGAGCCTTGCGGTCGCCCTCCAGATCGAGAAGCTCGGCGGTCGCACTGTTGCGGCGCAGCCAGCGGCTGGTCTCACGCTCGCTGGCGGGGTGGACCATCCTGGCGACGATCAGCGCGCTCGCGATGCGCCCTTCGCGGCCCTTGATGCCCAGGTCGTGAAGAATTTCGGCGAAGCCGAGATCATCGAGGGCCTTGAGGCACAGGCGCTCGCAGCCGACCGTGCGCGGGGTCTCGTGCTCCAGGGTATCGAGGGCGACGGTGGCGGCTTCGGGCTTGCGCGCCTCTTCCTGCATCGCCTCGACGCGGAACCCCCTGGCCCTGAGCCTGGCGACGATGTCTTCAGCTGCGGCCTGCACGTCCGGCGCGGCTGCGAGCAGCGGCGGGCGGCCGTGGAGCAGCGCCTCGGCGCGTTCGGCAACTTCGCGCCATTTCTCCTTCGGCACCGGATAGTCGGTGCCGAGGTTGAGGAGCGTGCGCTGCCTGACTTTGTCGCCGATGCGCTGTGAGAGCACGAGGCGATGGCTGCGGACGGGCTTGCCGTCGGTGGTGTGGGTCTTGGTTGCCCTGATGAACATGTCGCCCGGCACGTCTTGGTCGTGTCGGACCCAGATATGTCGGCTTTGGTGGTGGGGTCAAGGGAAATTCCTCCCCTTCCCCAAACCATATCTTGGCACTACAAAGCGGCTTCAAAACGGCAATCACAAATATAGAGACATACTCTCCACATCACCGCTATATCTCGTATGACAGCCGGAAGAAGCTGGCCAAATCGGCTCCGAACAAACGGGAAAAGTGCCAACTTGGGCGAAGATCGGCGCCCGGGTGGTCAAGAAGGTCGCGCGCGTCCGCATCCACTTCGCCTCGGCCTGTCCGGATGCCTCGCTGATCCGCCTGCTGGCGGGCCGGCTCGCGGTCTCCGGCCCATGATCCCCGGGGCGGCGTGCCCCGCGAACCAGAGCTCCTTCAACCCCCAACACCGACACCGAAAGCCTCAGATCCCGGCACCGAAATGGCGCCGAACGCCAACTCCTGCGCGCTCGAAATTAACCGATAAACGCGGCGTCCCACGAATAAGTCGGGTTAATTCGCTCTCCGCCGAATACTCTCTCGCCACTGCGCCGATCCCCTCCAGTGTCGAAATGCGCTCGCCGATGATGCAGAGCGGCCAGACGATGGGACCATCACCTCTCATCAGAGGTGGAATACGAACGTCAGCGTCGGCGACGCATCTCGAAGGTCGAGCCCAATCTGGTGCTTATCACCGAGACATTGGAGTGATTTTCCACCCTGACCGCCGCACGGCTGATTGTTGCGTGCCGTCCGAGTTTCGTTTCGTTCTACATGTTCGGTCAGCTATTCTTTCGGCATTGTCACAGTGCCGTCGCCAAGGATGGAGAAACCGCCCCATTCTCGGGTGTCTGGATGCGTCTCAGCATAGGCGCGCATTGCGCCATCCAGAGCAGCGGACAAGGTCAAAGCCGGATCCGCTGCCATCCGCTGAAATATGGACAACACAACCTCGCGCGCCGCATCAGCATAAATATCCCAGTGGGTCACCAAAAGAGCGTCAGTTCCTGCCGCTGTGAAACCCCAAGCCAATCCGCCTAACCCATCCGAAACGTCGGCACCACTTGGAGTCCCGGTCCGGCATCCGGCCAGAATTGCCAGCCAGCTATCGTCCAATTGCAAATCTGCCACCTGACTGGCTAACAATAACCCGTCCTCATCAGGATCTGTCTGATCCGGGCTTAGATAGTGTCGTCACGAAATACCAGCCCAGAGCGCCAGACACCGAATCTGCACTGCGGCAAGAAACGATGCGGCATTCCTGGCGTATCGCGTGGCAATCCCTAGCCAGCGCTTGAGCCACAGAAACGCGTTCTCCACCAAATGCCGGCGCCGGTAGAGATGGACATCATACGCTCTGGGGTGCTTGCGGTTGCGCTTCGGCGGAACCACCGGAATGACTTCATGCTCCTCACAATAAGACAGGATGGCATTCGTGTCATAGGCCTTGTCCGCCAACAAATACTCGGCATCTATCCCTTCAATCAGCTCGACCGCTTGACTGCAATCTGCTGCCGTCCCCTTGGTCACCAACACCCGCACCGGCATCCCATGCGCGTCCACAGCCAGGTGCAGCGTCGTGTTCAGCCCCCTTTTGTGCGACCCATCGCCTGATTGCCGCCGATCGCACCGCTCGCATGGGGATGGACCTTGAGATGACTGGCGTCCATCATCAGCCACTCATCGTCCGGCTCATCCACCAGAGGCTCCAGCAACGCCCCCCAGAGCCCCTTGTCCCGCCAGCGACAGAACCGGCGATGGGTATTTTCCCAGTCCCCATAGTCTGGCGGCACATCACGCCAGGGAGCGCCGGTGCGCAGAATCCAGAAGATCGCATTAATGAACCGTCGATTATCCTGTGCCACTCCACCCCAACGTCCCGCCCGGCCAGGCAGATGAGGCTCCAACAACAGCCAGACCCTGTCCGAAATGTCGTGACGCCGATGAGCCAATCCCATGAGTCGCCTCCAAGAACCATCGAGTGAGTTCGACAGATAGTACAGATAAACATCACTCATGACGACACTATCTAGGAGGGTAGTGTAAATTATATGTCCATTTGTACGCGCCTGTGTTCTACTCCCTTCGATGCGACGCAATCTTGAACTCGAAGCGACAATCGTTGAGAAGTACGCGGTGGTCGAGGCGTAATCTCGACGAGCGTGGGCGCCGTATGTGGGCTGCGACGGGGTCGCGTGCCCTCGGGTATGGAGGCGAGGCTCTGGTTTCGGATGCGACGGGGCTGTCGCGCCCGACCCTTCGCAAGGGGCGCGGGGCGCTGGAATCGGGCGGCGCCGCGGTCGGGCGCATTCGCCGTGCGGGGGCGGGGCGCCCGCGTATCGAGCAGTCCCAGCCCGGCATCAAGAAAGCGTTGGAGAGGCTCGTTGACCCGTTGCCTTGCGGCGCCCCGCAGTCGCCTTTGAGATGGACATGCAAGGGTCGGGCGAAGCTCGCCGCGGCGCTGTCGCGCGCGGTCTGGAAGGTGAGCTCGACGCCGGTGGGACGATTGCTGCACGAGCTTGGCTATCGGTTGCAATCGGTGCGCAAGAGCACCGAAGGGGCGTCGCACCCGGACCGCAACGCCCAGTTCGACCATATCAATGCGAAGGCGGATGAGTGTCTCCAGCGCGCCCGACCGGCGGTCTCTGTCGACACGAAGAAGAAGGAGCTGGTCGGGGATTTCAAGAACGCGGGGCGCGAGTGGCAGCCGAAGGGGCAGCCCGAGAAATCCATGGTCCACGACTTTCCCCAGGATGCCGCAGGCAAGGCGATCCCCTATGGCATCTATGACATGGGCCGCAACGACGCATGGGTCAGTGTTGGATGTGACCATGACACCCCTGCATTCGCGCTCGCCTCGCTTCGGCGGTGGTGGGAGGAGAGGGGCCGCAGCCGTTACCCTGAAGCTCGCGAGCTGTTCATCACTGCCGATGCGGGGGCAGCAACGGCTACCGCTTGCGCGCGTGGAAGCAGGGGCTACAGCAATGTGCCGACGACACGGGAGTGCGCGTACACGTCAGCCACTTCCCGCCCGGCACCAGCAAGTGGAACAAGATTGAGCACCGCCTGTTCTGTCACATCACGCACAATTGGCGAGGCAAGCCATTGCGACCCTTCGAAACCATCGTTGATCTGATCGGCACTACGCGCACCGACGCAGGGCTTCGGGTCAGAGCTGAGCTCGACACGGGGGAGGACCCGAAAGGAGTGACGGCGACGAAGGCGGAAATGGAAGCGCTGTCTCTACATCGCAACGAGTTCCACGGTGACTGGAACTATGAACTTCACCCGCGGTGAAGTTGGAAACTTAAATTCGATCAAGCTCCTTAGCACGAGGGCCGGCTCATTAAGATAGCTGATCTCCTTCTTCTCCGGCATCAGCCCGTGGGTGCCGAATAGCAATATACCAGCCGTCCTCGGCGCCGCCCCAAGCATCGCCTCCCGCGTAGCCTCGAGTTCCATCGCGGGAGGCGGTCCACCCAAAAGTCTCTGCGCTCCTCACAGCAAGTCTTCCAGGCCGCCTGGTTTTCCCAAACACAGCACCTCGCGATGGACGGCCGTCTTCGGCAGCGGAAACAGATTGCAAGAGACATGATGCAACTCGGGATCCCCAATCGCATAGACGGCCTTTGACCGCACGGTAGCGGGACCCAGATTCCGGAGCGCGGCGAACCCCCAGATCGATGCGATGGTAGAGCTATTCGCTACATCTCCTAACCGCGCGGTTCCGACAGGCAGAAAATGCGACGGGAGCCGTCTCAAGTGGCCGTCCGGTACGACGAAGACATGCTCTACGCCATATTGTTCTATCACCGGCAGCAACTCCGACATCCGCAGCAAATCGGACAGCGACTTTCCTACGGGGCCTAAAGGCTTGCGCGCTTCGAGGGCTCCAAAATCGCTGATACCGCAGCCTCAACGGTGTCGAAGGCGGCTCTCGGCAAAGGAACGGTTAAAGTCGTGAGCTTTTCCCCATGACGAATGTTCAGGCTCGCTACACTGAACTGATCACCGATGCGAAAGGCCAACATTGCTTCCCCGGGCCGCAGCACCTCGCCCATCTCGTCGCGCGTCAGGATTGCACGGCCTCCAGACAATGCGAAGGCCAAGATTGGGTTCAGCACATCCAAGGCAGCCTCGCCCTTCTGATCCACCTCGGCCAAGCGCCGCGACTTGGACGCCACCAATACGTGATCAAGCTGGCGCGCGACTGACAGCTGGCTCAACTTCCTCTCAAGCTCGCATTTCTCTTTCAATAGATCTTCGTAATCCCGCACTGCGCGCCGATTGGCGATCCGATTGCGCGCCGCTCCTCGCACCGCGGCGACACCAAACCGGTCCGTCTCGTGCGCCTGCACAAGGCCCAACACCTCGTTTGCAATTTCCAAGTAAAGCGGCGTGTCTTCAATGCCGAGGATCTGCAAGAGAGTGCTCGATAGCAGTCCGTGCCAATTCCGAATTGTTTCAACCAGTCTCGCATTGCGTTCTTGTCCGGCCCAGCAGCCGACCGCCTTGCGCTCCCCGACCTCCCGCACGGTGCGAGCCGCCGCACGGAACATCTTATAGGCTTCCATCAACTGTTGGGCGTCAGCCAGCGCAACGGACAGCTTTCCGTCGACCACGGAAAGCTGTTGGGAGTTTGCCAGCGCGAACGACAGCTTCTGCTAGATCAGGGCTAACTCAACCGTGGGTCCTCCCGCCACGCTCTGTATCCGGTCATAAGCGATACGCGCCCATTCGACCGCATGGGCCCAATCTCCCAGAGCTACGTAAGCATCCGAAAGTGCCTCCGCGCTCTTGATCTTCGCAACCCAATCGGCGTTCGCACGCCGTTCCAACATCCGCTCGTTCTCAAGAAGCTGCGGCAGCGCCGTTCGATCGGGGGCGTCGAGCCTCTGGATCCGTCGCGACAACTCCGAGCGCAGAGCTGCCGATTCGGATGTGACCCTCTTGGCCAGCGTCAGACCCTGGAGAAGGCTCTGGCGGGCCGCCTCTTTATCGCCGATCTCCACCCAATAATCTGCAGAGGTCCGGAGCCAGATCACCATAACCTCAGACTTCCTGACCTCTAGTGATTTGGTGTGACACCGGCTGGGTGGGTTCCGGGGCTGCGTCGATCTCGTAGACCATGCGCAGATCGGTCCCGGGGAAGAGCGTTTCGGTGGCGTTGAGCTCGTTCAGGAGGGCATCGATCTGGCGGTTGCAAGCGTCATTTGCGAGGCCGAGAATGTGGACCCGGAGAACGCCGTTGGCGGGGTCCGGCAGGATGTCGGCGTCGGCGGTCATGAGAGCCTGAAGCAGTTTCCGGGGATGAGGCTTCTTGCCTTGTCCCTGCATGACGGGGAGCATCATGCGGGTTTCGGCGCGGTAGGCGATCATGCGGATGATGTCGAGGAGGATGCGGTCGCGTGAGGGCAGGGCATCGAGCTGTTGGTCTTCGTCGAGGTCGCCGGCTCGACAGTGCTTCGGCACGTTCCTGCGGCTGGCCCTGGCGATCTCGAGGGCACCCTCGAGATCGCTGACTTCTCTCCTGAGCTGCGCCTTCGGCCTCTTTTTCCTGGCCGCGCCGGCGCTCCGGTTGCGCAGGCTGGCGAGCCGGCGTTCGGCGCTGCGGATTGCCTTGTCATAGGCCCGCCGGAGCGGGTTTACGACCATGGTGTCGGGATCGAGAGGCTCGAGTTCGTGGGTCGGCAGGGCGTCGAGATTGAACTCGTCGCGCATGTACTTGAAGAAGTTTTCCTGCGACCAGCGCGAGAACATGGCGCCTGCGGCCTCGCTCATCGGTTTGTGCGGATCGGTGACGATGAAGGGGATCTGACGGCCGTTGTCCAGCAGGCGGCGGATCTGGCGCACCCTGAAGCCGTTCGGCAACGTCACCGGCTTTTCGGCCAGCCGCACGGAGGCGGTGCCGTTTGTCGCCGGTCCGTGAATGGGAACGGTCGTCGCGCCGAAGTCCTCGACCGGCCAATCCTCGCCGCCGAAGTTCTTGTGCCAGGTCAGGCAGGCGATGCCGCGCCTCGCCAGCCGGCGGAACAGATCCGGGCTCCAGCCTTCGCGGTCGAAGACCAGGGTGAGCGCGGGGTGGCCGGGCGCCTCTGCGGTCAGGTCCGGCGCCTGGGCGTCGACGATCCCGAGGTCCTGCAGCGCCGGCACCACGTCGGCTTCGATGGCGGCGACCATCTTCGGATCCAGCGTCTTATGCAGACAGAGCAGGGGCTTGCCGCCCAGGGCGTTGATCCAGTAGCCGGTGCTGGCCGGCAGGCACAGCTTCTGGCGCGAGACGAAGTGTTTCGGCAGGCGTCCCTTGCGGCCGGCGTAGACCTTGACGTGCCCGTCGACGGCCAGCGTCGCCCAGAGCTCCGGCTCGTCGGCCTGCCAGCGCCTGGCAAGGGCGCGCTGCCAAGCCCGCACGCCGGCCTCGTCGTTGGCGATCAGAGCGATCTTGCGCCGCAGGGTCTTGACCTCGGGGCAACGGTCGAGGCCGAGGATGGCGCCCCATTCGCCCGGCGGCCGATAGCGCAAACTCTCGGGGTTGCGTACCCGCGCCAGGGTCATGAAGGCCAGGAAAAGCAGGATCGTGTTCAGGCCGTAATAGCCCTTGGGCAGGGCCGGCAGGGCGGTGAGAACGCCGCCTGAGCGCACGCCGCGGGCGGCGCTGGCGAACTGCGGTTCGACCGGTCCCGCCTGCCCGCTGCTGGCCAGCACCCGGCCCGAGACATCGCAGGTCGCGCGCCCCATCGGCGCCGGCCGGTCGCGCGCGCTGCGATCCGTCTGCGTCCCGGCGTCGAGAGGACCTGGCTCCCCGCTCTGCGCCGTGTCCGCCGAGGGCTGCGCTTCGCCCGCTTCGGGCCCGGCTGCGCCGCCAGCCTCTTCAGCGACACGCGCCTCGCATGGCGCACCCACTGCCGAGCCTGCGGGCTCCTGCGCGCACACCGCCTTGCCGATCAGCCCCCGCCGGCGCCACTTGTGGACCGAGGCTTTCGACACGCCGAGAACCCGGGCCACCGCAGCGCCGCTCAGGCCCGCTTCCAGCAACGCTGTCGCCCTCTTGGCCAACGCCGGCGTGAACACCGACGGCCCGCGCCCGCGCCGGGGTTTCAGAAACGCCGCTTCACCCTCGGCCAGGTAGCGCCGCCGTGCTCGCTGCACGGTCGAGCGCGAGACACAGAACGCGTCGGCCAGATCCTGCGGCGAGAGCGCGCTGATCACCGCGAGGCGACCGATGCGCATGAGCATGGCGGCGCGGTCATCGGCGGGGTGGCTGGCGAAGGGAACGAGGTTTGAGAAGTAGGTGAAGGTGTCGTCCGAGATCAGGACGGCGAAGCAGCTGTTGCCGATCGGAACCGCCTCTGGGGAGCACAGCGGGAGGGTCATGGGCATGGCTGAGGCCGCGTATATAGTGTCATATTACAATATACGACATCGGCTGCGACTGCCACCGAAAATCGGCCCGCAACGGCCGAAAAGTGGCAGACTTCAAGGGGATCGCGGCACGCCGTCCGGCAGCGTCAACGCCAAGAGGTCAGGAAGTCTGAATTTAGCTCTCGGTCTGTCCGGAACGTTCCAACGCGATGTGGGCTTTTTGCAAGTAAGGCCACGTTTTATCGGTATCCTGATTGAACAGCATCAGTGCCGCGAAGTTGAGATACAATTTCGCAAGACCCGATTCGTAGGTCAGGCGATCCCGATCTGTGCGGATCAGCGCTACGCTTGCTGGATCCAGAACCAGAGTAAGGGCTTTCTGATAAACACGCGCGACCCGAGTGCGCTCGCCACTCTGTCGCAGGGCTGCGCCGAGATTGTTCAACGCCGCAAAACGCGTACGCAGCTCCGTGAAGTCGAGTGGTGGAACCTCGGCCTCCAGGAAGGGGCGCAGCGTCTCAATAGCTCCGTGCAATCGGCCCAGTCGGACCAATAAGGCACCATGCGATGCGATCACGCCGGCTGCGATGCCCGTATCCGCAATCGGCCAGAGACGTACCTTCGCGAGTAGTTCTTCGGCTTCGCCTGGGCAGTCCCCAGTTTGGAGCGAGTCGGCGAACGTCAATCGGAACCGAGCCCATGCTGTTGCGAGCGCCGGCTCGGTGAGCACAGCCTCACTACCACCGACCTTCAAGGCCCGTTCCACAGCCTGCGCAAAGGCAAGCGCATCGACTAGAGCCTCTTCCCTGAGCATGACGAGAATGGTGCTCGCTTGGCCGAAAAGCTGTTCCAACTCCGGCACCGCACCGGTCGATCCGCTCGACAGCCGCTCCAAGCCGTTTTCGAGCCTACTCAGATAGGGTTGTTCGATCGGAGCGGAAGCAAGTTGGCCCGTACACAGCTCGATCCCGATCTGTGCCGGCACCTCCACAGCCATGCATAGCGATATGGCGGCGACCGCCAGAACCGCCACGACTCGCGCCTTCATGATTCTATAATCCGTATGCTTGTAATACCAAATCAGAAACGTCTTGACCTGTCGTCCAGTATTTCAGGCTGTCACATTGTTTATGATGATCCATGATCTGGAGAATAAGGATTTGATCCTCTGACGGTTGGCCGGCATCGTCCGGACCCGGATCCTTCCAGGATATGGATAATGATCTCTAAACCACGATTTCGAGCGTACGCCGCGGGCATTCCTGTTCCTAATTCCCACTCAAGCCAAGCGCAATTTGAGTAGCCGCTCCGGCATCGGCAGTGTCCGCAGCGCCACGTAGAGCAGTCCGGGGATGATCCCGGGCAAGTCGAAGCGACGATTGACCCAGTCCACGACCTCCGCGAGATAGCGCTGGGCATACTTGGGATGAATCGTATGACAGGTGCCACGTAAGGCGCTCTTGATGTTGCCAAGAATCGTGTTCACCCGACGAAACCCGGGGCGCTCGACCGCGGCTTTCCCGCCGCCGGTCACCATCGGCTCATGAATGCAGCCTGCCGCGGTCACGCCATTGAAGCAGGCCAGCCCATCGCAGAGCACCTGCGTGCCCGGGCTCAGGTGCTGCTGCGCCCAGGCGGCGTTGTCGGAGATATCAGGTTGGCGGTGCAGCGTCCGCCGATGCACCTTTCTTGTCCTGGGTCATGAAGTAGAGGCCCTGGAACCACACCGTGAGCGGGAGCTTGGTGGCCTCGAAGAGGGTCCCGGCGGTAATGGAGGTCTGGCGATGGCAGCGGTTGCACTGCTGGAGCTTTGGGGTATTCAACTGACAGCACCGGTCATGGGCGCAGTGTGGGCACAGAAAGCCGTTCGGCCATCGCCATTGAAAGAGGGCGTCGAAGCACTGGTCTTCGCTGCCGTAGAGCGAGAGGAACGCGTTGAGGCTGATTCCTTTCTGGAACTGCACTGGGTTGCGCGCCATGTGAATATCCTTTTCTATCATCAAGTTACATGGCAGTATTCTATGAACCGCTTATGCACGTGGCTCCGGTGAAACGCACATGTAGCGTTTGGCGTGCCGGGAATAGTCGACATCGGGGGCAACATCGTGTGCCACCGGAGCCAAGTGCATAAGCGGTTTCTATGATTAAGTACTGCTTAGATTCGAGGGTAATTAGGGTTCCTGTTTCTTCACGGTGTCGGTCTCACGGCGTCGCAATCCTCGCTTCAGCGTTTCCGGAGCACCAGATAGGCGGCGACCAGCATTGCGGGAAACGCGATCGCGATGAAAGCCAGACCGTAACCGTCAAACCAGAACCCGACGCCGAAGAGGACCGGATACACGATCTGTCCCGCCGAGCCGAACGCAAGAATGCCACCGGTCATCCGGCCCGCCTCGCCAGCCGGCGCCAAGCGCGCCGCCTCCGATAGCAGAACGCCGTGCCAGGACAGAACCGACAGGCCGATCGCGCAATTGACGGCGAGGACGGCCGCATGGCTCCAATGCGGCTCGAACGCGCCGACCAGAGCCGTCGATAACGCCATGACCAACGCTAAAAACGCCAGAAGAACCCGCGGCCGGATGACCGCGCTTCCGACCCAACCCCAGAAGATACGGGCTGGAATCGCCAGCAGGGTCGCAATGCCCAATACTTCGCCCGCATCGGAAAGACTGTAGTTCAGATCCTCGTACAGATATGTAATGGTAAAATTGGTATAAATTGCCTGCATGCCAACGAAGGTAAAGGCCGCAACCGCCATCGCCCGACGTTCGAACTGGGCAAGAACATCCCTGATATTGATGACAAAATCAGCCAGTTGCGGTCTTGCGGCAGGATCCCGCCCATGATCGAATTCGGCGCGCAGCGGCTGGAGCAGAACCGCGATGGCAAGACACAGGATGGCCAGACCGAACAGCGCCTCGCGCCAGCCGAAGGCGACCGCCAGTGGCGCCAGGATCAGCCCGGAAATCGCCACGCCAGCCGGCACACCGGTCTGCTTGATCGAAAATATCAGCGGCGCCCATTTTCTTGGCGCATAGGCAGCCAGAATCTGGGAACTGGCTGGCGTGGCAACCGTCGACCCGAACCCTATCAGAATCATGGCCAGCGTCAGCACCGGTATAATGAGAGCGGGCGTGGCCATGACACCGGTCGCCGCGAGGCCGACCGCCATCGTCACGCACCCGATCTGGCTGGTCCGGAGTGCGCCATAGCGTCGAATCAACCCGCCACATCCCGCCATCACCGCCAGCGAGCAGGCAGCATAACCCCAAGTGTAAACCAGAACGAATTCGGTATCGAAACCGAGTTCAAGGGCGACAGCGGGAAACACCGCCGGAAGCCCCACCTTCGCCGTCGTGGCGATGGTCTGTTGAACCAGCATAGCGATCATTGCGGTCAGCAGAACCGCCATCAGCAAGGGTCATCCCGGCACTGGCAGGCTTGCTCGCGCACCATCGCCCGTTATTCCGGCGGCACCGGTCTGCGGTTTACGCAGGCAGCAGCGCTGCGGCACGTCCGCGTGCCGCACTGGCCTCGGCAACCGCGCCATTACGCTCAAGCGCATCGGCATACTGCCGCCAAGACGGCGCGCTTTTGGGATATTCGGCAACGCGCTCTGCAAGCAGGGCGCGAGCCAGACTGTTCCGTCCGTCCTTGCGGGCCGAATCGATCAGCATCCGAACCCAGCAGTCACGTTGCGCCCAACTGCCACCAAGCGGAACCATGCGGTACCGTGCGTCCATCATGGTCTCGACCACGGCCGCATGATCATCGCGCGCATAAGCAATGATCGCGTCCGCCACCGGAAGGCCGGCGTCACGTCCGACAATGGCTGTCGTAATCCCTTCGTCAGCATTCTCTTCAGCGTAAGCCCGCATCGCTGCCACCATCGCCTCAGCCTGCTCCAGCCGGCCGCTCATCGCCAGCGCCATGACGAAATGCAGATCGTTGAAGGGACGCAGGCAGTCGCCGATCCGGCCGACGCTGACGTCGGCAACCGACTCCCAGCGATCGCCGACATCGAGGTCGAGCATCACGAGGCGCATCAGGATGCTTGCCGCATTACTGATGTCGATGTTGTCCTCCGACGGCTTCGGCCAGAACTCGTTGTCGAAGGCGTCGAGCACATCGTCGAACCGCTCCAGTTCAAGATAGTGCAGCGACCGGTGCCACCAGAGATGATTGGCGAACGTTCCGCGGTGGCGCCAAGCCTCGCCATGAGCTGTGATCCAGCTGATACCGTCCAGTCGTCGTCCGGTGGTTTCGAGGCAATGGGCCACGGCATGACCGGACCAGATGTCTGCCTCGTTCATTTCGACAGCGCGCCGCCCGAACGGCTCGCCGGCAATCGGATCGCCGTTTTCCTCAAGAGAAAACGCACGAAAACCAAGGACATAGCCGTAACCCGGCACAGCGCCGCTCCAATGCGGCATGGCCCGGGCGGTCGAGGACAACATCGTCGACAGATCGCCAGTAAAGAAATGCAGATGATGGGCGAGACGCAATGCGAGAATATCGTGAGGATGATCGAGCAGGATGCTCTCGAAAATTGCCGCACAGCGACCCAGGTCGCCGGCGCACCAGGTCGCCAGCGCCTCAACGTGCCGGCGCTCGCGGTCCGTGACGTCGACCGCAAGCGCCCGCGCCTTTTCAAGACCGTCCAGCGCGTCAGGCACCAGATACATCCGCGACGGCAGATGCATGAAATATCCACGCAAGACCTGTCCCATCACCATTTCAGGATCGAGCTTGCCGAGATTGTCGAGGAGCCTGACTGTGTCGCGGCCGCTACAGAGCAGTTCCTCCACCACATCGTCGAACGCATCGACAGTCGCTTGGCTGGTCGCTGTCATTTCGAGGCCGCGCTTGTCGTGAAACATTCAAATCCCTCCCGGTTCCCGTCGCATCAGTCTGTCGACCGCACAACGATCTCCCTTGGTCGGCCGGCCGCCACGGCGAGCGGCCGACGGTTCAGATGCGATGATACCCGGATCGGCCCGACGTTGCCGCCGGATCGACTCGAGATCCTCATACAATGTCTGCGCTTCCTGCGCCGGGCCGCGACGCTCTGCCAAAGATGTTACCTTGACAACCCGGATGTCGGCACCTTGCGGAAACGTCAGGATATCACCGGACCGAACCAGCTGGTGCGCCTTGGACACCACCTTGCCGGAAAGCCGAAGCCGTCCTGCAGCCAGCAGTTTGCCGGCCAGATTACGACTCTTGAAGAAACGGGCGCACCAGAGCCATTTGTCAAGGCGCTGCGATAGAACCGTCATGTCGCTCATTTTATCGGAACCATCGTCCTCAGAATCGCGAACGGCGAATCGGCATTGTCTTTCCGTCGAGCCGCTATCGAGGCCAGCCGTTTTGACGAGCCGGATGCAGCTGGCGGTTTGCGGCCGGCATGTCTGAGCTGGTTGCCGTTTCGGATCCTTACAAACTGATCCCTGCCTTCTGTCTTCCCCGAGTGGCGATAGCCAAGTGCGTTGAGAATTGTGGGCATGCGATCGTGGCCGACGCCGGCCAGCGACAGCATCTCCGGCGTCACGGTAAATGGTTGCCGACGGGCTCTCCGGCGGACCACAGCAGCAAGCCGTTCCGTCATGTCGGCGCGAATGACCTGACCGCCGAGGCGAATGTAGCCGGCGGCGCAATAGAAGCCGTCCGGAACACCGGCCCGGCGCTCGACCGTGACACGGCCTGGCGGTGGTGCGATATTCAGGAACCGTTGATGAAAAACACACCACAATGTCGTCAAAAGTCCGGATGCCCGCGGTTTCAGCAATGCCGGCAGAAAGACGCTTTCGGTCCCGAATCGTACGCCGAAGTCGGCGAGGCTGCGCCGGCCGCCTTCATCGAGATCCTCGATAAGGTCGTTGACCACCGAACGCGGCACGGTACCGAGCCACTCCGTCAGTTGAAAGAACACGCCGCGAACCGGGCCTGGGGTTGCCAGATCGCGCAACCGGACCAGTTCGGGAATCCGTGTCGACAACAGATTTTCGAGCCAGATCGTGAGCCGTTGTTCAACAACCCGCCGGCCGTCGAGGCCAACCAGATCCGAATTCTTGATACGAATCCGGGGTGACATCGGGTCGCCGCCGGGTGACATTGCCGCGATCCGGCTGCCGCGCCACAGCACGGCGCCGCGCTCATCCAGCTCGAAATCTTCGTCATCCGACAGTCTGATGGCATTGACGCGACGGGCCAGTTCGGCCGGAAGGATGCGCCGTGCCGCGGCCAACACCGGTTTTGCGTTGGAGCCGCTCAAGGTGTCGGGGACGAAGGTCAGTCCCTCGAGATTGCCGACATGATACCCTTCGACGGTCACGTCTCCATCGGGACGTATGGCCGCCATGAGATCGGTACTGTCCCGCAACTTGCGAACTAGGACGGCGGCCCGGCGATCGACGAACTGTTGTGTTAGCCGGTCGTGCAGCGCATCCGACAACCGGTCCTCGATAGTGCGGGCCATCTGCTGCCAATGAACCGGATCTGCGACCCAGCCGCCATGATGCGCGATGTATGTCCACGTCCGGATATGCGCGATGCGCCCGGCCAGGGTGTCGATATCACCATCAGTTCGATCGAAACGCTTCATCTGACAACTGATGAGATCGTCCGGCAATCGCTCGTCCGGACTAGTCAGATGACTGAATAAACGGGTCAGCAGATGGATATGCGATTCAGTGAGCGTTTTACGGAAATCCGGTACCTGACAGACCTCCCAGAGCAATTGCACCCGCGAACGGGTATTGGCCCGATCCCGGATCTCGGGAATAAGACCGAGTGTTTCCAGAGCCCGGTGATCCCCGGCATCACGTTTGCGCATGAGAAAGGGCCAGGGTGGCGGGTGGTCGAGGGAGCGTCTGAGGTCGCGCAGGCTCCGAAACGACAGATCGCTGTTGCGCCAGTACAGGCCACGCAGTGGCTCGAAGAAATGGTCCTCGATTGCCGCCACCACATCACCCTCAAAGGCCGGACAACCGCCAGTAACGCCGAAAGTACCGTTCTTCATGTGCCGTCCGGCACGGCCGGCGATCTGCGCCAATTCCTGGGGTACCAGGCGGCGCGGCATACGTCCGTCGAATTTGGCGTCTTCGGCAAAAGCGATATGGTCGATATCCATATTCAGGCCCATGCCGATCGCATCGGTCGCAATCAGATAGTCAACCTCTCCGGCCTGATACATGGCGACCTGTGCATTGCGGGTGCGCGGCGACAAGGCGCCAAGGACCACGGCGGCGCCGCCGCGTTGATGTCGAACCAGTTCTGCCAACGCGTAGACATCACTGGCGGAAAACGCGATCACGGCGCTGCGACGCGGCAGACGGGTAATCTTGCGAGCACCGGTATAGCTCAGCTTCGAGAATCGGGACCGGGTGACATATTCGGCATCAGGCACGAGTTTCCGGAGCAATGGCTGGATCGTCCGGGCGCCAAGAAGCATGGTTTCACTGGTGCCGCGCATGGTCAGGATGCGGTTGGTGAAGACATGACCGCGTTCACGGTCACCGGCCATCTGTACTTCATCGATTGCGAGAAAAGCGACTTTGCGGTCGGTCGGCATCGCTTCGACCGTACACAGGAAATACCGCGCCTGCGCCGGTATGACCTTGTCTTCGCCGGTAATCAGCGCAACGTGATTACGGCCCAGCCGGGCAACCACGCGGTCATAGTTCTCCCGCGCCAGAAGACGGAGCGGAAACCCCATCATTCCCGAGGCGTGTCCGAGCATGCGTTCGATCGCGAGATGGGTCTTGCCGGTGTTGGTCGGTCCGAGCACGGCGGTGACGCGGACGGCATCACTGTTGTCCATCTGGCCAATCTCTCCCGGTCGCGACGCGGACAACATAGCATAAAGACTTGCGAATCCGCACCACGTTGCACATATCAGCATCGGTCTGGACAGGTGCGCCGGGCCGGGCATTACAAAAATCGGGAAACGAAGTACGGGAAAGACATGATGACTGCCGACAAACGTCCGTTCCAGGCTGAAGTCAGCAAACTTCTGCACATTGTCGCCAACTCGCTGTACAGCGAACGGGAGGTCTTTCTGAGAGAACTGATCTCGAACGCCGCCGACGCCTGTGACAAACTCAGATATCTTGCGCTCACCAGGCCCGAACTGGTCTCCGGCGATTCCGACTACAAGATTCGTCTTGCAGCAAACAGGGACGCATGCACATTGACCCTCTCCGATAACGGAATCGGCATGGACGAGACCGAACTCGAAGAGAATCTCGGCACCATCGCGCGTTCCGGCACCGGCGCCTTCCTTGAGAATCTCTCAGGCGACGACCAGAAAGATGTCGGGTTGATCGGCCAGTTCGGTGTCGGTTTCTATTCCGCCTTCATGGTCGCCGGCAAAGTCGAGGTTCTGACCCGCCGGGCGGATGACGAAAAGGCCTGGATCTGGGAATCGGACGGTCTTGGCGAGTACACCATAGGCACCGCCGAAAAAGCGGGGCGCGGCACGATCATTACCCTGCACCTAAAAGACGACGCCAGGGAGTTCTTGGAGGAGGAGCGCCTGCGCACCGTTGTGAAGACCTATTCCGACCACATCCCGATCCCGATCGTGATGGTTGTCGACGCCGAAGAACAGTCGCTGAACGAGGCGTCGGCACTCTGGATGCGGCAGAAAAGCGAGATCACCGAGGACCAGTACCGCGAGTTCTACCATCATGTCAGTCGTGGTTACGACGATCCGTGGAACAGGATCCACTGGCGTGCTGAAGGCCGCTATGAGTACAGTGCACTGTTGTTCGTGCCGTCCAGTCCGCCTTTTGACCTGTTCCATCCCGACCGCAAGCACCGGGTCAAACTCTATGTCAAGCGGGTCTTCATTACCGACGACTGCGAAGGCCTGGTTCCCGATTATCTGCGCTTCGTCAAAGGTGTGATCGATTGCGAGGACCTGCCGCTCAATATCAGCCGCGAACTGCTGCAAAAGAACCCGATGCTGTCGGCAATTAGCACCGCCGTAACCAAGAGGATCCTGAATGAAATTACGAAAGTCGCGGAGAAGGACAGTGAGTCCTATGACGCCTTCTGGGGAGATTTCGGGCCGGTCCTGAAGGAAGGTCTCTACGGCATGCCGCATGAGCATCGCGCGACATTGCTTGAGCTCGCCCGCTTCCGGTCTTCACGGCGTGACGGGCTGATCAGTCTGAAACAGTATGTCGAAGGCATGAAGGACGGCCAGGACAACATCTTCTACATTACTGGCGAATCACTTGACGCGGTCCGCAACTCGCCACATCTCGAAGGCTTCACGGCCAGGCATATCGAAGTGCTGCTGTTGTCCGATTCAATTGACGATTTCTGGATTTCGTCGATGTTCGAAGGCTATGAGGGAAAACAGTTCCAGTCGGTCACACGCGGTTCGGCGGCCCTCGACGATCCGGCCGTTGACAGCGAGACACCGGCCGACGATGCGGACAGCGATCCGGAACAGAAGACAAAGGACGAGGCGGTGAAAACCGATCTTTCGCCGCTTGTCGCCTCGATCAAGCTGACGCTCGGCGACAAGGTCAAGGATGTGAAGGAGTCGACCCGTCTGACCGATTCTGCATGCTGTCTTGTTGCTGACGAGGGTGACCTCGACCTCAATCTGGAGCGTCTCCTGCGGCAACATCGGCAAGTCACCGATGCCGCCCCGCGGGTTCTCGAACTCAATCCGTCCCATCCGTTGATCAAGGGCCTCGCCAGGAAAGTCAAGGCAGGCAACACCGGCAGCGATGTCGAAGATGCCGCTTACCTGTTGCTAGATCAGGCAAGAATCATGGACGGCGAACCGGTCGCCGACCCCAAGGCATTTGCACAGCGCCTGTCCAGGGCCATGGAACAAGGTCTGGCCGGATAGCCAAAGAAGCAATCTCCAACTGCGTTGGCGTGATCGGGTCCGGTGTTTTGACGGGCTCGCCGGCAAAGCAAAACCGCCAGATACGTCTTGATCACGAATCGGCATTCAGGTTCCGAAGATCACCTTGGGTAGCCATGTCGTCATCTGCGGGAAGACGGCCAGCAGCAGCAGCATGAGCAACTGGATGCAGACGAATGGAATGATGCCCTTGTAGATCATTCCCGTCGTCACTTCCCGTGGCGCCACACCGCGGAGGTAGAACAGCGCAAACCCGAATGGCGGGGTCAGGAACGAGGTCTGCAAATTGACCGCGATCATGATTCCGAGCCAAACCGGATTGAGATCCATCAGCAACAGGATTGGCGCGACGATCGGGACCACCACAAAGGTGATCTCGATGAAATCGAGAAAGAAGCCAAGAACAAACATCACCAGCATGACGACAAAAACCGCCCCGACGGTGCCGCCCGGCAACCCGCTTAGGATATCGTGCACGATCTCGTCCCCGCCAAATCCCCGGAACACGAGCGAAAACAGTTGAGCACCGATCACGATGCCGAACACCATCGCGCTGATCCGGATGGTTTGCCGATTGACCTCATGCAGGGTTCCATCCCGGTACACGCGCGCAAGACTGACAAGCAGGCCCCAGGCCACGCCGGCACAGGCAGCCATGGCGGCAATGATCGCCACCCATTCGTCGCTGCTGATCTCGGATCGGGCAACCCGCAGATCAACATTGGTCGTCAGAACCAGAATGGCAACGAGAGACGCAGTGGCGGTATAAACGGGCAAGCCCTGGTTGGGCCCGAGCCTGTGGCCACCCAACAGCGTGGCGCCAATCGCGCCGACGGCGGCCGCCTCCGTCGGAGTCGCAATACCGGCAAGAATTGAACCCAGAACCGCGACAATCAGCACAGCCGGCGCAACCAGGGCATGGATCACCCGAGAGGTCAGAGTGCCGTCGATACCCGCCATCAGTTCACTCCGGGGAATCGACGGGCCGGCCGACGGCTTGAGCCAGCAGATCACGGCCGTATAGAGAATGTACATTCCGACGAGAGCAAGGCCGGGCAACAAGGCGCCTGCAAACAGGTCGCCGACCGAGACCGGATCAGGCGACCAGTTGCCAAGAGTGCGCTGCGCTTCCTGATGGGCATTTGAGATCTGATCGCCAAGAACCACGAGGACGATTGACGGCGGAATGATCTGGCCCAGGGTACCGGATGCGGAGATCACGCCGGTCGCCAATTTCGGGTCGTAGCCGCGGCGCAACATGGTCGGCAGCGACAGCAGTCCCATGGTCACCACCGTGGCGCCGACAATCCCGGTCGATGCGGCCAGCAATGCGCCAACAACACAAACCGAAATACCAAGCCCGCCACGGATCGCACCGAACAGCGCTCCCATCGTATCGAGCAGTTCCTCGGCCACCTTGGACCGTTCAAGCATAACGCCCATGAATACGAACAGCGGCACGGCGATCAGAACCTCATTGGTCATGATCCCGAATATACGGTTCGGCAGAACACCGAAATACGACAGGGAGAAGATATCGAAGGCGTATCCGATCAACCCGAACACCATCGAGGCGCCGGCCAGAGTGAAGGCCACCGGAAATCCCAGCATCAGGGTGCCACAAACACCGACAACCATCACGGCAACCATGATTTCGTTACCGGTCACAGCCCGATCTCCCCACGGTCGCCCACGCCGTCAGGACCAACCCTGGGCTGCGCCAGGGTGAGATACGACTTGATGAACAGGGACACCCCCTGGATACCGAGCGTACCGGCGAAGATCAGCATGCAAGTCTTCAACAGGTAGACGCCCTGGATACCGCTAACCTCAACCGATCCCTCGCGGACTGCCCAGGCGGCGACAACATAAGGCCAGGAGACCCACCAGACCATCACGCAGACTGGCAAAAGAATAAATGCGACTCCAAGCAGGTCGATCCAAGCTTTCCTGCGCGGGCCAACATTACCGTAGAGAATATCGACCCGAACATGGGCGTTATGCAGCAAGGTATAACCGGCAGCGACCAGAAAGACGATGGCATGCATGTACCAGATCGACTCCTGCATCATGAGTATGCTGAGACCAAAGACATAACGCATGACCACGACGATCACCTGGATCAGCACCATGCCGAGGGCCAGCCATGCGACAACCCGGCCTATCCATTCGTTGACGGCGTCAATCCCTCGCGAAAGGAAAACCAAAGATCGCATCGCCGGGGTTCTCCATGGGCAAACCAGACCGCGAACGGCACAAGAATGCCCCCGCCGGCGATGGTCCGGCGCGGGCAGTTTTCGTCATTCCGTCGCCGTCAGCCCTTGCCGTAGGTGAAGGGCAGCGTGCGGGCGTTCATGTATCCCTGCAAGCCGATCTTCGACCAGCCGATTGCCGTCTTGCGGAAACTCCGGTAGCTGTCCCAGACTTCCTTGGCCGTGGCATCGGTATTGCCGACGCTGTCCACCACTTCGCCGGACACCCGGCCGAGTTCAGCCAGCAGGTCGTTAGGATATTTGTGCATCTTGACGCCATGCTGTTCGACGAGCTTCTTGAGCGCTCCCGGGCTGGCGCCGTCATATTCCGCGGTCTGAATGAAACATTCAGCCTGCAGCAAGGCCTCGATGATCGTCTGATCTTCCGATCCGAGGCTATCCCAGAATTTCTGGTTGACGGCATAGCTGCTCATAGTGCCCGGCTCATGGAATCCCGGCCAGTGGTAGTTCTTAACGACCTTGTAGAAACCGAAGGCGAGATCATGCCACGGTCCGACCCATTCGGTGCCATCGATGGCGCCCGATTGCAAAGCAGGAAAGATTTCGCCGCCTGGCAGGTTGACCACCGCGACACCGAGCTCGCGCAACACCTCGCCGCCGAGGCCCGGCATGCGGAACTTGACGCCCTTGAAATCGTCAAGCTTGGTGATCTGCTTGTTCAACCAACCCCCCATCTGTGTTCCGGTCGAAGGGCCTATAAAGGGTTTCATGCCGAAATTGGTATGCAGCTTGTCCCACAACTGCTGACCGCCACCGTAGTGAATCCAGGCATACTGTTCTGCCGGCGTCATGCCGAACGGCACCGCCGTGAAGAAATTGAATGCCTGTGCTTTGCTTGGAAAATAGTACTCGGCGGAAAAATACATCTCAGCATTTCCCTGCGAAACGGCGTCGAACACGCCGAATGCAGGCACCAGTTCGCCGGCGTTGAACAGTTTGACAGTAACCCGGCCACCGGTGGCAGCATTGATCCGGGCGGACACCCGGTTCGCCGAGGTTCCCAGACCCGGGAAGTTCTTCGGGAACGAAGTCACCAGCTTCAATTCCTTCCTGCCCTGCGAGATCGCAGGTGTCGGGATACTCGTGGCTGCAGCCACAGCGCCGGTAACGCCGGCGGTCGCTGCACCCTTGATGAAGGCGCGACGTTTCATAGTACGGATCCTCCGTGAATGCGTTTTCATATCACATTTGCAAATCCGTGCCCGGTTCCTGACGCCGCATCGTGGAAGTTCCGGACCGAAACACGATACCATGACAAACCTTAGACGGGAGAATGAAACCATGCAACCAACGGGCGTTGACAAGGACCATTTTCTGTCCACAACCTAGTGGATTGATCGTTATAGATATATCCATTATTGTGTTCTTCTGATTTGTCGATCACGGAGGTCTGCAAGCCAAACCTGCGGGTCGACGCCGTTGAGCTTGGCGGAGCCGAGCTACCAGGTATCACGCGACGAGTGCTTGTCTATGGCGGAGAGCGGTCCTTCCGGACCGGGGACGGGATCGACGTGCGATCCACTGACCAGCTGCAACAGGCACTCGCCGAGCGCACCCTGTGGCCCTAGACTCAACCGGTCAAACGATGTTGGTGGCGAGTCATACAACATGAGCATGACACCTGAAGACGCATAGCGCGAGGAAGCCTACGACCAAATGGTTAAGGAGATTCTGGAATCGCATCGCGAAGAGATAATCGACGAGTTTGTTTCCGAAAGGATGGCATCGTACTATCGGAACAATCCTGATCTTGCTGCAGCAGCCCAATCGGCCTTTTCTGAGGCCCGATCCCTCTTGAGTTCAAGTCCGACCGCGTCTCTGATCTTTTCCCGGTCCGCCACAGAAATCACATTGCGGGATGTGCTCCTGAAACCGATCGCCCACGGAATGGTGCAGGACGAGCATGGCGGTGCCTTGATGGTAGTCACCTGGATCTAAAGTTCATAGCATAAGTTTTGTTCGACCCGAAGGCAGAAGCGCTTGACGGCGGCGAGGATTTCATCGGCGGATCTGGTCCACTTGAAGGGGCGGGGTTTTTCGTTGTGCGTTTCGATGAACGCACGGATGTCGGCCTCGAGCTGGAGGGTAGAGCGGTGCACCCCGCGTTGCAGCTGCTTGCGTGTGAGTTCGGCGAACCAGCGCTCGACATGATTGAGCCACGAGGCGGACGTCGGCGTGAAGTGGACGTGCCAATGCGGACGCCGCGCCAGCCAGGCCTTGACCCCCGCCGTCTTGTGGGTAGCGTAGTTGTCCATGACGATGTGGATGTCCAGCCCGTCCGGGACATTGCGGTCGATCGCCTTCAGGAAGTCGAGGAACTCTCTAGCCCGGTGGCGGCGATAGCCCTTGCCGATGACCGAGCCGGTGGCAACATCGAGGGCGGCGAAGAGCGCGGTCGTGCCGTTGCGCTTGTAATCATGAGTGCGCCGCTCAGGGATGCCCGGCCGCATCGTCAGGACCGGCTCTATTCGTCGACACAGAGCACCAGCGCGCGATCCGGCGGCGACCTGTCGAAGCCGACAATGTCGCGGACCTTCTCCACGAAGTGCGGATCACTGAGCTTCTTGCAAAATTGCCGGCCCGACCGGTTTTTTGCCTTCTCGAGGCTGATTTTGTTGTCGAGGGCCTAGGTTTCGGGGCCACCTCGTGGTATGTTGTGTTTCCACAATAACAAGATACCGATGAGGTGCCCCCGATGACCCTTGGCTCGACCCTATCCGATCTCTGGCACCGATTTCAAGGGGACCTTTTCCCTGCCTTGGCCGAGGCGGTCGGTCCTCTCCTGGAGACGCACAAGCGCTTCGTGACAGCTCTCGATCTCGCCAAGGTGGAGGGCTTCGTCGATGGGGTGTGGACCGGTCCGGGTCGGCCCCGGGAGGATCGCCAGGCGCTGGCCCGTGGCTTCATCGCCAAGGCGGTGTGGGATCTGCCGACGACCCGCCACCTGATCGACAGGCTCAAGGTGGACCCGACGTTGCGCCGGCTGTGCGGCTGGTCGCGTGTCGCGGAGATCCCGCGTGAAGCGACGTTTTCGCGGGCGTTTGCCGAATTTTCGCAGTCCCGTCTTCCGGAGAGGATGCACGCGGCTCTGGTTGCAGAGACACTGGGCGATGCGCTCATCGGCCACGTGTCGAGGGACTCGACGGCCATCGAGGCCCGGGAGACGCCGGCCCCGACGCTGAAGGCCAGGACGCCGAACTGCAAGCGCGGCCGGCCCCGCAAGGGCGAGGAGAGGACGAAGGAGCCTGGGCGTCTCGAACGGCAAGCGAACGGGATGGATCTCGATGAGATGTTTGACGAGCTGCCGAAGGTCTGTGATCACGGGGCAAAGAAGAATGCCAAGGGGGTCATGGAGGCCTGGTGCGGTTACAAGCTGCATATCGACACAGCAGACTGCGGGGTGGTGCCGCTGAGGACCGTCCTCACCGCGGCATCCGTCCATGACAGCCCGGTCGCGATCCCGCTGGCGATGATGACCGCCGGGCGTGTGACCAATCTCTACGATCTCATGGACGCGGCCTATGATGCCAGGGAGATCCACCAGATGAGCGAACGGCTTGGCCATGTGCCGATCATCGATGTCAATCCGCGCCGGGACAAGGACCTCAAGGAGGCGCGAGACCGGGAGGCCCGGGCCCGGCGTGCAATAGGCCATGTCGATCCCGAGACCGTGCGGTTCCGGATCCGGTCCGGTGTCGAGAGGACCAACGCCCGCCTCAAGGATGAGTGTGGCGGGCGCCATGTCCGCGTCCGTGGATATTCCAAGGTCGCCTGCCATCTCATGTTCGGCATCCTGGCCCTGGCGGCTGACCAGTTGATACGTCTCGCCGCCCCATAGCGCGGCTCCGACAACGCATGCCGACCCTTCGCGCCCCTCTCGAAGAGAGGGGCGCGGAGAGGCGTGTCCCGATGTCCGCAAAGGTCCCTGTTCGGTCTCATCGTCTCTGATGAGACACCGCGAATTCATGGATTCCGACCTCCAGGTGCAGAGGTGACCGGGATCAACCGACCGATCCGGGCTCACCGGACCCTAGGGACAGGAATTTTGCAAAAGGTTCCACTGGAGAGTTTGAAGGTCTCGGCCCGGTGTGGCTGGAGGCCGAAGGCGCCCCAGATGCGCCAGATCGACGTGTGCGACAGCCCCGCCTCCTTCGCCATCGAGCGCAGCGACCAGTGGGTGGCGTCCGCAGGCCGCGAGGTTGAGTGTTCGCTCGATCACTTGCGCCACCGTCTCGTCCTCGATGGTGCGCGGCCGTCCCGGCCGGGGTTCGTCCGACAGGCCCTCGATGCGGTCCTTGACGAAGCGCATCCGCCACTTGCCGACGGTGCGCGCGTGCACGCCGATCTCTGCCGCCACCGCCTTGTTACCAAGCCCGTCCGCGCAACGCAGGATCATGCGGCAGCGATCCGACATGGAGCGCGCCACACGGTGGCTGCGAACCTGCGCTTCCAGAAACGACCGTTCCTCATCGCTCAAAATCAGGGCCGCCAGCGGCCGTCCCGTACCGCGCACCATCAAGATGACCTCCTGTATCCGACCCGGTGGGTTATCCTACAATGAATCTTACTTCAGTGCCAGGTGAGCAGAGCTTGCGATCAGAAATCAGCAGTTCACGAAACTCCTGTTCGGCGTGCTGGAGGAATACGGCATAGATCTCAAAAGCCTCTCTCGGAAGGGCGCCTGCAACAACCTTTGGGCAGAGATTCAGGAAATCACGAATACCCGCAACCAGATCCTGCATCATGGCGGAACGAAGGCGTCCCACGAACAGGCAGAGCGGTCGCTGGAAATTGCCGTCATACTGCTCGACAAGTTCTATCCCTACCTGAGGAAACAGGTTCTTGTGACATAGAGATCGTGCTGCTGGCGTTTCCAATGCCCTTGTCGAGTTCGGCCGTGACATTTGTCAGCACGTCAGCATGCCGTGCGCGAGCGCGCGTCGATGACCTGCGTGCGGACCCGACAGGGGAGATCGAGCCTCCATGCCCCGCGCCATGACTGCCGACCTCGTCCTCGCAGCTTGCATATTTGCCGGGATCGCCGCGCTGGCACTTTCCGGCACGGCCCGGGCGGAAACGTGGCACGGCCTGACCGTGGCGCCCGAGCACCACTGCTCACCCTACGACCGCAATCGGGACTGCCGTTACCCGCAGTCATTCGAGCACAAGATCGTTCGCCGTCTGGGTGCGGTCTACGACCTCTACACCGGCAGCGGCCGGGCGGGCGACACGAGGTCTTGCGCTTCCGATTCGTTCGGTGCAGGCTCCCGGGGAATTCCCTGCCGAGGATTATGGCCAGTCCACAAATCGGCCCGTTATGGAACGACTTACCCGCGCACCCTGTACTGAGGACAGCCGGTTGCCGCTTTGGTTTTCTCGCTATCTCGACAAGATTGTAGCCAGCCCGGCCGACGTCCGCTACTCTATGACTAGGTCGTGTTCATACTAACGCAGTGCCTCGACGATGAGCGCGAAGGTGATGAAGCCGAGGAAGATGACGTCGAGCTTGTCGTAGCGTGTGAAGATGCGCCGGAAGCCCTTGAGCCGTCGGAACAGCCGCTCCACCTCATTGCGGCGTTTGTACAACTGCCGGTCGTACGTATGCACGGTCCATCAGCAGGGACCGGGGTGTCTTCTGGCGCCCCAGACGTTCGAGTAGCTTGCGTCCTTCGGGCGCATCCTGGGCCTAGCCGGCAGACAGCGCGAAGGTCACGGCCGTTCGCTCATCTGCGGCAACCAGATGAACTTTGGTATTCCATCCGCCCCGCGACTTGCCGATGCATTGCGGACCGTTTTTTTCAGCGCCCCGGCGCCATCGGGATGGACCTTCACGCTGGTGCTGTCCAGCGAGACCACATCGAGCGTCACATGCACCATCCGCTCGCGCTGCAGGTGCTCGAAGACCCGCGCGAGCACGCCGTTCTTCGACCACCGGTTCATCCGGGTGTAGACGGTATGCCACTTGCCGAAGCGAGGCGGCAGTCCGCGCCACTTGCAGCCGTGCTCGACGACATAGAGGAAGGCATTGAGCACCTGGAGGTTGGACACGGCGACGTTGCCGCGTTGGACCGGCAGATGCGGGGCAATGCGTTCGTACTGGGCTTGGCTGAGTTCCATACCGATGACTCGCTGACGAGGGACCGGCCGCCACGATAGCATCATTGAACATTAGTGTGAACACGCCCTAGTTTCATGACCACGTGAGGTTACCATGGTCACGGTCAATCTGGCTCAGGCCAAAGCCCGCCTCAGCGAGCTTATGGACAAGGTAGAGGCGGGGCAGGAGGTGGTTATCACCCGCCGCGGCAAGGCCGTGGCGCATCTATCTGCCGCGGCCGGTCCCAAGAAAGCCTTACCCCTGGGGGAACTAGCCGCGTTCCGGTCCACTATGCCTCGATTGCGGCGCCCCGCTGCCGATTTGTTGCGCGAGCTCCGGGATGAGGGGTTGTGAGATCGGCATTCGATTCCGATGCGCTATTTCGACACCAGCTTTCTCGTCCCTCTCATTCTGCCTGAGGCGACCAGCGAACATGTATCCGGATTTCTCGAAGCCCTGCAGGGCGCCGACCTGGCGGTCAGCCACTGGACCAGGGTCGAATTTGCCTCGCTGCTCGCCCGTGAAGTTCGTATAAGCGGTCTGGATGTCGGTACGGCGTGGCAGGCTGTCTCGCAGTTCGAAACGATGATTGGGCAGTCCTTTGTTGTCCTGTTACCGAACCGTGACGACTTCGATCGCGCCAAGGAGTGGCTCGGCAATTTCGAAACCGGTCTGAAGGCCGGGGATACGCTCCACCTCGCTATTGCGGGTAACCGTGGCGCGGACGCGATCTACAACCTAGACAAGCTGATGATCGCAGCCGGAAAGACACTGGGCTTACCAGCCAGTGCAGGGAAACTTCCGGGTTATGGCGATTAACGGCAGAGCTTCTTGCAAAATTGCCGGCCCGACCGGTTTTTGCCTTCTCGAGGCTGATTTTGTTGTCGAGGGCCTGGGCTTCGGGGCCACCTCGTGGTATGTTGTGTTTCCACAACAACAAGATACCGAGGAGGTGACCCCGATGACCCTTGGCTCGACCCTATCCGATCTCTGGCGCCGATTTCAAGGGGACCTTTTCCCTGCGTTGGCCGAGGCGGTCGGTCCTCTCCTGGAGACGCACAAGCGTTTCGTGACAGCTCTCGATCTCGTCAAGGTGGAGGGCTTCGTCGATGGGGTGTGGACCGGTCCGGGTCGACCCCGGGAGGATCGCCAGGCGCTGGCCCGTGGCTTCATCGCCAAGGCGGTATGGGATCTGCCGACGACCCGCCACCTGATCGACAGGCTCAAGGTGGACCCGACGTTGCGCCGACTGTGCGGCTGGTCGCGTGTCGCGAAGATCCCGCGTGAAGCGACGTTTTCGCGGGCGTTTATCGATGTCAATCCGCGCCGGGACAAGGACCTCAAGGAGGCGCGAGACCGGGAGGCCCGGGCCCGGCGTGCAATAGGCCATGTCGATCCCGAGACCGTGCGGTTCCGGATCCGGTCCGGTGTCGAGAGGACCAACGCCCGCCTCAAGGATGAGTGTGGCGGGCGCCATGTCCGCGTCCGTGGATATTCCAAGGTCGCCTGCCATCTCATGTTCGGCATCCTGGCTCTGGCGGCTGACCAGTTGATACGTCTCGCCGTCCCATAGCGCGCTCCGACAACGCATACCGACCCTTCGCGGCCCTCTCGAAGAGAGGGACCCGGAGAGGCGTGTCCCGATGTCCGCAAAGGTCCATGTTTGTTCTCATCGTCTCTGATGAGACACCGCGAATCCATGGATTCCGACCTCCAGGTGCAGAGGTGAACGGAAGCAACCGACCGATCCGGGCTCACCGGACCCTGGGGACAGGAATTTTGCAAGAGGTTCGGCAGTCATACGCGTGTTATGGCCCGCGGGGACCCCACCGCACCCGAATTCAGCCCCTGGAGGCCATGCAAGTGCCCAAGTTCGTAGTGCGAGACGTTCCAGATAGTGTCGTCACGAAATACCAGCCCGGAGCGCCAGACACCGGATCTGCACCGCGGCAAGAAACGATGCGGCATTCCTGGCGTATCGCGTGGCAATCCCACGCCAGCGCTTGAGCCACAGAAACGCGTTCTCCACCCAATGCCGGTGTCGGTAGAGATGGACATCATACGCTCTGGGGTGCTTGCGGTTGCGCTTCGGCGGAACCACCGGAATGACTTCATGCTCCTCACAATAAGACAGGATGGCATTCGTGTCATAGGCCTTGTCCGCCAACAAGGACTCGGCATCTATCCCTTCAATCAGCTCGACCGCTTGACTGCAATCTGCTGCCGTCCCCTCGGTCACCAACACCCGCACCGGCATCCCATGCGCGTCCACAGCCAGGTGCAGCGTCGTGTTCAGCCCCCTTTTGTGCGATCCATCGCCTGATTACCGCCGACCGCACCGCTCGCATGGGGATGGACCTTGAGATGACTGGCGTCCATCATCAGCCACTCATCGTCCGGCTCATCCACCAGAGGCTCCAGCAACGCCCCCCAGAGCCCCTTGTCCCGCCAGCGACAGAACCGACGATGGGTAGTTTTCCAGTCTCCATAGTCTGGCGGCACATCACGCCAGGGAGCGCCGGTACGCAGAATCCAGAAGATCGCATTAATGAACCGTCGATTATCCTGCGCCACCCCACCCCAACGTCCCGCTCGGCCAGGCAGATGAGGCTCCAGCAACAGCCAGACCCTGTCCGAAATGTCGTGGCGCCGATGAGCCAATCCCATGAGTCGCCTCCAGGAACCATCGAGTGAGTTCGACAGATAGGACAGATGAACATCACTCATGATGACACTATCTAGTGCTGAATCATAATGATATCAGATAGTTCCAGTGATTTGCATGCGTCCGAGGCGGCGCATGAGAACACGGCTCAGAACCAGCAGGAGCCAAGCGAGGGCGCTGGTGATGGATCGCTCGAAGTCTCTGGAGAGGAGCCGGCAGCGGCGCAGCCATCCGAAGGTGCGTTCGACCAGCCAGTGCCGGGATATGACGACGAACCCCTTGGCGTCCCTGGGTTTTCCGATGACCTCCACAGTGATCGAGCAATTCGCTTCCTTGAGCGCGCTTGCCAGCTTGTCGCCGCCACAGGCGCCGTCGGCAAACACGGTCTGCACCGTGTTCTGACCGGCCTGCAACGCCAACAACAAGGGACGCACATCATCCCGGTCCTGGATATGCGCCGGATGGACCTGGGCGGCAAGCGTGTTGCCGTCGACGTCGACGGCAAGGTGACGCTTGCGACCCTTGATCGTCTTGCCGGCATTGTCGCCGCATTCCTCGCTGCCCGCTTCGACCGTCGGCACGTTCCGACTGTCGATGATGGCCGCGCTCAGGTCCGCACTAGGCCTCGATCGGAGCCGCCCGAGTGTCGTAAAACGGGCGCGAACTTGCTCCGGGACCCCCAACCGGGACCACGCGTAGAAATAGGTCTGAACCGTCGTAAACGCCGGACAATCCGTCGGTCATGCCCGCCAACTGCATCCTGTCCAGAGCATGCAGGCGATCGCGTTCACCACTTCGCGTAAGTCCACATGACGGGGACGACCAAGCCGGCGCGACGGTGGAAGAAGCGGGTCCGGCAAGGCTCACCCGGCATCGGTCAGATCGCTTTCGTAACGCTCCGTCTTGCGGCTATACTGCTTCCGAGTCGTCTCGTTCCAGGGCATGATGTGCCCCCATGGTGTGAGTGTTCACCCACGAAGATACACCATGCGAGACCACCCAAGTTTTAGGTCAGGCTCTTAGACCGGAGCCGCCGCAAAACCCACGGCATGCATGATCAGGGGTTGATTGGATCCTGGACGCGCATCCGCCCGTAACGTAAGGTCCGCCGCTGTCCGTCGTTGAAGGCTTTCGGATCTTGCGGCAATTTTGCGGCATGATTTTCCATGGATTGCTGAGGAGTTTTGAACAATGCGATCTCCGCGGGTGAATTCGGTCCGGGACCGGCCCCTCGAAAGCGATACCAGACTTGAGGATCTTCCCGACCAGGACTACCTGTTCAGCGAAATCTACTGGGTGTATCGGCATAGTTCGTCCGGTGGCAGCCTGCCGATCCGCAGACATCATCGAGAGGTTCGCGAACGCCTGCGCCGGGCGACGAACAGCAACCCACCGGTTCATTTCGGGGCGCCGGAAACGGTGCCCGTATGCGAACACCTCGCGCGCGATCGATAACGGCAAGCAAACGGAGATGGGGCCGCTGGTCCGATGCCTGGAAAAAGTGGCGCCGGCACTGACCTGGCAACAGGGGTATCGCAGCATGCCAGGCAATCTCGACCGCAAATTCGGTTATGCCGAGTTAATGGGACCGAACGGGCCTGTCATGGCCGACAAACTGATCCTCGGCTGTGTGCTCTTCGGGCCCCAAAGACCGTTTACCCGGCGCACGCCCATACAGGCATCACGGAGAGCTATATCTGTCTGTCGGGAGCGATGTCACAAAACAATGCTGCAGTCTATTACGCCCGGTTCGCTGATCCTTAACACCCCGGATTTCGATCACAAGATCACCAGCTGTGCTCTCGAACCAACGCTTGTGGCTTATGCGTGGGTCGGAGATGTACAGACTCTGGTATCCTATAAAATGGCGTTCAACCGGCGCCGTAGGGGGACAAGAACGACAGCCGACCAGGGTTGACGGCAGCAGCTGGTCGCAACCATGCCAAACAGCCGGTGACATCAGGGTCCACCACCGGTTCGCGGATGCAAGGAGCGTTCGATGGAGATTTCTGGAAAACCGTTGCAAGAGATCCGGAAAGATCTTCGGATCAAGTGGTATCGATGCCCGGTCGATCCCGAACAGTTGCGAAAGCTGATGCAGCCGAGCGACCTTAAGGGCTGGCTTCAGGCTGGCGGTCATCTGGCGATTTTCGCGGCGACAGGCAGTCTTGCACTCTATCTGTTCAGCCAGCAGATGTGGATCGGGTTCATCCTGGCGCTGTTCGCGCACGGAACGTCGGCAACATTCTTCAAGGGCGTTGCACCGCATGAACTCGGGCATGGTACGGTGTTCAGAACGAAATGGCTCAACCGGGTTTTTCTGCGCATCTATAGTCTGCTCAGCTGGCACAATTTTCATGAATATGCGGTGAGCCATACCTATCACCACCGATATACACTGCATCCCGATGCGGACCGGGAAGTCGTGCTTCCGCAATATCCGGAATTCCGGCCGCTCTACATCCTGCAGTTGCTGACGGTCAACATCACCGGCGGCCAGATGACCAGCGGCATCATCCCCATTGTCGGCGGCACGATACGAACAGCGCTTGGCGGGTTCGGCACATCGGTGATCGCCCGGGAATGGAGCGAAGCGCTCTATACGGCCCATGCCGGCGAACGGCGAAAGGCAGTTCGCTGGGCACGTCTGATCCTGTTGTTTCATGGCTGCGTTCTTGCCGTTGCGGCTGGATTCGAATTCTGGGCCTTGCCCTTCGTCCTCTCGCTGCAACAATTTACGGCGAACTGGCTGAAGCTTCTGGTTGGAATGCCAATGCACAGCGGCCTCAGAAGCAATGTGAACGACTTCCGCAAATGCGTGCGCACGATCACCCTGGATCCGGTTTCCGAGTTCATTTACTGGCACATGAACTGGCATCTCGAGCATCACATGTATGCCGGCGTCCCCTGCTACAATCTCGGGAAACTGCACAAGCTCGTGACCGATGACATGCCGAAGCCGCGCACCCTGTTCGGCGCCTGGCGCGAGATGGCAGATGTCAGGCGGCGGCAGAAAACCGATCCCGGCTACGAATTCGATACGCCGGTCCCCGAGCCGGCAAGACGATCTGGCCAGAAAGCATCGGATATGGCCGCTTCGATCGGTGATATCGCACCTGCGGCCCTGGTATGACGGCAGAATCATTCCGGGAAGGCTATTGGAAGTGATTCGCCGGCATCCGGGAATATCGAGTCTTGTTTTGCGGCCGTGAAAGCGGGCACCGGCATGTCGAATTTGCTTGCCGATATCGCCCGGCAGATGAAAAATTGATCAACAAGGATTGTGGATTGGTCACATGCCGACAATTGACTCACAGGTCCACGCGTATGAAAGGGATCATCCGGGGCGGCCCTGGCAGGGCAAGCTTGCCGGTCCGCCGCAAGTTACCGGCGACGACATGGTCGCGGCGATGGACGCGGTTGGCGTCGACGGCGCCCTGCTGGTCTCGCCGTATTCAATGTATCGATTTGATGCCAGTTATGCCTGTGAGGTTCACGCCGCATTTCCCGGACGCTTCGGACTGATCAAGCCGGTCAACCCGGTCGATCCGGCCTCTGCCGATATTGTCGACGACTGGGCCGCAACCGACGGCACGGTGGGTGTCCGGATCATGATGGCGCACGGGGTTTCAGTTGACCCTGGTAATCCGGGAGTCAGCACCATTCTGAATGCTGCCGCGCGCCAAGGATTCCCGGTCAACATCCTCTGCTGGGGACTGTTGGATCGCATCGGGTCGCTGGCCAGGGAGCATCCGAACACCATGCTCGTCATCGATCATGTCGGTCTGCGGCAACCCTTCGATCCGCCGGCGCCACTCGAGCCATTCGCCGATCTTCCGGACTTGCTAGCGCTAGCGGCGCACGAAAACATTGCCGTGAAGATCTCGGGCGCCTGCACGCTTTCGCATCAACCTTACCCATATGACGATATCTGGGATTCGCTTTGCCGCATCTTCGACGGTTTCGACCTCAAACGCTGCCTCTGGGGGACCGATTGGACCCGTGCCGTCAATCTTCTGACCTATGAACAGGGCGTTGAAGCCTTCCGCCAGACTGATCGTCTGTCGGAGAGCGACCGCTGCACTCTCATGGGCGGAAGTCTCGCCAGGATTTACGACTGGTCTCCGACGCGGTCATAGGCAGCAACCACGGTATCCCGCCTGAACCGGCGAACAGACTGGCGGTGGGAACGGTGGGGACCGCCGGTCCCGCAGGCACCCGTTGGCAAGATTGAGCCGAACAGTCAGCAGTGCCCGGCTTCGGCCGGATCAACCGAGCACATCATAGAGAGTATCGACCAGAGCGCTTTGCCTCGGGCTGATACCACTTCCGGAGAACATGTGATTGGGAGCATAGGCGAATCCCACGCCCGCATCCGGATCCGCAAAGCCGATCGCACCGCCGGCGCCCGTATGCCCGAAGGCGCGCGGGCTCGGCCCCATGCCGATGTGCCCCGGAAGACCAAGGGCAAAGCCGAGCGCCATGCGGCGGGTATGGCCGAGCAAATCTTCCTTGCCGTACCATTGCTCAGTCGTCGCCTGAGCCAGAACATCCGCACTCACAATCCGCTTTCCGTCGAGAACACCGCCGTCGGCAAGGCCGCCGAACAGTCTGGCGACCGACCGAGCTGAGCCGATACCGTTGATCGACGGTATCTCCGCGGACCGAAACCGGTCAGTGTTGAAATCCGCCGACTGGATCTGCGCCATGGCCCGGTATCTAAGCGATTTCCTGTCATTCTGGTCAAACAGCGTGCCCGCCGTCTCACCGAAAAATTCTGCGCAACTCTCGTGATGGGCAGACGGTAAACCGATCCAGTATTCGAGGCCATGGGGGCCGCAAACCATCGTGGCGAGAAACTGCCCGAGACTCGATCCGGCCGTCCGCCGGATCAACTCGCCAACCAGATATCCGAGCGTGACCGAATGGTAGGCTTGAGCGGTGCCGGGCGGCCAGAGCGGCGTCTGCTCTGCCAATGCTTCGGTCATCGATTGCCAATCATAGGCAGCACCGGGCGGCAAGGGTTTGGTTACTGCGGGCAGCCCGGCCCGATGATCCAGGATCCAACGGACCGGAATGTCGGCCTTGCCGGCCGCAGCGAATTCTGGCCAGTAATGCGCGACAGGCAGATCCCAGTCGAGCAAACCGCGTTCGACCGCAATCGCTGCGCATAACGCCGTGACCGCCTTTGCCACCGACATCATGCAGACAAGAGTGCCGTCCGACCATGGTCGAGCACGTGACCGGTCGGCGAACCCGCCCCACAGGTCAACCACCGGATTGCCGCGCACGGTCACGGCAACGGCGGCGCCGACTTCACCGCGAGATCGGAAATTTTCGGCAAAGGCCACCTTGACCGGCGCGAAACGCGGCTCGCAGTAGCCGCCAATATGCAAATCGTCAACCAAGAGTTTTGCTCACACCATTCTCATCAAACCTTGACACCTGACGATCATGGGGCCTGCTGCGGTAAGGATTCCGGGTGCGCATCGAGTCTTCCGTTTCGCATTTCCGGACTACGCCCACCCGAGATCGTCCACCTGTTTCCATCATTTACATTCGCACGACCCGTCTTGTCGGCGCAATGCTGGAACAGGCAATAATGTCGGTCCGTGGTCGGCCGTTCAGGTCCCGGATCGCAACGCGGGTCCGGGACTTGGATGCCATGCAACGCCACAAAGCCTTCCTGTCGATTACGGCAAGGAGGAATACGATCCGAACAGGTGCAATGTCGGATTCGATGATCGGAAAGGTCAGTTCCATGTCGAATCAAGGGATTTTCCATGCCGGCGAGCAAGGAAGTCAAACGCGTCTGCCGGGAAGACTGGAACGAGGTGATCACCACGTTCGCGCAGGACAAGATAGCTATCGAACTCAGCGTCGAGATCGAGCCGAAGAAGGCAACCGTGCGGACGACGCGCGAGGAACGGATCATAAGCGGTTTCAAGGAAATCCAGCGTTTCGTCGACACATTCCGCCATGCCCCGCGTCATGGCGAGAGGCACGATGTCTTCGAGCAGTTGCATGCGGTGCGACTGGATCGCATTCGCGAGCAGGAAGAGTGCCGCGCACTCCTCGCCCTCCTGGACCATCAGGGTCTTCTGGCCGAAAAGCCCGAAGGAAAGTCGTCGGTGCCGGACAACATGGACGACGACGCCTTGCTGGCCGAGCTGCCCCTCCGGCCGCCACTCCGATACACTATTTCCCATTGGATGGCCTCACCCGTCACAACCCCCTGTTGCGTTTCGGACTCTGAATCGGGAGTGAATAAAATGCCTTGAACGGATTTTACGGTTTCCCCTACTCGCCTGCACTCGGCCTCTGCAATGTCCGGACGCGACCCCGATCGGCACTCTGTTTGCCATGACGATCGTCCAGGGCGTCACCATCTATTTTTGCACTCTCGAACCCGTCGACAATCATTCGGCTGACAATGTCCAGACTCGGACCTTGCGCATCGCGCGCTGTCATGTCGACAACCGTCTCCGGCAGATCGCGCTATTCAAAGCCTTCGGCGTTTCGCTTCCGACAGTCCGTCGCGCCGTTCATCTTGTATCGGCGCGAGGGCGCCGCGGCCGCACGGTCGTGACGCCTGCGCTGGCGGCCAGCGCGACGTGGCCAAGGCTCTGGTCTCTCGTCTACCACCTTGAACGAGAATTGCCGCGCCGGCGTCATAGCGCCGCCTGACACCGGTCCGCAGCACCACGGGATCCCGTCTCCGACATCTCTGCCGTCAGGCCATGACTGCCCGCGACCGCACAACGCCGATGGACCGTGCCACGCATGATGCCGGGGACCGCGTGCTGGCCAGTGTCGGCGCCCTTGAAGACGCAACACCGCAGGTCCTGGAATCGGCGAATACGGTCGCCAATGGCGGCGCTCTCACAGCCCTGCCAACCATGTTGAAGGACGGGCTGCCCGACACCGGCCGATCTGGTCCAGCTGCTAAAGGGGTTTTAAGGCCTGACCACGATCCTGCTCATCTTGGCGCCCGGCGAATGGGGCTGCTGCTCGGCCTCGACCGCTGTCCCGAGATCAAGACCCTGCGCGAGAAGATCAGGCTGATTGCCGGATCACCGGATACGGTCCATCAGTGGCAGATCGCGCTGGCCGAATGCTGGGCGGCGGACCTGAAAGTCGATCCGGTGGCCGTAATCTAGTGGATCGACCGAGACATTTGAGTCCTTCGGCCTGCAAGGGTTCGATAACCATAACTCATTCAAATGTCTTGATAAATTGATCCATCAACTCAATATTCCAGTGGTTCGAAGTGAAAAATTCGAACCACTAGCGCTTGACGGCCATGTCAAGGTCCATGCCGAACGTAAGAAAATTGATCCCACACTGTAAACAGCGAGTCCATGACAAGAGTTTAGCGACATGAATTCTCGCCGCCCAAAAAATCGGCTTAACTGGAAAAATGGCAAAATCACTTAGCGTGGGATCACCTTGTCCGGCGGTACCCGGGTCTTTACGATCCGGAGCCTGTGACGTTCGTGATACAGGGCCCTGATCTTGTCGCGCCCGAAGATCGTGATGGCGGGCTCGTCTGGCGTAGTCCGGGCCGCCCGCGTGATGTCGAAACCGCCGACATCCGCAAGCTCCTGAGACACGCAAAGGATAGCGAGGTGCCCCTGCACCCGGAGGCGCTGGAGTCCGATGCCGTTGCCGAAATCATCGTCCGGGCATCCCCGACCAGCGCCTCATGGGCTGCTTCAATCTGCGCCTGCGCGAGGAGCGCACCCGCAAACGCGAGGATCTGTTGCGCGCGACCGAAAACGAACTGCGCCGGATCGCCACCGCGGCGGCAAGGGCGAAGCCGGCACCGAAGACCCGCGACGCCATCAACAAGGCCCCCGGCGAAGGCGTAAGCCGCTGGAAGATGCCCAAGCACTTCGGCTGCGAAGTCCGCGAGGACGCCCTGATCTGAGCCCGCAACCACGACAGGAGCATGGCAGAGGCCCGGCTCGATGGGATTTACGTCATCCAAACCAGCCTCGACAGCGCGGAGATCGGCGCCGACCAGACTATCAAGGCCTGCAAGAGCCTGTTACAGGCGGAGTGCGCCTTCGGCACCATCAGGACAAGCCGGTTGCTGGAGCTGCGGCCAATCTTCGTCGGCACCGCAAACCGCATGCGTGCCCATATCTTCCTGTGGATGCTCGCCGACCATGTTGAATGCACATGCGCCGAGCCCTCGCACCACTGTTGTTCGAAGACGAAGACCGCGCAGGGGCAAAAGCCAAACGGCAGACACCGGTCGAAAAGGCCCAGGTTTCAGACCGCGCCAAAGCCAGGAGCAGGGCAACGCCCGGCGGCCAGCCCCTGCACAGCTTCGACACGCTGCCCGAAGATCTCGCGATCCTCAATATCTGAATGAGCTTCTTGCAAAATTGCCGGCCCGACCGGTTTTTTGCCTTCTCGAGGCTGATTTTGTTGTCGATGACCCTTGGCTCGACCCTATCCGATCTCTGGCACCGATTTCAAGGGGAACTTTTCCCTGCGTTGGCCGAGGCGGTCGGTCCTCTCCTGGAGACGCACAAGCGTTTCGTGACAGCTCTCGATCTCGTCAAGGTGGAGGGCTTCGTCGATGGGGTGTGGACCGGTCCGGGTCGGCCCCGGGAGGATCGCCAGGCGCTGGCCCGTGGCTTCATCGCCAAGGCGGTATGGGATCTGCCGACGACCCGCCACCTGATCGACAGGCTCAAGGTGGACCCGACGTTGCGCCGACTGTGCGGCTGGTCGCGTGTCGCGAAGATCCCGAGTGAAGCGACGTTTTCGCGGGCGTTTGCCGAATTTTCGCAGTCCCGTCTTCCGGAGAGGATGCACGCGGCTCTGGTTGCAGAGACACTGGGCGATGCGCTCATCGGCCACGTGTCGAGGGACTCGACGGCCATCGAGGCCCGGGAGACGCCGGCCCCGAAGCCGAAGGCCAGGACGCCGAACCGCAAGCGCGGCCGGCCCCGCAAGGGCGAGGAGAGGACGAAGGAGCCTGGGCGTCTCGAACAGCAAGCGAACGGGATGGATCTCGATGAGATGCTCGACGCGCTGCCGAAGGTCTGCGATCACGGGGCAAAGAAGAATGCCAAAGGGGTCATGGAGGCTTGGCGCGGTTACAAGCTGCATATCGACACAGCAGACTGCGGGGTGCCGCTGAGTACCGTCCTCACCTCGGCATCCGTCCATGACAGCCAGGTCGCGATCCCGCTGGCGATGATGACCGCCGGGCGTGCGACCAATCTCTACGATCTCATGGACGCGGCCTATGATGCCAGAGAGATCTACCAGATGAGCGAACGGCTTGGCCATGTGCCGATCATCGATGTCAATCCGCGCCGGGACAAGGACCTCAAGGAGGAGCGAGACCGGGAGGCCCGGGCCCGGCGTGCAATAGGCCATGTCGATCCCGAGACCGTGCGGTTCCGGATCCGGTCCGGTGTCGAGAGGACCAACGCCCGCCTCAAGGATGAGTTTGGCAGGCGACCTTGGAATGTCCGCGGACGCGGACATTCCAAGGTCGCCTGCCATCTCATGTTCGGCATCCTGGCCCTGGCGGCTGACCAGTTGATACGTCTCGCCGTCCCATAGCGCGGCTCCGACAACGCATGCCGACCCTTCGCGGCCCTCTCGAAGAGAGTGGCCCGGAGAGGCGTGTCCCGATGTCCACAAAAGTCCCTGTTTGTTCTCATCATCTCTGATGAGACACCGCGAATCCATGGAGTCCGACCTCCAGATGCAGAGGTGACCGGGATCAACCGACCGATCCGGGCTCACCGGACCCTGGGGCAGGAATTTTGCAAGAGGTTCATGTTCTTCTGATTTGTCGATCACGGAGGTCTGCAAGATGCGCCCTGGTGTTTCATTCACGCTCACTTCGGGCGACCGGCATCGCCTTGAAACGGTTGTCCCGGACCCGAAGAGCCCGCAGAAGCACGTCTGGCGGGCGCGCATCGTTCTTCTGAGCGACGACGGGCTCGGCACGATGGCCATCATGAGAGAGACCGGCAAGGCGAAGAACAGTGTCTGGCGCTGGCAGGACCGCTTCTATGGAAGACGGTGTGGACGGATTTCTGCGGGACAAGACGCGTCCGCCGGGCAAGACGCCTCTGGCTCCTGAGCCAGAGGCGAAGATCGTAGAGTTGACCCACACCTCGCCGCCTCACGCGGCGACCCACTGGACGCTGCGGGCGATGGCGAAGGCTGTGGGAGTTGCCGCTTCGAGGGTCTGGGCGGTCTGGCAGCCGCATGGCCTGATACCGCACCGTGGCGGCAGTTCACGCTTTCGAACGATCCCGCCTGCCTCGAGACGCTGACCGACATCGTCGGCCTCTCCGTTGCGCCGCCGGCTCACGCGGTCGTGCTGTCGATCGATGACAGGTCGCACAGTCAGGCCCGCGACCGCACACAGCCCGGCCTGCCGCTGAAGAAAGGCCGCGGCGCTACCATGACACATGATTCCAGGCGCAACGGCACGACGACGCTGTTTGCCGCCCTGACCGTGCTCGACGGCACGGTCATCGGCCAGCACGCCAGTCGGCATCGCCACCAGGAGTTCCTGAGATTCCTCAACCGCATCGCGCGCACGATACCCGCCGGCGTCCCGGTCCATGCCATCCTCGACACCGACGCCACTCACAAGCACAAGGAAGCCCAAGTCTGGCTCGCACGCCATCCGCGCTGGACCTTCCACGTCACCCCCACCTCGAGCTCGTGGCTGAACGCGGTCGAAGGCGTCTTCGCCAAGCGGACACGCCGCCGTCTCGGATACGGCGTCTTCCGCTCCGGACGCGAACTCCAGGACGCCATCCGCCGCGTCATCGACGAACACAACACCACCGAAGCCAAGCCCTTCGTCTGGACCGCCGATCCCGATACCATCATCGCCGCAAGAAAAAGAGGAGTCCAGACGTTGAAACCAATCCACTAGTTGCACCTCGCGGGTTTGTGATCCAGGGCGATCAAGAAAGAGATTACGCGGGCCGGAGCGTTTCGAGCGCGGGGGATGACAACGGTGACGGTTTCGCCGACCTGATTATCGGACCAGACGGGGGGGGGCGACGATGGGAACGGTGCCGGCGAGGCATATGTGGTGTTCGGCAAGGAAGGGAGTTTTCGGGTCAGGAAAGATTCGTGCAACCGTGCCGCGTTCCACACAGTCCGTGAATGGGTGCCAATCCGCCGGTGTCGGATCCTGAGCATTCTGAAACAGTTGCGGCCGGAAGGGGATTCAGCCGAGGCGACCCGAAGATATTCTGACAAGCCGCACGACAACCTCTATCGAGCGATCGTGACCAAAATTTCGGGCGAAACCATGATCTGGAATTAGCCCGTTCCGTCCTGACCGATCACATTGATCACCGATGGCCAGTAATCCTCGCCATGACCGGCCGCCACGGTTTTTCGCAAGAGATCATGGGTCAGATCCATACCCGGCAAGGTCAAGGCGAGCGTCTCCTTCAGTTCCTGCACATAGCCAATGTCTTTAAACATGTAACGGGTTGAAAATCTGTCCTTCGGAAAGACCCCAGGCAACAGTGACGGAAAACCGTGCTGACGCAGCACAAAACTGTCACAACCGTTGCGCAAGGCCTCGAACAATCGGTTGCCGTCAAGCCCCGCCCGCTTTCCGAGCACCAGGGTCTCGGCGAGGGCAACAACGGACTGGGCGATCACCATGTTCAGCAGGAGTTTTGTCGTCGTTCCGGCACCACTCCCGCCACAATGCTGGACATGCTCGGCCATATGCTTCAGCCAGGACTCGATCCTGCTGAACGTTCCCGGTTCGGCCCCGACTAGAATGCTGATCTCGCGCTGAACGACGGATTGCACGGTGCCTGCAATCGGGGCATCGACATAAGCAGCACCCTTCGCGGCAAACCGGCCCGCGACCTCCTGACTCAAATTGACCGGAACGGTACTGCAATCAACGATGATGGTGTCATCGCCGACATTCTCAAGCAAGCCGCCACGGCCGAGACAGACAGAACGAACCTCCGCCTCGCCCGGCAGCGACAGGAATATGATCGCACAGTTGCGGGCCACCGCTGCCGGGTCTTCAGCCGCAATGGCGCCGACCGCGGCGCAATCGGCACAGGCCTCGGGATTCACGTCGTAAACGACGACGGATAAACCGCTTCCTGTGACGAGATTGCGGGCCATCGCGCCGCCCATGTTACCAAGGCCGATAAAACCGGGAATCGGCTTGATGTCCGCAAAACGGCTCATCCATCGACCCTGCGTTCCATTTTCTCACGCATGTGATCTCCGGCCCGGATCGGTGGATATCTTGCCGGTGTGTCGGCGCTGCAACAGGTTTCGATGCAAGAAATCTGCGCATCGTAGTTCGGGTGCAGAAAATAGCCGATCGATTGACGCCGACTCTCGCTCCGGCGACCCGGCGGCGGGTTGATCACGCGATGCATCGTGGATTTCCAGCGATCATTGGTCCAACGCTGCATCATGTCGCCAAGATTGACAACCAGTTGCTCCGGACCAGCGACAACATCATGCCAACTCTCATCCGGCATCAGGACCTGCAAACCACCAGGGGCGTCATTGAAGGCGAGAATTGTCAAACTCCCGAAATCGGTATGGGCACCGCAGCGGATCTGACCGGGTAAAGGATCAGCATCAACGACAGGATAGTGATTTGATGGACATGTGTTGAAATGATTGTCGATCTTGTCGTCGAAAAAACCGTCCGGCAGGCCGAGCGCCGTAGCGAATAGACTCATCAACGAGCCTGCAAGACCCTCAAACGCAGTGTAGAATTCCGTAAAGACGTCACGGTAGGCCGCTGGATAGTCCGGCCAGATATTCGGGGAATAGAACAGCCCGGCCTCGGGAATCGATGCGAAACAGTCTGCTCTGTCGACAAGAGGGCCGATAAAAAATTGCTCCCGGAGATCTGGCGGTGTCGCATGCCCGATGGTCCGACCGAGATTACGCGTAGCGAGTGCGTGATAGCCTCTCGGAGCAACACCGTCGGCGGGTTTGAGATCCGCCTTCTGATCAATCGGCAGGTCAAAGAATTCACGCGAAACGGCAAAGGCGCGAGCGATCACATCCTCTGCAATGCCGTGATTGGTGATGATCAGAAAACCCACGGTTTCACAAGCTTGTGCGACTTGCCTGGCGACGGTCTGCCTGCTGGTTGCATTGCCGGACCAGTAAGGCTCAAGATCGATAATGGGTATCATGTTGTTTATCATGGCTGGACGAATCCCTCTGCCCTTTCGCCGTCCAGCCAGCGTAACGCGCGAACGGTTTAGCAGCAATCCGGATGTCGGGCCAGAACGGCCGGCGGCACCAGGACATGGCTTTTGCTAAAGCGGTGGCCACCGGCCCCGCCCAAACGATCACCGCCCGGGCGCAATTCGACGTCCAGTCATCAGGTCCGCTTGCGGGACGATCACGACAATTGCAATCCCGAAGCTGCGAGGCTCCGGCCGGCATTTGCTGTTTCACCGTGCAGGCCCGGCAACCCGGTCAAAATCAGGTTCGGCAACGGCCTGCGGGATCCTCGCACCGCCGATCGAAGCACAAAGACAAAAGAACCTCTTGCAAAATTCCTGCTCCCAGGGTCCGGTGAGCCCGGACCGGTCGGTTGATCCCGGTCACCTCTGCACCTGGAGGTCGGAATCCATGGATTCGCGGTGTCTCATCAGAGACAATGAGACCAAACAGGGACCTTTGCAGACATCGGGACACGCCTCTCCGGGCCACTCTCTTCGAGAGGGCCGTGAAGGGTCGGCATGCGTTGTCGGAGCCGCCCTATGGGGCGGCGAGACGTATCAACGGGTCAGCCGCCAGGGCCAGGATGCCGACCATGAGATGGCAGGCGACCTTGGAATATCCACGGACGCGGACATGGCGCCCGCCACACTCATCCTTGAGGCGGGCGTTGGTCCTCTCGACACCGGACCGGATCCGGACCCGCACGGTCTTGGGATCGACATGGCCTATTGCACGCCGGACCCGGGCCTCCCGGTCCCGCTCCTCCTTGAGGTCCTTGTCCCGGCGTGGATTGACATCGATGATCGGCACATGGCCAAGCCGTTCGCTCATCTGGTAGATCTCCCTGGCATCATAGGCCGCGTCCATGAGATCGTAGAGATTGGTCACACGCGCGGCGGTCATCATCGCCAGCGGGATCGCGACCGGGCTGTCATGGACGGATGCCGAGGTGAGGACGGTCCTCAGCGGCACCCCGCAGTCTGCTGTGTCGATATGCAGCTTGTAACCGCGCCAAGCCTCCATGACCCCCTTGGCAGTCTTCTTTGCCCCGTGATCGCAGACCTTCGGCATCGCGTCGAGCATCTCATCGAGATCCATCCCGTTCGCTTGCTGTTCGAGACGCCCAGGCTCCTTCGTCCTCTCCGCGCCCTTGCGGGGCCGGCCGCGCTTGCGGTTCGGCGTCCTGGCCTTCGGCTTCGAGGCCGGCGTCTCCCGGGCCTCGATGGCCGTCGAGTCCCTCGACACGTGGCCGATGAGCGCATCGCCCAGTGTCTCTGCAACCAGAGCCGCGTGCATCCTCTCCGGAAGACGGGACTGCGAAAATTCGGCAAACGCCCGCGAAAACGTCGCTTCACTCGGGATCTTCGCGACACGCGACCAGCCGCACAGTCGGCGCAACGTCGGGTCCACCTTGAGCCTGTCGATCAGGTGGCGGGTCGTCGGCAGACCCCATACCGCCTTGGCGATGACGCCACGGGCCAGCGCCCGGCGATCCTCCCGGGGCCGACCCGGACCGGTCCACACCTCATCGACGAAGCCCTCCACCTTGACGAGATCAAGAGCTGTCACGAAACGCTTGTGCGTCTCGAGGAGAGGACCGACCGCCTCGGCCAACGCAGGGAAAAGGTCCCCTTGAAATCGGCGCCAGAGATCGGATAGGGTCGAGCCAAGGGTCATCGGAGTCACCTCCTCGGTATCTTGTTGTTGTGGAAACACAACATACCACGGGGTGCCCCCGAAACCCAGGCCCTCGACAACAAAATCAGCCTCGACAAGGCAAAAAACCGGTCGGGCCGGTAATTTTGCAAGAAGCTCCGGCGTCACGACATTTCGGGCAGGGTCTGGCTGTTGTTGGAGCCTCATCTGCCTGGTCGAGCGGGACGTTGGGGTGGGGTGGCACAGGATAATCGACGGTTCATTAATGCGATCTTCTGGATTCTGCGTACCGGCGCTCCCTGGCGTGATGTGCCGCCGGACTATGGAGACTGGAAAAATACCCATCGTCGGTTCTGTCGCTGGCGGGACAAGGGGCTCTGGGGGGCGTTGCTAGAGCCTCTGGTGGATGAGCCGGACGATGAGTGGCTGATGATTGACGCCAGTCATCTCAAGGTCCATCCCCATGCGAGCGGTGCGATCGGTGGCAATCAGGCGATGGGTCGCACAAAAGGGGGCTGAACACGAAGCTGCACTTGGCTGTGGACGCGCATGGGATGCCGGTGCGGGTGTTGGTGACCGAGGGGACGGCAGCAGATTGCAGTCAAGCGGTCGAGCTGATTGAAGGGATAGATGCCGAGTCCTTGTTGGCGGACAAGGCCTATGACACGAATGCCATCCTGTCTTATTGTGAGGAGCATGAAGTCATTCCAGTGGTTCCGCCGAAGCGCAACCGCAAGCACCCCGGAGCGTATGATGTCCATCTCTACCGGCACCGGCATTTGGTGGAGAACGCGTTTCTGTGGCTCAAGCGCTGGCGTGGGATTGCCACGCGATACGCCAAGAATGCCGCATCGTTTCTTGCCGCGGTGCAGATCCGGTGTCTGGCGCTCTGGGCTGGCATTTCGTGACGACACTATCTAGGGAATGTCTGAACAAGTCGGTTTTTTCGGGTATACGGGTGTCGTGGCCCGTGGATGAAACACGAGAGCCCATCGGGGACGTGTTGTCGCGCCAGGAAATGGAGATTTTGATGCCCGAGCCGACCGCCCCCGCCACCTTGCGGCGGTTGCGGACGGACTCCCCCCACGTCAGGCGGTGGCGTCGCGCCCCGCGATGAGCAGATTGGTGAACCCGAGCAGCACGGCGATGCGTTGCGTGGTCTTCGCCAGCCCCCGATAGCGCACCTTCGCGTAGCCGAAGTGGCGCTTCACATACAGGAACGGATGTTCCACCTTGGCCCGAACCGACGCCTTGCGCCTCTCCACCGCCGCCGCCGGGCCCGCCTTGTCCAGCCCCCGGCGCTTGCCGGGCTTCATCGCCACCTCCCAGTCCACGTCCGTGTCCCGGTTCTCCGCGCGCTTGTCCACCCCCTGATAGCCCGCATCACCCCACACCTACTCCTCGCCCCCGTGCAACAGCGCGTGCGCCGTCGCCACATCCGAGACATTCGCCGGCGTCGTCTCCACGCTGTGCGTCAAGCCCGACTGCGCATCCACCCCGATGTGCGCCTTCATCCCGAAATGCCACTGATTGCCCTTCTTCGTCTGATGCATCTCCGGGTCCCGCTCGCCCTTGCGGTTCTTCGTCGACGACGGCGCGGCAATGAGACTCGCGTCCACGATCGTCCCCTTGCTCAAGCGGTGTCCGAGCGAGGCCAGATGTGCGTTGATCTCCTCGAACAGCGTCTCGCCCAGACCGTGCGTCTCCAGCAAGTGGCGGAAATGCAGGATCGTCGTCTCGTCAGGCAGCGCACCCGAGAGGCGCAACCCCACAAACCGCCGTACCGACTCCACCGCGTAAAGCAGGTCCTCCATCCCAGGGTCGCTCAGATTGTAGAACAGCTGCACGCAGTGCACCCGCAGCATCACGCTCAGCGGATAAGGCCGCCGACCGCGACCGGCCTTCGGGTAGAACGGCTCGATGCGGGCCTCCAGCCGCTCCCAGGGAACCAGCCCGTCCATCGTCTCGAGAAAGACCTCGCGCCGCGTCCGACGCGTCTTCAGGTCGTGCTCCAGCTCCGCAAACGTCGCTTGCTCCATGGCTCGCATTCCACTCCGTCACCAAGAAACCAATTGTGACAAAGCCGACTTGTTCAGACAATCCCTAGAGCATACGCGGAGCACGAGGAGATTTCCTACCGGGCACTCAAAGTGACTGCGCGTGGGGTTGCGCTCTGTGCTGACGGCCACAGCGGCCTGAGCACAGGCGAAGTTTCCGTCCGAGCAATTTTCCGCCTCGGATACGGGCAAGCCAGTGTCGAACTCGCCCGTGAGTCGTATCCAACTTCCATAGTACTCGGCCCCAGAACGTTGGCGAGACGCTCGTGGAATTCGCGAATCCGCGGGGTGGTCTCGGTTGAAGCGGGCGGTGGAAGCCCTTATGGTAGATAGGTTGCAAATATTCTACCGAGAATATGATGGGCCTCAACATCAAGAACGACGAGACCTGTTCGCTTGCGAGCAAGCTCGCAAGGTTGACGGGAGAGACAATGACGGGCGCAATCACCGTCGCGCTGCGCGAGCGCCTGGAACGCGAGCAGCGCAGGCGCAACATCGACATCCGTGCCCGAAAGCTCCGGGCCATCGCCGAACGCTGCGCCACGCTCATGGGGCCGGGACCGCCGGCTGTCGAACATGGCGACCTGCTCTATGACGATCGGGGGCTGCCCAAATGATCGTCGACAGTTCCGCGCTGCTCGCGGTTCTGAATCGGGAACCCGATGCCGATAGCTTCGAGAACGCGATTCTGACTGCATCGCCTTGCCGTATGTCGGTGGCGAACGTGCTGGAAGCATCGATCGTGGTCGAGGGCCGCGGCGGGGCGGATGCGGGCCACGAGTTGGGCGCATTCCTGGAGCACGCTGAAATCGAGCCCGCGCCGGTGACGGCGGAACACCTTGAGGCGGCGCGGCAAGCCTGGAGGCGGTTCGGCAAGGGCAGGCATCCGGCCGCCCTGAACTTCGGCGACTGCTTCGCCTATGCGCTCGCCCAGGTGTCCGGCGAGCCGTTGTTGTACAAGGGCGACGACTTCGCGCACACCGATATCCCGGCGGCCCTGCAGCACTCGGCAGGTATTCCCGGCACATGACGACCGGCCGGCCCTTCCAGGGAAGCCTGCTCGCCGACGACTTCCTTCGGGAATCGATCGAGGGGCTGGCGGATTGGGACGACATGACGGACGCGACGCTCGACCATCTCAAGGCCGCGTTGCGCGGCTTGTTCGACGGCTTTCCCACGAACCGTTCGCCCAACGAGAGTCAGACCGAGGACGATCTGATCTGGCCCGTTCTGACCCGGCTCGGCTGGACGGAGAGTCTCAGGCAGCAGAATCTGTCAGCGCGCGGCCGCGAGGACGTTCCGGACGGCCTGTTGTTCGCCGATTCCGGCGCGAAGCAGCGCGCCAATGCCTTCGCCGAGGACTGGAGACGCTATGAGCACGGCATGGCGGTCATGGAGTCGAAACGGTGGCTTCGACCGCTCGACCGCCGCTCGGGGCGACGGGGCGAGGAGTCCGCGCCGTCTACCCAGATGTTGCGGTACCTCCGGCGCATCGACGACCTGACCACGGGCAAGCTCCGCTGGGGCATTCTCACCAATGGCGCGCACTGGCGCCTGTACTACGCGGGCGCGCGGTCCGTCTCCGAACAGTTCTTCGAGATCGATCTCGCGGCGATCCTCGATGTTCCGGGACACAACGATGGCTTGGTCGCCCTTCCGGCCGATACCCGGCGACACTGGCTGAAGGTATTCGCGCTTGTCTTTCGGCGGGAGTCCTTCGTTCCTGGCGCCGCAGATGGGCAGACATTTCACCAGCGAGCGGTTGCGGTTCCGCCGCCGGTCGGGGGTCCGGACCGCATCTGGGAGGCCGAGGAGCAAACGCATTTGGCCGGCACCGGGCTCGGCGCGCGCATCAATGCCTACGGACCTAGTGTCCCGTTCTCGTAATTCGTACAATTCTGAGGGGGTTTGCGATGCGGGGGCACTGTGATGCGACGGTCGGCGGAGATCAAGCTGGGTGAAGTTGAGCGTAGCGAGCTGGAACGGCTTGCACGGGGCCGAAAGGTCTGGCGGTCCCTGTCGGATCGGGCGCACATTGTGCTTCTGGCAGCCGAGGGGCTGACCAACGTGCAAATCGCCAACGCGCTCGACATCAACAATCTCCCCGCCAGGAAGTGGCGCAACCGTTTTGCCGAACAGGGCATGGACGGGCTCGAAGACGAGCCGCGGCCCGGCCGCGGTGCATCGATGATGACGCCGTGGCCGAGGTGGTGCGCAAGACGCTTGAAGAGAAGCCTCGGGATGCGACGCACTGGAGCACGCGCTCGATGGCCCGCGAAACGGGCTACGCGCCGTCGACGATCCACCGTATCTGGCAGGCCTTTTCGCTGCAGCCGCACCGGCGCGAGACTTTCAAGCTATCTGCGGACCCCTACTTCGTGGACAAGGTGCGCGACATCGTCGGGCTCTACGTGGACCCGCCGCAGCATGCCATGGTGCTCTGTCTGGACGAGAAATCCCAGGTTCAGGCCCTTGATCGCACCCAGCCACTGCTGCCGCTGCGCCCTGGCCAGATCGAGCGACGCACCCATGACGACAAGCGCAACGGCACGACCTCGCTGTTCGCCGCCCTCGACATCGCCACCGGCGCGGTCATCGGCAAGTGCTTCCGCCGCCACCGAAGCCGGGAGTTCCGCAGGTTCCTGGACCACGTCGAGGCCAACGTGCCCGAGGATCTCGACATCCACATCGTCATGGACAACTACTCGACGCACAAGACGAAGGAAGTCCGCGACGGGTTCGCCAAGCGGCCTTGCTGGCACGTGCACTTCACCCCGACATCTGCCTCATGGCTCAACCAGGTGGAGAGGTTCTTCGCCAATCTGACGGAGAAGCAGATCAGGCGCGGGGTGCACCGCTCGACCGTTGAGCTCGAGCAGGCGATCACCGAGTATATCGAGGCGGTCAACGAGGACCCCAAGCCGTTCCGACGGCACAAGTCGGCCGGCGAAATCCTCGCCGCCATCAAGCGCTTCTGACGGAGAACCCGCGAACTCGCGCCAACTCACTCATAACTGTGCGAACTTCGGAATTAGGACACTAGGTACGATGCTGGACGCCGAGCATCCGCTGGGGGCCGGTCTGCATGTCGGGCGGCCGCTGCGTATCTGGTCGGCTCAGATCACGGCTGGCTCGGCGGTTGCGTGGTTGGAGCCCCGGCCCTAGTCCTGAAGCCGCGCGACCGGTGGATCGGCCGGGATGCGGCCGACCGGAAGGCCCATCTCGACCGGATGGTCGGACTGGCACGGTTTCTCATCCGTCCCGGTCTGGCCTGCCGAACCCTGGCCTCGACGGTGCTCGGCCTGTGTCTCGGCCGCCTGGCCGACGATAATGCGGCCCGCTATGGCGTTGCCCCGCTGCCGGTCGAGACCTTTGTCGGTCCGGCGCATGGCGGGATCAGCTTGCGGGCGACGAACCGGATCCATGTCGGCATGACGGCCGGGCGCGGGCGGTGCTCCGCCGCGGGGGCGCAAGTGCCGGCGAAGGGGATCCGGATGTATCCGCTGGTGCGCGACTGGCGGCGACGCCTGGGGGTGGCCGGGCCGGCCGTGTTGCTGCCACCACAATCGGCCTGGCGGCTGGCGCCGGGCGAGGGGCTTGACAGAGACCATTGGGCGCAGACTGAATTCGGTGGGGCGCCGGTCGGCAAGGCGGCGCTGGCCAGGCGCTTGGTGGCCAGCGCGCGGATCCAGGCGACGGCGCCGATGAAGACAGTCTTTACGGCCGCTTGCGGCGATGCGGCAGCGGTGCAGGGGTCTTGTCGGATGATCGACTGTCCCGACGACCCGGCTCTGACACTGGAGGCTATCCTGGCGCCGCACCGGGCGCGGACGCCATGCCGCATGCGGGCACAGTCGACGGTTTTGGCGATCCAGGACGGCAGCGACCTGAATGTTGCGACGCCCTGGGCCTGCAAAGGTCTCGGCGTGATCGCGAAGGCCAGAGGGTCTGCCGGGACGCTGGGCCTGCACAGGCCTACGACCTTTGCAGTCAACACCGACGGCGTGCCGCTGGGCCTTCCACGCATCGCGTTCGAGGCGCCGGACGGTCAGGCGGAGAAGAGCAAACCGACGGCGGACAAGAAGACGCAGTGCTGGTTGCAGGGCTGGCGCGACATCACCCGGCTGACGGCCGGTCTGGCCAACACCCGGGTGATCGCGGTGATGGACCGCGAGAGCGATGCCATCGATCTGTTCTGCGCCTGGCGCGACGAGGGCGGGGCCGACCTGCTGGTCCGCACGACGCATGGCCGGGGTCTTGCCGAGGAGACGACCCTGTTCGAAACGATGCGGGCGGCGCGGGGCCCGACGGCCTTCGCCGGGCGCGAGGCGCGTCCGGCGCAGTGCGCCCGGCGCTGGCAGACGGTCGACCTGCCGATCCCGAAATGCCGGAGCTCGGAGCTGACCCGGTGACGCTGACCCTGGTTCACCTGCGCGAGGACGCAGTACCGAAAGGCGGCGAGAGGATCGAATGGATGCCGATCACGACGCTGCCGGTCGGCAGCGTCAAACAGGCGCAGGAGGTCGTCGAGCTGTATGCGCTGCGCTGGCGCATCGAGGAGTATCACAGGATCCTGACATCCGGCTGCGGTGTCGAGAAGATCGCCCGGACCACTACCGAACGGATCAAGCGCGCCGTGACCATCAACGCCGTCATCGCCTGGCGGCTCGCGACCCTGCTCAGACACGATACTTCGGAACGGCCGGCCGCAGCCATGCTGTCCGAAACCGAAATCAACCTGCTGCACGACGATGCCATAAGCCAGAACGGCGCCGCGGCGGACCGGGCCGAACACACGTCCCTGTCCCTCGGCCGCGCGGTCATGCTGATCGCAAGGCTCGGGGGGATATCTCAACCGCAAGGCCGACGCCCGTCTGGCCATCAGATCGTCCGGGACGGGTATACCCGCCTCGCCATCGGAACACGGACGATGGAGCGGTTCATGGACAATGGCCCCAAAAGTCCGTTCTACAAGCAATACGCACAGAGAAAAAATGACTAATGGGCAGGGTGCAGGACTGAGAGCCTGACCTAAACTGGTTGGGTGGTCTCGCATGGTGTATCTTCGTGGGTGAACACTCACACCATGGGGGCACATCATGCCCTGGAACGAGACCACCCGGAAGCAGTATGGCCGTAAGACGGAGCGTTACGAAAAACGATCTGACCGATGCCGAGTGGGCCTTGCTGGACGCGCTTCTTCCACCGTCGCGCCGGCTTGGTCGTCCCCATCAGGTGAATCTGCGCGACGTGGTGAACGCGATTACCTGCATGTTCTGGACAGGGTGCTGTTGGCGGGCATGACCGAAGGATTTCCCGGCGTTTACGACGGTTCAGACCTATTTCTACGCGTGGTCCCGGTCGGGGTGTTGGAGCAGGTTTGCGCCCGTTTTACGACGCTCGAGCGGCTCCGGTCGGGGCGTAGTGCGGACCCGAACGCGGCCATCATCGACGGTCGAAGCGGGCAGCGAGGAATGCGGCGACGATGCCGGCAAGACGATCAAGGGCAGCAAGCGTCACCTTGCCGTTGACGTCGACGGCAACACGCTTGCCGCCCAGGTCCATCCGGCGCATATCCAGGACCGAGATGGCGCGCGTCCCTTGTTGCTGGCGTTGCAGGCCGGTCAGAACACGGTGCAGATCGTGTTTGCCGACGGCGCCTGTGGCGGCAACAAGCTGGCAAGCACGCTCAAGGAAGCGAATTACCCGATCACTGTGGAGGTCATCGGCAAACCCAGGGATACCAAGGGGGTCGTCGTCATGTCCCGGCGCTGCGTAGTCGAACGCAACTTCGGATGGCTGCGCCGCTGTTGGCGCCTCTTCAGAGACTTCGAGCGATCCATCGCCAGTGCCCTCGCTTGGCTCTGATCCGTGTTCTCATGCGCCGCCTCGGACGCATGCAAATCACTGTCACTAAGAGCTTCTTGCAAAATTACCGGCCCGACCGGTTTTTTGCCTTCTCGAGGCTGATTTTGTTGTCGATGACCCTTGGCTCGACCCTATCCGATCTCTGGCGCCGATTTCAAGGGGAACTTTTCCCTGCGTTGGCCGAGGCGGTCGGTCCTCTCCTGGAGACGCACAAGCGTTTCGTGACAGCTCTCGATCTCGTCAAGGTGGAGGGCTTCGTCGATGGGGTGTGGACCGGTCCGGGTCGGCCCCGGGAGGATCGCCAGGCGCTGGCCCGTGGCTTCATCGCCAAGGCGGTATGGGATCTGCCGACGACCCGCCACCTGATCGACAGGCTCAAGGTGGACCCGACGTTGCGCCGACTGTGCGGCTGGTCGCGTGTCGCGAAGATCCCGCGTGAAGCGACGTTTTCGCGGGCGTTTATCGATGTCAATCCGCGCCGGGACAAGGACCTCAAGGAGGCGCGAGACCGGGAGGCCCGGGCCCGGCGTGCAATAGGCCATGTCGATCCCGAGACCGTGCGGTTCCGGATCCGGTCCGGTGTCGAGAGGACCAACGCCCGCCTCAAGGATGAGTGTGGCGGGCGCCATGTCCGCGTCCGCGGACATTCCAGGGTCGCCTGCCATCTCATGTTCGGCATCCTGGCCCTGGCGGCTGACCCGTTGATACGTCTCGCCGTCCCATAGCGCGGCTCCGACAACGCATGCCGACCCTTCACGGCCCTCTCGAAGAGAGTGGCCCGGAGAGGCGTGTCCCGATGTCCACAAAGGTCCCTGTTTGATCTCATCGTCTCTGATGAGACACCGCGAATCCATGGATTCCGACCTCCAGGTGCAGAGGTGACCGGGATCAACCGACCGATCCGGGCTCACCGGACCCTGGGGCAGGAATTTTGCAAGAGATTCACTAATTGATACCATTATGATTCAGACACTGAGAGCGCGTCGAGCGCTGCCAGTTCCGGAGGGATAGCGTCGCTCAAATGATTATGCCCAAACCACAGATCCGAAAGGTTCGCGAGCTGGCCAAGCTCCGGCGGGATCGGGCCGGTCTCGTCGTTGCGGCCATGGCAGATCGTCATCGCCGCGAATATGGATCATATGCAATGATAAGTCGTTCATGTTGTGTCACCATGCCGATCAGCATAAGGCGGCCAGAGACTCGCCCCACCAGAGAGAGATCAAGATTGGAGATTTTGAGCATGGAAAAGGTCTTTCAGTTCTCGAACATGCATCATGAGCTGATGACCCGAGACGAAACCTACGTCTATAGGTTGGCGCTACGAGCCGCGGGTCATCTTCGAAAGCGGACACGGCATCATGCTGAAGGATGTGGACGGTCGGGAGTATTTCGACCTCACGTCCGGAATGATGTGCATGGTTCTCGGTCACAGCCACCCCGAGCTGACCGAGACGATACGATCACAGGCGGACAAGCTGATTCACCAGTCGTCATGGTACTCCAACCCATGGCTGATCGAGTTCGCGGAACTGATCGCAAGGACCTTGCCTGGCGACCTCAACGTGGTGAATTTCGCAGTCACCGGGTCCGAAGCGAACGAAATCGCGATGCGCATGGCGCTCGGCGTGACCGGCCGTTACGACATCGTTTCGGTCATTCGCGGTCTGCACGGCGGCAGCCTTGCAGCCGAAGCCGTGACAAGTGTTGGCGGTGGCCGCAAGGCGCATCTGGGTCCCCTGTTGATGCCATCACATCGCAACGCGATCTACGCGCCGCTCTGTTACCGCTGCCCGGTGAATCTCGAATATCCCGAGTGCAACATCGCCTGTCTGAAACACAGCGAGGAATTGATGGAGCACATCACCAGCCGCGATCCCGCCTTGATCATGGCAGAAACAATTCCCGTTGCCGGTGGCATGGTCGTGCCGCCGCCTGACTGGCTGCCGCACCTGCGCGATCTCGCCGACCGCTGGGGCGCCCTGCTGATGCTCGATGAAGCACAACTGGCGCCTGCCAAGACCGCCAGCATCTGGGCTTTCGAACAGTATGACGTCGTGCCGGATATCGTGACCTTCGGCAAAGGGATGACGGCCGGGATGGGCATCGCCGGAACCGTGACGACGCCTACTATAGCCGAACAGGCGCGTGACAGGGCCGGCCTGCCGTGGGCCGGCACGTATTCCGGCGATCCGCTGCCGGCCGCGGTCGGGCTCAAGCAGCTTCAGATCGTCCTGCGCGACAATCTGGCAGACCAAGCCGTCGCTCTCGGTGAAAAACTCCATTCCGGCCTCGCCGCTCTTGCAACCCGTTACGACGTCATCGGCGATGTTCGCGGGACGGGGCTTTACTACATGCTGGATATCGTGGAGAGCCCCGACAGCCGGCGGCCGGATCCGGAAATGGCCGAACGCATTCGCTACAATGCTCTGCTCGAAGGTCTCGTGTTGATCGCGGTAAAGAATTTCGTGCGCATCTGCCCGGCGCTGATAATCAGCGAAGCGGAAATCGAAGAGATCCTGCATCGCCTGCAAATCGCGGTCCAGCGATCCATCGAAGGACACCCTCAAGATCTGAATTACGCGACCTCAAGCTCGCTCGCCGGCCGGCCGGCCGCCAAGGCCGGAACCTGAAACTATGACAGCAATTCGCGACATAAAATACGAATGTCGCTGCAACAGAATTGTCCGACACAACCACGCGTCTGGAGATACCGGATCCGGGTTCCTGATCGAAGCGGGGGCCTGCTGTCCGTCAATCGCCTGTCGTCATGTCATCCTGCCTCGACAGGACGATGGCCAGCTTGCCAGCCAACCGATTACCATGCCGCCTGTCCGCTAGAGATCTGCAGATCGTGATCCTGCAGCCACTAGTGGTATTGAGTCCGGACGTTCGTTGCCACGGCCATAAACCATCCCGGAGACCGTCATGCCACATAGACTTGGTGTCGATATCGGCGGCACCTTCACTGATTTCGCGCTGGTTGACGACAGCACCGGAGAACTGACGATACACAAGGAACTGACGACACAACATGCGCCGGCAGACTGTGTACTTTCGGGTCTGTCCACCCTGCTCGACCGGACTGGCGTCCCGATCCCCGATATCACCGTGATCGCCCATGGTACGACCCTCGTGACCAATGCTGTGGTCGAACGGCGTGGCGCCCATACCGGCATGCTCGTGACCAGGGGATTTCGGGACGTTCTCGACATTGCGATGGAACGCCGGTTCGATCTGTTCGACCTTCGAATCGAATTCGCCAATCCCGTCGTTGCGCGGGCAGATCGAATCGAAATCGATGAACGCATCATGTTCGACGGCACGATCGAAAAATCGCTCTCTGCCGACGATGTCGAGACTGCGGTCACTCATCTCGTCGAAGAGTGCGGGATAGAGGCGTTGGCAATCTGTTTCCTGCATTCCTATGCCGCTCCCCGGCACGAAGAACTGGCCAGGACAATCGTGACCCGCCGGTTCCCGCAATTACGCGTCACAACATCGTCGGACGTGCTGCCGTTCATGCGCGAATACGAACGCTGGTCGACAACCACGATCAACGCCTATGTGCAGCCGCTCACGGACCGGTATCTGAAAAGCTTGGAAACCGGTCTCTCCGAGATCGGTTTTGCCGGCAGGCTTCTGGTCATGACCTCTTCCGGCGGCATGATTACGCCGCCGATCGCACGCCGCTTCCCTGTCAGATTGATCGAGTCCGGCCCGGCGGCTGGTGCGCTCATGGCCGCGTTCCTCGGAAACCGTCTGGGCGAGACCGACCTGCTATCCTTCGACATGGGCGGTACCACCGCCAAGGGTGCCCTCATTCGCCACGGACGACCGCTGCGACGATACGAGTTCGAGGTTGCGCGTGAATACGGGTTCAAGGCCGGCAGCGGTCTACCCTTGCGGATCCCCGTCATCGACATGATCGAGATTGGGGCCGGCGGCGGATCAATCGCCGAAACCGACGAACGCAAGCTTCTGGTGGTCGGTCCACGTAGCGCCGGAGCCGATCCGGGTCCTGTCTGCTATGACCGCAACGGTGAGAAGGCGACCCTGACCGACGCAAATCTCAGGCTCGGCTATCTGGTAAGTGACGGCTTCCTCGGCGGCCGCATGAAACTGAACGCAGCAGCTGCCAAACGCATCATCAGCGATACGGTCGCAGCAACGCTCGATGTTGACGATACGCGCGCCGCCTGGGGTATCCATGAAATCATCAACGAAGATGTCGCCCGGGCCTTTCGGATCCACGCATCGGAAGTCGGTTTCGACTACCGGCGGTGCGCGATGGTGGCCTTCGGCGGCTCCGGCCCGGCGCACGCCATCCGTGTCGCCCGCAAATTGCGGATACCAAAGGTCATCTTCCCGGTCGGCGCCGGTGTCATGTCAGCGATCGGCCTGCTGACAACACCGATTTCCTACGCCACCTTGCGGTCTGAACAAATCGCGCTCGACGCCCTTGATCAGGCCGGTTTCGAAGCGGGTTTTCTCCCGGTTGAACGTCAGGCTCGCGATCTTCTGATCGAAGCCGGCGTCGCACCCGATGCGATCGAGTTGGAGCGGCGCCTTGACATGAGATTCCAGGGACAGGGCCATGAAGTGGAAGTCCCGATACCTGACCAGATCGACCTTGCTGATCTTGGCGATCGTTTCCGGCAGGTTTACGCCGAAGTCTTCACCTCGACACCGATGGATGCGGGAATCGAGATCGTCAACTGGAAAATCGAGGCTAACGGCCCACGCCCGGATTTCGCGGAAGACTATCGACCATTCTCCGGCCCCCGAGACGGTCCGGTCCAGGTCGGCACCGTACAATCCTGGGACGACAAGGCGATGGCTTTCGGGCCTTGGCCTCTTGTCGACCGCTATGCCCTTGATGTCGGCCGGACAGTCGATGGGCCTGCGCTGATCCTCGAAAACGAGGCAACAACCGTGGTCGGCTCCGGTGACCGGATCACGGTCGACAATCTGGGCAATCTGGTGGCAGTTTTGACATCGAATGGAGCCGCGGAATGAATACATACGATCCGGTCAGCCTCAAGATCCTCTGGGACCGGCTGGTTGCCATTGCCGATGAGCTGGTGCTCTCGCTTGTTCGGACATCGTTCTCGATGAATGTCCGCGAGGGCTATGACCTTTCCTGCATGATCTTCGACGCTCGAGCCCGGCTGCTTGCCCAGGGCAGCTATTCCGTACCGTCCTTTACCGGCACAGCACCGCGAACCATCGCTCACATGCTAAACGTCTTTCCGCCGGAAACCCTACGGCCCGGCGACATCGTCATGACCAATGATCCCTGGATGGGTACCGGACATCTGTTCGACATCAATGTCATGCGCCCGGTGTTCAGAGGCGAGACTCTTGTCGGCTATACCATGAGTGTCACCCATCTGCCGGACATCGGCGGCAAGGGCATGTCTTCCGATTGCACCGAGATCTACCACGAAGGTCTGCGGCTGCCGGTCTGCAAACTGCAGGATGGCGGCGTCCTCAATACCCTGCTGGTGGATGTGATCCGGACGAATGTCCGGGTGCCGGAACAGACTATCGGCGATCTGATGGCCAATGTCGCTTGTAACGATGTCGGCGGCCGCGCTTTGCTGGAATTCATGGACGACTATGGTCTCGAGGAGATCGAAAGCCTTTCGGATGCGGTCAATACCCATTCCGAAGCTGCCATCCGGGACCACATCGCCGCAATCCCGGATGGTATCTATCGCAATTCCATTTGTATCGAAGGACCGGGACATCCCCTTCGCCTGACTGCAGCAATCAATGTCACCAGCACCGATGTCGCGATCGACTTCAGCGGGACAGACGGCCCGGTCCGCGCGTCGATCAATGTTCCGCTCTGTTACACAATTGCCCAGTCCAACTATGTGATGAAATGTCTGACCATTCCCAATCTGCCGAACAATGAAGGCACGCGACGTCCGATTGCAGTCACGGCGCCCGAGGACTGTGTACTCAACGCCCAGCCACCCTGGCCGACCGGCGGCCGCCATTCGGTCGGCCATTTCGTGGTTCCGCTGTTGATGGGCGCAATGGCGCCAGCCCTCCCCGACCGGGTTCAGGCCGACGGCGCGATGATGAACGTCTTCAGTGTCCAGGGCCGGCACCGCGACGGCGAGGATATTTCGTCGCTGTTTTTTCTCGCCGGCGGCCTCGGCGCGATGCAGGGCCTCGACGGCCGTGCGGTAACGCCGGCGCCATCGAACATGACGGTGGTTCCGACTGAAATCTGGGAAAGCCGCACCACCATGACCGTTGAGGCGCGTGAAATTCTGTCGAACAGCGGTGGTGCCGGACAGTGGCGCGGCGGCGCGGGTCAAAAGGTCGTGTTCCGCAACGATACGGGGAATTTGCTGGAGATCGCCCTGATGGGTCAACGGACTGAATTCCCGGCCACGGGCCTGGCCGGAGGACGCGATGGTAGTCTCCGGCGCTATGAGGTCAATGGCGCAGTCGTCGACCCGAAAGCCCGGATCGAACTGTCGCCAGGAGATCGTATCGTCATGCTGGAAGCTGGTGGCGGCGGTTACGGCGATCCCGCGAATCGCGCCGCGAACGCCATACAGGCCGACCGCTAGTCCGGACATGTCACTGAATCACCACCAGCCGCAGTCTACCGCCATCAAGCTGGCTCGCCGCGACGCCGGATAGCGATCCCCAACCGTGTGGCTTGCCGTCAATGCGATCACGGTACGGACGCTCTGGGCCGATCACGGCACCATGCGGATTTCGGCGCCGGACTCGACGATGCGGGCATTCTGGAGGGCGCCGGCCTCCCGAAACATGATGAATTTGACAGGAGCCGACCTTGTTCAGACATCTCCCACTGACACCACCCGCGGCCGGGATCACGAAAGCATCCGGAGATCCCTGCATGACTTCAATAATCAGAATGACTTCTGAAGGTTCCGAGTTCTGATCATGTCCTGTTGGTTGCAAATGCCATATGACCCGGCCAGCAAGAGATTGCGGCGGAAGCTGGACAAACCCGTCCTCAAGACCTGTGGATCGCGCAATTGGCGTAGCGAGAGATCCTGATGACTGCCTACACGGACACTGAACTTGCCGCAGTGCTGTCGGGCGGTAAATCGCATCTGGCCGCCAGGAAACGCAGTGTATTCAGCAAGAAGAGCATTCGCCGGCAAGTCTGCGCTTTCGCAAACGATCTGCCGGATACCGGCACACTAGCAGATTGATTTCAACGTTTGGACCCTTCTTTTTCTTGCGGCGATGATGGTATCGGGATCGGCGGTCCAGACGAAGGGCTTGGCTTCGGTGGTGTTGTGTTCGTCGATGACGCGGCGGATGGCGTCCTGGAGGTCGCGTACGGAGCGGCAGACGCCGTATTTGAGACGGCGTCGTGTCAGCTTGGCGAAGACGCCTTCGAGCGCGTTCAGCCACGTGCTCAAGGTGGGGTGACGTGGAAGGTCGAGCGCGGATGGCGTGCGAGCTAGACCTGGACGTCCTTGTGCTTGTGAGTGGCGTCGTTGTCGAGGATGGCATGGACCGGGACGCCGGCGGGTATCGTGCGCGCGATGCGGTTGAGGCATCTCGGGAACGCCTGGTGGCGATGCCGACTGGCGTGCTGGCCGATGACCGTGCCGTCGAGCACGGTCAGGGCGGCAAACAGCGTCGTCGTGCCGTTGCGCCTGGAATCATGTGTCATGGTAGCGCCGCGGCCTTTCTTCAGCGGCAGGCCGGGCTGTGTGCGGTCAAGTGCCTGACTGTGCGACGTGTCATCGATCGACAGCACGACCGCGTGAGCCGGCGGCGCAACAGAGAGGCCGACGATGTCGGTCAGCGTCTCGAGGCAGGCGGGATCGTTCGAAAGCGTGAACGGCCGCCAGCGCTGTGGCATCAGGCCATGCGCCTGCCAGACCGCCCAGACCCTCGAAGCGGCACCCCCACAGCCTTCGCCATCGCCCGCAGAGTCCAGTGGGTCGCCGCATGAGGCGGCGAGGTGTGGGTCAACCCGACGATCTTCGCCACCGGCTCAGGAGCCAGAGGCGTCTTGCCCGGCGGACGCGTCTTGTCCCGCAGAAGTCCGTCCACACCCTCTTCCATAGAAGCGGTCCTGCCAGCGCCAGACACTGTTCTTCGCCTTGCCGGTCTCTCTCATGATGGCCATCCTGCCGAGCCCATCGTCGCTCAGAAGAACGATGCGCGCCCGCCAGACATGCGTCTGCGGGCTCTTCGGGTCCGGGACAACCGTTTCAAGGCGACGCCGGTCGCCCGAAGTGAGCATGAATGAAACACCAGGGCGCATCTTGCAGACCTCCGGGATCGATAAATCAGAAGAACACAATAATGGATATACCTGTAACGATCAATCCAGTAGTGTATGTGTACAGTTTCTGCGTCTTGACGGATACAAGGTCACTGATCCGGTCCTGAACTGGAAGTTGAACGGCAATCTTGCCAATGTCCCGGGATCTCTCGACGACCTTTTGCGGCAAAATATTGCGTCGCGCACCGTGATCGCAGAAACGGACACCGAGGTCATTCAGCCGGATTATTCCGTTGCTGCCCTCCAGCAGCTCACGCGCAATGCGGCGATGCACCGGAGCTACGACAGAACCAACGCTCCGGCCACATGCACTGGTATAGCGACCGCATTGAAATCATGATCCCGTGTGGACTCTTCGGCCAGGTCACGGGAGAAAATTCTGGACAGGGGCGAACCGATTACCACAACCCGCTTTTGGCCAAGATCATGCATAACCTGGGTTTTGCGCAACGCTTTGGCCTTGGCATTCCAATGGCGCGCGCTGAACTGGAAAAGAACGGAAATCCGCCCCTGCATTCGACTTTCAACCGGCACAAGTTGCGGTAACCGTATGGGATGCCACATGAAAACCTTCGCATTCTTCAACAACGGAGCATCCGTGTTTGCAGTCAACCCGGACTCGGGGGTTGAAGGCGGTCTACCGATATTTCATCCAGCGACGTTAACTGATTTCTCCACAGGCCCGACAATCATGCAGTGATCGGAGTGGGAGCGGACGGCGCCCCCTCGCGGTCCTCGCGCACGAGCACGTTGGCGAGGATGATGAGCTTGCGCATGACGGCCACCACCGCAACCTTGTGCGGCTTGCCCTCTTCGGTCAGGCGCTGGTAGAGCTGCTTCATCTCGACGTTGTACAAGCTGGCTGTCATCGCGGCCATGAAGAGGACGTTTCGAGGCACGGCTCGGCCACCCTTGCAGTATCGCTTCCCGACCCTCTTTCCACTGTCGTCCGGGAAGGGGGCGACACCCACCAGGGAGGCGGCCTGGCGGCGACCGAGGGTGCCGAGCTCCGGCATCTCGGCACAGAGCACGGCGGCGGTGACGGGGCCGATGCCGGGTATCGAGCGCAGAATGCGGTCGCGCCGAGCATGCTCGGGATCGTCGACGATGACGACGCGGGTCGCGGCCTCGAGTCGGCTGATCTCTCGATTGATGTCGTCGACCAACTGCTTGAACGCAGCGACGGTTTCCGGCGTCTCGTATTCCTTGATGGAGTTGGAGAGCGCGGTCTTGGTCTTGACCAACTGTGCACGCGCCCGGGCGCGGTCGCCGAGCCGGACGTGAGCGCCGCTGCGTGGCGGCGTCGCATCCGGGTCCATCGCCTGGCCAAGGCGTGCCAGCATGGCCGCATCGATGGGGTCGGTCTTCGCCAGTTGGCCGAGGGCCTAGGCGAAACGCCGAGCCTGTAGCGGGCTGACCACGGCGACACGGAGGCCTGCATCGTCGAGGCTGATGTGCACCGGCCTGTGATAGCGCCCCGTGGCCTCGACTACGACGAGCTCGACCTTCGCCTTGTGCAGCATCTTGCGAAGGCCGCGGCGGCCGCCGGCGTCGTTCTGGAACTGCCGCGCCTCGCCCGAAGGGGCGATGTGGACGTCGAGAGTGGCCTTGCTGACATCGATTCCGGCGACTACCTTTTCTTGGTTCATGTCCCGTGACTCCTGTCCTTGCAACTCAATCCGGGTCTCACACCCACGCATCCGTTCAGGACACACGGAACGAACAAGGGATGAGCCGACCAAGCTCCGCTGCGGATCCGTGTCCTTGGCGCGTAGACGGTCCGACTCATCCCCGCGGGGAAAGCGGCCGCTTTCCCCGCACTGCTTTTCCATCTAACGACGGAGCCGCAGCAGTCCCAAACCGTACTCAGTGACTGGGCCATGGCATGGCGTTGGTCGCCGAAAAGCGGCAGTTTTCCACAAAATTCGCGGCCACAACAACTGTAGATAACCCTTTGTTCAAAGGGGCTAAGGCGGGTCATACAAGGCGTCAGCAAGACCTCTCTCGTTTTCTATCTTGCCTGGATGTATGCCGATCTCGGACTGACCGTCGTCGCCGCAGATCTCGACCCGCAGGCCAATCTTACCAGCATCTTTCTTGAGGAACACCGGCTAGAATATCCATGGGGCGACGACGGTCCGGAGCAAACGGTGTCCGCGGCTCTCCAACCTCTGCTCGATGGGACCGGAGACATTGGATCACCCCATATCAAGGATGCGGCACCAAGCATCGGACTGATCGTCGGAAACCTCGCGCTCTCGGCCACCGAAGATCATCTATCGAGTCAATGGCCGGACAGTCTTGATCGTTAACCACGCGCATCCCGTGTCCTTTCAGCCCTATGGCGCATTTTCCAAAAGGCAGCGAACGAGATTGAGGCAGACCTCGTGCTGTTGGATGTCGGCCCGAATCCTGTCCCCTTCAACAGAGCCATGCTGATTGCGGCCGATCACATTGTCGTGCCCCTTGCCCCGGATCTCCATTTTCTTCAAGCCTTGAAGACTCTTGGCCCGATCCTACGCCGCTGGCGAGAAAAATGGAAAGAAAGACGCGAACACAACCTGGTTTTAGGTCTTGATGTTCCCGAAGGGGCCATGGACCCTGTTGGCTACATCATCATACAGCACGCCATTCGTCCTGACCGGCCCGTTAAGCCTATGCACGCTGGATGAATCGCATACTTGACATCTATCACGAGGCTGTCACCCACGATCCACTTACGGAAGACATGACGGCGGACCAAGATCCTCATTTGCCTGACGACCCTGAAATATTTCCGTAGTCTCATGCCATTGGCCAAAGAAGCCCGCAAACCGATGTTTTTCCTGAAGCCGGATGACGGCGCGCTTGGTGACGGAAAATGCGCTCCTGACAGCAGTCAATGTCATAGACATCGTGGCAGAAGATCGGCCGGTAGCATGACAGACAGTCTGGTCCATCGGTAACGTGCCAGAGACTGCGCAACGCGGCCGGTCTCCCCGCCGTTCCGCTTCCCCTGTTACGGGAATTGACAATCGTCAACCCGGGAAACCCGGCACGCCATCTCGGCGCAAGTTCCGTGAGACAGGAGACCAAGGTTTCAACGATGGTCGAAAATGGATACTATTCTGTTGATCGGCTGCCGTCTGCCGGTTTCTGCGACGCAGGTGATGGAAACGCAGGATTACGCCGCAGACTTGAATTCAAATTGTGGGAGATCATTCATGTTCAGTATACGCCGCCTCAAACTCGTGTTTGCGGCCATGGCCGTCCTCATCGCGACAAGCGTCACAACGACGTTTGCAGCAGAAGTGACCCTGAAAGCAGCAAGCTGCTTTCCAATCGGCAGCCCGCCGGGCAAACCGTTCGAGGCGCTGGTCAAGGCAGTCAACGAACAAGGCGCGGGCGTCATAAACCTGGAGATGGTCGGTGGCGCTCCCGCCATCGGCAGCCCCTTCACGCTGACACAGAAAATGGCGCGGGGCGCCTATGACGTCGTCGGATGTACGGAAGCCTATTTTGGAAATGTCATACCCGAAGGTGCTGCCCTGCGCCTGTCGGAGCGGACCTATGCCGAACTCCGCGAGAATGGCGGGATCGACTATATGCAGGATCTGTTCGCCGCCAAGAACCTGCGCTTTCTCGCCCGCCATCACGATTTCGGCCCGTTCTTCCTGTGGTTGAACAAGCCAATCACCGAAGTCGATCTGAGCGGCTTGCACCTGCGCGTCTCGCCGGTCTACACAGCCTTCTTCAAATCCCTTGGCGCCACGGTGCAAACCTCGAATATCGCGCAAGTCTATACCTATATGGAAAACAATACGGTCCAAGGCTATGGCTGGCCGGCTCTGGGTTGGGTTCCAAGCTGGATCAAGGTCACGAAATACCGGGTTGAGCCGGGATTCTACAATGCCACCTTGCATACCCTGGTCAATCTGACAACCTGGAACCGTCTGACCGCGAAACAGAAGGACCTCCTCGAGAGCGTTGCCACCGGGTTCGAAAGCAGGGGCGAAACGACCGGCCCGCAGTTCCTGGCGGCCATGAAGAAGCAAAAGGACTGGATGGCAAGCGAAGGCATGAAAACGATCAGTTTTGAAGGCGCCGAAGCAGACGCGTGGCTTGCCGCCGCGACATCCGCCGCATGGCGTGAAGTCCGCGAGCGCAGCCCGGAGCACGGGCCAGCGTTGCAGAAGCTGTTCACCAGATAACGTTGCTTGCGGGGGCCAGGACGCCATGCCGGCGAACCGGCCCCTCCCGGCACGTTCATGTCATGACCATGACGGTCCAAAGCATGCCCCAGTGCCTCGATACTGTCGAAAACGGCTTCAACCGGCTCAATCTCGCGCTCGCGGCCGTTGCCGCCATTTTGATCGGCCTGATCACTGTCCTGATCCCGCTGAATCTTGTCCTGGTCAGCCTGCGATGGGGGAGCATGTGGTGGCTCTATGAAGCCGTCGAATATGCCCTGTATGTCGGCGTCTTCATCGGTGCACCCCGTGTTCTGCACCTTGGGGCGCATGTCCGGGTCGATGTCCTGGTCTCGGCACTGCCGCCGGCCGTCGCGATCCGCCTGGAACAGGCCGTTGACGCCTTCGCGGCACTGCTATGTCTGACGCTCTGTTACTATGGAACCCGGGCAGCATTGTCCGAATTCGACTACGGAACACTTCCCGACAAGGATCTGCGTATCGACAACTGGTACATGCTAACGGTGTTCGCGGCCTCGTTCCTCTTGCTTGCGATTGAATTCCTGTTTCGGATCCGCCGCGCCAGCCGCACTGGCGATGATGACGGCGGCATCCCGGTCAGCCCCGGTCTGTAGCCTTGGAGTGGTACTACGCCTTCACCCTGCTTCTGGGGAGCGTGTGCCTGCTGATGTTCCTCGGCCTGCCGGTCGCGTTCGCATTCATCGCCGCCAATGTCCTCGGCACCTATCTGTTCGTCAATGGCGATATCGGCCTGGAATTCATGCCTATGGAATTCCACAACGCCATCAAGTTCACTCTGACGCCGATCGCCTTGTTCCTGCTCATGGGCGAAATCCTGTTGCAGACCGGCATAGCCTTCAAGGCGATTGGTGCGGTCGATCGACTCATTGCGCGAGTGCCCGGCCGCCTCTCCGTCGTGTCAATCGTTGGCGGCACGGTGTTTTCCTCGCTGTCAGGATCCACCATCGCCAACACCGCGATTCTCGGTTCCGTCCTGCTTCCGGACATGATCAAGCGCGGTTATCAGCCAGCCATTGCCATGGGACCGATCATGGCCGTCGGCGGTATCGCCATGCTGATTCCACCGTCGGCGCTTGCCGTGCTGCTGGCCAGCCTAGCCGAGCAATCCGTTGCGAAACTGCTGATTGCCGGAATCGTGCCGGGGATCCTGATGGCGTTGCTGTTCTTCATCTATGTCGTGGGCCGCTGCAGCCTGAACCCGGCGCTAGCACCAGCCTACATCCCGGATCACGGTGACCTTGATCAGGCCGTAACGATATCGATCAACTGCCGTGGCCGGCAGATTGTCAACGCTCGTTACGATGGCCAGTGGCGATCCGGCATCAATCGCGTCTTGCCATTCCTGTTTTACATCCTGCCATTGCTGGTGATCTTCGTGGTCGTGGTTGGCACGATATTTTTCAAGATCGCTGCGCCGACCGAAGCCGCTGCGCTCGGTTGCCTCGCCGCGCTGGCAATCTGCTACTTCTTCCGTTTGTTCCGCACCGTGATCCGGATTTCGGGAATTGAAGGCGCCGACTTCACCTGGCGCGCCATTGCCCGGGCCTTGATGGATACGACGAAGATCAACGTGATGATCATGTTCATCATCGCCGGTTCTCTGATCTTCAGCCAGGCTCTCGCCAATTCCGGTGCGACCGAAGGCCTACTGAATCAGGTCACACAAATGCAGTTGACACCGTTGACGGTCGTCATCGCGATGATGGCAATCCTGTTGTTTCTTGGCGCCTTCATGGATCAGGTCAGCATGTTGTTGCTGACACTGCCATTCTTTCTGTTGGGATCGCATTCGTTGCAGGTCGCCTTCAATATCGATGCGATATGGCTGATGGTGCTGATGCTGATAACAATGGAAATCAGCTTGTTGACACCGCCATTCGGCCTGCTGCTCTATGTCATGAAGGCAATGGCGCCCGCCGGCATCACAATTATCCAGGTCGTGACCTCGGCCCTGCCCTTCATCCTGATCGAACTGTTTGTACTGGCACTGCTGATCTGGCTGCCGGAACTCGCAACCTGGCTACCTGGACAGGTGAAGTAATCTGGCACCGCATTGCTGCGCCGGATCGTTCGGTTCAGTAATCAAGAAAACTGCGGAGTTTGCGCGAACGGCTCGGATGCTTGAGTTTGCGTAACGCCTTCGCTTCGATTTGGCGAATTCGTTCGCGGGTCACCGAGAACTGTTGTCCGACCTCTTCAAGGGTGTGATCGGTATTCATGCCAATACCGAAACGCATGCGCAGCACACGCTCCTCGCGCGCCGTCAGGCTGGCCAACACGCGCGTCGTGGTCTCGCGCAGATTGGCCTGGATCGCCGCGTCAAGCGGCTGCACGACATTCTTGTCTTCGATGAAATCACCAAGATGGCTGTCTTCCTCATCACCAACCGGTGTCTCCAAGCTGATCGGTTCCTTCGCAATCTTCAGTACCTTGCGGACCTTGTCCAGCGGCATCACCAGCTTCTCGGCAAGTTCTTCCGGAACCGGCTCGCGGCCGATCTCGTGCAGCATCTGGCGTGACGTCCGGGTCAGCTTGTTGATCGTCTCGATCATGTGAACCGGAATACGGATGGTCCGGGCCTGATCCGCGATCGAACGCGTGATCGCCTGCCGGATCCACCAGGTCGCATAGGTCGAGAACTTGTAGCCGCGACGATACTCGAACTTGTCGACCGCCTTCATCAACCCGATATTGCCTTCCTGAATCAGGTCGAGAAACTGCAATCCGCGATTAGTATATTTCTTCGCGATCGAGATCACGAGACGCAGATTGGCCTTGACCATTTCGTCCTTGGCACGGGCCGCTTCGCGCTCCCCCTTCCTCACGATCTTGACGATGCGTCGGAAATCCGGGGTCAGAAGCTCTGACTTCGCTACAATATCAGCAATTTTTTTCCGCTCTTGCCGGATCTCATCAGCGTATTCGGTGGCGAATCTGCACCAGGCCGGCGATCTCAGGGTTGCGATCTCCTCCAGCCAGCCGGCATCCAGTTCATGACCTTCATGCTGCTTGCGGAAATCCTCGCGCTTGATCTTGCACTTTTCCGCGAGCTTCATGAGTTTCAAATCCGACGATGCCAGGTCCCGATTCAGATCGTAGAGCCTGTCCACCAGATCCTGAATTCGGTTGTTGTGCAGGCGCAGCTCCTTGACCCGTTCGATCAGTTCATTGTTCAGCTTGAGATATCGGCGCTCACCCTGGATCGTCAGGGGCAGCCCCCTGCGGATACGTGAGAACCGCCGGTCCTGCACTTTCTTGAGTTGAGCGTAGATCGCATCGATTTCGACGAAGGTCTCCATCACCGTTGGCATCAGAGCCGCTTCCATGGCCGTGATCGACAGGCTGTTTTCTTCCTCGTCGTCATCGTTGTCATCGCTGGCCATGCCATTGCTCGAGGCGGTTTTCGGCAAGGCCGGTATCGCGATGCCGCCGCCCGAGCCATTCGGTTTGGCGTTCGGAGCCTCCGTGTTTCCGCCATACGTCGCGTCGAGGTCTATGATTTCGCGCAACGGCTGCAGGCTTTCCTTCACATTCTGGGACCAGACCCGCAAGGCGCTGTAGGTCAGCGGACTTTCCAGTATTCCGCTGATGACCAGCTCCCGGCCGGCTTCGATACGCTTGGCGATGGCTCTTTCACCTTCGCGGGACAGCAACTCGACGCCGCCCATTTCCCGCAAGTACATGCGAACCGGGTCATCGGTCCGCCCGACGTCATCCTCGGCAACATTGCCGGATGTGGTCGCTTCCGGACTGGCCGCTCCTTCGGCCGGCGTGTCTTCACTCTCCTCGCTCTCGACGAGGTTCACGCCCATTTCACTCAGCGACGAAAGAACATCCTCGATCTGCTCCGACGACATCTGGCCTTGCGGCAGCGCCGCATTGACCTCGTCATAGGTCAGATATCCCCGTTCCTTGCCCTTCTTGATGAGGTTCTTGACCGCCTGGTTCATCTTGTCCATGAGCGGCCCGTCAGCGTTTTCTTCACGTTCCGGCGTTTCCACCACGGTCGTCGCCAGAGCCTGTTTCGCCATGTCCGTCGCCTCTCGCCTGAATTGCCCGCCTGGTCGAACCGCAGTCATACTGCGTTCCCGGACGCAGGACCCGCATTAATCTCGCTGAGCATCCCGGTAAGCGCCGCGACGCGGTTCCAGTTGACCTCGCTGCCTACTGCCTGGAATGCTTGAGTCGCATCCTCCAACTGCTTCTGCAACTGATGCCGGCGGAGTCTCGTCAGGAGCTCACACAGACCGGCACGAGCATCCGAGACACTTGCTTCGGCACGTGCAAAAGCGGCATGATGCAGCGTATCCTGCCCCAATACCCCGCCACAATCATCGTCATAACCTGAGGCCTTCAAGTGGTTTCGAAGCCCCGTTACGTCAAGACCCGGTTCGGAAAACGCCTTGTCTAGAATATCCTGGCGCAGTCTGTCAAGGAATGTGTCTTCGAACTGAAAGAGTCCGAGCGTTTCACCGAATTCCTCCAGCAATACCGGATGATTCAGAACAGCTGCAATCACGCAGGCGTCCTGACGGCGCGGCAGGACATCGCTGACCCGGGCCCTCGCAGCAGAACTGCCACGCGGCACCGGCCGCGCTGCCCCTCCGTTCCAGCCGATCCCCGGCCAGCCGCGATCATATGCAGAACCCCTGGCGGCCCGGAGGCGCGCTTCCACAGTATCGTGATAGGCGGCCTGAACGCCGCGGTCGGCGATTTCCCGCACGCGGCCACGGATGCGTCGGGCGAAATCCGCCCATCGCTCGGGCGTGTCGACCGGCTGCAAGCCCAGTTCGACATTCCAGATAAAGTCCGCCAACCCGGTCGCCGCATGGATCAGTTTGCGCATCGCCCCGGCGCCTTCCTTCCCGACCAGGTCGTCGGGGTCCTGCCCCGCGGGCAGCAACACGAAACGCAAGGAACACCCTGGCGCGAGAATTGGCAGTGCGCGTCCGGCCGCCCTGACAGCGGCTTTCTGCCCTGCCTGGTCTCCGTCGAAACATACGACCGGTTCTCGTGCCAGACGCCAGAGCACCCTGATCTGGTCCTCGGTCAGCGCGGTGCCGAGGGGAGCGACGGCCTGCGGAAATCCGTTCTGAGCGAGCGCGATCACATCCATATAACCTTCGGCAACGATGACTTCGCCGGTCTTGACGGCAGCTTCCGCCGCCTGGGCATGCCCGTAGAGGACACGGCCTTTCTGAAACAGCTCCGTTTCCGGCGAATTGAGATATTTCGGCTGGCTGTCGCCTAGCGCCCGACCGCCAAAGGCAATGACACGGCCCCGACGGTCGGTAATCGGAAAGACCACTCGGCCGCGGAAGTAGTCATAAGGCAAACTGTTATCATCGGGTTTCCGCAGCAGTCCGACCTGAAGCAGGGAGTCGTGACTGAGGCCCTTGACCGCCATCGCTTCGCGAAGCGCGGTCGACCTTTGGGGCGCATAGCCAAGGCGAAACCGTGCGATAGTCTCGTCTATCAGACCGCGCTCACGCAGATATTGCAGGCCGTCGCTGCCATCGGTGTCGCGCAACATTGTCTCGAAAAATGTGCAGGCGGCCTCCATGACATCCTGCTGGGTCTTGCGGACTGCCGCCACCCGGCGCTCCTCAGGCGACTGCCGCGGCATTTCGAGCCCGGCCAGTCCGGCGAGTTTTTCCACGGCGTCGGAAAACCCCAGACCTTCGGTTCCCATCACGAAAGCGAAGACATCGCCATTCGCGCCGCAGGCGAAGCAGTGATAGAAATTCTTGCTGTCCACAAGGTTGAGCGATGGCTTCTTGTCGTCATGAAACGGACAGAGGGCAACAAATCTGCCGCCTTGCCGAACCAGCGGCGTATATCTGCCAACAACTTCCGAAACGTTGACACGGGCGCGGATTTCGTCGAGAAAGTCAGCCGAAAACATCATGTTCGGTATCGTTCCCCGATTCGAATGGCAATCCGCCGCATGGCATACAGGGAGATCGGCCGCGTCTGATCGCCCCACACAATTCACTATGACTGATCAACGGGCTCCGTGGCGAGTCGAATATTACACTCGGACAGGCGGCCACCGTCCATGGGGTCTTCCTTACTCGACAGCCCGAATACACAGCCTCATGAATACAAGAACCTTCGGGCGCAAACAATAGCCCCGTCGTCTGCACGTCACGCGAGCAAGCCGGATCGATAAACTGGAGTTCCACCTGACAGGACCGCGGCAATCTCGGCCGGACGGTTGGCGGGCGAATTGAGAATCACCAGGTCGGCGCGCTTTCCGGGCGCGATCTCACCACGGTCAGCAAGCCCGGCTGCGCGGGCTGGCGCCGACGAGACCATGCGCCAGGCTTCCCCCAAGGTCCGGATCGACCTGGCGACAAGCGCGAACGGCGCCTGCAACAATGCCGGATAGTAATAGTCCGAACACAGGATATCTCCCCGTCCGGCGGCGATCTCGGCCGCGGCATCAACCCCGCCTTGGCCGAGATGGCTGCCGCCCCGGACAATGTTGGGCGCGCCAAGGACAATCGCATCGCCAAGCCGGTTGCTTTCCTGCGAGGCCTCAATGGTTAACGGAAACTCCGCAATCCGGCAGCCGAGAGCATGAAAAGCCCGGCGCGTTGCTGCTGTTTCATCGTCATGGCTGGCCATGGCAATCCGTTTTCCACGGGCGATTGCGGCGAGTCGCTCGACCGCCTCTGCCACGATGTGTTCGCGGTCATTCAAGCTATCAACCAGCGCCGCGATACCCTCGCGCGTGAGGCCCGTGCGTTCCATATATGTTGCAAGAGACTGACCGGCGGCAATTTTGCGGGCCACCGACGGGAGGTGGTCGTTGAAGGCGAGAAGATCGATCCTGCCGGCTTCCAGCCACCTGGCGATTTCGTCAGCGGCTTCGAGATTGCTGGTCTCGTAACGAAGATGAAACCTGGTATCGCAACCGAAGTTGTTCCGCCCGGCTTCAATCGCGTCAAGCAGGGCAATCACCATCTCGCGGCTGCGCAAGCCCGGCTCCCAAGACCACGTTATGCCGTGAAACGCTGTCGTAATTCCATTCGCGACCATCTGCCGGTCGGTATCCCGGAGGGCGAGATCAAGCGGGAAGAAAACCTCGGGCCGCGGCATGATCTGACGTTCAAAAGCGTCGCCGTGCAAATCGACGATACCAGGCAGAATCGAAAGTCCGTCGACCTGCAGGACGGTATCGGCCGCCCCCGCACCGTCACCGACCGATGCGATCCCGGTTCCGGCGATGACAATATCGGCATCTTCAAGGTTGCCATCGGGCAGCAGCACCCGTCCACCTCGGATCAACAGGGTTTTCCCGTCTGCCACGTTCAAAACAGTTCTCCCGCACCCGACACCACACCATATACGGCGGCGGCCATGTCTGCCTGCCAGGGACTTCTCTGTCCATCATTTTCGACGGCAACATGGAGAAAATCCGGAAACGGGCGAGTCACCGGCAAACATTTCCGCTCCAATTCCTGCGGAGTCTAGTTACGCGATCTCTACCGAACTGGCGCCTGACAGTGTTCCGCTTGAGGTCAGAAGTCGTTGACCGGGTCGCGGCGCCGTACGGCGATGACCCGGGTCCCGTACAACCAGGGCTTGCACGCGACCTTGAAACCGCCATTTGTCGTCAAGGCCGAAACGATATCCGAAAATCTAAGGGTTGAACCACACAGCACGTCTCGGGCGGGATACCCGTCAGAGTTCGCCTTGCATGCAGTCAAATCCACGACGGCCAAGCCCGCATTGAAAACTGTCAAGGCTACCGAATGATTGCCGGGCGCCCGCCGGTGAACAGGACCACGAACGCCATCGATCCGGGCTGCGACCGGGATGGAACCCCGCCCAAATACTGAATCCATGCTGTGTCGTGGATCAGTTTCGCTGCCATTCCACCCATGCAGAGCGGATTGCCGAGGAAGCGGAGCGGTTACGCGCAACGTTACAACGTGAGTTCGACAGAATTCCTGACCGTGAACGGTTGATTGATACCGTCACAATAGCCCGGTGAGACCAGCCCGTTCCACCGATCCGAGAGATCGGGCATCTGCCATTCGGAAAGGGAACGCAATACTGGCATTCCCGATACCATGCAGCACAAAATCCCATGCAATACGTGACCCCCGTCCAGGCCGGGATCAAGCCGGGCAACGTCGCAGCCAATCCAGACTGCAACAACACTGTAATCTGGCGATGTACGGACGATAGCCGGCAAGCCCTCGCCGCGACATACCCGGCGAACGTCCTATCCAAGCATCATCTTGTTGAGACGGAGCCGCAACGCATTCAGGCGAATAAAGCCATGCGCGTCAGCATGATCGTAGTCGCCGGCGCCCTCTTCAAACGTGACGTAATCGGCCGAATACAAGCTCTTCTCTGCTTTCCGCCCGACGACAATCGTATTGCCCTTGTAGAGTTTGAGACGCACGACGCCGGTGACATGACGCTGACTGTGATCGATTGCGGCCTGCAGCATCTCGCGTTCCGGCGAGAACCAGAAACCGTTATAGATGAGTTCGGCATATCGCGGCATCAGCTCGTCCTTGAGATGCGCCATGCCACGATCCAGAGTGAGACTCTCCATGGCCCTGTGGGCAACATGCAAGATCGTCCCGCCCGGTGTTTCGTAAAGGCCGCGGTTCTTCATCCCGACAAAACGATTCTCGACGAGGTCGAGCCGTCCGATGCCATTGTCGTGGCCAAGCGTATTGAGGGCGGTGAGCACCGTGGCCGGGCTCATCGCCTCGCCATCGATCGAAACCGCATCGCCCCCTTCGAATCCGATCTCGATATAGGTCGGCCGATCCGGTGCATCTTCCGGCGAGATCGTGCGGGAGTAGATGTATTCCTCCCCTTCGATCCACGGGTCCTCAAGCACCTTGCCCTCGCTTGACGCGTGCAGAAGATTCGCATCGACTGAAAACGGTGCCTCGCCCCGTTTGTCCCTGGCGATCGGGATCTGCCGGGATTCCGCGTAATTGAGCAAATCGGTGCGAGATGCGAAGTCCCACTCCCGCCACGGCGCAATGATCCGGATATGCGGATTCAATGCGTAATAACTGAGTTCAAAACGAACCTGGTCGTTGCCCTTGCCGGTCGCGCCATGCGCCACCGCATCGGCGCCGGTCTCGGCGGCAATCTCGATCTGGCGTTTGGCGATCAGCGGGCGCGCGATCGACGTGCCGAGCAAATAGGTTCCCTCATAGACCGTGTTCGCGCGGAACATCGGAAACACGAAATCACGAACGAAAGTTTCTCGCAGATCTTCAACGAAGATCTCCTGTATCCCCAGAAATCGCGCTTTTTTGCGCGCCGGCTCAAGATCTTCACCCTGGCCGAGGTCGGCGGTAAAGGTAACCACTTCGCAGCGATAGGTATCCCGGAGCCACCGCAGGATGATCGAGGTGTCAAGGCCACCGGAATAGGCCAGTACGACCTTCTTGACCTGGTTCGTCATTGATTATCGTCCGCCATGCAAAGTCCTGTTTGCGCCGCACCCGGCGGTGGCGGAGTATAGGTAAACAGAACGGCAAGGCAAGCGATCCGGCCCGATATCGGCAAATCAACATTCTCGGCTTTTACAAGGCTTGCCTTTTCAATCATGTGCCGCGCATCCGTTCTTTTGATGGTGTTGAAAGGTCCGTCAAAGCATTGATCTGTCTTCCGGAATGCCCTTCGCAACAGACGATGCCGGCCTGCGAGACATCACACCGGGCGTGCCTTGCGAAGAACCGCAGGCCGGAGGCAGTGGAAAAGCTGTTGCCGAACCCGGTTCGGTGCTCCATGTATCGATCCGAGCTTGACGTCGGCCCCTTGGATGGACCACGCCACTTGACCGCGCACGAACCCTGATCCAGGCTTCGCGCCGTCTCGCGGTGTTGCTGAAAGAAAGGCCGCGAATCTGATACCGGGAAGAAACAGGACTACGCGCCGCGTCCGGTCGAATGCCGATGTTCTCCCGGTCAGCGGAATCTGAATCCACACACCATTCACATCACGAAGAAAAACGGCAAGGCATATCGTCGTTGATCGCAAGCGCTGGATCACCAACCGCAAGACTCTGTTGGAGTAAAGAGTCTACCCGCGCACGCGGGGCGCTCAGCCGCGAACTCCCGTGGGAAGAAGTCGCAAAGGACTATGTCTTCGAAGGGCCGGCGAGGAAGAAACCCCTGGCCTCGCTGTTCGGCGACAAGAGCCAGCTTCCAATCGACCATTTCATGCTTGGTCCGGACTGGGAGGAAGGTTGCCCAAGCTGCTCGCTGATGGCTGATCATATCGACCCGGCCGTCGTGCATCTGGAACAGCGCGATGTGGCCTTTGTCACCGTCAGCCGTGCCCCGCTGGCAGGATAGAGGCCTTCCGGAAACGAATGGGCTGGTCGTTCGAATGGGTCTCGTCGGCGAGGTCGGATTTCAACGCCAACTACAGGATCTCGTTTACACCGGGTGCGGTGGAACATGGCTCGGTCGAATACGACTATGCGACGGGCAGGTTCCCGAGCACCGAGGGGCCGGGCTGAGCGTGTTCTGCAAGGACGGCTTGGGCCAGGTCTTCCACACCTATTCGACTTTTGGCCGAGGTCTCGACATGATGATCAACACCTACAACCTGCTTGATCTGAGGCCCAAGGGCCGGACGAGGATGCGCTCAACTTTCCCATGGCCCGGGTGCGCTATCACGACCGCCGCGGGGTCTAGTCGTTCGGTCCTTTCGCTTCGAACCACCAGTGCTTGTGTTTGCGGGATCACTTATCGAGACATTTGACTGCGTTGTAATCGCCGGCTCCTGACTGGCCAGGAAATCCCGGGTCGGGCCAAGGCTCTGATGTAACCATTGGCCGCACGGAACCAGTCAGCCTCGCTGAGTATCGGCTTTTCGGAAAAGCTGAACAGATACACAATCTTCGCCGACCTCGCAGAGTGGCTGCATCATGCCGGCACGATGAAGGAAACGCGCGGGCCGCCCCGAACACCGCGTGGCAGTCCGTCAAGAAAAGATCGCAGCACGCATCAACGGCCTTGAGCGCTGTCCTGATTGCTTTTTCAAGGCGCGGCGCTCGCAGCAAAGATCGCCGGAACCAGCCGCAACAGGGTTCAGGACCATCTCGGAGTGTTCATTGAAATTTGCCATCCTGCCCGTCAGGATGTGGGGTGCCGGCCCTCGTACGCCTTCGCCTGAATACTGTTCCATCAGCAAACTTCCGAGCCGCGGCCTGCCGGGACGAACAGGATCAAATGGCCGTTATGTCAGATACTTGCAACGCTCCGCGCGTCCAAAACTGCCGTGTCTTGAGAACGCCGCGGCAGTCGCCGAGATGCATTCGGAAAACAGGCGGGCTGTTTGTTGCGCCAACGGTGCCGCCATGACGGCATGCGATTCGAGCGGCATTCGGGGCGCGATGGTTCTACCCGAACCCGACCATGGCGCATATTGGAGCGCATCTCTCGATCTCGAAAAACCCGAAAATGATTCAAACGCATATGGTCCGACAATCGATCCCCGTAAGCTTGGCATCAACAGTTCGGGTCATCAGAACGACACACTTGACCGAAAGAATTGGCCGTCTGACAATGTCTCTATGATAACTGACAAGGATCGGTCACCGACCGATTTCGACACCGATATCGAGATCAACGGGAGAGGTGCAAATGGTAAACGTCACGATCAACGGTGAGGAACGGACTCTGGATGGTCCGGACGATACCACATTGCTCTGGGGCCTTCGCGACATGGCGGGGTTGACTGGCACCAAATATGGTTGCGGTGTCGGCCTCTGCGGTGCCTGCACGGTTCATGTCGACGGCGAGGCAGTTAAATCCTGCCAGATCACACTCGGTGAGGTCACCGGCCAAACCGTCACCACGATCGAGGGGCTGTCGCCGGACGGCAACCACCCTGTGCAAGTCGCCTGGCGCGAGGTCAATGTCCCGCAATGCGGCTTCTGCCAGACCGGCCAGATCATGCAGGCGGCAAGTCTGCTGGCCGAGACCCCGCAACCAACCGACGAACAGATTCTTCAGGCGATGTCTGACAATATCTGCCGATGCGGATGCTACGAACGCATCGTTTCGGCCGTTCGTCTTGCCTCAACGGGAGCATGAGCCATGTTGCATATGATGGAACACGCGATTGGCAGAGAGCCCCTTCACCAGACCACGGACATGGCATTCATCAATGTTTCCCGCCGCAATTTCCTCCAAGGGAGCGCTGCCGCTTTCGCGGTTGCGGCCTTCGCAACGGAAGCCGGGGCTTTCGCACGTTACAAGACCGGCGGCGACGCCATGCCGCACGGGCTACGCTACGATCCCAAAATCTTCGTCTCGATTGGCCCGGATGGAGCTGTCACCATCGTCGCCCATCGCTCCGAGATGGGTACAGGGTCACGCACATCGCTGCCGATGGTTCTGGCAGACGAGATGGGTGCCGACTGGGCAAAAGTGACGATTGTCCAGGCTCCGGGTGACGAGCCGAAATACGGCAACCAGGATACTGACGGTTCCCGCTCGATGCGCCACCACATCCAGTCAATGCGCCAGATGGGGGCCTCTGTCAGACAGATGCTGGCCAACGCGGCGGCCAAAAAATGGGGGGTTGCCCCGGACTCCGTAACCGTCGGCGTCCACGAAGTCACAAGTGGTTCAAACCGAGCCGGTTTCGGTGAACTCGCAGAGGCGGCGATGCAGGAAAATGTCCCTGCGTTCAACCAACTGACCTTCAAACAGGAAGCCGAGTTTCGTTATGTCGGCAAAGGCAACGTCAGTATTACCGATCTCCACGATATCACGACTGGCAAGGCCATTTACGGCGCCGACGTGACGTTGCCTGGCATGAAGGTGGCGGTCGTCGCCCGTCCTCCCGTCGTCGGTGCGGCGCCGGTACGTTACGACGCCAGCGAAACCAGGAAGATTCCCGGCGTCGAGGCGGTCACCGAATTGCCGACCTCAATGCCACCGGCCAAATTCGCTCCGCTTGGTGGAATTGCGGTCATCGCTTCGAACACCGATGCGGCGATCAAGGGTCGTGACGCACTGGAAATTGAGTGGGGGTCAAGCCCGCACGAAACCTACAACTCTGAAGACTATATGGCGGCGATGCGGGCAACCGCGAAACAACCGGGCAAGGTCCTACGCAAGGTCGGTGATCCGGATGCGGCGTTCAGGAACGCGGCGAAAGTCTTCGGTCAGGACTATAGCCAGGCCCATATGGTGCATGCACCGATGGAGCCGCCGGTGGCGGTTGCCAATGTCGCGGATGGCAAGGCCGAGATCTGGGCGCCGGTACAGTCGCCGTTCGGTGCGCGTGGCGATGTCGCAAAGGCGTTAGACATGGATATTGCCGATGTGACGGTCAATGTCACGCTGCTCGGCGGCGGATTCGGCCGCAAGTCGAAATGCGATTTCGTCCTTGAAGCGGCCATGCTCAGCCAAAAACACGGTACGCCCATCAAGGTCCAATGGACCCGTGAGGATGATATCCGCCACAGCTTCAACCACACCACGTCGGTCGAGCGGATCGAGGCTGCCCTTGATGCCGGGAACAGGGTTACCGGTTGGCGGCACAACTCCGTCGCACCATCCATCCTGTCAACGTTCGCGCCCGACAGCGGTTACCAGTTCTTTATCGAGCAAGGAATGGGCCATGTCGACACGCCGTTCGAGATTCCCAATATCGCCATCGAGAACGGCAAAGCACTGGCGCATGCCCGAATTGGCTGGTTCCGGTCTGTATCGAACATACCGCGAGCCTGGGCTGTCCAGTCATTTGCCAGCGAACTCGCAAACGAACTCGGACGCGACGACCTTGAGATGATGCTGGAACTGATCGGATCGGATCGCAAGCTGGATCCGGCGACCGAGAATTTCCCGGACGACTTCTGGGATTACGGCGAGGTCTACGACGAATATCCGATCGATACGATACGGTTGAAGCATGTTCTGAAACTGGCAGCGGAAAAAGGCGGTTGGGGCCGGGCGATGCCTGAGAGCGAAGGCCTCGGCCTCGCCGTGCACCGATCCTTCGTGACTTATGTCGCATCCTGTGTCCACGTGAAGGTGGTCAATGACGTGATAATGGTTCCGGAAGTCCATATGGCGATTGATTGCGGCTTTGCGGCCAATCCGGAGCGGATTCGCAGCCAGATGGAAGGGGCTGCGGTTCAGGGCATGACGATAGCCCTGCACAGTGGCGTCACATACGAAAACGGTGCTGCTGAACAGTCGAATTTCCACGACTATCAGATGGTCCGGGCGGACAACTTCCCGAACCGCGTCCATACGCACATCGTCGAGCATCCGTTTTCGGTGCATGCGTCCGGCGTCGGTGAGCCTGGCGTTCCACCGATCGCACCGGCCTTGGCCAATGCGTTGTTCCATGCCACCGGCAAACGGTTTCGCGATATCCCGTTTGGCGAAAGCATCTGATACAAGGTCTGTACAGGGGCCCAGGGGCCGGCATTTCGCCGGCCCCTTGTTATTTTGGAGGCCCGACCCCCGGTTGCTCCGACACGGGCCTGTACCCGCGACATGTCAACTTGCGTTCGACCGGGACGGCGGCGCGTAGCGTGGACAACTCAGCATTCTGCTGGTAAACGGAATGAGGTGGTGCGCCTGTCGTCCTGATCCACCAAAAGGCCGCTTCTTTCTGATCACCCACCGACAAGCCGGCTCTCGGCGCATACGTCTGACCGTCAGGACGCGAGGCTTGCGAGACCTGCAACAGCCTCTGTTGGGGGATTATATCGAACAGTCACATTTAGGGGTTAACGCAAGCCCGGTCCCGCGCCCAACTTCCCTATGCGATTTCTCGGGTTCCCGCTCCGTCGGGCTCCCCGCTGAATACAACAGCCTGATATCCGGCTCGAGGTCGCTTCCCAGGCTTGGCGGATAGGCGGGGACTGCCTCTTTCCGGGAGAGATGTTCGCAAGGGCTCGGCACCATTCCGGCACCGGCGCTCGGGAGAGCGCCATTGTCGCTATCAAGCGAGACGGTCACTGAGGTTTTACAGTTGCTGCATTCAAGGCACGCCGCCACACAGTGAGGGGCCGCATGACCGCCTGTCGCACAGTTTCACGGCTTGCGCCGGGCATGTCGTGGCCCTTTTCGTGTTCGGCCTTTCGGGGCTGGTGCGCGGTGGGCGGCAAGTCGATCTCGCGGGATAGGACGCTTCTTGCTATCGATCATGCATCAGCTCCGAAGTTGGTTCAGCACTGATGCGATCAGCGTAGCCCGTCAAGATGGCACTATCCGTCAATGATGAGGCGAGCTTGCAGGATCCTGTTGTCGCGCGAGCAATCCGCAATCATCAGACCCTGATCGTCCAGCGACCGGATGTAAAAGCCTGTTTCTCCTGTGTTCGCAAAGCCGCATTTTCGATCAGCAGGGCGCTGTCCTGCGCGCTCAAGGTCACGACGTTTCCCTGATATTCTAAAGAGCGCGTCACATTGCTTCGCAGGCCATCCAGCCTCTGGCGTGTGGTCATCCTCACATGCGCGCTCCCGCTTGAGCGTAGACCAAAAGGACCCGATCCCGTCGGTATGCGCCATACCCCGGACATATGCGTCGGCCGAATGATTGACCGCTGCGTGCTCGATAGGCTGCGGCCTTGTCGGTGTAGACCGTGGCGTTCTTAACAGGTCTGCCGCGCGACGAAGCCGTGAAGGGGCGGCGTCCCGGTCTGCTTGATGACGCGGGCAGTGATGGCCTTCGTCGCACGATCCCCGGCGCCGACAACCGCCGTCTGGCCGACGGCCCCGCGCCCCGTGAGCGCCTTGCCTCTGGCCTTCGGCATGGTCTTGCGTGTCCCGCCCATATAGGGTTCGTCCCCTTCAACGGGACCGGCGAAAGGCCCGGCCTCGGCTGCGAATGTCTTGCGCAGACGATGCAGCATGAACCAAGCAGCTTTCTGGCCGCCGCATGGAGGATATGCCCTGGATGTTCGTCGTAAAGAGGTCGGTGCCGACGGCCCACACGCGATATGTGAGGTTCGAGCCTTCCATGACCGTTCCCGTCTTGACCGAGAACATGCGCTTGTTCGGGCACTCCCGACAGCGGGGCGTCATGGACTTGTGTTTGATGTTCGACTGAACGTTGACGCTGCCACAATGTGGGCAGTAGGGGCCATCGGGCCACCGTAGAGCAGCGAGCCACGTCTTTGCGGTATCTTCGTCCGGGAACGTGTCGGCGACCTGTAGCAGTGTCAAACTCTTGCGGTGGACCTTGCCCGGTGCCTTGCGGGTGATCGTTCAATTCCTTGAAATGGAACTGTAATATAGAGTCGGATGTCCGCCTTATCAACCCCGGATGTGACTATTCGATATGATCCCCCTCTGTTGCGCCATGCAAGACCCATACTCCAAGGCATCTGAACGCCGATCTCTTCGACATCCCTATGCATACAATTAACTCGTGATTTCGGAATCGGCCGGCCGGAACCCGGACAAGATCCACGTCAGCGCCATCCATTGTTTATTATTCTGGACAGTTCTGTGAGATCGTCCGTGGAGGCGAATGGCACTTGCGCGATGAAAAATTCATCATCATCCGGCTTATCGCCTCCGAGACTTGCTGCCACGTGTCCTCTGCTAAGGAGCCGCTCTGCACCGGGCTTGCCGAGCGCGAGTTTTGATCCGGCCTCCCCGGCCACCCGGAGACAGAGTCGGTTGCCGAGGTTGTCGCGAATCCCCACCGGGATGGCGTCTTTATCCGCGCGCTGGGTAATCATGATGATATGAATTCCGGCAGCCCGTGCCTTGGCCGCAATCCTCTTGAAACACTCAAGGACGCATTTTCGATAGTCTTCGATTGCCATCCAGTCCGCCATCTCGTCATGAACGACAACGCAAAACGGCAGTTTCTCCTCGAACTCGACCTTGGCGTTATATTCTGACACTTTAGTCGCACCTCTTTTCTCGAAGAGCTTGTAACGACGCTCCATCTCTTCAACAATCTCCTCCAGAACTGCGACAGACTCCTCTTGGGCCGTAACGAGTGGGCGCACCAGATGTGGCGCGTTCCTGATCCAGGCGAAATCTACACCATGTTTCGGATCGATGACGTAAAGCTGGAGCGCGGATGGCGCGTTGAAGGCAATCATCTGCAAAAGCAGATTCTGCGTCAGCACACCCTTGCCGCTGCCGGTCTCACCAGCAATCAGCGTATGTGGGCTGTGTTCCCCATTGTTCCCGTGTCCGCCCTGGAGATTCAACCAGAGAGGCTGGCCATTATCTTCGCGGACACCAACAAGGAAGTTCGCCAAATGGCCCGGGGCCGTCTCCGGCCACCAAGCATCAAGCCAGACCTGGGCAAGGTCAACCACCTGACGCTTGCGCGCCGCGACGAAAAGTGAAATACGCCCAAGACCGGCCCGGATGTCGACGACATCGAGACCATAAGTGGTGCGAAGCTCAAGAATTCTTGGCTCAAGCCTCCTGACCGTAAATGACGGATGTCCCTTGAAATGGATAAGTACGCCGTTCGGAGTAACCGTTATCGCCGGATCGTGCAGACTGGCGGTCATGCCAAACTCCACGAGCGCAGCCTGAAGGTCTCTCGCGGTTTGCTCGGCCTGGTTCTTGATCTTGACGAGCGCTTCATCGGCACGATTGGCATCGGCAACTGCCTGGAGCGCCGTGGCAAATTCCGGCTTAAGAGCGGAGCATGGCGGTTCCTTTTCAGGTGTTTGCGCTTGATCTGGCAACACAGACTCGATGGATCGCGGTACGAGTGGCGTTACTGGTGGTGTCACGGGTTCAGGACTACCTGTTTCTTTCTCGATATCCTCACCAACAAGGAGTCTCCCAAGTGCTCTCTGGCCAACCCGGTACTGCTGAACAGCATCGTCGTCGGGGATCGTTTCGACCGAGTATACGGCGCCAGCCGAAACATCGTCATGTATGACGATGACGGATATGCCACGAGCCTTGTAGTCCACCGCACCGTTGGCAAGATCGCGCCGGAAGCGATCAAGATCATTCCTATCGGCGAAAAACCGGACGTAATCGGGGCGCAGGCTTAGCAGTTGAAGCAGCGACAGGCCCCAAGCCTCAGGCGCCAGCGACCCTTTTTGGTCACAGAAATTGGTACGAAGGGTCTCGAGGGTGGCGACGGTCTGCTGCCGGGAGGATTTCACCTCCTCGGATTCCACGGAAGCCGAAACGCATTTTGCTTCCACCACCGTCATCTCGATGACGAAACGGCCGTTATCCTGGCTCTGGATGCGGAGCGCCAGCGTATCGGCCATTCTTCCCCGGAGGCCAAAGAATGCAGGATTGTCGTCGAGCGAAAACCACACCGGTTTGTTTTCTCGATCCTCCGCCGCCTTTTCGACGATAGCGATCGCGGCGGCAATCCCGATAATCTCGCGTGCGCCGGTCCTCGAGCGAACAGAACCGAGGATCTTCTGGCCGCAGACCTCGACCACCGAACTGATCACGTCGTCCGCAACCGTATCCGGGGATTCATGGAGCCCCACATCCTCCATGGCCGCGAAATCGGCGACCATGTTCCAACGCAAGTTTTCGCTTGGTTTTCGTGATGAAACGAGAACCCGCATATCGCTATCGATCAATACCTTGTCGCGTATCACCTTGATTCCGTTATCAATCAGCATTTTCCTGCTTGCCATACTGTCAACCGTGACAACCCAAGCGCCGATATCGTGAGCGTGGCCAATCATGTTTCGAACGTGGCCGGAATCCCAATCGACATTGCGGACAGGTAAAGCCCGATCTTCTTCCGGGAAATGGCGTTGGTCCTTGTGCGCCGCAAAACAAAGATCGAGAAAGAGCGCACAGGCGCGCGGCGGATGACTCGCCGAAAGCGCAAGTTGGATCCCCTTGGCGGCGGTAGCACCGCCGCCAAAGCCTTCGGTTATCCGTCGCGGCATCATCGCGTTTCGAAAGTCGATACAGTCCGGTAGCGTCCAGGACGTCCCCGGGAGAGAAGTCCAGGACAGCTCGGAAAGACGGTAGATCGAATTATGCAGAAACACGATGTCGGTACTGCTTCGGCTTTGCCTCTCTTGACCAGTATTGCCGGCGCCAACACCAATCCGGAGACGTGACAGGAAGCCCTCGGTGATTTCGTCGACCGAGTGCCCGTTCAGCCGGGCGTTCTGCTCAGCGTAGATCGTGCGCAAACAGGCGGGGTCATCATGTGTTATGAGGAGGCTGCACCGAAGATTGGGCTGCAGCGCCATGCGCCGCTTGAGTTCGTTCGCAATCCGCTCCGGAAGACTGATCGTATCGGAGTTGAAGATCGCGGTCGAAAAGTTACCCTCTTCATGCGGATTAAGCTCAAGATAGCGTCGGGTGACATCGACGTATTCCCTGACACTCGTTTCCGTTGTCGAATTCAGATCCCGGGATTCGGCCGTCGTCGACGAAACGGGAATCGCGAAGCTGTAACCGCCACGATGCTCGACCGCAGCGAAAGTCTCGAGGCCAACGCTCGCGACTTCCGGGTAGAACCAGGTCTTCAAAAGCTGTTCACGGTCGGCACAGGACCGATCCAGCCCGTCACTTGAAACGGTTTCCGTGTCGAGCATCTTGCTGATGAAGTCAGCCATCTCAAAGGCTTTGGCCCTGCGTTCCATAATCCGGAGCGGATGCCAGCCGGGGATGATGGCCGCCTGCCTGTCGTTTTCCGATATGACAATCCCGAACTCCGCGGTCATCCACATGGTGTTATGACGGCAAGCGGTACTACCCTGCAGCTTCAAGCGGGCGACACGACAAAGATCACCAAAAGCCGCAGTCTGCCGTTCGATGATACCATCCTGATACGCATTGCGAGGGTCCGTGTGGATCTTCTCAATTGCCTCGCCGAAGGCGGTACGGAACACATCGAGAGCCTTGGCAATCTCGTCGAACGCATTTGGATCAAGTTCTAGAGCTTCGACATGCCCACTGAGATTTTTTCGAATCTCGGAAAAGATATCCTTGTTGGCGGCGTATTCCGAAGGGTGGCGGTACGACCTTCCCCGCGCCCGGCAACATCAACAAAACTCTCGGTATCGGCCAGAGTCGCCGGCATCGCTCCGGCTTCACCGCCAGGCTTCAAAGCGAAGGTTTCCCGATGGACTCGGATTGAGCCACCGGCAAAGCCTTGGTACAGGGCCTCGATGTCAGCGGGCAAGGCCAGCGCGATACTTGTATGTCCAGGTTCCCAGAAAACCCGGACCCGCGGAGACATCTTGTCACTGTCCTCAGCATTATCGATAAGCGACATCTCGAATTCGACCTGCCGGGAAGCCCTGGTTTTCTGCCCCTTCGCCATTCCGATCGCGTCGAGGTCCAGCCAAGACCCAAACTCGAACCGGACGTGAGGTGCGAGAACCTGCTCGAGCAGTTGCCCTTCCAATCGCAATAGAGCATAGACGCGCTCGTCCAACTTCGACCAAGTTGACCGTTTTTCGCCGTGACGTACTGCAAATCGGATTCGGGAGCCCGTGGCTATGGATCCGTCGTCATTTGCAGTCATCATTAGAAGGGTCTGTATGCCCTTCAGTATCGCGACCTGAAGGTCATCCTCCCTGACTTCGTCAGGATACAAGTGACGGCGCCATGCTTCGTAGAGATGGGAAGATTTGGCAGCACGGATTTTGTCCTGCCAACGATCGAAGAAGTTGTGATCATCATCGGACGTTTTCGCCCTGATCTTGAGATTTTCCAGATAGACCTCATCGGTTTTTTCGAGTTCCGCGTGATGCTCCGCCCTCAAGAACTCCAAGGTGCGATCGCCAAGATTGGTCGATTTCCGTTGTTTTCTGATATCGAAGATGATAGTGCCTACGGTCTTCCAGTTGACGTCCTTGCAAAAAACCTCCTGGCTCTCGCGCCAATCCCCGGGGCGGAGATTGCGACGATCGTCGAGAAGCCCACGGATTGCTGCAAATCCCCTTTTCTCCTCGGCAGTGCCGCCCGGTCCAAGTTCGTCGAGCCGGTTGAGAACTACGGTGGGGTCGACAGGTTTGTCCCCTTTGTCCAAGAGATACGGATAGCCCGCAGTGTCGCGTTCGGCGTCCCGGAACAGCGTCTCGAATTTTCTAATCAGCTCGTCCCGTTGCAGACTGATGCCCGGAAGGGAATCAACGGAATTCACCGGAAGGTGGACGGCAGGCAACGCGAGCCGGATCCGTTCTTCCCAGGGTTTGTCGAGGCGCTGGCGCAGGAGCCGTGCGAATTCGGCGAACTGGTCGAGCTCCTTCGCAACCCCCGAACGGTTGAAGCCGTCGAGGGCGGCTTCAATCCATACACGACGCTCCTCGCCTCCGGCTCTTGCCGGTACGTGTTCGAGGATCTCGTCAAGCCAGAGATCGGACATCTGCTGCAAAGAATTGCGGTCGATTCGGGAGACAGGGTTAAGGCTTGCACCCACGGTTTCCCTTTCGGAATCGGAGACGGCAACGAGTATGAGGTTGGCCTTGTCCGAATTCCGATAATGGACGGCAGGATGATCGGTCAGATGCTCCGCCGGAAGCATGGCCGTCAGCCCTTCGATGTCTTTGCGTATCGCCAGAACGACCGTCCCGGCCAGGTCTGCCGGCATCATTCGCGAAATGCCGGCAAGATGTTCCGGCCGCAGGCCCGCTATGAGATGAATGGACCGGGTCACGGTCTCGTTGCCCTTGCCGGCAAAAGCCCAAACGACCCGTCCTACCAGGTCTGAACGTTCGGTTGTCGCACGATCGGTCATCAGGCTTTTTCCTTGGAATACGGATTTGAAACGAAGGCACAATCGTCGGAAAGGCGCTTGACATAACCGAGACCTGTAAGACGTTTTTCGAACATCCTCAGGTTCTCCTCAAACGAAGAGATATCGCATGCGGGCGTTCGAAATGCCTTCTTGGCCTCTCGAGGTCCGATCACGATCCCGTAGTAGGCATAAAGGTCGCCAAGGAAGTCTGTTACCGGCTGCGGTTTCCGTACTCTTGCCAGAACGAGAGCCTCGATCATTTCATCGGATGCGGCAAACCAGGACCCGATCCCCTGACGCGTATCGATGAAGCCCGCGGCCTTCCCGAGCGGCTCGACAAGAGTCGAAATGTTGTTCCGGCTCCGTATCTTTGCGACCGTTACGAATTCGTCAAGAATTCCCTTTGCGTCGTTATCGGCATCAAGGTCGTCGACTTTTCTGAACCCGAATGTATCCTTGATGGTCGCTCGCGCGAGCTTTTCGCGCTCATCTTGCTTCGAGTGATTCTTGGCTTGTTTCCAAACCGGTTTTTCCTCGAGCGTCTGCCGGATATACGTTTCCGTAGCCTCTTCAATCATCCGCCGAAGTCGGCCGATATAGCTTTTGGCAAGCGAACGAAAGTCGGATTTGCTGCCAAAGGTCATGTCGATGGGTATCGGATCGATATCGTCACGTTCGGTGACTTCGTGACTTCGTTCCGAAAAATACCGAACCAGATTGAGTGTCGTGATTCGGAAGATCGGCTCGAGCTTTTGCGGAACTGGAAGATCCTCAAGCCGAATAATCGACAACCAGTCCAGGGCCATTCGATCATAGGCTTTATGAGTCGGGAGAGGCAGATAGCCGACGGGCGCACTTCCGGAGATATCGACGGGTAGAGGTGGCATCAGCATGCGGGCCACATCATCAAGCGGATCGTGACGACTGAAGAAATTTTCCGTCAAACATGTTCCGAGATCCTTGGCGCATGATGACCGGCTAAGCATGAGGTAGACCATCTCGCCACCGCGTCCGAAGAATCGGCGATCACTCACGAACTTTTCATCACAGTCGGAAAAATTTAGATTTGGTCCGCGCGGAACGAGAAACCGGGACGTCCAGCGCCGCTTGTTGATCGAATCGAGTTCAAGGCCCCGAAGAATCTGGATCGCCTGGACGATATCGTCGAACTGGTGTTTGAATCGCTGAAGCAGATAGTCGAAAGTAACCGGATCGCCTCTAACTGTGACCCGATACCCCTCATTCAGCTTCTTGACCCACTCCTCGACCCGTCGGTCCTGTGAAATACTGCTGTCGTTCCGGATCTGATCGAGCGAGGAATCCTTGAAAAGAATATAACGCAGCGCCCTCTGCCGGATCAGGGCGATCCCGAAGTTTTCGTGGGCGTCCCCGATCCGAGGGTGCCGGAAAACCGCGATCTTGTCGTGAGGGTTCCCATTCGCATCGACCTGCATGACGCGGGCAATGGCGAGCACCTCAAGGACGAGCATGAAGGCCTTCTGTTCCTCGATATAGCGATGACCGAAGATCTTTTCCTGAACCACCATGTCGGTGCCCCAAGTCTGGATATGATCGTGTCGAAGCGGGTTCATCATTGATAGATCTCCTAAAGTACGCCTATCGGGCGACGGTCAAGCTTGTCCCTTCCGGTTTCGACGGCGAAGAAGTCGACACTGGAATCACGCTCGCTCATGAGCCGGCTGATGGCCCCCACGCACTGAATCTGGAAATTTCTGACATCCTGGAAACACTGACCCGAAAAGCTTGTAGGGAGCGCTCCGTCGGCAACTCTGAGCAGATATTCGAAAAGCGTCGGTGTTATGGCGAGGCGGACCAACGATTTTTTGTCTGCGCGAAGTTCGAGATGTGGCGGCCGACCCGGCACCTCGGGTTCCCTGAGACAGAGATGATAAAGGCTGCCCCGCCAACCGATCGGTTCACCGACCAGGAGAGGAACATTGATACCGCGGTAGACCCCTGAAGGTTGTGTCAACCAGAGTCTGTCATTCGTATCGGTCAAAGCGCCGGTCAATGTCCGGTTCAACCCTTTCATGAGTTGAAAGCGAGTCGAGAAGTATGTCTCATTGTCGCGATCCTCTTTCGATCTCAATAGGTTGGTAAACAGGTCTCCGTGGTGGTGAATCGTCAGAATCCAGGGCGCCTCTTCCCGGTTATCCTTGCCGGGAACATCGTTCACGGAAAAGAAGAGACGTCGGCGTTGAGCGATTATTCTGGTCCTGAGATCACTGAACCTCTCGGCAGGATTCTCCTTGTAGTTGTCGCGCGGTGCGGCAAATATGTGGTCGCCATAGCGTGGATGATCGGGGAGATTGGTCGTGTCGAGCGGAAAAAGGAGTCCGTCGTCGAAGTAGTTGTTGGTTTCGTAACCGATCCCGAAGCGGGCAAGGGTCGCGAAGGCCGTAAAGACTTTTCGCCGCGCCGGAGGATGGTTATCGCCAAAGATGTTGTTGAATGGATTCGTGTCTTCTCTCTCGTCGTTCTGACCCCGTCTCCGCGCGCGATTGCAGTCGAGAAGTGGCGTGCGATAGATGTTCTTGGCATCTCCGAGGATAGCGTTGACCACGAGGATTATGATTTGCCGGATCGAAAGATGCTCGTCGTCCGCCGCAGCGATCTCGATGAGCGATTTGAGGCGGTCTCGAAGCGTCGCTGGACCTTTCTTTCGGAATTCGTCGCGGTTGGCAAGAATTGGACAGTAATGCTTCGGATCAAGGGCTGGACAATCGGACGGGCAGGCCGCCCAACCCGCGTGCTCGCAGATCGCGTCGACGATCTCGTTGAACATATCGGCACGCGACCGGCGCGACATGTTGACGAGCCGGAACCGGTATCGCTCGGGAATCTCGCGGTCGTCCTTGAGAAGATTTTGAAACGTCTCAAGGATTTTCTGCGCATCCGGGTCGGAGTCCGAAGAAGCGCGCCAGGTCTTGAGGAGGTGGCCGTCGTTGACACAAATGATATACAGATCGTCGGTGCGTCCCGTGAATGATTGGATAAGTTTTGGGAGGAGGTCAGCCTTGTCCTTGTCAGGGATCTCACTCATGTCTTTGACGAAATGTACAGTCCTGCCTTTATACGATGTCGTGGGGATGTTTCGGGTGTTGGACCAGTTTTGGGAACCACCGCTCAATTCGTGTAAAACTTGTCTTGCGACATAGGTTTTTCCATCGCCCGCCGTGCCGGTGAGGATCGTCGAACGCGGAACTGCGTCCGAAAGAGCCTCTATGATGCCCTGAGAGTAGGTTTCAGGAATTCGAAGCGCGGCAAGACCAGCCTTCTTTGCGGCAGCGACTACAAACTCGTCATACATGTTGTTGCCGTCAGGGGTCGGACCATAAGCAGCCAGAAATTCAACAAGCGGGTTCTTCATCGTCGAGAATCCTTCAGAGATGACAGATAGCGCAGCCGTCGTCAGGTTCACCGACCGGACTTTCGTAGTGCCGTTTCAGGTCCGCGAGCTCGCGCAGGGTGCGTCGCTGCGTCCACGTGAACTGCCGGCCGTCGTCCCGAACGGCCTCATAGCTGGCAGCTTGCTCGAAGAGATCAGGATGTTCCTCCCGCAATCCTTGCCACTCTCCAACCTGTTGGTAGAAGCAGAAATAGCAGCCCGAACGGGAACGCCAACGGTAATAGTCAGGAAGCCCGAGGCCGCTGATCTCAAGAATTTCCCGAACATCATCGAGGCCCAAGCCTGCATCCTTGAGGGGGTAAACGGGCAGGATATTGTCTTTTGACGATAGAGAGATTGTACGTCCTGTTGAAACCCGTTCCGCGCCAAATCCGCCCGTGTGGTTACGCGCGGCGCCGCCGAAACCGTCCCGGTTCTCGTCGGCGCGGATACCGATATATGAATAGCATTCGTCATCGCCGACGAAGTGCTCGAACGGTTTGATCTTGAGCATGCGGGTACACCACCTAGCGTGCGGATTTGGCAGGAACCCCGAATAGAATTCATCAAGAACGACATCGAAAGGACTGCGGCGTCCATCCTTGGACCTGACCTGTAGTTCGGGCAGATCAAGCGCGGTGAGCCGCTTGACTTCCACGCCAAATATCGCCTCGAAACGCTTGATGTATGCGTAGGTCTCGGGGAGCTCCGCGCCAGTGTCGGTAAAAAGAAATTCAAGCGGCAGATCGGAATGGTTCTCGATCATATAGATCGCCAGTGCCGTTGAATCCTTACCGCCACTCAATGGGACGATATGACGGCGCCTGGTGTCCACGGCCGCTTCCTGCAATAAGACCGGTTTCATTAGCTCCTCCCGATGGAGTTCAACATCCCGGCCGCAGCTTCGGGTCCGACGATGCTTTCAAGTCTTGCGAGATACGTTGCGATCCGGCGAATAATGAAGGGGGCGGCATCCATTTTCTCACCGTGCAACGTCATTACGGTATCTTCTATTTCACGGATTCTCGATCTCAATTCACGCGCGAAGCGTCGAGCGACGACGCTGTCCCAGTTTTCAAAATCGAAGCCCACAAGCATCGCCGACAATGCTCGTGCAAGAGATGCATCCGTATCACGGCGCGTTTCCGTGCCCCGCACACGATTGATTATCCCTTTCGAGACGCTGTCAAGAGACGGTTCATGCAAGAGCGACGGATGTAATTCGGATGCCCAACGCATTGCCGCCGAAAGAAGATCCTGAGCATCGTCATGATAACCAATGGAAAAGACCTGTTGGGCGGTGGTAACTGCGATGGCGATATACTGTTCCGTAACGCCTTCGATTTGCTGGCGAGCAAGCGACAGGTAATCGCGGGAACGCATATCGAGTGGCGCAGCGTTCGCGATGTCCGGCAGACCACGAAAAAGAATGTCGACCGGATCGTTTCCGGTCACCCGAACAAGATCCTGGACACCTTTGGCTTCGGCACCGAGGGCGCGATCGGTAAGCGCAGCCTTCGGCAGGTTGCGCTGCCAAGCGAGAAAAGCGTCGTGGAAGGTGCGAACAAGGTCCGTTTCAACATTGTCACGAACCGGAGAGAATTCTGAAATGATCGCCTTGAGAACACTGGTCTGCGCCTCGTTGAGATCGAAGACCTCAAGTTCGAAGACATCCGGACACGCAGCAATATCCTCTATGGTGGTCGGCTGCACATCATCGACGTAGCTCCATTTGCCCTCAATATTCTTGCGGATCGCAAGGCTCCGTCCAAAGGCACGGAGCCCGGCAGCAAGAAGGACAGGTATCAGGCCATCACGAATACCGAATGGGGGTGTGGTTAGCGTTTCGGTCAGGCTCGAGAAATGCTTGGGGTGGCGCGATGCCATACCGTAAAAGTCCGCAATCTCCCGCCAGACCTCTGCGAGGCATGAGTCACGCTGGACAAGATCTCCGGGCCGCGCCCATCGCGCTGTTTCCTGATCGTACAGCCCGGTATGGACGAGTACGGTCCTAAACATGGACGCGTCGGCAGACGTAGAATTGGCGTAACCGAGGTCGGCAACGAGACTACGCTCGAGAATTCCCAGCATGAGGCGCTTGCGCGCGCTCTTTGTCGCAGGGGTAACCTTTCGCCGTACGATCTGTTCGTTGGCAATCGTCGGCGTCTTCGGAAAACGTTCGGTAAAAATTCTATTCAGAACCTCACCGGCGGCAAAGCCGCGGTGCTCACCATGAAGCGTCGTTCCGGAAAACCAGATGATGGCACCTGCGGCCGGATCGAGAAGGAGGGAAACGCGGGAATGGAGGTAGTCGAGAGCGTTAGCGAGAAGCTCGTGGATCTCACGCTCAACCAAAGGATCAGTTTCGAGAAGCCTTTCGTCTCGCGCAAGTTCGTCAAGGGCAGCAGCTTCCAGATAGAGTTCGTCGAGTTCCGGATGCTCCTTGGCGGCCGCGACAATGAGATGAGGCCGTTCCGCGAAGAAGGTTCGGTCGATTTTTTCGATATCGGCTGCCGAAGCATCGATCACGAGCGCGACCACGGCATCGTTCGCTTTGCCGTGGGCGTCGAGGCGCAACAGGGAATCCTGATCCGTCAAATCGGTCAACTGCACATACACGCCGGGCGCGTAGCGAATTATGGCGTTCGTGTAGTTGTACTCGGGTGCGGTATAGGCAGGTGTCGGTACGAGCTTCTCTAGACCAAGAGAATCTCCCCCCCCCCCCCTGAAATTCTAGTTGTGGCGCGGAGCGATTCCGCGGCCTCGGCGGCAAGGCTCCTGATGTCGATATCAGCCCCATGCCACACGGAAATATCGTCCGTGAGATGCCGGTGAAGGAGGAGCTTGCGTTCGAGCAGCGCGTTAATCCCGTCGACGATCCGTTGGGGCGAATGGATGCTACCCGCTCTCATGAAGGAGGCAAGATCGTCTTTGCCAACACGCGTTCGGTTATCGGTCCCGCCGAGTTGCGCGAGCGCCGCGGCAGCGATGATTTCCCGCTCAAGCGCGTCGCGGCATCGCGAGCGAGCGCTTTCGATCTCGACATGCCGCCTATAAGTGCCACCAGGCGCGGTGTCAGCCCGCATTGCGACAGAGAAATAAACATAAAGGTTCTCGATGGTAATCGCGTCATCCAGCCCGGTATCGAAAACGGTATCGTTGATAAAGTCGAGGATCGTCCGTTCGCTCTGTCCAATACGGCCGGCGATACGCGGCAGCAAGTGGAGTACGGCAGGCATGATCGGCAATGCGCTCGTGAGAAAGTCCCTGAGTGGCGCGCCCCGTGGCAGAAAGGGAAACAGTCCAAGATCCTTCACCGCCTTCAAAGTCGACGCCGGGACCTGCTTCTGCGATGAGGCCGGACGAAGCTCTTCTACCACTTCAGCGACGAAGCTCAAGATCTCGTCGCTGTCATCGAGGACGCGTAGCGCGTCAAACCGCCCTTCGATCTTGCGCCATGCACCTTGATCGATCTGCCCGAGACGCCCGGCATATCTCTGAAATTCCTGGTGCAGGAGAAGCGTGAGCGTTGCCCGAGACCGCCTGCGCCGCGGCGCCCATTCCGCGAGATCCTGAACCACGGCCAACTCTTCGGCAGCGCCGATGGATACAAGGTGTTCAAGATGACGACCGAACTCGTCCCAGATGATCGCTATTCGGTCAATACGTGGCTTTTGCAGCGCCGCCCCCAGATGCTCGAGGGCATTCTGCAGCGTTTCCGCTCCAGGCCCGTTCACAGCGTGGGAGAGGGTGCCAGGGAGATCGTTCACATAACCCGAAAGCGTGATCACGAGACCTTTCTTGCGGCCTTTCCTGCGCATCTCGATCTCACTTGCGAGTGCCGGGTCGAGTGCGGTGAGCCTCTCGATCACTTTCGGGATGACCTTCATCTTTTTCGGATCAGCCTCGACGATGAGGCTTCCCACAAGAGCGGCAATGGATTTGCCTGTCCCGTACGATGCGATGATCGCAGTTGCGCGACTCGTGTCAGTTCCCACCACGGCGCGGATAATGTCGACGGATTTCCGGGTCGGGCGGTAATGGGCCGCCCGCTCCGGGCGGAAAAAATCGGTGATGATGTTGATCGACTTCAGGAGCGTCATGCCGCCGCCTTCGTCATCGATCCACCACTATCACGGCCGAGACGAACCCAGTCGGCAAAACTCCGCCGCCTCACGGTTGCAACGCGCTGTCCGGCAAGGAAACGTATCGACAGATTCCGGGGTCCCAGCAGATCAGCGGCCACAGCCGCCAGTCCGACGAAGTCCTCCGGCGTCACGCCGTGTGTGCGCGCGAGCGTCCGGACCGGACCGGTCATGTCGAGCGGAATATCCGCGTAGCCGTCCGAATCGGTATCGGATGCGGCAAGGCCAAGGGTTGCAGCGATGGCAGCTGCCGGAGCCGGATTCACCGGCCGGCGGCGTTCATAAGTCTGCAAGCCTTCGCGAAGAACGATAAGGTTGAGACCGCGCAGCGGACATTCAAGATTATCCTCGGGATCCGGGTTCCTGGCCGGGATCGAGGTTGCGTAACTCTGCAGCAGAACCGCTACATCGCGTTCGAGAGTTTTCGATGCAGGTAACCGGCCGCCCGAGATGTCGATCCCCTTCATGAGGGCACCCTCCAAGAGATCCCGGGTGAAGTGCGAATCCCTGTGAGTCTGGAAAAACCAACGGAAGACATCATCTCTACCACGGCAGCTCAATGCAACATGGATGAACCACCAAGTTTCCATATGCATCAGATAGGGATCAAGATCGATAACGGCTTGTCCGAAATCGGTTGTCGCGATGTCCTGGTTGCGCCCCGGACGTCCAGCGAGGCCAATGCGGTTGAGCCACCAGCCGATCGATTTCGACATGTTGCGGCCAACGCCCATCGTATCAGAGGCATTGTCGCCATTCCAGGTCACGCCGCCCGCATGCTTGACAAGATGCAGGCCCTTGGTCAGCCAGCCTGGCCGAAGAAAGAACGTCTCGTGGCCGCCGAACTTCATGCGACGACCTTGGCGCCAGTGCGGAGGCGCGAGATCTCACGATTGAGTATACGGGCCGCCTCGATGGCATCTTGTTCCGTGTTGAGGACACCGAAGACGGCGCGGATGGTGGAAAAGGCTTCGTCCTCCGAAAGCCCCATGGCAGTAAGGGTCGGAGATGGCGCGGGACGTGCACTCGAACAGGCCGAAACCTGTGAGATGACAAGTCCAGCAGCATCGCAGGCGGCTACGATTGCCGTTCCATCCACGCCTGGAAATGTGATGCTGGTTGAGCCTGGAGCGCGAGGCGAGGACGAGCCGTTGACCCAGGCATCCGAATTGACGGCAAGGATGTCCGTTTCGAACCTGTTCCTGAGCTGGCGAATGCGATCGAGATCCTGTGGAAGATTTTCAGCGCGGTGTTTGGCGGCCGTGCCGATCGCGACAATGCCAAGAATATTCTCGGTCCCTGCCCGATTGCCGCCCTCCTGGTCGCCGCCACTCTGGAACGCAGGACTTATCGGACGGCGATTGATCACGAGATATCCAGTGCCCGAGAGGGCATTCATCTTGTGACCCGAGCCCGAAATGAAATCGGCATCGGGCAATTCGTCGTAGGATATCCGGCCGACTGCCTGCGAAGCGTCAACAAGGGTTATGAGACCGAGGTTGCGTGCGAGGCGGCATATCTCATGCGCCGGCTGAATCACGCCGGTTTCGCTGTTAACCCAGGACAGGGCCACGATACTGCCGGGGCGGCTGAACGCAGCCTTCTCGACATCGCCCGGGCACATTGATCCGCCGCGTCCGACGGGTAGAACGTGGATACGGTGAGAATCCCTGCGATAGACGCCCAGTGTAGAGGGGTGTTCGGTTTGGGTGGCGATCAGGTCACGACCGTCACACAGGGCCGCGAGCAGTACCGCATGGTTCGCTTCTGTCGCGCCAGACGTGAAGACGATGGTTTCCTCGCGGGCACAAATGAAGTCCGCGAGGGCGATTCGGGCGCGCTCAATGGCGCGCCGCATCTTCTCTCCGTTGTGATGCGGGCTGGACGGGTTACCGGCAGGTCCATCAAGACAGTCCAGAAGCACTTTCCTGACCGCAATCATCGGGGCGGTCATGGCGCCGTTGTCAAGATAGATGGAGGCGCGGTTGCCTCTGGTTTCGGCGCCGAAGTCCTGCACGCCAGCCCGTTCAGGCCAGCAATCCGATCCGGGTTCGCGTTTCCATGAGCCCGAGGCAATCGCGAGTCCGTCTTCCTGACGCGGATCTTCGAATCTGGTCATCTGGAACCCGCGGACAGGCTTGGACCTCGCGGCATGATAACCACCCGGTTGAGAAGTATGGTCTGCTTATTCTGCACGTGTTGAGGGACAAAGTCAAGATCCGGCTGTTTCCATGTTTCGGACAAAGGGGTGGTGCGGCCCGTGCATATGTCGAATCTGTGAAATTATGGTGTGTTCTGTGACACGCTGTCCCGGAAGTTGTGGAACCGGTTCGATCTGACCGTTCGGCCCCGCCGGCGGTCGAATCCGCTCTATAAACGGTCATCACATACCACTGTGTCGACCCGTTGACGTCGTGACCATGAAGTCTCGATGCCATGGTCAGGATTCAGAACCCCATGGCGCGGAATGTCGCCTGCGGCATGGGGTATACGTGCTGTGTTCATAGGGTGGAAGGGTCAGGCATCCATGATTTGGGAAAGCCGTGGCGACAGCGCGACACAGCACGAACTCGACGCATTGCTGGAACGCGCCACCATCGAACTGGCGTCGGTTACGGTCGAACATATGGAAGCGGCCCGAGGGGCTTGGCGGCGCTTCGGCAAAGGCAATCACCGTACAGCGTTGAACTACGCCTACGCGCTCGCCAAGATCACAGGTGAGCCGCTTTTGTTCAAGGGAAAGGATTTGTAACTGCCCGGGTACCACGTTGCTGACGGTGGCCGGACGATTGTGGGTGCTGGTGCAGACCGAGGTCGTGTGGTTCACCTTCGCGCCCGACCGGGTGCACTGGGCGCGCTTTGCCGGGCGCAACATCACCGACCGCCAGCGCATCACGCGCAAGGCGGCCAACCGGGGCCGGCGCTCCACGGCGCTGCCGCCGGGTCAACGCCTTGCCGTGCTATCCGCCATGATGGCGGTGAGGCCGAGACGCCGTAATGAGCTGGACGGAGGATCGCACCGCCTCTGCCGAGGCCTTCACGGGCTTGGGATCTCTCCCATCCGGGACATCCACGGTCATCGAGGACTGGCCCTAGGGATTGTCTGAACAAGTCGGCTCTGTCACAATTGGTTTATTGGTGACGGAGTGGAGTGCGAGCCCTGGAGCAAGCGACGTTTGCGGAGCTGGAGCACGACCTGAAGAAGCGCCGGACGCGGCGCGAGGTGTTTCTCGAGACGATGGATGGGCTGGTTCCCTGGGAGCGGCTGGAGGCGCGCATCGAGCCGTTCTACCCGAAGGCCGGGCGCGGTCGGCGGCCCTATCCGCTGAGTGTGATGCTGCGGGTGCACTGCGTGCAGCTGTTCTACAACCTGAGCGACCCTGGGATGGAGGACCTGCTCTACGCGGTGGAGTCGGTACGGCGGTTTGTGGGGCTGCGCCTCTCGGGTGCGCTGCCTGACGAGATGACGATCCTGCATTTCCGCCACTTGCTGGAGACGCATGGTCTGGGCGAGACGCTGTTCGAGGAGATCAACGCGCATCTGGCCTCGCTCGGACACCGCTTGAGCAAGGGGATGATCGTGGACGCGAGTCTCATTGCCGCGCCGTCGTCGACGAAGAACCGTAAGGGCGAGCGGGACCCGGAGATGCATCAGACGAAGAAGGGCAATCAGTGGCATTTCGGGATGAAGGCGCACATCGGGGTGGATGCGCAGTCGGGCTTGACGCACAGCGTGGAGACGACGCCAGCGAACGTCTCGGATGTGGCGACGGCGCACGCGCTGTTGCACGGGGGCGAGGAGCAGGTGTGGGGTGACGCGGGCTATCAGGGGGTGGACAAGCGCGCGGAGAACCGGGACACGGACGTGGACTGGGAGGTGGCGATGAAGCCCGGCAAGCGCCGGGGGCTGGACAAGGCGGGCCCGGAGGCGGCGGCGGAGAGGCGCAAGGCGTCGGTTCGGGCCAAGGTGGAACATCCGTTCCTGTATGTGAAGCGCCACTTCGGCTACGCAAAGGTGCGCTATCGGGGGCTGGCGAAGACCACGCAACGCATCGCCGTGCTGCTCGGGTTCACCAATCTGCTCATCGCGGGGCGCGGCGCCACCGCCTGACGTGGGGGAGTCCGTCCGCAACCGCCGCAAGGCGGCGGGGACGGTCGGCTCGGGCATCAAAATCCCCATTTCCTGGCACGACAACACGTCCCCGATGGGCTCTGGCGTTTCATCCACGGGCCACGACACCCGTATACACGAAAAAACCGACTTGTTCAGACATTCCCTATGGGGCGGCGAGACGTATCAACTGGTCAGCCGCCAGGGCCAGGATGCCGAACATGAGATGGCAGGCGACCTTGGAATATCCACGGACGCGGACATGGCGCCCGCCACACTCATCCTTGAGGCGGGCGTTGGTCCTCTCGACACCGGACCGGATCCGGACCCGCACGGTCTCGGGATCGACATGGCCTATTGCACGCCGGGCCCGGGCCTCCCGGTCTCGCTCCTCCTTGAGGTCCTTGTCCCGGCGCGGATTGACATCGATGATCGGCACATGGCCAAGCCGTTCGCTCATCTGGTAGATCTCCCTGGCATCATAGGCCGCGTCCATGAGATCGTAGAGATTGGTCACACGCGCGGCGGTCATCATCGCCAGCGGGATCGCGACCTGGCTGTCATGGACGGATGCCGAGGTGAGGACGGTCCTCAGCGGCACCCCGCAGTCTGCTGTGTCGATATGCAGCTTGTAACCACGCCAGGCCTCCATGACCCCCTTGGCAGTCTTCTTTGCCCCGTGATCACAGACCTTCGGCAGCGCGTCGAGCCTCTCATCGAGATCCATCCCGTTCGCTTGCCGTTCGAGACGCCCAGGCTCCTTCGTCCTCTCCGCGCCCTTGCGGGGCCGGCCGCGCTTGCGGTTCGGCGTCCTGGCCTTCGGCGTCGGGGCCGGCGTCTCCCGGGCCTCGATGGCCGTCGGGTCCCTCGACACGTGGCCGATGAGCGCATCGCCCACGTGTCTCTGCAACCAGAGCCGCGTGCATCCTCTCCGGAAGACGGGACTGCGACCATTCGGCAAACGCCCGCGAAAACGTCGCTTCACGCGGGATCTCCGCGATACGCGACCAGCCGCACAGCCGGCGCAACGTCGGGTCCACCTTGAGCCTGTCGATCAGGTGGCGGGTCGTCGGCAGACCCCACACCGCCTTGGCGATGACGCCACGGGCCAGCGCCCGGCGATCCTCCCGGGGCCGACCCGGACCGGTCCACACCTCATCGACGAAGCCCTCCACCTTGACGAAATCGAGAGCTGTCACGAAGCGCTTGTGCGTCTCCAAGAGAGGACCGACCGCCTCGGCCAACGCAGGGAAAAGGTCCCCTTGAAATCGGTGCCAGAGATCGGATAGGGTCGAGCCAAGGGTCATCGGGGTCACCTCCTCGGTATCTTGTTATTGTGGAAACACAACATACCACGGGGTGCCCCGAAACCCAGGCCCTCGACAAGGCAAAAAACTGCTCGGTTCGGCAATTTTGCAAGAAGCTCATGCATTTGTTAATTTCTTTGCTCAGGCTGACCCTGTCCGTGGTAGGTTAGCCGACAAACATGACAATGAGATCGACCATATCTGCTTACAGTATAAGTTCCGAAGATTTTGCCGACGCGGCAGCCACGATACAGGTCATCATGCCGTCAACACCCCAGTTTAACTGGCCGTTGCTCTCGGCACGGGCGGGTGCCGAGGTATGGGTCAAGCACGAAAACCATACCCCGACCGGCGCATTCAAGTTGCGGGGCGGCGTGATCTACGTCGATGCGCTGCTGCAACGCAACCCCGACTGCCCGGGAGTCGTTGCAGCGACACGAGGTAATCACGGTCAAAGCGTCGCCTGCGCGTCAACCCGCCGAGGCCTGACGTCGGTTGTCGTGGTGCCGCATGGCAATTCACTGGAGAAGAACGCCGCCATGCGCGCGCAGGGCGCGCAACTGATTGTCCACGGCGCGGATTTCCAGGAAGCCTACGAATACGCCGAAACTCTTGCCGCCGAACGTCAACTGCATCTGTTCAGCAGTTTCGACCCGACGCTCGTCCGTGGCGTTGGCACCTACGCTTGGGAGTTCCTGTCAAAAGTACCTGACCTTGATGCGATTTACGTTCCGATAGGCCTCGGGTCCGGAATCTGCGGGGTCATTGCGGCGCGCGACGCCCTGGGCCTCAAAACCCGGATAATCGGTGTGGTCGCCGAAGCCGCGCCGGCCTATGCACTGTCCTTCGAGCGCGGCGAGCCGGTTTCAACAAATTCAGCCGATACAATGGCCGACGGGATTGCTTGCCGCGTTCCATCGGTCGAAGCTCTGGAGGTGATTTGGCGCGGCGCCGATCATGTTGTCCGTGTAACCGAGGCCGAAATCAGGCAGGCTATGCGCCACTACTTCACGGACACCCACAACGTTGCCGAAGGCGCCGGGGCCGCTCCCCTTGCGGCACTTCTGAAAGAGTGCGAGACGATGACCGGCAAACGAGTCGGATTGATCCTGAGCGGGGGCAATGTTGACCGGACAGTGTTCCAGGCCATTTTGGCCGAAACCGATATTGAGGAGGTCCGTAACCCATGACCGAGGAACTGTTTCGCGAGAATTCCTATCTCAAACAGTGCGATGCGACTGTGGTTGCAGTCAACGAAGACGGGATCGTGCTTGACAGGACGGTTTTTTATCCTGAAGGCGGCGGCCAGCCTGGCGACAGCGGCCGTCTCACGACGCCGGACGGCCGTGAGATCGCAATCACCGATACGCGTAAAGGCGGTACCGGAATTGTTCATGTGCCGGCCACCGGAAGCGCGGGGCTGGCGCCAGGCGCAATGGTCACGGCCATGATCGACTGGGATCGCCGATACCGGCATATGCGTGTTCATACGGCACTGCACGTGTTGTGCATTCATGTCGATGGCGCAGTCACCGGCGGAGCCATCGGGGCAGGTCGGGGGCGCCTCGATTTCGACATTCCGGGCGAACGTCCAGACAAGATCACCCTGACGGAAAAACTAATGGAAACGGTCGCGGCGAACTACCCGCTCGACGTTTCCTGGATCACTGACGATGAACTGGCAGCCAATCCCGAACTCGTTCGTACGATGTCGGTAAAGCCGCCGAGCGGGTCTGGCCGGGTGCGCATGATCCGGGTCGATAATAGCCTAGACTTTCAACCTTGCGGCGGCACCCATCTGAAGTCAACCGGCGAAATCGGCAAGGTCGCGGTTGGAAAGATCGAGAACAAGGGCCGGCAGAACCGCCGTATCACCATCACTCTTCAGGACTGAGGCCCGGGAAGGGATTCGCCATGGACGTCGAATTCGTGACCCTTGATGTGTTCACCGGACAACTCTTCGGCGGCAATCCCCTTGCGGTCATACCAGACGCCCGAAACCTGTCGACGACGCAGATGCAAGCGATCACCGCCGAATTCAACTATTCCGAAGCGACCTTCGTTCTGCCGTCTGAGGATCCGGCCGTCACCGCACGCGTACGGATATTCACGCCGATCCAGGAGATTTCCTTTTCAGGGCATCCGAATGTCGGAACGGCGGTCGCTCTGGCCCTGGACGGAACGACGCACGGACAACCAGTTGGTGATCGGATTCTCTTTGAAGAAGGAGTCGGTCTGGTCGGCATCGACATTCTGCGCGAAGGCCAGACTGCAGTTGGCGCCCGTTTCACGGCGCCTGGTGAAATAACCTTTGGCCCAATGTTCGAAGCGGACGCAATCGCCGAATCTGTCGGGCTTCCAGCGGACACGATCCGCAGCGACCGGCATTTGCCGCAGTCGGCGCAACTCGGCGAGCGCTTCGTGTTTGCAGAAGTCAGCGATCTCGAGTTCCTGCGACAAGCCACACCAATAATCGATCGGTTCAAATTGCATCTGCCCTCCGAATTGACCGACAGCCTTTATCTGTACACGCGAAACAAAGACGTACCTGATTCCCGGATTCGGGCGCGGGTATTTTCCCCGCTGAACGGCATTGCAGAAGATCCTGCAACAGGCAGTGCTGCCGCGATCCTGGGTGCTTTGATCGGGAAGCTTGAAAACGAAGCTGAGACTCTCACGATCACCATTGAACAGGGCATTGAAATGGGACGGCCAAGCCGCATCAATGTCGATATCCAGCGTGACAGTTCTAGTTCCCGGACCATTCGGGTTTCCGGACATGCAGTTCCGGTCATGCGGGGAACATTGACCCTCTGACGCCGTGCACGCTCCGTTCCAGGCAAACACTCGCGATCGGCAACGGCTGCTTCAGGATCTGCCCCGTCATCGTTTTGCGACGGTTTTGGCCGAACCCTGTCGATGGTGAGGATTTTTGATAGAGTGGGCATACAAAGTCAAATTGTCACGCTGGCGGGGCTCTCATCGGACAACTTTCCGCATGAGCTCAGGCGTCAGGATTTTGATCACTTCATCGTCAACATAAGAGTCTGTAAGACGCTGTGATGCCAATACCATTGGTGATTATATACTTGACTACGCGCCAAGATCGGCAAGCAGGTCGAGAATGGCGTCCTCGAATCCCTCGACAGGTCCCAACTCGGAAAACCTCTTGTAACCGTTTCGTTAGGCTGTGGAGACGTCCGTCGCGGTGCTCGCACGCATCGGCGCATTCCCGGATCAGGCCCGGGATTCTAGCGGCTGAGTGTTCGTTTCCAATCCCGACGAAGGGGCCACAGTCGGCTATCGTTTTGGGTCTGGTAACGCCGCTCGCGATGCGATATCGTCGAGCACATGGCGGTTCTCGACGAAGATTTTTCCGTAGACGGGGCGCTGGCCGAGGGCGGCGGCGGGATTTGGTTGCCGCCCAAGCTGCCCCGGCGGATACGCCGCACGATTATCGATCCCTGTACGCGCGCGCCCGCGGGCGCGCGGATGCGGCGATCCCGGTCACCTCTGCACCTGGAGGTCGGAACGCCCGCCCGCGGGCGGGCGGATGCGGCTGAAGCGCGCTGCGAGGAGTTGCGCCGGGCGGAGTTGTCCGCCCGTACCGATGCCGGTTTGTGGAAGTCGCGGTTCTAAGGCCTGCCGTAGCAAGCTCGACGCGGCCGTCGAAGAGACGAAGAAGCTCCGGCCCGAGGTCAGGGCAGGCGCGCCCGGATTGCACCGGGATGTGGCGCGCCTGCGCAAGGAGCTTTCGCAAGACCTTAGCAGAGCCGTCGGCAGCGGCGACCCGGGCCCGGGAGAACCGGCTCGGAGCGCTGGAGGCCGAGAACCTCGAACTGCGCAAGGCCTTGCAGAGAGAGGAGGGCCACAAGGAGACGATCCGGGGGCAGAACGGCGGGATTGTCCGGCACGTTGCGGAGCTTCGGTGATTGCGCGACCAGAAGGAGACGGTCAGGTCGCTGTCCTCGGAGCTTTACCGGGTGCGCCTGGCCCTGGAGGTCGCCGAGGCCGCGAAGGAGCGGCTGAAGAACCGGCTGTTGCGCGCGACCGCGGCGGTGCGGTCGATGTCGCCGTCCCGCGCGACCGCGGAACTGCGCAGGGTCCTGAAGAGATCGCGTCGCCAGACGTCCACGCTCAAGTCGCTGGCCGGGGAGACCGCCCGTCTGCGCAAGGCCATCGAGGGAACGCGGTGCCGGATCGAGACGCTGGCGGCCCAGCTTGCCAAGCTCCGCTCGAGCCGGGCGACACTGTCGAAGAGGCTCTACGGGCGTAAGAGCGAGCAGCGGCAGAAGCCGCGCTCGCAGCGCAAGCGCGGCCAGCAACGCGGCGCGCCCGGCCACGGCCGCACCCAACGGCCCGGGCTCGACGAGCGGCCCGGGCTCGACGAGCGGCCCGAAGAGCCTGAGCTGCCGGAAGAGGAGCGGGTCTGCGGGATCTGCGGTCGACCCTATGCGCCGAATGGTGCCGAGCTATCCACTCTCGTCGAGATCGAGGTCATCGTATACAGGCGCGTGATCAGCCGTCAGCGATGGCGCCGGACCTGCGCATGCGCGTCCTCGCCTGCGGAAGTGACGGCGCCCCGGTGCCGCGGCTGTTCCCCAGGACTCTCTACGGGATCAGCTTCCGGGCGCGTTTCCTCTTCGAACATTGCGCCTGCTTCCGGCCTCTGCGCCGCATCGCCGCGTGGTTCACCAGCCAGGGAGTGGCGGTCTCGCCGGGGACGCTGGCCAACAGCCGCAAGCGCGTCGTGGCGCTGTTCGAGACGCTGTACGAGGCGATCCTGGCGCACCAGAACACTGCAGCGCTGCGCCATGCCGACGAGACCTCCTGGCGTGTGCAGGAGCTTCGCGGTGAGGACTGCTCGAGCCGCGCCTGGCTGTGGACCTCGGTCAGCAGCGACGCGGTCTGCTTCCATATCGACCCGAGCCGCAGCGCCGAGGCGGCGCTCAAACTGTTCGCCGAAGCTCTGCCCGACACGATCATCGTCTGCGACCGCGACAGCGCGTACAAGCGCCTCGTTCGCCTTCTCGGGGACAAGGTGATTCTGGCTTTCTGCTGGAGCCATCAACGCCGCGATTTTATCGAGGCCGGCGCCGGCCAGCCGCGGCTGGAGCAATGGTGCCAGGGATGGATCGGGCGGATCGCGGCGTTCTACCGCCTGAACAGGGAGCGGCTGACGCCTTACGACCCCGGCCGCAAACGCCAGACGGCGACGGTCAGGACGGCGACGCGCAAGCTGAAGAAAGCGCTCGACCGCCTGTTCGCGCAGGCCGAAGCGGAACGGGCCTCTTTGCCGGACCATGCGCGCGAGGCCAAGGCGCTGCGCTCCCTTCTCAACCATCGCGACGGGCTGTGCGTCTTCCTCGACAAGCCCCAGACCCCGATGGACAACAACAAAGCCGAAAGCATCTTGCCTGCGCCAGCAATAGGACGAGGGCTGAGCTTCGGATCCGACAGCGAGGACGGCGCCAGGTTCACCACGATCATCTACTCGGTCGTGGGCACGCTCTCGATGAATGGCATCGACGTCCTGCGCTGCATGGAAGCGTGGCTGACAGCATGCGCGGAGAATGGCCGCAAGCCGCCCGACGACCTGTCGCCCTGGCTGCCGGGGTCGATGAGCGAGGCGCGCAGGCACGAGTTCACGGCGCCGGGATGACCGGCGCGATCGAGTGCCGCGACGTCACCGTCGATGAAATGGCGCTTCTGCGCGCCCTGATCGCCGCCAATCCACAGCCCACCCGCGCCGCCCTGTCCAGGGAGTTCTGCCGGCGCATCGGATGGGTCAAGTCCGATGGCGGCCTCAAGGACATGATGGCGAGGGTGACCATGCTCGCCATGCACCGCGACCGCGTGATCGTTCTGCCGCCGCCGAGGAGACGACAGGGTCGCCCGAAGCCCATCGTCTTCGGACCCGACACCGAGCCGCCGCTGTTCCCGGCCCCGACCACACTCGACGAGGGTCGCCCGCTCGACTTCCGCACCGTCGCGCCCAATACCCGCGAAGGGAAACTGTGGAACGAGGTCGTCGCCCGCTACCACGACCTCGGTTACAAGACCCTGGTCGGCGCCCGGATGCGTTACGCCGTCCATGATCGCAAACGGCTGGCCGCTGGCCATGCCCGGCGTCTCCACCGCCGCCTGGAAGCTCGACCCGCGCGGCCACTTCATCGGGTGGAACCCCCGAGCTGCGCGAGAAGACCCTGCCCCTGGTGGTCGACAACCCGAGGTTCCTGATCCTCCCGTGGGTCAATATCTCCAACCTCGGCTCGCACATCCTCGCCCGCGTCCGCCGTCACCTGCCCGAGGACTGGGCCGAGCGCTACAACACCACACCCGTGCTATCGAGACCTTCGTCGAAACCCCGCGCTACACCGGCGCCGTTTACAAAGCTTCGGGCTGGATTCGCGTCGGAACCACCCAGGGACGCGGCGCTACGACCGCCACAAGCTCTACGACAAGCCCCGCAAGAACATCTGGCTGCCGGCCCCTTCGTCGGGATTGGAAACGAACGCTCAGCCGCTAGAATCCCAGTCCTGATCCGGGAATGCGACGATGCGTGCGAGCACCTCGACAGCCGTCTCCACGGTCTAACGGAACGGTTACTATCGAAGGGATGGATGCCGAGGATTTGTTGGCGGACCAAGCCTATGACACGACTGCCATCCTGTCTTATTGTGAGGAGCATGAAGTCATTGCGGTGATTCCGCCGAAGCGCAACCGCAAGCACCCCAGAGCGTATGATGTCCATCTCTACCGACACCGGCATTTGGTGGAGAACGCCTTTCTGTGGCTCAAGCGCTGGCGTGGGATTGCCACGCGATACGCCAAGAATGCCGCATCGTTTCTTGCCGCGGTGCAGGTTCGGTGTCTGGCACTCTGGGCTGGTATTTTGTGACGACACTATCTAGCCCGGATTTCTCATACTGGGTAGGTGCATCGGGGTTCTGTCTGTGAGATAGTGTTCTTTGACAAGGACATAGCTCAGGACAGAGGGGTTCCCCGATGCAAACACAGTGTAGCGCGGCATCGTTCGGTTTCCAAGCGGTCGAGGGGCGTTCGGTGGTGGCGTCGTTCGATGGCGGGACGCTGCGTTCGGACGCGGGCGCGTTGCTGCTCGGGGAAACGGATCGGGCGGTGGCGTTGATCGACCGTTTTGCCGCCTGTTTCACCGACCATCGCGATCCGCGTCTGATCGAGCACGAGGTGCGCACGCTGGTGGGGCAGCGGGTGATGGGGATCGCGCTTGGCTGTGAGGACCTGAACGATCACGACCTGTTGCGTCACGATCCGGCGATGGCGGTGGTGGCGGGCAAGCTGGCGGCGAAGCGGTCCGATTGCGCCCCGGTGGCGGGCAAGTCGACGTTGAACCGCCTGGAGTTGGGCGGGCCGGAGCCGTCGCGCTGGCACAGGATCACCCACGACGGCGCGGCGATCGAGGCGTTGCCGGTGACGCTGTTCATGGAAGCGCACCGCGCGCCGCCGGACCGGATCGTGCTCGATCTCGACGCCACCGACGATCCGCTGCACGGCACGCAGGAGGGCCGCTTCTACCACGGCGACTATCGCGGCTCCTGCTCCTTGCCGCTGTATGTGTTCTGCGGGCGTCACCTGCTGGCCGCGAAGCTGCGCCGCTCCAACATCGACGCCGCGGCCGGAGCGGTCGAGGAAGGGGCGCGGATTGTGTCGCAATGGCGCCGCCGCTGGCCGGGTTTGCAGGTTCTGCTGCGCGCCGATACGGGCTTCGCCCGCGACCCGCTGATGGCGTGGTGCGAGGCCAACGGTGTCGATTATCTGTTCGGTCCCGCGAAGAACAGGCGACTGGCGCGCGAGGTCGAGACCGAACTGGCGCACGCCCGCGCCCACAGCGTGCGCACCGGCAAGCCGCAACGCCGCTTCAGGGACTTCATGTGGCGCACGCACGATAGTTGGAGCCGCCCGCGCCGCGTCGTCGCCAAGGCCGAGTTCACCCACGGCAAGGCCAACCCGCGCTTCGTCGTCACCTCGCTCACCGCCGGCGAGACCCGGGCCCGGCGCCTCTACGAACGGCTCTACTGCCGGCGCGGCGAGATGGAGACCCGCATCAAGGAATGCCAACGCGACCTGTTCGCCGACCGCACCTCAAGCCATACCATGCGCGCCAACCAGTTGCGCCTGTGGTTCGCCTCCATGGCCTATGTGCTGATGGGCGCGCTGCGGCGCATCGGCCTCGCCCACACCCGCCTCGCCGTCGCCACATGCGCCACCCTGCGCCTGAAGCTGTTGAAGATCGCCGCCTGGGTCCGGGTCAGCGTGCGCCGGGTCAAGATCGCCATGGCGTCGACCCACCCGTGCCAGAACGAGTTCCGCATCGCCCACGCCCGATGATCCGCCGCCGCGGCGTAAAGCGGCTCCCTTTACCCGTCCCCGCAACAACACGGAAACAGCGCCGAACAGACCAAACCGCCAAACGGCGGGCGAACCAACTCGCCCCAAAAATGCCAACCGGCCAAAGTCCGACCGTACACCGCGTCAAAACCGGAAATCCTGGGCAGTATGAGAAATCCGGGCGATAGTGTCGTCATGAGTGATGTTCATCTGTACTATCTGTCGAACTCACTCGATGGTTCCTGGAGGCGACTCATAGGAATGGCTCATCGGCGTCACGACATTTCGGACAGGGTCTGGCTGTTGCTGGAGCCTCATCTGCCTGGCCGAGCGGGACGTTGGGGTGGAGTGGCACAGGATAATCGACGGTTCATTAATGCGATCTTCTGGATTCTGCGCACCGGCGCTCCCTGGCGTGATTTGCCGCCAGACTATGGGGACTGGAAAAATACCCATCGTCGGTTCTGTCGCTGGCGGGACAAGGGGCTCTGGGGGGCGTTGCTGGAGCCTCTAGTGGATGAGCCGGACGATGAGTGGCTGATGATTGACGCCCGTCATCTCAAGGTCCATCCCCATGCGAGCGGTGGCAATCAGGCGATGGGTCGCACAAAAGGGGGCTGAACACGAAGCTGCATCTGGCTGTGGACGCGCATGGGATGCCGGTGCGGGTGTTGGTGACCGAGGGGACGGCAGCAGATTGCAGTCAAGCGGTCGAGCTGATTGAAGGGATAGATGCCGAGTATTTGTTGGCGGACAAGGCCTATGACACGAATGCCATCCTGTCTTATTGTGAGGAGCATGAAGTCATTCCGGTGGTTCCGCCGAAGCGCAACCGCCAGCACCCCGGAGCGTATGATGTCCATCTCTACCGGCACCGGCATTTGGTGGAGAACGCGTTTCTGTGGCTCAAGCGTTGGCGTGGGATTGCCACGCGATACGCCAGGAATGCCGCATCGTTCCTTGCCGCGGTGCAGATTCGGTGTCTGGCGCTCTGGGCTGGTATTTCGTGACGACACTATCTAGCCGAAACCCTCTTCGCCAGACTCAAAAGCACTGGCCTCGCCAACCGGATATCACCAGCCTTCGAGGATATGCGAGAAGCAATCCAACAGGCATGGACCTCTTCCCCCGCCAACCGCCAGCGGATAAGAACCCAAGTTGCCGGATCCTGATCCGTCCTCGGTGTTGAGGCAGCTTGAAACACCGGGCAACAGGTCAAGACTTTTCTGGATTGGTATGATACGGCGACGGCTTACCGATATCCGGCAGCGTGACGTATCCGGCCAATCATCGCACCATGAAAGCAATCGATCCGGATTGAGTCTGGAGATCTCCGCGATGTTCGACCGAAACAGAGCCACGATGCAGGATAGCAAAACAACGATGGCCTTGCTGCTGGTACGGCCCCGGATAACGCCCTACTCTCGGGACCGACATGAACGTATCGCCAACCAGCACCCGGAATGCGCAAAAGGTGACGTGCACCGAAACCGGATTATCGACCCGCACGGTCCCAGGCAGCACAGAACCGCCGGCAATTCTTTTCCGATTGCAGTCATCATGAGCGAGACGCCGATGCTGCCGCCTCCGGCAACCAGCCCGATGTTTCGCGCAGTACCAGTTTTTCAAGGACATCGATCCCGGAGGCGCTGCCGTTGAGGCAAGGAATATAGGTGAATCGGGTACCGCCTGCCTTGAGAAACTCTTCCTTCAAGCCAATCGCCACTTCTTCCAGTGTCTCGAGACAATCGGCCGCGAATCCAGGCGCGATCACGGCCACGCGGGTCACGCCGCTCGTCGGCAAGCTGCAAATCAGACTCTGTGCGTAAGGACGCAACCACTCCTCCCGCCCGAAACGGGACTGAAAGGTCAGGATTACCCGATCTTCGCGCCATCCAAGGGCTTCGGTCAGCAATCGCGTGGTATCGACGCACTGGTGGTAATACGGATCGCCGTTATCAACATAGCGTTTTGGCAATCCGTGAAACGAAGCCAGAAGGACGTCAGGCTCCCAGTCGAGACCGGCGATATGCGCGTGCACCGACAGTGCCAGAGCCGAAATATAGGCGGGGTCGCAGGAATAGGCTGGCGCCGTGCGTATTGCCGGCTGCCACCGCATGCCACGTAGCACGTCGAACGCCTTGTCATAGACCGTCGCTGTCGTCGTTGCACTGTATTGTGGATACAGGGCAAAAAGGAGAATGCGCCGGCATCCTCTCGACTGCATCGCTTCCAGTTTTGCCGCGACCGAAGGCGAGCCGTATCGCATCGCCCAATCGACATCAAGACCCGGTCCGGCCGCCGCGAAGCGATGTCCGAGACCTTCGGCCAGCGCCCGGGTAAACCGACGCAATGGCGACCCATCCGCCGTGCCATCCCAGACACTGCGATAGGCGTGGCTGGTCTTGAATGGGCGGACAGTCAGGATAATGAGGTTCAGTATCGGTTGCCAAAGCCAAGGATTGACCTCGATCACCCGAGGATCAGACAGAAATTCACGCAGATACCGGCGGACCGACCAGTAATCCGGTCCATCCGGGGTTCCAAGATTGATCAGCAGGGCACCCACCCGGTCAAACGGGTCCACGGAATTCTGTCCTGAATACCCTGTCCCATCGCCGATTTTCTGCGCCATCGTCGTCACACCGCTCATCAGCCCGGTTCCGCCGGATGGTCATTCGTGTTCACGCTGATGCGGCCGATCACCTATTTTGGCGCAATGACCATGACCATCTGGCGACCTTCAAGCTTCGGAAATGCTTCGACCTTGGCAATCTCCTCGGTATCGTCTCTGACCCGATTGAGCACATTGACCCCGATCTCCTGATGCGCCATTTCCCGGCCGCGGAACCGAAGCGTAACTTTCACCTTGTCGCCCTCGCCGAGAAATTTTTCGACATTGCGCATCTTCACCCGATAATCGTGTTCATCGATGTTCGGGCGAAGCTTGATTTCCTTGATGTCGATCGTCTTCTGCTTCTTCCTCGCGTCGTTCTTCTTTTTCTGCGCCTCGTACTTATACTTGCCGTAGTCAAGTATCTTGCAAACGGGCGGGTCAGCGTGGGGTGAGACCTCGACGAGATCCAGACCATACTCCTCTGCTGCAGTCAGCGCCGTAGCAGTCCGCATCACGCCAAGTTGTTGGCCTTCGGGCGCGATGCAACGAACGACTTCGGCATTGATATCATGATTCACCCGCGGGCCTTCTTTGACCGGCTGGTGATTGAATGGCAACCTGGCGATCTAACGCCTCCTTATATTGTCAGTTTCCGAAACGCCACGCAGTTCCCTCACACGGGAACGCTCGCTTCTTCCTTTAGTCTAAGAACAGCGTCGTGCAAATCAAGGATTTCTTGCGCCTTGCCGCCAAGGCGGCGCAACGCGACCGTGCCTTCCATCGCTTCACGAGTGCCGACAACGAGAATTGCAGGAATCTTGGCATTGCTGTGTTCACGGATCTTGTAGTTGATTTTCTCGTTGCGAAGGTCCGAAGCGAAGCGAAGGCCGGCCGCCTGACAAGCCACCGCGACCTCGCCGGCGTAGGCGTCGGCATCGCGGGTGATTGTGGCGACAACGCCCTGGACCGGCGCTAGCCAGAGTGGAAACCGGCCGGCATACTGTTCAATCAGAATGCCGATCCAGCGTTCCATGGAGCCGAGTATCGCCCTGTGCAGCATGACCGGGCGACATCGGCTTCCATCCTGGGCGACATAGATGGCGTCAAGTCGTTCAGGCAATACGAAGTCAACCTGCAGGGTTCCGCATTGCCAGTCGCGGCCGATCGCATCGCGCAACACGAATTCGAGCTTCGGTCCGTAAAAGGCACCCTCGCCGGAATTCAGCGTGGTCTCGAGGCCGGCAGCGTCACAGGCACCGCGCAGCGCCGCTTCGGCGCGATCCCAGGTTGCATCGTCGCCAGCCCGCACCGGCGGGCGATCGGAAAATTTGACATGGACATCTTCAAACCCGAAGTCCCGATAGATCTGGCGCAGCAGATCGCAGAAAACAATGCTCTCCGAAACGACCTGATCTTCGGTACAGAAAATGTGGGCGTCGTCCTGGGTGAAGGCCCGCACCCGCATGATGCCATGCAACGCCCCCGACGGCTCGTTGCGGTGGCAAGAGCCGAACTCTGCGAGGCGTAGCGGCAGATCGCGATAGCTCTTGATCCCCTGTTTATAGATCTGGACATGACCGGGGCAGTTCATCGGTTTGAGCGCCAGCATCCGGTCATCTTCACTTTCCGCCGTAAACATGTTCTCGCGGAATTTTTCCCAATGTCCCGAAGCTTCCCACAGCGAACGCTCAATGAGTTGCGGAGTCTTGATCTCGCGATAGTCACCCTGGTCCAGCCGACGGCGCACATGGGCTTCGATGATCCTATAGAGCGTCCAGCCGTCCGGATGCCAGAAAACCGACCCGGTAGCTTCTTCTTGCAGATGGAACAGCCCTAGTTCACGACCAAGCCGGCGGTGATCCCGCTTCTCGGCCTCTTCGAGCATGGTCAGGTAGGCTTTGAGATCCTTGTTGTCGCGCCATGCGGTTCCATAGATCCGTTGCAGCATCGGTCGCGATGAATCGCCGCGCCAGTAGGCGCCGGCGACGGTCATGAGCTTGAACGCGTGGCCGATATGACGGGTCGAAGGGACATGCGGGCCGCGACAAAGATCAAGAAAACCGCCCTGCCGATAGAAGGAAATCGACTGCTCCCCGGGAATCCCTTCGACAAGTTCGACCTTGAAGGGCTCATTAACCGCCCGATAATGAGCAATCGCCTCTTCCCGGCTCCAGACCTCGCGTCTGATCGTCTCGTCCCGGTCGACGATCTCATGCATACGCTGTTCAATCGCCGCAAGATCGTCAGGCGTAAACGGCGTTTCACGGTAGAAATCGTAGTAGAACCCGTTCTCGACCGCCGGCCCAATGGTCACCTGGGTCTCGGGATAGAGTTCGAGCACGGCTTCGGCCATCACGTGGGCTGTATCATGTCGAATCAGTTCGAGCGCCGCATCGTCGCGCCGGGTCACGATCGACACAGCAGCGTTCCCGTCGATCACATGCGTGAGGTCGCATTCCTCGCCATCGACGACGATCATCACCGCGGCTCTGGCAAGCCCCGGGCCGATATCGGCAGCAATCCGGGCACCGTCAACCGGCATCTCATAAGACCGGATACTGCCATCCGGCAAGATAATGTCAGGCATTGAATCGTCCTCCCGACGAAACTGGCCAACGTGGTACTGACTGAAAGGGCCGTAATCGAAAGCGCTTGCGGTCCTGAGACACCCCGGACGCGATGTGGTCCGGAAAGGCCGAAACCTCAGATCGTCATTGTCTTGGAGAACTGCATGGCCTGATTTCGAAGTCTGCCGCGATGGCCCAATGTTTACCGAATACCGCTCGGATTTACAACACTGACCTTTGTGCTAGTAGATTGATCCCAACGTTTGGACCCTTCTTTTTCTTGCGGCGATGATGGTATCGGGATCGGCGGGCCAGACGAAGGGCCTGGCTTCGGTGGTGTTGTGTTCGTCGATGACGCGGCGGATGGCGTCCTGGAGTTCGCGTCCGGAGCGGCAGACGCCGTATTTGAGACGGCGTCGTGTCAGCTTGGCGAAGACGCCTTCGAGCGCGTTCAGCCACGCGCTTGAGGTGGGGTGACGTGGAAGGTCGAGCGCGGATGGCGTGCGAGCCAGACCCGGACTTCCTTGTGCTTGTGAGTGGCGTCGTTGTCGAGGATGGCATAGACCGGGACGCCGGCGGGTATCGTGCGCGCGATGCGGTTGAGGAATCTCGGGAACGCCTGGTGGCGATGCCGACTGGCGTGCTGGTCGATGACCGTGCCGTCGAGCAGGTCAGGGCGGCAAACAGCATCGTCGTGCCGTTGCGCATGGAATCATGTGTCATGGTGGCGCCGCGGCCTTTCTTCAGCGGCAGGCCGGGCTATGTGTGGTCGCGGGCCTGACGGTGCGACGTGTCATCGATCGACAGCACGACCGCGTGAGCCGGCGGCGCAACGGAGAGGCCGACGATGTCGGTCAGCGTCTCGACGAAAGCGGGATCGTTCGAAAGCGTGAACGGCCGCCAGCGGTGCGGCATCAGGCCATACGCCTGCCAGACCGCCCAGACCCTCGAAGCGGCAACCCCCACAGCCTTCGCCATCGCCCGCAGCGTCCAGTGGGTCGCCGCGTGAGGCGGCGAGGTGTGGGTCAACCCGACGATCTTCGCCTCTGGCTCAAGAGCCAGAGGCGTCTTGCCCGGCGGGCGCGTCTTGTCCCGCAGAAGTCCGTCCACACCGTCTTCCATAGAAGCGGTCCTGCCAGCGCCAGACACTGTTCTTCGCCTTGCCGGTCTCTCTCATGATGGCCATCCTGCCGAGCCCATCGTCGCTCAGAAGACCGATGCGCGCCCGCCAGACGTGCTTCTGCGGGCTCTTCGGGTCCGGGACAACCGTTTCAAGGCGATGCCGGTCGCCTGAAGTGAGCGTGAATGAAACACCAGGGCGCATCTTGCAGAGCTCCGTGATCGACAAATCAGAAGAACATAATAACGGATATACTTGTAACGATCTATCCACTAGATAGTGTCGTCACGAAATGCCACCCCAGAGCGTATGATGTCCATCTCTACCGGCACCGGCATTTGGTGGAGAACGCCTTTCTGTGGCTCAAGCACTGGCGTGGGATTGCCACGCGATACGCCAAGAATGCCGCATCGGTTCTTGCCGCGGTGCAGATCCGGTGTCTGGCGCTCTGGGCTGGTATTTCGTGACGACACTATCTAAGTGTCTGACCTAAAATTGGGTGCTTATACGCCTAACTAGCCAAAGGGGTTGACGGCATCCCGAAATTGGTCATAATGCTATCCAACATGGAGGAAGGAATGACGCAGAAAGCACCGGGACGCTCTCACCGCATCGGCATGACGGTCATGGAATTGCTGCGCCGGTTTCCCGACGATGCGACGGCGGAAAAGTGGTTCGAGGAGGCCCGTTGGCCGGAAGGGCGTTTCTGCCCCGATTGTGGCTCTGTTAACACCGTCGCCATCGCGAGCCGAAAGCCCATGCCCTACCGTTGCCGCGATTGTCGGGCGCACTTCTCGGTGCGAAAGGGGACCGTCATGCAGTCGAGCAAGCTCGGCCTCCAGAAATGGGCCATTGCGCTCTACATGATGACGACCGGCATCAAGGGGACGAGCAGCATGAAACTCTACCGTGAAGTTGGCATTCGCCAAGCGACGGCGTGGTTCCTCATGCAGCGTATCCGAGAAGGCTTCATAGACGGCTTCAACAAGCCCTTCCCCGGCCCGGTAGAGGCGGACGAAACGGCAGTCGGTGGCAAGAGGAAAAATATGCCGAAGAAGAAGCGGGCGGCGCTGACGGGGCGCGGCTCTGTGGGCAAGGCCATCGTCGCGGGCGTGAAAGACCGGGAGAGCAAACAGGTAAGCGCGGCGGTTGTCGAGCACACCGACGCGAAGACCTTGCAGGGTTTCGTGCTCGACCGGACAGAAAGCACGGCGAAGGTCTATACGGACGAGTCGCGGGCCTATATCGGCCTGTCCCGCGCTCATGAGGCGGTCAATCACAGCGCGGGCGAGTATGTCCGGGGCGAAGCCACCGTGAACGGGATGGAGGGCTTCTGGAGCCTCTTCAAGCGGGGCTACCACGGCACCTTCCATCACCTGTCCGAAAAGCACTTGGATCGTTATGTGCAGGAGTTCACGGGCCGCAACAACATCCGCGACATGGACACGCTCGATCAAATGGTGTTCCTCGCCCGCGCGATTGTCGGCAAGCGGCTCCGCTATCGTGACCTCGCGGGCTGATCCGCCATGGCGCTGCAGGATGTCGCCGGGGTCGAGCTCGATCTTGACCGCGCCGCCAAACCGCACCAGCCCGCCGAGCCTGACCGCTACGAGCCTGTCAGCAGCGTATGGGAGGGGAACGACGCGGACCTGCTGGAAGCGATGTTCGCGTTCGATCCGTCCATCCCGGTCGACCCGATGATCCTCGACGCAACCTACAACTACGGACGGCTCTGGAAGGGATCGGTGCGGCGCGTGGTCTCGATGGACATCGATCCCCGCTACAAGCCGATGATCGTCGGCGACAACCGGAAGATGGAAGGCATCCCCGACCCGACCTTCGGCGTGGTGGTCTACGATCCCCCGCATGTCGGCCCGCAGGGACGCGACAAGAGCCGCAAGCGGTTCGACGAGGATTTCGGCGCGACGGTCGAATGCGGGAAGGAACAGGGCTGGACGCTTAGCTACCTGTACCCGCCGTTTCTCGAACAGGCGAAGCGGGTATTGAAGCCGAAGGGTCTGCCGCTGGCGAAGATGACCGACATGGTGAACTGCCACCGCTCTAAATGGCCGCATTGCGACTTCATGCGGATGGCCGACGAGGCTGGGTTCACGGTCTGCGATCTGATCGTGAAGATTCGGACAGGGCCGATGGTCTCGACGCAGTGGAAGAAGGCGCACCACGCGAGAAAGCGGCATTGCTTCTGGATCGTCTGTCGCAACGGGCAAAGCTGCGAGAGATAACCCGTGCGTGCGTATAACCCGCTCAGCGTCGATGAGCGGGGCCAGAATGCGGCGCGGGTCTGATGAGCTCCCCAGCCGCTTCGGTGCCACCCGAACCGACCTTCGACGGTGCCGGCGTCTACACGATCCACTATGGCGGACCGTTCGATGCCTACAGGGACATGACGGGGCCGATCTGTCGGGAAGGCTGACCCGCCCGGCAAACGGCAGGGACGGTCCCGCACAAGAGCCGCACGGGTGGTTCTCCATGATCGGCTGACCAAACATGCCCGTTCGATAGAGCAGGCAGAGAATCTCGACCTACGGGATTTCTCGTGCCGGTGGCTCGGTCTCGACGAGGTATGGATCGGGCTAACCGAGCAGGTTATGATCGCCGAATATCGCCCAATGTGGAATGTGGTCGTGGCTGGTTTCGGGATCAACGATCCAGGCAAGGGACGCACGGGACAGCGGAAGGCGCAATGGAATACCCCCTGCATCCGGGCAGGCCATACACAGGCAACTTGAGGCCGCGCGACGAAACGTCAGGCGACATCCTGGCGGCGGTCCACTTGACACAGAAGGGGAAGAGATGAGCAAGAAATCGAGAGAACCCCACCCGATTGAACGGCGTACCGTTCGGGTGAAACCGCATGTCTACCAGCCGAGCAAGGCGGAGCTTGAAGAACCGGTGCGGATCGACGCGACGCCGGAGGAGGCCGCGAGGGCCATGTTCTGCGCCGTCAAGCCGCCCGACCCGATGCTGCGGAGGCCGAGCAGGAAACCTCCAGTCTCGTCAACATCTTAGGCGCCATCTGGCTAGTTAGGCGTATAATCCCCTAAAATTGGTTAGTGTTTGAATCATAATGATATCAATTCGTGACAGTGACCTGCATGCGTCCGAGGCGGCGCATGAGAACACGGCTTAGAGCCAGCAGGAGCCAAGCGAGGGCGCTGGCGATGGATCGCTCGAAGTCTCTGGAGAGGCGCCGACAGCGGCGCAGCCATCCGAAGCTACGTTCGACCACCCAGCGCCGGGAAATAACGACAAACCCCTTGGTATCCTTGGGTTTTCCGATGACCTCCACAGTGATCGGGCCATTCGCTTCCTTGAGCGCGCTTGCCAGCTTGTCGCCGCCATAGGCGCCGTCGGCACACACGATCTGCACCGTGTTCTGACCGGCCTGCAACGCCAGCAACAAGGGACGTGCGCCATCCCGGTCCTGGATATGCGCCGGATGGACCTGGGCGGCAAGCATGTTGCCGTCGACGTCGACGGCAAGGTGACGCTTGCGGCCTTTGATCGTCTTGCCGGCATCGTCGCCGCATTCCTCGCTGCCCGCCTCGACCGTCGGCACGCTCTGACTGTCGATGATGGCCGCGCTCGGGTCCGCACTACGCCCCGACCGGAGCCGCTCGAGCGTCGTAAAACGGGCGCAAACCTGCTCCAGAACCCCCGACCGGGACCACGCGTAGAAATAGGTCTGAACCGTTGTAAACATCGGAAAATCCTTCGGTCATGCCCGCCAACGACACCCTGTCCAGAGCCTGTAGACGATCGCGTTCACCACGTCGCGCAGATCCACCTGACGGGGACGACCAAGCCGGCGCGACGATGGAAGAAGCGGGTCCAGCAAGACCCACGCGGCATCGGTCAGATCGCTTTCGTAACGCTCCGTCTTACGGCTATACTGCTTCCGGGTGGTCTCGTCCCAAGGCATGATGTGCACCCATGGTGTGAGTGTTCACCCACCAAGATACACCATGCAAGACCACCCAACCAATTTTAGGTCAGGCTCTAAGGAATGCGATCAGAAAATCGCTCGCTAACCGGAAGGACATATCGTTGCTGATGCCATACGCCAGCGACTGACCCGCAATGTCAGTGACTGTCACGGAAGCACCGTGCAATCGCGTTCCTCGTCTTTGGACAGCGGCACAACGCAGGCAGACGATACACCCGACCGAGGCATGTGGAACCGGGTTATGGTTCTGGCCGGAGGTTCTGCCCGTCCTGATCGCAGGGCAGGTCGGTCCAACGTTGTAATTCACTGGTTTTTGAGGGAAACATGTTCACTGATCAACACGCATACGGACATCAGATCATGCCTCCGCGGAAAATGCGATGCCTGGAAATTGTCGGCCCCTGTCCCGGCGGCGTCGAAAACCTTGCGCATTGAAATCATGACCGTCCCGATCGGCACGGCGCCTGTTGCCTGGTCATCCGGAAAGGACACTGACATCGCAACGAATATCCCGACCGCCCAGACTCGACAATCGTGACCCTGCCACGCCTGAAATCCGGATTGCTGGTGAAGGCAGGCCTGCGCCTGTGTTCGAGAAAAGGCGTTCCGGCAGCCGTTGTCCGCCGCGGGGATCCAGACGCTGGTGCTCTCTACGTCAAGCTGAACGCCCTTGAAAATGGCTGCATCGTCCTGAGTCAGGTTCAGGTGGAAAATCAGCGGTCGGCGTGGCTCAATGCAACGGGAGACACCCCCGTCAGCGAGGCCGAAGCGGATGCTTATATCGAACGGCAGACCCGATACGACCCCGATCTCTGGGTAGTCGAAATCGAGGACCGGGATGGCAGAAATCCATTCGACGGCGCTCTGTCCTGACGGAGGACCTGCAAGACCGGGATGACATATCCGGCATCGCCTAGACAGAAACACCGAAAACGCGAGCCGGTCATACGGTCCGACAGGAAACCCCAGTCATCGATTTCGTGGCAGTCTCAATATCCCGAACGGCGAATTGCTGCCGAAAACCAACCCGATATCAGAGCAAACCCGGAGACTGCACCAGATCCTTGGCCGAACGGACACAACGATTTCGCCCAATCAGATGTATTGAAATCTACTGCCCCGCACACTATTTTCTGCACAACCGTTCACGAAATGACCCGGAGGGGTTAAAAGATGGCTATTCAACCGCGCATGATGTCCCGTTCAACCGCGCGCGATGCGCAACTTGATGTCGGCCTGCGGCAATATATGCTCGGCGTCTACAACCATATGACGATCGGCCTCGCGATTACCGGCCTCGTCGCACTGGGTGCGAGCTTCATGGCGGTCCAGAACGGCCAGTTGACCGGCTTCGGTGAGGCAATCTACGTATCGCCACTGAAATGGGTCATCATGCTGGCACCGATCGGCATGGTGTTTCTGTTCGCGGCCCGCATCAATGCGATGGCAGCTTCGACCGCACAGATCGTTTTCTGGGTCTTTGCAGCCTTGATGGGGCTTTCCCTGTCAAGTATCTTCCTGATCTATACTGGAGCCAGCATCACCCGCGTGTTCTTCATCACCGCAGGAATGTTCGCGGGCATGAGCTTGTACGGCTATACCACCGGACGCGACCTCACCAGATGGGGGTCGTTTCTGTTCATGGGTCTGATCGGAATCATCATCGCGTCGATCGTCAATATCTTCCTGGCATCGACAATGCTGCATTTCGTGATCTCGGTCGCAGGCGTTCTGGTGTTCGCCGGTCTCACCGCCTATGACACGCAGTCGATCAAGAATGAATATTGGGAAGGTGACGACGACGAAACCCAGGCGAAGAAATCGATCCATGGCGCGCTGCGCCTGTATCTCGATTTCATCAACCTGTTCATCATGTTGCTGCATCTGTTCGGCAACCGCGAATAGATCATCCGTCATTCGGTCCGGACAACCATCCGGAACGGACCGACACCCATCCGATGACCGGCCCACCGCCGCGGCGGTGGGCCGGTCATCGGTCTCACGGCCAGTCGATACCGCTCAACACCGCTCATCGCGAACGGACTGTTTTCCGCCCTGCCCTTTTCTGCCATCATCGTGATGGTGCTGCGACCCGACCCTTCCTGCCGGCTGCCGCAAATCGACGGCGGCAATGCCGTCCGGACATCTCCTGCAATGCTGCCCGCCACATGGAGTATCCAGGCCATGGCAAGACTGAAACTCGCGGTTATCCCCGGAGACGGAATTGGCTGGGAGGTCGTACCGGAAGGCATCAAGGTGCTCGAAGCCGTCGGCGCAAAATACGGCATCGATTATGAATTCACGGAATTCGACTGGGGATGCGAGCGCTATCACAAGACCGGCAAACTGATGCCGGACGATGGTATCGAAACACTGAAGGACTTCGACTCGATCTTTCTGGGCGCCTGCGGATATCCCGGCGTTCCGGATCATGTATCGCTATGGGGCCTGCTGATTCCGATCCGCCGCGAAATGCGGCAATATGTCAATCTGCGCCCGGTTCGGATGCTGAAAGGCATGCCATGCCCGTTGTCCGGCCGCGGTCCCGAAGACATCGATTTCTGGGTCGTGCGCGAGAACAATGAGGGCGAATACTCGGAAATCGGCGGTCGGTTGCACGGCGGCACCGACCATGAGATGGTGGTACAGGAATCGGTGTTCACACGGTATGGCACTGACCGCATTCTCCGTTACGCTTTCGACCTCTGCAAATCCACGGGCCTCAAGAAGGTCACGTCGGCAACCAAGTCGAACGGCATCATTCACACCATGCCGTATTGGGACGAACGATTCCGGGCGATCGCCGCGGACTATCCCGGCATCAATACCGACCAGTACCATATCGATATCCTGACGGCACATTTCGTCCTGCATCCTGACTGGTTCGATGTTGTCGTCGGTTCGAACCTTTTCGGCGACATCCTGTCGGACCTGGGACCAGCGGTCGCGGGTTCGATCGCAATCGCACCTTCGGCCAACATCAATCCCGACGGCGACCTGCCCTCGATGTTCGAACCTGTCCACGGCTCGGCGCCGGACATTGCCGGAAAGGGCGTTGCCAATCCGATCGGACAGATCTGGTCCGGAGCCATGCTGCTTGATCATCACGGACACAAGACTGCGGGCGAGGCTATCGTCAGAGCCTGCGAGGAAGTGATCTCCGGCGGCGGGCCCAAGACACCCGATCTCGGCGGGCAGGCAAGCACGACGGATCTCGGCACGGCGATTGCCGACGCAATCAGCTGATCCACCACAATCCGGGTCGATAACCTTGAGTAGCTGCCAGCTCTTCAACACCCATATCGTCGTCGACTGGTCGGCCCGGCACAAACCGAGCGGCCCGAAATCTGACAAGGACGCCATCTGGTGGGCGGCAGTGCGGGACGGCAAGGTCGCAAGGCCGGAATATGCCCGCACCAGGCATGACGCTATCGAACGCCTTGCCTCCCTGATTACTGGAGAATTGAAACGGAGCCGACGGACGCTGATCGGTTTCGATTTCCCGTTCGGCTACCCTGCCGGCGTCGCCAGACATGTGACCGGCGAGGCCAGCGCGTTGGCGCTCTGGCGATGGTTCGCGACCCATATCAGGGACGCGCCTGACAACACCAACAATCGTTTCGATGTCGCGGAGACGATCAACCGCCTCTACCCCGGGATCGGCCCGTTCTGGGGGCGTACTGCCGCAAGGCCGCCGGCCTGGCACCCCGAACTTCCGGCCGGAAGCAGAGCCCGTACATGCCGCGAGAGCCAGCCACCAGACCACCGCATCGCCGACCGCCATGCAGCCGGCGCAAAGACCGTCTGGCAGTTATGCTATCCGGGATGTGTCGGCTCGCAAATACTGGTCGGTCTGCCAGCACTGTTGCGGCTTGCCGGCACCCCGCAGATCCAGGGCCGATGCGCCGTCTGGCCGTTTGAAACCGGTCTGGAGGTTCCGCCGGTTGGCATTCGGACACAGGTCGTATTTGCCGAGATCTACCCGTCACTGCTCAAGGATGACATCAGCCAACGCAGGAGCGATAACGAAATTCTCGATCGGGCCCAGGTGCGGGTGACTGCAGAGGCGTTCGCACGCCTCGACGTCCGAGCCGGCCTCGCACCACTGTTCGAGGGCATTCCCGGTCTAAAAGACAGTGAACGCCGTCTTGTCGAAACCGAAGAAGCCTGGATCCTGGGCCTCGGCCATGTCAATGCGCTCCGGGACGCTCTGCGTGGTCAGGGACCGGAAACCAGGACGCCGCTACCGGCACGTGGACATGACGCAACCCTGGTTCCGACGGCATATCGGCGCCGCTGACATCAGGACGTGTCCGGTCGCAACGCCCGGGCTTGATCCAGAATGGAACAAGTTGGGCCCTGACACCTTCGGTATGATCGATTGCCCGGTGGCAGGACCTGACCGATCAGGAGGCCATGGCAATGTACGTTTCCAGCCCTGCCGAAAAAGACACCGCACGAGCCTGGTTCGAGCACTTGCGCGACCGGATCTGTGCCGTCTTCGAAGCAATCGAAGATGAATATCTCGGTCCAATGTGTAATCAGCCGCCGGGACGGTTCAAGCGCCGGCCGTGGGAACGTGACGGCGGCGGCGGCGGCGTCATGTCGCTGATGCAAGGCCGCGTGTTCGAAAAAGTCGGAGTCAATGTTTCAACGGTTGCCGGCGAATTCCCAGAGGATTTCCGAACGCAGATACCCGGTACCGAGACCGACCCGGGCTTCTGGGCATCGGGACTTTCAGTGGTCACCCACATGCACTCGCCAAGAGTCCCGGCGGTCCACATGAACACCCGGCATATCACGACCTCGCGGTCATGGTTCGGTGGCGGCACCGATCTGACCCCGATGATTGCCAACGACAACGATGCCGAACTCTTCCACAATGCGCTGCGGGCAGCCTGTGATCGCCACGGCCCCGATTACTATACCCGCTTCAGCAAATGGTGTGACGAGTATTTCCACTTGAAGCACCGAAATGAACCGCGTGGAATTGGCGGCATCTTCTATGATTACCTAGATGAAAATTTCGACCGTGATTTTGCGTTCACACAGGATGTCGGACGTGCCTTCCTCGAGATCTATCCCGACATCGTTCGCAGGCACATGAACGAGGGCTGGACCGACGCCGAACGCCATCATCAGCTCGTCCGGCGCGGACGATATGTCGAGTTCAACCTGCTCTATGATCGGGGAACCCTGTTTGGTCTCAAGACCGGCGGCAATGTTGAAGCGATCCTGATGAGTCTCCCGCCCGAAGTCCGCTGGCCGGCAGCAGATTGAACCGGCCCGGATGCAGCCACCGTCACCCCGGCTGGCGGCGGCGGAAGCGAACCTGCAGGCCGACCGGAACCATCGTGAATGCAAGCTGTTCCCGGATGTCCTGACCCGGGTCTGCCAACTCGACATCGAAATTGCGGCAGATCATGCTGATCACCGTACGGATCTGAAGCATCGCGAGCGAGCGGCCCGGGCACAGGCGCGTCCCGGCTCCGAATGGCATGAAGGCCCTGGTGTTATGCGGGATGTTGCGCTGCGCCGGTTTTACCAGCCAGCGATCGGGGTCGAACTGCATCCCGTCCCCGAAATTCTCGTTCCGGGTCGCGATACGGCGGCTGAGCAGGAAGATCCCCGTACCTTTTGGAAGCCGGTAACCGAGAACTTCAACATCCTCCAGCGCTTCGGCCATGTTCAGCGGAGCCACTGGCCTCAGACGCATCGACTCGTTGCAAAACGCATCAAGGAAGGGTAACTGGCCGGCCGCCTCAAACGTCCCTGCAATCGCGGCCGGCGCGATCACGGCGTCAGCTTCGGCCCGTGCCCGGGCGAAATGTTCCGGGTGCTGAATGAAATCGTCGATCATCCAGGCCATGCTGTTGGCGGTGGTGTCTTCGCCGGCAAGCAGTAAGGTTCCGACATTGGCAAAGATTTCCTCGTCGGAAATCCCGGCACCTGCCTCATATTCCTGATCACCGGCAACGATGAGCGCTTCAAGGAAGTTTTCCGGCGCGTCACGACGGGCCGGATTGTCGACGAGACGCTGACGCGCCTCCTGAATGAGGGCACCGGCCTGAATCCTGAGCTGTTCCAAGGCACGGTCAAGGGCATGGTCCGAAGGCAGCTTGACGTAACGCCAATAGTGAAAAGGCGCACTCGCGCGGCGATGCAGGATCGGGAAGACCTTGTCGAGATTCTGCTGGATGATCGGCCCATCGGTCTCCAATGTGTTGAAATCGGTTCCGAACGCAAGCCAGGCGACGACATCGACAGTAAAGCGCATCAGATCGCGACATAGATCGACAGTCTCTCTCCGGCCCGCTGCTCCCTCCCAACGCGTCTTGAGACGGCCGGCGAGCGTGTGAATGTTGGCATAGAACGGCGCCAGACGAGCCCGGTTCAAGGCCGATACAATGATGCGGCGCTGGAGACGCCAGTCCTCGCCCTCGACAGCGAAGACACCGTTCAGCCCCATTTCCCTGGCTGCGGAATGGAGCCCTCTCGAACGCTGGAACTTCTCCGGGCGTTGATTGAGAACACGCTGGATCGTTTCCGCTTCCGAGCATACCGCCACCCCGTATGGCCCGAAATACACGCGATAAAGCACGCCGTAACGATCGGCCCAGTCCTCCAGTTGCCGGTGCAACCGATCAAGCCTGATCTGGTGCATATTGCCAATGAGCGGCAGAGCCAGCGGCCCGTCAAGCTTACTCATCGGTTTCAGTGCACCGGTGACTTCGGCCATGCTGATCACCCCTTTCTTGACCGTCGTATATGGTGTTGCAGACGGACCGGAATAAGAAATAATCTGCGTGGCGAATGCCGGCAAAACCGCAATTCGAGATCACTCACTATCGGTCCGAACAAGGCGCGTGCGGCCACTTCGGAGCCATGAACCGTCACCCCGACCCTCATGGGAACCGACGCATGGGCACCCGAAACCACCCGGCTTGACCTGCTGGACAACACCCGCCTATTCATTGCGGACAGCCTGCCGGTACATCGATCAGGAGGATCGTCATGCCGCGTCCGAGATTCCTGTTCGTCCTGTTCGATGGCCTGCGCCGGGATATGGTACGACCGGACCTGATGCCGAATCTGCACCGTTTTCGCGAAACCTGGTGCGATTATCCAAACAGCAGTTCAGCGTTTCCCTCCGAGACCAGAGTACAAGTGTCCAGTTTCGTCACCGGTGCCTATCCGGGCGGCAATGTCTTGACGTGCGATCAGAACGGGGGTGCCGGGCACGGGATCATGGCGAATTCCTTTTACGATCCCGTGCTTGGATTCGACCGGGCCATGGATACGTCCGATACCGAGCGCATGGCTCGGGCACAACAGATCTACGGCCGGTTGCAGAAAGCCGAGTCGCTGGGAGAGATTCTGGCGCGGGCCGGACGAACCTATGCTGTCGTGACGACCGGAACGATCGGCAATTCACGCCTGTTGAACTGTTTTGCCGCCAAGCTTGGCCAGCCGGTGTTCTCCACGAAGAATGCCGGACTGTCGACCCCGGCCGAGGACCACGCCAGGATCATCGAACGGTTCGGCCCGGCTCCGGCGCCGACGATACCGGACCTGGCGGTCACCGATTATGCGACGGCGGTCCTGCTGCAGCATTACATCCCGATACACGATGCCGATGTCCAGGTCATATGGTACAATGAGCCCGATATCTCGTATCACTACCGGGGCATCGGGTCGCCTGAAAGCGCGGCTGCAGCGCGGGCGGTCGATAGCGGTTTCGGGCGAATTCTCGATTGGTGGGACAGCGACGGCCGCGGTAACGGCTGGCGCATTATCGCAGCATCCGACCACGCACAAATCACGGTCGCCCGTCAGATCAAGGTTACAGACATCCTGGCTGCTGCCGGATTCCGCGTCGGCCCTGCAATCGGACCCGATTGTGATCTTGCCGTCAAAGCGGGCTACAGCGGCCAGATTTCGGTACGGGATCGGGACCCTGCCCTGCTGTCATCCCTGATCGCCTTCCTGCAAGAGCAGGACTGGTGTGGACTGACCTTCACCCGCGATGGCGGGAACGGCGCCTTGCCAATGGGATTGATCAATGTGCTCAACGAGCGGTCACCGGATCTCAACTACATCATGCGGACCAACGATGGCGCCAATGCGTTCGGATATCGTGGCACATGCGTCGCCGACAATACCGGCATTCCTCTCGGCGGCGGCGTGCACGGAGGCCTGCACCCGGTCGAAATCAACAATGTCCTCACCTTGGGCGGCGACGGACTCTGCCGCCAGACGGTTCGGGATGTGCCCGCGTCCATTGTCGATATCGCCCCGACCATTCTGCACCGACTCGGCGTCGCAACGCCCGACACGGTCATGGGACGAACTCTTGGCGAAGCTTTCGGCGACGATGAACCAGTCTGGCAGGAACGGATTGTGCAGGCAGAGGCCGGACACTACAGCCAAGCTATGACAGTCGGTGCCGTTGAAGGCAGCTGGTCCGCATACCTGCGCGGCGGGCGCCGGCTCCGTTGATCGCGCGGTACCCTGCAGCGTTATCCGGTAATGACGCCCCTTCAACCGATCCCGCAGATACGATCGCAACAGCGGAACGATCAGCTGACGCCTGGGTCCGGTCGATATGCAGCACTGGCCTCCGCATTATTGATCGATCGGCAAGGCGCAGCGATGCGTTCAACCTGCCGGCAAGCCTCGTCGAACTCGCCTTGCAGGTTATTGTTGACGAGACTCCACTCCAGAACCGAGAGAATATCGCGCCGAGGACCGTTACAAGGCGCAAGAATGAACGGGAAGCCTCAACAGGATCTGTAGTCCGCATTCAGTGACGTCATCCGGTCACGTTCATCTGCGCTCAAATCATCAAGGCCGACTGCGGCCTGCTCGGCATTGGCCGTCACACTCGACTAGCCCGATTGATCGACAAGATCAGAACACGCGTTGAGAACGTGCAATTTTTTGCCATAGCTGGCGGCCCGGAACTTGCGCAGCAATGCGTTCAGCACGCCGCCGCAAGAATCATGGGCCGGTCCGAGTTCATCGTCCCATGCCCGTTCCGCAATCCAGGGCGAATTTTCGAACGCGGGTCCGAAACGGGTGACGACTTCGTCCTTCGTCATCCTGGAAGGCCGGTTCGTAACTCATCTTTGCCATTTTTTTGGCCGGATCGGTTGATTTTGGTGTGTCTTGGCTCCTAACATATTGATTTTGAGTGATTGTGGCTTTTGAGATCCGTTGTAGTGCCATAATATTGCGAGGTGGGGTAGGGGGTCCTTGACAGCCTACAAACAGTCCGTGACCCTGCAGCCATGGTCATCCGCAAACCTTCACCGGTCGCGGAGACAGTGGTGAGCGCTATGCTACCTACCGCTTCGTTGCGCAGCGAACGCATCGGCGGAAGGGTGCGGCAGGTCACGCTTCTCAATCTCGGCGCAGACTTCAATGTGCCCAAGGAGCAATGGCGCGACCTGGCGCTTCTGATCGAAACCCTTCTCGCCGGCAGCGAGCCGCTGCCGGAGCCGGATCCCGCCCTGCGCCCCGTCGCCGAGGACATCGTTCGGCGGGTTCACGCCCGTGGTACTCGGCGCATTGCGGCTCAGCGCTGCGGGCGATGTGGCCACGGTTCGTCTCGACAGCCTGTCTCACGAACAGGTCCGCTCGGTGGGCTGTGAGCGCCTGTCTCTCGCCGCGCGCGACGACCTTCGCTTCATCGAGACGCTGCAGAGGCTGGGCGAAAGTGAGCGCGACGCACGCATCGCGGCGGCCCTGGTGGTCACGCGCAGGATCCATCCCTCCCGTGAGCGCGAGGCCTTCGGCTGGCTGAGCGCGACCAGCGCGACCCTGGAGTTGCTGGAGGTCGATCGCGGCACGTCGCTCACGCTCAGCAAGCACGACCGCATCGGCGATCTCTTGTGGCGTCACCGCGCCGCGCTTGGAGAGGCGCTTTGCGCCCGGGAGCGCGATCTCTTCGACATCCCCGACACCATCGTCTTCCTGGATCTGACCAACACCCACATGACCGGACGGCCCAGCTCCCCGCTCGCCCGGTTCGGGCGTTCGAAGCAGAGGCGCGACGCCTGTCCGATCGTGACCCTGGCTCTGTCGCTGATCCAGGCCGGCGTCCCGCAGCACAGCGAGACCCTGCCCGGCACCCTCTCCGAGCCGGCCACATTCGCCGACGCCGTCGGGCGACTGGAACGCCAGGCGCGCGGCCGCAACGCCCCCAAACCCACGGTCATCATGGACGCGGGCCTCTCCACCGAGGCCAACCTCGCCTGGCTGCGGGCACGCGGCTATCACGGGATCACCGTTCGCCGCAGCGTCTTGGCGCCACCCGGGCGCGAAGCCGATGCCGCCTTCGAAACCCGGGCCGGCCACCAGGCCCGCGCCTGGCGTCTCGAGGCAGGTGACGACGAAGCGCATCGGTGCGTCTGGAGCCATGAGCGCCAGCACAAGGATGCGGCCGTGCTGGCCCGTCAGCGCCGGACCTTCGAGGACGCCCTGTGCGCCCTGCATGACGGGCTGTCGAAGAACAATCACGTCAAGAAGCTCGACAACGTGATGGAGAAGCTGGGTCGGCTAAAGGAAAGGGACAGGCGTGTCCACCGCCAGTACGACATCGAGGTGGGGCCCGTAGAGAAGGGGCGGGCCGGTGCCGTCCGCTGGAGACGCAACGCTCTCCATGCCGCGCGCGACCGGCAGGCGGGCATCTATGTGCTGCGCACCAGCCCCGTCGAGTGGGACCTTGAAATCGTGGTCCGAACCGACTGGACGCTCACCGAACTCGAGGCCACCGTCCCAAGCCTGACATCCGAAACCGGCCTGCGCCCACCTGTTCATCGCCGTCCTCGCCGACCACGCGATTCATCTGCTGCGAACCCGCCGGGCGCGCACGGCTTGCATGACCGCTGGAGTACGGCCCGCGACAAGCTCGCGGGCTCGGTGCGCCTCACCTCCACCATCCGGAAGGTTGGCGGAAACCGGATCGTCATGCGCCAGGACCCTCGCCCGGACGCCGACGCGCACGCCATCCGCGTTGGACCTTCCACGTCACCCCCACCTCGAGCGCGTGGCTGAACGCGCTCGAAGGCGTCTTCGCCAAGCGGGCACGACGCCGTCTCAAATACGGCGTCTGCTGCTCTGGACGCGACCTCCAGGACGCCATCCGCCGCGTCATCGACGAACACAACACCACCGAAGCCAAGCCCTTCGTCTGGACCGCCGATCCCGATACCATCATCGCTGCAAGAAAAGAGAGATCCAAAAGTTGAAATCAATCCACTAGGCCGTGTTGACGAATTCATGAAATGCTGATAATCATTCTCCATCAATGACACTTTCCGGGGACTTATCATGGCGTTACGCCTGCTCATCCCGGACGCTGTCTGCTCGACACTCGAGCCGCTACTGCGTGAGAGCAAACACGCCGCCGGCGCCCCGCCACGGCTCAGCGACCGAATGTTCATCGAAGCCGTCCTCTACCAGGCGTGTACCGGAACCCCATGGCGCGACCTGCCCGACGAATTCGGCCATTGGAATGCCGTCTATCAGCGGTTTCGCCGTTGGGAGAAGCGCCACCTCCGGGCACGGCTCTGGCAACAGAGACAACAGGCAGACGATGAACTACTCAAGGAAGTGTTCATCGATTCGACCATCGTGCGTGCTCATCAACACGCCGCCGACGCGGTAAAAAACGGTGGCCAGGAGGCCCAGGCTCTCGGCCGCTCCCGGGGTGGGTTCTCCACCACCAGGCTGCACGTGGCCTGTGCTAACCCAAGTTCAACAACCCGTTTCGAAGTTTGTTGTGCATCGATGCGTTAGAGAGCAAGACTTCCGCGTATGGCACTACATTTCGGTTGCCTGTGCCGATTTCGTGGTCAGACGATTATTTTCCTGATGCCTCCGGGACCGGGGTCCGCGCCGCGCGCCCGATAGATGGCCCGTTGCCGGAGTTCAGCGCGGGTGGCCTTGCGCAGATGAAGCGTGCGGCCGTCCTTGCTCCGGACGGTCGCCGTGCCGCGCTGCTGGCCCTCGAGGATGCGTCGCAGGCTGGCCCAGCTTGCGCACTCGCCCTGCTCACGGAGGCGCCGGCGGATGGTCTGCACCATCTGGTCGGCGCTCACGGTGATGAACAGGGGCCCGTCGGAGCGCCTCTGGGTCTGATGGAAGATGGGGCGGAGGCCGAGTTCGGATTTGAGCGAGCGGAACACGGCCTCCACATCGGTGAGCGCGGTGTAGGTGCGCCACAGTACCTCCTCGTCCCAGTCCTCGACGTTGGTGCGCAGGCAGTAGACGCCTTGATGTGTGATCATGGTGCCGGCGCGCGGGCGGCGCTGCCCAGATGACGGCGCGGGCCTTCTTGCCGCTGTCATCGGCGATGACAGCGATGACGTAGTGCGCGCCGACGCCGCGGCTCTTCTCCTTGATCCGGCCGATCCGCTGCCAGACATGGTCGAGGCGCTTGCGGGTGCGCGGCCGCGACAGGCCCTCGAGGCGCTTGCGCAACGCGCCCTCGAAGCGCGCGGCAATGCCCTGTTCCTTCTTCGCCCGCGCTTCGGAGTAGCAGTAGAGCCGCACCTCTCCGCCGTCCGCGTCGACCAGCTTATGCACATGGACCGTCTGGCGCGAGCGGGTCTCAAGCGCAATCGCCAGATCGGGATCGAAGCGGCGGGCGCGTTCCCGGCTGACCGCCAGATAGCGGTCGCCGTTCTCGCGCAGCCAGACGACGTTGGCCTCGGTGGCAATCCCCGCATCCATCACCACCAAGGCGTCCGCCGGAGCGTGCAGGGCGTCGAGCATGGGCGCCAGGGTCGTGTCTTCGTTGACCGCACCCGCGAACACTTCGGAGCGGCGTACGAAGCCCGAGCCGTCGAGCACCAGCCCCAGGGTGAGCAGCGGGCAATCCGAGCGCTTCTCCTTGGAGTGGCCGCGTTCGGCCTTGGTCTGGGCCGCCGCCTCGCCCTCGAAGAAGGTATTGGTCAGGTCGTAGAGCGTGACCGTGTGGGGCAGACCGAACAGGTCCGTCACCGGCTCGAAGAGGGGGGCCTCGATCGCCGAACGGTGCGCCAGCAGGGCATCGGAGGCGCGGGTGAGGCGCATCATGCTCATCCGCTCGAAGTCCACGCCCAGACGCTCGCCGAGGGCCGAACGCGCGCACAGCCAGCGCCAGCTGGCGCTGCGTGCCGTTGAAGCCCAGCCGCTCCAGCAGGGCCTCCAGGCCGAGCTGCTCCATGGCCCACAGCCCGACAGCCTCGACGCCGACCGAGCGCGGGCGGATTAGCGCCAGAGTGCTCACGTCCACCGTCTGCATGTCTGGGCGCTCGACGGCGGCGGGCGGCGCCCGAGTGAGCAGTGGCGCGGCGATGTGCTGGGCATGCCGCTCGACCTCTTCCGGGCAGGTCAGCGGCACCAGCTCGCCCTGGCGGTCGAGCAGCTGCTGGATCCGGGCGCACAGCACGGGCCAGCGCCGTCGCGCGAGCGAGAAGTCGCTGCCGAGGTCGAGAAGGGTGTGCTGGCGGACCCTGTCTCCACTGCGCTCGTTGCGCACCAGGCGGTACGAGTAATAGACGTCGCCGCGTTCGGTTGTGCGTATCTTGGCGCGACGGATGAACAGGGTCGGAGGATAATGGCGGGGTCGGCCCTTGGAAACCCACGGCCGCACATATTATGTCACTACAATTCAGCATTGAAACACGAAAACGAACAAAATCAACGAGTGCCGGATGCCCAGCGCCTAAATACGCTAATTTCGGCGTGCCGAATGTTAAACTTGGGCTAACGAAAGAACCGGTGTGTCCGTCGTGTTGACGGGTGGCGAGTGCCATGATGGCGTGGGATGCGAGCTTCTGTGGAAGGCCTTGTCCATGACCGCACCGGAGGCTGCGGTCATGGACAAGGCGTATGACAGCAAGGGCATTCGCCAGACGCTGGCCGACCAGGGCGTCGAAGCCGTGATTCCCGCCCGGTCGAACCGGACTGAGACGATTCATCACGATCAAGAAAAGTACAAGCGGCGCGAGCAGGTCGAGCGATTCTTCAACAAGCTCAAACAATTCCGTCGCATTGCCACACGTTATGACAAGCTCGCTCGGACGGTCCTCGCGTTTGTCCACATTGTCTCAGCGTGGATTATACTTCGATCATTCGTCAACACGGCCTAGTCAGCGACGGCCATAGAGGGCATCAAGCCGCTCGCGATAGGCCGCACCGATGATGTGGCGACGAATCTTGAGCGTCGGCGTCATCATCGCGTTATCGGTCGTGAAGGCCGCGTTGGCAATGACAAACTGGCGCACCTGCTCGATCCGGGACAGGCGCTGATTGGCCCGGGCCACGGCGGCGCCCATCGCCTTCAAGAAATCGGCATCGTCCGACAATACGGCGATGTCTTTCTCTCGTCCGTTGGCATCGGCCCATTCGGCAATGTACAACTCCGAAGGGACAACGACACCGACCAGATATGGCCGCCGGTCGCCATGAACCATGACTTGGTCAATCTCGGGTTCCAGGCACAACGTGCCTTCGACTCGGGCCGGTGCCACGTTGTCACCGCCGGAATTGACGATGATGTCTTTCTTACGGTCCGTGATCTTGAGATAACCTTCGGTGTCAAGCTCACCGATATCGCCGGTATGTAACCAGCCATCGACAATCGTTGCGGCGGTATTCTCCGGATCCTTCCAGTATCCGTTCATCAGCAACTCGCCGCGCACCAGAATCTCGCCATCATCGGCGACCCTGACCTCGACACCATAGAGCGGTGGACCGACGGTCTCGATCCGGAGTTGCGACGGCCGATTGCAACTGATCACCGGAGACGCCTCGGTCTGGCCATAACCCTGCAAAATATTGACGCCGAGACCGAGGAAGAAATGACCGATATCGGGATTGAGCGCGGCACCACCCGAGACAAAGGCTTTCAAGCGGCCGCCAAAACGTTGCGCAACCTTCTTGCGAACCAAGCGGTCAAGGACCGCGTCCTGAAGTCTCTCCGTGATTGTCAGACCCTTCGGTGCTTCCCGGCGTTTGCGTCCGAGTTCGACCGCCTTGTGAAACAGCTTCGCCCTGGTACCTCCAGCCTGGTCAACGCCGCGGCAGATCCGCTCATGCAAGACCTCGTAAAGGCGTGGAACCGCCGTCATGATTGTCGGGCGGACTTCCTGAAGGTTTTGCGCAACCTTGTCCGGTCCCTCGGAAAAATAGATCTGTGCGCCGATCGAAATCGGAAAGAACATCCCGCAAGTATGCTCATAGGAATGCGAGAGTGGCAGGAGCGACAGAAAAACATCATCGCCAAGACCGATTTCCGACAAGAGATCATAAGCCGCGTGACAGTTCGCCAATATCGACCCATGCGTCAGCATCACGCCTTTCGGCCGGCCACCAGTTCCTGACGTATAGATGAAGCAGGACAAGTCATCGCGGGCCAGCGTCGCCGCTACGGTCCGAATCTCATCCGCATCCCCTTCACCAGCCGCCAGAACCTCGTCCCAATGCAGACCGCGCAATCGCCCGGAAACCTCCGGTGCCGGCCCCTCCATCGCGACAACCAGCTCACATGTCGACACCGATTCGACCGCCGGCACGACATTCGCGGCCAGACGCTGACCGGAGACGATCACCGCGCGAGCGCCTGAATGCTCCAGAACGTACTGATGATCATCGACCGTATTGGTGGTATAGGCTGGGACCGTAACCGCCCCGATGGCACAGATCGCAAGATCGGCCAGTACCCATTCGGGCCGGTTTTCGGCGGCAATCACGACCCGGTCTCCGCGTTCGACCCCCAGGGTGCACAATCCATGCGCAAAGCGAACAACCAGATCCGCTGCCTCGCCATAACTGCACGAGGTCCAACCCGGATTGCCCTTGGCCCACAGGAACGGCTGGCTGGCACGGGAAGCGGCTTGCCCGAAGAACATCGTTGCGAGATTCGGAATTGCCTTATAGTCCATCTTCATTTTCCATATCTGACCATCCGGTTGGGTCTCGCCGACCAGAACGACGATTCGACGAAACGACACCCTACATGACAATCCGTAACGATGGATACTCCGATGGCCAATACTGGACAATCCGGATTTCGCAGCGGGATACTGCCACGATGGGATCTTTCAGACCTCTATCCAGACCCCGACTCCAGGACCCTGTCCGAAGACCTTAATACCGCAGCCCGTGACGCTGCCGCTTTTCGAGCGAGCCATGCTGGGCGGCTCGCCACGATGTCCGGAACCGAACTTGGCCGTGCAGTCGCCATCTATGAACAGATTGACGAGGTCATCAGCCGGGTCATGGCCTATGCGCAGCTGGTTCACGCGAGCGACATGGCGAGTCCGGAAAACGGGCGCTTCCTGCAATCCATGCAGGAACGGGTTACCGCAATCGGCAGTGATCTGCTGTTCTTTGGACTAGAACTGAACCGTATCGACGGTGATCGTCTGGATGTTGCCATGGCGACGCCGGATCTTGCTCGCTACCGGCCCTGGTTGCGCGATCTTCGCGCGTTGCGGCCGCACCAGCTGTCCGACGATCTCGAGAATCTTCTTCATGAAAAAAGCGTCGCCGGGCGAAGTGCCTGGGTGCAGCTGTTCGATGAAACGGTGGCCGGCCTGCGGTTCGACATTGATGGCGAAACGTTGACCGAAAGCCAGGTGCTCGACCGCCTGTCGAGCCCGAGCGCCGAGACCCGCGCCGGCGCTGCCCGTGCGCTTGGCGAGAAACTGAGGGCCCATGCCGGCCTGTTCACCCTGATTACCAACACGTTGGCAAAAGACAAGGAAGTCGAGGACAAGTGGCGGCGTTACGAGCGGCCGGTCTCAGCGCGCAACCGGATCAATCAGGTTGAGGACGATGTCGTCGACGCCCTGGTCGATGCCGTCACGGCACGGTATGAAACCCTGTCGCACCGCTACTACAGACTCAAGGCACGTTGGTTCGGCGTCGGAAAACTCAATCACTGGGACCGCAATGCGCCGTTGCCCGATGACGATGAGTCAGAGATCCCCTGGCAGCAAGCAAAATCAACCGTCCTTGACGCGTATCATGCCTTCTCGCCACAGATGGCCGATATTGGCAGCCGCTTCTTTACCAACAACTGGATTGATGCCGAGCCCCGGGCCGGCAAGGCATCGGGTGCCTTCTCACATCCAACGGTGCCGGGTGCGCATCCTTACATTCTGATGACTTACATGGGCAAAACACGCGATGTCATGACTCTGGCACATGAACTCGGACATGGCGTCCATCAGATCCTGGCCGCCCGCCAGGGTCATCTGATGGCCGACACGCCTTTGACACTGGCTGAAACCGCGTCGGTATTCGGCGAAATGCTGACCTTCCAGACGATGCTGGAGGCCCGTCCGGACCCGCTGCAACGTCGTATAATGCTCGCCGGCAAAGTCGAAGACATGCTGAATACGGTGGTGCGCCAGATCGCGTTTCACCAGTTTGAAACCCGGTTGCATAACCTGCGGCGCGAAAACCCATTAACTCCAGCCGAGATCGGCACGATCTGGACGCAGGTGCAGCGCGACAGTCTCGGACCGGCGGTTCACCTCGACGAAAACCACGCGAGTTTCTGGAGCTATATTCCGCACTTCATTCATACGCCTTTCTATGTCTACGCCTATGCATTCGGCGATTGTTTGGTCAATTCGCTTTATGCAGTTTATCAGGATGCCGAACGCGGTTTCGCAGAGAAGTATTTGACGATGCTGAGCGCTGGCGGCACGCTGCTGCATCGCGACCTGCTGGCGCCATTCGGTCTTGATGCAAGCGATCCCGAGTTCTGGGCCCGAGGCCTTGCGATGGTCGAGGGCTTTATCGATGAACTGGAACAGGGGACGCCGGCACCTTGAGCGACAGCCTTGCATTGGCTCAGCGCCTTTCCGCGTTCCCGCGCGAGATTATCGCCCAGGCGCCGACCCCGGTTGAGCCGTTACCACGCTTGTCGGACGCGATTGGCGGTCCGGCGTTTTACGCCAAACGTGATGACATGACCGGTTTTGCCGGTGGCGGCAACAAGGCGCGCCAGCTTGAATACTCGCTTGGCGAAGCGGTTGCCAACGGATCCGACATGTTGCTGGTGACCGGTGCAGTGCAATCCAACTACATGCGAACCGTGGCGGCCGCAGCCGCACGGTTCGGCATGGCTTGCCATCTCCAATTCGAAGATCGGGTCCCGGACATGCCCGCGACCTATCACGGGAATGGCAATGTCCTGCTCGATCGGCTGTTCGGCGCCACGATTTCACATTTTCCGGTCGGCAACGATGAAGCTGCGGCCGACGCCAGCCTGACGACCTTGGCAGAGACGTACCGGGCCCGCGGATACACCCCGCATCTGTTGACACTTTCCGCTGGCACCAAGCCGCTCAACGCCCTGGGTTACATCCATTGCGCCATCGAGATTGTTGAACAGATGGCGGCAACTGGTAACCCCTTTGATGCCATTGTCGTGCCGAGCGGGAGCGCCGCCACCCATGTCGGTGTTCTGTTGGGTCTACGCCTGCTCGGGTGCGGTCTGCCGGTTCATGGAATTTGCGTTCGCCGGGATGCGGTTTCGCAGCAGTCTCGCGTGCTGTCGATCTGCCGCCTCGCGGAAGATCTGCTTGGGTGTCGCGAGGCGATCGCCGGGACCGATATCCTGTGCCATGATGACTGGCTTGGTCCTGGCTACGGACGCGTCGATACGACAACCGGCGAGGCGATAGCGATGGCAGGACGCCTTGAGGGCATGATCGTCGATCCGGTCTACACCGCAAAGTCGCTGGCTGGCGCGGTGGGCCTCGCCCGCAAATCTGTGTTCCGGCGAAGCGATCGTGTCTTGTGGCTGCACACTGGAGGCCTGCCCGCGGTTTTTGCCTATGGCGAAACACTGTCTTCACAAGGCTGACAGCTCCTGGGCAAGTCCCGATCTTGCGTTGCCCGCCCCGAAACCGGCGCAACCGCCTCGAAAAGCATTTTCGGGCCGTAATTCTGGTTGATAACAAACTGGTGAAGTTCACCGGGTGTGTCGGGCGGATGTTGATGCATCCGCAGAAGACCGGCTTTTCACAAGGCCGAGAACTATGCCGGGGCGACATCGAGTGCAACGAACGGCGAGGGCATTGCGTTGCCCTTGTCGTCACAGGGCGGCATTCCACCTCCGAGGCGGATAGGCAACAACGGATGGGTCCGATCAAGAACCATGTTCTCTTCATCCACACACGGCATCATGGCGTGCCGCGGCGCATCGACATACCGGCCGACGATGTCCTCGACCGTGTCCACAAACAACGGATCATTCGGCAGAATGAAGACTTCACAGAAACGGCACGGCAGGAAATACTAGTGGATTGATTCCAACGTTTGAAACCCTCTTTTTCTTGCGGCGATGATGGTATCGGGATCGGCGGTCCAGACGAAGGGCCTGGCTTCGGTGGTGTTGTGTTCGTCGATGAATCGGCGGATGGCATCCTGGAGTTCGCGTACGGAGCGGAAGACGCCGTATTTGAGACGGCGTCGTGTCAGCTTGGCGAAGACGCCTTCGACTGCGTTCAGCCACGAGCTCGAGGTGGGGGTGACGTGGAAGGTCCATCGCGGATGGCGTGCGAGCCAGCCCCGGACTTCCTTGTGCTTGTGAGTAGCGTCGTTGTCGAGGATGGCATGGACCGGGACGCCGGCGGGTATCGTGCGCTCGATGCGGTTGAGGAATTTCAGGAACTCCTGATGGCGATGCCGACTGGCGTGCTGGCCGATGACCGTGCCGTCGAGCACGTTCAGGGCGGCGAACAGCGTCGTCGTGCCGTTGCGCTTGTAATCATGTGTCATGGTGGCGCCGCGGCCTTTCTTCAGAGGCAGGCCGGGCTGTGTGCGGTCAAGTGCCTGAATTTGCGACTTTTCATCGATCGACAGCACGACCGCGTGAACCGGCGGCGCAACGTAGAGGCCGACGATATCGGTCAGCTTCTCGACGAAGGCGGGATCGTTCGGCGGCGAGGTGTGGGTCAACCAGACGATCTTCGCCACCGGCTCAGGAGCCAGAGGCGTCTTGCCCGGCGGACGCGTCTTGTCCCGCAGAAGTCCGTCCACACCGTCTTCCATAGAAGCGGTCCTGCCAGCGCCAGACACTGTTCTTCGCCTTGCCGGTCTCTCTCATGATGGCCATCCTGCCGAGCCCATCGTCGCTCAGAAGAACGATGCGCGCCCGCCAGACGTGCTTTTGCGGGCTCTTCGGGTCCGAGACAACCGTTTCAAGGCGATGCCGGTCGCCTGAAGTGAGCGTGAATGAAACACCAGGGCGCATCTTGCAAACCTCCGTGATCGACAAATCAGAAGAACATAATAACGGATATACTTGTAACGATCTATCCACTAGCAGGATTGATTGGATGGTCGAAGACCTATGGCGCCCTCGGCCATCGAGCCCAAACTCCCGGAGCTGGCGCCCTGCAGCCTCTCGGCCAGGTCGTCGTCGGATATCTTCTGCCGTGCACCAAGGCGGACCTTGCATGCAATCCGTCACGTTATCCGAAAGGTGCTGTCCGATTCACTTGCAATCCGCTCCGTATTTGCAAGTATTTCCGCAGCCTTGCTTCCTTCAGAAGATGGTCCGGTCGAGAAAACCGGGCACTGATAACGCAGCCAGTGGCATGGATTCGCATTTGTGCTTAATTCGAATCTTGACCCAAAAGATATCAGCTTGTAGCTTGACACAATTGTTTTGTTCCAAATTTATCCAATCCGTTTAATAACTTTCGCAGGGCTTTGCCGATGATACATCTCATTCACCGAATTCCATCCGTGCACTCGAGTCCAATGATGGCATACAACTATGATATCTTACTGAATTACCCACATGAAAGTGTTGTATTTCGTTGACTTCACAATCGTTTTCTTCCGCTCTGGGGGGGGGGGGGGGGGTCCTAGTTAACTGCCTGGAGAACATACCACGCATATTTGTAGATAGAACTCAACCTATCGGTGCGCAGTGGCTCGACAACCTTAAAGATGCGCGAATTGTGATCCGTATTCTGGTTGCCGCCTGCCCCTCCCTATTTCCGTTCGTCCAGGTGCGTTTCTGAATGGAAAACCATTCTGGAACAAGAGTTTTTAACACTCCAATTACATTCTAACGAAAGGATTGATCTATCAGGTGGTTTATTGGGACGGAGATCATTTCACCAGCGAGCAAGGAACACCCAACAACAACGTGTCTTAGAAAATTTTCCTACCGCTATCCTTGTTTTAAGGAATCCGCCCCGTATCTGACGTTTCACGACGTCATGGTTCCTGTCGCAAAAGAGATCAGAAGAATTTGTCAGATATACCCGACCGGAGCTCAAATTGGCCCATTGTGGAACCGCAACCACAGTCCGACCTCTACGATCCAAGGACCTTGCGGAGGTTTTGAAAATGGCTGGAACCGTCGTTACATTTTATTCATACAGTCTCAGGTTGGATAGTCGTTTTCATCGGCAAGAACCGCCGTTCTTCTTGGCCGCCAGGGATTACGAGTACTCTACATTTTTTGGAATTAGAAACTCCCGGCCTTCCACAATATTTTAAACCGCTTATGCAGATGGCTCCGGTTCGATCAACATGCTGTAGGTAAGGGGTTGTGCATTGGTGGCGAGGCGGAAGAGCGAGCGGAAAGCATCGTGGCGGGTTTTGCGGCGGTTGAAGCGAAAGACGACCTCATCGAGATAGGCCTGCAGATGCTTGCGGCGCAGCCCGTGGTAGACGCCTCGCGCCCATCCTTTGAGGTTGGAGAAGACTTGGTGGATCCACGGCAGGACGAGGTGAGCGGCGGTCTTCCCGACGCCATGGACATTGTGGCGATCGGCGGGGACCGCAGCGTCGCCGGACCAGCCGTCGGTTTTCGCGATAGCGTCGGGATCGGTGGCGGTTTCGACGAAGTGTCCGAGGTCGGCGGCGCCGTAGGAGGAGATGTCGGCCAGCCTCAGGCGGCCCGGGATGTTTCCGTCCCCGAGTTCGATGGCGCCGACGATGAGCATCTTGCCGTCGTGGCTGCGTCCTTGCCCTCCGGTAGGAGGATCGTCTTTGGTCCGGAATGGACGGCTGGCCTCGTCGATGTCCACCAGGCCCGACAACGGGTTGCGCTCGGGCTCGACCATGCTGGCGCGCAGCTTGTGGGCGAGCAGCCAGGCGCTGCGGTAAGAGCCGATAGCGAGCTGTTTCTGGAGCTGCAGGGCAGAGATGCCGTTGGAGTGGGTCGCCATCAGCTAGGCGGCCCAGAACCAGACGGTGAGCGGCAGCTTGCTGGCGTGCAGGATCGTCCCGGCCGTCACCGAAGTCTGCCGGCGGCAGCCGGTGCACGCGAAGGTGTGTGCTTTTCTGCGCAGCGCCCATCCCTTTTCATGGCCGCACCTGGGACAGACGAAGCCGTCCGGCCAGCGCATTTCGATCAGCCATGCGGCGCAGGCGTCATCGTCCGGGACCATGTGCTGGACGGCGAGGAGGCTGTCGGGGACCTGTTTCATGTGGTGGCTCCGTCGGCAGGAACGTATCGGGGCATTCTACCCGCTCCTCCGCCCTAATCTCAACCTCAACATTTGGTGGCAAACTCTCGTGACCGGAGCCATGTGCATAAGCGGTTATTTTAATTCCCTAAGCTTAAGTACAATGGACGGGACATTCATCGATAAAAAAATACTGATCATGTTGAATCATTTAAATAATGCAGTCTATTAGCAGCCCATACAAAGCATTCTCCGAGAATAATGGTGATACTGGGTACTGTAGAAACAATGTCCATCAGGATCCCGTTTTCAAGGAAGAATTCTGGACCCGTATTCATCCAATCGACAAGATATATGGAAGAATTAAACGGTTGATTGAACCCAATTCCCGGAGACACCCGATCGCAAGTGGTTATATGTTGATAATATCGCAATCAACGAATATCAACAACTGACACTTATATTTGAAATCGATACCCCGTTCGAACTTGAAGACCCGCAAAGCAACCGATTTTCTTTAGTCGTAAAGCTGATATCTGAGTGCGTTTCCTTCTTGATCCAGAGGTTTACATGAGTGATAACATCTATGTACTCCAGCGTCTTACAGGTTTCGACCGGACCGATCTGGCAAACCTGTTGAACGTAGACAAACCAGCAATCCACAATTGGGCAACGGGCGAGAAATTTGGTAAGGCCAATCGCAAACACCTCGCTGAAACGCTTGCCGTTGTTCGGTACTCTGACCGGAGGTTCCCGGAGGAGAACGCCGCGGCGCTGGCCAAACGCTCATTGACGGACGAGACCCCCATCGAAGCCATCAAGACCCATCGATACCCGATCGCGCGTCAATACATGGGTCGCGGTCGCTCAAGGCTGTGATTGCAGCTAGCCGCACCCGAATGACGAGCGTGAAAGGGGGAGTTCCAGCGCATCGCCATGCACGAAGACGCGGACAGATCCGGGACGATTCAAGCCTTGCCAGATGAACCGAAGCCGATACCTCTGAAAAGACGAATCAAGCGTCACCAAGGGGTAAACAATTGATGGATCAAGAGGGATCTGTTAACAGCGGACGGATTGTCAATCGAGTAATAGCGGCCGTGGCGCGTCCCTGTTGATGTTGCGGGTGCCTGCTTGCGGGATCGACGAACGCCGACAATGCGTCAGAAGCCAGAGAGCGTTCGAACGAAATTGTCGGCCCGATCGCGATTATTCCCTCATCGAAATGAGATCATACTTCGCGATACATGCCGATAACCCCGCCATGCTCTCCCCGACATAGCCCAACAATCTGGAATCTGCCGGATACTCGCCCCGGACCGTGATGCCCGCAGGGCCGAGGCCATGTCATCATGGTCTGTGCCCGCCAATCGATGACGCGAACGCACCCCCATGAACCCGAGCGCTGTGGACTGCTTACGGTATTTCGTGCAAAGAGAGTGGTGCCGACCTCAATCCCGACATGTGACAGAAGGAGGGACGCCATGCCAAGAAACCTGCGCCGGATGATCGGCCCGATCGTCACGCTGGTCGTTGTGCTCGGCGGGATCACCCTGTTTCTGGGTATCGAAATGTCATCCCCGTATACCCGCGCCAGTCCCGACTGCTCAGTCTGGTGCGTGCTGCGGGAACAGGTTTCCGAATTCGTCGGCTTGGGCGGCTCTGCCGACTGATACAATTCCGCACAAATATCTTCGCGTTAATATGGCCCGGGACGCCCTCGGACACCAACCAACCCATGTAACGCTTCCACTGTGTGGTCGTCTTGCGATGTCAAGCGATAACATTCGCGGCCATCCGTATCGTCGCTGTTAACCTCCAATATGGATAAGCAGCCGATCACACTCCGAATCAAAATGAAACGAGAGCTTCTTGCAAAATTGCCGGCCCGACCGGTTTTTTGCCTTGTCGAGGCTGATTTTGTTGTCGAGGGCCTGGGTTTCGGGGCCATCTCGTGGTCTGTTGTGTTTCTACAATAACAAGATACCGAGGAGGTGACCCCGATGACCCTTGGCTCGACCCTATCCGATCTCTGGCACCGCTTTCAAGGGGACCTTTTCCCTGCGTTGGCCGAGGCGGTCGGTCCTCTCCTCGAGACGCACAAGCGTTTCGTGACAGCTCTCGATCTCGTCAAGGTGGAGGGCTTCGTCGATGAGGTGTGGACCGGTCCGGGTCGGCCCCGGGAGGATCGCCGGGCGCTGGCCCGTGGCGTCATCGCCAAGGCGGTGTGGGGTCTGCCCACGACCCGCCACCTGATCGACAGGCTCAAGGTGGACCCGACGTTGCGCCGGCTGTGCGGCTGGTCGCGTGTCGCGGAGATCCCGCGTGAAGCGACGTTTTCGCGGGCGTTTGCCGAATGGTCGCAGTCCCGTCTTCCGAACATGTCCGCGTCCGCGGACATTCCAGGGTCGCCTGCCATCTCATGGTCGGCATCCTGGCCCTGGCGGCTGACCCGTTGATACGTCTCGCCGCCCCATAGCGCGGCTCCGACAACGCATACCGACCCTTCGCGGCCCTCTCGAAGAGAGGGGCCCGGAGAGGCGTGTCCCGATGTCCGCAAAGGTCCCTGTTTGTTCTCATCACCTCTGATGAGACACCGCGAATCCATGGATTCCGACCTCCAGGTGCAGAGGTGACCGGGATCAACCGACCGATCCGGCCTCACCGGACCCTGGGGACAGGAATTTTGCAAGAGGTTCACGAGATAAAGATTGCACAGTTTCAGGTCGAGGCTATCAATTTTGGATTCACCTCCGAGTAAACTACCCCGATCCTCGAGGGCGCAGGCTGGTGTCGATCGAAAAACTAGTGACCCCTGCCAACATCGTCCTTATTCACCTGTCGCCCTACAGTCCGAACTCGACCCGGTCGATATTCTCTTGGTCTGTCCGCGCCACCCTCGCTAGCCGGATGTTCGCAACAGGACATGAGGGCAATCCAGCGGACCCGGGACACCGTCACGGCCGGCCAACAGTGGATCGAGTCCACGGTCCGCGGATCATGGGCCGTTATCGACAATGAGGCAGCCTGAAACAATGGACGACGAGTCAATATCATTTTAGCTGGTACGATACCGCTGGCACCGGCCGGAACCGGACGATACCACGACCTCCTGCCTCAACGCTCCGGCGGCAGAAGTCGTTTGCCGAACCGTCTTGCAAATCCGACCGGATCGTCCAATGCACTGCCCTCGGCCGCTGTCTCTTTCAGGGTCTCGGCAACATGGCGGCCGGCATTCTCGACCTTTGGCGCGGCCTTGCGGTAGGCGGTCTCAACGGTATCGGCCGCCTTCCGGCGCACCTCGGGGTTCTCGGCCAACCGCCGTGCCGCCTCGAACAACAGGCGTCGCAACACCATCTCAACTCTCCGACAGCACTGCCCGCCGACTATCGAGAAATTCTTCGAAAGCGGAGACCGCGACATCCAGATCTTCATCGCGAATCGGCAATGACAGATTCATCATGCCGCGCCTGGCGTGATAGACTCCCGACCGGATCATGTCGAGATGCAACAGATCACGCTTTCGGTTGGCCGCCGGATCACTCACAGGCCGCCGAATCTCACCCTGTTGAAAATGCACCGTGCTCATCGAGCCCAGCCCGGTCACCTGCATCGGCAGGCCGCGCCGGACGATCGCGCCGTTCATCCGCGAGCGAAACTGTTGGCCCCTGACATTCAGCGCAATGCAAGCCTCCGGCGTGAAGATCTCCGTCAGACCGGCAAGACCGGCCATCATTGTCAAAATATTGTTGTTGAAGGTTCCGGCGTGCGGCCAAGCATTCGCCGACCGCGGATCGAAACCACTCATGACGTCAGCCCGGCCGCCAAACCCGCCAAACGACAGGCCACCACCAAGATATTTCCCGAGCGTCACCAGATCCGGCGTGATGCCAAGCGCGCCGTGCCGGCCGCCCGGAGCCAGCCTCGAGGTCATGACCTCGTCAAAAATCAACAATGCGCCGGTTTGTGCCGTCTCCGAGCGAAGCGTCGACAGGAACTCGGCCGATGCCGGGATGCAACCGCTCGACCCCATCATCGGCTCGACAATGACGCAGGCCAACCGATCGCCCTCGCGCCGGATCGCTTCGCGGGCCGCATTCGCGTCGTTATACGGCACCAGAACCGTATCGAAAGGCGCGTTCACCGGCGATGGCGCGGCAAAGTACAGAACCCCGCCGTGATATCCGCCCTGCATTCCCATGACTTTCGAACGGCCAGTGTAGGCTCGCGCCGCGCCAATCGCCATAAGATTGGCCTCGGTACCGGAATTCGTGAAACGCACCAGTTCGATTGCCGGAAACCGGTCGACCACGGCGCGGGCAAGCCGGGCTTCCGCCAGATTCGGGCCGCCGAGGACAATGCCGTCGCCGACAGCAGTTTCGATGGCATTACGGATGACCTGATCGTCATGACCGAACAGCCCGGCAGTATATTCACCGAGCAGATCGAGGAGCCGGTGCCCGTCCACATCCGTGAGCCAGGCGCCCGTGCCGCCGGCAAAGGTCAGCGGGAACGGCGCGTAATGCAACACGGTTCTGGTATTGCCGCCGGGCATGACCTCCACAGCTGTCGCATGGGCCGCGGCACTGTTCGGATTGCGCGCGCGAAAGGTCTCCTCGGCTTCGGCATAGGCTGCTTCGATATCGACATTGATCAATACGGTGCTCATGAGGCAGTTCCTCCCCGTTCCTGTGCGTCCCGGCGTTCCGGGAACAGATCCAGCAAACCCTCGGCCGAAGCATCGGCAATGCCACGCTCGGTGATCAGGCCGGTAATCAGCCGGGCCGGCGTCACATCAAAGGCCGGGTTGGCAACCGGACTGCTTTCGCAGGCAATCGTCACTGTCGCGATAGATCCGTCACCGAGCCGGCCTGTCATTTGGCTGACCTCTTCGGTGCCACGCTCCTCGATCGGCACATCACGAAGCCCGTCATCGATGCGCCAGTCTATGGTCGGTGATGGCAAGGCGACATAGAAGGGAATGCCGTTGTCCTTTGCTGCAAGCGCTTTCAGATAGGTTCCGATCTTGTTGCAGACATCACCGGCGGCCGTTGTCCTGTCAGTCCCTGTAATGACCAGATCAACATGGCCGTGCTGCATGTAATGTCCACCCGCATTGTCGACAATGACCGTATGCGGCACACCGTGATGCGCCAGTTCCCAGGCCGTGAGGCTTGCCCCCTGATTGCGCGGCCTGGTTTCATCAACCCAGACATGAATGGCAATACCGGCATCATGAGCCATGTAGATCGGCGCCGTCGCCGTGCCCCAGTCGACGGTTGCCAGCCAACCGGCATTGCAATGGGTCAGGATGTTGACCGCTTCACCGGCCGTTTTTGTCTTCGCGACGGATTCGATGATTGGCAGGCCGGCGCAGCCGATGCCGCGATTGATCTCAATATCATCCTCGCAAATCTCCCTGGCAAGCGCCAACGCGGCATCGGCACGGCGCGACGGCGCGAGCGGCAACAGCCGGTCGCGCGCGGTTTCCAGCGCCCAGGCAAGATTGGCTCCCGTCGGCCGGGTTGCCAGCAGCATATGGCACGCGGCGTCAAGATTGTCATCGGAAGGATCGGCACGCATCGCCAGCCATACGCCGAATGCGGCCGTTGCACCGATCAACGGTGCACCACGGACCAGCATTGCGCGAATTGCATGTGCCGCCGCGTCGACCGTCCGCAGTCGCGTAGTCTCGAAGACATGCGGGAGCCGTGTCTGGTCAATGATCTCCGCCGCCTCGTTGTCGGAAGTCGGCATGATCGTGCGCATTGGTTGTCCGCTGACCTTCATGACCTCCCCCACACCTCGTCGCCATCTTCGCAGGATAACCCGCCAACGCCGGAATTTGAACGCCTGGCACACGGATCTATCGTTCCCGTGACAGGTTACGTGTCGGGTGCTACAAAATCGCGCCGCCCATGATGAGGATTTTCGCCGATGATACCGCGTTATTCACGCCCGGCCATGCGCGCAATCTGGGAGCCCGAGAACCGGTTTCGCATCTGGTTCGAGATCGAGGCCCATGCCTGCGACGCCCAGGCCGCACTCGGTCGAATTCCCGCAGCCGCGGCGGCAGCAGTCTGGGAACGCGGTGGCTTCGATGTGGCCCGGATCGACGCCATCGAGGCCGAAGTCAAGCACGATGTCATCGCCTTCCTGACCAGCCTCGCCGAACATGTCGGACCCGAAGCGCGTTTCGTCCATCAAGGCATGACCTCGTCCGACATTCTCGACACCTGTTTCAATGTCCAGCTGACCCAGGCCGCAGACATTCTGCTTGAGACGCTTGACGGTTTGCTCGCGGCATTGAAACGCCGCGCCTTCGAACACAAGCAGACCCCGACAATTGGCCGCAGCCATGCGATTCACGCCGAACCAACCACTTTCGGAGTCAAACTTGCCGGGTTTTATGCCGAGTTCGCCCGCAACAGCGAACGCCTTGCCGGAGCCCGAAAAGAGGTCGCGACCTGCGCGATTTCCGGGCCGGTCGGAACCTTTGCCAGTGTCGATCCGGCCGTCGAGGCCCATGTTGCCGGCCAGCTCGGTCTGGTTGCCGAACCGGTGTCAACCCAGGTGATTCCGCGCGACCGGCACGCGATGTTCTTTGCCACCCTCGGCATTATAGCCAGTTCCATCGAACGTCTGGCCGTCGAAATCCGGCATCTCCAGCGCACCGAGGTCCGTGAGGCGGAGGAATTTTTCTCGTCAGGGCAGAAAGGTTCATCGGCGATGCCACACAAACGCAATCCGGTCCTGACGGAAAATCTGACCGGACTGGCGCGACTGGTCCGCAGCCACGTCATCCCGGCGATGGAAAATGTTGCGCTCTGGCACGAACGCGACATCTCGCATTCGGCGGTGGAACGCATCATCGGGCCCGATGCAACCATCGGTCTCGACTTTGCCCTTGCCCGTCTTACCGACGTGATCGACAAACTGATCGTCTATCCGGAAACGATGCAAGCCAACCTCGATCGCCTCGGCGGCCTGATCTATTCGCAGCAGGTGATGCTGGCTCTGACCCAAAAGGGCATGAGTCGCGAGGACGCTTATGCCGCGGTCCAGGGCAATGCGATGCTGGCCCGGGAGGGCAGTGTCGATTTCCTTGGCATGCTGAAAGCCGACGACATGGTTTGCGCCCATCTTGAGGCCGCGGAACTCGAAGCGCTGTTCGACATGACCGCCCAGCTTCGACAGGTGGACACGATCTTTGATCGAGTGTTCGGGGCAGATGCCACAAAGACTGAGGCAGCCTGATCGCCTTGGGTTCTCGATCGTCTGGTTCGCCGAGTTCCATTTCTCACACTATCGCCTCTGCCCCTCGCCGCTAATCATGGCCGCCCGTTATGCCGGTGAAACCGAACACATCTTGACTCGCGCCCGCCGTCATCGTGGTTTCACTCTATCAACCGATGCGCGTTCTTGCGGAAATCAGCACGGTCGACGCCTTGTCGGACGACCGCCTCGTCCTTGGCGTCGGCAGCAATTATTAGCCTTATGAATTCCAGAGCTCCGGCCAGAACCTCGAGTATTTGTCGAGTCATGCTCGAAAAATTTCTTGAGCGCTTATGCACGTAGCTCCGGTTGCGAGAGTTTGCCGCGAGATGTTGACCTCTACTGGTCCATCTGGGACGGTTTTCGATCAACATATTGATCAAGCCGGGCCAAGTGCATAAGCGGTTTTCGTGAAATGCTCGAACGCGCCTTCGATGGCGGAACGTTCAGCTATGACGGTGCGCATTACCAGATGCCATCAACCCATATCAACGGCCGACCGGACATCTGACTTGCCGGCGGCGATGAAACGGGCCACCGATTGCGCGCCCGGCACGGTTACAGGTCGACCTTCACGGGGCACTGGCATGGTGCCACCTATCAGAAAACGGTGCGCGACCGGATCGCCGAATCCCATCGAGATGAAGGCCGTGATCCCGAAACCATGCAGCTCGGGATCCAGCGCTTCATATACGTCACGACAAGCCATGACCAGACGTTGGCTTATGTCGACAGCGCCCGGCTTCAGATGCGCATCGCGGCAGCCATGCGTCGGGGCGTCATGAAAGACGTCGAGGTTCCGATACCGAACGAACCCTCGATAGGGAAAATGGCCGGCAATTTGCTAGTTGGCGATTGCGAAACGATCGCCAAACGCCTGTGCAACGAAATCCGGGCGGCGCGGCCGTCACACATGACGTTCCACTTCCATGTCAGCGGCTCCCCGCATCGCGTCGCTCTAGATGCCATGGAAAAACTGATGGGGATTATATCGAATAGTCACATCCGGGTTGATAAAGCGGACATCTGGGTCTATATTACAATTCCATTTCAAGGAATTGAACGATCACCCGCAAGGCACCGGGCAAGGTCCACCGCAAGGGTTTGACACTGCTACAGGTCGCCGCCATGGTCCCGGACGAAGATCCCGCAAAGGCGGGGCTCGCCGCTCTACGGTGGCCCGATGGCCCCTACTGCCCACATTGTGGCAGCGTCAACGTTCAGTCGAACATCAAACACAAGTCTATGACGCCCCGCTGTCGGGATTGCCCGAACAAGCGCATGTTCTCGGTCAAGACGGGAACGGTCATGAAAGGCTCGAACCTCACATATCGCGTGTGGGCCGTCGGCACCGACCTCTTTACGACGAACATCCAGGGCATATCCTCCATGCGGCGGCCAGAAAGCTGCTTGGTTCATGCTGCATCGTCTGCGCAAGACATTCGCAGCCGAGGCCGGGCCTTTCGCCGGTCCCGTTGAAGGGGACGAACCCTATATGGGCGGGACACGCAAGACCATGCCGAAGGCCAGAGGCAAGGCGCTCACGGGGCGCGGGGCCGTCGGCCAGACGGCGGTTGTCGGCGCCAGGGATCGTGCGACGAAGGCCATCACTGCCCGCGTCATCAAGCAGACCGGGACGCCGACCCTTCACGGCTTCGTCGCGCGACAGGTCCGTAAGAACGCCACGGTCTACACCGACAAGGCCGCAGCCTATCGAGCACGCAGCGGTCAATCATTCGGCCGACGCATATGTCCGGGGTATGGCGCATACCGACGGGATCGGGTCCTTTTGGTCTACGCTCAAGCGGGGGCGCAACGGCATCTATCACAAGATGTCGCCCAAGCACCTTGACCGCTACGTCACCGAATTCGTCGGGCGGCACAACATTCGCGATGCCGACACAATCGAGCACATGGCAGGGGGTGTCGCCGGGATGGCTGGCAAGTGCCTGCGCTACACTGACCTTATCGCCGACAACGGCTTGGCCTCGGGAGCGCGCATGTGAGGATGACCACACGACAGAGGCTGGATGGCCTGCGAAGCAATGTGACGCGCGCTTTAGAATATCAGGGAAACGTCGTGACCTTGAGCGCGCAGGACAGCGCCCTGCTGATCGAAAATGCGGCGTTGCGAACACAGGAGAAACAGGCTTTTACATCCGGTCGCTGGACGATCAGGGTCTGATGATTGCGGATTGCTCGCGCGACAACAGGATCCTGCAAGCGCGCCTCATCATTGACGGGCTACGCTGACCGCATCAGTGCTGAACCAACTTCGGAGCTGATGCATGATCGATAGCAAGAAGCGTCCTATCCCGCGAGATCGCCTTGCCGCCCACCGCGCACCAGCCCCGAAAGGCCGAACACGAAAAGGGCCACGACATGCCCGGCGCAAGCCGTGAAACTGTGCGACAGGCGGTCATGCGGCCCTCACTGTGTGGCGGCGTGCCTTGAATGCAGCAACTGTAAAACCTCAGTGATCGTCTCGCTTGATAGCGACAATGTTGCTCTCCCGAGCGCCGGTGCCGGAATGGTGCCGAGCCCTTGCGAACATCTCTCCCGGAAAGAGGCAGTCCCCGCCTATCCGCCAAGCCTGGGAAGCGACCTCGAGCCGGATATCAGGCTGTTGTATTCAGCGGGGAGCCCGACGGAGCGGGAACCCGAAAAATCGCATAGGGAAGTTGGGCGCGGGACCGGGCTTGCGTTAACCCCTAAATGTGACTATTCGATATAATCCCCAAACTGATGACCGACATCACGCCGCTTGTGGAGCGGGAACTCGGACCGCTGTCGGCAATCGACACGCCAGCGCTATGGAAAGTCTGAATAAGTCGGGTTTGGCAAAATAGATCCATTGACGACGGAGTGGAGGGCGGGCCATGGAGCAAGCGACGTTTGCGAAGCTGGAGGACGACGTGAAGAAGCGTCGCACGCGGCGCGAGGTGTTTCTTGAGAAGATGGTCGGGCTGGTTCCCTGGGGTCGTCTGGAGGAGCAGGTCAAGCCGTTCTATCCGAAGGCCGGGCGCGGTCGGCGTTCCTATCCGCTGGCGGTGATGCTGCGGGTGCACTACGTGCAGTTGTTCTACAAGCTGGGCGACCCCGGGATGGAGGACCTGCTCTTCGAGGTGGGGTCAGTGCGGCGGTTCGTGGGACTGCAGCTGTCGGGTCTGCTGCCCGACGGGACGACGATCCTGAACTTTCGCCACCTGCTGGAAAGGCCCGGTCTGGGCGAGACGCTGTTCGAGGGGATCAACGCGCATCTGGCCTCGCTCGGACACCGCTTGAGTACGGGAACGATCCGTCCGGCGCCGCGCGCCGTGGCGGCGGCAAGCGGGCCGCTCGGTCGCAGACCGCGCCTTGAACCGCCCTTGCTTCCGTATTAACCAACCACAGATCGCTCTCGAACAGCTTCCGGCATTCACCAACGGACGCGATGAACCTTGTCCTCCGCCAATATCGGGTTTGTTCAGACCTTCCCTAGTGTGTTGATCGTTACAAATATATCCATTATTATGTTCTTCTGATTTGTCGATCACGGAGGTCTGCAAGATGCGCCCTGGTGTTTCATTCACGCTCACTTCAGGCGACCGGCATCGCCTTGAAACGGTTGTCCCGGACCCGAAGAGCCCGCAGAAGCACGTCTGACGGGCGCGCATCGGTCTTCTGAGCGACGATGGGCTCGGCACGATGGCCATCATGAGAGAGACCGGCCAGGCGAAGAACAGTGTCTGGCGCTGGCAGGACCGCTTTTATGGAAGAAGGTGTGGACGGACTTCTGCGGGACAAGACGCGTCCGCCGGGCAAGACGCCTCCGGCTCCTGAGCAGGTGGCGAAGATCGTCGGGTTGACCCACACCTCGCCGCCTCACGCGGCGACCCACTGGACGCTGCGGGCGATGGCGAAGGCTGTGGGGGTGCCGCTTCGAGGGTCTGGGCGGTCTGGCAGGCGCATGGCCTGATGCCGCACCGCTGGCGGCCGTTCAAGCTTTCGAACGATCCCGCCTGCGTCGAGACGCTGACCGACATCGTCGGCCTCTCCGTTGCGCCGTCGGCTCACGCGGTCGTGCTGTCGATCGATGACACGTCGCACAGTCAGGCCCGCGACCGCACACAGCCCGGCCTGCCGCTGAAGAAAGGCCGCGGCGCCACCATGACACATGATTCCAGGCGCAACGGCACGACGACGCTGTTTGCCGCCCTGACCGTGCTCGACGGCACGGTCATCGGCCAGCACGCCAGTCGGCATCGCCACCAGGAGTTCCCGAGATGCCGCAACCGCATCGCGCGCACGATACCTGCCGGCGTCCCGGTCCATGCCATCCTCGACAACGACGCTACTCACAAGCACAAGGACGTCCAGGTCTGGCTCGCACGCCATCCGCGCTGGACCTTCCACGTCACCCCCACCTCGAGCGCATGGCTGAACGCGCTCGAAGGCGTCTTCGCCAAGCGGACACGAACTCCAGGACGCCATCCACCGCGTCATCGACGAACACAACACCACCGAAGCCAAGCCCTCCGTCTGGACCGCCGATCCCGATACCATCATCGCCGCTAGAAAAAGAGGGTTCCAAACGTTGGAATTAATCCACTAGCGGCCGAATGACGGCGGCCACCATCCCGGGCGAGGACGGACGGCCACGGCTCCACATCCGGCGGCAGACCGTCTATCACAATTGTGACGGTTGCCGTTGTTGCATCGGCCGCCCGGATACGGGAGGCTGATATCTGGTAGTAATCCGCACAAAAAGGACACGCCGCATGGACTACGAGAAGCTGACCCTGTCACCGTTATCCGGTGCCATGGGTGTGGAAATCGGCGGAGTCGATCTATCGCAACCCTTTGACAACCGGACCTTCGACGAAATCCACAGGGCGTTTCTGGAGAATCTTGTGATCGTGTTTCACGATCAGAGCCTGACCCCGGATCAGTGCAAGGCTTTTGCACGCCGTTTCGGTCCGCTTGAACCCTACCCCTTTGTCCGCGGGCTGCCGGATCACCCGGAGATCTTCGAAATCCGCAAGGAACCTGACGAGACGCGGAATTTCGGCGGCAACTGGCATTCCGATATGTCATTCACCGAAACGCCGCCTCTCGGAACGATGCTCTACGCCATTGAAACCCCGTCAAAGGGCGGCGACACAATGCTGACCAATCTCTATCAAGCTTACGAAACCCTTTCGGACGGCATGAAATCACTCCTCGACGGCATGAAGGCAGAGTACTCGGCCGCCCTCAAACATGCCGGCGGACGGGCGGCGGTCATGAACATGACCCGTTTCAATGTCGACAATCTCGACCGTGCCGAACAGGCAGCCATGCACCCGGTCATCCGGACCCATCCGGAAACCCGGCGGAGGGCCCTTTACGTCAGTTCCGGCCATCTGACCCGGTTCGAGGCCATGACCGAGGCCGAAAGCAAGCCGGTCCTCGATTACCTGCGGACTCACGCAACCCAGCCAGACTTCACATGCCGCGTGCGTTATCGCAAGGGAACGTTGGTCCTTTGGGACAATCGCTGCACCCAGCACCGTGCGCTCAACGATTACCGCGGAGAACGCCGGGTCATGCACCGGCTGACAGTTGGCGGAGAAGGCCGGCCGCACTGACACCAGGGACCGGCGGAACACGGAGAGGAAGACGAAATGGGTAAACGAATCGCGATTGTTGGCGCCGGCGCAGTTGGCGCCTATGTTGGCGGTTACATGGTCCGTCAGGGCGAAGATGTCATTTTCATCGATCCGTGGCCGGAGCATGTCAGAGCCATGAATCAACAGGGGCTGACGCTGTCTGGACTGACCGAGCCGGAATGCTTCACCACTTCGGCGCGCGCGATCAGCCTTACCGAAGTTCAGTCGCTAGCCCGCGAACGACCGGTCGATATCGCCTTCATTTGCATGAAATCCTACGACACCGCCTGGGCGACAATGCTGATCCGGGACTACCTGTCGCCGACCGGCTTCTGTGTCTCGCTGCAGAATTGCATCAATGAGGAAACCATCGCCGGTATCGTCGGCTGGGGACGGACAACCGGCTGCATCGCAGCCAAGATCGCCGTCGAACTTACCGGCCCGGCGACTGTCCGGCGCGGCGTGCCGCTCGGCGGCAACAAGCACACGGTGTTCCGGGCCGGCGAGGTCCATGGCCGGGTTTCGCCGCGCATTCAGGACATCGTCGGCCTCCTTTCGACGGTCGACAGCGCCAAGGCCACATCCAATCTCTGGGGCGAGCGTTGGTCGAAACTGACCGCGAATGCCATGCGAAACGGCGTTTGCGCCGCAACCGGGCTGGGCGCGAATGCTTGTGATCATGAAAGCATCACCCGGCGCCTGTCGATCCGTCTTGCCGGCGAAGCCGTGAAGATCGGCCATGCCCTCGGCTATCAACTCGAAATCATCAACAGGTTTGCTCCGGAAGACTGGATGGCGGCACATGATGGCGACAGCGCGATGATCGCCCGTATGGAAGCCGATATGGAAGCGAGCGCTGTCGGTCGCAGCGACGACTCCCGCCCTTCAATGGCTCAAGACATCGCCAAGCAGCGGCGTACCGAAATCCATGCCATAAACGGTTTTGTTGCAGCCAAGGCAGCCGAAATCGGTCTTGCCGCCCCGACCAACGCCGCCCTTGTCGACGCCGTCGTTCAGGTCGAAACCGGCAACAGCCCGCAAAGTCTCGATCTGGTGCGGACCATCTGACCGCGCGGTCCAGCAGGACCCACATCGGCGCCGCGCGATGGTCACTGGCAAAGCGCCGCAATTACTGTTAGTAATCCTGTGAAAGATTGAAATATCAGAGGTGGCTTTGCCGGATTTGCAGCTGCTGGCAATCAGGATGGGCCAACCTATGGTTCACGTTACAAGGAGAATTTCGATGCAATCATCCCCTCTTCGCATTGTCAGGAGCCTTGCTGCCGCGGCAATGGTGTCCGGATTCGCGTTTGCGATCCCGTCAGCGCCTGCGTCAGCCGCCGATCCGGTAACGCTGCGTATCGCAGCGGACCTGACTGGCCCGCCGCATCCGGCCGGAATCGCCATGGAGTATTTCAAGGACCGTCTGGCCGAAGAGCTTCCGGACAGTGAGGTCCGGACTTATTTCGCCGGAGCACTGTACCGGATCCCGGAAGCGGTCGAGGCCATGACTGATGGCAACCTGGAGATGACCTGGGGACAGTTCGGCAAAAGCTCGCAGATCGAACCCTATGCCAGCGTCGTGATCGGACCGCAGCTGCTGTCGACGCCGGGTGCGATCAACAGCCTTGACAGCTTCGAGACCTTCAAGATGCTGCAAGATCGGTTCGCGAAAGTCCACAATGTCAAGATCTTCGCTTCGGCTCATCTCAGCATGTATATGGGCGCTGGCGCCGGCTTCCGGCTCCTGAGTCCCGCGGATTTCGAGGGCAAGAAGATCCGCTCGATGGGCCCCGCCGAAAACGCCGCGCTCAAGGCATGGGGCGCCAACCCGACAACCATGGCCTTCGGCGATGTGCCACCGGCCTTGCAGACCGGAGTCATCGACGGCCTGCTGACCAGTCTTGGCGGTTTCAACAACACCAAGGAACAGGCACCGTATTTCACGGTGGCCGGTATCAACGGTATCGTCGGTGATTATTACTGGATCGGAGCCAGTCTCGACTGGTGGAATTCGCTGGCCGAAGACCAGCAGGACATCATCGAAAACCTGATCGTCAACGATGTCGTCCCGTTCCAGAAGAAAATGAACTGGTGCAACGACCGGCGCCTCGTTGATCAATATGAGACCACGGATCCGTCAAAGCCCGGCATTTACGTCATGAGTTCTGCCGAGAGCAAGGCACTGGCTGACAAGCTCGGCAACGCCACGGCCGATTGGGTCAAGGCGAACACGCCCGACAGCGCCAATGAATGGGTCGACAAGTTTGTCGCCGAAGCCAGGGCTGCAACGGCCGCGAACCCGATCGGTTCCGACCCTCTGGAGCAGACCGATTGCGGTGAGATGCAGAAATACTTCGACCAATATGTGAAGAAGTGACCAAACAGCCGGGTCCAGCGGGTCACGCTGGGCCCGGCCGCTCCGCACGGGACTGGCTCATGGATGACATTATCGACCGGATCTATCGCGGCTTTCGTTTCATTCTTGACGACGTGATCGGCAATATCGCCGCCTTTGTGCTGTTTGCAGCAACTGCACTCGCGATCATCGAGATTTTCAGGCGCTACATCTTTGGTGTCGTCTTCGAGTGGGGCCAAGACGCCGTCACTTACATGGTGATCAGTGCGATGTTCCTGTATTTCGCGGTGACCCAGGCGTCCCGCGGCCATCTGATCATGAGTGCGGCGATTGATGCCCTGCGCGCGAAAGGCTACAACCGGCTGATTCTGTTCCTGCGGTTTGTCGTGTCCTGCATCTCGCTGTCGGTATTCGTCGGCTTCACCAATTGGGGTTGGCCGACGCTGCAGCGCACGATCATGATGGAGCGCAAGACCCAGAGCATGGTTCTTGAACTTTGGCCGTTTCAGGCCTGCCTGATCATCGGTTTCGGACTGATGGCGGTTGTGACCATGTTTCATCTCTATCAGGATATCCGCGGAATCATTGGCAAGCCCGTGTTTCCCTGGGCTCCAGCCGAGGAAAGTACGGACATCTAGATTTCAGCATTACCGCATCGGGCCGCAGCCTGTCGGGGAAAGCCGTATCATGCACCTTCTTGGCACCAGCCTGATCACACTTCTCCTCATCGGCGCCCCGATCGGGATCGCTCTGGCCGGCGCGACCATTCTGATCGTGTTTGCCGATCCGATCATGACGCCGCGGGCGCTGTTCCGATCGTTCTTCAGTTTCCTGTCCAGCTACACGCTGATGGCAATCCCGTTTTTCATCTATGCCGGCTTCCTCATGGAACGGACCGGTCTGATCGCCAAGCTGTTCCGCTTTGCCGATGCGCTGATCGGATGGCTTCCGGGCGGGTTCGCCTATGCGACGTTGCTGGCCGCCGTCATGTTCGGTGCGATCTCCGGCTCCAGTACCGCCATGGCCGCAGCGATGGGAGTCATCGCCTACCCTGAAATGATCCGACGCGGTTATCCGATCTGGATGGCGGCCGGAATCATTGCCTGCGGCGGTGGCATTGCCTTGTTGATTCCGCCCAGCATCACGTTGATCCTGTTCGGGATCATCACGGAAGAGTCGATCATCTCACTGTTTTTCGCCGGGGTCGTGCCGGGCCTCATGCTCGCCCTCAGCGACGCGGTGATCATCGTCGCAATCTCGTTCTACATGCGGCTGCCAGCCGGCAACTTCAGCTTGAGAACTCTGCTGCAGGCCTTTTTCGAGGCCTGGCCGGCGCTGCTCATGCCCGTGATCATTCTTGGCGGCCTCTATGGAGGGCTGTTTACGCCAACCGAGGCAGGCGCAGCGGCCTGCGCCTATTCGATCGCGTACGGCCTGCTCTCGACGGGCACAAAATTCTTGCGGGACCTCATGCCGACGACAAAACGCGCGGCCAATCTGACCGCGATCGTTTTCTTCGTGCTCGGCTGTGTCGGTGTCTTTCAGTTTCTGCTAGCCAACAAGGGCTGGCCGCAGGATGTGGCCAACTGGGTCAACACCCTCGGCCTGTCGCAACTCGGATTCCTGATCGCCCTGCTTGTCGTCATGCTGTTCCTGTCGATGTTTCTGACCGGGGTCGCAATACTGGTTCTGACAGTACCGATTTTCTTCCCGGTGGCCTTGAGTCTCGGAGTCGATCCGATTCATCTCGGCATCCTGACCGCACTGGCGATCGAGATGGGTGGCGTCATTCCGCCTGTCGGGCTGAATCTGTTCGCCGTCAGCGGTACCACCGGTGTTCCGGTCACCAAGGTCATGCAGGGGGCGATACCATTTCTGTTTACCGACGGACTGGTTCTGATTCTGGTCCTGTTGTTCCCGATCCTGGCCCTGTGGTTGCCGCTTAACGCCGTACAATCGGCGTTCTGAACGGAGACCTTCAGCCGGGAACCGCTGTCCAACGCGTTGCCGGAGTCAGGTCGAACGGTAGTTGGGTCCGTAGCGCAGGCCGGTATTACGCCGCCATTCGCGCCGAGGCCTGTCCGGCCCGGCGGTTGCAGAGATTTGCCGCCTTCAATCCAGGTTGGCCCTTGCGGACTGAACAGCAGGACATATCGATCTTTCTTCGTACCTCGGGTTGGCTTCCACGGTCCCGCACGAGACGCCCGCAAGCTCCAACCCGGACAAGGAGAACCGATCCGGCGGATCCGCAAGTTCGGTCAATGTCTCCGTCCTGTCGCAAGCAGTACCATTACATTATCCTGCCCGGAAACAACCCTGGCATCCAGCGTGAAGCGAGTTGCACAGGAAACGCAAGATGGAGCGGCGACCGCATGTTCTCCGAAGTCAGGACTTCACTCTTGATCAGGGCCGAAATGACCCGCCACGCTTGGCGTTCACCGGTACCGATGATCCCGGCGACATCGCTATGTGGCAGAGCCCCTCGATAGAGGATGGTTTCCAGAACCTGGCCGGATTTCGGTGGCAATGCATCAGCACGAATTTTTCTTCGGTCCAGATCAGGATTCGATCACGCAACCGGTTCGGCTGGACCAATTCTTGCCTGAACTCGACCTGATCAATGCAGGCCGTGAGGAAAAATGTCCGGTTTGCAGTCCGAAATGCAACCCGGCCCCCAGCGGATGCTCGGCGTCCAGTATCGTACCGAACCGCTGACGCGCCGTGTCGGTCTCGGCGAGCGTCACGACCAGAACTTCGACAGGATCGACGTGGTTCGGAACACCGACCGGCGTCGGAACCGCAGCGGCCAGACCCCGGACAGCGCAGTCAACGCCGGCGCCGGGCTTGGCCGACGGCAACGCCAGAGCGCCCACATGCGTAAGATCGCGAAGCACCGACAGACAGCCCGCGTCCTGCAGATGGCCGAGGGGATCGCGAAACCCGAAAGTCGTGCAGACCTCGCAGACGAACGCCATGCGCCCCGGAACGGTTCCGGACGCCGGCAATGCCGCCAATGTGCGCCGTCCCGCCTCCGGGAACAGCGTGCGGCGAATCAGACTTTGTGTGTCCGTGATCCCGTCATAGCGGGTCAGGAATCCCAAGTTCAGAAAAAAGCCCAATGGGCAGGGTGCCACCGCCGCCCCTTCCCCGCGTCACCAACACGGGGAAGGGAACCTTTGCGATAGCATGGTTGCAACTCACGGCGACGTCGAAGTTATCCACAGATTTCGCGCTCAACGACTGTGGATAAATATCTGTCTCCAGGAGTGTAGAGAGGTCATACAAGGGCTAGCGTCGCAGGTGGCGACGATGTCAGGGCGTAGAAAATCTCGCAAGTGGTCGTCTTCGTCTTCACCTCGTCGCATTCGTGTTCGGTGCGGATCGTTTGATGGCGGCCGCACAACTGGGCCTGACCGTCCCATTCAGCCCTCAAGATATCGACCATCCGGCAGTGGCGCGTCTCGATGCGGCTGTGTCTCTTGTCGACCGTTTCATAGGGGAGAACACCGCTCCAATCGATGGCTTCCAGATTCACTCGGATCGTAACCGGCTTGCCTTTCATCGCAGTGCAGACATTGTGAGCCTGATCCTTGTCGAGGAGAGCCTGGACGGTCTCCCACTGGACAAGCAGGACGTCCATGATGACGGTGCGCCCAGTCGAGGACGTCACACAGCTCGCGCAAGCTTAGGATCCACGGCAAATTCGTTCTGATTTTCGTCTCTGCCTCGCGGCACGCAATCATGGTCGGCCCGCTTTCGTTGGGGTTGTTGCGTGGGCTGGGCAATGGATTTGGCCGCCATGGTGCCGTCGTATAGCGGTCCCCCTGGCCGCGAGGGTCGGGCACGGCTTCATCTGGGCATGACCGCTGGCCCCCGGCGTGCCGAGGGTTGGCGAGTCGATGGAGGCGGACCGGAGAGGGTCGTCAGCCGGGTGCTGGTCGCGGGGCGATGTTGTCGGTCATTTTCAGGAAGTCGAGGACGCGGCGCGGGGTCCTGGCCAGAGTGCGCATGGTCTGGGCGACGGCGCGCCCGCGCCCCTTGATGAGACCGATAGCGAAGCGCCGCAGCCGGGTCATGGTCTCTGGACCGTGCCCGGTGCGGCTGCGGTCCTCGTCGACGCTCCAGTCGAGGATGTCGTGGGTTGCCTCGATCGTCCAGTGCCCGCGATTGAGGGTGAGCAGCCGTTGCGGGGTTGCGGCCTCCATGGTCAGGCTGGTGACCCCGTAGGCGGTCTCGCAGCGGCGCTTGCCGGACGTGGCCTCGACGGTGTCGCGGCGCACGGCGAAGACCTGTCCGACGCCGGGGAAGTTGAGGTCGTCGTTGCGCTCACTGGAGACCCGGATGGAGCGCCGCTCGCGTCGGTCGTGCTCGGGCTTCGGGCTCTCGTCCGTGAAGTCCGGTGCGCGCCCGGCGATGGCCTCGTTGAGAGTGAGCCGGATATCGCTCAGCAGGGTCGGCTGGTTGCCCTTGACGGTGAACAGGTAGGCCGCGCCGCGATCGAGCAGATCGGAGGTCAGCGCCCGCTGGGTGAGCAGGGCGTCGGCGGTGACAGTGCGGCCCGCGATGTCGGGCACCGTATCGAGCAGGGGGATGACGGTGCCGATCTCGTTGGTGCGCTTCTCCCCTTCGTCGGCGTCGGGCCTCATGCCGACTTTTTTTGACCCCAGGGTGCCTTGGTGTCGTGGCCTATGATGCCGAGCACATGAGCCTGTTTGCCATCGTCATCGATGGCGCCGCGGATGGTCTTGCCGTCAATAGCCAGGGCGCTGTCTGCCGCGCCGTGGGCCTCGTGCCACGGCCTCAGAGCGGCATCGAGCTGGACCGGGTCGACGCGGATCAGCAGGCTGCGCATTGCCGACAGGCTGGGCGGGGCGGTCCTGGCCGTCGCGGCGGCGCACGCGGAAGCGCTGCAGCACCCTGGGGCTGAGGTCGTCGACCCATTCGCTGATCGCCTTGTCGCCGCGCATGCCGCACAGCGTCGCGGCGGCGGCGAGCGCCAGGACCGTGGGCAGGGCATGGCGCCGACCCTGGCGGCGGCGGGGATCGTCGATGTGCTGGAAGAACTCGGGCAGGGATCGCATCTGTGCGGCGATGAGCGTCATCTTCGGCACTCCATGTCGCAGGCGGGGGTCGAGATCGGCGGCCCCAAGCCGGGCCCGTGCGCCCCGGCACAGGGGATGAAGGAACACGAGTTTGGGCCGCGCGTGCGCGCTGTCGCCGTGCCTGTCGCGGGCGAAGCCGCGGGTGCGCCCGATCTCGATCCAGTTGGCGGCGCGCTCGACGGTGCCCCGGAAGAGCTCGGGGGCGACGAAGGTCTCCGCCAGGAGCACGTCGTGACCGAAGCGGGCCGGCCAGTCCCTCACCAGACGGCGCGTGCACAGCGAGAGCACGCGCGAGCCGAGGGTGCGCTCACCGCCGGGGAGAAGCAGAAAACGCGCGTTGGTGGTGACCAGGTGAAAACGGCCGAACTGGACGCCGCGGTCCCAGCCGATCCAGTGATCACGCGCCCCACACTTCAGCGCCGGTGCCGAGAACACCGCCAGCGCCAGCCAGCGCCCTCGATGGTGCGCGACATAGCGCACGGGCTCGCCCATCCCCGGCACCGCGCCGAGGGAGTGGTGTCTCTGCATCAAGGCGCGGAAGCGGGCCTCGTCCGCCGCCGCCACGATGTCGACGGCCACCTCCGAAAGAACCGACACGGCTTCCCCGCCCCCCACGATTGCCGCGCGGCACTCATATCAGGACACGGGGAAGATGGCCACTATCTCAGGCAACGCCCTGGCAGGGCTGGCGAAAGGTCGAAGTACAAATCCGCCCTAGCTTAGGATCTCGTGGGTCTTGCTGTCAACCTCGACCTGGCCGAGGATCAGTCCGGCGCCGTGCTCCATCACAACCACCATGATGCGCCGGCCATTTTTCATCGAATTCGATGCGCCGCGGATATCCTTGCCGTCCATGTCGATGAAGGCGGCATGGTTGCATTGATCCCGTTTGCCGAAATCGCGACAGCAGTTCTGTTCGGACCGGCCTGACCGGCGACAGCCATCCGGCAAACGCCGTCTTTGTCCGATGGCGCCGAGGAGACGGAATATCAGGTTGCCCGAGGCAGAAGCAGATCCGGCCCCCAGTCCCGTCATCCCCGCTGTCGCAAGACTTGATCACATGCGGTTGCCGATCATCGGTACGCAAATACCTGATTTCCGCCGGATTCCGCCAGCGCCACCGTGCATCTCCTTGCCACCGTTGGAAATCAGATAACAAGACTGCTTTGATCGAACAAATGTTCGCCTTATGTTCCACAGCATGACAAACCTTGACACATCCCTGCACCAGGCGGTTCTCGACTACATCCGCTGGCATCGCATCAGCGCCCGCCGTTTCGGCATCGCCGCCCTCGGGGACCCGGCGCTCATGATCACACTGGATAACGGACGTTCGGTCAGGCTGGGGACCGCCGACCGCATTCTCGCCTATATCGGCGCCGAACCCATCGGCGGCTGCTTCCGCCGAGAGGTCGAAGCCTTTCTGCGGATCACCCGCGTCAAGCCCTCGATCCTGGGCTTCGAGACCACCGGCAGCCCGTCCTTCGTCACCAAACTGCGCGGCGGGTTCTCGCCAAGACTGACGACCGTCACCTCCGTCCGGATCTGGATGACGGCGCAGGCCAACGCCGTCGAGGCTGAAGCGATCCGGCATACCGCAGGTGATTTGCCGGAAATCGGCTTCACGCCGGCTGCGGCCTCACGCATCCCGGACCACGGGGGGTCGACACAATGACCGATTTCAATGCCGGACATCCGGCAAACGGCGCGAGGCTGGAAACACCGGCCGTCAATCCTCCCGGCCGCAAGCTCTATCGTGGTGACGGCGCCGGTCAGCCTCTGCCATGTGGCTGGATCCGGGTCCGTCGCGCAACACCGGACCAGCCGGCACATGCGGGCGCCGGCTGCAACACCGACGCATCGCAACCGATGTCGCACTATCTTTTCCGTCGGCACAGCCGTGACCGGTTCATTCTCAGCCGGCGCGCCGCCCGCGCGACAATACCAGTGTTGCTGGCCTGCCTTCTTGCCGGCTGCGTTGCCGGGACGATACAGCAGCGTCCCAGCAACACAGGACCATCGGGTCCGGTCCTTCCGCTGCTGATCGCCGAACATGCCGCTGCGGCGATCGTCCCGCCGTCGGCCGCGACCGAACCCCATACCGCCGGGCAGGACACGGCACCGCCGGAACCAGCCGGGCCGGCACTCGACCCGGTGCCGGACACCGGTGCCGACCTCCGGTGGACGGTCCGCGCCGGCGAGACCGTGATGCAGACCCTGCGACGTTGGGGCAACCGCGCCGGAATCGCCGTCTTCTGGGACGCTTGTCCGGACCGGCCGAACCGGAACTGCATCGACTGGCGCAACCAGACGTCCGACGACCATGCCGGCAGTTTCGATACCGCCCTGACCTGGCTGCTGCGAGGCCACGGCACGGCCGAACCACGGCCGATCGCCCTCCGCGCCAGCAACGACGCGGTGCGCATACTCGCCGATGGCGACCTCGCCAGGCAGCCATGATCGCCATGACCCGGACCGGATCCATCCTCACACTTGCCGTAGTCCTGGCCGGCTGCGGCAACGCCAACGTGACCGAACACCGCATCGAGGTCGGCCGCAAGGAAGCCGCATCCCTCGCGGCCGAAGCGGCCACGATTCCGGACCGCGGACCGGTCGCCCATACCGAAACACCGTTTCTCGGCCGGTCCGTGATCCGGGCCGACCGTACGCGGACGCTGCCGCGGGATCTCGATTGCGCCGACTGTTTCGTTGCCGTCTCCGCCGTCCCGCTCGATCTCCCCGCCACCATCGACTGGCTTGCCCGGCAAACCGGACTCGCCATTGCCCTCACCGGTGCGCCGGACGAGGCCGAACACGCCCCGACAACCTGGCGTCCGCAGTTTCAGGGTCAGCTGTCGGCCTTCTTCGACGCCGTCGCGGCACGTTTCGACCTCGCCTGGTCGAACGACGGCCGGACCATCCGGTTCGACAGGACCGTGACCCGCATGTACCGGCTGGCCGCCGGCGCGACCGCCACCACCCTGTCGGCGACGACATCCGGGTCGGTCTCCGGCGATAGCGGCGATACCGGCCAGACCGTCGAGGCCCGGACGCAAGTCGATGTCTGGGCCGATATCGACCGAATGGTCGGCAACCTGCTGCCGCCCGGCACCCGTCATGCATTGTCGCCGGCGGCCGGAACCCTGACGTTAACGGCCCGGCCGTCGGTTCACGCCCGGGTTGGCCCGCTAATCGACCAGATCAATGGAATCCTCAGCCCGCGGATAACCGCCCGGGTATCCCTGTTCCTGATCGATGTTTCGGACGGCAACGATTATGGCCTCAATATCGACGCGATTTTTCGAGATCCCGCGTCGGGTACCGTCATCGGTCTCGAAGGCCTTGCCGCCGGGGTCGTCGGCGCGGCCGGAGCGCTCAGCGGCGCCATCATTGCGCCGGCGACCGGGCGGACCGCCGGCAAATGGGCCGGATCGGCACTGGTCGCCCGCGCCGTCGCGCGATCCGGCCGTCTGGTCGACCGCCATCATGCGGTGATCAGCAGCCGCGGCGCGACGGCGACCCCGGTGCAACTCACGACCCGCACCAATTACATCAAGGAACTGAAAGTTACCGTCGAGGATGGCGAGACCACGATCGCCACGGTCGTCGAAACCCTCGTCACTGGCTATTCCCTGCAAGTGTTGCCCCGGGTCACCGACGGCGGCCGCTTGTCCCTCTATCTCGCGGTCTCGACCGCCGACCTCATCGACCTCAACACCCGGACCTTCGGCGATCAGGGCGCCTTTCTGTCCTTGCCGACCGTTGCACAACGGGTGTTCACCCTCGACAACATCATGGCCGACGGCGAAACCCTGATCCTTGCCGGATATGACCAGGACCGTCTCGCCCTCAACGAGACCGGCGTCGGTTCGGTCGGTTTCAAGGGGCTCGGCGGGACGCATGAGACGACGGTCAGCAAGACCCGGCTGATCATTGTCATCGAACCGCGCTTGCGCGCAACCCCGCGGCCGGGGTCGCCAACCTCCATGCTGGTGACACACGGCCAACCGGCGGACCGCCCGTGACCATGCCGGCGCAACCCTGGGCGGATGCGATGGTCGTGCCGCTTGCCGGCCATGCCTATGTCATGGGCCTCGACTGGCGCTCGCCGCCGGACCGGAATATCCGCCGGGCCGCGGCAAACGCGGTTGCCGCCGCGTCCGGCAGCCTGGCCGCCGTCAGGCGGGACCGTCGGCAATACGGGCTCGGACCCGCGGCGGCGAAAGGCGCGACCGCGGCCGCCGCGGTACTGGCCTCGATCCGGCCCGGGGCCTGGCTTGGCGTCTGGGCTCGGCCTGACGGCGGCTACTGGGGCGTGGCAGCCCGGCACGGCACCCTTTATCCCATGTTTGGCGATGTCGTTCTGGCGGACGAGACCGAGGCACGGATCTGGCTCGCCCGACACCTCGAAACCATGTCCTGGGACCATGTGTTCGCGCCGAACGGATGGGCGGGAGCCACAAGCGTAACTGCAACGCTGCCGGAGCTATTCGCGCGCCGGCGATCCGGCCCGACTCTCGCCGACCCGCGCCACTTGCCGGTCCGCCGGCTGACCGTCGTTGCCGTTAGCATTGCGGTTGCCGGCAGCGCCGGCGTGATCGGTTTCGAACACTGGGCAGCATCGTCGCGGCAGGCGGCTATCCGGATGGCCGAGACAGCGCAGCCGTCGGTACCGCGGCCCGAGGCGCCGCCGATCAGCAGCGCGATCGCGGCCTGCCTGACCGGGCTGGCGTCAGCCGTCGGCGCCGGCGCGCCGGCCGGATGGACGCCCGGTCTGGCCCGCTGCGTGATTGGCGGCGGACAGGCCACGGCCCATGTCGCCTTGCAGGCCCGGGACTGGACACCGATCGCGCTGCATCCGGCCGGGCGGGCGGGCGGGATCGACGTCGATATCGCAAGCCGGACCGCGCGGGTCGAACGACGCCGGCCGTTGCAGCCTGCGGCCCGGCTTGTCCCGGCGCCATCCGCCGCAGCCCGACTGGCGATCGCCCGCCTTGCCGCCGTGCTCGACGGCCAGTCCGGCAGGGCGCTGGCCGTGACGCCTCGTCCACCGGTCTTTGATACCGAAACCCGTGCGATGCCGGACTGGACCCGGTTTTCCTGGACCCTGACCACGGCGGCACCGCCCCGGCTCTGGCAGCCCAGCCTGTCGGCACTGCCCGCAACCGCCATCGAAACCATCGAACTCGACCAGAACCGGCGCTCTTGGCGCATCAGCGGCTGGACGGTAACGGAGATCTCTGATGACTGACGATATGCGCGAACCCGGCTTGACAAACCCGCATTCGGTCGATGCCGGCGATGTCGGTCTGCCGGACAGATATGCCGATGACACGGCCATGCCGCATCCGGACATCGACGCGACCCCAGACAATGACAGCACCGAAGGTGCCGGCGGATCGCACACGGCTCCGATCGACCGCCGACTCCGCTGCGCCGGTCTGATCTCTGGCAGTGCACTGGGTCTGGCCGGCTTGGCGGCGATCGCCTGGTGGGTTCAGGAAGAGAGCCGGCCGCACTGGCCGCTGACGCCGGCACTGCCCTCTGACAACCGGGCCGGAACGATACCGGGCGCGGGATCGCCGCAGGCATCGCTTGCGCCGAGACCGACAGACAAGGTCGGTGTGCATCAGCCAGACACAGCGGACCACGGCCCCAATCCGGACAGCGACCAGCTCTGGAGTGACTCCGCGAACCATGTGCCGGCTTTGACCTCCGGGTCCGAACCGGCCGCGGCACGCTCACCGGCTGAAAATGATCCGACACCGGCCGACCTCACCCAATCACATGCGGTCCGTGGGCATGCGGGCGCCGGTATCACTGATAGCGACGCCAGATCGCCGATCACGGCCGCGACGCTAGTCCCCGCCAACCGCGTGTTCGCGGATCTGAAGGCCGGCCAGGATCGCCTGTTTCAGCTTCGTCTCCAGCTCGACGAAGCCCGGTTGCGTGCCGAAATCTGCGATGTCACGACAACCCGCGAGCGGCCGGACTGGTGCGATCCGGTGATCCGGCCGTCGCCAACGCCGATGATCGAGCCGGCTGTGGCAGCAAGCCCGGAGGCAGCCGCGCCGCCGCCGCCGCGGCTCGCGGCCGTCGCCGGCCGTCCGAACGCTCTTGTTGCGGTCTTTCTAGGCCCGAACGGTCCGATCGAACGCCGCGCCGGCGACAGACTCGGTGCCTGGCGGATCGATCGCATCGACAGCAACGGCCGGGTCCGTTTGACCGGCCCCGGAGGTGCATTGATCCTGATGGCTGGGCAATGATGGCCGCGCTCATCGACATGTCCGCGGACGAACACCGGATCTGTGCCGTGACCGGGTCCGGTGACCTGCTCGTCGACACCGCCCGGCAGGGCGACCCGGCGGTCTTCGAAGTCAGACGCCGGCTTCAGGCCGCGCTTGGCCGGCCCGTTGTCATGCGTCCGGTGATGGTCGGCGAACTTGACGCGGCCCAGGCCGGCGCGTCCGGGCGTCCGGCGTCCGACAGTATCTTCGGCGCCACCGATATAGAACGCCTCAGCCACCGCATCCTCGAGGATGCGACAGTGCTCGAGGCAAGCGACATCCATCTGTCGGTCGACGACCGCCGCGGGACCGGCCGCGTCACCCTCAGGGTGCGCGGCAAACTCACTCGACCGATCCATGAATTGCGGGCCGACGATTGCGACCGGCTTCTGAACATCATCTTCAGCCGCCTTGACGAAGGGCCGCAGACCTTGCGGCCCGGCCGCAACCAGTCGGGCGCCATCCTGCAGCGGGACAAGCTGCCAACCGGCGTCGGCGGCGCCCGCATCCAGACCGTATGGCCAGGCAATGGCTGGCATCTCAACATCCGCCTGCGTTACAGCCAGTCGGCTCTCGGTCTCAAGGGTCTCGACGACCTCGCGCTGCCGGCCGGTGTCGTCAGCGACCTGCGCTACATGGCGACAGCGTCACGTGGCCTCGTTCTCGTCTCCGGCCCGACCGAAAGCGGCAAGAGCACCATGCTGGCGACGCTGACCCGAGAACTCTTTGATGCTGCGGGCGGGCTACTGACCATCGCCAGCGCCGAAGATCCGGTCGAGGAACATCATGATCATCTGCTGCAGATCCCGGTCAACACCGACGAGGACGGCGACGCCGCCTGGATCGAGGCCCAGAAACTGTTCACCAGGATCGCGCCGGATATCGGCCAGATCGGCGAAATCCGTACCGGAGAAGCCGCCGAACGCGCCTACAGCTTTGCCGATACCGGCAAACTCACCTTTGCCACCATTCATGTCAGTACCGCGCTTGAGGTTCCGAACCGGCTGACCGCCGGCCTCGGCATCAGCGGCGGCCGGACCCTGGATCCGGCCCAGAACCCGGCCTGGACGGCGCAACGTCTGATCCCGCTGCTGTGTACTCACTGCCGGATCGCCGAACCCGATGACGGTGTGCAGCCAGACGATGAGGCCCGGACAGATCCCGATATTGCGGCCCGCACCCGGACCGCCATCGCCGGGCGGTTCCGCGCCGCCGGATTCACCTTGTCCGGTGTGTATCGCCGCGGTCCGGGCTGCAGCGTCTGCGATCCGCGCCGGTCCGGCGGCCTGTCACGCGGCGGAACGCCCGGCCTTGCCAGCCGACGCCTTGTTCTCGAGGTCGTCCTGCCCGATGACCGGCTCTGCAGCCTGCTCGCCAAAGGCCGGCGCCGCGCGGCCCGCGATTACTGGATCGGCAAGGGCGGCCAGCCGTTGTCCGTCCAGACCTGGACGCTCGCGCTGGCCGGTTTCGTCGATCTTCGGGACTATCGCCACCATATCGGCGGACCCGAGGATCTCGCGCTGGACATCGCTCGAGGCGGCACGACGCCGATCCAACGCCAACCCGATCCGGAGACCGGATCATGAACGCGGACTGGTTTGACCAGCCGACCCGCACGGCCCGGCACCGCAACTGGACTCTGACCGTCAATCGCTGGCGTTTCGGGCCTCGAGCGCGAATCGACTTCTACGTCAATCTCGCCTTCGCGCTGGAGCGTGGCATGATGATACGTGACGCCCTCGAGGCCCTACTCACCATGGAACGCGATCTGCCGCGCGGCCTGTTTGGCCGGCCGCTTGGCCTGATCCTGCCGCACTGGCTGGCCCGCACAGCGCGCGGCGTGACCCTTGCCAACGCCGTTCGTGACTGGGTCGGACCACATGAAGTCGTCGCCTTTGCCGCCACCGCCCGCATCGGGATTTCAGCCGGCCAGTTGCGCAATCTGGCGGCGGATACGGACCAGCTGCATCGCCTTGCCAGAACCATGCGCAAGGCGATGACACCGTTGTTGATGACCCTTGCACTGATCTGGGGCTGTTTCGCGGCCTCGCATCTCTACATGTTCCCGGTGTTCGAAAGCATGGCACAACGCGGCGGCGAGCCGATCCGCTGGATCGGCCTGGCCGGCTGGTTGCATGGTGCCAGCGCCGCGATGACGCTCTATGGCGGCCCGGCCTTGCTCGCGGCCCTCACCCTCGGTGTGCCGGCAGCAATCCTGCTGGCCCGCCGCTGGACCGGGCGCAGCCGGATCCTGGTCGAGCGCCTTGTCCCCGGACTCAACATTTACCGCCGCCTCACCGGCATCACCTGGCTGCTGGCCATGGCGGCATTGCTGGACTCCGGACGCACGCCGGCCGCCGCGCTCGAAGCCTTGCGTCCGGCCACATCGCCTTATCTGCGCGAACGCATCGACGCGGTGTTGTCACGGCCCGATCTCACCCTCGGCGACGCCTTGCTCGCAACCCGTTTCGACTGGCCGGACATCCGGATCATTCACCGCATCCGCCTCTGCCTGTCCGGCGTACGGCCGGCCAGGGAGTTTCGGGCACTGGCCGCCTTCGAATTCGAACGGATGGACGAAAGCCTCGGTGTACTCGCCGAGGTGGTCGCAGCCGTCGGGTACGGCTTTTTCACCGCCTTCATTCTGGCGGTGATTTTCACCCAGAACGATATCGCGATCTCGCTTCAGTAAAGGATCCTGCCCATGCGCAACCTGATGGCCCTGTTCTTTTCCGTCCTGCTCGGCAGCGGCCTCGTCTACGGCGCCTACGCGCTCTACAGCTATGTCCGTATCCAGATCGGCGCCGCCGCCACCGTCGAACAGGTGCAGGAAATGGGCGCGCGACTGGCCGCGCGCTACGACACCCGCCCGAACGGCTATGGCGCGACCAACGCGGCCATTGCCGCCCGCACCCTGGTCGGGTTCGGACTGGCGCCGTCCGGCATGGCGGTCACCGGCACGGGCGCCACGACCCGATTGTCGAGCGAATGGAACGGCGAGGTCACGGTTCACGGCCGCGGGACTTTTGTCTGGATCGTGGTTCGGGATATGCCCGGCGGCGCGTGCCGGGCAATTCTCTCCGGCCTGTCAAGCCGTTCGGGCGTCACCAGCGTCCGGGTCGCCAAGACGATCGGCAGTGACGGAACCGGCGGCGCCAATCGCCGCGTCGTCGGCGCCCGCGAAGCCGGCGTCGGCACCGAATGGACCGACGAGCTGATTCTGACGGCCTGCGGCGAAGGTGCGGAAACCCGCGCCATGGCCTTCACTACGGGACGGCTGTGATGCCGGTCCTGCTCGCGATGGCCGGGGTGTTGTTTCTGTTTGCCGCACCCTGGCCGGTGCCCACCGTGCCGCATGATCGCGGCGTCGCAATCGCAGCGGCCGACGCCTTTGCCGCTCATCACGAAGCCGCGGCGCGGCGGGTTGCCGGCAACCCGAATCTGGTCGGCGTGTTTCCTGTCCCGGCGCCGGGCCGTGAGCTGTGGCGCCAACAATCCTGTCACCGCGGCGGCGCCGTCGCGACCACCATGACGGCGGCCGCCGACAGCGGCGGCGCCATGCTTTCGCACCTCCGTCATCAACTCGGCGATCCACCCGGACTCGGAATCGCCGACGGCAGCAGCACAGTGCTCGGAAGCGATCAACGCCGCCACGCTCTGCCCTGCACCGTTCGGGCCGGTGCGCTCGTGCTGGTTAGCCGGATCTGAGGGGACGATCATGCGCGAGCTGTTGGGCGTGTTGCTGGCCGTCATCCTGATCACCGTGGGCGTCACGGCCGGCCAGGACCGGATCCGTGAGTATGTCGCGGCCCGCGCCGCCACCAGCGCCGCCGCGTCGATGGGGGCCTTTGTCGCCGCCGCGCGCGATCATCTCGACAGCCAGTACGCCGCGCTTGCTGCGCGGGCGCCCGGCCTCGGCGATGTCACGCATATCGGTCCGGCCGCACTCCGGGCAGCGGGCCTGCTGCCGCCGGCCTGGATCGACAACCTGGGAATTGGCCAGCAGCATGTTCTGGCCGTCCGCAGGACGGCCGCTGACAGTCTGACGGCGCTCGCCTACACCTATGGCGGCCAGGGGCTTGGCGAACGCGCGATGATCCTGGCGGCCCGCGGCGGACCAACCGGCCTCGGTATCATGAGCGCGGAGTTCGGCGCCGACGTCGTCTCGATCACGAATGATTGGCAGGTGCAGCGGGCCGATTACAACACCGATCCGCGATTTCCGATCCTGGATGGCCCGGATGGCAACGGCCGTCTCGCGGCCCTGCTGTTTGCGCACCGCGGCCGGGTGCTTGGTCCCTGGATTTGCCGCGCCGAAGTTCCGGCCCGGCCCGAATGCAACGAAATGACGGCGGCGCTCAGGATCGCGCCGACATCTCTGGTCGACCCCGACAGCGCCGCGCTTGAAGTCGCTTTCGGCACAGGCCGCGCTCTTGATGTGACGGGTGACGCCAGGCTCGGCGGCGCGGTCGGGATTCGCCGCCTGCCCGCAGCGGGGTCTGCGCTCTCGGTCGCCGGCGATGCCGCGATCACCGGCGAACTTCGTGTCGCGGCCACAATCCGGGCCCGGAACTATGTCCAGACATCGGACCCACGGGCCAAGACCGGGCTTGCCGCAGTGATCTGTACGCCGGCGTTGCGCGCCAGCCTCGATCGCATCCAGTTGCATCGCTGGACCTGGAAGACCGGCGGCCGGCCCGGCATCGGCTACGATGCCAACGATGTCGCCCGGATGTTTCCGGACCTTGTAGAGCGCAATGCCGACGGTCTGCGTCAGATCGACTACAACGCGCTTAGCGTTCTCAAACAGGAATGTGGCGGTCCGGTGCAGCGCGGCGCATGCCCGGCCGGGCGCTTTCGCCTGACGCATTGGGGCCCGGCGCCGCTCACCGTTCCGGAAAGCCCCGCCGGCCACATCCTCGATCTGTCGGGCCCGGCCCGCGGGTTTCTCGAATGTCCGCGCGTGCGCGCCATCTGCAACCCCGACCGCGCCGGCCAGCAAGGCTGGCACTTCGCCTGCGCCCCTGCGGCCGGTCTCGCATTCCGGCCCGAACCGGCCGTCCATCTTTCCATGAAGCAGGAGTAGATCCCATGCTGTCAAGCCGGATCCGGCCATCATCCCGCCGTCTCGTCCCGACCCTTGCGACCGGCCTCTTCGCCTGCGGTACGGTTGCCGCGGCCGTACCGCACGACCCCGCAGGCGTCCGCGGCGAAGTCTTCGTTCCGGCGGCGGCCAGCGACTGGGCCTTCTATACCCATGACGGGTGGTGCTGGCTTGCCGCCTTTCCCGATGCGAAGCCGGGCGATGCGGCGCAGTTTATTTCATCGCACCCCCAGGATTTCGAGAGTTTTTTGGAGACGACCGCGCCGGCGTTGCGCCCTTGCGCACCCGATACCCGGCTCGGGCTGTGCGACGGCGATGTCCGCAACACCGGCACACATCCACAAGGGACAGTTCTCACATTCGGGGCCGGCCATTCGCGCCGGCTTGTCGCCACTGCAGGACATGGCCGCCGCGGCGACCCGGCATGGACACTGCAGTGGAGCGGTCGCTGCGTTGCGTCGGTCACGACACCGGTCTCCAGCCCCGACGATCCAGACGGCGGGGGCGACGGCGGCGAGTCGGATGCGGACAACGACAGCGGCGCCGGTCATGGCGATGCGCCGGACAAGGGAGACAACGACAGCGGCGACAGCGGTGACTCGGGCGGCTGTTTTCTGACCACCGCGATCGTCCACCGGCGCGGCTTCGAACCCGATAACGGACCGACCCTGACAACCCTGCGGCGATTTCGCGACCGCTACATGATGCCCCATCCGATGCGTCGTGAGCTGATTGCGGCCTATTACGCGGCAGCGCCGGCCATTACCGCGGCCATTCCGGCCAACGATCCCGAATGGCGCCGGATCGCCGGTGCGGTCGACGCCGCGGTTGCCGCCATTAACGGCGGTGACGATGACGCCGCTTTTGGCATTTACGCCGCCACGGTGCGACAGCTCGCCGCACGCTGGCTCGTCGACACTTACCTTGATTGGAACATTTCATGAATATAAACGACCACTGCAGCCTCGCGGCTGACCTTGCCGATCACGTCCGGAAGCACGGACCGAAAGCGCATGCCGTGATCCTCGAAGCCCTCGCCGATGCCGCCGGCCTGACGATTGCCAGTTGCCACGCCCGCGAAGACGCAACGATGCGGTTCGTGGCCCGCGTGATCTTCCATGCCGATCAGTATCTCCATGACGACGGCGAACCGCACCAGAAGTCCGGGCCGTCGCACCCGCGATGCCGGCCCTGACGGAGGTCAATGCAACATGACCCGACTCGCATCATCTGCCATCGCCGGCCGGTCCGACCATTTGCCGGAACTGCCGGATTCGTTCAGGAGACTCGCCGGCCTGCTGGCCGTGATCAGTCTGGCAGCCTGCGCCGGTCTGTCCAGACCGCCGCCAGCGCAGACCCCTGACCGGACGCCGGACCGGCTTGCCGCTGCGGCCGAACGGGCCGCGGCAGCCTCTGCCGAACTCGCGGCAATCGAGGCCCATCGCAACCCGGTCGTCGTACCGTCACGGCCACCGGCACAAGTCCCGGCCGAACTGGCGCGGCCGCTTGACCTGAGCTGGATCGGCCCCGCCGCCGACATTACCCGTTATCTCGCCGGTCGGGCCGGATGGCCGTTCGCGGCCACCGGCCTGGAACCGGTACGCCCGGTCATCGTCAGTATCGACAGCACCGGCCGGCGCCTGATCGATCTGTTATGGGACATCGGCCAGCAGGCTGGCGTCCGGGCCCTGGTCGAGATCGACATCGACGCGCGCCGTATCGCGCTGATCTATCCGGGAGCCCGGGAATGATCGGACCCGGAACAGTCATGCGCCGTCTGCTCATTGTGGCGGCAACGACCGTTGCGGCGGGTGCGGGATTACCGTCGGCCGGCCTTTGCGGCGGTCCGCCACAGCCCGCCAGCGCAGGTCCGACAGTCCGGATTCCACCAGATCTGGCCATGCTCCTGGCGCAGTCGCCCGAGGCCGGCCCGGCTTTCGGCCCGCCGACCGAAGCGCGGCATCGCGCGCTCGTCGAGGCCGCGACGGCCCAGGGCATGGAAGGCGGACTGGCGTGGCGGACGCATGCAATCGTGTCAGCGCTGAACGCCCGCGCCGCGGATCTCGACGCAGTCTGGGATTTCGAAATCATGATCACCCGGGACGCCGGCGCCATCATCGTGCCGCCGATCGTGCGCCGAGTCACCGCAGCCATGCGCCTGGCAACGAAGGCGGCGGCGGGCGGCAACGCGAACGATCCTGGTGGCGCAGCGGATCACGTCGAAGCGGTGGCAACGGCACGGCATGTCTGGCACATCCTCAGCTCGGCCCGGATTGCCGTCCGGCGTCCGGACTGGCGGGATTTCCTAGTCCGCGAATGGCAGGCGCCGGATCCGCTGCCGGCTATCTACATGCCCCGGTCGGACACCGAACGCCAAGCCTTCGAAACCTCGCTCCGTGGTGGATGGCGCGACGGCGTCGCGCTTGCCGACGCCATCCACGGCAAGGATCTCGATCGACTGACCCAGACTTGGCTCGGTCTGGCCGAATGGCGCCGTCTGGTCCATGCTGGCATGGCAGCGCCACCCGTGATCCGGCAGGACAGGACCGGGGTTTCCGGCGGTGGCCCCGTGCTGCGCCTCGACGAGACCCTGGTGCGGCTGACCGGCCGCGGCCGTCTCAACCCGGTGACAGGCGACTGGCAGCCGCTCGAGCGGCACAGTGGCGGCGGGGCCGCGCAATGACGGTCCCGGCATTCACGCCATACGTCTGCGGGAACGGTTTCGCGGCAGACGACCTTGACGCGGTGCTGCTCAATGCGGCGCGCCAGGAAGCAAGCGATATCGTGCTGCAGGCCCGCGCGCCAGTGATTGCCGAGCGGCATGGTCACGCCTGGCGGGCGATCGCCGATGACCGGCCCCTCGGCGCAGCCGCTCTCGGGGCTGCCATCGATCACCTCTACGGCCGCTCGGCCGTGGTCCAACTTGCTGCCGGTGCCGATCTCAACTGTGCGCATGCCGTTCGCGCCCGTGACGGCACAGTGCATCGGTTTCGGGTCAATGTGACACCGGTCCAGATCAACGGCGCGGTGGCCGCCAATGTCGTCATTCGCGTCCTGCCGCATCGCTTGCCGGACCTCGCCGCCCAGGCTCTGCCCGGGGATCTCGCCGCGGCCCTGACAGCGACGACCGGTCTCTCGATCGTCACCGGCGTGCCGGGCTCCGGCAAGTCGACATTACTCGCCGCCGTCATCCGTCATCTTGGCGAAAACGGCGGCGGCCGGATTCAGACCTACGAGGCGCCGATCGAGTTCACCTATGAGTCGCTCGGCGCAGCGGCGACACGGATCAGCCAGACCGAAATTCCGTCTCATATCCGGGATTTTGCAACCGGCGTGCGCAGCAGCCTCAGGCGTTCACCGACGGCAATTCTGGTTGGCGAGGCCCGTGAACGGGCCGCGGTCGAAGCGGTGATTGATGCCGCGGATTTCGGGATCGCGACCTATACCACGACCCACGCAACCGGGGTTGCCAATGCGGTCCGGCGCCTGCTGACCGAATTTCCGGATGCCGAACGCGAGAGCAGGGCCATCGCAATGCTCGAAGCGCTGAATGTTATCGTCACGCAGATGTTGATCCCGGCGCCGGACGGCGGGCGCATCCCGATCCGGGAATGGTTGGTGTTCAGTGACACATTGAAAGACGAGCTTGCCGGCTTGCCGCACAGCCGCTGGTCGCTCCGTATCGCGGCGAGATTGCGGCGGAACGGCCGCAATCTCGACCGTGCAGCGGCTGCGGCCGTTGCTGCCGGCACGGCCTTACCGCGAGCGTTGCATCGGTTCGGAGTCCGGCGATGACGCGGCCGATCGCCTGGCGGGATACAGCCCGAATCCCGAAGCTGTTCGGCCTTGACGCCAGGATCCTCGTGATCCTCGTCCTGCCCGTCCTTTCACCAGTCGGCAAACTGCCGCTGCTTCTCGCCTGCAGCGTCGTTGGCGTCGGCCTCGGTGTGGCCGGCCTCTGGTTCGACCTCACCCCGGATGCCGCGATACGGCGCCTGCGGGCCCGGTTCGCCGGCCGCTGCACCGCGGTGTTGCCCGAACACCGACCGGTCAAGACCTTGTGGACCGGAGAACAGGACCAATGATGACAATCAGATGTGGCCGGAAGCCGGGGTCGCGGCGAACGCCGGCAGGACCTGCTGCAGCAGCTGTCCTGACCGCAATCCTGCTCGTTGGGAGCATGGCGGCACCAGCCGCCGCGGCCTTCAGATACCGGGCTGCAACGCCTCCGAATGGCGCGCCGGTCCGGCCGGCAGCGGACCCGCCAACACCGGACCGATCTTGCAGCTACAGTTCGGCCGATCTGCTCGCTGCGCCGACGCCAGGCGCCGGGAGCGGCGGGCGCGACGGCCGTTACTGGTTGCGCTGCGGTGAAACACTGGTCGCCGCCCTGATCCGCTGGGGACAGCCGGACGATGTCCTCATCGTCGCACCCAAGGGTGGATCGCTGTGGCGCGCCAGCATGGACTACCGGTTTCTGGCAGATGGATTCGACGCCGCACTGGCGTTGCTGAAACACAATCTCGCGGCGTCGACCGGCCAGCCGATCCTGCATTACGACAAGGCCAATCAGGTGGTGACCGTGCTCGAAGGACCTACACGATGATGCGGAGCATCAGGGTCCGGCCGTGCCACCTCCGCATGCCGGATTGGCAGCCGATGGTTCTGTCATTGCTGATGTCGGGGCTGTTGTCGGGAGTCGCTGCGGGCGATACCGGAAACGGCGGGCTGGTTGACCAACTCCGTGCCAACGGCACCGGAGTCACGAAACTCGGTACTGCACACGGGCTCGCGGGTTTCCTGGTCCGGCCGGCGGCCGGACCGCCCTACACTTTGTATGTCGCGCCGTCCGGCGCCGGCGTGGTCGGTCAGCTCTATGATGCCGGCGGCGCATTGCTGTCGCGACGCCAACTGGCGGCAGCACTCGGCAAGATCCCCACGGCGTCAGCCCGGTTGGCCGGCGCAACCAGCGGTCCGGCCATCACGCCGGCCGCTGGCGGCGCGACCGACCGGTTGCTGACGTCCACACTGGCAACCGGTCATGCCGTCATCGCCGGCACGCCGGACGTGATCGTCTTCGCCGACCCAGGCTGCCGCCATTCCCGCGACTGGCTGGCGGCCCTCGCCAGCAATGCCCGTGGCCGCTACGGCCTGCGCCTGATTCCCGTCGCTGTCCTTGGCGAAGGATCGGTGCTGGCGGCACTGCGCGTGCTCGCCGCCGACAATCCGGTTGCCGCCTGGAGCCATGCGACTGCAGCGGCGTTGCCGGACGACACCTTCATGACGGCGGCTGCGGCCGAACTCACCACCAACAACGCCTTGTTCGCACGCTGGCAGGCCGACGCCGTGCCGTTCACCATCTATCGGTCGACAACCGGCCAGTATCGGACCCGCGAAGGCGCGGCGGCCGACATCAACGGTTTCCTCGCCGGGCTGCCCGGCCCGGAAGGGGATTGACGATGCCCGCAACAGATCTCGCCTCGGCAATGGCTGCGGCCGCAAATGACCGCGCTTTCATGGTGCGCGAGAACCGTTTCCTGTGGCGTATGCTTGCGGTCGCGACGGCAACCGTGGTGCTGCTTGCCCTGTCTGTCGCCGTCCTGGTCCTGCACGGCAGTCCAGAGCCGGACATCGTCGCCAGCACGGCTGACGGCCGGATTATTCCGGCAACCCGGCTCGACGAGCCGATGATGAGCGATGACGCGCTGCGTTTCGGCCTGGCGCGGGCTATCACAGAGACCTTCACCCTGTCGTTCCATGATTACCGGATGCGTCTCGACCGGGCGCGGCAACACTACACCACCGCGGCCTTCGAGGCCTTGGTCGGCCAACTCGAGCAAACCGGTTTCATCAAGCGGTTGACCGGCGCTTATCAGGTCTGCGAAGCCATCATCGAAGGTACGCCGACCGCAGTTTCGCGTCAGCGCCATGATGGCGTCCTCTATGTCGCGTTCGAGACCCCGATCCTGTTGACCTTCAGGGCCGGCGCCAAAACCCGCACCACCCGCTTTCTCGTCAAATCCCTGGTCGTCCGCACTCCGCTTTCGGAGAACATCCGCGGCTGGGCCATCGCGCAGACCGTGCTCGAACGCCGTATCGGAGGCAAACCATGATCCGTGCCGCCATCCGGCTTGCAGGCCTTCTGGCCGCAAGCGTGCTGACAACCCCAGCGGTTGCAACCCCGCCGGCACCGGCGCCCGCATCCGCTGTAGCGCCGCCGCAGTTGCCGGGATACCACGAGCCATGGCACGAAGACGCCCTGCCGGACGCTGCCGTCGGTGAGACCGTGCGTCAGCGCCTGCCATTCACACTGGAGCAGATCCGCCGCATTCACGATCTTGACCGGGCGCGGCGCCGGGCGCAGGCCTTTGCACGACCGGTGCCGACACACGACATCCGCAGCATCACACTCGGGCTTGATGTCAGCTTTCCAGCCCCGGTAATTCGAGCTGCCCAGGGCTATGTCACCGCCATCGTCTTTCTCGACATGACCGGCGCACCGTGGCCGGTGCGACGGGTTCTGATGCGGCCGGAGTTTCGGGCGGACGGTGACGCTGACAGCGCCAGTCATATCGTCTATGTCGCCCCGATTCGCGCCTTCGACCACGGCAATGTCACGGTCGAACTTGACGGGCTCGATCTGCCGGTCAGCCTTGCCGTGCTGGTCGATGACGGCGCACCGGCGGATTTCCGGGTTGCGGTCCGGTTGCCGCGCGCCGGACCGGGCGCAGCCGCCGACGCCTTGCAGCGTCACGAGCGGTTCCGGGCTGGCGACCCGCTTCTCGGCCTGTTTGCCGCCGGCACGGCGCCGGCCGGGGCCGTCCGCGTTGCGGTGACCGGCGGTGACCGGCGCGACCGCGCCTGGCGCCACCGCGGCCGACTCTATCTCAAAACCCCCAAGACCCTGCTTGCACCAGGTCCTCTGGAATTCGAACGCGGGCCCGATGGCGACTGGATCCATGTCCTAGCCGATATTCCGTTTGCCGTGCTCAGTGACGACGGCGTCCGATCCCGCCTCGGTTTCTCGGCCGATCTGTTGCCGGCGGTGATCTTTCCGGCTGCCGAACCGGCGGCGCCTGTCGGGACGGCCGCGACCGCCGTCATGGCAACGCAGCCACCAGCCCGGTCGGTCACATCCCGCACGAGCGCGCGGCAATGACCCTGCTTTCCCTTGCAACGGTCGTCCTAGTAGTGCTCGCGCTGCCGGTGACAGCGCAGCAACTTCGGGAGAGTACTGATATCGGCCACCTTGAAGACGGTCCCGACCACGATCCGGTGGCGGCGGTATCGGAGGAGCAGCGCCGTCGCATCGAGAGTCATGACACGCAGCGCCGCGCCGCCGATCCCGCCGCCAGCCATGTGCCGACGATCATTGGCCCGACCGACGCTGCGCCGGATATCACCGTCATACAGCCAGCACGGGCCGGATTTGATCAACAGTCCGATCGCAACCTGACAAGGGCATTGGCAAGGCCAGGTCCTGCGATCATCCGACGTCAACCGGCACAGCGGCGACAGGGCCGCGATGCCGCGGCGCTGGATGTCATCATCGGCCAGCGGACTCCGATGCAGCCCGTCCGCACCTACGCCTATCCGGATCCCCCGACAACCGTTCCGGACAATCCGGTATCCGGTCCGTCGTCCGCGCGCCCTGCGGCGCCAGCCATTGCGGCCGGCAGCGCCGTCTATGCCAGCCTTGACCTAGCTGTCGACTCGCGCCGGGACGGACCGGTTGTCGCAACATTGCTTGCCGGACAGTTCCGTGGTAGCCGGGTCATCGGCAGCTTCGACGCCGGCGACGATGCCATGGTGTTGCGGTTCGACACGCTTGCAACCCGCGCTGGCGTCACGGTTCCGGTCGAGGCCTATGCGGTCGATCCGGATTGCAACTGTTTCGGGATCGCCGGAACCGTCGACCATCACTGGTTCGCCCGTGTCGTCCTGCCGGCGGCAACCGCATTCGCGGGTGGTTTTCTGCGCGCTACGGCACGGCCGCAAGCCCGATTGGTGATCGACGGGGCAACCGTGACCACCACCTCCGGCCGCACCGGCCGCATCGAACGGATTGCCGAAGGGGCGGCCGATACACTGGCACTGGCCGCGCCGATCCTGGCCGAATCAATGCCGAGTCGCGCCACCATCTCGGTTGCCGCCGGAACCGGCATTCTCGTGTTCTTCCGACAGCCCGTGCCATACGCGGAGCCGCGGCCTTGACCCGCATCGGCGCCGACCGGTTTCGGATCGGCGCCCTGTTCGGACTGACCGCGACGCTGGCCGCGGTGCCGGCGATGGCCGATGGCATCGTGACGGATATCGTGACCGACATCTATCGTCCGGCGCGCCTGCTGATCGGGGCTTGCTGCTATGTTGCCGGGCTGTGTCTGGTCGCCGCCGCAAGCTTCCGGTTCCTCCGTCGGGCGCACGACCGGTTCGGCCCATCACTCATGGGCAGCACTCTTATGGTGCTCGCCGGGGCTGCACTGGTCAACCTCCCGGCCTGGCTCGAGGCCCTTGCAGAAACCCTGTTTGGCCCCGACCGCGCCAGCCGGCTGGTATTGAGCACGACAACACCGGCAACGGCCGATAGCGCCGCCCTGCTTGACGCGCTCGTGGTCCTGCTGTTCCTGATCGGATTGATCGCGTCGGCCCGCGGCATCGCGCTGTTGCCGGCCGCGGCCGACGGCCGGGCGACGCCGATTCAGGCGCTCTGCCATTTGTTCGGCGGACTTGCACTTTGCAACTTCCCAGCCCTCGCGGGCGCACTCGACACCGCGCTCGGGCTCGATCTGATTCTGCCATAGACCGGAGAAACGCAATGATGCCCCATGCAAACCAGGGCCGGGATCCGGCCCGGATTCTCGCTATGATAACAGTTGCAGCGGTCCTTGTCACGACTCCCGAAATCGCCATGACCCGGACATTCGGCGAGATGTTCGAAGCCGGCGAGACCTCGCTCCTCAAATCCACCGGTTTCCTAGCCATGCTCTTCTATCTGATTGGCGCCGCCACAGTCTTCGGTGGTCTTGTCGGCCTGGTCCGGACCGTGCGCTATCCGCAGCAATCAGGGTTTGCACCGCCGGTGATTGCTATAACCGTCGGCGCCGCAATGATCATGCTGCCTGCCGTGATCAACGCCGTCAACGAGGGGTTTGGCGGCGAGGCCGGCACCAGCCTGACCCGGCCCAGCCTGTGACGATGATTCCGGGTCTCGCCGGCCGCGGGTGCTGGCGACCGCTGGCCGATCTGCGCCGCTGGCTCTGGCTGGTCAGCGCAAAATCCCTTGATGCCCATCTCCAGCTCCGGGCTACGATCGCCGAAGACCAGCCCATCGTGACCGATGATGGCGGGCTGATGACGATGCTTCGCATCGACGGTTGCCGCATGGTCGGTCAGTCCGGACAGCTTGAAGACCTCGCCACCGGTCTCGCCGTCCGGCTCGCCGCAGCGCTGCGAGAGCCCGGCCATGCATTGCATCTGGTCTTCGAGCACGATCCTGATGACGGAGCAGCGGCTGCAGCGGCGGCACTGCGCGGTCCGGTTGCTGCCGCTGCCCGGCTTGGCCTCGATCTCGGTGATCTTCTGGCCGACCGACAGGATGCCCTGGCTGGTCAGCTTGCCTCAGAACATTTTCATGTCGCGTTGTGGTCCCGCGGCACGGCGTTATCATCGTCGGACTATCGCCGTTCCGCTGCTGCCATTCGGCAGCGCTGCGACGGAGCCGGGGCCGGTCAGCGGCCCGGTGCGGTCCACGATGCCCTGATTCCACGGCACGCGGCCCTGGTGCGAGACCTTCTTGAAGCCGGACGTCAGCTCGGCCTCCGGATCGATCGGCTCGACACCTCCGCCGCGCTTGGCCTGATCGGCGCCCTGCTGGCGGGCGTCACACCCGATGCGCATTCGCTGGCACACGGTCTGGTGCCTGGATCGACCCGACGGCCGTTTCAATTACGCGGCCCCGAACGACCCGCCGGGAATTGGGGTTTTCCAGCGCTCGCGCCTGCCCTGATCACCGAAACGCCAGTGGTCGATGGCGACCTGGTCAAGATTGGCCCGCGGGTTCATGCCGGGCTCATCGTCCTGCTCGGGCCGGCCGCACGCCGGCCCTTTACCGAGCTTCTTGACGGACTCGAGGATGTCCCGTTGCGGCAATCCCTGCTGATTGAAAGCGGCGCCTGGAAGGCGGCAGCGCTCAAACAGGCAACGGCCGCAGTGCTCTCCGTCGCCAGTTACGAAAGCCGGCAGATCCGCGATCAGATCGAGACCCTGCGGGCGTTGGAGGCCGAGGGTATGCCGGTCGTACGCCTGTCGATGCTGTATCAGACCTGGGGCAGGACGGCTGCGGACGCGCGCCGCCGTCGCGATGCCTTGCGGCAACGCCTCGGTGCCTGGGGCGATCAGGCTGTCGGCACGATGACCGGTGACCCCGTCGAATGCTGGGCAGCAACCATACCCGGCTTCGGCGCCTTTGCCATGGCGCCGCGTGCACTCTGCCCGCTCGCGGATGCATTGGCTCTGGTGCCGCTGCAGCGTCCCGTTGCCGCCAGCCCGAACGGCCATGTCATGGCCGGTCATGCGGGCAAACCGCTGCCGCATCCAGTGCTGGCCCATGGCGCCCACAGTTTCGATCTGGTGTTCGGCGAACCCGGAAAGGGCAAATCGGTCCTGCTCAACAGCCGAGCCCTGGCCATCGCACTGGCTGACGGACAGGATCGGCTGCCGTTGATTGCCATCCTCGATATCGGGTCTTCGGCGCGCGGTCTGATTTCGACCCTGCGCGCCGCGTTGCCACCGGCACGGCGCGGCGAAGCGGTGTTTCATCGACTTACCAACAGCATCGCCGATGCCATCAACCCATTCGATACCCCGCTGGGCTGCCGCTACCCACCGCATCATCAGACCGCGTTCCTGCACAATCTCGTCACTGCCATGGTCAGGCCGGCCGAGTCCGACTCCGTGCCCACCGGCCTCGACACCCTGATCCCGGAAGTCATCGCCGAGGCCTATCGGATGCGTGATGACGGCCCGGCGTCAGGGCAACCCAATCCGTATGAACCCGGCCTTTTGCCGGATGTCGACGCGGCGCTCGCCGACGCCGGTCTTGCCGAAGTCGACACCACATGGTGGGCGATCGTCGACCAGATGTTTGCCGAAGGCCGCCACGACCTTGCAGCGTCGGCGCAGCGGCATGCAGTGCCACTGCTTGCCGATCTACCGCGGGCGGCGCAGGCCGCCGCCCTGCGTGACAGTCACGGCAACATCCGGTTGCGTTCGGCCGAGGCGCCGGCCGAAGCTCTGGTCCGGGTGCTTGGCGCCGTGCAGCGCAGCCATGCCGCACTGGCCGGGCGCACCGCGCTCAATCTTGGCCATGCCCGGATTGCGGTGCTCGATCTCGCCGAACTTGCCGACCCCCATGATCCGCGCCGCACCGCCATCATCTATCTCGCGGCCCGGCAGTTGCTGACCGGCGACTGGTTCACGACGCCCGAAGATGTCGAACGCATGCCGACGACCGTCCGGACCTGGCATCGAACCCGGATCCGGGATCTGCTCGAAACCGAGAAACTCCTGCAATATGACGAGTTTCACCGTACCGGCGGCATCCCCGAACTGGTCGCCCAGGTCGGTCTCGATATTCGTGAAGGCCGCAAGCACCGGCGCCGCGTAGTGCTGGCATCGCAGCGTCTGGCGGACTTCGATGCCGGTCTCGTCGCGCTCGCGTCAACAGTCTGGATTCTTGGTGCCGACAGTGCCGAGACCAAGGCCGAAATCATCCGCGTGTTCGATCTCGATGCTGGCGCCGGACATGTCGTTAAGCGGCATCTGACGGGTCCGGGCCCCGGCGGTGCGCCGGTCCTCGTGCTCGGCCACGATACCGACGGGCCCGTAAGGCATCACGCCCGCGGCATCATCGGTGCGATCGAACTCTGGGCGCTGACCACGACGCCGCACGATGCGGCCCTGCGTGACCGTCTGTATGCCCGCCTCGATCCGGCAATCGCCCGGCGGGCCCTGGCGGCGCGATTTCCATCCGGCAGCATCGGACCGCATCTTGTCGCGAGCCGTCTTGAGGCTCTTGCCGATCAGGGCATGGCGCCAGCGGCGGAGAACCGGATTCTCGACGATCTCGCCGACGAAATCGTTGCAGCGGCTGTCGGACAGACGGCGGCGACCATCAGGGCTGCCGTCGCGAATGACGAAGCCATGCCGCCGCCCATGACAGCCAATCGCACCATCGATCCTCATCACGACCCGTCACATCTGTCGAATGACCGGAGATTGCCATGACCCGCACCACGTTTGCTGCCGTTCTTCTCGTCACCCTGGTCAGCGCGTTGCTGACAGCGTTTCCGGGCGCGGCCGTCACCGATGACGGACGATCCGGACCTCTAGCCGGGCCGGACTGCGCGCCGGAAGTTGCCGAAGCGCTGAATGCCGCGGCGGTTGTTGGAGTCCGCCGCGATATCGCCACGATCCGCTCCGACGTGACCGGGATTCGGCAGCCGCAGCGGCTGGCGGATTTCACCTGTCTGGATCGATTGCTGGATTTTGGCCAGCTTGACGTCCATGCTGATATCGACGGATTGCTCGACAGGATTCTCGGCACGATCACCAATCGCGTTTGCAACGCGGCGGCGCATATGCATGCCGAAATGATCAGCCAACCTGTGTCCTCAACCTTGTACGACCAGTTTGCGAGATTGCCCGGCGCCACTGTCAGCGGCCGCGGGCAGTGACGGCAATGGCACGCGCCCCGCATCGGAGCCCGGTCCGTCTGGCGGCGGCCGTCGCCATCGTACCAATCTTGCTGCTCGCCGCCGGTGAGGCGGCAGCGCTCCGTTGCGACCCGACAGACAACGATATCAACGAAGCGCGACGGGTGATCCGACACGTCCAGGCTTTAGAGGACCGTGTCAGCGAAGCGTTACGCCTGCAGACCGGCCAGATCTCCGGCTATGTTGCGCAGGCAGCGGCCGGACAGGCCGAAGCGCTCGACGGGCATGCCAGGGCGCGGGCCCAGACGACACGCGAGGCCGCCGAGACCCGGCAGATCATTGCGCATCGCCCGAGCCGTACCGGCTGCAGCGCGATCACCGGCATGGCCGGGCTTGATCCGGCCGCAGCCGTTGCGCGGCAAATCGCCGCGAACGCGCTCGTGACCGAAACCGCACGACTGGCTGGCAATGCGGAGGCCATAGGCTATCCTGCCGGCGATGACGCAACGATGCGGTCACATCACATCCGGCGAACCTACCCGGACGGTCGTGATATCCGGTTCGACAGCCTGTTCGATCGCGACAACCTGACCGGCCCCGATGAACGCGGGGCAGCGCTCGACTACACCCGCCATCTGGTTGCGCCGGTGACGGATCCAGCGCCGCCGGACACCACGATGACATCGCCAGGCGATCATCGCCGCTATCTCGAACGGCGCGCCCGTGATGCCCGGGCGGGGCTTGCGGTAGCCTGGATGACCCGCGCATTGGCCGACCGGATTCCGGCGGTCGAACGGGCCGAATGGGCGGCGGCGGTTGCCCCCGGAACGGCGCCTCCGGGCGCCGCGTTGTCATCGCGCGGCTTGCGCCAGATTCTTGCTGTCCGGCGATTCGATACGACATACCTCACCGGCCTCAACGAACTCGGCAGCGAAGAACTGCTGCGCGAGATCATTCGCAATCAATCTCAGGCCCTGCGGCTGGCGGCCGCCCGTTACGATCTTGCCGAGCATCACGGCGCAATTGCCGCCTCGATTCTCGCAATCCTCAACGAGGACAGCCGCTATCGGCCGGCGGCGGGGCGACGGTGAAACAATGATGGCAGTCCGTCGCGCCCTGCGTCTTGCGATCGATCCCGGACTCGGAACCGGTCTGGTCGATCTCCATGACGCCGCCGCCCGCATTGGCATCCGGTTGCGGGATCTAGGGGCGTTCACCGGCAGTATTGTCCGGCCGCTGCCGCCGCCGACCCTGCTGGGCCGCACCGTCACGATGGCCCGTCCCGGTTACAGGGTCTGGCTCGCAGTTCTGGCTGGGCTCGGCATCGTGGTGACCGTTGCGGCGGCTAGCGCGCTGACGATGTCGCTCACAGCATGGCTTGCCGGCCCGGCATCGGCCGATGCCGGACTGGTGACCACCGACCTGTTTACCGAGGAACCTGCGACCCGGCGCTTTCTCGCTTTCCTGGCGACGATTGCCCGTGGCGAAGGCGCGATCGCCGACATGTTCACGATCGCCAATCTTGCAATTCTGTTGCTGTCTGGGCTCATCGTTCTGGCTCTGTTCACGCAGGCGGTTGTCGATACCGCACGTGGTGGCCGGCCCGGAACCTCCGGCATCCAGGTTCTGCGCGTGGTCATGGTTCTCGGCCTGTTGACGCCGCTCGGGGGCTTCAATGCCGTTCAGCATCTGGCGCTTGGCGCAGCCGGGTTTGGCGGTCATGCGGCCAGCCGGATATGGGCGGCGTTCTCAACGCAGGTCATTGCCGATGGCGTCGCGCCGCTCCCGATTGTTGTCGGGCATGGCCATGATCGTCTGATCGGACAGTTTCTGGTCGCCGAAACCTGTCGCGCCGTTGCCAACGGATTGGCAGCGGGCACCGGGGATCCACCTTATATCACCGTGGTCGAGCGGACCGGGCAGAGCGGCGTCGCGAGACAGGCAGTCATTGGCTATGATGCAGTCAAACGTCCGGGTGCTTGCGGCGTTGCCCGTTTTCCGAGCCCCGGCGGCGATGGTGCTGCGGCGCGGACTGCCGCGGCGCACCGCGAGGCGCTATCTGCGGTTCTGCCGGAGATTCGAACGCTGGCGGTATCGCTGGCCGGCCACTTTGTCGACGGCGCGGCCAATTACGGCCAGCCATTGCCGGACAGTGCAACCGCGATCGGCGGCAGCGGCCTGGCGCAACGCTACGCGACATTGGCGGGAACCCGGATCGCAGCCGTGCAACAGGCTGCGGCCCGGGATATTCCTGGCGCGGTCACTGCCCAGGCTCGCAGCGGCGGCTGGCTGGCTGCGCCCCTAACCTTTCAGGTCATCGCCCGACGCAATGGCGGCATTCAGGCCGCGGCCCGCGACCTGCCGGCCGTCGACCCGCCGGATCCCGGTTATGCCCTTCATGTGGCGGAAGCGTTCACGGCGGCCGTCACGGTTCGCAACTGGTTGGATGCTGCCGGCGCACCGGCTGGCGGTGCGGGCGCTGTGGCTACCGCCGGTGATTCGGTCTTCGAGACGTTGCTCGGTCTGCTCGACGTCCGGATCACTCTGGTTGACGAGACCGCACCCTTGAGCAGCCTCGCCGCTGTCGGCAACACCCTCATCGAAGCCGGGCTCAAGGGGTTCGCCATCATGACCGGCATTGTCGCCGGCAGTAACACGTTCCGGTCGATTCCGTTTGTCGGCGACGGGCTTGATGCGGCGGGAGCGGTCTGGCGCGTCGTCGATACACCGGTCACGACGGTGTTGATGGCATTGTTCGCGGCCGGCGGCATCCTCGCCTATCTGGTACCGCTGATCCCGTTCATCCGCTTTGCCTTCGCGCTTGCAGTCTGGCTTCTGGCATTGCTCGAAGCCTTGCTCGCGGCACCAATCTGGCTCCTTGCCTTCCTCTCGTTCGACAAGGACCGGTTATGGCCGGCCGCAGCCCGCGACGGAGCCGGATTGTTGCTCGCAGTCGTTCTGCGGCCCTTGTTGATGATCTTCGGACTGGTGCTCGGTTATCTCGCCGCGAGCGCGTTATGCGGCTTTCTCAATGCCGGTTTCGAACCATTGATTGCGAACAGCGATGGCGTCGGACCGATCGACTGGCTTGTCCATGTCGTCATCTACACCTTGCTGGCCTGGCTGTTGGTCAATTTTGCGTTCGGGGCCGTCGACCGCATGCCGTCAGCCGTACTCGCCTGGATCGGCATCCGCATTGACACTACCCCGGATGGCGAGAGGGCTGGCAGCAGTATCGTCACCGGTCTCGGCCGGGCCGAGCATATGCGACCGGGCTTGCCAGGCAGACGCGGGCGGACATGACCCGGACACCTTCCCGCCCCGATTGGCACGGCTTCGGGCCGGTTTACTGCCGGCGTCCGGACTCCGGGGCGGGTTCCGCTTTTGCGATACCGTGGCCGGATCCGCCCTCCCATGCCGTGCCATCGGCTTCGAAAAGACCGGTGCCGCTGCTCCTTCACCATGACTGACTCCAAAGGACAAACGACATGCACGGACACAACCCGACGACCCTGCACAGCCTGAGCGATGCCGATCTCGAGGATGTCGGCCGCATGATTGAAGATCTGCAACCGCCGCAGTACACATCGGAAGAGATTCTCGCAAAATTCTCCATCCTCATTCATCGTCGCTTGATGGCTGGCGTCCGTATGAAGGACATCATGCAGGTCATGGCCGCCAAAGGGTTCAAGGTGACCCGCAAACAGGTCGAAAGCGCTGCGGCCGATGCCGCAGCGCGGAAGCTCGCCACCAAAGGTCGCACGAAGAAACCGGTGCCGCCGACGGTGCATCTGGACAACCCGCCACAACCTGACACGCCGCCGGACTGAATCGTGCTGACTTTTGCCCTGTGCCTAGTGCCATTGGCGGCGGCCGCGATATGGGTGTTTCTGCAGGCTGGCGAATCACCGGCCTCGTTGGCCGATCTTGCCGGTTTCGCGGTGGTATTGACGCTTCATCTGCTTGAGAGCCGTATCGTCCACCGGCTCTGGGCCGGCACGATGAGTTCGGCCCGACCGCTACGACTGGCCCTGGCACTTGCCGGACTGGCCATATCGTTCACGACCTTCCTTCGGGTTTGCGAGGCATGGCCATTCGCCCTCGACGACTGGAAATCCTGGGCTGGCATCGTCTGGATGGTCGAGACCCTGCTGGCCGACGAGATTGTATTCCTGCTCTATCTTGCGGTTGCAGCAGCAGCTGGTACCGGGGTGGCGCACGGGGTCTGCGTCAGCCTCGGACAGGCAAGCCAGCTGATCTTCGATGCAATGGGTGGCGCCAGCCGCCGACGCGCCAAGTCGGACCTGCACGGGACGGCCAATTTCATGACGCGGCACGAGATCCGCAAACTCGGCAACCGGCGATCGGCGAACAACATCATTCTCGGGGCCGAGCCGGGAATGTTTGGTAGTCGGCTCGTCACCTATGAGCTACGCGGCTCGGTGACGACACTAGCGCCGCCGCGCACCGGGAAGACAGTGCTCATCATCCTCAATCTTCTCGATCCTGGCCGTATCGGTTGGCATGGTTCGACCGTGACCATGGACCCGCGCGGCAATATTTACGCCGTCACCGCCAAAGCCCGCGCCGCGCGCGGCCGTAAGGTCAGGCTTGTCGATCCGTTCGGGATCGTTCAACGCCACCGGGAGCGGCACGGCGCCGCGGTCGTTCTGCCGGAGATCGACCCGGTCACCCTCAACCCGCTCGATCTGATCCGTCTCGACAGCAACCATTCCTCCGACATCCAGGCCCTGCTGCGTGTCATCCTCGACAATCCCGGCGGCGCCGGGAACAGCACCGCCGAGCATTTTTACAACCTGTGCCTCAATGTCCTGACCGGGATGATCTCATGGGTCAGTCACAACAACGGCCCGGAGACCCGGACCCTGGCTGCGGCGCATCGGTTATGCGCGATGAGCGGCCCACAACTCGAAGCGCTGCGGGCAGTAGTCGACGCCTCCGACAGTCCGGGCCGCCCCTTCACGGACCTCGGGCTTGAAGCGCTGGCCCGCGTCGGCACGTCCGATGAAGGCGCATCTGTCTTCACCTCGATGCTCAATCAGCTTGCCTTTGTTTACAACGAGCAGATCGGCGCCAACATCCGGCGATCGTCCTTCGACCCGATGTCCCTGGCGGATGGCAATACCGATCTCTATGTCGTCGTGCCACAGGAACATTTTGCCGTTGCCGCCCCGTGGATCCGGATGTGGATGGCTCTGCCCGCAATCGTCGCCAACCGGGTCAGCCTGAAACGGCATGTTCTGATCTATCTCGACGAGATGCCGACCCTCGGCTACATCGACCCGGTCATGAAATCTTTCAACATGGCGGCGGGCCAGGGCGTTCACTACTGGTGCATCGCCCAGACGCCGTCGGCGCTCGACAAGAGCTACGGCGAGACCAACCGGCGCATCATCATGGAGAACGCGGAAGTGCTGCAGGCGATCGGATTTTCGGCCTACACGCCCGGTTTTGCTGAAGAGTTCGCAAAGGCGGTCGGCCATGCAACATTTCACAACCGCAGCGAGACCCGTTCGGGGGGACACTCCGACAGACCCACCGTATCGGGCGGAGCACAGAACCGGGCCAGCCTGTCGGACGGCTTGGTTCGCGAGAGCATCATCGCAGCGGATGATCTGATGCGTTTGCCGGCCGACGAGCAGATCGTCATCACGGCAACCCGCAGGGTCCGGCGGAACGCGATGCGTCTCAACCACGCTCGTTACTGGCATCGCCGCGACTGTCGCGGGCTGTTTTCTCCGGATCCTCTCGAACTTGGCAACCGGGCATCCTGACCGGATGGCGACAGGGTCAAAGTACCCGAAGACCTGCCAAACCGCAAAGACATCGACTCGCCGTCAACCCCGGCTGGCCATGGTTCGGCAGAAGGGGTGTCCTTCGGGTCGAGACATGACCAGAGGCAGAGGGTTTCAGACCAATGCCGCATTTCGGAGGACGTTAGGGAATGTCTGAACAAGTCGGTTTTTTCGGGTATACGGGTGTCGTGGCCCGTGGATGAAACGCCAGAGCCCATCGGGGACGTGTTGTCGTGCCAGGAAATGGGGATTTTGATGCCCGAGCCGACCGTCCCCGCCGCCTTGCGGCGGTTGCGGACGGACTCCCCCCACGTCAGGCGGTGGCGCCGCGCCCCGCGATGAGCAGATTGGTGAACCCGAGCAGCACGGCGATACGTTGCGTGTTCTTCGCCAGCCCCCGATGACGTCCTTCGCCCGCGCGGTGGCCGCTCGAAGCTGGTCGATCCGCTTGCGCAGCGGCGCGAGCATGGCATCCCGCTCCCGCCGCACCTTCGCACGGAAGGAGCGTTGCCGGTCGATCTCCCGGTTCAGCCCGTCGACCTCGTCGCGATGCCAGGCCTCGAGCCGCCCCTGGCGATCGTCGGACGCCCGCATCGCCCAGCGGAGATCGGCGTTCTCGGCATCCAGCGACTTGCACCGCCTCTCCGAGGCCCTCGCCGCCTTCTGCAGTGCGGCATTCTCCGTACGCAGCGACCCGTTGGTGTCCTTCAAGCTCGCCGACGCCTGCTCGTCCAGCCTCGCGATCTCGTCCTTCAGCCGGGCGATCCCCTTGTTCAGCCACACCGCTTCCTTGCGCGAGCCGCGCAGCTCCGCACGCAGCGCCTTGTTCGCGTCTTTCTGCGCCTGCGAGCGCTCCAGCGCCCTGTGCAGCCCACGAATCTCCCGGGGTCGATGCCCGGTCGTGGCCTTCGGGGCTCTCGATGCCGGGGCCTCGGGCGCTCCACGGGTATTCCTCGGCACCGGCCCGCCCGCGCCCTTGCCAACTTCTGCCTGCGCAGAGAAGTACGGAGCCGACGAACATCGTTGAGCAGATCTTGCACGCGCGCTTCGGCCGCGTCCGCCCGCGCCCGCTCCGTCTCCGCGCACGCCGGCGCCGCCCCAAAATCCTCTTCCCGAATCGCCATGCGCGCGACAATAACCGATGGCTGGAGCAGTTACCAGAGCTTCGTACATGGCCTTCAAAACCACCTCAGCATGCAACCATCACCAGACAACCGAAGGCTTACGAGAGGACCAACGCCCGCCTCAAGGATGAGTGTGGCGGGCGCCATGTCCGCGTCCGTGGACATTCCAGGGTCGCCTGCCATCTCATGGTCGGCATCCTGGCCCTGGCGGCTGACCCGTTGATACGTCTCGCCGTCCCATAGCGCGGCTCCGACAACGCATGCCGACCCTTCGCGGCCCTCTCGAAGAGAGTGGCCCGGAGAGGCGTGTCCCGATGTCCACAAAGGTCCCTGTTTGTTCTCATCATCTCTGATGAGACACCGCGAATCCATGGAGTCCGACCTCCAGGTGCAGAGGTGACCGGAAGCAACCGACCGATCCGGGCTCACCGGACCCTGGGGACAGGAATTTTGCAAGAGGTTCGATCAATCTACTAGGACCGGCATGCGTGATTGCAACCTTCTGGATTTCAGCATCTGACGTCCGAAATTCGTGCCCTGCTTTGCAAGGGTTGTGCAGGTTGTGTGAGAAACGCCTTGACCTCTCGGGGATTCGCGCCCAGTTTTCCGCAATTCTCGAACAGCCGATGGCGTGATAATGGCGAAAGAAGATGTCCTTGAGGTTTCGGGCATGGTTTCGGAACTCCTGCCCAATGCAATGTTTCGTGTGAAGCTTGACAACGAGCACGAAGTTCTTGCCCATACCAGCGGAAAGATGCGCAAGAACCGAATTCGCGTCTTGGCCGGTGACCGGGTCAATGTGGAGATGACACCCTACGATCTCACGAAAGGCCGTATCACGTTCCGCTTCAAGTGAGTTTCCGCGAGGCCATATCCGATGACGTGGGGTGCGGTCCTTCGGCCGCCGGGTCAAATTCCGATAGTGCTCGCTTCGGCATCGCCGCGTCGTCTTGACTTGCTGGCACAGATTGGGCTGACGCCTGACCTCGTCGCCCCGGCCGATATCGACGAAAGACCGCGAAGGAAGGAATTGCCGCGGATTTATGCGGCGCGAATTGCCGATGCCAAGGCGTCGACGGTTCAGGCTCGGCATCCCGGGTCCTGTATTGTTGCTGCCGATACCGTAGTTGCCTGTGGACGGCGGATTCTGCCGAAGGCAGAGTCGGAAGCCGAGGCGCGGAAATGCCTGGAACTTCTGTCCGGACGCCGTCACAGGGTCTTGGGCGCGGTCGTGATCCTCATGCCGGATGGCAGGAAGATCGAACGCTTGAGGTCTTCGACCGTGACCTTCAAACGTTTCGAGGGTGCGGAGATTGCGATCTATCTCGCCTCGGGGGAATGGCACGGGAAGGCGGGCGGCTATGCCATACAGGGGCTGGCTGCCGCTTTTGTCCGCAACTTGAATGGCTCCTATTCCAATGTTGTCGGCCTGCCTCTGGCTGAGACCTATGCAATGTTGCGCGGTGCGGGGTTTTCCCTTGTTCAGACGTCTGGCCATGGGTGATCACGAGATTCTCATTGATCGATCGCCTGGAGAATGCCGTGCCGCGATCCTCCGGCAGGGCCGGCTGGCCGAACTTTTTGTTGAACGCGCGAGCCACCCTTGGCGGCGCCACGCAATCGTCCTGGCCCGTGTGATCGACTCAGGTCGGAAATCTGGCCGGGTTTTCGTCGATCTGGGCGGTGCGGTCGGGGTTCTGGAAGGCCATCCTGCTGCGCCACTGGTGGAAGGCGGGAGCCTGCTGGTCGAAATTCTGGCCGAAGCCTATGGTGGCAAGGCAGCGAAAGTAACGGGCTCACCGGCTTTGCGCGGGCACCTTCTGACGCTTACCCCGCGTTGTCCCGGTCGCGCGGTTTCGCGGCGGATACGTCCAAGGCCGGAGCGTGACCGTTTACGCGCGGCGGTGGCTGGATCCTTGCCTGAAACAATGGGGTGGATAATCCGTACGGCCGCTCAAGGTTGTGACGAGGCCGCCGTGCAGGCGGAAGCGCAGAGTCTTCTGGAGGCCTGGCGCGCGCTGAACGATCATGCGTCTTCGATGGTGACGCCAGCGGTCCTTGTCAGGGCGCCGGGACCGCTGGAAATCGCAACGCGCGAATATCCGGACGCACCGATCCTTGAAAGCCGGGACGGTGCCTTGTTCCGAACGAGACAGGTTGACGCTGCTATCGACGACGCTGTCGACAATCTGGTCCGGATCGATGGTGGCGGCAGCCTCGTCTTCGAGGAGACAGAAGCTCTGACCGCCATTGACGTAAACATTGCGGGTGCTCTGGGCAATCACGGCAGTCCCGAACGTTTTGCGTCGGCTGTCGCACGGGAATTGATCTGGCAGATCCGGTTACGACAACTGGTTGGCCTCCTCATTGTCGATTTCCCCAGATTTCGCAAAACGATGGGCCGCGACGGCCTGGTTCAGGATCTCGGGATCGGTTTCGCGGCAATGTCGAATCCGCCGGTGGTCCATGGCTGGACCCGGACCGGATTGCTAGAAGTCACGCGCGAGAGGCATGGGCCGACGCTCGCCCAGATTTTGCTGTCCCGGCAGCCGGAGCGACAGCGGAGCCCGGAAACCATCGCCCTTGAGGCGTTACGCCGTCTGCTTCGGGATAGTCGGGGAATCGCCCGGCCGATTCTGGTTTGTCCGGCACCGGTCCGGCATCTGCTTCTCGGATCCCTGCGCAAGAGTCTGGACGAGACTGCCAGGCGGCTTGGCGGTGCGATTGCCGTCGAGGCTGGCGTTGGGGATGCCATTGAAATCAGGGAAACGCAAACAGGATGACGGATATGCAGGGACAGCGGAATGGATGCCCGGTCTGTGGCAAACCGGTCGATCGCGACAATCGGCCGTTCTGCTCGGTGCGTTGCAAGATGGTCGATCTTTCACGCTGGCTTGACGGTTCCTACCGGTTGCCGGGCGAGGACACGCCCGCTTCCGGCGAGGTTATCGAATTCACCAGTCGCGAGTCGCGGAACGGGCCCGGCGATCCCACACTGTAAACAACGAATCCATGACAAGAGTTTGGCGACATGAATTCTTGCCAAAAGGCAAGCCCGTTTTCTTCGGCGATTTAATCGTTTACGTTGTCGACGCATCGCTCGACCGGAACTCAAATTTAGCATGGGTCGCCGTGCGGAATGAGTGATACCAAACCCACTATTGACTGACGCGTATGGGGTTTGGGCTGACGGCCCAGTCTCGATGGCCGATGGAGGCGATGCGCTTGGGGGATTTGCAAAGCCAGTCCCAAGCCTGCTCGCAGGTCTTGCGGAGCGCGTCGGTGTCGTCGAAGAGCCGGTTGGCGAAGCAGTTCTGTTTGAGGAACTGGATGACGTTCTCCATCGGGTTGAGTTCCGGGCTGTAGGGCGGGAGCAGGACGAGGGTCAGGTTCTCGGGGATCGCGAGTTCCTTGCTCTTGTGCCAGCCGGCACCGTCGAGAACCACCACTCCGTGGTGGCCCGGAAGCACGGCGGCGCCGATCCGCTCGAGGTGCTCGTTCATGGAGACCGTGTTGGCCCGGTCGGCGACATGGCCCACGGCTTGCTTGCTCGCCGCGTTGACGGCGCCGAACAGATAGACGTAGCCGTAGCGATGATCGCGCACGATCCGGGGACGCTGGCCCTTGCGCGCCCAGACCCGTGACAGCATGCCTTTCTGGCCGATCCGAGCCTCGTCCTGAAACCAGATCTCGAGCGGCCGTTCGGCTCGTTCCGGTCCCACGGCTTCCTCGACAAGCGTCTGAAAGTCGCTGCGAAACGCCTCCTGTTTCCGCGTCTCCGTCTTGGGGTGACGCGGGCGCGGCGACAGATGACGGAAGCCAAGACGCCGGAGCAGGCGGCGGGCTCCTTCCCGCGAATACTTCACTCCGAAATGGGCTTCGATCTTGCCCGCGATGTCCTTCACCCGCCACCGAACCACCCCATCGGCCTCCGGCTCCGGACCCGCTTCCAGCCAGCCCGTGACGATCTTCATCTGCTCCTCGTCGAGCATGACCTTCCGTCCCGAACCGGGACGGTCGCGCAAACCCGCAGAACCGGCTTCGTTGTAGCGGTGCACCCAGTCCCGCAGGGTCTGACGGTCCATCCCCTGCGAGCGCGCCGCTTCCTCCCGGCTGTGCCCGTCCAGGATCATCGCTATCGCACGAAGACGACGCGCCTGCCGCTCGTTCCCGCAGCGCCTCGCCGCAGCGCGCAACTCTCCTGCCGTGTGATCAAGACGCGTTACGGGAACCGTCATCGCTCATCTCCGAAAGACCTCCGAAAAACCCCACATCACAACATAAAGGGGAACAAATATCACGCAAACACAATACCTTGCCCGACGAGTCAATCATTCATGGCTTTGGTATGACAGCGGTTGTCATGATCCCCGTATCGGGCCGGGATAGGGGTATTCGCGCATCCAGTGCCGGGCAATGTCGAGACGACTGCAAATCCAGATATCGTCGAACTCCCTGACATAATCAAGAAGGCGTCTGAGGCCCATGGCACGGGCTGGATGGCCGATCAGGCGCATATGCAGGCCGACGCTCATCATTTTTGGCTGGTACGCTCCTTCTTCCCGGAGCAGGTCGAAGGCGTCCCGGGTGAAATTGAAGAAATCGTCGCCGGTTGCGAACCAGCCGCGCCCGAACTTGGAGTCGTTGGTGGTCAGCGAATAGGGCACGATCAGATGCGGCTTGCCCGATACGGTCGACCAGTAAGGCAATTCGTCGTTATAGGCGTCTGAATCGTAAAGAAATCCACCTTCCTCGACCAGCAGACGACGTGTGTTGACGCTCGGGCCGGTGCGGCAGTACCAGCCAAGAGGGCGCTGGCCGATGGTCTTTGTGAGCGACGCGACGGCCTGGTGAATATGGGATTGCTCTTCGGCTTCGCTGAGTTTGTAGTGCTCGATCCAGCGCCAGCCATGACAACAGATATCGAGGCCGGCATCTCGAATTTTTCGGGCTGCTTCGGGATTCCGTTCGAGCGCCAGCGCGCAGGCGAAAATAGTCACCGGCAGATTCCGGTCCTGAAACAACCGGAGCAGGCGCCAGAAACCGACGCGCGAGCCGTATTCGAACAACGTTTCGCCAGCAATGTCGCGGTCGCCATGCGGGATTGTCGAGGATGGCGCCTCGGTCAGGCTGGTCTCCGAGAACCCGTCGCCGTCATGCACATTGTACTCGGAGCCCTCCTCAAAATTGATGACGAAGTTCAGCGCCAGCCTTGCCTTGTTCGGCCATTTCGGATCCGGGGGATGTTCGCCATAGCCGACGAGGTCGCGGGGATAGGTGGACATCAGCTGCTCCTGCAGTCGTCAGAACATTGGCTTGTCGATCGGTTGCAGGCACAGGCGCCAGCGCAGGCCTTGCGGTCGCTCGAAATCGGGCCGCGGTCTTGTCCAATGTTGTCGGCTCAAAGGCTTTCTCCGATGTCGTGCGGAGGCGTCCCGACGATCCTAGTGTAAATCTCCGGATCCGTCGCACCTTCGCTCGCGATCACCAACACATCCGATGTCGGACCGAGCTCCACGGCCTCCGTTGCCATCGGATTGGATCGAACCGCGATCAGTCCCGCCAGTCCGGCGGCGCCGGACTCACCGGCCACCAGGGGTGTTTCTCCGGTGGCGAGAGACCGCATGGCGTCCTGCGCGAAGCTGTCGGTGATGGTCAGGAACGCGTCGGCGCCGGTATCGAGAATGGACCAGGCCAGAGGTGAGATTTCGCCGGCCGACAGGCAGGCCATGACACTGTCGAGCGATCCCCGGGCGGGCGCCGGGTGGCCTTGCAGGACACTCTGATACAGGCCGTCCGCTTCATGGGGTTCGACCACGATCAGATACGGTCTCGCCGAACCGAGGTCTTGCCAAAGTGGTGCGAGCACGGCGCCAGCGAGGCCACCGACACCGGCTTGTACAAAGATATGACTTGGCTGACGGCTGTCCATCTGGGCCATGGTTTCAGCCATGATGACGGTGTAGCCCTGCATGACCCATGACGGGATTTCGGTGTAACCGGGCCAGGCCGTGTCCGAAACCACGGCCCAGCCGTTGCGTTCCGCATCCTTGGCACAACCGCGTACCGCATCGTCGTAAACGCCGTTGACCCTCACAATGTCCGCGCCATAGCGGGCAATGGCCTGTTCGCGTCCCTGGCTGACATGCTCATGGAGATAAATGATGCAGCGGGCGCCTGCGAGCCCGGCAGCCCATGCGACGGCGCGGCCGTGGTTGCCGTCCGTCGCGCAGCACAGTGTAACCCTGGCTGCCCGGTCTTTGATCCGGCCGCCTGCGAGGTCGTCCACCGTGGCGCCGGTCTCGTATTCCAGAACACGGAACACGCCATAAGCGCCGCCCAGTGCCTTGAAACTGTTCAGGGTAAACCGTCGTCCCTCGTGCTTGACACGCAACCCGGCAATGCCGAGGCGGGCTGCCTGATCCGGGAGATCGACGAGTGGTGTCGGCGCGTAACCCGGCCAGCGGGCAATCGTTTCGTGAGCGGCCTGACGCTGCGATCGATCGATCACGATCTGCTGCCGGGATCCGTAAACGGCGTTACGGTCACAGCGTGGGTTGAGGTGGAGACGCAGGTCCAGTGTAACCAGAGGCCATGTCATGGCTTCAAGACTACCGGCGAGCCGTTGAGACGGCAAGCCGTACCGCTCATAATTGCAAGCGTTCGACTGATGGGCGATGTCAAGACGGTTGACTGAGAATCCTGTGAGGGTGGTTCTGGCATGGCGAAGAAGGACTTATAGAAAACAAATGACGACGCCATAGTGGGACCACGCTCCTTAGCCCAAGCTTAACATTCAGCGGCTCGGAATTGGTGTATTTGGGTTCCGGTCGTCCACCCGCTCGTTGATTTTGCTTGTTTTGGTGTTTCTGGGCCGCGATGTCGTGAGCTCATATTTTAGGATGAGGGTTTTCAGGGGTCGGATCCGCCGCTATCTTGGCGCCCCTGTTCATGCGGCGCGCCAAGATACGCACAAGCGACCGCGGCGAGGTCTATGTACCTGTCCCGTCTGGTGCGCAGTGAGCGCAGCGGAGACAGGGTCCGCCAGCATACCCTGCTCAACCTCGGCAGCGACTTCCCGCTCGAGCGACGGCACTGGCCTGTGCTGTGTGCCCGGATCCAGCGGCTGCTCGATCGCCAGGGCGAACTGGTGTCGCTGTCCTGTCCGCAAGAGGTGGAGCGGCATGCACAGCGCATCGCCGCGCAACTCCTCAATCGCGCCCCGCCGTCGAGCGCCCCGCCCTGCAGACGGTGGATGTGAGCACTCTGGAGTTGATCGGCCCGCGCTCGGTCGGCGTCGAGACTGTCGGGCTGTGGGCTATGGAGCGGTTCGGCCTGGCGGCTCGGCTTCACCGGCACGCAGCGCACGCTGGCCATGGCCATCATCATCGCGCGCATGGCGCCGCCGGGCTCGGAGCGCGCCAGCTGGTGCTGGCTGTGCGAGCGTTCGGCCCTCGGCGAGTTGCCGGGCGTGACCTTCGAGCGGATGAGCATGATGCGCCTCACCCGCGCCTCCGATGCCCTGCTGGCGCGGCGCGCGGCGATCGAGGCCCCCTGTTCGAGCGGCTGCCGGACCTGTTCGGCCTGCCCCACACGGTCACGCTGTACGACCTGAGCAACATCTTCTTCGAGGGTGAGGCTGCGGCCCAGCCCAAGGCCGAACACGGCCACTCCAGGGAAAAGCGCAGCGATTGCCCGCGGCTCACCCTGGGGCTGGTGCTCGACGGCTCGGGCTTCGTGCGCCGCTCCGAAGTGGTCGCGGCGCGGTCAGCGAAGACACGACCCTGGCGCCCATGCTCGAGGTCCTGCACGCTCCGGCGATAAGCCCTGGTGGTGATGGATGCGGGGGTCGCCACCGAGGCCAACGTCGTCTGGCTGCGCGAGACCGGCGACCGCTCTCCGGTCGTCAGCCGGGAACGCGCGCGCCGCTTCGATCCCGACTTGGCGATTGCCTTCGAGACCCGCTCGCGCCAGACGGTCCATGTGCACAAGGTGGCCAACCCGGACGGGGCGGCTCTACTGCTATTTCGAGGTGCGGGCGAAGAAGGAACAGGGCATTGCCGCGCGCTTCGAGAGCGCGCTGCGCAAGCTCGACGACGGCCTGTCGCGGCCGCGCACCCGCAAGAGGCTCGACCATGTCTGGCAGCGGATCGGCCGGATCGAGGAAAAGAGCCGCGGCGCAGGCATGCCCTCCCTCATCGATGTCGTCGCCGATGACAGCGGCAAGAAGGCTCGCTCGCCGGCCCCATGATCATTCATCCCGGCGTCTACTGCCTGTGCCCCAACCTCCGGAACTGGGACGAGGAAGCGTTATGGCGCACCTATACCGCGTTCACCGATGTGGAGGCCGTGTTCCGCCCGCTCAAATCCGAACCCGGCCTGCACCCACCTTCCACCGGACCCGGAAGCGCTCCGACGGGTACCTGGTCATCGCCGACCAGCTGGTGCAGACCATCCGCCGGCGCCTCGGCGAGCAGGGCGAGCGCGCAAGCTGAGCCAGCCTGCGACGCATTCTCGAAGGTCAGCAGCGCGTCACGGCAACCGTTCGGCGCAAGGACGGCCGCATCCTTCATCTACGCAAGGCCACCCGCGCCGAGCCCCGGCAACAGGCCATCTATCAGGCGCGCGGCGCGGACCCCGCTCCCGGAGGCGTCAGAACAATGATCGTCCGACCCTGAATCCAGTACAGGGAATCGAAATGTCGGGCCATACGCAGAATCTCTTCTCGATAACGCATTGATAAACAATAAACTTCGAAACAGGGTGTTAAACTTGGACTCACCGACGTCAGGTCGGTGACAGCATCATCCTCGAGAACCACCATGTGCCCGACGACACCGCAGGGCGCCGAATGTTATCAGCCCCCTTGCAGGACCGCAATTCGATTGTGGATGATGACATCAACACGATCACCCGCACGGCTCGCCCGAACAGTTACGATCGCCCGCGCTGGCCGCCGGCCTGTCGTCCACCTCAGTGGTCCGCCGGGACAAAACCTGCGGTCAGCCGCGTGCCGGTCGCTTCGGCGTAACGGCGAAGGCTCGCGAAGGACGGCGACACCCGGTCGCCGTCCAGCCGCGCCACCGCGGACTGGGTCGTGCCGAGCTGCCGGGCAAGCTCCGCCCGCGTCGACGTCGCCACTGCCCGAGCACGGACCGGTGCCCCGATGCGCGCGTATTCTCCTCCCGGAAATCGAGATGCTCCATGGAGCGTCCCTTCAGGTCCTTCAGCTTCGTCATGCCGTCACCTGCCTCATCCGTTCCCGGACGGGCGCGAGCGCACGACGCGCGGCGGCAGCGATCCGGCTTCTGGTGTTAACCGGGCGCCAGCACAACAAGCTTCTGGGGCTGGCCTGCGGGAAGTGACTTTCAAGGCGGGCGCGGGCGCCGACGTGTTGCGCACCAGCCACATCCACGGGGATATCGAGACGGTCCTGCGGACCTATTGGCGAATCACGGATACCGCTTATGCACGTGGCTCCGGTGAAACGCACATGTAGCGTTTGGCGTGCCGGGAATAGTCGACATCGGGGGCAACATCGTGTGCCACCGGAGCCACGTGCATAAGCGGTTTACGGATATCGAGGCGACATTCAAGAGCCTGAAATCCGAGTTCAGCCTTCGCCCGATCTGGCACCAGCGCGACCGTCGCATCGCGGCCCACCTGCTGATCGCCGTGCTGGCCTACCACGCCGTGCATCTGATCCGTACCCGGCTGGCCGCGCGGGGCATCCACAAGTGCTGGGCATCGATCCGCGAGAGTATGCGGACCTGGGTGCGGATCACCACGCGCCTGCGCCAGACCGACGGCACGCTGATCGTCAACCGCCAGGACACGCGACCGGCCGCTGAGGGTGCCCAAGTCTCCTCGGCGGCGGGTGTGGAACCCGCCATCCACCGCACGAAAACCCGCCTGAGGAGCTGACAGAATCCAACAAAATGTAGTGCCATGTTGGAATCGGTCGAGAAGAATATATTTTATATCAACACGATAAGGATAGGACAGCAGAAAAATGCCAACTTGGGATGAGAGAGACCGGCCAGGCGAAGAACAGTGTCTGGCGCTGGCAGGACCGCTTCTATGGACGAAGGTGTGGACGGACTTCTGCGGGGCAAGAGGCGTCCGCCGGGCAAGACGCCTCTGGCTCCTGAGCCGGTGGCGAAGATCGTAGAGTTGACCCACACCTCGCCGCCTCACGCGGCGACCCACTGGACGCTGCGGGCGATGGCGAAGGCTGTGGGGGTGCCGCTTCGAGGGTCTGGGCGGTCTGGCAGGCGCATGGCCTGATGCCGCACCGCTGGCGGCCGTTCACGCTTTCGAACGATCCCGCCTGCCTCGAGACGCTGACCGATATCGTCGGCCTCTCCGTTGCGCCGCCGGCTCACGCGGTCGTACTGTCGATCGATGACACGTCGCAAATTCAGGCACTCGACCGCACACAGCCCGGCCTGTCGCTGAAGAAAGGCCGCGGCGCTACCATGACACATGATTCAAAGCGCACCGGCACGACGACGCTGTTTGCCGCCCTGACCGTGCTCGACGGCACGGTCATCGGCCAGCACGCCAGTCGGCATCGCCACCAGGAGTTCCCGAGATGCCTCAACCGCATCGCGCGCACGATACCCGCCGGCGTCCCGCTCCATGCCATCCTCGACAACGACGCTACTCACAAGCACAAGGACGTCCAGGTCTGGCTCGCACGCCATCCGCGCTGGACCTTCCACGTCACCCCCACCTCGAGCGCGTGGCTGAACGCGGTCGAAGGCGTCTTCGCCAAGCTGACACGACGCCGTCTCAAATACGGCGTCTTCCGCTCCGGACGCGACCTCCAGGACGCCATCCGCCGCGTCATCGACGACCACAACACCACCGAAGCCAGGCCCTTCGTCTGGACCGCCGATCCCGATACCATCATCGCCGCAAGAAAAAGAGGAATCCAAACGTTAAAATCAATCCACTAGCGACGATCCGGCTGCAGACATTCGGCAGGGTGACGATGATCGTCCAGGTCGCGCCGCCGGAGAGCTTAAAGACCTCGACGATGCTGCCGTCGCTGGCCAAGCCGACCGAGACCGAAGTTTTGTGATACTTGCGGCCAACATCCGGACGACCTGGGTCCTTTCAATCCATATTTCTTGAGCGGCGAGCGGCGAATGCGGCACGGGACGAAAGCCGATCCATCATCCGACGGAACAGGCGCCACCGACGCTCACGCGTTTACGGGCGGACGCGTCAGTTTGTCGATACGGTTCGCGATCCGCCATTCGGTTCCTTGTCATGGCCGCTCAAGCGCTATGGACCGAGTGAACCACGCGGACCGGCGGCAGAGGGCGCCGCCGGAGTCCCCACAGATGATCAAGCGTCCCGGCTGCCACATCCACAGCAACATGATGTGGTTCAGCAGAAGGGATTCTGCGCCGTGAATCTCCGATCCACCAACTGAGCATTCATCAGCACCACATCTGAACTATATCCTGTGCCTCGGTCTTGCGATCCCAGCGGCGTTGCAAAACACGGCGGCGTCCCCATACCTGCAAGACCCGTTCCGCCATCGTCACCACGAATGCCATCCGATCGGCCGAAAACGTCCCGTCACGCCACGCGAACCCGACAATCTTGAACCGCCCCGTCAAATCACCCCAACAGGAAGATGAAGTCGGAGAACAGGGCACTGACCGCAGGTGCCGCTCGTGTTCGAACATCATCGGGATCAGTGCCGGCGAGTGGGCACACGCCGATAACAGAGCCCAACAGGACCGCAAAAAACACTGGCCATACAAACGGCCCCGTCCGGGGCCGCTGTCACAACTCTGCACGAATGGGCCGACGGCCGCTGCCCTCATGGAACAGCGGCCGTCGGATTACACAAACCGTAGAGGCGTGATTACTCGGTCTCAGCGCTGATAAGCGGCCCGAAACGAACATTGCGCTCGCCGTCGAAGCGCATCATCTGCATCTGTTCGACCGGGTAGAAATCCGTCGGACTGGTATCCACGACCATACCCGGAAGCAGCATCGGCACTTTGACCTGCTTCAGGCTGGCTGCCTGACGCATGATGTTCTCACGCGACAGATTATCCCCTGCCTGCTCAAGAACCGCGATCATGGTATGACATACGGCCCATCCATAGGCGTTGAATTTGTTGGCCTTGTCACCCTCCGGATAATACTTGTCCATGAAAGCATGCCAGCCCTTGATCTCCTCATCGTCGCCCCATGCCGGATCATTTGGATCCTTGTAGAAATCAACAGAAAGGATGCCCTTGGCATTCTCGACACCAGCCGGCTCATAGGTCGATTTGATCGAAGCCGCCACATCGTTGAGAATATGCACCGGCTTCCAGCCGATCGCCGCCATTTTCTTGATTGACTGCGCAGCGAATTTCGGGATCGAGATATTGACGAAGACATTGGCGCCGCTATTGGCGAGACTGACTATCTGGCTGTCAATCGTCGGATCGGTGACTTCATAGCTCTCGCGCTTGACAACCATGCTGTCGAACCTGTCACCCATCGCCCGCTGCATGCCGATGACGTAATCCTTGCCGTAGTCGTCGTTCTGGTTGAGCAGCGCGACCTTGGCGTCAGGGTGATTGTCGAGGATGTAGTTGCCGAAAATCGCACCGACCGTCTGGTAGTTCGGCTGCCAGCCGATCGTCCATGGGTACTTGTCGGGCTGACCCCATTTTGTGGCGCCGGTGGCGACAAACAGATGCGGCACCTTCTTCCTGTTCATGTATTTGTGAATCGCCGAGTTGGTCGGGGTTCCAAGGGTCTGAAACGTGAAGGCGACCCCATCGCGCTCGATCAGTTTTCGGATCTGTTCCTTGGTCTTCGGCGGGCTGTAACCATCATCATAGGAGATCCATTCGATCTTCCGTCCGTTGATACCGCCGTGATCATTGACGTAATTCCAGCAGGCGCCAATCGACTTGCCGATCGTGCCGTAGGACGACGCCGGACCGCTGTACGGATTGGTATTGCCGATCCTGATTTCCGTATCGGTGACGCCCGGTGCATTTTCCGCCAATGCGGCACCGATACCGAAAGCCATGACAGCCACCGGCATGGTCAATAGTTTTGCGTATTTCATGATCCCTCCTTTTGGTCCGTTCGACGGACTGTGCTGGATGGTTGATCTCGCACCCGGTTCTCCTACTCCCCGCCCGGCCGCGCGTATCTCACGATGAAACGTCGGACCAGACCGGCAAGCCCGTTCGGCACGACATAAACCGTAAAGATAAGAAAGAGGCCGAAGGCAACCCAGATCAGCGCCTTGGCACTCGGATCATTGCCGAAGAAGATCCCGATGACCCCCTCTGCAATATTCGGCAAATAGAGGATGAAAATGCCGCCGGCGATCGCAGCCGGGATCGAGGCCAGCCCGCTCACGACCATCCCAACAAGGAACCAGACCGACAGGAAGAATGTGAAACTGTCGGGTGCCACAAATTCCGCAACAATTGCGCCGAGGGCGCCGGCTATGCCGGTGTAAAAACCGCTGACACCGAAAGTCACGGATTTGTAGAGCGCCGTATTGATCCCCATCGTCTGCGCAGCAATCGGATTATCGCGAATTGCGATCATCGCGCGACCAGTACGGCCGCGGACGAGATTCCACGCGCCTATAATCAGCAACACGCCCCAGATCAACACGAAAAAATAGAGATACTGGTCGGCATTCAACCATCCGACGGGCGATTCCGGCTTGAACACGTCCAGCCCCTGGACGCCGCCGGTGAATTCCTCGAAATGTTCAAAGCGCAGCAACTGCGGCATCGCCACGGCAAGCGCGAAAGTCGCCAGGGCCAGATACAAGCCCTCGAGCCGCAGTGCCGGCAGCCCGAACAGAAAACCGCCAACAAAACAGACCACGCCAGCGGGGATGATCGTCCAGTAATACGCAATCTCATAGCGATCGATGAGAATCGCCGTGGTGTAGGCCCCGAGGGCGTAAAACGCGCTGTGTCCGAGCGAGAACTGGCCATTGTAGCCGGTCAACAGATTGAGGCCGAGCACCGCGATTGCGTAGACCAGAACCTGGGTCAGTTGAAACACCGCGAAGTTCGACACGGTCAGCGGCAGAATGATCACCAGCGCAATTCCGATCAGGAGACAGATCATCCGCAGCCGCGGCATCTCCACCCCGAACAACTGATAACTATCTGCCGGATTGGCGCGGCTATTCGCCTGGTCCATCAGCGTCATAACGTTAAACCCTCTGCACGACAACGCGGCCGAACAACCCGGCCGGCTTGAACAGCAGCACCGCGACGATAACGATCAGTGCAAAAGTCAATTTCAGCTCGCTGCCTATGACATACGTCCCGGCAAGATTTTCGAGCACACCCATGAGAAAGCCGCCAACCACTGCACCGCCCGGACTGGTCAGTCCACCGACCACGGCGCCGGCGAATCCGTAGAGCAGGATACCGAGCATCATGTTCGGCTCAAGATAAACCTTCGGTGCTATCATCATGCCTGCGACCGCGCCGACCGTGGCAGCCAGCCCCCATCCCAAGCCCAGCATCTTCTTGACACTGATTCCGACCAGAGCTGCGGAAACCGGATTTGCCGCCGCCGCACGCATGGCCAGACCAATCGGCGTGAACCGGAAAAACACGTAGATCAGACCCAACATGACGAGGGTTATCCCGACGATGCCGAATTCGTGAGGTCCGATCAGCTTCGACTCGAAAGGCAGTTGCGCCGGGAACGGGCTCGGGAATTCCTTGATCGTGAACTCCCAGATAAACCCGGCCAGGGCGTTGAAGATCAGCGTGAGCGCAATGAAGACGACAATGTGGCTCAGGACCGGAGCATCATGGATCGGGGCAAAAATGATTCGCTCGATCAGCATGCCGCCGATGAAGGACAAAGCAAGACAGACCGCGAACGCGACCCAGTAGGGCGCACCCCAGACGATCAGTTGCCAGGCGATGAAGGTCGAGAACATCGCCATTTCGCCCTGAGCAAAATTGAAATGATCGATCGCCTGGTAAATCATCACCACCGCCAGTGCAAGGGATGCATAGATGGCGCCGGTTGCAAGGCCGTCCAGGGTTTGTTGCAGGAAGAGATCCATGATGCTGCCCGGTTCCGCAGGTTTCAGTAGCCGAGATAGGATCGGCGAACGGTTTCATCCGCGGCAATCTCGTCCGCGGTGCCCGAGATCACGACATTTCCGGTTTCCAGCAGATAGGCGTGATCGGCGAGGTCGAGAGCCAGTGTCGCATTCTGTTCGACCAACAGCATGCTGACATTCTCCTGCTGGTTGATCCGCCGGAGAATGCCGAACAGTTCGTCGACAAGCAGCGGAGCAAGTCCGAATGACGGCTCATCAAGCAACATCAGGCGCGGGCGCAGCATCAGCGCCCGGCCAACAGCAAGCATCTGCTGTTCACCGCCGGACAGCGTGCCAGCTTGCTGGGTACGCCGCTCCCGCAGCCGTGGAAAGTAACCGTAAACTTGTTCAAGATCGTCTTTCACGGCCTGACGGTCGCGGCGGGCAAAGGCGCCAAGCAACAGATTCTCTTCGGTCGTAACCCGGGTAAACGTGCCACGCCCTTCCGGCACATGAGCAACACCGTAGCGTACGATTGTCTCGGTCGGGCGGCCGGAGATTTCGTTGCCGTCAAGCTGTATACTGCCGCGGGTCGTCACCATGCCGCATATCGATCGCAAGGTCGTGGTCTTGCCCGCGCCGTTGGCGCCGAGAACAGTGGTTACGCTGCCCTCTTCGAGGGAAAAGCTGATTCCATGCAACGCCCGGATCGGGCCGTAGCTCGCTACCAAGTCCTTGACAGTAAGAAGTGCCATTATTGCGTCGTACCCAGATAGGCCCGGATAACCTCCGGGTTTTGCTGTACTTCTTCCGGCGTCCCTTCGCCAATGACCCGACCGAAATCGATCGCCACAACATAATCGGATACGCTCATCACCAAGTTCATGTGATGCTCGACCAACAGGATGGAGATATTCCGATCAGTCCGAATCTGCTTGATCAGATCGCCGAGCTCCCCGACTTCGTCGTGGTTCAGACCACCAGCCGGCTCGTCAAGCAACAGCATCCTCGGTGAAGACGCCAGGGCCCGGGCTAGTTCTACGCGCTTCTGGGTTCCGAACGGCAACCCGCCAACAGGCGTGTAGGCGACACTCTCGAGTCCAAGATATTCGATTAGATCCCAAGCTTGTTGTTTCAACACATCTTCTTCGCGCTTGACCCATGGCAGGCGCAGGGCGTTGGAAACGAAGTCACTCCGGCTTTTCGAATGACGACCGATCATGACATTGTCGAGAACCGACATCGTCCGGAACAAGGCCAGATTCTGGAATGTCCGGCCGATACCGATACTGGCGATCCGGTGCGGAGCCATCCGCATGATCGATGCCCCTTCATAAAGGATATCGCCCGATGTCGGCGTGTAGAGACGGCTAAGACAGTTGAACAGCGTCGTTTTTCCAGCTCCGTTCGGGCCAATCAGCCCGAGGATCACATCGCTCGGCATATCAAAACTGACGCCGTCCAGTGCGATGATCCCACCGAAACGCACGACAACGTCGTGCACCTGCAGGATTGGCTGTCCGGCTGCCGCTGAAGCGTTGGTTACAGTTTCGGTCATCACCCCTGTCGTCCAGTTGCCTCGCGCCAAGCGCAACGCGCACGGACCATAGGCAAATCCTGTCCACGCTGCAACCGTTCGTGGAAAACAGTCCGATCATCGCACACTCGATATTGCCCTGACGTTGCCTCTGGTGCTTTGACCGGCATCCGAACGGCTCCCTATCCTGCGCGAATGGCATGAGCAAAAATGTTCGCTCAACTATGAAGGGATGCAGCACATGAATCGTCTGGATGGCAAAGTGGCCCTGATTTCCGGCGCAGCGCGGGGAATCGGCGCAGCGACAGCCACCACAATGGTAGAGGCCGGCGCCAGGGTGGTAATCGGCGATGTCCTGGAAAGCGCTGGCCGGGCGACAGCGCAGGCACTCGACGATGCTGCCGCCTTCATTCGCCTTGATGTGACGGCAGAAGAAGACTGGACGGCCGCGATTACGCTCGCTGAAGAGCAATTCGGCGGTCTTGATGTCCTGGTCAACAACGCTGGCCTGTTTCTTGGCCGTGACCTCGAGGACGCGACCATGGATGAATGGCTCAGGCTGTCATCAGTCAACCTGACAGGTGTCTGGCTCGGCACCAAGCTGTGCCGCCCTGCGCTGGACGCCCGCGGTCAGAACACCCCGCATGGCAGCTCGATTGTCAATCTGGCATCCGTCGCCGGCCTTGTCGGCTCAGAACTCGATCCGCTGTACTCGATGACCAAGGGCGGCGTCACCACGTTCACGAAGTCCACGGCTCTGAATTTTGCGCGCAAAGGTTACCGGATCCGGGTGAATTCCATACATCCCGGCGTCATCGAAACCGATATGGGCGCGCAGACTTTCTCTGCACGAGCCGAACAGAGCGGTTCAAACGATGTCGAACGTTCGCGCCAAGTGGCACTGTCAGGACATCCGATCGGTCGTCTCGGCATCCCGCAGGATATCGCCAACGGGATTGTTTTCCTTGCGTCCGACGATGCCGGTTTCATGACCGGATCGGGCTTGGTGGTCGACGGCGGAATGACGGCCCGGTAGATCGGAAACCAAGAGCTTGCGTCGCAGAACCACAGCTTCGGGTTTTCTGCGGTGGGGTGATTCTGGTACGGTTGCCGAGCGTTGCCCGATGAAGACGATTCGATGCCGACCAGCTTTCGTCCCTATCAGCCATACCCGATTCTGCTTCTCCCTCCCGATCTTCGGGAGTGGCTTTCAGTGGGCCCTCTGGCGCAATCTGTCCATTAGGGTAAAGTCTGAACAACCCCGTTTTTCCGGGTATACGGGTGTCGTGGCCCGTGGGTGAAACGCCAGAGCCCATCGGGGACGTGTTGTCGCGCCAGGAAATGGGGATTTTGATGCCCGAGCCGACTGTCCCTGCCGCCTTGCGGCGGTTGCGGACGGACTCCCCCCACGTCAGGCGGTGGCGCCGCGCCCCGCGATGAGCAGATTGGTGAACCCGAGCAACACGGTGATGCGTTGCGTGGTCTTCGCCAGCCCCCGATAGCGCACCTTCGCGTAGCCGAAGTGGCGCTTCACATACAGGAACGGATGCTCCACCTTGGCCCGAACCGACGCCTTGCGCCTCTCCGCCGCCTCCGGGCCCGCCTTGTCCAGCCCCCGGCGCTTGCCGGGCTTCAGCGCCACTTCCCAGTCCACGTCCGTGTCCCGGTTCTCCGCGCGCTTGTCCACCCCCTGATAGCCCGCGTCACCCCACACCTGCTCCTCGCCCCCGTGCAACAGCGCGTGCGCCGTCGCCACATCCGAGACATTCGCCGGCGTCGTCTCCACGCTGTGCGTCAAGCCCGACTGCGCATCCACCCCGATGTGCGCCTTCATCCCGAAATGCCACTGATTGCCCTTCTTCGTCTGATGCATCTCCGGGCCCCGCTCGCCCTTGCGGTTCTTCGTCGACGACGGCGCGGCAATGAGACTCGCGTCCACGATCGTCCCCGTGCTCAAGCGGTGTCCGAGAGAGGCCAGATGCGCGTTGATCTCCTCGAACAGCGTCTCGCCCAGACCGTGCGTCTCCAGCAAGTGGCGGAAATGCAGAACCATCGTCTCGTCAGGCAGCGCACCCGAGAGGCGCAACCCCACAAACCGCCGTACCGACTTCACCTCGTAGAGCAGGTCCTCCATCCCAGGGTCGCTCAGAGTGTAGAACAGCTGCAACGCTGTGTACCCGCAGCATCACGCTCAGCGGATAGGGCCGCCGACCGCGACCGGCCTTCGGGTAGAACGGCTCGATGCGTGCCTCCAGCCGCTCCCAGGGAACCAGCCCGTCCATCGTCTCGAGAAATACCTCGCGCCGCGTCCGGCGCTTCTTCAGATCGTGCTCCAGCTCCGCAAACGTCGCTTGCTCCATGGCTCGCACTCCACTCCGTCACCAATAAACCAATTGTACCAAAACCGACTTGTTCAGACAATCCCTAGTAGTTTGAGGCCTGTCAGCTGGGCTATCGCATCGGCAAAGGTGGTCTTTTCGTCAAAGCGCATATGGGCCGCGATACCCGGCATCAGTGTCCCCGCTTCGACGGCGAGGTCCGGCAAGCCCAATTCTTCGAGGCCGGTTACGGTCATGCTGATCTTGCCACGCGGACCAACGGTCAGCGTGCGCTGCACGACGCAAACGTTGTCCGATCCTTCGTCGTGGAATGTCAATTTTGCCCAAGTATCGATTTTCGGCTGATCGTTGAGCACTTCAAGGTCGGCTGCCGATGGGACCGGCACGACAGGTGGAAGGGCCAGCGCTGCCTCACTGGCGCCGTCCTCTTCGTCAGGACTTGCCCGATAGACTTCCATCGGCTGGTGCACTTCGTCCGGCATGTGCTGCGAGCGCAGCGCACGACCCGTCAGGCACCAGATGATCACGTTCTGCAGCGCCGTCTTGCCCGCCCGTTGAAGCCGCTGATCAGCGTGACCTCCCGGTCGACCTCGACGACGAAGTCTTCGGGATCCTCACCGTTCAACCCGCAATGCCTGTGCAGACCGCCGAAACGGTGCGCATCGACACGCCGCAGGCTCCAGATTCTGTTGTCCACGCTGCCCGCTGTCTTCGTCGCCTTCTTAACAGGAGGGTCCTCTTCCAGGGCCTTCAGAACCTCCTCAATCTCACGTGCCTGCACCTGCTTGGCCCGCGGCCACAGGTCACGGCGCCGGGCGTAGTACGCAAGAATTCGGCGGGCGTCGTCGTTCTCAAGGATGAACGATGGGTCGCCTTCCAGTATGGCAATCGGCTGCTCGTGCAGCAGAACCGCGACCAAGTCCTCGAGACTGCAGTCAATGAGATTGATGGGCGACATCCCGGCAGCGCCTCAATCTTCGCTATCGGCAAGTGACATGGCCGTATACCTCGTGGGTGTATCGTCTTCCCGCCGCTGGTCCGGATGCAATCATTTCCCATAGTCCTGTTCCGTGCCGATGACCACCGCCGCGGCTGCTCACCTTCGTGCGCCGATTTCTGTTCGCGTTCAACAATGGTCGTCGGCGAATTCTTCCCTGTAAATGGCTTCTATACGCGCGACCTCGTCGTCTGTCAGCGCAGCGAATTCTCTTTCCCGCCTGCGGCGAGAAAGCGTACCGGCATTTTGATGGAGGAATCGGAAGAGCAGATCCGACAGGCGATCCGGCATATCGACGATCAGGTTGAGGTCGTTCCGAAACCCGTCGTAGCGCCTCAGAAATTCTGCTTCTTGCGGTAGGTCCAGTTCGATCGTCCGCTGCACGCTATCGTACAGAAACTCGGTTTGCGGCGTGGCGTCGAAATGCCGGTAATAGTCGCCAGTATCGTTCAACACCCGCACGTTGCCGTGTTCCGTCGGTTCCCACTGCACCAGCGGCAGCAGGCGCAGTGAGTAATCTTCGAGCGCAGCGCGGTAGTCGTGGATCCGGTCCAGAATCGCCGCAGATACCGGAAATGCGAGTCCTGGCGGGTTGAAACCGCGCTGGGCCAGGACGTGGTGAATCAGGTAACGGTGCAGCCGGCCGTTCCCGTCGTCAAAAGGATGGATGTAGACAAAGCCGAAGGCCAGAACCGACGCGGCGACCACCGGGTCGAGTTGCCCGGCGGATTCTCGGTCGAATGCGACCAATCCCTCAACCAGCCGCGCCAGATCATCCGGTCGGGCGCTGATGTGATCGGGGATTGGCATGCCCGACTCGCGGTCGTGTTGACCGACAAAGCCACCTTCGGTCCGCAGACCCAGATGAACGAAGCGGTCGTCTCCGATTACGATGCGTTGTAGACGCAGGAGTTCATCATGATCGATCGATTGCTGCCCGGCTTGGCCAATAGCGCGGGCCCATCGTTGGATACGGTCCTGCGGAGGATGCTCGCCCTCAATGGCGAAACTCGATTTCGAATCCTTGAGGAGCAGGAAAGGCGGCCGTGCGCGCGAGCAGATCACGCGGCACGGCGGCAATGGCCTGCTGCGCGCGCGCCTGCAGGTCTGTGGCGATGAGGCCCTCCAGCGCTTCGGTGCGGAAGACCAGCGGACAAAGGGCCGCCGTGCCCGGTAGATTGTTCTTGACCCGGTGCCGCGGGGACGTTTCCGCGGGGACGGCGTATTGCTGGTTCGGATCGACGATTAGCGCATAGGCTCCGCGATCGGCGTTCGCGAGATCAAGGCGCCCGCCGGTCAGCCATTCATAAAGGAACCAGACACGCCGGGCGTAGGCGCCCGTGGGCTTGGCCCTGACCAGATCGGCGAGGGCATTGGGGCCAGTCGCCACAAACAGCCTCTTACCCCATCTTTGCCACTTTTCGGCTCGAATTGGCTGATTTCGGGCATTCCGTGACGCTAAAGCACTGATTTTGTTGGATTGTGGTTCTGGAAATCGATTGTAGTGCCATAATCGTCATGGAATGGGCGGGACCGTCTTGACAGCCCGCACAAAGTCCCGGACCCTGCCGTCATGTTCATCCGCAGGACCTCCACAGGCCGCGGCGACGGCGGCGAGCGCTATGCCACCTACCGCCTCGTGGGCAGCGAACGCATCGGCGGAAAGGTGCGCCAGGTCACCTTTCTCAATCTCGGCGCCGACTTCACCGTGCCCGAGAGGCAGTGGCGCGAACTGGCGCTTCTGATCGAGACCCTGCTCGCCGGTGCCGAGCCGCTGCTGAAGCCGGACCCCACTCTGCGCTCCGTCGCCGAGGACATTGTTCGCCAACTTCACGCCCGCGGTCTCGGCGCCTCCCGGCTCCGGGTCGAGGACGATGTGGCCACGGTCCGTCTCGATAGCCTGTCTCATGACCAAGTCCGCTCGGTGGGCTGCGAGCGGCTGGCTCTCGCCGCCCTCGACGATCTTCGCTTCATCGAGACCTTGAAGAGGCTGGGCGCAAGTGAGCGCGACGCACGCATCGCGACGGCACTGGTGGTCGCGCGCATGATCCATCCCTCCAGCGAGCGCGAGGCCTTCCGCTGGCTGAGCGCGAGCAGCGCGGCCCTGGAACTGCTGGAGGTCGATACCGGCACGTCGCTCACACGCAACAAGCTCTACCGTACGGGCGATCTGTTGTGGCGTCATCGCGCCGCCCTTGAGGAGGCGCTGTGCGCCCGAGAGCGCGACCTGTTCGGCATTCCCGACACCCTTGTCTTCTTCGATCTGACCAACACCCACATGACCGGACGGCCCGCCTCCCCGCTCGCCCGCTTCAGCCGCTCCAAGCAGAGGCGTGACGACTGTCCGGTCGTGACCCTGGCCCTGTCGCTGAACCAGGCCGGGGTCCCGCAGCACAGCGAGATCCTGCCCGGCAACGTCTCCGAGCCGGCCACCCTCGCCGACGCCATCGAGCGGCTGGAACGCCAATCCCCCGGCAGCAACGCCCGCAAACCCACGGTCATCATGGACGCCGGCATCTCGATCGAGGCCATGCTCGCCTGGCTGAGAGCACGCGGCTATCACTGGATCACCGTTCGCCGCGGCGTCTCGGCACCGCCCGAGCGCGAGGCCGACGCCGCCTTCGAAACCCGGGCTGGGCACGATGCCCGCGCCTGGCGCCTCGAGACCGGGGACGGCGAGACGCATCTGTGCATCTGGAGCCATGCGCGCCAGCAGAAGGACGAGGCCATGCTCGCCCGCCATCGCCGGAACTTCGAGGATGCCCTGCGGGCGCTGCACGACGGGCTGTCGAAGAAGAACCACGTCAAGCAGCTCGGCAAGGTGATGGAGAAGCTGGGCCGGTTGAAGGAAAAGTACAGGCGCGTCCACCGCCAGTACGACAATCGAGGTCAGGCCCGGAGAGAAGGGGCGGGCCGCCGCCGTCCTCTGGAGGCGCAACTCCCTGCACGCCGAGCGCGACCGCCAGGCGGGCGTCTATGTGCTGCGCACCAGCCCTGTCGAGTGGGACCTCGAGACCGTGGTCCGAACCTATTGGAAGCTCACCGAGCTCGAGGCGACATGCCGAAGCCTGAAATCCGAAATCGGCCTGCGCCCGGTCTGGCATAGCAAGACCTCGCGCATCGCCGCCCACCTGTTCATTGCCGGTCTTGCCTACCATGCGGTGCATCTGCTGCGTACCCGCATGGCGGCGCACGGCCTCCATGACCGATGGGGTACGATCCGCGACAAGCGCGCCGGCTGGGTGCGCCTCACCTCCACCCTTCAGGAGGGTCGGCGGAAACCAGCTGGTCATTCGTCAAGACGCCCGCCCCGATGCCGAGGCGCGGGCCATCGCGCAGTCGGCGGACCTCACGATAGACCCCCACAGGCGCCGTGCTGTGCTCCCCGGAAACCAGCGGTGAACGCACAAACGTAGTGCCATAATCCAGGGTCGGTAAAAAACTAACCACGCATTTACAGCAACTTAGGCCTCTCACTCGAACCAAAATGGCAAAGATGGGTTAAGGACGGCCAGATCCAGGCCTTCATGTTTCAGCGCAAAGGTGAGATGACCTTCCAGGGTCGCGTTCGGCGTGTAGCGCGGTGAATAGATGCGCCAGCCGCCATGCTCCATGAGCCTGTGCCGTTCGCCAATGGCGCTGAGGGTCCGGGGAAGCGGCACCGACAGATCGTAGGCCCCGATCAGCGCCGCGTAGCCCGCCGGGGTTGCGGTCACGGGAAGGCACCGTTCCTGAAAAACGGTAACGGGACCTGAAAAACGATTTTGAACAGGGGTATCCATGACTAAATAGTTTCGTTTCCGTTGCGGCGCGCACTCGCTGCCCATTCCGTGCAAAACGATAACTGCTCCGAAAAACGATAACATATCTTCCGTAAAATTGAAGATTCATACTTTTCTTGGGGGATTATAACTCATGGTTGACCAACGACATCATGTAGATGGTTTCAAAAAACGCTCGATGCACTACATGTAGAACACGTCAACCATTGGATATAATCACCTTGCGGAAGGCATCGCATCGTCGGGCGGCGCCGGTTGCCAGTTCAGCTAACGAGCGCGGCTATCCGGTGCTGGTCAACGCGAGCAGGGAGAGAAGGAGCTTGCCGTTTCGGCGGCGTCGGCACTGGTTGGCGCGGAGCGGGTCGAGGCCGACATGCAGCCCATCATGGGTGCCGAGGACTTCGCCTTCATGCTCAAGGAAAAGCCGGGCTGCTACATCCTGATCGGCAATGGCGACGGCGAAGGCTCATGCCACGTCCACAATCCGAACTACGACTTCAATGACGCCGCCATCCCGTTCGGCGTCGGCTACTGGGTCACGCTGGTCGAGCGCTTCTTGCCGGCAGCCCGATAGAACGGCGTCAGCTCCGGTAGTCGGGACACTCGCCGTTCGAGCTTGCGCAGCAGGGCGGCTCACTCCGTGCTGCCGTCCGTAGTGGTAGTTGGCAGACTCGCCGCACTGATCCTCGATCATCGCGACGCGCTGGGGGTCCATCTCGCTCATGCGCTCGCCGGCGCCGGCTGCGGCCGCAGCGGCCTTGACCTGCACCGAGCAGGCCCTGGCGCAGGTAGAACGCCCCGGAAGAAGGCCTCCGCCGCCGAGCGGGCCGATGTGCGTAGTAGCCGTGATGGTGCGAGACGATGATGTCGTGACCGGCGATCGCCTTGTGGAACGAGGCGGCGTACTCGTCATCCTCGGCGAAGTCGTAGTCGAGGTATGTGATGTGCTCTCGGAGGTAGATGTACGCCTGGCTTAGCGGCCGGAGTCCGCCTTCGGTTGCCGACACCGCCATCACGTCCTCGCAGTGCCCGTGGATGAAGAAGTTGTAGTCTGGGCGGGCGCCGAAGATCCACTTGCCGAGATTCACCCCGCCGTCGCTCACCCAACGCTCGGTTGCGTGCTCGACGAAGCTCTCGCGTCCGCTGCCGGCCCAGATCCCGGGTCCGTCGATGACCGCGCCGTCCAGGCTCACCTTGACCAGGTTCGAGGCGCGGACCTCTTCGAACAGCAGCCCGTAGGGATGGATGAGAAAGCGTTCGGGCTCGCCGTGGACGCGCGCGCCGATCTCCTGGTTCGCGATGTCGGTCATGCCGTAGTGGTGGATGACCCGGTACAAGGCCGCGAGTTCGACGCGGGTTGTCCACTCCTGCTCCGGGCAGCGTGAGGCAGCCTCGGCGATGGATAGAGGGGACAACGCGGGAGCCCTCCGAAGCGGTGGAATTGCCCAAGGATAAGACTGGCGTTCGGGCGTTGAGTTGTCAAAGTAATCCAACATCCGGTAGTGTCTCAGTTTGATACATAGCGCATCCTGCTTATCCATGAAGCTCAGCAAGGCTGCCGAGACGCAGCGTACGAGCCATCGCGGTTTCCAGCCTCTTTGCCATATCCGAGCCCGCACCGTGCAACTCTCGCCTGCATCGTTGTGACCTCGTCGGACTGAAACACGAGCAGGAACAAGGCATCGGTGAGCGGACCTTCATGGATAAGCAGCAGCAATTCTCCTTTTGGAGTTATCAGGGGTTTTCAAAGGCTTGGAGATGTGATTCAAGCTGTTATATGAAGCGTCTTGAACGATACATGGATGTGGTGGGGAAGCGGTGCGCGGCGTTGCCCGACAAGCGCTCGGGACGCAACACGCGCTATGCCATGAGAGACATCGGGCTTGCGGCGTTTTCGGTGTTTTTCATGCAGAGCCCGTCGTTTCTGGCGCATCAGCGCCTGCTGTCGGCGCAGCGCGGCGCTTCGAACGCCGGGACGCTGTTCGGCATGGAGCGGATTGCGTGCGACAGCCATATCCGGCGGATGCTGGATGGGGCGCCGACGGATCATTTCGACGCGGTGTTTTCGGCGCTTGTCGATGACCTGGATGGTGCCGGCGCCTTGTCGGGTCTGCGCTGCCTGGACGATCGGGTGTTGATCGCGCTGGACGGCTCGGAGCCTTTCCGTTCCGGCACGATCCACTGCGCGCACTGCTCGACGCGCCGGCGGGGCGAGGAGGTGGAGTATTTCCACAGCTTTGTCGACGCCGCTCTGGTGGCGCCGGGGCAGCGCCGCGCCTTGCCTCTGGCGCCGGAGTTCGTGCGCCCGCAAGACGGCTCGGCGAAGCAGGACTGCGAGAGCCGCGCGGCGCAGCGCTGGCTGGCCCGACTGGGGCCTTGTGTGGCCGGGCTGAGACCGGTCTATCTGGGCGACGATCTCTATTCCCGCCAGCCGATCTGCGAGGCGGTGCGCGCTGCGGGCGGGAGCGTCATCTTCGTGTGCAAGCCGTCCAGCCACAAGACGTTGAGCGAATACACCCATGGCGTCGTGCTGGACAAGGTGTGCCAGACCGTGGGCAGGGGCGCGGCCAGGCGCCGCCATCGCTATCGCTGGATGAATGGCGTGCCGCTGCGCGACGGCGCCGACGCGCTCGTCGTCAACTGGCTGGAGGTCGAGATCGCCAAGCCCGACGGCAAGGTGACCTACCGCAACAGCTTCGTCACCGACCTTGCCGTCACGCAAGATACCGCCGCCGCCATCGCCGCCTGCGGGCGTGCCCGCTGGAAGATCGAGAACGAGACCTTCAACGTCCTGAAGACCAACGGCTACAACCTCGAACACAATTTCGGGCATGGCAGCCAGACCCTGGCCAGCATCCTGGTCGTGCTCAATCTGCTGGCCTTCGCCCTGCACACGGCCTGCGACCTGATCGAAGCGTCCTGGCGGCGGGCGCGGCACGCACTCGGAACCCGAAGGCGCCTGTTCGAGCACATCCGCGCGATCACCGCCTACCATGTCTTCGCGTCATGGGCGGTCCTCATGAGAACCGTCATCACGGGCATCCCGCCTCCCGCAAACGCTTGATCCCCGGCCCCCGCGCCAAGCCCATCACTCCAACCGCAAAACCGCCAAAAAAACCAACACGAAAGGCCGCAATGCAACAAGAAACGCCATAAGGAGAACTGCTGGATAAGCAGGTAGCGCATTGTTGTTATTGGGGGGAAAATTCAAACTGAGACACTATCGCCTCTGCGTGCCTGGCCGCTCGCCGGGGTCTGTGATCGAGGCGCTCTGCTGGAGCCATGGCCGACGCAAGTTCTACGAGCTCGCCGACATCGCGGCGAACAAGAGGCGCGGCAAGCGCGCGCCGCCGATCTCGCCACTGGCGCTGGAAGTGGTGAAGCGGATCGACGCGCTCCTCGACATCGAGCGCACGCTCAACGGCGAGAGTGCCGAGCGTCGCCTCGCAGTGCGTCGGGAGCAGAGCGCGCCGCTCGTCGCAGAACTCGAGGACTGGATGCGCACGGAAAGTGCCGGGCTCTCGCGCCATGCCGCCGTGGCCAAGGCCATGGACTACATGCTGAAGCACTGGGACGGCTTCGCCCGCTTCCTCGACGACGGCCGCATCTGCCTGACCAACAACGCCGCAGAGAGGGCACTGCGCGGCATCGCGCCCGGACGCAAGTCCGGGCTGTTCTGTGGCTCCGATCGCGGCGGCGAGCGGGCGGCGGTGATGTACACCCTCATCGGCACCGCCAAGCTCAACGGCGTCGATCCCCAGGCCTGGCTCGCCGATGTCCTCGATCGCATCGCCGAGCACCCGCAGACCCGGCTGCACGAACTCCTCCCCTGGCACTGGAAGGCAGAAGGGCAGCAGACCCTCGCCGCGTAGCTGGCTCTCTCCACTCGAGACAGACTGGGCGTCCAGCGCCGGCAAAATCATGCCCAATAGAGCGCGGCCTTCACCGGATGCTTACGTCTCAAGGATACGCGCAGCGACGGTCTTTTCGAACTCGCCGCGCTTGCTCTCGGCCTGCTTGCGCTGAAAGGCGTCGGGGTTGAGCTGCTCGTGTTCGTCGGCGATGGATGACCATGCCATCCAGAAGCGAACCGCTTGGCGCAACTCCGGCAGGCGCTGCTGGTCCGGTGCGAGGAATGCAAGCGCATTGCGGTAGATGCGCTGCGCGCTGCCGCGCGTATTCAGGATGCTCTCGGCCGCCTCAACGGCGCGAACACCGTCGTTTCTGGCGTAGGGATACTCTGGACCGAGAATAACGAGCCGGGCCTCCATCTCGTCGCTGACTTCTCCTGAACCGTCGGGCACGATATGCACACTGGGGAAGTCGCCGCGCGCCCTGTCCTTGCGCAGCCATTCCACAAGCTTGGCGTCAACGTCGTGCGGATCGTATTGCGCAGCGCGGTCGTCGGCGATCCGCGCGACGCTCGGCTGTGTCGAGAACCAGTACCGGCTGCCGTCCTGATAGAGATAGGTCGCGCGGTCGGCGAAACGACGCAGCGCATCGCCGACCGTGGCCTCGGCTTCACCCGGCTGGGCGCAGCCGAGGCGAATGCGCCGGTCGTCAATACCGGGGTTCTTCGTCTGCAACGTGGGGGCGGAGCCCATGTAAACCGTGCGCGCAACGCGCCTCGTTGCGGAGTATCGGCCAAGGGTCGGCACGTCCTGATCGATGCTCAACGGCACAGACGTAATTCCGTCCACGTCCTTGGCGATCACGGCACTCCAGCCGGGATCGAGGTAACGGACCAGTTCGGCCTGAACCGCGCTGTGATCGATAGGGATCGAAGCCGGAAGGATTAGCAAGCCGCCGTCGTTTCGCTCCCAAAGCGCATGAATGACGGACGCCATCAGGCGCAGCACACCGCGTGTCAATCGGCTTTCAAAATTGACCCCTTATCGGCGTCCAGGGCTTCCCGGTGTGCGTTCGGCGGCCCCGTGACAAGAGCGCCGTGGAGCAAGCGGTGCTCCACGTCGAACGCCGGGTTCTGGCGCCGCTGCGCAAGCATGTCTTCCACGACCTGGCGTCGCTGAACCGAGCGATCGCCGCCCGGGTCCGGAAGCTGAATGCCAAGCCCTACGCCGACGGCACCGGCGAGACCCGGAACAGCCGCTTCGAGAACGTCGATCTGCCCAACATGCGGCCCCTGCGGACCGGCGCTGGCAGCGACGGCCCGGCTGGCGGCCCCGGAGGTACTTCTTCAGCGCTTCCGCCAGGATCCGGCGCCAGCGATCCTCGGCGCTCAACTGCTCCGCACTTCTCACCAGGGTCTGGAAGAAGCTGGTGATCCGCCGCAATGCCGCGACCACCGCACTCCGCCGCCCGTGGCTCGACGTCACCGTCAGCCGCGTTTGACCGGCGTGATGGGTCTGACGTGCAACCCCGTGCAGCAGGAGCGGCCGGCCGGTGATCGCCTCGCGGTGGTGATCGGGATTCGCCAGCCGCACGAACAGGCTCCACCAGTTGTAGATGAGCGCGATCAGCCGCGCCATGTGCTGGCAGCGTTTCAGGTCCCGCGTGGTGAAGCCGCCCCAGCCCCACTGGTTCTTCAGCTCGTCGAAGCCGTTCTCCGCGTCAGCCCGGTCCCGGTAGAGCTGGGCGAGCGAACGGACCTCAAAATCGAGCGACGTCGCCAGAACCGCGAACTCCCAAACGCCCGTGCCCGGCTGCGCGTCGGCCCGGAACAGATCGCCCTGGCCGTCAGCGCCACCGTCCCGGGAAGCCGCCGGCGCAGCACCACGACGCGGCGCGTCCGGCTCCAGCTATGCAAGCGAAGCTCGGCCTCGATCCCCGACCAGCCCTGTCCCGCGTCCTCCCACTCATCGCGCGTCATCAGGCGCTCGGCAAGCCGGCGCGCTCCCTTCATCAGGCGCAGCTTGAACAGATAGTCGAGACCCGCCCCCTCGCACGACGCCATGTTGCCCTCACTCCCCCAATCCTTGCCGCCCCTGACAAGGCGCGGCCAGTGCTCCCGCCCGAGGCGGTCAAGCAGGGCCCACAGCGAGGGCGCCGCGCTCTTCGAGCGATGACGGTTGCCCGGCCCAACATCAACGTCCAGCACAAGGCGTGTGCCCGCCATCAGGAACGCATGGTAGGCGTGCGAGGGACGGCCCCCGGCTTCTTCTCGGGTTGTAGCTCACAACCGCCCCTCCTGGTGGCCGTAGAGAGGCTTGATCGTGGTGTCGCAGTCGAGAACCCACGGCTCGCTCAGAAGCGGCCGCACCGTGTCGTCGAGATGGCCGCGCAGCGCCGTGATGTGAGCGTAGCGCCATTGCCCCGCGAGAGCCGACAAAAGCACCGTTCCCAGGACGTCCCGCTTTGACGGCGCGTTCGGGCTCGTGTAGTGCAGCGGGCAGTCCGCCACCAGCGCGTCGAAGCGGCCGCTGACTTTCAGGTATTCGGCGAAGAACGCTAGGTGGCCCAGCGGCATCGCCGCCGCATCCGGATCCCATTCGACGTAGACCGTCCCGCCGAAGGTGTCCACCTTCACGGCCTCTCGGGCGACCTCCCGCACAGCGCTGGGGCGATCACCCGCAGGGTGAGCCTCTCGAGCCTCTCTCGATTCGCTCATCCCCCCAGTCTACAAGGGTCTCCCGCCATCAGCCCTTCACCCAACTGCCGGATTTAGGACCAGACGAATGACCTGCCCAGTTGCGGAAGTCGGGCTAACGGTGGCGAAAAATCGCGCGCCGATAACGGCCTGCGCGGGATTCTTCTGGACTCGCGGCATGGTTGACTGCCCGCAGCGCCTCTCGGCCCCGCGCCAGATGCCCACCCATCTATACCCACATCACAAGGAGAGCGCTGACCGTCACCACCGACTGTCCCGGATTCCAGAGGACAATAGCAGCGGGCGCCTTCCTTCCGGGAAATGTTGGAGACTGCAATATGTCGGTATTGGATGTTCGCGGTTTGGCGGCACAATCGCGCCGGCCATACGTGGTGTGACGCTATTCCCTCAACCGCAGGTCGGGACTTATCCCTTCCAGAATCTCGTTGACGGACGTCACCGACTCTGGGGGGATATCGTCACCGTCTCCCAACGTGATGCGGACATTGAACCGCAACGGGACGCCCGCTGCGGCCATAATGGCGTTCGGCAGCGCGTCGACCAAATCCTGCAGTTCGTTAGGTTCCAAGTCGGCGGAACTCGTACGTGCGTCTTTCGGGGTCAGCGCGGAATTGCCTTTACCGTCTGCAAAGCCCGGCGTCGTCGCGTGAGGTTCATTCAGCGTTACTGCTGCCGCGCCCGAGGCGTCGCACGGCCACGGACCGCTGTCGGGCGCCAGCGCGAGCCAGCGCGCGCCGAGCGCATCGCCGATCGCCCGGCGCATGATCGGCCACGGGACTGGCGCTCCGACTTGCACGGAGAGCGCGGCTGAGAGTGCCAAAGCGCTGGTCCGCCCGTCCTTCCAGGCTCCCGACACCGCGTCCCTCGTCAACCGATCAACCGATAACGGTTGCAGCGGAGCACGGAGCTCGGCGGTATCCGTCAGCACACCGGGCGGCGCAGGTTCGCCCTGGAAGCTGGCGGGGCCGTTGACGAGCCAGAGGACGCCTTTGCGAACGGCGTCGGAGACGGCCGCTTCGACCGCAGAGCGCGGGCAGGCCGGGATGGCGACCGGCTCTTCGTAGCCATCACGCTGCACCGTCACGGTTCGCCCTCCGGCGAAATATGCGACAAATCCAGCCACCGCGACGGACGCGCCGGTCCACAGTTCCGGCAAGACGCCAGGTACCAGCGCATTCGGGTCGATTTCCGACAGAACCGCCTGTTCGGGCAGGAACAGCTCAAGGGCCGGCTCTCCCCTGGCCGCATCGTCGATCGGCGTTCGCCACCATGTCTTGACGGACCTGTCGGGTCGAACGAGGGACGCGACGAAGATACCGTCGCGAACGCCCCGGTCGATGGTGTCGAGGATCTGCTTGCGCCGCAGCATCTTCGGCAGCTTGGGGTTCTCCGCGAACGCGCCCGCCAGGTCCTTCACGCGGCGCACCGGCTCGCCCGCGCGCCAGAGATCGTAGGGGCCGCCCGGCAGCATCGCCTCGGCGCTGATCGTGGTCTCCTGGATGCGCGCGCGCCGGTCCGCCTTGACGGTCGGGAACAAGGGCTCGGCGCCGATGGTTGCCTTGAACGCCTGGATATCGTTGCGCTCGTTGACGGTGACGACGATCGCCCAGGCCTGGCGGATCGCATCCGGGATGCGCTTGCGCGCCTGCTCCGTCCAGTCGGCCAGCACCCCTTCGCGAACCGGATCCTGCATCCGGTCCCCGAGCTGGCCGCGCACTTCCTTCCAACCCAAATACTCGCGGATGCACGCGCGCGCGGCGTCCAGGCCGTCGCGGGACGGGGCCGCCAGCACGACGGCGTTGCGGCGCGTGCGGGGGCGGTCCGGCCCGGTCGTCTCGTCGATGAAGCGCCGCGCTGCCGCGCTCGGCTTGCCAGAGTCGGAAACGGCTCCCGGCCCCAGGACGGCGAAATGGAAGTCGCCGTCGTCCTCGATGTCGCGCGGCCGCTCCGGCAGCGTGTGCACGCGGGCGCCCGCCGCCGCCGCGCCTTGTGTGAGGCTCTTCGTCCGCCGGACCTCGGCGAGGAGCGTCTGCTCGACAATCTCCGCCGCGACCCGGTTGGCGCAGGCGTCATGGTGCATCTGCTTGAGGTTGGGCCGGTTGCCGAGGCGCCACGCCCTGGGCAGCGCGGCAGGGCCGCCGTCCGTCTTCGATGCGCCCGCAAACTCTGTCTCGTCGAGGAACCAGGAAAGCTCTGTCCAGCGTCGCAGGCCCTTCTCGAGCTCGATACGGTCGGGGCGGGTCGCGCCGACGAGCGCCATCAGCTCCGGCGTGTGCGCCTTCTGGCCGATCGGCTGCGAGCCGAGGAACGCCGCGCACACTGCCTGCTCCATCTCGCGGAACTTCAGGGCAGGCTGCTCGTCCTGGATCGTCCGCGCCTTGGCAAGCTCGCCTTCGAGCACGGCGCTCCACTCATTGCCGGCGCCGTCCGTCGCCTCCCGGGTGGCGGTGCCGGCGAGCTCGCGCGCCGCCTCGGCGAGGGCGCCTTCGCCGGGTGCCGGCAGGAACACGCCTGCGCCGACCAGAGGCGCCGTGTCCCACGCCTCGGCATCGCGCAGCGCGATGGCGAAGGTCCTCAAGATGCCGCGCGTGCGCTGGAACCCGTCGAGCTGCGTCCACTTCGTGTAGAAAAGTTCGGTCAGGTCGGGGTGGAAGGGGTAGCCGTCGAGGAAGCGTTGTTCCGCGCCCGCCCTGTCCTTGCGCACGGTCTCGTCGACCCCGGCGATATTGGCCACCGCCGCGGTGACGTGCGGGCGGAAGGAGTCCGGATCGGCGATCGATTCGGAAGCGAAGAAGCGTCGGCGCAGCACCTCGGCCACGTCCTGCTTCTGCACCGGCTGCACGCCCTCTTCCCTCTGCCGGTTGAAGATGTCGAAGATCTGTTGCGTCAGCGCCTTGCCGAACGCATCGCTCTTCGCGGGATCGGACGCGAGAAGCGAGGCGACCAGGGCGCAGCGATCGGTTCTGACCACCGCCTGGCAGAGATACTGGAAGAAGTCGATCATCCGGGTGCGCCAGATCTCCGCCATCGCCGCCTTCTCGCGGGCGTACATCAGCACCTCGTCGATCAGCACCAGGGTTGCGAGCCCGTGCGCCTGCGGCAGCGACAGGATTTCGGCGAGCAGCGGCTCGGCCGGCGGCGTCTCTCGTTCCTCGTTCGCGCCGTCGGCGTGGAGCGTGCGCAATCCCCCCTCTCCTGCGATCTGGAAGGCGAGCACGCTCCAGGGATGCTTGAGCCAGCGAAGCTCGCCCGCCGGCCCGCGCACCTCCATGCCCTTCTCGACATCGAGCTTGTCGAAGCAGAGCGCCGCGATCCGTGCCGCCGGCAGGGGTGCGCCGATATGGGACCGGAACTGATCGACCGCGGGCAGCGCCGGCAGCGACTCCGGATCGTGCGCGAGGTGGCGCAGCGCCACCAGCGTATGGGTCTTGCCCCCGCCATAGGTGAGCTCGAGCTGGCGGATGGCCTTGGCGTTCCGGCCGGCCAGGCGTAGTGCGACGTCGCGCGCGATCTCCCGCAAGGGGAAGGTCGGGTAGGTCAGCGCGAAGAACCGGCCCGGGTCCTCGTAGACCGGCCGCGCGCCCTTCTGCATCACCACGTCGTGGAGGTCGGCGGCGAAATCGGCGAGCGAAAGTTCGCCCGTGCGCACATCCTCGCGCAGCTTCACGACGCGGTGCCAGGGAATCCAGGGGAGCTTCTGGGCCATGGTGTCCTCGCTCGACGGAATCAGGCGACGGCTTCGAGGCGCCGGGCAAGGGCGTCGAAGTCCCTGAGCCGGGGCGCGGTCATCACGATCCGTTCCCCGGCCGGGCGCCCGCCCCGCGTGACGCGGCGTGCGCCACATGCACGACCCGGTCGTACAGATAGGGGTGGCCGCGTACCTTGTCGTGGAAGCGCGCGTCGGCCGTCACGACTGGATACTGCGTCTGGACCGCCAGGGCAAGATAGAAGCAGTCATAGACCGGGTGGTCGAGGTCGGCCGCCAACCGCGCGGCAGCGGCGGTGAGCTGGAGCATGGAAGCGGGGAGCGAGATCGGCGCCGCCTGCAAGGATTCCACCGCGTCCGCCAGATCGTCCGCCGCGATGTCGCCGCGCCGGTGCATCGCCCACAACGCGTTGGCGGCCTCGGCGAACACCAGCGCCGGCGCGACAAACGTCGATCCGCCGTTCAGAAGGCCGGCCGCTTCATCAGAATGCTCCTCCCTGACCAGCCATTTCACCATGACGCTGGCATCGACAACCCAGCCGGTCACGCCGCGCCGTCCCGGTCACGATCTGCCCGGATCGCCTCGCTGCTGTCGACCGACGAGCGCAGCCGTCGCCGCAGCGCCTCGGCCCGTGCGGCGAAATCCTCTTCTGCCGTCCCAAGCAACGAGGCGCGCAGGATCTCGCGGTGCTCGGCTTCGGCGGACCGGCGGTTAGCCGCGGCCCTTAGTTTGAGCGCGTCGACCACTTCGCCACTCACTTTTCTCACCGTCAGTTGGGCCATTACAGTTGCCTTCAACGCTGTGCCTTCAGTGCCAGCTCCAACATAATCCTGTTTCACGCAGCGGGCAACCCGGTGTGCCGGCTTGCCAAGCGGGGAGTTGCGGTCACGGCGGCGTCTCCAGCCGCATTGCGGTCTGGCGCGGCGGGGCGAGGCCGGCGCGGGCGGCGATGTGGTTGGAGAGCGATTCGAGGATCGCACGCTCCTCCGAACCCGCCGGCGCCAGCTCGATCAACGCCTGCAGCAGCCGGGCGAACAGGGCATGGCGCCCGAGGCCGTTGTCGTCGATGTAGCCGTTTACCCTGGCCTCCTCGCCGGCGCGCCACAGGTGCATCAGCCGGTGCGCGCGGTCGATCAGCGGCACCGGCCGGCCTCCCGGCCCCTCGCGGCCGAGCCATTTGGCCTTGCGCCGGGTCCAGGGCAGGAGCCTGACTTGACTGCCGCCGCCGGGGCCGGCATCGGCGTCCTCGCCGCCCGTCCCGTCGTCCTCCGGCTTGTCCAACAGCGTGCGGTCGGGGCGCGAGAGGAGGTCGAACCGGTCCGACAGGTCGCGGTCGGCCAGGTTGCACGACAGCGCATAGAGAATGCAGGCTCCGGCGGGCGCCTCGTCCAGGCCGAAATCGCCCCGGTGCAACAGGTAGTAGGTGGTCACGTCGTCGAGCCCGCTCGCAGCGTCCGCGCCGCCGCCGGTCAGCACCCGGCCGACGACGAAATCCACCACCATCCGGCGCACCGCGCGCAGGAATTCGGAGACCGTCATCGTCGCGCCCGGTTCGTCGGCCTTCTTCACCACCGGATGCCTGGAGAAGGCTTCGAGCGCCGGCCCCGTCGCCGCCCACACGAAATCCGGCCCGCGAATGCCGGCGTCCCAGAAGTCGCGCAGCTTGAGGGCGACCTTCCCGCGCATCTCGGCCAGCACCGCGGCGTCCCAGCCGGGGCGGGCGGCTGCCTCGCGCTTCCGGCAGACGAGCCAGATCGAAGAAGCCAGCGCGGCGGAGGCCAGCGAGCGCTGCCGGGTCTGCATCTCGGTCCGGATCGGCCAGGAGCCGTCGACGACGAAGCCGGCGCGGATCAGCGCCGCGGCCAGCGTCTCCCAGGCGTCGGGCGCCTTGTTGGCGAACACGACCACCAGCCGCCCGTTCGCGTTCAGCGCCTCGCGGCAGGCCTGGAAGGCGCGCGCCATGCCGTCTTCGTAATTCCGCTTCGAGACGGCCTTGTCGCCGCCGAACCGGCTGGCGTCGTCGATCAGTTCGCCGTCCGCAGCCTCGCTGTCCCATTTCGGGCCGAGCGGTTCGGCGAAGACCGACCCGGCGTCGGGCAGGACGCCGTGCAGCGCGCGCCGCAGCCAGACATGGAAGAAGTCCATCAGGTCGGAATAGGGGATGGCGTCGTAATAGGGCGGGTCGGTGACGATCGCGTCGAAACCGCCGGGCGAGGTTTCGGTGGCGGACTGCCGCAGCACCGTCGCGCCGGGCGCGTTCTTCGCCGCGTCCTGCAGATGCTCGACGACGCGGGCGATCCATTCGACCGCCTGAACGAATCCGCCGGTCGTGTCGGTCAGCGGGCAGGACTCGGCGAAGTCCCAGACGATCGGCAGTGCGAAGCGGGCGAAGGTGCTGCGAATCTTTTCTGGGTCGTTGGTCCAGGTGGCGAGCGTGCTGCCGCGGTCCGCCAGGCGACCGAGCGACGGGGTCAGACAGGCCGCGATCGCCTCGCGCCACTCTTCCGGGGTATTGCCCATGTCCGCCGAGCAGCGGCGCATCTCTCGCACGAATGTTCCCAGCGTCAGAAGCTGCCGGTCCGTGAACAGCGTGGCCCATCGGTCGAAACCATACAGGGGAACGCGGAAACCGAGCGCCTTATTGCTCGGTAGCGGCTCCTCCGGCAGGCCGAAGGGGATGTCGGCATAGAGCGCCTCGATCTCGTCCGGCGAAACCTCGGCGGCGCTGAGCTCCTCGTCCTCCGGCAGGCGGTATTCCTTGCCCTTCGGCCCGTTCACCACGACGGCGGTCATCGCCGCGCCGAGCCGCCCGGCGCGGCCTTCGAGGCGGATGTCCTCCATGGTCATGGTCGCGGGGCAGCAGGGGCAGCGCGCGCCGCTGCGGCTCATCGTACCGGCGCCGAGCCGCTTGTCTTGCTCGCGCCGCTGCGCCGCGTTGCCGCCGGCCCGGGGCACGCCGGTCTCGACGTCGAAATCGACGCCGCTGCCGTCCGCCTTCGGCGTCATCGTGAGCAGGACGCGCTTGTTGTCCTTCTTGGCGAGCCAGCGCGTCTTCAGCAGCGGCAGCGTCGCCCGGCAGCCCTTGCAGCGCACCGTGCGCGCCCACAGATACGCCACCGTCGGCTTCGCCACCCAGCGGGGGGTGCGCGGGTCCTTGAGGTATGGCGCATCGAAACGCGCATTCAGCGGCCCGGCGTCGGTCGCGCCCTTCTCGTCCGGCGCCAGCAGCGCGAGCGGTTGCGCCGCGAACGGCCTGCCGCCGTCGCCAAGCGCCTGAAACGCGGCATAGGTCGGGTAGCGCGCCGCCAGCGCCGCGCGGGCGCGGGCCAGCACGCGCCGGCCCCAGGCGCGCACCTGCCAGGCGAGGTCGGCCTCCGGAAGGTCGCCGTCGCGCTGCGGATCGCGGTCGATCAGCGCCGGCTCGCGCTCGCCGCCGTCCTCGCCGAGGCCGAGCGCCGCCAGTTGCCGCGCCAGCGCCCTGCCCTTGAAGCCCTTCGCCTTGAGGAACGCTTCCATGAAATCGTGGTCGGCGCGGGCGAAGTCCGGCAGGGGCAGGGTCTTGCCCGCGAGCCGGCGCGGGTAGTCGAGGGTGCATTTGAGGATGAACCAGGCGACCGGGTTGATGTCGATCGCCGTCGCCTCGCAGCCCAATCGCATCGCCTCCAGCGGGATCGCGCCGCCGCCCGCGAACGGGTCCAGAACGCGGGGCGCGCGCCCGCCATACGCCTCGCGGATCCTCTCGCGGAACCAGTCGAGGTCCGGGCCGCTCTCGCGCCCCCAGTGCAGGATGCCGCCTTTGGTCTCGCGCCTGCGCCGCTCGACCGTGCGCCCGGCACGCCGCTCGGACTTGACCGTCTCGACGACCTCGCCCGCGAGCCGGCGGTAGATGTCCTTGCGCGCCGCCGCATCGCCGGGGTCGGGCAGAAGAGTCGCGATCAGCGCCGCCCGGCACGCCGCCAGCGGCCGCCGCGCCGGCCAGATATGCAGCGTCGAGACATGCCCGTGCCGCACGTTCTTCTCATGCACCGAATCGAGCGAGACCTGCTCCAGCGGAAACGCGACCTCGATGAGACGGGGGTCGTTACCGGTCATTGTCCCCAGCCTTGCAGAGCGGCGCCCAGGTCGTCGATGAAACGCTTGAAGGATCTGTCTGCCCGTGCAGCCCGTGCCAAGTCCATCTCCCGCACGATGTCTTCGGAGAACTCCACGCCGCCGAAGTTCGGCATGATCCCGGCCTCGTGAACGGCACTGGCCAGAAGATGCTTGTAGCGGTCGCGGCTGCACTTCCGGTCGGGCATGTTGCAGCCTCGGCCGACAGCGGCTCTGAACGCGGCGCCGTCGAGGAGCAGCCAGCGTTCAACATGCGGATCGGGAATGGCAAGGACCATCGGCGCGGGCGGATTCAGGTTTCGCAATTCGTTCGTGCGTTCGTTCAGCCCCATGCAGTTCGCGTCGGTGGCGACGACGATCAGGTCGGGTAGACGTCCGCCTTGTCCGCGGAGGTCGCGCAGGTAGCGGCCGAGCTCCTGCACGACCCTGCCGTGACCGCGAACCGCGCTGCGCCAATCGAGGCGCACCGCGACGCCGTGTTCTCCAGCTAGCCGCCTCACCAACGCACCGACGATCTGCTGGTGGGCGTGGTCCTCGACGAAGAGTGCGACCTCACGCATCGAAGTCGCCTCGCAAAATACGTTCGGAAACGGGAAGGTTCTCCGGTTGGTCGTCGAGCGTGTCGTCGATATCCACCTGCCGCGCCAGCGGCCCCCACGTGGAAAAGGGATCGATCCGAGTTTGGCGTTCGGTCCGCCGCACCGCGAACAGGGATGCGTCTGGCAGGAGATCGGGCAGGATCGGAGAATGCGTGGTGACGATGTATTGGGTCTGGCCCGATCCGGCGCGTGTTTTCAACAGATCCGCGATCAGCCGGACGCGGCGCGGGTGAACGCCGTTCTCCGGTTCCTCGAAACCCACCAGAGAGGGGGGCGTGCCGACGCCGGTCAGCGCCAGGAGTCCGAGCATGCGGAGCGTGCCCTCGGACAGCACGCGCGCGGGGATGGCGACGCCGCTCTCCCTGAGACGAAGCTCGACCTCGCCAAGATCGTTCACGTCCACTTCGATGCGGTCGATGTTCGGCATGACCAAGTGCAGCGCCTTCTCGACCGCCTCGAACTGCCTGGGTTCGAGCGCTTGAAGCGTTCTAAGGAATGCGGCGAGGTCTTCGCCCATCAGGCCGATATGCCGCACTTCCTTTATCGGATTGGCCACCCGCATGCGTTCGCGCGGCTCGAAATAGAAGAACAGCCAGCTCTCGATCTCGCGCCGCACCGCCACGAGATGCGGGTAATGGGGTGGATAGTGAGGCATCGAGAGGATCGAATGATCGAGGTAGCGGTCGTAGTAGGTGGGGTGCGCCTGTCCCTCCAATCGCAGATGTATCTTCTCGCCCTGCCGTTCGACGAAGGGTTTCCGTTTCCCGGTGGGCTCGCCCTCGCGGTTCAGGGCGGCCAGATACTCGTCGGTGACGCGCAGGACTCCGGAGCGGGGCAACATCTCGATCTCGATCCGGTAGCGCAGATCGCGTTCCCGGACCCGGGCAAGTATCTTCCGGGCTGTCCCCGACGCGGCGCCATCGCTCGGCTGGCGCATGTCCCGTATCTGCCGATTGACGGACTCGACGACCGTATCGGAGAGGTGCAGATCGGCCTCGATGGAGAAGACCAGCCGCTCCTGCTCGATCAGGCCTCTGATGCCCTTTTCCCCAAGGGTGAACGACTCGATCGTCTTGCCGCGGTAAGGGGGATCGAAAGCCTCCTTGAGAGTCCGGCTGGTCCCGAGCTTCGACAGAAGTTGCAGGGCATCGAGGAAATTGCTCTTTCCCGCCGCGTTCGGTCCGAACAGCACGGCCAGCGGCGGCAGGTGCGCTTCGACGTCACGGAGGGACTTATAGCTCCTGATATGCACGCGCTTCAGCATCACGCGCCTCCCGTTGGCGGTGTCTCGGCGGAGACGTTTGCTTCTCCCGTGCCGCAGTGTCTGGAAAGACCCCGCATCATCGGGAAATGCGACGGAGCCGCCGCCGTTCCGACGCACACCGATTCGGACGGCTCTCGACCGCCTCGGACCGAGCCTCGCCGCCGCGACGGCCATATATGCAGGGTCGAGACATGCCCGTGCCGCACGTTCTTCTCATGTACCGAATCGAGCGAGACCTGCTCCAGCGGAACCGCGATCTCGATGAGGCGGCGATGTGCCATTACCCAGCGTCGCTTGCTTCGGCTGCAGCTAGAAAGACAATGGCCGCCGCCGTCATATGCAGCACGTAGCCGGCGATGTGATCCGGAACGGGCTTGGGAGCCGCGCCCTGACCGTGGCTGCCGAGCCTGTTTCGGGCCGTGGGCACGCCGCTTTCCAGAAGACTTCTCAAAGCGGAGAACTGGGTTTTCCAGAAGGGTGGGATGAGGCCATTGTCGAAGCAAATCGCGATGAGCGCGTGCGCGGCATCCCCGTCGCCATAGGACCATCCCCTCTTGTCGCATATCGACTTCATCACGCTCTCCAGGGATTTCAGGCACTCGTTGAGTGCTTCCTTGGTTTTGCCTTCCCGATAATGCTCATGGGCCGTCAGGAACTCCTGTTGTGCGCCGGCATATCGGCTCTGGTTGAGAATTTTTAAAGCGGGCCGAACTACCTCTGCGTGGATGAGTTCGGAATCGATACGAACGATTTGGCCGCTCGTGAAGCAGTAGCCGACGCCGTGCTCCTTAGAATCTACGATTCAGCCCCTCGATAGCAAGGTCCGCATCTTCCGACGCGTTCCATTTTCCCAGATAATCATAACTCCGCGTGCCGCGATCAACCATACGGAAAGACAATTCTACTACATCGAGGACTTTTTCAATGTTTTCTTCATACAAGAAGAAATTCATAAGATTGATCATTTTGCTGGAATGCCTGTCGTAATTCTCTGGAAGGTGAAACACCCCATATTCACGGCACAGGATATCCGCTATGGAGTTGTATGTTTCCCACACAGAAGAGCGGTTTTCGTACTGTTGCCAATTCCCGAGAACGTCGTTCATGATATGGACGATTTGAATTCTCAACTGCGCTGGAATATCGTCATAGCGATAGACATCGGGGATGTCACCGCGCAACGCTTTTTGGCGTTTCGAGAAAATATCGAATATGGGCACGACTCCTGTTCCTCTCAACGAATGCGGCTCATGGCAAGAAGCCGGCTTCGTGCGCAGCTCTCCCCTTCCCGACCGTCACCGGTCCTTTGCCGTTCCGTCTCGCATATCGCGGCGCTGGCGGCGCTATGATGCCGCTTCGCCATCCACCTTCACCCAGACGACTCTTCCATCCCGAAAAACGGGGATGGGCGTTCCGTTCGCCGCCGCCCGGCGGCGGCCGCGCTCGGCCGCTCTGCGCATCGCAGCCTCCGCGCCGGCAAGGTCCGGGTCACGGGCGGGCTCGCCCGGGTTCTCGTTTTCTGTTTTTTGCGATTTCATCGGTTTCTTCCCTCAGCAAGCAGGACCGGGACGGTCCCGGAATTATCGTAGATAGCCCATTCGTCGACCAGATCCCGATAGACGCGCTCGAAGTTGCGCCATCCCGCATGGAACCGCCGACGGACGACCGTTTCAGGCACATCGTGGCCGCCTTCCAGCACTCGCTGCCGGACGCGGGCGATCGCCATGTCCGGCGTCGGCAGCCGCAGGAAGAACAGCTTTACGCGATAGCCCTGTCCCCGCCAGAGGGGGAGCAACCGGGCATGGCCGCGCCCGCTCAGGGTCGTCTCGAACGCGAAGGTCTCGCCCCTGGCCGCATATCCGTGAATCGTCTCGATCATCAGACGCCCGGCCCGGAACGCGACCGAAGACGGCCGAAACGGACTCAACCCTGCGGCGATGGAGTCCGCGTTAACGAAGATCGGGCAATCCGCTTCGTTCGGCAGGAACTCTGTCGCGAAGGTCGTCTTTCCCGCCCCGTTCGGCCCGGCAATGACCAGAATCTTCCTCTCCGGCGTCATGCGTCGGCTCTCGCATCGAGCAATCTTGCGCCATGGGTCGGATTCGGTCTGGCAGGACCGAGCTCATCGACGAAACGTGAGGTGATCGTAGAAACATTCTGTCCGTAACCGGTTATCCGTACTTGAAGGCGATGGGCCAATGGCCGAGGCAGATTTGTGACGCTCGACAAAATCAGCGTGTCGCGTGAACGGGTCAATGCAACGTAGAACAGCCGCCGTTGCTCTTCGAGAGTCCTGTTCTTCTCCGCTTGGGTCAGTGAGTCATCGACATGTGGGACCAGTCCCTCAACGCAGCCCATAACTACGACGAGATCGGCGGTCAGGCCCTTCGATTTGTGCAGGCTCATGACTCGTACGTAGTCGACATCCGTAGGCAGTTCCGGTTGGGTAATGCTTGTGCGGAGTATGTCCAGAAGGGCCCTGGAGTCAGCGTCTCCGGGAAGCCCGGAGGCCAGCTCGCGAAGCTCCCCGAAATCAGGGTCATCTTCTGGAAACAGCGCATCGACCAAATCCCGGCCAATCAACCCGTCAAGATATTGCAACCGCTCTTGAAGTTCAACGAGTTTGGATCGGAGAGAGCCGCCATATGGCAAAGGAACGCACCCGTCTCGAATGTCGGCAATAACGTCACCCAAGTCCTGGTTGGATTGGTTGCACAACTCGCGAACCCGTGCCCAAGCAGGCTCTCGGAGGTTTTGGTTGCCGAAACCGCACCAGCAGCGGAGTGCTGTCGCGTCCATCGGATCAGCGGCCAGCGTCAACAGGGTAAACGCCTGTTGCTTCTTGCTATCGTCTGCGCTCTTCGGATCGCCTTCGAGAGCCTGTTCCCGAAAGAAGCTGTGGGCGGGGATATCGATCGCGTTCAGAGCGTCGCGAACCGCATAGCCAAATGCCCGGCGTGGAGCGAGAACGAGAATTCGACCGGGCTGAACACACCCTTCAGCGATGCGCTGTTGAATGAACCGGGCCAGTCCATCCGCCTCGGCCTCGATGCTCGGCCATTGGACGATACGGACTTCTCCCCGGCCCTTTCCCACGTGCGGCAACAGAACTCGATTCGTTCTCTGGTTATTATGCCCGATCAGTTCGTTGGCCAAGTCGACAATCGCGGTCGGGCATCGCCGGCATATGTCCAACGTTTTATCCTCGGTTCCGGCATGTCTCAGGTGAAAATCTTCGATCCCTTCGGGATGAGCGTGCTTGAAGGAATAGATCGATTGATCTTCGTCGCCGATGATCATGAAGTTCGCGCTCCTGGCAAGCAGACCGATGAGCTCCTGCTCGGCGGCGTTCAGATCCTGATACTCGTCAACAAATATGTGTTCAAACTTGTCCAGATGCCGGGACACCGGGTTGTTTCGAAGATAGCGCAGAGCTTCCGGCACGAGCTCGCCGATCAACATGGCACGATGAAAGCGCAGCCAATCAAGAAGGGCGGCATGGAACGCCCTGTCCGTCGGATCGATCGGCCAGCCTGGCTGCTCGTCCTGGAGTCGCGCCCACGCCGCCTCGAAGTCTTTGAGAAGTCTTCGCCTTTCGTGGATGTCTCCAAAATTGCCGCTCCCCACATCCTCCAGGAGAAACCTTTGCTCGAAATCCATCAGAGGTCGAGGAACGCGACCGGTCGCGGCCAGCACTTCATCTCGCATGAGGATTCCGAAACAATGGCCGTGGATGGTGGTCGTCTCGACTTCTCCCGCTCCGGGCGCGTTCAGCGCAATGACGGCTTCTTTCAGATCGGCCGCTGCCGTTCGCGTGAACGTACACACAAGTATCCGCTTCGGTGCGGTTCCCCGTTCGAGGAAACGTGCAATACGACGCATCAACGTAAAGGTCTTGCCGGTGCCGGGACCGGCGCGAACGCGAAGGGGCGATGTGTCGGACCCGGCGATATGAAGAGCATCGCCACCCAAGTCGTCGTTCCACGGCATCACGCTGCTCCATCGTCGGCTGCCGAAAGGATCTCGGTACTCGATATGACAACGCTCCCGCGCGCCTTGGCCAGAAGGCGGCCGAACGGATCGCGGACCTTGACCAGGCGGGGCCGGGGCGTGGCGCAGTCATAGACGACATAGAGCCAGTAGCGGCCGCGCAAATTGCAGGCTGCTGCCCATTCGTTTTCGCTCACCTCGATCGCGCCCGATCCGGCGCGGCCCTTGACCTCGATGGCGCGGTCTTCGGCCTGCCGATGCGGAGCGGCCGGGTATAGCGAGCGGAGATCGAAGCCCGGCCAGTCGCCGAGACCCTGGCGACGCGCCAGCGCCGGACGGGATACGTCCCGGACCGCGGCGCCGGCGGCCTCCTCATGGGCGCGGGCGAGTTCCATGGCCACCGCCTCGATGTTCGAGTCGTGGCGTTGCCGTTCCTCCCGTTCCTCCGTCGGCAGAACCAGCGCATGGGCGATCATCTTCGCCTCGCCGGGTCCGATCAGGGACGCCTCCGCGTCCAGCGCCGCCAGACCGCGCCGCTTCTCCGCGACCAGGCGGTTCTGTTCCTCCTTCACGAGGGCAAGCTCCGCCTGCGCGCCGGCATCGCCCCGGCGTGCCCCGGCGCTCACCCGCCCACGCTTCGCCATCAGCGCGGCGGTCTTGCCGTCGTAGCCGCGCGCGATCGAGCGGCGGCGTTCGGGCAGCGCCTCCCGGATGCGCGCGCGATGTTCCTCCGCCATGCCCAGCACGGTCTCCTGCAACCATTCCTCCGCACTCTCCTTCAGGCCGCCCGCCCGCCGGGCCAGCGGCACGCCGCCGGGCGCGATGCCGGGCGCGCCGCGCAGCAGCAGCAGATGTTCGGGCGGGCAAGGCGAAACGGCGCCGTCGGCCTCCTGGCGCAGCCCGATCGGGCGGGTCTCGACCGTCTCCGAACGCTCCCCGTCGCTGCGCAGGACCGAAACCCGGGCCAGATGAAAGAGATAGGATGCTTCCGCATGGGGATCGACGAAGATCGCGCCCCGCCGCGCCTCCCCGCCGCAGCGCGCCAGCAGCGCGGCGCGGAAGCGTTCGAACACCGGCTCGCCGGGATGCATCCAGATGGCGTTGCCGTCGCTATCCGGTCGATCGACCGTCAGGCGGCCGCGCATCCCCTCGGGATAGATCTCCATCGCGCCGCGCACATCGTCGGCGGCGCGCGCGCGTTCGGGCGCGAGGTCGAAGACGCCGCCCGTATCACCCTCCAGCCGCAGGTCGATCAGCGGGGCGGCGGTCTCGACGAAACGGCGGACATAGCCGGGGAGCAGGCGGCGATACCGCTCGCGCTCCATGGCCGCGTTGATCTCGGGAAGGCGGCTGCGCACCTCGCCGCCGCCACACAGGGCGCGGTCGTGCTCGTCGATCGCCGCCACCCGCTCGGGCGTCAGGCGGCGGTCGAGCGCCTCGATGGCGGCGCGCGCGCCGTCTTCCGTCGCCGCCTTCTCCAGATAGTCCTTGACCGGCATGTTCTCGAACAGCCGCCCGACGACATCGAATACCTTGTCCGAACGCAGCTGCTTGCGGATCGCCTCGAGCTTGTCCAGAAGCACCCTGAGCACCCGCCCCTCGCGGGTCTCTCCGGCGACCAGATTGACGATGACCACCGGGTCGCGCGTCTGGCCGTAGCGGTGGATACGCCCCATCCGCTGTTCGAGGCGCGCCGGGTTCCAGGGCACGTCGTAGTTCGCCATCAGCCAGCAGAATTGGAGGTTGATGCCCTCGCCGGCAGCATCGGTCGCGACGAGATAGCGGGCGCCGCCCCGATCCACCGGGCGTCGGAACAGATCGACCTGGGCCTCGCGCTCGCGATAGTCAAGTCCGCCATGAATCAGGGCCACCTGTCCGGTGAAGCCGAGCCCCTCCAGGCGGCGCACCAGGAACTCCGCCGTGTCGCGGTGTTCGGTGAAGACGATGAGTTTCTCCTGCGCAAAATCGGAATCGTCCATGACCGCACGCAGCTTCTCGAACTTGGAGTCCTCGCCGGTTTCGGCGAGGCGGCGCGCCTGGGAGAGAAGGGCTTCGACTTCATCCCGCTCTTCCCGAAGCTCCGCGAGAGTGATTGCGGCAAGGCCGCCAAGGGCCGTCTCCTCGAACGCTTCGTGCCCCTCTTGTTCGCCTCCCTCGCCGGCGTCCTCATCCGCGGTTCGGGCCTCGAAGAAGTCGGGCGTGTCGGCGATGCCCGTCTGGCGCCGCTCCAGCTCGTCGGCGCGGTCGGCGCAAACCAGCGCGATAGCCTCGTCGAGCCGGTCGAGACGACGCTCGAACGAGCGCATCAACGCGTATGTGGAGCTGGCGAGGCGGCGCTGGAACACGCCCATGGCGAGACGCGCCGCGTTTCGGTTCAGAACGCGCGCCTTGTTGTAGGTCTCGGCGATATAGCGCGTCGTCGCGTCATAGAGTTCCTGCTCCTCCGGGTTCAGCGCATAGCTCAGCGTATCGCAGTTCCGCTGCGGGTAGAGCGGCCGGCCGTCGAAGCGGACCATCTCTTCCTTGGTGCGGCGGATGAAGTGACGGCGGCGCTGCGCCTCGGGGAATGCCGCGAACGCATCGAAGGTCGCGAGCGCGTCCGGCGCGAGAAGACGCCAGAGGCAGTAATACCAAGCGCGCTCCAAATTGACTCACCATCCCAATATGTTGGGGTGACGGTCCGGACGACCTTCATAGACTGTGGTGATCGACTCACCAGCGCCGGAGGATGACGATGAGTGCGGCAACGCCGATAACCTGGACGGCACACACAGCGGACGAGCTCCACGCGCTTTCGAGGCACTGCGGGGACGCGAAGCAAGCGTCGCGCGCGCGTGCGCTCGCCATGATCATGGAGGGTGCGTCTCGCACGGAGGCGGCTCGGGCGCAGGGCATGGAGCTTCAAATCCTGCGCGACTGGGTGTTGCGCTACAACACGGAGGGCTTCGACGGCCTCGCGGATCTCCCGCGCGGCGGGAGCGAGGGCCGGTTGACGGACGCGCAGATCGCCGAGATCGGCGCCTGGATCGAGGCGGGTCCCGAGCTTGAGCGGGACGGTGTGACGCGCTGGCGCGTTCAGGACATCTTACGGAAAATCGAGGAGGCCTTCGGGGTCATCTATACGGAGAGCGGTGCCCGTATGATGCTCCGAAGGGCCGGGTTTCGCTTTGTCTCGGGGCGGCCGGTCCACCCCAAAGCCGACGCGGAGCGGCAGAGGTCGTTCGTGGCGGAGTTCGAGGCACAGTTGACGTCGGCGCTCAGCTCTGAGGCGCTGGCGGGTCCGATAGAAATCTGGTTCCAGGACGAAGCGCGCATCGGCCAGAAGGGGATGACGACACGGGTCTGGGCGAATGGGAAGCAGCGTCCGCGCATCCTGCGCGACCATCGCTATGGCTACGTCTATCTGTTCGGCGCCACCTGCGCAGAGCGCGGCGTCGGCATCGCCCACGTGGCGGACAGGGCGAACACGGCGTCGATGAACGAGCATCTGGCGGCGATCGGCGCGGCCGTGGCGCCGGGTGCGCACGGCGTGATTGTGCTGGACGGGGCGGGCTGGCATCGCTCGGGCGACCTTCTCGTTCCCCCCAACCTGACGCTCGTGCATCTGCCGCCCTACAGTCCGGAACTCAATCCGATGGAGCAGATCATTCTGTTCCTGAAATCGAACCGCTTCGCCAACCGCGTGTTCAAGGATGTCTCCGCCCTGAGGGACGCCTGCTGGACGGGGTGGCAATGGCTGACCGACCAGCCCGACGTCATCACCAATACGACCCGGCGCAGCTGGGCCGTAGCCCCATCGTGCTGATCCCGATGCCTCACTGTATCGGTTCATATGACTTGCGTTTGGTATAATAGGGAAAGTCCTTGCCCATATGCGGCGTCGCGGTCAGCAGCAGGATGTTCGGCGCCGACCAGCCGAGCCGCCAGCGCTCTTCGTCTACAGGCAGGCCGGCCAATGCCTCGGCGAGACGGTAGCGGTCGGTCTTGCGGACATGGGAATCCCGGTCACGGTCGGCGGCCAGCTTGTGGGCCTCGTCGAACACCACGAGATCGTAGGGGCGCACCTCGCCGCAAGCCGCCGCCTCGCGCATCAGCCCGAACATGCGCTCGCCGGCCAGCGTGTCGATGCTGACGATGAGGCGGTCGCTCTCCGGGCCGACGAACGGGTTCCCGGTGCGGGCGTCGGAACCGCTTACGATGCGGAAGGGGAGACGGAACAGCGTACGCATCTCGCGTTCCCAGTTGCCGACCAATCCCGCCGGCGGAACGACGAGAACGCGCGAGACAAGACGGCGCGCCAGCATCTCACGGAGGTAGAGCCCCGTCATGATCGTCTTGCCGGCGCCGGCGTCGTCAGCAAGCAGAAACCGCAGCGGCGACTGGCCGAGCATGTTCTCGTAGACGGCGATACGCTGGTGCGGCAAGGGGTCGATCGAGGATATCTCGGCAGCGAAGGCCGGGTTGGAGAGGTGGCCGTAGGCGAGACGGGTCGCCTCGGCGACCGCAGCCATCGCCTCCGGTTTCGCCGCGAAGTCGAGTGCCGGCGCCGCCGAAGCGGCAACCGGTTCGGCCCGCCGCATCGATGCCAGAACCTCGGCCTCCAGATCGACGATCCGTCGCCATGCCAGACGCCTTGGGATCGACTGGCCATTCTCCCATCGGTTCACCGTCGCGAACGACACGCCGATGCGCTCCGCCATACGCATCTGCGTCAGCCCGAGCCGTTCCCGCAAATCCTTGACTCGGGCGGAGCAATCGTCGGGAACGTCATTGCCTGCACGTCGCATCGCCCACTCCGGGTAGAAACCATGCGAGTATACACGAGAAAGAGGGAATAACAATTGCGATAAGGCGTATGCTATACCACAAATATCCCAAGAGGACTTTCGCCATCATCGTGCGATGTGAGCGTCTCGCTGACGGCACCCATTTCGGCAGGCTCCAGGAGGGGATGTTTGCGAGATGGGTAGGGCCGCCCGTCGCCGGGACCGGGTACAGCCGAACTGTTCATCGCCGGCAACCGCTCGCCGACAACGCGAGGCATCGGCCACAAATTGGGAAGAGCCATGTCGAGCGTATTCGGTCAGCCTCCGGCCGGCGGCCGTGGCTCATGTCCGGATGCAAATTCTGCGCTACAGGATATCGGCCGCGATGCTGTCGGCGACCCGCGCGGTGGCTTCGTACATTGAGCCCCGGGCCAGATGGGCATAGCGCGCCGTGGTCTCGACATGGGCGCGCGGTCAGGCTCTCGCCGAGCGCCAGCGCACGGGATGCAAGGCTGTGCCGGCAGTCGTGAATCCGGACATCCCCGAGCTTCGCCCGCTCGCGGACGAGGCGCCAGTGACGGTCGATGCAGTACAGCCGTTCGCCCGTCTTCCGGCCCTGGATGACCCAGGGGTTGCCATCGCTGCGTGGAATGCCCGCGAGCACCCGCACGGCCTCGGGCGACAGGGACACGGTTCGCGCCCCCGTCTTGGTTTCGGCGAGATGCAGTTCCATGGCTTCTATGTCCTGTCAGCGCAGCGTCAGGATCTCGTTCTTCCGGCAACCGGTCAGCATCGGGAGCCGGATCGCCGCGGCGGCGTGCACCGGAACGGCGCCGCCCAGCTCGGCCTCGTCGAGCGCGCGCCCGAGCCGGCGGAACTCGGCCGCGGTGAGGAACCGCTCGCGCGGCTGCTCCCGGTACTTGATCTGGCGCCGGCACACATTGCTTGCTTCGGGCATCAACCCCCAGGACTCGGCCGTGTTGAACATCCGCGACAGGAGGTCAAGCGTCCGGTTCGCCATCGCCGGCGTCGTCCATATCGCGTAGTGGAGGTCGCGCACGTGCTCGCGCCGCACGCTCCCGATCAGCAGCTTCCCAAGCGTCGGCACGATGTGCCTCTCCGCCCATCGGCGGTAGCCGTCGGGCTGGCCCCGGCGGCGCATTCGGGCTGCCTCCCGCCGTCTCCGCCCTGCGCTACGGCGCCGGGGCCGGTCGTTCGCAAAGATGTCGGCCGCAATGCTGTCCGACACCCGCACCGCCGAGTCGTGTACCGAGTCCTTCGCCAGATGGGCATAGCGCGCGGTCGTCTCGACCTGCGTATGGCCGAGCAGGCGCCCGATCATCGGCAGCGATTCGCCGAGCGCCAGCGCGCGCGAGGCAAACGAATGACGGCAGTCATGAAGCCGCACGTCCTTCAGCCCGGCGCGCCGGCACACCTCGTCCCAGGGGTCGTTGAGATTGCGCATGGGCCTTCCCCTAACCTTGCCCGGAATGACGAACGGGTTGCCCTCGACCCGGGGAAGCGCCGCGAGCACCTCCGCCGCCTCCCGCGACAGCGCGATCGTCCGCGGGCCGACCTTGGTGTCCGGAAGCCGCAGCTCCCGCGCCTCCAGGTCCACCTCGTCCCACCGCAGGTTCAGGATCTCGCCCTTGCGGCAGCCGGTCAGCAGCAGCAGCCGAATCGCGGGCACCGCCGAGGGGAACACCGATCCGTCCGCCTCCGCCTCGGCCAGCACCCGCCCCAGGCGCCGGTATTCCTCGCGCGTCAGAAACCGCTCGCGCCGATGCTCCTTGTATCTGCGAACCGAGCGGCACGGGTTGCGCCGCGGCGGCGTCATGCCCCAGCCCTCCGCCAATTTGAACATCCTGGCCAGAACGCCCACCGTCTGGTTGGCCTGGTACGGCTTGTCCCGCATCTTGTAGTGCAGCGCCGACACGTGGGAGCGGTCCACCGCCGAGAGCGCGAGATGGCCCAGCTCGGGGACGATGTAGTGCCTGACGACCCGCCCGAAGGTCTCGACCGTGTTCGCACGACAGTTCACCTCCACGTGCGCCGTCATGTAGCGCTCGGCGAGATCCGCCACCCTGGGCTCCCGCGCGGGCGGCGCCGGCGCCGGGTCGAGGCCGCGCTTGATGCGGTCGATCATGACCACCGCTTTCCGACGTGCGCCCCGGACGTCCATATCTCCGTGCCGCCCGACCACGGCGCGCCTGGACGATGTAGACTTTGCGGCCCGTGCGGTACACGCGCACCCCGAAGCCGGGCAGATCGCGGTCCCAGAACATCGCGTCGCGCGCCCCGGTCGACAGCGCGTCCAAGCTCCGCATGGTGAGCTTGACGGCAACTCTGGCAGGCATGTCGCTCTCCTCGGATGGGCCGGCCCAATCCCCATGGGCGGCGTCGCCGCCATCACCGCGTGACCGAACGAACGCTTTCCCTCCTGCGCTGGACGGGTCCGAAACATGCGGAAGCAAATCGCAACCGACTGAACCTGTTCGAATGTCCATGAAAGCGCATCCTCGCCGCAGATGCAAGCACCTTGGCAAGGAAGAAGAATAGAGATACGACAGTAAAAACAGCTATCTAAGATACATCCGTCCGCTCGTGCGCCCCATCCCCCGGATGCTCCAGAGCTGACCCATTTTACATTATCTAAGGCACTACTATGCAAGCGATTCGGGCGCGGTCCTCTCGGTCTGCAGGCCCTGCTCTGTGTTCCAATCCTCTTTCTCATCGGACTTGCCTTCGCCGGGCCGGCCATTGCGGTGAGCGCAGTCTCGCCGTCGTATGACTTCTTCAGCTACTACATCACCCTCGTCATCACCCCGATGTTCATTCTGTGCGGGCGTGTTCCACCCGATCGCGTCGCTGCCGGAGATCGCCCAGCACGCGGTGCAGGCGCTGCCGCTCACCCACGCCGCCGCCCTGGTGCGCCCGCGCGTCGGATCTGGCGGGATCGGGGGTTGCGACGGATCCGCTGGCGGCAGGATCGCCGGATACGGTCACGCCGCGGGCGGCGGCGGTACCGCCACGAGGGCTTGAGCCACCGGCGGAGCTCGCGCCGTCGCCGGTCGTGACGGCCAAGGCTCCATCCCGATGTTGCCGCGCGACGTCTCCCACCGCCGCCACGATCCCCATGTAACCGGTGCACCGGCAGAGGTTGCCGCTCAGCTCGTGCCGGATCGCCGCCTCGTTCTCCGGTGCGAGACGGGTGACGATATCCCACGCCGTGATCAGCATCCCCGCCCTGCAGAATCCGCATTGCAAGGCGTGATGCCGCGTGAACGCCTCGCGCAGCGCTCGACCGGTGGGGTCGTCTTTCAGTCCTTCGACGGTCACGACGTTCGCGCCCTCGCAGGCATGCGCGTAGGTGATGCACGAGCGTATCGGCTTCCCGTCCACCAGCACCGTGCATGCGCCGCACACCCCGTGCTCGCAGCCGAGATGGGTGCCGGTCAGGTGCAGATGGTCGCGCAGTAGCTCGGCGAGCTGGGTCCGATCCGCGATGTGGGCACTGCACGGTTCGCGGTTGACGGACAGGCGGATCGTCTTCATCGGATTGTCACGCGCGCGTGACTACGGTGTCGGAGCTCGATCGACAGGCCGGTTCGTCGCTGATGATTGCGGAACTCGTTGTCATCGGACCGCTATTCGCAAAGGAGTCTCTGAAAAATCCTTGTCGGGACTCTGAAATCCATGGTCACTCATTGATTTCTCGATGCCCGAAACGTTTCAAACAGGGCGAGATTGAGTTTTTCAGAGGTTCCCTAGCAGTTGCTTGCCTTCCGCCGTCAGTCGCCACACTCCGGGCCGAACCCTTTCCAATAGTTCGGCGCGTCCAAGATAAATCACCGCCCAACTCACCCGGTTCGTGAATACCGGCTGGTGACCGCTGGGAAGCATCTCCCGCACATCCTCGGGCGTCAGCCTTTCGGCAGCGGCGATACGCGCGCGCACTTCGGCGATTCGCGTTTCCGTGCCGTCCGCCAGTGCCTTGAGTGCCGGAAGCATGAGCGACTGAAAATCAGTGACGGGCATTGGCCTGCACTCCGCTACGCCGCCGTTTGCCGGGGCGTCACGCGTTCGGCGATCTCGCGGCCCGCCGCGATCTCCGCTCGGCGAAGCTCCCAGGTCTTTTGAAGGTTCAACCAGACCTGCGGCGTCGTCCCGAAATACCGCGCCAGCCGCAGAGCCGTGTCCGCGCTCACGCCTCGCTGGCCGTTCAGGATCATCGTCACCCGGTTCACCGGCACGCCCAGCGCCTTCGACAGCGCATTGGCCGACAGCCCGATCTCGTCGAGTTCGTCGCGCAGGACTTCACCCGGATGCACCGGCCTCATGCCGTTCCTCGCGTTCATGCCGCATTCCCCTCAGTGATAGTCCACGATCTCCACGTCCCACGGCCCGTCGTCGGTCCAACGGAAGCAGAGGCGCCATTGCGCGTTGATCCGAATGCTGTGCTGACCGGCGCGGTCGCCCCGCAGCGCTTCCAGCCGGTTGCTCGGCAACGCGGCAAGGTCGCGGAGCGTCTCCGAGCTGTCCAACAAGATCAGTCGGCGCGCGGCCTGATCGCCGAAACCCTGAAACGCCGCGGCACGCCGCCCCTCGAAGAAACGTCGCGTCTCCCGATCCTTGAAGCTTCGTATCATGCACGGAGACTGTAACCTCTGTTACGGCTTTCGTAAATGCGTTTCGTCGTTTGACCGGAAGCCGTGACCCTGGCCAGGGTCGCCGCACGCCCGCTCGTCGCGCCGCGGCGATGACACGCCGCCGCGGCTCCACCGCATTCCGGCGCTGCGCTCGCGCGTGACGCTCGCCCCGACGCTATCGGCCTGCATCGCGTCCAGCACCGGTGACCGGCATGCTGTCCGTCAACGCATGCACCAGCCCCGTGGTGCTGAGGTAACAAATGCGGAGACCACTGCTGCGCAGAGGTAACGTGTGAGCATGCACGATGGCCGACACCGGTCCCGGCAGTTCGCGCTGTGCGAGTGCCACCGAGGCCGTGCGCCCCGTTCCGCATTGAATTGTTACCTCGTGCTTCCTATAGTGACGCTCGGAAGCCGCGCGGCGGGTCAGGAACCGTTTCTGAACATGCGCGGCGGGCGCTGCCGCTCAAGCGCCGCTCGGGCTAAATGCCGGTTGCACAACCGCTTTCATCGCCCGACGGTTTGAGCGGTCAGGAAGCGGGATTGGGACGCCCTTCGGCGCGTGGTTCTCACACCACACGCACCCAAGGTGCACTCAACACCAAGCGTGCGCCTGGCACATATCCCCTGCATTTTCAACGACATGAGGCGACAGGCGCTTGCCGGGAAAAGTTGTCAGCGATCAGTAACGCGGAGCACTCAGTTTGAGTGCTGGAATTTACCCGTCGAATCAAAGCCTTGCGAGCCGTCTGCCCGATCGGGCGGACGGCGTGTCACGGAGCATGCGCGTCGGTCGAGGAGATTTCCTATGGAGCACTCAATCTGACTGCGCGTCCGGTTGCGCTCGCTGTTGACGGCGCTCAATCTGACTACGACACCGAAGGCGTCTTGGATCGCCCCAATCGCACCGAGCCAAGTCTGTCGATGCACCGATCGCTACAAATTCCGGCGAAGCTGTCGTACCGTGCCGTGATCGAATCTTGCCGAGGAGGGCAGGCCAACCGATGGCGGAGACGTTGACGAGGACCATCCGGGTCACGCTGGAGCAATGGGAGCGGATCGAAAAGGTGTTCTTCGACGACGGGCGCGTCGAAATGGACTCCAACAGCGTGGAGAACCTCATCTGCCCCGTGGCTCTGAACCGCAAGAACGCATTGTTCGCGGGCCACGACGAAGGGGCGGCGGCCTGGGGCCGTATCGCTTCGCTGGTGGAAACCACGAAGATGAATGGCGTTGAGCCCTACGCCTACCTCAAGGCCACCCTTGAGGCCATCGCGGCCGGACATTCCGCCTCAAGAATCGACGAACTCCTACCATGGAACTTTGATCCCGCGGCCAAGAAGCTGTCGCTATTTGGGTAACTGAGCGGGTTATCCGATTTGTCATTTTGGGCCAGAGAGTTGAGGCGCGGTTCGCACGGAACTGACGCAAGTGCTTGACGGGAATTTCGGGAAGTGACTCGACAACGATATGAAAAATCCCGAGTTTCCACACGGCCCTTCGTCGGGGGTATCGCCCGAAACGCCCGCGCAGAAAAACGCCCATCGGGAGGAGGAAAACGCCTGGCTTCGGTAGCAGAACACGCGCCTGGAAGAGCAGGTCGCGCGTTTTGTCGAGCGCATCGGGGAGTTGGAGCGTCGTCTCGGCCTCGACAGCGGCAACAGCGGCAAAGCCGCCTTCGGGCGATGGGCTGAAGAAGCCGAAGTCGAAGCGGCGAACCTGAAGCCTGCGCGGCAAATCGGGCCGCAAGCCCGGTGGCCAGCCGGGCCACAAGGGCGAGACGCTGCGCCGCGCCGATCACCCGGATCGAGTGAAGGAGCATGTCCCGGCTTCCTGCGAGGGATGCGGTTCGCCGCTGTTGGAAGCGGCCAGAGCGGGAACGCCGGCCGCCCGCCAGGTGTTCGCTCTGCCCGAGCCGCGTCCAATGGAGGTGACCGGGCACCGGGCGCATGCCAGATGCTGCGGGCATTGCGGGACGGTGCGCGGGCGGCGTTCCCCGACGGGGTGTCGGCACCGGTGCAGTACGGCCCGCGCATCGCCGGGGTGGCGGTCTACCTTCAACACGTGCGGCGCGCCGGTGACGGCTGCGACGCTGGCGACGATGAGCGAGAGAGCAGCCGAGCGGCTGCGGGACGTGGCCTCGCACATACAGGACCTGGCGGCGGGCACGGCGCGCATGTTGATCGGAAGTCATCCAAATGGACCGGTAGGAGTCAACATCTCGCGACGAACTCTCGCAACCGGAGCTACGTGCACAAGCGGTAAGCAGGATTCCAATTGCAGCCGAAGCTGGTCCGCAGGTGAGTGACCAGGAGTGTCTTCCGGAGGAGAGGGAGGAGAAAGCGCAGTGTGATCATCCAACCAATTTCAGCTACCGCTCAAATTGCTCGAACGCGCGTTGCGCATCGTGGGATCTTTCCAGGCAGAGGCGATCGATCAAGTCCAAGGAGCGTGCCGTCCATTTGTCGTCCTGGTGCTGTTGGTATGTCCGGAAGACGAGTTCCGTGACGTCGTGCGCGTCGCCGGCGCGGCTGGTCCGAATGTCCCGCGCCTCGTCGGAGAAGCGGTCCAGGAATCTTTCGCAGACATCGCATGTCGTTCCCGGCAGCTGCCCCCGCGTTTTCTCCAACGCATGAATAATCGAGGACGAATCCTCCTGGAACGCCCTGCTGTCGCAGAACTTCGCAATCAGCTTTTCCAGCGTTTCGAGCGTTCCATGCCCCACTCGACGAAAACATGAAGCCGCTTCGCGCCGCACATCGGCATCATCGTCATCGAACAACGCGACAAGCCTCGCCTCGCACCAAGCTCGACATTGTGGGACCGCGATATTGGCCGAGGCGACATCGGCAACGCCGAGGCGGGTGCAAGCGTCGCCCCGCAAGGCCTCGTCGACAAGGCTCGCGGAATTCTGGCCGTGCAGCGCGGCGAGACTCGCTAGGCGCCCGCCCGCCTTGCGAACATCGGGCTCTGGCGAGCGAAGCATACGCTTCAAGACAGGCTCCACTTCGGCGAAATTGTCGCGGATCGCGTCACGAATGAATCCGTACACGTCATCCGTCGCGAGCAGGCGGTCCTCGGACAGATCCATTTTCAGAAAGAGGGACAGGCCGAGCGCGGGATCATGCCGGGCAACGGCCCGGAGCGTCCCGGCAACGCAGGAGCGCACGGCCGCGCTCGGATCCTGAACCATCCGTTCGAGGGCCGGGCGGAACCGATCAACACAGGTAGGATCGGTGAGGATGAGCTTCTGTATAGCACGGGCCGCTCTCCCGCGCGTCGTATTGATGCCGTGATGGTGAGGATCACCATTGTAGTATGCTTTACTGTCGCCTGCGTCCTTCGCAGAGGTCTCGCCAGAAGAAGATTTCGCCATTTGGCGGATGTCGATGACAGAAAGCGGTTGGGTATCCTGCCAGACTTCGCGGGCAGGATCTTCATGTTCCGTGGCGAGTCGCTGAAGCATCCGGACGGCGTCATCCGGGAGCGGGCCCTCGATGCTTCCGATGAGGTCGGCGATCGATTTACCGCATGCTTCGAGCGTCTCTTCGAACGCCTTCCGGCATATTTTGAGCTTGAGATCGGTCGTGATCGGGGCGCCAGTCAACGCCGCCAGCGTTCGCTCCAGATACACGGGATTCGCATCTGCGGGGAAGCGCAGACCGAGCCTAGCGAACCGCTCCGGCTCTTCCTTGGCCTGCGCCTCCAGGACCTGGGCCAAATCCCGCGCGCCGCCCTTGAAGTCCTCGTGCCACGGTCGCTCGTCCAGATCGTGTTTCGCGATCGCCCCCAGCCACTGGTCGTCGGTCATCCTGACCGCATCGTCTTTCTCGATGGGCGGCTTGACCCAACCTGCAACGATTCCGCGCGGTCCGCCCGGCGGCGTGCCGAACTTCCGCTCCAACTCGCCAAAACGCGCTTGCGCGCGGGTGCTGCGCAATTCCGGCGTGATCGCCGAGAGCAGCTCGAACTGGGCGAGGCCGTAATTCTTGTACCCGTATCGGGTGCATTCATAGTCAGGAACGTAATCCAGAATTGCAGCCTCGATCTTCTGACGATTCTCGGCAGTGCAATGCGGAAGCACTGCTCGAATCGTCTCCATCGCGCACCAGTGCGGGCTGTCGGAGAACCCGCATTCGAAGCGCCAGGGTTCTTCGCATAGCAGCAAAACCGCCTCGTCGGCGTGGCGTGCGGCTCCACCGGCGTACAAAGCCAGAAGGAGGTGATTCGCGACATGCGTATCGCGGCGGCCCAAATCGGCAATGATATTGCCCAGATCGGCGGCGTCCTCGCGAGCGAGCGAGGCGAGAGCCCCGGCCGTCCCCGCGAGACAGGCATCTTCGCCGTCTGGCTGTTCGGTCTTGATGAGCACCGGCCACACGGCATCGCGCTTCGGCCGTTTGTCGTCGGTCAAAGCGGCATCCGAAATCTCGAGAAGCACGGGTAACACATGCTGCACGAACGCCGCAGGCGCGTTCTTTGCCGATTTGCTTGTCATACCCGCCGCGAAACTGTCGTAGCCGATGAGTGCCCGGCTTTTCAAGCAGTCGCCGGCGTTGCGGATGACTGCAACACGCCGCCGGAGCCGATGCGCCAGAACTTCGGCAAACCACTCGGGACGAGTTTCGTCCAGACCGAAGAAGAGGAGCCAGAACGTGCCGTTGGCGGCGATCGGCACCCGCGCATCGTCGAGCACGCCGTTGTCCACGAGACGCAAAACAAGATCGAAGAAGCGGCGGTTCGTGTGTCGGCCGCTCCATGACGTGACGGCCCGAAGCCGCTGCGGCCAAGCGCCGCCGCAATCGGCATAGGGTTCGAGAAGGGCCGCGATGCGATCCGGCGAAACGCTCTGATGGATTCTCAGATAGTTCGTCGCCATGTCTGCAAGCCGATCATTGCCGGCGGCCAGCCAACCCTTGACCATACCGCGTTCGTCGATCCACGCGAACCATGACGGAGACCCGAAGAACCGCCGCCATGCGACCTGTGACAGCTTGTCCGGATTCGGCGCCTTGCCCTCGATGGCCTTGAGCTCCGGGGTGATCCATTGCCGCCAGATCTCCCATTCTTTCTTATCCGGATCCCGGACTTCGGCAAGCAGCGCGAACGCGAGATCCTTGATATGCGCCCGGATACCCTCGTCCGAAAGCAATCCCGCAAGCTTCCGCAGATACCGGTCACGCTCGGCGTCCCGGAGATAGACCAGCACCTGCCGAACCTGGGCGCGGCGGAACAGATGCTGTTCCGATTCCTTGAGAAACGATACCAGCGACTCGGACTTGCTGGCGAACAGCCGGGCGAAGCAGTAGTCGAAAAAGCTCTCGTGAAAGAAAGCCAGTCGATGTCGATCGACGACGACCAGGCCCTCCGACAACAACCAGTCACGCGCCCCGTCGAAGTCATCCAGAACGTGATCCGGACAACTCAAGGTCTGTTTGTCGCTCATCCATTTCGCCATATCAGATAGCGGCTTCTGAACATTCCATCCCACGTTTCGGTCTCTTCGCAGGTCGCGAGTCTTCTTATCGAGAAGCTTTTTCATCAACGCCGTGCCGGTAGCAAAGTCGAACGTGGGATCGCCGATTTCGAGAAAAACGGCAAGATTGAGGGGAAGACACAGCAGATTTCTCTGGCTCTTGGTCAGTTTCTCCGTTTCGGCCCCAGCGTCTTCAAGGAGCGGTGCTACATCGCGTTCCCACGACAGGCGCGGAACGGAAATCCGCTGAGCCTTCTCCCCTTCTTCCAGGGCGCGGTATTGCGGGTCGTTCTCCAGATCGAAGCTGCGACACACCAGAAGGCATCGGACATCGCCGTACAATCGGGTTTCCCGGACCAACTCGAACAGAGCGTCCTTGACGGCGCCAGTCCGGCCGGAAATCTCGCTCACGGCGTCGATCTGGTCGGCAATCAGAACGGATCGCTTACCCGATGCCATGTTTTCGAGAACGCTCACGGGACTCTCGTCCACACCCAACAGTCGGGTGCCAATTTCGTCGCTTCTCCCATGATCGAGGAAATGGTCCATCCTGAATGCAAGATGTGGAACCGCGTTGGCCGCCAAGCCGTCCATGACCTCACGCACGATCCCGGACTTTCCGCTGCCCGCTTCACCCGTCAGAAGGATCAGCGACGGGCCGTTCGGAGCTTGCAGTCCGGCAAGAACCGTGTCCGTTTCATCCCTTGCGATCCGCCTCCCCGCCACGCCGAAAGGCGTGTAGCTTTGCAAATATAGCCGGTTGGCGGTGTCTACCGTCTCGCGAAGCGTCAGATCAAGAGACGCAGGCCGGAAGCTGAAAGGGCTCGCTTCGCAGATCCACTTTCGTGCATCTTCTGTCGTGATTCGCGTGTTCAGATTTTCGATCAAGTAGTTGGACAGAATAGCGTAGAGATCTCCGCCGCCACGTAACAAGTGGCGAGCATACCTGGCGATGGCTTCGTCTACCGACTGTTCGGACTCGGCCCGAAACTCGCACCGCCGCAGCCATTCGAATGTTGTCTCCTTATCGATATTCCAAATCGTCGCCAGTTTGTCGAACGTCTCTCTGTCCTTAGCAGACCCCGCACTTTGGAACTCTTGCGCATCGCTTGCCGTTCGGACCTTGAGGCATATCTCATGCACTCGCCGTGCGGGTTCTTGAGAGATGAATATGCATCGCGCGTCAGCATCGTCCGACAGCCGTCGGCCGAAGGCCGGGATCACACCCGCTTTATCAAGAGCCTTCAGGGTCCAGTTGCCGCTCTGGGCATTGATCTTCGTCTGATGCCACTCGACATGGCTCGGTCGGTGAAGCGCGAACTCAAACCCGCGAAATTCCTCCAATACGCCCTCGTATTGAATCGCCTTAGCGTCGTCCGCAACGACATCGAGCAGTTTGAGAACCGCCCATTTTCGCTCGTACTCGTTTCCCAGCTTGTTGGCGATGCCACCCGGAAACATTCCCGTCGTCCTTTGCTACAGCCGCACCGGTGCCGCACGAAACGTCGGCATGGCGCCATTGGGGCCGGCGCTCTCACCGGTCATGAACACGCGGCTTCCCCCAACGAAACCTCCAAACCAAGAAACGTGATCGCGGCCCGGTCAAGTCTGACGATATCCTCGTCATCGAGCGTCCCGAGCCGCGTGCCGACTTTGCCCTTGGGTACGGTGGTGATCTTATCAGCCATCCTGCGCGACGTCGCATCGAGTCCGTTGCGGATATTCGGTTCGACCCGAAGACGGAACAGTAGCGCTTTGGCAGCGCTGGTTGTGAACGGACAGATGGTGATCGAGGCGGTGGCGTCGAATCTCTCGTCCTGGAGGATCACCGCGGGACGGGGTTTGCCCGCGTAGTCCGGGCCACCGGAAACCGTCCATATCTCGCCGCGCTTCATGCATCGTCCCAATCGGTGATAGCGTCCACGAACTCCTGGTCTTCGGGTTCCTGCGCGCTGGCGGCGACAAGATGAGACTGGCGGCGGGCCTCGGCCCGAAAGACGGACACGGCGCAAGCGGCGTCCGACCCGGCGGTAGTGATCGGTTCAGGCAGTGTCGCAACGATCCGGACGGTTTCCACACTGACATGGACGATCCGGCGGATCGCCGCCACCAGGTCGCGCGGGTCGTCGAACCAGCCGTTCGGATCGTTGACGATGCCGCTCTGGCTGTCCCGCACGACGCGGTAGCGATCGATGAACCATTCGAGCGGCGCACGGCCGTTGACGACATAGCCGTGCGCCCCGGCGGGGATGCCGGCAAGGCTCACATGGTCGTTGACGCGGAGGATTGTCTTTTCGTCGTCCGCGAACCGCATCGCCCGCGCGCCGATCCGGAAATGCTCCGGCTGCAACTCGCCGGGCCGCGAAAATACAATCTCCAGCGGATATTCCTCGCAGGTCTCGTAACCGAGATGCAGCGCCGCGAGCTCGCGTCCGGCTTCGACAAAGGCGTGGAAATCGGCCGCGAGCGGGATGCGCGGCAGGTCCTTCGCGAGGTCGTTGGCGAATCTCTCTCGGTACTCGGGCGCGTGCAGGACGCCGTAGACGTAGTCGAATATCGCGTCCTTCGTGATCGCGCTGTTGCCGTAGCGCACCCGGAACGCACGGAGCGCCGTGTCGGAAATGTTATCGATGCGCTCCGGCGGCAGTCCCATGCCGGGAAGGCTCTGCTGGCCGCTTCGCCGTTCGTAGCGGTATCGCGGGAAACACTGGCCGAACGCGACACAGTGCAGGTCCGGCATCGTATCGACGATGAGTGCGGAGAACGGCTTGGTCGAACCGACTCCGGAAACGCAGATCGCGCGGTTCTCGGTGTCGGGGGACGGGAAGATGCTATCCTGCTGGTACTTGTTGTTGACCAGAACGTAATCGACGTAACAGTGCTGTTTGACAAATGGGCGGTAGTGCGTCCTCCAGACATTGTCTCGCGAGTACAAAGCGGCCTTCCCTCGCCTCAGATTGTTCTTGAGCTCCCTATCCCACCGAACATGAGAGGAGAAGCGGCTCGCCACGCCATCGACGGTGTATTCTGGATGCTCTGTTCGCATCGCGACAGCGCCGCGATAGTCGTCCACCACTCCGCGCGCGTTCTCCGCGCAGGCCTCGCGGGAGAAGTTGTAGATATAGGCGTCGCGGCTGGTCTTGTAACCGTTGCTGAACAGCTGAAATACCGCCTCATCCGCCCTCCCGGCCTTCGCCTCCTTCGAGCCCAGCGGATAGAGCGCCTGGAAATCCTCGTCCCGCTGCTCGATCCAGTCGTGGTGCCGGTTGGGTGCGATCTCGCGCCAGTCGTCGATTCCCGAAATCGACCTCGCCTCGCGGAGAATCGCCAGCTTGCCCTCGCGCTTCAGATAGTCGCCGATGTCGCGGTAGCGGATGCGGCAGCCGTCATGCGCGGCGTTCGGGTTGCGCACCAGGATCGTGATCGCCACCGGCGCTCGGGAGCCCTGGCCGAAGACCTTGCCGCCCTCTCGGCGGGACCGCTCACCCTGTGTTCTTTGATTGCCCCGCAGGTTGAGGACGTGGATCGACGTAAATTTCTCGGCCAGGCAGGCGCGCACGCCCGAATCCGCATTGCCGTCGATCCACGACCCGTTCGTGACGAAGGCGACAACGCCCTGCCTGCCGATACGGTCGGAGGCCCAGCGGATCGCCATCTTGTAAGTGTCGTAGAGGCTGTTCTTCAGCGTGGCCTTGGACTTGGCGGCGTAGGTTTCAGCAATGCGCGCATCGATCTCCGGATAGTCCACGTTGGGGTTGTCGTCGGCCGAACTCCTCTGACCCGCCGACCATGGCGGGTTGCCGACAACAACCTGGATCGGCAGCTTGTGTTGGTGTTCCGCGCGTTCGCTGTCGTCCGGCAGCCAGTCCTTCGGGAAGCCGGTCCGCTCGGTATGCAGGTTGAAGGTATCGGTCAGTACGATGCCCCCGAACGGCTCATAGGCGCTGTCGTCTCCGACGCGCCCGTGGAACGCTTCCTCGATGTGGATCGCCGCGATGTAGTAGGCGAGCAGCACAAGTTCGTTGGCGTGCAGCTCCTCGCGGTACTTCCGCCGCAGATCGGTGTCCCGGATTAGCGCCGAGTGGATCAGCCGGACGAGAAAGATGCCGGTGCCCGTGAAGGGATCGAGGACATGGACGCCCTCGTCGCCGAGCGACCGGCCGAACTCGCCGCGCAGCACCCGGTCGGCGCTCGCCAGGATGAAATCCACGATCTCGACCGGCGTATAGACGATGCCGAGCCGGTCCGCGTCCTTCTTCATCGCGGTCGCGAAAAACTTCTCGTAGAGCTCCATCAGCACGCGCTGGCGCGCCGCGCTGTTGTCGAGGCCGCGCGCCCGCAGCCGCACGCTGTCGTAGAAGCGTTCCAGATCGCGGGTCTCGTTCTCCAGCCCGAACTCCCCGAAGTCCTGGCGCAGCGCGTCCAGCGCCCGCGCGACCGGGTTGCCGGCCGAGAAATCGTAGTGCTCGAACAGTGCCTCGAAGACCGGCCGCGTCAGGATGTGCTGCGCCATCATCTCGATAGCGCTCGCGCGCCCGATCGAGTCGTTGATCGTGACCCTGAGCTCCTCGTGGAACGCCTCGAACCATTCGCGCAGCGCCTCGTTGCCGGGATTGTCCAGCAGGGCCTCTATGCGGTGGACGAGCCGCGAGAAGATATCGGCCACGTCCCCCGCCCAGGTCTCCCAGTACTTCCGGTCGCCGCACTTCTCGACGATCTTCGCATAGAGCGCGCCCGGCGGGAGGTCGAGCGGCGGCAACGGCAATGCGGGTTCGAACGGATCTGCTTCTTCGCCAAACCCGTCGCCGCCGAAGATGATGCGATCGGTCGGCGTGTCGTTGAGATCGATCCGGTTGATCTCCGCATCGAACCGGTCGTCGTGCGAGCGCAGGGCGCGCAGCACGCTCCACAGGGCGGCGAAACGTTCGCTGTCGTCGAGCGCGGCGGCGGGATCGACGCCCGCCGGCACGGCGGTCGGTAGGACGATGTAGCCATACTCCTTGTCCGGCGCCTTCCGCATGGCGCGCCCGACGGCCTGCACGATATCGACCGGGCTGTTGCGCGGGTTCATGAACAGCACCGCGTCGAGCGCCGGGACGTCGATGCCCTCGGACAGGCAGCGCGCGTTGGAGAGGATACGGCAGGCTCCCTCAGAGGAACCTTTCAGCCACTCGATCCGGGCCTTGCGGTCGAGCGCGTGATCCTGGCCGTCGACATGGCGCGTCTCGCAGCGGAACGCTTCTTCCCGTTCCGTCTCCGTCAAAAGATCGATGGCGTGTCCGACGATGCCGTCCCGATGGGCCTTCAGCCACTTCGAGGACGCTATGGTGTTGGTGAACGCGATGGCGCGCGCCAGCGGCCGGACGGGGCCGTCGCCGGAACGCTTGTTCTCCGGGTTTTGCAGCGCGCGCCAGCAGCCGACGATCTTCGCCGCGTCGGTGAGGCCGATCTCGCTGTCGCCGGCCGCCAGATGTCGCTGCAACGCCGCATCGACATGTTGCTCCGACATGGCGAGAACCACGACCTTGTAGTCGGACAGCAGGCCCCGCTCGACCGCGCGCGAGAAAGGCAGGCGGTGAAACTCCGGCCCGTAGGTCGCCGGGTCGTCCATAGAGCACACTTCGACGTCGTGGCTCGCCGCCTTCGCCTTCGCACTCTCCGTGTAGAGGCGCGGCGTGGCAGTCATGTAGAGGCGCTTCGCCGCACGTATCCTGTCGCCGTCATGCACCAGCACGAACGGCGAGGTCTTGTCGCCGGGACGCTCGACGCCGGTCGTCCTGTGGGCTTCGTCGCAGAGCACGAGGTCGAAGGCGGGAGCGCCAGCGTCCTGCGCGCGTTCCACAAGATCGAGCGAGTGATAGGTGCAGAAAACCACCGTCATCGCCTTCGACGACTCGTACAGCAATGCCTTGCGGATCGCGGCCGGGTCGGTGGTCACCGGAATCTCGAGTTCCTGAAGCGCGGCGTCCTCGTCGTTGCGCCCGGCGCGGGTGTCGGAACAGACGCCGATGTAGCGGTGCGGCACCGCCCGCTGCTCCGCCCATTCGCGCATCGACTGCTGGAACAGCGAGATCGACGGCACCAGGTAGAGCACCCGCCCGCCGTCGCCGGCGAGCGCTTCGGCGATGCGCAGCCCAGTGAAGGTCTTGCCCGTGCCGCAGGCCATGATCAACTTGCCGCGATCGTGCGTCTCGAAGCCGCCGGTCACGTCGTCGAACGCGGCCTTCTGATGGGGTCGCAGGCTGAACGGCTCGCGCCGGAAGGCTAGAGCCTCCGGTTCGTCCCGGACCAGGTCGGGCCAGTCGAACGGCCGACTTGCGAGATCGCCGAAGCGAAGCACCGCGCACGGAGGCTTCAGCGGAACGACGGTCTTGACGGCGTTCGGCCCCCATCCATCGCCGGTATCGACGACGATGCGCGCCGTGAAGGGATCGCGCGCCGACGCGGCGATGAATGAATCGAGATGCGGCTTCGACATCCGCGTGCCGGGCGCATGACACTTGCATTGGATGGCGCAGTAGCCGCCCTGGCGCTCCTCGGCGACCAGATCGATGCCCGTGTCGGAGCCGTCGAAATTCGGTTGCCGCCTCGCCCATTCCGGCCAGAGCCAGACATCGGAGAACCGCTCCCCGTAGAGCGGATCTTCGATGAAATAGGTCTTCATCAGCCGCTCGAAGAGGCGCCCCTTCCCGGCTTCGGAATCGGCGATGGACCGTATGTGCTCCAGCGTTCTTTGAAAGCCGTCGGTCAATTCCTACGCTCCCGGAGGCGCCGCCGGACCCGGGCCCGCTCCGCGATCCCGCCGACCGGCCATCCGCTTTCGGTCCGGTCCCGATCTTCCCCGGCGCAAGCCGCTCGACAATCCTCATGCATATTCTCTTCCCATCCGTAACGGAAACGTCACGCGGCGCGCGGCGCGACCTCCCGCTCGATCTTGGCGCGCACCGTGCGCTCGGCGACATCCAGATCGTAACGGGTCTGAAGGGCGAGCCAGAACTCCGGCGTCGTCCCGAAATAGCGCCCCAGGCGCAGCGCGGTGTCGGTCGTGACGGCGCGGCGTCCGAGCACGATATCGTTCAGCCGCGGACGCGAAACCTTGATCTCGCGGGCCAGACGGTACACGCTGAGTTCCATCGGCGTCAGGAACTCCTCGCGCAGGATCTCGCCGGGATGCACCGGCGGCAGCCGCCCGCCCGAAGCCACGTCCGAGAAATCGACCCTGCGCCGGTCCACCTCTTCGCGTTCGATGGTCATGGTCCCTTCATCCCCTAATGGTAATCGACGATCTCGACATCCCAGGCATCGCCGTCGCGCCAGACTAAGCAGATACGCCATTGCTGGTTGACGCGAATACTGTACCGCCCCCTTCGATCTCCCCGCAGGGTTTCCAGCCGGTTGCCGGGCGGCGCCCTCAGATCGTCGAGCCTCCCAGCCGCGTCGATCGCCAGGAGCTTGGCCCGCGCCCGCCGTTGGATCTGCATCGGCAGGCCTCGGACGGCATGGCCCGCGAAGACGGCCGCGGCGCGCTTGTCGGCGAAGCTCTTGATCACGGGCAAACGTAACGAAATACGGTACGCCTCGTCAAGCGCCGGGCCGCCGTCACGGGTCTCGAGTCGGTATCCGGTCCTCCCGAAACGAGCGACGCCGCCGGGAAGCGGAAAAACGTCGGTCCGCCGCAGTCATCCGGCCTTCGCTTCCTCCCCGGCGTCGGAGAAGTTGGTGATGACCACGCTGCCTTGCGGAAACTTGGCGACAATGCTCAACCTGCCCCATGGCTTCGATGTAGACGCGGAGGTTGGAGACATACATGTTCGCCCGCCGCTCCAGCTTGGCGACGGCCGGTTGGTTGACCCTCAGAACCTCGTCCACCGCCTTCTGCGTCATGGCTCGCGCCTTGCGCAATTCGTGAAAGGGCATGGCGGCGCGTAGCTCCGCTTTCCGGGCCTCGACGCGCTCCCGGCGATTGGGGGTAAAGCCCTTCGTCAACTCGTCAAAGGCGTGGCGTCCACTCATTCGATCACTCCTTCGTCTCTCAGTTCCCGCAAGTGCTCGTCATAGAGCCTGTCGGCCCGCGGCACCAACCGCCTGTAGAACCGCTCGTTGCCCGTCTTGTCACCGCCGATCAGCAGAATGGCCGTGCACCTTGGATCGAAGGCGTAGAACACGCGGATGGGCTTGCCGGCGCTCTGGACGCGAAGCTCGCGCATGTGGCCGTGCCGGAAACCCGCCACCCCGGCCGAGTAGGGAAACCGCAAACCGGGACCGTGCTCCGCCAGCAATTCGACCGCCGCCGCAATCTCGTCCTGTTCGCTTTCGGCAAGCTCGGTCCACCAGTCCCCGAACTCATTCATGTATTCGACGTCCCAAGTCATCGACCCATATATTCCATTGTAGGAATGCGGCCAAGATTTGGAGAAGCATTCAGTTCACGGCTTCGCCGGGCAGAGTTCGGGGCTCATCAGTTCATCGATCCTGTCGGCTATTCTTTGCGCCGGTTCGCGGAGTTGCTCGACCGTCCAGTCCGCCGCGTAGCCCTCGGTCACGTCGGACGGCCGGGCGTGGTTGACCAGCCGCTTGGTCAGCGAGCGCGGCAGCATCAGTTCGCGCTCGGCGACCGTGATGAAGGCGTTGCGCAGGCCGTGAAACCAGAAGCGGGTTCCCCCGGCCTTGCTAATATCGGGATAGAACTGCGAAAGGTGCGAGACGTGACCCGACGCGGCTTTCCTCGGGGCCGGAAAGAGCCAGCCCTCGGGCTCCAGGTCCGGCTCGTCGGCCTCCGCCCGGCGACGCTCGAAGATCGCGGCGAGCTGCCGGGTGACCGGAAGCTCAAGCGGCTCCCCGGTCTTGGTCTCCTCGACCCTGAGAATGCGCTGCTCAAGGTCCAACCGCTCCCAGCGCAGCGACACGACCTCGCCCATCCGCATGCCGGTGTAGAGGCCGATCAGGAAGATGTCCCGGATGGCCGGATCGAGGTTCACCGCCTCGATGCCTGCGCGCCAGCGCGACAGCACCTCGTCCGGGGACGAGATCCGCCGCCGCCGCATGCGGTTGAAGCGGCCCCCGGCCGCGAGCCACAGCTCTACCGGATTGCGCAGGTTCTCGTGGTCGGCGCAGGGACGGCGGTAGATCGAGCGCAGCATCGAGAGCGTCTGGTTCGCCCCCGCCCAGCCGTGCCTGGCGTTGACGAGATTGAACCGGTCCTCCACGTCCTGCCGGGTGATGCTGTCGAGCGGGCGCTTCAGCCAGTCCCCGAGATTGACCCGCAGGTTCTGGCGGTAGAGCCTGACGGTGTTGGTCGCTCGGTTCGGATTGGCTCCCATGTAGGTCTCGAAGGCCTCGGCCAGCGTCGGTACGCCCCGCGCTTCGGCCCGCTCGCCGGCCGGGTCCTCGCCCCGGGCGACGCGCCCGAGCAGGTCTTGGGCCTTGCGCCGGGCTTCGTCCGTCGTCATGCGGCCGAAGCGTCCGATGACGACGCGCTTGTTGGGCGCCTTGCGCCCGCCGTCGCCGGGGCGGTAGTTGACGATGAAGGACTTCAATCCCGAGGGCTGGACGCGGACACCGAAGCCGGTGAGGCGGTCGTCCCAGGCGATCCAGGACTTGTCGGCGGGGGCAAGCGCCTCGACGGTGCGCTTGGTCAGGTGGGTCCTGACCCTGGCGATGCGTTTTCCGGGGTTCTCATTTTCCATGGCATGGATCATACTGTCGGGCAACACCATTATCAACACCTGAAAAGAAATCGGCGCGCATGGTAGCGTATCCCATGTGGCGCAACTTCCGAACCGATTCCCCTATAACCCAATGAAAAATAATACTTCTGTCGTCCCCATCGAAGTCGGACGCATTCCCGTCTATCTTTTATCATGATGTTTCTTCCGCACGGCGCAATATTCGGTAATCCGGCGAGACCGTACCCCATGCCGATCCTGCCCTTCTTCCAGTTCATCAGATCGACAACCTCAAGCGAGGTGCCCTCGCACCATTGCGCGAATCCGGTGCACAAATGAAACTTGTCAATCCACAGGAACAAGTACCCCGACGGCGTCAGAACCCGGTCAATACCGCTGATAAAGGCCTTGATGGTGCCCTCGGTCATCTGCGCGAGCTCCGCCCTGCGTCTTTCGCGGCTATCACCCTCGTTGCCATATTTGAGCTTGTCGAGAACCCCGCGATACTGCGGATCGAGGAACGCCGCCGGAATGGCGTTTTCAGGCAACATGGACAGGAAATGGAGGCCGTCCATCTTCGACCTGGTTCCCGGCTTCAGGTCGTTGAGCAGCAGCACCTGCGGAGCCCTCACGGTTCTGTCATTCGAATACACCGACGGGGCTTTTTTCGGGCCGCTCGGCGACGGCATGCACGGGGTTTGCGACGCTTGTTGCTATTGACAGTCTCCAGTTCAAAATTGACGCCTCATGAATGACATCACCAAATATACGCACACATCGAAATGCGGCGACAACCAGACACTGGTCGGTCCGACTCCATCGCGTTAACCGGATCGCCCAAGCGCATGGCCGCCGTGATCGCCTCAAGATCCGCGGATACCGGGTATCGTCTTTGACAGGATCCTGCGGCAAACTGCTGATTTGAAGGTCATTCTCGGTCCGCCGAACCGACACCAGAGGGCAGTCAGAAAGACTTCGGCCATCCCGGTTTAAACGGGCCTGCACGCGCCCGGGAGCGCGCAGGCCCGTTGGCAGGCGCCGAATCGGCGAAACCGGTCGGCTGACCAGTGCATGCCACTGGTCCTCTCACATCCCAAGGCTTCTCTTCGGCGGGAATCTTTGACGATCTGGCGAATTTGGCATGGTTCGACCTTCGAATCACATTATGATCCATCCTTGCGATCCAACAACGTAACGGAGCAATCCGGACCATGCGGACTATCAAGCCTATCCGGAAACTTCTGGTCGCGAACCGCAGCGAGATCGCAATTCGCATCCTCCGGGCCGCCAACGAACTCGGCATCAGAACGGTTGCTGTTTTCTCGCACCAGGATCGTTACGCCCTGTATCGATTCAAGGCCGACGAAGCCTACCCGGTGGGCCGCGGCATGCAGCCGGTCGAAGCGTATCTCAGTATCGACGAAATCATCCGCGTGGCACTCGAAGCCCGCGCCGACGCGATCCATCCAGGTTACGGTTTCTTGTCGGAAAACCCCGATTTTGCCAGTGTCTGCATCGAACATGGCCTGACCTTCATCGGACCGCCGCCGGAGGTCATGCGACGGCTGGGCAGCAAACTGGAAGCGCGGCAACTGGCAGCTGACAGCGGTCTCGCGGTCATGCCGGCAACCGGACCTCTTCCCGACGATGAATCGGAAATTCAACAGGCTGCTGAAAACATCGGATTTCCCATCATGGTCAAGGCCAGCTGGGGTGGTGGTGGTCGCGGCATGCGGAAGATCGAGACTGCCGACGCCCTTGCCGATCAGATTGCCATGGCACGACGCGAGGCCATGGCCGCTTTCGGCAATGACGAGGTCTTCCTGGAAAAACTGGTCCGACGCGCCCGACACGTCGAAGTGCAGCTGATCGGTGATTCCGCCGACACTGTCGTGCATCTCTTCGAACGCGACTGCTCGATGCAGCGGCGCAACCAGAAGCTGGTGGAACGCGCGCCAGCCCCGTATCTCGACCAGACCAGGCGGGCCACGCTTTGCGATGATGCGGTGCGTCTGGCCCGGGCCGCCGGTTATCGCAGTGCCGGAACCGCGGAGTTTTTGATGAATGCCGAATCCGGCGAATTTTACTTCATTGAAGTCAATCCACGGATTCAGGTCGAACACACCGTCACCGAGATGATTACCGGTATCGACATCGTCAAGGCGCAGATCAGGATCGCCGAGGGCGCTTGTATCGGCGACCCCGCCAGCGGCGTGCCATACCAGCATGACATCACGACAAACGGTCACGCCCTGCAATGCCGGATCACCACCGAGGATCCGCAAAACCATTTCATACCGGATTATGGGCGCATAACCGCTTATCGGGGCGCCAACGGATTCGGCATCCGTCTCGATGGCGGCACCGCCTACTCCGGCGCCGTCATCACCCCCTTCTATGATTCTCTGCTGGAGAAGGTGACAGCCTGGGCGCCCGATGCCGAAGAGGCAGCTGTCCGCATGGACCGGGCACTCCGCGAATTCCGGATTCGCGGAGTCGCCACCAATCTCCGTTTTCTGGAAGCCCTTGTCGGACATCCGGATTTCCGGCGTGGCGCAGTCACCACGACCTTCATTGACGACACGCCTGCCCTGTTCGATTTCAAGCCGCGACGGGATCGCGCGACCCGCCTTCTCAACTTTCTCGGTGATGTTCTGATAAACGGCAATTCCGATGTTGCCGGGCGCAAGCGTCCCGACCGCATGCCGACAGCCCGCTTGCCGCAGCTCCCGGCCGGTGAACCGCAACCCGGCAGCCGCCAGCGGCTTGACGAGCTTGGCCCCAAAGGGTTTGCAACCTGGATGCGCGAACAGCCGCAAACCCTGATCACCGACACCACGATGCGTGACGCCCATCAGTCGCTGATCGCCACCCGGATGCGCACGATCGATATGTTGGCAGTGGTGCCGCGTTACGCCCGCCTGCTGCCGAATCTTCTGTCTCTGGAATGCTGGGGCGGTGCGACGTTCGATGTTGCGATGCGATTCCTGAAAGAGGATCCGTGGGATCGACTGGCCGCAATCCGCGAAACGGTGCCCAACATACTCCTCCAGGCGCTCCTGCGGGGCGCCAACGGCGTCGGCTACAAGAACTACCCGGACAATATTGTCCGCTTCTTCGTCCACAGGACCGCAAGCACCGGAATCGACCTGTTCCGCGTCTTCGACTGCCTGAACCGGGTGGAGAACATGCGAACTGCGATGGACGCCGTGCTCGAGCAGGAGAAACTGTGCGAGGCCGCGATCTGTTACAGCGGCGACCTCACGAATCCGGACAGCAAATACGGGCTGACCTATTACATCGGGATTGCCCGGGAGCTTGAAGCGGCCGGCGCCCATATCATTGCCATCAAGGACATGGCGGGACTCTGCAAACCCGAGGCGGCGCGCCTGCTGATCACGGCACTCCGACAAGAGGTCGGGATCCCGCTGCACTTCCATACCCATGACACAAGCGGCATCTCGGCCGCGTCCGTACTCGCGGCAGCCGAAGCCGGCTGCGATGCTGTCGATGCAGCGATGGATTCATGGAGTGGTCTGACCTCGCAGCCAAACCTCGGGGCCATCGCCGAAGCGCTGCGCGGCCACACGCGGGATCCGAACCTCGAACGCGATGCCCTGCGCCAGATCAATGCCTATTGGGAGGAAGTTCGCCACAGCTATGGCGCCTTCGAAAGTGACCTGCGTTCGGGATCGTCGACGGTCTTCGAACACGGCATGCCTGGCGGCCAGTTCACCAATCTTCGCGAACAGGCCCGTGCGCTCGGCCTTGAGAAACACTGGCCCGAGGTCGAACAGGCCTATTGCGAGGTCAACGCGCTGTTCGGCGATATCATCAAGGTGACGCCGACATCGAAAGTGGTTGGAGACATGGCCCTGACCATGGTCAGCAGCGGGCTTACGCCGGAAGAGATCGCCGACCCCGATCATGATGTTGCCTTCCCGACTTCGGTTGTGGAACTCTTCAGGGGTGAACTCGGCCAGCCGGCCGACGGTTTTCCACCGGTATTGCAGCAGAAAGTTCTGAAAGGCGGGACCGCCTTGAGCGAACGTCCCGGAGCAACCCTGCCACTGGCCGATCTCGACGCGGCACGCACCGAGGCGGAAAAGAAGACCCGGCGCACGATCAGTGACAACGAGCTCGCGTCCTATCTGATGTATCCACAGGTGTTTCTCGACTATGCAGCCCATCGGCGAACCTATGCCGATGTCAGCGTTCTGCCGACTCCGGCCTTCTTTTATGGCCCCGACCTCGATGAGGAATTCGAGATCGAACTTGAACGCGGGAAAACCCTGCTCGTGACCTATCGCGCCGGCGGCGAAGCCGACTCCGAAGGCTACCACACATTGTTTTTCGAGCTGAACGGGCAACCGCGCACCGTGCGCGTTGTCGATCGCGCCATCGCCACCGCCGGAACCGGACGGCGCAAGGCGGACGATACGGAAACCGGCCATGTCGGCGCCCCGATGCCGGGCCGCATTGTCGGAATCGCGGTCCATTCCGGCGATACGGTCGAACGCGGTGACCCCCTGTTCACCATCGAAGCCATGAAGATGGAAAGCACGGTGTTTTCGGAAGTCTTGGGGACCGTCGCGGACATCGTCGTCGAAGCCGGCCACCAGGTCGACACCCGCGACCTTGTCATCGTCATTGACGTCGATGCCTGACCGGTTGCGCGGACCCGATCCGCCGGGAAGCAGGCCATGTCTCGCAGTTGGACATCTTCGCCGTCCAGTCCGTCCGGCTGCCCGGGAACTGGAACCCGGTCAGTCGAGGACCGGCAATATGACCGGCCGGACCGTTTCATAGGCACGCGATGCGGCCAGAACCTTGTCCTCACGATTCATCGGGCCGACGATCTGCAGCCCAGCCGGGAGGCCATCGCTGCAGAAACCGCAGGGAATCGTTGCGGCCGGATGTCGCGACAGATTGAACGGATAGGAAAACGGTGTCCAGCGCGTCCAACGATCCATAGTCGAGCCAACGGGCACTTCCTCACCGGCCTCGAAGGCCGGTATCGGCAAGGTCGGGGTCAGCAGCAAGTCATAGGCGTCCAGAAAGCAATTGAGTTTGCAGCCGGCCGTCTCGCGCGCGGCATTGGCGTCAAGACACTCCGCAAGCGTGATTTCCGCTCCAACCTTCGCGACATCCCGGAAACCCGGATCAAGGCGGGAAAGCTGCTCATCCGTCATCGTGCTCTGCAGACGGACCGCACCTGTATACCAGAATGTGCGGAACATGTCGTGCTGATCGCCCAGCCCCGGATCGGCCACTTCAACATGAGCTCCGAGGGCCGAAAACACCTCGACTGCGGCCTCGACCAAAGCGACGATCCCGGGATCGACTCTGGCATGGCCGAGATCCAGGCTGACGGCAATCCGCCAACCCCTGACCGATATGCCCAGAGCGTGCCGCCAATCCGTCCCTGACGCGGGAAGCGCATACCAATCCGACGGATCGGGATGCGCCATGACGGTAAGCATGAGCGCGGCATCAGCCACCGTTCGGGTCATCGGTCCCTGATGCGACAAGGTTCCATACCCACTCGCTGGCCAGGTCGGCACCCGACCAAATGTCGGTTTGATACCATATATTCCGGTAAAGCCGGCCGGTATGCGAATTGAACCGCCGCCATCGGAGCCCTGATGCAACGCGCCCATTCCGGTTGCCGCGGCGACAGCGGCACCACCAGACGATCCGCCCGGTGTTCTTTCGGAATTCCAAGGGTTGCGGGTGACGCCCGTGAGCGGACTGTCGGTCACTCCTTTCCAACCGTATTCAGGCGTTGTGGTTTTACCGAGAAAAACCGCACCATGTTCGCGCAGGCGGGCCACGGGCGGAGTGTCCGCATCCCACGGCCCGTCCGGATCAACGGTCAGTGAACCGCGCAGTGTCGACCAGCCGCGTGTCAGATTGAGATCCTTGATCGTGGTCGGCACGCCGTCGACCAGACCCACCGGTTCGCCTCTGGCCCATCGGGCTTCCGATGCCCGTGCCGCCTCCAGCGCGGTTTCCGGGTCGACCATCCGGAACGCGTTGAAGGTTCCGTTGTACTTGTCGATCCGGGCCAGGGCTGCTTCGGTCGCCTCAACCGGTGAAAGCGTTTTGGCGGCGTAGGCGTGAAGCAGTTCGGTCGCGGAAAACAGGGCGAGATCGATCGTCATGAACACGGGTTCCCGAGGTAAAGGACAAACAGAGCGAGGACGCCACTATACGACAGATTGTCATCCTGACCACGAAGAGTAGCACCTCGAAACACAGTCCCGTTCTGTCACGACGATCTCACCGGACCCGATTTCGTTCCCGTCGCCCGTGCTGCGGCACGCATTCTGATTGCCGGCAAGACCTCCCTGCTCAATCATCTGAAAGACGCGCGGGACGCTGACAGCAGCACCCTGCAAGCCAATGTGGATCGGCGCTCCATCTGCCCTGTCCCCGGTTTCCGTCAATACCGCATCGAAGAAGGCAAGCGCGACGGGGGTGTCTCTCCGGTATCCGCCGAGCAGGACTGCTGACCGCAATGTGTATCACCCCGTGCCGGATCCGGTCCGGCACCCGGCCATCGTCATTCGGTTGTTGGTGCCGGAACAGTAAACCTGCCGCTGCGCGGAGTGCAGTCCCCCGTCAACATTTTCTGTACAAGGCTTTCCTGACACTCCGCCCAGGGCCGGTCGATGCCGCCGCCAACCTCGGACTGGTAGATCATCGCGATCGCCATGACTGCGAACACCGCAGCCAGAATCCACATCCCTCGACCCATCGAGCTCTCCCGCCTCCGTCAAACCGCACTACAGTTAGGGGGACCCTGGACGAACGCAAGGGGGCACTTAATCCGGCCAGTCGACGATATAGTCCGGCAGCGCCTCGTCCGCGACAAGATATTCTGGAGTCGCGCGGCCACGCACCGAAATTCCCGCCTCGTGAACCGTCTCCGCGCGGCCGGAGATCAGCGGATGCCACCAGGCCAACGGCCTGCCTTCATGCAACAGGCGGTACGCGCAGGTCGACGGCATCCAGGGCAACTCTTCGACCATCCGCGGCGTCAGAACTACACAGTCGTCGACAATGATCTTGCGATTGGCGTAGTCGCCGCACCGGCAACTGTCACAGTCCAGCAAGCGGCACGCAACCGACGTGTGATGCAGATCATCGGTGACATCGTCGATCAACTTGATGAGGCAGCATTTGCCACAGCCATCGCACAGGGATTCCCATTCGTCATGCGACATTTCGCCGAGAGTCTTGACCTGCCAGAACGGTCTGGAGGCGTTATCTCGGTCCGAGGCGGCCACGAAACCCGTCAGTCCCGGTAATTCGAGTCGGTCCGGTCGAGCTTCCGCATCAACGCGGCAAATTCCATCTGACCAAAACCATCCGCGTCGAAAGTGTCCGCATAACCATCGATCTCCTGACCGGACTTGGTCGCAGTATTGTCGCCAAGTACCGCGAATGTTCCGCAACCGCCCGCATCAACCTGGATCTGGCATGCGCGTTCAAGGCGATAGAGACGCAGAAACGCAGCCGGAACCGTGCGTCCGACCGTCAAGAGGCCATGATTCTTTAGAATCATGGCCTTGTGCTCGCCAAGCGACTGCAGCAGGCGTTCCCGCTCGTCAAGATGCAGGCTCGGGCCTTCATAGTCGTGATAGGCAAGCTGTTTGTGAAAGGTCGTGGCAAACATGCTGATCGGTCTCAGGCCTTCGCTGACGCCGGCCACCGCCATACCGGCACGGGTATGGGTGTGCATGACGACCCGGTTCTGTTCCGAATGCGCCATATGGACCGCAGAATGAATGACGAACCCGGCGTGGTTCACACCAAATGGCGTGTCGTCGACAATCGCACCATCAACATCGATCTTGACCAGATTCGAGGCGCGGATCTCGTCATAGTTCAGGCCGAACGGGTTGATCAGAAAATGTGGATCCGGACCGGGAACCCGCGCCGTCAGATGTCCATAGATCAATTCCGTCCACCCAAAGTGATCGACCAGACGATAGGCGGCTGCAAGCTGAACCCGCAAATCCCACTCCGCATCACTCATCCGTGAGCGGTCCACGCTGAACTCCATCGACAACTGGTTCATCTGTCCTCTCCCACTGTTTTACGGGTCGCAATCCTGTCCAGGACTGGCAACAGATATATCCGGAACCTCGCCGGGCTTTCGCTCATCGGAAAATGCCCGAGCTCCTTCATGATGGTCGCCTCCGGCGTGCATGAATAGTCGTATTCTCCCGTCATGAGATAGACCGGACAAACCGCGGTGTCGATAGCGCCGCTGTCATCGCCATACTCGGAATCGGTCCGGAAGAAACGCATATCGCCCAAGAATACCCCGGCGGCGCCCTGATAGTAGTACCACAATGTCTCCCACCGGAACTCGTCCGGACTCTGCGGCGCGCACAGACCCGAAACCAGAGCGCCAAGAAATTCGCCGTTCATGAAGTCCGGATGCGCAAGCCAGCTATTGTCATACCATGGCGCCGGATGATCCGAGCCTTCAAGCCCGATAACCGCGGCAAACCGCTCGCCATGCTCACGCGCCAGCCGCAAGACCACCCGCCCGCCCATCGAACATCCCATGACAACAGGTTGTTTCAGACCGAGTGCGTCAAGAAACCCGATGATCGCCGCGACATAGAAGTCGCTGGTCAGTTGATATTCCTCATCCTGCCAGCCTGGCGGCGGCAACGATTTGCCGTGCCTGGGCATGTCGAACGCGAGAACCTTGAACCGGTCGGTGACCGCAGAGTCACACATGATGTGCCTGAACTGACCGGAATGAGCGCCGGCGGTATGCAGACAGACCATCGGACCCCCTCTGCCAGCCTCCTCGAAATAGATCCGGTGATCGCGACCTGCGACCGGCATTCTCAGATACCGCCCGACAATGGGCTCGAACTCAACCATGCGGAATGCCGCCGGGAGCCAGCCTGGGCACCGCGAGCATCTCCTTCACATAGCGGAGATTTGACAGCAACAGATCGATATCGCCATCGACCCGGCAGTGTCCAAAACGGTTCATCGCGAAGATATCGTGAAAACCCGGCACCGGTGACGCGGACCAGAATGCCGTTCAGACCGCTTCCGGAGCGCGGAGCGCGAAACCCCAGCGGCGCATGATGAACGAGCCCTCCTCAACCGAACCGATCCGGCCCTGTTCGACCGAAACGTGAAACAGCCGTTCGCCGATTTCGATCAGGACATCCGTCGTCAAGCGGTGGCCACGCCGGACCAGGGCCGAATTGCCGTTGACCCTGGCAGCGAGCGTCGCCAGCGCCATCCGGGCCGTCAATCACCGGCCTGCTTCAACGTCCAGGGGGCATCCTCGACAGCGGGGTGGGCGCGCTCGAATTCACCGATGTAGTCCCGGGTCAACGGCACCACATCGAGACCGGACGAGACCTGCATCTGGAACACTGCCAGGATGCCGTGCCGGAAGGCGTATTCGCAACCAGTCAGATAGAACTCCCACATCCGGCAGAAGCGTTCGTCATACATCTCGGCAACCGCCTGTCGATTGCGCTGGAAATTCTCGTACCAACACCGCAAGGTCTCGGCATAATGCAGCCGCAGGGTCTCGACATCGGTGATATAGAGATTGGCCCGCTCGATCCACGGCATCTGCTCCGACAGGGTCGGCGTGTAGGCGCCGGGGAAGATGTAGCGCTCGATCCAAGGGTTCAGCGGCCCGGGTTCGTTGAACTTCCCGACAGTATGGATCAACGCGACGCCACTCGGGCTCAGCAGGTCGGCAATCTTGTTGTAATACTCGCCATAATGCCGCGGCCCGACATGCTCGAGCATCCCGACCGAGACGATGCGGTCATACGTTTCATCAAGTTCCCGGTAGTCCTTCAGATGAAAGCGCACGCGATCGGACATCCCGGCGCGCCAAGCCCGTTCGTTGCTGACCTTGTGTTGTTCGGCCGACAGGGTAACCCCGTCAACCGTGATCTGCGCCCGATCCGCCATGAACAGGCCAAGACCACCCCAGCCTGAGCCAATGTCGAGCACTCGCTGGCCATCTTCAAGCAACAGCTTCGCCGCCAGATGGGCTTTCTTGCGATATTGCGCAACTTCGAGACTCTCATCCGGCCTCGCAAAGTAAGCGCAGGAATACTGCCGGTCGCTGTCGAGAAACAGGTCGAACAGGTCGTCCTTGAGGTCGTAGTGATGCGCGACCTTGCGCTGAGCGTGTCCGATCGGATTGTGGGTGCGCACGGCTGCATGAATGTTGCGCGCCATGTTCAAAATGCGCTGCAGGGGCGCATTGTCGATCTGTCGGATGTTGCCGAGACAGATGTCCATGAACTCACGCAACGTACCTTGCTCGATGATCAGGGTGCCAGCCATATAGGCTTCGCCCATCGCAAGCTGCACGTTGTAGAAAAATCGGTAATGGAGAGCCGGGTCCGTCAGACGAATTGTCACATGAGGACCTGTCGGGCTCTCGAAGCAATGCGTTCGCCCCTTGGCATCAAGGACCGTCAGCGTACCGTAATGAATGTTCTTCCTGAACGATGTCTTCGCAAACATCGCTGCCTAACCTCCCCTTTCCTCCGGCCGGACATATCCATGCGCAAACGGGCGCGATGATAGCAAGTCCTCAATGACGGTGGTAGTGGTATCTGTCGCATCCCTGCACAGGGCCAATCCGGGGCCGTTCGAGAAATTGTCTACATTAACATCGGACCGGGCGCGGCGCCGTCAAGTCCGCATGGTTTCCGCAAGGGTGAATTCACCGTTACGGATACGATCAGGCCATTCGGCGACCATTTCGGCGACGGAGTCCTCACCATAATGCTCGATCATATCGGTGAGGGCTGCAAAGATCGCCGAAGATGCAATCATTTCCGACGATACTCCGCGCGACAACGCGTCGTCCCAGGTCTCAAGGATCATCTGCAATGCCAGGCGCTTCTGCTCATCATCTGGCAGTTCCTCACCATGTTCACCATGCATGTCGGTCTCGCCATTCGGAATGACTGGAGAATGCCTGCAATACATCTGCACGACCGCGTCCAACATCGCAAGAACCAGTCAGCGTCCGGCGCCCGGTCTCAATAGACCGTGACGCCACTGTCAACAGACAACACCTGTCCGGTCGTGATCTCGGATTCATCGGACGCAAGATACACTGCCATGTTGGCAATATGTATTGGCTGTCCAAAACCGAGCAGATGCTGTTCTGAAAGTTTCTGGATGTCGGGTGATTGTTCGAGCAGCTTCTTCACCCGGTCGGAGAGAGTGACCGACGGCGCGATCGCGTTCACCCTGATATTGTCACCAGCATACTCCACCGCCATCGAGCGCGTCATTGACGCAACGCCACCCTTCGCGGCGGTATAACAGTCCCGTCCCGGCAACGCCATCAACGCCACATTCGACGCCATGTTGATCACCGACCCGCCGCCCGACGCGGCGATCGCCGGTATGCCATGCTTCGAGCAAACGAACGTACCATAGAGATCGAGCTTGATGACCCGCCAGAATTCCTCATCCGGCGCTTCGGTCACCGGGCCATCCTGCATGGTCGAGCCACCGGCATTGTTGTGCAGTACATGCAGCCCGCCGAATCGTTCGACAGCTTCGGCAACCGCCGTCTTGACACTTTCGTGACTGGTCACATCGGTTTCGATAAAGACCGCATCGCCGCCGCCATTGCCAACCGCCTCTTTCGCAAGCCGTGCCGATTCCGAGCCGCGTTCGGTATCGATATCAGTAACGACGACGCGCGCCCCTTCTTCGGCAAACCGGATTGCAGTCGCGCGCCCGATGCCGCCACCACCGCCCGTGATCAATGTTACCTTGCCGGCCAAACGTACCATCATGTCCTCTCGGTCCGGTTGAAGTCGCGACAGCCTAACACTGCCCGCGCAGCCGATGAAACCATTGCCATCCGTCATCTCCGACATGATCCACCATGACGGGGCGACTCGCAAGAGTCAGCCGTCCGACAGGAACCCGGTCATCCGGAACAGTCCCGATCCGTCAAGGTCTGTTATCGCGAATCGTGTCGAACCGACTTGACGAACCGGATTTCAGCAACGGGTGCTGCAGAGGCTCTTCATTGCTTCGATCAAGTGGCAGGCATCGTTCTTGTCGAACTCTTCAATTGCGAAACATGCACGTTTAAGGATTGTCCTGGCGGCCTCACAAGCGGCAGACCCTGCGAATGCCCCAGGAAAAGCGCACGTCGGTGACCCGTTCAATAATTCACGCTTGTTTTTGCATGATACGCCTTCGGCATGACTTCCGTCAGCGCCAGCCGCGCAATACCGGAAGACCTGCTCGCTTGGAACCGCCGCCATTGGCTGGTCGAAAACCGTCACAATGTCCGGGACCGTATCTTCAAAGAAGACGACAGCACGGCCCACACCGGACACGCACCGGCGAACAGCGCCATCATCAATACCATCCCGATCGCCGTGATCCTGCGTGAGAACCGCAGGACCGACGAACCCGGGAGCGGCTCCGTCGAGAACCGGCGCGGCTTCAGTTTCCGGCGCGAAGATGTCTTGAAGATGCTCCTCAGGCCATTCTGGCCGCAGACCTCTTTCTCAAGATCGCGACCCTACCAGTACGCACGTCGTCCGCAAATCACGACGGTGGAAAAAGCGGTTCCAGCAAGGTCCACCCGGCATCGGTCAGATCGCTTTCGTAACGCCCCGTCTTGCGGCTATACTGGTCCCAGACGGTCTCGTTCCAAGGCATGATGCGCGCCCATGGTGTGATTGTTCACCCATGAAGAGACACCATGCGAGACCAGCCAACCAGTTTCAGATCAAGCTCTGAATCCCCAACGAAGATTCTGATCCATGTAATCGGGGACTCTGATGCCCCCCTGTGTCCGGGCATGCCTGGGGTTCGGCGTTGTCGATCGCATGTTGTTTTGCCTGTTGGCATGACATAAACACGTTGTAATAGTGATGACGCGCCCGCTTGGCCAGACCGCACCGCGTGTCCCGAACGCCCGAATGATCACGCCAGAACACCTGATCTGCCCGTAAATCCGTTTTCCTGATCCCAAACCATCATATCCAGGGTCAACGCATGCGAGCACGGTTGAAGCCGCCGACTTGACAAAATGTTGTGAACATCACAGGCTAACGAGCGGATTGACAGGCAAGACCACATGCATCACGTCCTCACTCCGTAAAACAGTACCCATCGACAATACGAGGCCTTGCGGGCGCTCTTCGTCGAGAAGCTCGACCTCGAAGACGCCACACGGAGCTTCGGTCACACGTCAGGAGCGCTGCGCAGCCTGTGGGCCGCGGTCCTCAAGCAGCCCGGCCGGCGCAAAATTCCAAGCGCAACGGCACGACGACGCTGTTTGCCGCCCTGACCGTGCTCGACGGCACGGTCATCGGCCAGCATGCCAGCCGGCATCGCCACCAGGAGTTCCCGAGATGCCTCAACCGCATCGCGCGCACGATACCCGCCGGCGTCCCGGTCCACGCCATCCTCGACAACGACGCTACTCACAAGCACAAGGAAGTCCGGGTCTGGCTCGCACGCCATCCGCGCTGGACCTTCCACGTCACCCCACCTCGAGCGCGTGGCTGAACGCGCTCGAAGGCGTCTTCGCCAAGCTGACACGACGCCGTCTCAAATACGGCGTCTTCCGCTCCGTACGCGAACTCCAGGACGCCATCCGCCGCGTCATCGACGACCACGACACCACCGAAGCCAAGCCCTTCGTATGAACCGCCGATCCCGACACCAGCATCGCAGCAAGAAAAAGAGAGATTCAAACGTTGAAATCAATCCACTAGCGTGGAACCATGGCATGTCATGCCAACATTGTTTCGAATGAGAAACATCTATACCGCTTATGCACGTGGCTCCGGTGAAACGCACATGTAGCGTTTGGCGTGCCGGGAATAGTCGACATCGGGGGCAACATCGTGTACCATCGGAGCCACGTGCATAAACGGTACATCGATTATGTCAACATGCAATATCGTCCTGACGGACTGTCAGGCTGCCTTGATGACAAAACTGCTTGAGTCTGGACGCTATCAGAACGCCAATGACATGATCCGCGAGGGCATCAGGCTGATCGAACGACAGGAGACAGAGGACGAGTTGCGTCTGAAGACATTGCGTGAAGCCACCGATGTCCGCATCGCCGATATCGAAGCGGGACGCTTCCGTGGTTTCGATACCATCAATCCGCTACACGGTTATCTGGCGGCCCAGGCGGACGACGCCCTCGCCAAACAACCCTGAAGAGCCGCCGGCAACCGATGACAGGCGACCGCCAACGGCAAATCCGCCTGGCATCCGCCGCCGAAGACGATTTTCGAAACATCCGCCGCTGAACGGTGGCGCGCTCCGGAAAGGGGCAGACACGGACCTGCGCCGTTACCTTGATCCAGGCCATTCAGGCGCTCGCAGCCGGGCCGTACATTGCCGGAGCTCAAGAATGCCATGATATTGCCAGGGACTCATGATGCAGCACGCTGCGCGCAATGCCTGAAAAGCAGTCAGACCTTGACGCAGGATCGCCGTGAACAAAGGCGTGCATGCCAGTGCTCTTCCATGTATTGATGATCGCGATGAAAGGATCTCGCGACATGACCCGAAAGATTGTGCATATCGGCTGCGGCGCGGGTTTCTCGGGCGACCGGGTCGACGCCTCGATCCCGGTTGTCGAGAGCTTGACCGGACGCGACGGGCCGCGTTATCTCATCTTCGAGACACTGGCGGAACGGACCCTGGCGCTGGCCCAGAAGCATCGGCGCAAGGATCCGGATGGCGGCTATTCACCCTTTCTCGAGCCCTATCTGCGGCCGATCCTGAAGTGCTGCCACGAAAACGGCATCCGCATCGTCTCGAACTTCGGAGCGGCCAACCCCGCCGGAGCCGGTCAGCGGATTGTCGAACTGGCCCGGAATCTCGGTTGTCACCGGCTGAAAGTTGCCGTGATCGAAGGCGACGATCTTTTGCAGGTCCTCTCCGAAGCCGAAATCCGTGCAGTCCCGACCATCGAGGGACTTGAGATCGGCGAGAAGGAGATGATCGCGACCAACGTCTATCTCGGCGCCCGGCCAATCGCCGAAGCGCTCGATCAGGGCGCTGATGTCGTCGTGACCGGACGCTGCACCGACCCGGCCCTGACGCTCGGGCCGCTGATCCACGAATTCGGCTGGACCGAAGACGACTGGCCGCGTCTTGCTGCCGGCACCGTGGCCGGCCATCTGCTGGAATGCGGCGGTCAGGTTACCGGCGCCTATTTTGCCGATCCCGGCTACAAGGACGTGCCAGATCTCGCACGGGTCGGCTTTCCGATTGCCGAAGTCGAGGACGACGGCGCATTGACCGTCACCAAACCGGATGGAACCGGCGGTCTGGTCTCGGCCCGGACCGTGAAGGAACAACTGCTCTACGAGATCCATGACCCGGCGAACTATTACACGGCGGACGTGATTCTCGACATCACCGGCGTCAAGGTCGACGAAGTCGGCCCCGACCGGGTCCGTGTGACCGGCGCCCGCGGCAAACCGCGTCCGGACACCCTCAAGGCGACGATCAGCGTCAACGGCGGCTGGATGGGAGAAGCTGAGATGACCTATGCCGGTCCGAATGCCCTCGCACGGGCGCGTCTGGCGGTCGATGTCCTGAAGCAGCGATACCGCGAGATCGGCACGAACTGCCCGATCCGGTTCGATATTCTCGGTACCGTCAGCGTTCACGACGGGGATGCCGGCGAACGCGGCGCCGGCTATGACTGGCCGGCCGATGGCGATTATCGCGTCCGGATCGCATCGCGTGACCATGACCGAGATCGCATCGAACGCATCAATCAGGAAATGCTGAGCCTGTATTGCAGCGGTCCGGCGGCCGGTGGCGGATTCCGGCAGCACCTGACAGACCAGGTACACACCGCATCGATCCTCATCGACCGACGCGTTGTCACCCCGCGCGTCAGCCTGCGTGAGGAGCTGGCGTGACCGGGTCCGGCGCCGTCCTGGAAACCCGTTTGCACGAACTCGCGCATGCCCGGGCCGGCGACAAGGGCAACAGATCCAATATCAGCCTGATTCCCTACAAACCGGACGCTTACGACCTGCTGCGCAATCACGTGACGGAAGAGCGGGTTCAGGCCCTGTTTGCGCATAAGGGCGCCAGACAGGTCACCCGCTACGAACTGCCGAACCTGCCGGCGCTCAACTTCGTGATCGAGGACGTCCTCGAAGGCGGGGTCAACGCGGCGCTGAATATCGATCAACATGGCAAGACATTGTCATATCTGCTCCTCGAACTGCCGATCAGGGCGCCCCGGCATCTGTTGCTGCATCCCCCGATCGACAGCGGCGAGGATCTCGACACGTCATCGAATGCGAAGACGAACCGGTAGATCTCGAAAGCGGCAGGAAGGGAGACAGGGTGATGACGCGAGGCGAAACGGAAATCATGACCGGAGGCGAAGCGCTAGTCCGTACGCTGGTTGCCGAAGGCGTGGAGACGGTGTTCGGACTGCCCGGGATCCAGCTCGACCCGATGTTCAACGCCCTGCATGATGCCAGCAACGCAATCTCCGTCGTCAATGCCCGCCATGAGCAAGGCGTCGCCTACATGGCCTTCGGTTATTCACAATCCACGGGCAAGCCCGGCGTTTATGCCGTGGTTCCGGGACCGGGATTGCTCAACACCACGGCCGCGCTTGCGACCGCCTATGGCTGCAATAGCCGGGTTCTGGCGCTGACCGGCCAGATCCCCTCGGGGTCGATCGGCCGTGGTCACGGCATGCTGCATGAAATCCCGGAACAGCTCCAGGTCATGCAGGGTTTGTGCAAATACGCCGCCCGCATCGACCATCCGAGCACCGTGCCGGCGACTGTCAGCGAAGCCTTTCGTCAACTACGCTCGGGCCGGCCGCGGCCCGTCGGCCTTGAAATGGCAATGGACATCATGTGGCAAAAGGCCGCTGTCGAACTCCACGGCCAAACCCCGGCCGACGCACCGCCAGCGCCCGATCCTGACCGGATCGAAGAGGCGGCAAAGCTTCTCGGCAATGCGAAACAGCCGATGATCTTTGTCGGCAGCGGCGCCTACGACGCTTGCGCGGAAGTCCGCGAACTCGCCGAGATGCTGCAAGCGCCGGTCACCGGATATCAGCATGGTCGCGGGATCCTTGACGAGCGTCATTACCTCGCTCATGTCACGACTTCCGCCGCGATCCTCTGGCGGCGTTGCGACGTTGCCATTGCCATCGGCTCACGCCTGCAGTCAGAACGGATGACCTGGGGCATGGACGACGATATCAGGATCATCCATATCGATATCGATCCGACCGAACTCGATCGCGTGATGACACCGGATGTCGGTATCGTCGCGGACGCCCGCGAAGCAACCCGCATGCTGCTCGACGCCCTGCCGAAACATAATCGGAAGCGGCCCTCGCGGCGGGATGAAATGCTCGACGTCAAGGCCGAGGCAGCGAAGATCATGGAGGATCTCGCCGGCCCGCAGATGGCATGGCTGCGGGTCATGCGCGATGTCCTGCCGGACGACGGCCTGTTCGTCGACGAATTTACCCAGATCGGCTATGTCTCGCGTGTCGGCTTCCCGGTCTATCGGCCGCGGCACATCGTCACGCCCGGTTTCCAAGGTACACTCGGCTACGGTTATGCGACCGCGCTCGGCGTGAAGATCGCCCATCCCGACAAGCCGGTTCTCTCGATCAACGGCGATGGCGGCTTCATGTACACCATGCCGGAAATTGCCACGGCGATTCATCACGGCATCAATCTGGTCGCAGTCGTGTTTGCCGACGGCGCCTACGGCAATGTCCTCCGGATGCAACGCGACCTTCACGACAACCGGGTCATCGCCTCGCGGTTCACCAACCCGGATTTTGTAAGGCTGGCCGAAAGTTTCGGGGCCCTTGGCCTCAGAGCTCACACCCCGGACGAACTTGCAGTTGCGTTGAATCAAGGGTTTCTTTCCGACCGACCGACATTGATCGAGGTTCCGGTCGGGGAATTCCCCGAACCCTTCGACGTGATCCGTCCACCACCCACCAGAGGAAAGAAAAGGTAGGACATCATGACGGACTCCGCACTCATCATCGGAACCGGGCCAGGCCTGAGCGCATCACTGGCCAGGCTTTGTGCAAAACAGGGTATGCAGGTGGCACTCGCGGCTCGGGACACCGGGAAACTTGCCGGCCTCGCAACTGAAACCGGCGCGGCAGTTCATGCCTGCGACGCCGGCGACATCGACAGCGTGGCTGATCTGTTCAAGGCGACCGATACTGCGATCGGCACGCCGAACCTTGTGGTCTACAACCCTTCGGCCCGGGTCCGCGGCGCCCTGACCGAATGCGATCCGGTGGAAACCCGCGAGGCCATCAATATCACCTGCTTTGGCGCCTTCCTGGTCGCCCGGCAGGCAGCCCGGCGGATGCTGGAGCGTGGAACGGGCAGCATCTTCTTCACCGGCGCCTCGGCCAGCGTAAAGGGGTATTCGCGCTCGTCCGTCTTTGCCATGGGCAAATTCGGCCTGCGTGGCCTTGCCCAGGCGATGGCGCGGGAACTCCATCCGCAAGGCATCCATGTCGGCCATTTCGTGATCGATGGCGGCATCCGAGCCGAGCATCGTCCGGAACGGCATGATTCCGGTGACGACCGCATGCTTGACCCCGATGCGATCGCCGAGACTTATCTCGAATTTCATCGCCAGCACCGGAGTTCCTGGGCCTGGGAAATCGAGCTTCGTCCCTGGATTGAAACCTTCTGATCCGATCCGTCCAGACTCCGTGCAGCGATTTCTTGTCAGCTCGGTTGTATCCGGCGCCGAATCGCCCACTTATAGTCCTGTCAGACATGTTGACAACTGCCGTTTCCATTCCCACCGTACCGGACTCGATCAATGACGTTCGCAATGCCCGGTTCCGGATGGCTCAGAAGGAGATGGCGCCTGATGCGGCCGGATTATCAGGGTTGGTCCTCTCGACACTCCCCGGTCCGGTCATCCGGCCCCGGACCGCTGGCAGAACGAAAACGGGATTGCTGAACCGGGTTTCGTGTGAATGGCCGATCAATGAGAGTCCGGGGATCTGTTGTAGCGGCTGCCATTCTGGCGCTGGGCGTGACAGGCTGGATCATTTCCGGCCAGTTTGACCCGATTCCGGCGAAACCGGCCGGCAAACCTGACGCAGGTCAGGCCACCAATGACACCATGCCCACTCGGGTCCGGACCCGGACGATTACCGCCGAGACCTATGTTTCGGTCATCCGGGTCACCGGTCAGACCGAAGCATCGCGCCGGATAAGCATCCGCAGTCGGATCGACGGCCGGGTCCAGCGTCTTGCCGTCAAGCAAGGCGAAGTGGTCAAGCAACATGAGATACTGGCCGAGCTTGATCCCGAAGACATGCCGGCGCGTATCGCCGAAGCCAGAGCCAGGGTCAGGCAGCGCGAAATCGAGAACGCCGCGGCCGAGAAACTCGCAAACCAAGGCTATCAGACGGAAACCAGACGCGCCAGTACCCATGCGAACCTGCAAGCGGCAATTGCCCAACTCAGGCGGATCGAGACGGACTTGGCCAACACCGTGTTCAGGGCGCCATTCGACAGCATTCTGAACGTTCGCGCGGTTGAACTTGGGGACGTGTTGCAAAAAGGCGATGTGGTCGGCGAGCTGATCGACCTCGACCCCGTTCTCGTCTCCGCTTACGTCTCGGAACGGGACTATCTGAAGCTGCGCAAGGGGCAAGCCGCGAAAGCCCGGTTCACCAATGGCGTTGTTCTCGACGGCCGCATCCGTTACGTGTCGGCCGAGGCCGAACGCAGCACGCGGACCTTCAAGGTCGAACTGGAAATCCCGAATCCCGAATCCCTGCTGATCGATGGTGCTACCGCCGAACTTGTGGTGCCACTGCAACCGGTCGCAGCGCACCGGATTTCGGCCGCACTGTTTTCCCTCGACGCCAGCGGCAAGCTCGGCCTGAAAATCGTCGGTGCGGACAATACGGTCGTGTTCGTTCCGGTTTCGATCCTCGGCGGCACCGAAAAGGAAATTTTCGTCGCCGGCCTGCCCGAAAGCGTGACCCTCATTGTCGTCGGCCAGGACTTTGTTGTCGCCGGCGATATCGTGGAGCCGGTCCCGGAACAGACTGTACCGGGCGCGTCGTCTTGAACGCGATCATCAATGCGGCCCTGTTGCGTTTCCGGACCACGCTGTCTGCGCTGCTGCTGATCCTGATCGTGGGGACAGTCGCCTATATCGACATCCCGAAGGAAGCGGACCCGGACATCAATATTCCGCTGATCTATGTCCAGTTGCATCACGACGGCATCTCGCCGGAAGACAGCGAGCTGCTTTTATTGCGGCCGCTGGAGACCTCGTTACGCGGCATTGAAGGTGTCAAGGAAATGCGTTCGCAGGCCTTTCAAGGTGGCGGCAGCGTCACTCTGGAATTCGACGCCGGATTCGATGTCGACAAGGCCCTGAACGATGTGCGCGAAAAAGTCGACCTCGCCAAACCGGAGTTGCCTGACAATACCGACGAGCCGACCGTGCACGAAGTCAATTTCAGCCTGTTTCCGATCCTTGTTGTCACCCTGTCGGGAGAAATTCCGGAAAAGACCCTTCTGCACCTCGCGCGGGGTCTGCGCGACAAGGTGGAGGGCATCAGCGCGGTCCTGGAAGCCAAACTGACCGGAGAACGCCCCGAACTGATCGAGATCATCGTCGATCCCTTGGTTCTCGACAGCTATCAGATCGATGCCGTCGAGGTTTTTCAGCGCGTCGCCCGGTCGAACGTTCTGGTCGCCGTCGGCAATCTCGACACCGGCAATGGCCGCTTCCCGATTAAGGTCCCGGGACGGTATTCCGGTCTTTCCGATCTGCTCTCGCAACCTGTCAAGGTCGAAGGCGACGCCCTGATCACGATCGGCGACATCGCACAGGTCCGACGCGCCTTCCGGGATCGGACCTCAATCACCCGGCTTGCCGGCGAACCGGCGATCGGCCTCGAAATTTCAAAACGAATCGGTGAAAACATCATTGAAACCATCGAAGATGTTCGCCGTGTTGTCGAAGACGCGAAGGCCGAATGGCCGTCGGGAGTGACCGTGACGTTTTCCCGGGATCGCTCGACCAACATCCGGTTGATGCTGCGCGACCTCCAGAACAATGTGCTGAGCGCCGTAGTTCTGGTGATGATCGTGGTCGTCGGCGCGCTTGGCTGGCGGTCCGGCGCCCTGGTTGGCGTTGCCATTCCCGGGTCCTTCCTGCTGGGTATCCTGGTTCTGTCGATACTCGGACTGACGATCAATATCGTCGTGTTGTTCAGCCTGATTCTGGCCGTCGGCATGCTGGTTGACGGCGCGATCGTGGTCACCGAATACGCCGACCGGAAAATGGCCGAGGGAGAACCCCGTCTGCTCGCCTATGGCAATGCGGCCAAACGCATGGCATGGCCGATCACGGCTTCGACCGCGACCACACTGGCTGCCTTCATGCCGTTGATTTTCTGGCCTGGCGTCGTCGGCGAATTCATGAAATTCCTGCCGATCACCCTGGTTGCAACCTTGAGCGGCTCGTTGCTGATGGCATTGCTGTTCGTCCCGGCGCTCGGCGCCTGGTTCGGCAAACCGGGAACCGCAGATCCCCGGGCCTCAAGGCGGCTTGCTGCCGCGGAGAATGGCGATCTGTCGGACATCAGTGGCCTTGCAGGTCTCTACATCGTGATGCTTCGCCGTGCACTCCGGCATCCCGGTAAGGTTCTGCTTAGCGCGGTCGCAGCCCTGATCGGGGTCCAGGTTCTTTACGCGACGGTCGGCCGTGGCATCGAGTTCTTTCCCGATATCGAGCCTGACAGTGCCAAGCTCTACGTCCATGCGCGGGGCAATCTTTCGACAGAAGAGAAGGCGACCCTCGTCCTGGATGTCGAACGCGAGGTTCTGGCCATCGATGCCTTCAAGTCGGTCTATACGGTCGTCGGCAAGATTGATGGTGGTGGTCAGAGAGTCGCCAGTGACGTCATTGGCGCCATTCAGGTGGAGTTCAAGGATTGGAGCGAGCGCGCGCCAGCACAGGACATTCTCGATGATATCGTGGACCGCGCCTCGGTCTATGCCGGCATTGTCGTCGAGCCAGTGAAGGAGCAGGGCGGGCCTCCGACCGGCAAACCGGTCCAGATCCAGGTCAGCAGCATAGACCGGGATCTTCTGACAGACACGATCGCGCGCATCCGCGCGAAGATGGACGCGATGCCGGGGTTGACGAACATCGAGGACGAACGCGATATCCCCGGGATCGAATGGCGTCTCATGGTTGATCGCGGCCAGGCAGCCAAGTTCGACGTTGATGTGTCGCTTGTTGGCCAATATGTGCAGTTGATTACCAAGGGGTTGAAGATCACCGATTATCGATCAAATGACAGCGACGAAGAAATCGATGTTGTCATCCGGTACCCCGAAACCTACCGCAAGCTTGATCAGCTTCAGAGAATCCGCATCAAGACCGCGCAAGGAATGGTGCCGATCGACGCGTTCATTACCTGGTCACCGGCCCCGAAAGTCGGAACGATTCTGCGCTCCGATACGCGCCGGGTCATAACCGCGAGGGCTGACGTCGTGCCCGGAGTTCTCGCCAATGACATGGTGAAGGACCTCCAGGCCTGGATTGCATCGGCTGATCTGTCGGACTCGGTCTCGATCATTTTCAAGGGCGAGAATGAAGAAGAGGCGAAAGCTCAGGCGTTTCTGAGCCGAGCCTTCGGTATCGCGTTGTTCGTGATGGCGATCATTCTGGTCACACAGTTCAACAGCTTCTACAGCGCGGTCCTGATCCTGTCGGCCGTCGTCATGTCGACAATCGGGGTGATGGTCGGTCTGATGCTGACCGGCAAGCCTTTCGGCATCATCATGAGCGGCGTCGGGGTGATCGCGCTGGCCGGCATTGTCGTCAACAACAACATCGTCCTGATCGACACCTTCGATCACATGCGAAAGCGCACCACAGATGCATTCGACGCTATCCTGCGAACCGGTGCGCAACGCCTCCGGCCTGTCTTGCTGACGACGATCACGACAATTCTCGGCCTCCTGCCGATGGTGCTGCAGGTGAATATCGATTTTCTGACCCGTGAGGTCACGGTCGGTGCACCGTCGACACAATGGTGGGTCGCCCTCGCGTCCGCCGTGGTGTTCGGTCTCGGCTTTGCCAGTATCTTGACCCTAGTAGTTACGCCTTGCGCCCTGATGTTCCGCGAGAATGTCGCAAGCTGGTGGGCGCGGCGGCGATCCCGAGGGCAAGCGGACATCGCTGTCGGCATGGCGCAGTCCGACTGAATTCAACCCTGCCTGTTCATCCCATGCACAAACCCTGCGGTCCGCAATCCGGTCCGGCGCGCTCGTCATCTCCATGCGGGGACTGGCGTCTCTGTCCATCGGGATATGCGTTTCCACCTGTCGCTAGGCAGCCCGATCGGTAGTTGGGCCGATGCGAGTGACGTCTACGCACGACCATGTCGCGAAACGGTCCTGTGAGAAAGCCCTGGCGCGGCCACAGATCCTCCGGAGAGAACGGGCCGACGGCATTGTAATCCCGATCCCGGGCCGGGCGCCGAATCCACGGTGGAGATGTGTAAGTGTCTAAATCATAATGATATCAATTAGTGACAGTGACTTGCATGCGTCCGAGGCGGCGTCACAACGACCGCGAGGCAGACACTATTGACATGATGGGACATAGGGGGCCTGGAAGGGAAGCGGCTACCATATCGGGATTTGATCGCGTAGGGGCGGTGTTATGGCCTCCCCGAATCGCCTCTACTTCGGCGATTGTCTTGATGTGATGCGCCAAGACATCGCCGACGAACGATAGACCTGATCTATCTCGACCCGCCGTTCAACTCGAAGCGGCTCTACAACGCCTTCATCGGCGGCGCTCAGTGGGTTGCGTTCGATGACACCTGGCGCTGGCATGAAGCCGTCGATGACTTTCATGCCGTGGCCGGAACGCCGGGAGCCCTGGCGGATACCATGGAGGGCTTGCGGCGGATTCTCGGCGAGGGAACGCAACTCGCCTCCCTGTCATACATGGCCAACCGGCTACGCGAGTGCCACCGCGTTCTCAAGCCGACCGGATCGATCTATCTTCATTGCGACCCGACCATGAGCCATTACCTGAAAATTATAATGGATGATGGGTTATTTCTGCGGCGACGGCGGCATTGACGGGCGCGGGCGCATCCCCATCCGCAAGGGGCGGTTCATCGATATCGTCTCACAGGTGAAGGGCGGTAGAACCGGCCCCGGCAACATACAGGCGTTCAACGGCGCGCGCCAACAAGCCGGTGCCGATCTCGGCGTGTTTACATGCTTCGAAGATCGCGTGACGCATGGGATGCACGATGCAGCTGTGAGCGCGGGCCGGTTCATGGATGTTCCGACGGTGCAATTGTACACCATCGAGGACTATTTCGAGGGGAGGAAGCCGTCGATTCCCTCGGCAGCATAGCAGCAGAAGGAGATGACGATGACCAAGCGCTATCCCGATATCGAACCGATCCCCGACACGCCGGAGGATATCGCGCGGTCGATCATGCAGGGGCCGCCCAAGAAGGAATGGGACTTCCAGAAACCGGCTCAGCCTGAATCAGCGCAACCTCTTGATCTGGCAGAGGTTGGGTAAACTGGTATACCGCTTATGCACGTGGCTCCGGTGAAACGCACATGTAGCGTTCGGCGTGCCGGGAATAGTCGACATCGGGGGCAACATCGTGTGCCACCGGAGCCACGTGCATAAGCGGTACTGGTATATTAATCCCCAATCGATAACTCATTCGGTTCGGTCACCGGGCAACCGAACGCTTACGGAGATGTATCGCCGCCTCCGGCCGGATATCCGCGAGGCATCTGGCAGCTCGGACACAGCAGGTTTTGCATTCTGGCGGCCGGTCATCCCGGTGACAGGTCACGTGGTCGGGATTGACTGCCGGTTTAGGCGCCGCACCTTGAGCGTCATGAATCGCGTTCTGGCGCCGTGCCGGTCCCGGCATTGCTCACTTCGAGCCGTTCCTGCAGCCGCCGCGCGCGCATGCTGAACGGGATACTCAGGATATAACAGACAATCAGGCCGCCAAGCGTAAGCCACGGCGCGCTCAGTGAACCGGCGATGACCAGTCCGCCGAAAACGGCGATTGGAAGAACCAGCTTCTGCGGCAGCCTTACACTTTTCAGTGAATAGGTGGGTATGGTGCTGACCATCAGCAAGCCAACCAGCACCATCCAAAATGCGACGGCATGCGGCTGGGCCGCCAGATTCTGCCCGATCTCGAAACTGATGATCATCGGCAGACAAGCAATTCCTGCCGCGGCTGGTGCCGGCACACCCGTAAAGAACCTGTTGACCCGGGGCGGAGGATCCGGCGCATCCAGCTTGGTGTTGAAACGTGCCAGCCGCAACGCCATGCAGATCGCAAAAAACAGCGAGGCCATCCAGCCGAAGCCGCGCGCGCTCTCGGTTGTCCACAAGAACAGAATGAGGGCCGGCGCGACCCCGAAACTGATGAAGTCCGACAGCGAGTCAAGCTCCGCGCCAAACCGGCTCTGGCCCTTCAGCAGACGCGCCATATGGCCATCGAGAGTATCGAGTATCGCCGCCACCGCGATTGCGCCAACAGCGAATTCCCATCGCTCCTGCAGGGCAAACCGGATTCCCGTGAGACCAGAGCACAGGGCAAGAACAGTAATCATATTCGGAATCAATGTGCTGAGCGACGTCACCCGGAAACGGCGCAGTCTCCGCGGCTGGCTCATCTCACCGTACCTCGCCAGTCCGCGCCGGTTCCCTCGACGTCAGGTCGGCGAGCACTGTTTCACCGGCGACGCAGCGCTGGCCGACAACGGCCATCGGCATCACGTCCGGGGGCAGATAGACATCGACGCGGCTGCCAAACCGGATCAGGCCGAATCGTTCGCCGGCGGCAACGAGCTGTGCTTCCTCCAGGTAACAAACGATACGCCGGGCAACCAAACCGGCAATCTGAACCGCCGCGACATGCCGGCCGTCATCAGTATCGACCCGGATCAACTGACGTTCATTGTCCTCACTGGCCTTGTCCAATGCAGCGTTGACGAACCGGCCAGGGATGTAGCAAAGCCTGCCAACACGACCATTGCATGGGATCCGGTTTACATGGCAGTCAAATACGTTCATGAACACGCTAATCCGGACAACGGACGTATCGGGCATTCCGAGTTCGGCAGGCGGTGGCCTGTCAACGATCATCTGCACCACGCCGTCAGCCGGCGAAATCACCAGACCGCCGCGACTCGGGGTTACCCGGTCAGGATTGCGAAAGAAGTAAACGCACCAGACCGTGAGCACCAAACCGATAAACCCGGGCCAATCTCCAAAGAAGAAGAGCACCACAGTCACGCCACCGAACAGGCCGATAAACGGCCATCCTTCGCGCGCTGTGGGCACTAGAATGCCTTTCAGCACACCGTCATCCTTTCGGGACAAAGGCATTTTCGAGGCCCTAATTGGCTGGCGAGGTTCGCGGTAAACCGAAAACCTGCCCAGGATAAATCAGATGCGGATCGCGAATCTGGTCCATGTTGGCCTGAAAGATTTCCGTGTAACGCACACCTTTGCCGAGAATCCGCCGTGAAATCCGCCATAGTGAGTTTCCCGGTTGCACAATGACAACCAGGGAATTCGGCAGACTGGTGAATGGTCGTGCGGCGACAAAAGGAATCTCGATGCGGCTCGTTACCGCACCGACTTCATCGATCTGCTCGACGCGAATACGCATTTCTTCCGATTTGTCCGGGAGTTTCGAACTTACTGCCCAGTTTCCCTCGGGCGATGTCTGAACGGTGCCATCAAGACTGTTATCGACAAACACCTGTACAGTCTTTCCGGGTTCCGCACGGCCACTGAACACGACATCGCCGGTGTCGTCATAATCGATTGACTCAAGCGCAATGCCTCCATCGACATCATGTTGCGGTTCCGGAAAGGTCCAGACCACTGATTTGCCATCATTGTCGGCCTGTCCGGCATCCGGCGCGACCGGTAGCGGAATCTGTGCAATCCGCGACGGTGTGGCGGGCACGTCCTCGTGGGGCACGATCACGACAAGTGGCGTGCGGTCACCAGTGCCGTCAGCCGGCAGATCCTGCCCGGCGATATCCTTTCCCGGACCGGGGACCACAGCGACCATGGCCTCACCGGCCGCGATTGCCTCCCCATCGGTGTCAATCCGAAACGGAACGATCAGGTGCTCGCCCGGACCCAGAGGTTGATCCGGCAAAAAGACCCAATGGCCAAACCGGTCGGACCGGGTCTCGCCCAAAACCTGCTCTCCGTCCCTGAATTCGAATCGGGTTCGCGGTTCGGCACGCCCAGCGATCACAGTATTGCCGTCGGGATCAACGCTGACGCTCTCCAGAACAAACAATCGTCTTGCCGGTTCGGCCGATACGGGTTTCTTGTCTGTGGCTGAAGCCAACTGGCCGGGATCTGCTCGTTTCGCGGTTTCGGACGGAGGTACGACTCGAACGACGGATTTCGTGCCACTCTGCTCGTCGAGCGATTCGCGGATGGTCGGGCCGGTCCCCACATTCCCGGCAACGTTGGCCTGGTCTGTCCCTTCGGGATTCGCCTTGATCGCTGTTGCCGGAGGCCTGGTTTCATCGTTGGACGCTGATCCGGCCAGAGCGTCAGCACCGCCAGCTGTGCCGATACTTCCGGTGCTGGTCTTGCCAGTGGCAGGGCCCACGCTGCCGGCACTGCTTTCGGAGGAATTGGCACGTCGAAATCCGCCAATATCTTCCGCCGTAGCGATGTTTCCGGCAGGTTTGGCACGGGTCGTGCCGGCAAGGCTTTGACTGGTGTCGGCGCTGGCCGTGGCGTCTTCGCTTGCGGCGACATACACACGCACATCACCTTCGCTATCGGCCGCAAGGTCGGTTTCTTCGGCAACGGGCGGCGCGCTGGTAGCCTCGGCGCCCGCCGCGCCGGCAAGGCCTTGACTGGCGGCGGCGCTGGCCGTGGCGTCTTCGCTTGCGGTGACATCCACACGCACATCACCCTCGCTATCGGCCGCAAGGTCGGTTTCTTCGGTAACAGGCGGCGCGCTGGCAGCCTCAGCGCCCGCCGCGCCGGCAAGGCCTTGACTGGCGGCGGCGCCGGCCGTGGCGTCTTCGCTTGCGGCGACATCCACACGCACATCGCCTTCGCTATCGGCCGCAGGGTCGGTTTCTTCGGCAACGGGCAGCGCGCTGGCAGCCTCGGCGCCCGCCGCGCCGGCAAGGCCTTGACTGGTGTCGGCGCCGGCCGTGGCGTCTTCGCTTGCGGTGACATCCACACGCACATCACCCTCGCTATCGGCCGCAGGGTCGGTTTCTTCGGCAACGGGCAACGCGCTGGCAGCCTCGGCGCCCGCCGCGCCGGCAAGGCCTTGACTGGTGTCGGCGCCGGCCATGGCATCTTCGCTTGCGGTGACATCCACACGCACATCACCCTCACTATCGGCCGCAAGGTCGGTTTCTTCGGCAACAGGCGGCACGCTGGCAGCCTCGACGCCCGCCGCGCCAGCAAGGCCTTGACTGGTGTCGGCGCCGGCCGTGGCGTCTTCGCTTGCGGTGATATCCACACGCACATCACCCTCGCTATCGGCCGCAAGGTCGGTTTCCTCGGCAACGGGCGACGCGCTGGCAGCCTCGGTGCCCGCCGCGCCGGCAAGGCTTTGACTGGCGGCGGCGCTTTTCGTGGTGTCTTCGCTCGCAGCAACTTCCGCACGGATTTCACCGTCGCTATCTCCAACGCGGTCGGTTTCCTTGGTAGCAGGCGGCGCACTGGCCGGTGGTTCGGCACGGGTCGCGTCCGCAACATTTTCAGTGGCGTCGGCGCTTGCGGCGACCTCAGAACGCATGCCACTGTCGTTGCCTTCCGCAAGATCGGTGTCTTCGACGCTAGGCGGCCCGTCGCCGGCCACGGCACGGTCGGTGGCGGCCCTACTTGCGGCAATATCAGATTCTGTTTCGGCTGGCGCCGGGGTTACAACCGAACTAGCTGTGCCGGCCTTCAGTTCACCTTCCGTAACCTCAGACTCGGATGGCTTCGGCTTCGTGGTACCGGGGTTGTTTTCAACAGGCACCGGGGATATCGCTATGTGATCATGATCGAGACCCTCGTACTGGAAATAAATTACCAACGCGACGATGATCACGAACACAGTGGCGCCAATGGCTTGACGACGAGAGATTTCCACCGATCCAGCTCCGAAAATTGGCAACACACGATACTCCCGCTACCGATCGCAACGCAACGGGCAGCGACTCGGCTTGACTTGGCAACCCCCGGATGGGATAGATGTCCAACCATGCATGATTGCCCTGTCCTTTGTGTCTTCTGTGGTTCGTCCTCCCGGGTTTCACCAATCTATCGTGAATCTGCAACCCGCCTCGGAACCATTATGGGCGAAGCGGGCCTCAATCTGGTCTATGGCGGTGGACGAGTCGGCCTGATGGGGCTGGTCGCGGATGCCGCACTGGCATCAGGCAGCCGTGTGACCGGCATCATCCCCAGATTCCTGCAGGATCGCGAACTCGACCACCCCGGCCTTCATGAACTGGTAATTACCGAGTCCATGCATGAGCGCAAACGCCTCATGTATGAACGGGCCGACGCCTTCGTGTCACTCCCCGGCGGCCTCGGAACCTTCGATGAAACGATCGAAGTCATGACCTGGACCCAGCTCGGTCTCTCGGGGAAACCGCTTGTTCTTGTCAATGTAAACGGATTTTGGAAACCCTTTGTCGACCTCGTGCACCACGCGATCAAACATGGCTTCGCCCTTCCCGCCAATGAAGACATCCTGACCGTGGTCGAAAAACCCGAAGACGTCACCGCGGCAATCGCCAAACCCGCTTTCGCCCGAACAGCCGCCGCCAAATGGATCTGACCAGAACACACCCACCATCACGATACCCGAAGCCTAGCCCGACTACCTTCTCCAGCCGCACAACCAGACGGGCAGACATATCTGTCCCCTGAATTCCGGGCCCGGCCGAGAGAAGAATTCACAAAGCGGACTTTACAGATTGTGCGGCAACCACCATAGAAGGCCCCGGTGCTGTGTATCGCCATCCATCATTTGAACGAAGAGGCGGATAATGATCGACCTGCTTTCAATCGCACGGACGGAAGCCGACGGCGGCGACCTCTTCGGGCTCCTGCAGGGACTATACCAGACCACGAGTGTACGGCCGGACGGCCATCCCGATGCGGTGGTCTGGCAGGGCGGAAATTTCGTCGGTGATATCAACCCGGTCGCGCATTCGCTGACCGACGCCTACGCGCTGCTCGGAACTGTTGCCGCCGCCGATATTCTCGGCCTGCCGTTCTATGCCGTCCCGATGTGGTCGCAATATCGCCATGATACCCGCCTCGAATGCCTCAGTTGGTTCGGCAACATGCCCTGCATCTCGATCAAATGGTCGACCGCGGGCGATGCCTACGTCAATGACGGCCGGGGCGGCCGGGTCGTCGTCATGGGCAAGTCGGGCAACGCACCGTTGCGGACCCAGGCCGGCGTCTACTGCAATGTCCGGCCCTACGGCCCGATTACAGCCGTGCGGTGCATGCCCTGTCTTCCCTATTCACAGGATCGGCCGAAATTCGACGTCAATCCCGAAACCGGCCTTATCCATTCGGAGATGAACTCGCCAGGCGTGCAGATGGCTTATGCCAACCGCCTGTTCCTGCAGATGGTGCACGAAACCGGCAAACTCGGGCGTGTCGCCATGAAACCGACCCAGGCAATGGAGGATGGCGTCAATGCCGGTTTGCATGCCTGGCTGCTGCAAGGCACCGGATTCGAAGTCGGCCGCAGATACGCCGTCGATCCTTATGAAGAGCACAAGGACAACATTGCGAAAATCATCGCCCTCCTGCCCGATGACTTCAAGGCCGGCATGGAAGACTGGGGCGGTCGTATCGAGCAGCACATCGCCGATACCAATTACGGACTCCTGCTCTGGGATCTGATCGAGCAACGCGATTGTATCGTCCTGGCCACGGATCTCGATGGTGATCGCCTGACCGACCTGATGGCCGATGTATCGGACCCCCTGCGTGCTTTCGCCAAACGGATAGCCAATCACCTCGGCCACGATATCGATGTTGGCGAGACCTGGACCGACATGGGCTATATGACCGGCAATGGCCGCGACATGACCTCGGTCATGCACCGGATGTCGGGCCCGGCAATCCACGAACAGACCCTTGGCTCGGCCGATGCCATGCTGTTGCGTCTGCTTGACGGCGATGAATGGGTTGGCGGGACCAAACAGCCTTACGACCCGCGGATCCATTTCGTGCTGATGCGCGACGCTTACCTCGATGCCAACAAGGGCAATGACAAAATCCACTTCTGGCTCGACGATGCGCTTACCAAATTCGATCAGGTCTATTCCGGAAAACGCCCTGGCTTCCTCCAGGGCTATAAGGCGCTGAAGGAAGCCATTACACCCTGGAACGGTTGATCTGTTTCCACCTCCAGCCCGGCGGTGCGGCCCGAATGTCTCCGGTCATCGTCGGATCTTGTGCGGCAGCCCGTGCATGCAACCCTAGCCATCTGTACGATCTCTGCCATATCCGTATTCATAGGCACCCGGACACGGTGTGATGGCAGATCCGAAACTGACCTTCGTCGCCTCATCCAGCGATCAGGCCCAGACGGCGCAGGTAGCGCTGCAGGTGCGATATGATCCTGTTCTCGAATCCGAAGCTGACGTCATCGTCGCGCTCGGCGGCGACGGCCTGATGCTGGAAACCCTGCGCCGGCAGATCAACAAACCGGTACAGGTGTTCGGCATGAACCGCGGCACCGTCGGTTTTCTCATGAACGAGTATCAGGAAGACCAGCTCATCGAACGCATTCAGGCGGCAACCCGAGTCACCCTGCATCCATTGCGCATGCAGGTCGAAACCACCGACGGCCGCACCCATGAGGCGCTTGCGATCAACGAAGTGTCACTGCTGCGTCAGACCGCGCAGAGCGCCAGGATCCGCATTACCATAGACGGCACCGTGAGAATGGAAGAACTCTCCTGCGACGGCATCCTGGTCGCAACGCCCGCAGGCAGCACCGCGTACAATCTTTCGGCCCACGGTCCGATCATCCCGCTCGGCGCCGGTATTCTCGCATTGACGCCGATCAGCGCCTTCAGGCCACGGCACTGGCGTGGCGCCCTGCTCGACAATCGTGCGACCATCCGCTTCGACGCACTCGAGAACGACAAACGCCCGGTCAGCGCCACGGCCGATTCAACCGAGGTCCGGACGATACGGTCGGTCACGATCTCGGAGGACCGGGATGCAGAAATCCATCTGCTGTACGACCCGGATCACAATCTCGACGAGCGGGTGCTGAAAGAACAATTTTCACCGTGAATTACCTGGTCGAGACCGCCGCCCTCGCGCTCACGAACCCGGCAAGCGCGTCCGTCATGTCCTTCAGGTCACGCCACAGCGACTCAAAACCGGCCGACTTCTCGTAGTTCGCCTCGTCCAGATAGAGGGCCCGGTTGACCTCGATCTGAACCGAATGGCGGTCACGGTCACGGTCGCCATACCGATGAATGATCTCCGCGCCGCGGAATGGCGTATTGATTACGACCGTGTAACCCTTGTTCCGCAGGCAATCGGCGACAAACGCCGTGAACGCCGGCTCTGCCGTGGCACCATCGAAATCACTGACCACGAAATCCGGCCGGCGGCTGCCTTCATCGACATTCATCGCCGTGCCGGTCGACTTCATCGAATGACAGTTCACATGCCAGACTGCGCCGTGCCGCGCGTATGCGCGTTCCAGCATGCCGGCCAGGGTTTCGTGATAGGGCGCATGGAAGGTTTGAAGACGCCACAAGACATCCTCGACCGGCAGCGGCTCCTCATACATTGGCACACCGGCCACGATGTCGCGTCGAACCACCCCCATTCCGGCACGGGTCTTGCGGGTTTCGCGCACTGGATTCGGCCAGGGCCCGGCAAGCAGGCTTGTATCGATCTCATGCTCTGATCGATTGGGATCGATGAAGGTGCGAGGAAAAAGCGCGGCAAGGAATCCCGCGCCCTGTCCGGTAACATGACCGAAGAGTTCGTCGACAAAGGCATCAACATTGCTCTTCAATTGCCATGGTGTCGCTGCACAGGTGAATGAGTCTGGAAAGGTCGTACCCGAATGCGGCGAGTCGAAAACCAGCGGCAAACCCTCGACCTGCTCGAAGCTGTCGAGCACGTCCGGGATATGATGTCGTCTAAGATGAGTTTGAGTTGTCATTGTCGTTCAGATGGCAGGCGGAGAATCGGTTCGGTCCGATGGCGCGAAGCCTGGGTTGTTCCGAACGGCAACGTGCCGTCGCATGCGGACAGCGTGGATGAAAATGGCACCCTGACGGCGGGTCGAGCGGCGACGGAATCTCGCCGCTCACCGGCGCGTAACGGCGGCGGCGGGTCTCCAGGCGCGGGATTTCGGCTAGCAGAGCTTGTGTATAGGGGTGATTCGGGGCTTCGAACAGGTCATCGGTCGGCGCGACCTCGACAATGCGGCCAAGATACATGATCACCACCCGGTCGCTCAGATGCTCAACGACGCCTAGGTCGTGGCTGATGAACAGATAGGTCAGGTTCAGGTCTTCCCGGAGGCGCATGAATAGATTGAGCACCTGGGCCTGAATCGAGACGTCGAGGGCGGCAACCGACTCGTCACAGACCAGAAACTCCGGACGGACGGCAAGGGCCCGGGCAATTCCGATTCTTTGTCTCTGGCCGCCGGAAAACTGATGTGGATACCGTTTGGCGTAACTCGGATCCAGTCCGACCCGATGCATCACGTCGGCGACATAGTCGGGCACCTGCCGGCGCTCGACCACACCATGAACCACGGGCGCCTCACCGATGATGTCCTGCACCCGCATACGCGGATTGAGCGAACTCATCGGATCCTGGAAAATCATTTGCACTCGCAAGGCGGCAGCACGCGCCGCAGTACCGCTCATTGCCATGGTATCGTGGCCTTTGAACAATACGGTTCCGGCACTCGGGGCGTGAACACCGGCCACGATCCGGCCCAGTGTTGATTTGCCGCAACCCGATTCGCCGACGAGTCCAACCACTTCGCCTTCAAAAATCGACAGCGAGACATCGTCAACAGCATGAACAATCTCGTCACGCACATTGACGCCGAGATAACGCGCCAGCTTGCCGGCGAGATCAAGCCGTTTGACAAACCGCTTCGACAAGCCCTGCAGCGCAATGATCGGCGTTGCAGTCCCGTCGGCGGTCACGACGACACTCCCTCACTAGCCGCTAGGGGATGATGGCACCGCAACCAGCGCCCGGATGTCGGCTGGCTGACCTTTGGGGCGATCCGGCAGGCCGGGCTGGAGCGCGGACAGCGATCCTGAAAGGCGCAGCCTTCCGGCAGGTTCAAGAGCGACGGGGCCATGCCCGGAATTTGCGCCAGCGGCACACCACGACGATTGCGGCTCGGTACCGATCCGATCAATCCTTCGGTATAGGGATGTAACGGCCGGTCAAGAACATCGCCGACATGCCCCTGCTCGACGACCCGTCCGGCATACATTACGCAGATATCATCAGCGAGCCCGGCCACGACGGACAGATCATGGGTAATCCAGATCAGGGCAGTGCCGCTTTCGACGCAAAGCTTCTGGACCTCAAACAGGATCTGGCCCTGGATCGTGACGTCGAGCGCAGTGGTCGGCTCATCGGCGACAATCAGATCAGGACGGTTGAGCAAGGCTATAGCAATGGCCACCCGCTGCCGCATGCCGCCGGAAAACTGATGTGGATAGGCCCTCAGACGTTCATCCGGCGACGGGATACCGACCTGGCCGAGAGCATCACGGGCCTGTTGGCGGGCAGCGTCGTGGCTGATGTCCGTATGCGCCCGGACGGCCTCGATCATCTGGGTATCGATCCGCAACACCGGGTTCAAGGTCATCATCGGATCCTGAAACACCATGGCAATGCTGGCGCCGCGCAATGCTCGCATGCGCTCCGGCGTCGCCGTGACCAGATCCTCGCCACGGAATAGAATCTGTCCCCCGACAACCCGCCCCGGCACATCAACGAGGCCGAGCACGGAAAACCCGGTCACGGTTTTGCCAGACCCGGATTCGCCGACCAGACCAAGGACCTTGCCGCGATCAACGGTGAAGCTGACACCATCGACCGCCCGGGCAATACCATCCTTTGTAAAGAAGTGGGTTTGCAGATCCCTGACAGCCAGGGTCGGCAATTGCGATTCACTCACCCGCCGCTCCTATTTCTGCAGCCGCGGGTTAAGGACATCGCGCAAACGATCCCCGACCAGATTGATACTGACGATGGTCACAAGCAGGGCAATACCCGGATAGACGCTGATCCAGTATTTGCCGCTCATAATGTACTCGAAACCGTTGGCGATCAGACGACCCAGTGAAGGCTCGGTCTGCGGCATGCCAAGGCCGAGAAAAGACAAAGTCGCCTCCAGCGAAATCGCGTGAGCGACCTGCATGGTTCCGACGACAATCAGCGGCGCAATGCAGTTCGGCAGGAGATGACGGAATATGATCCGGCGCTCCGACAGGCCGAGACAGACCGCGGATTCGATATACTCGCGACGTCTTTCGACCAGCGCGGTGCCGCGAATGGTGCGGGCGTAATAGGCCCATTGCACCACCACCAGGGCGATAATCGTCTTGTCAACACCCTTGCCAAGCGTGACCAACAGCACCAGCGCGACCAGAATCGCCGGAAAGCTGAGTTGGATATCGACGATCCGCATGATCAGACTGTCAGTCCGGCCCCCTGCATACGCTGACACCAGGCCCACGGAAATGCCAATCAGCATCGCGATCACGCCACTGCCAATACCAACGCCCAGACTGATCCGCAACCCGTAGATCATCGCGCTCAGCATGTCGCGGCCGGCCCCGTCGGTTCCGAGATAGGCGACAGTACCCGTCATCATCGACTCGCCCGGAGTCAGCCGGCTGTCGAGAATGCTGACAGTCGCGAGATCGTAGGGATCGGTTGGCGCGAGGACCGGCGCAAGGATTGCGACCGCGGTGATCGCCGCAATGACCAGGAATCCGAGCACCGCGAGTTTGGACTCGCAGAAATCCGACAGGAATCGCCGAAACGGGGTTTCGACGTCGCTGCCCGAACTCAGGACATCCGCAACGTCGACCGCGATGTCCACTTTTTCATGGACCGCTGTCATGCCTGCACATCCTGCAGCCGGACCCTGGGATCGAGCACCGAATAGAGAATATCGACGACCAGGTTTATGAAGACGAAGAGAAACACGATGATCATCAGATAGGCCACGATAACCGGACGATCGAGCAGGCCGATCGAGTCGATCAACAATTTGCCCATCCCCGGCCATGCAAAGACTGTCTCGGTCACCACAGAAAACGCGACCAGCCCACCGAATTCCAGACCAAGCACCGTGACCACGGGGATCATGATGTTTTTCATGACATGAACGAGGACGATACGGGCCTCGCCGAGGCCCTTGGCGCGGGCGAACTTGATGTAATCCTGATGCATCACTTCCCGGGTTCCGGCGCGGGCCAGACGGATCACCATTGACAACTTGAAGAGCGCCAGATTGATCGCCGGCATCAGGATATGGCTGAAACCGTCCCAACTGAAGACGCTGACCGGCATTCCCAACACGATCTCGACATCGCCGCGTCCGGTCGACGGCAGCCAGCCGAGCATGACCGCAAACAACAAGATCATCATGATGCCGACCCAGAAGGTTGGCAGACTGAAGCCGAGGATCGACCCGGTCATGATGCTCCTCGCGGCCAGGGAAGACGGCCGCAACCCGGCCCACACGCCGAGCGGAATGCCAAAGATAATGGCAATCAGCAAGGCAACGACCGCAAGTTCCATTGTCGCGGGCATCCGCTCGAGGATGAGCAGCAGACTCGGTTCATTGAACACGAAGGATTCACCGAGATCGCCCCTGATCGCCTTGGACACAAACACGCCGTACTGAACGATGAACGGCTTGTCGAGGCCCATCGACTTGATGATTCGCTCGCGTTCTTCCTGATCGGCATCGTCGCTGACCAGAATCTCGACCGGATCACCGACCAGGAACACGCCAGCGAAGACAATGAACGACATGGCAATAACGACCACCATCGCCTGCAGCAGCCGCCTGATGATAAAAACGGTCATCGCCTTTCCGCGAACCTTGGCTCAGCGCCGGTTTGCAGGGCGGGCACGACCGCGCGCCCGCCCTGTCCGGCCCTCATTCGATCGGGGCCAGATCGGTGCCGATGGTGCGTTCATCAGCCCGCGCGCCATAAGTCAGGCCTTTGCGGGTTGCCCAAGTGTTGACCTGATAATGCAGGGGAATGATGCCCTGATTCTCACCGATGGCAATCTCCGTGGCCTTGGCCAAAAGCGCCGACCGTTTGGTATCGTCGACGGTGGCAAGCGCTTGCGTCAGCACTGCATCGACCTCCGGATGCGAATGCCGGCCGCGATTCGAAGCCCCTCGCCCCTTCGACTTGTCGTGCGTTGAGAGCAGGGATTTCAGCGGTGAGGATGACTCACCGGTGCCGGACCCCCAGCCGACCAGAATGAAACTGAATTCCGGCTCGCCATCCGCACCGCCTTTCGATGCCCGCTTGAAATAGACATTCTTGGGCATGGTCTCGACCTTGGTCGGGATACCCTGGGCCGACAGCATCTGTCCGATCGCTTCGCAAATCCGAGCATCGTTGATGTAGCGGTCATTCGGTCCGTGAATGGTAAGCCCGAACCCGTCTCCCCAGCCAGCCTCTTCCAATAGCGCCCTGGCGCCGGCGGGATCGTATTTTTCCGGTTCAAGTTTGTCGGATCGTCCGAAAAAGCCCTGCGGAAGCAACTGTCCGGCCGGAATTGCAACGCCTTCCATGACCCGTGCCACGATGGCATCGCGATTGATCATCATCGACAAGGCCTTGCGAACCCGTGCGTCGCGGAGCGGGTTCTTGTCCATCGGCTCGCCGTCTTTCGTGGTCACGAAAGGTGAACGGTCGCGGAATTGGTCCATGTGCAGATAGATCACGCGGTTCGACACCCCCGAACTGAGCGCGACATCCGGTTCACTTTTCAGACGTTCAATATCCGACGTCGGGACATTGTCGATCATGTCGACATCGCCGGCGAGCAGGGCCGCGACCCGCGCCGGCTCGGTCTTGATGAACTTGAAGGTGATCCGGTCCCAGGGTTGGGCCAGCGGGCCGTTATAGGCGTCGAATTTCTCCAGGACGATACGATCGCCCTTCTTCCATTCAACGAACTTGTATGGCCCGGAGCCGATGGCCGCGGTGCCGTCGTTGAAGTCCTTGGCCGCAATTCCCTTGTTCTTACCAGACTGGCCGGTTCCCGTCGCCTCGCTCGACATGATCATGACGGTGGTCGTATCGTTCGGCATCAGAGGATAGGGAGCTTCGGTGATGATCTGCAGGGTATGATCATCAATCTTCTTCAGACTCTTGCCCTTGGTATAGGTCCGGAAACTCGAATTACCGCCTTCATAGGCATCGGCGCGCTCGAACGAGAAGATAATGTCGTCGACCGTCAGGTCGGATCCATCATGAAACTTGATGTCCTTTCGGAGCTTGTACTCCCAGGTCGTATCGTTGATCGCGTTCCAGGATTCTGCGGCGCGACCGACAAGCTGCATCGACGGCGTCCAGTCGGTCAGACGATCGAAGATATGGCCGAGCATGGCGTTGTTCGGGCCAAGATTGTGAAAATACGGGTCAATCGAGGACGGTTCCGAGCGAATTCCGATTACGACATCGGCCGCCAGCACCGGTGTCGAAAGCGTTACAGCCAAAGCTGTGGCCAGACCAAACTGGCGCAAGGATTTCATCATCTGTCTCCTGTTCCTCCGGTTTTGGCCGACCTGCCGTGTCGCACAATGCGGGTTTTGCAGGACGGCATCCGTGCCATGCTCCGCAGTCTGACCCAGACGGGCCTGTCAGGCAACTCCCAAACGCAGCAACACGTAACGGTCCCGCCACATGTCTGCCCCGATCTCCGTCCTGCCGCGACATGCCGTCAAGGCGCTCGTTCCAACGCCCCGGGGCAATCGCATCATTGGCGGCGCAGGACAGCGTTCCGAAACCGTCCCGGGCCTCGGATTGTTGCCAAGGTCGGTGCCTGGTCGGCCCTGATTCAGACGGCATCCCGATTGCAGGACACCGTTCAATATCGCCGAATGTCCCGGCGGTCCCGACGCTTCCAGCGCCGACGTGGCAATCTGGAGCACCCGCCCGGAGCAATTCCGGTGGCCCAAGCGACACTCCAGTTTCCGATCGAAGGTGGGGCATTACGAACGGCTTGATGACGCTCGCCGTCGTCGATGGGCCGTATCGTCATTGGTGATCCGCGACGGAAACCGGGGCTTCGCCCAAACACCCCGGCTCCCGGCCTGACGACGATCCGGCTATTCGCCCCTTCTCAACTGTGAGAAGGATCAAATCCCCACGGTGTGTTGAACGATCCGGGGATCGTGGTCGATCATCGCGAGCAACACGCTAGGGAATGTCTGAACAAGTCGGTTTTTTCGTGTATACGGGTGTCGTGGCCCGTGGATGAAACGCCAGAGCCCATCGGGGACGTGTTGTCGTGCCAGGAAATGGGGATTTCGATGCCCGAGCCGACCGTCCCCGCCGCCTTGCGGCGGTTGCGGACGGACTCCCCCCACGTCAGGCGGTGGCGCCGCGCCCCGCGATGAGCAGATTGGTGAACCCGAGCAGCACGGCGATGCGTTGCGTGGTCTTCGTCAGCCCCCGATAGCGCACCTTCGCGTAGCCGAAGTGGCGCTTCACATACAGGAACGGATGTTCCACCTTGGCCCGAACCGACGCCTTGCGCTTCTCCGCCGCCGCCTCCGGGCCCGCCTGGTCCAGCCCCCGGCGCTTGCCAGGCTTCATCGCCACCTCCCAGTCCACGTCCGTGTCCCGGTTCTCCGCGCGCTTGTCCACCCCCTGATAGCCCGCGTCACCCCACACCTGCTCCTCGCCCCCGTGCAACAGCGCGTGCGCCGTCGCCACATCCGAGACATTCGCCGGCGTCGTCTCCACGCTGTGTGTCAAGCCCGACTGCGCATCCACCCCGATGTGCGCCTTCATCCCGAAATGCCACTGATTGCCCTTCTTCGTCTGATGCATCTCCGGGTCCCGCTCGCCCTTGCGGTTCTTCGTCGACGACGGCGCGGCAATGAGACTCGCGTCCACGATCGTCCCCGTGCTCAAGCGGTGTCCGAGAGAGGCCAGATGTGCGTTGATCTCCTCGAACAGCGTCTCGCCCAGACCGTGCGTCTCCAGCAAGTGGCGGAAATGCAGGATCGTCGTCTCGTCAGGCAGCGCACCCGAGAGGCGCAACCCCACAAACCGCCGTACCGACTTCACCTCGTAGAGCAGGTCCTCCATCCCAGGGTCGCTCAGAGTGTAGAACAGCTGCACGCAGTGCACCCGCAGCATCACGCTCAGCGGATAGGGTCGCCGACCGCGACCGGCCTTCGGGTAGAACGGCTCGATGCGGGCCTCCAGCCTCTCCCAGGGAACCAGCCCGTCCATCTTCTCGAGAAAGACCTCGCGCCGCGTCCGACGCTTCTTCAGGGCGTGCCCCAGCTCCGCAAACGTTGCTTGCTCCATGGCTCGCACTCCACTCCGTCACCAAGAAACCAATGTGCCAAAACCAACTTGTTCAGACAATCCCTAGGGGGCGTTGCTGGAACCTCTGGTGGATGAGCCGGACGATGAGTGGCTGATGATGCACGCCAGTCATCTCAAGGTACATCCCCATGTGGCCGGTGCGGTCGGTGGCCATCAGGCGATGGGTCGCACAAAAGGGGGCTGAACACGAAGCTGCACTTGGCTGTGGACGCGCATGGGATGCCGGTGCGGGTGTCGGTGACCGAGGGGACGGCAGCAGATTGCAGTCAAGCGGTCGAGCTGATTGAAGGGATAGATGCCGAGTCCTTGTTGGCGGACAAGGCCTGTGACACGACTGCCATCCTGTCTTATTGTGAGGAGCATGAAGTCATTCCAGCGGTTCCGCCGAAGCGCAACCGCAAGCACCCCAGAGCGTATGATGTCCATCTCTACCGGCACCGGCATTTGGTGGAGAACGCGTTTCTGTGGCTCAAGCGTTGGCGTGGGATTGCCACGCGATACGCCAAGAATGCCGCATCGTTCCTCGCCGCGGTGCAGATTCGGTGTCTGGCGCTCTGGGCTGGCATTTCGTGACGACACTATCTAGCACTGAAGTGCGGCCGAAATGGTTCATTTTGGAGTGGTCCTCCGGGTTCGACGATGGAGGTCATCTCAATAGCACGGGATACGCCGTCCACTGGCGGCCTTGGTGTTCCTGACTTCGACGGTTTGTACGTGCAAGTAATTGATATTCTGTGATTTTCATATGTTTCTGGGCACTATATTCTGCGGTGTTCTCCAGAGTGATGACGGATACCGAGTTCCGTTCAGCCGCGCATGAACACCTGGCACGCGAGATTTTCCGGCGAGTGCGCGAAAAAGAAGATGTGGAATGATATCGGCGAGACTATGTGTTGAATTTCCTCATACGCTGATTTCCGGCTTGATGAGGATGTCGTAGGGGCTTAGGCTCGATGCGGATGGCCTGTCGAAGCATGGCTGGGAAGGCGGCGTGTCGATCTCGGCGCCAGCGTAGGGCGTAGGAGGGTTGCCGCTCCTGGATGGACGCCTAATATGCGGCATATTATGACGAGAAGCGAGACAAATCCCATATGTTGATCGTCAGACCTTATGGCCGGAGCGATGCGGATCGCGAGACCGAGGCTGGCCCGCTCCGCCGGCGGCTGTTGCTCCGGCCGGACCATGCCGACGGGCGTGAAATCCCGGACTTCGCCGACGGGCATCCCGAACTGCTGGTCGCGCAGTGGATTTCGGCGATAGACAAGATCGCCCGCAAGCCCGCCGGCTCGAAGAAGCCGACGCCGGAACAGCGGCGATTGCGGGAAGCGCTGGGCGGGGCGGCCTGGATCGTCCTCAGGGATAGATTGCCGGAGGGCCGGGCGGACGAACTCGAAAAGCTGTGGCGGCGCAAGCTCCACCCTTACGGCGACGGGAACGACCACGCTTCGGGCCGGGAGAAGGGACGGTGGTATGCCCGCTTTGCCGGCGCGGAAGCGGCGGACATCGCCCGGAGGATCGAAGAACATTTGCATGAAGCGGAATACCGCATCGGCGGCAGCCGGCCGAACAAGCGGCAGGGCCGGCTCGCCGCGCGGGCGCAGAGCATTGCAGGCAATGTCGCCACGCCCGTTTGCGAACTGCCGCAGGCCGGATGGGCGGATGCGGACCTCGAACGCTACCGGAAGGCGGGCGATGTCGCGGGGGCGATAAAGCGCGAGGCCGAGGCCGAGGAAGCGGAGAAACGCCGCGTCGGCCCGGCAGTTGCCGCCAGGGCGCTTCACGGGCATTACGCGAAGCTGTTTTGCGGCGAGAACGGTATCCCGCTTTCCATCGCCGAGGCGAAGCATGATGCCGGCCTGTTCGCCCTGCATATGGCGGTGCGCGACGCCTACACGCGCATCCTCAAGAACCATGGCAAGGACCGCCCGCAGCACGGCGCGCGGCGGCGTAAAGTCTCCGCGCTGCTGCCGGCGGACATGGACGCCCTGTTCCGGCTCGCCGGGGCGATGGGGGGCAACCGCAAACTTGATGCGCTGGTCCGCCTCGGCAAGTTGATCCACTACGATGCGACGCCGGCCCCGAACGAGAGATCGGGGACCGGGGACGAGCCGGTTCACGCCGTGGACCGCTGGCCGCGCGGTGCCGACATCGAGCGCAGCCGCTACCGGACCAGCGCCGGCCAAGCGGAAATCAAGCGCAACGAAGCCTTCGTGCGCGTCTGGCGCGGCGTCATCGCGCTGGCCCAGCGGACGCTGACCGACTGGGCGGGCCCGGCGGGCAACATCGATCGGGACATTCTGGGCGTCTGCGAAACCGGGAAAGCCTGTGGCGAAAAATTCAACGAGGAGGCCTTTGACAACAAATTGCCGATCCTGTTCGGCGACCGGGCGTGCCTGTTCCGCGAGAAGGCGGACGGGAAGGACGTCCTGCGGCTCGCGCTGAAGGGCTGGGCCGGGCTGCGCAACGGCTCCTTCCATTTCAAGGGCCGCGGCGGCTTCGTCCGCGCCCTGTGCGTGGGAACCGAGAGCCTTGGCGGCGGCGCGGAGGAGCCGGTTCGCGAACTCCTGACGACGGACAGGCGGCTGCGGCGCGCGCGCCTCGTCGAGTCGTTGCGCGCCGCCCATGTCGAGCATTATTACGACACTGGACAACTCGAAGCGCTGCTTGTCGCAGTCGCCGACGGCAGATCGGCGCAGTCGCCCCTGCCCCGCTTCCGCCGCGTGCTGGACCGGGCGGAGAATGCATGGCGGAAGAGGAAGGATGACCGCCTCCGCCTGCCGGGGCCGGAAAACCGACGGGACATGGAGGCGAATCCCGGCCGGCTGGCGCGCTACATCGCGCTCAAGACGCTCTATGAGCGCGCCTTCCCAAGCTGGCTTGAAGACCAGGACGCCGAGGCGCTGAACGACTGGATCGACCGCGCTGCGGGCCGTGCGACGAAAGAGGCGCGCAGCATCAACAATGACCCGGACGCCGCCGCCCGCACCGCCGGCCTGGTCTGGCTGGCGGAAGGCGATGGCATCGCCGATTTCATGGACCGGCTGGCCGCCGAGACGGCAAGCGAATACCGCATCCAGCGCGGCTATGCGAGCGATCCGGACGCCGCGCGCAAGCAGGCGGGGCATATCGAAAACCTGCGCTGCGATGTCATCGCCCAGGCGCTCGCCGCATATTTGAGGGAAGCCGGATTCGGCTGGACGCTGGACGACCCGCCTGAGGGATCGCTTCCGGACGGTAGGAAGGCCGATCTCGATAAAATTGCCTTGCCGCCTGCGGACGGCGCCGGAGCGGCGGAAGACTGGCTCGCCCGGCTCTATTTCCTGCTGCACATGGTCCCGGTGGAAGCGGCCGGGAACCTGCGCCACCAGCTGCGCAAATGGTCGGTTCTGGAACGCAAACAGTCGGCGCTCGAAGGTGAGCCGGATGTGGATGTCGGGGCGGTCGAAAGGATTCTCGATCTCTATCTCGACATGCACGACGCCAGGTTCGAGGGCGGCGAGGGCGTTGCCGGCGCGGCGGCGCTCAGGGGCCTGTTCGTCAGCGAGGCGCAGTTCCGCCGGGTCTGCCCGGAAAGCCCCGGCGCGGACTCCGCCGGCCATGTGCCCTGGCGCGGCCTGCGCGAGATGCTGCGTTTCGGCGGGGGCGAGCCGAGGCTGATGCCGACGTTCCGGGAACGGCCCATAGACGCCGCAATGGTGGATCAACTCGAAGCGCTGGAAAAGAGGCCGGAAGGCGTCGGCCTTTCCCCTGTCGCCAAGGCCCACGCGCGGCGCGAGAAGCTCCATGCCTGGTGGGTGAGGAAGAAGAAGCTGTCTCCTGAAGACGGGAATGCCTACCGCGAAGCGCTCGAAACAGTCGTCCGCCATCGGCATCTCGCCGCCCATGTCCGGCTCGTCAACCACGCCCGGCTGCACCGGCTGGCGATGGCCGTGCTCGGCCGGCTGGCCGACTATGCCGGCCTCTGGGAGCGCGACCTCTATTTCGCAACGCTCCCGCTGGTCCTGCTGGACAATAGGAAGCCGGAGGATGTCTTCAAGAGAAGGGGAATCAAACTGCTGCGCGAAGGCCGGATCGGCGATGCGCTGAAGGAGTTGAAGCAAAACGCCGACGGAAGCGAACCCGCTATCGTAAGGGAATTGGAGAAGCTGTTTGGCGACGATGTTCCTGCCGGGCACGGCGTCGTCGCCGTGCGCCGGGACCTGCTGCATTTCAATATGCTCCAGCACAAGGAGAACGCGTCTTTCGACCTGATGACGGCCCTCAACGAGACGCGCCGGCTCATGGCCTATGACCGCAAGCTGAAGAACGCCGTCTCCCGGTCGATTATCGAGCTGCTGGCGCGCGAGGGCCTCGATCTGACGTGGGAGATGAAGGACCACGAACTCGGCGGGGCGACGGTGAAATCCCGGCAGGCCGTCCATCTGGGCGGAAAGGACATAACCGAAGACCTGCACGGGGAGGCCTTCGTCGCCATGGCTGCCGCGCTCTTCGGCGGCGTTGTGCAGCCTTCCGCCGTTCCGTCCGGGGCGGCGGGTGGCGTGAAGCCCGGCGCGCGGCCGGCGGGCCGGACGGGGAACCGGGGCCGCCCGGCAAGGGCGCAGCCGCCGCCCCCGTCGAGTCCATTGCCCGCAGCGGGCCAGCGGGTGCAGGCGGCGCTGGTCGAGGAAAAGACGAAGAAGGGCGGCTGGAAGGCGGTGGTCGATGCAGGCGGGAACCGGGTTGTCGGCCACATTTTCAACTCCGACGAGGTTCCGCCCGACGCAGCGGCCGGGCAGACGGTGGAGTTGATCGTCAAGGTGGCCAATCGGAAGAACGCCAGCTTCGAGTGGCCGTCGCCGGAGGTGGAGGCGCGGTTGTCGAAAAGGACGGCATCCCGGCGCGGAGGACGGCTCCAGGGCAGACAGCGATGACGGAACGGGAAGCGGACGAAGACCGGAGAAAAGCGGCCAACCTGCCGCCCCGACGCCCGGATTGCGCCGGTTTTCTTCAGCGCAGCAAAGGAATCCTTGCAGCGTGACAGCAACTTACGCTGTAGTAGGAAAACATCACCCCCATATGAAGGGGGACTACACCGGCACTTGCACAGCATGCCCGGATCCTTCCGGAAAACATCACCCCCATATGAAGGGGGACTACACCGAAAAGGACGCCGACCTGCCCCTGATGATTGGAAAACATCACCCCCATATGAAGGGGGACTACACCGCCAGCCGAACACACGATATCGCTCGAGCCGGAAAACATCACCCCCATATGAAGGGGGACTACACCCGCGCGGCGAGTGGGGGGTCTCGAACGGATGGAAAACATCACCCCCATATGAAGGGGGACTACACCGGGTGATCCCGGCGGCGTCTACGGTCGCCAGGAAAACATCACCCCCATATGAAGGGGGACTACACCGGCTTTGCCGTCGCATCCTGCGTGACATTTGGAAAACATCACCCCCATATGAAGGGGGACTACACCGAATTCGGATCGATCAGCGGTCTCGGTCCGGGAAAACATCACCCCCATATGAAGGGGGACTACACCTCGATTATCTCCGATCCAGTCTGCCACGCAGGAAAACATCACCCCCATATGAAGGGGGACTACACCCAAATTCTTTGCTCCCTCCCTGGCCTTCTCGGGAAAACATCACCCCCATATGAAGGGGGACTACACCTCGCGATTCAATCCTCCAGCTTACTTAGAGGAAAACATCACCCCCATATGAAGGGGGACTACACCAACAGAGCCCAAAGGATTGGGACCGATATTGGAAAACATCACCCCCATATGAAGGGGGACTACACCAGCCTGTATGCGCTTCTCGATAGCCTCCTTGGAAAACATCACCCCCATATGAAGGGGGACTACACCCGTCGGCGGCTGGGCTAGGTCTGCCCTGTCCCCACATCTGGTGCTGAACAAAAGGGGCCCGCTCGTGTGTAATCCCGCGCCATGCGGCCCCAGAGCCAGATTCTCCACACCCTGCGTGCGCCCGAGGCCCGGGCACGCCTTGCGTCCATTGTGGCACACGGTGCGTGCGAGAGCCGCGCTGCGCTGGGTCGTGAGGTCTGCGCGCAGTTCGGCTTCGTCGATGCCTGTGGGGCCGCGCAGCTCACCGGGTGCCTGAAGGCACTCGCGGTGCTGGAGACGGAGCGACGGATTGCGCTGCCGCGCCTCGTCCCCATCCGCAGCGGCCCTCGCCCCGATGCCTGGATGCACTGGTACGTGCGCCTGTCGGCGTGCCGGCTCAGGTGCGCGATGTCGAAGGGCTGCGGCTGGTGGTGGTCGAGGACGAGGCGCAGCGCCGGATATGGAACACCTTGCTCGCCCGCGAGCATCCGCAGGGCACCACCACCTTCGTCGGCTGCCAAGTCCGCTATCTCATCGGCTCGGCCCATGGCTGGCTGGGCGCGGTCGGATTCTCCGCCGCGGCGCTGCGTCTTCGCGCGCGCGATGCGTGGATGGGGTGGAGCGATGGGCAGCGTACCGCGCATCTGCACCGGGTGGTGTGCCTGAGCCGATTCCTCATCCGCCCCGCGGTGCGGTGCGCTCATCTGGCCAGCCATGTGCTGGGGCGGGTGCTGCGCCGGGTGGCGACGGACTTCGAGGCCCGCTACCACTACCGCCCGTGGCTGGTGGAGACCTTCGTTGCCCCCGAGCACGACGGAGTCTGCTTCCAGGCGACGACCTTCGTGTGCGTCGGTCCCACCGCGGGGCGGGGACGCTGTGACCGCGCCCATGAGGGCGCCCGCACGGTGAAGTCGGTCTACCTCTACGAGTTGGCCCCGCCCTGGCGGCGCAGCTTGGGCGTGGCGCGGGTCGATGCGGCGCCGTCGCGCAGTCCCGGCGAAGGTCTCGACAGTGCACAATGGGCACAGAACGAGCTCGGAGGCGCCCCGTTGGGAGACAAGCGCTTGTCGGCGCGGCTGGTCAGGAGCGCGGCGCTGCTCGCCTCGTGTCCGGGCCATGCGTTCACCGGCGCCCCGGACCGCGCGGCGGTGAAGGGCTACTACCGCCTGATTGACCACCCGGACGAGTCGCAGGTCACGCCCGAGCACATCGTGGCGCCGCATCGCGCGCGCACCATCGCGCGCATGCGCGGGCAGGACACGGTGCTGTGCATCCAGGACGGGACGGACTTGAACTTCGCGACGCGCCCCGGCTGCGAGGGGCTCGGCATCATCGGGCGCAACCAGACCGCGGCGAAGACGCTGGGCCTGCACCTGCATCTGACGCTTGCGGTGAGCGGCGCAGGGCTGCCCTTGGGGGTGCCTCGCCGGGCGGCTTCGATGCGCCGCCGCCCGGCGAGGCATCTCCTGAGCAAGACCCGGTGCTGGCTCGACGGCCTGCACGATGTGGCCGAGGCCGCCTCGCACCGTCCCCGCAAGACCCGAGTCCTCAGCGTCATGGACCGCGAGGCGGACTTCTTCGAGCTGTTCGACGCACAGCGCCGCATCGGCCGGGTCGAGGTGCTGGTGCGCGCGAAGCACAACCGGCGCCTTGGCCAGGGTCTGCCGAAGCTGTTCGATGCGCTGCGCAACGCCCCCGCCGACGGCCATGTGGAGATTGACATCGCTCGGGTGAGCGCACGGCCCAAGGCAAGCCGCACGCAGTGCCCGCGTGGCGAGGGCCGAGGTGCACTACCGGGGGCTGACCCTGCCGAGCACCGTCGAAGGGCTGGCGCCGGTGACGCTGTGGGCGGTGCATGTGCGCGAGACCGCCCCGCCCAAGGGCGAGAAGCCGATCGAGTGGTTCCTGCTCACCAGCGTGCGCGTCGACGGCATCGAGGCCGCCCTCGAGACCATCGAACACTACCTGCGGCGCTGGCGCGTGGAGGACTTCTTCCGAGTACTGAAGTCCGGATGCCGCGCCGAGCATCTCGGCTTTCATAGCGCCGAGCGGCTCGAGCGCGCGCTGACCATCCAGGCCGTCATCGCGTGGCGCCTCATGCTCATGACCCTGCTCGGGCGCAAGGTCCCCGAGTGCGACGCAGAACTGCTGTTCAGCGACATCGAGCTGCGTTTCCTCACCGATTATGCCGCCGACGCCGCGTAACCTCGCCGGTGCGGTGCTGCTCGTTGCTCTCCTCGGCGGCTACCAGAATCGCAAGCATGACCCGCCGCCCGGGCATCAGATCATGTGGCGCGGCTACGAGCGCATGTCCCCCTTGCGACGCTGGGTTATCGGATTGCGGAGAGGCGGAGACGCGCGGGAAGGGTCCAGAACGAATAGCGGGCACAGGGCAGGGCTAACGCTTTTTCTGGCAGAAGTGCAACGCGATGTACGGCGGCATGTTGTTGTGTGGTTGCCCGCCGCCGGCCGCGTTTATCGTGACCCCGTGCCTGATATTGATCTCATGTTCACTAGGATCAGTTTTCGCATGAACGGTATCGCTGCCGGTTACCTGCACGAGATACTTCCCTGACCCGTTGTCATGGTTGTGCACAGGCATCTCGGGAATCGTCAGCGTGTGCGTCTCTTGGCCTCCTTGGTCACCGGGTTTGATTTCACTGAGCGATACCTCGCTTGGACTTGACGGCGGCTTGTGTGGCCCTTGAGGCCGCAACACGCCCTTGCCGACACCGAGTAGGAACTTACCCGCACCGTCCGCATAGTCTTCCCAGCCATCGATGTCCTTAGCACGGGTGCAGGAACGCGATAACGGCTCCGTCAGGAACGGCGGGTTCAAAAAAGACGCTGATCCAGTCAGTGAACTTCGTCAAAGCTGAAATGATGAGCACGGCGACTACAGCGCCCGCGGCTCCGGTTATGATCCTCTCCAGCATCTGTCTTTCCTCCGTTACGCATGGTGGCTGATAGCCCGGTGACATGGGGCAGCAGGTTCAGGTTCGAGCGATTTGGCGCCCATATGGGGCCGCGAAAGATGTTGTCCGTGAGCAGCGCAGCGCCCTTGGTCCAGCACCAGATGTGGGGACAGGGCAGGGCTAGCCGGTAGCCGGGGGAAAACATCACCCCCATATGAAGGGGGACTACACCCGACCTCCACAAACGTTGTTTTCGCCTTCGGGAAAACATCACCCCCATATGAAGGGGGATTATATACCAGTTTACCCAGATAGGGGTTGACGAAGCGCCCGATTTGGGTAAACTGATATCTCATGGGAGGGGGCTGATCATGGCACACAAGGCGCCGGGAAAGCCCTTTCGCAAGGGTCTCTCGCTGGTCGAGATCGTCCGCATGTTCCCGGACGACACAATCGCCGAGCGATGGTTCGTTGAGACTCGCTGGCCGACCGGCGTACACTGCCCCGCGTGCGGATCGACCAATGTTCAGGAGCGCCCGACCCGCAAACCGCAGCCCTACCGCTGCCGCGATTGCCGTGGGGATTTCTCGGTAAAGACCGGGAGCCTGATGCACGGTTCCAAGCTCGGTTTTCAAGTTTGGGCCATCGCGATCTACCTGTTGGCGACCAACCTCAAGAGCGTGTCCAGCATGAAGTTGCACCGTGATCTTGGGATCACGCAGAAATCCGCATGGTATCTGGCCCAGCGCATCCGGGAGACATGGCGGGACAACAGCGACCTCTTCTCCGGTCCCGTGGAGGTCGATGAGACCTACATCGGCGGCAAGCGCAAGAACATGCCGAAGGCGAAGCGGGCGGCGCTGACGGGGCGGGGCGCGGTCGGGAAAGCCATCGTCGTCGGGACCAGGGATCGCGAGACCAACAAGATCGCGGCCTGTACGGTCGAGGCCAACGATGGCCCGACGCTCAAGGGCTTCATCGGCGCGCACACCGCGCCGGGTGCAAAGGTGTTCACGGACGAAGCGAGCGCCTATCAGGGAATGCCATTCGACCATGAGGCCGTAAATCACTCTGCCGGCGAGTACGTCCGGGGCATGGCGCACACCAATGGCATGGAGTCCTTCTGGGCCATGCTGAAGCGGGCATATCAGGGCACCTTCCACCATTTCAGCGAAAAGCACCTTGACCGATATGTCGGGGAATTCGCGGGCCGTCACAACGACCGCGAGGCAGACACTATCGGCATGATGGGACATATGGCCAGGAGAATGGAAGGGAAGCGGCTGGCATATCGGGATTTGATCGCGTAGGGGCGGTGTTATGGCCTCCCCGAATCGCCTCTACTTCGGCGATTGTCTTGATGTGATGCGCCAAGACATCGCCGACGAATCGATAGACCTGATCTATCTCGACCCCCCGTTCAACTCGAAGCGGCTCTACAACGCCTTCATCGGCGGCGCTCAGTGGGTTGCGTTCGATGACACCTGGCGCTGGCATGAAGCCGTCGATGACTTTCATGCCGTGGCCGGAACGCCGGGAGCCCTGGCGGATACCATGGAGGGCTTGCGGCGGATTCTCGGCGAGGGAACGCAACTCGCCTCCCTGTCATACATGGCCAACCGGCTACGCGAGTGCCACCGCGTTCTCAAGCCGACCGACTCGATCTATCTTCATTGTGACCCGACCATGAGTCATTACCTGAAAATTGTAATGGATGGGTTATTTCTGCGGGGGGGGGGGGGGGGGGGGGTAAATTCATGAATGAAATTGTTTGGGGATTACATACATAGGTTGCCTCTGGTGCAATGTGTCAGGATGCCGGGAAGATGTTTGCCAACTATCAGCATATGCAGCCCATCAAGTTGTTTTTGGGTGGAATTTTCTCGGGATGTGGGAATTCCCTATTGAACCTTTCGCGGAAATTGAAGGAGAGTCAACCTATGTATGTAATCCCCGATGAAGCTGCATCGGGACATCGGCGTCACGCAAAAGACTGCATGGTTCATGCTGCACCGGCTGCGGGAAGCATGGGCGCAGGAGAACTCAGGGCCGTTTCTCGGCCCCGTCGAGGTGGACGAGACCTACATGGGCGGACTCGAGCGCAACAAGCACGCCTCGAAGAGGCTCCGCGAGCGCTGGCCCGAAGGGAAGACCGCTGTCGTCGGCGCCAAGGATCGAGCGACGAACAAGGTCTCGGCCCGCGTGGTCGAGGACACCGACAAGCCGACTCTGCAAGGCTTCGTCGCCGAGCACGCGGGCCCAGGCGCAGCCGTCTATACCGACGAGGCCAGTGCCTACCAAGGGATACCCTTCGAGCACGAGACCGTGAAGCACAGCGTCGGCGAGTATGTCCGGGAGCAAGTCAGTACGAACGGCATGGAAGCTTTCTGGTCGATGCTCAAGCGCGCCCACAAGGGCACCTTCCACAAGATCAGCCCGAAGCACCTTCAGAGGTACGTCAACGAGTTTGCAGGCCGTCACGGCATCCGCGACGCAGACACCATCGACCAGATGAACGCCGTGATTGCCGGCATGGTCGGGCGCCGTCTCATGTCCCGCGATCTGGTCGCGGGACCGTCGGGGCGATGAAGTATCCACCTGCCGCCGGCGCCGCGCCCGAAGCTCTGGCGCGGGCGCTCTTGCGCCGCCCTCAACAACACCGCGAAGAACCCCCGATGAAGCAAGGCGAACTGCCGCTCATCCCTCACGAAGTTGAGGACCGCCTGATCCACCAACGGGCCTCCGACGGCTATATCAACGCTACCGCCATGTGCCAGGCGACAGGGAAAGCATTCGCCGATTATGGGCGTCTATCCACGACGAAAGCCTTTCTGCAAGCCCTTCATGCCGACATGGGAATTCCCATGTCGGAACTGATTCAAATGGTTAGGGGTGGTTTCTCCGAGCTTCAGGGAACTTGGGTGCACCCGCAGGTCGCCATCCATCTTGCCCAATGGCTATCGCCTGCGTTCTCTGTCCAAGTCAGCAAGTGGGTGTTCGAGTGGCTCAGCGGGCAAGCCGCCCAACGATCGGCCATCCCCGATCATGTCCGCCGCTACATCATCAACCAGCCGAAGATCCCGGTGACGCACTTCTCGATGCTCAATCAGATGTTCCTGCGTCTCTTGGCACCCCTGGAGAATCGGGGCTACATCCTGCCGGCCAACCTGATGCCCGATATTGCGCTTGGCAAGATGTTCTTCAGGTGGCTACGGGAGCGAGGATTCAATCCAGAGAACCTCTTGCAAAATTCCTGTCCCCAGGGTCCGGTGAGCCCGGATCGGTCGGTTGATCCCGATCACCTCTGCACCTGGAGGTCGGAATCCATGGATTCGCGGTGTCTCATCAGAGATGATGAGAACAAACAGGGACCTTTGTGGACATCGGGACACGCCTCTCCGGGCCACTCTCTTCGAGAGGGCCGCGAAGGGTCGGCATGCGTTGTCGGAGCCGCGCTATGGGACGGCGAGACGTATCAACTGGTCAGCCGCCAGGGCCAGGATGCCGAACATGAGATGGCAGGCGACCCTGGAATGTCCGCGGACGCGGACATGGCGCCCGCCACACTCATCCTTGAGGCGGGCGTTGGTCCTCTCGACACCGGACCGGATCCGGAACCGCACGGTCTCGGGATCGACATGGCCTATTGCACGCCGGGCCCGGGCCTCCCGGTCTCGCTCCTCCTTGAGGTCCTTGTCCCGGCGCGGATTGACATCGATGATCGGCACATGGCCAAGCCGTTCGCTCATCTGGTAGATCTCCCTGGCATCATAGGCCGCGTCCATGAGATCGTAGAGATTGGTCACACGCCCGGCGGTCATCATCGCCAGCGGGATCGCGACCTGGCTGTCATGGACGGATGCCGCGGTGAGGACGGTCCTCAGCGGCACCCCGCAGTCTGCTGTGTCGATATGCAGCTTGTAACCGCGCCAGGCCTCCATGACCCCCTTGGCATTCTTCTTTGCCCCGTGATCGCAGACCTTCGGCAGCGCGTCGAGCATCTCATCGAGATCCATCCCGTTCGCTTGCTGTTCGAGACGCCCAGGCTCCTTCGTCCTCTCCTCGCCCTTGCGGGGCCGGCCGCGCTTGCGGTTCGGCGTCTCGGCCTTCGGCTTCGGGGCCGGCGTCTCCCGGGCCTCGATGGCCGTCGAGTCCCGCGACACGCGACCAGCCGCACAGTCGGCGCAACGTCGGGTCCACCTTGAGCCTGTCGATCAGATGGCGGGTCGTCGGCAGATCCCACACCGCTTTGGCGATGAAGCCACGGGCCAGCGCCTGGCGATCCTCCCGGGGCCGACCCGGACCGGTCCACACCCCATCGACGAAGCCCTCCACCTTGACGAGATCGAGAGCTGTCACGAAGCGCTTGTGCGTCTCGAGGAGAGGACCGACCGCCTCGGCCAACGCAGGGAAAAGGTCCCCTTGAAATCGGTGCCAGAGATCGGATAGGGTCGAGCCAAGGGTCATCGGGGTCACCTCCTCGGTATCTTGTTATTGTGGAAACACAACATACCACGGGGTGTCCCGAAACCCAGGCCCTCGACAACAAAATCAGCCTCGACAGGGCAAAAAACCGGTCGGGCCGGCAACTTTGCAAGAAGCTCCAGACTCGTTCCCGACCTATCAGCACCGGTTTCTCGACCATCGGCCCATCGTTGAGGCACGCCTCTATCCGAACGAACTGATGACAGATTTCAATGTGCAACTCGACAGATGGATCAGAGACGGCCGAGCGCGCCTGTATTTCAAGACTCGGGACGGGGAAGCACTGCCGGCGCTTGATCAAGTGCTGGCAGCACTCCCCCCTCCCTCACCCTCGGATGAGGAGGGGGATCAGTGGCAGTGATACCCGCCCGTGGCGGTTTCGTTGTGGCAACCGTAAGAGTTTGTACCCCCGCTATGCGCACCTGATTCGTTCGTTAGCGAAATCAGAGGCAGAAGAAGGCCGATAGCGAAAGCGAACGGAACGATCCATCTCATCATGTCGTCTCTCCTCAAGGCGGTTACAGCCCGGCGGGCGCCGGGCCGTTGCAAATCACCACACGGAGTGTGAAGACCCCGCCTATTCGCCAAGCGCGGGGAGCTACCCCGTGCCGGGTCTAAGGCTGTTCTATTCAGCGGGCGACCCGACAGAGCGGGAGGCCGTATGGTGATTTGCAGGAAAGAGCTTGACGGGTCAGCGCGCGGAAGTCAACCTATGTATGTAATCCCCGCTTCATCGAGGACACGCCCTTGAGGCTTGTCACCTCCAGGTAGATGGCGAATGCCCACTGGCGCAGCGTCACCTTGGAGCGTTCAAGGGCCGTGCCTGTCTTCACTGAAAAGTAGGCACGGCAGTCCGTGCAGCGGTAGGGGCTTTTCGCATGGCTGGCCTCATGCGTGCGTGCGCTCCCGCAGCGCGGGCAGTGACGGCCTTCGGGCCAGACTTGCCCCTCGAACCAGCGCTTTGCCGCCGCTTCGTCGGGGAACATGCTGGCAAGCTGCATCAGAGTGATGCCTTCGCGGTGGGCTTTGCCGGGCGCTTTCTGGAGCATGACGAGCCTCCGTTACTTCCCGTTTTATGTAGCATCGAAACGCACGGAAGTCAACCTATGTATGTAATCCCCCGACATTGGGGGCAACATCGTGTGCAACCGGAGCCACGTGCATAAGCGGTTCCGATGAAAAGGCGATCCGCGTCGGCAGGGACCTGCGTCACAAGTCCGGCGCGGGAGAGCCCCTTCCCGACGATCGGGCAAGCCCGATCTCGAACCCATTCGGCGAGACGGCTGCCGGTCGCGTACGTCCAGCGCCTCTCCTGACTGCGCGTGGGAGGAAGTGCCTCGTTGCCAGCATCGAAGACCAAGTTCGGCGTGAAGGCGAGGATGTCGTAGGTGATGTCGATATTTTCGCAGAAGCGGCGTATCACGCGCCACACCTTCGACAGCGACGTGCCGCCTTTGAAGGTCAGATGCCCGGCGAACGGTGCGTCGAACAGGACGCCGAGGGTCGCGACCACCCAGACATCCTTCTCCAGAAGATGCGCCTTGCGGCTGCTGCTTCGCTCCGCCACCTCCAGGGCACCGAGTTTGTCGTTGGGCGATAGGTCCTGGAATCGCGTCTTAGCCATGCGCAAGGAGAGCACTCACCGGTTGCGCCATCCAGATAGGCATCACGGCTCGCGCAGCCGCAAGCTCATCCCGGTCCGCATCGGAGAGCCTCGGAAGAACCGCTTCGAGGCCGTCTTCGACCTCTTCGGGACCGAGCTACGCCAAGGCGCGGATGACATCTCCCGCCTTCCTGTGCGGGGCCGCCAGTTGCCATCGCGAAGCATGACGCAGCTCAACTGTGGACGAACCAAAGTGTAATCGGTGGTTGGGACCGGAGGTGAGATAGACCGCGCGCACCGGATTCTGCGTGGTCAGCCCCAAGCAATGGGCCATCGCGCCGCCGCACGACACGATGGTCTCGCCCCACATCTTCAACAGTGCGGCGAGCACCTTGCCGACCCGGGGTGCCCGATGGCCGAAACGCGTCTTGATCGGGCGTATGTAGACGCCCTGATAGATACGCATGAGATCGCCGGATCGTGCCAGGCGCGACAGCGCCTAGTGGATTGATCATTACAAATATATCCGTTATTATGTTCTTCTGATTTACCGATCACGGAGGTCTGCAAGATGCGCCCTGGTGTTTCATTCACGCTCACTTCGGGCGACCGGCATCGCCTTGAAACGGTTGTCTCGGACCCGAAGAGCCCGCAGACGCACGTCTGGCGGGCGCGCATCGTTCTTCTGAGCGACGATGGGCTCGGCAGGATGGCCATCATGAGAGAGACCGGCAAGGCGAAGAACAGTGTCTGGCGCTGGCAGGACCGCTTCTATGGAAGAGGGTGTGGACGGACTTCTGCGGGACAAGACGCGTCCGCCGGGCAAGACGCCTCTGGCTCCTGAGCCGGTGGCGAAGATCGTAGGGTTGACCCACACCCCGCCGCCTCACGCGGCGACCCACTGGACGCTGCGGGCGATGGCGAAGGCTGTGGGGGTGCCGCTTCGAGGGTCTGGGCGGTCTGGCAGGCGCATGGCCTGATGCCGCACCGCTGGCGGCCGTTCACGCTTTCGAACGATCCCGCCTGCCTCGAGACGCTGACCGACATCGTCGGCCTTTCCGCTGCGCCGCCGGCTCACGCGGTCGTGCTGTCGATCGATGACAGGTCGCACAGTCAGGCCCGCGATCGCACACAGCCCGGTCTGCCGCTGAAGAAAGGCCGCGGCGCTACCATGACACATGATTACAAACGCAACGGCACGACGACGCTGTTTGCCGCCCTGACCGTGCTCGACGGCACGGTCATCGGCCAGCACGCCAGTCGGCATCGCCACCAGGAGTTCCCGAGATGCCGCAACCGCATCGCGCGCACGATACCCGCCGGCGTCCCGGTCGACATCGCCGCGTCCGGCGCCGATGCGCAGGACGGTCAGGAGCGGGGTGCACAGCAGGTGGAGCCAACGGGTGCGGCCTTCGATGCGGTCTCCGGTTTCGTCGAGGACGTCGTGGCCGTAGCGATCGGCACGGCGAACAGGTCACTCCATCAGGTCGGTCAGTCTCATTTCGGGATTGACCTGGACATGCAGCAGATCGCTTACCCATGCGGTGATGCGGGGACCGTACTGGACCGGGGCGGTCACGGTGCCGCAAAGGCAGCGATGGGCGCGGTGTTCGGTGGTCTCCGGTAGTTGCGGTTCGGGTGGTCGAATACTGGCCGGCAGACCGGCCTAGGCGGTCGGATCGTGATCCACGATATGGTTCGGGGTCACGGTTAGGGTCGGTCCTATATGGCCAGGCTGGCCGTCGCTCGGCTTCGCGAACGGCCCGCGCTGGCTCCGGATGTGCTTCAGTGTTGTAGTCTTTTTGTTCAGGCCATCGCGGGACGGCGGCTTGCTGCCGGCGGTGCTGTCAAATGTTGCACTGCGTTCGAGCGCGGCGAGGCGGTCGCGCAGGGCCGCAGTCTCCCGCTCGAGCGCGGTCTCGTCCAGATCAAGCGCCGCAATCGTCTCGACGAGCGCCGTGGCCAGGCCCAACAGCCCCCGGATGACTCTCGATGTCGACGTCGTGCGGCGGCATCAACGCAATCGGCGTCTGACACAAACCCGCCGGCGCCGTCGATCCGAAAAATTCCAGCCGCCACTCCCGTCACACGAGAAAGCCACCCATAGACCAACGATTCTAACGCCAAAAAACAGGAACCCGAACCTCTTGCAAAATTCCTGCCCCAGGGTCCGGTGAGCCCGGATCGGTCGGTTGATCCCGGTCACCTCTGCCCCTGGAGGTCGGAATCCATGGATTCGCGGTGTCTCATCAGAGACGATGAGACCGAACAGGGACCTTGGCGGACATCGGGACACGCCTCTCCGGGCCACTCTCTCCGAGATGGCCGCGAAGGGTCGGCATGCGTTGTCGGAGCGCGCTATGGGACGGCGAGACGTATCAACGGGTCAGCCGCCAGGGCCAGGATGCCGACCATGAGATGGCAGGCGACCCTGGAATGTCCACGGACGCGGACATGGCGCCCGCCACACTCATCCTTGAGGCGGGCGTTGGTCCTCTCGACACCGGACCGGATCCGGAACCGCACGGTCTCGGGATCGACATGGCCTATTGCACGCCGGGCCCGGGCCTCCCGGTCTCGCTCCTCCTTGAGGTCCTTGTCCCGGCGCGGATTGACATCGATGATCGGCACATGGCCAAGCCGTTCGCTCATCTGGTAGATCTCCCTGGCATCATAGGCCGCGTCCATGAGATCGTAGAGATTGGTCACACGCGCGGCGGTCATCATCGCCAGCGGGATCGCGACCTGGCTGTCATGGACGGATGCCGCGGTGAGAACGGTCCTCAGCGGCACCCCGCAGTCTGCTGTGTCGATAGGCAGCTTGTCACCGCACCAGGCCTCCAGGACCCCCTTGGCAGTCTTCTTTGCCCCGTGATCGCAGACCTTCGGCAGCGCGTCGAGCCTCTCATCGAGATCCATCCCGTTCGCTTGCCGTTCGAGACGCCCAGGCTCCTTCGTCCTCTCCGCGCCCTTGCGGGGCCGGCCGCGCTTGCGGTTCGGCGTCCTGGCCTTCGGCTTCGGGGCCGGCGTCTCCCGGGCCTCGATGGCCGTCGAGTCCCTCGACACGTGGCCGATGAGCGCGTCGCCCAGTGTCTCTGCAACCAGAGCCGCGTGCATCCGCTCCGGAAGACGGGACTGCGAAAATTCGGCGAACGCCCGCGAAAACGTCGCTTCACTCGGGATCTCCGAGACACGCGACCAGCCGCACAGTCGGCGCAACGTCGGGTCCACCTTGAGCCTGTCGATCAGGTGGCGGGTCGTCGGCAGACCCCACACCGCCTTGGCGATGACGCCACGGGCCAGCGCCCGGCGATCCTCCCGGGACCGACCCGGACCGGTCCACATCTCATCGACGAAGCCCTCCACCTTGACGAGATCGAGAGCTGTCACGAAGCGCTTGTGCGTCTCCAGGAGAGGACCGACCGCCTCGGCCAACGCAGGGAAAAGGTCCCCTTGAAATCGATGCCAGAGATCGGATAGGGTCGAGCCAAGGGTCATCGGGGCCACCTCGTGGTATCTTGTTGTTGTGGAAACACAACATACCACGAGGTGGCCCCGAAACCCAGGCCCTCGACAACAAAATCAGCCTCGACAAGGCAAAAAACCGGTCGGGCCGGCAATTTTGCAAGAAGCTCACCCAACAACACCACACCAGCACCCACAATCGTCCCGCCACTGTCAGCAACGTGGTAAATGGACAGTTACGTTCGCAGAACGATTAGGGCGTGTTCACACTAATGTTCAATAATGCTATCGTGGCGGCCGGTCCCTCGCCAGCGAGTCATCGGTATGGAACTCAGCCAAGCCCAGTACGAACGCATCGCCCCGCATCTGCCGGTCCAACGCGGCAACGTCGCCGTGTCCAACCTCCAGGTGCTCAATGCCTTCCTCTATGTCGTCGAGCATGGCTGCAAGTGGCGCGGACTGCCGCCTCGCTTCGGCAAGTGGCACACCATTTATACCCGGATGAACCGGTGGTCGAAAGAACGGCGTGCTCGCGCGGGTCTTCGAGCACCTGCAGCGCGAGCGGATGGTGCATGTGACGCTCGCTGTGGTCTCGCTGGACAGCACCAGCGTGAAGGTCCATCCCGATGGCGCCGGGGCGCTGAAAAAAACGGTCCGCAAGGCATCGGCAAGTCGCGGGGCGGATGGAATACCAAAGTTCATCTGGTTGCCGCAGATGAGCGAACGGCCGTGACCTTCGCGCTGTCTGCCGGCCAGGCCCAGGATGCGCCCGAAGGACGCAAGCTACTCGAACGTCTGGGGCGCCAGAAGACACCCCGGTCCCTGCTGATGGACCGTGCATACGAAGGCGACGCGACACGGCAGTTGGCGTCGGCGCTGGGGTTTGTGCCAGTGGTCCCGCCGCTCAGGACTCGTACCGCGCCCTGGGAATACGACCGGCAGTTGTACAAACGCCGCAATGAGGTGGAGCGGCTGTTCCGACGGCTCAAGGGCTTCCGGCGCATCTTCACACGCTACGACAAGCTCGACATCATCTTCCTCGGCTTCATCACCTTCGCGCTCATCGTCGAGGCACTGCGTTAGTGTCAACACGCCCTAGTCGCACGTGCAACGTAAACGCCTCTTCCATACCGCCTTCGACCTGAATGCGATGTCCGTATTGCGTACCAAGGTCAAACCCGATCCCGGACCAGGTACGTACCTCAACCCCAGCAAATCGTCCCCTCCCTTTCGTCCGATAACTGTATCTTCATGCTTCCGTACGGAGTGAGCTTGCCACCTGTGCACATACTATAACCCGCTTTCCCGTTCACCCCGGTTCCGGCACGAATCGATCACCTTCGACCTCCCTGCGGCTCATCTTTCCGTTATTCCATAACTGGCTCGGAAACGTCCGTCGATCCGGGAGCGAACGACAGACTGCGAACCGATTTTCGACACTCTTGGGATCGCCGATGATGGTTTGTCTGAACATGAATACCCCCGGTGCCCGAAGCGACCCTCCTTGCTGGCACAACCTCGCGAAGTCCTGTAGCATGTCTTTCGTCGTCGCCTTCAGACCGCGGGCACGATAACGGCCCGCCCTGTTCAGAAGCGCCATGAATCCCGCCCATAAATCCACCGACCTCGCACCCTATCCCTTAGAGATCGTGCCGCCCAACCTCTCGCCATGGCGTGCCGGCAATACCGGGATTGCGTCTTTCCAGAGCTTCACGGCAACCGAACCGGGGCCACATGTCATGGTCACCGCCCTCATGCACGGGAACGAGCTTTGCGGCGCCATCGTCCTCGACGAACTGTTGCGAAGCAGATACCGACCGGCCCGAGGACGCCTGACCCTCGGCTTCTGTAATATCCATGCCTATCGCAGTTTCGATCCGGTTTACCCGCTCTTGTCCCGCTTTATCGACGAGGACATGAACCGAGTCTGGGCATCTGATGTGCTAGGCGGTCCCGGCGACAGCCTCGAACTGAGGCGCGCCCGCGAAATTCGCCCCTTGCTCGACACCGTCGATTTTCTTCTCGACATCCATTCCATGCGGCATCCCACAGCGCCGTTGATGCTGGCCGGCCCCTTGCCGAAGGGACGCCATCTCGCGGAAGCCGTCGGAGCGCCCGCTACCATCGTGATTGATACAGGTCACACGGCCGGGCGCCGCATGCGGGACTACGCAGCGTTCTCGGAAACAGCGTCAACCCGGACCGCCCTGCTCGTCGAATGCGGTCAGCACTGGTCCCGCGAAAGTGTCACGGTTGCCCGCGATACCACGATCCGGTTCCTGGTCGCCACCGGCGCCGCCAACCCCGAACTCATCGAACAGCAGCTGAGTAACGCCGTACCAGATCCGCAACGTGTTATCGAAGTTACGCAATCCGTCGTTGTCGAGACCGGCAACTTCAACTTCATCGACGAATTCATCGGCATGGAGGTTATACCGAAGGCTGGCACATTGCTCGCGACAGACGGCGGCCGACAGATCTATACGCCCCACGACGATTGCGTGCTGATCATGCCGACACGACGGCTCGGAAAAGGTCAGACAGCGGTGCGTCTGGGCCGATATGTCGACTGAACCTGCCGAAACCGCAAAGCCGACTTCACTGCCGGCCGACGAGCGGCTCGGAGGGGAAAGAATTACCGTCGGTCGCAGCAATGGCTCGGTGATCCTGGCTATCGCCATCGGAACCGCTGGTGGCGCTCTTTTTGCGTTTCTCAAGACGCCCTTGGCCTGGATGCTGGGGTCGATGGTCTTCGTCACCATTGCGTCGGTCTCCGGAACTCCGGTGCGCATGCCTTACATCTTGCGGCAGTCAATGGTGGTCTTCATCGGCGCCATGCTAGGAAGCCAGTTCACACCGGAGCTGATCGCCCGGATCGATCAATGGGCGGTGACCGTCAGCGGCCTTCTGGTCTATGGCGTCTTTGCCGTCGGGCTGGTTCTGGTATATCTCGCGCGTTTCGGCCGCTACGACCCGGTCACAGCCTATTTCGCTGCGGCGCCCGGCGGCCTAAATGACATGACGCTGATCGGGCGCGACATGGGCGGCGACGACCGCGTGATCGCATTGACCCATGCCTCCCGCATCCTGCTGGTGGTCATGACGATACCGTTCCTGTTCCGGATATTCGGCGGCTATGAAGCGCCGCCGGGGATGCTGCCGCGAGGGCCGGGCCTCGACCTGCCGTTGCAGGAATGGCTGAGCCTTGCCGTCTGCGTAACGGTCGGGCCGTTCATTGCTCGCCGCCTGCGACTGCCGGCAGCGTTTCTGCTCGGCGCCCTGATCATGAGTGCTGCCGCCCACATTGCAGGATGGGCCACTGCATCGCCACCCTCGCTTCTGGTCACCGTCGCCCAGGTCATGCTCGGCACCGGCGTGGGCTGCCGGTTTGCCGGAACACATTATGCCGAAGTCCTCCGAATCCTTCGAACCTCGGTCGGTTCGACGTTGATCCTGATGTCGAGTGCTGTCGGTTTCGGCCTCGTGCTTGCGGAAATGACCGGATTGCCCTGGTATGTGATTACGCTTGCCTACGCCCCGGGTGGCCTTGCCGAGATGAGCCTGGTGGCATTCGGGATCGGTCAGGACGTTGCGTTCGTTGCGACCCATCATCTCTGCCGCATCGCCATGGTCGTGTTGCTCGCACCGTTTGCCTTCAGGATCATCCGCCGAGCGTTCACGCTGCCCTGAAACCGGCGCGCCGGGATTCTTTCAGCTCGCCGCGGATTGTCTTCGCGTCCCTGGAAAACGGTACCCCAATACCGGCGCCGAGCAGGATGAAAACCGCCGGACACCTGTTCATCGCTTACCAGCCGACCGCCGAGATACTCGAGATCATCAGCTACAACGAATCTGTCTGACGGTTCGAATTCCAGATCGTTCACGATTGTGTGGCAGAGCGCATGCCGCGGGTCCTCTACAGCAACCGTTCGCTCTACCTGGCCTGCCACCAGCACGGTGGACCGATATTTCCCGCCGCGCCATGGCGCGAAACATCGGACAATCCGGCGATTGCCGCCCGGCTCCACCAGATAAAGGAATCGTTTCACGAAGTTCCGAGTCGGGGCGCGGCGGCACGCCGGCTCCACGACACCGTGATCGACGCATTCCTGCTCACCGCAGGCCAGAGGATCCGGACGGACAGTTGCGATGCCTTCGACGAGATATCTACCCGATCCCGCCACCGGATCACGATGCTGGAGGCAGCGAAGTTCCGAGTCGGGGAGCGGCGGCACATTCGTTATCACCTGGATCCGGATACCAAGCTCAGGGCAGCAAACACGAACCGTCCGTCATGGATCCTGGGCCTGCAGAACCAGTTATCGGGGATCGGAAACCGTATCTGGGCAGGCTTGATCGACCCGATCATCGCCGACCACGGCCCGCTCGCAAAATCAGATCCGAACCCCATTCCTGCCGGAACCGATCCGCTCGAGCGGCGCAAGCCCTGGCCAGCCATGTCATCGGCAGAACAATTGACATTTGCGATTCGGACGCTCGGGGCCCTGTTCACCAGAAGCGCCATCCAGTGGGCCGCGTTGGTCCTGCCGGATCTGACCGGATCGCCTGTCGATTGCCGGACATTCAACCTGATAGTCGAGGCGCTTGTCGGCTTCAATCCACCGAACCGTCAACGCCCGGTTACCGCGGGGACTTTCCGCCGACACGATGTCCCGACGGCGTTGGCCCACCGTCTCGATCGTTCGGAACCGCAGTTCTGCTATGCTGTCAGCTTGGAACTGCCATCAGCCGCAACCGGGCCCACCGCCATGTTGCAGTTCGCCCCGAACCGGCGCATCCATCCATGCAAGCCCTGCACCGCCATTGTGGGGTCTGCCATGCCGGCAGTGCTGCTGCACCGCCCGGTTTCTGAATGGTATCCACACCAGACAACTCGACGCGATTACCGGATGCGCGGCCCGTATTTTCGCCCGAACCAATGCCGTCAAGACTGCTTCGCCAATGCGCCGCGGGCACAGTTGGTTCGTGCCGGCCTGACACGTTCAGAATGGCTGGAACGTTCTGACCGACGCCGGATCCGCCGGTTTATCGCGGCCCTCGAAGCCGCGGCCGACAGCGCGCCACCGTCACGCTGTCGGCCGCAACCAACCAAGGACTCAGTGCATCATCAGCAATGGCGTCACCACATGCCGGAGAGCATGCCGGGTCACCCCGCCAAGCACAAACTCCCGCATCCGGCTATGCGAATATGCCCCCATGACCACAAGGTCGCCACCGGTATTGGCGGCTTCGGTCATCAGCAGATCCGAAATAGGCGCACCACCAGCCGGGATATGCTGGACTTTGACGTCGACGTCATGCCAGGCAAGGCTGGCTGCAAGCTCCTCGGCATCCGGTCCGGATTTCGCTCCAGTCGTAACGTAGCAGACGGTCACTGTCTCAGCTGTCTTTATGAATGGCATCGCCGCCATCACGGCCCGGGCCGCATTGGCCGAACGGTTCCAACCGATCAGAATATGCTTGCCGAGGGATGTCGGAACCTCGCGCGGAACCACCATGACCGGTCGGCCAGCATCGAACAAAGCAGTTTCAAGAGCACCAAGTATCTGTTCGCCAGCCGCATCGCCGCTGCCAACACTGACCAGCAGATCGTAGATTCTGGACTTCTCGGCGAGCACCCGCTCGGCACGGCCGGTCGCGGTCTCCCAGACCGCGTGGATCCCCCTCAGCGGCGCTGTTCCCTTACCCAGCGTCGCATTGTGACGGGCACAAGCCGCAGCGAACATCTCGCGCGATTGAGCCTCTGCCGCTTCGGCATCACTTCGTGACTTGGCGAACTGTTGCACGATTTGACGCTCGGTCATACCCTCGACAATCGGCGGCATGTTCAGAACCGCATCACCGATCAGGTGCAGACCGGTAACCTGGCTTCTGGATTTGTCCGACACCAAAAGCGCCGCTTCAGCCGCTGCTCCTTTTTGATCGCCAGACAGGAGAACGAGCGTATTGCGCATGACCATGGTTCAATGCTCCACTGAGGAATTGTTCTGCTTGTCTTTCATATATGAATTCGGCCACACGGATCAATATCGCTCATATCACGGCGGCTCGGCCATGAGATGCTGTTGGTGCAGGAACACGGCCGCCTGCCGAGCGCAACGATCAGCATGCGAACTCGCGATGCCGTGCCGTGCATCGGCAATGACCGAAAGGCAACCATCCGCTAACAAGCCTTCTAGTTCGACAGGAATCTCGTTCGGGATGAACGGGCTGTGATCCGGTTGCAATAACAGAACCGGCACATCGACCGTCCGTGCATGCTCCGACAGATCGCTGCCGACCAGCAGTTCGGCCATGTCCAGAATCGTCCCGGCATCAGCACGGCTCTGCACATTGTGGAACCATGCCCGGACCTCGGTCGGAATTGCGTCCGGCGTAAACCGTTTTTCCAGCATGTCCCGCGACCAGACATTCTGTCCTTCTAACCGAATGAGGTCACGCCAAGCATCGACATGCCTCAGCATACCGCCACGATGCGCCGTCGAGCAGGTCACGATGGCCCGGACCAGCCCCGGGAACACACTCGCCGTATAGAGCGCAATGGTCCCGCCCATCGACTCCCCGATCAGGATCAAGGTCGGCACCTGTTCGCGTTCGGCAACCTTTTCGACGAGCCGGGCATAAAACCCGAACTCAAGCGGCTGCACAGGGTTCCATGGAGCGGATTGCCCATGACCCGGCAGGTCCAGCCGGATAAGAGGGAAATGGGCTACCAGATGTGGCAGCCAGTCGCACCAGATATCGCGGTCGGCGCCAACCCCGTGAATGAACACGATTGCCGCCTCCGGCGGTCGCCACGGCGGCACCGCATCAATCCGATCGTACGCAATGGTCTGGCCGTCAACGACAATGTCAGACATGTAATCAATCCCGCCGAAATTCGCCCCGAACCGGCCGAAACACGGCCGCCGCATCAAAGCGGGATGTTGCCATGCTTCTTCCAGGGATTCGACAACTGCTTGTTGCGCAGCATGGCGAGGGCCCGTGCAACGCGCCGCCGCGTGTTGCGGGGCATGATCACATCGTCGATGTAACCGCGCGCGCCGGCCACGAACGGGTTGGCGAATTTTTCGCGATACTCGTCGGTTCGCCTGTCAATTTTCTCCCGATCGCCAAGGTCGCCACGGAAAATGATCTCTACCGCGCCCTTCGAGCCCATGACCGCGATCTCCGCTGTCGGCCAAGCAAAATTCACGTCGCCGCGCAGATGCTTCGAACTCATCACGTCATAGGCGCCGCCATAGGCCTTGCGGGTGATGACCGTGACCTTCGGCACCGTTGCTTCGGCGTAGGCGTAAAGCAGCTTGGCTCCATGCTTGATGATCGCACCATATTCCTGCTTGGTGCCAGGCAGAAACCCCGGAACATCCACGAATGTCAGGATCGGAATGTTGAAACAGTCACAGAACCGGACAAAGCGCGCGCCCTTGCGCGCGCTGTCGATATCGAGGCAACCCGCCAGAACCATCGACTGGTTGGCAACAATGCCGACGGTCGTCCCCTGGATCCGGGCAAACCCGATGATGATGTTGCCCGCATAGTGCGGCTGAATTTCAAAGAAATCCTCCTCGTCGATGACCTTCAGAATCAGTTCCTTAATGTCATAGGGCTTGTTCGGATTGTCCGGCACCAGGCTGTCAAGCGACGGTTCCGGCCGGTCGGCCGGATCCGCCGTGGGCCGGGATGGTGGCGATTCACGATTGCTCGCCGGCAGGAAATCGATGAAGCGCCGCAATTGCAGCAAGGCCTCGATGTCGTTCTCGAAGGCATGATCGGCAACACCGGAGGTCGTCGAATGGGTCATCGCGCCGCCGAGTTCCTCCTGTGTCACGATTTCATGGGTCACGGTCTTCACGACATCGGGACCAGTCACGAACATGTAGGAACTGTCCTTGACCATGAAGATGAAATCCGTCATCGCCGGCGAGTAGACCGCTCCACCGGCACAAGGGCCCATGATCATCGAGATCTGCGGCACCACACCGGAGGCGAGCACATTGCGCTGAAACACCTCGGCGTATCCACCGAGCGATGCCACACCTTCCTGAATTCGCGCGCCGCCGGAATCATTCAGACCGATGACCGGCGCCCCGACCTTCATCGCCTGCTCCATGATCTTGCAGATCTTCTCGGCATGGGCCTCGGACAGAGCCCCGCCAAACACTGTAAAATCCTGGCTGAACACGAAAACCAGCCGGCCACTTATGGTGCCATATCCGGTCACAACGCCGTCGCCGGGAACCTTGTTCTCGGCCATCCCGAAATCATTGCACCGGTGTTCGACGAACATGTCCCATTCCTCGAACGAGCCTTCATCGAACAACACCTCAAGGCGTTCGCGTGCCGTCAGCTTGCCCCTGGCGTGTTGCGCGTCAATCCGGCGCTGGCCGCCGCCCAGCCGCGCACCGGCCCGCATGGTCTCCAGCCGATGAATGATATCCTGCATTCGTTCACTCTCCCCGCTGACTGCTGATCTGTATCCCGGCCGGATCAGTTCAAAATTCTGCAATATTGCAGGAATCGGGCCGCCGCACGCATGTCACGGCACAGAGATCTACGACGCGACGCCGCTTCGGCGTCCTCGCCCCAGCGCTGTATCTGATAGTCTTCATCGAGCAACGCGGCCTCTATTCCCTCCTCGACACCGATCCGGCCTTCCGTAACGGCCAACGCGATGACCACCGAACCACTCCCTGCGGCCAACTCGTACAAACCCGTCATCGGCAGATCGTCATAGCATGCAACCTGACGGCGGATCGCCGCAACCGCAGCAGCAGGCTGGCGCAACGGCATGATACCTGCGGTAACGCGGAACGGCGCCTCGATGACCTTTTCACACCAGTCAAGCAACGGCTGCCAGGTCCGGTTCTGCAGCCGAACAAGGTCATCCGGCTGGTCTGCCCGGTAGCACAGCAGATCGGTCTCGCCATAGCTGGTAATGGCATCTATTACGAATGCGCGGCATGGTGCCACGCGGTCCGATGCAGTCGCCGCCAGTGACATCATCGGCATGGTCAGCGACTCGATCGCCCCGCCCTGATCACGCCACTCCGCCGCGACCGCATCGGCCAGCGCCCGGTGCCGCAATATCAGCGGGCGCTGGCCCGGCGAGCGCAGAGGTCGATCGTCCAACATCACCTGGAAGCCGTCGGTTCCGGCAATGACCGTCACCGTTTCGTAAATTCGTTTCACATTCGAGTCCTGAGTCGTTCACCGTCGCGCATGGTAACCGCGCCCGAGCCCCCTGCTATTGCCTGTCACGCCCCCTGTTGCATTTCGGACTCCGAACCGGGACATTTCTGCCGAGGTGTCGTAGATATCGAACTCGCCATGGGACTATGCGTATGTACCCAACCACGAAAATTCTGCGCCACATGTATGCCATCCTTGTCGTGCTTCGAATGGCTGATGGAGACCTTATACTTTCCGAGCAAGATAGTCGGCAACCGTTGGCCCTGTCGCTGTTGTTTGGCTGTTCCGACCGAAGTGGTGCCAGAGCATGCGGATGAGGCCGCGGATCAGGCGTTGTCCCCGATCTTCATCCTCTCCACCCCGACAGTCCCAGCGCATTGCCTGCTCATCGAAGACGAGGTTGAAGATCTCCGATTCCAGCGCCACGGGGAAAAGACGGGCGAGCAATCCGCTCGTTTTAGTCCTCCGGGATAGATTGTGAGCGTAGTCCCACCATGCCGGATCACTGACAAGTGATGACTCCACCAGCAGAACGACTGCCGTTGCTTCGGCGTCGTCCCAGTCGATCGGCAACGGTACAGGCATGCCCGGTGCCGAATCGCTTCGGTAAAGGACGCTCACACCGGGTGCTCCGGCAACAGTCAGGAAATGACTGCCGCGGAAGTACCGGCGAAGCCGTTCAGCTATCCTGACACCATAAGAAAAGAACGGATGCCATACGAGATAAAGACACAGAAGCGGGCGGTCTGCGTTGCTCATGGAGTGATTCTCAGCATCCAGGTTCAGGTGAAATTATTCGAATGGTCCATACGCGCACCTCGATCCATCACACTCATACCAAGCGCGCTCCAAATTGACTCACCATCCCAATATGTTGGGGTGACGGTCCGGACGACCTTCATAGACTGTGGTGATCGACTCACCAGCGCCGGAGGATGACGATGAGTGCGGCAACGCCGATAACCTGGACGGCACACACAGCGGACGAGCTCCACGCGCTTTCGAGGCACTGCGGGGACGCGAAGCAAGCGTCGCGCGCGCGTGCGCTCGCCATGATCATGGAGGGTGCGTCTCGCACGGAGGCGGCTCGGGCGCAGGGCATGGAGCTTCAAATCCTGCGCGACTGGGTGTTGCGCTACAACACGGAGGGCTTCGACGGCCTCGCGGATCTCCCGCGCGGCGGGAGCGAGGGCCGGTTGACGGACGCGCAGATCGCCGAGATCGGCGCCTGGATCGAGGCGGGTCCCGAGCTTGAGCGGGACGGTGTGACGCGCTGGCGCGTTCAGGACATCGTACGGAAAATCGAGGAGGCCTTCGGGGTCATCTATACGGAGAGCGGTGCCCGTATGATGCTCCGAAGGGCCGGGTTTCGCTTTGTCTCGGGGCGGCCGGTCCACCCCAAAGCCGACGCGGAGCGGCAGAGGTCGTTCGTGGCGGAGTTCGAGGCACAGTTGACGTCGGCGCTCAGCTCTGAGGCGCTGGCGGGTCCGATAGAAATCTGGTTCCAGGACGAAGCGCGCATCGGCCAGAAGGGGATGACGACACGGGTCTGGGCGAATGGGAAGCAGCGTCCGCGCATCGTGCGCGACCATCGCTATGGCTACGTCTATCTGTTCGGCGCCACCTGCGCAGAGCGCGGCGTCGGCATCGCCCACGTGGCGGACAGGGCGAACACGGCGTCGATGAACGAGCATCTGGCGGCGATCGGCGCGGCCGTGGCGCCGGGTGCGCACGGCGTGATTGTGCTGGACGGGGCGGGCTGGCATCGCTCGGGCGACCTTCTCGTTCCCCCCAACCTGACGCTCGTGCATCTGCCGCCCTACAGTCCGGAACTCAATCCGATGGAGCAGATCATTCTGTTCCTGAAATCGAACCGCTTCGCCAACCGCGTGTTCAAGGATGTCTCCGCCCTGAGGGACGCCTGCCGGACGGGGTGGCAATGGCTGACCGACCAGCCCGACGTCATCACCAATACGACCCGGCGCAGCTGGGCCGTAGCCCCATCGTGCTGATCCCGATGCCTCACTGTATCGGTTCATATGACTTGCGTTTGGTATCACATAAGACATCCGGCCCTCCGATTATATGTGCGATTGCTGGAAGGTCGTCCTGCAGATCACCAAGAATTTGAGCAATCGGCAAAGATCCGCATCGATTTAGCGAGCGCATCGATTCTCCCTTGTCCGTTTTCGTGTATTGCACCCTGAACCATGGGCCAAAATCGAAGGCAAAAAATGTCGTGTACAATGTCAACCCGAGCAGATGAGGCTATCTGTCGCAAAATACAACCCGTCACGCCCCTTGAGCACGCAAACCACCTTGCAAGCCGGCAATGTCTCGACGCACTGGGCCGGACAGAACAGCACGGGGAGTGTTTTGCGCCAGCCAGGCATGGATGTTGCCCCCTGCCGTCAACTCTCTCCGCACAACGGAGTTACGATGGCCCGGCGCCGGCCGGTTTCCTCGCGGCCGAATGCCCCGTAACCGGCACTGCGGCGCGGAAATCGAAAAACCGCCAGCTCCGGACCATATGCGCCGGCAAAGACGCCGTGACATCAATACTGGATCCGTCCGGACGTTCGATCCTTATGGCGCGAGCATGCAGGTGCAGCTTCCGGGACACGCCCTCGGCATCAATGAACGCCGCAGCACCACCATATTTCCCATCACCGAGCACCGGCACCCCCGACGCCGCCATGTGGACCCGAAGCTGATGCGTGCGCCCGGTCCGCGGCCGCAACACAACCCAGGCAACACGATGGCCAAGCTGCTCAACCACGGCATAGTCGGTCACCGCCCGCTTGCCGCTATCGCGCGCAACCTCCATCCGCTCCCCGACCCGGCCCGGCACCTTGGCAACCGGCAGATCGATCACGCCGGACGGCGGCCGCAACTCACCGGCGACCAGAGCCCAGTAGGTCTTCTCCGTGGATTGTTGGCGAAACGCCCGGGTCAGCCAGCGCGCCGCCGGTGCCGTTCGAGCCAGCAGCAAAATCCCGGATGTATCCTTGTCGAGGCGATGAACAAGTTTCGGGCGTTCGGCAAGACCGAAACGCAAAGCTCCAAGCGCGCCATCAACATGCCTGGGCAACCCGGTTCCGCCCTGCACCGGCAGACCCGGCGGTTTGTCGAGGGCGAGGACATCGTTGTCCATATAAAGCACGCGCTCCGCCAGCTCGGCAGCCAGCACCGCATCAGGATCCTTCCGCACGGGGTCCGGCGGTGCCGGCAGTGGCGGCACCCGCACCGACTGGCCGGCCGCAACCCGCTCACCAGCCCGCACCCGCCGACCGTCAAGGCGAATCTGGCCTGTGCGCAACAGCTTCTCAAGGCGGCCGTGGCCAAGGATCGGGAAATGCCTGGCAAACCAGCGGTCAAGGCGAATCCCGTCGTCGTCAACGGAAATCACGACTATCCGGACACTGGTCATGCCAACAGACGCCGAACCAGCCATAACCCGGCAAACAAGCTGCCGATCGACAGCGCGACAGAAAGCACCACATAAAGCCCGGCCGCCAGATAACCGCCCCGACCGGTCAATACCGAAACATCGAGCGCAAAGCTCGAAAACGTCGTGAAAGCCCCAAGTACGCCAACCATCAGAAACGCCCGAAGCTCAGGGCCGACCTCGAACCGTTCGGCGAAAAACCCGATCAGAAGCCCCATCAGGAACGAACCGGCGACATTCACGAACAACGTCCCGTAGGGGAATCCGTCGCCGGCCAACCGGGTCAGCAGCGCCACCGACTGGTGTCGCGCCACCGCACCGATGACGCCGCCAAGAGCAACCGCGAGGATCAGTTTCATGATTGCACCCCATCCGCCAACGGCTCCGGATGCTCGCCGCCACGACGCTGGCGGAGTTTGTCCCAGTAAACCAGACGCTTGATGACCTCACGTTCGAAACCGCGTTCGACCGGTTGATAGAAACGCTGGCGCGACATGCCGGCCGGAAAATAGTTCTGACCGGAGAACCCGCTTTCGGCTGCATGATCATACGCGTAACCGGCGCCATAGCCGAGATCCTTCATCAGCCGCGTCGGCGCATTCAGGATATGCGCCGGCGGCATCAGCGAGCCGGTCTCCCGCGCCGCCCGCTGCGCCGCGCCAAACCCTTTGTAGGCGGCATTGGATTTCGGTGCGGTCGCAAGATACACAGCGCATTGGGCTATCGCGAGATCACCCTCCGGCGAGCCGATGCGATCATAGGCATCCCAGCAGGCCAGGGCCTGCGGCAGCGCCTGCGGATCGGCCATCCCGATATCTTCCGAGGCGAACCGGGCCAGGCGCCGCAGAATATAGGCCGGATCCTCACCGCCAGCGAGCATCCGGGCCAACCAGTAGAGCGCCGCGTCGACATCCGATCCGCGCAAGGATTTGTGCAGCGCGCTGATCAGGTTGTAATGTTCTTCCCGGTTCTTGTCGTAAATCGGCGCCCGCTTCTGAACCGTTCGCGCAACACCGCCGGCATCCAGGTGCATATCAGCCGGCAAATGCCGGAGTTCGTCGGCAAGATTGAGCAGGAAACGGCCGTCGCCATCGGCCATCGCCCTGACCGCGGCCCGACCGGACTCGTCAACCGGCAACGCCGTCCCGGTCGCCATTTCGCTGCGCGACAGCAATGTCTCCAGCGCCGCGTCATCAAGCCGGCGCAGCACGTAAACCTGACAACGCGATAGCAGCGCGGGATTGAGTTCAAAAGACGGGTTCTCGGTCGTCGCGCCGACCAGGATCACCGTTCCGTCCTCGACATAAGGCAGAAATCCGTCCTGCTGCGCCCGGTTGAACCGATGCACCTCATCGATGAACAACAACGTGCCCTCGCCAAGAGCGCGACGGTCCCGGGCCCGCTGAAACACCTTGCGCAAATCGGCAACGCCGGAGAACACGGCCGACAGGGGTTCAAAGACAAGATCGGTCCGTTCGGCCAGCAGCCGGGCGATCGTGGTCTTGCCACAACCTGGCGGCCCCCAGAGGATCATCGAAGCCAGCCGCCGCTGCTCGAGCATGCGCCCGATCGGGCCGGCCGGAGCCAGCAGATGATCCTGACCGACGACGTCTCCAAGGCGCTCCGGCCGCAACTGGTCGGCCAACGGATGCGGCCCGAGGGCCTCGAACAGACTGGCCATTGCCGTCAGTCCCGAACCAAGATCCGGTGCACCCGGCCGTCGCGCCGGACAGCAATCCGCCAGATCGAATCACGCGAGGCGACCGCGCCGCGAAGGTCCGACGTACCCATGATCCGGCGGCCATTGACTTCGACGATCAGGTCACCCTTGCGTAGACCAAATTCCGCAGCAGCACTGCCCCGCCGGACGCCAAGAACGACGACTCCGCGTGCCAGATCATTCAGACCGTTCTCGAGCGCGAAAGCCGGCGACAGATTGGCAACCCGGGCGCCAGCCAGCGGATTGCGCCCGTCAATATCGGTGATATCCGGCTCTGGCGCCGACAGAGGTTCCCGCAGCGCCAAGGTCAGGTCCATTCTCTCGCCGCGACGCATGATGCTCATCGTTGCGGTCGAACCGATAGGAGTCGTCGCGATCCGATAGGCCAACCCCGAGAGATCGGCAATCGGTTTCTCGTCAATCGATAACACCACATCCCCGATCCGCAACCCCGCCTTCTCGGCCGGACCACCCGGATACACCGCATTGATGACCACACCGCCCGGCCGGTCGAGACCGAACTCGCCGGCAAGGTCAGCCGTCACGGTTTGCCCCGTGGCTCCGATCCAAGGCCGGACCAGCCGACCGCCGCGGGCCGATTGCAGTACCGTACGTACCATGTTGGACGGTACCGCAAATCCGATCCCGACCGAACCACCGCCCTTGCTGTAGATCGCCGTGTTGACACCGATCAACCGGCCGTCCATCGCGATCAGAGCGCCGCCGGAATTACCCGGATTGATCGCCGCATCGGTCTGGATGAAGAAACTGTAATCGGAAATCCCCGACGCCGTCCGGGCCAGCGCCGAGACGATACCGCTCGTCACTGTCTGGCCAACCCCGAAGGGATTGCCGATCGCAAGCACCAGATCACCAACCAGAACGCTGTCGGAATCCCTCATTTCGAGATAGGGCAGATCTTCACTGTCACTGTCGATTGCCAGCACCGCAAGATCGGTGCGTTCATCGGCGATCAGCAGTTCGGCATCAAACTCCCGGCGATCCGACAAGACCACCCGAATATCAGTCGCGTTCTCAATTACATGGTGATTGGTCACGACAAGCCCACCCGGATCAAGAATCACCCCGGAACCGAGCGTCTGGCGTGGCTTCCGTTCCGACCGGCCGAACGGCAGATTGCCGAAGAACCGGCGAAAGAACGGATCATCGAAGAGCGGTGAAATCGAGCGCCGCGTTGTCCGGGTCTCGGCATAAACGTTGACCACTGCCGGACCGGTGCGGGCGGCCAGTCCCGCAAAACTCAACCGGATCTCGTCACGCGAGTCCGGGAGGACCCGTGCGGCGGCCAGTTCTGGAAAAAATGTAAAACCGGCAAACAGAATAGTTAGCAGAAGCCACCGAGATCTCCCGGAGGTGATCGCATCCGCGACCCGACTGGTTCCGACACTCCTGTTCACGATCATCACTCGGTTCGCAGCATCAGACAACGCGGAAAAGACTATACAGCAATCCCTCGCAACCGACGAAGCACGACAACCGGTCAGATCACCGACGGCATCGCGCCGTCGTCACCACCGGTCACCTGCACCGGGCCGGAATCCTGGCCACGCGCGCTCTCATCACGATCAACCAGTTCGATAACCGCCATCGGAGCGTTGTCACCATAGCGAAAACCGGCCTTGAGCACGCGAGTGTAACCGCCCGGCCGCGTGCGGTAACGGTCGGCCAGGACATCGAACAGCTTCGTCGTCATCGCTTCGTCACGCAACGCGGCAAAAGCCCTCCGGCGGGCATGCAAGGTGTTCTTCCGCGACAGCGTGATGAGTTTCTCGACAACACCTCGCAAGTCCTTGGCCTTCGGCAAGGTGGTGACGATCTGCTCATGCTTGATGAGCGCATTGGCCATGTTCTTGAACATCGCCTTGCGGTGGCTCGCCGAGCGGTTGAACCGACGGCCGGACTTGCGGTGGCGCATGCAATCTGCTCCTACTTGCTGGCGTCTCGATCTACCGTTCAGTACGGCTCGTCAAGCCTCTTGACCAGTTCTTCGATGTTTTCCGGCGGCCAGTTCGGAATCTCCATACCCAGTGCCAGTCCCATCGTGGCCAGCACTTCCTTGATCTCGTTCAGGCTCTTGCGGCCGAAATTCGGCGTCTTCATCATGTCGCCGTCAGTCTTCTGAACCAGATCGCCGATATAGACAATATTGTCGCCCTTCAGACAGTTGCCCGAGCGAACCGACAGCTCCAGCTCGTCGACCTTGCGCAACAGGTTCTTGTTGAACGGCAATTCCACAACTTCGTCCTTCTCCGAGACCTGGTTCGGCTCATCGAAATTGATGAACAGTTGCACCTGGTCCTGAAGAATACGCGCCGCATAGGCAACGGCGTCTTCCGGCGTCATCGAACCATTGGTTTCGACTTCCATCGACAACTTGTCGTAATCGGTAACCTGCCCGACCCGGGTGTTCTCGACCTTGTAGGATACCTGAAGCACCGGGCTGAACATCGCATCGACCGGAATCAGCCCGATCGGCGCATCCTCCAGCCGGTTCGCCGAGGCCGGCACATAGCCCTTGCCGATTTCGACCGTGAACTCCAAGGTGAGACTGGCGCCCTTGTCAAGTGCGCACAACACCAGATCCGGATTCATGATCTCGATCGTCGCACCGGTCTCGATCATCCCGGCCGTCACTTCGCCCGGTCCCTTGGCATGCAGCCGCATGCGCTTCGGCTCGTCGCCATGCATGCGCAACGCCACCAGCTTGATGTTGAGCACCATGTCGGTCACGTCCTCGCGGACGCCCGGAATGGCCGAAAACTCATGCAGAACGCCGTCGATATGCACCGACGTGATGGCCGCGCCCTGCAGCGACGACAAAAGGATGCGGCGCAAGGCATTGCCGAGGGTCAGGCCGTAACCGCGCTCAAGCGGTTCCGCGACCACCGTGGCCTTGCGTTTCGGATCGGGTCCGGACTGGATTTCAAGCTTTTTCGGCTTGATCAACGATTGCCAGTTTTTATGAACTTCCACAGTTACCTCATCTGCAAGATGACCTGACGGTCCTGTCTCTGTCCGCGATCAGCGAATGACGGCGCCGGAATCTCGCCCGTTGCGCCGCCCCGGTTTGCTCCGCGGCAGGCGCGCCCGTCCGGGCCGATCGTCAGACCCGCCGGCGTTTCCGCGGCCGGCATCCGTTATGCGGGATCGGTGTCACATCCCGAATGGATGTCACCTGAAATCCAACGGCCTGCAACGCCCGCAACGCCGATTCCCGGCCGCTGCCAGGGCCGCTGACCTCGATCTCAAGGACCCGCATGCCATGCTCCGCTGCCTTGCGGCCAGCATCCTCGGCCGCCATCTGGGCGGCATAGGGAGTCGACTTGCGCGATCCACGAAATCCCATCGTCCCGGCCGAAGACCAGGAGATCGCATTACCCTGCACGTCGGTGATGGTGATCATCGTGTTGTTGAAGGTCGCGCTGACATGCGCAACGCCCGACGTGATGTTCTTGCGCTCGCGGCGCCTTACCCGTGTCTGGGTTGGTTGCCTGGCCATGATGTCTCGTAACTCCGCTCGGGCTGCCGGCCCGTCCTAATTCTTCTTCTTACCTGCAATCGGCTTGGCCGGCCCTTTGCGGGTCCGGGCATTGGTATGGGTACGCTGGCCATTGACCGGCAAACCCTTGCGGTGTCGCAGGCCGCGATAGCAGCCAAGATCCAACAGCCGCTTGATATCCATCGCGGTCTTGCGGCGCAGGTCGCCTTCAACGACATGACCCCGGTCGATCGCCTCACGCAACCGCGTCAGTTCGTCTTCGCGCAGGTCGTGAACCCGGCGCTCATCCGGAATGCCCAGGCTCTCGCAAAGGTTGCTCGCCTTGGTCCGACCGATTCCATAGATATAAGTCAACGCGACTTCAACGCGCTTCTGGGTCGGGATATTCACACCCGCAATACGTGCCACCTGTCCACCTCCCTCAGTCCTGAGCGTCCAACATCAAAACCCGCCACCGACCATCCGAAAAGAGAAGCCCACCGGTCGCGCCACACACCAAACCTGAAGACAAAGCGCGCCATCATACGAATGCGCGCGGCAAAGTCAAGCCGCTCCGCGACCCTCTGCGGCCTCCAGCAATTCAGCCAGCCTTTCGGCAACATCCTCGATCGACGCCATGCCATCCACGGTCCGCAGCATGTCCCGGTTACGGTAATATGGCAGAATCGGCGCCGTCTGCTCGCGATAGACCTTGAGACGCAGGCCCAAAGTCTCGGCGGTGTCATCAGCACGGCGCTGGTCGACCGGAGTCTCGGCGATACGGGCCCTGATACGGTCAAGCAACACCGTCTCGTCGACCGCCAGTTCGATCACGTGATCGATCCGGCGAGAAACCCTGTCAAGCATCTCGTCAAGCGCCCTGGCCTGCGTGACCGTCCGCGGAAAGCCATCTAGAATGAACCCGTGGGCACAATCGTGCTTGTCGATACGCTCGGCAATCATGTCGATCATGATGGAATCGGGCACCAGGCTCCCGGCCTTCATGATCCCGACGACGGTCCGGCCGAGATCAGAGTCCGACTCGCTCAGCGTCCGCAGCATGTCCCCGGTCGAAAGCTGAACGAGTCCGAACCTGTCTTCGAGACGCTTGGCCTGCGTGCCCTTGCCGGCGCCGGGCGGGCCAAAAAGAATCAGGTTCACCCTCGTCTCCCCCGCAGCTTCGACCGCTTGATCAGACCCTCATACTGATGCGCCAGAAGATGCGACTGGATCTGACCGACAGTATCCATCGTCACGGTCACGACAATCAGCAGACTGGTGCCACCGAAATAAAATGGCACCTGATACTGGCTGATCAGGATCTCCGGCAGAATGCAGACCGCCGCGAGGTAGGCGGCGCCTACCACCGTCAACCGGGTCAGGACATAATCGAGATAATCAGCCGTGTTGTTGCCCGGACGAATGCCGGGAATGAACCCGCCATAGCGCTTCAGGTTGTCGGCTGTCTCGACCGGATTGAAGACGATCGCGGTATAGAAAAACGCGAAGAACACGACAAGGCTGACATACACGCCGATATAAAGCGGCTGACCACGGCCGAGCAACGCGTTGACCGTACCGAGCCACTCGGGTCCGCCGCCGCTCGCCGAAAACTGCGCCAGGGTCACCGGCATCAGCAGGATAGAACTCGCGAAAATCGGCGGGATCACACCGGCGACATTGAGCTTCAGCGGAAGATGCGACGCCTCGCCCCCGAACATCCGGTTGCCAACCTGGCGTTTCGGATACTGGACCGTAATCCGGCGCTGCGACCGCTCGATGAAGACGATGAAAGCAATCACGGCAACCGCCATGACCAGCAGCAGGATGATGAAAGCGGCCGACAGCGCACCGGTCCGCCCGAGTTCCAATGTGCCGGCCAGTGCGGTCGGCAATTCGGCGACGATGCCGGCGAAAATGATCAGCGAGATCCCGTTGCCAACCCCGCGTGCAGTAATCTGCTCGCCGAGCCACATCAGGAAAATGGTACCGCCAACCAGCGTGATCACCGCCGTTGCCCGGAAGAATAGTCCGGGATCGATGACGGCCGAACCACCGCTGCCGCCCATGTTCTCGAGGCCGACCGAAATCCCGTAAGCCTGAACCGCCGCCAGCAACACCGTGAGATAGCGTGTATACTGGTTGAGCTTCTTGCGGCCGGCCTCGCCTTCCTTCTTCAGGGCCTCGAGATTCGGCGATACCGCTGTCATCAACTGCATGATGATGGCAGCCGAAATGTAAGGCATGATGTTGAGCGCGAAGATCGTCATCCGGCCGAGTGCGCCGCCGGCGAACATATCGAACATGCCGAGGATACCACCGGCATTCTGCTCGAAGATCTCTTGCAGAATGACCGGGTCAATACCCGGGATCGGAATATAGGTTCCCAATCGGTAAATCACCAAAGCACCCAGCGTAAACCAGATGCGCTTCTTCAACTCGGTGGCCTTGGCCAGCGCTCCAAAATTGAAAGACGATGCCAGTTGTTCGGCGCTTGACGCCATGTCGCTAGCCCTGGCTGCCGGAAGTCACGGGCTCCGGCAGAACCACCGTCCCGCCAGCCTGCTGCACGGCCGCAACCGCCGACTTCGAAGCACCGGTCACCCGCAGTGTCACACTGGCACTGATCGTACCCTGCGCCAGCAGACGGACGGCCCGTTTGCGCTTGCCGGCGAGACCGGCGGCACGCAGCGCGGCCTCGTCGATCTCGGTGGCTGCATCGAGGCGCCCGGCATCAACCGCCTTTTGCAAAGCACCAAGATTGACGACGGCAAACATTTTTCGGAACGGGTTCTTGAACCCGCGCTTCGGCAGGCGCCGGTAGATCGGCATCTGCCCGCCCTCGAAACCATTAATGCTGGCACCGGCGCGGGATTTCTGACCCTTGTGACCACGACCGCTGGTCTTGCCGGTCCCCGACCCGATACCGCGCCCGACCCGTTTGCGTTTGCGCCGGGCCCCGTCATTGTCCCTGAGTTCGTTCAGCTTCATCGCATTCATATCCCCATCGGCACCGCTTGCGCCCAAACCGGGTTCAGTCCTCGACCCGCACCAGATGCCGGACCTTGTTGATCATGCCGCGAACCGCCGGGGTATCCTCCAGCGTGCGCGTGCGATGCATCCTGTTGAGGCCAAGGCCGATCAACGTCTCGCGCTGACCCGGCTTGCGGCGGATCGGACTCTTGACCTGGGTCACTGTCACGGTCGCCTTGCCCGCCTCCGTCATCATTTCGCCGTCGTCTGCCATCATCCTGTCATCCCTGACTCTGAGCGGCCTGGCTCTCGCCACTGGCACGGCCGAGAATCTCGCCAACCCGCTTGCCACGCCGCGCCGCCACCATGCGCGGCGCGTGAATCCGCCGCAATGCCGCAAAGGTCGCCTTGATCATGTTATGCGGGTTCGAGGATCCGGTCGATTTGGCGACCACATCCTGCACCCCAAGCACCTCGAAGATCGCCCGCATCGGCCCCCCCGCAATGATCCCTGTGCCAGCCGGCGCGGCCCGCATGATGACATGACCGGCACCATAATCGCCACGGGCATCGTGGTGCAGCGTACGGCTTTCACGCAACGGAACCCGCATCATGTTGCGCTTCGCCTGCTCCGTCGCCTTGCGGATCGCTTCCGGAACCTCGCGCGCCTTACCGGCGCCGTGCCCGACCTTGCCGCGCCCGTCACCAACCACCACGAGCGCCGCGAAACCGAACCGCCGCCCGCCCTTGACGACTTTGGCAACGCGATTGATATCGACCAGCTTCTCGAGCAGATCGGACTCGTTCCGTTGATTCCTGCCGCCGCGATCCTGTCTTTCGCCTCGCGCCATGACCGGTCCTTCCCTAGAATTTAAGCCCGACTTCGCGGGCTCCCTCGGCCAGCGCCCTGACCCGTCCGTGATAACGGTAACCACCGCGATCGAACACCACCTCGCTCAACCCCGACTCAAGCGCGCGTTCCGCCAGCAGACGGCCGACCGCATCGGCCGCCGCCTTGTCGGCGCCGGTCTTGAGACTTTCACGCATCGTCTGCTCCAGCGACGATGCCGAAACCAGTGTCCGGCCCTGATCGTCATCGATCACCTGAGCGTAGATGTTCTTCGACGACCGGAACACCGACAGCCGCGGCTTGCCTGACGCACGGCGCCTTAAAGCCAACCGCGTCCGGCGGGCCCGCCTCTTGAACAGTTCCTTGCTGTTGCGCATTCCAAATGCCCTATTTCTTCTTGCCTTCCTTGCGGCGAACCATCTCGCCGGCATACCTCACACCCTTGCCCTTGAAGGGCTCGGGCGGCCGCCAGGCGCGGATCTCCGCCGCCAACTGACCAACCCGCTGCTTGTCGATACCGCTAATCGCGATCGCTGTCGGACGCTCGCAGGTCATGATGACGTCCTGCGGAATTGGATAGCGCACCGGATGGCTGTACCCCAGCGAGAGCACCAGATCACTGCCCTCAACCGCGGCACGATACCCGACGCCGTTGATTTCGAGATTGCGGGTATAACCTTGATGCACCCCGGTAATCATGTTGTTGATCAGCGCCCGCGTCGTGCCCCACAGCGAGCGCGCCGCCTTCGAGCCGGACCTCGGAGTGACCGCGATCTGGCCGTCCTTGCAGGCGACCGCGATCTCCTCGGTCAGGGCCAGCGACAATTCACCAAGCTTGCCTTTGGCCGTGATGCGGTTCGCCGTAACCTCGACCGATACGCCGTCCGGCACGGTCACCGGGTTCATTCCGACACGTGACATGACGCCCGTCCCCAACCCTCAGAATACGTGACACAGAACTTCGCCGCCAACATTGGCGGCACGAGCCTCGTTGTCAGACATCACACCCTGCGGTGTCGACAAGATGGCGATCCCGAGACCGTTGTAGAAGCGGGGCAGATCCTTGATACCGGCATAGACCCGACGTCCCGGCTTCGATACCCGGCTGATCTCCTGGATCACCGGTTCGCCCTCATAATACTTCAATTCGATCGCGATATCTTTCGCGGCCGCGGTTTTCTTTGACGTCGCAACCGTGTAGCCACGAATATAGCCTTCCCGCTTCAGAACATCCAGCACATTGCTGCGCAATCGCGAGCCCGGGCTGGACACCACGGGTTTCCGGGCGCGCTGGCCGTTGCGGATCCGGGTCAGCATGTCGCCAAGCGGGTCACTCATCGTCATGTCAGCACTCCCCTACCAGCTCGACTTGACGAGACCAGGCACCTGACCCGCCGAGCCGAGTTCCCTGAGCGCGATGCGTGACATCTTGAACTTGCGATAAAACCCGCGGGGCCGGCCGGTAATCTCGCAGCGATTGCGCAGGCGCGTCGAGGCCCCGTTGCGTGGCATCTTGCTGAGCTTCAGCGCGGCCTGGAACCGCTCCTCGACCGGTAGATCGCGGTTCCGCGTGATTGCTTTCAGCCGCGCCCGCCTGCTGGCGTCGCGCGCGACCTTGCGGCCGCGATTGCGGTTTTTCTCGATGGCGCTCTTCTTGGCCATGTCATCCTCCCTACCCGTCAGTTCGAAAACGGGAAATTGAACCGGCGCAACAATTCGCGCGCCGCATCGTCGGTCGCAGCCGTGGTGACCACGATGATATCCATGCCGCGGATGTCATCGACCTTGTCGTAGTCGATCTCCGGGAACACGATCTGCTCCTTGAGACCAAGAGCATAATTGCCATGACCATCAAAGCTGTCCGGCTTCAGCCCACGAAAGTCACGCACCCGTGGCAACGCAATGTTGATCAATCGGTCCAGAAACTCATACATCCGCTCGCGCCGCAAGGTGACCTTGCAGCCGACCGGCATCCCTTCGCGAAGCTTGAAGCCGGCAACCGACCGTCTGGCCTTGTTGATGACCGCCTTCTGGCCGCTGATCGCCGCAAGCTCGGCCGCCGCAGCCGCAACCTTCTTCGAGTCCTGCACCGCCTCGCCAACACCCATGTTGATGACGATCTTCTCCAGCCGCGGCGCCTGCATCGGATTACCGTAGCCGAGCGTGGCGACGAGACCAGGCCGGATCGTCTCCTCGTAGTAATCGTGTAAACGCGTCATTGTTCCTGTCATCCCGTCGCGTTCAAGAATCCATGATCTCGCCGGAGCGCTTCGCGAAACGGACCTTGCGGCCGTCTTCGAGAAAACGGTACCCGACCCTGGTCGGCTTGCCGGTATCGGGATCGGCATGGGCGACATTCGAGATATGGACCGCCGCCTCGCGTTCGACGATCCCGCCCCGTGATTGCTGCGTCGGCTTGGTATGGCACTTGATGATGTTGACACCACGCACCAGAACCCGGTTGTCATCGCGCAGAACCCGCAATACCTCACCGGTCCGGCCCTTGTTCTTGCCGACGGTCACCACGACATTGTCGCCACGCCGGATCTTGAATTTCTTCGCCATCACAACACCTCCGGCGCCAGCGATACGATCTTCATGAACTGCCGAGCCCGCAATTCGCGGGTTACCGGACCGAAAATACGGGTGCCGATCGGCTCGTTCTGCCGGTTGATGAGCACCGCGGCATTGCGATCGAAACGGATCACCGTGCCGTCGGGACGCCGGATCTCCTTGGCTGTGCGCACGATCACCGCCTGCAACACATCGCCCTTCTTCACCCGGCCGCGCGGAATCGCTTCCTTCACCGAAACCACGATGATGTCGCCGACACCCGCGGTCTTGCGCTTCGACCCGCCCAGCACCTTGATACACTGCACCCGCCGGGCGCCGGAATTGTCGGCGACATCAAGACTGGATTGCATCTGGATCATGACGACTCTCCATGTCCGTCGATCTCGGCAGTTGCCGTCGCGCGCTCGTCGACGACTTCCCAGGCCTTGTGCCTGGAGCGCCGCGGACACTCCCGGATGCGCACGAAATCGCCGATCTTGTGCCGGTTCTCCGGATCATGCGCGGCAAACCGCTTGGAACGAGTAATGATCTTCTTGTAGACCCGATGGACGATGCGCCGCTCGACCCTGACGATAACCGTCTTGTCGGCCTTGTCGCTCACCACCGTTCCCTGCATCACGCGCCTGGGCATATTCGCTATCCTCCTTCGTGCCGCTGCCACGGCCCCGATCACGCGCCGGCGCGCGCCCGTTCGTTCAAAATGGTCTTGGTCCGCGCAATGTCACGCCGGACCTGGCGAACCCGCGCCACATTCTCTAGCTGTCCGCTCGCCTGCTGAAACCGCAGATTGAACTGCTCCTTGCGCAGATCCAGCAGCTGAGCGTTGAGTTCGTCGACGGTCCTGGTCCGGAACTCGACAGTCGATTTCTTGGCCATCGCCGTGCTCCCGGCTCTCAATTGTCACCGAGGCGCGTGACAAACCGGGTATCGACCGGCAATTTAGCCGATGCTAGCAGGAACGCCTCCTGCGCCAGACCCCGGGGCACCCCGTCGAGTTCGAACATGATCCGGCCCGGCTTGACCCGGCAGACCCAGAATTCCGGCGATCCCTTCCCTTTGCCCATCCGGACTTCGGCTGGCTTGCTGGAGACCGGCACATCGGGAAAAATTCGAATCCAGACCCGTCCGGCCCGGCGGATATGCCGGGTAATCGCCCGTCGCGCCGCCTCGATCTGGCGCGCCGTCACCCGCGCCGGGGTCGTCGCCTTGAGACCGTAGGATCCGAAGTTCAGCTGCGTGCCACCCTTCGCATTACCGTGGATGCGGCCCTTGTGCGCCTTGCGGAACCTGGTGCGCTTGGGACTGAGCATGAATTTTCTCCTGTGGCGCCGTTATGGTCAGCGCGGCGGCGCGGCGCCAGGTGAGGGGTCGGACATGCGCCGATCCTGAGCCATCGGGTCATGGGCCATGATCTCGCCCTTGAACACCCAGATCTTTACGCCACATGTGCCGTAGGTCGTCTTCGCGGTGGCCTCGCCATAATCGATATCGGCGCGCAACGTGTGCAACGGCACTCGGCCTTCGCGATACCACTCCATGCGCGCGATTTCCGAGCCGCCAAGGCGGCCACTGCAATTGATCCGGATACCTTGGGCCCCGAGGCGGATCGCCGACTGCACCGCCCGCTTCATCGCCCGGCGAAATGCAACGCGGCGTTGCAACTGCTGGGCAATGGCTTCGGCGACAAGATGCGCATCGATTTCCGGCTTGCGGATCTCGATGATGTTGAGATGCACTTCGGCGCCGGTCATCTTCGAGACATCGGCCCGCAACTTCTCGATATCCTGGCCCTTCTTGCCGATCACGACACCCGGCCGCGCCGTATAAATCGTGATCCGCGCCCGCTTGGCCTGGCGTTCGATCACAACCCGACTGACCCCGGCCTGCTGCAGGCGGGAGCGCAGATAACGGCGCAACTTCAGATCATCATGCAACAGTTGAGCATAGTCACGGGTCGCATACCAGCGCGAATCCCATGTCCGGTTGATCCCGAGCCGCAATCCGATCGGATTGACTTTCTGGCCCATTACGCCTCCTCCTCGCGTTCGCGAACGACGATGGTCAGGTTGGAAAGCGGCTTGCGGATGCGCCCGACCCGACCGCGGGCCCGCGGCCGCATACGGCGCATGACCGGACCCTTGCCGACCGAGGCTTCCTGGACATAGAGCCGGTCGACATCGAGATAATGGTTGTTCTCGGCATTGGCGATCGCCGATTGCATCACCTTCTTGACCTCATTGCTGATTCTCCGGCGCGAGAATGTCAGCGCCGCCAGCGCCTTGCTGGCGTCCATGCCGCGGATCATCGCCGCGACCAGGTTGAGTTTCTGCGGACTGACCCGAAGATTGCGCGCGACCGCGAAGGCCTGGGTCTCACCGCGCAATCCCTGCCGTGAACTGCTCATGATCGCCGGCCCCCTCTAGCGCCGCGATTTCTTGTCGGCCGCATGGCCGTAGAAGGTCCGCGTCGGCGCGAATTCACCGAATTTGTGACCGACCATATGCTCGGTGACGTGCACCGGAATGAACTTGCGTCCATTATGGACACCGAAAGTCAAACCGACGAATTGCGGCATGATCGTCGAACGTCGCGACCATGTCCTGATCACGGTATTGCGGCCGGACTCAAGCGCGGCATCCGCCTTCTTCAGCATATAGCCGTCGACGAACGGTCCTTTCCAGACAGAGCGGGCCATCGCCTCTCTCCTTATTTGCGCCGCCGGCGCACGATCAGCCGGTCGGTCTTCTTGTTGTGGCGGGTTCGCTTGCCCTTGGTCGGCACACCCCACGGCGTCACGGGATGCCGGCCGCCCGAAGTCCGGCCCTCACCACCGCCATGCGGATGATCGACCGGGTTCATGACAACACCACGAACCACCGGACGCCGACCGAGCCAGCGCTTGCGACCGGCCTTGCCCAGCTTGATGTTCTGCTGATCCGGATTCGACACCGCGCCGATCGTCGCCATGCATTCGAACGCACCATGCGAACCTCGCCCGACGTCAACCGCAGCAATGCATAACCAGCATCACGGCCAACCAGCTGCACATAGGTGCCGGCGGCGCGGGCCAGCTGACCACCCTTGCGTGGCTTGAGCTCGACATTATGGATGATCGTGCCGACCGGAATGCTCTGCAAGGGCATCGCATTGCCCGGCTTGATATCGGCCCTCTCATCGGCAATCACCCGGTCACCGGGGGCCAGCCGCTGCGGGGCCAGAATATAGGCCTGCTCGCCGTCTTCATAGGCGACAAGCGCAATGAACGCGGTACGGTTCGGGTCGTACTCGAGACGCTCGACAGTGCCGGGAATACCGAATTTGCGGCGCTTGAAATCGATCATCCGGTAACGCCGCTTGTGACCACCGCCCCGGTGCCACATAGTGATGCGGCCATGGTTGTTGCGGCCACCGGACTTGGTCAGGCCGCGAGTCAATGTCTTGACCGGCTTGCCCTTCCAGAGGTCCGACCGGTCGACCGTCACCAACTGCCGTTGCGACGGTGTGATCGGATTGAAATGTTTGAGCGCCATCGCCTCAAATTCCCAGCATGATATCGATGTTCTGACCGTCTTCGAGGGTCACGATGGCCTTCTTGAAGTCCGATCGGCGGCTAGGCCGACCGCGAAACGTGACCGGCTTGCCCTTCTGCCGCAAAGTATTGACTGCCCTGACCTTGCATGAAAACAGCTGCTCGACCGCAACCTTGATCTCGGGCTTGGTCGCCTTCAGGTCGACCACGAAGGTCACCTGGTCAAATTCCGAACCCTTCGTCGATTTTTCGGTCACGACAGGCCGCCGGATGATCTCGTACATCCTCTCGCGGCTCATCTTGACCTGAGCGGCATTATAGGGACGCATGCTCATTTCAGACGGTCCTCCAGATGCTTGACAGCCTCGCGCGTCAAAACCAGCGTGTCGCGCCGCAGAATATCATAGACATTCGCGCCCTGCTGCGGCAGCACATCGATCCTAGGCAGGTTGCGCGCCGCCCGCGTCAGGTTCGCTTCCGGCTCCGGCCCGTCAATGACCAGGGCCGATGACAGCCCGAGAGCGGCAAGGTGGCGGGCCAGATCTGCGGTCCTGCCGGTGCTGCCGGCGGGATCGAGAATCATCAGATTGCCTTCGGCCTGTTTCGCCGAAAGCGCCGATTTCAATCCGAGCCGGCGGACCTTCTTCGGCAGATCGTGGGCGTGGCTGCGCGGCACCGGACCATGCGCCGTGGCGCCGCCGCGAAACTGGGCCGCGCGCAGCGACCCCTGACGGGCACGCCCGGTTCCCTTCTGGCGGTAGGGCTTTGCTGTGGTGCCGCTGATTTCGCCGACCAGCTTGACCTTGTGGGTGCCGGCACGGCGCTTCGCCAGCTGCCAGTTGACGACGCGGGCCAGAATATCCCGCCGCGGCGGGATTCCGAAGATCGCGTCGTCGAGGTCGATCTCGCCGACCTCCTCGGCCTCCAGACTCTTGACCGGGAGCTTCATCGTCTCAGGTCTCCTCTTCGGCCGTATCCGGGATCGATCCGGCAGCTCCCGGCGACTGGCCGCTGCCGGCATCCCTGCTCCCGACCTGCCGTATCGATCCCGGATACGGCACGCCCTCGGGGGCCGGCGCTTTTACCGCATCGCGCACCAGGACATAACCGGACTTTGCCCCCGGCACGGCGCCGCGGACCATGATCAGGCCCCGTTCGGAATCGGTCGAGAACACCGTCAAATTTTGCGTGGTGACCCGCTGATCGCCCATGTGACCAGCCATCTTCTTGCCCTTGAAGACCTTGCCCGGCTCCTGGCTATGGCCTGTCGAGCCATGCGCCCGGTGCGAGACCGACACGCCATGCGAAGCCCGCAGGCCAGCGAAATTATGCCGCTTCATGGCGCCGGCAAAGCCCTTGCCGATCGAGGTGCCGACGACATCGATCCGCTGGCCGTCGACGAAATGATCGGCCAGAAGCTCTGCCCCGACATCGATCAAGGCGTCGACGCTGACCCGGAACTCGGCGAGTTTCCGCTTCGGCTCGACCTCCGCCTTGGCGAAATGTCCCCGCATCGGCTTGCCGGCACGGGTTGTCTTGGCGGTGCCGACGCCAAGCTGCAGGGCGGTGTAGCCGTCCCTGTCCTCGGTACGGTGAGCCACGACCTGGCAGTCCTCCAGCTGCAGGACCGTCACCGGAACATGCTCGCCCTCTGCGGTGAACATCCGGGTCATGCCGATCTTGCGGGCTATCAATCCGCTGCGCATCAAACCATCTCCCAGCCTACACCTTGATCTCGACGTCGACGCCGGCGGAGAGATCGAGCTTCGAAAGCGCATCCACGGTCTGCGACGTCGGGCTGATGATGTCGAGCAGTCGCTTGTGAGTCCGGATCTCGAACTGCTCACGACTCTTCTTGTCGATATGCGGGGAGCGCAGCACCGTGAACTTCTCGATGCGGTTGGGCAGCGGGATCGGGCCACGGACCCGCGCACCGGTCCGTTTCGCCGTGCTCACGATCTCCTTGGTCCACTGGTCAAGCATCCGGTGATCGAACGCCTTCAGGCGTATTCTGATATTTTGATTGTCCATGCCTTCCATCTCCGGCCCGAAACGACGCCGGCCCGCTCGGTAGAGCGGGCCGGCTGCCCTATGCTATTCGATGATCCTGGAGACGACGCCGGCACCGACGGTGCGGCCGCCTTCGCGGATCGCGAAGCGCAGGCCCTCATCCATTGCGATCGGCGCGATCAGGTTCACGTTCATCGAAACATTGTCCCCCGGCATCACCATCTCGGTGCCGTCCGGAAGCTCCACCGACCCCGTCACATCCGTCGTCCGGAAATAGAACTGCGGCCGGTAGTTCGAAAAGAACGGCGTATGCCGGCCGCCCTCGTCCTTCGTCAGAATATAAGCCTCGCAAGCGAACCGCGTATGCGGGTTGATCGACCCCGGCGCCGCGATCACCTGACCCCGCTCCACATCGCCACGACCGATGCCGCGCAGCAAAAGGCCGACATTGTCCCCCGCCTCGCCCTGGTCCAACAGCTTGCGGAACATCTCAACACCCGTGCACACCGACTTCGAAGTCTCCCGGATCCCGACGATCTCGACCGGGCTGTTCACCTTGATCACGCCCGTCTCAATACGACCCGTCACCACCGTGCCACGACCCGATATCGAAAACACATCCTCGATCGGCATCAGAAACGGCTGGTCCTTCGGACGGTCCGGCTGAGGAATATAGGCATCGACAGCAGCCATCAACGACAGAACCGACTCACGGCCCGTCGCCGCATCCCCGTCCTCCAGCGCCGCCAGCGCCGACCCCTGAACCACCGGCAGATCATCACCCGGAAACTGGTACTCCGACAAAAGCTCGCGAACCTCAAGCTCGACCAGCTCAAGCAACTCCTCGTCATCAACCTGGTCCACCTTGTTCAGATAAACCACCAATGCCGGCACCCCAACCTGACGCGCCAGAAGAATATGCTCCCGCGTCTGCGGCATCGGGCCATCCGCAGCCGACACCACCAGAACAGCACCGTCCATCTGCGCCGCCCCCGTGATCATGTTCTTCACGTAATCCGCATGACCCGGACAGTCCACATGCGCGTAATGACGGTTCGACGTCTCGTACTCCACATGCGCCGTCGATATCGTGATGCCGCGCGCCTTCTCCTCCGGAGCCTTGTCGATCTGGTCATACGCCGTGAACTCGGCGCCGCCAGCCTCGGCCAGAACCTTCGTGATCGCAGCCGTCAATGTCGTCTTGCCGTGATCAACGTGACCAATCGTCCCGATATTGCAATGCGGCTTGTTACGCTCGAACTTCGCCTTCGCCATCGTCGTAACTCCGTCCTCGAATTCTGCTCATCATTCCAGTTGTAGCGATCTGACAGTCCCCTGACCGCGTCACGCCATCTTCGCAGCCACCTCGTCCGCCACGGCCTGCGGCACCTGCTCGTAATGATCGAAATGCATCGTGTATTGCGCCCGGCCCTGGCTCATCGAGCGCAGGGTGTTGACATAGCCGAACATGTTCGCGAGCGGCACCATCGCCGTGATCACCCTCGCATTACCGCGCTGGTCCATGCCCGAAACATTGCCGCGCCGGCTGTTCAGGTCACCGATGATGTCGCCCATATAGTCCTCGGGCGTAACCGCCTCGACCCGCATGATCGGCTCGAGCAACCGCGGCCGCGCCTTTGCAATCCCTTCGCGAAACGCAGCACGCGCCGCAATCTCGAACGCCATGACGCTCGAATCGACATCGTGGCTGGCGCCGTCGATTAGTGTCGCCTTGAAGTCGATCATCGGGAATCCGGCAATGACCCCGGATTCCCGCGACCCCTCAAGTCCTTTTTCGACACCCGGCACATACTCCTTCGGCACCGAGCCGCCGACCACCTTGTTCTCGAACGCAAATCCGGCACCAGGCGCGAGCGGCTCGAAGACAAGCTTGAGGCGGGCGAACTGACCGGACCCGCCAGTCTGTTTCTTGTGCGTGTAATCGACCTCGGCCTGACGACTGATGGTTTCGCGGTATGCGACCTGCGGCGCCCCGACATTCGCCTCGACCTTGAATTCGCGCTTCAGCCGGTCGACGATGATCTCGAGATGCAGTTCGCCCATGCCCTTGATGATGGTCTGGCCGCTCTCGTGATCGCTGGCGACCCGGAATGACGGATCCTCGGCGGCGAGGCGCGACAACGCCGTTCCCATCTTTTCCTGATCGCCCTTGGTCCGCGGCTCGACCGCGACCTCGATGACCGGATCGGGGAATTCCATCCGCTCCAGGATCACCGGATTGCGGGCATCCGACAGCGTATCGCCGGTCGTCGTATTCTTGAGGCCGGCCAGCGCAACGATATCGCCGGCCCGCGCCTGTTTGACGTCCTCGCGGCTGTTGGCATGCATCAGCAACATCCGGCCGATCCGCTCACGCCGGGTCTTGACCGTATTCATCACCGAACTGCCGGACTCGAGCACGCCGGAATAAACCCGCAGGAACGTCAGGGACCCGACATAGGGGTCGTTCATGATCTTGAAGGCCAGACCGGAAAACGGTTCGTCGTCAGCGCTGAGGCGCTCAACGATGGTCTCGGTGGTCGGCAGCAGGCCGCGCACGCTATCAACATCGCTCGGTGACGGCAGAAAATCGACCACCGCATCGAGAAGCGGCTGCACGCCTTTGTTCTTGAAGGCCGAACCGCAGAGCACCGGCACGAAGGCCCCGGCCAGGGTGCCGGACCGGACACAGGCATTCAGGGTCTCGACCGACGGATCGACGCCATCCAGATAGGCTTCGAGGGCCGCCTCGTCCTGTTCGATCGCCCGCTCGACGAGCGCGGCGCGGTACGCGGCAGCCCGTTCGGCACAGGCGGCCGGAATGTCCTCGATTTCAAACTGCGCGCCAAGGCTTTCATCAAGCCAGCGCAGCGCCTTCATCGAAACCAGATCGATGACGCCGACAAACTCCGATTCCGCGCCCAGTGGCAGCTGGCAGACCAGCGGCACGGCACCAAGACGGTCTTCGATCATCCCGACACAACGGTAGAAGTCGGCCCCCACCCGGTCCATCTTGTTGACGAAACAGACCCGCGGGACGCCGTATTTGTCGGCCTGCCGCCACACCGTCTCGGATTGCGGTTCGACACCGGCCACCGAGTCGAAAACCGCGACCGCGCCGTCGAGCACCCGAAGCGCCCGTTCGACCTCGATCGTGAAGTCGACGTGGCCCGGCGTGTCGATGATATTGATCTGGTGGTCATTCCATTGACAGGTCGTCGCGGCCGACGTGATCGTGATGCCGCGCTCCTGTTCCTGTTCCATCCAGTCCATGGTCGCATTGCCATCATGGACCTCGCCGATCTTGTAGGACCGGCCCGTATAGAACAGGATCCGCTCCGTGGTCGTCGTCTTGCCGGCGTCAATATGCGCCATGATGCCGATATTGCGGTATCGGCTGAGAGGGACTGATCTGGTCATCGGATTCTCGCGCGAACTACCAGCGGTAATGGGAGAAGGCCTTGTTAGCCTCCGCCATCCGGTGAGTGTCTTCCTTTTTCTTGACAGCGGTTCCCCGGTTGCCGGCCGCGTCAAGCAGTTCGCCTGACAACCGGTCGACCATGGTGTTCTCGGACCGCTTGCGCGCCGCGTCGATGGTCCACCGGATCGCCAGGGCCTGCGCCCGGTCAGGCCGGACTTCGACCGGCACCTGATAGGTCGCGCCGCCGACCCGCCGCGATCGTACCTCGACCATCGGCCGGACATTGTTCAGCGCCTCGTGAAACACCGTCACCGGCTGCTGGCTGGTCCGCGCCTCGATCCGGTCGAAGGCGCCATAGACAATCCGCTCGGCCAGCGACCGCTTGCCGGCATACATCAGACAACTCATGAACTTGCTGACGACCTGATCCTTGTACTTGGCGTCAGGCAGAATATCGCGTTTTTCCGCGCGGTGGCGTCTCGACATCGGCCCGATCCCTATTTGGGGCGCTTCGCGCCGTATTTCGAGCGCCGCTGCCTGCGATCGCCGACACCTTGCGTGTCGAGCGTACCGCGAATGATGTGGTAGCGCACGCCGGGCAGATCCTTGACTCGGCCACCACGGATCAGCACCACCGAATGCTCCTGCAGGTTGTGCCCTTCGCCCGGAATGTAGCTGGTTACCTCGAACCCGTTGGTCAGGCGCACACGGGCGACCTTGCGCAGGGCGGAATTCGGCTTCTTCGGCGTTGTCGTGTAGACGCGCGTGCACACACCGCGTTTCTGCGGACATTGTTCGAGCGCCGGAACCTTGTTGCGCGCGAGAGGCGTTCGCCGGCCCTGACGGGTCAGCTGATTGATCGTCGGCATAGAGCGATCCCTATCAACAACATGATGCGAAAAACCGGGCCGTCGGAACGATCCCGCCGCCCTGGCCTAGCTTCCTCTTGCCCGGCCTCAAGCGGAAGGCCGCACCGTCTTTTGCCTTACGTGGCGCCGCGTTTACCCTGCCGGATCCCTGTCCGGATCGTCCGGGAGCACTGCCAGCCCCGCAAAAGTTGGCGGACTTTACAGAGGCCGGCGCCCCCGGTCAAGTCCGCGATTCAAAGAAATCGCATGTTTTGACCGGCCGGATAACCCCTATTCGGCAGCCGGCAACCGGGCCGGCCCCTCGTCCACGAAGGCCTCTGCCGCCTCGGCAATCTCCAGCGCCCGGGTCCGGTCGCGTTCCGCCGCGATTCGCTTGAAGCGGTTCATCACACTGCCGGTGCCAGCCGGAACAAGGCGTCCGACAATGACATTTTCCTTCAGCCCCTCAAGACCGTCGACGCGACCCGATACTGCGGCCTCGGTGAGAACACGTGTGGTCTCCTGGAACGATGCGGCCGAGATGAACGACCGGGTCTGCAACGCCGCCTTGGTAATGCCCTGGAGCACCGGCTTCGCCGTTGCCGTCGTCAGACCTTCCTTTTCCGCCCGGAGGTTGATGGCGTCAAAATCGTCCCGATCAACGATCTCACCGACCAGCAGGGTGGTCTCGCCGCCGTCCCTGATCTCGACCTTCTGCAGCATCTGCCGAACGATCACCTCGATATGCTTGTCATTGATCTTCACGCCCTGGAGGCGATAGACATCCTGGATCTCCTTGATCAGATAGGCGGCAAGCTCCTCGACGCCGAGGACATTCAAAATGTCATGCGGCACCGGATTGCCATCCATCAGCAGGTCGCCCTTCTTGACATACTCGCCTTCCTGCACCGCAAGATGCTTGCCCTTCGGGATCATGTATTCAGTCGGCTCCCCCTCGTCGTTGACCACCATGACCCGCCGCTTGGTCTTGTAGTCGCGGCCGAACACGACGCGGCCTTCGGATTCGCTGATCACCGCGAAGTCCTTGGGCTTGCGGGCCTCGAACAACTCCGCCACGCGCGGCAGGCCACCAGTAATATCACGGGTCTTCGACGACTCTTTCGGGATGCGCGCCAGCACATCACCGGCCTTCACTTCGGCGCCGTGTTCGACCGAGAGGATCGCGCCGACGGACAGGAAGTATCGGGCCTCCTGGTCGTTCGCGAGTTTGATGACTTCACCGTCGTCATCGCGCAGCGTGATTCGCGGCCGTAATTCGGCCCCCCGCGTCTGCGGCTTCCAGTCGATCACGACCGCGGACGCAATACCGGTTGTATCGTCGATATCCATGCGCATCGACAGGTCTTCGACAAGGTCGACATAGTTCGTCCGGCCGTCCTTCTCGGTGATGATTGGCGTGGTATAGGGATCCCATACCGAGAGCCTGTCGCCCTGGTTCACGGCCTGCCCGTCCTCGACCAGCATCCGCGCGCCGTACGGGATGCGATGCCGGGCGCGCTCGCGGCCCTGGGCATCAATGAGAGCGATTTCCGTATTGCGCGCCATCACCACCTGGTTGACAACATTGTCGTTGTGCAATTGGACCGTCGCGTTATCGACGCTGGACTCGACGCTGGACTGTTCGGCGCCGCCCTGGGCCGCCCCGCCGATATGAAAGGTGCGCATGGTCAGCTGCGTACCGGGTTCACCGATCGACTGGGCCGCGATCACGCCGACCGCCTCGCCGATATTGACCCGGGTTCCACGCGCCAAATCACGCCCGTAGCAGCTGGCGCAGACCCCGACCTTGGTCTCACAGGTGAGCACCGAACGAATCATGATCTTGTCCACGCCAACCTGCTCGATCTGCTCCATCTTCCGTTCGTCAATGATCTCGCCGGCATCGACCAGCACGTCACCGGTGATCGGATTCTTGACAACGACGGCTGAAGTGCGGCCGAGAATGCGATCGGACAGTTCCTCGATGACTTCGCCGCCGTCAACCACCGCCTCGGCTGTCAGACCCTGGTCGGTGCCGCAGTCCTCCTCGGTGATGATGCAGTCCTGCGCGACATCGACCAGACGGCGCGTCAGGTAGCCCGAATTCGCGGTTTTCAGTGCCGTATCGGCGAGACCCTTGCGGGCGCCATGGGTCGAGTTGAAATACTCGAGGACGGTCAGGCCTTCCTTGAAATTCGAGATGATCGGAGTCTCGATGATCTCCCCGGACGGTTTCGCCATCAGGCCGCGCATCCCGGCCAGCTGCTTGATCTGGGTCGGCGAGCCACGCGCCCCGGAATGGGCCATCATCCAGACCGAATTCACATCTTCGGCCTTCGGCGTCGCCGACATCCGGGTCATCATGTCCTCGGCGACCTGGTCGGTGCAGCGAGACCAGACATCGACCACCTTGTTGTATTTCTCGCCCTGGGTGATCAGGCCGTCGAGATACTGCTGCTCGAACTGCTTCACCTGGCCATGGGCGTCGTCAACCAGACGCCCCTTCGCGTCCGGCACGATCAGATCGTCCTTGCCGAAGGAAATACCGGCCGAACAGGCGTGACCGAAACCGAGCGCCATGACGCGGTCTGCAAAGATCACCGTCTCCTTCTGGCCACAATGCCGATAAACCACGTCGATGACATCGGAGACCTCGCGCTTGGTCATCAGCTTGTTGACGACATCGAGAGGCATTTCCGGCCGGTCCGGCAGATACTGCAAGAGCCTGAGGCGGCCCGGCGTCGAGTCGACCCGCCGGTCGACCTTGTTGCCGTTCTCGTCATAGATCTTGATACGGCACTGAACCCTCGCGTGCAGATGCACGCTACCGCTGTTCAGGGCATGCTCGACCTCGGCCATGCTCGCGAACACGGTCCCCTCGCCGGGCATGCCGTCACGCTCCAGAGTCAGATGATAGAGCCCGAGAATGATGTCCTGCGACGGCACGATGATCGGCTTGCCGTTGGCCGGGCTCAGAATGTTGTTGGTGGACATCATCAGCACCCGCGCCTCAAGCTGGGCCTCGAGCGACAACGGCACGTGAACCGCCATCTGATCACCGTCGAAATCGGCATTGAATGCCGTGCAGACCAGAGGATGCAACTGGATCGCCTTGCCTTCGACCAACACCGGCTCGAAGGCCTGAATGCCGAGACGATGCAGGGTCGGCGCCCGGTTGAGCAGCACCGGATGTTCGCGAATGACCTCTTCGAGCTTGTCCCAGACTTCCGGGCGTTCTTTCTCGACCATGCGCTTGGCAGCCTTGATCGTGCTCGCCAAGCCGTAGAGTTCAAGCTTGGCATAGATGAACGGCTTGAACAGCTCCAGCGCCATCTTCTTCGGCAGGCCGCACTGGTGCAGCTTCAGCTCGGGTCCAACCACGATCACCGAACGGCCAGAGTAATCGACGCGCTTGCCGAGCAGATTCTGCCGGAACCGACCCTGCTTGCCCTTCAGCATGTCGGACAGCGACTTCAGCGGCCGTTTGTTGGTGCCGGTGATGACCCGGCCACGCCGGCCGTTGTCGAACAGGGCATCAACCGATTCCTGCAGCATCCGCTTCTCGTTGCGGATGATGATGTCGGGCGCCCGCAACTCCTTCAAACGCTTCAGGCGGTTGTTGCGGTTGATCACACGTCGGTAGAGGTCGTTCAGATCAGATGTCGCGAAGCGGCCACCGTCAAGCGGCACCAGCGGCCGCAGCTCCGGCGGAAGCACCGGGACGACATCAAGCACCATCCATTCCGGCCGGCAGCCCGACTCGATGAAGGCATCGATCAGCTTCAGGCGTTTGACCAGCTTCTTGCGCTTGGCCTCGGAGCCGGTCTCGCGCAGCTCCTCGCGTGTCGTCTGCCGCTCCTCCTTGAGATCCAGGTCCGACAACATCTCCTTCAGCGCCTCGGCGCCAATCGACGCCCGGAACATGTCATCGCCATAGTCGTCGAGGGCTTCGTAGTATTCCTCTTCCGAAATCAGCGCATGCCGCTTGTATTCACTGAGGCCCTCGTCAAGAACGACGAAGCTCTCGAAATAGAGGACCCGTTCCAGTTCCTTGAGCGTCATGTCGAGCAACAAGCCGATGCGACTTGGCAGCGACTTCAGGAACCAGACATGGGCCACCGGCGCCTCAAGGTCGATATGACCCATATACTCGCGCCGATACTTGCTCAGGGTAACCTCGACACCGCATTTCTCGCAGACCACGCCGCGGTGTTTCATCCGCTTGTACTTGCCGCACAGGCACTCGTAATCTTTCGTCGGACCGAAGATGCGGGCACAGAACAGGCCGTCGCGCTCCGGCTTGAAGGTCCGGTAGTTGATGGTTTCGGGTTTTTTGATCACGCCGCGCGACCACGACCGGATCTGCTCCGGGCTGGCGATCGAGATACGGATCTTGTCAAAGGTTTCAGGTTCCTTCGTCGGACCGAAGAGATTCATCAACTCATTCATAGAGCGTCTCCCTGCATCGTCAGATGCGTCAGACTTGCCGCGCGTCCCGGGTGCGGTTCAGTAGTGATGCTGATCAAGGTCGATATTCAACCCCAGCGACTTGAGTTCCTTGACCAGGACATTGAATGACTCCGGTATGCCGGCCTCGAAGTTGTCGTCACCCCGGACAATCGCCTCGTAAACCTTGGTCCGGCCGGACACGTCATCGGACTTCACCGTCAACATCTCCTGCAGTGTATAGGCCGCACCATAGGCTTCCAGTGCCCAGACCTCCATCTCGCCGAAACGCTGGCCTCCAAACTGTGCCTTGCCGCCCAATGGCTGTTGGGTGACGAGACTATAGGGTCCGATCGACCGGGCATGGATCTTGTCGTCGACCAGATGATGGAGCTTCAACATGTAGATATAGCCGACCGTAACCTTGCGATCGAAACGCTCGCCGGTGCGACCGTCGATGAGGGTCACCTGGCCGGTCGAGTCAAGCCCGGCCTGCTCCAGCATCGCGACGATATCCTCTTCCCGCGCGCCGTCGAAGACCGGCGTTCCCATCAGCACGCCGGATGTCAGGTCGCGGGCCAGGGCGAAGACCTCCTGGTCGTCGAGCGGTGCGATTTCCGCCTTATACTGCCGGGCCCCGTAGATTTTCTCCAGAGTGTCGCGCAGTTCCTTCGACCGGTTCGACGCCTGGACTTTCTCCAGCACCTCCGAGATTTGCCGGCCAAGTCCATGCGAGGCCCATCCGAGATGGGTCTCGAGGATCTGCCCGACATTCATCCGCGACGGTACGCCAAGCGGATTGAGCACGATATCGACCGGTGTTCCATCCTCAAGATAAGGCATGTCCTCGATCGGGGCGATCTTGGAAATGACGCCCTTGTTCCCATGCCGGCCCGCCATCTTGTCGCCGGGCTGGAGCTTACGCTTCACGGCGACAAAGACCTTGACCATCTTCATGACGCCGGGCGCCAGCTCGTCGCCGCGCCGCAGCTTGTCGACCTTGTTCTCGAACCGGGCCCCCAGTTCATCGATCGAGCGGTCGAACTCCTGGCGCAGGCCTTCGAGATGCTCCATGAGATGGTCGTCAGCAACGACGATCTGGCGCCACCGGCCGCGCGTGAACCCATCGAGCACCGCTGCGGTGATCTCGACGCCCGGCTCGAAACCGGACGGCCCGGAGACCCCGGTCTGGCCCAGCAGGAGTGTCCTCAGACGATCGTAGAAACCGCCCTCAAGAATCGCCTTTTCGTCGTCATGATCCTTGGTCAACCGTTCGATTTCGGCCCGTTCGATGGCCTGGGCCCGCTCGTCCTTGTCGATGCCGCGTCGCGAGAACACCCGGACCTCGACCACCGTTCCACTGCCGCCCGGCGGCACTCGCAACGACGAATCGCGGACATCGGACGCCTTTTCTCCAAAGATCGCGCGCAACAGCTTTTCTTCCGGCGTCATCGGCGACTCGCCCTTCGGGGTCACCTTGCCGACCAGAATGTCGCCAGGATTGACCTCGGCCCCGATGTAGACGATTCCGGCCTCGTCGAGATTCTTCAGCGCCTCCTCGCCGACATTGGAGATATCGCGCGTGATTTCTTCCTGACCGAGCTTGGTGTCGCGGGCCATCACGTCGTATTCCTCAATGTGAATCGAGGTGAAGACATCATCACGAACGATTCGCTCGGAGATCAGGATCGAGTCTTCGAAGTTGTAACCGTGCCACGGCATGAAGGCGACCAGCACATTGCGGCCCAGCGCCAGTTCCCCGAGTTCGGTTGACGGGCCGTCAGCGATGATGTCGTCGGCCTCGACCCGGTCGCCGACGGCGACCAGCGGACGCTGGTTGATGCAGGTGTTCTGGTTCGACCTCTGGAACTTCAGCAGGCTGTAGATATCGACATTGGATCGGGTGCTGCCGTCATCGTCGGCCGCGCGCACGACGATGCGCTGGGCGTCAACCTGGTCGACAATCCCCGACCGGCGGGCCATGATCGCGACCCCGGAGTCACGCGCCACCCGGGCCTCGATACCGGTCCCGACATAAGGCGCTTCGGCGCGCACCAGCGGCACCGCCTGACGCTGCATGTTGGAGCCCATGAGCGCGCGGTTGGCATCGTCGTTTTCGAGAAACGGGATGAGCGCCGCGGCCACCGAGACCAGCTGTTTCGGCGAAACGTCGATGAGGTCGATATCGGCCGGCCGTGCCAGCCCGATATCGCCGTGCCGGCGGACAGGAACCAGATCCTCGATGAACCGGTTGCGGGAGTCGAGTTCGGCATTGGCCTGGGCCACCGTATACTGACCTTCTTCCATGGCCGAGATATACCGCACCTCGTCGGTCACCCGGCCTTTCGCGACGACCCGGTAGGGCGCTTCGATAAAACCGTACTGATTGACCCTCGCATAGGTCGCGAGCGAGTTGATCAGGCCGATATTCGGACCTTCCGGGGTCTCCACGGGGCAGATCCGGCCATAATGGGTCGGATGCACGTCCCGCACCTCGAAACCGGCCCGCTCGCGCGTCAATCCGCCGGGGCCGAGCGCCGAAAGCCGCCGCTTGTGGGTGATTTCCGACAGTGGATTGGTCTGGTCCATGAACTGCGAAAGCTGCGACGACCCGAAAAATTCGCGCACCGCGGCTGCCGCCGGCTTGGCGTTGATCAGATCCTGCGGCATCACTGTTTCGATATCAACCGAACTCATGCGTTCGCGGATCGCGCGCTCCATGCGCAGCAATCCGATCCGGTACTGGTTTTCCATCAGTTCGCCGACCGACCGGACCCGGCGGTTGCCGAGATGATCAATATCATCGATATCACCGCGGCCATTCTTGAGATCGGTCAGGATCCGCATGATCTCGAGGATATCCTGCTTGCGCAGCACGCGCTGCTGGTCATCGCTGTCGACCCCGAGGCGGGCATTCATCTTGACCCGGCCGACGGCAGAAAGGTCATACCGCTCGGGATCGAAGAACAGGCCCTTGAACAGGGCTTCTGCGGTTTCCAGCGTCGGGGGCTCGCCAGGACGCATGACCTTGTAGATATCGGTCAGGGCATCTTCGCGAGTGTTGTTGCGGTCGATGTCGACCAGCGTGTTGCGAAGATAGGCGCCGACATTCAAATGGTCGATCGCCAGGATCCGCAGCTCGTCGATGTGGTTTTTCTCAAGCACCTCGAGCACGCCGCCATCGATCTCGGCGCCAGCCTGAATCAGAACCTGGCCAGTCTCCTCGTCGATATAGTCGCAGGCGAGATACTGCCCGACCAGATCATCGTTGCTGACGAAGATATCCTTGACGGCGCTCAGCGCCTTGCGCCGCCATGACCTTTGCGTGATCTTGTCGCCGACCGAGGCGACCACCTCGCCAGTATCGGCGTCGATGATATCCCGGGTCAGCTTCTGCCCGCGGAACTGCTCGCGGTCCAGCGGGGTCCGCCACCCGTCGGGCTCCCGGAGATAGACGGCGCTGTCGTAGAAATGCCCGAGAATGTCCTCTGCCGTCAGGCCGTAGACCTTCAGTCGGTCGGGATCTTCACCCGAGGCGTCGCAATCCTTCAAATACGTTTCGGAATCATCGCTCAACAAGGCCAGCAACAGCGTTGTCGCCGGCAACTTGCGGCGCCGGTCGATGCGGACATAAAGAATATCCTTGGCGTCGAACTCGAGATCCAACCAGGACCCACGATAGGGAATGACCCGGGCAGCGAACAGATACTTGCCGGATGAATGGGTCTTTCCCTTGTCGTGGTCGAAGAACACGCCGGGCGACCGGTGCATTTGCGAAACGATGACACGCTCGGTGCCGTTGACCACGAAAGTGCCATGCCGGGTCATGAGCGGCATATCGCCCATGAAGACATCCTGCTCCTTGATGTCGCGAACCGACCGTAACCCGGTTTCCTGATCAACGTCCCAGGAAGCGAGTTGCAGCGTCAACTTGAGCGGAGCCGCGTAAGTCAGGCCGCGTTGCTGACATTCCTCGACATCGTATTTCGGCGTCTCGAGATCATACCGGACAAAGTCGAGATGAGCACGATCGTTGAAGTCCCTGATCGGGAAGACCGATTTGAAGACCTCCTGCAGTCCGACGGTGCGTCGGGCGTCGGGCTCGACGTCAATCTGCAGGAAATGGTCGTAGGACCTCTTCTGCACCTCGATGAGATTCGGCATCGCCGCAACTTCGGTAATGCGGCCGAATGTCTTGCGCACCCGCTTGCGACTCGTAAAGGATTCCGCGGAGCTAATCGCCATGTTTCAGACCTCGCTTGCGCAAATGTCACGATCGGGCGGGCGACCGTCCGATCCCGGAGCGGCGTTGGTTTGGTCCACCAACACCGTAGACGCGGCCGTCCGGCCGCAGGGTAACGGGTGGCGCCGGCCGCCGCTCGGACAACCGGCGCCACATTCTGTCATTTCAGTTCGACAGTCGCGCCGACATTTTCGAGTTTCTTCTTTATTTCTTCGGCCTCGTCCTTGCCGGCAGCTTCCTTGACAGCGGCCGGCGCGCTTTCGACAAGATCCTTGGCTTCCTTCAGACCGAGCCCGGTAATTGCCCGTACTTCCTTGATGACATTGATCTTCTTTTCACCAAAGGAGGCAAGAACGACATCGAATTCGGTTTGTTCCTCAGCCGCCGCGGCAGGCGCGTCGGCGCCGGCGGCCGCAACCATCGGCATCGCCATCGGGGCCGCGGCCGCGGCCGACACACCCCATTTTTCCTCGAGCATTTTCGAGAGTTCAGCCGCCTCGAGGACGGTCAGGTTCGAAAGCTCTTCACTGAGCTTTTCCAGATCTGCCATTTTTCAGTTCTCCAGGTTTGAACGTCCGGGACGTCGGTTGTAACGAGTGGCCCTGCGGCTCACCCCGTTTGGCCCTGCGCGGCAAACACCCGGGCGAGTTTCGCGCCGGGCGCCGGTATCACGCGGGCCAGACTTGCAGCCGGCGCCGGCAACACGGACACCAGCTGCGACAGCGGTGCCTGCAGAAGCCCGACCAGCATGGCGCGCAATTGATCGATTGAGGGTAGTTCCGACAGGGACTTCACCTCCGCCGGCGAAAGCAGCGTGCTTCCGACGGCACCCGCAACAATGCTGAACTTGTCATTCTTGTTGGCGAACGCGACCGAGGCCTTTGCGGCCGCCACCGGATCCCGCGATGTCGCGATCGCAGTCGGACCGGTGAAGGCCGTCTCCAGCCCCTCGAATTGCGTACCTTTCAGAGCGAGACGCGTCAGCCGATTCTTGGTCACCTTGTAACGGGTCCCCGCTTCCCGCATGACGGCCCGGAGCTCCTCGACCTCCGCAACCGTCATCCCGACCTGCCGGGTGACCACGACGACCGCGGTCTCGGTGAAGGTCTGGCGAAGTGATTCGACCAGTTCGACCTTTTCATTTCGGTTCACTGAACATCTCCACTTCCTGCGATCCGGGACAAGCCCGGATCCTTTGCACACACGACCCCGGCATTCTGGCCGATGGTCGGTCTCGCCTGTCCCAGAAGTTCAAACGCCCGGCCGGACCTAAGGTCCGGTGCAGTGTTCGTTCCCCCCGTCTGTACGGGCCGCTTTCGCGTTTAGGTCACCGGACCGCGCCGGTGACACCCGTAGTCTCGGACAGGTTTGCGCCGGCAGCCGCCGGCACCGTCCGGCGCCCCTGATCTCGGCCAGGAGCGTCGAAAGTCATACGTCAGACCGCCCTGGAGGCGCCCAGCGCGGATGTTTCGACATGGACGCCCGGTCCCTGCGTCGAACTGACAGCGACGCGTTTGATATAGGTTCCCTTGGCGCCGCTTGGCTTCGAGCGTTGCACGGCATCGACGAACGCCGTCGCGTTCTCCAGCAACTGGTCGTCCGAGAAGCTGACCTTGCCGATCCCGCCATGGATGATACCGGCGCGCTCGGTACGGAATTCGACCTGTCCGGCCTTCGCCGCCTTGACCGCGGCCGCCACATCGGGGGTCACGGTGCCAAGCTTCGGATTCGGCATCAGACCGCGCGGCCCCAGAATCTTGCCGAGGCGTCCGACCACCGCCATCATGTCCGGTGTGGCGATGACACGGTCGAAATCGAGCCGCCCGCCCTGGATCTCCTGCATCAACTCCTCGTTGCCGACGATATCGGCCCCGGCCTCCCGGGCCTCGTCGGCCTTGGCATCACGGGCGAACACCGCGACCCGGACAGCCTTGCCGGTGCCATGCGGCAGCGCCACGACGCCCCGGACCATCTGGTCGGCGTGACGCGGATCGACACCGAGATTCATCGAGATCTCGACGGTCTGATCGAACTTGCCGCCAGTCGCCTGGTCCTTAACCACTTTCAAGGCCTCGAGCAAAGGCATCGACCGGGTCCGGTCGAAGGCATTGTATTTTTCGAGCAGTTTCTTGCCTTTCTTAGCCATCCTCCTACTCCACCACCGTAACACCCATCGATCGCGCCGAACCGGTGACCATCCGGACCGCCCCATCCATGTCTATGGCATTGAGGTCGGGCATCTTGGTCCCGGCAATCTCGCGGGCCTGCTCGAGCGTGATCGATCCGACGGTTTCACGGCCGGCTATCGACGCCCCCTTGGCCAGCCCCGCCGCCTTGCGAATGAGATAGGCGGCCGGCGGCGTCTTGGTGACGAACGAGAATGTCCGGTCGGCATAGGCCGTGATGATCACCGGAATCGGCATACCCTGTTCAAGCGTCTGGGTTGCCGCGTTGAACGCCTTGCAGAACTCCATGATATTGAGTCCGCGCTGCCCCAGCGCCGGACCGACCGGCGGCGACGGATTGGCCTGCCCCGCCGGAATTTCGAGCTTTATATAGCCCGTGACCTTTTTCGCCATCCTCACCGAACCTTTCACTTTCGCGCGTCTGACGGGATCCCGCCGGACGCGCCACCATTCTTCAGTCGTCACCGTGCCGCAGCATTGCGGCGATCTTGTGGCTAAAGTTTCTCGACCTGGCCATATTCGAGATCGACCGGCGTCGACCGGCCGAAGATCGAGACCGCGACCTTGAGCCGGGCCTTTTCTTCATCGACATCCTCGACCAGCCCATTGAACGTCGAGAATGGCCCGTCGGCCACCCGCACCTGTTCGCCGATCTCGAAGGTGATACGCGGTTTCGGCCGTTCGATACCGTCGGCAACCTGCTGGATGATCCGCTCGGCTTCGGCATCGGTAATCGGGACCGGTTTTTCCCGGTTGCCGAGAAACCCCGACACCTTCGGCTGATCGCGCACCAGATGCCCGGACATCTCGTTCATCTCCATCTTCACCAGAATATAGCCGGGGAAGAACTTGCGCTCGGTCTTGACCCTGGTGCCGCGGCGCATTTCGACAACGCCCTCGACCGGAACCAGCACTTGTTCGATCAGCGACTCCATGCCATGCGTGCGCACCTGCTCCTCGATGTTCTGGGCGACCTTTTTTTCGAATCCCGAAAAGACATGCACCACGTACCAGCGTTTTGCCATGCCTTCAGCCTCCCAAGCCAAGAATTGCCTGCACGCCCCAGGACAGAACGAGATCGATCAGGAAAAAGAAGATTGCCGCCAGAAACACCATGATGAATACCATCAGGGTGCTGATGCCAGTTTCCTTGCGGCTCGGCCAGGTCACTCTGGCCACCTCCTGGCGAATCTGGCGCACGAACTGGGCGGGCGATACTCTGGCCATGTCGAACCGTCACCTGTTCCGGGCTTCAGAGGCCCGTTGCGGCCACGGGGACGGATCCCCGTGGCCCGAATGCTTCAAGTCCGGCGTTGCCGAACCTTGCCATATCTGGCAGGAGTGGCAGGGATCGAACCCGCAACCCCCGGTTTTGGAGACCGGTGCTCTACCAATTGAGCTACACTCCTGCATTATGCGGCACCGCGGCTGCGGGCCGTCATTCGATGATCCTGGAGACGACGCCGGCACCGACGGTGCGGCCGCCTTCGCGGATCGCGAAGCGCAGGCCCTCATCCATTGCGATCGGCGCGATCAGGTTCACGTTCATCGAAACATTGTCCCCCGGCATCACCATCTCGGTGCCGTCCGGAAGCTCCACCGACCCCGTCACATCCGTCGTCCGGAAATAGAACTGCGGCCGGTAGTTCGAAAAGAACGGCGTATGCCGGCCGCCCTCGTCCTTCGTCAGAATATAAGCCTCGCAAGCGAACCGCGTATGCGGGTTGATCGACCCCGGCGCCGCGATCACCTGACCCCGCTCCACATCGCCACGACCGATGCCGCGCAGCAAAAGGCCGACATTGTCCCCCGCCTCGCCCTGGTCCAACAGCTTGCGGAACATCTCAACACCCGTGCACACCGACTTCGAAGTCTCCCGGATCCCGACGATCTCGACCGGGCTGTTCACCTTGATCACGCCCGTCTCAATACGACCCGTCACCACCGTGCCACGACCCGATATCGAAAACACATCCTCGATCGGCATCAGAAACGGCTGGTCCTTCGGACGGTCCGGCTGAGGAATATAGGCATCGACAGCAGCCATCAACGACAGAACCGACTCACGGCCCGTCGCCGCATCCCCGTCCTCCAGCGCCGCCAGCGCCGACCCCTGAACCACCGGCAGATCATCACCCGGAAACTGGTACTCCGACAAAAGCTCGCGAACCTCAAGCTCGACCAGCTCAAGCAACTCCTCGTCATCAACCTGGTCCACCTTGTTCAGATAAACCACCAATGCCGGCACCCCAACCTGACGCGCCAGAAGAATATGCTCCCGCGTCTGCGGCATCGGGCCATCCGCAGCCGACACCACCAGAACAGCACCGTCCATCTGCGCCGCCCCCGTGATCATGTTCTTCACGTAATCCGCATGACCCGGACAGTCCACATGCGCGTAATGACGGTTCGACGTCTCGTACTCCACATGCGCCGTCGATATCGTGATGCCGCGCGCCTTCTCCTCCGGAGCCTTGTCGATCTGGTCATACGCCGTGAACTCGGCGCCGCCAGCCTCGGCCAGAACCTTCGTGATCGCAGCCGTCAATGTCGTCTTGCCGTGATCAACGTGACCAATCGTCCCGATATTGCAATGCGGCTTGTTACGCTCGAACTTCGCCTTCGCCATCGTCGTATCCCAACTGCGCAAATCCTGCCCGCCGAGCCGTCCCCGGCCCGGCCTGTTCATTCTAACCTTCCCCGACCGGACACAATGACCGGCGCGATGGAGCGGGTGAAGGGAATCGAACCCTCGTATTCAGCTTGGAAGGCTGCTGCTCTACCATTGAGCTACACCGCCCAGCCGCGTCGCGCCGCGCACCTGACCCGGCCGGATGCGTTCGCCGATTGACGAGCGCGCGCAGACGCCGGTCCTGGTCCCGCCACCGACTGCCGGGGCAGGTCGGTAACGGTTGGTGGTGGGGGTTGGATTCGAACCAACGTAGGCGTAGCCAACGGGTTTACAGCCCGTCCCCTTTAACCACTCGGGCACCCCACCAGCGAAAACCCGTGACACCGGGAGGCGCATCCTGCGCGGCCCGGTTCCTAGAATTTTCTGAAAGGACGCGCATCATCGCGAATTTGCAACCATTGTCAATGTCAAAATTGTCCGGCAACATGAATTTCTCCGAATTCTCGTACGCGAACCGCGTTCGCCAGCCCGGTTTCACGGCAGAAAGGCGACCTGATTGAAACGCAAGCATCGTGTCCGGCCGGCCGCATCCGGCCGGGACCAGCGCAGTGTCACGCTCTGGGGCCGGCATGCGGTGACCGCCGCCATTGCCAACGCCAACCGTTCGATCGAGGTCTTGTACTGCACACCCGCCAGCGAAGCCGGGATACGGGCGCTCGCCGGGGCGGCGGGGCGGCCCGAACCGCTAGTGCTGGCGGCGCGGGATCTTGCCGACCGGGTTCCGGAAAACGCGGTGCATCAGGGTCTTGTCGCGGTCGCCCGGCCGCTCGCTCAACCAGACCCAATGGATCTGATTGATGGTTCGGCACAGGTGTTCGTGGTTCTGGACCAGATCACCGACCCGCAGAATGCCGGCGCGGTGCTGCGTTCGGCCGCCGCCTTTGGCGCGGCCGGGCTGATCATGCAGGATCGTCACTCGCCGCCGATCGACGGCATCATGGCGAAGGCGGCATCAGGTGCCCTGGAGCATGTTCCGGTGGTGCTTGTCACCAATCTCGCACGGACCCTTGATCGTATGAAACGGCACGGCGTCTGGTGCATCGGCCTCTCCGGCTCGGCCGCTGCGGCGTTTACCGATCTGGGCTTCGACGGCCCGGTAGCGCTTGTCCTCGGCGCAGAAGGGCCCGGCCTGCGGCGGCTGACACAGGATCGGTGCGACGCCATGGTGCGCCTTCCCACCAATGCGCGGTTCCCGACCCTGAACATTTCGAATGCGGCGGCAATCGCGCTCTACGAATTTCGGCGTCAGACAGCGCCATGCACCGCGTGACGTGACGACATCACGGGCGGTACCCCGAAACCGTCCTGCACAACCCCGAACGGCGGGCAAGACTGTCATCCGTCGATAGCGCGGCGACCGGCCGGACCACGGCATCCTGTCAATGGAATTCGGATCGGTCTTGTCCCCTCGGTTCAGAGCCGGGCACAACGGCTCCGGACCTGCGCCCGTTATTCGATTACCGGTTCCAAGCCTCCGGCCGATGCAATGGTCCGTATTGAACCGGGACCGGAACATATGGTCTGGCAGGCATCTGCGTTGCCCCCAAGCGATCGAAAGCACACCGCTCTTGCGGCATCCGGATCAGCCCTGCCCACCCGACAACACCTGCATATTTTTCCTTTTTTCAATATGTTAAAGCATCATATGCAATCTACCAGGTACCTGTCGTGAACATTCTACCCCAAGGCCGAAGCGGGCTTCTGCTGGAAGAGAGACGAAACGAAATGTCGATTCCGGCATTAATCGGCCGATCCAGGCGAGTACGATTTCCAATTCCGACGGTGCCGGACATCCACCGGCCCCCATCGCCCTTCAGCCGCCGGCAAAAGACGGGGACCGGAAATCCCCCTGGAACGCACAGGTTTACACAATGCGATCGGCTTCGAAAGTTGCGAACCGCGGAATGGAGTCCCATGGGGACCAGCGGCCGGCGCAGGCTCCCTCGGTGTTGTTCCGATTCATCCGGTTCGACGGCCGTTGCCACCGCCGGCAAAATGGCAGGCGACGCCCCCACCCGGCGCGGGCACTGCCGGCGACGCCGAGCGGCGGCAGACATCGACGGCAACCGGGCAACGGGAATGGAACCCGCACCCGGCAGGCGGCCGATTCTGCGAAGATCCGGCACGGCATCAAGCAGCATGCTCGTATAGGGATGACGCGGGGCTTCGAACAGGGATCGCGTCTTCGCAGTCTCGACAAGCAAACCGAGATACATGACACCGATGCGATCAGCCATGTAGCGCACCACCGACAGGTCATGGCTGATGAACGGGCAGGTCAGGCCGAACTCGGCCTGAAGATCCTGCATCAGATTCAAAATCTGCGCCTGGACCAAGACATCGAGGGCGGATGTCGGCTCATCGGCGATAAGCAGTTTCGGCCGGAAGGAGAGCACCAGCGCGATAATCGCCCGCTGACCATGCCGCCGGAGAACTCGTGGGGATAGGTGGCGACGCACCGTACAGCGCCCGGAATGCCGGCCTCGGTCTGAGAGCCTGACCTAAAACTAGTTGGGTGGTCTCGCATGGTGTATCTTCGTGGATGAACACTCACACCATGGGGGCACATCATGCCCTGGAACGAGACGACCCGGAAGCAGTATAGCCGCAAGACGGAGCGTTACGAAAGCGATCTGACCGATGCCGGGTGAACATTGCCGGACCCGCTTCTTCCACCGTCGCGCCGGCCTGGTCGTCCCCGTCAGGTGGATCTGCGCGATGTGGTGAACGCGATCGCCTGCATGCTCTGGATAGGGTGGAGTTGGCGGGCATGACCGAAGGATTGTCCGGCGTTTACGACGATTCAGACCTATTTCTACGCGTGATCCCGGTCGGGGTCCCGGAGCAGGTTTGCGCCCGTTTTACGACGCTCGGGCGGCTCCGGTCGGGGCGTAGTGCGGACCTGAGCGCGGCCATCATCGACCGTCGGAACGTGCCGACGGTCGAAGCAGGCAGCGAGGAATGCGGCGACAATGCCGCCCAGGTCCATCCGGCGCATATCCAGGACCGGGATGGCGCGCGTCCCTTGTTGCCGGCGTTGCAGGCTAGGTCGTGTTGACGAATTCATGAAATGCTGATGATCATTCTCCATCAATGACACTTTCCGGGGACTTATCATGGCGTTACGCCTGCTCATCACGGATGCTGTCTGCTCGACACTCGAGCCGCTACTGCGTGAGAGCAAACACGCCGCCGGCGCCCCGCCACGGCTCAGCGACCGACTGGTCATCGATTCGACCATCCTGCGCGCTCATCAACACGCCGCCGGCGCGGTAAAAAACGGTGGCCAGGAGGCCTAGGCTCCCGGGGTGGGTTCTCCACGAGGCTGCACGTGGCCTGTGCCAACGAAAGAACCGGTGTGTCCGTCGTGTTGACGGGTGGCGAGCGCCATGATGGCGTGGGATGCGAGCTGCTGTGGAAGGCTTTGCCCAGCTCTCCCGCACCGGAGGCTGCGGTCATGGACAAGGCGTATGACAGCAATGGCATTCGCCAGGTGCTGGCCGACCAGGGCGTCGAAGCCGTGATTCCCGCCCGGTCGAACCGGACTGAGACGATTCATCACGATCAAGAAAAATACAAGCGGCGCCAGCAGGTCGAGCGATTCTTCAACAAGCTCAAACAATTCCGTCGCATTGCCACACGTTATGACAAGCTCGCTCGGACGGTCCTCGCGTTTGTCCACATTGTCTCAGCATGGAGTATGCTTCAGATCATTGCGTCAACATGGCCTAGTCAGAACACGGTGCAGATCGTGTGTGCCGACGGCGCCTATGGCGGCAACAAGCTGGCAAGCACGCTCAAGGAAGCGAATTGCCCGATCACTGTGGAAGTCATCGGAAAACCCAAGGATACCAAGGGGATCATCGTCATGTCCCGGCGCTGGGTGGTCGAACGCACCTTCGGATGGCTGCGCCGCTGCCAGCGCCTCTTCAGAGACTTCGAGCGATCCGTCGCCAGCGCCCTCGCCTGGCTCCTACTGGCTCTAAGCCGTGTTCTCATGCGCCGCCTCGGACGCATGCAAGTCACTGTCACTAATTGATATCATTATGAGTCAGACACTTATAACTCGTATAGCTCTGAGGCAACATATGCCACTGCGCACCTGTCGTCAGAATCCATAATACCGCATCGAGAATTTGGCGGGCCGGAATCGGGCATCGTCCTCGATGGCTCGACGCAATATGTTCTTCGGAAAAATAGTCCCGGATCCGCTCCCACTGTTGGTCGGTCAACTTCAGCAACATGTCTTGAGTGTAGATTCTTCGGTCTCGTCGGTCAATTTTGAGATAGATTCTTGAGAGATTCTCCATCTGGTAAACGTCGCGAGCGTTCTGACTACATGCGAAATTCGCAAGTCGGTGTGTCGTGCTCAGGCGAGCAACGGTGCTATGGCGTTACATGCAGATGCTATACGGCAAAACAGAAGTCATGTTCAAAGAGACGCGATGTCCTGGCGCCTCTAAAGGCAGTCGCTTGGGAGCTGCCGACCTCCGAACTGACGCCATCGTCCAAAAGACGAACGTCGCGACCCAAGCCGTTCTTCAGCGTTCTCAGCAGTCCTGCTCGCAATTCAGCCTTCTGGAAGTGGCGACCGCCGACACGGACGACCAGCTTGGCCTGTTCGGCCAGCAGCGAGCTTAGGCCTTGCCACGACGCATGAAGGAATTGCCAGTATAGTTCCTTGCTGTAGTGCCGGTCGTCGCCGCGGTCATGCGGAACCATCGGTTCCTCGCCGAGGAACCACGAACGCAGCCACTGATCCTCTCGATAATTTGTCGTGTCGAGGTAGGGTGGCGACGTAATGACGTCGGTGACGCGGCCTGCGAGCGCCGGAAAGGCGCTTCCTACGCGCCGCGCATCCACTTGAAGGATTCCACCGGCTCTCTCTGGCGGCCGACTGCGGAATCGATACTCGATCATTCGTTCGAGAATCTCGAAGATGTCGCGCGACGGGGGTGCATATCCGTGTCGCCGCCACCATCGGACGGAATAGTTGGGCTTCGTGCTGATCGTGCGCGGCATTCTGTTGCTGAAACAGTTAGGCGAGCGGTGCGACTCTCCGTGCAGTGCGCCAAGGCATAGCGTGGCCAGGAACCGGTCGTCCTTGCGTCGGCGCCAATCGAACGTCGACCTGAGGTAGAGGATCTGCCCAAGCGTGTCTCGATGGAAGCAGAGTTCGAAGAACGGTCTGAAGTTCCCCGGAAGAATGGTCGCGCCGGAGTCGCGGTAGTCCTGGCGTAACTCGATTAGCCGCGCCTCGGCCTCGGATCGCGCGGGTGGATCACATTTGGCTCCCGAAATGCAGGCCGCCACCGGATTCAGATCACTGCCGGCGGCGTCCCTGCCTTGAAGAAGCGATTGGAACACTGTTGTTCCGCGCCCGCAGAACGGATCGAAAACCACACCATCATATGGGCTGGCCGCCAGATGCTTCTCGACGAAGGTCTCGGGGAACATCGCGAAGTAAGGGCAGATCGAGTGGAATCGGTGCCTCATGCCGTCCATTCCGCACTGGCCCGATACTCTACGACCCACTGCGCAGCTTCGGCGAGCTGATCGTATCCTTCCACCGTCACGTTCGCCGCGACGAGCTGTTTGGCTTCCGCGACCCGGCGAGGCACCCGCAACCGGTGTAGCACATTTCCCATGACGCGAACGTCATCAGTGAACTTATCTTTATCCGTTGCGAACGGCACGATCATGTATGGGGCAAACTCTGTCACAGGCTGCTGGGCGAACCAGCGGTACTTGAACGCGCCGAGATGCCCCTTCAGCGATTTGTTACTCGCGTCCCTTCCGGTTGCAACTTGCGCGGCGGCGAGCGGAAACCCCGGCAGTCGATCTGGATGCGGACGAGCGGCGAATACATCTACCTGATCGTCCTTGGGGCGCCGCGGAGCGCCGATTTGAGCTTCCACGCGTCCATCGCCAAGCACTTTCCATATCTGATTCAGCTTGGCGTTGAATCCTGAACCGTCCGGTCGTGGGAATCCGAACGACCATGCATGACCTTGGATTTCGGCAGCCAACGCAGCAGTCGCGAAGTACTGGAAATACCGCCGCAGCGTCCGAACCTCACCCTCCCCGGGATGGACGCCGGAACCATCAAGAATCGGCGACAAGGCTCGCAGGTTGGATAACACGAGACTCAGAATGTAGGCCACCTGCCCAAATGAATCCTCTGTGGGAACATACGTCAGAACACCGCCATCGCCGTCGAGTTTGAAAGGGTATGCGGTATCGAGCGCAGTCTGACGGTCTTCTATTCGTATGACAGCACCAGAGACGATTTCCTCTTCACCTCTTCGCATTTCCTCATCCAGATCGGCATGATCTTCAGCCGCACCGATCATGGCTTGATTTGCAATATCAGACGCCAACGCGGTGCTATCGCTTGCAAAGAACGCCGCAAGTTCCAGAAAGTCGGCGATACGGTCGAAATCGATCCGATCTCCGGTTGCGTCATCCATAGGAAAACACATGTGGGCCGTCATTTGGCGATCTCCGCATCCCGGCGCTTTCTTGCCATGCGTTCATAGACGGTCGCGCTCGTTTCCTTGACATCCTCCGCGATGTCGAGCAGCGATTGGTCTCGTCCGTCATAAGCCCTGAGCGATCCGGCGGCTTCCCGTACTTGGTCGCGCGCGCGGATTAGGGACGCGGTGAACTGCTTGTCCACGGGCTCGGTGCTCGCGTGGGCCGCGTCCAGATCGCCCGTCGCTTCCAGGATGTGGCGTCCTGCCGCATGAGCGAGAACTTCTCCGAGATACTTGATATCGGGATTTTGCGATCGGATGACCGGCGGAGAATCGTCTTCTTTCGACCCGTGGATCCAAATGAGAACCTTTCGAAGCTCTTCAAATTTCTCTCGCGGAACTTGGTTCGGCTCGGGATCGTATCCCGCCCATCTAGCTCCGAGACCGAGATAGTCCATGTACTGGGAACGGGACAACGCCACATAAAGATGTGAGAAATTGAATCTTGTCGAGTATCGATCCTCTATACGGAACAGCCCTTCGCGCTCGGCCTGTTCGAGTACGTACACAGCTGATACCATGCGTTTCACCGTGTCGTGCTTGTCGCCGATGGCATTCGCGATGTCTTTCAGATTTATGCCGTTGGGCCGCTCTTCCTTGTACCATGCTGCCACGAAGCGGGCCTTGGCGTATGCGTCCCATTTGGCCGGACCGTTGATGTGCTTGAATCCAATGAATGAACGTGCTCTCTCGCGGTTTGCGACCAGGTACACCGACACGCGATCCAATGTCGTGCGTAGCGAGTCTTCAATTGGTGGAACCGTGATGCGAAGGTTTTCAGACGCCGCGACCCGGTCGACCAGATCCGGTTCCTGAAACACGCGTAAAGCCGCGAGCCGCCGGTTGCCTTCCAGCACAACAAGTTCGTCGCCGTCCGGTACCGGCGCGACCACTAGCGGTTCAATGTCCAAGTATCCGTTAGTGGAGATCGACTGGAGCAGTTCGCCAAGCGCCGATCTACGGTACAGTCGGGCGATCATCGCTTCATCTGAATCATTCTCGGCGCTGCCTAGCAGCCGGGGGTTTTGGCGATCCAACCGAAGCCGCTCAACCGGCACCTTTTCGACCGTTTCAGGTTCCATGGGGCTATTCCTTCCACACCGCCCTGTCGTATTGCTCTGTCAGAGCCTGACCTAAAACTGGTTGGGTGGTCTCGCATGGTGTTCTTCATGGGTGAACAACCGCACCATGGGGGTACATCATGCCTTGGAAAGAGACCACACGGAAGCAGTATAGCCGCAAGACGGAGCGTTACGAAAGCGATTTGACCGATGCCGAATGGGCCTTGCTGGACCCGCTTCTTCCATCGTCGTGCCAGCTTGGTCGCCCCGTCAGGTGGATCTGCACGACGTGGTGAACGCAATCGCCTGCATGCTCTGGGCAGTGTGCAGTTGGCGGGCATTACCGAAGGATTTTCAGGCGTTTACGACGGTTCAGACCTATTTCTATGCGTGGTCCTGGTCGGGGGGATCCTGGAGCAGGTTTGCGCCCGTTTTACGACGCTTGAGCGGCTCCGGTCGGGGCGTAGTGCGGACCCGAGCGCGGCCATCATCGATAGTCAGAGCGTGCCGACGGTCGAAGCGGGCAGCGAGGAATGCGGCGACGATGCCGGCAAGCGTCACCTTGCCGTCGACGTCGACGGCAACGCGCTTGTCGCCCAGATCCATCCGGCACAGATCCAGGACCGGGATGGTGCGTGTCCCTTGTTGCCGGCGTTGCAGGCCAGTCAGAACACGGTGCAGATCGTGTTTCCCGACGGCGCCTATGGCGGCAACAAGCTGGCAAGCAAGCTCAAGGAAGCGAATTGCCCGATCACTGTGAAGGTTATCAGCAAACCCAGGGACGCCGAAGGGTTCGTCGTCATGTCCCGGCACTGGGTGGTCGAACGCACCTTCGGATGGCTGCGCCGCTGCCGGTGCCTCTCCAGAGACTTCGAGCGATCCATCGCCAGCGCCCTCGCTTGCCTCCTGCTGGCTCTAAGCCGTGTTCTCATGCACCGCCTCGGACGCATGCAAGTCACTGTCGAGCTTCTTGCAAAATTGCCGGCCCGACCGGTTTTTACCTTGTCGAGGCTGATTTTGTTGTCGAGGGCCTGGGTCCCGGGGCCACCTCGTGGTATGTTGTGTTTCTACAATAATAAGATACCACGAGGTGGCCCCGGGACCCTTGGCTCGGCCCTATCCGATCTCTGGCACCGATTTCAAGGGGACCTTTTCCCTGCGTTGGCCGAGGCGGTCGGTCCTCTCCTGGAGACGCACAAGCGCTTCGTGACAGCTCTCGATCTCGTCAAGGTGGAGGGCTTCGTCGATGAGGTGTGGACCGGTCCGGGTCGGCCCCGGGAGGATCGCCGGGCGCGTCATCGCCAAGGCGGTATGGGATCTGCCGACGACCCGCCACCTGATCGACAGGCTCAAGGTGGACCCGACGTTGCGCCGACTGTGCGGCGGGTCGCGTGTCGCGGAGATCCCGAGTGAAGCGACGTTTTCGCGGGCGTTTGCCGAATTTTCGCAGTCCCGTCTTCCGGAGAGGATGCACGCGGCTCTGGTTGCAGAGACACTGGGCGATGCGCTCATCGGCCACGTGTCGAGGGACTCGACGGCCATCGAGGCCCGGGAGACGCCGGCCCCGACGCCGAAGGCCGAGACGCCGAACCGCAAGCGCGGCCGGCCCCGCAAGGGCGCGGAGAGGACGAAGGAGCCTGGGCGTCTCGAACGGGATGGATCTCGATGAGAGGCTCGACGCGCTGCCGAAGGTCTGCGATCACGGGGCAAAGAAGACTGCCAGGGGGGCCTGGAGGCCTGGCGCGGTTACAAGCTGCATATCGACACAGCAGACTGCGGGGTGCCGCTGAGTACCGTTCTCACCTCGGCATCCGTCCATGACAGCCAGGTCGCGATCCCGCTGGCGATGATGACCGCCGGGCGTGTGACCAATCTCTACGATCTCATGGACGCGGCCTATGATGCCAGGGAGATCTACCAGATGAGCGAACGGCTTGGCCATGTGCCGATCATCGATGTCAATCCGCGCCGGGACAAGGACCTCAAGGAGGAGCGAGACCGGGAGGCCCGGGCCCGGCGTGCAATAGGCCATGTCGCTCCCGAGACCGTGCGGTTCCGGATCCGGTCCGGTGTCGAGAGGACCAACGCCCGCCATCTCATGTTCGGCATCCTGGCCCTGGCGGCTGACCCGTTGATACGTCTTGCCACCCCATAGGGCGGCTCCGACAACGCATGCCGACCCTTCGCGGCCATCTCGAAGAGAGGGGCCCGGAGAGGCGTGTCCCGATGTCCGCAAAGGTCCCTGTTCGGTCTCATCATCTCTGATGAGACACCGCGAATCCATGGATTCCGACCTCCAGGTGCAGAGGTGACCGGGATCAACCGACCGATCCGACCTCACCGGACCCTGGGGACAGGAATTTTGCAAGAGGTTCTGTCACTAATTCATATCATTATGATTCAGACACTGAGAACAGGAAACCCTGCCCGATCCGGATCAGCGTACCGAGGGAAGGCCGGGTCGGCGGCACTCCCACGCCGAGAAAGGACAGAGTGGATTCGGCGATGATCGCCAGCGCCAGCCCGATGGTGGCGATCACGAGCACCGGCGCGGTCACGTTGGGCAGAATATGCCGGAACATGATGAATGCGGAGCCGAGTCCCACCAGTCGGGCCACCTGCACATAATCCTTGCCGCGCTCGGCCATGGTGGCTCCCCGGACCGTGCGCGCATATTGCACTCATTCCGAAAGGGCTACCGCCACGATCAATAACCCTACCGCGACCTCGTCGATGCTGGTCTTCGGCATCACCCGTGGCATGGTGCCGAAGACCAGCATCGACGGGAAGGTAAGTTGTATCTCGGCTACATGCATAATCAGCGCGTCGACCCAGCCTCTGCGATATCCGACAACCAGACCCAGTACGACGCCGATCATCATAGACAGCGGCACGGCGTTCACACCGACGGCGAGAGACAACCGGGTGCCAAACAGGATCACCGAGAAAACGTCACGGCCTTGATCGTCGGTTCCGAGCCAATAGACCGTTCCTGTCAAGATAGCGAGAGGCATTGGCGGCGTGAAACCGTCGAGGATCACCGAGTCGCGGGATCGAACGGCGCAACCAGCGGGGCGAATACGGGAGCCGACACGACCGGAATGGAGATCAGCGCCGCTGCGAGAGCCGGAACGCGTGGAACAGGTCGGATTCCAGGGCCCGATGCGATGGCAGCGGAGCAGCGGTCACCGCGCCGCACCCGACCGCTGAATCCGGAAGCGCGGGTCGGCGACAAAATAGAGCATGTCCATCGGGAGGTTGATCGATACGATCAGTAGGAAATAGGCGGCCATGTCCCGCGCGCGCTATCGGACGAAGGTCATGTACTTGAAGTACGGCTGATCTTCGCTCTGTACGTCGAACCGGATGCTATCCTTCATGCTCCAGTTCAGCACCTGGTTGTGAATGGCGAGATAAACGATGTCACCCTGCACCCGCTTCCAGATACGGGCGACCGTGTCGTTGCGCCGGACGGTATCGACTTCGGACGCCAAGCCCTCGATCATCCGGTCGAGGGCGGGATTGGAGTAGTATGGGCCGTTTCAGGAGCCGTACCTGTCGGTGGTGCTGTGCACAAGGGAGTTGAAGATGTATTCGGAGTCGAAAGTCGGCACGCCCCGAATGAGCATGTAGAAATCCGATCCCCTTTTCACGATCAGGGGAAGTGCCACGCCTGCACCACGAGCTTCACGGCGATTCCGATTTGCCCCATCTTCCCGACCATGGCCTGACAGATCGCTCCATCGTTGATATATCTGGTCGTCGGGACAATGCAGCGTCACCTCGAAACCGTCTCCGTAGCCGGCCTTGACCATCAGTTTTCGGGCCCCGCTCGACATCCGGCTAGTGTCCTGTACGCAAAGTTCGTATTGTTAAGGGGGTGGTGTCGATTCGGGGGGCATGGTGATGCGACTTTCGGTGGAGATCAAGCTGAGCGCGGACGAGCGCAACGAGCTTGAGCGGCTGGCGCGCGGGCGCAAAGTCTGGCGAGGCCTGTCCGATCGGGCGCACATCGTGCTGCTGGCGGCCGAAGGGCTTACCAATGTGCAGATTGGGAGCGTGCTGGGCGTGACCAGCCAGACCGCCAGGAAGTGGCGCAATCGCTTCGCAGAGCATCGTCTTGACGGGCTTGACGACGAGCCGCGCTCCGGCCGTCCCCGGCGCATCGATGACGACGCCGTGGCCGAGGTGGTGCGCAAGACGCTTGAGGAGAAGCCTCGTGACGCGACCCAATGGAGCACGCGCTCGATGGCGCAGGCGACGGGGTATGCGCCGTCGACGGTCAATCGCATCTGGCGAGCCTTTTCCCTTCAGCCGCACAGGAGCGAGACCTTCAAGCTCTCGGCAGACCCCTACTTCGTGGACAAGACGCGCGACATCGTGGGGCTCTACGTGGACCCGCCGCAGCATGCCATGGTCCTCTGCGTGGACGAGAAATCGCAGGTTCAGGCCCTCGATCGCACCCAGCCGCTGCTGCCGCTGCGCCCGGGGCAGGTCGAGCGGCGCACTCACGATTACAAGCGCAACGGCACGACCTCGCTCTTCGCAGCCCTTGACGTCGCCACAGGCAAGGTCATCGGACAGTGCTATCGGCGCCACCGCAGCGTGGAGTTCCGCAAGTTCCTGGATCACGTCGAGGCCAACGTGCCGCCCGACCTCGAGATCCACATCGTCATGGACAACTACTCGACCCACAAGACGAAGACGATCCGCGACTGGTTCGCCCGGCGACCGCGCTGGCATGTTCACTTCACCCCGACCTCTGCCTCGTGGCTCAACCAAGTCGAGCGCTTCTTCGCCGATCTGACAGAGAAGCAGATCCGGCGCGGGGTTCACCGATCGACCGTCGAGCTGGAGCAGGCGATCACCGGGTACATCGACACCGTCAACGAGGACCCCAAGCCCTTCCGCTGGCACAAGACAGCCGATGAAATCCTGGCGTCCATCAAGCGCTTCTGCCTCAGGACCCTCGAAACCGCTGCAGCCGCAACATCATAACGGTACGAACTTTGGAATCAGGACACTAGGGATAGGCATGCAGTTCCGGGGTCGAGCCATTGACGAATGGCGACAGGATGACGCCGGTCGGGTCGGACTGGCCACGCATCACCACCTTCCCGATTGCTTCCCGATCGAGCGCGACGTTCATGGCCTTGCGCACTCTCCTGTCGGCGAACGGGTTCCAGCCCGACACATTGTCGTTCTCCAGATCTCCGTCACCGAGGTTGAGGCCGAAGAAGATCGTCCGGTTCTGCGACGCCGAAGCTACCTTCAGCCCGCTGGCGCGTGACACCCCGGCGCAGATCCTGCACGGGCATGTCCTGGATGAAATCCAGATCGCCGACCACAGCGGAAATTTCCCCTTGCCCCAGTAGCGGTCATTGCGGCGCAGGACGGTTTTCGCGTCGGGTTGCCGGCTAACAAGGCGGAAGGCGCCGCTTCCGTTGGCGTTGCGCTCGGCGTGGGTCTCCTCACCGCCGTTGAAGTCCTGCGGTTTCTCGACGCCGTGCGTCTTCGCCCAGCCGGCATCCATCACGAACAGGTTGTTCAGGTTGTTGGGGAGCAGCGGATTCGGTCCCGTAGTCCCGACATGAACGGTGTGATCGTCGACGCGCCGGACATCGGCGATCGAGACAAGCAATTCCTTCATAGAGGAATCGGGATGCATCGCCCGTTGAAACGAAGACACCACATCGTCGACGTTGAAGGCTGCACCGTCATGGAATGTCACGCCCTGTCGACGTTTGAATTCCCATACTTCCGGATCCGATATCGTGCCCACGATATCGCGAGCATCGGAGCGATCCGGGTCGTCTGTCGCGAAGCAACAGTGGCTCGTAGACCTGGTGCGCCAGGGCGCGCGTCGGACCCTCGTTCTGCACATGCGGATCGAGGGTCAGGAAGTCTCACCGGCACGGGCCCAGCACAGGGTCTCGGCATGGGCCAGCAAAGACGAGTCAAAAAGGAAAACGACAACGGCCACACGGAGGTGATTGTTCATGGTTTCTGCTACAAAATGACGTGCCCGGCGCGGCTGCCCGGAATCTGCGATCACCCTGTCGCAGCAGGTGACCGGTATCAAATGCGACTGCGGCAGTTGCATGAGGAGTCCGGCACATTTGAGTTCGATCGTGCGCAAGGGCCGAACCGACCTCGTCGACAGGACGCGACCGTTGCAGATCGTCCGATCGGGACAGCGGCGCAGGCCGCAGCGGACCTGCCGATGACACCGGCCCGCTCGGTCGGGTGCGCCCGGCCGCCGAAGAAAAGCCGAGGCAGCCATGGGCCGGCGACGGGATCCGGTACCACGATCGGCCAACTGCCCGGCAGGCGAATCGGGAAGGCGCCGGCCCAGGGTCGGCGCCTTCCATCACGTCGCAATGCCGGATTTCGGACCCGGTTATTGCACCAGACAACTGTCCGCGTTGTCCTGCGTACAAACATCGAGACCGGTATAGATCGGCGACTGGACCGATTTGCCGTCGGCCAGATCCTTCAGGACGAACATGGCCCGGTAGCCCATCTCATAGGGACGCTGGCCGACCTGACCGTGCGAAAGACCGTCCTTCAGGATATCCATCTGCATGGGAAGCGTGTCCGCGACCACAAGAGCCAATGCGCCGCTGCGGATCCGGTCTTCGTGGCTCGCCGCCACTTGCCGATAGGCATTGGGAACGAATTGCGGGAATCCACCGGTCGGCACAAAAGCCGTCAGATCCGGATATTTCGCCAGAATATCGGCCATTTGCTGGACCGAAAGCGGGAAATCGTCATTGGTATAGAGTGGGCAGCCATCGGTCTCTGTCCAGCCCCCTTGTCCGGTCAGCCGGTTGCCCGGCGGCTCGGTGCCGCTGGCGCCACTCAACGTATCGCGGATACCTTGCATGCGCTCGTTGTGGTTGGCTGCGGCCGCGCCGCCCGACTGGATGCAGATGGTCCCGCCGTCAGGCTTCCTGGCCATCGTCAGCTTGGCAAGATTGACGCCGATATCGTAGTTCTTGGTACCGACATAGCTTGCCCGCAAATCGTAATCCTGGGCCAACAAATCGGAATCCCAGGTAATCACCGGAATACCGGCGCCGGACGCGTGCTTGAGCACCTTGCCCATGGCCGGGGCGTTGGACGGCGCCACGGCAATGCCGTCAACGCGACGGGTGATGAGATCCTGCACGATCTGGATCTGCTCCTGCTCGGTGTGTTCACCGGGACCGATATACAGGCATTCGACGCCGCCAAGTTCGTCCTGCGCCTTCATGCAACCGTCGCGCGCGAGATCGAAGAACGGGTTGTTCATCGCCTTGGGCACCAGGGCAAATGTAAGAGGATCAGCCTTTGCCGGCGCGATCAGTCCGATCACGGCCATTGCCACGGCGGCACCTGTCATTCTTAGGAACATGGTTCGACTCATGGTTGTCTCCTTATCTGGATTGTCGGGACGAGGCTGTCCCTTTCGACGACCGCTCGGCATGACTCCGGCCGGTTCGAACACCACGCGCGGACTCCGCGGTCGCGGCGTCATCCGCGCTTTCTTCCCCGAACGCGCTCAAGCAGCACTGCAAGAATGATGAATAGGCCAACGAACGCACCTTGCCAATAGGGGTCGACACCGATCAGCAACAAGCCATTCCGGATAATTTCGATGAGGGCCGCGCCGATCACCGCGCCATAGGCGCTGCCGGCACCGCCCATCAGATCGGCACCGCCGATCACGGCGGCCGCAATCACCCGTAATTCGTAGGTCACGCCGAGAGCATTGGTCACAGCGCCCAGCCAGCCGACAATCATGACCGCCGAGACGCCGGCCGTAAGGCTGCTCAGCACGTAGACCGAGACCTTGATCCGATCGACCGGCACGCCGGTCAGGCGCGCGGCCTGTTCGTTGCTGCCGATTGCAAAGACATGCCGCCCCCAGGCGGTGAAATTGAGGAAGATCCCGAACACCAAAGCCATCAGCAGTAATACCCAGACCGGATTTGCGATCCCGAACAGAGTGCCGCCGCCGAGCGCGAGGAACATCTCTTCGTCCGGTCCGAACTGATAGACCATCTTGTTGTTCGACACGACGAGGGCGAGCGAACGGGCGATGGAAAGCATACCAAGCGTGACCACGAACGGAGAGAGCCTGAAATAGGCGATAAGTACGCCGTTCACGAAACCGCAGGCGACGGCAACAAGGAGCCCCGCCGAAACGCCAAGCCAGAGTGGATAGCCGGCCGTCAGCACCAGACCGGTCACGATGCCGGACAGCCCCATGACCGAGCCGACGGAGAGATCGATCCCAGCGGTGATGATCACCACCGTCACCCCGAGCGCAATCATGCCGATGAAGGCAAAATTCCGGGAGGTATTGAACAGGTTGTCGGCTGTACCGAACGGTTCACTGCCAATCCACAACACGATACAAATCAGGACGACCGCTACGGTCACCCAGAAGGCCTGGGCTGCGGCAAGACGCGCAAAAAGCGAGTGGCTTTCACGCTGATCGATCGCTTGGTCAAGTGCGGTGCGGGCATCGTCGGCAGGCTGAGCCATGGTCGTCTGCTCCTGTCGTCGCCAGGTCATGCGGCTGAGATGGCGCCGGTGATAAGGCCCGTGACCTCTTCCGGTGATGAATCGGCGATAACCTTGTCGGCCACCTTGCGTCCGCGGCGCAACACGACGATGCGGTCGGCCACTGCGAATACGTCCGGCATGCGGTGGCTGATCAGAATGACCGCCACACCCTGCGCCTTCATGCGCCGGATCAATTCCAGTACCTCGGCAACTTGGCGCACCGAGATCGCCGCGGTCGGCTCGTCCATGAGCACCAGCCGAGCATCACTCAGCCGCGTCCGCGCGATGGCCACGGCCTGCCTCTGACCGCCAGACATCAGCCTGACCTTGTCGCGCGGCCGAGTTTCCGACTTCAATTCCCGAAACAAGGTCGCCGACCGCTCATACATCGCGGGAAAGTCGAGCACCCCGAAGGGACCGATCCGGCGTTTGAGTTCGCGACCGAGGAAAACGTTCTCCGCGGCCGAGAGATGGTCGCAGAGCGCCAGATCTTGGTACACGACCTCGATTCCAACCTTCCGGGCATCCAGAGGCTTGTAGAATTCGACGCGATCGCCGCTGATACGCATCTCGCCGGTACTCGCCGGAAAATTACCGGCAACGATCTTGATAAGCGTGGACTTGCCCGCACCATTATCGCCCATGAGGCCAACGACATCACCCGGCTCGACCGACAGATCGACCGAGTCGAGCGCCTGAATCGCTCCGAAACTCTTCGATATCGAGGCCAGATCGAGTAATGCCATACATGCCTCTCGCAAAGGGTTGGCTCGCGTCGGTTACCGTCAGCGACATCGTCTCGCGCCGCCAAGCGTCCCGAGCCTGGAAAATCTTCCGGATCTCCCGTACGGGACACAACTGTCGCCTCTTTCTCGGAAAAGAACAAGTCAGACCGCCGCCACGCTCGAGGGCCGAGGTCGATCGGCAGGATTTTCGGCAAGACGCAAGCCCGACATTGCGACCGGACACCATAGATAAGCATTTGATTTAACTTTCGGATATTGAAAACAAGGACTTGCACACAGCCGCACCCGACATGAGAGAGCAATCCGGCCTGACAGAAGTCCGACGGAGAAAGGTGCATGACAGTCTGGCTCCGCAAGATCCGGCCCGGCCGGTTCGCGGAACCGGAGGCCGGCCGCGTGATCGCCGAAGGCCCGGCACAACCGGCTTGACCAATCCCCGATTCCGAAATCAGACTGTCGTCATGACTCGATCGAAGATCATCCTCTACGAAAACCTTCGTGCCTGCAGCTATGCGCCGTTTTATCTGGCACGGCAGGCCGGCTTGTTCGAAGCGGAAGGGCTCACGGTCGAAATGACGCTATCGCCGGCCCCGCCGGAGACCGCTCAAGGCCTGGTCGACGGACGGGCCGATGTCGCCTTCGGCGGCCCCATGCGGGTCATGCTGCACCATGACGCAGCACACCGCGCCGGCACCGACTGCCCTCTTGTCTGTTTTGCCCAGGTCGTGGCCCGCGATCCGTTCGTCCTGGTCGGGCGCCGGGCCAATCCCGCCTTCCGCTTCTCCGATCTCGTCGGCCCGCGCGTCGCCATCGCGGTCGACGTGCCCACACCCTGGATGACCCTGTTCGACGATCTCGAACGGGCCGGTATCGATCCGGCATCCCTCAACCGGACACCGGACGCGTCGATGGTGGAAAACACCGCGGCCTTCGAGCGCGACGAAATCGATATCATCCAGATCTTCGAACCTCATGTCGACCGCCTACTGTCCGGCGGTCACGGCCATATCTGGCACCGGTTTTCGGATCGTGGCGATCTCACCTTCACCGCCTTCTATACCACCCGCCAATTCGCCGCCACGCGGCGCGACGACTGCCGCGCGCTGGTGCGGGCGACCAGCGCCGCCCTCGACCGGCTGCATGCCGCCCCAGCGGCTGACACCGCGGCCCGGATTGGCCCGGATTTTTTCCCGGACCTTCCGGTTGCTGTGCTCGCCCGCATCATTGAACGCTATCGCGCGGCAGGCCTGTGGCCGAAGACCACGGCCCTGCCGGTCGCGGCCTGGGCCAGACTGAAGGCGGCGCTGCTTACCGGCGGCCTGATCAGCCACGATGTCCCCTATCCGCGCGCGGTCGACGCGGCGCTGTCGCAAGCGGGTCAAGGTGACGGATGACGGACGGCGCAAGATCCGGCCGGAACCATCCGATCCGGGCTGAACGCGGACAACCTCGGCGATCCTGTGCCGATAGCTGTTGATGGCAACGTCCGCGGGCACCTGCCGATCCCGAAACCCTCGGCCGGTTACAAATTTGATCTTTCGGTGTGGCGGATAGCGGATCGGCTGCGTTGACGGGAGCCAAACCGGCGTGATAGCCAAGGTCTGCGGCGTCCGTGCCGAATTTGACGGTTCGCGCCCGCGGCAAGTCTGCTTGCCGGCCTCATCGGTACGGGAGATGAATCATGACCGAAATTTCAGGCAAGATCGTCGCGCCGACCCGCGCCGAGCACGCAGCGAGCATGACCGATTATCTGATGGATGGGAAACGCCGCGCCGCGGCCATCGGCAATCGTGGCCCAGTGCGCCTGGATGGCCGTGGCAAGCTGCATCCGAACATTCTGACGGCCTACCGGACACACGGTTTCTATGTATTCGAAGGGATCGTCAGCGAGACCGAAGTCGCGAACCTCAGGGTCGACGCGAACATGATGATCGAACGGGCGCCAGTGCCGCCCGACGCCGCGGTCGATGCCCGAGGACGGCCGGCGCTAGGCCGGGACTATGCCCGCGAACCCTATACCTTCATCAAGCCCCTGTCCGACCCGTGGGGTGGAACCGGGCTGCTGAACGGACGACACCCGACGCAAATGACGGAACCGGTCCCTGACGAGGACGCGCCTGAATATGTCGTCTATCTGATGCATGGCATGTGTCAGGCCATGCCGGCTGCGCTGCGGGTTTACGGACACCACGATCTGCTGACCATAGCCGAAGCCGTCAACGGGCCCGATTTCGTCCCGTACAACGACGCCATTTTCGTAAAGCCCGCTGGCCTCGGCGGCTCTGTCGCCTGGCACCAGGACGGCGTGACCCATTGGGAATCCCCGGATTGGGATGACGGCATCCACGGGTTCAATTTTCAGGTCCAGCTCTACGAAACGACCCCCGCGAACTCTCTCTGGATCGTGCCCGGTAGCCACAAGATGGGCCGAATCGATATCAAGGCGCTGGTCCGCAATAACGGCGGCAGCGACAATCTGCCGAATGCCATCCCGCTGATTTGTCAGCCTGGCGACGTGACCCTGGTCAATCGTCAGATGCTGCACGGCTCTTTCGCCAACACCTCACCGGATCAACGGATATCCATCACCTTCGGTTTTCATCGGCGCGCCTCGGTTCTGGGTCAGAAAGGCGCGATCACGGTAAACCCGGGCGAGGTCTATGACGAACAGCGAATTTTCGACCGTTCGGCGGTCATCGCCGTCGCCATCGACGCGCGGCACCGGCATTTTCCCGACGAACGCCGGTATTGCTATCAGCCCTTTGCCGGTCTCGAAGACGAGTTCCGGTTCAACGACGAGACCTTCGAGCGCGTGATCCGAGACTATAACACCAAGGATCTCGCGATCTGAAATCGACACCACAGACAGACCCGGTGCGCCCCGGAGGAGAACGGTCCAACATGCCGGCGTCTACAGAGTATCCGACCTTCGTCACGCATCTCGAATGTTCGATGAATGGCGATCGTTTCGAGGCCGGCAAACCGCACGGACTGTCGAATGTCGGGCGTCCGCTGCTCGTTCGCTACGATCTCGACGCGCTGGCGGGCGGCGTGACCAAGGCCGATCTGGCCGCGCGAACCGGCGGCTTCTGGCGCTACAGGGAATTCCTGCCGGTCACCAGAACGGAAAACATCCTCGATCTTGGCGAGATGACGACACCGTTGATCCCGGCGCCCCGGACGGCCGGACGACTCGGGGTTGCCGACGGCGCAATCCTGATAAAGGACGAGGGCCGGCTTCCCACCGGATCCTTCAAAGCGCGCGGACTCGCGGTCGCCGTGGCCATGGCAAGGGAACTTGGTCTCGACCATCTGGCGATGCCGACCAATGGCAATGCCGGCGCCGCCATGGCCGCCTATGCCAGCCGCGCGGGAATCAAAACCACGATCTTTTGTCCCGACGATACTCCAGAGGTCAATATCTCGGAAATCGCGCTCCTCGGCGCGAATGTCTACCGGGTCAACGGCCTGATCAATGATTGTGGCAAGATCGTCGGCGATGGCAAAAGCGCCGCCGGCTGGTTCGACGTGTCGACCCTGAAAGAACCTTACCGGATCGAGGGCAAGAAGACCATGGGTCTGGAACTGGCGGAGCAGCTGGGCTGGACTCTACCGGACGTGGTCTTCTATCCGACCGGCGGTGGAACCGGCCTTATTGGCATGTGGAAAGCCTTCGAGGAACTTGAAGCGATTGGCTGGATCGGCGCCAAACGCCCTCGCATGGTGGCGGTCCAGGCCACCGGTTGCGCGCCCATTGTCAAAGCTTGGGAAAACGGCGACGAACATGCGCCGCTGTGGGAGAATGCACAGACCATGGCAGCCGGGATTCGCGTGCCGGTCGCGGTTGGCGACTTTTTGATCCTTCGCGCAGTTCGCGAGTCGGGCGGGTTTGCAACAGCCGTCAGCGACGAAGCGATCATCGACGCGCGGGATGAAGTGGCCCGGAACGACGGGTTGCTGTTATGCCCGGAAGGCGCCGCAACCTACGCCGCTTACACGGAGGCTCTGGCGGCTAGCACCGTCGGCCGTGACGAGACCGTGGTGCTTTTCAACTGTGCGACCGGCCTGAAATATCCAATGCCGGAGGTCATGCAAACGCTCGATCGGCACCAGCCGATCGATTACAAACGCCTGCCTTGATACCGATACCGTTGAAGCCCGACCTGTTACGCGGACGATCCTGGCCGCAGATCGGGACTATTCCAGTTTGACATGACGTTCGACCTACTCGGCGGCCTGCTTCTGCTCTGGCGTATATCGCAAGAAATCCGGGACCCGGCATCCGACGGTGCAGCAACGGCCCGGCTGGCGGTCGGGGCCCTTGCCGTCAGCCCGGTCCAGCAAGTCGCGTTCCAGCAACTGCTGGACGATTTGCTTCTTTTCCGCCACCGGATAATTGCGCCAGATTTCGCGCTTCATCGCTTCCGGCGATCCACCGCCATGCAACGACATCACGGAATACCAGCCGGCCTGATGCGAGGCCGTCAGGTCATCCATCAGGCGCACCGCCTGCAGCCGGTGACTGGTCGGAACCGCCGGATTGCCCTGCAACACGTCCGACAGGGTTCCGGACGTCACCGGGTTGTGATCGTCTTCCGGCCCAGGCAGCGCCACGATCAGGCCGCCCGAAACATTATGGGCGAGGCGATGCATATCATAGATCTGCGTCGACATGAGAAGCTTGCCGATATTGGAGAACACCGGTTCAGGCATGATGTTGCCGGATCCATCCTTCTGACCGTAAGTCGAAGCCGCAATGCCGGTCGCAAAGAATCCTTCGACGATCTTGATCAACTCGACCATGTCGTGCCGCAAATGGCCGTGCCGTTCGGGGTCCAGTCCGTTTGCCTCGATCATGGTCGCGCTAGCGCCAATCAACAGGTCACCGAAACCGGCTCGCGCGGCAATACAGGAATGGCGATGATGAGTCGCGTAGTTGCGCGTGATGTGCTCCGACTGGGCGGTTTCGCCATTCAGAAACACACGGTCCATCGGCACGAAGACCTTATCGAAGATCACGATGCCGGTTGTCTGGCCGTAGCGCTTGGAGAACACGGCGCCGTCATCTCCGGCGCGACCGGCTGGCCGCGCCACGATGGTGATGCCGGGGGCATCGACGGGAACCGCGCAACTGACCGCATAGGGTCTGTCGTCCGGGGTCATCGCCCGCGACGGCATTACGATGAAACCATGCATATAGGGCGCACCGGTCACGATTGCCTTGGTTCCAGAAATGACGATGCCGTCCGAACGTTGCTCGACGACATGGATATAAGCGTCGGGATGCACCTGCTGATGCGGCTTGCGTGACCGGTCCCCTTTGGCATCGGTCATTGCGATACCGTAGGTCAGATCTCTGTCCTGGATTTCGATCATGAAATCCAGAAACCGGTCAAAATACGCTGTCCCTTCCTCGGCGTCGCAGCGTCTGGTGCCCTGGTAGAGACCATTGAGCGCATCGTGAACCAGATAGCGTTGAACGCAGCCGGCCTCACGGCAAAGAATCCGGATTGCCTCAAGTTTGCAGAGCAGGTCGTTACTTGTCCGATCGATGTGGACCATCCGGTTGACCGTTCGCCCGGTTTCCTGTTCCCGTGCCAGCATCAGCGGCGCAAAGTCCGGCATGGCCGCGTAATCATATGTCACGCCGATGCCGTTGACTCCCGGACGGAGTGCCGGTTCGTCGGCGACACTGTCAACCGCCGCGCCGTTCACGAATACCCGTGGTCGAAAAGCCCGCAGGCTTTCCCGATACTCTTCGGTCGAACCAATCATTGCATTCCCCGGTGTTCTAGAGCGTCCCGTCGCGGCGCAACTGGTCTGTCATGTCGATGACGCGCTGGGCCTTCTCGACAATCGGATAATCGACAAAATATCCATCAACCTGAATTGATGCGACCCCGGCCCGTTCGGCCTCGGCAAATGCATCGACAACTTTCCGCGACCACGCGATTGCAGCCGCCGTCGGCGTGAAAACGGCGTTGGTCACAGCGACCTGATCCGGATGGATACACATCTTTCCCTGAAAACCGAGATCGCGAACCGTCTCGCACGAGGCGCGATACGCCGCATGCTCCCGGATGTGAATGAACACGGTATCGACTGGAGGTTCCAGCTCGCCATAGCGCGAGGCCAGAACCATCTCCGAGCGGACCGGCAACAGTTCGTTCTCGTCGAGTGACCATTCCATGCCGAGATCCCGCGTATAATCGCCGCCGCCGAAAGCAAACCGTCGCACCCGCGATCCTGCGCAGGCCATGTCACGAAGATTGACGACACCGCTCGCGGTTTCAATGATCGGCATCAGATCGACGGAACCGGCGGCAAGGCCGCCTGCGCGTTCGAGATTGCCCAGCAACCAATCGACCGCCTTCAGATCGGCAACCGATTCGAGTTTGGGCAGGACGATACCGTCAAGGTCACCGCAGACCACCGAACAGATATCGCCGTAGCAGAATTCGGTGTCGTAGGCATTGACCCGGACATAGGCATCGCAGTTGCGCGGTCGAGCGAGACTCTCACGGATCCTGTCGCGGGTTGCGATCTTCTCGGAACGGGCCACGGCATCTTCAAGATCAAGAATGACCGCATCGGTGTCGAGCCCGAAGGCCTTTGCCACACGCCCCGGGTGGTTGCCCGGTGTGAACAGGTAGCTGCGGTGTGCACGGGGTTTCATATCACGCCGGTCTCCCTGAATTTTGTCATGTCGTCCGACGTCAGGCCAAGTTCACCACGGTAGACCGCATCGTTGTCCTGACCAAGTGCCGGACCGAGCGTTTCGACCTCACCCGGCGTCCGCGACAGGCGCGGCACCGCGGCGGGAACCGTGACATCGCCTATTCCAGGCAACGCGACGGTCGTCATCGTGCCACGCTCGGCAAAGTGCCGGTCGGCAAAAATGTCGGCGATCGAGTTCACGGCTCCAGCCGGCACGCCGTTGGCCGTACAGACAGCAATCACCTCATCTCTTGGCATGGAGCGTGTCCAGGTCTCGACCGTGTCGAGGACCAAGGCCCGGTTGGCAAGCCGGATTTTCTGGTCGCCATATGCGACGAACAGATCCGGGCGCCGCATAGCCACGCAAAGACGTTCGAACATCTTGTCGGTCGTACAGGCAATGGCGAGACACTTGCCGTCGCCGGCGGGAAAATGCCCGTGTGGGCAAGCATTCAGCGTGCCAGTGCCTTCCGGTTCGCGCACGAATCCGTCCAGGGCGTAGCGCGGCGCGATTTCGTCGAGGGCGCGAAAGACGCTTTCGTAAAGCGCGCAATCGACAATCTGGCCCTCACCGGTGGCATCGCGATGGCGAAGCGCGAGCATGATCCCGATGCACCCGTACAAGCCCGTCATGTAATCGCCGAGCGATGTCGAGCCCGGCGTTACGGGTATCTCGCCCGGCATCCCCGAGAGATAGGTCAGGCCGGCGAACGCATGAGCGATACGGGCAAAACCCGGCCGGTCGCGATAAGGGCCAGTCTGGCCGTATCCGGAAACCCGCATCAGCACCAGCCCCGGATTCGCGGCGTTCAGCACGTCCCAGCCGAGGCCCCATTTCTCAAGCGTGCCCGGACGGAAATTCTCGCAAACCACATCGGCACCGGCGACAAGGCGCGTGAACAGTCCGGCGCCTTCGGCGGTTCTGAGATTGAGGGTGATCGAGCGTTTGTTACGCGCTTCGCTCAACCATGCAAGCGTGCGGTCGGGCTCACCACTGTCGGTGCCATAGCGGCGCCAAGGGTCGCCTCCGTCAGGGTGTTCAACCTTGACGACGTCGGCCCCGAATTCGCTCATGATCGTTGCGGCAAACGGAGCAGCAATAAAGCTTGCGATATCAAGGACGCGAACGCCCGATAACGGCTTGCTTGATTCCATCATGCTTGTCGTTACCTCACGTCAGGCCGGCTGGCGCGGGAATGTGGCGACCAGTCGAACCGGCTGTCCCCGTACAAAGCAGATTTCCCGCACGGGGGCAAGAAATTCGCCGGAACCCCGCGGCACAGCTGGACTTGTATGCGGGTTTTCCGGGCCACAACCGGCTGGATTCGGAACTGCAGACGAGATCGTGGCAGGTACGGCCCGAGACACGGTCGTGCCGGGTTCGACGGTCCGCCACGCCGGGAACGGCCCCTGCACGGTAAACCCGAGCGAGGCGCGGACTCGAAGGTCGAACGCCAGTTTCTCCGCAAGCCCAGGCATGCGCCGGTCAGGCGCCCCACGGGATCGCGTCGAGTACGTTCCGCAGCTTGACCATCGCCAGGGTATCCCGCACGCAATATGCTCGCAAATCGGCGAATATCCGGCGACGTTCGTCTGGATCGTCGCAATTGAGCGCGGACTGATAGCCGATCGCGGACTGTTGTCCGTCGATAATCTCGAGATCGTCGTATCCGGCTCCCGGCGCGACGGCGGACAGAACCCGCTTGATCGAGAACGATCCGTGGAAATCGGGATGATAATAGTTGCGGCGTACGATCGGCAGCAGGTCGACAAGTCGCCGCTCAATCGCGGCGAAGGACTTGGCCAACTTCGGCAGCGCGGCTCCGAGGTCGCTCAAAACGCGTCGCTTGTAACTCGAATACGCGCAGATCGACCCTTTGCAGCCCAGAGCCTGGATCAATTTCCTGGCAAGCGCCGGACGCAGGTTGTCGCTCCCTTCATGCAGATAGTCGGTATGTCGAAGACCGTTGCCGGTTCCACCATGGACCGAAAACAGAAACGGGATCGGATCGTAGGGCCGCGTGCCGGAAAACCGCGGAATCGCTGGTGCGAAGGTTTCACAGTCCAGATACCGTACCGGGGAGACGAGTTGACTCAGCGCACCCGCAATATCGTCATGCGTTTGGGCCCGGCCATCCACGACCGCGTCCCGGACAATACCTTGAAGGTCAGTCGGCGGGAATATCGCGGACCGCTTATGCCCGTGGCTCCGGTGAAACGCACATGTAGCGTTTGGCGTGCCGGGAATAGTCGACATCGGGGGCAACATCGTGTGCCACCGGAGCCACGTGCATAAGCGGTTATCGCGGATGTCATCGATACCGGCGACTTCAAGGTCCGCCCGCCGGCCCTCCCGGAGCCCAGGGAGTTCATCGATACCGTAATCGATCGCCGCGACATCTCGAGTGCAATGCGTATAATACGGAACCTCTTGCAAAATTCCTGTCCCCAGGGTCCGGTGAGCCCGGATCGGTCGGTTGCTTCCGGTCACCTCTGCACCTGGAGGTCGGACTCCATGGATTCGCGGTGTCTCATCAGAGATGATGAGAACAAACAGGGACCTTTGTGGACATCGGGACACGCATCTCCGGGCCACTCTCTTCGAGAGGGCCGCGAAGGGTCGGCATGCGTCGTCGGAGCCGCGCTATGGGACGGCGAGACGTATCAACTGGTCAGCCGCCAGGGCCAGGATGCCGAACATGAGATGGCAGGCGACCTTGGAATATCCACGGACGCGGACATGGCGCCCGCCAAACTCATCCTTGAGGCGGGCGTTGGTCCTCTCGACACCGGACCGGATCCGGAACCGCACGGTCTCGGGATCGACATGGCCTATTGCACGCCGGGCCCGGGCCTCCCGGTCTCGCTCCTCCTTGAGGTCCTTGTCCCGGCGCGGATTGACATCGATGATCGGTACATGGCCAAGCCGTTCGCTCATCTGGTAGATCTCCCTGGCATCATAGGCCGCGTCCATGAGATCGTAGAGATTGGTCACACGCCCGGCGGTCATCATCGCCAGCGGGATCGCGACCTGGCTGTCATGGACGGATGCCGAGGTGAGGACGGTACTCAGCGGCACCCCGCAGTCTGCTGTGTCGATATGCAGCTTGTAACCGCACCAGGCCTCCAGGACCCCCTTGGCATTCTTCTTTGCCCCGTGATCACAGACCTTCGGCAGCTCGTCAAGCATCTCATCGAGATCCATCCCGTTCGCTTGCCGTTCGAGACGCCCAGGCTCCTTCGTCCTCTCCGCGCCCTTGCGGGGCCGGCCGCGCTTGCGGTTCGGCGTCCCGGCCTTCGGCTTCGGGACCGGCGTCTCCCGGGCCTCGATGGCCGTCGAGTCCCTCGACACGTGGCCGATGAGCGTGTCGCCCAGTGTCTCTGCGACCAGAGCCGCGTGCATCCTCTCCGGAAGACGGGACTGCGAAAATTCGGCAAACGCCCGCGAAAACGTCGCTTCACTCGGGATCTCCGAGACACGCGACCAGCCGCACAGCCGGCGCAACGTCGGGTCCACCTTGAGCCTGTCGATCAGGTGGCGGGTCGTCGGCAGACCCCACACCGCCTTGGCGATGAAGCCACGGGCCAGCGCCTGGCGATCCTCCCGGGGCCGGACCCGGACCGGTCCACACCCCATCGACGAAGCCCTCCACCTTGACGAGATCGAGAGCTGTCACGAAACGCTTGTGCGTCTCGAGGAGAGGACCGACCGCCTCGGCCAACGCAGGGAAAAGTTCTCCTTGAAATCGGTGCCAGAGATCGGATAGGGTCGAGCCAAGGGTCATCGGGGGCACCTCCTCGGTATCTTGTTATTGTAAAAACACAACAGACCACGAGGTGGCCCCGAAACCCAGGCCCTCGACAACAAAATCAGCCTCGACAAGGCAAAAAACCGGTCGGGCCGGCAATTTTGCAAGAAGCTCTACGGACAGGCATAAGGCATGAAACAATGCGATCCCGGTGCAATATCCGGGGCGGTTCGCCGCTTGAGAACAGCCAGTATCCGGCGCGCATTGGCACCGACCTTATCGAGCAGGCGGCTCGCCTTTTCGAGAACGGGATGCCGGATAAACAAGGCGTCGACGTCAAGACGGCGGCCATCATAAACGTAGTCGCGGTTCAGAGTCAGGACGCCAGCGTCCCGAACATCGAGCCCGGCACCACGCAGCACCCATAGCTGAACGGCGACATCAAGAACGAAGACATCTTTCAGCCTGGTCGCGGATTTGACTTCCAGAAGCCGCCAGCCCCGGGGGCAGTCGCTCCAGGACATCCGCGCAAACCAGTATGTTTCCATATTCGACCGCCGCTTCGAAGATTGAAGATGTGGTTCCGGATTCGAGGATCTGTCTGGTTTCTTCAAGGGCTTCGGGAATATGCTGAACCGCTTATGCACATGGTTCCGGTCGCGAGAGTTTGCCACCAGATGTTGAGGTTGAGGTTAGGGCGGGGGAGCGGGTCGAATGCTCCCGATACATTCCTCCCGACGGAGCCCCCACATGAAACAGCTCCCCGACAGCCTCCTCGCCGTCCAGCACATGGTCCCGGACGATGACGCCTGCGCCGCCTGGCTGATCGAAATGCGCTGGCCGGACGGCTTCGTCTGTCCCAGGTGCGGCCATGAAAAGGGATGGGCGCTGCGCAGAAAAGCACACACCTTCGCGTGCACCGGCTGCCGCCGGCAAGACTTCGGTGACGGCCGGGATGATCCTGCACGCCAGCAAGCTGCCGCTCACCGTCTGGTTCTGGGCCGCCGACCTGATGGCGACCCACTCCAACGGCATCTCTGCCCTGCAGCTCCAGAAACAGCTCGCTATCGGCTCTTATCGCAGCGCCTGGCTGCTCGCCCACAAGCTGCGCGTCAGCATGGTCGAGCCCGAGCGCAACCCGTTGTCGGGCCTGGTGGACATCGACGAGGCCAGCCGTCCATTCCGGACCAAAGACGATCCTCCTACCGGAGGGCAAGGACGCAGCCACGACGGCAAGATGCTCATCGTCGGCGCCATCGAACTCGGGGACGGAAACATCCCGGGCCGCCTGAGGCTGGCCGAAATCTCCTCCTACGCCGCCGCCAACCTCGGACACTTCGTCGAAACCGCCGCCGATCCCGACGCCATCGCGAAAACCGACGGCCGGTCCGGCGACGCTGCGGTCCCCGCCGATCGCCACAATGTCCATGGCGTCGGGAAGACCGCCGCTCACCTCGTCCTGCCGTGGATCCACCAAGTCTTCTCCAACCTCAAAGGATGGGCGCGAGGCGTCTACCACGGGCTGCGCCGCAAGCATCTGCAAGCCGATCTCGATGAGGTCGTCTTTCGCTTCAACCGCCGCAAAACCCGCCACGATGCTTTCCACTCGCTCTTCCGCCTCGCCACCAATGCACAACCCCTTACCTACAGCATGTTGATCGAACCGGAACCATGTGCATAAGCGGTTATGCTGATAGTCGTACTCGACCAGATGGCCGCCCGGATAGCGTTCGCAGGCGCGTTTGCCCACATCGTGGCCGGTATCGAAAATCGCCTGAAGGGCCGGATCCGCCGGCGCGGCGAAACCCCTAGCGGGTTGATCGTTACAAATATATCCATTATTGTGTTCTTCTGATTTGTCGATCACGGAGGTCTGCAAGATGCGCCCTGGTGTTTCATTCACGCTCACTTCAGGCGACCGGCATCGCCTTGAAACGGTTGTCCCGGACCCGAAGAGCCCGCAGAAGCACGTCTGGCGGGCGCGCATCGTTCTTCTGAGCGACGATGGGCTCGGCAGGATGGCCATCATGAGAGAGACCGGCAAGGCGAAGAACAGTGTCTGGCGCTGGCAGGACCGCTTCTATGGAAGACGGTGTGGACGGACTTCTGCGGGACAAGACGCGTCCGCCGGGCAAGACGCCTCCGGCTCCTGAGCCGGTGGCGAAGATCGTAGGGTTGACCCATATCTCGCCGCCTCACGCGGCGACCCACTGGACGCTGCGGGCGATGGCGAAGGCTGTGGGGGTTGCCGCTTCGACGGTCTGGGCGGTCTGGAAGGCGCATGGCCTGATGCCGCACCGCTGGCGGCCGTTCACGCTTTCGAACGATCCCGCCTGCCTCGAGAAGCTGACCGACATCGTCGGCCTCTCCGTTGCGCCGCCGGCTCACGCGGTCGTACTGTCGACCGATGACAGGTCGCACAGTCAGGCCCGCGACCGCACACAGCCCGGCCTGCCGCTGAAGAAAGGCCGCGGCGCCACCATGACACATGATTCCAGGCGCAACGACACGACGACGCTGTTTGCCGGCCGGCATCGCCACCAGGAGTTCCTGAGATTCCTCAACCGCATCGCGCACACGATACCCGCCGGCGTCCCGGTCCATGCCATCCTCGACAACGACGCCACTCACAAGCACAAGGAGGTCCAGGTCTGGCTCGCACGCCATCCGCACTGGACCTTCCACGTCACCCCCACCTCGAGCGCGTGGCTGAACGCGGTCGAAGGTGTCTTCGCCAAGCTGACACGACGCCGTCTCAAATACGGCGTCTTCCGCTCCAAACGCGACCTCCAGGACGCCATCCGCCGCTTCATCGACGAACACAACACCACCGAAGCCAAGCCCTTCGTCTGGACCGCCGATCCCGATACCATCATTGCCGCAAGAGAAAAAGAGAGGTCCAAACGTTGAAATCAATCCACTAGATAGTGTCGTCACGAAATACCAGCCCAGAGCGCCAGACACCGAATCTGCACCGCGGCGAGGAACGATGCGGCATTCCTGGCGTATCGCGTGGCAATCCCACGCCAACGCTTGAGCCACAGAAACGCGTTCTCCACCGAACCTCTTGCAAAATTCCTGTCCCCAGGGTCCGGTGAGCCCGGATCGGTCGGTTGCTTCCGGTCACCTCTGCACCTGGAGGTCGGACTCCATGGATTCGCGGTGTCTCATCAGAGATGATGAGAACAAACAGGGACCTTTGTGGACATCGGGACACGCATCTCCGGGCCACTCTCTTCGAGAGGGCCGCGAAGGGTCGGCATGCGTCGTCGGAGCCGCGCTATGGGACGGCGAGACGTATCAACTGGTCAGCCGCCAGGGCCAGGATGCCGAACATGAGATGGCAGGCGACCTTGGAATATCCACGGACGCGGACATGGCGCCCGCCAAACTCATCCTTGAGGCGGGCGTTGGTCCTCTCGACACCGGACCGGATCCGGAACCGCACGGTCTCGGGATCGACATGGCCTATTGCACGCCGGGCCCGGGCCTCCCGGTCTCGCTCCTCCTTGAGGTCCTTGTCCCGGCGCGGATTGACATCGATGATCGGTACATGGCCAAGCCGTTCGCTCATCTGGTAGATCTCCCTGGCATCATAGGCCGCGTCCATGAGATCGTAGAGATTGGTCACACGCCCGGCGGTCATCATCGCCAGCGGGATCGCGACCTGGCTGTCATGGACGGATGCCGAGGTGAGGACGGTACTCAGCGGCACCCCGCAGTCTGCTGTGTCGATATGCAGCTTGTAACCGCACCAGGCATCCAGGACCCCCTTGGCATTCTTCTTTGCCCCGTGATCACAGACCTTCGGCAGCTCGTCAAGCATCTCATCGAGATCCATCCCGTTCGCTTGCCGTTCGAGACGCCCAGGCTCCTTCGTCCTCTCCGCGCCCTTGCGGGGCCGGCCGCGCTTGCGGTTCGGCGTCCCGGCCTTCGGCTTCGGGACCGGCGTCTCCCGGGCCTCGATGGCCGTCGAGTCCCTCGACACGTGGCCGATGAGCGTGTCGCCCAGTGTCTCTGCGACCAGAGCCGCGTGCATCCTCTCCGGAAGACGGGACTGCGAAAATTCGGCAAACGCCCGCGAAAACGTCGCTTCACTCGGGATCTCCGAGACACGCGACCAGCCGCACAGTCGGCGCAACGTCGGGTCCACCTTGAGCCTGTCGATCAGGTGGCGGGTCGTCGGCAGACCCCACACCGCCTTGGCGATGAAGCCACGGGCCAGCGCCTGGCGATCCTCCCGGGGCCGACCCGGACCGGTCCACACCCCATCGACGAAGCCCTCCACCTTGACGAGATCGAGAGCTGTCACGAAACGCTTGTGCGTCTCGAGGAGAGGACCGACCGCCTCGGCCAACGCAGGGAAAAGTTCTCCTTGAAATCGGTGCCAGAGATCGGATAGGGTCGAGCCAAGGGTCATCGGGGGCACCTCCTCGGTATCTTGTTATTGTAAAAACACAACAGACCACGAGGTGGCCCCGAAACCCAGGCCCTCGACAACAAAATCAGCCTCGACAAGGCAAAAAACCGGTCGGGCCGGCAATTTTGCAAGAAGCTCCACCAAATGCCGGTGCCGGTAGAGATGGACATCATACGCTCTGGGGTGCTTGCGGTTGCGCTTCGGCGGAACCGCTGGAATGACTTCATGCTCCTCACAATAAGACAGGATGGCATTCGTGTCATAGGCCTTGTCCGCCAACAAATACTCGGCATCTATCCCTTCAATCAGCTCGACCGCTTGACTGCAATCTGCTGCCGTCCCCTCGGTCACCAACACCCGCACCGGCATCCCATGCGCGTCCACAGCCAAGTGCAGCGTCGTGTTCAGCCCCCTTTTGTGCGATCCATCGCCTGATTGCCACCGATCGCACCGCTCGCATGGGGATGGACCTTGAGATGACTGGCGTCAATCATCAGCCATTCATAGTCCGGCTCATCCACCAGAGGCTCCAGCAACGCCCCCCAGAGCCCCTTGTCCCGCCAGCGACAGAACCGACGATGGGTATTTTTCCAGTCTCCATAGTCTGGCGGCACATCACGCCAGGGAGCGCCGGTACGCAGAATCCAGAAGATCGCATTTAATGAACCGTCGATTATCCTGCGCCACCCCACCCCAACGTCCCGCTCGGCCAGGCAGATGAGGCTCCAACAACAGCCAGACCCTGTCCGAAATGTCGTGACGCCGATGAGCCAATCCCATGAGTCGCCTCCAGGAACCATCGAGTGAGTTCGACAGATAGGACAGATGAACATCACTCATGACGACACTATCTAGGACGTTTCTGATCTGGGATCAGACGCCCGCGATCATCCGCGTTTCCATCTTGTTCCGCCCGCGCCGTCCTCGAGAATGACGCCAGCCGCAGCCAGCGTCTCCCTGATACGATCCGCTTCGGCAAAATCACGCGCCTCGCGGGCCGCCGCCCTCTTGTCAATCAGAGTCTCGATTTCGGATTCATCGAGACCGCCTCCGGACATGGATCCGGATTGGCGCTTGCCGGCGCAGGAATTTCGACCCAATGCGTCCTTGAACCACCGGTCCGGATCGTTCTGCAACAACCCCAGCAAGGTCGCGGATGCGAACAAGCTGCCCTTCAACCGGGCTTTTTCTGCCCGGTCGCGGGTTCGGTTCAAGGCCCCTGCGCATTCATGCAATCCGGCCAGCGCCAAAGGTGTGTTCAGGTCGTCCGACAGTGCCGCGACGACCTCGTCCCGGGATACTGCCAACGGCCCGTCACTGACATCCGGTCCATCCAGGACGGCCTGATAGAGCCGGTCGAGGGCCGCCTTTGCCTCACCAAGCCCCTTTATCGAATAATCTAACGGCGCCCGGTAATGCGCCGCCAACAGAGCATAACGAATCGCCTCGCCGGGCCATTCGGACAGCAGATCATGGACGGTGAAGAAATTGCCCAGCGATTTCGCCATCTTTTCACCCTCGACAGTGACGAAACCGTTATGCATCCAGACATTGGCAAGCGTTGACGTGCCAAAGGCGCAGCGCGATTGCGCGATCTCGTTTTCGTGATGCGGAAATACCAGGTCGAGACCGCCAGCATGAATATCGAAGACCTCGCCAAGATAGGCCGCGCTCATCGCCGAACATTCGATATGCCAGCCTGGCCGTCCGAACCCCCAGGGGCTGTCCCAACCCGGGGTCCCGGCTTCTGACGGCTTCCAGAGCACAAAATCGGTCGCATCTTTCTTGTATGGCGCGATCTCGACCCGCGCACCATCAATCTGTTTCTCACGGTTACTTTGCGACAACCGTCCGTAATCCGGCATCGACGGAACGTTGAATAGGACATGGCCATCGGCCGCATAGGCATGACCACGCCGGATCAATGTCTCGATCATCCCGATCATCGCAGTGACATGTTCCGTGGCGCGCGGCTCGTAGTCCGGCGACAATGCGCCAATCCTGGCCATGTCGTCCTGGAATATCCGCGCCGTTTCATCGGTTATCTCACGGATCGTCCGTCCGGATTCGGCAGCCCTTGCGTTGATCTTGTCATCAATGTCGGTGATGTTCCGAACATAAGTCACGCGTGGGTAGATGTGCCGCAACAATCGGTACAAAATGTCAAATACGACGACGGGCCGCGCATTTCCGATGTGGGCATAATCATAGACCGTCGGACCGCAGACATAGAGACGCACATGATCGGGTTCGACCGGCGTGAACACGTCCTTCCGGCGTGTCAATGTGTTGTGCAATACGAGAGTCATGGCGGTCAGCCCAGCTTCGATACCTTGATTGTAATGGTGTCCGACAGTATCCCGATCCGGCATTCCGGCACCATGCCGGAGCCGAATCGCAAACGATCCCCGATATCAGAACGCGGCAGCCGGGTCCACGGCCGGACGGCAAAATCGTCAGATCTGTCAGCCCACGGCCAGCTCGTGGTCCAGGCGCTTGTCGCGCATCGTGACGAATTCCTCCGCCGCGGTCGGATGAATCCCGGTGGTCGCATCGAAATCCGCCTTGGTAGCCTTCATCTTCACCGCGATGCCAATCCCCTGGATGATTTCCGGCGCATCGACACCGACCATGTGGGCGCCGACCACCCGTTGGGTCGCTCGATCGACGATGAGTTTCTGCATACCGCGCTCGGGATTGTCGGTCAGCGTGTACTTCATCGGTCGGAACCCGGCAACATAGACGTCAAGCTCACCGTATTTCTCAAGCGCCACATGTTCCGGCAGACCGACCATGCCGATCGGCGGCTGGCTGAACACAGCACTCGGGACATCTTCGTGATCCGGTGATATCGGGTTGTCGTTGTACAACGTCTCGGCAAAGGCCCGACCCTCGGCAATCGCCACCGGTGTCAGATTGATGCGATCGGTCACATCGCCGATCGCATAGATACTTGGCACATTGGACCGGCTCCACGCATCAACCTTGACGGCGCCATTGCCGGCAAGCGCGACGCCTGCCTCCGCAAGACCCAGACCCGCCGTATTCGGCGCCCTTCCCGTCGCATACATCACCTGGCAAGCTTCGATCACCCGACCGTCATTGAGGACCACCCGCACCCCGGATACGGTCTTTTCGATCCGCTCCGGCAACGTTCCGGGAACGATGTTGATGCCCTTTTTGTCCATCTCTTCGGTCAACGTGTCGCGAACATCCTCGTCAAAGCCGCGCAAGGGTTTGTCGGCACGAAACACCAGATCGACTTCGGCCCCGAAACCCTGGAAAATTCCGGCAAACTCGACCGCGATATAACCGGAGCCGACGACGACGACACGATCCGGCCGCTCCCGCAATTCAAGGGCCTCGTTCGAAGTGATCGCATGTTCGATACCGGGAACCTTGGGCATTGCCGGCCAGCCCCCGACCGCAACAAGAATTCGCTCTGCCGTCAGATGCTGGCCACCGACGGCGACAGTGTGCGGATTGACGATGTTGCCGCGTCCACGAATGCGCGTGACATCGGCGTTTTCCAGCAACCGCACATAGATTCCGTGCAAGCGGTCGAGTTCCCGGTTCTTGGCATCGATCATTGCCGCCCAGTCATGCCTCATCCCGGATACGCGCCAGCCGTAGCCCGCGGCGTCTTCGATCTCTTCTGAGACATGGCTGCCGTATGCCAGCAGTTTCTTGGGCACACAGCCACGCAAGACGCAGGTTCCGCCCTCACGGATTTCCTCGATAATCGCCACCCGGGCCCCAAAGGCGCCGGCCACGCGCGACGCTCGCACACCGCCGGAACCAGCCCCGATGGTGATCAGGTCATAGTCGTAGCTACCCATGGTACGTTTTCCCGGATTCTTCCGTTGCGCGGCCGGATTGCCGCCGTCGGACTCCCGCGGCTGTACAGGAACGCCAGCCCGGGTGTCGCAGGATCTCCGGTCCCGGCGCAATCTAGCTGTTGAGACCGCCCATCAGGATGTATTTCAACTCGAGATATTCATCAAGACCGTAGCGCGACCCTTCGCGGCCGAGACCCGACTCCTTGACACCGCCAAACGGCGCCACTTCCGTCGAAAGGATCCCTTCATTGACGGCAACCATACCGTATTCGAGAGCCTCGGCGACCCGCCAGACCCGCCCGAGGTCACGCGCATAGAAATATGACGCCAGGCCGAACTCGGTGTCATTGGCCATGGCGATGACGTCGGCCTCATCCTTGAAACGGAACAATGGCGCTACCGGACCGAAGGTTTCTTCCCGGAAAATCGCCATGTCGGATGTCGCATCGGTCAGCACCGTCGGCGTATAGAACAAGGTGCCGATATCGCTGCGGCCGCCGCCGACGGCGACCGCAGCGCCTTTCGCAACGGCGTCCTGCACATGCTCTTCTGCCTTGTCCACCGCCGCCGGTTCAATCATCGGTCCGATCAGAACACCCTCGTCGAAGCCATTGCCCATCTTCATGGCGCTGACCGCATCCGCGAATTTTCTGGCGAAAGCGTCATAAATTCCGTCCTGAACGAAAACCCGGTTGGCGCAGACACAGGTCTGGCCGGCATTACGAAACTTGCAGGCAATCGCGCCGTCGACCGCAGCGTCGAGGTCGGCATCATCGAAAATGATCAGCGGCGCGTTGCCACCGAGTTCCAGCGAGATCTTCTTCACCGTGCTGGCCGACTGTTGCATCAGAATCTTGCCGATCCCGGTCGAGCCCGTGAATGTGACTTTCCGAACGATCGGGCTGGTCGTCATCTCGTGACCGATCTCGGCCGAATTGACGCCGGTCACGACATTGAACACTCCTGCGGGGATGCCGGCACGCGTCGCGAGTTCGCCCATTGCGAGCGCCGAAAACGGCGTCAGCTTCGCCGGCTTGATCACGATCGGGCAGCCTGCCGCCAGCGCCGGACCAGCCTTACGGGTAATCATCGCATTCGGGAAATTCCAGGGCGTGATCGCGGCGACCACACCGACCGGCTGCCGGATCACGATGATCCGCTTGCCATCCTGATGGTGTGGAATGACATCGCCGTAGCTGCGTTTCGCTTCTTCCGCGAACCATTCGATAAATGAGGCGCCATAAGCGATCTCGCCCTTGGCTTCTGCCAACGGTTTGCCCTGTTCGGCAGTCATGATTGCGGCGAGATCGTCGCTGTTAGCCATCATCAGGTCGAACCAGCGGCGCAGGACTGCGGCCCGCTCCTTGCCGGTCCGCGACCGCCAGCCATCCCAGGCCGCTTCAGCCAATTCAATGGCCTGCCGGGTATCGGCAGCCCCCATATCGGGCACAGTTCCGATGACCCGACCCGTAGCCGGATCGGATACCGCAACCACACCGCCCCCGGATGCATCGCACCAGGCACCGTTGACATAGGCCTGTTGCCTGAACAACGACGGGTTCTTGAGTTTGCCGATGAAATCCATCACATGCTCCTTATCTGGTGCTCACGCGAGACCGCGCCGATTCCAACGCTTCGACGGGACAATCGACCGGATGTCATGCTCAAGCCCGCGCTTCGGGAAGCCATCTTCAGGCCCAGCCTGCCATACCGGCATCTGACTGGAGGATCACCATGCGCCTTTTCATCGCTCTCTGCATCAGTCTTGCCGTGGTTTTCGGGACGGCGCGGCAAATTCAGGCCGAATCCCCCGAAAAACTGATCTATTTGGTCAATTATGGATGGCATGTCGGCATCGCCCTGCCGGTGGACGACACCGTGCGCCGGGCCCTGCCAGACATTGCCAGGTTTCTCGATGCGGCGGTTCTGGAAATCGGCTGGGGTGACGCCGACTTCTATCGTGCGAAAAATCCGACGACGGCAATGGCGCTTGCCGCAGCCCTGCAGCCGGGACCGACCGTGCTCCACATTCACGCCGTCCGGCAACCCCTGCGCAATACCTTCCCCGCCGCAGAAATTCTGGCAATACCGACCAATGATGTCGGGTTTGGCAGCTTGCTGACCTACATCGCCCACAGTTTCGATTTGAACGACCGTGGTCAGCCCAAATCGAGAGGCGCCGGATTATACGGGCCGGATCGCAGCTGGTTCTATGCCGCGACCGGAGAGTTCCACATATTCCGGACCTGCAATCGATGGACCGCCGAGGCGATGGCCGCGGCCGGGCTTGCAATCGAGCCCAGTAGTGTCATAACCGCCTCGACGCTGATGGATGCGGCGCGAACGGCCCTGACCAAACGCCAAAAGTGATTTTCAGGCGATCCCGTTATGGCATACACTGACGGCGAGTACCCTTGAACGCGGAGCCAGCAATCATGACCCGGGACGCCGATTGCATTTTCTGCAAGATCATTACCGGCGAGATTCCGAGCCTGAAACTGCTCGAGACCGAACGCATTCTCGCGTTCATGGACATCAATCCGTTTCATGACGGCCACTGCATGGTCATCCCGAAAGCGCATTCCGAAACCATCTTCGCCTGCGAGGAGGAAGATCTCGCGGCCTGTATCAAGGCCGTCCGTACTGTCGCGACGGCCTTGCGTGATGCGCTTGAGCCCGACGGCATCAATATCATCCAGTCGAACGGCACCGCGGCCGGTCAATCGATCGCGCATTTCCATATGCATATCTTCCCGCGCAAGGTTGGTGACGAGGCGATGATGAACTGGGACTACAAGCCTGCCGAAATGGATCATCTGAAGGATGTGCACGCCAGAATTCTGGCAGCGCTGTGGTGATCCGGCCGATTACTCGACAGTGACACTTTTGGCGAGATTGCGCGGCTGGTCGATATCGGTTCCCTTCGCAATCGCCACATAATAGGCCAGCAGTTGCACTGGCAACGCGTAGAGCAGCGGTGCCACCACCGGATCGACCACTGGCAGTTCGAAACGCCAGGTCGCGGTCTCGCCAAGACGCGAGATGCCGGTCCGATCCGACAACAGCACCACGCGGCCGCCGCGGGCAACCGCTTCGGTCATGTTTGACGCGGTCTTGTCGAACCATTCATCATTCGGCGCAACGATCACCACCGGCACACTTTCGTCGAGCAAGGCGATCGGGCCATGTTTCATTTCACCGGCGGCAAACCCCTCGGCATGGATATAACTCAGCTCCTTCAGCTTCAGGGCGCCTTCCATTGCAATCGGATAGCTGGGCCCACGCCCCAGATAGAGAATATCGCGGGCATGCGCGATGTCGTACGCACAGCTCCGCCAGCGCTGTGTCTGCGACAGAACGGCAGCCATCCGTGCCGGCAAATGACCCAGATCCTCCAGAATCTGCCCTGCCATGGAGGCCGCAAGGGCGCCGCGGGCGCGACCCCAGGCAATTGCCAAACAAAGTAGGGCCGCCAGCTGGGTCGTGAACGCCTTGGTCGAAGCGACACAGATCTCCGGGCCGGCGAGGGTCCGGATGACCGCGTCGGCCTCCCGCTCGATCGAACTCTCCGGGACATTGACAAGACCCAAGATGTGCTGACCGCTTGTGCGGGCGTGTCGCAATGCCATCAGAGTGTCGAGACTCTCGCCCGATTGGGAAATCAGCAACACCGCGCCGCCGGCAGGCAGGACGGCGTTACGGTAACGAAATTCCGAAGCGATATCGACCTCGACCGGTATCCGGACGAGGCTCTCGAACCAGTACTTTGCCACCATGCCCGCAAAATAACTGGTGCCCGCCGCAACGATCGTCAGTTTGGAAAGTGCCGCCGGCTCGAAAGGCAAATCCGGCAGTGTCATGGCTCCGGTGTTCGGGTCGTAGTAACGAAACAGCGTGTAGCCGACGACCTCCGGCTGTTCATGGATTTCTTTTTCCATGTGATGCCGGTAATTGCCTTTGCCGACCAACGCGCCGGACACCTCGGTCAGGACAACAGGGCGCTCGACGACCGTTCCGTCAGCGTCGCGAATCACTGCGCCGTCACGCCGCAGCACCGCCCAGTCGCCATCTTCGAGATAACAGATCCGCCGTGTGAACGGCACCAGGGCCAAAGCATCCGAGCCAACGAAGATTTCGTCGTCACCAAAGCCGATGGCAAGCGGTGACGACCGGCGGGCCACCATGAGCAAGTCCGGCTGGTCCGCAATCATAATTGCGAAGGCATAGGCGCCGCCGACCTGCTCGACGGTTGCCTGCATTGCGGCTTCGGGGGTCGCGCCCTCGGCCAGAAACCGGTCCACAAGATGAGCGATCACCTCGGTATCGGTGTCACTTTCCAACTTGTTGCCGCTCGCCACCAGTTCGTCGCGAATGTCCTGATGGTTCTCGATAATCCCGTTATGCACCACCGCAACGCGCCCGAAGGCGTGGGGATGCGCGTTGCGAAGGGTCGCAGCGCCGTGAGTCGCCCATCGGGTATGACCGATCCCTGTCGTCCCGTCGAGCGGCTCGGCAGCCAGGGCCTGTTCGAGATTGCTCAACTTGCCTTCGGCCCGACATCGGGCCAAACCGTCATCGACAATCGTTGCGAGTCCCGCCGAATCGTAGCCCCGATATTCCAGCCGTTTCAGGGCATCGATCATCCGGCAGGCGACCGGAGCATTGCCGATGATTCCGACGATTCCACACATGATTCAATCCACGTCATTGCGACGGCGACGACGGGCACGGAACCGCTTCGCGCCATCACGGGCCAGATTGGCTTTGCCCCGCATGACAAACAACGCGTCGGCATCGATTGATTCCGTGACGGTGCTGCCAGCACCGACAATCGCGCCGTCACCGACGCTGACGGGCGCGACCAGGGCCGTGTTCGAACCGATAAAGACCCGATCTCCGATTTCGCTGCGATGTTTGGCGAAGCCGTCAAAATTGCATGTGATCGTACCGGCGCCGATATTGGTCTCGGCGCCGACATGGGCATCGCCGATATAGGCAAGATGGTTGACCTTCGCACCCCAATCGATGGTCGCGGCCTTGACTTCGACGAAATTGCCGATCCGGGCTTCGGCGCCGACTTCGGCTCCTGGACGCAACCGGGCATAAGGTCCGATGACCGCGTCATCCGCGACACGCGCCTGTTCCAGATGGCTGAAGCTCCGGATCTCAACCCGTTCACCGACCCGGACTCCGGGTCCGATGACGACGTGCGGTTGCACAACTGTATCGCGGCCAAGGATCGTGTCATGCGATAGAAAAACCGTTTCTGGAGCGATCAACGTCGCACCGTCGGTCATTGCGGCGGCACGCAGACGTTGCTGCATCACCCCCTCGGCACGCGCCAGCGCCGCCCGCGAATCGACCCCCATGGTCTCCGACTCGACTGTCTCGACGACAGAAAAACAAAGACCCCGGTCACGGGCCAACGCAACAAGGTCGGTCAGATAGAATTCGCCTTTCGCATTGTTATTGGCAAGGCCAGCCAGCAATCCCTCAAGATGTATTCCGTCCAGCGCCATGGCACCGCCATTGCACAGCCGGACCGTGCGGGTCAGCCCGGACATCTCGGCATATTCGACGATCCGTTCGAGCCGCCCGGCATCATCTTCTACCAGACGGCCGTAGCGCCCGGGATCGTCACTCGGGAAACCGAGGACCACGCCAGCCGGCGCGCTCGGCGCCTGCATCGCCTCAACCATGCGACGAAGTGTCGCGGCAGTGATCAACGGGGTATCACCGAAGACCACCAGAACCGTACCGGTAAAATCCTCAATCGCCCCGAGCGCTGCGCGCACAGCATCGCCCGTTCCAAGCGGTTGCGTCTGCACAGCCGTCTGCGCCGGGGCGACCGTCTTTACAACGGAGTCCTGATCGGGCGCGACAACGACGACCCGGCGGTTCACGCCCGCGGTTTCCAATGCTGTCAGAACATGGGAAATCATCGCCTTGCCGGCAACAGGATAGAGCACTTTCGGAATGTCGGAATTCATGCGCGTGCCCTTGCCCGCGGCAAGAACAACGGCAGCGATAGTTTCGGACGTCAACAATACATTGTTTCGATTTTACAGGTGGACGAACGGCTCGCCCATCATGCCACAGAGATCGACCGTATCGTAGTAAACAATTCTTTCAATGAGTGACAGCAGCGACGGCGGACTACAACCACCGGCGTTGTCACGGGTGACCGAATTGCGGACTCTGGCACATGACCACAATAACGGATACCGCTTATGCACATGGCTCCGGTTGCGAGAGTTTGCTACCAGATGTTGAGGTTGAGATTAGGGCGGAGGAGCGGGTAGAATGCTCCCGATAGGTTCCTGCCGACGGAGCCCCCACATGAAACAGGTCCCCGATAGCCTCCTCGCTTTCCAGCACATGGTCCCGGACGATGACGCCTGCGCCGCCTGGCTGATCGAAATGCGCTGGCCGGACGGCTTCGTCTGTCCCACGTGCAGCCATGAAAAGGGATGGGCGCTGCGCAGAAAAGCACACACCTTCGCGTGCACCGGCTGCCGCCGGCAGACCTCGGCGACGGCCGGACGATCCTGCACGCCAGCAAGCTGCCGCTCACCGTCTGGTTCTGGGCCGCCGACCTGATGGCGACCCACTCCAACGGCATCTCTGCCCTGCAGCTCCAGAAACAGCTCGCTTCGGCTCTTACCGCAGCGCCTGGCTGCTCGCCCACAAGCTGCGCGCCAGCATGGTCGAGCCCGAGCGCAATCCGTTGTTGGGCCTGGTGGAAATCGACGAGGCCAGCCGTCCATTCCGGACCAAAGACGATCCTCCCACCGGAGGGCAAGGACGCAGCCACGACGGCAAGATGCTCATCGTCGGCGCCATCGAACTCGGGGACGGAAACATCCCGGGCCGCCTGCGGCTGGCCGAAATCTCCTCCTACGGCGCCGCCGACCTCGGACACTTCGTCGAAACCGCCGTCGATCCCGACGCCATCGTGAAAACCGACGGCTGGTCCGGCGACGCTGCGGTCCCCGCCGATCGCCACAATGTCCATGTCGTCGGGAAGACCGCCGCTCACCTCGTCCTGCCGTGGATCCACCAAGTCTTCTCCAACCTCAAAGGATGGGCGCGAGGCGTCGACCACGGGCTGCGCCGCAAGCATCTGCAAGCCGATCTCGATGAGGTCGTCTTTCGCTTCAACCGCCGCAAAACCCGCCACGATGCTTTCCGCCGCTCTTCCGCCTCGCCACCAATGCACAACCCCTTACCTACAGCATGTTGATCGAACCGGAACCATCTGCATAAGCGGTTAACGGATTTACGGACAGACCCGGCGTCTCCGCGGTACGATATCGCTCTGGCAACGGCGTGGACCGCGTGGGATGCCACAGCTTAAGGCGCGGGTCAAAAGCGGACGGATCGAGCCATGAACACGACAGACTTGCCGGTATTGGTCTTTGATCTTGACGGTACGCTGGTCGACAGCGCACCTGACATGAACGCTGCGGCGAACCGGATATTGACGAGTGCCGGCCGGTCGGGGATTACGCTGGCGCAGACCCGCGGTTTCATCGGTGATGGGGTCCCGCGTTTCGTCGAGAGAATTTTCGCCGCGACCGGGACCATGCCGCCGGACGATATCGTCAGGTCGGAAACGGCACGGTTTCTTGCCGATTACGAGCTGAACGCGGCTGTCCTGACCCGTCCCTATCCCGGGGTGGCCACGACACTGTCGATGTTGCAGCGTCGTGGCCATCGACTGGCCGTCTGCACCAACAAACCGCAAACAGCGAGCGACGGTCTCCTTGCCGGCCTTGATCTGTCCGGGTTCTTCGAACTGGTTGGCGCCGGCGACCGTTATCCGGTGCGTAAACCGGATCCCGGACATCTTATCGGATTACTGAACGAGATGGATTGTGCGTCCGGGCATGCGGTCATGATCGGTGACAACGAGAACGACGCGGAGACAGCGCGGGCCGCCGGTGTTCGTTTCGTGCTGATGTCCTACGGTTATGCCAGGACGCCGATTGACGAGATCCCCGCCGACGCGCGTTTCTCTGCCTTCTCCGAACTGCTCGACTTCGTGACCTGAAAGCCGCCAGTTCAAATTCTGCCCCTCAACCACCGAGATCGACATTCCCGGAGGGCCGTGCCGTCCAGACCCGGTTCGTATGCGCGGGGTTGCGGATCTCCTTTGGCAAGCGTGTTCGCAACAGAGGCGGACACCGTCCATCCCGATGGGTTCCACGGCGCACCATTGACGAGCCCGACGCGCGACCGACGGCATTATGCCAGAGCAGGACGTCAGGGTCAGGATTGTCGCAAGGTGAAAGGCAGGACCGGTATGCGAACGGTGGTCAATATCGATCATGCGTCATACAGCGCCTTCCGGACGCGCGAGCCTCCCGGCGAGCGCGGTACCGCCAATGCTCCGGACGCGCACCGCAGCACCAGCCCCGGCTAACTCGCGGTCCTTCGAAGCAAGGCGCTCCACGCGGTCGAGCAATGCGACTCACTGAGGCAAACGATCAGCCTGTTCCTTGTAAAGAAAGAAGGCTGGTATCTGTTCGATTGACTACAATGAGTAAGGGTCTTGAACCCCCTGACAGAAGCCATCATGCGTACCCATCATGTTTGGTATGTCGTTCCTGGTGACAGCATTGGCTGTGCATCACGTGCATCCATGACGGTTTCCGCAAGGTCTCGACGCAAGATCAGACAACATTTCGAAGTTCGCGTTGTTTTTGTGGTGCGGGAGCCTAATGGTCGCCGCCGGACCGGTCGAGAGTTGGATGATCAATGCCGGACTCCTTCGTGTCACTGGCGGTACTGGCCGTTAACAACGACCATCACGCCAGGACCCGGCACGCTGTTGGCGGCCGCGTATGGGATCAGGTACGACCTACTCGGAAGCCTGACTCTTGCAACCGGAGTTGCCGCTGGTCTGGCACCGCTCATGGTACCGGGGCCCAGCGGCCTCTCTGCGCTATTGCAAACGGCATCGTCGCTGCAAATCGCGATCGAGGATCTGTAATCCGTCTATCTGGTATGGCTGGCTTGGCGGATCTTCCGAAGCGGCGCGCCCAAGGCATCGGAGAATGTGGGTGGAGGACATGCCGTGGGGTTCGCCACGGGACTGGCCATCCTGTTGCTAAACCCGAAGGCGTGGACGATGACTTTGGTGACCGCAGGCACCTATGCCGAATTCACCAGTAGTTCTCTGGAACTGGCCTCGATGCTGGCACTAACCTTCGGCTACGCCTCAATGGGGGCAATGCTCGTATGGTCCTTGGGCAGGACGTTACCCGGCCGCATGCTCAAGACGGACGCGCAATGGTCACCATCGTCTCGGTCGCCACCATTTGGTTCTGAACGACAATCCGACTGGCGCTCCCGCACGTCTCAGGCAAAGCTGTACGGGCCGGGGAGTTATATTGATCGGCAGGCTCCCGCGTATTCACCGGCAAGTCCCCATATTGACAGATGACAGATTCTGACGAACCGGTCAGAATCGGAAATCTTCGATACCGCTTATATACATAGCTCCGGTTGCGAGAATTTGCCGCGAAATATTGACTCCTACTGGTCCATCTGGACGGCTTTCGTTCAGTATGTTGATCAAGCCGGGGTCAAGCGCATAAGCGGCTCTTCGATTTTCGAAGCTTTGAGGCGAGTGAAGCGTGTGCTACCGTTCCTGCAGGAGGTTCTCAATGTCTGAGTCCGTACTTGTAGCGCTCGAACCCTGGATTACACTGGGTCGTGTTGACGGATTCATGAAATGCTGATGATCATTTTCCATCAATGACACTTTCCGGGGACTTATCATCGCGTTACGCCTGCTCATCCCGGATGCTGTCTGCTCGACACTCGAGCCGCTACTGCGTGAGAGCAAACACGCCGCCGGCGCGGTAAAAAAAACGGCGGCCAGGAGGCCCAGGCTCTCGGCCGCTCCCGGGGTGGGTTCTCCACCAAGCTGCACGTGGCCTGTGCCAACGAAACAACCGGTGTGTCCGTCGTGTTGACGGGTGGCGAGCGCCATGATGGCGTGGGATGCGAGCTTCTATGGAAGGCCTTGTCCCGCTCTCCCGCACCGGAGGCTGCGGTCATGGACAAGGCGTATGACAGCAAGGGCATTCGCCAGACGCTGGCCGACCAGGGCGTCGAAGCCGTGATTCCCGCCCGGTCGAACCGGACTGAGACGATTCATCACGATCAAGAAAAGTACAAGCGGCGCCAGCAGGTCGAGCGATTCTTCAACAAGCTCAAACAATTCCGTCGCATCGCCACACGCTATGACAAGCTCGCTCGGACGGTCCTCGCGTTTGTCCACATTGTCTCAGCATGGATTATGCTTCGATCATTCGTCAACACGACCTAATACGGCCTGTTATCAGGATGACTCTCTGCCGCACAGACACCAGTGGGCTTGCACATTATCGTATAGCGGGAGACCAAGGTGCAGCGACATAACTCATCAATGGCGACAAGGTCGCGAAGGCTGTGTTCCGCCGATCAACAAGGACTCGGGTTTCGAAGGCCGCAGGCATGGCAGCCTCATCTCGAAATAATGTGATTTTCAAGATCACCGCATCACATGCCGGTTACACACATGTTTTCCACAATTTATCATTCTTCCGACTTACGCCCGATCATTAGATCAGCACACTGTTTTGGACACCGGAAATCAAAATGGCTACACTGGAAGAACTTGGAATCGGCCATTGCGGCACTCGATTGCCACCGACCAAGGATATTGAACCATGAAAAATGACCGCTTCGGTGTCCGCTGGAGTTTGGCTGGAGGCACAATGCTGGCGTCGATAGACGAGGTGCGCGACGCTGCCCGTTTTGCCGAGAAGACGGGCTTCGACAGTTTCTGGATCTCGCACGCCATGGGCGTCGATCCGATCGTGGCACTGGCCTGCATTGGTAAGGATTTTCCCGACCTCGGCGAATTCGGCACATCGGTTGTACCGTTATATGGCCGTCACCCGGTCGGCCTCGCCCAACTCGCCCGGACGGCCCAGAATGCCCTGGGCGGCCGGTTTACCCTCGGTGTCGGAACAGCATCCAGACGCCATGCCGAGGAGGTGCTCGGCATGGCGTGGGACAAGCCGTACTCCTATACGCGAGAATTCATAGGAGCACTGGAACCGCTGCTGGCGGGCGAAGAGGCCGATACGGCAGGCGAGCAGATTTCCGCACACGCCAAACTCGGAATCGAGGCGCATCCAACGCCCATTCTGCTGGCGGCGCTCGGTCCGCGAATGTTGCGGTTCGCTGGCGGCTGCTTACAAGGCACCACGTTAGGTCAGTGCGGGCCGAGGACCATATCGACCTATATATTGCCGCACCTCAAAGCGGGCGCCGAGCAGGCCAACCGCAGCAGCGAATTGCGAATCATGGCGCTGGTACGAATATGCCTCACCGACGATTTTGCGGGAGCGAAAGTTCTGGCGCGGGAGACTTCCGCACACTACCAATCGAATCCCTCCTATGCGAATGCCACAAGACACGAAGGGCTCGACGACCCGTCCGATCTGCATTTGATTGGTGGATGGCAACAGATCCTGGACGGACTGGTGAAATATGCCGAAGCAGGCGCGACAGATCTGCGAATTCAGGTCGCGGCGCATAACGAAACGTCCCGTCGCGCATCATATGACGCGCTGGCGGATTATTTGTCCTGATTTCTGCGAAGCATAGCGCCAGTCTTGCGTGTCGGAGTAAACTCCGACGCAACGCAACGGTCAGGCTTTCGGCGGTAGCGCAACCTGAACCCAACCACCTCCTGTCCATTCATGGAGAGTTGGAATATCAGGGTTCTTCCAGTCCCGGGAATGGGAGACGAAGCAGGAATACAAATGCCTGCTACACCGCTATGCGATTTCGGAACACTGTTCGAGGATGGCATCTTCCTGTTTCTGATTGTTCCGATGCACCGCGATGAAAAGCTTGTTCTCCGCCGAGCCCATAACAAGTTTTCTCATGTCAATGATGACTTCCCGCGTTCTAAGGTTGAACTCCGACTCGATCTGCCAATGGCATTGGGCGATGAATTCAAGTTCTTGAGGGTTCGTCTGAAATGAGGTGGTCATCGATACGCCGCATATAGCAATGTCGAACAAGAATTCATATCTCTTGAAATATTTATAATTTCCTTCATTCTCGACCCAGAAACCCGATGGCGACCGCCTGAATAGTGTGCCTTGAAACACTCAGAAAATGAACCAATCCAATTTTCGGATATTTCATTAACCGCTTATGCAGATGGTTCCGGTCGCGAGAGTACTCGCTACCAAATGCGGTGACCTTGATGGCTTAACCAGCTCCAGAAATGAAGCCAACAATGGTCCTGTTGTCAGAAGTGGCATGTCAATTACTCCTGCCATTTCTATTCAGTAACTGGCACTCATAAACCTGTTGATTTAAATTATCAAGCTTGTCGATAGGACCGCAAGATCCACTACTTGGTAATCGGCTCAGGGTATCGAGGCTCCGCGTCCTGTGTACGCTGAGACCAACTCCTCGATCAGGGCGTCGAGTTCAGAAATACGGCCCCTGGCGGCCAGTTCGAGGGCTGCCAGAACGAAGGCCGGGCTGGCCGGAGGCAGAACAGCGGAGACAGACAACTCCGCCGCCGGTCCGTCCGCAGCCTGCAGGTCCAGCAGGACGGCCTCCCGGGCGTTCCCTGCAATGTCGAGGCGCCACATCTCGGGAACACCCAGGCGCCGGTAGAAAGCAGGCTTGTCCTCATCTCCATGGCTGCGTTCGACTTCGATGACGAGATCCGGCGGCGTCCGGGTCTCGAATTCACGAAGGATCTCCGTTCCCTGTCGATCCGCATCAGTCCATCTGTCGGCCGTACGCCCCAAATAATAACAGGCGTCAGGTTCAGCGCCGGTATTCTCCGGATCCCCCGGAAGGCGCCACCGCGTCGATCCCAGACCGATCGCACGGATTCCCAGCCTTCTGTCCATGGCGTCCATCAGCCGGTCGGCACCCCGGCTGTAGCGCTCATGTTCCGGAGACGGCGTCATGAGCGCGATGAGCCCGCTTACAGGGTCGATGAAGACCCTCCTGGCGATATTGTCCCAATCGAGTTTCGCAAGAAGCGGGACTGCCTCCGGATCGAGGTGGAAGCGGGTGTATTCGGAGCCCATGCTGCCGATGGTCCGTTCCATGCTGCGATCCTCCTCTTGCGCACCCTCGGGCCGCATTATAGCACGGCCGGAGGTCCTCACATTCTGGCCAGGAACGCCCGGGCCTCGATGCCGACGGCCGTGGTGTAGATCGCGGTCGTCGATATGTCGGCATGGCCGAGCACGTCCGTGATGGTTGGTAGCGGCACACCAGCCGCGACCGCCATGACGGCAACGATGCGCCGATGGCCGGTGGCGCGCGACCAGGGCCAGAGCGGATCGCCGGCGCGCCGGGGCGGAACGTTGCGCAGGCCGTGGACTAGTTCGAGAGCGCGGAGGGTCTCTGCCGGCAGCGGGACCTCGCGCCAGTGCTCGGCGCGGCACTTGAGCGTCCGAATCCGGATCGCGTTCGCGTCCAGGTCGACGTCGCGCGGCCTGAGCGCGAGTATTTCCGAGAGCCTGGCGCCGGAATGCGCCAGCACCAGGACGAAGGTCTGCCGCTCGGGGCGCGCCTCCTGGGCCGCGGCAGCAAAAAACCGCTCGCGCTCCTCCGCGGTCAGGTATTTGCGGCCTCGCCCGTCGGCGAGCTGGATGATGCCCTGGGCCATGATTGCAACACTACAACTAGCAGTAGTGACCGGCAAACGAATTCTGGGGTCGCTAGTGGATTGATTCCAACGTTTGAAACCCTCTTTTTCTTGCGGCGATGATGGTATCGGGATCGGCGGTCCAGACGAAGGGCTTGGCTTCGGTGGTGTTGTGTTCGTCGATGACGCGGCGGATGGCGTCCTGGAGGTCGCGTCCGGAGCGGCAGACGCCGTATTTGAGACGGCGTCGTGTCCGCTTGGCGAAGACGCCTTCGACCGCGTTCAGCCACGAGCTCGAGGTGGGGGTGACGTGGAAGGTCCAGCGCGGATGGCGTGCAAGCCAGACCCGGACTTCCTTGTGCTTGTGAGTAGCGTCGTTGTCGAGGATGGCATGGACCGGGACGCCGGCGGGTATCGTGCGCGCGATGCGGTTGATGCATCTCGGGAACTCCTGGTGGCGATGCCGACTGGCGTGCTGGCCGATGACCGTGCTGTCGAGCACGGTCAGGGCGGCAAACAGCGTCGTCGTGCCGTTGCGCCTGGAATCATGTGTCATGGTGGCGCCGCGGCCTTTCTTCAGCGGCAGGCCGGGCTGTGTGCGGTCAAGTGCGTGAATGGGCGACCTGTCATCGATCGACAGCACGACCGCGTGAGCCGGCGGCGCAACGGAGAGGCCGACGATGTCGGTCAGCGTCTCGAGGCAGGCGGGATCGTTCGAAAGCTTGAACGGCCGCCAGCAGTGCGGCATCAGGCCATGCGCCTGCCAGACCGCCCAGACCCTCGAAGCGGCAACCCCCACAGCCTTCGCCATCGCCCGCAGCGTCCAGTGGGTCGCCGCGTGAGGCGGCGAAGTGTGGGTCAACTCTACGATCTTCGCCACCTGCTCAGGAGCCAGAGGCGTCTTGTCCCGCAGAAGTCCGTCCACACCTTCTTCCATAAAAGCGGTCCTGCCATCGACTAGAGCGTGTTCACACTAATGTTCAATGATGCTATCATGTTGGCTGGTTCCTCGTCAGCGAGTCATCGGTATGGAACTCAGCCAAGCCCAGTACGAACGCATCGCCCCGCATCTGCCGGTCCAACGCGGCAACGTCGCCGTGTCCAACCTCCAGGTGCTCAATGCCTTCCTCTATGTCGTCGAGCACGGCTGCAAGTGGCGCGGACTGCCGCCTCGCTTCGGCAAGTGGCACACCGTTTACACCCGGATGAACCGGTGGTCGAAGAGCGGCGTGCTCGCGCGGGTCTTCGAGCACCTGCAGCGCGAGCGGATGGTGCATGTGACGCTCGATGTGGTCTCGCTGGACAGCACCAGCGTGAAGGTCCATCCCGATGGCGCCGGGGCGCTGAAAAAAACGGTCCGCAATGCATCGGCAAGTCGCGGGGCGGATGGAATACCAAAGTTCATCTGGTTGCCGCAGATGAGCGAACGGCCGTGACCTTCGCGCTGTCTGCCGGCCAGGCCCAGGATGCGCCCGAAGGACGCAAGCTACTCGAACGTCTGGGGCGCCAGAAGACACCCCGGTCCCTGCTGATGGACCGTGCATACGAAGGCGACGCGACACGGCAGTTGGCGTCGGCGCTGGGGTTTGCGCCAGTGGTGACGCCGCTCAGGACTCGTACCGCGCCCTGGGAATACGACCGGCAGTTGTACAAACGCCGCAATGAGGTGGAGCGGCTGTTCCGACGGCTCAAGGGCTTCCGGCGCATCTTCACACGCTACGACAAGCTCGACGTCATCTTCCTCGGCTTCATCACCTTCGCGCTCATCGTCGAGGCACTGCGTTAGTGTCAACACGCCCTAGACACTGTTCTTCGCTTGGCCGGTCTCTCTCATGATGGCCATCCTGCCGATCCCGTCGTCGCTCAGAAGAACGATGCGCGCCCGCCAGACGTGCGTCTGCGGGCTCTTCGGGTCCGGGACAACCGTTTCAAGGCCACGCCGGTCGCCCGAAGTGAGCGTGAATGAAACACCAGGGCGCATCTTGCAGACCCCCGTGATCGACAAATCAGAAGAACACAATAATGGATATACCTGTAACGATCAATCCACTAGGAAGCGCCGATCCGGCGTCGCGGCGGGCTGGAGTGCGTCCGGGATTGAGACACTATTGGCATTCTGTCTCAGGGCGGGATTGGAGCAGTTGGCCCGGGGAGAAGAGGCCGAATGAGGCGTTGTTGACGGCGGTCTTTGTCGAAGGTCATCCTGCTCAGCTGGCTGGATGTGATTTGGCTAGCCAGAGGTGATAGAGAAATCGCCTTGGGTCGTGGGATCGGGCGAAGGGATAAGGGGCTCGAGTATTCTCTTGGCGCGGGAGGCTATGGAGGGATTCGGTGATGATGGACGAACCGACGAACTGGGAGAGCATGTCTCCGCACGAGAAGCTGGAGAGTCCGCGGGGACAGTATCTGATCGCTCAGGCGCTGCACTATGGCGTGCAGCAGATTATGCGTTTTCCGGACGTGCGCCGAGCGGATAACGACTGCGATGATATGCGTGAAATCCTGGAAGGCTGCTTTTCGCAGTGGGCCGCGCATTTTCGGGAGGGGGATCGGAGATGGGACGAGATATACCGGCCGAGGATAGTGGATGAAGGGTTCCGTCCGCTGGGCCAGGTCGAGGATGAGGACGACGGCTGAGGAGTGCGGCCGGTCGCGAGCAGCTGAGACGGGAGGCAGGTCTACTCGTCGGCGCCGCCAGTCTGGGGAGCGGGGGCGTCGCCCAAGAGGTTGCGAGCGATGATGTAGCGCTCGATGAGGTCGAGCTTGCCGAAGATCGTGCCCTTGAGCTCGGCCTGGCCGGTTTCGATGGAACGGAGGCGCTCGTCGAAGCCGTCCATGCGGTTGTCGAATTGGCGCTCGAGGCCGTCGATGCGTTTTTCGAGGCCTTGATGGCTGCGAAGCATCAGTCCGGCGAGGGCTACGCCGACGGCGAGGATGGCGATCATCTCGGGGGTCATGGGTAAATCCTAGCAGGTTCCGGCAAGGCGGTCATGGCGGTTCGATCCAGGCTTCGAGGATGGTCCAGGGTCGGCTGAATCGAGGGCATCGTATTGTTCAGCCTCTATGTCTGCAGCGGTGGTGCGAAGGATCGCGGCGAGCCTTGAGACGTCGTCCTCGGAAAGGCGGACGCCGACCTTCCGGGGCAGGTGCCAGGACCGCGCCAGTGCGGCCACAGGGCGCGGCCGTTGCGGAGCGCCTGCGCGATGTCAAAGGCGAGCTTGTGCTTCGGGACCGGGCGGAGATCGTCTGCCATGCGGCGATCATCGTATGAGAGCGTACCGGGACGATGGCCGCAGCCCACGATCCCGCTTTGTGCTATTCAACCCGGCGCGTGTCGTCAAGCTGCAGGGGAGGTGCGGGCGGTCCCGGTGTCGGCGATGACCAGGTGCAGCTTCGGATCAGCAAGCGCCAGCAATTAGTCGCTATGTCAGCAGGTCGTCGAGCGACTTGTGCTCCACATCCATTTCGGCGCGCTCCGCAGCGTCGATCACCAGTTCTCCAGAAACCGCTTATGCACTTGGCTCCGATGAAATGCACATGTAGCGTTTGGCGTGCCGGGAATAGTCGACATCGGGGCCAACATCGTGTGCCACCGGAGCCACGTGCATAAGCGGTTACTGGAATTCGACTCGGTCCATGGGCGATGGGACGCCCGGCTCTCCCACGACGAGGGAAGGATCACGATCGGCAACACGCGGTTTCCGGTCCACGCCGAGCGCCGGATTGCGGACTTGCCGCTCGATGATGTGGACGTCGTCATCGATTGCACCGGCGCGTTCAAGACCGAAACGAAACTCGCGCCCTAACTTTCCAGCGGGAGTGAAGAACGTTGTCGTGTCCACGCCGGTCCGGGACGGCCCGACCGCCAACATCGTCTCATGACCGCGGCAAGTTGCACGACCAATTGCCTTGCGCTAGTCGTGAAGATGATCCACGAGAACGATCGGAATTCGCCACGGATCAATCACAAAGATCCATGACGTTACCAAAACCCAGACCATCGTGGACCGCCCGCCAAGGACCTCCGCCGCGCCCGTTCGGCCCTGAATTCGCTGATTCCGACAACGACAGGCAGTGCCACCGCAATCACGCTGACCGCTTATGCACTTGGCTCCGGCTTGATCAACATGTTGATCGAAAACCGTCCAAATGGACCGGTAGGAGTCAACTTCTCGTGGCAAACTCTCGCAACCGGAGCTACGTGCATAAGCGGTTCACGCTGATCTACCCGAACTCAAGGGCCGGCTGAATGGCCACACAGTCCGTGTTCCGCTCCTCAACGCATCGCTGACGGACAGCGTGTTTGAGGTCGGGCGCGCAACATCCGTCGGAGAGATCAACGACCTGTTCAGAGCCGCAGCTGAAGGACCGCTTGCGGGGATCCTCGGCTACGAGGATCCCCGCTCATCTCGGCCGATTATGTCAACGATCCGCGATCTTCTGTCGATGGACCGTCCACGATGGTTGTGAACGGAACGCCAGTAAAGGTTTACGCCTGGTATGATTCGGTGCATAGGGTTGCCCGCATTGTTCGCAGACGCAGGTATCCGGCGGCGGGTTGTGTTCTTCGCGGCGCTTGCGTTCGGAGCGCGGCCTGTCCTGCTGTTCGCGCTTGCGTCCGTAGAGCGTCTTCGACAGCACGGACCCGGCCGCGCGCAGCTTGGCAAGCTGGGCTTTCAGGATCTCGATCCGGCGCCGGGTTCCCGTGATGGCCCTGCGCAGCTCGGCATCCATGCCGGACAGTGTCTTCGACAACGCCTTCCGGGCCGTGCGAAGCCGCGCAAGCCGGGCCTCCGCCGGCCCTTGCCGCCTTGACCGCCCTGCGCAGCCGGGCATTCTCCTTGTGCAACGTCTTGATCGTTTCCCGGCGCTGCGGTGCCTCTTCCAGGGCCGTGCGAGCCCGTCTGGCGTCCTCGACCGACTGCCTCCTCGGCCTCGCTCAGCCTTTGCCGGCAGGACTTGAACCGCGATGTCCACACACCGGCATCGCGACGGGCGGCCACATCCGCCCAGCGCAGTTCTTCGCAACGCGCCGCGGCCGCGGCCGCGGCCGTCCGCACACGCTGCTCTTCATACAGAGATTGGAAATCTTGCGACGAGGCCGCCGCCGTCGACTTCGGTGACGACCAGATCTCTTCGCCGCACTCGGTCAGCGTCGCATCTATGGAGAAATCATCGTCCAGAACCGCCATGCGCTCGACGATAGCGCAAGTGAAATCGTGTTACCTGACCCCTTGTGAGGTGTCGATTCGACTTGGACGATAATCCAGATGAGGGGATCTACACGGCCCGCCCGAACGCTTACGTCTTCGGCGCCGTCTTCGCGGTCAATTCCTCGCTTCACTCCTATCTTATCCTCGCCTTTTCGAAGAAAGAGCGAGTGACCATGGATGTCAGCTTCTATTACATGGCCAAACTTGGCGAACGGCTGATTGGTACGATCTTGTCGGGGTTGACTTTTCAGGTCGGCGGACTGGCCCTCTGCCTTGGCATGGCTGCGGTCATGATCGTCTTGAACACATTGGCGGCCAACCGGCTCCAGCCAGCGCTCGTCCCGGAACCGGCTGCGTGAGGAGGCCATGACACGCCCGGACCGTAAACCGGGCTTGTTGCCGCAGCTTGAAACGGCCTGCGCGGGCTACCGGCTTCTATCTGACTTGCGGGATCACTTCTTCGGCCATCCGCTGCATGCAATCCATGGCGACCGATTTCTCCATGCCGGCCCATTCCATCGACAGGATCAGGTGATTGACCCCGAGACGCCGGTTGATCGCGATCATCTGTTCGGCAACCTCGTCAGACGAGCCGACCAGAAAACGGTCGCCCACGAGATCATCGAATCCGCCAGCCAGAGTTTCGCCGCTGGGCAGTTCGTCGCTTTGTCCGGTCGCGTGATAGGACGCGTACTTGCGGGCGATATGCGGTCCGGCCAGTCGGATTGCCTCCTCCCGGGTCGCCGCCACGAAAGCTTCACGCCGCATCGGAAACTCGGCCGGAAATGGCTTGCCGGCCGCATCAAGGCGGCGCCGATACTCCGCCACCTGCCGGACCAGTGTGTCCACCGTCACATGAGGATTGATGTACCAGCAGTCACCATGCTCTACCGCGCGCGCCAGCGCCACGTCGGAATTCGCGCCAATCCAGATTGGCGGGTAGGGATTCTGGATCGGTTTCGGCCAGCACAGAGCACCATCCAGCACGAAATGCGAGCCGGTCATGGTGACTGGGCCTTCGGTCCACAGACGTTTGATCGCAATCAGGTTTTCCGTGGCCCGGCGGCCACGCTCGCGCCGGCTGGTGCCGAAGGCCTGAAATTCGACATCGCGGTAGCCGATTCCGACACCGAAAATCATCCGGCCATTCGAGAGGACATCCATGGTTGCGATCTGCTCGGCAATATCCAGCGGCTTGTGCAACGGCAGCAGGACGATGCCGGCATTGAGGCGCGCCTGCTTTACTTCGCCGGTCAAGCGAGCTAGCAATGGAAACTGCTGCAATGCCTGATAATCCACCGTCGAATAATGCGAGCCCTTGGTAATGGACGCATAATCGAGTCGGTCGGCCAACCGGGCCTGTTCGATCAAATCTTCGGCCATCGCCGCCATGTCGGCCCCGAAGGGGTACTGGCCGCGCAGCATGATTCCGACCTGCATGGGCATGATTGCGTTACCTGTAAGTTGTTGGGTTGCTCAAATGCTGGCGCATCCCGGCGCATTGCGAACAGAACAACAGAACTGTCAGCCCGGGACCTCAATGATTGCGACGGTGACACGACCGACCGGATCGTCACGGACCGCCTTGTCGATACCGCCCTGACGCTGGTGGTTCCCGGACCGGATCCGGGAACGGTTGGCAGGATATGGTGGGCGCGGCTGGGATTGAACCAGCGGCCTCTCGCGTGTGAGGCGAGCGCTCTCCCGCTGAGCTACGCGCCCATCTCCTGTCCTGTACAGATAGCGAGTTTGCCCGGCCGATGTCAAGCAAAGGCGCCATGATGAGGGCGCTGAACTGCTGCGGCCATCCGTTCGCCGTTGACCTGTCGCGCATCTTCAGACTAGGTTTCGAACGAATTTGCATAGCGGCGTCCTGCCGCGACGCAGACCTGACGATCTCCGCCCGGCCGGGAACGGTTCAAACGTGCAGACATACCGACTCTTCGCATTGGAAAGCAGTCCGATAGCCACGCGCCAGAACATCAGGGCCGTCACGCGACCGCTCCGTGGACCTGACGGTCCGTTCGGGCGATCTGCCGTGAATGTCCGTATCGACCTGCCATGACCGAACCGCGTGAAATTCTCGATTTCTGGTTCGAGGACTGCGACCCGGAACAATGGTTCTCGAAAGATCCCGTATTCGACCAGACGATTCGCGATCGCTTTGGCGCAGCTTATGCCGAAGCCATGGCCGGCAAGCTGGATCATTGGGAACATGATGCCCAATTCAGTCTGGCGCTGATCGTGCTGCTCGACCAGTTTCCGCGCAACATGTTTCGCGGGACCGCCCGTATGTACGAGGCCGACGCCAAGGCGCTGGCGCTCGCAAAACGCGTGGTCGGTTCGGATGCTGAAAAAGCACTGTCCGAAGATCGCAGACGGTTCCTTTATCTACCGCTTGAACATAGCGAAGACCTGTCGGATCAGCGCCACTGTCTGGCGCTCATGACGACGCTGGAAGATCAGCGCAGTGCCGAATATGCCCACCGGCACCTTGTCATCATCGAACGCTTCGGGCGTTTCCCGCACCGCAACGACATCCTCGGACGGCAGAGCACGCCAGAGGAAATCGTCTTTCTGACCGAGCCAGACTCCTCATTCTGACAACGCGACCCCGCGCGGATCCGAAAGGAGGCACCGTGACCGAAAAGCCGCACGCCCTGATTTACCTGCCGTGGTACGAACCGGCCATGAACCGGCTCGACGAACTCGCCGTGACCCATCACTTGTACAAGGCCGATGACAAGGCCGGGTTCCTCGCCGAATATGGCCCGAAATGCACCATCATCGGCACCATGTTGAAATGTCCGGCATCGCTGATCAGTGCAGTACCGAATGTCAGACTGATCCTGAATTTCGGCGTCGGCTATGATCAGGTTGATGTCGCCGAAGCCAACCGGCGCGGCGCCAGGGTCGTCAATACGCCGGCCGTTCTAGACGACTGCGTCGCCGACATGGCGCTGGCACTGACCCTGGCCGGACGGCGACATCTTGTACAGGCCGATCGCTATGCTCGCGCGGGACGCTGGCCCATCGAAGGCGACTATCCGTTGGTCCTTAACGTTCACCACGCCCGAGTCGGCATCCTCGGACTGGGCCGCATCGGCATGGAGATCGCCGACCGCTGCAAGGCGTTCAAGATGGACATCCGCTACCATCAACGCAATCCGAGGTCGGATGTGCCCTATCCGTATTTTGACAGCCCGGTGATGCTCGCGCGCAACTGCGACATCCTGATCGCCATCATCCCCGGCGGCGATGCGACCCGCAATCTGGTCGATGAAGAGGTCATGGAGGCGCTTGGGCCGGACGGCCTTTTGGTCAATGTGGCACGCGGAACCGTAATCGACACCGAGGCGTTGGCCCGCTGCCTGAAAGATGGACGACTCGGTGCAGCCGCCCTCGATGTCTACCCCGACGAACCCGAGATCCCGCCGGCCCTTCTCGACATCACGGACCGTCTGATCCTGACCCCGCATGTGGCCAGCGCCACGCATTACACGCGCATGGCAATGGGAATGGTTCTCTACGACAACCTGAAGGCCACGCTCGAAGACCGCCCGTTGCTGACCCCGGTCAACTGAGACCGGACCAAATCAATCGATCCCGGCTTCGGCCCAGATGACCTTGCGGACGTTTTCGGGAATCGGCATGGCCGATCGCTTGTCGAGGTCGAAACAGACGCTGACCCCCGATGATGTGGCGGCACAGCCATCGCCTGTGAAAACACCGTGGCGCATGATCATCGAACTGTTGCCGATGCACGTGACGGCAAGGCCGACCTCAACCTCTCCGGGAAACCGCACTTCACGCAGATAGTCGTATTCAATGCGCCGGACAACCCAGTCGAAACGCGGCACGGTTTCGCCTGCCGTCCGCAAACGGGCGTCGATACGGGAAAACAGGATTGTCCGCGCATTCTCGATGAACTGGCCGTAGGCATTGTTGTTGACATGGCCGACCGGGTCGAGATCGCTATAGCGCAGGATCTCGCGGCTCCAGCATCGATAAGAGGCGCGATCAACGGCCACGAATTCGTCATCCGCCGTCGTCGTCCGGGGCGTGACGGTCATCCGCGGAACCGCCGGGCCAAGGCATCGGCCTCGCGGGCTAGGATGTTGGCGTCCACGCCGCAAGCCACGAAGATGAAACCCTCGTCAAGCCACATCTGCGCCTGCTCGACATCCGTCGTGAGAATGCCGGCCGCCTTGCCGGTATCAACGATCCGACGATGTCCATCCCTGATCGCGGCAATCACGTCGGGATGATTGCGATCCGTCAGATGGCCGGGCGCCGCCCCGAGATCGGCCGGACCGATGAAGACGCCGTCAACACCGTCGACCAACGCTATGTCCTCGATATTGTCGAGGCCGGTTCGAGTTTTGACCTGAACCAGTAGACAGATGTCGTCCGAGGCCCCACCGGGATAATCCGTGATTCGTCCGTGCCGATTGGCTCGGATGCCTCCGGCCACGCCACGGATACCATCAGGCGGATACCGGGTCGCGGCAACCGCCCGGCGCGCTTCCTCGGCCGAACTCATTGGCACCAGGAGAGAACGGACGCCGATATCGAGAAGTTTCTTGAAGATCACCATGTCATTCCATGGCGGCCGAACAATCGGTGTCGTCATCAGGCTACGATCAACCGTCATCAGCTGCGGCAGAATCTCTCCGACATCAGTCGGCGAATGTTCACAGTCCAGCAGCAACCAGTTGAAGCCGCAATCTGCGAGAAGATCGGCAACGGTCGCCGTTCCGAGTGTTGCCCAGAAGCCGATTTGCGCCCTCTGTTCAGCGAAAGCCTGTTTGAACCGGTTTGGGCCGATATCGATCATGGTCGTTTCCATTCTAGGGCGTGTTAACACTATATAAATTTGAGCGCATCGACGATCAGGGCGAAGACGATGAAGAATGTGAAGGCCACATCGAGCTTGTCAAAACGCGTGCAGACCCTCCTGACCCTCTTCAGTCGCCTGAACAGACGTTCGCCTTCATTGCGTCTCTTGTACAGCTCTCGGTCATAGTCCCAGGGAGACACCCGCTTCTGCTTCGGCGGGACAACCGGCTCAAGCCCGAGGTCAACGACGAGCTGACGGGTGTCATCGCCTTCATAGGCCTTATCCATGAGCAAGTAACGCGCCGTGGTCGGCAGCACGGTATGGGTCAGCACTTCGCGTCCTTGCGGCGCATCTCCTGCCTGGCCCGCAGACAGGGAGAACCCGGTCGCGCTCCGCGCATCTGCGGCAACCAGATGAAGCTTGGTGCTCCAGCCCCCGCGCGACGTCCCGATGGCTTGGGGACCGTTTTCTTGAGCGCACCCGTCCCATCCGGGTGCCCCGTCAGCACCGTGCTGTCGAGCGAGAGGACCTCTACCGTCACACGAAGGATCTCCTGGCGCTGCAACTCGGCGAACACCCGGTCTAGCACCCCGCTCTTCGCCCAACGGTTCGTCCGAGTGTAGATCGTGTGCCAATTGCCAAAATGCGCCGGCAACCCTTGCCACTTGCACCCATGTTCGGCCACGGACAGGATCGCATTGAGTACCGCGAGATGGCTGAGCGAGACATTGCCGCGTGGACGAGGAAACACGTGCGCGATTTAGTCGTACTGTGGTTGTGTGAGCTCCATCCTCGGGACTCTCCTCCATCGACCGTGTTTCCAGAATCTATCACAAATAGTGTTAACACTCCCTAGTGTGTAACCCCGTGGCGATCCGGCCGCCGGACCACCGCCTCGCATGGCTCCACAAGGCGGCCACACCGCTCAGGGACGAACGAAGCCCGGGGGCTCTACACTTGCAGAACTCTCGAAAACGCGGCCGGTTTCCGTCCAGATCACGTGGTTGGCATTAATGGCGTGGAACCGTCCTGGCTCCGCGCCGATCCGGTCTCGCGACGCAATCTCAAAATGCAGTCGCTGGCCGGCGATTTCAAGCTTGATGATGCCAACCGGGCTGGCGGTAGGAAAAACCGCAGTCATGGACCCACGGCAAATTCGTTCTGATTTTCGTCGCTGACTCGCGGCACGCAATCATGGTCGGCCCGCTTTCGTTGGGGTCGTTGCGTAGTCTGGGCAATGGATTTGGCCTCCATGGCGGCGCCGTATAGCGGTCCCCCCTGGCCTTTCAATAGGACACAGTTAACAAGGTAATGCCGGTTCTGCATGTTCTGGGCATGCAGATTGGGCTTCGGCATTTCAGCGCCGGTACGATTGAGTGGCTGAAGGGGGCGTCCGGCGAGACGGGCCGGACGCGCCATTCGCTGGCGCGCGCGTTGTGCGAGCGCGAGAACTGGCGCAACCCTCGGGGCGTTCCGTGTCTTGCCCAAGCGAGCAAGGCTCTGTCGCGGCTGTCGGACAAGGTGGGCATTTGGTTGCCCGAGGCGCGGGCGATGCCGTGCCGGACGCCGGGAACGGTGGGCGGCGAGGTCGAGCGGGGCTATCCGGACCTGGAACTGAGGTGCGGGCTGTCGGAGCTTGGGGAGGTCACGCTGGTCCCGGTCGGCGATGCGGCGGACAAGCGCTCGTGGCGGGAGATGATGGAGAGCCATCATCCGCAGGGGTGGTCGCGAAGGCCGGGTGCGGTGCTGAACTGGTGGATCGTTTCGTCGGTTCACGGCCGCCTTGGCGGCATCGGCTTCTGCGCCGCGAGCTGGCATCAGGCGGCCCGCGACGCCTTCATCGGCTGGTCGGCTGCGGCGCGGGTCGCCAACCTGACGCAGCTGGTCAACCAGCATCGCTTTCTCCTGCTGCCCGGCGTCCGGGTCGACAATCTGGCGTCGCATGTGCTGGCGCTGTCGACGGCGCGCCTGGCCGGCGACTGGCAGGCGGCGCATGGGGCCGTGCCGTTGGCCGCCTACACTTATGTGGGTCCCGAGCGGCGCGGCACCTGCTACCGCGCGGCGGGCTGGAAGTGTTGCGCCGAGCGGACCTCGGGGTCTCCGCCGGGGCGCCGCGCGGCGGCGCCGAAATCGGTGTGGATCAAGCCCTTGGCCGAGGGCTGGCGGGACGCCTTGTGCCGGGAGCCGGCGCCCATCCTCGGCACGACGCCCGAGCCCTGCCGGGTCAAAGGCGCGGACTGGGCCGACTTCGAGTACGGCCGCAGCTCGCATCCCGACGGCCGCCTGCGCAAGCGGCTGTTGGCGATGGGCCGGGCATGGGAGAATGCCCCCGGTGCGTCCCTGCCCGTGATCTTCCCCGCAGAGGCGGAGCAGAAGGCCGCCTACCGGCTGCTGTCCAACGACAGGATCAAGATGGACGACATTCTTCAACCCCACCGCGAGGCGACGGTCGAGCGCTGCCGGCTGGAGCCGGTGGTCCTCGCCATCCAGGACACCACGACGCTGAACTACAACGGCCACCGCAAGACCACGGGCCTGGTGGACCTCGGCGGCGGCGGCTCGGGAACAAGGGGGATCCTCGCCCATGTCGGGCTTGCGATCAGCGAAACCCGGCGTCCGCTCGGGGTGTTCGAACTCAACGCCACCCAGCGCGACGGCGCGGACGCGGCCGGCGAGGCCGAGCCGGAGAGCGTGCGCTGGCTGCGCCGGCTCGAGAGCGCCGGGCAGCTCGCGATGGCCTGTCCCGACACCCGCGTGGTCACGGTCTGCGACCGTGAGGGCGACATATGGGAGATGTTCTGCAAGGCGCGCGAGAGCGGCGACGGGCTGTTGATCCGCTCCGACCGCGGCCGGCAGCGCCGGGCTGTCGTCGACGGCAAGACACCGGACTTGTGGGACGTCGTGGCGGCGCAGCCGGTGCTGGGGACGAAAACCATCGAACTCCTCCCCTGCGGCGGTCCCCGCAGACGCCGCAGGCGCAAGGCCCGCCTCGACCTGCGCGCCGCCGGCGTCGAACTCGCGCCGCCGAGGAACAGGGCCAACCAGGCGCCGCTGCCCATGCTCGCCGTCTCGGTCCAGGAACCCGACCCGCCGAAGCGCTGCAAGCCGCTCCACTGGCTCTTGCTCACCAACGAGGGCGAGGCCGACATCGACAACGCCCGGCGCATCGTTGCCTGGTACGAGGCGCGCTGGACCGTCGAGGAATACTTCAGGATCCTCAAGGTCGGCACCCGCGTCGAGGATCGCAGGCTCGACGACGCCGACGACCTGCGAAAGTGTCTCGCCTTCGACGGCGTCACCGCATGGCGCGTCATGGACCTCGAACGCCTCGCCCGCGACAAGCCTCACATGCCCGCGCGCGAGCGCTTCACCGAGCACGAAATCAACGTCCTCTAAGTCTGGCTCAGATACCATCGCATCATCCGCGCCCCGCCCGGCAAGCCTCCCGACATCCGCACCGTCGTGGTCGACCTCGCACGCGTCGCAGGCTTCCATACCAGCAAGCAACAGCCCCTCCCCGGAACCGAGAAAATCTGGCAGGCATGGCAGCAATACAAAGCCGGAATCGACTTCATCAACGCATGGGACAACATCCAATGAACGGAACCTTCTCAGCAGTGGGAGATTGATAGCCCCCTGGCCGCGAGGGTCGGGCACGGCTTCATCTGTGCATGACCGCTCGCCCCGGCGTGCCGAGGGTTGGCGAGTCGATGGAGGCGGACCGGAGAGGGTGGTCAGCCGGGTGCTGGTCGCGGGGCGATGTTGTCGGTCATTTTCAGGAAGTCGAGGACGCGGCGCGGGTTCCTGGCCAGATTGCGCATGGTCTGGGCGACGGCGCGCCTGCGCCCCTTGATGAGACCGATAGCGACGCGCCGCAGCCGGGTCATGGTCTCTGGACCGTGCCCGGTGCGGCTGCGGTCCTCGTCGACGCTCCAGTCGAGGCTGTAGTGGGTTGCCTCGATCGTCCAGTGCCCGCGATTGAGGGTGAGCAGCCGTTGCGGGGTTGCGGCCTCCATGGTCAGGCTGGTGACCCCGTAGGCGGTCTCGCAGCGGCGCTTGCCGGACTTGACCTCGACGGTGTCGCGGCGCACGGCGAAGACCTGTCCGACGCCGGGGAAGTTGAGGTCGTCGTTGCGCTCACTGGAGACCCGGATGGAGCGCCGCTCGCGTCGGCCGTGCTCGGGCTCTCGTCCGTGAAGTCCGGTGCGCGCCCGGCGATGGCCTCGTTGAGAGTGAGCCGGATATCGCTCGGCAGGGTCGGCTGGTTGCCCTTGACGGTGAACAGGTAGGCCGCGCCGCGATCGAGCAGATAGGAGGCCAGCGCCCGCTGGGTGAGCAGGGCGTCGGCGGTGACAGTGCGGCCCGCGATGTCGGGCGCCGTATCGAGCAGGGGGATGACGGCGCCGATCTCGTTGGTGCGCTTCTCCCCTTCGTCGGCGTCGGGCCTCATGCCGACTTTTTTTGACCCCAGGGCGCCTTGGTGTCGTGGCCTATGATGCCGAGCACATGAGCCTGTTTGCCATCGTCATCGATGGCGCCGGTCTTGCCGTCAATAGCCAGGGCGCTGTCTGCCGAGCCGTGGGCAGGGCATGGCGCCGACCCTGGCGGCGGCGGGGATCGTCGATGTGCTGGAAGAACTCGGGCAGGGATCGCATCTGTGCGGCGCTGAGCGTCATCTTCGGCACTCCATGTCGCAGGCGGGGGTCGAGATCGGCGGCCCCAAGCCGGGCCCGCGCGCCCCGGCACAGGGGATGAAGGAACACGAGTTTGGGCCGCGCGTGCGCGCTGTCGCCGTGCCTGTCGCGGGCGAAGCCGCGGGTGCGCCCGATCTCGATCCAGTTGGCGGCGCGCTAGACGGTGCCCCGGAAGAGCTCGGGGTCGACGAAGGTCTCCGCCAGGAGCACGTCGTGACCGAAGCGGGCCGGCCAGTCCCTCACCAGACGGCGCGTGCACAGCGAGAGCACGCGCGAGCCGAGGTTGCGCTCACCGCCGGGGAGAATCAGAAAACGCGAGTTGGTGGTGACCAGGTGAAGACGGCCGAACTGGACGCCGCGGTCCCAGCCGATCCAGTGATCACGCGCCCCACACTTCAGCGCCGGCGCCGAGAACACCGCCAGCGCCAGCCAGCGCCCTCGATGGTGCGCAACATAGCGCACGGTCTCGCCCATCCCCGGCACCGCGCCGAGGTCGTGGTGTGTCTGCATCAAGTCGCGGAAGCGGGCCTCGTCCGCCGCCGCCACGATGTCGACGGCCACCTCCGAAAGAACCGCCACGGCTCCCCCGCCCCCACGATTGCCTCGCGGCACTCATATCAGAACACGGGGAAGAGGGCCACTATCTCAGGCAACTCCCTGGCAGGGCTGGCGAAAGGTCGAAGTATAAATCCGCCCTGCTCATGGACCCTGATGGCATTGACATATTTGCGCCATGGCTCTGTCGTTGAAGATTCAGGACACGCGTTGCAGTCGATTACCAAATCCGGCATTCACAAACGCGACCGGAGAAGTGGAACCCTTCTCGCCGAATCATTACCGCACAACCACATTGGTGGACCATGTCAGGTCACGCAGAACGGTCAACCGGGACAGTCCTATCTGGTCACGCGCTCGGGTGCCGACCAAGAAGGAAAACCGGGCCGCGATCAAGTCTGGAACAGGGCTTGTTGACCCTGCTAGTGGATAGATCGTTACAAGTATATCCGTTATTATGTTCTTCTGATTTGTCGATCACGGGGGTCTGCAAGATGCGCCTTGGTGTTTCATTCACGCTCACTTCGGGCGACCGGCGTCGCCTTGAAACGGTTGTCTCGGACCCGAAGAGCCCGCAGAAGCACGTCTGGCGGGCGCGCATCGTTCTTCTGAGCGACGATGGGCTCGGCAGGATGGCCATCATGAGAGAGACCGGCCAGGCGAAGAACAGTGTCTGGCGCTGGCAGGACCGCTTTTATGGAAGAAGGTGTGGACGGACTTCTGCGGGACAAGACGCGCCCGCCAGGCAAGACGCCTCCGGCTCCTGAGCAGGTGGCGAAGATCGTCGGGTTGACCCACACCCCGCCGCCTCACGCGGCGACCCACTGGACGCTGCGGGCGATGGCGAAGGCTGTGGGGATGCCGCTTCGAGGGTCTGGGCGGTCTGGCAGGCGCATGGCCTGATGCCGCACCGCTGGCGGCCGTTCACGCTTTCGAACGATCCCGCCTGACTCGAGACGCTGACCGACATCGTCGGCCTCTCCGTTGCGCCGCCGGCTCACGCGGTCGTGCTGTCGATCGATGACACGTCGCACAGTCAGGCACTTAACCGCACACAGCCCGGCCTGCCGCTGAAGAAAGGCCGCGGCGCCACCATGACACATGATTGCAAGCGCAACGGCACGACGACGCTGTTCGCCGCCCTGACCGTGCTCGACGGCACGGTCATCGGCCAGCACGCCAGTCGGCATCGCCACCAGGAGTTCCTAAGATTCTTCAACCGCATCGAGCGCACGATACCCGCCAGCGTCCCGGTCCATGCCATCCTCGACACCGACGCCACTCACAAGCACAAGGACGTCCAGGTCTGGCTCGCACGCCATCCGCGCTGGACCTTCCACGTCACCCCCACCTTCGAGCGCGTGGCTGAACGCGCTCGAAGGCGTCTTCGCCAGCGGACACGACGCCGTCTCAAAGACGGCGTCTGCCGCTCCGGACGCGACCTCCAGGACGCCATCCGCCGCGTCATCGACGAACACGACACCACCGAAGCCAGGCCCTTCGTCTGGACCGCCGATCCCGATACCATCATCGCCGCAAGAAAAAGAGGGTTTCAAACGTTGGAATCAATCCACTAGGAATTTACATGAACCGCTTATGCACGTAGCTCCGGTTGCGAGAGTTTGCCGCGAAAAGTTGACTCCTACCGGTCCATTTGGACGGTTTTCGATCAACATGTTGATCAAGCCGGAGCCAAGTGCATAAGCGGTTTACATGATTGTCTCGACGGCATCGTTACATGGCATAATGTCTTGTGCTACGTGTTCGTTCCAACCGCAGGCGTCGGCATGTCCGGCAAGACGGATTGCCGCGAATAAGGAACTTGGGAAATGATGTCTTACAGAACTGTCGCCTTCGCTATTCTGGCTGTTGCCACCTTGTCGCTGGGCGGCATGACACCGGCACAGGCCGGGGACGTCGCCAAGGGCGAAAAGGTATTCAAGAAATGCAGGGCCTGCCATTCCCTGCGGGCTGGCAAGAAAAAGGTTGGGCCGTCATTGCACGGGGTGTTTGGCCGGAGGGCCGGCAGATTTGTCGACGCTAGAGGGCGGGCATTCAAGCATTCGAAAGACATGAAAGCGGCCGGTGCAGCGGGTCTGGTCTGGTCTGAAGACACATTCAAGCGGTACATCGCGAAACCCAAACCCTATATCGGCACGATCATCGGCAAGAAGAAGGCAAAAACGAAAATGGCCTTCAACGGCCTGAAAAAACCTGTCGATGTCGACAATCTCTTCGCCTATCTCGAACCTTTCCTGATGGGCCAACAGGAAGGGAAATAGTCGGTCGGCGTCGGCCGCGCTACAGATCCGGCGCCGTCAATACGCGGCAATTTTCGGCCAGGGTCAAGGCCGGCTCGGTTTTGTCCTGCAGCGCCTGCAAGGTCAGGCCGGACACCATTTCCCGGACCACAAGCCCGTCCGGCATGACGTCGATGATCGCCAGATCCGTGAAGATGCGCTTGACGCAACCAGCCGCAGTCAGCGGATAGGAACAGGTATTGACGATCTTCGGCTCCCCCTTGCGGGTTACATGGTCGGTCATCACCCAGACCTGTCTGGCGCCCGCCGCGAGATCCATGGCGCCGCCAACCCCTGGCGGAAATGTCGGATTATCGGTCGTCCAGTTCGCAAGATCGCCACCGCCCGAGACCTGAAAGGCCCCGAGTATCGCGATATCGAGATGACCGCCTCGGATCATCGCGAACGCATCAGAATGCACGAAATACGCGCCACCAGGCAGCATCGTGATCGGCTGCTTGCCTGCATTGACCAGATCCGGATCCTCTCCCCCGGCGGGCGGGCGTGGACCAAAACCGAGAATTCCGTTTTCGCTGTGCAGCACGATTTCCCGGTCTTTCGGCAGATGGTCGGCGCACTGGGTCGGAATCCCGATTCCCAGATTGACATAACTCCCGTCCGGGATGTCATGCGCCGCCCGCCATGCGAGCTGGGCGCGCGTCAACCCGGTCGGACCGGCAACCGCCAGATCCGTTGCCATCTCCACTGCCATAGCCTGTCATCCCGGTCTGATTTCCAGCTTCTCTATCTATATACGCCGCGACCGCGCCGGGAAAGGTCGGTATGACGGTTGCAAGGCTTGGTGTCCGAAGCGTCAATCCGGACTGTCAGCCTCCGCGACGCTTCCGGCTTCTTCGCCGGTCATCAACGAGAACCCCTCATCGATCCACCCTGTCACGCCGCCGATCATCTCTTTCACGGGCCGCTCGAGCCGCGACAGGCGGACCGCAGCCTTGTTGGCGCCATTGCAATGCGGACCGACGCAATACACCACGTAAGGTAACATCCGCCGGCCATTCGTTCATGCGCTCGGCTGTGATGTCACCATGCGGAAGCGAAACCGCCCCAGGGACATGACCAGCCTTGTAGGCATTCGCACCCCGTACATCGAGCACCACGAAATCCGCTGCGCCGCCGCGCGACAACGCGTCATGAACGTCCCAGCAATCCGTCTCGAAACCCAGACGGCTCGAAAAATGCGCCTCCGCTTCGCTCGAAGGGGCAGCCGCAGCTGCGGTCACCTGGTTCATGATGCAATTCTCCTCTCAGTCCGCAATTTACAACGCCTGTGCGAGCTAGATAGTGTCGTCCGAAATACCGGCCCAGAGCGCCAGACACCGAATCTGCACCGCGGCGAGGAACGATGCGGCATTCATGGCGTATCGTGTGGCAATCCCACGCCAACGCTTGAGCCACAGAAACGCGTTCTCCACCAAATGCCGGTGCCGGTAGAGATGGACATCATACGCTCTGGGGTGCTTGCGGTTGCGCTTCGGCGGAACCACTGGAATAACTTCATGCTCCTCACAATAAGACAGGATGGCATTCGTGTCATAGGCCTTGTCCGCCAACAAGGACTCGGCATCTATCCCTTCAATCAGCTCGACCGCTTGACTGCAATCTGCTGCCGTCCCCTCGGTCACCAACACCCGCACCGGCATCCCATGCGCGTCCACAGCCAGGTGCAGCGTCGTGTTCAGCCCCCTTTTGTGCGACCCATCGCCTGATTGCCGCCGATCGCACCGCTCGCATGGGGATGGACCTTGAGATGACTGGCGTCAATCATCAGCCACTCATCGTCCGGCTCATCCACCAGAGGCTCCAGCAACGCCCCCCAGAGCCCCTTGTCCCGCCAGCGACAGAACCGACGATGGGTATTTTTCCAGTCTCCATAGTCCGGCGGCACATCACGCCAGGGAGCGCCGGTACGCAGAATCCAGAAGATCGCATTAATGAACCGTCGATTATCCTGCGCCACCCCACCCCAACGTCCCGCTCGACCAGGCAGATGAGGCTCCAACAACAGCCAGACCCTGTCCGAAATGTCGTGACGCCGATGAGCCAATCCCATGAGTCGCCTCCAAGAACCATCGAGTGAATTCGACAGATAGGACAGATGAACATCACTCATGACGACACTATCTAGGTCCCGGGGCCACCCCGTGGTATCTTGTTATTGTGGAAACATAACATACCATGGGGTGGCCCCGATGACCCTTGACTCGACCCTATCCGATCTCTGGCACCGATTTCAAGGGGACCTTTTCCCTGCGAGCGTCCTCTCCTGGAGACGCACAAGCGTTTCGTGACAGCTCTCGATCTCGTCAAGGTGGAGGGCTTCGTCGATGGGGTGTGGACCGGTCCGGGTCGGCCCCGGGAGGATCGCCGGGCGCAGGCCCGTGGCGTCATCGCCAAGGCGGTATGGGATCTGCCGACGACCCGCCACCTGATCGATAGGCTCAAGGTGGACCCAGCGTTGCGCCGGCTGTGCGGCGGGTCGCGTGTCTCGGAGATCCCACATGAAGCGACGTTTTCGCGGGCGTTTGCCGAATGTTCGCAGTCCCGTCTTCCGGGGAGGATGCACGCGGCTCTGGTTGCAGAGACACTGGGCGATGCGCTCATCGGCCAAGTGTCGCGGGACTCGACGGCCATCGAGGCCCGGGAGACGCCAGCCCCGAAGCCGAAGGCCAGGACGCCGAACCGCAAGCGCGGCCGACCCCGCAAGGGCGCGGAGAGGACGAAGGAGCCTGGGCGTCTCGAACAGCAAGCGAACGGGATGGATCTCGATGAGAGGCTCGACGCGCTGCCGAAGGTCTGCGATCACGGGGCAAAGAAGACTGCCAAGGGGGTCCTGGAGGCCTGGCGCGGTTACAAGCTGCCTATCGACACAGCAGACTGCGGGGTGCCGCTGAGGACCGTCCTCACCTCGGCATCCGTCCATGACAGCCAGGTCGCGATCCCGCTGGCGATGATGACCGCCGCGCGTGTGACCAATCTCTACGATCTCATGGACGCGGCCTATGATGCCAGGGAGATCTACCAGATGAGCGAACGGCTTGGCCATGTGCCGATCATCGATGTCAATCCGCGCCGGGACAAGGACCTCAAGGAGGAGCGAGACCGGGAGGCCCGGGCCCGGCGTGCAGTAGGCCATGTCGACCCCGAGACCATGCGGTTCCGGATCCGGTCCGGTGTCGAGAGGACCAACGCCCGCCTCAAGGATGAGTGTGGCGGGCGCCATGTCCGCGTCCGTGGACATTCCAAGGTCGCCTGCCATCTCATGTTCGGCATCCTGGCCCTGGCGGCTGACCAGTTGATACGTCTCGCCGCCCCATAGCGCGGCTCCGACAACGCATGCCGACCCTTCGCGGCCCTCTCGAAGAGAGTGGCCCGGAGAGGCGTGTCCCGATGTCCGCAAAGGTCCCTGTTCGGTCTCATCATCTCTGATGAGACACCGCGAATCCATGGAGTCCGACCTCCAGGTGCAGAGGTGACCGGGATCAACCGACCGATCCAGACTCACCGGACCCTGGGGACAGGAATTTTGCAAGAGGTTCTAATAATAGAAACTTACGATTCAGGACACTAGGCAGTTACGAAAAACGATAATTCAATATAGTGTTCCGCCACGATGTCGGGTTTTCACGGCGGGGTCTCATATGTATGCTCAGTCACCTCGCCAGCGGCCATCCTGGCGCAGCGCAAGACACCTCATACTGAATGGAGTTCCGGATGCCTCTCAAGCGCGGCCGCAAATTCATCAACACACCGGGGCCGACCAATGTACCGGACCGCGTTCTGAACGCCATGCACCGGCCGACCATGGATCTGTCCGATCCTGAATTTCTTGACGTGTCGAATTCCTGCTTTCTCGATCTGCGGAAGGTGATCAGGACATCCGGCGAAATCTTCCTTTACGCCAGCAACGGCCATGGCGCCTGGGAAGCGGCACTGATCAACGTGCTCTCGCCGGGCGACAAGGTGCTCGTACCGGAAAGTGGAAATTTCTCCGCTTCCTGGCAGAGGATGGCCGAGACTCTCGGACTCGTTGTCGAAACCATCGATGGTGACTGGCGCCGGGCCTTGCGGCCCGAGGCCGTGGAAGATCGTCTCAAAGCCGACAAGGACAAGAAATTCAAGGCGGTTCTGTTGATCCACACCGATACGGCGACCTCGATTACCAGCGATGTCCCGGCGGTGCGAGCTGCAATTGACGCCGCCAGTCACCCGGCCCTGCTTCTGGTCGACACCGTCGCGGCATTGGGAACAGTCGACTACCGGATGGACGAATGGGGAGTCGACGTCACCGTCGCCGCGTCACAGAAAGGCCTGATGATGGCGCCCGGTCTCGGCATCGTCGCAGCCAGTCCGAAGGCGCTCGCCGCCCATGAGGCCTCATCAATGCCGCGATTCTACTGGGATTGGCGGACCCGGCTCGAAGCTGAACATTATCGCCGGTTCTGCGGCACTGCGCCTCAACTGCTGATGTTCGGTCTCCGTGAAGCGCTGGACATGATTTTCGAGGAAGGTCTCGAGACCATCTTCGAACGCCACCGGGTGCTGGCCGGTGCGACGCAGGCCGCGGTCGAGACTTGGGCCCAGGCCGGGCGGCTGTCGCTGAATGCCGTCGAACCCCGTGAACGTTCGGTCGGCGTGACCACGATCCGGACGACCGAAGGCATAGATGCCAGACAGGTCTGCCAGATCTGTCGTGACGAGATGATGACCGGCCTCGGCGGCGGTCTTGGCAAGCTTGACGGACGAGCCTTCCGGATCGGTCATATGGGCGACATGAACGCGCCGATGCTTTACGCGGCCATCGGTGCCGTGGAATCGACATTAGGATATCTGGGAATTCCGCATGGCAGTGGCGGGATCACGGCCGCCGTCCAGCACGTAACCGAGGCCAAGAAAGCCGGTGCCACACCATCGACCTATTGAATCGGCCCCGACATTACAGGGCTTCATCGCGACCGGGCGTCTCCATCCGGATAACCCGGTCAACATAGATGGATGGAGTCACGATCACCTCCGGATCAAGCGCTCCAAGGTCTACGATGTCCGGAACCTGGGCAACCGTGAGGTTGGCCGCGGCAGCCATCACGGGACCGAAATTCCGGGCTGACTTGTTATATGTCAGATTGCCCCAGCGGTCTGCCTGCCGGGCAAGGACGAAGGCGACATCGCCTTTCAGGGGGCGCTCCAGAACCTGCAGGCGTCCATCAAACTCCCGGGTTTCCTTGCCCTCCGTAAGCTGGGTTCCTACCCCGGTCGGCGTGTAGAAAGCGCCAATACCGGCGCCGGCGGCACGCATCCGTTCCGACAACGTGCCTTGCGGCACCAGTTCCAGTTCAACCTTTCCGGCAGCCCACATCCCTTCGAACACCACGGAATTGGATGATCGCGGATAGGAACAGATGACCTTGCGAACCCGGCCGGCCTCAAGCAACCCGCCGATACCTTTGCGGCCAACCCCGGCATTGTTCGAAACGATCGTCAGATCCGTCGCCCCTTGATCACGGAGGGCATTCACGAGTTCGGTCGGCATTCCCGCACCACCGAAGCCAGACACCAGAATCGTCGCGCCGTCGGGAATGCCGTCCACGGCAGCGGCGTAACTATCCATGATCTTATTGATGGCCATTGCCGTCGCCTCCCGTTCCAAAACATTCGATGGCTTTTACGGCGTTGGCGGCACGGCGTCCAGCGATATGCCGACTGGCGAATCCGCCCGCCATGCGGACCACCACGGTCATCACGAACCGAATGCTTGCCGGCCGCCAGCGGAGTTTTCTTGTCCCTGGCCGCGGCGCACCGTAGCGTGCGACAGTCCTGATGCAGGGCATGGGGTCGTTATCTCAAGACAATCGCAGGAGGGAGCCTCTTTATGGGCAAGGTCACTGGTGCGCAACTCATGGCGCGCAATCTGAAACAGCATGGCGTCGACTACATGTTCGGCGTTGTCGGCTTTCCGGTCCAGCCGATCGCCGCGGCCGCGCTGGAAGAGGGCATCACCTATATCGGCATGCGCAACGAGCAATCCGCCTCATACGCCGCGCAGGCCGCCGGATACATGACTGGACGGCCAGGTGCGTGCCTGGTTGTCTCCGGCCCTGGAGTCGTGCATGGCCTGGCCGGCCTCGCCAACGCCAAGGAAAATTGCTGGCCGATGATCCTGATCGGCGGCGCCTCACCGACCTACCAGAATGGCATGGGAGCCTTCCAGGAGGAACGACAGGTTCACATCGCCACACCGTTCAGCAAATACGCCCATGCCGTGGAACATACCCATCGCATTCCGTTTTATGTCGAACAGGCAGTCCGCCAGTCGATCTACGGCCGGCCCGGCGCGGCTTATCTCGATATGCCGGACGATATCATCCAGGGCGAAGTCGATGAAGCCGATGTCGCACACATCCCGACGGTCGCCGACCCGCCGCGCAGTATCGCGCCAAAGGAAAATATCGAGGCGGCCCTGAATGCGCTTGAGACCGCGGAGCGTCCGCTTGTTATCGTCGGCAAGGGCATGGCCTGGAGCCGCGCCGAGGACGAGGTGCGAGCCTTCATTGAGCGCACCCAGCTGCCATTCCTTGCCTCGCCAATGGGCAAAGGCGTCATCGACGACAGCCATCCGCTCTCGGTCGGCGCGGCCCGCAGTCATGCACTCCGGGAAGCCGATGTCGTTCTCCTGATGGGCGCGAGGCTGAACTGGATCATGCATTTCGGCAAGAAACCGCGTTTCAACGATAATGTCCGGGTCGTTCAACTCGATATCGCCCATGAGGCGATCGGCAACAACGTTCCGGCTGAAGTTGCATTGGTTGGCGACGGCAAGGCGATCACCGGCCAGCTCAACCAGGCCCTCGGGAACCGGCAATGGTTCTACCCCTCCGATACCGCCTGGCGGGCGGCGCTGAAGGAAAAGGCCGACGCCAACGCAACCCAGATCCAGCCGATGATCGACGACGACAGCAGTCCGACGAACTACTATCGCGCGCTCAAGGACATCCGTGAATGGGCCACCGAGGATGCCATCATCGTTGGTGAAGGCGCCAACACCATGGATATCGGCCGCACTCAACTGCCGAACGCGGCCCCGCGTCTGCGACTCGACGCTGGCAGTTACGGCACGATGGGAATCGGGATGGGGTTCGCGATTGCCGCCGCGGTGGTACATCGCGACCGCCCGATCATCTCGATCTCGGGAGACTCGGCCCTCGGGTTCTCGGGCATGGAGATAGAAACCGCCTGTCGCTACAAGTTGCCGATCAAGATTGTCGTGCTGAATAACGGCGGCATCGGCCGCGGCGTCGAGGCCTTCGCGGACGGCGAACAAATTCCCCCGTTCGCGCTGTCGATTGGCGCCCGCTACGACAAGATGATGGAAGCATTCGGCGGCAAGGGCTTTTACATCGAGGATCCGGCCAATCTGAAACAGGCATTGGCAGATGCCAATGCCTTTGACGGCCCGGCGTTGGTCAATGTGCGCCTCTACCATGCAGCAGGCCGCAAGCCGCAACAATTCGGCTGGTTGACCACCTGAGCCAACCGGGCACTCTCCACGCTCACGCGGGGGTGCCCGGACCCGGTCTCTTGCGGATACTGCCCAGGACGCGCGGTATTCGCGGCTCGCGCCCCGCCGAACCCCGGTTCAACAGGCGCCCGGACTGGATCACTGTCCGGTTTGCTTCGAATCCGTCGAACCGCTTATGCACTTGGTTCCGGCTTGATCAACATGTTGATCGAAAACCGTCCAAATGGACCGGTAGGAGTCAACTTCTTGCGGCAAACTCTCGCAACCGGAGCTACGTGCATAAGCGGTTCCGTCGATTTCAGATCGGATCCCGATCCGCGGCATATCGGCGGGTATACATGTCTGAACGACGCCCGGACCGGCAGACGCGGACATTCCGACGGACCGGGGTGATCGAAGCCGCCGCCATTTGCCAGAACCGGCGCGAGGCTGCCTTCGATACGAGCCGCACGGCCGTCCGTATCCGTCAGAACCTTGCCGAAGTGTCGATGGGCCGGAACATGCCCGGCGCAACGCCATGTATGGTGCCTTGAGCGAAACCGAAACCGCAGCCAGAACGGCCGACATAATCACGAAAGCGGCCCCCGGCCCTGCCGCCAGAACCGGCACCTCGGACCCTACCGGCCGGCGATATCAACACTCATCGTCACAGGCTCTTGCGAAGACCCGGACCAGCCGTTCACGGATAGCTGATCCGGTCAGACAATGCGCCGGGCCGGCGGCCTAACGAATGATGTCGATCTTTACCCTGCGGTTTTTCGGTTCCCGCACCGCATCGCCGGTTTCCACCGCGTTGTGGGTCTCGCCGAACGACCGCGTCTCGACGATGCCGCCGAGGTCGCTCGAACTGTTTTTCTGAAGCAATGCAGAGACAGCCTTGGCGCGCCTGACCCCGAGCCTCATGTTGTATTTTCTCAGGCCCAAACGATCAGTGTAACCCGAAACGATGACCTTGCGAGGCGCCGCGGCGTCGATCGACAGAACCGCCTTGTTCACCGCCTTCACTCCGGAACCATCGACGGTTGCCGAATCGTGCGGGAAATAGATCACATGTTTTTCATAGGCCTTCGGCGGCTTCGGTTTCGGCGGTGCCTTTTTCGCCACCGGTTTCGGTTTCGGCGCCATCGCGGCTTTCAGCGCGCCCATGGCAAAGGCAAAATCGCTCCGACAAGCCGCGATATGATCGAGCTGATGACCTTCTTCCTGTTCCTGCATCCAGCAATCGAAGGAGGACTGGGCCAGCGCGGCAAGTTTCGGCACGCGAACCGAGGCAACATCGAGAACTGCGGTGAGTTCCTGGTAGGCATTCTTGAGAGTGCCAACATGTTCGGGCGAGATCCGTCTTGCCTCGACCCTTTCCGGCGCGGGCGGGTGCCCGGCCCCAGCCGCCATCGAACGAACAGCGAACACATCAGAATCGATATGGTCAAACTCGGCGTACTCCGCCTGTGACATCGCCAGATACCGAGCATGCAGCGCCTTGTCGAACGGACCGCCGGTCGCCACAGTCTTCTCGGCATCCTTCAATTGCAGACCAACACAGCCACTCAACACGAATGCTACCAATCCCAATCCGGTGAGCATTCTGGTCGATCGCATTATAATGTTCATCGATTCCCTCCTTACGGTCGCAGCATGACAGAAATCCTATGTCGGATCATGCAAACCGGCAACCAAATCCATGGTGCCGGAACTCCGGAAACGTTCGGCACCGGTAACAGCAACGCGCGCGTCCAATCGATCGATTTCGCTGATTTTGAAACCCATTTTCTGCGCACCATCGCCATGAAGCCATCGGAACGCAACATTATTGAGGCGGCTGCACGGCAACAAGACGCTTAACACCCGCCAAACGCGAATCGCCCGCACCGCAAACCCGTTGCAATCGGCACGAGGCCCCGGTCAGTGCGCCGCCTCCTTCAAAAGCCGGAGCAACCGGACCAGCCGCCGGTCGCGTTCGGCCTCGAGATCGGCGATGCTTCGCCCACCCATTTCGTCGGCAAGACCCTCGGCGATCGTCTCGACCAGATCGCCGGACAGATCGGGATTGTCGATCATCGTTTCCCACCAGCCCTGAATACCCGGTGCGAAATGGTCCATCATACCTCGAAAGCCGGCTTTGCCACCGGCAAGATTCATGACCATATGCGGTCCGGCCAAGGCCCAGCGCAATCCGGGCCCCTGGGCCACGGCCGCATCGATATCCTCGATCGAAGCGAGGCCATCGCGGGCCGCGAGGACGGCCTCGCGCCACAAGGCCGCCTGCAGGCGGTTCGCAAGATGGCCGGGCAGTTCCTTCCTGACCCGTATCGGGTGTTTGCCAATATGCCGGTAGAAACCGATTGACCAGTCTGCCGCCGCCGGCTCGGTGTCCTTGCCGGCAACCACTTCAACCAAGGGAATCAGATGCGGCGGATTGAACGGGTGGCCGACAACGAAGCGCCCGGCCGTAGCCAGACCCTCCTGCAAGTCACTCATGATCAAGCCGGATGTGCTCGAAGCCAGGACAGCACCATCCGGCAGAACAGGGTCAATCTGCTGGTAAAGCTTCCGTTTGACGTCGACCTGCTCAGGCGCGTTTTCCTGCACGAAATCACAGCCGGCAACAGCCTCCCCCGGATCGTCGCGAAACATGACAGCAGCCCGGCGCACGCCGGGCGCCAGACCGACGATCTCCAATTGCGGCCAGACGTTGTCGATAAAGGCTATCAACCGCTCCTGCCAGCCGGCGCCCGGATCCCAAGCGCTGACCTCGTAGCCCTGCGCGAGAAAATAGGCCGCCCAACTTGCACCGATGGTCCCGGTGCCGAGAATACCGATGCGGCGGACGGCCTCATATTGCGGATACTGAGTCAAGATCACGATTCTCCTGCTGCGATGTCCGGCGACACCGCCATCAATCCAGACATGAGAATGGTCATACCGGTCCTGGCGCGCAAGGTCGCCAGCCGGATTCCGGAGGATTCGAGCGCCGTCAGGACAGCCACGGTCTGGGGTGCACACCAGCCCCACGCTCCGGGCAGGGGATTTCGGACCGATATCGGCCCATCTCCGGCGCGCCAGGCATCACGGCACGACGCATTGGCAGGCCGGACGGGCGCCGATGGCCTTCGCCGCGCTCCAGAAAATCAAGAGCCGGTCGCTCGCTGGCACTGCCCCGCCTCGAGCGTCGAACTAACAGGCCCGTCGGGACCTGGAACCGGATCGCCGGGGCCGGTACGAACCGTGCCGAACAGGCTTCGTGAATGTCCCGCAGCAACAGCGAACGGGCCTCCGGTCGGGGTGAGCCCGGCGGCCCGTGGTCAATTACGGGGTTTCGGAACAACCGGCAAAGTCGCAATGACGCCGGTGTCAGCGATCATTGCCCGACATCATCGTCATAGCCGTGCCTCGCGCTGTAAAATGACAACATCATCAGACCGCCACCAACCACGAGAATAGCGACCACAGCCGCAATCAGGGCCAGAGTCCCATGCAGACCGAGTTCGACCTCCGGATTACTGAACCATATGCTGCCCGCGGCCCACAGCGCCACACAGAGAACACAGGACAGAACCAGTATCAGCAGGACAACCGGCTTCATGACTTGCCTTCCCCTTCCGTCGTTGGTCTGATGTGACACTCGCGTCTGCCGGAGCCCGCCTCCGGCGGCGTCACCGTCTCCGACAATCACGGGATCCGCTAATGACCACGACGCTAACCCAAAATCAGATTGATCGCTATCGGAGAGACGGGTTCCTCGTCGTCGAAAACGCCGTCTCTCTCGATCAGCTTGCCGGCCTGCGCGCCGAAATCGCTCAATGGATCGAAGAAAGCCGTGCCCATACTGAACCATACGGGCCGGAAACCATCGATGGCCGGGTCCGCTTCGATATGGGCAACGAGCACAGAGCGGACAAACCGGCCTTGCGCCGCATCAACAATCCGTCCGACATTTCCCGGATCTACTACGACGTGATGTCGAATGCCCGCATGGTCGACATGGTGGCCGATCTGATCGGCCCGGATGTCAAGTTCCACCATTGCAAGATCAATCTCAAATGTCCGGGCGCCGATACGGTCGTGCATTATCATCAGGATTTTGCCTTCACGCCGCATTCCAATGATGACATTGTTACGGCTCTGTTGATGCTTGACGATGTGACCGAAAAAAACGGTTGTCTGATGGTCGTCCCGGGAAGCCACACTGGACCAATGTTTTCATTGTTCCGCGACGGCGTCTTTGTCGGACGGGTTGTTGACCAGGCCGAAGCAGAGCTTCAGCGGCAGCAACAACCGGTCACCGGCCTGGCAGGCTCGGTCTGTTTGATGCACACGCGACTTGCGCACGGTTCGGCCGCGAACAGATCGACCCTGCCACGAGGCCTCTACATCTGTGTCTACACGGCCGCCGACGCCGTGCCGATTGCCCGCAACCCGATGGCGAACCGGAATGAGGGTTTGATCGTGCGTGGATCTCCAAGCCTTGCTGCGCGGATGATCGATTTTTCGGTTGAATTGCCGCAACAACCGAAATCGGCATCCTTCTTCACGGTCCAGGGCCAGGATTCAGCGGGCGGACCCGACCCGCAGTGACAGGGCGAAGCACCGTATCAGCGTCTTGATACGAGGGCCCGCGGGCGCCCCATCACGCCGGGCTGCCTGTTTCCGGTCATGCGGCTTTCCGCAGCAGTGGGCTGGCCACGCGATGCCGCGGGACACGCGAACGGGTGCCCCGGGCCAGTCCGGCATCCGGACATACGACCGGATCTGTACGAAGATTGCCGACGGAGCGGTCCATTGGTCGGACAATTTCTGGAGATTGCGATGGCGACGATCGGATTTATTGGTCGCCCATTTAAGTTTGAGACGCAACACGTCTGATCGAGGTTTGAAATCCTGTATCCGCAGCATGTTATTGGCGGTCAAGTGATGGTGATACTCTCCAAAGTGGACACCGGGGAGAGATATCATGCCCTCAGGCCACCATCACCTGACCTTCGAGCAACGATGCCGGATCGAGACACTTCCTGAAAGGGGTGATGCGCTGCGGTCGATCGCCCGGGCACCTGGCTGCCATGTCTCGACGATCAGCCGGGAGGTGAAGCGGAATACCGGTCGGCGGGGATACCGGATGAAGCAGGCGCATCGCCTGGCGACAGAGCGCTGTCATGTGGCCTCGTCCGTGTCGCGCAAGATGACCGCGGCGGCCCGGGCCCTGGTCGAGGAGACGCTGGCTCTGCGTTGGGGTCCGGAGCAGATATCCGGCTGTCTCCGGCTTGAGGGCCTGCTGTCCGTCAGCGCGACCTGGATCGACCATCACATCCGGGCGGATCGGGCGGCTGGCGGGACCTTGTGCCACGCTCTCCGGCGGCGTGGCAAGACATACAACTGCCGCGGTCGCACGGCGGCGGGGTGCGGCCTGATCCCGAACCGGGTCGATATCCGCGAGCGCGCTGCGGTGGTTGACGAGACGACCCGGATTGGCGACCGGGAGGTCGATCCGATCATCGGATCCCGGCACCGGGGTGCGGTGGTGTCGGTGGTCGACCGGGTATTGAAAGACACCTGTCTCGCGTTGATGGCCGGCACGACGGCGGCCGCGATTGGGGATGCGATCCGGCGGCGTCTGACGCCGTTTGCACCGCTGGTGCACACGCTGACGGCGGATAACGGCAAGGCGTTTGCCGGCCATCAGGCCCTCTCCGAAGACCTGTCAGCGGGATTTTTCTTCGCTACGCCTTACCATTTCCGGGACCGCGGCCTGAACGAGCATACGAATGGCCTGGTTCGGCAGTACTTTGACAAAACGACCGATTGCCGCACCGTTGCGGCGTTGGCGGTGCATGATGTCGAGTATCAGCTCAAGACCCGGCCGCCGGGTTCCGGGCTACCGGACGCCAGCGGGCGTGTTCGGCGACGCGCTTCGGGGTATCGGAGTGCTGCCGGGCCTACCTGCTCCTGTGTCATGACCGGATGAGACCCTGTCTCGTCTCGGCCACAGGACCGCTACCCCGGGGACAGGTCTGGCGCCGCCGGACACGCGGTCCTGCGGCACCGTTTCAGGGTCTGTGCTTTCCGTCACAGCGACGGGTCTTGACGCCTCTCCTGCGAGCGCCTGTGAGCGGTCATGACAGCACGACCGGCACCCGGGATCCAATCAAAGCCAGCCGCTTGAGGCACGAAACCATCCCCGAAAAAATTAATCCGGGGGGCCAGCCACTCCGATACACTATTCCCCATTGGAGGGCCCCACCTGTCACAACCCCCTGTTGCGTTTCGGACTCCGAACCTGGGGTTTGGGTATCATGGGACTTCCCATGTCGCGCAATCTGTTGAAGGGTGGTCACCGCGTTCGAGGTTTCGATCTCTCACCCAATGCCGGCAGCCGCCATGCCGTCAATGGCGGAATCCGATCGGGCTCGGTGGCCGATGCCGCGGACGGCGCCGATTTCCTGATCACCATGCTGCCGAACGGAGATATCGTGCGGGATGTCGTGCTCGGTCCATCGGATGTGCTAGAGATTGTCTGAACAAGTCGGCTCTGTCACAATTGGTTTCTTGGTGACGGAGTGGAATGCGAGCCATGGAGCAAGCGACGTTTGCGGAGCTGGAGCACGACCTGAAGAAGCGTCGGACGCGGCGCGAGGTGTTTCTCGAGACGATGGACGGGCTGGTTCCCTGGGAGCGGCTGGAGGCACACATCGAGCCGTTCGACCCGAAGGCCGGGCGCGGTCGGCGGCCTTATCCGCTGAGCGTGATGCTGCGGGTGCACTGGGTTGCAGCTGTTCTACACTCTGAGCGACCCTGGGATGGAGGACCTGCTCTACTAGGTGAAGTCGGTACGGCGGTTTGTGGGGTTACGCCTCTCGGGTGCGCTGCCTGACGAGACGACGATCCTGCATTTCCGCCACTTGCTGGAGACGCACGGTCTGGGTGAGACGCTGTTCGAGGAGATCAACGCGCATCTGGCCTCTCTCGGACACCGCTTGAGCACGGGGACGATCGTGGACGCGAGTCTCATTGCCGCGCCGTCGTCGACGAAGAACCGCAAGGGCGAGCGGGACCCGGAGATGCATCAGACGAAGAAGGGCAATCAGTGGCATTTCGGGATGAAGGCGCACATCGGGGTGGATGCGCAGTCGGGCTTGACGCACAGTGTGGAGACGACGCTGGCGAATGTCTCGGATATGGCGACCGCGCACGCGCTGTTGCACGGGGGCGAGGAGCAGGTGTGGGGTGATGCGGGCTATCAGGGGGTGGACAAGCGCGCGGAGAACCGGGACAAGGCGTCGGTTCGGGCCAAGGTGGAACATCCGTTCCTGTATGTGAAGCGCCACTTCGGCTACGCGAAGGTGCGCTATCGGGGGCTGGCGAAGAACACGCAACGCATCGCCGTGCTGCTCAGGTTCACCAATCTGCTCATCGCGGGGCGCGACGCCACTGCCTGACGTGGGGGGAGTCCGTCCGCAACCGCCGCAAGGCGGCGGGGACGGTCGGCTCGGGCATCGAAATCCCCATTTCCTGGCACGACAACACGTCCCCGATGGGCTCTGGCGTTTCATCCACGGGCCACGACACCCGTATACACGAAAAAACCGACTTGTTCAGACATTCCCTAGTGGATTGATTCCAAAGTTTGAACCCCTCTTTTTCTTGCGGCGATGATGGTATCGGGATCGGCGGTCCAGACGAAGGGCTTGGCTTCGGTGGTGTTGTGTTCGTCGATGACGCGGCGGATGGCGTCCTGGAGTTCGCGTACGGAGCGGAAGACGCCTTCGAGCGCGTTCAGCCACGAGCTCGAGGTGGGGGTGACGTGGACGGTCCAGCGCGGATGGCGTACGAGCCAGACTTGGACTTCCTTGTGCTTGTGAGTGGCGTCGTTGTCGAGGATGGCATGGACCGGGACGCCGGCGGGTATCGTGCGCGCGATGCGGTTGAGGAATCTCGGGAACTCCTGGTGGCGATGCCGGCTGGCGTGCTGGCCGATGACCGTGCCGTCGAGCACGGTCAGGACGGCAAACAGCGTCGTCGTGCCGTTGCGCTTGGAATCATGTGCCATGGTAGCGCCGCGGCCTTTCTTCAGCGGCAGGCCGGGCTGTGTGCGGTCGCGGGCCTGACTGTGCGACGTGTCATCGATCGACAGCACGACCGCGTGAGCCGGTGGCGCAACGGAGAGGCCGACGATGTCGGTCAGCGTCTCGAGGCAGGCGGGATCGTTCGAAAGCGTGAACGGCCGCCAGCGGTGCGGCATCAGGCCATGCGCCTGCCAGACCGCCCAGACCGTCGAAGCGGCACCCCCACAGCCTTCGCCATCGCCTGCAGCGTCCAGTAGGTCGCCGCGTGAGGCGGCGAGGTGTGGGTCAACCCGACGATCTTCGCCACCGGCTCAGGAGCCAGAGGCGTCTTGCCCGGCGGACGCGTCTTGTCCCGCAGAAGTCCGTCCACACCTTCGTCCATAGAAGCGGTCCTGCCAGCGCCAGACACTGTTCTTCGCCTTGCCGGTCTCTCTCATGATGGCCATCGTGCCGAGCCCGTCGTCGCTCAGAAGACCGATGCGCGCCCGCCAGGTGTGCTTCTGCGGGCTCTTCGGGTTCGGGACAACCGTTTCAAGGCGATGCCGGTCGCCTGAAGTGAGCGTGAATGAAACACCAGGGCGCATCTTGCAGACCTCCGTGATCGACAAATCAGAAGAACACAATAACGGATATACTTGTAATGATCAATCTAGTAGAAACTCTCCCAGCATGAAACCAGATCTCGAGCTGCCCTGCATATCGACATGTCGACCATTCATCCCCTCGAATGCCACGGGATTCGCGACGCCCTCGCAGAACGCCGATATCAATCGATGGATATTCCGGTGGGCCGGACCTCGCTTCAGGCGGTTGACAAAACCTTGCTGCTCATGGCCGGCGGTACCCCCGAGCAGATTGACCGGGCGAGCCCGGTTCTGATGTGTCTCGGTGATATGCTGATCGATTGCGGTGGTCCCAGCGTTGGCGCGCGCATAAAGATCCTGAACAATCTCATGTCCATCACTTTGAACGCGCTGACCGCAGAGGCCCTGACGCTCGGCGATGCCCTCGAGCTGGACCGCGACATGGCTATCTCGGTCATGAGCGGAACCGCCGCGGGCCGCGGCTATCTGACCACGACCTATCCCGGCAAGGTCTTGAACAACGACCTGTCAGCGGCATTCATGATTGACCTTGCGAACAAGGAACTTGGCATTGCGCTTGATCTCGGCCGGCAGATCGGCATCCCCCAGACACTCGTCGCCACGGCCGCGGGCATGTATCGCGATGCCCAGGCTGACGGGAAGGGGCGAGCAGGACTGGACCGCGCTCTATGCCATGCTGCGGAAGAAGTATCTCGGTCAGGAGGCCGTCTGAGACAGTTGCCGGCGGGTTCAGAACGGCTTGTCGCCCATCACGGTAACCCGGTGCATGATCCGGCGCTGGCCGGGGTAATCATTCACCGCGTAGTGCTGGACACAGCGATTGTCCCAGAACGCCACGGATCCTTTCCGCCAGCGGAAACGGCAGCAGAAATCCGGCACGGTGGCATGCTGGTACAGACGCTGCAGGATCGGTGCACTGTCAGCTTCGCTCAGCCCGGCAATCCGCACGACAAAATTCCCGTTGACATAAAGGGCCTTGTGGCCGGTTTCCGGATGGGTCCGGAAGATCGGATGCTCATTCTCGATAATCTCCGGATCATCGTCACGGATCGGCATGCCGGTCCCCGGGCGATAACGAGCATCATAAGCACCGGTCCGCCCGTATATCCGTTCGGAACTGTGAATTGCCGTACGGCCCTGCAACATGTCCCGGTAACCCTCCGGCAGAGTCTCGCAGGCAAGGTACTGGTTGGCGAACAGCGTGTCGCCGCCGACATCGGGAACATCGAGAGCATACAGGATCGAACCCAGTGGCGGGGTCTCGTGATAGCTGACGTCGGTGTGCCATGTGCCGCCAAAATTGAACCGGTCGCCTTCCAGCTTGATCACCGGCATGACCTCCGGAACCTCGTCGAGACCCCTGACATATTCATGCAGATGCAGTTCGCCGAAGCGCTGGCCGAAATCCCGATGCTGCTCCGGTGTCAGGATCTGGTCGCGGAAGAAGATCACCTGGAATTCAAGCAGAGCGCGGCGAATTTCGGCGATCGTGGCGACCGGCTGATCGACCGAAAGATCGACACCGAACAATTCCGCTCCGAGCCCGCCAGTCAACGGACGAACCTCAAGCTGATCATACGCCGCCGCGACGGGCGAAAGCCCCGTAACATGCTCGCGATAGGCAAAGGTCATGAACAGGCTCCTGTCCAGTTTAGGGTTTCGGCCACCGCCCCGAGATTGCGGGCCGTCAGGGTACGACTTGGACATGATCAGTATCCGACGGGGCAGTATCCGGTAGCGCTTCACCAGCCGTCAAGATCAAGAGCGGACATGGGACATGCGACCTGGCAATCCTGCTACTGGATTCCATGGACCGGCGACGCCGGCATGCATCAGACCTCGGAGTCCGAAGGACGCGGCGGACACGAAAGATAGCACCCCATGACCCAAGGATTCCGGGCCCGCCGCGAAGCCGCACAGGCCGGCTCCGGCAGACCGCGTTCAAGAAATGACACCGGGTGCTGTTCCGCACAGTTGACATTCAGACGCATCCGCCTCACATTTCGTATTCGTGATGCTGGGGTGCTCCGGGCGGATATGTGCTGCCTGGATCTGAGACCATACCCACCGAACCTGATCCGGCTGAATCCGGCGGAGGAAGACGTCACGCATTCCACCGCAATTGCAGATCCGGAACTTGGAATCGAGGGCTCATCAGGCGCCTGATTGATCTGGTGCCATGCAGAAAGGGTGCAGTCATGATCCGCCGTTTCATTCAATCTCTGATCCTGTTTGCAGTTGCTGTTCCGGCAGCGGCCCAGGAGTCCCGCCAGGATGCCTACATTCCGATACTGGTTCCGATTACCGGGTTTCTCGCACTGGAAGGCACGGCCCAGCGCAACGGCGCCGTGCAGTCATTGGAGAATGCGCCCGACGGGATCCAGGTCCGCTACGAGGTCACCGATACGTCGACCTCGCCTGAAGTCGCCGTTACGGCCCTGCAGCGCGCCCTGGACCGCGGCGACCCGGTCGCTGCCGCCGCACCGATCTTCGGAACCCAGATGCTTGCCATGCTGCCGATCGCACAGCAGGCTGGTGTGCCCCTGGTCACGGTCTCCGGCACCGCAAAACTGACCGAACTCGGCAATCCCTTCATTTTCCGGTTTTTCCCCGGTGACGCCGTGGTCAAGGTTGCTCACGCCCGCTACGCTGTCGAGGAGCTCGGAGCGAGACGCCCGGCTCTACTCTACCAGACCACGGCTTACGGCCAGAGTGGTCGGGAGCATCTTGCAAGACTGTTGAAGGATCTGGGTGCGCCGCTGGTGTTCGAGGAGGCCCTCGCACCATCCGTCAAGGATATGTCACCGGCCCTCGCCAAGCTCAGGACCGCGGACCCCGACCTTGTTCTTCTTCATCTGCATTCGGCACCGACGGCCCTTGTCATCCGGCAGGCCCGGGACAGTGGCATCAATCTGCCGATCGTTGCCGGATCGGCGATGCATCAGCCGTCGACCGCAAAGCTGCTCGCCGCAGAACAGCTTGCCGGGATCTGCGCGGAAACCGCGTCCTCGCCGGTATCCGCAAACACGCCGGCCCTAGTCGCCTTCACGAAGGAGTTCCGGCAACGGTTCGGGACCGACCCGGACGCCTTCGCGCTCGCTCAGTATGACGGCATGAACATGGCGTTGGCGGGGCTCGAGAACGGCGCCGAAACGGCGGAGGCCATGCGGGACTGGTTGGCCAGTCGCAGGTTTGAAGGTCTGGCCATGACCTACAAATCCGACGGCAATGGCAACATGGCGCATGACGCACTCATCGTCTGTTACGACGGCACGTCATTGGTACCTGCGATCGTCAAGCGCTATCACAATGTTGACGGCGTTCTCTAGATAGCGGCGGGCGCGGTGTGGCGACGACAGTTCTCCAGCTTCTGACCAATGGAATCGCCCTTGGCGCTGCCTACGCCCTGATCGCACTTGGCTTCGTCCTGGTGATCAATGCGGTCGGCGCGGTCAATTTCGCGCAAGGCGATCTTGTCATGGCGGGAGGATTTGTCGCGGTCACGCTGGCCGGGTTGTTGTCCGGCGACGACGGGCGGGGATTCTACGGGTTCGGGTTTGCCCTGCTGCCGCTCACCATGATCGCGATGGCCGTCTTCGGGTTGCTGTTTTCGGCAGTCGCCTACGCCCCGTTGCGAAAAAGACCGCCGATTACAGTGTTCATCAGCACGATCGCGGTCGGCATCATGCTGCAGCACGGGGCCAATGCGACCTTCGGGCCCGAACCGCGCAATGGCCCGCCATTGCTCGACTCCGGCACCATCACCCTCGGCACGATTACCCTTTCGCTCCAGCAGATCAGTGTCATTGCCGCAGCGGCAGCCTTGATCGCAACAACCGGGCTGTTGCTGTCGCATAGCCAGCTCGGACGCAAGCTTCGCGCCGCGGCCCAGGATTCCGAAATGGCTGAAGCGATCGGAATCCACGGTGGAACCTGCATCGCAATAACCTTCGCATTTGCCCTGGCGCTTTCCGGAGCGGCCGGCCTGCTGCTGTCAAACCAGTTTTTTGTCACGCCCGGTGATGGCGGGTTGTTCATGCTCAAGGCCTATATCGCGGTCTGCCTTGGCGGTTGGGGCCGGCTCGACGGTGCTGCACTGGCAGCGCTCGCAATCGGTATCTTCGAGGTCATGATGGCTGCTGTCGTGTCCTATGTCGTGGCTGAAGCCCTGCTCTATTGCGGCCTACTGCTGGTGCTGCTGGTTCGGCCTGCCGGCCTGTTCAGCGAGACGATACAGAGACGAACGTGACCGCGTTCGTCACCCGCAATACCGCATTTCTCGCAATGAGTCTGATCGTGCCGGTCACCTTTGCCCTTGTTGCCGGCCGATACGAACAACGCATCATGACTCTGGCAGGAATTTACGCGATCGCGGTCCTCGGCTATCAGCTGATCTTCGGCCGGCTCGGCGGACTTTCGCTTGCCCAAGGTTGTTTTTTCGGTCTTGGAGCCTACGCGACCGGTCTTCTTAGCATCGCGTCCGGCTGGAGTTTCCCGGTGACCTTTCTGGCATCCATCGTCCTGCCGATGGGCCTTGCCGCTCTTGTCGCGATACCTGTGCTCCGTCTGGACTCCCATTATTTTGCACTCGCGACACTCGGGATCGCGCAGGTTGTCCTGCTGACGGCGGTGAACTGGACCTCGGTGACCGGCGGCGCAAATGGCCTCTACGGCGTACCGCCAATTCGATATCCTGGCGGTGATACCCTGTCTCCGAAAGCCATGCTGCTCCTGGTCTGGGGCATTCTGGCCGTCGCGGCAGCCGCGGTGACGTGGCTGTTCCGGGGACGCACCGCCTATCGCCTGACCTTGCTGCGCGAGGCACCGGAAGCCGCGGCAAGCTCCGCCATCGATCTCGGCGCCCGCCGCCTGGCCCTGTTCGTCGGCAGCGCCGGACTGGGCGGTGCGGCCGGCGCACTGCAGGCGCACAGCATCGGCGTCGTCTCGCCGGCCGTGACCGAGTTCCAGGTCATGGTCACGATCCTCGCAATGACGGTCATCGGCGGCCGGGGTCATCCGGCCGGCGCCATACTCGGAGCTGTGCTGCTGGTCCATCTGCCGGAATGGTTCCGGTTTCTTGAAACCAATTATCTGATCGCCTATGGCGCCGCATTGCTCGCCGCAGTGATTCTCATGCCTGAGGGGATTGCCGGGCTTGTTACTTCCTGGTTCAGACGCGGAGAACGGTGGCAGCCGGTCAGCACGATCCCTGGCAATCCGCCTCCATCCCGGCCTGCCGGAGCGCTTCGGCTTGACGGTCTGACGAAACGATTTGGCGGTGTCGCGGCGCTTGACGGAGTCTCGCTCGCAATCGCGCCGGGCGAAATTATCGGACTTATCGGGCCGAATGGTTCAGGAAAGTCGACCCTGATCAACATCGCGAGCGGCCTTTTGCATAAGGACGCCGGCGCGATTCACCTCGGATCCCGGGATATCGGCCGCGCAACGCCGCAACGCATTGCAAAACTGGGCCTCGGTCGGACGTTTCAGACGCCGACCTGCCCGGTCGGCCTGTCAGTGTTTGCGACCGTGCTTGCCGCCACATCGGACAGGCTCGACGAAGCCGCGGCACAGGTTCACGCCCGTTTCTGTCTCGACCGGGTCGGTCTCAGCCCGGTTCAGGATCGATCAGCAGGCGACCTTGCGCCCGCCGAGTCACGCCGGCTCGATCTCGCCCGGGCCCTTGCCGGAACCCCGACAGTGCTGTTGCTCGACGAACCAGCCGCCGGGCTTACACCGGGTGAGCGTGACGATCTCGCACGGCTGCTGCGTGAGGTTGCGGCCAGCGGCACCGGTCTTCTTATCGTCGACCATACCATGGACTTTCTTCTGCCGATGGCAGACCGGGTGGTTTGCCTGGCCGCCGGCGTTATCGTCGCCGAGGGTCTACCGGCCGATGTAGTCCGAAATCAGACTGCAATCGCGGCTTTCTTCGGAACGGCAAGCGGATGACACCGGCACAGCTCGACATCACCGACCTGACTGTCAACCGCGCCGGCCATCCGGTGTTGCACGGCATCCATCTGTCAGTCGCACGGGGTGAAACGCTTGCGGTGCTCGGAGCGAACGGGGCCGGCAAGTCGAGCCTGCTCCGGGCAATCATGGGGTTCGAGCCGGCGGAATCCGGATGCATTCGCATGCAAGGGCAGAATCTCGGCGGGTTGGCACCACGACGGCGCATGCGGACCGGAATCGGCCTGTGTCCGGAAGGACGGCGCCTGTTTCCCGGATTGACGGTCGAAGAGACGCTCGCCGTTGCCTTTACCGACCTGGCCACGTCGCGGCGGAACCGGATCGAGGGGATGTACAGGACTTTCCCGGCGCTCCGTGAAAAACGCCGCGACCGGGCCTGGACATTATCCGGCGGACAACAACAGATGCTGGCGATCGCCCGGGCTATGATGGGACAGCCACGCCTGATGTTGCTTGACGAGCCAACCCTTGGCCTTGCTCCGATGATCGTTGCTGATGTCGCCGATGCGATCCGCAACATGAAACAATCCGGGATCAGCGTGCTGATCGCCGAGCAGAACATCGAACCTGCGCTCATGGTTGCCGACAAGGTCATGATTCTTGTCCGCGGCCGGATCGTGCATTCCGGCCCGGCGAGCGCACTCTCCCCGGCCGAAGCGGCATCGCTGATGCTGGTCGGCAAACCAGTTTCATGAGACATGCGGTGGTAACCGGGCGCGTCCGCTGGCAAGGAACGGCGCAATCAGACGAAATGTCGAAAATCGGATCGGGACGGCTGCTCCGGGCAAGCTGCCACAGGTGAAAGTCATTCCGGACATCAGGATCGAAGGACCGAACCATGTCGTTACAATCGGTCGGGTTTGACATGCCCGTCCGGCCCCGCATATCGTCTGCATTATCGGTCATTGCTGGTCCCGCAAACCCTTTCGCCGGCTGTTTTTCGGATCATGCAACAGCCGACAGACGTGTGAGTCGTGGCGCAGCGTGACTCCGCGGTATCAATATGGCCAGGTCAAGGGAGCGCGAAAGCTATGGATCCGATCGTTCTGGCCGGTGCGGCACAGCCCGGCATGAAAAACCGTCAAGGCCTTTTCCGTCGCAATGGCGGCGACTGGAAACGCGTCGTCCGGGGATTGCCGGACGAGCCGGAAATCCGCTTCCTCTCCTTCTTCGATGAGCGCGCCTATGCCGGTACCCAGAACGGACCCTATGCCAGTGAGGACGGCGGTATCTCCTGGTTTTCCCTGAACCTGCCAGGTGAAAACCGCGTGACCTGGTCTATCATGGCCAGACCGGGCGACCCGCAAACGATCTATGCCGGAACCACTGGCACGACCGTGCACCGGTCGACCAATGGCGGCACCCGTTGGGACTGTCTTGATATCCCGGTCCCCGAAGGCAATTGCCAGATGGGATTTCCGACCCGGGTCATCCGCATGACCGCTGATCCGAATGCGCCGGACGAGATCTATGTCGGTCTTGAGGTCGGCGGCGTCGTGCGGTCACTTGACGGTGGTGAAACCTGGGAGAGTTGCAATCCCGATCTGTTGCGCCTTTCCGAACAGGAACACCTGAAAAGCCGCATAGGTTCCGACATGGACATCGAGGGCATGATGGACACCCATTCTCTCGCCGTCAGCCCGGCGAAAGCAGGCACGGTATTCCTCGCAACCCGTATGGGCCTGTTCCGGTCGGACGATCGTGGCGAAACCTGGCAGGAGATGGGCATCGGCGCATTTTCGCCGCTAACCTATGCCCGCGATGTCAGGGTTTCGGGCCATGATCCGCATTGTCTGTTCGGTGCCTTCAGCGTTGCGTCGCAAAGTGACGAAGGATCGCTGTACCGCAGCAAGGATCTGGGAGCGACCTGGCAACGCTTCGATCACGGGGTCGAGATCGACAGCACACTAATGATCATTGCTGAAAGCCCGTCGAATTCCGACCATGTCTGGTGCGCGGCGCGGCGGGGGCGCACCTTCGGGACGGCGGACGGTGGCGCCAACTGGGAACAACAACAATTGCCGGACGGGGTCGAGGGCGTCTACGCGATGGCGGCCACCTGAAGATAGACTCCGGGAACCAGCCACGAGCCCGGCCTCGACGCCGCGCGCCGGCAGGCCGGTGCTCAGACCTTGTCGCCGGCGATTACGGCGAAGCGCCAGAACTTGACGAAACAGTCGACATTCTCGAAGCCGTCGCCGGCCATCCATTCGAGTTGCTGGGCGAGGGTTGACGTACGGTTTCTGGCAGATGTGATCACCGTCGTCTTGCGGTCCGCCTCGGTCGCCCCGAGTTCATCGATCATGCGGTTCCATTCCGCTAGATAATGCGCCTCGAGATAGTCCGTCGCGCCGCGAACCTGAACAATGCTAATGACCCGGCCGCCCCGGCGTAGCGCGGCGTAGGCTGCGGACAACAGGGTCCGTTTCGACTTGTTTTCCAGGAAGCTAGCTTCGAGTTCGGAAATCACCGCATCGTACGGCCCGTCGAAATTCATCCGCGTATAGTCGCCGAACTGATAGCTGATGCGATCGCCGTACCGTTGCAGACGCTGGCGCGCCACGTTCAGGTTCGGCTCCGCTTCATGGACCATATCGACCACTGCCTCCGGCCACTCGTCCATCAGCCGTTCGATCAGCAGTCCGCTTGCGGTTCCAATGTCCAGAACTCGATAGCCTTCGCCGACCCTGGAGGCCGGCAACAGGCGGAAGACGGTGTCCTGAAGATCGCGCATATGCGGGATGAGCCGCTGGCGTGATCCGGAGACCGCACTAGCGATGTCGATATACCCGGTTTCGGCTGCAGTCACGAGTCGCCCTCCGATCCGGCGTTCATCGCCACCATAGCGTCAAGACGGGCCAACGGCACAACGACATGTCACCGGAAGAGAGTTTCGCCTTCCATTCCCTTGTAGAGGTGGGCGACTTGTTCGCCGTAGCCGTTATAGATCCGGGTCGGGATGCGGGAGCCACTCAGGGTTCGTTCCGACGCCTGACTCCAGCGCGGATGCGATACCTTTGGATTGACGTTGGCCCAGAATCCGTATTCGCGGCCCTGGATTTCTTCCCAGAACGACATCGGCCGTTTGTCCGTGAAGGTGAAGCGGACGATCGATTTGATTGATTTGAAACCGTATTTCCACGGCACAGCGAGGCGCAGCGGCGCACCCATCTGGCGCGGAACTGGTTTGCCGTAGATGCCGGTGACCATGAACGCCAGGTCATTGGTGGCTTCGGCTATCGTCAAACCCTCGAGATACGGCCACGGGTACCAGTGCTGCCGCTGCCCGGGTGCGAGATCCGGCTTCATGAAGGTCTGCATCTCGATATACTTGGCGGAGGCGAGCGGTTTCGCCCGTTCGACCAGTTTCGCCATCGGAAACCCGCTCCACGGCACCACCATCGACCAGGCTTCGACACAACGGTGACGGTAGACGCGCTCCTCCAGCGGCATGGACCGGATAAGGCCGTCGATATCAAGGGTCAGTTCCTTTTCGACCATACCGTCGATCGTGACCGTCCAGGGCCGGATTTCCAGGGCCTGGGCCGCCTGCCAGATGCTCTTGTGCGATCCGAACTCATAGAAATTGTTATAGATGAGCGCATCGTCCGGATCGGTAATTGCGCGGGTCACCTTGTAGTTCGGGTTGCGTTCAACCGGATAAAGATCCGCGGTCGGGTCAAGCGGCTGATCTGACGGATTCGTGCTTGCAGCCCTGGTTTCATCCCAGCAGCCGGCAAGCGAACCGCCGGCAAGCAGCAGGGGACCGGCCGCCAGTCCGCGAATCAGGCTACGGCGATTGAGATAAAGGGATTCGGGCGTGACCTTGGTCTCCACGATTTCCCATTCCGGCTTGCGTCGAATGAACATGGATATCTCCCCAGTCTGGAGTTCCGCTTCGGACGATGGCGCATCATGACGTGAATGCACAATCCCGGAGGCATGAACCGTTCCCGCATGTCGGTCCGCCGCGGGCACCCGACCCATTGTATCTTACCGCATCTTCGCCGCGCTTTCGCGTGGAAATGATGTTTCGGCGGCAAGAGGCTGTCGCAGGATATAAGCAGTTGTTTTCCGGATAACAGACCCGTCTGCTCGAACAAGACGCAAATGTGCGTCGCTACCGTTTCCATCACGTTGAACCGGATGGCACGGGCGTTGCCGAGAATATCGTCAAGGGCCGCCGTCTACGGCGGTTCCGGTCGGCAGTCCCGACGACGCGGTGAGGTGATTCCCTGTGCTGACCTGGACAAATGGCGCCAGGTCCCGGTACGAAGCAATCAGGTCCGATAAGCCGCGGCTATGAACGCCCGCTACGCCCTGTCAGTAACAATCCAGTCCAGAGTCTCGATGCTGGCGTTCCGGCAGAACCGATGCCGGCAGTTCATTCATCCAACAGGAAAGACAGCACTTTATGCTTCCGTCTCGCCTCGCTTCCGCGCTCGCCACGCATCATCCACGTTCTTCGTCAGCGTGACGAGCGCCTCCCTGTAAGCATTCCATCCATTCTCGTCCAGCAGGCAGTACCATTGCTTCTCGACCCGCTTCGTCGATAGTGCATTGCGCGGTTTTTCGAACTCGAACGGGATCGTTTCCTTCTTCTCCTGGAACAAATTCCAGCAGACATCGACGGCTCCGGGATAGAACGTGACTCGTATCCTGCTGTCCTTGTCGATCACGACCGAATGGGATCCGGAAATGCTGACATTGTCAGGCAGCGTGATCAGCAGCTGATTGAACGTGACGCCGAAATTTGTCACCTTGCTGCTTGAAGTGATGTTCAGGGCGTTGTCGCATCGCTCCACAGCCCGTCAATACCCCGCTCCGCGGTCTTCTCTGTATGCGCGCGACGGAGTGCCGCGTCACTTCGAGCCTCTACGGGCATGGCAGTGGGAGTCTCGATGACCTCGACCTGCCTTGCGAGAAACGTGCTGTTCTCCCATTGGTATTCGTGAAAGGTGAGGCGGGAGATCTCCACACGTGCCAGCGCGAGGGACTTGATCATGCGCCGCGGCGTCGGCGCCAACGCCGACCAGCACCATTTTCGTCGGCTTCAAGGGTTCCGGATTCTCTCCGTACTGGTGGTTTTGATACCACAACTTGAAATCGTCGATCCTGGCGATTCCGTTACCCTTTCCCGACTGTTTTGCGATCCTGTCCTCCAGTTCGTCATTCGGCAGGGATTCCAGATACGAACAGTAGTCGATGGCCTGAGCCAGGCATTCCGCGTGATTTTGTCGCGCTTCAGCTCGATCAGCATGAGCCTTCCATTCGCGTCCATGCCAAGCAGATCAAGCGCGCCGTTGCCGGCCGGCATCTGGCGGTCCACCAACTTCAGGCCGGCCATCAGTATGTCGGAATTACCGACAGCCACATCCTCCAGCATTTTGCCGTTCCCACTTGAGCCGGTTCCACAGATCAAGCGACGCCCGACGAGCCGTCGATCTCCCATATCAGGATCGCCCGACCGACAACGCGCCGCGCCGCATCGACCGGCCGATCCGGGGCCAACGAGCCGTGAACGCCCGATTCGCGCGGTCGATCACACGATCGGCAGGCACGAGAAAAACAGGGCGAACCTGGCGTAGGATCGCCGTGTGACGTGCCTCTCAATGGCGAAGACCGCCGGTTCGACAACGACGGCACCAGCTGGCGGGCTCTGAACACTTGGTTGAAACAGCGTGACGTCAAGCGTGTCGTTCCAGAGGCGACAGACCGCTTCCATCGAGGCGTCCACCAGTCCCTGCATGATCGTGATCAACCCGTTGCAGGCCCACCGCTTCGCCGAAGCCATGGACCATCTTGAGAAGACCGACCGTGTCGATGCCAGGGTGCTGGCGGCGTCGGCCAGGCGTTTCCGGCCTTCGTGGCCGTGGCGCCGCGCACGGCGTTCCTCAACCGTCCAGAGGATCTGTTGACGGTTCGTGCGCGCTGTGTCGCGATGCGCACATCGCTGAACCAGACGGCCGGCGCGATCGTCGAAGGCCGTGCAATCGAGAAGACCAGGGCGGTCGCGGCCGCGTTGGACAGCGAGGTCGAGGGGTTGATGCCGACATCAAGATCCTGATCAAGGACACCGAGGACTCTGCGGAGAGCTGGCGGATCCTGCGCTCGATCCCCGGCATCGGGGAGGTCAATGCTGTCGCGATGATCTGCTGGATGCCAGAACGCGGCATCCTCGGCAACCGTCGGGTGGCGGCACGGGTCGGGGTGGCGGCACGGGTCGGGGTGGCGCCCTTTGCCCGTGACAGCGGTCAAGGCAGCGGAGGAGGACCCCGCCATACCCGAGACCGCCGCCGGGCGCGCGACCTCCTGTACATGGCGAGCGGCATCCCGGCATCCCGGCATCGTTTCGGCTTCGGATCGGATGTGGGAAACCCAGTGGATAATCCGTGAACAGTTTTCACACTATCCGCCAAGAATGCTTGCGCTGAGACATGGATGCTTGTCCTGCAGCTGGATCAGGGACATCGGGAGGCGGCGATTCTCAGCCCGGCCATGATGATGGTCACGCCGACCACGCACAGGATGATGCTGTTCTTTTCGCCATTGTGATTGGTGCTGTGGTCTCTTGACACAGGCTGCGATATCGGCGGTTGCGGGGCGAAGCTGCATTCGAGCCGCAGACGTCGCTTCTGCTTTCCGACCGACCAGCAGAAAAAGCAATGCGGATGTTTCTCAATCTGATACATTCGAGGTGGAGTTCCGATCGTACTCGACCTGAACCGTATCATCGTCGGCGCAGCCTGGTATGAGGCCGTCGACGATGATGTCATGCCTCCTTTCAGATGACGCTGCAAGACGAGAACACAGGAGGCATAATGATGTTATGGTGCCATTCGGGTCGATGACTGTGCGGATGGCAATGGAGGGGCCGGGCCAGTCCGGCGCGCCCCTTGTCCGCTTGCCGGGGTCGATCGGCCCTGCATCCGCGGCGCTCCCGAAGCACGGGTTTGCCGGGGTCCGTCCGGTCGCCTTTTTCGGGACCGGCTGAATGGCCGCGGGTTCGCGGGACGGGACGCGGGAACCGGACGAGACATTGCCGCCGCTGCCTACGCCGCATGACAGATTTTTTCAGGCCTTGCTGTCCGATTCCAGGCGCGCCGGTGCTTTTCTGCGCGATCATCTGCCCAACGACATCGCCGGGCTGCTGGACCAGACAATACTGCCGGTCGCCCTGGAGGGCCGGTTCGTGGACGAGGCTCTGTCCAGGAGCCAGAGCGACCTGCTGTTCCGGGTCACGTTGAAGTCCGGCAAGGAAGCGTTTGTCTACACGCTGCTTGAGCACAAGTCCTACGCCGATCCGGGTCTGCCCTTGCAGTTGGCGTCCTATATGATCCGGATCTGGAAACGCCATGCGGGGACGGATGCGGCGAAGTTGCGAGCGTTGCCGCCGATCATTCCGATCGTGCTCTTTCACGGTGAGTCCGAGGGGATGGTGCCGGCCTCTCTGGCGGCAGCGGTCGACACGGAGGGCCAGCCGGCGTTGGCGTTCGCGGAGGGTTTCAGCTACATATTCCGGAATATCAGAAGGCTCACGACGGAGGAGCTGTCGCGGGACGCTGATCTCAAGGCCGGTCTGATCGTGCTGAAGCGTGATGCGATCGAGTTTCTGGATACGGTGCTGCTGGGCTTGCAGAGCGACCCTGACTTGTACCACCAGGTGCTGGAATATATTCTCCATGTCTATTCAGTCCCCGATCTGGAATGGCTCAGCACGGTCCTGGAGAACAAACTTGGTTATCCGGAGGTGACTTTGAACACGATTGCGGAAACCTTGATCGCACAAGGGAAAGCACAAGGAAAAGCAGAAGGGAGAGCCGAAGGGAGAGCCGAAGGGGAAGCAAAAGGGCAGGCCGAAGGGGAAGCGAAGATGCTTGCCCGCCTGCTCGAACGACGGTTCGGCCCTCTGCCCCGGTCGGCGCGGGAACGCATCGCGGCAGCCGCGATCGAGCAGCTCGACAGGTGGGGCGACGGCGTGTTGGAGGCGCAGTCGCTGGATGATCTGCTCGGCCAGCCAGAAGCCTCGTCTTGACATCCGGTCAGAGACCGACGCTTGCCCGAGGGAATTTCGAAACACGCATGCGTGTTTGCCGAAAGCTCTGAAGCTGCCGCAGAGGCGAAAGCAAATGCGCCGGTCCCGGAACGAAGGATCGTCTGGTTTCCGGCGGCTTTCGCCCTCCGCCGATGGCTCGCAATCGCCCGAAAGGCGTTGCCTTCGCGGCAGGACAAGTCCCGACAAGGGCAGCACAGACACAGGACGCATGACAGACCGAGTGTCTGACTCATAATGATGTCAATTGGGAACTAATACCCAGTTGCACCAAACCCTTGGCATTCGTTCGTGGTGCAATTATCTTACAGGTAGTTGGAGGGTGAACCATGAAAGACGACATGAGCATCCCCGAGTTCTACCGGCGGTTTCCGACAGAGGAAGCCTGCGCGGCGTTCATTAAGCAAGAACGCTGGGGCGGGGATCTTCACTGTCCGCGCTGCGGCGTGACCAGGGTTTACCGCGTGACCGGAGCGATGGGCTTCAAATGCTCCGGGTGTCGCAAGCGTTTCAGTGTGCGCACCGGAACGGTGATGGAGAGTTCGCCGCTGTCGCTCCAAACTTGGCTGTTGGCAATCTCTATGATGAGCACGGCGCGCAAGGGTGTCTCCAGCATCCAGTTCGCCAAGGAGCTCGGGGTCACACAGAAGACGGCGTGGTTCCTTGAGCACCGCATCCGCGAAGCCTGCGCGAGGAAAGAAAGCTTGCTAGCCGGCGAGGTCGAGGTGGATGAGGTCTATTGGGCGGCAAGGAGAAAAACAGGCACGCTCACAAGCGGCTCAAGGTGGGCGGCGGGACGGGAGGCAAGCAGCCCGTTCTTGGAATGCGCGAGCGTTCCGGTCCTGTCCGCGCCATGCCGATAGACGGCAACGACCAAGCGACCATTCATCCCGTCATCCGGGACAATGTAGAGCCGGGATCGACGATCTACACCGATGAGCACAAGGCTTATGGTGGCTTGCCAGAGTATGATCGCGAATCCGTGCGCCACAGCGCGGGGGAGTATGTGAACGGCGCGGCTTCGACCAATGGGATCGAGAGCTTCCGGGCCTTGCTCAAGCGTGGGTACGTCGGAACCCACCATTGGTGGAGCGTCAAGCACTTGCACCGCTATGTCTCGGAGTACGAGCATCGCCAGAACACCATCGGGGTGTCGGGCGAACCTGCCATTGGTACGCTTATCCGCAACGGCGACGGTAGACGGCTGACCTATGCCGTGCTGATCGCCAAGAGGAGCAAGACGCATGACGAAGGCCAAGGACATCGAGCCACTTGATCTGCGCTTCGAAGATGCGGTCAAGACGGTCGTTCGAGGGAAGACAGTCCGCGATCCGGCTGATCGTCACTTCCCCGCCCTGCAACATCAAGAACAGCACCGGCAACGGCCTCAAGGACGGCAGCGGCGGGAAATGGCCAAAGGCCGCGCTGATCGACGGCTAGCATGCGCAGGATGACTGTATGCCGCATGATGAGTATGTGGCGTGGCCGCGCGAATGCCTGACCGAGATGATGCGCCTGCTGCGTGCGGACGGCGCGGTCTTCTACAACCATAAATGGCGCGTCCAGGGGGCGGGCTTCTGCAAGACCGTGCCGACATCGTAGGCGGCTGTCCCGTGCGGTAAATCCTGATCCGGGAGAGAGCCGGCGGGATCAATTTCAATCCCGGCTCCTTTCTGCCCAAACCGCTTATGTGGCGATGGTGAATGAAAGGATCGAGCACGTCATAGGCCGCTTCCTGTGACGGTCATGACAGACGCGGACCTGTACGCCCGCCTTCGGGGTGTGCTCAAGCGCGGCTGGCTTCAACTCCCCGACTACCCCGGTTATGGGGGACTGGCGCGCCAGGGAAGATTCTCGAAGAACTTCCTGGCATCGATGGCGGCAACTTCGACACACTGGACGCGGGCCGGTGGGAGATCAGGTTCCACTTGGAAGGCGAGCCTAAGGGGCATATGCATCACATGGTACGAGAGTTCGGTTGGCCCGAGGCTCAGGGTCGGACGAGCTTCCGGCACACGATTCACCAGGGGCATTCCAGTCTGGGCTTCTACATCGCCAACGAGAGCGGACGCATTACCGTTCGCCATCCGCATGTCGCCGATATGGCCTGGCCCTGTTGGACGCATGACAGGCTCATCAACGCCTTCGCTTCAAAGCTCCGTCGGCTCATCGTGGTGAAAGGCCGCAGGCGCAGGGAGCAGGTGCGATACGATCTGGCGCATCTATATTGGGAACCCAAGATCACGATGTTTGTGGACGCAATTCAGCACGGGGTCCTGGCTATCGACTTCGACGCCAGAACGCAGAATGGGCGCGGCCTACGCAATCATGGGACGAAGTCGGAATCGGTTATGATGACCTGCACCACCTGTACGGAAACCGCCAGCGTTTCGGTTGACGGGCAATCAGGGATGTAGTTTCCCGTAGAAATAGGTCTGAACCGTCGTAAACGCCGGATAATCCTTCGGTCATGCCCGCCAACTGCATCCTGTCCAGAGCATGTAGGCGATCGCGTTCACCACGTCGCGCAGATCCACCTGACAGGGACGACCAAGCCGGCGCGACGGTGGAAGAAGCAGGTCCGGCAAGGTCCACTCGGCATCGCTCAGATCGCTTTCGTAACGCTCCGTCTTACGGCTATACTGCTTCCGGGTCGTCTCGTTCCAGGGCATGATGTGCCCCTATGGTGTGAGTGTTCACCCACGAAGATATACCATGCGAGACTACCCAACCAGTTTTAGATCAGGCTCTAAGAACCCGATTCAACAGCGTATCGTGGCAGATAACCGGGAGCAGACGAACGTCCTGGCTCTCGCTGGCCCTGGATCCGGCAAAACGCGCATGCTGGTGCATCGGATCGCATATCTGGTGCGCCCGCGGCGTAGTCGCGCTCACCTGTCACGCCCTGGCAATGCGATTGGCCGACGCCAGCTTTACGGGCCGGGCGGACCGTCCCGACAACGAATTGTTCAGAGATGTGATCCGCCCCGCGGTGGAACTCCTGCGCGGCAAAGGTCTTCCACCGAAGGACTCCGACGAACAACGGGAGCGGCTGCTGACGGGGTTCCGCTGGATTCTGGTGGACAAATACCAGGACATTGGTCCGTAGCAGTACGAATTGATATCGGCGCGCGCCGGGCGAACGCTCGAAGACGAGGTGGGTAAGCTTACCGTGTTCGCGGTCGGCGGCGACAATCAAAACCTCTACGCCTTCAAAAGCGCCTGGGTGGAATTCATTCGGCGTTTCGAGGAGGACTACGGACCCCGACCCATGTACCTGACAGACAACTATCGTTCTTCGGGCCACATCAGCACCGCCGCCAACGCAATAATCGCGCCGGCGGTAGAGTGAATGAAGGCCGGGCATCCCATCCGTATCAACCGGCGCGTGCGAAGGGTCCGCCGGGCGGACAGTGGCAAAAGCTGGACTCGGTCTCGCGCGGACGGGTGCAGATCCTTCCGGCAAGCCATCGGTGAGCATGCGTTGGAGACCGATGGCGCAGAACTCCCGCGACCCACGTTGTCGAGTGACTTGCCGGATGGGGCCGAGACATCCGCCGGCGCCAGCACGGGCTTTTGCTGACGACCGCGCACCGCGCCAATGGATTGGAATTCGACCACGTGGCCGTACTCGACGGCGGTTGGGATCGTATCGGACACCTGGAGGATCCAGACAAGGCCCGGAGACTTTACTATGTAGTCATGACACGGGCCCGACAGATCCTGTCGCTTGCGCGGTTCGAGGGGCCTCACCGTTTACAGGACTCGTTGCTCGGCCAATCCTGTGTCGCGCAACGCGCGCCGGGCAAACTGCCGCCCGGCGCGCGGCTCTGGAGTATCGCATTGTCCGATCAGGCCTGGACAATCTGGACCTGGGTTTCGCGGGACGGCGGAGCACCAGCGACCCGGTGCCATCGTGCCATCGCGGCTCTGTCTCCCGGCGGCCCCTGCAAACGCGCCTCGTGAATGGCGAACACCTGGACCTGTTGAACCGGGACGGTCTTGTGGTGGGACGCTTGGCCGGAACCTTCAGCCCTCCTGCCGGAACCCGGCGCCGCTCGGCCACTGTTCCCACTGTCGTGGGATAGAACCGGGAAGCATCACAGCCAGAATATCATGACAATATCCGATGCGACGACTGGGAGGTGATCGTGCCGGAGCTAACCTTCGAGTCGAACCGGCAGGCCGTCTGAACCGAATTTGAAACCGGTCGGTGCGAAAGCGGCAACCGGACATTTCGACAATCCGGCCGATCGCAGCTTTGTGAACACGCTGGATACACAGTGGAGCAAATCCCGCGTCAACACCAAACCGGCGCATCTGCTCATCGACATGTCGGAGGCCCGGCCATGGGAAGGCCGGACCATCGAAACCATCGCAATGGCAACGTCTGAGACCCGTTGTAGCCGTATCAGTCCGCCACACAAACGCTCGCCAGCGCGCCGATCATCACACGGCAGCGACCCCGTTCAGAAACCACGCCGCCGTTGGGAGAGACCCGGAAACCAGGCAAGCGAAGGATCAGGAGCCGGTTTATCGGCCATTGATAGTTTCGACGACCCGAACACCCCGGCCCAGAGCCGAGGCCATGCCGCCGTCGATATCCTGCCTCCGGCGAAAACACCGTCGGATGGCCGTATGTCAGACAGACAAGGCGCATAATTGTCGGCAGCGGAATTGCAAGACCGTTCGCTGCCGCGGTCCATGGCCGGGTTTGAGGACACCGGCCAATTGCATGGAAATCGTTTCGCCGTCACTTTAACATGAGCGTCTTGTGTTTCGGTCATGCGACAGCAACAGCATATGGCCGGATCGGTTAGAAGCCTTCACGGCATAGGGAGAACATGATGGCAGACAAGTACAATATCCTGATTCTTGGCGCATCCTACGGATCTCTGTTGGCCACCAAGGCATTGATGGCTGGCCATTCGGCGACCCTGATCTGCCTGCCCGCCGAAGCGAATTTGATCAATGCCGAGGGCGCGGTGGTCCGGATGCCGATCAGGGGGCGGGAAGGGTTGCTGGAAATCCGCAGCCGTGACCTCGCCGGTACTTTGTCCGCGGCCGGGCCCGATATCGTGAATCCGGCGGATTACGATCTCGTCGTGCTGGCGATGCAAGAACCGCAATACCGCTCGCCCGAGGTTCGCAACTTGCTGCATCGGGTCACCGGCGCCGGCATCCCTTGCATGTCCATCATGAACATGCCGCCATTGCCCTATCTGAAACGGATCGCCGGCCTTGAGACGAACGCCTGCCGGGGCAGCTATGCCGACGCAACGGTCTGGGACGAAATCGATCCGGCACTTGTCACCCTGTGCAGCCCGGACCCGCAAGCCTTTCGTCCGCCCGAAGAGCCGGTGAACGTGCTGCAAGTGCGTCTGCCGACGAATTTCAAGTCGGCGCGTTTTGAATCGGACGCCCATACCGATATCCTCCGGACGCTTGAAGCCGACATCCAGGCGGCGCGTTTCGAGGCGGACGGCACATCGCTGGAAGTCCCGGTCAAACTTCGCGTGCATGACTCGATTTTCGTGCCTATGGCCAAATGGTGCATGCTGATCGCCGGAAACTACCGCTGCGTCGAGGCCGAGGCGATGCGTCCGATCCGTGACGCGGTTCATGCCGACCTTGATGAATCACGGGCAATCTACGACTGGGTTTCGGATCTCTGCATCGCGCTTGGCGCCGACCCCACCGACATGGTGCCGTTCGACAAATATGCGAATGCGGCGCAATCCCTGATCACACCCTCTTCCGCAGCCCGCGCCCTCGACGCCGGCGCCGTCAACATCGAGCGGGTCGACTGGCTGGTCCAGACCATCGGAGCAGCGCACGGCCAACGGCTTGATGCCATTGACGAGACTGTTGCCCTGGTTGATGGTTGGCTTGACCGTAACCGCGCAAAGGCAGCCTGACTGCGCGGCCAATATAACATTGCATCTGCGCGAACGCCGGTATGCCGGCACTGACGGGGGCGGCGCCGGTCGTATTTGTGCTGCTCTGGAGTTCGGCTTTTGTCGGCGCCAAATTCGGACTGCCCTACGCCGAACCCCTGACCTTCATGTGGCTGCGATTCACGTGGGTGACCGCAATGTTTCTGGCCTTGAGCCTGATATTCAGGGTGCCGTGGCCTGACAGCCTTGTTGCTGTCGGCCATCTCGCCGTCGTCGGATTACTGGTTCAGGGGCTTTATCTCTCGGGTACTTTCATCGCGATTGCCCGCGGCGCGTCGGTTGGCCTGGTAGCGCTGGTTCTCGGATTGCAACCTGTTCTGACCGTGCTGTTCGCAAGCGTCGTCATGCGCAGCCGGATTACACGGTTGCAATGGATCGGGGTGATGGCGGGCTTTGCGGGCCTTGTGCTGGTGTTGTGGAACCAGCTTGATCTCGGTTCGGTCAACACCCTTGACATCGTTCCGGTTGGCGTCGGACTTCTCTGCATGACGGCCGGCACGCTTTATCAACGTCACCACTGCGCCAGGATGAACATCCTGACCGGTAATGTCGTGCAGTCGGTCACCGCGATGGCGGTTACAGGGCTCGGTGCACTGGCATTCGAGGACATGGACGTCGAATGGACCCCGAAATTCGCAGGCGCCCTGACCTGGATGGTCCTAGTGGTCTCGCTCGGCGCCTACAGCCTGTTTCTGTACATGCTGCGCCAGAATCAGGCGACCAGGGTCTCGAGCCTGTTCTATCTGACACCGCCGGTCGCCGCTATCATGGCCTACTTCATGTTCGGCGAGGTCCTGACCACCCTGTCACTTGCCGGTTTCGCTGTAGCCGTTGTCGGCGTTGCCCTGGTGGTGCGCGGTGATACGACTTGAGCGCAGACGACATCGTGCATTTCAGCAACGAGGGCAACGAACAGTCTTTGCCGGTTACGGTCATATGTACCGCACCAACCGTTGGCGGTAGAATGACGCAGCCGGTCGCTGGTCCGGTTTCGCACCCGCCGTCCCGGTATTGACGTTCGCTGGTTTCCGCCAAAAGCTTTGCCGAAAGCGGCAGATCATGACAGCACAGAACAACAGGAAGGATGTCTGATGATCCGTTGCCAGCGGCAGAACCAGTATCCGGCCGGAGCACGGTCACGGGACCGTAAGGCCGGATGACCAGAAAACTCGAGGATTTTGTCGCCCGATTAACGGCCCTGGGCGGCGGTTCCGGCGACTCCCGGGCGATCTATCAGGAATGGGCATCAACCTACGAAACCACCATGCAGGACGATTACGGTTACATCGCCCCGAAAATTGCTGCCGACGCTCTCGCGGCACAATGTCCTGACAAAGACATTCATATCCTTGATCTTGGGTGTGGTACGGGACTGGTCGGCCTGGAACTCGCGGCACGTGGTTTCAGCAAAATCGATGGACTGGATGTCTCGGAGGCCATGCTGTCCGAGGCCCGGAAGAAGCAGGTTTATGGCGCTCTGACGACTGGTGATCTCAGCCGGCCGCCACCCTCCGATATCCAACCCCGTGATGCGGCAATCGCCGTCGGCTGCTTCGGCGGCGGCCATCTCGGCCCCCAGCATCTGGCGACATTGGTCGGTTACGTGAAGCCCGGCGGACTGCTTGTCCTGTACGTCAACGCAATCCCCTACGACGCCGACGACTACCCGTCGCGTTTGAGAGCGCTTGAATCCGACGGAACCTGGCAGATCCTGATGACTGAAGCGTCGAACTACATGCAGGCAATCAATCGGCCGGGATGGGTCATCGTCGCCCGCCGGTCGGGTCCCGACCGATCGACCACCACGGGAGACATGAAACAATGAACAGTAACGGCCACTTCATCTGGGATGCGCATGCCGGATTCGAAATCAGGTCGGAAAAAGACCTGGAGACGCTGTCGATCTGGAAGAACGCCGGTGTCGACTTTCTCTCCGTCAACATCGGCTATGACGTCATCCCCTGGACCGACACCTTAACCAACGCGCTCATGGCGATGAAGTGGATCGAGGAAATGGATGGCTATCGACTGGCCGGAACACTGGAAGAAATCGACGCGGCCCAGGCGGCGGGCGATATGGCGATCGCATTCGACATCGAAGGGATGGATGCCATCACTGATTCGGTCGAATTCATCGAGACATATCATGATCTCGGCGTCCGTCAGATCCTGATCGCCTACAATATCAACAACATGGCTGGCGGTGGCTGCCATGACAAAGACATTGGCCTGACAACGTTCGGTCGGGCCGCGGTCGAGCGGATGAATGCGCTCGGGATGCTGGTCGATTGCTCGCATTGCAGCTACAGAACCACCATGGATGTCATGACGCATTCCAGTCATCCGGTAATTTTCTCGCATTCGAACGCCCGCATATTGCGGGAACATGAACGCAACATCCTGGATGAACAGGCGGTTCGTTGCGCCGGGACCGGTGGCGTTGTCGGCGTCAACGGTATTGGACATTTCGTCGGCGACGATGATATCTCCACGGCGTCGGTCACCGACCATATCGAGCATTATCTCGACCTGATCGGACCCGATCATGTCGGGATCGGTCTCGACTATTTTCACGAAACTGGCGAAGAGGAAGATCTGAACGAAAGGATTTCCGAAAACACCCGGTTCTGGCCAAAGTCACAGTATCCTGGGAAGCCGATCCGCTGTGCAGCCCCATCACAACTCCACGAAATTGCCAAAGAACTCGATCGGCGAGGGCATGGCGAGGCGACCATCAAAGGGGTGCTCGGCGGAAACTTCCGGCGTCTTGCCGACGCGTTGTGGATACCGTCCAACCCGGAACGTCCCCGCATCGGGGATTTGGCAGAAGGTCCCAAGCATGATTGACGGCGCAATTGAGGACCGACGTGGCGGTCCCGGCGGCCCCAGGCCGCCGGGCGCTCCACATCCCGCGTGATTGCGAGGTCGCAGACACGAGCGTCGCAACTCGCCGGGAAAAAGGTGGCATCACTCACCGGGGACACTCGGGCGGCCGCTTGTAGAACATGGATTGAATCCTGATACCCATGAAACGCAACCAGTTTCCAACGGACTCCGAATTCTGTTCGAGAATGGTGGCGAGGCGGGCAAGGACGTCATCCATGACGTGTTCCGGAACGATGTCGACACGTCTCCCCCTCCGAGCGACGAGGTCAAGCGTGCGAGGCTGATCGCAGCGGATCACAGCAGTTGTTCGGGTACCCCTTCCTCGGGAGAAACGGTGAAGCCATGCCTGCGCGCGAAACATCCGCCTGTAGTGACAGGCAACACCACCGGTGTCCCGGTCAATTCGTAAAAAGCAAAAAGGGAAACGATCAGGATCGCCCGAGCCCCCGCTGTTCATGGCCGGCAACGGGATCAAGACTGACAAGCCGGATGTCGTCTCGCTCCACTACAGCAACTCGTTACCGACCGGCTTGGCGTCAATCCAGGCGCGGTCCTCAGCGGAAAAGGCGTCGTTCTCGTTGGCACTGTGCCAGAAGTTCGTCAAGCGAGTAGCTGGGATGCACCCTAGTGGTTCGAATCTTTCACTTCGAACCACTGGAATATTAAGTTGATGGATAAACTTATAAAGACATTTGAATGAGTTACGGTTATCGAACCCTTGCAGGCTGAAGGACTCAAATATCTCGGTCGATCCACTAGATAGTGTCGTCACGAAATACCAGCCCAGAGCGCCAGACACCGAATCTGCACCGCGGCAAGGAACGATGCGGCATTCTTGGCGTATCGCGTGGCAATCCCACGCCAGCGCTTGAGCCACAGAAAGGCGTTCTCCACCAAATGCCGGCGCCGGTAGAGATGGACATCATACGCTCTGGGGTGCTGGCGGTTGCGCTTCGGCGGAACCACCGGAATGACTTCATGCTCCTCACAATAAGACAGGATGGCATTCGTGTCATAGGCCTTGTCCGCCAACAAATACTCGGCATCTATCCCTTCAATCAGCTCGACCGCTTGACTGCAATCTGCTGCCGTCCCCTCGGTCACCAACACCCGCACCGGCATCCCATGCGCGTCCACAGCCAGGTGCAGCTTCGTGTTCAGCCCCCTTTTGTGCGATCCATCGCCTGATTGCCGCCGACCGCACCGCTCGCATGGGGATGGACCTTGAGATGACTGGCGTCAATCATCAGCCACTCATCGTCCGGCTCATCCACCAGAGGCTCCAGCAACGCCCCCCAGAGCCCCTTGTCCCGCCAGCGACAGAACCGACGATGGGTATTTTTCCAGTCTCCATAGTCTGGCGGCACATCACGCCAGGGAGCGCCGGTGCGCAGAATCCAGAAGATCGCATTAATGAACCGTCGATTATCCTGTGCCACCCCACCCTAACTTCCCGCCCGGCCAGGCAGATGAAGTTCCAACAACAGCCAGACCCTGTCCGAAATGTCGTGACGCCGATGAGCCAATCCCATGAGTCGCCTCCAAGAACCATCGAGTGAATTCGACAGATAGTACAGATAAACATCACTCATGACGACACTATCTAGGGTACGATGATCAGATGGGCGTTTTCCAAGTCAATACCAAGCTTGGATCCGACCCGGAGATTCAAGGTGTCGAGAAAGTCGGGAGGCACGGCAAGCATTGCGGAACCGCCAATCTTCCGCAGATTTGTCGTATGAATCGGTACATCCCTAGTCATACATATTACTTGAGCCTGCAACGCAAATTTCGCCGAACCGCAGGTCGAACCAAGGGAACAGCGATATTGACGCGGATGGAGCCATGGAAGCAATTCCAACGTCAAGAACGTGGGCACCAGCGTCGCCGGACCTCGAATATCCAGCCAGGCTGTTGAGGCCAAGTCCGCAAGAACGGTAAGCCTTGATCATTTTTCCGGGGAGGGCAGATCCGGTACATGTTAGCAAAAGACTATCAAAACCGTTCCCAACTTTCTTGCAGGAAAAAACGCTACAACCAACGGAAAACCGGAAGACATTTTCCTGACACGAGATTTCAGGCAGACGATCAAGGCCCGTATCGAGCGCCCGGGCCTTCCATGAGCATATTCTGGATGGAGCTCTGATTTCCGGCGACGCGAATTCCCCTCGATCCGAAACGCAAACACATGGAGACCCTGACAGGCGACCCTCTGCATGATCACAGATCCGGTTGAGCGCCGGCGCGGGTATACCACCCGGCCTTATGCCGCCGGACGCACCACGTCCCGCGCGATGACGATGTCGCAGACTTCGCGGATGCGATCGTCACAACTTGCAGGGATATTGTCGGAGCGTACCATCGAGAGAATCCGGTTTTTTTCTGCCGTCGCCTGCACGACCTGATCCGGACAGCCGCGCTCCAGCCACTCTTTCGGACTGGTCCGGTCACCGATTACCGGATAGACATATTCCTGCTGCATCAATCTGAGAGTTTCGGGATGGCCAAGATAGTGTCCGACGCCAGTCGAACAGACCTCACCGATCACTGCGAGTGACATCGAGTCGTCAGTCACCTCGATACCACGGACACAACGCAAGACCTGACCGAGCATGTCGTTGTCCAGAATCAGGCTTTCGAGACAGAAACCGAGTAGCGACGCGTGCATGCCGGCGGCCTCATAGACCAGATTGAGACCGGCGAGACCGGCCATAGCCGCAGTTACGCCCTTCTCGTATCCTGCCTGATAGTCTGGTAGTTTTGCATCGCACATTCCTGCCGGTGCACCGCCCGGCAAGTCATAGAATTGCGCCATCTGCCCGCAGGCCGCCGACAACAGACCCTGTTCACCGGAACCGCCTGACATCGATCCGGTCCGGAGATCCGAGACGAAAGGCCAGGTTCCGAAGATTGCCGGCGCCCCGGGTTTCATCGCATTGACGTAGACAAGACCAGCAAGGACTTCAGCGCAAGCCTGCACAACCGCACCCGCAAGCGCCGCCGGTGCCGTGGCGCCGGCCTGGCCGGCCGAAAGTAGAAGCACCGGCATCCCGCCACGAACGCAGATTTCAAGCACGTGACAGGCGTCGGTCGCAAAGGTCAACGGAGGCACGACAAAGCAGTTGGTGTTGCTCACAAATGGCCGCTCGCGCCAAGCCGCTTCGCCGCCGGTGACACAATGCAACATCGCCATCGCCTGTTCGGCGCCAGCACGGTCGGAAAACCCCGTGCCGATATGCTTGGTGGTCCCCGCCAGCGCTGCATAGAGCGTGTTGCAGTCAAGCTGCATCGTGCTTTCGACATCGGTCGGAGTCAAAGTACGCTGGAAGAAATGGATGTTGTCGAGGCACTCGACAATACGGGCGGCGTCATAGAGGTCGCGAACGGTTGCGTTGCGATAGGTTCCGGTCTCGGCTTCGACGACCATCGTTGCGGCCCCCGCCGTCCCGAAATAGACATTTTCGCCACAGGGCAGGATGTCGTGGCGATGGTTCCGGGCCTGCAACGGAAAATGCCGCGCCGCACCGGCAATGACGTCCTCGACCAGACCGGGCGGAAAACGAAGTCGACCATCGCTGCCGTAGACCGCCCCAATCGCTTCGCAATATGCGATGCATGACGGAATGGCGTTGGCCAGACCGACGCGTTCGAGCACCTGCAGGGCGGCTTGGTGGATACGGCAGATATTGTCCTGCGAAAGTGGTCGATACCAACCGCCCGTCAACCCGCCACGCACCGGCTGGATGTCCGGTGCCAGAGGTGCGGCACGTTCCGAGACTCGGGCTGATCGCCCGCCGCGCCGACGGCGAGACTCTGTTGCAGGCGCCTGATTCATGCACATCCCTCCGTTACGGACCCGCTTCCAATATATCAGCCGGTCAACCGCAGATTGCCGGGGTCATACAGCGCCCGTGATTCGGCGACGATGACACCCCGGCGCTGTCCCAGGATCCCCATCTCGAGCCTGCGGCCAGCCACCAACCGGTCGATGGCCGAAACCGTGTACGCAATTGATTTTCCGATCCGATGGCCATAACCGCCGGACAGCACGAGGCCGACCGGTTCGGCACCGTCAAACACGGTCGAAAGCGGCACGGCATCCGTGAACGGTGCGACAACCGGCTCGTCGACAATCAGGGTCGCGAAGCCCAGTCTTGCGCCACCGGCTCTCTGCGCGGCGAGCGCATCGTATCCGATGCAACCGGTCTTTCCCGAAGCAATCCAGCCACCGAGCCCGCTTTCGATAATGGTGTAGTCGCTACTGAGATCGGACTTCCAGGCGCGATAACCTTTTTCGAGCCGCATCGATTCCAGCGCCAGCATTCCGAAGTTGGCAATCTGGTGGTTCACGCCAGCCCGCCAGATTGCCTGATAGACAGCATGGGCATAGTCCATCGGAACATGCAGTTCCCAACCAAGTTCTCCGGTGTAGGAGACACGGATCGCATGACCCCGGGCCATGGCGATCTCGACCGGCCGGTGACCGAGCCAAGGGAACTCGTCATTGGACAGGTCAAGGTCGGTCACGGCGGCCAGGACCTCACGCGATTTGGGGCCGGCGACAGCAATTGCGGTCCAGTGGCTGGTAATATCGTCGATCCGGACAGTGCAGTCCGCGGGACAATGATGTTGCAACCAGTCGCGGTCATGCCAGTAGGCCCCGGCCCCGCCAAGTAACCAGAAGTGGTCGTCGGCGAAACGCGTAACCGACATTTCGGTCAGGATCCTGCCCTTGGGCGAGGCAAAATAGCCAAGGCCGATGCGGCCGACCCGCGGCAGCCGGCTGATGGTGAGGCGGTCAAGCCATGCCGCCGCACCAGTCCCGCGGATCTCGAAGCGGGCGAATCCTGGCAGGTCGAGCAAACCGACATGGGTCGCGACATGACGGCATTCGGCGCCGACCGTCGCGAACCAGTGCTGCCGCTCATAGGAATTTGCCGGCCCCCGCGTGTCACCGTCACGCGGGAACCAGTCGGCACGCTCCCAGCCGCCGTAAGCCCCGAACTCCGCCCCCTTTGCTTTCAAGGTCTGGTAATTCGGTGAGGCCTTGGCGGGCCGGCCAGCCGGCCATTGCAGGGCCGGAAACTGGATTGCGTATTCGTGCGAATAGACCTCGATGGCCTTGGCTTCGGCGTAAATCTGATTGGCGTGGTCGGTAAACCTGCGCGGGTCGATGGCCCAGCTGTCGGTTTCCGTCTCGCCTTCGACAATCCATTCGACGAGACGTTTACCGGCCCCACCCGCCTGGACGATCCCGAAAGTGAAGACGCAGGCTTCAAAGGCATCCGGAATCCCGGGCATCGGTCCGACCAACGGATTGCCGTCCGGCGCATACGGGATCGGACCGTTGACCACGCGGCTAATGCCGGCATCCCCCAGGATCGGCACCCGGGCACAGGCATCTTCAATATACCATTCGAGGCGCTCAAGGTCGTCGGGATAGAGTTGAAACGAAAAATCGTCAGGCATCGGATCGTCGCGGGTCACCCAATGCGCGCGGCAGTTCTTCTCGTACGGACCAAGGAGCAGCCCATCGACCTCCTGCCGCAGGTAGTACGAACTGTCAGGGTCGCGCAGCAACGGCAGCTTCTGATCACGCAACGCAGCAATGGCTTCGGTCACCATGTACTGGTGCGACAGGCTGACGGCCGGAATTTCGCGACCGAACATACGACCAATCTCACGGGCACGATAGCCGGCGGCATTGACGACATACTGGCAGGTGATCTCGCCCATCGGGGTTTGAATCCGCCAGACTCCGTTCTGGCGATTCACATCTGTCACGGGACAGAACCGGACAATCCGGGCGCCAAGATCACGCGCGCCTTTGGCGAGGGCTTGGGTCAATTGCGAGGGATCGATATCGCCATCGGTCGGATCCCAGAGTCCGCCCTCAAGATCATGGGTTTCCAGAAACGGGTAGACGGCCCGCATGTCGTCATTGCTCATGATCTCGAGCTCGAGCCCCATATGCCGGCCCATGGAAACCACATGCTCGAACTCCTGCATGCGTTCGCGGCTGTGGGCGAGCCGGATCGAACCGGTGAGATGGTAGTTGATCGGATATTCGGTCCGATTGGCGAGGTCCTGATAGAGCGCGATCGAGTCGTTCTGCAGTTTCATGATGGTCCAGGAGCCGGAGAAATTCGGGCAGTTTCCCGCCGCGTGCCAGGTTGAACCGGAACTGAGTTCGTTTTTTTCCAGTAGAACGCAATCGACCCAGCCGGCAAGCGCCAGATGGTAGAGGACGGAGCAACCGACGGCGCCGCCGCCAATGATCACGACACGGGCATGTCCCGGCAGGTCGGCCATGTACCCATTCCCTCAACCAGATCCGCATGCGACCAGATAGTCGCAGCGAATGACTGGTCGATTCGATTTTTCGGTATTGATCTAACCGCATCGAACGCAGGCTTTTCGTCCCGATTCCGACCAATTTGTGGCGTAACTGGTTCAATCACCCGAATTCAGGGACTATTGGAACCCGGTGATGACCGCCTCTCTCATGAAGTACACGCCTCCCGCACCTCTTTCGCCGACCTGATTACCACTCAAACCAAGCGTAACTTGAGCAGTCGCTCCGGCATCGGCGGTGTCCGCAGCGCCACGTAGACCAGTCTGGGGATGATGTCAGGCAGGTCGAAGCGACGATTGAACCGGTACTCGAACTCCGCCAGATAGCGCTGCGCGTACTTGGGGCGAACCGCATGATAGGTGCCGCGCAACGCCGTCTTGATGTTGCCGAGAATCGTGTTCACCCAACGAAACTCGGGACGCTCGACCGCGGCTTTCCCGCCGCCGGTCACCATCGGCTCATGCACGCAGCCTGCCGCACTCACGCCATTGAAGCAGGCCAGCCCATCGGAGAGCACTTGCGTGCCCGGACTCAGGTGCTGCTGCGCCCAAGCGGCGATTTCAGTGAGACGGAAGCCCTCAACCACAGTGAGCTTCACGCGCAGCGGATGTCCCTGCTCATTGGTCTCGACCGCGGCCACGAACGGGGTCTTGCCCGGCGCGCCCCGCCCGCGCTTGCCGCCGCTGCGCTCGCCCCCGAGTATAGGCATCGTCGCGTTGGACCGACCCGCCGAGCGGGTGCTCTCGGTCTCGCTCCATCATCACCTGCATCAGCTTGTGGCGCATGCGCCAGGCGGCGTTGTAGGAGATGCCAAGTTGGCGGTGCAGCGTCATCGCCGATGTACCTTTCTTGTCCTGGGTCATGAAGTAGAGGCCCTGGAACCACACCGTCAGGGGCAGCTTGGTGGCCTCGAAGAGGGTGCCGGCGGTAATGGAGGTCTGGCGGTTGCAGCGATAGCACTGCTGGAGCTTGTGTGTGGTCAGCTGACAGCCTCGGTCGTGGCCGCAGTTCGGGCACACGAAACCGTTGGGCCAGCGCCATCGGTAAAGGGCGTCGAAGCACTGCTGTTCGGTTCCATAGAGCGAGAGGAACGCGTTGAGGCTGATTCCTTTCTGGAACTGCACCGGATTGCGGGCCATGGAATTCTCCCTCTCTATCAGTGAATTACATGGCTATATTCTATACTAAGTATCACTTAGAATCGAGGGTAATCAGGTTCGCCGATGTCCGTCACGCGGCGATGTCGAGCCCTGGTTATGCCAACACGCCCGGCGTGACAGGCAGCCGACGCCGTAACAATGCAACCTCTGGCGCAAGCGCCCGGTCAGTCTTGGCGATCACATTCGATCCGGACGAGCTTCTTGCAACCAATGCCCCTCAAAACCTGCCTTGCAGCGGTACAAGGTCCGTGGCGGACAGCCAAGCCGGCCCGCCATGGTCTCGGTAGATTGATCCAGGTGCTTCACGACAACAACATCCATCGCCATTGCAGACCAAGATCAATGTTTCGGATCCGCTCTATAGGAGATTTCTGAACATTTCGGCGACGGATCGCAAAAGGGATAGCCCCAAATCGGAACCGCAGCCTTTTTGTAACTGCCCAAGTCCGATTACGGGTTCTGCACCCGGCGACCGGTTCACGGCCTATGGTTGTATGGTGAGCCGCGTCAGCGGCCACACACATCTGACCTGTCCGTGTGAAGGATTATTGGTGTCCGGGAGGGGCAGAGCCGTAGTCTGGAGGTCAACTACATCGGATCGGGGTGTGCCAAGGTTTCGAGGATAGTCCAGCCTTGCTTGCGAGCCGTGGCGACGACGGCGCGCAGGGTGGCGAAGTCGCGGGCGCCCTGTTCGGAGCGGAAGCAGCCGGAGATCTTCTGACGCAGCTTCACCATTCGCAGATCACGCTCGGCCTCATTGTTCGTGAAGGGCGTTCGCAGGTCGGCGAGACAACACCGCAGGCCTCCGTCCTTGTGTGTCTAGAGACGGATCGAACCACGCCCTTCGGCCGCTGCGGTATCGACCTCCGTCCTTGTGTGTCTGGAGACGGAGGGCGAGGATGTGCCCGGCGCAGCGTTTTTTTCGTCCGCGCTTGCCGCTCCGGAGCGGCAAGCGCGTGGAAAGCGATGACCAGGTCGAGGAGGCGGTGCATGCGCCAGGTCCCGTCTTCCTTCCCGATGTCGATCAGGACCTGGAGTTCGCGCAGGTGATCGGCGTTGCAGGCCGCGTGACGCACGCCATCGAGGGTAAAGTCACTGGCGTCATCGTCATGGACGAGGGTGCCCGTGACGTCCCGGTCGACATCGCCGCGTCCGGCGCCGATGCGCAAGACGATCAAGAGCGGGGTGCACAACACGTGGAGCTAACGGGTGCGGCCTTCGATGCGAATTCCGGTTTCGTCGAGATGTTTGACCGGGGTCACGGTCCGGATCCGGTCGACGACATCCTCGAAGTGCTATACGGTGCGCCAGCTCATGGCAGCGGTCGCGGCTGTGGACATTGGCAAGGCAAACAGGTCGCTCATGAGGTCGGCCAATCTTGTCTCGGGACGGACCCATGCAGCAGATCGCTTACCCACGCGGTGATGCGTGGCCCGTACTGGACCAGGGTGGTCACGCCCGTCGGGAAGGTCGCGCCGGTCACGGTGCCGAAGGCGCCACAGAGGCAGCGATGGACGCGGTGTTCGGTGATCTCCAGTGGTTGCCGTTCGGGCCGGTCAAAGATCTGGCGGCAGACCGGCGCGCCGTGACGGTCGGTCTCCGTCAGCGTACCATCGCACCCGGCATAGGCGGACGGATCGTGATCCACGATATGGTCCGGGGTCGCGGTCGAGATCAGGGTCGGTCCCGTGTGGCCTGGCTGGCCGTCGCTCGGCGTCGTGGACGGTCCGCGTTGGCTCCGGGCGCGCTTCGGCGTTGTGGTCTTCTTGTTCAGACCATTGCTGGACGACGGCTTGCTGCTGGTGCGGCCCGTCGAGCGTCGCACTGCGTTCGAACACGGCGATGCGGTCCCGCAGGGCCGCGGTCTCCCGCTCGAGCGTGATCTTGTCCGAATCAAGCGCCGCAATCGTCTCGACGAGCGCCGTGGCCAGGCGCAACAGCCTCCGTCCTCTGTCCTTGAAGATTGTGGATGTCCCGGATGGGAGAGATCCCAGGCCCGCGAAGGCCTGGGCAGAGGCGGTGCGTTCCTCCGTCCAGCCCATTACGGGGTCTCGGTCTCACCGCCATCATGGTGCATAGCACCGCAGACGTTCACCTGGCGGCAGTGCCGCGGAGCGCCGGCCCCGGTTGGCCGCCTTGCGCGTGATGCGCTGGCAGTCGGTGAAGGTCCGGCCCGCGCAGCGCGTCCGGTGCACGCGGTCGGGCGCGAAGGTGAACCCCACACGACCTCGGTCCGCACCAGGCCATGGGTGACCACTTGCAGCGCCAGTCGGCCAACGTCGCGTCATACAGCGCCGAGGGATGACCCGAGACTATCACCTGACAGGGCAGCCGCTTGAGCCGATCTGGAAGAGCGACAGGGTTGGCCTCCGTGGAGTCGAAGCGATAGCGCCGGGCCGGCCGCCCGATCGCCTTGAGATACGGCGGATCGCTGTAGACCAGTTCCCGGCCGGGGAACGGAAACGACGACAGAAAGGCATGCGCACAGCCATGCACCAGCTCGACCGGATGGTCACAGATAAAGGCCTCGAGCACCTGGGCGTCGCGGTCGATGCCGATCGAGCGCAGGGCCGGCGGCTTGCGCATCATCAACGCACCGCCCCCGGATGACTCTCGACGTAGACATCGTGTGACGGCATCAGCGCAATCAGCGTCTGAGACAGACCCGCCGTCGATCCGAAAGACCCCATCCGCCGCTCTCGTCATACGAGAGCGGCGCCCATAGATTGGTGATTCTATAACGTCAAGAACAAAAAAACAGGGTCTCGACGACACCACACCAGAACCTGCAATCGCCTCGCCACCGTCAGCAACGTGGGACCTGGACAGTTACGACTTGTACTTCAATCTGCGACCCGGGTTGCCAGTCAGCCAGCTTCGGCCGTGATTGCTGCCGGATCGGCGATCATGGCCGCGACCTCTCGATGAAAAGAAGCACCTTAGCCCATCATGCTTGCCATCGGCGCGACAGTTTCAACACTGGTCGATCACACCTTGTCGAACCTTGCGCAATCCCTAGATAATGATCCGCGTGCGGAGTATCAAATTCAGAACAGATCCTGACCGCCTTGCCGACACTCTTCGATTGCTCAAGCAACCGCGAACCGTGTTGGTGTGTCATGTCCTGATGGACTGTCAGCAACAACTATCCGATACAAGTTATACTCATGACTTCGCATTCGCAAATGATTGTGGCCTGGAAACTGGACACGCTGCTGGACCGAGGTCCGATCATCAACTATTCGCCAAGAATTCAACACCGGCCTGACGGGTCAAAATCGGACCTTCCTGCCCGAGCCGATCTCTGACCGAATTCAATGATGTCACCAGAAGTGCAAATATTCCTGTATTGCGAACCTCTTGCAAAATTCCTGCCCCCAGGGTCCGGTGAGGCCGGATCGGTCGGTTGATCCCGGTCACCTCTGCACCTGGAGGTCGGAATCCATGGATTCGCGGTGTCTCATCAGAGACGATGAGACCGAACAGGGACCTTTGCGGACATCGGGACACGCCTCTCCGGGCCACTCTCTTCGAGAGGGCTGCGAAGGGTCGGCATGCGTTGTCGGAGCCGCGCTATGGGACGGCGAGACGTATCAACTGGTCAGCCGCCAGGGCCAGGATGCCGAACATGAGATGGCAGGCGACCTTGGAATATCCACGGACGCGGACATGGCGCCCGCCACACTCATCCTTGAGGCGGGCGTTGGTCCTTTCGACACCGGACGGAACCGGAACCGCACGGTCTCGGGATCGACATGGCCTACTGCACGCCGGGCCCGGGCCTCCCGGTCCCGGTCCTCCTTGAGGTCCTTGTCCCGGCGCGGATTGACATCGATGATCGGCACATGGCCAAGCCGTTCGCTCATCTGGTAGATCTCCCTGGCATCATAGGCCGCGTCCATGAGATCGTAGAGATTGGTCACACGCCCGGCGGTCATCATCGCCAGCGAGATCGCGACCTGGCTGTCATGGACGGATGCCGAGGTGAGAACGGTACTCAACGGCACCCCGCAGTCTGCTGTGTCGATATGCAGCTTGTAACCGCGCCAAGCCTCCAGGACCCCCTTGGCAGTCTTCTTTGCCCCGTGATCACAGACCTTCGGCAGCGCGTCGAGCCTCTCATCGAGATTCATCCCGTTCGCTTGCCGTTCGAGACGCCCAGGCTCCTTCGTCCTCTCCTCGCCCTTGCGGGGCCGGCCGCGCTTGCGGTTCGGCGTCCTGGCCTTCGGCTTCGAGGCCAGCGTCTCCCGGGCCTCGATAGCCGTCGAGGCCCTCGACACGTGGCCGATGAGCGCATCGCCCAGTGTCTCTGCAACCAGAGCCGCGTGCATCCTCTCCGGAAGACGGGACTGCGAAAATTCGGCAAACGCCCGCGAAAACGTCGCTTCACTCGGGATCTCCGCGACACGCGACCAGCCGCACAGTCGGCGCAACGTCGGGTCCACCTTGAGCCTGTCGATCAGGTGGCGGGTCGTCGGCAGACCCCACACCGCCTTGGCGATGACGCCACGGGCCAGCGCCTGGCGATCCTCCCGGGGCCGACCCGGACCGGTCCACACCTCATCGACGAAGCCCTCCACCTTGACGAGATCGAGAGCTGTCACGAAACGCTTGTGCGTCTCGAGGAGAGGACCGACCGCCTCGGCCAACGCAGGGAAAAGGTCCCCTTGAAATCGGCGCCAGAGATCGGATAGGGTCGAGCCAAGGGGCATCGGGGTCACCTCCTCGGTATCTTGTTGTTGTGGAAACACAACAGACCACGAGGTGGCCCCGAAACCCAGGCCCTCGACAACAAAATCAGCCTCGACAAGGCAAAAAAACCGGTCGGGCCGGCAATTTTGCAAGAAGCTCGAGGTATGGTGTCGAGATTGTTTGAAACCGGTGCCGGCAATGCCGCCACCACCACTGTTCGACGGCATATCACTCGACGGACTCACCATGGCAGCCCTCACCAAACAGTTTTCAATAGACTGGCATTGCCGCCATACATGGCAAACCGCGTCAAAAAACACATTCTGGTGCCTGCTGGGATGCGCCATCGGCGACCTCGGTACGATCGCGTTCTTTCAGGTCACGGGCATTGCATGGCCGACCCTGGCCATCATGACCCTGGCGGTCATCAACGGATTGCTGACCTCCATCGCCCTGGAAACCTGCATTCTGGTCCGTCAGATGGATCTCAAGACCGCCTTCAACACCGCGATCGGTATGTCGCTGATTTCCATGATCTCCATGGAAGTGGCGATGAATCTGGTGGATGTGGCGCTGACCGGAGGCGCAAGGCTCACATGGTGGGTCATCCCGATCATGCTGCTGATCGGGTTCATCACACCACTACCCTACAATTACTGGCGGCTGAAAGCGCTGGGCCGGGCCTGCCATTGAGATGGCTAGATCGAACCGCCAACTGTATCACACGCGGCTAGCGGCCGGCTGTTCACAAAAAAAATCGACCAGATACCGGGCCAAAATTTCGAGCAGAAGTCGGGATCTGCAGTTTTGGCGCCGTTCATCCTGCATGGCGAACGGCATCATGCTCGGTCATTTAACCAGAGCGCGCAGAATATTACGCAACGCGGCAGCATGATCCACCGGACCCTCAGGGGCGGCCGTAACAACAGCAACGGCCGGTTGCGTCAGCGGACCCGGAACAGTGTTGTCCTCGATTTCATCCCGCGCCGCGTCCGAACGCGTCCGCTCGAGCAGATAGGCTTGCATGGCCTCGATTTCCAGGATCTTTCGAGGGTCATCCAGAGGACCGGCGTAGTGCAAACCGATTGGCGGGGCCTCCGGATGATCCGTCAACCTGAACCACGATCGGGACTCCAGCTCCTGCGCCGGCAAATTGATTGTCAAACCGACATCACCAATGGCAACAGACGACCCGAACACGACATCGTCGAATTTCAGTTGACCGTCGACGATCGCGTAGCTCCCCGCCAGACTTTCAAATTCCGTGCGGCCTGACACGGCCGCCTCACGCGCGTAGGCAAGCAGGTCTGACGCGCCTTCCCCCGAATCAAAAAGCTCTGCCATGGCCGGCAGATCCATACCATCGGCGACCCCGTCGCGGAGCGAGAACCGCCCGTCGCCGGAGAGCGCCGCCATCATCGTGAATGCCGACCGGCCGGCACTTTTCAGGTAGGCTTCACTGTCAAGGACACCGCTGAACATCTGTGGCCCGGCCTCGAGCGAATCAATGACGGCGTCCCGGACATTGATCGTCAGGGCCATTTCGGGTATATCACCGGACGTAAGGGATCCGGTCGCTGACAACATGCCGCCAAACAGGATTCCGGTGAACGTATCAAGCGTCAAAACGCCATCTTCGATCTCGAATGCAGCCTCCAGGTCGTCGACAACGGTCGACCGATATCCGAACCGATCGGCAATGACCATCACCGAGGCATCGACAGTCTGAAGCACGGCAAGGTCAATCGTTTCGCGCGACCAGTGTCCGTTGGACCGCTGGGCCGGAGCCGACTCGGCCGCGATCAGCGGGATCGCCATTGTCACCGGCCACCAGGTGCCGAGATCAAGCGTGTCGATCCGGGCTGTCAACGCCAGTTTTGGCCGCGCGCCCTGCAGATTGATCATGCCGTCACCCGAAAGATGCACCGATCCGACTGCGAGTTCGATGTTGGGCACGGTGACATTGTCCGCGTCGGCCCGGACGGCGAACCTGGCGGTCGCAGCACCGGCAGCCTCCGGCGCCGGATTGAAGTCGGGCGCCAACTGCTGCAGCAACTTACCGAAACGGGGATGCCAAAACGATACTTCGGTCTCCAGCGACGGAGCCTCCACGAACGGCCGAACCACGCCCGCAGTGTGCAGCCGCCCTCCAGCGAGCTCAAGGGTTGCATCGAGATCGATCCCGTCATCCGGACGCGAAACCAGGGTCGCCGAGAGAATCCCGGAACCAAGCTGCAAATCCTGCCATGCCGCGCCGCCGACCAGTCCCCCGACGATCTGGCCAGCATCCGGATGCTGCATGACAACAGACAAGTTCATCGGTGGCGGCAACGCCTCCGGAACCACTCGGCCCTTGATCTCGAAGGACCCACCCAAAGTTTCCAGCGTACCGTCCACGGCCAGGTCATCAAGCGTCCCGGACACCAGGGACGTCAGATGAAAATGACCGAGTGTCTTGACCGTATCCGTCACTTCCAGGCCGACGAGCCTCGCCAGCCGGGCCGCCGAACTTGCTTCGACAACAACCTTGAGATCGGACTCGGGCGCGGCAATGGGTCCTTCAACCGTGCCGGACACCGACAGAGCCGCACCCGCAAGGTCATCGACCGACAGATCGCGTATCATGATCTGCCCTGAACGCAACAGGGTATCGAGATAAACCCTGTGCAGGACCATCTCCCGATACCGGGCTTCGCCAATCCGCACCCGGATATCGGCATCAACCGCAGCAATCAGGGCGTCGGCAACTGCATCCGGATCGTCGGTTGCCGGCTTGATCTCTCCCGGTCCATCCACGCCGCTGCGAAGATAGGCGTCGAGATTGACCGTGTCGACGACGATATCGAGCCCGAAAGCCGGGCGCTCGCTGAACCGAGCCTGCAGGCTTCCCGTAACCTTGGTCGAATCAATGTCCATGCGCCATTGATCGAGTTGCAGATGATCGGGCGAAACATCGATCTCGGCACCGAACACCACACGGCGCAAACGGTCGGACGACAGATCGGGCAGCGGGACATCCCACCATTTGAGAATGGCCTGCAGATTGTCCGACGCTGCGTCGGACCGGCCAATAAAACGCAGTATTTCACCGTCGGCGTAAAGCATGCCGTCAAGACGGGCGTTGGTCCCGCCCGGCAGTTTTGCCGTCAGGACTTCGACAGCCAGAGCACCGCGGTCCAGAGTCCCTTCGAAATTCAGCTTGCGGATCGTCCCTTTGCCGAGACTGACGGAGTCGACCGACAGCGACAGAAATGCCGTGACGCCGGTCGGCAGAACCAGCAGCGCTGGAGCCGGGATCACCGTCGAATCCGTCGCGGCGTTCATCGCTCCGCCACGCTCTGAAAACACATTCAGATCGAGATGTCCGAGCGCGATATCGGCCGTGACAATCGGCTCCTCGGAAAACTCCGTCTGCAAGACGCCGGTCAATCGCGTCCCGCCAAGTTGCATATCCAGATTGCTGACATTCGCCGCCGCGGATGTCGCCGTGACCGCAGCCTGGATCTTGAGCGGCTGTCTCGGGAATGGTGGAAGTCGATCGCCAGAATCCAGGGTGGCAGCAATCGTCGTTGCCAGGGCATGGAAGTCTCCGGCCTCGACCGCGACCTCGCCCGCTATGGCAGTTCCTCGATCGAAATCGACCGTACCTCTGAAGGTAAACTGGCCAAGATCGTCCGGCATCTCGACCCGCAGCGAGGCCGGAGCCGGATTTCCGGGGCCGGCGTCACCAAGACGGGCGAACACCGCAAACTTGGTGCCGCGATAGATCCCGGTTGCTTCCGCCTCGAACGGCCGGCCGGGCGCGGACAACGAAATCACCACATTGCAATGCTCGATCCGGTGGGTCTGCCCATTTGCCCCGTCCCAGACATCGATGGTGCCGTCAACGATCTCGACGTGGTCATACCGGACCGTTGCGCGGGAGCCAGTCCTGCCAACCAGTGCGAATGCTTGACGCAATCGCGACCCCGTCGATTCGGACAACCAGTTGCCGCGTCCGTCGGCCGGCAAGTCGAGCGTGATGACCGGACGGATCAGATCGAGCGATTCGACCAGCAGTACGCCACCGAGCAGCGGCACCAGCGCCACCCGCGCCTGCACCATGTCGAGGCGGACAAGACCCGCGTCTTCACCGCCAAAGATAGTCGCGAGCCGGGCCTGCGAAACCGTGAAACGCGGCGACGGCAGGACCTGGAGTTCGATCGACCCGTCGATCTCGAGGTGATGACCGGTATGCTCGGCAATGGCGGCCGTGATGGCCGGCTTGTAACTGTTCCAGTTGACAAGCCCCGGTCCCAACAGCGCCCCCGCGACGATCAGGACCAGACAGCCAACGGCCATGACCACAACTTTCAAAAGACTCTCCAATATCCATGGCCCAGCTGTGTGAGTTTTGTCCGCGAATGTGGCAATTGTTGGACATCAGGGTGGGCAATCAGAGAATTTCGCACGCCTCAGCGAAATCAAGGCGCGGCGCACGCGGCCAGAGTCCGCTGCCATCGCCATATCCGAGATTGCAAAGAAAATTCGATCGGAACGAGGTTCCGGCAAAAAATGCCGAGTCGACCGCAGTGTTATCGAACCCCGACATCGGACCGCAGTCGAGACCGACGGCACGGGCCGCCAGGATGAAATACCCACCTTGCAGCGATCCGTTACGGAACGCCGCCTGCGCGGCCATGTCCGGGTTGTCACGAAACATCCCGGTCATGTCCTTGTGCGGAAACAGGCGCGGCAAATGTTTCCAGAACTCAAGATCGTGGGCGAGGATCGCGCAGACCGGCGCCGTCATGGTCTTCTCCACATTGCCGGAAACGAGCGCCGGCCGCAGCCGTTCCTTCGCTATCGCCCCCTTGACGAAGACAATCCGGACCGGGCACATATTAGCGCTGGTCGGAGCCATTTTCATTAGGTCGTAAAGGTCATGCAAGGTCGCATCGCTGACCGGCCGGCCAGTCCAGACGTTATGGGTCCGCGCCGCCCTGAACAGCCGGTCCAGCGCCGGTTCGGCTGTGGGTCCGGTCGCCGTTGTTTCGGCTGACCGCCCCGACGCGGTTATCGAATCCGCCATCTAGCTCCCCCGTTTCGAAATCGGCGGTAGTCTTACGGCGGAGGCTGGCTGTTGTCACGAATTTTCACGTCACCGCCACACGCCCTGCGCCGAAGGTAAAGACAATGGAGTTTCTGCCCACCGACATAACCACCGCCGAAGCGGCTTTCCTCATCGCGTTCAGTTATTTCACATCGGCTGTAACCGCCGCCTTCGGTCTCGGCGGCGGCGTGATGATGTTGGCGGCGATGGCATCGATCATTCCGGCCATCGCGGTTATTCCGGTACATGGTGCCGTGCAGGTCGGATCGAATGGCGGCCGGGCCCTGATGATGCGGCAACATCTCGACTGGCGCATCTTCGCGTATTTTATCGTCGGCTCGCTGATCGGCGCCGCGGTAGCAGGCCAGGTCGTCGTCGCCCTGCCCCGAGAGGTTCTCCGCCTCGTCCTTGGCGCCTTTGTACTGTGGATCGTATGGGGACCGAAACTGGCCAAACGCGATGTCGGACCCGCGGCATTCGTGCCAATCGGCATCGCCACGACCTTCGCGAGCATGTTCGTCGGAGCAACCGGGCTGCTGATTGGGGCTTTTCTTTCGCCCGAGAAGCTCGGTCGCATGACCACGGTCAGCACCCACGCGATCTGTGCAACCCTGCAACATGGTCTGAAGATCGTGGTGTTCGGCCTGATCGGGTTCGCCTTTGCCGAATGGGTTCCTCTGGTCGCGGGCATGATTGCAACGGGATTTCTCGGCACGGTGACCGGTCGGACGGTACTCGAGAAACTCCCCGAGAAAATCTTCGGCCTGTTCTTCAAGGGGCTGCTGACACTGCTTGCGGCCCGGCTGCTGGGTCTTGCCATATACGACCTGCTCATCGGCGCCTGACCGGACATGCCGCGGCGGCGCCAGCACAAAAACCTGGCAAGACCTTTTGCGGCATGTGTCGTCACTTATGCCCGGCCGATATCGGGTCAACCGGACATGAGTGCCACGCCGCCCCGGACTTTGGCGCAGAGTCGTGCCGATACCATCCAGCCACGCGGACAAATCCCGAAAGACAACCGCGCCGTTTATGACGGAGAGCTTGCATTTCGCGTTCGAACTGCATTATTGTAGCATTCATGTAATGATTTTACGTCGTGGTCTCGACGGCGTACTGGAAGGTTGGCATGCGCAGAGTGGTTCTCTTCGTTGCCGTATTGCTGCTTGCAGTATGCGTGGTCATCCTCCTGTTCGATGCCTATAACGCCATTGAATCTAGCAGTTTCATGCTGACTGATATCGGAACGCTCTGGAATGTGCTTCATTCGAACAGTCTGCAGTTGCTGCAGCCGGCAATTGAACGGCATCTGCATCCGTATCTCTGGCATCCGGTGCTAACATCGGTGCTGTTGGCGCCGGCATTCCTCGTCTTCGCGGTGTTTGGTTTGCTGCTGTTTGGCCTGGCAATGCTGAATAGTCGTCACCCGAAGAAAGGCCTGTTCAAGAAATGAACGCGCTGCCGGACCGGACCGGTCGAACAGGATCGGCGCATGATGCCGTCGCTCGCTAAACTAATCCCGCTGCGCCGCCGCGTTCCGGTCGTGTCGGTGTTGCGTCTGGCTGGCGTGATCGGCGATCACGGCCCCCTGCAACGGGGCCTTAGCCTGCGCCGGATCACCAGGCAGCTCGATGCGGCCTTTGCCGGGCGGAGAACCCGGGCCGTCGCCCTGCTGATCAACTCACCCGGCGGCTCGCCCGTCCAGTCGGATCTGATACAGCAACGCATTCGCAACCTGGCGCGGGAGAAGGAGAAACCGGTCTTCGCCTTCTGCGAAGATGTCGCCGCGTCAGGCGGCTACTGGATCGCACTCGGCGCAAGCGAGATCCACGCTAACGCAAACTCGATTATCGGATCCATCGGGGTTATATCGGCGGGATTCGGTTTCGACAAGGCAATTGACCGGCTTGGCATCGAACGGCGTGTCCATGTCACGGGGCCGCGCAAGGGAATGCTGGATCCGTTTCGTACCGAAGATCCGGACGATGTCGCGCATCTGCGTCAGATCCAGACAGAGATGTTCCAGCGGTTCTGCGATCATGTCCGGAGCCGCCGCGGCGTCAAGCTGAAAGGCGACGAAGATGAACTGTTCAGCGGCGCCTTCTGGACCGGCGAAAAAGCCCTGAAACTCGGCCTCATCGACGGGCTTGGCGACATGTATTCGGTCTTGCGCGAACGCTATGGCGAAAAACTCCGTTTTCGGACGGTCAGCCCGCGTCAGGGACTACTGCGCCGGCTCGGCAACGGTATCTCCGGCGCACCGCCGGACCCGTTCGATCCGGCTCTGGCGGCAGACTGGGCCGAGCCCCTGCTGGCCGGTCTCGAAGCCCGGGCGCATTGGCATCGGTTCGGGCTGTGATCCGGGCCGGACGGCGCGCTGCTACCCCGCCCGCATCTGATCGCCTTGTCTCCGATATCGGAACGGAGCGGCAACGGAGGTCAACAGTGACGCAACGTCTTGTCGTGATCGGCGGCGGTCAGGCCGCGGCATCGCTGATTGCGGAGTTGCGGGCTTTCGGTGACGACCGGCCGGTCGACCTGGTCTCCGACGAACCGGTCGTTCCCTACCAACGGCCGCCACTCTCGAAGAAATACCTGCTCGGCGACCTGGATCGGGCGCGATTGCTGATTCGTCCGGAACGCTGGTATCAGGAGCAGAACGTGACCCTGCATCTCGGCGCCAAAGCCGAGACGATCGATCGTGCAAGTCGCCGGGTTCTTCTTTCGACCGGAACACGGCTCGACTATGACCATCTGGCGCTGACCACTGGTTCGGCCCCCCGCAGACTGCCGAAAGGGATCGGCGGGGATCTTCCCGGCGTCTATACCCTGCGTACACTGGCCGATATTGATCTGATTGCCGGCGAATTTGCTCCAGGCCGTTTGCTGTTGATCATTGGCGGCGGTTACATCGGTCTTGAAGTCGCCGCAGTCGCGGCGATACTCGGGCTGCGCGTGACCGTCATCGAGATAGCCAAACGGATCCTGCAGCGTGTCGCGGCACCCGCAACATCGAATTTTTTTCGGGACCTGCATGCCAGCCATGGCGTGACCATCCGGGAAGCTGTCGGGCTCAGCCGGCTTCAGGCAGAGCACGGACGGGTTGCCCGTGCCGTTCTTGACAACGGCGAGACACTGACGATCGATTTCGCGATTGCCGGTATCGGCATCAGCCCGAATGATGGTCTCGCAGCGGCGGCCGGCCTTGAGACCGATAACGGGATTATTGTCGATTCCACCTGCCGGACGTCGGATCCGGCGATCGTGGCGGCAGGTGATTGTACGCAATTCATCTATCGCGACGCGTCTGTCCGCCTTGAATCGGTCCAGAACGCAGCCGACCAAGGCGCCGCGGCGGCGGCGGCCGTGACGGGCCTGGATGCACCTTATCAGCCATTACCCTGGTTCTGGTCGAACCAGTTCGACGTCAAACTGCAGATCGCCGGGCTGAACCGGGGGTATGAGACAACGGTGATCCGGCCCGGCAAGCGGACCGGCGCCCGGTCGGTCTGGTACTACCGGGACCGGACTTTGCTAGCTGTCGACGCCATGAATGATTCCGCGGCTTACATGACCGCGAGCCGATTGCTGAAGGCCGGACGCAGCCCTGATCCCGGACAGATCGAAAATCCGGCATTCGATCTCAAGTCGCTGTTTCCCCGGTCGCGGCCAGGCTAACGGCCAGGTCACAGCGTGGAGTGCAGGCTCGGTGATGCCGATTTCGTGCCACTCCGGCCGGCTTGAATGCCATTGCGGCATTGGACATCATGGCCGTGGCGTTGCGCTTACCGGTCCCCTGCGTCTGTCTCCTGGCCGGATGCCCACTGTTGATGCCCAACTGTGAAAGCGAGAGGTCTGCCATGCCGTTGATCGCCAGAGCTGCCGCAATGCCGCCGTCGCTTTGGGCCGCAACGGCAGCGCCGCCGGTTTCCACCACATCGCTCGACGGTAACATCACCGCCGATGTAGTGATCGTCGGCGCCGGATTTACCGGCCTTTCGACGGCACTGCATCTGTCGGGACGGGCCGATGCCGTCGTGTTGGAAGCCAGCGAGATCGGTTTCGGAGCCTCCGGACGGAACAATGGCCTCGTTATTCCGACCTTGTCGAAGGCCGACCCGGCGCAAGTTCTGCAACGTTTTGGATCCGAGAAGGGCGAGACGACGATCGCTTTGATCCGCGATTCCGCTGCTCTCGTCTTCGATCTTGTCGCGCGATTCGGCATGACCGGCGCCGGCGAACAGAATGGCTGGATCCAGCCGGCCCACTCGCCGGGCCGGATTCGACTGGCCGAACGCCGGATCGAGGACTGGGGACGCCGCGGCGCCCGGGTCAGCCTGCTGACACGCCAACAACTGTCGGACCTGATCGGCTCGGACGCCTGGCATGGCGGCTGGATCGCGCATGATGGCGGCACGGTCCAGCCGCTTGTCTATGCCCGCGGCCTGGCCCGGGCGGCGACCGAACAGGGCGCCCGGATCTTTACCCGGACACCGGCAACGGCTCTTGAGCACAGCCCGGCCGGATGGGTTGTCCGGACACCATCGGGCACGGTCACGGCCGAACGGGTGGTCCTTGCAACCAACGCCTACAGTGACGATCTGTGGCCGCAACTGCGTCGCACAATCATTCCCGTCAAGACCTGGCAAATGGCAACGCAGCCGCTGTCGGACAATGTCCGGAAGTCTGTATTGCCAGGCCGACACGGGCTTTCCGATACGCGTGGCGACCTGCACTTTGCCCGCTACGCCCCGGACGGACGGCTGGTCAGCGGCGCCGCGCTGATCCTCGACATCAAGACCGAAACACGCCTGAAGGCCCATGTCGGAGCCCGCCTGAAACGGAACTTTCCCCAGATCGGAGACATCGCCTGGGAGTATGCCTGGAACGGTCTGGTCGCCATGACGCCGGACTTCCTGCCGCGTCTGCATGTGCTCGCGCCCGGCGTGTTCACCTGGCTCGGCTGCAATGGCCGCGGCGTCGCCCTGGCCACCGCCATGGGTCCGGTTCTCGCCGACCTCGTCTGTGACGGGGATCCCGAACAGGCGCCACTACCGGTGAACAAGCTTGATCCGATACCTCTGCACGGCGTGGTGACGCGATTCGCCCGGACCGAGATCTGGCGGCGGCGACGGGCCGACATCGTCGAATATTCCGGCTGAACAGGTCTCCCCGCAACGACGGTGGGCCGATGCCGAATGCATCGGAGTCGTGTATACTCCCGGTACTTCCGCAACTTGGCCGAACGAGACAGCGATGTTCAGCCTGAACAAGATTCTCTTCCTCATCCTGATCCTGGTCGTCATCTGGTATGGCTTCAAGCTGATCGGCCGGCTCGACCGGGCGCGCCGGAACAAGCTTCGCGAGCAGGCCCCGGGCAAGACCCGGGCGCAACACCGTGATGATGCCGGCAACACGATCGATCTTGAGCGCAGCCCCGATGGCAAATCCTTCGTTGCGCGCGACCGCGATCACTGATCCGGAACAGCAAGCCGCCGCGGACCGGTGGGGCAGTACGGGACTGTCCGGCAGCCGGCATTGAATCAGATCAGCTTTGGCGGATTCGGCAACAGCTCGCAATAGACCACAAGCGTACGGGCACACATGACATCGCGGGAAAAATGACGCCGGGCATGCGTCATTGCAGTCACGGACAGTCTGATACGTTCCTGCGCGGACATTGCCAGAGCTCTCCGGATACCGGATACCAGCGAGTCCGCATCATCTGGCTCGACCAGCCAGCCGGTAGACTCATGGATCATCGACTCGGCTGCGCCCCCGTGATTGCTGGCGACGACAGGCCGGCCCATTGCCTGGGCCTCGACAATGACCCGGCCGAAGGGTTCCGGATCGAGCGACGCGGACACCACGACATCGGCCAGCTTGTAGGCTGCCGGCATATCGTTGCTGGCGCCGACGAGATGCACCTTCGACAAGAGCCCTCGCTCGGCAATATAGTCTTCAAGGTGTTGCTTGTAGCGCGTTTTGCTCCTGTAAGGCCCGACAATCACGCAACAGAATGGCTGATCGCCAAGGCGGGTCAACGCATCGACCAGCAATTCGTGCCCCTTCCACCGCGTGATACGACCAGGCAACATGATCACCGGAACGCCGTCCGGTAGATTCCATGCCGATGCCAGCCTGATCATCCGATCGGCGGACACCCGGTCCGGATCGAACATTTCGAGGTCGATGCCGCGCGGGATGACCCGGAGCTGATTTTCACCGACGGCGTAACGCCGAACGACCTCGCCGGCGATATAGTTGGAAATGGCAATGACCCTGTCACCGCGGCTCATCACCGAATTGTGCATTTTCTTGAGCGGATTGGAATCGCCATAGCGGCCGTGAAACGTTGTGACCAGCGGCACCTGCCGCTCGCGGCTTGCACGCCAGGCGATCCATGCCGGCATCCGGGACCGGGCATGAATGATGTCAACGTCATGGAATCTTGCAATATCGACGAGATGCCGGTAGTTCTGCCACCATCTGAGCGGGTTCTTGGCGCCGACCGGAAGTGTGACGTGCGTCGCGCCGACCTGCGCAAGTTCATAGCTCATCGGACCGCCGGCAGACACCACAACCGCGTTCCAGCCGGCAAGAACCAAGGCCCGGGCAACATCGACGGTGCCGCGCTCGACCCCTCCGGAATGGAGTGCCGGCAGGACCTGCATCACTGTCGGCGCACGGTCCTGCGGCTCTGGGCGAAACATTTCGAAGTCGGCATTGACACTGTTAGGATCGATCATGTCCTGTTCTGTCCCGATTGCCAGTGACGGCACCCAAATCCGGAGTGAAGCGCAATGATGGAAGCCTCCCGCGCATCGGACGACGAACCGGTATCCTGCATCGTCAAGTCCGACGGAGCGCGCATCGCATATCACAGGACACCCGGCCAGGCACCCGGAATCGTGTTTCTCGGCGGCTACGCCTCGGACATGACCGGAACCAAGGCCCTGGCGCTGGAGGCTTTCGCGCGACAACGCGGACAAGCCTTTCTGCGATTTGACTACCAGGGCCACGGACAATCCTCCGGCGATTTCGCCGACGGCACGATCGGCCTCTGGCATTCCGATGCGCTGGCCATCCTCGACGCAAAGACCGAAGGATCGCAGATTTTAGTCGGGTCTTCCATGGGCGGCTGGATGATGCTGTTGACGGCACAGCGTCGACCGGAAAAGGTCGCAGGCTTGGTGGGCATTGCCGCGGCGCCGGATTTTACCGAGGACATCATGTGGCCAAAGTTCAGCAAAGAGATCCGGGTCGCGCTGGAGCGCGACGGAATCTACCGCGAAGCGTCACAGTACAGTGACGAGCCCACGATCTTCACGATGGCCATGATTGAAGACGCCCGTAACAACCTCGTGCTTCGCAGTCCTCTGCGTATCGATGCACCAGTCCGGTTGCTGCAAGGCATGGATGATCCTGATGTTCCGTGGATGACGGCAATCCGGATCGCCGACCATATCGATTGTCAGGATGTCCAGGTTCGCCTGATCAAGGATGGTGATCACCGGCTGTCAACAGACCGGGATCTCGAGATCCTGACCACAACGATCGCCGAGTTACTCGACGGCGCGGCGGCACGCAATGACGGGAGACCCACGTCATGACCTTCACGATCTATCCGGCCCGGCGAATCCTGACGATGGACCCGGCCAATCCCGTTGCCAGCCATGTAGCCGTGCGGGACGGGCGAATTCTCGGGGCCGGGTCACGCGACGATCTGACCGGCTGGGGCGATCACTTGGTCGACGACCGTTTCGCCGACAAGATCCTGATGCCGGGCCTGGTCGAAGGGCACAGCCATGTCATGGAAGGAACCTTCTGGCGCTATGTCTATTGCGGCTATTTCGACCGGGTCGACCCCGATGGCCGCACCTGGACCGGCGCCAGCACAATCGACGAGGTGGTGGCGCGGTTGACCGCGGCCGCGGCGGACCGTGATGACGAAGATGCACCGGTCGCCGGATGGGCCCTCGATCCGATTTACTTCGGCAATCGGCGCTGCGTCCGTGAAGATCTCGACCGGGTATCGCCGCGACGGCCTGTCGGCGTCCTGCACGCCAGTGGCCACATCATGAATGTCAATACCCGGGCTCTGGATCTCGCCGGCCTGTTGCGCGGCGGCATCAATCATCCAGGCGTACCGCTCGGTTCCGACGGCCTGCCGACGGGTGAGCTCAAGGGACCTGACGCGATGATGATGGCCGGCCAGCATGTCGGTTTCGATCGCGACGTCCTCGCCTGTGACGAGGCCGGATTGCGGCAGTTCGCACGGCTTTGCGTACGCAAGGGTGTCACCACCGCGGCCGATCTCGCCAGCCAGCTTCCCGACGACGCCGTCGACATGATGCTGCGGGTGACCGGAGAGGCCGATTTCCCGGCCCGCATCGTATCGCTGCGCCGCATGATCACGTTGACGCCGCAACAAATGGTGGAACGAGCGCTGGAATTGGGGAAGAAAAGCACCGACCGGTTGCGGCTCGGCATCATCAAGGTGGTGTCTGACGGTTCGATCCAGGGGTTTTCGGCGCGGCTGCGCTGGCCCGGCTATTACAACGGGGCGCCAAACGGACTTTGGTATGTCGCACCCGACCAGCTCCAGGAGATGTTCGATCTCGCCCTGGCCCACCGCGTACAGGTCCATATCCATACCAATGGCGACGAAGCAACGGCTCTGGTCCTTGATACGATGGAACGTAGCTTGGCGCGGACGCCGGTCGCCGACCATCGCTTCACCCTGCAGCATTGCCAACTGGCCGATGCAGCGCAGTTCCGGCGCATGAAGACACTTGGCATGTGCGTCAATCTGTTTCCGAATCATCATTTTTACTGGGGCGATCAGCATCATGCATTGACCGTGGGGCCTGACCGGGCACGGCGGATGAACGCCTGTGCCACGGCGCTTGCCGCTGGCGTACCGATGGCGATCCATTCCGACGCGCCGGTTACGCCGCTCGGACCGTTCTTCACGGCTTGGTGCGCGATCAACCGGCTGACCGCGACAGGCCGGATTCTCGGCGAGGTGGAACGGATCGGCCTTGATGATGCCCTGCGCACGATCACGCTAGGCGCCGCCTACACGCTCAAGATCGATGGCGAGGTCGGGTCCATCGAGGTTGGCAAACGCGCCGATTTTGCCGTCCTAGACGACGATCCTGTCGAAATCGGACCGGACAACCTGAAGGATGTCCGGGTCTGGGGCACGGTGCTCGGCGGACGGGTCTTCCCGGCATCGGACCTCTGACCATGGTTCGGTCACACAATGATCCGCCGTTGCCGGTCACGGTCATCGGCGGATACCTCGGCGCCGGCAAGACGACCCTTGTCAACCATCTGCTTCGCAATGCCGACGGCCGGCGGCTGGCTGTTCTGGTAAACGAATTTGGCAGTCTGCCGATCGACGAGGATCTGATCAAGGCGCGCGACGACACCATGATCAGTATTGCCGGCGGTTGTGTCTGCTGTAGTTATGGCAGCGACATGATGGGGGCGTTGCAGGATCTGTCACGACTCGCCCCCCGCCCGGACCACATTCTGCTCGAAGCAAGCGGCGTAGCCCTGCCGGATGCCGTTGCGCAGTCTGTGGGGCTGCTTGAAGCTTGTCGGCTTGACGCGACGGTGGTGATCGCCGACGCCGAGACCGTGCAGGCGAGGGCCGCAGACACGTATCTGGCCGACACCATCATTCGCCAGTTGCAGGCCGCCGACATCATCGTTCTGAACAAGGCCGACCTGATCGGCAAACCTGCGGAAACGGATCTGCATCTCTGGCTTTCGCAGATCGCGAACGAGGCCCGGGTCCTGTCGACGATTCAGGCCGCCGTCACACCGGAGGCGGTCATCGATTCTGCCGACGCCGCAGGCAACGGCATCCAGGGCCATCACGCCGCCCGGACCGGATCGGGGTCCGCCGTCACTCACCATTCGGCGTCGTTCAAGCTGACCCGACCGGTCGATGCGCGAGATCTGGCCGGCCGCCTGGCCGCCCCGGCTCTCGGTCTTGTGCGTGCCAAGGGCATGGTCCCCGACCGCGATGGAACCATGCGGACCCTGCAGGTCGTCGGACGCCGCTGGCAGGTCCTTGACAGCCCGGATGGCTACACGGGCGATGGCGGTTTCGTGTGCATCCGGGTCGAAACCGAAGTCGATCGCGAGGCCGTGGACCAGGCGATCCAGCAAGCCGCGTCAGTAATCGATTCGGCCGCGGAACGGAGCTCCGGTCAGCAGGCTGACCAGATGGCCTAACATCACGAGCATTGCGACGATGGCGGCCATCTGGATCAATGTGAGCGGCAGCAGGCTGACATCACCGGGCTCCCGCTCCCTGTCGCGACGTTGCCGCCAATTGGCCCATCCGAACACTACAGCGGCGACAGCAAGCCCGGTCAATGTTACCGACAGGGTCATCCGCCCGGTTGCTTGTCCCATTTCACGGCGCCACCCGAACTGCGACAGGTCTCGATCGCCTGCCGTAGCGCCGACAGTTCCGGGTAACCGTCCGGGCAGGCCCGCTCGAGGATCTCGGCCATTTCTACGGCCTTGTGCAGTTGATCGACCGAGAGATTGAGCGCACCGAGACGGGACTTGGCGCCGAGGTGAAACAGGACAATCTCGAAGACCTGATAATAGAAGTAGGCAGCCTGTTCGAGTTTGCCAAGTTTACGCAGCGCGAAGCCATTCTGACTCCAGCCGTCGGTATTTTCCGGATCGCGGTCGATAACGCGCTGGTAATGCGTCAGTGCCAGGCGGGCTGGAAAATTCTGTCGCATCGGTGTGGGACAAGACAACCCGATCATGTGATAAACAGGACGAGGACAACCGCGGCAACCCTGCGGCAATGGGCGGACAGGTTGGGGCGATTCTGGCTGGCTTGTTCCGAACCCACACTATCGTCGTCCGTGGTCCTCGCTGGAATTCGATATGGAACGAGAGTCTGGTGGAGCCGAGGAGGATCGAACTCCCGACCTTCGCATTGCGAACGCGACGCTCTCCCAGCTGAGCTACGGCCCCACGCATCCGCAGAAACATAAGAGCGGCACGGTTACTGTTCAAGAAATTTCGATTCCGGCAGCCGGATATTACATCGGCACGCGTCGAAGTCTTGTCGTCCGAAGCTTGAGATATTAGGGTTGGAGTGTGTCGTACACCGGAGCGAAAAACGTCGATGTATGCCCTTGTCACTCTTATCGATACGGTCATCAGCCTCTATATCTGGTGCCTGTTCATCTACGTCATCATGTCCTGGCTGGTGAATTTTGGCGTGATCAACACGCATAACCGGTTCGTGTATATCGTACTGGATGTGCTCTACCGAATCACTGAACCGGTCTTGCGGCCGATCCGGAACTTCATTCCCAATCTCGGTAATATCGATATCGCGCCGATTGTGCTGGTGTTGCTGCTGATTTTCCTCCGCAACCTCATCACGGTCGATATCCTGGCCATGCGGTGACCGGACTCTCTTACGAGGCGGCCAGGTCCGGTGTACGGGCCCGGCTAACGCCGGCAGCCCGGTCGAACCGGATCAACGGGATCGTCCGTGACGAGCACGATATCGCGCGGCTGACAGCCTCGGTTACCGCGCATCCGGATGGCGGCCGCGCCAACCGGATGTTGCAGGTCATGCTCTCGAAGGAATGGCATGTTGCAAATCGTCTATCGACATAGCGGCGGGACATCACAGCCGGTGCAAGACATTCCTGGTGCGCGATGACCAGGAGGCCCTGCTTCCGACGCTGGCAGAGTGGTTTGGCACAGCGAATGTCTGACCCGAACCCAAGGCGCCGGCGGACTGGGCGGATTCCGGTAACGGCTCGATTCACTGGCGTTGATCCCGGGACGGTTGTCCGCTTCACAGCCGGTTCGTCAATCAAGCAAATGGAAAACGACTACTATGGCAGATGCGCAAATCATTGACGGCAAGGCCATTGCGGGCGCTCTCAGGGCGCAGGTCGCCGCTGCCGTAAACGACCGAACATCCAGTCATGGCGACCAGCCCGGGCTCGCCGTCATACTGGTTGGCAACAATCCGGCCAGTCAGGTCTACGTTCGCAACAAGGGTCGGCAAACCCGGGACTGCGGCATGCAGTCGTTCGAACACAAGCTGCCGACCGAAACCACCCAGGACTCATTGCTCGCATTGATTGCGGAGTTGAACGACGACGATGCGGTCGACGGGATTCTGGTGCAGTTGCCGCTCCCCGCCCATATCGATCCGGATCCCGTACTCGACGCAATCGATCCGTCGAAGGATGTTGACGGGTTTCACGTAATCAATGCCGGCGGGCTGGTCACTGGCCGGCCCGTCCTGGTGCCCTGTACGCCGCTGGGCTGCCTGATGATGCTGAAGGACCGCCTCGGCGACATGTCCGGCCTGAATGCGGTCGTGGTCGGCCGTTCGAATATCGTCGGCAAGCCGATGGCGGCGTTGCTGCTTCGGGAACACTGTACAGTGACCATAGCCCATTCACGCACCCGGGATCTTCCGGCCGTCTGCCGCACTGCCGATATCCTGATCGCCGCCGTCGGTCGCCCAGAGATGATCCGTGGTGGCTGGGTTCGCCCCGGCGCGACCGTGATCGATGTCGGCATCAACAGAATTCCGGCACCCGGCCCCGGGAAGACCCGGCTGGTCGGAGACGTTGCGTTCGCCGAAGCCGTCGAGGTCGCTGGTGTCATCACACCGGTCCCTGGCGGCGTCGGTCCGATGACAATCGCCTGTCTTCTGAATAACACGCTGCTCGCGGCCTGCCGCCGCCGTAACTGGCCGGCGCCGTCGTTCTGATCTCGCGACTGAATGGCCGGGCCGCCGACGGTCCGGCACAATTCCGCTGCAAGGCAGCGTGAGGCGGACGGTGACCGGGAGCAGGTCTGCGAAAACATGGAACAACGGCTTCTCTGGCACAGCGCCGGCGGATGCTTTATACTAGGAGCAATGCGGTCGGCGGAAACGGGGAGGTTTATGCGATGCGCCTTGGAATGTTCATGCAACCGGTTCACGACATAACTCGGGATCAGACCCAGGTCATCGAGGAAGATCGCGAGGCCATCCTGCTTGCCGACAAGCTCGGTTACCACGAAGTCTGGGTCGGTGAACATGCCTCGGCGACAGTCGAGCCGATCACCGCACCTCTGGTGTTCCTCGGTACATTGATCAGCGAAACCAGCCAGATCAAACTCGGCACCGGCGTATTCTGCCTGCCCAATCATCACCCGGCTCAGGTCGCCGGGCAGGCCGCCCTGTTTGATCATCTCTGCCGGGGACGTTTCCAGATGGGCGTTGGAACCGGCAGCCTGTCGTCTGATGTCGAACTGTTCGAAGTCGGTGGCGATACCGACCGCGGCGACATGGTTCGTGAATCCATGGAGCATATTCTCGCGATCTGGGCCGGCGACCCCCCGTATACGCGGGACGGAAAGTACTGGAACGTCCGAATTGAAGACACCGGGCGTATCGAGTTTGGCGTCGGCCAGTTCGTCAAGCCGTTTCAGAAACCGCATCCGCCGATTGCGATTTCGATCATGTCGCCGAGTTCCGGCAGCGCCCGTATAGCGGGCGCGAATGGCTGGATTCCAATTTCCGGTGCCGCCTTCCTAAACCCGCGCTATACCGCCAGCCACTGGGGTGCCTATGCTGAAGGCTGCGAGACGGCCGGGCGCGTGCCCGATCCGGAAATCTGGCGGGTGTCCAGAAGCATTATCGTCGCGCCAAGCGATCAGGAAGCGCATGATTATGTGTTCAATCCCGACGGACCCATGAGCTACTGGTATCGTTACTTCCTGTCCTCGATCCGGGCACGCGGCCTGACCCGATTCGTGGCGCCGGAGGATCACCCGAATCCCGAAGCGATCACATGGCAGGAGGTCGCGGAAATCCAGTGCGCTTACGGCGCACCGGGCACTGTCACCGACAAGCTGGTGGCGCTGCGCGATCTCACCGGCCATTTCGGCGTACTGACGGCGATGGCCCATGAATGGGACGATCCGGCATTCTGCAAACGCTCGATGACCATGCTTGCCAATGACGTGATGCCGTCATTCGCGCAGCATGCCGATGCGACCAGACTGACGCGGGCGGCCGAATAGCGTCGTCCGGCACCGGGTGCAACACGGACTCCCATGACAGACATGGCAAAAGGTTGCAACGAAATGACGGGATGTCCGACGAGAACGCCGTTTCCAGGTCATGGATATAGATCTGGACACGGCCGGGAGAAATGCAATGACCGAAACCACAGCGAATGATCATGGCCATGTGGCCGAGCCGGCGGGTGATTGGTCGCCGACGGTGCCGATTGAAACCTCGCCGCTGTTTGCCTGGCCGCCCCGCCCGGTCGCCGTCTTCAAGTACCTGTTCGGCTATCCCGGTTACTTTCTGCCCCGTAATCTCCAGTTGATGGCTCTGGCGGTTGTGACCTGGCTGTATCTGACACCTGAACTGGCGACCATGCGAAGCTTCCAGTTCGACTGGATCGCAATGATCTACGGCCGCAATCTCGCCATGCTCTTCGTCGTCTTCGGCGGGTGGCATTTCTGGTTTTACATCCGGCGCGGCCAGGGGACGGCGTACAAGCAAAACAGGCACTGGCCGCGGACAAAGCATCGACGGTTTCTGTTTGGCGACCAGGTAAAAGACAACATCTTCTGGAGCGCGGTCAGCGGCTGCGGGGTGTGGACGGCTTACGAGGTGGTAACACTCTGGGCCTTCGCCAACGGCTACGTGCCATGGCTCGACTGGGAGACCAACCCGATCTGGTTCGTGGTGCTGTTCTTGGCCATTCCGCTCATTCGGGACGCCCATTTCTATCTCGTACACCGCCTGCTTCATGTCCGCTTCATGTACCGCACCGTCCATTACCTGCATCACAAGAACGTCAATATCGGACCGTGGTCGGGACTGGCGATGCACCCGGTCGAGCACATCCTGTATTTCAGCGGTGTTCTTCTACACTGGGTCGTGCTTTCACATCCGCTGCACGCGATCTTCCATGTCCAAGCGACCGGATTGACCCCGGCTCTCGGTCATGCCGGCTTTGACCGGTTGTTGGTTGGCGGCAAACACAGCTTCTCGCTTGGCCAGCGCTATTTCCATTTCCTGCACCACAAGTATTTCGAGTGCAATTATGGTGGCGATGGGACCGTTCCGATGGACAAATGGTTCGGCTCCTTCCATGACGGCACACCGGAATCGCATGCGATCATGAAGGTCCGCCGCAAGGACACCCTGCTCGGCGCGAACAGGGGATAGAAACTGCCGGAAACGGGATCAGCGCATCGTCGGCATGACGAAATCGGCACCGGCACGGATCCCGGTCGGCCAGCGCGCCGTAACGACCTTGTAACGGCTGTAAAAGCGCACCCCCTCGGGGCCGTGCATATGATGGTCGCCGAAAAGGGAGCGCTTCCAGCCGCCGAAGCTATGAAACGCCATCGGCACCGGGATCGGCACATTCACGCCGACCATGCCGATCTTGACCTGGTTGGCGAACTCCCGTGCCGCATCACCGTCACGGGTAAAGATCGCAGCTCCGTTGCCCAGTTCATGGGCATTGACCAGATCCGCCGCATCCGAATAATCTCTGGCCCGCACCACGGACAGCACCGGCCCGAAGATCTCGTCGCGGTAGATCGTCATGTCACTGGACACGTTGTCGAACAGTGAGCCACCGATGTAGAAGCCGTTCTCATATCCCTGCAGCCTGAGGCCGCGGCCGTCGACGACGAGATCTGCTCCCTCGGCTACACCCTGGTCGATATAGCTTTCGACCCGAGTCCGGTGCGCGGCGGTCACCAAAGGCCCCATCTCGCTTTCCGGATCATTGCCCGGCCCGATCTTCAGGCCGCGTACCCGTGGGACCAAGTGATCCATCAACGCGTCGCCGGCATCGCCGACCGCAACGGCGACCGACACCGCCATACAGCGTTCGCCGGCCGAACCGTAGGCCGCGCCCATCAGGGCATCGGTTGCCTGCCTGATATCGGCGTCGGGCATGACCACCATATGGTTCTTGGCGCCGCCCAGGGCCTGCACGCGTTTGTTATGGGCCGCGCCGGTCCGGTAGACATGTTCGGCAATCGGGGTGGAGCCGACAAAACTCACAGCCTCGATCCCGGGATGAACCAGGAGTGCATTGACGGTGTCCTTGTCGCCGTGAAGCACATTGAAGACGCCGTCCGGCAGACCCGCTTCCTTCAGCAGTTCAGCCAGTCGAACACTGCAGCCCGGGTCGCGTTCGGAAGGCTTGAGGACGAAGGTATTGCCGCAGGCCAGCGCGACCGGGAACATCCACAGCGGCACCATGGCCGGAAAGTTGAATGGTGTGATTCCGGCGCAGACGCCGAGAGGCTGCCGGACCGACCAACTGTCGATTCCGGCCCCGACCTGCTCGGTAAACTCGCCCTTGAGAAGATGCGGGATACCGGCGGCAAATTCGACGACCTCCATGCCCCGGATGACCGACCCCTCGGCATCGGACAAGATCTTGCCATGTTCGGATGTGATGATGGCCGCGAGTTCCGCGCGATGCGTCTCAAGCAGTTCGCGAAACCGGAACATCACCCGCGCCCGCTGCAAAGGCGGCTGTACCGACCAGGTCTTGAACGCATCGGCCGCTGTGGCGACCGCTGCATCGACCTCATTGGCATTGGCAAGGGGAACGGTCGCCTGAACCTCTCCGGTGGCCGGGTTGAAGACTTCGCTGCTACGCCCGCTGTTGCCAGCGACGGGCGCGCCACCGATCCAGTGATTGATGGTTCTTGTCATTTTCATCTCCCGGGGATCACAGGATGCGCCTGGCGCAGCGTTGTCGATTGCGCCGAATGCCGATTCTCGTTCGCGATTATGGACAAACCCGTCGCCGTGGCAATCCCCGATCACACGCCCGACGCAGAGCTCCTGCTGCGCCAGCTGCCGAGATCATCAACCGTCAGAGACGCAGACTACTCTCGAATAGCCGGCGTAAGTTGGCAAAATCTCTCCCGTCACGGGGCAATCTCGTTTATGCTCCGGCCTCATCGGGGACCGGTTTCGGGACCAGCCGTTCAGCGTAGAGGGGTCTGAAAATGGACGCGTTTCCGCTCTGGGTGATCATGATTGATTATGCCATGGGCATGGTGATGTGGACGCTGATCGGCCGCTTCGGCATGGGCATATTCCTGCCGCAAAACAGCAGCTTCTTTTTCATGCGGTTCTTCGTACGGGTTACCGACCCGCTGATCCGTCTGTTCGACCCGATCACGCCCGGGTTTCTGATTCCGTTGGTCATCCCGTTGTATGTGGCATGGTTCTTCTACATGTTCCGATTCTATCTGATGCCCTGGCTGCTGGGTTACTCGGTCATGGGCATGCTGTCCTTCCCACTGGAGAGCGAAATCGGACAGGGAGTCGCACAACTGGTTAGCATGATCCTGCGGTGATGCCGCCACGGGTCAGACCCGGACGGCGGCACGTGCGCAATCGGTAACGATCAACTGGTGACCAATCCGCCATCAACATTGTAGCACTGGCCGGTGATGTTGCGGGCGCCCGGCGATGCCAGGAACAGCGCCATCGCGGCGATGTCCTCGGGGTCGTTGGCCCGTTGCAAGGGAATCCGCTTCGTCATGTCCTGGACGACTTCGTCTTCGGACACGCCCTGGTCACGGGCACGGCTCGCGACGATGTTGTTGACGATTTCGGTTCGTGTAACGCCGGGGCAGATCGCGTTGACGGTGATGCCGTGGCGGGCCAGTTGCTGCGAGGCCGTCTTGGTCAGACTAATGACGGCACCCTTGCTCGCTGCGTAGGCAGCATTGGACGTCCCGGCAAAGCCGCGACCGGCGATCGAAGCGATGTTGATGATCCGGCCGCTACCCTGTTCGATCATTTGGCGAGCCGCGCCCTGAAGGCAGAAAAACACACCCTTGGCGTTGACGCGGTGCATTCCGTCCCAATCCGCTTCGGTCAGGTCCATGATGTAGGCGACCCTGGTGACGCCGGCATTGTTGACGATGACGTCGAGGCTGCCGAACTCGGCGACAACATCGGCAATCATCCGATCGATTTCAGCGACATCGCCGACATCCGCCTGAAGCGCCAGGGCCTGGATACCATGTTGGCGCGCGGTCGCGGCGACGGTTTCAGCTGCATCAAGGTTGATATCGGCACAAGCCACATTGCGGCCGGCTTCGGCCATGGCGATCGCGGTGGCTCGGCCGATACCGCTTCCTGCCCCGGTGATGAGGGCCGTTTCAATCTTGCTCGTCATAATTTTTCCTTTCTGTTATAGACGGTTGTAGTCGTAGTGGCTAGGCGGAGGCGACTGTTCTGGATCACTCCGGCAGTTTGCCGCCAGACTGGCATCGCTGACGTCGAAAGTGGCAATCTTGGCGCCAGCTAACAGAAATGCCTACGTGAATGCGGTTCCGACCGCGCCGGCCAAAAAACTGTCTTTCCGGTCATGTCCACCCCGATACAGCGGATCAGTGTATAATGGTGTTCCCCGCCCCTGCGGGGCTGAACCGAAAATCTTTAATTTTATCCATCTTGCCGGGCGGTGTTCCCCGCCCCTGCGGCAAGGTGTTCCTACGCCAAATCACTTAGAGCCTGACCTAAAACTAGTTGGGTGGTCTCGCATGGTGTATCTTCGTGGGTGAACACTCACCCCATGGGGGCACATCATGCCCTGGAACGAGACCACCCGGAAGCAGTATAGCCGCAAGACGGAGCGTTACGAAAGCGATCTGACCGGTACCGAGTGGATCTTGCTGGACCCGCTTCTTCCACCGTCGCGCCGGCTTGGTCGTCCCCGTCAGGTGGATCTGCGCGACGTGGTGAATGCGATCGCCTACATGCTCTGGACAGGATGCAGTTGGCGGGCATGACCGAAGGATTATCCGGCGTTTACGACGGTTCAGACCTATTTCCATGCGTGGTCCCGGTCGGGGCGTAGTGCGGACCCGAGCGCGGCCATCATCGACAGTCGGAGCGTGCCGACGGTCGAAGCGGGCAGCGAGGAATGCGGCGACGATGCCGGCAAGACGATCAAGGGCCGCAAGCGTCACCTTGCCGTCGACGTCGACGGCAACACGCTTGCCGCCCAGGTCCATCCGGCGCATATCCAGGACCGGGATGATGTGCGTCCCTTGTTGTTGGCGTTGCAGGCCGGTCAGAACACGGTGCAGACCGTGTTTGCCGACGGCGCCTGTGGCGGCGACAAGCTGGCAAGCGCGCTCAAGGAAGCGAATTGCTCGATCACTGTGGAGGTCATCGGAAAACCCAGGGACGCCAAGGGGTTCGTCGTCATATCCCGGCACTGGCTGGTCGAACGCACCTTCGGATGGCTGCGCCGCTGCCGGCTCCTCTCCAGAGACTTCAAGCGATCCATCGCCAGCTCCCTCGCCTGGCTCCTGCTGGCTCTAAGCCGTGTTCTCATGCGCCGCCTCGGACGCATGCAAGTCCCTGTCACTAAGGAAGGTCTGATTTATACCTCAGGAAGCTCTGAAAACCCTTATCGGGCTCTAGTGGATTGATTTCAACATTTGGACCTCTCTTTTTCTTGCGGCGATGATGGTATCGGGATCGGCGGTCCAGACGAAGGGCCTGGCTTCGGTGGTGTTGTGTTCGTCGATGACGCGGCGGATGGCGTCCTGGAGTTCGCGTACGGAGCGAAAGACGCCGTATTTGAGACGGCGTCGTGTCAGCTTGGCGAAGACGCCTTCGAGCGCGTTCAGCCACGCGCTCGAAGTGGGGGGTGACGTGGAAGGTCCGGCGCGGATGGCGTGCGAGCCAGCCCTGGACGTCCTTGTGCTTGTGAGTGGCGTCGTTGTCGAGGATGGCATGGACCGGGACGCTGGCGGGTATCGTGCGCGCGATGCGGTTGCGGCATCTCGGGAACTCCTGGTGGCGATGCCGACTGGCGTGCTGGCCGATGACCGTGCCGTCGAGCACGTCAGGGCGGCAAACAGCGTCGTCGTGCCGTTGCGCTTGTAATCATGTGTCATGGTGGCGCCGCGGCCTTTCTTCAGCGGCAGGCCGGGCTGTGTGCGGTCGCGGGCCTGAATTTGCGACGTGTCATCGATCGACAGCGTGAACGGCCGCCAGCGGTGCGGCATCAGGCCATGCGCTTGCCAGACCGTCCAGACCCTCGAAGCGGCACCCCCACAGCCTTCGCCATCGCCCGCAGCGTCCAGTGGGTCGCCGCGTGAGGCGGCGAGGTGTGGGTCAACCCGACGATCTTCGCCACCGGCTCAGGAGCCAGAGGCGTCTTGCCCGGCGGACGCGTCTTGTCCCGCAGAAGTCCGTCCACACCGTCTTCCATAGAAGCGGTCCTGCCAGCGCCAGACACTGTTCTTCGCCTGGCCGGTCTCTCTCATGATGGCCATCGTGCCGAGCCCGTCGTCGCTCAGAAGAACGATGCGCGCCCGCCAGACGTGCTTCTGCGGGCTCTTCGGGTTCGAGACAACCGTTTCAAGGCGATGCCGGTCGCCTGAAGTGAGCGTGAATGAAACACCAGAGCGCATCTTGCAGACCTTCGTGATCGACAAATCAGAAGAACACAATAACGGATATATTTGTAACGATCTATCTACTAGATAGTGTCGTCATGAGTGATGTTCATCTGTCCTATCTGTCGAATTCACTCGATGGTTCTTGGAGGCGACTCATGGGATTGGCTCATCGGCGTCACGACATTTCGGACAGGGTCTGGCTGTTGTTGGAGCCTCATCTGCCTGGTCGAGCGGGAAGTTGGGGTGGAGTGGCGCAGGATAATCGACGGTTCATAATGCGATCTTCTGGATTCTGCGCACCGGCGCTCCCTGGCGTGATGTGCCGCCAGACTATGGAGACTGGAAAAATACCCATCGTCGGTTCTGTCGCTGGCGGGACAAGGGGCTCTGGGGGGCGTTGCTGGAGCCTCTGGTGGATGAGCCGGACGATGAGTGGCTGATGATTGACGCCAGTCATCTCAAGGTCCATCCCCATGCGAGCGGTGGCACTCAGGCGATGGGTCACACAAAAGGGGGCTGAACACGAAGCTGCACCTGGCTGTGGACGCGCATGGGATGCCGGTGCGGGTGTTGGTGACCGAGGGGACGGCAGCAGATTGCAGTCAAGCGGCCGAGCTGATTGAAGGGATAGATGCCGAGTCCTTGTTGACGGACAAGGCCTATGACACGAATGCCATCCTGTCTTGTTGTGAGGAGCATGAAGTCATTGCGGTGGTTCCGCCGAAACGCAACCGCCAGCACCCCAGAACGTATGATGTCCCTCTCTACCGGCACCGGCATTTGGTGGAGAACGCCTTTCTGTGGCTCAAGCGTTGGCGTGGGATTGCCACACGATACGCTAGGAATAGGAATGCCGCATCGTTTCTTGCCACGGTGCAGATCCGGTGTCTGGCACTCTGGGCTGGCATTTTGTGACGACACTATCTAGCCATGACGTTTGCGACCGGTACTGAATACCGTTGTCATCGAGCACAACATGATCGCGGCAATGCCGTAAAACACCCATTCTGGACGCGACTGGTCGAGAATCCAACCAAAAATCGGCGGCGCCGCAATCCCGCCGATACTGAAACCGCTGGTCACAAATCCAAACACCTTCCCGAAGGCGCCGGCCGGCGTGACCGATCGGACGATCATGTCGCGGGACGGCATGATCACACCGTGCATCAGGCCCTGAACCACCATCAGAACGATCAGAACGACGACTGGCATCGGCAGGGCGCCAACAGCCGCGATCATGGCTGCCGTGGACAAAAAGCAGATCGCCGCGACAAGATTGTGGCGGGTTGTCCGGTCGGCAATAAACCCTCCGACCAGCACTCCGACGCTGCTCGCGACAAGGTACGACGTGAGGGCAATGGTCGCCAGTTCAACCTCGATACCGTGAAGCTGTCCAAGCGCGACAATCAGGAAACTCGCAAGCCCCGAGGATCCCAGAGCCAGCAGCGTGAAAAACAGCAGGCACATCAATATGGCCGGCGAAAACAACAATTTCAGACCATCGGGATCAACCGCCCCGGTCCCCCCGGTAGCGGACGGCGGGCGCTTGCCCGCGCGCAGATGCCGCGCATAAATGACCAGTAATCCCGCCGTGATCATCCCGGCAGCGCCACAGGCGGCAAATCCGTTCTGCCATCCGATGATTCCGGTCAGAAACACGATGGTCGGCGGCGCGACCGCAAATCCGGCATTGCCGGCAAAGGTGTGCAGACTGAAGGCTCGCCCCATTCGTCGTTCGGATACCGAACCAGACAGAATCGCATAATCCGCAGGGTGGTAAACACCGTTGGCGCAGCCGGCGACCACGAGCAAACCCATCACCGTCCAGTATCCACCGGCAAAACCGATAAGCAGGAACGCCAGCCCCTCCACCGCCAGCCCGGCAATCAGGATGGCCCGGGCGCCGAACCGGTCGACGAGGAACCCGAAGGGTACCTGGGTCAGACCCGTGGTTCCGCTGAACACCGTCATCAGCAGCCCGAGTTCGGTATAGGATACGCCGAGTGTCTCCTTGAGCAGCGGAAACAGCGGCGGCAGCAGGTAGATGTAAAAATGACTGAAAAAATGCGCGACCCCGATCAGGCCGATGACCTTGAAATCGGTTCGGCCGGTTTCGATGGCAATGCCTCCGGATTGCTCGGCGGTTGCGGTCATGACGCTGAAGTCGCATTGGTTGCGGACTGCGGAAATTCACCCTTTAACAGTGTTCCGTCAAGCGCGGTCCGGCCGAAGACCCGGGCCACAGTCCGCGCATGTCCCCGGATTTCACCGTGACGCGCTTCCCGTGATGTCAAAACAAGCGGGCCGAACTGTTCGCATGTGCATCTGTCATTCTCACGACAAACATGCAGTCTCCAACAGCACTGCCATCCATCGATCTTCTATCCGTTTCCGCCAGTCATGCTCGACGATACGACTTGTTCCTGTTATCCATCGTGAGCCATGAGAGCCTCGGCGATTCGCTTGGGCGGTTTGTGCGTGATCGGCAGACAGTTGCAGGAGATGAACATTCGGAACTGTATCGATCACGCCGATTTCCAGGCCCGGTCATGCATTTTTTGCGCCCGGCCGAACCGCGACTGAATACATCTGATGGTAAACAAATCCATCAACCAGCTGCCGCGGGCCTGGCAGCGCATGCTGAGCGGACGGCAACTGAACCTGCTTGAGCCGTCACCGCTCGATGTGGAAATCGAGGACATTGCGCACGGGTTGTCACGGGTCGCACGCTGGAACGGACAAACTAGCGGTGACCAGCCATTCTCGGTTGCCGAACACTCGCTGCTGGTGGAACGGCTGGTCGTGAAAATCAAGGACTCGACACCCCTGAAATGGCGCCTCGCCGCTCTCCTTCACGACGCGCCCGAATATGTGATCGGCGATCTGATCAGCCCCTTCAAATCTGCCGTCGGCAAGGATTACAAGGCCGTCGAAGATTGCCTGCAGGCGGCGATCCATATCCGTTTCGGCCTCCCAACCATACTACCCGAGCAGGTCGTTCGCCTGATCAAACGCGCCGACAAGACCGCTGCCTACCTCGAGGCGACCCAGCTGGCGGGGTTTTGCAAAACCCGGGCGCGGAAAATCTTCGGCCGTTCGGCAGCCGGACGCGGGATTGTGCTCCAGCCCTGCCGCCCAGATGAGGTGAAGCAACGGTTTCTCGACCGGTTTTCCCAATTGTACGGATAGATAAAGGTGTGGTCGGCACGGCATCACAAGCCAAGGCCTGCCCCATAATCGAACAGGAACTCCGGTATGGCTGCGGTTCCGCTGGTGCGGGCGGCGGGACTCGAACCCGCACTCCACAAGGATCGGGATTTTAAGTCCCGTGCGTCTACCAATTTCGCCACGCCCGCAATGTCACGGTGCCTATTCCGCGGCCATCGCGGATCGCGAACCATACACCGGATAACGCCACTCCGCACGTTTCCCGGAACTGCCGTCGCACACCCCGAAATACGCATCTTGCAGCCTCAGGGTCATCGGTCCGATGCCGCCATCGCCGATCGCGAGACGGTCGACCGAAAGGACCGGCGTCACTTCCCACGCCGTGCCGCAGAAAAACGCTTCGTCGGCCGCGAGCAATTCCGACCTGTCGACATCCCGTTCCACGGGTTTGATCCCGAACTCGTCCTCGATCAATTCCAGAACGCTCTGCCGGGTGATGCTTTCGAGAATGTCGTTGGAAACCGACGGTGTGATCGGAACGCCATCGCGCACCATGAAAAAACACATGCCGGGTCCTTCTGACACCTTCCCCCGGGCATTCAGGAAGATCGCGGTATCGTAGCCATCGGCATTCGCCTGAACGGTAGCAAGCCGACCGTTGTTGTAGTTGGCATTGCATTTGACACGCATCGGCATCGCCTGATCGGGCACCCGCATCCAGGAACTGATCTGAGTGGTGACGCCGCCAAGCACCCGGTCGCTGCGCGGCCGTTCCTGGGCAGTGATCGCCAGACCGACAGGACCGCATATGCCCGGCCCACCCATCCCGGACACATAGACCGTCGTCATGATGTGCAGATTCTCGCCCCGGAAACCGTTTGCCCGGATCAACTCGACCGTCTTTTCGGTAACCGTGGCGCCGGTCACGATCTCGTCGAACCGCATGAAACGCTGCGAATACTCCAGCCGCTCCATATGTTCAGCCATTCGGAACAGATACATCTCTTCATCCGTCGCATTCCAGTAGGACCGCAAACCCTCGAAGACCCCGGTACCAAATTTGAAGCCGACCGACGCGATATGCACACGTGCATCATCCCATGCCACCAGTTGTCCATCGAGCAAAGCGTATTTCGGCATTGTCATCGGTCTGCCCTTTCGTGCAAATAAGGAAAGTCTTTCCTGCGCAGGCGGCGTATTGTGCCGTTTGTTGCAAGGTAAGATGCTGCGACCCTCATGGTGTTGCGGTAGAAGTATCAAACGCAGCGCGTCATATCCAGCATCTTCGGACGTTCCAGAAGGATCCGGCCATGTCTCAGCGAGACGAGATCGCGCAAACGGATATGCGACTCGCGTACCTGGCGTTGATCCTCGGCGGATTGATCGTCGCGCTGTCGTTCGGAATTCGCTCGGGTTTCGGACTGTATCTCGGGCCGATTTCACTTGAATTCGGCTACGGTCGGGAAGTTTTTGCCCTGTCGATGGCAATCCAGAATCTGGTCTGGGGCCTCGCGCAGCCGTTCGCCGGCGCATTGGCCGACCGTTATGGTCCTTTCCGCGCCATCGCGCTCGGAAGTCTGCTCTACGCCGCCGGCACCATGATGCTGGCGGTATCCAGCGCACCGTCAACGTTGCATCTCGGGGCCGGAATCCTGGTTGGCGCCGGACTTTCCGGGACTGCTGTCGGCATCATCCTTGGTGCGGTCGGCCGGGTCTTCCCGAGCGAACAACGCTCCTGGGCATTGGGCATCGTCGGAGCATCGGCATCGTTCGGCCAGTTTCTCATGGTTCCGATCGGGCAGCATCTGCTGGACTCGGTCGGCTGGAGTCAGACAGCACTCATCATGGCCATGCTCAGCCTGATAATCGTTCCACTCGGGTTGGTCTTCTTGAAGGTGAAGCCATCCAACGATGTGACCTCGGCGCCAGCGCAGACCGTCGGCGAAGCCCTGTCGGAAGCATTCGTCCATCCCAGTTTCTGGCTCTTGATCGCCGGATTTTTCGTTTGTGGATTTCACGTCGCCTATATCGCAACGCATCTACCGTCTTATGTCGTCGACCTCGGGATGCCGGCCCAGACGGGCGCCTGGGCGCTCGGTCTTGTCGGTCTTTTCAATATCATCGGATCCTACAGCGCCGGTGTTCTCGGCGGGCGGTTACCAAAAAAATATCTACTGAGTTCACTCTATCTCGCGCGAGCCTTGATCATGGCGGGTTTTCTGGTGGTGCCGCCAAGCGAATTTGTCGTCTATCTCTTTGCCGCGGCCATGGGCCTAGTCTGGCTGAGCACCGTACCGCTGACTTCCGGTCTGGTCGCCTTCATCTACGGCCCGCGCTACATGAGCATGCTGTTCGGGATCGTTTTCGTCAGTCACCAAGTCGGTGGGTTTCTTGGCGCATGGCTCGGCGGATACGTGTTCGACCTGACCGGATCCTATGTTTCGGTCTGGTGGATTTCCGTGGCGCTCGGTGCATTCTCGGCCATCATTCACTGGCCGATCCAGGAGCGGCCGGTACAACGGACCGCGGTCGCGTAACGGCTTCCAGATATCCGATCCCGTGACCGGCGACGGGCTACCCAGCCTCGCGATACTGCCGTGACAACCATCCAGTTGCTCAACGGCAAGACTCCGCAACCACCGGCAACAGGGTCTTCCGCGTTGACAATATCTTCAATCCATTGCCACAGGATACAAGGGTATCCAGCCGTAGCTTTTGACAAACCCGGTCGCGGCGCCGTTCCGGTGCAATTATTAGACGGGCCAAGGCCGGTTTGAAGATCAGACTACGACCCGAGATGGTGCTCAAGGGCTGCACAAAGAACATCGCCGTCACGGTCATCGACGCCAAGATGGGTCACGATCCGGATCTGGCGCGCACCGAACGCACCGATAATGCATCCGTCCGCAGCAAGCCTGTCCACCAGTTCAGCGGCTGTCGGTCCGCTCGCGTTGATATCGAAAATCACGATATTGGTTTCGACCGGAAACACCCGTTCGACACAAGGCAGCGCCTCCAGAACGGCGCCAATCCGGGCCGCCAGAGCGTGATCGTCCGCCAGGCGGCCGATATGGTGATCGAGCGCGTACAGGCAGGTTGCGGCAATGACACCCGACTGGCGCATGGCGCCGCCCCACTGCTGCTTGAAACGCCAGGCTTTGGCAATGAATTCGGCGCTCCCAGCGAGGACCGCCCCGATCGGCGCGCCGAGGCCCTTGCTGAAATCGATCCAGCAAGAGTCGAAACCGCTGGCATAGGCCTGCGCGCTGACTCCGGTCCGGACGCAAGCATTGAGTAATCGAGCCCCGTCCATATGAGTCGCCAGACCGCCAGCTCTTGCCGTCGCCGAAACGGCGCGAAGGTCGTCGAGCGGCCAGATCGCCCCGCCAGCCAAATTGGCGGTCTGTTCGACACACACCAGGCGGGATTCCGGCATGTACCGGTTCTTCGGCCGTATCGCGCTCTCCAGAGTCTCCGCGGTAAATCGTCCGTCCGCACCGGTAACCGCACGAAGCATGACGCCACTGAGCGCAGCCGGACCGCCAGCCTCGTAATGGATGATGTGACTCAAGTCATGGGCAATCACTTCGTCGCCGTGATGGCAATGGACGCGCAACGCGATCTCGTTGCACATGGTTCCGGATGGCATAAAGACGGCGGCCTCCTTGCCCAGCAGATCCGCAACCCGCGCACATAGCGCGTTGGTCGTCGGATCGGCATCCTTCTGTTCATCACCAAATTCTGCCGAAAGAATCGCCTCCAACATCGGTCGTGGCGGTTTCGCTCTGGTATCGCTGTAGAAATCATGCATCGAGAAAGTCCTGTATCAGGTAGAACATTGTTATCGTAACCTGGAACCGATCCAGAAGCGACGACCGAAGCGAACGACAGTTCGCCGTCTCCTGCCGCGTTACCGGATCGACCGGCCAAGGCCGACCTCGCGTTCGCTGCTTGTCGATCTGATTGTGACAAAGCCAAGCATGCATGGCAGCGTGGACTGTCTATCCGTTTGTACCCCAGGATCATCGTCGGGAACGGTCTCGCCGAACGGCTGCCTCAGGCGCTTTCGTTCGCAACTCTGGCATCCCAGCCATGACACCGACTATCGTGATCTGCTTCAGTCTATCCACGGAACATAGCAATGAACGAGACCTTGCCGACCCCGGCTGCACCCGTTACCGCACTTCGTGAATGGCTGGACCGGTTGGAACAGTCCGGCCGCCTCACCCGTGCCCGGCCGGGCATTCCGCTCAAGTTCACATTGGCGGCCGTTGCCAAACGTCTCGACGGACGCAAGGCCGTCATCTTCCCGAAACCGGACGGACATCCGATCCCGGTCGTCTCCGGTATTGTCTCGCGACGCAGCTGGATCGCCGAAGCCATGGGATCCGACGATGCCAGCCTGCTCGATTGGTTTCGCAACGCCGTAAATAATCCTTTGCCGTGGCGCGAAACCGATGACATTCCAGCACAGTCCGTCATCCACAGGACCGACATCGATCTGGCGAAAATCCTGCCGATCCCGACGCATAACGCCCATGACAACGGCGCCTACATCACCGCCGGGCTGGTCATCGCCCGCAATCCGGATACCGGCGACCAGAATGTTTCGATCAACCGGCTCCAGGTCAGCGGATCCAACCGCCTTGGCATCCTGATCCTGCCGCGCGATCTGCACCGGTTCCATGACACCGCCGAAACCCGGGGCGAAGCGCTTCCCGTGGCCATCGTCATCGGGGTCGATCCGCTAACCCTGCTGGCCAGTCAGGCAATCCTGCCGATCAATGCCGACGAACTGATGGTCGCGGGCGCGCTGGCCGGCCAACCGCTTGATGTCGCACGTTGCGTGACCAATGACATACGAATTCCGGCACGGGCCGAGATCGTTATCGAAGGCCGCCTGCTCCCCGACGTGCGTGAAACCGAAGGGCCGTTCGGGGAGTTCCCGCAATATTATGGTCCCGCCGGCAAACGTCAGGTCATCGTTGTCGACGCCGTGACCCATCGTGACCAACCGCTGTTCCACACGATCGTGCCGGCGGCAATGGAACATCTGCTGCTTGGCGCGATTCCGCGCGAAGCATCGCTGATCGCATTTCTGCAGCGCGCCTTTCCGGGCGTGCGCGATGTCCATCTGTCACGCGGCGGCGTCTGCCGTTATCACCTGTTCGTCAAGATCGCCAAGCGCTGGGAAGGTGAACCGCGCAACATCGTCATGGGGGCCTTTGCAGGCCATGCCGACATCAAGCAGGTCGTGATCGTGGACGAGGATGTCGATGTCCATGACCCGACCGCCGTCGAATGGGCCGTGGCAACCCGGTTTCAGGCGTCCAGCGATCTTGTGGTTGTGCCGCGTGCGCTCGGATCACGTCTCGACCCCTCCGCAGAAGACGGTCTCGTCGACAAGATGGGCCTCGATGCAACGAAACCCCTTGGTGGCGACCCTTTCCGCTATACCGTGGTTCACGTCCCGGGCGAAGACAATCCGGATCTCGAAGCCACATGGATTACGCCATAGACGCAGGCAAGCACGGCGCCGCATTGCGCCGGCCGCCTGAATGCCGCACTCTCACCGCGTTACCGTAATCACTCTGCTTGGGCACCCGTCATGCCGGAAACCCGCGATCCCGATATCAATGCGCTGCTTCAGGCTCACCGGACAGTCGTTGCGGCGGAAACCGACTCACCCTCGACATCCTTCTTCATGCGTTGTCATGAGGCTCTTGCAGTGCCGGGGGCAGTCAATCCGGACCCGGATCCGCGACGCTATCCAGTTTGCGACCATCTCGAAGCCGGCCTCGCGGCAACCGCCGCTGCATCACCCGCCATGGCGGACCTCACTAGCGCTTTCCGGCGCCTCGCGCCCCGTCTTGGCTGGCGTCTCCGCGAGAGCGTTGTCTCCGAGGACCCGCGTTTTGCCGATGGTCACGCCAATGCAGTCATCATTGGCGATGATGGTCTTGAGAGGCACCCGGATGTCCGCCTCGGGATCAGTCTTGTAGCCCCCGGTATCACCTACCCCGATCACCGGCATCCACCTGAAGAGGGGTATCTGGTGATGAGCGGTGGCAGTTGGCGGCAGGATCATGGCCAGTGGGTCTATCGCGCACCCGGGGAGACCGTTCACAACATCCCCGATATCTGGCACGCCATGCAGTCTGGCAAGACCCCGCTTCTGGCGCTCTGGATGCTGTGGACTCGCGATATTGCATATTCCGCGCCTCGCTGAACGACAAGACGGCGTCACACCAATGCTGTTCAATCTTGACCTGTTGTGCGGATAAAAGACTCCGGTCTTCTTACGGCAGACATTCGGACTTGTGACAACCGCACCATGCGGACACCGCACCGCCTGAGTGTCCGCATTATTCGTACGGCGGTCACATATCGACAGAGTTCAGGAGACAGCCCCGAACGCGAACGGATTGGCCGGGACCGCCTGGCATTTGACCCACCCAGCACGCCTGCCGGACGCTCGGTCTGGTTGCGATGACAGCCAGGTTCGACGGAATCGCACCGAAACGCACCATACGGTATGTTGTGAGCTGAACGGAGCGGATCGCATGGCAATGCTGGTCCGGCAAGGCCACCGCCTTCGGAGCCCTCATGCCGACATCCTGGCCCCTCATTCCTTACGGCATGGCCGAGTTCGCAGACATTCGCCGGACAGGCCAACTGTATGTGGACAACCCATCTTTGCCATTTTTTTGGCCGGTTCGGCTGATTTTGGTGTGCCTTGGCCCTTAACATATTGATTTTGAGTGATTATGGTTTCTGAAGTCCATTGTAGTGCCATAATATTTCGAGGTGGGTCGGGGAGTCCTTGACAGCCCACAAACAGTCCGTGACCCTGCAGCCATGGTTATCCGCAAGACCTTCACCGGTCGCGGAGACGGTGGCGAGCGCTATGCTACCTACTGCTTCGTTGCGCAGCGAACGGATCGACGGAAGGGTGCGGCAGGTCACGCTTTTCAATTTCGGCGCAGACTTCGGTGTGCCCGAGGAGCAATGGCGCAACCTGGCGCTTCTGATCGAAACCCTTCTCGCCGGCAGCGAGCCGCTGCTGGAGCCGGCTCCCGCCCTGCGCCCCGTCGCCGAGGACATCGTTTGGCGGGTTCACGCCCGCGGTACTCGGCGCATCGCGGCCCAGCGCTGCGGGCGATGTGGCCACGGTTCGTCTCGACAGCCTGTCTCACGAACAGGTCCGCTCGGTGGGCTGTGAGCGCCTGTCTCTCGCCGCGCGCGACGACCTTCGCTTCATCGAGACGCTGCAGAGGCTGGGCGAAAGTGAGCGCGACGCACGCATCGCGGCGGCCCTGGTGGTCACGCACATGATCAATCCCTCCCGTGAGCACGACCAGCGCGAGCCTGGAGTTGCTGGAGGTCGATCGCGGCACGTCGCTCACGCTCAGCAAGCGCGACCGCATCGGCGATTTCTTGTGGCGTCACCGTGCCGCGCTTGAAGAGGCGCTTTGCGCCTGGGAGCGCGATCTCTTCGATATCCCCGACACCATCGTCTTCCTGGATCTGACCAACACCCACATGACCGGACGGCCCGGCTCTCCGCTCGCCCGGGTCGGGCGTTCGAAGCAGAGGCGCGACGCCTGTCCGATCGTGACCCTGGCTCTATCGCCGACCCAGGCCGGCGTCCCGCAGCACAGCGAGATCCTGCCCGGCACCCTCTCCGAGCCGGCCACATTCGCCGACCCCGTCGGGCGACTGGAACGTCAGGCGAGCGGCCGCAACGCCCCAAACCCACGGTCATCATGGACGCGGGCCTCTCCACCGAGACCAACCTCGCCTGGCTGCGGGCACGCGGTTATCACGGGATCACCGTTCGCCGCGGCGTCTCGGCGCCACCAGGCCACCAGGCCCGCGCCTGGCGTCTCGAGGCAGGTGACGACGAAGCGCATCGGTGCGTCTGGAGCCATGAGCGCCAGCACAAGGACGCGGCCGTGCTGGCCCGTCAGCGCCGGACCTTCGAGGACGCCATGTGCGCCCTGCATGACGGGCTGTCGAAGAAGATCAAGAAGCTGGGTCGGCTGAAGGAAAGGGACAGGCGTGTCCACCGCCAGTACGACATCGAGGTGGAGCCCGTAGAGAAGGGGCGGGCCGGCGCCGTCCGCTGGAGACGCAACGCCCTCCATGCCGAGCGCGGCCGGCAGGCGGGCATCTATGTGCTGCGCACCAGCCCCGTCGAGTGGGACCTTGAAACCGTGGTCCGAACCGACTGGACGCTCACCGAGCTCGAGGCCACCGTCCGAAGCCTGACATCCGAAATCGGCCTGCGCCCGGTCTGGCATAGTAAGACCGCGCGCATCGCCGCCCACCTGTTCATCGCCGTCCTCGCCGACCACGCGGTTCATCTGCTGCGAACCCGCCTGGCGGCGCACGGCTTGCATGACCGCTGGAGTACGGCCCGCGACAAGCTCGCGGGCTCGGTGCGCCTCACCTCCACCATCCGGAAGGTTGGCGGAAACCGGATCGTCATGCGCCAGGACGCGTGCGCCATCGCGCAGGCGGCGGACCTCACCGTGGATCCCCACAGGCGCCGGGCAGTGCTCCCGGGAGTGTAGAAATGAGCGCGCAAACGTAGTGCCATAATCCCAGAAGGACCAAAAACTTAGACCATCATCGCAGCTACTTAGACCTCCCGCGCGCAACAAAATGGCAAAGATGGGACAAGACCCGTTTATCCGCGCCCTGGAGACGGTACGCCACGCGTTCCTCATCCGCCCCCGCCAGTTCGGCAAGATCTGCTGGCTGTCGGTGCTCGAGAACTACTACGACCGCAACACCGCCGATGCCTTCGAGACCCTGTTCGGCGGCACTGACATCGGCCGCAACCCGACGCCAAAGCGCAACCGCCATGTCGTCTTGCGGTTCGATTTCTCGGCGTTCGAGGACTCTCTGGAAACGCTTCGTGAAGAATTTGAAGAAACCGGTTATGCACGTGACTCCGGTGAAACGCACATGTAGCGTTTGGTGTACCGGAAATAGTCGACTCCGGGGGCAACATCGTGTGCCACCGGAGTCATTTGTATAAGCGGTTTGAAGAATACTGTACCAAGAGTCTCGACGAGACCTTGCTCAATCATCCGGACATGTTCAGCGAGGATGCGAAACAACACATTCTCGGTCCGCCGACGATTCACCGCAAGCTCAACCGGCTGTTTGTCACCGCCCGGCGCCAGAAGATTTCTTTGTATGTGCTGATCGACGGGTACGACAACTTCGCCAACACCGTGCTGGTGCACCACGGTGAGCCGGCTTATCAGACATTCACCCATGGCGACGGCTTCTATCGCAGTGTCTTCGCCGCCATCAAGGCCGGCGTGACCCGCAGAGGCATCGAGCGGCTGTTCGTCACCGGGGTTTCGCCGGTCACAATGGACGACGTGACCAGCGGTTTCAACATCGGAACCGATATTAGCCTGGAGCCCGAATTCGACGAGATGCTCGGCTTCACCGAAACCGAGGTGCGCGACCTGCTGGAGACATACCGGAATCACAGCGCGTTCGACCGGGACATCGAGGCCATCCTCGACCTCATGCGCGAATGGTATGATGGCTACCGCTTTGCCCGGCAGGCCGGAACGAGTGTCTACAACACCGACATGGTGCTGTATTTTCTGAGAAAGTCCGTCCCGAACAAGCCGTTTCCAGACGAGCTGATCGGCAGAAACGTGCGTATCGATTACGGCAAGCTTCGACATCTCCTCGTGGTGAACCGGCAGGCCAACCTCAATGGCAATTTCGACATGCTGCGCGACATCATCGCCGATGGTGGGGCGAAAACACCGATCACCGACAGCTTTCCTCTCGAACGACTGGCCGACCGGGAGAACTTCCTATCTCTGCTGTATTATTTCGGGCGGTTGAGCATCTACGGCAGTGATCGCGGCATCCCCGATCTCGCAATCCCGAACCAGACCCCGCCCAGCGCCTGATATACGGCTATCTGCGCGATGCCTGGAAGGGCGCAGGGCTGTTCTCGACAGACATACACCAATTTATCCTCCTGATGGGCGACATGGCGTACGCCGGGACATGGCGGCCAGCCTTCGAGTATCTGAGCGAGGCCCTCGCCTGGCAGACCAGAATCCACGACTATATGTTCGGCGAGAAACTCGTACAGATCTTCCTAGATAGTGTCGTCACGAAATACCAGCCCAGAGCGCCAGACACCGAATCTGCACCGCGGCGAGGAACGATGCGGCATTCTTGGCGTATCGCGTGGCAATCCCACGCCAGCGCTTGAGCCACAGAAAGGCGTTCTCCACCAAATGCCGGTGCCGGTAGAGATGGACATCATACGCTCTGGGGTGCTGGCGGTTGCGCTTCGGCGGAACCACTGGAATGCCTTCATGCTCCTCACAATAAGACAGGATGGCATTCGTGTCATAGGCCTTGTCCGCCAACAAATACTCGGCATCTATCCCTTCAATCAGCTCGACCGCTTGACTGCAATCTGCTGCCGTCCCCTCGGTCACCAACACCCGCACCGGCATCCCATGCGCGTCCACAGCCAGGTGCAGTTTCGTGTTCAGCCCCCTTTTGTGCGATCCATCGCCTGATTGCCGCCGACCGCACCGCTCGCATGGGGATGGACCTTGAGATGACTGGCGTCAATCATCAGCCACTCATCGTCCGGCTCATCCACCAGAGGCTCCAGCAACGCCCCCCAGAGCCCCTTGTCCCGCCAGCGACAGAACCGACGATGGGTAGTTTTCCAGTCTCCATAGTCTGGCGGCACATCACGCCAGGGAGCGCCGGTACGCAGAATCCAGAAGATCGCATTAATGAACCGTCGATTATCCTGCGCCACCCCACCCCAACGTCCCGCTCGGCCAGGCAGATGAGGCTCCAACAACAGCCAGACCCTGTCCGAAATGTCGTGACACCGATGAGCCATTCCCATGAGTCGCCTCCAGGAACCATCGAGTGAGTTCGATAGATAGGACAGATGAACATCACTCATGACGACACTATCTAGCGGTGCATCTCGGTCTGGCGGAATATTTTCTGATCCGGTCCGAATACGAATTGAACAAGGGCTATGCGGATATCTACCTCGAACCGGATCTGGCCCGGTTTCCCGACATGGCGCATGGCTACGTGATCGAGCTGGAATATCTAAAGCACAGCGAGATCAGAGACCAGGGCAGACAAGTGGCGGCAGCGCTGGCAGATGCGCAGGAGCACGGAGATATCTGGCCGACGCGACCCTATGGCGCCGCCATCCAACGGCGCAGCATGTCGGTCTGGCGGTCGTGTTCCGGGGCTGGGATCTAGTGGATTGATTCCAATGTTTGAAACCCTCTTTTTCTTGCGGCGATGATGGTATCGGGATCGGCGGTCCAGACGAAGGGCCTGGCTTCGGTGGTGTTGTGTTCGTCGATGACGCGGCGGATGGCGTCCTGGAGGTCGCGTACGGAGCGGCAGACGCCGTATTTGAGACGGCGTCGTGTCAACTTGGCGAAGACGCCTTCGAGCGCGTTCAGCCACGCGCTCGAGGTGGGGTGACGTGGAAGGTCCAGCGCTGATGGCGTGCGAGCCAGACCTGGACTTCCTTGTGCTTGTGAGTGGCGTCGTTGTCCAGGATGGCATGGACCGGGACGCCGGCGGGTATCGTGCGCGCGATGCGGTTGAGGAATCTTAGGAACCCCTGGTGGCGATGCCGACTGGCGTGCTGGCCGATGACCGTGCCGTCGAGCACGGTCAGGGCGGCACACAGCGTCGTCGTGCCGTTGCGCATGGAATCATGTGTCATGGTAGCGCCGCGGCCTTTCTTTAGCGGCAGGCCGGGCTGTGTGCAGTCAAGTGCCTGAATTTGCGACTTTTCATCGATCGACAGTACGACCGCGTGAGCCGGCGGCGCAACGGAGAGGCCGACGATGTCGGTCAGCGTCTCGAGGCAGGCGGGATCGTTCGAAAGCGTGCGGCCGCCAGCGGTGCGGCATCAGGCCATGCGCCTGCCAGACCGCCCAGACCCTCGAAGCGGCAACTCCCACAGCCTTCGCCATCGCCCGCAGCGTCCAGTGGGTCGCCGCGTGAGGCGGCGAGGTGTGGGTCAACTCTACGATCTTCGCCACCGGCTCAGGAGCCAGAGGCGTCTTGCCCGGCGGACGTGTCTTGTCCCGCAGAAGTCCGTCCACACCTTCGTCCATAGAAGCGGTCCTGCCAGCGCCGGACACTGTTCTTCGCCTGGCCGGTCTCTCTCATGATGACCATCGTGCCGAGTCCGTCATCGCTCAGAAGAACGATGCGCGCCCGTCAGACGTGTTTCTGCGGGCTCTTCGGGTCCGGGACAACCGTTTCAAGGCGATGCCGGTCGCCCGAAGTGAGCGTGAATGAAACACCAGGGCGCATCTTGCAGACCTCCGTGACCGACAAATCAGAAGAACATAATAATGGATATATCTGTAACAATCAATCCAGTAAACGACCAGTTCCATGGTATCCCGTTCATCACCCGACAGTCGCCAAATCCTTCATTGCTCATAGCAGATACTATCCGTGATCTTGCGCTTTGCGAATCACATCCCGAACCGTGGACCTTGGCAGGTTCATGTTTCGTGCAACTGATCTCTTTGGTTCCCCCGACCGATACCAAGTCATAATATTGGAATCCCGTTCCGCATTTCTGGAATTTCGGTGATATCAGCCGGGCTCAAGCATGACCTTGATCTGGTCGCTTGGCGTTTTCAACGCCTCGAAGGCGTCCGGAAACGTATCGAATCCGACCGTGTGACTGACCAGGTCCGCGGCATCGATACGGTTCTGCGCCATCATGTCGATCGCGAACTCGAAATCGCTCTTGTCGTAGACAAAACAGAAACTGATATCGATCTCCTTGATCAGCGCATCGGCCGGCTTGAAGCTGTCCGGCGTCATACATAACCCAACCACGACCACCCGGCCATCAATCGGTGCATAGTCGATCGCGACCTGCATCGACCCCGGCACGCCGACGGCATCGAAGACCAAGGTCGGATCGCCCTCGGCGATCTCGACAAACTGCGCCGAAACGTCCTCATTGGTGGCGTCGATCGCGGCCGTCGCCCCGAACCGGGCCGCCCCTTCGGCCCGTGTCATCGCCAGATCGCTGATAACCACATGTCTGGCCCCGAAAAACCGGCACCACAGCGCGACCGAAAGACCGACAGGCCCGCCACCGACAATCAGCACCCTGTCACCCGGCTGCAGACGCGCTCTCTTGACCGCATGCAGACCAACCGCAAGCGGCTCGACCAACGCGCCTTCCTGAAAACTCACAGTCTCCGGCAACGCCAGCGTTTCCTGGGTGCCGATCCGGGTATATTCAGCATACGCTCCGGTGAAAGACTCCGAAGCCCGTGTCGCGGCTGTCGGACATCGGTGCGGCCGGCCGGCGAGACAGGCGGCACAGTTGCCGCAGCCAAGTTGCGGCATCGCGCAAACTCTGTCCCCGACCTTCCAGTTGCCGCGGGCGGCCCGGCCGACCTCAACCACCTCGCCGGCAAACTCGTGGCCGAGTACGGCACCGGGCGCGAGCGGCCGCCAGCCGGTTTTCTGCGGGTCGACCTCGGTCCAGTGCAGATCCGTTCCGCAGATTCCGCAGGCGCAGACTTTTAGAATCAGTTCGTCCGGCCCCGGTTCCGGATCGGTGATGGTCTCGATGCTCAGCGGCAGCCCGCATTTGTGAAAAACCGCGGCTTTCATGACTCGAACTCCTCCTGATTCGCGTGGCGCGGCCATGGTGACCGAGGCCGGATCGACTGGCAATGCCGAAGCGGTTGCGGCGGAAGCGGTTTCCATCATGATGTTATCGTGTCGGCATGGTTTGCGACTAGTCATCAAGACTATAGCCTGTCGACGATCAGCAAGATACTGGGAGAGATGCGGATGCTACAAGAACAGACGATCGCGCACGAGGTTGTCGCCCGCAACCTGTCGGCTGCGTCGGAAAACCGTATCCATGACAATGCGGTCGCACAACGTTTCGGGTTCTCCGGAGGATTGGTGCCCGGCGTCGAAGTCTATGCCTATATGCTCAATCCGGTCGTGCGGCAGTTCGGGATCGACTGGCTGGCCCGCGGCAGTGCCGACATCCGGCTACTGAAGCCGGTCTATGACGGCCGCCCGGTCGTGGTCACCGCATCGCAAGCCGACAGCAGCGCTTTGGCGCTGACAGTCGAATCCGACAATGTCCTCTGCGCCACCGGTACGGCGTCCACCGAGGGCAGAATCCTCGATTATTCACCGACGGAATTTGTCGACGCGCCCCTGCCGGATCCGGCGCAACGGCCCGAGGCAACCCCCGAGTCGCTCCCCGACGGCCGGGTGCTCGGCACGTTCGAGCAGGACATGGATCCGGCCGAACAGGAACAATATCTGAACGATATCGGCGAACCCCTCGAAGTGTTCCGGACCGAAAAGATCATTCATCCCGGTTGGCTGCTTCGAATGGCCAACCGGGCGCTGTCAGCCAATGTTCAGCTGGGGCCATGGATGCATGTTGGCAGCACCGTTCGGAACCTGGCGCTCGCCCGTCATGGCGACCGGCTCTCGACCCGCAGCCGGGTCCGCCGATCCTATGAACACAAAGGCCATCTGTTCGTCGATATCGCCGTGCTGATCCTGCACGACGAAACCGCGATCCAGTTTGTCGATCATGTCTCGATCTATCGTCCACGCCAGGTGAGCGAAGTCGCCTGAATCTAACCTCTGATCCAGACCGGAGGACCGGACCATGCCTGAATTTTATACCGCAGATCGTGAAGGACATGTCCTGACCGTCACGCTCAAGCGTCCCGAACGGATGAACGCCCTGCATTCACCGGCGCATCACGAACTGCACGAGATATTTGATGAGTTCGAGGCTGACCCGAATCTCTGGGTCGGCATTCTGACCGGTGCCGGCGACCGCGCCTTCAGCGCCGGTAACGATCTGAAATGGCAAGCCGAAGGCGGCGTGCGGGACAAGCCCTCCAGCGGATTCGGCGGCATCACCGAGCGCTTCGACCGCACAAAACCGCTGATCGCCGCGGTCAATGGCGTTGCCATGGGCGGCGGCTTCGAGCTGGCTCTCGCCTGTGATGTGATCATCGCCGCCGAAAACGCCCGCTTCGCTCTGCCAGAACCGCGCGTCGGTCTCGCCGCTCTTGCCGGCGGTTTGCACCGCCTGCCTCGCGCCATTCCGATCAAACGGGCCATGGGCATGATTCTAACCGGCCGGCATGTCCCGGCGGCCGAAGGATATGATCTCGGCTTCGTCACGCAACTGGTCCCCGAGGGCGAGGCCTTGGCGGCGGCAAAGGCCTTCGCGGCGACGGTTCTCGAGTGTTCACCCGTCTCGATCCGAACCAGCCTCGATGTCGTGCGCCGCGGTCTCGAATACAGCGATGTCCGTGACGCGATGTTGATGACGTATGACAGCGTGACCAAGCTGCGGAACAGCGAGGACATGATCGAGGGGCCGCTTGCCTTTGCGGAAAAACGCAAGCCCGACTGGAAAGGCCGCTGACCCGGCACGCAATCTGCAGGGCGGCCCAACAATGTAGCGGCGATACCGCGGCCCGCTTCCTCTTCCAGCGTCCGGAGTCTTGCGGGAATGAGGGCAATCACGTCGGGACCGGTATTTCAGCGGCAACCGGAATGATCGGCGCCCGGTCTGGACCTGGCATTGATCCCGATGAGCAGCCATGTGGATGCTGGAATAGGAAGCGGATCGGACACCCTATCCGCCGGTTCATGAACAATCAGACAAAATTGACTTTCATCCATCGCTCCCGACGACGTTCAAGCCGGGATCCCGGCGTCTCCTCGTCATAATGGGCCGGAACAGGAGCCTTGATCCGTGTTTCGGGAAGTTCGAGCGCATTGACCACACAAGTGGCCAGGATCTGGTCTCGTTCCGGATCCTCCATGCAGGCTCCGACATAGACGCCGCAATCCCGGCAAATCAGAAAATCGGTAATGCCGTGTCCCATGCGATAGCGCGAGAGCTTACCCGGATCGGCGACGGCGATCTCCAGCCGTCCATCCGGATCCGCAGTCGCCCGAACATTGTGTTTGCGGCAGAACGTGCACTGGCACGCCCGTATTGGCAGATCCTCGAAGGCCTTCGAGGCGTGAAAGGCAAGGCGGAGATTGCCGCAATGACAACCGCCGTTAACGACCTCAGGCATGGTGTATCTCCCACGGGTCCGGGCGCGTGCGTTTCTATTTGGTTCGACCGACACGATAGAGCACATAGCCGCCGGCCGCGACGATGACGGTTGTCCCGATCCAGGTATTCGCTCCAGGAACAGTGTCGAACATGACGTATCCAAGAACGACCGACCAGATCATTTTGGTATAGTTGAACGGCGCAAGCAGCGAGGCTTCGCCGCGATTGAAGGCTGCGATCATGCAGAGATGGGCCAGTGCCCCCATGGCGCCAGTCAGCAGAAAGATGATCCAATGCTCGCCGGTCGGCGGCAGCCAGAAGAACGGGACGGTCAGACTGATCCAGAACATGCCGCCGATACTGGTATAGAACAGTGTTGTATCGGGTTTCTCGGTCATCGCGAGAATTCTGGTCACGATCTGGAACAGAGAAAAGAACACCGTGCCGATCAACACCATGAGCGACGCCCAGTGCCACAGACCGCCGCCGGGTCGGACGACGATCAGCACCCCGAGCAATCCGATCACGACTGCGGCCCAGCGGTGCAGGCCGACCCGTTCCTTCAGGATCGGCACCGACAACATCGTGATGAACAACGGGGCGGTAAATCCGATCGCGGTCGCTTCGGCGATCGGCAGGTAGGTCAACCCGACAAAGAGAAAAGTGATTGATGCAACGAGGCAGCCTGGTCGGACAAATTGCATCGGGATACGGTTCGTCGCGACCAGTGCGACTGGGCGGGCGCCTGCGAGGACAAAATAAACACTGACGGTCAGAACGATCCCGACAAAATATCCCCAGACCAGCTGTACGGCGTGCAGTTCGTCGGTGTACGCCTTGCAGATCGCGTCGACGAGCGCGATCAACCCGATCGAGGCGATAAAAAAGGCAACGGCATGTAGCGGTTTTTGGATTGTCATGCGGTTGTAGTCGCCTAGTCCGACACGATCGTGGTTGATGCGACCATCAGCGGATTGTTGTTGATGAAGGCTGACAGGTGATGCCCTCTGCCCAAGAGCGATGCAAACGGCAGCTTTTGGGAACGTTGAACGCATGGTAGGGCCCGATGGCAGATTTGCTGCGGGGTTCGAATTCTGGATGAACGTCCATATTTGACAGAGAAGCGATCCAGCACTCAGATCCCTTTCATGAGTGTTCCAGTATATGATATCATGTTTGATAACTTGCCAGAAACTGAATTTCGACGCCACCACAGTTCTAATCCGAAGACAGGCATCCCGCCATTGGATCCAGGAACAGGAAAATCCGGAGATAAACCTGCAACGGGTTGTGACGCACTACTCTCCAGATAATGGTGAGGTTGAGAATGACCAAAGTGATGAAATATTATAATAGAGGAGTTGTGAAATTCGGAAACGAATTACGGCATCACGGTCACCCGAAATTACTCAGGAAGGCACTCCTACTATGACGTAAATAAACTCTGTCTGGCGTTCGTGCGACTTTTACGTTATTTCTACTTGTTTACGTTGAGCCTTGCGTCCTGCAATCTTGTTTTTAAGACCCAGTTCGGAGCCCGAAATGCAACAGGAATCGACCGGGGCCTTCAGGCATTGATCGATGCCGAATACGACCATACCGATGAAAAATTTCGGTCGCCTATTGTGCCATCTATACGCAAATGCGGGACACATGGAAGCGCGTCGTTGAAGATACTCTGTTCAACCGGGTCGTTCAGCGCTTTCGCCCGGAGGTCATGACGCAGCGCCTCGAAGAAGCCTGCATCGATCCCGAAAACGACTATCCGGTAAACCGCTTATGCACCTGGCTCCGGTGAAACGCACATGTAGCGTTTGGCGTCCCGGGAATAGTCGACATCGGGGGCAACATCGTGTGCCACCGGAGCCACGTGCATAAGCGGTTCCGGTAATTTTTGAGGGTATGAAACACTGTTCTCACTATTAGGGCCCATGACCCGGCGGAAGACCTGCCCCTCCCCCGAACTCCCCGAGCCGGAACATGTCCGTCGTGACGTTGACGAACCGAAGGGATTTTTTAAACCGCAAACGAGCACCGAGGAAAGCTGAGAAAAGCACCACCGCATGAGGAAGGCCTAGATAGTGTCGTCATGAGTGATGTTCATCTGTCCTATCTGTCGAACTCACTCGATGGTTCCTGGAGGCGACTCATGGGAATGGCTCATCGGCGTCACGACATTTCGGATAGGGTCTGGCTGTTGCTGGAGCCTCATCTGCCTGGTCGAGCGGGACGTTGGGGTGGGGTGGCGCAGGATAATCGACGGTTCATTAATGCGATCTTCTGGATTCTGCGCATCGGCGCTCCCTGGCGTGATGTGCCGCCAGACTATGGAGACTGGAAAACTACCCATCGTCGGTTCTGTCGCTGGCGGGACAAGGGGCTCTGGGGGCGTTGCTGGAGCCTCTGGTGGATGAGCCGGACGATGAGTGGCTGATGATTGACGCCAGTCATCTCAAGGTCCATCCCCATGCGAGCGGTGCGGTCGGCGGCAATCAGGCGATGGGTCGCACAAAAGGGGGCTGAACACGACGCTGCACCTGGCTGTGGACACGCATGGGATGCCGGTGCGGGTGTTGGTGACCGAGGGGACGGCAGCAGATTGCAGTCAAGCGGTCGAGCTGATTGAAGGGATAGATGCCGAGTATTTGTTGGCGGACAAGGCCTATGACACGAATGCCATCCTGTCTTTGTGAGGAGCATGAAGTCATTCCAGTGGTTCCGCCGAAGCGCAACCGCAAGCACCCCAGAGCGTATGATGTCCATCTCTACCGGCGCCGGCATTTGGTGGAGAACGCGTTTCTGTGGCTCAAGCGTTGGCGTGGGATTGCCACGCGATACGCCAGGAATGCCGCATCGTTCCTCGCCGCGGTGCAGATTCGGTGTCTGGCGCTCTGGGCTGGCATTTCGTGACGACACTATCTAGAACCGGTACTCCTTGAGGCGCGATGGATTGGGCTCTCGTCAACCGAACCCGGATTCGCCAAGCCTCCGCCTACCCGAGATTCACCGAACCTGCGGGCAGGTTTCAGTTCGGGTGGGTAACGATCCCTCGCACGATTTTATGGAGGCCGCCACAGGGCCACCGTTACGCATCAGAGACTTAAGGGCATGCGGCATAATTTACGTGTAATCATGCAGTGCTATTGACTTGTGATGATAAATCGTTATATCATTGAATCTCTTGCAAAATTCCTGTCCCCAGGGTCCGGTGAGCCCGGATCGGTCGGTTGCTTTCGGTCACCTCTGCACCTGGAGGTCGGAATCCATGGATTCGCGGTGTCTCATCAGAGATGATGAGACCGAACAGGGACCTTTGCGGACATCGGGACACGCCTCTCCGGGTCCCTCTCTTCGAGAGGGCCGCGAAAGGTCGGTATGCGTTGTCGGAGCCGCGCTATGGGGCGGCGAGACGTATCAACGGGTCAGCCGCCAGGGCCAGGATGCCGAACATGAGATGGCAGGCGACCTTGGAATGTCCACGGACGCGGACATGGCGCCCGCCACACTCATCCTTGAGGCGGGCGTTGGTCCTCTCGACACCGGACCGGATCCGGACCCGCACGGTCTCGGGATCGACATGGCCTATTGCACGCCGGGCCCGGGCCTCCCGGTCTCGCTCCTCCTTGAGGTCCTTGTCCCGGCGCGGATTGACATCGATGATCGGCACATGGCCAAGCCGTTCGCTCATCTGGTAGATCTCCCTGGCATCATAGGCCGCGTCCATGAGATCGTAGAGATTGGTCACACGCCCGGCGGTCATCATCGCCAGCGGGATCGCGACCTGGCTGTCATGGACGGATGCCGAGGTGAGGACGGTCCTCAGCGGCACCCCGCAGTCTGCTGTGTCGATATGCAGCTTGTAACCGCGCCAAGCCTCCAGGACCCCCTTGGCAGTCTTCTTTGCCCCGTGATCGCAGACCTTCGGCAGCGCGTCGAGCATCTCATCGAGATCCATCCCGTTCGCTTGCCGTTCGAGACGCCCAGGCTCCTTCGTCCTCTCCGCGCCCTTGCGGGGCCGGCCGCGCTTGCGGTTCGGCGTCCTGGCCTTCGGCTTCGGGGCCGGCGTCTCCCGGGCCTCGATGGCCGTCGGGTCCCTCGACACGTGGCCGATGAGCGCGTCGCCCAGTGTCTCTGCAACCAGAGCCGCGTGCATCCTCTCCGGAAGACGGGACTGCGACCATTCGGCAAACGCCCGCGAAAACGTCGCTTCACGCGGGATCTCCGCGACACGCGACCAGCCGCACAGTCGGCACAACGTCGGGTCCACCTTGAGCCTGTCGATCAGGTGGCGGGTCGTCGGCAGATCCCATACCGCCTTGGCGATGAAGCCACGGGCCAGCGCCCGGCGATCCTCCCGGGGCCGACCCGGACCGGTCCACACCTCATCGACGAAGCCCTCCACCTTGACGAGATCGAGAGCTGTCACGAAACGCTTGTGCGTCTCGAGGAGAGGACCGACCGCTTCGGCCAACGCAGGGAAAAGTTCCCCTTGAAATCGGTGCCAGGGATCGGACAGGGTCGAGCCAAGAGTCATCGGGGTCACCTACTCGGTATCTTGTTGTTGTGGAAACACAACAGACCACGGGGTGCCCCCGAAACCCAGGCCCTCGACAACAAAATCAGCCTCGAGAAGGCAAAAAACCGGTCGGGCCGGCAATTTTGCAAGAAGCTCTTGTGTGTCTGGATTTGCGGCCGTGGCCAGCATGATTTTGAAACATCAGATTTTCAAGGCGTAACCGGTCGGTTTCGACCTGCCGGATATCGAGGTTCGTCTGGCTCATCCTGACAAGCGGGTGGGTCGGGATACTGTGGTCACAGCCTGTCATTATCCTGGGTTCAAGGGTTTGCCGGTCGCGGTTTGCGCCATGTGGTCCTGTGGCGCGGTCAATGGGTCGCGGTCGCCGGCTGGCAGACCGGTGCTTTCAACTGCACGCCGCGGGACCGGTGGATCGGTCGGGCTGCGGCGGAACCGTTTCGGCGTCTTCATCTGATCGGCAACAACGCCCGGTTTCTCATGCCCGGCAAACCGGGCGTGTTTCCCGGTTTGGCCCGTTTTGCACTGACGCGGATGACGGAGCACCTGAGTGCGGACTGGCAGGCGGCGTATGGCCATCCCCTGTTGCCGGCGGAACGTTTGTGGATCCGAAGTCTTTCTCGGGAACCCTGTACGCGGTGGCGGACTGGCGCCTCCCGGGCGCCAGCAAAGGCCATGCGTGCAGCAACGGCCGCTATACCGGATCGCATGGCGACCCCAGGCAGCGTCATGGTCTGCCGTTGCGGCGCGACGCCTGTCGCCGGTTGCGCGCGACCGACGCGCTTCTGGCGGCGTGGGAGCTGAAAGCCGGGATCTCGAACCGGAGCGTCGGGCCGTTGCCGTCGATTGACGCGACCGTCGCGCAGGTTGACGATGTCCGGCGCAGCCAGGGGCGTAAGCCCTGCATGGCCTCCGTGCTGTCGGTGGGTCTGCTGTCTCGTCTGATAGGTCATACGGACCCGGTGGCCGCGGCCGAGCTCACGGCCAGCCTCGGTCAGAAGGATCTTGCGGCCATTGGCAGCTGGAAGAACACGGTCACCGGTCGCCATGAGCCGGTCTCCGGATCGACCCTGCATCGGGTCATACAGACCCTCGGCTCGGAGCAGATGCAAGCGGTGCTTCAACGCCATGGGCAACCACGTCTGCACATCGCACAAGCCGTTACCGTCGACGCCAGCCGCGCAACACGGCAAGACCGGCTCGCCTGGACCCGCGGTCACCAGCTGGTCGAACGCTATCACCATGTCCGGGACGTCACCTTTAAAGAAGACGATTGGACCGCCCGCACCCGATCCGCACCGTCCGACAATGCCATCATGAACACCATCGCGATCGCCGTGATCCTGGAGACAACCGCAAGATCGGCAAACCGAAGAAGGGCTTCGCCGAGAGCCTGCGCGCCTTCAGCTATCGACGCAAGGACGGCATGAAGGCGCTCTTCACGCCCCTCCGACCGAGACCGCTCTCCCGAAACCGCGACACCACCGGTGTGTCCGCCGCCCGCACAACGCAACGGCTGTCTCCGGGATCGCCCGATCGACAATATGCTGCACCGCATCGACCGGCTGATCCGGGGCCAACGCGCCGTGAAGTCCCGATCCGCGCAGCCGATCACATTATCGGCAGGCATGAGAAAAACAGGGCGAAGCTGGCGCAGGGTCGCTATGGTGACGTTTCAACGGGGTATTGGCGCGGCGTCGGTTGCCGTGCTATGTGATTGACAAATGAATTCAACGATGCGATAGGTAAAGTTCGGCCATAATCACGATCAACCAAGGGAGACTTTTTTCCGTGCATGTCACTGTCCGCGACAATAATGTCGATCAGGCTCTGCGCGCGCTCAAGAAGAAGATGCAGCGTGAGGGAATATTCAGGGAGATGAAACTTCGCCGCAGTTACGAGAAACCGTCGGAACGCCGGGCCCGAGAGCAGGCCGAGGCGGTGCGGCGTCATCGTAAACTCATGCGCAAGCGCCTGGAGCGCGAAGGTTATTAGGCGCCCGATTTCACTGAAGTCGTGACAGAATCGCCGCCGGAGATGGTTGGCGATTCTTGCTTTTCTGAAGTTCGTCTCCGCAACATCGGACAGAATATTCGGAGCTGTCTGAATTCTGAACGTCAATGGACGTAGTTCTCGGTCCAATAGCTGAGCGGTCGCATTGCACAGCGGGACGGTTGGGCGGTGCCGCGCTGGCATATTTGGCAATTTGAACTTGCTCGCAGCGTAGCAAAAAAAATCATCATCAACGAACTCCAGTATCCCTATCTTTAAACATGGAGCTTCTTGCAAAATTGCCGGCCCGACCGGTTTTTTGCCTTGTCGAGGCTGATTTTGTTGTCGAGGGCCTGGGTTTCGGGGGCACCCCGTGGTCTGTTGTGTTTCCACAACAACAAGATACCGAGGAGGTGACCCCGATGACTCTTGGCTCGACCCTGTCCGATCCCTGGCACCGATTTCAAGGGGAACTTTTCCCTGCGTTGGCCGAAGCGGTCGGTCCTCTCCTCGAGACGCACAAGCGTTTCGTGACAGCTCTCGATCTCGTCAAGGTGGAGGGCTTCGTCGATGAGGTGTGGACCGGTCCGGGTCGGCCCCGGGAGGATCGCCGGGCGCTGGCCCGTGGCTTCATCGCCAAGGCGGTATGGGATCTGCCGACGACCCGCCACCTGATCGACAGGCTCAAGGTGGACCCGACGTTGTGCCGACTGTGCGGCTGGTCGCGTGTCGCGGAGATCCCGCGTGAAGCGACGTTTTCGCGGGCGTTTGCCGAATGGTCGCAGTCCCGTCTTCCGGAGAGGATGCACGCGGCTCTGGTTGCAGAGACACTGGGCGACGCGCTCATCGGCCACGTGTCGCGGGACCCGACGGCCATCGAGGCCCGGGAGACGCCGGCCCCGAAGCCGAAGGCCAGGACGCCGAACCGCAAGCGCGGCCGGCCCCGCAAGGGCGCGGAGAGGACGAAGGAGCCTGGGCGTCTCGAACGGCAAGCGAACGGGATGGATCTCGATGAGAGGCTCGACGCGCTGCCGAAGGTCTGCGATCACGGGGCAAAGAAGACTGCCAAGGGGGTCCTGGAGGCTTGGCGCGGTTACAAGCTGCATATCGACACAGCAGACTGCGGGGTGCCGCTGAGGACCGTCCTCACCTCGGCATCCGTCCATGACAGCCAGGTCGCGATCCCGCTGGCGATGATGACCGCCGGGCGTGTGACCAATCTCTACGATCTCATGGACGCGGCCTATGATGCCAGGGAGATCTACCAGATGAGCGAACGGCTTGGCCATGTGCCGATCATCGATGTCAATCCGCGCCGGGACAAGGACCTCAAGGAGGAGCGAGACCGGGAGGTCCGGGCCCGGCGTGCAATAGGCCATGTCGATCCCGAGACCGTGCGGGTCCGGATCCGGTCCGGTGTCGAGAGGACCAACGCCCGCCTCAAGGATGAGTGTGGCGGGCGCCATGTCCGCGTCCGTGGACATTCCAAGGTCGCCTGCCATCTCATGGTCGGCATCCTGGCCCTGGCGGCTGACCAGTTGATACGTCTCGCCGCCCCATAGCGCGGCTCCGACAACGCATGCCGACCCTTCGCAGCCCTCTCGAGGAGAGGGGCCCGGAGAGGCGTGTCCCGATGTCCGCAAAGGTCCCTGTTTGGTCTCATCATCTCTGATGAGACACCGCGAATCCATGGATTCCGACCTCCAGGTGCAGAGGTGACCGAAAGCAACCGACCGATCCGGGCTCACCGGACCCTGGGGACAGGAATTTTGCAAGAGGTTCACAAAGCCAGCAAAAAATCGGCTCAACTGGAAAAAATGGCAAAATCACGCAAAATCACTCAGCGTGGGAACAACGACAATCGAGGGTCCGGCGACGGCGCTATCCCGACAACGCCGAGAACCGCTTCGCACCCCCTATCTGTTCCTGCAATCGTGCCGTTTCATCCGCCGGCACGACCGCGACAACGGATTGCAGTCCGCATGACGGCGAAATGCCGGTGTCCGGGCCGGCGGATTGCCGTCACGGGAACGCCGGCCCTGCATGACAGAACTCTTGCGCCCGTGCGCTTTACGAAGACGGGAGATCGTCCTATATTCATGCTATGATAGCAAGAACGATCATCCGGATGGGAAACCCGATACTGGGCAGAATAGCCAGCCCGGTCGGCCCGGAACACGCGTCCTGTCTCGCGCCGTTGCTCTCGGACATGGTCGAGGCAATGCGGGCAGCCGACGGTGTCGGACTGGCGGCCCCCCAGATCGGCGTGAGCCTGCGGGTAATCATCTTCGAGGTGCCGCCATCACGGGCCTCCGATGATCCGAATGCTTTGGAACAATCCCTCCAAGCCCTGATCAATCCGGAAATCGAGATCCTCGACGATCGCCTGGTGCTGGACTGGGAAGGCTGTATCTCGATCCCCGGACTGCGTGGCGAGGTTCCCCGCTACGCTCGAATCCGCTACCGGGGACTTGATGGCGAAGGCAACAGAATCGAGCGCGAGGCAACCGGCTTTCATGCCCGGGTGATCCAGCATGAGGTCGATCACCTCGATGGCATTCTCTATCCCGAACGAATGACCGATATGCGGCGGTTCGGATTCGTCGAAGAGTATCTGTCGCAAATGTCAGAGCCGGACGATGACACGTTCGGACAACAGTCATGACAGCCGCTGAACCGGACCCCGGCGATATCCGGACCCTTCGTGACCAGTTGCTTGAAGCGGCCCTCCCGCATGTCGTGTTCGATGGCTGGAGCCTTGCCGCACTGATCGCCGGCGCCAGCGATATCGGCCTTGGTTCTGGCCATGCCCATGCCGCGTTCATCAACCCCAAGCGTGACCTCGTGGTTCATTTCAGCGACTGGGCCGACCGCCGGATGCTGGATCAGCTTCAGGACATCGACCTGGAGAGCATGAAGGTTCGTGACCGGATCGCAACCCTGGTTCTGGCGCGCTTCGATGCGCTGGTGGAACACAAGGAGGCGACCCGCCGGGCCATCGCCCTGCTTGCGCTGCCCGGGAACCCTGATGTTTCGGCACGCGCCCTCTACAGAACCGTTGACGCCATCTGGCGGGCCGCCGGTGATACCGCCGTCGATTTCAGTTTCTACAGCAAGCGTGGCCTGCTCGCCGCGGTTCTGATGGCAACCACGCTATACTGGCTCAACGACCGCTCGCCCAGTCACGCCGAAACCCGGGCCTTCCTTCACCGGCGCATTGCCGGCATCATGCGAATCCCGGCTTGGCGGTCACGCTTGCGAGACTCCGCCAAAACGTTGACCCGGTGGCGCGGTTTGCGCCGCCAGTCGGGGTTATGATGTCGGATTACTGTTCGGTTTTCGGGCGATACGCTGTTTCGAAAGCGTTCGTGATCGGATATCGACGGTCCCGGCCGAAGGCCCTGTGGCCCAGCTTTACGCCCGGTGGCGCCTGGCGGCGCTTGTACTCGGCCCGATCGAGCATGCGCCAGATACGCATCACGGTGTCCGGGTCATGGCCTTTCCCGACGATCTCCGCGACTGTCGCCTCGTCCTCGATCAGCCCCTCGAGAATTTCGTCAAGCGCATCGTATGGCGGCAACGTGTCCTGATCTATCTGATCCGGCTTGAGTTCCGCCGACGGCGGCTTGGTGATGATCGTCTCTGGCATCACAGCGCCATCCGGCCCCAACGCGCCATCCGGCCGATTGTCGTTGCGCCAGCGGGCCAGCGCGAACACCGTTGTTTTGTACAAGTCCTTCAGAACCGAGTAGCCGCCGCACATATCGCCGTAAAGAGTTGCGTAGCCAACCGACATTTCCGATTTGTTGCCGGTCGAGAGCACCATCGAGCCAAACTTGTTGGACAACGCCATCAGCACGAGACCACGTGAACGCGACTGGATATTTTCCTCGGCAATCCCGCTGTTGGTACCCTCGAAATGGCTCGAAAGCATGTTGCCGAACGCCTCCATTGCCGGACCGATCGATACCGTATCCAGCCGGGTGCCAAGCAACGTCGCGGTTTCGGCCGCATCATCAAGACTCTCCTGACTGGTATAGGGCGACGGCATCATGACACAGTGAACGCGCTCGGCGCCCAGGGCATCGACAGCAACCGCCGCGCTGATCGCCGAATCTATGCCCCCCGACAAGCCGAGTATGACTCCGGGAAAACCGTTCTTGTTGACGTAGTCCTTCAGCCCGGCGGTCATTGCCTGCCAAGTCGCTTCCAGGCCGGTTTCGGTCCGGCAGGTTGCGCCCTGCTCGCATTCCCAGCCGCCGCCCCGGCGGCGCCATCGCGTTATCGCGACCTCTTCGCGCCAGGCCGGAAGCTGCCATGGCAATGTCCGGTCGGCATTCATGACGAATGATCCCCCGTCGAAAACAAGCTCGTCCTGCCCGCCGACCTGATTCAGATAAACCAGCGGCAAGCCGCTTTCGACAATCCGGGCCACGCTGTGGTGCACCCGGACATCCGATTTGCCCGCTTCGAAGGGTGACCCGTTGGGAACCAGCAGCAATTCGCCGCCGGTCTCGGCGAGGCATTCCACGACATCCGGCGTCCAGATATCCTCACAGATCGGCACACCGATCCTGACATCTCGAAAATTGACAGGCCCCGGCAGCGGTCCGGCGTCAAACACACGCTTCTCATCGAACACACCGTAATTCGGCAGATCGTGCTTGTACCGGGCTGCCGCGACCGCGCCACCCGTCAGCAGAACCACCGCGTTGTGCAGCCGGCCGTTCTCGACCCAAGGGGTTCCGAGCAGGATCGCCGGTCCGCCATCGCCGGTCTCAAGTGCAAGGGTCTCAACTGCGGCGCGAAGTTCAGCGACGAAAAGCGGTTTACGAACCAAGTCTTCTGGTGGATAGCCGCAGGCATACAGTTCAGATGTCAACAACAGATCAGCACCGTCACGGGCGGCCTGATTTCGGGCGTCGCGCAGCATGTCGAAATTGCTGTCGATCCGCCCGACAATCGGATTGAGCTGGGCAAGCGCAATAGTAATCTGGTCGGTCATCGGAAGAGTCTCGAAAGGAAGCGGAAGATAATCGCAACCGCCTTATAGCGCGGGGGTACTGCGGGCGCCATGACTGACCGGTCGGGCAGGCAAGACAGCATTCTCTCAGAGCCTGACCTAAAACTGGTTAGGGTGGTCTCGCATGGTGTATCTTCATAGGTGAACAACCACACCATGGGGGCCCATCATGCCCTGGAACGAGACGACCCGGAAGCAGTATAGCCGTAAGACGGAGCGTTACGAAAGCGATCTGACCGATGCCGGGTGGACCTTGCCGGACCCACTTCTTCCACCGTCGTGCCGGCCTGATCGTCCCCGTCAGGTGGATCTGCGCGACGTGGTGAACGCGATCACCTGCATGCTCTGGACAGGATGCAGGTGGCGGACATGACCGAAGGATTTCCCGGCGTTTGCGACGGTTCAGACCTATTTCTACGCGTGGTCCCGGTCGGGGGCCTGGAGCAGGTTTGCGCCCGTTTTATGACGCTCGAGCGGCTCCGGTCGGGGCGTAGTGCGAACCCGAGCGCGGCCATCATCGACAGTCGGAGCGTGACGATGGTCGAAGCGGGCAGCGAGGGATGCGGCGACGATGCCGGCAAGACGATCAAGGAAGCGAATTGCCCGATCACTGTGGAGATCATCGGCAAACCCAGGAATACCAAGGAGGTCGTCGTCATGTCCCGGCGCTGGGTGGTCGAACGCACCTTCGGATGGCTGCGCCGCTGCCGGCGCATCTCCAGAGACTTCGAGCGATCCATCGCCAGCGCCCTCGCTTGCCTCCTGCTGGCTCTAAGCCGTGTTCTCATGCACCGCCTCGGACGCATGCAAGTCACTGTCACTAATTGATATCATTATGATTCAGACACTTACATCCGGCGAAGGACTATCCCGCCTCCCTGCACCGACGTGCCGAGCCTTGTTGTCAACGCGCGGCAAAGTCCGAAGATGACGGCATGACAGTTGATTCATGCCCGGAATGGCCTATTGTCGAATCCGACGCCGGACCGAAAAGCAAAGGAAACCAGACCATGCCGAAGGGTTACTGGATTGCCCGGGTCGACGTTCATGATCCGGATGCCTATCAGCAATATGTTGCTGCGAACGCCAAACCCTTTGCCATGTACGGTGCCCGTTTCGCTGTGCGCGGCGGCCAGCATGCAGTGATGGAGGGTACGGCCCGGGCCCGCAATGTCGTCCTTGAGTTCGATTCCTACCAGCGCGCGCTCGACTGCTACAATTCCCCGGAATACCAGCACGCCAAATCACTGCGAAGCGACGTATCCGACGGCGATCTGATCATCATCGAGGGTTACGACGGCTCGCAACCAGGCTGATGATCAAAGTCTCGACCCGGCCGGGCCGCTGCTGCCCATATGCTGAAGCCCCCATAGTCCGGCCGGATCGCGCACCCCGTCATGTCCGTCGGTTTTTGCAAAAGACGGTAGTTTCGGCGATATTGACAGGCCGGACTCCGGGGGCGCTCCTTCCGACCTCTCGACGGGACAGCCGGGCGGCGCCTTCACGCCGGAAAGCTCATCATGCATCTTGAACTGCGACTGTTTCAATTCACCCGCGGCGTGCGGAGCCGAATTTTCTTTTCCATGCTCGTCGGCCTGATCGCTGTCGCGCTTGGCGTCGCCCGCCTCGCCCTGCTCGGCTGGCTGATCGGACGGGTCTTCGCCGGTGACACACTGTCTGATCTGACCGGCGCGATCGTCACCATCGCCGCCGTCATGATCCTGCGCGGCGTCTTCGAGCACTGGCGCAACATGATCGCCCACAAGACGGCCGCTCAGGTCCAGAAACACCTGCGGCGCGCATTGTTTGATCGCATTGCCGCCCTCGGCCCGGGATATGCGGGACGCCAGCGCTCCGGAGCGCTGACGCTGTCCCTGGTCGACGGGGTCGAGCAACTCGAGACCTATTTCGGCCAATACCTGCCGCAACTGATGGTTTCAACCCTCACGCCGGTCTTCATTTTCATCTTCGTCGCCTGGATCGACCTGCCGGTCGCGGCTGTCCTGTTCGCTTTCGCGATGGTCGCACTGTTCCTTCCCGCAGCATGGCATCGACTCGATGTCAGGAAATCCCGCGATCGCCAGCAATCCTATGCCGAATTTGCCGCCGAGTTCCTCGATTCCATCCAGGGCCTCGCAACGCTCAAGGCGTTCGGCCAAAGCGGCCCGCGCGCCGACTCCCTGACCATCAAGGCACGGGATCTGTTTCGGCGCACCATGTGGGTGCTCGGCACCAATGTGCTCTCGCGCGGTATCACCGACTGCGCCATTGCGATCGGCGCCGCCGCCGCCCTTGTTCTCGGAACCCACAGGGTCGGTACCGGCGACATGGAACTGACCGGTCTGCTCGTCATTCTGATGATGGGAGTCGAAATCTTCCGGCCAATGCGCGACCTCCGCAGCGTCCTGCATCAAGGCATGGTCGGAATGTCGGCAGCGCAGGGCCTTTACCAGATCCTCGATGCGCCACATGAGATCGAAGATCGCCCGGACAACGGCGCCGCAGCCGATCTGGCGCCTGCAATCCGTTTCGAGAATGTGACCTTCCGCTACCCCGGCGCGCGCCGTTTCGTCCATCAAGGTCTGAGTTTTACAGTCGAACCCGATCAGAGGATCGGCATCGTCGGCCCGAGCGGCTGCGGCAAATCCTCGATCGTGCGTCTGCTGCTGCGGTTCTATGACTCCGAAGACGGACGAATTACCCTCGGCGGCATCGATCTTCGCGACATGAGCCTGGCCCAGATCCGTCGCAACATTTCCGTCGTCAACCAGGACACCTATCTGTTTCACGGCACGATCGGCGAAAACATCCGGATGGGCCAGCCCGATGCCGATACCGCCGCGGTGGTCGCGGCAGCCAGCGCCGCCAATATTCATCGCTTTGTCGAAACCCTTCCCGATGGCTACGACACGGTGATTGGCGAAAAAGGCATCAAACTGTCCGGCGGCCAGCGCCAGCGGGTGGCGATCGCCCGCGCAATCCTGCGCGACACGCCCATTCTGATACTTGACGAAGCCCTGTCGGCTGTCGATGCCGAGAATGAAGCGGTCATCCAGGACGCTCTCGACCGGCTGATGCAGGGACGCACCACCCTGGTTCTCGCGCACCGGCTGTCCAGTGTCATCAATTGCGACAAGGTCGTGGTGATCGACGAAGGCCGGGTTGCCGAAACCGGAACCCATGACGCGCTGATGGCCGACGGCGGCGTCTACACGGCATTGATGCAGGAACAGGCCCGCGATTCTTCCCCGGACGGCGCCGATACCGTTGTCATCGATCGCGCCGAACGCCCGGTGACCGAGACCCTTGACGCCACCCCCGGCGGCGCGACCCGGCCACCGACCGAAGGCGTGATCAAGGCTGAAGGCCTGAACTGGATCCAGGTGCTGAACGTCCTGATGAGTGTCATCATGCCGTGGAAAGCCCGTCTGACGCTGACCTTCCTCTTCGGCGTCGTCCGCGTGCTCGCCTTCATCGGCGTCGGCGTAGTCAGCGCCCTGATCGTCTTCAGCCTGAAGAACGATACGCCCTACGACCATTATCTGATCTGGCTGTGGATCCTGGCTCCGAGCGCCGGCATCGTGCACTGGCTTGAGTCGTGGATCGCTCATGACATGGCTTTCCGCCTGCTCGCGGAAATGCGAATCGACGCGTTCCGCAAACTCGACGCGCTGGCCCCCGCTTATCTGGTCCGACGCCGGACAGGCGATCTCATGAATCTCGCGACCCACGATATTGAACTGATTGAATATTTCTTCGCACATACTGTCGCGCCGGCCTTTGTAGCGGTCCTGGTACCGGCAACCGTCATTGCCCTGCTCGGCTTGCAGAGTGTCTGGATCGCGCTCGCCCTGATTCCGTTCCTCGCCGCCGTGACCCTCAGCCCGTTCCTGATGCGCGGCCGCGTCGACCGACTCGGCTCACAGGCCCGCGAGGCTGCCGGCGAACTCGGTGCCTACGCAGTCGACTCGATCCAAGGCCTCGGCGAAATCGTCTCCTTTCAGGAAGAACAACGCCGGGGTAACGGGTTCGACCGTCTGGCCGACCACCATATCAGCCTCCGTATGCCATTCTTTGGTGAATTAACGCTGCAACAAAGCCTGCTCGAGGTCTTCACGGGCCTCGGCGGCCTCGCCGTTGTCGTCACTGGCGCCTCACTTGCCAGATCCGGTATCATTGATCCTGGGCTCCTGCCTCTCATGACTCTGCTAGCGATGTCGGCCTTCCTGCCGATTTCGGAAATTGCCCAGATCAGCCGGCAGCTCGCCGACACGCTCGGCGCAGCCCGCCGGTATTACGCACTTGCGAACGAGCCGATCCCGGTCACCGACGGTCCTGGCCGGCAATCCGATCCGGAGTCCGGCAAAGCAGAATCGGGGCTCGTCCTTGATCGCGTCAGTTTTGCCTATCCAGGGCAGTCCCGCCGCGCTCTCGGCGCTGTCAGTCTCGAGATCCCGGCCGGCACCACGGTCGCCCTGGTCGGGACGTCGGGCGCCGGCAAAACCACGACGGCGCAATTGTTGATGCGGTTTTGGGATCCCGATCAGGGCCGCATAACCCTCGACGGCACCGATCTGCGCGACTACCGCCTCGACGATCTCCGGGGCCGCATAGCCCTGGTCGCGCAAGATACCTATCTGTTCAACGACAGCTTGCGCGCCAACGTCATGATCGCCCGCCCCGACGCCAGTAAACAGGATCTCGGTACAGCACTCGGCCATGCCGCGCTCGGTCCGTTGATCGAGACTCTCCCGGACGGCCTCGAAACCCGGGTCGGTGAACGGGGAACAAGCCTGTCCGGCGGCCAGCGCCAACGTGTCGCCATTGCCCGAGCTTTTCTCAAGGATGCACCGATCCTGATTCTCGACGAAGCAACGAGTCATCTCGACGCTGTCAACGAAGCGGCGGTACGCCTCGCGCTCGACCGCCTCAAGACTGACCGGACCACGATTGTTATTGCCCACCGGCTGTCGACCATTCGCAACGCCGACCGCATCGTTGTCCTTGAGGACGGACGGCTGATCGAAACCGGCACCCACGATTCGCTGCTCGCTGCCGGCGGCCTGTATGCTGCCCTCGTCTCGCGGCAGCTCGCCAGCGCGTCCGGCATGAACAACAGATCGGCGTCGGCCGCCACGGCGGTTCCGGCCGAGGTTGTGCCCTGACCGCGCCGGGTTTATGCCGCCATCGAAAATCCGCAGAACCGGAGTGAGCCATGCGTGGCAGAACGGCAATTGTTACCGGCTCGACTAGCGGCATCGGCAAGGGTATTGCCACGGCATTGGCCGAAGCCGGTGCCAACGTCATGCTCAACGGTTTCGGTGATGTTTCGGACATCGAGGCGCAGCGCCGCGATCTTGAGCACCGGTTCGGGATCCAGGCCTCTTACCATGGCGCCGACATGAGCCAGCCGTCGGAGATTCGCAACCTTGCCGCAGCGGCCGAACAACGCTTCGGCAGTGTCGATATTCTCGTCAACAATGCCGGCATCCAGCATACCGCCCTGGTCGAAGATTTTCCGGAAGACCGCTGGAACGCGATTATCGCCGTCAATCTCTCGGCCGCGTTTCACGCGACCCGGGCCGTCGTCGGTTCGATGAAGAAGCGGGGCTGGGGCCGCATTATCAACATCGCCTCGGTGCACGGCCTGGTGGCGTCAACCGGCAAGATCGCCTATGTCGCCGCCAAACACGGCATCGTCGGCATGACACGGGTTGTCGCGCTCGAAACTGCCGGCAGCGGCGTGACCTGCAACGCCATCTGTCCCGGCTGGGTCCGGACTGCCTTGGTCGAAACCCAGATCGAGGCTCGCGCCAGCGGCAACGGCATCACCATCGAACAGGCGGCAACCGAGCTGCTTGCCGAAAAACAACCCTCGGGCCAGTACACAACCGTCGCTCAGATCGGCGCGGCCGCAGTGTTCATCTGTAGCGACGCCAGCATCAACATGTCGGGAACGACATTGTCCCTGGATGGCGGCTGGACTGCGCAGTAGCGATCGTCAATGCCGTCCGTGTTTCCCGGCATGCGCACCGGAGCCCGGACCGGCCGCGCCAACCGGGCCGACAGGAACCTCGAGCCGGCACCGGCCCGACCGTTCAAAATTCAGAGTCAATGGAACCAGGTCGCCCTTGCGAAACGGCATCTTCAGGCCTACGAACATCACGTGGTCACGGCCAGGTTTCAGTATCGCCATGCCCTTGGCAGGAATCGTGACGCCCTCGATCGGCCGCATCTTCATGATACCGTTTTCGTGGATGTGGGTGTGCAGTTCAACATGCCTTGCGGCAACCGCACTGACGCTAACCAGTCTGTCAGCCGCATCTGATCCGTTATGCACGGCAAAATACGCCGCCGCCCGCGCCTGACCGGCCGACGCGCGCGCGAAAGCACCGGAAACCTGCAACGCCCCCAGATCGGCGCAAGCAGGGAGATCGTCATTGGCAGACGCCGGTGCCGCGGTCAACAGCATGGCGGCAAGCAGGACGAGAACCAAGCCAGGCGACAAGAAGGACCGGACGACCATCGCAACCTCCTGTAGAGGCAAGTCCAATGGGGCCCTAGCATGGGCGGCGTCGCCCGACAATGATGGAATTGCTGGCTCCTGCGTCCGAGTCAAGGACTGCCTGTCATTCCGGCGCGCCCCTATCTGCCGCGACCTACCTCCTGTAAGGTCCAGGATCTTGCCTGTCATCGGGCTGTTGCTGGGAGGGCTCGCCAATGGCGTCATCAGGAAACATCTATGATTTCGATACATTGTCCCTGCATGCGGGTCAGCGACCGGATTCCGGTACCGGCGCGCGGGCGGTGCCGATCTATCAGACGACCTCCTATGTGTTTCGTGACGCCGATCATGCGGCGTCGCTGTTCAACCTGGAGCGAGCCGGACACATCTATTCGAGAATCTCGAACCCGACGGTCGCCGTTCTCGAGGAACGGGTCGCGGCCCTTGAGGGCGGCGTCGGCGCGGTAGCAACCGCAAGCGGTCATGCGGCACTGGTCCTCGCCATCATCACGCTGACCGGGCAAGGCGGCCACATCGTGGCGTCCAGCGCGCTCTATGGCGGCAGCCACAACCTGTTCAGCCACACCCTGCCGCGTTTCGGAATCGAAACCACCAAGATTCATCCCCGAGACCATGACGGCTTCCGCAGAGCGATTCGGCCTGAAACACGGCTGATATTCGGCGAGACCATAGGCAACCCCGGACTTGAAATTCTCGATCTGCAAGCCATCGCCGGGATTGCCCACCAAGCTGATATTCCGCTGCTGATCGATTCGACATTCGCAACGCCACATCTCTGCCGTCCTTTCGAGCATGGTGCCGACCTGATTGTGCACTCGGCGACCAAATGGCTTGGCGGTCACGGTGTTGCGATCGGCGGCATTCTTGTCGACGGCGGCACCTTCGATTGGGAAACGTCAGGGCGATTTCCAACCCTGACCGAGCCTTATGCCGGGTATCACGGCCTCGATTTTGCCGAAGAATTCGGTCCGCAGGCCTTTGTCATGCGGGCCCGCGCCGAGGGGTTGCGGGACTTCGGCGCCTGCATGGCGCCGATGACCGCTTTCCAGATTTTGCAGGGAATCGAAACACTTCCGTTGCGCATGGACCGCCATGTCGCCAACGCGAGGCTCGTCGCGGACTTTCTCGCCAGATCCGATGCCGTCGAATGGGTTGCCTATCCTGAACTTGAGTCCCATCCGGACAAGGCGCTTGCCGCCGAATTGCTGCCGAAGGGCGCTGGCTCGATGATCGCTTTCGGCATCAAGGGCGGGCGCAACGCCGGGCGCCGTTTCATCGAGCGGCTTTCGGTCTGGTCCCACCTAGCCAATGTCGGCGACGCCAAATCGCTTGTCATCCATCCTGCGAGCACTACGCATCAACAGATGGATACGGACACAATGCGCGACGCCGGCCTGTCGGAAGATCTGGTCCGGCTCTCTGTCGGCCTTGAAAGTCCGGACGACCTGATTTCTGACCTTCGTCAGGCATTGCGCGCCGCGACACTCGGAAAGGCCAGTTGATCATGCAACTCGAGGTTTTCGGTCAATCCGCCTTCGTCGCCACCGGCGGTCGTCCATTCGACCCGGCCAGGCCGGTCATGGTGATGGTTCACGGTGCGGGCATGGATCATACCGTCTGGTCGATGCAGGCGCGCTTCTTCGCCCATCACGGCTACACCGTGATGAATCCTGATTTGCCGGGCCACGGTCGATCCCGAGGCCCGGCGCCGACAAGCGTGCCGGACTATGCGGATTGGCTGGCTGCCGCACTGATTGCCACAGGTGCGGGCAATATCCATGTTGCCGGCCATTCCATGGGATCCCTGATCGCATTGGTCCTCGCGGTCCGCTCTGACATTGCGGTGCGCAAACTGGCCATGCTCGGTACAGCGGCGCATATCCAGGTGGCGCCGGCCTTGCTTCAGGCAGCGCGCAGCGATGACCATGGCGCTTTCGAGAGCATTATCGGTTGGGGTGTTGGCCGGAGGGCCCAAATCGGCGGTCACCGCGCCCCCGGCCTGTGGATTGCCGGTACGGGCATGCGGTTGCTTGAAGCAAGTCAGCCCGGCGTTCTCGCCAACGACCTCGCCGCATGCGATGCCTGGACCGAGGGACTCGATACGGCCCGGCAGATTGCCTGCCCGGTCTTGCTGCTGCTCGGCAGCGATGACCGAATGACGCCGGCCAGGAGCGCCGCGCCCTTGGCTGATGCGATGACGAAATGCGAGACCGTGATCATGCCGGGAGCCGGGCACATGATGATGACAGAACAACCCGACGAGACACTCGATATTCTTGACGGGTTTTTCGGTCGCGGTCCCTGAACCCGATCGTCCGATCGCCATCGCATAAGCGACGGGCCGGCCCGTTAACCGGACGCCGGCCCGTCAATTGCTCCGGACTTGTGTCCGGGTGTCTGAAGGGATCGTTATGCGACGTTGCCGGTGAGTTTGGCCGCCGCCGTACCGATCGCGACCTTGCGCGGCTTCTTCTCCTCGGGAATCTCGCGGACGAGATCGATATGGAGCAGGCCGTTAACCAACGCGGCGCCGGTCACGATGATGTAGTCCGCTAGGTCGAAGCGGCGCTCAAAGGCGCGGGTTGCGATGCCGCGATGCAGGAACACCGCTTTCTCGCCATTCTTCGGCTCGCTCACCTTGCCCACGACCACGAGCCTCTGTTCCTTGACCGTCACATCGATATCCGCGTCGCTGAACCCCGCGACCGCCATGGTGATGCGGTAGGCCTCGCCATCCAGCTTCTCAATGTTGTAGGGCGGATAGGACGGCTGGTTCGAGGTTTCCGACGCCTTGTACGCCGCATCGACGAGACGAGCCATCCGGTCGAAACCGATCGTGGAACGGAAAACGGGGGTGAAATCGATTGTACGCATTGTCCAGATCCTCCTTTGAAGCAATGTGGACGTTTCTGTGGCACGCCATCTGGCCGTGCCGGTTCTGATCGCCCGGTTCCGAATTCGGCAACCGGGACATGGCTAGAATCTATGATCGTCATGGCCGGTTTCAAGGGCATGAGCTGGAAAAATTGAAGAACTGAAGACCTGGATGAGACTTCGAGACCCATGGCATCGGCCAGCATCCGGCTGCCAGGTGATCGGGCCAGGCGCTAGCGGCGGGAACGCTGTCTTTTCGACGTTCACGATACGGTCCTCCTGGCGTTCTCCTGCGTGACGATGGTCAATTACCGGATGCTGGCCGGAATGTGTTGCGGGTCAGGAACGCACTGCATGCAGGACTTGACCAGAAAATGCCCAACTTTCCGCCGCAGCCTTGCTGTATCGGTGATGATGACGCCCAAGGCGTTGTCATGGACCAAACCCGTCAAGGGCAACACAAGGCAGGGTGTGATCACAGGCTCTTGCGAAAGCGCTGCGGTGAGCGGACTCGCGATGACATCCTCCCGGCCGCGCAATTCCCGGTTGACCCACAAGGCTGCAGCGCATCGGTGGCGCCTGGCTTGCCGTTCTTCAAATCTGTCATATCGATCTCCGGTCAGATCGCAACGAGCAAGGAGGCGAACGCCTGGCCCGGCTTTCCGGTCTCTGGACAGGGCGCCTCGGCGGTCCGGCACTCGAGCAGGGTCGGGCAGAACAGGAGACATGGGTTGGACGTGGATACCGGCACAGCGCAGCGGACGTGGTTTATCGGGTCCGGAGTAGAAGGCCGGAGGCGTTTGCAGCAGACTGGAGTCCAAATTGGACTCCGTCCCGGCTCCAGACGTTACAACTCGAATCAGAACCGGAAACATCGTCCATGCCGGGCTGTCCGGCTCCTCGGGCTGCACCTGTGGTATAGCGATAGACCGTGCAGCACCGGTGGCGAAAACTGCAAACTGTGCGGCATTTTCCGCCGACAGCCCGATACGCGATGATCGCTCGGAAGATCGGGATCAGGGGTTGTCCCCGAAGGATGCCGAAGAAACAGCGCCTTTGCGCTCGCCTTCTTCGATGAGGAACTGACGGAAACTGGAAATGGGGCGGACGTAACGCTGAGCAGCACTGGCCTGCAGGGCACCGCAATGGATCAGATGATCCAGATAGCGTTTCGACGTCATGCCTTCCAGACATTGCCATCTGGAAACCGCAGAAGCGCGTGCTGTCGTCATGGTGACGATTTCGGGCAGCATATCCATGTCGACACCACCTTCCGGCAGCGAGGCCATTGCCGATCCAAGCAAGGCGCGGGATTGGAGCATCTCGGGGCTTCGTCCGGCACGATAGGCTTCCAGCCGGAACTCCTGCGCGTGGGTCAACACGGTCGTTTCATCGACACTGGCGAGATCGTTTGTCTTCACCAGACCTTCCGCGAGGGTGTGGTTCCGCTATGGCATAGTCATATATTTTTCTTCAACCGCTTATGCACGTGGCTCCGGTGGCACACGATGTTGCCCCCGATGTCGACTATTCCCGGCACGCCGAACGCTACATGTGCGTTTCACCGGAGCCACGTGCATAAGCGGTTTTCTTCAATATTATCTGCCGCGGAGCAGTTTCGTTCAAAAGCAATTGACTGCACTGTCCGGCATTGGCCGCATATGGGAATCAGAAACTTGCGATATCTCAATAAGCGCCGCGTCACCCCTTGAGGCCGAGACCCGAGAAGCGTCTGTTGAACTGGGCGATACGGCCGCCACTGTCGACGACACGGCGCTGACCTGTCCAGGCTGGATGGGTTTTCGGATCAATATCCAGCCGCAAGACATCGCCCTCGGACCCCCATGTCGATCGGGTCTTGTATTCCGTGCCGTCCGTCATCACGACACTGATCTCATGATAATCAGGATGAATATCAGCCTTCATAATCCCGGTTCCCGCAGCTTCAATTCGCAATAGTCCGTTACGGTCGCTGATATAACGAATTGCTTTCGCTGGCACAAGTACCAATTGAACGAAACCGTTCCACACCCTATCCATACGGTCCGTACGATTGTAAGATCAGATATCATCGTCAGACATGACCCGACTGCAATGCATCACCGGACGCCAACGCCGTGAGGTCCAGAGAACGAGCGCCGCCCGAAGACCGGCGTGACCTGTCCGGCTTGGCGATGGTTTTGCCCTACCTGCTGCCGTATCGCTGGCAGTTACTCGGCGCGGCATGTGCCCTTCTGGTTGCAGCCGGCACTGTGCTGGCAATGGGAACCGGCTTGCGCTTCCTGATTGATGACGGCTTCGTGGTCGGCGACCCGGCACTGCTCAATCAAGCCGTCGTCGTCCTCGGCGGAGTCATCGTCGTGCTGGCAATCGCCAGCTACACGCGGTTCTTTCTGATCAGTTGGGTTGGAGAACGGGTCATCGCCGACCTTCGGCGCAGCTTGTTCGACCACGTGATCGAACTCAGTCCAGCCTTTTTTGAATCCCGGCGCACCGGTGAGCTGGTCTCGCGCATCGGCACCGACACCACGCTGGTGCAAACCGTGGTCGGTTCGACGGTCTCGATCGCGTTACGGAACACATTGATGGGTATCGGCGGACTGGTGATGCTGTTCATTACCAGTTGGAAGCTGTCTGCCCTGGTTTTGTTGGTGATCCCGGTTGTCGTCGTACCGATCGTCCTGCTCGGCAGGAGAGTTCGGCGCCTGAGCCGGGCGTCACAGGACCGAGTGGCGGATATCGGCACCTTGGTCGAGGAAACCATGAGCGGCATCCGGGCCATCCAGGCCTTCGGCCACGAACCGGTCAGCCGGTCACGGTTTGCATCCAAGGCCGAAGACGCCTTTTTTGCTGCCACCCGCATGGTCCGGTCCCGCGCAGCCCTGACGGCGATCGTCATCACCTTTGTCTTCGGCGCCGTCACCATTGTCCTGTGGATCGGCGGACGCGATGTTCTCTCGGGACGGATCTCACCGGGAGAACTGTCGGCTTTCGTGTTCTACGCCATTGTCGTAGCCGGCTCCACGGCCGCACTGTCGGAAGTGCTTGGTGACCTGCAGCGCGCGGCCGGCGCCATGGATCGGCTGATGGGATTGCTGATTACGCCTGCAACGATCGCGCCGCCGCCCGCGCCGGTGCCGGTGCCGCCACTCCCGGCAGGGCGAATAGAGTTCGAGAACGTCACCTTCCGTTATCCGACCCGGCCAGACCAGTCAGCACTCGAAACATTTACGCTTATGGTGCCCCCCGGCGAGAAACTCGCCCTGGTCGGCCCATCAGGCGCAGGCAAGAGCACCGTCTTCCAGCTCCTTTTGCGATTCTATGATCCCGTCGCCGGCGACATCAAGCTCAATGGTGTCAGACTCGACGATGCCGACCCGGCCGATATTCGCGCCCGCATCGGACTGGTGCCGCAGGATCCGATGATCTTCTCGGCCGATGTTGCGGAGAACATTCGCTACGGCCGCCCAGACGCCAGCGACGCCGACATCCGCACTGCCGCCGAGGCCGCCCATGCACTGGAGTTCATCGAAGCCCTGCCCGGTGGATTTACGACCGATCTTGGCGAAAAAGGCGTGCGGCTGTCAGGCGGACAGCGTCAGCGCATCGCCATTGCGCGCGCCATCCTTCGCAATCCGTCGGTCCTGCTGCTGGACGAAGCGACCAGCGCCCTTGATGCTGAAAGCGAAAGGGCGGTGCAACTTGCGCTAGAGCGAATCATGACTGACCGCACCACGCTGGTCATCGCTCACCGGCTGGCCACTGTTCTCAGCGCCGATCGGATCCTCGTGCTTGATTCAGGCCGGGCCACAGCGACCGGCAGCCACACTGAACTTCTTGCCACGAGTCCCTTGTACGCACGCCTCGCGGCGCTGCAATTCGACGCTGACGTCCGGCAGCCCGAACAAACGGCCGCAGATTGAGGGAAGCCCCGTCAGCGTTGCGTCAGCTTCATCTCGATACGGCGGTTGCGACTGTCGCTGACCGAGCCAGCACTCTTGTCGACCGGTTGATATTCGCCATATCCGGTCGCCGACAAACGATATGGGGGCACGCCCTGCCGGATAAGATACTCGACGACCGAAATCGCCCTACCGGCCGACAGTTCCCAGTTATTGCGGAACTGATCGTTGGAGATCGGAACCCGGTCCGTATGCCCCTCGACCTGCAGGATCCAGTCGATATTCTTCGGTATCTTCGGCGTGATCTGATTCAAAGCCTGGGCGAGACGCCGGAGCTCACCTCTGCCGGCTCTTGCGACATCCGCAGAACCCGACGCAAACAGAACTTCGGCCTGGAATATGAACCTGTCGCCGACGATACGAATGTCACGCCGGTTCTTGAGAACCTCCCGAAGGCGTCCAAAGAACTCCGAACGAAATCGTGCCAGTTCCTGAACACGCGTTAACAGCGCAGCATTGAGCCGCTTGCTGAGATCGATAATCTTGACGTCCTGCTCCTTTGCGAGTTCCGTGGAAGCATTCAAGGCCGCGTCAAGTACGGCCAGTTGCTTGCGCAACGCGAGTAACTGCCGATTCAGACGTTCGACCTCCCGCTGTGCAGTGGCAGACAATTTCTGTGAGGCAGTCAATTCGTCCCGGATCAGCGTATGGCTGGAGAGCAGTTCCTCAAGCCGGATATCACGGTCCTCGACCTGCTTCTGGGCCAGAGTAGTACGACGCTCGGCAACTTCGAGACGAACCTCGAGTGCTTTCGTGGAGTCTCTCGTACTGGAAAGCAGCGCCGTCAACTCGGCCATGCTGGCGTCCCGCTCCGCCACCTGTGCGGTCAGTTCGCTGCTTTTTGTGCGTTCGGAAGCAAGCTTCCCGGTAAGATCACGCAACAGGGTCCGCGCCTCTTCAAGATCGGCCGCCGACAGGCGAACCCGTTCAACCTCTTCCCCGAGTTGCTGCTCCAGATCCGACTGCACGGCCAGCAATTCCACAACCCGGGTTTCCAGATCAGTTCGAACCTTCTCAAGGGCGGCAATGTCACGGCGCAACGCCTCAAGGTCGCGAAGCTGCAGTTCGATCGTCTCCTGATTTGCTTCGATGATCTGCGAGGCATCCGCGGTTTTTGCAGCAAAGTCATCGCGCTCGATTTTCGCCAGATGAGCTTCTTCCTCAACTGCCCGGAGTTTTGCCAGCAAGGCGTCACGTTCGTTGACAAGCTGGACAATCCGGAAATCGAGATTGTTCCTTTCAGCGTCAATCTCCGCAATCTTCCGGCGCAATGAGGCCTGCTGTGCCAAGGCCGTCGCATACTGATCCGCAAGTTCGTCCCGTTCGTTCGTCAACTCGCTGATCCGGGACGAAAAGATGTCATTTGCCGAAATTGCAGACTGGAGTTCGGCCGAGAGTTGGGCCCGTTCTTCACGCAGCCGTTCGCTGGTTTCTCGTTCGACCAAAAGAATTTCGCTCAGCTCCAGGACCTGGCGGCGTATTTCGTCCAGCGCCGCATCGCGGCCGGAGAGCAATTGCGTGAGGTAGAACTGGGCGACAATGAAGATCATCAATACGAAGATGATCACCATCAGCAGGGTCGCCAGTGCATCGACGAATCCAGGCCAGATATTGGTATCGCGAGACTGTACCCGGCGCGTGATCGCCGCCATAGCCGTTCATTCCATCCGAATCAGTTTTCCGCTTCGGCGAGGACCGCAATCGTGCGGGCAAGCAGCCGGATTTCCTGCCGGATTTCCTCGATCGCGTGGGTGCGGCCTCTTTCGGTGTCTTCCAGAAACTGGCCCAATTGCGTTTCGATGTTACGCAAATGGATCCGAGATTGCTGATCGCGGTCGTCGGACGCATTGTCAACAAGGCGTCCGAGCAGCGGCCGCATTTCAACCTGCGCCTCGCCGATGCGCAACATCAGATCCTGTTCGACGCGCATCTGGTCAACCAGCGTCCCGAGTTTCTCGTTGAGAGACATGATCGCAGCATTGACGCGCCGCCGGTCGTCTTCGCCCCGCACGATGACCCGCTGCAAGCTGTCAAGGCTCTCGGCAACCTGTTCGAAAAGCGCCGACTGGTACGCACTTGCCGAACTGTCGCCGTCAACCAGCCCTGTCGCACCGGCGCCGCCAAGCCGTGTCAGGCTCGAAAGCCATTCCTCAAGATCATTGTAAAAGCGATTCTGCGCCTGACCTAGTTGCAGGTCCAGAAACCCGAGGATCAAGGATCCCGCGAGCCCGAACAGTGACGAACTGAAGGCGGTCGCCATACCCGACAGCGGTGATTCGAGACCGCTCTTGAGATCCGAGAACACGGCGCCAAGGTCGTCGCCGGCAATTGTCAGATCACCGATGACTTTGGAGACTGAGCCGACCGTCTCGAGCAGGCCCCAGAAGGTGCCCAACAGACCGAGAAAGATCAGAAGGCCAATCAGATAACGGGAGAGATCCCGCGATTCTGACAGACGCGAATCGAGGCTGTCGAGCAACGACCGCAAGGACATGGTCGACAGGCTCATTCGCGCGATCTGGCGCTCACCGAGCAGGGTCGCGATGGGGCCAAGCAAGCTCGGGACCTTCTGCACCGACAAGCCGGGCTGGTTGCTGCGATAAGCCCGGACCCACGCCGCCTCGGGGCCAAGCAGCACAACCCTGCGAACGACGAAGATGATGCCGATCAGGAGCGCACCGAGAATCATGCCGTTCAAAGCAGGGTTTGCCATGAACGCGTCGGCCAAGGTTTGAAACAACAGAGCCGCTATGGCAATGACAATCGCCAGGAATATGAAAATCCGGGTCAGGAACTGGGTCGGGCTACTCATTTTCGGGCTCACTTGCCCCTGCAGGTCTGGAGGGCATCATACATGCAATACTCTGCATCATTCAGTATTTCCGGATCTGTACATCGACCCGGTCGGCCGGACCGGAACCGGTCCGGGATCCCAAGGCGCGAACATCGATCTGTGCGCTGTTCACACCACTCCTGATCAGATAAGAACGCACAGACAATGCGCGGAGCAATGAAAGTCTGCGAGCCCGCCTGTCATCACCGACCAAGTCGCGCGCATAGGCCTGGAGCGCGAGCCGCATCGACTCATCGCCGCTGACGGTTTCGGCCATCCGGTCGAGGGCGACAGCGTTGACGCCATCGAAGTTCGACTGCCTTTCAGAAAACAGTATTCGGACGGCTTCGCCGGCGACGGTCGGCACCAGAGTGACAGTCGTCCTTTCTCGTGCCCGACGGTCATCAACCGATGATGCAGAACCGGTCTCAATTGCTCTTGCAACCTTCGGTTCAGCCCCTGTGACAGCGGGAGTCCGCGCCGGAGCGACAACGGTCCCTTCACTTGACATGACAGATATTACCGGTTTTGCAAGATCTGCAACCGCCGGTGGTGCCAGCGTCACTGCGTGGACTGGCTCGACAGGGGCTGCGGCCATTGTGCCAACCGGCTCGGACCAAGGCCGCGGCGAACCGTCATTGACGTAAACCTCCCGATAGTAATCCGCGAGACTCGGTTGTGCCGGAAGCGGGTCGAGAACATCGTAGTTGACTTCAATGCCGGGCTTGCCGACCCCGAAAATTTCCGGATCAGCGGTCGCGGCTGGTCCAGTAGCGCCATTTGCGAACAGGAGCATGAGCGATGCCCCGGGGATCACACCGGCCCCTTTCATGAACCTTGTCGTGTTACGCATTCGGGTCCGCCAGGAACTCTGTCGCCGATCCGGCAAACCTATCCCATGTTGCCCCCGCTCACAAGAACCACACCGGTCCGGCCGTGCCGGAAATTGGCGCTGCAAAACAATTCCGGGGCGACTCCGGAACGACGCGCATTCCACATCATGGTCAGAGCTATCGCATGATCGGGATTGGTCCGAAACCCTTCAACCACGCCGAACTCCAAGGATCATGGCCGTTCGCATCCAACCTGTGCCGACGGGTCGAACACCTCGCAGAGAAGACAACCTGTACGGATAGCCGGATGCGGTGTGTCGGAGCCCGGATCGAAGCGGCACAAGATCAGCCGGGAAGACGCCAACCCTGGAACGTCTCCTGACCGCAAGCCCGGCAACCATGCGACTGGCTTTCAGTAGGTACGGCAACGCGTTCGGGCGCACGGTCCCCAATTCGCCCTGCGACTATCCGCAGCAGGCATGGAAATGCGGCGACAGTGGCCAATCCACGAATCGCATGCTCTGAATACCACCTCACGTCTCTTTCATCACACCGGCACCAGGGTTCAATATACAGAACCTCTTGCAAAATTCCTGTCCCCAGGGTCCGGTGAGCCCGGATCGGTCGGTTGATCCCGGTCACCTCTGCACCTGGAGGTCGGAATCCATGGATTCGCGGTGTCTCATCAGAGACGATGAGAACAAACAGGGACCTTTGCGGACATCGGGACACGCCTCTCCGGGTCCCTCTCTGCGAGAGGGCCGCGAAGGGTCGGTATGCGTTGTCGGAGCCGCGCTATGGGGCGGCGAGACGTATCAACGGGTCAGCCGCCAGGGCCAGGATGCCGAACATGAGATGGCAGGCGACCTTGGAATATCCACGGACGCGGACATGGCGCCCGCCACACTCATCCTTGAGGCGGGCGTTGGTCCTCTCGACACCGGACCGGATCCGGAACCGCACGGTCTCGGGATCGACATGGCCTATTGCACGCCGGGCCCGGGCCTCCCGGTCTCGCTCCTCCTTGAGGTCCTTATCCCGGCGCGGATTGACATCGATGATCGGCACATGGCCAAGCCGTTCGCTCATCTGGTAGATCTCTCTGGCATCATAGGCCGCGTCCATGAGATCGTAGAGATTGGTCACACGCCCGGCGGTCATCATCGCCAGCGGGATCGCGACCTGGCTGTCATGGACGGATGCCGAGGTGAGGACGGTACTCAGCGGCACCCCGCAGTCTGCTGTGTCGATATGCAGCTTGTAACCGCGCCAAGCCTCCATGACCCCCTTGGCATTCTTCTTTGCCCCGTGATCGCAGACCTTCGGCAGCGCGTCGAGCATCTCATCGAGATCTATCCCGTTCGCTTGCTGTTCGAGACGCCCAGGCTCCTTCGTCCTCTCCTCGCCCTTGCGGGGCCGGCCGCGCTTGCGGTTCGGCGTCCCGGCCTTCGGCTTCGGGGCCGGCGTCTCCCGGGCCTCGATGGCCGTCGAGTCCCTCGACACGTGGCCGATGAGCGTGTCGCCCAGTGTCTCTGCAACCAGAGCCGCGTGCATCCTCTCCGGAAGACGGGACTGCGACCATTCGGCAAACGCCCGCGAAAACGTCGCTTCACTCGGGATCTTCGCGACACGCGACCAGCCGCACAGTCGGCGCAACGTCGGGTCCACCTTGAGCCTGTCGATCAGGTGGCGGGTCGTCGGCAGATCCCATACCGCCTTGGCGATGAAGCCACGGGCCAGCGCCTGGCGATCCTCCCGGGGCCGACCCGGACCGGTCCACACCCCATCGACGAAGCCCTCCACCTTGACGAGATCGAGAGCTGTCACGAAACGCTTGTGCGTCTCCAGGAGAGGACCGACCGCCTCGGCCAACGCAGGGAAAAGGTCCCCTTGAAATCGGCGCCAGAGATCGGATAGGGTCGAGCCAAGGGTCATCGGGGTCACCTCCTCGGTATCTTGTTATTGTAGAAACACAACATACCACGAGGTGGCCCCGAAACCCAGGCCCTCGACAACAAAATCAGCCTCGACAAGGCAAAAAACCGGTCGGGCCGGCAATTTTGCAAGAAGCTCTACAGGCCCTAGTTGAAATTGCTGATACCGCTTATGCACTTGGCTCCGGCTTGATCAACATGTTGATCGAAAACCGTCCAAATGGACCGGTAGGAGTCAACTTCTCGCGGCAAACTCTCGCAACCGGAGCTACGTGCATAAGCGGTTTGCTGATAATAACCAACCACGGAACCGTACCATTGTCCAGAATTCGCAACCTCGACCATGATTTCAACGCCACTCCGTTGAGGAGGGAATGCGACGCTGTTCGGATAGTCTCAACGCTATTATGGGTACTGCCGGCAAAATGAGGAAACCGCTTATGCACGTGGCTCCGGTGAAACGTACATGTAGCGTTTGGAGTGCCGGGAATAGTCGACATTGGGGGCAACATCGTGTGCCACCGGAGCCACGTGCATAAGCGGTATGAGGAATTTCGAAGTCGACCGGACATGCTGAAATTCGATCTTTCGGCTCCGGAAACCAAATGACTCCTGCGACGTTCGATCGGGATGGGTTGCCCCAACGCGCGATGCACCCACCACGAGGAAAGCACCATGAAATTGAAAGTTGTCGTCCACGAGGCCGAGGACGGCGGATATTGGGCCGTGGTTCCCGCCATACCTGGCTGTGCAATACAGGGAGAAACGTTCGAAGAGTTGTTAAGCAATTTGTATGAAACCGTTGAAGGTTGTCTGTCGGTTGATATCTGCGAAATTCCTGATTCCGGAACCCGGCGGATTGTCGAGACCGCCGGATGAAATCCATCACCTGCAAATGCGTCTGCCGTCTCCTGGAAACTCGCAGTTGGAGTCTCGCGCGCATCCGTGGCAACCGTCCCATCCATACCAGGCTATGATCCCCGACGTTCGATTCCGGTCCAGGGAAGAAGATTACTGCAGCAAAGCCTGAAGGCATGGATGTACCAGAACTTCAAAACTCGCCACTCCACTATCGACGGGATCAGAACCGATACCTGAACCACACGAAGCCGGAAGAGCGCACGGCCGACGACCTGCCGGTTCACAGATTCCAGGTCCTGTTCGCAGACCTCGCGACGCTCGCGAAACACCGCATCCGTTCAGAAGGACGACGACAACATGACCTTCGATATGATCACCTGTCCGACGCTCATACAGTAGAAAGCCCTTGCCCTGCCGATCTGACGGTCAGCTCAACAGTGATACCTCGCGCCCATTCTCCAAACCTGTGTCCACTCGCATCGCCGTCTTGGTTATCAACCGCCCATTTGGGCGACGGCGTGATGAAAATGGTCAGGATCTGGAACATGCGGCACCATATCTGGAGAACCGCTTATGCAGATGGTTCCGGTTCGATCAACATGCTGTAGGTAAGGGGTTGTGCATTGGTGGCGAGGCGGAAGAGCGAGCGGAAAGCATCGTGGCGGGTTTTGCGGCGGTTGAAGCGAAAGACGACCTCATCGAGATAGGCTTGCAGATGCTTGCGGCGCAGCCCGTGGTCGACGCCTCGCGCCCATCCCTTGAGGTTGGAGAAGACTTGGTGGATCCACGGCAGGACGAGGTGAGCGGCGGTCTTCCCGACGACATGGACATTGTGGCGATCGGCGGGGACCGCAGCGTCGCCGGACCAGCCGTCGGTTTTCGCGATGGCGTCGGGACCGGCGGCGGTTTCGACGAAGTGTCCGAGGTCGGCGGCGCCGTAGGAGGAGATTTCGGCCAGCCGCAGGCGACCTGGGATGTTTCCGTCCCCGAGTTCGATGGCGCCGACGATGAGCAACTTGCCGTCGTGGCTGCGTCCTTGCCCTCCGGTGGGAGGATCATCTTTGGTCCGGAATGGAAGGCTGGCCTCGTCGATGTCCACCAGGCCCGACAACGGGTTACGCTCGGGCTCGACCATGCTGTCGCGCAGCTTGTGGGCGCGCAGCCAGGCGCTGCGGTAAGAGCCGATAGCGAGCTGTTTCCGGAGCTGCAGGGCAGAGATGCCGTTGGAGTGGGTCGCCATCAGGTCGGCGGCCCAGAACCAGACGGTGAGCGGCAGCTTGCTGGCGTGCAGGATCGTCCCGGCCGTCACCGAGGTCTGCCGGCGGCAGCCGGTGCACGCGAAGGTGTGTGCTTTTCTGCGCAGCGCCCATCCCTTTTCATGGCCGCACCTGGGACAGACGAAGCCGTCCGGCCAGCGCATTTCGATCAGCCAAGCGGCGCAGGCGTCATCGTCCGGGACCATGTGCTGGAAAGCGAGGAGGCTGTCAGGGACCTGTTTCATGTGGGGGCTCCGTCGGCAGGAACGTATCGGGGCATTCTACCCGCTCCCCCGCTCTAACCTCAACCTCAACATCTGGTGGCAAACTCTCGCAACCGGAACCATGTGCATAAGCGGTCCTGGAGATATGAAGATGGCTAGCGCCGAGCAACTCAAGGCTTTGCTGTGATCCCGCATCGACGGCGATGACGCCCATGAAGCAAGACAAGGCCACGGCAAGCTCGCCAAGGATCTGCGCGCATTGATTGATCAGACGAAGATCCGGTGCGGTGTCGAATCAACGGTACCGATCGTCGCCCCCGCAGTGAGCCGGCCGGTGTCCTGGAATCTCGCTACCCGAAGGCCAAACTGACGCACATTATTCTCGGAAACGAACTATCCGGGCAACTTCAACGCGTTATCCGCGAACAGCGTCATGCTGGCCGAATTCTGGAGCACGATCTGGCGCTCAGGCGAAAATTGCTGCTGGCAGGGCCTCCGGGAAGAGACAAGACACTGATTGCCTCGATCCTCGCCGGAGAACTGGACTTCCCGCTCCTGCAGGTTCGGCTGGACGATCCCGTCACCAGATTTCATGGGAGAAACAGTAGCCAGGCTACGGTAGATCTTTGACGCGACCAACCGCACTGGGGGTGTCTATTTCTTGGGTGAATTCGACGCCATCAGTTCGCAATACGGAAGTGCCGACAACGTTGCCTAGTAGATTGATTTCAACATTTGGACCTCTCTTTTTCTTGCGGCGATGATGGTATCGGGATCGGCGGTCCAGACGAAGGGCTTGGCTTCTGTGGTGTTGTGTTCGTCGATGACGCGGCGGATGGCGTCCTGGAGTTCGCATCCGGAGCGGAAGACGCCGTATCCGAGACGGCGTCGTGTCCGCTTGGCGAAGACGCCTTCGAGCGCGTTCAGCCACGCGCTCGAGGTGGGGGTGACGTGGAAGGTCCAGCGCGGATGGCGTGCGAGCCAGACCTGGACGTCCTTGTGCTTGTGAGTGGCGTCGTTGTCGAGGATGGCATGGACCGGGACGCCGGCGGGTATCGTGTGCGCGATGCGGTTGAGGCATCTCGGGAACGCCTGGTGGCGATGCCGACTGGCGTGCTGGCCGATGACCGTGCCGTAGAGCACGGTCAGGGCGGCAAACAGCGTCGTCGTGCCGTTGCGCTTGTAATCATGTGTCATGGTAGCGCCGCGGCCTTTCTTCAGCGGCAGGCCGGGCTGTGTGCGGTCAAGTGCCTGAATTTGCGACGTGTCATCGATCGACAGCACGACCGCGTGAGCCGGCGGCGCAACGGAGAGGCCGACGATGTCGGTCAGCGTCTCGACGAAAGCGGGATCGTTCGAAAGCTTGAACTGTCGCCAGCGGTGCGGCATCAGGCCATGCGCTTGCCAGACCGTCCAGACCCTCGAAGCGGCACCCCCACAGCCTTCGCCATCGCCCGCAGCGTCCAGTGGGTCGCCGCGTGAGGCGGCGAGGTGTGGGTCAACTCTACGATCTTCGCCACCGGCTCAGGAGCCGGAGGCGTCTTGCCCGGCGGACGCGTCTTGTCCCGCAGAAGTCCGTCCACACCGTCTTCCATAGAAGCGGTCCTGCCAGCGCCAGACACTGTTCTTCGCCTTGCCGGTCTCTCTCATGATGGCCATCGTGCCGAGCCCATCGTCGCTCAGAAGACCGATGCGCGTCCGTCAGACGTGCTTCTGCGGGCTCTTCGGGTCAGAGACAACCGTTTCAAGGCGACGCCGGTCGCCTGAAGTGAGCGTGAATGAAACACCAGGGCGCATCTTGCAGAGCTCCGTGATCGACAAATCAGAAGAACATAATAACGGATATACTTGTAACGATCTATCCACTAGAGGTCGCCGGGTTCTCCACAGCTTTCTGCTCATGATCGAACAGGACAATTCGCACAGCCTCATCGTGACGGCAACCGACCGCCCGGATACCATTGAGCCGGCACTGTTTCGCCGCCTTGACGACATCCTGCACTATGACCTCCTGGATCAGTCCCGGATTGCCAAACTGTTAAAACCGCAGCTTGGCGCAATGGCTCCCGATAACGTCGGCTGATTTGCTCCCGCTGAATCAGCCGTTGGGCTGAACTGCGCCGAAATCACAAGAGTTGCAAACGACACGCTGAAAGATGCATTGATTCACGGACGCTTCCGTATCCGTGAAACGGAGATTCAGGATATGATTGCAGAGCGTAAGGGGGTCGCCAAAACGTTGGGCAAGACCAGAGGCAAATAGAAGCGTCGGTAACGACATGGCGAACGAACCGGCGGGACGTACGGCCGGCAGGAGATAGGGCCATGCGGCATGATCAACTCGATGCCGGTCCCGGCACGGTCACGCCGTGACACCCGACCTGACGGCCCGAACCGTCTGTCGCGCCGGCTTCAGCAATCGCAGCAGACGATGGTGGGTCCGGGCATTGGCGGCAAGGATGTCGCCGGTTTCGATCATGCTGCGGCGGCCGACGAGATCCGTCACATAACCACCGGCTTCTCTGACCAGAACGATTCCGGCCGCGATATCCCAAGCCTTGAGGCCGTTCTCCCAGAACCCGTCGCAACGCCCCGCCGCAACATAGGCAAGATCAAGCGCCGCTGCCCCGTATTGGCGCACGCCTGCGGTTTCGGTCATGACGGTTCGCAGCTGATCATGGAATTTGTCGATGCTGTCACGCCCGGCGGTGGGAGCGCCTGCCGCGATCAAGCAATCACCGAGATTGCGGCGTTCCGATACCCGGATCCGCCGATCGTTCAAATAGGCGCCGACGCCTTTTTCAGCCCAGAACAACTCGTCACGGGTCGGATCGTAAACCACGCCGGCAACGATCTCGCCGTCTTCCTCCATCCCGATCGAAATCGCCCAGTACGGTATGCCGTGCAGGAAATTCGACGTACCGTCGAGCGGATCGACGATCCAGCGCCGCCCCTTGGGGTCGCGGCTCTCGGTCGGCCGCCGCTCTTCGCAGAGGAATCCGTAATCCGGGCGGACACGGGACAATTCCTCGACCAGCCGTTGCTCCGCCATCAGATCTGCGTTTGACACGAAATCCCTCGGCCCCTTGCGCGAGACCTGCAACTGTTCGACTTCGCCAAAATCACGAAGCAGACGCCGGCAGACCTTGTAACAGGCCTTAGCCATAACGTTGATGATCGCTGTACGCACCGGCATGAAAACTCCTGTTTGGCTTTGATGCCGGTGCGCCGTTCAGGATTTGGCGCGCTCGACGTAGCTGCTATCGACCGGCTTGACCACGATCCTGCTGCCGGCCTCGATATGCTGCGGCACCATGACCCGGGCCCCGTTCTCGAGGACCGCCGGCTTGAAGGATGACGATGCGGTTTGCCCCTTGATCACCGCGTCGGCCTCGACGACCTCCATTGTCACAGTGTCCGGCAAAACAACAGATAACGATTCACCCTCGTAACTTTCGACCGTCACTTCCATGCCGTCCTGAAGAAAGATCACCTGCTCGCCCAACATATCGGCGTTAACCTGCGACTGTTCATAAGTCTCGGCGTCCATGAACGTCAGCAAATCGTCTTCGCGATAGAGATATTGCGATTTGCGCTGTTCGAGACGCACCCGCTCAACCTGCTCATTGGCCCGGAACCGTTCGTTCAGCTTGGTTCCGTTGCGAATATCTTTCAGTTCCACCTGATTGAAGGCGCCACCCTTGCCCGGCTTGACCGCTTGTGTCCGGACAGCGATCCAGAGCCTGTTGTTGCGCTCGATGACATTGCCAGGACGCACAGCATTGCCGTTGATCTTCATATCACAGCTCCGAGGAGACCCTTATCCCAAACGCTCCGGCGGCTTTTAGCAGGCCGGGCTCTGTCTGTCCACGACACGGCAGCTGTTTGCCTGGCGATCCCATGCTAAATTGAAGGCTGATCGAGCGGCGCTTTGACAACATACAGTGAAGTCATTTTCACAATTTGGTTCGTAAACTCGGAGAAACGGGCTTTTCTATCTTTGTTGGCAAGAATTCATGTCGCTAAACTCTTGTCATGGACTCGCTGTTTACAGCGTGGGATCATCGTGGACTGTTTGGCGCGAAGATCCTGTGCCTGCCGCTCCGCGCCAGTTAACGCCGACACGCCTTTACCATGTCGTGGCCGAAGCGGTCCCGGCTTCGCGCTGCAGCATCTGGCGCCTCCGGCAAATTCGCTGGCCAGAACAACAGTATATGACGCTGTAACGGGCCGTCGCGAAGCATGACACCGATGCCGCCTGCCGCCACGGCATCCCTGCGGGATCCGATGAACTGCTCACGCCCCGGCCATGACTCGTTCAAAAGCCCGTACAACCCGCGCCGGCCCATCGGCATGGTCCCAAACGCCGCTGACAACAGCCAGAAAGTCTGCCCCGGCATCAACCAGAGGACGGCAGTTCGCTGCCGTGATGCCGCCGATCGCGACAGACGGGACGACCGATATCTCCGACCACCAGGACAGGATCTCCGGAGTCGCCCGAACTCGTGCCTGTTTGGTCGTGGTCCGGAAAAAAGCCCCGAACGCAACATAGTCCGCACCGGCGTTAGCCGCCTCTATAGCCAGATGCCGCGAACAGCCACAGGTTACGCCGATCATCGCATCACTGCCAAGCAGGGCCCGTGCCTTCGAATACGGCGTATCATCCTGGCCGACATGGACACCATCGCATCCCGTCGACAATGCCAGATCGGGCCGGTCATTCATCAGAACCGGAACCTCGTAGCGATGACACACCGGGATCAGCTGTTCAGCAGCCTGGCATATCAAATCGTCGTCCACATCCTTGAGCCGGATCTGCAGGCACGCGACCGGCCCTGCGTCGAGCGCGGAATTCAACGAGTCCGCGAACTGGACGGGATCGAAGACCGGCGGGGTGATCAGATAGAGCTGGCAGGTCCCGCCCGCGGCCATCATGTGTGATCCCGGCGCGGGATCGCACCAGCCTCAGGATCTTCCACGATAGATACCGATGATGCGATCGAGCATCGCCATCGCCTCGTCTTTCGGGCGCTGGAAGGTATTGCGGCCGATAATCGAGCCCGTGGCCCCACCGTCACGAAGTTGGGTGATTTCGGCGAACAGGCCGTCGAGATCCTTGGCCTCACCGCCGGAAAACACCACGAGGCGCCGACCATTGAAACAGGACTGAACGACATGCCGGACGCGGTTGGCCAGACTGTCGCGCTGGATTGAATTGGCCTCGTAGGCCTTCTGTGCCGCACCGAGTTCGAGATGGTCGGTTGGCGGCTTGACCTTGATGATATGTGCCCCGGCCAGGGCCGCCATATGAGCTGCATAGGCAACGATATCGATCGCGGTCTCGCCCGCTTTCGACAAGTCGCCGCCGCGCGGATAGGACCAGAGCACAACGGCAAGCCCATAGGCCTTGGCTTCCTCCGCAAGTTCCCTGAAATCGGATATCATGTCGTAAGCTGCATCAGACCCCGGATAGATCGTGTATCCGATTGCCGAACAACCCAGCCGCAGGGCGTCCTGGACAGATCCGGTAATCGCTTGGCCTGGCGCGTCCTTCTCACGCGACAGGCTGTTGGCGCTGTTGACCTTCAGGATTGTCGGGATCTGCCCGGCGAACGTGTCGGCGCCAGCCTCGATCATGCCAAGCGGCGCGGCATAAGCCGACAGTCCGGCATCCAGCGCCAGCCGGAAGTGGTAATGCGGATCATAGGCATCAGGATTGGGTGCAAAACTGCGCGCCGGCCCGTGTTCGAATCCCTGGTCGACGGGCAGAATCACCAGCTTGCCGGTTCCACCGAGCCGGCCCTGCATGAGGATCCGGGCAAGATTGGCCTTGGTTCCCGGCGAATCGCTCTCGTAATTTCCGAGGATTCGCCGCACAGCGCGGGTGATCTTCATGTCTGTCGTCTCCATTGCCTCTCGTGATCGTGCTCAGCCATCAAAGGGTCCGCGCCACCATCGCAGCAGTGTCGGACATACGGTTCGAAAACCCCCATTCATTGTCATACCAGGACAGAACCCGGACCAGCTTGCCATCAATCACCTGCGTCTGCTTCAGATCGAACGTCGAACTGTGCGGATTGTGGTTGAAGTCGATCGATACCAGTGGCTCGTCGTTGACACCGAGGATTCCCCGCAACGGGTCACTGCTAGCGGCCTCTGTTATGGCATTGTTGACCTCTTCGACAGTGGTTGGCTGTTTCGGCACGAACTTGAAGTCGATCAGGCTGACATTCGCTGTCGGAACCCTGATTGCGGTTCCATCAAGCTTGCCCGCGAGGTCCGGCAACACCAGACCAACTGCCCGGGCTGCGCCGGTCGAGGTCGGGATCATCGATGTTCCGGCCGAACGGGCCCGGTGCAGATCACCATGCAGCGTGTCGAGCGCCGGCTGGTCGCCGGTATAGGCGTGGATCGTCGTCATGTAACCCGACTCGATACCGATCGCGTTATTCAGGACCCAGGCCACAGGAGCCAGGCAATTCGTCGTGCAGGACGCATTGGAGATGACCGTGTGCTCGGCCGCAATCCGGTGATGATTGACACCGAAGACGACCGTCAGGTCGGCCCCGCTCGCCGGCGCCGAGACGATAACCCGCCGGGCGCCGGCATCGAGATGCAGAGCCGCCTTGTCGCGGTCGGTAAAGATTCCCGTGCATTCGAGAACGATATCGACGCCGAGGTCACCATGCGGCAGTTTCGCCGGATCGCGTTCGGCGGTCACCCTGATCGGACCGGCGCCAAGATCGATACTGTCTTCGCCGACCGCGATATCGCCCGGGAAACGGCCATGATTACTGTCATATTTGAGCAGATGCGCGTTCGCGGCGACCGGCCCCAGATCATTGATCGCGACGACCTTGAGATCATCGCGGCCACTTTCGTGCAGGGCCCGCAACACGAGCCTGCCGATACGGCCGAAGCCATTGATCGCCACCTTCGCAGTCATTGATGATGTCTCCCGCCAGATCTTGCGCCAAACGCCGCGGTCATTCTGCAAGGGCCGATTCTGCCTCGGCCACCACCGCCGCCGCGGTTATATTGAAATGAGCATAAAGAGCACGGCCCGGCGCCGAAGCACCAAACCCCTCCATGCCGACAAACCGACCGGCATCTCCGAGAATCCGGTCCCAGCTTTGTCGCAGCCCGGCCTCAACAACGATCCGAGCCGATCCCGGCGCCAGAACACTGTCGCGATAGGCCGGGTCCTGATCGGCAAACAGTTCGCAACAGGGCATCGAAACAACAGCCGTTCCGATTCCGTTCGCCTCCAGGGCTTGAGCGGCCTCGACCGCGAGCGAGACCTCCGAACCGGTCGCGACGAGAGTCACCGCACGCAGCCCCTGGCTGCTTTCGCTCAGGACATAACCACCCCTGGCCGAAACATTGTCATCGACACCGGTCGTGCGCAGTTGCGGCACGTTCTGGCGGGTAAGAGCGATTACCGATGGCGTGTTCGGAGTTACGAGCGCCGAGTGCCAGCATTCGGCCGTCTCGATCGCATCGGCGGGACGATAGACGTTGAGATTGGGAATCGCCCTGAGCGCCGAAAGATGCTCCACCGGTTGATGGGTCGGACCGTCTTCACCCAGGCCGATCGAATCATGTGTCATGACGAATATCGTCCTCACGCCCATCAAGGCCGCAAGGCGAATCGAAGGGCGGCAATAGTCCGTAAAGACCAGGAACGTCCCGCCGTAAGGGATCGTCCCGCCATGCAAAGCCATGCCATTCATCGCCGCCGCCATGGCGTGTTCCCGCACCCCGTAATGCAGATAATTGCCGCCGGGACAAGCCTTGTCGAGAACCATGTGACCTGCCGTCCGGGTGTTGTTGGACCCTGTGAGATCAGCCGAACCGCCAATCAGACCGGGCAGCACCGGCGTAATCGCTTCCAAGGCCTTCTGCGAGGCAACCCGGGTCGCGATGTTCGGCCGAGCATCGATCAGGGCCTGTTTGTGCTTTTTCAGAGCCGCGGCCGCTGTCGCGGCGGCATCGCCGTCCATGGCGGCAGTGAAGGCCTGCCGCGTCGTGCTATCGGCAGCTGCAACCCTTGCGTCCCACGCCTTGCGCTCGGCGGCGCCTCGCACACCGGCCGCCCGCCATGCCGTCAGGATATCGTCGGGAATGACAAAAGGGTCATGCAGCCAGCCCAGTGCTTCACGAACCAGTGCGATCTCTTTACCACCGAGCGGCGCGCCATGGGCGCTAGCAGTGCCGGCCTTGTTCGGCGCGCCATATCCGATCTGGCTGCGAGCCGCGATCAGTGACGGCCGGCCATCGCAGCGCGCAGCCTCGAGCGCTGCCGCGATGGCGTCGGGCGCGTGGCCGTCAATCGCCTGAACATGCCAGCCATATGCGGTGAACCGGGCGAGGTGATCATCGGACACCGCAAGATCGGTCGGACCGTCGATGGAAATCCTGTTGTCGTCAAATAATACGATCAGTTTGCCCAGGCCAAGATGGCCAGCCATCGACGCCGCCTCGTGGCTGATGCCTTCCATGAGGCATCCATCGCCGACAAGGCAATACGTATGATGGTCAACCAGCGCATCGCCGAAACTATGCGACAACTTCCGTTCGGCAACCGCCATGCCGACTGCATTCGCAAATCCTTGTCCGAGCGGTCCCGTCGTGGTCTCTATGCCGCTGGCCGCGCCGTATTCCGGATGACCGGCAGTTCGGGCGCCGAGTTGCCGGAAATTGCGCAGTTCGTCTAGCGGCATATCGGCGTAACCGGTGAGATAGAGCAGAGCGTAGAGCAACATCGACCCGTGCCCGGCGGACAGGACGAACCTGTCACGATCGGCCCAATCCGGCACAACGGGGTCGAATTTGAGAACTCTGGTGAACAGCACCGTCGCCACATCGGCCATTCCCATGGGCATGCCGGGATGGCCGGATTTCGCCTGTTCGACGGCGTCCATCGCGAGGGCACGGATCGCATTGGCAAGTTGGGCGTGCCCGACTGCAGCCGCGGCGTCCTGATCGGAGGGAGAAGAGTTCATTGTCATGCACAAATCCGACACTGTATCCGATGGCACTCTGTTCGGGGTATCAGGACCGGGAGACAGGCGTTCCCGGAGACGCGGGACGATCAGGTGTGGCCGAGCGTCAGCGTCCTTGCGCCAGCAGGAAAATGCCTTGCCGCATGGTTCGTCGTCAACTGCCTAATCGGGTATTCTCGGCAACGTCGCACCTTTTGGCGTCCTGTGCACACTCTCTGACCGTCCGGTGGAACGGGAGACAAGGGTTGTCTTGTGCTGAAAAGTCGATCCGCGCCGGACCGGTAACCCGGACAGATCCGCGGACACCTGACAGATCTCGATCGTGCGGAATACGATCAGTCTCCAGACCATAAGGGATGCGGGACTTGCCAAACACCTTGCATTCGGTGCAACCGGATGCCGCCTCTGATGCGACCGCGCTCCATACACCGGCAACCCGGACCGGGAAACCGACCATCACGCACGATGATCCCACGCTGTATGTTGTCAAAGTGCCGCTCGACCGACACTCAAGTTCAGCATGGGATCGCCGTGGCTATCACGCCGCCCGTCTGGTGATCAATCCTCTTGATATCGATCACGGCTTCTCCTATATCGCGTCCGAACGTCGGACCTTTCAACGATTCCGTCGGATTATGGACACCCTTATCGAAATTGACCATCTGACCAAGCGCTTCGGACCAATCGTCGCCGTCAACAATGTGAGCTTCGAGATCGCCCGGGGCGAAGTACTGGGATTCCTCGGTCCGAACGGCGCCGGCAAATCGACGACCATGAAACTCGTCACCGGCTATCTGCGGCCAAGTGCCGGGACCGCACGGATATGTGGGTTCGATGTCGTTGCAGCCCCACTCGAGGTCAAACGACGGATCGGCTATCTACCCGAAGGCGCACCGCTTTACGGCGACATGACGCCGGCTCGGTTCCTCGAATTCACGGCGCAGATACGCCGCCTCGACGGCAGGCAGCGCCGTGCCGCGATCGACGCCACGGTCGAGCGTCTGGAACTGAAGAGCGTACTGCACCAGCCGATCGAAACCCTGTCGAAAGGCTTCAAACGCCGGGTCGGCCTTGCTCAGGCGATCCTCCTTGACCCCGACATCCTGATTCTCGACGAGCCGACCGACGGTCTCGATCCGAACCAGAAGCATCAGGTCCGGACAATTTTGCGGGAGATGGCCGGCCGCAAAGCGGTGATCGTCTCGACCCATATCCTCGAAGAAGTCGAAGCTGTCTGTTCACGGGCCATCGTTATCGCCGACGGCCGAATCGTCGCCGACGAGACCCCGCAATCCCTGGCCGCGCGATCGCGCGGCCGGAACACCGCCATCATCCGGGTCATGAAAGACGATGCGGATCCGGCCCGGGCCGCGGTCGGCGCGCTGCCTGCCGCAATCATCACGGCCGACACCGATGATGGCGACGGCATTACACTGCGCATCGCGTCCGGAGATGGCAGCGACCTGTACCGGCAACTGCGTGACGCCCTTGTCGCTAGCCAGGTGTTTCCGCTCGAACTCTACCGTGATCCCGGCCGCCTTGATGATGTATTCCGCGAGATCACTGTTGCGGCGAACCCGACGGGAGGTCCCGGATGAGAACCATTGCGACGATCGCCGGCCGGGAGCTGAGATCGTATTTTGGCACGCCGCTGGCCTATGTGTTCATTGTGATCTTTCTGGTCATGGCCGCCGGCCTTACGTTCTATTTCGGCAATTTCCTTGATCGTGGCGTGGCCGATCTGCGGCCGTTTTTCCTCTATCACCCGTGGCTCTATCTCCTGTTGATGCCCGCCATCGGCATGCGGTTGTGGGCTGAAGAGCGCAAGACCGGAACCATGGAATACCTGATGACGCTTCCGGTCACGGTGGCAGAAGCGGTGATCGGAAAATTCCTCGCGGCCTGGATTTTTGCCGGCGTCGCGCTGACGCTGACCTTCCCGATCTGGTTGACCGTCAACTATCTCGGTCAGCCCGACAACGGTGTGATTCTGGCATCCTATGCCGGCAGCTGGCTGATGGCCGGCGGTTTCCTGGCGCTCAGCGCCTGCACCTCGGCCCTGACCAGCAACCAGGTGGTCGCGTTCGTTCTCGCCGCGACACTCTGCTTCATCATGATGATGACAGGCTTCGAGATCGTGCAGACCGCCTTCACCGGATGGGCGCCGGACTGGGTCACCACGGTCGTCGTCAATCTCAGCATGCTGAACAATTTCCGGGCCATCGCCGACGGCGTGATCGATATGCGCAACCTGATCTATTTCATTTCGCTGATCGCTGTCTGCCTGACGATCAATAGCGGCATCGTCGAGATTAGGAAGGCGGGTTAGATCATGCCCCGCCTCCTGACGATCATTTGCCTGGGTCTTGCGATCTTCTTCTTCGTCGCCATCAATATCTGGGCTGACCGGACCTTCCGGACCGCGCGATTGGATCTGACCGAAGACCGCCTCTACACCATCACCGATGGAACTCGTTCGGTCCTGAAATCGATCCGGGAACCGATCCGGTTGCGCTTCTACGTCAGTAACGGTCTCGACGACCTTGGCCCCGCCTATGTCGCATTGCACAAGCGTGCGTCGGAACTGCTTGAAGAGTACGGCCGGATTTCCGGCGGTCTGCTCCGCGTCGAATATCTCGATCCAAAGGCCTTCTCTCCAGAGGAAGACCTTGCGGTCGCAGACGGAATCCAGGCGATTCCCAACACGCTTGAAGACACCCAACTGTTCCTCGGGCTGTCCGGCACCAACAGCACCGACGGGCGTTATGTCATCGCCCATCTGGCGCCTGAACGCGCGCCGTTTCTGGAATACGACCTGACCCGGATGGTTCACGATCTGGCCACCCCGAAAAAAACCGTTATCGGCCTGTTAGGAGATTTGCCGTTGCAGGGCAACCGCATCCGGCAGGCGCGGCCCTGGGCCGTTCTTGATGCGGTCGAGCGGTTTTTCGAGATCCGAGCCATGTTCGGCACGATCTCGCAGATTGACGAAGAAATTGATATTGTCTGGCTGGCCGAACCCGGCCAACTTGACGAGACCACATTATATGCGCTTGACCAGTTCGCGATGCGCGGCGGCCGGATCCTGGCTTTCCTTGATCCGTATTCGGAGGTTCTCGCAGCGGCACAGCGTGGGCAGAATCCGCCACCGCCACCACGAACCGGAAGCCTCGAGACTCTGGCGCCGCTGCTCGAAGCCTGGGGTATCGACATCCCGGCCCGCAAGGTCGTCGGCGACCGGCCCGGCGCGCTCCAGGTTCAAATGCAGAAGGACCGGCGGGTCATTGTGACCGACTATCTGACCTGGTTCATGGCGCGCAAGGCGGCCTTTGCCGGCGACGACCTTGTCACCGGCAATCTGAAGCTGATGCAGTTCCGATCCACCGGTCATATCGAGGCGCGCGATGGGGCGGAAACCCTGATCGAGCCGCTGGTGCAGACCAGCAGCATGGCGAACGAGATCGACCTCGCCCGCATCGAGTACGCCCCCGACCCGACCGGAATTCTTGCCGATTTCATTCCGGCCGACCGGCGCTTCGTGATTGCCGCCCGTATCAGCGGTCCGGTGAAGAGCGCCTGGCCGGATGGTCCCCCGGACTCCGTGACTGACGAGGCCGCCGTGACGGCGCACAGAACGGCAGCCGATACGCCGCTCGCTCTGATCCTGGTCGCCGACAGCGATGTTCTGAGCGACCACACCTGGGTCGAAAACCGGAACTTCCTAGGCTCGAACCTCTCGGTACCCTACACCAACAATGGCGATTTTGTCGTCAATGCGCTGGACCAGCTCAGCGGTTCCCCAGCCATGATCGGACTCCGGGGACGCGGCATCGCCGACCGGGGGTTCACAATTCTCGAGGACATGGCGCAGCAGGCGGAGCAGCAGTACCGGTCGACCGAGCGCGCCCTCAGGGAAAAGATCGAAAGCCTGCAACGCCAGATCGCGGATTTACAGAAAACCGAGCAGGAGCACAGCGCCATCCTGACCGCGGAGCAACAGTCTGAAATCGACCGGGCGCGTGGCGAAATGCTCGACCTTCGCCGCGAACTCCGGGATGTCCGGTTCGCCTTGCGGCGTGATGTCAGCACTCTCAAAACGACGATCACCGCCCTGAACATGTGGACCATTCCGGTTCTGATCGGATTGCTGGCGGTGCTGATTGCCGGCTGGCGCCTATTGCGTAATCGACGGTATCGCGAGGTTCGATCATGACTCTTCGCGCCACGCTTGTTCTGCTCATACTGTCGCTGCTTGCGGTCGCGGGTGCCGTCCAGGCCATCCTGTCGTCGCCGGAGGCCCGGCTGGTTGCGAGCGGCGATATCGCGTTTCCAGCCTTGCGGGACGATCCCGACAGCGTTGCCCGGTTGACGGTATCAACTGGTGACGGCGTGTTCGAGTTCGCCAGGCAGCCGGACTCGATCGACTGGATTGCCGTTGACAAGTACGATCATCCGGTATCGTCCCGGCAAATCGGCACGATCGTGACCACACTCGCCGATATGCGCCTGATTGAGGCAAAGACCCGGCTGCCAGAGCGCTTTGCCCGGATTGGCGTTGAAGCCCCGGATACGGCAAAGGCGACATCGGCCTTGCTTCGTCTTGCGGACAACACCGGCACCATGCTGGCCGAGGTCATTTTCGGCCACCGGGTCTGGCGCCAAACCGGTTCGGCCCGGAATGGAACCTTCGTGCGATTTCCGGACGACGATCAGGCCTGGCTTGCCAGCGGCGGCACCGATCTGCCGAGTGATCTTGTTGACTGGCTCGATCGATCGATCATCGATATCGACGCTGGCGCCGTCGCGAAAATTGTCGTGTCCCGTGGGTCCGAGCCACCCTTCATCATCGAGCGCGGAGACCCTGGCGGCGACTTCGCGCTTCTCGGACCGTTGGGCCCTATTCAGAGTGATGCGGATCAGGCGAAGCGCCTTTCGATGGGCCTGACCCGCCTGAAATTCGACGACGTGATGCCACAGGATCAAAGATCACTTGCCGGCGACAGATTGACGGTTTCAATCACGACGTTTGACGGTCTGACAGCCGAAATCGTCCTCGCCACGGCAGACGACCAGACCTGGGCGCAGGTCAGCGCCGCCGGATCCGGAGACGCGGCAGCGAAGGCAGCTGAAATCAATGCCCGGACAGCGTTCTGGACCTACCGGATCCCGGACTGGCAACGTGACCGGCTTGACGTCACCGCGGACAAGCTTGCGGCCAAACCCGGGAAGAAAAAATAGCGTTGTCCCAACGCATAGCCTGGTAGATTGATCGTTACAGGTATATCCATTATTGTGTTCTTCTGATTTGTCGATCACGGAGGTCTGCAAGATGCGCCCTGGTGTTTCATTCACGCTCACTTCGGGCGACCGGCATCGCCTTGAAACGGTTGTCCCGGACCCGAAGAGCCCGCAGAAGCACGTCTGGCGGGCGCGCATCGTTCTTCTGAGCGACGATGGGCTCGGCACGATGGCCATCATGAGAGAGACCGGCAAGGCGAAGAACAGTGTCTGGCGCTGGCAGGACCGCTTCTATGGACGAAGGTGTGGACGGACTTCTGCGGAACAAAATGCGCCCGCCAGGCAAGACGCCTCCGGCTCCTGAGCCGGTGGCGAAGATCGTCGGGTTGACCCACACCTCGCCGCCTCACGCGGCGACCCACTGGACGCTGCGGGCGATGGCAAAGGCTGTGGGGGTGCCGCTTCGAGGGTCTGGGCGGTCTGGCAGGCGCATGGCCTGATGCCGCACCGCTGGCGGCCGTTCACGCTTTCGAACGATCCCGCCTGCCTCGAGACGCTGGCCGACATCGTCGGCCTCTCCGTTGCGCCGCCGGCTCATGCGGTCGTGCTGTCGATCGATGACAGGTCGCACAGTCAGGCACGCGACCGCACACAGCCCGGCCTGCCGCTGAAGAAAGGCCGCGGCGCCACCATGACACATGATTACAAGCGCAACGGCACGACGACGCTGTTTGCCGCCCTGACCGTGCTCGACGGCACGGTCATCGGCCAGCACGCCAGCCGGCGTTCCCGAGATTTCGCAACCGCATCGCGCGCACGATACCCGCCGGCGTCCCAGTCCAAGCCATCCCCGACCTCGAGCGCGTGGCTGAACGCGCTCGAAGGCGTCTTCGCCAAGCGGACACGAACTCCAGGACGCCATCCGCCGCGGCGTTCGCCACCACGACGTCAAGCTGCCCGAACGCGTCGACCGCCGCTTCGACCCCGGCGCGCACCGAAGCAGAATCACGGACATCGCACTCCGCGGCGCCGGCTCGTCCGGCCCCTGTGCTATCGAGCTCTGCCCCGATGGCCACGGCTGCGGCTGCGCCGATCCCCCGGCCCGCGCCGATGATGATCGCAACCTTGTTCTCCAGTTGCCGCATGGTCTCTTCCTCATCCGACGCAGTCGGAACCGGATTTTCCGGATTCCCACCGCTGCAGGATCGACGGGAAGCCCGCGTTCTGCGCACCACTCGTCATCCCCGTTCCGCCCGTACCCGTGAGAGCGGGCAATGAGAATCCGGAATGCGCGAACGATGCCTCGACTCCTTTCCCGACGCTTCGAAGCGAGGGTCTGAATCGAACTCGGTCTGAATCGAGTTCTTGAGAGGAACCTCTGAGAGCCTGACCTAAAACTGGTTGTGTGGTCTCTTATGGTGTATCTTCATGGGTAAACAACCATATCATGGGGGCACATCATGCCCTGGAACGAGATCACACGGAAGTATTATAGCCGCAAGACGGAGCGTTACGAAAGCGATCTGACCGATGCCGGGTGGATCACCTTGCCGGACCCGCTTCTTCCACCGTCGCACCGGCTTGGTCGTCCCCGTCAGGTGGACCTGCGCGACGTGGTGAACGCGATCGTCTACATGCTCTGGGCAGGGTGCAGTTGGCGGTCATTACCGAAGGATTGTCAGGCGTTTACGACGGTTCAGACCTATTTCTACGCGTGGTCCCGGTCGGGGCGTAGTGCGGACCCGAGCGCGGCCATCATCGACAGTCAGAGTGTGCCGACGGTCGAAGCGGGCAGCGAGGAATGCGGCGACGATGCCGGCAAGACGATCAAGGAAGCGAATTGCTCGATCACTGTGGAGGTCACCGGAAAACCCAGGGACGCCAAGGGATTCGTCGTCATGTCCCGGCGCTGGGTGGTCGAACGCAGCTTCGGATGGCTGCACCGCTGCCGGCGCCTCTCCAGAGACTTCGAGCGATCCATCGCCAACGCCCTCGCCTGGCTCTGATCCGTGTTCTCATGCGCCGCCTCGAACGCATGCAAGTCACTGTCACTAATTGATATCATTAATGATTCAGACACTGACAAATCCTGATCGAGGTTCTGGGGTCGATTGTCAATCATCGATTCCTCGAAGTCCGAAGTGCTTCGAACAGGACGTAAGGGAGATTTTCAGAGGTTCCCTGAATCTACAAGGCGTTGCCGACCCTGTGCCCTTCGTGGATCGCGCTCGACAGATCGCGCGGCGCGAGACAGTCCCCGATCAGGGTGGGGGAGCGGTCGCTGCGTCGAAAAGGCGAAGGCGCGCTTCAATGTCTAGCCCTCGCCGGTGGTGCCGACACCGGCTGGCAGAAACCGCATGGTTTCGCCAGCCTCCTTGAAACGAAGCTCGTCGCCGGATCGTATCCTGTAACGCTTAGCGAGCGCTTTGGGCACGGTCACCTGAAGCTTGCTAGTCATCTTGGCCCCGGCTCTACGCAAACACGGAAAATGTCCTTGTCAAACGGGGTGCCAACGCCGGAGCCGTGGATGGTCTCGATGTTTATCCGGCGTCAAGGCGGCGCGGATAGCCTCGATAATACCAAGAGCAAATCATAGGACCCGATATAGTGAGACATCGGGATCAGCATGATGGGGCGACGGCGCAGCTGCGCCGGGTCGTTTTGGTGATGCCGTCGGGTTGGTTGGTCAGCCAGTGCCACGCCGCCCAGCAGGCTTTCTTCAGGGCAGCGACATTCTTGAATACGCGGTGGGCAAAGCGGTTCGATTTCAGGACCAGAATGATCTGCTCCATCGGATTGATCCCAAACGCGTTCCAAATTGCCTCACTGTCCCACAATGTTGGGGCGATGAGCTGTGCACCCTCCTATAGACTGTGGTGATGGACTCGCCAGCGTTGGAGGATGATGATGAGCGCAGCAACGCCCATAACCTGGACGGAACACATTGCGGACGAGCGCCACGCGCTGGCGAGGCACTGCGGGGACGCGAAGCAGGCCTCGCGCGCTCGCGCTCGCCATGATCATGGAGGGCGCGTCTCGCACGGCAGCGGCACGGGCGCAGGGCATGGACCTTCAACTCCTGCGCGACTGGGTGTTGCGCTACAACGCCGAAGGCTTGGACGGCCTTGCGAACCGTCCGCGCGGCGGGAGCGCGGTCCGCTTGACGGAGGCGCAGATCGCCGAGAGCGGCGCGTGGATCGAAGCTGGTCCCGCGCTTGAGCGTGACGGCGTGACGCGCTGGCGCCTTCAGGACATTGTGCGGAAGATCGAGGAGGCCTTCGGTGTCCTCTATACGGAGAGCGGCGCCCGTATGATGCTCCGAAGGGCTGGGTTTCGCTTTATCTCGGGACGGCCGGTCCACCCCAAAGCCGACGCGGAGCGGCAGAGGGAAGTCGTGGCGGACTTCGAGGCGCCGGTGACGTCTACGCTCAGCCCCGAGGCGCTGGCGGGCCCGGTCGAGATCTGGGTCCAGGACGACGCGCGCATCGGCCAGAAGGGGATGACGACGCGGGTCTGGGCGCATGGGAAGCAGCGTCCACGCATCCTGCGCGACCACCGCTATGGCTACGTCCATCTGTGCGGCGCCACCTGCGCGCAGCGCGGCGTCGGCATCGCCCCTGTGGCGGACAGGGCGAACACAGCGTCGATGAACGAGCATCTGGCGGCCATCGCTGCGGCCGTGGCGCCGGGTGCGCACGGCGGGATCGTGCTGGACGGCGTGGCACTGGCTGACCAACCAACCCGACGGCATCACGAAAACGACCCGGCGCAGCTGCGCCGTCGCGCCATCATGCTGAGCCCGATGTCTCACTATATCGGTTCCTATGATTTGCGCTTGGTATTATAGCGGCGCCCACATGCGCGACGATCCTTCTCAAGTGGGACGAATGAGGTCCGTCAGCAAAGAAAAGAACAACACTGACCGGCTGATCGAAGCAAGGGACACGTGTAGATTGCTGGCACTGTCCTTTGCAGTGCCAGCAAATGGCGTTGGAAATCGAAGCGACATTGCAGAATACAATGAGCTGAACGAGAGGCTTTCGATCCGTTTGAATGAGTTGAGCAAAATCGGGTTTGTGCCGAACAATTATAGCGGGGCCAATTCTTGCCATGCCTTCATCGGTTCCTCCAAGGTGTCATCATGAGCAACGACCTCTATCCGCCAGAAGTGGCGCGCGCACGCTTCGAGGCCCTGTTGAAACGGATGCTCAAAAGCGGGCGACCCGATCCCCGAACATCGTTTCGGGCCGCTTCCGGCGGTTATAGCGGTACTCGAACTCCTTCACGTAGTTCTGAAGGTGCGTCCCGGACACATGAACGTGCGTCCCCCGGATCGACAGTTTCAGGCGCGCCCAAAGGCCCTCGACGGCGTTGACGTGGCTGTCGCCCCTTAACATTAAGTGCCCGCGCCGTGGTTGACGGTCTCGTGCTCGTAGCCGACCCGCTCCAGCGACACGTCGGCGCGCAGTTCGTCGGTATGGATCGGGCTGCCCGGCTCGACGGTCTCGCGGATGATCGGCTCCGAGGGGCCCCGCTTCACGTTCGGCACCACGTTGGCCATAAGAGCGCCGTCGCGCTCGATCAGGCCGAAACCGTGGTCTTGTTCTCGCGGTAGCCCCGGCCCTTCCCTTCGACCTTGCCGCCGATCAAGGTTTCGTCGACCGCAACAACGCTGCCCAGCGGCCATTCGCCGTCCGTCTCGGCCATAGACCTGCGGATCAGCTGGCCCATGCGCCAAGCCGTCGGGTAGGATACGCCAAGCTGGCGCTGAAGCTCCCTGGCGGCTACGCCGTGGCGCGTCGTCGCAAACATGGACATGGCGAAGAACCACTTGTGCAGCGGCAGTCGGGTCCGGTGCATGAAGGTTCCCGCGCACGGATAAATGTGGTGCCCGCAGTATGCGCCAACATAGCCGCGCTCGCGTGTCATGCGGTGAAACTTGCCGTGTACGCCGCACTTCGGACAGTCGATCTCCGCGCCGTAGCGCGTCTCCATAATGTGACGCAAGCACGCCTCATCGTCGGGAAACTGGCGCTGAAACTCGTGGAATATGGTCATGGCGACCTCCTTTCATCTGAAAGATTAGGAGATCACGCTAATTGTATTAAGTTTATAATCACGGAAGATAACAGTTCTCCGCTTGACGTGGCGGCACAGGGTGGAGTCCTTCCACAAGTCGCCGGACGGGCGGGAAGTGCCCCCCTGCAACGAACTTCGCGCCACGACGCGCAGACTGACACCAACGCGAACGCCCTGAAGATGCAGCGTATGATTGTTGTCTCGGCCGCGTTGCTGCATCGCTCGTCCCACACCGGTTCGTCCTTCTCGCCGGTGTGCTTCACCATGTCGCGAAATATCGTTCAACAAGATCAATAACCGTAATCCTGCAATGCACGACGAGAACATCCGTGTACCCGTTTTGTGACTGTGCCAGCATGGAATCAAAGGGCAAACATTGACATGGCCGGTTGAGTGCGACATTCCGAACATCGGTGCTTCGAAATCGCTGGGAATCGGACATGGACCAAGAGTCCCATCATGGTTAAATCCGAACGGAACGTGAGGCACGATGTCTCATTTATGATGCTCGCTCTGGCCGAGGCCCGCGCTGCCAGCGGGCGCGGCGAGGTGCCAGTCGGCGCTGTGGTCCACGATGCGTCCGGAACCGTCCTCGCTATGGCCGGCAATCGGATCGAGGAACTGTCCGATCCAACCGCACATGCCGAAATTCTGGCAATCCGGGCCGCCGCCGCCAGGCTTGGCCGCCCCCGTCTGACCGATTGCGACCTCACGGTGACCCTCGAGCCTTGCACCATGTGCGCCCAAGCGATCTCGCTGGCCCGGATCCGTCGGCTCGTTTTTGCTGCCTACGATCCAAAGGGCGGCGCCGTCGAGCATGGCGCCCGCCTCTTCACACTGCCGACCTGCAACCATCGCCCGGATGTGGTTGCTGGCCTCGACGAGTCGGAATCGGCAGAATTGCTCAGGGATTTCTTCCGAAAACGCCGGCAATCGCAAAACCCCGACTGAAGCCGGAGCGCCGGCGCAGGCCCGTGTCCCTGCATCGCACGGCCAACCCACTTGGACCGGCGGTTATCCTGACGGCCGGGGGTCTGCCCGTCCGCGGCGTCGACGGCGACCGGCCCCGACGCCGGTCTCTTGCGCCCCCGCGCGGGGGGGCAACGTGACGGCCGCACGCAACAGCGGGTAGTCGGCAGTCTTGTGCGGGATCGCCATGGCGCCCAGAAAATGCTCCTGAAACCGGGGCTCGACCGCGGTTTCGATCTTCTCAACCGCGCGCACTACACGTTCGATGTCACGACGGGCCTCGGCATCAAGCAAGGCGATTCGCGCGCCCGTGCCCGCGGCATTGCCCACCGACCAGACCCGGTCGAGCGCACAGTCCGGGATCATGCCGAGAATCATGGCGTATTTCGTGTCGATATGGCTGCCGAACGCACCGGCCAGAAGCACCCGGTCAACCGTCTCGACGTCAAGATGATCCATCAGCAGGCGGGCGCCGGCGTACAACGCCGCCTTGGCCAGCTGGATCGCCCGGACATCGTTCTGCGTGATCGAGATCTGATCGGTCAGCCGATACGAGAATGTCCGGCCGGTTCCATGAACCCGCCTGTTGCGCCTGGCCATGCTGCCGTCGATGATTCCGTCCTCGGTCAGAATGCCGGCAAGAAACATCTCCCCGAGCACCTCGATGATCCCGGACCCGCAAATTCCGGTCACACCGGTCCGGCCCAGCGATACCGCAAACCCGTTATCGTCCGACCACAGCGACGAGCCGATCACCTGAAACCGCGGCTCCAGGGTTTTCGGGTCGATCCGGACCCGCTCGATCGCGCCCGGCGCGGCACGCTGTCCGGCCGAGATCTGCGCCCCTTCAAAGGCCGGCCCGGTCGGACTTGAGCACGCAATCAGCCGGTCCCGATTGCCGAGCACGATTTCCGCGTTGGTGCCGATATCGATCAGCAGCGTCATTTCATCATGACGATGTGGACTTTCCGACAGGATGACCGCTGCCGTGTCGGCACCGACATGGCCAGCAATGCAGGGCAACCCGTAAACCCTGGCGCCGGGATGCAGGGCCAGATCAAGCTCGGCCGCCTTCTGATCCGTCGCTGTATCGACCGCAAGCGCAAACGGCGCGCCGCCAAGTTCCGTCGGATCAAGGCCAAGCATGAGATGATGCATCACCGGGTTGCCGACGAAGACAAGATCAATGATGTCGTCCGGCGCAGCCCCGACCTCGGCCGTCGTCGCCGCTGCCAGATCATTGACCGCGCCACGCACCGCTTCCGTCATCGCGATATCGCCGCCAGGGTTCATCATGACGTAGGACACCCGGCTCATCAGATCCTCGCCAAAACGGATCTGCGGGTTCATGATGCCGGCCGATGCCACGACCTCACCGGTCACGAGGTCGCAGAGGTCGCCGGACATGGTGGTCGATCCGATATCCACGGCCAGACCATAGATCCGGTCGCGAAACCCGGGCCAGATCGCGACCACCCGGTCATTCGAGCGCAACGCGACCGTGACCTTCCAGTCGCTCGCGCGCAACGTCTTTTGCAGTAATTGCACAACCGGCAAGTCCCAGGCGACATCATCGGCGACATTCCAGTGCGGCCATTGCTCCCGCAGGCTCTGGCAAAGCCGCCGAAAGTCTCCGGACGGGTCATGCATGTCGGGTTCCCTGACCTCGACATAATGTAGATGACAGATCGGACGGGTCCGGAGAGCCCGGCTTTCCGCACGCTTGCGAACGATCTGACGATGAAGCTGGCTTTCCGACGGAACATCGATGACGGCATCGGCCATCAGTTTCACGGTGCAGCCGAGTCGCCGCGCGGGCTTCAGGCCGCGCCGGTCGGCAAACCGCTTTTCGACATCGCTGAACGGGCTGAGACCCGTCTGGTCCGCGGTAATGCCAAACTTCGGGAAGGTTCCCAGCGACGGCTCCACCTGGCAGCGGCCACAAAGTCCACGCCCGCCACAAACCGAATCAAGATCGACCCCGATCATGCGGGCCGCATCCAGAACCGAGGTTCCGCTTGCTACCGAACCGCGCAAACCGGTCGGCGTGAAGACCACCCGAACCCTGTCACTGCATCCGGACACAGCCTCCGGGTCCGCCATTCTCTCAGGCCCGACGCCTGCGGCGCTCGCGCCGTCCAGAGACACCCGCTACCCCAGCATCACCCATCGGCACGCGAAACTTCCGAATCCAGCGGCGGCACTCCGGATCATGCCCCATCATGACGTCCGCGCCGCAAACAGCGCCCATTTCTTCGTCATGCAACGGGTTCATGATCGCCGAGGTCATCCCGGCACCGATCGCCATCGCCAGAAACGTCCCGTTCAGGGCATGCCGATTAGGTAGGCCGAACGAGATGTTGGACGCACCGCAAGTTGTGTTGACCCCGAGTTCGTCCCGCAGCCGGCGAATCAGGGCAAATGCCGTTGCACCAGCGCGGTTGATCGCTCCGACCGGCATGATCAAAGGATCGACAACCACATCGGCGGGCTTGATGCCATGGTCCTGAGCCCGTTCGACAATCTTCCGCGCAACCGCGAAACGGACATCCGGATCTTCCGAAATCCCGGTCTCGTCATTGGAGATCGCAACCACCGCGGCACCATGTCTGGCGATCAGCGGCAAGACTGATTCCAGCCGCTCCTCCTCACCGGTTACCGAATTGACTAAGGGTTTTCCCTGATAAGCGGCGAGACCGGCTTCAAGCGCCTCGACAATCGAACTGTCAATCGACAACGGCACATCGGTAATCGACTGCACAAGGCAAATCGTTTCGGCAAGGATCCGCGGCTCGTCGGCAAGAGGAATTCCGGCATTGACGTCAAGCATGCTGGCGCCAGCCGCGACCTGGGCCAGCGCATCCGCTTCGACCCGGCTGTAATCGCCGACCACCATCTCGGCGGCCAGCAGCTTGCGACCGGTGGGATTGATCCGTTCGCCTATGATGCAGAAGGGCTCGTCAAAGCCAAGAGCGACATCACGGCTGGCAGAGCTGACAACAGTTCGGGTCATGATAGGGCCTTTCAGGTAGCGGGAGTCACGATGCGATACGAAGCTGGCCGGTTTCCCGGGCGGCAACCCCGTCGCCATATCCGAAGTCGATCTGATCGGCGACAACCGCATTGACCCAATCGGCGGTCTTGCCAAGGCCGCCGAAGGGGTAGAAATGGATCTTGCGGATCAACCGCTCCGGGTCATCGGCGACGGCTTTGGCGAGGCCGGATACCATTGCGTCCGGTTCCTGCACGACCAGCAGCCTTGCGATATTTCGTCCCTGTCGGACCAGCATTCGCATCGACGGCCCGACACCCGACATCCGTGCGAACTTCAGCAGGGTTTTCACGGTCGCAGGGCCCGGCACGCCGGTATGGATCGGCAGCCGGTTACCATCCCTGCGAATCTGCCGTTCCCAGTTCAGGACTGTTGCCACATCGAAACAGAACTGGGTGACGATGTAGACATCGGCATCGCTGTCGCGCGCCCAGGCATTCTTTTCGGCGAGCGCCCGGCTGACGGCATGGCTGGGAATGTCGGGCGAGCCCTCGGGATGACCGGCCACACCGATCCGGGTAATCCCGTATCTTTCCAGAAGACCGCTTGCAAGAATCTGCATCGTGTCCGCGAAGGGCCCGGCCTGCCGCGCCGCGCCGCTGCCGATCACCAGAGCTTCAGTCACCGCGGCCTGCGAAGCCAGCTGGTCAAAGCCGGATTCGAGATGCGCCCGGCTCTCGAAACTGCGGGCCGCGATATGCGGAACCGGATTGAATCCCTCCCGGCGCAATCGCGCGCAGACCGAGATCGTATCGGCAAAATCCGAACCCGGCAGAAACGTCACGTTCACTGTCGTGCCGGCGGGGACGTGAGCCGCAAAGTCGGCGACCCGCGCGGCCGATGCCGGGGTGACTTCGACGGAGTAATCGGATAGCAGCGAGGCAATCTGTTGCCGTGTTACCATTGATGTGACCCCTTGCAGCGCCCGCCGGCCATCCCGGTCGATCGTACCGCTGATGTAACCGGCCCGAACCAAGTGAATTTTGCTTGCCCGCGCCGCATGTAGTTCCGAATGCGACACTTTCAAAAAAACTGTTATTTAATGGGATGTTCCGGACCGATTAAACGGCCAGGTCAAACCGGCCAGACGCGAGGGACCCTCCCAGGTCCGAAGTGGCGAATTGCGGATATTTCCCACACTGCCGCATCCGTCCGGCGTGTCGATATTGATTATCGCCGCGCACTCGTCTTGATTGCGACCACATTCCGACCGGCAGGAGCTGATAACATGGACTATACATTCGATCTGACGGGCAAGGTCGCCCTCGTAACCGGTGCCTCGCAAGGCCTCGGCCAGCGTTTTGCGATGACCCTTGCAGAGCACGGCGCGGCGGTGGCCTTGGCCGCACGCCAGATCGACCGGCTCGAACAGTTGCAGGTAGACATCGAAGCGATAGGCGCAACTGCGCACGCCGTCGCGATGGACATTCTTGATCTTGACAGCATCAACGCGGGGGTTGCGGATGCTGAAGCCACGCTCGGCCCTGTCGATATTCTGGTCAACAATGCCGGACTCGCGATCAACAAGTTCTTCCTCGATGTGACCGAGGATGACTACGACACGATCTTCGGCACCAATCTCAAGGGCTGTTTTTTCTGCGCTCAGGCGGTTGCAAGATCCATGACGCAGCGCGGCGCGGGATCGATCATCAACATTTCATCGGTGCTCGGAATGCGGCCAATTGGCACGTTGACGACCTATTGCGCCTCAAAGGGCGGTCTGAATCAGCTCACCGCCGCCATGGGTCTCGAACTAGCGCGAAGCGGTGTTCGGGTGAACGCGATCGCCCCGGGCTATGTCGAGACCCCGATGAACAGCACCTTCTTCCAGTCACCGCCCGGTCAGGCGCTCGTGAACTCGGTGCCGCAGCGCCGCCTCGGCCAGGTCCAGGATCTCGACGGCGCCTTGCTGCTGCTGGCTTCAGACGCCTCACGTTTCATGACCGGTTCGGTCATCACGGTCGACGGCGGCTTCGTCATTCGTTGAAGCGTCCTCACCGCATGCCAGATCGCCGACAGGATCAGGGTCGGCACCCTCGCCGTCGAAGCCGGGCTTGGGTATGTCGAGACGAGCGCCTTAAACATCTCTTTGACTATATGTGCAGGTCTTCTAAAAAGGAAACTGAATGCGAATCCGGGCAGAATGCAGCATCCACGGACCAGTCCTTGACCACGGTAATCCCATGCTAGACTCGAGCGTCAGTCGAGCGGCGCTTTGACAACATGCAGCGAAGTCATTTTCATAACTTAGTCCGTAAAATAGCTTGAATCGCCGGAGAAAACGGGCTTTTTCATCTTTTTTGGCAAGATGGCATGTCACCAAACTCTTGTCATGGACTCGCTGTTTACAGCGTGGGATCACCGTGGTCCTTTACGGACCAGACTTGACTTGCGTGAATATCCTTGTAACCGCTTATGCACTTGGCTCCGGCTTGATCAACATGTTGATCGAAAACCGTCCAAATGGACCGGTAGGAGTCAATTTCTCGCGGCAAACTCTCGCAACCGGATCTATGTGCATAAGCGGTTCCTTGTAATTTGTCCTCACAATCTGGTCTCGGCTGAATCCGGCCATTCGCGGCGCGGGAGACCAGCTGCTATGGGGCTGGTTTTTGGTGCGGATCCGTGGCCTTGGGACGGCATCCCTGTCGATGTGGGGTCGGCAAGATGGCATACTCGGCCCTCGTCACCTGGAAAATAATACTATGATCGTCAGCACCTTGTAATGCCCTCGCTGCGGCTCGCGACCTCAAGGCCGCCGGCTTCGATGCCGACCAGGCCGAGACGACCGCCGAAGGGTTGCATCGAGCCGCTGCCACCGATAGGAACGATCTTGCGACAAAAGCCGATCCGGCCAGCATAGAGGCGCGCTTTTACCGAGCCTTATGGATTTAGGGAGCCGGCATTGTTGCTATCCTGACCGCCTTTCGGTTCCTGCCGCTCGTGTCGTAAGGAGCGCACCTCCAGAACGCCTCTGGTGTTTGTCATTAATTCATAGCCGACACATGAACGTTGAAATGACATGTATCGGGCATGTAGATTGGCATGCGATAGTTCGGCCGGATCATGATCGAAAGGTTCAAGGATGCGGCCGGTGACGTCAGGACGCAAAATCCTGTCGCGGCTAGGGAATGTCTGAACAAGTCGGTTTTTTCGTGTATACGGGTGTTGTGGCCCGTGGATGAAACACGAGAGCCCATCGGGGACGTGTTGTCGTGCCAGGAAATGGGGATTTCGATGCCCGAGCCGACCGTCCCCGCCGCCTTGCGGCGGTTGCGGACGGACTCCCCCCACATCAGGCGGTGGCGTCGCGCCCCGCGATGAGCAGATTGGTGAACCCGAGCAGCACGGCGATGCGTTGCGTGTTCTTCGCCAGCCCCCGATAGCGCACCTTCGCGTAACCGAAGTGGCGCTTCACATACAGGAACGGATGCTCCACCTTGGCCCGAACCGACGCCTTGCGCCTCTCCGACGCCGGGCCCGCCTTGTCCAGCCCCCGGCGCTTGCCGGGCTTCATCGCCACATCCCAGTCCACGTCCGTGTCCCGGTTCTCCGCGCGCTTGTCCACCCCCTGATAGCCCGCGTCACCCCACACCTGCTCCTCGCCCCCGTGCAACAGCGCGTGCGCCGTCGCCACATCCGAGACGTTCGCTGGCGTCGTCTCCACGCTGTGCGTCAAGCCCGACTGCGCATCCACCCCGATGTGCGCCTTCATCCCGAAATGCCACTGATTGCCCTTCTTCGTCTGATGCATCTCCGGGTCCCGCTCGCCCTTGCGGTTCTTCGTCGACGACGGCGCGGCAATGAGACTCGCGTCCACGATCGTCCCCTTGCTCAAGCGGTGTCCGAGAGAGGCCAGATGTGCGTTGATCTCCTCGAACAGCGTCTCACCCAGACCGTGCGTCTCCAGCAAGTGGCGGAAATGCAGGATCGTCGTCTCGTCAGGCAGCGCACCCGAGAGGCGCAACCCCACAAACCGCCGTACCGACTTCACCTCGTAGAGCAGGTCCTCCATCCCAGGGTCGCTCAGAGTGTAGAACAGCTGCAACCCAGTGCACCCGCAGCATCACGCTCAGCGGATAAGGCCGCCGACCGCGACCGGCCTTCGGGTAGAACGGCTCGATGCGGGCCTCCAGCCGCTCCCAGGGAACCAGCCCGTCCATCGTCTCGAGAAAGACCTCGCGCCGCGTCCGGCGCTTCTTCAGGTCGTGCTCCAGCTCCGCAAACGTCGCTTGCTCCAAGGCTCGCACTCCACTCCGTCACCAAGAAACCAATTGTACCAAAACCGACTTGTTCAGACAATCCCTAGATAGTGTCGTCATGAGTGATGTTCATCTGTCCTATCTGTCGAACTCACTCGATGGTTCTTGGAGGCGACTCATCGGAATGGCTCATCGGCGTCACGACATTTCGGACAGGGTCTGGCTGTTGCTGGAGCCTCATCTGCCTGGTCGAGCGGGACGTTGGGGTGGGGTGGCACAGGATAATCGACGGTTCATTAATGCGATCTTCTGAACCTCTTGCAAAATTCCTGTCCCCAGGGTCCGGTGAGCCCGGATCGGTCGGTTGATCCCGGTCACCTCTGCACCTGGAGGTCGGAATCCATGGATTCGCGGTGTCTCATCAGAGATGATGAGACCGAACAGGGACCTTTGCGGACATCGGGACACGCCTCTCCGGGCCACTCTCTTCGAGAGGGCCGCGAAGGGGCGGCATGCGTTGTCGGAGCCGCGCTATGGGGCGGCGAGACGTATCAACGGGTCAGCCGCCAGGGCCAGGATGCCGACCATGAGATGGCAGGCGACCCTGGAATGTCCACGGACGCGGACATGGCGCCCGCCACACTCATCCTTGAGGCGGGCGTTGGTCCTCTCGACACCGGACCGGATCCGGAACCGCACGGTCTCGGGATCGACATGGCCTATTGCACGCTGGGCCCTGACCTCCCGGTCTCGCTCCTCCTTGAGGTCCTTGTCCTGGCGCGGATTGACATCGATGATCGGCACATGGCCAAGCCGTTCGCTCATCTGGTAGATCTCCCTGGCATCATAGGCCGCGTCCATGAGATCGTAGAGATTGGTCACACGCCCGGCGGTCATCATCGCCAGCGGGATCGCGACCGGGCTGTCATGGACGGATGCCGAGGTGAGGACGGTCCTCAGCGGCACCCCGCAGTCTGCTGTGTCGATATGCAGCTTGTCACCGCGCCAGGCCTCCATGACCCCCTTGGCAGTCTTCTTTGCCCCGTGATCGCAGACCTTCGGCAGCGCGTCGAGCCTCTCATCGAGATCCATCCCGTTCGCTTGCCGTTCGAGACGCCCAGGCCCTTCGTCCTCTCCGCGCCCTTGCGGGGCCGGCCGCCCTTGCGGTTCGGCGTCCTGGCCTTCGGCGTCGGGGCCGGCGTCTCCCGGGCCTCGATAGCCGTCGGGTCCCGCGACACGTGGCCGATGAGCGCATCGCCCAGTGTCTCTGCAACCAGAGCCGCGTGCATCCTCTCCGGAAGACGGGACTGCGAACATTCGGCAAACGTCCGCGAAAACGTCGCTTCACGCGGGATCTCCGCGACACGCGACCAGCCGCACAGCCGGCGCAACGTCGGGTCCACCTTGAGCCTGTCGATCAGGTGGCGGGTCGTCGGCAGACCCCACACCGCCTTGGCGATGAAGCCACGGGCCAGCGCCTGGCGATCCTCCCGGGGCCGACCCGGACCGGTCCACACCTCATCGACGAAGCCCTCCACCTTGACGAGATCGAGAGCTGTCACGAAGCGCTTGTGCGTCTCCAGGAGAGGACCGACCGCCTCGGCCAACGCAGGGAAAAGGTCCCCTTGAAATCGGCGCCAGAGATCGGATAGGGTCGAGCCAAGGGTCATCGGGGTCACCTCCTCGGTATCTTGTTATTGTAGAAACACAACAGACCACGAGGTGGCCCCGAAACCCAGGCCCTCGACAACAAAATCAGCCTCGACAAGGCAAAAAACCGGTCGGGCCGGCAATTTTGCAAGAAGCTCTTGAGGCCATCATCGACACGGTCGACCGGACCGGAAGCGACATTGTCAATGCCGGGCCGGTCACATCCTGCGGCAACGTCTCGGCGTCCAGGATCCCAGGACCGAGGCCTGGGAGGCCTTTAGACAAAGCGGCGGCAATCAGCGGCTGGACCCGGACAAGCCCCTCGCCCCGGTCTTCTCCGAACCTTGGATGCTTTCCCTCAATGCCGAATTCTGACACGCAGGGCGCCGATGTTCAACATGGGGTAACAGGGTCGTGCAACACCCCGCGGCCTATCAGCAGCGCCAGGCCTCCGAGATAGTCCTGCGTGCCATCGCGCAGTTGCAGCCGAACTATCCCTTCTATCTCAAAGGCGGCATGCTCATGGGCTTGGTCCATGAAAGTCCACGCGAAACAACCAATATCGACCTTCCATTGATGTGTCGATCACCCGATACGATGAAACAAATTGTCACGCCCATGAACGGCCACTTCAGCATCGCTGCGGCCGAACCGGGGCATGCGCCCTTCGATGTCGGCATCCATTGATAAGATATCCGCCCCGACGCCTCTTCCATCCGGCAACATATTCGAACAACGGAAGCGGAGATTTCGATTTCCGGGTTGACGCCACGCAACAGACGGGCTATCCAGATATAAATCTATCTTTATATTTGGATTTTCGGAAATGCAGCGACTGCTGCAAAACCTTCGGGCTGTCGCCGAACCGACCCGTTTGCGCATTCTGGCGCTGTGCGGCCATGCCGAGCTTTCGGTTTCCGAACTCGTCAGCATCCTGGCGCAAAGCCAGCCGCGCGTATCCCGGCATCTCAAACTGCTGGTCGAGGCTGATCTTCTCGAGCGCAATCAGGAAGGAAGCCGGGCCTTCTACCGATTGGCGCATGGCGGCCCCGGTACGGCGTTCAGCAGTCTGCTGATCGATCTCATTCCCGAAACCGACGAAACGCTGGCACTGGATCTCTCTCGTCTGGCCCGGGTCCAGTCGGAACGGGTGCGCCAGGCGGAAGAATATTTCCGCTGCCACGCCGGACATTGGGAAGACCTTCGGAGTCTTTATGTTGACGATGAGGAAGTCGATACACAACTGCGGCAGATCATCATCGACCAGCCGGTGTCCGAGTTACTGGACATCGGAACCGGAACTGGCCGGGTTCTGCGGCTGGCCGGACCTTGCGTCGGCAGGGCTGTCGGAATCGACAATTCCCGCGACATGCTCGCCGTCGCACGAGCTAATCTTCATCACGACGGGCTACGGAACTGTCAGGTGCAACATGCCGACATGTATCGCTTGCCGTTCTCATCTGGCCGGTTTGATATGGTCTCGGCCAACATGCTGATCCGCTATGCCGACGATCCCGGCACCGTCCTCCTGGAGGGCGCCCGGGTTCTTAAACCCGGCGGCCGGTTCATTATTGTCGATTTTGCACCGCACGGGCTGAGCGTACTGCGCGACGAGCACGCCCATCGTTGGCTCGGATTCTCGGAAGCGGATATGTCACGCCTGCTTGCCGATGCCGATCTCGAACCTGAATCGCCTGTTTATCTCGAGGGCGACCCGCTGACCGTCTGCATCTGGGTCGCGATGAAACCGCTGGCCCCAGCCGCCGGTTTTGCCGTACAGGAGCCGCGGTGATGGCACAGCCGCCCACAGTCAGTTTCGAGGTGTTTCCGCCAGCCGGCGGCGGCAGCGAAGACATGCTGTGGCGCACCGTCGGGAAACTGGAAATCCTTGATCCGGCGTTTGTTTCGGTGACCTACGGCGCCGGCGGGTCAACCCGTGACCGCTCAACCCGTATTATCGACCGGCTGGTCGCACGTTCGACAGTCGACGCCGCGGCCCATGTCACCTGCGTTGGCGCCTCGAAGGACGAGATCAACGCTCTCGCTGCAAGCTGGGCAGCGGCCGGGGTTCGGCGCATCATCGCCCTGCGCGGCGACCGGCCCGCAGGGCATGCCCGTTTCTTGCCACACCCCGCCGGTTATTGCGACAGTGTTTCCCTGGTTGCCGGCCTGCGCAGCATTGCAAATTTCGAGATCGCCGTCGGCGCCTATCCGGAAACCCATCCCGAAGCGGTATCCGCCGAAGCCGATCTTGATTATCTGAAGCGCAAGATCGATGCAGGGGCATCCGCCGCCATCACGCAATATTTCTTTGATCCGGCGATCTTTCTCAAGTTCCGCGAACGCGCAGTTGATTCCGGTATCACGGTGCCTATCATTCCCGGCATTCTGCCGGTGACCAATTTCTCGAAGGTTGTCGCCTTCAGTGCCCGTTGTGGCACGACCGTGCCGCCCTGGATGCGCGATCTGTTCCAGGATCTCGACGAAGACACGGAAACCCGGCGTCTGGTTGCCGCCACGACGGCATCCGAACTCTGCCTGCGGTTGCAACGCGAAGGCGTCGAAGCGTTTCATATCTACACCCTGAATCGGGCCGAACTGTCGATGGCGATCTGTTGGCGACTCGGCCTGCGTCCGGGACTCAGGGCCGCAGCATGATGACTGTGCCAGCCAATGACACCGGCCCTCGTGACGCCGACAACCGGAACGACCTGCTCAGCCGACTGGCGGACGACCGCATCCTCATTCTTGATGGCGCGACCGGCACCGCCATTCAGAACTGCAATCTGACAGAGGCAGATTTTCGCGGCTCGCGCTTCGCCAGTCATACGACCGATCTTCTCGGCAACAATGACCTCCTGGTCCTGAGCCGTCCGGACATCGTTCTCGATATCCATCGTGCTTATCTTGAGTCCGGCGCCGACATCATCGAGACCAACAGTTTCACAGCAACGGCAATCAGTCAGGCGGATTACGGCCTTGCCAGTCTGGCACGAGAGATCAACCAGGCCGCAGCGGCTTTGGCCTCACAAGCGGCCCGCGCGTTCGAGGCCCGCGACCCTCAGCGCCCGCGCTTCGTCGCGGGGGTACTCGGCCCCACCAACAAGACCGCGACGATCTCGCCCGATGTCAACGACCCGGCGTTTCGCGACGTCACCTTCGACGATCTGCGACAATGTTACGGCGACGCCGCCGACGGTCTCCTCGACGGCGGCGCCGACATTCTCATGGTCGAGACGATCTTCGATACCCTGAATGCCAAGGCTGCGCTGTTCGCAATTGAAGATGTCTTCGAACATCGCGGGACGCGCGTGCCCGTGATGATCTCCGGAACAATCACCGATCGGTCCGGACGCACCCTGTCCGGCCAGACGGCGGCCGCCTTCTGGTATTCGGTTCGCCACGCCAGACCGTTCGCTATTGGTCTGAATTGCGCGCTGGGTGCCGGCGACCTCCGCCAATATGTCGCCGAAATCGCGACCATCGCCAATTGCCGGGTCAGCGCCCATCCCAATGCCGGGCTACCGAATGCTCTCGGCGACTATGAAGAATCTCCGGAGACCATGGCCGATCAGATCGGTGAATGGGCCAGATCAGGGCTCGTCAACATCGTCGGGGGCTGCTGTGGCACGACACCCGATCACATTCGCGCATTCGCAGAAGCGGTGCGCGGCGTGAAGCCCCGTTCCGTTCCGGCTATCCCGCGCCGGCTGCGATTGGCCGGCCTTGAACCATTCGAGCTTTCAGCATGACCGGTAACGCAGCCCGCTTCGTCAATATAGGAGAGCGAACCAACGTCACCGGATCGGCGCGTTTCAAGACGCTAATCCTTGACGGCGCCTTTGATGCAGCCCTTGCCATCGCCCGCGATCAGGTCGCAAATGGAGCCCAGATCCTTGATGTGAACATGGACGAGGGCATGCTCGACGCTGTCGTCGCCATGACCCGGTTTCTGAACCTGATCAGCACCGAACCGGATATCTGCCGTATTCCCGTCATGGTCGACTCGTCCGACTGGACCGTCATCGAGGCCGGGCTGAAATGCCTTCAAGGCAAGGCAATCGCCAACTCGATCAGTCTGAAGGATGGCGAGGCGGCCTTTATCGAAAAAGCACGGCTGGTTCAGCGTTACGGCGCCGCCGTCGTCGTCATGGCCTTCGATGAAGACGGTCAGGCTGAAACCGTCGGTCGGAAGGTCGCGATCTGTCGGCGCGCCTACCGGATTTTGGTCGATCAGGTCGACTTCCCGCCGGAAGACATCGTCTTCGACCCGAACATCTTCGCCATCGCAACCGGCATCCCGGAGCATGACGATTACGGCCGGGCGTTCATTGAAGCGACCCGCCGGATCCGTGCCGAATTCCCACATGTCCAGGTCTCCGGCGGGCTGTCAAACGTGTCTTTCGCTTTCCGGGGCAACGAGCCGGTGCGTCAGGCCATTCATGCGGTTTTTCTCTATCACGCCATTGAAGCCGGCCTGTCGATGGCCATCGTCAATGCTGGCCGCCTGCCGGTCTATGACGACATCCCCGGCGAATTGCGTGAACGGGTCGAGGACGCTGTCCTGAACCGGCGCGCCGACGCCGCCGAGCGCTTGCTCGAGATTGCCGGAGAGTTCCGAAACCCGGCCGATGTCGTGACTAGCGACCCGGAATGGCGCAAGGGTAATATCGAAAGCCGACTGGCGCATGCCCTGGTTCATGGCATTGTCGATCATATTGTCGAAGATACCGAACAAGCCCGACTTGCATCAAAACGCCCACTCGACGTCATCGAGGGTCCCTTGATGAACGGCATGGCGGTAGTCGGCGACCTGTTCGGCTCGGGACGCATGTTTCTGCCGCAGGTCATCAAAAGCGCCCGGGTCATGAAACGCGCCGTCTCGCATCTCGAACCCTTCATGGAAGCCGGCCGGGTCACGTCGAGCCGAGGCCGCGCCGGCAAGATTGTGATGGCGACCGTCAAGGGCGACGTCCACGATATCGGCAAGAACATTGTCGGGGTCGTTCTCAGCTGCAATGATTACGAAATCATCGATCTCGGTGTGATGACGCCGGGCGCCGATATCCTCGATACGGCGATTGCCGAGAACGCCGACGCCATCGGATTATCCGGGTTGATTACCCCGAGCCTTGAGGAAATGCGCAAGGTCGCCGCCGAAATGAAACGGCGCGGCATGACGATACCGCTGCTGATCGGCGGCGCGACCACAAGCAAACTCCACACTGCGGTCCGCATCGCGCCGGAATATCCGGGACCGGTAGTCCATGTTCTTGACGCCTCGCGGGCAGTCGCGGTGGTCCAGAAACTGCTGTCACCTTCGGCTCGCGACACCTATATCACGGAAATCAGCGCCGGGCAGGAGCAACTCCGGCAAGCGAACGCAGCCGGCTCGACAGTTGGCGCGCGCCTGTCACTGGCAGCGGCCCGGGCCAAGGCATGGCGCGCCGACTGGTCTGGTATCGCACCACCCCCGAACATGATCGGCACCAGGTCGATGACCGACTGGAACATCGACGATCTCGCCCGACGCATAGACTGGCGCCCATTCTTCCAGACCTGGGAACTCGCAGGCCGGTATCCTGACATCCTTGATGACCCGGTCGTCGGCGAGGCGGCAAGGCAGCTTCAGGACGACGCCCATGCCATGTTGACGGAGCTGAAGCAGGAACCACGCCTCAAGCCAGCGGCAGCCGTCGGCTTCTGGCCAGCCGAGGCACAGGGCGACGACATCCAGCTTTATGCCGATACCGAGCGTACCATACCGCTCGCAAGGCTTCATACATTACGGCAGCAAAGGCGTCATTCACGCGACAGCCAATCCAATCTGGCACTGGCGGACTTCATTGCGCCGGCCGGGGTCGGCCGCGATCACATCGGTTGTTTTGCCGTGACGGCCGGCCCGGCGATCGAGACAATCGCGGCAGAGTATGCGACCGACGGCGACGATTATTCGTCGATCATGGTCAAGGCGCTCGGCGATCGCCTGGCCGAAGCCATGGCTGAACGCTTGCATGAACAGGTACGTCAGGATTTATGGGGTTATGCCGCCGGCGAAGACCTGTCAAACGCCGACCTGATTGCCGAACGCTATCGCGGCATACGCCCGGCACCCGGTTATCCAGCCTGTCCGGACCACACCGAAAAACGTACGATTCTAGCCTTGCTGGATACCGGACACACCATCGGCCTTACATTGACCGACAGCTGTGCCATGACACCGGCCTCATCGGTCAGCGGGCTTTATTTCGGTCACCGTGACGCCCGGTATTTCGGCCTCGGCCGGATCGGATCCGATCAGCTGGCCGACTATGCTCGACGCAAGGGATGGATCCTGGCGGAAGCATCGCAATGGCTGGCCGCATCGCTCGATGTCCAGCCCGACGGCGCCGACGACGATTCGCTGTCCGGCGAAAGCGCGTCGGCGGCATAGGCGGATCCGCAACGCATTACGACCTGACGCCCCGCGCCGGCCGCGGGTTTTCGCCGGCGCCACTCTCAACCGTGCCGAGCGCATCGGACAGGCGCGCCTGCGCGCTGCCGGGCCGAAGCGGTTGTTGTTGCGAGGGATCGGGCGCCCATCCGGTCATTGTCAGGATCTCGAATGTCGCGGGAATTCGCCCGTTGGGCCCGGCGAAGCGCTCCTGATAGAGTTCGGCGGCGCGCATGATCACGCTCCGGCGCAGCGGCTCTTTTCGCCGCGCCGTCAGCACATTGGTTTCCCCCATGCCACGAAGATCGGCAATCAGCCGAAACATGTCTGCATAGGTCACCGTCAGGCACGCGCTATCGACAACCGGCAGGGCAAAACCGGCCCGTTGCAACAAACCGCCAAGGTCCGGCAGATTGGCGAAGGGCGAAACATGGGGACTCACGCCCCCGGTTATTTCATGTTCAGCCAGCGTGAGGACATCACGCAGTTCCGACAGGGTCGTTCCGCCGAGCAGAGACGCCATCAAGAGGCCATCCGGACGCAGGGCACGACGAATCTGCACCAATGTCCCCGGCAGGTCGTTAATCCAGTGCATGGAAAGACAGCTGAGGACGGCGTCCAGACTGCTTGCTGCAAAAGGCAATGCTTCCTCGTCGCAGGCCACGGCCGGCCCCCGCTTCGACGCCTGCAAAGCCATGACCGTCGAAAGGTCGGTATGTATCAATGCCGCGCAGCGCGGTGTTTCCGGCCAGAGGTCGGTGAGGATTCCGTTCCGGGCGCCAAGATCGACGACCGTATCGAAATCGCGGCGCAGATCCCGTAGTCGATCGACCAGTCGTTCTGCTGCTTCCAGAAACAGGAAATCGAATTCACCGGTGGTCCGGGCGGCCCGGTCACGCCGGTTCTGGAACAAGCGCCGGTCGAAGACGATCGGTGAGGCCGTCACGGCCGGCCGCGCTGGTCTGCGCGGGGCAACCTCGCGCGATGACAGCCCTGGAGACGCTTACGTCGCATCTGCTTGGCACCCCACGCCCGCAAGACCATCGGGATTGCCCGGTCCTGCCCCATGTTCAAACGGCGAGACACACCGGGTCAGGGATTCAACCGTGTTACGGTCCAGGCGTCATTCTCCGTCTCGCGAGAGAACAGAAACCTGTCATGCAACCGATACACTCCGTCCTGCCAGAATTCAATGCGCAAGGGCGTGACGCGCATGCCTGCCCAGTAGGATGGGCGCGGCACCTTGCGTCCGTCGAACTCGGCTTCGTATCTGCCGACCATCGCCATCAGGGCATCGCGGCTGTCAAGCGGCCGGGATTGTTCGGAGGCCCATGCGCCGATCTGGCTCGCGCGGGCACGGCTGGCAAAATAGGAATCGGAGTCTGCTTCCGTCACTCGTGATGCCGGCCCTTCAACACGGACCTGGCGGCCCAGACTGTTCCAGTAAAAACAGAGGGCGGCAGATGGATTTGCCAAAAGTTCGCGGCCCTTGCGGCTGTCCAGGTTCGTAAAAAAAACGAAGCCGCGCTCATCCACGCTTTTCAGTAACACGATGCGCACGGATGGCCTGCCAGCCGCATCCACGGTCCCGACCGACATTGCCGTGGCATCGCCGGGTTCCGAGTTTTTGGCATCCGAGAACCAGATCGCGAACAGTGCGAATGGATCCCTAGTATCAGGTTCGAACATGGCACTCCGCCTCGTCGCAAATGTCGCAGCCTGCAGGCAGCCGGTCACGGAAACCGCTGCATTCGCAGCGCAGTCTATGGCGTATCCAGCGGGGTTGTCGAGAGCACCCGGCCCGACCGGCACGGTGATCCCACGCTATAAACAGCGAGTCCATGACAAGAATTTGGCGACATGAATTCTTGACGAAGCCCCAGAGGAAGTGCTCACACTTATCGGCGAGCTGGATGCCGTCGGGCGCGACGCTTTCGGCGGGGATGCGGAAGGCCTCGGCGACCGCACCGGTGACCTCGTCGCGGTTCCAGATTTCGCGGGGGGCAGCCCAGCCAGCGGTACAGACCGGATAGATGGGTGAGAGGTTATGGATCGGCCGGGAGGTGGCCGATGCCGTGGAGGAGACCGGTTGCATGGACGAGAAGCTGGGTTTCGTCGTGGACTGCCTGCGTAGTGAGTTGCCGATGACAGCGCTTTGCGAGGACTACGGCCTCAGCCGCAAGACCGGCTACAAGTGGCTCGGTCGCTATCGCGAGCAAGGCCCGGAGGGCCTGGTCGAGCGCTCCCGTGCGCCGCATCGTCACGGCCGATCCATGGCGCCGGAGACCGCCGGGGCGATTGTCGCCCTGCGCTGTGAGCGTCCCCACTGGGGGCCGCGCAAGCTGCGCGCGGTTCTGATGCGCTCGCGTCCCGACATGGTGTGGCCGACGGCCAGCACGATGGGCGATCCGTTGCGTGCGGAAGGGCTGGTGAGCGCCCGCCGCCGCGGGGCCGCACCCTGCCGGCGGTTTCGCACCGTCAGCGCGCCCAACGATGTCTGGTGCATCGACTTCAAGGGCTGGTTCCGCACCCGCGACGGCGAACGCTGCAACCCGCTGACCGTGAGCGACACCGACAGCCGTTACCTTCTGGCCTACGTCATCATCCCGCCCCGGACCGAGGAGGTCCGCCCGATCCGCGAACAGCTCTTCACGCGCCACGGCCTGCCGCTGGCGATGCGCTCGGACAACGGGGCGCCGTTCGCCGGAATCGGCGTGGTCGGGCTGTCCCGGCTCTCTGTCGGCTGGGTCAAGGCCGTCAGCGCGCTGGAACGGGTCGAGCCAGGCCAGTCCCGGCAGAACGGGCGGCACGAGCGCATACATCGGACCTTGAAGGCCGAGACCGCCAGGCCGCCGGCCGCAAGCGCAAGCCAGCAACAAGCCCGCTTCGACCGCTTCCGCCAGGACTACAACCACAACCGCCCCTATGAGGCGTTTGGCCAACGACCGCCCGCGGCGCTCTGGCGCCCCTCGCCGAGGGCCTGCCCCGGAGACCTGTACGACGCCTGGCACGCTGTGCGCCGGGTGCGCACCGACGGCTCCATCAAGTGAGGGCGAGCGCGTCTTCATCAGCGAAACGCTTACCGGCGAAACCGTCGGCGTCGCCGAGACCAACAGCGGCGACTGGATCGTTCGCGTCGCCGACATCGATCTCAGCATCATCGACCGCCGGACCAGGAAACTCCGTGGCTTCCGGTCACCTCTGCACCTGGAGGTCGGAATCCATGGATTCGCGGTGTCTCATCAGAGATGATGAGATCAAACAGGGACCTTTGTGGACATCGGGACACGCCTCTCCGGGCCCCTCTCTTCGAGAGGGGCGTGAAGGGTCGGCATGCGTTGTCGGAGCGCGCTATGGGACGGCGAGACGTATCAACTGGTCAGCCGCCAGGGCCAGGATGCCGAACATGAGATGGCAGGCGACCCTGGAATGTCCACGGACGCGGACATGGCGCCCGCCACACTCATCCTTGAGGCGGGCGTTGGTCCTCTCGACACCGGATCGGATCCGGAACCGCACGTTCTCGGGATCGACATGGCCTATTGCACGCCGGGCCCCGGCCTCCCGATCTCGCTCCTCCTTGAGGTCCTTGTCCCGGCGCGGATTGACATCGATGATCGGCACATGGCCAAGCCGTTCGCTCATCTGGTAGATCTCCTTGGCATCATAGGCCGCGTCCATGAGATCGTAGAGATTGGTCACACGCCCGGCGGTCATCATCGCCAGCGGGATCGCGACCTGGCTGTCATGGACGGATGCCGCGGTGAGAACGGTACTCAGCGGCACCCCGCAGTCTGCTGTGTCGATATGCAGCTTGTCACCGCGCCAAGCCTCCAGGACCCCCTTGGCAGTCTTCTTTGCCCCGTGATCGCAGACCTTCGGCAGCGCGTCGAGCCTCTCATCGAGATCCATCCCGTTCGCTTGCCGTTCGAGACGCCCAGGCTCCTTCGTCCTCTCCGCGCCCTTGCGGGGCCGGCCGCGCTTGCGGTTCGGCGTCGGGGCCGGCGTATCCCGGGCCTCGATGGCCGTCGGGTCCCTCGACACGTGGCCGATGAGCGCATCGCCCAGTGTCTCTGCAACCAGAGCCGCGTGCATTCTCTCCGGAAGACGGGACTGCGACCATTCGGCAAACGCCCGCGAAAACGTCGCTTCACTCGGGATCTCCGCGACACGCGACCAGCCGCACAGTCGGCGCAACGTCGGGTCCACCTTGAGCCTGTCGATCAGGTGGCGGGTCGTCGGCAGATCCCATACCGCCTTGGCGATGACGCCACGGGCCAGCGCCCGGCGATCCTCCCGGGGCCGACCCGGACCGGTCCACACCTCATCGACGAAGCCCTCCACCTTGACGAGATCGAGAGCTGTCACGAAGCGCTTGTGCGTCTCGAGGAGAGGACCGACCGCCTCGGCCAACGCAGGGAAAAGGTCCCCTTGAAATCGGTGCCAAATGTCGGATAGGATCGAACCAAGGGTCAGCAAGGTCACCTCCTCGGTATCTTGTTGTTGTGGAAACACAACATACCACGGGGTGCCCCCGAGACCCAGGCCCTCGACAACAAAACCAGCCTCGACAAGGCAAAAAAACCGGTCGGGCCGGCAATTTTGTAAGAAGCTCGGCAGGGTGCAATATCGTGAAGCACAAATGCAAAGTGCACCCTCGCCCTCAGGGCCAACCCGTCCACCAGATCGCCAACATGCTGCGCAAAGTGCCATTTAGGGACCCAATCGCGCAGATCCGGCGCCAACAACAGCATCTGGTCCGGGTCGCGAAAGGTCGTTGGCATGCCCGTGCCTCCTTCGTCACATGCTCGCTATTGTCGCATCATTTTCTGCGGCGCAGACAGCTAGCCGCCGCTCCCGTCATACGAGAGCGGCACTCATAGACCGACGATTCTATAACGTCAAGAAAAACAGGAACTTAACGGCACCACACCAACATCCGTCCCACCACCGTCAGCAACGTGGTACCTGGGCAGTTACGAGAGATCGAGAAAGGGTCTGTCCAGTCCTTCAATAACCTCCTGTTCATAGAGAGTACCACGTTTCCAGAGCAGTTCGACAAAGGGGTTCGGATAGTCCGGTTCGTCTGGATCGCCAAAGATGTCCATCGTCACGCGATGCGGACAGGCCGCAAGGTCATAGAGCACCGCGGTGTTAACGGGCGTCATGGCGGCTCCGAATCCGGCAGGAAACGCTGCCCCAAAAGAGCGCATTTCGGGTTCGGCTGTTTCACTTCGGTCGATATCTCTGCATGGCTGAAGTTCCTGGCTGCTGAGCTTTGCAGCATCCGTATCGTGAACCATACGGCCCACCCGATGATCCGGGCTTCCTCCGAGAACACCTTGTATTGTCAGCACTGATCTGGGCGACTCACTGGGAGATGGTCCAAGTTATACCACAGGCTCACACCCAGCAGATCAAGGGCTTGGCGCTACAGTTGGTCGGTTTGGTGACCAGTCGAAGGGCGGTGCTTCGCCAAGTTTCGGCTGAGCGCGGTTGCTGGCGATCACCGACGACACACACTGTATCGTTGCCTCGACAAGCATTGCTGCGAAGACACAACCTCCAATGGTAGTCTCCCCCGAACCGCACGGGGCGAGATTATCACGCCTGTCGTGTGCCCGCGCCATGGGGCGTTCAGCCATCGACCGCCGGCGGGGCCTCATTCCCGAGCCGGGAGGCGCTGGCTTCTCGACATCACTTCGCCCAGCCGGCCGACAGCGTTTCCGCCTGTTCGAGCACCGTCTGCGTCGCCTTCTTCTGCTTGTCGGGCGGATACTCGTGCCTGTGCAGGACGCGCTTGACGAGCCGTCGGAGATTGGCGCCCACATTTCTCCCGCAACGTCCAGTCGATGGCGATGTTGCCCCGCACGGTCTCGACCAGTTCGCGGGCAATGCCGCGCAGCGTTTCGTCGTCGAGCACCCGGACCGCGCTGTCGTTGGTTCCCAGCGTGTCGTAGAAGGTGAGCTCGTCTTCCGTCAGTCCCAGCGTCTCGCTGCGGACGCTCGCTTCGCACATCTCGCGGACGATCCCGATCAGCTCCTCGATCATCTGCGCCGTCTCGACGGCTCAGTTCCGGTAGTGCCTGAGCGTCCACTTCAGCATCTCGGCGAAGGACCGCGCCTGCACCACGTTCTTGCACCGCCGGGCTTCGATCTCGTCCCTCAACAGCTTCTGCAACAGTTCGACCGCAAGATTATGCTGTGGCATTACCTGCACTTCGGCCAGGAACTTTTCCAACAGGATCGAGATATCGGGCGTTCCGAGGCTGGCGGTCGCGAAGATATCGACCACGCCCTCCGGCGCGACCGCTCGCGAGACGATCTGCCGAACGGCGTGGTCCAGCTCCTCGGCCGTCCGCGCGTCTTCCTCGGTGCGCTTGGCGAGCCCCGACCGGACCGCCCGGAAGAACGCAATATCGTTACGAATGGCGACCGAGTCTTCGTGCGGAACCGCGAGCGCAAACGCCAACAGTTCCCGCACCGCTTTCAGGCAGCGGTCCTTGCCGTTTTCCTGAGCCAGGATGCATTCCACAGATGTCCTGTCGATCCATCCCGCATAATCGAACCCGTGGAACAGGCCGCGGCAGATCTCATACTTCTCCATCACCGCCGCCACGGCCTGCGTCTGGCCCAACACGTTCTGACCCTTGCCGCCGCTTTCGGTATGGATCGCGAGTGCTTGCCTGAGTTCGTGGGCGAGCCCGAGATAGTCGACTACCAGCCCATCGGGCTTGTCCCGGAAGACCCGGTTGACGCGGGCGATCGCCTGCATCAGCCCGTGGCCCCGCATCGGCTTGTCGATATACATCGTGTGCAGGCTCGGCGCATCGAAGCCTGTCAGCCACAAGTCGCGCATCAGTACGATGCGGAGCGGATCGCTCGCGTTGTGGAACCGATGGGCCAGCGCCTTTCGCCGGGACTTGCCGCCGATATGGCACTGTCAGTCCGGCGGGTCGGAAGCCGACCCGGTCATCACGACCTTGATCCACTCCTTGTGATCGTCCGCGTACGCCCAGTCGGGGTGCAGACGCACCAGCGCACGGTAGAGGTCGATGCAGATGTGCCGGCTCATGCAGACGATCATCGTCTTGCCATCCATGGCTTCCAGGCGGCGCTCGAAATAATCGACGATATCCCGGGCAACGAGGGTGATGCGTTTCTCGGCGCTGACGATGGCTTCGAGCTGTGCCCACCGGGTCTTCAGCTTCTCCTTGCGGTCGATCTCCTAGCCCTCGGTTACCTCCTCGAACCCGGGGTTGATGCCGGGCCTCTCGCCTTCGTCGAGCGCCAGCCTGGCGAGCCGGCTCTCGTAGTAGATCGGCACCGTCGCACCGTCCTCGACCGAGCGCTGGGTGTCGTACGGGAAGGAACTTCTGGATGGTGGTGGAACACCACGCCGCTCGACTCGACTGCGAGCTTCGCACGCAGTTCGGCGCGGCTCTTCGCCTGCAGCGGCGGTTGCTGCAGCAGATCCCGGCAGCGGGCAAAGGCACCGAAGATCTGGTCGTCGAGGTCGTTGCGGTCTGTCAACACGACGACAGTGGGATTCTTCATCGCCGGTTTGTGCACGATGCGCCCGGCATAGAACGCCATGGTCAGGCTCTTGCCCGAGCCCTGGGTGTGCCAGACGGCCCCGATGTGCCGGTCGCCCCGTCCGGCCTCGTCGCGGAGTGTGGAGACCCGTTGCAGTTCCGCCGCCCGCAGGGTTTCGGCGACCGCTCGAACGCGCCCGCGAGCGTCACCTGGAGCTGCGGCATCGTCGGATCGGCAACAGTCTCGCCGGCAATCATGCGCCACGGCTTGAACCACTCCTATCCGGCGGTCAGCGTGCCGATCCGCTCCTCGGTCCCGTCCGAGACGACAAGCGCCGCATTGAAAGCGAACAGCGACGGCAGTTCGGTCTTTTAGGTCTGGATCTGTCGCCACGCGGTTCGGATCGTTGCGTCCTCGTCAGCCGAGTTCTTGATCTCTATGACGCCGAGCGGCAGCCCGTTGACGAACAGCACCATGTCCGGCCGCCGCTCCCGCCTGTTCTCGACAATCGTGAACTGCTTCGCGGTTAGCCAGTCGTTGCCGTCAGGATCGTCGAAGTCGACGATCTTCGCCTGAGCGCCCCGGACCGCGCCGTCCACCAGCAACCAGTGAACAGTGCGGTTGCGCGCTTCCAGCGTCACCCCATCCGGGCGTGTCTACTTGTGAAAAGCATCGTCAAGAGCCGAAGCTGGAAGGTCGGGATTTTGCCGGGCCAGCGCGTCGCGGAGCCGACCTTCCAGCACGACCGCGCCATAATCGACGCGCTCGGCGGCCGGTGTGTCGGGGGCAATGTCGGGGCCGTGCGCGATCGTCCAGCCAAGGCTTTCCAACCATTCAAGGGTGGCTTCCTGGACGTCGGATTCAAAAACACCGGATTGCGGCATGTGGTTTTCAATCGTATTCCGATTCCCGCCCGTCATCGCGCAGAACGCTTTCCAAACGAGGATTCAGCAACCTCCATCGCTGACCTGCACGTTCAAGGTCACCTTTCAATACAACCGGCGCCCGGTCCTTGTGAGCTTGGATCGCCCGCTCGTAATCCGCCTGCTCCAGAACCGCCACGACGGACTGCCTTTGCCCGTCGACTTCGGACCTGAGTCTGATCGTTCCGTCGGCATTTTCCTCTCCGCGTTCCAGGATGCGAACGAAGCCATGGAGACACATGTCGGGTTTCGGTGCGCGCTCCCGCAGGGAGCGCGCGGCCTCGCGCAGCAGCGCCGCATCCGTCTGTCCGAACCGCGCGATCGTTCCCGGCGTTCCCATCGGCCGCGTGCGAGCCCACAAGACGCTAACGTCCAGCGCCGGAAACGGCTCGATAATCTGAACCAGAGCTTCGCAGAGATTGGCGCTCACCCCGCTGGCCACAGTCATTCCGAAGGCGTCGCCATCGCCGGAACCCGCCCGTTCCGCCGCCTGACGTGCCGCAGCCAGCGCCTCGACAAGCCGCCTTGTCATCCGGCGTGCGATCGGCGCGTTGTGGTCATCCGGATCCTCAAAAAGCGTCGGCATGGGCGGCGGCACGACCGGCGTCAGCAACGTCGCAACGAAGCTGCCTTGATCAGTCTGCCCGAGCCGCATCAGCCGCAGCAGTTCTGCCGCTTCCCGGTTCGCTCCCGCTCGGTATACCGGCCGCGGGTCGTGAAGCGAACACGCTGCCGACAGCACCATGTCACGAGCGCCCTGGACAAGGCTCACGCCGTCATTCAACCCGAGATTGCCGCTAGCGCTCTCTGCGGCTCGAATGCGAATGACGTCGCGGTCCGCTGTCACCAACGAGCGGTACACGGTCAACTCGTCTTGATCGGCAATTTGCGCGAAGGTCTCGATCAACGCCGCCACGGCACTCGCGTAATCCCCCAATCGCGTCGTACGCGGCACGATGATTTCCGGCAGCGTGTCGCCGATATAGATGTCCGAATGCTGGCGGTACGATTCGTGCTGGCTCCAACCGGCAATGCGGGCGTAGGCAGACAGTGCCGCTGGCGAAACCGCCAACAGCGCATCACGGTCGTGAATGCTGACGCGCATCAGAGTTTTCCTACCCTGGACCGTTCCATCAACTCTTGCAGGGTTTCGACATCGAGTAAGTTCTGTTCGGGAACGTGAACGGTTACGGTCTCCTGACCCGCGATTTCATCATGGTTCTGTTGCAGGCTCAGCCAGTAGGCGCGACGCCGCAGAGCGAGTTCCTCCGCGGTCACAATCATCCACCGCGCCTCATCTCCTGGAAGCTCCAGCACCACGAGCAACCGCGGTGTCTGCGTCTCGACACGAAGATCGTTGTAGTTCTTGATGGACAGCCGGAACGGCACGAAGCCGTCGCGCGCCTCGCCGATCCTGGCCGTGGCCTTGAGTTGCAGGTCGAGCGCCGGGCGGTATGCGCCTCCCGCCTGGATCCGCAGATCCACGCTATCCCGGTCGGGCCGCGGCACGGAAACAGAGTAGCCTGCGCGAACCGCCAACGCCCTGGCATAAACGAGCGACAGGCCTTCCATTTGGTCGGGACCGGTCAGCAGGCCATCGTTCACACCGTTTCCCCCATCATCTGCGTGGCACCGTGAAGACGGATGTTACCGGATATAAGCCGCCCATTTCAATTTGAAATGCAACATCTCTTATAGCGGGACTAGATCCTGTATTCGCAACATGTTGTTAATGATCAAGTGACGATGATACCCTCCAAAAATACACATGAAGGTAGAGATCTCATGCCCTCAGGCTACCATCACCTGACCTTCAAGCAACGATGCCAGATCAAGACGTTTCTTAAAAGGGGCGATTCGTCGTTGTCGAATAGAACCTCCCGGCTTCTGTGATCGATCCCGATGTGCTTGTAGGGGCGGTGGAAGGCGACGATGTCGCTCAGCGCGTAGTTGGCGGCGAGCGCCTTCGTGGCGTTGGTATAACCGCAGGAGGCCAACCGCATACACGCCCCGGTGCACCGGGGCGTGTATGCGGCCCTCGCGGGCGAGATGCTCGCGGATATGGCCGTTGATGGCCTGATGCTGTTCATGGCTCGGCTCCATGATCCCGGTGCGTTCGCGTTCCTCCGGGAAGAGCTTGAGCCAGTGTGCAGCGACGGCGCTAGCGATATTGTCGGCCTTCACTTCGGCGACATTGGCGCTGAGCTTCCCGAACGCCTTGCTGACCTCGCCGGCGAAGCTCGCCTCGACGGCAGCCTTCAGGTCAGAATAGCGCTAGCGGAGGATTTCGTCCATAATCGAGGTCTTTATGCTTACCTTCAGCGTCCTGCCCATTAGGGATTGTCTGAACAAGTCGGTTTTTTCGGGTATACGGGTGTCGTGGCCCGTGGATGAAACACGAGAGCCCATCGGGGACGTGTTGTCGTGCTAGGAAATGGGGATTTTGATGCCCGAGCCGACCGTCCCCGCCGCCTTGCGGCGGTTACGGACGGACTCCCCCCACGTCAGGCGGTGGCGTCGCGCCCCGCGATGAGCAGATTGGTGAACCCGAGCAGCACGGCGATGCGTTGCGTGGTCTTCGCCAGCCCCCGATAGCGCACCTTCGCGTAGCCGAAGTGGCGCTTCACATACAGGAACGGATGTTCCACCTTGGCCCGAACCGACGCCTTGCGCCTCTCCACCGCCGCCTCCGGGCCTGCCTTGTCCAGCCCCCGGCGCTTGCCGGGCTTCATCGCCACCTCCCAGTCCACGTCCGTGTCCCGGTTCTCCGCGCGCTTGTCCACCCCCTGATAGCCCGCGTCACCCCACACCTGCTCCTCGCCCCCGTGCAACAGCGCGTGCGCCGTCACCACATCCGAGACATTCGCCGGCGTCGTCTCCACGCTGTGCGTCAAGCCCGACTGCGCATCCACCCCGATGTGCGCCTTCATCCCGAAATGCCACTGATTGCCCTTCTTCGTCTGATGCATCTCCGGGTCCCGCTCGCCCTTGCGGTTCTTCGTCGACGACGGCGCGGCAATGAGACTCGCGTCCACGATCGTCCCCTTGCTCAAACGGTGTCCGAGAGAGGCCGGATGTGCGTTGATCTCCTCGAACAGCGTCTCACCCAGACCATGCGTCTCCAGCAAGTGGCGGAAATGCAGGATCGTCGTCTCGTCAGGCAGTGCACCCGATAGGCGCAGCCCCACAAACCGCCGTACCGACTTCACCTCGTAAAGCAGGTCCTCTATCCCAGGGTCGCTCAGATTGTAGAACAGCTGCACGCAGTGCACCCGCAGCATCACGCTCAGCGGATAAGGCCGCCGACCGCGACCGGCCTTCGGGTAGAACGGCTCGATGCGGGCCTCCAGCCGCTCCCAGGGAACCAGCCCGTCTATCTTCTCGAGAAAGACCTCGCGCCGCGTCCGACGCGTCTTCAGGTCATGCTCCAGCTCCGCAGACATCGCTTGCTCCATGGCTCGCATTCCACTCCGTCACCAAGAAACCAATTGTGACAGAGCCGACTTGTTCAGACAATCCCTAGGCAAGACCCAAATGATTATCAGCATTTCATGAACTCGTCAACACGACCTAGTGGATAGATCGTTACAAGTATATCCGTTATTATGTTCTTCTGATTTGTCGATCACGGGGGTCTACAAGATGCGCCCTGGTGTTTCATTCACGCTCACTTCGGACGACCGGCGTCGCCTTGAAACGGTTGTCTCGGACCCGAAGAGCCCGCAGACGCACGTCTGGCGGGCGCGCATCGTTCTTCTGAGCGACGATGGGATCGGCAGGATGGCCATCATGAGAGAGACCGGCAAGGCGAAGAACAGTGTCTGGCGCTGGCAGGACCGCTTCATGGAAGAAGGTGTGGACGGACTTCTGCGGGACAAGACGCGTCCGCCGGGCAAGACGCCTCTGGCTCCTGAGCAGGTGGCGAAGATCGTCGGGTTGACCCACACCTCGCCGCCTCACGCGGCGACCCACTGGACGCTGCAGACGATGGCGAAGGCTGTGGGGGGTGCCGCTTCGACGGTCTGGGCGGTCTGGAAGGCGCATGGCCTGATGCCGCACCGCTGGCGGCCGTTCACGCTTTCGAACGATCCCGCTTTCGTCGAGAAGCTGACCGATATCGTCGGCCTCTACGTTGCGCCGCCGGCTCACGCGGTCGTGCTGTCGATCGATGACAGGTCGCACCGTCAGGCCCGCGACCGCACACAGCCCGGTCTGCCGCTGAAGAAAGGCCGCGGCGCCACCAGGAGTTCCTGAGATGCCTCAACCGCATCGAGTGCACGATACCCGCCAGCGTCCCGGTCCATGCCATCCTGGACAACGACGCCACTCACAAGCACAAGGAAGTCCAGGTCTGGCTCGCACGCCATCCGCGCTGGACCTTCCACGTCACCCCACCTCGAGCGCGTGGCTGAACGCGCTCGAAGGCGTCTTCGCCAAGTTGACACGACGCCGTCTCAAATACGGCGTCTGCCGCTCCGTACGCGACCTCCAGGACGCCATCCGCCGCGTCATCGACGAACACGACACCACCGAAGCCAGGCCCTTCGTCTGGACCGCCGATCCCGATACCAGCTTCACCGCAAGAAAAAGAGGGGCCTAAACATTGAAATCAATCTACTAACGGCTATCCCCAAAGCACTCTTGGTGGCGCTGCGATAACGCTTTCGGTGTAGGTCAAGCTAGGGTTTCGATCCCCGGCCAGCAGCAAAGGACCGTCGAGATCGACGATGCGGGCATCGTTGGCAATCAGCATGGCCGGGGCCATTGCCAGCGAGGTTCCCACCATGCATCCGATCATGATGCCGTAACCGGCTTCGCGAGCCGCATCCCGCAGGCGTATCGCTTCGGTCAGGCCGCCAGTCTTGTCCAGCTTGATGTTGATCATGTCGTATTTGCCGGACAGGGACGCCAGGCTTTCAAGATCATGACAACTCTCGTCGGCGCAGACCGGAACCGGGCGCGAGACATTCGCGAGCTCCGTATCCGTGATCGCCGGCAGAGGCTGTTCGATCATTTCGACGCCGAGCGCGCCCAGGCGCGGTGCGAGATCCAGAAACTGTCCGATGTTCCAACCTTCGTTGGCGTCAACGACCAGGCCGGCTTCGGGCACCGCAGCATGGATCGCTTCAATGCGCGCAAGGTCCAGACCGTCACCGGTCATTTTCAGCTTGAGACGGGGGCGGAATCGATTTCCCGCGGCCTTTTTCGCCATCGCCTCTGGCGTATCGACGCCGAGCGTGTAGACCGTGGTCACCGGACCCGGTTCCGCGGACCCGGCGAGATCCCAGGCCCGCCGGCCCGATCGTTTCGCGTCGAGATCCCACAGGGCACAGTCGACGGCATTGCGCGCCGCGCCGGCTGGCAGGAGCCCGAGAAGCTCCTCCCGCCCCGCCCCGTCCGTGATCGCCTTTTCGATGGACGCGATCTGAGCCTCGACACTGTCCAGGGTCTCATCGTAGCGGGCATAGGGAAAGCACTCGCCGCGTCCGGCAAATGCCCCTTCGGCAATGCTCGCAACGATGACCTCGGAGGCGGTTCGCGCGCCGCGCGAAATCCGGAACGGCGACGCGAGAGGCCAGGACTCCCGGGAGATCGAGAGGATACGGCCCATGCGACGCCTCCGGTCCAGCCTCGAAAACGGCGGATCAGCCGGCGATCCGGTCGACCAGCGCCGCCACGCCGTCGCTCAGCGGATCGACCGCCGGTAAGCCGATTGTATCGGCAATGCGTTTGCAATAGTCACGGCCGTCCGAGTCCGGCAGATCGACCGTATTGATCGAGGCACCGACACAGCGGACATCGGGATTGGTCAGGCGCGCAGCCTGAAGATTCGCCTCGATGCAGGTCGGGATATCGATCAGATCGAAATGCGGCATGCTGCGCATATGCGGACGCCCGGCCTCGTGACAGACCACCAGGGCATCGGGTTGAGCCCCGTGAATGAGGCCGATGGTCACACCGGCGTAGGACACGTTGAACAACGAGCCCTGGCCTTCAACCACATCCCAATGGTCTTCATCATTGGCCGGGCAGAGCCACTCGACGGCGCCGGATATGAAATCTGCGATCACCGCATCGATCGAGACGCCGGTCCCGGCGATGAAGATCCCGGTCTGTCCGGTCGCACGAAACGTCGCCTTACGGTTGCGCCGGTGCAGTTCCCGCTCGATCGCGAGCGATGTAAACATCTTGCCGACCGAAACGTCGGTGCCGACGGTCAGTAGCCGCTTGCCGGGGCGCTTGATGCCGTTGGCGACGCTGAACTCCTGCGTCGGCTGCCGCACGTCAAGCAGCTGCCGGCCATGCTGCCGGGCCGCCGCTGCGAGGACCGGAATGTCGGCGATACGGGTATGCAGACCGCTCGCGATATCCATCCCGAGTTCGACGGCCTTGACCATTTCGGTGGTCCAGCTCTCCGGGATCACGCCGCCGCGATTTGCGACACCGCAGATCACTGTCCTGGCACCGGCCGCAGCCGCGGCCTCGACGGTCATATCCGGCAGCCCGCAATCGGCATTGCAATCTGGAAAACGGAGCTGTCCGACGCACCAGTCGGGGCGCCAGACCTTGACGCCATTAGCGGTTTTCGCCGCAAGCTGGTCGCGAGCATCTCCAAGAAAAAGCAGATACGGTGTGCGGATCTCCACGGGTTCCCTCCACGCACGCAACAGAACGGACAGCCAGAATATGGGTAGCACGATCTGATATCCAGCAGATAGCATTGGCCAGACCGGATCGGACGATCGACTGTACGCCATCATACGTCTGTTCTGGTCCAGACGCTGCAACTTTAACATAGATATGGTGCGGCGTTACTGGATTGGTCGGCATGGTTTCGCGTATGGTCCGGCCGCGAAAGGAACCGGACATGCGACATTCGAATGAAGAAACCAGAGAGGTGATAGCGGAAATCCGCCGTGCCGTCGCCACGCTTTGCGAGGGTTTCCCGGGTGACTACTGGCGCGAGAAGGATCGGAACCGCGAGTATCCGACGAAGTTCGTCCAAGCCTTGACCGAGGCAGGGTATCTCGCAGTGCTGGTTCCGGAAGAATATGGCGGCAGCGGCCTCCCGATATCGGCCGCCGCTGCGGTGTTGGAAGAAATCCATGAATCCGGCTGCAATGGCGGCGCGTGTCACGCACAGATGTACATCATGGGGACTGTTCTCCGGCATGGCAGCGACGAGCAGAAACGGCAGTATCTGCCGGGAATCGCGTCGGGTGCGCTGCGTCTTCAGGCCTTCGGGGTATCGGAGCCGGCCAGCGGGACCGATACCTTGTCGCTCAGAACCACGGCCGTGAAGAAGGGCAACGACCGCTACGTCGTGAATGGTCAGAAGATCTGGACATCGCGGGCCGAACATTCCGACTTGATGTTGTTGCTGGCGCGGACCACACCGAAAACCGAAGTCAGACGGCGCACCGAAGGCCTGTCGGTGTTTCTGGTCGACATGAAACAGGCGCTCGGCAACGGAATGGAGATTCGCCCGATTCGAACGATGATCAACCATTCGACGACGGAAGTGTTCTTCGATGAGCTGGAAATTCCCGCTGACAGCCTGATCGGAGAGGAAGGGAAAGGCTTCCGCTATATCCTCGATGGCATGAATGCCGAGCGTATCCTGATCGCCCATGAGTCGTTGGGCGATGCACGCTGGTTTCTCAGGCAGGCCGTCGATTACGCGAACGACCGTAAGGTGTTTGACCGCCCGATCGGTCAGAACCAGGGCATTCAGTTCCCGATTGCCAAGGCCTATGCCAACACCGAAGCGGCGGCGTTGATGGCTGAGCGCGCGGCGCAGCTGTTCGAGGCGGGTGAACCCTGCGGAGCGGAGTCGAACATGGCCAAGATGCTGGCGGCCGATGCCGCCTGGGAGGCTGGCGATACCTGCGTGCAGACCTTCGGAGGATTCGCATTCGCCGAAGAGTACGATGTCGAACGCAAGTATCGCGAGGCCCGGCTCTACCGGATTGCGCCGATCTCGACAAATCTGGTTCTTGCCTACATTGCCGAGCATGTGCTCGGCTTGCCCCGGTCCTATTGAGGTCTGTCATGAGCAAAGTGCTCGATGGGATCACGGTGGTGGCGTTGGAACAGGCGGTTGCCGCGCCCTATTGCACCAGCCGGCTCGCCGATGCCGGGGCCAGGGTCATCAAGATCGAGCGGGCCGACGGCGACTTTGCCCGCGGCTATGATCGTCAGGTTCACGGGCAGTCGGCTTATTTCGTCTGGCTTAATCGCGGCAAGGAAAGTGTGGTCCTCGATATCAAGAATCCGGACGATGCGGCGTTGCTCGAACGGATTATCGGACAAGCGGACGTATTCGTGCAGAATCTTGCGCCGGGCGCGGCGGCCAGAGCCGGATTCGGTTCGGAGGCCCTGCGGCGCCGCTATCCGCGCCTGATAACGGTCGACATCACCGGCTATGGTGAAGACGGCGCCTATGCCGATATGAAGGCCTATGACTTTCTGGTTCAGGGCGAGAGCGGACTGATTTCGGTCACGGGATCACCGGAGGTGATGGGGCGGGTCGGCGCTTCGGTCTGCGATATCGCGGCCGGCATGTACTCGAAGATATCTGTTCTCGAAGCGCTGATCATGCGCCATCGTACGGGCGAGGGCGCGGCGATCAAGACATCCATGTTCGGCGGGATGGTCGAATGGCTTACGCCGTGGCTGCTGCATCAGGCCTATGGCGAGTTGAGCGATCAGCGCATTGGCTTGCATCACCCGGCGATCGCGCCCTATGGCGCCTATGAATGCGCCAAAGGCGAATTGATTCTGATCGCAGTTCAGAATGAGCGGGAGTGGCGCCGGCTGTGCGCCGATGTTCTCGGCAACCCGGCGCTCGCCGATGACCAAAGGGTGAACGACAACCCGGCCCGGCTTACCAACCGGATGTTCCTGGACGGCCAGATCAATGCCGTGTTCTCCGGTCTGCCGCGCGGGATCGTTCGTGCGCGCCTGACCGCAGCGAAAATCGCGTTTGGTGCCGTCAACACCATTGCTGACGTCAACCGCCATCCGGCGCTGCGCCGTATTCCGGTGGATACGCCAGCGGGGCGGATCGAGGTTACGGCGCCGCCGTCGCACATTGCCGGCGTGACCCCCGATTCGCTCTCGGTGCCAGCGATCGGGGAGCATACCGATGCCATTCGCGCCGAGTTCGCCTGACCGGGTCAAAGATGAAGAGGGGCGCGTCGCCTTGCCGCGCAGGCAGGGAGGGAAACAATCGTGATTGTCAATGGTGTTCAGGTCGAGTAGTTTGATTCACTTACATCCGTTCGAGCGCTCTGTCGCAAGGGGGCCGGTTGAAAAGGAAACGGCGGCGAGGATCCCGGCCTTCGGGTCGGTAGTGTCAGGCTTGCCCGGAAACAGGGCGGATCGTTGAAATTGGGAGGATCAGAAACTATGGGAAGATTTTTGTTCAAGATGGTGGCGCTTGCTGCTGTTGTTGGTGTCGTTGCGCTTGGTTCGCCGGGTGATGCCGACGCGCAGCGCAAGATCAGTTGGAAGATGCAAGCGGCGTTCGCCTCGAGCCTTGCTCATCTTGGCCCGGCAGGCCAGCGTATTGCCAACTACGTGACCACGATTTCTCGCGGCAAGTTCGTGCTCAAATTCTTCGAGCCGGGCGCGTTGATCCCGCCGCTGGAGTGCTTCGATGCGGTGTCCAAGGGTTCGGTCGAGTCCTGCTACACGACCCCTGGGTACCATACCGGCAAATATCCCGGTCTCGCCTTCATGACCGCCGTTCCGTTCGGTCCGGGCTACGGCGAATATCTCGCGTGGCAATGGCATGGCGGCGGCAAGGAGATTGCCGACAAGATCTATGCAAAGCACAATTTGACGTCGATCCCCTGCGGTTCGATCGGTGCCGAGACGTCCGGCTGGTTCAAGAACGAAGTGAAGTCGCTTGAGGAACTGAAAGGCATGAAGATGCGCTTCTTCGGCCTTGGCGCCAAGGTCATGACCAAGATCGGCGTTTCGACACAGCTTCTCGCCGGCGCGGACATCTATCCGGCTCTCGAGCGAGGCGTGATCGACGCGACCGAGTTCTCGATGCCCAACATGGATATCTCGCTCGGCTTCTATCAGATCGCCAAAAACAACTACTATCCGGGTTGGCATCAGCAGATCTCGATCGGTGAGCTTCTGGTCAACAAGGAAAAACATGACGGGCTCGATGAAGCGAACCAGATGCTTCTCGATGTTGGCTGCAAATCCAACATGGTCGTCGAGTACGCCGAGACCGAAGCTCTGAACCCGCAAGCGATGCTGACGATGAAGACCAAGCACGGCGTTACCAACCGGCGCTGGAACGACGAGCAGCTTGCTGCGTTCGAAAAGGCCTGGCAGGAAGTCGTGGCCGAAGAGTCGGCGCGGGACGAGACGTTCCGGGAATTTGCCGAAAGCTTCTACGCGTTCCGCAAGATCTACAAGATCTGGGGCGACGCGCAGGCGTTGAAGTCGACATATCTCGAATAGCCGGACTGCTATCTTATCGGGAAACAGCCCGATTGGTTTGAAACGCGGATCGGGGACCCGGAGAGGTCCCCGATCTGTTTTTGTCGGACAGTGTACGGGGATCCAGACCTGTTCGACGTAGTGCATGTCGCAGATTGAGGCCTTTGATAAACAGCCCGTTCGGCGACCAGGAGATTGCGGTCATGGACAAGACTGGCATATTCCCGAGAAATTCCGAAGGGAAGGTCATTGTCTTGATGGTGGCCTTTTTGGGTGTTGTTCTTGCAATCGGCATCGCCGCGATCACTCTTGAGTCCGGCAACGTGATGGCGATGGAGGGTATCGATCGGGCCAAGGCAGTCTATCAGGTCGTTCAGGAATACATATCGATCGCAATGTTCATGAGCCTGGCGATCCTGCTTTTTTCTGGGTACCCGGTTGCGTTCATCCTCGGCGGTCTGGCGCTGATCTTCGGTATGATCGGGTATTTTCTTGATGTCTTTGTTCTGATCGAGTTTTTCAATTTCGTTCCCCGGATCTGGGGCATGGCGGCTGAGAACCTCGTGCTTGTCGCAGTGCCGGCTTTCGTCTTCATGGGGGTGATGCTGGAGCGTACGGGCATCGCCAACGACCTGCTGTATTGCGTGCAGGTCTTGCTGCGACGCGTCCCCGGGGCTCTGGCCCTTGCCGTAACCGTGATGGGAACCATTCTGGCCGCGATGACCGGCATCATCGGAGCTTCGGTGACCATGATGACGGCGCTCGCATTGCCGACCATGATGCGGCAGGGCTACAGCCATGCGTTGGCGACCGGTGTGATCGCGGCATCGGGAACCCTGGGTATTCTGATTCCACCGAGCATCATGCTGATCATCATGGCCGATCTCATGGCCATATCGGTCGGCAATGTGTTCATGGCGGCCGTGGTGCCGGGCCTGACCTTGTCCGTATTCTATCTGATCTTTGTCGCGTCGCTGGCAGCCATCAAACCGAGTCTTGCGCCGCCGCTGCCACGGAATCTTCTGAACATTCCGCGCGGCGAAATGGCCCCGCTCGTCGCGCGCAGCTTTCTCCCTCCGGTGTTCCTGATCAGCCTGATCAAGGGGTCGATCCTGTTCGGGTTTGCGACGCCGTCGGAAGCCGGCGCGGTCGGGGCATTTGGCGCGACTATTCTTGCGGCCGTGAATCGCCGTCTCAATCTCAAGACCCTGGTTGGTGTTTGCCATACCTCGGCACGGACGGTTTCGATGATCTTTTTCATCGTGATCAGCGCAACATGTTTTGCCTATGTGTATCGTTCGCTCGGTGGCGACGAGGTGGTCGAGCACCTGATCATCGAGAAGGCCGGGCTCGATGCCTGGGGCATGCTAATCCTACTCATGGTCATCGTGTTCTTCCTCGGGTTCTTCCTCGATTTTCTGGAAATCACGCTGATTGTCCTTCCGGTGTTCACGCCCTTGATCGTCAACATGGATTTCGGCACCCATGTCCCGGCCGAGGACATCAAGTTCTGGTTCATCATCCTGCTCGCGGTGAATTTGCAGACGTCCTTTCTGACGCCACCCTTCGGCTTCGCGTTGTTTTACATGAAGGGGATCGCGCCGAAGGAAATCAAGATCCAGTCGATTTATCGTGGCATTATCCCGTTCGTCTTCCTGCAAGCCCTCGGTGTGGTGACGGTCATGATGTTCCCCGATGTTTCTCTCTGGCTGATGCACGCCGCTTATGACTGATGCGGGGCGCGGACGTTACCGCAAGACGATTCGAGGCTCGAGATGACCAGCGGATTCTTGCGGCGGTTCTGACGCGCACGCATGGCCATAGTCTGGCCGGTGGATTTTCTGACGCTCCGAACGGCTCTGTCTGGAATTGTGGCGTCTGGTTTACGGGCATCGAGCGTGCCGCATGACCGGAGACGGCAACGCATGCCAAGCTTGGCCCTAGTGTCTATCGCTTGATGCGTCGGCCCGATTCGGTAAATCTCGTGATGAGTAACGATCTGGTTCGGAACAGTCGATTGACAAAACGCGCTCAGGCATGGACATCCGGAACGCCGCCGGCGGTCGGAAATACAGAGACGTTGTGGGCGTATTGGGACCGCTGGCACGACGCGGCGTCGCAAGATCCGGACGGCGGCGTCAGAGATTTTGCTGCATTTGCCCGGCGTGATCCGGACATCGCGGCGCTGTTCGACTCGATATTCGGAAACAGTCCCTATCTTGGACGGTGCCTGATCCGTGATCCGGGGTTTGCCCGATTGCTGATCGAGGACGGCCCGGACCGGGCCCTGGTACAGGGCCTCGCCATGGCAGATGATCGCACGGGGCTCGGGACCGAAACGCAACAGGATGTGATGCGGCGGCTTCGCGTTGCCAAGCGCCGGCTTGCGATTACGGTCGCGTTGGCTGATATAATGTCGGCGTGGCCTTTCGAAAAGCTCACGGGCGCATTGTCCGACTTTGCCACCGCCGCGCTCAGGGCAAGTTGCAGTTTTCTCCTGCGTGAGGCCCATGAGTCCGGTGATCTCGAGTTGCCGTCGCCCGAGGCGCCCGAAGATGGCTCGGGCCTTATCGTTCTCGGGATGGGAAAGCTTGGCGCTAGCGAACTCAATTATTCGAGCGATATCGATATCATTCTATTTTTCGACGAGGCTGTTGTGCCGCTCCCGGCCGGCAAGCCGGCAAGCCGGATTTATGCGCGCCTGTCGCGCAATCTTGTCGGCATGATGCAAGAGCGGACCGCCGATGGTTACGTGTTCCGCACCGACCTGCAATTGCGGCCGGATCCGGGCTCGACAGCCTTGGCATTGCCTGTCAGCGCGGCCCGGCAATACTACGAAAGCGTCGGACGAACCTGGGAGCGGGCGGCGATGATCAAGGCGCACCCGGTCGCCGGCGACATCGAGGCGGGGACCGCGTTTCTCGAGGTTCTCCGGCGCTTCGTCTGGCGGCGCCATCTCGACTTTGCCGCGGCGCATGATATCCGGGCGATCAAGCAGCAGATCAATGCGCATCGTGGCGCCGACGCCAGAGATGGCATCAATCCGGCCGGACATAATATCAAGCTTGGCCGCGGCGGCATTCGCGAAATCGAATTTTTTGCCCAGACGCAGCAGCTGATCTGGGGCGGGCGCGATCCCGGCTTGCGCGATCGCCGGACGCTGAAGACGCTTGACGGCCTGGTCGCAGCCGGACATCTGGGGCAAAATACATGTACGGAACTCACGATGGCCTACAAGTTCCATCGCCGGGTCGAGCATCGTTTGCAGATGATCGAGGATCAGCAAACCCACAACCTGCCAACCGATACGGACGGTATGCGGCGGCTGGCTGTGTTTCTCGGATTCGACAGCCTCGAGACCTTTGTTGCAGAAATCCGATCCCATCTGCAGGCCGTGGAGCGCCATTATGCGACATTGTTCGCCGAGCGTCCGGATATTGAAGATTTGGAGGATCTGACGTTTACAGCCGGGGACATCGATTCACCTGACCGCAGTGCGATAATTGCGCTGGGCTATACGGAACCGGACCGGGTCACGAGGATCGTGCAGGGCTGGTTTGAAGGTCGATTTCCGGCCTTGCGCACCGCGCGGTCGCAAGATCTTTTGGAAAAACTGGTTCCGCCCGCTTTGCGAGCCTTTGCGGCGACGCCGGATCCGGATCACGCGCTGTTGCGTTTCGACCGGTTCCTGGCCCGGCTGACCTCGGGCGTGCAATTGCTGTCGCTGTTGAACGCGCATCCCGCGTTGCTGGATCTGGTTGCGGAAATCATGGGATTCGCACCGCGTTTCGCGGACTGGCTGACCCATCAGCCGCTGTTGCTCGAAAGTGTACTGAGCCGCGATTTTGCCGAGATCGATCCGCCGGGCGATGTCAGCGCGGAGGCCGGTGTTACCGAAGCGGCGCGGCGGGTTCGGGTTCGCGCGTTTTATTCGCAGGCGTTTACCGCTTCGGAAATGGCGGCGCAACTTGCAGCGATCGGGCCTACTGACGATTTTCAGGATCTGCTTATCACCGAAAGACGCTGGGCCAATGACAGCATTTTCCGGGTTGGCGTGCATATTCTGCGCGGCTTGCTGACGCCGGTAGAAGCGGCGCGTCCACTATCCGATATCGCCGATACCTGTCTCAATCGATTGATGCCTGCCATCGAGGCGGAATTCGTGGCCAATCACGGCACTGTGGCGGGCGGGCGGGTCGCTGTCGCCGCCTTTGGCAAACTCGGCAGCCGTGAGATGACGATAAACTCGGATCTTGATCTTCTCTTTCTTTACGATCACGTTCCAGACGCCCCGGCATCCGACGGCAGGCGGCCGCTGGCGCCGGGCCAATACTATTCGCGAATGTGTCGTCGTCTGATCACGGCGATTACCGCTCCGACTGCCGAAGGCAAACTGTATGACGTCGACATGCGCCTCCGTCCGTCCGGCAGGGCCGGCCCGATTGCATGTTCGCTGGAGGCGTTTGGCAGATATCAGGAGTCTTCGGCCTGGACATGGGAGCATCAGGCCCTGACACGGGCCCGGCTGGTCTATGCCGAAGGAAGGCTCGGGGACCGTTTCGACGAGATCAGGCATTCGGTCCTGGCCCGCCGGCGGGATCGAGATGCGCTGGCGAAGGATGTCGCCGAGATGCGGGGGCGAATTCGGCGTGAGCATGGCAGCGGTGTCGAGCAATCGATCAAGCTGCGGACCGGCGGGTTGGTGGATGTCGAGTTCGCTGCGCAGTTCCTGCAACTGCTGCATGGCGCGGACACGCCACAGATTCTTGCTGGCGATGCGATATCGGTGTTCGAGATTGCCGGAGTCCATGACCTCCTCGACCCGGATGTCGCCGGAGACCTCGCCGAGGCAACCCGGCTGTGGCGTAATCTGCAAGGGATTCTGCGGCTGACTGTCGGCCAGGAATCCGTCAGTTCGGATTCGACGGCCGACTCACTGGGCATCGTCGGCCGCTTCTATGGCGAATTGTTTCGTGATTCATTCAATGAGCTGGTCAACGAGACGGCGGAACGGGTCGCGCGGCACATCGATACGTTGCTCGCGTGACAGTTCTGCGGCATCTGTCCAGGATCATGATCCAGATCGTTGCTGACCGCCTGGACGAGTCGAAAATACTTTCTGACCATCGCCGTGCACGACAAGGATATCTTTGGCGCCCCGAACCAGCCCAACAGGTCGGCGCACCAAGGTTCTGCGGGTTAGCATGGCAGGCTGGGCCGGGGTTACGGTTGATTGCAAGAGCAATGAGGTCCCGATTTTGCGCGCGCTGTGTAGCGACCTCGATCTAATCGGACGCTTCTCACGATGGACGCCCTGCATGTTCGGCGGTAGAGCATCCAAGCCTTCTTCGGCGATCATGGACTCACCTCGGTACCGTGGCGAGAGGCAATCAGGCGACGACCCGCGAAGTTCTCGAAGCCATGGACTGGAGCGGATTGTCAGCCATGAAACGGTGGACAACGGACATGGCCGCATCGAGAACCGGCGTTCATGACGTCCACGATGTCTCTTGTGACAAGAACAGGCGCTGGTTACGGGAGGGGTAATGGGTCACATAAGGCCGTATTATAACGGCCTTATGGTTCTCGTATATGCAAGTCCAGCAAGGGCTGCCAAGGGTCGGTGCCTGACTGTCCACGCTGCCGCATAGCGTCCTTCCAGGCTGCCAGGCGGTCCAAGAAATTAATGTGCTGCGACAAGACGTTTTGAACATCAGATATCATTCGGGAAAGATTGTAAGAAAGGCTGAAACGGCGCGCCGATTCGCAGGCCTTTTCGCGCCCTGCGCTGATCCGGTCGGCGTCTGAACCGCGACATGCTTATGACCGCATCTGCCCGATTCCGCCAGACCTTGCCCGAGTTCCTTGTCGGTTCACGACGTACCCTTCATCCGGACCCATGTGGCGGCAGTGGTCAGAAAGAGCATCTTGATGACGCGCCCGTCGGCAGCCGCCGCGCGATATTGGCGCATCATGCCAGCTATCCCGGTCTCAGGATCGCTGCAATCGTCGGTCAAAATTGCGAGTGCGCGGCCAAGACAATTGTACCGATCCGATCGTTCTGCCTCGCAATCGACTTTTCTTTCCGATGCGGCGGTCGGTTCTTGCGCAATGCGTATGACGTCGATAGCGGCGGCCGCCGAGCGCATGATCGGGGCCGCTGATAATATTGGAGACTTTCCTCCTTTAGCCAGGATCAGGACATCAGAAACTGTCGGCGCAACCCGCGACCGGCCGTAACGTCGAAATTGTCGTCAGCCTGACCGCTGCCATTTGGAACCAGCTTAGGAAGACTACGGCCGGTGCATCGTTTCGGTAGGGACTTATGTACTTGACTCCACTTCGCACTATATGTAGAGCATTTTCTGGTTGAATACGTCTATATCTGGTTTTTGGTGGAGTTATGTATGTAAGCCCCTTTCGGTACGACGGATCTGTCAGTTGAACATCGGCTACCGCGACCGTCAGTTCGAGATCTTCCAACTGCCGTCCGCCTGGCGACAGGCCGTGCCATAGGCCGTCTCGGTCTGGCCGCCAATCGTGACTTCCTGGGTGAATTCGCGGCAAGGACCGGCGGCAGTCTCGTAGGTTTTTAGCGGTGTTATAGAGCCGGAATTCCCGGAATCCGGGTTGTTCCAGGTCACTTTGGTTCCTGACGTCTGTGTTTCGAGCGCCTTGTTGTAGGACTGCTCATGTGCCAGTCGGTCCGCCCGGTCGAGCGATACGCCGATCTGATTGCCAATGAATGCACCAAGCAATGTGCCTGTCGCTGTTGCGACGATACGCCCGCTGCCTTTGCCCACGCTTGCGCCGGCAATCGCACCGGCGACACCGCCGAGCAGTGTACCAGCCGTCTCTTTTTGCCCGCCGCCAGTCTGGCAGGCGGACAGGCCAAACATAACGGCGAAAACCAGAACCATCAGCCTGAACATAACGAAAACCCCTTTTCTATGATGTCCATCGTCGGACATCGTTGGTGTCCGCGCCAACCGATGCGAGAACAGCATAAGCCTACCATGTCTGTTTGCTTCCCGAAAGATCGGAGATCGCGAGTTGCCAAATTTTTCGGTTTCGTTTCGTCGCAAAAAGACAAGCATGATCCTGTGCTGGAGTCCGCGGAAAACAAGCCCTGTCCATGTCCGGTGCCGGGAACCGGCCTGGGACGGCCCTGGTGTGGTCTGGTACGTCTGCTTTGTGGACATTGCAGGGGTCTCGTCAGACTGTGGACAGGCCTGTTTGTCTTGACACAAAAATCGGCCCGGAAGGTTCCGGCAAGGACTCCGGGATGTCACAGGTCGTGGGTCGTGGATACGACGTAGAATACGATCACGAGCAGGCCGCAATGGAAGCACGGTAGGCTGCACAAATCCATGCCATCGGGACCGATGCGGCTGTCCGGATCCGACGGCCTGACGAAACGAAGGTCACCAACTCCGACTCAGGTCGGGGATGCAACTCTTGCCTGTCAGGCAGCGAATTCCGGCGTTTGCCCGGGCGCGGGTGAGTAGCCGAAATCGCCCCGATTCAGCACGGCGTCGCGGCCGCCATGTTTCTCGATCATCGCTCTCTGATCGGCACGGGCGCGTGCATCGACTGCAGTCGGGTCGCAGATGGTGTGCAGACGCGCCTCGAGACGGGTGCGCGCAGACCCGTGGTCCGGGTCGGCCGCCAAGTCGCGCGTTTCTTCCGGATCCGCTTCCAGATCGAACAATTGCGGCGCCATGCCGACGAAGCTGACCAGCTTGTAACGGCCCTCGCGTAACATGAAGGCTCCGGTGGCTGCTCCGGCGGCGTGGTATTCGGAGAACACGACGCGGTCTGGCTCGACGCCGGCGGCGATGTCGTAAAGGGAGTGTCCCGGCAGGGCACGGTCGTCTGGATGGCGCAAGCTCCCGACAGACTCGATGATTGTCGGATGACAGTCGACAAGACTGGCCAGCGCCGGGATCCGTGCACCGGGCGCGATGTCCGGCCCGGCCATTATCAGTGGCACCGCCGCCGATTCTTCAAACATGGTCGATTTACCCCAAAGACCCCTTTTCCCGAGGGCTTCGCCATGGTCGCTGGAATAGATGATTCGGGTATTGTCGCCGAGACCGGTGTCCGCGATCGCGTCCATCACCGCGCCAATATTGTGGTCGAGAAAGCTGCACAGCCCAAGATACCCCGTGACCGCCTTGCGGACAGCCTCTTCGGAGAAATACGCATCGTAATTCATGCAGGCTCGCATCGCCTCATAAAAGGGATGAGTTGGCCGGTCGGCCTGGTCGTAGAAGGCCGGCCACGGTGTGTCGGCCTCCGGATAGAGGTCGTAGAATTCGGGTGGCGCGATCAGCGGGAAATGCGGGCAGACGAATGAGACGAACAAGACCCATGGCCGGTCGGGGTATTTCGGCGCATCTTCGCGCAGCCAGCGCACGGCTTCGGCGGCGATCTTGCGGTCGTAGTTCGTGTAGGTCGATTCGCCGCGTCCCACGTCGCGTGCGAATCTGGCCGCGCTCTTGCGCTCGGGCTGGTCATCGCGAAGCAGGCCGACAAGATCGCCGACGCCGTCAACGACATGCAACGGCATGATCTCTTTGTGGAAGCCGTTGGGATCGTTGGTGTCGCGGTAATGCAGTTTGCCGATCGATACCACGTGATGGTCCTGTGCCATCAGCCGGTGGCCCCAACCCGGTACCGCTCCGTCATAGGGCGTCGCATTATCCCAGTAGCCGATGTCATGCACGTACCGGCCGGTCGCGAAGCTTGCGCGTGCCGGCACACAGATCGGGCAGTTAGTATAGGCATTCTCGAACAAGGTGCCTGACGCAGCCAGCTGGTCGAGATTCGGTGTTTTCACCACATCATGGCCTACGCAGCCCATGAAAACGGCATTGTGCTCATCAGACATGATGAAAACCAGATTCTTCGGTTGCATTGCCCTCGCTTTCGTCGCTCTTGCCCAACCATACGGCAGGACGGAACGCGGATACAACAGATCCATGTCGCCGTGGCGCACCTGCTTGTCGATCCGCGAAACAGGTCGGCCTGCTATCGAGCGCGGCAGGGAGATTCGATGCGAGACCGGAGCGAGCGGGTATGGCTCATCAGATCGGTCGGATGACATCCTGATCCGCCGGCAGGGACAGCGCCGTCGGTAGCGCCGGTCCGGAAAACGAAATGCACCAGACCACAGCCCCCTCCCCCCTGTGACAGGATACTGCATAGCATACGGGCGGACGTTCAAGGCTGCCGATGTCGTTGTGGGGTTGTGGCCATGTCGGTTGTGGGGCCATGTCCGACCGGGCCACGGCGAGCCCATGCCAGATTTGAACGCCGGTCGAGCGGCGCTTTGACAACATACAGCGACGTCATTTTCACAAATTGGTCCGTAAACGAGTAAATCGCTTATGCACATGGCTCCGGTGACACACGATGTTGCCCCCGATGTCGACTATTCCCGGCACACCAAACGCTACATGTGCGTTTCACCGGAGCCACGTGCATAAGCGGTACGAGTAATTACAGAACCTCGAACCTCTTGCAAAATTCCTGCCCCAGGGTCCGGTGAGCCCGGATCGGTCGGTTGATCCCGGTCACCTCTGCACCTGGAGGTCGGAATCCATGGATTCGCGGTGTCTCATCAGAGATGATGAGACCAAACAGGGACCTTTGCGGACATCCGGACACGCCTCTCCGGGCCACTCTCTTCGAGAGGGCCGTGAAGGGTCGGCATGCGTTGTCGGAGCCGCGCTATGGGGCGGCGAGACGTATCAACTGGTCAGCCGCCAGGGCCAGGATGCCGACCATGAGTGTGGCAGGCGACCCTGGAATGTCCACGGACGCGGACATGGCGCCCGCCACACTCATCCTTGAGGCGGGCGTTGGTCCTCTCGACACCGGACCGGATCCGGACCCGCACGGTCTCGGGATCGACATGGCCTATTGCACGCCGGGCCCGGGCCTCCCGGTCTCGCTCCTCCTTGAGGTCCTTGTCCCGGCGCGGATTGACATCGATGATCGAAACATGGCCAAGCCGTTCGCTCATCTGGTAGATCTCCCTGGCATCATAGGCCGCGTCCATGAGATCGTAGAGATTGGTCACACGCGCGGCGGTCATCATCGCCAGCGGGATCGCGGCCTGGCTGTCATGGACGGATGCCGAGGTGAGAACGGTACTTAGCGGCACCCCGCAGTCTGCTGTGTCGATAGGCAGCTTGTAACCGCGCCAGGCCTCCAGGACCCCCTTGGCAGTCTTCTTCCTGATTACCACTCAAGCTAAGTGTAACTTGAACAGCCGCTCCGGCATCGGCGGCGTCCTCAGCGCCACGTAGACCAGTCTCGGGATGATGTCGGGCAGATCGAAGCGACGATTGAACCGGTACTCGAACTCCGCCAGATAGCGCTGCGCATACTTGGGTCGAACCGCATGGTAGGTACCGCGCAAAGCGTTCTTGATGGTGCCGAGGATCGTGTTCACCCATCGAAATTCGGGGCGCTCGACCGCGGCTTTCCCGCCGCCGGTCACCATCGGCTCATGAACGCAGCCTGCCGCGGTCACGCCATTGAAGCAGGTCAGCCCATCGCAGAGCACCTGCGTGCCCGGGCTCAGGTGCTGCTGCGCCCAGGCGGCAATTTCGGTGAGACGGAAGCCTTCGACCACGGTGAGCGTCACCCGCTGCGGATGTCCCGCCTCATTGGTCTCGACCGCGGCCACGAAAGGGGTCTTGCCCGGTGCCCCACGTCCGCGCTTGCCGCCGCTGCGCTCGCCCCCGAGGGAGGCGTCGTCGAGTTGGATGAACCCGCCGAGCACATGCGCGCGGTCGCGCTCCATCATCACCTGCATCAGCGTGTGGCGCATGCGCCATGCGGCGTTGTCGGAGATGCCGAGTTGGCGGTGCAGCGTCATCGTCGATGCACCTTTCTTGTCCTGGGTCATGAAGGAGGTGCCCTGGAACCACACCGTCAGGGGCAGCTTGGTGACCTCGAAGATGGTGCCGGCGGTAATGGAGGTCTGGCGGTTGCAGCGATAGCACTTCTGGAGCTTGTGTGTGGTCAACTGGCAGTCTCGGTCGTGGCCGCAGTTCGGGCACACGAACCCGTTGGGCCAGCGCCATCGGGACAGGGCGTCGAAGCACTGCTGTTCGGTTCCATAGAGCGAGAGGAACGCGTTGAGGCTGATTCCCTTCTGGAACTGCACCGGGTTGCGGGCCATGGAATTCTCCTTCTCTATCATCAAATTACATGGCTATATTCTATACCAAATGCCACTTAGCGTCGAGGGTAATCAGGTTCTTCTTTGCCCCGTGATCGCAGACCTTCGGCAGCGCGTCGAGCCTCTCATCGAGATCCATCCCGTTCGCTTGCCGTTCGAGACGCCCAGGCTCCTTCGTCCTCTCCGCGCCCTTGCGGGGCCGGCCGCGCTTGCGGTTCGGCGTCCTGGCCTTCGGCGTCGGGGCCGGCGTCTCCCGGGCCTCGATAGCCGTCGGGTCCCGCGACACGTGGCCGATGAGCGCATCGCCCAGTGTCTCTGCAACCAGAGCCGCGTGCATCCTCTCCGGAAGACGGGACTGCGACCATTCGGCAAACGCCCGCGAAAACGTCGCTTCACTCGGGATCTCCGAGACACGCGACCCGCCGCACAGCCGGCGCAACGTCGGGTCCACCTTGAGACTGTCGATCAGGTGGCGGGTCGTCGGCAGACCCCACACCGCCTTGGCGATGACGCCACGGGCCAGCGCCTGGCGATCCTCCCGGGGCCGACCCGGACCGGTCCACACCTCATCGACGAAGCCCTCCACCTTGACGAGATCGAGAGCTGTCACGAAGCGCTTGTGCGTCTCCAGGAGAGGACCGACGCCTCGGCCAACGCAGGGAAAAGGTCCCCTTGAAATTGGTGCCAGGGATCGGACAGGGTCGAGCCAAGGGTCATCGGGGTCACCCCCTCGGTATCTTGTTATTGTGAAAACACAACAGACCACGGGGTGCCCCGAAACCCAGGCCCTCGACAACAAAATCAGCCTCGAGAAGGCAAAAAACCGGTCGGGCCGGCAATTTTGCAAGAAGCTCGAACGGAAAGAGTGCAAATCATGCCCAATCTGATCGAATCACTTCGCATCAAGGGTTTTCGTTCCCTCGCGGACATCGAAGTCGAAAATCTGCTGAAAGCGACCGTTCTGATCGGCGCCAACGGTTCCGGAAAGTCCAATTTCATTCGTTTCTTTGAGATGATGAGCTGGATGATCAAGTCTCGCCAACTGGCCGAGTTCGTCCAGCGAGAAGGCGGTACCGATGACCAACTATTCGGCGGCAGCAAGGTCAGTCCACTGATCGAAGCCGAAATTTCCTTGCGAACAGAATCGGGGCGAAACGACTATCGATTCGCGCTCGCCTACGCCCATCCCGACCGTTTCATGTTTACCGATGAGGCGCTGCGATTCAGCCGGGAGGGGTGGGGTACGGAGGCGCCCTGGAAGCATCTCGGAAGCGGGCACTCGGAGGCGAGGGTCGTCGAGGCCGCTCAATTGAGCGAACACGGCGAAGTCAAGCCGGCGACGGCCCGTGTGCTCGTCCATCTGTTGCGAGGTTGCGCCGTGTACCAGTTCCACGACACCTCGAAAGATTCCCCCGTCAAGAAAAGATGGGACGCAGAGGACAACCACTATCTCAGATCGAATGGCGGAAATTTGGCTGCGATCCTGCTCCGTCTCGAACGGGAAGACATGCCGCGCTTCGAGACGATTTGCGACCATATCCGGCGCGCGCTGCCGGTCTTCGACCGTTTCGAGATCGAGGAAAGCTACGGGAAGGTCCTGCTACGGTGGAGGGCGAGGACGATGGACAAGACCATCGGCGCCCATCTGACCTCCGACGGCTCGCTTCGTTTCTTCGCGCTGGTGACGCTGTTGAACCTTCCCCCCGAGATGCTCCCCGATGTGCTGCTGCTGGACGAGCCTGAACTGGGGCTGCATCCGGCCGCTGCCGCTTTGGTCAGCGACATGGTCAAGGCGCTTGCCGAGGAGCGGCAGGTCATCGCGGCGACGCAGTCGCCCCTGCTTGTCGATGCGTTCGACCTCGACGAGATCCTGGTTCTCGAGCTGCGGGATGGACGGACGGAGGTTCGCCGCTGCGACGAAGGCAAGTATCGGGACTGGCTGGAGGACTACACGACCGGCGAGCTCTGGCAGAAGAACCTGCTCGGGGGCCGCCCGTGATCCGTCTCGCCATATCCGTGGAAGGCCAGACCGAAGAGGCGTTCATCCAGAAGGTGCTCGCCTGCCATCTGTGGAAGAGGAAAGTCGAGCCGACCCCGCTCCTGCTCGCCCGCGCCCGGTCCAGCGGTGTTGGCGGTGGCAACGTCAGCATCGGACGACTCGTATCGGAGATGGTTCACTTGCACCGATCTTTCGACGCCGTGACGTCGCTGGTCGACTTCTACGGTTTTCGCGACAAGGGAGAGTTTACGGTCGAGGCGCTGGAAGACCGTCTGATGCAGGAGATCGGGAAGCGCGTCCCCAATGCGACGCGGGTGTTTCCCTATGTCCAGAAGCACGAATTCGAGGGCCTGCTGTTCTCCGGATGCGGCGGCGTTCGGGGAGATCGACTGCGTGACGGACCAAGCCATCAGTACGCTGGCGGCGGTCCGTCGGCAATTCGCCACCCCCGAAGACATCAACGACGACCCTGAGCGCGCGCCCAGCAAGCGTATCGGGACTGCGGTATCAGGCCTTCACGGTCCGCGGATCGCACAAGCGGCGGGTTTGGAGAAAATCCGAACCGAATGCCCGAGATTCCGCGCTTGGCTGACGCACATGGAGGGGCTGGCAGGGCCGACTTGAACCGCGAGGCAATGAAACACGTTCGAGGAGAACCGTCATGACGCTCGATCCCTGGTACAAGGCCGTCACGCCCCGCCGGGAGGTGCGGGAAGGCTGCTCGTTCAGCCCGGACGAATTCGCGATCGCGCTTGAGCAGGTGGTCGCCGGAACGGCGCCCCCGGACTACAGGGAGCCGGCCCAGTTTTTCTCGCGCACCTGTTTCACCCGTGTGTTGACGGAGCACTCCAGCATGGTGCTGCGACGCCTGTCCGGCAGAATGGAGAACACCCTCAGGGAACCCCTCATCCTTTACATGAACAATATATTATAAACGACGAGCTTCTTTCAAAATTGCCGGCCCGACCGGTTTTTGCCTTGTCGAGGCTGATTTTGTTGTCGAGAGCCTAGGTCCCGGGGCCACCCCGTGGCTCGACCCTATCCGATCTCTGGCGCCGATTTCAAGGGGACCTTTTCCCTGCGTTGGCCGAGGCGGTCGGTCCTCTCCTGGAGACGCACAAGCGCTTCGTGACAGCTCTCGATCTCGTCAAGGTGGAGGGCTTCGTCGATGAGGTGTGGACCGGTCCGGGTCGGCCCCGGGAGGATCGCCGGGCGCTGGCCCGTGGCGTCATCGCCAAGGCGGTATGGGATCTGCCGACGACCCGCCACCTGATCGACAGGCTCAAGGTGGACCCGACGTTGCGCCGACTGTGCGGCTGGTCGCGTGTCGCGGAGATCCCGCGTGAAGCGACGTTTTCGCGGGCGTTTGCCGAATGGTCGCAGTCCCGTCTTCCGGAGAGGATGCACGCGGCTCTGGTTGCAGAGACACTGGGCGACGCGCTCATCGGCCACGTGTCGAGGGACTCGACGGCCATCGAGGCCCGGGAGACGCCGGCCCCGAAGCCGAAGGCCGGGACGCCGAACCGCAAGGGCGGCCGGCCCCGCAAGGGCGCGGAGAGGACGAAGGAGCCTGGGCGTCTCGAACGGCAAGCGAACGGGATGGATCTCGATGAGAGGCTCGACGCGCTGCCGAAGGTCTGCGATCACGGGGCAAAGAAGACTGCCAAGGGGGTCCTGGAGGCTTGGCGCGGTGACAAGCTGCCTATCGACACAGCAGACTGCGGGGTGCCGCTGAGGACCGTTCTCACCGCGGCATCCGTCCATGACAGCCAGGTCGCGATCCCGCTGGCGATGATGACCGCCGGGCGTGTGACCAATCTCTACGATCTCATGGACGCGGCCTATGATGCCAGGGAGATCTACCAGATGAGCGAACGGTTTGGCCATGTGCCGATCATCGATGTCAATCCGCGCCGGGACAAGGACCTCAAGGAGGAGCGAGACCGGGAGGCCCGGGCCCGGCGTGCAATAGGCCATGTCGATCCCGAGACCGTGCGGTTCCGGATCCGGTCCGGTGTCGAGAGGACCAACGCCCGCCTCAAGGATGAGTGTGGCGGGCGCCATGTCCGCGTCCGCGGACATTCCAGGGTCGCCTGCCATCTCATGGTCGGCATCCTGGCCCTGGCGGCTGACCCGTTGATACGTCTCGCCGTCCCATAGCGCGGCTCCGACAACGCATGCCGCCCCTTCGCGGCCCTCTCGAAGAGAGTGGCCCGGAGAGGCGTGTCCCGATGTCCACAAAGGTCCCTGTTCGGTCTCATCATCTCTGATGAGACACCGCGAATCCATGGATTCCGACCTCCAGGTGCAGAGGTGACCGGGATCAACCGACCGATCCGGGCTCACCGGACCCTAGGCAGGAATTTTGCAAGAGGTTCGGATTATATACGAAAGTGACCAAAACCGCTTGACGCTGCCCGCTTCGGTCACTATGTTTCCGTTATTCAGTGGAGGCGGTCATGGCTCACAAGGCACCCGGAAAGCACTACCGCGAAGGCATATCGCTGGTCGATGTCATGCGGATGTTCCCGGATGACGCGGCGGCAGAGTGCTGGTTCACCGAGGTTCGCTGGCCGGACGGCCTTCACTGCCCGCACTGCGGATCGACCAACGTCCAGGACGGCACCAAGCACAAGACCATGCCCTATCGGTGCCGGGATTGCCGCAAATGGTTTTCTGTCAAGACCGGAACCGTCATGCATTCATCGAAGCTCGGCTTGCAGGTGTGGGCCGTAGCGTCCTCCCTGCTGACGACCGGCATCAAGGGCCAGGCCAGCATGAAGTTGCATCGGGACTTGGGCATTACGCAGAAATCCGCGTGGCATCTGGCGCATCGAATCCGCGAGACCTGGGCCAGGAAGAACCCGCCGTTCGCAGGTCCCGCGGAGGCCGACGAGACGTACATCGGCGGGAAGCTCAAGACCATGCACGCCAAGAAGCTCGCCAGCGCCGCGACTACGGCAAGACCATTGTTGCAGGCACCCGAGGTCGCGCTACTGGCACCGTGCGCGGCCAGGCGGTCGAGTGCGCGGACAAGGACACCCTCCACGCCTTCGTAGGTGCTCACGCGGCTCCAGGGGCTACCATCTACACCGACGAAGCCAAGGCGTACCAGAGCCTGCCGAACCACGAGACCGTCACCCACTCTCGCGGCGAGTATGTGCGCGAGCAAGTCGGCACCAACGGGATGGCAGCGTTCTGGTCGATGCTCAAGCGCGGCGACCACGGCACCGATCACCCCTGGTCGCCCAAGCACATGGACCGCTATGTGGCGGAGGTCACGGGACGCCACAACGACCGCGAATCCGACACCCTTGATCAGATGACCCACATCGCGCAGGGCATGGTCGGAAAGCGGCTCAGGTATCGCGACTTGGTTGGCAACTTCACAATAAGGCAACGTGATGAGCGAAGAAGAACTGAACCGTGATCTTGGCGCCTTCGCCAAGCGATATACTGGATTGCAGGAGAAGATTGCTTGCCTTAAGGAAAGGCTTTGCAAGATCAGCACCAAACTCGCGGATGACTCGCAGAGCTCAAGGGAAGCGGCGAGCGGGCACCTTCGCCCGTCCGAACTGTCCATGGAGTCCGAAATGGTCAACGAGACAATCCGTCAAATGCAGGAAGCCATAGACCAGCGCGAGCGCGTGGCCGCAAAGATGAGGGAAACGACATTGAAAGGCATGGTAACTCACACCCGCCCGCAAGGATTACCCGATAGCTTGCTATTTGAACTCGGGGAGTATCTTTCGTAAGCCCAACGATGATGGTGGTGAACTAGAATCTTGAGTTCACATAATGTGTTCACATGTGGACAGAGCTACCCCAGCCAAGACGGAGGCTCCGATCCACACTGCGGATACGTGGAGCCAGTCAATAAAGCGAAATTGTTGTCCCTCTCGGCGCATACTTCATCCTGCCGCAGCAGTGATAAACAAGACAAAGCCAATTCCTATCAGTACCCCGTCTATATCCAGCCACACGCCAACATCCTCCCCATTGTGCATGACGCCGGCAGTGGGTGCCGGGCCGTTGCAATCACGCACAGGTTATGTGGAGACCCTGCCTATTCGCCGGGCCGGGGAGCTACCCCAGCCGGGTCAAGGGCTGTTCTATTCGGCAGGCGACCCGACAGAGCGGGCAACCTGAACGTGATTGCAGGAGAGAGTGTGGACCACACGGATCGACATTGCCAACCCCTCATGGCACGATCTCGGTGAGGCCAGCCAAGGCAGAGGCACCGATGGACAAGACGCGCAAGCGCGGCCGGCCGGTCGAGAAGGAAATGCCGGTGCCGATCCCGGATACGCCCGAGAACGTCGCACGGGCACTCCTGACCACGCCGCCGAAGAAGAAAGGCGAATGGAACTATCTGAAGGGGGAAAGCCCTCAGCTGCGGGAGCCTCACAAAGCAGGCAATACAAGTCCAAAATAGGTCAAGGCGTTACCTCGACCTTGGTCACTTTCGTATATAATCCCCCGTTCATGGGCTGTCTTTCGAGTATATCTGCTCGGTCTGCGGTCTGTGTTCACGCCGCTGCCGGGAGGCGACGTTTGCCGGTCAGGCCATGAGAGCCGGAGTGGGGTCGTCGGAATCTTCTGCCGGCAGTCGGCAAATCGCTGTCGTTTTCCAGTGCGCGGGCATCGGGAGCTTGGCGCCGGAGGCCCGAGGACGGCGTCACGTCCTCAACGAAATGCTGGCGCATGAGCACACCCTGGCCGGGTTCTGGAAAGGTTGCTGTCACGCTGTCAATCCGTTGGCTCGCGCCTCGATCGCGGCGCATCGTTCCATCAGCGCATCGAACGGTTCGTTCTCGTCGAGCAGCATGCCGTCGGCCAGCATCCTTGCATAGTCGTCGGCGAGAACCGCATGCGCGGCGCCGGAGGGAACGAGTTGCAGACCGCTGGAGACCGCCGCCTCATAGTCGATCCGGTCGCCACGAGCATCGTTCTCGGCGAAGAACATAGCCTTGTGGCGAGCGACCGAAAGCGAAAGGGCGCGGTCGGCGAGCGCCCTTGTCGCGATCCCCGCCTCGTCGAGGCGAGCGAGATCGTGCCAGTGCCGCGACAGGCGTTGGCCCCGGCGCCGTTCCTGGCGGCAGAAGACGTGGATCGCGGTCGCCTTCTCCCAGAAGGTCCGCTCCGCCAGCATGACGGTGGGGCACGCTTCGGGAAACGCTAGATCGGGCAAATGCGCCGCCGCGTCGCACAGGACGGGCATGATTTTGTGCGGTTCGCCCGTGGACCGCGCGCCGAACTCGACCATGACTTCCGGGCGCACGAAACCGGTCTCCTCGAACAACGGCTGGTAAACGATGTAGACCTGATCTCCTTCCGCCCGGATCTGTGCCACGAAACCGGCGCGGGAGAGCCCTTCTTCGACGCTCGGGCACGCCCGATCCCGGACCCATTCGGCGAGACGGGCACGAATAGCTCGCGTCCAGCGCTTCTCCTGGCTGCGTGTCGGCGGAAGCGCCTCGTCGCCGGCGCCGGCCACCAGGTCCGGCGCAAAGGCGCGGATATCGTAGGTGACGTCGATATCTTCCGAGAAGCGGCGGATCGCGCGCCACACCTTCGATAGCGAGGTGCCGCCCTTGAAGGTCAGATGTTGGGCGAACGGCGCATCGAACAATACGGCAAGCGCTGCGACGACCCAGATGTCCTTCTCAAGCAGAAACGCGCGGAGACGGCTCTTGTCCTGAGCCACCCTCAAGGCATAACGGCGATCGTCCGCCGAAAGGCGCTGGTAAATCGTGTCGGCCATGCGCGAGGCGGGCGCTCACCGGTTTGGCCATCCAGATGGGCATCACGGCCCGCGCGGTCGCGAGCTCGTGCCGATCCGCCTCGGAAAGCGTCGGCAAGACCGCTTCGAGGCCGTCCTCGACCTCTTCGGGACCGAGCCACGCCAGGGCGCGGATGACATCGCCCGCCCTTCGGTGCGGCGCTGCCAATTGCCAGCGCGGCGCGTGACGCAGTTCCACCGTGATTCCTCCGAAGTGAAGCTGCCGGTTGGGACCGGAGGTGAGATAGACCTCGCGGACCGGATTCTGGGTGGTCAGGCCGAGGCGGTTCGCCGCCGAGCCGCCGCAGGGCACGATGGTCTCGCCCCACACCGCCGAAAGCGCTTCGATCGCCTTGCCGACGCGGGGCGCACACTGCCCGAACCGGGTCTCGACCGGACGCATGTAGACGCCCTGGCAGATCCGCATGAGCTTGCCTGTCCGGGCAAGGCGCGACAACGCTTGGTCGACCGCTGCCCGGTTGCCGAGGTGCAGCAGGGCGGCCGGACACAGCGGCGTGGCCTCCGGAAGCGCCGTAGCGTGCTCCATGATGCGACGGGAAAGGCCGCGCATGCTTTGTATCTCCGATTCAATATGTCAGAAATCTAGTGGCAAGGCTATCGCGATTCAACACCGGAGAGAAGACGGCAACGGCTTCGCACGGGCGGATACGGGAAGATGCATCGCGCTCGTCGCGCCGGACGCTGGAGAAGGGCGTTCGGCTACCCGGAACCTCCTTTCGGATCCAATTGTGGCGGCGGCGTGTTCGGAGACGGCGAAGGGTTGACAACCGATTCGGGCACCAATGACGAAACGAACTGCAGGATTTCCTCGACTTCATCCTTGCGTCCGTCTGCAATGAGGCCGCGCCGAAGGACCTGGGCGGCGAACAACGCGGCCTTCGCGACCTGGATATCGAGCTCGGTGCGCGGCCATTCGCGACGGTCGAGGGCATCCATGACGAGTTCGACCACGAGCCGGTTCGGCGAGACATCGCACTTGCCCGCGACCCTCTCGATCCGCTCCCACTGTTCCGGCGTGACCCGGATGGTCCTCGTCAACGTCTCCGCCATCGGTTGACGCATCCTCCTCGGCAAGATTCCATCGTTGTACAGTACGATAGCTTGGCCGGGATTCGTGGCGGCCGACGCATCGAGGGGACTGTCTCGCCAGGGTCGGTGCCCGCCGGGGACGGTTACGGTCATGCAGTCAGATTGAGTGCTCCATAGGAAGTCTCCTCGACCGCGCGCATGCTCCCGTAACACGCGAAACTCCCGATCAGGCGCACGGCTCGCAAGGCTTTGATTCGATGGACGAATTCACGCAGTCAATCTGACCCCTCTCCACGCCTGATCGGTCGCTACTCGGCCCAACAACGCTGTGTCGTCACAAGGCGTTGAAATTGCTCCGAAATGTAGGACAAGCGCGCGCTTGGCACTCAATCACCTTCAGGTGCGTGTGGTGTGAAAACCAAGACCCCGACGGGGGTCCGGATGGTCGAAGCCGACCTGCACACCGTAACCGGCTTGAAGCGCCGGCGCCGCAAGGGTTTGGAGCCGCCGCGGCGATTGAGCGAGACGACCGGGCCGCGACACCTGAGCGCGTTCCACATTGTCGTCCAAGGTATAGAGGTAACAAAACGCGTGTCCTGGCGCAAGTCGGCGGCGGCGTTCATCACACATGGCGCACCGCGGCCGGGAGCGTTCCCTCAGCGCATACGCGCGGCCACACATGTTCCGCCGGGCAGAGGGGCGCCGCGCACATGTTCCCGCAGCGCACGGGCGGACGGTGAATGCGATGCAGTTCATGGCGATGGCTCTCCTTTCACTCGTTACCGCGAGCGCGGGCGTGGTTGGGTAACCCGTTACCGCGGCGTCAGCCGCGCGGTGCTGCGGACCGATGCGGCCGCGGACATCGGCGATGCGGGCGGAGCCGCGGGCAGTCGTGCGCAGCACGCTGCCGGACGCGGCGACGGCAGCG